>NZ_CP159290.1 GCF_040448685.1 Cellulosimicrobium sp. ES-005
CGACCGGCACACTGGACGCCTGCGCGGACGACGTCGTCCGCGCGGCCCGGCTCGTGCCCCGAGCCCCGACCCCCCGAGGTGCACCATGACCGGTAGGACACCCGGCGGCGACGCCGCCGGCGCACCGGGCGACGACCCGGTCCCCGACCGCATCCACGCCCGACCCGTGCCGCGGCCCGGCCGGTGGATCTCCGCCGTCGTGCTGCTGGTCCTCGCCGCGATGGCCGCGAACGCCCTGCTGACGAACGAGAAGTTCCGCTGGGACGTCGTCTGGCTCTACTTCCGCGACGTGACGGTGGTGCGCGGCGTGGGCTGGACGCTCGTGCTGACGTTCTGCTCGATGGCGATCGCGATCGTGCTCGCCGTGCTGCTCGCGATCATGCGGCGGTCGGACAACCCCGTCATGAAGTCGGTGAGCTGGGGCTACATCTGGTTCTTCCGCGGCACCCCGATCTACACCCAGCTCGTCTTCTGGGGGCTGGTCTCGGTGCTCTACCCGCGCCTGAGCCTCGGCATCCCGTTCGGCCCCGAGTTCTTCGAGTTCCGCACGGCGGACCTGTTCACGGCGTTCGTGTGCGCGCTCATCGGGCTCTCGCTCAACGAGGCCGCGTACCTCGCCGAGATCGTGCGCGCGGGCCTCGGGTCCGTCGACCCGGGCCAGACCGAGGCCGCCAAGGCGCTCGGCATGAAGGACGGCAAGATCCTGCGGCGCATCGTGCTGCCGCAGGCCATGCGCGTGATCGTGCCCCCGACGGGCAACGAGACGATCTCCCTGCTCAAGACGACGTCGCTCGTGCTCGCCGTGCCGTTCACGCTCGACCTGCAGTACTCCACCAACGCCATCGGCAACCGGCTCTTCCTGCCGATCCCGCTGCTCATGGTCGCGGCGATCTGGTACCTGCTCATCACGAGCGTCCTCATGGTGGGCCAGCACTACATCGAGCGGTACTACGGCCGCGGGTTCGGCACGCAGACGGCGGCCCGACGCCGCGGGCGCGGGCCGGGAGGCGCGGGCGGCGGCCGCAGGAAGCCCAGCAAGCAGGACCTCATCGCCGCGTCCGGCACGACCAAGGACGACCCCTTCCTGGAGGTGACCCCGTGAGCGGGACGCACGACGCGGCATCCTCGGCGGCCGGCCGCGAGGCCGACCGGGCGCAGGCCGGCCCGAGCACGCCGATGGTGCAGGTCGAGGGCCTGCACAAGATGTTCGGCGACCTGCACGTGCTCCGGGGCGTGGACCTCGAGGTGCCGCGCGGCTCGGTGTGCGTCGTCCTGGGACCGTCGGGCTCGGGCAAGTCGACGCTCCTGCGCTGCGTCAACGAGCTCGAGGAGATCACGGGCGGGCGCGTCCGCGTCGACGGCGAGCTCATGGGCTACCGCGAGGTCACCAAGGACGGGCGCACCCGCCTGCACCGTCTGCACCCCAAGGTCGTGGCGCGCCAGCGCTCGCGGATCGGCATGGTGTTCCAGCGGTTCAACCTGTTCCCGCACATGACGGCGCTCGAGAACGTCGCGGAGGCGCCGGTGCAGGTGCACGGGCTCGCGAGGTCGGCGGCGCGCGCGCAGGCGACCGAGCTCCTGGCGCGGGTCGGTCTCGCCGACCGCGCCGACCACTACCCGGCGCAGCTCTCCGGCGGCCAGCAGCAGCGCGTGGCGATCGCGCGGGCGCTCGCGATGGAGCCCGAGCTCATGCTGTTCGACGAGCCGACGTCGGCGCTCGACCCCGAGCTCGTCGGCGAGGTGCTCGCCGTCATGCGCGACCTCGCGCGGTCCGGCATGACGATGATGGTCGTGACGCACGAGGTCGGGTTCGCGCGCGAGGTCGCGGACATCGTCGTCTTCATGGACGAGGGCGTCATCGTCGAGCAGGGGACGCCCGAGCAGGTGCTCGGCGACCCGCAGCACGAGCGCACGCGGTCGTTCCTCGCGCACGTCCTGTAGGGGGCGTTCGCCCGAGGGGTGCCGACCGCTGCCGCGAGATCGGCCCGAGCGTCCGAGATCGACCCTCGGTGGGTCGACGTGGTGACGTGGGGGTCGATCTGGCGTGCTCGGCTCAGACCGCGCGACGGCGGCGCGGGAGCGCAGGGGCGTCGTGCGACGCGAGGAGCCGGGGGGAGAGGCCGGTGGGGCGCGCGACGGTGACCATCTCCCCGCTGAGCGCTCGGCCCAGGTGCACGAGCGGCAGCATGTTCTCGTGCTCGACCACGAGCGCGTCGTAGATCGGGGTCTCGCTGTCCTGGGCGTGGGCGAGGGTGTGGGAGGGAGATCGCGTCAGCACGCCTCCCACCTTCGGTGAACCTCGTGCGTTCCGCGACCGGAAGCGGTGACGTGTCCGTGAGGCGTTCGTGGAGACCTTCGTGGAGGACCGGCCACGGTGGGCCACCGGTGGCGGGACGTGGGGCGGCGCAGTTCAATGCTCCTGACGCGAGCCCGTCGCCGCGTCCGGGTCGTCCCCGGGAGGACCGCATGAGCCTCGCTCCGATCGTCCACGAGCTCCGCCTCGCGTGCCCCGTCGAGGTCGCGTTCGACACGTACGCCGACCGGATCGCGGAGTGGTGGCCGCCCGGGTTCACCGACGACGCCGGGACGTTCTCCGGGCTCGTCGTCGAGCCCGTCGTCGGCGGTCGCGTGGTCGCGTCCCACGGCGCCGACGAGCAGGTGTGGGGGCGCGTCACGCTCTGGGAACGGGCGGACCGCCTCGCGCACACGTTCACCCCGGGCCAGCCGCCCGGGCGGGCGTCGCTCGTCCGGCTCGACCTGCGGCCGAGCGCGAACGGGACCGCCGTCCGGTTCGAGCACGGCGGCTGGGCGCCCGGCAGCGAGCGGGTGCGGTCGCGCTTCACCGGGTGGCCGCGCATCCTCAGCCGCTACGCGCGCCTCGCCGAGCACCCCGACCCGGAGAAGTGAGCCCCGGGCTCGCGGGGGCCACCGCGCTCTCACCAGCCCCAGTCGCCCCAGTCCCACCCGCCGTCGTCGCCGTTGCCGTTGTTCCCGTTCCCGTTGCCGTTGCCGTTGCCGGGCGGGTCCTGCTGCTCGTCACGCTCGTCCTGCTGCTTCTGCCGGTCGTCGAGCTCCTGCGACCGCTTCGTCGCGTCCTCCTCCGCCTTCGCGACGGCCTCCTCGCGCTCCGTGAGCTGGGTCGTCGCCGCGTCGAGCTCGGCGCGCTGCGCCTCCAGGTCGGCCCGCTCCGACTCGAGCTGCTCGCGCTCGGCCGCGACCTCGCTCTGGACGCGCTGCGCCTCGGCCTTCTCGCGCTGCGCCTCGCCCTGCGCGGAGAGCGTCAGGCCGATGCCGACGAGCAGGCCGAGGGCGACGCCCGCGAGCCCGACGGCGGTCGGCACGAGCCACCGGCGGCCGCGGTCGGGGGCGGCGTCCTCGTCGTCGTCGGCGCCGGGGAGCGCGAGCGGACCGACGCCCGTGGTGGCCCGCGGTGCCGGGTTCGCCGTCGTGCGCACGGGTGGTGCGGCGGGGCCGGTGGGGGTCGGGCCGACGGGGACCACGCCGGAGCGCGCGGGCCCGGCCGAGACCGTCGGTGCGCCGGTGGTCGTCGGGCGGGCGGCCGGGTCGTCGAGCAGCGCGCCGAGCGCCGGGAGGATCATCGTCGAGCCGACGACCGGGTGGTCGTCGACGGCGGACGCCCCGACCGGGTCGAGCGTCGCCACGCGCGTCGCGTCGGCCCCGGGTTCCGCGGGGTGCGCGCCGACCGCCCCGGTCGTGCCGACCGCCGGCGTCGCGCCGGACGAGCGCTCGCGCAGCGACCGGCGCGTCGGCGTCCCGCCCCCCGAGGGCACGGGTGCAGGGTGCGACGCGCCCGCGGGCAGGGGCTCGGTCGTGCGGAGCACCGGCGCGTCCGGGAGGGGCACGGGGACCGGGGACCCCGAGGTCGTGGCGTCCTCCCAGAACACCCAGCCCGGGGGCGGGGCCGGCCAGGACGGGTCCGGGTGCCAGTCGGTCGTGGGGGTGAAGCCCTCGGGGACGGGCCACCCCGGGGGCGGCACGAACCGCACGGCCATGGGGTCCTCCTTCGGTAGCGTCCGGTGCACGGTCGACGGGGACGCGGGGTCTCGACGGGGCTCCGGCTTCGACGGGAACAGTAGGGGAGTCGTGGCCCCGGGCACGAATCGCACCGACCGTGGGCCGGGAGGGGCGCCCCCGCACGGGCCACGGACCGGTCGCGGACCGGAGCAGAGGTCGCGGCACCCCGGCGGGCGCCTCGGGCGTGCGGCGGGGACCGCCGCGTCGCGACGTGGGTGGCCGCTGGTAGAACGGACGCAGACCGGCGAGGCGGCCCAGCCCCCGCCCCGACGGCGATCGTCCCCCGACCCGGAGGTGTGCGTGTTCCTCGTCGACGAGCCGGCGCTGCGGACCGTCGCGGCCGACCCCGGCCGGACCGCCACGAGCGGCGCGCCCGCGCGCGATCGCGTCCTCGTGCACTCGGCGAGCGACCTCGTCGTCGCCGCCGACTGCGAGTACCGGCTCCTGTGCCGGCTCGACGAGCAGCTCGGCCGCGCCCCGCGACCCGACGACGCGGAGGACGCGATGCTCGCGCGCACGGCGGCGCTCGGGGTGCGGCACGAGCACGAGGTCCTCGCGCGCTACGAGGCCGAGCACGGAGCGTTCGACCCGACGACGGGGCGCGGCGTGGTGCGCCTCGAGCCGCCGCGCGGGGTCTCCTGGGACGAGCTCGTGGCCGCGCAGGCGCGCACGCTCGCCGCGCTCGAGGCCGGCGCCGACGTCGTGCACCAGGCGACGTTCTTCGACGGCTCCTTCCACGGGCGCGCCGACTTCCTCGTCCGGACCGGCACCGACGACGCGGGGGCGGCCCGCTACGCCGTCGTCGACACCAAGCTCGCGCGGCGCGCCAAGGTCCCCGCGCTCCTCCAGCTCGCCGCGTACGGCGACCAGCTCCAGGCCGCGGGCGTGCCCGTCGACCCCGACGTCTCGCTCGTGCTCGGCACGCGCGAGCGCACGTCGCACCGCCTCGCCGACCTCCTGCCCGTGTTCCGGGACCGCCGGGACCGTCTCGTCCGGCTCACCGCCGAGCACGTCGCGCGCGACGGCCGCGCGCCCTGGGACGACCCTGCCGTCCGGGCGTGCGGGCGCTGCGCCGACTGCCGGGCCCAGATCGAGTCGCACCGCGACGTGCTGCTCGTGGGCGGGGTGTACGAGTCGCAGCGCGCACGGCTGCACGCGGCGGGTATCCGCACGATCGACGAGCTCGCCGCCGCGACCGACGAGACGCCGGTCCCCGAGGGCATGAGCCGGTCCACGTTCGCGACGGTGCGGCGCCAGGCCGCCCTCCAGCTCGGCACGGGGCCGTCCGACGGCACCGTCGTGTGGGCCGACGCGTCGGGGCCGCACGAGCTCTCGTGGCGCATCGACGACCCGGCGCCCGTGCTGGCGCTGCCCGCGCCGAGCCCCGGCGACGTCTTCTTCGACTTCGAGGGCGACCCGCTGTGGACGGACGAGAGCGGCACGAGCTGGGGCCTCGACTACCTGTTCGGCTGGGTCGAGCGCCCGGCCGCGCCCGAGGACCGGCCGGCCTTCCACGCGCTCTGGGCGCACGACCTCGCGGCGGAGCGCGACGCCCTCGTCGCGTTCGTCGACCACGTCAACGCGCGCCGCCGTACGTACCCGGACCTGCACGTCTACCACTATGCGGACTACGAGCGCGCGCACCTGCTCGCCATCGCCGCGCGGCACGGCGTGTACGAGGAGGAGGTCGACGACCTCCTGCGCGACGGCGTCCTCGTCGACCTGTACGCCGTCGTGCGCCAGGCGCTGCGCGTCTCCGACAAGTCCCGGTCGATCAAGAAGCTCGAGCCGCTCTACATGGGCGACGAGCTGCGCACCGGCGACGTGACCACCGCCGCGGCGTCGGTCGTCGCGTACGCGGAGTACACCGCCCTGCGTGAGGCCGGCCGCGACGACGAGGCGGACGAGCTGCTCCGCGGGATCGCGGACTACAACCGGTACGACTGCGTGTCGACGCTGCGCCTGGCGGACTGGTTGCGGCACGCCGTTCTCACCTCCGAGGTGGTTGCCTCGGGTGCGGGGTCGGGGGAGACGCGCGCCGTCTACCATCCGCATCCTCGTCCCTCGGATGCTCCCGCCAGGCCCGCCACGACGGCGCGCGTCTCCCCCGACCCCGCCCTGTCCGTCACCTCTCCCGGGGGCGAGATCGCGCCCGACAGGCGGGGTGGGGATCTGGCGGACGTCGAGCCGCGGGAGCGGGCGTCCGCGGTGGTGCTGGAGGAGGAGATCCGGGAGGTCGTGGGGGAGGACCGGGCCAGGCGGGGCGCCGACGAGCGGGCGCTCGCGCTGTACGGCGCGGCGGCAGGGTACTTCCGGCGCGAGGGGAAGCCGTTCTGGCACGAGCACTACTCCCGGCTCTCGCTCCCGGTGGACGAGTGGCTGGGGAGGCGCAACGCGTTCCTCGTCGAGGAGGCGGAGGTCGTCTCGGGCTGGGAGGTCGAGCCGGGGCGCCGGACGTGGTCGCGGCGCCTGGCGCTCGTGGGTCGTCTCCCCGAGGGGAGCGACCTGCGCGTCGGGGTGGCGCCGTACGTGCTCTACGACCCACCGCTGCCGCCGTGCGCCAAGACCGCCGTCGACGGCGTGCGCGGCTGGCTCACGGGGGCGTCGGTCGTGGACGCCGGGCGTCGGGCGACTCCTGCGGGCGACCGGGACGTGCTGGTCGTGCGCGAGCAGCTCCCGACAGGTGCCGAGCCGTTCGACGCGACCCCCGTCGCGCTCACCCCGTCGCCCGGCCCGAGCGCGAAGCCGCTCGAGGCGGCGGCGGAGGCCGCCGCCCGCACGGCGCTCCGGACGTGGCGGACGACGGGGACGCTCCCGCTCGACGCCGCGACCGACGTGCTCCTGCGGCGACGTCCACGGCTCGTGCCGGCGCCCGCCGCACCCGTGGACGGTCTTCGTGCTCCGGAGGGCAGCGACGGCGCGCGCCTCCCGGAGGATGCGGACGGTGTGGTCGCGCCCGGGCTCCCGCCGGTCGTGGACGGCGACGTCGTCGCGGCGGTCACGGCCGCCGTCGAACGGCTCGACGACTCGTACCTCGCGGTCCAGGGCCCGCCCGGGACGGGCAAGACCTACGTCGGGTCGCGCGTCGTCGCACGGCTCGTCGCGCGAGGCTGGCGGGTCGGCGTCGTCGCACAGTCGCACGCCGTCGTCGAGAACATGCTGCGGGCGGTCGTGCTCGGGGCGGGCGTCCCGCGCGAGGTCGTCGCGAAGAAGATCGCGGCGGACGGGCCGTCGACGCGCGCCGTGTACGACGAGCTCGACGGCGCCCACCTCGCGGCGTTCGCGACGCAGCCGGGAGCGCGCGTCGTCGGCGGGACCGCCTGGGACTTCGCGGCGGACCGGCTCCCCGCCGGCACGCTCGACCTGCTCGTCGTCGACGAGGCCGGTCAGCTCTCGCTCGCGACCACGGTCGCGGTGGCGCGCGCCGCGCGTCGGCTCCTCCTCCTGGGCGACCCGCAGCAGCTCCCGCAGGTGAGCCAGGGCCGGCACCCCGAGCCCGTCGACCGGTCCGCGCTCGGCTGGCTGGCCGACGGCCACGGCGTGCTGCCCCCGGGGCGCGGCTACTTCCTGCCGACGACCTGGCGCATGCACCCGCGCCTCGCGCAGGCCGTCTCGACCCTCGCGTACGAGGACCGTCTCCACGCGCACCCGTGCACCGCGGCCCGCGACCTCGACGGCGTCCCGCCCGGGATCGAGCAGGTGCTCGTGGAGCACGCGGGGAACTCGGTGCGCTCGCCCGAGGAGGCGGCCGAGGTCGTCCGGCAGGTGGAGCGGGTCCTCGGGCGGACGTGGACGACGACGGTCGACGGGGTCGAGGAGCGACGCCCGCTCGGGCAGGGGGACGTCCTGGTCGTCGCGGCCTACAACGCGCAGGTGTGGGCCGTGCGGGGCGCGCTGGAGGCGGCGGGGTACCCGGACGTCCAGGTGGGCACGGTCGACCGGTTCCAGGGCAAGGAGGCGCCGGTCGTCGTCGTGACGCTCGCGGCGTCCTCGGGCCGCGACGCCTCGCGCGGCCTCGGGTTCCTGCTGTCGCGGCACCGCGTCAACGTCGCGGTCTCGCGGGCGCAGTGGCGCGCCGTCGTCGTGCGGTCGCCCGGGCTCACCGACGCGCTGCCGCACTCACCGCGGGGCGTGGAAGAGCTCGGCGCGTTCCTGGGGCTGACCGGCTCCGCGCCTCTGGGCTGACCCGCCGTCGACCTGCCCCGCGCACCGGGGTGGCCGACGGCGGTGCCGACACGGGTCCGGCCCCGGCATCGCGGGGGTCCCGGACCCGGCATCGCGGGGGTTCCGGCCCCGGCATCGCGGGGCTTCCGGCCCCGGCATCGCGGGGTCCCGGACCCGGTGTCACGGGGCGGAGCCTGCGGCGCGGGTCGGTCAGAACTCCCCGAAGCCGCCGAAGTCGTCGAAGCCGCCGCCGAAGTCGCCGCCGACGTCACCTCCGCCGTCGTCGAGCCCGCCGCCCGCAGGGTCCCCGCCCGAGGCCTCGACGGCTCCGCCGTCGCCGCCCTCGGCCGCGCCGGGGTCCTCGGCGCCCTGCTCGGCCGCCGCGTCCTCCGCGACGGGCTGCGTCGGGTCGGCGAACGCGGGCCCGAAGAGGGCGTTCGCGACCGCCGAGCCGATGACGACGCCCGCGATCGTGCCGAGCAGGCTCGAGCCGACCATGGCGCCGAAGCCGGGTGCGCCCTGGCCACGGCCCGCGAACGTGCGCTCCAGGGTGCCGGGCTGGCGCATCTCGGCGCGCGTCGCCATCCGGGCGAGGTCCTGCGGCGCGTCGGACGTCGCGCGCTCCGACGCCGGCACCTGCTCACCGAGCTCGGCGAGGACCTGCCGCCGCTGCTCGGGCGTCAGACGCGCGAACGCCTCGGCGTGGGCCTGCTCGACCTGGTCCGGCGGCGCGGTGCGCAGCAGGTACCGGTAGCGGTCGATGGCGACCTGGTCGGGGGTGCGGGGCGCGGCCGCCCCGGGGCGCGCGTCCTGCGGGGCGCTCCCGTACGCAGGCTGGCCGGAGTACTGGGGCGGGTACTGCGTCGGGTGCTGCGCCGGCGAGCCGTAGGGGCCCGCCTGCGGGGCGCCGTGCGGGTCGCGCGGCTCGCGGCCGAGGAGCCGGTCCAGGAATCCCATGGGTCGTCCTCCGGGTGGGATGGCGCGGCGCCGTGCGCTCGCGCGGTGTCGTGGCCGGTGCGGCTCACTCCCGGACCAACGCGGAGCCCCGCCCCACGGTTCCGCCGGCCGCCGAACCCGGGGACGGGCGCCACCCGCGCCCTCCCGTACCCCGCGACCCCGGGTTCGCGGGGGCGCGCTCTCCGCCGAGCCGGGGTGACGCGTCATGTCGGCCGTCGCGTGACCCGCAGCCACGGGTTCGGCACCTCGTCCGACGGACGGCCGGGCCCGGACGCACGAGTGCCCCCGACCGGAGGGGTCGGGGGCACTCGGTGAACGATCGGTCGGCGCGACCCGTGAGGGTCGTCACCGGGGAGATCGGATCAGATCGCGCGGATGTTCTCCGCCTGCGGGCCCTTGGGGCCCTGCGTCACGTCGAACTCGACGCGCTGGTTCTCCTCCAGCGTGCGGAAGCCCTGCGACTGGATCGCGGAGTAGTGCGCGAACACGTCGGCCGAGCCGTCCTCGGGGGCGATGAAGCCGTAGCCCTTCTCGCTGTTGAACCACTTCACGGTTCCGGTAGCCATTGTTACTCCTTCAAGAGTGTGGAAACACCCCCCGCGGGCGCAGGGGAGTACATCACGGTGTTCGTCGTCAACTCTTGGGTAACAAGGTCCGCCGGGCGCCCGCCGGGTGGCGGTCACATCGACGCGAGGACAAGCGAGGCACTGCAATCTCGGGGTCAACCGTACAGGGTATGCCCCTTCTTTGCCATGGGTCGTCGCGCGGGTGTCGCGACGGCCGCACGAGGTCCCGACGCCGCAGGTCACACCCCGAGCGCGGTCAGCTCCACCACGGGCACGACCCGCCGCCAGTCCGCCTCCCCGCGCTCGGCGGCGAGCGGTTCGGCCCACTCGAGGAGCACCGGCTCCAGCACCGCCCAGCCCCGCGCGTACCGGGCGGCGTACGCGCGCAGGAGGCGGGCGCCGTCGTCGGGCGGGAGGGTGCGGGCGGTGCTCCGCACGTGCCGCCGTCGCCCCACCCACACGAGCACGCGCGGGTCCGCGACGACGTTGCGGTACCACTGCGAACGCGGCCCCAGCCCGGCGACGACGACCCACGACCCCGGCGCCGGCCGGTCGGTGACCTCGAGGACGACGTACCGGGCCTCGCCCGTGGACCGGCCGCGGTGCCCGAGCAGCAGGAGCCGTCCACCGGCGAGGAAGCCGAGGCCGGAGCGGAAGAGAACGATCGGGGCCCGGACGAACCAGCGGGTGTGCAGGAGGCGCGACGCGAGGGTCATCGCTCCACCGTAGAGGGACGCCGAAAACGGCACATCCGTACCGTCCACGGAACGAAACGAGACCCTTACGTTACGAGTCGGTAACAACTCCCTGCGTCCCACGAAATCCGATCCGCCTACGTTCGCGTCACCCAGGAACGCGGAGGCGCCACCTCCCGCGGATTCGTGGGTCCGGAGCCCTCCGAGATGCCGCGGAGGGCTCCGGGCGACACGTCCGCGGGCCGGTTTCGTCCCCGGGTGACCTGTGTCACTATTCAGCACGCAATTCAGTGTTGAATTCAGCGATCGACCGCGGAGAGAAGCGGCGTGGCCGCCCTCCGCGGGGATCAGGACCACGGAGGTTGGCATGCATCGCACAGCACGACGGGCGAGCGGGGGTGCTGCTCTGCTCCTCGCGGCCACTCTCGTCCTCACCGCCTGCGGTCCCCAGTCCCAGGGCGGCGGAGACGACGAGACGACCGGGACGTCGACCGAGACCGACGACGGTGGCTCGGCCGACCTGAGCATCGTCCCGTCGGTCCAGATCGACATCGACGGCGCCGAGGTCGAGGCGACCGCGGCCGGCAACCCGGCCGACCCGGCCGGCGACGGCAGCGCCGAGTGTGCCGAGGGCACGTCGATCGCGATGGCGGGCGCCCTCACGGGTCCGAACGCCGCGCTCGGCCTCAACATCCTGTACGGGGCGAAGGTCGCGGTGGACGCGTTCAACGCGGCGAACCCCGGGTGCCAGGTGACCATCAAGGAGTTCGACACCGAGGGCGACCCGCAGAAGGCCACCCAGGTCGCGCCGCAGATCGTCGGCGACACCTCCGTGCTCGGCCTGCTCGGCCCGGCGTTCTCGGGCGAGACCGCCGCGACGGGCGACGTCTTCAACCAGGCGGGCCTGCTCTCGCTCACGGCGTCGGCCACGAACCCTGACCTGACGGCGAACGGCTGGACGAACTTCTTCCGCGGCCTCGCCAACGACGCCGTCCAGGGGCCGTCGGTCGCCAAGTACCTCGTCAACACGAAGGAGTTCGGCAGCGTCTGCGTCGTCTCCGACAACTCGGACTACGGCATCGGTCTCGCCCAGCAGATCACCGAGGGCCTGGGCGACGCCGCGAACGAGGACTGCGCCGCCGAGGTCAAGACGGGCGACAAGGACTTCTCCGCGGCCGTCCAGATCATCTCGGGCGCGGACGCCGACGCGGTCTTCTACGCCGGCTACTACGCGGAGGCGGCGCCGTTCGTGCAGCAGCTGCGCGACGGCGGCGTCGAGATCCCGTTCGTCTCGGCGGACGGCACGAACGACCCGCAGTTCGTCTCGCAGGCGGGCGCGTCCTCGAAGGGCGCGATCCTCTCCTGCCCGTGCGGCCCCGCCCCGGAGGACTTCGCGGCGACGTACGAGGAGACGAACGGCCAGGCGCCGGGCGTGTACTCGGTCGAGGGCTACGACCTCGCGACGATCATGCTCACGGGCATCGCGTCCGGGGTGACGGACCGCGCCGGCCTGATCGACTACGTGGCGAACTACTCCGGTGAGGGCCTGGCCCGCACCTACGAGTGGGACGACACGGGCGAGCTCGCCTCCGCGCTCATCTGGATCTACGAGGTCCAGTAGTCCGACGACGACGGGCGCCCTGCCCCGACGCTCCCGCACCGCGCGGGGGACGCCGGGCGGGGCGCCCGTCGTGGACCACGACCTCGTACACCAGAGAAAGAATCAGGGAGCGTCATGCCCGCTCTTGCTGACGCGCTGATGCACAGCGCGACCGCCGGTCCCCTCGTCCACCAGTCCCTCATCGACTTCAACATCGCGGGCCTCGCCCGGAACTTCTGGGGCCTCACCATCGAGGGCCTCACGTACGGCGCCATCTACGCGCTCGTGGCCGTCGGCTACACGCTCGTCTACGGCGTCCTGCGGCTCATCAACTTCGCCCACTCCGAGGTCTTCATGCTCGGCATGTTCGGGCAGTACGCGACCCTCATGCTCCTCGGCTTCGCCCCGAGCGGGAACGCGTACGACAAGGGCATCGCCCTCACCGTCCTCTACCTCGGCATCGCGATGCTCGGCGGGATGCTCGTCGCGGGCGGCGCCGCGGTCGGGCTGGAACGGGTGGCGTACCGGCCGCTGCGCCGACGCGGCGCGCCGGCGCTCGTGTTCCTCATCACCGCGATCGGGATGTCGTTCATCATCCAGGAGTTCGTGCACTTCGTGCTGCCGAAGCTCACGGGCGGCACGCTGGGCGGCGTCAACGCGCAGCAGCCGATCCGGCTCGTGCAGCCCGAGGTGCAGTTCACGATCGGCGGCGCGCCGGTCACGAACATCACGCTCGTCATCATCCTGTCGGCGCTCGTCCTCGCGCTCGCGACGGACATGTTCATCAACCGGACCAAGTTCGGCCGCGGCATCCGCGCCGTCGCGCAGGACCCGGTGACCGCGACCCTCATGGGCGTCTCGCGCGAGCGCGTCATCATGCTGACGTTCCTCATCGGCGGCATCCTGGCCGGTGCGGCGGCGCTCCTGTACACGCTGCGCGTGCCGAACGGGATCATCTACTCCGGCGGCTTCATCCTCGGCATCAAGGCGTTCTGCGCCGCGGTGCTCGGCGGGATCGGCAACCTGCGCGGCGCGCTGCTCGGCGGTCTGCTGCTCGGCGTCATGGAGAACTACGGGCAGGTCGTGTTCGGGACGGAGTGGCGCGACGTCGTCGCGTTCGTGCTCCTCATCGTCGTCCTCATGTTCCGCCCGACGGGCATCCTCGGCGAGTCGCTGGGGAGGGCCCGCGCATGAGCACCTCGACTCCCGCACCCCAGGCGCCCGAGGGCCGCCCCACGTCCATGCCTCCCGTGGGCCGGGTCGCGACCAAGGACCGCCCGCACGGCGGCGTCGGCGACCGGTTCCGGCTGTGGTGGGACGCCCAGGCGCGGCCCACCCAGTGGTTGATCGGCGTGCCGTTCCTGATCTTCATGGCGCTCGTACCGGTCCTCAACATCCCGGTGCTCACCACGGTGGGCACCAACTTCGGCGGCGTGATGGCGCAGTTCGGCATGATCGCCCTCATCGCCATCGGCCTCAACGTCGTGGTGGGCCAGGCCGGCCTGCTCGACCTCGGGTACGTCGGCTTCTACGCCATCGGCGCGTACACGGTCGCGATCCTCACGAGCCCGGACAGCCCGTGGAACCAGACCGACGAGTGGCTGTCGAGCGACTGGGCGTGGCTCGCCGCGCTGCCGGTCGCCGTCGCGATCACGTCGTTGTCCGGCCTGATCCTCGGCTCGCCCACGCTGCGCCTGCGCGGCGACTACCTCGCCATCGTCACGCTCGGGTTCGGCGAGATCGTCCGTCTCCTCGCGGACAACCTCGACGAGCTCACGGGCGGCGGCCAGGGCCTGCGCGGCGTGGCCTACCCGCGCGTCGGGGTCACGGAGGAGCTGCCCAACGGCGTCTTCTCCGCGGGCAACGCCGCGGGCACGCTCAACTCGGGCGTGTGGTGGTACTGGCTCAGCCTCGTGTTCATCGTCATCTCGCTCCTCCTCGTGGGGAACCTGGAGCGCTCGCGCGTCGGGCGCGCCTGGGTCGCGATCCGCGAGGACGAGGACGCGGCGGAGATCATGGGCGTCCCGACCTTCCGCTTCAAGCTGTGGGCGTTCGTCATCGGCGCGTCGATCGGCGGCGTCGCGGGCGCGCTCTACGCGGGCCAGGTGCAGTTCGTCATCCCGACGAACTTCAACGTCATCAACTCCGTGCTCTTCCTCTGCGCGGTCGTGCTCGGCGGGCAGGGCAACAAGCTCGGGGTGATCCTCGGCGCGTTCATCATCGTGTACCTGCCGAACTTCTTCCTCGGCCGGACCGAGCTCTTCGGCATCCCGATCAACGGCAACGAGATCGCGAGCTACCGGTACCTGTTCTTCGGGATCGCGCTGGTCGTGCTCATGATCTTCCGTCCACAGGGCCTGATCCCCGTCCGGCAGAAGCTGCTCGCCTACGGGCGCGAGCTCTACGTGGCGGCGCGCCGCACGGCGCAGGCCGCCACGCGGTCGGGGTCCGACGACGGTGCGCGGCCGGGCTCCCCGGCCGTCGCCACGGCGTCGGGCGGCTCGCGTCCGACGACGGGCGGGACCGGCACGGGAGAGAGCACGACGGACGGGGAGGAGACCCGATGAGCACCCACGACCCCGGCGGTATCGGTGCGGGCGGCGAGCACGGCGACGAGCACCTCGCGTCGTCGGGCCGCGCCGACTCCTCGCGCGCCGACCTCTACATGCCGGGCGCCGTCCTGGAGGAGCCCGCGATCGTCGACGTCGCCGAGGTGCGGCCCGAGCTCGCGAACCCCGACCTCGTCGACGCGATGGTCGCGCCGGACCGCACGGTCCACGCGAAGGTCGGCGAGCCGCTGCTGCAGATGCAGAACGTCACCGTGCAGTTCGGCGGCCTCGTCGCGCTGAACGACGTGACGTTCGACATCCGGCGCGGCGAGATCCTGGGCCTCATCGGGCCGAACGGCGCGGGCAAGACGACGGCGTTCAACGCGATGACCGGCGTCTACCGGCCCACGCAGGGGCAGGTCGTGTTCGACGGCTCCCCGGTCGGCAAGCTCAAGCGCTACCGGATCACGCAGCGCGGCATCGCCCGCACGTTCCAGAACATCCGTCTCTTCAACGAGATGACGGCGCTCGAGAACGTCGTCGTCGGGTCGGACGCGCGGCACCGCACCTCGGTCCCGGGCGCGCTGTTCCGCACCCCGCGCCACCGGCGCGAGGAGCGGGACGCGATCGACCGGGCGCTCGCGCTGCTCGAGTTCGTGGGCGTGGGCGGACGAGCGACGGAGAAGGCACGCAACCTCTCCTACGGTGACCAGCGCCGTCTGGAGATCGCGCGCGCCCTGGCGACCGAGCCGAAGCTCTTGTGCCTCGACGAGCCCGCGGCGGGCTTCAACCCGGCGGAGAAGGAGTCCCTCATGGACCTCATCCGCCACATCCGCGACGACGGCTACACCGTCCTGCTCATCGAGCACGACATGCGCCTCGTCCGCGGGGTGACCGACCGGATCGTCGTGCTCGAGTTCGGGCGCGTCATCGCGGACGGCACGCCCGACGAGGTCACGAGCGATCCCAAGGTCATCGCGGCCTACCTGGGCGTGCCGGACTCCGAGCTGACCGCTGACGAGGGGGGCACGGGCCCGGACCGTGCCGCCGGGCCGACGACCGAAGGAGGCAGCGGCGATGCCACTGCTTGAGCTGCAGGACATGACGGTCGCCTACGGGCGCATCGAGGCGGTGCGGGGCATCTCGATCACCGTCGAGGAGGGCGAGCTCGTCACCCTCATCGGGGCGAACGGCGCCGGGAAGACGACGACGATGCGCGCGATCTCGGGCATCCGCCCGGTCTCGCGGGGCAAGGTCCTCTTCGACGGCAAGGACATCACCAGGATGAAGGCCCACCTGCGGGTGCTGGAGGGCATCGTGCAGGCGCCCGAGGGCCGCGGGATCTTCCCCGGCATGACCGTCATCGAGAACCTGGAGATGGGCTCGTACGCGCGGACGTTCGCGTCGAAGGCCGAGCACGACGAGACCGTCGACCGGGTGTTCGACCTCTTCCCGCGCCTCGCCGAGCGCAAGGAGCAGGTGGGCGGCACGATGTCCGGCGGCGAGCAGCAGATGCTCGCGATCGGGCGCGCGCTCATGGCCCGCCCACGGCTCCTGCTGCTCGACGAGCCGTCGATGGGCCTCGCGCCCATGGTCATCCAGCAGATCTTCCGCATCGTCTCGGAGATCAACGCCCAGGGGACGACGGTCCTGCTCGTCGAGCAGAACGCGCAGCAGGCGCTCTCGCGCTCCGACCGCGCCTACGTGCTCGAGACGGGCGAGGTGGTGCGCGCCGGGGGCGGCAAGGAGCTGCTGGCCGACTCCAGCATCAAGGAGGCCTACCTGGGCGTCGCCTGACCCGACCACGCCCCCACGCGCTGTCGAACACGACATGGGTGCCGTTATCCGACGGATAACGGCACCCATGTCGTGTTCGGCGAGGTGGGGGTGGTCGCGAGGCGGGCCTCGCCCTCGCGCACGAGCTCGTCGGCGTCCGCCGCTCCGGCGACGGACCACGTGAGCGAGGTGCGGAACGTCGGGCGGGCGGGGCCGTCCGGTGCGCCGAGCCGGGCGAGCACCTCGTGGCGCAGGGCCTCGGCGCTCGCGGCGGCCTCGACGTCGCCCATCGCGGGCAGCGTCGCGAGCACGGCGAACCGGTCGCCGTCGACGCGGCCCGCCTCGCAGCCCCCGGGGAGCCACGACCGCAGGCTCCGCCCGACCCCCGCGAGGACGGCGTCCCCGGCGTCCTGCCCGTGGACGGCGTTGATCCCGGCCATGTCGCGGACGTCGAGCAGGAGCAGCACGACGCGCGTGCCGCCGTGCGCGACCAGCCGGCAGCGACGGGTGAGCGAGTGCCACGTGCTGCGGCGCGAGAGCAGTCCCGTGAGCGGGTCGTGCGTGGACCGCTCCGCGAGCGTGCCGACGAGCGAGCGGACGAGCTCGGCCGCGCCGACGCTCGCCCAGTGGCCGCCGCGGACGAGGACGTCGTCGTACCGGTGGTCGTCCGGCCGGGACATGGCGAGCGTCGCGACCTCCGTGACGGCCGCCGTCGGCGCGACGACGAGCGGCGCCCAGTCCGTGACGCTCGCGACCGGCCGACGCTCCAGGACCGCGCGGCCGTAGCCGAGCCGGCCGGTAAGCGCGGCGACGAGGCTCGCGCGCACCACGACCCCCGTGCGCGGGGCCGGAGCACCGGGCGGGGGGACCGCGTCGTCGTGCACGACGACGCACGCGACGTCGGGGTCGCGGAACACGACCTCGAGCTGCCCGACCGGCATGGAGGAGCCGACCGACAGGACCGGCCGCGCGAGGTCCGCGACGGCGCCGCTCGCGCGCGCCGGCGGGCGCATCGCGGTGTGCTGAGCCAGCTCGGTGAGTTCGTCGTGCACAGGGGCAGTGTGGCGGCGCCGCGACGGTCGCGGCCGGGACGAGCACGAGTGTTCGTCGAGAGTTCACGACGGCGTCACGCGCCGGTCGTCGGGCGTCACCGGAGCGGCGCGGGCGTGGTGCGAGTCCCGAGGATGGAGCGACCGCGAGGTCCCCTAGGCTGGACGGTGTGCCGCTCCGACGCCGTGACGCCCGGGACCGACTGACCTTCGAGCTGGTCGAGTCGGCGGACGCGGACGCGGACCTCGAGGACGACGCGCCGGCATGGGGTTCCGCGACGGGCCCCGGACAGGCGCCGCGGGGTGGCGCCGCGGGTGCGACCTGGCCGGGCGCCGTGCGGTCGGGCGTCGCGCGGCCGGTCGACCTCGACGCAGCCGCCCTCGGACCCGACGCCCGCGACCAGGACGCCGAGGACGCGCCCGACGGGGAGGAGCCCCGTCCCGCGGGGGACGGCCCGGACGGTCCGAGGGCGCCCCGCCGCGGGCGGCGCCCCGCCATGGTCGGGGCGGTCGCCGCCGGGGTCGCGCTCGTGCTCGGCGGGATGCTCGCGGTCGACGCGTGGCACGGCCGGGCCGGTCTCGACCGCCTGCGCGCCGCACCGGGCGGCGTCGAGCCGCTGCCCGACGCCCCCCGGGAGCAGTGGACCGCCGACGTGGGGCTCACGGGTGGTCTCGCGCTGCTGCCCGACAGCATGGTGACGGTGGAGGACGGGGAGGCGGTCGCGGTCTCGCTCGACAGCGGCGAGGAGCGCTGGCGGGTCGACGTCGGGAAGGACGCGACGTGCGGCAGCTGGCTCTACTGGCTCTCGCCGTCCGGGGAGCCGGACGACACGCTCGTGTGCGTAGCGCCCGTCCCCGAGCCCTCGGGAGGGATCGTCCGCGACGGGCCGCGGGAGGTCGATCCCATGACCGGCCGCGTCGTCGCGACGACCTGGACGATCACGGTGGTCGACGACGACGGCGAGGTGCTGGGTCAACGTGACGCGAGCACGGACGGCGCGCTCCTGACCCCGGGGCCGGACGGGTCGATCGTCCGTGCCGAGCGCGTGGGCGAGGTCCCGGCCGGCGAGGGCGCCGTGGTCGAGGTGGACGACCTGACGGGGATGCCGAACGAGATCCCGGAGGGACGCCCCGCCGTCGTCCAGGTCGAGGACGCGCTCACGGGGGACCTGCGCTGGGAGGCGGAGCTCCCCTTCGTCGCAGGGTCCGGGCAGTGCACGGTGTGGAGCGAGGCCGACGGCGACGAGACGGTCCGCGCCGACCTGGAGAACCTGTGGACGGCGGTCGAGACGCGCCTGGTGCGCGTCGAGGGCTGCGGCGTCACGTCGTGGTTCACGCCCGACGGCACGCGTCTGGACGAGCCCGACAACCCCGTCGACGGGGTCGTCGCGCTCGTCGACGGCACCTACTCCCGCGACCCGACCGGCAACGACTACGGCTGGGGCCCGTCGAGCGGGACCGAGCCGACGTCCGCGCCCGCGATTCTCGGGGCGGACGGGTCGGTGCGCTGGGAGCCGCCGGGCAGCGTCCTCTCGCCGCCGTCGACCGACGGGCGCCCGGTGCCGACCTTCGTGCGGGACGGCCTGGACCTCGTCGCGTTCGACGCCGAGGGCACCGAGCTCTGGCGCACGTCCGAGCAGAGCACCCCGGACGCGGTGCTCGTCGCCGCGGGTGGGACGCTCGTCGTCGCCCACGGGTACGGGGACGGCGCCCTGGCGGGCGTCGACCTCACGACGGGCGGCGAACGCTGGTCGCTCGACCGCGAGGAGCTGATCGCGGGGCTGGAGATCGGGGCGGGCTGGTCGGCCGAGGTGGCCTACACGGACGGGTCCCGGGCGATCCTCGCCGTCTCCGACTGGGAGGCGGGGACGACGTCCCTGATCGCGCTCGACCTCGCCGACGGTGGCGTCGCGTGGACGGCGCAGACCACCGGTCACGACGGGGGCTCCTGGGTCGCGCCGCTCCAGGGTCGGCTCCTGCGGATGAGCGAGACGGAGATCACGCGGCTCGGTTGACGCCCGTCCTACGCTGGGCTCGTGCCGCTCCGACGACGAGACGGCGGTGACGACCGCCGCACGTTCGAGCTCGTCGAGTCGGCCGGGATCGACGTCGACCCCGACCTCCTCGACGCGCCGCACCCCGTGCTGCTCGGTGCGCTCCCTCGCGACACCCCTCCCGGCCTCGGGGCGCACGACGCGACGGTGGCCGCCGGCGACGGCCCGGACGGGGTGGACGTCGAGGGGCCGCCCCGTGATCCGCACGAGCCGCGCGAGCCGCGCGAGCCGCGCGGGGACCGCAGGCGAGCGCGCTGGGTCGCCGCCGCCGTGGTGACCGGTGTCGTGGTGGTGCTCGTGGGCGGGATGCTCGTCGTCGACACGGTGACGAGCCGTGACGCGCAGGAGCGGCTCGAGGTCGCGCGCGGGGCGGTGCGGCCCCTCGACGCCGCCCCGACCGAGAGGTGGACGGCGTCGGCCGCGACGGAACGCGGCGTCGGGTTCCTGCCGGGTCTGCTCGTGACGGTGGAGGGCGACGAGGCCGTCGCGCTGGACCTGGACAGCGGCGCCGAGGCGTGGCGGACCCCGCTCGGCGGCGACGAGGCCGTGTGCGGGTCCTGGAGCCCGTGGGAGCTGCCCGGCGTGGCGTCACGCGAGGTGGTGTGCGTCGCGGGATCCGGGGTCGGGCCGTTCTGGTACGACCCCGGGACGCGGTCGCAGCCCGAGCCGGGCGCGGACGTCCCGCCGGCGCACGTGACGGTGCTCGGCGCGGCGGGTCAGGTCGTGGGGGAGCGCGACGTCGAGGTGGACGGCGCGGTGCTCGTGCCGGGGCCCGACGGCGGGCTGGTCCGGGCCGAGCGCGTCGGGGAGCCGGGCGAGCCGAGCGGGCCGCCCGTCGCGGTCGACCCGGGCGCCGGGGAGTCGGTCGACGGCGTCGCGGGGCGCGACGTCGTCGTGACGGTCGAGGACGCCCTGACCGGCGACGTGCGCTGGCGGAGCGAGCTCCCGTTCCAGGACGTGCCGTGGTCGTGCACCACGTGGGACCCGGAGACGGGCGGCGAGGAGATCGACCCGGACCGGCTCACGCTCGTCGCGACGGAGACCCTGGTCGACGTCGGCGGCTGCGGCGTCGCGGCGTCCTTCCTCCCGGACGGCGAGCGCCTGGACGACCCGGACCTGCCGACCGACGGCGCCGTCCCGCTCGCGGGCGGGCGGTTCCTCGTGGACGCCGACCGGCAGGGCACGACCGGGGCGTTGCGACCCGACCGGGTGCTGGACGCGGCCGGGGTGCCCGTCCTCGACGCCCCGGGCGAGGTGCTCGACCCGCAGGCGACCGACGACCCGGCGCCCGGCGTGCTCCTCGTGCGCGACGGGATCGACCTGCGCGCGTACGACGACGAGGGCGCGCGCCTGTGGACGTACGACGGCGCGCGCGTCCCGGAGGCCGTCTACGTGCTCGCGGAGGGCACGGCCGTCGTCGGCACGGCGAGCACCGTCCTGGCGCTCGACGCGCTCTCGGGCGAGCAGACCTGGTCGCGGTTCCTCGACGACCTCGGGGGCGACGAGGGCCGGTCGGCGATGGTGACGCAGGCCTTCACGGACGGGCGGTGCGCGATCCTGGTGCTCGTCGACCCGTCCACCGGCAGCCACCCGCGCGTGGTCGCGCTCGAGCTGTCGTCGGGCTCGGTCGTCTGGGAGCAGGACCTCGAGGGCGAGTGGGCGTCGTTCGTGCCGGCCCAGGGTCGGCTCCTGCGCTGGGACGGCCGGACGGTCGCGCTGCTGGGCTGAGCCGCACCCGGCGCGGCAGGCGGGACCCGCCCACCGGGCTCACCCGCGGGGCTCACCCGACGAGAGCAGCGTCGCGCGGGACGGCGGCCCAGCCGGTCCGGCGCGCGACCAGGTCGGTCCAGCCGAGCCGGCCGGTGGGCGACCAGGTCGTGACGTAGCGACCGGGCCGCAGGCGGTCGTCCGTCGCCCAGAGCACGGTGAGCGCCGCCTCGGCGGTCCGGTCGCCCGCGTCGGCCTGGAGCGTGAGGTCGGCGACCCGGTCCGTGAGCGCCACGGCCCGCTCGTCCGGGGCGGCGCCGGGCAGGGCGGCCGCCCCCCACACGTCCCACAGCAGGAGCTCGTGCCGCTGCCGGTGCGCGAGGTCGGCGAGCACGTACCGCTGGACGAACCCGGGCCCGGTCAGCCAGGGCAGGTCGGGACCGGCGCCGTGGTCGGCGAGGTCGCGGCGTCCGGCGCGGTACGCCGTCCAGACCTCCGCGGCGGTCTCGAAGGGCGACCCCTCGCCGGTCGGCAGGTCGAACGGGTCGAACGCGACGTCGTCGGGCCCGAGCTCCGGGTCGGAGCGCACCCATCGCGCGCCGTCGTGCCGTTCCACGACGACGTGGTCGTGGTGGAACCCGTCCGTGCCGAGGTAGTCCGCGAACCCGAGGCGCGTCCGGGCCGGGACGCCGTGCTCGCGGAGGACGGCGACGGCGAGGAGGGAGTGGTCGCGGCAGCATCCCCCGACCTGACGCTCGGAGGAGCGCGGCGCGTCGAGGGGGCCGGGCGAGCGTTCCACGACCGCGTCGAGGATCGACGCCGTCCAGCGCCGGTCGACGTCGTCGAGCTGGTCCGGCGTGGCGGCGGTCGCCCCGGCGCGGTAGTGCACGACGGCGTTCGTCACGGCCGCGTGCAGGCTCGCCGGGTCGGGCGCCACGGCCGCGAGGAGCGGCGCGTGGTGGCGTGGGTCGGAGCAGGGGCTGTGGGTGGCGTAGCGCGAGACGTCCATGCCGCGAGCCTGGGGTCCGCCCCAGGGGCAGGGTCAAGCCGTGTTCCCGGTGGCGGCGCGGTGGCCCCGGGCCTACGGTCGGCGCAGCCGCTCGGCGTCGAGCGTGCCTGCCGTGCATCGACCGACGAAGGGGCCTGAGCCATGCCCGACGCGAGCACCGAGACCAGTACGGCGACGAGCGCCGGGGCCGACGCCCTGGCCGCGGCGGTCGCCGCCGTGAGCACGCCGTCGCCGGTGGACACCCCGCTGGGGCGGTTCGAGCTGGTCGACGGGGTGCCGACCCCGGAGTCCGTCGAGCGGCTCTACGGGTCGCTGGACTTCCTGCGCGGGGTCGAGGCGTTCCTCAGCACCGTGCCCGGCGCCTCGCTCGTGGCGATGCGGCGCGGGTTCCGCAGCCTCGGGCTCCTGCGGTCGAACCAGGTTGGCTACACCGACCCGCGCGCGGACTCGGGCGCGATCTTCCTCACGCCGAACACCGCGACGACGTACGGGTCGCTCTTCGTCGACCTGCGCGAGACGGGCCCGCTCGTCATCGAGCCGCCGAAGCAGTCGCTGTGCGTCGTCGACGACTTCTGGTTCCGCTACGTCGCGGACATGGGCATCGCGGGTCCGGACCGCGGCGAGGGCGGTCGCTATCTCTTCCTCCCGCCCGGCTACGACGGCGAGGTCCCGGACGGCTACTTCGTCTACCGGACGCCGACGTTCACCAACTGGGTCGTGCTGCGCGCGCTGGGCGGCGTGCCGGCCATGAAGGAGACGCGGATCTACCCGCTCGCCGACGCTGCGGACCCTGCGCCGACCGAGTTCGTCAACATCGCCGGGTCGCGCGTCAACACGGTGCACGCCAACGACGCCTCGTTCTTCGACGAGGTCGCCGAGATCGTCGCGGAGGAGCCGACGAGCGCGCTCGACCCGGAGCGCGCGGGCCTGCTGCGCGCCGTGGGCATCGTGCCCGGCCGCCCGTTCGCCCCGAGCCCGGAGCTGCGTGCGACGCTCGACACCGCCGCGCGGGCCGGCGCGGCGATCAGCCGTGCGCTCGTGTACTCGCCCCGCGACCCGGAGGCGCGCGTCGCGCCCGGGTCGAGCTGGCTCCAGGCGTTCCTCGGTGGCTCCTACGAGTTCCTCGCCGACGGTGCGCGCCTGCTGGACGCGCGCACGCAGTTCCACTTCTTCGCGACGGTCATCACCCCCGCCATGGCGCACGCCCAGGTCGGGGCCGGGTCCGCCTACGCGTACACCGCCCACGACGCGCAGGGCCGGATCCTCGACGGGGCGCGCACGTACCGGCTCGTGCTGCCGCCGAACCCGCCCGCGAAGAACTTCTGGTCGGTGGACCTCTACGACACCCAGACCCGGTCGCTCCTCCAGACCGCGAACCCGTACCCCAGCGTCATGAGCCTCAGCGGCACGGTCGCGACGGAGTCCGACGGGAGCACCGTGCTGTGGTTCGGGCCCGAGCCGCCCGCGGGGCGCGAGAGCAACTGGGTCGAGACGGTCCCGGGCAGGTCGTGGTTTCCCATGCTGCGCCTGTACGGGCCGCTCGAGCCGTGGTTCGACCGCACCTGGCTCCCCGGAGACCTGGAGCTCGTCGAGGACTGACGGGTCAGCGCGCGGGGCCGGGCCCGACGGCGAGCGCGACCTCCGCGACGACGGCGTCCGGCTCGTCGGACCACGGGACGGCGTAGACCTCGCGGGACGGGGCGTGCGCCTGCCCGGTCGCGACGCGCAGCGCGTCGAGGTACCCGACGATCTGCGGGAACCGGCAGTCGCGCGAGGGGACCTCGACGTACGCCTCCGTGCGGGCCGGGTCCTCGCGGAGCACGACCGGCCCGGCGGGGACGACCGGCCCCCGGTACGGGACGCACGCCTCGACGCGACCGGGGACGTCGCGGCCGACGGGCGAGTGGTAGATCACCCAGTGCGCGGCGCCCGCCTCGGCGCCCGCGGCGGCGAGGTGCGCCCGGATCGTCAGCAGGTCGGCGCTGAAGGTCGGGACGAGGTCGGCCTGGGTCGTGGACGACGTGATCGTGGCGACCGTGCACGCCGGGACGTCGCGCCACCGGACCTCGGCCTCACCGCGTCGCGCGGCGAGCCGGCGGGCGAGCTCCTCGGCGGTCGCGCGCTGCTCCGCGAGCGCCCGCTGCTGCTCGTCCCACCACCCGAGGAGGACGTCGCGCACGTCGCGCGGGTCGGCGTCGAGCACCTCGGGGACGCGCGCGAGCGGCACGTCGAGCCGGCGCAGCAGCGCCAGGGCGCGCCCCCGCTCGACCTGCTCGGGCGCGTAGGCGCGGTACCCCGTGCGGGGGTCGACGCGCGCGGGGACGAGGAGCCCGTTCGCGTCGTAGAGCCGCAGCGCCTTGATGGACAGCCCCGACGCGCGCACCATCTCGCCGCTCGTGAGCGTCTCCGACGTCGGGCGGGCCCCCTGCTCCTGCGTCACGCGTCGAGCGTAACGACCGGTGCGGGACGCGCCACGGCGGCCGGGCGCCGTCGGGCGGCACTACCCTGGCCAGATGCCTGACGACCTCACGCAGACCGCCACGCCGCCGACCCCCGCGGAGCGGGAGGAGCCGGCAGCGCCCGTCGCGCCCCGCCGCCCGGCGCCGCGCACGCACCACGGGGAGACCGTGGAGGACGACTACGAGTGGATGCGGGACAAGGAGTCGCCCGAGGTCGTCGCCCACCTGGAGGCCGAGAACGCGTACACCGAGGCGCGGCTCGCGCACCTCGAGCCGCTGCGCGAGCGGATCTTCGAGGAGATCAAGGCGCGCACGCTCGAGACGGACCTGTCCGTGCCCGTGCGGCAGGGCGCGCACTGGTACTACGCGCGCACGGTGGAGGGCTCGCAGTACCCGATCCGGGCGCGCGCGCCGATCGACGCGAGCCTCGGCAGCGACGCGCCGTCGTCCTGGGTGCCGCCCGTGCTGGAGCCGGGCGTTCCCGTGCCGGGCGAGCAGGTGCTGCTCGACGACAACGTCGAGGCCGAGGGGCACGACTTCTTCTCGCTCGGGTCGTTCGACGTGTCGGTCGACGGCACGCGGCTCGCGTACGCGGTCGACGTCGTCGGCGACGAGCGGTACACGCTGCGCATCCGCGACCTCGACACGGGTACGGACCTCGTGGACGAGGTCCCCGGCACGTTCCCGGG
Organism: Cellulosimicrobium sp. ES-005; assembly: GCF_040448685.1. Classification (NCBI taxonomy): domain Bacteria; kingdom Bacillati; phylum Actinomycetota; class Actinomycetes; order Micrococcales; family Promicromonosporaceae; genus Cellulosimicrobium; species Cellulosimicrobium sp. ES-005. The sequence continues at coordinate 25,310 of NZ_CP159290.1, forward strand.
CGCCGTCTTCTCCCCGGACGGGCGGTTCGTCTTCTACCCGACGGTGGACGACGCGTGGCGGCCCTGGCGCGTGTGGCGCCACGAGGTGGGCACCCCGGCGACGCAGGACGTCGTCGTCTTCGAGGAGCCCGATGAGCGCTACTGGGTCGGCGTGGGCGTCTCGCGCTCGCAGCGGTTCGTGCAGATCGACGTCGGCTCGAAGATCACGTCGGAGACCTGGCTGATCGACGCCGCCGACCCGACCGCCGAGCCGCGCGTCGTGTGGCCGCGCCGCGAGGGCGTCGAGTACACCGTCGAGCACGCGGTCCTGCCGAGCACGTGGTTCCCCGCGGTCGAGCACGAGGAAAGTGCCGGAGAGGCCGGGAGAACGACAGCGACGTCGGGTTCGGCGGGGGAGCGGCGGGACGTGCTGCTCGTGCTGCACAACGACGGCGCGGAGAACTTCGAGCTCGTCGTGACCGGCGTGCCCGACGGCGGCACGTCCCCGGGAGGGCCGGGCGAGGCGACCGTCGTCGTGCCGCACGACCCCGAGACCCGGCTGGAGGGGGTCGACGCCTTCGCCTCGCACCTCGTCGTCTCCTACCGGCGCGACGCGCTCTCGCGGGTCGGGGTGATCGACCTCGCGTCGGCCGAGCCGCCGCGCCCGGCGGGCCTGCCGACCCCGATCCGCACGGGCGACACCCCGGCACCCTCGGGCGACCACTGGCACGTGCGCGAGGTCGCGTTCGACGAGCCGCTGTACACCGCCGCGCTCGCGGGCAACCCCGAGTGGGACCAGCCGAACGTGCGCCTGTCCTACGCGAGCTTCGTCACGCCGTCGACCGTGTACGACCTGCGCGTCGAGACCGACGAGCTCACGCTGCTCAAGCAGCAGCCCGTGCTCGGCGGGTACGACGCCGCGGACTACGTGCAGCGCCGCGAGTGGGCCACGGCCGAGGACGGGACGCAGGTGCCGGTCTCGCTCGTGTGGCGGCGCGACGCCGTCGGGCTCGACGCGACGGGCACGGGCGCGGAGCCCGCGCCGCTCCTGCTCTACGGGTACGGGTCGTACGAGATCAGCATCGACCCGGGGTTCTCGATCTCGCGCCTGTCGCTGCTGGACCGCGGCGTCGTGTTCGCGGTCGCGCACGTGCGCGGCGGCGGCGAGATGGGGCGCCGCTGGTACGACGACGGCAAGACGCTCGCCAAGCGGAACACGTTCACCGACTTCGTCGCGGTCGCGCGCCACCTGGTCGACGCGGGCTGGACGAGCCCCGAGCGCCTCGTGGCGCAGGGCGGCTCCGCGGGCGGGCTGCTCATGGGCGCGGTGACCAACCTCGCGCCCGAGCTGTTCGCGGGCGTGCTCGCGCAGGTCCCGTTCGTCGACGCGCTCACGTCGATCCTCGACCCGTCCCTGCCGCTGACCGTCGTCGAGTGGGACGAGTGGGGCGACCCCCTGCACGACCCCGAGGTCTACCGGTACATGCGCACCTACACGCCGTACGAGAACGTGCCCGACGACGCGGCCCACTACCCGCGGATCCTCGCCGTGACGTCGTTCCACGACACGCGCGTGCTCTACGTCGAGCCGGCCAAGTGGGTCGCGCGCCTGCGCGCCGCCGGTGCGCCCGCGCTGCTGAAGATCGAGATGCACGCCGGGCACGGCGGCGTCTCGGGCCGGTACGAGGGCTGGCGCGAGGTCGCGTACGAGGACGCGTGGGTGCTCGACGTGCTCGGGCTCGCGGGGCGGTGACGGGCTCGACGCCCGACCCGCGGGCCGCGCGCGACGCGACGCCCCCGGGGACGGCGGCGCTGCTGCTGCGCCCGGTCGGCTACCTCGCGATCGGGCTCGTGTGGACGACGATCGGGCTGTTCGTCCTGGGCCTGTACCTCGCGGTCGCGGCGTACGGGCTGTTCGAGCCACCCGCGGACCAGGAGCCGTGGGCCGAGCTCGTGGCCTCGCCCGGCGCCGTGCTGGGCCGGCTCGCCGTGGTCGCGCCGATCGTCGTGGTGCTCGCGGGGCCGGTCGCGTGGTACCTGTCGTGCGCGATCTGGCCGCTCGCCGCGTTGTCCTTCGTGTACGCCGGGCGCGCGCTGCGGCCCGCGTACCGCGGCGACCGGCTCTCGTTCACGAGCCACGTCGCGCCCGGCACGACGCTCGGCCCGCCCGTGCCGGGTCCGGTCGCGATGTCGCTCCAGCCGCAGCGGCGCACGCGGCTCACGGACACCCTCATGCGCTTCTACGCCTGCGGCTGGAACCTCGACTTCCGCGAGTTCTGGCCCGCGGTCCCCGCAGGGATCGCCTGGGTGCTCGCGAGCACCGGGGCGTCGACGGCGCTGCCGTCCGGCTGGCGGGTCGGGCTCGTCGTGGCCGCGGTCCCGTTCGCGCTCTGGTCCGTCGTCGCGCTCCGCCGGGCCTGGACGTGGCGGTTCCATCGCGAGCGCGCACGCCTGGCGGCGCGGCGCCGACTCGAGCGGCACGGCGACGAGTACCGGATCGACCCGCGCGTCGTGCGCACGCGCCCGCAGTCGGCCGAGCACCGGGCCCGCGTCGAGGCGGAGCGGGCGGCGGCGCGCGGTGCGGAGGACCACCTGACGAGCCTGACGAGCGACGAGATCGGCGAGCGGCGCGAGGCCGTGCTCCGCGCGCGCCGGGACCGTGAGGCCCGCGAGGCGCGGGAGGCTCGTCAGGCGGCGCGTCGGGGCCGGTCGGGCGGGACGCCTCCGGACCTCTGAGGCCGCCGCCCGGCGTCCGGGTGGCGTGCGTGGACGCGGCCCGCGGTCAGACGGCCTGCGGGCTGCCGCACTCGGCGCAGAACCGCGCGCCCGCGGCGTTCTGCGTGCCGCACTCGCGGCACGCGGCGACCTGCGCGAGGCGCTCGCCGCACTCGGGGCAGAACTTGCCGCCTCCGACCTTGGCCGAGCACGACGGGCACTGCGTGACGACCGGCGTCCGCAGGTCCGCGCCGCCGACTAGGTCGGTCGTCCGGAGCTGCTCCTGGAGCTGGTAGCGGCGCGCCTCGGCCTGGAGCTGGGCGAGCTCCTCCGCCTGCTGGGGCGAGCAGCGCACGCACTGCCCGACGGCGTCGTTCCAGCAGACCTCGTGGCACATCCAGTCGCCGCAGCCGTGGCACTGGCGGAAGGCGTCGCGCACCTCGCCGACGGCGGCGTCGAGCGCCTTGTCCTTCGCGGACGAGTTGGTCTGCCGGTCGGCGGCCCACGAACCCGCCGCGTACGACAGGTCGGCCACCTTGCCGCCGAAGAACCGGCCCGCCGCCTGGACGAGACTGCTGCCCTTGGCGACGAGGTCCGCCTGGTACGCGGACCGGTACCCGTTGCCGCATCGCTCGCACCGGAACTCGAACTGGTAGCCGCCCGCGTTCGACAGGTCGCGGACGTTGTCGGTGAAGGCGATGGGCGCGCTCATGGCAGGGACCTCGGCAGGCTCGGGGGGCGGCGTCCCCGCAGGCCAGGCCCGCGGGAGGGGTGCGTCATGGGGATCCCATGACCGCAGCGATGCTACCCACGGACCCTCGTCGCCCGGACGGATCACCCGGGTGAAATCGGGCACCCGGCGGTCAGGGGCGGACGAGCCGCAGGGGCGAGTCGGCGGTGCGGACGGTCACGGTCTGGCCCCAGGAGGCGACGAGCCGGTCGTCCTCCACACCGTCGCCGAACACGACGAGCCGGTCCGACGCGACGGTGAGCGCGACGTCCGCGCCGTCCTCTACGACGCCCTCCGTGAGCGTGACGCCCGTCGCCGGCGAGGGCCACGCCTCGCGCACGAACCAGCCGAGCCGGTGCTCGGTGCGACCCAGCGCAGGGCGGCCGCCCCGGTCGTGCGCGAGCGACGCCCACCAGCCCGTCGCGCCGGTGCCGGTCGCGACGAGCACGCCCGACGACGACTGCCGCTCCTCGCCCGCCGCGCACCGCAGCGTGTAGCGCGCGCTCTGGTGGCTCGGGTGCCCGACGAACACCTCGTTGAGCGCGGTGAGGTGTTGCCCGTCGTCGAGGTCGGCACGGACCATGGTGAGCGCGTCGACGGGCAGGACCGCCGTGGGGTCGGGCGCGCCCGCGGGGGCGTCGTCACCGAGACCGCGGAGGAGGGCCGAGGCGGCCCCCACCGAGTGCCGCACGAGCACCCCGGGGTTCACCCCGGGCTCGGGATCCACGCCCAGCACGGGCTGCCCGCGCAGGTACTTCGCGACGTTCGCGACGAGACCGTCCTGCCCCACGACGACCACGACGTCCTCCGGCGCGAGGAGGAACCGCGACAGGTCGGCGCGCTCGACGTCCGCACGCGCCCAGCCCGCCGGGAGGGCGGTCACGACGGCGTCGCGCGCCGCCGCGAGCGCGTCGTGCCGCGCCTGGACCTCGGCGAGCGACCGACCGCGCGAGCGGAGGAAGAACTCCGCCTGACCACGGGTCCCGTGCCGGTCCAGCAGGTCGTCGAGCTCCGTGCGCCGGTGCACGACGACGGCGCGTCGCCGCAGCACCGTCAGGCCGCCTTCCCCGTGGTCCCGGCGCCCGCGGCCGTCCCCGACCGCCCGCCGTCCGGTCCGCCGTCGGGCCCACCGAGCGCGCCGCCCAGCAGCGAGCCCAGCACACCCGTCAGGAGGTCGGGCGTGACGGTGAGGTTCTGGACGTCGGGGAGCGCGCCGGCCGCCTCGCGGACCGCGAGGGCGAGGAGCGTGCCCGGGCCTGCGCTCGCCCAGACGTCCATGCGGGCCTGCTCGGCGGCGGCCTCGGCCGCGCCGACGACGCGCACCTGCTCGGCCTGCGCGTCGGTCGCGAGCCGAGCGCGCTCGGCGGTCGCGCGGGCGTCGACCAGCGCGGCGGCGGCCTTCTCCTCCGCCTCGCGCCGCGCGTTCGCGCCCTCCTGGGCGACGAGGCGCTCGCGGCGGGTCGCGAGCTCGATCGTACTCGCGAGCTCGTTCTCGGCGATCGCACGCTCGCGCTCGACGGCGAGGGCCCGGCGCTCGTACGTCGCGCGGTCGGCCTCGGCCTGCACGCGCTCGCGCGCCGGCGTCTGGAGCGCGCGCTCGACGTCCTTCTCGGGGCGGACGGCGAGCACCTGGACGCCGATGACCACGATCCCGGTCGCGGTGAGGCGCGGGTCGGTGGTCAGCGCGTCGGTGAGGACGTCGCGCACGCGCGGCACGCCGGCCGTGAGGGCGTCGGCGAGGGGCATCGCCGCGAGCGCGTCGGCGGCGCGGCTCTGCGCGAGCCGGCCGACGATGCTGGTCACCTGGTCCCGGCCCGCGGTGCTCGTCTCGCCGCTGCCCGGGTCGACGGCGAAGTCGAGGCGCTGCGAGACGGTCACGGGGTCGGTGAACCGGTAGGTGACCCCGGCCTGGACGGTGACGTCCTGGTGGTCGGCGGTCACGGCGTGGAAGAAGACGGGCAGCTCCTGGTCGTCGACGGGGACCTCCGAGAGGACCGACGTCGTCGGCCGGAACCAGAACGCCTGACCCACGCCCTCGTGCGCGACGCGCCCGCGGCGCAGGTGCACGACGTGCCCGGTGGGGCTGCCGAGGAAGTGCCGGGTCCACGGGTAGGTGCGGATAGTCGCCATGGTCGTCTCCATCTCTTTCTCGTCGTTCTGACGATAAGGACGCTAGACCTCTCCGATCGTTCTCGTCAACCTGACGCTAATGTGCGACGATGACCGCATGACCCCGTCCGTCAGCCCGACCCCCGGCGTCCCGCCGACCGCCGCGCTGCTGCCCGTCACGGTCGACGTCGTCGCGCTCACGGTCCGCGACGACGCCCTGCACGTGCTGCTCGTCGAGCGCGGCATCGAGCCGTTCCGCGGCGCGCTCGCGCTCCCGGGCGGGTTCGTGCTGCCGGAGGAGGGGCTCGCCGGGGCGGCCCGGCGCGAGCTCGCGGAGGAGACCGGCGTCCGCCCGCCCGGCCACCTGGAGCAGCTCCGCACCTACGGGCCGCTCCACCGCGACCCGCGCGGGCCGGTCCTCTCCGTCGCCTACCTCCTGCTCGCCCCCGAGTTCGGCGTCGTGCACGCCGGGTCCGACGCCGGGGGAGCGGCCTGGCACCCCGTCGCGCCCCTGCTCGCGCAGGCCCCGGCCGGGTCGACGGCGTCGGGCGACCGGGCGCCGTCGGGCACCGGGCTCGCGTTCGACCACGCGCGGATCCTCGCCGACGGCGTCGAGCGGGCCCGCGCCAAGCTCGAGTACTCGGCCCTCGCGACGGCGTTCTGCCCGCCCGAGTTCACGGTCGCCGACCTGCGGCGCGTCTACGAGGCGGTCTGGGGCGTGCGGCTCGACCCGCGCAACTTCTCGCGCAAGGCCACGACCACCCCGGGCTTCCTCCAGGACACCGGCCGCACGACCTCAGGCGGCACCGGCCGCCCTGCGACCCTCTACCGCGCCGCGCCGAACCCGGGGTCCCTCCCCACGACCGGCCCCGCGTGGGGAGCGACCCCGGGTTCGGCAGCGGACCCGGACCTCGCGCCCGCCAGCGTGCCCGCCGTCCTCGATCCGCCGCTCATGCGTCCGCGGCGCTCAGCGGCGGGGCACACGGGGGAGAACTCCCCCTCGACAGCGGCGCACGGCTGAGTACGCTCGCGCGCATGTCGACGTACAGCTACTGGCGCAGCGACCAGGGCAACATGCAGGCCCTCTCGGACGAGCTCGCCGCGCAGGCCGCGATGGCGCGGTCGCGCGAGGCGTCGCTCAACCGGCGGCTGCGCTCGCTGGAGGGCGACCTGTCCAGTCGGGTCGAGGTGCTCACGCGCCTCGTCAACGCGCTCATCGAGCTCGGCGAGGTGCGCGAGGAGCTCGCGCTGTTCACGCCCGCCCGACGCGCCCGGGACGCGGCGCGCGCCCTGACGCGTGCCGTCGTGGCGGGCGAGGGCGACGTGTCGCACCTGCGCCGGTCGCCCGACCTCGCCGACGTTCCCGGCTACTGGCTCGTCCCCGCGGCGCTCGCCGTCGCCGAGCTGCCCGCGGGTCGGCTCGACCCCGAGGCGGCGCAGGAGGCGCTCCTGCGCGACCGCCGTCGGGCCGCGACCTACCTCGTCGCGGTGTGCGCGCTCGTGGGCCGGTCCGACCTCGCGCGCGAGTGGACGCCCTCGGTGCTCGACGCCCCCGTCCTCCCCGAGGGCGGCTGGGGCAGCGCCGACGGGGAGCCGGAGGCGGCACCGGAGCGCCCCGGCGAGCGGCCGGACGAGGTCCTCGTGTCGGTCTCCGAGCGGGCGCTGTGGTGCGCGGCGGCCGCGGGGCACCTCGGGGACGACGGCGTCGCGGTCGTCCGCGCGGCGCTCGCCGACCGCGTGGCCCTGCTCGACGACGACGCGCACGCCCGCTGGCGCGCCCGGCTCCTCGAGGCCGCGCCCGCGCTCCCCGGGAGCGCGGACGACTGGGGATCGCCCGAAGCCGCCGCGGCCGACGGGTCCGGGACGCGTCGCCGCACCGCGGCGCCCGACGCCCTGCCGCTGCTGCGGTCCTGGACCGCGTGGTCGCGGGCCGTCGTGGCGGGGGAGGTCGCGCTGCCGTCGCCGGCGCCCGGGCCGCTCGCGCTCGGGGCGCCGTCGGGCACCACCTCCGGCACGACTGCGGCGCCGAGCGGCGCACCCGCCCCCGGCGCGGCGCTGCTGCGGGTCGTCGGGTCGCTCGTGAACGAGGGCGCGCCCGTGGAGCGCGGCCTCCTCGAGCGGGCGGAGCTCCTGGCCGACCGCGTGGGCCGCGCGCCCGAGGACGACGGCCCGGAGTGGGACGCGTCCGCGGGGACGCTCGTCGACCTGCTGGTGGACGACGCGCGCGGCACCGACCCGGGGCTCGTGGCGATCGCGGCACCGCTGCTCGTCGACGACCTGCGCGTCGCGAGCCACGCGCGGGCCTCCGAGCTCGCGGCGTCCCCGGCGCCGTCGCGCGTGCTGCGCCTCGCGGGCCGGACCGTCACCGTCACGCCGGCCGACGACGGGGCGTCGCCCGCCGCGACGGCGCGGGCGGAGCTCCTCGCGCGCCCCGTCGACGGGGTGTCGTGGGGCGTCGTCGGCGGGGTCGGGGCGCTCGCGGTGGTGACGCTCGTGCTCGGGATCGTGGTCGCGCCGGCCTGGTACGCGGTGACCGTCGTCGCGGCCGTGGTCGCGGCGTGGCAGTGGTTCTCGGGCGAGCAGCGCGCGCGGGACCAGCGTGCCGCCGCGCAGGCGAGCGCCGAGCGGTTCGACGCCGAGCTGGCCGAGGCGCGCACCGCCGTCGCGGCGGAGGCGGAGCGCGCCCGGACGCAGCGCGAGGCGGTCGCGACCGTCGTCGACGACCTCGACGACGCCCTCGCCGACCTGGGCGCGCCGACCGTCGCCTGACGTCCCGGCCGTCGCCGTGCGTCGCCCTGTGCGGCACCCCGCGGGTCGTCCTCACCAGGGCCGGGCCGCCCGTTCCCGCGGGCCGTCCGGCCCTGCCCGGCCAGGCCCCGTCCGGCGTTCGAACACCGGCTTCGAACGCCGGATGAACTGTCGGTGAACAGTGGCGGAAGAATCCACAGGATGGTCGAGCGCGCTCCGGGGATGACCCCACCATGGACGACGTGACCGAGACGCTCCTGCTGGTGCTCGTCGTCGTGACCGCACTGGCCTTCGACTTCACCAACGGCTTCCACGACACGGGCAACGCGATGGCCACCTCCATCGCCACCAAGGCCCTCAAGCCCAAGACCGCCGTCGCCCTCTCCGCCGTCCTCAACATGGTCGGAGCGTTCCTCTCCCTGGCGGTCGCGGCGACCATCGCGAAGGGTCTGGTCGACGCCGACGTCATCACCCTCGAGGTCGTCCTCGCGGGGCTCGTGGGCGGCATCACCTGGAACCTGCTGACCTGGTTGCTCGGCATCCCGTCGAGCTCGTCGCACGCGCTGATCGGCGGCGTCGTCGGCTCGGTGCTCGCGGCCGTGGGGACGCAGGGCGTCATCTGGAGCGGTGTCGCCGCCAAGGTGCTCATCCCCGCGCTGCTCGCCCCGCTCGTCGCGGTCGGCGTCGCGAGCGTCGGGACCTGGGCCGTCGCGCGCCTCACGCGCGACGTCCCCGAGGACGTCTCGACCCGGGCGTTCCGCTGGGGCCAGGTCGGCTCGGCGTCGCTCGTCTCGCTCGCGCACGGCACCAACGACGCGCAGAAGTCGATGGGCATCATCCTGCTCGCGCTCATCGCGGCGGGCGCCGTCCCGGCGGACTCGGGCGTGCCGTTCTGGGTGATCCTCGCCTGTGCGTCCTTCATGGCGCTCGGCACGTACCTGGGCGGCTGGCGCATCATCCGCACGCTCGGCAAGGGCCTCGTCGAGATCGACACGCGTCAGGGCATGGCCGCCGAGACGTCGTCCGCGGCGGTGATCCTCATGTCCGGGCTGTTCGGGTACTCGCTCTCGACGACGCACGTCGCGACCGGCTCGATCCTCGGCTCGGGCGTCGGGATGCCGGGCGCCACGGTCCGCTGGGGCGTCGCGGGCCGCATGCTCGCCGCGTGGGGCCTGACGCTGCCGGCCGCCGGCCTCGTCGGCGCGGCCTGCTACGGCATCCAGCACGGGATCGGCGGCGCAGCGGGGACGGTCGTCGTGTTCGCGATCCTCGTCGCGACGTCCGTCGCCATCTGGGTCGCGTCGCGCCGCAAGCCCGTGGACCACAACAACGTCAACGACGCCTGGGAGGAGGGCGCGGTGGACGCCGGGCTCGAGGCCGAGGTCGTCGAGGCGCGCGAGGCCGCGCTGGAGCGCCGCCTCGACGCGGCCGACCCGTTCGCCGACGCCGAGCCGCAGGCCGCCGCGCCCGCTGCGGGCGCACCCACCGTGACCCCGACCGCCGCGCGCCAGCGCGCGAGCGTCTGACCCCGGCAGCCCGGAGGAGAGAACCGTGTTCGTCGAGATCGACTCGCTGCTCAAGGTCGTCGTCGCCGGCCTCGTCGTCGGCGCGGGCCTGCCCGCCCTCTTCGCGCTCGGGGTCCGGCTCGCCGCCGGCCGGGCCGTGCCCGTGGAGGTCGGCACCCCCGACGGCCGCTTCACGTCCGACGGCCGGACCGTGCGCGTCGAGCGCGCCACCCGCGGTCGCCGGGTGGGCGCGCTCGTGTGCTTCGCCGTCGTCGTCGTCGCGATCGCGGCGGGCATCGCCTTCATCGCGAGCGGCGGCCACTGACCCGGACTCCCAGCCCCGCTGAGTGCATGAAATCGTCGCGGTCGGATCGATTCGACCGCGACTATTTCATGCACTCAGCGCGAGGCGGGGTCAGGCGGAGTCGCGCACCACGAGGGTCGGGTCGAACAGGACCGAGCGAGGCTCGGTCTCCGGGGCGTCGATCGCCGCGAGCAGGAGGCGCGCCATCTCGGCCGCCATCTCCTCGACGGGCTGACGCACCGTCGTGAGCGGGGGGTGCGCCTGGTGCGCGACCGTGGAGTCGTCGAACCCGACGACCGCGACGTCCTCCGGGACGCGCCGGCCGGCCTCCTGCAGGACCGTGGACGCGCCGTCGGCCATGAGGTCGCTCGCGCCGAACACGCCGTCGACGTCGGGGCGTGCGGCGAGGAGCTCGCGCGCGGCCGCCTCGCCGCCCGCGCGCGTGAAGTCGCCCTCGACGACGAACGGCTCGGGGAGACCGGCGGCCCGCACCGCGTCGAGGAAGCCCTCCAGCCGGGCGCGCGCGAAGGGGACGTCGGCGGGCCCGGCGACGGTCGCCAGGCGCGTCCGGCCGCGGGCCACCAGGTGCTCGGCCGCGAGGCGGCCGCCCGCGGCCTGGTCGAGGTCGACCCAGCTCACGCCGGCCGACTCGTCGGCCCCGTCGAGGTGCGTCGAGAGCACGACCGGCACGGACAGCGCGGCGAACCGCGCGGGCAGCGGGTCGCCGGAGCTCGACGTGATGAGCAGGACGCCGTCGACGTGGCCCTGGCGCACATAGCGCACGACCTGGTCGTGCGCGGGCGGGTCGGCGGGCAGGATCGCGAGATGGATGTCGCGCGGCCGGAGCACCTGCTGCGCGCCGGCGGTGACCCGGCCGATGTAGGGGTCGGTGAACAGGCGCTCCAGGAAGGGGCTGGTGTGCCGCCGCTCCGTCGGCTCGGAGACGACGAGCGCGACCGACCCGGTGCGTCGCGTCACGAGGGTGCGCGCCGCGAGGTTGGGGACGTAGCCCGTCTCGTCGATCGCCTTCTCGACGACCTCGACGATCGCCGGGTCGACCGTCGGCACCCCGTTGATGACGCGGGACACGGTGGCGCGGGAGACGCCGGCGACGGCCGCGACGGCCTCGAGCGTCGGGCGGGGCGAGGGGCGACGGGCAGCCATGGCGTCAGTTATACCGCTCGGGCTCAGCGCAGACGCTCCTTCGCGGCGAGCACGCGGAGCACCGCTGCGTCGACCTTCGCGGCGAACGCCGCGTCGGTCGTCGCGCGCTCGACGACGGCCGCGACCATGGGCTGCACGACGCTCGGGTCGGCGGACGCGAGCACCATGTCGCCGCCCGCGTCGATCGTCAGGACGGCGCGCTCGGCGGGCGACCACGCCTGCACCTGCTGGGCCGCGGACACGTCGTCGGTGATGACGACGCCGTCGAACCCGAGGTCGCCGCGGAGCATCCCGTCGACGACGACGGGCGAGAACGCCGCGGGCAACGAGCCGTCGATCTGCGTGTAGACGGCGGTGGACGTCATGACGAACGCGGCGCCCGCCTCGATCCCCGAGGCGAAGACGGCGACGGACGGGTCGTCGCGGGTCGTCACGTCGTCCGTGACGCCCGCGTCGGTGTCGGTGTTCTCGGTGACGCGGCCCAGCCCCGGGAAGTGCTTGATCGTCACGTCCACCCCGGACGCCTCCATGCCGGCGCTGAAGGCGTTCGCGTGGGCCGTCACCGCGTCCGGCGTGAACCCGTAGTTCCGCTGGAAGTACCCGATCGGCGGGTTCTGCGCAGCCGTGCCCTCGGGCACGAGGTCCATCACCGGCGCGAGGTTGAGGTTCACGCCGGCCGCCGCGAGCTCGCCGCCCCACGTCGTCGCGTCCGCCTGCAGCGTCGCGGGGTCGAGCGTCGCCTGGTCCGTGGCCGTAGGGATCTGCGAGAACCCGGGTCCGCGCAGCACCTGCACGTAGCCGCCCTCCTGGTCCGTCGCGACGAACAGCGGGGTGCCGTTCGTCGTCTCCGGCGAGACGAGCGCCGTGAAGCCGGCGACGAGGTCGGCCGTCGGACCGGTGCCCGCCTGCGACCGCCCGGCGAGGAACACGTTGCCGACGTGGAGCTGCGACACCGCGTCGTAGCTCACCTGCTGCGGATCGCTCACGTCGACGCCGACCATGAAGAGCTGCCCGACCTTCTGCTCGAGCGTCCACCCGGCCAGCGGGTCCTCGGGCGGGGTGGACGGCGTCGGGGGAGTGGCCGACGGCGACGGCTCGGGCGAGGCGCTCGGCGCGCCCGACGGTGACGGGACCGGGGCGGGGCCTGGGCGGGTGAGGTACCACGCGACCGCCGAGACGGCGGCGAGCGTGGCGACGACGGCGACGACGATCCAGGTGGTCCGGGCACGGGGGGTCAAGGGCGGCACCTCCAGCGGCCACCGTAGCCCGACCGCGTTCGACGGGCGGAACCTGGTGCGGCGCGACATGATGCCCGCACGGGGTGCCGCGTCCCGGGGCAACGGTGCGTCGGGACACGCGTGCCGCAGCCGACGTCACCGATCCTGGAGCACGGCATGACCTACCGCTCGCCCACCCGTCCCGTCGTCCTCGACCGTGCTCGTCGGGTCACCGCGGCACTCGTCGCCGCCGTGCTCGCGCTGGCGGGTGCGGTCGCGCTGGTGGCCGGCCCGCAGGCCCGGCCCGCCGCGGCGGCGATCGGGTTCTGCCCCGACCCGGACGACTTCCCGAACGTCGGACCCGTGCCGGTCCCGGGTTTCACCGACAACAACGTCGCCGTCTACGCGGGCGGGAACTACACGGCGACGGGGACCTCGGCCGAGAGCGAGGGCGTGCTCGTCGTGCGGGGCGACGCGACGTTCGACACCCCGGGGAGCTTCAACGTGGGCACGGTCGGCGCCGGTTCGGGCATCGTGCCGGAGCCGGGGTCGCCCATGCTGCACGTCGGCGGCGTGATGAGCATCGCCGCCGGGACCAACGTCATCGTGGGCGCCAACCTCGACGGCGGCGGCGCGGTGCACGTCGGGGGCGACCTGGAGGACGCGGGCGGGCTCGACACCAACGGGGGCGCGGTCGAGACGAACATGGGCACGGACGCCGCGCTCGCCCCGTGGGAGGGGTTCCAGACCGTGATCGTCGACGAGTCGGCCGTGCTCGGCGCGGTCCCGGCGACCGGGACCGCGGCGCGCGACGGAGGGCGCGTCACGTTCACCAGCACCGACCCGAGCAACACGACGCTCCAGGCGTTCACCGTCGACGCGGCCGTCCTCGACGGCGCGTCGGAGTTCTTCTTCGTGGGCGTCCCGGACGGCGCACCCGTCGTCGTGAACGTCGTCGGCGACGCGCCCGTCACGGTCTCGGCCGCCTACGTCGACATCAACGGCGCGCGCGTCGACGACCCGGCGAACATCGGCAACGCCGCGGCGCGGCTGATGTGGAACTTCACGGGGAGCAGCGACGTCACCGTGAGCGGCGCGGGGCAGTGGGTCGGCTCGATCCTCGCCCCGTCCGCGGACCAGGTGACGCTCACGTCGAGCACCAACGGGCGCGTCTACGCGGGCAACGACCTCACGACGTCGGGCAGCGGCAACGAGCAGCACAACTACCCCTGGATCGGCCCGGGGCCGTTCAGCTGCATCCCGTCGGCGAGCTTCGTCGTCCAGAAGACCGTCACGGGCGAGGCCGCCGCCGACGTGCCCGCGGACACGACGTTCGACGTCGAGTACACGTACGAGGAGCCGGACGGGACGACCGGCGGCGACACGCTCGTCGTGCCGATCAGCGGTGCGCTCGTCAGCGGCCCGACGCTCCCCGTCGGCACCGTCGTCACGATCACCGAGACCGACCTGCCCACGGTGCCGGGCGTCGAGTGGGGCACGCCCGTGATCCAGGTGAACGGGGAGCCGCTCGGCGACCCCGCCCAGTTCACGATCCAGGAGAACCAGACCGTCACGGTCACCGTGGTGAACACGGCGAACGGTGGTGCCGTCCCGGTGGTGGGCGGGTTCTCCGTGGCCAAGGCCGTGACGGGCGACGCCGCGGGGCTCGTGCCCGACGACACCGCGTTCCTCGTCGACTGGGACGCCACGCTCCCTGAGGGGGCCACGTACGACGGCGACCTGTCGGGCACGCTGCCCGTCCTCGCGGACGGGACCGTGGTGGACGGCCCGTCCGACCTGCCGGTCGGCACGACCGTCACGCTCACGGAGCAGACGCCGCTGCCGGAGGTCGAGGGCGTGGAGTGGGGCGACCCCGTGCTCAGCCCGGCGTCGCCGATCACGGTCGTCGAGGGCGCGACCGGGGTCGCGGTCACGGTGACCAACGTCGCGGACGCCGTGGTCGGGGGCTTCACGGTCCAGAAGGTGCTCGAAGGCGACGCGGCCGACGTCGTCCCGTCCGAGACCGCGTTCCTCGTCGACTGGACGGCGACCGTCCCCGCGGGTGTCGCGTACGACGGCGACACGTCGGGCACGCTGACCGTCCTCGCCGACGGGAGCGTGACGGACGGCCCGTCCGACCTGCCGGTCGGCACGACCGTGACGCTCGTCGAGCAGCAGCCGCTGCCCGACGTCGACGGTGTCGTCTGGGGCCTGCCGACGCTCGAGCCCGCGTCTCCGATCACGATCGTCGAGGGGCCGACGAGCGTCGCCGTGACCGTGACCAACACGGCGATCGCGCCCGAGGAGGTCGGCGGGTTCGCGGTGCAGAAGACCGTCACGGGCGACGCGTCCGGGGCCGTGCCGCCGGGCACCGCGTTCGTCGTCGCCTGGGAGGCGGAGGTTCCGCCCGACTCCGGCTACGAGGGTCCGACCTCCGGGACGGTGACCGTGCTCGCGGACGGGACCGTGGTGGACGGCCCGCAGGACCTGCCCGCGGGCACGGTCGTGACGTTCACGGAGCAGACCATGCCCGACGTCCCCGGCGTGGACTGGGGGCAGCCGACCGTCTCGCCCGGCACCGTCACCATCGGTGAGGGGGACGCGGTCGCGGGCGTGGTCGTGACGAACACGGCGACCGCGCAGGTCGGCGGGTTCTCGCTCGCGAAGACGGTCGAGGGCGACCTCGCCGGGAGCGTGCCCCCCGGGACGGCGTTCGAGGTCGAGTGGTCTGCGACCCTGCCCACGGGCTTCACGTACGACGGCCCCCTCACGGGGACGCTGACCGTGCTCGCGGACGGCACCGTGGTGGACGGCCCGCAGGACCTCCCGGTCGGGACGGTCGTGACGTTCACCGAGATCAACCTGCCGGAGGTCGACGGCGTCGTCTGGGGCGCCCCCACGTTCTCCCCGGACGCCGTGACGGTCGGCGACGAGGAGAACACCCTCGTCACGCTGACCAACACCACGCAGGACGTGGCCGAGGTCGGCGGGTTCTCCGTCGCCAAGGAGGTGACCGGCGACCGCGCGGACCTCGTGCCCGCCGGAACCGAGTTCAGCGTCGCGTACTCGTACGAGCTCGACGGCACCCTCGTCGGCGGCTACCTCCAGGTCCCGGCCGACGGGACGGTCGTCGCCGGCCCGCAGAACCTCCCGGTCGGCACGGTCGTCACCTACACGGAGGCGGACCTGCCCGACGTCCCCGGCGTCGCGTGGGGCGTCCCGACGTTCAGCCCACCGACGGTCGTCGTCGGCGACGGGCAGAACACGCTGGTCACCGCGACCAACACGGCGAACCAGGCGCTCGGCGGGTTCTCCGTGGTCAAGCGGGTGACCGGCGAGGCGTCCGACGCCGTCCCCCCGACCACGGAGTTCGTCGTGGGCTACGCGTACGACGGCCCGGACGGCGCCGTCACGGGGTCGCTCACCGTCCGCGCCGACGGGGTCGCCGTCGACGGCCCGCAGGACCTGCCCGTGGGGACGGTCGTGCGGCTCACCGAGACCGACCTGCCCGAGATCGGCGGGGTCGACTGGGGCACGCCGACCTTCACGGTCGACGGGACGGCGGTCACCGAGGTGACGGTCGGCGACGGCACGGTGGTCGTGACGCTCACCAACACCGCGGACGACGAGGAGCTCGCGATCACCGGCACCGACGCGGTGCTCGTGACCGTCCTCGCCCTGGCGTTCCTCGGGACCGGCAGCGCGCTCCTGCTGCTCCGCGCCCGGCAGCGCCGCCTCGCCTGACGCGCACCGATCGACGGCCGGCACCCGCGCGGGTGCCGGCCGTCGTCGCGCCGGGAGGACGAGGTAGGACCGACCGGACCAAACCGTCTCAAGAGGACGAGACCGAGATCACAGCGCAGAATGCGTCATGGGGGAAGAGCAGCGATGTCTCAGAGACAGAGGAGGGCGCCGCGACCCGGGGCGCCGTCGCCGGCCTGACCAGGAGCACGCATGACCCGAGGTTCCCGCCCCCGCACGCTCGACCCTCTGCGCCGCGTCGTCGCCGCCGTCACCGCCGCGACGCTCGCGCTCGCCGGGGCCGTCGTGCTCGTCACCGGGCCCCAGGCCGCACCCTCGTTCGCCGCGGTCGGGCAGTGCCCCGACCCGGGCCAGTTCCCCGGCATCGGGAACCTGCCCCCGAAGTTCACGGACAACAACGTCTCGGTGTACGCCGGGGGGAACTTCCTCGCCACGGGGTCGGCCTCGGAGGCCGAGGGCGTGCTGGTCGTCGGCGGGAATGCGACGTTCAACCGGACTCTCAGCGGGAACTCGTTCAACGTCGGCACGGTCGGGGCGGGTTCGCAGATCGCACCGGACCCCGGCACGGTCATGCTCCACGTGGGTGGCACCCTCGACGTGGTCGCACCGACGAACGTCATCGTGGGGGCCGGCTACTCGGGCCAGGGTGGCGGTGACGTCCAGGTCGGCGCGGCGAAGACCGGTGCAGGGACGGTGGACACGAACGGCGGGGAGCTGCGGCCGAACCTCGGCGCGGCGACCGCGCTCGCGCCGTTCGGTGACTTCGGGGACCAGGTCTCCCAGGCATCGACGGCGTTCGCCGGTCTGACCGGGACACCCGCCGCGGTGGCGGGCAACATCGCGACCTTCGACGGCTCGACGAGCACCGACCTGCACGTGTTCACGGTGGACGCCGCGGCGCTCAACGGCGTGAACACGCTCAACTTCGACGGGTTCGCCGACGGCTCCCCGATCGTCGTCAACGTGGTGGGCGGCCCGGTCGACTTCCAGCCCAACTACTTCGCCGCGAACAACGTCCGGTTCGACGACTTCGGGAGCCCGGACTTCGGCAACTGGGCCTCGCGGATCATGTGGAACTTCGTCGACGCCGACGCGGTCCAGCTCGGCCCGGCCGGGGCGGCGCAGTTCATGGGGTCGGTCATGGCACCGGCGGCGGACGTCCAGCTGTACAACCACATGAACGGGCGGGTGTACGTCGGCGGCGACCTCACGTTCGGCGGCGAGGGCTCGCAGAGCGGCCTGGAGATCCACAACTACCCGTGGATCGGTCCGGGGCCGTTCAACTGTGTCCCGACCTCCAGCTTCGTCGTGCAGAAGACGGTGACGGGCGCCGCCGCGGCGGACGTCCCGGCCGGGACGGTGTTCACCGTCCACTACTCCTACGTCACGCCGGCACCGGACAGCGAGACCGGCGAGGGTGACCTCGAGGTCCCGCTCAACGGCAACCTCGTCCCGGGCCCGGACCTCCCCGTCGGGACCGTCGTGACGGTCTCGGAGCCGACCCTTCCGGAGGTCGACGGCGTCTCGTGGGGGTCGCCGGTGTTCCGGGTCAACGGGAACGAGCTGGGCTTCCCGGCCGAGTTCACCGTCCCCGCGGACGGCACGATGGCGAGCGTGTCCGTCGTCAACACGGCGAACGTCGGCGCACCCGCCGGCGGGTTCTCGGTGCAGAAGGCGCCGCTCCAGGGCAACGCGGCGGGCGCCGTCGACCCCGCGACGGAGTACCAGGTCGACTGGGCGGCGACGCTCCCCGAGGGGGCGACGTACGACGGCGACCTGACGGGCACGCTCACCGTGCTCGCGGACGGCGCGGTCGTCGACGGCCCGCAGGACCTGCCGGTCGGCACGACCGTGACGTTCACGGAGGTGACCCCGGACCCGGTCGACGGCGTCGTCTGGGGGACGCCCGTCGTCGAGCCCTCGACCGTGACGGTCGGGGAGGGGCAGAACACGCTCGTCACGGTGACGAACACCGCGACCTCGCAGGTCGGCGGGTTCACGGTCGTCAAGATCGTGGACGGCAACGCCGCGGGGCTCGTCCCGGACGGCACGGCGTTCACGGTGACGTGGACGGCCGACATCCCCGACGGTGTCGACTACCAGGGACCGACCACGGGCGAGGGCGAGTTCTTCTGGAACGGTGAGCCCTACGCGGGTCCCGACGACCTCCCCGTCGGGACGGTCGTCACGTTCACGGAGGTCGCGCCGCCGGTGATCGACGGCGTCGTGTGGGGCACGCCGTCCATCAGCCCGGCCGAGCTCACCGTCGGGCAGGGGCAGCCCGCGATCGTCCAGGTGACGAACACCGCGAGCACCGTGAACGGCGGGTTCACGCTGGAGAAGGAGCTCCTCGGCAACGCGTCGGGTGCGGTGCCGGGCGACACGGCGTTCCTCGTCGACTGGTCCGCGACCCTCCCGTCGGACGTGACCTACGGCGGCCCGCTCGCCGGCACGCTGACCGTGCTCGCGGACGGGACCGTGGTGGACGGCCCGCAGGACCTGCCGGTCGGGACGGTCGTGACGTTCGCCGAGCAGACGCCGTTCCCCGTGGTCGACGGCGTCCAGTGGGGCGACCCGATCATCTCGCCCGAGTCGCTCGTCGTGAGCGAGAACGGCGGGCAGCCGGTCGCGGTGACGGTCACGAACGTCGCGACGTCCGTCGTCGGCGGGTTCTCGCTGAGCAAGGCGCTCGCGGGGAACGCGGCCGGCGCCGTGCCGGACGACACCGAGTTCCTCGTCGACTGGTCGGCCGTGCTGCCGACGGGTGTCACGTACGACGGCGACCTGTCCGGGACGCTGACCGTGCTCGCGGACGGGACGGTCGTCGACGGGCCGCAGGACCTGCCGGTCGGCACGGTCGTCACGCTCACCGAGCAGACCCCGCTGCCCGAGGTGCCGAACGTCGTCTGGGGAGACCCGTCGTTCGACCCGGGCGCCCAGGTGACCGTCACCGAGAACGACGGCGCCCCCGTCGCGGTCACGGTGACGAACACCGCGACCAGCACCGTGGGCGGTTTCGCCGTCGCCAAGGACGTCGTCGGCGACGCCGAGGGCCTCGTGCCGGAGAGCACGCCGTTCTCGGTGACGTGGGTCGCGACGCTGCCCACCGGCGTCACGTACGACGGCTCCCTCACGGGGACGCTGACCGTCCTGGCCGACGGGACGGTCGTGGACGGACCGCAGGACCTCCCGGTAGGGACGACCGTGACGTTCTCCGAGTCGACGCTCCCGACGATCCCGAACGTCGTCTGGGGCGACCCGTCGTTCGACCCCGCCACGCTGACCGTCACGGAGACGGGGGACACCCCGACGCTCGTGACCGTGACGAACACGGCGTCGAACGTCGTGGGCGGCTTCACGCTGCAGAAGGACGTCCAGGGGAACGCGGCCGGCATCGTGCCCGACATCACGACGTTCACGGTCACCTGGACCGCGGTCCTGCCCCCGGACGTCGCCTACGACGGCCCGCTCACCGGCATGCTGACCGTCCGGGCCGACGGGACCGTGGTGGACGGCCCGGCGGACCTCCCGGTGGGCACCGTGGTGACCTTCGCCGAGCAGACCCCGCTGCCCGAGGTCGGCGACGTCGTGTGGGGACCGCCGTCGTTCTCGCCGGCCCAGCTCACGGTCACCGAGAACGACGGCGAGCCCGTCGCGGTCACGGTGACGAACACCGCGAACGCGGTCGTCGGGTCGTTCGGCGTCGCGAAGGCGCTCGCGGGGAACGCGCAGGGGATCGTGCCGGACGACACCGCGTTCCTCGTGGACTGGAGCGCGGACATCCCGGACGGTGTCGACTACGACGGCGACACCTCCGGCACGCTCACCGTCCTCGCCGACGGCACGGTCGTGGACGGCCCGACCGACCTGCCCGTCGGGACGGTCGTGACCCTGAGCGAGCAGACCCCGCTCCCGGAGATCGACGGCGTCGTGTGGGGCACGCCGTCCTACGACCCGGGGACCACGGTCACCATCACCGAGAACGCCGGCGCGCCCGTCGTCGTGACGCTGACGAACACCGCGACCACGGTGGACGGCGGGTTCTCGGTCGCCAAGGCGCTGACCGGGAACGCGGCCGGGCTGGTGCCCGGTGACACCGCGTTCCTCGTCGACTGGTCGGCGGTGCTGCCCGACGGCGTCACGTACGGGGGCCCGCTGACCGGGACCGTGACCGTGCTCGCGAGCGGGGCCGTCGTCGACGGCCCGCAGGACCTCCCCGTGGGCACCACGGTGACGTTCACCGAGCGCGCCCCGCTGCCGTCGGTCGACGGCGTGGTCTGGGGCGTGCCGTCCTTCGCGCCCGCGTCGACGCTCGTCGTCGTGGAGAACGGGGGCGACCCCGTCACGGTGACGGTCACCAACACGGCATCGACGGTGGACGGCGGGTTCACGGTGGCCAAGGCCGTGACCGGGAACGCCGCCGGCCTCGTGCCGGACGACACCGAGTTCGTCGTGGGCTGGAGCGCGACCCTCCCCGAGGGCGTGACGTACGACGGCGACCTGTCCGGGACGCTGACGGTGCTCGCCGACGGGACGGTCGTGGCCGGCCCGGCCGACCTCCCCGTGGGGACGGTCGTGACGTTCACGGAGCAGACGCCGCTCCCGGAGGTCGACGGCGTCGTGTGGGGCGAGCCCGTACTCGACCCCGGAGCCGAGGTGACGATCGTCGAGGGCGCGACGGGCGTCGCGGTGACGGTGACGAACACGGCGAGCACCGTGAACGGCGGCTTCGCGCTCGCCAAGTCGGTCGCGGGGAACGCGGCCGGCGCGGTGCCGGGCGACACGGCGTTCCTCGTGGACTGGACGGCGACGCTCCCCGACGACGTGACCTACGACGGCGACCTGTCCGGGACGCTGTCGGTCCTGGCGGACGGGTCCGTCGTGGACGGTCCGCAGGACCTGCCCGTGGGCACGGTCGTGACGTTCGCGGAGCAGACGCCGCTGCCCGAGGTGCCGAACGTGGTGTGGGGCACCCCGACGTACGCGCCGGGCGCCGAGCTGACGATCACCGAGAACGGAGGTGCACCCGTCGCGGTGACGGTGACGAACACGGCGACGAGCGTCGTCGGCGGGTTCACGGTCCACAAGGCGCTCGCGGGGAACGCCGCCGGAGCGGTGTCGGACGAGACCGCGTTCCTCGTCGACTGGACCGCGGCGGTCCCCGACGGGATCGACTACGACGGCGACGTGTCCGGGACCCTCACGGTGCTCGCGGATGGGACGGTCGTGGACGGTCCGGCCGACCTCCCGGTGGGCACCGTGGTGACCTTCGCCGAGCAGACGCCGCTCCCCGACGTGCCGAACGTGGTCTGGGGGACGCCGACGTTCGCGCCGAGCGCCCAGGTGACGATCGTCGAGGGCGCGACGGGCGTCGAGCTCACCGTGACGAACACGGCGACGAGCGTCGTCGGTGGCTTCACGCTGCAGAAGGACGTGACCGGGAACGCCGCGGGCCTCGTGCCGGGCGACACCGCGTTCTCCGTGACCTGGGTGGCGACGCTCCCTGCGGGCGTGACGTACGACGGGTTCCTCACCGGGACGCTGACGATCCTGGCCGACGGGACCGTCGTGGACGGCCCGCAGGACCTGCCGGTGGGCACCACGGTGACGTTCACCGAGGCGACGCCTCCCGCGGTCGACGGCGTCACGTGGGGCGCGGTGTCCGTGGACCCCGCCACGCTGACGGTCGCCGAGAACGGTGGGGCGCCGTCCGCGGTGACCGTGACGAACACCGCGAACGCGGTGACCGGGTCGTTCGGGGTGACCAAGGCGCTCGCGGGGAACGCGGCCGGCGCGGTCCCGGACGACACGGCGTTCCTCGTCGACTGGACCGCGACGATCCCGGCCGGGGTCGACTACGACGGCGACACGTCCGGCACGCTGAGCGTGCTCGCGGACGGGACCGTCGCGGACGGCCCGGCGGACCTGCCGGTCGGCACGGTCGTGACGTTCGCGGAGCAGACGCCGCTGCCCGAGGTGCCGAACGTGGTGTGGGGGACGCCGGAGATCTCGCCGGAGTCGGTGACGATCGCCGAGGGCGACGAGCCGGTCGTGGTGACGGTGACGAACACGGCGACGAGCGTCGTCGGCGGGTTCTCGGTGGCCAAGGCGCTGGCCGGGAACGCGGCCGGGATCGTGCCCGACGACACCGCGTTCCTCGTCGACTGGACCGCGACCCTGCCGGGCGGCGTGACCTACGACGGCGACCTGTCCGGCACGCTGACGGTGCTCGCGGACGGGACGGTCGTCGACGGCCCGCAGGACCTCCCCGTCGGGACGGTCGTGACGTTCGCGGAGCAGACGCTGCTCCCCGCCGTGCCGGGCGTCGTCTGGGGCGAGCCGTCGTTCGCGCCGGGTGCCGAGCTGACGATCGTGGAGAACGACGGGCAGCCCGTCGCGGTGACGGTGACCAACACGGCCACGAGCGTCGTCGGCGGGTTCGCCGTGCAGAAGGCGCTCGCGGGCGATGCGGCGGGCATCGTGCCGGGCGGGACGGAGTTCCAGGTCGGCTGGTCCGCGACGCTGCCGGACGGCGTGACGTACGCGGGCGACCTGTCCGGGACCCTGACGGTGCTCGCGGACGGGACCGTCGTGGACGGCCCGCAGGACCTGCCGGTGGGGACGGTCGTGACGTTCGCGGAGCAGACGCCGCTGCCCGAGGTCCCGAACGTCGTGTGGGGCGACGCGGTCGTCTCCCCGGAGTCGGTCACCGTCACGGAGACCGGCGAGACGCCGACCCTCGTGACGGTGACGAACACCGCGACGAGCGTCGTCGGCGGGTTCGCCGTGGCCAAGGCCCTGGCTGGGAACGCGGCGGAGGTCGTGCCGGACGGCACGGCGTTCCTCGTCGACTGGTCCGCGACGCTGCCGGACGGCGTGACGTACGCGGGCGACCTGTCCGGGACCCTGACGGTGCTCGCGGACGGGACCGTCGTGGACGGCCCGCAGGACCTGCCGGTGGGGACGGTCGTGACGTTCGCCGAGCAGACGCCGCTGCCCGACGTCCCGGACGTCGTCTGGGGGACCCCGGAGATCTCGCCGGAGTCCGTGACGATCACGGAGACCGGGGACACCCCCACCACGGTCACCGTGACGAACATGGCGACGAGCGTCGTCGGCGGCTTCACGCTGCAGAAGTCCGTCATCGGTGACGCCGCGGGGATCGTGCCGGGCGACACGGAGTTCTCCGTGACGTGGGTCGCGACCCTCCCGCCGGACGTCACGTACGACGGGTTCCTCACCGGGACGCTGACGATCCTCGCGGACGGCACGGTCGTGGACGGACCGCAGGACCTGCCGGTCGGGACCACGGTGACGTTCACCGAGGCGACCCCGCCGACGGTCCCGGGCGTCACGTGGGGCGCCGTGTCCGTGGACCCGGCGCAGCTCACGGTCACGGAGAACGACGGCGAGCCCGTCGCGGTCACGGTGACCAACACCGCGAACGCGGTGACCGGGTCGTTCGGGGTGGCCAAGGCGCTCGCGGGGAACGCGGCCGGCGTGGTGCCGGACGACACGGCGTTCCTCGTCGACTGGACGGCGACCCTGCCCGACGGCGTGACGTACCCCGGCCCGCTCACCGGCACCCTCACGGTGCTCGCGGACGGGACCGTCACCGACGGCCCGGACGACCTGCCGGTCGGCACGGTCGTGACGTTCGCCGAGCAGACGCCGCTGCCCGACGTGCCGGACGTCGTGTGGGGCACGCCGGAGCTCTCGCCGGAGTCGGTGACGATCGCCGAGGGCGACGAGCCGGTCGTGGTGACGGTGACGAACACGGCGACGAGCGTCGTCGGCGGGTTCTCGGTGGCCAAGGCGCTGGCCGGGAACGCGGCGGGGATCGTGCCGGACGACACGGCGTTCCTCGTGGACTGGTCGGCGACGCTCCCCGCGGGCGTCACCTACCCCGGCCCGCTGACGGGCACCGTCACGGTGCTCGCGGACGGGACGGTCGTGGACGGCCCGCAGGACCTCCCCGTGGGGACGGTCGTGACGTTCGCGGAGCAGACGCCGCCGAACGTGCCGGACGTCGTCTGGGGCACCCCGACGATCTCGCCGGAGTCGGTGACGATCACCGAGACCGGTGACACCCCGACGGCGGTCATCGTGACGAACACGGCGACGAGCGTCGTCGGCGGGTTCACGGTCCAGAAGGTCGTGGACGGGGATTCGGCGGGCGTCGTCCCGGGCGACACCGCGTTCGACGTGGACTGGTCCGCGACGCTGCCCGACGGCGTCACCTACGAGGGTGAGCTCGCGGGCACGCTGACGGTGCTCGCGAACGGGACCGTCGTGGACGGTCCGCGGGACCTGCCCGTGGGCACGGTCGTGACGTTCGCGGAGCAGACGCCGCTGCCGGAGGTCCCGGGCGTGGCGTGGGGCGAGCCGAGCCTCGACCCCGAGGGTGCGCTGACGATCACGGAGAACGACGGCGAGCCGGTGGCGGTGACCGTCACGAACACCGCGGACACCGTGCTCGGCACGTTCACCGTCGCCAAGGCGCTCACCGGCGCCGCGGCCGGCGCGGTCCCGGAGGACACGGCGTTCACCGTGACGTGGTCGGCGACCGTGCCCGACGGCGTCGTATTCGATGGCCCGAGGAGCGGCACGCTCACCGTGCTCGCGGACGGGACGGTCGTCGACGGGCCCGCGCTGCCGTACGGCTCCGCCGTGACGCTCGCCGAGCCGACGTTCCCCGACGTCCCCGGGATCGCGTGGGGCACGCCGACGTTCGACCCGGCCACGGTCGTGGTCGGGGGCGCCGACGCGCCGGTGGCGGTCACGGTGACGAACACGGCGGTCGCGCAGGCCGGCGGGTTCACCGTGCACAAGGAGGTCGGCGGCGACGCCGCGAGCCTCGTCCCGGCCGGTACCGCGTTCCAGGTCGACTGGACCGCCGTGCTCCCGGCCGGGGTCGAGTACGACGGGGCCACGGAGGGCACGCTCACCGTCCTCGCCGACGGCACCGTGGTCGCCGGGCCGCAGGACCTGCCCGCGGGGACCGAGGTGACGTTCACCGAGCGCACCCCGCTGCCGGAGGTCCGGGGCGTCCTGTGGGGCGAGCCGACGTTCGCGGTGGACGGCGCGGCCGTCGACCCGGCGACCGTCACGGTCGCCGCGGACACCGCGGTCGCGGTCACCCTGACCAACACCGCGAACGACGCGCACCTCGTCGGCGGGTTCGCCGTGCACAAGGTCGTCACCGGGAACGCGGCGGGCCGGGTGCCCGACGACACCACGTTCACGGTCACCTGGACCGCGGACGTCCCGGGCGGGACGCTCTACGACGGCCCGACGTCGGGGCGCCTCACGGTCCGCGCCGACGGCACGGTCGTCACGGGCCCCGCGGACCTCCCCGAGGGGACCGTCGTGACGCTCGGCGAGGTGGACCTGCCGAGCATCGACGGCGTCCGGTGGGGCACGCCGGCCTTCACGGTCGACGGCGAGCGCACCACCCGGCTGACGGTCGCCGTCGGCGAGGTGGCGGACGTGACGCTCACCAACACGGCGAGCACGACCGGGGGTCTCGCCGTGACCGGCGCGACCACGGGCGGGCTCGTCGGCCTGGGCGCGCTGCTCGTCCTCGGCGGGGCCGCGCTGCTCACCGTGACGAGGCGCCTCCGGACCGCCTGACGGGCATGACGCCGTCGCCCACCGCGACGCGCGACGGGTCGGTCACCCCGCGGGGTGACCGACCCGTCGTCGTCGCCGCGAGTGGCGCCTGACCTCAGTCGTGGCCCGCGAGCGTCGCGAGGGCCTTGGTCCACAGCGCGTGCGCGCGCTCCGCGCGCTCGGCCGTCTCGATGTTGCGCTCGACGACGCGCACGCGCGTCCCGGAGTCGTCCGGCTCGAGCGTGATGGCGATGTCGTGGTAGTTCTCGGGGACGTCGGGCAGGCCCATCGTGGGGGAGAAGTGCGTGAAGTGCAGCAGCCGCGGGCGCTCGACCGCGACGACGGTGCCCCAGTCCGCGAACTCGCGGCCCATGTAGTGCCCCTCGAACGTGACGGGGCTGCCGGGCCGGAAGTCGGTCTCGACGTTCATGCCGAGCATCCAGCGGGCGCTCGGGTGCAGCAGCTCGGCCCACACGACCTGCGGCGGCCGCGCGACGTGGATCTCGGCGGTCGTGCTGTGCTCGGTCAGGGTCGGGTCGGTCATGAGTACCTCCGGGGGCTCGGGGACGGGGGCCCGCTTCTGGGGCGACGGTAGACCCTTCGGGCGGCACCGGCAGCCGGTAGGTTCGGGCGCGTGACCCGACTCGTGCTCGTCCACGGCCGCGACAACCAGGGCCTCGACGCCGACGTCCTTGACCGCACCTGGACCACCGTGCTGGACGCGGGGCTGCGCGCGGCGGGATCGAGCCGCGTGCTGCACGACGCCGACACGTCGTTCGTCTTCTACGGCGACACCCTCGCGGGGCTCGTCGCGGGCGACGTGGGGCCGCCGCCGGTGACGGTGCACGCGCTGGCGGCCCTGCCCGGCGACGAGCTCGCGTTCGTCGCGGCCGTCGTCGAGGAGGTGCTGCGGGGCGCGAGGGCGGGCGTGCCGGCGCGCCCCGAGGCTGCCGCGACCAGGGGAGCCGGGGCCGACGTCGGGGCCTGGCTGAACCTGCTGCTGTCCGCGCTCGACCGGTACGTGCCCGGCCTGAGCAGCGGCGTCGTCGTGCTGCTCGCCCGCGACGTGTGGGCGTACCTGCACGACGACGCCGTGCGCACGACGATCGACGACGCGCTCGCGGCCGCGATCCCCACGGACGTCCCGGCCGTCGTGGTCGCGCACTCGCTCGGGTCGGTCGTCGCGTACGCGGTGCTGCGCGAGCACCCCGGCGCCGCGCGGTGGGACGTGCCGCTGCTGCTCACGCTGGGCTCCCCGCTCGCGATCCGGGCGATCCGCGACGTCCTCGCCGCGCGCGCCCCGCTGCGCGTGCCCGCGCCGGTGCGCCGCTGGGTCGCGGCGCGCGACCCCCGGGACGCGCTCGCGCTCCACGGCCTCGGACCTGCGGCGTTCCCGCTCGACCCGCCGAGGCCCGCGATCGAGGACCTCGTCGTCGCGAACGCCGCGCCGGGCCACCACGCGGCAGCCGTGCTGCTCTCCGACGGCAGCCAGGCGGGCTACCTCGCGCTCCCGGAGGTGGCAGGCACGGTGGCGGCCGCGCTGGACGGCTGACGCGACCTGTCAGCGCGAGGTCGCGGCAGGGCGCGACGTCGTGCTGACAGGTTCACGACACGCCGTGGAGGCGCGCGTGCAGCGACCGGATCTCGGGGGCGAGCTCGTAGGCCGGGCCGCGCACGGGCACGCCCGGCGCGACGTCGCCGATCGCGAGCGGGCGCACGGGTCCGGGCGCCACGCGCCACTCGTCGAGCCAGCCGACGAGCTGCGTCGTGCTCGACGCGTAGACGATCGGCCCGAGCCCGACCCAGGCGTGCGCCGCGCTGCACATCGCGCAGTGCTCGCCGGACGTGTAGACGGTCGCGTCGCGACGCTCCTCGGGCGTCAGGTGCTCGGCGGCCCAGCGGGCGATCTCGAACTCCGGGTGCCGGGTCGCGTCGCCGTCCTTCACGCGGTTGCGGTCCTCGAACCGCACGGCTCCGTCGCGGTCGACGAGGAGCGAGCCGAACGGCTCGTCGCCGTCGTCGAGCGCCTCGCGCGCGAGCTCGACGCAGCGGCGCAGGTGCACGAGGTCGTCCGGAGTGGGGAGGGTCTCGGGAGTCATGGCGCCCATCCTCGCCCGGTCAGCGCGCGAGCGCGAGGACGCTGCGCACGTCCGCGACGAACCCGTCCACGTCGTCCGGGGTCGTGTCCCACGCGCACATCCACCGGACCTCGACCCGGTCGGCGGTCTCGCCCGGTCCCCAGTCGTAGAAGCGGTGGCGCTCGCGCAGGCGCTCCACGGCCGCGCGGGGGAGCGTCGCGAAGACCGCGTTGACGAGCGTGGGCTGCGTGAAGGCGAGGCCGGTCGGGGTGGCGCGCACGGCGTCGTCCGGCCCGAGCGCGGCGGGGACGACGACGTCCGCGAGCCCCGCGCGCAGGCGCGCCGCCATCGCGTTCGCGTGCCGTGCGTTGCGCAGCCAGAGCTCGTCCGCGTCCGCGATCTCGTCGACCTCGGCGACGGCGTCGCCCACCGGCTCGAACAGCGCGAGGAGCTGCGCGGAGACGTAGCGCATCTTGGACGCGAGCTGCATCGTCGCCTTGCGCACGAACTCGACGCCGTCGACGGCCGACGGGTCGAGCACGACGACCGCCTCCCCGAGCGCGAGCCCGTTCTTGGTGCCGCCGAACGACAGCACGTCCACGCCCGCGTCGGTCGTCAGGGCCCGGAGCGGGACGTCGAGCGCGGCGGCGGCGTTCGCGAGGCGCGACCCGTCGAGGTGCACGCGCATGCCGCGGGCGTGCGCGGCGTCGGCCACCGCGCGGATCTCGGCGGGCGTGTAGAGCGTGCCGAGCTCCGTGGCCTGCGTGAGGGACACGACGAGCGGCTGCGCGCGGTGCGGGTCGCCGAGGTCGCCCGCGAACCGCTCCACGGCGTCGGGCGTCAGCTTCCCGTCCGACGCCGGGACCGCGAGCACCTTGATCCCGCCGACGCGCTCGGGCGCGCCGCTCTCGTCCGTGTTGAGGTGCGCGTGCTCGGTCGCGACGACCGCGCCCCAGCGCGGCAGCATCGCCATGAGCGCCACGACGTTCGCACCAGTCCCCGTGAGCACCGGGTACGCGGTGGCGTCCGGGCCGAAGCGGGCTCTCACGGCGTCCTGGAGGCGCGCCGTCCACGGGTCCTCGCCGTACGAGATCTCGTGCCCGGCGCTCGCCGCGGCGAGCGCGGCGAGGACGTCGGGATGGGCGGGGGAGTAGTTGTCCGAGGCGAACGAGGTCACGTGCCCAGCGTAAGGACCCGATCGCCTGGCGGCGCTCGTCGGCGCGTCTCCGTCAGAGGCGCCGCGCCACGGTGGCGTGGGTGGTGTACCGCATCGTGAAGGTTCCTCCGTGCGCGTCGACGACTGCGCCGAGCCCGTTCAGCAGCAGGGTGAGCTGGTCGGCGGGGATGAGGTGGTGTCCACCGTTGGTGGGGACCTGGTCGAGCCAGGCTTGCCGGGTGATCGTGGCGGTCCAGGCGAGCTGCAACCGCTCGGGCGGGGCGAAGTCGCCGGTCCGCAGCAGCCCCGCCTCGGCCGGTTCGAGGAACCGGTCCTGTCCGGTGGTGGCCGACGTGGCGAAGGGAGTGAACGGCAGGCCCGTGTCGACGTCCCGGTAGACCCGGGCGAAGGCGGACGCGACCGCCGGTTCGGGCTCGGCGGCGTTCCAGAACAGGGCGATGCGGCCGCCTGGGCGCACGACCCGTGCCGCCTGCCGGGCACCGGTGTCAGGGTCCACCCAGTGCCAGGTCTGCCCGGCGATCACGGCGTCGAACGTGCGTCCCGCCGGGTCCCACTCCTCGAACCTGGCGGTCTCGACGACGAACCCCTTGGACCGCGCGACCTCGGCCATCCGCTCGTCGACCTCGATACCGACGACGTCGGCCCCGGCCGCTCGGAACGGCAGCGCGGACAACCCGGTCCCGATGCCGACGTCGAGGACGCGTCGACCGTCGAGCCCGTCGAGGACGGCGTCGGCGAGGGCCCGCGGATAGTGAGGTCGAGTGCGGTCGTACCGGGTGGCGTCGGTCCCGAAGGACTCGGCGATCCGGCGCTGCTGGTGCGGCATGTGTTCGGGCGACGGCGATAGAGTGACCATGCGCCCACTTTAAGTGGGCACATGCCCACTGTCGACGTGACGGGAGAAGGATGCCGACCGGAGTGGCCCTGCGCGACGCTCAGGCACAGCTGTTCGCAGCGGCGCAGCGCGTCCTCGTGCGCGACGGCGCGGGCGGACTGACGAGCCGGTCCGTCACCGACGAGGCCGGCGTCGCCAAAGGGGTGCTGCACCGGCACTTCGACGACTTCGACGACTTCCTGGCCGAGCTCGTGCGCACGCACGTCGCGCGGGTCGAGGCGGACCTCGCCGGACTCGCCGAGGTGCACCAGGCGTCGACCATGGTCCGTGCGCTCCAGGTGGTGTTCACGCCCGTCACGCTCGAGCTCGTCCGCCTGACGATCGCCCGAGACGGCCTGCGCGCACGCCTCCGGTCCTCGACCCCGCGCGGGATCCCGGTCTTGACCGAGGCGGCCGTCGCCCTCGCACAGCGTCTCCGGGACGAGACGGCCTCCGGGTCGTCCGCCACGCACCTGGATCCCGACATGCTCGCGCGCACCCTTATCGGCACCGGGCACCTGCTCTTCGCCGGCGAGACGCCGGACACCGCCACGGTCGAGGAGATCGTGGCCGCCGTGCTCCAGGGCGGAGACGGTGCGTCAGCGACGAGGGCTGACCCGTGACACCGCTCGTCGCTCGGAACGGGCGCTGTCCGGCGAAGGCCGAGGTGCCGGTGCTCCGTCCGCGTCGCGCGCCGGGTCTTGCCAGGAACGCACCGCGGCGTGCGGGGGCAGGAAGGGTCGCCGGGGCGAGCGAGCGGGCGCGCACCTGCCTAGCGTCGAAGGGACGCCCGACCGGGCGCCGCGAGCAGCGGAGGAGCAGCCATGACCACGAACAGCCCCGGCCCCGCCGACCCGGACCGGCCCGCCGACCCAGGCCGACCGGTCGAGCCCGTGCGGCCCGCGGAGCCGACCGTCGAGCCGCCGAAGTCCCCGGGACCGCCCCCGGACCCGTCGGAGCCGCCGCGCGACCCGAGCCACGCGGACCCGGTCCCCGGCGAGCCGCGACCGTCCGACCCGGTCCCCGACTCGCCGCCCGACTGGCCGTCGTCGCCGGGCCGGCCGGTCGGCCCGGACGAGCCGAGCCACGACGACTGAGGACGGTCCGCGCGGCGCTCCCGGGTGCGGCTGAACGGACGCCGGATCACAGGAGCCGGCGCGAGCCCGGGTGCGTGACGCGCAGCCAGCGGTAGCCGTAGCCGTCGAGCCGGACCTCGGCGGTCCCGTCGTCGGGGTCCGGCTCGACGTCGTCCGCGTCGAGCAGGTCGACGAGGCGCGCCTCCGCGGGCAGGTCGCCGAGCGCGAGCCGGACGACGACCGGGTCCGCGGACAGGTTGTGGACCGTGACCATCGACGCCTCCTGCCACGTGCTGCGCAGCGCGAGGACGGACGGCTCCGCCTGGTCGAGCACGTCGACCTCGCCCCAGCCCAGCTCGGGGCACTCGCGGTAGCGGTGCGCGAGCAGGCGCACGAACGTCAGCAGCGAGTCCGGGTCGCGCCGCTGGTCCGCGACGTTGACGTGCTCGGGCGCGTAGCCGTCGCCGGGAACGGGCCCCGCGAGCCGGCGCGCGGGGGCGCGCGAGAAGCCGCCGTTGCGCTCCGACGTCCACTGCATCGGGGTCCGCACGGCGAGCCGTCCGTCAGCGGCGAGGTTCTCGCCCATGCCGATCTCCTCGCCGTAGAAGAGGACCGGCGTCCCCGGGAGCGCGAAGAGCAGCGAGTACACCATCCGGACGCGGCGCGGGTCGCCGCCCAGCATGGGCGGGAGCCGACGGCGCAGCCCGCGCCCGTAGAGCTGCATGTCCTCCTCGGGCCCGAACGCGGCGAAGACCTCCTGGCGCTCGTCGTCGGAGAGCTTGTCGAGCGTCAGCTCGTCGTGGTTGCGCACGAACGTCGCCCACTGCGCGTCGTGGGGGATCGGGGGGCGTGCGGCGAGCGACGCGGCGAGCGGCCCGGCGTCGTGCCGTGCGAGCGACAGGTACAGCGCCTGCATGCCGTTGAAGTCGAACTGGAGCGTCAGCTCGGAGCTCGACGGTCCGGACTCGCTCCCGTCCCCCGTCCCGTCGTCGCCGAAGTAGAGGCGCTGCTCCGCGAACGGCAGGTTGACCTCGCCCATGAGGATCGAGTCGCCCGCGCGGCGCGAGAGGAACGAGCGCAGCGCGCGCAGGAAGTCGTGCGGGTCCTCGATCTCGTCCGACGGGTTCGCCGCCGCGTCCCCGAGGAAGAACGGGACGGCGTCGACCCGGAAGCCCGAGAGGCCGAGCTGGATCCAGTAGCCCATCGTCTTCGCGATCGCGTCCCGGACCTTCGGGTTGGCGGTGTTGAGGTCCGGCATGTGGCGGTAGAAGCGGTGGCGGTACCACTCGCCCGTGCGATCGTCCTTCGTCCAGATGCCCTCCTCCTGGTCGGGGAAGATCACCTGGTCCGTCGTGGGCGGCGGCTCGTCGGCGCGCCACACGTAGAAGTCGCGATACGGGTTGTCCGTGCTCGCGCGCGAGGCCTTGAACCACGGGTGGCGGTCGGACGTGTGGTTGACCACGAGGTCGGCGATGACGCGGATGCCGCGGTCGTGGGCCGTCCGGACCAGCTCGACGAGGTCCCCGACGTCGCCCAGCCGCGGGTCGACCGCGAGGAAGTCGGTGATGTCGTACCCGTCGTCGCGGTCGGCGGTCGGGTAGAACGGCATGAGCCACAGGCACGTGACCCCGAGGTCGGCGAGGTGGTCGAGGCGCTGCACGAGCCCGGCGAGGTCGCCCACGCCGTCGTCGTCCCAGTCCATGAACGTCTCGACGTCCAGGCAGTAGACCACCGCGTTCTTCCACCAGAGGTCGCCCGTGTCGCTGATCCTCACGCCGCACCCCCGCCGGTCGTCGTGGTCGCCGTCCGCAGGAGCGGCAGCAGCGTCTCGCCCGCCGCGTCGAGGAACGCGTCCTGCTCCTGCCCCACGTGGTGCAGGTAGACCTCGTCGAACCCGCACGCCGCGAGCTCGGCGACGCGGTCCGCGAACCGCTCGGCGTCGTGCTCGACGAGGACCGTCCCGCGCACCTCCTCCAGACGCACGAGGTCCGCGACGGCGTCGAACTGCTCGGGCGTCTCCAGGTGCCAGCTCACGCTCGGCGGCAGCAGGTTGGAGCGCCACTGGTCGTGCGCGACGGCGAAGGCGGCCTCGTCGTCGTCGCCCCACGCGACGTGGACCTGGAGGGCCAGCGGCCCCCGGCCGCCCGCGTCGCGGTACTCGCCGACGACACGGCGCAGCGACTCGACCGGCTGGTTGACGGTCACGAGACCGTCGGCCCAGTCCGCGTGCCGGCGCGCCGTCGCCGAGGTGACGGCCGGGCCCACGAGGCGCGGGACGACGTCGGGCAGCGACCACACGCGCGCACGGTCCACGGTGACGTGGCCGTGGTGCGTGACCTCCTCGCCCGCGAGCAGCGCGCGGATCACGTCCACGCACTCCCGCAGGCGTGCGTCCCGCTCGGCCTTGGTGGGCCACGGGTCGCCCGTGACGTGCTCGTTCATGGCCTCGCCCGAGCCGAGCGCCGCCCAGAACCGGCCCGGGAACATCGCACCGAGCGTCGCGACCGCCTGCGCGACGACCGCCGGGTGGTAGCGCTGGCCGGGCGCCGTGACGACGCCGAACGGCAGGTCCGTGCTGGCGAGCGCGGCGCCGAGCCAGGACCAGGCGTGCCCCGACTCGCCCTGCCGCACGCTCCAGGGCGCGAGGTGGTCGGAGCACATCGCGGCGTCGAACCCCACCTCCTGGGCACGCCGTGCGGCACCCAGCAGAGGGCCCGGGGCGATCTGCTCGTGGGACGCGTGAAAACCGAGGGAGGCCATGGCGCCAGTGAACCGAGGGTCCGGGTGACACGCTCGGCGAGGAGGGGGACCGGTGGAGGGATCGTGCGCGCTCCGCAGGAGGCGCCCCGTCCCGCGACGGCCCTCGTACGCTGACGCGATGCGCCTGCTGACCTGGACGTTCGCCGCCTACCTCGCCGCGGTCCTCGTCGTGACCCTGTGGCCGTCGCCGCAGTCCACCGACGCGCCCGGCTGGGCCACGGCGACCCTCGGGTTCCTCCAGGGCCTCGGGATCCCGATCACCCTCCCGGTGCTCGAGGCGCTCGCGAACGTCGTCATGTTCGGGCCCTTCGGCGTGCTCGGGGTCCCGCTCCTGCGCGGCGCGACCGCCCGACGGCGCGGCGCACCCCTGGGCGTGCGGCGCACCGTCGGCGTCGTCACCCTCGCGGGCTGCGCGCTGTCGGTCGCGATCGAGCTGACCCAGAACATCCTGCCGGGCCGCGTCCCGACCGTCCAGGACGTCGTGATGAACACCGCCGGCGCGCTCCTGGGCGCGGCGCTCGCCGCCGGCGTCGTGCTCGCCGTCGGCGCGCGCCGACCCGTCACCGGGTGAGCGCGCTGTCCCCGCACAGGTGGACCGGCATGCCGAGCGCGGCGAAGAACGCGGCCTTGGCCTCGAGCGCGCGGTCCGCGGTGCCGGCGTCGGGCGCGTACGCGACGTTCAGGTGGTTCGCCTTGTGGCGGGCCATGAACTGGTCGCGGCTCACGCCGTGGAGCACGGCGTGCATGATCGGCCACTCCGGGTTCGTCGCCTCCTTGCGCCGACGCGTCTCCTCCTCGGGGAGCGACAACGCCGAGGCCCGGCCGAGGTCGACCTGCAGGACGCCGTCGGCGATGTAGACGCGGGACCAGACGATCTCGCCGGCCCGGGAGACCCCGTTGAGGGTGGAGCCGCCGGCCGGAAAGAAGACGGGATCCTGGCGCCAGCCCTCCGCGCCCGCGTAGCCGCCCTCGAGGTGCGAGGCGGGTACCGAGCCGGAGATCTCGAAGACCCACACGAACTGCCCGTCGAACTCCTCGCCCCAGCGCACGTCGTGCAGCGTGGTGGCCGGGTCGAGCCCCATCGCCGTCCACAGCCGGTTCGTGACGAGCGCGTCGACGGCGACGCCCTCGTCGGCCTCGTTGAAGTGGGGGAACGCCTGGCCGTCCCACAGGATCCGCTGCCCGTCGCGCGAGCGGACCGGCGGGCGCTGCACGTTGTTGAGCAGCCCTTCCGCGAGGTCGGACGCGGGACAGATGTCCTTGAGGCCCTGCTGGTACTGGATGCCGACCGCGTCGAGCCCGAAGTCGTCGGCGATCCGGAGGGCCGCGACGTACATCTTGTGCTGCCAGCGGAGCTGCGCGGGCGTGAGCTCGGTCGCCTCGTCGGTCCCGAGCCGGAAGGTCATCCCCGCGTCCTCGAGCCAGCGCTGGACCGCGTCTGCCTCGTCGTCGGTCACGCGCTGCATCTCCGCCCAGAGCGCGGACTGCGACAGACGCTCCTTGTAGATGCCGAGCCCGTTGAGCAGCTCGTCGTCGAAGATCGCGTTGTACATCCCCATGCAGCCCTCGTCGAAGACGCCGATGATCGCCTTCTCCCGCAGGAGCTGGGCCGCGAGGGCCTCGCCGAGCTGCTTCTCCGGGGTGTCCGCGAGGGCGGGGAGCGCGTGGACGTGGGAGTCGTCGTGGTCGATCGTCCCGGTCGCGACCCACGAGCGGATCGCGTCCTGGAACCAGGCGTCGGTCCCGTCGACGGTCCACACGGTCGAGTACGGCGTGCCCATCTTGGTGAGGCCGGCGTTCAGGCCCAGGAGCCCGACGAGCCCCGGCCAGTCGCCCGCGAAGTTCGCGGCGGTGAGGATCGGGCCACGGTGCGTGCGCAGGCCGGCGAGCACGTGGTGGCTGTACTGCCACACCGCCTCGGCGACGACGAGCGGCGCGTCGGGCGGGATGGTCGCGAACACGTCGAGCCCCATGCGCTGCGAGCTGATGAAGCCGTGCCCGGTCTCGGGGTCGACGTCGTTGGCGCGCACGACCTTCCAGCCGTTCGCCGCGAACGCGTCGGTGAGCACGCGTTCGAGCTCCACCTGCGTCGGCCAGCCCGCGACGTTCGCGGACTCGCGCAGGTCGCCCGACGCGACGAGGTAGACCGTGCGCTCGGGGGCCCGGGCCTCCGGTGCGAGCTCGGGGACGGCGTAGGTGCTGGTCATGCGGGTGCTCCTTCGAGAGTGGCGCGGTGGGTGGAGAGGGTGGCGGAGGGGCGCTCCGGGGCGGCGGGACCCGCGGTGCGGCCGGTCCGGCGGGCGAGCGCGTGCACGACGTCGCGCGTCGCCGGGTAGAGCGTGCGGTAGAGGCCGTAGAGCTCGTCGTACGCGGAGCGCGTCCCCGGGTCGGGCTCGACGACACGTGCCGGGGGGTTCCACGCGGCGACGTCGAGGAGCCGCCCCTCCTCGTGCACGAGCCCGGCGGCGAGCATCGCGGCGCCGTAGCTCGCGCCGATCGTCCGCGTCGGGACGACCTGGGGGAGCCCGGTCACGTCGGAGACGACCTGCGTCCACAGGTCGCCCTGGGTGCCGCCGCCCACGGCGACGACCCGGGAGATGTCGGCCCCGGCGTCGCGCAGGGTCTCGACGTTGTGCCGCACGCCGAACGCCGTGGCCTCGAGCGCCGCGCGGTAGAGGTCGCCGCGCGTGTGCGTCACGGTGAGACCGGCGACGACGCCCCGCGCGTCGGGGTCCTGGACCGGGGTCCGCTCGCCCGCGAGGTAGGGGAGCATGAGGAGGCCGCGCGCGCCCGGCCCGGAGGCAGCGGCCTCGGCGAGCAGCTCGGGGTAGCCGGCCCCGGTCAGGTCGCGGAGCCACGACGTGATCGCTCCCGACGTCGCCATGCCCCCGGCCAGGTTGTGGGTCCCGGGGTAGGCGCCGACGGTGCCCCACATCGTCTCGCTGCGCAGGGGCTCGGCGACGGTGGCGACGAGGAACAGGGTCGTGCCGTACATGAGCATGAGGTCGCCGACGTGCGTCGCGTCGACGCTCACGGCCTCGGACCAGGCGTCGATCGTCCCGGTGACGACCGGCGTGCCTGCCGGGACCCCGGCGAGGGGCTCGCGCGTCACGCCCGCGGCCTCGCCCGGCCAGCGCAGGGCGGGGAGCTCGAGGCCGGGGGCGACGAGGTCGGCCCAGTCGTCGATCCACTCGTGCGTGCGCGGGTCGTAGAGGGGCGTCGACTGGGACGCGGAGTGGTGGTCGAGCACGTAGGCGCCGGTGAGCCGGAACGCGAGGTAGGACGCGGGCATGAACAGCCGCCGGGCGCGGGACCAGGCCTCGGCCTCGTGCTCGCGGACCCAGGCGATCTTGGGTCCCGCGGCCTGGGACGAGAGCGCGGAGCCGCAGCGGTCGAGGACGGTCGCGCGCCCCAGCGCGGCGTCGAGCGCGGCGATCTGACGCGTCGCGCGCGTGTCGACGCCGTACAGGATCGCCGGGCGCACCGGCGTCCCGACGTTGTCCGTCAGCAGGACGCACGGACCCATGCCCGACACCCCGACGGCCGCGACCTCGAGGTCGGCGGGCACGTCGGAGCCGCGGACGGCGCCCGGGGCCAGGTCGGCCGTGAGCTCGGTGACGATCGCGACGAGCTCGTCCCACCAGACGGCGGCGTCCATCTCGACGTGGCCGGGAGCGGGCCGGTCCACGGTGTGGGCGCGGGTCGTCGAGCGGAGGATCGCGCCGTCGGGTCCGACGAGCACGCCCTTGGTGCTCGAGGTGCCGACGTCGACGCCGACGAGGCCCGGGGTCACGGGAGGTCTGGGCATGCCGACCAGCATGACAGAAATCGATTACAGAAACAACGGCCGCCCCGACCTGCGCTCTTGTTCCGCGATATCTCGCCATGTGAGACGAATTCGAGGGTTGACGCAACTGTGACCTGGGTGTCGGCGCGCCGTCCCGGGGTCGGGGCCCGCCCCGCGCCGCCCCGGGACAGCGACGGCGAGACCGGTTGTCACCTGCCCCGGCGGCGCCTGCCCCGGCGGCGTGCGCCGCAGCGTTCCGCGCTCGGCGGAGGTGCCGTTGTCGGACAACGGACACCGCGCTGTCGGCCCGTGGCTCGGCACCGGCGACAACGCCGCGCCCGCGTGGCGGCGGCCACCGGACAGGCACGGACGACACGCGGCCGGCGCGGCGGCGACGGGGTCGGCGGAGCCGTTGACGACCTCGACCCGGAGACGTTCGATGAGGCCCTCGCATCCAACGACGGAGAGAGGACGGACGCGATGAAGCTTCCCCGAACTGCGCGCCGCGGCATCCAGGCCGGAGTCGCGCTCACGATCGTCACGTCGCTCGCGGCGTGCGCGGGCGGCGCGGATCCTGAGCAGTCGGGCCAGGGGGGCGAGGGCGGGACGACGGTGTCGTTCCGCTCCTGGAGCCCGATCGAGCAGACCACGCGTCAGATGATCGACGCGTTCACCACCGCCAACCCGGACGTCACGATCGACGCCACGATCTTCAACTACCCGGAGTACGTCGTGGACCTGCAGACCCGCGCGAGCTCGGGCACGATGCCCGACATCGTGGGTCTGCAGCCCGGCGCGCTGACCCAGCAGTACCGGGAGAACCTCATGCCGCTGGAGGACTGCGCGGCCGAGACCTGGGGCGACGACTGGGAGTCGAAGTTCTTCCCCATCGGCCTCGAGCAGGCCCGCATGGGCAACCCCGAGGGCGACGAGCACTACTACGCGCTGCCCCTCCTCGTGCAGACGGTGAACCTCTGGGCCAACTCCGACATCCTCGACGAGGCGGGCATCGAGCCGCCGGCCACGTGGGCCGACCTCGAGAGCGCCGTCGACACCCTCGGCGGCGGCTCGGCGGCGCCGTTCCTGCTGCCCGCGAAGGACTCGTGGCTGCGGAACGTCGTGTTCCTGCAGATCGCCAACAACATCGAGCCCGGGCTCGTCTACCAGGCGGAGTCGGGGGAGGCGTCCTGGACCGACCCGGGCATCGTCGAGGCGTTCACGTACTGGCAGAAGCTGTTCACCGACGGGATCGCCCAGCAAGGCGCCCTGGCGCTCGACGCCTACCCGAACGGCGTCAACCAGTTCGAGGCGGGCAACGCCGCGATGATCCCCCTCGGCGCGTGGTGGATCCAGCAGTCCGACCCCTCGCGCTCGGACATCCCGCCGCTCTCGCAGGGCATGGAGGGCTACGAGCCCTTCCTCTTCCCGACGATCCCGGGCGGGGCTCCGGAGCCGCAGCTCGTCGGCGGCATCGATGTCGCGCTCGGCATCTCGAAGGACGCGAAGAACCCCGACCTCGCGTGCCAGGTCCTCACGGACTGGATTGCGGGCGACGGCGCCCAGGTGCTCATCAACACCTTCAACGACCTGCCCGCCGTGCAGGGCCTCGACCCCGAGGAGTTCACGAGCGACAAGCAGCAGGAGATGTGGACGACGTTCACCGAGGACTGGATGCCCGAGGTGCAGTATTCGCGCTACTTCGAGTCGCCGGACATCGACACGGCCGTCGCCGACGCGCTGTCCGCGGTCGCCGCGGGCCAGTCGACGCCGGGGGAGGCCGCGGCGTCGGTCCAGGCGGTCCAGGACGGGCTGGGCTGACGATGGCAGCCCTCGTCTCCGGGCGACCCGCGGCGGCGACGCCGCGGGTCGCCGGGTCGCGCGCGACGACGCCGACGGGACGCAGCACGCGTCGCCGCCAGCAGCTCGTCGCGCTCGGCTTCATCGCCCCCGCGCTCCTGCTCTTCGCGGTGTTCGTCGTGTACCCGATCGTGTTCAACGTCCAGGCGAGCACGCTCGACTGGGACGGCGTCAACGCCGGGACGCCCGCGGGCGTCCAGAACTACGCGGACCTCGCGCAGGACCCGGTCTTCCACATCACGCTGCGCAACTCGCTGCTGTGGATCCTCCTGACGATCGTGCCGCAGGCCGTCATCGGCTTCACGCTCGCGTGGCTCCTCAACACCCGGCTGCGCGGGAGGACGGTCTACCGGGCGATCTTCTTCCTGCCGGCCGTCCTGTCGCCCGTCGTCGTGGGCATCGTGTGGCAGCGCCTGCTCGACCCGTTCAACGGCGTGCTCGCGCAGCTCGGCCGGGCCACCGGCCTCGAGGTCCTCACGCGCCCCTACCTGTCCGACCCGTCGACCGCGATCGTCACGGTGATCGTCGTCAACGTCTGGATGTGGTCGGGCTTCTCGATGCTCTTCTACCTCGCCGGCCTGCAGCTCCTCGACCACTCGGTCCTCGAGGCCGCGCGCATCGACGGCGCCAGCGGCTGGTCGCTGGTCCGCCGGATCGTCCTGCCGCTCCTCAAGCCCACCCACCTGTCGCTCGTCCTGCTCGGGATCATCGGGTCGCTCAAGACCTTCGAGCTCGTCTGGGTGCTCACCGAGGGCGGGCCCAACCACGCGTCGGAGCTCATGCCGACGTACATGTTCAAGGAAGCCTTCCAGCTCCAGTCGTTCGGCTACGGCGCGACGATCTCGGTCGTCCTGCTCGTCCTCGCGATCGGCTCGTCCGTCGCGATGCTGCGCACGTTCGGCGCGGGGTTCATCACGGGGGAGAAGTCATGACGGCACTCAGCTCCGGCACCGCCCGCGCGGGGCGCGCGCCCGACGACGCCGCCGCGCGGGAGACCGTCGCGGCGGGGCGCCGCCCCCGCGGTCACAAACGCAGCAAGGACGTGGAGGCCCCGCCGCGGTGGTCGCACTGGCTGCTCGGTCCGCTCGCCGTGCTGTGGATGATCCCCGTGGTCATGGTGCTCGGGATCTCGCTGCTGCCGACGTCCAACCCCTCGACGACGGCGCTCGGGCTGCTCCCCGAGGAGCCCACGCTGCGCAACTACGTGACGATCTTCGAGACCAACCCGATCCTCCAGCACCTGCTCAACAGCCTGCTGGTGTCGGTCCCGTCGATCCTGCTCGTGGTCCTCCTCGGCTCCATGACGGCGTTCGCCCTCGCCCGCCTGCGGGTGCCGTTCCGCGGCGTCGTGTTCGTGGGGCTGCTGCTCGCGCTCGTGCTGCCCATGGCGAGCATCGTCGTGGCGGTCTTCAAGATCCTCCAGGCGATCGGCCTCTACGACTCGCTCCTCGGCCTCGTGCTCGCCTACACCGCGCTCGGGCTCCCGTTCGCCGTCATCATGATCCGCACCACGTACCTCGC
The DNA here is from genome assembly GCF_040448685.1 of Cellulosimicrobium sp. ES-005. Classification (NCBI taxonomy): domain Bacteria; kingdom Bacillati; phylum Actinomycetota; class Actinomycetes; order Micrococcales; family Promicromonosporaceae; genus Cellulosimicrobium; species Cellulosimicrobium sp. ES-005. Next base: position 66,285 of record NZ_CP159290.1, read on the forward strand.
GATCCCCGACGAGACGTACGAGGCCGCGCTGGTCGACGGAGCCTCCGCCTGGACGATCTTCTGGCGCATCTACTTCCCGCTCGGCAAGGCGGCGGCGGCCGTGGTCGTCATCTGGCAGCTCATGATGACGTGGAACGACTTCCTCCTCCCACTCGTGGCGATCAGCGACAACGACCTCAAGCCGCTGACGCTCGTCCCCCTCGCGTACCGGGGGATCTACCTGAGCCAGCCGGGCGCGCTGTTCGCGGTGCTCGTGCTCATCTCGGTGCCCATCGTCGTCGTCTACCTGTTCATCCAGCGGTACCTGGTGAACGGGCTCGCGGGGTCGGTCAAGTGAGCTTCCTCGGCATCGACCTCGGGACCACCGGCACGCGCGTCGGCGTCTACGACGAGAGCGGCAACGAGCTCGTCGCGCGCTCGCGCCGCACCACGGTCGTGCGACCCGCACCCGGCCGCGCGCACGTCGACGCGGAGGCCGTCCTGGACGGCGTCGAGGCGCTCGTGCGCGACGTCGTCGGCGAGCCCGCGGTCCGCGCGGACCCCGTCGAGGCGCTGTCCTTCTCCACGCTGGGCGAGGCCGTCGTGCCCGTCGACCGCGCGGGCCGGGCGCTCGGTCCGGCACCGCTGAGCATGGACGGCCGCGGCGCGGCCTCCGCGGCCCGGCTCCGGGAGGCGCTCGGCGACGACGTCGCCCAGGAGATCACCGGCCAGCCGCTGCACCCCATGTTCTCCGTCCACAAGGTCCACGACCTCCTGCCCGACGCCGGGCTGCCCGCGGCGGTCCGCACGATGGACGACTTCGTCGCGACCCGCCTGGGTGCGGCGCCCGCCGTCGACCTCACGATGGCGGCGCGCACCGGCGCGTTCGACGTGCGCTCGCGCACCTGGTCGGCCACCGTCCTCGACGCGCTCGACGTCCCCGGGCACCTGTTCTCCCCGGCGGTGGCCGCGGGCGAGGTGGTCGGCACCGTGTCCGCGGACGCGGCCGAGCGCACGGGCCTGCGACCGGGCACGCCCGTCGTGGCCGGTGTCCACGACCAGGCCGCGGCGTTCCTCGGCGGCGGGGGGCGGCCCGGGCACCGGGCCGTGTTCTCGTTCGGGTCGAGCGACTGCTTGACGGTGGGGACGCGAGCCCGCCCCGGTGGCCTCGACGGCACCGGGCTCGCGACCTACCCCGTCGGCGACGACCTGTGGGTCACGCTCGCGGGGACCGCCGCCGGCGGGTTCGCGCTCGACTGGTTCTCGACCATCGTCCACCACGACCGGATCGACCCCTGGGCGTCGCTCTACGAGGTCGGCGCGGTGGACCCGCCCCCGCTCCTCGTCGCCCCGTACCTCGCGGGCTCCGGCACGCTCGACAACGACCCGGCGGCGCGCGGAGCGCTCCTCGGGCTGACGCTCGAGACGACGACCGCCCAGATCGCGCGCGCGTTCGTCGAGGCGTCCGGGTTCGAGCTCGCGAAGATCCGCGCCGCGCTCGCGGAGCGCGGCGTCCCCCCGGTCGAGGTGCACGCCGTCGGCGGCGGCTCGGCCAACCTCGCCGCGCTGCAGGCGCGCTCCGACGCCGCGGGCGTCCCGCTGCGCGCCGTCGTGCGCGAGGCTGCGGGGCGGGGCGCCGCGCTGCTCGCGGCCCTCGGGGTCGGCACGTTCCGGGACGTGCTCGACCTGCCCGCTCCACCCGTCCTCCACGAGGCGAGCCCGGACCCGCGCCACGCGGCGTGGTACGCGCGGCAGCGCGCGACGTTCGACTCGCTCCACCGCCTCCTCACCCCCGTCAGCACGTCCCTCGCCGTCGAGCCCCTCGACGGCACCGCACTCAAGGAGATCGCATGACCACGCTGGACACGTTCGACCTGCAGGCCGCGCGCGAGGACGTCCTCGCGTACTGCCTGGAGTCCGTGAAGCTCGGGCTCAACTTCAACACGCAGGGGAACATCAGCCTCCGCATCCCCGGCACGTCGACGTTCCTCATCACCCCGACGGACCTCGAGTACGACCGCATGACGCCCGACGACCTGGTCGTCGTGGACGAGGACGCGAACGTCGTCGAGGGCCACCTGCTGCCGTCGTCCGAGGTGACGGTCCACCTCGCCGTGTACGCCGCCCGCCCCGACGTGCAGGCGATCGTCCACACCGAGCCGACGTACGCGAACGTGTTCGGCGTGCTCGGGGAGCCGATCCGCGGCGCGCTCGTCAACATGGTCATCTACACCAAGGGCGACGTGCCGATCATGCCGTTCGCGCTGAGCAACTCGACCGAGTTCGGCCGCGACATGGCGCGCTACCTCGAGGACCGCAACGCGGTCGTGTGGGCCAACCACGGCCTGCTCACCGTCGGCCCGAACCTGCGCGACGCGTTCAAGACGAGCGTCGCGGTGGAGAGCGCGGCGAAGGTGCTCTCCGCGGCGCGGGCCGTCACGGACGAGCCGATCGTGCTCGACTACGCCTCGCTGGGCATCACGCACACGCTCTGACCCGTGCCCGGTGCGCACCGTCCCCGCGGGGCCGGCCCGGCGGCCCGCCGCCGGACGCTACCCGAGGACGTTGCGCGCCGGGTCGATCGGCACGCAGCCGCACGTCGTGCCGTAGGCGATGTCGTAGTCCATGTCGAGCAGGCGCGGCGGCAGCGTCGGGTTGTTCATGCGCTCCGTGAGGAGCTGGACGGTCCGCGCGGCGAGCGTCGCGGCCGGCGCGACGGCGTTCGTCGGCACCAGGCCCGTCGTCCCCACGCCGGGCACGTTGTCGAACGTCGTGAGCACGACGTCGGACGGCACCTTGAGCCCGAGGCGCTGCGCCGCGGTGAGCACGCCCCAGAACATGAGGCTGTTCGTCGCGAGCACGCCGAACGGCGGCTCGAGCGTCCGGAACAGCGAGTACGCGGCGGTCGCGGCCTCCTCGGACGTCGTGAGCCCGGCGAGGACGTGGTTCTCGGTCCCCGTCCGGCTGACGACGCGCTGGAACGCCGTGTGCCGGTTGCGCAGGGTGGAGACCGCGAGGTCTCCGGCCACGAGGCACACCCGCTGCACGTGGTGCTGCTCGATCATGTGCAGGGTGAGCTGCTCGGCCGCGTGCCGGGCGTCGGGCAGCACGTGGTCGACGAGACCCCGGACGGAGGGGACCGTGCGGTCCACGACGACGGTCGGGACGGACTGAGCGAACTCCACCAGGCCCGGTGCGCCGGTCGGGAAGATCACGAGGCCGTCGACGTCGAGGCGTCGGAAGGCCGTGAGGATCGACTCCTCGGTGTGCAGGTCGTCGTCCGAGTCGGCGGAGAGCAGCGTCGGGCTGACGTTCGCCAGCCGCTCCTGGAGCGCGCGGCTCACCGCGGCGAAGTAGTCGTTGCGCACGTCGGGGAACACGAGCCCGACGACGCCGGTCCGGCGCTTGCGTCCCCGCGGGCGGGCCTCGCCCTCCAGGCCCAGCTCGGCGATCGCGTCCTCGACGAGGCGCCGCGTGGCGGCGGCGACGTGCGGCTCGTCGTTGACGACGCGCGACACCGTCTTGATGGACACCCCGGCGCGCGCGGCGATGTCGGCCAGCCGCACGGACCGGCCACCCGCTCCCGCGGTCCGGTCGTCGTCCTGCGTCACGTCGCCTCCGCCCGTCGCCCGCACGAACCCGTCGCCGTCCGCCCGGGCGGCACGCTCCCGACGACACGACAGGAAGGTCAGCCATGACCCTCGTCACGAACCGTACCCTGCTCGACGCCGCCGCCCGGGGTGGCTACGGCGTCGGCGCCTTCAACGTCGCCGACCTCGCGATGGCCACCGCGGTGCTCGACGCCGCGCGCGCGACGGCGAGCCCCGTGATCGTGGAGACGCTCGCCGGGTCGCACCCCTACGGCGACGACCGGACCTGGTGGTCGGCCCTGCACTCCGTGATCGGCGCCTACCCGGACGTGCCGGTCGCGCTCCACCTCGACCACGGGCCGGACGAGGCGACCTGCGCGCGGGCCGTCGCCGCCGGCTTCACGAGCGTGATGATCGACGGCTCGATCGGTCCGGACGGCCGCCCGGCCGGCTTCGAGGAGAACGTCGCGGTCACGCGCCGCGTCGTCGAGCACGCGCACGCGCACGGCGTGTCCGTCGAGGGGGAGCTCGGGACCATCGGCGGCTCCAAGGACGGGCGCAGCCACGCCGAGATCGTCCTCGCCGACCCGGAGCAGGCGGAGGAGTTCGTGCGCCGCACCGGCGTCGACGCGCTCGCCGTCGCGATCGGGACGTCGCACGGCGCCTACAAGTTCACGAGCCCGCCGGACGGCTCCGTCCTGCACATGGACCTCGTCGAGCGCATCGCGGCGCGGGTGCCCGGCACGCACCTCGTCATGCACGGGTCGTCGGGCCTGCCGGCCGACCTCCGGGCGACGATCAACGCGCACGGCGGCGACCTGCCCGAGTCGTGGGGCGTCCCCGACGCGGAGAAGGCGCGCGCGGCCGGCCTCGGCGTCCGCAAGATCAACCAGGGCATGGACCACTACATGGCGTTCACCGCCGGCGTCCGGGTCGCGCTCGCGCAGTCCCCCGGGGACGTGGACCCCGCGGGCTACCTCGCCGAGGGCCGGCGCTGGGCGCAGCGGCTCCTCGAGGAGCGCATGGTCCTGTTCGGGCAGGCGGGGCGGGCGGCCGACGTCGGGGCCCGGGAGGCCGCGGCACCGCGCTGAGCCCGGCGCTCACGGCCCGGCGGGCGTCTCCTGGACGACCTGCCGGGCCGGCTCCTCGTCGCCCGCGAGCCGGTCCAGCAGGAGGCGGGCCGCCGTCGTGCCGAGCGCACGGGGGTCCAGGGGCACGAGCGCGACGTCGGACGTGCGCGAGGTCGCGAAGGGGAGGTCGCCCACGATCCCGACCCCGAGCGCCGGACCGCTGCCCGGTCCCTGGCCGCCCACCGCGTCCGCCGGGGACGCCGCGGGGCGGCCGTGCGCGTCGGCGAGCGCGCGGAGCACCCCGACGCCCACCAGGTTGTTCGTCGCGACGACCGCGTCCGGAGGGTCGGCCCGGGCGAGCAGCGCGACGGTCGCGTCGTAGCCCCCGTCGACGCGGAAGTTGGCGTGCACGAGGAGGTCGTCGGCGGGGATGCCCGCGTCGTCGAGCACCTCCCGCCAGCCGCGTGCGCGGTCGACCGCCGTGCTCGTCGCGACCGGCCCCGTGACGCACGCGATCCGCCGGAACCCGCGCTCGACCAGCGCCTGCGCGGCCCGCCGCCCCAGCGTGACGTTGTCGAACACCACCTGGTCCACGTCCTGGCCCACCCGGCGGTCGATCACGACGACCGCCCGGCGCCGCGCGCGCAGAGCGGCGATCTCGGGCGAGCCGCTCGCGGGCGCGACGACGACCCCCGCCATGTTCTCGTGCTCCGCCACCGCGAGGTAGCGCTCCTCCTTGGCGGGGTCGTCGTCGGTGTTGCAGAGCACGACCGAGTACCCCGCCTGCTGCGCGACGTCCTCGACGCCGCGCGCGACGGCCGTGAAGAACGGGTTCTCGACGTCGGGCAGGACGAGCGCGACGACGTCGCTCGACCGGCGGCGGAGCGAGCGCGCGGTGCGGTCGGGCACGTAGCCGAGGTCCTCGACCGCGGCGTGGACGGCGGCCGCGAGCTCGGGTCGCACGCTCTTGCCGTTGAGGACCCGGGAGACCGTGGCCGTGGACACGCCCGCGTGCCGGGCGACGTCGACGATACGGGTCATGGGAGCGCCTCCTCGGCGGGGGTCGTGCGCACCGGTCCGGGGTGCGCCGGGGCGGCTGTGCTCGCCGTGCCGCTCATCGTAGGGCGCGCGCCGGACGGCGGTCGGTGCGGTGGGGTCTTGCGGCGGCGGGTGTAATCGATTACTGTCACCTGTTAACAGTTGACTGCTGACGTTCAGAGGGGAGCGTGGCGATGACCTGGACAGCGGTGGAACCGGTGCCGACGACGGCACTGAGCGACCACATCGCCGAGAGGCTGCGGCACATGATCATCGCGGGAGAGGTCCCGGCGGGGTCCCACCTCGCCGAGCCCCGGCTCGCCGAGTCGTTCGACGTGAGCCGCGGCCCGGTGCGCGACGCGCTCCGCCAGCTCGAGTCGGAGGGCCTCGTCGTCACGCGACGACGCAAGGTGTTCGCCGCGGGGCTCACCGCGGACGACATCGTCGAGCTGTACGCGATCCGCGAGGCGATCGAGGTCCTCGCGCTGCGCCTCGCGCACCAGCGCGCCGACGCGGCCGACTGGGCGGCGGCGCTCGCCGCGCTCGACACCATGCGTGCCGCGGCCGACGACGACCGGTACGACGACTACGCGCGTGCCGACCTCGCGTTCCACTCGTCCTTCTACGCGCTGTCCGGCAGCAGGCGGCTGTTCGACATCTGGCGCCAGTACGAGCCCACCTTCGCCGTGCTCCTCCAGATCACGAACGCCGAGGACATCGACCTCGGCCCGTCGTTCGCCTCGCACGTCGCGATCCTCGAGACGACGCGGGCCGGCCGCGTGGAGGAAGCCGTGGCGGAGGTGCAGGAGCACCTGCTCGGCGCCCGCACGCGCATGGTGCAGGCCCACGCCCGCATCTCGACCCCGACCGACGGAGAGCTTCCCGCATGACTACCACCCCTCACCTGCTGCCCGCCCTGGTGACGGCGTTCGGCCAGGACGGCGCGCTCGACCTCGTGTCGTGCCGCCGGCTCTTCGCCCGGGCGGCGACGCTCGACGTCGAGGCGCACTTCGTCGCCGGCACGACCGGCGAGTTCGTGACGCTGTCCGACGACGAGCGGCTCGCCGTGATCGGGGCCGCCGTCGACGAGATCGGGCCCCAGCACGTGTTCGCCCACGTGGGAGCCGCGTCCGAGCACGCGGCCGTCCGACTCGCGATGCGCGCGCACGAGCTCGGCGCCCGACGGTTCGCGGCGATCACCCCGTACTACACGGCCGTGCCGCGCGCGGCGCTCGTCGACTACTACACGGGACTGCGCCGCGCCCTCGACGGGTGCGAGCTGTTCGCCTACGTCTTTCCCGACCGTACGGGCCTCGACATCTCGCCCGAGGACCTGGCCGCCGTCGTGGTGGCGGCCGGTCTCGACGGGGTCAAGGTGAGCGTCCCAGGCGTCGACTACGTGGGTCGCCTGGTGGACGCGCTGCCCGCCGGGGCGGTCGTCTACTCCGGGAACGACGCTCTGCTGCCCGAGGTCGTCGAGGCCGGGGGGGCCGGCGTCGTCTCGGGAGTCATGCAGGCGGGACCGGAGCCGTTCCTGCGCCAGGCCGAGGCGCTGCGCCGAGGCGACGTCGCGGCGGCGCTCGCCGTCCGGCCGGACGTCGACGCGCTCGTCGGGGTCTACGGCCCGAACCTCGCCGCGACGAAGGCGCGCCTGGTCGCCGAGGGCCTGCTCGCCTCCTCTGCCGTGCGCGTCCCGCACGTGTCCCGACCCGCCACCGACCCGGTCCCCGAACCACCTGCCGTCGTGCAGGCCTGACCGTCCCGCCCGGAGGTCGACGATGACCATGAGCCTGACCACCCCGCCCACGACGCCGCCCCCCGCGGACGTCGAGCCGGCCCGTGCGCCGGCACGCCCGCCCCGCCGCCGGTCGCTGCGGTCGACCCGCCTGCCCGTCGCGCTGCTCGCGCCGGCTGTCGTGCTCGTCGCGATCGTGTCGGTGTTCCCCATCCTCTTCGCGCTCAACCTCTCCGTGCACGAGACCCGGTACACCGAGGTCGAGGACTTCGTCGGTCTCCAGCACTACGCCCAGGTGCTGGGCACCACCGAGGGCTGGGCCATGATCGGCCGCTCGATGGTCTACGTGCTCGGGTCGCTGGTCCTCGCGCTCCCGCTCGCCGTCGGCCTCGCCCACCTGCTCGACCGCCCCGCGAGGTTCCGTCGCGTGTTCCGCGTGCTGATCCTCATGCCCTGGGTCATCTCGCAGACCGTGGCCGCGCTCCTGTGGCGCTGGCTCCTCAACCCCGACTACGGGCCGCTGGGCCTGGGGAGCCTGGGTGGCTCCCGCGTCGACGTGCTCGCCGACCCGGTGCTCGCGATGGTCGCCCTCGTCCTGGTGAACGTGTGGCTGAGCTACCCGCTCGCGACGATCCTCACGCTCGCCGCGCTCCAGGGCGTTCCGGCCGAGCTGCACGAGGCGGCCGAGGTGGACGGCGCGAGCGCGTTCCGCAGGTTCCGCTCCGTGACCCTGCCCATGATCATGCCGACGGTCTTCGTCGTGGCGATCATGCTCACGCTGCTCTACTTCAACATGGTCACGCTCGTCCTGACCTTCACGGGCGGCGGGCCCTTCAACGCGACGCTGCTCGTGAGCCTCGAGGCCTACCAGCAGTCGTTCAGCTTCTTCAACCTCGGCCTCGGCGCGGCGTACAGCGTGATCCTGTTCGTCTTCAACGTCGTCTTCGGCCTGGCCTACATCAAGATGCTGCGGGGTGACCGTGATGCCTGAGACGACCACGACCCTGGCGCCGGCGACCGCACCGACGCCGTCCTCGACCCGGGCCGGACGGCGGTCGCGGCCCCGCGGAGGTGCGGTGTCCCACGGGCGGCACCGGCCGGCCGGCCCGCTCGCGTACGTCGGCCTCGTCGCGGCGTCCGTGTTCGCCGTGCTCCCGCTCCTGTGGGCGCTGTCGACCTCGTTCAAGAGCAAGGGCGCGGTGCTCTCGGACAGCGGCTGGATCCCGGCCGCCCCGACGCTCGAGAACTACACCAAGGTCCTCTTCGAGTCCCAGGTGCCGCGCTACCTCCTCAACAGCATCGTCGTCGCCGCGGGTTCGGTCGTGCTGACCATCGTGCTCGCCCTGCTCGGCGCCTACGCGACCGCCCGGTTCGCGTTCCGCGGCCGCGACGCGAGCCTGTTCCTCATCCTCATGACGTCGATGATCCCGGGCATCGCGATCCTCGTGCCCCTGTACTTCCTCGCGGTCCGCACCGGGCTGTACGACACCTACGCCGGCATGATCGTCGTCTACACCGCGTGGCAGGTCCCGACCGTGCTGTGGATGCTGCGGGGCTTCCTCCAGTCGATCCCCGGCTCGCTCGAGGAGGCGGGGCGCATCGACGGCGCGGGCGACCTGCGGATCATGGTCCAGCTCGTGCTGCCGCTCGCCAAGCCGGGCATCGCGGCGGCGTCCGTCGTCGCGTTCGTCGCGGTCTGGAACGACTTCCTCATCGCCTCGACCATGGTCAGCTCCGACGAGAAGCGCCTGGTCGCCGTCGGCCTCTACAACTACCTGTCCCAGTACGGCATCGAGTGGGGCCAGCTCACCGCCGCCGTCGTCGTCACCGTCGTCCCGATGATCGTGCTCTTCGTCCTCATGGAGAAGCGCATCGTCTCGGGCCTGTCCGCGGGCGCGACCAAGGGGTGAGCCGGGTCCCGCCGACCCGGCGCGCCGCGCCCACGTCCTCGAGCAGCACCCACCTCCGCACGCACTTCAAGGAAGAAGGAACCATGCGTACCTCCACCACCCGCAGGGCCGTCGCGCTCGCAGCGACCGGGGCGCTCGCCCTCTCGCTCGCCGCATGCGGCGGGGACTCGTCGTCCGGCGGCTCGTCCGACCTCGAGCTCTGGACGTTCCTCGACCCGAGCTCGGCCGACGACGCGCGCGGGAAGGCGCTCAAGGAGATCGTCGACGGCTTCAACGCGAGCCAGGACGACGTGACCGTGACCGTCCGCTCGATCAACTACGCGCAGATCGACGCCGAGGTCATCCGGGCGACGAGCAGCGGCCAGGGCCCGGACATCCTCAACGTGTACAGCACCCAGCTCGCGACGCACGTGGACGCGCGCACGCTCCAACCCCTCGGGGACGTGGCGGGCACCGAGCTCGACGAGCTCGAGGCGGACTCGATCTTCCCGTTCGACGGCGTCACGTTCGACGGCGACGTCATGTCCGTGCCGTGGGAGGTCCGGGCGTGGATGCTCTGGTACCGCGCCGACCTCCTCGACGAGATCGGCGCCGAGGTGCCCTCGACGACGGACGAGCTCGTCGACGTGGCGGGACGGCTGAGCGCCGAGACCGACGTGACGACGGGTCTCGCGATCGGGTTCTCGGACCAGGGCCTCGGCGCCGACTTCGTCGAGAAGTTCATCCCCTTCACGTGGGCGAACGGCGGCGAGATCCTCGACGACTCGGGCGAGCCCGCGTTCGCGAGCGACGCAGGCGTCGCGGCGCTCGACCTCATGAGCGACTTCCACGATGCCGGCGCGTTCGGCGACGAGGCGCTCAGCATGACGGCCGACGACGTCGTGCAGGGGGTCTCGGCGGGGACCATCGGCATGGCGATCGAGGGCACGCAGCGCGTGAGCGCGGCGCGTGCCGGGGACGGGATCGGCGAGAACCTGCAGGTCGTCCCGGTGCCGTTCGACGCCGCGGGCCCGCTGCCCACGGCGGTCGCCGGCCAGACGATGGGCATCGGGGCGAACTCCTCGGACCCGGAGGGCGCGTGGGAGTTCATCAAGTACTACACGTCGGTCGAGTCGGCGACGGCGTTCGCCGAGGCCGGCGTCCTGCCCTCGCGGTCCTCGGTCTACGACTCGGACGACTTCGCGAGCCTCGGCAACGCCGAGGAGCTGCGCACCTGGCGCGACTACATCGCCGAGCACGGGCGCCCCGAGGTCACGTCGACGAGGTTCAACGAGCTGAGCGCCGCCCTGGTGTCGGCCGGCCAGCAGACGGTCTTCAAGGGAGCCGACCCGCTCCCGTCGCTCCAGACGGCGGCGTCCGCCTACTCGGGCGGCTGACCACCGGCCCACCGGGACGGCCCGCGGGCCGTCCCGGCCCACCGTCCCGCCGCAGGGACGCAGCACGGCACGAGCAGCACGGCAACGAGCACCACCACCCAGGAAGGACACTCCATGAGCACCACCTCGACCGACTTCGACGTCATCGTCTGCGGGGGCGGACCGTCCGGATTCATCGCCGCGATCGCTGCGGCACGCACGGGCGCGAAGACCCTGCTCGTGGAGCGGTACGGGTTCCTCGGCGGCATGGCGACCATCGGGTGGTTGGGTCCCATCTCGCCCTTCTACTTCAAGGACGAGCGCGTCATCGCGGGCGTGCCGTACGACTTCGTCCGGCACATGGTGGCGGCGGGGGGCTCCACGGGGCACATCCGCTGCACGAACCCGCACGGGAGCGGGAGCTACCTGTGCTTCTACGACCGCGAGCAGTACAAGTGGTCGGCCATGACGCTGTTCCTCGAAGCCGGCGGCACCCCGCTCCTGCACACCTGGATCGCGGACACGATCGTCGAGGACGGCGCCGTGCGGGGCGTCGTCGTGGAGAACAAGGGCGGCAGGAGCGAGATCCGTGCCAAGGTCGTCGTCGACGCGACGGGCGACGGTGACGTCGCCGCGCGGGCCGGTGCCGCCCACACCGTCGGCAACGGTCACGGGCTGTCCCAGCCCGCGACGCTCATGTTCGACATGGAGGGAGTCGACACGCTCGCGGTGAAGAGGTACATGGACGAGCACCCCGAGGACTTCGAGTGGGCCTCCGAGTTCGTCGCGGTGTCCGACTACTCGCCCCGGCTCCCGCAGCCGAAGGACCACTTCGTCGGCCAGGGCTTCGTCGAGATGGTCGGCAAGGCCATGGCCGACGAGGAGCTCTACCTGGGCCGCGACTCGATCCTCTTCCTCACGACCACGCACCACGGCGTCCTGCACTTCAACTCGACGCGCGTCGCGGAGGTCGACGCCACCGACGCGGAGTCCCTCACCCGCGCGGAGATCGACGCCCGACGCCAGGTCATGTCGCTCTCGCGCTTCCTCGTCGAGAAGGTGCCCGGGTTCGAGAACGCCCAGCTCGCGGGGACCGGGACGGCGCTCGGGATCCGCGAGAGCCGCCACATCACGGGTGAGTACGTGCTCACCGGGGAGGACGTCGTCAACGGGCAGAAGTTCGACGACGTCGTCTCGCGCGGCTACTTCCCGATCGACATCCACAACCTCAAGGGCAAGTCGGGGTACACGGGCGGGGGCACGTGGCAGGACCTCGAGGACACGTACGACGTGCCCCAGCGGGCGCTCATCCCCGTGGAGCTCGACGGGCTCGTGATGGCGGGCCGCGCGATCTCCGCCGACCAGGCGGCGCACGGCTCCTTCCGGACGCAAGGCGGCGTCATGGCCATCGGCCACGCGGCGGGCACGCTCGCGGCGCTGGCGGCGAAGAGCGGTACGCGTCCGCGCGAGGTCGACCACCGTGACGTCCAGGCGACCCTGCTGGACCAGGGGGCGTCGCTGCGCCGCGACCCCGTGGCGGTGGAGCGCGAGCGCCGCCTCGCCGTCGACGCCGTGAACGCCGCGCTCGCCGCGGGCGAGGTGCACGACGCCTACCTCGCCGAGGCGGAGACGTTCACGGGTCGCGCCCCGCGCCTCTGAGGACGCGCCGTCCGCCCGGCCGCGCTCTCGCGACCCGCCGTGGCCCGTCCCGACCCGGGGGCGGGCCACGGGCGCGCGGTCGGTCGGCTACGCGGGGTGGGCCCCGTCGACGTAGTACCAGCGGTCGCCCTCGCGTACGAACCGGCTGACCTCGTGGAGCCGACCGCGGTCGGAGCGGTCCGTGCGCGACCGGTGGTACGCGGCGAACTCGACGACGCCCGTGGTGTCGAACGGGCCGCCGGCCTCCGTGCGCAGGACGTCGAGGCGGCGCCACTCGAGGTCGTCGTCGAGGTCGAGGTCGGCCGGCCGGGTGGACGCGTGCCAGGTCGCGCGCAGGTAGCCGGCGTCGCCGACGGCGAACGCGCTGTAGCGCGAGCGCATGAGCGCCTCCGCGGTCGGGGCGTGCGGGCCCGGTGCCGCGCCGTCCGGGCCGGGTCGCAGGCCCGCGTGGTAGCGGCCGCAGCACGCCGGGTAGGCGTCGCCGGACAGGCAGGGGCATCGGACGCCGTCGGCGGTCGGGTGCGCGCTCATGCCGCCGAACCTACCGGTGCCTCGGGCGGGGCTCGTCGTCCGCGACCGTGGCCCGCCCCCGGGTCGGGACGGGCCACGGTCGTCTGCGCCGGACGGACGGTCAGCAGGACAGGTTCGAGCCCGTCGTCGTGCCGAGGATCTGCGCGAAGCGCTGGAACGCCGCGATGCGCGACTGCACCTGCGCCGGGTTGCCGCCGTTGCACTCGAGAGAGCCGTTGATGGAGCGGATCGTCTCGCCGAAGCCGGCGCCGTTGACGATCGCCTGGTGGCCGGTCATCGTGCCCGGCCCGGACTGCGTGTTCCAGTACCACAGGCCCGTCTTCCAGGCGACGGCCGAGCTCTGCTCCACGAGGTAGGGGTTGTTGAGCAGGTCGATGCCGAGCGCGTCACCGGCCGCCTTGTAGTTGTAGTTCCAGCTGAGCTGGATCGGACCCTTGCCGTAGTACGCGCTCTGGCCCGCGGGGCAGCCGTACGGCTTCGAGGTGTCGCAGTAGTGCGGGTAGTTCGCGGTGTTGATCTCCTTGATGTAGACGAGCCCGCCGGTCTCGTGGTCGACGTTGGCGAGGAACGCCGCAGCCTCGCGCTTGGCGACCTCGGTGCCGCCCGTCGTCGCGAAGGCCGGGTAGGCCGACAACGCGTCGACCAGGCCCTGGTACGTGTAGAACGCGTTCCGGTTCGGGAACATCTGGTTGAACTGGGCCTCGGAGACGACGAAGCCGCTCGGGTTGCCGGGGTTGCCGGGGTTGCCCGGGTCGGTCCCGCCGCCGCACGCACCCTGGGAGCGCCAGACGCCCCACTCGCCGGTGGTGCCGGGCGTCTCGCCCTGGGTCCACCAGCCGGCCTTCCAGTTCTGGCCGCCGTGGGAGACGACGGCGCCGCCCAGGTAGACGGCGCCGGAGCTCCACGCGGGGGCGCAGGTCGCGGCGTGCGCCTGCTGCGCCGGCCCGGCGACCGCCCAGGAGAGCGCTCCCGCGAGCATGAGGAAGACGGCGAGGAGCAGGGCAAGGGGACGGGACGCGGGGCGCTGGGCGACCGCGGCGGCCGCCGCGGGGGAGGGCGACGCCAGAACTCGGGTGTGCATCGGTGCACCTTTCGTCGATGGTCGGGTCGGTTCGAGCCTGGTGGGGCGTCGCCACGGTGGACAACCCCCGTACGCGGAACCCCGTACCCAGGGGAGGCGCGAGGCATGGCCCCGGTCCTCGGCGCGAGGCGTGCCGAGGGGTTGACGTCCGGGCTCGGCGGGTGCGAGAGTGTGCGCAATCCGGAAACGTTTCCAGAGCGGTCATGGTCGCCGATCTGGAAACGTTTCCAAACGCGACGGTCCTTCGACGACGAGGTGGACGACAGTGACGTCATCACGCGCCACGCTGATCCAGGTGGCACAGCGGGCCGGGGTCTCCCTGGCCTCGACCTCCCGCGCCCTGCACGGGACGGGCGCGAGCCCGGCGATGGTCGAGCGGGTGCGCGCCGCGGCCACCGAGCTCGGCTACAGCCCGGACGCGATCGGGCGCTCGCTGCGCCTGAAGAAGACGTTCCAGGTCGCGTTCGCCGTCGCCGACATCGGCAACCCCGTCTACGTCGAGATGATGACGGCGATCCACGAGGTGCTCGCGCCGCACGGGTACCGCGTGGTCGTCATGACGACGGGGGACACCACGCGGTCGACCGTCGAACTCGTGCGCAGCCTGTCGAGCGGGTTCGTCGACGCGATGATCCTCAGCCCGCTGCGCACCGACGACGAGCTCGTCGAGGAGATCCGGCAGGCACCCGTGCCCGTCGTCGTCATCGGCCGCACCCTGGCCGACCGCGGCATCGACTCCGTGTCCACCGACTCGGCGGGCGGCATCGGCGAGGCCGTGCGTCACCTGCTCGGCCTCGGCCGCCGCCGCCTCGCGTTCCTCAACGGCCCTCTCGACACCACGCCCGGTGAGGCGCGGCAGCGCGGCTTCGACGCCGCGACGCGCGCCGACGACTTCACGGGCGAGCGTGCCGACGCCGTCGTCGCGGCGGACTTCACCGTCGCGGCGGGCCTCGCGGCCACGCTCGCGCTCCTCGACGGGACCGACGACGGCGCCCGCCCCGACGCGATCGTCGCGGCCAACGACCTGCTCGCGATCGGCGCGATCCGGGCCGTGCGCGAGCGCGGGCTGTCGGTCCCCGAGGACGTCGCCGTGACCGGCATGGACGATACCGAGATCGGGCGGGTGTTCCAGCCCAGCCTCACGAGCGTCTCGCTCGGCTCGACCGAGCGCGGGCGGATCGCCGCGGAGCTCGTCGTCGACCTCGTGGACGGCGACGCGCAGGCCGGGCGGCACACCGCCGTCGGACCGCGCCTCGTCGTGCGCGAGTCGACCGCCGCGACGCCCGAGGCGGGGGCGCAGGGCGGGGTGAGCGGCGCCGTCGGGCAGGACGCCACGGCCGCCACGACCGGAGGTGACCGCCGATGAGCGCCCCGACCCTGGCGGGCGACCCGCACGCCGCCGCGGCGCGTCGGCCCGACCGGGGCGCCCCGCGCCGGACCGGCGGGATGGCGCGCGCCAAGCGGCGCGAGGCGATCGCGCTCGTCATGCCGTCGCTCCTGCCGATCCTCGTGCTGAGCGTCGCGCCGCTCGTCATGGGCGTGGCCCTGGCGTTCACCGACGCCCGGCTCGTGCGCCACCCGGACTACCAGTTCGTGGGCGTCGACAACTTCGTGCGCCTCGCGGACAACTCGTTCTTCTGGGACTCGTTCCGCATCGGCATGATCTGGGCCGTCTCGGTGACGCTGCTCCAGCTCGTCGCGGCGATGGGCCTCGCGCTGCTGCTCAACTCCGGGCTCCGGCTCCAGGGGCTGACGCGCGTCCTCGCGCTCATCCCGTGGGCCATGCCGCCGGTCGTCGTGGCGATCATGTGGCAGATGATCTACTCGCCCAACGCCGGGCCGCTCAACGCGTTCCTCGGCGCCCTCGGGCTCCCGGACGACATCAACTGGCTCGCGGACTTCTCCACCGCGCTGCCCGCGGTGATCGTCGTCGGGGTGTGGGTCGGCATGCCGCAGACCACCGTGACGCTGCTCGCCGGGCTCCAGCAGATCCCGGACGAGCTGCACGAGGCCGCGGCGATGGACGGTGCGGGCGCGTGGCGCCGGTTCACGGCGGTGACGCTCCCCAGCCTGCGGCCGATCATCACGTCCATCACGTCGCTGAACTTCATCTGGAACTTCAACTCGTTCTCGCTGGTCTACGTGCTCACCGAGGGCGGGCCGGGCGGTCGGACCATGCTGCCGATGCTCTTCACCTACCTGGAGGCGTTCAAGAACCGGAACATCGGCTACGCCGCCGCGATGGGCGTGGTCCTCGTGGTCGTCGTCGTCCTCCTGCTCGCGATCTACCTGCGGTCGCAGTTCCGCTCCGAGAAGGAGAGCTGACCCGTGCGCGCACTCGTCCGCCCGGCCCAGTACGTGGCCCTGGCGTTCTACATCCTCTTCCTCGGCTTCCCGCTGCTGTGGCTCATCTCGGCCTCGCTCAAGTCGTCGGGCGAGCTCAACTCGCTCACCGTGAGCCTGATCCCGCAGGACTTCCACTGGGAGAACTACTCCCAGGCGCTCTCGCGGCAGGGCCTCGTGCGCTCGGCGTGGAACAGCGCGATCGTCGCGGTCGTCTCGACGATGCTCGTCATCGTCATCGCGCTGCCGGCGTCGTACGTGCTCGCGCGCCTGCGCGGCAAGATCCGCGCGGCGGGCGTCGGCTGGATCCTCGTGAGCCAGGTGTTCCCGGTGATCCTCATCATCCTGCCGCTGTTCCTCATCCTGCGGACCATCGGCCTCACGGACTCGCTCGTCGGGCTCACGCTCGTCCACACCACGTACACCCTCCCGTTCGCGCTGTGGATGATGCAGGGCTACGTCTCCGCGATCCCGGTCGACCTGGAGGAGGCGGGCTCGATGGACGGCGCGAGCCGGTTCACCGTGCTCCGCACGATCGTCTTCCCGCTGCTCATGCCGGGCATCGTCGCGACGGCGATGTTCAGCTTCGTCTCCTCGTGGAACGAGTTCTTCTTCGCGCTCGTCCTGCTCCAGTCGCCCGAGAACTACACGCTGCCCATCACGCTGAAGATGTTCATCGGCGGCGAGGGCAAGGTGGCGCTCGGTCCCCTCGCCGCGGGCTCCGTGCTCGCGGCCATCCCCAGCATCGTCTTCTTCTCGATCATGCAGAAGAAGCTCACCGGCGGCCTGCTGTCCGGCGCCGTCAAGGGGTGACCCCATGAACCCCCGAACCACCCCCACCCGAAAGGTAGAACCATGAAGACTCGTGGTGCGTCCATCGCCGCATGCCTCACGATCACGACCCTGCTCGTCGCGTCCTGCTCCAGCGGGGGCGGCAGCGGGGACGACGGCACCGACGGCGGCCCCGTGACGCTGAAGTTCCAGTCGCTGTCCGACCAGCCCGCCGCGATCGAGGCGACCGAGAAGATCGTCGCCGACTGGAACGAGGCGAACCCCGACGTCCAGGTCGAGATCGTGCCCGCGGGCTGGGACGGCATCTACGACAAGCTCATCACGCAGTTCAACGGCGGCGCCGCGCCGGACATCATCCACTACGAGGCGGCGAGCATCGTGCCCTTCGCCGTGGACGGCTACCTGGCCGACCTGTCGGAGTACATGTCCGACGAGAAGCGCGCCGACATCCCCGAGGGCATCCTCGACTCCGTGACCGTCGACGACCAGGTCATCGCGTACCCGACCGAGCTGCAGTCCTACATGGGGTTCGCGAACAAGACGATGCTCGAGGCCGCCGGCGTCGAGATCCCCACGGGCGAGACCATGACGTGGGACGAGCTGCGCGAGATCGCCAAGGCCACCACGAAGGACGGCGCGTACGGGCTCGGGTGGGGGCTCGCGAGCCCGACGGCCGCGTTCATGGCGATGGCTCCCGGGTTCGGCGGCCAGTACTTCGAGGGCACCGGCGCCGACGCGAGCATCACCATCGGCGAGGGCGAGATGGCGCTGCCGGAGCTCGTCGACGAGATGGCGCACACCGACAACACGGTGCTGCCGGTGACCCTCACGCAGTCCGGGTCGGAGACGCTCGCGTCGTTCTACGGCGGCCAGGTCGCGATGACGATCCAGGGCTCGTTCCAGGCCGCGAACATCGCCAACGACGCGCCCGAGGGCTTCGACTGGGTCGTGCTGCCCCCGCTCGAGGGTCCCGACGGCGCCGAGCAGGCCGCCAACCCGCAGACCCTGTCGGTGAACATCGACTCCGAGCACGTCGAGGAGTCCGCGGAGTTCATCGAGTTCTTCACCGACACCGAGAACCTCGCCGCGCTCAACGAGGCGGACGCGCTCATCCCGGCGACGACGTCGGCGCAGGAGGCCATGGCGGCGTCGCTCGGCGACGAGAACGGCTGGTCGACGATCCTCTCGTCCGGTCAGTTCCTCACGTCCGCGCCGTACCTGTTCGTCGACGCGTACGCACAGTGGAAGGACACGGTCGCGACGCCCGCGTACCAGAAGTTCCTCGCCCAGGAGATCGACGCCGACCAGCTCGCGACCGAGCTCGAGTCGGGCTGGGACGAGATCACCAAGTAGCAGGACAAGCGGCGGGGTCGGTCGGTGGTCGACCGCCCCCGCCGGGAACCGCGGCCCCCACGGGTCGCACCGGGCGCGACCCGCGCCGAGGAGAGATCGACAGGGAGTGGACCGTGACCTGGCTGGACGACCGAGCGGTGGCAGTGATCACCGGAGCGGCGGTGGGGGACGCGCTGGGGGGCGCCACCGAGGGCTGGACCCCCGAGCAGATCGAGGAGCGCCACGGGGGGCGCGTGACGGGGATCGTCGAGCCCTGGTACCCGAACTGGCAGGACGCGCGTCCGATCGCGCCCTACCACAAGGGCGACGGGCACGTCACGGACGACACCCTCATGACGCGCGCGCTCGTGGAGGTGTACGCGAAGCGGCGCGAGCACCTCGACGCGTACGCGATGGCCGAGGACCTCGTGCCGCTCATGATCGGCGAGCCGCGGTGGATCCCCGAGCTCGAGTCGACCGCGCTGCTGCTCCAGCGCGTGTTCCTCGCCGAGAAGTGGATCGTCGCGCGCCTGCACTACGGGCACGTCGACCCGCGCGAGGCGGGCGTCGGGAACGTCGTCAACTGCGGCGCGGCGATGTACGTCGCGCCCGTCGGCCTCGCGAACGCGGGCGACCCCCGCGGCGCGTACGCCGAGGCGATCGACCTCACGGGCGCGCACCAGTCGAGCTACGGCCGCGAGGCCGCGGGCGTGTTCGCGGCCATGGTCGCCGCGTCCGTCGCGCCCGGGGCGACGGTCGACGACGTCGTGCAGGCCGCGCTCGACGTCGCGCACGACGGCACGGCCGCCGCGCTGCGCGCCGTCGTCGACGCCTTCGACGGCTGGACGACGGCGCCCACGACCGACGAGGAGGAGCGCGCCCTCGCGCGGCTGATCCGCGACACGGTCGCGCCGTTCGACTCCGTCGGACCCGCGTACCGGCAGATGTCGATGGACGCGCGGCGCCCGTCGCGCACCAAGTCCATCGAGGAGCTGCCCGCCGCGCTCGGGTTCGTGCTCGGGCACCGCGGCGACTTCCGCGGCGCCGTGCTCGGCGCCGTGAACTACGGGCGCGACGCCGACTCGATCGCCGTCATGGCCGGTGCCGTGTGCGCCGGGCTGGGCGGGACCGCCGTCGTGCCGGACGAGTGGCTCGACGCGATCGAGGACGCGAGCCGCATGGACATCCGCGAGACGGGTCGCCTCATGGCGTCCGCGGCGGCGGACATCCTCCGCTCCGACCGCGAGCGCGCCACGTCGCGCCTGCGCGCGCTCGCCGAGCTCGGCGGCGCGTCCGTGGACGGGAGCGGACCCGGCGTGCCCGACGGCGCGGCGCAGCCCGCGCGGGCGGGTGACCCGGCGTGAGGCTCACCTGGGCCCAGCCCGAGGACCTCCTCGCGCACGAGCTCGTCCAGGCGACGGCGGAGGGCAAGGACCCTGCGGCGCTCGTCGACGTGCGCGAGCGCTGGACCGCTGCGGGCGGGGACCCCGTCCCCGCGGTGAGCGGTGCCGGACCGGTGCCCGCGACCCCGGCGCTCCGCACGCTCGCGCGCGACCTGCTCGTCGAGCTGGACGCGCTGCCCGCGGCGCCCGCGCCGCACGAGCCCGACGACTGGGACGCGATCCTCGCCACGCTCCCGGCGGCGCCCGGCCTGCCGACCCGCCCGGGCGCCGTCGGGTCCTCCGACGGCCTCGCCGCCGGCGCGGCGACCGGAACCGCCACCGCCGCCGACGCCGCGTACGCCGACCGCGTGCTCGGCGCCTGGACCGGCCGCGCGGCGGGCTGCCTGCTCGGCAAGCCGGTCGAGAAGATCCCGCGCGCCGGGATCGAGGAGATCCTGCGCGCGACGGGCCGGTGGCCCCTCGACCGCTGGTTCACCGCCGTCGGGCTGCCCGACGACGTCGCCGCGCGCTGGCCGTGGAACCGGCGCAGCGCCCCGACGTCGCTCGAGGAGAACATCGACGGGATGCCGGAGGACGACGACCTCAACTACCCGATCCTCGCGCTCGCCCTGCTGGAGCGGCACGGGCGCGGCTTCACGACCGACGACGTCGCGCAGCTCTGGCTCGACGCGCTGCCCGCGGGCCGCGTGTTCACCGCCGAGCGCGCCGCGTACCGCAACATCCTGGACGCGCGGCCGGTGCCGGAGACGGCGACGCACCACAACCCGTTCCGCGAGTGGATCGGCGCGCTCATCCGCACGGACGTGCTCGGCTGGGTCTCGCCCGGCGACGTGCGCGAGGCCGCGCGCCTCGCGTGGACGGACGCGCGCCTGAGCCACACGCGCAACGGCGCGTACGGCGCGATGTGGGCGGCCGCGCTCGCGTCGGCGGCGATGGTCTGCGAGACGGTGGACGAGGTGCTCGACGCGGCGGACGCCGTCGTGCCGCCGGGCAGCCGCCTGGCCGCCGCGATCCGGCTCGGCAGGGACGCGGGCCGCGACGGCGACGCGTCCGAGGCGGGCGTGCGCGCCGGGCTCGACGCGATCCACGCCGCGTACGGCGACCTGCACTGGGTGCACGTGCTCAACAACGCCGCGGTGATCGCCTACGCGCTCACCGCGGGGCGCGGCGCGGACGGCCGCGGCGACTTCGGCGCGAGCGTCGCGATCGCCGTCACCGCGGGGTGGGACACCGACTCCGCCGGCGCGACGGTCGGCGGCGTGGTGGGTGCGCTGCAGGGCGTCGACGGGATCGGCCCGCAGTGGACGCGCCCGCTCGACGGCCGCATCGCGACCTCGCTGCCCGGTGGCGAGCAGAGGATCGTGGACCTCGCGGCGCGGACGGTCGCGCTCGCGACGGTCCCGGTCGTGGTGGCCGGGGGAGCCGTGCAGGGTTCCGCGGAGGAGGTACGGGCATGAGCACGACGGTGGACGGGGAGCAGGGCGCCACGGTCCCGGGCGGGTCGGGACGGGTCGTGGTCGTCGGGTCGGCGAACGTCGACCTGGTCGTCGACGTGCCGCGGCACCCCGGTGGCGGCGAGACCATCCTCGGCGGCGAGCTGCGGCGCAACCCCGGCGGCAAGGGCGCGAACCAGGCGGTCGGCGCGGCGCGCGCGGGCGGTGCCGAGACGACGTTCGTCGGCGCGCTCGGGCACGACGACGCGGCCGACCTGCTGCTCGCGTCGCTCGACCGCGGCGGCGTGCGGACCGACCTCGTCGAGCGCGGGGACGCCGCGACGGGCACCGCGCTCATCACCGTCTCGCCCGACGGCGAGAACGCGATCGTCGTCGCGCCCGGTGCGAACTCGCACGTGACGGTCGGCGCGGCGCAGGCCGAGCGGATCGCCGCCGCGGACGTCGTGCTCGCGCAGCTCGAGATCCCGCTCGACGTCGTGCGCGCCGCCGCCGCGGCGCGCCGACCGGGCGCGCTGCTGGTCCTCAACGCGGCGCCGTCGCGCGACCTCCCGGACGACCTCTGGGCCGCGATCGACGTGCTCGTCGTCAACGAGCACGAGGCTGCGGACCTCGCCGGGGCTGACCTCCGTGCGGCGCCACTTCCCGGAGACGTGCAGGGCGTCGAGGGCGCTCCGGGTCCCGAGGGGGAGACGGCGGGCGACGTCGACCCCGAGGGCCTCGCCGGGCTCCTGATCGAGCGGGTGCCGGCCGTCGTCGTGACGCTCGGCGGCCGGGGCAGTCTCGTGCTCGAGCGGCTGCCCGGCGGCAAGCTGCTCACCCTCGTCCCCGCGATCGCCGTCGACGCCGTCGACACGACGGGTGCGGGTGACACCTTCTGCGGTGTCCTCGCCGCGGCGCTCGCTCGCGGCGCCGACCTGCCCGACGCCGCGCGGCTCGCCGCCGCCGCGGGCGCGCTCGCGGTGACCCGGCCCGGGGCGCAGGACGCCGTGCCCGACGCGGCGGACGTCGTCGCGCTCGCGCGGCGGGCCGAGGGCCTCACCCGACCGACCTGAGCCTGTTCACCGCACGACCGAGCGCGGGCCCGGCCCGCCGAGGGAAAGGCACCATGACCTACACGTTCGACCCGCTGGTCCCGCGCCCGATCGACCTGCCGACCGAGGTCTCGCTCGACGGGCCGCTCACGCCCGAGCAGTCCCTCGCGCTCGACGAGGCGAAGATCTTCGTCGGCCCGGCCGACCCCGCCGACCGCCCGGCCTGGCGCGAGCGCCTCGCCGCGTGGCGCGACGACGCGCGCCGCCGCCACGGGTACACGGGCGCCGCGTACGACCGCCCGGACGCGGCGTGGGCCGCGGGGTGCTCGACGGTCGCGCAGGTGTGGCTGTGGGACGAGCTGCTGTACTCGTTCGAGGAGCACCGGTTCACGCCGGAGCGGTTCCTCGCCGACGCGCGCGAGCGGTTCGGCGGCCTCGACGCCGTGGTGCTGTGGCACGCGTACCCCGTCATCGGGATCGACGACCGCAACCAGTGGGACTTCTACCGCGACGTCCCGGGCATCGTCGACCTCGTGCGGACGTTCCACGACGCGGGCCTGCACGTGTTCGTCGACTACAACCCGTGGGACGTCGGCACGCGCCGTGGCGACGACGACCTCACCGAGCTCGCGGCCGTCGTGCGCGACCTCGGCGCGGACGGCGTCTTCCTCGACACGCTGAAGAAGGCCGAGCCGGAGCTCGTCGCGCGGCTCGAGGCCGCGCGCCCCGGCATCGTCCTGGAGGGCGAGTCCAAGCTCCCGGTCGAGCGCATCGAGGACCACTCGTCGTCGTGGGCGCAGTTCTTCGCCGACTCGCCCGTGCCCGGCGTGCTGCGCGCGCACTGGTACGAGCGCCGGCACATGCAGCACCACGTGCGCCGCTGGCACCGCGACCACTCCGAGGAGCTCCAGTCCGCGTGGCTCAACGGCGTGGGCGTCATGGTGTGGGAGGTCGTGTTCGGCGTGTGGGTCGGGTGGTCGCGGCGCGACGCCGCGACGGTCAAGCGCCTCGTCACGGTCCAGCGCGCGGCGCGACCGCTGCTGCTCGACGGCGAGTGGACGCCCCTCACCGAGCTCGCCCCCGAGGCGGAGGAGGCGGGGGTCTACGCCTCGCGCTGGGACCTCGACGGCGTGACCCTGTGGACGCTGGTCAACCGCGGCGAGTCCGACTACGACGGCCCCCTCCTCCCGCCCGACCACCCCTCCCGCCGAACCCTGGATCGTTCCTCGGCCGGGGCCGTCGGTGGGGAGGAATCCCGGGTTCGGCGGGGCGTGCGGGTGCCGGGGCGGGGGATCGCCGCGGTGCTGTGCGTGGCGGACGGCGTCGGCGAGCCCGACTGGCTGCCGCACCTGCGCGACGCGGTCGCCGCGCTCGACGAGACCGCGCCGCACGACCCCGACGCGCGGTTCCCGCACCGCCTCGCGCGGCGTCTCGCACCCGCTGCCGAGACCGTCGCGGCTCCCGGGGCGAGCGGTGCGCCCGGGGCGGGGGCCGTCGTCGTGCCCGCGGGGCCGTACGTGCTGACCGTCCGGTACCGGGCGCGCGAGACCGGGATGTACCAGGGTGCGCCGTACGTGGACGAGTGGAAGCCGCTCCCGCCACGTCTGCACGACGCGCGGACCCTCCAGCGCGACGGCGAGCTCGCCGCCCCGGTGGCGGTGGGCCCCGACGTGACGAACGCGGAGTTCGCGGAGTTCCTCGCGGCCACCGGGTACGCGCCCGCCGTCGCGCACCGCTTCCTCGCGCACTGGGTCGACGGCCGTCCCGCGCCCGGCACGGAGGGCGAGCCCGTGACGTTCGTCGACCTCGACGACGCGCGCGCGTTCTGCGCGTGGCGCGGCGGGCGCCTGCCCACCGAGGACGAGTGGCAGCTCGCGGCCGAGCAGCCCGGCTGGACGCGCGGCGAGCCCGCCGTGTGGAGCTGGACGGGCTCCGAGCACTCCGACGGCCGCACGCGGTTCGTCATGCTCAAGGGCGGCAGCGACCACCGCGCCGAGGGCTCCGACTGGTACGTCGAGGGCGGGCGCCACGCGGCCGACTACGCCGTCAAGCTCCTCGTCCCCGGCCTGGGGCTCGCGCGCGGCGCGACCGTCGGGTTCCGCTGCGCGTGGGACCTCGCCGCCGACCAGCCCGCCGAGGAGGTGACGGCATGACGGACGCACCGCGCGTCTCGCGCGACCCGGCCGCGGGCGCGCTCGCGGGCCTGCGCGTCGTCGACGCGTCGACGCTGTTCGCCGGGCCCATGGCGGCGATGCACCTCGGCGACCTGGGCGCCGACGTCGTCAAGGTCGAGCACCCCACGAAGCCCGACCCGTCGCGCACGCACGGTGCCGCGAAGGACGGCGTGAACCTGTGGTGGAAGACGCTCGGGCGCAACAAGCGCACCGTCACCGCGAACCTCGGGAGCGACGGCGGCCGCGAGGTGTTCCTCGCGCTCGTCGCCGAGGCGGACGTCGTCATCGAGAACTTCCGGCCCGGCACGCTCGAGCGCTGGGGCCTCGGCTACGACGAGCTGTCCGCGCGCAACCCGCGGCTCGTGCTCGCGCGCGTGAGCGGGTTCGGGCAGGTCGGGCCGTACCGCACCCGCCCCGGGTTCGGCACGCTCGCCGAGGCGATGAGCGGGTTCGCCGCGATGACCGGCGAGCCCGACGGCCCGCCGACCCTCCCGCCGTTCGGGCTCGCCGACGGCGTCGCGTCGCTCGCGACCGCGTTCGCCGTCATGGTCGCGCTGTCCACGCGCGAGCGCACCGGGCACGGGCAGGTCGTCGACACGGCGATCATCGAGCCCATCCTCGCGATGCTCGGGCCGCAGATCACGCGCTGGGACCAGCTCCGCACCGTGCAGCCGCGCACCGGCAACCGGTCCGCGAACAACGCGCCGCGCAACACCTACCGCACGCGCGACGGGCAGTGGGTCGCGGTGTCGACGTCGGCGCAGTCCATCGCCGAGCGCGTGATGCGCCTCGTCGGGCGCCCCGAGATCGTCGACGAGCCGTGGTTCGCGAGCGGCGTCGAGCGCGCGCAGCACGCCGACCTGCTCGACGAGGCCGTCGGCGGCTGGATCGCGCAGCGCACGCGCGACGAGGTCGTCGCCGCGTTCGAGGAGGCGCAGGCCGCCGTCGCGCCGATCTACGACGCCCAGGACATCGTCGACGACCCGCAGTTCCGCGCGCTCGGCACGATCCACGAGATCGAGGACCCCGAGCTCGGGCCGATGCTCATGCAGGGCCCGCTGTTCCGGATGTCCGAGAACGACGGCGTCATCCGCTTCACCGGCCGCGCGCACGGCGCCGACACCGACGCCGTGCTCGGCGAGCTCGGCTTCTCGCCCGAGCGCGTCGCGGAGCTCCGGGCGGAGGGCGCGGTATGAGTGCGGGCGCTCGGCCGGGTCCGGGAGACCGGCGCGCGTCCCGGGCCGGTGCGCCGCCGCTGACCTTGCTGTACGTGCCCGCGGACCGGCCCGACCGGGTGGCCAAGGCGCTCGGGTCCGCGGCCGACGTCGTGCTCGTGGACCTCGAGGACGCCGTCGCGCCGGCGCGCAAGGACGAGGCGCGGGGGAACGCCGTCGGGCTGCTGGACGAGGCCGCCGCCGCGCGCGGGGTCCAGGTGCGGATCAACCACCCCGCGACGCCGTGGCACGCCGCCGACGTCGCGGCCCTCGCCGGGCTCCCGCTCGCCGTCGGGGCGCGCGCGCCGAAGGTCGAGTCCGCCGACGAGGTGCGCGCGCTCGCGGCGGCGCTCCCCGGGCGGGCGCTGCACCTGCTGGTCGAGTCGGCGCTCGGCGTCGAGCGGGCGTTCGAGCTCGCGACGGCGTCGCCGCAGGTCGCGTCGCTCGGGCTCGGCGAGGCGGACCTGCGCTCCGACCTGCGGGTCGACGACGAGGCCGGGCTCGCGTGGGCGCGCAGCCGGGTCGTCGTCGCGGCCCGGGCGGCGGGGCTGCCGTCGCCCGCGATGTCCGCGTTCACGCACGTGCGCGACCTCGCCGGGCTCGCGGCGTCGTGCCGCGCCGGGCGGTCGCTCGGGTTCTGCGGCCGCACCGCGATCCACCCCGCGCAGCTCGACACCATCCGCGACGCGTTCCTCCCGACCCCGGACGAGGTGGCCCGCGCGCACGAGGTGGTGGACCGCGTCGGCGACGCCGCGGCGTCGGGCACGGGCGTCGTCGCGCTCGCGGACGGCACGTTCCTCGACGTCGCGATGGTCGAGCGCGCGCGCACCGTGCTGGCCCTGGCGGACCGCCGCCCGGCCGGCTAGCGCCCCGGCGCCGAGCACGACCCTGCGCGCCGCCGACCACGACATGAAGGTCGATATCGACCGGATAGCGACCCTCATGTCGTGTTCGGCGCGTGGGGGAGGGGGAGGGGGGAGGGGGCAGCACATCAACGGATCTCGACGAGGAGAACACGATGGACGGAGCACCACGGCCGCACCGGCGGCCCGGGACGACGGCGGTCGGGACGGCGCTGGCCCTCGCGGTCGGCCTGGGCGGGCTGGGGCTCGCGCTGCCCGCGACGGCCGCGGAGCAGGGCACGGTCGAGCCGGGGCGGGTCGCGGACTCGGCGGCCGGGCCGATCGACTACACGGTCTACCTGCCGCCCGGCTACGACGACGCCGCGCAGGAGTACCCCACGCTCTACCTGCTGCACGGCCGCGGCGACACGCAGGCCGCGTGGCAGCAGGTCACGGGCGACCTCGACGAGCTCATCGGGGCGGGCGAGATCCAGCCGATGGTCGTCGTCATGCCCGACGCGCCGTGGAACGACCGCGGCTCCTGGTACACCGACTCGCTGTACACCGGGGACGCGACGGGCGCCGGCGCGGGCACCGCGGTCGAGACGGCGTTCACGCGCGACCTCGTCGCGCACGTCGACGCGACCTACCGCACGGTCGAGGACCGCGAGGCGCGCGCCGTCGGCGGCTACTCCATGGGCGGCGCGGGCGCGCTGCGGTTCACGCTCGCCCACCAGGACACGTTCTCCGCGGGCATCGTGCTGAGCCCCGCCGTCTACGTGCCGCAGCCGCCCGCGGACTCCTCGGCCCGCGACCACGGCGGCTACGGCGTCGGTACCGCGCCGTTCGACGCCGACCGGTACACCGAGCTCTCGTACCCGACGGCGCTCGCGGCGCTCGACCCGGCGCTCCCGGTGCACCTGTTCGTCGCCGTCGGCGACGACGAGTGGGCCAACCCCGACCCCGCCGAGGCCACGCACGACATCGACTTCGAGTCCGCGCGCCTCTACAACCAGGCGCGCCGCGTCCCGGGCGTGACGGCCGAGCTGCGCGTGCTCGACGGCGGACACGACTGGGACGTCTGGCGGCCCGCGTTCCGCGAGGGGGTCGTCGACGTCTCGGCGCGCCTGCGCACCACGCCCGCCGCGCCGTGGGACGCCGAGCTCCTCGGCTCCGCGGGCGACGACCGCGCGGGCGGGGTCGCGGCCCTGCCCGACGGCGGGACCGCCGTCGCGCTGAACCTCGCCGGTGCGTGGGACGGGTACGAGCCCGCGGGCGGGCTCGACACGGTCGTCGTGCGGCGTGACGCCGACGGTGCCGAGGTCTGGCGGCACGCGGTCGCGACGGCCGCGGACGACCGCGCGTACGGCGTCGTGCCGGGCGCCGACGGGGGCGTGCTCGTCGCCGGGTACACCAAGGGCGACCTCGACGGCGCCCACGCGGGCACGACGCGCGACGACGGGTTCGTCGCGGCCGTCACCGCCGACGGCGAGCGCGCCTGGACGCTGCAGACCGGCGACCCCGGCGCGGCCGACCGCTTCTACGCCGTCGCGCCCGACGGCGCGGGCGGCGCCTACGTCGCCGGATACACGAGCGGTGCCGTGGGCGACGCGCCGAGCGCCGGGGACAAGGACGCGCTGGTCGGGCGGGTCTCCGCGGCGGGCGAGCTGCTGTGGCTGCGCCAGGTGGGCGGGCCCGGCGAGGACAAGGCGCTCGCGGTCGCGGCCTCGCCCGACGGCGCGGTGTCCGTGGGCGGGGTGTCGGGCGGCGGGATGCCCGGGGCCGAGCGTGCGGGCGCGAACGACGGCTGGGTCGCGCGCTACGGCGCGGACGGCGAGCAGGAGTGGCTGCGCGCCGTCGCGACGAGCGAGAACGACCAGGTCAACGGCCTCGTGGCGCGGTCCGACGGGTCGGTCGTCGCGGTCGGGCACACGCGCGGCGGTCTCGGCGAGGACGGCAACCTCGGGGACAACGACGTCGTGGTGCGGGGGCTTGACCCCGCGGGCGAGGTCCTGTGGACGACGCAGGTCGGCACGTCGACCGACGACCGCGGCGTCACGGGCGTCCTCGGCGCGGACGACACCGTGCTCGTCGTCGGCACGACGTACGGCGCGCTGGGGACGGCGGTCGGCGGGGTCGACGTCGTGACGATCCCCGTCGCGGCCGACGGCACCCCGGGCGAGGCGACCCAGACCGGGTCGCGCGAGCGCGACGGCGCCGACGAGTGGGACGACGCGAACCTGTTCGCGGCCCCTGCCCCGGCCTCCGGGCCGGAATCGGACGACCCAGCCGGCACGACCGGCGAGGGAGCGGCGTTGCTCACCGGGCTCACGTACGGCGCCCCCGCGGGCACGACCAACGCGGGTGCTGCGGACGTGTTCGTCGCGCGCGTGCCGTGGGACGCCGTCGTACCGGGCTCCGGCACGGGCGAGCCGCCGCTGACCGTCACCGCCGAGTCGCGGTGCCTGGCCGGGAAGGCCTACGTCGCGGTGCGCGCCACGAGCACGGCGGACGCACCGGTCGACGTCGAGCTCGCCACGCCGTACGGCACACGGATCGTCGCGGACGTCGCGCCGGCGGCCAACGCCTACCAGTCGTTCCCCGTCCGGGCGACGACCGTCCCCGCGGGCGAGGCGACCGCGACCGCGGACGGCCGCGCCGTCGTCGTCCCGTACGCCGCGCTCGCCTGCGCCTGACCGCTGCTGCCGCCGACCACGACCCCGCGCGCGGTCGAACACGACGTTGCTGTCGTTATCCGCCGGATAACGACAGCAACGTCGTGTTCGGCGCGGGGTGGGGGGGCGGGGGGGCGGTGGTCAGCAGGTGAGGTGGTCGCCCGTCGTGGTGCCGACGATCTCGACGTAGTGGCGGAAGAGGCGGACGCGGTTGTTCATCTGGCGCGGGTTGCCGCCCTCGCACTCGAGCGGGCCGTTGATGGACCGGATGGTCTCGGCGAAGCCGTGCTCGCCGACGATCGCCTCGTGGCACGTCATCGAGGCCGTGCCGGGCTGCGTGTTCCAGTACCAGAGCGCGGTCTGCCACGCGACGGTCGGGTCCTGCTCGACGAGCCACGGGTCGGCCAGGAGATCGATCCCCAGCGCCTCGCCGGCCGCGCGGTAGTTGAAGTTCCAGCTCAGCTGGAGCGGGCCGCGGCCGTAGTAGGCGTCCTGCCCGGCGGGGCACCCGTACGGCTGCGCGGGGTCGCAGTAGTGCGGGTAGTTCGCGGTGTTCACCTCGACGACGTGCACCAGCCCGTGCGTCTCGTGGCTCACGTTCGCGAGGAACGCCGCCGCCTCGCGACGGGCGACGCGGTCGCCGCCCGTCGTCGCGAACTCCGGGTACGCGGCCGTCGCGGCGACGAGCCCCGCGTACGTGTAGAACGTGCTCCGCTCGGGGAACATCGCC
This sequence comes from Cellulosimicrobium sp. ES-005, assembly GCF_040448685.1. NCBI lineage: Bacteria > Bacillati > Actinomycetota > Actinomycetes > Micrococcales > Promicromonosporaceae > Cellulosimicrobium > Cellulosimicrobium sp. ES-005. The sequence goes on from NZ_CP159290.1 coordinate 96,223, forward strand.
TCGAACTGCTGCTCGGTCACGACGAACGTCGGCGGGGTGGCGGCGGTCGGCGTCGGGTCGGTCATGGGTCCCCCTCGTCGGGTCGGCGTGGGCGCAGCATCGCGCCCCGACCCACCCTAGGCGATTCGTGAGGAGACCTGCGTAACCCGGAGGCGCTGCCCGCCGCTGCCCGTGGCCCGCGGCCTGCGGCCCGCGGCTCGCACCGAGCACAACGCCACCCGCCCTCGAGCACGACATGAGGGTCGCTATCGGCTGGATAACGACCCTCATGTCGTGCTCGGCGGCTGGGTGTCAGAGAGTCAGGCGCACGTCGTCTCCGGGTAGGGCGCCGTCGACTTCGTCTGGACGGCGTGGCCGTCGACGTTCTTGTACGCGACGAGCGAGACCTCGCCGGCGTCGAGTGTCTTTCCCTTGACCGAGAACGTCTTCTCGACCGTCTCCCCGGCGGGGATCTTCGTGAACTTGTGCTCGCCCGAGACCGTCGTGACCCGGACGTCGATCGGTACCGTGTCGGTGTTCGTCACCGAGGTGGTCAGCCAGAGCTGCTTGCCCGCCGCCTTGCACGACGGCGTCGCCGTGCCCGTGAAGAGGACGCTCGTGGACCCCGGCTCGGCGCCGATCGTGGCCGCCGTCGCGGACTGGTCGAACGACGCGTCGCCGTACGTCGCGAACCAGCCCTGCGCCGTCGCGAAGTCCTCGGTGAAGGCGCGCGACAGGAGCAGCAGGAGCCGCGCCTTGACGGCCGTGAGGTCACCGCCCGCGATGATGCCGTTCCCGCCGCCGTACGACGACCCGGACCCGGTGCGCGTCGTCGAGACGAACCAGACGCCCTTGTCGCGGATCGCCGCGGTGCGGGCCTGGCTCATCGCGGACGAGATGCCCCCCGCACCCGTGCCCGCCGTGACGATGCCCCGGACGCCCGCGTTCGCGAACGCCGCGACGCCCTCGCCCCCCGCCTGCTGGTAGGACGTGACGATCTCGACGCGCGGCAGGGCCTTCGGGTCGACCTTCGCGAGGTCGAACGGCGTGAACCACTCCTCGGTGTCGCACGCCAGCACGCGTGCCGGCGCGCGGCCCAGCGTGATGTTGTCGCCGTCGATCCAGCCGAGCACGCCGTACTCGCGCGTCTGGAACGTGTCGGTGCGGTAGGAGTTCGTCTTGGTGACCTCGCGGGCCGCCTGGATCTCGTCGTTGAGCATGAGCACGGTGCCGAAGCAGAACGTCTGCTGCGACGCCGCGACCTTGATCGCGTTGTACAGGTTCGCGGGCGCGTCCGTGCCGAACACGAGGCTCGAGTCCGGCCCGGCGCCCGACCCCCACGGGCGCATCGAGCCGGACGTGACGACGGGCTTGCGCGACCGCACCGTGAGGTCGAGCCAGTACGCGAACTCCTCCTGCGTGTCGGTGCCCGTCGTGACGACGACGGCGTCCGCCGTCTCGAGCTGCTTCTCCACCTCGAGCGTGAGCGCGTGGAACTGCTCCATCGAGTAGCCCGACGAGCCGGCGTTGCCGAACTGGACGGCCGTGACGTCGGCGACCGCGTCGAGCTCGGGGCGCAACGTGTTCAGCATGTCCTCCATGAGGTACGTGCCGGCGCGGTAGCTCGTGAACGTGTCGCGGCCGGTCGCCTTGCCGGCCATCGTGCCTCCGGTCGCGACGACGACGACCTTCGGCTTCTCCGCGGCGGCGGTCGCCGTCGCGGTCGCGTACTGCGCGGACGCGATGCCGAGCGGGTTGGCCGGGGCCGTCCCGGCGGCGAGCACCGGCGCCGCGGCGCCCTCGGCGCGCGCGGCGGCGGCCGACGCCCGGGAGTCGGCGACGGTGTACGCGACCGTCGCGGCGAGGGCCGCGCACGCGAGGACGAGCGCGACGACGGCCGCGACGGCGCGGCCGGACAGGGTCAGGGTGAACGTTCTCAACAGGGGGCCTTCCGTCGGGGGGAACATCTGGCCCGCCCGACGCTAGGGACCGTGTGTTGCCTGATGGTTGCCTGGACGTAAGAAGTACTCGCGTACCGGATCGGCGGGTTGCTGTCCCGCCGACGGGCGCCGACCCTCGGGCCGCGGTTGCCCCGGACGCGGGGCGGGTCCAGCCTGGCGAGAGGGGCCGGCGTCGGTCCGGCCCGGTCAGGAGCCGGTCATGGACGACCGCGACGCCGCCCTCCTGCGGGCGCACGAGCACGCCGCCGCGTGGCTCGACTCCCTCACGACGCGGCCGGTCCCGCCGCAGGCGACCGTCGGGGACGTCGTCGCGGCGCTCGGCACGGACCTGCCCGACGGCCCGACGAGCGCCGCGGACGTCGTCGACCTCCTCGCGACCGCGTGCGGCCCCGGCCTCACGGCCATGCCGTCCGGCCGCTTCTACGGCATGGTCATCGGCGGCAGCCACCCCGCGGCGCTCGCCGCCGACTGGCTCACGAGCGCGTGGGACCAGAACTCCGCGCTGCGCACCGTGACGCCCGCGCACACCGCCGTCGAGGACGTGGCGAGCGCGTGGCTGCTCGACCTGCTCGGCCTGCCCGCCACGGGTGCGGTCGGGTTCGTCACCGGCGCGACGACCGCGAACTTCACGGCGCTCGCGGCGGCGCGCGGCGAGGTCCTGCGGCGTGCCGGGTGGGACGTGCGTCGCGGCGGGCTGACGGGCGCCCCGCGCGTCCGCGTGCTCGTGGGCGCCGAGCGGCACGAGTCGGTCGACCTCGCGCTGTCCTACCTCGGGCTCGGCGCGCCCGAGGTCGTGGCCGCGGACGACCAGGGCCGCATCTCGGTCGCCGCGCTGGAGGAGGCGCTGACGGACCGGGGCTCTACCTCGCGGGACCAGGGCTCTACCTGGGCTGACCGGGGCTCTACCTCGGGGGACCAGGGCTCTCCCTCGCCGGGGACGGCGGACGGCCCGACGATCGTCGTGCTCCAGGCGGGGAACGTGCACTCGGGGGCGTTCGACCCGTTCGACGCGGCCGTCGAGGTCGCGCACCGGCACGGCGCGTGGGTGCACGTCGACGGTGCGTTCGGGCTCTTCGCCGCGGCGTCGCCGTCGTTCCGCCACCTGGTCGCGGGGTACGAGGCGGCGGACTCGTGGGCGACCGACGCGCACAAGACGCTCAACGTGCCGTACGACTGCGGGCTCGCGATCGTCGCGGACCCCGCGCCGCTGCGCGCAGCGATGGGGATGCACGGCGACTACCTCATCCAGAGCGACACGGGCGACCCGCTCGACAAGGTGCCCGAGCTCTCGCGCCGCGGGCGCGCGTTCCCGGTGTGGGCGACGCTGCGCGCCCTGGGGCGTTCCGGGGTCGCGGAGCTGGTGGACGGCTTCTGCCGCCACGCGGCCGCGTTCGCCGCGGGCATGCGGGCGATCGACGGCGCGGTCGTGCTCAACGACGTCGTCTTCACCCAGGTGTGCGCGGCGTTCGGGGACGACGCGCGCACGCAGGAGGTCGTGCGTCGCGTGCTCGACGACGGGACGGCCTGGATGTCCGGGTCGCGGTGGCACGACCGCGCGGTGCTCCGCGCGTCGGTGAGCTCGTGGGCGACGACGGACGACGACGTCCGGGTGAGCCTCGACGCCCTGCGCCGCGCCGCGTCGTCGGGGTGAGGCCGGGCACCGACGTCGAGGTCCGGCGCGGTCCGGACCGGCTCGGCCCCGCCCGCCCCCGGCCCCGGGAGCGGCGCCTACACTCGCTGCCGTGCCGACCGCCGAGGACCTCGCCGCCGCCGTCCGTGCGCGCACCGACGGGACGCCGTACCGGATCGTCGACGAGCGTCTGGACGGGTTCACGCTGCGTCTCGACCGCCCGGACGTGGCGTGGTGGCGGATCTTCTCGCACAGCTACTACGCGACCCTCGTCACCCACGAGGTCCGCGTCCTGCCGGACGGGCTGCGGGTCGAGCTCACCGACGTCGTGCGGGACACCCACTGGGCCCTCGACGCGGACGGGCGGTTCGTCGAGCCCGAGCGGGGCTGGGTGCGCTCCGTCTCGCGCGGCAGCATCAGCTCGACGTTCACCGCGTCGATCGCCGACGACGAGTCGGGGGCGCGGACGCGCGTCCTCTTCGACACGGCGGCCGGGCGCCGGATCGTCACCGAGGCGGCCCAGAGCCTCGGTCTGAGCGTCGGCGCGTCGGCGCGGAACCGCGCCGCGACGATCGTCAGCCTGGTGGCGGCGGGCGTCGGCCTGGCGGTCGCCCTGGCCGCGGCGGTCCTCGCGCTCACCCTCGGGAGGGGCTGACGGCCCGACGCGCAGAGCCCCGGCACGACGCGGCCCGGGCGTCCCCGCCGCAGCGGGAGGCGCCCGGGCCCTGCAGCAGGGCGGTCAGCGACCGCGGTGCTTGCCGAGGTCGACGCGCACGAGATGCCCGTCGGGCGGCGTCGTCTCGTCCGGGGGCAGTGCGTTCGTCGTCGCGAGCAGGCCCGTGCCGTCCCACTCCAGCCCGGCGGGCAGCGGGACCTCGACGACCGTGCTCGGGCCGCGCTTGCCGACCTGCGAGATCTTGCCGCCGAACAGCTCGGCCACGTAGACCGTCCCCCGGTCCGTCACGGCGAGGTTCGTCGCGCCCACGAACCCGGACCCGAGCGGGCGCACCTTCCCCTTCCACGGGTCGACCGTGTAGACGGCGCCGCGCGCGCCGAGGCTCGCGTCCTCGGGCCCGCCGGGGAGCGTCGTCACGTAGAGCACGCCACGGGGACCCACCTCGACGTCCGTGGGGACGGGCTCGAACCAGTAGGTCTCGCCGACGGCGCAGTCGGGCCACCCGACGGCCGCCGCGGCCTCCACCGTCACCACCGCGGGCTGGGCGGGGAGGACGGCCACGGTCCGGACCTTCCCGCGGTCGCTGATCGACAGGATCGCGTTCGCGCCCGCGTCGGCGACGTAGGTGGTGCCGCGGGACGAGGCCGTCGCGTACGGGTGGGAGTCCGCGATCCCGGTGTACAGGCCCGGGATGGGCACCGGAGGCACCTGCGCGACGCAGGCCGGGTCGGTCTCGCGCAGGCCGTACGTCACGCCGGCGTCGGGGTTGTTCGCCTGCTCGTACGCGAACGTGTCCGCGAGGACGCGGGGCGTGCCCGTCGGGTTCCCCCAGCGGTCGGTGCGCAGCGTCGAGACCTCCGACGCGACCGGCCCCTCCTCGCCGAGCTGCGTCTCGGTGAACGTGATGCGGCGGTCGGCGTAGGAGACGCCGCCCACCTCGCCGCCGTCCGGCGAGGCGTAGAGCACGCTCGGCGTGCCGTCGCGCCCGACGGCCGTGAGCAGGCCGGGGAAGTTCTGGGTGACGTAGGTCGTGCCGCGTGGTCCGGCCGCGAGGCTGAGCGGGGTGACGAGCCCGGTCGCGACGTCGGTCACGGTGGGCGGGCGCGGGTCGGGCTTTCCGCCGCCGTGCGCGACGGCGGGGCTCGCGACGAGGACGAGGGCGGCGGTCGCGGCGGCGACGCCTGCGGGCAGGGTGGTGCGGAGTCGTCTCATGGGTGCTCCTGGTCCGGCGGTCCGGGGCGCGGCGGGGGTGTCGTCGCCGTGCCGCGGAGGCGGCACGCGCGCGTCGCGCCGGGGACGTGGGTGGGTGGTCGTCGGGCCGGACGACGTGGCGCGCCGCGGGCGTGCCGTGCGACCGGCGTGGCGCCGGCCGGGAGTCTGCTGTGCGTCGGCGGTGAGCACAGACCTCCGAGTGTGCACCCGGCGACCGTCCTGGTCCAGGACCGTCGCCCCGGGCGACGAGCGCCCGGGGCGGGCGGGGACCGCCCGGCGCCGCGTCAGCCGCGGACCGCCAGGTCCACCCACACGAGCCGGTGGTCGCTGCTCGGGAACGGGAAGACCCCGGTGAGCCGTGACAGCGGGTCCGCCTGGACGGGCCAGAACACCCCGGCGTCGCGCACGCGCAGGTCGCGCGACGGCAGCACGTAGTCCGCGCGCAGGTTGCCGGGCGCGCTGTCCGCGAAGTCGGCCGTGTCCAGCGCGGGGTCGCCGCGGTGGGTCGCGTTCGCGCCGCCCTGGAGCGCGGCGGCCTCGACGGCGCCGTCGGAGCGGGGTGCCGGGTCCTGGACGCGGCGGTGGTGGAGGAGCTGGTCGATCGCGGCGTCGACCGAGTCGCCGTCGAGCGGGTCGGCGTTCTGGTCGCCCAGGACGACGAAGCTCTCGCCCGGGTGCAGCCCGCCGCGGCGGCCGGCGTCGTCGTAGACGTACCGCGACGCCTTGCCGGGCGTCACGTAGTCGGCCCAGAACCGGATCTCGTCGTGGTTGCGCCGCCCGTTGCGGTCCTCGGGGCCGTCGAACGTCGGGGGCGTGGGGTGCGACGCGAGCACGTGGACCGTCTCCCGGCCGACCCGCACGGGCACGTCCCAGTGCGACTTGCTCGACAGGCGGACGACCTCGAGCTCCTCCGGCGTGAACCAGTCCGCGGGCGCGGCCGTCGCCGGGTCGTCGGGGAGGAGCGCGCCGGGCATGTCCTTCCACAGGAAGTGCTGGAACGTGCGGACGCCGCGCGTGTCGATCGGGTAGCGCGACAGCACGACCATGCCGTACTGGCCCTCGAACGCCCCGAAGCCGAACGCGTCGTCGCCCCCACCGACCGTGCCGTCGTCGTTGAGGTCGAACCCGCTGGGCACGCCGGTGTTCGACGGCGCGACGTACGCGTAGCGGTACTCGATCGGCTCCGCGCCGCCCTGGGGGACCTCGAGGTAGTGGTCGCGGAACAGGTCGACGGCGCGTCCGTCCGGGACGTAGTCGAACTCGTTGAGCAGCACGACGTCGGGCCGGGTGCGCTGGAGCACCTCGGCGATCGTCGCGGCCTGCGGGTCGTCGGGGGTCGAGAGGTCGGCCTCGAGCTCTCCGGCCGCGGCGCGGTTGAGGCTCGCGTTGTACGTCGCGACGCGGAGGGTCCCGCGGTCGTGACCGTCTCCGTGCCCGTTCGCGTGGCCGTACGCGACGGCGGGACTCGCCGCGGCGCCGACGGCGCCCCCGGTGAGGGCGACGGACAGGGCGAGGGCCAGGGCGACGGGGACGGCGCGGGCGGGGGCGGCACGGCCGGTGGGGGCGGGGTGAGCGGGTCTCGTGGACACGGTGGCTCCTCGTCGTCGGGGACGGTGGTCGTCGAGAGGTTCCTCGTCACCGTACGCACGCCCGCCCCCGCGGGGAAGGGCGACGAGGTGACCGGCGGGTGAACGCCCCGGTGGCCCTGCCGGTGTGGGCGCCCGGTGGGATCCTGAGGCATGGACACCACGCAGTCCCGGCCGACCCGCACGTACCCGCACGGCGTGCCGTGCTGGGTGGACACCGAGCAGCCCGACGTCGACGCCGCGCTCGCGTTCTACGGCGCGCTCTTCGGGTGGGAGTTCGAGGAGAGGCTCCCGCCCGGCACGGGGGAGCGGTACGTCGTGGCGTCGCTCGGCGGGCAGGACGTCGCCGCGGTCGCGTCCGGGACCGGCGAGGCCGCGTGGATCACGTACGTCGCGGTCGACGACGTGGACGCGTCCTCCCGCGGCGTCCCCGACCTCGGCGGGGAGGTCCTCGACGGCCCGACGACGATCGGGCCGCCCGGCCGCATGGCGTCCGTCCGCGACCCCCAGGGCGCGACGTTCCGGCTCTGGGAGCCCGGGACGCGCGTCGGCGCGCAGCGGGTCAACGAGCCGGGCACGTGGAACTTCAGCGTGCTGCACACGCCCGACGTCGCGCGGGCGCTCCACTTCTACGGGCCCCTGCTCGGGTGGGAGGTGGACGCGGGGCTCGGCGCGGGCATGGCCCGCGTCCCGGGGTACGGCGACCACCTCGCCCGGACCGTCTACCCGGAGATCGACGCGAACCAGGAGGGCGCACCGCCCGGGTTCCGGGACGTCGTGGCGGGCGTGGTCGAGGACGGCGGGCCCGCGCGGCACACGGTGACGTTCGCCGTCGCCGACCGGGACGCCGCCGCCGCGGCCGCCGAGCGCGCGGGCGCGGTCGTGCTCTCGTCGGCCGACACGGAGTGGACGCGCGAGGCCGAGGTGCGCGACCCGCAGGGCGCGGTCCTCACGCTGTCGCAGTTCACCCCGCCCGAGGGCTTCTGACGCACGGACCAGGCGCGGCGTGGTCGCCGCGCCGTCCCGGCCGCGCGCGTGCGGCATCATGACGCGGTGAACGTCGTCACCCGCACCCCGCACGCCCAGGTCGTCGACCGTCTGCGCGCCGCGCGCCTCGAGTACGGACGCGTGGGCCCCACGGACGAGCGCGGCTGGACCTTCGCCGAGGTCGACACGGAGGTCGAGACCGACGACGGCTCGGCGGTGGACCGCGACCCGGACGTGCCCGGGTCGGTCGCCGAGGCCCTGGCCCGGGTCGACGAGCTGGTCGCCGCACCGTGGGTCGTGCAGCTCGACGGCGGGTCGGACCCGCTCCCGCCCGGGGTCAGCGCGGTCCTCGCCGCCCGGACGGACCCCGTCGCCCCGCCCGTCGTCGTCACCTGGGCGCCCGTCGACGCGTCCGCGACGCGCACCGACCACGCGATGCGCCTCGACGGCGACCCGGGCGACGTGCTCGCGGCCGTCGACGCGCTCGTCGGGCTGCGGGACGCGGCGACCGCGCCGGACCGCCTGCGGGAGCTCGAGCACCCCGACGACCTCCTCGACGTGTTCACCGCGCTCGCCGACCTCCCCGCGACCGACTCGGCGGCGCCCGACGCCGTCGTCCAGCTCGTGCGCGCCGACGCCGCGTTCGTGCGTGCCGCGGTGCGCCGCGCCGGGTCGGCGTGGGTGCGCGCGACCGACGAGCGCACCGCCGTCTGGACGCTCGAACGTCCGCCCGCGCCCGTCCCGGGCGAGCCGGACGACGACGTGCGGGAGGCCTTCACGGCGGCGCTCGGCGGGGAGTTCCGCGCGCGCTCGACGATCGAGCGCGGCCTGCGCGCCGGGGAGGCGATGCTGAGCCTGGAGCGCGCGGGGACCGGGGTGTCGTGGACGCTCACCACGCGCGGTCGCCCGTGGGTCTTCGGGAGCTGGAACGACACGTGGACGGACCTGTCGACCTCCGGGACCGAGGGCGCGTTCGACGCGCTCGCCGAGGTGTTCGGCGAGCCGCGCGACCCGGGACGGCTGCGCGCGCTGCTCGCCGCGTCGACGTGGCCCGGCGACCCCGTCGCCGACCTCGCGTACCTCCTGGGACTGCCGTCGGCGCTCGTCGAGGCCGTCGAGGACCCTGCCCGGTTCCGCCACGGGTCCGAGCGCGTGCAGCCCCTCGGCCCGACGGCGCCCCTCACCCCGCAGGAGAAGGGGGCGCTCGCGGCTCGCGCGCCCCGTCGCAGCGCGGGGAAGACCGCCCGTGACGTGGTCCTCGTCGTGCTCGGCCTCGGGCTGCTCGGGCTCGGTGCGGCGATCCTCGCCACCGACGGGGCCGTCGTCGGGTCGGACGGCTCGCCCGGGTGGGACGTCGCCGTCTGGATCGCGGGCGGCGTGCTCGCGCTCGTCGGGTGGGCCGGGCTGGGCTCGGCCCGCTCGGACCGGCGCCGCTTCCTGTCCGACGCGTGAGCGGGCCCGTCCCCGGCCGTCGTGTCGACCGGGGACGGACCCGCTGCCGGCGGGGTGCCGCGCGTCAGCGGCCGTCGAGGTGCGCGATCTCCTCGAGCAGGCGCTCGCGCACGGCCGCGTCGTCGACGAACTTCTCGACGGTCCGCCGCACCGACTCCCAGCGCCCCGCCTCGACCGCGCCGAGCGCGCCCACGAGCTGGCCGGGCGGGAGGTCGAGCAGCGCGAGGCGCGTGCGCAGGCCCTCGGGCGTGACCGTGACGACGACGGTCCGCTCCGCCGTCGCCTCGCCGCCCGCTCCCCGGGCCGTCGCGGAGACGGTGTGCTCGCCGAGCGCGAGGTCCGCGGCGGCGACGGCCGCGCCGTTCTCGACCGGCTCGCCGTCGAGCGCGACGACGACCTCGTCCGCGTCCGTGGCGCTCGCCGCGACGACGAGCGTGCCGCCGCGCTCGACCTCGGCGCCGTCGGCCGGGCTCACGACCTCTACCGTCGGCGCGGCGGGGGCCGGTGCCTCCTGCTCGCGCGCCTGCTTCCAGCCGATGAACGCGCCCGCGCGGTCGGTGATGACGCCGTCGACCCCGATCTCGGTGAGCCGGGCCCAGTCGGCCGCGGAGTTCACGGTGTACGGCATCACGGCGATGCCGGCCTCGTTGAGGTCCGCGACGACGCTCGGGCGCGCGAGCAGCGCGCTCGCCGACGGGTTGTACATGACCGCCCCGAGGTCCTGCGCCACGGCGACGGGGTCGGCGTCGAGCGCGCCGCGCAGCAGGCCGCGCGGGATCTGCGGCGCGTGCTCGCGCGCGGACCGCAGCGCGGCGACGTCGAACGACTGCAGGACCACGCGGTCCTCGAGCCCGGCCTCGACGACCATGTCCACGACCCGCTCGACCTCGGCGGACGTCTCCGGGCCCTTGATCTCCAGCAGGAGGGTCGACGAGCCGGTCTCCAGGAGGTCGAGCACCTGCGCGAACGTCGGCAGGTGCTGACCGGCGAACGCCGGGGAGAACCACGACCCGGCGTCGAGCGCGGTGACCTGCTCGCCGGGCAGCACGGCGACGTCGCCCGAGCCCTCGGTCGTGCGGTCCACGGTCTGGTCGTGGAGCACCACGGGCAGCCCGTCCGCCGTGGTGTGCACGTCGATCTCGACGTACTCGGCGCCGCTGCGCATGCCCGCCGCCACGGCGGCGAGCGTGTTCTCCGGCGCGACCGACGAGTACCCGCGGTGCGCGACCGTGACGGGGAGCTCCCCGTCGCCGCCGACGTAGGACGCCGGCTCGATCTCCGTGACGGTGACGTCGTCGACGCTCACGGTCGCCCCGGCGGTCACGAAGCCCAGCGCGCCGTCGCGGGAACGGTCGATCCGGCCCTCCAGGAGGGTCTTCCCGTCGAGCGCGTAGGTGACCGCCGCGCCCTGCACCTCGACGGAGAGGTGCACGTCGCGACCCGTCGCCGCGTCCGCCGGGGCGGACGCCGTGTACGGCACGTTCCAGGCGTCCGCGGCCGTCCGCTGCGCGATCTCGACGCCGTTGTGCGCGGTCGTGGTGCTGCGCAGGACCGCCTGCCACCACGGGACCGTCCCGTCGGGCGCGACGTCGAGGATCGCTCCCGCCCAGCGCGACGCGTTGTCCACGCTCTCGAAGCGCAGCGTCGCGTCGAGTCGGTAGTTCTCCGCCGACCGCCCGAAGACGATGCGCGCGGGCGACGACCCGTCGGGCGCGTCGCCGACGAGCCTGCCGTCCCGCACCTGCCAGTCGCCCAGCACGGGCTTCCAGCCCTCCGGGAGGGTGTCGCCGTCGAACGACTCGGCGAGCAGCACGTCGCCGGGCTCGGCCGCGGCCGGGGTGGCGAACGGGACGGTCGTCGTCGTGGTCGCTGCCACGGCGAGCGTGCTCGCGAGCAGGGTTCCTGCCAGCGCGGCCGCGGTACCGCGCACGGCGCGGCGTCGGGTGGTCGTCATCGGGTCCTCCGAGCGTCGGGACGGTTGCCCCGGCGACGCTAGGAACGCCGCGTGACGGCCCGGTGGACTCCGGGCGACGCCGGAGGGTCGGGCAGGTGACGGGACGCAGGTCCCCGACGTCCACCGCGGGCACCTTCGAGCACCCCCTCGAACGCCGCCCCGAGCGTCACCCGGGCGGCTCCGGCACGCGCGCCAGCAGGCGCACGACGTCGTGCCCGGCCTCCAGCAGCGCGAGGGTGCGGCGCGCGATCGCGTCGAGCCGCGCATCGAGCGCGGCGAGCGGGTCGGCGACGTCGGCCGGACCGGTGGCCCCGCGCAGCGCGTCGATCGCGTGGCGGACCTCCGGGACCCGGTACCCGGCCGCCCGCAGCGCCGCGACGACCCGGGCCTCGCGCACGGTCGCGGGTGGGTAGCGACGGGCCGACACCGCGCCCGTGCGGGACGCGACGCGCTCCGGCGCGAGGAGTCCCTCGTGCTCCCAGAACCGCAGCGTCGACGCCCGGACGCCCAGCGCCGCGGCGAGCTCCGTGATCGTGAGCACCGACCCGTCGCGCTCGGTCGCCCTTGCGGTCGTGCTGCCGGGGGAACCGGCCGGGTCGTCGCCCTCCGACCGGATCACGAGGAGAGCGCGCCGTGCGGCGAGGGCCTCGTCGCGCTCGCGCGCGAGCGTCACGTGCAGCCCGGAGACGAGGGCCACCGCCTCGTCGAGACCGAGCGACCGCGCGTCGCGCAGCACCCGTCGCGCGACGACCGGCCCGACGGCGGCTGCGACGCCGCGGTACGCGCGCAGGGCCAGGACGTGCTCGTCGCCGAACGTGCGGTACCCGTTCGCGGACCGGCCCGCGGGCGGCACGACGCCGAGGGCCTCCAGGTCGCGCACCTGCTGGACCGAGCACCCGGCCGCGCGCGCGACGTCGGACGTCCGCAGCGGCCGCGACGCCTCGCCGTCCGCCTCCTCGCGCCGTGCCGCGCCGCGCCCCGAGATCGTCACGCCAACCCTCCACAAGCGCTTCAAGTCCACACTCGAACCATGAGTATGGAGCAGATCCTCGGAACGGTCCGGTCCCTCGACGGCGTCCTCGTGCTCTCGCCCGGCCCGGGCAGCGAGTTCCCCGAGCTGGCGTGGGGCGACCACTTCTTCTACTACGCCCCCGACGGCGAGATCCCGCACGGGCAGCCGTACGGCACGGTCGTCACCAAGGACTACCCCGACGACTCCGCGTCGCGGCTCGGCGAGGAGGGCCGGTGGAGGGTCAACGTGCACGTGGGCCGCGACCGGTTCCGCGACCTCGTCGGCGACGACCCGCGCGACGGCGACGCGGCGGAGGCGGAGTCGACCGACGTCGTCGTGCCGCACCCCGTCTACGGTGCGCTCGACTGGGTGTGCGTCGTCACCCCGGGCGAGCGCACGACCGCGCTCGTCCTCGACCTGCTGCGCGCCGCCCACGACGACGCCCGCGCCCGCGCCGCCCGCCGCGCCGCGAGGTAGCGGCGACAGCCGGGGGCGCGAGCACCGATCGCTCCGTGCACGGTCGCGAGGGTTCGGACCCGTCGACAGGGCCGATGAACCGCCCGTGTCGAGACATCATGTCGCCACCCAGGTCAGACCTGGCACGCTTGCCCGCGCCGCGGACACACCCGCGCGCGAGATCAGACGGGGAGATCAGGCGTGGACATGAAGACGATGAACGCGGCGGGACCCTACGTCCTGTCTGTGGTGCTGACGTTGCTCGGGCCCGCCGTGCTGTACCTCGGCCTCTTCATGACGTGGACCGTGGAGACCAACGAGGCCTACTACCTCGGCGTCGCGTTGGTCTGGGTCGGGGGAGTCGTCTCGTTCCTCGGGCTCTGCACGAGCGTCGTCGTGGTCTACCGCCTGATCCGCATGTTCGAGCGACTCGTCTTCACCATCGTCAACTGGTAGCAGTGTTGGAAGCGGGACATTCTCCAGAGCGAGGCGTCGAGGCGGACCGTTCGTCCCCGTGACCGTCTGGGCTCTCCGGCGCGCCGAGCGCCGCTCGTCGGCGGTCCTCAGACAGGCACGGCGGCGCCCGACGGTGCGGGGCGCGCGGCGACGTGGCCGTGCCCGGCGACGTCGACGCCGACCGCGAGGACGTGCGGGACGCCGTCGGTCACCTCGACGGTGGACACCGACGCGTTGGGCAGGGCCGCGAGGCCGGACGGGTCGAGCGTCGCGAGCCACGCGCCGAGCGTGAGCCCGTGCCCGACCACGAGCACGTGCCGGTCGTGCACCGCGCCGGGGCGGGACGCGTCGTCGTGCGCGGCGACGACCCGCGCGAAGACGTCGCGTACCCGCGCCATGAAGTCCTTGCCGGGCTCGCCGCCGCCCACACCGGGGTGCGTGCCCGCGAGCATGCGCGGCACGAGCTCGGCCCACGGCTCGACCGCGTCGAGGTGCGACTCCGGGCGCCGCTCGTACGAGCCGAACGACAGCTCGCGCAGGTCGTGGTCGACGGTCAGCGGGAGGTCGGGGTGGTGGCGCAGGATCTCCATGGCGGTGAGGACCGCGCGGCCCTGCGGCGAGGAGTACGCGGCCGCGAAGTCGTGCCGCGCGAGGTGCTGCGCGGTGACGCGCACGCCCGCGCGCCCCGTGCGGGTCAGGGGGGAGTCGCACGACCCCTGCAGGTGCCGTCGCGCGTTGAGGTAGGTCTGCCCGTGGCGTACGAGCGTGATCGTCAGGGTCATCGTCGCTGTGCCCTCTCCGGTCGTCCCGGTCTGCTGGTCACGGCCGACGCTAGGGCGTCCCGGTGTCGTGACGACGACGTCCCGGTGACGAACGCGTGGCCGACGCCGGAACGCCGCGGGCCGGACGCGCCGCGGTACGGCCGCGCGGCCGCACACCGGCTCCGAGGACCAGGGCTCGGCGACCCGGCGACCGTCACACGGACGCGGGGACCTCGTCGCGCTCGGCGCGCGCCGCCCGCTCGCGATCCGGGCCTTCGGAGCCGTCGGAGCGGTCGGCCGCGTCCGCGGGCTCCGTCGACGAGCCGTCCGTGCCCGGTGCGGCGCCCCGCTCCTCGGTGTCGGCCGCGGGCGTCGCGGCGGGCGCGGGCCACGGCTCCTCGGCGTCCCCGGCGGCGTCCGGCACCGCGCCGGCCGCCCGGTGGACGACGACCGCGAGCGGCGCGACGAGCACCCCGCCCACCAGGCCCCACGCCAGGCCCGCCTGCAGGACGGGGAGGACGCGGCCGGCGTCGGGCAGGACGCCGCCGGAGGTGACGGTCGAGACGACGACGGGCACCGCCGCGGCGAGCGCCGCGCCCGCGACGCACGCGAACCAGACGGCGAGCAGGAGCGCCCAGCGGCCCTCCGCCGGGGGCAGGCGGCGCGCGGCGAGCGCGGTGAGCAGCCCCACGGCAAGCCCGACCCCGAGCGGCAGCACGAGGTGCACCGGGTCGGCGAGGAGCGCGTCCCGGTCGACGGCGAGCCGTGCGGAGGGCAGCAGCACGACGTCCCGGGCGACGCCCCACGGGGACTGCGGGTCGGACGCCCCGGGGAGCAGGGTCCGCCCGACGCCGGCGGCCGCCCAGAGCGCGCCCGTCGCCGTGCCTGCCGCGAGGGCGGCCGGCCAGGCGCGCACCGTCGCGGGGGCGCGGGTGTGCCGCGTGCCCGCCGGGTCGTCGCGGCGGTCGGTCAGCGCGCGCGTCACGACGACCGCGAGCCCGACGAGCAGGCCGTTCACGAGCCCCCACCACCCGCCGAGCGCGGTGGCGACGAGCTCCGTGATCGTGTCGGCGCGCCACGGCAGCGTGACCCCGGCGAACCACGCGGCCGTCGCGGCGAGGGCCGACGCGGCGACGACGGCGAACCAGACGCCGAGGAACGTCGCCCACCGGCCCGTGCCCGACGGCAGTCGCCGCAGCACGAGCTGCGTGCCGGCGGCGACGATCGCCCCCGCGAGCGCCGCCGTGAGCAGCGTGCTCCCGGAGACGGGTGCACCGCCCGCGACGGACGCGGTCGGGTGGGGGAGCAGCGCGCGGACGAGGGTGCCGGGGACGGGGAGCGGCGCCCCGGAGAGCCAGTCCCCGAGGCGGCCCGTGACCACCCAGAGGACGGCGGTGAGCGTTCCGGCGACGACGACGGCGGGGACGGTCCTCGATGACGGCATCCTGCGAGGGTAGTGGCACCGTGCCGCCGGCTGCACCGCCCGGTTCGTCCCGGCTGTCATCCTGGGCAGCCTGCCGGACATCCCCGTGCGGAGCGCCGCGAGGGGCGGCGAGGACGACGACAGGAGCGAGGGCGGATGTCCCACCCCCCGAGGCGGAGGCGCGCGAGCGCCTCGACCGCCTCTACCGCGACCATGCGCGGTCCGTGTACCGGTGCGCGGCGACGCGGCTGTCCCCGCAGGACGCGGAGGACGTCGTGTGCGAGGTCTTCGTGGTGGCCTGGCGCCGGATCACGGAGGTGCCGCCGTACGAGCTCGGGTGGCTCCTGCGGGTCACGCGCAACGTCATGGCGAACCACCTGCGCGCGGGATCGCGCCGGGCCGCGCTCGTGCGGCGCGTCGACACGTCCGCGGACCGGACCTTCACGGCCGGAGACGGGAGCGCGACCCGCTGGGTCTCCGAGAAGGACTCCGCGGCGTCGGTCGCTGCCCCCATGGTGGGCGTCGAGGAGGTCGAGCACGCCGACCCGGTCGGGCCGGAAGGGCAGACGACGTACTGGTGGGTGAGCCCCGCGGCCGGCGTCTACACGCGGTTCACGCTGCCGGCCGAGAACTGGGACGACGTCCGGGAGGGCACCATCCGGGAGCAGCTCACCGCGCAGATGGCGGACCTGGCTGCGCAGATGGAGGCGATCCGGGCGCTCGCCGACCAGCCGGACGTCGTCACGAGCGGCCCCGAGGCGCGGACGGTCGGCGGGCGCGCGGCGACGTGCTTCGAGCTCTCCGGTCCCGGGTCGGCGGCTCCCGCGAGCGAGGCGCCGATGTGGGTCGACGGTGCGCCGGGCACCGTCGACTGGACGCGGGCCGCGTGCTTCGACGACGAGACGCACCTGCCGCTGTCCGACGAGCGGACCGAGCACTACCTCCTCGACGGCGCCACGCAGCCGAGCCTGTCGGTCACGACGTCGGAGTACACCTGGCACCCGCGCGACGACGCGTCCCTCGCCCTCCTCGAGCCGTCGGTCGCGGGCCTGCGCGAGGTCTCGCAGGACGAGTTCACGCGCCTGACGAGCTGACCGGCGACGGCTGACGAGTCGGCGGCGGCGACGGCCCGAGCGGTCGGTCGCCGCCGCCGATGAGTTCTCGGCGCGCCGGTCGTCAGAACGCTCGGGAGCCCGGGTGCACGGCCGCGGGCACGACGACACGGAGGACGGCATGAGCGAGCGCAAGACCTACACGGTGGACGTACCGGGAGCGGTCGTCGCCTACGACGTCTGGACGCCGGACGTCGCGGGCGACCGACGGCCGGTCGTCGTCATGGGGTCGCCCATGGCGGCGTCCGGGTTCGAGCAGCTCGCCGGGCTGCTCGACGACAGGGTGGTCGTCACGTACGACCCGCGCGGCACCGAGCGCAGCACGCTCGCGCCCGACGGGGAGGTCTCGGTCGAGGCGCACGCCGACGACCTGCACGCGGTGGCGTCGGCGGTCGGCCTGGGGCCGGTGGACGTGTTCGGGTCGAGCGGTGGCGGCGTGGTCGGGCTGTCGTGGGTCGAGCGGTACCCGGGGGACGTGCGGACGTTCGTGTCGCACGAGCCGCCGATCACGCCGCTGCTCGAGGACGCCGAGCTCGCGACGACGGTGCAGGCGGACATCGTCGAGACCTACGGCCGGGAGGGGTTCGGCCCGGCGATGGCGAAGTTCGTCGCGCTCGTGAGCCACGTGGGCCCCCTCCCGGCCGACTACCTCGGGCGGCCGGCCCCCGACCCGGCGACGTTCGGCTTCCCCGCGGAGGACGACGGGTCGCGCGACGACCTGCTGCTCGGCCGGAACCTCGCGACGATGCCGTCCTGGGCTCCCGACGGCGCGGTGCTGCGGGCGTCGGGGACGCGGGTCGTGCCGGCGGTCAGCGCGCAGGGCGAGGGGACGCTCGCCTGGAGGGGCGGCGTGGCGCTCGCGGAGCTGCTGGGCGTCGAGGCGGTGACGTTCCCCGGCGACCACGGCGGCTTCATGGTGAGCGAGTGGTCGCCGCACAACGACCCGGCGGCGTTCGCCGCCGCGCTGCGCGAGGTGCTCGACGCCTGACCTCGCGCGCGGCGCGCGTGCTGAGCGACCCCCGAGCACGGGGTGGTCGACCGCCTTCCCGAGGCCCCGTCGCCGCCCCGTGCCGGGCGCGTCCCCGGGCCACGACACGAAGAAGTGTCGACCGACCGGGGACTTTTGCTTGTTGTCGACACAACTTTCGCCTATCTGTTGACATCGGCCTCTGACTGCGGTGTCATAAACCTCGTTGCCCCTGGAACCGACCAGGGGACCGGACGCCGGAGCAGGGGAGCTCGACGTCCGGACCGACAGCCGACGGCGCGCACCGACGCGTGCCCCGGCGGGGCCACGGCGGCCCCGGACCTCGCCCCACGGTCGGTCTCCCACCGGTCGCGGGTCGAGCCCCGCACGACCGAGAACCGTCTCGACCCTCTGCGACGCGGGACACCCCCGCACGACCCAGTCCTGCCCACACTGCCCCCACAGCACCACCCGGGGAACCTCCGCGCGCACCCGTGGCGCCGGTCAGCGTGACGGCGAGCGCCGGCACGCCGGTCCGGCGCGCCCGCGAGCCGCCCGGACGACCCCGTACGCCCGGAAGGAGTCCCCATGCCCGACCCGACGACCGAGACCGAGACGCCCGCCAGGCCGCTCTCGCGACGGGCGCTCCTCGCGGGGGCCGGCGTCGTCGCCGCGAGCCCCGCGGCCGCCCTGCTGCTGGGCGCCGGCGGCAGCGTCGCGGCGGCACCCCCGGCTGCCGCCGCGACCACGACCGGCGCGGCGGCCACCGGTGCGGTAGCCACCGCCGTGGGCGACGTCCGCAAGATCACGATGTACGCCGAGCGGATCTCCGACACGCTCGTCGGTTACGGCTTGGAGCGCGGCAAGGCCACGGTCCCCGGCCCCATCCTCGAGATGTGGGAGGGCGAGACCCTCGAGATCACGCTCGTCAACACGACGGACAAGCGCCTGTCGATCCACCCGCACGGCGTGAACTACGACGTCAACAGCGACGGCAGCGCCTTCAACAACTCGTTCAACGAGCCGGGCGAGACGCGGACGTACACCTGGTCGACCGTCAAGATGGCGCGTGACCGCGGCATCTGGATGCCGGGCAGCGCCGGTTACTGGCACTACCACGACCACGCGTGGGGCGACCACGGCACGCAGGGGATCGCCGCCGGGCTCTACGGCGCGCTCGTCGTGCGCCGCGTCGGGGACGTGCTGCCGCAGAAGCAGTTCACGATGGTCTTCAACGACATGACGATCAACAACAAGGTCGCGCCGAACACGCCGATGTACGAGGCGAAGCTCGGCGAGCGCGTCGAGTTCATCTGCATCGGACACGGGAACCAGCTCCACACCTTCCACCTGCACGCCCACCGCTGGGCGAACAACCGGACGGGCCTCCTCGCGGACCAGTACGACACGAGCCAGGTCGTGGACAACCGCGACCTCAACCCGGGCGACGCGTTCGGGTTCCAGGTCGTCGCGGGCCTCGGGGTCGGGCCGGGGGCGTGGATGTACCACTGCCACGTCCAGTTCCACTCCGACGGCGGGATGGCGGGCGTCTTCCTCGTGCGCAACGCCGACGGCTCCATGCCGCCCGGTGCGCAGGAGACCATCGACCGGTTCCAGGGCCACGCCAGCCACACGATGTCGGCACCGTCGGGCGGGGCCGCGACGACCGACGGCGCGGCGGCCACCACGGGTGGTGCCGCGGCCGGAGGGACCGGGCCGGCCGTCGTCGACCTCGCGGGGCACGCCGGCCACTGAGCCGTCGGCTGATCCAGGACCGACGGGCCGCCGCGGGCTCGCCCCGCACCAGCACCACCCGCACCAGCACGACCCGCTCCCGGCCCGCCCGGGAGCGCCGCACCGATGACGAAGGAGTTGGAGAGTGCTGTCCAGACGATCGACATCCCCCACGAGGGGACGCTCCCGACCAGGAGCACTACTGGCCATGACCGTGGGCCTCACGAGCGCCGCGCTCGTCGCGAGCGCCGCCGTGATCCCGGCGGCGGCGCTGCCCGTCGCCACGGCGCCGAGCAGCGCGGTCGCCTCGAGCGGGGCCCTGGCCTCCGGGTCCGTGGCTACCGCGACGGCCACCGCCGCGGCCACGACGGCCGTGCGCGTGCTCGTGTTCCACGGCGCGCCCGACGAGCAGGCCGACCCGGTCGTCGCCGCGACCGCGGCGCTGACCGAGCTGGGTGCCGCCAACGGGTTCGACGTCGAGGCGACGTCCGACCCGGCCATGATCAGCGAGGCGACGCTCGGCGAGTACCGCGGCGTCGTCATGCTCTCCTCGGAGGGCATCGAGCTGAGCGGCGAGCAGGAGGCCGCGCTCCAGGCGTACGTCAACGCCGGCGGCGGCTTCCTCGGCGTGCGCGACGCCGCGCGCGCCCAGGAGGCGTCGAAGTGGTTCGAGGGCCTCGTCGGCGCCCGGATCAAGGGCGCGACGATGACGGCGGAGAAGGTCGCCGAGGCGACCGGCACCGGCCGCAGCCCGGCCGCCGAGACCCCGGCCAAGGCCGTCGACGGCGACCCCAACACCAAGTGGCTGACGTTCGCCCGCACGGGCCAGCTCACGCTGCGCATGGAGAAGCCCGTCGCGCTCGTGAAGTACGGCATCACGTCGGCGAACGACTCCGCGGGCCGCGACCCGAAGAACTGGAAGGTCCAGGGCTCGACCGACGGGCAGACGTGGGTCGACCTCGACACGCGGACCGACGAGGACTTCCCGCAGCGCTTCCAGCCGCGCACGTTCGACGTCGGGAACGAGACGGAGTACGGCTGGTACCGCCTGGACGTCACCGCGAACTCGGGCGACGCCGAGGTCCAGCTCGCCGAGTTCTCGATCTTCGGCCCCGACTCCGTCGAGCAGCCCGACCCGGAGATCCCGCTCGAGGAGCGCACGGTCGACCTGGTCGACCGCCAGCACCCCGCGACGGCGGACCTCCCGCTCACGTGGGACCGCGAGGACAGGTGGCTGGACTGGGCCGACGACCCGACCGGTGACGTGCACACGGTCGCGACGCTCGAGCCCGGCCCCGACGCCGGCCCGACGACCAACCCGTTCCAGCCCGTCTCGTGGTGCCGCGACTACGACGGCGGACGCTCGTTCTTCACCGGCATGGGCGGCACGCCCGAGAGCTGGCAGGACGCGACGTTCCGCGAGCACCTCCTCGGCGCGCTGCAGTGGACGACGGGCGTCGTGCGCGGCGACTGCCAGGCCACGATCGCGTCGAACTACAAGGCCGAGCGCCTGTCGAAGGTGAACACGGCCGGCACGCTCGACCAGAACGGCGAGCAGCACGGCCTGACGATCGCGCCCGACGGCACGGTCTTCTACATCGGCCGCGGCGCCTGCCCGACCGGCCCGATCGTCCCGTGGAGCGACCCGAACGTGGGCCTCGGCTGCGGCACGATCCACCAGTGGGACCCGGAGACGGGTGAGGCGAAGCTCCTCACGACGCTCGACGTCATGGGCAACCGCGGCAGCGGCGACGAGCTCGTGAAGAACGAGGAGGGCCTGCTCGGCATCGTGCCCGACCCCGACTTCGCGACCAACCACTGGCTGTACGTGTACTGGATGCCGCACGAGAACATCGACCGTGAGCGTCGCGTGGGCTACCGGACGGTCTCGCGGTTCACCTACGACCCCGCGACGCCGACGATCGACCAGAGCACGCGGGTCGACCTGCTCGAGTGGGAGACGCAGATCCACAGCTGCTGCCACGCGGGCGGCGGCATGGCGTTCGACAGCAAGGGCAACCTCTACATCGGCTCCGGCGACAACAACTCGTCCGGTGGTTCGAGCGGCTACTCCGGCAACAACTGGACGCAGGAGTACGCGGGCCTGAGCTTCCAGGACGCGCGCCGCACCGCCGGCAACACGAACGACCTCAACGGCAAGATCCTGCGGATCCACCCCGAGGACGACGGCACCTACACGATCCCGGACGACAACCTGTTCCCGGTGGGCGAGTACCCCGCGGACAAGACGCGTCCCGAGATCTACGTCATGGGCGTGCGCAACATCTCGCGCCTGCAGATCGACCCCGACACGGACTGGCTGACCGCGGCCTGGGTCGGGCCGGACGCGACGCTCCCGAACCCGGACCTCGGCCCGGCGAAGTACGAGACCGCGACGATCATCACGTCCGCGGGCAACCAGGGCTGGCCGTACTGCATGGGTAACGGGCAGCCGTACCGCGACCGGAGCAACGAGGACGCGAGCGTCCTCACCGGCTGGTACGACTGCGACAACCTGAAGAACACGTCGCCGCGCAACACGGGTCTCGTCGACCTCCCGCCGGTGCGCGACAACATGATCTGGTACTCGCCCTCGGGCGGCGGCCCGGTGTTCCCGGACCGCGGCAACGGCATCCCGTCGTACGTCGACAGCGAGGCGACCTACACCATCCCGTGGCTGCGGGGTGGCGGCCAGGCCGTCATGTCCGGCCCGACCTACCGCCAGTCGCAGGTCGACCCCGAGTCCGACGTCGCGTGGCCGTCGTACTGGGAGGGCAAGTGGTTCATCGGCGACCAGTCGAACTCGAACAACCGCGTCGCGGTGACGGTCGACCCGGAGAACCTGGACGCGCCCGTGTTCATGGAGGACCTGCGCCAGATCATCCCGGGCGGCCGCGGTGACGGGCTGCTGCAGAGCTGGATGGACGCGAAGTTCGGTCCGGACGGCGCGCTGTACCTGGTCGACTACGCGGGTGGCTTCTTCAGCCTCGACCCGAACCAGAAGCTCATGCGGATCACCTACCAGGGCGGGGCTCCGACCCCGGCCCCGGCGGCGTCCGCGACGAGCATCCAGGGCGACCCGCTGACCGTGCAGTTCACCGGAGCGCGTTCCGGTGGCGTCTCCTACCTCTGGGAGTTCGGCGACGGCTCGACCTCGCGTCAGGCCAACCCGAAGCACAAGTACCCGCGCGTCAAGAACTACGAGGCCAAGCTCACCGTCACGTACGCCGACGGCTCGACGGCCACGGTCACGACCGACGGCTCGCCGTCGTGCACGCTGCCCGACGACCGCGAGACCGTGTTCTTCGGCGACGTGGACTCCACGGTCGAGAACCGTGACCTGGGCGCGTGCAACATCGCCGACCTGTTCCAGGACGAGAAGGAGTGGCGCACTCACGCCCGGTTCCTGGCGCACGTCGAGTCGGTGGCCAAGGGCCTGTACGACGACAGCCGCATCAGCGACCGCGAGCGTGCTCGCCTCGTCGACGCGGCGGCCCGGTCCCAGATCGGCGCGTACCCCGGCGGGTACCGCACGATCTTCGACGGCACGCAGGAGTCGCTGTACGACTGGTACCAGGCTCCGGGCGGCAAGTTCACGCTCGAGCCGGGCGGCTCGCTCAAGTCGAGCGGCGGCCTGGGGATGCTCTGGTACGCGGGCGAGGAGCTCGGGGACTTCTCCGTGAAGCTCCTGTACCGCGACGTCTCGGCGGGCGACCACCACGCCAACACCGGCGTGTTCACCCGGTTCCCGAACCCGAACGACCCGGGTGACGCGCAGTGCGCCCAGGGGCAGACCTCACCGGCGTGGGTCGCGATCTACTGCGGCCACGAGATCCAGATCTACGACGGACCCACGGGCGAGCCGCAGAAGACGGGCTCGGTCTACAACTTCGACCCGGTCGGCCTGAACACCGGCGGGGAGAAGCCCAAGGGCGAGTGGAACGAGTACGAGATCCGGGTCGTGGGCCAGCACTACACGATCATCCGCAACGGCGTCGTCATCAACGAGTTCGAGAACGCGCCGGGGATCCAGTCGTCCCGCGCGGGCGACCCGCCCACGGACCTGCGCCAGTTCGACAGCGGGTTCATCGGGCTGCAGAACCACGGGAACTCGGACCTCATCGAGTTCCGTGACGTCCGGGTGGCGGACCTGTAGCACCGCCCGGCGGGGGCGGCCGGCCGGCCGTCCCCGCCGACCCCGGGGCCGCCGTCGTGCCGCACGACGGCGGCCCTCGGGGCAGGCTGCACGGCCCGCCCCGACCACGCCCGGACAGCCCGACCAGCCCGACAGAACCCCAGACACCCCCGGAGGAGTGCACCCTCATGGAACGACGTACCAGTCCCGGCGGCCCTCGCCGCCGCGGCGCGCGGCGGTTCCTCGCCGCCACGGTCGCCGGACTCACCGCGACGACGGTCCTCACCGTCGCCCCGGCCTCGGCGGCCCCCACAGCGACGGCACCGTCCGCCGTCTCGTCCGTCGCGAGCAGCACCGTCGCCGCCGCGCAGGTCCTCACCTGGACCGCGGACAACAGCGTGACCGACTACAAGTCCTTCCCGGCCACGGCCGAGGCCGGCCCGGCCACGATCGTGTTCGAGAACAGCATCGCGACCGGCAGCACGTTCGGCATGAGCCACACGCTCACGTTCGACACGTCGACGGCCGGCTACAACCACGACCTCGACGTGAACATCCTCGCGAGCCCGTTCGACGCGAACGGCGGGCTGCACGAGAAGGACGTGACCCTCACGTCCGGCACCTACCGCTACTTCTGCGCGATCCCCGGCCACGGCGAGATGTGGGGCGAGCTCGTCGTCACCGACGGCGGCGGGGGCGACGACACGACCGCACCCGCGGTCTCCGCGCTCCTCACGGGCGAGCAGGACGGCGACGGCGCGTACGTCGGCGGCGCCACGGTCACGCTCGACGCGACCGACGACCAGTCCGGCGTGGCCGGGGTCGAGTACGACCTCGACGGCGCGGGCTGGCAGGCGTACACCGAGCCGTTCCTCGTCGACGCCGTCGGCGCGCACACCCTGCAGTTCCGCGCGACCGACACGGCGGGCAACACGTCCGAGGCCCAGACCGCGGAGTTCACCGTCGTCGAGGGCGACGTCGAGGAGGACACGACCGCGCCGACCGTCGAGCCCATGGTCATGGGTCAGCAGGACGAGAACGGCGCGTACATCGGCACGGCCGCGTTCATGCTCCACGCCTCGGACGAGGGGTCGGGCGTCGCGTCGGTCGAGTACCAGGTCGACGGCGGCGCGTGGCTGCCCTACACGACGACGGTGCCGTTCACCGAGCTCGGCGAGCACACCGTCTCCTACCGCGCGACCGACGTCGCGGGCAACGTGTCCGAGGTCGGCTCGGTGACCTTCACGGTCGTCGAGGACGGCGAGCAGGACACGACCGCCCCGACCGTGACCGCCGAGATCACGGGCGAGCAGGACGACAACGGCGCGTTCGTCGGGTCCGCCACGGCGACGCTCACCGCGACGGACGACGCGTCCGGCGTGGAGACCGTCGAGTACGACCTCGACGGCGCCGGCTGGGCCCCGTACACCGCGCCGCTCGTCGTCGACGAGCCCGGCGAGCACACGCTCGTCTACCGGGCGACCGACGTCGCGGGCAACGTGTCCGAGGAGTCCGTCACGGAGTTCGTCGTCGTCGCCGACGCAGGCGAGGACACGACGGCCCCGGTCGTCGAGACGCAGCTCAGCGGCACGCAGGACGAGGACGGCGCCTACGTCGGCTCCGCGTCCGTGCAGCTCACCGCGACCGACGACGGCTCCGGCGTCGCGTCCGTCGAGTACGACCTCGACGGTGCGGGCTGGACCGAGTACACCGAGGCCGTCGTCGTCGACGAGCCGGGTCGGCACACGCTCGCCTACCGCGCGACCGACGTGGCGGGCAACGTCACGGAGCCCGCGAGCCTCACGTTCGACGTCGTGGCCGGCCAGGGCGGCGACACCGTCGCCCCCACGGTCGACCACCGCGTGATGGGCGGGACGAAGAACGAGGCCGGCGAGTACCTCTCGACCGTCTTCCTGCGCCTCCTCGCGACGGACGCCGACTCCGGCGTCGCCTCGGTCGAGTACCAGGTCGACGGCGGGGAGTGGCTCCCGTACGCGAAGCAGATCTCCGTGCGGACCCCCGGTGCGCACACCGTCACGTACCGCGCGACGGACGTCGCGGGCAACGTCTCCGCCCTGAAGACGGCGACGTTCGTCATCGCGGGCGGCGAGGAGCCGGGCGACACCGACGGCCCCGTCGTCACGGCCGCCGTCAGCGGCAGCCGGACCCGCGACGGCGACTTCGTCGCCAGCGCCCGGGTCACGCTGACCGCGGTCGACGAGGAGTCGGGCGTCGACCGCATCGAGTTCCAGGCCGACGGCGGTTCCTGGCAGCGCTACGCGGCCCCGGTCGCGTTCGCGGCCGACGGCCAGCACGTGGTCCGCTACCGCGCCGTCGACGGCGTCGGCAACGTCACGACGGGCGAGGTGACCTTCACGGTCCTGCAGCTCGTCCGCGACCGCTGCGTGGGCTCGGACGTGCGTCCGACCGTCATCATCGACGGCCACGACAGCACCGTCCAGAACTACGACGACGGCACGGGCTGCACCGTGAACGACTACGTCGCCGAGACCGACGAGTACCCGACGCACCGCGAGTTCGTCGACCACGTGAGCCTCGTGACCGAGGACCTCGTGTGGGACGGCGTGCTCGACGACGCCGAGCGCGAGCTCATCATCGCCGCGGCCGAGCTGTCCGACATCGGTCGCCGCTGACCGACGCCTGACGGTCCGACCGAACCAGTCCGATCGACGACGGCCCGACCCCGCACCCCCCAGGTGCGGGCTCGGGCCGTCGTCGTACCCGCTCCACCCGGGCTGCCGCCCTCCCGTTCCCGCGCCGAACACGACATGAAGGTCGTTATCGGTCGTCTGGCGACTCTCATGTCGTGCTCGACGGCGGGTGAGGTCGTGTTCGGGGAGCTGACGTCAGGGAGGCGGCGGACGGGGGCGACGTCGGCGGCCGGGTCAGGCAGGTGGGTCGCCGTAGACCGGGCGCGCGAACGCGAGGACGATGCCCACCCCGCCGCGTTGTGCGAGGCGCGCGCGGTCCTCCGGGTGGTCCAGCAGGTGCCGCAGGACGCGGGCGACCGCCTCGGCGTCCGCGACGTCGACCGAGTCCGGGTCCGGCCCGTTCGCCGGGCGGACCTGGAGCAGGTCCTCGCCCTCGGCGTGCCGGGCACGCGCGCCGTCGCGCAGCTCGACCCGCAGCGCCGGACGCCGCTCGCCCTCCAGCACCCGCACCCCCGCGACGTCGTCCCACCGCACGACGACGCGTGCCGGCTCCGGCCCCACGGGCAGCTCGATCTCGTGCGGGCGCAGGACGACGGCCTGGTTCGACGGCCCGCGCACGTAGGCCATCAGCGCGACGCCGAAGCCGACGACCAGGAAGCACGAGACCGCCGCGGCGACCCCCTCCTCCTGGAGCAGCAGCCACACGACGAACCACACCGACCCGCCGAACAGCACGAGCAGGACGAGCAGGACCGCGAGGTAGTCGACGACCGGGGTCAGGCGCTCGCGCCCCCGCACCCCGCCGGGCACGGCGGTCCACACCATGCCGGTCCGGTGCGGGGGACGGGGCGGGCGGCTGCTCACGGGGACAGTCTGCCGGGTCTCCGGACCGGCGCCGAACACGACGTCGATGTCGTTCTCGGGCTCAGAACGACACGCATGTCGTGCTCGACGGCGCGCAACGTCGTGCTCGGGCGCGGCCGTGGCAGGGTGGCGGCATGACGACGCTCGCTCAGGTCCGCGCGGCCGCGCTCGCCCTGCCCGAGGCGGCGGAGGACGCGACCGCCGGGACGGTGTCATTCGTGGTGCGCGGGCGACGGTTCGCGGTGGTGACGCGGGACGACGTCGTGCAGCTCCGCGTGGGGGACGACGACGTCGCGCGCGTGCTCGCCGAACAGCCGACCGCGCGCCGGTGGACCCGCGGCGACCACCTGCTCGGCGCGGGCGTTCCCCTCGCCGACCTCGACGGCCAGCAGGCCAACCACTGGGTGCGGCGCGCGTGGCTCGCCCGCGCGCCGCGACGTCTCGCGGACACCCTCCTCGCGGCCGAC
The DNA here is from genome assembly GCF_040448685.1 of Cellulosimicrobium sp. ES-005. Lineage (NCBI taxonomy): Bacteria > Bacillati > Actinomycetota > Actinomycetes > Micrococcales > Promicromonosporaceae > Cellulosimicrobium > Cellulosimicrobium sp. ES-005. Next base: position 123,719 of record NZ_CP159290.1, read on the forward strand.
GCCGCCGAGCCCGGCACCGTCGGCGACCTCCCCGCCGCCATCGGCCGTCCGGCGACGCGCGCGCTCGCCGGCGCGGGGATCACCACGCTGTCCGACGTCGCGCGGCTCGCCGACGCGGACCTTCTCGCCCTGCACGGCGTCGGGCCCCGGGCCGTCCGGATCCTGCGCGAGGCGCTCGCGGCGGGCTGACGCCCGGCCGTGTCGGGCGCTCGCGGCACCGACGGCTCACGCGGGCGCAGGAGTGGACGCCGGCCTGAACCCCGCCGTGGACGCCCCGTACGGACTTCCCGTGCGTCCTGCGTGGTCAGCGGTGGGTTCGAGGTAGCGGTGGTGCATCCACACGACGACGTCGAGGACCCGTAGCGCCGAGATGTCACCGCCGATGCCGGCTTCGTCGCGCAGTGAGACGAGGTGCCGGTGGAGGGCGCGGTCGTCCGCGCGGAGCTCCGCGCGGAGGGCCTCCCAGAACGAGCCGGTGGGCTTCACGGCTGCCCGGACGACGGTGTCGTAGACCGGGATGAGCCGCGGCCGCTTGCGTGCCAGGAGCTTGCCCGCGGTGACCCAGCCGATGCCACGGATGTCGCGCAGCGCCTCCCACAGGCGGCGCGGAGCCCAGCCGTCGGGGATCGACTCGACGTCCACGAGGTCGAGGTCGGGAGGGATCTCGGCGAGCAGCTCGCCGAACTCGTCCGCGCGGGTCTCGAGGAGCTGGAGCGCCCCGTGCGGCGGGACGTTCACCGACAGGAGCGAGACGGCGACGAGGTCGTCAGCCGTGAACCGGTCAGCCGTCTCCGGTCGATCGCCACCGCCGGCCAGCCGCTCGAAGCGCGAACCCGACCAGCCCGTCGTCCCGTCGACGGGAGCGAAGTAGCGACGAAGATGATCGACCGCTTCGTCACGGAGCGAAGGAGTGAGGACGTCGGGGACGTTCAGCGTCGAGGTCACAGCGCCAGGGTAGGTCGGTCGTCGTCGCGCACACGGCCGCACCCGGACGTCGAGTGGGTGAAACCGGTGCGCAAGTCTTGCGCATGTGCAGTTACTGCACATAGAGTCCTCGATATGACCACGGACCCGTCGCGACACCTCCGGCCTCGGCTCGACGCCGCACTCGCGGCGCTCGACGAGGCGAGCGCCGCGCCGCCCGGCGAGGCGGTGGAGCCGCTCTCGCGGGCGCGCGCACTCCTCGACGTCGCGCTCGACGAGGCGATGGCGGAAGCGCTGCTCGCCGGGTCGTCCATGCGGTCCGTCGCCGAAGCGGCGGGCGTCGCGCCGAACACCGTGCCTCCACGCCTCGCGCGGACCCCGGCGCTCGCGGGCTACTCCGGTCCCGACGGCCGCGTCTCCGCCGAGGGCGTCACGCGTGCCCGCTACGACCGCGAGCGCGGGACCCCGCCGCCCGAGCCGACGACCGTCGTCGAACCCCTGAGGTTCCGCCGCCGCACCTGACCGTCCACACCACCGCCCGTCCAGCAGCACACGACGAAGGGACACCGCCATACCCGATCAGAGCCTTACCCACCTCGCCATGCTGCTCGACCGGTCCGGCTCCATGCAGTCGATCAAGCAGGCCACCGAGCAGGGCTTCGACCTGTTCCTCTCCGAGCAGCGCGAGGCGCCCGGCCGCTGCACGGTCACGCTTGCCCAGTTCGACGACGAGTACGAGGAGGTCTACACCGACCTCGACGTGCGCGAGGTCCCGCCGCTCGACCTGCGGCCGCGCGGCATGACCGCGCTGCTCGACTCCATCGGGCGCCTCGTCCACACGACCGCGCTCCGCATCGCGCAGCTCCCCGAGGACCAGCGGCCCGGCGCCGTGATCGTCGGGATCATGACCGACGGCCTCGAGAACGCCTCGAAGGAGTGCACGCGCGCCGCGATCAAGGCGCTCGTCACCGAGCGCGAGGAGCAGTTCGGCTGGACGTTCCTCTACATGGGCGCCAACCAGGACGCCATCGAGGTCGGCGCGTCCATCGGCGTGAAGCGCGAGCGCTCGCTCACCTACGACACGGCGAACGTCGACCAGGCCTACGCCGCGACGTCGCGCAGCATGGCGGGCATGCGCACGGCCATGGCAGCGGGCGCGCCGCCCGCTGCGGCGCGCGACCAGCACGCGGTGTACACGGAGGCGGACCGAGCCGCGGCCGGAGGGTCCGGGCCGGCGCGCCGGGCCCGTGCCGCCGCCCCGTGGGCAGGCCCCGCGCCGACGCCCCCCGCTTGCGCCTCGCGCGGGACGAAGGACGACCCGTTCGACGAGACCGCGCTGCTGCAGCACCTGCGGTCGGTGCTCGCGTCGGGGGCGCCGACGCTCGCGGACGTGGGCACGTTCGGCGGCCGTGCGGTGGTGTGGGCGACCGTGCGGGGTGTGTCGGTGTACCTCAACGCAGACACGAGGCGCGGGGCGCTCCAGCAGCTCGTCGACGCGGCAGCCGACGGCCCGCTCCCGTGGAACGTCATCGCGAACTGTGCGGGACAACTCAACAAGGTGAGCTTCCGGTCCGGCCAGCGTGTTCCGGGCTTCTATTGCTACACGAGTGAGGTCCAGCCCGCGGCTGGCCCGCTGGGCCCGGTTCCTGCCGCGCGGTGAGTGCCCGACGGCGCGGGGCGGGTCGCCAATAGGGGCCCGCCTCGGCCGTGTACGGCGTTTGGTGACGTCGATATCGACGTCTCTGCGCTCGACTTCGATATCGACGTCACTTACGATGACTTCACTATCGACGTCATCGGAGGCGGCGTGACGGTGCGGATCGAGATCACGAGCCCTGAGCTGCTGGGCTTCGCCCTGCAGCAGGGACGGCTCGTGCGAGGGGCTAGCCAGCGGCAGTTGGCCGACCAGCTCGGCATCGGGCAGAAGTGGGTCTGGGAGATGGAGAACGGCAAGCCAGGTCTCCTCATGGAGCGGCTCTTCGCCATGCTCGATGCCACGGGCGTGCGGCTCTGGGCCGAGATCGACGACTCGGCGTTCGACGCCGTCGACGCGGCAGGTGGTGCCGCAGACGGCGCTGCATCAGAGGACGAGGAACGCCGCGATGGGTGACCTGCGGGTCGAGCTGTACGGGCGGCTCGTCGGCCATCTCGTGGGAACGAGCGCGCGGACGTTCGACTTCAGGACGGACCGGTCCGTGCTCGAGCACTGGCCGCCCGGAAGCACCGTGCTGTCCGAGGCGGTTCCGCTGAGCCTCGTGGAGAATCGCGCGCGTGCCGCCCGGAGGCGCAACTACTTCGCAGAGCTCCTTCCCGAAGGGCGAGTCCTGAGCGAGCTCGCCGCCCGCGCACGCATCGCGGAGAGTGACGTCGTCGGGCTGCTCGCGCGCTTCGGACGGGACGTCGCCGGCGCCGTCGAGCTGTACGACCCCGACGCGCCCGGTGAGCCGCGCACCCCGCGCGCGACCCCACTGAGCGACGCGCAGGTCGGCGAGCTGCTCGGAAACACGCGAGGAATGCCGCTCGGGAACTCGCCGCGCGGCGGCAAGTCGTCCCTCGCTGGCGTCCAGGACAAGATCGTCCTCGCGCTCGTCGAAGGAACCTGGCACCAGGTGCACGACGGCTACCCGTCGAGCCACATCCTCAAGCCCCACTCCGCGGCGAACCCGACCGTCATCTATGACGAGGAGTACGTGACGCGGCTCGCGTCACGCCTCGGCCTGACGCACGGGACGGTGTGGCTGCACGACTTCGACGGACGGACCGCGCTCGTGATCGAGCGCTACGACCGGTCGCCCGACGCTCCCCGAGGACGCCTCCACCAGGAGGACATGAACCAGGCGCTCGGCGCGCGCGGCGACGAGAAGTACCAGGAGATCGGCGGCAAAGTTAGCCTCGCGAGGATCGCGGATGTCCTACGTCGCGCGGCCGGCCCGACGGCGGTCGAGCAGCTCCTCCGATACACCACACTCACCCTCGCGGTCGGCAACCTCGACATGCACGCCAAGAACGTCTCGATGCTCCACTTGCCCGACGGGAGGGCACGGATCGCGCCGATGTACGACGTCGTGCCGCTACGGCACCAGCCGACCGACGGGCGGCTCGCCCTCGCTGTGAACGGTGCCTACGTGCACAGCACGGTCACCGCGTCGGACCTCGTCGCGGAGGGAGAGGCGTGGGGAGTGACAACCGCCCACGACACGGTCCGTGCCGCACTCGGCGCCGTAGCCGACGCGCTGTCGCGCGAAGAGCCGGACCCACGAGCTCACCCGGGTATACGAGACGACGCCGCCGGATTCACTCAGAACCTCCTAGCCGGGGAGGCCGCCGGATGACCGGACGACCGGGCAGGGCCGGGTGAACTGTGCGTGGTCAGCTCCCCAAGACCCGGGGTGATGGCGCCGAAGTGCCTATGCTCGCCGCTTGACCAGGCCGGCGACGGCGTTCACCGCGGTTCGGACGACTCGACGAGGATCGTGCTCATGGCTTCTGTCTTCGGCTGGCTCGACGCCGACGCAACCCAGCGTCAGCAGATGCTCGAGGTGGTGGACCTCTTCCGGGAGGAGGGAACGGTCGACGACCTGGGGATCGGCAGCATCCGGGACGCGCTGTCCGACAAGCTCTTCCCGGGCACGTCGGTGCTGCACACGCGCTTGCGCTATGTGCTCTTCATCCCCTGGCTGCTGCAGCGTGCGGCTGCACGCCGGACGCCGCAGGAGATGAGTGCCGAGCTCCACAACCTGGAGCTTCGCCTCATCGGCAGTCTGCTCGCCGGCGGGGAGACGCAGGGCGTCATCGGCCGGCGGGCACGGAGCGCGCTGAAGCAGCTCCCGAGCGCGAGCTACTGGGCGGCCCTGGGAGCCTGGGGCATCAGGGACGCCGAGACGGCCGACGCCTACTTCCGGCGTGAGTACGACTTCCGCGCGCTGAGCCGCCGTAGCGCCGTGCCGGACGATCCCGAAGCCAGGGATGTGCCGCAGAGCCGAGGCATCGACGCCCACCTTCCGCCGTGTCCCGGGGACCTTCTCCAGGCGATCGACTTCTACCTCACCGCCGAGGAGGAGCAGTACCTCTCCGACCGGATCGCCGCGGGCACGCAGGGCTCGTTCTTCGCCTGGCTCGTCCGGAACCCACCGGCCGACTCACCGTCCGCCGACGTCGGCTCACCGGCGTTCGCGTGGGAGGTCCACAACCTTGTCGAGGCACCGCTAGAGCTGCGACGCGACGTCGACCACGCGCGCCGCTTCAGCGTCACGGTGCACGGGGCGTCGCTGCTCTATAACCTGCTGCTCGCGGAGAGGCGCAGGGACGACGAGCTCGTCGCCGGCTACACCGAGGCGCTCGCCGACTGGCAGGACGCGCTCGAGCCTGCCCGGACCGCGCGCGAGTGGGACCGGGCCGACTGGTGGATCTCGCTCCACAGGGAGGCGCCCCAGCTGCGTGGCGCGACGCGGGACTTCGTGAACGGGTGGCTCGACCTCGTGTCGGAGGACGAGGACGTCGCGTCGTCCACGGCGGCGCGTGCACTGGTGGCGGACCGTGAGAAGCGGATCAAGGGCGGGCGCGCCCGTCTGCTGAACCAGTCGGCACTGGATCGGTGGTCCGGTGCGAGTGGAACCGGACGGCAGACCTTCCGTTGGCCGGTCGCGCGGAGCCATCTCGTCGACTTGTACACCGCCCGGGAGAACAGGGCGGTGGCTTCATGACGCTCGCACCGCAGTCCCGCGTGATGCTCACGGACGCACTCCGCCCACCGGCGGGCTTTCGCGTGGAGACCGCCGTGGGTACGACGTACTCGCTCGACCTGACGTCGCTCCTGCTCGCGCCGCTGTCGTTCGCTGTCTTCGACCACGACGGCGACCGCACCGAGGCCGTCGCAGCGGTCGACCCCGTCCGTCTGCTCGAGGCGGTGCGCCGGCACAGCCGCCGCACCACCGTGTTCTGCCAGGCGGGCGGGATCCATGTCCCCGGCGCGTTCCGACCGATCCTCACGTTCACGGAGGACAGCGTGGTCGAGGTGATGCCCCCGGAGGGGCGCACGATCTTCCACCCGAAGGTCTGGGCGCTGCGCTTCGTCGATGTCGACGGCAGATCGCTTCACCGGTTCGTAATCCTCAGCCGGAACATGACGTTCGACCGGTCGTGGGACACGGCTCTCGTCCTCGACGAGGACGAGGTGGGGACGATCGACGCCGCTCCTGCAGCCGATTTCCTCCGTGGCCTCCCCGGGCTCGCGCTGCGGGGCGCAGGGCCTGAACGTGGACAACAGGTCGAGGACCTCGCCTCCACCCTCCAGAGCGTCCGGTTCGCACCGCCGTCACCGTTCACCGAGGGGCGCCTGCTGCCGATCGGCCTGCGCGACGAGCCCGTGTGGCCGATCCCGGACTTCGGGCGGCGGCTCCTGGCGATCAGTCCGTTCCTCACCCGGCAGGCCGTCAGCTCGCTCGTGTCCGTCGCCGGCGAACGCACGATCGTCTCGCGGGCGGAGAGCCTCGACCTCATCGGATCCCGGGTGCTCGACGGGTGGGACGTCAATGTGCTGCACCGCCTCGCGGAAGCCGACACCGAGCAGGACGTCGATGCAGCATCACCGGCGCTCGACGAGTTCATCGGCACCTCGGAAGGCCTGCACGCCAAGACGTTCGTCGTCGATCTGCCCGGTTCTCGCTCGATGACCGTGACAGGCAGCGCGAACCTGACCTCGGTACCCTGGGGGAAGAGCGTCGAGTTCGACGCGGTCCTCGTCGGCCCCACGGCGAGCTGTGGCGTCGCGGCCACGCTCGACGGCTCGACCGAGGTCCCCGGAATTCGGCAGCTGCTCACCGGATACTCGGTCACGGCTCCGGACGGGCTTGCCGACGCCGCGATCGCGACCTCGCACGAGATCGAACGCTTCCACCAGACGCTCGCGATCGGCGCTCCCGAGCTGCACGTCGCGCCGCTCGACGAGCAGCGGGTGACCACGACCCTGTCTCTCTCTGTCCCGGGTGGCGCTCCGGGCGAGACACGCGTGTGGCCGGTCTCGCTCCCTGCGGACGGGCAGTCGCGCGACATCGGCGACGAGCTGCGGTGGGAGATCGCGCCGCTCAACGTCACACCGTTCATCGCGGTCGAGACCACGGCGGGCACCGGCGACGCCCGCGTTACGCGGCGCTGCGTGCTGAAGGCCGCGCTGACCGGGTCCGTCGATGTCCGTCGCCAGGACGCCGTCGCCTCGATCCTGCGCAGCAAGGCGGACGTCCTGCGCTATCTCGTCCTGCTGCTCGGCGACCCGTCCTACGACGCACTGCTGGCTCAGGCAGTTGGAGGCGGCGGAGCGTTCGCCGGCACCTTCAGCGGGGAGGCCGGGAGCGACGTCGCGCTGCTCGAACCGCTCGTCCGTGCCACAGGACGCGACGAGGACGCCCTGGCCCGCGTGGCGAGCCTAATCGAGGAGCTGCGCGACCTGCCGGACGGGGACCAGCTCGTCCCTGACGGCTTCGAAGAGCTGTGGGACGTGGTGTGGCAGGTCCACCAGGAGGCGAACCGATGAGCACCGAGCAGCGTCCCGAGGTCGACCGCGTCCTCGCGAGCCTGAAGGACTTCCAGCGAGCGACCGTCGAGCTCGTGCACGAGCGGCTCTGGGGCGATGACGACCCTGTGAAGAAGTTCCTCGTCGCCGACGAGGTAGGGCTGGGCAAGACGATGGTCGCCAAAGGGGTGATCGCCCGGACCGTCGATCATCTGTGGGAGACCGACAAGCGCGTCGACGTCGTCTACCTCTGCTCCAACTCGCAGATCGCCCGGCAGAACCTCAGCCGGCTCAATGTCGTCGGGGGCACGGAGCTACGCCACGCGGATCGGCTCACCCTGCTGCCCAAGGTGATCCGGGATCTGCGGGGGCGACGCATCAACTTCGTCTCGTTCACCCCGGGCACGTCGTTCCAGGTGGGCAGCTCGGCCGGCAAGTCCGAGGAGCGCGTGCTGCTCTACTGGATGCTCACGGCGTACTGGGGCAGGGCTGCGACGAAGAGCGCGCCGTGGCGTCGCTTCTTCGAGGGCTGGATGAGCCGGAACAACTTCGAGCGTGCGCTCCGGGCGTTCGACCAGGATCAGCTCGACGAGGAGCTGTGCCGCTCGTTCGGCGAGCTGGTCGAGACGTCGTCCGGACCGGACGGTGGCCCACTGCGAGCGGAGCTCCAAGACTGCGTCCACGAGTTCCGCTGGATGCGTGGCCAGCCGTCCGGCGAGCTGGCTCGCCGGAGGGATCGCTTGATCGGAGCCATGCGTGGTCTGGTCGCGCGAGCGTCCGTGCACCATCTCGAGCCCGACCTGGTCATCCTCGACGAGTTCCAGCGCTTCAAGGATCTTCTCGACACCGACGATGCCGGAGCCCAGCTCGCGCACGCGATCTTCGACCACCCTGACGCCAAGGTGCTCATGCTCTCGGCGACGCCCTACAAGATGTACACGCTCCCAGACGACCCCGAGAGCGACGACCACTACACCGACTTCACGCGCACCGTGCGGTTCCTCGCCGGCGACGACCGCGCACGCCTCGTGGAGGACGAGCTGCGGGCGATGCGCGAGAGCCTGCTCGCGGGTGGTGACCGCGCGCGTGCACGCGAGGCACGGGACGCCGTCGAACGTGAGCTGAGGCGCGTCATGAGCCGCACGGAACGCTTGTCTTCGACCCCGGATCGCGACGGGATGCTCGCGGAGCGCTGCCTGGACGGCGTCCGCCTGACAGCCGATGACGTGCGCGCCTGGCGGACCTTCGACGGCGTCGCTCGGCACATCGATCACCATGACGTCCTCGAGTACTGGCGCTCCACCCCGTACCCGCTGAACCTCATGGAACGAGGCACGTACCAGGTGCGCACGAAGTTCCAGGCAGCCGTCGAACGGGGCGACGCGGAGATCGCGACGGCGCTCGCAAGCGGTGCCGGGCTGCTCGACTGGGAGGCCGTGCGTCGCTACGAGCAGATCGACCCGGGTAACGCGAAGATGCGAGGGCTTGCCGCCGACGTCCTCGACCGGGGCGCATGGCGTCTCGCGTGGATCGCGCCGTCGTTGCCCTACTCCGAGCTCGGTGGGGCGTACGCCGAGGAGGACCTGCGGTCGTTCACCAAGCGCCTCGTCTTCTCGGCATGGACGGTGGTGCCGAAGGCCGTCGCGACCGTCCTCAGCTACGGCGCGGAGCGCCGGGCGATGAACGCCGTCGGCGACGGATCGGCCCTTGCACGGCGGGCGTACGACGACCGGCCGATCACTCCTCCGCTGCAGTTCCGCATGACGTCGGGTGACTCGACGCGTCCAGCGGGGATGTCGACGCTCGCCTTGCTGTACCCGTCGAGCGCGCTGGCCCGCCTTGGTGACCCGCTCGATATCGCGCGCTCGGTGGGCGCACTGCCTTTGGCGCAGGAGGTCGTCCTCGAGTGCGTACGTGGCCGGATCGCCGATCGGCTCCAGTCGCTTCCGCCCGGACTTGACGGGGCCGTCGTCGACCAGCGGTGGTATTGGGCGGCGCCACTGCTCCTGGACGCGGTCGACGGCGACGACGGTGCGATCTGGCACTTCCTCGGCAGCTCCGGGCTCGATGATGACGACACGGGGTCCGGGCTCGACGCACACCTGCGGCTGGCGGAGTCGGTGGACGGGCTCGAGCTGGGGCCGCGACCGGCGGACCTCGTCGACGTCCTGGCTCGTCTCGCCCTGGCCGGTCCGGGCGTCTGCGCGCTGCGTGCGCTGTCCAGGGTGGCAGGAGGCGCCCGGTCACTGCGGCACCCGGAGATCCGGGCTCGAGCATTCGATGTCGCCCAAGGGTTGCGTTCGTTGTTCAACAAGCCGGAGATCGTCGCGGTGCTGCGCGCCGAGGAGGACGAGCGCTACTGGCAGGCCGTCCTGGACCACTGCTTCGACGGCGGCCTTCAGGCCGTGCTCGACGAGTACGCTCACGTCCTCGTCGAGTCCGAGGGCCTGCAGGACGCCGACAAGCTCTCACGTGCGGAGACCCTCGCCGAGACGATGGTCGAGGCGCTCTCGACGCGCGCGGTCCCCAACACCATCGAGCAGGTCCGGGTCGACGGCGGGCGGGTCTTGCTGGACGACAGCCCTCGGATGCGCAGCCACTTCGCCGCACGTTACGGGCGCATGCAGTCCGACGAGAAGTCTGCGGTTCGCGAGTCGACGGTGCGGGTCGCGTACAACTCGCCGTTCCGCCCGTTCGTCCTCGCATCGACGTCCGTAGGGCAGGAGGGTCTGGACTTCCACACGTACAGCCACGCGATCGTGCACTGGAACCTGCCGGGAAACCCGGTCGACCTCGAGCAGCGCGAGGGGCGTGTGCACCGGTACAAGGGCCACGCCGTCCGCAAGAACGTCGCCGCGGACCACGGCGCCGTCGCGTTGACCTGCATAGCTTCCGACCCCTGGGCTGGTGTGTTCGACTCGGCGGCACGAGCGCGAGCCGAGAACGGTTCCGACATCACCCCGTTCTGGGTCTACACCCGCCCCGACGGCGCGGTGATCGAGCGCTACGTCCCCGCACTGCCGCTCAGCCGCGAGCAGCAGCGGTACCGGCGTCTGCAACGAACTGTCGGTGCCTACCGGCTCGTCATCGGGCAGCCGCGGCAGGACGACCTGCTGCGCTATGTCGGCCACAGCGACGAAGACACGTCGTGGTTGAGGATCGACCTCACCCCTGCCGCCGTCGAGATCGAGCCGTTCGACGACGCTGGTTCGCCCGCGACCGAGACGATCTTCGATCCGATGCACGACGAACCGCCGTACACGCCGAACCCGTGGGGCAACGAAGAAGAGGCTCTTCTCGCCGCCGTGCTGTACAACGGCGGCTTGCTCGGGATCAACGTGCGCGAGGGCAGGGGCGCGACGCCGGCCGAACATCGCGAGATCGCTCGACGCGCTGGCTATCTGGATGCACGTGGCGTCGCTGGGGTGCGTTCGGAGCATCGCTCCGGCGGGCGGTGGGTCACGGTCGTCGGGCGGCGAGAGCTCGAGGGGAGTGCCCAGGCCCTTGGTTTCTCCATGCCGGCCGATCTGACGTGGTGAGAGCGAGGAGCACCAGCCCGTGGGAGCATCTGTCGTGGGCATCCTTGGAGTCATCGCCGAAGTCGTCGCCGCACTTGCGACCGCAGTTGCCGCGGCCTTCGCGGGCTACCAGGTCTGGGAGCTGCGACAGGACCGCCGGCTTGAGCGACAGCTCGAGATCGACGGCGTTTCCGTTTCTTGGCGCAATCTCGAAGCCCCTGCACGGATGGACAAGCCGGCGACCTGGCGGATCGAGTTCTCATTGGTCAACCCCGGGCGCATGCCGATCAGCGACGTGCGGTGCGAGATCCAGCTCGCGCATCCCGTTCGCCGGCTCCACTATGACGGCTCCTTGGAACTGCCGACGAGTTCGTTCCTGCTGCGCTCCGACGTGCTCCCGGGAGGCGGCGAGCGTACCTGGGTCCGAAGGGTAGAGGCCGCTGCGGGCATTGTGCCGCTCGCCGAGTGCTTGGCCAGGGTGAGTTTCCTGAGTGCTGATGGGCAACAGCAGAGCAACGTCTGGCCGCGCTCTCGGCGAGCCGGGCAGCGGTAGACGCCAAGGCGCGCGCTGGGATCGGCGCTCTCCGCTCTGGTGCGCGGACGGCAGGTTCGGACATCGTAAAATCCTCTCGACCCGCGGTAACCGACGAGCTTCCTCTTGCGGACACGCTCCCCGCCGCACGATTCTTCGTGCTGCCCAGGAGCGTTCGTGTCCGGAATAGTCAGGTACTCAGCTCGCGCTCTGGCGGAGCTCACCACCTCTGACGTCTCCCTCGTCGAGAAGCACCTGGAAGAGCACTTCGTCATGCAAGGTCTCGGAGTTCCAGGCGCATCGGAACGCCGCTCGTGGCGGCGTTCGCTGCCTGTGCTGGCTCGCGACCTCGCGGACGCGGGGCTGCACGACATCGAGGTGCTCCTCGAATATCGGTTGCCGTTGTCCTCGAAGCGGGCCGACGTGGTGCTGGCAGGCACCCACCCACGGACGGGCGTCGAGTCGTACGTCGTCGTGGAGCTCAAGCAGTGGTCCAAGGCGCGGCTCGACGACGACGTCGACTCCCTGGTGCGCGTCGAGGGCTCGCCACGAGCTCATCACCTGCACCCGAGCGTGCAGGTGGGCGGCTACGTCGAGTTCCTGCGCGACTTCACGGCGGTCCTGCACGACGAACCGGAGCGTCTCGCCGGCGTGTCCTACTTGCACAACGCCGAGGACGTAGGTGTGGCTGATCTCGTCGACGCGGCAGTCTCGGCGACCTATCCCCTCTTCACCTCGTCGTCTCGAGGTGAGTGGCTCGACTATCTCCGGAGCCGACTGGCTCCGGGGACCGGCACGGATGCTGCCGACCGACTTCTCTCGTCGACGGTCCGTCCCTCCAGGCAGCTCCTCCAGGTCGCGGCTTCCGAGATCCGTGATCGGGAGAACTTCACCTTGCTCGACGAGCAGCGAGTTGCTTTCGACCTGGTGATGAAGGCGGTTCGCCGAGCTGCGCGGGAGAACACGAAAACGGCCGTGGTTGTCTCTGGAGGGCCCGGCTCGGGCAAGAGCGTGATCGCTCTCTCAGTCATGGGTGAGCTCGCACGTCAGGGCAAGACCGTCCTGCACGCCACGGGGTCCCAGAGCTTCACGCAGACGTTGCGCAAGGTCGCGGGGAAGGGCTCGAGGGCGACGCAGCGCATGTTCATGTACTTCAACAGCTTCATGTCTGCGGAGCAGAATGCGCTCGACGTGCTCGTCCTCGACGAGGCGCACCGCATCCGCGATAAGTCGGTCATCCGATTCACCCCCAAGGCGATCCGAGACAAGGCACGTCCGCAGATCGACGAACTTCTCGACGCCGCTCGCGTCCCCGTCTTCCTGCTGGACGAGCATCAAGTGGTCCGGCCCGGCGAGAGCGGGACGGTCGAGACCATTCGCTCTGCAGCCGCATCACACGGGATGCGGGTCGAGTACGTGAACCTCGCGGATCAGTTCCGCGCGGGCGGTAGCCAGCTGTACGTCGAGTGGGTGCTCCGCCTGCTGGGTCTCACCGAGGGAGGGGCAGTTCCGTGGAAGGGCGATGACCACTTCGAACTGAGGACCGCGCGGTCGCCGCGGGAGTTGGAGGTGGCTCTCGAAGCTCAGCGGGAACGGGGATTCGGGGCGCGTATGACGGCCGGCTACGCCTGGCGATGGAGCGACCCCACGCCGGACGGCACGCTGGTCTCGGACGTCGTGATCGGGGACTGGTCCAGGCCGTGGAACGTCAAAGGTGACCGTGCCGTCGGCGATGCACCGCCGTCGCCGCTGTGGGCGACCTCCCCAGGTGGCTTCGGGCAGGTCGGCTGCGTCTACACGGCGCAGGGTTTTGAGTATGACTGGAACGGAGTGATCTTCGGCCCGGACCTCGTCTGGCGAACCGACCGCTGGGTGGCTCGACGTGAGGCGAACAAGGATCCGGCGTTCCGGTCGCGGACTCAGGTCAGCGACGAGCAGTTCGATGCTCTGGTACGCAATGTGTACAAGGTGCTCCTGACGCGGGGGATGGTCGGGACGATCATCTACTCGACCGACCGGGAGACGCAGGAGCATCTGGAGCGGTTGCTATCGGTCAGGGCGGGCCTCGGCGATAAAGATGGGTAAACGGTCGATGCAGAGTGCCGGTGCGTCAGCCTCTCGGGCGACGAGCTGAGTCGTCAAATCCGGCTGTCGAGGGCTGGCATGAATCTCGCGCACCGTATGATCTCGGCACGAGTCGGGGAGCTCCGCCGACGGACGTCGGTGAGATGCTGGCTGGACCGGGTATTAAACCTCGGCGATCGAGTCGACCTATGGTGAGGAGACGGCATGGCATCCATGAGCGAACAGGAAGTCATGGACGCGCTCGAGATTGATTCCTGGCGGAATCTGTCGCGAGACAAGATCATGCGATTCGCCGCACTGATGCCAGAGATGGACAGAGAGGTGGCGCTGGCGGTTGTGTCGCAGTTCCCGGCGTTCACGAGGTTTGCGCTGGGAACACTCAGTTTTCTGGAGCGAACGGGAGACTCGACCCGGGAATCGAACAAGTCGAGCCAAAAGCATGTGCACGACGCCTACCGGGACGTGCGAGAGGCGCTCAAGGGCAGGCTCGCTCAGGAAGACCTTGCGCCTGAGGAGGAGAGGATCATCATCCAGTCGATGATGGAGACTGCGGATCGGGAGAGCGCGAAGGATACTGAGAACAAGCAGTTCCTGGAGAGCCTGTTCAACAAGGGTGCCCTCGTCGCTGGCGCAACCATCGCGGCCGGGTTGGTCTTCGTCGGCGGCAAGATCATGCTCGAACGCGATGAACGTTCTGGTGGCGATGGATCTTGATCCTGGTCTGTTCGGAAATTCGCTCACCCGAGCGGCGCTGAACCTCTTTCCCGCATGGCGAGCCGATCCTCTCGCGGCTGATCTCCAGACGATCTGGCGGGCTGCGGATGGGGCACAAATGGACCGGGCCGTCTTCGAGCGATGGTCCCGCTTTAGTCTCTGCGTCGAGGTAGTCGACGGTCGGCCATCTGGAGGCAGAGCCCCGCGACGGTCAGCACGGTCTGGAGGCTGATCGGTGGAACGTCGGCGTCGTGTCGACGAAGTTGGCTCTCGATGTAGCGGCCCATCTCGAGGTGTGGGTCGAGGCGCGAGAGGACGATGTGCGCGACGGTCTCGGCTTCGAGCTCTCCGGCGGTGTCGCCGACGAAGCTTCGGTCGGACCAATGCTTGGGGTTGTAGGTGCCGAGGTGGCCACAGTAGATGTGCCCGAGCTCATGAAGCAGCGACGCCAGGCGGTCCTGTGGCGCGTCGTTCCGGTTGACGGTGACGTCGTACCGGAGTCGGTGAACGTCTCCGGGTCGGCCATCCTTCGTAGGTCGCCGTTGAAGCGACACGCCGCGCGACGAGGAAGCAGTACCGCCCAGGTGCTTCCCCGTGTCAGCGAGGGTGACGGGATCCCGTCGCGCATCGCGTTGTCGACGACGCGCTCCCAGACGGAGAGAAACTTCGTCGTCGGTGAGACCCGTCGAGATGGCCATGGGCGATGAGACGTCATGAGGGAGCGGGGGACTCCCCTCCGAGAGAGGCTCGGTGTGGCGCACGTCGAAGACGATCATGACGGGCCCTCGCGGACGAAGAATGACCAACGGCCGTGCATCTGGGGTGAGGCGGCGTCCCAGCTCCCTCCATCGGGCCGGGGTGGCGACGTAGTGGGCGCCGGGGTCCTGGATGTGGACGAGCATCGCCACCGATCGTGCCGTGGGCGAGTGGTCGGGGAGCACGGCGTTGGGGGCGACGGCGATCCCCGCACCGACGGGTTCGAGCGACGGCGCACGCTCCAGCACCGTGACGTTCTATCCGGCCCGAGCGAGCGCGACGCCGGACGCGAGCCCTCCGATCCCGCCGCCTACGACGAATGCCCGCGCGCTTACCGGTAGTCCTTGCCACAGAGGTTCACGGTCGCGACGCTACTGGCAGCAGGTCCAGGAGCACGTCCCCCGGGCGGGGTAGGGCCGCCGCGGACCGCGCTACCCCGCGGCCTGGGCGACGACGATCGCGAGCTGGGTGCGGTTCGCGACGCCGGCCTTGGCGCAGGCGCTGGAGAGGTGTGTCTTGACCGTCGCCTCGCCGAGGTACAGGCGCCCCGCGATCTCGCCGTTGGACAAACCCTCGACGAGGAGGCGTGCGACGTCCAGCTCGCGCTCGGTGAGGGAGGCGAGCCGCGCCGTGGCCTCGCGTCGGGTGGCCGCTCCGGGATCGGCGCCGACCTGGGCAATGAGGGTCTTGGCCGCGCGTGGCGAGAGCGCACCTGCTCCGGCGGCGACGTCGCGGACGGCGGTGACGATCTCGGCCGGCTCGGCGTCCTTGGCGAGAAACCCGGAGGCGCCTGCACGGAGAGCATCGAGGATGACCTGCTCCGTGTCGAACGACGTCATGGCGATGACGCCGGGTGGGTCGGGGAGCGTCATGACGGCGCGGGTCGCGTCGATCCCGCCGAGGCGCGGCATCCGCAGGTCCATGAGCACGACGTCCGGGTGGTGCGCCTGCACGGTGGTGACGACCTCGTCGCCGTCGGTCGCCTCGGCGACGACGTCGACGCCGCCTGCCTGGAGGATGGTCCGCAGCAGTCGCCGGACCATCGCGTCGTCGTCGACGACCATCACCCTGATCACGCGGCGAGCCTAGCGGCGACCACCGACGTGGCTCGTGGGGTGCACCGGGACGCGTTACGCTGTCGGGCGCGCCCAGGGCAGGTGGGCTCGCACGACGAACCGTCCGTCGTCGACGCCGGCGTCGAACGTGCCGCCGACGGCCGCGCACCGTTCGCGCATCCCGATGATCCCGGCGCCGCTGCCGGGAACCCCGCTCGGGCCGAGCGTGGCGGCGGGGGCGCCGAACGCCGGAGCGGTGTCGGTGGCGAGGTCGCGGGTGAGCGCGTTGCGCACCGTGACGTCGACGCCGTCGCCGGGGCGGGCCCGGACGTCGACCTCGGCGCGTGCGCCGGGCGCGTGCTTTATGACGTTCGTCAGCGACTCCTGCACCACCCGGTAGACGGCGCGCGTGAGGGCCGGCGGGGCGGTGTCGGCGTCGGCCACGAACACGGTCGCGGCGAGGTCGACGCCGGCGGCGCGCGCCTCGTCGAGGAGGCCGGCGAGGTCGCCGAGCGCGGGCGCGGACCCGGTGTACTGCTCGGCCCCGGACCGCAGGGAGGTGATGAGCGCGCGCATCTCGTCGAGCGCGCGGTGGGCGTTGGAGCGCATGCTGCGGGCGGCGTCGACCACCTCGGGGTCGCCCTGCGAGACCTCCAGCGCCGACGCGTGCAGGGACACCATGGAGAGGTTGTGCGCGACGGTGTCGTGCATCTCGCGGGCGATGAGCTCGCGCTCGTCCTGGCGCGACAGCTCGGTCCGGAGCTCGGCCGCCTGCGTGCTGAGGACCTGCGCCCGCCGGTTCTCGGCGGCGGCGACCTCCTGGGCGGCGTCGGCGCGCCCGATCGCGAGACGGAGGAGGCCTGCGCCGATCGACAGGCCGAGGCAGAGCACACCGAGGACGACGTATCCGACGGGCAGGAGGTAGGAGATCTCGAGGGAGTCCGGGCTCCTGACCGAGAAGATCACGGCCTCGCCGTCGCGTGCGGCATCCCGCCAGAACGACGCCCCGACGGCGAGCGTCGTCGCCGCGGTGCACGCGGCGACGACCTTCCTGCGCCCGTCACGGGCGATGACGAACGGCAGGGCGAGGAGCGGCGCGAGGGCGCCCACCGGGGTGAGGATCCCCGCGGCCGCAGAGATCGCGCACACCACGAGGGCGTGCCGGTCCCGCCACACGACGAGCGTCGCCAGCCCGGCCGCGAGCAGCCACCACAGCAACGTCAGGCCGACCTGCCATCCCGCCGGCTCCGACCCGATGCCGAGGTTGTCGTAGGTGGAGCTGACGATCCCGACGGCGAGGGTCGCGGCCGCCGCGGCGACGGTGCCGAGGATGGACCCGGCGCGGAACAGCGGGGAGGGCCCGGGGTCGGGCTTCGGGTGCGGAACGGGGTGGTGCGGCGGCGGGTAGGCGTGCGCCGCGGAGGGCGGGCCTGGCGTCGTCCACGGACGCCCTGGGGCCGCCCCGCCGTGCGGCCCGGGCACCGGTCGACCCGGCGGCAGGCCGGGAGCACCGTACCGGCCCGCCGGGGGAGGCGGGCCGTAGGGCGGCTGCGGCGGGTGCATGGCGCGAGCATACGGGCGGGCGCCGACGCCGTGCGTCCGCCGGACGGGCGCCGCCGGTCCGCCGGTCGGTGGACCGGGTCGAGCCGTTCGGGGGGTCCGCCGACCCCTGCGCGCCCGGCACGCTCGACCTCGTCAGACCGCGCACCGGGGGCCGACCCGGTGCCGCCGACCGAGCACCCAGGAGGCCACCATGTCCGCACCCACGCCGCACCCCCAGCAGCCCGGTCCGTCGTCGTTCGGGCCGCCGCAGCAGGGCCACCCGGGTCATCCCGGGCAGCCCGCGCAGCCCGGCCCGCCGCCCTACGGCGCGCACGGGGCACCGCAGGTCTACCCGACGGCCGGGTACCCGGCGCCGAGCGCGCAGCCGGGCGTGCCCCCGGCGCCCCGGAAGTCGTGGTTCGCCCGCCACAAGATCCTCACCGGGGTGGGCGTCGTCGTGCTGCTCGCGATCATCGGCTCGGCGCTGGGCGGCGGGGGTGAGGACGAGCCGACGCCGCCGGCCGCGGTGGCAGACGCGCCCGCGCAGGAGCCGGTGCCCGACGCGGTGGCCGAGGACCCGGCGGAGCCCGCCCCCGAGGAGCCGGCCGCGGAGCCTGCACCCGAGGCCCCGGCGGCTGCGGGGATCGGGGTCCCCGTGCGGGACGGCAAGTTCGAGTTCACCGTGACCTCGGTGGAGCCGGGCGTGCCGAGCGTCGGTGACCAGTACCTGAGCCAGGAGGCGCAGGGGCAGTACGTGCTCGTGCGGATGACCGTGAAGAACATCGGCAACGAGGCGCAGATGTTCACCGGTGGCAACCAGCAGCTCACCGACACCGAGGGCCGCACGCACGAGAGCGACACCACCGCCGCGATCTATCTCGGCGACGCGAACAGCTTCCTCACCGACATCAACCCGGGCAACGCCGTCGAGGGTGTCGTCGTGTTCGACATCCCTGCCGACGCCGTCCCTGCGACGCTCTCCCTGCACGACTCGATGTTCTCGGGCGGGGTCGAGGTCTCGCTCGGCTGAGACCGGCATGGCGTGCGGGTGAGTCGGGGTGGGCTCCGGTCACGGGAGTGTCACAGGCCGTTCCGTGTGGCACTCCCGACCGGGCTGCGGGGCGTCCCTGTCCTCGGGCCTGAACGGGGAGGGAGGACGAGCGGACGGCGTGCTGGGTCACCCGCGGTCGAACACGACCTAGGGCGAGCCTTCCCCCGAGACCGCAGCACCCAGATGTTGATTCTTGCGAGAAGTTGTTGACTTGTGTGGGTCGGCCCGGGACACTCGAATCCCCGAGGTCGACGCCGTCCCGGGTTCTTGCCCCCTCATCGTCGAGAGGACACCCGATGAAGCTCTCCCTGTCCCGCGCGCGCTCGCGTGCTACCGCTGTCACGAGCGCGCTGGTCGCGCTCGGGCTGGCGGTCTCGGGCGCGGCCGCCGCCGCAGCGGCGCCGACCCTGCCGACCGCGTCCACCGCGGCACCGGCGGCCGCCGCCGAGCCGACGATCTCCCCGGTCGTCGACGCCAACTTCCCCGACCCCGACATCCTGCTCGTCGACGGCGTCTACCACGCCTACGCGACCAACGACCAGGGCCAGAACGTGCAGCACCGCACGTCGACGGACCTCGTCACGTGGAGCGCCCCGACAGACGTCGCGCCCGACCTGGGCGCCTGGGTCAGCGAGTCGTGCACCTTCTCGCCGGGCGGGGCGACCGACCGCTGCGTGTGGGCCCCGGAGGTCTCCGCGGTCGAGGGCGGCTACGCCCTGTACTACACGGCGCGCGACGCGACGTCGCCGCGGCAGTGCCTCGGCGTCGCGCTGTCCGACACCCCGGATGGTCCGTTCGTCCCCGTCGGCGACGACCCGATCGTCTGCCCCAACGGCGAGGCCGGCACGGAGGACCTCGGCGGCGCGATCGACGCCGCGACGTTCGTCGACGGCGACCAGCTCTACCTGCTGTGGAAGGCCGACGGGAACTGCTGCACGGGCAAGACGGCGATCATCTTCGCCCAGCCGCTCTCGCCCGACGGCACGACGCTCACGGGCCCGCCCGTCGAGCTCATCCGCGTCGACACGCCCTACGAGGGCCGCGTCGTCGAGGGCCCGACGCTCCTGGAGCGCGATGGCACCTACTACCTCTTCTACTCCGCGAACGACTTCTACGGCGGGGCGTACCGCACGTCGTACGCGACGGCGTCGAGCCTCGCGGGCCCGTGGACCAAGGCGACGACCGAGCTCCTCACGAGCGACCGGTTCCAGGGCGACGTGCGCGGCCCGGGCGGGCAGGACGTCGTCACCGCGCCGGACGGCTCGGACGCCCTCGTCTTCCACGGGTGGAACGAGGCGTTCACGTACCGCGCGATGTACGTCGCGGACCTCGAGTGGACGGCCGACGGCGTCCCGTTCGTCCCGCAGGCGTCCGACCGCTACCAGGCGGAGGACGGCGTGGTCACGAACGCGCGCGTCGTGGCCGACGGCGGGGCGTCGGGCGGGGCGAAGGTCGGCGGCCTGGACTTCGCGGACTCGTCCGTGACGGTCGAGGTGCACGCCGACGAGGCGGGCCCGGCCCTGCTGGGCATCCGGTTCGCCAACGGCTCCCTCGACGGCTCGACGCGCGTGCCCTCCACGAGCACGCTCGCCGTCAACGGCGTGGTCGCGGAGACCGTCGTCTTCCCGCACACCACGTGGGGCAACTGGCAGACGTCCGAGCACCTCGTCGAGCTCGTCGCGGGCACCAACACGATCACCCTGACCCGCGCGACGTTCTACACCGAGCTCGACGCGTTCGACGTCTACCCCGCGACGCGCGACCCGCGCCCGTCCGCCCCGCCCGTCATCCCGTCCGACGCGACGCGGTACGAGTTCGAGGACGGCGTCATCACGCGCGGCTCGGTCGGGAGCGCCGCGGGTGCCTCGGGCGGGCAGAAGGTCGGCGGCCTCGACTTCCTCGACAGCTCCGTCGCGCTGCAGGTCCACGCCGACGAGGCCGGGGCGTACACGCTCGGCGTCCGGTTCGCGAACGGCTCCGAGCGGGGCGGCTACACGCTCGCCTCGTCGAGCACCGTCACGGTGAACGGCGCGGACGCCGGCGTCGTCACGTTCCCGCACACCACGTGGGGCAACTGGCAGTCCGTGACCCACGAGGTCGAGCTGCAGCAGGGCTGGAACACCGTCGCCCTGACCAAGCTCACCTGGTACACCGAGCTCGACGCGCTCGACGTCTTCCCGGCCGAGGCCCCGCCCGTCGACCCGCAGGTCACCGTCACCGCGCAGCCCCGCTGCCTCGCCGGGACCCCGTACCTCGCCGTCCGCGCGACCAACGACGGCGACGAGACCGTCGCGATCGCCCTGCGGACGGACCACGGCGAGCGGTCCTTCGCCCAGGTTGACCCGGGCAAGAACGCCTACCAGTCGTTCAAGGCCCGCGGTGCGCTCGACGCCGGCGAGGCGCTCGTCGTCGTCACCGACGTCACGGGCGCGACGACGGAGGTGACGGCCGCGTACGACGCGTTCACCTGCGCGTAGCGCACCCACCGCCACGCCCGCGGCGCCGCTCGGCCGATGAGCGGCGCCGCGGGCGTCCTCGTGCGCCGAGATCGCCCCGATCTCGCGAGATCGACCCGCACGTCGCGAAGTCGACCTCCCGAGGGTCGATCTCGAACGCTGGGGTCGATCTCGGGAGGGGTGTGCCGCGCTCGGCTAGACGACGGTCCCGCGTCCCGGACGCTGGGGCGCCGTGCGCGGATGTGGACATCGGGTGCGGGAGGTGGGCGACGATGTCGGGCGGGAGGACGACGACGCGCGTCCGGCGGTGAGCGGTCCGTGGGGGGGGTGCCCGACGCCGGGCGCACGTCCGGCGTGCGGGTGTCAGTCGGGCAGGTTGTCGGTGACGAGGCGGGAGCGGGCCTCGTAGACGCGCAGCGGGTCGGCGGTGCTGGTGGTGGTCGCGGTGCCGGTGACGTCGGTCCAGGTGGTGGTGCCGGTGATGCGGAACTGTCCGGACCAGGTCGTGGTGAGCGTGATCTGGACCTGCTCGGCGGGTTGGTCGTAGGTGTGCGCGACCGTGTGGTGGGGGTAGGCCGCACCGGGGTCGGTCGTGGAGACCGGGGGCGTGCCGTCGCCGTAGTCCCACGCGTACGAGCGTGGGGTGGCGCGGATCTGCACGGGGATGCCGAGCAGGGTCGTGTCCAGGGTCTGCTCGCCGGGCTGGGTGTAGGTGATGGTGGGGACGTTGACCAGGGTCCACCCGTCCGGGGGCTGGACCACGATCGGCGACGGCGCGATGGTCAGGGTGCGGAACGCCGCCTCGGCCTCGCCGGCCAGGTCGACGGCGCCGAGGCAGGACGCGTCGGCGACGAGCTCCCAGCCCGAGACCGCGGTCCGGGTGCCGTCCGGGGTGTTGGTCCAGGTCTGGCGGAACAACGGCTCCAACGCGACCTCGTCCGGGGTGCACCCGGGGTCGAACCCCGCCGCGTTCTGCCCGTCCGGGCACACCGGGACCAGCCCGGGCAGCGTCGTGGCATGGTCACCGTCGTAGCACCGGTACGCCGGCCCGCGCCGGTACGCCTCCGACGCCGGACCACCGTCCGTCGACGCGGGCACGTACTCCGCCCCACCGTCCGGAGTGTTCTCCCCGTGGATATAGGCGCGGTCATTCTGAAAGTGCGAATTGAGAGCGGTGTCTCCCTCGCCGGCGTACGCAGGAAGACAGATCGTGGTCAGCAGTCCTGCCATCAAGGTGCCCAAGATAGACGATCGGTAGTTCATTCGACGCTCGTCACGGCAAGTACGAGCCAGTCGCCAGTGGCTACCGATACGTCAATTTGCAGCCGTCCGCTGCCGCCACGATCTTCGGATACGACCGATCCGTCCGATGCCGTGCGGAGATGAGGAGTCTGTTGGAAGTCGAAAAGAACCGGATAGCCACCACCCAAGTCATCGAACTCGACGTCCGGGTTGGAAACAGTGATCTCCGCGCCCTCGTAGGTATCACCTGAGGCGGCGATCTCCTCGGCGTCGGACTTGACCTTTGCGCAGAACTCGCACGTCTCGGCCCACGTCATCGCGTCCCACTCGGCGGTGTCACCCGTCGCGAGCACGTACGCGTACAGCGACAGGAAGTACTCCGCTGCTGCTGCGGCACCCTCGGCGTCGTCGCGGTCCATCGCCGCGGGACGGTCCGGCTTCACCGGCCCGGTCTCGGTAGGCGTCGGCTCCGGAGACTCCGACTCCGACGGCGACGGCACGACCGGCTCGTCGACGGACGGTGACGGACCAGGGCCGCCACCACCGGTGCACCCGGCGACCACGCACCCCACCGCGACGACGACGCCCACGACGAGCGACCGCCGTCGGGCACGGGACAGCACACGAGAACGACGCACGAGACCCCCTGCAGATCGATGCGAACCACCCCGCACGCCACACCGACGGGGCGCGCGGACTGCCCAGCAACCTAGCGAAACCGCACCGCCGACGGAACCGCGCGTCCCGCCCTGTGGACGACGGCCCGGCAGGTGTCCACGACGTTGCGGCTCCACAGGTGCAGGTGGCACCCCGGGCACGAGGCGGTGAACGTTGGCCGAAGCCTCGTTCCGTCACCGGACATTTCGGGACCAAACCGGCGCGGCCGCTTCCTATGCTCGCCGTGGCCGCCCACCCGCGGGACGGGTGCTACGCCGGCCGCGACCACGTCCCTCGTCTGAGCGGATCCTTGCTGTGACCACCGTCCTCACCCCGGACTCCCCGGGTTCCTCCGGCACGCCCCGCGCCTCGTCGTCGGCCCCAGCGGCAGACACCACCACGGGCGCCATCACGCCCGGCGACCCCGCCACCCGGCCGACCGGCACCGGCGCGCCCGCCGGCCGCACGCCGTCCGACCCCGCCGGACGCATGCCGTCCGACTCCGCCGGACGCACGCCGTCCGACCCCGCCGATCGCGAGGCGCAGGCGCTGCACCGCAGCCGCCTGGGCGCGCGCCGCCGTCGGCGGAACCTGCTGTGGGCGCTGCTGCTCGCGGGCCCGAACCTCGTGCTGCTGCTGGTGTTCGTCTACCGGCCGCTGCTGCAGAGCTTCTACCTCTCGACGCTGCAGTGGAACCTCGGGTCGCCGGTCGCGCGGCCGGTCGGGCTGGGCAACTACGTCGAGTGGTTCTCCGCCCCGACGACGGGCCGCATCGTCACGACGACGCTCGTCTTCACCCTCGCCACGGTCGGCGGGGCGATGGTCCTCGGCCTGGGCCTGGCGCTGCTGCTGAACCGCCGCCTCCGAGGCCGGGGGGTCGCCCGGACGGTCGCGTTCGCGCCGTACGTGCTGTCGGGCTTCGCGGTCGGGATCCTGTGGCTGTTCATGTTCGACCCGCGCTACGGGTTGGTCCAGGAGCTGCTCGGCTGGGTCGGCGTCGCGTCGCCCCAGTGGTACACGCAGCGCCCGTGGCCGCTCGTGATGATCGTCGTGGTGTACCTGTGGAAGAACCTCGGGTACGTCGCGCTCATCTACCTGGCGGGCCTCCAGTCGGTGCCGCAGGACCTGAAGGACGCGGCCGCGCTCGACGGCGCGTCGTCGGCGCGGACGCTGCGCTCGATCGTCCTGCCGCTGCTCACCCCGACGACGTTCTTCCTCGTCGTGACGATGCTGCTCGCGTCGCTCCAGTCCTTCGACATCATCAAGGCGATGACGCAGGGCGGCCCGCTCGGCTCGACGACGACGCTCATGTACTCGATCTACGAGGAGAGCTTCGTCAACGGCCGGGCCGGGTACGCGTCGGCGGTCGCCACGGTCCTGTTCCTCGTGCTGCTCGCGGTGACCGCGGTGCAGATGCGGTTCGTCCAGCGGAAGGTCCACTACGCATGAGCGCCGTCGCGCCCGCCCGTCCCGAGACGGCGCCCGCCACGCCGGCCGCGCTCGCGCCGCGTGCTCCTCGCACCCCCCGGGCCCGACGCCGGGGCCTCCAGCCCGGCGGGTACCTCGCCCTGGTCCTCGCGACGGTCGTGCTCGGCGCGCCCCTGGTGTGGATGGTGCTCGCGAGCATGAAGACGCCCGCCGAGCTGTACACCGTCCCGCTGCAGTGGCTCCCGGGCAGCGTGAACCTCGACAACTACGCGCAGGCCGCGGACTCGATCCCGCTCGGACGGCTGCTCGCCAACAGCGTCGGGATCACGGTCGTGGGCGCGGGGCTCAAGGTCGCGCTGGGCCTCACGTGCGCGTACGCGCTCGTGTTCCTCGACTTCCCGTTCAAGAAGGTCGTGTTCGGGCTCGTCATCGCGACGCTCATGATCCCGCCGCAGATCACGATCATCCCCAACTACACGTTGGTCGCGAGCCTCGGGTGGCTCAACACCTACCAGGGCATCCTCGTGCCGGGCCTGGCGAGCGCGTTCGGGACGTTCCTGTTCCGGCAGCACTTCCTCACGCTGCCGCGCTCGATCCTCGAGGCAGCCGAGCTCGACGGCGCGGGGCACTGGCGCAAGCTCTGGCGGTTCGTCGTGCCGATGAGCACGCCGACGCTCGCGGCGGTCGCGCTCGTGTCCGTCGTGACGGAGTGGAACGACTACCTGTGGCCGTTCCTCGTCATCGACCGCCCCGACAAGATGACCCTCCCCGTCGGCCTGACGCTGCTGCAGAACACCGACGGCATGACGAACTGGGGCGTGCTGCTCGCCGCGACGGTCGTCGTGACGCTGCCCATCCTCGTCGTCTTCCTCGTCCTCCAGCGCCGCCTCGTCGCGGGCCTCACGGCCGGCGCCGTCACTGGCTGACCCGCCCCGCCGTCGTGCCCGACGACGGCGCCCAGCCGGCGGGCCGCGCACCCGCGCGCCCGCCCACCACCACCGAGCTCCCCGGTCCGCCCGCAGCGGTCCGGGTTCCCCGAAGCGCACCGAGACCCGGTGCACGACCTGAAGGAGCACCTGTGTCCCACCGCACCGCACCCGGCCGGCCCGCGCGCCGCCGTCGGGCCCGCGCCGCCGCCACCGCCCTCACGGCGGTCACCGCCCTCGCGCTCACCGCGTGCGCCGGCCCGAGCGTGGCCGGGGCCGACGGCGCCGGCACCGCGGGCGACGAGGCGACGGCCGAGGCCGTCGACTGGTCCGCCGTCGAGCCGGCGTCCGAGATCACCTGGTGGAGCAACCACCCCGGCACGTCGCAGGAGATCGAGCAGGAGCTCATCGACCGGTTCGAGGAGGAGTCCGGCATCACGGTCAACCTCGTCACGGCCGGCGCCAACTACGACGAGGTGGCCCAGCGCTTCCAGGCCGCGTCGCAGACCGACGAGCTCCCCGACCTCGTCATCGCGTCCGACGTCTGGTGGTTCCGGTACCACCTCAACGACCAGATCATGCCGCTCGACGACGTGCTCGAGTTCGTCGAGGCCGACGCGGACGACTTCCAGCCCGCGCTCTACGCGGACTACGCGTACGACGACCAGCACTGGGCCGTCCCGTACGCGCGCTCGACGCCGCTCTTCTACTACAACAAGGACCTGTGGACGGCGGCCGGCCTGCCCGACCGCGGCCCCGAGACGTGGGCCGAGCTGGAGGAGTGGGACGCGTCGCTCAAGCCGCTCGTCCCGGCCGGCGGCTCGACGTTCGGCCTGTCCACCGGGCCGTCGTGGGGCGCGTGGTGGTTCGAGAACATGATCTGGGGCCAGGGCGGCGCGTACTCCGACGGGTTCGACCTCACGCTCGACTCGGAGGAGTCGATCGCGGGCGGCCAGTTCCTGCACGACCTCTTCCACGAGAAGGGGGTCGCGACGCTCTCCGCGGACGACGCGATGGTCGACTTCTCGTCGGGCCTCATCGCCTCGACCATCGGCTCGACGGGTTCGCTCAAGGGCGCGCTCGACGCGGCGTCGTTCGAGGTCGGCACGGCGTACCTGCCCGACGGCCCCGACGGCGGCGGCACCCCGACGGGCGGCACCGGCCTCGCGATCCCGTCGTCGCGGTCGCCCGAGCAGCAGCTCGCCGCGGCGATGTTCCTCGCGTTCCTCACGAACACCGAGAACACGGCGTACTTCTCGCAGAACACGGGGTACATGCCGGTGCGCACGTCGGCCGTCGAGTCCGACGCGATGAAGGCCGTCTACGAGGCGACGCCGCAGTTCCGCACCGCCGTCGACCAGCTCGCCGACAAGGCGCGCCCGCAGGACGACGCGCGCGTCTTCATCCCGGGCGCCGACGCGCTCCTCAACGAGGCGATCGAGCAGATCGTCATCGAGGGTGCCGACCCGGCGGCCGCGTTCGAGTCGGTCGCCCCGCGCATCGAGACGGCGTACTCCGAGAACGTGGAGCCGTACCTGTGACGGCGACCGCCCTCGCGCCCACGGGCGCGGTGCCGGAACGGACCGCGCGCCCGCGCGTCATCGCGCACCGCGGCAACAGCTCCGTCGCGCCGCAGAACACGCTCGCCGCGTTCGAGGCGGCGTGGCGGGCGGGCGCGCACAGCATCGAGATCGACGTGCAGCTCACGGCCGACGGCGAGCCCGTCGTCATCCACGACGACACCGTGGACGCGACGACGTCCGGCAGCGGCACGGTCGCGCGGCTCGACCGTGCGGCGATCCGGGCGCTCGACGCCGGGTCGTGGTTCTCCCCGGCGTTCGGCGGCCAGCGCGTGCCGACGTTCGCCGAGGTCGTCGACCTCCTCGTGCGGCGGCCGGGCACCGACCTGCTGCTCGAGCTCAAGGGGTCGTGGACCCCCGAGCAGGTGCGGCGCGTCACGGGGCCGATCCGCTTCGCGGGCATCGCCGACCGGGTCGTGGCGCAGAGCTTCTGGCCCGAGACGGTCGCGGCGCTGCGCGAGGCCGACCCCGGCCTGCGCCGCGGGCTGCTCGTCGCGTCGCTCGACGACGACGTGCTCGCGCGGTGCGCCGAGCTCGACGTCGTGGCGTGCAACCCCCTGGGGCTGCTCGTCCTGGAAGACCCGGGGCTCGTGCAGCGCCTGCACGACGCCGGTCTCGACGTCGCGGTCTGGACGCTCAACGAGCCGGAGCACTGGGCCGCCGCGGTCGAGCTCGGCGTGGACGCGATCATCACCGACCGTCCCGACCGCCTCGCGGGCTGGCTCTCGGCGCGCGTCGTCTAGGAAGCCCGAGGACGGACCCCGGGTGCGGGTGAGGCGGAGCCGGACGGCTCCGGCTCACCGCCCCGGGGTCGCGGGCCGGTAGCGCAACGCCACCGCACCCGAGCGGAACTCGCGGCGGTCCACGAGCTCGAGCCGGATGCGCTCACGGAGACCGGCGAGCAGCGTCGGCCCGTGGCCGGCGAGGACCGGCTGCACGACGAACTCGTACTCGTCGATCAGCCCCAGGTCGGCCAGCGCGAGGGGGAGCGTCACGCCTCCCACCCACAGGCCCTCGCCCGGCTCCTGCTTGAGCCGCTCGACCGCGGGCCCCAGCTCGCCCCGCAGCAGCTCGGCGTTCCAGTCGGGCGCGCTCAGCGTGCTCGACACGACGTGCTTGCGCGCCCCGTCGATCGCCTCGGCGAACGGGACCTCCCACTCGTCCATCCAGTCGGGCCACGTGCCCGTGGCCGGGCGCCGCCAGGCCGACTCCATCATCTGGTAGGTCACCCGGCCGAACAGGAGGGCGTCGGCGCGCTCCATCTCGGCGGTCCAGTGGCGCATCGACTCCTCGTCCGGCGGCAGGCCCGCCTCGTGGTGGCAGCAGCCGTCGAGCGTGACGTTGATCGAGTAGCGCAGCGGTCTCATCTCGGTCCTCTCCCGTGGCGCGCAGCGAGGCGCCCCCGTGTTCACCCGTCCGTGGTGAGACGGCCGCCCGCACCGTTTCTCATCGGCGACCGGCGGCGTCGACGACCGTCAGCCGGGTCGGCTGCGGTGGGGGACCCGCACGCGGTCGAGGTCCTGCGCGACCGTGAGCTCGCCGTCGAACACCTCGCGCGCCTCGCGCCAGAACTCCGTCGGGTCGGGGTAGCGCTGCGAGAAGTGCGTGAGCACGAGCGAGCGCACGCCCGCCTCGGCCGCGACGGTCGCCGCCTGCCGCGCGGTGAGGTGGCCCCACCGCTCGGCCTGGTCGCGGTCGCGGTCGAGGAACGTCGACTCGATGACGAGCAGGTCGACGCCGTCCGCGAGGCGGTGCACGGCGTCGCACAGACGCGTGTCCATGACGAACGCGAACGACTGCCCCGGACGCGGGGCGCTCACCTCGTCGAGGGTGACGGTCCGCCCGTCGGGCGCGACGACCGCCCCGGTCCGGCGCAGCTCGCCCACCACCGGGCCCGCCAGGCCGCGGTCCACGAGGAGCGCGGGGTCGAGCGACCGGCCGTCGGGCTCGTCGAGGCGGTAGCCCATCGCCTCCAGGGTGTGGTCGAGGCGTTCCGCGCGCAGCGTGAACCCCGGCTCGGGGCGGCCGGTCACGGGTGGGACGACGCCGTCCGTCGTCAGCGGCTGCAGCTCCAGGTGGCCGCGGCGGAAGTGGGCGCTCGCGTCGAGCAGGTGGTCCACCCACCGCTGGCCCGACGCCGGATAGGTCACCCCGATCGTGTGCCGCACGCCGTCGCCGCTGATGCGCTGGGAGACGCCCGCGAGCCCGAGGGAGTGGTCGCCGTGCAGGTGCGTGATCGCGATGCGCGTGAGGTCGGTCGCGGACACGCCCGCGAACGACATCTGCCGCTGCGTGCCCTCGCCCGGGTCGAAGAGGATCGCCTCGTCGTCCCAGAACAGCACGTAGCCGTTGTGGTTGCGCGTGCGGGTCGGGACCATGCTGGCGGTCCCGAGGACGACGAGCTCGCGGCGGGACATGGCCCCAGCGTGCCACGACGCGGCGGGTCGTGGCGCGGCTCGTAGGGTGGCAGGAGGCCCTGCCGAGAACCGGAGAACCCGGAGAACCTGGAGAACCATGCGCCTGCTCCTCGTCCGTCACGGACAGACCCCGTCCAACGTCGCCGGCCTCCTCGACACCGCGCTGCCCGGCCCCGGTCTCACCGCGCTCGGCACGCGCCAGGCAGCCGCGATCCCGGAGGCGCTCGCGGACCGCGTCGTCGACGGCGTCGCGGTCTCGACCCTCGTGCGCACGCACCTGACCGCCGCACCGCTGGCCGAGCGGCACCGGTTCGACCTGCTGGAGCTCGACGGGTTCCGCGAGGTGGACGCGGGCGACCTGGAGATGTCGGCCGCGCACGACGACCACGCGACCTACCTCGAGACCGTGTTCGCATGGGGCCGCGGCGAGCCCGGCCGTCGCATGCCCGGCGGGCCTGACGGTGCCGAGTTCCTCGCCCGCTACGACGACGCCGTCGCGAGCGTCGCGCGCACGGGGTGGCGCACCGCCGTCGTCGTCTCGCACGGCGCGGCGATCCGCGCGTGGGCGTGCGCGCGCGTCGCGGGGGTCGACCTCGACCTGCTCGCCCGGACCCCGCTCGCCAACACCGGGCTGGTCGAGGTCGAGGGCGACCCGTCGTCGGGCTGGCGGCTCGCGGGCCTGAGCGACGGCCCGCTGGGCGGCGCGGCGCTGGACGACCTCGCGGCCGAGGACCCGACGGGCGAGTCCGTCGCCGAGGAGGAGCGTCGCGCGGCGACCGACGACTGACGGTTCGCGAGCGTATGGCGAGAACCTGGCGCGCGTCACGGGAGTGACATACGCTCGGCGGATGGCCTACGCACCGCTGCCCGCACCGAACGAGCGCGCGCTCGAGCCCGACATCGTCACGGACCTGCGCGAGCAGATGACCTACGGGTCGTACCTGCACCTCGACACGCTGCTCGCGGCCCAGGCGCCGGTGAGCGACCCGGAGCACCACGACGAGATGCTGTTCATCGTCCAGCACCAGACGACGGAGCTCTGGCTCAAGCTGGTGCTGCACGAGCTGCTCTCCGCGCGCGACCTGCTCGCCGCCGACGAGCTGGGCGCCGCGCTCAAGCGCATCGCACGCGTCAAGCACGTGCAGCGCACGCTCACCGAGCAGTGGTCCGTGCTCGCGACGCTCACCCCGAGCGAGTACGCGCAGTTCCGCGGGTTCCTCGGCCACGCGTCGGGCTTCCAGTCGTGGCAGTACCGCGCCGTCGAGTTCCTGCTCGGCAACAAGAACGCGCGCATGCTTGACGTGTTCGACGCCGAGCCCGACGCGCGCGCCGAGCTCGCCCGCCTGCTCGCCGAGCCGAGCGTCTACGACGAGTTCCTGCGCCACCTCGCGCGCCACGGCCACGACGTCCCGCAGCGCGTCCTGGACCGCGACGTCACCGTCGCGCACACCCTCGACGACGACCTCGTCGAGGTCTTCCGCCGCATCTACGACGACCCGGAGGCGCACTGGTCCGCGTACGAGACGTGCGAGGAGCTCGTCGACCTCGAGGACAACTTCCAGCTCTGGCGGTTCCGGCACATGAGGACGGTGCTGCGCATCATCGGCACCAAGCGCGGCACGGGCGGGTCGAGCGGCGTCGGGTTCCTGCAGAAGGCGCTCGACCTCACGTTCTTCCCCGAGCTGTTCGCGGTGCGCACGGAGATCGGGCGGTCGTGAACGGGAGGCACCTCGGCCGGCCCGGCGACGGCGGCACCTGGCTCCCGCCGCTCGTCGACGCGCACGTGCACCTCGGCCTCGTCGACCCCGTCGCCGTGCGGCGCGGCGGGATCGCCGTCGTGCACGACCTCGGGTGGGTGCCCGACGTCGCGCGCACGTGGCTCGGGCGGCCCGGCTTCCCGGAGGTCGTGTTCGCGGGCGCGTTCCTCACCGCCCCCGGCGGCTACCCGTCGGACCGGTCGTGGGCGCCCGCCGGGTCGGTCGAGGAGGTCGGATCGCCCGAGGCGGCCGTCGCCGCCGTCGACCGCCAGGTCGCCGCGGGCGCGTCGTTCGTCAAGGTCGCCCTGCACTCCGACGCCGGTCCGGTGCCCGACGACGCCACCCTCGCCGCGCTCGTCGGGCACGCCCACGCGCGGGGCCGGGACGTCGTCGCGCACGTGGAGGGGCGCGGCATGGCGGCCCGCGCGTTCGAGGCGGGGGTGGACAGGCTCGCGCACGCCCCGTTCAGCGAGCGCCTGCCCGACGACCTGCTGCGCGCGATGGCCCGCCCGCGCGCTCGCTCCCAGACGCGGTCTCGCTCACGCCCGGCCGCCGAGCACGACCCTGCCCGCGGCCGAACACGACCTGAAGGTCGGAATAGCCCGGATAACGACCCTCATGTCGTGTTCGGCGGAGGTGTGGGGAGTCTTGTGAGCTGGGTGAGCACCCTCGACATTCATGGCTGGGGGAGTCCGACGGCGGAGCAGGACGTCGCGATCGACAACGTGCGGCGCTTCGTCGCGCTCGGCGGGACGGTCGTCTACGGCACCGACCTCGGCAACGGGCCGCTGCCGACCGGCGTCGACGCGCGCGAGCTGCGGGCGCTCGCGGCGGCGGGTCTCGACGCGCACGCGCTGGTCGCGGCCCTCACGCGCGACGCCACCGCCCGGCGTGGCGTTCCCGGCCGAGCGCTGCGTCCCGGGTCGCAGCACTCGAGCGCGGACGCATCGTTCGCGACCTGGGTCCCCGGCGACCCGCCCGACACCGACGACGCGGACGCCGTCGCCGCGTGGCTCGCGCGCGCCGTCGTCGTCGAGCGCGACCCCACCCCTGACCTCGCCCGCGACACCGCGAGCGACCCCGCCGACCCCGCCCCGTCGGAAGGACGACCATGACCGAGGACCACGCCGCGCGCTCCGCCGCGCTCGACGCCGCCGACCCGCTCGCGCGGTTCCGCGACGCGTTCGTCGGCTCCGACGAGGTGACGGCCTACCTCGACGGGAACTCGCTCGGACGGCCGACGCGCGCGTCCGCCGAGCGGCTGGCCCGCTTCGCGACCGAGCGCTGGGGCTCGCGGCTCATCCGCGGCTGGGACGAGGAGTGGTACGACCTCCCGCTCACGGTCGGCGACCGGATCGGCGCGGTCGCGCTCGGCGCGGTGCCGGGCCAGACGTTCGTCGGCGACTCGACGACGGTGATCCTCTACAAGCTCGTCCGCGCCGCGCTCTCGGCGCCGCAGGTCGCGGGCCGCGACGAGATCGTGCTCGACGCCGGGAACTTCCCGACCGACCGCTACGTGCTGGAGGGCGTCGCGCGCGAGCACGGCGCGACGCTGCGGTGGATCGCGCCCGACCACGACGCCGGCGTGACCCCGGAGCAGGTCGCGGGGGCCCTCTCCGACCGCACCGCGCTCGTGCTGCTCAGCCACGTGGCGTACCGGTCGGGGTACGTGAGCGACGCGGCGGCGATCACCGCGCTCGCGCACGACGCCGGCGCGCTCGTGCTGTGGGACCTGTGCCACTCGGTCGGCGCGCTGCCGGTCGAGCTCGACGCGTGGGGCGTCGACCTCGCGGCCGGCTGCACGTACAAGTACCTCAACGGCGGGCCCGGTGCGCCCGCGTTCGGCTACGTCCGCGCCGACCTCCAGGGCGCCCTGACCCAGCCGATCCAGGGGTGGATGGGCAGCGCCGCGCCGTTCGAGATGGGCCCGGCGTACGCCCCGCACGACGGCGTCCGGCGCTTCCTCTCGGGGACGCCCGCGATCGTCGGGATGCTCGCGATGCAGGACATGCTGGACCTGGTGGACGCGGCGGGGATCGCGGCGGTGCGCGCGAAGTCGGTCGCGCTCACCGCGCACGCGACGGCCCTCGTGGACGACCTGCTGCTCCCGCTCGGTGCCCGGTACGCGTCGCCGCGCGACCCCGAGCGCCGGGGGAGCCACGTCACCGTCGACCACGACGCGTTCGAGGCGACGCTCCCGCTGCTGTGGGAGCGCGGCGTCATCCCCGACTTCCGTCGTCCGGACGGCCTGCGCCTCGGCCTGTCCCCGCTCTCCACGAGCTTCGACGAGGTGCGCGTCGGCGTCGAGGCGGTGCGGGACGCCCTGGTGGAGGTCCTCGCGGACGGGGCCGCGTGATCCTCGACGACCTCGACTCCCGCCCGGGGAGCACGACGTCGCTGCTGCGCACCGTCGTCGGGCTGTACCTGCGCGACCTCGGCGGGGCGGTCGCCGTCGCCGACCTGGTCGAGCTGTTGGGGGCGCTCGACGTCCCGCCCGTCGGCGCACGCGGCGCGGTCTCGCGGGCGAAGGCGAAGGGGCTGCTCGTCCCGGAGACCGTCGGCGGCCGGGCCGGCTACTCGCTCGCGCCCGACGCCGCGCGGATGCTGGCGCGGGGCGACCGGCGGATCTTCGCCTACCGGCAGCAGGGCGACGACGACCCGTGGTGCCTCGTGTCGTTCTCGCTCCCGGAGGAGCGGCGTGCCGTGCGGCACCAGCTCCGGCGGCACCTCGCGTGGATCGGTGCCGGCACCGTCGCGGACGGCCTGTGGATCGCGCCGGGGCACCTCGTGGACGAGGTCGAGGAGATCCTCGTCGGGCTGGGCGTGCGCGAGGCCGCGACGGTGTTCGTGGCCGGGCCGCCGCGCGTCGCCGGGTCGTTCGCCGACGCCGCCGCGCGGTGGTGGGACCTCGACCGGGTCGCCGCGCTGCACCGCGACTTCCTCGCCCGGCACGGCGGCTCGCGGCCCGGGGCCGCCCGGCCCGACGGCGTCCGGCCCGACGGCGTCCGGCCCGACGGCGTCCGGCCGCACGGTGGGGACGCCTCGCCCCGCGCGGCGTTCGCCCGGTGGGTGCGCGCGGTCGACGACTGGCGACCCGTCCCGTACGCCGACCCGGGCCTGCCGCTCTCGGCGCTGCCCGCGGACTGGCCCGGCGCGGCGAGCGTCGCGCTGTTCGACGGGCTCCGCGCGGACCTCGCCGCGGCCGCGGCGGACCACGTCCGGGTCGTCGTCGGGAGATGATCGGGGCACAGTGGGTGGCATGAGCGACACGACGCCCGACCTCCCGCCCGCCCTGCGCACGCTCGTGGACGCGACGAACGCGGGCGACGCCGCCCGGTTCCTCACGGCGTTCACGGACGACGGCTTCCTCGACGACTGGGGACGCCAGTTCCGCGGGCACGACGAGCTCGCGAGCTGGGACCGCACGGACAACATCGGCAAGAGGTCGCGCTTCGACGTGACCGGGCTGCGCGACGGTGCCACGCCCGACGAGGTGCTGCTGGACCTCACGGTCTCCGGCGACGGGTACAACGGGCCCGCGACGTTCACGATCCTCCTGCGCGAGGGCCTGATCGCGAGCCTCGTCATCTCCTGACGGGTCGACCGCGCGCGCCGTGTTCGCCGGTCGGTCCTCGTGCGTTCACCGGGGCGACGGGTGCCCGCCATCCCGGGCCTCTAGCGTGACAGCGCTTCCCACCACGGGTCCGGCGCCGCCACGGTGGTCCGACGGTCGTCGCCGCGCGGACCCCTGACCTGCGAAGGAACCCATGAACCCGCACGCCTCCCGGCTGCCCGGCGCGCTGACGCGCGCGGCGGCGTCGGCGCTCGCCGTCTCCCTGGTGGGGACGGTGCTCGTCGCCGCGACCGCGACCTCGACGGCCGCCGCCGACGAGTCCCTGCTCTCGACGTCCGGCACGACCTGGCGCTACCTCGACGACAACACGAACCCAGCCGGCACCGCCGCGGACCAGCGCGTGTGGACGACCACCGCGTTCGACGACTCCGCGTGGAAGTCCGCGACCGGCGCGTTCGGCGCCAAGCGCGGCGCCGCGACGGGCATCGGGGACGCGTTCCCGATCACGACGCTCCTCACCCAGTACATCGAGGGCACGACGACGGACGTGCCCACGTTCTTCTTCCGCACCGACGTGGAGCTCACCGCGGAGGACCTCGACGGCGTCCCGGCGTTCGAGGGCGAGATCGTCTACGACGACGCGGTGATCGTCTACGTGAACGGCGAGGAGGTCGTGCGCCTGGGCGACGACGGCCGCGAGATCACGGAGAACCTGCAGTACCACGGCAACGGGCGCACGGACCCGGTGACGGGAACGTTCGTCGTGCCGGCCGACGCGTTCGAGCCCGGCGAGAACACGATCTCCGTCGCGCTCTACCAGGACGCGCCGACCAGCTCGGACATCTACCTCGACGTCCGCTCGCTCGTCCCGACGCACGGCGAGGTGCGCGACGTCGCGCTCAACGTCGGCGCGGACGAGACGCAGGCCAACGTCGCGTGGTTCTCGACCCTGCCCGGCGCGGGCGAGGTGCAGTGGACCCGTGCCGACGAGGCGGGCGGCGAGGTCGACTGGCAGGCGGCCGCGACGTCGTCGTCCCGGGACGGCACGGCCGCGGACGGCGCGACGTACCACCACGCGACGATCACCGGGCTCGAGGAGGACTCGGCCTACGCGTACCGCGTCGGCAGCGCGAGCACCGGCTGGTCCACGCCGACGACGTTCACCACGGGCACGTTCGGCGACGAGTTCAGCGCGCTGTTCATCGGCGACGCGCAGATCGGCGCGAGCGGCAACGCGACGAACGACGCCACGCGGTGGGCCGCCAAC
Organism: Cellulosimicrobium sp. ES-005; assembly: GCF_040448685.1. Classification (NCBI taxonomy): domain Bacteria; kingdom Bacillati; phylum Actinomycetota; class Actinomycetes; order Micrococcales; family Promicromonosporaceae; genus Cellulosimicrobium; species Cellulosimicrobium sp. ES-005. The sequence goes on from NZ_CP159290.1 coordinate 159,708, forward strand.
CTCGACACGATGACCGCGCGCCACCCGGACACCGCGTTCCTCATCTCCGCGGGCGACCAGGTGGAGAACGCGGGGAGCACCGCGCAGTACGCCGGGTTCCTCGCGCCGCGCCAGATGCGCGAGCTGCGCTTCGCCGTCCAGGACGGCAACCACGACACCGCGTCCGCGCTCTACGACCAGCACTACGCGATGCCGAACCTGTCGACCGAGCAGCGCCGGGACTACTGGTACGCGTACAACAACGTGCTCGTCGTGGCGATCGACTCGAACGACTCCGACCCGGCCGAGATCGCCGGCCACGAGGCGTTCCTGCGCGACGTGATCGGCACGCACGGCGACGCGTACGACTGGGTCGTCGTGACGTTCCACCACTCGCTGTACAGCCAGGCGTTCCACTCGCGCGACACGGACGTGGTCCGCATGCGCGAGGCGCTGTCGCCCGTCTTCAGCGACCTGGGCGTCGACCTCGTCCTCGCGGGCCACGACCACATCTACACGCGCTCGTACCTCATGGAGGGCGCGACGCCCGTCGTCCCGGCCGAGGCGCCGGCCGAGGGTGACGTGCTCACCCCGGACGAGGACCAGGTCCTCTACCTCACGGGCAACTCGTCGTCGGGCTCCAAGTTCTACGACTTCGACGGCGCCAAGCCGTGGACGGCGCGCTGGGAGCAGTCGCGCGAGGCCAGCTACTCCGACCTCGACGTCACGCCCACGTCGCTGACCGTCACCACCTACGCGACCGGGTCGCAGCGCGTCGTGGACCGGGTGACGCTCCAGCGCGAGGACGCGGCGGGCCCCGCCCTCGACGTCGAGACCAGCGCGCGCTGCCTCGCCGGCACGGCGTACGTCGCGGTCCGCGCGACGAACACCGGCGACGTGCCCGCCGACGTCACGCTCACGACGCCGTTCGGCACGCGCACGTTCGCGGCGGTCGCGCCCGGCAAGGCCGCGTACCAGTCGTTCTCGACGCGGTCGGTCGCGGCCGACGCGGGCTCCGTCACGGTGACGGGCACTCGACCCGACGACGCTGCCCCCACGGTCCAGGACGCCGCCTACCCGGCGGTCGCCTGCGGCTGAGCCCGCCGCCGAACCCGGGGTCGTTCCCCAGCGCACGCTCGCGCTGGGGAGCGACCCCGGGTTCGGCGTGTCAGGTCGACGGCTCGTCGAGCGGCTCGACGACGATGCCGCCGAAGCGGGCTTCGCGTGCCCGGTGCTCGACGCCGCCGATCCAGACGCGGCCGTCCCGGACCGCGTCGGAGGCGGGGGAGCGGTCGAGGTAGTGCGCCTGGTAGCCGCCGCCGAAGTCCACGTTGGACAGCGAGACCGCGCGCCCGGCCTCGTCGGTGACGTCACGCTCGCACCACGTGCACACGTGCCGCGGGTAGCGGGGGTTCCAGCGGACGAGCGTCCCGCACAGCGGGCAGAACTGCGTGCGCACCGGCTCGGCGCCGGTCGGCTCGAGCGCGCCCGTACGGACGAGGCCGGCCTGCGCGGTGTGCCGAGCGAGCGCGGTGAGCTGGCGCCCGGCGATCCCGGGCCAGCCGTGGACGGCGGTCGCCCACTCGTACGGCACGGCCCGGGCTCCGTAGCACGCACCGAGCAGGGCGCCGGCGATGGCCGCGACCGTGTCCGTGTCGCCGCCGATCGAGACGGCGGCCTGGAGCGCGGCCACGAGGTGGTCGCGGTGGGCGAACGTCGAGCCCTGCGGCGCGGAGGTCGTCGCGATGGCGTGCCACGCCGCCTGGAGCGCGGTGACGGTGAAGCCGTTCTGCCGCAGGTCGGCCGTGGGTCGCGCGAGCTCGGCGTCCGCGATCCACGCCGACCAGCGCGCCCCGGCGTCCGGGTCGAGGAGGTCCAGCCCCGCGCGCACGTCCAGCCGCTGCTCGGTCACCGCGACCCGCACCGCCTCCGACCAGAGCACGCACGACTCGGCAGCGAGCGGGTCCGTGTGCGTGATCTCCGCGACGGCCCGCGCCGCGCGGGCGGTCGCGTCCCGGTCGTCCAGGGCCACCAGCCCGACGACGCCCGTGCGCATGAGCGCGCCGTTCCCGGCCGTGCGTCCGGTCGCCGCGTGCAGCGCGGCCGACGCCTCGCGCAGGCGCGTCGCGGCGGGTCCCCGGCGGGCGGCGGCGTCGTGCAGCACGGCGGCGGTCTGCGTCCCGACGTCGGTCGCGCCCCCGGTCCGCCACGCCTCGAACGCGGCGGCGACCTCGTCGAGCGGCGTCGCGCCGAACGCGTCCGGGACGGGGGAGAGCACGTCGCGGGCGGCCGTGACCCGCGCGACGCACACCGACATCTGCGTGTCGTCGCTCCACTCGCCCGGCGCGTACGGGCCGAGACCGCCGCCGCGCATGACCGCGACCGACTCTGGCTGGCCCGGGCCGGGCGGCTGCGCGAACTCGTACGGGACCCCGAGCACGTCGCCCGCCGCCTGGGCGAGCAGCACGCCCGACGCGCGGTCGAGGAGGGAGAAGCCGAGCGGGTCGAGGGGTTCGCGGGCGGGCGGGGGCGGCGTCGTCGTCACGGCGTGATCGTGCCACGATGAGCGGCATGACGACGACGCCCGACGACCTCGCCGCCCTGATCGCCTCCGTCGAGGCGGACGAGCGCGACCTCGTGCTCCGCACCTTCACGCACGACGACGCCTGGCGTCTCGGCTGCCTGCTCGTCGAGCTCGCCGACGAGCGCGACCTGCCCGTGACGATCGACGTCCGCAAGGGACCGCAGCAGGTGTTCCACGCGGCGCGCGAGGGCACGACCCCGGACAACGACTCCTGGGTCGAGCGCAAGGTGCGGGTCGTCGAGCGGTTCGGGGCGTCGTCGTACCTCGTGGGCCTGCGCGCCCGCGCGAAGGGGACGACGTTCGCCGACCAGCACCAGCTCCCGCTGCAGGAGTACGCCGCCCACGGCGGAGCGTTCCCGGTGCGTGTCGAGGGCGTCGGGATCGTCGGGGTCGTGACCGTGTCCGGGCTCGCCCAGGGCGACGACCACGCGCTGGTCACCGAGGCCCTGCGGTCGTTCCTCGGCTGAGCCGGGCAGACGGACGGGGCCGGCACCCGAAGGTGCCGGCCCCGTCCGTGGTCCGGGCGCGCAGGGGCGGGCGCGACCGGGGTCGGAGCGCCGGCGCGACGTCGTCCGCCGCGCCGGCGGTGCGGCGTCAGGCCGCGCGCGTGACCTCGATGCGCTGGGGAGCGCGGCCGGCGAACACGCCGGCGACCGTCACGGTGAGCACGCCCGCGTCGTAGGACGCGCGGACGGCGTCGGCCTCCGCGGTCTTCGGCAGGGTGACGGTGCGGCGGAACGCGCCGAACCGCACCTCGCGGACGCGGCGCCCGGCCGGGGCGACCTCGGCCGCCTCGTCGGCGCCGGTCTCGTCCGTGCCCGACTCGGGCTGCTCCCCGTCGGCCGCCTCGGTCGTCTCCGCCGCGGGGGCCTCGACGACGCGCTGGTCGCGACGCTCGCCGCGGACGACGAGGCGACGACCCTCGAGCTCGACGGTCACGTCCCGCTCCGGGTCGACGCCCGGCAGGTCGAAGCGGGCGACGAGGTCGTCGCCCTCGCGGTAGACGTCTGCGGCGGGCGCGTAGCCCGTCCGCGCGACGGGCGCACCCGCGGGCCGCGCCCAGAGCTGGCGCACGACGCGCTCGGTGGGCAGCGGGCGGAACGGCGCCACGGTGTAGGTGCTGATCATGGTGGTCCTCCAGGTCTGTCGTGCCACGGTCGGCCCGTGGCGTCCTGACCTGTCCAACCTTGAGCGTGCCCGGCTCAGTCCCGCGTTCGCGGACGACGAACGACGCCGCGCCCGACCCGTTCCGCCCGACCCGCGGGCGTCAGCAGAGCGCGACGTGCTGCCACGGCCCCCACGCCGCGGACGACGGCGTCTCGCCCTGCGTCCACCACCGCGCCTGCCACAGGCTCCCGCCGTGCAGCACCCGGTCGCCGCCGACGTAGACCGTCGTCGCGGACCATCCGGCGAGCGACGGGTCGTCGCACTCCGCGGGGTGCTCGGGCTCCGGCGTCGGGGTGTCCGTCGGGTCGGGGTCCGGCTCGTCGGTCGGGTCGGGCGTGGGCTGCTCCGTCGGGTCGGGCGTCGGGGTGCCGCCGCCCGTGCCCGTCACGGGAACGCCGGGGTTCACGAGCCCGTCCCCGCCGACGACCGTGTTGTCGTCCGTCACCGTGACCGGGCAGGTCACGGGGTCGTGCACCGTCACCTCGATCGCGTACCGGCCGCTGCCCGTCGCGCCCGTGAGGTCGGCGTGGTTGCCGCGGAACACGGTGCCGCAGCCCCACCCCGGGGACTGCTGGTGCGTCTGGAACCCGGACTTCGTCGTGACCGTCCCGACGTTGTCCTCGACGACGTAGTCGTTGCCCTTCACGTCGACCCACGAGTCGTCGTAGTTCGCCCCCGTGAGCCCGTCGCCGACGAACGTGTTGCCCGCGATCCGGCCGCCCGTCGTCCCCTCCTTGACGTCGACGTTCTCCCCGCGCACGAGCGGGCCGATGGTGTTGTCGACGATCTGCACGTGGTCCGACCGGTCGGAGTAGTCGTTCGCCGAGCCGACGTAGACCCCCTCGCCCATGCCGCGCAGGTTCTGGCCGGTGTCGTGGATGGTCGACCCGCGCACGATCCCGTACGAGCTCGACGACCGGAAGTGGATGCCCTCCATGTCGAGGTCGTGCACCGTGACGGCGTCGATCGTCACGTGGTCGGACGAGTCGACCATGATGCCCTTCTGCGCGTGCTGGACGGTGATGCCCTGCACCGTCCAGTGGTCGGCGTCGGTGAGGTGCAGGACGTTGCCGCCCCCGCTCGACGTGCGCAGCACGGCCGCGGCGCTCCCGCGCAGCACGACGGGGTCGCTCGCCGTCCCCGCCCGGCCCGTGACCTTGAAGTTGCCGACGTACGTCCCGTCCGCCAGCTCGATCGTCTGGCCCGGCACAGCGGCGCCGAGCGCAGCGCGCAGCTCGTTCGCGGTGGCGACGTGCACGACGGCGTCGCTCGCCACCGCGCTCGTCGCGCCGGCAGGCGCCCCGGCGAGCACGGCGCAGGCTCCGACGACCAGCCCGACGAGCGCCGTGAGGCCGCGACCAGGCCGGGTCGGAGCCGAGGTCGAGGCCGGGTGCAGGGCCGGGAGCGAGTGAGCGGCGGCGGCGTCGCCGCGTGCGGTGCGGGGCATGGGCCGACGGTGCCGCCGCACCCGCTGTAGGTCAACGGTCGGTGGCCGATCGTGTGGTTCTCCCGCACCGGCGTACGGGGAATCCCTACCGCTCCGTAGCGCGTCGGTCGGCGCGGCACGCACGCGTCCGACGCCGGGACCCGGTGGGTCCGCTCAGCCGCGGCGCGCGGTGCGCCGGGCCTTGCGGGCGGCCGCGGCGCGCTCCTCGGCGGCGTCGAGCCGCGCGTCGGCGTCGTCGAGCGACTCCTGGGCCGCTGCGACGGCGTCGCGCGCCTCGGCGAGCCGCGCGCGCAGGTCCTCGCGCTCGTCGGCGAGCCGGGCCAGCTCGTCTTCGACGCGCCCGAGCTCGTCCTCGACCTGCCCGACGGCGTCGCTCGCCGCGCGCACGCGCGTGCCCGCCTCGTCGCGCTCGGCCTCGATGCGGTCGACCTCGGCGGCCGTCTCCTCGACCTCCCGTTCCGCGGCCGCCACGGCGTCCTCCGCGGGGCTCTCCCCGTCGGCCGAGCCGGCGTCGGCCCGCGCGGACCGGGCTCCGCGCCCGCCGCGCGTCGTGCTCGTCCCCGGGTCCGCGGTCCCAGGCCCGCCCGGCCCCGCGGTGCCGCCGGTCCGCGCCCGCAGCTCGACGACGTCGGCGGGCTCGCCGCCCTCGTCGACGATCCCGAACCCGACGTGCTGCAGCGCCTGCGAGAGCCGCCCCGCGCGCACGAGCGCGCCCGCGTCCGGGTCCATGACGGCGGCGGTGAGCGTCTCCGCGAGCCGGTCGAGCGCCGTCGCGGAGACCGCCCGGCCGGCGACCTCGCCCGCGTCGCGCAGCTCGCCCACGACGCGCTCCACGCGCTCGCGCCGCAGCCGGTCGAGCGTGCGGATGCGTGTGCGGTCGCGGTCGGCCGTCGCGTCGCGGAGCTCGTCCCCGAGGCTGACGAGGGCGGCGACGTCGTCGGGTCGCTCGCGCGCGACCTGGTTGACGACCCACGCCGCCACGGTCGGCTTCGCGAGCCGCGCCACGCGCTCCGCCCCGACGGCGTCCCCCGACGCCTTGATCTCCTTCGCCGCCGCGGTGCGGGCGACGACGAACTGCTCGAGCGGCAGCGCGAAGAGCCCGTCGACGAGCGCGTCGGCGTCGGTACCGGCGTCCGCCGGGGTGCCGGTGCCGGGCGAGGCGTGCGGGCTCATGACGCCCAGCGTCGCACCCCGGCGCCCGACGTGCGTCCGCTCGGCCCTCCCCGGGCGGCGAGCAGTGCCACGAGGGCTGCCTCGGTGACGACGGGGATGCCGTACCGCCGGGCCGTGCGGGCCTTCGTCGAGAGCGAGTCCGGATCGGCGGCGACGACGAGCCGGCTCCGGCGCGTCACGTAGGGCCAGGGCGAGAGGCCGGCGGCCCGCACGTCGCGCTCCCAGGCCTCGCGCGTGCGCGACATCGACCCGGTGAGCACGACCTCGTCGCCGTCGGCGAGCACGAACGCCGGGCGTGGCGCGACGGCGAGCTCGGCCGCGAGGCGCGCCCCGAGCGCCGCCTCGACGGCTCCCGCGACGTCGTCGGCGTCGAGGCCGAGCTGGCCGGCGACCTCGTGCAGCGCGGGGTCGTCGCGGACGGAGCCGCCGTCGTCGCGATCGCCCGTGGCGGTCGCGCCGTCGAGGGCGTCGAGCTCCGCCCGGGCGAGGGCGGTCAGGTAGTCGCGGTGCAGGCCCTCGACCGCGGCCCGGTCCAGCCCGGCCCGCCGCGCCTCGGCGAGGAGCGCCGCACGCTCCGAGTGCGAGACGTAGCGGTCGAGGAGCGCGGCGTCGAGAAGACGCAGGTAGGTCTCGGTGTCGACGTCCGGGCGCTCGGCCTGGGCGCGCGCGTCGCCCGCGCGGGTGCTCGGTGCCTCGTCGAGCCCGGCGAGCCAGTGCCCGCGGGCGCGGCTCGCGCCGCGCAGGACCGGCTCCACGCCGGGGAGCGAGGCGGGCAGCGACCACCGCACCCCGTCGGCCGCGGCGCGTGCCACGTCCCAGCACTCGTCGTCGGCCGCGACGTCGAGGTAGTACCCGAGCAGCCCCGCGGTGGCGCGCGCGTCGCCCAGGGCCGAGTGGACGCCGTCGTGCACGACGCCCACGGCCGCGCAGCACGCGGCGAGCGCGCGCGAGCCCGTGAGGTACCGGCCCGCGAGCTGCTGCGTGCACAGGCACGCGACGGGGTCGATCGCGGCCGCGATGCCCGCGCGCCCGATCTCCGCGCGCAGGAACCGTGTGTCGAACGCCGCGTTGTGGGCCACGAGGACGCGCCCGGCGAGCAGGCGCAGGAGCGCGGGGGCCACGCGGTCGAACGTCGGGGCGAGGGCGACGTCGGCCGCCGCGATGCCGTGCACGTGCTGGGGCCCCAGGTCGCGCTCGGGGTTGACCAGGGTGGACCACTCGTCCTCGACCCGGCCCGCGGCGTCGACCAGCACCACCGCGACCTCGGCGACCCGGTCGCCGAGACGCGGGGAGAACCCCGTGGTCTCGAGGTCGACGACGGCGAATCCGGGCACGGGCACAGTCTGCCCGACGCCGCCCACGCCTGGTCGCCACCCGGGCCGACCACAGCCGACCCGTGCGCGCCCAGGGGTTTCGCGCGTGGCCGCGTGGGCCTACGCTCGCGAGCACACGAGCCCTCGCAGCGTCGCGTCTCGTGTGCGACTCGGCCGGACCCCGACACGACCGGGGTCGGTCGGCGGGGGCCACTGTCGAGGAGGATGCGTGAGACCACGAACGATCGTCCCGTCTGCCGCCGCCGCGAGCCTCGTGCTCGCGGCTCTGACCGCAGCGCCCGTCGGCGCTGCCCCCGGGGGCGGCCTCCGCGCCGCCGACGAGCCTCCCCCGCTCGAGGACCTCGTCACCGGCGACGCGGTCATGCAGCGGCTCCAGGACTTCCAGGACATCGCGGACGCCAACGGCGGCAACCGCGCGATGGAGACGCCCGGCTACGAGGCGAGCGCCGTCTACGTCGAGGACGCCCTGCGGGCCGCGGGCTACGAGCCCGAGCGCCAGTACTTCACGTTCGAGGACCTGGTCACCGACGACCTGTCCCTCACCGCGGCCGGCGTCGAGGTGACGTCGGACGTGTACCCCGCCGAGTTCGCCCCCGACACCCCGGACGACGGCGTCACGGGCCCGATCGTCCAGCCCGCCGACGCGCTGGTCCAGGGCTGCACCGCCGACACCTGGGACGGGGTCGCGGTCGACGGCGCCGTCGCGCTGGTCAGCCGCGGGTCGTGCCCGTTCGCGGACAAGGCACGGTTCGCCGCGGAGGCCGGCGCCGCCGCCGTGATCCTCTACAACAACACCGACGGCGCGCTCAACCCGACCCTCGGCGAGGCCAGCGACGTCTGGGTCCCGACCGTCGGCATCACGCAGGCCGACGGCCAGGCGATCCTCGCGGCGATCGCGGGCGGTGCCGAGGCGGTCGCGACCTACGACCTGCAGACGCACGTCGAGGAGTTCGAGACGTTCAACGTGCTCGCCCAGACGCCGGGCGGTCGCGACCACAACGTCGTCATGGTCGGCGCGCACCTCGACGGCGTCGAGGACGGCCCGGGCATCAACGACAACGGCTCTGGGTCGGCCGCGATCCTGGAGGTCGCGGTCCAGCTCGCCGCCGCGACCGACGGCGGCCAGGACGTCGAGAACGCGGTCCGGTTCGCGTGGTGGGGCGCGGAGGAGGTCGGGCTGCGCGGCTCGACGCACTACGTGAGCGACCTCGTCGAGAACGACCCCGCGGCGCTCGACGACATCGCGACCTATCTCAACTTCGACATGGTCGGCTCGCCGAACTACATCATCGGCGTGTACGACGCGAACGAGTCGACGTACCCCGCGCCCGTCGAGGTGCCGCCGGGCTCGGCCGAGACCGAGGCGGTGTTCACCGACTACTTCGACGGCATCGACCAGGCGTGGGTCGACACCGAGTTCTCGGGCCGCTCCGACTACCAGGCGTTCATCGAGAACGGGATCCCGGCGTCCGGCCTGTTCACCGGCGCGGACGGCTCGAAGACAGCCGAGGAGGTCGCGCTGTTCGGCGGCACCGAGGGCATCTTCTACGACCCGAACTACCACTCGCCCGCGGACACGATCGACAACGTCGACGCGACCGCGCTCGACATCATGTCCCGCGCGATCGGGCACGCGGTCGCCTCGCTGTCCGAGGACACGTTCGCGATCAACGGCGTCGGCAACCCCCGCGTCGACGCGATCGAGGCGGAGGCGCGGTGCCTGAACGGCACCGCGTACGTCGCCGTCCGCGCGACCAACGGCGAGGACCAGCCCGTGTCGCTGCGCCTCGTGACGCCGTTCGGCCAGCGGGCGTTCGGCCAGGTCGCTCCGGACGCGAACGCGTACCAGTCGTTCTCCACCCGGTCGGCCTCGGTCGACGCGGGCACCGTGAGCGTCGTCGCGCGCCTCGCGGGCGGCGGGGAGAACCACGCGCAGACGTACGACGTCGCGTACGACGCGATCGCCTGCGGCTGACGCCGCGCGGGTCGCACGACGGCGGGGCCGTCCTCCACGGGAGGGCGGCCCCGCCTGCGCCCCCACCAGGTCTACGCTGGCCCGCGGTGCGCCGTCGGGAGGCGCGACGGACAGGGGGTCACGTGGCGAAGGAACCGTTCCTCACGACGACGGACGACGAGCCGGGCGAGGGCCCCGACCTGCCCGGCACGACATCGGGCGACGGGCGCAGCACCCTCGCACGGCTGCTCGGCGAGAAGCGCCTCCTGCGCGTCCCGGCGGTGCCGCGCCCCACGCTCCCGCGCCCCTCGTTCTCGCTGCCCGGCCCGCTCGGCCGGCGCGCTCGGGGCGACGTCGGGCAGCCGGCCGGGCAGCCGGCCGAGCAGCCCGGCACCCGGCCCGGCGAGCACCCGGTCGACCTGCTCGAGGGCGGACAGGCGGCCGTGCGCGGCGCCGTCGACCCGGGGGCCGACCATGGCGCCGGACCGGACCTCGACGCCGCGCTGGAGGACGCGCTCGTCGAGGCGCTCGCGGCCGACGGTGCGGAGGCCGACGGCGGGACGGGCGCCGGTCCCGCCGACGACGGTGCGTTCGACGAGGTCGTCGCGGAGTGGGTGCGGCGCGCGATCGCCGCGTACCCGCGGCCGTCGTACCCGCTCGACCGCGAGTGGGACGTGTCGGTCCAAGGGGTCGTGCGGCTCGTCCCCTACGTGCCGCGGTTCGCGACGGCGCCGCTCGCGCTGCTCGACCGGTTCGGCGCGGTGACGATCGGCCCCCGGCGGGTGGGCCTCGACGGCAAGGACGTGGACTGGGAGCGCGTGGTCGAGGTGCGCACGGCGCCCGCGTGGACGTGCCTGTCGGCCGAGGCGCTGGAGGTGAACATCGCGCAGTACGTCGTGGCGCTGCCCCCGCTGCCCGGCCGAGCGTGGGTCCTGCGGAAGATCAGCGAGCTCCTGCTCTCGCTCTACCTCGCCGTGCTCCCGCCGGAAGCGGACGGCGACGACGCCGTCGCCGACGCCCAGGCCCTCCTCGGGACGGCCGGCGTCGAGGGAAGCGTCCCGGACCTGCCCGACGACGATGCGGAGGCCCCGGGCGCGGACGTCGCCGACACGGTCGCGGACGCGCCGTCGGACCCGATGTTCGACCGGGTGGTGACGCAGGTGGTCTACCGGCGGCGGTTCGGGACGGGCGAGGCGCAGGCGAGCACGACGAGCGTCCTGCTCCAGCTCGCGCTGCGCGGCGCCACGGACACGATCGTCCGCACGGCCGCCGAGCGCGGCGTCGAGGTCGTGCACGTGCGCGCCGAGGACACGAGCGTCGGGTCGGTCGTGGCGCGCGCGGCGACGTGGCGCCGCACGGCGCTCGACCTGCGCGAGCGGGTGGGCCGCCGACTCGGGCGCTGACGGCTACCTGTCGAGCGCCTCGAGGATCGGCGTGCCGCCCGCGGTGAACCGCACGAAGCGCCCGACGGTCGCCGGGGTGCGCACGGCCTGCGCGACGACCATCGCGACGTCTGCGCGCGACACCCGTGACGCGGCGCCGCTCGGGACGTCGTCGGCGCCGTCGAGCCCGTCGGGGCCGTCACCGACGACGCGGATCGCGCCGGTCGGGCCGTCGTCGGTCAGCGTGCCGGGCCCGAGGATCGTCCAGTCGAGGTCGGTGCCGCGCAGGTGGTCGTCGGCGGCGAGCTTGGCGTCCGCGTAGGCGAAGAAGCTCGAGTCGGGGTCGACGCCGTGGTCGGGCACGGACCCGATCCACGACACCATGAGGTACCGGCTCACGCCGGCGGCGGAGGCGGCGTCCATCGAACGGCTCGCGGCGTCGCGGTCGACGGCGTAGGTGCGCTCCCGGTTCCCGCCGCCCGCCCCCGCGGACCACACGACGGCGTCGAACCCGCCGAGCGCGGCGGCGAGCTCGTCGACGGACGCGCTCTCGACGTCGAGCAGGAGCGGGTCGCCGCCCAGGCGCCGGACGAGCGGGAGCTGCTCCTCGGCGCGCACGATCCCCGTCACGGCGGCGCCGTGGTCGACGAGGATCGGGACGAGCAGCCGGCCCACCTTGCCGTGGGCACCGACGAGGGCGATCTTCATGCGGCGTGCTCCTGTCTGCGGGCGTCGAGATCGACCCGAGTGGCCGAGATCGACCCCCGGAGGGCCGATCTCGAGACCGTCAGGCCGATCTCGCGGTCTGGTCCCACGGTGCTCCCGCACCGGCCGCGCCGCCACCCGAGGGACTGGTCAGGGGCACTGGCGGGCGTTCGGGGCGGCGCCGAGGACGACCGTCTCCGACGCCCGGACGAGGTCGCCGCCCGTCGGGTCCTGCACGCAGACCGTCCAGCCGTTCGACGCGCCCGGCAGAGCGCCCGCCTGGGGGTCGCGTGCGTCGACGACCACCACCGTCACCGCGCCCCGCTGCTCCAGGTCGGCGCGCGCCTGCTTGAGCCTCGTCTCGACGAGGTTCGGCATCGGGAACGCGGGCTCGATCTCGACCGAGAGCTCGATGCCGTCGGACCCGCCCGGCGGGACCGGGCTGCCCGGCCCGGTCGTCGGGCCGTCGGTGGGGCCGGTCGTCGGGTCGCCGGTCGGCTCCCCGGTCGGGCCCGTGGTCGGCTCTACGGTGGGCGACGGCGTCGGGGTCCCGGGACCGCCCGGCACCCCCTCGACGCGGCAGCCCGCCAGCGCCGCCACCGCCACGGCCGCGAGCACGACGACGCGCGTCCGTCGCGGTACCGCCGTCGTGCGCGCACGCCCGACGCGGTGCGCCCCGTGCTCCTGGGAGATGTCCTTCTGCCGGCCCGTCGTCGTCGACGGTGCCGTCGTTCGTCCTGCCACCACACGTGCCCCCGTTGCCCCTGCGAACTTCCCTGCGTCTTCGAGGGTACGTGACGGTCGCCGCGCGTGCGGCCGGGGGAGGGGGCAGGGCCGGGTGATCCTCGAGCGCGGGTCAGCCGCCGCGCGGGGCCGTGCGCTTGGGCGGCCGGACGGTCGGGACGTCGCCGACGATGGGGATCGGCCGCCGGTGGAACGGGAAGCCGTAGCGCGTGACCAGGCCGGCGAGCGTCGTCAGCCGGTTGCGGGGCCCGATGAGCCCCATGATGTGGACGAACAACCACGCGAGCCACGCCACGCCCCGCGTGAGCCGCAGCCGCCCGACGACCTCCGCGATCGCCGCGCGCCGCCCGATGACCGCCATGGTGCCCTTGTCGAAGTAGCGCAGGGACGTCGTCGGGCGCCCCGCGAGCAGCGCCTCGATGTTGCGCGCGACCTGAGCGCCCGACTGGATCGCCGGCTGCGCGAGCTGCGGCAGCCCCGCCGGGGAGATCGCGATGTCGCCGGCCGCGAAGACCCCGGGCAGACCCTCCACCTGCAGGTCGTCCCCGACGACGACGCGCCCGCCCTCGCCGCGCGGCAGATCCCAGTCGTCGACCTCCTCGTGCGGGTGGACGCCCGCCGACCAGACCGTGAGGTCGGACCGGATGCGCGTGCCGTCCGTGAGCACGACGGCATCCGGCAGCACCTCGGCGACCCCGGCCCCCAGGTGCAGGCCGACGCCGCGACGTCGCAGCTCCTCGGCGGCGTACCGGCGCAGCCTCGGGTGGAACGACTTGAGCACCTCGCCGCCGCGCTGGACGATCTTCACCTCGAACGCGTCGCCGTGGATCTCCGGGTAGGCGGGGCGCAGGCCCGCGGTGCGCAGCTCGGCGAGCGCCCCCGCGACCTCGACGCCCGTCGCGCCGCCGCCCACGACCACGACGCGCAGACCCTCGTCCGTCCCGGGGTTCGCCGCCGCCTTCTCGAGCCGGATGAAGAGCGTGTCGCGGATCTTCATCGCCTGCGACCGCGAGTACATGGGGAACGAGTTCTCCTTGGCGCCCGGGGTGCCGAAGAAGTTCGCCGTGACGCCGTTCGCGACGACGAGGAAGTCGTAGTCGACCCACTCGTCGTTGAGGAGCCGGATGCGGTGCGCCTCGTGGTCGATCCCGACGAGGTGCTCGTGCACCACCCGCACGTTCTTCTGCTTGAGCCGCAGCCCGCGCAGGAAGTACGTGACGTCACCCGGGTTCAGGCCGCCGGTCGCGACCTGGTAGAGCAACGGCTGGAACGTGTTGTAGACGCGGCGGTCCACGAGCGTCACGCGCACGGGGGCCTTCGCGAGCCCCTTGACGACGGCGAGGCCGGCGAACCCCGCACCGACCACCACGACGTGCGGCAGGGAGTCGGGGGCTGCTGCCGCACCAGGCGCAGCGGTGACGGGCTCGGGCACGGGGCCTCCTCGGGGCGACGGGGTGGGAGAGCGCCGGTGCCCGCCCGCCTGCGTCGCGGACGTCGCCGACGACGTCTGCCAGGTTACGGCGAACCCCGCCCCCGCGCCGAACAGGCGCCGCGACGCGCGATAGAGCCGTGGTCCTGCCCGACGGCGGTCTGGTCACCTTGGGTGGTCGGGGTGGGTGGTGGTGCCGCGTCTACCATCCGCCGCTCGTTCCTCGCGGCTCCCGCCAGGCCCGACCACGACGCGGCACCACCACCCACCCCGCCCGACGTCGTCTCGCCCTGGTCCTCGCTCGCCCGGGTGACACGCCCGTGCGGCCCGCCGTCGGACATCAGGGACTACGCCGACGGGCGATCCGACTGCAGCGGGCGACCGGCTGCGTCGAGGACGACCTGGGCTCTACTTCAGCGGACCACGGCTCTACTTCGGGGGACCAGGGCTCTACCTCGGGCAACCATGCTCTACCTCGGCGGGCCAGGGCTCTACCTCGCGTGACCAGGGGTCTACTTGGGCGGGCCGGGGGTCTGCCTCGGCGGGCCGGGGGTCTGCCTCGGCGGTCGGCGGGTCGGCGCGGGCTGTCAGGCGCGGTGGTGCTCGACGTCGTCGCGGTGCAGGAGGTCCTCGCGGACGACGCGGCGCAGGACCTTGCCGATCTGGGAGCGTGGGAGCTCCGGCACGACGGCGAGCGTGCGGGGAAGGGCGTAGCGGGCCAGGCGCTTCTCGCCCCACTCGCGCACGGCGGCGAGGTCGACGCGCGGGGGCGAGCCGGCGTCGTCGGCGTCGTCGAGCACGACGACGGCCGCGACGTGCTCGTCCGAGCCGCTGCCGGGGACGCCCACGACGGCGACGTCCCGGACGCCCGGCATCCCGCGCAGGTGGTCCTCGACCTGGGAGGGGTACACCTTGAACCCGCCGGTGACGATCATCTCCTTGATGCGGTCGACGAGCGTGACGAGCCCGGCGTCGGGGCCGTCGAGCGCGACGCGGACGACGTCGCCCGTGCGCAGCCAGCCGTCGTCGAGGAGCTGGTGCGCGGTCTCCTCGGGGCGGTTCCAGTAGCCGCGGAACACCTGCGGGCCGCGCACGAGCAGCTCGCCGCGCACGGTGCGCGGTGCAGCGGGGTCGTCGGTGGGCTCGGGGTCGGCGTCGCGCAGGACGCCCGCGTCGAGCGCGTCGGCGTCGACGACCCGGATCTCCGTGCTGGGGAAGGGAAGGCCGAGGGTCCCGGGGCGGCGGTCGTCGGAGCAGGGGTTGCCGAGCGAGATCGGGGACGTCTCGGTCATGCCGTAGCCCTCGATGAGCAGGCCGCCCGTCGCGTCCTCCCAGCGCCGTGCGGTCTCCGCCGTGAGGGGCATCGCGCCCGCGAACGCGAGGCGGATCGAGGTGAGGTCGGAGCCCGGCCCGGGCGCGTCCGCGGCGGCGGCGACGATGCGGTCGAACATGGGCGCGACGCCGGGCAGGAACGTCGCGGGGCGGCGCGCCTGCGCGGCGACGAACGCCTGCGGGTCGAACTTCGGGAACGCGACGAGCGTCGCGCCGATGCGCGCAGGCAGGGTGAGGCAGAACGTCAGCCCGAACGCGTGGAAGAAGGGCAGCACGCCGTAGACGGTCTCGGCACCTTCCTCGAACGTGGCCCACGCCTGGCCCTGCACGACGTTGGCGACGAGGTTGCGGTGCGTGAGCACCGCGCCCTTGGGCGTGCCCGTGGTGCCGCCCGTGTACTGGAGGAGCGCGACGTCGTCGGCGCCCGGGTGGGGGAGCGCCGGGGGGAGCGCCCGCGCACGGCGGACGAGGTCGTGCCAGTCGGGGACGCCCGCGGGGACGGGGCCGCGCAGCGCGTCGCGCTGGGCGCGCGCCCGCGCGACGGGCAGGCGCAGCGCGAGGCGGCTCCCGCGGGGCAGGTCGCGCGCGATGTCGAGCCCGACGACGGTGCGCAGGCCAGCCGCGTGCGCGCGGGCGTCGAGCACGGCGGGGACGGTCTTGGTCCACACGACGGCGACGCTCGCGCCGGAGTCGGCGAGCTGGTGGGCGAGCTCGTCGGCGGTGTAGGTGGGGTTGTGCTCGACCACGACGGCGCCGAGGCGCTGGACGGCGTAGAACGCGACGACGTGCGACGTCCCGTTGGGCAGCACGAGCGCGACGCGGTCGCCGTGGCGCACGCCGAGGTCGTGCAGGGCGCTCGCGGCGCGCTCGACCTGCGCGACGAGCCGGGCGTAGGTCGTGGTCGCGCCGAAGAAGTCGACCGCGACGCGGTCCGGCCAGCGCTCGGCCGCGCGGTAGAGGGCGGCCGTGACCGGCTCGTCGGGCACCGCGACGTCCGTCGGGACGCCGGGAGCGTAGCGGGCGGTCCACGGCCTCGTCGCCAGAGTGTTCACTACGCCACCGTAACCTACGGTTGCGTAGGTTGTGTGCGGCGTCGGTGTGGTCATCGGTCCTTCGCGTAGGCGAACAGGTCCTTCTCGCGCGTCGTGGCCAGGGCGACGGCGACGCCTGCCACGGCACCCGCCAGCACGGACAGGGTCACGCGCGCACCGAGGATCGCGCCGACCAGCAGGTCGCCGTCCCGGCCGAACCAGGCGAGGGAGAGCGACATCCCGACAGCTACCGCCGGAGCGGTCCACAGCACCGACTCCAGCGACACGATCGTCCACAGGTCACGCCGTCGCATCCCGTCGTGGAGGGCCGTGGCGAGCTCCACCCGGCGAGCCCGTACGGTGACGAGGGCCACGGCGGCAGCGATCAGCCCGACGAGGAGCCCTCCGAACCGGGTGACGCGCTCGTGGAACAGCCCGGCGCCATCGAGCCCGGAACCCAGCATGGAGTTGAGCTGCTGCACCTGGGGGACGTCGTCGGCATCGCCGCCCGGCCGGAGCACGGTGAAGAGGAGGGGGTTCAGCTCCGTGGTCATCGGCCACGCCTCGACCCAGCACTCGTCGAAGGGTGCGCGGTACCCGGTGACGCTCACCGCGAGATAGCCGTACCCGTCCCTCCGCCCGTCGCGAGGGTAGGCGTAGGTGCCCGCGAGGCGAGACGTCCCGGTCGTCGCGGAGAGCCGGTCGCCGAGCTCGAGGCCGAGCGTCGCGACGGCGTCGTCAGTCAGGATCAGGCCCGGCCCGCCGTCGGTCGTGGCGCCGACGACGGCCGGGAACCCTGGACTCGCGTCGGCGGCGGGCATCGGGGCACCGGGAAGGGCGACGGCGGCGACGGGCTCGTCCGGTCGGACGGTGAGCGCACCCGCGGCGTGCACCCCGGGCAGATCGCGCAACGACTCGCACCGCGCGCCGTCGACCCGGCCCGGTGCCGAGATCGTGAGGACCGACCCACCCGCCGCCCGGAAGTCCGCGGCCTGCTGTTCGAGCGTCGCCACGGTCGAGATCTCGGCGACCGTCGCGGTCACCACCAGGCCGATCAGCACCAGCGCCAGCGTGACGCAGCGTGCGGTACCTGTGGAAGCGTTGCGCCACGCCTCGCGCAGGATCGAGCGCAGCCTCATGCGGCGGGGTCCAGCGTCAGGTCGACGTGGTCCGAGCAGGAGTCGCGGGTCGCGGCGTCGTGGGTCGCGACGACGATGATCGTCCCGGGCGAGCGCAGCGCACCGAGGGACTCGTTGACGGTGCGGGCGGTCGGCAGGTCGAGCTGGGCGGTCGGCTCGTCCACGAGCAGGAGACCCGGTTCCGACGCGATGGCTCGTGCCAGCATCAGGCGCTGCGCCTCCCCGCCCGAGAGGCGGCGGAACTGCTGCTGCGCGATGTCGTCGAGCCCGAACCTGCTCAGGAGGTCGGCGGCTCGTCGCTCCGCCTCTCGGGGGTGCAGCCCCCGGACGAGCAGCGGGAGCGCGACGTGGTCGAGCGCCGAGCGCCGCGGCGTCCCGTGCGGGTTCTGGAACACCCATCCGGTCCGCTCGATGCCGTCCCGCGCGACGGTGCCCTCGCGGGGTTCCTCCCACCCGGCGAGCAGGCCGAGCAGGGTGCTCTTGCCCGACCCCGACGGACCGGTGAGCGCGTAGGTGCGACCTGGCCGCAGATCGAGGTCGAGCCCGCGGAAGAGCCAGGGGCGCCGGGGGAAGTGGTGCCCGAGGCCGGTCGCCGTCACGCGCACGGGGCGTCCGGCCGGGGCGACGTGTCGACGGCGGTCGGCGGGGTGCCGTCGAACAGGACGAACGTCTGCCCGAGCTCGGACCCGACGACCCGCAGCCTGTGGGGCACGGCGTCCGTGGTCACGCAGGTCGTCCCGTCAGGTGCCGTGATCACGGCGGACGGTGGGACGACCGACACGTCGACCGGTTCTGCCAACCGCAGCTGACCGACCGGCGCCTCGTCGCCCGTGCCTGCTTGCTGGAGCGAGGGCGCTGCGTCGAGCTGTGCGAGCAGTGCTGGGTCGGTGACCGGGTTCTGCGGCTCGACCGCGACGTCGATCCCGTCCACACGGAGCGTGCGCGCCCCGGCGACGAGGTCGGACGGCGCGCCGTCGCGCAATGCGACGCCTGCCAGCGTGCCGGGCGTCACGATGAGCTCCGCGCCGGCCTCGAGCTGGCTCCCTGTCGTGACCGAGCACTCCGCGACGGTGACCGAGGGTCCGGGGATCCAGAGGAAACGAGATCGCGGAACGGAGGTGAGGGCCGAGGGGTCACCGAGGTCGTCGAAGAGTGCGTTGACGGCACGCAGGGTCTTCGTGCCGAGCGTTCCGGTGGCCTCGACCGGGTGCCCCAGACGCGTCAGCTCCTCCTGCAGCGCCCGCACGTCGTTGCCCTGGGTGCCGACCGGAAGGTCCCGCCACAGCGGGAGCGTCGTCGCGAGCGCGACGACCGGTGCGTCGTCGAGCCAGAGCGGCGCGGTCCCGGACTCGATGGTCGAGCCGGGACGGCAGTCGAAGCGTGTGACGAGACCGCTACCGGGTGATGCCAGCCCCGACTCCTCGCCACGGGCGACGGCGAGCCGGACGGAGCGGACGTCGTCGAACGTCGCGGACCGGACCTCGAAGGTGGTGATGGGAGCGGGAGGTCGAAGGGCTGCGGGGACGGCCGGGGACGTCCACGCGGCACCGAGAACGACCCCCACGGCGACGAGCGTCAGTGCGCCGATCACCCACAGGCCCACCGTGGCCGGGCTGCGACCCTCACTCACCGGCCAGGCCGAGCGGGTCGCTCGAGCACGACGTCAGCGCCTCGCGGAGCTCGGTCGACAGGGCGGCGAGGTCGGAGAACCGCCCCTCCATGTCGGTGAGGTAGTCGTCTGCCGCGTAGCCCGCCGGTACGACCTCGCGACGGACCAGGCACTCCGCCATGATCGTCGGGACGTCGAGGTTGTCCGGGTTGGACGCCATGATGTCGTGCAGCGCCCCGACCGTGTCGGCGCTCGACTCACGCTCGCAGGTCTTCACGACCTCGTACGGGTCGCTCCCGTCCGGCAGGGGCGAGGCCTCGTACGACCCGTCGGGCTCGAAGCCGGAGAAGGTCACGCCCTCCGCCTCGAGGCACGTGCGGAACTTCTCCTCCATCTCCGCGTACTCCGCGTCCGTGATCTCCTCGTCGGCGAGCGCCTGACGAGCGAAGTCGGACCCGGCGTCGGAGTAGAAGGCCGTGAACTCGGCGGCGTAGGGGCCGTCGAACGCGGGAACGTCGACGGCCGTCCCGTCGTCGACGCTCGACCCGACGGAATCCGGGGTGCCGCACGCGGCAAGGAGCGGGACGAGGGCGGCGAGAGCCGCCGCGGCGACGCGTCGCCGCGTCGACCTGCGAAGAGACATGATGCTCCGATCACTGCGGTCGTCGGGGACGGGCGGGCCCGCGTGCCGCCGAGCGACGGCGTCCGGACGCTCGGCAGCACGTGAGTCGAACTACTTGACGTCGTAGTACGCCTTGTTCCCGAACCAACGGACCTCGTCCCACTGGTACGACCACTTCCCCGCGGAGACCCAACCGGAGCTGCGGAGCCCGTTCTCCCCGTAGGTCGAGGACTTGTGGACCCGGCTGCCGTGGTAGTAGTGCGACCAGACGTCCTTGGCGTCGGCGCCGTGGTCCCACGTGCCTCCCACGGACGGGTAGCTGATCGTCGCGCTGGCGGGGCCAGCCGCTCCGAGCGCGACACCCGCGGCGAGCGTGGCAGTGATGACCGCCGTCTTGACCTTTCGCATCAATCCCCCTCAGTGTTGATCGGTCGTCCGCAGTAAAGCGCCGAGGTGAGACGATTCATCGGGTATGTCCGTTATCCGAGACGCGGAGACGCCGGGACCTCGTCGTAGACCTCGCCGGGGAGCCGGACGGTCACGACGAGGCCGCCCTCGGGTCGCGCGGCGAGCGTGACGGAACCGCCGTGGGCGCCCACCACGGCGCGGACGATCGACAGCCCGAGCCCGAGCCCGCTCCCCGTGCCGTCGCCGGTGCGCTCGCCGCCCAGCCGCCGGAAGGGCTCGAACAGGCCCGGGAGGTCGTCGGGCGCGACGGGCGGACCGGGGTTGACGACCTCGAGCACGGCGTCGCCGCCGGCGTCGGACCGCGTGGCGACCCGCACCCAGCCGTCGTGGCGGAGGTTGTAGCGCTCGGCGTTCTCGACGAGGTTGCGCACGAGCTGCTCGAGCAGCAGCGGGTCGCCGGACGTCGGAGCCTCGTCGCACGACGCCTCGATCCGGACGGCGGGGGTCGTGCTGGGCGTCGTCGCGACCACCGCGTACGCGGCGCTGCGCGCGTGGCCGACCCACGTCCCGGCCTGGGCGTCGCTCGGCGGCCTCGCCGCGACCGTCATCGTCGGCGTGGTCGCGGGCCTCTACCCGGCCGAGCGCGCGGCGCGGCTCTCACCGACGGAGGCCCTGGCCGTCCGGTGAGCGCCAGCCCGCGAGGACGCGGTCGAGCGCCGCGCGGCCCGCGGGCCCCCAGCGGGTCTTGCCGCCGGGCAGCCCGCGGTCCCCGTTCTGCCCCATGAGCAGGAGGAAGAGGGCCTTGAGCGCCGCCAGCCCGCGGGCGCGCCGGACCGTCGCGTCGTCGGCGCGCCCGTAGGCGTCGAAGAAGCGCGCGGCGGTGCCCGCGGGCAGCAGCACCCAGGCGGCGGCGAGGTCCCACGCGGGGTCGCCCGCGAACAGGTCGCCGAAGTCGACGACGCCCGCGAGCGTCCCGTCCGCGACGACGACGTTCGCGGGGTGCAGGTCCCCGTGCACCCACACGGGCGGCCCCTCCCACGCGGTGGCCGCGACGGCGTCGGCCCAGACCGCCCGGACGTCGGCGGCGTCGTCGGGGGCGACGGCGCGCAGGAACCCCTCGAAGCCGTCCGTGGCGTCGCGGGGGTGGGCGCCCCGGTCCGTGGACGTCGGCGCGTCGGCGGGCGCCGCGACGTGCAGCGCCCGGAGGAAGCCCGCCAGCGCGTCGGCGGCGTGCGCGCCCCGGGTGATCGTGCCGTGGTCCAGCGGCTCGCCGGAGACCCAGGTCATGACCGTCCAGTGCCGCGGGAGACGCGCGGACGGCTCGCCGTGCCGCACCGGCGTCGGCACGGGGAGCGGGAGGTGCGGCGCGAGCACGGGCAGCCACCGCCGCTCCTTGAGCTGGGGCTCCGGCGTCGGGTCCATGCGCTGCACCCGGACGGCCAGGTCGTCGCCGAGCCGCCACATCTGGTTTCCCCAGCCGCCCGCGACCTCGCGGAGCGGCAGCGCGGCGAGGTCGGGGTGCTGCGCCGCCAGCGCCTCGCGGACGAGGTCGGCGGTGATCGGGGTCTCCGTGGCGCTCATCGCGCCCACGGTACTGACGCGGCGACCCTACGCGGCGACGTCACCCTTCAGGGTGTCGCGGGCCGCGACCGAGTGGCGGTAGCCGTAGAACGCGTAGATCACCAGGCCCACGACGACCCAGCCGAGGAACCGGAGCCACGTGAGGGTCGTGAGGTTCGCCATGAGCCACAGGCACGCGACGCCGGACACGATCGGCAGCACGGGCGACCACGGGACCTTGAACGAGCGCTGCAGGTCGGGGCGCGAGCGGCGCAGGACCGGGATGCCGAAGCTCACGAGGACGAACGCCGAGAGCGTCCCGATGTTGATCATCTCCTCGAGCAGCTCCACCTGGGACAGCCCGGCGATGAGCGCGACGACGACCCCCACCCCCACCTGGAGGCGGATCGGCGTGTGGTACCGGTGCGAGGTCCGGGAGATGCCGCGAGGGAGGAGGCCGTCGCGGCTCATCGCGAAGACGACGCGCGTGAGCCCGAGGAGCAGCACCATGATCACCGTCGTCAGGCCGACGAGGATGCCCACGGAGATGACCCGTCCGGCCCAGTCGGCGCCCACGAGGATGAACGCCGTCGTGAGCGACGGCGCGTCGGACTCCGCGAGCTCGGTGTACGACACCATGCCCGTCACGACGAGCGTCACGAGGATGTACAGGACCGTGACGATCGCGAGGCCGCCGAGGATGCCGCGCGGGAGCGTGCGCTGCGGGTCCTTGGCCTCCTCGGCCGTGGTCGCGACGACGTCGAACCCGATGAACGCGAAGAACACGAGCGCGGCGCCCGCGAGCAGGCCCATGACGCCGTACGTCGTGGGCTCGAGCCCCGTGAGGAAGCCGACGAGCGGCTGCTCGAGCGCGGTCTGCTCCGGCGCGGGCTGGGCGGGCGGCACGAACGGCGAGTAGTTCGACGCGTCGACGAAGAAGAACCCGACGACGATGACGAACAGCGTGATGCCGACCTTGATGACGGTGAACACGCTGTTGACGCGCGTGCTGAGCTTGGTGCCGATCGCGAGCAGCGTGGTGAACACCGCGACGATGAACACCGGGCCCCACTCGAGGTCGACCGGACCGATCGGGACGGTCAGCGGCAGGTCGATGCCGAACAGCCCGAACGCGTCACCGAGGTAGACGCCCCAGAACTTCGCGATGACCGCCGACGCGAGCAGCATCTCCAGGATGAGGTCCCACCCGATGATCCACGCGACGAGCTCGCCCATGGTCGCGTAGGAGAACGTGTACGCCGACCCGGCGACGGGGATCGCGGAGGCGAACTCGGCGTAGCACATGACGGCCAGGGCGCACACGATCGACGCGATGACGAACGAGACGATGACGCTGGGCCCGGCGTAGTTCGCGGCTGCCGTCGCGCCGACGGAGAAGATGCCCGCGCCGACCGCGACCGCGACCCCCAGGACCGCGAGGTCCCAGGACGTCAGGCTGCGCTTGAGCGAGCGCTCCGGGTCGTCGATCGCCGCGAGCGAGTCCTCGACGGACTTGCGACGGAACAGGCCGGTCCTCGTGGCCACGGGTGCGCCTCCCCGGCGTCGGTGACAGGTCCGTCCATTGAACCGGTCCCGTGCCCTCGTCGCGCGGCGGGCGGCCCGGCGTGGTGTCCCGGGCCGACGGCGGTCAGGCCGGGTGCCAGCGCGCTCCCCAACGGCGGGTCAGGCGACCGCCCGACGTCGCGGCGTGGGCGCGCACGCCGGCCTCCACCGCGTCGGCGACCGTGTGCGCGGCGGCGTCCGTGTCGGCGAGGAAGCGGACGGTGACGCGCGCCTCGCCGCGCACGACGCCGACGTCGTACGCCTCGACCGTCGTCAGGTCGCGCGCCGCGGCCGCGGCGGCGGGCAGCACGGCCTCGGGGTCGGCGCCCGGGCGCAGCAGGCCCACGGCGAGGGTCACGCGGTACGACGGCACGGCTCAGCCGAGCTCCGGGAGACCGGCCTCGTCGCACGGGTCGAGGTCGACCGGGCCGGACACGTCGAGGCGGACCAGGTCGCCGTCGGCGGTGACGCGCACCGACCACCCCGCCGGGTCCTCGGCCTCGACCGAGGCGGACCCGCCGTGCTCGGCCTCGACGACGCCCGAGGGTGCGCCGAAACCGTGCTCGTCGAGCACCGGGGCGATCGCGTCGGGGACGTCCGCGAGCAGGCCGTACGCGTCCGCGCCCCCCGGCGTGGCCCGGGCGTCGGGAAGGAAGACGACGCAGCGACCGTCGTCCTGCGCCGTCGCCGAGGCGCCCCCGTCGTCGTCGGCCCAGCCGTCCGCGCCGTAGACGTCCTGGACGGCGGCGAGGACGTCCTGCCGGGCCTCCTCGTACCCCGCGACGGCGTCCGGTGCGGGCGGCGGCTCCGTCGGCTCGGCGTCGCCGCCGCACGCGGCGAGCGTGGCGAGGGCGCCCAGCGCGAGCACCGCCCCGGCGGTGCGCGTCGTCGCGCCCCGGCGCGGTGTCGTGGCCTGCTCCGTCATGGTCCCCCTCGGTCGTCGCGTGCGTCGTCCGCGGGGGACGCTACCAGCGCGCACCGACGCGAGGTCAGAGGTGCGGCCCGCGCGGGGATGGGGAGCGCGCACCATGGACCGGCGTGGGCGGACGGCGGTACCGTCTCGGCGACCTGCGGGCGAGGGGGAGACATGAGCGGGATGTACGGGGCGGACGTCGCACAGCTGCGACAGCTCGGACAGCGGTTGTCCGAGGCCGCCGACAGGTTGACGTCGCTGCGCGGCGAGCTCGACGCGCTGGTGACGTCGAGCCCCTGGGAGGGGCCGGACGGCGACGCCCTGCGCGGCGAGTGGTCCACGTCGCACGCACCGGCCGTCGCGGCGGTCGGGGCGGTCCTCGGCGACGCCGCGACCGCCGTCGTGCGCCAGGCGGACCAGCAGGAGAGCGCGAGCACCGACGGTGCCGGGGGGTCGGGCGGCGGTGGCTCGGGTGGCGGCGGCGACCGCAGCACCCCGGGCGAGGACGGCGACCGGCCCGGGGACCCGGACCTCACTGACGACCTCGGCGACTACGAGGACGTCCCGCCGATCGACCTCGAGAACGAGGACTTCTCGCTCGACGACATCAACCAGGGCCAGGTCGGGGACTGCTGGTTCCTCGCCGGCCTGGGCGCCGTCGCGACGACCGACCCGGAGTTCCTGCGCGAGCACATCCGGCTCAACGACGACGGCACGTACACCGTGACGATGTACAAGGACGGCGAGCCGGTCGAGATCGTCGTGGAGGCGACGGTTCCGGAGAACGGCGTCGGCGGCCAGAACGGCGAGCCGAACTGGGTGTCGATCTACGAGAAGGCGGCGGCCGAGTACTTCGGCGGCGACTACCAGGACATCGACGGCGGGCACTCCGACGACGCGTTCGAGGCGATCACCGGCCGCCCCGCCGAGCGGTCGGGCGAGCTCAGCCTCTCCGACATCCAGGACCGGCTGAAGGACGGGCCCGTCGCCGTGGGCACCGAGGACGACGACGCGTTCTGGTGGTGGGAGGACGAGGTCGACGACAGCCGGATCGTGCCCAACCACGCCTACGTCGTCACCGAGGTCAAGGAGATCGACGGCGAGATGAAGATCCACGTCGTCAACCCGTGGGGACCCGGCGGCGGCACCCTGGACGGCGAGCAGAAGGTCGGCGACCTGTGGCTCACCGAGCAGGAGTACAAGGAGAACTTCGACTCCGTCTACTCGGGAGGCTGACGCATGGCAGGCAAGGACGAGGTGCGCCGCGCGCGCGTGCCGCAGGGAGCGCAGGCGGAGTTCGCCGACGTGCGGGTGGGGGTGATGCGCGTCGGCGTCGGCGCGGGGCGGGCGCTCGCGCAGCTCGCGGTCCGCTCCCCGCGCGGCGAGGACGTCCTGCGGGCGGACCTCGGGGACGCGATCGACCTGCACGGCGCGGGCATGCTCCACGTCGACGACGTGGAGGGCGAGCCGGGGAGCTCGGGCGGGGCCGTGACGTTCACGTTCACGCCCGCCTGAGACGAGTCGTCGGCCCGAGCGCGCGGTCGACCGGGCTCTCAGCCCGCGGCGTCGACGGCGAGCACGGCGACGAGGAAGTCGGCGTCCGGGGTCCACGGGCGCAGGTCCCACGTCGCGAGGGCGACGTCGAGGCGCAGCCCCGCCTCCGCGGCGTCGGCCAGGAACCGCTCGGGCGCGTAGCCGCGCCCGGTGCCGAAGCCGACGACGGCGCGACCGTGCGGGGCGAGGTGCGCCCGGAAGCGGCGCAGGACCTCGACCTCGGTGCCCGGCGCGAGGAACGTCACGACGTTGCCCGCGCACACGATCGCGTCGAACGGCTCGGTGACGCCCTCGGCGGGCAGGTCGAGCTCGGCGAGGTCGCCCACCCGCCAGTCGGGCCCCGGGTGGTCGGCGCGCGCCGCCTCGACCAGCACCGGGTCGACGTCGACCCCGACGACCGTGTGGCCGCGCGCGAACAGCTCTGCGCCCACGCGCCCCGGCCCGCTCCCGGCGTCGAGCACGCGCGACCCGCGGGGCAGCATGGCGTCGACCAGGCGTGCCTCGCCGGCGAGGTCGGCGCCGCGTGCGGCCATCGCGCGGAAGCGTTCGACGTACCAGGTGGAGTGGGACGGGTCGGCGGCGGTCTTCTGCTCCCAGCGCGAGGGACGGGTGGCGCTCATGCCGCCGACGCTACCCGTGCGGGGTGAGACCGGTCCCGTGACCTTGGTCCCCGGTGTCCTCGGCCACGTCGCGCTGAGAGAATCGAGGGATGTCTCCCGCAGCGCCCGCCTCGCCGACCGCCCACCCCACGTCTCCCGGCGCGGCACCCGTGACCGCCCTCGCGAGCAGCGCCCCGACCGGCGAGGTCCTCGCGGTGTGCCGCGTGCACGCCCTCCTGCCGGACGCCGGCCCCGTCGGCGTCACGGCGATCGACAAGCGGCCCGTCGACGGCCCGGTGAAGGTCCGACGCCTCGGCCTCTACGCCGACCTCCAGGCCGACCGCGCGAACCACGGGGGCGAGGAGCAGGCCGTGTACGCGTACGGCCAGGACGACGCCGACTGGTGGGTCGGGCAGCTCCGGCGCGAGATCCCGCCGGGACTGTTCGGCGAGAACCTGCGGGTGCGGGGCATCCCCGTGAGCGAGGCGGTCGTCGGGGAGCGCTGGTCCGCGGGCACGGCGCTGCTCGAGGTCACCCAGCCCCGCACGCCGTGCTCGACGTTCGCGCGGCGGCTCGGGGAGGACAGGTGGGTCAAGCGCTTCACCGTCGCGAACCGGACCGGCGCGTACCTGCGGGTCGTGCGGAACGGCGAGCTGCAGGCGGGGGACGCGGTGACGGTCTGCTACCGGCCCGAGCACGGCGTGACGCTCGCCGACTGGTTCGGGGCGTGGAACGCGCGCGGTGCGGACCCGGAGCGTGCCGCCGACGTCGCGCGCCGGCTGCTCGTCGCGCACCTCGAGGGCGACGTCGCGCTGACCGACGAGATGCTGGCGCGCGCCGAGGTCGCGGCCGGGCGGCGCATCGAGGACTGAGCGGACACGCGTCCCACCTGCGGCGACACGGCCGCGAGCCGTGTGGGACGAGTTCATGCGGACCGCTGACAAACCGGCGGTGCTCCACTACGCTCCCTGCTGAGCGCTCACTCGTATCAATGTCGATCAAGCAGGGAGCACGACATGAAGAAGTTCCTCAGCTCCGCCCTCGTGGCAGGTCTCCTCGCGACCGGTGCGGTCGCCCTGACCGCCCCCGCGGCCTCCGCCGCCGTCGTCGGGTGCAGCGTCTCCGGGCCCAGCGTGTCCGGGACCACCGCGCGGGTGACGAACATCAACTGCACGTACGCGCGCGTCGTCGTCAAGTACGTCAGCAACGGCACGGTGCGCACGTCGTACGGGGCGTGGGTCGCGGCGGGTCACACCTCGACGGCGTACGTCCCGTCGATCTCGGCGATCGTCTCGCTCTCCGCGGACGGCAGCCGCTGACCCTCCGGCACCGGCCACGCACGGCCCGCCGGCGCTCCTCGCAGGGCGTCGGCGGGCCGTGCGGTCAGCGCTCCGCGCGCGGGATGCGAGGGGCGCGCGGGCCGCGCGGCGGCTCGTTCGGCGGCCACTCGCCGTCGTCGGAGCCGTCGTCGGCGGTGAAGAGCAGGTCGTGCAGGCGGACCTGCACGTTCTCGACGTCGGGCACGTCGTGCAGGTTCAGCCCCGGCTTGTCCGTCGCGTCCGAGATGACGAGCGTCCCGCAGCCGAAGAGCCGGTCGATCGGGCCCTTCTCGTAGTTCACGTCGTTGATGCGGTACAGGGGGATGTCCCGCCCGGTGCGCGTGATGATGCCCGAGCGCATCGCGATGCGCTTGTTCGTCACGGTGTACTCCGTGGTCCGCCAGCGCAGCCACGGCACGAACACCCAGACGACCGCCGCGACGAGGGCGAGGCCCGCGACGACCCAGCGGACGACGTCGTTCGGGACGAGCACGACCGTCACGACGACCGCCGCGACGAGCACGACCAGCAGCACGAACGGCCAGAACAGCGCCTTCGCGTGCTCCTTGAGCTCCATGACGACGTGCTCGCCCTCGGTGAGGTGCTTCTCGCTCAGACCCATGGGCAGCATCGTGCCACCTCGCGGTCCGCACGGGGAGGGTCGTCCCGCCGGTCGGCTCGCCGGGTCTCAGGCCTGGGCGGAGAGGTTCCAGCCCTCGACCGTGCGCAGCCCGTGGCCGTAGCCCAGCAGGCAGATCGCGGCCGTGCCGAGCTCGAACCGCGCGCCCAGCCCCGGGTCGATCCCGAGCCACACGGTCGCGAGGACGCGCAGCAGGTGCCCGTGGGCGAACAGCACGACGTCGTCGCCGCCCTGCAGCGTCGGCTCGACGCGACCGAGCACGCGTCCGGCCCGGTCGGCCACCGCGGAGAGCTCCTCGCCGCGGTGCCCGTTCGCGGCGGCGAGCACGTTGACGCCGTCGCGGAAGATCAGCCACTCGTGGCCGAGCTGCTCGCCGACGTCGACGGCGGTCCGGCCCTCGACGGGGCCGTAGTCCCACTCGGCGAGGTCGTCGTCGGTCTCCGCGTCGGGGAACCCGGCGAGGTCGGCGGTGCGTCGAGCGCGCTGCCGCGGGCTCGTGCGCACGACGGCGGGGCGTCGCCCCCGGCGGTCCGCCCACCCCTGCAGCCACACGCCCGCCGCGACGGCCTGCTGCTCGCCGGCGACCGTGAGCGGGATGTCGGACCGGCCGGTGTGGCGGCCGCTCGCGCTCCACTCCGTCTCCCCGTGGCGCACGAGGACGAGCTGCGGGTCGGGGGTGGTGTCGGTCGTGGTCACGGGTCGGCCTTCCTGGTGGTGTCCTCCAGCAGCATCACCCCGGGACGCCCGGAGCGCGCGTCGGCCGGGTCAGCCGGGGACGCCGTCGACCCCGTTGATCGCGAGGAACACGACGAGGGCGCCGAGCAGGACGACGGCGATCCCGGTCGCGACGAGCAGGACGGTACGGGGGCGGACGCGCACGAGGACTCCGGGGGACGGGGGACGGGCCGAACCCATTCTCGCGCGCAGGCGTCGGTGGGTCCGGCTAGCGTCGAGCGGACACCGACGGGCGGCGACGGCGCCGCGGGGAGGGGAGCGAGATGGTGCACGAGACGGCGGACGGGGAGATCGCGTACGGCAGCCCCGAGTTCGACTGGTCGATCCTCACGGTCCCGACGACGCTCGCGGTCGTGCGCGGCCAGCTCGGGTTCTCGTGGCTCGAGGTCGCGGAACGGCTCGCGACGCTGACGCAGGCGGAGCTCGAGTGGGAGCCGGGGCCGGACGCGCTGCGCGTCGTGCGTCGCGGCACGGAGCGCACGTCGCGCACGCTCGGGGTCGGCGACTGGGTGATGGAGTGGCCCGACGGGCCGGACTCGCCGCAGCCGCGGACGATCGCGTGGCTCGTCGCGCACCTCACCGAGGCGTTCTTCGAGCGGTGGGAGTGGACGTTCGGGCCGCACGAGCGCCGCCGCGACTCCGTGACGTTCTCGGGCGAGGTCGGACCGGCGGTCGCGGGGTTGCGGCACGAGGTGGACCGGTGGCGGGCCGGGGTGGACGCGCTGCCGGACGAGGGGGCGTTCACGGTCGGGCTGAGCCAGGCGACGGAGATCGACGCGCAGGCGCCGTTCGTCCACCTCGTCGCGCACATGAACCGCGAGCTGATCCACCATGGCGCGGAGATCATGGTGCTGCAGGACCTCTACCGTGCGGCGAACGTCACGCCGTGACGAGGTCCGCGAGGGAATCGTGCGGTCGTCCAGATGGTTGCACGGTCACATGACCACGAACAGCCCCGCCGCGGCCGACGCGTCGGCCCCCACGGTGAAGATCGACATCTGGTCCGACGTCGCGTGCCCCTGGTGCTACGTCGGCAAGCGACGCCTCGAGACGGCGCTCGGCCGGCTCGCCGAGGCCGGTGACGGCCCGCAGGTCGACATCGAGTACCACTCGTTCGAGCTGGCGCCGGACACTCCCGTCGACTTCGACGGCACCGAGGTGGACTTCCTCGCGGGGCACAAGGGCATGCCCCGCGCGCAGGTCGAGCAGATGCTCGGGCAGATGACGCAGCTCGCCGCGGCCGAGGGCCTGGCCTACGACTTCGACGCGCTCCAGCACACCAAGACGCTCACCGCCCACGAGCTGCTGCACCACGCGAAGGCGCACGGCAAGCAGGTCGAGATGAAGGAGCGCCTCCTCAAGGCGTACTTCGAGGAGGGCCGCCACGTGGGCCGCGTCCAGGAGCTCGCGGACCTTGCGGCGGAGGTCGGTCTCGACCGCGCCCAGGTCGTCGCGGCTCTGGAGGACGGCCGCTACGCGGACGACGTGCAGGCGGACATCGACCAGGCGCGCGCCTACGGGATCAACGGGGTGCCGTTCTTCGTCGTCGACGGCCGGTACGGCGTCTCGGGGGCCCAGGACCCGGCGGTCTTCGTCCAGGTGCTGCAGCAGGCCGTCGCGGAGCGCGACGCCGCCTGAGCTGTCCGCTCTGCGAGATCAGGTACGGAGAGCGACGTATCTCACACCCCGGTGCGGTGGACCTGCGACTCGGTATCACCGAGACTGGGACGCAGCCCGCACCGACGCCGGCTCCACACGTGCACCGGCGCCCGTGATCCCACGAGGAGGCCTCAGATGACCGACACCACGACGAACCTCTACCACTCCATCGCGAACCCGCGTCGCACCACGCTCATGAGCGTGAGCGCCGCGGACGCGGCCGCGCCGCACCGCGAGACCGCGCCGTCGCTCACGCTGGTCGGCGCGGACGACGCCGCGGTCTGCGTCGACGGGGTGTGCGCGCTCCCCGAGTAACACCGTGCGTGCGTGAAACGGTCGCCGGAACGGCAGGTTCCGGCGACTCTTTCATTCCCCCGGCGAGGTGCGCGGGCCGTCAGTGGAGGCGGTGGTCCTGGATCGAGAGGCGTGGGCCGCGCCGCGGGGCGTGCGCCCGGCCCGATATCTCGAGGAGCCGGACGACGCGGTAGCGGTGCGGCGAGTACGGCGCGAGGAGCTCGAGCATCCGGTCGTCGTCGACGCGCTCGCCGACGAGCGCCCAGCCCACCGCCTTGGCGAGGTGATAGTCGCCCACGGACACGGCGTCGGCGTCGCCGAGCGCGCGCTGCGCGACCTCGGCCGCGGTCCAGACGCCCACGCCCGGGACGGCCTGGAGCCGGGCGTGCGCGGCGGCGGCGCCCTGCGCGTCGAGCAGCGCGCCGCACTCCTCGAGCCGGCGGGCGACGCGTGCGGCGGCGACGACGGTCCGCGCGCGGCCCGGGTCGACGTTCGCCCGGTGCCAGTCCCACGACGGGACGCGCGCCCACGTGGCGGCGTCGGGCACGACGAGCATCCCGGCGTCGCCCGCGGGCCCCGGGGCTCCCTCGCCGTACTTGCGCAGGAGCCAGCCCCACGACCGCCACGCGGCGACCGTCTGGACGCGCTGCTCGAGGATCGCGGGGACGAGCGCCTCCAGCACGCGACCGGTGCGGGGGATGCGCAGCCCGGTGGCGCGGCGGTGCGCGTCGCGCAGGGGCGCGGGCGGGACGAAGCCGGTGTCGTCGTCGTGCTCGCCCAGCAGGTGGGGGAGGGCGTCGAGCGCCTCCTGGGCGCCCGGTCCCCAGGCGTGCCCGACGACGTCGCGCGGCCCGGTCTGCACGAGGCGGCACGTCGCGGGACCGGCGGGCATCCGCGTCGTGCGCCAGACGTCCCCGGACGGCGTGCGGCGGAACGTCGGGTCGTACGGCCCGCGGGAGAGTCGACCGAGCGTGAGGTGCAGGTCCAGGGGCCGGTCCGACCGGACGCGCCGGACGAGCGGTTCACCGACCACGGCGTACACGACCGGGACGGGACCGTCGCCGACCGCGTGCTCGGCCGGCGCGGGGACCGGGCTCGGGCGCGGGTTCGGGCTCGGCAGGACGGTCACCGGACCATCGTCGCACCCGCCGCCGACGGCCCAGCAGGATCCGTCGCAGCCGCGAGCTGTGCCGCGA
The DNA here is from genome assembly GCF_040448685.1 of Cellulosimicrobium sp. ES-005. NCBI lineage: Bacteria > Bacillati > Actinomycetota > Actinomycetes > Micrococcales > Promicromonosporaceae > Cellulosimicrobium > Cellulosimicrobium sp. ES-005. The sequence goes on from NZ_CP159290.1 coordinate 191,779, forward strand.
GCCCTGCCCGGTCGATCTGCATCCAGTACTCCACCACGCGGTCGTCCGCGACACGGTAGACGCAGCTCGCGACCTGCACGACCTCCGCCCCGGTCGGCGCGCGACCGTCCACCTCGCCGACGTGGCGGCCGCGCTGGGTCCAGCGGACGTACACGCGGTCGCCGTCCGCGAGGAGCTCGTCGACCGTCAGGGTGAAGCGCCCGTACGCGGCGCGCATCTCCTCGACGTGCTCGGCGTACTGCGCGGGAGTCCGGTGCACCGTCGTCGGCGCCTCCGACGTCACCTGGTGCGCCGCGACGAGGGGCGCGAGGTACTCGCCCGCGCGGGCCGGGTCGTCGCCCGAGCGCACGACGGCGAAGAACTCACGGACGAGGTCGGCAGGGGTTCGTGTCGTCACGGACCCATCATGCGCGACCGCGAGCCCGCCCCGAGCGTCAGTCGAACAGGGTGTCCATGTCCCACGCGGGCTCCGGCGTCGGCTGCTTGGGTGCAGGGGCGTGCGCGGCGGAAGCCGTGGCGTGCGCCGGCCCGGTCGCGCGGCCGGCCGGCCGCGTGGGATCGCCGAGCTCGGGGACGAGCGTGCCGTCGAGGTCGCCCCGGCCCGCGGCCCAGTCCTGGGCGGCGAGGCCCGCGAGCTGGTCGGCGCGCTCGTTGAACGGGTCGCCGACGTGGCCGCGCACCCAGCGGAACCGGACGGGCCCGGCGCGCTCGGTGATGACCCGGTCGATCGCCTGGACGAGCTCGAGGTTCTTCACGGGCTGGCCGCCCGCGGTGCGCCACCCCTTGCGCTTCCAGGCGACGACCCACTCGGACGCGCACTTGATGGCGTACTGGGAGTCGGACTCGATGAGGAGCGGCTCCGCACCGGGGTGCGCGCGGACCGCCTGGAGCAGCGCGGTCAGCTCGGCGACCTGGTTGGTCCCGCTCACGGCGCCGCCGGAGTCGAACGTGCCGTCGTGGTTGATCCACGCCCACCCGATGGCGCCGCCCGGGTTGTTCAGGCACGAGCCGTCGGTGCTGACAGTGATCACAGCGCTCCTCGATCACGGACGTCCCCGCCCGCCGGCTGCGGCGCGGGGAGGCGAATGCGTCGAGCCACATTGTCCCCCGGACCGGAGGGTCGCCGGACCACCTGTCCGCGGGCGCCCGGTCGGGGTCGCCTCAGGGGAGAACCGGGGGGATACCCCATGGTGCCGGGCGGTCGCGCGGTCGAGGCTGGGACGCATGGTCGCGTGGGTCGTGGAGCTGTGGGGACAGGTCGAGGCGTGGCTGCTCGCGCTCGTCGACTCGGTGTGGGCGCTGCCGACGCTGTTCGCGACGACCGCGGGGGACGGGTTCTTCCCGCCGATCCCCGGCGAGACCGTGATCGTCATGCTCGCCGTGGGGGCGCAGTCCGGCGGGGGCGTCGCCTGGGGGCTCGTCCTGCTCGTCGCGGCGCTCGGCGCCTGGTGCGGCGACCAGCTCGCCTACGCGCTCGGCCGGGCGGTCGGCACGCGCGCGCTGCCGGTGCTGCGCGGCTTCCGCGGTCAGCGCGCCGTCGCCTGGGCGACCCGCTCCCTCGACCGGCGCGGCGCGTCCGTCGTCCTGGGCGCGCGGTTCGTGCCCGTCGGGCGGACGGCGGTCAACGTGACCGCGGGTGCCGTGGGCTTCTCGCGCCGGCGCTTCATGGCGCTGTCCGCCGTCGCGTCGGTCGCGTGGGCCACCTACTCGGTCCTCATCGGCACGCTCGCCGCCGCGTGGGTGGGCGACAGCCCGCTCCTCGCCGTCGTGGTGGGGGTCGTCGGCGGGATCCTCCTCGGTGTCCTCGTCGACACGGTGGTCCGGCTCCGGGCGGCCCGCCGCGAGCGGGACACCGACCTGGCGGCCGGACCGGCCCCGAGCCTGGCACCCGGTGCCGACACCCCGGAGACGGACGCCGCGCTGGTCACGTGCCCCGGCCCGGCGCGGTAGACCTGATCGCCCGACGGCGCCGCCCGGCGCGGCGGACAGCAGGAGGGCCCCGGTCGACGGCCGAGGCCCTCCTGCACGTCAGCGGTCGGTCAGGACACGCCGAGCAGGTCGATGACGAAGATCAGCGTCTTGCCGGACAGGCGGTGGCCGCCGCCCGCGGGGCCGTAGGCGAGCTCCGGCGGCACGACGAGCTTGCGCCGCCCGCCGACCTTCATCCCGGGGATGCCCTGCTGCCAGCCGGCGATGAGGCTGCGCAGCGGGAAGTTGATCGACTGCCCGCGGTTCCACGAGGCGTCGAACTCCTCGCCCGTCTCGTACTCGACGCCGAGGTAGTGCACGTTCACGGTCGCGCCCGGCGTCGCCTCGGGGCCGTCACCGACGGTGATGTCCTCGACGACGAGCTCGGTGGGCGCGGGGCCCTCCGGCGCGTCGACCTCGGGGCGGGACAGCTCGTTCTCTCCAGTGGTCATGGTCCGATCCAACCACGACGGCGGACGACGGGCGGGCCCGAGGTTGGGGACGCCCGGAACACCGGTCGGGGGGACCCCCGGCCCCGCGTTCGGCCGCGCGCAACACGGCGCGGCCGAAGATCGCCATCATGGAGGCATGTCCTCCACGCCTGAGCCGCACACCGGCCTGCCCGCCGGCGACCCGCACGGGGTGACGCCGGGCGGGGACCCGGCCCCCGTCGTCGGGCACCGACCGACGCCGCAGGAGATCCGGCGGTGGCGCCGGTTCCTCGCCGACGAGCGCGCGGAGGCGGCCGTCTACCGCGACCTCGCGAGCCGCCGCAGCGGGGAGGAGCGCGACATCCTGCTGGCGCTCGCGGACGCGGAGGGGCGGCACGAGCAGCACTGGCTCGGCCTGCTCGGCGACGACGTCGGCAAGCCCCTGCGGGGCGACTGGCGCACCCGGACGCTCGGCTGGCTCGCGCGCCGCTTCGGCGGCGTGTTCGTGCTCGCGCTCGCCCAGCGGGCCGAGGCGCGCTCGACGTACGAGACCGACGCCGACGCGACGCCCCGGATGGCCGCCGACGAGCGGATCCACGAGGAGGTCGTGCGCGGCCTCGCGACGCGCGGGCGCAACCGCCTGTCGGGGACGTTCCGTGCCGCCGTGTTCGGCGCGAACGACGGCCTCGTGTCCAACCTCGCGCTGATCCTCGGCATCGGGGCGTCGGGGGCGTCGAACAGCACGGTGCTCCTCTCGGGGCTCGCGGGCCTGCTCGCGGGCGCGCTGTCGATGGGCGCGGGGGAGTACGTGTCGGTGCGGTCGCAGCGCGAGCTGCTCGACGCCTCGACGCCGAGCCCGCAGGCGTCCGCGGCGCTGCCCGACCTCGACGTCGACGCGAACGAGCTCGCGCTCGTCTACCGCGCGCGGGGCATGGCGCCCGCCGAGGCCGAGGAGCACGCCGCCGACGTCCTGGCGACGTACACGCAGCAGACGGTGATCGCCCCGCCGCCCAGCGCGGACGAGCACGAGACGCACGGCACGGCGATGGGGGCGGCGGTGTCGTCGTTCCTGTTCTTCGCGTCGGGCGCGCTCATCCCGGTGCTGCCCTACCTCTTCGGCCTGACCGGGTTCGTCGCGGTCGGCGTGGCGGCGCTCCTCGTGGGGGTCGCGCTCCTGGCGACCGGCGCGACGGTCGGCCTGCTCTCGGGGACCTCGCCCCTGACGCGGGCGCTGCGGCAGATCGGCATCGGCTTCGGTGCCGCGGCGGCGACCTACCTGCTCGGGCTGGTGTTCGGGGCGACCGTCGGGTGAAATCGGACGCTCCGGTGGTGAGCGTCACCGGCGCATGCCTACCGTGACCCCGGACGGGCCTGCCGGCCCGCCTCTTCGCCGCACCGACGACCTACGGGGCGCACGATGGACGCGACGCACGACGCGCAGGGCAGGCGCGCACCAGCCGCCCGCCGCTGGCTCGTGCGCGCGCTCGTGGCCGGAGGTGGTCTCGGTGCCGGCCTCGCGTTCGCCGTCGCGACCGCGGGCGGCGCGTCCGCTGCGGACGACCCGCTCGGCCTCGGCAAGGTCCTGTCGCCCGTCACCTCGACGGTCCAGAGCGTGGTCGACCCGGTCGTGCAGGACGTCGTCCAGCCCGTCGTGCGCGACGTCGTCGCCCCCGTCGTCCAGCCGGTCGCCCCGGTCGTCGAGAAGGTCGTGACCCCGGCGGCACCCGTGGTCGAGGAGGCCGTGCGGCCCGTCGCGCCGGTGGTCGAGCAGGTCGTCGCGCCGGCCGCTCCCGTGGTCGAGCAGGTCGTCGCGCCCGTGGCGCCCGTCGTGCAGCCCGTGACCGACGCCGTCGCTCCCGTGACCACGCCGGTCCTCGACGCGGTCGTGCCGGCCGCGACGCCCGTCGTCGAGGCGGTCGCCCCCGTGGTGAACCCCGTCCTCGGGGCGGTGTCGCCCGCGCTCGACCCGGTGACGCCCGTCCTCGACGCGCTGACCCCGGTGCTCGACGCGCTGGCGCCCGTGACCGACCCGGTCCTCGGCCCGGTGACGGGGCCGCTCACCCCGCTCGACCCGCTCGCACCCGTGCTCCCCGAGGCGCCCGCTCCCGGTCCGGAGGCTCCGGGCCCGGTCGGCCCGGCGGGGCCCGGCGCCGGCACGACCGTGGCCGAGCCCACCGCGCCCACCGTGCCGCTGCCGTCGGGCGGCGAGCTGCCGCCCGTGCCTCCTCCCGGTGCGGACCGGGCGGGCCCGACGGCGCTCGGCACCCCGCCCGCGGGCGCACGCGGCGGGGGTCTCCTCGCCCCGCTCGACGCTCCGCCCGGCACCGCCGTGCCCGCAGGCGGCGCGACACCCCTGGGTGGCGCACCGTCGGACGGCGGGCTCGGTACGACACCTGCGCCGTCCGGCAGCGCCCAGCGCGCCGGGTCCGGCGGCGACCTCGCCGCCCTCGGCCACGGTGCCGACGCCCCCGCGCTCTCGTCCTGGACCGCCGTCGTCGACGACGCGCGGTCGAACCACCCCTCGACGTTCTTCGAGGTCCCCGTCTCTCCTGCCTGACGTGGCTCGCGTCGCGCCCCGAGCGCGGCAGACGAGACCCGGCGCCGTGGTGCGCCAGCCACTTCTGAGCAGGAGAGAGAACGATCATGCACACCTTCGTTCGACGCGCGCTGCGCACAGCGCTCGTCACAGGCGGCCTCGTGGTCGTCGGGGCCGGAGCGGCCCACGCAGCCGAGGGCGACCTCCTCGGCGACCTCGGGCTGGACCTGTCGGTCGAAACTCCGCTGAGCCAGGTGACCGAGGCCCTTCCCGACGTGTCGGTGGACGTGCCCGTGAACGTCCCCGTCACCGTGTCCGACGTCGCGGTGGGCGCCCTCGGGGACGCCACGGTGACCCCCGCGCCCGCGCCGGCTCCGGCCCCGGCGCCCGACCCCGCGCCGGCTCCGGCGGGCCCGGCGGACGTCGACCTCGACGTGCCCGTGACGATCCCGGTGGACGTCTCGGGCGTCGCCGTCGGCGTCCTCGGCGACGCCGCGGTGGCCCCGGCTCCGGCTGCGGCTGCCGAGCCCGCCCCGGCCCCGGCCCCAGCTCAGGCAGGACCGACGGACGTGGACGTCGACGTGCCCGTGACCGTCCCCGTGGACGTGTCCGGCGTCGCGGTGGGCATCCTGGGTGACGCGACCGTCACGCCGGCTCCGGCGGCTCCGGCTGCTCCGGCTGACGGCGCGGACGACGGCGCGGCGGGGTCCGGCTCCGGCGTCGACGTCGACGTGCCCGTGACGGTGCCGGTGGACGTGTCCGGTGTCGCGGTCGGCGTCGGCGGCGACGCGACGGTCGGCGGTGGCGCGGCGGGAGAGGTCCCCGGTGACGGGACCGGATCCGGCGACGCCGACGGCACGGGCCTCCTCGACGGCGTCCTGGGTGACGGCGGTCTGGTGGACGACCTGCTCGGCGACGGGCTCCTGGGCGACGACGTGCTCGGTGGGGGCGACGGGCTGCTCGACGGGGTGCTCGGTGACGACGGCCTGCTGGGCGACGGGCTCCTCGACGGGGGCCTGCTCGGGGAGGACGGCGTCCTCGGGGCGCTGCCCGACCTCGACGTCGACCTGCCGGTGACGGTCCCCGTGACCGTCTGCGGCGTGGGCGTCGGCCTGCTGGGTGACGCCTCGGCGGCGTGCCCGACCGCCGCCGTCGTGCCGACGGACCCGACGGATCCCACGGACCCGACGGATCCCACGGACCCGACGGATCCCACGGACCCGACGGACCCGACGGACCCGACCGACCCGACGGACCCGACGGACCCGACCGACCCGACCGACCCGACGGACCCCACCGACCCGGGGTCGACGGGTGGCACGGACGGCACGGTCGTCCGGGTGCTCCACCCGATCGGCGCCGGCGCCGGCGTCACGGCGACGACGGCGGGCGGGACCTCCGTCGCGGCATCGGGCCCGACGGCCCTGGCGACGACGGGCGCGGGGGGTGACCTGGGGCTGCTCGTGATGGCCGGTCTGCTCACGCTGCTCGGCCTGTCGCTCGAGCGCTTCCGTCGGAAGTCCTGGCTCGCGGACCGGGACGCCTACGCACCGGTCTTCACCGACCGGGGCTGACGCCCGCAGAGACGGGACCGCCCGGGCCGTGCGCCCGGGCGGTCCTCGCGGCGCGGTCGCGCCGGACCTGGCCAGGGAGCACCCGGCGTGACCGTGCCGGGGCGGCGCCGCGCGCTCGCGCGGCGCCGCCCGCCCGTTCCGCTAGACGACGAGGCCCAGGAGGAGGACCACGAGGAGCGCGACGACGGACAGGACGCACTCCATGAGCGACCACGTCTTGAACGTCTGCCCGACGGTCATGCCGAAGTACTCCTTGACGAGCCAGAACCCGGCGTCGTTGACGTGCGACAGGAACACGGACCCGGCGCCGATGGAGAGCACGAGCAGCGCGGCGTGCGTGGGCGGCAGGGTCGCGGCGATCGGGGCCATGATGCCCGCGGCGGTGATGGTCGCGACGGTCGCGGAGCCGGTGGCGACGCGGATGAGGACGGCGACGAGCCAGCCCGCGAGCAGCGGCGTGATGTTCGCGTCCGAGATGCCCTTCGCGACGACGTCGCCCACGCCCGAGTCGACGAGCGTCTGCTTGAAGCCGCCGCCGGCGCCGACGATGAGGAGGATGCCCGCGATCGGCGCGAACGACGAGTCGACGAGCTTGCTCACCTGGTCGCGCGTGCGGCCGAGCGCGGAGCCCAGCACGACGAGCGAGGTGAGCGCGGTGATGAGCAGCGCGACGAGCGGGGTGCCGATGAACTCGAAGACGCGGCCCCAGCCGGTGTCGATGGACCCGCTGACCTCGACGAGGGTGCGGGCGAGCATGAGGATCACGGGCAGCAGGACGACGCCGACGGAGACCGCGAAGCTCGGGCGCGGTGCGTCCTCGTCGCGCTCGGAGACGCCGAGCACGGACGTGGGCGGCGGGAGCGCCACCCAGCGCGCGAGGGGCTTGGCGAGCAGCGGGCCGGACACGACCACGGTGGGGATCGCGACGAGCAGGCCGAGGCCGAGCGTCAGGCCGAGGTCGGCGCCGAGCGCGTCGATGGCGAGCAGCGGCCCGGGGTGCGGCGGGACCAGGCCGTGCAGCGCCGACAGGCCCGCGAGCGCGGGGATCCCGACGAGGATCGGGTTGGTGCGGACGCGCTTGGCCACGAGCATGACCACGGGCACGAGGAGGACGACGCCCACCTCGAAGAACAGCGGGATCCCGATGACGAACGCGATGAGCGCCATGGCCCACGGCAGGCGCTGCGGCGTCGTCCTGCCGAGGATCGTGTCGACGATCTGGTCGGCGCCCCCGGAGTCGATGAGCAGCTTGCCGATGATCGCGCCGAGCGCGATGAGGACGCCGACCCCGGCGACGGTCGAGCCGAGCCCCGCGGAGAAGCTGGTGAACGCGTCGACGAAGTCGATGCCGGCCACGACGGCGAGCACGGCCGAGCCGATCATCAGCGCGAGGAACGGGTGCAGCTTGAGCCACACGATGAGGACGACGATCGTCGCGATGCCGACGACGGCGGCGAGGACGAGCTGGGCCGTCCCGGCGTCGGTCACGGGGGCGTCCTCCGCGGCGCGCGCGACGGCCGCGGCGGCGGACGGAGCGAGCGTCGTGAGGTGCTGCGTGAGCGTGCCGATCATCGCGGCGCCTCCGTCCCGGCCGAGGTCCCGGTCGAGGTGCTGGGGTCGGTCCGCCCGCAGTCGGCCCGCCGGTCGAGCACGAGGTCGGCGATCTCCTCGGGCGTGCGGGTGACGTCGACCGTGAAGCCGGGCTCGTCGTCGCCCAGGGGCTCGAGCGTGGCGAGCTGGGAGGGCAGGAGCGACGTGGGCATGAAGTGGCCGCTGCGGTGCTCCATGCGCTCGGCGAGGAGCTCGGGGCTGCCGTCGAGGTGGACGAAGCAGACGCGGCCGCGCGCGGTGCGCAGCAGGTCGCGGTAGGAGCGCTTGAGCGCGGAGCAGGTCACGACGCCGGAGCGTCCGGCGTCCGCCTCGGCGCTCAGCCAGTCGCGGATCGCCTCGAGCCACGGCCAGCGGTCCTCGTCGGTGAGCGGGGTGCCCGCGCTCATCTTCTCGATGTTGGCCTGCGGGTGGAACCGGTCGGCCTCGGCGTACTCGGTCTCGAGGCGCTGCGCGAGCAGCGTCGCGACCGTCGTCTTGCCCGAGCCCGCGACCCCCATGACGACGAGGTGCTGGGGTGCGTGCTCGGGTGCGGCGCTCTCGGCCTGGACCGTGGTGCTGACGTCCGTGTCCATGTGTCGACTTCCGTGTCGGGCGGGCGTCCGGTGCGGGTGCGTCTCGCGGCGCGGTCCCGTCCCGGGTGGCGACCGTCGTGGTCCCCACTGCCGACCACTGTGCGGCATTGGTAGCACCTTTGGCAAGTGATTGATATCACCAATGGGCGCCAGTAGGCTGCTGACCATGGCGACGACGGTCCTGCACACCACCGTGCTCGACGCTCTCGGACGCCGTATCACCAGCGGCGACGTCCCCGCCGGCTCGCCGCTCACGCTCGAGTCGATCGGTTCCGAGTTCGGCGTCTCGCGCACCGTCGCGCGCGAGGTCATGCGGCTCCTCGAAGGGCTCGGCCTGGTGCGGTCGAAGCGTCGTGTCGGGCTCGTCGTCCTCGGCATCGAGGAGTGGAACGTGCTCGACCCGCGCGTCATCCGCTGGCGCCTCGAAGGGACGGGTCGTGACCCGCAGCTCCGCACGCTCACCGAGCTGCGCCACGCCGTCGAGCCGCTCGCGGCCGCCGGAGCGGCGGTCCACGCGACGGACGACGAGCGCGCCGAGCTCGTCGCAGCGGCGACGCGCATGCGGATGCTCGGCGAGGCGGGCGACCTGGAGGAGTTCCTCGCGCTCGACGTGCGCTTCCACGAGCTCCTGCTGCGCTCGAGCGGCAACGAGATGTTCGGCGCGCTCGCCGGCGTCGTCGCCGCGGTGCTCAGCGGGCGGACGCACCTGGGCCTCATGCCCGCGTCCCCCGTCCCCGAGGCGCTGGCCCAGCACGAGGCGGTCGCGCGCGCCGTCGCGGCCGGCGACCCGCGCGCCGCCGAGGCGGCGATGGCGGCGATCGTCGGCGAGGTCCGCGCCGCGCTCGGCGGGGTCGACCGACAGGCCTGACCGGACCCTCACGCGTGCGCCTGTCCGGCTCGTCGTGCCTGCCGGACGACGCCGTACCGGCCGGGCGGGGCCGTGCCCGCCGGGCGGGGCCGTGCCCGCTGGGCGGCGCCGTGCGGGAGCTGGCGGGGCTACCTCGCGCCGGTGGGGACCGGGAGCGCGTGCAGCGCGTCGACGAGCGACGCGAGCTCGGGCGTCTCCGTCGCGTCGTGCAGGGCCGTCTCGAGGGTCGCGTCGTGGGTGGGGCGCGCGGCGCGCAGGAGCGCCTCGCCCGCGGGCGTGAGCTCGGTGTAGATCCCGCGACGGTCGTCCTGGCACAGGATGCGCGTGAGCAGGCCGCGGTCCTCGAGCCGGTTGACGAGCCGGGTCGTCGCGCTGGGGGAGAGGGCGGCGGCCCGCGCGAGCTGCTGCATGCGCATGTGCCAGCCGTCCTGCCGGGAGAGCGCGTCGAGCACGGTGTACTCGACGACCGAGAGGTCGTGCTCCGACTGCAGGGCGCGCTCGAGCGCGGCGTCGATGAGCCCGTGCAGCGCGGCGAGCGTGCGCCAGCCCTGCGCGCGGATCTCGACGGCGTCGTCGGCGATGCCCATGGGGTCCTCCTCGGTGCGTGCGTGCCGTCATAACTATAGCGCTTGTGCAACTAATCGGCGTGTGCAAGTATCGATAGCGCGCGTCTGCAACAAGTGCAGACGCCAGGTGAACGCGTGTGCAACGCGATCCCTTCCCGATCGTCCCTCAGGAGCCCTTCCGTGTCCTCGACCACCACGACCATGCCCCGCACGACCCTGTGCGGAGGCACCTCGATCCCGCAGGTCGGCTTCGGCGTCTTCCAGGTGCCCGACGCCGAGACCACGCGAGCGGTGAGCCTCGCCCTCGAGGCGGGGTACCGCAGCGTCGACACCGCGGCGGTCTACGGCAACGAGGCGGGCGTGGGCCGCGCTCTCGCGGAGTCCGGCCTCGCGCGCGACGACGTCTTCGTCACGAGCAAGCTGTGGATCGACTCCCTCGCCCGCGACGCCGTCCGCCCCGCGCTCGAGAGGTCGCTCGAGCTGCTCGGGCTCGACCGGCTGGACCTCTACCTGATCCACTGGCCGTCGCCCGCCCGCGGCCGGTACGTCGAGGCGTGGGAGGGTCTCGTCGCGGCCCGCGACGCGGGCCTCGTCCGCGAGATCGGCGTCTCCAACTTCGAGCCCGCGCACCTGCGCGCGGTCGTCGCGGCGACGGGCGAGACGCCCGCCGTCAACCAGGTCGAGCTGCACACCGCGCTCCAGCAGCGCGCGCTGCGCGACGTCCACGCCGAGCTCGGGATCGTCACCGAGGCGTGGAGCCCGCTGGGCCAGGGCACGGTCCTCGACGACCCGACGGTCGTCCGCGTCGCCGCCGCCCACGACGTCACGCCCGCCCAGGTCGTCCTGCGCTGGCACCTGCAGCAGGGGACGGTCGTCATCCCCAAGTCCGTGACGCCCGCGCGGATCGCGTCGAACCTCGACGTCCTCGGCTTCGCGCTCACCGCCGACGAGGTCGCCGCGATCGACGCCCTCGACGCGGGCGGTCGCATCGGACCGCACCCCGACACCTTCGAGGGCTGACGCGCCGGCGCGCGCCCCGGCCCGCGCCGCGCCTCGCCCGCGAGACCGCACCTTCCCGGAACCAGGAGATCGTCATGCCAGTCGCCCTCTGGGCCCTCGCCATCGGGGGCTTCGGCATCGGGCTCACCGAGTTCGTCATCATGGGCCTGCTGCCCGAGGTGGCCGCCGACTTCGGCGTCACCGAGTCCGTCGCCGGCTACCTCATCTCGGGCTACGCGCTGTCCGTCGCCCTCGGCGCGATCGGCCTCACGGCCGCCCTGACGCGCGTCGACCGCAAGAAGGCCCTCCTCGGCCTCATGGTCCTGTTCATCGCGGGCAACCTGCTGTCCGCCGTCGCGCCGACGTACGAGGTCATGCTCCTCGGCCGCGTCGTCGCGGCGCTGTGCCACGGCGCGTTCTTCGGGATCGGCGCCGTCGTGGCGGCCGACCTCGTCGCGCCGGAGAAGCGGGCCGGGGCCATCTCGATCATGTTCGCCGGGCTGACCATCGCGAACGTGCTCGGCGTCCCGTTCGGCACGTTCCTCGGCCAGGCCGCCGGATGGCGTGCGACGTTCTGGGCCATCACCGCCATCGGCGTCGTCGCGCTCGCCGGGATCGCGCTCCTCGTCCCGTCGCGCGTCGGGTCGCCCGACGGCGTCCCCGCACCCGACGGCAGCACCTCGCCCGGGACGGACCGCGCGTCGGGCAGCACCGGGCTGCGCGGCGAGCTCGCCGCGTTCCGCAGCGCGCAGGTGTGGTTCTCGATCGCGATCACCGTGCTCGGGTTCGGCGGGATGTTCGGCGCGTTCACGTACATCGCGTTCACGCTCACCGAGGTGGGCGGGTTCACGACGGCGTCGGTCCCGTGGCTGCTCGTGCTGTTCGGCGGCGGTCTGTTCGTGGGCAACCTCGTCGGCGGGCGCGCCGCCGACCGCCGGCTCGGCACGACGCTCGTCGTGCTGTTCGCGGCGCTCACCGTGGTGCTGGGCGTCTTCGCGCTCACCGCGACGAGCCAGGTGATGACCGTCGTGAGCCTCGTCCTCATGGGCGCCTTCGGGTTCGCGACTGTCCCCGGGCTCCAGATGCGCGTCATGTCGTTCGCCCAGGGCGCCCCCACCCTCGCGTCGGGCGCGAACATCGCCGCCTTCAACGTCGGCAACGCGCTCGGCGCCTGGATCGGCGGCCTGACCATCGCCGCCGGGCTCGGCTTCACGTCGCCCCTGTGGGCGGGCGCCGCGATGACCGCCGTCGGGCTCGTCGTCCTGCTCGTCGCGGTCAGGGCCCGCGGCGGCGAGTGGCCGCGAGCCGTACGGCCCCCGCACGACACGGTGCCCGCCCCCGCGCCGGATGCACGGGCCGCCGTCTGACACCCGCGGTGCCGAACCCGGGGTCCTTCCCCACGACCGGCGGGTCGTGGGGAACGACCCCGGGTTCGGCGTGTCAGTGGGGGTGGATGCGCACCTCGGCCGCCTTGATGACGAACCACGCGCGCTCGCCCGGGGTCAGGCGCAGCTCGGCGACGGCGCGCGGCGTGAGGTCGGCGGCCAGGTGCGGGGCGTCGTGGCCGACGGCGGCCGGGGCTCCCGCGGCCGGGGCACCCGGGTCCTCGCCGGCCACGCGGCCCCACACGCGCAGGAGCGGTCCGTGCGGCTCGACGCTCGTCACGACGACCCGGTACGCGTTGCGCGGGCTGCCCTCGGGGGTCGCCCGGTGCACCGCGACCGCGCGCGGCTCGAACACCGCGACGGCCCCGTCGCCGACGGCGAGCGGATCGCCCGCCGTCCCGCGCACACGGACCTCGGTGCCGTCGACGGCGAGGGTCGCCTCGCGTGCGGCGGCCTCCTCCGGCCCCGCCTCGGTGCGGACCAGAGCCGCGTCCGCGCCGGCGGAGCCCGGCGCCGTCCCGAGGCTGCCCACCGTGACGGGCTCCGGCACGGCGACATGGACGACGCTCCCCGCGAGCAGGTTCACACCCGCGAGGCGGGCCGCGAACCGGGACCGCGGCCGCGTGAGGACCTGGTCCACCGGACCGTCCTCGACGACGCGGCCGTCGTCCAGGACGACGACGCGGTCCGCCAGCAGCAGTACGTCGAGCAGGTCGTGGGTCACGAGGAGCGTCGTGCGCGGGTGCTCGCGCTGCGCGTGGTGCAGCACCGACCGCACGTGCTGCGCGACGCCGACGTCGAGCGAGGCCAGCGGCTCGTCCAGCAGGAGGACGCGGGGGTCGGTGACGAGCGCCCGGGCGATCGCGACGCGCTGCGCCTGCCCGCCGGAGAGGTCGGTCGCGCGCCGGGTCGCGAGGTGGGCGGCGCCGACGTGCCCGAGCGCGGCCCGGGCCTCGCGCCGGGCGCGCGAGCGTGGCACGCCCCGCGCCCGGAGGCCGAACGCGACGTTGTCCTCGACCGACAGGTTCGCGAACAGCAGCGGCCGCTGGCTCAGCCACGCGACCCGGCGGCGGCGCGGCGCGGCGCGCGTGACGTCGTCGTCCCCCACGGCGACCCGGGCGCCGGGCGCGTCACCGGGTGGGAGGAGGCCCGCGACGACCTGCACGAGCGTCGACTTGCCCGCGCCGTTCTCGCCGAGCACCGCGACGACCTCGCCCGGGGCGAGCGCGAGGTCGACGTCGAGCCCGCGGTCGGGGACGACGGCGCGCACGGCGAGCGCGGCGGGGGCCCCGCCGGCGCGCGGGGTCGGGTCCGCGGCGGCTGCCGTCACCCGGTCGTCGTCAGCCCCGGGCGAGACGTCCTCCTGGACGAGCCGATCGCCGTCGGGCAGGGTGCCCGGCCCGCGGGCCACCCGGCCCCCGCGCCGCGGTCGCGCCGTCCGGGCGTCCGGGCCCCCGAGCACGCGCGGGCCGTGGACGGCGGCCGTGATGAGCACGGCCACGACGACGAGCACGAACGACAGCGCGACGGCGGCGTCCGGGTCGGCGCTGCGCTGGAGGTAGATCTCGAGCGGCAGGGTCTGCGTGACGCCCTGGAGCGCGCCCGCGAACGTGATGGTCGCGCCGAACTCGCCGAGCGCCCGCGCGAACGCGAGCACCGCGCCCGACGTCAGCCCCGGCAGGACGCGCGGGAGGGTGACGCGGCGCAGCACCGTCGTCGGGCGGGCGCCGAGCGTCGCGGCGACGTCCTCGAGGCGCGCGTCCTGCGTGCGCAGCGCGCCCTCGAGGCTCAGGACGAGGAACGGGAGGGCGACGAAGGTCTGCGCGATGACGACGGCCGTCGTGGTGAACGCGATCTCGATCCCCAGCACCTCGAGGTGCCGGCCGATCAGCCCGCGTCGCCCGAACGTGTGGAGCAGCGCGATGCCGCCGACCACGGGCGGCAGGATGAGCGGGAGCAGGACGAGGGCGCGCGCGACGCGCTGCCCGGGGAACGTCGTGCGCGCGAGGACGAGCGCCATGGGCGTGCCGAGCACGACGCAGCACAGCGTCGCGACGAGCGCGGTGCGCAGGGACAGCCCGAGCGCGTCGACCGCGGCCGGGGACGTCACGAGGGCCCAGAAGCCGCCGGTCCCGTCGGGCCCCGGCGTCGGCTCGACGCGCGCGACCATCGCCACCACGGGGACGACGACGAACAGCGCGCCGAGCAGCGCCGGGACGAGGACCCAGCGGGGGAGCCCGCGCATCAGGACTCGCCGGGTGCCGCGGACGTCACGGCGCGGAGGCGTTCGGCGGGCCGAAGCCCGCGGCGGCGAGCGCGGCCTGCCCGGCGTCGCCGGTCACGAGGTCGATCCACGCCCGCGCGAGCTCGACCTGCTCCGGGCCGGACCGCTCGGCCGCCGCGACGAGCGCGATCGGGTAGACGTTGAGCGCCGCGTCGGTCTCGGGCACGTCGACCACGTCGACGGCGTCGCCCGCGAGGGTCGCGTCCGTGACGTACACGAGGCCTGCGTCGGCCTCGCCCGACGTGACCTTGGCGAGCACGTCCGTGACGCTCGCCTCCTCGCTCACGCGGTGGACGGTGACGCCCGCGGCCCCGGCGACCGCGTCGGTCGCGGCGCCGCACGGGACCTCGGGCGCGCACACCACGACCTTGACGTCCTCGCGCGCGAGGTCGGCGAAGGTCTCGACGCCGGCCGGGTTGCCGGGCGGGGTGACGACCGTCAGCGTGTTCGTCGCGAACGCGACCGGGTCGGACGCGTCGCCCGCCTCGATGACCCGGGCCATGGTGCGCTCGTCCGCGGAGGCGAAGACGTCGGCCGGCGCCCCGGCGAGGATCTGGTCGCCCAGGTCGGACGACCCCGCGAACGACAGCGCCACGGTCACGCCCTCGTGCTCGGCCTCGAAGTCCGCCGCGAGGTCCGTGAACACGTCGCGCAGCGACGCGGCGGCGAGGACCGTGAGCGTGCTCTCCTCGGCCGGCGTGCTCGCGGGCTCCGCGGCACCGTCCGACGACGCGGCGTCGCCCCCGCCGTCCGCGCCCGTGCCGCACGCGGCGAGGAGCGTCGCCGCCCCGAGCGCCGCGAGGGTGCGCCGGGTCCGGCGGTGCGCGAGGGTCGGGCGGGTGGTCGGGCGGGGCCGTGCGGACGCGCTCACGCGGCTCCTCCCGGGGTCTCGACGATGACGGTCGTCGCCTTGACGACCGCGACGGCCAGGCTCCCGGGCTCGAGGCGCAGCTCGCGCACGGCCTCGGTGCTCATGAGCGAGACCACGCGCTGGCCCCCGCAGAGCATCTCGACCTGGGACATCACGGTGTCGCTCACGACGCCCGTCACGATCCCGACGAACCGGTTGCGCGCCGAGCGGGCGACGCCGGACGGGTCGGGCGTCGGGTGCGACTGCGCGACGGCGAAGCGCGCGAGCTCCGCGCCCTCGACGACCTTGCGCCCGGCGTCGTCGACGCTCGCCGCGAGCTCGCCGGCGTCGACCCACCGACGGACGGTGTCGTCGCTCACCCCGAGCAGGCTCGCGGCCTCTCGAATCCGAAAATGCGGCATGGTGGCGACGATAGACCCGCACCTGCGGAGTGTCACGTCGCAGGACCGTGGAAACCCCGAGAGACGGACGCCAAGCACCGGGGTGCTCGCTCAGTGGTGCACCGTGCGCCCGAGGGACGCGCCCGGGCGTGCATCGCTCGAACGCCCGTGCATCGCTCGACCGGAGTGTGCTCGCCAGGTCACGGGACCGCGGCTCGGCGCGTGGCTCTCGGGGTGTTTGTTAGGGTGCCGTATGTTCTCACGACGGCGTGATTCTCGACCGGGCCGCTCTGCCCGCCGCACCAGGGCGTGCGGCGTGCTGGCGGCCCTCGTGCCGGCGACGCTCGCCGCGTGCACCGGGGGCGCGACGCCGCAGGAGCCGGCGCCGACCACGCTCGCGCCCGACGCCGCGGCGCCCCCGGCCCAGGGTCCGACGCCGACGTCCGAGGTCACCGTGCACGAGACCGGGCCCGAGGGCTTCCCCGGGGCCTACGCCGTCCCGGAGGGGCTCTCCGCCGATGACCCGCGGCCCGCCGTCCTCGCGTTCGGCGGGTCGGAGGGTGGGTCGCAGGGCGGGCGGGCGTTCGCGGAGGCGATCGCCGGACTGGGGTACCCGGCCCTCGGGATCGGCTACTTCAAGGGCGTCGACCAGCCGGCCGCGCTCGAGGAGGTGCCGGTGGAGACGTTCCTCGACGCGCTCGCGTGGCTCCGGGAGCAGCCGGGCGTGGACGGCGACGCCGTGCTCGCGTTCGGTGCGTCGCGCGGTGGGGAGATGGCGCTGTGGCTCGCGGCGAACCGGCCGGACCTCGTGCAGGGCGCGATCGCCCCGGTCGGCGCCGACGCGGTCATGTGCGGATATCCGGACGCGTCTGTCTCCGCATGGACGCTCGGCGGTGAGGCGCTCCCGTGCTCGGCGGACTGGACCGCAGCGAGCGACGCCGACCCCGCGGCGCGGATCCCCGTCGACTCGATCACCGGGCCCGTGATCCTCGCGTGCGGGACCGAGGACGACGTCTGGTACTCGTGCGGGTACCTCCGTCGTGCTGAACGAGCTCTGGACAGTCGCGGGCAGGGCACCACCGTCGCGATCGTGGGCGAGGGCGCGGGCCACGACGTCTCCCCGCCGCCGTGGATGGAGTACTCCACCGGTGACGCCGCGCGGGACGCCGCCGGACTCGACGCGCGACGACAGCTCTGGTCCGCCGTCGACGAGGTGCTCGCGTCCCTCGACTCCTGAGCTCGCGCGCGTCGTCCGGCCGCCAAGGTCGACTGCTGCGCCACGGCGCGAGCGCTGCTTCCACGGACGGGTCGCGCGACGTCGACGCGGCGCACGACGTCCCCGGCCGTGTGGCACGCTCGGGGCGTGAGCGAGACGACGACCCGGGCGGGCGTGCGCGTCGCCGTCGAGGACCTGGCGGCCGAGGACGTGCTGGCGCTGCTGCAGGAGCACCTGGACGAGATGCACGCGACGTCGCCGCCGGAGAGCGTGCACGCGCTGGACGCGGAGCGGCTGCGCGCGCCGGACATCACCTTCGTCACCGCGCGCTCCGCGGACGGCGGTCTCCTGGGGTGCGGTGCGCTCAAGCAGCACGACGCGACGCTGGGCGAGCTCAAGTCCATGCGCACGACGGCGGCCGCGCGGGGCCGGGGCGTCGCCGCGACGGTCCTCGCGCACCTGCTCGACGTCGCACGCAACCGTGGGCTCGACCGCGTGAGCCTGGAGACGGGCGCGGAGGACTACTTCGCGCCCGCGCGTCGCCTCTACGCGCGCCACGGGTTCGTGCCGTGCGCACCGTTCGCCGACTACACGGACGACCCGAACAGCACGTACATGTCTCGCACCCTCTGAGCCCCACTGCAGCAAGGACGGCACCGGGCGGTCACGGGCGTCGACGAGCACATGCCCGTCAGCAGGTGGTGGGCGCGTCGTGTCGGGACGCCCGGACAGCGAGCGGTTACCTCTTCGCCAGCCGTCGGAGCCAGGTGACAGGGCCGCAGAGGTGTGCGTCATCGTGCATCGTCGAAGGCATCTCTTGCGCAGCGACGGATTCACAGACGAGGGCTTTGGCCAGCGCGCATCGCCACGCAAGCGCATCGTGGCGCTCCTGGGCCTGTTCGCGGCCTTCCGTGGCGAACCAGACCCCGAGAGCCAAGCATGCCACGGCGCCAACGAGGAAACCGACGGTCTGGAGCCCAGCAAGTCTCAGCTCCGGAAGATCCGACGCCATGGGCCATGACAGTGCGAGAACGATCTGGATGCCGACCAGCGCGATCGACGCCGACGCGACCCACATCGCGATGCTCAGCGCCGGCCGGACAACGGCGTGGGTGGTCGCGTCATCGACCGCCTGGTCAGCCGCGACGGATGCTCGCACCCAGTCCTCGCGTTCTATTCCTTCGTGGACCAGTCGGTGAACCATCTCGTCGTCGCAGGTTCGTCCGAAGAGGACCCGCGGCGTCTTCTTGAAGTTGCGCCGCCTGTCGCGTCTGGTCTCGATCTCGAGCTCGTCGTAGGTGACCACACCGCCCCCTTGCCGTTGGCTGCTGCTGAGCGCACAGCCGGTCGCGAGGAAGCGTAACGAGCGGGTCCGACGCCGCGTGCTGGGCGTCTGGAGAGCGAAGGACCCCGTGTCCTGTGCCGGTCACGGGGTCCTTCTCGTCGGGTCGTGGAAGGCGTGGGAGCGCCTGGGTGTCATGCGTCGAGCTTCAGCCGGGCACCGAGGGCGACCGCTGCCACGACGGCAGCGCCGGCGACGAGCACGAGGTCCTTGAGCACGTACTGGCCCAGGAGGGTCATGCCGTGGCCGAACAGCTCGCCGGCGAACAGGGCGATCGGCGACAGGATGCCGGCCATCGCGACGGCGAGAGCGACCAGCCCGGCCCGCAGGAGGCGGCCCGTGAGGAGGGTCAGGCCGATGAAGGTCTCGAGGACCGCGGTGAAGATCACGGCCGCCGTCCCGCCGACGAGGCCGAACGTGAGCGTCTCGACGGTCCGCGCCGCGATCGACTCCGCCGGGCTCGCGCCGGGGAAGAACTTCAGGACGCCGAACCCGAGGAACACGAGGCCGAGGGCGACGCGCAGCGCGGGCACGGACCAGCGCGTGAGGAAGCGCGCGGTGGCGGCGACGGCAGCGTCGACGCGGCCGGCCAGGCGCGCCGGCAGGACGGACGCGCGGCGCCGGGCGGCGGGCGTGGTGGACGACGCGGACGGGCGGACGGCGCGGGGGCGACCGGCGGTCGTCGGGGCGGTGGTGGACATGCTCGGACCTCTTCCGGGTGACGGTCGCGGTCGGGGTGACCGCCCCTGGAAGGAGGGGGCGTCGGGGCGTTCCGTGGTCGCCGTGCCGCCCTTTTCACCCGGCCGTCGCGAGCCGGCGCTCGGGCCGCGGCGGCGATTTCCTGCCGCTGACCTGGTACGTCGCGAGGCCGGTGCGGTTGGCCCGGATCACCGTCCGCGCGGGCGCTCCGAGGGGTCCCAGCCGGGCCGCGGGGCGCGCGCGGCGACCGACGCCTCGCGCGACCGGTACACCACGTACGGGCGGAACAGGTAGGGCACCGGCGCGGAGAACGCGTGCACGAGCCGCGTGAACGGCCACAGGATGAACAGCAGGTTGGCGGCGACGATGTGGAGCTGGAACGCCGCGGGCACGCCCTCCATGAGCGCGGGCTGCGGCTGGAGGTACCACAGCGACCGGAACCAGGGGGAGATCGTCTCTCGGTAGTCGTACCCGTGGCCGCCGGCGAGGAGCTGCGTCTGCACGGTCGCCCACGACCCGAGCAGGATCGACGCCGCGAGGAACACGTACATCGTCTTGTCCATGCGCGTCGTCGCGCGGAAGACGGGACCGGTGGTGCGGCGCCGGTAGACGAGGATGAGCAGCCCGGCGACGAGCGCGACCGCCGCGATCGACCCCATGTACGTGGCGACGAAGTGGTAGGCGACCTCCTGGATGCCCACCGCCTCCGTCCACGACGTGGGGATGACGAGGCCCATGAGGTGCCCGAGGATCACGAACAGCAGCCCGAAGTGGAAGAGCGGGGAGCCGAGCCGCAGGAGCCGCTTCTCGTAGAGCTCGCTCGACCGCGTGGTCCAGCCGAACTTGTCGTACCGGTACCGCCAGACCGAGCCCACGACGAACACCGCGAACGTCACGTACGGGAACACGACCCACAGCAGGATCTCGCCCGTGCTCACCCCGCTCATCGCACCGCTCCTCCGGTTCGGCCGGACCCGCTGCCGTACGGCTCCAGCGCGAACGGCTCCATCCCCACGAGCTCGGCGGGCGGCCCCGCCGTCACGAGCTCGACGTACCGCTCCCGCGTGCGCGCGTCGAGCGGCGGCAGGGTGAGGCACACCGCCTCGACCAGCCCGGTCCACGGGCTCGCCATGCTCTCGAGCGCGGTCCGCAGCACCTCGATCCCGTCGCGGTGCGAGGCGAGCAGCCCCGCGGCGATCGTGGCGTCGTCGCCCTCGGTGCGGGCCGAGAACTCGAGCACGGTCGGCAGGTAGTCGGGCAGCTCCGAGCCCGTGACCTCCCAGCCCGCGGCCCGGTACGCCTCGACGAACGCGACGAGGGCCGTCCCGCGCCGCCGGGTGTCGCCCGCGGCGTAGTACGACAGGTACATCGAGCACTTGCGCTTGAGGTCGAACGTCGCGACGTAGCGGGCCTGGAGCTCGCGCAGGCGCGTCGCGTCGGTGGGCGACGGCAGCACGTCGCAGAACGCGTCGAGGCGCTCGCGGACCGGCGCGGGCAGCCCTGGCGTCGAGGCCCGGACGGCGACGGCCGCGTCGAGCACGTCCGCGTCGGGGTAGGCGAGCAGCACGGACGCGGCCATGTGCGCCGTGCGGCGCTGGGTGTCCGACGCCGCGACCGGCGACAGGTGGTCGGGCTGCGGCCCGCGAGGTCGTGCCCCGGGACGCAGCGCCGGGGTCGGGAGCAGGGAGCGCGTCCTCATCGGGTGCCCCCGTCGGGCTCGACGCCAGGCCCGTTCCCGGGTGCCGGTCCGCCCGCCGGTCCGGCCGCCGGTCGACCGGGCGTCGACGGGCCGGGGATCGTGTCGTGGCGCGCGTCCTGCCGACCCCCGGGCAGCGAACCGGGGCACCCGGGCGTGACGCCGCCGGTCCCGGTACCCGCGCCGGTCCCGCCGGTCGTCGCGTCCTCGCCCGGCGGGAAGAGCCCGGGCGGGCGGCCGTTGCCGTCCCAGTTGAGGAGGTTCACGCGGCCCGGTGTCGAGGGCCCGTACGGCGAGTCCGCCGTCTGGCGCGCCTGGAGGACGTGGAAGTTCTCGACCGCGACGGGCACCGGGCTCCCCGACGTCTCGCCGAACGGGCCGCCGCCGGTGAGGCCCATGCCGCCCATGCCGGGGCCGCCGTCGTAGTCGAGGGAGCAGGACAGCTCGTCGAGCTCGCGGGCGATCTCGGTGTGGGCGGTGGGGATGACGTACCGGTCTTCGTACTTCGCGATCGCGAGGAGGCGGTACATCTCTTGGATCTCGGCGCCGGTCATGCCGACGGCGGTGGCGGTGTGTTCGTCGGGTTCGTGGCCGAGGTTGAGGTCGCGCATGTAGGAGCGCATGGCGGCCAGGCGGCGTAGGACGCGTTCGACGGGGGCGGTGTCGCCGGCGGTGAAGAGTCCGGCGAGGTATTCCAGGGGGATGCGCAGCTTCGAGATGGCGGCGAACAGGGTGCGTCCGTCTTCGCCGTCGTTGCCGGAGGCGGCCACGACGTCGACGACGGGGGACAGGGGTGGGATGTACCAGACCATGGGCAGGGTGCGGTACTCGGGGTGCAGGGGCAGGGCGACCTCGTAGCGGGTGATGAGGTCCCAGATGGGGGAGTGTTGGGCGGCGGTGATCCAGTCCTCGGGGATGCCCTCTTGTCGTGCGGCGGCGATGACGGCGGGGTCGTTCGGGTCGAGGAAGACGGCGCGTTGGGCGGCGAGGAGGTCGTGCTCGTCCGCCACGCTCGCGGCTTGGGTGACCTTGTCGGCGTCGTACAGGACGAGGCCGAGGTAGCGCAGGCGTCCGACGCAGGTCTCGGAGCACACGGTGGGCAGGCCGACCTCGATGCGGGGGTAGCACAGGGTGCATTTCTCGGCTTTGCCGGTCTTGTGGTTGAAGTAGACCTTCTTGTAGGGGCAGCCGGTGACGCACATGCGCCACCCGCGGCACTGGTCCTGGTCCACGAGGACGATGCCGTCCTCGGCCCGCTTGTACATGGCGCCGGAGGGGCAGGACGCGACGCAGGCGGGGTTGAGGCAGTGCTCGCAGATGCGGGGCAGGTAGAACATGAACGTCTTGTCGAGCTCGGTCGCGACGTGCTCGGACATGTGCTGCAGGACCGGGTCGTCGGCCATGGTGGTGGTGGAGCCGGCGAGGTCGTCGTCCCAGTTCGCCGACCAGGAGATGGTCATGTCCTTGCCCGTCAGCAGCGACGTGGGGCGGGCGACGGGGGTGTGGGGGCCCTGGGGGGCCGACAGGAGCATGTCGTACTCGTACGTCCACGGTTCGTAGTAGTCGTGGATGGAGGGCAGGACGGGGTTGGAGAAGATCGTGGCGAGCTTCTTCAACCGGCCCCCGGCGCGCAGCTTCAGCTTGCCCTTCGTGGTCCGGACCCAGCCGCCCTGCCAGCGTTCCTGGTCCTGGTAGGTGCGCGGGTACCCCAGCCCGGGACGGGTCTCGACGTTGTTGAACCACACATACTCGACCCCGGTCCGGTTCGTCCAGGCCTGCTTGCACGTGACCGAGCACGTGTGACACCCGATGCACTTGTCCAGGTTCATCACCATCGACATCTGCGCCATCACCCGCACGACGCCACCCCCTCCCGCGCCGACGACACCCTGCCCGCGGCCGGGCCCCGCGCCGTTCCGCTCCGGGTCACGAGTGTCACGCGTGTCACGAGTACCGCACCTCCTGGCTGCGTCGGCGGATGACGGTCATCTCGTCGCGCTGGTTCCCCGTGGGCCCGAGGTAGTTGAACGCGTAGGAGAGCTGGGCGTACCCGCCCGCGAGGTGCGTCGGCTTGAGGAGGATGCGCGTGAGCGAGTTGTGGATGCCGCCGCGCAGCCCGGACGTCTCGGCGAGCGGGACGTCGATCGTGCGGTCGGTCGCGTGGTGCATGTACACCGTGCCCTCAGGCATCCGGTGGCTGACCACCGCCCTCGCCACGACCACGCCGTTGCGGTTGTACGCCTCGATCCACTCGTTGTCCGCGACCCCGATCTTGGCGGCGTCGGCGGGCGACATCCAGACGTTCGGGCCACCGCGGGACAGGGACAGCATGAAGAGGTTGTCCTGGTACTCCGAGTGGATCGACCACTTGTTGTGCGGCGTCAGGTACCGCACCGCGACCTCGGCGTGACCGCCGGAGGCGGGGTAGCCCGACGGCGACGTGTCGCCCACGACCGGCGAGTCGCCGAACAGGCGGTGCATGTCGAGCGGCGGCCGGAAGATCGGCATGTGCTCGCCGAGCTCGATCATCCAGTCGTGGTCGAGGTAGAGGTGCTGGCGACCCGTGAGCGTGTGCCACGGCTTGAGCCGCTCCACGTTGACGACGAACGCCGAGTACCGGCGGCCCCCGTGCTCCGACCCGGACCACTCGGGAGAGGTGATGACCGGCGTCGGGCGCGACTGCACGTCCGGGAACGTCACGCGCTTGCCCTGCTCGTCCAGGGCGAGGTCCGCGAGCCGGGTACCCGTGCGCTGCTCCACGTGCTCGAACCCCTGCACCGCGAGCCGGCCGTTCGTCGTCCCCGACAGCGCGAGGATCATCTCGCACGCGTGCGTGTCGCGGTCCAGGCGCGGGCGCCCGGCCGCAGGACCGTCCTGGACGAGGCCGTTGCGACGTCCGAGGTCGGCGACCTCGGGCGCGGGCGAGAAGTGCACGCCCTTGGTCACCATGCCCGCCTTCTCCGTGAGCGGGCCGAGCGACGCCATGCGCGCGGCGAACGCCGGGTAGTCCCGCTCGACGACCACGAGCTTCGGCATCGTCACGCCCGGCACGAGCTCGCGCTCCGTCACGGGCAGGCCCGAGTCGGTGAGCGCGCCGTGCGGGACCGCCATCTCGTCCGGGGTGTCGTGCGCGAGCGGCGCCGCGACGAGGTCCTCCCGGACCCCGAGGTGCGTCACCGCGAGCTCGGACACCTTCCCCGCCAGCGTGTGGAAGATGTCGAAGTCGGTCCGCGTCTGCCACGGCGGGCTGATCGCCGGGTTGAACGAGTGCACGAACGGGTGCATGTCCGTCGAGGACAGGTCGTGCTTCTCGTACCAGGTGGCCGCGGGCAGCACGACGTCGGAGAACAGCGTCGTCGACGTCATGCGGAAGTCGAGCGTGACGAGCAGGTCGAGCTTGCCCTGCGGCGCCTCGTCCCGCCAGGTCATCGACCGCGGGCGGCGCTCGGGGCTCGACTCGGCCGCGTTGACCGCGGCGTCCGTGCCGAGCAGGTGCTTGAGGAAGTACTCGTTGCCCTTGCCCGACGACCCGAGGATGTTCGCGCGCCACACCGTCACGACGCGGGGGAAGTTCGCGGGGTCGTCCGGGTCCTCGCACGCGAAGCGCAGGTTCCCGGCCTTGAGCTCGTCGACCACGTGCTGCGCGGGTTCCTTGCCCGCCGCACGGGCCTCGTCCACCAGGTCGAGCGGGTTGCGGTCGAACGTCGGGAAGCTCGGCATCCAGCCGCGCTGCGCGGACTCGACGAGCGTGTCCGCCGTCGTGCGCCCGGAGAACTGTCCCTGCGCGAGCGGCGACGCGAGCGCGTCCGCGGGCAGGCCGTCGTAGCGCCACTGGTCCGTCGCGAGGTACCAGAACGCGGTGCCGATCATCTGCCGCGGCGGGCGCGACCAGTCCAGGCCGCCCGCGTACTGCGCCCAGCCCGTGACCGGCCGGCACTTCTCCTGCCCCACGTAGTGCGCCCACCCGCCGCCGTTCACGCCCTGGCAGCCGGTGAGCGTCGTGAGCGCGAGCATCGCGCGGTAGATCGTGTCGGAGTGGAACCAGTGGTTGGTGCCCGCACCCATGATGATCATCGAGCGACCGCCCGAGTCCAGCGCGTTCTGCGCGAACTCCCGCCCGATGCGCTCGGCCGCCGCGGCCGGGACCCCGGTGAACCGCTCCTGCCACGCGGGCGTCGCGGGCGTCGCGTCGTCGTCGTAGCCCGTGGGCCATTCGCCGGGCAGCCCCAGCTCCGGGCGGTTCACGCCGTACTGCGCGAGCAGCAGGTCCAGCACCGTCGTGACGAGCCGCCCGCCGACGCGGCGGGCCGGGACCCCGCGCACGACGACGCCCGCGCCGCCCAGGTGAGCGGCGGCCTCGTCGCCCGGCGTCGGGTCGAGGTCGAACCGCGGCAGCGCGACGGCGACCGTCTCGTAGGTGAGCTCCGCCGAGGGAGAGCCCTGGTCGGCCGAGGTAGAGCCCTGGTCGGGCGAGGTAGAGCCCTGGTCGGCCGAGGTAGAGCCCTGGTCGGTCGACGTCGGTCGCCCGGGGACGGTGTCGCGAGTGGGGGCGGCCTGCGGGGCACCCCAGAAGACCCCGTGCGGGTCGGCGACCGAGAGCAGCGGGTCGATGTCGCCGAGGTCGAGGTTCCAGCGGCCCGCGTCGGCCTCGCCGTAGCGGTGGCCGAGGCTCCCGTTCGGGACGCGCGGCGTGCCGTCGGCGTCGAGCACGACGGTCTTGAAGCGCGCGTTCGAGGAGGCGGCGTCGTCGTCGCCGGGGCGCCCGACGCCGTCGGGCAGGTCCGCCGCGGTGAGGAACTTCCCCGGGACGTACGTGGCGCGGCCGGGCCCCGGCGCGTCGCCGTGCTCGTCGAGGACGACGAGGTGCGGGAGGTCGGTGAAGCGCGCCGCGTACTCGGCGAACTGCGGGGTGCGGCGCTGCGCGTAGTGCTCGGTGAGGATGACGTGGCCCATGGCCTGGGCGAGGGCGCCGTCGGTGCCGGGATGGGGTGCGAGCCACTCGTCGGCGAACTTGGTGTTGTCGGCGTAGTCGGGGGAGACGACGACGACCTTCTGCCCGCGGTAGCGGGCCTCGGCCATGAAGTGGGCGTCGGGGGTGCGCGTGACCGGGACGTTGGAGCCCCACATGATGCAGTAGGTGGAGTTCCACCAGTCGGCGGACTCGGGGACGTCGGTCTGGTCGCCGAACACCTGGGGGGAGGCGACCGGGAGGTCGGCGTACCAGTCGTAGAACGACAGCATGCTCCCGCCCAGGAGCTGCACGAACCGCGAACCCACCCCGTGCGACACCATCGACATCGCGGGGATGGGGGAGAACCCGGCGACGCGGTCGGGTCCGTAGGTCTTGATGGTGTGGACGTGGGCGGCGGCGACGATCTCGGCGGTCTCGTCCCAGGTGGCGCGCACGAGCCCGCCCTTGCCGCGCGCCGACTTGTAGGCGCGGGCCGACTCCGGGTCGGACGTGACCTTCTCCCACG
Organism: Cellulosimicrobium sp. ES-005; assembly: GCF_040448685.1. Classification (NCBI taxonomy): domain Bacteria; kingdom Bacillati; phylum Actinomycetota; class Actinomycetes; order Micrococcales; family Promicromonosporaceae; genus Cellulosimicrobium; species Cellulosimicrobium sp. ES-005. The sequence continues at coordinate 218,254 of NZ_CP159290.1, forward strand.
CGAGCACGGGGTCGCCGCCCACCTCGTCCTTCGCCCGCCGGTACAGGTCGAGCAGGGTGCCGCGGACGTAGGGGTAGCGCACGCGGGTGGGGGAGTAGGTGTACCAGGAGAACGCGGCGCCGCGGGGGCAGCCGCGGGGTTCGTACTCGGGGGAGTCGGGGCCGACGGAGGGGTAGTCGGTCTGCTGGGTCTCCCAGGTGATGATGCCGTCCTTGACGTAGACCTTCCAGGAGCAGGACCCGGTGCAGTTCACGCCGTGGGTGGAGCGCACGACCTTGTCGTGGGACCAGCGGTCGCGGTAGAACACGTCGCCCTGGCGCCCGCCGGTCAGGAACACCTGCCGCAGGTCGTCGGACACCCGCCCGCGCCGCAGGTGCTTGCCGAGCCGCAGCAGCGCGTCCTCGACGGGACCGTCCGACGTCGTCGTCATGCCGTTCGCCCGCCGCCGGACGTCGAGGGCCGGGCACGGAGCGGTCGCGAGGGCCCGCGCACCGGCAGCACTGACGGCACGGACACGTACGACATGCGGGCCTCCTGGGCGAGCAGGGACGGCGGGTCGGTCCACAGCCACTATGCCCAGAACGGGCGGATCGCGCGCGCCGAGCGCGACGCGCCCGACACCCCGCCCTACCCGGCCACGCGGGTCGCTACCGTGGCGCCATGAGCCAAGCCACCGGACCGGCCGCGGACGCGACCGTCGCCGTCGTCACCGTGTCCGACCGCTGCTCGCGCGGCGAGGCGGAGGACCGCTCGGGACCGCTCCTCGCGGGGCTCCTGGAGGCGGCGGGCTGGCCGGTCGTCACGGACCTCGTGCCCGACGGCGTCGCCTCCGTCCGCGATGCCGTCGACCGGGCCGTGGCCGGGGGAGCGCGCGTCGTGCTCACGACCGGCGGGACCGGCGTCGGGCCGCGCGACCTCACGCCCGAGGGGACGCGCGAGGTCCTGGCGCAGGAGCTCCCCGGCGTCGCGGAGGAGCTGCGCCGGCGCGGCGCCGCGCACGTGCCGGCCGCCGTGCTGTCGCGCGGGCTCGCGGGGATCGCGTCGGGCCCGGAGGGCCGGGTGCTCGTCGTGAACCTGCCCGGCTCGACGGGCGGCGTGCGCGACGGCTGGGCGGTCCTGGAGCCGCTCCTCCCGCACGTCCTCACCCAGCTCGACGGCGGCGACCACTGACACCAGGCGATCCGTGCCTGCTCGGCGCGGGGCCGGGTCAGCCGCCTGCGAACGGGGGCAGGACGTCGACCGTCTCGTCCGTGCCGATCGGGGTGGCGTCGGTGGACGCGCGGATGCCGCCGACGAGGAGCGAGCAGCGGGGGAGCACGTCCGCCAGGGCGGGGTGGCGGGCGACGAGCGCGGCGTGCAGCTCGCCGGCCGTCGTCGCGTCGACGCTCTCCGTCTCGGTGCCGGCGGCGTCGCGCGCCCCGGCGAAGTAGCGGACGGTCACCATCGGTCAGTCCTGCGTCTCGGCCGCCGCCGTGCTGGGCAGCTCGGGCTCCGGCGTCCACGCGAGCGCGAGCTCGGCGGCGCGGTCCAGGACGTCCTGCACGGTACGGCCCGAGCCGTCGTGCGCGGCCAGCCCGGCGACGTAGCCCGCGACGAACGTCGTGAGGGGCGCGGCCGGACGCTCGATGCCGTGCGCGGCGTCGCGCGCGAGGTCCAGGATCGCGCCGATGTCCACCACCTGGGGGTCGAGGTCGAGGTCGCCCGCCAGCGCGTCGACCCAGCGCTCCAAGTTCGTCATCGTGGCCTCCTGCTGTCGTCGGGGGTGTCGTCGGGCGCCGGTTCCGCACCCGCGCCCAGGCGGCGGTCCTGCTCGCGGGCATCCTCCCACGTGTCGACGTCGTCGGTGGCGCCGTCCTCGTCGGGGACGGCGAGCGCGGGCAGTCCCGCGAGCAGGCGGCGCACCGAGGCGCCGTGCACCGCGGGCAGGGCGTCGAGCGCGCCCTGGAGCGCCGCCCGCTCGTAGAGCCCCACGAGCCACTGGTCGCGCCCGCCGCGCACCGCGTGCACGGCCACCTCGTCCGTCCGCCGGCGCGCCGCGGCGAGCAGCGCGGGCACCGCCTCCGCGGCCCGGGGGACGTCGCACGCGAGCACGAGCACCCAGGCCGCGCCGCCGTCGTCAGGCCCGGGCAGGGCCGCCAGCCCGGCCGCGATGCCCGCGACGGGCCCCCCGAAGGGCGGGTCCTCGCGCGTCAGGGCGTAGCGGGCGGGGTCGGCGAGCTCGTCCGGCCCGACGACGACGGTCCGCACCGCGCCGGCGGTCGCCGCGAGCGCGTGCTCCAGCAGGGGACGGCCCCCGACGACGACGCCCGGCTTGGGCGTCCCGAGCCGCGCCGCGCGACCTCCGGCCAGCACGAGGGCGTCGAAGGCGAACGCCGGGCGGGGTTCCGTCACGGCTCGCGGTGCCAGTCGCCGGACTTGCCCCCGGTCTTGGCGACGAGGCGCACGTCCGTGAGCTCGACGGACTTGTCGAGCCCCTTGACCATGTCGACGACCGCGAGGCCCGCGACGGCCACGGCGGTGAGTGCCTCCATCTCGACGCCCGTGCGGTCGGCGGTGCGCACGGTCGCGGTGACGTCGACGCCGTGGTCGCCCACGACGAGGTCGACGACCGCGCCGTGCACCCCGATGACGTGCGCGAGCGGCAGCAGCTCCGCTGTGCGCTTGGCGCCCGCGATGCCCGCGATGCGCGCGACGGCGAGCACGTCGCCCTTGGGGACGGTGCCGTCGCGCAGCGCCGCGACGATCTCCGGCGAGCACCGCACGACGCCGGTCGCCGTCGCGGAACGGACGGTGGGCTGCTTGGCGGTGACGTCGACCATGCGGGCGTGGCCGCGCTCGTCCAGGTGCGTGAAGTCGTGCGTGGGGCTCATGGCGCCACTCTCGCACGCGCGTGCGGAGAGGGTTCCCGACGATCAGTCCAGGAGCAGGACCCGGACGGCGTCGCCGGGCTCGACCGACGTGACGTCCGCGCCGACGACGGCGAGCGCGTCGGCGTGCGCGAGCGCGCTCACGCGGTGCGAGCCGGACCCCCGCGCCTCCGCGGGGTCCGCCCCGCGGTCGCGGTGCCGGCCGGCCGGGACGACGCGGGCGCCGTCGGCCGCGGTGTGCCGCACGAGCACGAGCTGCTCGCGGCCTGCCGGCGAGGACCAGCCCTCGGCGGCGACGCGGCCGACGAGCGCACGCCCCTGCCCGGGGACGCCCCGCAGGCGGTCCAGGACGGGGCGCACGAACAGCTCGAACGACACGAACGCGCTCACGGGGTTGCCGGGCAGCGCGAGCCACGGGACGCCGCGCCACCGCGCGAGGCCCTGCGGCTTGCCGGGCTGCATCCCGACGGCGACGAGCCGCGCGTCGGCGACGGCGCCCTCCCACGCCGTCCCGGCGCGCGTCGCGGGGTCGAGGATCTCGCGCACGACGTCGAACGCGCCCGCGCTCACCCCGCCCGTGCTGACGAGGAGGTCGGGCGAGGCGCCGTCGAACGCACCCAGCAGGTCGTCGAGGGCCGCGACGAGCGCGGCGGCCGTGTCGCCGACCGCGCCCCGCCGCACGACGTGCGCCCCGGCCGCGCGCGCCGACGCGGCGAGCAGGACGGAGTTCGAGTCGGGGATCCGACCCGGCCCCGGCGCGGTCCCCGGCGCGACGAGCTCGCTGCCCGTGGAGAGCACCGCGACGCGGGGCGCGCGGTGCACCGGCACGGTCGCGTGCCCCGCCGACGCCGCGACCGAGACGTGCCGAGCCGTCAGCACGGCTCCCGCCTCCACGACCACGTCACCGCGGCGCACGTCCTCGCCCCGCGCCCGCACGTTGCTGCGCGACGCGTCGTGGACCTCGACGGTCGCGGGGCCGCTCCCGGCCGCCCCCGGCGTGAACCGCCCGGTCGACGTGCGCTCGACCGGAACCACGAGGTCGGCGCCGCGCGGCACCGGCGCCCCGGTCATGACCCGGACCGCCTCGCCGGCCCCGAGGAGGGTGTCGAGCCCCGGTGCCCCCGCCGCGACGTCGCCGACCACGCGCAGCGCGACCGGCGACGCCGTCGTGGCCCCGGCCACGTCCTCCGACCGCACCGCGTACCCGTCCATCGCGGACGCGTCGAACGCGGGCGCGTCGAGCGTCGAGACGACGTCCGCCGCGAGGACCGCCCCGACCGCGTCCTCGAGCGGGACGTCCGTCGACGGCGTCGGGCGGACGAGCGCGAGCGCGTCGTCGGCGTGCTGGGCGATCGTCCGGCGCGGCTCGCGGGTCATGCCCGCACCGTAGCGGAGCCCGGGTGCCGACTCCGGACGAGTGGGCTAGGTTGGAGGCGGAGTCATGAAGCGGCCCGCAGCCCCCCGAACTTTGGGAGGACACCATGGCCTCGATCTCCGCGACCACCACCCCCAGCCCCGAGCAGACCGCTCCCGTGCGCCCCGCAGCCCTCGCCGAGGTGCTCGCCGTGGGCACGCACCTGCTCGTGGGGCAGTACCGCGTCGAGCTCGGCACCGGGACCTGGTGGTGGTCGGACGAGGTGTACACGATGCACGGCTGGACGCCGGGGGACGTCGAGCCGAGCCTGGACGCGCTGCGCTCGCGCAAGCACCCCGACGACCGGGCCCGCGTCGTCCGCGCCGCGACGGACGCGATCCGCTCCGGCCGCCCCTTCTCGTGCGCGCACCGCATCGTCGACGGGCACGGCAAGGCCCGCTCGGTCGTCGTGACGGGCCAGGGCCGCCGGGACGCTCGCGGCCGCGTCGTCGAGATCGCGGGCTACGTCGTCGACGTCAGCCCGACCCACAAGGAGGCGCTGGAGCGCGAGTCGCAGCGCGCCGTGACGCGCGCGTTCGTCAGCCAGGCCGCCGTCGAGCAGGTCAAGGGCGTGCTCATGGCCGTGCACGGCGTCGACGACGTCGCGGCCGGCCAGCTCCTCGCCGAGGCGGCGGGCGAGGCGGGCGTCCCGGTCCAGGAGACGGCGACGCAGGTCATGCGCGCGCTGAGCAAGGCCGGCGGGGTGGGCCCGACGGCCGAGGCGACGGTCGCGGGGGCGCTCGCCGCCGTGCGCCCGGTCGCCCGGCCCCGCGCGCACGACGCCCAGCTCGCCCGCCGCCGCGAGCCCGCGCGCTCGTGAGCCGGAGCAGAGGACCCCGACGGAACGGAGGGACGACATGACGGACGAGACGGCCTTCCCGGCCCAGCAGCAGGAGCCGCCCGGCCTCACGAGGCCCATGGACCCGGCGCCCGACCACGGCGAGGAGTCGTACCGGGGGAGCGGGCGGCTCGAGGGTCTGCGCGCGCTCGTGACGGGCGGCGACTCGGGCATCGGCCGCGCGGTCGCGATCGCCTACGCGCGCGAGGGCGCGGACGTCGCGATCGGCTACCTGCCCGAGGAGCAGGAGGACGCCGAGGAGACGGCGCGCTGGGTCCGCGAGGCGGGCCGCACGTGCGCCCTCCTGCCCGGCGACCTGACCGACGAGGCGACCGCCCGCGACCTGCCCGGGCGCGCCGTCGCGGAGCTCGGCGGGCTCGACGTCCTCGTCAACAACGCCGGGTTCCAGATGGCGCGGCGCGAGTCCATCGAGGACGTCACGACCGCGGAGATCGACCGCGTCCTCAAGACGAACCTCTACGCGCTGCTCTGGGTCACCCAGTCGGCGCTCGAGCACCTGGGGGAGGGGTCGGCGATCGTCAACAACTCGTCGATCCAGGCGTTCCAGCCCTCGACGTCGCTGCTCGACTACGCGTCGACCAAGGCCGCGATCAACAACCTCACGGTGAACCTCGCGGCGGAGCTCGGGCCGCGGGGCATCCGGGTCAACGCCGTCGCTCCCGGACCCATCTGGACCCCGCTCCAACCGGCCACCCAGCCGGAGGAGAAGATCGAGACGTTCGGCCAGGACACGCCGCTCGGGCGGGCCGGGCAGCCCGCGGAGGTCGCGCCGGCGTTCGTCTTCCTCGCCTCCCCGACGGACGCGAGCTACGTCTCCGGCACCGTCCTCGGGGTGACGGGAGGCAAGCCCGTGTTCTAGGGCCTGGAAGAGACCTCCCCGTGCGGGCCGCGGACGGATCGGCCGAGGGCCGCGACCCGCCCGGGAGGGTCGGAGGGCAGGCGTCCGCGCCTGCCCGGGGGCGGGTCCGCCGCGAGAGCGGCGGTGCCCCAGGGACACCAGCCGCCACGCCCTGTGCGGGCGAGACGGCCACCGCCCCCGACTCGTCCGGGCGCCCAGCCCGGGCGGGGCCTCCGGCACGACCGGTGAGGCGGGCCGCGCACGACGTCGCGGACCGCCTCCCTGGGTACCGGTCGCTGTGAGGGCGGCCTACGCTGGGGCCCGGGGGACCCGTGAGGAGGCCGAGATGACGAGCATCGAGCAGAGCGTCGAGCAGGGCACGGTCGGCATGCCGGCGGGTCCGGGAGCCACCGTCCCCGCCCCGCAGACGGGGGGCGTCGCCGGGTTGCCCGAGATCGTGGGCGGCGTCGAGGACCAGAGCGTCGCCGGGCTCGTCGCGGACGCCGCGCGGGCGCTGGCCGACGAGCCGACCCTCCAGCAGACGCTCGACCGCGTCGTCGAGCTCGCGGTCTCCATGGTCGAGGGGTGCGAGTCCGCGGGCATCTCGCTCGTCACGCGCGGGCGGATCGAGAGCCCCGCGGTGTCCGACCCGCTCGTCGCGCGCGGCGACGCGCTCCAGTACGAGCTCCACGAGGGGCCGTGCCTGGACGCCGTCCACGACCACGCGCTGGTCGAGTCGGGCGACATCGAGTCCGACGCGCGCTGGCCGCTCTGGGCGCCCGCCGTCGCGCGCGAGCTCGGGGTCCGGTCGATGCTGTGCGTGCAGCTCTACACGTCGGAGAACGCGCACGGCGCGCTCAACATGTACTCGACGTCGCCCGACGCCTTCGGGCCCGACGACTACCACCTCGCGTCGACGTTCGCTGCCGTCGCTGCTGCCGCGATCTCCGCCGCGCGCACCGAGGAGCAGCTCCAGTCCGCCGTCCAGACGCGCACCCTCATCGGGCAGGCGCAGGGCATCATCATGGAGCGCTACTCGCTCACGGCCGGGCGCGCGTTCGCGGTGATGAGCCGCGTGTCCCAGGACGCGAACATCAAGCTCGTCGACATCGCGCGCCACATCGTCGACACGCGGCGCATCCCGGGGGTCGGGGCCGACTGAGGCGAGGCCGTCCCCGGCGGGCCCCGTGCCGCGGGCCGGTCCGGACGGTCCGTCGGTCAGTCGAGCGCGCCCGTGGGCGTGCCGTCGTCCGCACCTCCGAGGAGCCGGTCGATGCGACGTCGGGCAGTCTCGTCGAGCGCGCCTCCGCCCGCGCCCGCCACGCTCCCGTCGACGACGGCCGCGACCAGCCGGCGCGCGAGCTCGCGCACGGGCACGTTCGCGTCGTTCGAGCGACGTCGCAGCAGCTCGAACGCGTCGTCCGGTCCGATCGCGAACGCCGTCATGAGGACGCCCTTGGCCTGCTCGATCACCGAGCGTGACGCGTCCGCCGCGCGGATCGACGCCGTCGCCTCGCGCCGGGCCGCCTCCTCGTGCGCGGTCGTCAGGTCGACGAAGTACCCCACGACGGCCGCCCACGGGGCCCCGCCGTCGAGGCGGCGGCCCTGCGCGGCCACGGCGAGCGTGCGAGTCCGGCCCGTCGCGTCCACGATGCGGTGCATGGACCCGAACGGCTCCCCGGTGCGCGCCGCGTGCGCGAGCTCGCTCGCGACGCGCTCCCGGTCCTCGGGGTGCTTGTGGGACAGGACGAGCGCCGTCGTCGGGACGACCTCGCCGGGCGCGAAGCCGTGCATCTCGTACACCTCGTCCGACCACCACCACGTGTCCGTGGCGACGTCGACGCGGAAGCGCCCGACCGGCTGGGGGTCACCCGGGCCGAGGGCGGCGAGGAGGTCGGCGAGAGCCGGAGGGACGACGTCGTCGGGTTCCGCGACGTCGGAGGGCAGGACAGCGTCCATCGATGGGGGTCCCCGGAGATCGATCAGGACGGAGCCGATTCCTGACCCCAGCAGAAGGAAGATTAGCCCAGGGGCGGCGCGAGGGAGGACTCATGACCACGCAGGTCAGCGACGGGCGTGACGAGTCGGCCGACGAACGGTCCGACCGCAACTGGGCCGAGCTGCTCCAGGAGCTGCGCGTCATGCAGATGGGCGTGCAGATCCTCACGGGGTTCCTGCTCACGCTGCCGTTCCAGCAGCGCTTCGGCGACCTCGACTCGTTCCAGACCGGTGTCTACCTCACCCTCGTGGCGCTCGCCGTGCTGTCCACCGGCCTGTTCGTCACGCCCGTGAGCCTGCACCGCGCGCTGTTCCGCAAGCACCGCAAGACGGCGCTCGTCACCCTGAGCGACCGCATCGCCCGGGTCGGCGTGCTCGTCCTCGCGTTCGTCGTCACGGGGACGGTCCTGCTCGTGGTCGACGTCGTCGTGAACCGCACCGCGGCGCTGTGGTCGAGCGGCTGCGCGCTCGTCCTGCTCGTCGGCCTCTGGTTCGTCCTCCCGCGCCTCGTCGCCCACGGCTCCGCGACTGGTCCTGCACAGGTCCATGGAGCGCACCCCTGACGACGCGGTCTGAATTAGTGCCCGACTCCACCCGGAACGCAGGGGGTGGCCGCAAACGGTCCAGATGGTGAGAACCCTTATGCGCCCGATGGTCGATCTGCGACGGTTGGCCCCGTTCGCCCTCAGCAGGGGGGCCGAAAGCAGGGAGACGCGATGAAGCGAACGATCATTGGCCTGGTCACCACAGGTCTGCTGGCACTCGGTGGCAGCGTCGGCCTGGCGGTACCGGCGACGGCAGCCACGGCCGATTGCCCGTTGGGGTATTCGTGCCAGTGGCGAGACACCGGCTACCGGACGGGCTCGGTCGAGGCCGGTCACTTCTCCTTCTTCGAGTGCCAGTACGACTTCTCTTGGCGTACGTACGCGGGCGTCGGCGGTAACGGTGGCTACTCAGTGAGCTCGGTCTCCAACAAGGGCAGGTACGAGTACGCCTTCTACTACATCAACCCGGGTTATCAGGGCCCTTCCTTCGGCCTCAAGCCCGGGTCGGGCGACGGCAACTTGGGCGACAGCGGAGGGAATGCTCCCGCTGGGTTCAACGACGAACTGCTCTCGGGGGCGTTCGGCTCGGTCGAGTACGGGTGCAAGTAGTCGTAGTGGGTGGTCGCGGGGCTGTCGAACATGACGACATCGACAGCCCCGCCCCACCACGTCCCCGGGTCACGTGTGCCGAAGTCTGAAGGGGTTGAGAGCTGCGATGCGAGTTCGAGCGTTGTCCGGGGTTGTCGGTGGGGCGGTCTTCTGCTTTGTCGTCGCGGGATGCGGAACGATGGAGGCCGACGGGGGTTTGGAACGCGATCACGAAACAGCGGCAGGATCGGTCGAGGCGGCAGCGCCGGGCGACGGTGAAAAGAACCGGCTGAAGTGGGTGATGCCCCTGGACGCGTACAGGGTCGACAACGCCCTCGGCGACGCCGCGGAGGGCGTGCTGGTCGAGGCGTGCATGCGGGACGAGGGCTTCGATTATCAGCGTCCGCAGGTCGACGTCTCGGTGCGTTCGGAGTCCATGTCGCTCGGTGGGCGACGGCTGTTCAACGTCGAGACGGCCGCGCGGTGGGGGTACAGCGGGGCGCCCGACCCGAACGCCGCCATCATCAGGGCGGCGAGCGAGGAGTCGATGTCCTGGTCGCCGGAACAGGACGAGCAGTTCTGGGCGTGCGTCGACGAGGCGCGAGAGGAGCTGCCCACGGAAGGCATGCGGATCAACAACGCCCTCGCCGGCCTCGGCGCGTCGGCCTGGAACGGCGCGGCCCTGGATCCCGCGGTCGTGGCGGCAGCCGAGAAGTGGGTGACGTGCATGCAGCCGCTCGGCGTCACCGACCTCCCGTCGAGCCCGAACGGCGAGGACGGCGGGACGCCGACCGAGACGATGAGCGCGTCGTTCGGCGAGATCGCCGACGGTATGGAGAACGAGCGGACGCCGGAGCAGAAGGCGGAGGAGATCCGGCTCGCGACGTTCGACGCCGAGTGCCAGGAGAGCTCCGGCTACGCGCAGGCGCTGTACGACGCGGAGTGGGAGCGTCAGACGACGGTCGTCGCGGAGAACGAGGACGCGCTGGCCACGCTCCTCGAGGAGAAGAATGCCTTCGAGAAGCAGTCCCGGGAGATCTTGGACGGGGCGGGGGTCGGGTGATTCCTCGCCGCCGCGTCGTCGTCGGGGCGGTCGTGACCGTCCTCCTCGTCGGGGGGCTCGTGGGCGGATGGTTCGCGGCGGCGAGCTTCCAGTCCCCGGCACAGGTCGCCGCGAACGCGGCACCTCCGCCGCCCGGTGACATCGTGGCGACGGTGACCTTCGGTGCGCTGTCGGAGCAGATCACTGCGCGGTCGGACGTCGTGCGCGAGTCGGCGGCAAGCGTCCAGGTCGCCGCCGGGAGCGGTGACCAGTCCGTGGTGACGGCTGTCGGGGTCCCGGCGGGTTCCGAGCTGCGGGCGGGCGCTGTCGTGCTGGAGGTCAGCGGCCGTCCCGTCATCGCCACCACCGGGGCGTTCCCGTACTACCGCGACCTCGTCGAGGGAGCGACCGGCCCGGACGTCGAGCAGCTGCAGCGGTTCCTGCGTGACCTCGGCTACCGCGTGGGCGGCCTGGGGGAGTTCGGCCCGCAGACTGCCCAGGCCGTGCGCGCCCTCTACAAGGACATCGGGTACGAGCCGACCACCCGCGAGGCGCCCGCCGACGAGTTGCAGACGCCGGGTCAGAACGCGCCGGCGCCGTCCACCGGCGATGCGGTATCTGAGGTTGCTCCGACCGACGGCACAGGCACCGACCCGGCCGCTCCGGTCGACGGCACGACCGGCTCCGTCGCGCCGGCGGCCCCCGCGCAGCTCGTGGTCGTGCCGCGCGGCGAGCTCGTCGTCACGGGCTCGCTGCCCGCCGTCGTCGGCACGACGCCGGACGTGGGGGACGTGCTCACGGCCGAGAACGCGACGATCACCCTGGGCCAGGGCGCCGTCGTCGCGCAGGCGAAGGTGGCGGTCTCGGTCCTTCCGGTCCTCGGCGAGGGGATGACCGCGACGCTCTCCGGCCCCGACGGCACGGTGCTCGACGCCACGCTCGGCGCGATCCCCGCCCCGCCGACGGCGACGGGGGACGAGGCGGCCCCGGTCGAGGTCGGGGTGCCGTTGGTGGCGGCGCAGCCGATCGACAGCACGTGGCTGGGGGCGAACGTGCTCACGACGATCACGGTGTCCGCGGTGGCCGACGAGGCTCTGCGTGTCCCGGCCCGTGCCGTCGCCGTGCACTCCGACGGCACCGCCGTCGTCCAGCGGCGCCAGCCCGACGGCTCGTTCCGCGAGGTCGAGGTCCGCGAGCTCGGGCGCCTGGGCGGGACCAGCGCCGTCGAACCCGTCACCGCCGACGCCCTGTCGGCGGGCGACGAGGTGAAGGTCGAGTGACGACGTTCGACCTCGCGGGGGTCACCAAGACGTACCCGGGCGCGCAGCCGGTCGAGGCGCTGCGAGGGGTCGACCTGAGGATCGGCCCGGGGGAGTTCCTCGCCGTCGAGGGCCCGTCCGGCAGCGGCAAGTCGACGCTCCTCAACATCCTCGCCCTCCTGGACGCGCAGACCTCGGGCACGTACCGGCTCGACGGCCGGGACGTCGCCTCCCTCGGGGAGCGTGAGCGGGCGCGCCTGCGCGGGGAGACGTTCGGCTTCGTGTTCCAGGGGTTCCACCTCATGGACCACCGGACGGTCGTGGACAACGTCGAGCTCGGCATGCTCTACGCCGGCGTGCCCGCCGACGAGCGTCGCCTCAGGGCGCTGGAGGCGCTCGACCGTGTCGGGCTCTCGGAGACCGCGCACCGTCGCGCCAGCGACCTGTCGGGCGGGCAGCGGCAGCGCGTCGCGATCGCGCGTGCGCTCTCGGTCGGGTCTGGGACGATCGTGGCCGACGAGCCGACCGGCAACCTCGACACCGCGACGTCGGAGTCCGTGCTGGAGCTTCTCACCGACCTGCACCGCACCGGCACGACGGTCGTGCTCGTCACCCACTCGCCGGAGATCGCGGCTCGCGCGCAGCGGCGGCTCGTGGTGCGCGACGGCCTCGTCGTCACCGACACCGGAGGCGTCGGTGCAGGTGCGGCCGAGGGCGTCGGCACCGCCACCACGGCGGTCGCGGGCCTCGACCTGCTGCTCGCCGGGCCGTCGCCGGAGGCGACGGGACCGGCCGGGGGCGAGGACCGACGTCGGGCACGACACCGGGTCGGGTTCCGCACGGTGGTCCGTGACGCGGCCGCGTCGGTCGCCTCCCGACGCGGCCGCACCGCCACGCTCGCGGCCTCCGTCGCGGTCGGGGTGGCCCTGGCCCTGACGACGGTCGGTCTCTCGGCGTCGGCGCAGGCCCAGGTCTCCGAGCGGTTCGACGCCCGGCTCAACCGGGCCGTGACCCTGACGATGCCCCTCGCCGCTGCCGAGGCGGGGCTGCCCGTCGTCGTCGACGGGACCGCGCCGGGCGTGCCCGGGGAGGCCGTCGCCCGGCTCGCGGACCTGCCCGGTGTGGACGCCGCGGCGCTCGTGTCCCGGAACGGGATGATGACGGTCGCCCTGCCGGGCGAGGCCGCCAGCGTGCCGGACGCCTTCCTGCTCGGCGTCGGCGACGGCATCGACCATGCCGCGGAGCTCGGCGTCGACTGGGCAGGCGGGACGCCGGGCCCGCTCGGGGACGGCGAGGTGCTGCTCGGGCGGGCGATCGCCGACCGGCTCGGTCTCGGGCCGCTCAGCGCGCGCCCGCAGGTCGTGCTCGACGGACGGTCGTTCGTGGTGCGCGGCATCGTCGACCAGGGCTATCGCGTCACGAACGTCATCCAGGCGGTCCTCGTGCCCGTCGACGTCGCGGCCGCGCTGCGACCCGCCGCGGAGCACGAGGTCTACGTCTTCACCGCGACCGGCGCAGCCCAGCAGGTCGCGGCGCAGGCCCCCCTCGTGCTGCGGCCCAGCACACCCGAGGCGTTCACGATCGTCGCGCCGCCCGACCCTCGCGGCCTGCGCGGGGAGATCGAGAACGACGTCCGGACGATCCTCCTCGTCCTCACGGGGGTAGCGATCCTCGCCTCGGTCGTCTCCCTGACGAGCGCGATGACGATGTCCGTGCTCGAACGCTCCCGGGAGATCGGGATGCGGCGCGCGATCGGCGCCCAGGCGCGCCACGTGAGCCGGCTCGTCATGACGGAGGCCGCGCTCGTGGGTGTCGTCGGCGGCGTCGCAGGCGCGGCCACGGGAGTCGCCGCCCTCCTGGCGATCACCATCGCCCGACGCTGGACCCCGGTCCTCGACCTGGGACACGTCCCGGTCGCGGTCGCGGGTGGCGTCGTCGTCGGGGTGCTCGGCGGGGTAGCGGCCTCCCTGCGCGCGCGCCGCATCCAACCGAGCGAGGCGCTCCGGGTGTGACCCCCCGTCGAGATGGCGACTCCCGGGTCGAGATAGCGACCCCGGCCACCATCGAGGCCGCGGGTCGCTACGTCGCGGCGGCGCGGCGGACGGGGCCGAGGGTGAACAACAGGGTGAGGAGAGCGGTGAGCGCGAGGAGCGCGAAGCCGAGGCCGTAGGTGCCCTCGAGCTGGTAGACGACGCCCATGAGCAGCGGCGGGATGAACCCGCCGAGGCCGCCCGCCGCGCCCACGAGGCCCGTGACCGCCCCGACCTTCTCGACCGGCGCGACCTTCGAGACGAGGGCGAACGTCGCGCCCGACGACGCGCCGAGCGCGGCGGCGAGGCCGAGGAACGCGATCGTCCCGACCGGCACGAGCGACGGCTGGAACGCGACGACCGCGGCGAGCGCCGTGACGACGGCGAAGCACCCGACGGAGACGGGCACGCCGCCGAACCGGTCGGACAGCGCGCCCCCGACGGGCCGCATGAGGACGGCGAGCACGACGAACCCCGCGGTGCGGGCGGCGGCATCGGACGCGGTGAGGTCGTAGGCGTTGACGAGGAACGTCGGCAGGTAGACGGAGAACGCGACGAACCCGCCGAACCCGACGGCGTACAGCCAGGAGAGCTGGAGGGTGGCGGGCAGGCGGAACGTCGCCCAGGTGCGGGCCCAGAACCCGCCCGCGGGGGCGGTCGCGCGGCCGGGCGGGACGCGCAGCAGGAGCCACGACACGACGGCGAACACGGCGAGGACGGCGGCGACGAGGAGGAACGGCGCGGCGTCGCCCCACGCGTCGCGGATGCGCACGGTGGTGAAGGCGGAGATCGCGGTGCCGCCCATGCCCATGCCGAAGATCCCGACGGCGGTGCCGCGGCGCGCGGGCGGGTACCAGGCGTTGACGAACGGGACGCCGACGGCGAAGGCCGTCCCGCCGAGGCCGAGGAAGAAGCCGCCGACGAGCAGCGCGACGAAGCTGTCCGCGACGAGCCCGACGAACAGCACGGGCAGGATCGTCAGGGCGCTGACCAGCGGGAACATGATGCGCGCGCCGTAGCGGTCGGTGAGCGCGCCCACGGGGATGCGCCCGAGGGAGCCGACGACGACCGGGACGGCGACGAGGACGGACACCTGGACGTCGGTGAGGTGGTAGAGCTGCCCGTACGCCGCGCCCAGCGGGCTGATGAGGGCCCATGCCCAGAAGTTCACGGCGAACCCGATCGTCGCGAGGACGAGCATCAGGGTCGGGGAGGTGGACGAGGAGGTCGTCGTCGGGGCGGGGCCCGCGGTCCCGCTCGCGTGCTGCTGCGCCATGGCGACTCCTGGTGGGAGGTGCCCGTCGTCGGGCACGGGGAGGTCGTTGCGTCGAGCGACTCCACGCTAACGACGCTCGTCGCGCCCCGCGCGGCGAACCACCCGTACCGTGGGGGCGTGCTCGACTGGCTCTTCGGGGGCGTGGCCCTGCTCAACGTGTACGCGCTCGCCCTCGTGGTGCTGCGCGCCCCGCTCTACCGCACGCGCCTGTACCGGCCGATGCTGCTCAACATCGGGCTGTCGATCGCGCCCGTCATCGTCCTCGGGCTCGTCGTCGTCCTCGACGCCGTGCTCATCGCGGGCGGCGCCCCGCCGTGGGTGGTCCTCACGGTCGCGGGAGCGGGGTTCCTCGTGTGGCTCCTGCTGCTGCCCAACGCGGGGTACCTCGTCACGGAGCTCAACTACAGCCACCGGCAGGAGGGCGAGGACGTCCCGCTCTGGTACGACATCGTCGCCGTGCTCACGCTCGCGATGTCGGGCGTCATGAACACGGTCGTCAACGTCTTCCTCGCGCAGGCGCTGCTCGCCCTCGTGCTGTACCCGAACGACGACGACCCGTTCCGGCACGCGTCCTCGTGGATCGCCGTGCTCGTCGTGCTCGCGCTCGTGTCCGTGGGCATCTACCTGGGCCGGTACGTGCGCTTCAACAGCTGGGACCTGGCCCACCCCGTCGAGTTCGTGCGCAAGCTCGGCACGCACTTCCGGGCCCGGGGCGCCGTGCGCGCCGCGCTCCTGTTCGTCCTGCTGCACACGCTGTTCTTCGCGTTCATGTACGCGATCGTCATGGGACCCGTCACGACGCTCCTCGTCCGCGGGGCCTGACGGGCACGCCGCCAGCCCCGTAGGATGCGCGCCGTGACGTCGACCGCGCCGAGGGCCGCCCGCAGCATCCCGCTGCTCCGCGCGGTCGTCGGGACGTGGCCCCGCCGTGTCGCGTTGGCGGTCGTGCTCGGCCTCGTGGCGGGGACGGCGGCGGCCGGCGGGTTCGCGCGGCACGTCGCCGCCGAGGCGGGGCCCGCCCACGCCGCCGCGGGGGAGCCCGTCCCGACGGGACCGTTCGACCTGACGGTGCGGTCGTGGTCCGTGACGGACGCCGTGCAGGTCTCCGCGCTCGAGGACTCCGGCGCCGACGCGTGGCTGGTCGTGGTGGTGGGTGCGCTGGACACCGACCGCGAGCCCCGACGTCTGGACCGCACCGCCGTGACGCTCCCCGACGCGCTGCCGGGCGGGCTGGCGCTCGCGGGCGACGCGGAACCGGACCGCCCGGACCCGACGCTGCTCGTGCGCGACGCCTCGGTCTACCCCGAGCTGCAGCCGGGCCTGGCCGAGGACGTCGCCCTGCTGTGGCCCGTGACGGTCCCCGAGGGCGGCGCGACGTCCGCCGCCCCCGACGAGCCCCTCACCGTCACGGTCCCGAGCTTCCGCTACCGCGACATGACGGTCGGCGGCGGGCGCCGGTGGGCCGAGACGGGCGCCGTGGTGCTCGTGGACGTCCCGCCCGGCGACGTCCCGCCGGAGATCGTGGACCCGCCCGAGGACGAGGAGGCGTGGTGACCGAGCCCACCGTGGACACGGCGACCACCCCGGCGACCGCGGGCGATCCCACGACCGCCGGTAAGCCCGCCGCGCCCGGGCGCCCGCGGCGTGCGGACGTCGTCGTGACCGTCGTCCTGCTCCTCCTCGCCGTGGGCGTCGGGGCCGCGGTGGCGCGCGTCGACACGTGGTGGCCCACGCTCACGGCGACGACGACGCGCGGCGGCGTCGGCGAGGTCGTCACCGCGGGCCCGCTGCGCGTGCGCGTCGACGACGTGCGCACGGGCACGGTGCTCGAGGACGGGTTCGACACGCTGACGACCGACGGCGCGTGGGTCGCCGTCGATCTCGCGGTGTCCGGCACCACGAAGGAGGCCGGCATCGAGGCGCTCGAGCTGCGCGACGCCGCGGGGCGCGACCACGCGGCGTCGCACCGCGCGAGCAACACGATGATGAGCACGTTCGTGGACCCGGACGTCCCCGAGGCCGGGACCGTGGTCGTCGAGGTGCCCGGGCGTGCGCTCGACGGGGACGTCGTGCTGCGGGTCCTCACGGAGCACGACGACGCGGACATCGACCGCCCGCAGGCGGTCGCCGAGATCGACCTCGGTCGCCTGGAGCGGCCCGCGGCCGACGCCGTCGTCGACGTGGTGCGGCCCGCGCTCGTCCCCGGGGGGTGGGACGGATGAGCGGGAGCGTGGGGTGGTGGCGCGCGAACCGGTGGTGGCTCGTCGTGCTGGCGGGGGCGCTCGCGGCGCTCGGCACCCTCACGTGGCGCTCCGACGCGGTGCAGGGGTGGTGGGCGTCGGCGCCGCACCGCGCCCACACGGCCGACGCCGAGGGCTGGGCGCAGGTCGGCGACGTCCGGGCGCGACTCGCCGGGCTCGAGGAGGTCGACTGGCTCGACGACGGGTACGGGGACCGCATCGAGGCGCCCGACGGCTACACGCTCTGGGCCGCCGACGTGTCGCTGCGGTCGGACGCGCCCGACGCCCCGGCGAGCGAGGAGGAGACGTACTCGTCGTGCGAGGTCGTGCTCCTCGACGACGCCGGGCGCGAGTTCACGGCGGGCGCGTCGGCGCTCCCGGGCATGCCGTTCCCCGAGGCCCCCGTCTGCACGGGCGCCGTCTCGAGCCGCAGCACGCAGTACTTCCTCACGCCCGACGACGCCGTACCCGCCGAGGTGCGTCTCGTCGAGCCGGAGCTGCTCCCCGCCTACTGGTCGCTGCCCGCGTCGTGATCGGGTGCCCGGCCCTGCCGGGCCCGCTGACCTCGAAGAACCTTGCAGGAGCGGGCGACCGGGTCGAGCATCCGAGCCCGTAGCTCGCCGACCTCGGGCTCGCCACGCTCGGCCGCGGCGAGTCGTGGATGCTGGGGAACCCGTTGCCGTCCCCCGTCGCCCTCGCGGTCGACGTCGCGCTGCTCGCCGCGGCCGTCGTTGCCGCGCTCCTGTGGTGGGACGGCCGACGTGCCGTCGTCCCGAGCTCGGCGGGGCGGCGCGCGGTGCGGCACTCCGCGGTGACGAGCGCCTCGTCCTGGGCCTGACGCTCGGCGGGCTCGTCGCGCTGGCCGGGCTCTCGCTGCGCTGGCTGGGGCTGGGGAACGGCGACGGCGTGCGGAGGGGGCCCGGGCTCAGCCCGGGACACCTCCAGGCCGGGAACGCCCTGCTCCTCGTGGCGCTGGCGGTCATGGTGGTGGCGATCGTGGTCCTGCTCTGGCCGGCCCGCGACCCTGCGCCGACGGCGGCGCCCGCGCGCGAGCCGGCGGGGGCGGTCGCGTGAGCCTCGCCGTCCGCATCGACCTGGACTCCCCGACGCCGCACTACGAGCAGCTCCGCGCCCAGCTCGCGGCCCTCGTCACGGCGGGCGACCTCGCCGACGGGCAGCGCCTGCCCACGGTGCGGGCGCTCGCGAACGACCTGGGGATCGCGCCGGGCACGGTCGCGCGGACCTACCGCGACCTGGAGGCCGCCGGGCTCGCCACGACGCGGCGACGGGTCGGGACCCTCGTGACGGCTCCGGCCGCGACGCTGTCGCGTGCGGCGGTGACGGACGCGGCGGCGCGCTTCGTCCGCCTGGCACGCGACCACGCGCTGACGGACACCGAGATCCGTGACGTCGTCGCGGCGGCGCTGCTCGTCGAGGGGCGGCCCGACGACGACCGGTCCGGTGACGACCTGTCCGCGACGGTCTCAGCCGGCTGACGCGCCGTCCGCCGTCGTGCCGGCCCCGGCCCCGACCGCCGCGCCGACCGCCGTGCCGACCGCTGTCCGGGACCGGGCCACGCGCCGCGTCCGCAGCGCCGACGGCAGGCCGAGGCTCGCGAGCAGCGCGTCCGCGGCGGCCGCGAGCAGCACGGTCGTGAGCACCTGCACGACGACCGTCGCGACGATCTCGAGCGGGCCGACGAGCGCGCGCCAGGCGACGATGCCCGGCTGGCCGACGACGGCCTGCGCGGCCGTGTAGACGACCTGCTCGCCGAGCGTGAGGAGGGCGAACGCGACGCAGAAGAGCAGCACGGCGCTCCACCGGCTGCGCCACAGCATGCCGACCGCGCCCACGAGGCCGCCGAACCGCCGGCCGGGGTCGAGCATGAGCTCCCACGCTCTGCGCGCGCCGCTCTCGCCGAGCGTCCGGTTGAACCGGTCGACGACGCGCGTCGCGCGGCCCGCCGGCTCGCCGCCGCCCTGCGTCGCGTGCGCGGGGTCGACGACGTCGATCGCCTCGACGCCGTAGACGATCGTGCCGAGGGTGAGCCAGGCCAGCGGCACGACGAGGCCGGTGACGACGCCCGCGAGGAGGAGCGACGTCGTCGGGCCCAGGGCGTCGACGAGCGGCTTGAGCACGTCGACGCGCGCCACCACGCCGTCCCACCACGTCGTGGTCTCGACGACGACGACGCGCGACGTCCACCACTCGCGCACGCGGCCGACGACGGCCGTCACGGTGAACGCGCCGACGACGATCCACACGACCTCGCAGTAGCCCGCCGCGATGCGGACCGCGGCCGAGCGTGCGCTGCGCCGCGTGTCGCCGCCCGCGGCGGAGATGCCGCGGTCGACGCGCTTGGCGAGACGTTCGAGCAGCGTCCGGGCGAGCAGCGCGCCCGCGACGACGAGCACGACCGTGAGCCCGAAGCCCTCGGGGATCGGGCTCGCCGTCTCGATCCCGGACCCGGCCGCGAACGCGTGGTCGAGCGCCGCGGAGTCGATGTACGACTGCCAGTCGGACGAGAGGCCGCCGTAGAACTCGTAGATGACGAGGTACGGGACGAGGACCGACGCGATCGAGCCGAGGAGCGCCCGGACCTCGAGGCGGTCGCGCTCCGTCCGCGGCTCGCGGCGCAGGACGTGCAGCATGACGACGATCCCGACGACCGTCGCGAGCGGCGAGAAGCACAGCACGAGCAGGCCGAGCACGCCGGACGACGGGGCGACCGCGAGCGCCGCCCGCAGCGCGAGCTCGTGCACGACCTCGGCGAGGAGCGCGACCGCGACGAGCGCGGGCCAGTGCCGGGACAGCAGGCGGCCGGCGTCGGCGAGGACGCGCGCGCCGGATCGCAGGACCGGGTCCTGGGGGACCGGCGTGGCGCTCGCAGGGGTTGCCGGTGGGGCCGTCACGCGCGCCAGGGTACCGGGGCGGGAGCGCCGGGCGCTGCCGGCCCGCGAGCGCCTCGCCCGCGGGCGGTGGCGGTCACGTCGGCGGGGCGGACGGGTCGGCTCCGAGTGCTCCCCGCACGATCGCGCGGGCGAGGCGGCGGGTCGTCTCGCGGTCGACGTCTCCCGGGGCGTTGACCAGGGAGAACAGCGCGCCGCCGTAGAGGGTGACGAGCAGGGGGATCGCGTCGGGCGGGACGTCGAGCCCCAGCGTGGCGTGCTCGTCGGCGGTGAACGCGGTCGCGACGGAGCCGAGCCGCGCCAGCGCCGTGGCGAGCGCCGGGCGGCGGCGCGCCTCGAGCTGGAGCTCGAAGATCGCGAGGTACCGCTCGCGCGACGTCGTGACGGCGTCCTCGAGGGATGCGGCGAGGAGCTCGGTCAGCGGCTCCGGGGAGCCGGAGACGTCGAGCGTCCGGTCGATCCGCCGCATGGCGGCGAGGTGCTGGTCGACGACGCGCTCGGCCGCGGCGACGAGCAGCTCCTCCCTGCTGCGGACGTAGTTGGCCGCGGTCCCTGCCGGGAGCCCTGCGGCGCGCTCGACCGTGCGGTGGGTGAGGCCGTGCACGCCGTCCGTGGCGAGGAGGGCGACGGCGGCGTCCGCGAGAGCGGCCCGCCGCCCGGGGTTGGTCCTCGGCATGGCTGCCAGTATGGCAACATCTGTACTACAACGCCCGTAGTGGTATGCGCCTCGGGCTCGTCGACCTGGAGGCACCCATGACCCCTACCGCGATCGTCGTCGGAGCCGGGATCGCCGGTCTCGCGTCCGCGATCTCTCTCGCGGGCACGGGGTGGGGCGTCACCGTCCTCGAGCGCTCACCCGCGCTGGGCGAGGTCGGCGCGGGTTTCGCCATGTCGCGCAACGCGGTCGCGGCGTTCCGCGGCCTCGGGTTCGACGACGACGCCGTCGCCCGGCTCGGGTACGCGACCTGGGCGGGCGGGACGTGGGACCTCTACGGGCGCCCGATCCTCACGCTGCCCGGCACCCCCGCGGTGCGCGCGTCCGTCGAGCTGGTCGGCGTCCACCGGCGTCGGCTCCACGAGGCGCTGCACCGCCGGGCGACCGACCTGGGCGTCGAGATCGTCACGGCGACGCCGGTGACCACGCTGGATCCCGGCGACCCCGCCGGGTCGCCCGCCGTCGTCGCGGGTCGGGAGGCGGACCTCGTCGTCGGCGCGGACGGGATGCGCAGCGCCGTCCGCGCGACCCTGTTCCCGGCGAGCGTGCCGGTGTACAGCGGCTACTCGAGCTGGCGCGCGATCACCCCCGGTGCCTGGGGCGCGAAGGCCCTGACCCAGTACTGGGGCGCGCACGCGGAGTTCGGCCTGCTGCGCACCGCCGCCGACGAGACCTACTGGTACGGCTACGTCACGATGCCCGAGCGGACGCGGCTGGACGACGAGCTGGGCGCGGCCCGTGAGCGGTTCGCCGGGTGGGCGCCGCCGGTGCAGGAGGTCCTCGCCGCGACGTCGCCGGACGCCGTCCTGCGCCACGACGTGCACCACCTGCCCGGCGGCCTCCCGCGCTACGCGACGGGCCGCGTCGTCCTGGTCGGCGACGCCGCGCACGGCACGCTCCCGACGATGGGGCAGGGTGCGGCGACGGCGCTGGAGGACGGGCTGTGCGTCGGCCTCCTGGTCGGGTCGCCCGTCGCGGCGGGCGGTCGGCTCGCCTTGGCGCTCGCGGGGTACGACGCCGCGCGCCGGCCCCGGTGCCGGGCGCTCGCCCGGGCATCGGTCGCGACGGGTCGCTTCGGCTCGCACCTCGGCGGCGGCTGGCGGCAGACCGTCCGGAACGGGCTCATGCGCCTGACCCCGGCCTCCGCGGTCACGCGCGGGGCGCGCGCCGCGATGGGCTGGACCCCGCCCGATCCGGCACCCCCGGTGCGCTGACCCAGCGCCGACTCTCGCCGTCGGGTACGCCGAACCCGGGGTCCCTCCCCACGTCGCGACGATCGTGAGGAACGACCCCGGGCTCGAGCGGCGGCTACGACGCGCGCGACGCGAGGCGGGCGACGACGCGCTTGGCCTCCTTGCCGGCGAACCGGCGCGCGAGGACGCCGACGCCGGCGGCGACGGCCGCGAAGGTGACGGCGGAGACGATGCCGACCTCCTCGTCGTCGAGGTCCTTGGGGGCGTCGTGACCCGTGACCTTCGCCCAGACGAACGTGACGAGCTTCTGCGCCACCCAGCCCGCGGCGAACGTGAGGGCGACGGTGCCGACCTTCACGGCCAGGGTCTGCTCGGTCTCGGTCGTGTCGGCCACGAGGGTCCTCCGTGAGTCGGGGCGCCGGTCGGCGCGGGCGTGCTCCCACCGTAGTGCGAACCGTCGGCGCCCGCGTCGCGCGGCGCGCGCACGTGGCCACGGCCCGACGTCGCGAGACGCGAGAAGTGGCCCTCTGGAGGCCACCGTGGAGGGCCACTTCTCGCGTCTCGTCACCGCCCTCGCGTCATTCCTGGCTCACCGCGTCGAGCACGGGCAGCCGGGCCGCGCGCGTCGCGGGCCAGACCGCCGCGACGACCCCGACGACGGCGGCGAGCGCGAGCATCGCCCCGAGCTGGGCCCACGGCACGGCGAGGGTCGTGAAGCCCTCGTCCGCGAGGACGGACGGGAGCGCGGCGGCCAGGCCGGTCCCCACGACCAGCCCGACCGCCGTCCCGAAGACCGCGACCAGCACGGACTCGATGACGATCGTCGTGGCGAGCTGGGCGCGCCCCAGCCCGACGGCGCGCAGGAGCCCGATCTCGCGCGTCCGCTCGACGACGGACAGGGCGAGCGTGTTGACGATCCCGAGCACCGCGACGAGCACGGACAGGCCGAGCAGCGCGTAGACGATCGCGAGGATCGACTCGACCTGGGACGCGACCTCCCCGGCGAACTCGTCGGCGTCGAGCACGCTCGCGACGACGTAGGGCGCGACGGCCTCGGTCACCGCGCCCCGCACGGCCGCGAGGTCGGCGCCCGGCTCGACGTCGAGGAACAGCATCTCGGGGGTCGTCGCGCCGACGGCCGAGGCGACGTCCGGCGGCAGGAGCATGTCGACCGAGAACGCATGGGAGTCGATCACGGCGCCGATGCGGACCTCGTGCGCCGGGAGGTCGGGCCGGGTGGGGTCGGCGATCGTCACGACGTCGCCGAGCGCCCAGTCGTGCTCGTCGAGCGCGTCCGCCATGACGGCCGCCTCGCCGCGCGCGTACGCGTCGAGGTCGCCCTCGACGGCCGTCGTGCGGACCGAGCGGCCGAAGCCCTCGGCAGGGAACCCGACGACGAGCTGCGGCTCGCCGTCGACGGCGACCTGCCCGTACGTCGTGAGGTCGACGGACGCGACGCCGGGCACCGCGCGCACGTCGGTCGCGACGCCCTCGGGCAGGTACGGGGTCGCGGACCGGACGACGAGGTTGGCGGCCGTCTCCTCGTCGACGATGCCGGTCACGGACTCGCGCGCCGAGAGCGCGAGGACGGACGTCGTCGACACGAGCGCCATCCCCACGACGAGCGCCCCTGCGGTCGCGGCCGTGCGCCGCGGTTGGCGCGTCACGTTGCCGCGCGCGAGCCCGCCGAGCGGCCGGACCAGCGCGACGAACGGCGCGGCGAGGACTCCGAGCACGGGACCGACCGCGAGCGGGGAGAGCAGCAGCACGCCCGCGATCACCCCGACGGCGCCGAGCCCGAGGAGCGGCGCACCGCCGCTCCCGACCACCGCGGCGCCCACCACGAGACCGGTGCCGGCGAGCAGGGTCAGCGTCCCCGCGACCACCCGGGCGACGCCCGGGCCGGCGGGCCGCACGACGTCGGCCCGCATCGCCTCGACGGGCCGGACGAGCGCCGCGTGGCGCGCGGGCAGGGCCGCCGCCACGACCGACACCACCACCCCGACGACGAGCGGGACCACGATCCCGGCCGTCGTCACGGGCAGCGACCCGGCGA
This sequence comes from Cellulosimicrobium sp. ES-005, assembly GCF_040448685.1. Taxonomy (NCBI): domain Bacteria; kingdom Bacillati; phylum Actinomycetota; class Actinomycetes; order Micrococcales; family Promicromonosporaceae; genus Cellulosimicrobium; species Cellulosimicrobium sp. ES-005. The sequence continues at coordinate 242,083 of NZ_CP159290.1, forward strand.
GCTCCATGCCCACCGCGCCGAGCCCGGCCCGCGCGAGCTCGGCGAGCCCGAACCCGGCCGCGACGCCCAGCACCGCGCCGACGACCCCGACGACCGCGGCCTGCCCCAGCACCGAGGCGAACACCTGCCCGGGCGACACCCCGACGGCGCGCAGGAGCGCGAGCTCGCGCGTGCGGCGGCGCACGTGCATCGCGAACGTGTTGGTGATGATGAACGTGCCGACGAACAGCGCGAGCCCGGCGAACACGAGCAGGAACGTCGAGACGAAGCCGAGCTGGTCGGCGACGGCGCTGCTCGTCTCGGCGCGCAGCTCCGCGCCCGTCACGGCCTCGGCGCCGTCGGGCAGCGACGTCGCGACGGCGTCGCGCAGCGCCTCGGGCGAGACGCCGTCGGAGGCGTGCAGGGCGATCGACGGCACCATGCCGTCCGGCGCGTACGTCGCGGCCGCGGTCGCCGCGTCGAGCAGGACGATCGTCGCGCCCGCCATGGGCGCGGACAGGGAGAGCTCGCCGACGACGCGCACCGGGCGCACCGCGTCCCCGAGCACGACGTCGGTCGTGTCGCCCACGGCGAGCCCGGACGCCTCGAGCGTCGCGGACTCGAGCGCGACCTCGCCGCCGTTCTCCGGCGCCCGGCCGTCGACCACGCGCGGCCCGGGGTCGCGCGGGTCGTACCCGACCGCCATGCTCGGCGCCTGGGTGCTCAGCACCGCGGTGCCGTCGGCGCCCACCAGGACGGCGGGGCCGCTCACCTCCGCGAGCGCGAGGTCGACGTCGTCCCGCGCGTCGAGCGTGCCGGCCAGGTCCGCCGGGACGAGGCTCCGTGCGCCGCCGAGCTGCGCGGACGACGACTCGAGCGCGGACCCGGCGCTGGCCGCGCCGCGCACGTACGCGTCGGCCTGGATCGACGACGCGACGATGCCGTCGAAGGTCGAGGCGAGCATCGCGCGGAGCGCGAACGTGCCGGTGACGAACGCGACGCCGATCGTCACCGCGAGCACGGACAGCACGAGCTGTGCGCCGTGCGCGCGCACGCCGCGCAGCGCGATCCGGCCCATCATCGGACGGTCGCCGGTTCGTGCGCCGGGCCGGCGGCGTGCGCGCCCGCGGACGCCGCGGGCGTGAGGGCCCCGAGCGTGTCGAGGACGGCCTGCGGCGTGGGTTCGCGCAGCTCGGTCACGAGGCGCCCGTCCGCGAGGAACAGCACGCGGTGCGCGTACGACGCCGCCGTCGGGTCGTGCGTGACCATCGCGACGGACTGGCCGAGGTCGTCCACCGAGGCGCGCAGGAAGCCGAGCACCTCCGCGGCGGCGCGCGAGTCGAGGTTGCCGGTCGGCTCGTCCGCGAACACGACCGCCGGCCGGGACACGAGCGCCCGCGCGCACGCGACCCGCTGCTGCTGCCCGCCCGAGAGCTCCGCCGGGCGGTGCCCGAGCCGCGGGCGCAGGCCGACGGCGTCGACGACGCGGTCGAACCACTCCCGGTCCACGGGCCGGCGCGCGACGGCGAGCGGGAGCACGATGTTCTCCTCCGCCGTGAGCGTCGGCACGAGGTTGAACGACTGGAAGACGAACCCGATGCGCGTGCGTCGCAGCCGCGTCAGCCGTCGCTCGCTCATCGCCGAGACCGTCTCGCCGTCCACGACGACGGTCCCCGCCGTGGGGGAGTCCAGCCCGGCGAGGCAGTGCATGAGGGTCGACTTGCCCGACCCCGACGGGCCCATGATCGCGGTCAGGCGCCCCCGTTCGAGGTCGACGTCGACGCCGTCCAGGGCGCGGACCGCGGCCTCGCCGCGCCCGTAGGTCTTCACGATCCCCCGCGCGGTGGCGATCACGGGCCGCTCCGGCGTGGTCCCGGCGGCACCCGCGGCGTGCTCGGCGGGCGCGGCGACGGTCGTCCTCACGCCCGTCGTCCCAGGTCTGCTGCTCATCGGTCCTTCCCCTCCTGCGTCGTCGGCCGGGTGTCCCGGTCCGGTCGTCTCGACCCTCCCGCGGCGGTGCGCCCCGGGGCATCGGGGACCGGCCCGGAACCCCTCCCTTGTCGCCGCGGGTCCGCGCTCAGGGTTCTCTCAGGGGGATTCCCCAGGCGCGGCCCGGTGTAGGCTCGACGGGAACGACAGGGGAGCTCCTGGAGGAGCTGAGAGTGCGGACCACCGCAGACCCTCGAACCTGATCCGGTTAGCACCGGTGGAGGAAGTCGGGAATCTCGATCACCTGCTCGTGCGGTCGCCCGCGCTCGCGGGGCACGGTCGCGCGGGCCGGTGAACCCCTCCTGAACGTCCTGGGAGGACACATGCAGCGCACGACCGCCCGTACCCGCCGGAGCGCCCTCGTCACGGGCGCGGGCACGACCCTCGCCCTCCTCGCCCTCGCCGCGTGCAGTGGCGGCGAGGACGCGACCTCAGGCTCCGGGGGCGACGACGCGTCGTCGGGCACCGGGGGCACGGTCACCCTGGTCACCCACGACTCCTTCGCCGTGAGCGACGAGGTGCTCGCCGCGTTCGAGGAGGAGAGCGGGCTCACCGTCGAGCAGGTCGCCCCCGGCGACGGCGGCGCGCTCGTCAACCAGCTGATCCTCACCAAGGACTCGCCGCTGGGCGACGTCGTGTTCGGGATCGACAACACGTTCGCCTCGCGGGCGATCGACGAGGGCGTCCTCGCGCCCTACACGCCGGAGGGCCTCTCCGACTCGGCGGCCTCGTACGCCGTCGGCGACGGCGACGAGCTCACGGCGGTCGACCTCGGCGACGTGTGCGTCAACGTCGACCACGCGTGGTTCGCCGACGCCGGGATCCCGGAGCCCGTCTCGCTCGAGGACCTCGCGAAGCCGGAGTACGAGGACCTCCTCGTCGTGACCAACCCGGCGACGTCGTCGCCCGGTCTCGCGTTCCTCCTCGCGACGATCGGCGCGTTCGGCGAGGACGGTTACGAGGACTACTGGGCCGACCTCCGGGACAACGGCGTCAAGGTCGTCGACGGGTGGTCCGACGCGTACTACGTCGACTTCTCCGGCTCCGAGGGCGCCGGGCCGCGCCCGCTCGTGCTGTCGTACTCGACGTCGCCCGCGTTCACGCTCACCGAGGACGGCTCCGCGTCCACGACCGGTGCCCTGCTCGACACGTGCTTCCGCCAGGTCGAGTACGCGGGCGTGCTCGCGAACGCGAAGAACCCCGAGGGCGCGCAGCAGCTCGTGGACTTCCTCGTGAGCGAGGCGTTCCAGGCCGACGTCCCGGAGCAGATGTACATGTACCCCGCCGACGACTCCGTCGCGCTCCCCGACGGCTGGGCCGAGTTCGCCCCGCTCGCCGACGAGCCCTTCGAGGTCGCGCCCGCCGACGTCTCGGCGCACCGCGACGAGTGGATCAAGGCATGGACGGCCACGGTCGTCGACTGACGCCCGGTGCGCGCTGCGTGACCACGCCTCTACCTCGCGAGGTAGAGCCCCGGTCTGCCGAGGTAGAGCCGTGGTCGCGCGAGGTAGAGCCGTGGTGAGGGGTCGGGCGGTCTGGCGCGGCGGCGTCGGACGCGCGGTGCTGTGGGGTCTGGCGGCGGCGGTGCCGCTCGCGTTCCTCGGGGTGTTCTTCGCGTGGCCGGTCGTCACGCTCGTGGCGCGCGGGTTCGTCGGGGACGACGGCGGCCTCGACCTCTCGGGGTTCGCGGAAGTGTTCTCGCAGCCGCGCACGTGGCGGATCCTCGGGCTCACGCTCTGGCAGGCGGTGCTCGGGACGACGTTCTCGGTGCTGCTCGGCGTGCCCGGCGCGTACGTGCTGTACCGGTGCCGGTTCCCCGGGCGGCGGGTCGTGCGCGCGCTCGTCACGGTGCCGTTCGTGCTCCCGACCGTCGTCGTCGGCGTCGCGTTCCGGTCGCTGCTCGTGCAGGGCGGCCCGCTCGGGTTCCTGCGGCTCGACGAGACGTTCGCGGCGATCGTCGTCGCGCTCGTGTTCTTCAACTACTCCGTGGTGGTGCGCACGGTCGGCGGGCTCTGGGAGCACCTCGACCCACGCGCCGAGCAGGCGGCGCGCGCCCTCGGCGCGACGCCGTGGCGCGCGTTCCGCACCGTGACGCTCCCGGCGCTGACGCCCGCGATCGCGAGCGCCGCGTCGATCGTCTTCCTCTTCTGCGCGACGGCGTTCGGCGTCGTGCTCGTGCTCGGCGGCATCCGCTACGGGACGATCGAGACGGAGATCTGGATCCAGACCACGCAGTTCCTCGACCTGCGCACCGCGGCGGTGCTGTCGGTCGTGCAGCTCGTGGTCGTCGCGGCGGCGCTCACGGTGGCGAACCGCACGCGGGCCCGGCGCGAGCGCGCCCTCAACCTGTCGTCGTCGGCGTCGTCCGCGCACCCGCTGCGCCTGTGGCGCGACGGCCGCGACCTCGCGCCCGCGGCGCTCACCGCGGCCGTGGTCGTGGTGCTCGTCGGGCTGCCGCTCGGCACGCTCGTCGTGCGCTCGTTCCGCGTCCCGGGCGGCGGCTGGGGCCTCGACAACTACGCGAACCTCGGTACGACGGGCGGGCGCAACGCGCTCTCCGTCACCGTGTGGGAGGCGGCGGGCAACTCGCTGCGCACCGCCGCGCTCGCGACCGTGGTCGCCGTCGTGATCGGGGGTCTCGTGGCGCTCGTCGTGTCCCGGCGCGCGAGATCGCGCGGCGGGCGGCGCGCGATCTCGGTGCTCGACTCGGTGTTCATGCTCCCGCTCGGGGTCTCCGCCGTGACGGTCGGCTTCGGGTTCCTCCTCACGCTCGACCGGCCGCTGGGCCTCGACGTCGACCTGCGCACGTCGGGGCTGCTCGTGCCGATCGCACAGGCGGTGGTCGCGATCCCGCTCGTCGTGCGCACGGTCCTGCCGACGCTGCGCGCCATCGACCCGCGCCTGCGCGAGGCCGCCGCGACCCTCGGCGCCGCGCCCGGCCGCGTGTTCCGCACGGTCGACGGCCCGATCGCCGCCCGCTCCCTCGGCCTCGCCGTCGGGTTCGCGTTCGCCGTCTCGCTCGGGGAGTTCGGCGCGACGTCGTTCCTCGCCCGCCCGGACAGCGCGACCCTGCCGGTCGTCATCTTCCGGCTCATCGGGCGCCCGGGCGCCGAGAACTACGGCATGGCGCTCGCGGCGAGCGTCGTGCTCGCGCTGCTCACCGCGACCGTCATGCTGCTCGCCGAGCGGTTGCGCGGCGACCGACCCGGAGGAGAGTTCTGATGGTGCAGACCGACCCCGCCCCCGCGCGCGCGGGCACGCCGGAGCCGTCGCGCGCCGGCCCCGGCACCGGGGTGGCCGCCGGGCTCGCGGTGCGCGACGTCGTCGTGCGGTACGGCGGGCGCGGCGCCGGGGGAGCGGGCACGGACCCCGGCACGACGGCGGTCGCGGGCGTCACGCTCGACGTCGCGCCCGGCGAGGTGCTCGCCCTGCTCGGGCCGAGCGGGTGCGGCAAGTCGAGCCTGCTGCGCGCCGTCGCGGGGCTCGAGCCGGTCGCCGCGGGCTCCGTGGCGTGGGACGGCCGCGACCTCACGGGAGTCCCCGTGCACCGGCGCGGGTTCGGGCTCATGTTCCAGGAGGGCCAGCTCTTCCCGCACCGCGACGTCGCGGGCAACGTCGCCTACGGGATCGGGGGTCTGCCGCGCGCCGCGCGCGACGCGCGCGTGGCCGAGCTGCTCGACGTCGTCGGGCTGGCCGGGTACGAGCGGCGCGCCGTCGCGACCCTCAGCGGGGGCGAGCGCCAGCGGGTCGCGCTCGCGCGGTCCCTCGCGCCGCGTCCGCGGCTCCTCCTGCTCGACGAGCCGCTCTCCGCGCTCGACCGCGGGCTGCGCGAGCGCCTCGCGCTCGACCTGCGCGAGGCGCTGCGCGCCACCGGCACGACGGCCGTCTTCGTCACCCACGACCACGACGAGGCGTTCACCGTCGCCGACCGCGTCGCCGTCATGGACGCGGGCCGGCTCCTCCAGGTCGCGCCGCCCGAGGACCTGTGGCGAGCCCCCGCCTCGCGCCGCGTCGCGGAGTTCCTCGGCTACCAGGCGTTCGTCCCCTGCGGCGACGTGAGCGTGCTCGCGATCGGGCCGCGCGGGCTGCGGCTCGTGCCCGCGGAGGTCCCGGCGCCGTCCGACGACACGTGGGCCGCGACGGTCGTCGGCAGCGTGTTCCGGCGAGGAGCGGTCGAGGTCACGGTCGACGTCGTCCTCCCCGGCGCCGACCCCGGCGCACCGGCCCGCCTCGTGGCGCTCGCGGGTGCCCGTGCCGACGCAGGGCACGAACCCGGTGCCCGCGTGCACGTCGCGCCCGACCCGGCGGGCTGCGCCGTCGTCCCGGGCTGACCCCACGCGGACGGCGCTCGCGGTCGTGCGACGGGCGAGAGAGCCGCAGCCGACCTAGCGTCGAGGGATGAGCGACGACGTGACGGCGGGGACGCATCCCCCGGAGAAGACCGGCGGCAAGGCCGCGAAGATCCTCTACCGCCCCGTGGGGCTCGCCAGCTCGATCGTGGGCGGGCTCGTCGCGGGGCAGGTGTTCAAGCAGGTCTACAAGCGCGTGACCCCGGGCCACCGGACGGACGCGCCCAAGCCGCTCGAGTCCGAGTACCGGCTGCGCGAGATCCTCGTCGCGGCGCTGATCCAGGGCGCCATCTTCGCGGCGGTCAAGGCACTCATCGACCGCGGTGGCGCGCGCGCGTTCGAGCGCTGGACGGGGGAGTGGCCCGGCGACTGACCTCACCCCTCTGGCCGAACACGACATGAGGGTCGTTATCGGAGCCAGAACGACCTCCATGTCGTGCTCGACGGCGGGCCAGGACGTGGTCGGACACGGAGGCGGGGAGGTCTGTCGTCAGGTCAGGTCGGCGGCGTGGACGAGCAGCGCGACCTGCGTCCGGTTCTCCAGGCCGAGCTTGAGCAGCACGTTCGACACGTGCGCCTTCACCGTCGGGACGCTGAGGAACAGGGTCGCCGCGATCTCGGCGTTCGCCGCGCCGCGGCCCAGCTCGACCGCGACGTCGCGCTCGCGTCCGGTGAGCGCGTCGAGCGCCGCGCGGGCACGGTCCCGCTCGCCGCCCGCGTCGGCGACCGACGTCATGAGCCGCCGCGCGATCTCCGGCGACAGGACCGGCTCGCCCGCGGCCGCCGCGCGCACCGCCGCCACGATCCGCTCCGGCGGCATGTCCTTGAGCAGGTAGCCGGACGCCCCGGCGTGCAGGGCGCCGACCACCTCCTCGTCGCTGTCGAACGTCGTGAGCACGACGACGGCGGGCGCGCCGGCCCTCGAACGCACCCGCCGCGTGGCCTCGATCCCGTCGACCCGCGGCATCCGCAGGTCCATGAGCACGACGTCGGTCGGGTGGGCGTCGAGCACCGACGTGACCTCGGCCCCGTCGGCGGCCTCGCCGACGACCTCGATCCCGTGCGCGCCGTCGAGCATGAGCCGCAGCCCGGCGCGGACGAGCGCGTCGTCGTCGACGATCACCAGCCGGGTGCGTGGCGCGTCGCCCGGTGCCCGTCCGTCCGCGCGCGCCCCGCCTCCGCGTCCACCCTGATCGCTCACGCGTCCCACGGTAGCCGGACATCGAGGACGAACCCGTCGTCCCGCGCTCCGGCGTCGAGCGTCCCGCCGAGCAGGTCGACCCGCTCGCGCAGCCCGACGAGCCCGGTGCCGGTGCCCTCTCCCGCCGCGTCCCGCGCTCCACCGACGCCACCGACCGCGACGAGGCGCGGACCGCCGTCGGACACCGTGACGCGCACCTCGCCCGCCCGGGCCGTGACCCGCAGCACGACCGGGCTGCCCGGCGCGTGCCGGCGGGCGTTCGTCAGCCCCTCCTGCGCGACGCGGTAGGCCGCGACCTCGACGGTCCGCGGCACGTCCGCCGAGCCCGACCGTTCGTAGGCGACGTCGCCGCCCGCCGCGCGCGCCTCGGCGACGAGGCGGTCGACGTCGTCGAGCGTGGGCTGCGGCGCGGGGGCGCCTCCGTCGACCTCGTCGGGGTCGGCGCGGAGCACCCGTACGACGTCGCGCAGGTCGCCGAGCGCGGAGCTCACCCCGGCCCGGACCAGGCCCGCGGCGCGGGCGAGCTGCGCCGGGTCGGCGTCGGGGCGGTACTCGAGCGCCCCCGCCGTCGCGGCGAGGAGCGAGAGGCGGTGGGCGAGGGTGTCGTGCATCTCGCGGGCGATCCGCGTGCGCTCCGCGACCCGCGCCTCCGCGACGCGGTGCTCCTGCTCGGCCTCGGCGCGCCGCGCGCGGTCGCGCAGGGACCACATGAGCTGGGCCCGCGCCTGCCAGTACAGCCCCCAGCCGAGCAGGGCGGCGTGCACCGCGAGGTCGCACAGGAGCCACCAGCCGAGCGGCAGCGCCTCCGGGCGCCACAGCGCCTGCACGGCGTGGCCGAGGAAGCCCGCGACCGCGACCGGGACCGCCGTGCGCGCCGGGTACCAGCGCGCGACCTGCAGGGTCGCGACCGTCGAGGCGGGGGTCGCCGCACCGGAGTACGCCGCGAGCGACGCGAGCATCAGGGCGCCGAGCACCGGCGCGTTGCGCGGGGACCGCGACCACAGGAGCGGGAGGACGGCGAGGGCCAGCGCCGCGACGGCGACGTCGATCGCGGGCTGCGCGCCCGGGTCGTCCTGGCCGACGATCCCGGCCGTCGCGAGCACCGTGAGCGCCGCGACGGCGAGCCACGCGAGGGCGAACGTCCACCACGGGACGAGCGGGCGGTTCCCGTCGCGGCGTGCGGCGGCCGTCGCGAGGACGGGGCGTCCGGGGTACGGAGGGCAGTCGGTGCGAGTGGTCATGCTCCGGACGCTAGGGGGCGCCGTCACGGTCGACCACCGACCAAGGTCGGGGGTCGGGGTCCGGCAGGAGGGGCAGGGGTGGACGCCGGTCGGGTCGCGCACCGACGTCCGGTCGGTGCGGCGGGAGCCCCGCCGCCGCGAGGGTGGACGACGTCGGCACCCCGCCGGCGGCGGCCTCGGCCGTGAGAGCACGCGGCACCGTCGCGTGACGAAGGAGGAGTGCCATGTCCACGACGCCGACCACCACGTACCGCACCTCGGACGTCCCCCGCCATCCCGGCTCGTCCACCGCGACCGTCGGGCGGCAGGTCCCCGGGGAGGTCCGACGCCGCGTCCCCCGCTGGTCCGTCCCGCTCGTCGCCGCGGCGGTCGCCGCCGTCGTCCTGCTCGTCGGGACGGCTCTCGGCGTCGACCCGGAGGTGCGCACCGCGACCGGCACCCAGACCGTCGGCGTCGTCGCCGCGGTCGTCACGGCGCTCGTCGTCGGGTACGCCGCGTGGGGCGTGCGCGCCCTGCTCGGCCGGCTGGCGTCCCGTCGCCCTCGTCGCGGCGAGCGCGCGTGGCTCGCGACGTGCGCCGTCGTGCTGCTCGTCTCGCTGCTCGGCCCGCTCGGCGCGGTGACGCCTGCCGCGGTGGCGCTCCTCGCCGTCGAGCACCTCGCGGTCGGCCTGACCCTCACGCTGGCCCTGCGCCGCTGACCCTCCGCCACCGGCCCCAGCCCCCCGGGGGCAGCCGAGCACGATGTTGCTGTCGATATCCGTCGGATGACGACAGGAACATCGTGCTCGACCGCGCGTGAGGTCGTGCTCGGCGGGACGATGAGTTCGCGCGGGCGCGAGGGTCTGCCCCGTCGTCTCGTCCTCGACCGGAAGGCCACCCCATGACCGCGACGCTCGTCTCCACCCTGTTCCTCTCGCTCGACGGTGTCGCCGAGATCGACCCGGCGTGGCACTTCCCGTACTTCGACGACAACATGGCCGCCGCCGTCGACGAGGACTACCAGGACGTCGACGCGCTGCTCCTCGGGCGGGTCACCTACGACAGCTTCGCCGGTGCGTGGCCCGAGCGGGAGACCGCCGGGGGCGAGGACGCGTCGTTCGCCGCGCGGCTCGGGGACATGCGCAAGATCGTCGCGACGCGCGGCGACCAGGACCTCGGGTGGCGGCACGTCGAGCGGATCGACGGCGACCTCGTCGACGCCGTCCGTGCGCTCAAGGAGGAGCCCGGACTGGGCAAGGTGCTCGTCGCGGGGTCGATCTCGGTGGTGCGCCAGCTCCTCGCCGCCGGGCTGCTCGACGAGCTGCGGCTCCTCGTCCACCCCGTCGCGGCCCGCTCGGGCGAGCGGCTCTTCGACGAGGGCGAGCCCTACTACCCGCTCACGCTCCTGCGCTCCGAGACCTTCCCGACGGGCGTCGTGCGCCTGGTCTACGCACCTGCCGAGCCTCCGGCCGAGGTCACCTACGACGACGTCGCGGACAAGGTGCCGTCCGGGGACGCGGGCTGATCCCCGGCCCCGGGCTCGACGCGCGTCGCCTCCGTCGTGACGACCGCCGTCGACCACCGGGAACGGGGACGAGATGCAAGGTCGCGGGGTGTCACCACACGTCCCGGGTATGAGCCGGACAACGCGCGTCGCGATCCTGGTCCAGGTGCTGGCGGGGCTCCTCGTCGTGGGTGCGTGCGCGACGACGGGCTCGCAGCCGCCGGCCGACGACGTACCCACGCCGTCGGGAGCCCGGGGTGACGGCGACGCGGTCGCCCCGGCGGCGTTCGTCGACCGGGAGCCGCTCGACCCGTGCGGCGACGTCCGGTTCGACCAGGAGTGGGTGCACCTGCTCTGCCCGGACGCGACGTCGGCCGCGGCGCCGGGGACCTGCCAGGAAGCCTGAGCCCGCCCGACCACGACGCTGCGCGCCCGCGAGCACGACCTTGCTGTCGTCATCCGACGGATGACGACACCAAGGTCGTGCTCGGCGCGGGAGGGTGGGTCAGTTGCGCAGGTCGAGGTAGCGGTCGATGAGGGCCGCCGTCGACGGGTCCTGGGCGGCGAGGGCGTCCTCGTCGCCCGCGACGGCCGGCGCGATCTCGAGCGCGAGCTTCTTGCCGAGCTCGACGCCCCACTGGTCGAAGCTGTCGATGCCCCACACGACGCCCTGCACGAACGTGATGTGCTCGTAGAGCGCGATGAGCTGGCCGAGGACCGACGGCGTGAGGGCCGGCGCGAGGATCGACGTCGTCGGGCGGTTGCCCGGGAAGGTCCGCGCGGACACGAGCGCCTCCGCCGTCCCCTCGGCGCGGACCTCGTCGGCGGTCTTGCCGAACGCGAGCGCCTTGGTCTGGGCGAAGAAGTTCGCGAGGAACAGGCCGTGCACGTCCGCGCCGGGCTGGACCGCGCCGCCGTCACCGACCTCGTCCGTGAGCGGGTGCGCCGGGTTCGCGACGGCGATGAAGTCGGCCGGGATGAGGCGGGTGCCCTGGTGGATGAGCTGGTAGAACGCGTGCTGGCCGTTGGTGCCCGGCTCGCCCCAGAAGATCTCGCCCGTCTCCGTCGTGACCGGGGAGCCGTCCCACCGCACGCGCTTGCCGTTCGACTCCATGGTGAGCTGCTGGAGGTAGGCCGGGAAGCGGTGCAGGTACTGCGCGTACGGGAGCACGGCGTGCGTGTGCGCGTCGAGGAAGTTGACGTACCAGACGTTGAGCAGCCCCATGAGGACGGGGACGTTGCGCTCGAACGGCGTGCGGCGCACGTGCTCGTCGATCGCGTGGAAGCCCGCGAGCAGCTCGGCGAACCGGTCCGGCCCGATCGCGATCGCGAGCGACGTGCCGATCGCGGAGTCGACCGAGTAGCGCCCGCCGACCCAGTCCCAGAACCCGAACGCGTTCGCCGGGTCGATGCCGAACGCCGCGACCTTGTCGAGCGCGGTCGAGACCGCGACGAAGTGCTGCGCGACGGCGGCCTGCCGGGACTCGTCCGTGTCCTCGATCGCGCCGACCGCCGCGAGCTCCGTCCACAGCCAGTCCCGCGCGAGGCGCGCGTTGGTCAGGGTCTCGAGCGTGCCGAACGTCTTCGACGCGACGATGAACAGCGTGGTGCGCGGGTCGAGGCCCGCCGTCTTCTCCGCGACGTCCGTCGGGTCGATGTTCGAGACGAACCGGACCTCGATGTCCTGGTGCTTGTACGGCAGCAGCGCCTCGTACGCCATGACCGGCCCGAGGTCGGAGCCGCCGATCCCGATGTTCACGACCGTGCGCACGCGCTCGCCCGTGACGCCCGTCCACTCGCCCGAGCGCACCTTGTCCGCGAACGCGTAGACCTTGGCGAGCTCGCCGTGCACGTCCGCGTCGACGTCCTGCCCGTCGACGACGAGGTGCTCGTCGCCGCCCAGCGGGGTCGGCCGGCGCAGGGCCGTGTGCAGGACGGCGCGGTCCTCCGTGACGTTGATGTGCTCGCCCGTGAACATCGCCTCGAGGCGGTCGTCGAGGCGGACCTCCTCGGCGAGGCGCACGAGCAGCTCGAGCGTCTCGTCGGTGACGAGGTTCTTCGACAGGTCGACCGTGAGGTCGGCGGCCTGGTGCGTGAGACGGCGCGCGCGGTCCGGGTCCACCGCGAACCAGGTGCGCAGGTCCGGCTCCACGGTGTCGCGGTGCACGGTGAGCGCGGTCCAGGACGGCGTGGTGGTGGGGTCGATCGGCGGCGGCACGGGCTGCGAGGTCATGACCACCAAACTACTGACCGACGTCGGCCCTCGCCCACCCCGACCGTCCCGCGGTCCATGGTCCGGTGGCCTCACGAACGGCCGCCGTCGGTCCCTGGACCCCGGGCCCGGGCGGACGTGGGTGGTCCGCGCGACGATGGTGGGCGTGCGCCGTGGCGGCGCGCACCGCGCGGCGACGGTGCCGCCGGGCCACGACGGACACCGGAGGAGGGGACCATGGCCGAGGTCGTGCTGTTCCACCACGTGCAGGGGCTGACCGAGGGCGTACGGACGATCGCGGAGACGCTGCGCGGCGCGGGGAACGTCGTGCACACGCCGGACCTGTTCGAGGGACGCACGTTCGCGACCCTCGACGAGGGCATGGCGCACGTGCAGGAGCTCGGGTTCGGCACGGTCCTGGAGCGTGGTCGGGCGGTGGCGGACGGATACGACCCCGCGGTCGTGTACGCCGGGATCTCGCTCGGCGTGCTCCCGGCGCAGATGCTCGCGCAGACGCGCGCGGGCGCGAAGGGCGCGGTGCTGTGGGAGGCGTGCGTGCCGGTGTCGGAGTTCGGCGAGGCGTGGCCCGAGGCCGTGCCCGTGCAGGTGCACGGCATGGACGGCGACCCGTCGTTCGCGGGCGAGGGGGACCTCGACGCCGCGCGCGAGCTCGTGGACTCCACGCCGGACGCCGAGCTGTTCGTCTACCCCGGCGACCGGCACCTGTTCACCGACCCGAGCCTGCCGTCGTACGAGCCGGGGGCCGCCGCGCTCGTCACCGAGCGGGTGATCCGCTTCCTCGACGGCATCCGCTGAGCGGCCGACGGCGCGGCGGCCTCCGGGGTCACGCGGGTCGCGCCCGTCCGTCCCGGGGCGCGATCAGTCGCCGTCCTCCGACGTCGTCCTGCGCTGCCACGCGGCCCACACGCCCGCCGGTCGGAACCCGAGGGCGACGTTGATCGCGAGCATGTGGTCGTTCTCCTGCGCGTTCCACGTGTGGACGCGCCGGGTCGCGGGGCGCTCGCGCGCGAGCGCGTCGAGGTTGGCCACCTTGACGAGCATCCCGAGGCGGCGCCCCCGGTGCTCGCGGAGCACGAGGGTGTCCTCCTGGAACGCGAAGTCGTCCCGGTCGCGCGGGTACAGGAAGACGGTGAACGCGGCGAGCGTGCCGGTCGGCACGTGCTCCGCGGCGCTCACGAGGAACCCGTTGCGCTTCTCGGCCTGCTCGCCCACCCACGTGCGCACGCGCCGCGCGTCCCACGGGTCCTCGCCGAACTCGACGCCTCCCGTCGGCGCGTCGGTGCTCATGCGGGTGAACAGCACGGCCACCTGGTCGAGCCACTCCTCGGGGACCTCGTCGGTCCAGGTGTGCACGCGGTAGTCCGGGCCGGCGTACTCCCGCGCGGCGGCGCGGTGCGCGTCGAGGCCCGCGGGGGCAGCCGGGAGGTCGAGCACCGAGTGGCGCTCGACCTGCTCCAGGACGTACCCGTGGGCGCGCAGGAAGCGAGGACCGGGGGCGTCGGCGGGGACGCGGCCCGCGCCGGTGGTGGCGGCCAGCGCGTCCGGGCCGGGCGGCGGCTCCGTACCGTGCGAGGTGTTCGAGAGGAGCACCGTGCGCCCGGCGTCCGCGGCGAGGCGCTCGGCGAGCGCGAGCAGCGGCGTCCCGATGCCGCGACCCCGCTCCTGCGGGCGGACCACGGCGAACGCGTCGCTCAGGTGCGCGTTGCTCGTCGCGGGCTGGAGCACGAACAGGTACGCGACGACGTCGTGCACCGCGGGCGGGACGCCGTCGGCGATCAGGGCGCGCGCGGCGGCGGAGCGCACGACGACGAAGCGGCGCTTGGCCGCGTACTCCTGGTGGTCCATCCCGGAGAGCACGTCGCGCGGTCGCAGCGCGAGGTCGTCGTACCCGTGGACCTCCAGCTCGTGCTCCCGGCCGACGTCCGCGACGGCGTGGTAGGCCCACGCGTCGGCGTCGTCGAGCGACGCGGGGTGCGGGGCCTCGACGAGCGTGTACCCCGGCGGGAGGGGCACCTCGGGGGCGGTGCGGGCGACGCTGCTCATGCGGTCCAGCGTGACCGCGGCGCGTCCGGGGTGTCCACCGCTTTTGGCGGCGGCCCGCGGGACCGGGCGACGACGGCCGGGACGACGACGGCCCGGGCTCCGCCAGGGAGCCCGGGCCGGGAACGCCGTCGGTCGCGGCGGTCGCGCGCCGCCTACTTGCGCGCCGAACGTCCTGCGATCGCGCCCCAGATGAGCAGCACGAGCAGCGAGCCGACGAAGGCCCAGAACCACGTGGTGAGCGAGAAGAACTCGTCGTTGGCGTCCGCGCCGAACAGCGCGCCGCCGATCCACCCGCCGAGGAGGGCACCCAGCACACCCACGATCAGCGTGACGATCCAGCCCCCTGCTGCCTTGCCCGGCAGGATGGCGCGTGCGATCGCGCCCATGATGAGGCCGATGAGGATCCACCCGATGAAGCTCATCCCTGTCTCCGTTCTCTGTGGGACGAAACGGTCATACGGCGTAACTGCCCCGTATGCCTGACTTCACGGTGGCACGGGGCGGGGCGGTTCGCACGCCGGGAGCCGTGCGCGCGGTCGTTAGGCTCGGGGGATGGCGACGACGGAGGCGACGAGCGCGCGCGTCGACAGCTGGCTCTGGGCGGTCCGGGTGTTCAAGAGCCGCTCGCAGGCGACCGCGGCGGTCAAGGCCGGGCACGTGCGGGTCAACGGAGAGCGCGCGAAGCCGGCGACGAGCGTCAAGGTCGGCGACCGCGTCGTCGTGCGCGGCGGCCCGGCCGAGCGGATCCTCGTCGTGGAGAAGGTGCTGGTGAAGCGCGTCTCCGCGCCTCTGGCCGCACAGGCCGTGATCGACCAGAGCCCGCCCCCTCCGCCCCGGGAGCTGACCGTCCGCGTCGCCGTCCGCGAGCGTGGCGCCGGCCGCCCGACGAAGCGCGAGCGCCGCGACCTCGACCGCCTCCGCGGCCGCGGCTGACGCCGGTTCGCCGAGCGGCCCAGGACCGAGCGGCAGACGCGTGCGGCCGGGCGACGCACGCGCAGGTGCGTCGCCCGGCCGCAGGTGCAGCGCTCGGTGAGAGGTGTCAGGTCAGCAGGCGCCGAGGTCCTTCCAGACGCCCCACTGGCCGCTCTGGGCGGGGTTCTCGCCCGTCGTCCACCACTTGGCCTGGTAGTTGCGGCCCTCGTGCGAGACGTTCGCGCCGCCGACGTACACCGACCCGGCGGCCCAGGCGGGCGCGGTGCACTCGCCGGGCTCGGGGTCAGTGGGCTCGGGGTCCGGGTCGCCCGGGTCCGTGCCGCCCGCGCCGATCTTGAGGTCGACGCAGTTGTAGAACGCGTTCACCGTGTTCGACACGTTCCAGCGCGCGAGGATCGTGTGGTTGCCCTCGGGCAGACCGGTCAGCGTGTGGGAGATGTTGCTCGGGGGCTGTGCGCCGCCCTGGTTGAACGTCTTGAAGAGCACGCCGTCGACGAAGTACTCCCACGTGCTCGTGTTGTGCGCCGCGGTGAGGTTCCACTGGAAGGTCACCGACGTGCCGGTCTGCGTGCGCGGCCACGGCTTGCTCGTGTCGTCGAGGATGCTGAACCCGCTGCCGCCGGAACACTTCATCGAGCCCTTGGGCGCCTCGACGGACTGCGGCTCGTACTTGATGCCGCCGCAGTCGAAGGACGTCGTGCCCTTCGCGCAGTGGTCCTGCCGGCTCGGCGGGGACGTGATCCAGCCGTGCGCGCTCGCGCTGGGGGCGATGGCCACGGGGGCGATGATCGCGACCGCGCCGACGACGGCCGCCAGGAGTACCGCTCTCAGTCTTCGCATGAGTTGTCTCGCTCTCCATCCGGTGGTGCATGGGTCCTGCGGCGCGCTTCGTCGCGGGCCGCTCTCGGATCGGGCACTGTCGACGCTACGAAATGTGCGGAGTGCGGACAATTGGGCAAAGCTCGTACGTGCTTCCGCGTACCCGGCGCGCCGTCCACGCCCGGCACGCACGACGGCGGGTGCCCTCGCCCCGAGGGACGAGGACACCCGCCGTCGCGGGGTCAGCGGGTCAGCAGGCGCCGACCAGCTTCCACGGGCCCCACTGCTCGGCGCCCGGGACGTTGTTCAGCGTCCACCACTTCGCCTCGTAGATGTTCCCGTCGTGCGAGACCTTCGCCCCGCCGGTGTACGTCGCGGTCGAGGACCACGCCGGGTCGGTGCACTGGCCCGGCTCGCCGCCGCCCGGGTTCTCGCCCTCGCCGCCGCCGGGGTTCTCCCCGCCGGGGTTCGTGCCGTCCGCCGTGACCGTGAGGTCGACGCAGTTGTAGAACGCGTTCACCGTGTCCGCGACGCTCCAGCGCGCGAGGATCGTGTGGTTGCCGAGGGGCAGGCCCTTGAGGGTGTGCGAGATGTCCTTGGGGGGCTGCACGCCGCCGCCGTCGAACGACGCGAAGAGCTGGCCGTCGACGAAGTACTCCCACACGCTCGTCGCGTGGTTCGCGGTGAGCTTCCACTGGAAGGTCACCTCCTGGCCGGTGGTCGTGCGGGGCCAGGGCTTCGACGCGTCGTCGAGGATCGTGTAGCCGCTGCCGCCGGAGCACTTCATTGAGCCCTTGACGGCCTCGACGGACTGCGGCTCGTACTTGAGCCCGCCGCAGTCGAAGGACGTGGCGCCGGTGGCGCACTGGTCCTGCCGGCTCGGGGGGGAGGTGATCCAGCCGTGCGCCGAGGCGCTGGGGGCGATCGCGATCGGGGCGATGATCGCGGTCGCGCCCACGACGGCGGCGAGGAGCGCCGCGCGAAGTCGCTTCATGGGGGACTCGCTTCCTGTGTCGGGGAGGGCCGACGCCGTGCGGAGCCCGCACCGTCGGCCGTGACGGGTGGACCGTAGGCAGCCCGGACGCGTGCGCTCAACGACTACGCACGACCGGGAGCGGGTACGGGAAGTCCCGTACCCGGCGGGCCCGGTTCGCCGGGATCGTGCGCCTGCGCGGTCGTGCCGGCGGGGGCGGAGAGCCCGTCCCGAGCCTCTCGGCGGGTGAAAAACATGTGGGGACCACGTAGCCCGGCCGTCTCCGCAGGGACGGTCCTCGGCGTCCGGGCGGCGGACCTCGGGGAACGTCGTGCGTCCGCCGGTCAGGGATGCGCCCGCGGCCGGGAGATGCGCACGGAGGTGCGTCTCCCGGCCGCGAGTGTGCAGCGCTCGGTGAGAGGTGTCAGGTCAGCAGGCGCCGAGGTCCTTCCAGACGCCCCACTGGCCGCTCTGGGCGGGGTTCTCGCCCGTCGTCCACCACTTGGCCTGGTAGGTGCGGCCGTCGTGCGACACCGTGGCGCCGCCGAGGTAGACGGAGCTGGCGGCCCACGCCGGGGCGGTGCACTCCCCGGGCCCGGGGTCGGTGGGCTCCGGGTCGGTCGGCTCGGGGTCCGGGTCGTTGCCGCCGGTGCCGTTGACGTTCACGTCGACGCAGTTGTAGAACGCGTTGTTCGTGTCGGCGATGTTCCACCGCGCGAGGATCGTGTGGTTGCCCGACGGCAGGCCGGTGAGCGTGTGCGAGACGTCGTACGCCGGGCGCTTGCCGCCGTCGTTGAACGTCTTGAAGAGCACGCCGTCGACGAAGTACTCCCACGTGCTCGTGGCGTGCGCGACCTCGAGCTCCCACTGGAACGTCACGGTGCTGCCCACGGTCGTCCGCTTCCAGGGCTTGCTGCTGTCGTCGAGGATGGCGAACCGGCTGCCGCCGGAGCACTGCATCGAGCCCTTGACGGCCTCGACGCTCTGCGGCTCGTACTTGATCTCGCCGCAGTCGAACGAGAGCGTGCCGCTGCTGGCGCACTGCTCCTGGCGGCTCGCGGGCGAGGTGATCCAGCCGTGCGCCGAGGCGCTCGGGGCGACCACGACCGGGGCGACGATCGCGGCCGCGCCCACGACGGCGGCGACGAGGGTCGCGCGGAGTCGTCTCATGAGGGTCTCGCTTCCTTGGTCGGGGTGCCGACGGCGGCGCGAAGCCCGGTTCGTCGGCCTTGACCCGACGGACGCTAGGCACGCCCGCTTCCCCGGGCAACGGTTCCGCGAGGATTACGGGAGGTAGGTGATTGCCCCTAAGCACGCCGCCGGGGTGTACGACGGCGCAGGTCAGGACGCACCTGGCGGGTCGAGGAACGCACACGGGAGAGGGGCTGCGGGGCCCGAGGTGTGCGGGGACCCCGTAGCGGGTGGCATCGAGCGGCCACGCATTGGGAAGGGGTGCTTGCATTATCCGAGCAGTGCCCCCTAGCGTCAGGTGGTCGGCGCGTGTGCGCTGGTCGGCAGGGGGTTGACGCAGGTGTCTGGCCTCTGCCGTGTCTTCAGTGAGGGGGCTGAGATGAAGAGAGTTCTCACAGGACTTGTCACGGGCGCACTGGGTGCCGGACTGGTTCTCGGCGGTGCCGGGACGGCTTCCGCCGCGCTGATCGCGGACTACACGGACTGCCCTGCCGACCGTCAGGTCGTCACGCGAGGGAACGCACTCGGCTGGGTCTGGGTGAACGCCAACGACAGGATCGACATCACGTCGGGATCGTCGAAGACTCGGGTCTACGGGATCGTGCGTGCGGGAGTTCGCTTCACGGGCTGGTCCGTGTCGAGCGGCGTCGACGACGACGAGTGGCCCCGGGGGTCGGGTGACTGCAGTGTCCGCTGACCGTCGGGCAGTCGCGCGGGAGGGCGCAGGTCGCGGGTGCCGAGCGCGCAGCGTGCGACGTGCCGTCGTGCTCGTCGCGCTCCTCGGGGGTGCCACGGCGTGCACCGCGGAGCTCCCTGCTCCGGCACCCACGGCGTCCTACGCGCAGCCGGGGTGGATGCTCGAGACCCTGCAGGCCCACGAGCGGCTCGATCGTGCCGTCGCCGCGTGCATGGGAGAACGTGGGCTGCCGTACGCGCAGGCCGAGGTCGACGGGAGCGCGAGCTACTCGGCGGACGGCGTGCCGCCCGCGCAGGTCGAGCGGCTCCAGGCCGCGGCCTACGAGTGCTGGGAGGAGTCCGAGCCGCTCGCCGGCTTCGTCGACTATCCGACGGGGACGGTCTACGACCAGTCCGTCGAGACGTGGGAGTGCCTCGCGGCGCAGGGGTACGACCTGCCGGATCCGCCGTCGAAGGCGTCGTGGGTCGAGGGGTTCGACGCCGGCGAGGAGGTCTGGGCGCCCTACATGGACCTCTACGAGCAGGATCCCGAGATCGAGGAGTCGGAGTGGTTCCGGCTCAAGGGGATCTGTGTCGAGTCCGGAATCGTCTTCTCTCCTGATCTCAGCGACCCACCGGCGGGGCTCGGGTCGTGATCTCGGCACCGGAGCGGGACGCTAGGAGTCGAGCCCGACGCGGCAGGACGGCTCCGTGAGAGCGGCACGTCGGTCGTGGCGCACCACGACGGGCTGGGTCCTCGCGGTGCTGGTGGCGCTCGGCGCCGGAGCGTGGGCGGGGCGAGCGACGCTCGCCCCGCCCACGGTCGAGACCGCCTCGGTGGAGGCGCTCACCTACACCGTGGCGGAGGAGACCGTCGGGCACTCAGTGAGCGTGCCCGTCACGGTGACCTGGCCGACGGCGGACCTCGCTGCCGGAGCGAGTACCGGCACGGTCACGACGGTCGACGTGGAGCCGGGCGCGACGGTCGCGGCCGGGGACCGGCTCCTCACGGTCGGGCTGCGCCCCGTCGTCGTCCTCGCGGGCAGTGTGCCCGCCTTCCGCGACCTCGGCGCGGATACTGAGGGGCAGGACGTCGCCCAGCTCCAGGCGTACCTCCGCGAGGCCGGGTACCTGACGGCGCGTCGCGGCGACGGCGTCTTCGGGCCCGCGACCGAGCGCGCGGTGCGCGCGTGGCAGAAGGATGCCGGGTTCCCGGTCGACGGTGTCGTGCGCACGGGCGACGTCTACTTCGTCACCGACCTCCCGGCCAGGATCGTGCTCGATCCGGGTGTGGTCGTCGGCGCGGTGCTCGCGCCGGGCGAGCGCCTGGTGTCGACGATCACCGGGGACCCGGTCTTCGAGATGGTGCTGAGCGTCGAGCAGGCGTCGCTCGTCCCCACGAGCGGTCCTGCGCGCGTGCGGAGCGGCGAGTCGACCTGGGACGCCACGATCTCGTCCGCGACGAGCACGAGCGACGGGTCGCTGCGGCTGCTGCTCACGGCGCCCGACGGAGGCCCGGTGTGCGGGTCGGACTGCGCCGCGCTCGACGTCGTGCGGGCCGTCGAGGGCGGGACCGCCGGCGGCGGACCTGCGCCATCCGCTGACGTGGTCGCTTCCGTCGTCCTCGACGGAGAGATCGTCGTCGTCGAGGAGGCGACCGGGCCCACGGTGCCCGCCGCGGCGCTGCGCACGCGGGCGGACGGCTCCGTGCAGGTCGTCGTGGAGGACGGCACCGCCGACGGGCGCGAGGCCGCGGTGACGATCGTGTCGAGCGGTTCGGGCCGTTCGGTGGTGGAGGGCGTCGAGGTCGGCGACGTCGTCCGACTCTTCGAGGCGGGCACGGGGTGACCGTCCTGGCGACGGACGGTCTGACGTTCGCGTACCGCCACGGCACGCCGCCCGTCATCGACGACCTGACGACCGCCTTCGCGCCCGGTGCCGTGACTGCCGTGACGGGGCCGTCCGGGTCGGGCAAGTCGACGCTGCTGTACGTGCTCGCCCTGATGCTGCGTGCCGAGAGCGGCGAGGTGCTGTGGGACGGCGAGCCGGCGTCGGGCCTGGCAGACGCGGAGGCGGCACGACTGCGCGCTGCCCACGTCGGTTTCGTGTTCCAGGACGCGATGCTCGACCCGGCGCGTTCGATCCTGGACAACGTGTGCGAGTCGGCGCTCTTCGCCGGGATGGGGACTCGTGCCGCACGGTCGCGGGCCGAGGAGCTCCTGGCGAGGTTCGGCGTCGGACACCGGGCGACCCACCGACCCGGCGAGATCTCCGGAGGCCAGGCGCAGCGCGTCGCTCTGTGCCGCGCGCTGCTCACGTCGCCGCGCGTCCTCTTCGGCGACGAGCCGACCGGGAACCTCGACCACGCGTCGGCGCGTGTCGTGTGGGAGGCGCTCGTCGAGCACGCGCGCGACGGCGCGACCGTGGTGGTCGCGACGCACGACGAGGAGCTCGCGGCCGAGGCGGACCACCGGCTGGTGCTCTCGTGAGCACGTCCCGCGCGCCCGGCCGCCCACGTCCGACGGCGCTCGTCCGCGACGGCGTCCGGTCCGCGTTGGCGCAACCGGTCGCGACCCTCACGACGGCGGTCGTCGTCGCCGTCGTCTGCCTCGTCGTGCTCGCGACGACCGGGCAGTCTGCGGCGGGGGAGCGCGCCGTCATGGCGACGATCGACTCGACCGGTACGCGACTGGTCACGGCGGCGGACGCCAAGGGCGACGCCGGCGTCGCCGCGGACGGCGTCGCGGCCCTGGCACGGATCGACGGCGTCACATGGGCCTTCGGGACCGGTTCGGCGACGGACGTGCGCAACGCGGACGCCACGGCGCGTGACGTCGTCCCGCTGCGGGCTCTGTACGGGTCTCTTCCCGCCGACGTCGGTACGGTCTCCGGGCGCGCGCCGGCGGAGGGCGAGGCTGTCGTCGGCGTGGACGCGGCGAGAGCGCTGGGGCTCGTGGACGGGGTCGGCGTCCTCACCGACGGCGTGCGGTCGTGGGAGGTCGTCGGGGTGGTCGACGCGGCGGGTCCGCTCGCGTCGCTGCGCGAGACGGCGCTCGTCGCCACCGACCCGGCGGGTCACGAGGTGCGCTACGTCTACGCGATGGCGCGCGACGTCGCGACCGTCCCCGCGCTGGCGCGGCTGCTCCCCGACGTGCTGCCCGCACGGTCGCCCGGTGGCGTCGTGGTCGAGGAACCCACGGGTGCGATCGCGCTGCGGGACGTCGTCGCCGGTCAGCTCGGCGCGGCGTCGCGACGGCTCATGACGACGGTCCTCGCCGTCGGCCTCGTGATCGTGTGCGCGACGGTGTTCGGTGCGGTCTCGGCCCGGCGACGGGACTTCGGACGACGACGTGCGCTCGGCGCGACGCGCAGCGCGATCGTGGTCCTCGTGCTCGTCCAGACGGCGGTCGCGGCGTCCCTGGGAGTGGCCTTCGGCGCGGCGGCAGGCGCGGCGACGGTGGTCGTGCTCGCGGGCGAGCTCCCGTCAGCGTCGTTCCTGGTCGGCGTCGCGGTGCTCGCCCTGGCCGTCTGCGTCGTCGGCGCGGTCCCTCCCGCGGTCGTCGCCGCTCGACGGGACCCGGTGCGGATCCTCCGGGTTCCCTGAGCGCGGCGGGCCGGCCGATGCGCGGGCGTCAGGCGGCCGCGTCCTCCTCGCGGAGCCGCGGCTCGGTGCGCAGCGCCGGGCGGAGGCCGGACTTGTCGGCGTAGAACGCGCGCACGACGTCCATGTCGGCGCGCACGTCGCCCGTGAGCTCGATGGTCGGGCCGAGGCCGGTCGTCATGGTGGTGCGGTCGACGTACCCGAGGGTCACCGGCAGGTGCGCCTCGCGCGCGATCCGGTAGAAGCCCGACTTCCAGTACGACCCCGCGCCGCGCGTGCCCTCGGGCGTCACGACGAGCGAGAACACCTCGCCGGCGTGGAGGCGCGCGACGACGTCGGCCACGACCCGGCTCGGGTCGCGCCGGTCGACGGGGATGCCGCCGAGCGCGCGCATGAGCGGGCCGGCCGGGCCGGCGAACAGCGTGTGCTTGCCGAGCCAGCGCACGTGGATGCCCGTGCTCCAGGCGATGGCGAGCATGAGGACGAAGTCCCAGTTCGACGTGTGCGGGGCGCCGACGAGGAGCGTCGGGCGGCGGGTGTCGTACGGCTCGGAGCGCAGGGACCACCGGCTGGTCGCCCAGTAGGCGCGGGCGAGGGCTCGGCGGATCACCACGCCACGGTACAGGCCGTCCACGGGGAGACCGGTTGCCGTCGACAACCCCCGGGACCTTGGTTAGTCTCCGGGCGGGTAGGGAACTTCCCGCTCTACCCGCACGGCCCGGACATGTCTGATCGACCCACCCACTGCTCGACGGAGACCAGATGGACACCACTCCCGCCGGTACGCCCGCCCTCCTGCGCACCCTCAACGCACGCGCCGTGCTCGCCGTGCTCGGCACGGGCGCGCGGGTCGCGCGGCCCGACGTCGTCTCGGCGACCGGTCTGTCCAAGACGACCGTGGCGCAGACGCTGCGGGCGCTCGAGGCCACGGGCGTGGTCACGGAGGCCGGGCTCGACCGGGACCGGCGGGGGCCCGCCGCGACGCTGTACCGCGTCGACCCGGACTACGCGTTCGGGCTGGGCATCGACGTCGCGCGCGACCGGGTGCGGGTCGCGCTCGTCGACGTCACGGGCGCGATCCGGGCCCGTGCGGAGCGCCGGGACGTCAAGCCGACGACGACGGCGCGCGCCCGTGCGGCCGCGGAGCTCGCCCGCGCGTGCGTGAGCGACGCCCAGGCGCGGCTCGCGGAGGGGCCGACGATCGAGGTGACGCGCGCGGTCGCGGCCGTCCCGCTGATCGTCGGGTCGGACCTGCGGACGATCCGCCGCGTCCCCGGCTACGAGAAGGGCGGGACCGAGCTCGTCGACGCGCTCGAGGACGCCCTCGGGTGCCCGGTGACCCTCGAGAACGACCTCAACCTCGCGGCGCTCGCCGAGCAGCGCGACGGCGCCGCGGCCGGGGCGCGCTCGTTCGTCGTGCTCGGGCTGGGCGACGGCTTCGGGGCCGGGCTGGTGCTCGACGGGAAGCTCCACCGCGGGTTCGCGGGCGGTGCCGGCGAGGTCTCGTTCCTGCCGCACCCCGCCCGGGCGCTGGGCTCCGAGGCGCTGGGGGCGTCGTCCCTCGCGTCGCTCGCGAAGGAGCACGGCCTGCCCGACGACGTGACCGTCAAGGACGTCGTGGACCGGGCCGAGCACGGCGACGGCGCCTCGAACGACGTGCTCGACGAGGTCGCCGAGCGGATCGGGGTCGTCGCCGCGTCGGTGGCGCTCGTGGTGGAGCCGGAGCTCTTCGTCCTCACCAACCAGGCGGCGCGCGCGCCGATCGCGGACCGGGTGACGCGTTTCCTCGCGGAGAAGATCGCCGTCCTCCCCGTCCGGGTCGTCTCGTCGGACCTCACGTGCGACGCCGTCGTGGTGGGGGCCGCCCGCTCGGCCAGCGACGCGCTGCGCGACGAGGTGTTCCGCTCCGCCGCCGCCCACCCCGCGCCGGGCGAGGGCGACATCGCCGACGAGCGCGAGGAGGCGGCGTCGTGACCGCGGCAGCACCGGGCGGCGGAGCACCGCCGTCGGACCTGGTCTCCCGGCTGGGCCTCGCCGCCGACGCGCGCGCGATCATCCTCAACGCCGACGACTACGGCATGTGCCGCGCCGCCAACCGCGCGGTCTCCGAGCTCCTCCTCGCGGGGCACGTCGACTCCGCGACGGTCATGGTCCCGTGCGGGTGGGCGCCGGACGCGCTCGCGTTCGCGGCCGCGCACCCCGTCGACGTGGGCGTGCACCTCGTGCTGACCAGCGAGTGGACGCGGTACCGGTGGCGCCCGCTCACCGGCACGGGCACGTCCCTGGTCGACGACGCGGGCTACTTCCCGCGCGACGTGCTGACCGTCGAGCGCCAGGCGCGCGTCGAGGACGTCGTCGCCGAGCTCACGGCCCAGCTCGACGCGGCGCTCGCGGCCGGGGTCGACGTCTCGCACCTCGACAACCACATGGGCTCCGTCTACGGGCTCGAGACGGGACGCTCGTTCCTGCCGCAGGTCTTCGAGCTCGCCGCCCGGCACCGGCTGCCCTTCCGCCTGCCCCGCACGACCGACGGGATGGTGCTGCCCCCGGGCGACTTCCAGCCCCTGCTCGACGAGGCGACGGCCGCGGCGGACGCCCTCGGCGTCGTCCTGGTCGACCGGCTCTGGACCCACCCGTTCGAGCTCGATGGCGCCGGGACGGTCGAGGAGGAGGACTACGAGGACGTCCGCGCCGACTTCCTCGACCTGCTGCGCCGCGTGCCGTCCGGCGTGACCGAGATCTTCCTCCACCCCATGCTGGACGACGACGAGCTCGGCGACGTCGCCGACTACGGCGTCGCGAAGCGCGGCTTCGAGCACCGGCTCCTCGCGGACCCGGCCGTCGCGGCCGTGATCGCCGAGGAGGGCATCGTCCGCGTCGGCTGGCGGCACCTGCGCGCGGTGCAGCGGGGCGAGCGGTGAGCGCCCCGCAGCCGGCGCCGTCGGGCAGCGTGCCGACGGCGGGCGGAGGGCTGCTCGCCCGGACGCGGGACCGCCGGCTCGTCGGTGCGCCCTCGCGCGCGGGGACGATCGCCTACGGAGCGTCCGCGTTCCCCTCGAACCTGCTCATGCAGACGTTCTCCGCGTTCGTCGTCTACTTCTACGTCGACCACCTCGGCGTGCGCGCGGGCTGGGTCGCGGGCGCGATGGTCGCGCACGGCATCCTCAACGCCCTGCTCAACCCGCTCGTCGGCGCCGCCTCCGACCGGCGTCGCACGCGGTGGGGCCGCCGCGTCCCCTGGATCGTGCTCGGGATCGTGCCGCTCGTCGTCGCGTTCGCGCTCGTGTGGATGCCGCCCGCCGTCGGCCCCGTCGGCCTCGTCGTGTGGTTCCTCGTCGTCGTGGCCCTGTTCGACGTCGCGTACGTCGTCGTCGCGCTCAACATCTCGGCGCTGTTCCCCGAGATCTTCCGCACGACGGCGGAGCGCGCCCGCGGGAACACCCCGCGCCAGATCTTCGGCCTCGTCGGGATGATCCTGGGCACCGCCGGCGCGCCGCTGCTGTACGGCACGCTCGGGTGGACCTGGATGGCGCTGCTGCTCGGGGTCGTGAGCCTCGCGTTCTTCGTGTGGTCCCTCGCCGGCATGGTCGAGCGCCCGGTCGACGTCGCGACCGTGCGCGAGCGCGAGGCCGCCGTCGGGCTGGGGGACCAGCTCCGGTACACGTTCGCCAACCGGGCGTTCGTCACCTACGTGCTCGGGTCGCTCCTGCTCCAGAGCACGACCGCGATCGTGCTCGCCGCGATCCCGTTCTACGTGCGGTACACGCTGGGCGGCGCCGAGGCCGACGCGACGCTGCTGCTCGCCCCGATCTTCGTCGCCGCGATCCCGTCGATCGTCGGGTGGTCGTGGGTCGTGCGGCGCATCGGCCCGCGCTCGGCCATGCTGTGGGTCGTCGCCGTGTACGGCCTCGCGACCTGCCTCTACCTGATCCCGTCCACCGTCCTCGGCGCCGCGCTCGCCGGCCTCGCCGTGGGCGTCGGCGTCGCGGGCCTCATGCAGGTGCTCGAGGTGGCGCTGGCGCAGGTCATCGACGACGACGAGCGCCGCACCGGCCTGCGCCGCGAGGGCATGTACTTCGGCGCCAACGGGTTCGTCGTGCGCGGGTCCGTCATCGTCCAGGCCGTGCTCGTCGCCGGTGTGCTCTCGGCCAGCGGGTACGTCGAGGGCGCGGGCGACGTCGTGCAGCCGGACAGCGTCGCGACGGGCGTGCGCCTCCTCCTCGGCGGCGTCCCCGTGGTCCTCGCCGCGCTCGCGTTCGTGTGCTTCTGGTTCTACCCCCTCCGCGGCCACGACTCCGACGACACCGACGCCGCCCTCACCGAGGCCGACGCCTCACCCACCGCGGCAGACCCCCTCCCGAGGTAGAACCCCGCCCGCGCGAGCCGTGGTTGCGCGCGGTGCAACCCTGGTCGCGCGACCAGGGTTCTACCTCGGTCGAGCGGGGGTCTGCTTCGGCGGGGTGGTGCCGCCGAGGGTGTGCTCGGCGACGGTGCAGGGGTCGGTGGTGGCGTCGACGTCGCGCAGGTCGCACGCGACGCGGCGCATGAGCGTGCGGAAGGCGCTGCGCTCGTCGGGGGAGAGCATGTCGAGGAGGTGCTCCTCGGCGTCGTGCACGGCGGAGGCCCACCCGGCGAGCCGACGGCGGCCCTCGGGCGTCGCGACGACGCGGCGGGCGCGGCGGTCGGCGGGGTTCTGCTGCCGCTCGACGAGACCTGCGGCGACGAGGTCGTCGACCAGGTACGTCATGACGGTCCGGTCGATGCCGTGGTGCTCGGCGAGCGCGAGCTGGGTGGGGTGGTCGCCCTGTGCGACGGTGACGAGGACCTGGTAGCCCCGCGTGCCGTGGGGGACGTCGTCGAGCGCCTGCTCGACCGTCGCGCGGTAGGCACGCAGGAGCACGCCGAGGTGCCAGCCGAGGTCCTCGAGGCGGCCGGGGAGCTCGGCCGGGCCGGTGGGTGCGGCGGTCGTCGTGGTCGTGCTCATCCGCCCAGCGTACCGCCGGGAATGCGGTTGCACCACCTATCTGTTACCGATATGTTCTGCTCAACAACGTATTCTGAGATCGCGAGGAGCCATGCCCGACTACGGCCACGACCTGCGCTTCGGGTCCTTCGTCACGCCCACCGCCGCGGCGCCGCACCAGGCCGTCGCGCTGGCTCAGCTCTCCGAGGAGGTGGGCCTGGACCTCGTCACGTTCCAGGACCACCCGTACCAGGCGGCGTTCCTCGACACGTGGACGCTGATGTCCTGGGTCGCCGCGCGCACCGAGCGCGTCCGGATCGCGGGCAACGTGCTCAACCTGCCGCTGCGCCCGCCGGCCGTGCTCGCGCGGGCCGTGGCGAGCCTCGACCGGCTCTCGGGCGGGCGCGTCGAGCTGGGGCTCGGCGCGGGCGGGTTCTGGGACCCGATCGTCGCCATGGGCGGCGAGCGTCTGACGCCGGGAGAGTCGGTCGACGCGCTCTCCGAGGGCATCGACGTCGTCCGCGGGCTGTGGGACACGTCCACGCGTGACCGCCTCGTCGCGGGCGGGACGCACCACCGCGTCGACGGGCCCAAGCGCGGCCCCGCGCCCGCGCACGACGTCGAGATCTGGGTCGGCGCGCTCAAGCCCCGCATGCTGCGCCTCGTCGGGGCGAAGGCCGACGGCTGGCTCCCGTCGCTCGCGTACCTGCAGAGCTTCGAGGCGCTGGCGAAGGGCAACGCGACGATCGACGCCGCCGCCGAGGAGGCGGGTCGCGACCCGCGGGCCGTGCGTCGGTTGCTCAACGTCGGCGGCCGGTTCACCGCCGACGGCGGCGCGGGGTTCCTCCAGGGCTCGCCGCGTCAGTGGGCCGAGCAGGTCGCGGAGGTGACGCTCGAGCACGGCGTGTCCACGTGGATCGTCGCGGGCGACGACCCGACGACGCTCGCCGTCGTCGGCCAGGAGGTCGCCCCCGCGGCCCGCGAGCTCGTCGCGTCCGCGCGGGGCGCCGGCGGCCCGGCCTCGGGCGCCCCGACCGACGGCGAGGTCCGCGCATGACCGACTACGGCCACCCGCTCCGCCTCGGCACGTTCGTCACGCCCTCCGCGCAGGACCCGGACGCGACGGTCGGGCTCGCGCGCCTCGCCGAGGACCTCGGCTACGACCTCGTGACCTTCCAGGACCACCCCTACCAGCCGCGCTTCCTCGACACGTGGACGCTGCTGTCGTACGTCGCGTCCGCGACGGAGCGCATCCACGTCGCGCCCGACGTCGTCAACGTCCCGATGCGCCCGCCCGCGGTGCTCGCGCGCGCGGCGGCGAGCCTCGACCTGCTGTCCGACGGGCGCGTCGACGTGGCCCTGGGCGCGGGTGCCTTCTGGGACGCCATGGTCTCGATGGGCGTCGAGCGGCTCACCCCGGGCGAGTCGGTCGAGGCGCTCGCCGAGGCGATCGAGGTGATCCGGGCGATCTGGGGCGAGGACGGCGACGGCGAGCTGTTCGTCCCCGGGCGCCACCACCGGCTCGACGGCGCGACCCCCGGCCCGGGAACCACGCGTCGCATCCCCGTGTGGCTGGGCGCGCTCGGCCCGCGCATGCTGCGCCTCGTCGGTGAGAAGGCCGACGGCTGGCTCCCGTCGCTGGGGCGCGTCGGCCTGGACGGGCTGCGCGCGGGCAACGCGCGCATCGACGAGGCCGCGACCGCCGTCGGGCGCGACCCGCGCGAGGTCACGCGCCTGCTCAACGTGTCCGGGACCTTCGGGGCGAACGACGGCGGTGGCGGCCTGGGCGGCGCGCCCGACCTCGCCGGGCCGCCCGAGGCCTGGGTCGAGCGGCTCGTGCCGCTCGTCCTGGAGGAGGGTGTCTCGACGCTGATCCTCGCGACCGACGACGAACGCACGACCCGCCGGTTCGCCGAGGAGGTCGCGCCCGCGCTGCGCGACGCGGTCGCCGCCGGGCGCGCCGCGCGCGGGACCGACACGTCGCGCGTCGTGCCGCTCGTCGTCCGCGCGGCACGTCGTCCGGGTATCGCGTACGACGACGTCCCCGCCCCGCTCGCGGAGCGCGCGGTCGAGCCCGGGGACGCGGCGTACGCGGGCGTGCGCTCGAACTACCTGCGCGGCGGCTCGCCCGGGCTCGTGCTCCGCCCGCGCGACACCGCCGAGGTGGTCGAGGCGCTCGCCTTCGCGCGCGCCCAGCCGGTGACGCAGACGGTGCCGCTGTCCGTCCGCTCCGGTGGGCACGGCATCAGCGG
Organism: Cellulosimicrobium sp. ES-005; assembly: GCF_040448685.1. Classification (NCBI taxonomy): domain Bacteria; kingdom Bacillati; phylum Actinomycetota; class Actinomycetes; order Micrococcales; family Promicromonosporaceae; genus Cellulosimicrobium; species Cellulosimicrobium sp. ES-005. The sequence goes on from NZ_CP159290.1 coordinate 272,008, forward strand.
GCGCTCGACGAACGACGGCGGGATCGTCCTCGACCTGGGCGCGCTCGACGCCGTCGAGGTGCTCGACGACGCCGCGCGCCTCGTGCGCGTCGGGCCCGGCGCGCGCTGGGGCGAGGTCGCGGCGGCGCTCGCGCCGCGCGGGTGGGCGATCACGTCCGGCGACTACGGCGGGGTGGGCGTGGGCGGGCTCGCGACCGCGGGCGGCATCGGGTTCCTCGGCCGCGCGCACGGCCTGACGATCGACCACGTGCGCGCCGTCGAGGTCGTCCTCGCGGACGGCTCGGTCGTGCGTGCGAGCGACGACGAGAACCCGGACCTGTTCTGGGCCGTGCGCGGCGCGGGGTCGCAGGTCGGGGTCGTCACCTCGTTCGAGCTCGTCGCCGACGAGGTCGCGGCCGTGGGGTTCGCGCAGATGGTGCACGACGCCTCGGACCTCGCGGGGTTCCTCGAGCGCTGGGGCGCGACGGTCGAGGGGTCGCCGCGCGACACGACGAGCTTCCTCATCGTCGGGCGCCCGCGGCCAGGGCAGCCGGTCGTCGCACAGTCCATGACCATGGTCGACTCCGACGACCCGGACGTCGTCCTCGCCCGGCTGCAGCCGTTCGCGGCGATCTCCCCGCTGCTCGCCCAGGCGACGGCGCAGATCGTGCCGTACGACGCCGTCGTCTCCGCGCCCGCGCCCGGGCCGCACGGCGGTCAGGGCGAGCCCGTGTCGCGCTCCGGCCTGCTGGAGCACCTCACGCCCGAGGCGGCGGCCCGGCTCGCGGGCCTCGTCGCGAGCGGCGACACGTACTTCTTCCAGATCCGCTCGACCGGCGGCGCGGCGTCGGACGTCCCGGTGGACGCGACGGCGTACGCGCACCGGTCCGCGAACTTCTCGGTCGTGGCGATGGGAGCGAGCCGCTCCCGGCTCGACGCGCGCTGGGACGCGCTGGCGGACGTGTTCGAGGGCATGTACCTGAGCTTCGACACCGACAGCCGCCCCGAGCGGGTGACGGACGCGTTCCCGCCCGCGACCTTGGAGCGACTGCGCGAGGTCAAGCGCCGCGTCGACCCGACGAACGTCTTCCGCGACAACCTCCCCGTCCTCGGACCGGACCCGCTCGAGCCAGCACCGGCACCCGCGAGGTAGAACACCCCGTCGCGAGGTAGAGGACGCAGGGTTCTACCTCGCGACGGGGTGTTCTACCTCGCGGGGGTCCGGGTTCTTGTTCGGCGGCCGACGGCGAGCCGTGAGCACCGCGTGGACGGTGAGCCCGGCGAGGATCGCCCAGAACGCGGCGGCGATGCCGGCGACGACGACGCCGCTCGCCGCGACGAGGAACGTCACGACGGCCGCCTCGCGACCGCGCGGCTCGGCGACGGCGCCCGCGACGGCCGCGCCGAGCGTCGCGACGAGCGCGAGCCCCGCCGCAGCCTCGACGAGGCCCGCGGGCGCGGCGGCGACGAGCGCGGCGAGGCCGGCGGAACCGACGGCGAGCACGAGGTACGCCCACCCGGCGGTGTGGGCGGCGAGCCAGCGGCGCCGGGGGTCGGGGTGCGCCTCGGGCCCCGCGGCGAGCGCGGCGGAGATCGCCGCGAGGTTGATCGTGTGGCCGCCCGCCGTCGCCCCGGCGAGGGTCGCGAGCCCGGTGACGGTCATCGTCTCGCGCCACGGCACGCGATAGCCGAACGACGCCATGACGGCGACACCCGGCACGTTCTGCGACGCCATCGTCACGACGTAGAGCGGGACCGCGAGCCCGACCACCGCCTGCCACGAGAGCGTGGGCGCCGTGAGGTCGAGGCGCGGGACGGCGTCGGACCACGTGAGCGTGCCGCCGTGCACGGCCTCGTACCCGACGATCGCGAGCGTCACCGCGAGCGCTGCGGGCGCCGCCCAGCGCGGCGCGACCCGCAGCAGGACGAGCCACGTGACGATCACCGGCGCGACGAGCAGCGGTGTCGCGACGACCGCGCGCACGGGAGCGAGGCACAGCGTGAGGAGCACGCCGGCGAGCATCGCCTGGGCGATCGGGGTCGGGATGGCGGCGACGAGGTCGCCCAGTCGCGGCCAGAGCGCGGTGAGCAGCACGAGCCCGCCGACGACGCAGAAGGCCCCGACCGCGGCGGGCCACCCGCCCGCGACGGCGCCCGTGCTCACGAGCAGCGCGGCGCCGGGCGTGGACCACGCGAGCGTGAGGGGGGTGCGGTGCCGGGTGGTCAGCCAGAGGATCCCGACGGCCTGCGTGACGCACAGGGCGAGGAGCCCCGAGGCCGCCTGGTCGGGGGTCGCGCCGACGGCGCGCAGCCCGGCGAGCACGACGGCGAACGAGCTCGTGAAGCCGACGAGCGCGGTCACGAGGCCGGCGAGGACGGGGCGCAGGCGGTCCGGGGCGGGGTCCATGCTGCTCCTGGCGGACGGCGGAGGAAGCGTTCTGTTCATGGAACGGTAGCAGAGGCCTCGCGACACGCGCGCCGGTAGGCTGCGGCCCGTGAGCGACGGGGCGGGGCGCGCGGAAGGTCAGCCGGACGAGGACACCGGGGGAGCGCCTGGGCGCCCGCCGGAACGGGCCGGGGACGGGACGCTCGCGGCGGTCGCCGCGCAGCTCCGTGCGCTGCGTGCGGAGCGAGGCCTCTCCCTCTCGGCGCTCGCCGCCGCGGCGGGCATCGGCAAGGGCTCGCTCTCCGAGATCGAGCACGGCGCGCGCAACCCGACGCTCGCGACCCTCTACGCGCTGGCCGGGGCGCTCGGCGTCCCGCTCGCGACGCTCCTCGCCGAGCGGGCGGGCACGGAGGTGTCGTCCGAGGGCGTCACCGCGCGCCTGCTCGATGCGCACCACCTGCCCGGCGGCACGGCCGTCGAGATCTACCACCTGCACCTCGAGGCCCACGCGGACCGGACCTCGCCGCCCCACGGGCCGGGCGTCGTCGAGCACCTGCTCATCACGCGCGGTCGCCTGCGTGCCGGGCGCCACGGGGCGGAGGCGGTCGTCGAGGAGGGCGACGAGCTGCGCTGGGTGTCGGACGCCGACCACTCCTACCGGGCGCTCGACGGCGCCCCGGTCGACGCGGTGCTCGTCATCCGGACGCCGCCCCGCGGCGGCGCCGGGTAGTCGTCGGCGGAGTCCGCCGGGCTAGTACGCGCCCTGGCCGGGCACCCACGCGTCGGTCGTGAAGCCGGACGGCGCGCCCGGGGACCACGGTGCGGGCGGCGGCTGAGGCGTCCGCACGAGGAACGCCTGGCGCGCCGTGAGCATGAGCTGCAGCAGCGCGCGGCGCTGCCCCTCGACGCGCCACGCCTCGACCGCACCGCGCGCGACGCGGTCGTGGAGCAGCGCGAGCTCGGTCGCCGCCTGCTGGTAGTCCCGCATGGCGTGCGCGGCGCCGGCACCACCCGTGCGACGCGCCCAGTCACGTGCCTGGCGGCGCGCGGCGAGCGTCGAGAGCATCGTGAGGTCCGCGGGCGTGACCAGCCCGGTCGGGACGTACGGCACGAGCTGGCGCTGGATCGTCGCGACCGTGCGGCGCCGGTCCCGCACGAGCAGGACGATCAGCGTGACCAGCACCCCGAGCCCGGCGAGGTAGGCGACCCCGAGCGCGAGCGTGCCGAACCCCGTCGAGGCGTTCCACAGCATGTGGAGCGCGACGGCCGCCGCCAGACCGCCGATCGGCGCGAGGACCCGGCGCGGGCCGGGCGGGCTCGTGGCCGCGCTCGCGACGCCGAGGCCCGTGAGCGCCGTGCACAGCGGGTGCAGCAGGGGAGTGACGAGCGCGCGGAGCACGAACGTCGGGCCGAGCGTGCCGTCCTGCGCCGCCATGATGAAGTACGTGACGTTCTCGACCGCCGCGAACCCGAGCGCGACCATCGCGGCGTAGATGACGCCGTCGGTCCAGCCGTCGATCTCGTGCCGGCGGAACCACAGCATCCCGAACAGCACCGCGCCCTTGAGGATCTCCTCGACGAACGGCGCCCCGAACGACGCGACGACGTACCAGCCGACCTCCTCGCCGAACAGCGGCGCGGTGAGGAGCTCCAGGCCGAGCGTGTTGAGGATCCCCGCGACGAGCGTCGCGATCCCGGCGCCCCACAGGAACGCCACGACGAGCGCGCTCGGCGGCTCCGGCTCGAGGCGGTCGAGCGCGAGCACGACCGGCACCCAGATGCCGAGCGGCACGAGCGCCAGCAGCAGGCCGACGGTGAACGTCCCGACCCCGGACAGCGCCGCGAGCACCAGGCCGACCAGCAGGCACAGGCTCGCGACCGCGATCGTCACGATCACGCCCACGCGAGCCCGGCCCGGCGGCCGGCCCTCGAGCACGGCGCGCGGGTCGAGCGGCCCCACGGCGCCCGCGGGCCCCTGCGGGTGCGGGTGCACCGGCGTCGGCTGCGGGTGCGGCGGGGGGACGGCGGGGCCGTGCGGCGGGAAGGTCACGGTCGGCAAGGCTACGCACCCGACCGCCGCGACGGAAGGACGTCCACGGGCCGCGGCGCCGAACCCGGGGCCGTGGGTGCCCCGCGGCGTCGAACCCGGGACGTCCCCGGGTTCGACGCCGGCGACCCCGGGTTTGGCGGTGCTCAGGCGGCGACGTCGTACCCCGAGCGGACGCCGCCCCGGCGGCGCACGGTCGCGTCGTCGGGGACGATCTCGTCCGGCGGGACGACGGCGCCCGGCTCCACGAGCACGCGGCGCCCGACGCGCGCGCCGCTGCCGACGCGGGCGCGGTCGCCGACCCGGGTCTCGGGGCAGAGGCGCACGTTGTCGCCGATGCGGACGTCCCGGCCGAGGGTGACGTCGCGGTCGATCCAGCTTCCCTCGCCGAGCTGCGAGCCGTACCCGACGACGGCTCCCTTCTCGACGTACGTGCCCGACCCGACGGGGACGGACTCGGGGACGCGGGCGTGCGGCGACACGAGGCCGCCGCCGGTGTGGCGCTCGTAGTGCATGATCTCGCCGTAGTCGTTCTCTACCTGGACACGGCGTGCGAGGCGGGCCATGTGACCTCCTCAGGGTCTGTCGGCGGTGTTCTGCTGACATAACGTCGGAGCGGTGCCCAGGATTCCAGCCCCCCGCGGCGAGGTAGAGCCCTGGTCGCGCGAGGTAGAGCCCCGGTCTGCCGAGGTAGAGCCGTGGTTCTTGTGTTCGACGGCGTGTGGTTGCCCTGGGTGGGCGGGGTGGGTGGTGGTGCCGCGTCTACCATCCGCCGCTCGTTCCTCGCGGCTCCCGCCAGGCCCGACCACGACGCGGCACCACCACACACCCCGCCCTACGCCGTCTCACCCAGGTCCTCGCTCGCCCGGGCGACCGCACGCCTCGTGGCTAGGGATCTCTTTCGGCCCACCAGGGCTCTACCTCGCCCAACCACGGATCCTTCTATGTTCGTCAAGCTGGGGTGGTGGCGGGTTCGGTGGTGTTGAGGGTCCTGTAGATCTGGCGGGCGAGATAGCGCTTGAGGCAGCGTCGGATCTCTCGGGTGGTGCGTCCTTGGGCTCGTCGTCGTTCGATGTAGGCGCGGGTTTCGGGGTCGTGGGTCATGCGGGTCAGGACGGCGATGTGCAGGGCTTTGTTCAGGCGGCGGTCGCCGCCGCGGTTGAGTCGGTGACGGATGGTGTTGCCCGAGGACGCGGGGATGGGGTTCACCCCGGCCAGGGCGGCGAAGGCTGCTTCGGAGCGGACCCGGCCGGGGTGGGACCAGGCGGTCAGGGCGATCGCGGCGGTGACGGGGCCGATGCCGATCTTGGTCAGCAGCGGTGCGGCCTGGCTGGCTTGGACGAGCTCGGTCAAGCGGGCCTGGTTGGCGGCGATCTGTTCGTCGAGCTCGTTCACGCGCTTGGCCAGGCGGACGGCTTCGGTGCGGGCGGTCGCGGTGGCGAGGTCTTCCTCGCGCGGGCGCCAGCGCGCGACTGCGGCGATCTGGGTGCGGGTCAGTGGCTTGCGGGCGTCGGGGCCGAGGTCGACCACGCGGGCCAGGGCGGTCAGTGCGTTGATGGTGGCGGTGCGTTCGCCTGTCATGTGGTCGCGGGCGGTGACCAGGACGCGTAGGGCGGCTCGGATGCCGTCGCCCCGGCGAGGACGGCGCAGCTGGTCGGTATCCAGCGCCAGGACGGCGGCACCGATGCGGGCAGCGTCCAACGGGTCGGACTTGCCGATCCCGTGGTGGGCGCGCGCGTCCATCCGCGCGGCCTCGACGACCTCGTAGCCCCCGTTCGACGGCGCCGGTCAGGCCCGCACCATAGGACGCGACGCCCTCGATCACCCACAACACGGCGAGATCACCACCGGTGCGGCGCGCGACCCACGCGATCGCCCGGGCCAGGCCCGCGCTCGTGGTCGGGAACTCTCGGGTATCGATGACCTCACCAGTGCCGGTCAGGATCGCTAGGACGTGGTTGCGGGCATGGGTGTCCACACCCACGACGAACGGGTGCGCATGCGCGACGATGGTCATGGTGGCTCGGGTCCTTCCTACTCCAGGGACGACGGTCCGGCCGCTGGCGGCCGGCGCCGGCCTGGGTAGGAGTCACTTCGGGACAACACTGTGACGAGTCACGCCCCACCGGGGCGGACACCCTTCTGATCAGGACACCGAGGTGGGCCAGAACAGCGCCGGCCGCCCACCCCAGCCGGACAGATCCGTAGCAGGGCACCCCCAACAGGGCCGGCTCTACCTCGAGTCACGACCACGGCGAGCAGCCGACGCCATCCTCACCAGCCGATCCCAGACCAGCCACCGCAAGACTCACAGCTCTACCTCGCGTGGCCTCGGCTCTACCTCGGGTGACCAGGGCTCTGCCTCGGCGGACCGCCTTTCTCTCGCGTGCGACCGGGGTTCGCTCGCGGGCGGTGGGGTCAGAGGGCCCGGGTGGTGCCGCGGACGACGAGGGTCGTGGGGAGGCGGAGGTGGGGCTCGCGGGGGTTGCCCTCGACGAGGTCGACGATGAGGCGCAGGGCCTCGGCGCCCATGCGGTGGATCGGCTGGTCGACGGTCGTCAGGGGCGGGGTGGTGAGGGCCGACTCGGGGACGTTGTCGAACCCGACGACGGACACGTCGTCGGGCACGCGCAGGCCGAGCTCGGCGGCGACCTCCATGGTGCGGATGGCGGACAGGTCGTTCGCGGCGAAGATCGCCGTGGGCCGGTCGGGGAGGGAGAGGAGCTCGTGCGCGGGGGAGTCCGCGAGGTCGGGGCGGTAGCCACCGACGCGGACGAGGTCGGGGTCGAAGGGGATGCCGGCGTCGGCGAGCGCGTCGCGGTACCCCTGCTCGCGCAGGCGCGCGGACTCGAGGTCGGGGCGGCCGGCGAGGAAGCCGATGCGGCGGTGGCCGAGGGAGAGCAGGTGCTCGGTCGCGGCGCGCGCGCCGGCGAGGTTGTCGGAGTCGACGGTCGGCGGGCCCGACGGGCCGCGGTGCGGATCGACGGCGACGACCGGGATGGAGTTGCCGGGCGCGACGACGGTCGGCGTGACGAGGATGGCGCCGTCGATCAGCGTGCCGCCGAGCCGCGAGAGGTAGCGCTGCTCCCAGCCCACGCGGTCGTCGCGGCGTAGCCCGCCGGAGTAGGCGAGGAGCTCGTAGCCGGTGCCGTCGACCGCGTCCGAGATGCCCTTGAGCAGCTCGGTCGAGAACGGCTCGAACTCGGCGACCAGGATGCCGATGACGTTGGTGCGACGGCTGCGCAGGCTGCGCGCGACGATGGACGACTCGTACCCGAGCTGGTCGATGATCTCCTGGACGTGCCGGGAGGTCTCCAGGGCGACGCCGTAGCGACCGTTGATCACCTTGGAGACGGTCGCGACGGAGACGCCGGCGGTGCGCGCGACATCGCCGATCGTGACTCTTCCCGTGGAGCGCATGGGGAGACAGTAGCCCGTGATGCGACGCCTCGGCGGCGCCCCGCCGGGCGCGCGGCCCGGACCGCCGACGCGTCGTGGGCCGCGCCCGCACTCCCGCGGCCGCGCGGGTCGATCGTGCCCGCCACATCGTGTGTAAAACGTTATCGATAACGATTGACAGGCTGGCCCTGCGTTTGCGAGAGTCGCTCTGGCGGCCCCGACGCGGGGGCGGCCCGGCGCGCTCGACGGAGCGCGCGCCCGTGCGGCTCGACGAAGAGGACGAATCATGAGGTCTCGGAAGTTCCTGGCGGCATCGGCCGCGCTGGTGGCGAGTGCGATGGCGCTCTCGGCCTGTGGCGGCGGAGGGGGGTCCGGCACGGAGGACGGCGACGTCACCCTGACGTTCTGGCACAACTCCACGACCGGCCCCGGCATGGAGTACTGGAAGACCACGGCCGCGGCGTTCGAGGACGAGAACCCCGGCGTGACGATCAAGATCCAGGCCATCCAGAACGAGGACATGGACGGCAAGCTCCAGACCGCGCTGAACTCGGGTGACGCCCCCGACATCTTCATGGCGCGCGGCGGCGGCAAGCTCGCGGACGTCGTCGAGGCGGGTCAGGTCAAGGACCTGACCGACCTCATCGACCCGGCGGTCAAGGAGGCGGTCGGCGGGTCGCTGAGCGCGCTCTCGGTCGACGGCAAGGTCTACGGCATGCCGGTGTCGATCCTGCCCGGCGGCATGTTCTACAGCACCGAGCTCTTCGAGCAGGCCGGCATCACCGAGACCCCCGGGACGATCGCCGACCTCGAGGCGGCGACCGAGCAGCTCAAGGCCGCCGGCATCGCGCCCATCGCGCTCGGCGCCAAGGACGCGTGGCCCGCCGCGCACTGGTACTACTTCTTCGCGCTCCGGTACTGCTCCCAGGACGCGATGAACGAGGCCGCCGAGACGCGGACCTTCGACGACCCGTGCTGGCTCGACGCCGGCAACGCGCTCGCGGACTTCGCGGCGACCGAGCCGTTCAACGAGGGCTTCCTCACCACGTCCGCGCAGCAGGGCGCCGGCTCGTCGGCCGGCCTGCTCGCGAACCACCAGGCGTCGATGGAGCTCATGGGCGCGTGGGACCCGGGCGTCATCGCGTCCCTCACGCCGGACGAGAAGCCGCTGCCCGACCTCCAGTGGTTCCCGTTCCCCGAGGTCGAGGGCGGTGACGGCGAGCCCGGCGCGATGATGGGCGGCGTCGACGGCTACTCGTGCTACGTGGACGCCCCGGACGCGTGCGCCGACTTCCTCAACTACGCCATGTCGAAGGAGTCGCAGGAGGCCTACGCCACCGCGTTCCAGACGCTGCCCGCGAGCAAGGAGGCGCAGGCCGCCGTCGTCGACCCGGCCCTCGTCTCGATCCTCGAGGCGTACAACGAGGCGCCGTACGTCTCCGTCTGGCTCGACACGCTCTACGGCCAGAACATCGGGAACGCGCTGAACACGGCCGTCGTCAACCTGCTCGCCGGCCAGGGCACTCCCGAGGACATCGTCACCGCCGTCAACGACGCGGCCGCCAAGGAGTAGCACCTTCCATGAACGTGTCCCAGGGCGAGATCTCGCCGAGCACGACGACGCCCGAGGACCGGGCCGGGGGCGGCGTCACGACGCCCCCGGCCGCCCCGGTCGCCGCGCGGCGCCCCCCGCGCGGCGGCCGTTGGGCCCAGCGAGCCGAGATCGCGGTGCTCGCCGGGCCCGCGCTCGTCGTCTTCCTGACCTTCGTCATCGTCCCCGTGGTGATGGCGGCGTACTACGGGTTCTTCAAGTGGAAGGGCTTCGGCCCGCCGACGGACTTCGTCGGGCTGGAGAACTACCTCATCATCTTCCGCGACCCCGAGTTCCTCGCGGCGCTGCGGCACAACGCGTTCATCGTCGTGATGTCGCTCGTGCTGCAGGGCCCGGTCGCCGTGGTCGTGGCGCTCATGCTCAACCGGCGCATCCGCGGCCGCTCGGTGATCCGGGTGCTCGTGTTCGTGCCGTACGTGGTGTCCGAGGTGATCGTGGGGACGGGCTTCAGCCTCATGCTCGCGACCACGGGCGCCGTGAACGACCTGCTCGACAAGATCGGTCTCGGGTTCCTCTCGGTCGACTGGCTCGCCGACCCCGACGTCGCGATCTGGACCCTCCTGCTCATCATCACGTGGAAGTACATCGGCTTCGCCGTGATCCTCTTCCTCGCGGGCCTGCAGGGCATCCCCGACGAGCTGGGCGAGGCCGCGGCGATCGACGGCGCGTCGTACTGGAAGACGCAGCGCTACGTCACCCTCCCGCTGCTCGGCCCGACCGTCCGCATCTGGGCGTTCCTGTCGATCATCGGCTCGCTCCAGCTCTTCGACCTCGTCTACATCATCTGGGGCCAGTACGTGGCCTCGACGGCGGGGACGTCGACCATGGCGACCTACATGGTGGCGAACGGCCGCAACGCGGGGAACTACGGGTTCGGCAGCGCGGTCGCCGTGGTGCTGTTCCTCATCTCCCTCGCGGTGGCGCTCGTCTACCAGCGGTACGTCCTGCGCCGTGACACCGCGGGCGCGATCACGGAAGGGAAGAAGTGATGGCCACCGTCACCGCCGCACCCGCGCCCGAGCGTGCCGCCGGCGTCCAGACCCCGAAGGAGCCGCGCGGCTCCGGCATCGGCCGGGGCGGCCCCCTGACCTACGTGGTGGCGTGGCTGCTCGTGGGCGTCTGCCTCGCCCCGATCGCGTACATCGTGGTGGGCGGGTTCCGCACGAACGCGCAGATCACGGCCGACCCGTCGGGCCTGCCCGACCCGTGGCAGATCGAGAACTACGTCGGGGTCCTGACGAGCTCGCTGTTCTGGCAGCAGCTCGGGAACTCGCTCGTGGCCGGGCTCCTCACGACCCTCGGGGTCGTCGTCCTCGGTCTCATGGCGAGCTACGTCATCGCGCGCTACTCGTTCGTGGGGCGCGGGGCGCTGTACGCGCTGTTCGCGGCGGGGCTCATGTTCCCCATGACCGTCGCGATCACCCCGCTGTACATCATGATCCGCTCGCTCGGCCTGATGAACTCCGTGGGCGGGCTCGTGCTCCCGCAGATCGCGTTCGCGCTCCCGACGACCGTCATCATCCTCGTCCCGTTCCTGCGCGCGATCCCGCGCGAGATCGAGGAGGCGGCGTCGATCGACGGGGCGAGCCGGCTGGGCTTCTTCTTCCGCATGGTCGTGCCGCTGTCGCTGCCGGGCGTCATCACCGTGGGGATCCTCGCGTTCGTCGCGAGCTGGAACAGCTACATGCTCCCGCTCTTCATCCTCAACGACGAGACGTCGTACACGCTCCCGCTGGGCGTGCAGGCGTTCGCGTCGCAGTACTCCGTGGACACCGCCCGTGTGCTCGCCTTCACCTCCCTGTCGATGATCCCCGCGCTCGTCTTCTTCTCGCTGTTCGAGCGGCGCATCGTCGGGGGCCTCACCGGCGCCGTGAAGGGCTGACCACCGCCCGTCCGCACCCCGCCCCGTCCCGCGCCGCGCGCGGGACGGGGCCACCACCGAAGGAGAACGGTCCCGTGACCGACGTCGTCCCTGCCGTCCCGACGGCACCCCTCGGCAGCCCGGACCCGGGCGCCGCCGCCGCGCCGACCCCACGCCCGGCACCCCCGCAGATGCCCACCGTCTCCGAGCGCGTGCGTGCGCTCCACGCGCGCATGACCCTCGACGAGAAGCTCGCCCAGCTCGTGGGCTACTGGCTCGACCAGAACGGCACCGTCGCCCCGATGCAGTCGGAGATGACGGCGGGCCAGGCGGACGGCGGCCGGCTCGCGGAGATCACGCGGCACGGCATGGGGCACTACACGCGCGTCTACGGCACGCGGCCCGTCGAGCCCGCGGAGCGCGCGGCGTGGCTGTGGGCGGAGCAGCGCCGCCTCAAGGAGGAGACCCGGCTGGGCATCCCCGCGATCGTGCACGAGGAGTGCCTCACGGGCCTCGCCGCGTGGCGGGCCGCGACGTACCCGACGCCCCTCGCGTGGGGAGCGTCGTTCGACCCGGTGCTGGTCGAGGAGATGGCGCGCGAGGTCGGGGAGTCGATGCGCGCGCTCGGCGTGCACCAGGGCCTCGCGCCCGTGCTCGACGTCGTGCGCGACCCGCGCTGGGGCCGCGTCGACGAGTGCGTGGGCGAGGACCCGTACCTCGTGGGCACCGTCGGCACGGCGTACGTGCGCGGCCTCCAGGACGCGGGCGTGCACGCGACGCTCAAGCACTTCGTCGGGTACTCGGGCTCGCGCGCCGGGCGCAACCACGCGCCGGTGAGCGCGGGACCGCGCGAGCTCGCCGACGTCTACCTCCCGCCGTTCGAGATGGCCGTGCGCGACGGCGGCGCCCGGTCGGTCATGGCGTCCTACGTCGACGTCGACGGCGTGCCGCTGCACGGCAGCTCGGAGTACCTCACCGAGATCCTGCGCGAGCGCTGGGGGTTCGACGGCGTCGTCGTCGCCGACTACTTCGGCGTCGCGTTCCTGGAGGTCATGCACCGCGTCGCGGCGGACCGCGGCGAGGCCGCCGCGCAGGCGCTCGAGGCGGGCCTCGACGTCGAGCTCCCCACGGGCGACGCCTACCTCGCCCCGCTCGCCGAGCGCGTGCGGTCCGGCGCGCTCGACGAGGCGTGGGTCGACCGCGCGGTGCTGCGTGTGCTCGACCAGAAGGAGGAGCTGGGTCTCCTGGACCCGGCCGCCTACGCCGACGAGCCGCCGACGACCGTCGACCTCGACACCCCGCGGCAGCGCGCGACCGCACGCCGCCTCGCGCAGGAGTCGCTCGTGCTGCTCGCGAACGACGGCGTGCTGCCGCTCGCGCGCCGCGACAGCGCTGACGGTGCGACGACCGCCCCGGGGCGCGTCGCCGTCGTCGGGCCGAACGCGGACTCGTCCGAGGCGCTCATGGGCTGCTACTCGTTCGTCAACCACGTGCTCGCGCACCACCCCGGCACCCCGGCGGGCATCGCGCTGCCGACGGTCCTGGAGTCGCTGCGCGACGCCCTCCCCGGCACCGACGTGACGCACGCCGTCGGCTGCACGGTGGACGGTCTCGACACCTCGGGGTTCGCGGAGGCGGTCGCCGTCGCGCGGGACGCGGACGTCGCGGTCGTCGTCGTGGGCGACGAGGCCGGACTGTTCGGGCGCGGCACGGTCGGCGAGGGCAACGACGTCGAGTCGCTCGAGCTCCCGGGCGTGCAGCGGCGGCTCGTCGAGGAGGTCGTCGCGACGGGCACCCCCGTCGTGCTCGTGCTGCTCACGGGCCGCCCGTACGCGATCGGCTGGGCGTTCGGGGACCACGCGGGGACGGACGGTGCGGCGTCCGGCCACCCGGCCGCCGTCGTGCAGGGCTTCTTCCCGGGCGAGGAGGGCGGCCGCGCGGTGGCCGACGTGCTCGTGGGCGCCGTGAACCCCTCGGGCCGCCTGCCCGTGTCGCTGCCGCGCGCGGGCGGCGCGGAGCCGTTCTCCTACCTGCACCCCGTGCTCGGCGGGCCGTCGGACGTGACGTCCGCGGACCCGACGCCCGTGCGGCCGTTCGGGTTCGGGCTGTCGTACACGCAGTTCGCGTACGCGGACCTGGCCGTCGACACGAGCGTCGCCGCGGGCGGGACGTTCGCGGCCTCGGTGACCGTGACGAACGCCGGTGCCGTCGCGGGGACGGACGTCGTGCAGCTCTACGCGCGCGACGTCGTCGGGTCGGTCCCGCGGCCCGTCGCGCAGCTCCTCGGGTACGCGCGCGTCGACCTCGCCGCGGGCGAGTCGCGCCGCGTGACGTTCCGCGTCCCGACGACGCGGCTCGCGTTCTCCGACCGCCGCCTCGTGCGCGTGGTCGAGCCGGGCGACGTCGAGGTGTGGGTCGGCGCGCACGCCGGCGCGGTCGACGCCGCCCCCGGCACCGGGGACCTCGGCTCGACGACCGGGGGCGCGATCGTCAACGAGTCCGCGCCGGCCGAGCGTCGGGTCGTGCCCGGCGCGGCGACGCCGCGCGCGACGCTCGCCGTGACCGGGACCGTGCACGAGGTCACGGCCGCGGACGGGCGGCTCGTCGCCGTCGAGGTCTCCGGACCGGTCGAGGCGGGGGAGGGCGCATGACGCGCGTCCCGAACCCGATCCTGCCCGGGTGCTTCCCCGACCCGTCGGTCTGCCGCGTCGGCGACGACTTCTACCTCGTCACGTCCACGTTCGAGTACCTGCCCGGCCTGCCGGTGCTGCGCAGCCGCGACCTCGCGACGTGGGAGCACGTGGGGGACGTCGTCGACCGGTCGGGTCAGCTCGACTACGACGGCATCCGGTCGTCGGGCGGCCTGTTCGCCCCGACACTGCGTCACCACGACGGCACGTTCTGGCTCGTGTGCACGCTCGTGGACCCGGACGACGACTCCCGCGGCGGCAACTTCGTCATGACGGCGACCGACCCGGCCGGGCCGTGGTCCGACCCGGTGTGGCTGCGCGACGAGGACGGCGAGCGGGTCGCGGGGATCGACCCGTCGATCTTCTTCGACGACGACGGCCGCGTCTGGCTGCACGGCACGCGGCTCGCGCCCGAGCCGGAGTGGTTCCACCAGACCGAGGTCTGGGTGCGCGAGCTCGACCCCGCGACGTGCACGCTCGTGGGTCCCGAGCACGTCGTGTGGACGGGGGCCGTGCGCGGCGCCGTGTGGGCCGAGGGCCCGCACCTGTACAAGGTCGACGGCACGTACTACCTGCTCGCGGCCGAGGGCGGGACGGACTTCCACCACGCGGTGTCCGTCGCGCGTGCGTCGTCGGTCACGGGGCCGTACGAGGGGAACAAGGCCAACCCCGTGCTCACGCACCGCCACCTCGGGCGCGGGGTGGACGTCGTCGGCGTGGGCCACGCCGACCTCGTCGAGGCGCCCGACGGCTCGTGGTGGGCCGTGCTGCTCGCCATGCGCGTCGACGGCGGCTACCACTACCCGCTCGGCCGCGAGACGTTCCTCGTCCCCGTCGTGTGGGAGGACGGCTGGCCCGTCCTCGCGCCCGGCGAGGGCCGCGTGCCCGACGCCGTCGAGGTCCCGTTCGCGAGCCCGGCGCCCCGGACGGCGGTCCAGGGCGGGGCGAGCGGCGTCGTCCGCCCCGACGACCCGCGCTGGACGGCGGTGCGCGCCCTGCCGCGCGACGTCGCGACCCCGGCGGGCGAGGGCTGGGACCTCCCCGTGCGCCCGACGACGCTCGCCGAGCCGGGCGCGCCCGCGTTCCTCGGGGTGCGCCAGCAGCACCGCGACGTCGACGTGACGGTCACCGTGCAGGTCCCGGCCGTGGCGGGGGAGCGCGCGGGCGTCGTCGTGCGCCAGTCCGAGGACGACCACGTGCGGCTCCTCGTCGACGGCGGCCCGGGGGACGAGCGGCGCGTCGTCGCGGTGCACCGGCGCGGCGGCGCGGACGCGGTGGTCGGGGAGACGACGGTGGCCGCCGCCCCCGGGGAGCCGGTCGTCGTCGGGCTGCGCGTGCGCGGGCAGGACTACGGGCTCGTCGTCGGCCCGGCGGGTGCGCCCGAGCCGCTCGCGACCGTGGACGGCCGCACCCTCGACAGCGCCGCGACCGGAGGGTTCCTCGGGCTGTGGCTGGGCGTGCACGCGACGAGCGAGGGACGGCCCTCGACGTCCGTCGTCCGGGTCGAGCGGTTCGTCTACGCACCGGTCGGCTGAGGGGTCCGCTCCGCGCGCGGCGTCCCGGCGGGCGATACCGTCGGGGCATGTCGAGCGCACGGACACGGGTCGAGGAGGACCTGCTGGGACCTCTCGAGGTCCCGGCGGACGCGTACTACGGGGTCCACACCGTCCGGGCCGTGGAGAACTTCCGCATCTCGGGGACGACGGTCAGCGACGTCCCCGAGATGGTCCGCGGCATGGTGATGGTCAAGAAGGCGTCGGCGCTCGCGAACCGCGAGCTGCGCACGATCCAGCGCGACGTCGCTGACGCGATCGTCGCCGCGTGCGACGCGATCCTCGACGAGGGGCGGTGCCTCGACCAGTTCCCGGTGGACGTGTTCCAGGGCGGCGCGGGCACGAGCGTCAACATGAACACCAACGAGGTCGTGGCCAACCTCGCGCTCGAGCTCTCCGGGTTCGAGAAGGGCCGCTACGACGTCATCAACCCGAACGACCACGTGAACCGCTCGCAGTCGACCAACGACGCATACCCCACGGGTTTCCGCCTCGCCGTGCACCAGCTGGTCCGGCGGCTGCAGGACGAGGTGCTGCTGCTCGAGCGCGCGTTCGACGAGAAGGCGTCCGAGTTCGCCGACGTCCTCAAGATGGGCCGCACGCAGCTCCAGGACGCGGTGCCCATGAGCCTCGGCCAGGAGTTCGCGGGGTTCGCCGTGAACGTGGGCGAGGAGGTCCGGCGTCTCGAGGTCGCCGGCGAGCTGCTGCTCGAGGTCAACCTCGGCGCGACCGCGATCGGGACCGGGCTCAACACCCCGCCCGGATACCCCAAGGTCGCGACGCGCCGCCTCGCCGAGGTGAGCGGGCTGCCCACGGTGCCGGCCGAGAACCTCGTGGAGGCGACGTACGACAACGGCGCCTACCTCGCCGTGCACTCCGCGCTCAAGCGGCTCGCGGCCAAGCTCTCGAAGATCTGCAACGACCTCCGCCTGCTGTCGTCCGGGCCGCGCGCCGGCCTCGGGGAGATCAACCTGCCCGAGCTCCAGGCCGGGTCGTCGATCATGCCCGCCAAGGTGAACCCGGTGATCCCCGAGGTCGTCAACCAGGTGTGCTTCAAGGTCATGGGCAACGACGTGACGATCACGCACGCGGCCGAGGCCGGACAGCTCCAGCTCAACGTCATGGAGCCCGGGCTCGCGCAGTCGATGTTCGAGTCGCTGCACCTGCTGACCAACGCGTGCGTCGCGCTGCGCACCAAGTGCGTCACGGGCATCACCGCGAACGTCGAGGTGTGCCGTCGCCACGTGCTGGACTCGATCGGGATCGTCACCTACCTCAACGAGATCATCGGGCACCGCAACGGCGACCTCGTGGGTGCCGAGGCCGCCCGGACCGGCGCCTCGGTCCGCGACGTCGTCGTGGCGCGCGGCCTGCTCACGCCGGAGGAGGTGGACGCGGTGCTCACGACCGAGAACTTCCTCCGCCCGCGCTACACCGGCCGCTACTACGCCCCCGACGAGCGCGGCCTGCCGGCCGTGGGCGAGGAGGGCGAGTCGTCGCGCGTCGTGGAATCGGACGACGCACTGGGCGCCCCGTCCGACCCGGAACCCGAAGACTGACGCCGAGGTCGACCCGTCTGGCGCCAGGTCGACCTCCTGAGGGTCGATCTCGGACGCTCGGGTCGATCTCGGGGCGGAGCGGCCTCATCCCCGGACGAGACGGGCGATCTCCGCGCCGTCCGGGCCGACGAGCACCAGCCGGCCGCCGTCCAGGCCGGCACGGGCGGACGCGGCGACGTAGCCCGGGACGCTCTCGCCCTCGCACCACATCAGGGTCTGGAGACCGGAGGTGGCGAGCAGCCGACCGCCGTCGTCCAGGGCCCACGCGCCCCCGCTGCCGTTGCACCCGTCGGAGCCCGACCACGTCCCGTCCTCGTGGAAGACGACGTGGGGGTCGGTGGCGGCGCGTGCGACCGGCTCCCAGCGCCCGACGACGTCCCGGACGGAGGCGGGTGCGAGGCCGTCGGGCAGCGGTGCGGGCGGCTCGAACGCCGCGCGCACGTCGTCGGTCACGTCCGGCGCCTGCGCGAGCTGCTCCGCGGCGTCGGGGATCGGCGCCGGGGCGCCGTCGACCCGCAGGCCGGCGACGACGTCGCCGTCCGCGTCGAGGAGCCGCCAGCCCTCGCCGTCGGGCTCGTACGCGACCACCGAGCGGAGCCACGGCGCCTCGGGGATCCCGGCCGTGCCGCACGCCCCGGCGGCGGCGTACGGGTCGGAGGCGACGAAGGTCCGGCCGGCCGCGTCCCAGCCGCCCTCCACGTACGCACCGCAGTCGCCCCACAGCGTGTACCGCCCGGCATCGAGCCGCAGCCACGTGTCGGGGCCCTCGCCGTCCGCCCCCGAGACCCGCCACATCCCGACGAGCGCGACCGGGTCCGAACCGACCTCGCCGTCACCCGGGCTGCCGACGGTCCCGTCGTCGGGGACGGTGCAGGCCGCGGCGAGGACGGACACCAGGAACGTCAGGACGACGGCGCGCGGCACCCGTGGGCGCCCGGGCTCGTGTCCGTCCATGCCCCGATCCTGTCTCCGGCGCCGGGTTTCTTGCAGCCGGTGCGGCATCCCCGGACCGACGCCGTCACGACGCCGCGAGCGCGCGCACCGTGCGCTCGATCGCGGGGCGCAGGTCGAGGCCGGGGTCGACGGTGAGGCGGTGCAGGAGCAGCCCGTCGCCGAGGGCCATGAGCGCCCGGGTCGCCGGGACGGGGTCGGCGATGCCGACGGCGGCCACGATCCGCTCGGTCCACCGCTCGAACGTGCGGCGCTGGCGTCGGAGGGGCTCACCGAGCTCGGGGTCGTCGGCGAGCTCGAGGAAGAGGGCGTAGCGCGCCCGGGTGCGCGACGCGAACGGACCGGACTGTGCCTCGGTCATGGCGCACAGACCGTCGACCAGGTCGTCGACGCTCGTGATCTGCGGCATCGCGGTCACGTCGAGGTCGGCGCGCTCCTGCTCGGCGATCCGGTCGACCACGCCGGCGAGGAGCGCGCGCCGGGTGCGGAACCAGTTCGACGTCGACCCGGGCGGGAGACCGGCCCGCTGGTCGACCCGCGCGTGGCTCAGCGCGCGCACGCCGTCCGCACCGAGCACCTCCACGGCCGCGTCGAGCGCTCGTTCCCGGGTGGCTGCGGCCATGGACTCCCTCTCTCGACCGATCTACTATGAACATAGTAGTCGCTCGCCCGAAGGAGCTCGCCATGACTACGCCTCAGCCCCGCACCACCCGCCCCGCCGACGCCCGGGCATGGTCCCCGCCGCTCCCGGAGGCGCCGGGCTTCGACCACCTCGTCGTGGAGACGCCCGGCCTGCGCACCCACGTCGCGACCGTCGGTACCGGCGACCCGGTCGTGCTGCTGCACGGCTTCCCCGAGCACTGGTGGCAGTGGCGCGACGTCGCGCCCGTCCTCGCCGCCGCGGGCTACCGCGTCCTGTGTCCCGACCTGCGCGGCGCGGGCTGGACCACGGCCGACGACGCGCACGTCGAGCGCGAGACCCGGCTCCGCGACCTGCTCGCCCTCCTCGACGCGCTCGACGTCGACCGAGCCCACCTCGTCTCGCACGACATGGGCGCGATCACGGCGATGCAGCTCTGCTACGAGCACCCCGACCGGGTCCGCGCGGCCGTCGAGCTCTCGGTGCCACCGGGCTTCATGCGTCCCAGCCCTCGACTGCTTCCCGGGTTCCGGCACCTGCCCGCCCTGGTCTGGCACCGTCGGGGCGCGTCGCTGCGGGGGATCTTCTCCAGCACGTACGTCGCCCACCCGTTGTCGGAGGACGACATCGACGCCCACCTCGCCCCGATGGGTCGGACGGAGGTCGACGCCGCCGTGCGTCCGCTCGTGCGGCACATGGTGCTGCCCGAGGCCACGCGCATGATGCGGGGCGTCTACCGTCGCCGTCGGCTCACGGTGCCGACCCTCTTCGTCTTCGGCCGCCGCGACCGGCCGTGGACCGAGGAGCTCATGGGACAGGTCTGCCGCGCGCCGGAGCGGCACGCGGACCGGGCCGAGCTCGCGTACGTCGACGACGCCGCGCACTTCATCACCGACGACGCGCCCGCCGCCGTGGCCGCCCTCTCGCGCGACTGGTTCGACCGCGCGGCGTGACGTCTACGCCGTCGGTGTCGCCAGATCGACCTGTGCGTCCGAGATCGACCCTCGGGAGGTCGATCTCGCGACGGGCGGGCCGATCTCGCGGTCATGAGCGGACGCGTACCGCGCGGAGGGTGATGCCTGTCGCCAGCACCAGCGCTCCCGCGGCGACGCTCGCGAGGGGGAGCGTGGCGACCAGCGCGACGCAGCCGAGCGCGCCGAGCACCTGGAGCGCGCGCGGGTACAGCCGGTGCGGGGCGGTCTGGCGCAGCGCCGAGAGGTTCGCCACGAGGTAGTAGACGAGCACCCCGAACGACGAGAACCCGATCGCGCCCCGCAGGTCCGTCGTCAGCACGAGCACCACGACGACCGCTCCGACCGCGAGCTCGGCCCGGTGCGGCACCCGGTGCACGGGGTGCACGGCCGCGAACCACCCGGGCAGGTCGCCCGTGCGCGCCATCGCGAGGCCCGTGCGGCTCACGCCGGCGAGCAGGGCGAGGAGGGCGCCGGCGCTCGCGGCGACGGCGCCGACGCTCACGAACGGGCCGGCCCACGTCCACGACCCGGCGGCGACCGCGTCGGCGAGCGGCGCCGCGGAGGCCGCGAGCCCGTCCGGGCCGAGCACCGCGAGCAGGACCACCGCGACGACCGCGTAGAGCACGACGACGGCCCCGAGCGACACGAGGACCGCGCGCGGGATCGTGCGGCGCGGGTCGCGCACCTCCTCGCCGAGGGTCGCGACGCGCGCGTACCCCGCGAACGCGAAGAACAGCAGGCCCGCGGACTGGAGAACGCCGTACCAGCCACCGTGCGCGCCGTCGGGGTCGAGCACGGCCGACCAGCGCGGCGCGGTGCCCGCGAGGCTCGCGACGACGGCCGTCGCGATCGCGAGGAGCGCCACCGCGACGATCGCCCGGGCGAGGCGCGCCGTCCGCGTCACGCCCCGGTAGCCCACGGCCGTGAGCAGCACGACGGCCGCGGCGGCCACGGGCCGCTCCCACCCGGGAGGGGCCGCGTAGGCGGCGAGCACGAGCGCCATGGCCGCGCAGCTCGCCGTCTTCCCGACGACGAACCCCCACCCGGCGAGGTAGCCCCACCACGGGCCGAGGTGCTCGCGCCCGTACACGTACGTGCCGCCCGAGGTGGGGTGCTGCGCCGCGAGCTGCGCGGACGACGTCGCGTTCGCGTACGCGACGACCGCCGCCAGCGCCAGCCCGACGAGCAGCCCCGTCCCCGCTGCGGCGGCCGCGGGGGCGAACGCGGAGAACACGCCCGCCCCCACCATGGACGCGAGCCCGACGACGACGGCGTCCGTCGTGCCGAGGCGGCGTGCGAGCGAGGGCTGGCCCGGTGCGGTGGTCACCCGGACAGCGTGCCAGGGCAAGGTGTCCGGCAGGTGTCGACGCTCGTCCCGGGGAGTGGTCGGGACGGGCGCCGGCGAGCGGGTACAGTTCCCGCCGGTGTCCCGTTCCCGGTCGTCGTCGACCGGCCCCGTCGCACGGGGAGACGGGCTGTCGCTACGGCGAGGACGGCGGTGCAGGGGTGGTCGCAGGGCGGGTGCGTCGCGCGCGGTGGACGGCGCGCGCGGGGTCGGGGGTCGCGCTCGTGTGCGCGGTCCTCCTCGGCGTTCCGACGGTCGCGACCGCGGACCCGGGCGACGGGCTGTCGGAGACGTCCCGCACGCGGTACGAGGTCGACGGGTCGGGCCCGGTCCGCGTGACGGTCACGACGACGATCCGCAACGAGCAGCCCGCCAGCGGGATGTACGTCTACTACTGGGACGCGTACGGGATCCCCGTGCCGGCGAGCGCGACCGACGTCACCGCCACGAGCGGCGGGACCACGCTCCCGGTCACCATCGAGCCGACCGAGGACCCGTCGACCCGCATCGCCGGTGTGTCGTTCTCCCCGCTGAACTACGGTCGCGAGCGGACCGTCGAGTGGTCCTACACGATCCCGGGCGAGCCGATCCGCTCCGAGGGGTACACGCGCGTCGGGCCCGGCTACGCGACGTTCGCCGTGAACGCGGCCGGCGACCCGGGGCAGGTCACGGTCGAGATCGCCACGCCCACGTCGATGGACTTCGACAGCACGTGGGACGGGTTCACGCCGATCCTCGACGGGGAGACCCGCACCCACCGCGCGACCGAGAGCACGGACGACTACGGCACCTGGGCCTTCGTCTCGCTGCGCGACCCCGAGCAGGCCGACGAGACGAGCGTCGACATCGGCGGGAACGAGCTCGTGCTGGAGAGCTTCCCGGGCGACACCGAGTGGAGCGGCTTCGTCGAGGAGCAGGTGGTGGCCGGCATGCCCGTGCTGGAGCGCGCGGTGGGCATGCCGTGGCCGGGCAGCCTGGAGCGCATCCGCGAGGACGTGTCGCCCGGGGTGCTCGGGTACGCGTGGTTCGACTCGGGCTCCTGGGAGATCGTCATCCCCGAGGACCTGGACGCGGGGCTCCTGTTCCACGAGCTCTCCCACGCGTGGCTCGCGGGGGACCGGTTCGCGGACCGGTGGGTGTACGAGGGCCTGGCCGAGGTCGTCGGGCAGCGCGTCGCCGCCGAGACCGGCGGCCCCGCGGAGCCGCGCCCCGCGCCCGCGCGCGACGCGGCGGACGCCCTGCCGCTCGCCGCGTGGCAGGAGGTCGACCTCGACGACGGCGGGGGCGCCGCCGAGGAGTACGCCTACGCCGCCGCGTGGACCGCGATGTCGGAGCTCGTCGGCGGTCTGGACGAGGACGCCCTCGGCGGGCTCGTCGCGGCGGCGTACGCAGGCGAGAGCGCCTACGACGAGCCCGGCGCCCTCGACCACCCGGGCGTGACCGACGGCCGTCGTCTCCTCGACCTCGTCGAGGTGCGCGGCGGGGTGACGGGCGCCGAGGCGACGTACCGGACGTGGGTCGCCGACGACGCCGAGGCCGCCCTGCTCGACGCGCGGGCCCCCGCCCGCGAGGCGTACGCCGTCCTCGACGAGGCGGACGGCGCGTGGTCGCCGCCCTCCGGCCTGCGCGCGGCGATGACCGACTGGGCCTTCGACGACGCCGAGGCGGCTCGCGCCGCGATCGGCACCGACGCGGCGGCGGCCGCCGGG
Organism: Cellulosimicrobium sp. ES-005; assembly: GCF_040448685.1. NCBI lineage: Bacteria > Bacillati > Actinomycetota > Actinomycetes > Micrococcales > Promicromonosporaceae > Cellulosimicrobium > Cellulosimicrobium sp. ES-005. Next base: position 294,713 of record NZ_CP159290.1, read on the forward strand.
CAGGTGCAGGAGGCCGCCCGCGCCGCGGGCCTGCCCGACCCGGCCGCCGTGCGCGAGCAGTACGAGGGCGCGGCGTCCGCCGAGGAGTACGCGGTGCTCGCGACCGTGCTGCCGCGCACGGTCGAGGTCGTGGGGTCCGTCGGCGACGCGGTCGCCGCCGCCTCGGGCGGTGGCCCGCTCGCGGACCTCGGGCGCCTGCTCCTGGACGTCGACGGCTCCGTCGCCGACGCCCGCGCCGCCCTCGACGCCGGTCGGCTGGACGACGCCGCGACCGCGGCCGACGACGCGTCGTCCCGGGCGGCCGCCGCGCCCTGGCTCGGGACCGGCAGCGTGCTCCTCGTCCTCGTGGCGCTCGCCGGCGTGGTCGTCCTGCTCGTCCGGCGCCGCGCGCGACGTCGCACCCAGCCCGAGGGCGTGCCCGCCGTCGACGGCGCCCGGCCGGACGACGGGACGCCCGCCGCTGACGCGACGCCCGTCGCCGACGTGACGCCTGCCGAGGGCGCGCCGACCGGGGGCGACGAGCCGACGTCGGGCGAGGAGGGGTCGCCGGGTCAGCGGCCGAGCGCGCCGTCGGAGCGCGCGACGAGCGTGCCGTCCACGTAGGCCAGGACGGGCTGGGGGCGGAACCCCGCGAAGAGCACCTCGCGGTGCTTCTCGATGTGCACGTGGTGGCGTTCGTGCGTGCCGACCCAGAACTCGTAGACCTTGACGCGCGAGACGGAGAACATCCGCACCTGGTCCACGACGCTCCATCCGTCGACCGTGATCGTCAGGCGACCCCAGAACTGGTCCCACGAGAAGACGACGAGATGGCGCTCGTGCTGTCCGACGGCGAACGTCATCTGCATGCCTGGATGCTAGCGACTCGCCGCATCGTGCCGGTGACGGGCCGAGGCGTGAGAAGTGGCCCCCCGGGTCGCGCTCCGAGGGGCCACGTCTCACGTCTCGTCCGAGGACGGCGCGGCTACGGCATGCTCGCCAGGTGGGCGTCCACCGAGGTCGCGAAGGCGTACCCGTTGCTCGCGTCCCAGTTGATCGACCAGGTCATCGCCCCACGGATGTCCGGCCAGCGCGCGGGCGGCACGAAGCTCCCGCAGCGGGTGCCCGCGGCGAGGCAGCTCAGCGCGTCGTTCACGACCGACGGGTTCACGTACCCGCCGCCCGCCGCCTGGGTGGTGGCCGGCAGGCCGAGCGCGACCTGGTCGGGCCGCAGCGCGCTCTGGAGCTGGATGCACGACAGCGCGGTGAGGAAGTTCACCGTGCCCTGCCCGTACGCCTGCATCTGGTCGCAGCCGAGCATGGTGCCCGAGTTGTAGTACTGCGTGTGGACGATCGTGAGGATGTCCTTGATGTCGAGCGCGAGCCGGAAGTAGGAGCTGCCCGTCGACTGCATGTCGATGGTCTGCGGCGCCATCGTGATGATGAGGTCCGGCCCGACGGCCGCCCGGACCTGGCGCAGCGCCTGCCCCATGTACGTCGGGTTGACCCCGTTCTCGAGGTCGATGTCGACGCCGTCGAACCCGTAGGCGTCGATGAGCCCGATCACGCTGGTCGCGAAGGCCGACGCCGCGGCCGCGCTGCCGACCGACACCGTGCCCTTCTCGCCGCCCACGGACAGGATCACGTGCTGGCCGCGGGAGTGCAGCGTCGCGACGTCGGCCTTGAGCTGGTCGTTCGTGTAGCCGCCCAGCGCGGCGGACAGGCCGGGGTCGACGCCGAACGTGACGGCGCCGGGCGTGCTCGGGACGGCGTCCGCGAACGCGACCGCGACGAGGTCGTAGGACGTCGGGACCGCCGACAGCCGCAGCGGCGTGGCCCCGTTGACGAAGTTCTGCCAGTAGCCCGTGAGCAGGTGCTTCGGCAGGGCGCTGGTCTGGCAGCCGCTCGTCGAGCCCGTCACGGTGGCGGCCGGGGACTCGCCCGTCGCGTTGTAGGCGCGCACCGTGTAGGTGTGGCTCGAGCAGGCCGCGAGGCCGGTCAGCGTCGCGCTCGTCCCGGTGACGGTCGCCCGCAGGGCCGTCCCCTCGTAGACGCGGTACCCCGTGACGCTCCCGGTCGAGGCCGTCCAGGCGAGGCCGAGCGAGGTGTCGGCGGTCGTCGCGACGCGCAGCCCGGTGGGCGCGCCGGGGACGCCGGTCCCGCACCCGGCGGTCGTGACCGTGACGCTCCCGGAGCGGGGCGACTCGCCCGCCGTGTTGTAGGCCGCCACCGAGTACGTGTGCGGGGTGCACGCGGCGAGCCCGGACACGGTGGCCGACGTGCCCGTGGCCGTCGCCACGACCGTGCTGCCCTCGTAGACGCGGTAGCCCGTCACGGTGCCGGACGACGCGCCCCACGAGAGGGCGGCCGACGTCGAGGTGACCGTCCCGGCGACGGGGGTGCCCGGCGTGCCCGGGACGACGGGCGGCGGGCCGCCCGCGCCCTGGAGCGAGACGTCGTCCGCCTGGTAGGCGCCCGTGCCGTACCAGCCGTGCAGGTAGACCTGCGTCGTGCTGCCCGCGGCGGTGAACGTGACCGTGAGGCGGGTCCAGTCGGTCGCGCTCGGGGTCCAGGTCGAGGTGCCGCCCTCGACTCCGAGGTAGACGTAGCTGCCGCGCACCCAGGCGGAGAGGGTGTACTGCGTGCCGGCGACGGTCGGGACGGACTGCGTGCAGCGCGCGTTGTCGAGGCCCGAGGGGGTCCCCTGCAGCGCCTTGGTCCCCGTGCGCACGGGGGTGGAGACGACGGCCCCGGACGAACCCGAGCAGGTCCAGGGGCTGAGCGTGCCCGACTCGAAGCCCCCGTTGACCAGCACCTCCTCGGCGGAGGCGGGGGCGGCGGTCAGGGCGAGGCTGGTGACGAGGGCCACGGCCAGTGCCGCGGCGGCGGTGCGAAGTCTGTTCATGTCTGCTCCGTTGCAGGTCGAATCAAACTCTCAGGGAACTTAACGATGCACTCCTTATGAACCCGCACCGGGCAGCGGTTCGTCAAGGGCGGCGCGCGGTGGGGCGCCGAGACCTGGGGGACAATGGGTGACAGCACTACCTGCCAAGACGAGGAGTACTCCGTGCCCCAGGGAACTGTCCGATGGTTCGACGCCGACCGAGGGTTCGGCTTCATCGACCTCGGGAACGAGGCGGAGGACCTGTTCGTCCACGCGTCCGAGATCGTCGGCGACGACGGACCGAAGCAGCTCCGCGAGGGGCAGGCCGTCGAGTTCGAGGTGGGCGAGGGCGACCGCGGCCCGCAGGCGCGCCGCGTCCGCGTCACGGGTGACCGGGCCGCCGACGCGCCCCTGGGCGTGCTCGGCACCGTCGCGTGGTACGAGCCGAGCAAGGGATACGGCTTCGTGACGCCCGACGGCGGCAGCGCCGAGGTCTTCCTGCACAGCTCCGCGATCGTCGGGGGCGGCGTGGTCTCGGAGGGGCAGCGGGTCGCGTTCCTCGTCGTCGAGGGGGAGAAGGGTCCGCAGGCCGACCACCTGCTGCCGCTCGGGGCGGAGGCCGCGCGTCCGGCGTCCGACGGTGCGGACGGCACGGTGTCCTGGTACGACGACGTCAAGGGCTTCGGCTTCGTCGTCCCCGACGGCGGTGGCGACGACGTCTTCGTCCACGTCAGCGCGCTCGGCCACGGCCTGTCCGAGCTCGCCGAGGGCGCGCGCGTGACGTACGACGTCGTCGCGGGGGACAAGGGGCCCAACGCCCGCAACGTGCAGCTCGTGCGCGGCTCCGGCGGCGCGCGCCCGTCCGCCGACCGCGGTCGCCCCGATCGGTCGGGGCGCTCGGACCGCTCCGGTCGTCCGGGCGGGTCCGGCAGGCCGGTGCGCGGGGGCGAGGGCACCGTCGCGCGCTACGACGCGGACCGTGGCTTCGGGTTCATCACGCCCGACGCCGGGGGCGAGGACCTGTTCGTGCACGTGTCGGTCGTCCGGGGCGACGAGGTCCTGGAGGAGGGCGACCGCGTCCGGTTCGCGGTGCGCCAGAGCGACCGGGGCCCGCAGGCCGACCGCGTCGAGCTGCTGTGAGCGCGGGTGGGGTCGGTGCCCGGCGCGCCGACCCCACCCCGTCCGGCAGCCGACGTCGGGCCTGAGCGGCCCGAGCGGCCTCGCCGCGCGAGAGCCGTCGCCGGTCGTCGACGATATGCCCTGGAAGACCGCGGGCGCCGTCCCTAGGGTCGTCGGATGAACGCCCAGGAGATCCGCGCGGCCTATCTCGAGTTCTTCGCCTCCCGGGGGCACGCCGTGATCGAGCGAGCGCCCCTGGTGCTCCGCGACGACCCGACGACGCTGTTCACGGGCGCCGGGATGCAGCCGCTGATGCCCTACCTGCTGGGCGTGCGGGAGCACGACGCGGGGCGTCTCCTGGTCGACTCGCAGCCGTGCGTGCGGGCGCAGGACATCGACGAGGTCGGGGACCGGCGGCACACGACCTTCTTCGAGATGCTGGGCAACTGGAGCCTGGGGTCTGCCGACGTGGAGCAGCAGATCCGGTGGTTCGCCGACTTCCTCGCGCAGGTCGGCGTCGACCTCGAGCGGCTGTACGTCACGTGCTTCCGAGGGTCGCCCGAGCACGGGATCCCGCGTGACGACGCGGCGGCTCGCGCCTGGGTCACGGTGTTCGCCGAGCACGGGATCGAGGCGCCGCTCGTGGACGTGGGTTCCCGCGCGGACGGCGACCGCGACGGGACGCGCGGCGGTCGCGTCTTCTTCTACGACGCCGAGGAGAACTGGTGGAGCCGGGGAGGCGGCTTGGAGGGCACGCCGGTGGGAGACCCGTGCGGGCCCGACTCGGAGGTCTTCTACGACCTCGGCCCCGAGCACCACGACCCGGCGGCCGGTGAGCCCCATCCCGCGAGCGACGGGGGCCGGTTCGTCGAGATCGGCAACCAGGTGTTCATGCGCTACCGCCGGACCACCGAGGGCTTCGTCCCCCTCGACGACCCGAGCATCGACTTCGGGGGCGGGCTCGAGCGCATCGCCGCGGCCGCCCTGGCGACCGCCGACGTGTTCGACGTGAGCCTCCTGCGCCCGCTGGTGGACCGGCTCGAGTCGCTCAGCGGTCGCGCGTACGAGGACGACCCGCGCCCGTTCCGCGTGATCGCCGACCACGTCCGGGCCGCGACGTTCCTCGCCGCCGACGGGGTGCGCCCGAGCAACAAGGCGCACGGGTACGTCCTGCGGCGGCTCGTCCGCCGGGCGGTCGTGCACGCCCTCCACCTCGGCCTGGACGAGCGGTTCGCCGACGACCTGGTCGCCGTCGTGGCCGAGACGTACGGCGACGGCTACCCGGGCCTGGTCGCGCAGCGCGAGGAGCTGAGCACGGTCCTGCGCGACGAGGAGTCGCGCTTCCGTCGCACGGTGCACCGCGGGCTCCGGGAGCTCGAGAAGCTCGGGGGCGCGACGGTCACCGGGGACGACCTGTTCGTGCTGGCGGACACCTGGGGCTTCCCCGTCGAGCTGTCGGTCGACGAGGTCCGGCGCCGCGACATGGCCCTCGCCCCGGACTGGCGGGAGGGCTACGCGCTGCAGCGGGAGCGCCAGCGGGCGCGCTCGCGGGCGGCCGCGACGAGCGGGGAATAGTTCGCCCTGGGTGAAGGTTGAGCCTGATGGACTCAAGTTCTGGTGGTCGGGCTTGCGCGCGAGCGCACCCGGTGCCTACCTTGAGTGAAGCAGACTCAACCCGGTGTGCCCGGGCGCGCGTGCGCCGTCGGGCACCCCATCCACAACGGAGGCAGCACACATGGCACGAGCAGTCGGGATCGACCTCGGCACCACCAACTCGGTGGTCGCCGTCCTCGAGGGCGGAGAGCCCACCGTCATCGCGAACGCCGAGGGGTCGCGCACGACGCCGTCGGTGGTCGCCTTCTCCAAGACCGGCGAGGTCCTCGTCGGCGAGGTCGCCAAGCGTCAGGCGGTCACGAACGTCGACCGCACCATCAGCTCGGTGAAGCGCCACATGGGCACCGACTGGTCGGTGGAGATCGACGACAAGAAGTACACCGCACAGGAGATCTCCGCGCGCATCCTGGGCAAGCTCAAGCGCGACGCCGAGGAGTACCTGGGCGAGCCCGTCACGGACGCGGTCGTCACCGTCCCGGCGTACTTCAACGACGCCGAGCGCCAGGCGACCAAGGACGCCGGGCAGATCGCAGGCCTCAACGTGACCCGCATCGTCAACGAGCCCACCGCGGCCGCGCTCGCGTACGGCCTGGAGAAGGGCAAGGAGGACGAGCTCATCCTCGTCTTCGACCTGGGCGGCGGCACGTTCGACGTCTCGCTCCTCGAGGTCGGCAAGGACGAGGACGACTTCTCCACGATTCAGGTCCGCGCGACCTCGGGCGACAACCGCCTGGGTGGCGACGACTGGGACAACCGCATCGTCGAGCACCTCATCAAGCAGGTGAAGAACAGCTCGGGCGTCGACCTGTCGAAGGACAAGATCGCGCTCCAGCGTCTGCGCGAGGCCGCCGAGCAGGCGAAGAAGGAGCTCTCGTCCGCGACGAGCACCACCATCTCGATGCAGTACCTCTCGATGAGCGAGAACGGCCCCATCCACCTGGACGAGAAGCTCACGCGCGCCCAGTTCCAGCAGATGACGCAGGACCTCCTCGACCGGACGAAGGCCCCGTTCCACAAGGTCATCTCCGACGCGGGCGTCTCCGTCTCCGACATCGACCACGTCGTGCTCGTGGGTGGCTCCACCCGCATGCCCGCCGTGACCGACGTCGTCAAGGAGCTCACGGGCGGCAAGGAGCCGAACAAGGGCGTCAACCCGGACGAGGTCGTCGCCGTCGGCGCGGCCCTGCAGGCCGGCGTCATCTCCGGTGACCGCAAGGACGTCCTGCTCATCGACGTCACCCCGCTGTCCCTCGGCATCGAGACCAAGGGCGGCGTGATGACCAAGCTCATCGAGCGCAACACGGCCATCCCGACCAAGCGCAGCGAGATCTTCTCGACGGCCGAGGACAACCAGCCGTCGGTGCTCATCCAGGTGTTCCAGGGCGAGCGCGAGTTCGCGCGCGACAACAAGCCGCTCGGCACGTTCGAGCTGACCGGCATCGCGCCGGCCCCGCGCGGCGTGCCGCAGATCGAGGTCACCTTCGACATCGACGCGAACGGCATCGTCCACGTCGGCGCCAAGGACCGCGGCACCGGCAAGGAGCAGAAGATGACCATCACGGGCGGCTCGGCGCTGCCCAAGGAGGACATCGACCGCATGGTCAAGGAGGCCGAGGAGCACGCGGCCGAGGACAAGAAGCGTCGCGAGGAGGCGGAGACCCGCAACCAGGCGGAGGCGTTCGTCTACTCGACCGAGAAGCTCGTCTCCGAGAACAAGGAGAAGCTCCCGGCCGACGTCGTCACCGAGGTCGAGGCCGACATCGCGTCGGTGAAGTCCGCGCTCGAGGGCGAGGACGCCGACGCCGTGAAGACCGCGCACGAGAAGCTCGTCGCGTCCTCGCAGAAGATCGGCCAGGCGCTCTACGCCTCGGCCGAGCAGGAGCAGGCCGCCGGCAACCCCGGCGCCGCGCAGGACGACGCCACCGCGGCCGCGGGTGCGACGTCCGCTCCGGACGAGGACGTCGTCGACGCCGAGATCGTGGACGACGAGGACGACAAGAAGTGACGTCCCCCGAGGACCGGGGCCCCGAGGAGCAGGCCGGGCGCGAGCCCGGTCAGGGCCCCGAGGACAAGCCGTTCCAGTTCACCGACAAGCGCAAGGTCGACCCGGAGACCGGCCGCCCGCGCGAGGGCGCGGGCGCCGGCTCCGCCGGTGGCTCGGCCGGGGACGACGCGGAGACGGACCCGCTCGCGGGCCTCGACTTCGAGCCGTCCGACGAGGCCGAGGTCGACGCGGCCGTCCTGGCCGCCAAGGCCGAGGCCGCGGAGCACCTCGACGCGCTCCAGCGCGAGCGGGCGAGCTTCACGAACTACCGCAACCGGTCGCTGCGCGACCAGGAGGCCGCGCGCACGAAGGGGATCGAGGACGTGCTCACCGCCCTCCTCCCGGTCCTCGACGACATCGACCGCGCGCGGCAGCACGGCGAGCTGACGGGGCCGTTCGCGGCCATCTCCGACAAGCTCGACGCGTCGCTCGAGAAGTTCGGGATCGAGCGCTACGGCGCGGTCGGGGACGAGTTCGACCCCACCGTCCACGAGGCGCTCATGCACCAGCCCGACCCCGAGGCCACCGCCACCACGGTGAACCTCGTCATCGAGCCGGGCTACCGGATCGGGGACCGTGTCGTGCGCGCCGCGCGCGTCTCGGTCGTCGGCCCCCAGTAGGCGGGACCACCGGCGTCCCCCCCGCGTGCCCGACGGCGCGGGCGCACCTCCCGCGCGGAGGTGCGCTCCGCCGTCGGGCACGCGAGGATCACGAGCAGCAGCATCGACAGCAGGCACGACACGAAGGACCAGGACCACGACCACCGACAGGAGGGAGGCGCCGTGACCGGACAGGACTGGATGGAGAAGGACTTCTACGCCGCGCTCGGCGTCCCCAAGGACGCCGACGACGCCACGATCAAGAAGGCCTACCGCAAGCTCGCGCGCAAGTACCACCCCGACCAGAACCAGGGTGACGCGGGCGCCGAGGCGAAGTTCAAGGAGATCGGCGAGGCGTACGCCGTGCTGTCGGACGCCAAGGAGCGCGAGCAGTACGACGCGATCCGGGCGATGGCCGGCGGCGGTGCCCGCTTCTCCGCGGGCCCCGGCGGCGCCGGGGGCGCGGGGTTCGAGGACGTGTTCGGCGGCATGTTCGGCGGCGGCGGCCCGGGCGGCACCCGGGTCCGCTACTCGACCGGCGGCCAGGGCGCGGGCGGCTTCGAGGACATCCTCGGCTCGATGTTCGGCGGCGCGGGAGCGCAGCAGTTCGGTGGCGGACCGCGCCCGCGGGCCGGGGCGGACGTGGCCGCGGCCACGACCCTCCCGTTCCGCCAGGCGGTCGAGGGGTCCACCGTCACCTTCACGGTCGACGGCCGCAACGTCACCACCCGCATCCCGCCGGGCGTGCGCGACGGCCAGAAGATCCGGCTGCGCGGCAAGGGCCGCCCCGGCATGGCCGGCGGTCCCGACGGCGACCTCGTCGTCACCGTGCACGTCACCCCGCACCCGGTGTTCTCGCTCGACGGGAACAACCTGCGGGCGACCGTCCCGGTGACGTTCGCCGAGGCCGCGCTCGGGGCGACGATCAGCGTGCCCACGCTCGACGGCGCGTCGGTCAAGGTCAAGGTCCCGGCCGGGACGCCGTCCGGTCGCACGCTGCGCGTCAAGGGCCGCGGCGTGAAGACGGCGAAGGCGACCGGCGACCTGCTCGTCACCGTGCAGGTCGCGGTGCCGCAGAAGCTCTCGAAGGCGGCGCGCGAGGCGGTCGAGACGTTCGCGGCCGAGACGGACGGCCAGGACGTGCGGGCCGACCTGGTCCGCCAGGCCGCGGAGTAGGGGGCCGTGATGGCCCACCGGAAGACTCAGAGCTTCTCGGTCGGCGAGGACTCACCACGGGGCGTCGGACGGGCTCCGGCGAGCGACGTCGACCAGGACGCGCCCGTCCTCGTCATCTCCCAGGCCGCGACGCTCGCGGGGATGCACCCGCAGACGCTGCGCCAGTACGACCGCCTCGGTCTCGTCGTGCCGCGCCGGACCGCGGGCCGCGGCCGGCGCTACTCGCTGCGCGACGTCGCGAAGCTGCTCGAGGTGCAGCGGCTCAGCCACGACGAGGGCATCAACCTCGCGGGCATCCAGCGCATCCTCGCGCTCGAGTCGCAGGTCGAGCGGCTGGAGCGCCGCATCGAGGCGCTCTCCGCGCGGGTCGAGCCCGGCGGCCGGGTGTTCGCGGCGGCGGCGAGCGGCGACGTCGTCGTGGTGCCGCGCGGGCGCAGCGTGCGCCGCGGGGTCGAGGAGGCGCTGCGCGAGACGCTCGTCGAGCACGGCGAGGCACGCGCGCTCGTCATCTGGCGGCCCCGGCCCGACGACGCGCGATCCTGACCTCGACCGTTCCGCCCAGGTGTCAGCTCCGGCGCGCCTCGCGCGCGACGAGCGCCGCGGCGGCCGGGACGAGCGCGGCCTCCGAGGGGTCGAGGCCGGGGTCCGCGGCGCGGGTCCGCGCGGCGGCGTCGAGGTGCCGCAGGAGCGCCGGGTCGGCCAGGTGGAGGAACGCGTCCAGCAGGACCCGTGCGCCGGGCGCGAGCTCGTCGTCCTCGTCGGCAGCGACCTCCGCGAGGACGACGGCGGTCACGGCGAGGTCGAGTCCGGGCGGTCCGAGCCGGGCGTTCGTCCAGTGCAGGACGGCGGGGCCGTCGGCGGTGAGCACGACGTGCGCCGGGTGCAGGTCGAGGTGCACGACGCACGACCGCCCGGCGGCGGGCTCGTCGAGGGCCGCGGGCGACGGCGCGGTGAGCGCGGCGTACGCGGGTCCGCCCCGCGCCGGGGGCGGGACGGCGTGCAGCGCGTCGTGCAGCGCGACGAGGGTCCGGGCCGCCGCGGCGAGCGACGCCCGGCCGCCGAGGATCGACTGCAGGAGCGTCGGGCCCCGCAGGAGCTCCATGGTGAGGTCGCCGTCCGACGCGGCGTCGACGCGCGGGGCCGGGAAGCCCGCGGCGCGCACGTGCCGCATCACCTCCGCGGTGCCGACCGAGTCGGCCCCCGAGCGCGAGCGTCGCAGGACGCGGTCGGCGCCGACCGCGTACAGGTCGGCGTCGGCGCCCGAGAACAGCGGCGCGCCGAGCGAGGGGGCCATGAGAACGACGCTACGCCTCTCCTGCCCTCCTGACGAGGGCCGCGGCATCAGCCCTGGTCAGGCATTTCCGCAAGAATGCCGTGCGCTAATTCATGGATATTTCTGCATTTCTTAGCAAGGCCTTCCTTGCTATACACCGCAGAATTCCGGGAATACCGTGGACGCGGAAGCCCGGCCCGCCACGGGTCCTCGGAGAACAGGAGATCGCGATGAGCAGCCTCACGGAGATGCCCCAGGTCGTCGAGTGTTCCATCGACGGCTGCGGCTACAACCACGACCACGGGTGCCACGCCGGCGCGGTGACCATCGCCGGTCACGCGGGCGACGCCGAGTGCGCGACCTTCATCCCGCTGGGGACCAAGGGCGGCCTCGAGAAGGTGCTCGCGCACGTCGGGGCGTGCCAGCGCACCGAGTGCGTCCACAACTCCTCGCTCGAGTGCTCGGCCCCGTCGATCCGCGTGGGCGCCGGCGCGTCCGGCGAGGACAAGGCCGACTGCCTCACCTTCACCCCGCGCTGACGCGCGACCTCGACCTCCTCGGAGGCGGCCGGTCACCCACCGGCCGCAGACGCCCCCGGACGCCCCGTCCGCGCGCTCGCCCGCGCGGCCGGGGCGTCGCCGCGTCGTCGCCGCGTCGTCGCCGCGTCGTCGGCGGTCGTCGGCGGTCGTCAGCGCTGGAGCGCGTCGAGGAGCTGGACGGCGGCGGCGTGGGTGCGGGGGAGCGGCTCGGCCCAGACGCGCGGCGGTCGCCGCAGGATCGCCGTGACGCCCAGCGCGAGCCCCGTGCGCTCGATGTTGTGGCGGAGCACGGTGCGCAGCGCGTCGTCGTCGGCGCCGCGCTCCCCGAGCACGACGAAGAGCCCGTTGCCGAGCGAGGCCATGGGGTGGCCGTCGCCGAACGTGTGGGTGAGCGCGCGACCCATCGCCGCCGACCGCGCGAAGCGCTGCCACCCGGTCAGGTGGTCGAGCGCGACGTCCACGACGAGCAGGCCGTGCGTCGCGGCGGCGTCGACCCCGGCGCGCTGGGCGACGCCGTACGTCTCCCGGAGCCGCTGGACCAGGTACTGGGACGTCGCGAGGCCGGACTCGGGGTCCATGACCTCGGGCGTCACGGGGGTCGCCTCGTAGCCGTCGGACCACCCGACCGCGACCGCGCGGAGCAGGTCGGTCCCCGGCTCGCGGTCGTGCGCCCGGTACAGGCACACCACGTCGTCGATGGCCTCGCCGATCCCGACCCCCGCCTCGGCCCGCACCCGGCCGAGCCGTTCGGCGGCCGGCGTCCCGTCCCGCTCCTCGCACAGCGCCTCGGCGAGGGCGTCGACGGCAGGGTGGTACCAGTCGCCCGGTCGCAGCCAGACGCTCTCGGCGCTCGCGCGACGCCAGCGCTCGCGTACCGCGTCGGGAGCGGGCACGGTGTACCCGTGGAGGTGGTCCATGTCGATGAGACGGACGAGCGGCCGATCCATGACGCGAGTCGGCGAAGAAGTTTCCGGGACGCGGGGTCCGAGGTGAAATCGGGCGAACGGGGAGGACTCCGGCCGTTACCGTTCCGTCGCCGGACGCCCTCTGCCCCGAAGTTGGACGGGCGTCTACTATGGCCACCGTACGCCTCGGATCGGGGCGGTCTCCGGGGCGGGTGACATGACGCAGGCGCAGGAACGGGTGTGGAGCGAGGCCTTCAGCGACGCCGAGCTCATCTCCGCCGTGCGCGAGGGCGACACCAGCGCCTACGGCGCGCTGTACGAGCGCCACGCCGCCGCGGCCCGGACGGTCGCGCGCCAGTACGTCCGCTCGACCGCCGACGCCGACGACGTCGTCTCCGACGCGTTCGCCCGCACGCTCTCCGTCCTGCAGGGCGGGGGCGGGCCCGACGTCACCTTCCGCGCCTACCTCTTCACCGTCGTCCGACGCCTCTCCTACGACCTCGTCAACGGCGCGCGGCGCACCCAGCCGACGGACGACGAGCGCACGTTCGAGACGGCGTTCGGTCCCATGGCGTCCACCGAGGACCCGACCCTCGAGGGGTTCGAGCGCTCGACGGTCACGCGCGCCTACCAGGACCTCCCCGAGCGGTGGCGCGCCGTGCTCTGGTACACGGAGGTCGAGAACCTCTCCCCGGCCGAGATCGCGCCGATCCTGGGTCTCACCGCGAACGGCGTGTCCGCGCTCGCCTACCGCGCGCGCGAGGGGCTGCGGCAGGCGTACCTCCAGCAGCACCTGACGTCCGTGCCCGCCGAGGAGTGCCGCACGGTCAACGCGCTCCTCGGGTCGTACGTGCGCGGCGGGCTCGCCAAGCGCGAGACGGCGCGCGTGGAGTCGCACCTCGACGGCTGCGGCGAGTGCCGCGCGCTCGTGCTGGAGCTGGGCGACGTGTCGCACGGCATGCGCGCCGTCATCGCCCCCCTGGTCCTCGGCGTCGGCGCGCTCGGCCTCGTCGGGACGGCGCTCCCGACGTTCGGCGGCGCGGCCGTCGCCGGCGGTGTCGGTGCCGCCCTGCAGGGCTCGTCGAGCGGTGGCGCGGGATCGGCCGGCGGGTCCGGTGCGGCCGGCGGGTCCGGCGGTGCGGGCGCGGGCGCCGGTGGTGGCGTGGCGGGCACCGGTGCCGTCGGGGGCGCGGGAGCGGCCGCGAGCGCGGCCGGTGGTTCCGGCGCCGCGGTCGGGGCCGGCGCGGCGTCCGTCGGCGGGGCGGCAGCGGCGGCCGGAGGCGCCGCCGCGGGCAGCGGCGCGCTCGCCGCCGCGGGTGCCGGTGGGCTCGTCGCGCTCGTCACGTCCGCGCCGCTCGCCGCGGCCGCCGTCACGGTCGGCGTGCTCACGGTCGCCGGGCTCGGCGTCGCGGGCGCGCTCGGCGCGTTCTCGTCGGACCCGGCCCCCACCCCGACCTCGCAGTCCTCCCCGTCCCCGTCCGCGTCACCGACCACGGGGACCACGACGACGCCGGACCCCACCACCGACCCGACGTCGCCCACGAACATCCCGCCCGCCCCGACCGACCAGACCACCGCCGGTTCGGGCGACACGACCGGGACCGGCGGCGGGTCCACCGACGGCTCCACGCCCGTCGGGTCGACGCCGGGCACGACGACGCCGGGCGGGTCCACCGGCCCCGGCACGCCTGCGCCCACCGATCCCGGGACGGGCACGCCCGGGCCGACCGACCCGGGCACGGGAACGCCCGAGCCCGCGCCGGCGGCCCTCGAGCTGTCGCTCGCCCCGGTCACGCTCGCGGCACGCGTCCCCGCGGACCTCGTCATCACCGCCTCGAACACCGGCGGTCGAGCGGCGGAGGAGGTCTTCGTCGACCTCACGCTCCCGGCGGGCGTGACGACCCCCGGCTCGTCGCTCGTCGCGCGCGGGACCGTCGTCGGCAGCCCCCTGTCCGCGGCCTCGCTCCCGTGCGGCAGCGCGGTGCCCCAGCCGGACGCGACAAGCCTGGTCACGTGCTCGGTCGGCATCCTCGACCCCGGAGAGAGCCAGGAGCTCGTCGTCCGCGTCGAGGCCGAGTCCGGGGGCGACTACCCGCCCTTCGCCGCGTCCGTGCGCGCCACCGGCATCCCGGCGAAGCCGTGGACCTTCCCGTCGGCGCCTGTCCGGTATTACGGGCCCGAGGTCCGCGTCGTGGCGCCGTCCGACGGACTGCGCCTGGACAACCCGGGAGAGGGAGTCCTGCGCGTCGTGGTGCGCAACAGCGGTGACCAGCCGCTCGTCGAGCCGCGCCTCGCCGTCGACCTCCCGTCCGGTGTCACCCTCGCCGGCGGGTCTGCCGGGGTCTGGACGTGCGCCACGGACGAGGGGCGGAGCGTGACGTGTGCCGCCCCCTCCGGCACGAGCCTCGCGCCCGGCGCCGCGTCCACGGTCCCGCTGACGCTCGTCGCGGACCGTGACCGGGCGGTCGAGAAGGCCGTGGTCCGCCTGCGCGGGACGGCCCCGGACGCGCGAGCCGGGAGCGCGGACGCCTCGGTCGACGTGGCCCGGCCGTGGGACGGCGCGGCGTCGGGGGTCGACGGCGACGGCCTGCGCGTGCAGTGCAGCGCCCGTGGTGAGGCCGGTGCCGCATCGGTGACGGTCCCCTTCACGAACCGCACGGCCTACGGCGACCTCCGGGCAGCCCTCGTGGTCGCCGGCACCGCCCACGACGCCGTTCCGGTCGCCCCGGGACGGAGCGTCGACCTGCGCGGCGGGACCGGGGGCTGGCTGCCCGCCGGGGACGCCCGGGTCGTCCTCTCGACCACGGTGGCGGGGCGGCAGTTCACCCACGAGATCGTCGCCGGTGAGCACCCGGCGATCGACTGCTTCGACTGGAAGCCGGTCACGGGCGCGGCGCGCGCGACGGCGGCCTGGGCGGTGCCGTCCGGTGCCGGGGTCGGGACGTCCGTCGTGACGGGCACGTTCCACAACCCGTACTCGACGACCACGCTCCGCGTCGGGATGTCGACGCCGCACGGTGACGCCGCACCGGTCGACGTGGCCCCGGGCGCGGACGCGACGTTCACCGTGGACGCGAAGGCGCTGTCCGTCCCGGCCGGGACGGCGACGTTCACGGTCGAGCGCGCGGCGCCTGCGGGCCCGGCGCCGACGACGGTCGAGGCCCGCTACGCCGCCGTGACGTACGACCCGCGGTGGGCGACCTCGGCGACGGTCGACGCCGGCTGGCAGGACGGGTCGGTGAAGATCGTCGGCACGCTGACCAACGACTCGCCCGAGATGATCGACGTCGTCATGTCGGCCGCGGGCTACGGGGACTCGGCTCCCGCGCGGCAGGTCGCGCCCGGCGCGACCGTGACCCTCACCGTGGACACGCGAGCGCTCGACGTGAAGGCCGGCGCCGTCACGTTCCGCCAGTCGCGCACCGTGCTCGGCACGCCCTTCGCGGACGCGCGCCTCACCGCGCGGTACCAGGGTGCCGGCTACCAGCCTGACTGGTCGGCCACCCCGACGGTGTCCGCGCAGTGTGCCCCGGGGACGGGCGGGGTCGTGCTCTCCGTCGGGCTGCGCAACGACTCGACCGAGGCGACGCACGTCGTCGCGCGCACGCCGTTCGGCGACCGTGACCTGGGCGACGTCGCCCCCGGGGCGAGCACGGGCGCCGATCTCGCGACCGGCGCGCTCGCGGTCAAGGCCGGCAAGGTCGAGCTCGTGCTGTCGCGCACGGTCCTCGGGGTGCCCTTCACCGAGACGCTCCCGGTGCGCTACGACGCGGTCGACTGCGCCGTCGAGCAGCCGGCGGCGAGCCTCGTCCTCGGCGACCCGTACTACGACGCGAGGCGCGGCCACTCGTACCGCGCCGTGTCGGTGCTGCTCGACAACTCCGGGTCGAACGTCCCGGTGACGTTCCGGGTGACGGGGCACGCCAAGGGCGAGTGGACCGTCGGAGCCGGGGAGCGGCGCACCGAGAGCCTGGGCGAGGCGCCCTGGTCCGGCGCGACGTACGTCGTCCACACGCGCTCGTGGACCGAGCAGCTCAAGGTCGAGGGCTTCACCGCCGTGGCCGAGTGCGCCCCGGAGTGGCAGGCGGGCGTCTGGTACGACCACGACGCCGAGGTCTCCTACGACGGCTGGAACTACACGGCGCGTAACGGCAGCGCCTTCGTGCGGCCGGACCGCGACCTGATCGGGCTCTTCTGGGAGCGCGGGACGCGCTGCGGCGAGGGCTGACGAGCGTCGGTCGCCCCGAGCGGCGACGCGACGGGTGAGCGGGTCCGCCTACGGCAGGACGCCTTCGAGGGCGTCGTCGACGGGCGTGTCGCCGCCGACGAGGTCGAGGACGAGCCCGGCGGACCGCGGCTCGTGGAGCACCGCGGCGAGGACGAGCGCGACGTCGTCGCGCGTCACGTCCGAGCGCTCTCCGACGGCTGCGCCGGGCTTGCGGCGCTTGCCGCGCGGCTTGTCCGTGTCCCCGACGGGCGCGAGCGCGACGAGGCCGACACCCGGGTCGTCGGTGAGGTGGCCGGGCCGCACGATGGTCCAGGCGAGGTCGTCGCGGGCGCGCAGGTCGTCCTCGGCCGCAGCCTTGGCACGCAGGTAGGCCCAGAACACGTCGTCGACGTCGTCGGGACGCTCGTCGGCCCGCGCCGCCTCGACGCCGCGGGAGGAGACGAGGACGTAGCGCCCGACGCCCGCGCGCTCGGCGGCGTCGGCCAGCAGCGCCGCGCCGGCCCGGTCGACCGCGTCCTTGCGCGGTGCTCCGCTCCCGGGACCGGCGCCGGCCGCGAACACGACCGCGTCGACGCCCTCCAGCTCGAACGACACCGCGACGGCGTCGTCCTTCTCGAGGTCGATGAGCGCGACGTGCGCGCCCAGCTCGGTGAGGTCCGTGATCTGCGCGGCTGACCGCACGAAGGCGACGACGTCGTCGCCCCGCTCCACGAGGGTCCGGGCCAGGCGACGGCCGACCTGGCCGTGACCTCCCGCGATGACTGTGCGCATGGGCCGAACGTATCGCCGTGCGGGCGTCCGCGCCCGGTGAAGCGACGTCGTCCCGGGGCATCTGGGCAGGGACGCCGGGCGCTCCCGGGGCGGGGGGTTGCGCTGCCGGGCGCGCGGTCCCCCACGTACCCCCACGTCGACCGTGGCCCGGCAGCGCGGGTCCTCAGGCGGCGTCCCCCGTGCCGCCGAGGACGACGGGGGTCTGCGGGTCGAACCGGTAGCCGAGACCGCGGACCGTGGTGATGACGTGCTCCAGCCCGAGCTTCTCGCGCAGGCGTCGCACGTGGACGTCGATGGTGCGGCTGCCCGCGGCGACCTCGTGGTCGGCCCACACGGTCTCGAGCAGCTCGGCCCGCGTCACGACGCGGTGCGCCGTGCGGGCGAGGTACGACAGGAGCTCGAGCTCCCGGAACGTCAGGCGCGCCGACCTGCCCTCGACCGTGACCGTGCGGCCCGCGGGGTCGATGACGACGCGCGGCACGGGCGACAGGGTCGCGAGCCGCTCGCGGAACGCCGCGATGTCCTGCACGGGCGACGACGTCGTGGTCGTGGGCTCGGCGAGCGCGAGGGCCGTGTACGTCTCGGCGCTCGGCAGCCAGTCGCGGGCGAGCTCGCCGAGCGCCTCGGCGAGCTCGACGAGCTGGGCCTGCGGCTGCTCGCCCGGCGCCGCGTCGACGCCGACGTAGAGGACGAATCCCGGGTTGCGGCGCGGCGTGGCCGGGTCGGTGGCGGCCGGGCGGGCCGGCGCGAGCGCGGTGCGCGGCGCGGCGGGGTGCTGCGGTGCGAGGGCCCGGGGCGCGGCGGCGCGGGACGAGGTGCGGCGGGCGGGACGGGTAGCGGTGAGCGTCATGGGTGGCTCCGGGTGCGTCGGGCCGACGGCATCGCCGGGAGACCGGCGGGTCGGCAGGGGTCGAGGGCTGAACCGAGGTGCGGGAGAGGGTTCAGGCCTGACAACAGACGCACATGACCGCGCCCGGGAGCGCGCCGGACGGCGCGCTGGCGGGACGGGTCGAGGTGCTCACGGGAGCGAGCATGGCAGTGCACCGCGCGGTACGCCAAGAGGAGCCCGGCAACTTCTCATCATGCGGACGGGCGCGGTCTCGCGTTCCGGGCGCGGGTGGTGGCGGGGCCGTCGCGACCGGGGGCTCGGTCGCGCGCGTCCGCCCAGGTGGGAGGGGTCAGACGACGCCGTAGAGGCGGTCCCCGGCGTCGCCGAGGCCCGGGACGATGTACGCCTTCTCGTTGAGGCGCTCGTCGACCGCGGCGACCACGAGCTGGACGTCCACGCGGTCGCCGACCGCGTTCTCCAGCACCTGGATCCCCTCGGGCGCCGCGAGCAGGCAGACCGCCGTGACGTCCCGCGCACCGCGCGCGAACACGTAGTCGATCGCGGCCACGAGCGTGCCGCCCGTCGCGAGCATCGGGTCCAGGAGGAACACGTGCCGACCCGTCAGGTCGTCGGGCAGGCGGTTCGCGTACGTGACCGCCTCGAGCGTCTCCTCGTCGCGCTGCATGCCGAGGAACCCGACCTCCGCCGTCGGCAGCAGGCGCGTCATGCCCTCGAGCATCCCCAGGCCCGCCCGCAGGATGGGGACGACCAGGGGACGCGGCTCCGCGAGGCGCACGCCGATCGTCGTCGTCACCGGCGTCTCGATCTCGTGCGGCTCGACCCGCACGTCGCGCGTGGCCTCGTAGGCGAGCAGCGTGACCAGCTCGTCGACGAGGAGCCGGAACGTCGGGGACGCCGTCTCCTTGTTCCGCAGGACGGTCAGCTTGTGGGCTACGAGCGGGTGGTCGGCGACGTGCAGGCGCATGGCGACAACGGTATCCGACCACGAGCCCTCCCGTACCGCCCGGTAACCACCCGCCGTGCGCGAGTTGTCAGCGCCACACCGGTCTATAGCCTGGTGAGACGCTGACAGCTCTCCGTGCCACCGAGGTGTCAGCCTCTCGTCGCGGCATGGCGCGACGTGCCGCTGACAACTCGGAGGTCCCGTGCCCGACGACGTCGCTCGCTCCGGCGACCCCGCCCACCCGGGCGCGGGGTCGGCGTCGGGCACCCAGGGGCACGCGTCGGGCACCGGAGGGCCCGCGTCGGGCACGACGGCGGTCGGCGGCTCCCCGGAGCCGCGCGGGCTCGACCTGCCGTGGGCGGACGGGACGTTCCCGCCCGGGACCGTCGCGGGGCGCCGCCAGGTCTGGGACGCGCTCATGGGGCTCGCGCTGCACGAGGCGACCCACGCGCTCGCCAGCGACGACGTGCCCGTGGGGGCGCTCGTCGTCGGGCCGGACGGGCGGCTGCTGGGCGTGGGGCGCAACCGGCGCGAGGAGACCGGCGACCCGACCGCGCACGCCGAGGTGCTCGCGCTGCGGCAGGCCGCCGCGACGCGCGGGGAGTGGCGGCTCGAGGGCTGCACGCTCGTCGTCACGCTCGAGCCGTGCGTCATGTGCGCCGGGGCGCTCGTCCTCGCGCGCGTCGAACGGCTCGTGCTCGGCGCGTGGGACCCCAAGGCCGGCGCGACCGGCTCCGTCTGGGACCTCGTGCGCGACCAGCGCGCCAACCACGCCGTCGAGGTGGTCGGCGGCGTCCGCGAGGACGAGTGCGCCCGCCTCCTGCGCGCCTTCTTCGCCGCCCAGCGCTGACGCTGACCCCCGCCGAACACGACATGAGGGTCGTTATCGAGCGGATGACGATCCTCATGTCGTGCTCGACGCGGGGTCGTGTCGTGCTCGGCGTCAGCGGGGGAGAGACTCCGCGAGCGTCGTGAGGGTCTCGGTGGTGCCGGCGTCGACCTTGAGCGTCGCGAGCGGGTCGCCGCGCGTCCAGCCGCGGTTGACGATCACGACCGGCTTGCCCGCCTTCGCCGCGTGCCGCACGAACCGCAGCCCGCTCATCACCGTCAGCGACGACCCCGCCACGAGCAGCGCGTCCCCCTCGTCGACCATCGCATACGCCCGCTCCACGCGCTCGCGCGGCACGTTCTCCCCGAAGTACACGATCTCCGGCTTGAGCACCCCGCCGCAGAACTCGCACGGCGCGGGCCGGAAGTGCGACGTCTGCTCGATCACCGCGTCCGCGTCCGGCGCGATCTCAACGTCCGCGACGTCGCCGATGCTCTCGATGAACCCCGGGTTGAGCGCCGTCAGCCGGTCCGCGAGGTGCTCGCGCGAGATGACGCGCCCGCACTGGAGACAGATCACGCGGTCGTACCGGCCGTGCAGGTCGATGACGTTGCGGCTGCCCGCGTCCTCGTGCAGCAGGTCCACGTTCTGCGTGATCAGCCCCACGAGCACGCCCGCGTCCTCCAGCCGGGCCAGCGCACGGTGGCCCGCGTTCGGCTGCGTGCGGTGCACGTGCTGCCAGCCCACGTGGTTGCGCGCCCAGTAGTGGCGCCGGAACGCCTCGTCCTGCACGAACTGCTGGTACGTCATCGGGTTGCGCGGCGGCGAGTCCGGACCGCGGTAGTCCGGGATGCCCGAGTCCGTGGACAGGCCCGCGCCCGTCAGCGCCGTCACCCGCAGCCCGCGCAGGAGCCGCACCGCGTCCTCCGCCGTCCCCAGCGGCGGCTCCGGCTCCGTGCCCGACGGCGGCGGCTGGCTCGGGCGCCACGCGAGCCGCGGCGTCAGGGTCGGGACGGTCGACCGCGGCAGGTCCGCCGACGACGTCGCCACGTGCGCGGGGGACGCGGTCGAGGGTTCGGTGGAGTCACTCGGGTACGGCGCGGTCGGGTCGGTGGACACGTCTCCCACGGTACGACGGCGCGAGGTAGAGCCGGGGTTGGCGAGGTAGAGCTGTGAGTCTTGCGGTGGCTGGTCTGGGATCGGCTGGTGAGGATGGCGTCGGCTGCTCGCCGTGGTCGTGACTCGAGGTAGAGCCGGCCCTGTTGGGGGTGCCCTGCTACGGATCTGTCCGGCTGGGGTGGGCGGCCGGCGCTGTTCTGGCCCACCTCGGTGTCCTGATCAGAAGGGTGTCCGCCCCGGTGGGGCGTGACTCGTCACAGTGTTGTCCCGAAGTGACTCCTACCCAGGCCGGCGCCGGCCGCCAGCGGCCGGACCGTCGTCCCTGGAGTAGGAAGGACCCGAGCCACCATGACCATCGTCGCGCATGCGCACCCGTTCGTCGTGGGTGTGGACACCCATGCCCGCAACCACGTCCTAGCGATCCTGACCGGCACTGGTGAGGTCATCGATACCCGAGAGTTCCCGACCACGAGCGCGGGCCTGGCCCGGGCGATCGCGTGGGTCGCGCGCCGCACCGGTGGTGATCTCGCCGTGTTGTGGGTGATCGAGGGCGTCGCGTCCTATGGTGCGGGCCTGACCGGCGCCGTCGAACGGGCGGGCTACGAGGTCGTCGAGGCCGCGCGGATGGACGCGCGCGCCCACCACGGGATCGGCAAGTCCGACCCGTTGGACGCTGCCCGCATCGGTGCCGCCGTCCTGGCGCTGGATACCGACCAGCTGCGCCGTCCTCGCCGGGGCGACGGCATCCGAGCCGCCCTACGCGTCCTGGTCACCGCCCGCGACCACATGACAGGCGAACGCACCGCCACCATCAACGCACTGACCGCCCTGGCCCGCGTGGTCGACCTCGGCCCCGACGCCCGCAAGCCACTGACCCGCACCCAGATCGCCGCAGTCGCGCGCTGGCGCCCGCGCGAGGAAGACCTCGCCACCGCGACCGCACGCACCGAAGCCGTCCGCCTGGCCAAGCGCGTGAACGAGCTCGACGAACAGATCGCCGCCAACCAGGCCCGCTTGACCGAGCTCGTCCAAGCCAGCCAGGCCGCACCGCTGCTGACCAAGATCGGCATCGGCCCCGTCACCGCCGCGATCGCCCTGACCGCCTGGTCCCACCCCGGCCGGGTCCGCTCCGAAGCAGCCTTCGCCGCCCTGGCCGGGGTGAACCCCATCCCCGCGTCCTCGGGCAACACCATCCGTCACCGACTCAACCGCGGCGGCGACCGCCGCCTGAACAAAGCCCTGCACATCGCCGTCCTGACCCGCATGACCCACGACCCCGAAACCCGCGCCTACATCGAACGACGACGAGCCCAAGGACGCACCACCCGAGAGATCCGACGCTGCCTCAAGCGCTATCTCGCCCGCCAGATCTACAGGACCCTCAACACCACCGAACCCGCCACCACCCCAGCTTGACGAACATAGAAGGATCCGTGGTCGTGCCCGACGGCGGTCTGGTCGCCTTGGGTGGTCGGGGTGGGTGGTGGCGCCGCGTCTACCATCCGCCGCTCGTTCCTCGCGGCTCCCGCCAGGCCCGACCACGACGCGGCACCACCACCCACCCCGCCCGACGTCGTCCCGTCCGGGTCGGTCCTCACCGTGGGCGACCGCCCGCGGGTGCGTTCGGCCCAGGCCGCGCGACCTCGCGCGCGGGACGGTCGTCGGTCGCGGCGCCGTCACGTCGAGCAGGTGATTCGGGCGCGTCCGGCGCGCGGGACGAACCCGCGTCGCCTGCTCGACCCACCAGGACGGCCTGGTCGGCCTCGCGCCGAGCCGCCACGGGCACTCTGCTCCGGCGGGCAACCCGATGGTCGCAAGCGGCGACCGACGTCCCGGGCGAGACGATCGCCGAGCGGTGGGGGTGGGCTCGGATGCGAAGGGGCGTCAGAGCGGCGCTCCTCGAACCCACGGCCGAGTGACCGGGGTAACGGCGCCGCAGCCCCGAGCACCGAGGCCACCCGCGCCGCGGACCCGACCCGCGGGCTTGAGACTCGAGGACGCCGCGTACCCGACTCCGCAAGGCTGAAGAAGCGACCACGGTTCAGCGTCGGCGGGCAGCGTTCTGCCCGACGGCCTGTGGTGGCCGCCGGGCAGGGCGTTCGGGCCTGGACGGGTCAGGACTCGGTGGTGCCGTCCTGGGTCGTGGTGCCGTCCTGGGTGCCCGGGCGACCCCCGCCGGTCCGGCCGCCCATGCCGCCGCCGGTCCACTCGCCCGCGACGGCGGTCACCGCGCCCGCGGGGGTGGTCACCGTGTAGGTCTCGCCGGCCGTCACGTCGGGAGTGGAGACGACGACGTTCGCGGTGTCCTTGGTGACTGCGTACTCCGTGAGGACGGTGCCGTCGGCGGTCGTGACGGTGACGGTGTCGCCGGCGCTCGCGGACACGTCCGCCGCGAGCCAGCCCTGCTCCGAGTCGGTCGACGGCACGACGACCATGCCCGCGCTGCCCGCCGCGACGAGCGAGCCGCCGCTGATCGTGAACGTGCCGTTGACGTCCAGAGCGCCGTTGCCGTCGTTCGTCGGACCCTGGACGACAATCTCGCCGCCCGTGACGGTGAGCGAGCCGTTCGAGTCGATCCCGTCGCCGCCCGCGTCGACGGTGAGGGTGCCGCCGGAGATCGTCAGCGTCGAGCCGTCGTCGGTGTCCATGCCGCCACCCATGCCGCCGCCCGCGCCACCGGGGCCGCCCGGGGGCATCTCCGTGCCGTCGGGGAGCTCGCCGCCCTGCGGGGGCTCCGGCATCTGGCCGTCGGACGGCATCTCCGGCGGCGTGCCGCCGGCCGCGGCGCCGTCCGGAGGCTCGGGCATCGTGCCGTCCGCGGACGCGAGCGCGTTCCCGTCAGGCGCCGACCCGGCCGCGGCGTCGCCGCCCGTGGAGCCGGCCGAGGCGTCGCCGTCCGTCGCGCCGTCGGCACTCGTCGCGCCGTCGGTCCCGGTCGCCGTGTCGTCGGCGGTCGAGCCGATGGTCGCGTTGAGGCCGTCGTCGCTCGCCGTCACGTCGACGTCGCCGCCCGAGATCGTGATGGCCGCGCCCTCGATGCCCTCGACGGACGTCGTGACGGCGAGGTCCCCACCCGAGACGGTGACGTCGCCGTCGGCGTGCACGCCGTCGTCGCCCGACGACAGCTCGACCGTCCCGCCCGAGACGGACACGGAGCCGTTCGAGTGCAGCGCGTCGTCGGCGGCGTCGACCGTGACCGACGCGTCGTCACCGACCACGACGCCGACGTCGCCCTTGAGGCCCTTCGCGGAGGCGTCCTCGGCGACGGTCGCGCCGGCGCCGCCCGCGGCGGTCACGGCCAGCGTCCCGCCGGAGACGATGACGTCGGTGACCGCCTGCACGCCGTCGTCGCCCGACGCGACGGCGATCGACCCGCCGCGCACATCGACGAACCCGAGGGTCTCGTCGCCGTCCTCGGTCGACTTGAGCCCGTCCTTCGCGGCGGTGACGTCGAGGGTGCCGCCCGTGACGACGAGGTAGTCCTTGCCGCGGATCCCGTCGTCGCCCGCGTCGACGGTGAGGTCACCGCCCGCGATGACGAGCCCGTCCTGGGAGACGATGCCGTCGTTCCCGTGCGACGTCACGCTGAGCGCGCCGTCGCCGCCGATCACGAGGTCGGCCGTCGAGAACAGCGCGCCGTCGGGCTCGCCGTCGGCGTCCTGGGCGGAGTACGTCTCGGCGTCGGTGAGGCTGCTGGTGGAGCCGTCGGCGAGGATCACGGCGACCTTCTCCGCGTCCTGCACGGTCACGGCGGCGTTCGTCGTCGCGGTGATGTCCGCACCGTCGAGGACGAGCTGGACGAGCCCGTCCTCCGCGGTGTCCACGACGACCTGCCCTTCCAGCGTGCCGCTGAGCACGTACGTGCCGGGGGCGGTGATCGTGACGGCCGAGCCGTCGACGGTCACGCCGTCGCCGTCCGCCGTGGCGGTGTCGCCGTCCAGCGCGACGGTCACCGCGGAGGACGCGTCGTACGCGAGATCGGCGTCGTCCACCGTCACCTCGGTGTTGCCGGCGCGGGCCTCGTCGGGGGTCAGCCCGGCGACGGCGTCCGAGACGACGCTCGCGGTGGTCGTCGCGTTCGTGTCGGTCGAGGCGGTGTCGGTGGTCGCGCTGCTCCCCAGCACGGAGCAGCTCGCGAGGACGGCGGCCGCCGCGGCGGCGGCCAGGGTGGTCAGGGGTCGGCGGATGCGCATCAGAGGCTCCTGTCGTCGTGCCCGGGGGTGCGGGCGGGAGGGGTCGTGGTCCCCGCGGGCGCGGTCGCGTCGGGGGAGGGGGAGAGGTGGCGGCGGATCACGCGGCGCCACGGGCCGTCGGGAAGGTCGGGGCGCAGGAGCGCCAGACCGGTGCCGTACTTGGAGATCCGCTCGGGCCGGTGGCCGTGCCGCCACAGCAGGCGGTCGAGGTCGGACGGCGTGGAGCCGCCCTTGGTCTCGACGACCACCAGGTGCGGGACGGTCCACGTGAGCGGCGCGTGCGCGCCCGGCTGGTCGAGCTCCCACGTGAGGCCCGTGTCGACGGTGGCGCGCGCGGCGCCGTCGGCCCGGGGGAGCAGGAGCGTCGTGCGGCGGTACCGCGACACGAGGCCGGGCGCGAGCGCGTGCTCCGGCACGCCCTCGATGCCCTCGGCCGCGAGCGTGCGGCCCACGAACGTGCGGTCGGCGCCGAGCGCCGTCGGGCACCCGTCGTGCGCGACGCGCTGCTTGAGCGTCGTGCCGCGCGCCGCCCGGGTCTTGACCTCGAGGAAGCTCGCGCCCGAGTCCAGGTAGGTCCGCGTGCGGACCTTGAACCGCCGGCGGCGCCGCGTCGCGGTGAGGCGGAACGACGCGAGGTCGGGGGTGTCGAAGTACACCGACTCGTACGCCGCGCTGCGCGCGCCGTCGATCTCGAGGACCCGCGCACCGGTCGTCGGGGCGAGGGCAGCGAGGACAGTGAGTGCGTCATCGACCGGCAGGACGTACTTGCGGTCGACCCGGGTGAGCAGCGCGGCCGCGTCCACGAGCTTGTCCAGGCCGACGCCGTCGAGCGGGTAGAGGACGGCGCGGACGCGGTCGTCGGCCGTCACGGTCCGGGGGCTCACGCGCGCGCCTCGGTCCGCTCGGGCCGGGCTGCCGGGCCGGGCGTCGTGGCCGCTGCCGGGCTCGGCGGCGTCGGCGCGATCGCCGGGGCGACCGGCGCGAAGGGCGCCGCCTCGTGCGAGGCTCGGAGTGCGCCGTCGGGCACGGGGAGGGGCGCGGCGGCCGCCGGGGCAGGAGCCGGCGTGGCACGACGGCCGGTGCGCGGCTCGGTGTAGCGGACGTCCACCCAGGTGGTGTCGTTGACGAGGTCGAGGCGCTGCACGCTCACGCCACGGACCTCCGCGCCGAGCAGCTCCTCCAGGTGGCGGGTGAGCTCGGCGCGGTCGGTGAGGGCGCGGTCGACGACGACGTTCTGGCTGTGCGCACGGCGCAGGACCCGCGGGTGGTCGACGACGGCCATCACGCCGACGACGAGCGCCGTGCCCGCGAGGGACAGCCAGCCGGTCGTCGCGCCGAGGCCGCCGAGGAGGCCCAGCGCGAGAGCAGCGAAGTAGTAGGCGACCTCGGTCTGGGACAGCTCGGTCGAGCGGAGCCGGATGATCGACAGGACCCCGAAGAGCCCGAGCCCCAGCCCGGCGCCCACGTTGCTCGTCGCGAGCGTCGCCGCGACCGCGAGCACCCCCACGTTGACGCCGAGGTACGCGACCACGAGGTCGCGTCGCCGGTGACGCGGGAAGTAGAGGCCGAACGCGAGGACGGTGACCGCGACGAGGTCGACGAGGTACAGGACGGGCTGGGACACGAGGCCTCCGGGTGCCGGGGCGCTGGGCGCCGTGGTCGAGGACGTTCCCATTCCGCCGGAGGAGCCTGTGCGGTCGCTGTGGAGGGCACAGGCCGCGTGTATGAGTCCCGTTCCGCGGGGCATCGCGTCGAGGTCACGCGGGCCGCCGCGGCGCTCGCGGCCTCGTGACCGGGGTCACGGCGAGGGAACGAGCCGTGATGTTAGCCTCACCTAAGTCACCGACGAGAGGTTGTCATGTCGACCACCACCGCGCCCGCGCCGCGGCGCGCCCGCCCCCAGACCGTCCTCGAGGTCCTCGAGACCGCGTGGCTCTCCCCGCACCTCGTGCGGGTCGTGGCAGGGGGCGAGGGGTTCGCCGCGTTCACCACGAACGAGCACACCGACAAGTACGTCAAGATCATCTTCGCCAAGCCCGAGCTCGGGCTGGAGCCGCCCTACGACGTCGCGGCGCTGCGCGAGACGCTCGCGCCCGAGGACCTGCCCGTGACCCGCACATACACGGTGCGGTGGGTCGACGAGGCGGCGCAGCGCCTCGCGATCGACTTCGTCGTGCACGGCGACGAGGGCCTCGCCGGGCCGTGGGCCGCGCGCGCGAAGCCCGGCGACCGCATCGTCTTCTCCGGCCCCGGCGGCGGGTACGCGCCCGACCCCGACGCCGACTGGCACCTGCTCGCGGGCGACGACTCCGCGCTCCCCGCGATCGCCGCCGCGCTCGAGGCCATGCCGCGCGACGCCGTCGGGCACGCCGTGCTGGAGGTCGGCACCGAGGCGGACCGGCTCCCGCTCGAGGCGCCCGACGGCGTCGAGGTCACCTGGGTGCTGCGCGGCGACGCGCCCGCCGGGACGACGACGCTCCTGCCCGACGCCGTCGCCGACCTCGCGTGGCGCGAGGGCCGCGTGCACGTCTTCGCGCACGGCGAGCGCGAGGCCATGAAGGCCCTGCGCCGCGTGTTCGCGGAGCGCGGCGTCCCCCGCGCCGACCTGTCGCTCTCCGGCTACTGGGCCTACGGCCGCGCGGAGGACCGCTTCCAGGCGGAGAAGCGCGAGCCCGTCGGCAAGATCTTCGAGGACTGAGGAGTCCCATGCACCGCACCACCCTGCGCCGCGCGCTCGCGGCGACGTCCGCGCTCGCCGTCCTCACGCTCGCCGCGTGCTCGTCCGGGGACGGCTCGGGCGACGCCGCGCCGTCGGGCAGCGCGAGCGCCGACGGCGCCGCGGACGCCTTCCCCGTGACGATCCCCACCGCGTTCGGGGACGTCGAGATCCCCGAGGCGCCGGAGCGCGTCGTCGCCCTGGGCTGGGGCGACGCCGAGACCGCGCTCGCGCTCGGCGTCCAGCCCGTCGGGGCGAGCGACTGGCTCGCGTTCGGCGGCGACGGCGTCGGCCCCTGGCTCGACGGCGCGTACGACGAGTCGCCCGAGATCATCGGGACGCTCGAACCCTCGTACGAGCAGATCGCCGTGCTCGACCCCGACGTCATCCTCGACGTGAAGTCGTCCGGCGACCCCGAGCGGTACCAGCGGCTCTCCGAGATCGCCCCGACCGTCGCGATCCCCGAGGGCGGCGAGGCCTATCTCACGCCCATGGAGGACCAGGTCGGGATGATCGCCGCCGCGCTCGGGCGCAGCGAGGCTGGCGACGAGCTGCTCGCCGAGGTCGACGACGCGTTCGCCGCCGCGCGCGACGAGCACCCCGAGTTCGCGGGCAAGACCGCCGTCATCGGGTCGTACTGGGCCGAGGGCTTCGGTGCGTACGTCTCGACGTCCAGCCGCGGCGAGTTCATGCAGGGACTCGGTTTCGAGACGAAGCCCGAGATCGACGACGCCGCCGGCGAGGAGTTCTCCGCGAACCTCGGCACCGAGAACGTCGACCTGCTCGACGCCGACCTCACCGTCATCCAGCCCATCGGCTTCACCGCCGCGGACGTCGAGGCGCTCCCGATCTTCCAGACCGTGCCGTCCGTCGCCGACGGTCGGTACGTCGTGTTCGACGACAAGGACCTCTCCAACGCCTTCTCGCTCGGCACGCCCACGGCCGTGATCTACGCGATCGACAACGTCACGCCGCTGTTCGCGGACGCGCTCGGCGGGTCGTGACGGTGGGCCTCCGGGCGTCGGATCGGGCGGTCTGACCGGCCGATTCGGTGTCCGGGGGTCTGACCAGGTATCCTTCCTGGGCCGGGTTTCCCGGCGAAGGTAGCGTGTCCGAGTGGCCTAAGGAGCACGCCTCGAAAGCGTGTGTGGGTGAAAGTCCACCGTGAGTTCGAATCTCACCGCTACCGCCACCCGAAGGGCCCCGCCCGCGAGATTCCGCGGCTGCGGGGCCCTTCGTCGTACCCGGCCGTCCGTTCTCACTCAGACTTGTGCTGCGGGCCGTCGACCGTGGCCTCCTGGACGAGCTGGTCGATGACGACCCGCAGATCCGGGGCGACATGCGTGCACTTCAGCTAGCGCGGGACGGTCGTCCGCCCTTGCAGGCGTGGCCGAGCAGCGCCGCCGCGTTGCCGATCATCGTCAAATTCACGACCTGCGTCGCCACGGTCGGGCGAAAATCGTGCGGGGTCACCGTGGTGCCGATGGAGGCCCGCGCCGCGTCGAGCGGGTCGAGCACCCGGCTGGAAGAGCGCCGGCCGGCGCGCGTGGACGGAAACTCCAGGGCGTCCACCCGCCGTCCAGGCCGAGGCCCCAGCGCCTCGCGGATCGTGGTGACGACTAACGGGGGCGTGATCTTGCGCGCGACGGGTCGGAAACTGGCTTGGGCTGCCGCACGAGCCGACCCTCGGCCCGGACGACGGTCCCGGACACAGTGAGCGTCGGGACCTCGGCGTCGAGGTCGACGGCGACGTCCGCCTCCCGCAGTGCCAGGCACTCACCGAATCGCAATCCGGTGCTAAGCATCGTGTCGACGATCTGCGGTAAAGGTGTGACGTTGCGACGACCGCGCGTGAGGGCGGGACGGTCCTCCTCTCGCACCCCGCCTTGTGCACCAGCGCGACGTCCTGGACCCCGAGAGTGCGGACTTTGGCCCGGCGAGGATTGCAGAAGATCACCCGTCGCGGACCGGGTCGCCCATGGGATCCCGTTGCTGGCCTATGCCTGGCTCTATACGCTGGCGCCAGCGTGAGCCCTATTGATGCGAAACCACATACTATGGATAGGCGCGATATCTTTGCAGCGGCACGTCCATTCATAACGCCGTTAGTCTGGTCGGACGCGTAGCGCGCACGCTCTAAGGCTTGCTCGATGCACGCCGAGACCTATCTTGCACCAGTTTTCTCCAAGTTGCCACGAGGCGGGAGTCGTCGTCGCTAACAATACGCATGTGCGCGATTCGGTTGCGAATCGGAACTATCTGCGTTCGGAGACTCGCCCAGTGATGCGGTTCGAGACCAAGGCCTCCCAGTTCGTGTCGTTCGCGCAGGTCGAGAAGTTCGGTTGTTGTCAGCCACTCAAGCGGATCGCGAAGATCTGACAGTCGATTCGCGCGGGGCTGCGAATCCTTTTGGGCGCGCTCGATCACAGACTTGGCGAGTTCGCCGTCAAGACACGACTCGCGCCAGGCGTCCATCATTCGCTCGACGAGCGCACGACGCACCATGTTTCGAAGCATTCGCTCGAGCCGCCAGAGCTCGGAGAAGGTGTCAGGGACCGCGGCGCGCGACATCACCGTCTCCGCGGAAACCAGCGCGACCGCTCTGCGAAGATCCCTAAATCCGCCTGGGTTGCTCCAACTGGCTGCGTTGTCGTTGGTCGCGACAAGGCGTGCGCCCCGTAACGCCTCCAGGTCGGGCTTCGAGAGCGCAGCCAAGGCATCCAAAGGCGCAAGTTGCGATTCCCAAAGGGCAGTACTTAGTGCCAAAAGCGTGCGGTCCCCCAACTCCGAGACACAGTGGCGAAGATGCTCCTCGGGGTCATCGTCGTGAACGCTCTCAACCGATAGCGTTGGGAACAGTTGCTTCGCATCGGAGACAACGTCGCTTCCCACCGTGTCGGGAAAAGCAGTCTTTGGCGACCGAGAGATCAGGGCAAAATAGTGTCCTGAGGCGGCCTCGCGCATGATCCGTTCGCGAAGGGGTCCTAATTGGTCACCACGGCCGACCGCCAGTTCCTCCATCCGGTCGACAAAAATCCAGGATTCCTGAGTTTCATCGTCGTTCGAGAGAAAGGCACGCGCCGAAATGTGTCGACCCGGGAGTTCTTCGACCTGCGCTCGGAAATCGTCCGATGCATGCCCGAACTGCAGAAATACGATGGAGAACTGTTCCATCGTACGAGGGAGAGCAGAGACCCAAGTGCTCGCAGATGGTGCCGTCACTTCAACTCCAATAGGACGCTCAATTCGAAGGTGCCGGAGTTCTCACGGATAAGACCCAGGCTGATAAGGTGATGAATCGCGCGATCCTCGTCGCGGGCGATCTCCGCAAAATCTCTGGGGTACTCCTTAAGTGCCTCTAGCAGCACGCTTTCTGTCGGGTAATACCGCGCGAGATGGTTTAGCATCTCCTCGACGTTTCCCGCAACGCCGCGCTGCCATGGGATGAGGCGATGCAATACATCGGCTTTACGCATGACGCGGCGGTATGTATCCATCGGAAGTGTGGCGACGACCTCCGATGCGAGGTTACGATAGAGGTACGCGTGCCCACCGGACGCGTCGTGAAGTGCCTCTAGCGCACCCTCCTGGATTTCGATGCCCATTCGCGCGCCAATTCCGGTAGCGAGCTCGTCGGCTTCTAGCCGGGAGAAGGGCCCCAGGTATCGCGCCTTCGCCCAGGAGAAGAGCGGATTTGGCCGGCCGTACAGGCGCCCGTTCTCTAGAATATGGTTGGTTAGCCCGGAGAGTATAAATGTGAAATTGTCGCTTGACTGTGCAACCGCGCGAAGGCTAGCGAGCACCTGGGCGACGCCTGGGTACTCGCCTTCTTGAGTGTCGACCTGGTCGGAAGGAGTTAGGAATTCGATCTCGTCGAGCAGGAGGACGAGCGTGACGTGTTTGTCTGACAACTGGCGAACGGCGCGATCGAGCGCAGTTTTAAACGAGCTAACTGTCGGTTGCGAAGCCACGGCATCCAACTGCCCGGCATCCACGTCTCGAGATTGGAGTGCGGACGAGATGCGCGAGGCAACTTCGCGCATAAAATCGGGACTCGGATCGACCGGCGGCGAGGGAAGTGTCTCCAGGTCGACGAAGATCGGAAGTAGATGCTCAGACTCGAGCGTCTCGGCCAGCTTGAGAAGGATGCTTGTCTTGCCACTCTTCCGAAGGCCAAATAGTCCGGAAGCCCGCTGATTTACGATGTCGTCTCGAAGTTCTTGGAGCAAGGTCTTTCGCCCGAAGAAGTTCTGTCCGCTCACTGGTGTCGTCTCATAGAACAGGTCGCGGGCGTAGATGTAATCGCGGAGTTGCGAAATGAGGGCGATCGGCTCGGGTCCCAAATTTTGCGGCAAAGGGACTGCAGTGAACTGGAGTTTGGACCAGTCCTTTAGCTTGACTGTGATCCGTTCATCGGGCGCGCTGAAGAAGATCAAATCGGGGGTGACCTCGCGCTTTAGCTTTACGATCCGATCTTTGGCGAGCACGAAGGATCGAATTTGCAGATCGTGGTACGGAGAATAGAAGAATGCGACTTCGCGCGTGAGCCCAAAGGCGGCCTCAATTGCTCCGCTGAATCGTGCAAGTGCAAAACCTGACTCGCGTCCATCGGGAGTTCGGATCATCTCCGCGTGCACAAATTGCGAACCGAGCGCTTGCAGCATCTTCTTGTGCGCTCTTGCCTCGGGGAATGTCGACTCTAGTTTTGCTACCTTCCGGAGAACGTCTTCCCTCGTGGGCTCCTTAACTGGGTTTGCCTGCCACGTATATGTCGTCGCAGGGGTCACGCTGGGTCGCTCCGTCAGACTCACTTCGGTGGCGGATTCTTGGCTGGCGCCATAGTTCTGGTAGATGCGTCTGACGACCGGGTCGGCTACCGTGCTCGACGCAGAGCGCGCGAACTCGCCGATGCTGGTTAGATACTTAAGAATTTCCGCAGATTCGATGTTGAGTTCGCGTGCGATCTCGTACACTCGGGGGTTCAACGGTACCTCGCATTTACGCACGTAGAGCAGTCTTTGCTGGGGCCGGTCTTCGACTCCGCAGTGAGCAGCGTTCTAGTTTCTGATGCCCTCAGGCCCGGGGGGCTCGGCGTTCGTTCTCGAGGCAACGGAGCTCCCCAATGCGTTCGTGTGATGCGATCAGCGCACACAGTACGCCTCGTGCCCGCCCCGTGGCGATCGACACTCGGTTGACTGGAGCTGTGTTGCGGCGTGCTCGCTGCTGTCAGCTGTGGTCCTCTCATGCTGGAGTCGCGGCGCGTCCGCGCCGCGCTGCCGCTGTCCGCCGGAGCCCCGCGCCCAGCTCACACGTTCGCTGCGCGCACCCCGCCGGGTCGCCGGCCGCAACGACGAAGGCGGTTTCGGGACCCGTCCGGAATCGCCTCGCGCCATTCTCTCCACCCTGTGCGACCGTTGCCCGTCTGCTTTTTCACCCTTACGTCATGCTCGACACCACGCCTCGTCGCGCGACGTCGTCTCCAATGCCTCTCTACGAGTCCGGACGTGCTCGATGAACCGGTCTGGGAGTCGGACGGCGTGGTCCACGGTCCACCACGCAGTGCCGTAGGCCTTCGGGCCGGACGAACGCCTGGTCTGTGAACTCCGGATTGCCGTCTTGCTGTCCGCACAACCGGCATGTTCCTTATCGAGGTACGCCCTGGCGACGTGACCGCGACCGAGGTGTTCCGCGTCCGTCTCACGATCTCCCGTGGGCCGCTCAGTATCGACGAAGCTGACCGGATCGGGCCAGCTCGGTCGCGTGGGCGGCCCGTCCCAGCCGATGACCGTCAGGGTCGGGTCTTGCATCTAGACCACATCACCATCCGGCCCCGTATCGAGAGCCGAGCATCCGGCCGACTCCGGCCCGCGTCAAGGGCGCGTGCGGCGTCGCTGCGCGATGGCCTGCGGCCAACCTTGACCCAGATCTCCGCCGGCCTTCTTTGCTCCGCTCTCGGTTCGGTGCCTCCGAGTGCCCCCAGCGCGGCCCGCTGCCCGAGTCCACCGGTATGCCTCCGTTCTGACTGCCGCACGTATGCTCAAGCGCAATCCCGTGCGAGGAGTGTTCGAGCGACGGTGCAGGGCAGGGCGTTCTGGCAGCGTCGTCCGAGGGTATGAGGGTCGACCATCCAAGCCCACCGGTGCCGCCATCGAAGAAACCCACTCGCAGAATCCTGCGGCTGGGGCTTGCCGTGCGTCTGGGTCTCGCGTCCACACTCCCGGCGTCAGTCGGTAGTGCACTCACAGCCCGCTCCGTCCCGCAGCGGTGCGCAGTGCGTCGGCGGAACGGTGCAGCGCGGTGAGCTCGGCGTCGGACAGGGGCGTCGGCAGCAAGGTCCCGGCGCCGCCGTGGCTGACCATCGTCGGGACGGAGAGGCACACGTCGTCGATGCCGCGGTAGCCGTTCAGGAGCGAGGAGACCGGCATGACGCGGTGCTCGTCGTTGGTGATCGCCTCGACGATGCGGGAGGCGGCGAGGCCGATCGCGTAGGCGGTGGCGCCCTTGCCGGCGATGATGTCGTAGGCGGAGTGGACGACGTCGTGCGCGATGGCCCGGCGCACCTCCTCGGTCAGCGGCTCCCGGCCGTCGAACGGGTCGAGGTCCAGGAGCGGCACGCCGCCGATCGTCGCGGACGACCACAGGGGCACGGCGGTGTCACCGTGCTCGCCGGCGACGTAGGCGTGCACGTTCTGCACGGCCACGCCGACGTGGTCGGCGACGAGGTACCGGAACCGTGACGAGTCCAGCACCGCGCCGGAGCCGAGGACCTGCGCGCGCGGCAGCCCGGAGTACCGCAGGGCGGCGTAGGTGACCACGTCCACCGGGTTGGTGACCATGAGGTAGACGGCGTGGGGCGTGACCTCGACGAGCTGGAGCATGAGCGTGCGCGCCAGGCCGACGGTCCGGGCGGCGAGGTCGATGCGCGTCTGCCCGGGTTGCTGCTTGGCGCCCGCGGTGACGACGACGACGTCCGCGTCCGCGCAGACCGCGACGTCGTCGGAGCCCTCGACGCGCGCCATGGGCATGAACTGGATGCCGTGGGCGAGGTCGAGCGCCTGGGCGCGGACCTTGGCCGTGTCGACGTCGTACAGGACCACCTCCCGCGCCGCCCCGCGGATCAGGACGGCGTAGGCCAAGGTCGCGCCGACCGAGCCGGCCCCGACCACGGCGACCTTCGCCGTCGTGCCTGTCTGGATCCCGCCTGTCCCGGTTCTCGTCTCACCGGTCTGGATGTCGCTCCGCTCCTGCCTCACCGCAGTCACTCCCTCGTCGCGTGCGTCGCATGAGAAGTACGGGCCGCTTCCAGGCTAGGACGTCTCGGCGGACGGCGACGGTGGGAGCGTGCGACCGGCCCCCGCGCGGAGCCGGCCCACGGCGGCTCCTGGACGGGCGTCCACGGTCCGCGGGTCGACCGTCCGACAGAAACGCCCACGAGCGGGCGATTTTCGTTCGGACCCTGGCGTAAACACCTCCTGTCCAGGTAAGTTGCAGGAGACCGAACAAATCCCGGGATCCCAGCCCGGGCCGAAGAGCAACGAGGCCTTCATGAACGATCGATCGACACCCAGCGCGGCCTCCTCGGGCCGCTCGCTCGCCAAGACCTCGCCCGCACCGACCGCCCGCTCGCGCGTGGTCGCCGCCACCGCCGTCGTCGGGGCGCTCGCCCTGACCGTGGCCACCTTCGCGTCGCCCGCGGTGGCGGCGTCGCAGCCCACGGCGAAGCCGGCGGCCTCCGTCGCCGGGCCGTCGGACATCAACGGGTTCCGCAGCGTCGGCTACGTCATGGCCGACTCGCGCGTGACCCGCGACTTCCACGTGGCCGACCTCGTCCGCACCGGCGCGATCGAGGACCTCACGCACATCAACTACGCCTTCGGCAACGTCACGACCGACCTCGTGTGCGACATCGCCGACGTCCCCGGCGAGGGCGACCCCCTCAACGACTTCGTCGCGGAGGTCGCGGCCAAGGACTCCGTCGACGGCAAGGCCGACAAGCCCGGCCAGAAGCTCGCGGGCAACTTCAACCAGCTCAAGAAGCTGAAGGCCGTCAGCCCCGACACCAAGATCCTCATCTCGCTCGGTGGCTGGACCTGGTCCGACAACTTCTCCGAGGCGGCGTCCACGGCCGAGGGCCGCACCGCGCTCGTCGACTCGTGCCTCGACCTGTACATCGACGGCAACCTGCCGGTCGTCGACGGCAAGGGCGGCCCGGGCGCCGCGGCCGGCATCTTCGACGGCATCGACATCGACTGGGAGTGGCCGGTCACGGGCGGGGAGACGGCGAACGCCCGCCCCGAGGACAAGGAGAACTTCCTGCTCCTCATGGAGGAGTTCCGCACCGCGCTCGACGCGCGCGGCGCGGCGAACGGCGAGGACTACCTCCTCACGGCGTTCGCGCCGGCGGGTGGCTGGAACGCGGGCCAGGGCGGCTGGCTCGACCCGCGCCTGTTCGCCGTCGTGGACTTCCTCAACGTCCAGGGCTACGACTTCCACGGCGGCTGGGTGCCGAACCAGACGGGCCACCAGGGCAACCTGCACCCCGACGGCACGCAGAACTGGGGTCTCGGGCTCGACGGCGCGCTCGGCATGTACGTCAACGCGGGCGCCGACCCGTCGCAGGTCAACGCGGGCCTCGCGGCGTACGGCCACGGCTGGTACGGCGTCGAGGACGGCTCGCAGGGCTGGCAGCCCGCCGCGGGCTACGTCGGTACCAAGACGTACGCCGAGCTGCGGTCGTTCGACGGCGAGCAGTACTTCGACCCGGAGATCGGCGCGAGCTGGCTCTACGACGGCGACCAGTGGTGGAGCTACGACGACCCGGCGTCCGTGACGGCGAAGGCCGAGTTCGTCGCGACGCAGGGCTACGGCGGCGCGATGTGGTGGGACCTCTCGGGCGACTACCGCAACGAGCTGGGTGACGCGCTGGGCTCGACGTTCCGCGCGGCGACCCCCGGTCCCGGCGTGGCCGACGAGTGCGCGGTGCCCTGGTACGGCACGGGCGTCTACACCGGTGGCGAGGTCGTCTCGCACGAGGGCTCGGAGTACAAGGCCCAGTGGTGGACCCGTAACCAGGAGCCGGGCGCGTCCAACGCCTGGAAGAAGATCGGTCCCTGCGGCACGGCGCCCGAGGTCGAGGTCGCGGACTGCGCCCCGGCATGGTCGCGCGAGGCCGTCTACACCGGCGGTCAGACCGTGTCCCGCGCCGGGGTCAACTACACGGCCCAGTGGTGGACCCAGGGCGAGCTGCCCGGGTCCGTGACGTGGGGCTCGTGGGACCCGGTGGGTCTCTGCGCGTGATCTGACGGGTCGTCCGGGCGCGCGCATCGCCCGGACGACCACCGCACGACGACGGCGGGCCCGGTCTCAGGACCGGGCCCGCCGTCGTCGTTCGGGGACAGGCGCACCGACCAGGCCGCTACCTCGCGGACCAGCCCTCTACCTCGGCCGACCATGCCTCTACCTCGCGGACCAGCCCTCTACCTCGGGCGACCAGGCCTCTACCTCGGGCGACCGGGCCTCTACTTCGCGCGACCAGGCCTCTACTTCGCGCGACCAGGCCTCTACCTCGTCTGGCCAGGCCTCTACCTCGCGCGGTGGGCGTCGCCCTCAGCGCTGGGCGCGGACGTCGCGGCGTAGGTAGTTCCAGGCGAGGACGCAGCAGACGATGCCGTTGATCAGGCCCACCACCACGTCGGCCGGGCCGTGGGCGCCACGGTAGAGGCGGGACAGGCCCACCGCGAGCGGCACGAGGCAGCACAGGACCGTGACGACGACGCGCAGGACGGGGTGGGCGATGCGCTGCGCGAGCAGGGCGAGGGTCAGGTAGAACGCCGCGGACGCGCCGGTGTGGCCGGAGGGGAAGCTCGACGTGGGCGGCGCCTCGTCGAGCCGCGAGACGTCGGGGCGCGCGCGCCCGACGACGATCGACGACGTGAGGAAGATCAGGGCCTGGAGCGCGACGGCGAGCGCGGGCACGACGGCGAACCACCACTGCCGCGTGCGCCACCAGACGAGCGCGATGGTGAGCACCGTCCCGCCGATGATGAACTCGGTGGTCCCGATCAGCGAGAACAGGTCGGTCACGGTGTCCCAGAAGGGCGTGCGTCGCTGTTCGAGCCACCGGTTCACCCCGACCTCGCCGGGCAGGTCGCCCAGCGGACCGGTCACGAGGAACCCGGTCGCGACGATGAGGACCCACAGGACCGCGCCGGGGAGGAAGGCCCGGAGCCCGACGTCGCGCAGCACCTCCTTCGCGGTGGGTCGGGACGTGTCGAGCTCGTAGCGGTGCACGAAAGGATGCATCAGACCTCGTTCTTGGGAGCGGAGCCGGAAGAGCGGGCAGACCGGGCGGACGTCCACCCGTGGTAGCCGACGGCGGACGCCCCCGCGACGGCACCGCCGAAGAGGATGCCGCCGACGACGTCGGACGGGTAGTGCGCGCCGAGCAGCACGCGGTCGGCCGCGGTGACGAGCGCCAGCGCGGTCGCACCGCCGACGACGGCCACGCGGCCACGACGGCCGAGCAGCGGCCACACGAGCACCGTGAGGCTCACCCCGACGGCGGCGGCGTTCATCGCGTGCCCGGACGGGAAGCTGGACCCGGGTACGACGGTCACCGCGTCCTCGACGACGGGACGCGCGCGGTCGACGAGCTCCTTCGCGCCGAGCCCGAGCGCCCACGCGCCCCAGATCGTCCCGGCCGCCCAGGCTGCCCGTGTCCCGAGGCCGTGGCGCCGCCACGCCCAGAGGCACACGCCCATCGCGGCGAGGTTCATCCACCGTGCGGCGAGCACCTCCTGCCCCACGAGCAGGGTGCGCTCGAACGCGGGCCGCTCGCCGGTGAACCCGGTCGCCGCGGCGACGGCGGCGCGGTCGGCCCCGACGACGAGCCCCGACTCCGCGCGCACGAGCCACGCGAGCACGAGCACCGGGACGGAGGCCGCGATCCCGTACGCCGCGGCTCTCCCCAGCGCGCGCCTCCTGGCACGCCCGAGCGAGCGGCGCAGGGCAGGGTCGGCGGGCACCCCCGGACGGTAGCCGGGGCTACGGCCGTACGCCCGTGGAGAGGGGGCGGTTCCGTACCGACGGCCCGATCGTCGGCGGGGCTATTGCCGCACGCCCGTGGAGAGGGGTGTCAGCCCGAGCGGCTCAGGCGGGCAGGGCCGCGACCGCCTCGATCTCGACGAGAGCACCGGGCCGGCCGATCCCCACCCGGAGGACCGTCACCGCCGCGGGGTGCGGACCCCAGACCTCCCCGACGGCGGCGAAGCCCGCCATGAGGTCGGCCTCGGGGTCGAGGTAGACGGCGAGCCGCGCGACGTCCTGCGGCCCCGCGCCCGCTTCCGCCAGCACGGCGAGGACGTTGCGCAGCGCCTGCGCGGTCTGGGCCGCGATGCCGCCCTCGACGATCGCGCCCTCGGCGTCGGTCCCGTTCTGGCCGCCGACGTAGAGCGTGCGGCCGGTCTCGACGATCGTGCCCTGGGAGAAGGCCGGGTTGCGGTGCAGCCCGGCCGGGTTGAGGTGCGTGACGCTCGGCGTGGTCATGGTCGTCCCCTCCTGCGGTCTGGTCCTGAGGCGACCGACGCTACGCGCGGCCACCCACAGGCCCACGGCGGGCAAGGAGCCCGGCCCTCGCCTCCACCCAGGACCACGCCGGGCAAGGAGCCCGATCCGCCCCCACCCAGGACCACGACCCGCCCCCACCCAGGACCACGACCCGCCCACGATGAAACCCGGGGCACGGCCCCCGACGGGCCGTGCCGCCGTCGGCTGTGTAGGAAGGAGGGGTGAAGCAGTCAGCAGGGCTCGTGCTCTACCGTTTCCGTGACGACGTCGTCGAGGTGCTCCTCGGGCACATGGGCGGACCGCTGTGGGCGCGCAAGGACGCGGGCGGCTGGACGATCCCCAAGGGCGAGGTGGAGCCCGGCGAGGACGGTCACGCCGCGGCGCTGCGCGAGTTCGCGGAGGAGCTCGGCGTCCCGGCCCCGGCGGCGCAGGCGCCCGACCTCGACCTCGGCACCGTGCGTCAGCGTGCGGGGAAGCTCGTCGCGGCGTGGGCACGCGAGGCGGACCTCGACGTCGCGGCGATCTCCAGCAACACGTTCGCGCTGGAGTGGCCGCCGCGCTCGGGGCGGATGCAGGAGTTCCCCGAGCTCGACCGGGCCGGCTGGTTCCCGCTCGCACGGGCTCGCGGCCTCGTCGTCGCGGGCCAGGTCCCGCTGCTCGACCGCCTCGAGGAGCGGCTGGCGGACGCCCGCGACCCTGCCGTCGAGCCGTAGGCTCCGGGCGTGGCGCTGTATCACTACGGGCTCTCGAAGCCGCCGCGCGACCAGCGACGACGCCGCTGGTGGGCCGTCGCGGTGCTGGTGCTGTGCGCTCTGGTCGGCCCCT
The DNA here is from genome assembly GCF_040448685.1 of Cellulosimicrobium sp. ES-005. Lineage (NCBI taxonomy): Bacteria > Bacillati > Actinomycetota > Actinomycetes > Micrococcales > Promicromonosporaceae > Cellulosimicrobium > Cellulosimicrobium sp. ES-005. Next base: position 334,884 of record NZ_CP159290.1, read on the forward strand.
TCGTCGTGGCGGGCGCGGTCCAGGCCTGGCTCGCGGGCGACGTCGCCGAGGCCCTGATGCAGACCCTGGTCTCGATCCTCTGCCTCAGCGGGGTCGGGAGCGCGGTCTGGGGGTTCGTCGACTCGTTCCGCGGCGAGCGCCTGCCGGACGGCGGTCCGGGTCAGCCCAGCAGGTAGGGCGCCGCGGCGAAACCGGCGACGAGGCCGACGAGCACGACGGCGGCGGCGGACAGGTGCGAGTGCCGCGCGCGGCTCGCGGTGCGGCGGGCTGCCTCGGTCACGGTGGTCATGGCGGTCCTCTCGTCGGGGTGGTTCCAGGGAGAGAGACCGCGCCCGACGCGATCCATGACGCGGTTCCGGCCGACCTCGGCGCGATCTGCGTCACACCGCGGCGACCGGAACGCGCCGACCCTGGTGCAGCATCGTGCACCAGGGTCGGGTGGTTCGCTCGGGCAAGCGCGTGCGGCGGGGTCCTGCGTGCCCGACGAGGGCGTCAGGCGCGCAGGATCAGCGCGTCGCCCTGCCCGCCCCCGCCGCACAGCGCCGCCGCGCCGACGCCGCCGCCACGGCGCTTCAGCGCGAGCGCGAGGTGCAGCGCGAGGCGGGCGCCGGATGCGCCGACGGGGTGGCCGAGCGCGATGGCGCCGCCGTCGGTGTTCACGACGTCCGCGTCGATGCCGAGGTCCGCGACCGACTGCAGCGCGACGGCGGCGAACGCCTCGTTGATCTCCACGAGGTCGAGGTCCGCCGCGGCGATCCCCTCGCGCTGCACGGCGGCCTCGATGGCCCGCGCCGGTTGGGAGTGCAGCGAGTTGTCGGGTCCCGCGACCTGCCCCGCCGCACCGATCTCGGCGAGCCACGGCAGGCCGTTGCGCTTCGCGAAGGCGCGGCTCGCGACGACGACCGCCGCCGCGCCGTCGGACAGCGGCGAGCTCGACCCGGCGGTGATGGTCCCGTCCTGCACGAAGGCCGGGCGCAGCCGCTCCAGGGCCTCGAGCGTCGTGTCGGCGCGCACGCCCTCGTCGTGCTCGACGACGACCGGCTCGCCCCGCCGCTGCGGCACCTCGACGGGGGCGATCTCCTCGGCGAGGCGGCCGGCATCGCGCGCGGCCGCGGCCAGCTGGTGCGAGCGCAGCGCGAACGCGTCCTGCTCGGGGCGGCCGATGCCGCGCGTCGCGCAGCCGCGGTCGGTGAGCTCGCCCATGACCTCGCCGCTGAACGGGTCGTTCAGGCCGTCGTGCGTGAGCGAGTCGGCCATCGTCACGTCCCCGAACGCGAACCCGGCGCGCGAGCCCACGACCAGGTGCGGGGCGTTCGTCATGGACTCCTGGCCGCCCGCGACGACGACGCTCGCCTCGCCCGTGCGGACCAGCCGGGCCGCGTCGATGATCGCGGTGAGGCCCGAGAGGCACAGCTTGTTGATCGTCACGGTGGGCACGTCCCAGCCGAGGCCCGCGAGGATCGCGGCCTGGCGCGCGGGGCCCTGCTTGGCGCCCGCCTGCACGACCTGCCCGACGATCACCGTGTCGACCTGCTCCGGCGCGACGCCCGCGGCCGCGAGCGCGCCGCGGATCGCGTGCGCGCCGAGCTCGGCGGCCGAGAGCGAGGCGAGCGCGCCGCGGAAGCGCGCGAACGGGGTGCGTGCGCCGTGCAGGAGGACCGGGGTGACCTCGTCCTCGGGGGTGACGGCGACGTCGGGCAGGGGGCTGGCGGCGGTGCTCATGGGACTCCGATCCGGGGAGGGCGAGGAGACGGGGCGAACAGGAAGGAGCCCCGGCGCCGCGAGGAGGGGCGAGCGGCGCCGGGGAGCAGGGGGAGGGCGTGCGCCCTCGGGACCGTCAGACGAACGCGGAGACGCCCGTGATGTCGCGCCCGACGATGAGCGCCTGGACCGACTCGGTGCCCTCGTACGTGTGCAGGGCCTCGATGTCGGCGAAGTGCCGCGCGACGCGGTTCTGGAGCAGGATCCCGTTGCCGCCGAGGAGGTCGCGCGCGCTCGCCGCGACCTCGCGGGCCCCGCGCGTGCACGTGTACTTAGCGAGCGACGCCTGCGGGCCGGTGAGCGTCCCCGCCTCGTCGAGGCGCGTCATCTGCGCGACGAGGAGCTGGAGCTGCGTGATCGTCGAGAGCATCTTGGTGAGGCGCTCCTGGACCATCTGGTTCGCGGCGAGCGGGCGCCCGAACTGGACGCGCTGCGTCGCGTACGCGACCGCGGCCTCGTAGCAGGCCACCGCGTGCCCGACGGCGGCCCACGCCACACCGAGGCGCGTCGCGAAGAGCACGCGCGAGGTGTCCTTGAACGACCGCGCGCCGGGCAGGGCGTTCTCGGCGGGGACGAACACGTCGTCGAGCACGACGTGCGCCTGCCAGATCGCGCGGAGCGACACCTTGCCGGTGATCGTCGTGCCCGTGTAGCCGGGGGTGTCCTGCGGCACGACGAACCCGTGGACCTGGTTGTCGGCTCCGTCCTCGGCGTCGCCGACGAGGCGCGCCCACACGACCGTGATGTGCCCCGACGACCCGTTGCCGATCCACTTCTTCTCGCCGTTCAGCACGTAGCCCTCGACGCCGTCGCGCGTCTCCTTGCGCGCCGTCGTCTCGAGCGAGACGGAGTCCGAGCCGTGGGTGGGCTCGGTGAGCGCGAACGCGCCGAGGATCTCCCCGCGCGCCATGGGCTCGGCGTACCTCGCCCGCTGCTCGTCGGAGCCGAGCATCTGGATGCTGCGCAGCGCGAGACCGCCCTGGACGCCGCAGATCGTCGCGACGGAGCCGTCGCCGCGCGACATCTCCATCGCGGCGAGGCCCGCGCCGAGCAGGCTCACGCGCGGGCGGCCCTCGACGTCGACGCCGTCGCGCAGCAGGTCGAGCTCGCCCATGCGCTTGACGAGGTCGAACGGGACCTCGGCGCGCTCCCAGTAGTCGTCGATGACCGGGAGCACCTCGTCCTGGACGAACTGCCGGACGCGCTGCTGGTGGGCGCGGTCCTCCTCGGTCGCGTCGGCGAACGCGCCGGCGTAGTCGAGGTCGAGCGGGGTCGCGAGGTCGTAGGTGGGCTCGGTGACTCCGGGCATGATCGGGGTGGTAGGCATCGGTGCTCCCCTGGGAGGGCGGCTGGGGTCGGTCGTGCGCGACCGGCTCCGGCGCGGGTTCCCGGGTGCGGGCCCGGCGTCGGCGGCGGTCTCTCCCATAGTGCAGCGATACCCGGTATCAGTCAATCTGAGACGGCGTATCGCACCGGATCCACGGCGCCGTGCGATCTCGCGACCTCCGTCCTACCGTCGAGAGATGGCACTCGACCTGTTCGTGACGATGCACGTGCGCGACCACGACCCCGCGCGCGACTGGTACGTGCGCCTGCTCGGGTCGGACCCGACGTTCGTCGCGACGCCCACCGAGTCCGTGTGGGAGCTCGCCGAGCACCGGTGGCTCGTCGTCGAGCAGGTGCCCGAGCTCGCCGGCCACGGCGTCGTCACGGTGTTCCGCGACGACGTCGACGCGTTCCTCGCCGCGGCGTCGGGCCGGGGCATCGAGCCGGACCGCCGCGAGACCTACGACGGCGGGGTCGTGAAGACCGTGTTCCGCGACCCCGACGGCAACGAGATCGGGCTCAGCGGCGCGCTCCCGTCGTCGTAGGGTGCGCGCGTGACGACGACGGCCGACCGGGTGACCTGGGACGACGACGCCTCCGCGGGCGCGTGGATCGCGCCGCGCCTCGGGGAGTTCGGCCCGCGCGTCGACGGCACGGTCCCGCGCGGCTACGCGGCGTACGCGTGCGTCCCGCACCCGGGCTGGGACGACGACGTCACGCTCGCGACGCAGACCGACGCCCTGGCCGCGGCGCTCGCGCCCTTCACCGGCGACCAGCCCGTGCACCTCGCCCTGTGGACGGGCCACGCGTTCCTCTACGACCACGGCACCGACCCGCGCGCGAGCTCGGGGGTCGCGCCGCTCGTCGGGTGGCCCGAGGACGAGCAGCGGCCGACACCCGAGGAGATCGAGCGCGCGGTCGCCGAGGCGTGGGAGCAGCTCGCGCCGACGCTCGTCGAGCGCCCGGCCGCCCCGATGCTCCTGCTCCCGCACCGCGAGTACCACCTGTGGACGGGGACGCTCGCCGACGCCGGCGCGTTCCGCGACCACGAGCAGCCGCCCAACCTGTGGTGGCCGGAGGACCGGTCGTGGTTCGTCGGGACGGAGATCGACGCCGCCGCGACCTACGTGGGCGGGAGCGACGCGCTCGTCGAGGCGCTGTGCACGGACCCGGCGCTGCGTGCGAGCCGCGCCGCGCCGTCGGACCGGATGCTGTTCGAGGACTGACCCGCGGCTGCCCCGGCCGCAGGCACCCGGGTCAGGCGGGCGCGCCCGCCGCCTCGGCCTCGGCCGTCGCGCGCCGGTTGACGCGCCACCACACGAAGAACCCGACGAGCGTGAACGCGCCGTAGAACACGTACATGAACGCGGACGCGTAGAACCCGGCCGAGACGAGCAGCGGCACGCCCACGACGTCCACCGCGACCCAGATCAGCCAGAACTCGACCCAGCCCTTGGCCATGCCGTACGTCGCGAGCAGCGAGCCCATGAAGATCCACGCGTCGGCCCAGACGGGCTCGTACGACTCGAGCGCCCGGAACAGGGGCGTGAGCAGCGCCGTCCCGCCGACGAGCGCGACGAGGAGGAACGCGCGCTGGCGCCACGACGCCCAGCGCGGCACGACGGCGACGCCGTGGCTGTCGGCGTCGGTCTCGCCGAGCCGGGCCTGGGTCCGGCGCCACTGCACCCACCCGTACACCGACACGACGACGAACATGACCTGCCGCCCGGCCTGGCCGAGCAGGTTGACGGGGTTGGGCGTCGCGAAGACCGCGCCGAGGAACACCGTGAGCAGCAGCAGGTTGCCGACGATGCCCACCGGCCACGCCCACACCTTGCGCCGCATGCCGCCCAGCGCCGACGCCAGGCCGAACCCGTTGCCCACGATCTCGCGCCACAGCAGGTGCTGGTCGCCGATCGTCAGCTGCGCGTCGAACAGCGCGTGGATCAGGTCCATCGGATGTCCTCGTCCTCCCGGGCACGCGTGCTCCGGGGTGAGGGCGGGCGGCGGGGCCGGGCCACGAGGGCCCGACGGCGTCGCTCACCACGGCGAGGCCGAGACCCGTCGCGCGGGCTCGCGAGAGCCCGGCCGAGGACGGCCGCGCCGCACGTGCTTCCTCCCATCCGGACTGTCACCGTCGGTCCTGGAGTTCCACCAGGTCAACCGCGCGTGGGCGCGGGTCGCGGACTGTCACCGCCGGCTCGGAATTGCACCGACCCCGGAGCACGTTCGTGCGTACTGCGTTCTGCAACCGCTGATGCTACCGGCGCATTCCCCGACGCCGCGCCGACCGGTCACTCGATACGCGACATCGGCACATCCGACCGAGGTCGGCAGTCGCGATGACCGAACTCGGCAGAAGCTGCCGATCTCAGCTGGTCACGCGAGCGCGTCGCGGACGGCGCGCGCGACGTCGTCCGCGACGCCCTGCGCGTCCGCGTCGGCGTCCACCACGGTTACGACGACGCGGCGCGCCGTGGGCGTGCCGTCCCCGCTGCGCTCCTGGGCGGCGCCGTCGGGCGCGGCGTACCGGCCGACGGCGGCGCGGCGCAGGTCCGCGAACGCCTCCTCGAGCTGGGGGCGCAGGTCCTGGTCGGGGGAGCGCAGCCACCGGCGCAGGAGCGCGTTGTGGACGGCGACGACCGACGCGGCGAACGCGATGGACGCGGTCGACCGGCGCTCGTCCGGCGGGAGCGCGTCGCGCAGGTATGCGGTGAAGGCGCGCTCGTAGCGGTGCGTCGTGACGAGCTCGCGGTCGCGCAGCGCCGGCACCTGCTGGAGGAGCTGCCACCGCGCGAGCGACGTCTCCCGCTGCCCGACGTGGTGGTCGAACACGAGCCGCGCCGCGCGGCAGACCTCGACGTACGGGTCGACGGCGGGGTCCGGCGTGAGCCGGCCCTCCGCGTCGGGCACGGGCCGCGTCGCGGCGAGCATGACGACGACCTCGTCGAGCAGGAGCTCGTGGTCCGCGAAGACCACGTCCTCCTTGGAGCCGTAGCGGCGGAAGAAGGTGGCGCGGCTGACCTGGGCGGCGTCGGCGATCTCCTCGACGGTCGTCTGCTCGTACCCCTTGCGGGTGAAGAGCTCGATCGCTGCGTCGACGGCCTGGGCGTGGGTGCGGCTGCGGACGTCGGTCATGCACCGGACGGTACACCGGTCCCGCTCGCGCGCCCCTTCCGGCCGAGCGCCGGCGCTCCCTGCGGTCGTCCCCCGGGCCCGAAGGCCCGCACTCGGCAGTGGCGACCACGTGCGGCCGCCGGCTGGACGTTGGCCGGGCGCGTGCCGTGGGCAGCGGCGCCCGTGGTTCGACGGTAGACCTCCGGAGCGTCCGCGTCGATGGGCGGAGGGGCTGAAAACGGTGGCCGTCCACAGGCTGCGTGGCCGTCCACAATCCCGGTGCCCTGCCCGGCGTCGGATGACACCATGGCGCCCATGCTCGTGACCCTCGCCGCGACGGCGTCCCCGGGGACGCTCGACGACGCCACCGACCTCGGGTTCCTGCTGCACAAGCACCCGGACCGTGCCCAGGTGTTCGACCTGCCCGTGGGCCGCGCGCACGTGTTCTACCCCGAGGCGACGGCGGCGCGGTGCGAGGTCGCGCTGCTGCTCGAGGTCGACCCGGTCGGGATCGTGCGGAACAAGCGCTTCGGTAGCGGCGACGCCTTCGCCCTCGCGCAGTACGTCAACGACCGGCCGTACGCCGCGTCGTCGATGGTCGCCGTCGCGCTGGGCAAGGTGTTCGCGACGGCCATGGCGGGGCGGTGCGACGCCCGGCCCGGGCTGCCCGACGTCGAGCTCCCGCTGGAGCTGCACGTCCCGTCCCTGCCCTGCCGCGGTGGGCCCGACCTGGCGCGCCGGCTCTTCGAGCCGCTGGGCTGGCACGTGACGGCGACCGCGGAGCCGCTCGACCCGGCCGTCCCGGCGTGGGGCGCCTCGCGGTACGTCGACCTGCGCCTGCGCGGCACGCGACGGCTCGCCGACGCGCTCGCGCAGCTCTACGTGCTGCTGCCCGTGCTCGACGACGCGAAGCACTACTGGGTGTCCACGGACGAGGTGGACAAGCTCGTGCGCGCGGGCGGCGGCTGGCTCGCCGACCACCCCGAGCGCGCGCGGATCCTGCGCCGCTACCTCGCGCACCAGCGCCGCTACGTCGAGGACGCGACGGCGCGCCTCGCCGCGCTCGACGGCGCCGCACCCGCGGACGTGGCCGAGCCCGACGGCGAGGTCTCGCCCGACGGCGCGACGTCACCCGGGGCGGACGTGCCGGAGCCGCCGCTCGCCCGGCAGCGCGCGGACGCGGTGCTCGGGGTGCTGCACGAGGTCGGCGCGCGGACCGTCGTCGACCTCGGCTGCGGCGAGGGCATGCTCCTGCGCCGGCTCGCCGCCGACCGGACGTTCACGCGCGTCCTCGGCACCGACGTCTCCGCGCGCGAGCTCGAGCGCGCGGCCGCCCGGCTGCGCCTGCACGACGCGAGCGACGCCGAGCGCGAGCGCGTGCGCCTGCTCCAGTCGTCCCTCACGTACACCGACGACAGGCTCACGGGGTTCGACGCCGCGGTCCTCATGGAGGTCGTCGAGCACGTCGACCCGTCGCGCCTCGGCGCGCTGGCGCACGCGGTGCTGGGGCACGCGCGGCCGCGCACCGTCGTCGTCACGACCCCCAACGCGGAGTACAACGTGCACTACCCGAACCTGCTCGACGGGCCGGGCGGGAGCCGGGTGCGGCACCCCGACCACCGGTTCGAGTGGACGCGCGCCGAGCTGCGCGCGTGGGCGGGCGCCGCCGCGGAGCGGTACGGGTACGCGGTCGAGCACCGCGACGTCGGACCGCTCGCGCCGGACGTCGGGGCGCCCACGCAGCTGGTGGTCCTCACGCTCGTGCCGGAGGGGGCCGTCGTGCACGACGCGCCGACCGCGGCAGGAGCCGACACGCGCGAGGGGGAGGAGGCCCGATGAGCGAGCGGACGAGCGAGCCCGCGGCCGAGAACACGACGGAGCACGCGGCCGAGAGCGCGGGAGCGACGCGCGACCTGCGCCTCCCCGCGTCGAGCCTCGTGGTGCTCGTCGGCGTCTCCGGCTCGGGGAAGTCGACGTTCGCGCGCGAGCACTTCGGCCCGTACGAGACGGTGTCGTCGGACGTGTGCCGCGGCCTCGTGTCGAACGACGAGAACGACCAGGCGGCCACGAAGGCCGCCTTCGAGGTGCTCGAGACCATCGTGTCGAAGCGGCTCGACGCGAACCTGCTCACCGTCGTCGACGCGACGAACGTGCAGCGCGAGGCCCGCAAGACCCTCGTCGCCCTCGCGCGCGCCCACGACGTGCTGCCCGTCGCGATCGTCCTCGACGTGCCCGAGAAGGTCGCGGTCGAGCGCAACGCGGCGCGTGCTGACCGCGGGTTCGGCGCGCACGTCGTGACGCGGCAGCGCGCGGCGCTGCGGTCGTCGCTCAAGAGCCTGCAGCGCGAGGGGTTCCGCACCGTGCACGTGCTGCGCGGGGAGGAGGAGGTCGCGGCCGCGCGGGTCGTGCGCACGCCGCTGCTCACCGACCGTCGCGACGAGCACGGCCCGTTCGACGCGATCGGCGACGTGCACGGCTGTCTCGACGAGCTCGTGGCGCTCCTCGGCGAGCTGGGGTACGCCGTCGTGCGCGACGACGTGGGCCGGCCCGTCGACGCCGCGCACCCCGCGGGCCGGCGCGCGATCTTCCTTGGGGACCTCGTCGACCGCGGTCCCGACTCCCCGGGCGTGCTCCGCCTCGCGATGGGCATGGTCCGGGCGGGCCACGCGCTCGCGGTGCCGGGCAACCACGAGCACAAGCTCGTGCGCGCGCTCGGCGGGCGCGACGTCAAGGTCTCCCACGGCCTCGAGACGACGCTCGCGCAGCTCGCCGAGGAGCCCGAGGAGTTCCGGCGCGAGGTCGCGGAGTTCTGCCGCGACCTCGTCTCCCACCTCGTGCTCGACGACGGGCGCCTCGTGGTCGCGCACGCGGGACTCAAGGAGTCCTACCAGGGCCGGGCGTCCGGGCGGGTGCGGAGCTTCGCGCTCTACGGCGACACCACGGGCGAGACCGACGAGTTCGGCCTGCCCGTGCGCTACCCGTGGGCCGACGACTACCGCGGTCGCGCCATGGTCCTCTACGGGCACACGCCGACGCCCGAGGCCGAGTGGGTCAACAACACGATGTGCCTCGACACGGGGTGCGTGTTCGGCGGGAGGCTGTCCGCGCTGCGCTGCCCGGAGAAGGAGGTGGTGCAGGTCCCGGCCGCGCGCGAGTACTACGCGCCCGCGCGCCCGTTCCTGCCGGAGGACTCGGACGGCGCGCCGGTGCGCGAGCCCGACCTGCTCTCCGTCGCCGACGTGCTCGGGCGGCGCGCCGTCGAGACCGCGACGCACGGGCGCGTGACCGTCGGCGAGGAGCAGGCGGCGGGGGCGCTGGAGGTCATGAGCCGGTTCGCCGTCGACCCGCGGCTGCTGCTGTACCTGCCGCCGACCATGAGCCCGGTCGCGACCTCGACCCTGCCCGGTCTGCTCGAGCACCCCGACGGCGCGTTCGCCGCGTACGCGCGCGACGGCGTCGACCGGGTCGTGTGCGAGGAGAAGCACATGGGGTCGCGCGCGGTGCTGCTCGTCGCGCGCGACTCGGGGTCGGCGGACGGGTCGCGCGTCGTCGCGGAGCGGTTCGGGGTCGACGCGCCCGGCGCGGTGCACACCCGCACCGGGCGGTCGTTCTTCGACGAGCCGACGACGGCGCTGCTGCTCGGGCGCGTCGCCGCGGCCCTCGACGCGGCCGGGACGTGGGACGCTCTCGGCGCCGACTGGGTGCTGCTCGACGCCGAGGTGCTGCCGTGGTCGCTCAAGGCCGACCAGCTCCTGCGCGACCAGTACGCGAGCGTCGGGGCGGCCGCACGGGCGGTCATGCCCGCGGCCCTGGCGGCCCTCGCCGCGGCGGAGGCACGGGGAGCCGACGTGGGCGACCTCCGGCGACGGACCGCGCGGCGGTCGACCGACGCCGGGCTGTTCGTCGAGTCGTACCGGCGCTACCGCTGGGACACGGGCGTGGCCGTGGACGGCGACGCCGCGCCCGACCCGCTGCGCGGCGTGCAGGTCGCGCCGTTCCAGGTGCTCGCGAGCGGGACGTCCGCGCGAGCCGGGTCCGCGGAGTCGGCCGGCACGACGTACGCCGAGCGCGACCACCTGTGGCACCTCGACGTCGCGGACCGGCTCGTCGCGGCGGACCCGGCGCTGTTCCGCACGACGCGGCGCGTCGTCGTCGACCTTGCCGACGAGACCTCGCGCGCCGAGGGGACGGCCTGGTGGGAGGAGCTCACGGCGGCCGGCGGCGAGGGCATGGTGGTCAAGCCGGCCGCCAACCTCGTGCGGCGCCGGGGCGCTCCCGGGAAGGGCGGCGGGCTCGTGCAGCCGGGGCTCAAGGTCCGCGGCCGGGAGTACCTGCGCATCATCTACGGCCCCGAGTACACCGAGGAGCGCAACCTCGAACGGCTGCGCGAGCGGTCGCTCGGGCGCAAGCGGTCCCTCGCACTGCGGGAGTACGCGCTCGGCCTCGAGGCGCTCGACCGGGTGGCTCGCGGTGAGCCGACCTGGCGCGTCCACGAGCCGGTGTTCGCGGTGCTGGCGCTGGAGTCGGAGCCCGTCGACCCGCGACTGTGACGGCGACGACGGCGGGAGGCGTGCGGGGCGTCAGCCGCCCATGAAGGCGTTCATCGCGAGGACGGAGAAGAGGACCGCGGCGCCGAGCACCGCGACCGCGACGAGCCAGCCGTTCGCCCGCTCGACCGGCGGGACGGCCGGGCGCTGCGCGGGGTCGGCCTCGCGCCGTCGGGCACCGCGACGCGCCGTGAAGCGCAGGCCGCGCGCGGCCGCACGGGCGGAGGGCTGCCGGGGCGACGGCTCGGGGAGCTGCTCGGGGGACGCAGCGTCCCGGGCAGGAGTCGGGGTCGTCACGGACGGAGCACCTCCGGAGGTCTCCGGCGCCGCTGCCCGACGCCGTGCCGCCAGTCTTCCCGTCGACCCGTCCCCGGCGCGTCGCCCGTCCGGTGGATCCTGCGGTCCACCGGGTGCGACCTCCGGATGACCCGCCTACCCGGAGAACCGCTCCGAGGCGCCGTCCGGCGGGTCGAGGCGCGCGGGGAGCGCCTGGATGTCGTCGAGATCGAGGGGCGCGTGGTCGGGGAGGGACGGGATGCTCCCCGGAGGCACTCGTGCCGGCAGGGACTGGATACCGTCGAGGTCCGGGGGCACGGGGGCGCGGTCGGGCAGGGAGCGGACGGGACCGATGCCGTCGGGCACTGGCGCGGGCAGCGCCACGATGTCGTCGAGGTCCGGCCGAGCGAGAGGCTGGGGAGAAGGACCCTTGTCGGGGTCGAAGGGTGCGCAGACCTCGAGCTCGAACGGGGACGCAAAGCCGACGCGAAGGATCGACGGGAGCGCCCACCCGTCCGAGGGGCCGGTCGGTGCGCTCGAGGACTCCTGCTGGGCGGCGTTGTGGCGAAGGGTCGTCGAGAGGTGGTCGACGACGAGCGCCGCGGCGCTCAGGCGGGGTGCGAGCTCCTCAGCCCACGACGTGCGGAAGGCGTCGCCGTCCGGACCCGACCAGGACGTGGCGCGCACGGCCGTGTCGAGCACGTGGCGGGCGTCCTCGAGCAGTCCGCGGGCGTCTGTCGCGCGCGCGGCGAGGTTGCGCAGCTCGGAGGGACTGCTTCCCCAGAATCCTGACATCGGGCGTCCTTCGTCGTGTCCTCGAGCGAGCGTGGTCGCCGTCGACGCTAGCCGGACCGGCGAGCACGCACGATGGGGAGACCTCCCCCCGTGCCCTGAGCCCACCGAGGTCCGGGACCGGTCCGGAGTCGGCTCGCACACGGCTCGGACCTCAGCGCGGCGCGTTCTCCTGGTAGCGGGGTCGGCCGCCGCGCGCGGCGCGCTGGAGGTAGCGGACCTCGCGCAGCGCGACGGCGGCGGCGACGAGGAGCGGGAACCACGCCCAGACGCGGCCGCGCAGCACGAGGACGAGGCACACGAGCGCGACGGCGATCCCGCCGAAGACCGTCCCCACGCTCGCCCAGCGCACGCCCGTGCGCACCTCGTCGGCACGCTGCCACCAGCGCCGCAGGCGCTCGCCGAGGCCGGGTCGCGGGGTCGGGGCCGTGCTCACGGGCGGGCCTCGCGGGCGAGCGCCACGCCCTCGATGCTGCGCACGGCCATGCGCAGCGCGTCGGCCCGCGTCGCCTCGCCCTCGTCGTGCATCGCCCACGCGTTGAAGAGCATCCACCAGAGCGTGCGGACGAGCCACGCGACGCTGAGCTGGTCGTCGAACACGCCGTCCGCCTGGCCGCGGCGCAGGAGGTCGCGCACCGGCTCCTCGACCGCGTCGGACTCCGCCCAGAACTCGGGCTCGCCGCCGGACAGCTCGTTGAACAGCACCATGTACCAGGGGCCGAGGTCGAAGTACTCGAACGCGAGGCGGCGCAGCGCGGACGCGGGGGCGCCGTCGTCGAGGCGGGCCGCGGTGATCGCGGCGCGCGTGCGCTCGACGGCCTCGGTCCCGATCGCCTCGACGAGGTCGGCCCGCTCGGGGAAGTAGCGGTGCAGCGTCGTGCGCCCCACCTGCGCGGCCTGGGCGACGTCGCCGAGCGACGCGGACTTGTCCGTGCTGAGCACGGCGACCGCGGCGTCGAGGATCGCGCGCCGCGTGCGCGCGCGCGTGCCGCTCTCCGCGGGCGCGCCGTCGCGCGCCGCTGCGAGGGCCGGCGCGGTGGTGGCGTCCCGCGCGCTGGTTCGTGCCGTCACGCGGCCCACGATAGCCCTCCGCGCAGTGGAACACCTCTTGCCACGAGTGGAACAGGAATGTTCCACTAGTGGTCACGCCAGTTCCGCTCCCATGTCCCGCCCGCGTCAACCACAGTTGACACGAGAGAGGATGTCAACCATGGTTGACACCATGTCCACGACTGACGCCACCGGCTCGCCGACCACGACGCCCGCCACGCCCGACACGCCCACCGGCCCGTTCCTCCCGCGGCTCAAGGTGCTCGGGGAGTTCGTCCGACCGCACCGCCGCACGCTCCTGCTCGGCCTCGTCCTGGGGCTGGGCACCACCGCCGCGGCGCTCGCGACGCCGATGGTCACCAAGTGGGTGCTCGACACCCTCGGGACGGGGGAGTCGCTGACCCCGGCCGTCCTCACGCTCGTCGGGCTGCTCGTCGTGGGCCTCGTGCTCGGGCTGTGGCAGTGGATCCTGCTCGGCACGCTCGCCGAGCGGGTCGTGCTCGACGCGCGGTCGTCCATGGTCCGGCGCTACTTCCGCGCGCGGATCGGTGCGCTCACCGGGCGCCCGACCGGCGAGCTCGTCACGCGCGTCACGTCCGACACCGTGCTGCTGCGGGAGGCCGCGTCGTCGAGCATCGTCAACCTCGTCAACTTCGCCGTGTCCCTCGTCGGGACGATCGTCCTCATGGGCGTGCTCGACATCGTGCTGCTCGGCACGACGCTCGGCGCGATCGTCGTCATCGCGGTGCTCGTCGGCGCGCTCATGCCGCGGATCGCGAAGGCGCAGGAGAAGGCGCAGGAGTCGCTCGGCAGCCTCGGCGGCACGCTCGAGGGCGGCCTCCGCGCGATCCGCACCATCAAGGCCAGCCGCGCCGAGGGGCGCCAGATCGAGCGGGTGCTCGACGACGCGCAGGCGTCCGCGCGGCACAGCGTCCGGGCCGTGCGGACCGAGGCGGTCGCGTGGACCATCGCGGGCGGCGGGATCCAGCTCGCGATCATCGTCATCCTCGCGCTCGGCGCGTGGCGCGTCGACGAGGGGCTGCTCGCGGTGTCGAGCCTCGTCGCGTTCCTCCTCTACGCGTTCCAGATCGTCGAGCCCGTCACCGGCCTCACCATGAACGTCACGCAGCTCCAGGCCGGCATCGCCGCCGCGGGACGCATCAGCGAGGTCCAGTCGATCGAGCCGGAGGAGGACGACGACGTCGCTCGGCCGGCCCGGGCGGGCGCCGCGGCGCTGGACCCGGCCGCCGCGGAGGCGACTCGGGAGGCCGTGGCGGGCGCGACGTCGGGCACGGACGGGACCGCTGCCGGGACGCCGCGCCTCTCCCTGCGGGGCGTCACGGCGCGCTACCTGCCCGGCGGCGAGCCCGTCGTCCGCGACCTCGACCTCGACGTGCCCCACCGGGGGCAGGTCGCGATCGTCGGGCCGTCGGGCGCGGGCAAGACCACGACGTTCTCCCTGCTGCTGCGGTTCCTCCAGCCCGAGTCCGGGCAGATCCTCCTCGACGGCGTGCCCTACGACGACCTCACGTTCGACGACGTCCGGCGCCGCTTCGCGTACGTCGAGCAGGAGACGCCCGTCGTGCCGGGGACGATCCGCGAGAACCTCCTCCTCTCCGACCCCGGTGCGACCGACGAGGCCATGTGGGCCGCGCTCGCGAAGGTCCGGCTCGAGGCCAAGGTGCGCTCGCTCGCCGAGGGCCTCGACACGTCCCTCGTCGGGACGACCGTCTCGGGCGGCGAGCGGCAGCGCGTCGCCCTCGCGCGCGCCGTCCTGCACGCGCCCGACGTCCTGCTGCTCGACGAGGCGACGGCGCAGGTCGACGGGCTCACCGAGGCCGCCGTGCACGCCGTCATTGAGGACCTCGCGCGCGACCGCGCCGTCGTGACGATCGCGCACCGCCTGTCGACCGTGATCGACGCCGACCTCATCCTCGTCATGGAGGACGGACGCGTCCGCGCCCGCGGGACGCACGCCGAGCTCCTCGCGACCGACGAGCTCTACCGCGAGCTCGTCGCCGCCCTGCGCATCGCGACCGAGGAGGCCGCCACGTCGAGATAGCGGGTGCGATGAGTTCCGGGTGCGCGCGCGGTCGGAGGTGGCGTCAGGTGTGGACGACGGCGGTCAAGGCTCGTGCCGACCGCGGAGGGTGAGGGCGGCATGGGGAACGTGACGTGCGACGTGGCGGTGTCGGTGGACGGGTTCTCGTCCCGGCCCGACCAGACGGTGGAGCACCCGTTCGGCGAGGGCGTGGACCTGCACCGGTGGATGTTCGAGACGGCAGACGAGAACCGTGCGGAGCTCGACGCGATCCTCGCCGCCGGTGCGTACGTCATGGGCCGCAACATGTTCACCCCGGGCCGCGGCGAGTGGGACCTCGACTGGCGCGGGTGGTGGGGTCCGGAGCCGCCGTACCACGGGCCCGTGTTCGTGCTCACGCACCACCCGCGCGAACCGCTCGTCATGGAGGGCGGGACGACGTTCTTCTTCGTGACCGACGGCATCGAGTCCGCCGTCGCGCAGGCGCGGGAGGCCGCGGGCGACCGGGACGTCTCCGTCGCCGGCGGCGCCGCGACCATCAACCAGGCGCTCTCGGCCGGGCTCCTCGACGAGCTCCGGCTGCACGTCGTGCCGCAGGTCCTCGGGCACGGGGACCGCGTGCTCGACGGCGTCCCGCCCCTCGCGCTCGAGACCGTCGCCGTGCGCGCCGCGTCGCTCGTCACGCACGTCACGTACCGGGTGCTGGGGCCGCTCGGCTGACGGCCCGTGTCGGGGTCGCGGTGCCTCAGTCGAGCACGGCGAGCAGGAGCGGCGCCGCGACGACGAGCACGACGACCGCCCCGACGACGAGGACGCGCCGCCACAGCCCGGCGCCCTCCGCCGCGCGGCGGGTCCGGGTGCGGTCGGTCCACGCCGCGCCGTCGTACCAGCGCTCGCTGCCCGACCCCGGTGCGTCCGGGTACCACCCCGCCGGTGCCTTGCGCATGTCGCCTCCTCGCGTCACGGACCGTGAGCCCCTCCGTACGGACCTGTGTCACAGCAGCCCCACCTCTTTCACGCAGCAGAGGCCGGCGAGGTTCCCTCCGGCCGCGGATCACCGTTCCCGCGGCGCCGTGGCCCGACGGCGGTGGCTCGCTCCGGGGCGGGATCCGAACGGTCAGAGACCGGCGACCTGGGCCGCTCCGTCGGTCGCGATCTGCTCGAAGACGCGCTGGTCGGCGGCGAACTGCGTGCCGGGGATCGGCCGGTGGACGACGATCTCCGTGATCCCCGCCTCCGCGTACCCGCGCGCGGTCTCGACGAACGCGTCGACCGACGCGAGCGCGGGGTCGGGCGTGAAGCCGGTGAGCAGGATCCGCTCGACCGACGCCGCGTCGCGACCGGCATCGGCGCACGCGGCCTCCAGCCGCTCCACCTGGTCGCGGACCGCCGCGCGGGACTGCTCCGGGGTCGCGTCGTCGCCCAGACGGCCGTCGCCCGTCGTCACCCACGCCTGGCCGTAGCGCGCGGCGAGCCGCAGGCCGCGCGGGCCGGTCGCGGCGATGGCGAACGGCACGCGCGGGGACTGCACCGGACCGGGGATGGTCCGCGCCTCGTGCGCGCGGTAGTGGCCCTCGTCGTGCGTGACGGCGGGCTCGGTGAGCAGCCGGTCCAGCAGGACCGTGAAGTCGCGCAGACGGTCCGCCCGCTCGCGCGCGGACCACGGCTCTCCGCCGAGCACCGCCGCGTCGAAGCCGGTCGTGCCTGCGCCGAGACCGACCGTGATCCGGCCGCCCGACAGGTCGTCCAGCGTCATGACGTCCTTCGCGAACGTCACCGGCTCACGGAAGTTCGGCGACGACACGAGCGTGCCCAGGCGTACCCGCTCCGTCGCGCCCGCCGCGGCGGCGAGCGTCGGGACGGCGCCGAACCACGGCCCGTCGCGGAACGTCCGCCACGACAGGTGGTCGTACGTGTAGGCGGCGTGGAACCCGAGGTCGTCGGCCTCGCGCCACACGTCGCGGCCCTCACTCCACGGGTAGATCGGCAGGATCACGGTGCTCACGCGCATGGTCGCCAGCCTAGGGACACAGGCCGAGGCTGTCCGTCCGTGCGCTGTAGCGGAGGAACGGCGACGTGGTTCCCTCGGTGCAGAGGTCGACGTCCGTGGCGAGCGCGCGGCCCGTCTCGACGAGGAACCGGCAGACGACGTCGAACGTGGCCTGGTCATGGATCTCCCGGGCGTCGACGTCGAAAGCGATCTCGTCTCCGGGCCACAGGAACAGGTTCACCGACACCGTCGCGTCGGGATGAACGACGAGCGTTGGGGGCTCCCCGTCCTCGGTCGGGCGAAGACCGTCGGCATCCATCGGCCGACCGTCCTGTTCGACCCTCCAACCGAGCGCCTGGTACCGCAGAAGGAGGAGAGCGGGGTCGGCTCCTGTCGTCCCGTGCACCAATCCGTCCGGCAGGCGTCCTTCGACGCTCTCGTCGAAGTGCCCGGAGACCTCGCGCCAGCGGATCCGCATGCCGCGAGACTAGCGGGCGCCGATCCTGGGCCCCGTCTACGGTGTCGGTGTGATCCAGCACACCGTCGCCTTCCGCCTCGTCCACCCCGCCGGCAGCGCCGAGGAGGCCGAGTTCCTCGGCACCGCGCGCCGCACGCTCACCGCGATCCCGGGGGTGCGGGACTTCACGGTCTCGCGCCAGGTGAGCGCCAAGAGCCCGCTGACGTTCCAGTTCTCCATGGTGTTCGACGACGACGCCGCGTACGCCGCGTACGACGCCCACCCGGACCACCGCGGGTTCGTCGCCGACCGCTGGGTGCCCGAGGTCGCGGAGTTCCAGGAGCTCGACCTCGTCCCGCTCGCCGACTGACTGCATCGCCGCCCGGTGCCTTCGCCGAGGTAGAACATCGCGTCGCGAGGTAGAGCTCGGCGCGTTCTACCTCGCGACCGGACGTTCTACCTCGCGGGACGGGGGCTCCTGCGGGCGGGGGCAGTCGCCCGGTGTGGCAGGGTGACGGCATGACCCAGATCGACCTGCGCATCTTCACCGAGCCCCAGCAGGGCGCCTCCTACGACGACCTCCTCGCGGTCGCGAAGGCCACCGAGGACCTCGGGTTCGACGCCTTCTTCCGCTCCGACCACTACCTCGTCATGGGCGACGGCGACGGGCTGCCCGGCCCGACCGACGCGTGGACGACGCTCGCCGGCCTGGCCCGCGAGACGAGCCGCATCCGGCTCGGCACGCTCGTGTCGTCGGCGACGTTCCGCCACCCGGGCGTGCTGGCGATCCAGGTCGCGCAGGTCGACCAGATGTCGGGCGGTCGCGTGGAGCTCGGGCTCGGCGCGGGCTGGTTCGCGCGCGAGCACGAGGCGTACGGCATCCCGTTCCCGGAGAAGCGGTTCGGGATCCTCGAGGAGCAGCTCGCGGTGATCACCGGGCTGTGGGAGACGCCGGTCGGGGAGACGTTCTCGTTCAGCGGCGAGCACTACACGCTCACCGACTCCCCGGCCCTGCCGAAGCCCGCGCAGGAGCACGTCCCGGTGATCGTCGGCGGCCACGGTCCCCGGCGCACCCCGGCGCTCGCGGCCCGGTACGCGAGCGAGTTCAACGCGGCGTTCCCCGACCCGGGCGTCCTGCCCGACCGGTTCGAGAACGTGCGCGCCGCGTGCCTTGACGCCGACCGTGACCCCGACTCGCTCGTGTACTCGGCGGCGTTCGTCGTCGCGGTGGGCAAGGACGAGGCGGAGTTCCGCCGTCGGGCCGACGCGATCGGGCGCGAGCCCGACGAGGTGCGCCGCAACGGCCTGGCCGGGACGGTCTCCGAGGTCGCGGACAAGATCGCCGCCGCGGCCGAGCAGGGCGCGACGCGCTTCTACCTCCAGGTGCTCGACCTGCACGACCTCGACCACCTCGACCTCATCGCGTCTGAGGTCGTGCCGCAGCTGCCCTGACCGTCCGTGCCCGCGTCGCGACGTCAGGCTCGTCGCGACGTGGGCATCGTCGACGGCGACCGCGACCGCGACCGCGGCCGGTGCCGTCCGCCCGCCGCAGGCGTCCACCCGTCGGACGCCCGGCGCGCCGGCGCCGTGAATTCTCCGTTTCCGCCCGTGAACGACTCGTTTCCGGCTCGTGCGGGTCGCCGCCGGGTGAGCGCTCACCCGGTCGCGTACGACGGCGTCCGACCGGGTCGGGAACGGCACCGCACCAACGATCCGGCGCACCTCGACGACGTGGCGCCGCCCGCGGCCCGGCCCGTTCACATCTGACCTGGGGCGGAAGAGAGGCCGTCGCGTCACCCCGCACGACCCGTGACAAGCCCGCCCGGCACCGCTACGTTCGGCGCAGACGACGAGGTGGCCCGCTGGTGCGGGCCACCTCGACCCGTCTCGGCCCGCGCTCGACCGGCTCGGCCGCACCGCACGTCCCGCACGGCACCGCACCGCACGTCCCGCACGGCACCGCACCACGTCACGACACGCACCACGTCACGACGCCGACGACGTCGCCGCACCCGGGCTCTCGACGACCCGGCGGGTCCGCCCGCCGTCGTCCGCCGTCGGCCCGACCGCGCCCCCGGAGGATTCCCGGGGTCCCGTCGAGAGCCGGAGGTCTGCGATGCCCGTCTCCGAGTTCGACCGCCTGGTCGTCACCCCGCGCCGTACGCAGCACGTGCGGCCCGCGACGTTCGGCCCGAGCGCCGACGTCGACCGCCCGACCGGCCCGCCGCGCGACGAGAACTCCGCCGCGCGCTCGCCGTCGCTCGTCATGATCATGCTGCTGGCGACGCTCGGCGTCGTCGCGTACGCGGTGTTCCTGCTCAACCCGGCCAACCGCGGCGACGCGCTGCCGTACGTCATGGTCATCACGGCCGAGTCGGTGCTCGTCGCCCAGGCGCTGCTGGCGATGTGGACCGTCCTGTCGAGCGGGCACGACCCGCGCGGGTTCTCGTTCCACCACGCGAAGGACCGCCTGTTCGACGTCCCCGAGATCATCCGCGACGGCGCCGAGGACGACCCGACGCGCTGGAACCTGTACCTCCACGACCGTCCCGTCACGGTCGACGTCCTCATCACGACCTACGGCGAGGACCTCGACACCATCGCGCGCACGGTGCGCGCCGCCGTCGCGGTCCGCGGCACCCACCGCACGTGGGTGCTCGACGACGGCCGGTCCGACGACGTCCGTGACCTCGCCGCCCAGCTCGGGGCGCGCTACGTGCGACGGCTGTCGAGCAACGGCGCGAAGGCCGGCAACGTCAACCACGCGCTCGCCATCGCCAAGGGCGACTTCTTCGTCATCCTCGACGCCGACTTCGTCGCCAGGCCCGAGCTCCTCGTGGAGACCGTGCCGTTCTTCGTCAAGGACGACGTCGCGTTCGTCCAGACGCCGCAGACCTACGGCAACCTCGACAACCTCATCTCGCGCGGCGCCGGGTACATGCAGGCCGTCTTCTACCGGTTCGTGCAGCC
Organism: Cellulosimicrobium sp. ES-005; assembly: GCF_040448685.1. Classification (NCBI taxonomy): domain Bacteria; kingdom Bacillati; phylum Actinomycetota; class Actinomycetes; order Micrococcales; family Promicromonosporaceae; genus Cellulosimicrobium; species Cellulosimicrobium sp. ES-005. The sequence continues at coordinate 355,211 of NZ_CP159290.1, forward strand.
TGGCCGCAACCGCTTCAACGCCGCGTTCTGCGTCGGGACCAACGTGATCTTCCGCCGCGCCGCGATCGACGACATCGGCGGCTTGCACACCGACTCCAAGTCCGAGGACGTGTGGACGTCGCTCATGCTCCACGAGCGCGGGTGGCGCACGATCTACATCCCCACGACGCTCGCGGTCGGCGACACCCCGGAGACCGTCGAGGCGTACACCAAGCAGCAGCTGCGCTGGGCGACCGGCGGGTTCGAGATCCTGCTCCAGCACAACCCGCTCAGCCCGCGCCGCACCCTCACGCTCGACCAGCGGCTCCAGTACACCGTCACCGCGACGCACTACCTCGCGGGCATCGCGCCGCTCGTGCTGCTGCTCGTGCCGCCGCTGCAGATCTACCTCGACCTCACGCCCATGAACCTCACCATCTCGTGGGGCACGTGGCTGCTCTACTACGCGGGCTTCTACGTGCTCCAGATCGCCATCGCGTTCTTCACGCTCGGGTCGTTCCGGTGGGAGGTGCTCATGCTCGCGTCCGTGTCGTTCCCCATCTACACCACGGCCCTGTGGAACGCGCTGACCGGCAAGGAGCAGGCGTGGCACGTGACCGGCAGCAAGGGGAAGGTCACGTCGCCGTTCAACTACATGATCCCGCAGGTGCTGTTCTTCGCGTTCCTGCTCGTGACGTCGGTGGTCGGGGCCTGGAAGGAGTGGGGCGACCCGATGCCGAGCCTCGCGCTCGCCTGGAACGTCACCAACACGCTGATCCTCGGCGCGTTCGTCGTGACGGCCCTCCGAGAGTCGCGGTCGACGCGCCTGGCGGCTCGGGACGGAGGGCGTTTGGTCCGGCCGCGAGACGGAGCGGCCGCGGCCGTCGTCGACGAGGCGTTGTCGGCGCGGCTCGGCGTGGAGGTGACGGTCGGCGTCGGGACGCGGGCCGGGAGGCGGCGGGCGCGCCGTGGCGGGGACTCGTCGTCCGGACCTGTCGGAGGTGTCGCATGACCTGGTCGAACCGCTTCCGCCTCGTGGGCGGGCTGCTCGTGGTCGTGCTCGTGTGCGCGGCGCTCACGCTCGTCATGAACCGGCGCCTCGGGCAGGCGACGAGCACCACGGCGACCATCCGGGCCGAGGTGCTCGACGTCGGCAGCGACTACGCGGGGACCGTCACCGCGGCGGAGGTCGCCGAGGGGGACGAGGTCGCCGCGGGCGACCCGCTGTTCACCGTGAGCAGCCTGACGCTCCAGCACGACATCGCGCTCGGGCTCGTCAGCGCCGACACGTCCGCGTACCAGGTGGCGCCCGACGGGACGATCACGCTCGTCGCGCCCTACGACGCCGTGGTCACCGACGTCACGACCCGCGAGGGCGGGTTCGTCCAGGCCGGCGAGGTGATCGCGTCGCTCGAGCGCGAAGGGTCGCTGTTCGTCGACGCCCGGCTGACGCTCGACCCGAGCGACTTCGCGCGCGTCCGCCAGGGCGCGGAGGTCACGGTCGTGCTGCCGAACCAGGTGGAGGTCGCGGGTGAGGTCGCGTCGGTCGCGGTGCAGAACACCGCCAACCAGGCGGAGGCCACGATCGAGGTCACGAGCGACGCGCTTGTGCGCGGTGCGGAGCACGGCCTCGTCGCGTCGGGCACGCCCGTCACGGCGAGCATCGAGCTGCACGACGACGGCCCGCTCGCCGGGGTCGACGAGTCGTTCGGCGCGTTCCTCCGCAAGGTGGGGCTGTGACGCCCCGCCAGGGTCGACCCGTCCGTCACGAGATCGACCCCCCGAAGGTCGATCTCGGACGCTCGGGCCGATCTCGCGGACGGGCCGTCGTGGTGGTGCTCGCATCGGCAGCGCTCGTCACCGGGTGCGGGCTGTTCGAGACGGACGTGTCGCCCGGGGCGACGGGGCCGCCCGGGGCGGGCTCTGCCGTCGGGCACCCCGCCGCGGACCTGACCGGGACCGTCCCCCACGTCGACCCGTCGATCCTGCCGCAGGAGTCGGTCGCTCCGATGCCCACCACCCGGCTCGCGGACGGCCTGGTGCCGCCGACCAACCGCTGGTTCTCCGGGCTGGTGTTCGGCGACGAGCCGCTGCCGGTGTTCCCCGTGCCGCTCGCGTTCGGCGTGACCGACGGCGGGTTCGCGTTCGGCCTGCCCGACGTCGAGGTCACCGAGCAGTCGATCCTCGGCCCGTTCGTGCCGCGGGTCGGCGTGGACGTCGGGGCGGAGTCGGTCGAGGTCACCGCCTACGACACCGCGTCCGTCACGGTCGACCTGCTCGACGCAGGCTCCGTCCTGGGGACGGTGGCCCTCGTCGAGGGGTCGCCCGTCCTGCGGTACACCGCGGCGACGGACCAGACGGCGGCGCTCACCGTCGCGTTCGACGCGGCGGACGGGCTCGTCACGACCGAGGCGGGCGGACGCGAGTACGTGCTGGTCGGGGCGGAGGGCGCGCTGTCCGACGACGGTCGTTCGCTCGACCTCGCCGCGGGCGACTCCGTCGCGTGGTTCCCCGTGCCCGACGGCGCCCCGGACGGTGCCGTCGCGACGCTCGCCGAGGCGGCCGCGCACCCCGTCACGGGCACGACCCTCACGTACGGCGTGGCCGACGACGCCGCCACCACGGCGATCACCTACGAGACCGGGAGTGACGAGCCCGGGCCGGGGACCGTCGTCGTGCGGCTGCCGCACCAGCGCGAGAGCGACGGCGCGTCGTGCGGCCTGGGCACCTACGCGACCGTGCTCGGGACGGTCGACGTGTGCACGGCGAGCACGCTCGGCTGGTCGAGTCCCGCCGTCGAACCCGCCGGAACGCTCGACCTCTCCGGGCTGGGCGAGAACGAGACGACGGAGCTCGCCGACCAGGTGCGGGCCGACGCCGCGGCGCTCGAGGCGGGGTCTCTCGAGGTGCCGTCGGACACGTACTTCGGCGGCAAGGCGCTCGCGCGCGACGCGAACCTGCTCGCCCTCGCCGAACAGCTCGGGCTCGACGACGTCGCGGCGCCGCTGCGCGACGACCTCTCGGCCGCGCTGCGCGAGTGGGCCGAGCCCTCCGGCTGCGGGGAGCGCGACGCGCGCTGCTTCGTCTACGACCCCGAGGTGCGCAGCGTCGTCGGGCGGACGCCGTCGTTCGGCTCGGACGAGCTCAACGACCACCACTTCCACTACGGGTACTTCCTCTACGCCGCGGGCGTCGTCGCAGCCGACGACCCGGCGCTCGCCGCGGACCTCGCGCCCGTGCTCGACCTGCTCGCCGCGGACGTCGCGTCCGGCGCGGGCGACGAGGACTTCCCGGCGCTGCGCGTGTTCGACGCGTACGCCGGCCACTCGTGGGCGTCGGGGTACGCGCCCTTCGCGGACGGGAACAACCAGGAGTCCGCGTCCGAGGCGGTGTCCGCGTGGAACGGGCTGGCGCTGTGGGCGCAGGCGTCGGGGGACGCGACGCTCGAGGCGCAGGCGCGCTGGCTGCTGTCCGCCGAGGCGGCGTCGGCGCGCGCGTACTGGACCGACGTCGACCGCGACGACCCGGCGCTCGACGGGTTCGGGCACACCGTGACGTCGCTCGTGTGGGGCGGCAAGCGCGACTGGGCCACGTGGTTCAGCGCCGAGCCGAGCGCGATGCTCGGCATCCTCGTGCTGCCGACGCAGCCCGTCGCCGGCTACCTCGCGGGCGACCCGGAGCGCATCCGGGCGAACCTCGACGAGGCGCTCGCGGGCCCCCGCGACGACCCCGCGTCGTGGGACGTGCTGTTCGGCGACCAGCTCCTCATGTACGCGGCGCTCGCCGGCCCGGACGACGCCGCGGCCGCACTGGAGGTCGCCCGCACCCTCCCGGCGGAACGCATCGACGACGGCACCACCCGCAGCTACCTCCTGGCATGGCTCCAGGTGCACGCGGCCGCGTAGCACCGCCGCCGAACCCGGGGTCGTTCCTCACCGGACCGCCCGCGTGGGGAGCAACCCCGGGTTCGGCGGGCACTACCCTGCTCCGGGGGTCTTCACACGAACTTCACGGACGGGAGAGACATGAGCGCCATCGGGTGGCGGTTGCACGGGAACGGGAAGACGGTCGCGCCGGGGGACGTCGTCGACCCGGACGAGCGGCTGACCTGGCCGCGGACCATCGGGATCGGCATGCAGCACGTCGTCGCCATGTTCGGCGCGACGTTCCTCGTGCCGCTGCTCACCGGGTTCTCGCCCGCGACGACGCTGTTCTTCTCCGCGATCGGCACCGTCGGGTTCCTGCTCATCACGCGCAACCGGCTGCCGAGCTACCTCGGGTCGAGCTTCGCGTTCATCGCCCCGATCGGTGCGGCGACGATGTCGCAGGGCCAGTCCGTCGCCGTCGGCGGCATCCTCGTCACCGGCCTCGTGCTCGCCGCGGTCGGCCTGCTCGTGCACGTCGCGGGCGCGCGATGGATCGACGTCGTCATGCCGCCGATCGTCACGGGCACGATCGTCGCGCTCATCGGCCTCAACCTCGCCCCGGCCGCGTGGGACAACTTCGAGAAGGCGCCGGTCACGGCGCTCGTCACGCTCGGGTCGATCATCCTGGTGAGCGTCCTGTTCAAGGGCATCCTCGGGCGCCTGTCGATCCTGGTCGGGGTCGTGGTCGGCTACGTCGCGGCGCTGCTCCAGGGCGAGGTCGACTTCACCGACATGCGCAAGGCTGACTGGATCGGGTTCCCCGAGTTCGTCACGCCCACGTTCGACGTCGCCGTGCTCGGCCTGTTCGTGCCCGTCGTGCTCGTGCTCATCGCGGAGAACGTCGGGCACGTGAAGTCGGTCGCGGCGATGACCGGCAAGAACCTCGACGACCTCACCGGCCGCGCCCTCTTCGCGGACGGCCTCGCGACCACGTTCGCGGGCATCGGCGGCGGGTCCGGCACGACCACGTACGCCGAGAACATCGGCGTCATGGCGGCGACGCGCGTCTACTCGACCGCGGCGTACTGGGTCGCGGCGGCGACCGCCCTGGTGCTCTCGCTCTCGCCGAAGTTCGGTGAGCTCATCGCGACCATCCCCGCCGGGGTCCTGGGCGGTGCGGCGACGATGCTCTACGGCATGATCGGCATCCTCGGCGCGCGCATCTGGGTGCAGAACAAGGTCGACTTCTCCAACCCGGTCAACCTCACGACCGCCGCCGTGCCGCTCGTCGTCGGCATCGCCAACTTCACGTGGGTCGTCGGCGACCTGACGTTCGAGGGCATCGCGCTCGGCACCGCGGCGGCGCTCGTGATCTACCACCTCATGCGGACCATCGCGCGGTGGCGCGGCACGACCCAGGAGCCCGCCAGCCCGGCGTCGGCCCCTGGCGGCGACGAGCCGATCGTCCACGACGCGGTCGAGGACGCCCGCTGACGGACCCCCGCCCGATGCCGAACCCGGGATCTCTCCCCAGCCGAAGCCTTCGCTGGGGAGCGGGCCCGGGTTCGGCGTCCTCACGTCACGCGGCACGACGGCGTCCCGACGCCAGGAGAGCGCGGCGGACCGTGGTTGCGACGCGGCCCGGCACGCGGGTGTCGGCGGAGGTGAATCGAAGCATCGCCGCGACGTCGCCGGTCACGAGGTCGTTGTGACGTTCCCGGTCGGCGAACGCGGCGCTCGGGGTGTCGTGGAACTCCGCGCCGTCGGCCTCGGCGACGACCCAGCGGCCGTCGTCGACCAGCCAGCCCAGGTCGCCGCGTCGTTCCCGTCCGCTCGACCCGACCAGCGGGACCTGGAGCGTGTCCGGCGGGACGCCGCCGTCGACGCAGTCGAGACGCACCCAGGTCTCGAGCGGCGACTCGGACCGACCGTCCGCGAGCTCCCACCACGAGTGCGTCCGCGCGACACCCCGCCGACCACGGGCGTGGTCGTGCGCGCGGTCGAGACCTTCGGGCGTCACCAGCCCGAGGTGGAGAGCCGAGTCCATGACCGCCACGGCCCAGGGGCGGTCGAGCTCGGGCACCGCCTGGGCCAGCGCCCACTCGGGGGCGGCGACGTACCGGTCGCCCACCCGCACGACCGTCATCCCGTCGTCGAACATGCGCAGCCGGATGCCGTCGCGCGACTCGAGGGAGCGGGCACCCGGCAACGTCGCCTGGGGGACGACGCGCGCGGGCAGTCCCGCGACGCCGAGCAGCGCGAGCGCGCACGGCCCGACGGCGATCGCCTCGGGGCCGAAGGCGAGCAGCGCCGCCCAGGCAGCACGGCGGCGTCGGGAGTCGGGCGGACGCGCCTGCCAGGGTGCCGCGTCGAGGTCGTACACGCCGGCGGTGATCCGTGACCAGGACCCCGAGCGCACGAGGCGGGTCAGGACGTTCCGACCGACCCCGGCCTCGACGCACTGCCTCGTGCAGACGAGCGACTCCTGCTGGGCGGCGACGGCACGCAGGGCTTCCGGTACGGGAGAACGGGGCGGCATGGGTCGCATCCCAGCGCACCTGACGTCGTCGGAGGGGCTCGCCGGACGCCCCTGTGGAAGGGACCCCGCAACCGAGGGACTGTGGAACCCGTCGAGTCACTCCCCGCCTCGCGGGGGGCCGACCCCTGGATCGCTCCTCCCACGCGCGCGTCCAAAGGGAGAAGTCCAGGGTTCGCGCCAACCCGGGATCTCTCCCCAGGAGGTGCCGCGCGTGAGGAGCGATCCCGGGGTCGGCACCGGGGCGCCGGGTCAGAGGTGGAGGCCCAGGACCAGGCCCTCGTCGACGTCGAGGCGGGTGAAGCCGAGGTGCTCGTAGAAGCCGATCGCGGAGACGTTGTCCTCCGCGACGCCGAGGTGGACTCCCGGGGCCCCGGCGGCGCGGAGGGCGTCGAACAGGGCCGCCATCAGCCGACGGCCGTTGCCGCCGCCCTGCGCAGCGGGGAGCAGGTCGACGTGGAGGTGCGCGGGGTAGTCGGGGAGCACCGAGGGGTCGGTGAGGTGCGGGCGGTGGATCTGACGGACGAGCGCCTCGTCGCGCGAACCCTCGGGGAAGCTGCCGAGCGGGTAGCGCTCGCGCAGCGGGGGCCACCACTCCCGCTCGGACCGTGCCTCGAACGCGGCGGTGTCGCGCGCCCCCAGCACGTAGCCCGCGGCCACGCCGTCGGCCTCGACGACGAACGCGAGCGACGGCTCGAGGGCGAGGTACGCCCCGAGGTAGACCTCGCCGAGCAGCCGCGGGTCGGTGTACAGCGCGGTCGCGTCCGCGCCGGACGCGCCGGTCCGGAGGCAGATCTCGTAGAGGCGGTCGACCTCGTCGGGGTCGGTGGTCCGGGCGGGCCGGAGGGGCAGGGTGCTCATGGGTACCGTTCGGCGGTCGTGAGGCTCGGCGGGCGCCGGGCGAGGAACGTGCTCAGCCCTCCGCGGGCGGCACGGGCAGCGGCTGCGGGGTGATCTCCTCGATCGCGACGCACCCGGCGCGGCTCTCGAGCGGGACGTCGCCGGACAGGCCGACGAGCTCGGGGTCCACGACGTCCTCGAAGTCGGCACCCACGTAGAGGTCGACGGTGGCGTCCTCGCGCGCGTCGAGCACGAGGCCGGGGTTGTCGTAGTGGGCGGCGAGCGTGTACGCCTGCGCGAGGCCGGCGGCTCCGAAGTGGATCTGCGTCCGCGCCATGACGTCCGACTTCTCGTCGCCGTCCAGGTCCGGCGCGTTGCCCGTGGAGAGCACCGTGAAGCCGCGCGACGTGAGGAGGTCCTGGTTCAGGCGCCCGAGCGGGGCGTCCTTGCCGGACGCGTTGTAGACGTTGACCTGGATGTCGCCGGTCGCCACCGGGAGGGTGCCCTCGGGGAGGCAGGGGACCTCGACGTGCGCCAGGTCGTCGACGGCCTCGGGTGACGACAGCGGCCGGTCGAACGGGGCGTCGATCGCGCCCGTGTACACGGCCAGCGCACCGAGCCCGACGACGGCGAGCGCGGCGATGAGGAGCCCGAACACGACGGCCTGGCGCTCGTGCATGCGTCGGCGACGCTCGGCGCGCGCGGTGTCGGGGCGGGTGGTCACGCCAGAAACCTACCGGACCCCGCGCTCATCGCACGGTCAGGACGCGGGCGTGCAGGATGGCGCGCTGCTGGAGCGCGGCCCGCACGGCGCGGTGCAGCCCGTCCTCGAGGTAGAGGATGCCCTCGTACTCGACGACGTGGGCGAAGAGGTCGCCGAAGAACGTCGAGTCCTCGGCGAGGAGCGCGTCGAGGTCGAGCGTGCGCTTGGTGGTGACGAGCTCGTCGAGGCGCACCTGACGCGGGGGCACCTCGGCCCAGTCGCGGGCGGTCACCCGGCCGTGGTCCGGGTAGGGGCGCCCGTCGCCGACGGCCTTGAAGATCATGCGGCACATCCTAGAGGCCCGACGGCGGCCCGTGCCCAGGTCGTCGGGGTGTCGGTCACGCGGTCGTCACGATCTCCCCACGAGGAGCACCCGCGTCCTTCGCGTCAGCGGGCGTCGGGGCGGACCCGGAGCGGGCGCGCGCGGCCCAGCCGGCGTCCGAGGTGGAGCTGGACGAACAGCGTCGCGATGCCGGCGACGAGCAGCCCGGCGACGTTCACGAGGAGCTGGACGCCCGCGCCGAGCGCCTCGTCCCACGCCCCGACCGCGAGGGTCAGGCCGATCGTCCCGACGGCGGGCACCGTCGTGATGGAGATGAAGACGCCGACGAGCGCGGCCGACTTGGCCGTGGTGAGCGAGAGCACACCCGCGACGCCCGCGAGGAGCGCGATGGCGAAGGACCACGCGTCGGGCGACACGATGAACTCCGTCTGCGCCCCGGTCGTCGCCTGCTCGAACGTGATGAGGCCCGCCGCGTAGGCGAGGCTCCACACCGCCCAGGCGACCGCGGCGCACCCCGCGAACCCGCCGAGGAGCGTCGCCAGCGCCGACCCGGCGATCCCGCGCCGCCGTCGCACGACCGCGTAGCAGATCGCCGCGATGGGGGCGAACTCCGGCCCGACGACCATGGCCCCGATGATGAGGATGGGCTGGTCCAGCAGGCGCCCGACCCCCGCGATGAGGGTCGCGAGCAGCAGGAACACGAAGAACGTGGCGGAGGGCCGGGAGTCCTCGCGCGACGCGTCCGCGAGCTGCGCCCACAGCACCCCGTCGGCGGGATGGCCGGGGGCCGCCCGCTCGGCCGCGACCGCGGCGTCCGACACGACCGTCACGGGCTCCGTGACGACGATGCTCCCGTCGGCCGGGACGCCCGCGTGCCGGAGCGTCCGCATGACGTTGTTCGCGTTCTCCCGCGCCATCTCGAACCAGAGGACGTCGCCGCGCCCCTCGAGCGCCGCGCCGGGCACGACCGCCAGGTCGCACACGGTGGGGTCGGCGTCGAGGACGGGACGCAGACGTTCGGCGAGGTCGTGCCCCGCGGTGACCCGCACAGTCAGCATGGCGCCATCGTGCCAGGCGGGCGCGGGCCGTCGGCGCGGCGCCCCGTCAAGGTTCCGGCAGAGGGCGTCAAGGTTCCGTCAGAGCCCCGCCCGGAGCCCTCCGGCCGGGCGTAGAACGGCAGTGCGCCCGGGTTCCGGGTGCCGGCACGGCGCCCGCCACGAGCGCCGGCCGACCGTCGTCGAGAAGGCGTTCCCACCATGGCCGACCTGGCCTTCCTCCTCCTCACCGTCGCGTTCTTCGCGACGGTCGCGCTCGTCGCGCGTCGTCACGGCTCCTCGGGAGGCACCCGGTGATGATCCTCGACTGGATCGCGCTCGGCGCCGTCGTCGCCGTGCTGGGCTACCTCTTCGTCGCGCTGCTCCGCAGCGACCGGGCCCGGTGAGCGCCGTGCCGACGACGGTCGACGCCGCGGTCGTGTGGGCGGCCGTCGGTCAGGTCGCGCTCCTCGTCGCGGCGCTCGCGGCGGTGCACGCGCCGCTCGGTGCGTACATGGCGCGCGTGTACACCTCGTCGCGCCACCTGCGGGTGGAGCGCGCGGGCTACCGGCTGGCGCGCGTGGACCCCGACGCGGAGCAGCGGTGGAGCACCTACCTCTTCTCCGTGCTGGGCTTCTCGCTCGCCTCGGTCCTGCTCCTCTACGGGCTCGGCCGGCTCCAGGACCACCTGCCGATGAACCTCGGGTTCACGGGGCTGGACCCCGCGGGCGCGTGGAACACCGCGGTCTCGTTCGTGACGAACACGAACTGGCAGTGGTACTCCGGCGAGGCGGCCGCGGGCCACCTCCTGCAGATGGCCGGCCTCGCCGTGCAGAACTTCGTCTCGGCCGCCGTCGGGATGTCGGTCGCGATCGCGCTCGTGCGGGGGTTCGCCCGCTCGGGGACCGACGCGCGGGTCGGCAACTTCTGGACCGACCTCACCCGCTCCGTCGTGCGGATCCTGCTGCCGATCGCGTTCGTCGCCGCGGTCGTGCTCGTGGCGAACGGCGTCGTCCAGAACCTCAGCCCGCACACCGCGGTCGAGACGCTCGCCGGCGGCACGCAGCACGTCCTCGGCGGTCCGGTCGCGTCCCAGGAGGCCATCAAGGAGCTGGGGACCAACGGCGGCGGGTTCTTCAACGCGAACTCGGCGCACCCGCTGGAGAACCCGAACCCGTTCACCAACGTCTTCGAGATCTTCCTCATCCTGCTGATCCCGTTCACGCTCCCGCGCACGTTCGGCCTCATGGTGGGCGACCGCCGTCAGGGCTGGGCCGTCCTCGGCGCGATGGCCGGGCTGTTCGCCGTCGCGCTCGCGCTGACCACCTGGGCCGAGCTCGCCGGCCCGGGTGCCGCGCCGCAGGCGGCCGGTGCCGCGCTGGAGGGCAAGGAGACCCGGTTCGGCCTCGCCGCGAGCGCCCTGTTCGCGACCGCGACGACCGGCACGTCGACGGGCGCGGTCAACGCGATGCACGACTCGCTCACCGCACCGGGGGGCGGCGTCGTCCTCTTCAACATGCTCCTCGGCGAGATCGCCCCCGGCGGCGTGGGCGCGGGGCTGTACGGGATGCTCGTGCTCGCCGTCGTCGCGGTGTTCGTCGCGGGCCTCATGGTGGGTCGCACGCCCGAGTACCTGGGCAAGAAGATCGGCCGCCAGGAGATCACGCTCGTCGCGCTCTACGTCCTGACGACCCCGGCGGTCGTGCTCGTCGGCACGGCGCTCTCCGTGGTCCTGCCCGACGGCCTCGCCGGTCAGCAGGAGGGCGGCCCGCACGGGCTCACCGAGGTGCTGTACGCCTTCGCGTCGGCCGGGAACAACAACGGCTCCGCGTTCGCCGGGCTGTCGGCCGGGACGCCGTACTACAACACGCTCCTCGGGCTCGCGATGCTCGTCGGCCGATTCGTCCCCATCGCGCTCGTCCTCGCCCTCGCGGGGCGCCTCGCCTCGCAGCGCTCGGTGCCGCCGTCGGCCGGCACGCTGCCGACCCACCAGCCGCTGTTCGTCGGCCTGCTCGGCACGGTCGCGCTGGTGGTCGTCGGCCTCACCTTCGTCCCCGTCCTGTCCCTCGGTCCTGTCGTGGAGTCCCTGTCATGAGCACCCCGCTCGCTTCCGTCCCTCAGCTGCCCGGCACCCCGGCGTCCCCCGCGGAGGCGCCCGACGGCGGCGCGCACCACGACGACCACCGCGGCGGGCGTCGCGCGCCGCGGGCGCTGTCCCTCGCGCAGGTGGGCGCGGCGCTGCCGGCCGCGGTGCGCAAGCTCGACCCGCGCGTGCTGTACCGGTCGCCGGTCCTGTTCGTCGTGGAGATCGGTGCCGTCGCGACGACGGTCCTCGCGGCGCTGGACCCGGACCTGTTCTCGGTCCTCGTCGCGGTGTGGCTGTGGGCGACGGTCCTGTTCGCGACGCTCGCCGAGTCGGTCGCGGAGTCGCGCGGCAAGGCGCAGGCGTCGAGCCTGCGCGCGACGCAGCGCAGCACCACGGCGCGCCGTGTGGACGCGCCGACCGACACGCTCACGGCGGGGTCCAGCCTGCACCTGCTGCCGACGGTCGACGTGCCGTCGTCCAGCCTGCGGGTGGGTGACGTCGTCGTGGTCGTCGCGGGGGAGACGATCCCGGGCGACGGCGACGTGATCGAGGGCGTCGCGTCGGTCGACGAGTCGGCCATCACGGGGGAGTCCGCGCCGGTGATCCGCGAGTCGGGCGGGGACCGCTCGGCGGTCACGGGCGGGACGGTCGTGCTGTCCGACCGCATCGTCGTGCGGATCACGGCACCGGCCGGCCAGACGTTCGTCGACCGGATGATCGCGCTCGTCGAGGGCAGCGAGCGTCAGCGCACCCCGAACGAGATCGCGCTCAACGTGCTGCTCACCTCGCTGACGATCGTGTTCGTCCTCGCCGTCGCGACGCTCCAGCCGTTCGCGGTGTACTCGGGGGCACGGCAGTCGCTCGTGGTGCTGGTCGCGCTCCTCGTGTGCCTCATCCCGACGACGATCGGCGCGCTGCTGTCCGCGATCGGCATCGCGGGCATGGACCGCCTGGTCCGGCGCAACGTGCTCGCGATGTCGGGCCGCGCGGTCGAGGCGGCGGGCGACGTCGACGTGCTGCTGCTCGACAAGACCGGCACGATCACGCACGGCAACCGGTTCGCGACCGAGGTGCTGCCGGTGGGCCACGTGAGCGCGGCGGAGCTCGCCGACGCGGCGCGCCTGGCCTCGCTGTCCGACGAGACCCCGGAGGGGCGCAGCATCGTCGACCTCGTGACGTCGATGGACGGGCGTCCCGCGGCGGACCTGGTCCGGGAGACCGCGGGCGCGGAGTTCATCCCGTTCACGGCCCAGACCCGGATGTCGGGCGTGGACCTGCCCTCGCCCGACGGCGGCGTGCGGCGCGTGCGCAAGGGCGCCGGCTCGGCGGTGCAGCGGTGGGTGCACTCGACGGGCGGGAGCGTGACGGGTCCGGAGACGGACGAGCTCGCGGCCCACGTGGAGACGGTGAGCGGGCAGGGCGGGACGCCGCTCGTGGTGGCCGAGCAGGTGGCGGACGGTCCGGCGCGCGTGCTCGGCGTCGTCCGGCTCAAGGACGTCGTCAAGGACGGGCTGCGCGAGCGGTTCGACCAGCTCCGCGCGATGGGCATCCGGAGCGTCATGGTGACGGGCGACAACGCGATCACGGCGCGGGCCATCGCCGCCGAGGCGGGCGTGGACGACGTCCTCGCCGAGGCGACGCCGGAGGACAAGCTCGCCCTCATCCGGCGCGAGCAGGAGGGCGGTCGCCTCGTCGCGATGGCCGGCGACGGCACGAACGACGCGCCCGCGCTGGCCCAGTCCGACGTCGGCGTCGCGATGAACACGGGGACGACCGCCGCCAAGGAGGCGGGCAACATGGTCGACCTCGACTCGAACCCGACGAAGCTCCTGGAGATCGTCGAGATCGGCAAGCAGCTCCTCATCACGCGCGGCGCGCTCACCACGTTCTCCGTCGCGAACGACGTCGCGAAGTACTTCGCGATCCTGCCCGCGATGTTCCTGGGCGTGTTCCCCGCGCTCGAGGTGCTCAACGTCATGCACCTGTCCAGCCCGCAGTCCGCGATCCTCTCCGCGGTGATCTTCAACGCCCTGATCATCGTGGTCCTCGTCCCGCTCGCGCTGCGCGGGGTGCGTTACCGCCCGGCGTCCGCGTCGGCGCTGCTCCGGCGCAACCTGCTGATCTACGGGCTCGGCGGCCTCGTGGCGCCGTTCGTCGGGATCAAGCTCGTCGACCTCCTCGTCTCCCTCCTCCCGGGCTTCTGATCCCGGTGCCGAAAGGAACTCCCGTGCCCAGCTCCTCGCAGGTCCCGTCCGGAGGCCGCCCGTCGACCGCCGGCGGCGCCGTCTCCTTCGTCCGGCAGTCGTGGGCGGGGCTGCGCGTCCTGCTCCTCATGACGCTCCTGCTCGGCGGGCTCTACCCGCTCGCGGTGACGGGCGTCGGCCAGGCCGCCTTCGGGTGGCAGGCCGACGGCTCGCTCGTCCGCGCCGACGGCACCCGGGCCTCGTCGGTCGACGACGCCGGGGCGGACGGCGCCCCGGTCGTCGGGTCCGTCCTCGTCGGCCAGGCGTTCGGCGAGCCGGGGACCGCGCCCGAGTGGTTCCACGGCCGCCCGTCGGCGGCCGGGGACGGCTACGACACCCTCGCGTCCGCGGGGTCGAACCTGGGGCCGAACAACCCCGAGCTCGTCGCCGCGATCGAGGCGCGCCGGGCGGCCGTCGCCGCGGAGGACGGCGTCGACCCGGCGACGGTCCCGCCGGACGCCCTGACGGCGTCGGCCTCGGGCCTCGACCCGCACGTGTCGCCCGCGTACGCGTACCAGCAGGTCGACCGCGTCGCGGCCGCGCGCGGGCTCGACCCGGCGGCGGTGCGCGCGCTCGTCGACGACGCCGCGGCCGGGCGCGTGGCCGGCGTGCTGGGCGACCCGCGCGTGAACGTGCTCGCGCTCAACCTCGCCCTCGAGGAACTCGCGCCCGCCGGCTCGGACGCGCCCTGACGTGCGACGTGATGGACTGCGCACATGAGTGCCGACACGCCTGACGGGCGGCGCCGGGGGAGGCTGACGGTCTACCTCGGCGCCGCGCCGGGCGTCGGCAAGACGTTCGCGATGCTCGACGAGGCGCACCGTCGCCGGTCCCGCGGGACCGACGTCGTGGTGGGCCTCGTCGAGACGCACGGGCGCCCGGCCACGGCGGCGAAGATCGGCGACCTCGAGGTGGTCCCGCGCCGCGCCGTCGGGCACCGGGGCGTCGAGCTCACCGAGCTCGACGTCGACGCCGTCGTCGCACGCGACCCGGACGTCGCGCTCGTCGACGAGCTCGCCCACACGAACGCGCCGGGCTCGCGCCACGCCAAGCGGTGGCAGGACGTGCACGACCTGCTGGCGGCCGGGATCGACGTCGTGACGACGGTGAACGTGCAGCACCTGGAGTCGCTCACGGAGGACGTCGAGGCGATCACGGGGGTGCGGCAGCGCGAGACCGTCCCCGACCACGTGGTGCGCGAGGCCGACCAGATCCAGCTCGTCGACCTCTCGCCCCAGGCGCTGCGGCGGCGGCTCGCGCACGGGAACGTGTACCGGGCCGAGCAGATCGACGCGTCGCTGTCCTCGTACTTCCGCGAGGGCAACCTCACGGCGCTGCGCGAGCTCGCGCTCCTGTGGCTCGCGGACCGCGTCGACGACGCCCTCACGCGGTACCGCGCCGACCACGCGATCTCCGGGACGTGGCCGGCGCGCGAGCGCGTCGTCGTGGCCGTGACCGGCGGCCCCGAGAGCGCGACGCTGCTGCGCCGCGGCGCCCGCATCGCCGAGCGCGCGGCGGGGTCCGAGCTCCTCGCCGTGCACGTGCTCGCGACCGACGGGCTGCCCACGGCCTCGCCCGCGGCGATCGCCGCCGACCGCGCCCTCGTCGAGTCCCTCGGCGGGACGTTCCACACCGTCGTGGGGGAGGACGTCGCGTCGGCCGTCGTCGACTTCGCGCACGGCGCGAACGCGACGATGGTGGTCGTCGGCGTCTCGCGGCGCTCGCGGTGGCGCGAGGCGTTCCTCGGGTCCACGAGCGCGGAGATCGCCCGGCTCTCGGGCTCGCTCGACGTGCACCTCGTGACGCACGAGCGGGCCCGGTCGGGACGGGTCGCGCGGCGCGGCTGGAGCCCGTTGTCCGCCCGGCGGCGCGTCGCGGGGTTCGTGCTCGCCGTCGCCGGCCCGGCGGGACTCACGGGCCTGCTCGACGCCGCCCGGGGAGCGGTCGGGCTGTCGACGCAGGTCATGCTCTTCCTGGCGCTGTCGGTCGGCGTCGCGCTCGTCGGCGGCATGTGGCCCGCGCTGGCCTGCGCCGTCGTCTCGTTCCTGTGCCTCAACTGGTTCTTCACGCCGCCCACGGGGCTGCTCACCGTGGCCGACCCGGAGAACCTGCTCGCCCTGCTCGTGTTCGTGCTCGTCGCGGCCGCGGTCGCGTCGGTCGTCGACCTCTCGGCCCGGCGCACGGTGCAGGCCTACCGGGCGCGGGCGGAGGCGTCGACCCTCGCCGCGCTGTCCCGCTCGGTCCTGTCCGGGGAGGACACGGCCGAGGCCGTCGTCGGTCGGCTGGCCCAGACCTTCCAGCTCCGGCGGGTCGCGATCGAGGAGCGGTCGCGCGCGGACGGGCGCGGGCGCGAGTGGTCGACCATCGCGGTCGCAGACCGCGCCGCCGACACCGGGGGGCCGGCCGGGAGCGGGTCCCGACGACGCCCCGGGGGCGATGACGAGACCCGGACCGTGGTGAGCGTCGACGACGACCTCCGGCTCGTGCTCGACGGCCGTCCGCTGCCCGCGGGCGACCGCCAGGTGCTCGAGGCGTTCGGCGCGCAGGCGGGCATCGTGCTGGAGTACCGCCGGCTGCGCGAGGAGGCGGCTCGAGCCGCCGTCCTGGCCGAGGCGGACGCGACCCGCACGGCGCTGCTCGCCGCCGTCTCGCACGACCTGCGCACCCCGCTCGCCGCGATCCGCGCCGCGGTCGACGGGCTGCGCTCGCCCGAGGCGGTCCTGGAGCCGCAGGACCGGACGGCGCTCGTCGAGACCGCGGCGTCCGAGACCGGGCGGCTCGAACAGCTCATCGACAACCTGCTCGACCTCTCGCGCCTGCAGACGGGCTCCGTCGCCCCGGTCCTGCGCGACGTCTCGCTCGAGGAGATCGTGCCGGTCGCGGTCGAGCCGCACGGCCCGCGCGTCGTGCTCGACGTGCCCGAGGACCTGCCGCTGGTGCGCACCGACCCCGGCCTGCTCGAGCGCGTCGTCGCGAACGTCGTCGCCAACGCGGTGCGGTTCGCGCCCCCGGGCGAGCCCGTCCGCGTCCGGGCGTCCGCCTCGGGCGGGATCGTCGAGGTGCGGGTCGTCGACCTCGGGCCCGGGGTGCCCGACGAGGCCAAGGAACGGATGTTCGAGTCCTTCCAGCGGCTCGGTGACGCTGCCGGCCACGGCGTCGGGCTCGGGCTCGCCGTCGCGCGCGGGTTCTCCCGCGCCGTCGGGGCGACCCTCGTCCCCGAGGACACCCCGGGCGGAGGCCTCACCATGGTCCTGACCGTCCCCGTCGCGCCGCGCGACGCGGCACGCCCCGAGCGGGAGGAGAGCGCGTGAGCGACGACCCGGCGACCCACCACGTCCTCGTCGTCGACGACGACCCCGGCCTGCTGCGCGCCATCGCCATCACGCTGCGCACGCACGGCTGGCGGGTGAGCACCGCCACGTCGGGCGGGGCGGGCATCGACCTCGTCGCGACGGACACGCCCGACGTCATCCTCCTCGACCTCGGTCTGCCCGACCTCAGCGGCTTCGACGTCATCCGCGCGGTGCGCGCGTGGAGCACCGTGCCGATCGTCGTGCTCTCCGCCCGCCACCTCGGCGACGACAAGGTCGACGCGCTCGACGCCGGCGCCGACGACTACGTCACCAAGCCGTTCGCGATGCCCGAGCTCATGGCGCGGCTGCGGGCCGCCGTGCGGCGGTCGACGGGCACCGCCCGGGACGGGTCCGCCGTCGTCGAGGCGGGCGACCTGCACATCGACCTCGCCCGCCGCCGCCTCCTGCGCGGCGGCGTCGAGGTGCGGCTGAGCCCCACCGAGTGGGCCCTGCTCGAGATCCTCGTCGCGCAGCGCGGGCGGGTCGTGGAGCGCGAGCACCTCCTGCGCGAGGTGTGGGGGCCGACCGCGACGCGCGACACCCACTACCTGCGGGTCTACCTCGCGCAGCTCCGCCGCAAGATCGAGGACGACCCGGCGGCCCCGCGCCACCTCATCACGAGCCCCGGCATCGGCTACCGGTTCGAGGAGTGACCCGCCGCGTCGTCGACGAGGCGCGCCAGCTCGCGCACGACGGCGCCCGGCAGCGCGGGCGGGAACAGCAGCGCCCGCTGCAGCTCGCCCGCGCGCCAGCCGTCGCACGCGAGCGCGGCGAGCACGAGCGACGACGGCGCGCCCTCCTCGCGCCACGCGCGCAGCACGAGCGCGTGCACCTCGTGCTGCCCCTCCGGGACGTCGTCGCGCGCGACGCCGCCGAGCGCGTACAGGCGCAGGAGCGCCGCGGCCTTGCGCGAGTCGTCCAGCGCCGCGACGGACGCGGCCACCGCCGCGCGCGACGGGTCGAGGCGCAGCGGGGACAGGTCGTCGAACCCGGACTGCAGCACCTCGAGCGCGACGTCGTCGACCAGCGTCTCCGCGTCGCCGAACATCGCCAGCAGCGTGGACTCGCTGCGGTCGCAGCGGCGCGCGACCGCGGCGAGCGTGAGGTTGTCGACACCCTCCTCGAGCGCGACCCGCAGGACGGCGTCCACGAGCGGGCGCTCGTCGTCGCGGAACGGGTCCTCGTCGAGGTCCACGTCGCGGAAGACGACGGCGCTCGCGGGCGGCCGCACGTCCGCGTACCGGGAGAGGTCGCCGAGCAGGTCCTCCCACTCGGCCTCCGTGAGCGCGTACGCGTCCTGGTAGAGGCCGAGCCACGTCCCCTCGAGCGCGAGCGCCGCGACCCACGTGCGCGGGTCGGGGACGCCGGAGCCGCCGTCCGGCGCCGGGCTCGGCTCCTGGGTGGGGATCGCGGCGACCCACTCGTGCAGGGTGGCCCTGGCCGAGCGCGTCGCGTCGCTCTGGTCGGGCGTGGACATGACCGTCACCTCCGTGGTCGGGCACAGTGGACCGAGCCTATCCGGAGGCCCCCACGGCGACGCGAGGTAGAGCCCTGGTCCGCCGAGGTAGAGGCGTGGTCAGGGCACGGGCCGACCAGGCCTCTACCTCGCGCTACCAGGCCTCTACCTCGGCGTCACGGGCGGGGGACGTCGCGGCGGCGGAAGCCCGCGAGGCCCAGCGCGACGAGCGCGACGGCGAGGAGCGTGAGCCAGACGAACGGCCACGGCTCGACGTCCGCCCCGGGGAGCTGGGGGACGTGCCAGAACGGGGAGACGCCGCTGGCCCACGACGGCAGGTCGAGCAGGGCGCCGAACATCGTCACGACGAACGAGTACGCGAGGAGCGCCCACGCGAGCGACGCGAGGCCCGGCCGCCAGCCGAACGCGGCGACGGCGACGCCCGTGACGACCGCGATCGCCGGGAGGTAGGCGAACGACGCGGCGAGGTAGTCGCCGAGCCCGAACGCGTCCTCGCCGACGCTCAGCGCACCGAGCCACAGCCCGACGGCGCTCACGAGGAGCAGCACCGACGTCCCGACCAGGGTCACGACGAGCTGGGCCCCGAGCCACCGGACGCGCCCGACCCCGGTCGCGAGCACGGGCTCGAGGCGTCCCGCCGTCTCCTCGCCGCGGGCCCGCTGGGCCGACGCGACGGCGAACCCGCCCGCCCCGAGCCCGAGGAACAGCGCCATGACGGCGACGAACCCGCCCACGAGGTCGGAGGCGTCGCCGAGCATCTGCGCGATCTCGGGGTTGTCGGCGACCATGTCGCCCACCGAGTCGACGAACGTCCCGCACGCGAGCGCGGTGACACCGACCCCGACGCCCCACGCGAGCACGGACGCGCGCTGCTGGCGCCAGGCGAGCGCGAGCGGGCTCGCGAGCCACCCGGCGGCGTCGGGCCGGCCCGGACGCGGCGGGACGAGGCCCGCGCCGAGGTCGCGCCGCGCGGCGAGCGCCGCGCCCAGGGCGAGGAGCAGCACCACGAGGACGGCCGACAGGCCGAGCGGCCACCAGCGCAGGTCGACGAACGCGCGGATCTGCTGCGCCCAGCCGATGGGGGAGAGCCACGAGACCCAGCTCCCGTGCTCCTGCTGGACGTCGCCGACCGCGCGCAGCAGGAACGCGACGCCGAGCACGGCGAGCGCGAGACCGCTCGCGGCGCGCGCGTGCTCGGTCACCTGGCTCGTCACGACCGCGACGGCGGCGAACACGAGCCCCGTGACGCCCACCGCGGCGCCGAGCGCGAACGAGTCGACGGCCTCGAGCCCGGTCGCGACGAGGACGGCCCCCGTCGCGAGCGCGATGGCGGCGTTCGCGACGAGCGCGGCGACGAACGCGGCGGTCGCGGGGGCGTGGCGCCCGACGACCCCGGCCCGGACGAGCTCCGCCCGGCCGGTCTCCTCCTCGGCGCGCGTGTGCCGCACGACGAGGGAGATGCTCATGATCGCGACGGCGACCATGACGGTGAGCGCCATCTCGTTCGCGATCATCGCGCCGAGCGTGTAGTCCTCGATCCCGTACTGGGGACCGGATAGCATGATCCCCGCGGGGCTGGACACGAGCGCCGCGCGCGCCTGGCGGTCGGCCGCGGTGGGGTAGAGCGTGTCCAGCGCGACGGCCGCGTACCCGAACAGGAGCGCGATCGACGCGGTCCACACGGGGATGCGGACGCGGTCGCGCCGCAGGACGAAGCGCAGCAGCGTGGTCCAGCCGGTGGCCGCGCGGCCCCGCCGGTGGGGCTCGGGGGCGACGGCGGTGGCGCGCCGTCCGCGCGTCGGTGCCGCGGTGCGCGCGGTCCCGG
Organism: Cellulosimicrobium sp. ES-005; assembly: GCF_040448685.1. NCBI lineage: Bacteria > Bacillati > Actinomycetota > Actinomycetes > Micrococcales > Promicromonosporaceae > Cellulosimicrobium > Cellulosimicrobium sp. ES-005. The sequence continues at coordinate 375,496 of NZ_CP159290.1, forward strand.
GGGCGCTCACAGCGCGCCCGCCCCGTCGAGCACGGCGAGCTCGTCGCCGTAGTGGCGCAGGAACAGCTCCTCGAGCGAGGGCGGGTTGACCGTCACGGAGCGCAGGCCGAGGTCGGTGAGCGTGCGCAGGACGGCCTGGACGTGGTCGTTGTCGACGTCGAACCGCGCCCGCGCGCCGTCCGCGCCGGGCTCCACGACGAGGTCGTGCACGCCGTCGAGGGTGTCGAGCGCCGACGGGTCGCGCTCGGTCACGGCCGTGACCGAGGATCGCGTGAGGTGCCGCAGCTCGGCGAGCGTGCCGGACTGCACCGTGCGGCCCGCGCGGATGATCGTCACGGTGTCGCAGAGCTTCTCGACCTCGGCCAGGATGTGGCTCGAGAGCAGGACGGACCGGCCCTCGGCGGTCACCTCGCGCACGCACTGCGTGAACACGGACTCCATGAGGGGGTCGAGGCCCGACGTCGGCTCGTCGAGGACGAGCAGCTCGACGTCGGACGCGAACGCCGCGACGAGCGCCACCTTCTGCCGGTTCCCCTTGGAGTACGTGCGCGCCTTCTTCGACGGGTCCAGCTCGAAGCGCTCGAGCAGCAGCTTCTTGCGCTGCGGGTCGACGCTCCCGCGCAGCCGGGTGAGCAGGTCGATCGCCTCGCCGCCGGTGAGGTTGGGCCACAGGCTCACGTCGCCCGGCACGTAGGCGAGGCGCTTGTGGAGGTCGACGGCGTCGTGCCAGGGGTCTCCGCCGAGCAGCCGCGCGCTGCCGGAGTCGGGCCGCAGCAGCCCGAGCAGCACGCGGATGGTGGTCGACTTGCCCGCGCCGTTCGGTCCGAGGAACCCGGCGACCTCGCCCGCGCGGACGGTGAGGTCGAGGCCGTCGAGCGCCTGCACGTGGCCGAAGGCCTTGCGCAGGTCGTGCACCTCGACGGCGGGGGTCGTGCTCGTCATCGCGTCTCCTCCTGGTGGGTGGTGTGCTGCAGGTAGGCGTCGAGCAGGGTCGTCTCGACGAAGAGTCCTTCGGTGAAGACCTCGAGCGCGGGGAGCATCACGCGCTCGACGTACTCGCGCAGGTCCGCCTCGGGGTCGCGCGGCTCGGCCCGCTCGCGCAGCGCGCCGTCGACGAGCAGGGACCCGAGCGAGACGGAGACGAGGTAGCGCGCGCGGGCCGCCTCGTCGCGGCTCGGGCGGATGACGCCCGCGGCGACGCCCGACTCCATGTACTCGAGCGTGACCTGCGTGAGGTGCTCGACGAACGACCGCGCGAGGTCCCCGCCCGCCTGGAGGCTGCGCAGCGTGTACTCGAACACGGGCGCGTAGTCCTCGATCCCGGCGAGCTGCGCGAACAGTCCCATCGGGCCCGCCGCGGGGTCCTGCGGCGAGATGGCGTCGGTCTTGGCGGCGCGCACCGCGTCGAACACGTAGTCGTCGCACGCGCGGCGCAGCCCGTCCTTGGAGCCGAAGTGGTGCACGACGAGCGCGGCGCTCACGCCCGCGTCGGCGGCGATGGTGCGCAGCGGCGCGCCGAACCCGTCGCGCGCGAAGCGCGAGACGGCGGCGTCCCGGATGCGGGCGCGGGTCGTGAGGTCGTCGGTGCCCGACGGCGCGGGGCGGCCGCGGCCGGTCGGCGAGGGCTGGTCTGAACGCACGTTCAATAGACTAAACACCCGTTCAACGAGTGTCCACCCGCGAGGGAGCGCTCTGTCGCGACCTGGCCCTTGACGCCGACGACGGCGCCGGGTTGAGTGGAGTTCACGACGCGATGGGAGCGCTTCCATACGTCGTTTCCGCACCCCCGTGTCGATCGAAGGAGATCCGCATGAGACGTCGTGCCGTCCTGTCCGCCGTCGCCGCTCTCGCGCTCGCGAGCCCGCTGCTCGCCGCCGCCGGGAGCGCCGGCGCCGCCCCCGTCCCGACCCCTGCCGCACCCCGGGCGACGGCCGCCCCCGCGGCGGACGACGTCGTCGGGCCGGGGACCCGCCTCTACGTGGACCCGTTCTCCACGACCCTCCAGGCCGCCGCCGCGCTCACGGGCCAGGCCCGCGCCGACGCCCAGCTCCTCGGGTCCTTCCCGTCGGCCTCGTGGTTCACGGGCGGCACGCCCGACGAGGTGCGCGACGACGTCGCGTCCGTCGTGCAGGCGGCCGCGACGGACGGCGCGGTGCCCACCGTCGTCGTCTACAACCTGCCGTTCCGCGACTGCGCGCAGTACTCCGCGGGCGGCGCCGCGGACACGGCCGCCTACACGGCGTGGGTGGACGCCCTCGCCGAGGGGATCGGCGACGACCCGGCGATCGTGATCCTCGAGCCGGACGGGCTCGGGATCATCCCCTGGTACACCGACATCAACGGCAACCCCGAGTGGTGCCGGCCTGCCGAGCTCGACCCGGAGACCGCCGCGGCGGACCGGTTCGTCCAGCTCAACCACGCCGTCGACGCGCTCACGGCGCTCCCCGCCACCTCCGTGTACCTCGACGGGACGCACAGCGGGTGGCTCGGGGTCGGCGACATCACCGACCGACTCGTCAAGGCGGGCGTCGAGCGCGCCGACGGCGTGTTCGTCAACGCGTCGAACTACGTCGAGACCGAGCGCCTCGTGAAGTACGGGACGTGGATCAGCGACTGCGTCAACCTGTCGGTGAACAGCTGGTGGGAGCCCGCGTGGTGCGCGAGCCAGTACTACCCGGCGAACCCCGACGACGTCGAGACCTGGGGTCTCACCGACGCCGCGTACGCCCAGGCCTACGCGGACACGGGCGTCGCGCGCGACCCGGCGGCGCAGAAGCACGTCGTCGTCGACACGAGCCGCAACGGCCAGGGGCCGTGGACCGCCCCGTCCGGCGTCTACGCCGACCCCGAGGTGTGGTGCAACCCGCCCGACCGCGGGCTCGGCGAGCGACCGACGACGGACACCGCGGACCCGTTCGTCGACGCGTACCTGTGGATCAAGGTGCCCGGCGAGTCCGACGGCAAGTGCTACCGCGGCACCGGCGGCCCGCTCGACCCCGCACGCGGCATCGAGGACCCGGCGGCGGGGCAGTGGTTCGTCGAGCAGGCCGCGGAGCTCCTCGCGCTCGCCTCTCCCGCCGTCGAGCGCCCGACCTGCGAGGTCGCGTACACCGTCCACGGGACGTGGCAGGGCAAGAAGGGCAGCGGCTTCATCGCCCAGGTCGAGCTCCGCAACACCGGCGCGTCGCCGCTCGACGGCTGGGAGCTGCGCTGGACGCCCGACGGGGACCAGCGGCTCACCGACGTGTGGGGCGCGCAGGCGGGCCGCGACGGCGCCGCCCTCACCGCGCACAGCCTGTCGTGGAACGCGCGCGTGCGACCGGGCGCGACCGCGACGTTCGGCTTCGTCGCGTCGGGCGCGCCGGGCGCCGGCCCGCAGCTCGTGACCCTCGGAGGGCGCCCGTGCCACGTCGTCTGACCCGTGGCCGCGGCTCCCCGCACGACGTGCGTCGTGGAGATCACGGGCACTGGGGACGAGAGACCCCTGCCGTTCCGGGCCAGACACCCGTAGGCTGGGGGTAGCCGTCGGCGGCACCGCCGGCGCCACGTCCCGGCGCGTCGGACCGTCGGGACGTCGAGAGGCCCGTCGCACTCGTGCGACGGGCCTTTTCGGTCCAGGCGGCCGGACATGGTGCGACGGACGACGACGAAGGGCCCGCCGCGAGTGCGGCGGGCCCTTCGGTCTGCGGAGGATGGGGGATTCGAACCCCCGAGGGCTGTTAACCCAACACGCTTTCCAAGCGTGCGCCATAGGCCACTAGGCGAATCCTCCTGGTGCGACGGCCGACGCGCACACGGCGCACCGACGGCAGCGCAACGAGGATACCGGACCGCGGCGTCCGGGCCGAATCGCCCCCGCGCCCGACCGGGTTTCGGGTGGGGCGCCGACCTGGGCTAGGGTGGGCGCAGACCCCTCGTGCGGCATCATCTCGCCGAACTCCCCCAGGGCCGGAAGGCAGCAAGGGTAGGTGAGCTCTGGTGGGTGTGCGAGGGGTCCTTCGCGTCCCGGGGCCGCGGCGGACCCGAGCGGTCGAGGTGCAGCCTCGGTCCCGGCGTGGTTCTCTGCCCGTGTGACCGGGGAACCGCAGCCTCCGTCGTCGACGGGGCGCCTGGTGCGCCTGGTCGTCCCGGCGCTCCTGGTCGGCGTGCTCTGCGCCCTGACCCTTCTCGCGCTCTCGGCGCTCGCCACGTGGATCCAGGACCTCGTGTGGGACCGGCTGCCCGCGGCGTGGGGCCTCGCGACGACGGAGACCTGGTGGACGGTCGTCGTGCTCACCGTCACGGGCCTGCTGGTCGGCGCGACGATCCGGTGGGCACCGGGGCACGCGGGGGTCGACCCCGCGACGACGGACCTCGTGACCGCTCCGCTCCCGCTGCGTGCCCTGCCCGGCCTCGCCCTCACGCTCGTCCTCGGCCTCGCGGGCGGCGTCAGCCTGGGGCCGGAGAACCCGATCATCGCGATCAACGTCGCCCTCACGGCCTGGCTCCTGTGCCGCCCCCGGCTGGGCGTGCCGGTGCAGGGTGCCGTGGGCCTGGCGATGGCCGCGACGATCGGGGCGATGTTCGCGACGCCGGTCGCGGCCGCGCTCGTCCTGACGGAGACGCTCGCCGAGCGGGGCGACGCACCGGGACCGCTGTTCGACCGGCTCTTCGCCCCGCTCGTGGCCGCCGGGGCCGGGGCCGTGACGATGCTCGCGTTCGACGCGCCGACGTTCGCGATCGACCTCCCCGACCATCCCGGGCTGCACGTCGGCGACGCGCTGAGCGCCGCGGTCGTGGCCCTCGTCGCCGCACTGCTCGCGCTCCTGGCCGTCCTCGCCCTCCCGTGGGTCCACCGCGCGTTCCACGCGCTGCGGCACCCCGTCCTCGCCCTCGGTGCCGCCGGTCTCCTGCTCGGGCTCCTCGGGGTCCTCGGAGGGCCGCTCACGCTCTTCAAGGGGCTGGCGCAGATGAAGGAGCTGTCCGAGGAGGCCGACACGCTCGCCTGGTCGGCGATCCTCGTCCTCGCCCTCGTCAAGCTCGTCGCCCTCGTCGTCGCCGCGGGCGCCGGCTTCCGGGGCGGTCGGATCTTCCCGACGGTGTTCGTCGGCGTGGCGGTCGGGCTCGCGGCATCGTCGCTCGTCCCGGCCGTGCCCGCGGCGGTCGCGGTGTCGGCGGCCGTCCTCGGGGCCGTGCTCGTCGTGAGCCGGGACGGGTGGCTCGCGCTCTTCATGGCGGCCGTGACCGTGGGCGACGTGCGGCTCATCCCGGTGCTGTGCGTCGCGATCCTGCCGGTCTGGCTGGTCGCGCGGGTGATGCCGCCGATGCGCGTGGACCCTCCCGCGGACGGAGCGCCCGAGTTCGCCGCCCTGGCCCGGACGTGAGCGGCGGTGTGGCGCAGATCTCCCCGTTCGGTCGTCGCACGGCCCTCATGACCTGGCCAGGTGCCCGCTTCGTCCCGGTCTGAGGCCGGGGATTCCCGGCATGCGACCATTTCTCCGTCCACATCATGGACAATCTGGCCCGGGGATTGGCGTCCGGGGTGCCACCGTGCTCATGATGTCGGCATGACCCGGAACCACGTCGTCACCACGACCCCGCGCGCAGCGTCCTGCGCCGGCACGTCGTGCTGTCGTGGCGTGCGCACCGGGCGAATGTGCGGCTGCTGACGCCGTCGTGACCCGCAGGGAGACCTGCGCCGCACCCGCCGCGTCGTCCTGACGACGACGCCCCCGCTCGCCGCGTGGCTGATGGCCCGCCGGAAGCACCCCGAACCCCACCGCCTCGCAGGGCCGTCCCTGCACCACCGGCCGCGCCGGTCGCCACCCGTGACCGTCGTCGCCGCCACCGGAAGGAACCCCCATGTCGTTCTCGACCACCCGCAAGCGTCTGACCTGGACCGCGATCGCCGCCACGGCCGCCCTCACCCTCACCGCCTGCGGCGGTGGCGACGACACCGCGGGCGGCGCCGCGAGCGGCGACGCCGCGGACCCGATCCGCGTCGGCGTCGTCGGCGCGTCCGACGACAAGTGGGCGGTGTTCCAGGAGCAGGCCGAGGCCGAGGGCATCGAGATCGAGCTCGTCGACCTCCAGGACTACACGCAGGCGAACCCGGCGCTGTCCCAGGGCGAGCTCGACGTCAACCAGTTCCAGCACCTCCAGTTCCTCGCGGGGTACAACGTGGACGCGGGCGACGACCTCCAGCCGATCGGCGCGACCGCCGTCTACCCGCTCGGCCTGTACTCGTCGAAGCACACGTCGCTCGAGGAGATCCCCGACGGCGGCCAGGTCGCCGTGCCGAACGACCCGACCAACCTCGCCCGTGCGCTCCTCGTGCTCCAGGAGGCCGGCCTGGTCGAGCTCGAGGACGGCGGGAGCTCCATCTCCACCGAGGCCGACGTGCTGCCCAGCTCCAAGGTGACGGTCACGCCCGTCGACGCCGCGCAGACCCCGATCCAGCTCCAGTCGGTCGACGCGTCGATCATCAACAACGACTTCGTCGAGGACGCGGGCCTCAAGCCCGAGGACGCGCTCTTCCAGGACGACCCCGACTCCGACGCCGCCAAGCCCTACATCAACGTGTGGGTCGCGCGGGCCGAGGACAAGGACGACGAGACGCTGCTCAAGCTCGCCGAGATCTCGCACTCGCCGGAGGTCGTCGAGGCGGAGAAGAAGGCGTCGGGCGGCACCGCCGTCATCAAGGAGAACACGCCCACCGAGCTCCAGGAGATCCTCGCGGGCATCGAGGACGACATCCGCAACTCCTGACGTCCCCGCGAGGGCGGGCGCGCGCGTCGCGCCCGCCCTCGCGCGCCGTCGTGCCCGGGGGAGGACGATGGCAGGCGAGCGGCACACCCCGACAGGCGGCCCCGACGACGCACCTGGTGATCCCAGGCGACCCGGGCGGCCCCGGCCCGGAGGCCCGGCCTCCGACGAGAGGAACCCGACGTGACCGACGTCCCCCGCGACGAGGGCGGTGACGAGCAGCCCGCGATCGAGCTGCGCCACGTGAGCAAGACGTTCGGCGAGGGCGACGGCGCCGTGCACGCCGTCGACGACGTCTCGCTGCGCATCCGCCGCGGTGAGATCTTCGGCGTCATCGGCTACTCGGGCGCCGGCAAGTCGACGCTCGTGCGGCTCGTCAACGCGCTCGAGACCGTGACGAGCGGCGAGGTCGTCGTCGACGGCCAGGTGATCACCGGGCTGCCCGAGCGCCGCGTACGCGAGGTGCGCTCGCGCATCGGCATGGTGTTCCAGCAGTTCAACCTGCTGTCGTCGCGGACGGTCGCCGGGAACGTGGCCTACCCGCTCAAGGTGGCCGGCTGGCCGCGCGAGAAGCGGGCCGCGCGCGTCGCGGAGCTGCTCGCGTTCGTCGGCCTCGCCGACAAGGCGAAGGCGTACCCGCGCCAGCTCTCGGGCGGGCAGAAGCAGCGCGTCGGCATCGCGCGCGCGCTCGCCGCGCAGCCGACGATCCTCCTCGCCGACGAGGCGACCTCCGCGCTCGACCCCGAGACGACGCGCGAGGTGCTCGCGCTCCTGCGGCGCGTCAACGCCGAGCTCGGCATCACCATCGTCGTCATCACGCACGAGATGGAGGTCGTGCGCTCGACGTGCCACCGCGTCGCCGTGATGGAGCACGGGCGGGTCGTCGAGACGGGTGACGTGTACGACGTCTTCTCCGCGCCGAGCGCCGACGCCGCGCAGCGGTTCGTCGGCACCGCGCTCCACGACCGGCCGTCGCGCGAGACGCTCGCGCGGCTGCGCGAGCGGCACCCCGGGCGGCTCGTGACGGTCGGCGTGCGGGAGGGCGCGAGCACGGGGACCGACCTGTTCCGCCTCCTGCGCGAGCACGACGTCGACGGGTCCGTCGTCTACGGCGGCATCTCCGAGGTCGGGGAGCGCCCGTTCGGATCGCTCACCGTCGAGCTCGACGCGCCGGAGGACCGGATCGCGCCGTTCCTCGTCGCGCTGGCCGAGCGGGCCGACGTCGTGGACCTGGGGACCGCGGACCGGCCGCTCGACGACCCGCGCGTCGCGCGGCTCGACGCCGACCCGGGCGGCGGGGACGCCCCCGAGGACGCCGGCGGCGACCCGGGCGACCCGTACGGGACCGGCCGCGAGACCCTCTTCCGCCACGGCAACCTCGGAGGCCGCTGATGAACCGCGACTGGTCCCAGCTCTGGCCGATCCTCTGGGAGTCCTTCGGGCAGACGCTCCAGATGGTGTCCGTCGCGCTGCTCACGGGCGGGCTGGCGGGCCTCGCCCTCGGCATCGCGCTCTACGTGACGCGGCGGGGCAACCTGCTCGACAACCGCTGGGTGTTCGGCGTGCTCAACGTGCTCGTCAACATCGTGCGGCCCATCCCGTTCATCATCTTCGTCACGCTGCTCGGGCCGGTGACGCTCCAGGTGGTCGGGACGACGCTCGGCACCGAGGCGTTCATCTTCCCGCTGTCCGTCATGACGGCGTTCGGCACGAGCCGCATCGTCGAGCAGAACCTCGTGGGCATCGACCCGGGCGTCATCGAGGCGGCGCGCGCGATGGGCGCGTCGTCGTGGCGCATCATCACGACCGTGCTCGTCCCCGAGGCGCTCGCGCCGCTCATCCTCGGGTACACGTTCCTCTTCATCGCCGTGCTGGACATGTCCGCGATCGCGGGGATCATCGGCGGCGGCGGGCTCGGCAACTTCGCGATCGTCTACGGCTACCAGCGCTACAACTGGGGCGTCGTGGTCGTGACGGTCCTCGTCATCATCGCGATCGTCCAGGTCGCGCAGCTCCTCGGCAACTGGCTCGCCCGCAAGGCGCTCCACCGCTGACCCGCCCCGCGAGATCGGCCCGTGCGTCCCCAGATCGACCTCCCGAGGGTCGATCTCGGACGTACGGGTCGATCTCGTGGCGCTCGGCGTCGACGACGGCGGAGCGGCCTCGTGCCTGTGGGACGCGGCGTCTAGAGTGACGGGGGTGAGCACCGCCCTGTACCGCCGCTACCGGCCCGAGACCTTCGCCGAGGTGATCGGTCAGGACCACGTGACCGCGCCGCTCATGCAGGCGCTGCGCAGCGGCCGGGTGAACCACGCCTACCTCTTCTCCGGCCCGCGCGGCTGCGGCAAGACGACGAGCGCGCGCATCCTCGCGCGCACGCTCAACTGCGCGCGGAACACCCCGGACGACCCGCTCGACGCGCCCTGCGGCGAGTGCCCGTCGTGCGTCGAGCTCGCGCGCGGCGGCCCGGGCAGCCTCGACGTCGTCGAGATCGACGCGGCGTCGCACAACGGCGTCGACGACGCCCGCGAGCTGCGCGAGCGCGCCGCGTTCGCCCCGGCGCGCGACCGGTACAAGATCTTCATCCTCGACGAGGCGCACATGGTGACGCCGCAGGGCTTCAACGCCCTGCTCAAGCTCGTCGAGGAGCCGCCCGAGCACGTGAAGTTCGTCTTCGCGACGACGGAGCCGGACAAGGTCATCGGCACCATCCGCTCGCGCACGCACCACTACCCCTTCCGCCTCGTCCCGCCGGACGTGCTCGGGCCCTACCTCGAGGAGCTGTGCGCCGCGGAGGGCGTGACGATCGGCGGCGGCGTCGTCCCGCTCGTCACGCGCGCCGGGGGCGGCTCCGTCCGCGACTCGCTGTCCGTCATGGACCAGCTCATCGCGGGCGCCCAGGACGGCGCCGTGGAGTACGAGCGCGCCGTCGCGCTCCTGGGCTTCACGCACGCGACGCTCCTCGACGACGTCGTGGACGCCCTCGCCGCGCGCGACGGCGCGAGCATCTTCCGCGTCGTGGACCACGTCATCGCGACCGGGCACGAGCCCCGGCGCTTCGTCGAGGACGTCCTCGAACGCCTGCGCGACCTCATCGTCATCGCCGTCTCCGGCGACGAGGCGCAGGCCGTGCTGCGCGACCAGCCCGCCGACCAGCTCGCGCGCATGCGCGCCCAGGCGCAGAACCTCGGCGTCGCCGAGCTCTCGCGCGCGGCCGACCTCGTCAACGCGGCGCTCACGGAGATGACGGGCGCCACCTCGCCGCGACTCCACCTGGAGCTCCTCATGGCGAGGCTGCTCCTTCCCGGGGCCGACGACGGCGCAGCCGGGTTCGCGGCGCGCCTCGACCGGCTCGAGCGTGGCGGCCTGGGCGCCGTCGCCGCCGTGCCGGCGGCCGTCTCGCCGGGGGCGGGGACGCCTGCCGGCGCCGGAGCCGCCGTGCCCGACGGCGGCGGCCAGGCCCCCGTCGCGACCGCACCGGCGTCCGGCCTCACCGGTGCCGCCGCCGTGCGCGCGGCCCTCCGCCCCACCCGGACCACCCCGTCCGCCCCCGCTGTGCAGCCGTCGGCCGGTGCCGCCGCGCCGACCGACGCGCGGCCTGCACCCGAGCCGGCCGAGCCCCGCGCCGCCGCGGCCGTCCCGGCAGGGACCGTCGAGGACGAGCGGGGCTCGGCGCCCGGCGCCCCGTCGGCACCGGACACCCCGTCCGTACCGAACGAGGGCGTCGTTCCGTCGGGCACGACCGAGCCCGCGCGCACGGATGCCGCGCCGCCCGCCGTGCCCACGTCGTCGTCGACCGCGGAGACCGGCGGCGGACCGGCGCAGGCGGTGCCGCCGGTCGAGCAGACCGGTACCGCGCGTCGGACCGGCCCGGTCGAGCCGACCGGTCCGGCGGAGCAGGACCACGCGGACGCCGATGCAGCGACGCGCGACGACGCCGTGTCGCCGACGCGCGAGGAGGCGGCGCCGCCCGCGCGTGCCGAGGCGGCCCCCGCAGGGCTGGCAGCAGGCCGTCCGGCGCAGCCGACGGCGAGCGCCCCGTCCGGTGCCGCGAGCCCGGCGTTCACGACCGAGGAGCTCCGGCGGCGCTGGCCCGAGGTGCTGGAGAACCTGCGGGCGAACCCCGTCACGTGGTCGCTGGTCGGCCCGAACGCGCAGGTCGCGGAGCTCGCGCAGGGCGTCCTCTTCCTCGCCTTCCCGTCGCCGGGCCTCGCACGCACCTTCTCCTCCTCGCGGCACATCCACGCGGTGCAGGACGTCGTCTACCAGACCCTCGGGCTCCAGGTGCGCGTCGAGGCGCGGCTCGACGAGGGCGGGGCGGCCGGTGCCGGGCGCCCCTCGGCACAGGGCCCTGCGGCCCCCGCCCCCGCGGGCCCCGGCCAGGGCCCGGCAGCGCCCGGCCTCGGCGGGACCGGTCCGGAGCCCGGCTCCGGAGGGGGCGGTGCGTCCGTGCCCCTCGCGACGGTCGGCGCGCCGGGCGGGACCGTGGCGTCCGGCACGGCCACCTCCCCGACCGCGCTCGCGACGGGCGCGTCCGCACCGCGCGGCGCCGTCGCGTTGCAGGAGCGACCGGTCGAGACGGGCGTCGCCGGCGGCGACGCGGACCACCGTCCGGTGGTCGACGCCGCGGACGAGGCCTGGCTCGCCGGAGCCTCGTCGCCGTCGCCGTCGCCGTCGCCCGAACCTCGGATCGACACGGCGGACGAGGCGTGGCTCGCGGGGGCGCCCGCCGAGCCTCCGGCCGACCTCGACGACGGGCCCGAGCCGGAGCCTGTTCTCGACAATGCCCCGGAGACGCGCGTGGTGCCCGCTGCGCAGGCTCCGGCCGCCCCGGCACCGGTCTCGCCCGTGAGCCCTGCGCCGGCCTCCCCGGCGCAGCCGCTGCGCGGGGTCTCTGCCGCGCGCGCGGCGATCGCGGCGGCCACGACGGCCCGCGTCTCCCGACCTGCCGAGGCGTCGGCTCGGCGGGACGCGCCGTCGACGGTCGATCCGATGGACGACCTGCCCTCCGCGGACGACCCCGACATCGTCTCGACCGGTCTGGTCGGGACGGCGCTCGTCGTGAGCCTGCTCGACGGCAAGATCATCGAGGAGATCCAGGACCAGGGCGTCTGACCGTGAGCCGGGGCGGCCTCCACCACGTCGAGCTCTGGGTGCCGGACCTCGCCCGGGCGGAGCGCTCCTGGGGCTGGCTGCTCCCCGAGCTCGGGTACGCGCTGCACCAGCGATGGGAGCACGGCCGGTCCTGGCGACTCGGCGGGACGTACGTCGTCGTCGAGCAGAGCCCGGTGCTCGCGTCCGGGGAGCACGACCGGCTGCGGCCGGGCCTGAACCACCTCGCCTTCCGCGGCGGCTCGCGCGCTGACGTGGACGAGCTGGTCCTGCGGGCCGGCGACCACGGGTGGTCGTTGCTGTTCGGCGACCGCCACCCGTTCGCCGGCGGAGACGACCACTACGCCGCCTATCTCGAGGACGTCGACGGGTTCGAGGTCGAGATCGTCGCGTCCTGACCGACCCGGCCGTCCTGCCTCGACCGGGCAGGCCGGTCGTGTGGGCCGCGCCCCGTAGGCTGGGGGCGTGTACGAAGGCGCTGTCCAGGACCTGATCGACGAGCTCGGCCGGCTTCCCGGCGTCGGGCCCAAGAGCGCGCAGCGCATCGCGTTCCACCTGCTCGCGGCCGACGCGGTCGACGTGCGCCGGCTCGCCGACGCGCTCACCGAGGTGAAGGCGCGCGTGCGCTTCTGCGAGACGTGCGGGAACGTCGCGGAGTCCGAGCAGTGCCGCATCTGCGCGGACCCGCGCCGGTCGCCCGAGGTGATCTGCGTCGTCGAGGAGCCCAAGGACGTGGTCGCGATCGAGCGCACGCGCGAGTTCCGCGGTCGGTACCACGTGCTCGGCGGCGCCATCAACCCGATCGAGAACGTCGGTCCGGGCGACCTGCGGATCGCCGAGCTCATGGCGCGCCTCGCCGACGGCCAGGTGACCGAGGTGATCCTCGCGACCGACCCGAACGTCGAGGGCGAGGCCACGGCCACGTACCTCGCGCGCATGCTCGGCCCCATGGGCCTGCGCGTGACCCGCCTCGCGTCCGGGCTGCCGGTCGGGGGAGACTTGGAGTACGCGGACGAGGTGACGCTCGGCCGGGCGTTCGAGGGCCGACGTCTCGTCGGCGGCTGACGAGAGGTGACGAGCATGGGGGAGATCGAGAACGACCCCGACCTGCGGGAGATCGCCGAGGGCATGGCCGCGCAGGCGCGCGCGTTCCTGACGACCGCGACGCAGGTCGCGTCGGGGGCCGCACCCGGGGCCGTGCTGCCCCTGCTGCTGCTCGCGCTGTCGGACGCGCTCGCCGCGGGCGCACGGCTCGGGGCGATGGGCGACGTCGTCCCGGTCGAGCGCTTCGAGCCCGACGCCGGCCGCGACACCGACGTGGACCCGCTGCGGACGGCCCTCTCCCAGCTCTTCGACGGGTTCGACGACTATGCCGAGATCACGGACCCGCTCGTGGGCGCCGAGGTCGGGGCCGCGTCCCTCTCGGGCGACCTCGCGTGCGTCGCCGAGTGCCTCGCGAAGGGCCTCCAGCACTACGACGGCGGCCGCGAGCTCGAGGGCCTGTGGTGGTGGCAGTTCTCCTACGTCTCGCTCTGGGGGGAGCGCGCCGCGAGCGCGCTGCGCGTGCTGCAGCTCGCGCTCGCGCACCTGCGCCTCGACGTCGAGGACGACGTCGCGGCCGAGGCGGAGTACGACGCCCTCCAGTCCTGACGCACGTCGCGGTTCGATGCCCGTCCGACGGACCGGATGCGCACGACCGGGACGCAGGACCACCGCGACCGAGGCGCTGTGGTACCACTAGGGAGTGCTGCCCGCCTTCTCCCTCCCGGTCTCCGGCGGGCTCGAGATCGACGGCGTGACCGTCCTCCTGCTCGTCCTCGCCGCCCTGACGGCGGGGTGGATCGACGCCGTCGTCGGCGGCGGGGGTCTGGTCCAGCTCCCCGCGCTGCTCCTCGTGCCCGGCATCAGCCCGGTCCAGGCGCTCGCGACGAACAAGCTCGCGAGCATCATGGGCACCTCGGTGAGCGCGGCGACGTACTACCGGCGGGTGGGCCCCGACCTGCGGACGGCCGGTCCGATGGCGCTCGCGGCGCTGGTCGGCGCGATCGGCGGCGCCGCCCTCGCGTCGCGCATCCCGGCGGAGCTGTTCGAGCCGATCATCCTCGTGGTGCTCGTCGGGGTCGCGGCCTACACGATCGCGAAGCCGAAGCTGGGGCACACGACGAACCTGCGCTGGGAGGGCAACGGCCACCGCTGGGCCGCAGCCGGGATCGGCCTCGTCATCGGCACGTACGACGGACTGCTCGGCCCGGGCACGGGGACGTTCTTCGTCATCGCGCTCGTGAGCATCCTCGGGTACGCGTTCCTGCCGGCGTCGGCGCTCGCGAAGATCGCGAACTTCGCGACGAACGCGGGCGCGCTGATCTTCTTCGTCCCCTACGGCGCGGTGCTGTGGGGCCTGGGCCTGCTCATGGGTGCGGCGAACCTGCTCGGCGCGTACGTCGGGGCGCGCATGGCCGTGGCCAAGGGCAGCGCGTTCGTCCGCGTCGTGTTCGTCGTCGTGGTGGGGGCGCTCATCCTCAAGCTCGGGTACGACGTCGTCACCGACCTGGGCTCCTGACGCCACGCTGACCAGCGCGGACACGCGCCTGGTGTCACGTGGTGTCGTGATGTTGCCACAAGGGGTTGCAGTGACACCACGAGTGGTGCCATGATGGCGTCATGGACCTCACCCCGTATGTCGACGACCTCCAGAACCGCCTCGCCGCCGCCGCGGACGCCGCGGGGGACGACGGCCGCCGGCTCGCCGAGCGGCTGACCGCTCCTCTCGACGCGGCCGTGCGGCTCGTCCTGCTCGACGCGCTCTCGGCCGCGGCGGGAGAGATCTCCGCGGAGCTCGCGCCCGGGTCGGTCGACGTGCGGCTGCGGGGCGGCGCCCCGGAGTTCGTGGTCGCCGCCCCGGCCGCCGCGGCCCCGCCCAGCGCTCCCGGTGAGCCGGCGTACGGCGTCGCTCCGGCGTCCGCGCCGACCCCCGCCGTGGCGCCGGTCGACGCCGAGTCCGGCGCCACGACCCGCACGACCCTGCGTCTGCCCGACCACCTCAAGACGCAGGCCGAGACCGCCGCCGCCCGCGACGGCGTCTCCGTCAACACGTGGCTCGTGCGCGCGGTCGCCGCGGCGCTCGAGCAGTCCACCGGGCGCCCGGCCGCGCAGGCCCGCCCGCAGCCGCGCGGCTCCGCCCGCGTCACCGGCTGGGTGCGCTGACCGCTCCGGTCCGCGCGCCCGCCCCTCCCACCATCCGCTGACACCACACCGACACCACCGTTGGAGCTCCGTCATGCCCACTTTCCCCGCCTCCCAGCCCGTCCCGGTCGTCGTGGACGTGCCCTTCGCCAACCTGCACGTCGTCGCCGGCGACCGTGACGACGTCGTCGTGACGGTCCTGCCGACGGACCCCTCGAAGTCCGGCAGCGTCCGCGCGGCCCAGGACGTCCGGGTCGACCGCGACGGTGACGCCGTCACGATCCTGTACCCCGGCTCGTGGAAGCAGTTCGTCCTGCCGTTCGCGGCCGGGACCGCCGACATCACCGTCGAGCTCCCGGCCGGTTCCGACCTCCGCGGCAAGGCGGGCACCCTCTACACCGAGGGCTCGCTCGGGGACGTCGACATGACGCTCTCCGTCGCCGACGTCCGGCTCGAGGACGTCGACCGGCTGGCCCTCAAGGCCTCGGCGGGGTCCGTCGTCGTCGGCCGCGTCGCCGGCGCCGCGGACGTCAAGGTCAGCGCCGGCTCGGTGCGCATCAGCGAGATCGCCGGCGACGGGACCATCAAGGCCAGCAACGGCACGACGACGGTCGGCGCCGTGACCGGCACGCTCGCCGTGCAGGGCGCGCACGGCGAGATCGCCGTGGCCCGGGTGCTCGGCACGCTCACCGCCAAGTCCGCCCACGGCGGCATCCGGGTCGACCGCCTGGAGTCCGGCAGCGTCACGCTCAGCACGTCGTTCGGCTCGATCGACGTGGGCGTGCCGGAGGGCACGGCCGCGTTCCTCGACGCGAGCTCCGAGCACGGCAGCGTCCGCAACCACCTCACCCCGACCGAGGGGCCCGTCGAGAACGAGGCCACCGCGGAGATCCACGCGAGCACCGGCTTCGGCGACGTCGTCGTCCGCCGGCCCTGAACCCCACCTGAGAGAGACGGAGACCTGGACATGTCAGTCGACCAGACGCTCGAGCCCGCGGTGCGGGTCCGAGGCATCGAGAAGTCGTTCGGCGACCTGCACGTGCTGCGTGGGGTCGACCTGGACGTGGCACGCGGGAGCATCTTCGCGCTCCTGGGGTCCAACGGGGCGGGCAAGACCACGCTCGTCCGCATCCTGTCGACGCTCCTCACGCCCGACGCGGGCGCTGCGAGCGTCCACGGGTACGACGTCGTCGAGCAGCCCGGGCAGGTCCGGGAGTCGATCTCGCTGACCGGGCAGTTCGCCGCGGTCGACGAGGTCCTCACCGGGCGCGAGAACCTCGTGCTCGTCGCGCGCCTGCGCCACCTGAAGCACCCCGGTCAGGTGGCGGACGACCTCCTCGCCCGCTTCTCGCTCACGGACGCGGGCTCGCGCCGGGCAGGGACCTACTCGGGCGGGATGCGCCGTCGCCTCGACATCGCGATGAGCCTGATCGGCGACCCGCCTGTCATCTTCCTCGACGAGCCGACGACCGGTCTGGACCCCCAGGCGCGCATCGAGGTCTGGGCCACGGTGCGCGAGCTCGCCCAGGGCGGCACGACCGTGCTGCTCACCACGCAGTACCTCGACGAGGCCGAGCAGCTCGCGGACCGGATCGCGATCCTGCACCGCGGCACCATCATCCAGAACGGCACCCTGGCCGAGCTCAAGGCGCTCCTGCCGCCCGCGCAGGTCGAGTACGTCGAGAAGCAGCCGTCCCTGGAGGACGTGTTCCTCACCCTCGTCGGCGCGACCGGCGAGGACCCCACGACCCCGACGACCACCGAGGGCGCCCAGCCCGCCGGAGAGGAGCTCCGATGACCACGCACGTCCTGGCCGACACCCGTGTCCTGACCGGCCGCTCGCTGCGCCACATCCTGCGCAGCCCGGACACGATCATCACGACCGCCGTCACCCCGATCGCGCTCATGCTGCTGTTCGTCTACGTCCTCGGCGGCGCGATCGACACCGGCGCCGCCGGGTCGTACATCGACTACATGCTGCCCGGCATCCTGCTCATCACCGTCGCCTCGGGCGTCGCGTACACGTCGTACCGGCTGTTCCTCGACCTGCAGGGCGGCATCTTCGAGCGCTTCCAGTCGATGCCCGTCGCGCGGTCCAGCGTCCTGTGGGCGCACGTGCTCACGTCGCTCGTGGCGAACCTCGTCTCGGTGACGATCGTCGTCGGCGTCGCGCTCCTCATGGGGTTCCGCACCGACGCGTCGGTGGGCGCGTGGCTCGCCGTGCTGGGCATCCTCGTGCTGTTCACGCTCGCCCTGACGTGGCTCGCGGTGGTCGCCGGGCTCTCGGCCAAGACGGTCGACGGCGCCTCGGCGTTCAGCTACCCGCTGATCTTCCTGCCGTTCATCAGCTCCGCGTTCGTCCCCACGGACACGATGCCGGGCCCGGTCGCGTGGTTCGCGGAGAACCAGCCGGTCACCGCGATCGTCGACACGCTGCGCGCGCTGTTCGGCGGGCAGCCGGTCGGCTCCGACATCTGGGTCGCGCTCGCGTGGCTCGTCGGGATCCTCGTCGTCGCCTACGCGTGGGCCGTCGCGATCTACCGGCGCAAGATGCGCTGACCCGAGGGACGCGAACGGTCCCGGCACGGGTGGAGGCGTGCCGTCCGCACCAGGGGCGTGGCGCGGACGGCGTCCCGTGCCGGGACCGTCTGCCGGTGAGGGGCCGTGGTACGGCCCCTCACCTGTCTGTGCGACGCCCGCTACGCGAAGCGCTCCGGCCGGCCGGCCGGGATCACGTCCGGGCCGCCCGTCGCCTGGTCGGCCTCCGCCACGGCGCCGATGTCGTCCCCGTGCACCGGAGCGCCCGGCAGGTCGACGTGCGGCGCGTCGGGCGGGGGCGGGGTGACGCTCCCCGCCAGCAGGTCGGGGCGGTCGGCGACGGTCGTGATCCCGCTCGAGACCTTGTAGCCCTTCTTGCGCATCGCTCGCGCCCGCTCGCCGGCGGACCGCAGGCGCGGGTTCACGTACTCGTCGATGCCGAAGTTGATGAGCGACAGGGCCATGCCGAGCAGCGCGATGCACAGGCCGGCGGGGACGTACCACCACCAGTAGTCGGGGAAGGCGCCGTTCTGCTGGGCCCAGAAGAGGATCGTGCCCCAGTTGAGGTTCGTGATGGGGATGACCCCGATGAAGGCGAGGGTCGTCAGGCCGAGGACCGCCGCGGTCACCGTGCCGACGAAGCTCGACGCGATGATCGCGGTGAGGTTCGGCAGCATCTCGACGGCGATGATGCGGTGGATCGGCTCGCCGTTCGCCCGCGCCGCCTGGATGAAGTCCCGGTTGCGGAGCGACAGGGTCTGCGCCCGCAGGACGCGCGCGCCCCAGGCCCAGCCCGTGATCGCGAGCACCGTGGAGACGAGGAGGAGGCTCGGGTTCTCCTGCTGCGACGCCACGATGATCATGAGCGGCAGGCCCGGGAGCACGAGGAACACGTTCGTGAGCGCCGAGAGGGACTCGCTGCGCCAGCCCGCGATGTACCCGGCGGTCACCCCGACGATCACCGCGACGAGCGTCGCGATGATGCCGGAGACGAACCCGACGACCAGCACGCCCCGCGTGCCGTAGATGATCTGGCTGAGGACGTCCTCGCCCATGTGCGTCGTGCCGAGCAGGTGCTGCGCGGACGGCGGCTGCTTGAGCGCGGTGAAGTCCTTCTCGAGCGGGCCGTACGGCGCGAGGAGGTCGCCGAAGATCGCCACGAGCGTGAACACGCCGAGGATGATGAGGCCGGTGAGCGACTTGCCGTTGCGGAACATCGCGAACGACGCGCCGGCACGGCTCGCGAGGCCGCGTCCGGGGGAGCCGCCCGAGGCGGCCGGCGGGGTCGCGGGCGCGGTGGCCTCGCTCGCCGCGGTCGTGGTGGTGGACGTCATGGCTCAGGCCTCCGTCTGACGCGTGCGCGGGTCGAGGGCGGCGTAGGCGACGTCCGCCAGGATGTTCGCGACGAGGACCGAGAGCGTGATGACGAGGAAGAGGCCCTGCATCAGCGGGTAGTCCTTCGCGTTGGTGGCGTCGAGCAGCAGCTTGCCCACCCCGGGGTAGGAGAAGACGAGCTCCATGACGAGCGTGCCGCCCACGATGAAGCCGAGGGACAGGGCGAAGCTCGAGAGCTGCGGCAGCACCGCGTTGCGCGACGCGTAGCGCGTGAGCACCTTGCGCGGCGGGAGGCCCTTGGCCTGCGCGACCGTCACGTAGTCCTCGTCGAGGACGGTGATCATCATGTTCCGCATCCCGAGCACCCAGCCGCCGAGCGACGCGACGACGATGGTCAGCGCGGGCAGCGTGCCGTGCTGGATCACGTCCCAGGCGAACTCCCACGACCACTCGGGCGACGCGCCCTTGCTGTAGGCGTGCGAGGCGGGGAACCAGCCGAGCATGCTCGAGAAGACCGCGATGGCGATGAGGCCCATCCAGAAGTACGGGACCGTCGAGAAGAACGTCGAGATCGGCACGATCGCGTCGGCCTTGCTCCCGCGGCGCCAGCCGATGACCGCGCCGAGACCGCTGCCGAGGAAGAAGCTGAGGATCGTGGCGATGCCCACGAGCCCGAGCGTCCACGGCAGGGCGGCGGCGATCACGTCGCCGACCGGGGCGAGGCCCTTGGAGAACGACCGGCCGAGGTCGCCACGGAGCATGAGGCCCCAGTAGTCGACGTACTGCTGGAAGAGCGACCGGCCGTCGTCGAGCCCGAAGAGGGTGCGCAGCGACTCGGCCGCCTCCGGGCTGATCTTCCCCTGGTTCTTCGCGAGGTACGCGGAGACCGGGTCGCCCTTCATCATGCGGGGCAGGAAGAAGTTGATCGTGATCGCCGCCCAGGCGGTGAACAGGTAGAAGGCGGTGCGGCGGGCGAAGAATCGCAACGGGATCAGCTCCTCGACGATGCGGGGCCGGTGCCGGAGAAGTGGACCTCCGGGTTGGGCGAGGCATCGCGTAGCGCGCGGGTGTAGGGGTGCTGGGGCTCGAGGATCACGTCGTCGGCGGGGCCGTGCTCCACGACCTTGCCGTGGTGCAGGACCATGATCTCGTCGCTGAAGTGGCGCGCGGTCGCCAGGTCGTGCGTGATGTAGAGGACCCCGAGGTTCGCCTCGCGCTGGAGCTCGGCGAGGAGGTTGAGGACGCCGAGGCGGATCGACACGTCGAGCATCGAGACCGGCTCGTCGGCGATGAGCAGCGACGGGCGCGACGCGAGGGCGCGCGCGATCGCGACGCGCTGGCGCTGCCCGCCGGACAGCTCGTGCGGGCGACGGTCCACGACCCCGCCGTCCAGGTGGACGCGGTCGAGGAGCCGGTGCACCTCCGCGTCGACCTCGTCCTTCGGGACCACGTGGTCGAGGCGCAGCGGCCGCTCGAGGTGGTGGCGGATCGTGTGATACGGGTTGAGCGACGCGAACGGGTCCTGGAAGACCATGCGGATCTGCTGCCGGTAGCGGCGCAGGGCCCGTCCCCGGCGGGGGATGGGGGCGCCGTCGAGCAGGATCTCGCCGGACGTGGCGCGCTCGAGCTGCGTGAGGATCTTCGCGATCGTCGACTTGCCGCTGCCGCTCTGCCCGACGAGCGCGACGGTGCGCCCCGAGGTGAGCGTGAAGCTGACGTCGTCGAGCGCCAGCAGGTCGCCCGAACCCCGGACCTTGTACTTCTTGGTGACGTGCGAGAACTCGAGGGTGGTCATCAGGCCTGGCCTCCTGCGAAGGTCGTGGCCGTGCTCGCGGCCGTGGTCGCGGGCTCCGACCGGCCGCGCACGAACCCGCCCCGCTCGCCGGTGAGGCTCGGGAACGAGCCGAGGAGCGTGCGCGTGTACTCGTGCTGGGCGTGGTGGTAGATGTTCGCCGCGGTGTCGAGCTCGACGATCCGTCCCTGGCGCATGACCGCGATCCGGTCGGAGATCTCGAGCAGCAGCGGGAGGTCGTGCGTGATGAAGATGACCGAGAAGCCGAACTGCTTCCGCAGGTCCGAGATCTGCTGGAGGATCTCGCGCTGCACGAGGACGTCGAGGGCCGTCGTCGGCTCGTCCATGATCATGAGCTGGGGCTTGAGCGCCAGGGCAATGGCGATCATGACGCGCTGGCGCATGCCGCCGGAGAGCTCGTGCGGGTAGGAGCGCAGTCGGTCGCGTCCGACGCCGACGAGGTCGAGGAGCTGGGCGCTCTCCTCGGTCCGCTCGGCCTTGCTCATGCGGGGGCGGTGCGTCTCGAACACGTCGCCGAGCTGCTTGCCGATGGTCGCGACGGGGTTGAGCGCGTTCATCGCCCCCTGGAACACCATCGACGCCTTGTCCCAGCGGAACCGGCGCATCGCGTCGTCGTCGAGCGCGTTGAGGTCGACGTCCTCGCCCGACTCGTCGTGGAAGATCGCCGATCCCGAGGGGATCACGGCCGGCGGCTTGAGCAGCCGCTGGATGCCGTACGCGAGCGACGTCTTGCCGCAGCCGGACTCGCCGGCGAGGCCGAGGATCTCCCCGCGGTGCAGCGTGAGGGAGACGTCGCTGACGGCCTCGACCGGCGGGTCGACGTCGTAGACCACGCTGAAGCTCGAGACGGTCAGCAGGGGTTCGGTGTTCACTCGTCCTACCTGTTTCTGTGCGGGGGGCTGGGCCGCACCGAGGCCCGCGCGGCGTGCGCCGCGCGGGCCTCGGTGACCTCACTCGGCCGGCTTGAGCTGGGTGAGGATGAGCACCGCGGTCGGCTGCGTCGGGTCCGCGTTGATGTACGGGTCGTCGTCGCTCGGCCAGCCGACGTAGTTGCGCGTGTTGAACTCCGTGATGAACGGGCGCGTGCCGATCGGCATGACCGGGACCTGGTCCACGAAGATCTTCTGCGCCTCCGCGATGGCCGTCGCGCGGTCCTCGTCCGTCGTCGCCGCGAGGTACGCGTCGAGGGCGGCCGTGGCCTCCGGGCTGTCGAAGCGGCCGAAGTTGTAGTCCGCGGCCTCACCCACCGGCTTGAGCCAGCGGGCGTCCATCGTGTCGCTGTAGATGTCGTACGGCGTCGCGCCGGTCTCGGTCCAGTGCAGGATCGCGTCGAAGTCGCCGGTGCCCTTGGCGGCCCACCACGAGTCCGAGTCGGGCGTGTCGACCGTGGCCTCGACGCCGATCGCCTTGACCGACTCCGCGATGAGGCTGATGCCGGTGACGTAGTCGTTCCAGCCCTGCGGGACGCTGAGCTGGAAGGTGACGGGCTCGCCGTCGGGGTCGATCAGGGTGTCGCCCTCGAACGTGTACCCGGCGTCGGTGAGGACCTTCTTGGCGCCCTCGACGTCGACCTCGTACTCCTCGCCCGCGAACTCGTCCGAGATGAACGGGTCGCCGGCCGGGGTCGGCAGTCCCGTGACGGAGGTGAGCAGCGGGACGCCGCCCTCGCGGGCGATCTGCTGGTGCTGCTCGCGGTCGATGACCATGTTCACGGCCTGGCGGAACGCGACGTCGTCGAACGGCTTCTTGGTCGTGTTGACGAACATCGCGTCGATGCCGAGGCCGGCGGGGGCCCAGTACACGTTGTGCTCCGGGTCCTTGTCCACGAACGCCGACTGCACGTTCGGGAGGAACGCCTGCGCCCAGTCCGCGTCGCCGTTGGCGAGCGCCGTCGTCAGGGCGCTGTTGTCGTTGTAGGAGACGTAGTACAGCGTCGGGACCGCGAGCTCGCCGCCCCAGTAGTCGTCGCGCGCGTCGAGCTGGACGCTCTCCGTGCTGAAGCTCGTCAGCGTGTAGGGGCCGGTGCCGACGGGGTCGGGGTTCGTCTCCGTCGTCGGGTCGGCGACGCCCTCCCACACGTGCTTCGGGACGACGAACCGGTGCAGCACCTTGTCCTGCTTGGCGAACATCGGCGTGCCGAACGTGACGGTGACCTTGTCGCCGTCCACGGCGACGTCCGTGATGTCGAGCGCCGCGGTGTTGAGCTCGGGCGTGTCGACGAGGATCTGGTACGAGTACGCGATGTCGTCGGCCGTGAGGTCCTTGCCGTCGCTCCACTTCACGCCCTCGCGGGTCGTGAGCGTCACCGACGTGTAGTCCTCCGACCACGTGATCTCGGACGCGAGCCAGGGGCGGATCTCGTCCGACGGGTCGACGACGTTGACGATGCCGACGGGCTCGTAGATCGCGTTGACGTAGCCGAGCTTGAGCGCGGACGAGTCGCCGATCCACGGGTTGTTCGACTCGGTCGCGATCGCTCCGTCCGGCTTGGCGATGGTGAGGGCGGCGCCCTCGCCGGAGCTGGTCGTGCTGTCGTCGTCGTTGCCGCCGGACGACGAGCAGCCGGTCAGCACGAGTGCTGTCGCGATGCCGAGGGCGATCGCGGAGGCCTTCAACCTCATGAATCTCTCTCCTTCGAGGGAACTTCGTCCCCGGCGCGGTGCCGGGGCGGTCGAGCATGCGTGAGTACTGCGTGAGAACTGCGTGGGGCGCTGGGTCGCCCGGGTGGACCGCGGTCCGGCTACTCCTGTTCCGTGGTGCTCTCCTGCACCCGGACCGCGGTGTCCAGGCGGAGGTCGTGGACGGAACGCCCCACCCGGAGCCGGTAGGTCCCGGCCGGGAGGTGCCAGCGTCCGCTGTCGGTGTCCCACACCTCGAGCTGACGGCGGGGGACGGTCACGGTGACGTCGGCGGAGGCCCCCGCGGCGACGTCGACGACGGCGAACCCGCCGAGCCAGCGGACCGGACGGTCGCGCTCGGCGACCGGGGCCGACGCGGGCGCGACCGGGGGTTCGACGTAGACCTGGACGACCTCGCGGCCGTCGCGGTGCCCGGTGTTGGTGACGCGGACCGTGAGGGTCGCGTCGCCGTCGGGAGTGCGGGCGGGGAGATGGTCAGGCTCGCCGGACGCGTCGTACGACCACGTCGTCCAGCCCAGCCCGTGCCCGAAGGGTGCGGCGGGGACGGCGCCCGAGCGCTCCCACGCGCGGTAGCCGACGTGGACGCCGTCGGCGTACTCGACGACCCCCTGGTCGGGGACCGCGTGCGGGACGGGGACGTCGGCCTCGTCGGCCGGGAGCGTCCAGGGGAGGCGGCCCGCCGGCTCGACGACGCCCGCGAGGACGTCCGCGATCGAGTGCCCGGCCTCCTGGCCCGGGAACCACACCCACAGCACGGTGCGCGCGCGGTCGAGCCAGGGGAGGAGCACAGGGGCGCCCGCGTTCACGACGACGACCGCGTCCGGGTCGGCGTCGAGGACCCGCTCGACGAGCTCGTCCTGACGGCCGGGCAGCGCGAGCGACGTGCGGTCCCAGCCCTCGGACTCGACCTCCTCGTTCGTCCCGACGACGACGACGGTCAGGTCGGCCGCGCGGGCCGCCTCGACGGCGTCGGCGATCTCCTGCTCGACGCTCGGCGCCGGGACGCGGTGGCGGAGCTCCGCGCGGACGAGGTTCCCGTACCCCTGGGCGCGCGTGACGAGGAGCGACGCCGTGATCCGCACGCGGCGCGGCGCGTCGACGTGCACGGTCGTGGGGACGCCCGCCGGGTTGTTGATCGAGGAGTCGAGGATGACCTCGACCCCCGAGCGGCGGTCGTCCTCCGCGACGACGACCCCGTCGATCTCGATGGTGTGACCCGGGACCGTGCCGACCTCGAGCACGTGGTCCCCGGGCTCGTCGAGCAGGACGTCGACGTCGAGCACGACGGTGTCGACCTCGGCGGGCAGGTCGCGCAGGAACCCGTCCCAGCGGGGCAGGACGGACTTGCGGAGCGTCGCGCCCTCGGCGTCGAGCCAGGTCATCGCGACGGCGGCGCCGTCGGCGCTGCGGCCCTCCACGTCGAGCCGCGGGGCGAACCGGCGCGCGTCGCCGCCGCGGGCGACGGTGAGCGTGGCGTCGGGCCAGCGCGCGGCCAGTCCCTCGGCGGGCGTGACGACGTGCGCGGGGTTCACGGTCGAGCTGCCGCCGCCGAGCACGTGCGGGCGCACCGCGTTGGGGCCGACGAGCGCGATCGACCGCGGTGCCGGACGGTCCCACACGGGGTTCGCGACGTCCGAGCGCAGGACGACCGTGCCGGCGGCGGCGGTGCGGCGCACGAGCGCGCGCAGGTCGCCGTCGTGCGTGACGGGGCGGGCGGGCTCGTCGAGCGCGCCGACCCGGCGCGCGAGCAGGAGGATGCGCGCGACCTTGTCGTCGATCTCGCTCTCGGGGACGCGGCCCTCCTCGACCGCGCGGACGAGGGCGTCCTCCCACGGGCCGCCCGGGCCGGGCATGACGACGTCGAGGCCGCCGTTCGCGGAGAGCTCGGTCGTGTGCGTCGCCACCCAGTCGGAGACCACGGCGCCGTCGAACCCGAGCTCGTCCTTGAGGACGTCGGTGAGCAGGTGCCGGTGCCCGGTCATGGGACCCGACTCCACGCCGTCGTCCACCTGGTTGTACGCCGCCATGACGGACCACGCGCCCGCCGCGACCGCGTCCTCGAACGGCGCGAGGTAGACCTCGCGCAGGACGCGGGGGTCGACGTGCGACACGTACGACGTGCGCGCGGTCTCGGAGTCGTTGGCGACGTAGTGCTTGACGCACGCGGCGACGCCCTGGTCCTGGAGGCCGCGCACGACGCCGGTGCCGATCTGCGCGGTCAGGTACGGGTCCTCGGAGTAGCACTCGAAGTGCCGGCCGCCGACGGGCGTGCGCTGGATGTTGACCTGGGGCGCGAGGACGACGTCGACGCCGTGCGTGCGTGCCTCACGGGCGAATGCCTGCCCGGTCTCGTGCGCGACCGCCCGGTCCCACGTCGCGCCGATCGCGCTGGGGGACGGGAAGAGGATCGAGGTCTCGCCCTCGACCTCGCTCGTGCCGCGGACCCCGACGGGGCCGTCGGACATGACGACGGGGCGCAGCCCGAGCTCGTCCTGGGCGTGCAGGCGCCACATGGACCGGCCGGTGAGGAGGCGGACCTTCTCGCGGAGGGGCAGCCCTTGCGCACGGGTGCGCAGGGTGACGAGCTCCGCGGGGTCGCGCTCTCCCGCGAGGGACTGCGATGTCACGTACGTGCTCCTCGTCGTCGAGTCGTCTGTCGAGCGGAGAACTTACCGTGCAGTCAGTAAGTTGGCAAGAATCTGCGTTTCCCCAGGTCAGATCGATATCTCACCGTGACCTTTGCCGAGAACGGGGCTCGGAGGCGCTGCCGCGTGCGTAGGATCACCCCGGACGGCGACGGACCGAGGGCGTGCTCGGTGCCGGGGCGCCGACGTCGGCGCCGACCGTGGCGCACCGGGCACCACGACGAGGAAGTGACGAGGCGATGACCACGAGCAGGCGGCGCCCCCGCGTGCGGGAGGAGACCCTCCGGCGCCGCGAGGAGATCCTCAAGGCCGCCATGGCGACCTTCGGGAGCAAGGGCTACCACAACGGCCCCCTGGCGGAGATCGCCGAGCAGGTCGACATGACCCACGCCGGGATCCTCCACCACTTCGGGTCCAAGGACCATCTCCTCCTCGAGGTGCTGCGCTACCGCGACGAGAGCGACGTCGCCGGGCTCGACGGGCAGCACATCCCGGGCGGCATCGACATGTTCCGCCACCTGGTCCGCACGGCGTTCCTCAACGCGCAGCGCGCCGGGATCGTGCAGACGTACGCCGTGCTCTCCGCGGAGTCCGTGACCGACGACCACCCCGCGCGCGCCTTCTTCGAGGGCCGGTACCGCACGCTGCGCAGCGAGGCCGTGGAGGCGTTCGAGGCGCTGTGCGCGGAGCGGGGCGTCGCGGTCCCCGCGAGCGTCCGGCACGCGTCGGCGTCGATCCTCGCCGTCATGGACGGCCTCCAGGTCCAGTGGCTCCTCGACCCCACGCAGGTCGACCTCGGCGAGGCGAGCGAGTTCGCCATCGAGGCGATCGTCTCCGCGGTGCTCGACCCGCGCCCGTCCCCGCTCGGGGCCGTCCCGGTGCCGACGACGGAGAGCGGCGCCGCGGACGCCGTGGACGTCGACCTCCCCGTGGAGGCGGCGACCGCCTGACGGCGGCCGGCGTCGCGCTCCGGGCGGTCCCGCGGCCGCGGTCCTTCGGTCCCGGGGGGTCGCGGACCACAGGCCCTGGTCGGCGCGGCGGGCGACGGCGAGGATCGAGGTCGTGCAGACCCTCGCCCAGGCGTTGACCACCCAGTCGGAGGCGGCCCGGAAGAAGGTCGGCTCGGCGAGACGCCCGGCGCGCTACCTCGTCGCCGCGATGCTCGCGGGCGCGTACATCGGCGTCGGGGTGGTCCTCATGGTCGCGACCGCCGGGCCCTTCCTCGCGGCCGGGTCTCCGGGGGAGCGGCTCGTCGCCGGGGGCGTGTTCGCGGCGGCCCTGACCCTCGTCGTGTTCGCCGGGGCCGAGCTCGCGACCTCAGCGATGATGATCCTCGCCCAGGGCGTCGCGACGCGCGCCGTCCGGGTGCGTGACGCCGTCCTCACGCTCGGGCTGTGCCTCGTCGGCAACCTCGCCGGCTCGATGCTGTTCGCGTTCGCGGTCACGCAGGCCGGGGTGCTGCACTCCAACGCGCCCGCGGGCGAGATGGTCGCGTCGATGCTGCGGGCGAAGGCCCACGAGACCGGCGGCGAGCTCTTCTTCCGCGGCGTCCTGTGCAACCTCCTCGTGTGCGCCGCGATCTGGGCCTGCGGTCGCCTGCGCTCCGAGGCGGGCCAGGCGATCGTCCTGTTCTGGGCGATCCTCGCGTTCATCGCCTCCGGCTTCGAGCACGTGGTCGCCAACATGACGACCTTCTCGCTCGGCCTCCTCGGCGGCCTGGGCCCGACGACGTGGGCCGACTTCGCCCGCAACATCGCCTGGGTCGGTCTCGGCAACCTCGTCGGCGGCGCCCTCGTCGTCGGCCTCGCCTACGTCGTCGTCGCCGGCCCGGCCCGAGAGGCCGGGCGGGGTGCGCCCTCGACGGTCGCGACCTCGGGACCGGTCGTGCTCCCGATGCCGGCGATCCGGCGCGCGACCGCGCCCCTCGACCGGAGCCACCGCGCGGGCTGACGCCGCGCCGCCCGGGCCCGCATGGCGGGACGGGCTTGGCCGGACGGCGGGACGCGTGCGTATCATCGATCGACCCACAAGCACCCGGCGGGCCGTTGAGAGAGACGGAGGCCGGCGACAGATGGAGCAGCACGTGGCACTTGTCGTGCAGAAGTACGGCGGTTCGTCGGTATCCGACGCCGAGAGCATCAAGCGCGTGGCCAAGCGCATCGCGCAGACCAAGAGGGCCGGGCACGACGTCGTCGTCGTGGTCTCGGCGATGGGCGACACGACGGACGAGCTCATCGACCTCGCGCAGCAGGTCACCCCCCTCCCGCCGCAGCGCGAGATGGACATCCTCCTCACCGCGGGCGAGCGCATCTCGATGTCGCTGCTCGCGATGGCGATCAACAGCCTGGGCGTCAAGGCGAAGTCCTTCACGGGACAGCAGGCGGGCGTCATCACCGACGCCGTGCACGGCAAGGCGCGCATCGTCGACGTCGTCCCGCACCGCATCCGCGAGACGATCGAGCGCGGCCAGGTCGCGATCGTCGCGGGCTTCCAGGGCGTCACGCAGTCGACGAACGACGTGACGACGCTCGGCCGCGGCGGGTCGGACACGACCGCCGTCGCGCTCGCCGCCGGCCTCGACGCCGACGTGTGCGAGATCTACACGGACGTGGACGGCATCTTCACGGCCGACCCGCGCATCGTCCCGAGCGCGCGCAAGATCGACCGCATCACGTACGAGGAGATGCTCGAGATGGCGGCGAGCGGGGCCAAGGTCCTCGCGCTGCGCTGCGTCGAGTACGGCCGCCGGTACGGCGTGCCCATCCACGTGCGCTCGTCGTTCAGCGGCAAGGACGGCACGTTCGTCAGCGCGGACGCCTACTCCGCGCCGCAGCCCGCCGTCGGTGCCGCCCCCAGCTCTGCAGACCTTCCCGAGGAGACCGTCATGGAAGACCCGATCATCTCCGGCGTCGCGCACGACCGCAGCGAGGCCAAGATCACCGTCGTCGGGGTGCCCGACGTCCCCGGGACGGCCGCGCGCATCTTCGAGGTCGTCGCCGGCTCGGGCGTGAACATCGACATGATCGTGCAGAACGTGTCGGCCGCCCGCACGGGCCTGACCGACATCTCGTTCTCGCTGCCGGAGGGCGACGGGCCGGCCGCGATGTCGGCGCTGTCCGCGCTGCAGGGCGAGATCGGGTTCGACTCGCTGCAGTTCGACGACCAGATCGGCAAGCTCTCGCTCGTCGGTGCGGGCATGAAGTCGCACCCGGGCGTCTCCGCGAAGCTCTTCGGGGCGCTGCGCGACGCGGGCATCAACATCGAGATGATCTCGACCTCGGAGATCCGCATCTCGGTCGTCACCCGCGAGGACTCGCTCGACGACGCGGTGCGCGCCGTGCACACCGCGTTCGAGCTCGACGCCGCCGACGGCGAGGCCGTCGTCTACGCCGGCACCGGCCGCTGAGAGGACGAGGAACCATGAGCACCGAGAACCGTCAGGGCCTGCACGTCGCCGTCGTCGGCGCGACCGGCCAGGTGGGCGCCGTCATGCGCCGCCTCCTCGACGAGCGCGACCTGCCCGTCGCGAGCATCCGCTACTTCGCGTCGGCACGCTCCGCCGGGTCGACGCTCCCGTGGCGCGGGACCGACGTCGTCGTGGAGGACGTCGCCGCGACGTCGACCGACGACCTGCGCGGGATCGACGTCGCCCTGTTCTCCGCGGGCGGCGCGACCTCGAAGGCGCAGGCCGAGCGCTTCGCCGAGGCGGGCGCCGTCGTGATCGACAACTCGTCCGCGTGGCGCATGGACCCGGACGTCCCGCTCGTCGTGTCCGAGGTGAACCCGGGCGCGCTGCGCGAGGCGCGCAAGGGGATCATCGCCAACCCGAACTGCACGACCATGGCCGCGATGCCGGTGCTCAAGCCGCTCGCGGACGAGGCCGGGCTGGAGCGCCTGATCGTCGCGACGTACCAGGCCGTGTCCGGCGCCGGTCTCGCCGGTGCGGAGGAGCTGCGCGCGCAGGCGGTCGCGGGCGCCGCGGCGGAGGGCACGGGCGCGGGCCTGGTCGGGCTCGTGCACGACGGCGGCGCGGTCGCCTTCCCGGAGCCCGCGGTCTTCCCGCGCAACGTCGCGTTCAACGTCGTCCCGATCGCCGGGTCGATCGTCGACGACGGGCAGGAGGAGACGGACGAGGAGAAGAAGCTCCGCAACGAGTCGCGCAAGATCCTCGGCCTGCCGGGGCTCGCCGTCGCGGGCACGTGCGTGCGCGTCCCGGTGTTCACCGGCCACTCGCTCGCGATCCACGCGGAGTTCGGGAACGCGATCACGCCCGACCGGGCGCGCGAGATCCTCGCCGCCGCGCCGGGCGTCGTGCTCGCCGACGTCCCGAACCCGCTCGCGGCGGCCGGGAAGGACCCGTCGTTCGTCGGCCGCATCCGCACCGACCAGTCCGTCCCCGACGGCCGCGGCCTCGTGCTCTTCGTGTCGAACGACAACCTCCGCAAGGGCGCCGCGCTCAACGCGGTGCAGCTCGCGGAACTCGTCGCCCAGGACCTCGACGCCGTCCGCGCGGCGTTCACCCCCGCCCTCGCGAAGTAGAGCCCCGGTACCGCGAGGTAGAGCCCCGGTACCGCGAGGTAGAGCCCTGGTCATCGACCAGGGCTCTACGTCGTGGTGGGAGGTCCAGGGCCTCAGCCCCCGACCAGGCGTGCCATGTTCTCGCCGTCGGCGAGGCCGACGATGTTGCCGGCCGGGTCGGTGAACCAGGCCCCGTCGCCGCCCTCCATGAAGCCGCGCACGATGCCCTTGTCGTCCTGGTCGAACCCTTCGTAGCGCTCGAACGTCACGCCCTTCGCGGTGAGCTCGTCGACGACCTGGTCCACGTCGTCGACGGTGAGGTGCATGACCGTGAAGGCGGCCGGCCGATGGTCCTCCTTCGGGTACACGAACACGTCCGAACCGCCGCCGAGGTGCAGCACCAGACCACCCCCGTCGTCGAGTGCCGTGACGGGGAGCCCGAGGGTTCCTCCGTAGAAATCGCGCGCCGCGTCGAGGTCGTCCGCCGAGAAGCTGGAGAACCCGCGCCGAATGGTGACCATCGTCGTCTCACTCCTTCGTGACCGCCGGCGGCCGGAGGGCGTGACCCGCCGCGGACGCCGGATCCTCCCAGGGTCCCACCGCCGGGCCGCCGTGGGTACCGCCCGGAGCGGGTGATCGTCGCGCTCAGGGCGTGCGGCGGGTGCCCAGCGTCGGCGCGAGCACCCAGAGGGCAGCCGCGGCGAGCACGTGCCAGGCGGCGTGACCCTGGAGCGTGACGCCGAGGGGTCCGCTCGCGTCGCACAGCGGCCACCCGGGGCGAGTGAGCGTCCCGACCCCGCCGCCCACGGCGAGCAGCACGAGCGCGGTGACGGTGCGGCGTCGGACGGCGGGGCGACGCCACGCCCGCAGGACGCTCGCGCCCACGGCGACGCCGGCCGCGACCACCTGGGCCGTGGTCGACCACGGGGGCGCCACGGCGGCGAGCACCACCCCGAGCAGCGTCGGGGCGACCCACCACCAGGTCCGCAGCCGGCGGCCCGCGAGGTCCGCGACGGCGTCGGCCGCGACGAGCGCGAGCGCGCCGAGCAGGGGCGGGTCGTGCGCGACGGGGTCCCACGCGGGCGACGGCCCGTGCTGGACCACGGACCCCGCCCCGATGAGAGCGACCAGGATCCCGAAGGCGACGCGCGGGCGCGTGGTCGCGGCGGCGTCTGGCCGAGGCGTGCCCGACGACGGACCCGGGCGGGGGCGCAGCGCCGCCACCACGACGGCCGCGCCCGCGACGACGAACGCGAGGCTCGTCCACGTGCTCAGCGGCTCGGCCCAGGGCGTCCCGCCCGCGAGCTCGCACGCTGCGTCCACACCGCCTCCCGCGAGGTAGAGCCGTCGTCACTCCCAGGGTGCCGCCTCGCACGACCAGCCCTCTACCTCGCGAGACCAGGCCTCTACCTCGCGGGACCAGGGCTCTATCTCGCGGGACCAGGTCTCTACCTGGGCGTACCAGGGCTCTACCTCGCGCAAACGGGGTTGCGGGACCGTCGACATCTGTGGTTCATTAGTTGAGTAATGAACCGCAGAAGGCGCGAGGCGGGAGAGGATGGGGCCCATGTTCGACGGACCGGAACCCATCTACCTCCAGATCGCGCAGATGATCCGGGCGCAGGTGCTCGCGGGCGAGCTCGCGGAGGAGGAGCAGGTCATGTCGACCACGCAGTTCGCGACGACGTTCCGCATCAACCCGGCGACGGCCGCGAAGGCGTTCGCCGGGCTCGTCGACGAGGGCGTCCTGTACAAGCGGCGCGGTCTCGGCATGTTCGTCGCCCCCGGGGCGCGGGAGCGGCTGCTCGCCGACCACCGCGCCCGGTTCTTCGACGAGGTCCTCGCGCCGGCGCTCGCCCAGGCCGACCTCCTCGACGTCCCGACGGCCGAGATCGTGGACTACGTCCTCGGCCGGCCGCGCCCCGCCGGACCCGGCACCGGCGGCGCCCCCAGCACCGGCCCGACCACCGACCCCGCCCCGAGGTGAGACCCGTGACCGCCCGGCCCACCAGCCGCCCCACCGACCAGGACCCGACCGCCGGGACCACGACCTCGGCCCCGGCGCCGTTCGCGGCCGAGGTGCGCGACGTCGTCGTGCGCTACCCGCGCAGCGACGGCGTCCCCGCGCTGGACCGCGCGACGCTCACGGTCCGCCCGGGCGTCATCACGGGCCTGCTCGGCCGCAACGGCGCGGGCAAGACGACGCTCGCGGCCCTGCTGGCAGCCTTCCGCCGGCCCACGGCCGGGACCGTGCGGGTCGGGCCGGCGGGCGACCTCGAGGACCCGTTCGAGAACGTGTGGGCGACCGTGCACACCCAGCTCGTCCGGGAGAGCGGCGACGTGTGGGAGACCGACAAGGCCCGCGACACGCTCGAGTACTACGCGGACCTGCGCCCGCACTGGGACGCCGACCTCGCCGCGCGCCTGCTCGACGAGCTCGAGGTGGACGTCCGCAAGAAGCCGAGCGAGATGTCGCGCGGCAAGCGCTCGGCGCTCGGCGCCGTCATCGGCCTCGCGGCGCGCGCGCCGCTCACGATCTTCGACGAGGTCTATCTCGGCATGGACGCCCCGAGCCGGTACGCGTTCTACGACGCGCTCGTCGCGGACTACGCCGAGCACCCGCGCACGATCCTGCTGTCGAGCCACCTCATCTCCGAGGTGGAGCGGCTCTTCGAGGACGTCGTCATCATCGACCGCGGGCGTGTCCTGCTCGCCGAGAACGCCGACGACGTCCGGGCCCGGGGCGTGAGCCTCACCGGCCCCGCGGAGGTGGTCGAGCGGCACGCCGCGGGCCGCGAGGTGCTCGCGCGCCAGCGGCTCGGCGGCACGGCCCAGGTGACGCTCTTCGGCACGTTCGCCGACGACGAGCGGGCGGCCGCCGCGGAGGCCGGGCTGGAGGTCGGCGCGGTCCCGGTCCAGGACCTGTTCGTCCACCTCACCCGTGCCGGGCGCGACGAGGTGGGGGCGCGGCCCGACACGACGGAGGAGGCACGATGACCGCCACGACCCACCGCAGCGCCGAGCGCCGGGCCGTCGAGTCCGCCGCCCACCGGCGCGGCGTCAAGGCGGTCGCCCGGTACTTCATCGGCGGCACCTGGTACGTCGGGGTCTGGTTCTGGGCGATCGCGCTCGCGGTCGGGGCGCTCATCCTCTGGATCATGCACCGCAACGACGACGTCAGCATCGAGGCGGTCGGGGGAGTCGCCGGCTCGGCGAAGTTCTTCCTCTTCGTGATGGGCATCATCCTGCCCCTCATGACGATCGCCGTGCACGTCGCGTCGGGCGGCACGCGCCGCTCGTACACGCACGGGCTGTGGATCGGCGCCGTCGTGTCGGGCCTGACGTTCGGCGTCGCGAGCGCGCTCGTGAAGTGGGGGGCGTGGTCGCTGTTCCGGGACGCGGGGTGGGCGACCGAGCCCGAGCTCGGGCAGCTCTACGGCGACGGCTCCCAGGTGGGCCTCGTGATCCTCGTCGAGGGCATCTTCTGCGTCGTGTACTACCTGGCCGGGATGGTCGTCGCGGCCGGCTTCTACGGGTTCGGGTTCCTGCGCGGGGTGCTCCTCGTCCTGGCGTCGCTCGTCCCCGTGGTGGTCGCCGAGGTCTTCCTCCGCTCCGGCTTCTTCGGTGACGCGCTCGCGCGCGTCGTCGGTCTCGACGGCACCCCCGTCGGGCTCGCCGTCCTCGGCGGGGCCGTCGGAGTGGCGCTCGCCGCACTGCTCCTGCGCGTCGTCCTGCGGGGCGTCGCGATCCGACCGGTCGAGTTCGCCGCGAGCGCGAGCGGCTGACCGGACGCACCGCACCCACCGCACCCACCGTTCCCCGAGAGCCCACCGAGCGGCCCTGCGCCGCGCGTGGGTCTCGCACACCCTCGTGGAGGTCAGCATGAGCCCCGCACCACCGCCCGCCGACGGCGCGACCGTCGCGTCGCCCGCCCCGACCCCTGCACCGTCGGCGGGCGCGTCGCCCGTCGTCGAGGTCCGCAACCTGCGCAAGACCTACCCCGGGCCGGGGGGTCGCGGGGACGCAGCCGCCCGCACGGTCGCCGTCGAGGACGTGAGCCTCACCGTCCGGGCGGGCGAGATCTTCGGCATCCTCGGCCCCAACGGCGCCGGGAAGACGACGACCGTCGAGTGCCTCGCCGGTCTGCGCGAGGCCGACGGCGGGACGGTCCGCGTGCTCGGCGTCGACCCGCAG
Source organism: Cellulosimicrobium sp. ES-005 (assembly GCF_040448685.1). Taxonomy (NCBI): domain Bacteria; kingdom Bacillati; phylum Actinomycetota; class Actinomycetes; order Micrococcales; family Promicromonosporaceae; genus Cellulosimicrobium; species Cellulosimicrobium sp. ES-005. The sequence goes on from NZ_CP159290.1 coordinate 410,217, forward strand.
ACGGACCCGGCCGCCGTGCGCGACGCGGTCGGGGTCCAGCTCCAGGAGGCGGCGCTCCACGAGAAGATCACGGTCGAGGAGGCGATGCGCCTCTTCGCGTCCTTCTACGCGTCGCCGTCGGACGTGGAGGAGCTGCTCGACCTCCTCGACCTCGCCGCGCACCGGCGCGTCGCGTTCGGCAAGCTCTCGGGCGGGCAGAAGCAGCGTCTCTCGATCGCGCTCGCGCTCGTCGGCAACCCGCGCGTCGCGATCCTCGACGAGCTGACCACGGGCCTCGACCCGGCCGCGCGCCGCGCCACGTGGGAGCTCGTGAAACGCGTGCGGGACCGGGGCGTGACGATCCTGCTCGTCACGCACTTCATGGAGGAGGCGGAGCGCCTGTGCGACCGGCTCGTCATCATCGACGGCGGTCGCGTGGTCGCGCAGGGCACGCCCGCGGAGCTCGTCGACTCCGTCGACACGTCGCGCACGGTCCGGCTGCGCGTACCGCCTGCCGACCACGACCTGGCGCTCCACACGCTCGCCGGCCTCGCCGACGTCGAGCGCGTCGAGGTCGACGCGCGCGAGATCGTGGTGACCGGGTCGCGCCGCGTGCTGCTCGCCGTCGTGCTCGCGCTCGCCGAGCAGGAGGTCGTGCCCGACGACGTCCGGACCGTCTCCCGGACGATCGAGGACGTCTTCGTCGCCGTGACCGGCCGGACCTACGACCACGCCGCGGACACCGCGGCCCTGCACGAGGGAGCCGCACGATGACCGCCGCGACGACGACCCTGCCCCACGCCCCCGCCGCCCGCTCGGGCTGGCGAGGGTTCAGGACGCTCCTGCTGACCGAGGCCCGACTGTTCCTGCGCGACGGCGCGGCCGTGTTCTTCGCGCTCGCGTTCCCCACGGTCCTGCTCGTCGGCGTCGGGTTCGCCATCCCGGGCATGCGGGAGCCGATCACGGGGGCGGGCGCGCCCTGGGACGGACTGACGGCGATCGCGACCTACCTGCCGGTCGTCCTCGCCGCCGCGGTGGCGACGCCCGCGCTGACGACGATGCCCGTGACCTTCGCGACCGCCCGCGAGAAGGGGCTGCTCCGCCGGCTGTCGACGACCCCCATGCGCCCGCAGGGCGTGGTCGTCGCCCACCTCGTCATCAACCTCGGCGCGATCGCCGTGTCGTCCGCGCTCGCGCTCGTCGTCGGCCAGGTCGTGTTCGGCCTCGCCGCGCCCGTCAGCCCGCTCACGGTCGTGCTGGCCTTCGTGCTCACCGTCCTGTCCATGCTCTCGCTCGGCATGGTCGTCGCGGCGGTCGCCGCCAAGGGGAGCACCGCGTCGGCGATCGGGAACCTCGTCTACTTCCCGATGCTCTTCCTGTCGGGCATGTGGACGCCGGGGCCGATCATGCCCGAGGTCGTGCGGGACATCGGGCAGTTCTCCCCGCTCGGGGCCGCCGCCCAGGCCATGTCGGCGGGATGGTTCGAGACGGAGGTCCCCACGCTCCAGCTCGTCGTGATGGTCGCGTGGACCGCCGTGCTCCTCCCGCTCGCGGTGAAGCTCTTCCGCTGGAGCTGAGCCTCAGATCGCCCGCGAGCCCAGCTCGCGGGCGGTCTCGGCGAAGGCGCGGACCTCGGTGGTCTCCCGGTCGCGCAGCCAGACGAGCACCCACTCGGTGTCGGGGACGTCGACGATCGGCACGTACACGACCCCCGGGTGCGTGTAGTACCGCCGGACGTGCGCGTTGAGCGGGGTGACCGCCTCGCCCGAGGCGACCACGGTCAGCACCTCGTGGAACGTGCGCGCGACCGGCCCGCGCAGCACCGGGCGGCCCGACGGCGTCCGGCGGGGCACCATGGCCTCCTCCCAGTACGTGGGGACGCCGGTCCCGAGGTCGAGCACCGCGTGGTCGCCGAGGACCTCGAGGGACACCGCGTCCTCGCCCGCGAGCGGGTGCCCCGCCGCGACGGCGAGGACGCGTCCCTCCGTGAGCACGCGCGGCCCCACGACGACGTCGGGCTCGCGGACCGGGGACCACGTCACCTGCAGGTCCGCCTCGCCTTCGCGCAGCGCCCCGAAGGGGTCCGAGAAGTGGAACTCGCGGCGCTCCACCGAGCACCCCGGGTGTCGCTCCCCGAACGCGTCGACCACCGGCTGCAGCTCGTGGCCGACGATGCCCATCGCGGCGACGCGCAGCACGCCGGCCGGCCGCTCTCCCGTGCGGCTGGCCGCCGCGATCCCGGACTGGATGAGCTCGTAGCCCTGGCGCAGGTCGTCGCGCAGGCGGGCGCCGACCGGAGTGAGCTCGACGCGTCGGCTCGTGCGCTCGAACAAGGTCGTGCCCATGCGGCGCTCCTGGCGGCTGATCGCCTGGCTCACGCGCGCGGGGGAGACGTGGAGCCGCTCGGCGGTGCGCCCGAAGTGGAGCTCGTCGGCGAGCGTCAGGAAGATCTCGATGTCCCTCAGCTCCACGCGGCCACCTCTGCCTCCGTCTCCGTCGCCGTGCACCGTTCACACGGGGTGAACGATCCACCCAGCATGCGTCATTGATGACGAATCGGTGGAATCCGAGGTTGGAACCATGAGACGACTCACCTACTTCGTCGCCCTGTCGATCGACGGCTTCCTCTCGGGCCCGGACGACGAGGTCGACTTCTATCCCTCCTCCGACGCGTACAGCGCGCGCATGATCGACACGTTCCCCGACGTCCTGCCCACGCACGGGCGCCGCCAGCTCGGGGTCGACGACGCCCCCCACCGCACGTTCGACACGATCGTCATGGGCAGGCGGACGTACGAGCCCGCGCTCCGGCTGGGGATCACGAGCCCGTACGCGCACCTGCGCCAGTACGTCGTCTCGACGTCGCAGCCCGAGCTCGACCCGGCGGTGACGATCGTGCGCGACGACCCGGTCGGGCTCGTGCGAGCGCTCAAGGCCGAGGACTCCCCGTTCGACATCTACCTCGCGGGCGGCGGCGTCCTCGCGGGCGCGCTCCGCGGCGAGATCGACCGGCTCGTCGTCAAGCTCTACCCCGTCGTGGCCGGTGCCGGTCGGAGCGCGTTCGGTGGTACCGCGTTCCGGCCCACGACCTACGACCTGACCGACGTCGCCACGTTCGACGGCGGCAACGCCGTCCTCACGTACGACCGTGCCTGAGCGCGCCCCCGCACGCGTGCTCCGGCACCGTGCGTCGATCCTCACGGCCCGCGCCGTCGTGACCGTCCGCCTGCTGCGGCCGCGCTGCCGCCGTCGTGCGCGCCGTCGGGGCGGGGACGCCGCCGCGGCCCTCGACGGCGCGCTCGACGATCCCGACCGCGCCCCGGTCCGGCACGGCCCGGTCCGACCGCGACCCGCGTGCCCACCCCGGGCGAGGCTGCGAGGACGCACCTAGCGTGGCCGGCATGAGGCCGTTCCTGCTGCTCGCGTCGCGCGCGGAGGACCCCGCCGCCGACGGGGAGCACGCGGCGGTGCTCCGGTACTCCGGGCTGGACGCCGGTGCGCTGCACCGCGTGCGCATGGAGGCCGGACCGCTGCCGGCGATCGACCTCGGCGACTACTCGGGGGTGATCGTCGGCGGCAGCCCGTTCGACTCGTCCCTGCCCGAGAAGGACAAGTCGCCGACCCAGCGTCGCGTCGAGCGCGACCTCGCGCCGCTCCTGGACGAGATCGTCGAGCGCGACGTCCCGTTCCTCGGCGCGTGCTACGGCGTCGGGACGCTCGGGCTGCACGAGGGCGCCGTCCTCGACGACACGTTCGCCGAGCCCATCTCGCCCGTGACGATCCGACTCACGCCGGAGGGCCGGGCCGACCCGCTCCTCGCCGACCTGCCCGACGCGTTCGAGGCGTACGTCGGGCACAAGGAGGCCGTGACCCGGCTGCCGTCGCACGCGGTGCTGCTCGCGACGTCGGACGCCTGCCCGGTCCAGATGTTCCGGGTCAAGGAGAACCTCTACGCGACGCAGTTCCACCCCGAGCTCGACCTGGACGGCATCCTCACGCGCATCGGCGTCTACCGCGACTACGGGTACTTCGCGCCCGAGGCGGCGGGCGACGTCGAGGCGACCGTCCGCCGCGGCGACGTCTGGGCGCCGCACCGCATCCTCGCCGCGTTCGTCCGCCGCTACGCGCGCGACTGACGAGCACGCGGTCAGCGGGAAGCGGGCGCCGACTGCAGCTCGGGAGCGGCGGCCGCCGCGTTCGCGGGCGGCTCGCCGACCTCGAGCGGCTCGGCGGCCTCGAGGGCGACGGCGCGGCGGTGCGCCCGGACCGACCACGCGACGGCTGCGGCCCACACGACGGCGACGACGCCGAGCACGACGCCCTGGACCGCACCGCTCGCGTCGACCCAGTCCGAGCGCAGCAGCGTGCGGACGTTGGTGAGGACGATGACGCCGCCCACCGCGGAGCCCAGGATCCGGGGCGGCAGCAGCCGCACCAGCCAGGCCGCGATCGGCGCCGCGACCAGGCCGCCGAGCAGCAGCGCGCCGACCCACAGCAGGTCGATCCCCTGCCTGCCGAGCGAGAACAGGAAGCCGAGGGACGCGGCGACCGCGACGAGGAACTCGCTCGTGTCGATCGACCCGATGACCTTGCGCGGCTCGATCCGGCCCGACGCGAGCAGCGCCGGCGTCCCCACGGGTCCCCAGCCACCGCCGCCCGTCGCGTCGACGAAGCCGGCGACCAGGCCGAGCGGCGCGAGGAACCGCTTGCGCAGCGGGAGGCCCTGCCGGCCCTTCGGCAGCCCCACGAACGTGAACCGCGACAGCACGTACACGCCGAGCGCCAGGAGGAGCAGCGACATGACCGGCGCGGCGAGCTCGGTCGACAGGTTCGACAGGAACGTCGCGCCTGCGAACGCGCCGATCGCGCCCGGGACGCCGATCCGCACGACGACCTTCCAGTCCACGTTCCCGAACCGCCAGTGCGCCGCACCCGACGCGAGGGTCGTCCCGATCTCCGCGAGGTGGATCGTCGCCGACGCCGCCGCGGGGTTCGTCCCGATCGCGAGCAGGAGCGTCGTCGAGGTCACGCCGTACGCCATGCCGAGGCTGCCGTCGACGAGCTGCGCACCGAGGCCCACGAGGGCCAGCAGGATGAGGGTCCGCACCGCGTCCTCCGTGCTCGGGGTGGGCCGGGGCAGCCCCGACGTGTCCCGACAAGGTTGACCGAACGAGTCCAGTATGTGAAGCGCCGACCACATCGTGGGCCAGTGTTAACGGGCGCGTCTCGATCTACCGCCCCACAGCCGATGTCGCCACGCGCCACCACGCGCCGCGTGGTGACGAGAAGCGAGAAATGGCCCCGAGAACGAGGCCCGGAGCGGCCACTTCTCGCATCTCGGCCGGGCCCCACCCAGCACCGGGCGGCACGACGGCGCACGGTCCGACCCCACCGCGGACCCGACCCAGCGGAGCGCCCGACCGCGGGCTCAGCGGGTCAGGGGTTCTCCCAGGCGTCGGCGCGGGCGGCGAGGGCGTGGACGTCGTCGGGGAGGTCACGGCGGACGACGTCGTCGATCGTCACGCGGTCGAGCACGTCGCGGACGCTCGCGCGGAGGGCGACCCAGACCTCGAGGAGAGCGGCCGCGGAGCCCTCGTACTCGAGGCTCGGGGGGCGCTCGTCGCGCACGGTGACGAGCGGTCCGTCGACGGCGCGGAAGACGTCGGCGAGGGTCACCTCGGACGCGGGGCGCGCGAGGCGGTGGCCGCCGGAGCGGCCGCGGACGCTCGCGACGATGCCGGCGCGGCGCAGGTCGCCGAGGATCCGTTCGAGGAAGGAGACCGGCAGGCCCTGGCCGGCCGCGAGGTCCTCCGCCCGCACGGGGTCGCCGTGGGGGGACGCCGCGAGCTCGGCGCACGCCCGCACCGCATAGTCAGCCTTCGCCGAGACACGCATGGGGCCATTGTGCCGTGCGCACGGTCGCGGACCGCCGTGCGGGGCGCCTCCGGGCGCGATCTCACCCGCGTGGGCCCTGCTCACCGGATCGGGTTCCCCCTACGCTGTGACCCGTGGACGTGCGCGAACGCAACAACGTGCGGGTCATGGGACCGCGGGATGGCCCGACGATGGTCTTCGCGCACGGCTTCGGTTGCGACCAGTCGATGTGGCGCTTCGTCGCGCCCGTCTTCGCGGCGGACCACCGGGTGGTGCTGTTCGACCACTCGGGTTGCGGCGCGTCCCACCCGGCCGCGTACGACCCCGCGCGGCACGCGGAGCTGGGGGGCTACGTCGCGGACATGATCGAGGTCGTGGAGGACGTCGCGGACGAGCCGGTGATCCTCGTGGGTCATTCGGTGAGCGCGGTGATCGCGCTCCTCGCGGCGGCGGACCGGCCCGACCTCGTCGACCGCCTGGTGCTTGTCGGGCCGAGCCCCCGGTACGTCGACGACGAGGGGTACCGCGGCGGGTTCTCGGCGGAGGAGATCGACGAGCTGCTCGAGACGATGGACGCGAACTACCTGGGCTGGACGCAGGCGATGGCGCCGGTGATCGTCGGGAATCCCGACCGCCCGGCGCTGGGGGACGAGCTCGCGGAGGTCTTCCGGCGCAACGACCCGGCGATCGCCCGGCAGTTCGCGCGCGTGACGTTCCTCGGAGACAACAGGGCGGACCTGGCGCGCGTGCGGACCCCGGCCCTCGTCGTGCAGAGCCGGGAGGACGTCATCGCCCCGCAGACGGTGGGGCGGTACGTGCACGAGCACCTGGCGGGGAGCGAGCTGGTCGTCATCGACTCGGTCGGGCACTGCCCGAACCTGTCGCACCCGGCGCTCCTCGTCGAGGCGATGCGCCACTGGCTCGGGGACTCCTGATGGTGATGTCGCGCGGCGAGCGCTGGGTGCTCGCGCCCGTCGCGCTCCTGCTCCTCGACGCGGAGGGGCGGGTGCTCGACGGGAACGACGAGTTCCTGCGCCTGCTGGACGTGCCCGACGTGGAGGCGGTCGCCGGGCGCCGGCTCGCGGACCTGCTGACGGTGGGCGGCCGCATCTACTGGGAGACCCACCTCGGTCCGCGCCTGCACATCGAGGGGCGGGTCGACGAGGTCGCGGTGGAGCTGCGGACGCCGCGCGGGCGCGAGCCGGTGCTCCTCACGGCGATCGGGCGCGAGGTCCGCGGCGAGCGGCTCGTCGAGGTCGCGATGCTGGGGGCGCGCGAGCGGTCCCGGTTCGAGCACGAGCTGGTGGGTGCCCGACGCGCCGCGGAGGAGGCGGAGCGGCGCGTGCGGCTGCTGCACGGGATCGCCGCCGACCTGGCGAGCGTCGCCGGTCTCGACGGCGTCGCGTGGGTCCTGCTCCGGGCCGCGGTGACGATGCTCGGGGCGGGCGACGCCGCCCTGTGGACGCCGCAGGAAGGCGGCCCGCTGCGCCGCTGGGGCGGCGCGGCGGGCGTGACCGCCCCGACGATCGAGGAGCTGGCCGAGGCGGGCGTGCGCGCGGACGGGACCGTCGTCGTCCCGCTGCGCACGGCGGGGGCGCTGCTCGGCGTCCTCGCGCTGGAGCCGCGCCGGGCGGCGGGCTCGGAACCGGTCGACCTCGGCACGGCCGCCGCGGCCGGGCAGCTCGCGGCGCTCGCGCTGGCACGGGCCACGACCCACGAGCAGAGCGTGTCGGTCGCGAGCGAGCTGCAGGGCGCGATGCTGTCGGACGGGATCGTCGCCGACCCGCACGTGGAGATCGCGGCCTGCTACCGACCCGGTGTGCACGACCTGCAGGTCGGCGGCGACTGGTACGACACGTTCCGCGTGGCCCCGGACGTCGTCGCGCTCTCGGTCGGGGACGTGGTGGGGCGCGGGCTCAAGGCCGCGACCGCGATGGGGCAGCTGCGGACGGCGGTCCGCGCGGCGTCGGACACCGGGCTGCCGCCGGAGGAGGTGGTCGAGCGGCTCGACCGCTTCGTGGACCGGACCGGGACGGGGTTCATGGCGAGCCTCGTGTACGGGGAGCTCGAGCTGGTGGAGGGGGTGCTGCGCTACGCGTGCGCCGGGCACCTGCCGCCGCTGCTCGTGCGCGCGGACGGGTCCGCGGGCTACCTGTGGGAGGCGCGGTCCACCCCGTTGGGCGTCCGGGGCACGACGCCGCGCGTCGCCGACACGGTCGCGCTCGCCCCGGGCGACCTGCTGCTCCTCTTCACCGACGGCGTCGTCGAGCGCCGCGACCGGCCGCTCGCGCTCGCGCTCGACGAGCTCGCGGAGATCGTCACGAACGCGCTCGGGGCCGGGCTGAGCGGGACGGAGCTGCTGGAGGCGGTCGTCGCGCGCGCGCCGGAGGACGACGACGCGTGCCTGCTCGCGGTGCGCTGGCTCGGCCCGGAGGCGTCGGACGAGCAGCCCGCGACGGAGCCGTCGCGCGTCGCGTCAGCGGACGAAGAAGGGGCCGGCTGAGGGGTCCGCGAGCCGGCCGAGCGCGTGGCCGAGGCGCTCGACCGTGGAGCGGGCGAGGTCGTCGGGCAGGTCGTCCGGGGCGAACCACGCGACCGCGAGCGACTCGTCGTCCGCGACGTGCGCCGCCGCGGCGGCGGCAGGGGACACGGGCCGGCACAGGAACGCGAGGTCGAGGTACTGCGAGCGGTCGCCGTTGGGGTACTCGACCGGCTCGGTGACGGTCACCGCGACGAGCGCGTCCACGACGACCTCGACGCCCGTCTCCTCGCGCACCTCGCGCGCGAGCCCCACCGCGGGGTCCTCGCCGGGCTCGAGGATCCCGCTGATGACGGCCCACTGCCCGGTGTCGGCGCGCTGTCCGAGCAGCAGGCGGCCGTCGTCGTCCACCACGACAGCCGACACCCCCGGCATCCACAGGAGGTCGGTCCCGACGCGGGACCGCAGGGCGGCGACGAACTCGGGGATCGGCATGCCCCGAGCCTAGGCGGGCGCGCCGGTCCGGGCCGACCGGCTCGTGAGACGCGCCGACCGGACCGCAGAGGCCCTGTGCTACGGTCGCTCCGTGACTTCTCAGTGGTATTGGCGCTTTACGCAGGCTCCCGGTGGGGCCGTGCGGGCGTTCGCCTGACCACAGATCACCACCCGGAGCCAGCACAGGGCCTTGGACGCGGACCGCGTCCGGGCCCTTCGTCGTGAGACGGGCCGCTCCGGGACCACGGGCGGCAGCAGGCCGGTGAAGCGCCGCTGGGCACCGCTGAGCACTCCGATCTCACGGCGGTCCCCGACCACCGCCGCACAGACCAGGAGCCTCCCGTGACCAGCACGACCACCCAGCCCGAGACCGCGTCGTCCAGCCCGACGTCCACCGCGTCGACCGACCGCGTGACGAGTACCGTCGACCCCGTGGACAGCCCCGAGCTCCAGGCCCGCACGAGCGACCTGCGGGTCCGCGCGCTCGACGCGCTCCCCGCACCGCGCACGATGCTCGCCGACCTGCCGCTCGGCGCGACGCGCAGCGACCTCGTGACGACGTCGCGCCGCGAGGTCCGCGACGTCCTCGCGGGCGACGACGACCGCCTCCTCGTCATCGTCGGCCCGTGCTCGGTGCACGATCCCGAGGCCGCGCTGGAGTACGCGGGCCGCCTGGCCGCCGTCGCGCACGAGCTCGCGGACGACCTCATGGTCGTCATGCGCGTCTACTTCGAGAAGCCGCGCACGACCGTGGGCTGGAAGGGCCTCATCAACGACCCGCACCTCGACGGCTCGCACGACGTGCACCACGGCCTGCGCCTCGCGCGCGAGGTGCTGCTCGGCGTGCTCGACGCCGGCGTCCCGGCCGCGTGCGAGTTCCTCGAGCCGACGAGCCCGCAGTACATCGCCGACGCCGTGTCGTGGGGTGCGATCGGCGCGCGCAACGCGGAGTCGCAGGTGCACCGCCAGCTCGCCTCGGGCCTGTCCATGCCCGTCGGGTTCAAGAACGCGACCGACGGCGACGTGCAGATCGCGGTCGACGGCTGCATCACCGCGGCGAGCGAGCACACGTTCTTCGGCATGGACTCGCTCGGCCGGGCCGCCGCCGTGGAGACCGCGGGCAACCCCGACTGCCACGTCATCCTGCGCGGCGGGCGCTCGGGCCCCAACTACGGGGCCGACGACGTCGCGGCGGCGCTCGCGGTCGCGCGCGCCTCGGGCCGTGGCGGGGTCACGGAGCACGGGCTCGTGGTCGACGCGTCGCACGGCAACTCCGGCAAGAGCCACGTGCGCCAGGCGGAGGTCGTGCGCGAGGTCTCCGCGCGGCTGGCCGAGGGCGAGCAGGGCATCACGGGCCTCATGATGGAGAGCTTCCTCGTGGCGGGCGCGCAGAAGCCCGCGCCGAGCGGCCTCGTCTACGGGCAGTCCGTCACCGACGCGTGCATCGACTGGGACACCACGGCCGACCTTCTGCGCGAGCTCGCCGCCGCGGTGCGCACCCGCCGCGCGCTCTGAGGCGGTCCGGGGGCTCGCCCGACCGCGACGTTCGGGTGACGCGTCAGCTCGCGAGCTCCCGCGCGGGCGTCCACGACCCGATCGTCGCGGTCCCGCCGCCGAGCAGGTCGAGCCCGTCCCCGACGCCGGGGATCCCCGTGAGCCCCACGACGGACTCGGGGTCGCCAGGCTGCGGGGCCACGAGCAGCGTCGTGACGAGCGGCGGGTCGTCGGCCGTCGACCCGCCGCGCCACGAGAGCGCGGCCCAGGCCGTGGCGCCGGGTGCGAGCGTGAGCGGGGCGAGGCCGTCGTCGTCCGGCTCGAGGAGCACGTCCGTCTCCGAGCCGTCGTCGGCGACGAAGCGGAGCGCGGGCGGTCCCGCGAGGACGCACTCCGCGGCGCCGTCGTTGCGGGCCGTGACGGTGAGGAACCGGCGCCCCGCCGCGGCGTCGAACCCCAGGGCCCCGAGCGCGAGGTCGCCGGGCGCGCACGCGCCCGCGGGGCGCGCCCCGGCGGCCGGCGCCACCCCCGCGACGAACCCGGAGCGCGTCGCGGACGCGCCGCCGTCGGTCGCGCCGTGGACCTGGTACGCGAGCACGGGTCCGGAGTAGGCCGCGCCGTCGAGCGTGCGCGCGACGACGGCCGCGTCGCCCGAGGTGATCACCGTGAGCAGGGGGTCCTGCGGGAACGTGTCACGGACGGCGTCGTGCACGACCTGCGTCACGCCGGGCTCCGCGGCGACGTCGGCCAGGAGCGTGAGCAGGTCGTCGTCGGGGACGGTCAGCCCGTCGCCGTCGTAGGTGCCGACACCGGAGCCCTGGACGCCGAGGCTCGTCAGCCCTCGACCTTCGGCCCGCACGAGCGCGGCGACGGGGACGAGGTCGTCGGCCGAGCGGACGTCGACCGAGGCGGCGCCCGGGGCGAGGTACACGCGCCGCACGGAGTCGTGGGCGACGAGGCGGACCGCGTCGGCGACGGCGTCGGCACCGAGGAGGTCGGGGCGCGGCTCCCCGGTGGCCGGGTCGACGCCGGGGACGGAGGCCGCCCCCGGGCCGTGCTCGACGGCGAGCGTCCCGCCGCCCGTGTCCGTGCCCTCGACCCGGAGCGACCACGCGCCGCCGCCGGGCACCGCGGCGACGATCGCGCTCGCGTCCCTGGCGGTGCGCTGCGCGACCTCGGGGGAGGGGAGCGGGGTCACGAGCGTGATCTCGGCCGACGTGCCCACCCGCCCGTTCGTCTGCACGTCCTCGACGCCCGGCAGGGCGAGCAGGAGCGCGGTCATGTCCTCGACCTCGTGCTCCGGGTCGCCGGGTGCGGGCGACGTCGCCGTCGACCCGTCCGGTGGTGACGACCGGAGCGCGGCCGGTCCGTCCGCCACGGCCGCGTCGAGGACCGCGGGGGCGAGGAGCGCGGCGACGACTGCGAGGCCCACGCCGGCGACCGACGCGACGACGGCGATCGTGCTCCGCGGGACCCGGGTCGCGTTCTCCGGCGGAGCTACGTCGGTACCGTCCGTCGTCGGTGCGGTGCGCTCGTCGTCCACGGCCGAGACGCTACCCACGCGGACGCCGCGACGTGGCCGCACCGACGCGGTCTGCGCGGGCTCGCCGCGGGGTCTTCACATGCGTCCCGCGCCGGAGGGACGAGCGGCGGCGGGACGGGTGCAGGGTCCCTTCCGAATCGGTCTTTCAGCCCATCGGGGGACCTGCCGGGCGCCGCTCCATAGCAGGACTCCTGGATGCCGGCAACATCTGGCATGATCCGGCCATGACAGTGAGGACGGCCGCCGAGCTCGCGGCGGTCGACGACCCTGCGTGGCCGACGCTCTCCCGCATGCTCGGGCGCGGCGGCGTGGAGGTCGTGCCGGCACCCGCGTGGTCGCTCGAGGTCCTCTACCGGCTCCAGGTCACCGTCCGCTCGACGCTGGGCGCGCTCGCGCTCCACACGGGCGGGGTCGTCGTCGACGGCGGGTGGCTGCGGATCATCGGCGGGGGTGGCGCGGGGCTGCCCGACCTCGCCACCGTCAACGGGCTCGGCGAGCCGGGGGAGCACAGCGTCGCGCCGTCGGTCCTCGTCGTCGCGTACGACGTGCTGGGCGGCACCTTCGCGATCAACGGCGGCGGGCTCCCGGGGCAGCTCGGCAACGTCAACTACTTCGCGCCCGACTCGCTCTCGTGGGTCGACCTCGGGTTCGGCCAGGCTGCGTTCCTCGAGTGGGCGGTGAGCGGTGGGACGACGGAGTTCTACGCCACGGTCCGCTGGCCCGGCTGGTACGACGAGGTCGGGACGGTCCGGCTCGACGAGGGGCTGAGCCTCTACCCGCCGCTCTGGTCCGAGGAGGGGCGCGACGTCGCGCGGTCGTCGCGCACCCCCGTCCCGCTCGGCGAGCTGGTCGACTGGCACTTCGAGATGGCCGAGCGCATGACGCCGGTCGACGACTACGTGCGCGACGCCGACGAGCACCTCGACGGCTACGGGGGCTGGCCGGCCGGGGACTACCGGCCGTAGCCGGTCAGGGCCACCAGGGTCGGGCGTCGTCGAGCAACCCCGACGGCACCGTGCCGAGCTTGTCCGGGTTGCGGACGATGTCGAGGGCCGCGATGCGCCCGTCCACGAGCGTGAACGCCAGGACGGTGAGCACCCCCGAGCCGTCGACGAGCGCGAGCCCGGGGCGGCCGTTGACATCGACGGCGCCCGCGCCCCGCGGCCGGTTGCGCAGGTAGGAGAGCAGGACCTCCCCGACCGTCGAAGCCCCCTGGACCGGGTGGCGCAGCGCGCGGACCTTGCCGCCGCCGTCGCCCCGGAGGGTCACGTCGGGGTCGAGCAGGCCGAGCAGTCCCGGCAGGTCGTCGCCCGCGCACGCCGCGACGAACGCCTCGACGACGCGCTCCTGCTCGGCGCGCGACGTCCGGCCGCGCGGGCGCCCCGCCTCGACGTCCTTGCGGGCGCGCGACGCGAGCTGGCGCACCGCCGCGGGCGAGCGCCCGACGACGTCGCCCACCTCCTCGAACGGCAGCCCGAACACGTCGTGCAGCACGAACGCGACGCGCTGCGCGGGGGAGAGGCGTTCGAGCACGACGAGCAGCGCCATGCTCACCTCCTCGTCGAGCGTGACCCGCTCGGCCGGGTCGGTGGCACCGGCCGTCGCCTCCACGGAGGACGCGACGGGGGAGCGCGCGCCGGGCGCGGTGACGACGGGCTCGGGCAGCCACGTCCCGACGTAGCGCTCGCGCCGCACGCGCGCGCTGCCGAGCACGTCGAGCGCGAGGCGCCCGACGGTCGTCGTGAGCCACGCCGCGAGGTTGCGGATCGACGCCGGGTCCTGGGTGCGCAGGCGCAGCCACGCGTCCTGGACGCAGTCCTCGGCGTCCGACCACGACCCGGTGGTCGCGTAGGCGAGGCGCAGGAGGCGCGGACGCTCGGCCTCGAAGGCGTGCGCGAAGTCGTCGGTGCTCATCGCGCGGCCGTCGCGGCGGGCTGGGCGGCGAGCCAGTCGCGGAAGGTCGTCGTGCCGCGCGCGTCGGGGTGCGGGTCGGTGAGGCCGCCCGCGCGCAGCGCCCGCCCGAGCTTCCCGGGCAGCGGGACGCGGACCGGGAGCGCCCGCGAGCCGGTCGCCGCGCGCCAGGCGCGCGCCGCGTCCCGCAGATCGAGCACCTCGGGCCCGGCGACGGTCGTGGTGCCGCGCAGCGGCTCGCGCTCCGCGGCGTCGGCGACGGCCGAGGCCGCGTCCCGCGCCGCCACCGGCTGGACCGGGGCACGCAGCAGCGGCACGACGCCACGTCGTGCGGCGCCGGCGAGCGTCCCGGCGACGAACTCGTGGAACTGCGTCACCGCGACGACGGTCCACGGGACGGCGCCGGCGGCGACCGCCCGCTCCTGCTCGACCTTCACGCCGTAGTAGGCCATCGGCACATCGTGGCACCCGACGATCGAGACGAGCACGTGGTGCCGCACCCCGGCGTCGTGCTCGGCCGCGAGCAGCCGGCGCGTCCCGTCGACGAGCGTCGCCCGCGCGTCCGTCGTGGACGACGACGCGTTGCTCGCGTCCACGACCACGTCCACCCCGGCGAGCGCGGCCGGGAGCCCGGCGCCCGTCCGGAGGTCGACGGCGTACCGCTCCGCGTGCCGGCTCAGCGCGCGCACCTCGTGCCCGCGCGCGGTCAGCGCCGCGACGACGTGCCGGCCGATCGTCCCTGTCCCACCTGTCACTGCGATCCTCATCCCCGTACGACGCCGCAGCGCCCCCGGTTGTGACATCTGGCCGGACGGGAGTACCGATCCGCTAGTTGTATACAAGTGCGCAGGGCGTGTGGCACGATGGCCGGGTGACGACGACGCCCGACCTGCGCGCCGCCGTCGGGCAGGCCGCGACGGCCCCCGGCGACGCGGGCCTCGCGCGCCGCCAGTCCGGCGCCCGCGCGGTCTACGACCTCCTGCGCGGCCGCATCATCGACGGGTCCCTCGCGCCCGACGCACGCCTCACCGAGCCCGTGCTGTCCGCCGAGCTCGGCGTCTCCCGGACCCCGGTGCGCGAGGCGCTGCGCCTGCTCCAGGCGGAGGCGCTCGTCGTCGAGCTGCCGACCGGGGGAGTGCGCGTCGCGCCGCTGGACGTGGCGGACGCGCGCCGCGTCTACGACGTGCGCGCGCGCCTCGAGGGCCTCCTCGCCCGGGACGCGTGCGAGCGCGCCACGCCCGACGACGTCGCCCGCCTCGTCCGGCTCGTGACCCTCATGGACGCGGTGCGCGACCACGAGGACGAGGTGCTGCGCGTCGGCGCCCAGTTCCACGGCGAGATCGAGGCGCTCGCCGACAACCGCTGGGGGTCAGCGCTCCTGCGCCAGATCCGCGGCCACGTCGACCGGTACCGCGCGCTCGCCGCGCGCCGCCGCGTCGGCACCACCGACCACGTCGACGAGCACCGCGCCGTCGCCGACGCGATCGCGAGCCGGGACCCGGCCGCGGCCGAGGCCGCGATGCGGGCCCACATCGAGCGCAGCGCCGCCCTCGCCGAGCAGTCGCTGCGCGGCGCGGGGTCGGCGCCCGACGACCTCCCCTGACCACCGCCCACCGCACGACGGAGACACCGATGCCGTACACCCACCACCTGCGCGTCTACCCCAGCGCGGAGCCGCTCGACCGCACCGACCAGCTCGCGTGGAAGCTCGCCGAGCTCGCGACCGATCCCGTCGAGGTCACGCCCGAGGTCGTCGACATGGTGGTCAACCGGGTCATCGACAACGCGGCCGTCGCCGCGGCCAGCCTCACGCGCGGCCCCGCGGTCGCGGCGCGCGGCCAGGCGCTCGCGCACCCCTACACCCCGGGCGCGACGGTGTTCGGCTGCGGCCTCGACACCCGCACGAGCCCCGAGTGGGCGGCGTGGGCGAACGGCGTCGCGGTCCGCGAGCTCGACTTCCACGACACGTTCCTCGCCGCCGAGTACTCCCACCCGGGCGACAACATCCCGCCCATCCTCGCCGTCGCGCAGCACGCCGGGTCCGACGGCGCCGCGGTCGTCCGCGCGATCGCGACCGGCTACGAGATCCAGGTCGACCTCGTCCGCGCGATCAGCCTGCACCGGCACAAGATCGACCACGTCGCGCACCTCGGGCCGTCGGCCGCGGCGGGCATCGGGACGCTGCTCGGCCTCGACACCGAGACGGTGTTCCAGGCGATCGGCCAGGCCCTGCACACGACGACGGCCACGCGCCAGTCCCGCAAGGGACAGATCTCCACGTGGAAGGCGCATGCCCCGGCGTTCGCGGGCAAGGTCGCGGTCGAGGCCGTCGACCGGGCGATGCGCGGCCAGACGTCGCCCGAGCCGATCTACGAGGGCGAGGACGGCGTCGTCGCGTGGCTGCTCGACGGCCCGGACGCGGCGTACGACGTCGTGCTCCCGGCCCCCGGCGAGCCGAAGACCGCGATCCTCGACACCTACACCAAGGAGCACTCCGCGGAGTACCAGTCGCAGGCGCTCATCGACCTCGCCCGCGCGCTGCACGACGAGCACCCGTGGCTCGCCGACCCCGAGAACGTCGCGTCGATCGTCATCCACACGAGCCACCACACCCACTACGTGATCGGCTCCGGCGCGAACGACCCGCAGAAGTACGACCCGACGGCGTCGCGCGAGACGCTCGACCACTCGATCCCGTACATCTTCGCGGTCGCGCTGCAGGACGGCGGCTGGCACCACGTCGACTCGTACGCCCCCGAGCGCGCGGGCCGCCCCGACACCGTCGCGCTGTGGGCCAAGGTCACGACGGCCGAGGACCCCGAGTGGACGCGTCGCTACCACTCGACCGACCCGGCCGAGAAGGCGTTCGGCGGGCGCGTGGAGATCGAGCTGGCCGACGGTGGCCGCCTCGTCCGCGAGATCGCCGTCGCCGACGCGCACCCGCTCGGGGCGCGGCCGTTCGGGCGCGAGCAGTACGTCAAGAAGTTCCGCACGCTCGCGGCCGACGTCCTCGAGGACGCCGAGATCGAGCGCTTCCTCGACCTCGCGCAGCGGCTCCCGTCGCTCACGGCGGACGAGGTGCGCGAGCTGACGATCGTCGGCCGCCCGGGGCTGCTCGACTCCGTCCCCACCCCGACCGGGTTGTTCGAGCTCGGACGCGACGAGGTCGGCGGGGCGCGCGCCGAGTTCGAGGGGGAGGGCTTCACCATGCACGAGGCGCCCGACGCCGCGGCGCAGCCGGGCGGACCGGGTGACCCTGCGGCGTCGGGCACCACGACCACCGAGGGAGAGGCGCGCTGATGCTGTACAGCCAGGTGACGCCGTCGGACAAGCGGCGCGCGTTCCGCGCGGCGCTCGACGCCGCGGCGACCACGGGGGAGCCGCTGCGGCTCCCGGGCGCGTTCAACCCGCTGTCCGCGCGCCTGATCCAGGACAAGGGCTTCGAGGGCGTGTACGTGTCGGGGGCCGTGCTGTCGGCCGACCTCGGCCTGCCCGACATCGGCCTCACGACCCTCACCGAGGTCGCGGGGCGCTCGCAGCAGATCGCGCGCGTCACCGACCTGCCCGCGCTCGTCGACGCCGACACCGGCTTCGGCGAGCCGATGAACGTCGCGCGCACCGTCCAGGCGCTCGAGGACGCGGGCGTGGCAGGCGCGCACGTCGAGGACCAGGTCAACCCCAAGCGGTGCGGCCACCTCGACGGCAAGGAGGTCGTCGGGCTCGACGAGGCGGCGAAGCGCGTGCGGGCGGCCGCCGACGCGCGCCGCGACCCCGGCTTCCTGATCATGGCGCGCACCGACGTCCGCGGCACGATCCCCGGCGACGCCGGGCTGCGCGCCGCGATCGACCGCGCCAAGGCGCTCGTCGACGCGGGCGCCGATGCGATCTTCCCCGAGGCCATGAAGGACCTGTCGGAGTTCGAGGCCGTCGCGTCAGCCGTGGACGTGCCCGTGCTCGCCAACATGACCGAGTTCGGCAAGTCCGAGCTCTTCACGCGCCGCCAGCTCGGCGACGCCGGCGTGCGGCTGATCATCTACCCCGTCACGCTCCTGCGGGTCGCGATGGGCGCGGCCGAGCGCGCGCTCGACGAGATCGCCGCGACCGGCACCCAGGCGGGGCAGGTCGAGGGCATGCAGACGCGCGCGCGCCTCTACGAGCTGCTCGACTACGCCGCCTACAACACCTTCGACGAGGGCATCTTCACCTACCGGCCCTGACGACCGGCCGGTGCCGCGAGCCCGTCGGCCGCGGCACCGGCATCTCCCCGCGACCCGTGCTGCACGAAGGAGTGACCGCATGACTACCTCCCCGACCACCACCGAGGGGCCCGAGATCCGCAAGGGGCTCGCGGGCGTCGTCGTCGACGTCACCGCGATCTCGAAGGTCAACCCCGACACGAACTCGCTCCTCTACCGCGGCTACCCGGTGCAGGACCTCGCCGCCCGGCGCAGCTTCGAGGAGGTCGCGTACCTCCTGTGGCACGGCGAGCTCCCGACGCCCGAGCAGCTCGCCGAGCAGACCGCCGTCGAGCGTGCGCACCGCGCGCTGCCCGGCAACGTGCGCAACGCGATCCTCGAGCTCCCGACGACGTGCCATCCCATGGACGTCGTCCGCACCGCGATCTCCCAGCTCGGCGCGCACGACCCCGACGCCGAGGACTCGTCTCCCGAGGCCGAGCAGGCCAAGGCGGTCCGCCTGTGGGCCGTGCTGCCCGCCGCCGTCGCGCTCGACCAGCGCCGCCGTCGCGGGCAGCAGATCGTCGAGCCGCGCGACGACCTCTCCTACGCCGAGAACTTCCTGTGGATGACGTTCGGCGAGGAGCCCGAGCCCGCCGTCGTGCGCGCGTTCGAGGTGTCGATGGTGCTCTACGCCGAGCACTCGTTCAACGCGTCCACGTTCACGGCGCGCGTCATCACGTCGACGCTGTCCGACCTGCACTCGGCGGTGACCGGCGCCGTCGGGGCGCTCAAGGGCCCGCTCCACGGCGGCGCGAACGAGGCCGTCATGGCGACCTTCGCCGAGATCGGCACCGCCGACCGCGCCGAGGCCTGGCTCGACGACGCGCTCGCCCACAAGCGCAAGATCATGGGCTTCGGGCACCGTGTCTACAAGCACGGGGACTCGCGCGTCCCCACCATGCGCGCGACGCTCGACGACCTCGTCGCGCACTACGGCCGCCAGGACCTCCTCGACCTCTACACCGCGCTCGAGACCGCGATGACCGAGCGCAAGAACATCCTCCCCAACCTCGACTACCCGGCCGGCCCCGCCTACCACCTCATGGGCTTCGACACCCCGATGTTCACCCCGCTGTTCGTCGCCTCGCGCGTGGTGGGCTGGACCGCGCACGTCATGGAGCAGCGCGCCGCCAACGCCCTCATCCGCCCGCTCAGCGACTACGTCGGCCCGGAGCAGCGCGACCTCCCCTGACCCTGACCCCCCGCCCTGCGCCGAACAGGTGGTCCTGGCGCGTCCCTTCCCCCCGGACGAGCCAGGACCACCTGCTCGAACGGCTGGGATCGCCTGCTCAGGGGCTCAGGGGCTCAGGGGCTCAGGAGACGAAGGACTCCAGGTCGGTGCGGTCGACCGGAGCGTCGCGGTGGATGAGGGCCTTGACGTCCTCCATGCGGTCCCAGACGTTGACGGCCATGCCGGCCTCGACGCGGCCGTCCTTGAGCCAGAACGCGACGAGCTCGCGGTCGGGGACCGAGCCGGAGACCACGACCTCGTCGTAGGCCTCGGGGCCGGCGACGAAGCCGAGGTACTCCATGCCGACGTCGTACTGGTCGGAGAAGAAGTACGGCAGCTCGGGGTAGGGGTCGGTCGCGCCGAGCATCGCGCGCGCGGCGTGCGGACCCTGGTTGAGGGCCGTCGCCCAGTGCTCGACGCGCACCGACCTTCCGTAGCGCGCGGACGGGACGCTCGCGATGTCGCCGGCGACGAAGACGTCGGGGTCGGTGGTCTGGAGCGTCGCCGAGGCGACGACGCCGCCCGTCGAGGAGTCGAGCGCGAGGCCCGCGTCCCGGGCGAGCCCGATGTTCGGGACCGCGCCGACGGCGACGAGCACGAGGTCGGCGTCGACGTGGGTCCCGTCGGCGAGGTCGACGCCCGTCGCGCGGCCGCCTGAGCCCGAGATGCCCGTGACCTGGGCGCGGCGGTGGAGGTGGACGCCGTGGTCGGCGTGGACCTGCCCGTACAGCTCGCCCATCTCCGGGCCGAGGACGCGCTCGAGCGGGTGCGTGCCGAGCCCGATCACCGTGACGTCCAGACCGAGCGTGCGGGCCGACGCCGCGACCTCGAGCCCGATCCACCCGTCGCCGACGATGACGAGCCGCCCCGTGCCGCCGTCGTGGGCGGCGCGCAGCGCGGCGGCGAGCGCGTCGCTTTCGTCGAGCGTGCGCAGCTCGTGGACGCCGTCCAGGTCGAGGCCGGGCAGCGGGATTCGGCGCGGGGCCGATCCCGTGGCGAGCAGCAATTTCTCGTACGGCAGGGTCCGGCCGTCGGCGAGGGACACGCTCCGGCCCGCGAGGTCGACGGCGGTCGCGTCGGTCCCGGTGAGGAGCTCGAC
Organism: Cellulosimicrobium sp. ES-005; assembly: GCF_040448685.1. Lineage (NCBI taxonomy): Bacteria > Bacillati > Actinomycetota > Actinomycetes > Micrococcales > Promicromonosporaceae > Cellulosimicrobium > Cellulosimicrobium sp. ES-005. The sequence goes on from NZ_CP159290.1 coordinate 430,560, forward strand.
GTCGTGCTCGGCGTACCAGTCCGCGGAGAGGGGGAACACCGACTCGCGCTCCGCCTCGCCGCGCAGGTAGTCCTTCGACAGCGGCGGCCGCTCGTACGGCCGGTGCCGCTCGCGCGCGACGACGGTCAGCCCGCCGTCGTAGCCCTCGTCGCGCAGCGTCTCGACGGCCTTCGCGGCGGCGAGCCCTCCTCCGACGACGACGTGACGTCCAGCGCTCATCAGAACCTCCGCGGTGACTCGGTGCCCCGGACTCGGGCGGACGGCCCCAGTCTCGCGCGATCGTGTGCGAGGTGCGAGGTGCAAGGTGCGATGGCAGGTGTGGGCACGGCCCTGGGCGTGGCGCACGCCGGTTCGCGCCGCCGCGCCGTGGCAGCGTTCATGCGTTTCGCGTGACGCCCCGTGCGGTGCGCACGGGCAGGCTGTCCACGACAGCACCGTCGTGCACCGCGCGGCGGTCCCCGCGCGGAGGAGGTGCCGTGAGCATCGTCGTCGGCGCGATCGTGACCGCCGTCGTCGTCGCCGTGGCGGTCGCGACGATGCTGCTCGTCCGGCGGCGTGCACCGGCCGGCAGCCGGTTCAGCGACGGCGACCGGGCGTCCGGGGTCTTCGGGGTGGTCGCCACCGGCTTCTCGGTGCTCCTCGGTTTCATCGTCTTCCTCGCCTTCGAGTCCTACGACGAGGCGAGGAGCGGCGCTGAGGCCGAGGCGCGGATCGTCGTGCAGCAGCTGGAGACCGCACAGTTCTTCGCCCCCGACGACGCGGCGCGGCTCTCCGGTGAGCTCGTCTGCTACGCCCGGTACGTCGTCGCGAACGAGTGGGAGCAGATGGCGGACGGCGAGCTCGGCGAGGCCGTCAACCCGTGGGGGGTCGCGCTCTACCGGACCGTGCGCGACGTCGTCCCCGCGTCGGACACGCAGCAGTCCGCCTACGACCGGTGGATGGACCAGACCGCGGACCGCGAGGACGCCCGCCAGTCCCGCGTGCACGGCGCGGAGGGCCTGATCCCGCTGCCGCTGTGGCTCGTCCTCTTCGTCGTCTCCGCGACCGTCTTCGTCTTCCTGCTCTTCTTCGCCGACTCCGCGGAGCGTGCCGCGACGCAGGGCCTGCTCATGGGCAGCGTCACGCTCGTCATCACGCTCCTGCTGTGCCTGCTCGCGTTCTTCGACCATCCGCACGGGCACCAGGTCGGCAAGCTGCAGCCGACGGCGATGGAGCGCGCCCTCGTCCTCCTGGTGGGGGAGGCGGAGGCGGCGGGGGTGACGATCGACCCACCGTGCGACGCCGCTGGGACAGCGATCGGCCTCGCGGCTCACCAATCCTAGGCTGCGGCAGGATACACCTCGATTCCACGTAAGTCCGAGGCTGCCTTGATGGAGCAAAGACCATCTCGTGCGATGAGAGCGAGGCACAGACCTGCTGCGATGGCTTCGACATTCCAACCAAGAACCGCTTGCCTTGCTCTAGACGGCGACACGTCAGCCCGATGGAGCCGACGTGTCGCCGGACGAGCCTCAGAGCTTCGCGGTGAGGCTGTTCATAGCGTCCACCATGTTCAATCGGTAGTCCTCATGGACAGTCACGCGGTGTCCTAGCACCGTCCGCTTGCCTGACTTGAGAGCGTAGAGCGGAGTGCCCTGCGCGAACGCGACAACTCCTGTGGTCTGGAAGTCCCGAATGTTGACGACCCCGCTGGCGACGTCGCTGAAGGTGAAGATGCTGGGGTTGCTACTGATCAACTTCGCGACATCGTCGTCGATCGATCGAAGCACGGCCGCGTAGGCCGACGCAGAGCCCATGTACTGAGTGATCCGGTTCTTCGCGATGAGGTGGACCTTGGGCAGCTCGCGACCTTCTTCAATGAGACGGGTGGCGAAGGCGTAGGACTGATAGATGTCAGACGGAAGCTTCAGACCGTAGACGAGCGAGAAGGCGTTCTGGATAGCGCGGCGCGAGGAATCGTCGGCCATGACCGGCAGCACGAGTCGGTCCACGGCGGACAGAGCGATCTGTGTGTAGATCGAGAAGCTCGGGTTGCAGTCGATGAAGATGGTGTCGTAGTCGTCCTGGATGTCTGCGAGCAGATCGCGGAGCCAGTCGACAACGGCGACCCAGGCATTCGTACCCGGGATCTGGTTGTTCGCGAGAGTCGAGATCGCGTTGGACTGGAGTTCGAGCAGAGGATCGCCACAGATCAGGTCGACATTGGTCGGGATGTCCGGATTGAAATCAGCTGGCGTGGTGATGAAGTCGTGCGCGTTGATCGAGGGCGGCGAGTACGGAGCCGGCAGCCGAAGCTGGAAGTAGCCGCCGATGGTCGCGCGGACGGTCTCGCCTTGGCGGGCGAGCAGGCGGGTACTTCCCTCGTTCGCCAGGCCGCCCAAGAACAACTCGGAGAGATTCGCTTGCGGGCAGACGTCAATCGCGAGGACACGTTCCCCGGGATGGCTATGGGCATAGAAGCAGATGGACTGGAAGCACAGGCTGGTCTTGCCCGTGCCGCCCTTGTTGTTCCAGTAGGCGTAGGTTGTCACGTCATACCCTCCGGTCTGCTCGGACGCCATGGTGTCCGATTTGGACACCGTACCGTCCCGTGAGGACGTGTGTCTAGTGCGAGAGGGCCGCCTGTGCGCACGGGGTAGGTCGGCGAGAGGCGAGATCCCGACCCGAGGGCCAACGGATCGCTATCGCGCGCGGGGCGCAAGGCGCCAAAAAATGAGGCCCCCCGACTCAGCGTTTCCGCTGGTCGGAGGGCCTCTCGGCTGGTCGGGGTGACAGGACTTGAACCTGCGACAGCTTCGTCCCGAGTTTCTCGCCGCACCGCAGGCACGGGCGAGGATCGGCGGGAACCTGCGACTCGATGGGCTCTAGGGGTGAACTCACGGCTGGCACGGTGGACCGCAGTTGTGTCCAATGGGTGTCCACGCCGCGAGCGGCGGGCTACTCGATCGTCGCGGTGCCGTCGTCGGCGATGACGAGCACCTGCCCGCCGTGGCGCCGGGGGTTGCTCGCCTCGTGCCGTGCTCGGTCGTGATCGCGCTCGGTGGTGAGTTCGCGCGCCTTGCCGCGTGAGAGACCTACCAGAACCCCCGTCCTGTCGCGGGCGATGGTGTAGAGGTAGGTCGAGGTCTTGTGGATGGTGACGGGCATGATCGCGTCCTCTCGGGTTGGGGTCGGCCCGGTCGGCCGACGCTCGTGAGGAGGGTCTACCCGAGCAGCGCCGCTTGCGTCGTCGTCTGCGCGTCTCGGGGATCGTCGAGCGGTCAGAGTGCCCCTTCGCGCGCGCTACCGTCGCGACGTGAGAGACGACGGGTTCGGGGCCTGGTTGACGGCCGCGGAGGCGGCCGTGGCGGCGCGGTGCCATGAGGAGACGGTGCGGGACGCCATGCGTGGCGGCGAGCTGCACGGCGCGCAGCGAGTGAAGCGGGGCCGGTGGTGCGTGCGTGAGGGCTGCCTCGAGGCGTGGATGAACGGAGACCCGTGCCCGCACGAGCTCGATGCGCGGAAGGTCGTCCCGTTACGGCCCAGACGTAGCGGCGGCCGCGTGGGACGCCCCGGCGCTCGAGCACTTCGCGGTCGTCGACGTCGGGTCGGGGGACCGGGACTTCCCGCGCCTGACCCCGCACGACCTGCGGCACACCGCGGCGTCGCTCGCGGTGTCCGCGGGCGCGAACGTGAAGGCCGTGCAGCGGATGCTCGGGCACGCGTCCGCGGCCATGACGCTCGACCGGTACGCCGACCTGTTCGACGACGACCTCGACGCCGTCGCGGTAGCGCTCGATGTGGCTGCGTCGTCCGCGGTTGTGCCCAAAGCTTGCCCACCGGCCGCGCCGACGCTCGCTGTCGTGACATGACGAAGGCCCGGAATCGTGGCGATTCCGGGCCTTCTGCCTGGTCGGGGTGACAGGATTTGAACCTGCGACCTCTTCGTCCCGAACGAAGCGCGCTACCAAGCTGCGCCACACCCCGGTTGCTCGTCCGCACGACGATCGACGAGGAGTCCTCGTCTTCCGCGCGGGAAGCCTGCTCAGAATAGCCGACGAAGTGCCGTGCGACGAAACTCGATTCCCGTGACCCCGGCGACACCCGGTGCGCGCCCTCGCGGTGAGGGCGGCGCACCGCGGTCAGCGTGCCGTCAGGGTGAGCAGCGTCGCCTCGGGTCGGCACGCGAATCGCACCTGCGCGTACGGCGAGGTGCCCGCTCCGGCGGAGACGTGGAGCCACGTCGAGTCCTCGCCGCCCGGTGCGTCGGGCCGCGCCCCGGGCCAGCCGTGCAGGCCCTTGGCCCGCCGTCGGTCGATGTCGCAGTTCGTGACGAGCGCGCCGAACCCGGGCACGCAGAGCTGCCCGCCGTGGGTGTGGCCCGCGAGGATCAGCTCCGCGGCGTCGTCGTGCATGGCGTCCAGGACGCGCCGGTACGGGGCGTGCGTGACCCCGACGCGGAGCACCGGTCCGTCGCTCGACGGCGCCTCGGGGCCGTCGTGGCGGCCGTCCGGCGCGGTGGGCGCCGGGAAGACGTCCCGGTCGAGGTGGGGGTCGTCCACGCCGACGAGGTCGAGGCGGACGCCGCCGACCTCGAGGACGTCGCGACGGTTCGTGAGGTCGACCCAGCCCGCGTCACGCATCGCCGCGGCGAGCTCGCTCGCGGGCAGCAGGCGTGCCTGGGACGCGAACGGCACGCGCGCGTCCGGCAGGAGGTACCGCGCCGGGTTCTTGGGGACGGGCGCGTAGTAGTCGTTCGACCCCATGACGAAGGCTCCGGGAGCCGACAGCAGCGGCTCGAGCGCGTGCAGCAGGGGTTCGAGCGAGTCGACGTGCGCGAGGTTGTCTCCCGTGTCGACGACGAGGTCCGGCTCGAGCTCGGCGAGCGAGCGCACCCACTCGATCTTGCGCCGCTGGCTGGGGACCAGGTGGAGGTCCGAGACGTGGAGCACCCGCAGGTCGGGCGTGCCGGCGGGCAGCACGGGCACGGTCACCCGGCGGAGCGTGAAGAGCTTGGTCTCGACGTGCGCGTACGCGACGCCCGCCAGACCGACTGCGGCGAGCGCACCGAGCCCGCGCAGGGCCCGGCGCGGGCCGACGGCGCTCAGCCGTTCCCCCCGCCGCCGAGGTTGCCGAACCACTCGCCGAGGTCGACGTCGTCGCGGCCGGCCCCGTTCCCGCGGTCACCGCGGTCGCCACGACCTCCGCCGGCGTCGGCGTCGGGGGCGTCGCCGCCGCCCTGGTCGCCGCCGCCCTGGTCACCACCCTGGCCGCCGCCCTGGTCGCCGCCGCCACCCTCGGGGGTCGTCGGCGCCGTGGGGGGCGGGGCGGGGGCGTTGATCCGCTTCCAGTCCGGGTCGGCGAAGCCCGGGGCGGGCTGGCCGGCGAGGATCTGGTTCATGTAGTCGCGCCAGGTCGGCGCGGCCAGGCTCGAGCCGTACCAGTAGGGGCGGGTCTTCCCGTTGATCGTGAAGCGCCCGTTCATCGGGACGTCGCTCTCGGCGTTGCCGATCCACACGGCGGTGACGACCTGCGGGGTGTACCCGATGAACCACGTGTGCGTGTTGTTGTTCGCCGTGCCGGTCTTGCCGGCGGCAGGACGCCCGTCGGCGAGACCGTTGCCGCGCCCGGAGCCCTGCGTGAGCACCTGCTGCAGCGCGTAGGTGACCGTGTTCGCGACCGTCGGGTCGATGGCGTTGGGCTGGCAGTTCGCGGACGGCACCGGGAGCTCCTGGCCGTCGGAGTCGAGGACCTTGGTGATCGCGACGGGCGAGCAGTACGTGCCGCCGCTCGCGAACGTCGCGTACGCCGCGGCCATCTGCAGCGGGGAGGAGTTCTGGGTGCCGAGGATCATCGACGCGTTGATGTCGATGTTGCCCTCGTCCCGGAGCATCGACGGCTGGAACCCGGCGGCCTTCGCGGTGGTCGCGATGCCGCACAGGTCGAGCTGGCTCGCCATCGTGGTGTACGCGGTGTTGACGGAGTTGTACGTCGCCTTGAGGACCGACATCGACCCGCTGCCGGGCCCGTCGGAGTTCGCGGGGGTCCACTTCTCGTTCCCGAGCCGCGTGCAGCTCGCGTGGAAGTCGCGGTTGATCGTCCAGGTGCGCTTGTTGGCGCTCACGGTCTCGTAGAGCGAGTGCCCCTGGTTGAGCCACTCGGCGAGCACGAACGGCTTCCACGTCGAGCCGGGGGAGAACCCGTTGGACGACCCGTGGGCCTGGTCGACGCTGTAGTTGACCGCCGTCGTGTTCGGCGCGGGCTCCTGGGTGTTGTCGAACGCGCGGTTCTGCGCCATCGCGAGGATCTTGCCGGTCCCCGGCTCGACGGTGACGATCGCGTCCTCGATCTGGCTCGGGTCGTCCGCCGGGACCGCCGCCGAGGCGTGCTGCTCTGCCGCTGCCTGCATGGCGGGGTCGAGCGTCGTGTAGATGTCGAGGCCGCCGCGGTAGAGCAGCGTCTGGCGCTCCTCCTTGGTCTCGCCGAACACCGGGTCGGACATGATGATCTTCGTGACGTAGTCGCAGAAGAACGCCGATCCGCCGGATGCCTGGCAGCCCGCCTCGAGCGGCTGGACGGAGAGCGTGTCGGCGATCGGACGGGCGCGGCCCGTGTCGTACTCCTCCCGGGTGATGTACCCCTGCTGGTACATCTGGTTGAGCACGATGTCGCGACGCTTCTGGGCGTTCTCCGGCTCCGTGGTCGGGTCGTACGTCGACGGCGCCTTGGTGATCCCCGCGATCGTCGCGGCCTCGACGTAGTCGAGATCGATCGCGCTCTTGTTGAAGTAGTGCCGCGCCGCCGTCTCCACGCCGTAGACCGAGCGGCCGAACTGCGCGATGTTGAGGTACCCCTGGAGGATCTCCTCCTTGGTCATCTTCTTCTCGAGCGCGATGGCCAGCTTGGCCTCGCGCGCCTTGCGCCCGAGCGACTTCTCGTTGGCCTCGTAGAGCGCCATGGTGTCGTTCTCGCGGACCGCCTGCTCGATGAGCACGTTCTTCACGTACTGCTGCGTGAGCGTCGAGGCGCCCTGGGTGTCGCCGCCCGTGATGTTGTTGACGACCGCGCGGGGGAGACCCTCGACGTCGACGCCGCCGTGGTCCCAGAAGCGCTTGTCCTCGATCGCGATGACCGCGTTCTTCATCGCGTCCGAGACCTGGTCCAGCGGGACCACGATCCGGTTCTCGGTGTAGAACGTCGCGAGGCGCGTCGTGCCGTCGTTGGCGTAGATGCGCGACTGCTCGGACAGCGGGCCCGGCTCGAGGTCCGCCGGCAGCTCGTCGAACACCTCGACGGCGGTGTCGGTCGCCGTGTTCGCCCCGGCGGCGAGCGGGACGAGCAGTCCGGCCGCGAGGACGCCGCCCACGCCGGAGACCAGCACGAACGCCAGGAAGAGGGCGACGAGCTGGTACGCGTTGATCTGCCGGCCGCGAGGACGCACAGGGGAAGCCATGGTGCCAACCCTACGGGAGCGGCCCTGGGAGGGCCCCGGGATCCCGGGGCTCGCGGGTGTGCGGGTTGTGTAAGCATCCCGCGGCGGTGCTCGCGGGTGATGCCCGCGGCGGCCGACTACGCTCGCCCCATGGCAACCACGTGGGAGTACGCGACCATCCCCCTCATCATCCACAACACCAAGGCCGTCCTCGACCAGTGGGGCTCCGACGGCTGGGAGCTCGTCCAGGTCGTCACGGGCCCCGACGGCAACGGCCTCGTCGCCTACCTCAAGCGCCCGACCGGGGAGAAGTAGTGGCGGGGTTCCACGCCGGGACGATCGCCGCGCGCCTGACGGAGCTCGGCCTCGCCCTCCCGCCGGTGGCGGCGCCCGTCGCGGCCTACGTGCCCGCCGTGCGTTCGGGCCGGTACGTCCACACGTCGGGCCAGCTCCCGTTCGTGGACGGCGCCCTGCCCGCGACGGGCAAGGTCGGCGACGGCGAGGGGCTCGTCCCGCCCACCGAGGCCGCAGCCCTGGCGCGGCAGTGCGCGCTCAACGCGCTCGCCGCCGTGCACGACGTCGTCGGGAACCTCGACCAGGTCGCCCGCGTCGTGAAGGTCGTCGGGTTCGTCGCGAGCGACCCGTCGTTCACGGGTCAGCCCGGGGTGGTCAACGGAGCGAGCACCCTCCTCGGAGAGGTCTTCGGCGAGGCGGGCGTCCATGCCCGCAGCGCCGTCGGCGTCGCGGTCCTGCCGCTCGACGCCCCGGTCGAGGTCGAGATCGTCGTGGAGCTCGCGGAGTAGCACCCTCTGCCGGCACGCGAACGGGGTCGGCGGCCAGGTCCTCGCGGACCCGGTCGCCGACCCCGTCCTCGTCGGTGCGGCGGTCAGCGCGCGCGGCGCTCCAGGCGGTCCATGTCGAGCAGGACGACGGCCCGGCCCTCGCGGCGCACCCAGCCGCGCGTCGCGAAGTCGGCGAGCGCCTTGTTCACGGTCTCGCGCGACGCGCCGACGAGCTGCGCGAGCTCCTCCTGCGTGAGGTCGTGCGCGACGCGGATGCCCTCGTCCGTCTCCTCGCCGAAGCGCGTCGACAGGTCCAGGAGCGCCTTGGCGACGCGGCCCGGCACGTCGGAGAACACGAGGTCGGCCAGCGTCTCGTTCGTGCGGCGCAGCCGGCGCGCGAGGGCGTTGAGCAGGTGCTTGGCGACGCTCGGGTGCTTCTCGATCCACTCGACGAGCTGGTCGTGCCCGAGCTCGTAGATGACGGAGTCGGCGACGGAGCTCGCGGTGGCGGTGCGGGGGCCCGGGTCGAACAGGGAGAGCTCGCCGAACATCTCGCCGGGGCCGAGGATCGACAGGAGGTTCTCGCGGCCGTCGTTGGAGCGGCGCCCCAGCTTGATCTTGCCGCTCGCGATCACGTAGAGGCGGTCGCCCGGCTCGCCCTCGCGGAACAGCACGTCGCCGCGGGAGAGCTCGATCTGCTGCATCGACTCGAAGAGGGTGCGCGTCTCGTCCGCGTCCATCGTCGCGAACAGGGGGGCGGAGAGCACAACGTCGTCGTCCACGCGGGGTGTCCTATCGTCTCGTCCTCGGAAATGTTCCAGGACAAGTCTGCCCTACGGCTGCAACTCGGGTGTCGGGGGCGGCGGCTACGGTGGGTCCGTGACCACCACCGAGCCGGCCCGCACGGGGGCGCCGAAGCCCGAGTCGCACCTCGCCCTCGTCCGGCGGGCGCGCCGCACCAACCGCGAGCTCGCGGTCACCTATCCGGACGCGCACTGCGAGCTGGACTTCACGACGCCGCTCGAGCTGCTCGTCGCGACCGTCCTGTCCGCGCAGACCACGGACAAGCGCGTCAACCTCACGACCCCGGCGCTGTTCGCGCGGTACCCGGACGCCGCGGCGTACGCGGGCGCGGACCGGGAGGAGCTCGAGGAGATGCTGCGCCCCACCGGGTTCTTCCGGGCCAAGGCGCAGTCGGTCATCGGCATCGGCCAGGCGCTCGTCGAGCGCTACGACGGCGAGGTGCCGGGACGCCTGGAGGACCTCGTGACCCTGCCGGGCGTGGGTCGCAAGACGGCGAACGTCGTGCTGGGCAACGCGTTCGGCGTGCCGGGGCTGACGGTCGACACCCACTTCGGCCGGCTCGTGCGCCGTCTCGGCTGGACCACCGAGGAGGACCCGGTCAAGGTCGAGCAGGTCGTCGGCGGTCTCATCGAGAAGTCGGAGTGGACGATGCTCTCGCACCGGCTGATCTTCCACGGCCGGCGGGTGTGCTTCGCGCGCAAGCCCGCGTGCGGCGCGTGCACGATCGCCCGCTGGTGCCCGTCCTTCGGTGTCGGCGAGGTCGACCCGGTCAAGGCGGCGAAGCTCGTCAAGACGAGCTGAGGCCACCGGCTAGACCGCGCGCGGGAGCCAGTCGAGCAGCAGGTTCGTCACGGCGTCGGGCGCCTCTTCGGGGAGGTAGTGGCCGGCACCGTCCACGACCTCGAAGCGGAAGTCGCGGGCGAGCGCGGCGCCGTCGGCGTCGGCGAGGTCGCGTCGCACGAGGCCGTCCTCCTCGGCGTGGACCTGCAGCGCGGGGACGTCGATCGGGCGGCGGAGCGCGGCGAGGAAGCGACGGCCGTCCGGGCGAGGGGTCGAGCGCACCGCCCAGCGCAGCGACTCCATGGCGGTGTGCGCCGCGAACGGGATGCGCATGACCGTGCGGTACGTGTCGACGACGTCGGGCGCGAAGGGCGTGGCCGCCCCGGTCGCGAGCACCTCGGCCACGAGGTCGCCGCGGACGAGCGCGCGCTCGGGCAGCGTGGGCACCTGGTAGAACGCGAGCTGACGCAGCGCGGCGGGCGTGAGCAGGCGGCGGGCGGAGGTGTGCAGCCGCGCGGGGTGCGGCGCGGAGAACGCGGCGACGCCGGCCGTGACGGCGGGCTGGAGCGCAGCCATCGCCCAGGCGAGGCTTCCGCCCGTGCCATGGCCCACGACGACGGCGCGTCCGGACCCGAGCGAGCGCACGACCCCCGCGATGTCGCGCGTGCGGGTCGGGGCGTCGTAGCCGATCGGCGGCTTGTCTGAGGCGCCGACGCCCCGCACGTCCATCGCGGCGACGCGGTAGCCCGCCGCGGCGAGCGGCTCGATCTGGTGGCGCCACGCCCACCAGAACTGCGGGAAGGAGTGGAGCAGGACGACGAGCGGCGGCCCGGGGTCCCGCACCCCGCGGTCCTCGGGACCGGCGAGCGCGACGTGGAAGCGCGCGCCGTTGGCCGGGACGAGCTCATGGCGCCAGGGGCCGTCGGGCAGCGCGGACGTGAAGTCGGAGGGGTCGGGCGTCACCCGGACGAACCTACCGGGGTCCCGGGCCCGCTGTCGGCCGACGACCCGGCGGTCCCCGCCCCGGCGTCGTCCGCCCCCTCGGCGGGGCGGCGGTCCTTCGGCGGGTCGAACCGGTACCCGACGTTGCGCACCGTCCCGATGAGCTGCTCGTGCTCGGGGCCGAGCTTGGCGCGCAGGCGCCGGACGTGGACGTCGACGGTCCGCGTGCCGCCGTAGTAGTCGTACCCCCACACCTCCTGGAGCAGCTGGGCGCGGGTGAACACGCGGCCGGGGTGCTGCACGAGGTACTTGAGGAGCTCGAACTCCTTGTAGGTGAGGTCGATGGGCCGGCCGCGCAGCCGTGCGGTGTAGCCGCTCGCGTCGATCGCGAGCTCGCCCGCCGCGATCTCCTGCGGACCGTCCTCGGCCGGGCCGCGTGCGGACCGTTCGATGACGAGGCGCAGGCGTGCCTCCACCTCCGCCGGCCCGGCCGCCTCGAGGAGGAGGTCGTCCGCGCCCCACTCCGCCGTGACGACGGTCAGCCCGCCCTCGGTGAGGACGAGCACGAGCGGGACGGTGAGCCCGGTGGCGTGCAGGAGGCGGCACGTGGTGCGGGCCGCGACGAGGTCGCGGCGCGCGTCGAGCAGCACGACGTCGGAGTCCGGGGCGTCGACCAGCGCCGACGGCTCCATGGGCAGGACCCGGATGCGGTGCGAGAGCAGGCCGAGCGCGGGCAGGACCTCGACGGAACCGCCTGTCGCGGGGGTGAGGATGAGCAGGTCCGCCATCCGACACCTCCTTCCGGGTCGCGGGGCGCGGGCGGCGCCCCCGGGCGTCGACGCGTGGCGACCGGGCCGGGACGTACCTCTGCGGGGCTCGCCACGTCATCGGCCACGTTCTCGGTCCGTGGATGGTTACCGTATCGCGTGCCGGGCGCGGAGACGGCGAACGTCTCACGGGCGCGCGTGCCGGGGCCGGTAGGCGGTCCGGCGGGAGACTCTGCGACACTCTGAGGCGTGCTGCACGACCCGACGCCCTCCCGCGACCCCCGAACGGGGCGCTGACCGCGTGGACCTCTCGACCCGGGCCGTCGTCACGGCGTGCCTCGCCGCAGGCATCGCCGTCGCCGCGTTCTTCGGCCCGCTCCCGCTCGCCGCGGCGTCGGGGGCGCTGGCCCTGATCGTCGCGATCGGGTGGCCGCGCCTGCTCGACATCCCCGTGCACGGCGGGACGCGCGTCGTCATCGCGATCGCCGGGCTCGGCGCCGTGGGTGCCACGGCCGCGACGCACGGCGAGCCCGCGCTGCGGCACCTGCCCGTGGTGCTCGCGCTCGCCGTGGTGCTCGCGTTCGTCGCCGAGCTCCTGCGCCGCGACGGGCGCCCGCGGCTGGTCGAGTCGCTCGTCGGGACCGTGAGCGGGATCGTCGTCGCGACGTCGTGCGCGGGCTGGATCGCGACGGGACGCACCGACGCGGGCGAGTCCCTGGTCGTGACGTGCGCGGTCGCGCTGGCCGTCGCCTCCGCGGTCTCGGCGCTGCCGCTGGGCGGCTGGACCAACGCCGCGCTCACCCTGGGGCTCGCGGTCGCCGCGGGCGGTGCCGTCGGGTACGTCATGCCCGACCTCGACCTGCTGAGCGGCGTCTGGTCCGGCGTCGTCGCGGGCCTGCTCGTCGCGTCGCTCCACGCGCTCTTCGACCAGCTCCCGGAGCTGCGGGGGCGCCTCGGCGCGTTCTCCGCGACGGCGCTGCCGGTCGCGGTCGGCGGGACGCTGATCTTCGTGGTGGGCCGGGTGATCGTGGGATGACGCCGTCGGTGCTCCCCGTCGTGCTCCTCGGCGCGACCCTGCTCGCGACGCTCGCCCTCGGCGTGTGGTGGCAGCGGCGCCAGGGGGTCGTGCGCGCGCCGCGCACGACGACGTCCGGGTCCGCGACCGACGACGGCGCGGCGTCCTTCGACTGGCCCGCCCACGGCGTCGTGCTGGGTGCGCGCGGCACGTTCGTGCAGTTCTCGGCGGAGCTGTGCGCGCCGTGCCGGGCGACGGCGCGCGTCCTCGGCGAGGTGAGCGCAGCGCACGACGACGTGACGCATCGTGAGATGGACGTCGACGACCACCTCGACCTGGTGCGAGCATTCGGCATACTGCGCACGCCGACCGTCCTCGTGCTCGACGCGGAGGGTCGGGAGGTCGCCCGCGCGAGCGGGGGGATGAACCGCGCCCAGGCGCTCGCGGCGCTCGCCGTCGCGGACGCGGGAGCGGCCTCCGCGACCGCGCACGACGCCTGACCCACGCCGTCCCCGACGGCCGCACCGGAGGAGACCGCATGAGCGACCAGGCTGGGCGAGGCGACGCCACGACGGAGCGCGGGACTGCGCCCGCCGGCATCGACCCGCGGGGGCCGCGTGCGGGGGCGGGCATCACGGCGCTGCTGCTCGCGGTCGTCATCCTCCTGTGGACGTCGCCCGCCGCGCTCGTGCTGCTCGCGCTCGTCGCGGCGAGCTTCCTGCTCGGCGCGATCCGGGGCGCGCAGGGCACGTGGCAGGCGTGGGTCTACCGCGTGGTCGTGCTCCCGCGCATCGGCCCGACGGCGGAGCGCGAGGACCCGAGGCCGCCGCGGTTCGCGCAGGCGGTCGGCCTCGTCATCACCGGCGCAGGGGTCGTGCTGGGGCTGCTCGGCGTCGAGGCGGCCGTGCCCGCCGCGGCGGCGCTCGCGCTCGTGGCCGCCGTCCTCAACGCCGCGTTCGGCCTGTGCCTGGGGTGCGAGCTGTACCTGCTGCTGCGTCGGGTCGCCCCCGCGCGCTGACGCTCCCGGGCTGACGCGCTCGCGGGCTGACGCGCCGGTGAACCGGTGCGGTCGGCCGCGGGTCAGTAGACGAGGGCCTGTGCGCCCTCGCGCAGCGCCTCCTCGACGAACACCGCCGCGCCGGCGATCCGCACGCCGGGCAGCACGTCGTCGGCCGTGATCCCGCGGCGCGCCGCGCACTGCGTGCACACGGTGAGGGTGCCGGCGGCGAGCACGGCGTCGAGCAGGTCGGGCAGCGGGGCGGCGTGCTCCAGCTCGAGCTCCGCCGCACGCCCGGGCAGCCCGAACCACGCGGCCTCGCCCGTGAGCCACACGCTCACCTCGACGCCTGCCGCGACCGCCGCGGCGGCGACGGTGAACGCCTGGTTGGCGGCCTCGGGGCGGTCGAGCCCCGAGGTGGCCTTGACGACGAGCGAGCGCTGACGGGGAGCCGCGGGCGGCGGCACGATGTCGGTCACGCGGCCGAGCGTAGCCCTCCCCGCCGGCGTCTTCCCCGCCCGCGGCGTGGTCGTCCCGCCCGGCCGGTAGGATCGGGCGCATGAGTCCGCACACTCTCGAGCTGATCTTCCTCGGCCTGCTCCTCGCGGCGACGGTCACCATCACGTGGTTCGCGGGGTACGTCGTCTACAAGCTCTACAAGGGCCAGCGCTGACGCTGCCGCGCGGGGCGAGCCCCGCCCCCCGCACGTCGCCCCGCCCGACTCCGAGAGGTGGTCGCTGATGCCGTTCGAGTTCCCCGAGGGGCTCGCGCCCGAGGTCTACCCGCTCGCCTGGCTCGTCGGGAGCTGGCGCGGCGAGGGGGTCGTCAAGTACCCGGGCATCGAGGAGACGCCGTTCGTCCACGACGTCGTGTTCGACCACGACGGCGGCCCGTACCTACGCTACGAGTCGACCCTGCGACTCCTCGAGACCGAGGTGCCGGAGACCGTCCCCGACGAGGGCGCGTGGCCCGAGCGCGACGCCGCGACGCTGGACGCCGCGGCGTCGGACGCCCCCGTGTGGTCCACCGAGACGGGCTACTGGCGCGTGTCCACCGACCGGCCCGACGGGCTCGAGGACGACCGGCACCCGCTCGAGGTGCTGATCGCCGACCCCGCGGGCCGCGTGTCCGTGTACCTCGGAGCGGTCGGCAACGGCCGCGTGGACCTGGCGAGCGACCTGATCGCCCGCACGTCCACCGCGTCGGAGGTCACGGCCTCGAAGCGGCTGTACGGGTTCGTCGAGGGCCAGCTCCTGTGGGTGTGGGAATTGGCGGCCTTCGGTGAGCCGTTGCAGTCGTACGCGTCCGCGAAGCTGACCCGGCGCCCGACGACCTGACCCGCGGGCCGACGGACGAGCGCGCCCGCACGCCCGGACGCGCCGACGAAGGAGGACCACCCGTGACCACCGGCTACACCAGCCCGCTCCTGTCCCGCCACGGCGCGGTGCCCGCGACCGGCCCCGACGAGGGCGTCGCCTGGCACTACGGCGACCCGACGGGGGAGCAGCGCGCGCTGCGCACGGGCGGTGCCGTCGTCGACCAGTCGCACCTCGGCGTCGTCACGGTCACGGGTCCCGACCGGCTGAGCTGGCTGCACTCCATCACGTCGCAGGACCTGACGAACATCTCCCCGCGCACGTCGACGGAGCTGCTCGTCCTCTCCCCGCAGGGGCACGTCGAGCACGCGGCGTCCGTCGTCGACGACGGCGAGACGACCTGGCTCGTCACCGAGCGCTCGCACGCCGCCGACCTCGCCGCCTGGCTCGACCGGATGAAGTTCATGCTCCGGGTCGAGATCTCCGACGCCACCGACGCGTGGGCGGCGCTCGGCGAGCCCGTCGACGCCGAGGGCGCGGAGGACGAGCCGGTCACGTGGCGCGACCCGTGGCCGCGCGTCACCGGCGGCGGCACGCGGTACGGCCCGCCCGAGGACGAGCACCCGGGCCGGGAGCGGCCGTGGCGGCTCGTGCTGGTGCCGCGGGCCGAGCTGGCCGACGCCGTCGCCGCGCGCGAGGCGGCCGGGTGGCGGCTCGTCGGCACGTGGGCGAGCGAGGCCGCCCGCGTCGAGGCGTGGCGGCCGCGGCTCGCGACCGAGATCGACCACCGGTCGATCCCGCACGAGACCGACTGGCTGCGCACCTCCGTCCACCTCCACAAGGGCTGCTACCGAGGCCAGGAGACGATCGCGCGCGTGCACAACCTCGGGCGCCCGCCGCGCCGGGTCGTGATGCTGCACCTCGACGGCTCGGGGCACCTGCTGCCCGCGCCCGGCGCCGAGGTCACGCTCGACGGGCGGCCCGTCGGCGCCGTGACGTCGGTCGCGCGCCACCACGAGCTCGGCCCGATCGCGCTCGCCGTCCTCAAGCGCAGCGTCCCCGAGGACGCCGAGCTCCTGGTCGACTGCGACGGTGGCGCGATCTCCGCGGCGCAGGAGGTCGTGGTGCCCGGCGAGGGCGTCTCGGTCGACCGTCCCGCCCCGCGCGGCCCCGTCGGCCGGGGGATCACGCCCCGCGGCGAGGGCGCGCCGACGAGCATGCTGTGACCGCGGGGCCGGCGTCCGGGCGCCCGCCGGGCCCGGCCTCCGGACCCGGCGCGGTCGACGTCGCCCGCACCGCGTGGCGCCGGCTCCTCCTGCGCGCCCGGATCCGGCAGGGCGTCTCACGCGTCCGCGTGGCGCTGTGGCCCATCCTCCAGGCGTCGGCCGCCGCGGGCCTCGCGTTCGGCATCGCCCGGTACGGTCTCGGCCACACCGCTCCCTTCTTCGCCCCCGTCTCCGCGTGGGTGTGCCTCGGGTTCAGCCAGGACCGGCAGCTCCGCCGCGTCCTCGAGCTCGCGGTCGGGGTCGCGATCGGCGTCGGGCTCGGGGACCTCGTCGTCCACGCGATCGGCTCCGGGTGGTGGCAGGTCGCCGTCGTGCTCGCCGTCTCCGCGCTCGCGGCCCGCTTCATCGACCGCGGCGCGATGCTCACGACGCAGGCCGGCGTGCAGGCGATCGTCATCGTCGGGCTCCCGGCGGCGCAGGCCGGCGGCCCGCTCGGGCGGTGGACGGACGCGCTGGTGGGCGGGGCCGTCGCGCTCGCGGTCGCGGCGCTCACGCCCGGCGACCCCCGCCGTCGTCCCCGGCTGCTGGGTGCCGAGGCGACGACGGAGCTCGCCGCCGTCCTCGACGTCCTCGCGCGAGGGCTGCGCAGACGCGACCGCGCCGACCTCGAGGCGGCGCTCGTCAAGGGCCGCGCCTCCGAGGGAGCGCTCGAGGACTGGCAGTCGGCGGCGTCGTCGGCGCGGGAGCTCGCACGCGTCACCGCGGCCGGGCTGCGGCACCGCGACGAGCTCGGCGGCCTCGAGCGACAGGCCGTCCTCGTGGACCGCGCCATGCGCAGCGTGCGCGTCCTGGCGCGGCGTGCGATGCCGGTCGCGGGTGGGCCGGACGAGCGGGAGCTCGACGCGGTCGCGGACCTCGTCGCCCGGTTCGGCGCCGGGGTGCACGTGCTCGCGGAAGCGGTCGGCGCCGGCCGCGACCCGGCCGTCGCGCGCGAGGTCCTCCTCGAGGTCGCGCACAGCGCGGACCCGCACGCGCTCGGCGACGGCGACTGGCAGGTGCAGTCGCTCGTCATGCTCGTGCGGTCGCCCATCGTCGACCTCCTGGAGGCGGCCGGGGCGTCGCCGCAGCAGGCGCGCGACGCCCTTCCCGAGCTCTGAGCGGACCATCCCGGCCCGTCGGGGCGAACCGGACGTTCTTCACCCTGCACAGCGGAGCCCCGGGCCGGTACCGTCGGGGCATGGAGGTCCCCGTCAGCGCCCTGCGCGCCGAGCTCAAGTCGTGGATCGAGCGGGCCAGGGAGGGCGAGGAGGTCGTCATCACCGAGCGCGGCGTCCCCGTCGCCCGGCTGACGGGCGTCGCGACGGCAGACCTGGTCACCGAGCTCGTGCGCGACGGCGTGCTGGTCCCGCCGGCGGGCGAGCGCCCGGTCCACGTGGTCCCCGCGGGCGGCGACGCCGGCGCGCGACCCGCGACGACGGACGGGGCGCGGTCGTCCGACGGCGTCCGTGGTGGTCGTGGGGGCGGCGTCGCCGCGCTCGTCCGTCGGATCCGGCGCTGAGGCCCCGATGGCCCTGGTCTACTTCGACGCGAGCGCCCTCGTGAAGCTCTGCGTCCCCGAGGCCGGCTCCGCGCTGGCCAGCCGCCTGTGGAACCGGGCGGACGTCGTCGTGACGAGCCGCCTCGCCGACGTCGAGGTGCGGGCGGCGCTCGCCGTGGGCGCCCGCGCCGGCGTGCTCGACGGCCCGGGCCACGCGAGCGCCCTCGGCGCGTTGGACGAGCTGTACCCCGCGCTCCACGTCGTCGAGGTCTCGGGCGAGGTCGCCGACCGCGCGTCGGCGCTCGTCGCGGCCGGTGCGCTGCGCAGCAACGACGCGGTGCACGTGGCGAGCGCCCTCGTTGTCGCGCACGACGACACGATCGTCGCGGCCTGGGACCCGCACGTGGTGACCGCCGCGCGGTCGGTCGGGCTGCGGGTGGTGCCGTGGCCCCTCGCCAGACCGTAGGCTCGTGCCCGTGGGAATCATCGGGTCGCTGCAGTGGATCGTCTACCTCGCGCTCTCGCTCGTCGTGTTCGGGACGCAGCTCTTCGCGCTCGTCGACGCGATCCGGCGTCCGGCCGGAGCGTTCACGGCCGAGGGGAAGCTGACCAAGCCGATCTGGCTCGCGATCCTCGCGGTCGCCGCGGCCCTCGGATTCCTCTCGCTGCCCCTCGGCGGCGGTGTGAACCTCGGCTTCATCGGGCTCATCGCGGTCGTCGCGGCGATCGTCTACCTCGTCGACGTGCGCCCGCGGCTCCAGCCGTACGGCAACGGCCGCGGCAACGGGTCGTCCGGCCGCCCCGGCGGCTGGTGACGCGCCGGTGACCGCGCACGTCCACGGCGGGGTCGAGCGCGCCGCCGTCCCGCTCGCGGAGGTCGTCCGGGGCGACCTCGTCGAGTCGGTCCACGCCGGGCACCTCGTCCTGCTGAGCGGCGACGGCGAGCCGGTCCTGGAGCGTGGCGACGCCGACGCCGTGATCTGGCCGCGGTCGAGCGTCAAGCCGTTCCAGGCCGTCGCGATGCTGCGGCACGGGCTCGTCCTGCCACCCCGCCTCCTGGCGCTCGCCGCCGCGAGCCACAACGGGGAGCCGGTGCACCTCGCCGGCGTCCGGGAGATCCTCGACGGCGCCGGGCTCGACGAGTCGGCGCTGCGGAACACGCCCGACATGCCGCTCCACCCGCCCGCCGCGTTCACGTGGCAGCTCGAGGGCCACGGGCCGTCGTCGATCACGCAGAACTGCTCCGGCAAGCACGCGGCGATGCTCGCGACGTGCGTCGCCGCCGGCTGGGACACCGCCACCTACCTGGACGTCGACCACCCGCTGCAGGTCGCGGTCCGCGAGACCGTCGCCGAGGCGACCGGCGTGCCGGTCGAGCACGTGACCGTCGACGGCTGCGGCGCGCCACTCTTCTCGACGACAGTGCGCGGCCTCGCGCGGGCGTTCGGGCGGCTCGCCGCAGCCCCGGAGCGCGACCCGCGCTCGCCGGAGGCGCACGTCGCGCGCGCGATGGCGGCGTTCCCGGAGATGGTCGGCGGGACGGGCCGGGACGCGACGCTCGCGATGCGCGCGGTACCCGGCCTGGTCGCCAAGGACGGTGCGGACGGCGTCTACGGCGCCGGCCTGCCCGACGGCAGCGCCCTCGCCTTCAAGGTGCTCGACGGCGGCTCCCGCCCGCGGCCCGCGGTGCTCGCCGCCGCGCTCCGACGCCTCGGCGCGCTCGGCGTGGCGGGGGTCGACGACGCGGCGCTGACCGCGCTCGGCGACGTGCCCGTGCTCGGCGCGGGCCGGCCCGTGGGCGTCGTGCGGCCGGTCCTCGACGGCGCGTCCGCCGCGCCGACGGATGACGCGGAGCGTCGCTCGTGAGGGCCGTCGTGCAGCGCGTCTCGCGCGCGAGCGTGAGCGTCGTGGCCGACGACGGCACGACGGAGGTCGTCGGGGCGATCGACCGTCCCGGGCTGCTCGCGCTCGTCGGTGTGACGCACGACGACGGCGACGCGCAGGTCGAGACCATCGCGCGCAAGATCGCGGAGCTCCGGATCCTCGCGGGGGAGCGGTCGGTGCAGGACGAGGGCGCACCCGTGCTGGTCGTCAGCCAGTTCACGCTCTACGCCGACACGAAGAAGGGCCGCCGGCCGTCGTGGAACGGAGCAGCCCCCGGGCCCGTCGCCGAGCCCCTGGTCGAGGCGGTCGTGGCACGGCTGCGCGAGCGCGGGATCGAGGTCGCGACCGGACGGTTCGGCGCGCACATGGCCGTCGAGCTCGTCAACGACGGCCCGGTCACCCTGATCCTCGAGGCCTGACGCACGTCCCGGAGCGCATCGCGTGAGGTAGAGCCGTGGTTCTTGGTGTTCGACGACGTGTGGTCGGGTTGGGTGGGCGGGGTGGGTGGTGGTGCCGCGTCTACCATCCGCCGCTCGTTCCTCGCGGCTCCCGCCAGGCCCGACCACGACGCGGCACCACCACCCACCCCGCCCGGCGTCGTCTCGCCCTGGTCTCCGCCCACCTCGGGCGACTGCCCGCGGTGTCGGTTCACCGAGCATGCTCCCGCTGTCGCCTTCGGTCGCCGCGTGGCACGGTCGCTCCCGGCTCCCGGCTCCCGGCTCCCGGCTCCCGGCTTCCGGCTTCCGGCTTCCGGCTTCCGGCTTCCGGCTTCCGGCTTCCGGCTCCCGGTGCCGCTGCGCCCTGGCCGTGGGTTGCGTCACCGTCGGACGGTGCTGGTCGTCGCGATGTCGCGTCGAGTCGTGGCGACGTCACGTCGAGCAGGTGGTTGTGGATCGTCGGGGGGTGCCTGACGAGCCGTGGTCGCCTGTTCGGCTTGCGAGGACGGCCTGGTCGGCCGGGCGGCGGGCTGTGGGTGGGCTGATGGAAGAGCGGTGGGGGTGGGCTCGGATGCGAAGGGGCGTCAGAGCGGCGCTCCGAGAACCCACGCCCGACAGGCCAGGGTGACGGCGCCGCAGCCCCGAGCACCGAGGCCACCCGCGCCGCGGACCCGACCCCGCGGGATTGAGGCCCAACCCCGCGGGCTTGAGGCCCGAGCCCGCGGGCTTGAGGCCCGAGCCCGCGGGCTGGAGACCCGAGCACGCGCCGCGGGCCGGGCTCGCCGGCGAGACGCGAGCGCGCGCCGTCGGGGTCAGCGGAGCCAGCCGCGGCGCTTGATGTAGGCGAGCGGGATGACGGCTGCCACGAGGGTGAGCAGGACGGTGAGCGTGAAGCCGTAGGGGCGGTCGAGCTCGGGCATGTGCGTGAAGTTCATGCCGTAGAACGACGCGATGAGCGTCGGCGGCAGGAACACGGCCGTGATGATCGTGAAGACCTTGACGATCTGGGCCTGCTTGACGTCGAGCGAGGTCATGATCGCCTGCTGGAGGTACCGCACCTTGTCGTGCTCGAAGCTCGCGTGCTGCTTCACCCCGTCGATGTCGGCCACCAGGGTCTCCACGAGCCCGGCGAGAACGGGGTCGGAGTCGGCGATCTCGCTGCGCAGGTGCCGTGCGGCGCGCGCGAGCGAGAGCTGGGACTCCTGGGCCCGAGACACGATCTCCTCCGCGCGGTTCATGCGGGTGATGGTGTCCTGCATGTCGCTCACCCCGATCTCCCGACCGCGGGAGTCGACGCCGCGCGTCGCCTCGTCGATCTCGTCGGACATGTCCTCGAGCAGGTCGCTCGCGTACGACACGACGCGGTCCGCCGCCTCGTTGAGCGCGTAGAGCAGCGCGTACGCCACCCCGTAGGAGGATCCGGTGAGCCACGGGGTGCGCCGCATGCGCGCGATCGCCTTGTCGAAGACGCCGTAGTGGCGCTGCGGCTGGGCGGTCACGACGACGTCGGGGGAGAGGGCGAGCACGATCCGCTCGTAGACGACCCGGTCGCCGTCGCGCCGCGTGGCGGTCACCGGGAGGTAGACGTGCGCGTCGGTCTCCCAGACCCGGTCGCCGGCGGCGGCGAAGTCGACGCCGTGCTCGGCGGCGCGGGCCGTCGCGTCGGGGTCGCCCACGCCGACCTGGACCCAGCGGGAGCGCAGGACGCGGGGGTCGAACCGGGGTGCGCCGGCGCCCTGCGCGCGGGCGTGCAGGTCCAGCCCGCCGCGTGCGGGGGCGGGGAGGGCACGGTCGGCACCGGCCGTGAGGGCGAGGCCCGTGGGCTCGGGCAGCGTCGTCGTCATCAGACACCTCCGGCGGTGACGTGCGCGAGCAGCAGGGCGACGCAGATGAACACGTACAGGCCGACGGTGAAGGAGATCGACTGGCGTTCCAGGTTCGGTCGGCGGGCGCGACGTCGGTCCTCGCGCGCGTCGCGCAGGGGAAGGCGTGCGGGGCGCGTCCGGGTCTCGGTGGCAGGCGAGCGCTGGGTCATGGTGGTCGTCCTTCTCGGCGGGCCGACGACCACGGGCGAGCGCCACGGGGTGGGCGGCGGGCGCGGGTGGGTCGGCGAGGTGCGTCGGCGGGTGTTCCTGCGGCGCGCACGACGGCGCGCGCGGTGCGCACTGGCGACCTCCCCGCGCGGGGCGACGGCCGGCCGCGCGAGTCCTCGGGCTTCGCCGACTCAGGCGACGGGCTGCGGGCCACGGAGGGTGAGCGCGCAGTGCACGGTTCTATGACTGCTGCCGTCCGGCATGGGGCTCACCTCGCTCTCGTGGCGGCGGCGCCGTGGGCGCCGCACCCGGGTCGGGGCGCACGAGAACCGTGGCCGCGACGGGGATCGAGGCCAGGCTAGCCCTCCGTCCCAGACGGGGCAAGCGCCGTCGGCCCAGGTGGCGGTCGTGTGACGACCGGGAAACGATGTGGTGATCCCTTGTTTACGGAGGGTTGTTAACATTTCATCCGGTCGACGGGCGACGAAGCCCCCGGACGGAGGGTCCCGACATGTCAGAACAGCACGACTACCTGGTTCCCGAGCCGCACCGTCGCGCGGACACGCGGTCCGCGCGACGGCTCGAGCGACTCTCCTCCCGCGCGCAGGAGGTCGACCGCGCGCTCGCTGCCGTGAGCGAGGGCAAGGGCGGCCTCGTGTGGACGGCCGAGCGCGGCATGGGAGCGAGCGCGACGCTCGAGCTCGTGTGCGAGGCCGTCGCGACGTCCACCTTCGCGCGCCCGACGCTCACCCTGCGGTGTCGCCCGCCCGCGGGTGCTCCCGCGCCGGGCTCCGCGGTCGTGTCGCTCGTGTCGCAGGTGTCGCAGCTCGCAGGCGGCGTCGTGCCGGAGCGCCTCACGCGCGTCCTCGAGCCCGTCGACCCCGGCTTCGGCCACCTCCCGGAGGTCGCGGCGGTCGCGCTCGCCGAGCTCCTCGTGGAGTCGTTCGACGGCGCGACGGTCGTGCTCGTGGCCGACGACCTGCACCTCCAGGACGAGCTCAGCAGGTCCGTCCTCGCGAGCCTCGTCGCGCAGCGCCACGCGCCGGTCGTGCTCCTCGGTACGGCGACGGCGGGCGCGCTCGACCCGTCCTCCGGGCCGTTCGAGCTCCGCGCGGTCCCGCCGCTCGCGCCCGCCGACGCCCTGCACCTGCTGCTCGTCGAGCGCCGGCTCGCCGTCGCGCCGCACGTCGCGGCGCGCCTCGCGTCGCTCCTCGGCGGCAACGCCGCCGCGCTCACCCAGACGGCGGCGCTGCTCACGCCGGAGCAGCTCTCCGGGGGGTCGATCCTCCCGGACCCGCTGCCGGCGGTGCCCGCCGTGCGCTCGCTCTTCGCCGACCGTCTCGCCGCCCTCAGCGAGGGGGAGCGGCACGCGCTCCTGGTCGCGGCCGTGGCCGTCGTGGACCGGACGGAGCTGCTGCTGTCGGCGACCGGCCTCGCGATGGACGAGGTCCTCGACGGCCCGCTCGCCGAGCACCTCGCGCTCGTGGGTGGCCGCTTCGCGTTCGTCGACCCGCGCATGCGGTCCCTGGTCCACGCGGACGCGCGGCTCGCGGAGCGCACCTCGGCGCACGTCGCGCTCGCCGAGGCGCACCGCCGGGCGGGCGAGGAGGACGTCGCGGTGTGGCACTCGGCGCTCGCGACGCTCGTCGGCGACCCGGCGCTCGTCCCGGGACTGCTGCGGATCGCGCGTCGGCACCTGGACCGCGGGGACGTCGTCTGGGCGCACGAGGTGGCCCGCGAGGCCGCGAGCCAGGCCGCGACCGAGCACCGCGCCGAGGCGTTCGCGATCGCGGGCGTCGCCGCGCTGCGGTCGGGCCACGTGCAGGACGCGGCGGACTGGTTGCGCAAGGCGTCTCGCAGCGGCGACGACGCGCTGCGCGCGCGGACGCTCGGGCCGCTCGTCGCCGCGCTGACGCTCGCGGAGGGTCAGGTCCCGGACGACGTCCTCTCGCCCTACCTGCGCGGCGGACAGCCCGACGACCTCGCGCCGGACGCCGTGGCGGGGGTCGTGTCGGGCGTGCTCAACGCGGCACGGCTGCACGCCGAGCGGGGCGACGGCGTGAGCACGTCCCAGCTCCTCGACACGGCGACCTTCCTCGCGTCGTGGTGCGACGACGACGAGACGGCCGCGGGGCTCGCCCTCGCACGGTCCTGGGCGGCCGTGTTCGGGGTGGGCGAGCGCGGGGTGGTCCCCGACGTCGACCTCGGTCCCGACCACGAGGCGTCGCTGCAGGTGAGCCGTGCGCTCGCCCTCGCGGCCGACGACCGGCTGGACGACGCGGCACAGACGCTCGCGAGCGTCGTCGCGTCCCTCGCGCCGGTCCGCGACGGCGGCCGGTGGTTCGACGGGCCGGACGCCGCCCTCACGCCGCTCGCGGAGGCGCACGTCCGGCTGGCCCAGTCGCTCGTGCACCTGTGGCGCGGCACGCTGACCCGGGCCGCGGACGAGCTCGCCGAGGCGGCGTTCCGGCTCCCGCTCGGGCTGCCGTTCGCCGGGCTCGGCGTGGCGGCGGCGCGCCGTCTCGACATGATGACCCGCGGCGTCGTGGGACCGGTGGCGACGGCGCTCGAGGAGACGTGCGCGAGCCCGACGTCCCGCCCGGTCCGGCTCGGGCTCCTGGTGGACCGGGCGATGGGCGCGGCGTTCGCGCACCACGTGACCCAGGCGGCCACGCTCCTGGAGCTCGCGGCCGAGCGCGAGCGCCCCGACAGCGCACGCATGCTCCCGCTGCCCGGGCTGGACGACGTCGAGGCCTGGGTCGTCGCCGGGCGCCACGACGCGGCGCAGCGCGCGCTGGCCCGGCGGAAGGTGGACGCGAAGGAGCTGCCGCCGTCGCTGCGGTCGGCGACGCTCGTCCGGGCCGACGTGTCCCTCGCCGCACCCGAGGACCTCACCGTGCCGCTCGAGCGGGCGACGCGCGTGAACCGGACCACGGCCTCGCCCTACGAGCACGCGCGGACGGACCTCTGCGCCGCGCGGGCTCTCGTGCGGGCCGGAGAGCTGCAGCGTGCGCACGGCCTCTTCCTGTCCGCGATCGAGCTGTTCGACGACGCGGGGGCGGACGCCTGGACGACGATCGCGCGCGAGGAGCACGCGGACGTCGTCCGGCTCCTCGGCGGACCGGTGACGGACGACGCGCCCGGGACGCCGGTGCCCGCAGGGCCGGTCACAGCGGCGACCGGGGCCGTGGTGGGCGGCGCGCCCGCCGGCTCGTGGGCGGCCGCGGCGCGCGCCGCGGGCCTGCACGCGCCGTTGCCCGGGGTGCTCGGCGGGCAGCGGCCGGGAGCCGAGCCCGTGACCCGTCCCGTGCCGCCGGACGCGTGCCGGCTCGCGGTGCGCGAGAGCGACGTGTCGGACGAGGCGCTCGCCGAGCTCCGGGGCCGGTGGTCCGACGAGCTCACCGAGCGCGAGCTCGACGTCGCGCTGCTCGTCGTCCAGGGCGCGTCCAACCGGGAGGCCGCGGACCAGCTGTACCTCTCGGTGCGCACGGTGGAGGTGCACCTCGGTCGCGTGTTCCGCAAGCTCGGGGTGCGCTCGCGCGTCGAGCTCACCGTGCTCGCGCACCGCGTGGGGCGTTGAGGGGAACCCGCCACCCCCGTCGGGACGCTACGTAGCGAGGGGCGCGAGCCGCGTTCGATTCGGTGTGATTCGTCCGCTTCTGAGGGCCTCTGTCCTACGGGTGAACCCTTACGTGGCGGGTAAGTTCGCACCATGAACAATGTGGGAAGCGCGGATAACGCCGCGGTGCCCGCGTCATTACGTTCGAGAGGACCCGAGGGCGACGACGACTCCGGAGGACGGCAGCGTGGCCCACCGCACCAGCAGCGAGGCAGGACCCATGGACGTGTCCCTCTTCACCCGACCACCCCGACCCGGGCGCCGTCGCGGCGCACGCGTCGCGGCGCTCGCGACCGCTGCGGCGCTCGTCGGCGGACTCCTCGCGGGAGTCGCACCGGCCCAGGCCGCCGAGGTCGCACCCGCCGCCGTCTCCCACCCGGGCGACAGCGACGTGAACGGCTACCGGAACGTCGGCTACTTCACGCAGTGGGGCGTGTACGGCCGCAACTTCCAGCTCAAGAAGGTCCAGGACTCCGGCGCTGCCCAGGACCTCACGCACATCAACTACTCGTTCGGCAACATCCACTACCAGAACCTCACGTGCTTCATCGCGAACAAGGCGCAGGGCACGGGGCCCAACGGCTCCGACGGCGCCGGTGACGCGTGGGCGGACTTCGGCATGGGCTACACCGCCGCGAACTCCGTGGCCGGCGTCGCCGACACGTGGGACCAGCCGCTCGCCGGCTCGTTCAACCAGCTCAAGCAGCTCAAGGCGAAGAACCCGCAGCTCCGCGCCCTCATCTCCATCGGTGGCTGGACCTGGTCCAAGAACTTCTCGCGGGCTGCCGCGACGCAGGCGTCGCGCGAGAAGTTCGTGTCGTCGTGCATCGACATCTACATCAAGGGCAACCTCCCGGTGATCGACGGCCGCGGCGGGGCCGGCGCCGCCGCCGGTGTGTTCGACGGCATCGACATCGACTGGGAGTGGCCCGGCTCGAACAACGGCGAGGTCGGCAACTACGTCGACACCGTCAACGACCGCGCGAACTTCAAGCTGCTGCTCGCCGAGTTCCGCAAGCAGCTCGACGCGTACGGCGCGCAGACGGGCAAGCACTACCTGCTCTCGGCGTTCCTCCCGGCCAACCCGGACGACATCGCGGCGGGCGGCTGGAACGACCCGGCGATCTTCGAGTACCTCGACTACGGCAACGTCCAGGGCTACGACCTGCACGGCGCGTGGGACCCCGCGCTCGCCGGCCCCCAGGCCAACCTGTACGACGACCCCGCCGACCCGCGGGCGGCCAACCGCCAGTTCAGCGCCGACAAGGCGGTGCAGGAGTACCTGCGCGGCGGCGTCGACCCGAGCCAGCTCGGCCTCGGCATGGCCATGTACGGTCGCGGCTGGAAGGGCGTCACGTCCTCGGCCCCGTGGTCGGCGGCGAACGGGGCCGCACCGGGCACCTGGGAGGCGGGCAACGAGGACTACGACAAGCTCCGCACTCGGGGCCAGGACTACTACGACCCGGCGACGGTCTCGGCCTGGCGCTACGACGGCGACCAGTGGTGGGGCTACGACAACGCGCGGTCCGTCGCCGCCAAGGCGGAGTACATCGACCGCCTGAACCTCGGTGGCGGCATGTGGTGGGACCTCTCCGGCAACCACGACGGCACGCTGCTCGGCGGGTTCACGGACAAGATCCGTGCGCTCCCGGCCGGTCCGGTCGACGGCGTGGCGGACCCGACCGACCCGACCGACCCCACGGACCCGACCGACCCGACCGACCCCACGGACCCGACGGACCCGACGGACTGCCTGGCCGCGTGGTCGTCGACCGCGGTGTACACGGGCGGCGCGACGGTGTCGTTCGAGGGGAAGAACTACCGCGCGAAGTGGTGGACCCAGGGTGACCGCCCGAGCGCGGGCGGCCCGTGGGAGGCGACCGGCACGTGCGGCGCGACGGACCCGACCGACCCGACCGACCCTACGGACCCGACCGACCCCACGGACCCGACCGACCCGGGCACGTGCACGGCGCCCGCCTGGTCGTCGAGCGCGGTCTACACCGGTGGCGCGACGGTCTCCTACCAGGGCCAGAGCTACCGCGCGAAGTGGTGGACGCAGAACAACGTCCCGGGCGCGGAGCAGTACGGCCCCTGGGAGTCGCTGGGCGCCTGCTGACGCCCACCCCTGACGGCGCCGGTCGCCACGAGCGACCGGCGCCGCCGAGCGGGGCCCCGTCCACGACGTGGTCGACGGCGGGTGCGGTGACGAGTCCCGTGCACCCGCCCGTGCACCCTCCCCTCGCCGCGTCACCGAACGCCTCCGTCGTCGACCGCCGTCGTGACGGGTCCCGCTCGGCACCCCTCAGCAACCCTTCACCCGTCGGTCGCCCTCCCCCCGGCGACCGTGCCCGACGCGACGCCGTCCGGCGTCGTGCGCACCGACCCAGCAGATCGAGGTACCCCATGCGGTTGTCCCTGACCCCTCGGGCGCGCGCCCCCCGCGCTCCCGGACGCCGGCCACAGGTCGTCGCGGCCGTCACGACGCTCGCCGTGCTGGCCACCGGCCTCGCCGGTGCCGCGGCCGCGCAGGCCACGACCCCCCTCGCCGCCGCCACGGCCACGGCGTGCGCGGACCCCTGGTCCGCGACCCCCGCCTACGTGGGCGGCGCGACCGTCTCGTACGGCGGCCAGAACTACCGGGCGAAGTGGTGGACGCAGAACAACGTCCCGGGCGCGGAGGCGTACGGCCCCTGGGAGTCGCTCGGCGCGTGCGGCGACACCCCGACCGAGGAGCCGACGTCGGACCCGACCACGGACCCGACGACCGACCCGACGACGGACCCGACCACCGACCCCACGACGGACCCGACCACCGACCCCACGACGGACCCGACCACCGACCCCACGACGGAGCCGACGACCGACCCCGCCGCGAACCCGGACGAGAAGTGCCGTCCTGACGGCATGGCGCAGACGCCGGGCGTCAAGACGCCCTACTGCGACGTGTACGACGAGAGCGGTCGGGAGAAGCTGCCGAACGGGCTCGACCGCCGCGTCATCGGTTACTTCTCGAGCTGGCGGACCGGCACGAACGGCCAGCCGCGCTACCTCGCGAGCGACATCCCCTGGGACAAGCTCTCCCACATCAACTACGCGTTCGCGCACATCGACGGCAACGACAAGGTCTCCGTGAACGCGGGCGCGGCCGGCAACGCGGCGACGGACATGACGTGGCCGGGCGTCGCGGGTGCGGAGATGGACCCGGCGCTCGACTACACGGGCCACTTCAACCTGCTGGCGAAGTACAAGAAGGCCCACCCGGGCGTCAAGGTCATCCCGGCCGTGGGCGGCTGGGCCGAGACGGGCGGCTACTTCGACGCGAGCGGGAAGCGCGTCGCGTCCGGCGGCTTCTACACGATGACGGAGTCGCAGGCGCGCATCGACACCTTCGCGGACTCGGTCGTCGACTTCGTCCGCCAGTACGGGTTCGACGGCATCGACATCGACTACGAGTACCCGACGTCCAACAACCAGGCCGGCAACCCGGACGACTTCCAGATCTCCGACAAGCGCCGCGGGCAGCTCTTCCAGGGCTACGTGAACCTCATGAAGACCCTGCGCGAGAAGCTCGACGCGGCGGGCGCGCAGGACGGCGAGTACTACATGCTGACGACCGCGACGCCGTCGTCGGGCTGGCTGCTGCGCGGCATGGAGGTCTACCAGGTCACGCAGTACACGGACTACGTGAACATGATGACGTACGACCTGCACGGCGCCTGGAACGAGTACGTGGGCGGCAACGGCGCCCTGTTCGACGACGGCAAGGACCCCGAGCTCGCGGCCGGCGGCGTGTACAGCGCGTACAAGGGCATCGGCTACCTCAACGGCGACTGGGCCTCGCACTACTTCCGCGGCGCCATGCAGGCCGGCCGCATCAACCTGGGCGTGCCGTTCTACACGCGCGGCTTCCAGGGCGTCCAGGGCGGCACGTACGGCATGGGCGGCACCGCGAAGGCGCCGGCCGGGTTCCTCTGCCCGGCGGGCACGAACAACAAGTGCGGCTACGGCGCGGAGGGCATCGACAACCTCTGGTACGACAGCGACCCGCAGGGCAACGCGGTCCCGGCCGGCGTCAACCCGATGTGGCACGTGCTCAACCTCGAGAAGGGCGTGACGGGCGACTACGTCTCCTCGTACGGCGTCACGGACACGATCCAGGGCACGTACGAGCGCCACTTCGACCCGGTCACGAAGAACGAGTGGTGGTGGAACGCGCAGACGAAGACGTTCCTCTCCGGTGACTCGACCGAGGCGATCGCGGCCAAGGCGGACTACGTCGCGAACACCGGCCTCGGCGGCCTGATGATCTGGGAGCTCGCGGGCGACTTCGGCTACGACCAGGCGAAGGGCCAGTACGAGATCGGCAGCACGCTCGTCGACCTCATGCACAGCAAGCTCTCGGCCACGACGCCGTACGGCGCGTCGAAGGCGAACGCCGACCGGACGATGCCGACGCAGGCGCTCGACGTCGACATCCGGTACACGGAGTTCGCGCTCGGCGACAACAACTACCCGATCTCGCCCAAGGTCGTCTTCGCCAACAACGGCGCGAAGGACATCCCGGCGGGCGCGACGATCTCGTTCCAGTACGGCACGACCGACCCGGGCGAGATGAGCGACTGGAGCGGCTTCAAGACCACGGTCACCGCGAAGGGCCACACGGGGGACAACGTCGGCGGCCTCGACGGCGACTTCCACACCGTGCAGTTCACGGTCCCGACGGGGGGCATCCCGGCGGGCGGCTCGATCACGAACCAGCTCAAGTGGTCGATGCCGGCCGCCCAGTTCTCCAACGTGATCGTCACGGTCGACGGCGTGGACTACGCCACGACGTACGACCACCCGCGCGGCGTCACCGTCGTCGACCTCCCGGGCTCCGGGAGCGGCGGGGGGCCGGGCGGCCCCGGCACCGGCACGGGCGAGTGCACCGCCGCGGCCTGGGTCGCGGGCACGGTCTACACCGTCGGCGCGGTCGTGAGCCACGGCGGTCACGTGTGGACGGCGCGCTACTGGACCCAGAACGACACCCCCGGCGCCTCGGCGTGGGGTCCGTGGGCCGACGGCGGCGCGTGCTGACGCACTGCCGGCGTCCCTGACGAGGTCCCGCCGCGACGGCTCGCGGGTACGGGGAATCCCGTACCCGCGAGCCGCCATCGTGTGGGTCTCACGCATCTCGACCCGTGGTCGCGCTCGCTAGCGTGACAAGACCGACGAGGTCTCCGCAGCTCCCCCCAGTGGGCTGCGGGGACCTCCGACCGTGAAAGGCGACCAACGTGCACGTGCAGCATCGAACGACCCGTCTCTCCCTCTCCCTCGCGGCCGTCGCGTTCGGCGGCCTGCTCCTCGCCGGCTGCTCGGGGGGCTCCGAGCCCGACGCGACCGCCGACGGAGGCTCGGGCCCGGCGACGGCCGAGGACCACGGCGCGCACGGCGCCCACGCCGACGAGAGCAAGGTCCCGGTCGGCCCCCTCCAGCTCCCGGCCGCCGAGTACTGGTCCGTGCTCCAGCCCGCCGACGGCGTCACGCAGGTCCGCTCGGGCGGGTGCCCCGACGACGCGGTCTGCCCCGCCTTCGAGATCCTCACCGGCGCGGGCCTCGACGGCGTCGACCCCGCCGCCGCCCACGTGCCCGACGGCGCGACCTGCCCGGGCACCGACCAGCTCGCGGCCCGCGCGGTGGGGGAGGCGGTCGAGTCGGACGTCGAGGTCGCGGGGACGGCCGCCACGCTCGCGCGCTGGACGCTCTCGTGCGTCGACCCCTCCGGGGCCGAGGTGCGCACCGTCGAGCAGCTCCAGTGGTACGTCCCCGACGCTCCGGGCGGCGCGGTGCTCGTCGTCGACCGCTGGGCCTTCGAGGGCCTGGAGTCGCGCCTGGCGGCCGGTGCCTGGGCGGCCGCCTGACGGACCCGCCCCCGACGGGTCGTCTCGTCGCGACCGGCGATGCACGAAGGCCTCGCACCCTTCCGGGTGCGAGGCCTTCGTCGTGCGTGCGGTGCCCGTCAGCCCTTGCGGGTCCGGCGCGTCAGCAGGACGATCGCCGCGCCGACCACGGCGAGCCCGGCCGCGATCGCCGCGTACAGGCCGACCGTCGCGCCGGTCTCCGCGAGCGTCGGGTTCTGGCTCCCGGCGACGGGGTTGTCGACCGGCGTCACGCCCGGGAAGCAGTTGCTCGTGTCCTGCGGGTAGGTCACCGGGACGGTCACCTCGGGGTTCACGGCGAACGTCACGTCCACGGTGCCCGTGGCCCAGCCGTGGGTCGCGGTGTTGATCCACATGTTGTTCACGAGCTCCCAGCCCTCGTCGGCCGGCAGGTCGACGAAGCGCTCGGGATACGCGCCGGGCCACAGCACCCGTCCGCTGAGGGGGAGGTCGGCCATGACCTCGTCCTCGCCGTCGGGGTTGTGCCACGTGAGGGTCGCCGTCGTGTTCGGCGTGCCGGTGACCGAGACCCCGTAGTCGAGGTAGGACACGCCCTCGACGCACACGGGCGTGAGCACGTCGACCTTGATCGTCGGCTCCGGGGTGCCGGGCGGGTTCGTCGCGCACTCCGGCGTCGACGGCGGGTAGGCCACGACGGTCTCGGCCGTCGGGTTGACCTCGAAGACCACCGTCACGCCCGCGCGGACCCAGTCGAACTCGTCGCCGACGACCCACTCGCCGTCCACGAGGCTCCAGCCGGGCCAGTCGACGGGGTTGCCCGCGCCGTCGACCTCGGCGCCCGGCCACAGGACGCGGCCCGAGAGCGCCAGGCCGGACTGGACGACGTCCTCGCCGTCCGGGTTGACCCAGGTGATCGTGAGCGGGTTCGTCTCGTCGTTCTCGTAGTTCTCGGGGAGCTCGAAGACGTAGTCGAGGTAGGGCACGTCGCCGTCGCACACCGGCGAGGCCACGGTGATCTCCGGGACGTACGTCTCGGGGTCGGTGGTAGCAGCGCTCGCGGTCGTCGCGACGACGGGGACGGTCAGGAGCGCGGCGACCGCGGAGAGCGCTCCGACGAGCACCGCCCGTCCCGTGCTGCGCAGACCCTTCGAGGTACGCATGGCTTCTTCACCCGTCTCGGTTCAGGGATTGTGGTGTTCCGGTACACAGAGAGCCCCGGAGTGCGGTCCGTGATGCATCGTGCGCCACGGACCGATGGCACGGGTCGAGCGACAGGCGCCCAGGATAGCGAGGATCGGACCCTGAACTGGACGGTCGTCCGGGTGAAATGTGCCCGTCAGGACCATCGTTATCGTGCCGTGATCCTCGGCGTCATCCTCGGCGGGAGACCGCGCGTCCGTCCGCCCGTCCCGGGGGCGGGGCCGGCAGGTTCGGGAGGGCGTCGCGAGGGTTCACCCGCACGCGGCGACCGGCACCACCTCGAGGCCGGGCGCCGACACCGTCGGGGTCGTCCACACGTCGATCGTGCCGTCGGCGCCGGGGTGGTCAGGGGCGTCGCCCGGCGTCGTCACGGTGAAGGAGACCGCCGTGCTCTGACCCGGCGCGAGCTCGACGGGGAGCGAGGCCGCGCGCCGTCCCCCCACCTCCGCGACGAGCGCCCCCGTCGGTGCCCCGCCCACCCGGACGGTGCCGACCTCTCCGCCCCGCGGCGGGTAGAGGACGACCACCGTGCGGACGTTCCCCGGGGTGACGCCCGAGATGCCGCCGCCGGTCACGTACCACGGCAGGCTCGTCCCGGCGTCGGCCGGCGCGGTGGACGTGAGCGCGGCGCTGAACGTGTCGACCCGTCCGCCGTCGGTGCACACGCTGCCGGTGAGCCGGACGTCCGTGCCGAGGTAGTAGCTCATCTTGCCGCCCGTGGCGTCGTTGAGGAACACGCCGACGGAGCCCTCCGCGCGGTCCGCGGTGTCGATGTCGCCCGCGACGACCGTGCCCGCCAGGCGGTCCTGCTCGTCGGGGTGCGCGGACCAGAGGAGCACGCGGTGCTCGTCCGCGCCGCGTGCGAGCGCGTCGCGGGCGAGCGCGGGGTCCGCGCCCCCGGCGAGGAACGTCCCGAGGACGGTCGACGCGACGGAGGCGAAGAACGCGTCCGTCTGCTCCCCGGGCTCCAGCTCGACGTAGGCGTCCGAGAGGAGGACCTGGACGACGTTGCCCGCGTCGAGCGCGACGGTCTCGTCCCCGAACGGCACCTGGACCGCCCCGGTGGCCTCCAGCAGGTACGACAGCGCGACGGGGTCGATCGCGGCCACGCCGTCCACCGTCTCGCCCTGGGCCTGCTCCCACATGGCTGCCGTGAGCTCCGCGGTCGTGGGGAAGTCGGGCGTGAGCGGGGTGTCCTGCACGTACCGGCCCACGCGGTCCGTGAAGAGCTGCTCGACCCCGGCGTCCAGCGGGAGGACGGGCTCGGCGAACGGCGGGACGTCGGCCGTCGAGGCCTGGCGCTCCAGGGAGACCGCGCCGCCGTCGACCGTGAGGACCGCGAGCGCCCCGGGGATGCCGCCGCCCGCGCGCAGCTCCGCGTTGTTGAGCGCGACCACGAGGTACCGGCGCGGGCCGTCGGCGCCGAGCATGGCCGGGCCGAGCGCGGTGACGCGGTCGGCGGTGCGCACGACGGGGCGCAGGTCGTCGGTCCGGGCGACGAGCGTCGCGTACGGCTCCGCGATCTCCTGGTGCAGGGCGTCGGGCTCGACGGCCGCGAGGCGCGCGTCGATGTCGTCGAACGCGTCCGCGGCGCGGGCGACGGCGGGAGCGGCAGCGGCGAGCGGGGCCAGGTCGACGCGCCCGTCCGCGACGGTCAGGCTGTCGCCCTCGACGGCCCCGAGAGCCTGCGTGAGCGCCGGCAGCACGGTCGCGGCCAGGTCGTCCACGGTCGCCGCCGCGGCGGAGAACGCGCGGACGTCCTGCCCGTACACGGGGAGGTGCGCGGCCAGGGACCACAGCGGGCCGTCGGTGCTCGCGCGCGCGGTCGCGGTGAAGGGCTGGACCCGCTCCAGGGCCGCCTCCGCGGTCTCGACGTCGCCCGCGCGCAGCGCCTCCTCGGCCGCGGGGACCTCGTCGAGCGCGCGGGTCAGCGCGTCGCGCGCGGCGAGGGCGTCGCGGGCGAGCAGCGCGACGCAGACCACCAGGAGCACGGCGAGGAGGATCAGCGCCCAGCCCAGCCACGACGCCCAGTGCCGCCGTCGTCGGCCGCCCGTGTGGCGGGGCGGCAGGTCGACCGGCTCCGTCCTCGTCATGCCCCACAGCGTAGGTGCTGCGCGGTGGCAGGATCGGTGCCGTCGCGGGTGAGGTTCGGGTGAAGGACGTGCCGTGCAAGGAACCGGCTCCCCGGGACACAGAGCGGTTGACAGCCCCGACCCGCCGACGAGGAGCCGCCGTGACGACCGACGAGGCAGCCGACGCCGCCGTCCACGACGAGGCCTGGTTCGCCGCGCTCTTCGCCGCGCACGCGACGCCGCTCTACCGCTACTTCCGCCGCCGGCTGCCGAGCGCGGCCGGCTCCGTCGGGCCGGACGCCGACGACCTCACGGCCGAGGTCCTCGCGACGGCCTGGCGGCGCCGCGAGGACGTGCCCGACGGCGCCGAGCTCCCGTGGCTCTACCGCACCGCGGGCTTCGTCCTGGCCAACCACCGGCGCAAGGCGCGGGCGGTGCCGGTGGCCGAGGTGCCCGACCGGGGCGACGAGGGCGCGGACGTCGAGCACGTCGTCGTGCAGGACGACGAGGTGCGGCGCGCCCTGGGCGCGCTGTCGGTCCGCGACCGGCGCATCCTCCTCCTGCACGCCTGGGAGGGCCTGGGCGGCGACGGCCTGGCGGCGGTCCTCGGCACGTCGCGCGGGGGAGCCGACGCGGCGCTCTCGCGGGCGCGGGCGCGGCTGCGCACCGCGTGGGCGGAGCAGTCGGCCCTCGCGCAAGAGTCGGGCGCCTGAGCACACATCACGGGTAGACCCGACCGGCCGCGCCCCCGCGGCGCGGACCCGCAGTACCTGGAGGGCGACATGACCAGCCACACCCCCGACCAGCCCGACGACGTCGACCTGGAGCGCCTGCGCGCCGCCGACCCGGCGGCGAGCGCCGCACCGGACACCGGCGCCCTGGAGGCCGCGGTCCGCGACCGCGTCCCCGAGGCGTTCGGCGACCGCTCGGCGGTGACCGGCGAGCCGCTGTCCGGGCCGAACGGCCCGACGGCGACGCTCGTCGACGAGCTCGCCGAGCGCCGTGCGCGACGCCTGCGTCGGCGGGCCCCGCTCCAGGTCGCCGCGGTGGTGGCGGGGGCGCTCGTCATCGGGGCGGGCGGCTACGCGCTCGGTGCCGGAGCGGTGGGAGCGTCGCCCGCGGGGGACTCGGCCGTGGAGTCGACGGCGCTCGCGCCGCTCCGGCTGGGGGGCGCGGGCGCGGCCCAGGAGGAGTCGGGCCTCGTTCCCGACGCCGCCGCGTCGGGGCAGGCGTTCTCGTCCGACGCACGGGCCTCGGCGGACATGGCCTACCCCGGCGCCTGGGGCGGGCGCACGGTGTTCCACCAGGACGGCCTCTCGACGCAGGGGACGAGCGCGGACGCATGGGCGTACGACGCCGCGGGCGTGTTCTCGCAGGAGACCGCACGGCGCGTCGCGGACGTCCTCGGCGTCTCGGGCGAGGTGCGCGAGGAGTACGGCTCCTACGTCGTGGGGTCGGCGGACTGGACGGGGCCGACCGTCTCGCTGCAGCCCGACGGCCTCGCGAGCGTGAGCTACAACGACCCGACGAAGGACCCGTGGGGCTGCGTGGCCGTCACGCCGCTGCCGGCCGACGGTGCGGACGAGCCGGACGGCCCGTCCGCCGAGCCGGGCGCGTGCGAGGAGCGGGACCACGGTGCGCCGCCGAGCGGTGCGGACGCGGTCGAGCGGTTGCGCGACCTGCTCGGGACGCTCGGCCTGGACCCGGCGGGGTACGAGGTCGTCGCGGAGGAGCAGCCCGCCGACCAGGGCGCGCCGCGGGCGACCACCGCGACCGCGTACGAGGTCGTCGAGGGGCGGCGCACGGGGACGCAGTGGAGCGCGACGTACTCCGGGGACGGCCTCGCGTCCCTCTACGGGAGCCTGGCGCCGCGCGTCGCGATCGGCGCGTACGACGTGGTGAGCCCGGCGGAGGCCGTGGACCGCCTGGGCGACCCGCGGTTCGGCGGGGGAGGCATGATCGCCTTCGCGCGGGAGGACGGCACCGCGCAGGCCGTGCCCGAGATCGCGCCCGCCGAGCCGGAGGCGCCGACCGTGCCGCCCACGGTCGGCGAGGGCGCCCGGTTCGCGTGGCCCGTCACGGACGTGACGATCACGGACGCGCGCCTGGGGCACGCGGTGCAGTACCAGCCCGACGGCGCGGCGGTGCTCCTGCCCGCCTACGAGCTCTCCGACGCCGACGGCAACGTGTGGTCCGTCGTGGCCGTCGTGGACGACCGGCTCGACTTCTCTCCCGCGGGCTGAGCCCACCTCGCCGGGGACGACCCGGCGGCCGGTGTCCGCGCGATGCCGACCGTCGGGTCGTCCCCGGCGTGCGCTTTTGCATCGTGCAAGCGTCGTGCTCCGCGAAAGTAGGCACGCTTTTGATTGACCCTCGACAAAAGTGTGGCTAGGGTCGCAGCAGACCAGGCGCCCACCGGGTCGGAGAGCGGTCACACGCCCTCACCCGGGCGTGCGGTCCGACGATGGCAGGGAGGCCATCGTCGTCGTGCTCGGCGGCGCTCCGGCGTCCGCCGACGGGAACGGGAGCAACGATGCACCACTTCGCTTCTGACGGCTCGTCAGACCGCCCTGCTCCGGACGCGCGCACGGGGCTCTGGCTCGTCGGCGCCCGCGGCTCCGTCGCGACCACCGCGGCCCTCGGCCTCGCCGCCATCGCGGACGGGCGTGCCGCGCCCACGGGGTGCGTCACGGTCTCCGAGCCCTTCGCGTCGGCGCCGCTCCCGTCGTTCGGCGACCTCGTCGTCGGCGGCCACGACATCTCCGACGTCTCGATGGTCAAGCGCGCCGAGCTGCTCGTCGAGGCCGGGATGATCGCGCCGCGCCTGCTCACCGCGGCGCACGCCGCGCTGGAGCGGGCCGACGCCGAGGTCCGGCCCGGCTACTCCGCCCACCCCGCCGAGGGGGTCCCGCGCGAGTCCCAGCAGGCCGCCGCGGAGCGCCTGGCCGCGGACATCGTCGACTTCCGCGAGCGCCACGGCCTCGCCCGCGTCGTCGTGGTCGACCTCGTGTCGACCGAGCCGCTGCCCGAGCCGGCCCCCGAGCTCTCCGACCGGGAGCTCCTGCGCGTCGCGCTCGCGGACCCGGAGCGCGCCGTGCTCCCGCCGAGCTCCGTGACCGCGTACGCGGCCCTGCTCGCGGGCGCCCCGTTCGCGGAGTTCACGCCGTCGGCGAGCATGCACCTGCCGGTGCTCCTCGAGCTCGCCGCCGAGCGCGGCGTCCCGGTCGCGGGCCAGGACGGCAAGACCGGCCAGACGTGGCTGCGCACGATCCTGGCGCCCGCCTTCGCGGCGCGCGGCCTGCGTGTCCTGTCCTGGGCCGGCGCCAACCTGCTCGGCGGCGGCGACGGCGCCACCCTGGCCGACCCCGAGGCCGTGCAGAGCAAGCTCGTCTCCAAGTCGCGCGGACTGCAGGACCTCACGGGCAGCCAGGTCACGCCGCTGCACATCGACAACGTGCCGGACCTCGGCGACATCAAGGTCGCGTGGGACCACGTGCACGTCGAGGGCTTCCTCGGCTCGCGCCTCACGCTGCAGACCACGTGGTCCGCCTACGACTCGATGCTCGCCGCGCCGCTCGTGCTCGACCTCGCGCGCCTGCTCGCGCTCGCCGACGCCGCGGGGTACGCGGGACCG
This sequence comes from Cellulosimicrobium sp. ES-005, assembly GCF_040448685.1. Classification (NCBI taxonomy): domain Bacteria; kingdom Bacillati; phylum Actinomycetota; class Actinomycetes; order Micrococcales; family Promicromonosporaceae; genus Cellulosimicrobium; species Cellulosimicrobium sp. ES-005. Next base: position 468,898 of record NZ_CP159290.1, read on the forward strand.
GTCGCGGAGCTCGGGTTCTTCTTCAAGGACCCGTGGGCGAGCGACGTGCACGACTTCGCGGCGCAGACCGTCGCGCTCGCGGACTGGGTCCGCGAGGCGGCTGCTCGCGTCGGCGCCGCACCGGCCGACCGGCCGTGACCGGCTCCCTCCACGACCACCTGGACCTCGTCCGCGCCCCCGCGGTCCTCTCGGTGGTCGGTGACACCCTCGCGGGCGCCGCCGCCGCCGGTCACCCGCTCACGCCGCGCCGTGCGCTGCTCCCGCTCGCGTCCGCGTGCCTCTACGCCGGAGGCATGGCGCTCAACGACTACGCGGACCGCGAGCTGGACGCGGTGGAGCGGCCCGAGCGGCCGATCCCGTCCGGGCGCATCTCCGAGGGCCGCGCGCTCCGGGTCGCGGTGGGTCTCACGGCCGCGGGCGTGGGGCTCGCCGCCGCGGGCGGGGGACCGCGGGCGCTCGCGGTCGCCGTCCCGCTCGCCGCGAGCGTCTGGACCTACGACACGGTCGCCAAGGAGCACGCGGTGGGTCCCGTCGTCATGGCCGCGTGCCGTGGTCTCGACGTCCTGCTGGGTGCGGGCGTCGGGCACCTGCGTGCCGCGCTGCCCGCCGCGGCGGGGATGGCGGTGCACACCGCGGGCGTGACGTTCGTGTCCCGCGGCGAGGTGCACGGCACGACGTCGTCCCTCGCCACCGGGGTGGCGGCGGCCACCGCGGTGGGCGGCGCGGTCGTCGGCGTGGGGGCGCTGCGCCGCGGTCGCGGGACCGGCCCCGGCCGTGCGACGCGTGCGGCGACGGCCGTCGCGGGCGCCGTGGCGGCGGGCGCGTACCTCGCGACCGCGCTGCCGCGTCAGGTCGACGCCGCGATCACGCCGTCGGCGAGCAACGCGTTCGCGGCGACGAAGGCCGGGATCCGGGCGATGCTCCCGCTCCAGGCGGCCTGGGCGGCGCGCGGCGGCAGCCTCGCGTCGGTGGGCGTGCTCGCGGGCGTCGAGGTCGCGGGTCGCCTGCTGCGCCGGGCCGGGCGCGGACGCGCCGAGATGAGCGAGACGTGAGCGGGCGCGAGGACTCCGGGCGGGGCGCGCCGTTCACGCTCGGCTACGGCACCAACGGCTTCACGGACCACCCGCTCGACGTCACGCTCGACGTGCTGGAGCACGAGGGCTACGGCGCGGTCGCGCTCACCCTCGGGTTCCCGCACCTGGACCCCTTCGCGGACGGGTGGCGCGCGGAGGTCGAGGCGCTGCGCGACCGCCTCGCCGCGATGCACGGCGGCGCGGGGATGCGGGTCGTCGTCGAGACGGGCACGCGGTTCCTTCTCGACCCGTACCGCAAGCACCGGCCCACGCTCGTCGACGCCGAGGCCGACGCCCGGCTGCGCTTCCTGCGTCGCGCGGTCGAGATCGCGGCCGTGCTCGACGCCGAGTGCGTGTCCTTCTTCTCCGGCGTCCTGCCCGACGGCGCGTCCCCGGCCGCGGGCTGGTCGCTCCTGCGCGACCGCCTGCCCGGCCTGGTCGAGCACGCTCGCGAGCACGGCGTGCGGCTCTCGCTCGAGCCCGAGCCCGGGATGCTCGTCGAGACCGTGCGCGACGCGCTGCGGCTGCGCGACGACCTCGGGGGCGACACCGGGGACCTCGCGGACCTCGGCGTGACGGTGGACGTCGGGCACTGCCTCGTCGTCGAGCCCGACGGCGTGGTGGGTGCGCTGCGCGCCGCCGCGCCCTACCTCGCGAACGTGCAGCTCGACGACATGCCGCGCACGCACCACGAGCACCGCCCCTTCGGCGAGGGCGAGATCGACCTGCCGCTCGTGCTCGCGACCCTCGCCGAGGTCGGCTACACCGGCGTCGCCGCGGTCGAGCTGCCTCGCCACTCGTACGACGCTCCCGGCCTCGCGCGCCGCAGCATGACAGCGCTGAAAGAGGCGTGGGACCGACGCCCCGCGGTGCACGCGCCCGACCAGGAACCACCCGTCTCCGACCACCCCCAGGAGGTGCCATGACCGAGCCAGCCCCCGCGGCCCCCGCGGCCCAGGACGGCGCGACCACCGAGGGCGAGCGCTGGCTCGCCGAGGCGCGCGCCGACGTCGCGCAGGACCCCGCGACCGTGTCGCGCGCGTTCGCGCTCGCCGGCCGCAAGGTCGGCCGGGCGCCGGTGCGCCCGGACGCCGACCCCGCCGGCGTCGTCCACGGGACGGTCGACGACGAGGCGCGCGCCGCGATCGTCGTCGCGCTCGCCGAGGCGCTCGGGCGCGGCGCCGACGGCGACGCGTCCCTCGCGGCCCGCCTCGCCGACCTCTACCAGCACGGCGACACCGCCGAGCGGCGCGGGGTGCTGCGCGGGCTCGACGCGCTCACCGCGCGAGGGGCGCTCGCGGGCGACGCGGCGCCGTCGGTCGTCGCCGTCGGGCGCGACCTCGCCGCCGACGCGCTGCGCACCAACGACCAGAGCCTCGTCGCCGCGGCGGTCGGGCCGTTCGCGGCCGCGCACCTCGACCAGCACGCGTGGCGCCACGCCGTCCTCAAGCTCGTGTTCATGGGCGTGAGCCTCGACGCCGTCGCCGGTCTCGACGACCGCGCGGACGACGAGCTCGCCCGCATGGCGCGCGACTTCGCCGCCGAGCGCCGCGCCGCGGGACGCGTCGTGCCCGACGACGTCGCCCGCCTCGCCCCTGACGTCACCACCGGGAGGACCGCCTGATGCGCATCTTCGACCCCCACATCCACATGACCAGCCGCACGACGGACGACTACGAGGCCCTGTACGCCGCGGGCGTGCGCGCGCTCGTGGAGCCGGCGTTCTGGCTCGGGCAGCCGCGCACGAACGTGGGGTCGTTCCTCGACTACTTCGACGCCCTGCTGGGCTGGGAGCGGTTCCGGGCGGCGCAGTTCGGCATCCGCCACCACGCGACGATCGCGCTCAACCCCAAGGAGGCGAACGACCCGCGGTGCCGCGAGGTGCTCCACGAGATCCCGCGCTACCTGCTCAAGGACGGCGTCGTGGCGGTCGGCGAGGTCGGGTACGACTCGATGACGCCCGAGGAGGACGAGGTGTTCTCCCGCCAGCTCCAGATGGCGCGCGACGTGGACCTGCCCGTCCTCGTGCACACGCCGCACCGCGACAAGCTCTCGGGCACGCGTCGCACGCTCGACGTCGTGCGCGAGTCCGGCGTGCCGTCGGAGCACGTGCTCGTCGACCACCTCAACGAGACGAACGTGGCGCTCGTGCTCGACGCGGGGGCGTGGGCCGGGTTCTCCATCTACCCGGACACCAAGATGGACGAGGACCGCATGGTCGCGATCCTCCAGGAGCACGGCACGGACCGGATGATCGTCAACTCCGCGGCGGACTGGGGCCGGTCCGACCCGCTCAAGACGCTCAAGACCGGGCGGGCGATGCTCGCGGCGGGGTTCACCGAGGACGACGTCGACAAGGTGCTGTGGCGCAACCCCGTCGAGTTCTACGGCCAGTCCGGCAACCTCGTGCTCGACCCGGTGCCGGGCTTCGTCGAGGGCGACCTGCCGACGCCGGGCGTCGAGTTCGAGGGCTCGTCCGTGCTGCGCGGCGCGCGGGCGTAGCGGGCCGTCTCGGAAGGGCACCACCACCATGCTGTTGTCGTACTGCACCAACGTCCACCCGGCCGAGGACCTCGACGGGGTCGTCGAGCAGCTCGTGACCTACGCGGGCCCCGTCCGCGCGGCCGCGGGCCTCGACGTCCTCGGGGTCGGCCTCTGGATGCCCGCGACGCTCGCGCACCGGCTCGCCGGCTCGCCGGCCGACCGCGCCTGGCTGCGCGCCGTCCTCGACGAGCAGGGCCTCCAGGTCCACACGCTCAACGCGTTCCCGTACGGCGGGTTCCACGCGGACGTCGTCAAGCTCGACGTGTACACGCCGACGTGGGCGCAGCCCGAGCGGCTCGCGTACACGCTCGAGTGCGCCGAGGTGCTGGCCGACCTGCTGCCCGACGGTGCCGCGGGCTCGATCTCGACGCTCCCGCTCGCGTGGCGCGAACCGTGGTCCGCGGCCGACGACGACGCCGCGACGCGCGCGTTCGTCGCCCTCGGTGCCGGCCTGCGCGACCTGCGGGAACGGACGGGCAAGACCGTGCGCGTCGCGGTCGAGCCGGAGCCGGGGTGCGTGCTCGACACGGTGGACGACGTCGTGGCCTGGCTCGCGGCGCGCACGGGGCCGCTGGGTGCTGGAGGCGTGCCGGACGAGAGCCGGATCGACTCCGAGCACGTCGGGGTGTGCCTTGACACGTGCCACCTCGCGGTGTCGTTCGCCGACCGGCGCGCGGGGACGGCGGCCACGGTGCGACGCATCACGGACGCCGGGCTGCGCGTCGTCAAGGTGCAGGCGTCGGCGGCGCTGCACGTGGACGACCCGTCCGACCCGGCCGCGCGCGCCGCCGTCGGCGCGTTCGCCGAGAAGCGCTACATCCACCAGGTGCGCGAGCTCACGGCGGCGGGCGACGTGCTCGCGGTCGACGACCTGCCCGACGCCCTCGGTGACGGGCCCGGGACCGGGGCGGGGGACGCCGTCGGGCACCCGCTGCCGGGGGAGGGGCCGTGGCGCGTGCACTTCCACGTGCCGCTGCACCACGAGCCCGCGGCGCCGCTCGCCGCGACGACCGACGTCCTGCGCGACGCGGTCGACGCGGTGCGGGCGGCCCCGCACGGCGACGAGGCCCACCTCGACGTCGAGACCTACACGTGGTCGGTGCTCCCGGAGGGAGCGGCCACGGCCTCGCTCGTCGCCGGCATCGCGGCCGAGCTCCGCTGGGCCACCACCCACCTCACCGCCGAGCACGAGGTTGCTCCCGGAAAGACGCCGACAACGAGAGCAACCCCGGACTCGACCGCGAGCAACCTCGGGCTCGGCCACGAGACTCACTTCACCAGGAGGACCGCATGAAGCCCGTGCTGCTGCTCGACGTCGTCGGGCTCACCTCGACCGCGCTCGCGCACATGCCGCGCCTGCGCCAGCTCGCCGCGAGCGGCTGGCAGTCCGAGCTCGCGACCGTGCTGCCCGCCGTGACGTGCAGCGTCCAGGCCACGATGACGACCGGGCTCAGCCCGGCGGAGCACGGGATCGTCGGGAACGGGTGGTACTTCCGCGAGCTCGGCGACGTGTACCTGTGGCGCCAGCACTCCCGGCTCGTCGAGGGCGAGAAGCTGTGGGAGGCCGCGCGCCGGGCCAGCCGCGAGTATTCGTCGGCGAACGTTTGCTGGTGGTACGCCATGGGCATGACGACGGACGTCACCGTCACGCCGCGCCCGATCTACCACGCCGACGGCCGCAAGTCCCCGGACGCGTACGTGCGCCCCCCGGCGCTGCACGACGACCTCGTCGGCCGGTTCGGCGAGTTCCCCCTGTTCACGTACTGGGGCCCGACTGCGGACATCTCCTCGTCCCGGTGGATCGTCGACGCGACGCGGCACGTGCTGCGCACGCACGCGCCGGACCTCACGATGGCGTACGTCCCGCACCTCGACTACGACCTGCAGCGGTTCGGGCCGACGTCCCCGCAGGCCGACGCCGCCGCGGCGGAGCTCGACGCGACGCTCGCGCCCCTGCTCGACGACGCCGCGAACCAGGGCGTGACCGTCCTCGTGGTCTCGGAGTACGGCATCGCGGACGCCGACCGGCCCGTGCACCTCAACCGCATCCTGCGCCGCGAGGGCCTGCTCGAGGTCTACGTGCAGGACGGCAAGGAGCAGCTCGACCCGTGGACGTCGCGCGCGTTCGCGGTCGCGGACCACCAGGTCGCGCACGTCTACCTCGGCGACCAGCACGACCCCGCGCTCCAGCGACGCGTCACCGACCTGCTGCGGGGGATCCCCGGGGTCGACGAGGTTCTCGACCGCGACGCACAGGCCCGGTACGGGCTCGACCACGAGCGCTCCGGCGACCTCGTCGTCGTCGCGGAGCCCGGGGCCTGGTTCACGTACTACTTCTGGCTCGACGACGCGCGCGCGCCCGAGTACGCGCGCGGCGTCGACATCCACCGCAAGCCCGGCTACGACCCCGCCGAGCTGTTCTTCGACCCCGCGGACAAGCTCGCGAAGGCGAAGGCGGGGCTCAACCTCGTGAAGAAGAAGGTCGGGCTGCGGTACGCCATGAGCACCGTCCCGCTCGACGCGTCGTACGTGAAGGGCTCGCACGGCCGGCTGCCCGACTCGTCGGCCGACACCCCGCTCGTGCTGTGCTCCGACGCCGTGGTGCCGGCGTCCGTCGCGGGCGTCGTGGAGAGCGGGAGCGGACAGATCCCGGCAGCCGCGATCAAGGGCCTGGTCCTGGAGCTGCAGGGGCTCGGAGCCCGCGTCTGACCCGCAGCCCTCGGGCCGGCCGTCCCCGCGCCACGACGCCGAACCCGGGATCCCTCCTCAGCGACGGTCGCCGCTGAGGAGCGGTCCCGGGCTCGGCGCAACCGTCAGTCCTCGTCGTCGTCCGGGAGGGCGACGAGGAGGTCCAGGTGCAGGCCGAGGACCGTGCCGTCGGCGGCGACGGTGCGCACGAGCGGGTAGAAGCCGTCGCCCCAGCCCGAGTGGGAGAGCACGACGTTCTCGCCGTCCTGCGCGCCCGGGAGCAGGATGTTCGCCGACCCCTCGCGCAGGTGGTCCGGCGAGTCCGTGAGCGCGAACCAGCTCGTGTCCGTGCCGTCGTCGAACACCTCGTCGTACCAGTCGCCGTCGGGCATGAGCCGGGCGACGGCGTCCGCGTCGGCGAACGCGACCGTCCCGGCGTCGACCGGCACGCCGTACGCCGCGCCGGCCTCGGGCGGCCCGTCGGCACCCTCCGGGACGACCGGCTCGACGGCCGCCACCTCGCCGTCGGCGAGGACGACGCTCAGGTACGCCTCGCGCAGGTGGGACCCGTCCTGCTCGTCGGAGACGTCCGCCACCGTGACGCGCACGGGGTAGCGGCCCGGCTCCACCTGCACGACGAGACCCTCGCCGAGCAGCGTGAACGGGTCGGACGCCTCGAGCCGGCCGCTCGGCAGGACGAGCTCGCCCAGGTCGTGCACGGTGAGGCGCAGACCGGGGCTCCCGGCGGGCCCCGTCCCCGCGGCGGGGCCGGGGCGCAGGGCGAAGAACGTGTCAGGGGTGGGGAAGTCGCTCACGCCGCGAGCGTAGCCGCCGCCGCCGGCTCGGGCCCGCTCGGCCCCTGACGCGGCGAGGGCCGCCACCCGGACGGGTGACGGCCCTCGCGGTGCGGCGCGCGGCTACGAGCAGCTCAGCGCCTCGTAGTCGGCGTCGTAGGTCGTCGTGACCTCCTCGCCGTCGACGTCGGTGGTGAGGGTCGCGGTCACCGAGCCGGCGTCGAACGACGCGGAGCGCGACGAGAACGACTGGTAGGCGTTCTTGCCGTTCTTGACGTTCGGGAACGTCTTCTCGCCGTACGGGGTCGTCACCACGACGTCGGCCGTCGCACCCGACTCGTTGAGCACGCGGACCGCGACGTGCGCCTTGCCGCCGAGGCAGCGCGCCTCGGCCGTGACCGTCGCGTCGACGACGGCGGACGTCGTGACGTCCACGGTCTGCCAGCGCTTGGTCGCCGTCGCGTTGTGCAGGTGCAGCAGCAGGAGCTTGCCGCTGCCCGCCTCGACCGCGGCCTGGGAGCGGTGCACCGGGATCGACGTGTCGTCGGCCCCGACGTACAGGAGCTGGTCGCCGCCGTCGAACCAGTAGGCGGGGTCGTACGGGTCGCCCGTGAACGTCTCGGTCGCGTCGACGAGCTGGTCGGCGGCCTGCGAGTAGGGCGAGTACGTGAGGACCTGGAAGGTCGGCACGTCGCCCTCCTCGATCCCGAGCGACCCGATGCCGACCGGGATGACGACGACGTTGTTGTCGAACACCGAGGTGTCGACGTTCCCCCACACCGAGTTGATCGGCTGGAGGTCGACGTTGTCCCCGGCCTCGTACTCCGTGCCGTCCGGCGCGGTCCAGTCCTTGAGCGTGAACGTCGCCGCGAGGGTGAGGTCCGTCTCGCTGTTGTACTTGATCGCCGCGACCTCGAAGTCGGCCGTGCCGTCGGAGTCGACGTCGACCTCGACCGCCGGGATCGAGACCGAGCCGAGGCTCGCCCACTCCCCGTCGACCGCGACGCCGATGCCGATGACGCCGTCCGCGGGGTCGCCGCCGTCCGCCGCGACCTGCGGCGCCGTCGACGTGAAGCCGACCGCGCGCACGTCGGCCGCCGCGATGGCCGACGCCGAGGCGCCGACCGCCGCGTCCGCCTCGAGGCGCGGGCTCGTCGTCTTGAGCTCGAACGGAGCGACGAGCGAGAACCAGCCGCCCGAGGCCACGCCGCGGCCGTCGAGGTCGAGGTCGGCGGTGGTGGCCGAGCCCGGGAAGGCGACGGCCGTGCCGGAGAGGTCGCTCACGAGCTTCGGCGACGCCTGGACGGGGACGCGCAGCGCGGCGCCGCCGTCGGTAGGGGTGAGGACGACGCGGCCGCTGACGGACGACACGAAGTCGCGCGGCACGCCGACGCCGGAGTCGGCCGACGACGTCGGGTCGAGCTCCTTGGCGAGCGTCGCCGGGTCCGCGGTCAGCGTCACGGTGACGACCGTGCGCTGCCCCGCGGGGACGGTGACGGACGCCGGGGCGACCGACACGGTCGCCCCGCCCGCCGTGCTGGACTGGGCGAAGCTCGTCGCGTACGTCTTCGGGGCGTCGCCCGTGTTCTGCACGGTCACGGTCTTGCGCACGGTCACGGTGTCCTGGCCGACCGGCACGACGCCGAACGCCACGGACACCTGGTCGGAGTCCTGCGACGCGTAGGCGAGGGTCGTGTTCGCGACCGCGTCGACGGCGTCGACGCGGCCGGAGCCCACGCGCTCGGGTCCGTAGGCGGTGCCCGTGCCCGACGGCCCGGTGAAGACGTCGTGCGTCGCGGTGTTCATGACCGACGCCTTGACCTCGGCCGGCGCCCAGCCCGGGTGGGCCTCCTTGACGAGCGCCGCGATGCCGGCGACGTGCGGGGTGGCCATGGACGTGCCGGACTTGATGCTCGCGCCGTCCAGGTGACCGGACGCGACGGAGGCGATCCCCGTGCCGGGGGCCGCGACGTCGGGCTTGGCGACGCCCAGCGAGCCGTGCACCCCGCGCGACGACCCGCTGTTGAGCGTGTCGCCGATCTCCGGGATCGAGACGAACGACGACAGCGCGAGCGACGGGCCGATGGTCATCGTGACCTGGCCGGCCTCGATCGCGGGGCGCAGCGCGTCGTGGCTCGGGCCGGTGAGCTGGGCGCCGGGGATGCCGGCGTTGCCCGCGATGCCCGCGACGAACGACGAGAGCTCGGAGGAGAGCAGCACGCCGACGGCGCCCGCGGCCTGCGCGTTGTTGAACCGTGCGGCGCTGCCGCACGCGCGCGTCGCGTCGTTGTCGTCCCAGGAGAGGAACGCGATCTTGCCCGCGACGGCCGCGGCCTGCTCGGGCGTGAACGCCTGGCAGCCGTCGACGTCGCCCCCGAGGAACGCGACCGGCGCGGTCACGTCCGCCCCGCCCGCGTAGTCCACCGAGTTCTGGGCGGGGTACTCGCCCGCGAGCGCCTCGGGGGCGTCGACGCGCACGGCGTCGAACGTCTGGGTGTCGCCGACCGAGTTGGCGACCGTGAGGGCGGTGCGCGCGTTGCCGGGGGAGCCGCCGACGTCCGTCACGTCGCCGGCGTTGCCCGACGCGATGACGGACAGCGTCCCGAGGCGGGAGAGCTGGTCGATGAAGAGGTTCTCCGGGTCGTCCGCGGGGGAGCCGTCGGAGCCGAGGGAGAGGTTGACGATGTCGAGGCGGTCGGAGAGGTCGCCGTCGCCGTTCGGGTCGGCCGCCCACTCGAGCGCGTCGACGACGACGCCGGTCGAGCCGCCGAGGTCGCCGAACACCTTGAGCGCGTACAGGCCCGCCTCGGGCGCGGAGCCCGGGCCGACCTGCCAGTCGGAGATGTCCGTGAGCGTCGAGTAGTCGCCGTCGAACGTCTCGCCGTCGGCGGTGACGCCGTAGGCCGCGGTCGTGCCGGCCACGTGCGAGCCGTGGCCCGAGCCGACCGAGTCGAGCGAGTCGATGGGGTTCTCGTCGGGCGTCGGCACGAGCGTCGTGCCGGGGACGGTGCCGCTCGCGTCGTAGTCGTACCCCGCGAAGTCGTGGCCGCCGAGGAACTTCAGCTCGTCGTAGGTCCCCTCGGGGACCGGGCCGGTGCCGCGGTCGCCGTAGGCCTCGTCGAACGCCTCCTGCGTGCCGGGGCCGCCGAACGCCTTGTGCGTGTAGTCGATGCCGGTGTCGATGATGCCGATGCGCACGCCCTCGCCGGTGAGGCCCGTGCTCTGCCACGTCTCGAGCGCCCGCGTGAACACGTCCGTGCCCTTATTCGCGGGCTTCTTGGGGATGATCCGGTAGACCGTGACCACCGAGGCGTCGCGCGCGAGGTCGCGCACCCGGGCCGCGTCGCCCGTCACGACGACGCCCGCGACGAGCGTGCTCGTCACCGACACCTGCTGCGGGTTCCGCGCGCCGGCGCTGCGGGCGGTCGCCTGCTGCGGGACGACGTCGTCCGCGAGCTGTGCGACCTCCTGCGCGTTGGCCTCGACCTCCTGGGGGCTCGCGCCCTGCGCGGCGAGGTCGACCGCCGACGGCGCGTCGAGCTCGACGAACGCGGTGACGGTGCCGGTCGCCTTCGCGAGGGACGGGGCGACCTTGTCGGTCGGGGCGAGGGACGCGCCCGACTGCACGCCGAGGGAGTCCCCGGGGTCGGGCGGCGGGTCCGCGACAGCAGGCGCGGCGGCCGCGGCGACGACGGCGAGGCTCGCGGCGGCAGCGGTCAGTGACACGGGTAGAGAACGGTGCTTCATCGACACTCATCTCCCCGGCAGAGCCGGTTCGGCGAAGGGTTCGTGGATGGGTCCTTCCCTGCGGTCTCGCCCGGGTGGGACACAGACCACCCGAGCACGGTAACCAACGACCGCCCGAACTGCCCAGCGACGGGCGCCCGCACTCGGGCACGGCGCCCGGAGACAACGTGGCCGGCACGCTCTACGATGCGGGCGGGGTCACAGGACGTGGCCGTCCTGTGGGAGTCCCCTTCCCGCGTCAGGTCCACGGGGGTGCGAAACCCGGGGGCGTGGCCCACGCAGAAGGAGAACCATGACCAGATCCTCGCTCCGGGTCCTGTCCGCCGCGCTCGTCGCCGGCGTCGTCGCGACCGCCGCGGTCGCCTCTCCTGCCCTGGCGTCCGAGCCCGACCTGCGCGTCGTGACGTGGGACCGGACGGCCACGACCGACCCGACCGCCGACGCCGCCTCCGACGCGCAGGTCTCCAGCGGGGAGAGCTGCGCGGTGCAGGCCCAGCCCCTCCTGCCCGGCCAGGACCCCGCCACGCTCCCGCCGGCGCCCGAGGTGTGCTTCGACTCGCTCGAGGAGGCGCTGGAGTTCGCCTCGGGCGGCGACGTCGCCGCGGCGCGCCTCGCCGACGCGACCCCCGCCGAGGTCGAGGGGCTCGTCGCCGAGCTCAACGCGTCGGCGGTGGCCGGGTCGGGTCTCGGCACGACGGCGCGCGCGACCACCGCGGCGGCGAGCTCGCTCGTCCTGGGCGTGCTGTGGCGGGACGCCAACTACAAGGGCGCGTCGAAGGTGCTCTACGGCTCCGGCACCAACGGCTGCTACGGCGGGTCCACCTACGGGTTCCCGAACCTCGCGAACCTGCTCATGAACAACGTCGTCAGCTCCGCCACGACCTACGCGGGCTGCTGGGTGACCCTGTACGACTCGTACAGCTACGCGGGCGCGAAGAAGAACTGCACGCCGCACTGCGCGACGCTGGGCACGTTCGACAACAAGGCGTCCTCGGTCGTCTACCGCCCGGTCGGCCAGCTCGGCTGAGGCGTCACGCGGCCCCGCCGGGCACGTCGCTCGACCAGCGACGCGCCCGGCCCGCCCCGAGCCGGGCGGGGCTCACCTCGCGCACGGCGACGCGGCGTCCCAGCAGGTGCCCGACGGCGTCCCCCGCGGCGCGCACGGCCCTGGCCCCGGCGTCACCGGGCGCGTCGGGGACGACGTCGAGCACCACGCTCCCGTCAGCCGCCTGGTGGAGCTGCCACGCGGCCATGCCGTGGGCCTGGAGGTGCTGGGCGGCGTCGACCGACGGCACCCAGGCGCCGTCGGGCCGCAGGTAGCGCACGGGCGACCGGCCCTCCAGGTCGTGCAGCTCGACCTGGTCACCGCGCCGCACGATCCGCGCGCGGTCGCCGGTGCGGTAGCGCAGCAGCGGCAGGTACGGGTTCTCGTCGACCGTGACGACGACCTCGCCGAGGCCGCCGTCGGGGACGGGCACGCCGTCGTCGTCGAGGATCTCGACCCAGACGCGTCGGCCCCCGACGACGACGAACGGCCCCCCGTCCGTGCGGGCCGCGACCGCGCCCGTCTCGCGCAGCCCGTAGAGGTCGACGACGGGCACGTCCCACGTGGCGTGCAGGCGTGCGCGGGCGACGCCCGACAGGTGCGCGGCCCCGCTGACGAGCGCGACCGGGTGCAGGGTGAGACCCTCGTGCGCGAGCCGGGCGAGCGCGAGCAGCGGCAGCGGCGAGCTCGACACCACCTGCGGGTCCTGCGCCGCGAGGAACGCCGCACGGTCGCCCGGGCGCGTCCACGCGCCGGGGTCGAGGTTGACGCGCGCCATGGTCGGTGCGGCGACGCCGGGGCCGCGCCGGAACCCGGTCATCGCCGACGCGTACGTGAACGCCTCGCGCTGGTCCACGAGGTTCATCAGGCCCAGGCGGCCGGGCGCGGGCTCCCAGTCCGCGCCCGTGCTCGCGACGAGGTGCTGCAGGAGCACGAGGTCCGCCGCGACGGCCACGGGGTGCAGCGGGACGCGGACCGCCGCGCCCGTGCTGCCGGAGCTCGTGCCCTCGAGCACGCGGCCGAGCGGCACGTCCACGGGCACGAACGACGCCACGTCGTGCCGCAGGTCGTCGCGCGTGACGGGTCGGACCGCGGTGAGCGGCGACCCGGCCCGGCTCTCCCCGCGGTCGCGCGCCCGGCGGTACCGCGGCACGACGGCGTGCGCCCGGTCGACCAGGGCGTCCACCCACGCGGGCGGGTCGACGGGCGGAGGGCCGGTGTCGGGCGACGCAGCGGGGCGCTCGGCGCGGGTGCCGGTACGGGTGTCGGTACGGCCCGCGGCGAGGCGGGCCGCGACCTCGTCGAGCACGGGCAGGTCGTCGGGGCGCAGCCGGTCGCCCGTGACGTGGACCCAGGCGGGCGCGGCGGGGTGGTCCCGCACCGCGTCGAGCGCGGCCCGGCCCGCGTCGTCGAGCGTGGGCCAGCGCTCGGCGTCGGTGAGCGCGACCGCGGAGCCCGGGGCGTACTCGTCGAGCGTGAGGTCGGGGGCGTCGTCGGGTGTCGTCATGGAGTCCTCGTCAGGAGCTTCGCTAGTAGTTCGCGTACTGCGCGGCGGCCTCCTTGGCGCGCTTCTCCGCGAGCTCGCGGGCGAGCTGCTCGGCGCGGCGCGCCTCCTGCGCCATCTCGCGGGCGATCCGGCGCTGCTCGGCCGTGCTCACGGCCACCCACCGGTCCGCGGCCACCTCGGGGCTCTCGCCCGCGGGCCGCAGCCCGAGCTCGCGCAGCACGGCGCGCGCCAGCTCCTCGCGCGCCGTCGGCGCGTGCAGCCACTCGTCCGGCGTCCGGAGCAGGGCGAGGGCGGGCACGGTCTGCTCGACGACCCGGACGAGCGCGCCCGGCGTCGCGGCGGCCCGGGACGCGGGCGCGGCGAGCAGGCGCTCGTCGCGCAGCAGCCAGCAGACCGTCCCGGCGAGCGCCGCGTACGGGGCGTGCGTGCACAGCGCCTCGACGGCGGCGCGCTGCGGGCCGCGCAGCACGCCGACCGCGCCGGACCCGGCGAGGAGGTCGGCGGTGTCGCCGACGAGCGCGGCGGCCGCGACCACCCGGTGGTCCAGCACGTCCGGGGGCGTGTCGGCCAGACGGTGCACGACGTCGGCGAGCGCGGGGCCCTCGACCGTCGGGCGGGCGAGGTCATCGGTCACGGCGGGCTCCTTCCGGTCGGCTGCTCGCTGTCGTGCTCCTCGACGGTGCGCTCGCCGGGGCGCCGGTCGAGGAGCCCCACAGCTCGCGCGCGAAGGCGCGGGCGAACGCGACGAGGTCGTCCTGGGTCTGCACGGCGTGGACCCGGTAGCCCACCGCGTAGTCCCGCACCGTCTCGGCACCCTTCGCCGAGACGTCCAGCACGAGCGTGCCCCCGCCCCCGGCGGCCGCGACGGCGCGCGCCGCGGTGCCCTCGTGGGGCGCCACGAGCTCCGTGTCGGGGCGCGCACCCCAGCGGAGCCGGACGACGTCGTCGAACATCGACACGACGCCGTCGTCGGAGATGACGGCGACGTGGCACGGGCGGGTGCGCGTCGGCGGGGCGCCGGTGACCGGGTCGCCGAGGTGCGTGCGCTCCAGGAGCGGGACCGGGAACGACGTCGAGCCGCCGAAGTGCGCGACGACCGCGTCGAGCACGCGGTCCTCGTCGCGCACGAACCCGTCCGTCCCGGCGACCTGCTGCGGCCCGCTCCACGTCGTGGCCTGCACGCGGGCACCCGCACGCAGGGCCGAGAGCGCGAGGACGGCCCCGGCGAGCGCGATCGGCGCGACGCGTCGCGTCGGGTCCGGCATCGAGCCGGACGAGTCGAGGTAGAGGTCGAGGTCGACGGGGACGCGGTCGGGCTCGTCGCCCGCGTCCTCGTCGACCGACCGGCGCACGGTCGTGAACCCCGGCACGACGACGGGCGAGCGCAGCAGCGTCCCGGTCCAGTCCACGTCGCCCAGCTCGTCGCCCACGTCCCACTGCTCGTGCGCGCCGAGCAGCGGCTCGGTGGCGCGCACGTGCTCGCGCACGGGGAACGGGACGAGCAGGGGCGCGGCGCGCTCGCGGTACCAGCGCCGGGCGGACGCCGCGGCGTCCGTCGTGAGCCCGAGCAGCCGGAGCGTCGCGTCGTAGTCCGCCGGCGCGAGGGCCTGGCCGGTCGCGTCGTGCGCGCCCTCGCCGTCCGTCCCGGGCGCGTGGTGCGCGGCGTCCGTCACGGGGTCTTCCTCCGCGCCCAGCCCGAGGTCCCCGACGACGCGCGGGTCGAGCGCGGGGTGCCGCACCGGCTCGACGGCGCGCGGGTCCGTCGCGAGCCCGCCGGGCACCGCCCCGGCCACCTCGTCCTGCCCGCAGACGACCTGGGGCAGCGTGGACCGCCGCCGCTGGAGGTGCCGCCGTCGGGCCTCGCGGTCCCCGCGCTCGGGCCGGGCCTGGCGGCGCGGGTCCTGCGCGGTGGCCGGCGACCCCGCCTCCGCCGCGAGCAGCGTGCGCAGCAGCGCGGCGAACCCCGCGGCGCCGCCCACGGGGTCGTCCGCGTAGGCGCGCACGAGGCGCGCGACGAGCGTCGCCTCGCGCTCGGCCACCGGGACGTCGGACGCGGTGAGGTTGCCGCGCGGCAGACCCCAGAGGATCTCGTCCGCGCGGAGCACGGTCTGCATGACCGTGCTCGTCCCCGGCCCCAGCGCGCGCCACAGCCCGGCGAGGTCGATCCCGGCGCGGCGCTGCAGGCGGTCGTTGATGAGCAGGTCGCTCCACAGGTTGGCGGTGAGCGGCGCGAGCTGGTCCTGGTCCACGAGCCCGGCGCGCGTGCGCGCGACGAGGAGCGCGCTCGTCGTGAGGTCGCCGGGGGAGAGCACGTGGTGACCCACCTCGTGCGCGAGGACCGCGACCGCGTGGTCCTCGATCCCCAGCGCCACGACCTCGGCGAGGTCCACGTGCACGCTCACGCGGGTCGTCGAGAACCACGCGAACGACCCGACCCCCTCCGGAACGGTGCCGGGTCCGTGCAGCGTCGGGGCGCCGAGGCGCGTGAACCGGCCCCAGGCCGCGAGCGCCTCGGGCCACGCGGCCTGCCACCGCTGACGCAGCGCCCCGAGGTCGGCGCGAGGTCGCTCGTCGGGCAGCGCCCCGACCGGTCCCTGCGCGGGCGCGCTCACCGGGGCCACCGCACGAGGAGGACGTCGTACGAGCCGGTCCGGCTCAGCAGCGCGAGCCGGCCCGACGGCGTCTCGACCACCGCGGCGCCGCTGACGTCGGTCAGGGCCGCGTCGGGCGCCGGGTCGGGCGTGGGTCGTCCGGCGGGACCGTGGTCCGACCCGTGCAGGCCCTGGTCGTCGACGTCGATGTCGGCGCGGGGCGGCGTGACCGCGCCCGTGGCGTGGTCGCCGGCGCCCGGGGCGCGCGCGACGAACGCGCCGTGGACGTCGGCGACGAGCGTCCACTCGACCGTCTCGGCGCCGACGGTCGCGGCGTCCGCCGCGGCGCCCACGGCGGCCGGCACGCCGTCGCCGGTCGAGAGCAGCACCCAGCGCAGGCCGGGATGGCGCGCGTCGGTGCCGACCACCAGCGCGGGCGACAGCCACGGCCCGCCGAACCCGCGGAAGCCGCCGAAGCGACCCAGGACCTGGGCGGGCCCGGGAGCGCCCGGGAGCAGGACCCACCGTGCCCCGGCGGGCTCGTCGCCCGGCCCGACGGCGGGCCACCACCACGGGTCCGCGGCGTGGCGGTCGAGCACGGCCCGCAGGTCCGCGGCGTCGACCGTCCCGACCGTCCCGGAGGCCCCGCCCGCCCCGGACGCAGGGAGCGACAGCGCGGCCCGCGCGACCGGCTCCGGGAGCGACCGCGCGGCGTCGAGCGCCGCGCCCCGGTAGCGCACGAGCCCGCTGCGCCACGCCGCGACGAGCACCGCGCCCCGGACCAGGTCCGCCGCGGAGGGTCCCGGACCGACGTCCGCCGGGCTACCGACCCCCACGGTGGCGGCGTCGACCACGCGCGCCGCCCACGCCGTCACGTCCCCGCGCGCGCCGGGACGGCCGCCGACGGCCCGTGCGGCGTCGACGACCGCTGCGACCGTGGCCGCGGGGGCGAGGGCGAGCCACGGCGCGAGCCGCGGGACGACGTCGAGGAGCGCGCGCCGCTCCGGTGCGCCAGGACGCCAGCGACGCGCGGCGGCGAGCCGCGCGAGCGCGTCGACGAGCGCGTCGCACGTCGCCGCGAACGCGTCCGCACCGAGCTGCCGGGCGAGCGGGTCCGCGGCCGCGGCCACCTCCCGCACCGCGTCGGCCAGGCCGTCGCGGTCCGCGCCGTGCGCGAGCGCCCGCGCGAGGACGGCGTCGTACCGCGCGCGCTCCGCGAGGGCGCGGGCGGCGAACGTCGGGCGGACCCCGGGACCCGCGTCCCCGGCCGACGGCGGGTGTCCGCCGTCGGGCAGCGTCACGCGCCGCTCCAGCGCAGCCAGGTGAGGTAGTTCGTGTACCGCTGGTGGGCGTACTTGAGCGCGAGCGCGTCCTCGTACACGTGGCCGTGCAGCTTGACGTGCTTCTCCCACGACGCGAGCACGTGCTCGATCCGGGCGAGCCGGCGCAGCACCTCCGCCTCGGGCAGCCCCTCGAACCCGGCCGCGACGTCCGCGAGGACCGCCCCGACGTCGTCCTGGTCGTCGAGGCCGGCGGCGTCGTACTGGCGGCACGCCGTGTCGAAGAGGTCGCGGATCCACGACACGCGGTCCGAGCGCAGCGGCTCGCGCTCGCGGTCGTCGAACGGGGCCGACTGCAGGTCGGGGAGCAGCTTGTCGTGCAGCACGAACGGGAGCACCGCCCGCAGGTCGGCGAGCTCCACCTCGGCGTCCCCGCGGAAGTACGCCATCGCCTTCGCGTACGCGACGAGCGACTGCAGCGCGCGCACCGACAGGCCGTTGAGGGTCTGCGCCCCCACGTCGCCCAGGCGGTCGCGGCCCGTGTCCGCCGTCGCGACGAGGTGCGGGTCCACGCCCGCGACGCGCGCCGTGTCCTTCGTCCGGTACTCGAACTGCCACCCCGCGCGCTCCAGCACCTCGAGCTGGCTCGCGAAGAACTCGAGGCGACGGCGCACCGGCTCCGGGAACGGGACGGCGAGGATCGCGGCGTGCAGCGCGTCGTGCTCGGCGGCGTCGAACACGATCTCCGGCGGCACGTTCTCCTCCGGGCGCACGCGCCGCTCCGCCCGGGCCACGAGGTCGCCGAGGAAGCGGTTGTTGAACGGCAGCGCGTGCACGACGACGTCGATGCGGTCCCGCAGCGCGTCGACCACCTGGTACGTGCCGCCGCCCGCGTCGTCGTTCGCCGTGAGGTACCAGGCGGCGTCGCCCGTCTCGTAGACCTGGTCGTACACCTCGACGTACCCGTCCGCGAGCACCGTGAGCAGCGCCGACTGCGTGCGCGTCGGGATGCGGTTGTACTCGTCGACGATCTTCACGCGCATGCCCAGCCACGACCGCCACGCGACGTCCACGTCCGCGAGGCTGTCCGCCTGCACCAGATCCTTGGGGAGCGGCGTGCCGAACAGGTCCGACACCGTGAGCTGCGGGTGCCCGTGCTGCATCGCGCGGCGCACGTCGCGCACCGGGTAGCCGGCGAGGACGCCCATGAGCACGGCGCTCGCGGTCTTCCCGCGGCCCGGCCCGCCGATCATGAGGCACCGCCCGCGCACGGCGAACGTCAGGAGCGGCAGCAGCACGAAGCTCGAGTACGACTGGTCGCTCGGCAGCGTGAGGAGCGCCTTCGAGTCGCCGAGGCGGAAGCTCGTCTCCCGCGCGCCGGGCGCCGCGAACTCGACGTCGTAGTGCGGGCTGATGATCGCGTGGTTGACGACCCAGAAGTACGCCTGGCGCAGCTTCTCGTCGAGCGGCAGCCCGCCCCGGGCCGCGCCGTCGTCGGGGCCGGCCCCGACGACGGGCGTGCCGAACAGGTCGTCGACGCCCAGGGCGAACGGGTCGCGCCCGTCGGCCTGCCCCCCGGGCTGCGGCCGGGTCGGCGCGGAGGACACGTGCTCGAGATCGGTCACGGGCCGATCCTGCCACCGTCGTCCGCGGGTCGTGGGGACGTCCGTGCCGGGTCCGTGGGGCTCGCCGGGGCGGGGCCGGGGATCAGAAAGCGTCGGTGCCGGCCTGGGGGAGCGGGTCGGCGACGTGGCGCGGGGTGGCGAGCAGCGGCCCGACGGCGGCCAGCGCCTGGGCGAGCCGGCTCGCCCGGTCGCCGCTCACCTCGAACCACGGGACGCCGGGGCGGGCACCGTCCGGCGTCGGCAGCTCGGCGGGGCCGAGGTGGCGCACCACGTCGGCCGGGTCCGCCAGGCGCGGGCCGGTCGCGGCGAGGACCTCGCGGAACCGGTCCTGCATCGCGTGCCGCACGTGCTCGCCGTCGCGCAGGCCGTCCTGGACGAACGGGATCTCGTCGCCCGTGAGGACGTAGAGGTCGGGGCGGCGGGCGGCGGCGAGCGCCTCGACGGTGGGGGAGCGGTGCCCCACGTAGCGCTCGTGCCACAGGGTCGTGGCGAGCACGTCGGTGTCGCACACGAGGAGCGGGACGGGCGACACGGCGGCGGCGTCGTCCTCGCGCCGGGCCTGCTCGCGCGCGACGAGGTCGAACTCGGCGGTGTGCCACGGCGCGGCGAGGCCGCCGGGCCGGACCTCGGACCACTCGCGCCCGAACTCCAGCACGGGGTCGAGCCCGAGGTGGGCGGCGAGGTCGGCGGCGAGCGTCGTCGAGCCGGTGGACTCGGCGCCGAGCACGACGACGCGCCGCACGTACCAGGACCGGACCGGCGCGGGCAGCGCCCACCAGTGCGCCGCGGGGTCGGCGCGGACCGCGGACCCGGACACGGGCAGGTGCCGGCGGTCGGGGTCCACCTGGACCCACGTGGCGTCGAAGCGTCGCGCGAGCTCGACGCCGTACCGGTCGGAGGTGAGCACCGCGTCGACGGGCGGGTCGTCGGGGTCGAGCAGCGACCGCATGACCTTCACGTGCTCGTCCCACGCGTGGGGGTCGGCGTAGTCGACGGGGGCGTCGTCGAGCCCGTGGACGACGCGGGCGCCCGGGACCTCGGCGCGCAGCCACGCCGCCCGGGTCTCGGCGGGGATCGACTCGCTCGTCGAGGCGAGCACCTGCACGGTGACGCGCTCGCAGCGCGCGAGCGCGGTGCGGACGAGGTGCACGTGCCCGGCGTGCGGCGGGTAGAACTTGCCGATGACGAGGCCGTGGGCGAGCCGCGTCACCGGGCCGGCTCCGCGTCGTCGGGCACGGGGGCCGGACCGACGGCTCCGGGCTCGACGACGCCCGCGGCCGCCTCGGCGCCGGGGTCGCGCCGGGCCGCGGACCACTCCCGCAGGCCCTGCACGCACAGCGCCACGAACCCGACGTAGAGCGCGGCGGTGAGCCACAGGCCCTGGCTCGCGTAGAGCCCGACGAGCACGACGTCCGTCGCGATCCAGACCCACCAGTTCCCGATCCACTTGCGCCCGAGCATCGTCTGCGCGAGCAGGCTCGACGACGTCGTCAGCGCGTCCCAGAACGGCACCGCGGAGTCGGTCCAGGTCGTGAGGACGGCGACGAGCGCGGCCGTGGTCGCCGCGGCGGCGACCAGCCCGACCACCCACGCCGCGCGCGGCGTCCGGTGCACCACGAGGCGTCCCCGGTCGGTGCCGCCACGCAGCCACCAGTACCAGCCGAGCGCGCCGAGCACGAGGTACACGACCTGCAGCCCCGCGTTCGCGTACAGGCCCGCGCCGGTGAACAGCACGAGGAACACCACGTTGTTGGCCAGCCCGACGGGGAACGTCCACACGTTCTGCCGCACCGCGAGCCACACGCACGCGGCGCCCGTGACGAACCCCAGGATCTCCTCGACGCTCACGGGCGCACACTCTACGGGCGCGTCGCCGAGAGCCGGGGCGGTGCTCGTGCGGCGGCACCGCGACCTCGGCACCTGCGGTCGAGATCGGCGACTGCGACCGCCGATCTCGACCGCGATCGCCGATCTCGACCGGGACCGCCGATCTCGCGGCACTGTGACGTGTGCCGCGCTCGGGGGCAGGTGGGCCCGCGGGGCGTTACGGTCGGGACGAGCCCGGGTCCCTCCCGGGTACCCGGACGTCGAAGGAGATCTCGTATGCCCACGCGTATCGCTCGTACCGCCTGGAACGGTGGCCTGCAGGACGGTCAGGGCCAGGTCGAGCTGTCGAGCTCGAAGGTCGGCACGTACGACGTCTCGTTCCCGCGCCGCGCCGCGGACGACGCGGGCGGCGTCACGAGCCCCGAGGAGCTCATCGCCGCCGCGCACTCGTCCTGCTACGCCATGCAGTTCTCGGCGCTGCTCGGCGAGGCAGGCGCGACGCCCGTCTCGCTCGAGGTGACCGCCGAGGTCACGCTCGCGCCGGACCCCGCGGGCGGCTTCCAGATCCCGACGATCGCGCTCACGGTCCGCGGCGAGGTCGAGGGCATCGACGAGGCCGGGTTCCAGCAGGCGGCCGAGGCGGCCAAGGCGACCTGCCCCGTGTCGAAGGCGCTCGCGGGCGTCCCCACGATCACGCTGGACGCCGCTCTCGAGAGCTGACGCCTGCGCGCCCGCGCGCCGAGCACGACATGAGGGTCGTTATCCGTGGGATAGCGACCCTCATGTCGTGCTCGGCGACGCCCGGGGCGCAGCCCGGGTGACGTCAGCGGGGGAGGAGCGGCGGGGTCGAGGTCCCGGCGCCGGCGCGGATCCCGTCGACGAGCTCGGCGAGCGTGTCCTTCGCGCCGTGGGCCGGGTGCCACCGCAGGAGCTCCCCGGCGAGGCTCGTGTCCAGCACGGGGACGCGCATCGCCATGTCGAGCCAGCCCTCGCCCACCGGGGCCAGGCGCGCCCGCCACGCGGCCGCGACGGCGGTCCGGGCCGTCCCGTAGGGGACGGTGCGCAGCGAGCCGTCGGCGACGACGTCCGCCACGTCCTGCGGCGTCAGCACCGTGGGGTGGGCGACGTTGAACGGCCCGGGGTGCCGGCCGACCACGATGCGCGCGTACGCCTCGGCCGCGTCCTCGGCGTGCACCACCTGGAGGCGCAGCCCCTCGGGTAGGGGGACGGCGGGCAGGGGGGAGCGGCGGAGCGCGCGCGTGCCGAGCGGGCCGAGGAAGTACCGCGCGATCTCGGAGGCGGCGTCGCGCTGGAACACCAGCGCCGAGCGCACGCGCGAGACGACGATCCCGCTCCGGCGGTCGAGGTCGTCGAGCAGCGTCTCGACGGCCGCCTTGTCCTCGGAGTACGACGAGCCGGGGATCCCCTCGACGGGCCAGCCCTCGTTGACCGGCGTGTCGCGCGCATCGCCCGCGTACGGGGCGGGCGAGTAGGCGCCGACGGACGACGCGACGACGAGGTGCGCGACGCCGGCCCGCTGCGCCGCCTCGACGACGCGGCGCGTGCCCTCGACGTTGACGCGGCGCAGGCGCTTGCGGTCGTGGCTCGGCTGGACCGCCCACGCGAGGTGCACGACGACGTCCGCTCCCGCCAGCGCGGCGTCGAGCCGCTCGTCCGCGTCGGCGGCGGCGACGTCCGCGTACCGCCACGTCGCCGCGTCGTGCGGGGCGCGCACGGTGCTCGACCCGTCGGCGCGCGGCACGCGCCGCGCGACCGCGACGAGGGACGTCACGACGGGTTCGGCCGCGAGCCGACGCAGCACCGCCGTGCCGACGTTCCCGCTCGCCCCGACGACCACCACGCGCATGCGCTGCCTCCCGACCTCGTCCGCCCGCCCTGTGTCCGTGTGGCGGGCGCTCTCCCGACGCTAGCCCGCCGCGCCCGAGTTCGCCCGGGCGATGGCGAGGACGGCTCCGCGCGCGGGCTCGGGGAGCTCGGGCACGAGGACGACCGCGCTCGCCAGGACGAGCCGCTCGATCTCCGCGCGGGACAGGTCGCTCCCGCCGAGCCACGCCGCGGTGACGTTCTCGACGAGCGCGACCCAGCCCGCGGCGATCAGCCGGAGGCGTGGTGACGTGAGCGGCGCGCCGGACGTCGCGGAGACCGTGGTGGTCAGCCGGGCGACGAGTCCCTCGCGGACGCGCGCGAGCGCCTCCTGCGTCGCGTCGTCCTCGGCGAGCGCGCCGCGCCACAGGTCCTGCCAGACGAGGCGCCGGGCCTCGACCGCGTCGAGGAACGACCCGACGGCGAGCGCCGGACGCTCGGCGAGGGGACGATCGTCCGGTGCGACGGTCGCCGCCTCGAGCCCCGCCACGGCCTCGAGCGCGACGGCCCGGCGCAGTCCGGCGGTGGACCCGAAGTAGTGGAAGACGAGCGCCTTGGACGCTCCCGACCGCGCGGCCACGACCGCGGGGGTGAGGGACTCCAGGCCGTGCTCGTCGGCCTGCCGCGCGGCGGCGTCGAGCAGCTCGCGGCGACGGTCGGCGGGCTCGCGGCGGCGGCGCGCACCGGGTGGCGGGCTCGCCGCGTCGGCCGGGGCAGCGGGAGAGGGGGCGGGCGTGCGGGGCATGACCTCCGTTGTACGCCGTTGTTGACCGCGAGTCAACAAGAGGCGTAGCGTTGTTGACCGCGAGTCAACGGCGTCCTCGGTGAGGACCGGGGACCCACGAGAAGGAAGAGCCGGGATGCAGATCACGCTGACGGACGTCCGCGTCGACGGGCGGCGCGAGCCGATGCTCGAGCCCATGGACCTCGCCTGGTCCACGGGCGAGAGCGTGCTCGTCGCGGGCGAGCCCGGGCACGGGCACACCGCCCTCGCCCTCGTCGCCACGGGACGGTTCGACCCGTCCGCGGGCGAGGTCCGGCTCCAGCCCGCGAGCACGCCGTCGCGTCGCAGCGGGCGCTCGTCCCGCGGCGCCGCCGCCACCCTGCGCGACGTGACCGCCGTCGTCGACGTCCCCGGCATCAGCGAGCCCGACGACGCGCTCACCGTGGCCGACGTCGTCGCCGAGGGCCTCGCGCTCGCCGGCCGCCGCTCGCTGCCCTCCGACGTGACGCGCTGGCTCGCCGACCACTCGCTCACCGCCGACCGCTCCCGGCGCCTCGACCAGGTCCCCGGCGTCGTGCGCACCGCGCTCCTCGCGGCGCTCGCGGCCGAGGACCCCGACGTCCGCTTCCTCGTGCTCACCCTCCCGGACCGCCACGGCGGCGAGCCGTCGGGCTGGTGGGAGGTCGCGCAGTCCCTCGCCGCCGCGGGCTACGGCGTGCTCGTGCAGTGCACGCGCGCCTCGGCCCGCGACCTCGGCGTCGACCTGCCCCCGGCCCGCGGCGCGTCGATCCACGAGCCGCCCGTCGTCGTCCTGCGCACGCGCCCGACCCCGCCCCCCGCCCCTGACCCGGCCCCGGTCGACCCCCCGGACGCCGCCGAACCCGGGATCGCTCCCCAGGCTGGCGACGACCTGAGGAGCGATCCCGGGCTCGACGAGCGGGCCGCCGCCGAGAACGACCCCGAGGAGGGCCGATGACCGCGATCCGGCTCGGGCTGTCCGAGCTCCGGCGCCTCGCCGCCGGTACGCTGCCGCGCCTCGCCATCCTCGCGATGGCGCTCATCCCGACGCTCTACGCCGGGCTGTACCTGTTCGCGAACCACGACCCGTACGACAAGCTCGACCAGATCCCCGCCGCCCTCGTCGTGCTCGACGAGGGCACGACGACCACCGACGCCCAGACCGGGGCGACGACGGAGCGCCACTTCGGCCGCGACGTCGCCGACCAGCTCCTCGACGACGGCGGCTTCGGCTGGGTCGAGACGAGCCAGGTCGACGCCGAGTACGGCGTGCGGTCGGGGCGGTACGACGCCGCGCTCGTCATCGGCCCCACGTTCTCCGCCGACCTCGCGTCCGCGGGAGAGTTCGAGCCCCAGCAGGCGAGCCTCACGCTCATCACCAACGACGCGAACAACTACCTCGCCCGCACGATCGCGGACCAGATCGTCGGCAAGGTGCGCGACTCGATCGCGGAACAGGTGGGCACGGAGGCGGCCGACACGTTCCTGCGCGGCTTCGCGTCCATCCACACGAACCTCGCCGACGCCGTGGACGGTGCGGACCAGCTCCTCGACGGCGCGACGCAGCTCCGCGACGGCCTCGTCACGGCGGACGACGGCGCGCACACCCTCGCCGACGGCGCGGGCCAGGCCGCCGACGGCGCCGAGCGTCTCGACGCGAGCACCGGGACGCTCGCGGACGCCGTCGGGCAGCTCGACGACGGCGCGGAGGCGCTCGCGTCCGGGCTCGGCACGCTCCGGGGCGCGACGTCGTCGCTGCCCGCCCAGACCCAGCAGCTCGCCGACGGCGCCGCGCAGGTCGCGGACGGGAACGCGCAGGTCGCGCAGTACGGGCAGCAGGCGGCCGCGGCCGCGGGCGAGGTGCTCCCGACGCTCGACACGATCCGCGGCGACGTCGACGCGCAGCTCGACCAGCTCGTCGCCGACGGCGTCCTCGACCAGGCGACGGCCGCCCAGGTGCGGTCGCAGGTCGCGCCCGTGCTCGACCAGCAGCGCGAGCAGGTCCAGGGTGCCGTCGACCAGGTGACCGCCGCGTCCGGCAAGCTCGACCAGCTCGCCGACGGCTCGCGCCAGGTGTCCGAGGGCGCGGCCCGGCTCGCGGCCGCGACGCCTCAGCTCACGGCGGGCATCGCGAGCGCGGCGGACGGCGCGGACCGCCTCGCCGACGGCACGGGACAGCTCGCCGCAGCGACCCCGCAGCTCGTGGACGGCGTCTCGCAGCTCGCCGACGGCACGCGCCAGGTGTCCGACGGCGCGACCTCGCTCGCGGACGGGACGTCGCAGCTCCGCGACGGCTCGGGCGAGCTCGTCGACGGCGTCACGCAGCTCCGCGACGGGCTCGCCGAGGGCCTCGGCCAGGTGCCGGACCTCGACGAGCAGACCCGCCAGGACACCGCCGAGACCATCGGCAACCCGGTCTCCGTGAAGAACGAGGCGCTCTCCTCCGCCGGCACGTACGGCGGCGGCCTCGCGCCGTTCTTCCTGTCGCTCGCGACCTGGATCGGCGCCTACGTGCTCTTCCTCCTCGTGCGGCCGCTGTCGTCGCGGGCCCTCGCCGCCGGGCGGTCCGGCCTCGCCACCGCCCTGGGCGGCTGGCTCACCCCGGCCGCGATCGGCGTCGTGCAGGTCGCGGCCATGTTCACCGTGACCAAGTTCGCGCTCGACATCGACCCCGTGCACGGCGTCGGGACCGCGCTGTTCCTCGTGCTCGTCTCCGCGACGTTCGTCGCGATCCTCCAGGCGCTCAACGTCTGGCTCGGCGCCGCCGGGCAGTTCCTCGGGCTCGTCCTCATGCTCGTCCAGCTCGTCACCGCCGGCGGCACGTTCCCGTGGCAGACCATCCCGCAGCCGCTGCGCTCGATGCACCAGTTCCTGCCCATGACGTACGCCGTCGAGGGCCTGCGCCAGCTCCTCTACGGCGGCAACATGGCGACGGTGACGCGCGACGTCACGGTCCTCGTCGTCGTGCTGGTCGCCGCCCTCGCCCTGACCACGATCGCCGCCCGCAAGCAGCGCGTCTGGACGATCAAGAAGCTCCAACCAGAGCTCGTCCTCTGACCCACGAGACCGCGCCCCGGTCCGCCGAGGTAGAGCCCTGGTTGGCCGAGGTAGAGCCCTGGTTGGCCGAGGTAGAGCCCTGGTTGGCCGAGGTAGAGCCCTGGTTGGCCGAGGTAGAGCCCTGGTTGGGCGAGGTAGAGCCGTAGTTGCGCGAGGTAGAGCCGTGGTCGTGTCCGACGGCGTGTGGTCGCCCTGGGTGGTCGGGGTGGGTGGTGGTGCCGCGTCTACCATCCGCGCCGCTCGTTCCTCGCGTCGCTCCCGCCAGGCCCGCCACGACGCGGCACCACCACCCACCCCGACCCGGCTTCGTCTCGCCGTGGTCTTCGCTCACCTGGGCGAACTGCCCGCGGCGTCGTTCGCCCACCTCGGGCGGCGACCCGCCGTGGCGGGCGACCGGCCGCCGTCGGGCTTCAGGTGCCCATGCCGGCCGGTAGCCCGGACGTGACGGGTGACCACGCGCCGTCGCGCCCGACCAGGCATCTCTGTCGGCGGACCGGACACTTACGTCGGCATACCACGCCTCTTCGTCGGCGGACCACGCCTCTACCTCGGCGGGCCAGGGCCCGAGGTCGGCGGACCACGCCTCTACCTCGACCGACCAGGGCTCTACCTCGGCAGGGCGGCTGCCAGGGGGCGGACGGTTCCGGGGGTTCGGGCGCGAGGGTGCGACAATCGCGACGTGTCCGCTGAGATCGACGCCAACCCGACCCCCGCCCCGCAGCACCCCGGGAACGGCTCGCGGCGGTCCGGCTCCCGCGCGACGCCGTCGCCGGAGGCGGAGCGCGCGGCCGCTCTCCGCGAGGCCGAACGGGCGGCCGACGCGGCCCGCACGGCGCTCGCCGAGGCGCTGCGGACGGTCGTGCGCGGCGGGGTCGACTCCTCCACGCGCCGCCGGGCCGAGTACTCGACGGACGCGTCGAACTACCGCGTCGTGCCCGAGGCCGTGGTGTACCCGCAGGACGCGGACGACGTCGTCGCGGCGCTCGACGTGCTGCGCGAGCTCGAGGTTCCGGTCACGGCGCGCGGCGCGGGCACGTCCGTCGCGGGGAACTCGATCGGCCCGGGCGTGGTCCTCGACTTCACGCGGCACGTGAACCGCGTGCTCGACGTGGACCCGGAGGCGCGCACGGCGCGCATCGAGCCGGGCGTGGTCATGTCGGCTCTCCAGCAGGAGGCCGCGCCGCACGGGCTGCGGTTCGGCCCGGACCCGTCGACGCAGAACCGCGCGACGCTCGGCGGCATGATCGGCAACAACGCGTGCGGGCCGCACGCCGTCGCGTACGGGCGCACGGTCGACAACGTCGTCGCGCTCGACGTCGTCGACGGCCGGGGCCGCCGCTTCACCGCGGGCAAGGGCGACCCGACGTTCGCGGCGGTCCCCGGCCTGGCGGAGCTCGTCCGCGAGAACCTCGCGCTGATCCGCACGGAGTTCGGGCGGTTCGGGCGCCAGGTGTCGGGCTACTCGCTGGAGCACCTGCTGCCGGAGAACGGGTCGGACCTCGCGAAGGCGCTCGTCGGCACCGAGGGCACGCTCGTGACGATCCTCGAGGCCACGGTCCGGCTGGTGCCGGTGCCGTCCAAGCCGACGCTCGTCGTGCTCGGCTACCCGGACATGCCGTCCGCGGCCGACGACGTCCCGACCTTCCTGAACCTCAACCCGCTCGCGGTCGAGGGTCTCGACGCGCGGCTCGTCGACGTCGTGCGCCGCGCCAAGGGCGACGCGTCCGTGCCGCCGCTGCCGCCGGGCGCCGGCTGGCTCATGGTCGAGGTCGGCGGCGCGACGCCCGAGGAGGCGATGGCGAACGCGGAGGCGATCGTCGCGGCGTCGGGCAGCGAGGCCACGATGATCCTGCCCGCAGGCCCCGAGGCGACCAAGATGTGGCAGATCCGGGCCGACGGCGCGGGGCTCGCCGGGCGCACGCCCGCGGGCGAGCAGGCGTGGCCGGGCTGGGAGGACTCCGCCGTCCCGCCGGAGAAGCTGGGCGACTACCTGCGCGACCTCGACGCGCTCATGGCGCGCTACGGCGTCGACGGCCTGCCGTACGGGCACTTCGGCGACGGTTGCGTGCACCTGCGCATCGACATCCCGCTCGAGGCGTCGGGGTCGGTGCTGCGCACGTTCATGCTCGAGGCGGCGGAGCTCGTCGCGAAGTACGGCGGCTCGCTCTCGGGCGAGCACGGCGACGGCCGCGCGCGCTCGGAGCTGCTGCCGGTCATGTACAGCCCCGAGGCGATCGCCCTCATGGAGCGGTTCAAGGCCCTGTTCGACCCGCAGGACGTCATGAACCCGGGCGTCGTCGTGCGCCCGAGCGCGATCGACGACGACCTGCGCCGCCCGCACGCGCACCCGCTGCTGTCGACGGTCGGCGCGCCGGGCACACCCGGCACGAGCACGGCCGCGCCCGCGAAGGTCACGAAGATCTCGCGCCGCGCCGGTTACCAGGGCTTCTCGTTCGCGCACGACCACGGCGACATGACGCAGGCCGTGCACCGGTGCGTCGGCGTCGGCAAGTGCCGCGCCGACACCAGCGCCGCGGGCGGGTTCATGTGTCCGTCGTACCAGGCGACGAAGGACGAGAAGGACGTCACGCGCGCCCGCGCCCGCGTGCTCCAGGAGGCGGTCAACGGCACGCTCGTCGGCGGCCTCGCGGCACCCGAGGTGCGCGAGTCGCTCGACCTGTGCCTGTCCTGCAAGGCGTGCTCGAGCGACTGCCCTGCGGGCGTCGACATGGCGCAGTACAAGTCCGAGGTGCTGTACCGCACGTACCGCGGCAAGCTGCGCCCCGTCGACCACTACTCGCTCGGCTGGCTGCCGATCTGGGCGCGCCTCGCCACGGGCATGCCGCGCCTGGCGAACAAGCTGCTCGGGTTCCGGCCGCTCGCGAAGGCGGTCCTGTGGGCGGGCGGCATGGACACGCGTCGCTCGATGACGGAGTTCGCCGAGGTGCCGTTCCGCACGTGGTGGAAGCGCGGCGGCGCGACCCAGGGCGTCCCCGGCCTGCGCATCGGCGAGCGGCCCGGCCACCCCGTGCGCGACGAGCGCCCCCAGGTCGTGCTGTGGACCGACTCGTTCAGCGACAACATGTCGCCCGGGGTGCCGCAGGCGGCCGTGAAGGTGCTCACCGCGGCCGGGTACGACGTCGTCGTGCCCGACGAGCAGGCGTGCTGCGGCCTCACGTGGATCAGCACGGGCCAGCTCGACGGCGC
Organism: Cellulosimicrobium sp. ES-005; assembly: GCF_040448685.1. NCBI lineage: Bacteria > Bacillati > Actinomycetota > Actinomycetes > Micrococcales > Promicromonosporaceae > Cellulosimicrobium > Cellulosimicrobium sp. ES-005. The sequence continues at coordinate 498,509 of NZ_CP159290.1, forward strand.
GCGCAAGCGCCTGGAGAACCTGCTGTCCGTGCTCGGCCCGTACGCCGTGAACGGCATCCCGATCCTGGGGCTCGAGCCGTCGTGCACGGCCGTGCTGCGCTCCGACCTCGTCGACCTGTTCCCCGACGACCCGCGCGCCCGGGCGGTCTCCGCCGCGACGCGCACGCTCGCCGAACTCCTCACGTCCGTGGACACCGCGCCCGGGCGCGAGTCCGGGTGGCGCGTGCCCGACCTGTCGGACGTGACGGCCGTCGTGCAGCCGCACTGCCACCAGCACTCGGTGATGGGCTTCGCCGCCGACGAGCGCCTGCTGCGCGACGCGGGCGCGACGATCAAGGTCCTCGCCGGGTGCTGCGGCCTCGCGGGCAACTTCGGCATGCAGAAGGGCCACTACGAGACGTCGGTCGCCGTCGCGGAGAACGCGCTGCTCCCCGCGCTGCGCGACGCCGCCCCGGGTGACGTGTACCTCGCGGACGGCTTCTCGTGCCGCACCCAGGCCGACGACCTCGCCGGCGTCCAGGGCAAGGCCCTCGTCGAGCTGCTCGCCGAGCGGCTCTGAGCGTCGCGCTGCGCGGCCAGGTCGCCCGACGGCGCTCGGCCGCCCGCCCGGGCGGCCGTCAGCCGCGCGCGGGGTGCACGTCCGTGATCGCGTAGCACTCCTCGTCGTCGATCGCGCGCGGCATCGGGTCGAGCGTGAGCGACGTCGGGTAGCCCAGCTCGTCGTCGAACGCGACGTCGGTGACGTCCTCGTGGCGCTCGTCGACGAGGTCGAGGAACCCGTCGATCGTGCGGCCGCCGCTCTCGACGTAGGACTCGGGGGTCATCTCCAGGTGCGCGAGGCTCGCGGAGACCGCGACCACCTCGCCGGCCGCGACCTCGACGTCGAAGTCCCCGACGAGGTTCCGCTCGCCGCACGACGACGTCAGGGTGAACGCGTAGTCGTCGTACCCCGCCGCAGCCCACCGGTCCCGTGCCTCCGCGAGCCCGGCGACGGGCCCCTCGGCGCTCGCGGGCGCGCACGCGGTCACGAGCGGCGCGACGACGAGCGCGCCCAGGGCGAGCACCGCCGTCGTCCAGGACGGCCGAGCACGGCGGCGCGAGGTCTTCTCCATGCCCTGCTCGTGTGCCGACCTGGCCCGGTCTTGCCCTGCGCTGCACGTTCGTGCACCGAGGTGCGGTCCGTGGGGCCTGGCGTGAGCATGGCAGGGGAGCGCCACCGCGGGCGGCGCTCCTTTCCTGTCGTCAGCGGTGAGAGGGAGTGGCATGTACTACTCGAGCGGCAACTACGAGGCGTTCGCGCGGCCGCGCAAGCCGGAGCGGACGGACCGGCTCGGGTCCGTGCACCTGGTGGGAGCGGGCCTCGCGTCGCTCTCCGCGGCGGGCTTCCTCGTCCGCGACGGCCAGGTCCCGGGGGAGAAGATCACCGTCTACGAGCGGCTCAGGCTCCCCGGTGGTGCGCTCGACGGCATCAAGGAGCCGCGGCGCGGGTTCGTGATCCGCGGCGGGCGCGAGCTCGAGGACCACATGGAGTGTCTGTGGGACCTGTTCCGCTCCGTGCCGTCGATCGAGACCGAGGGAGTGTCGGTCCTCGACGAGTTCTACTGGCTCAACAAGGACGACCCGAACTTCTCGCTCCAGCGCGTCACCGAGGACCGTGGGAAGGACGCGCGCTTCGACAACCTGTTCCGCCTCGACGAGAAGGCGCAGAAGGAGATCACGAAGATCTTCCTCGCGCGCCGCGAGGACATGGAGGGCAAGTCGATCGAGGACGTCATGTCGCGGCACTTCCTCGACAGCCAGTTCTGGCTCTACTGGCGCACGATGTTCGCGTTCCAGGAATGGCACAGCGCGCTCGAGTTCAAGCTGTACCTGCACCGGTTCATCCACCACGTCGGCGGCCTGCCCGACCTCTCGGCGCTCAAGTTCACCAAGTACAACCAGTACGAGTCGATGGTGCTGCCGCTCACGCGCTGGCTCATGGACCAGGGTGTCACCTTCCGGTTCCACGTCGAGGTCACCGACGTCGACTTCGAGCTCGCCCCGGACCGCAAGGTCGCCACGCGGCTGCACCTGCTGGACCACGCGGCGGCCCACGAGTCCGGCGGGGCCGCCGTCGAGCGGACGATCGATCTCGACGAGGACGACCTCGTCATCGCGACCATCGGCTCGCTCACGGAGAACTCCGACAACGGCGACCAGCACACGCCCGCGCGCCTCGACACGGGGCCCGCGCCCGCGTGGGACCTGTGGCGGCGCATCGCGGCCAAGGACCCGTCGTTCGGCCGGCCCGACGTGTTCAGCACCGACATCCCGCGCACCAAGTGGCAGTCCGCCACGGTCACGACCCTCGACCGGCGCATCCCCGAGTACATCGAGCGCATCTGCCGGCGCGACCCGTTCAGCGGGAAGGTCGTCACGGGCGGCATCGTCACCGCGCGCGACTCGGCCTGGCTCATGAGCTGGACCGTCAATCGGCAGCCGCACTTCAAGGCGCAGTCGCCGGACGAGATCGTCGTGTGGGTCTACGGCCTGTTCGTGGACACCCCGGGCGACTACGTGAAGAAGTCGCTCCAGGAGTGCACGGGCGAGGAGATCACGCAGGAGTGGCTGTACCACCTCGGCGTCCCCGAGGCCGACATCCCGACCCTCGCCGCCGAGGCCGCGAGCTGCGTGCCCGTGATGATGCCGTACGTCACGGCGTTCTTCATGCCCCGTCACGCGGGCGACCGGCCTCAGGTCGTGCCCGACGGCGCACGCAACTTCGCGTTCATCGGCCAGTTCGCCGAGACGACGCGGGACACGATCTTCACCACCGAGTACTCCGTGCGCACCGGCATGGAGGCGGCCTACCAGCTCCTCGACCTGGAGCGCGGCGTCCCTGAGGTCTTCAACAGCACGTACGACGTCCGCAAGCTGCTCGCCGCGGTGAGCGCCCTGCGCGACGGCGAGGAGCTCGACCTCCCCGGGCCGCGGATCCTGCGCGACCGCCTCCAGAAGAAGGTCGACGCCACCGAGATCGGCGAGCTGCTCGCCGAGTTCAGCCTCTTGTCCCACGACGAGTAGCGGCACGCACCGCGTCGGCGAGCCGGGAGACGGCTTCGTCGACGCGGGCGTCGGCGAGGTTGCCGTACCCGAGCACGAGGGTCGTCGACCGCTCGGCGGGGCGCACCTGGTAGCGGCGCAGGTCGACGACGGTCACCTCGCGCCGCGCGGCCTCGCGCACGACGTGAGCGGCGTCGGGCGCGGGGTCGTCCGGCGAGCCCGGCAGGGAGAGCAGCGCGTGCATCCCCGCCGCGATGCCGCTCACCGCGGCGCCGGGCAGCTCCCGGGCGAGGGCGTCGAGCACGGCGTCACGACGGCGACGGTAGCGCCCGCGCGCGGCGCGCAGGTGCCGGTCGTAGCCGCCGGACGCGACGAGGCGCGCGAACGTGAGCTGGTCGACCGTGGACGGGGCCGCCGTCGGGCCGTGCGGGGCGGCCGCGCGCGCGACGGACTCGCGCCAGCGGGCGGGCACGACCATCCACCCGACGCCGAACGCGGGGCTCATCGTCTTGCTCACCGAGCCGAGCAGCACGACCCGGTCGGGGTCGAGCTGCTGGAGCGCGGCGACGGGTCGGCGGTCGTAGCGGAACTCGGCGTCGTAGTCGTCCTCGATCACGAGGGCGTCGGCGGTGCGGGCCCACGTGAGCACCGCCTCGCGCCGCTCGGGCGCCAGCGCGGCGCCGGTGGGGAACTGGTGCGCGGGCGTGAGCAGCGCCGCGCGCGCCCCGGTCCGTCGCGACGCCGCGACGAGCGCGTCGACGTCCGCGCCCGCGTCGTCCACGGGGACCGGGACGGGGGTGAGGCCGGCCCGCGTCGCGACGTCGCGCAGGACCGACCAGCTCGGGTCCTCCACCAGGACGTGGGTGTGGCCCGCCTCGACGAGCGCGGCGGCGACGCGCGCCATCCCGTCGGTCGCGCCGCGCGTGAGCACGACGGCGTCGTCCGGCCCGGAGACGACGCGCGCCCGGCGCAGGTGGCCGGCGACGACGGCGCGCGCGTGCGGGTGCCCGGCAGGGGCGGGCTGGCCGAGGTCGTCGTTCGACGCGGTACCGGTCGAGGAACCGAGCGCGTCGCGCGCCGCCCGCAGCCACGCGTCGCGCGGGACGTGGCGCAGGTCGGGTACGCCGGGCGCGAGGTCGAACCGGGCGCGCGCGGCGTGGGTCCTGCCGGTGTCGGACCGCCCGGCGTCCACGACGGCGCGCGCGGGTCTACCATCCGCCGCTCGTTCCTCGCGGCTCCCGCCAGGCCCGCCACGACCCGCGCGCGCCGTCGTTCCCGCCGGGCTCGTGGGCCGCTCGCCCAGCGCACTCGTTCCCCTCGGGCTCGTCGATCGGGCGCCGGCTGCGGCGGAGACGCGGGTCGCGGAGCCGGTGCGCGCCTCGAGGAAGCCCTCGGCGACGAGCTGGCCGTACGCCTCCGTGACGACCCACCGCGACACCCCGAGCGACTCGGCGAGCTGGCGGCTCGGCGGCAGCGCCGCCCCGACCGGGACACGGCCGGTGTGCACGGCGTCGCGGACCGCGCGCTCAAGCCGCTCGACGCGCGACCCCGGCCCCGTCCCCAGGTCGAGCAGCGCCTCCCAGGCGAGCGCCGCCGTCGTGCCCGGCGGTGGAGCAGGATTGGTCTGGTCGACACCCATGGAATCGGACCGTACACCCGCGCCGATCGCTCCGTAGCGTGGAGCACGTCATCAGGACCACGGGTCCACCACGGACCACGCGGGTCCACCACGAACCTCGGGAGACCACCATGCGGTACCGCACCATCGGCGACGGGCGCACCTCCTTCGACGTGTCGACCCTGTGCCTCGGCACGATGAACATGGGCACGCTCGTCGACGAGGACACGTCGTTCGCGATCCTCGACCGCTTCGTCGAGGCGGGCGGCACGTTCCTCGACACGGCGAACAACTACAGCCTCTGGGCCGGGGGGCACGGCCGCGACAGCGAGGACCTCCTCGGCCGCTGGCTCGCGAGCCGCGGCGTGCGCGACCAGGTCCGCATCGCGACGAAGCTCGGCGCGGCGCAGAAGGACAGGTCCCTCCCGCTGTCGAACACGCCGCCGACGAACTTCCAGGGCCTCGGCGCCGACGTCGTCGGCTACGAGGCGCACGAGAGCCTGCGGCACCTCGGCGTCGACCACCTGGACGTGCTGTACGGGCACGTCGACGACCACGAGACGCCGCTCGCCGAGACCGTCGGTGCCTTCGGCAAGCTCCAGGCCGAGGGCGTCGTGGGCATCACCGGCATCTCGAACGTCGCGCTGTGGCGCGTCGTCGAGGCGCGGGAGGAGGCGCTGCGCCAGGGCGTCGCGCCCTACGGGCTCGTCCAGCAGAACTACACGTACGCCTACCCGACGCCGGAGGTCGGCCGGCACAACTGGGCCTCGTACGAGCTGCTCGACTACGCGGCGTCCACGGGGGTCGACGGGCGCCCGCCGCTCGCCGTCACCGCCTACTCGCCGATCCTCCAGGGCGCGTACGTGCGCCGGGACAAGCCGCTGTGGGACGGGTTCGACCACCCGACCACGCGCGAGCGCATCCGCCTCCTGCACGAGGTCGCGGGCGAGCTCGGCGCGACGCCCAACCAGGTCGCGCTCGCGTGGCTCCTCGGGGGCGAGCACCCGGTGATCCCGCTCGTCGGGCCCAGCACGATCGAGCAGCTCGACGAGCTCCTCGGCGCGGCCGACCTCGAGCTCGACCCGGAGCTGCGCGCGCGGCTCGACGCCGCCTGAGCCCGCGTGCTCGCCCGGCCCGGCGCCACGGCGTCGGGCCGGGCTGCCACCGTGGGCGGGTGCTCACCACCACCGTCGCGCGCGTCCGGGCGGACGACTGGCGCGACCTCCGGGACGTCCGCCTGCGCGCGCTCGCGGACGCGCCGACCGCGTTCGGCTCGACCGTCGCGCGCGAGGCGGCCTTCCCCGACGACGTGTGGCGCGAGCGCGCGGCCGGGCTGCGGACGTCGTGGGGCGTCGCCGGATAGGGTGCGGGGACCTGTTCCCGGACCGTGCCGAGGGGGCCACGTGGAGTTCCAGGACGTCGTGCGACGCCGACGCATGGTGCGCCGGTTCACCGACGAGCCCGTCGCGCCGGACGCCGTCGACCGCCTCGTGCACAACGCCGTCCGCGCGCCGAGCGCGGGGTTCGCGCAGGGGTGGTCGTTCCTCGTGCTCACCGAGCCCGACGACGTCGCGCGCTTCTGGGCCGCGACCTCACCCGAGCGGCCCGAGCGGAGCATGAGCGCGTGGCTCGCCGGGATGCGCACCGCGCCCGTGCTCGTCGTGGTCCTCACGTCGAAGGACGTCTACCTCGACCGGTACGCCGAGGACGACAAGGGCTGGGCGGACCGCGACGAGAACCGCTGGGCCGTCCCCTACTGGCACGTCGACGCCGGGATGGCGGCGCTGCTCATGCTCCAGACCGCCGTCGACGAGGGGCTCGGCGCGTGCTTCTTCGGCGTCGCGCCGGGCGAGGTCGGGCGGCTGCGCGCGGCCTTCGACATCCCCGACGCGTACGCCCCGACCGGGGTCGTCGCCGTCGGGCACCCCGCCGACCGGGCGACCACGGGCTCGCCGCGACGTCGCGAGCGCAAGCCGCTCGACGACGTCGTGCACCGCGGCCGCTGGGGAGGCCGATCGTGAGGCGCCCGCCCGCCCGCGCGGCGGTGCTCGCGACGTCGGCCGTGCTCGCCGTCCTCGGGACGACCGCCTGCACCGGCGGACCGTCGCCCGGCCCGACCGGCGGCCCGACGACGTCGGGCACCGCGGACGCGCCCGGTCCGGACGCCGGCGACCCCACGTCCCCGGCGCCGACGACCGAGACCGCACCGGGGGATCCGGACGCGACGACCGGCGGCCCGTCCGACCTGCTGCCCGACCCCGCGGACGCGCCGGGCCCCCGAGGTCACGATCCTGGGCGGGGCCGCGTCCGCACCGCCGCTCGTCGCGCGCGCCGGGTGGCAGGTCGTCGGGTCGAGCGGCGCGTGCGTGCTGTCGTGGCGCGGCGCGAGCGACCCTGAGGCGCCGGGAGCAGGCGCCCGGGAGGCGTCCGACGCCCTGCTCACCGAGACCGTCGTCGCGGACCGGGGCGACCCGGGTGCGACGCGTGAGGTCCTGCTCCCGCTCACGTCCGACGGCGTGGCGGTGCAGGGCGTGAACGCGGTCGCCCAGGACTGGGCCGTGGGCACGCCGCGCGGCGAGGTCCCGGTCCGCGGTGCGGCGCGCGTCGTGAGCGTGCCGACGTTCGACGGCGGCGCGTCGACCCAGTCCGTCGTGCTCGCGCTCGACTGCGCCGGGCCGCTCGACGAGGGCGCGTGGCAGCGGCTGCTCGCCGACGTGCGCGTCGGTCTCGTCGCACCCGTCGAGGAGCCCGGCGTCTGGCTCTCGTAGCCGGATCCTGGAGCCGGCGCACGGCCCGGCCCGTGGGCGCGGAGCCGTGGCGCGGCGACGTCAGGCGTCGCGGTCGCGCAGCGCCGGGACGTGCAGCCCGACGACGGCGCGCGCGTCCGCGGGCAGCTCGTCCCAGTCCTCGACGGTGTCGAGGTCGACCGCGGTCCCGGGCCGCTGCACGACGACGGCCCGCAGCCCGAGCCGCGCGGCCTCCGCGACGTGGGCCGCACGGCTGCCCGCCCCGAACCGAAACCGAAACCCGTCGCCGACGGGACCGCTGCCTCGCCGAGCACGAGGTTCCCGTCGTTCTGAGCCGGTTTCCGACAGCGACCCCGTGGTCGTCGGCGCGGAAGCCGGGGGGTCGAGGACGAGGAGGTTCGTGCCCGTGCCCCCGCGGTCCGTCGCGACGACGACGGGCGCGTCCTCGGCGAGCAGCGCCGCCACGTCGGCGGGCGTGAGCGCGGGGAGGTCGGCGTGCGCGACGAGGAGCCGCACCGGACCCTCCGGGGACTCGTCACGCGCCGCGATCTCCCGGCCGAGGTCGACCGCCGCGTCCAGCCCCGGCCGGTCCGCGGGCTGCAGCACGATGCGCAGCCGGTCGGCGTCGTCGGTCAGCAGGAGACCGTCCGACGCGGCCGCGTCCGCAGCGCCGGCGGACTCGTCCACCACGACGTCGCGCAGCGCCCGCCACGTGAACCGCGGGTCCGACGTCACCACGACCACGCGCTCGACGCCGTCGCTCGCGAGCAGCGTCCCCACGACGTGCCGCGCGAGCACGGCGATCAGCCGGCTGCGCGCCGCGGGGTCGAGGACGTGCGCGAGCCGCGACTTCCCCGACGACCCGTCGCGCAGCGGCACGACGGCGACCACGCGCCCCGGGCGGTCGGGCCCACCGGGACGAGCAGCGCCGTCGGGCACCACGAGGTCACCCACGCGCGGCACCCGCCGACGCGAGGAGCGTGCGCGCGAGGCGCTCGCGGCCCGCGGCGCCGCCCATGACGGTGTCCGTGACCACGACGTCCATCTCGAGGCCCCGCACGGCGTCCGCGAGGTGGGCGTCGTGGTCGTCGATCACCATGACGTCGACGAGCCCGGCATACAGGCGCGCGACGCCGAGCGCGGAGACCTCGTGCCCGAGCGTCGTGAGGATCTGCGCCGCGGGCCCCTTGATCGCGCGGCCGCCGACGATCGGGCTCACCGCGACGCGGCGCGCGGACGTCCCGGCCAGCGCCTCCCGCACACCCGCGACCGCGAGCACCGGCTCGACCGACAGGAACGGGTTCGACGGCGCGACCACGACCACGTCGGCGTCGGTCACCGCGTCGAGCACGCCGGGCGCGGGGCGCGCGGCGTCGATCCCGTCGTAGACGAGGCCCAGGACGTCGTCCGCGTGCCGGCGCCCCACGAAGTACTCCTGGAACCCGAGCCGGCCCGCGGGCGTGTCGACGAGCGTCGCGACGCGGTCGTCGCTCACGGGCAGGACGCTCGCCCGGACGCCGAGCGCCGTCGTGAGCCGCGCGGTCACCTCGGTCAGGGTCGACCCCGCGCGCAGCCCGGCCGTCCGGACCACGTGCGTCGCGAGGTCGCGGTCCCCGAGCGTGAACCACGTGTCCTCGCCGAGCCGGCCCATCGCCTCCAGCGCCGCGTACGTCTCGCCGACGACGCCCCAGCCGCGCTCCTCGTCCGCGAGCCCGGCGAGCGTGTACGTCACGGTGTCGAGGTCGGGCGAGATCCACAGCCCGTGCAGCTCGACGTCGTCCGCCACGTTGACGACGACCGTGAGGTCGGCCCCGGCGAGGTCCAGGCCGTGCGCGAGGCGTGCCCCGCCGACCCCGCCCGCGAGCACGGTCACGCGGTCGGTGCGGTGTTCTGCTGTCACGACGACGAGCCTACGTCGGGGCGTCGGGGTCCCGGCGGTTCGTGCGCCGGACCCGTGCCACGATGGGCTCATGGCCGTCTTCGCCTTCTCCGTCGCCCCGCTCGGTGCCGGCGAGTCCGTCGCGGACTCCGTCGCCGAGGCCGTCCGCATCGTCCGCGAGTCGGGCCTGCCCAACCGCACCACCGCGATGTTCACCGAGATCGAGGGCGACTGGGACGCCGTCATGCCCGTGATCCAGCGCGCCACGGAGGCCGTGGGCGCGGGCGGGCACCGCGTCTCGCTCGTCATCAAGGCGGACATCCGGTCCGGTCGTACCGGGGAGCTCACGGGGAAGGTCGAACGGGTCGAGGAGCGCCTCGCCGTGGAGTCCGAGGAGACCGGGCACGCCTGACCTGCACGGTCGCGCGGGGGCGGTTCGACCGGTTCGAGGGACTTGACCGGCGACGTAGGCTATGGCGCAAACGCCCCCGCCCAGGTCGCGTCCCGCTGCAGCAGGAGATCCCCCGATGCCCCTCTTCGAGGTGGACGCCGAGCGTCCCGTACTGGTCCAGCCGCCCCAGCCGGCAGGTGCCTTCGGGACGGACGCGCAGCGTGTCGTGGACGGCAACATCGAGGGGCTGCTGGGCGAGCAGATCTTCCCCGTCGCGCAGGGCACGTCCGACGACGAGCCCCACCTGCTCGCGCTCGACGCCGCAGGGCTCCCGGTCGTCATCGAGGTCACCGCGGAGCTCACGGAGGAGGCCCTCACCGCGGCGCTCAACCACGCCGGCCGGGCCGGGCGTCTCACGCGCGCCGAGCTCGCCGCCCGCTACAGCGGCGGCGCGTCGCGGTTCCAGCAGGACGTCGCGGCGTTCTACGACAACGTCCCCCTCACGCGCTCGCAGGCGACCGCCCGCGCGACCGGTGCCCGGCTCATCGTCATCTGCTCGAGCGCCGCACCGGGCATCCAGGACGCGCTCGACTTCCTCCGCCAGCCCGGCTCCCCGGTCGCGGTCCTGCGCCTCGGCGTCGTGCAGGGCGCCGACGGCCGCCGCTTCGTCGACGTGTCCCCGCTCGCGATGACGCGCGACAACCCCGCACCACCCGCGGCACCCGAGCCCCGCCGGGGCCGCGCCGTGGCCCCCGGATCCGACTTCGCGGACGGCGTCGCCGTGGGCCGAGCCCTGACCGGCAAGTTTCCCGTGGTGACGCGGCAGGCCGCGCAGTCCCGGGCCGAGCGCCGTCGTGCCGCCGAGCTCGAGCCGCGCGCCCTCCCCGGGATCGCACCCACCGCGGCCGACGAGACCGGCCCGCTGGCCCCGGTCGCCGCGCCCTCGGCGCCGTCGCACGCCGAGCCCCCGGTCCTGGACTTCGTGCCCCTCGACGACCCGCTCACCGCGCGGGCCGTGCCCGAGCCCGCGTCCACCGGCTGGGCCGACCGCCGGCCCGTCGAGGCCGGCGACGAGACGCCCACCCCGCGCACCTCGATCCTCACGCGCGAGTCCATCCGGACCCGCGAGTCCATCCGGACGCGCGAGTCGTACCTCACCCACGAGTACGGCGAGCAGCGGAGCCCGTCGCGCGAGCAGCCGTACGACCCGCTGTCGTACCACCCGCCGGTCGACCTCGACCCGGCACCCCCGCACGCGTCCGCGAGCCGGGACGTCGTCCCCGTGCCGCCCCCGCCCCCCGCGGACGTGCCGCTCGGCCCCGACGACGACCCCGACCTCGTCGCGCTCGCCCGCGCGTTCGGCACGCCCCGCGAGCTCGTGTGGTCCCGGCCGCGGCGCGGCCAGCGCTTCGAGGCGGTCCTCCAGCCCGACGGCTTCATCGAGCTCTCCGACGGCGCGCGCTACCGCCACCCCGACCTCGCCGCCGTCGCCGTGTCGGGCACCCACACCGCCGACGGCTGGAGCGTCTGGCGCCTCGGCGGCGACGACGGCCCCACCCTCACCGACGCCTTCCGCCAGCACCACGCCTGACCCACCGTTCGGGCTGACGAGCCCGGGCAGGACGGCGGCCCGGGCCGTGGAGCCGGCCCGGGCCCGACGCGAGGAGGCCGCGCTCAGTCGGTCGAGCGCACCATGGTGCGGATCCCGACCGCGAGCCCGACGGCGGCCGTCACGACGGCGGCGACCCAGCCCCACGCGACGGCCGAGGCCGTGAGGTCGCCGGCGAACAGCGCGCGCTCGGCGTCGACGACGTACCGGAGCGGGTTGACGTCGGACGCCACCTGCATCCACCGCGGCCCGGTCTCGAGCGGCAGGAGCATGCCGGACAGGATCATGAGCGGGAAGATCAGCGTCTGCTGCACGACCCAGAACATCCAGTCCTGCTTGCGCACCGCGAGCGCGAGCGCATAGCTGAGGGACCCGATCCCGACGCCGAAGACGGCGAGGAGCGCGAGCCCGACGACGGCCCCGGCGGGGTGGAGCTCGAACCCGAACGGGAGCATGACGAGCACGACGACGACCGACTGCGCGACGATCGGGACCATCTCCTTGAGCGCGCGGCCCACGAGCAGCGAGGCGCGCGAGAGCGGGGCGACGAGCATGCGCTCGTGCGCGCCGGTCTGGAGCTCGACGAGCAGGTTCGCGCCGGTCGTGGTGGTCCCGAAGAGCGTGGTCATCACGAGGATGGACGGGACGAACCACTGCCAGACGTTGCCGCCCAGGACCTCCTGCCCGGTCGTCGTGCCGCCGAGCGACCCGACGAGCAGGGGGCCGAACAGCGCGAGGAAGACGATCGGCTGGACGAGCCCGAACAGCACGGAGAACGGGTCGTGCAGCACGGGCCGCAGCTCGCGGACGAGCACGATCCGGGTGTCGCGCGCGAACGCGGCGAGCCCGCGACGTGCGCGCGGACGTGCCGGGGCCGGGTGCGGGGCGATGCTGGTGGGGGCGATGTCGACGGTGCTCATGCTGCGGTCCTCTCGGTGGGGCGGGTGCCCTCGGCGGGGGTGTCGGTCGGGGTCGCGGCGCCGGCCTCGCGCAGGCTGCGGCCCGTCAGGGCGAGGAAGACGTCGTCGAGCGTGGGGCGGTGCACCAGCGCGGTCTCGACGGCGATGCCGTCCGCGTCGGCGGCGCGCAGCAGCCGGGGGAGGTACGCGTCGCCGCGTTCGGCCCGCACCTCGAGCGAGGGTGCGGCGTCGTGCCCGACGGCGGGGGTGCCGTCGGGCGTGCGGGTCGCCTCGCGGAAGCCCTCGACGCGGCGGGCGAGCGCGAGGAGGCGCGCCGCGTCGTCGTGCAGCGGGCCCTGCGTGGGCGCGAGCGTCACGACGACGCGGTCCCCGGCGAGGTCGGCCTTGAGGTTCTCGGCGGTGTCGTCGGCGATGACCTGACCGTGGTCGACGACGACGACGCGCTCGGCCATGGTGTCGGCCTCGTCGAGGTAGTGCGTGGTGAGGACGATCGTCATGGGCTCGCCCGTCGACGCGAGGGCGTCGTCGCGCATGCGCAGCACGTGCTCCCACAGGTTCGCGCGGTTGTGCGGGTCGAGGCCGGTCGACGGCTCGTCGAGGAACAGCAGCGACGGCGCGTGCACGAGGCCCATGGCGACGTCGAGCCGGCGACGCTGCCCGCCGGAGAGGTCGGAGACCTTGCGCGCGCCGTAGGACCCGAGCTCGAGCGAGTCGAGGAGCTCGTCGGCGCGGCGTCGGGCGGTACGTCGGTCGAGGCCGTGGATGCGGCCCTGGCTGGTGAGCTCGTCGACGGCGCGCTGCGCGTGACCGGCGCCGTTGCCCTGCCCGACGTAGCCGATGCGGTGGCGGACGGCGTCGGGCTCGGCGACGACGTCGTGGCCCGCGACGGTCGCGGTGCCCGACGTGGGACGGATGAGCGTGGTGAGCATGCGGAGCGTGGTCGTCTTGCCGGCGCCGTTGGGGCCGAGGACGGCGACGAGCTCGCCGGGTGCGACGTCGAGGTCGATGCCGCGGACGGCGTGCACCGTGGCGCTCGCGTCGCGCCCGACGGCGAAGTCCTTGGTCAGTGCTCTGGTGCGGATCACGGTGGCTCCTCCTGGGTGTGCTTCGTGCGTCGAGACCGACGGTGCCAGGAGTAGAGGCCAGATTCGGTCCTCTACTCCTGGCACCCTGGGGTCATGCTCGAGACCTCTGGACGACTGCTCCGACTGCTCTCGCTGCTCCAGGCGCGCCGGGACTGGCCCGGGTCCGCGCTCGCCGAGCGGCTGGAGGTAAGCCCGCGCACCGTGCGGCGCGACGTCGACCGGCTGCGCGAGCTCGGCTACCCGGTCCGCGCGACGAAGGGGCCCGACGGCGGGTACCGGCTCGATGCCGGGGCGGACGTGCCGCCCCTCCTGTTCGACGACGAGCAGGCGGTCGCCGTCGCGATCGCACTGCGTACCGGGACGCTCCCCGGAGTCGAGGACGCCGCAGCACGCGCGCTCGCGACGATCCGTCAGGTCATGCCCGCGCGCCTGCGCACGCGCATCGACGCGTTGGAGGTGACGGCGGTGCCCGGCCGGAGGGAGCGGGCCCTGCCCGCGGTCAGCGCCGACGTGCTCGTGGCCGTCGGCTCGGCGGCCGCCGAACGCCGCGTGCTGCGGTTCGACTACGACGGCGGGACGGGCGAGGTGCTCCGCGCTCCGGGCCAGGAGGAGGGGGAGGGGTTCCGTGCGCCGCGCCGGGTGGAGCCGCACCACGTCGTCACGTGGGGCGGGCGGTGGTACCTCGTCGCGTGGGACCTCGACCGGGACGACTGGCGAACCTTCCGGATCGACCGGATGGCGCCGCGCGAGGGCGCCGGAGCGCGCTTCGAGCGGCGGGCGCTGCCCGCCCCGGACGTGGCGACGTTCATCGCCGAGAGGTTCACGCAGCCCGTGACGCCCGTGCGGGGGACGGTCGAGATCGAGCTGGACGCCGCCGTCGTGGCGGCATGGGCCGGAACGGGCGCACTCGTCGAGGCCGTGGGCGAGGGGCGGTGCCGGCTGACGGCGGGATCCTGGTCGTGGGGCGGGCTCGCCGCCTGGTTCGGGATCTTCGACGCCCCCTTCACCGTGGTCGGGCCGGACGAGCTGCGCACGGCGATGACCCGCCTCGCGGCGCGGGCGACGGCCGCGGCCGATCCCGCGGGGACGGACGCAGCGGGCCCACGGCAACGTCCTGCGTGAGGGGCGGTGCTCGCCGGGCGTGGCGCCCCGGAGGAGAGTGGTCCGGGTCACCACGGCGCGAGTTGACCTCCTGCCTCCGGACCCCGTAATGTTCTCGAGGTCGCCCGGCAGGGAGGAACAGACACCACGGCACAGCTCCTCGGAGCAGATGCGAAGTGGCTGGTCCCCCGGGTGAAACTCCCACCAGATTCTCGGAGCACAGTGCTGCGCCGTGAGTACGGTGAGGGTGTCTGGATCAGGTACATTTCTGAACGGAAATCCGGTTTTCACCGGTCCGGGACGAACGGCCGGGTCTGGTAGGATTCAGAACGAAGGAAGCGCCCCGCGCGAGGGCCTCGGGAACGAGGTCGGAGGCGGTGTGTGTCGGTTGTTTGAGAACTCAACAGTGTGCTTGTTAGTCAATGCCAATTTTTTGTCCCTGTGGCATGGCTGATCGTCTTCGCCCGTCGGGTGGGGTGGTTGGTTGTGTCTGGGATTCCTTTGGTTGATTTCGGAAGATGATGTCATCTTTCGTGTTGATGCCAGTTTTGTGAACCCTGGTGGGTTCGCTTCGTATGGATTGTTCACTGCTGGGTTTGTCCTGGTGGTGGGCGTTGTTCATTTACGGAGAGTTTGATCCTGGCTCAGGACGAACGCTGGCGGCGTGCTTAACACATGCAAGTCGAACGATGATGCCCAGCTTGCTGGGTGGATTAGTGGCGAACGGGTGAGTAACACGTGAGTAACCTGCCCTTGACTTCGGGATAACTCCGGGAAACCGGGGCTAATACCGGATATGAGCCGTCCTCGCATGGGGGTGGTTGGAAAGTTTTTCGGTCAGGGATGGGCTCGCGGCCTATCAGCTTGTTGGTGGGGTGATGGCCTACCAAGGCGACGACGGGTAGCCGGCCTGAGAGGGCGACCGGCCACACTGGGACTGAGACACGGCCCAGACTCCTACGGGAGGCAGCAGTGGGGAATATTGCACAATGGGCGCAAGCCTGATGCAGCGACGCCGCGTGAGGGATGAAGGCCTTCGGGTTGTAAACCTCTTTCAGCAGGGAAGAAGCGCAAGTGACGGTACCTGCAGAAGAAGCGCCGGCTAACTACGTGCCAGCAGCCGCGGTAATACGTAGGGCGCAAGCGTTGTCCGGAATTATTGGGCGTAAAGAGCTCGTAGGCGGTCTGTCGCGTCTGGTGTGAAAACTCGAGGCTCAACCTCGAGCTTGCATCGGGTACGGGCAGACTAGAGTGCGGTAGGGGAGACTGGAATTCCTGGTGTAGCGGTGGAATGCGCAGATATCAGGAGGAACACCGATGGCGAAGGCAGGTCTCTGGGCCGCAACTGACGCTGAGGAGCGAAAGCATGGGGAGCGAACAGGATTAGATACCCTGGTAGTCCATGCCGTAAACGTTGGGCACTAGGTGTGGGGCTCATTCCACGAGTTCCGTGCCGCAGCAAACGCATTAAGTGCCCCGCCTGGGGAGTACGGCCGCAAGGCTAAAACTCAAAGGAATTGACGGGGGCCCGCACAAGCGGCGGAGCATGCGGATTAATTCGATGCAACGCGAAGAACCTTACCAAGGCTTGACATGCACGGGAAGCCACCAGAGATGGTGGTCTCTTTGGACACTCGTGCACAGGTGGTGCATGGTTGTCGTCAGCTCGTGTCGTGAGATGTTGGGTTAAGTCCCGCAACGAGCGCAACCCTCGTCCCATGTTGCCAGCGGGTTATGCCGGGGACTCATGGGAGACTGCCGGGGTCAACTCGGAGGAAGGTGGGGATGACGTCAAATCATCATGCCCCTTATGTCTTGGGCTTCACGCATGCTACAATGGCCGGTACAAAGGGCTGCGATACCGTAAGGTGGAGCGAATCCCAAAAAGCCGGTCTCAGTTCGGATTGGGGTCTGCAACTCGACCCCATGAAGTCGGAGTCGCTAGTAATCGCAGATCAGCAACGCTGCGGTGAATACGTTCCCGGGCCTTGTACACACCGCCCGTCAAGTCACGAAAGTCGGTAACACCCGAAGCCCATGGCCCAACCGTTCGCGGGGGGAGTGGTCGAAGGTGGGACTGGCGATTGGGACTAAGTCGTAACAAGGTAGCCGTACCGGAAGGTGCGGCTGGATCACCTCCTTTCTAAGGAGCTACCAACGCTCGCCCGGCCGGCTTCGCTGGTGGGTGGGTTGAACAGGTGCCACGCCATCGCCGCACGTGTGGTGGGTGGTTGCTCATGGGTGGAACATTGACGAAAGAGCGTCCTGGTCTTCGCTGGTGTCAGTACCTGCCGGCCCGCCAGGCTCTGGTCGTCCCTTCGGGGGTGTCGGGGTCGGGTGTGGTGGTGGTGGAACATCGCTGGTGGGGGGTGGGGGCTTGTCGAGCACACTGTTGGGTCCTCAGGTCACCGGCCACCGGTTGGTGGGGTGCCTGGTACGGGCCGGTCCTCGGGCCACGAACCGCTGTCCTTGGTCCTCCTTCGTGGAGGGGTGGGGGTGGTAGGCGGGTCTGGTGGGGGTCGGGGTCGTTGGTTGTTTGAGAACTGCACAGTGGACGCGAGCATCTTTGTAAAGATCAAGACACGCCTTCGGGTGTGGTTCTTGGTTCTCTGCAGTTTTGTTGTTTTTGTTGAAGTTTTTAAGGGCACAGGGTGGATGCCTTGGCACTAGGAGCCGAAGAAGGACGTGGTAGCCTGCGATAAGCCTCGGGGAGCTGGCAAACGAGCTGTGATCCGAGGGTTTCCGAATGGGGGAACCCCGCACGAGTCATGTCGTGTGACCTGCACCTGAATATATAGGGTGTGTGGAGGGAACGTCGGGAAGTGAAACATCTCAGTACCGACAGGAAGAGATATTCCGTGAGTAGTGGCGAGCGAAAGCGGATGAGGCCAAACCGGGCGCGTGGTAAAGCTGTCAGGCGTTGCGTGTTCGGGGTTGTGGGACCCTTCTGGTGGATCTGACAGTCCGCCGGGGAGTGAGAAAGTCGTGTCATAGTCGAACCGCATTGAAAGGCGGACCATAGACGGTGCGAGTCCGGTAGACGAAATGGCGTGGCCTCCCGAAGGGGATCCCAAGTAGCACGGGGCCCGAGAAATCTCGTGTGAATCTGGCAAGACCACTTGCTAAGCCTAAATACTACCTAGTGACCGATAGCGGACCAGTACCGTGAGGGAAAGGTGAAAAGTACCCCGGGAGGGGAGTGAAATAGTACCTGAAACCGTGTGCCTACAATCCGTTGGAGCCTCCTTGGTTGGGGTGACAGCGTGCCTTTTGAAGAATGAGCCTGCGAGTTAGTGCTCAGTGGCGAGGTTAACCCGTGTGGGGAAGCCGTAGCGAAAGCGAGTCCGAACAGGGCGCCCATAGTCGCTGGGTCTAGACCCGAAGCGAAGTGATCTAGCCATGGGCAGGTTGAAGCGCGGGTAAGACCGCGTGGAGGACCGAACCCACCAGGGTTGAAAACCTGGGGGATGACCTGTGGTTAGGGGTGAAAGGCCAATCAAACTTCGTGATAGCTGGTTCTCCCCGAAATGCATTTAGGTGCAGCGTCACGTGTTTCTTGCCGGAGGTAGAGCTACTGGATGGCCGATGGGCCCTACAAGGTTACTGACGTCAGCCAAACTCCGAATGCCGGTAAGTGGAAGCGTGGCAGTGAGACTGCGGGGGATAAGCTCCGTAGTCGAGAGGGAAACAGCCCAGACCACCGGCTAAGGCCCCTAAGCGTGTGCTAAGTGGGAAAGGATGTGGAGTTGCACAGACAACCAGGAGGTTGGCTTAGAAGCAGCCACCCTTGAAAGAGTGCGTAATAGCTCACTGGTCAAGTGATTCCGCGCCGACAATGTAGCGGGGCTCAAGTACACCGCCGAAGCCGTGGCATCTGCGCTCAACTCAGGCCTTCGTGGTCCAGAGGCGCAGGTGGGTAGGGGAGCGTCGTGTGGGCAGTGAAGCCGCGGGGGAACCCAGTGGTGGAGCCCACACGAGTGAGAATGCAGGCATGAGTAGCGAAAGACGGGTGAGAAACCCGTCCGCCGAATGACCAAGGGTTCCAGGGCCAGGTTAATCCGCCCTGGGTAAGTCGGGACCTAAGGCGAGGCCGACAGGCGTAGTCGATGGACAAGGAGTTGATATTCTCCTACCGGCGAAGAACCGCCCATACCGAGCCCGGTGATGCTAACCGCCCAAACCTGTCCACCGGCCCTTCGGGGCCACCGGGCAGGGGCGCGCGGGACCCGAACCGGTAGTAGGTAAGCGTATTAACAGGGGTGACGCAGGAAGGTAGCCCGGCGTGGCGATGGTAGACCACGTCCAAGGCCGTAGGCCGTCTGGTAGGCAAATCCGCCAGACACACAGGCTGAGAGCTGACGGTGAGCGCACAAGCGCGAACTGGGTGATCCTATGCTGCCAAGAAAAGCCTCGGCGCGAGGTTCTAGCCGCCCGTACCCCAAACCGACTCAGGTGGTCAGGTAGAGAATACTAAGGCGATCGAGAGAATCGTGGTTAAGGAACTCGGCAAAATGCCCCCGTAACTTCGGGAGAAGGGGGGCCCGAAGCGTGAACACCCTCGCGGTGGGAGCGTGGACGGCCGCAGAGACCAGGGAGAAGCGACTGTTTACTAAAAACACAGGTCCGTGCGAAGTCGCAAGACGATGTATACGGACTGACGCCTGCCCGGTGCTGGAAGGTTAAGAGGACGGGTCAACCCTTCGGGGTGAAGCTCAGAATTTAAGCCCCAGTAAACGGCGGTGGTAACTATAACCATCCTAAGGTAGCGAAATTCCTTGTCGGGTAAGTTCCGACCTGCACGAATGGCGTAACGACTTCTCCGCTGTCTCAACCGCGAACTCGGCGAAATTGCACTACGAGTAAAGATGCTCGTTACGCGCAGCAGGACGGAAAGACCCCGGGACCTTTACTATAGCTTGGTATTGGTGTTCGGTGCGGCTTGTGTAGGATAGGTGGGAGACTGTGAAGCCCGTACGCCAGTGCGGGTGGAGTCAACGTTGAAATACCACTCTGGCCGCTTCGGATGTCTAACCTCGGTCCGTGATCCGGACCAGGGACAGTGCCTGGTGGGTAGTTTAACTGGGGCGGTTGCCTCCTAAAATGTAACGGAGGCGCTCAAAGGTTCCCTCAGCCTGGTTGGCAATCAGGTGTCGAGTGCAAGTGCACAAGGGAGCTTGACTGTGAGACTGACAGGTCGAGCAGGGACGAAAGTCGGAACTAGTGATCCGGCGGTGGCTTGTGGAAGCGCCGTCGCTCAACGGATAAAAGGTACCCCGGGGATAACAGGCTGATCTTGCCCAAGAGTCCATATCGACGGCATGGTTTGGCACCTCGATGTCGGCTCGTCGCATCCTGGGGCTGGAGTAGGTCCCAAGGGTTGGGCTGTTCGCCCATTAAAGCGGTACGCGAGCTGGGTTTAGAACGTCGTGAGACAGTTCGGTCCCTATCCGCTGCGCGCGCAGGAAACTTGAGAAGGGCTGTCCCTAGTACGAGAGGACCGGGACGGACGAACCTCTGGTGTGCCAGTTGTTCCGCCAGGAGCACCGCTGGTTGGCTACGTTCGGAAGGGATAACCGCTGAAAGCATCTAAGCGGGAAGCCTGCTTCAAGATGAGGTTTCCATACCCTACGGGGTGAGAGGCACCCAGCAGAACACTGGGTCGATAGGCCGGACGTGGAAGCGGGGACGAAAGACCCGTGCAGCTGACCGGTACTAATCAGCCGACAACTTCAACACCAACACACTTTGCTACGCGTCCACTGTGCGGTTCCCGAACCACCAACACCACACCCCCCAAGGGGTGCCCCAGCGTGTTGACAGGTTCACAGAGTTACGGCGGTCACAGCGAAGGGGAAACGCCCGGTCCCATACCGAACCCGGAAGCTAAGCCCTTCAGCGCCGATGGTACTGCCCTGGAGACGGGGTGGGAGAGTAGGACGCCGCCGGACAACCCTTCACCGAAGGCCCACCCCACACCGGGGTGGGCCTTCGGCATACCCAGATCCAGACCCAAACCCGGGCCGAGACAGAACCCCCTCCCGCAAGACAGAACCCGGCCACGCCAGGTAGAGCCACGGTCACGCGAGGTAGAGCCCTGGTCGCTCCAGGTAGAGCCCTGGTAGCGCGAGGTAGAGCCCTGGTTCGTGGGCTGGACGCCGTGTGGTCGTCGACGTCAGGCCCATCCATAGGCTGCCGACCAGCGCACGATCTCCGTGAAGAACCGTGCCCGCGGCTCGGGGGCGGAGAGCGAGAGGTCGTGCATCCCTCCGGGGATGCGGACGATCGTGACGACTTGGCCCAGGTGCGCAGCGCGGCGCGCCAGCGGCTCGACGTCGAGCACGATGTCGGCGGACCGCATGTCCTCGGACCAGCGGGTGCTGAACAGCGACTTCGCGGCGAGAAGCACGAGCACGGGGCAGTCGATGGCGAGCCCGGCTGCGACACGAGCGTGGCCGGAGATGACGGCACGGAGCCAGCCGGCGCGGACGGGGAACGACGGGACGGGGCGCCAGGCGTCGTCGATCATCCAGGTGCCGTCGTCGCGGTCGCGCAGCGTCCGGGCGTAGTAGCCGGGGTCGACGTTCGGCAGCGGCGTGCGGGGCTGGAAGCGTGCGAGCTGGCGGATCGCAGGGCCCGAGACGGTCCGGGCGACCGACGATCCCTGGAGCTCGAGCCACGGGCTGTTGAGCACGAGCCCCCGGACGGCGCCCGGGTGCCGGTGCGCCCAGAGCGCCGCGACGAGCCCTCCGGTGGAGTGACCCATGAGCATGATCGCGGCGTGCGCGCCGAGGTCCGCCCGGACGACGTCGAGCGCGGCCGCGATGTCGGCGTCGTACTCGGTGAGGTGGTCGGCGTACCCGGGCGTCTGGTGGGGGCGCAGGCTGCGCCCGTACTTGCGGAGATCCACGGCGTAGAACGCGGCGCCGAGCGCGCGCCACGTCTCGGCGAGCTCGGTCTGGAAGAAGTAGTCGCTCCAGCCGTGGACGTACAGCACGGCGCGCGCCGGTCGGATCGGCTCGTCGGTCGCCGGAGCGTGGCGGACGACGGTCACGACGACCTCGCCCTCGTCGTCGGGTTCGAGCTGGACCGTGCGCTGCTCGTACCCGGCGCCGAGGACGTCCGGGCCCCAGTCCGACGACGTCACGGCGTGAGCACCACCTTGCCGAACTGCTCCCCGGCGGCGAGTCGGGCGAGGCCGTCGCGAGCCCGGGTCAGGGGCAGCACCTGGTCGACGACGGGCCGCACCTCGCCCCGGGCGAGGAACCGGAGCAGCGCCGCGAGGTCGTCGCGCGTGCCCATCGTCACGCCCTGGATGCGGATCTCGTGGAAGAACACGCGGGTCAGCTCGGCCGGTGACGCGTCGCCGCTGGTCGCCCCGGCGACGACGACGGTCCCGCCCGGGCGCACCGAGCGCAGCGAGTGGCGCCAGGTCGCCTGGCCCACGGTCTCGACGACGACGTCCACCGGCGCGGGAAGCCGGGCGCCGGGCTCGAACGTCGCCGCGGCCCCGAGCCGGGCAGCACCGGCGCGCCTGGCCGCCGAACGGGAGGTCACCCACATCTCGAGTCCCGCGGCGGCACCCAGGGCGACGGCCGCCGTCGCGACCCCGCCACCCGCACCCTGGACGAGGACGCGGTCCCCGGGTGCGGCACCGCCGGCGGTGAACAGCATGCGGTACGCGGTGAGCCAGGCCGTCGGTACGCACGCGGCCTCGACGAAGGTCAGCTCCGACGGCTTGGGGACGAGGTTGTGGGTCGGGACGGCGACGCGCTCGGCGAGCGTGCCCGGATAGCGCTCGGACAGGAGCGACCGGCGCTCGGTCGGTCCGACGCCGTGCCCGTCCGCGCCCACCACCGCGTGCACGACGACCTCGCTGCCGTCGGGCGCGACGCCCGCCGCGTCCGTCCCGAGGATCATGGGGAGCCGGTCGGCGGGCAGCCCGACGCCGCGCAGCGACCAGAGGT
This sequence comes from Cellulosimicrobium sp. ES-005, assembly GCF_040448685.1. Lineage (NCBI taxonomy): Bacteria > Bacillati > Actinomycetota > Actinomycetes > Micrococcales > Promicromonosporaceae > Cellulosimicrobium > Cellulosimicrobium sp. ES-005. Next base: position 520,865 of record NZ_CP159290.1, read on the forward strand.
CGTGGTGGTTGAGCGACGCCGCACGCACGTCGACGGTCGTCCAGTGCTCGCGGGCGTCGGGTTCGGGGCGCTCCCCGACGACCAGCCCGGCCAGGGGGTCGTCGGGGTCGAGGTGGTCGGCGTAGGCGGCGAGCATGCCCCCAACCTACGGTCCGGCCAGCGCCGTAACCACGGGAGGCCGCGTGCCGCGCGTCACCCGTCCGGTAGCGGTCAGAGCAGCGGGAGCATCCGGCCGAGGTCGGGCACCGCCTCGGAGGTGTGCACCGGCTCCAGGGCGCGCGCGAGCTCGTCGACGTCGTAGGGGACGCGGCCGCACGCAACCCGCAGCCAGAGGCGGGCGTCGTGGACCTCGAGCGCCCAGCCGCCGCGCGTGACGACGACGCGCAGCAGCTCGGCCGCGACGGCGTCGAGCGCGGCACGGTCCACGGGGTCGGCCGGGACGCCGGGGAACGTGCGGGCGAGGTCGTCGGCGTGCACGACGAGCTCGAGGACGCGCGAGCGCACCATGTCGAGGAGCGTGATGGGCCCCCGTCGCGCCTGCACGACGCGCTCGTCGGCGAGGTCGTCGAGACGCGCGAAGCCGGCGGCGGCGAAGGCCTCGACGTGCCCGAGGCGGTCGTCGGCGATCTGCTCGTCGAGGGCGCGCGTCGCGTGCTCGATCTCCTCCGCGCGCTCCGGGTAGGTGCCGAGGTACTCGGCGAGCGTGAGGGGGACGGTCCCGGCGGGTACCGGCCCGCACAGCGCGAGGGTCTCCATGACGCGGCCGAGATGGGTGACGAGCTCGCCCACGGTCCAGCCGTCGAGCACGCTCGCCCGACCGGCGTCGCGGTCCAGCTCGTCCCCGAGGTCTCGCAGCCACCGGTCGAGCCGGTCCCACTGGGCGCGCAGGTGCTGGGCCGCCTCGGTCACGTCGCTGTCCATCTCCTCATCGTGCCAGGACGGCGCGGGCACGCCCGCCACGGCGCCATCCCGTGGACGGTCCTCAGTCGCGGACGCCGGCCCGTTCCCCGAGGAAGTCGGCGACGATCGGGCCGAGCTGGTCGAACTCGATGAGGAACCCGTCGTGCCCGAAGTCGCTCGTGAGCGTCCGCATCGGCTCGGCTCCGGGGATGCCGGCCGCGATGCGCGCGCAGTCGGCGGGGAGGAAGAGCCGGTCGGTGTCGACCGCGACGACGAGCGCGTGCGCTGTGACCTGGGCGAGCGCCGCCTCGACGCCGCCGCGGTCGCGCCCCAGGTCGTGCGTGAGCATCGACTCCGTGAGCACGACGTACGAGTTGGCGTCGAAGCGCCGCGCGAGCTTGTCGCCGTGGTGGTCGAGGTACGACTGCACCGCGTAGCGCCCGTCGGTGAACGGGTCCTCGCCGCCCTGCGGGAGGCGGCCGAACCGGTCGTCGAGCTCGCGCGCGGACCGGTAGGTGGCGTGCGCGATCTGCCGGGCGATGCCGAGGCCGACGTGCGGGCCCTCGCCGTCCGCGGCGTCGTAGTAGTCGCCGCCGCGGAAGCCGGGGTCGGCACGGATGGCGCCGAGCTGGGGGTGCGCCCACGCGATCTGGTCGCCGGTAGTCTGCGCGGTCGTGGCGATCGCGGCGAGCGAGACGACGTCGATGCCGGCCTCGGGGCCGAGGAGCGCCCACTCGAGGACGCGGTGCCCGCCCATCGACGCGCCGACGACGAACGCCCAGGACGAGATGCCGAGCGACCGCGCGAGCTCGATCTCGACGGCGACCTGGTCGCGGGTCGTGACGCGCGGGAAGCGGCTGCCCCAGGGGAGCCCGTCGGGCGCGGTGGACGCCGGGCCCGTGGTGCCCTGGCACCCGCCGAGCACGTTGGGCGCGACGACGAACCAGCGGTCGGTGTCGATCGGCGCGCCGGGTCCGACGAGCGACTCCCACCAGCCCGCGGTGGCGTGACCCTCGCCCGCGGGGCCGCTGACGTGGGAGTCGCCGGTGAGGGCGTGCAGGACGAGGACGGCGTTCGACCCGTCCGGTGCGGGCGTGCCCCACGTCTCGTACGCGACGCGGACGTCGGGCAGGCGGGCGCCGGACTCGAGGTCGAACGTGCCGACGTCGGCGAAGCGCCGTCGTCCGGCCGGGTCGCCCTCGCGCCACGCTCCCGTCGCCGGGACCGGAGCCTTCACCCGGGCGCGGGACGGCGCGACCCCGTGACCCGCCGCGGCGTCCGCGCGGGGACCGCGCGGACCGTCGGGGGCGGGGGAGAGGAGGTCGTCGTTCACAGGGCTCACCGTCGGCCACTGTACGGCCGGGGCGCGCAGGGCGCCCCGGCTGTCCAGATCCGTCATCGCAGTCCTCGTCGTGGCTCTGCCGCGCGTGCGGGCGTCGTCGCTCAGGCGCCCAGCGACGACTTGGCGGCCGTGAACCCGAGCTCGAGGTCGGCCAGGATGTCGTCGACGTGCTCGATGCCGACGGCGAGGCGGACGAGGCCCGGCGTCACGCCGGACTGCGCCTGCTCCTCGGGCGTGAGCTGGCTGTGCGTCGTCGACGCGGGGTGGATGACGAGCGAGCGCACGTCGCCGATGTTGGCGACGTTGGAGTGGAGCTGCAGCGCCGAGACGAAGGCCTGCCCCGCCTCGCTGCCCCCGTCGAGCTCGAACGCGAGCACCGCGCCGGCGCCGCGCGGCAGGTACTTCTGCGCGTTGGCGTGCCAGGGGCTCGAGGCGAGCCCGGCGTAGTGCACGGTGCGGACGTCGTCGCGCGCCTCGAGCCACTCCGCGACCTTCTGCGCGTTCGCGACGTGGCGCTCGACGCGCAGCGACAGCGTCTCGATGCCCTGCGCGATGAGGAACGCGTTGAACGGGGAGATCGCGGAGCCCAGGTCGCGCAGGAGCTGGACCCGGGCCTTGAGCACGTACGCGAGGTTCGCGCCGAGGATGCCGTCCACGCCGAGGTCGCGCGCGTAGACGAGACCGTTGTACGACGGGTCGGGCGTGTTGTAGTTCGGGAACCGCTCGGGGTGCGCCGCGTAGTCGAACGTGCCGCCGTCGACGATCACGCCGCCGATCGCGGAGCCGTGGCCGCCCAGGTACTTCGTCGCGGAGTGCACGACGACGTCCGCCCCGTGCTCGAGCGGGCGCAGCAGGTAGGGCGTGGCGACCGTGTTGTCGACGATCAGCGGGACGCCGACCTCGTGCGCGACCGCCGCGACGGCTTCGATGTCGAGGACGTCGGCCTGCGGGTTCGGGATCGTCTCGCCGAAGAACAGCTTCGTGTTCGGGCGGACGGCGTCGCGCCAGGCCTGCGGGTCGTGCGGGTCGGCGACGAACGTCGTCTCGACCCCGAGCTTGGCGAGCGAGTACTGCAGGAGGTTGTAGGTGCCGCCGTACAGGCTCGGGGAGGCGACGACGTGGTCGCCCGCCTCGGCGACGTTGAGGATCGCGAACGTCGTCGCGGCCTGCCCGGACGCGAGGAGGAGCGCGCCGACGCCGCCCTCGAGCGACGCGATGCGGTTCTCCACGACCTCCTGGGTCGGGTTGCCGATGCGCGTGTAGATGGGGCCGAGATCCTTGAGCGCGAAGCGGTCGGCGGCCACGGACGCGTCGGGGAAGACGAACGACGTGGTCTGGTAGATCGGGAGCGCGCGGGCCCCGGTCGTCGGGTCGGCGGTCTGGCCGGCATGGACCTGGCGCGTCTCGAAGGACCAGGCGGGGGCGTTCTCGGTGCTCATGGTGCTCTCCTGCGGGGTGGTGGGGTGGGACGACGGCGCACGGCGCGCCGGACGGGCTGGTGCGGCGCGGGCGAGAGGCGGGAGGCCGGCCGTCGACCGCGGCGAGGGGCGCACACGGGACGGGATCGCCACGGCGAGATCGTCGTCGACGACGGCTCGCGGGCAGGCGAACGTGTGCGGTGGTCAGCGACACATTCGACGGGACATGCTCGTGAGGCTAGGCCGGATCCGCACTGCCCGACAGAGGCGTCTCGCGATGCGAGACCACATCCTGAGAAGCTCGACCGCTCTCCGATGGCGCATCGCGGACGTTCTGGGCAGACTCGTGCGGGTGCTGTCAACGGGACACGCCGAGCGAGCGGTCGAGGAGGTGCGATGGGCGACGTGACGTCGGCGCGCGACGCGCGGCCGGAGATCGCCGACGGGGCGCGGCGACGCCCGTCGGCCGGGCCCCGCCGCCTCGCCTCCGCGACCTCGGCGGGCCTGCTCGCGCTCGGGCTCGCCGTCGGGCTCGCGCCCTCCGCGTCCTCCGACCCGCCGTCCGACGACGACGTCCGCGCCGCGCACGAGGCCGCCGACGGCGCGGCCCGTGACGTCGCGACGGTCGAGGGCGAGCTCGCGTCGCTGCGGGACCGGCAGTCCACCGCCGAGGCAGCGGTCGAGACCGCGGCGGAGGAGTACGCGGCGGCGCAGGACGCGCTCGCCGCGGCCGACGCCGAGGTCCGCGACGCGCAGGAGGCGCTCACGACGGCCCGGGCGGGCGAGACGGATGCCCGCGCAGCCGTGGGTGCGCTCTTCCGCGCGTCCCGGCAGGGCTCCACCGACCTCGACGCGCTGCGCGCCGTCCTGCACGCGGACGGCGTGGACCAGGTCGTCGAACGGGAGAACGCCGAGCGCGTCGCCGGGCGCACCGCGGGTCGGGCGGTCGACGCCCACGCGACCGCGCGCGCCCTCGCCGACACCGCCCGCGCCCGGTCCGACGCGGCGCTCGCGCACCAGAGCGAGGTCGAGGACCGCGCCCGCGACGCGCTCGCCGCCGCCCAGGTCTCGTCCGACGCGCTTGCCGACGCGGTGCAGGAGTCCGCGGCCCGTCGTGAGGCGCTCCTCGCCGAGCTCGCCCGCGCGCGGGCCACGAGCGTCGACGTCGAGCGCCAGCGCCAGGACGCCCTCGACGCCCAGGCCGCGAGCGAGCGCGAGGCCGCCGCCCGGGCCCGTGCGGAGGCCCCGGCGACGGGAACGTCGTCGGCCGCGCCCGCGGCACCGCCGGCGAGCAGCCCCGCCCCGGCGAACCCCGCGCCCGCGCCGGCGAACCCGGCCCCGCCCGCACCTGACCCGGCGCCGAACCCGGCCCCGGCGCCGAACCCGGCCCCCGCGCCGACGCCGGACCCGCCGCCGGTCGTCACGCCGCCCCCGGGGACCGGCGTCGGCAGCGCCGCGCAGGGTCAGGCCGCGGTCGCGTGGGCGCGTACCAAGATCGGCGCCCCGTACGTGTTCGGCGGCACCGGGCCGGGCTACGACTGCTCGGGACTCACGTCGCGCGCCTGGGCCGCGGCGGGCGTCGACATCACGCGCACGTCGCGGTCGCAGTACCAGCGCGTGCAGAAGATCTCCTACGACCAGCTCCGGCCCGGCGACCTGATCTTCTACGCCAACGACACCTCGAACCCGTCGACCATCCGCCACGTCGCCCTGTACACCGGGAACGGCATGATGATCGAGGCCCGCCAGCCCGGCAGCCCCGTGCACGAGGTCGCGATGCGTTGGGCCGACGCGATGCCCTACGCGGGCCGTCCCTGACCGCATCGGCGTCCCGCGGGGCCGCGTCTTGCTCGACGCGGGACCGGTGCTCTACGTTTCCGTCATCCTGACCAGGAGGGGGATCCGTGAGCACTGCTGCGCACGAGCACACCGACCGATCGAGCGCACAGGGAGCACGGGCCCGCATCCGACGACGCGCGCGACTGACGGCCCTCGCCACGGCTGCCCTCGTCGCGGTCGGGATCGTGCCGGGACCGGCGGTGACGACGGCGGCGGCGACCGAGCACACGGAGGTGGTGCCCGTCCCGAAGCTTCCGGGAGGGCGACTCCAGGCGTGGGGCGACCCGCAGCGCCGGACGGCGGGCGAGCTCGACGTCCCGCCGCTCCCCGAGGGGCTGGACTACGTGGACGCGGCCGCCGGGCACGGGTTCGGCCTCGCGCTGCGCAGCGACGGCCAGGCGGTGTCGTTCGGCGCCTACAGGGGTTCGCCCGTCACGGTCCCGGCGCTGCCGGACGGTGTCCGGTACGCGGCGGTGGGAGCGGGGGAGCACGGCATCGCGTACTTCCTGACGACCGCTGGTGACGTCGTCGTGGTCGGCGCGCGGCCGGACGGGGCGGGAGAGGACGCCGTCCCGTCCCTGCCGAGCGGCGTCTGGTACACGGAGGTCGCCGCCGCCTACCGGAAGTTCGCCGCCCTGCGCAGCGACGGGACGATCGCAGCATGGGGAGACGACTCGACGGAGGTCCCGGCGCTGCCGGACGGGCTGCGCTACGTCGACCTCGTGGCGGGCGAGTACCACTTCCTCGCGCTGCGCTCCGACGGGCGCGTCGTCTCCTGGGCGACCCGCTCCTGCGGCGAGGGCGACCTGCCGGTGTCGGCGTCGAGCCCGTACGTGGCTCTCTCGGCAGGGATGGACACGTCCTTCGCGCTCCGTTCCGACGGTTCGCTCGTGCGGCGCGGATGCGGTGCTTCCGTCGTCCAGGACGGCCCGGTGCTCGACCCGGGTGAGCGCGCCGTCGCCGTCACGGCCACGTACCGCCACGGCTTCGTCGTCACGGACCAGGGCAGGCTGGTCTCGTGGGGCGCGCCGCTCTACGGGTACTCCGTCCCCGAGCGTCCGGCGGGCGAGTCGCCCGTGGTCGACGTCGCGGCGCAGGCCTGGGGCCTGGGGGCTGCCGAGAGCCTCGTCCTGACGCTGACCGCTCCCGAGTCCGCGACCGTGCCGGACGCCCCGGTGCGCGACGAGCTGCACCCCGGTGCCGCGGGCGTCGTCGTGTGGGGAGCGCGGCCCGAGGACGAGCTCCCGCCGCCGCTGCCGACCGGGGTCCGCTACACCGGCGTGAGCGTCGGACCGGAGCAGGTCGTCCTGGTCCGCTCCGACGGCGGGGCGGTGGGATACGGCGACGACGCGGCGGGAGGGAGCAGCATCAGGGTGCCGACGGGGAGCCGCGTCGTGGACGTCTCCGCCGGGACGACGCACGCCGCGTTCATCACGGCGCGTCCGGGTGGGCCCCCGGAGACCTACCTCTCCTTCAGCGGGCGCGGAAGCGACCATGTGATGGACGACGACGTCGCGGTCGAGGCGGGGGACGGCGTCTCGCTGCTGCTGTCGAGCGAGGGGGCGACGGACAAGGGGGCCGTGTCCGTCCACGGCCCGTCCACGTCCTCCTGGCTCCCGCTCCCGGAGCAGCCGGTCCAGGTCCCGACGGTCGACGTGTCGCTCGGCACCCGGCACGCGCTCCTGGCGCGAGCCGACGGGACCGTGGCGGGCTGGGGAGACCCGGCGGAGGGCGCGACCGCCGGGCAGCAGCCGCCCGCAGGGCTCAAGTTCGTCCAGGTGGCCGCCGGCGAGGGGTTCTCTCTCGGGCTCCTGTCGGACGGGACGCTGCGGGGGTGGGGGCGTGACACGTTCGGCCAGGCGAGCCCGCCGGCGCCGCCGCGCGGAGAGCGGTTCGTCGCCGTCGACGCCGGGCGCGACCACGCCGTCGCCCTCGTCTCCGACGGCTCCGTGGTCGCCTGGGGCCGTGACGACGCGGGGCAGGCCTCCGTCGAGGGTGTGCCGGCGGGCACGCGATTCTCCGCGGTGTCCGCGGGCGGGGACACGACGGCTGCCATCGTCGGGGAGCAGGCGGCGGTCGAGCTGTCGGCTCCCTCGCACTGGCCGGCGGACGACGCGCTCCCGCTGGCCGCGACCGTGCGGGCGGACGGCGGTCCTGCGGAGGGCGACGTGGCTTTCGTGGTCGACGGCCGGACCGTCGCGGTCGTGCCGCTGCGTGACGGGACCGCCGTCGTGCGGGCCTGGCCGGGGGCGACCGAGGCGCCGGAACGCTCCGTGCAGGCCGTCTATCTCGGGGCGCCGGGTGTCGCGCCGTTCTCGGCGACGGCCGCCGTCGGCGTCGGTGCCCGCTCTGCTCCGCAGCCCTCGGCAACCTCTGCGACCCCGACGGTCGATCGGCTGCAGGGCAAGGACCGCTACGCGACGGCGGTCGCCGCGACGAGCGAGCTCGGCCCGGACATCCCCGTGCTGTACCTCGCGTCGGGCGAGGCGTTCGCCGACGCGCTCTCCGCCGCCCCCGCGGCCGCGTACGAGGGCGGAGCGCTGCTCCTCACGCGTCGTGACGCGATCCCGTCCGTGGTCGAGCAGGAGATCCGGCGGCTCGCGCCGCGGAGGATCGTCGTCGTCGGGGGACCGGGGGCAGTCTCCTACGCGGTCGAGTCGCGTGCGGGGACGCTCGCCCCGGTGGTCTGGCGGTACGCAGGGCAGGACCGGTACCAGACGTCCCGACGAGTCGTCGAGCACGCGTTCGGGACTCAGGTCGGGGGAGTGGTTCTCGCCGACGGAAGGTCGTTCCCCGACGCGCTCGCCGCCGGGGCTGCGTCCGGGGCGTCCGGCGTCCCGGTGCTCCTCGTCCCCGGGAACGCGACGACTCTCGACCCCCGGGTCGTTCAGATGTTCCAGACGCTCGGCGTCCGGGGCGTGACCGTCGTCGGCGGCTCGGGCGCGGTGAGCCCGGCGCTCGAGCACGCTGCCGGACGAGTGCCCGGTGTCGTCGGGACGGAGCGCCTGGGCGGGGCCGACCGGTACGCGACGGCGATGGCGGTCAACGACGTCGTCTTCGGCACGTGGCACGATCAGGGAATCTGGTCGCCAGCGGCCGCCAACCTCGCCGCAGGGTCCGACTTTCCCGACGCGCTCGCGGGAGCCGCTGCGGCGGGCCTCCGGCGCGAGCCGCTCTTCGTCGTCCCGTCGAGGTGCCTGCCGCCCGCAGTCCGGACGGCTCTGCGCGCCACCGAGGTCGCGCACGTGCGCCTCTACGGCGGCACGGGGTCGCTGTCGCCGGCGGTCGAGCGTCTGGAGCAGTGCTGAGGCGAGCGTGCCTTCCCGGGCGCGGCCCGTCCCGCGCCCGGTGACGCACGACGGCGGCCGCTCACCTCCCCGAGGTGAGCGGCCGCCGTCGTGCGTGCTGCCGGGGGCCGGGCGTCAGTGGCCCGGCGTGTGGTACCCGGAGTCGATGGCGCGCTGCAGGGAGCGCTCGATCTCGGCCTCGGCGTCCGCGCGGCCGACCCAGTGGGCGCCCTCGACGGACTTGCCGGGCTCGAGGTCCTTGTAGACCTCGAAGAAGTGCTGGATCTCCAGGCGGTGGAAGTCGGAGACGTCGTCGATGTCCTGGCGCCACGCGGCGCGCTGGTCGCCCGTCGGGACGCAGAGGACCTTGTCGTCGCCGCCGGCCTCGTCGCGCATGCGGAACATGCCGAGCGCGCGGCAGCGGATCAGGCAGCCGGGGAACGTCGGCTCCTCGAGCAGGACAAGCGCGTCCAGCGGGTCGCCGTCCTCGCCGAGCGTCCCCTCGATGAACCCGTAGTCGTCGGGATACCGCGTCGAGGTGAAGAGCATGCGGTCGAGGCGGATGCGACCGGTCGCGTGGTCCACCTCGTACTTGTTGCGCTGCCCCTTGGGGATCTCGATCGTGACGTCGAACTCCACTGCTTCCTCCAGTCGTACCGGCACCGCGACGCTCGGGCGGTGGCTGGGTCTGTGGACGACGGACCACGCCGTCGTGCGGGAACTAGTGTGACACGTGCCGTCCGCGCGAGAGGGTTCCCACGGGCCCCGCGGGCGGGCGGGCTGAGTGATAATGCGCACGTGCCCGCACCCGACGTCCCGGTCCAGGCACCGGTGCCCACCGGTGCCGAGCAGGCGCGCCCGGACGGGACGGGACGAGAGAGGCGCATGGGCTGGGGAGCGCGCACGGGCGTCGCCGTCGGCGTCGTGCTCGCCCTCGCGGGCGGCTACGCTGTGGCGGACGCGTACGACGTCGTCCCCGGCGTGCTCACGACCGCAGCGCCCTACCCGGAGCCGAACCCGTTCCCCGAGGCTCCGGGCGCCGTCGCGGCGCCCCCGCTCGAGGTTGGGCTGCCGCCCCTCGACGCCGCGGCCCCGGTCCCGGCCACGGCGAGCGTGCAGGACCTCGCGGACGCGCTCGCGGCGGACACCCGGCTCGGGCCCCGGGTCGGCGTCCTGGTCACCGACGCGGCGACGGGCGACGTGCTCGGCGCGAGCGGAGACACGGTCGGTCACGTCCCGGCGTCGACGCTCAAGACCTTCACCGCGGCGGCCGCCCTCACGTCTCCCGGCGCGCACGCGACCCTCCCGACGCGCGCCGTCCTCGAGGGGCAGGAGACCGTCTACCTCGTGGGGGGCGGCGACATGATGCTCGCCGCCGGCGCGGGCGACCCGACGGCGGTCAACGGCCGGGCCGGCCTCGGCGACCTCGCGGCCCAGGTCGCGGGCGAGCTCCGGCTCACGGGTCGCACGACGATCTCTGTGCGTCTCGACGACACGCTCTTCACGGGCGCCGCGGTCGCGCCGACGGTCGACCCGGCGAGCGTCCGGAACGGCTACGTCGCGCCCGTCGCCGCGCTCGCGGTCGACATCGCGCGGCTCGAGGACGAGGAGTACGCGCCGCGGGCCGAGGACCCGGCGATGTCCGCCGCGGAGGCGTTCGTCGCCGCGCTCGCCGAGCAGGGGGTCACCGTGGCGGGCGACGTCGTGCGCGCCCCGGCGCCCGACGACGGCCGCACGGTCGGTGAGGTGGAGTCCGCGCCGCTGAGCGAGGTCGTCGCGTACCTGCTGCAGCACTCCGACAACACCATCACCGAGGTCGTGGGGCGGATCGTCGCGATCGACGCGGGGCTGCCCGGCTCGGCGGCGGGCGCGACGCAGGCCGTCCGCACGGCCGTCGAGGGGCTCGGGGTCGACCTCACGGGCGCGGCGCTCGCCGACCTCTCGGGCCTCGGCGACGGCTCGATCGTCACGCCCGCGCAGCTCGACGAGGTCGTCGGCCTGCTCGCGGACCCGGCGCACCCGTCGCTGCGGCCCGGCGCGGTCGGGCTGCCGGTCGCGGGACTGTCCGGGACGCTCGGCGAGCGCTACCTCGAGAACGCGGGCCGCGGCGTCGTGCGGGCCAAGACGGGCAGCCTGCCGAACGTCACGTCGCTCGCGGGCACGGTCGTCACGGCCGACGACCGCCTCCTCGTGTTCTCCCTCATGGCCGACGCCGTCCCCGACGGCGGCACGTACGGCGCGCGCCTCATCTTCGACGACTTCGTCGCGTCGCTCGCGGAGTGCGGCTGCACCGACTGAACGGTGTTGCTCACGGTTCGTCCGACGTTTCCGTGAGCCAGTCCTCGACCTCGAGACCGGGGACGCGAGAGAACTCGCGGACGTTGTTCGTCACCATGACGAGCCCGAGCGACCGGGCGTGCCCGGCGAGGAGGGCGTCGTAGGGCCTGATGGGCGTGCCGCGGGCGGCGAGGAGGGCGCGGACGCGGCCGGCGTGCATCGCTGCGAGACCGTCGAAGGGGAGCACGTCCACGAGCGACAGCAGCTCGTCCACGGCCTGACGGTCGCGATGCGGGTCGTCCGACCGCTCGATGCCGTACTCGAGCTCCATCTCGCTCACCGTCGAGACCGCGACGCGTCCCTCTGCCTCCCGAAGCCTCGGTCGCGCGGCTGCGCCGTTCCTCCGCAAGAGCGCGATCAGGACGTTCGTGTCCAGCAGGTAGAGCGTGCTCACAGGGCGCCGCGCTCCTCTGCGGTCCCCTGGTCGCGGTCGGGGAGGAAGTCGTCGGCGACGCGGAGCCCGTGGTCGAACCACTCGTCCCACCCGGAGCCGGCCGGCGTGATCACGCGGGACCTGCCGACGGCCCGGACCTCGACCTCGCGGACGTCGTCGGGCAGCGCGACCGCCTTGGGCAGGCGGACCGCCTGCGTCCGGTTGCTGCGGAACACCGTCGTGCGGACCATCGGGAAGCCTCCTCGGTCGTATATCCCGGGAGTATATCCTCGCTCCTCACACGACCCCTGGTCCCGGGATACGGTGAGACGGTGACACTCGTCGAACAGGACGGCCGTTCGGGCAGCGACCCGTCACGTGGTGACACCTCGATCGTCGACTGGTCGGCCGCCGCCCAGATCGCGGGCCGGCTCGCGCGCCCGGGACCCCAGGCGTCGCGCGACGAGCTCGCCGACCTGGTCGAGGGGCTGCGCAGCGCGGCGCAGGCCGCCGTGCCCCACGTGCTGGACGTGACGCGCATGAGTCCCGCCGCGGGCGGGTCGACGGCTGGGCCCACGACCGCACTCGGCACCGTGTACGTGGTGGACCGTGCGCGCTGGGCGCGCGCCAACACCGAGATCATGGCGTCGCTCACCGACGGCGTGACGGACGCGCTCGTCGGCGAGCGAGGACGCGTCCCGCAGGCGACGGCGCTCGTCGGGGCCGCCCAGGTCGGCTCGGTGCTCGCCGTCCTGTCCAGCCGGGTCCTCGGTCAGTTCGACCCCTACAGCGGGCTGGGGGGCACCGCGCCCGCGACCGGTGTCGTGCCCGACGGCGGCCCGTCGTCCGCGGCCACCGGCTCGCCCGGGCGGCTCGTGCTCGTGGCGCCGAACGTCCTCCAGGTGGAGCGCGCGCTGGATCTCAAGCCCGCCGACTTCCGCCTCTGGGTGTGCCTGCACGAGCAGACGCACGCGCTGCAGTTCGCCGCCGCGCCGTGGCTCGCCGACCACCTGCGCACGCGCGCGAGCGCGCTGCTCACCGAGCTCTCCGCGTCGTCGCGCCGGCTCGCCGAGGCGCGGCTGCGCGAGAAGCTCGCCACCGTGGGGCGCGCCGTCCTCCACGCCGTGCGCGGCGAGGACGGGACCTTCGTGGACGGTCTGCTCACGCCCGAGGAGCAGGACCGCCTCGCCGACGTGACGGCCGTCATGGCCCTGCTGGAGGGCCACGCCGACGTGGCGATGGACGCGGTGGGGCCCCGCACCGTGCGCACGGTGCGCAGCATCCGCCGCAAGTTCGAGGCCCGGCGCGACGGCGAGGGGCGCTCCGGGTTCGACGTCGTGCTCCGGCGGGTGCTCGGCATGGACGCCAAGATCGCGCAGTACCGCGACGGCGCCGCGTTCGTGCGCGCGGTCGAGAGGGAGGTCGGGCGCGACGGGTTCAACGCCGTGTGGGCGGCGCCCGAGAACCTGCCGACCGCCCGCGAGATCGCCGACGCGCGCGCCTGGGTGCGCCGCGTCCACGGCTGAGCCGGTGGGCGGGCCGGCACCCGTCGTCGCCACCGCCCGGCGGGCCGTGCGCGGCGCGCTCGGGGACCTGGACCGCGGGGACCTCGTGCTCGTCGCGTGCTCGGGAGGCGCCGACTCGACGGCGCTCGCGGCCGCCACGGCGTTCGTCGCGCCCCGGCTCGGGCTGCGCGCGGGCGCCGTCGTCGTGGACCACGGGCTCCAGGCCGGCAGCGCGGGCGTCGCGGCGGACGCCGCGGAGCGCTGCCGGGGCCTCGGGCTCGACCCGGTCGAGGTGCGCCGCGTCGTCGTCCCGGAGTCGGGCGACGGCCCGGAGGCCGCCGCGCGCGCGGCCCGCTACGCGGCGCTCGACGCCGCGGCGAGCGAGCACGGCGCCGCCGCGGTGCTCCTGGGCCACACGTGCGACGATCAGGCGGAGACGGTGCTGCTCGGGCTCGCCCGCGGGGCCGGTGCTCGCTCGCTCGCCGGGATGGCGCCCCGACGCGGCGTCCACCGGCGCCCGTTCCTCGCGCTGCGGCGCGGGGACACCGAGGCCGTGTGCCGCACGCTCGGGCTCGCGTGGTGGGACGACCCCACGAACGGCCTGCCGGGCGACGACGCGACGCGGCCGGGCGCGACGGCGCCGCCCCTGCGCTCGCAGGTGCGCGCGCGCGTCGTGCCCGCGCTCGTCGACGTGCTCGGGCCCGGTGCCGTGCCGGCGCTCGCGCGCACCGCGGACCTGCTGCGCGACGACGCCGACCTGCTCGACGCGCTCGCCGCGGACCTCCTCGTGACCGCCCTCGTGGCGACCCCGGACGACGGCGAGGGCGGCCCGGTCGGCGAGCCCGCGGCGTCGGGCGCCGAGAACGTGGTGCTGGACGCCGGGGTGCTCGCCACCGCGCACCCGGCCCTCCGGCGTCGCGCGCTGCGGACGGCGGCGCTGCGCGCGGGCTGCCCCGCGGGCGACCTCTTCGCCGTGCACGTCGACGCGCTCGACGCGCTCGTCACGGTGTGGCGGGGTCAGGGCCCCGTGCACCTGCCGGGCGACCTGAGGGCCGCGCGCGCGTGTGGCAGGCTTTCCCTGGGCCCGGACGCGACGCCCCGGCGCAGCATCCCCCCGCGAACCCCCACGATCCTCAGCACCCCCACCACCCCCACACCTCAGGAGTGACCCCCGTGGAAGCATCGGACGTCGCAGGCGACCTCGAGAACATCCTGCTCACCGAGGAGCAGCTCGGAGCGCGGCTCGACGAGATCGCGGCGCAGATCGACCGCGACTACGCGGGCAAGGACCTCCTGCTCGTCGGCGTCCTCAAGGGCGCCGTCATGGTCATGGCGGACCTCGCGCGGCGCCTGCACAGCCACGTCGAGATGGACTGGATGGCGGTCTCGTCGTACGGGTCGGGGACCAAGTCCTCGGGCGTCGTGCGCATCCTCAAGGACCTCGACGCGGACCTCACGGGCCGCAACGTGCTCATCGTCGAGGACATCATCGACTCGGGCCTCACGCTCTCGTGGCTCCTGTCGAACCTGCGCTCGCGCGGGCCGGCGTCGGTCGAGATCGCGGCCATGCTGCGCAAGCCCGACGCCGCGAAGACCGACGTCGACGTCCGGTACGTCGGGTTCGACATCCCGAACGAGTTCGTCGTCGGCTACGGCCTCGACTACGCGGAGAAGTACCGCAACCTGCCGTTCGTCGGGACGCTCGCGCCGCACGTGTACTCGAGCTGAACGAGAGGCGGCCGCACCCCCGGCCACGGGGGCGCGACGACCGCCCGCGTCCGGGCGGCGTGCCGCCCGCGCCCAGGCGACGTGGGCCACGCCCTGGGCGAACAGAGGCGTGATCCCCAGCAGGCGTCAAGGTCCAGAGTGTAGTTTCGAGCCCGAACACTTGCGCGAGCGGAGGGATCCGGGGCGCACGCCCCGTCGCCGATGAACATCAAGAAGATTCTCAGTGGGCCGATCGTCTGGATCGTCCTGGGCCTCGTGATCCTGTGGATCGCGTTCGCGACGCTGTCGCGCCCGACCGTCCAGCGCATCGACACGTCCCAGGGCCTCGAGCTGCTCTCGGGCGACACGGTCGAGCAGGCCCTCATCGTGGACGGCGACCAGCGCGTCCGGCTCACGCTGTCCAAGGACTACGTCGTCGACGAGGGCACGGACACCGAGGAGAACAAGGGCAAGAACGTCGAGTTCTACTACGTCCAGCCGCAGGGCGAGGCCGTGGTCGACGCGGTCGTCGCGGCGGAGCCGAAGGACGGGTACAACTCCGAGGTCGCGCAGCCGTCGTTCTGGTCCTCGCTGCTCGGCCTGCTCATCCCGTTCCTCATCATCGGCGTGCTCTTCTGGTTCCTGCTCTCGCGCATGCAGGGCGGCGGCTCGCGCGTCATGGGCTTCGGCAAGTCGCGCGCCAAGCTCGTCTCCAAGGACACCCCACAGGTGACGTTCGCGGACGTCGCAGGCGCCGACGAGGCCGTCGAGGAGCTCCACGAGATCAAGGAGTTCCTCGCGGAGCCCGACAAGTTCCAGGCGGTCGGGGCCAAGATCCCCAAGGGCGTGCTGCTCTACGGCCCGCCCGGGACGGGCAAGACGCTGCTCGCGCGCGCCGTCGCCGGCGAGGCCGGCGTGCCGTTCTACTCGATCTCCGGCTCGGACTTCGTGGAGATGTTCGTGGGCGTCGGTGCGAGCCGCGTCCGCGACCTGTTCACCCAGGCCAAGGAGAACTCGCCCGCGATCATCTTCGTCGACGAGATCGACGCCGTCGGCCGCCACCGCGGCGCCGGCATGGGCGGCGGTCACGACGAGCGCGAGCAGACGCTCAACCAGCTCCTCGTCGAGATGGACGGCTTCGACGTCAAGACGAACGTCATCCTCATCGCGGCGACCAACCGCCCCGACATCCTCGACCCGGCGCTCCTGCGCCCGGGCCGGTTCGACCGCCAGGTCGCCGTCGAGGCGCCCGACCTCAAGGGCCGCGAGGCGATCCTCCGCGTCCACGCGCAGGGCAAGCCGATCGTCCCCGAGATCGACCTCGCCGCCGTCGCGCGCCGCACGCCGGGCTTCACCGGCGCCGACCTCGCGAACGTGCTCAACGAGGCCGCGCTCCTCACCGCGCGCAGCGGCGCCCAGCTCATCGACGACCGCGCGCTCGACGAGGCGATCGACCGCGTCGTGGCCGGCCCGCAGAAGCGCACGCGCGTCATGAACGTCAAGGAGCAGAAGATCACGGCGTACCACGAGGGCGGCCACGCCCTCGTCGCCGCGGCGATGCGCTACACGGACCCCGTCACCAAGGTGACGATCCTGCCGCGCGGCCGTGCGCTCGGGTACACCATGGTCATGCCGACCGAGGACAAGTACTCCACGACGCGCAACGAGCTGCTCGACCAGCTCGCGTACGCCATGGGCGGGCGCGTCGCCGAGGAGCTCGTCTTCCACGACCCGACGACGGGCGCCTCGAACGACATCGAGAAGGCCACGGCGATCGCGCGCAAGATGGTCACCGAGTACGGCATGAGCGAGCGCGTCGGCGCGATCAAGCTCGGCACGGGCTCGGGAGAGCCGTTCCTCGGCCGTGACATGGGCCACCAGCGCGACTACTCCGAGTCGGTCGCGGGCACGGTCGACCACGAGGTGCGCAAGCTCGTCGAGGCCGCGCACGACGAGGCGTGGGAGGTGCTCACGCAGTACCGCGACGTGCTCGACGCGCTCGTGCTCGAGCTCCTCGAGAAGGAGACGCTCAACCAGGCCGAGCTCGCGCGGGTGTTCTCGCCGGTCGAGAAGCGCGCGCCGCGCGACGTGTGGCTCTCGAGCGAGCAGCGCGCCGTCTCGCAGCGCGGGCCGGTCCTCACGGACGCCGAGAAGGCGGCGCAGAACGGCGCCCCGGTGATCCCGCAGGACGAGGCCGCGGCCGCGAACGACGAGCTGCCGCCCGAGCGCATCGGCGAGGTCCCGGCGGACAGCCCTCTCGACCGGGCGCTCGGCCGCGACGGCACCACCGACGTCACCGACGTGCGCGAGCCGGGGCAGGACTGATGGGGACCCCCACGGGCGCTCCCGCGGGCACCACCACGGGCGCGATCAACCGGGCCCGCTCGGCCGAGGACCTGCGTGCCCCCGCCGACGTGCCGCCGTACGACCAGGAGCGGGCCGAGGCCGCCGTGCGCGAGCTGCTGCTCGCGGTGGGGGAGGACCCGGACCGCGAGGGCCTGCGGGACACCCCCGCCCGGGTGGCGCGCGCGTACCGCGAGATCTTCGCGGGCCTGCGCCAGGAGGCGGCGGACGTCCTCACGACGACCTTCGACCTCGGCCACGAGGAGATGGTGCTCGTCAAGGACATCGAGGTGTACTCGACGTGCGAGCACCACCTCGTGCCGTTCCACGGCGTCGCGCACATCGGCTACATCCCCAACGTCGACGGGCGCATCACCGGCCTGTCGAAGCTCGCGCGTCTCGTCGAGGTATTCGCGCGCCGCCCGCAGGTCCAGGAGCGCCTCACGTCGCAGATCGCGGACGCGCTCGTGGAGCACCTGCAGCCGCGCGGCGCGATCGTCGTCGTCGAGTGCGAGCACCTGTGCATGTCGATGCGCGGCGTGCGCAAGCCGGGGTCGCGCACGGTGACGTCCGCGGTGCGCGGCCAGATGCGCGACGGCGCGACGCGGGCCGAGGCGATGAGCCTCATCCTGGGGCGCTAGTCCCGTGGACCGCTTCGTGGTCGCCGGGCTCGAGGAGCTGGCCGACGTGGGCCGCACGCTCGTCATGGGCGTCGTCAACGTCACGCCGGACTCGTTCTCCGACGGCGGGGAGTGGTACGAGCCCGACGCCGCGGTCGCGCACGGGCGCGAGCTGCTGGGCGAGGGCGCCGACGTCCTTGACGTGGGCGGCGAGTCGACCCGGCCCGGCGCCGGCCGCGTCCCCGTCGAGGCGGAGCTCGCGCGCGTGCTGCCCGTGATCTCCGCGCTCGCGGCGGAGGGCGCGGTCGTCAGCGTGGACACGACGCGCGCCGTGGTCGCCGAGCGCGCGGTCGCGGCGGGCGCGCGGATCATCAACGACGTCTCGGGCGGGCTCGCGGACCCGGCGATGGCCGACGTCGTCGCGCGCACGGGCGTCGCCTACGTCTGCATGCACTGGCGCGGGCACGCGGACGTCATGGACGACCTCGAGGACTACGACGACGTCGTCACGGACGTGCGCGACGAGCTCGCCGCGCGCGTGGACGGGCTCCTCGCGGCGGGCGTGCGGCGCGACCAGGTCGTCCTCGACCCGGGCCTGGGGTTCTCGAAGGCCGGGTCGTCCAACTGGCCCCTGCTGGCCCGCCTCGGCGAGCTCGAGGAGCTCGGCCTGCCGGTGCTGGTCGGCGCGTCCCGCAAGCGGTTCCTGGGCCACCTCCTCGCACGGTCCGACGGGCAGCCCGTGCCGCCCCTGCTGCGCGACGACGCGACCGCCGCGATCACGACGCTCGCCGCCGCCGCGGGCGCGTGGTGCGTGCGGGTCCACGCCGTCCGGGCCTCGGCCGACGCCGTGCGCGTCGCGGCGGCATGGTCCCGCGCAGGCGGGGCGGGGTGGGGCCCCCAGGACGGGAGCACGGGCGCGACCGACCGACCGAGGACCGGGAGCGACTCGACGGCGCGGCCCACGACCTAGCAGGATGGGCGACGGGCCCCGCGGCGCGGCCGGCCCGGCGCAGCACGACACACGCAACGAGACACGGTGCCGAGAGGTCCGTCCGCCCGACCGGCGGGTGGCGACGGAGCACCGGACGGGAGCACGACGTGACCACAGCGTTCGCAGGAGCGGTCCTCGACGCGGACGGACGGCCGTTCGACCGGATCCGGCTCACGGGCCTGAGCGCCACGGGGCACCACGGTGTCTTCGAGCACGAGAAGGCCGAGGGCCAGCTCTTCCGCGCCGACGTCGTGCTCCACCTCGACACGCGCGCCGCGGCGAGCGGGGACGACCTCGCCCAGACCGTGAGCTACGCGGGCGTCGCCGAGGACGTCGTGGCCGTGCTCGCGGGCTCGCCCGCCGACCTCGTGGAGACGGTGGCCGAGCGCATCGCCGCGACGATCCTCACCCACGACGAGGTCGTGGCGGTCGACGTCGCCGTGCACAAGCCCCAGGCGCCGATCACGGTCCCGTTCGAGGACGTCGAGGTCGTCATCCGCCGTGACCGCGTCGTCGTGCCGGTCGTCGGGCCGCTCGCCCGCCGGTCCGAGCAGCACGGCCTGCGCGACGCGCAGCCCGTCGCGCCGATCCCCGTGGGCTCGGTCGCCCCGGCGCTCATCCACGGCGTCGGGGACGCCCCGGTCTCCGAGGACCGCGCCGAGCTGGCCCCCGCGCCCGACGTCATGCCCCCGAGCATCCCCCCGGGTACGACGCCGGTCCCCGACGTCCCGTCCCCCACGGCCGAGGACCTGCCCGAGCCGCCGTACGGGACCGCGCACGAGGCGGCGCACGAGCCGGGAGCGGGCGGACCGCTCCTCGACGACGCGTCCGACGCGACGCGGGAGGCGCCGATCGTGGACGCGCCGACGGCGCCGACCGGCGACGACTCGACGGCCGCGGCGCCCGCCGCGGCCGCACCGGAGGAGCCGACCTACGCCGCCCGGCCCGCCGAGGAGCAGAGCCCGGCGTCGTACGACGCGCTGCTCGAGGCCGTCGCACCGCCGGCCGCGGTCGCGCCCGCCCCGGAGCCGATGCCGGGCGCGTCCGCCGCACCGGAGCCGACCCCGGCCGCCGCCGAGCCCGTCGCCCCGGCGAACCCGGCCGCCGACGCGGGTTCCGTGCCCCTGCCGGAGCGGGGCACGGAACCCGCGCCCGAGGCTGCTCCCGCTCCGTTCGACGAGCCCGCGCAGCACGCCGGTCAGCCCGAGCCCGCTGCGCCGACGTCCGCGCCGCTCGCCGCGGCCGCCGCACCGCTCGCCGCGGCCGCCGCGCCGCTCGCGGCGTCGCCCGACGCGGGCGCTCCGGTCGCGGCACCCGAGGAACCGGCTGCGCCGGGTCCGGCGGACGAGGCGCCGCCCGCCGAGCACGACCGCATGGACGACGTCCCCGCCGGGTTCGTCGAGGTGGTGCTCGCCCTCGGAGCGAACCTCGGCGACGCGCAGCAGACCCTGCGCGACGCGATCACCGACCTCGACCGGATCTCCGGGCTCGAGATCACGGAGGTCTCGCCGCTCGCGCGGACGGCCGCGGTGGGCGGCCCCGACCAGCCCGACTTCCTCAACATCGTCCTGCTCGCGCGCACGCGACTCTCGGCCCGTGACCTGCTGCACGCGTGCCAGGCCGTCGAGCACGCCCACGGCCGGGTACGCGACGAGCGCTGGGGGCCGCGCACCCTCGACGTCGACCTCGTCGTGTACGGCACGCTGACGGCCGTCGCCGACGACCTGGAGCTGCCGCACCCGCGCGCCCACGAGCGGGCGTTCGTGCTCGAGCCCTGGTCGCAGATCGACCCCGACGCCGTGCTGCCCGGTCTCGGCGGGGGACCGGTCGCCGCGCTCGCGGCGACCGCGCCCGACCGGGGCGGGATCCGGTGGCTCGCGCTCGACTGGCTGACCGACGCCGCGCCCGAGCCCACCGGGGCGGTCCCGGTCGCCACCGGGGGCTCCGACGCCCCCGCCCCGTCGGCCCCCGCGCCGGCAGAGCACGGGGTCGTCGACGACCCGTACCGGCAGCCGTCGGACGACGCCGCGACCGGACACCAGCACGCGCCCTCGACCTCGGGGCCGACGCCCGTCGGCGCGCAGGCGGCACCGGCGGACGGCCCCGCGCCGACCGGGCTCCCGCACCCGCCCGTCCCGCCGCAGACCCCGCAGCAGCCGCAGGCGCCGCACCCGGCGGTGCCCGAGCGTCCTGCGGCCCCGCAGCAGCCGCTGCCCCAGCGGCCCCCGACCCCGCAGCAGCAGCTGCCCGCTCAGCCGGTGCCGCCGCAGGAGCCCCTCGCCCCGGGCGCGGCGCTCCCCGTCGCCCCGCCGCAGGCCGCGGTCCCGCTGCAGGCGACCGCCCCGTCGGAGGCGCCCGTGGTCCGGCCCGTCTTCGCCCCGGTCTCCGAGGGCGTGGTGCCCCCCGCCGAGGGGCCGTCCACGACGGTCGTCCCGGACGGGTCGTTCGGGACGCAGCAGGACGGGGCGGGCGTCGCGCCGTTCCCCGGGCCGTCGCACCGTCCGGCGACGCTGCCCGACCCGGAGCCCCCGGCGCAGGACGCGGTCCGGCCCGCGGAGCACGGCGCCTCGGCGTTCACCTCCTTCGCGCCGGTCCACCCGGCGGCGCCGCCGGTCGCGGCACCGCACGCGCCGGCCCCCGCGGGCCCGGCGGACGCCGTCGACGACGGCATGATCCGGTCGGTGCCGTTCGCCCCGGTCCAGCCGCCCGTCCACTCGCCGAACCAGGCGTCGGCCCCCGGGCCGCTCGCCGACGCGTCGCTGCCCCCGGCGACCGACCCGTGGCCGCCGTTCGGTCCGGTCTCGGGCGCCGCGCACGACGCCCAGCGCTGATGCGGCGCACCTCGGTCCGCACCCTCCTGCTCGTGGCGGTCGCCACGGCGGTCGTGGGCTGGTTCGTCGTACGGCTCCTCCAGGGCCGCGGCACGCACCTGCCGGCGGTGCCGTGGATCGTGGACGTCGCGGTCGTCGCGCTCGCGGGGGCGGTGTTCTGGGCCGGGTGGACCGTCCGCGCCTACCAGCGGGGCAAGCGGCCCTCGCTCGACGCGATCCGCGCGGCTCGCACGTTCGTGCTGGCCAAGGCCGCCGCGCTCACGGGCGCGCTGCTCGCGGGCTGGTACGGCGCGCAGGTGCTCGTGACCCTGCCCGACCTCTCGATCGAGGCGCAGCGCGACCGCGCGGTGGCGGCGGGCGTCGCGGTCGCGTGCGCGGTGCTGCTCGCCGTGGTGGGGCTCGTGGCGGAGCGGTTCTGCCAGCTCCCGCCCGACGACCGCGGCGAGGGCCGCGAGGGCTCGACGACGCGCGAGGACCCGGAGACGCCGGGCGCGAGCACGCCCGCCTGACGCCGCGGCGCGTGGGCGTGACGCACGACACGTGACCCGGGGCGCACCGGGACGGGATGGGAGAATCGACGCATGACCGACCCTGCACGGGGCACCGATCCCCGCGGCACCGGCCCCTTCGACCCGCCCGGCGTCGAGTGGACGCGCGTGTCGCCCCGGCTGATCACCGCGCGCCTGCTGTCGGTCGGCATCACGCTCGCGGTGCCGGCCGTCGCGGCGGTCGTGCTGGCGATCCTCTTCCCGCACTGGTGGCAGTGGCTCGTGCTCGGGGTGCTCGTGCTCCTCGGGCTGTGGGCGCTCGTGCTCGTCCCGCGCCAGGTGCGCGCGATCGGGTACGCCGAGCGCGACGACGACCTGCTGATCCGCCACGGCATCATGTTCCGCCAGCTCGTGGTCGTGCCGTACGGCCGCATGCAGTACGTCGACGTGCAGGCCGGGCCGCTCGCGCGCAAGCTCGGCATCGCGCAGGTGCAGCTCCACACGGCGTCGGCGTCGACCGACGCGACGATCGACGGTCTCGAGCCCGCCGAGGCGGAGCGCCTGCGCGACCGTCTCGCGTCGCGCGGCGAGGCGAGGCTGGCGGGCCTGTGAGCGAAGCACCGGCCACCGACGACCTCGTGTGGCACCGGGTGCACCCGGTCACCCCGCTCGTGCGCGGCTGGACGGTCATCGCGGTGCTGCTCGTCGTCGTCGGGCAGCAGACGCTCAACGGCCTGCCGGAGGGCGAGAACCTCCTCGAGGGGAACCGCTGGTGGATGATCCTCCTCGGCATCCTCGTGGTCGGGCTCGTGGGACTGGGGTACTCGGCGCTCGCGTGGCGCATGACGAGCTACGCGGTCGACGACGAGTCCGTGCACCTGCGCACGGGCGTGCTGTTCCGGCAGCAGCGCAAGGCGCGGCTGGACCGGCTCCAGGCGGTCGACGTCGTGCAGCCGCTCCTCGCGCGCTTCTTCGGCCTCGCGGAGCTCAAGCTCGAGGTCGCCGGGGGCGCGGACTCGGGCGTGAAGCTCGGCTTCCTCAAGGAGGTGGAGGCCAACCGGCTGCGCAACGACCTGCTCGCGCGCGCCGCCGGACTGCGGGTCGCGCGCGAGCGCCCGGTCGGCGTCCCGACGGCGGATGCCACCGGGACGGAGGGGACCGTCGCTGGCCCGCCCGGCGCGACGCCCGACGCCGGGGCGGACGCACCCGGGCCGGTGGCCGACGGGCTCCTGGTCGCCCCCGAGGCGCCCGAGCAGCCGGTCACCGCGGTCGGGCCGGGGCGGCTCGTCGCCTCGCTCGTGCGGTCGGGCGCGACGGTCGGCCTCGTCCTCGGTGTCCTGGGGATCGCCGGGGTCGTCGTCGGCACGCGCGAGATCGGGATCCTGTTCAGCGCCCTGCCCGCGGTCCTCGGGTTCGGCGGCTTCCTGTTCTCCCGGTTCTCGGGCGAGTTCGGCTTCCGCTCGGCGATCTCGCCCGACGGCATCCGGCTGCGGCACGGCCTCCTGGAGACCCGGTCCCAGACGATCCCGCCCGGGCGCGTCCAGGCCGTGCGGCTGCGGCAGGGCCCGTTCTGGCGCGGGCCGGACTGGTGGCGGGTCGACGTCAACGTCGCGGGCTACGGCGTGAGCTCCGACGGCTCGGACACGACGAGCGTGCTGCTGCCCGTCGGGACGCGCGACGAGGCGCTCGCCGCGCTGTGGCTCGTGCTGCCCGACCTCGGCACGTCCGACCCGCGCGCGCTCCTCGACGAGGGCCTGTCCGGCCTCGACGCGGGCGAGCACTTCACGGTGACCCCGCGGCGCGCGCGCCTGCTCGACCTCGTGTCGTGGCGGCGCAACGGCTTCGCCGTGACCGACCGCGCGCTCGTGCTGCGCGGCGGGCGGGTGTTCCGCAGCCTCGTCGTCGTACCGCACGAGCGCACGCAGTCGCTCGGGCTCGAGCAGGGCCCGCTGCAGCGCCGCTTCGACGTCGCGACGTTCGCGGTGCACTCCACGCCCGGCCCGGTCTCGCCGAAGGTCTGGCATCTCGACGCGGGCGACGCCGCGCGCCTCCTCGACACCCAGGCCGAGCGCGCCCGCGAGGCCCGCGCGCACGCCGGCCCGGAGCTGTGGATGCGTCGCGACGACGTCCCGCTGGTACCCGCGTCCGCACCGGCCGCCGAGTCGCCTCCCGCCCCCGGTGCGGCACCCGACGACCGTCCGGCCGCCGACGGGGAGCAGCCGTGAGCGCGGCGGCGTCACGGCCCGGACGCCTCGGCGTGGGCGTCGTGGGGGCGGGCCGGGTCGGGGCGGTGCTCGGGAGCGCGCTGCGCGCCACCGGCCACGCGGTCGTCGGCGCGAGCGGCGTGTCCGACGCCTCGCGCGAGCGGATCGAGACCCTCCTGCCCGGCGTGCCGGTGCTGGAGGTCCCGCAGGTCGTGGAGCGCGCGGAGCTCGTGCTCCTCGCCGTGCCCGACGACGCGCTGGGCGACATGGTCCGCGGCCTCGCCGACGTGGGGGCCTGGCAGCCGGGGCAGATCGTGGTGCACACGTCCGGTCGCTACGGGACCTCGGTGCTCGACCCGGCCCGCGCCGCAGGGGCGATCCCGCTCGCCCTGCACCCGGCCATGACCTTCACCGGCACGTCGCTCGACCTCGCGCGGCTCGAGGGCACGACGTTCGCCGTCACCGCGCCGGGGCCGGTCCTGCCGATCGGGCAGGCGCTCGTCGTCGAGCTCGGCGGGGAGCCCGTCGTCGTGGCGGAGGAGTCCCGCGGCCTCTACCACGCGGCCCTCGCGCACGGGGCGAACCACCTCGTCGTCCTCGTCGCCCAGGCGGCGCAGGCGCTGGAGGCCGCGGGCGTCGACCGGCCGGGGCGCGCGCTCGCCCCGCTGCTCGCCGCCGCGCTCGACGGCGCGACCCGCGGCGCCGACGCGGGCGCCGAGTCGGGGACCGGGTCGGGCGCCGGCGCTCTCCTCGGCCTCACCGGTCCCGTGGTGCGCGGCGACGTCGGCACCGTCCGCGAGCACCTGGCCGCCCTCGACGCGCTCGCGGCGACGAGCGACGCGGCCGACGTGCCGCCGTCGTACCGGGCGCTGAGCCGCGCCGCGACCCACCGCGCGCTCGCGGGCGGTCGCCTCGACGAGCGGACGGCCCGCGCGCTGCTCGACGCGCTCGGCGCGGACCCCGACGAGCCCGCCGCCCCCTCCGACCCCGAGGGTGCGCGGCACGACGACGAAGGAACGGCATGACCACCACCCCCCGCCCGGACGCCTCGGCCGCCTCGGCCGACGTCTCGACCGCGACCCCGCGCGTCGTCGCGACCCGTGCCGACCTCCGCGCGACGCTCGACGCCTGGTCCGCCGAGCACCCGGGCGCGCGCCGCGCCGTCGTCATGACGATGGGCGCGCTGCACGCCGGGCACCTCGAGCTCGTGCGGCGGGCGCGGGCCGAGGTCGGGCCGCACGGCCAGGTCGTGGTCACCGACTTCGTCAACCCGCTCCAGTTCGGGCCGGGCGAGGACTTCGAGCGCTACCCGCGCGACGTCGCGGCGGACGTCGCGCTCCTCGCGGCCGCCGGAGCCGACGTCGCGGTGGACGTCGTCTTCGCCCCGACCGTCGAGGAGCTGTACCCGGACCTCGGGTCGACGGGCGGCACCGGCCCGATCGTCCGGGTCACCTCGGGCCGGATCGGCACCGTGCTGGAGGGCGCGTCGCGACCCGGCCACTTCGACGGCGTGCTCACGGTCGTCCTCAAGCTGCTCCACCTCGTGCGCCCGGACGTCGCGGTGTTCGGGGCCAAGGACGCGCAGCAGCTCCTCGCGGTGCGGCGCCTGGTCGCCGACCTCGACCTCGACGTGGAGATCCTCGCGGTGCCCACCGTGCGCGAGGCGGACGGCCTCGCGCGCTCGTCGCGCAACGCCTACCTGTCGCCCGCCGAGCGGGACCGGGCGCTCGCGCTGAGCCGCGCGCTGCAGGCCGGGCAGGGCGCCGCGGCGGCGGGCGCCGACGCCGGGAGCGTCCTCGCCGCGGCGCGGGGAATCCTGGACGCCGCCGACGGCGTTGACCTGGATTACGTGGTGCTCGTCGATCCCGCTACCGTGGAGGACCTGGCGCCCGGCGCCGTCGGCCCCGGGCTCCTCCTGGTCGCGGCACGCGTGGGCACCACCCGTCTCATCGACAACGCGGCCGTCGAGATCGCGCCGCCCGCGACCCGGGCCGCCGACCCCGCCGGCCGTGCCCCCGCACCTGGAGGTACCGCGTGACCGCGCCGACCCCGCCGAGCCCGCACCGTCGTCCGGCGTCCCTGCAGCGCCCCATGATGATCGGCAAGATCCACCGCGCGACGGTGACGCAGGCCGACCTGCACTACGTCGGCTCGATCACCGTGGACGCCGACCTGCTCGACGCCGCGGACCTCTACCCGGGCCAGCAGGTCGACGTCGTGGACGTCACCAACGGAGCCCGCCTGACGACGTACGTCATCCCGGGCGAGCGCGGCGCCGGGCAGGTGTGCATCAACGGCGCCGCCGCGCACCTCGTGAAGCCGGGCGACGTGGTCATCCTCATCGCGTACGGCATGCTCGACGACGCCGACGCGCGCACCTACCTGCCGAACGTCGTCTTCGTGGACGCGCAGAACCGGATCGTCGAGCTCTCGGACGAGCCCGGCCTCGTGCCCGCGGGTCACGGCCTCGAGGCGAGCGGGCTGCCGTTCGGCCCGTTCCGCGCCGGGGGCGGCGCGGGGGCGGCCGGCGGCGACGCGTCCGTGGTGCGCCCCGCGTGAGCGGACGCGGCGGGTCCTCGACGCCTGCGCACGTTCGGACGCTCGCCCGGACCCTCGCCGCCCCGGCGCCGGGCTGGACGACGACGACGGACGTCGTCGTCGTCGGCTCGGGCATCGCGGGCCTCACCGCCGCGCTCGAGCTGCGCACGAGAGTGCCGCGCGTCCTGCTCGTGACGAAGGGCGAGCTGTCGTCGGGCTCCACGGTGTGGGCGCAGGGCGGCATCGCCGCGGCGCTCGACCCCGAGGACTCGCCCGAGGCGCACCTCGCGGACACGCTCGTCGCGGGCGGCGGCGTGTGCGACCCGGCCGCCGTCGAGGTGCTCGTCACCGAGGGTCCGGCGCGCGTGCGCGAGCTCGTCGCGCGCGGCGCGAACTTCGACCGGGCCGAGAACGGCGACATCGCCCTGACGCGCGAGGGCGGTCACCACGCCGACCGCATCGCGCACGCGGGCGGCGACGCGACCGGGGCCGAGATCTCGCGCGCTCTCGTCGCGCAGCTCGAGGCGGTCCGCGCCGACCCGGGCATCGAGGTCATCGAGAACGCGCTCGTGCTCGACGTCCTCACCGGTGCGGGACCGGACGGCTCCCCGCGTGCCTGCGGTGTCACGCTCCACGTGCGGGGCGAGGGCACGCGCGACGGCGTCGGGGCGGTGCTCGCGCGCGCGGTCGTGCTCGCGACCGGGGGAGTGGGGCAGGTGTTCCGCTCGTCGACCAACCCGCCGCAGGCCACGGGCGACGGCATCGCCGCGGCGCTGCGTGCGGGCGCGACGCTCGGCGACCTCGAGTTCGTGCAGTTCCACCCCACGGTGCTGTGGCTCGGCCTCGGCGCCAAGGGGCAGCTCCCGCTCATCTCCGAGGCCGTGCGGGGCGAGGGCGCGATCCTCCTCGACACCGACGGCCACCGGTTCATGCCCGCGCAGCACCCCATGGCCGAGCTCGCGCCGCGCGACGTCGTCGCGCACGCGATCGTGCGGCAGATGGCCGCGACGGGCTCGGACCACGTGCTGCTCGACGCGCGCCACCTCGGCGCCGACTTCCTGCGCTCGCGCTTCCCCACGATCACGGAGCGGCTCGCGGAGAACGGCCTCGACTGGACCGAGGAGCCCGTCCCCGTGGCGCCCGCGCAGCACTACCACTCGGGCGGTGTCGTGACCGACCTGCACGGGAGGTCCACCGTCGACGGCCTCTACGCCATCGGCGAGGTCGCGTGCACGGGCGTCCACGGCGCCAACCGGCTCGCCTCCAACTCGCTGCTCGAGGGCCTGGTGTTCGCGCACCGCGCGGCGCGCCAGATCACCGACCGGGTCGCGGCGGGCGAGCTCGAGCAGGTCGAGCCGTCCGGCCGGCCGGGGCCGTCCGCGCTCGTCGCGGCCGCGGCGCGCTCACGCATCCAGTCGATCGCCTCGGCGGGCCCCGGTGTGATCCGCGACGGCGACGGCCTCGCCGTCGCCGCGGCCCGGCTCGCCGCGGTCCGGACCGACGCGCACGAGGCGAGCGACGTCGTCGCACAGCCGCAGGCCGCGGAGTGGGAGACGACGAACGTCCACCAGGTCGCGACCGCCCTCACCGCGGCGGCGGCGCTGCGCACGGAGAGCCGCGGCGGCCACTTCCGCACCGACTTCCCGGACACGGACCCGGCCTGGGAGCGCCGCGTGCTGGTGTCGCTCGACGCCGACGGAACGCTCCGCGTCGGCTGACGGACCCCGCGCCGAGCACGACGTTGCGGTCGTCATCCGCCGGATAACGACCGCAACGTCGTGCTCGACGGAGCGCAGGGTCGTGCTCGGCGCCACGTGGGGCCGACTACCGTGGGGGCGTGAGCAGCCCTGCCGAGCCCGTGCCCGCCCTTCCGTCCGACGGCGGAGCGCCGCCCGTCCCGTCACGCGTCGAGCCGGGGCTCGAGCCGGCGTGGATCGCCGAGACCGTCGCGCGGGCGCTCGACGAGGACCTGGGCGTCGCGCCGGGCCGCGACGTCACGACGCAGGCGACCGTGCCGCCGTCGGCCACGGGGACCGCGCACCTCGTGGCGCGCGCGGACGGGGTCGTGGCGGGGCTCGTCGTCGTCGAGGAGGTGACGCGGCAGGTCGCGGAGCGGTTCGGCCTCCCGCCCGTCGAGGTGACGTTCGTCGCGTCCGACGGCGAGGCCGTCGGACGCGGCCGCGTGCTCGCCGCGCTGACCGGCCCCGTCCAGGTGCTGCTCACCGCCGAGCGCACGCTGCTCAACCTCGCGAGCCGCGCGTCGGGCGTCGCGACGGCGACGCGTGCGTGGGCGCGCGAGCTCGCCGGGACGGGCACGCAGGTGCTGGACACGCGCAAGACGACGCCCGGCCTGCGCGCGCTGGAGAAGTACGCCGTGCGCGCCGGGGGCGGGACGAACAAGCGCATGGGGCTCTACGACGTCGCGATGGTCAAGGACAACCACGTCGTGGCCGCCGGGTCGGTGAGCGCCGCGATCGACGCGATCCGCCGCACGTTCCCGGACGTGCTCGTCCAGGTCGAGGCCGACACGACGGCACAGGCGCTCGAGGCCGTCGCGGCGGGCGCGGACTTCCTGCTGCTCGACAACATGCCGACCCCGGTCCTCGCCGAGACGGTCGCGGCCGTCCGGGCGCGCGAGGGGACGGACGGCGTCCCGGCGAAGGTCGAGCTCGAGGCGACGGGCAACCTCACGCTGGACCGCGCGCGCGAGGTCGCGGGCACCGGCGTCGACTACCTCTCGGTCGGCGCGCTCACCCACTCGGCCCCGATCCTGGACCTCGCGCTCGACCTCCTCCCCACCCTCCCGCCGAGGTAGAGCCCTGGTCCCGCGAGGTAGAGCCCTGGTCATGACCACGGCTCTACCTCGCGCGACCACGGCTCTACCTCGCCAGACCGGGGCTCTACCTCGGCGACGCGGGAGCGTCGGTAGAATCCTCGGGTGACCTCCCCCGACGGAACCCCCTCTCCTGACGCGCGCCAGCCCGAGGAGCACGTCGACGACGTGCCGGAGCAGATGCAGGTCCGCCGCGAGAAGCGCGAGCGGATCCTCGCACGGGGCGACGAGCCGTACCCCGTCTCCGTCCCGCGCACGACGACGATCGCCGACGTCCGGGCCGCGTACGCGCACCTGGGGACCGGCGAGGAGACGCAGGACGAGGTCGGCGTCGCCGGCCGGGTCGTGTTCCTGCGCAACACCGGCAAGCTGTGCTTCGCCACGCTGCAGGACGGCGAGGGGAACCGCCTGCAGGTCATGCTCAGCCAGGCCGTCGTGGGCGAGGAGTCGCTCGCGGCGTTCAAGGCGGACGTCGACCTGGGCGACCACCTCTTCGCGCACGGCCGCGTCATCAGCTCGCGCCGCGGCGAGCTGAGCGTGTTCGCCGACGCGTGGCAGATCGCCGCGAAGGCGCTGCGGCCGCTCCCGGTGCTCCACAAGGAGCTCTCGGAGGAGGCGCGCGTGCGCCAGCGCTACGTCGACCTCATCGCGCGCCCGGCCGCCCGGGACACGGTGCGTCTGCGCGCCGCCGTCGTGCGCTCGATCCGCGAGAACTTCTGGGAGCGCGGTTTCGTCGAGGTCGAGACGCCGATGCTGCAGACGCGCCCGGAGGGCGCGGCGGCACGCCAGTTCGAGACGCACATGAATGCATTCGACATCGACCTGTTCCTGCGCATCGCCCCGGAGCTGTTCCTCAAGCGCGCGGCGGTCGGCGGTGTCGAGAAGGTGTTCGAGATCAACCGCAACTTCCGTAACGAGGGCGTCGACTCCACGCACTCGCCGGAATTCGCGATGCTCGAGGCGTACGAGGCCTACGGCGACTACGACACGATGGCCGTGCTCACGCAGAACCTCGTGCAGCGCGCCGCGCAGGACGCGCTCGGCACGACTCTCGTCACGCTCGCCGACGGCACGGAATACGACCTCGGCGGCGAATGGACGCAGCTGAAGATGTACGACTCGCTCTCGGACGCGCTGGGCGAGGCGATCACGCCCGAGACGTCGGTCGAGTCGCTGCGGAAGTACGCCGACACGTTCGAGCTCACCTTCGACCCGAAGAACGTCAACCACGGCAAGCTCGTCGAGGGCCTGTGGGAGCACCTGGTGGGCGACCACCTCGTCGCGCCGACGTTCGTGCGCGACTTCCCCGTCGAGACCTCCCCGCTCACGCGTGACCACCGGGCGGTGCGCGGCCAGGTCGAGAAGTGGGACCTGTACGTGCGCGGCGTCGAGCTCGCGACCGCGTACTCCGAGCTCGTGGACCCGGTGGTCCAGCGCCAGCGCTTCGAGGCGCAGGCGCTGCTCGCGGCCGCCGGCGACGAGGAGGCCATGCGCATCGACGAGGACTTCCTGACCGCGATGGAGTACGCGATGCCGCCGTCGGGCGGCATGGGCCTGGGCATCGACCGTCTGCTCATGGCGCTGACCGGCCTCGGCATCCGCGAGACCATCCTCTTCCCGCTCGTGAAGCCCGCGCAGTAGCGCGGCCGAGACCTAGGATCGACAGCATGGACATCTGGCCCACCGTCGCGGCGCTGATCCCCTCGATCGGCGTCGGCGTGCTCTTCTACGTCGCGATGCGCGCGATCGTGCGCGCCGACCGCAACGAGCGCGCCGCGCTCGCGCGCCTCGACGCGGAACAGGAATCGGCCGTCGACGGGAATGTCACGGCCTCGCGCGACTCCTGATTCCCGCACGGTGCCGCGCGCAAAGAGCGAGAAAATGACGTACCCGCGTCCAGGAATGGTGGGCGCCGTGCCGGGGCGACACGCGCCGGACAACGGCGTGGCCAATTGACGGTCCCGACTTTTCGATGGCATCCTGACGAGGACAATCATTCCTGTGAAGCGTGAGGTAACCACAGTGGCCCAGAAAGTCCAGGTAATTCTCGTCGACGACCTCGACGGGGGCGCGGCCGACGAGACCGTCACGTTCGCACTCGACGGCGTCTCCTACGAGATCGACCTCAGCACCAAGAATGCACAGGAGCTGCGCGACGCCTTCGCGTCGTGGGTCGGCAACGCGCGCAAGGTCTCGTCCCGCACGAGCACGGCCCGCCCCGC
The DNA here is from genome assembly GCF_040448685.1 of Cellulosimicrobium sp. ES-005. NCBI lineage: Bacteria > Bacillati > Actinomycetota > Actinomycetes > Micrococcales > Promicromonosporaceae > Cellulosimicrobium > Cellulosimicrobium sp. ES-005. The sequence goes on from NZ_CP159290.1 coordinate 552,643, forward strand.
GCGCCGCAGCAGCCGCTCCGCCGGTTCCGCCCGCGCGACCGAGGTCCGCGAGTGGGCCCGCGCCAACGGCTACACGGTCAACGACCGTGGCCGCATCTCCCAGGAGATCCAGACGGCCTACGACGCCGCGCACTGACGCGACACCGCACGAGCACCGGAGCGCCCCGCCGACGAGCCCGTCGGCGGGGCGCTCTCGCGTCCACGGGCGTCGTCCCGCCGGCCCGGTGGTCGGCCGGTGCCGGAGGCACCCGCCCGGAGAACTAGGCTCGGGTCATGACCTCCGCGACCCGCGCTCTCTGGATCGGCACCTACCCGCACCCGGCGAACGGCGGTGCGGAGGGCGTGTGGCGCGTCGGGCTCGACGTCGACGCCGCGGCCGGGACGGGGTCGTTCGTGGGCGGGGTGCTGGCGGCCGAGACGCCGTCGCCGTCGTTCCTCGCGCTGGACGGCGACACCCTGTACGCGGTGGGGGAGACGCAGTCGGGCTCGGTGTCGGCGTTCGCCGTCGGGCCGGACGGCGGCCTCGCACCCCGGGGCGGGCCCGTCGCCACGGGCGGGACGTACCCGTGCCACGTGGCCGTGAGCGGCGACGTGCTCGTCGCGAACTACGGGGACGGCGTCCTCACGACCGTCGCGCGGGCGGCGGACGGCGCGCTCGCCACGGCGCCGGACGACGGCGCGGCCGTCCTCGTGCGCCGGCAGGGGCACGCGGGCGCGGGACCGGTCGCCGACCGCCAGGAGGGGCCGCACGCCCACTTCGTCGCCCCGCTCGCGCACCTCGGCGCGGCCGACGACGGCAGCGGCGACGTGCTCGTCGTCGACCTGGGCACCGACGAGCTGCGGCGCCACGACCCCGCTGCCCCGGACGGCGCGGCCCCCCGCGTCGTCGCGACCTTCCCGCCGGGGACCGGACCGCGCCACCTCGCCGCGCTCCGGTCGGGTCACCTCGTCGTGGTCGGCGAGCTCGACCCGGCCCTGTTCGTCCTCGCGCCGGTCGACGGCCCGGACGGCGTGCGCACGTACGACGTCGTCGCCCGCTACGACGTCACGCACGCCGCGCCGCCCGCCGGCGGCGGGAACTACCCCTCCCACGTCGCGGTCTCGGCGGACGGGTCGCGCGTCCTCGTCGCGGTGCGCGGTGCCGACGTGCTCGCCGTGCACGCCGTCGAGCCGGGGCACGACGGCGGGGTCCCCTCGCTGCGCCACCTCGCCGACTCTCCGGTAGGTGGCGCCTGGCCTCGACACTTCGCCGTGCTCGCCGGCCCCGCGGCGCCCGAGGAACCGCTGCACGACCTCGTCGTCGTCGCGAACCAGAACGACGACCCGCTCATCGAGCGTCCGGAAGCCGACTCCACGGCGGAGGAGCCGACGTCGAACCTCGCGCTCCTGCGCGTGCGTCGTTCGGACGGCGCCGCCCACGTGCTCGACGTGCTCGCGCTGCCGGCCCCGGCGTGCGTCGTGGAGGCCTGACCCGCCGTGACCGCGCTCGAGCTGCCGGAGGGCGTCTCCCCGGACCCGGCGACCCCGCTGCGGGTCGCGATGCTCTCCGTGCACACGTCGCCCCTCGACCAGCCGGGGACCGGCGACGCGGGCGGCATGAACGTGTACGTCACCGAGCTCGCGCACGCGCTCGCGCGCCGCGGCACGCAGGTCGAGATCTTCACGCGCGCCACGGCGTCGAGCCAGCCCCGCAAGGTCGAGGTGTCCGACGGCGTGACGGTGCGCCACGTCGTCGCCGGGCCCTTCGAGGGGCTCGACAAGAACGACCTGCCCGGCCAGCTCTGCGCCTTCACGGCGGGGGTGCTGCGCGCGGAGGCGCGGCACCACGAGGGCTGGTACGACGTCGTCCACACCCACTACTGGCTCTCCGGCCAGGTGGGCTGGCTCGCGGCCGACCGCTGGGACGTCCCGCTCGTGCACACCATGCACACGCTGGCGCGCGTGAAGAACGCCGCGCTCGCGCCGGGCGACGCGCCCGAGCCGCTCGGCCGGATCATCGGGGAGGAGCAGGTCGTCGCCGAGGCGGACGCGCTCGTCGCGAGCACCGACGCCGAGGCGGACGACCTCGTGCGCGACTACGCGGCCGACCCCGCGCGCGTGCACGTCGTGCCGCCGGGCGTCGACCTCGACCTGTTCTCCCCGGACCCCGGCGCGTCGGCGGGCGACGGCACCGCGCGGCGGGAGCGGCGCCGGGTGCTGCGCGCCGGGCTGGGGCTGCCCACCGACGGCGGCCTCGTGCTCTTCGCGGGCCGCGTGCAGCCGCTCAAGGGGCCGGACGTGCTCGTCCGGGCGCTCGGCGTCCTCGCCGAGCGCGGGGATCCCGTGCCGACGCTCGTCGTGCTGGGCGGCCCGAGCGGGCGCCCGACGGCCGTGCGCGAGCTCGAGGCGCTCGCCTACCAGGTCGGGGTGAGCGACCGGCTCGTCGTCCGCCCGCCGGTCCCGCGCGACGAGCTCGCGCGGTGGTACCGCGCTGCCGACGTCGTCGCCGTGCCGTCGCACAACGAGTCGTTCGGGCTCGTGGCGGCCGAGGCCGAGGCGAGCGGCACGCCCGTCGTCGCGGCCGCCGTCGGCGGGCTGAAGACCGTGGTCGAGGACCAGGTGTCCGGCGTCCTCGTCGCCGACCACGACCCCGTGACGTGGGCGCGCGTGCTCGGCGACCTGCTCGCCGACGACCAGCGCCTCGCCGCGCTCGGCGACGGCGCCCGGCGCGCCGGCGCGCGGTTCGGCTGGGACACCGCCGCGCTGCGCATGCTCGACGTCTACGCGCAGGCGCGCAAGGTGCGCGCGGCGCGCTGATGCCGCGCGCACCCCTCGCTGCGGGTCAGGCGTCCGGCGCGGCGCGCTCCAGGACCAGGACGGGGATCTCGCGCGACGTCTTCTCCTGGTAGTCCGCGTACGGCGGGTAGGCGGCGACCGCGCGCTCCCACCAGAGCGCCTTCTCCTCGCCGTGGACCTCGCGCGCGACGTAGTCGTGGCGCTCGGCCTCGTCCTGGAGCTCGACCTGCGGGTGCGCGAGGACGTTGTAGTACCAGACGGGGTGCTTCGGGGCGCCGCCCAGCGACGCGACGACCGCGTACACGCCGTTGTGCTCGACCCGCATGAGCGGCGTCTTGCGGACCTTGCCGGTCCGGCGCCCCAGGGTCGTGAGCACGACCACCGGCATCCCTTTCAGGGTCGTGCTGCGCGTCCCGCCGGACGACTCGTAGGACTCGGCCTGCTTGCGGGACCAGGCGCTCGGGCTGGGGGCGTACTCTCCGTCGATCGGCATGTCCGGGGCAACGTGCGCGACGCCCGCCCGATTCCCGGACCTTCGTCCCACGCCCGACGGCGACGGTCACCACCACGTGGGACGCGGGTGCCCGCGCGCCGGGCCGTGCGGCAGGATGGAACCCATGACCTACACCCTCGTGCTGCTCCGCCACGGCGAGAGCGAATGGAACGCCAAGAACCTGTTCACCGGCTGGGTGGACGTCGCCCTGTCGGAGAAGGGGACCGAGGAGGCGAAGCGCGGCGGTCAGCTCCTCACGGAGGCCGGCGTCCTGCCCGACGTCGTGCACACCTCGCTCCTGCGCCGCGCCATCACGACGGCGAACCTCGCGCTCGACGCCGCGGACCGCCACTGGATCCCGGTGAAGCGGTCGTGGCGCCTCAACGAGCGCCACTACGGTGCGCTGCAGGGCAAGAACAAGAAGCAGACGCTCGACGAGTTCGGCGAGGAGCAGTTCATGCTCTGGCGCCGCTCGTACGACGTCCCGCCGCCCGCGATCGAGCTGGGCTCCGAGTTCTCGCAGGACACGGACCCGCGCTACGCCGACGCGCCCGTCGTGCGCACCGAGTGCCTCAAGGACGTGCTCGAGCGCGCCCTGCCGTACTGGGACGGCGAGGTCGTGCCGGACCTGAAGGCGGGCAAGACCGTCCTCGTCGCGGCGCACGGCAACTCGCTGCGCGCGATCGTCAAGCACCTCGACGGCATCTCCGACGAGGACATCGCCGCGCTCAACATCCCGACCGGCATCCCGCTGCTCTACGAGCTCGACGAGGACCTCAAGCCGGTGACGAAGGGCGGCCGCTACCTCGACCCCGAGGCCGCCGCCGAGGCCGCCGCCGCGGTCGCCAACCAGGGCCGCTGACCGCCCGCACGCACAGACGACCGTGGCCCGTCCGGATCTCCCGGACGGGCCACGGTCGTCTGTGCGCAGGAACCGAGACGGCGAGGTAGATGACCGGCACCGAGGTAGAGCTCCGCGGGTCGTCCCTCGGGACCTGAGGCTCTACCTCGCGGCAGGGCCGTGGCGTTGTCGTCAGGCAGACGCGCGGGCGGAGCCGGCGGGGGTGCCGCGGTCGTCGGCGAAGTCGCCGGTGACGAGGTACGTCACGCGCTTGGCGATGGAGACGCCGTGGTCCCCGAAGCGCTCGTAGTAGCGGCCTACGAGCGTGACGTCGACGGTCTCCTGCGGGGTCCCCGTCCACGTGCCGTCGAGCAGCGCGGTGAAGGTGTCCTGGTGGAGCTTGTCGAGCAGGTCGTCGTCGCGCTCGATGTTCGCGGCGACGGTCAGGTCGCGCGTCGTGAGGAGCGTCGTCGTCCGGCGGGCGACGCGCACGGCGGCGTCGTGCATCTGCTCGAAGGTCCGGTGCAGGGACGGCTCGATCGCCCGGGCCGGGTAGCGGCCGCGCGCGACCTGCGCGATGTGCCGGGCGAGGTCGCCCATGCGCTCCAGGGTGGCGCTCATGCGCAGCGCGCTGACCACGACCCGCAGGTCGGTGGCCACGGGCTGCTGCTGCGCGAGGAGGAGCACGCAGCGCTCGTCGAGCTCGCGCTCGAGGGCGTCGATCGTGTGATCGTCGCCGATGACCGACTGCGCGAGCTGCAGGTCCGCCGTGAGGAGCGCCTGCCCCGCGCGGTTGACGGCCGACTCCACCAGCCGGCTCATCTCGGCCAGGTCGTCGCCGACCTGCTTCAGCTCGGCCTCGAAGATCTCCCGCATCGCTTCCCTCTCGTCGTGACCGGTCCGTCCGGTCCGTGACGGCGTGCGCCCCTGCGCGCCGGGCGGCGCCCGGGCACGCCGTCGGCTCCCGTCACGCTCGCAGGTGCGGTCGACCGGGCGGTGAACTCCAGGGCGCCGCCAGGTGAACTCTTGGCGGCTCACGCCCGTGGAGCGCCGGATCGACGGGTCGGGCGCGCGCGCGACCGTACGCTGGACGTGTGCAAGCCGAGAGTCTCATCGAGGGCGCGACCGTGCTGGCCGCCGGCGTCGTGGGCGTCGTCGTCGGCGTGATCGCGGCCATCGCGTTCCGTGTGAGCGAGCGCCAGCAGCGCGCCGCCCGGGTGGAGCCGACGCCCGAGCTCGACGAGGGTCTCGTCCGCGTGCTCGCCGTCCTGCGGTCCGCCGCCGTCGTGCTGGACGAGGAGGGCGAGGTCGTGCGGGCCAGCCCGCCGGCGTACGCGCTGGGCGTGGTGCGCGGCGACGCGGTCGCGCACGCGGCGATCCGGGACATGATCGACGACGTGCGCCGGGACGGCGTGATCCGCGACGAGGAGCTCGAGCTCCCGCGCGGGCCGGTCGGCCGGGGCACGGTCATGCTCCAGGTCCGCGTCGCCCAGGTGGGCCCCCAGCACATGCTCGTGCTCGCGGAGGACCGGACCGAGGCGCGGCGCGTCGAGGCGATCCGGCGCGACTTCGTCGTGAACGTGTCCCACGAGCTGAAGACGCCGGTCGGGGCGCTGGCGCTGCTCGCCGAGACGGTGCAGGACGCGGCCGACGACCCGGTGGCGGTGCGGCGGTTCTCCGCGCGCATGCAGTCGGAGGCGACGCGTCTGTCCGCGCTCGTGCAGGAGATCATCGAGCTCTCGCGGCTCCAGGTCGCGGGCGCGCTCCAGGAGGTCACGGTCGTGCCGGTGCGGGGCGTCGTCGAGGAGGCGGTGGACCGCGCGCGCACGACGGCGCAGGGCAAGGGCATCACGCTCACGACCGGGGGAGAGCTCGACGCCGCGGTGTACGGCGACCACAACCTGCTCGTCACCGCGGTGCGCAACCTCCTCGACAACGCGGTCGCCTACTCGGGCGAGAACACGCGCGTGGGGGTCGGCGTCTCGCTCGCGGGCGACCTGGTCGAGATCGCGGTCGTGGACCAGGGCATCGGCATCTCTGCCGACGAGCAGGCCCGCGTGTTCGAGCGGTTCTACCGCGTGGACCCCGCGCGCTCGCGCGACACCGGCGGGACGGGCCTCGGCCTGAGCATCGTCAAGCACGTCGCCGCCGACCACGGCGGCGAGGTCACCATGTGGTCCGAGCCGGGACGCGGCTCCACCTTCACGCTCCGGATCCCCGCGGCGGACGTGCCGGTCGACCGGGCGGACGCCGCGGCGTCGGGCACGACCCACGACGCTCCGGGGGACGAGGGCACGGCCGGGGCGGACCCCGGGACCGTGCAGCACGACGTGCGGTGGGCCGCGCAGGCCCCCGCACCCGACGACGTACAGAACAAGGAGGTAGGCGCGTGACGCGCATCCTGGTGGTGGAGGACGAGGAGTCGTACCGCGACCCGTTGACGTACCAGCTGCGGCGCGAGGGCTTCGACGTCGTCGAGGCGGCGACGGGCACCGAGGCGCTGGAGCGGTTCGACGCGGACGGGGCGGACCTGGTCCTGCTCGACCTCATGCTCCCCGGGCTCAGTGGCACCGAGGTGTGCCGCGAGCTGCGGCAGCGCGGCGACGTGCCCGTCATCATGCTCACGGCGAAGGACTCGGAGATCGACAAGGTCGTGGGCCTCGAGCTGGGTGCGGACGACTACGTGACGAAGCCGTACTCGTTCCGCGAGCTGCTCGCGCGCGTGCGCGCCGTGCTGCGCCGCAAGGGCGGGGAGAACGGGGGCGAGGTCGTCGCGGAGAGCGCGCTGGAGGTGGGTCCGGTGCGCATGGACGTCGAGCGGCACACGGTGAGCGTCGACGGCCAGGTCGTGCCGTTCCCGCTCAAGGAGTTCGAGCTCCTGGAGCTGCTGCTGCGCAACGCGGGGCGCGTGCTCACGCGCGGGCAGCTCATCGACCGGGTCTGGGGCACGGACTACGTGGGCGACACCAAGACGCTCGACGTCCACGTGAAGCGCATCCGGTCGAAGATCGAGCCCGAGCCGGCGAGCCCGCGCTACCTCCTCACGGTCCGCGGGCTCGGCTACAAGATCGCGGACGGCGTCGGCCAGTCCTGAGGAACGACCGCCCGGCACGGGCGCACGGCCGGACCGACGGCCCCGGCACGTCCTCTCCAGGACCGTGCCGGGGCCGTCTCCGTGTCCGCCCCAGCGCCCGTCCGGCGCCCGTCCCCGTGCCGTGCCCGTGCCCGTGCGACGTCGGCCCACCCCGCCCGGCGGGTGGCACGGAAGGTCTGTGCACTGTTCATCCCTCGTTCACCCGCTCTCGGGGAACGCGTCACCCGGCGCTCCTAGCGTCGGGCTCGTCACCGGCGCTCGCTGGTGCCACGAGACGCTTGAACAGGATGGAACGAAGAGTGAAGCTCAGCCGATTCTCCCGTGCTGGATCCGCCGTCGCGATCGGTGCGCTCGCGCTGACCCTCGCCGCCTGCGGGTCGGACGACCCCGTCGGCAGCGCCGACGGCGCCACCGACGGTTCCTCCGAGGGCTCGTCCGAGACCGCGAGCGACCTCAGCGGTGAGCTCAACGGTGCGGGCGCCAGCTCGCAGGAGTCCGCCATGGAGGCGTGGCGCGCCGGGTTCCAGAGCGCGAACCCCGACGTCACCGTGAACTACGACCCGGTCGGGTCCGGCGGCGGCCGCACCCAGTTCCTCGAGGGCGGCGTCGCGTTCGCCGGCTCGGACGCGGTGCTCAAGGAGGAGGAGATCACGCAGTCGCAGGCCGTGTGCGGCCCCGACGGCGCGATCGACCTCCCGGTCTACGTCAGCCCGATCGCCATCATCTACAACCTGCCGGACGTCGCGGAGCTCAACCTCGCGCCGGCCACGATCGCGGGCATCTTCAACGGCACCATCACGCAGTGGAACGCGCCGGAGATCGCCGCCGACAACCCCGACGCGACGCTCCCGGACCTCGCGATCACCCCGGTCCACCGCTCCGACGAGTCGGGCACGACCGAGAACTTCACCGAGTACCTCGCCGCGACGGCAGGCGACGCGTGGGGCCACGAGCCGAGCGGCGACTGGCCGACGCAGGGTGGCGAGTCCGCGCAGGGCACCTCGGGCGTCGTGCAGACCGTCCAGGGCGGCGAGGGCACGATCGGCTACGCCGACGCGTCGAAGGCCGGCGACCTCGGGACCGCGAAGATCAAGGTCGGCGAGGAGTGGGTCGCGTACTCGCCCGAGGCCGCGGCCAAGGTCGTCGACGCGTCGCCGCGCGTCGAGGGCCGCCACGACCACGACATCGCCGTCGAGCTGGACCGCACGACGACCGAGGCCGGTGCGTACCCGCTCGTGCTCGTCTCGTACGCGGTCGCGTGCCTGAACTACGAGGACGAGGCGACGGGCAACCTCGTCAAGGCGTTCCTCACCTACATCTCGAGCGAGGAGGGCCAGTCGGCCTCCGCGTCGGCCGCGGGCAACGCGCCGATCTCGGAGGACCTGCGCACGGACGTCCACGCGGCGATCGAGGCCATCACGGTCGGCGCCGCCGGCTGACGACCGCCGGGAACCAGGGGGCGGCGGGGCCTACGAGCCCCGCCGCCCCTGACCCGCGAGATCGCCCGCGACCCAGACCTCACGCAGCAGGACCGCATGCACCGGGAGCACGAGTGACCACCACAGCCCCACCCACGACGCCGGGCGCCACGCCGGGCCCGACGCCTCGCGCGGGAGCCCCGCGCCGCCGGGCCCGGAACACCGACCGCGGCGTCAACCGCGCGTTCCGCTGGACCGCGACGGGCGCCGGAGGGCTCATCCTCGCCGTCCTCGCCGCGGTCGCGATCTTCCTCGTGCTCCGCGCGTGGCCCGCGCTCACCGCGGGCGGGGACGTCCTCGGCGAGGAGGTGTCCTGGTTCCCGGAGGGTGCCTCGCTGCTGTCGTTCGTCGGTCCGCTGATCTTCGGCACGCTCCTCGCGGCCGCGCTGTCGCTCCTCCTCGCGACGCCGGTCGCGATGGGCATCGCGCTCTTCATCTCGCACTACGCGCCGCGCCGGCTCGCGTCGACCCTCGGGTACGTCGTCGACCTCCTCGCGGCGATCCCCAGCGTCGTCTACGGCCTGTGGGGCTCGCTCGTGCTCCCGCCGATCGTCGTCCCGGTGTGGTCGTGGCTCGCCGACACGTTCGGGTGGTTCCCGCTCTTCGCCGGCCCGGCCTCGCCGACCGGCCGCGTCCTGCTCACCGTCGCGCTCGTGCTCGCGGTGATGATCCTGCCGATCATCACCGCGGTGAGCCGCGAGGTGTTCCTCCAGACGCCGAAGCTCCACGAGGAGGCGGCGCTCGCGCTCGGCGCGACGCGCTGGGAGATGATCCGCACGGCGGTCATCCCGTTCGGGCGGTCGGGCGTCATCTCCGCCGCGATGCTCGGCCTCGGCCGCGCGCTCGGCGAGACGATGGCGGTGCTGATGATCCTCTCGCCCGGGCTCCTCTACTCGTTCAAGATCCTGCAGGCCGGGCAGCAGCAGACGATCGCTGCGAACATCGCGGCCGACTTCCCCGAGGCCAACCCCCTCGGGGTGAGCACCCTCATCGCGACGGGCCTCGCGCTGTTCCTCATCACCCTGCTCGTCAACATGGGCGCCCGCGCGATCGTCGCGCGGCGCAAGGACTTCTCGGGAGCCAACTGATGAGCGCCCTCAGCACCAGCCCCGCGCGCGGGGCCTCCGCCCCCGACCCGGAGCGCACCGCGTCCGTCCGCGCGCTCCTGCGCGGCGCGGACGCCGGCCGCCGTCGCAAGGACCGCACGATGACGGTCCTCATGTGGAGCGCGTTCGCCCTCGCGATGGTGCCGCTCGTGTCCGTCGCGTGGACCGTCGTCGTGCACGGCATGGAGCGGTTCGACGCCTACTTCCTCACGCACTCCATGCGCGGGGTGTTCGGGGGCATGGACGCGGGCGGCATCTACCACGCGGTCCTCGGCACGCTGCTCATCACGCTCGGCGCCGCGGTGATCTCGGTCCCCATCGGCCTGCTCGCGGCGATCTACCTCGTCGAGTACGGCCGCGGCCCGCTGGCCCGTGCGGTGACGTTCTTCGTCGACGTCATGACGGGCATCCCGTCGATCGTCGCCGGTCTCTTCGCCTACGCGCTCTTCGCCGTGGTCTTCGGTCCGGGGGTGCGCATGGGCATCGTCGGCTCCGTCGCGCTGTCCGTGCTCATGATCCCCGTCGTCGTGCGCTCGTGCGAGGAGATGCTCCGGCTCGTGCCCAACGAGCTGCGCGAGGCAGCCTACGCGCTCGGCGTGCCCAAGTGGCTCACCGTCGTGCGGGTCGTGCTGCGCACGTCGATCGCGGGCATCACGACCGGCGTCATGCTCGCCGTCGCGCGCGTCATCGGCGAGACCGCGCCGCTGCTCATCACCGTCGGCGTCGTCGACTCCATCAACGGCAACCTCTTCGAGGGCCGCATGATGACGCTGCCCGTGTACGTGTACCGGCAGTACAGCCAGGGCCTGGTGCCCTGCAGCAACGTCACCGACGTCGTGTGCATCCCCGACATCAACTACGACCGGGCCTGGGCGGCCGCCCTGACGCTGATCCTCATCGTCATGCTGCTCAACCTCGTCGGGCGACTCGTCACCCGCTGGTTCGCCCCCAAGACCCTCCGCTAGAACAGGACAGCTCCGATGGCACAGCGCATCGACGTCAAGGACCTCAACATCTACTACGGCGACTTCCTCGCCGTGCAGGACGTCGGCATGACGATCGACCCCAAGTCCGTGACCGCCTTCATCGGCCCGTCCGGGTGCGGCAAGTCGACGTTCCTGCGGACCCTCAACCGCATGCACGAGGTCATCCCCGGTGCGCGCGTCGAGGGCACGGTCGCCATGGAGGGCGTGGACCTCTACGGGGACGACGTCGACCCGGTCGCCGTGCGTCGCCAGGTCGGCATGGTCTTCCAGCGGCCGAACCCGTTCCCCACGATGTCCATCAAGGAGAACGTGCTCGCGGGGGTGAAGCTCAACAACAAGCGCATCTCGAAGTCCGACGCCGAGGACCTCGTCGAGTCGTCGCTGCGTGGCGCGAACCTGTGGAACGAGGTGAAGGACCGCCTCGACCGTCCGGGCTCGGGCCTGTCCGGCGGCCAGCAGCAGCGCCTGTGCATCGCGCGCGCCATCGCCGTCAAGCCCCAGGTGCTCCTCATGGACGAGCCGTGCTCGGCGCTCGACCCGATCTCCACGCTCGCGATCGAGGACCTCATCGCCGAGCTCAAGGACGAGTACACGATCGTCATCGTCACGCACAACATGCAGCAGGCGGCGCGCGTGAGCGACCGCACGGCGTTCTTCAACATCGCGGGCACCGGCAAGCCGGGGCGCCTCATCGAGATGGACGACACCGCGACGATGTTCTCCTCGCCCACCCAGCAGGCCACCGAGGACTACATCTCCGGCCGCTTCGGGTGACCTGAGCCGCACCGGGCCCAGCAGACGCGGTCTGCGCGGACTGCCCGGCCGGACCACGCACGACGGCGCCCCTCCCGGACCGGGAGGGGCGCCGTCGTGCGTGGGCGGGGGTCAGGACGCCGAGCCCTGGAGCGACCCCGTGACGTCGGTGCCGTCGGTGTCGATGACGCACTGGACCACGCGGTCGTCGACCGTGTTCCAGCCCTCCTCGCGCGGCGTGAAGGGCCAGAAGTAGTAGGCGGACTCGTCGTAGGACAGGCCGACGAACGCCTCGAACTCGCCGAGGCAGAAGTCCTCGGCGCTCGCCTGGACGGCCTCGTCGCCGGGGTAGTCCCCCTCGGGGAGCTCGGTCTCGGCGTAGACCTCGGCGTCGTGCGGCTCGGAGCACGGGACGACGGGCACGGACTCGACGTTCTCGCCGTCGGGCAGCTTCGACGTCACGATGCAGTCGCCGACCTGGATCGAGAAGACGTCGGCGTCCGACGCCTCGGTCACCTCGCCGCCGGGCTCGTCGCGCTGGGCCTCGGACGGCCCGGTGAGCTCGTCGAGGATCGCGCCGCAGCCCGAGGCGGTCAGGGCGAGCGCGACGGCGCTCACGACGAGGAGGAGCGGCCGACGGGTGGTGCGGGACAGGGTCACCTGGATTCCTTCGTGGACGTGCCCCGACCACGACGGTCAGGGCGGCACGCGAAGGCTAGCGCCCACCGGTGACACGGCCCGAGCCCATTTCCGGCCCGGGCCGGCACGTCACGGCAGCAGGTGCGCGTACTCCTCGAGGGTGCCGTCGAGGACGGGCAGCGACATGCCCTGCTCCTCGCCCGAGGTCACGCTGACCGTCACGGGCAGCACGCCGCCCGGGGCCGCGTCGACGCGGCCGATCTGCGCGTCGAACCCGTCCTCGGTCCCGAGGTAGACGGTCTCCCCGGCGGCGACGGGGATGGTCACCGGGTCGCCGCCCTCCGGCGTCACGTCGAACTCCACGTCCTCGGTCGAGTCGTTGGCGAACGCCCCGACGAGCGCGCCGGCCTCGCCGTCGGCGGCGCTCACGACGAGGAGGTTGAGGCCGCGCAGGTCGTCGGTGAGGTCGACGCGCAGGCCGTCCGACGGCGAGTAGGGGCGGTTCGTCTCGATGGGGGAGCACGCGGAGGCGACGGCCACGCTCGCGACCACGAGGGGGACGGCCCAGTAGCGCGCGCGGCCGGTCGCTCGGGACGCCGCACGGGTCGCTGCTCGGGGGGTCGGGATGCGGGTCACGTGCACTCCAGGGCTGCGAGAGGGGGGACTGGATTCCGCGCCCAGCCTAGTGCGTCGGGCGAGGCGGGGCGGCCGGAACCGGCTCTCCGGGAGCGTGGCGTGAGCGGCGTCACGCGGGGTCGCGCGCCCGCGTGGCGCGCGTGACGGCGGTCGGCGGGGCCCTGTGGCCCGCTCGGCGAGGTTCGTGAGGCGCGCTGACACGGCGCTGACCTGCGAAGACGCTGCTCCGGGGCGCTTGTCAAGGGGCTCAGGGGCTCGGATTTCCGGCCTTCCGCGTGGTAAGGTGGACCACCGCGAAAGGGGACATCTGCAGATGACGTTCACAGTAGGCGAGACCGTTGTCTACCCGCACCACGGAGCCGCACTGATCGAGGAGATCAAGACGCGCACCATCCGCGGAGAGGACAAGATCTACCTCAAGCTCAAGGTCGCGCAGGGCGACCTGACCATCGAAGTCCCAGCCGAGAACGTCGACCTCGTCGGCGTGCGTGACGTCGTCGGCCAGGAGGGTCTCGACCGCGTTTTCGAGGTGCTGCGTGCACCCTACACCGAGGAGCCGACCAACTGGTCGCGTCGGTACAAGGCGAACCTCGAGAAGCTGGCGTCGGGCGACGTGATCAAGGTGGCGGAGGTCGTGCGCGACCTGTCGCGCCGGGACGCCGACCGCGGCCTCTCGGCCGGCGAGAAGCGCATGCTCTCGAAGGCCCGGCAGATCCTCGTCTCGGAGCTCGCGCTGGCCGAGCACACCGAGGAGGAGAAGGCCGAGGCCATCCTCGACGAGGTGCTGGCCTCCTGACGTCCCGGGCCTCGGCCCGAGCGACAGACCACCGGGGAGGGCGCCGTCCGTGCGGACGGCGCCCTCCCCGTCGTCGTGCCCGGGTAGCGTGTGCCCGTGCCGACTCTTGCCGTCCTCACCGCCGCGGGCTCCGGGACCCGTCTCGGGCTCGACCTGCCCAAGGCCCTCGTCGAGCTCGACGGCCTGCCCCTGGTCGTCCAGGCGGCGCGCCGGCTGTGCGCGTCCGGGGCGGTCGACACGATCGTGGTCACGGCACCACCCGGCCTGCGGGAGCACGTCGCGGCGCTGCTCCGCGACGACCCGGCGGTCGACCGGCCCGTGCGGGTCGTCGACGGCGCGGGCACCCGCCAGGCCTCCGTCGCCGCGGGCCTGCGCGCGGGCCTGGACGCCGACGCGCCCGACGCCGGGACCGGGGGGCGCTCGGCCCCCGCGCAGCCCGCGGTCGACGTCGTGCTCGTCCACGACGCGGCGCGACCGCTCGCGCCGCCCGCCCTCGTCCGCCGCGTCGTCGAGGCCGTGCGGGCGGGCCACGGCGCCGTCGTCCCGGGGCTGCCGGTCACGGACACGATCAAGCGCGTGACGGCCGCACGGGCGGGCGACCCGTCCCGCGCGGAACCCGTCGCCGAGACCGTGGACCGGGCGGCCCTGCGCGCGGTGCAGACCCCGCAGGGGTTCGACCGGGCGCTCCTGGTCCGGGCGCACGAGGCCGCGACCCACCGGGCGGACGACGAGCGGTCCGCCGCGACCGACGACGCCGGACTCGTCGAGGCGCTCGGGCTCCCCGTCCACGTCGTGCCCGGAGACGCCGCCGCCGCCAAGATCACCACCGCCCACGACCTGCGCGTCGCCGCGCTGACCCTCCGGGAGGACCGATGACGACCCCCGCCGAGCACGCCGAGGTCGCGCCGCACCGCGCCCCCGTGGCCCCGCTGCCGCGCACGGGGGTCGGCGTCGACGTGCACGCGTTCGCCCCCGAGGGCGAGGAGCGCGAGCTGTGGCTCGGCGGGCTGCTCTGGCCGGGCGAGCGCGGCCTCGCCGGGCACTCGGACGCGGACGTCGCCGCGCACGCCGCCGCGGACGCGCTGTTCTCGGCGACGGGGCTCGGCGACCTGGGGTCGAACTTCGGCACGAGCGCGCCCGAGTGGGCCGGGGCGAGCGGGTCGCGCCTCCTCGCCGAGGCGGCCCGCCGGGTCCGGGCCGCGGGGTTCGAGATCGGGAACGTGGCCGTCCAGGTCATCGGCAACCGACCGCGCCTCGGGCCCCGCCGCGCCGAGGCGGAGGCGGCCCTCGGGGCGGCCGCGGGAGCCCCGGTGACGCTCACGGCCACGACGACCGACGGTCTGGGACTCACGGGCCGCGGGGAGGGCGTCGCGGCCGTCGCGACGGCCCTCGTCGTCGCCGTCGGGACGCCCGCGTGACCTCAGCCCGTGGGGGCGAGCCGCACGCTCTCGAGGACGGCGCGCGCCTGCGCGGCGCCGTCGGCGTCGGCCTCGGCGTACGAGGCGGTGAGGTCGACGACCCACGCGTCGGGCCCGTCGCCCGTCCGGACCGCCAGGATCTCCTGCGCGACGACGGCCCCGCCCGTCTCGTACGTGCCCGCGACCCGGAAGGCGGGGAGCTCGCCGAGGGTCGTCGGGCCCTGGCCGTCGACCCCCGGGGCCCAGCCGGGGATCGCGCTGACGGCCGCCGCGGTCGCGGCGCCGGCCTCCTCCAGCGTCGACGCGGACTGCTCGCCCGTCACGACGACGTTCGCCCGGAACTCCTCCGGGCCCGTCCCGCTCGGCGCGCGCAGCACGAACGCCCCGTCGCGGGTGACGCGCTCCCAGCCCGGGGGAGCGGTGACCTGGACCGGGACCTCGGGGACGTCGTAGGTGACCGGCGCGTCGTCGCCCCCGGTGTCCGCGGGACCGCCGCAGCCCGTGAGGACGAGCACCGCGGTCACCGGGACCACGAGGGGCGCGGCGGTCCAGGAGGTGCGGGGGTGGCGCGGTCGGGGCACGGTCGTCCTTCGTCGGGAGCGGGCATGACGGGCTGGGTGGGCCCGGCTCGCCATTCTCGCCTTCCGGCGTCCCGGGTGCCAGGCCCACGAGCAGACACTACGATCGCTGAGAGCGCATCGATGTGTTTGACTTTCCCAAGAACGACACATGGGATGAATCGCACATGAACCGAATGTCCGTCGAAGAACGCCGGGCCCAGCTCGTCGACGCGGCGATGACCATCGCCGTCCGCGAGGGCGTCGAGGCCGTCACGATCCGTGGCGTCGCGGCCGAGGCCGGCGTCTCTCTCGGCGTCGTGCACTACTGCTTCGAGGACAAGGACGAGCTCCTCCAGGCGATGGGCAACAGCCTCGCGCTCGTCGCGTCCGAGCCGGTGCGCGCCGCCCTCGACGTCGACGGCGACGTCGTGGAGCTCGCGCACGCCGCTGCCGACGGCCTGTGGAGCGGGCTCACGCCGCGCCGGCACATGCGCCTCCTCACGTTCGAGTTCGCGACGGCGGGCGTGCGCAGCCGCGCGCTGCGCTCCGTGGCGCACACGCACCTGGAGCAGACGTGGGCGATGACCCGCGGATTCCTCGAGAACGTCGCCGAGCGCGGGAACGTCACCTACTCGATGGACATGGGCTTCCTCTCGCGCATCGTCGCCGGGTACATCGACGGCATCGAGATCGCCTGGCTCGTCGAGCAGGACGACGAGACCGCGGTCCGCAGCTTCCACGCGCTCGCCGAGTACGTGCTGTCGCTCATGGTCCGACCGGACGGGTCGCCCGTGCGCGAGCACGGCCCGGAGCCCGTCGCCTGACCGCCGCGCCCGTCGGCCGCGCGAGCGGTCAGCCGCGCGCGGCCGCTCCCGGCGCACGCCCGAGCACCCGGTCCGTGTACGCGTTCGCGAAGACCCCGTCGGGGTCCGCCGCGTCGCGGACCGCCACGGCGTCGTCGAACCGGGGGTAGAGCTCGCGGAACCGTTCGGCGTCGAGCCCGTGCAGCTTGCCCCAGTGGGGACGTCCCCCGACCTCGGCGACGATGCGCTCGACGGCGTCGAAGTACCGCGCGTGCGGCAGCCGGGCGTACTGGTGCACCGCCACGTACGCGGTCTCGCGACCGTGCGCGGTGGACAGCCAGACGTCGTCGGGCGCCGCGAACCGGACCTCGACGGGGAACGGCACGTGCTCGCCGGACCGGTTCAGCCAGCCGTCGATGCTCGCCAGGACGTCGACCAGGCGCTCGCGCGGCACCGCGTACTCCATCTCGCGGAACCGGACGCGGCGCGAGGTGACGAAGACCTGGTGCGACGGCGCGACGTAGGTCCGCGGCGCGAGCGCACGGGCCGAGACGGCGTTGAGCCGCGGGGTCACGCGCGGCACCGCGGTGGCGAGCCGGTTGACGAGCTCGAACGCGCCGTTCGACAACAGCTCCTCGTCGACCCACGTGCGCGCCCGCGCGACGGGCCCGGGGCCGGACGTCCGCAGCCGCTCGAGCTCCGCCGCCTCGTCGTCGGGCGCGAGCCGGTTGTTGCGCTTGGTCAGCGCCCGACGCGTGTGGGGGAACCAGTAGAACTCGAAGTGGTCGTTGCCCCCGACGAGCCCGTCGGGGTCGTCCGGCGTGCCGAGGCCCTCCAGCACGCGGTCCAGCGGCCACGGCTCCTCCTGCGCGCGGAGCAGGAACGCCGGCACGACCTCGAGCGTCACCGCGGACAGGACGCCGGTGACGCCGAGCCCCAGGCGGCTCACCTCGAAGAGGTCGGGGTCCTGCGTCGCGGACGCCTCGCGGACCTCGCCGTCGGCCCCGACGACGCGGACGCCGCGCACCTGGGTGGCGAGCCCGCCGAGCCCGGCGCCGGTCCCGTGCGTGCCCGTCGAGATCGCGCCGGCGATCGACTGCCGGTCGATGTCGCCGAGGTTGCGCATGGCGAGGCCCGCGGCCGCGAGGGCCTCGTTGAGCCGGTGCAGGCGGATGCCCGCCCCCACGGTCACGAGGATCGCGTCGGCGTCGGCCCCACCGGGCGCGCCCGTGCCGCGGGTGATGCGCTCGACGAGCCCGATGCGGTCCAGGTCGAGCAGGAGCCCGTCGGTGACGGCCGCGGGGGTGAACGAGTGGCCCGCGCCGACGGCGCGCACCGGCATCCCGTCCGCGGCGGCACGGGCGACGAGCTCGCCCAGCTCCGCCTCGTCGCGCGGGGAGGCCCGGCGGCGCGGGGTCGCGGAGGCCGTGCGGGCCCAGTTGGTCCAGGAGAGGGCGTCGTCGCTGCTCACAGGTCGTACTGTCTCACGCTCCCCGCGTGGCGTACGTTCTCCCCATGACGACCGACGCGGCGCCCGGACCGGGCTCGGGGACGAGGACGGGGACGGCCGGCCCTGCCGGGGGCGAGCGCGGGGCGACGCCGTCGCTGCTCGCCCGGTTGACGCGCGCCACCGCGGACCTCGACGGTCCGCTCGCCGTCGTCGACCTCGACCGGTTCGACGCCAACGCCGACGAGCTCCTGGCCCGCGCCGGAGGCGTGCCCGTGCGCGTCGCGTCGAAGTCGGTCCGCGTCCGCTCGCTCGTGACGCGCGCCGGCGAGCGCGGCTTCCGGGGCGTCATGGCGTTCTCGGTCCGCGAGGCGCTGTGGCTCGTCGACGCGGGCGTCCGCGACGTCCTCGTGGGATACCCGTCCGTGGACCGCGGCGCGCTCGCGGCGCTGGCGCGGCACGAGGCCGGGCGGCGCGAGATCACGCTCATGGTCGACGACGCGGCGCACCTCGAGCTCGTGCGGCACGCGCTCGCGGAGGCGGGCACGGGCGACGCGCCGCCCGTGCGCGTGTGCCTCGACGTGGACGCCTCGCTGCGGGTCGGGCTCGGGCTCGTCACGGTCCACCTCGGCACGCGGCGCTCGCCGCTGCACGACCCCCCGGACGTCGCGTCGCTCGCCGCCCGGGTCGTCTCGACGCCCGGGCTCTCGCTGCGCGGCCTGATGTTCTACGAGGCGCAGGTCGCGGGCATGCCCGACTCGAGCCTCGCCGTCCGTGCGGTCAAGCGGCTCTCGGTGCTCGAGCTGGGCGAGCGCCGGGGCGAGGTCGTCGCCGCGGTGCGCGACGTCGTCGGGCACGACCTCGAGCTCGTGAACTCCGGCGGCACCGGGTCGCTCGAGACATCGTCCGCGGACGGCGTCGTCACGGAGGTCACCGCGGGGTCGGGGCTCTACGTGCCCGGGCTGTTCGACGAGTACCGCTCCTTCCGTCCGCGCCCCTCGGCGTTCTTCGGCCTCGACGTGGTGCGCGTCCCCGCGCCCGGGTGGGCGACCGCGTTCGGCGGCGGGTACGTCGCGTCCGGCCCCGCGTCGCGCAGCCGCCTGCCGCGCGTCGCGACGCCCGGCTGGTCGCTCACGGGGCGCGAGGGCGCGGGCGAGGTCCAGACGCCGCTGCACCGGACCCGGGGCGTCGCGGGTGCCCCGGAGCTGGGCGTGGGCGACCGCGTCTGGTTCCGGCACGGCAAGGCGGGGGAGGCGATGGAGCGGTTCGACCGCGTGCACCTCGTGCGCGGGGACGAGGTGGTCGACGTCGTGCCCACGTACCGCGGCGAGGGCAAGAACTTCGGCTGACCGGCGCCGGTCGGGGCTGCACCGGGTTCGGCCGCGAGACCTGCCCGTGCCGCTTCGGCCGTGGTGGTGCGTCCCCGGTACCCTTGCGGACGTGACTCTTCGCCTGTTCGACACCGCCACGCGGGACGTGCGCGACTTCGTGCCCCTGACTCCGGGCGAGGTCGGCATCTACCTGTGTGGCGCGACCGTCCAGGCGGCCCCTCACATCGGCCACATGCGCTCGGCCGTCGCGTTCGACGTGCTCGTGCGCTGGCTGCGGCGCGGCGGGTCGCGCGTGACGCTCATCCGCAACGTCACCGACATCGACGACAAGATCCTCGTGAAGTCCGCCGACGCGGGCGAGCCGTGGTGGGCCTGGGCCGCGACGTACGAGCGCGCGTTCACCGCCGCGTACGACGCGCTGGGCGTCCTGCCGCCCACGTACGAGCCGCGCGCGACCGGGCACGTGCCGGACATGGTCGAGCTCATGGAGCGCCTCGTGGAGCGCGGGCACGCGTACACCACCGGCGCCGGCGACGTGTGGTTCGACGTGCGGTCGTGGTCCGAGTACGGCTCGCTCACCAACCAGCGCCTCGAGGACCTCAACCCCGTGCCCGACGACGTCCCCGCGGACGCGGAGGAGGCCGCCGCCAAGCGCGACCCGCGCGACTTCGCGCTGTGGAAGGCGCCCAAGGAGGGCGAGCCCGAGACGGCGTCGTGGCCGACGCCGTTCGGTCGCGGGCGCCCCGGCTGGCACCTCGAGTGCTCCGCGATGGCGCGCCGGTACCTCGGCGACACGTTCGACATCCACGGCGGCGGGCTCGACCTGCGCTTCCCGCACCACGAGAACGAGCAGGCGCAGTCGCGCGCCGCGGGCTACGGGTTCGCGCGGCACTGGCTGCACAGCGCGTGGGTCACGCAGGGCGGCGCCAAGATGAGCAAGTCGCTCGGCAACGGGCTGCTCGTGCGCGAGGTCCTCGCGACCACGAGCCCGGCCGTGCTGCGCTACGCCCTCGCCTCCGTGCAGTACCGCTCGATGCTCGAGTGGACGCCCGCGACGGTCGTCGAGGCCGAGGCCACGTGGGAGCGGCTCGCCGGGTTCGTCGAGCGCGCGACCGAGCGCGTGGGCGACGTCGGCGACGTGACCGAGGCCGAGCTGCCGACCGCGTTCACCGCGGCCATGGACGACGACCTCAACGTCCCGGCGGCGCTCGCCGTCGTGCACGAGCACCTGCGGGCGGGGAACGCGGCGCTCGCCGACCGCACGACGGCCGCGGACGCCGTCGCGCGGCACCACCTCGTCGCGGTGCGGGCGATGCTCGACGTCCTGGGCCTCGACCCGGCCGACGCCCAGTGGGCCGACCGCGGGGACTCGCGCTACGCGGCGGTGCTCGACGCCGTCGTCGGCGCGGAGCTCGCGGCCCGCGCCGAGGCCCGCGCGGCGCGCGACTTCGCGACCGCCGACGCGATCCGCGACCGCCTCGCCGCGGCGGGCGTCGCGGTCGAGGACTCGGCCGACGGCGCGCGCTGGACCCTCACCTGACGACCGTCCCCGCGAGGTGGAGGCTGGGTACCACGAGGGAGAGGCGTGGTCGTGACCAGGCCTCTCCCTCGGCGGACCACGGCTCTCCCTCGGCGGGTGTCTGAGGGACACTGGACCCGGTGGCGCACCGGCGCCCGCTCGCACGAACCGACCGACCTGACCGACCGGACCGGTGTCGATCCACCTGACCGACACCGACCGACCTGACCACGACACGACGGGTACTCCCATGGCTGGCAACTCACAACGACGCGGCGCGACCCGCAAGCCCGGCAGCAAGAAGGGCGCGACCGTCGGCTCCGGCGGGCAGCGGCGCAAGGGCCTCGAGGGCCGCGGGCCGACGCCGAAGGCCGAGGACCGCGTCTACCACGCGGCGCACAAGCGCAAGGTCGCCGAGGAGAAGCGCGCGGCGACCGGGCGCGGGGGCGCCTCGCGGGGTGGCGGCGCCAAGGGCGGAGCCTCCCGGGGCGGCGGGCCGAAGGGGCGCGGCTCGGTGCAGGAGGTCGTCGCGGGGCGCAACTCCGTGCTCGAGGCGCTGCGCGCGCGCATCCCCGTCGAGGTCGTCTACCTCGCGTCGCGCCTCGACGCCGACGACCGGACCCGCGAGATCGTCGACATCGTCGCGGGCCGCGGCTACGACCTCCTCGAGGTCGGCAAGCCGGAGCTCGACCGCCTCACCGACGGCGCCGTCCACCAGGGCGTCGCGATCAAGGTGCCGCCGTACGAGTACGCCGACGTCGACGACCTGCTCGACGCGGCCGAGGCGACGGGTCGTCCGCCGCTGGTCGTCGCGCTCGACGGCGTGACGGACCCCCGCAACCTCGGCGCCGTGCTGCGCTCCGCGGGGGCGTTCGGGGCGCACGGCGTGCTCGTCCCCGAGCGTCGCGCCGCGGGCGTCACGGCGTCCGCGTGGAAGGTCTCGGCCGGCGCGGCCGCCCGGGTGCCCGTCGCGCGCGCGACCAATCTGGTCCGCGCCCTCGGTGAGCTCAAGAAGGCGGGCTGCTTCGTCGTCGGTCTCGACGCCGGCGGGGAGACGGCGATCGGCGACCTCCAGCTCGCGACCGAGCCGCTCGTCGTCGTCGCCGGGTCCGAGGGCAAGGGGCTCTCGCGCCTCGTGCGCGAGGCGTGCGACGTCGTCGCGTCCATCCCCATCGGGTCGGACACCGAGTCGCTCAACGCCGCCGTCGCGACGGGCATCTCGCTCTACGAGGTCGCGCGCCTGCGCCGCGAGGCCTGACGGCCGCTCGACCTGTCAGCGCCCCACCGGTCCAGGACCCGTGGGGCGCTGACTGGTCTCAGCCGTAGTACTCGGGGTCCTTCTCGCCCGGCGCGAGGCCGAGGATCGCCTTCTCGTCCGGGCGGTGGCGCAGCACGTTCTCGACGTACGACTGCGTCGCCTCCGCCATCGGGACGTCGCGGCCCGCGCGCTCGGAGATGAACCAGCGGTGGTCGAGGATCTCGTGGAAGAGCTGCGCCGGCTCGAGCTTGCGGCGCAGGTTGCGGGGCACGGCCTGGATCGTGGGCTCGAACACCCCGCTGAGCCAGTCGTGGGCGACGAACTCCTCGTCGTCGTTCTGCCGCTCCGCCGCCGCGCGGAACGAGTCGAGGTCGTTGAGCAGGCGGCGCGCCTGGTTCTCCTGCACGTCGAGGCCCGTGAGGCGCAGCAGGCGCCGCGAGTGGTGCCCCGCGTCGACGACCTTGGGCTGGATCTGGACGGTCGTGCCGTCGATGTCGGTCGTGATCGCGAGCTCGTCGACGTCGAAGCCGAGGTTGTTGAGGTGCTCGATGCGGGCCGCGACGCGCCACCGCTCGTTCGCGTCGAACGACTCGGACGTCGTCAGGGCCGCCCACAGCTCCTCGTAGCGCGCGACGAGCGCGTCGCCGATCGCGACCTCGTCCACGTCCTCGTCGAGCAGCTCGCCGGCCGAGAGGTCCATGAGCTCGCCGATGATGTTCGTGCGGGCGAGGTCGACGTCGTACGAGCGCTGGCCGGGGGAGAGCTCGCGGTGCAGGTCGCCCGTCTCCGCGTCGACGAGGAACGCCGCGAACGTCTCGGCGTCGCGCCGGAAGAGCGTGTTGGAGAGCGACACGTCGCCCCAGTAGAAGCCCACGAGGTGCAGGCGCACGAGCAGCACGGCGAGCGCATCGATGAGGCGCGTCGCCGTGTCGGGGCGCAGCGACTGGCTGAACAGCGCGCGGTACGGGAGCGAGAACTGCAGGTGCTCCGTGATGAGGACGGCCTCGAGCCGCTCGCCGTTCGCGTCCTGGCGCCCCGTGATGACACCCACCGGCACGACGCTCGGCACCTCGAGCCGCCGGAGCTGGCGCAGCAGCTCGTACTCGCGGTACGCGACCGTCTCGCCGATCTCCTTGATGGCGATGACGCGCCCCGAGAGGCGGACGAACCGCACGATGTGCCGGGAGATACCGCGCGGCAGCGCCGCGAGGGTCTCGGCCGGCCACTCCTCGAGCGGGATGTCCCAGGGCAGGTCGAGGAGAGCCGGGTCGGGGGCCGACGCGGTGATCTGCAGGTTGTGCACCGTCACGGGGTCCATTGTCCACGGTCTGCGTCCCGCGCCCGACGGGGGTGCGTCGTCGGCCCTCCGCATGACGGCGGCGCCCGCCGGCCTCGGGTCAAGGCCGACGGGCGCCGGGTCGGGGCTCGGGCGGCCCCGGGTGCGGGCGCGAGGGCCACGCACCCGGGGAGCCGTCAGGAGCAGTCGAGCGCGTCGTGCTCGACGTCGACCGTCGAGGTGATGTCCTCGCCGTCGATCGTCGCGGTGCCCGTGACGGTCACCGAGCCGCTCTCGACCGAGGCCGAGCGCACCGCGAACGACTGGTACGCGTTCTTGCCCGGGGCGACGTCGGCGAACTCGCGGGTGCCGTAGGCGGTCGCGAGGGTCACGTCGACCGGCGAGTCCTCGCCGTTCGCCGCGCGGACCGCGAGGTACGCCTGGCCGGCGAGGCACCGGGGCTGCACCGTGACGTCGAGGTCGAGCTGCCCGCTCGGGGTGCCGTAGACCTCGAGCTCGTAGAGCGAGAAGCCCCACTGCGTCGCGCGCTCGGTGAGGTAGAGGCGCACGTACCGGCCGGTGCCGGAGACGTCCAGCTCGTCGTACCCGCCGTCACCGTCGGCGACGGTGTGCACCGTGGTCCAGGTCTCGCCGTCCGGCGAGGTCTGGACCTCGTACCCCGACCCGTACGCGGTCTCCCAGTCGATGACGACCTGGCTGAGGTCGTAGCTCGCGCCGAGGTCCACCGCGATCCACTCCGGGTCGCTCCACGCGCTGCTCCAGCGGGTGCCGGCGTTGCCGTCGACCGCCTTCTCGGCCTCGTGGCCGGCCTCGTCGATGCTGGAGGCCGTCACGGGGCGGCCCAGGGCGAGCGACTCGTCGCCCTCGTTCCCGCCCCCGCCCTCGGACTCGAAGCAGCGGAGGTAGCGGTAGGACTCCGCGGACGTCTCGAACGACGGCGCCCAGTCCCACTCGTAGGTGTAGTACTGCACGTACGGCTCGGCCGCGGCGATGATGGCCGGGAGGTCCAGGTCGCCCCGCCCGAGGGCGACCTGCCGCATGTCGCCCGGCGCGTTCACGTTCACGGCGTCCTTGATGTGCAGCAGCTCGATGCGGTCCCCGTGCTCCTCGATCCACGCGGGGACGTCGAGGCCGGCGTCGGCCGCCCAGCCGACGTCGAGCTCGAACGTGACGTAGCGCGGGTCGGTGTTCTCCTCGATGACCTCCCACGCGCTGACCATCTCGCCGGTGACCGGGTCGGGGTACCGCGTGGTGAACTCGCTCTGGTGGTTGTGCAGCACGATCTTGTTCGCGCCGTTCTCGTGTGCGTACTGGCCGAGCTGGTTGACGTAGGCCGCGGTCGCGACCGCCTCGTCGTAGGTGCCGTAGCCGCCGGCCATCCCGCCGGTCCCGATGTAGTCCTGACCGAGCGCGACGGCGTACGCGACGGTCTGGGGCCACGAGCCCCAGTCCGTGCTGCCGTGGCTGGACGACACCTCGAGACCGTACTTGTCGAGGATCGCCCGGTACTCCTCGACGGGCATCGAGTAGGGCTGGTTGTACGGCTCGACGTTGGTGAAGCCCGCGTCGGCCACCTCCCCGAGCACGCGGTCGATCGTCTCGGCGGACGGCGTCCCCGAGCCCCCGAGCTCACCGACGTGGGTGTAGAGCTGGATGGAGATCTTGGAGTCGGGAAGCCCGTCGTCCGGGCCGCACGTCTCGGCCGCGGCGAGGGTGGTCGGTGGGCTGGTCTCGGCTGACGGGGTCGCGACGGCGGGGGCCGCGGCGAACGTGCCCGCGACGAGCGCGCCGCCCGTGAGCGCGGCGCCGAGGCGCCGGGCGCGGGACGAAGGGTGGGAGATCTGCATGAGGCTCCAATTGACAGCGTTGTCGATTTGGCTGACGAACATGCGACTTCTGATGTCACGTGTGCAAAAGTAGTCTTGTGGTCGGCCATGACCGTGTCAAGGGCGAGCCGCGCCGCCACGGGCGGCGCCGTGCCTCGCGCAGCGCACCGCCGCGAGACGACACAGGGCGGGTCCTCCCGTCGGGGAGGACCCGCCCTGTGGCGGTGCGGCGTGACGGGTGTCAGCTGATGCGCTGGCCCGACGCCGCGCCGAAGACGTGCGAGTGACCCGGGCGGATCGTCACGTAGATGCGCTCGCCCTTGGCCGGGACGTTGCGCGGGTCGACGCGGACGATGACCTGGTTGTCGCCGGCGCCCGAGTGGACGTCGGCCTGCGCGGCCAGGTCGCCCTTGAGCGTGCCGTAGACGAACGCGTCGGAGCCGAGCTCCTCGACGATGTTCACCTCGACCGGGAACGCGGCCTCGTTCGCCTGCGACACGACGTCGAGCGACTCGGGGCGGAAGCCGATGGTGACCTTGCCGTTGTCCGCCTCGGTGATCTTCGCGGCCGTCTCGCGCTCGAGCGCGATGCGGGCCGGGCCGACCTCGGCGACGCCGTTCTTGACCACGAACGTGCCGATGTTCATCGCCGGCGAGCCGATGAAGCCCGCGACGAAGACGTTGGCCGGCGTGTCGTACATCTCGCGCGGCGTGCCGACCTGCTGGAGCAGACCGTCCTTGAGGACCGCGATGCGGTCGCCCATGGTGAGGGCCTCGGTCTGGTCGTGCGTGACGTAGACGGTCGTGACGCCGAGACGACGCTGGAGCGACGCGATCTGCGTACGGGTCTGGACGCGGAGCTTGGCGTCGAGGTTCGACAGCGGCTCGTCCATGAGGAACACCTGCGGCTGGCGGACGATCGCACGGCCCATGGCGACGCGCTGGCGCTGACCACCGGAGAGCGCCTTCGGCTTGCGGTCGAGGTACTCGGTGAGGTCGAGGATCTTCGCGGCCTCCTCGACGCGCTGGCGGATCTCCGCCTTCGGCGTGCCGGCGATCTTCAGCGCGAAGCCCATGTTGTCCGCGACGGACATGTGCGGGTACAGCGCGTAGTTCTGGAACACCATCGCGATGTCGCGGTCCTTCGGCTGGACGTCCGTGACGTCGCGGTCGCCGATGTAGATGTGACCGCCGTTGACGTCCTCGAGGCCCGCGAGCATGCGGAGCGAGGTCGACTTGCCGCAGCCCGAGGGGCCGACGAGGACGAGGAACTCGCCATCCTCGATGTGCAGGTTGAGCTGGTCCACGGCGGGACGCTCGGTCCCGGGGTAGAGCCGGGTTGCGTGGTCGTAGGTGACCGTAGCCATGACTGGTACATCCCTCCACCGGCAGGTACGTGCCGGACGATCCGTTGTGCAGTGACGTGCCACGTCGACGTAGCTGTTCGCGATGGCGGACGAGCGTGTCTTCGACGACACAGAAGAAGTCGGACCCCCTCTTACCCGAGCAGGGGACCCGACGTCATCGTGGACCCGATACTACTCCCGGTTCTGAGTGCTTCGTCACAGGGCCGGTCACGATCGGGCAGCGGTTTCGTGGTGCCCCGGGCCGGGGCGCTCAGGTCCCCGGGCGCCCCAGCAGGTCGGCGAGCAGGTCGAGCACCGCGGCCAGCGCGTCCGCGTCCGGCACCCGCTGCGCCGCGAGCGTCGTGCCGTCGCCCACCTTGACCCCGAGGTCGCCCGGGCCGAGCACGGCGAACGCGGTCTCGTCCGTCGTGTCGTCCCCGGCGTACAGCACGCGCGTCCGCGCGTCAGGGAGCCCGGCGTCGTGCCCGACGACGTCCCGCAGCCGGTCCACCGCCTCGCCCTTCGACGTCTCGACGACGGCGACCTCGACCACGTCCTTGCCGTGCATCGCGTGCAGCCCGAGGCGCTCGGCCACCGCGTCCGCGGCGTCCTCGGCGGCGCGCGTGTCCGCCGCGGACGCGAGCCGCGTGTGCAGGACGGCGGCGCTCGGCTTGTCCTGCACCCAGGCCCCCTCGCGCCCCGCGACCGCGTCGGCGAACCCCGCGCGCAGCGCGTCGAGGAGGTCCGCCTGGTCCCGGGTGAGCTCCACGGGGACGGCCTCGACCCCCGCGGGCGTGACGACGCCCGTCTCGGCGCCGTGGCTGCCCACGAGGAAGGTCCCGACGGGTGGCCGGCTGCGCTCGGCGAGGTCCGCGAGGTGGCGCCCGGAGACCAGGGCGAGGCGCGTCGTCGTCCCGGCGAGGACCGCCCCGAGGCGGTCGACGGCGGCCCGTGCGGCGGGCGCCATGCGTGCCGCGTGCGGGTCGTCGACGAGCGGCGCGAGGGTCCCGTCGAAGTCGAGCGCGACGAGCCGGGGGTGCGGGGCGTCGCCGCCGTCCGCCGCGAACGCGCGCGCGGCCTCGGCGACGGGACGGGGCGGCGTCACCGGCTGCGAGGCGACGTCGTCGGGCCGGGTCACGCGCCGGCCCCCGCGGCGAGGTCGGCCTGCGCGCCGTCCTGGCCCGCGTCGTCGGGCCGCCGGTGCGGCACGCGCGAGGGCATGGCCGTGAGGACCCCCAGGAACGACTCCGACCACTTCGCGACGTCGTCGTTGAGGACCTTGCGCCGCAGGCGGCGCATGCGCTTGCGCTGCTCGCGGTGGTCCATGTGCGCGGCCGCCACGATGATGTCCTTCATCCCGTCGATGTCGTGGGGGTTGACGAGGAGCGCGCCGGAGGAGAGCTCGTCCGCGGCGCCCGTGAACTCCGAGAGGACCAGCACGCCGCGGTCGTCCGAGCGGGCGGCGACGTACTCCTTGGCGACGAGGTTCATGCCGTCGCGCAGCGAGGTGACGAGCATGACGTCCGCCGCGAGGTACAGCGCGGCCATCTCCTCGGGCGGGTAGGAGTGGTGCAGGTAGTGGATCGCGGCGTGCCCGATCTCCGCGTACTCGCCGTTGATCCGCCCGACCGCGCCCTCGACGTGCTCGCGCAGCTCCTGGTAGGCGTCGACGTTCTCGCGGCTCGGGCTCGCGACCTGGACGAGCGTGGCGTGCTCGACGTCGAGGCGGCCGTCCTGCAGCAGCTCGCCGTACGCCTTGATGCGGTGCCGGATGCCCTTGGTGTAGTCGAGGCGGTCGACGCCGAGCATCATGACGTCCGGGTCGCCGAGGTCCGCGCGGATCTCGCGCGAGCGCTGCTGGACCTCGGGCGTGCGGGCGAGCTCGTCGAACCGGCGCGAGTCGATCGAGATGGGGAACGCGGCAGCGCGGACGTGGCGGTCGCGCCCGTCCTCGCCCGGGACCGTGATGATCGGCCCGCGCGTCGTGTGGGCGCGCAGCCGCCGCACCGCACGGATGAAGTTCGCGGCGTCGCCCGCGCGCTGGAAGCCCACGAGGTCCGCGCCGAGGAGGCCGTCGAGCACCTGCCGGCGCCACGGGAGCTGCTGGAACAGCTCGAGCGGCGGGAAGGGGATGTGGTTGAAGAACCCGATCCGCACGTCGGGGCGCTGGGCGCGGATCATCTGCGGCACGAGCTGGAGCTGGTAGTCGTGCACCCACACGACGCCGCCCGGGGAGACCTGCGCGACCGCGGCGTCGGCGAAGCGCTGGTTGACGCGGCGGTACGCCTCCCACCACGTGCGGTGGTACGTGGGCGGCGAGATGACGTCGTGGTACAGCGGCCAGAGCGTGTCGTTGGAGAAGCCCTCGTAGTAGCGCTCGATCTCGTCCGCGGAGAGGGTGACGGGCACGAGCCGCATGTCGTCGGCGTCGAACGGGTCGCTCGCGAGGTCGGGCGCGCCGGACCAGCCGACCCAGGCGCCGTCGGACGCCTGCATGACCGGCTCGAGCGCCGTGACGAGACCGCCGGGCGAGCGGTTCCACTCGACGTGGCCGCCGGGTCCGACCGTGAAGTCCACGGGCAGCCGGTTGGCCACCACGACGAGATCGAATCCGTCTTTGCCTGTCAATGGACTTCTCCTTGAGCTTCGATGGATCGCGCCTGGGCGACCCAGGGTAGTCGTGCCGCCCGGCGCGCGGACGGGACGTCCGTCCCGGGCCGACCCGCCCACCAGGTCGGCCGGGCCCGTCCGGAAGGCGACGACCGGCCCGCTGCCGCTACCTTGTCACCATGGAGGAGCCCACGCAGCGCGTCGACGCGCGGACCGCCCCGGGCGGCCCGGCGCGCGGGCCCGCACCGGGGAGCGAGGTCGGGGGCTACCTCATCGGCTCGCGGCTCGGGTCGGGCGCCATGGGCACCGTCCACAGCGCGCACGACGGCGGCGGGAACCTCGTCGCGATCAAGCTCCTGCACGCGCACGTCGACCTCGACGCCGCGGCCCAGGGACGCGAGCGGCTGCGGCGCGAGGCGCTCGCCCTGCAGCGCCTGCGCCACCCCGCCGTCGCGCAGATCCTCGACGTCGAGCTCGACGGACCCGACGCGTTCATCGTCACCGAGCTCGTCGACGGCCCGACCCTCGAGGACGAGGTCGCCGAGGGCGGCCCGCTCGACCCGTGGGACCTCTACGAGCTCGCCGACCAGCTCGCCGCCGCGCTCGAGTCGGTGCACGCGGCCGGCGTCGTGCACCGCGACCTCAAGCCGAGCAACGTCATGGTCTCCTCGCGCGGCCCGGTGCTCATCGACTTCGGCATCGCGCAGGGCCTGGAGGACGCGCGCGTCACGTCGACCGGCCTCGTCATGGGGACGCCGGGCTACCTCGCGCCCGAGCTGCTCGAGGGCGCCGCCCCGAGCGTCGGGAGCGACTGGTGGGGCTGGGCCGCGCTCCTCGCCTACGCCGCGACGGGCCGGGCCCCGTTCGGAGTGCGACCGACCGACGTCGTCCTGGCCCGTGCCCGCAGCGGGCGGCCCGACCTCGCCGGCCTCGGGCCGGTCACGGCCCGCGTGCTCGCCGGGGCCCTGCACGCGGACCCCGCGCAGCGGCTCGGCCCGACGGAGGTCGTCGCCGCCCTGCGGCACGCCGCCGACACGGGCGACGCGGCCCCCGCGACCCAGGTCGTCGGGCCGCCCACCGGTCCCACGCAGGTCGTGCCGCCGGTCGCCGTCGTCCCGGGCGGCACCGGCGCCCAGGCGTGGACCGGCCGGGCGCAGGTCGTGCCACCGCCCCTGCCCACGTCGCAGTCCCAGGTCAACGACGGCCGCACCATGGCCGTGCCGACGGGCCACGACCTCCTGG
Source organism: Cellulosimicrobium sp. ES-005 (assembly GCF_040448685.1). Lineage (NCBI taxonomy): Bacteria > Bacillati > Actinomycetota > Actinomycetes > Micrococcales > Promicromonosporaceae > Cellulosimicrobium > Cellulosimicrobium sp. ES-005. The sequence continues at coordinate 582,896 of NZ_CP159290.1, forward strand.
ACGACCTCGGGGCCCCGCCCGTCGGGGACGACGGCGAGCCGCTCTACGTGCGGCCCGTGCCCGCCGCGCGCCGCACCGCGCTGCTCCTCCTCGCGGCCCCGCTCGTCCTGCTCGGGATGCTGCACCCGGGCGTCGCGTTCGTCGTGCTCTCCGTGCTGGTCGTCCTCGCGCGCGTCGTCGGGGTGACGACGGAGTCGCTGCACGCACGGCGCGAGCGGCGCGGCGTCTCGCCCCGGGACACGGTGCGGGCCGTCGCGGCCTCGCCCTGGTACGTCGTGCGCGCCACGGTCGGGGCGCTCCCGTCGCTGCTCGTCGCGGCCTGCGCGGGGGTGCTCGTCGTCGTGGCCGGGTGGTGGCTGCTGGAGTCCGACCGCTGGGTCGTCGTCGAGGGCGCGGACGGCGGCAACTCGCCGGTCGTCACGACCGTGGTCCTGGGACTCGCGTCGTTCGCGGCCGTCGTGCTCGCGTGGTCCGGGCCGCTGACCCACCTCACGCGCTACGGGACGCGGACCGCACTCGCGCGGCTCGCCCCGGGCCGCACCGGGACCCTGGTCCTCGCGGGACTCGGGCTCGCCCTCACGATCCTGTGCGTCGTCCTCCTCGCCGGCGACCCCGAGGTGACGTGGTGGCCGTTCCCCGGGCCCCCGTCGCTGCGCTGAGCGCCCGGCCAGGTCGACCGACCCGTCCTGGACGTTCCCAGCCCGCTACCAGCACGCATGCGTAGGATGGGCGCCGTGCTCCGGACGACGGTGCCGCGCGCGTGGTCGCGCGGCGTGACGCGCACGTCCGTCGTGCCCGTGACCGGCCGGTTCCTCGGCCCCGCCCTCCTGCTCCTCACGCTCCTCGCCGCCCTGGTGACGCAGCTCGCCGACCGCGGGTACGCCGTCGTGCACCAGTGCGTCACGGTGCCGGGGGCGTGGGGCGTCGCCGGGATGCACCTCGCGCTCGTCCACGAGACCCCCGACTGCCCGTCCGGTACCGCGCTCGGCGGCGACCCCGCCGCCATGGTCACCGTGGTGGGCGTGCTCGCGCTCCCCGTCGTGGCCGCCCACGCGGTGGCCGCGGCCGTCGCGTGGGGCGTCTCGGCGTGGGCGCGGCGCGCCCACGAGCGCTCGCGGGCCGTCGTGAGCGGCGCGGCCCGCGCGCTGCGGACGGTCGTGCGCGGTGCGGCGCGCCCGGTGGGCGCGCTGGTGGGTGCCCGGCGGGTCGTCCGCCCGGTGCCCGACGCCGTCCCCGCCGCGCTCCACCACCTCGCGGACGCGGTGGTGCGCACGCGGCGCGGGCCGCCGCGGCTCGCCCTGGTCTGACGCCGCCGTCTGACGACGCCGTCGGACGCACGGCCCAGCGCGACCCCCGTCGGCGCGCACCCCGACACATCCCCAGCTCTCGGAACTCCCTCGGAGGACGACCATGCCCAGCAACGAAGCCCAGACCAAGGCCCAGCGCCGCGAGGCCGCGCGCGCGGAGGCCCTCGCGCTGCGCGAGGCGCAGGCCAAGCGCGACAAGCGGAACCGCCTCATCACGATCGGAGCGCTCGTCGCGGGCGTCCTCGTCCTCGTCGGCGTGTTCCTCGCCGTGTGGATCCCGGCCATGAAGGACCAGAACAAGACGATCGACGCCGTCGCGGCCGGCAACCTCGCCGACGTGACCAGCCCGTCCACCGCGCGCGACGACGGCGGCATCCCCCTCGGCGCCGACGGCGCCGCCGGGACGGAGAACGACGGAGCGGTCGAGGTCGGCGTGTACCTCGACTACATGTGCCCCATCTGCGGCCAGTTCGAGGAGACGAACGGCCCGACGCTCGACCAGCTCCGCGAGTCGGGCGACGTGACCGTCGTGCTGCACCCCGTCGCGATCCTCGACCGCATGGCGAACGCGCAGCAGTTCTCGACCCGCTCCGCGGCGGCCGCCGCGTGGATCGCGGACCGCGCGCCGGAGCAGATGAACGCGTTCAACGCGATCATGTTCCAGAACCAGCCGGAGGAGAACAAGGAGACGCTCACCGACGAGCAGATCGCGGACCTCGCCGAGCAGGCCGGCGTCCCGGCCGACGTCGCCGCGGGCATCGCCGACGGGACCGCGGTCGAGACGTTCGGCGACTGGGCCGCCACCGCGACGAGCCTCGTCACCCAGGACGAGGCGCTCGCGAACCCGCAGTCGGGCGGCTTCGGCACGCCGACGATCACGATCGACGGCAAGCGCTGGGACGGCAACTGGAGCGACCCGAGCGCGCTCTCCGACGCCGTCACGGCCGCGCAGGGCTGACCTCGCGGGCCGGCGCCGCGAGCGGCGTCGGCCCCCGGTCCCTGGCCGTCGGGCGAGCAGGTAGTCTGTTCGCTCGCCCGGCAGCCCGGGCACGCCGCCTTAGCTCAGCTGGTAGAGCACTCGCCTTGTAAGCGAAAGGTCGTCGGTTCGAACCCGACAGGCGGCTCCACCACGACGCCCCCGGTTCCGTGCGGAACCGGGGGCGTCGTCGTGTCGGCGCGCTCCGTGAGATCGGCAGCTTCTGCCCGGATCGGCAGTCGCGACCGCCGATCTCGGCAGACACCGCCGATCTCGTGCGCGCTCGGCGGTCGGCACCGCTCAGCGGTCGGCGAGCGGGACCGGGAGGAGCTCGGGCGCCTTGGGGAGCCGCCCGTCGCCCGACGACGTCCCGCGGAGGCGGCGCTGGGCCCACGGCACGACGTGGGTGCGCACCCACTGCGCGTTCTGGCGGGCCCGGTCCAGCGCCGGGACCGGCGGCAGGGGTGCGAGCGGGTCGTCCCACGCCGCGTCGTCGGGCGCCTGGCCCAGCCCGACGAGCGCCGCCTGCGCGACCCGCCGGTGCCCCTCGGGCGTCAGGTGGATGCGGTCCTCCGACCACACCCGCCAGTCCTGGAGCGCGCGCATGCCCCAGAGGTCGAGCACGTACGCGCCCTGCCGGCGCGCGATCGACCAGACGTGCGCGTTGTACACCCCGACGCGCGGGCGCGTGAGGCTCACGAGCGGCGACTGCGACGCGTCGAAACCGGTCGCCATGAGCACCTCGATCCCCGCCCCGCGCAGGCGTGCCACCGCGTGCTCGAGGTTGCGCGCGAGGCGGTCCACGTCGGCGTTCGGCCGCAGGATGTCGTTCCCGCCGCCCACGAGGCTCACGAGGTCCGGCTTGAGCTCGAGCGCCGCGGGGACCTGCTCGGTGAGGATCGAGCGCAGCTTGCGCCCGCGGATCGCGAGGTTGGCGTACCGCAGCGGCTCCTCGCCTGCCGCGACGCGCCGCGAGGCGAGGTGCTGCGCGAGGAGGTCGGCCCAGCCGCGCTGGTGGTCCTCCTCGCCGGGGTACGGGTCCCACAGCCCTTCGGTGAACGAGTCGCCGATCGCGAGGTAGCTCGACCAGCGGGGCGGTGCGTCGGGTCGAGGGACGTCGGAGGCGTCACCGGCCAGGGGAGTGGTCGTCGGGTTCTGCGTCGTCACCCGCCCATTCTGCTCCCGCCGCACCATGCCCCGTCGACCAGGCACCCCGGCGGGTCGAGCAGGCGATGTCGGCGCGTCACGCGACCAGGACGGGCCAGGACCACCTGCTCGGCGGGGTGGGGTCAGGCTGTGGGGAGGGTCCAGACGACCGGGGCGGCGCCCTGGGCGACGAGGAGCTCGTTGACGCGGGAGAACGGGCGGGAGCCGAAGAAGCCCCGGCGGGCCGAGAGCGGGCTGGGGTGGGCGCTCGCGACGACGGGGGTGTCGCCGAGCATCGGGCGCAGCGTGGCGGCGTCGCGACCCCACAGGATCGCGACGAGCGGGGCGTCGCGGGCGACGAGCGCACGGATCGCGGCCTCCGTCACGGTCTCCCAGCCCTGGCCGCGATGCGATCCGGGCTCGCCCGGACGGACGGTGAGCACCCTGTTGAGGAGCATGACGCCCTGGTCGCTCCACGCGGTGAGGTCGCCGTTCGCGGGCGTGGGGGCCCCGACGTCGTCGGCGAGCTCGGCGAAGATGTTCTGGAGCGATCGCGGCACCGGGCGCACGTGCGGCTGCACGGAGAACGACAGTCCCATGGGGTGCCCCGGGGTGGGGTAGGGGTCCTGCCCGACGACGAGGACGCGCACGTCCGCGAGGGGCCGCGAGAACGCGTTGAGGATCGCCGACGGCGCGGGCAGGTACTCGCGCCCGGCCGCGACCTCCGCGCGCAGGAAGTCCCCGAGCGCGTGGAGCTGCGGCTCGACGGGCGCGAGGGCCTCGGCCCAGTCGGGCGCCATGATGCTCGCGAGCGGGGGGCGGGGGCTCGGCGTCGGACCGGTGCCGGCCGGGGTGCTGCCCGGGGCGACGTCGACGGGCTGGGCGGGTGCGCTCTCCACGGCACCGAGCCTATCGGCCGCCCGGAGCGCCCCGTCACGCCTCCGGCGAGGGCGAATGACACTCGTGTGGTTCGTGCGTACGCTGAGAGGCGGCCGCGCGCACCGAGGTGCGCAGGTCCCGTGACGAGAGAGTGCAGGGAGGGAACGATGAGCGAGGCGGCGTACGTGCTCGACGGACCCGACGCGGTCGGCGACCCGAACGTCCAGGAGGCCCCGTCGTCGGGCCTGAGCGAGCGCGACCAGGAGATCCTGGCGTTCGAGCGGCAGTGGTGGAAGTACTCGGGCGCCAAGGAGCAGGCGGTGCGCGAGCTGTTCGACATGACGGCGACGCGCTACTACCAGGTGCTCAACGCGCTCATCGACTCCCCGGCGGCGCTCGCGCACGACCCGATGCTCGTCAAGCGCCTGCGCCGGATGCGTTCCACCAGGCAGCGGGCTCGCACGGCCCGTCGGCTCGAAGGCCTCTGACGTGCGGACCGCCGTCGCCCGTGAAGTCCGGGCGAACTGGGCGTTTAGCCAACGGGCCTGACCGGGCTACCCTGTCGCCGTGACGAAGAGCCGCTACCCCTACGCGCCCGACGAGTTCGACGCGCCCGCGCAGCAGGGTGCGCCCGTGGGGGTGCACCGCACGCCGCGCAGCGGGTGGAGCAAGACGTGGCCGTTCCTGCTGGTCGCCGTCGTCTTCGCCGGTCTCGCCTACGGGGGCGTCGCGCTGCTGTCGGACAACGGGGCGACCGAGAACCCGCCGCAGGCGCAGTCGACCGACCCTGCCGCGGAGGAGACCGAGGCGCCCCCCGCCGACGAGACCGAGGAGCCTCCCGCGACGGAGGAGCCCCCCGCGGCGGAGGAGCCCCCCGCCGACGAGACTCCCGCGGCTCCCGACCTCGCGACGCTCATGGCGGCCGCCGACCCGTCGGCCAGCGTCCGGGTGCTCAACGCCAGCGGCATCGGCGGTGAGGCAGGGAAGGGCCGCGACGCGCTCACGAGCCAGGGGTTCACGAACGTCGAGGCTGCGGACTACGAGGGCGACCCGGACGAGATCGCAGCAACCACGGTCTGGTACGGCGAGGACCGCAGCGACAGCGCCGCCGCCGTGGCGGCGATCCTCGGGATCCCGGCCGAGCAGGTGAGCCAGCAGACTCTCCGGGCCGGTGACGTGGTGGTCATCGTCAAGTCGGAGCTCACGCCCGTCGGCTGACGACGGCGCGGTCTGCTCTCCCTGCTGTCGTGGTGGCACCGGTGTGACCTGCTCGTTCACCTCGCCGTCTGCCTGTCGCGGCCACGCGTTCGACCTACCGCGCGCGCCACGGTCGGGCTAGGCTCGGGCTACCACGAGGCGGGGGTCGCCTCGCGGGCGACGATGCACGAGGAGAACGTCAATGGCTCAGGGCACCGTGAAGTGGTTCAACGCCGAGAAGGGCTACGGGTTCATCACGCCTGCGGCCGGCGGACAGGACCTCTTCGTGCACTTCAGCGCGATCCAGACCGACGGCTACCGCACGCTCGACGAGGGCCAGGAGGTCGAGTTCGAGCTCGGCCAGGGCACCAAGGGCCCGCAGGCCGAGCAGGTGCGGCCGCTCTGACGCCGCTCACGAGGGTCGCGTGACGGAGAACCTCGACGCCGTCGTCGTCGGTTCGGGCCCCAACGGGCTGGCCGCCGCCGTGACCCTCGCACGCGCCGGTCTCGCCGTGCGCGTCCTCGAGGCGCAGCCGACGATCGGTGGCGGCGCGCGCACGCTCGACCTCGGCCTCGCGGGCGGAGTCGTGCACGACGTGTGCTCGGCCGTGCACCCGATGGCGTGGGCGTCGCCGTTCTTCGAGGCGTTCGACCTGGGCGCGCGCGGCGTGGAGCTGCTCGTGCCGGAGGTGTCGTACGCGCAGCCGCTCGACGGTGGCCGCGCGGGCATCGCCTACCACGACCTCGACCGCACGGTGGATCGTCTCGGCGTCGACGGCGCCGCCTGGCGCGCGCTGCTCGGCCCGCTGGCGGAGGGCTGGCGCGACGTCGTCGCGCTCGCCCTGGGCGACAAGCGCTCCGTCCCCGGGCGGGCGCTGACGCCGGGCGGGGCCGCGGTCGCCGCGCGGTTCGGCGCCGCCGTCCTCGAGCAGGGGAGCGCGGCCTGGGGGCGCCGCTTCCGCACCGAGGAAGCGGGAGCGCTGCTCACGGGGGTCGCGGCGCACGCCATCTCGCGGCTGCCCTCCCTGGCCGCCGCGGGCACGGCGCTGCTGCTCGCCTCGCTCGGCCACGCGCCGGGCGGCTGGCCGCTGCCGCGGGGCGGGTCGGGCGCGATCGTCGCGGCACTCCTGGACGACCTGCGCGCGCACGGCGGCGAGGTCGTGACCGGCCACCGCGTCGGTGCGATCCAGGACCTGCCGCGGGCCCGGGCGTACGTGTTCGACACCACGCCCGGCGTCGTCGCGGAGGTGTTCGGCGACCGTCTGTCTCCCCGGGCGGAGTGGGCCCTGCGGCGGTTCCGGCACGGCGACGCGGCCGCGAAGGTCGACCTCGTGCTCTCCGGTCCGGTCCCGTGGGCCGATCCCGAGGTGGGGCGTGCCGGGACCGTGCACGTCGGCGGGACGCCTGCCGAGATGGCGCGTGCCGAGGCGGACGTCGCGGCCGGTCGGCACGCGGCCCGGCCGGTCGTGCTCGTGAGCGACCCGACCGTCGTCGACCCCGCGCGCGAGGTCGACGGGGCGCGGCCGTTGTGGACGTACGCGCACGTGCCCGCCGGATCGACGCGTGACGTGACGGAGGACGTCCTCGGTCAGCTCGAACGGTTCGCCCCGGGGGTCCGGGACCTCGTCGTCACGTCGCGGTGCGTGCCGGCGGCGGAGATGGCCGCGCACGACGAGAGCTACGTGGGTGGCGACATCGCGGGTGGCGCGGTGAGCATGTGGCAGATGGTCGCGCGCCCCACCCCCCGGCTCGACCCGTACGCCGTCGGGCTGGAGGGCGTCTACCTGTGCTCGGCGTCGACGCCCCCCGGGCCGGGCGTGCACGGGCTCGGCGGCTGGTACGCCGCGCGGCGCGTGCTGCGCCGGGAGTTCGACGTCCGCGCGGAGCCCGATCTGGCTCCGACGGCGGACGTGGGCGCCAGGTAGCGCTCGCGGTCGACGCCACGTCGCTCCCTCAGGTGACCACGCCTCTACCTCAGGTGACCACGCCTCTACCTCAGGTGGCCTCGGCTCTACCTCGCCGGGTCGGCGGTGGTCGTGTCGAGCTCCACGAGCGCGAGCACGACGAGCGCGGAGCTCCAGGAGAGCGGCGCGACGGCGGCCGGGGAGCCGTCCGCCAGGACCTTCTCCGGGATCGCGCCGGACGCGGTGCGGTGGTCGTCCACCCAGCGGAGCCACTCCCGGGCGTCGGCCCGGTCCTCCGGGTCCGACGACGACGCGGCGGCGAGCGCGTAGAGCGTCGTCTGCGGCGTCCAGGAGATGCCGTCCTCGCGCCAGCCCGCCCCGGGCGCGAGGCCGCCCGCGGGTCGCAGCATCTCGGTGACCGACGCGCGCCACGCGACGTCCGCGCCCGCGAGCGGCTCGGGCTGGAACGGCGGCAGCACGAACGCGGTCGACGCGTCCCGCGCGCCGCCCGTCACGTGGCGCGGGTAGCCCTGCGACCCGAACGACCGCTCGACGGCCATGCGCAGGCGCGCGGCGGCCAGCGTCGCGTCGGTCGCCCGGCCCGTCTCGCCCGCCGCGGCGTAGACGTCGGCCGCGGCCTCGAGCCCGGCGAGCAGGGGGCCGGCGGTGCCGAGGGTGAGCGCCGTCGGCTCGACCTCCCAGTAGTCGCTCGACGGCGGGGGCAGCGGGTCCTCGCCGTCGACGAGCGAGAGCGCGTGGTCGGTCGCGGCGTCGACGAGGGGCCGCAGCTCCGCGGCGACCTCGCGCCGCTCGGCGGCGGGCGTCTCCTCGAGCACGACGTCGGCCGCCCACAGGACCCAGCCGACGCCGTCGGACTGGAGGCCGCGGTCGTCGGGCACGCCCGAGCCGTCGGGCAGGTAGCGCGCGTGGAACGACCCGTCGTCCTCCTGGACGCGGGCGAGGAAGCCGAGGACGCGCCGCGCGTCGTCGACGTGCCCGGTGCGCGCGAACGCCGCCGCCGTGAACGACGCGTCGCGCGGCCACACGTAGCGCCACTTGGGCGAGGCGGCGGCGAGCGCGGCGCCGTCGTCGAGGGTGAGGGCGCGCAGGTCCAGGAGCGCGGCCTCGCCGAGCGCGGCGAACGGCCCGTCCCCGCCGGGGACGACGCCGGACGCGAGCCAGGCGCGTGACGCGGCGGCGGCGTCCTGCGCCCGGTCGGGGTCCAGGAGCGCCGACGCGTCGAGCCGCGGTCCGGCGACCTGCGCGAGCCGGTCCGCCTCGCCGTCCGCGGGGTCGATGCCGTCGGCGAGCGCGACAGGGTCGAGCGCCGCGGGATCGAGCACACGGCTGCCGGGGAGGTACGTCACCGCGGCCCCGGGGGCGAGGCGCAGGAGCGCGGTGCCGCCGTCGGGGGTGGCCGCGACGGCGACGCCGTCCTGGTACAGGTCGATGTGCTCGCCCGTCGGAGCCGCGACGGCGGTCGCGGCGGTGAGGCCGAGGGCAGGGACCAGCACGAAGCCGGCCAGGGCTGCTGCGAGGCGCCACGACGGTGTTGCGCGGATCACACCGCGCATCCTAAGGGGCGGCGCGGCACGGTGGGTTTCGCCCGTCGCGATACGGGGGCGGGCGCGGACGGGCTGTCTTGCACTCGCACGGTGCGAGTGCCAATAATGGCGTTAGCACTCTCGTCATGAGAGTGACAGAAGTGACCAGCGCAGGCAGCCGCTCACGCGGCTGCGGCGCAACCCACCAGGTCGACAGGTGAGGCCCGCCCCGGCGGCGTGACATGAACGCCGCCCGTCGCGGGCCGTCCGTCGCGGGCGCCGGCCGACCGCCATACGCCACCAGCGGAGGATCATTCCCCATGGCCAAGATCATCGCCTTCGACGAGGAGGCTCGTCGGAGCATGGAGCGCGGGCTCAACGCCCTCGCCGACACCGTCAAGGTCACCCTCGGCCCCAAGGGCCGCAACGTCGTGCTCGACAAGAAGTGGGGCGCGCCGACCATCACGAACGACGGCGTCTCCATCGCCAAGGAGATCGAGCTCGAGGACCCGTACGAGAAGATCGGTGCGGAGCTCGTCAAGGAGGTCGCCAAGAAGACCGACGACGTCGCGGGTGACGGCACCACCACCGCGACCGTGCTCGCCCAGGCGCTCGTGCGCGAGGGCCTGCGCGTCGTCGCGGCCGGCGCCAACCCGATCGCCGTCAAGCGCGGCATCGAGAAGGCCGTCGACGCGGTGACGGAGCAGCTGCTCAACGCCGCGAAGGACATCGAGACCAAGGAGGAGATCGCCGCCACGGCCGCCATCTCCGCCGGCGACCCCGCGATCGGCGAGCTCATCGCCGAGGCCCTCGACAAGGTGGGCAAGGAGGGCGTCATCACGGTCGAGGAGTCGAACACGTTCGGCCTCGAGCTCGAGCTCACCGAGGGCATGCGCTTCGACAAGGGCTTCCTCGCGCGCTACTTCGAGACGGACCCCGAGCGCCAGGAGGCCGTGCTCGAGGACCCGTACGTCCTCATCGTCGAGTCCAAGATCTCGAACGTGAAGGACCTGCTCCCGGTCCTCGACCAGGTCATGAAGGCCGGCCGCTCGCTCCTCATCATCGCCGAGGACGTCGAGGGCGAGGCGCTCGCGACGCTGGTGCTCAACAAGATCCGTGGCACGTTCAAGTCCGTCGCCGTCAAGGCCCCGGGCTTCGGCGACCGCCGCAAGGCCATGCTCCAGGACATCGCGATCCTCACCGGCGGCCAGGTCATCACCGAGACGGTGGGCCTCAAGCTCGAGAACGCGACGCTGGACCTGCTCGGCCAGGCGCGCAAGGTCGTCGTCACCAAGGACGAGACCACGATCGTCGAGGGTGCGGGCGACGCCGACCTGATCCAGGGTCGCGTCAACCAGATCCGTGGCGAGATCGAGAAGTCGGACTCCGACTACGACCGCGAGAAGCTCCAGGAGCGCCTCGCGAAGCTCGCCGGCGGCGTGGCCGTCATCAAGGCGGGTGCCGCGACGGAGGTCGAGCTCAAGGAGCGCAAGCACCGCATCGAGGACGCCGTGCGCAACGCGAAGGCGGCCGTCGAGGAGGGCATCGTCGCCGGTGGTGGTGTCGCGCTCATCCAGGCCGGTGCCGTGGCGTTCGAGAAGCTCGAGCTCGAGGGCGACGAGGCGACCGGTGCGCAGATCGTGCGCGCCGCGATCGACGCCCCGCTCAAGCAGATCGCCGTCAACGCGGGCCTCGAGGGCGGCGTCGTCGCGGAGAAGGTGCGCAACCTCCCCGCCGGCCAGGGCCTCAACGCCGCGACCGGTGAGTACGAGGACCTCCTCGCCGCCGGCGTGAACGACCCGGTCAAGGTCACGCGCTCCGCGCTGCAGAACGCCGCCTCCATCGCGGCGCTCTTCCTCACGACCGAGGCCGTCGTCGCCGACAAGCCGGAGAAGGCTCCGGCCGCCCCCGGTGGCGACGGTGGCATGGGCGGCATGGACTTCTGATCCACGCCTGACCCTCTCCCGGCTGGTCCGGGAGGCCGCAGGACATCGAAGGCCGTCGGCCGGGTTCGCCCGGTTGGCGGCCTTCGTCGTGCCCGCGGGAGTCCTCCTCCCGTCGCCGCCAGGCCCGGGGGAGTCGCGGTACACGCACGTATAACGCCGTGTATACACGCCGGAAACGAACGCCCGGCAGGATCGCCGCCATGCACCTGACGCCCGCGGACACCGAGAAGCTGCTGCTCGCCGTCGCGGGCATGGTCGCGCGCGACCGCCGCGACCGCGGCGTGCTGCTCAACTACCCCGAGACCGTCGCCCTGCTCACCACGTGGGTGATCGAGCGCGCACGCGAGGGGGCGGGCGTCGAGGAGCTCATGGTCGCCGGGCGCGAGGTGCTCGGGCGCGACGAGGTGATGGAGGGCGTCGCGGAGATGCTGCCCGACGTCCAGGTCGAGGCGACCTTCCCCGACGGGCGCAAGCTCGTCACCATCCACCAGCCGATCGCCTGAGCCGGACCGGTCCGGCGCACGCACGAGGCTCAGCGAGAGCGAGGCGACACATGGCAGGCATCCGTACGAGCGGCCCGGGCGCGGTCCGGCTCAAGCGCGGCACCGAGGGCGTGCCGGTGGTGCTCAACGCCGACCGCACCGACGACGAGCGGGTGACGCTGGTCGTGACGAACACCGGAGACCGCCCGGTCCAGATCGGCTCCCACCTGCACCTCCCCGACGCCAACGCCGCGCTCTCCTTCGACCGTGCCGCCGCGCACGGGTTCCGGCTCGACGTCCCGTCCGGCACGTCACGCCGCTTCGAGCCCGGCGCGTCCGCGGAGGTCGAGGCCGTCGCCCTCCGGGGCCGACGACGCGTGCCCGGCCTCCAGCGCGGCAAGCCCGACGGCGGCGCCCTGGACCACCCGACCAAACCTGCCGAACCCGGGGTCGCTCCCCAGGACCCCGCAGACGTGGGGAGAGATCCAGGGTTCGGCGGGCGGGGCACTTCCGAGGAGGACTGATTCATGGTCGCGATCTCGCGCGAGCGTTATGTCGCGCTGTACGGGCCGACGACGGGGGACCAGGTGCGCCTCGGCGACACCGACCTGTGGATCGAGGTCGAGGAGGACCGCACGTTCGGGGGCGAGGAGGCCGTCTTCGGCGGTGGCAAGTCGATCCGCGAGTCGATGGCGCAGGGAACCACGACCCGCGCCGAGGGCGCGCTCGACACGGTGGTGACGAACGCCGTCGTGCTGGACTGGTGGGGGATCGTCAAGGCCGACGTCGGGATCCGGGACGGGCGGATCGTCGCGCTCGGCCGCGCGGGCAACCCCGACGTCGCGGACGGCGTCCACCCGGACCTGCACATCGGCCCGTCGACCGACGTCGTGAGCGGCGAGGGCAAGATCCTCACCGCGGGCGGCATCGACTCGCACGTGCACCTCATCTCGCCGTCCCAGGTGGTCGAGGCGCTCGCGACGGGCATCACGACCGTCGCGGGCGGCGGGACCGGGCCGAGCGAGGGCACGAAGGCCACGACGGTCACGCCCGGCGCCTGGCACCTCGAGGCGATCCACCGCGCGCTGGACCGGCTCCCCGTGAACGTCCTGCTGCTCGGCAAGGGCAACACGGTGAGCGCCGAGAGCCTGCGCGAGCAGGCCATGGCCGGCGCGGGCGGCTACAAGGTGCACGAGGACTGGGGCTCGACCCCGGCCGCGATCGACGCCGCTCTGCGCGCCGCCGAGGACTGGGGGCTCCAGGTCGCGCTGCACTCCGACTCGCTCAACGAGGCCGGGTTCGTCGAGTCGACGCTGCGCGCGATCGGCGGACGCTCGATCCACGCGTTCCACGCCGAGGGCGCGGGCGGTGGCCACGCGCCCGACATCCTCACCGTCGCGAGCCACCCGAACGTCATCCCCGGCTCGACGAACCCGACCCTCCCGCACACGGTCAACACGGTCGCCGAGCACCTCGACATGCTCATGGTCTGCCACCACCTCAACCCGCACGTCGCGGAGGACCTCGCGTTCGCCGAGTCGCGCATCCGCGGCACCACCATCGCGGCCGAGGACGTGCTCCACGACCTCGGCGCCATGTCCATCACGTCGTCCGACGCGCAGGCCATGGGCCGCATCGGCGAGGTGGTCACGCGCACGTGGCAGGTCGCGCACGTCATGAAGGCCCGGCGCGGCGCGCACCCCGGCGGCGCGCGCGGGCCCGAGCTCCCGGCCGACAACCTGCGCGCCCGGCGCTACGTCGCGAAGTACACGATCAACCCCGCGGTCGCGCACGGGATCGACGCGTACGTGGGATCGGTCGAGCCGGGCAAGGTCGCGGACCTCGTGCTGTGGGAGCCCAAGCTCTTCGGTGTCCGCCCGAGCGTCGTCATGAAGGGCGGCGCGCTCGTGTGGGGCGCGCTCGGCGACCCCAACGCGTCCATCCCGTCGCCGCAGCCCGTGCTCATGCGTCCGGCGCTCGCCGACGCGATCGGCGCCGACGTGTCGATGTCGTTCGTCTCGCCCGCCGCGCTCGACGACGGCCTGGAGGAGCGGCTCGGGCTCGCCCGGCAGCTCCTCCCGGTCGCGGACACGCGCGACGTCGGCAAGGCGCAGATGAAGAACAACGACTACCTGCCGCAGATCGAGATCGACCCCGAGTCCTTCGCGATCGAGGTCGACGGCGAGCTCGTCGTCCCCGCCCCCGCCGACCGGCTGCCCCTCGCGCAGCTCTACTCGCTGTTCTAGCCATGAGCGCGATGCCGGAGGTCGACGGGGAGGGGCGCGCGGAGCTCATGCTCGCGCTGCTCGCGGACGCGCGCCTGCCGACCGGCGGGCACACGCAGTCCGCGGGCCTCGAGCCCGCGCTGCGGGCGGGCATGCCCGCGGCGCAGGTTCCCGACTACGTGCGCGCGCGCCTCGCCACGGTCACGCGCGTCGAGGCGGCCACGGCGGTCGTCGCGCGGCACGTCGCGCTCGCGGCCGGTCCTGTGCCCGACGGCGCGGGGTCGCCCCCCGCGGGCGGCGCGTCGTCCGCCGGGGTGCCCGACGGCGTCGCGTCGGCGTCGCGCGGTCTCGCCGACACGTGGCTCGCCTGGACGGCCCGGACGCCGTCGTCCGCGCTCCGTGAGACGTCGCGACGGCTCGGCCGCGGCTACCTCCGGCTCCTGCGCCGGCTGTGGGAGGGGCATCCGGCCGTCGTCGCGCTGGACGAGGCGGCGGTGCTGGTCGCCGACGCGCGACGTGCCGACGGGGTGTCGGACCCGGGCGCGGGCGCCACGTCGGCCACGCGAGCGGTGCCGGGCGGCGGAGCAGACCCGGGCGGCCGGGCGACGACGGGCCGCAGGGCGCCGCAACCCCCACGACCCGTGGTGCTCGGCGTGACGGCCGCGTGCGCGGGGCTGTCCGCGCGGCAGGTCGCGCGCCTCGTCGGGTACGAGGACGTGCAGACCGTCGCCGCGGCGACGCTCAAGCTCGAGCCCGTCGACCCGGTCGTCGCGACCGGCTGGGTCGTCGCCGCCCAGCCCGTGATCGACGCGCTCGCCCGCGCCGTGGCCGACCTGACCGACCCCCGCGCGATCCCCGCGCACGGCGCACCGCTCGTCGAGCAGTGGGCCGAGCTCCACTCCCGCACCACCGAGAGGCTGTTCAGTGCCTGACATCCTGCCTGAGACCACTCCCGACACCCGCTCGCTGCGCCTCGGCGTCGCCGGACCCGTCGGCACGGGAAAGAGCTCGCTCATCGCGCTCCTGTGCCGCGAGCTGTCCGGCGTGCTGCAGCTCGGCGTCATCACCAACGACATCTACACCGACGAGGACGCGCGCTTCCTGCGCTCGGCGGGCGTGCTCGACCCGGAGCGCATCCGCGCCGTCGAGACCGGAGCGTGCCCGCACACCGCGATCCGCGACGACGTGACCGCCAACCTGCTCGCGGTCGAGGACCTCGAGGAGGACTTCGCGCCGCTCGACGTCGTGCTCGTCGAGTCGGGCGGCGACAACCTCACCGCCACGTTCTCGCCCGCGCTCGTCGACGCGCAGATCTTCGTGCTCGACGTGGCGGGCGGCGGGGACGTCGCCCGCAAGGGCGGCCCCGGCATCGCGCGGGCCGACCTGCTCGTCGTCAACAAGACGGACCTCGCGCCCTACGTGGGCGTCGACGTGCCGCGGATGGTCCTCGACGCGACGGCCGCGCGCGACGGCGCCCCGGTGCTCGCCCTCTCGCGCCTCGACCGCGAGTCGATCGACGCGCTCACCACGTGGGTGCAGACGCTGCTCGCCGCGCACCGCGCGGGCGCGCACGTGCCGCAGGACCCGGGGCCGATGGCGCCCCACTTCCACGCGGACGAGGACGGCAACGGGTTCCTCCACACGCACGAGGAGGGCGACGCGGCGCACGCGCACGACCACTCCCACGCCGACGAGCACGACGGCGCCGCGGCCGAGCCGGTGGCCGCCGCCGGGCGCGACTGAGGCGCGGCGGCGAGGCGCCGATGGACGACGTGACGCGCGTCGGCGCGTACCGGGAGGCGGGTCGCGTGCGGTGCGACCTGCGTCCCGGCGCGCTGAGCCCGCGCGTCCTGTCCGCGGGGCGCGGCGTGGCCCGGGTCGCGCTCGTCGCGACGCGCGCGCTGCTCCTCGGGGGCGACCACGTGCGGGTCGAGGTGCACGTGGGGGAGGGCGTCGAGCTCGAGCTCGTCGAGGTGTCGGGCACCGTCGCGTACGCCGGGCGCGGCCGGTCGGCGTCGTGGGAGGTCGACGTGCGGGTCGACGCCCGCGGCCTCCTCGTGTGGGACGCGCTGCCGTTCGTCGTCGCGGACGGGGCCGACGTCGCGCGCTCCACGCGCGTGACGCTCGCCGCGGGCGACGCGCACGGTGCAGGGGGCGCCGCGCTGCTGCGCGAGACGCTCGTCCTGGGCCGCTCCGGAGAAGCAGGAGGGCGGCTGCGCTCGCGCACGCGCGTCGACGTGTCGGCGCCGGGTGCCACCCGGACATCCGGTGGTGTCGGCGGGACCGGTGAGTCGGCGGCGCCGGAGGGGTCGGGACCCCCATGGCAGAACGACCCGGCAGGGCCGGAGCACGTGCGCGAGCTCTTCGTCGAGGACCTCGACCTCGGCGACGACCGCGCACTGCCCGGGATCCTCGGCGACGCTCGCGTCGTCGACTCGGTGCTGTGCCTCGGCACCCGGCCGCCCGCGCCCGCCTCGGTCCCCGAGGAGACCACGCCTCGCCGTCCACCGCCGCGGACGTCCGCACCCTTCGGGCCTCTGCGGCTCGACCTCGACGGACCCGGCGCGGTCGCCCGCCACCTCGGCGCGAGCACCCACGACGCCGGCATCGACGTCGTCGTGGCGGCCTGGACGACGGCGGCCCGGGCGGCCCGGGCCGACCTCGCCGGCCCGCCACGCGACGCGACGCCGTCCCCGAGCGTCGCCGCACCCGTGGACACCGACCACACCGACCCCCGCACGACACTGCTGACGACAGGAGCCTGACATGCACGTCCCCGACCACTTCCTGAACGACCCCACGTCGGCGACGACCGCCGTCGTCTCCCTCGCCGCCGTCGGCTACGCCGCGTACCGGGCGCGCGAGGACCTCACCCCGCGCCGCATCGCCCTCACGGCGGCGACGACCGGGTTCGTCTTCGCCGTCCAGATGCTCAACTACCCCGTCGCGGCGGGCACGAGCGGGCACCTCATGGGCGGGGCGCTCGCCGCCGCGCTCGTCGGGCCGTGGCTCGGCGTGCTGTCCGTGACGCTCGTGCTGCTCGTCCAGTCCCTCGTCTTCGCGGACGGCGGTCTCACCGCGCTGGGGACGAACGTGCTGCTCATGGCGGTGGTCGGGACCCTCGTCGGCTGGGCGATGACCCGCGGGGTGCTGCGGCTGACGCGCGGCCGGGGCGCGGCCGGTGCCGCGGGCGTCGGGGCGCTCGTGAGCGTCCCCGTGTCCGCGGCGGTGTTCGCCGGGCTGTTCGCCGTCGGCGGGACGGTGCCGGTCCCGGTGGGCGAGCTCGTCGGCCAGATGCTCTCCGTGCACGCGGTGATCGGGCTCGGCGAGGCGCTCATCACGGCGGGCGTCGTCGGGCTCGTGCTCGCCGTCGCCCCGGGAGCCGCGGCGGTCGAGGGCGTGGCGCGCTCCGCGGCGAGCCGCGCCGTCGTGCCCGACGCCGCGGCCTCGCCGGGTGCAGCGGTCTCGCCTCGTCCTGTCGGGTCGCTCGCGGCGGCACCCGCCGGCGCGCTGCGCCGCGCCGTCCTCGCGCTCGGCTCGGGCGCGCTGCTCGCCGCGGTCGTCGTGTCGTCGTTCGCGGCGGCCACGCCGGACGGCCTCGAGGCGACGGCCGCGTCGGTCGGCTTCGCCGACGCGGCGCGCGACCACGCGTTCGCGGGGATGCCGCTCGCCGACTACGGCGAGGCCGGCGGGATCTTCGTCGGCGTCGCGGGCCTCGTCGGCGTGGCCCTCGTCGTCGCGCTCACGGCCGGGCTCCTCGCCACCGCCCTGCACGCGACCACCCGCCGCGCGGCGACCGGACCGGCCGCCTGACGAGCGTGCGCACCCGCGGAAGACCACCGAGGGAGAGCCCTGGTCGGCCGAGGTAGAGCCCTGGTCGGCCGAGGGAGAGCCCTGGTCGGCGTCGGTTGATGAGCAGGCTGCACCTGACGCCCCCGCGCTGCCGCTCCTCGGCCTCGCCCTACCGGACCAACCGGATCTCGACGATCCCGCCGAAGCGGGTGTCGGCGTGCCGAGGCCCGTCGGGCTCGAACCCGTTGCGCGCGTAGAAGCGCCGCGCGCGCGGGTTCTCCTCGGCCACCCAGACCTGTGCCGGCCCGGGCGGCACGACGACGTCGAGCAGGGCCTGTCCCGTCCCCGTCCCGTGGTGCTCGGGCAGCACCTACAGCGCGTACAGCTCGACGTCCCGCACAGGCGCGTGGCCGCCGACTTCCCGCGACGGGCCGCCGATGCCGAACCCGACCACCGCGTCGTCCACCTCCGCGACGATGATCCGGCTTCGGCCAGGCGGAGCCTCCGGCCCGAGCCGGCGCTTCCACGACGAGGTGCGTTCCTCGAGGGTGGCGGTCTGCCAGAACGAGTCGGGCACGAGGTCGGCGTAGGTCGCGCGCCACACGGTGTGGTGCACGAACGCGAGACGCGTGGCGTCGTCGGGCTCGGCGGATCGGAGCAGCACGGGGCGAGCGTAGTCGCGAGGTAGAGCTCCGGTCCCGCGAGGTAGAGACGAGGTTCGAGAACGCTCCACGACCACGGCTCTACCTCGGCAGACCCAGGTTCTACCTCGGCTGACCGGGGCTCTACCTCGGCCGACCGGGGAGTCTGCCTCGAGAGACGTTCCCGGGCGCGTGACCGGATCGTGACCGTGTGACACGTGCCGTTAACAGGACGGGCAGATCGGCCGAAACACGGCGTCACTAGCGTCGACATCAGTGGGCACCGCTACGGGCACAGCAGCGTATACATGCCTGTACCCGGTGCTCGCGGCGAGCGACCGCCTGCCCGGCGGCCGCCGGCCCCCTGCTGAGAAACCTGCGGAGAACTCCGCTGTGCGACCCTCGCTGAAAGGACTCTCGTGACACCTTCACGCGCCACGACCCGTCTCGCCCCGGCTGCCGCTCTCGTCGCCCTCGCGCTCACGCTCACCGCGTGCGGCGCGAGGACGGAGACCGGCGACGGAGCGGGCGCCGCGACCAGCGCCGCCGAGAGCTGCGTCGACACCTCCGGCGACACCGTCAAGATCGGCTTCCTCAACTCGCTGTCCGGCACCATGGCGATCTCCGAGCAGACCGTCGCCGACTCCCTCGCCCTCGCGGCGGAGGAGATCAACGCCGACGGCGGCGTGCTCGGCAAGCAGCTCGAGATCGTCCAGGAGGACGGCCAGTCCGAGCCCACGGTCTTCGCCGAGAAGGCGGAGAAGCTCATCACGAGCGACTGCGTCGCCGCGGTGTTCGGCGGCTGGACGTCCGCGTCGCGCAAGGCGATGCTCCCCGTCTTCGAGGCGCAGGACTCGCTGCTCTTCTACCCGGTCCAGTACGAGGGCCTCGAGTCGTCGCCGAACATCTTCTACACCGGCGCCACGACCAACCAGCAGATCGTCCCCGCGCTCGACTACCTCAAGGAGCAGGGGGTCACCTCGATCTTCCTCGTCGGCTCCGACTACGTCTTCCCGCGCACGGCGAACAAGATCATCAACGCCTACGCGGAGGCGAACGGCATCGAGGTCCTCGGCGAGGAGTACGCGCCGCTCGGCCACACCGACTTCTCCACGATCGTCAACAAGGTGAAGTCCGCCAGGGCGGACGCCGTGTTCAACACGCTCAACGGCGACTCCAACGTCGCGTTCTTCAAGGAGTACAAGAACGCGGGCCTGGGCCCGGACACCATGCCCGTCGTGTCGGTGTCGATCGCGGAGGAGGAGGTGGGCGGCGTCGGCGTCGAGAACGTCGAGGGCCAGCTCACGGCCTGGAACTACTACCAGACCATCGACAGCCCGGAGAACGCGACGTTCGTCGAGGCGTTCCAGGCCGAGTACGGCGCCGACCGCGTGACGTCCGACCCGATGGAGGCGGCGTACACGTCGCTCTACCTGTGGAAGGGCATGGTCGAGAAGGCGGAGTCGTTCGACGTCGCCGACGTCCAGGAGGCCGCGGACGGCGTCACGTTCGACGCGCCGGAGGGCTCCGTCACCGTGAACGGCGACAACCACCACATCGCCAAGACCGCCCTCATCGGCAAGATCGGCCCCGACGGCCTCATCTACACCGAGTGGAGCTCGGGCGAGCCGATCGAGCCCGACCCGTACCTCGAGGGCTACGACTGGGCCGAGGGCCTCTCCTGACGACTTCGTCGCTCCCGACCCGCTGAGTCCGGCGGGGACCGGGGGTGTGCGTGCCGGGTCTACCATCCGCCCGCTCGTTCCTCGCGGGCTCCCGCCAGTCCCGCCACGACCCGGCACGCACACCCCCGGCCCCCACCTCGGCGGTCACGTCACCCGTCCTGCTACGCACCCACCGGAAGGCACGACGCCCATGGATGTGCTGTTCTCGCAGCTCTTCGCGGGGCTGAGCCTCGGCTCGGTCCTGCTCCTCGCCGCCCTCGGGCTGGCGCTCACGTTCGGCCAGATGGGCGTGATCAACATGGCGCACGGCGAGTTCATGATGGCGGGCGCCTACACGGCGTTCGTCGTGCAGGGGGTCGTCGGCAACGCCGGCGTCTCGCTGCTCGTGTCGCTGCCGCTCGGGTTCCTCGTCGGCGGTCTGCTCGGCCTCCTGCTCGAGGCGACGCTCATCCACCGCATGTACAAGCGGCCGCTCGACACGCTCCTCGTCACGTGGGGCGTCGCGCTCGTGCTGCAGCAGGTCGCGCGCGACGTGTTCGGCGCTCCGAACGTCGACGTGCGCGCCCCGGCCTGGCTGAGCGGCGCCGTCGACCTGTTCGGCCTGGCCGTGCCCAAGACGCGCCTCTTCATCCTCGCGCTCGCGGTCGTCGCGGTCGTCGCTCTCGCCGTCGTGCTCAAGGTGACGCCGCTCGGGCGGCGGATCCGCGCCGTCGTGCAGAACCGCGACCTCGCCGAGGCGAGCGGCGTCTCCACACGGACGACGGACCGCCTGACGTTCTTCATCGGGTCCGGTCTCGCCGGCATCGCGGGGGTCGCGCTCACGCTCCTCGGGTCCATCGGCCCCACGCTCGGCACGAGCTACATCGTCGACGCGTTCCTCGTCGTCGTCGCGGGCGGCATCGGGCAGATCAAGGGCACGGTCATCGCGGCGTTCGCGCTCGGGCTGCTCCAGGCGACCTTCGAGTACTCGACGACGGCGAGCATCGCCAAGGTGCTCGTGTTCGTCGTCATCGTCGTCTTCCTCCAGGTGCGACCCCAGGGCCTCGTGTCGGTCCGGACGAGGAGCCTCGCATGAGCGCCGTCACCACCGAGAGCCCGTCGCGGCTCTCCGCCCTGTACCGCTCGTCACGCGCCCGCGTGATCGTCGGGTTCGCCGTCGCCGCGGTCCTGCTGTTCGCCGTCGCGCCCGCGACGCTCTCCACGTTCCGGCTCGGCCTG
Source organism: Cellulosimicrobium sp. ES-005 (assembly GCF_040448685.1). Classification (NCBI taxonomy): domain Bacteria; kingdom Bacillati; phylum Actinomycetota; class Actinomycetes; order Micrococcales; family Promicromonosporaceae; genus Cellulosimicrobium; species Cellulosimicrobium sp. ES-005. The sequence continues at coordinate 603,838 of NZ_CP159290.1, forward strand.
CTCGGCAAGTTCCTGTGCCTCGCGATGGTTGCCGTCGGCATCGGCCTCGCGTGGGGCCGCGGGGGAATGCTCACGCTCGGGCAGGGCGTGTTCTTCGGCCTCGGCGCCTACCTCATGGCGATGCACCTCAAGCTCGCCGACGCCGGGCCGGTCGAGGGATCCGGTGGCGTGCCGGACTTCATGATGCTGTACGGCTCGGGCGAGGTGCCGGGCTGGTGGGAGCCGTTCCGGTCGCCGGTCGTGACGATCCTCGCCATCGCGATCGTGCCTGCCGGTCTCGCGGCGCTGCTCGGGTTCGCCGTCTTCACGCGGCGCGTGCGCGGCGCGTACTTCGCGATCCTCTCCCAGGCGCTCGCGGCGGCGTTCGCGATCCTGCTCATCGGCCAGCAGGCGACGACGGGTGGCACCAACGGCCTCAACGGGTTCCGGTCGTTCTTCGGGTACGACCTCGCGGACCCGGTGAACAAGCGCATGCTCTTCTTCCTCGCCGCGGGCGCCCTGCTCGTCATGGTCGCGATCGCGCGCCAGCTCATGGTGTCGCGGTACGGCGAGCTGCTCGTCGCCGTGCGCGACCAGGAGAACCGCGTCCGGTTCCTCGGCTACGACCCCGCGAAGGTCAAGGTCGTCGCGTACGCCGTCGCCGCGTTCATGGCCGCCGTGGGCGGCGCCCTGTTCGTCCCGATCGTCGGCATCATCTCGCCCGCCGACGTGGGCGTCGTCCCGTCGATCGGGTTCCTCGTCGGCGTCGCGATCGGCGGCCGGGCCACCCTGCTCGGCCCGGTGCTCGGGTCGATCGCCGTGAGCTGGGCGCAGACGAGCCTCTCCGAGGCGTTCCCGTCCGGCTGGATCTACGCGCAGGGCGCGCTCTTCATCGTCGTCGTCGCGTTCCTGCCCGGCGGGCTCGCCGAGCTGGTCACGCGGTGGCGCCGCTCGCGCCGCGGCACCGTGCCCGACGGCGGCGCACCCGCCCCGGCAGACGGCGGCACCCCGGCCGGGGGCCGCCCGGGCGAGCCGGACCCTGGTGACCCGACGGCCGAGGCGCCGACCGCCGTCGACCATGACCCCGCCACCTCCGGGAGGACCGCATGACCACGCAACCCACCGGACCGGCGTCGGGCACGGCGCCGGCGCCCGAGGCGGGCGCCGTCCTCGAGACCGGCGTCGCGGGCGACGGGCTCGACCTCGAGGCGGCGCAGTCCGTCCTCGGCGTCGACGACTCGCGCTTCCGGCACGACTACCTCGAGGTGCGCGACCTGCGCGTCGAGTTCGACGGGTTCGTCGCCGTCCAGGGCGTCGACCTCACCGTCACCGCGGGGGACCTCCGGTTCCTCATCGGGCCCAACGGCGCGGGCAAGACGACGATCGTCGACGCGATCACGGGCCTCGCCGCGGCGTCGGGGTCGGTGCAGTTCGGCGGGGTCGACCTGCTCGGCAAGAAGACGCACCGCATCGCGCGGGCCGGCGTCGGGCGGACGTTCCAGACGGCGAGCGTGTTCGAGGAGCTCAGCGTGCTCCAGAACCTCGACATCGCCGCGGGGGCGGGCCGCGGGCCGCTCGCGCTCCTGCGGCGTCGGACGTCGACGCCCGAGGCCGTCGAGCAGGCGCTCGAGACCGTGGGCCTCGCGCATCTGCGCGACGTCCAGGCCGGGATCCTCGCGCACGGGCAGAAGCAGTGGCTCGAGATCGGGATGCTGCTCGTCCAGGACGCTCGCCTGCTGCTGCTCGACGAGCCCGTCGCGGGCATGAGCCAGGCCGAGCGCGAGCAGACCGGGGAGCTGCTGCAACGGATCGGCGCCCAGCGGACGGTCGTCGTCGTCGAGCACGACATGGAGTTCCTCCGGGCGTTCGCGTCCTCGGTGACGGTGCTGCACCTCGGGCAGGTGCTCGCCGAGGGCACGTACGCCGAGGTGCAGGCCGACCCACGCGTGCAGGAGGTCTACCTCGGCAGCGCGGGCGCGACCCGCGGTGCCCGACGGCGGGGCGCGGCGCCCACGTCGGCGGCCCCGACGACCGACGAGAAGGAGGCGTGATGCTCGAGCTCACGGGCCTGCACGCGGGCTACGGCCGGACGATGGTGCTGCACGGCGTCGACCTCGCGGTGCCGACGGGCGGTGTCGCCGCCGTGCTGGGGCACAACGGCGCCGGCAAGACGACGCTGCTGCGGACCGCGCTCGGGCTGCTCAAGGCCCGGTCGGGGCGCGTCGTGCTCGACGGCGAGGACGTCACCCGGCTGCCCACCTACCAGCGGGTGCGGCGCGGTCTCGCGTACGTGCCGCAGGGGCAGCAGTCGTTCGGCGACCTCACGGCGCGCGAGAACCTCCAGCTCGTCGCCGACACGTCGCGCGAGGGGCCGCGACGCCTCGACGAGGCGCTCGACCTGTTCCCGGCGCTGCGCGGGCTCCTCGGCCGACGGGCCGGGCTCCTGTCCGGCGGGCAGCGGCAGCAGCTCGCGATAGCGCGCGCCCTCGTCACCGGCCCGCGCGTGCTCGTGCTCGACGAGCCGACCGAGGGCATCCAGCCGTCCGTCGTCACCGAGATCGAGGACGCGATCCTCACGCTCACCGACGCGGGCGGCCTGTCGGTGCTGCTGGTCGAGCAGCACGTCGGGTTCGCGCTCGGCGCCGCGCGCGACTACGTCGTCCTGCAGTCCGGGCGCGTGACGAGCCGGGGGTCCGGCGGCGAGGCCGCCGAGGAGAGCGTCCGTGCCGCGATGGCGGTGTGACGGTCCGGGCGGCGTCGACCGGTCGCGTGCCGCGCGACGGCCGGACGGGGCGGCGCGGTGCGAGAGGATGGAGGCAGGGCAGGAGCACGACGCACGGGCCGGACGACCAGGAGACGCCGCATGGACATCGTGACCGCGCCGGAACCGGCAGCGACCTCGCTGCGCGACGCCGTCTACACACGGCTCCGCGCGGAGATCCTCAACGGCCGGGTCGACCCGCGCGAGCGGCTCACCGAGCCCAAGCTGAGCCGGCGGTTCGAGGTGTCGCGCACCCCGGTGCGCGAGGCGTTGTCCCGGCTCCTGTCCGACGGGCTCATCCAGCGCACCGACTTCGGGTACGCCGTCGTCGTGCCCAGCCTCGCCGAGCTGCGCGACCTCTACGAGCTGCGCGTGACGCTCGAGCTGCGCGGGGTCGAGCGCATCATCGAGAACACCGAGCTGCGCTACGACGCCGACGCGCTGCGCGACGAGCTCGCCCGGTGGGTCGAGCTGCGCGCCGCGCCGCCCGAGCCCGACCCGAGCTTCGTGCTCCTCGACGAGCGCTTCCACACCGTGCTGTCCCGGGCCGCGGGGAACGAGCGGCTGACCGAGGCGCTCGTCGAGGTCAACGAGAAGGTGCGCGCGGTGCGCATGTACGACTTCGTCGAGTCCGAGCGCATCCGGATCACCATCGACGAGCACATCGAGATCCTCGAGCTCGCGCTCGCCGACCGCCTCCCCGAGGCCCGCACCGCGCTCCACCTGCACGTGGGCGAGTCGCTCGCCGTCGTCATGGAACGAGCGGCCCGAGCCCTCTCCCGCATGGCCCTCGCGGTCTGAGGGCCCTGCGCCGAACAGGTGGTCCGGGCTCCTCCTGCGCGGCCGACGCGCCGGGATCGCCTGTTCGGCCTGCCGGGTCGCCTGTTCGGGCGTGGTGACCTGACGTCGTGCGGACGACGCCCGGGCGGCACGGACGGGTTCTAGGCTGGGGCCGTTCTGTCCGACGGCGAGGCGCGGCCTCGTCCGCGCACCGGCCCGGGGAGGGCGATGGCCGCCACGCTGCTCGTCGCGAACCGCGGCGAGATCGCCTGCCGCGTGCTGCGCAGCGCGCGGGGGCTCGGGCTGCGCACCGTCGCCGTGCACTCCGACGCGGACCGCGGCGCCCGCCACGTCCGGCTCGCGGACCAGGCGGTGCGGATCGGTCCCGCTCCGGTCGCCGAGTCCTACGACGACGGTCGCCGGCTGCTCGACGCGGCGCTCGCCGCGGGCGCGGACCTCCTGCACCCGGGCTACGGGTTCCGCGCGGAGGACGCCGACTTCGCCGCAGCGGTCGAGGCGGCGGGCGTGGCGTTCGCGGGGCCGACGCCCGAGCAGCTCCGCGTCCTCGGCGACAAGGCGCGCGCCCGGGTGCTCGCGCAGGAGTGCGGCCTCCGGGTGCTGCCCGGGTCGCCGGTGCTGGGCGGGCTGGAGGACGCGCTCGGCTGGGCGCAGGAGATCGGCTTCCCGCTCGTGCTCAAGGACGCGGGCGGCGGGGGCGGGACGGGCGTGCACGTGTGCCGCGACGCGGAGGCGCTCGCCGCGGCGTGGCGGCGGGAGTCGTCGCGCCCGGGGTCGTCCGGGCGGTTGTTCGTCGAGCGCCACGTCGACCGGGCGCGGCATCTCGAGGTGCAGCTCTTCGGCGACGGCGCGGGTCGTGTGGTCTCGCTCGGAGACCGGGACTGCTCGCTCCAGCGCCGCCACCAGAAGGTCGTCGAGGTCGCGCCCGCGCCCGGACTCGACCCCGGCGTCCGCAGGGCCCTGCACGACGGCGCACGTCGCCTCGCGGCGCGCGTCGGGCTGCGCTCCGCCGCGACGCTGGAGGCGCTGCTCGACGTCGGTTCCGGCGAGGTCACGTTCCTCGAGGTGAACCCGCGGATCCAGGTCGAGCACACCGTGACCGAGGAGGTCACCGGTGTCGACCTGATGGGCTGGATGCTGCGCCTCGCCCTCGGCGACACGACCGTGCTCGACGACGTGCCGCCGTCGGGACCCGCGGTCCGGGGGGCGGCGGCGCAGGCGCGCGTCTACGCCGAGGACGTGCGGCACGGCCGACCCGTCGCGGGCACGCTCGCGCGGCTCGACCTCCCGGCCGGGCGCGCGGCGACGGACGACGGCGGCACCACCGCGGACCGGCGGCGCGCGGTCCGGGTCGAGACCGGCGCGAGCGTGGGCGACGAGCTCGGTCCGCACGCCGACCCGTTGGTCGCGAAGGTGGTCGTGCGCGCCGTGTCGCACGAGGCCGCGGTCGCGGGGCTGAGCGACGCGCTGGGCGACGTGCGCGTCGACGGCGTCCCGACGAACGTGTCGCTGCTGCGCGCGGCGCTCGCGGACCCTGCCGTGGTCGCGGGCACGGCGACCACGGCGACCCTCGCCACGGTGCGGGACCCCGCACCCTGGATCGACGTGCTCGACCCGGGAGTCCTCACGACGGTCCAGGACTGGCCGGGACGCACGGGCTACTGGGGCGTGGGGATCCCGCCGTCGGGACCGATGGACGACCTGTCCTTCCGCGCCGGGAACCGCGCGCTCGGCAACCCCGAGGGCGCGGCCGGGCTCGAGTGCACCCTGGCCGGCCCGACCCTCCGGTTCTCCCACGAGGCCACGGTGTGCGTCACCGGCGCGCCGGCGCCCGTCACGGTCGACGGTGCGCGCGTCCGGCAGTGGGAGCCGGTCGTGATCCCGGCGAGCGGCGTGCTCGCCGTCGGCGCGCCGCACGGCGTCGGGCTGCGGACCTACGTGCTCGTCAGGGGCGGGCTGGACGTCCCGGCGTATCTCGGGTCGGCGGCGACGTTCGTCCTCGGCGCCGTCGGCGGCCAGGCCGGGCGCGCGCTCGGGGCGGGGGACGTGCTGACCCCGGCGGACGGCGCCGCGCTCGCGAGGCATACAGGACCCGCTGCGGGGCGCCACGCCGGGGCCACCGGTGCGCTGCCCGCGGCGACCGGTGGCCGTCGTCCGGGGACGACGCACGGGCCGGGCCCCGTGCCGACCGGCGACCGCCCTCGGATGGGCCACTCGTGGGAGCTCGCCGTGACGACGGGACCGCAGTCCGCGGCGCTCACGGCGGCGGCGCTGGGCCGGCTGCGGACGTCGTGGTGGCGCGTCCTGCCGCACGCGGACCGGACCGGCGTCCGGCTCGCGGGTCCGCCGCTGACGTGGGTGCGGCCCGACGGCGGGGACGCGGGGCTCCACCCGTCCACCGTGCTCGACAACCCGTACTCGGTGGGTGCGCTGAACATCAGCGGGGACACGCCGATCCTGCTCGGACCGGACGGGCCGAGCCTCGGCGGCTTCGTGTGCGCGCTCACCGTCGTCGCGGGCTCCCGGTGGAAGCTCGGGCAGATGCGCCCGGGAGACGTCGTGCGGTTCGTGACCGTCCACGACGACGGCGCCGACCGGCTGCGTCGAGACGACGCCGCCCGCGCGGCGGCGCGCGTCCCGACCGACGTGCGTGCCGTGCGGGGGCGTGACGCCGACGCGTTCCGCGGGGACGACGTCCCGGCGGCACCGGACCCGGCGCCACGCGTCGGCGGCCGGCCGGCCGTCCGCTACCTGCGTGGCGCCGACGACGCGGTGCTCGTCGAGTACGACGGCGGCTCCGGGCTCGACCTGCACGACCGGCTGCGCGTCCACGCGCTCGCGCAGGGGCTCGAGGCAGAGGCCCCCCGGGGGCTGCTCGACGTGACGCCGGGGGTCCGCACGCTCCACGTGCACGTCGACCCGGACACCCTGCCCGTACCGACCCTGGTGGGGCTGCTGCGCGAGCTGGAGCAGGGCCTGCCCCGCAGCGACGCGATCGAGGTCCCGAGCCGCGTGCTCCGGCTTCCGCTGAGCTGGGAGGACCCCGCGATCCGCGACGCCGTCGAGCGGTACGCGGCCGGGGTCCGGTCCGACGCGCCGTGGCTGCCGTCCAACGTCGACTTCGTCCGGCGGGCCAACGGGCTCGCGACCGTCGACGACGTGCGGCGCACCGTCCTCGACGCCGAGTACCTCGTGCTCGGCCTCGGCGACGTGTACCTCGGCGCCCCGCTCGCCGTGCCGGTCGACCCCCGGCACCGCCTGCTCACGTCCAAGTACACCCCCGCTCGCACGTGGACCCCGTCCGACGCCGTCGGGCTCGGGGGCGCGTTCCTGTGCGTGTACGGCATGGCGAGTCCCGGGGGCTACCAGCTCGTCGGCCGGACGATCCCCGTCTGGTCGGCGCACACCCAGCGGCCGCCGTTCCGCCCGGGCGTCCCGTGGCTCTTCCGGTACTTCGACCGGATCGTGTGGGAGCCGGTCGACCCGGCCGAGCTCGCCGAACGACGCGCGGCGGCCCGCGCGGGGGTCCTCGAGGTCCCGGTGGAGGACGGCGTCTTCTCCGGTCGCGAGCACGCCGCGCTCCTCGCCCGGGAGGCGGACGACATCGCGGCGGTCGTGGCGGCGCGGCGCGCCGCGTTCGGGCGCGAGGCCGCGGCCTGGGCCGAGGCGGGGGAGCTCGTCGGGTCGGCCGCCCGCGCGACCGCGCGCGGCGGACGCGCGTCCGCCGGCGCGCGCGACGCCGCTGGTGCCTCCGCCGACCTCGACGACCCGTCGCGCACCGTCCTGCGCGCACCGCTGGGCGGGGTGGTGTGGCGCGTGGAGACGCCGCCGGGGCGACGCGTCACCGAGGGCACGCCCGTGGTCGTCCTCGAGGCGATGAAGCTCGAGCTGCCCGTGCTGTCCCCGTCCGACGGCCACGTCCTCGACGTCGTGGTGCGCCCCGGCGACCACGTGCGCGCCGGCGACCCTCTCGCCGTCGTCGACCTCGACACCTGACACGCCGCCGGCGCGCCGGCGCCTAACGCGTCGTGAAGAGCCGCGCGGCCCGCGACTCGGCGTCCGCGTACGTCTGGGCGGCCGCGCCGAGCGCCGCCGTGATGTCGTCGAGCGCGAGCTCGACGTGGTTCTGCGTGGTCTGCCACTGCGTCATCACGCCCGTGAACGACGTCGCCGCCCCGCCGCGCCACGACGCCTGCAGGTCGGTGAGGTGGCGCATCATGGCGCCGACCTCGGCCCGGATCGCGGTCACCGACCCGTTCACCGCCGCGCTCGCCTGGGCCACCCGTGCGCTGTCGACCTCGTACCTGCTCATGTCGTCTCCGTCGTCTCGTCGGCCCGCGGACCGTCCTGTGCCCGACACGCGCCGGGCGACGACGACGCTAACCAGGAGACGCCGGGCGCTGCGGGCAGCGACGGCGTCCCTGTGGACGACGGGTCAGGAGGCGGGGCCTGTGGACGGCGTCGACGCCTCTGCCAGCTTGCGCTGCTCCTTGCGCAGCCGCTGCAGCTCCGCGTCGAGGTTCTGCCGCGCGGGCTCCTCCCACGCCGCGCCGAGCGGGCTCGAGAAGAGCGAGCGGCGGTCGAGCAGCTTCGTGAGGATCGCGATCCGGGCCCGCACGTAGTCGGGCTTCGGGATGTGCGCGTACTCGTCGCGCACGTCCTTGAGGTACTCCTTGTAGCGCTGCGGCTCGGCGGCGAGCATCGCGAGGTCGGCGTCGCACAGCACCGCGCAGTCGAAGTCCGACGCGTCCGGCGCGTGCCGCACAAGGGCGTTCACGAGGTACGCGACGCGGCGGACCGCCGGCTCGGGGACCCCCAGGCTCGTGAGCTCGGCGGTCGCGAGCGTGGCGCTCGCGGACTCGTCCTCGCCGCCCTTGTTCGCGTACGTCGCACGGCCCTTCGCGTCGAAGATCGCGCCGTGGTACCAGGCGGCGAGCCGCACCAGGTCGGGGTCGTGGGTCTCCTCGGAGAGCTCGTCGACCCGGCCGAGCACGTCGGCGAGGTGCCGCCGGTTGTGGAAGTGGCGGTCCGGCTGGTCCCAGCGGTCGAGCAGCCCCTGCCCGACGGCGCGGACCTCGTCGTCCGGGGCGGTCGCCCCTGCGCCGCGGGCGCTGCGGACGAACGAGGAGAGGAACCACTGCGGTGCGTCGGCGCTGTAGACGCCCATGAACTTTCGCCTTCTTCGACGGACACTTCGACGGACACGAGGAGATGACGGAGGTCGTCGTCACCAGGTGGGCACCTGGCGCGGAGGCCCCCGCGTCGCCGCGCGGCCTCACGACCAGCCTAGGTCTCGCGGGACGACCCGCCATCGTAGCCGCACTCGGCGCCGGCTCGGGACCGCGGCGACGACCTCCGCGCGTCACGTCGTGCGGACCGGGGCAGACCCGCAGGTGGGACGGGGTGCGCGTCCGTCAGGAGGCGAGCGGGAGGTCCACGCGGACGGTGAGGCCGCCGCCCGTCGTCTCACGCACCGACACGCGCCCCCGGTGCGCGCCCACGATCGCGGCGACGATGGCCAGGCCCAGGCCCGAGCCGCCCGAGGCGCGGTTGCGCGAGGAGTCCGCGCGGTAGAACCGCTCGAACACCCGGCCGCGCTGCTCGTCGGGGACGCCCGGGCCGTGGTCGCGCACCTCGAGCACGGCGACCGTGTCGCGGGCGCCGTCCGGCACGTCGTCGGGGGGCGTCGCGGGGCGGACGGTGCCCAGCGCGATCTCGACCGGCGTCCCCGCGGGCGTGTGGCGCGCGACGTTCCCGACGAGGTTCGCGAGCACCTGGCGCAGGCGGTCCTCGTCGCCGACCACGCGCAGCGCGTCCGGAGCCTGCGCACCGGCCGACAGGCCGACCAGGCGGACGTCCCGGGTCGGGTCGAGCGCGTGCAGGTCCTGCGCGGAGTCGCGTGCGAGCGACACGAGGTCCACCGGCTCGTGCCGCAGCGGTCGACCCTCGTCGAGCCGCGCGAGCGCGAGCAGGTCGTTGACGAGCGTGCCCATGCGGGTCGCCGAGTCCTCGATGCGCCCCATCGTGTCGTCGACCTTGTCGGGCGTGTCGAGCGCCCCCATCCGGTACAGCTCGCCGTAGCCGCGGATCGTCGCGAGCGGCGTGCGCAGCTCGTGGCTCGCGTCGGACACGAACCGCCGCATCCGCTCCTCGGACGCCTCCTGGACCGCGAACGCCTCCTCGATCTGCGAGAGCATCGCGTTGAGCGACGCGGCCAGCGAGCCCACCTCGGTCGTCGGCGGGGCGGGGCGCACGCGCCGCGACAGGTCGCCCGCCGCGATGTCCGCCGCCGTCTCCTCGATCTCGCGCAGCGGGCGCAGCGAGCGGTGCACCGCCAGGAAGGCGATCGCGCCGCCGACGAGCGCGATGCCCAGGGCGGACAGGGCGAGCGTGCGCCCCAGGATCTTCACCGTCTCGTGGATGCCTGTCAGCGGCAGCGCCACGAACGCGCTCTCCACCGCGCCGTCCTCGGTTGGCCGTGTGAGGGCGATGACCCGCCACTGCGTCGGCTGGACGGCCACCCCGAGAGTCGAGGTCGTGGCATCCACGGTGAACGGTTCGCCGTCGAGGGCTCGCAGCTCCGGTTCCGACAGCGCGGGGATGTCGGGGACCCCGTACCGGAGCAGGGTGACGTCGGTCTTGCGCTCGACCTCGGAGCCGTCCGCGAACCGATACAGCACGTAGTAGTCGGAGGGCATGGTCGAGGCTGTCCCGGGCAGGCTCTGGAACGGCTCGTTCGCGAGGTCCTGCGCCGTCCGGTTGAGCTGGTCGTCGACCTGCTCGACCAGATAGCTCGACACGACCGTCGTCGTCACCACCGACGCCAGCCCGAGCCCGGCGGCCAGCAGGAGCACCGTGATCGCGACGAGCCGGGCGCGCAGCGGCACGCGCGCGAACCAGCCCCACCCCTCGGTGGGGACGGGTCGGCCGAAGGGGCGCTCCGCCGTCGGGCCGCCGTCGCCCGGAGAGGAGGGAGCCTCCGCCGCGGAGGTGTCGCCCGTGCCCGACGGCGCGGGGCCGGCTGGGGCCGTGCGCGACCCGGGGGGCGGGGGAGGGGGCGGTGGGACCGGTCGGGACCCCGTCGTCGTGCGGTCGGGGCCGGACGTCATGACGTCGTCGGCGGCTGGCGCAGCAGGTAGCCCACGCCGCGCTTGGTGTGGATGAGCGGCGGGAGGGCGACGGGCTCGCCGTCCGGACCGGGGACGGTGAGGTTGTCGATCTTGCGGCGCAGGTACGAGATGTACGACTCGACGATGTTCGCGTCGCCGCCCCAGTCGTACTGCCACACGTGGTCGAGGATCTGCGCCTTCGAGAGCACGCGGCCCGCGTTGAGCATGAGGTAGCGCAGGAGCTTGAACTCCGTGGGGGACAGGTCGACGTCGATGCCCGCGCGGCGGACCTCGTGCGAGTCCTCGTCCATCTCCAGGTCGGCGAACCGCAGCACCGCGTCCTCGACGGGCTCGGCGTGCGTGCGGCGCAGCACCGCGCGGATGCGCGCCACGACCTCCTCCAGGCTGAAGGGCTTCGTCACGTAGTCGTCGCCGCCGACGGTGAGGCCGGTGATCTTGTCCCGCGTGTCGTCCTTCGCGGTGAGGAAGACGACGGGCGTGTGCTGCCCCTTCTCGCGCAGGCGCCGCGTGACGGTGAACCCGTCCATGTCCGGGAGCATGACGTCGAGCACGACGAGGTCGGGGTCGACGTCCCGCACGAGCCGCAGGGCGCTCTGCCCGTCCGCGGCGGCGTGCACCTCGAACCCGGCGAAGCGCAGGGACGTGGCCAGCAGCTCGCGGATGTTCGGCTCGTCGTCGACGACGACGAGGCGTGCCTCAGGCGTGGTGCTCATGTCCTCCAGTGTCCTCCCGCGGTCTGGGAGTCGCCTGGGAAAGGGCTCCACCCGTGGTGCGTTCCGGAGACGCCGTCCGCGCGGTGCGCGTGGGCGGCGTCGGGCAGGATGGCGGACGTGCGGATCACGGTGGACCAGAGGCGGCGGCGACTCGTCGCGCAACAGCTCGCGCTCGCGACGGACCTGCCCGGACGGCCGGCGGCGCGCACCCCCGAGGACGTCGTCGACCGGCTGCTCGCCCTGCACGCCACCGACGCCCCGAGCGTGTACCTCTCCGTCCTCGCGCGCGTCCCCGACCTCGTGCTCGACGACGTCCGCGACGCCGTGTTCCGACGGCGCACCCTGGTCAAGGTGCTCGCCATGCGGCGCACGATGTTCGTCGTGCGGCGCGAGACGGTGCCCGTCGTGCACGCGGCCGCGGCGCTCGCGGTGGCCCGATGGCTGCGCGCCCACCTGCTCAAGCAGCTCGCGACGCTGCCCACGGACCCGCCCGTCGACGACGCGGCGACCTTCCTCGCCGCCGTCGAGGCCCAGGTGCACGGCGCGCTCGCGGAGCACGGTCCGATGGACGGCGCGAGCCTGTCGAAGGCCGCGCCGCTCCTGCGCACCGCGTTCCTGCCCACCACCGCCAAGACCTGGGACGTGCGCCGCACCATGACGTCCCCGCTCACGGCGCTGCTCTCGGCCGAGGGCGCGGTCGTGCGGGGCGAGCCGCGCGGGTCGTGGTCGTCCAACCGGCACGTCTGGTCGCCGGTCGAGGACTGGTTCCCGGGCGGCATCCCCGCGATGGACGAGGCGGTCGCGCGCACGGCGCTGGCCCGGTCCTGGCTCGAGGTGTTCGGCCCCGCGACGGTCAAGGACCTGTCATGGTGGACCGGCTGGAACCTGCGGGACACGCGCGCCGCGCTCGCGGGGCTCGACGTCGTCGCCGTCGAGGTCGAGACGGGCACGCCCGACGACCCGGCCCCGCAGGCCGGCGTGATGCTGCGCGGGACCGACCTGCCCGGCCCCGAGGAGGCCCCGCTGGAGGGGAGCGTCGCGCTCCTGCCCGCCCTCGACCCGACGACGATGGGCTGGGCCGCGCGCGACTGGTACCTCGGCCCGCACAAGGCCGCGGTCTTCGACACCATCGGCAACGCCGGCGCGACGGTCTGGTGGGAGGGCCGGATCGTCGGGGCGTGGGTCGTGCGCCCCGGCGGGGAGCCCGCGTTCCGGCTGCTCGAGGACGTGGGGTCGGACGCCGAGCGCGCCGTCGCCGCGGAGGCCGAGCGCATCGCGGCGCTCCTCGGCGGCGACGGCGTGACGGCGTCGTTCCCGACGCCCCTGTACCGCGAGCTCCACGCTTGAGCGCCACGGCCACCGTGAGTGCGGGGTAGTCGTCGTCCCGGACGTGCTGCGACGACGACTACCCGGCACTCGGCAGGGCGGTCAGAGGTAGCGCAGCGGGTCGAACTCCTCGAGCGGGATGATGCGCACGCGCGGCAGGACGGTCGTGAACGCCCCGGCGTGGTCCTCGAGGTCGAACACCTGCAGCCCGCGCCCCGTGAGCTCGGTGAGCCGCACGTTGACGAACTCGCGGAAGGCGAGGACGCCCACGCGGCGGTCGGGGTCCTCGAGCAGCGTCTCGACCTGCGGCAGGAAGTCGCCGTCGTGGCTCGCGAGGAGCACGTCGCCCGGCTGGTCGACGATCGCGTCCAGCATGCGCTGGATACCGATGTCGACGACCTTCTCGCTGCTCGACCCGGCGAGCGGGATCGGCCGGTAGCCCATCGCGAGCAGCGCCTGCACGAACGACATCGGCATCTGGCCCGACGACGCGTTGAGGAAGAACAGCGGCGTGACGTCCTGGCCCCAGGCCTGACGGGCGAACTCCACGATGCGGTCCCACCGTGGCCGCTCCTCCGGCGCGGGCCGGTGCCCCAGGACGTTCATGCCGAGCGTCGCGTCGATGTTCTCGCCGTCGACGACGAGATAGGTGCGGCGCGGCGTCGTCAGCGTTCGGCCGTCGGGGGTCTGGAGGTCGGACATGCTGGTCAGCCTATCCGCGCGGCGGTCGCCTGCCATGTCCACGACGTGGGTGTTTGCGTCGGGGTACCCCGGAGTGGGTACCGTCGGACCTCGTGACCACGTACGACACCGACGCCACGGCCGCAACCGGAACCGTCCGGATCACGGTCGTCCAGAACTCCCCGGACGTCACGCTCGACGGCTTCGCCGAGCTGCTCGCCGCCGACCTGCGGGTCGTGCGCGCGGACGACGGCGACGCGATCCCGTCGGCGGACGAGGTCGGGGACGGCCTGGTCGTCCTCGGCGGGCACATGTCCGCGCACGACGACGAGCGCGCGCCCTGGCTCCCCGCGCTGCGCGAGACCCTGCTCGCGACCGCGACGACCGGCGTCCCGACGCTCGGCATCTGCCTCGGCGCCCAGCTCCTCGCCGTCGCCGGCGGCGGCCAGGTCCAGGTCGCCGCGCCCCCGGGGCGCGAGGCCGGCGCGACCCGCGTGTTCTGGCGGGCCGACGCCGAGGCCGACCCCGTGCTCTCCGCGCTCGCCGCGGGCGACGCACCGGTGCGGTACGTGACGAGCATGCACGCCGACGCGATCGTCGACCTCCCGCGCGGCGCCGTCTGGCTCGGGTCGTCCAACATGTACCCCTACCAGGCGTTCCGCCTCGGCTCCGCGCTCGGCGTGCAGTTCCACCCCGAGACGGCGCGCGCGGGCTTCGAGGCGTGGTGCGACGCGTACGACGACGTCGACACCGCCGCCGCACTGTCCGGGTTCGACGAGCACGCGCCGGAGATCCTCGACGGCGGCCGACGCCTCGCCGAGGCCTTCGTCGCCGAGGTCCGCACGACCGTCGGACGGAGCGTCCCGGCCTGACCTCACGCCGCGGCCCTTCCGCGGGGGAGCCCGCGCGACCTGGGTTTCTCCTTCGGCGGACCGGGGGTCTCGCGGGCCGTCACCAGTCGGAGGTCGGGGCGTCCTGGGTCGTGGTGCCGGATTCGATCGCGGGCGTGACCTGGGTGGGCGACACCTGCGGCGCGGGGGACGACCCCTGCTTGAGCGCGGCGAGGCGAGCCTCGATCTCGACGGCCTCGCCGGACGTCTCGAGCTCGGCGAACTGGGAGTCGATGCTCGACGCCGCGACCTCGGCCTGGCCGATCGCCTGCGCCTCCTCGCGGCGGACGATCTCCTCGTAGCGCGAGATCTCGCTCGTGGGGTCCAGCACGTTGATCGAGCTGATGGCGCCCTGGACGGTCTGCTGGGCCTGCGCGCTCTTCTGGCGCGCGACGAGGGAGTCGCGCTTGGACTTCAGCTCGCCCAGCTTGTCCTTCATCATCGCGAGGCCGGACTTGAGCTTCTCGACGGACTCGCGCTGAGAGGCGATGAGCGGCTCGGCCTGGCGGACCTCGCCCTCGGCGGAGATCTGCTTGCCGAGCGCGATCTTGGCGAGGTTGTCGAACTTGTCGGCGTTGGCGGTGTCGCCCTGCTGCCGGTAGCGGTCGGCCTGCGTGGACGCGGCGGCGGCCTTCTGGCCCCACTCCTGCACGGCGGCGACGTCCTCGTTGTAGTCCTGCTCGGCGAGGCGCAGGTTGCCGATGGTCTGCGCGACGGCCTGCTCGGCGTCGGCGATGTTGTTCGTGTAGTCGCGCACGAGCTGGTCCAGCATCTTCTGCGGGTCCTCCGCGTTGTCCAGGAGCGCGTTGATGTTCGCGCGGGCGAGCTGCGCGATCCGTCCGAAGATGCTCTGCTTCTCCGCCATGGTCGTCCCTCTCTGATGAGCCGTCTCGTGCTGGTCGGTGCTGTGTGCTGGTCCGTCTCGTCCGTGGTCCGGTCTGGTCCGGGGGGCTCGCAGTCTGGTCAGAAGCGCCCGCCGCGGCCTGAACGCCCGCCCGACGAGCGTCCGCCCGAGCGCCCGCCCGACCGGCCGCCGCCGAAGCCGCCGCCGCCGGAGCCGCCCCCGAAGCTCCCGCCCCCGAAGCTCCCGCCCCCGAACCCGCCGGACCGGCCGCCGCCCCCGCCGCGCAGGATCGAGTCGAGCAGGATCCCGCCGAGCACCATCCCCCCGACGTTGCTCCCGCCGCCACCGCCGAACATCCCGCCGCCCTGCGACGACTGCCAGCTCGACGCGTCCTGCTGGGCGCGCTGCGCGGCGGACTGCGCCTGCGCGTCGGCCTGCTGCGCGCGCTCGAGCGCGGCGACGGGGTCGGTCGGCTGGAGTGCGCGGGCCTCGCCGAGCAGCCGGATCGCCTCCGAGAGCCGGGTGCGTGCCTCGGGCCCGACGGCGCCGCGCCGGGTCTCGATGAAGTCGTTCGTCGCGCGGACCTGCGAGTCGACGCGTGCCAGCGTGTCGCGCAGGAGCGCGTTCGCGCGCGCTGCCTGCTCGGCACGCTCACGGAACGGGGCGAGCGCGGCGTCGAGCGCGGCCTCGGCCTCGGTGAGGCGCCGCAGCGCCGTGAGGGGGTCTCCGCCGTCGCGCGCGGTCCCCGCCGCGGCCGCGGCGGCCTGCGCCTCCGCGAGGGCCGGGGCGACGGCGGGGTCCGCGGGGGCGAGCCGGCCGGCGTCGGCGATGTCGGACGTGATCGAGGCGAGGCCACGGTCGAGGCGCGGGCCCGACTCGGCGAGGTCCGCGCCGGCCCGGTCGACGGCGTCGAGCAGCGTGACCGCCTGCCCCACGGCGTTCTGCGCCGCCCGGGCGAGGGCCACGGCCGCGGCCCGGTCCTTGCCGGCCAGCGCCTCGCGGCCCCGGGCGACGGACTCGCGGGCGTTCGCGACGAGCGCCTGTGCCTGGTCGGGGTTCTGCGCGACGGACGCGAGCGACGTCGGCGGGTACGTGCGAGCGAGCGCGTCGAGCGTCGCGCGCGCCGGCTCGACGCGGGCGAGGACCTCGCTCGCGCGCTGGTCGGTCTCGTCGAGCACCTGCGGGGCGCGCGCCTGGAGGTCGCGCAGCTCGTCGAAGGTGCGCGACTGGGCGTCGAGGGACGCCGCGACCTCGTCGCACAGCGCGACGATGCGGGCCATCGCGTCCCGGGCCTGCGGCTCGGTCTCGGGGCGGTCGTCGTCGAGCTGCTGGCGCAGCATGAACGCCTCGGAGACCTTCTGCTTGCCCTCGGCGAGCGCGGCGGAGAACTGTCGCGTCGCCTCGAGGCCGAACTGGGCCTGCGCGAAGCCGAGCTCCTGCTCCGAGGTCTTCACGGCGTCGTCGATCGCGACGAGCGCGGCGCTCGCGCGCCGGTTGAGCTCGTCGGTGGGCAGGGCCGCGAGACCACCCTCCGCAGGGACCCCGCCCGGGGTGGTGCGGCGGCGCTTCGCGACCGACCGGACGACCAGCACGACCACGAGGACGAGCACGCCGAGGCCGAGCAGGACCCAGAACCAGGACACGCCCCCGGAGCCCTGGCTCGCGCCGCGCGCGACCTCGGTCGCGGCGATCGCGGCGCCCGCCCAGTCGTCGTCCCGCAGCTCGTCCTCCACCGCGGCGGAGATCCGGTCCAGCTCGGCGTCGGTGAGGGACACGTTGTTGTCGTAGGAGAGCCCGTAGCGGCGGTCCTCGGTCGCGACGGCGAGCAGCAGGTCGTCCACGCCGAGCCCGGACGCGTTCGCCGTGGCGTTCGCCCAGTCGACGCCGTCCATGCCGTCGAAGCTCGCGACGTACACGACGAAGAGCTGGAGGTCGGTGTCCTGCGCGAGGCGGTCGAGCGCGTCCTGGACCGCGTCGGTCCGGTCGCCGAGCACGCCGTCGGGGTCGGTGATCTCGTCGGCGACGTCCATCGGGGCCACAGCGTGGGCGGTCGCGGCGGGGAGGAGCAGGGCGAGGCCGGTCACGAGGGCGACGAGCGCCGCCGCGACGAGGGCGAGCGACGCGCGCGCGCCACGGTCCGCGGCGGCGCGGGGGAGCGAGGGACGGTGGGCCGTGCTCACGCGCCGATCCTTTCCCAGCCCCTGGGGTCCCGCAATCGGGGCCGGGGCGCCGTGGGGCGCACCGCCGTCGGCCGGCACGACGGCGGAGGCCCGCCTCCCTCTCGGGGAGACGGGCCTCGTGACGCTCGACCGGTGCGGTCGGTCACCCGCAGGTCAGCGCCGCGTAGGGCGCGCTGACCTCGCTCGTGACGCCTCCGGCGACCGCGCTGACGACAGCGTCGCCCGCCGCCACCGAGGCGGCGCGCACCGCGAACGACTGGTACGCGTTCGCGCCCGGGGCGACGCTCGCGACGGTGCGCGACCCGAACGGCGTCGAGAGCGTCACCGCGAGCGGCGCGTCGCCGCCGTTGGTCGCCCGGACCGCGACGTACGCCGTGCCCGCGAGGCAGCGCGTCGTGGCCTCGACCGTGACGTCGGCCTCCGCGGGGAGGTCGGTCGGGTACGCCACGACCTGCGGGGACGCGAACGAGCCGACGGCGGGAGCGCCCGTGTCGTTGACGACGTGCTCGATGCCGCCCGACCCGTTGAGGAAGACGCTCGTCATCGACCGGAACGTCACGCCTGCGCGGACGGGCGCCTGGATGCCGCTCGCGACGCGCACGTCGACGCCCTGGTTGAAGAACGAGTACACGCCCAGCCCGACGGCGTCGTGCCGCCGGACGTGGTCGCCCACCCGGTACGACGCGTACCCCGTGCGGTCGCCGTCCATGAACGCGGCCTGGCTCGGCACGTCGTAGGGGATCTCGCTCTGGTAGAAGACCGTGCGGCCGCGCTCGCCGTTCCAGATCGTCTGGTTCTTCTGGTAGTGCTCGACGAACAGGCCCGTGGCGGTCACGTCGTCGCCGTTCACGACGACGCCGTGGTCGCCCGTGTTCTGGTCCCACCCGATGCCGCTGCCGTGGTCCCCGCGCCAGGCCCAGATGTGGTCGAGCAGCACGTGGTCGCTGTTGACCTCGATGCTCGTC
The DNA here is from genome assembly GCF_040448685.1 of Cellulosimicrobium sp. ES-005. Classification (NCBI taxonomy): domain Bacteria; kingdom Bacillati; phylum Actinomycetota; class Actinomycetes; order Micrococcales; family Promicromonosporaceae; genus Cellulosimicrobium; species Cellulosimicrobium sp. ES-005. The sequence continues at coordinate 622,105 of NZ_CP159290.1, forward strand.
GTCGCCTTGCCGACCCACGGCCCGCCGACGCGGACGAACACGTCGGTGAGCGTCGTCGGGTCGGCGGCGTCCGCCACGTGCGCGTCCGCCGGACCGACGCGCACGAGGACGTCCGACTCGACGGGTCCGGCGTCGACCGTGATGCCCGCCACCTTCACGCCCGCGACGTCGCCGATCTCCAGCGCCGCGGTGCCCGACGTCGGGGCGAGGGACGCGTAGCCGAGGCCGAGCACGACCGTGTCGGGGTTCTCGACGCGGATCGCCTCGTCGAGGTGGTAGACGCCGGGCGTGAGCAGGAGGTTCTTGCCGGTCGCGAGGGCCGCGTTGATCTCCGCCGCCGAGTCGCCCTCGTGGGCGACGAAGAAGGCGTCGAGGGAGAGCTTCTGGCCCGCGTCGGCGTCGGTCGACCAGTCGACGCCGCGCGTCTCGGTCCGCGCGTGCGGCACGAACACGGCGAGGTCCTCGCCGTCACGGAACAGGAACGGCGCCTCCCGGCTCAGCGGGGTCGTGTCGAGCGTCGTCTTGTTGCCGGTGGTGCCGTCGGGCCGGGGGCCGAAGTCCGTGGCCGGGGCGCCCTCGACGCCGGAGAACACCATGTTCCACACGCCGCCGTCCCAGGTGCCGACCTCGGAGTTGCGCGTGTACCACTGCTGCTGCGAGCCAGTCACGAGGCGGCCCGAGACGCGCGAGTTGGCGAGGTAGCCGCCGCTCGCGTACTCGCCGAAGCGGCCGAAGACCGTGAGGTCGCCCTGGATGTCGACCCGGCGCAGCGGCGCGGCCTGCGACACCGCGAACCGGAGCTGGTGCGGGTCGGTGATCCCCGCCGGGAACGGGCGGTTCACGTCCTCGTCGACCGGGCGCTGGATCGGGTTGATCGCCACGTTGCTCAGCGAGCGCCAGAAGCGCGTCAGCGAGCCCGGGTCCTGGCAGCTCCACGGGTTGTTCGGGCAGCTCACGACCGGCTGCACGCTCAGCGCGCCGTTGATGAGCACGTCGTCCGGCTGCGCGCCGAGGCCGGCGATCGCGGTGTAGTAGCCGACCTCCGCGTTGACGATCCCCGTCGCCGTCGCGGGGTCGTCTTGGCCGGACGCGTCGCCGTAGACGCCGGGCTCGAAGAACACGGCGTGCCGGTCCTGGCTGAACTCCGCCTCGTCGTTGATCGACGCGAGGTAGGTGTTGATCTGGTCCACCGACCACGAGTCGTCGATGAAGACGACGTTCGGTCCGAGGTCGGGGTCGGTGGCCGGGGCGGCCGTCGCGGGGGCGCCAAGCGCCACGCCCGTCGCGGCCACGGCGAGCGCCGCCACGCCCGCACCGGCGGCGCGGGCTCGACGGGCTGTCCTGCCCGCGCCGGGGATGGTCGTCGAGAGGGTCACGGTGGGTGTTCTCCTTCGAACAGGGGGCCGGCACAGCGCGCCGACGCCGGCGCGACGTCGCGCCGATGCGGGGAGCCTAGGGCACAACTGACTGTCTTGTCAGTAACTTCCTGGGAGCGCTCTCACATCGTGGGACGTGCGCCGAGTGCTGGGGATCTGTCGGCAGAACCGCCCCGGACGACACATCCCCAGCACTCAACGGAGCGGGGGCCTCGTCACTGCACGACGCCCAGGTCCTCCGCGTCGACGATGCGATAGGCGTACCCCTGCTCCGCCAGGAACCGCTGGCGGTGGGCCGCGAAGTCCTGGTCGACCGTGTCGCGCGCGACGACGGCGTAGAAGTGCGCGGTGCGGCCGTCGGACTTGGGCCGCATGACGCGGCCGAGGCGCTGGGCCTCCTCCTGGCGCGACCCGAACGACCCGGACACCTGGATCGCGACCGAGGCCTCCGGCAGGTCGATGGAGAAGTTCGCGACCTTCGACACGACGAGCCGCGAGATCTCGCCCGAGCGGAACGCGTCGAACAGGCGCTGGCGCTCGCGGACCGTCGTCGCGCCCGTGATGAGCGGCGCGTCGAGGTGCTGCGACAGCTCCTCGAGCTGGTCGAGGTACTGGCCGATCACGAGCACCTGGTCGTCCGGGTGCTGCGCGACGATCTGCTCCACGACCCGGTTCTTGCCCGCGGCGGTCGCGGCGAGCCGGTACTTGTCCTCGGGCTCGGCGACGGCGTACGTCATGCGGTCGGACTCGGGCAGCGTGAGGCGCACCTCGACGCAGTCGGCGGGCGCGATGTAGCCCTGCGCCTCGATGTCCTTCCACGGGGCGTCGTACCGCTTGGGCCCGATGAGCGAGAACACCTCGTCCTCCCGGCCGTCCTCGCGCACGAGCGTCGCGGTGAGCCCGAGGCGGCGGCGCGCCTGCAGGTCCGCCGTCATGCGGAAGATCGGCGCGGGCAGCAGGTGCACCTCGTCGTACACGACGAGCCCCCAGTCGCGCGCGTCGAGCAGCTCGAGGTGCGTGTACACGCCCTTCCGCTTGGTCGTCAGCACCTGGTAGGTCGCGATCGTGACGGGCTTGATCTCCTTGCGCGCGCCGGAGTACTCGCCGATCTCGTCCTCGGTGAGCGTCGTGCGCCGCACGAGCTCGTCGCGCCACTGGCGCGCGCTCACCGTGTTCGTCACCAGGATGAGCGTCGTCGTCCCGGACTTCGCCATCGCGCCCGCGCCGACGATCGTCTTGCCCGCGCCGCACGGCAGCACGACGACGCCGCTCCCGCCGTGCCAGAACCCGTCCACCGCCTGCGCCTGGTACGGGCGCATCTCCCAGGGCTTCGGCTCCTCGCCCTCGGCGCGGGGCGGCGTCGTCGGGCTGAGCGCGATGGCGTGCTTCTCGCCGTCGACGTACCCCGCGAGGTCCTCGGCGGGCCAGCCGAGCTTCACGAGGACCTGCTTGAGGTGGCCGCGCTCGGACGGGTGCACGACGACGGTCGTGTCGTCGATCCGCTCGCCCACCAGGCCGGCGGTGCGCTTGGACTTGAGCACCTCGGCGAGGACGGCGCGGTCCGTCGCCTCGAGCACGAGCCCGTGCGTCGGGTGCTGCGCGAGCGTGAGCCGCCCGTACCGCGACATCGTCTCCGCGACGTCGATGAGCAGCGCGTGGGGCACGGGGTAGCGCGAGTACTCGATGAGCGTGTTGACGACCTGCTCGACGTCGTGCCCGGCCGCGCGCGCGTTCCACAGCCCGAGCGGCGTGAGCCGGTAGGTGTGGACGTGCTCGGGGGCGCGCTCCAGCTCGGCGAACGGCGCGATCGCCCGGCGCGCGTCGTCGGCGCGCGGGTGGTCGACCTCGAGCAGGAGCGACTTGTCGCTCTGGACGATGAGAGGTCCGTCGGTCATGTGTCTCCTTGCCGAGGTAGAGCCGTGGTCGCGCGAGGTGGAGCCGTGGTGCCGCGAGGTCGAGGCGTGGTCGTGACCACGGTTCTCCCTCGCGCTACCAGGGCTCTACCTCGGCGGGGTGTCGGGGGTGACGGACGCGATGCGGTGGACCGCGACCGTCAGCTCCGCGTCGCGCGCGGGATCCTGCGCGCGCAGCCGTCCCGCGTCGAGGGTGAGCGGTCGGACGCGGCGGCGGTCCTGCGAGCCCGTCGGTCCGACGACCTCGAGCCAGACCAGCGCCCCGTCGGCGATCGCCTCGCGCAGCAGACCCAACGCGGCCACCGGGTCGGATGTTCCCTCCGCAGGGCCGTACCCGTCGGCGCGTCCGTTCGTGCCCGACGGCGTCCGCTCGCCCGCGCGCGTCCCGTCGCCCTCCGCGAGGGCCGTCCGTCCGGGCCGCCCGCCCGCGCCGTCCCCCGCGCGCTCGGCGGAGCGCGCGTCCTCCGCGCGCAGGCGGGCGACGAGGTCCGCGAACCGCTGCGTGCGCTCGGCGGCGCCGCCCGGCTCGTCGACGCGCGCCCCGGAACCGGGGACGACGCCGGTCCGCACGCGCCCGCCCGCGCGCCGCCCCGCGGTGGCGACCCGGCCGCGTCGGGACGGTGCGACGCCGTCGGGAGCGCCCCGCCGGCCGGCCCGGTCCGCGACGAGCACACGCCCGTCCGGGCCCTCGACGACCGCCGGCACGCCGCGGGCGCGCAGCGCCTCCTGGAGCTCCCCGGCGGGCGCGGCCGACGCGAGCACGGTCGGCGCGAGGAGCACGAGGCCCAGCCCGCGCAGCGCCGGGTCCTCCGCGATCCCCGCGAGCAGCACCGGGTCCTCCGCGCGCACGTACGACGACGCCGTCCCCACGCGGACCCGGCCGTGGCGGCGCGCCGTGTCGCGCACCAGGTACTCGAGCGGCTGCGGCACGGGGGTGCGCGAGTGCGCGGCGAGCTCGGCGAGGAGCTCGTCGGCCGTCGCGCCGCGGTCGAGCGCGCGCAGGACGGAGTCGGGTGTGAACCGGACCGTCGTCGCGGCGCCGCGCGACTCGACGTCCGCCGCGACCTCGACGAGCCGCTCGAGCGTGCGCGACGGCCGCCCCGGTACGATGCCCGTGAGGTCGCCCTGGAGCAGCAGGTCGTCGACCTCGGCCGGGAGCACCGCCTCGAAGGCGGCGCCGAGGTCCGTCGGGCCGGTCCCGGACGACGCCTGCACGTCGTCGGCACCGAGGAGGACACGTCCCGGGGGAGCGAGCGCGCCCGCACCGGTGACCCCGAGCAACGCGGCCTCGCGCAGCAGCCCCGCGACGGCCTGCTCCGGTGGCACCGCCCGCGGCGTGCGCCACCGCAGCACCGCGACGACGTCGGCCGCGGCGAGCGGGCGCCCGGGGGCGAGGTCGAGGACGTCCAGGACGGACCGCCGCAGCCGGGGCACCCAGGGGCGCCACAGCTCCGGGTCGAGCGCGGCGCGCAGGGCGCCCTTCTCGTCGCGGCTGCCCACGAGCCAGGGGGTGCGGCGCGAGCGCCACCAGCCGCGGGCGAGCGTCGCCCAGCGGTCGCCCAGGTCGTCGTCGAGCCAGTCCTCCGCGGCGAGCGTCGGGGCGAACGTGGGCGGGTCGTCGCCGTCGTCGGCCACGAGCCCCGCCGCCGCGGCCAGCTCGACGACCGCGGCCGCCGTCGGGTCGTCGACCTCGAGCGCGACGGCGGCCCGCCGCAGGTCGCGCACCCCGAGCCCGCCGGCGCGCAGGACGCCCGGCGGGTGCTCGGTCCAGTGCGTCACGAGCCGCGCGACGAGCCGCACGGCCTCGAGCCCGGCGCTCGCGGACTCCGCGTCGACCGTCGCGGGCGGGAGGTCGCGGACGTCCGGGACCGGAGGAGCCGTCCGGACGTCGCGATGGGTGCGGCCACCGCGCAGGGCGAGCCCGACCTCGCGCGGCAGCACGACGTGCCGCTCGTCCGTCGCACGCAGGTAGCCGTGCTCGACGAGCCAGTCCGTCGCGCGCCGCGCGGACGCGTCCGCGCGGGGGGCGACGCCGACGGGCGGTCCCCACGTCAGCGCGTCGAGGATCGCCCGGGTGCCGGGCGGGGCGTCGTCGGGCAGGTCGCCCCTCCCCGCCGCGCCCGCGTCGCCCGCGGCGAGGGCCGCGACGGGGCCGAGGCCGGCGGGGTGAGAGCCGAGGACCTCCGCGACGCCCGGCGCCGGGCGGAACCCGGCCGACCGTGCGCCGGGGGTCCAGACGAGCGCGAGCTCGTCGAGGAGGGCGAGCGCGGAGGTGACACGCGCGCGGTCGACGCCCGTCGCCCGCGCGACCGCCGCCGCCGTCGCGGGCGACCCCACGGAGTCGAGCACCAGCACCGCCTCCAGGACGTGGAGCGTCAGCTCGTCCAGCCCGGCGAGCGCACGCTCCAGGCTCGTCCGGTTCATCGCGCGCGCGGCGAGCGAGAGCAGGGTCGAGGGCGACGGCGTCGCGAGGTCGGGCCGCCGCCGGAGCAGCGCGACCAGGGCGGCGTCGTCGCGCTGGCGCAGCGACTCGCTGTACGTCGGAGCCCGCTCGGGCCGGGAGGTGGCCATCCGTTCGATGTTACGCGCCGGGCCCGGTCCCACGAGATCGGTGATCGCGGTCGAGATCGGCAGTCAGGACCGCCGATCTCGACGGAACGTGCCGACCTCGTGCCGGACCGCCGAGCTCACAGAGGCGGGAGGAACGGGTCGGGGCGGAGGCCGCGGACGACGTCGGGCGGGACGTGCCGCAGCACCCGCGCGACGACGTGGGACGGCCGGTCCCGGGAGGTGACGCGCAGCAGGCGGTTCCCCGTGCGCTCGATCGCCTCCTGCCGCAGCTTCTCCTGGACGAGCACGCGGCCCGGGTCCTCGCGCGGCGCCAGCCCGGACGGGCCGGTGCGGTACTTCACCAGGCCGTCGAACTCCAGCAGCAGCCGCCACCGCGTCCAGCCCAGGTCGACCCGCACCGGACCGACCTCGGTGCGGAGCGGCACCTGGGTCTCCGGGCGCGGCAACCCGGTCCGCAGGAGGACGTACCGCAGCCAGGTCTCGCGGGCCGACTCCGCGCCCGGGTCCGCGAGCTCGAGCACGTGCCGGGCCCGACGGGATCCGCGACCTCGCGGTGACCGGTCGAGGACGGTCGCGACGTCGGACCGCCGGACGCCCCGCGCGAGCGCCGCGTCCGCCACGACGAGTCCGTCGAGCGCGGGCATCGTGCGCAGGCAGTCGGCGACGGTGCGCGCGAGCGAGGTCGCGGTGACGCCGCGGATCGTCGCCCGGTCCTCGGCGCCCACCTCGCCGACGTGCCGCGTCACGTCGCGCGCCGCGGATCCCGACCTGCGGTACGGCTGGACCACGTGGGTCGTCGTGGGGAGTTCCCACACGGGCAGGCCGTGCAGGAGCGCTGCGGACGCGTGGCTCACGACGGGGTCGGCGCGCAGGGCTCGGGCGACGGCACGGGCTCGGGCGACCGCGAGGGTCCGCGCCGCCGCGAGGGGCGGGACGTCGGGCGCGGGTGTGTCGCGGTACGCACCGCGCCGCACCCGTTCCCACTCGCCGGTGGCGAGCCGGCGCCGGACCTCTTCCGGGAGGTGCTCGTGCGCGAGGTGGAGGGGGGTCGGGGGCTCTCGACTCGGCATGGGGAGAGATCGTGCCGTTCCTGAGACCACCGCGGGCCGGGCGGTACCGGAGCTGTGGACGACGACCGCGCGGTGCGGAGGTTGTGGACGGCGCCCCGGAGCGTCCCTGTGCCGTTCAGGGCCGCAGCACGCGTTCGGCAGGTTCTGCCGACGTCGGCACGTACGACCGCCGACCTCGACTCGGACCGCCGAGCTCGACTGTGTTCGCCGATGTCGACGGGTCCGGTGATCAGCCGCGGGCGGTGCGGCGGCAGACCTCGTCCCAGGGCGTCGGCTCGATCCCGAAGCGGGCGCGTGCCGCGGTGTCGTCGAGGACGTAGGGCCGCTCCCACTGGTAGGCGAGGTCGCGCAGCTCGCGCAGCAGCGGCGAGAACAGGCCGGCGGCGGCGAGGCCGGCGCCGCGCAGGGAGCGGACCCGGACGGGCGGGTGCCCGACGCTCGCGAGGACGTCGGTCAGCGCCTCGCGCTGGGTGCGGGGCGGGTTGCTCGGGGTGTGCCACGTGCGGCCGTGCGCGTCGGGGTCGGCCGCCGCGGCGACCAGGGTGCGGGCGGCGTCCTGGACGTCGGTGAACGAGTGCGGCAGGTCGGTGCGCCCGATCATCGTCACGGCGCGCCCGCGCAGGGCTGCCGGCACGACGCGCGAGACGTGCCCGTTGCCCCCGACGCCGGGCCCGACGAAGTCGGAGCTGCGCACCTCGACGACGCGCGCGCGACCGGCACGGTGCGCGGCCAGCGCGTCGGCCCACAGCCGGGCGCGCAGGACCCCCTTGTGGTCGGTCGCGACGTCGGGCAGGTCCTCGGTCATCGGCCCGTCGACGGGGCCGTAGGGGTAGAGGTTGCCGGTGATCGCGTAGACGGCGCCGGTGCGCTCGGCGGCGGTGAGCAGCGCGGTCGCGAGGGGCGGCCAGACGCGCTCCCACTGCGTGTAGTCGCCGGGGTTGGCGCAGTTGTAGAGCACGTCGGCGCCGTCGGCGACGCGGGTCAGGGCGTCGGCGTCGGAGGCGTCGAGGGCGCGGTGGGTGGCGCCCGCGACGCCGGTGTCCCGGCCGCTGCGGGTGACGACGGTGACGTGCGACCCGCGGGCCGCGAGCTCGGCGGCGACGTGCCGGCCGACGGGCCCGGCGCCGACGACGACGTGCCGGTCGGACGAGGACGGTGCGTTGGTCATGAGGTCTCCTTTCCGAGAGCAGTGCTCTCGCTTCGTCGAGGAGCATGGCACGGGTCGGCATCCATTGCAAGAGCACCGCTCTCGTTTGTGGGCGCCGCTCTCGTCTGTCACCCTGTCGGAATGACGGCTCCTCGCACGGCACGCGCCCTGGCGCGCGAGACCCTGACGCGCGACATCCTCGACGCCGCCCGCGCGCGCCTCGTCGCCGACGGCCCCGCCGGGCTCTCGCTCCGGGCCGTCGCGCGCGACGTCGGCATGGTGTCGTCGGCCGTCTACCGCTACTTCCCGAGCCGCGACGCGCTCCTCACGGCGCTCCTCGTCGAGTGCTACGACGAGCTCGGCGCCGCGGTCGAGGCGGCGGAGGCCGCGGTCGCGCGCGACGACCTGACCGGCCGGTGGCTCGCCGCGTGCCGCGCGCTGCGGGCCTGGTGCGTCGAGCGTCCCGGCGACTTCGCCCTGCTCTACGGCACGCCCGTCCCCGGGTACGCGGCGCCGCAGGACACCGTCGAGCCCGCGACGCGCGTCGTGCGGACCCTCGTCCGCGTCGTCGCCGACTCCTGGGCGGGCGGCGAGGGCCCCGCGCCCGCCCCGCCGTCGGCCGGGGACGCGGACGCGCTCGTCGCCCCCGCCGTCGCGTACGTCGCGTCCCGCGGGCTCGTCGCGGCCGACGCCCCGGCGGAGGCCGTCGTGCGCACGCTCATGGCCTGGACCACCCTGTTCGGCACCGTGTCCTTCGAGCTGTTCGGCCACCTCCACCGCACGGTGGCCGACTACGCCGACTGGTTCGACGCCGTCGCCCTGCGGGCGGGAGCGGACGCGGGCGTGGTCGCCCGGTCGGCGGCGCGCTGACCGGACCGACGGCGCGGCACGGCGGGCTCCGGGAGCGCGCCCGCGGTATGGATGCGGCTTTGCCGCCGCGTGGCCGGTAGCCTGGGGGTTCTGGTTCCTACGAGCACGAACGAGGTTCACGTGCCCACCGGCAAGGTCAAGTGGTTCGACACCGAACGCGGGTTCGGCTTCATCGCCAACGACGACGGCGGCGAGGTCTTCCTGCACGCCTCCGCGCTGCCCGCCGACGCCCCCGCGCCCAAGCCGGGCGCCCGGGTGGACTTCGGCGTCGCCGACGGACGGCGGGGCCCGCAGGCGCTCGCGGTCACGTTCCTCGACCCGGCGCCGTCCGTGGTCAAGGCGAAGCGCCGCTCGGCGGACGAGATGGCGGTCATCGTGGAGGACCTCATCAAGGAGCTCGACCGGATCCGCGACGGGCTCGGCAAGGGCCGCTACCCGGAGAAGGGCAAGGCCACGATGGTCGCCAAGGTCCTGCGCGTGGTCGCCGACGAGATCGAGGGCTGACATGGTCGCCGTGGCCGCTGCCGAGGAGCGTTCCCGGGGAGTGTCCGCGCGTGCCGCGCGCGACGCCGTGCTCACGGGCGCGGTCGAGCTCGCGCGCGCCGCGGCCCAGGAGGTCGCCGAGCGACCCGAGGACGTCGGGGAGCACCTCGGCACCTTCGCCGAGGCGGACCGCCTCATCTCCCACCGGTTCGCGTGCACGATGCGCGGCTACCGCGGCTGGCACTGGACCGTCACCCTCGCGCGCGTGCCGCGCGGGCGGACGGCCACGGTGTGCGAGGTCGAGCTGCTGCCGGGCGACGGCGCGCTGCTCGCGCCGTCGTGGCTCCCGTGGTCCGAGCGCCTGCAGCCCGGCGACGTGGGGCCGGGCGACGTGCTCCCGTTCCGCGCCGACGACCCGCGCCTCGAGCCCGGCTACGTCCCGACGGGCGACGAGGAGCAGGACGCCGTCGCGATCGACGAGCTCGCCCTCGCGCGCGCCCGCGTGCTGTCCCCGCAGGGTCGGGACGAGGCCGCCGAGCGCTGGTACCGCGGCTCGCGCGGCCCGACGGCCCGCGGTGCGGTCGCCTCGGCCGCGGAGTGCGGGTCGTGCGGCTTCCTCGTCACCCTCCAGGGCAGCCTCGGCCAGGTGTTCGGCGTGTGCGCGAACGAGTGGTCGCCCGACGACGGCAAGGTCGTGAGCCTCGACCACGGGTGCGGTGCGCACTCGGAGACCGACGTCGAGCCGCAGCGGAGCGACTGGCCCGACGCCGACCCCCTGGTCGACGAGCTGCACGTCGAGATCGTCTCCCTGCTCGAGTCCGTCGCCCCGCCGGCGGTGCCCGCCGAGGACGGGGCGACGGCCGACGAGGCGGCGACGGCCGAGCCGGAGGCCGCGGTCGCAGCCTCCGGGGCGCCGGCGGAGGTTGCCGACCCGGAGACCGCTCCGGAGGCCCCACCGGCCGACGCCCCCGACCCGGGGACCACCCCGGAGGCCCCGGCGGCCGACGCGCAGCCGGCCCCCGAGCGGGCGGCAGACGAGCCGCAGGAGTGACGGACGACGTCTTCGGGACGGCCGCGCTGCGCCGTGCGGTCCTGGAGGCGTGGCGGTCGTCGCCGACGCGGCTGCGCGAGGACGCGAACACCGAGGAGGACCACGCCCACGGGTCGTACCGGGGGCGCGTCGTCGTCGAGCTCGCGCAGAACGCCGCGGACGCCGCGGCCCGCGCCGGGGTCCCGGGGCGGCTGCGCCTGAGCCTGCACGCGCCGTCGGGACCGGACGAGCCCTGGGTGCTGCGCGCGGCGAACACGGGCGAGCCGCTGGACGCCTCGGGCGTCGCGTCGCTCGTCGCGCTCCGTGCCTCCGCGACCGGACGCAGCCCGCGCGACGCCGACGGTCGGACGCCCACGGTGGGACGGTTCGGGGTCGGCTTCGCCGCGGTCCGCGCGGTCTCCGACCGGGTCCGGGTCGGGACGGGCGAGCGCGCCGTCGAGCTCTCGGTCGCGCGCACGCGCGCCGCGCTCGACGACGTGGTCGCCGACCGTCCGGACCTCGCCGCCGAGGTGGCGCGCCGCGGCGACCGGCTCCCGGCGCTGCGACTCCCGTTCCCGGCCCGTGTCGAGGTGCCGCCGGGGTACGACACGGTCGTCGAGATCGAGCTGCGCGACGCGGACGCCCTCGCCGCCGTCCGCGCGGAGCTCGCCGACGTGGGGGACCCGCTCCTGCTCGCGCTCCCGGCGCTCGCCGAGGTCGTCGTGGCCGGGGACGGCGTCGAGGAGCGACGGGTCGCGGACGTCGCCGACCGGTGGACCGTCCTGCGGCGCGAGGGGACGATCGACGCGGCGCTGCTCGCGGACCGCCCGGTCGAGGAGCGTGCGTCGACGCGGTGGTCGGTCACGTGGGCGCTCCCGGACGACGGGGCGCGCACCGACGTGCTGCACGCCCCGACCCCCACCGACGAGCGCCTCACCTTCCCCGCGCTGCTCCTGGCGACCTTCCCGCTGGACCCGGCGCGCCGGCACGTCCCGCCCGGGCCGGTCACCGCGCACGTGGCGCGTGCGGCGGGGCGTGCGTACGCGGAGCTGCTCGGCGAGCTCGCGCCCGAGCGCGGTGCCGACGTGCTCGCCCTCGTCCCGACCGGGCTGCCGGCGAGCGCCGTCGACGCGGAGGTCCGCGCGTCGGCCGAGGCGGCGCTCGCCCGGACCCCGCTCCTGCCGCTCGACGCGCCGGTCGCGCGCCCCGCCGCGGGGGTTCTCCGTGCCGACGACGACGTGCTCGAGGACGGGGGCGCGGCGGCGACCGTGCGGCAGGCCCTGGTCACGCCCGCCGAGGCGTGCGTCCTCGCGGGGGACGTGGGCGACGCGCGCGTGCGGTCCGAGCTGGGGGTCGCCCACCTGGTGGACGTCCCGGGGCCGCTCCGTGCGGTCGCGCGGTCGCTCGGCACACGGGTCGTGGACCTCGCGGACGTCGTGGACGACCTCCCGCTCGTCGCCGACCCGGCGCGCTGGCGGTCGCTGTACGACGCGCTGGCACCGCACGCCGGCGACAGGTCGGTGCTCGAGGCCCTGGGGGCGCTCCCCGTGCCGCTGCTCGGCGGGCAGGTCGTGCGCGGCGCGCGCGGGCTCCTGCTCCTGGACGCCGGGCCGGGCGAGCCGTCGGACGGCGGTGCGCTCGACGCGCGCGACGCGGCCGAGCTCGGGCTGCGCGTGGTCGACCCGCGGGCCGCGCACCCGCTGCTCGAACGGCTCGGGGCACGGGCGACCCACCTCCGGGCGGTGCTCTCCGAGGGGGCGGTGCGCGAGCGCGTCCTGGCGGCCTCGGACGCGGCGGACGCGGGCGACGACCCGACGGCGGACGTGGGCCGGCTGCTCGCGCTGGTCGCTGCCGCGGTGCGCGCGGCACCGGACCCGGCGCGGGCGGGCCTGCCCTTCTGGTGGGGCGAGCTGCCCGTGCCGACGGCGGACGGTGGCTGGTCGCCCGTGCGCGGCTGCGCGCTGCCCGGGACGTGGGCCGCGGACGCGCTCGACACGCTCGACCTGGTCGATCCCGCGGTCGTCGACCGCTGGGGCGAGCCGGTGCTGCGCGCGGTGGGCGCGGCCGACGGGCTCGGGGTGCTGCGCGTGCGCGACGTGCTCACGCCGGCGTCGGACGACGAGCCGGACCTGGACCCGCACGCCCCGGAGGGCTGGCTGTCCGACTGGGGCGGGTACCTCGCGTACCTCGCGGCGACGCTCGGTCCCGAGGCGTACGCGGGCGACGTCCTCGCGGTCGCGGACCTCGACGCGGTCGCCGACGCGGCGTGGCCGGACGCGCTCGCGCGCCTCGCCACGGAGCCCGGGACCCGGGAGGCGCTGCTCGCCCCGGTGCGGGCCGAGGGAGGTCGGACCACCACGGCGCGCTCCTACACCGCGTGGTGGCTGCGCGAGGAGCTCGGCGGCGCGTTCGCGCTCGGGTCGGGCCTCCGGCACGTCCCGTTCCTGCGCCCGGCCCCGCCGGACGTGGCGGGGCTCGACGACGAGGTGCTGGCCGCGCTGGGCGGCGTGCGGGACCTCGCGGAGCTCGCGCCGGACGAGTGGGTCGAGCTGCTGGACGACCTGCCCGACGTCGGAGAGGCGGTCGACGCACGGGCCGCGCTGACGCTCTGGCGCGCGCTCGGCGCCCTCGCGGCCCGTGGCGAGCGGCTGGATCCGCCGCCCGAGCGCCTGCCCGCGCTGCGTGCCGGGGCGGTGCTGGTGGTCGGCGCGGACGACGTCGCCGTCGCCCCCGACCCGATGTGGTCACCCGTCCGCGCGGTCCTCCCGGCGCCGCCGGGTCTGCTGGCCGAGGTCGCCGACCTCCTGGACGTCCGGACCGTCCCGCGCACCGCTCCCGCCCCCGACGACCCGGGCCGTCGTGGCGACGTCCCCGAGGCGGTGCGCGCGGTCCTCGACGGCGCGGCGCCCCGCACCTGGGAACGTCACGACGACCTGCGCGTGGGCGGGGTCGCGGTGCCGTGGTGGGTGGAGCACGGCGGGGGAGCGGACGCCGTGGTCCACGCGACCGGCCCGGCCGGGCTCGCGGCGGGGCTCGCGGTCGCGACGGGACGCCACGGCGCGCGGTTCGTGCTCGAGCAGGCGCTCCGCGACCCCGACGCGGCGCAGGACGCGCTCGCGCGGACCGCCTGGGACGACCCTCAGTCGTCCGAGGACGCGCGGTAGCGGGTGCGGTTCCGGCGCTCCCACACGAGGCCGAGCAGGCCGAGGACGAGGCCGACGCCGCACGTCGCGACGGCGCGCGGCGTGATCGCGCCGGTCGCGAGGAGGGCCGTGCACACGACGAGCGCGACGGTCCAGAGGCCCATGCCGACGAGGATCACGACGCGCAGGTCGACCCGCCAGGGCCCGGGGTCGGGGCGGCGGCGGTCGGGGTGGAGCAGCAGCGTGACGAACGAGGGCACAGGGGCATCGTAGCCACCGCGCGGTTTTTCACCCGCTCCTGGCTGTCACACCCGTGACCTGCACCACATCTCCTTCTGGTGTGAACACACGTCGGGACCGCTCGCAACGGCACGCTAGGATGCAGGCGCCGCGCTACGGCCTCCACACATGGTCACTCGTCCAGGTGGATCTGGTCGGCGCCGGGCCGCACATCGCTTCGGGACCTTCGTCCGATGTATCCGGACCTTCGGCAGAACGTGGAACCTGGACACCCGTCCAATCTATTTCTCCGAGCGGCTAGCGCGGCACGAGATCCGCAGGATCCTGCCCCTCAGGACGACTCCGACCGTGACGGTGCGGAACGTCTTCTCACCCGGGTGAAACCCCCTGGCAACCCTCGTTCCCGCAGTTTCTGAACCCTAGGATGAGTCGCCATGCAGGGTGTGGAACCGACCGGAGGTGGACGCATGTCCCACAGCGTCACCGAGGACGCCAGGCGGAGCCTGCGCACCCTTCTCGCCACGACTCCCGCGGCGCGGATCCGCGCCGCGCGCGCCGCGTTCGCGGCCCAGGGCTGGGAGGTCGCCTACCGGCGCCGGCTCCTGCTCACCGACACCGCCGTGATCGTCGTCGCCGTCCTCGTCGCCTACTTCCTGCGCTGGGACCAGTTCATCGACGAGCCCGTCCGTGAGGCACGCGTTCCGTACGTCGTGCTCAGCCTGCTGGTCGGGGTCGCCTGGTCCGTCTCGCTCGTCGCGAGCCGGACGCGCGACCCGCGGGTGATGGGGAGCGGCCCCACCGAGTACCACCGGATCTTCGACGCGTCGTGGCGCCTCTTCGCCGTCCTCGCGGTCCTCGCGTTCCTGCTCCGCTTCCCGGAGGCGCGGGGGTACCTCGCGTTCGCGTTCCCGATCGGCCTCGGCGGCCTGCTCCTCGGCCGGTACGCGTGGCGGCAGTGGCTGCACGGTCAGCGGGCCCACGGTCGCATGCGGTCGGCTGTGCTCGCGATCGGTCACCGCGACCAGGCCGAGCGGCTCATCCGCGACCTCAACGGCCGCGACGAGTCGGGGTACCGCGTCGTGGGCGTGTGCGTCCCGTCGGGCGGGTTCGGGGCGGGCGAGGAGATCCGCGGCGTCCCCGTCCTCGGGGAGCTGCGGCACGCGGGCGAGGTCGCCACGCGGGTCGGCGCGGACGTCGTCGCCGTCTCGGGCTCGGACGCCATCACGGCCGAGGTCGTCCGCCGGCTCGGCTGGGAGCTCGAGCCGTACGGCGTCGACCTCATGCTCACGGCCGAGCTCGCGGACGTCGCCGGCCCCCGCATCACCATCACGCCGGCGGAGAGCGTCTCGCTCCTGCACGTGGACGCGCCGCGCTTCACCGGCCCCAAGTTCGCCGTGAAGTCCGTCATCGACTGGACGGGAGCGGCGCTCATCACGCTCGCCGCGCTCCCGGTGCTCGTGATCGTCGCGCTCGCCGTCCGCCTCACCAGCCGCGGCCCGGTGCTCTTCCGTCAGGAGCGCGTCGGCCGCAACGGACGGACGTTCCCCATGTTCAAGTTCCGGTCGATGCGCGCCGGGGCCGACCGCGAGGTCCAGCACCTCGAGGAGCAGAACGACGGGGCCGGCCCGCTGTTCAAGATGCGCGACGACCCGCGCGTCACGCCCGTCGGCCGCGTGCTGCGCCGCTACTCGCTCGACGAGCTCCCGCAGCTCTTCAACGTGCTGCGCGGCGACATGAGCCTCGTCGGGCCGCGGCCGCCGCTGCCGCGCGAGGTGCAGCAGTACGAGAAGAAGGTGCGTCGTCGCCTCCTGGTCAAGCCGGGTCTCACGGGGCTGTGGCAGGTCGGGGGCCGGTCGGACCTGTCGTGGGAGGAGAGCGTCCGGCTCGACGTCTACTACGTCGAGAACTGGACGATGTTCGGCGACTTCCTCATCCTCGCGCGCACGGCGCGCGCGGTGTTCTCCGGCTCCGGGGCCTACTGAGGCCCGCCGGGATGCAGGGTCGGGCGCGGGGAGGTGCGTCGTGCGGGTCTCGGTCTCGGGATGCGGTCGCCGCGGCGTCCTGCACGCGGCCTCCCTCGCGGCCGCCGGCCACGAGGTCGTGCTCCACGACACGGACCCCGCTGCCCTCGACGCGCTCCGCACGGGCCTGGGCCACGCGGCTGAGCCGCGGCTGCACCGGCTCCTCGCGCTCGGCCTCGTGAGCGGGCGGCTGCGCCCGACGACGGACCGCACGGCGGTCGCCGGTGCGCGGGTGCACGTCCTGTGCGTCGGCGCGGGACCCGACCCCGACCCGGACGGCGTCTCGCGCGTGGTGACGCTCCGCGACGCGCTCGACGACCTCGCCCCGCACCTCGGCCCCGGGGACCTGGTCGTCGGGCGCGCCCGCGTCCCCGCCGGGACGGCGGAGTGGCTCGCGGCGGGCCTCGTCGCCGACGGCGTCCGCGCGACCGTCGCGTGGGTCCCCGACGAGCACCGGACCGGGCACGCGGTCGTCGACGTCCTCCACCCGGCCCGGCTCGTCCACGGGGTCCCTGCCGGCCCGGCCGGCGAGCGGGCGGCCGCGATCCTCGACGCGCTCCACGCCGTGCAGCTCGCGACCGGCGCTCCCCGGACCGTCACCGACCTCGCGACCGCGGAGCGGCTCGGGCACGGGGCCGGCACGCCGCGCCCCACGGCGCTCGGCGGTCGCGGCAGGACCGGCCACGACGGCGCGGACGTGGCGTCGAGCACACCCGGGGCGACGCTGGCCGCCGTCGGGGCCGCCTGACGTGGGCGGACGCCCACCGGGGACGATGCCGGACCGTGTCCCGCGTGTTACCGCGCGGTCACAGGGTTCTGGCAGCATTCTCACCATGTCCACACCCACCCCCGTCCACGAGGACGAGCACGCGCCTGCCCCCGCGTCCGGCGCGATCGACCGCTTCTTCAAGATCACCGAGCGCGGCTCGACGGTCGGCACCGAGATCCGTGGTGGTCTCGTCACGTTCTTCGCGATGGCCTACATCATCGTGCTGAACCCGCTGATCATCGGGACGGTCCAGGACGGCACGGGCCAGTTCCTCGGCGGCGGCGACGCGCCCGACTTCGGCAAGATCGCCGCGGCGACCGCGCTCGTCGCGGGCGTCATGACGATCGCCATGGGCGTCTTCGCGAACTTCCCCCTCGGCCTCGCGGCCGGGCTGGGCCTCAACGCGGTCGTGGCGTACTCCATCGCCTCGCTGCCGGGGGTGACCTGGGCGGACGCGATGGGCCTCGTCGTCATCGAGGGCCTCATCATCCTGCTCCTCGTGCTCACCGGGTTCCGCGAGGCGGTCTTCCGCGCGGTCCCGGTCGAGCTGAAGACGGCCATCAGCGTGGGCATCGGCCTCTTCATCGCGCTCATCGGCCTCGTCAACGCGGGCTTCGTCACCGCGGGCAGCGGCACGCTCCTCGCGCTCGGCAACCTCGGCACGTGGCCGATCCTCGTGTTCGTCGTGGGCCTCGTGCTGACGATCGTGCTGTGGGTCCGCAAGGTCAAGGGCGCGCTGCTCGTCGCGATCCTCACCGCGACCGCGCTCGCCGTCGTGCTGGAGAACACGCTGCACATCGGCGCCAAGGCGCCCGACGGCTCCAACCCGAACGGCTTCAACCTCAACGCGCCCACGTTCGACGGCGTCGTGCAGGTCCCGGACTTCGGCCTCCTCGGCCAGTTCTCGCTCCTGGGCTCGTTCCAGAACATCGCGACCGTCACCGTGATCCTGCTGGTGTTCTCGCTCCTGCTCGCGGACTTCTTCGACACGATGGGCACCATGGTCGCCGTCGGCGCCGAGGCGCGCCTCAACGACGCCGACGGCGTCCCGCCGCGCTCGCGCGCGATCCTCGTCGTCGACTCGCTCGCCGCGGCCGCGGGCGGCGCGGGCTCGGTGTCGTCGAACACGAGCTTCGTCGAGTCCACGACCGGCGCGGGCGAGGGTGCGCGCACCGGTCTCGCCTCGGTCGTCACGGGCGTCGCGTTCCTGCTCGCGACGTTCCTGTCGCCGCTCGTCGCGCTCGTGCCCTACGAGGCCGCCGCACCGGCGCTGGTCTTCGTCGGGTTCCTCATGATGACCCAGATCGCCGGCATCTCGTGGAAGAACGTCGAGATCGCGATCCCGGCGTTCCTCACGATCATCGTCATGCCGTTCACCTACTCGATCGCGGACGGCATCGGCGCGGGCTTCCTCGCGTTCGTCGTCATCAAGCTCGCGCTCGGCAAGGTCCGCGCGATCCACCCGCTCATGTGGGTCGCGTCGGCGATGTTCCTCGTGTACTTCCTCCTCGGCCCGATCCGGGAGGCGCTGGGCCTCTAGGCTCGGCCCATGACGAGCGCGGCGGACGAGCGGTCGGGGAAGGCGTCGGTCGACGCCCTCCCCGCCGCTCGTCCGCCCGCGTTCTACCGGCTGGAGAACACCGTCCAGCCGTATGACTGGGGCTCGACGTCGGCGATCCAGGACCTCCTGGGGGTGGCACCGGACGGTCGTCCGGCGGCCGAGCTGTGGATGGGCGCGCACCCGCTCGCGCCGTCGCGCGTCGTGCCCGACGGCGAACGGCGCCCGGCCGAGGCGCGACCGGGCGTGCCGGCGGCATCGGGCACGACGCTCGCGGACCTGGTGCGCGCGGACCCGGTGGGGGCCCTGGGCCAGCGCGTGCTCGACCAGCACGGGCCCCGCCTGCCGTTCCTGCTCAAGGTGCTCGCCGCCGAGCGCGCGCTCTCGCTGCAGGTCCACCCGCGGCCGCACCTCGCGCGCGCCGGGTTCAACCGCGAGAACCGGGAGGGCGTGGCGCGCGACTCGCCGCTGCGCAGCTTCCACGACGACCAGCACAAGCCCGAGATGGTCGTGGCGGTGACGCGCTTCGAGGGGCTGTCGGGCTTCCGCCGTCCGACGCGCATCCTCGAGCTCCTCGACGGCCTCGACGGAGACCTCGTCGGGCGCATGCGGGCGGCGCTCCTCGCCAGCCCCACGGAGGCGGGCGTCCGCGCGGCGTTCACGCTCGCCCTGCACGCGCGTTCCGAGCCCGACGTCGCGGCGGACCTCGCGCGGACCGTCGCGTCGGTGCGGGCCCGGGCCGAGGCAGCGTCCGGTACCGGTGCCGCTCCGGCGTCCGGGGTTCCTCGTCGGACGTCGCAGCGTGCCGACGCCACGGTGCTCTCGCTGGCGGACCAGCACCCGGGCGACCCGGGCGCCGTCGTCTCCCTCATGCTCAACCGGGTCACGCTCGCCCCCGGGGAGTCGATGTTCGTGCCCTCGGGGCACGTGCACGCCTACCTGTCCGGGTGCGCGGTCGAGATCATGGCGAGCTCGGACAACGTCCTGCGTGCCGGGCTCACGACCAAGCTCGTCGACGTCGACGCGCTGCTCGAGTGCGCCACGTGCACGCCCGGACCCGCCGCACGGCCGCGGCTGGTCGAGGACGGTTCCGGCCTCGTCACCTACCGCCCGCCCGTGGCGGAGTTCGCGCTCCGGGCGGGCCGGGTCACGGGCCCGGTGGCCCTGCCCGACGCCGGTCCGCGCGTCGTGCTGTGCCTGGACGGTGCGGTGACGCTCGCCGGAGGCTCGGGTGCGCGCTCCGTCGAGGTGCGCCTGGCGCGCGGCGAGTCGGTCTTCGTCCCGCACGGGACGGGGCCGGTGGTCGCGCGCGGTGACGGCCGCACCGTCGTCGCCTACGTGCCCTGACCCGGGGCCGCACCGCTCACCGTTCTGCCCCGCGGGGGTGACGTGCGCCCCTTTCTTTACTCAAGGTAATGAGTTAAGGTAACTATCATGCCTGCTGCGGACCCCACTGCCCCCTCCCGGAGCCAGTGCCGGCCCGCGACGCTCGGCGGCGAGCTCCGCGTCGCGCTCACCCGCATCTCGCGCCGCCTGCGTGCCCAGCGCGGCGAGGCCGACCTCCCCGAGGGGCGGTTCGGCGTGCTCACGGTCCTGCACAAGCACGGCGCCATGTCGCCGAGCGAGCTCGCCGAGCACGAGCGCGTCAGGCCGCCGTCGATGACCCGGGCCGTCAACGCCCTCGTCGAGATGGGGCTCGTGGAGAAGACCGAGCACCCGAGTGACCGGCGTCAGGTCGTCGTGCGGCTCACGGACGCCGGCGTGCGCGAGGTCAAGGAGACCCGCCGCCGCCGGGACGCGTGGCTCACGCAGCAGCTGTCCTCCCTCACCCCCGACGAAAGAGAGACCTTGGCCCGCGCCAGTGAGCTGTTGACCCGGATCGCCGCCCGATGAGCGCGACGTTCTCCTCCCTGAAGTACTACAACTACCGCGTCTGGTTCGGCGCCGCGCTCGTCGCGAACGTCGGCACCTGGATGCAGCGCGTCGCGCAGGACTGGCTCGTCCTCACCGACCTCACCGACAACTCCGGCATCGCCGTCGGCGTCGTGACAGCGCTGCAGTTCGCGCCCGTGCTCGCCCTGTCCGCGTGGGCGGGCCTGCTCGCCGACCGGCTCCCGCGCCGTCGGCTCCTCATGGCCACGCAGGGTGCGATGGGCCTGCTCGCGCTCGGTCTCGGTGCCCTCGTCCTGTCCGGGCGCGTCGAGCTCTGGCACGTCTACGTGTTCGCGGGGCTGCTCGGCGTCGTCACCGCGTTCGACAACCCGGTGCGCCAGACCTTCGTCGCCGAGATGGTCCCGGCGGACAAGCTGTCCAACGCCGTCGGGCTCAACAGCGCGTCGTTCAACGCCGCGCGCCTCGTAGGACCGGGCGTCGCGGGTCTGCTCATCGCGGCCGTCGGCTCGGGCTGGCTCTTCATCCTCAACGGCGTGACGTTCGGGGCGACGATCCTCGCGCTCGTGTACATGCGCACGCGCGAGCTCCACGTCCTGCCCAGCGCCCCGCGCGAGAAGGGGCAGATCCGCGAGGGCATCAGGTACGTCCGCAAGCGCACCGACATCATCGTCATCATGGTCGTCGTCGGCGTCGTGTCGACGTTCGGGCTCAACTTCCAGCTCACGTCCGCGATGATGGCCAAGGTCGAGTTCGGCAAGGGCCCGGGGGAGTACGGGATCCTCGGGTCGATCCTCGCCATCGGGTCGCTGACCGGTGCTCTGCTCGCCGCGCGGCGCGAGCGCCCGCGCGTCCGGCTCGTCATCGGGTCCGCGTTCGGGTTCGCCGTCGCGACGGGCGTCATGGCGCTCATGCCGACCTACCCGAGCTACGCGATCGCCTGCATCCCCGTCGGCCTCGCGTCGCTGACGATGATGACCGCGGCCAACTCCACGATCCAGATGTCCGTCGACCCCGTCATGCGCGGGCGCGTCATGTCGCTCTACATGATCGTGTTCCTCGGCGCGACGCCGGTCGGGTCGCCGCTCGTCGGCTGGATCGCCGAGGCCTGGGGCCCGCGCTGGGCCATCGGCGTCGGCTCGATCACCGCCGGCCTCGTCGCCGTGGGCGCCGCCGTCTGGGCCGTGCGCAACTGGCACCTCGAGGTCCGCTACCGCGTCCTCCAGCGCCCGCACCTCGTGGTCCGCTACCTCGACGCGGGCACCCCGGCGGACCGCTCGGCCCGCGCCGAGACGAGCCGTCGCCTCGGGATCGAGGACGCGGAGGAAGCGGCCCGCGCCGCCTGACCCCCCGGTCCCTCCGCCGAACACGACCTTGGTGTCGCAATGGCCTCCATAGCGACACCAAGGTCGTGTTCGACGCGGGGGAGGGTCGTGGTCGTCAGGCGAGGTGCGCGACGACGTGGTCGACGCACGCCGTGAGGGCGCGGACGTCGTCGGGCTCGATCGCCGGGAACATCGCCACGCGGAGCTGGTTGCGCCCGAGCTTGCGGTAGGGGAAGACGTCGAGGATCCCGTTCGCGCGGAGCGCGGCCACGACGGCGGTCGCGTCGACCGCGTCGTCGAGGTCGATCGTGCCGACGACGGTGGAGCGCTGCGCCGGGTCGGCGACGAACGGCGTCGCCCACTCGCGCGCCTCGGCCCAGCCGTAGAGGTGGGCTGCCGACTCGGCCGACCGGGCCGCGGCCCACGGCAGCCCGCCGTTGCCGAGGATCCACTCGACCTGCTCCGCGAGCATGACGAGCGTGGCGATCGCGGGAGTGTTCAGCGTCTGGTCCAGCCGGGAGTTGGCCGCCGCCGTGCGCAGCGAGAGGGACTCCGGCACCCAGCGCGTGCCGCTCGACTCGACCTCCTCCGCGCGCGCGAGCGCGTCGGGCGAGCACAGCGCGAGCCACAGACCGCCGTCGGACCCGAAGACCTTCTGCGGCGCGAAGTAGTAGACGTCGGTCTCGGCGACGTCCACGGGGAGCGCCCCCGCGCCCGAGGTGGCGTCGACGAGCGTGAGCGCGCCGCGCTCGCGCGACCCCTCCACGCGTCGGACCGGAGCCATGGCGCCCGTCGAGGTCTCGTTGTGCGGCCACGCGTGCACGTCGACGTCGTCGGCCGGCTCGGGCAGCGCGACGGACCCGGCGGGGGCCGAGATCACCTGCGACGGCTCGAGGAACGGCGCCGACGTCGTCGCGGCGGCGAACTTGGCGCCGAACTCGCCGAACGCGGCGTGCTGCGCCTTGGTGCGCACGAGGCTCGCCGTGGCCACGTCCCAGAACGTCGTGGAGCCGCCGTTCCCAAGCACGACCTCGTACCCCTCGGGCAGCGCGAAGAGCTCGGCGAGCCCGTCGCGCGTCCGGCGCACGACCGAGCGGACCGGCGCCTGACGGTGGGACGTCCCGAGCAGGGACGCACCGGCGTCGGACAGGGCGCGGACCTGGGCGGCGCGGACCTTGCTGGGCCCGGAGCCGAACCGGCCGTCGGCCGGCAGCAGGTCCGAGGGGATCGTGATGGTGGCGTTCGCGGGATCGGGCACGCCGTCACCCTACGCGCGTGGCGCCCGGGTCGGGAGCGGTGTCCGCGGACGGGCGACGACGGCGGTCGCCGGGTCGCGGAGGGGGCGCCGGAGCCGTGGGCCGGGACCGGCGCCACGGGTTCTCCCGCCCCGTCCCCAGGCCGGGTCACGGGCTCGCCATAGACTGTCCCACAGCGGCCCGCCGGTGCGGGCAGGCGCCCCGCGGCGACGACGACCGGGCGCCCCGAGCCGACGAGCGACTGGGAGCGTGACGTGACCGATCTGATCGATACCACCGAGATGTATCTGAAGACGATCTACGAGCTCGTGGAAGAGGGCATCGTCCCGCTGCGCGCGCGCATCGCGGAGCGCCTCGGCCACTCGGGACCCACGGTGTCGCAGACGGTCGCGCGCATGGAGCGCGACGGCCTCGTCGTCGTCACGGGCGACCGCCACCTGGAGCTCACGTCCGTCGGCCACGACAAGGCGACGCGCGTCATGCGCAAGCACCGGCTCGCCGAGCGCCTGCTCACCGACGTGATCAAGCTCGACTGGGAGTACGTGCACACCGAGGCGTGCCGGTGGGAGCACGTGATGAGCGAGCTCGTCGAGGAGCGCCTCATCGGGCTGCTCGACCACCCCCACTTCGACCCGTACGGGAACCCGATCCCGGGCCTGCCGGAGCTGGGGGAGCAGTTCGAGGAGGTCGACTTCCTCGACGGCGTCGTCTCGCTCCCGGTGTTCCTCGCGGAGCACGGCCGTGACGGCGCGGAGACGCGCGTCGTGCTGCAGCGGATCGCCGAGCCGATCCAGGTCGACGTCGAGCTGCTCGCGCGGCTCGCGGAGGCCGAGGTGCTGCCCCGTCGCACCCTCGTCGTGCGGTCGACGGGCGACGGCGGCGCGACCGTCCAGGGGGAGGGTGCGGCGGTCGTGCTGGACCTGCCCGACGACGTCGCGCGTCACCTCTTCGTCGCCCGGGGCTAGCCGTCCGTTCACCGGCAAATGGGCGCTGACCTGGGACGATATGATCGTCCGCATCGATTCGTAATGGGAACGTGACTTTTGCCGGGGCGTCCTGTACGGTCGGTGCTGCTCCATCGGAATACCCATTCGACGGAGTCCTCGCGCGGAACGCCTAACCCTGTCACCGCAAGAGGCCAACGACGACCCGATGACAGGGACGGGGGACCCACTTCCGGGTGCTGGAGACAGCGCCCTTGGGGTGAAGCCCGACGGACCTCGGTCCTGACGGCCGGGTGACTCTTCCACCCGAACCCGACAGCTGACCTCGCAGGCGTCTTGGAGAGGCACAAAGTGACCGTGAGCACGACTCGCGCCCGCCACCGCGCGGCGCGGCGTCCCGTGACGCCACTCAGCTCCATCGCCCAGGCCGCATCGGACCAGATGTCGACCGTCGGTCGCCGCACCGCCGTCGTCGCCGCGTCCTCGGGCCTCATCGTCTCGATGATCGGTGCCGCCGCCCCCGCGACCGCGGCCCCCGTCGACAACGAGTCCGGCAAGCTCAACGCCGTCGACCTCAGCGCTCTCACCGCGCAGGCGCGCCAGGCGCTCGAGGCCGCTCCCGCGGTGACCGTCGCGGCCGACGCGGCGTTCACGATCGAGCAGGCGGCGGCCCCCGTCACCGTGACCCCGGCCCCCGAGCCGGAGCCCGAGCCCGAGCCCGTCCGCACCACGCAGACGAGCCGGACGCAGGAGCGTCAGTCCCAGTCCGAGGCTCCTGCCCAGCAGGAGGCGGCCGTCGAGGTTCCCGCCTCGGCCTACGGCTCGACCATCGTCTCGATCGCCGCACGCTACGTGGGCGTCCCCTACGTCTACGGCGGCACCACCCCCGACGGCTTCGACTGCTCGGGCTTCACCAGCTACGTCTACGCGCAGGTCGGCATCAGCCTGCCGCGCACGTCGAGCGCCCAGGGCTCCGTCGGCACCAAGGTGTCGCGCGACCAGGCGCAGCCGGGCGACCTCATCTGGACGCCGGGCCACATCGCGATCTACGCGGGCGACAACATGATGATCGACGCCCCGCGTCCCGGGAAGACCGTCCAGTTCCGTCAGATCTGGCAGTCGAACCCCACGTTCATCCGCGTGGCCTGATCGTCCACGCCCCAGGGCCCTGGCGGTCACTGGCCTGACGAACCCCGTCACCTCGCGCATCGTCGCGAGGAGGCGGGGTTCGTGGCATTCTTGACGTGTTCGTGACTCGTGGCAGACGGACGGGCGCGCTGGTCTCGGCTAGGTTGGTCGTCCGATGGCACCGGGCCGTCGAGAGGAGAGTCGCTCATGACCCGCACGGAATCCGTCCTCGTCGGCGTCGACGGCTCGGCACCGAGCCTGCACGCCCTGGACTGGGCCGCCGCGTACGCGCTGCGGGTGGGCTGGCCGCTCCACATCGTCTGTACCTACTCGTTGCCGTCGTTCACCGCTGCGTCGCTGGACGGCGGCTACGCGGCGCTCGACGACTCGGCCATCCAGGAGGGCGCCCGGGCGGTCCTCGAGGAGGCGCGTGCTCGGTCCGAGGCGGCCGGGGTCCGCACGACCGCGACGGTGACGACGGGCGACGCCGCGGGCGTGCTCGTCGAGATGTCGCGCGAGCACTCGCTCGTCGTCGTCGGCACGAGGGGGCGGGGCGGCTTCACCGAGCGGCTGCTCGGCACCGTCTCCTCGGCGCTGCCCGCGCACGCCCACTGCCCGACCGTCGTGGTGCCCTACCGCTCCGAGGCGAAGAGCGAGGAGGGTGCGCCGCAGGAGCCCCTCACCGTGAAGCCCCTGCGACGCATCGTCGTCGGCGTCGACGGGTCGCCGTCGGCGGAGATCGCCCTGCGCCACGCGATCCGTCAGGCCCAGGCCTGGGACGCGGAGCTCGTCGCGGTCGCCGGTGTCCCGGTCGGTGCCGGCGCCGGCCTCCTGGCGTGGCTGCCCGCGTCGATCGACCACGAGCAGGTGCTCGCGGACATCACCGAAGGCCTCAACGTCATCATCGACCGCCACGAGGCGGAGCACCCCGGGCTCACGATCAAGCGGATCGTCCTCGACGGCACGGGCGCCGAGCTCCTCACGGAGTTCTCGACGGCCTCCGACCTGGTCGTGGTCGGTTCCCGCGGGCGCGGCGGCTTCCGCGGGCTGCTGCTCGGCTCCACGAGCCAGGCCGTCCTGCACCACTCGGCGTGCCCGGTCATGGTCGTGACCAAGAAGTGCGACGACGACGCGCCGGCGGCCGAGGACGGCTGAGCGCCCGAGAACCACCAGGAGGGCCGGACGCGTGAGGCGGTGCGCATCGCGGGTCCGGCCCCGCGGCGGGTGCCCAGCGGCCGGTCAGCTGCGGTTGCGGTAGAGGCGCATCGTGATCGGGGCGAGGAACGCGGTCAGGACGACCGACGCGACGAGGACCCACACGATCCCCTCCGCCGCGGGCTCTCCCGCCATGAGGCCGCGGACCGCGGTCACGAGGTGGGTCACCGGGTTGACGTCGACGAAGCGCTGCAGCACGACCGGCATCGTCGACGGGTCGACGAAGATGTTGGACGCGAACGTCAACGGCATGAGCACGAGCATCGACGTGCCCATGACGGCGTTGGGGGAGCGCAGCACGAGCCCGAGGGCCGTGAACACCCAGCTCAGCGCGAACGCGAAGACGAGCAGCAGCACGACCCCGAGGACCACGCCGACCACCCCGCCCGGCGGGCGGAAACCCAGGACGAGGCCGAGCGCGAGGGTCACGGCCGACGCGATCGTGTAGCGCACCGTGTCGCCGAGCAGCGCACCGACGATCGGCGCGGGCCGCCACACGGGCAGCGACCGGAACCGGTCGAACACGCCCTTGCTGATGTCCGTGTTCATCGTGTAGCCGGTGTAGATCGTCGTGAAGAGCACCGCCTGCACGAGGATGCCCGGCAGGAGGAACTGGAGGTAGCTCTGCACGTCCCCGGCGAGCGCGCCGCCGAAGAGGTACGTGAACATGAGCGTGAAGATGATCGGCGAGACCGTGACGTCGAAGAGCTGTTCTGGCACGTGCTTGATCTTGAGCAGCGCACGCCACGTGTAGGTGAAGGTCGCCGACACCGCGGACGGGCGCGAGGGTCGCCGTTCGAGCGCGACCGCGGCCCGTAGCGCGTTCGCCTCCGGCGCGCGCAGCTCCGCGGCGGTGATGGTGGGGTCCGCGGCCATCAGGCCACCTCCTCGGTCGTCTCGTCGTCGTCCAGGGGCTGGCCCGTCAGGGCGAGGAACACCTCGTCGAGGCTCGGCTGGCCGAGCGTGAACTCGGGGACCACGATGCCCTCGTCCCCGAGCGCGGGCAGGATGCGCGCGACGTCCGCGGCGCCGTCGTCGGGAACGCGCGCCGTGAACGCGTACGGGTCGTTCGCGAGCGTGATCTCCGTGCCGAGCAGTGCGCCCACGACCTCCGCCGCGCGACCCCGCTGGGTCGCGTCCGCGAGCCGCACGTGGACCGCGCCCTCGCCCACCGAGCGCTTGAGCTCCGTCGCGGTGCCCTCTGCGATGACCTTGCCGTGGTCGATCACGGCGATCCGGTCGGCGAGCTGGTCCGCCTCCTCCAGGTACTGCGTCGTCAGCAGGACCGTCGCGCCGTCCGCCACCAGCACGCGGACGATGTCCCACACCTGGTTGCGGCTGCGCGGGTCGAGGCCCGTCGTCGGCTCGTCGAGGAAGATGACGCGCGGGCTCATCACGAGACTCGCCGCGAGGTCGATGCGTCGCCGCATGCCGCCCGAGTACGTCTTCACCTGGCGGTCGCCCGCGTCGCCCAGGCCGAACGCCTCCAGGAGCTCGGCCGAGCGCCCGCGTGCCGTGCCCCCGAGGAACCCGTAGAGCCGTGCGAGCATCACGAGGTTCTCCGTCCCCGTGAGGTCCTCGTCCACCGACGCGTACTGCCCCGTGAGCCCGACGACGGAGCGCACCTTGTCGGCGTCGTGCACCACGTCGTGGCCCAGCACGCGCGCCGTGCCCGCGTCGGGGCGCAGGAGCGTCGCGAGCATGCGGACCGCGGTCGTCTTGCCCGCGCCGTTCGGCCCGAGCACGCCGAACACGGTGCCCTCGGGGATGAGCAGGTCGATGCCGTCGACCGCCTTGGTCACGGACTTCCCGGTCGTGAAGTGCTTGACGAGGCCGCGCGCCTCGACGGCGAGGTCGCCACGTGCAGTGTCGGTCATGTCCCCTCCGCGGGTGGTCGTTCGCCGGAACCGACGAGCCGCCCGGCTCCCCGGGCCACCCACCCACCGACCGTCGGGGCCGGCAGAACTCATCGGTCGCGCGTCTTCCATCCTGCGCCGAGCGGAGTGTGGCCGCGCGAAGTAGAGCCTCCGGTCGCGAGGTAGAACCCGTGGGGCTCTACCTCGCGACCGGAGGCTCTATCTCGCGGGGTCGGAACCTTCTACTGCGCTGCGGCCTCTGCGGCGGCGAGGAGGACGCACGTCGCGACGCCGTCCATCGCGACGCGGACCTCCTCGATCGGGGGGAGGGTCGGGGCGAGGCGCAGGACCTTGTCCTCGGGGTCCTTGCCGTACGGGAACGGCGCGCCGGCGGGCGTGAGGGCGATGCCGGCGGCCTTGGCGAGCTCGACGACGCGCGACGCGGTGCCGGGGACGACCTCGAGGCTGACGAAGTAGCCGCCCTTCGGCTCGGTCCACGACGCGACGCCCGTTCCGCCGAGGCGCTCGGCGAGGATGCCCGTGACCGCCTCGAACTTGGGCGCGATGATGTCGCGGTGCTTGCGCATGTGGGCGCGCACGCCGTCGGCGTCGCCGAAGAACAGCGCGTGCCGGAGCTGGTTGACCTTGTCCGGGCCGATGGACTGGGCGGACAGGTGCTTCTTGTACCAGGCGACGTTCGCGGGGGACGACGCGAGGAACGCGACGCCCGCGCCGGCGAACGTGATCTTCGACGTCGAGGCGTAGAGGATCACGCGGTCCGGGTGGCCGGCCTCGGCGGCGAGCGAGAGCGCGTCGGCGCTGCGGACCTCGTCGTCGGTGAGGTGGTGCAGGGCGTACGCGTTGTCCCAGAGGATGCGGAAGTCGGGGGCGGCGGCGGGCACGGACACGAGCGCCCGCGCGACCTCCTCCGTGACGACCGAGCCGTCGGGGTTGGCGTACGTCGGCACGACCCACATGCCCTTGATCGTGGGGTCGTCGGCGACGAGCGCGGCGACGGCCGCGGCGTCGGGCCCGTCCGCGGTCATGGGCACGGTGATCATCTCGATGCCGAGGGCCTCGCACACGGAGAAGTGCCGGTCGTAGCCGGGCACGGGGCAGATCCAGCGGACCTTCTCCTCACGGCCCCACGGGCGCTCGGAGCCGGGGAGGCCGAAGAGCGTCGCGTAGGCGAGCGTGTCGTACATGAGCGTGAGGCTCGCGTTGCCACCCGCGAGGAGCTGCTCCACGGGCACGCCGAGCAGCTCGGCGAAGATCTCCCGGAGCTGCCGGAGGCCGTCGAGGCCGCCGTAGTTCCGGACGTCGGTGCCGTCGGCGTCGGTGTGGACGCCCTCGCCCGGGAGCGCGAGCAGGGCCTCGGAGAGGTCGAGCTGCTCGGCCGAGGGCTTGCCGCGCGTGAGGTCCAGCTTCAGCCCCAGGGCCTGCAGGTCGGCGTACGCGCGACGCAGGTCGTCCAGGGACGACGCGAGGGTGGTGGTACCGGGTGCGGTGTGCTCGGGCGTGGTCACCCTCCGGACTCTACCGACCCCGCGCAAGGTCCGTGAGCGCGTCCTCCAGGGCGGACAGCCCGGTCTCGAGGTCGGTGGCCGAGATGGTCAGCGGGGGAGCGAGGCGGATGGTCGAGCCGTGCGTGTCCTTGGCGAGGACGCCGCGCGCGAGCAGCGCCTCGCACAGGTCGCGACCGGTCCCGCGCGCGGGATCGAGGTCGAGTCCCGCCCACAGCCCGAGGCCGCGGACGCCGTCGAGCAGCCCGGCGCCCACGAACCCGGCGAGCCGGTCCTGGAACCGCGCGCCGAGCTCGCGCGCCCGGCGTTGCGGCTCGCCGGTGGCCAGGAGGTCGACGACGGCGAGGCCGACCGCGCACGCGAGCGGGTTGCCGCCGAACGTGCTGCCGTGCGTCCCGGGCGTGAGGGCCTCCAGCACGTCACGGCGTCCCACGACGGCGGACACGGGCAGGATCCCACCGCCGAGCGCCTTGCCGAGCGTCACGAGGTCGGGCCGCACGCTCCAGGTCTCGACCGCGAGCGTCGTGCCCGCGCGGCCGAGGCCGGACTGGATCTCGTCCGCGACCAGCAGCACGTCGCGCTCGGCGGTGAGGGCGCGCAGCCGCGGCCAGTAGTCGGCGGGCGGCACGACGACGCCGGACTCGCCCTGGACGGGTTCGAGCAGCACCGCGACGGTGGTGTCGTCGATCGCGGCGGCGACGGCGTCGGCGTCGCCGTAGGGCACGACCCGGAAGCCGGGCGTGTAGGGGTCGAACCCGCGGCGCGCGTCCTCGTCGTCGGAGAACGACACGATCGTCGTCGTGCGGCCGTGGAAGTTCCCGGAGCCGACGACGATCGTCGCCTCCCCGGGGCGGACGCCCTTGACGTCGTACCCCCACTTGCGCGCGGTCTTGATCGCGGTCTCGACGGCCTCGGCGCCGGTGTTCATCGGCAGCACGAGCGAGTCGGGTCCTCCCGTGGTGAGCGGCCCGACGAGCCCGGCGAGCGCGGCGGCGAACGGGTGCAGGAGGTCGTGGTCGAACGCGCGCGACGTGAGCGTGACACGCCCGAGCTGCGCGGTCGCGGCCGCGACGAGCGCGGGGTGGCGATGCCCGAAGTTGAGGGCCGAGTAGCCCGCGAGGAAGTCGAGGTAGCGACGCCCGTCCACGTCGGTGACCCACGCCCCCTCGGCCGTCGCGACCGTCACGGGCAGCGGGTGGTAGTTGTGCGCGAGGGCGTCGCGCGGCGTCTCGACCGCCGGCCCGGCGACCGGGCGGACGTCCTGCGCGGTCACGACGCGCTCCCCGACGTCGCGACCGGCCCGGCGGCCATCTCGCGGATCTCGAGGGTGCAGCACTTGGCGCCACCGCCCCCGCGCAGCAGCTCGGACGTGTCGACGGCGAGCGTCTCGTAGCCGCGCTCGCGCAGCGCCGCGGCGAGCCGCTCGGCGCGCGGGGCGTGCACGACGTGCGCGCCGTCGCTCACCGCGTTGAGGCCGAGCACGACGGCGTCCTCCTCGGTCGCGAGGAGCGCGTCGGGGTAGCGCTCGCGCAGGACCTCCTGCGCCGCGGGCGAGAACGCGGGCGGGTAGTAGGCGAGGTCGACGGGCGGCGGGCCGGTGAGGCCGGGGTGCGCGCCGCCGTCGGGCTGCGTGCCCCCCGGGGCCGTGCCGGAGCCTCCGCGCAGCACGGTGAGCGCGGTGTCGAGGTGGTAGAAGCGCGGGTCGACGAGCTCGAGCGTCACGACCTCGCGTCCCCACAGCGCGGCGGCCTCGGCGTGCGCGGCGCGCTCGGTGCGGAAGCCCGTGCCGGCGAGCACGGCGTCGCCGGCCACGAGGAGGTCGCCCTCGCCTTCGTTGACGTGCTCGGCGAGGTGGGTGACGTACCCCTTGTCGGCGAACCACTTGAGGTAGGCGGGGCCCTCGGGGCCGCGCTCGGGGTGGGCGAAGCGCGCGGAGTAGACGAGGCCGTCGACGACGGTCGCGCCGTTCGCGGCGTAGACCATGTCCGGCAGGCCCGGGACGGGGTCGATCGTCTCCACGGTGTGGCCCAGGTCGCGGAAGGTGTCGCGCAGGCGCTCCCACTGGGCGACCGCGAGCGGGGTGTCGACCGGGGTGCGCCGGTCCATCCACGGGTTGATCTCGTAGCTCACGGTGAAGTACGTGGGCCGGCACATGAGGTAGTGCCGGGGCTGGCCTGGGCGCATCGCCGCCTCCTCGCGGGAGCCGGGCCTGCCGGGGTGGTGCGGCCCGGGTGGTGGTCGGACGGGGGGTGGCGTCCGATGGTGCTGGTGGGCTGCCGGTTGGCTGCTGGATGCCAGCGTACGTCCGCGGCCTGCCCGCGTCCTGGGACGAGGCGCTCCATGGCAGGGCGTTGACAGCGATACTCTATCGATATATCGTTAGCGTATCGCTGAGAGTCGAACCGACGACTCGCGACCCTCGCGAGGCCGCCACGGCCCGCCACCGCTCCGCGGAACACCCGGAGCCCACGAACACAGGAGACACATCCCATGAGCTACGCACACCAGCACCGGGGCAGGACCCCGGAGAACGTCCAGAACATGTCCCAGCCGTTCGGCGAGCGACCCGGGCCGCGCCCGGACCGCCGTCGTCGCGACGGCTTCCCGCCCGTGCCCGACGACGCGGCCTGGTTCCGCGGCGACGGTCCCCGTGGTCGGGGCGGCGCGCGCCGCGGCGGTGGCCGCGGGTTCGGCGGCCCGGCCGACGGCGGACGCGGCTTCGACCCCGGCTCCGGCTCCGGCGAGCGTGGGTTCGGCCCCGGCTTCGGGCCGGGCGGGCCGGGCTTCGGCCCCGGCGGTCCCGGGTTCGGCCCGGGACACGGCGGGCGTCGTCACGGGGGCCGCGGTCGCGGCCCGGGGCGCGCCGGCCGCGGCGACGTCCGCGCCGCCGTCCTGCTGCTCCTCGCCGAGCAGCCCATGCACGGCTACCAGGTCATCCAGGAGATCGCCGAGCGGAGCGAGGGCCAGTGGCGCCCGAGCCCCGGCGCGGTCTACCCCGCGCTGAACCTGCTCCAGGACGAGGGGCTCGTCGAGCTCTCGGCCGACGGCGGGCGTCGCCTCGCGACGCTCACCGAGGCGGGCACCGCGTACGTCGCGGAGCACGCCGCCGAGCTGGGCGACCCGTTCGCCGAGGCCGCCGGTCGCGGCGGCCGCTCGAGGCGCGAGCTGCGCGCGGGCGTCGAGGCCGTCGCCGCGGCGGTCCACCAGGTCGCCCGCACGGGCACCGACGAGCAGGCGCAGGCCGCAGCAGAGCTCCTCGAGCGCACGCGCCGCGAGCTCTACCTGATCCTCGCCGGCCCGGCAGCCACGACTCCCGCGCCGGACGCGGGCGCCCCCGCGTCGTCGGGCACGCCGGTGGAGGACGCCCCGGTCGAGGATGCGCCGACGGCCTGACCTCGCCGATCTCGCCGACCCTGCCGAACCCGGGGTCGCTCCTCACCCGCAGCCGTGGGTCGGGAGCGACCCCGGGTTCGGCGCGTCTGGGGCGCGCGGCCGCGAGGCGTCGACCCGGGCCCCTGGCACCGGTCGACCCGCGTCAGCGGTGGGTGAGCAGGCGGGCCTCGAGGCGGCGCAGTGACGTCCGCATCATCCAGCGCAGCGCGAGCCCGACGAACGGCGCCGTGGCGGCGCGGGGGAGCGGGCCGGCGAGGTACGCCTCCTCCCACCAGACGACGCGGCAGCGTCCGCGGCCGAGCGGCACGACGTCGAACCCGGCGTCGCCGAGCAGGACGGGTCCGAGCTTGTGCACCCGCGTGCTCCCGGTCCGGCCCGCCGCGACGGACGGGCGGTCGAGCGACTCGACGACCATGCGGTCGGTGAACGCCCGCCCCGTACGACGGGCGGACGGTCCGCTCACCATCGTGAAGCGGTCGCCGACCTCGGGACCGCGGACGGCCGGGGTCGCCATGGCCGTCAGAGGGATCCAGCGCGGGTGCGTGCGCGGGTCCGCGACCCACGCGAACGCGACGGTCGCGTCGACGGCCAGGTCGCGCGCGACGGAGACGCGCCGAGCCGCGCCGTCTCCCGCCCGCCGGGCGATGCCGGCATGGTCGTCCGTCGGGTCGTCAGGCGCTGCGGGCGTCACTCGGCGTCGCGCGCGGGGGAGTGGTCCCGCCGGCCGCGCCCCGGCAGGAGGCGATGACGGCGCCGAGGGCTCGCGGCGTCGTCGGGCACCGGGACGAGCCGCGGCGGCGCGTCCTCGACCGGAGACTCGACGACCTCCAGGAGCCGCCCGAACACCGACGGCGGCGGCCCGAACGCGCGCCGGGACTGGCCGATCACGCCGTGCCCGAGCGCGCGCGCCCCGGCGACGCCGACGACCGCCCCGACCCCGAACGGGACGAGGCGCCCGATCGCGAGGCCGGACTGCTTGGCGAGCTGGGTGCGCAGGAAGCGGTTGCCGAGCGCCTTGTTCACCTTGACGAGCGTCCCGGCGGGCATGCTCGTGAGCAGGACCTTGCCCCACGCGAGGCCCGAGCCCTGGGTCGCGCGCTCGACGTCGCGCGCGCCCTTCTCGCCGAGCACCGTGGCGAGGAGCAGGGCGCGGCGGCGTGCGACGTCGTCCACGGCGATCCCGTGCACGTCCGCGACGGCGAGCGCGAACGCCGCCGACGACGCGAAGAACGTCGCGATGTCGCTCGACGTCAACGCGATCCCGACACCCGTCCCGACCGCCGGGAAGGCCGCCGCCGCACCGACGGCGCCGCCCGCGGCCTGGATGACGAGCAGGTACTCGCGCTCGAGGATCCGCACGATCTGGGCGGGGCTCGCCTCCGGGTTCCGGCGTCGTACGCCGTCCACGTGCGACCGGATGACGTGGGAGGGGATGGTCACGGCCTTGTCGAGCGCCGCGTCGAGCAGCGGCGTGGGCCGGTAGGCGGCCCAGTCCGTCGCGTCGACGGCCGCGTCCTGGGGCGCCCGGACGGCGCGACGACCCCGCCGCGCGACGGCGTCCGACGTGGGGGTCCCCCGGGGGTCCCACGTCCCGTAGTCCGGCGTACCGGACGGCTGCTCGTGCGCCATCACGCCTCCCGTCGTCGGTCGGGCCTCACGGCCCGGTCGTCACTCGACGCTGCCGCCCGGCTGCTGGAACACCGTGTGCACGGTCGCGCCGGCCTTGATCGTCCGTCCCACTGTGCAGGTCTTCTCGATCGCCCGCTCGGCGACCGTGAGCAGGCGCTCGCGCGCCTCGTCGTCGAGCGAGGAGAGGTCGATCTCGAACCGCTCCGTGATCTCGGGGTAGCGGTCCTCGGGCAGGTCCTTGACGCCCTCGGCGTGGATCGTCACCGCGTAGTCGTCGCCCAGGCGGCGCGCGAACGTGCGGTCCGAGCTCATGCCGGCGCACGCGGCCAGCGCGATCTTCAGCAGCTCGCCCGGCGTGAACACCGCACCCGCGCTCGCGGGGCCGATGAGCACCTGGGCACCGCGCGCGGAGTAGCCGGTGTACGTGCGCACGCCCGTGCGCTCGACCCACAGGGCGTCCGTGGGAGACGGCGACGACGGGGCGATCTCGTCGGTGCCCGTCTGCGGGGTCGTGGTGGCTGGCTCGGTCGTCATGCGTCGATCCTCGCACTCGTGCGGTGCCGGTGCGCTCGTCGCCCACCGGTCGGTCGCCCGGAGAACGCGGACGGCGGTCGCGTGATTCCCCGTCCCGGACGGCGGTCTCAGGCCGCGCGGAGAGGTCCGGGCACCGTGGGTTCCGGTGCCGGCCGCGCCGGCGCCGTCGTGGCGCTCGTGGGGGCGGCGCTCGCCGTCGCCCCGGCGACGAACGCCGCGCGAGGGCGCTGCACCGCGGCGAGCGAGACGACGTCGCGCCCGAACAGCGCGCCCGTCGCCCACACGGCGAGCACGCGGGCCGTGCGCTCCCCGGTCGGGATGGCGAGCACGTGGTAGCCGCGGTGCATGAGCCACGCGAGGCGCCCGCGCACGACGAGCCGGCGGTACTCGAACACCCCCGAGCCGAGACCGAGCGTCGCGACGACGCCGAGGCTGCCGTGCACGTACGGTCGCGTGGCCCGACCGCGCCGGGCCGCGACGAGGTTGCGCGCCAGGCGCCGACCCTGCCGCACGGCGTGCTGCGCGTTGGGGACGGTGAGCGCGCCCGGCCGGGGGACCGCGAGGTCGGGCACGGCGGCGCCGTCGCCCGCGGCCCAGGCGTCGGGGACGGTGTCGTCCACCGTCCCGACGCGCAGGTCCGGTCGGGTGACGAGGTAGCCGCGCGCGTCCACCGGCAGGTCGGTGTGCGTCGCGACGACGGGGTTCGCCGCGTTGCCCGCCGTCCACACGAGCAGCCCCGTGGCGAACGACTCGCCCGTCGAGAGCGTCACGACCCCACCCTCGGCGGACACGATGCCCGTCTCGAGGTGCACGTGCGCACCCCGGCGCTCGAGCTCGCGCACGACCCACCGCCCCGGACGCTCCGTCACCTCCGGCAGGAGGCGCGGGGTGCGCTCGACGAGGTGGAACAGCAGCTCCGCCGGGTCGATCTCGGGGTAGACGCGCGTGAGGTCGTGCGCGAGCGACAGGAGCTCGGCGAACCCCTCCACGCCGGAGAACCCGCCGCCGACGAACGTCACCGTGAGCAGCCGCTCGCGCTCCGGGCCCGGGGGCAGGCTCGCCGCGCGGTCGAACGACGTGAGCATCCGGTCGCGGATCGCGACGGCCTCCTCGACGTGCTTCATGCCGATCGCGTGCTCGGCGACGCCCGGCACGGCGAAGACGCGCGTCACCGCGCCCGCGGTCACGACGACCGTGTCGTACGTCAGGTCGTACTGCTCGCCCGAGCGCGGCCGCACGACGACCGTGCGGCGCGCGTGGTCCACGCGCTCGACCGTCCCGTCGACCAGGCGCGTGCGGCGCAGGTGGCCCCGGTGCGCGACGGCGGCGTGGCGCGCCTCGACCGAGCCCGCGACGACCTCCGGCAGGAACGGCTGGTAGGTCATGTACGGGCGCGGGTCGACCAGGACCACCTCGACCTCGCCGCGGCGCAGCTCGCGCCGCAGGCGCTTCTCGAGCTCCCGGGCCGCCGTGAACCCGGCGTAGCCCCCACCGACGACCACGATGCGTTCCATCACTGCCTCCTGTGCCCACGAGCGTCCGGTCCGGCGCTCTACCCCTCTGACCGTCTGGGAGCGCGCGGCGTGACATGACGTGCGTCACCCTCGTCGACGAGCGCCCGCAGTCGTGCGCGGTCGAGGTCGGGACAGGCCGACGGCAGTGGTTGACCCGCCCCGCGGCGACGACCCACACTGACGACCGTGGCCCCCGACTCGACCTCCCCGACCCTCGCCGTCGTGACCGAGGGCGAGCGTGCGCCGTCGGGCAGCCCCGCCCGGCCGGTCCCGACCCCGTACGAGGACCTGCTGCGCGACGTCCTCGCCCACGGCACCCCCAAGGGCGACCGCACCGGGACGGGCACGCGCAGCGTGTTCGGGCGCCAGCTCCGCTTCGACCTGTCGCAGGGCTTCCCGCTCGTCACGACCAAGCGCGTCCACCTCAAGTCGATCGCGTACGAGCTGCTGTGGTTCCTGCGCGGCGACTCGAACGTGCGCTGGCTCCAGGAGCGCGGCGTGAGCATCTGGGACGAGTGGGCGGACGCCGACGGCGAGCTCGGCCCGGTCTACGGCGTCCAGTGGCGCTCGTGGCCGACGCCGGACGGGCGGCACGTGGACCAGGTCGCGCAGGTGATCGAGCAGATCAAGGCGAACCCCGACTCGCGCCGGCACATCGTCTCGGCGTGGAACGTCGCGGAGATCGAGAACATGGCTCTGCCGCCCTGCCACGCGTTCTTCCAGTTCTACGTGGCCGACGGCAGGTTGTCCTGCCAGCTCTACCAGCGCTCGGCCGACCTCTTCCTCGGCGTGCCGTTCAACATCGCGTCGTACGCGCTGCTCGTCCACATGGTCGCCGCGCAGACCGGGCTCGAGGTCGGCGACTTCGTGTGGACCGGCGGCGACGTGCACATCTACGACAACCACGTCGAGCAGGTGCGCGAGCAGCTCACGCGCGACCCGTACCCGTACCCGACCCTGCGCCTCGCGCCGCGCGACTCGATCGACGCGTACGAGTACGAGGACATCGAGGTCGTCGGGTACCAGCACCACCCGACGATCAAGGCCCCGATCGCGGTCTGACGGCGGTGGGGGAGGAGACGCTCGGGCTGGTCTGGGCGCAGGCGCGCGACGCCGCGGGGCGGCCCGTCATCGGTGCGGGCGGCACCATGCCCTGGCACCTGCCCGAGGACCTCGCGCACTTCCGGCGCGTGACGTCCGGCCACCCCGTCGTCATGGGCCGCCGCACGTGGGACTCGCTCCCGCCCCGGTTCCGGCCCCTGCCCGGGCGCGTGAACGTCGTCGTGACGCGGCAGCCCGGGTGGTCACCGGGCGACCCGTCGCCGCGCGTCGGTGCGTCCGGCGGTGCGGTGCCCGACGGCGGTCGCCCGGCCGAGCAGGCCGGCGCGCCCGTGCGCGTGGCCGGGTCGGTCGCGGCGGCGCTCGCGGTGGCCCGCGCGGCGGCGAGCGAGACCGGGTCGGGCGAGGTGTGGGTCATGGGCGGCGCGCAGCTCTACGCCGCGACGATCGCGCTCGCGGACCGCTGCGTCGTCACGGAGATCGACACCGTCGTCGAGGGCGACACCTACGCGCCCGAGATCCCCGACGGCTGGGCTGCGCACGAGGGCGACTGGGCGACGTCGTCGACCGGCCTGCGCTACCGCTTCGTCACGGCGATGCGCCCCTGACCGCCCACAACCCGTCAGGCGAGGGCGTCGAGGACGAGGTCCCAGAAGCGGGTGTGGTCGAGGGTGACCGCGACCTGCGTACGGCACTCGTCGGGCCCGGGCTCGTCGCCGCGCAGGTCCGCGACCGTCATGCCGGTGGTCAGCGCGCCATGGAGCTCGACGTCCAGCGGGGCACGGCGCGTCGTCATGACCTCCGGGTCGATCACGCACGCGACGGCGCACGGGTCGTGGACGGGCGGGTAGAGGAAGCCCTGCGCCGAGCGGTACGTCGCGCCGTAGAAGTCGAGCAGCTCGCCGACGAACCGGGCGGCCGTGGTGTCGAGCGCGGAGAGCCGGTCGCGCACGTCCGGCGTCGCGACGGCCTGGTGGGTGAGGTCCAGGCCGACCATCGTCACCGGCCACGGCTCGTGCAGCACGACGTGAGCCGCCTCCGGGTCGGCGAGCACGTTGAACTCCGCGACCGGCGTGCGGTTGCCCCCGTGGTAGCCCCCGCCCATCATCACGACCTCCCGCACGCGCGGCACGATGCGCGGCTCCCGGCGCGCCGCCATCGCGACGTTCGTCAGCGGCCCCGTCGGCACGAGGGTGATCTCGCCGGGCTCGGCGCCCATGACCGTCTCCACGATGAGGTCGACCGCGTGGCGGCGGTCGACGGCGCGGCGCGGGGCGGGCAGGACCGGCCCGTCCATCCCGGACTCGCCGTGGATGTCCGGTGCGACGATCCGCGGCCGGACGAGCGGCCGGTCGCACCCGGCCGCGACCGGGACGTCGATCCCCGCGAGCTCGGCGACGGCGAGCGCGTTGCGCGCGACCTTCTCCAGCGTCTGGTTCCCGGCGACCGTCGTCACGGCCACGAGGTCGACGGCGGGGCTGCCGTGCGCGAGCAGCATCGCGATCGCGTCGTCGTGGCCAGGGTCGCAGTCGAGGAGGACGCGGCGTGGCGCGTCGGCACGTCCGGTGGGCATGGGCCCATCCTCGCCCGCCGGCCCCGCTCCGGCCCGGTGGCCACCGCCGGCGCGGGCGCGCTTCGCCTCCGACGGTCGCCGACGGCTAGGCTGTCCTCCGGCCCGTTCCCCGGGGCCGCGCGCCTGTAGCTCAGGGGATAGAGCACCGCTCTCCTAAAGCGGGTGTCGCCAGTTCGAATCTGGCCAGGCGCACCGAACGACACCGTGCTCGCCGGGCGAGCCTGCTCAGCCGACGACGCGGACGGCGAGCACCTGGCACTGCACCGGGGACGACTCCGCGCAGACGTCGGCCCACACCTCGACGACGTCACCGTCGTCCAGGGCGTCGCCGTCGACCCGCCCGCCGTCCGCGTCCAGGACGACGGTGCTCGCGGACAGGAGTGCCATGCCCTCGTAGTAGGGGTCGGAGGCGTCGACGAGCCGCGGACCGCCGTCGTCGCGGTCGACGGCCCCGGCGACGTCCGCGGACCGGTCCGGCGGCACGGCGGGCCCGTCGGGGCGGTCGGCCGTGCACCCGGCCAGCGCCAGGGCGAGCGCGGTCACGAGGGGGAGCGCGAGGGCGGTCGCGCGA
The DNA here is from genome assembly GCF_040448685.1 of Cellulosimicrobium sp. ES-005. NCBI lineage: Bacteria > Bacillati > Actinomycetota > Actinomycetes > Micrococcales > Promicromonosporaceae > Cellulosimicrobium > Cellulosimicrobium sp. ES-005. The sequence continues at coordinate 661,706 of NZ_CP159290.1, forward strand.
CGGGTGGTGGCGTGGGGAGACCGGCGCATCCTCGGATCCTCCCACCGCCGTCGTGCGGCCGGAACGGTCCTACGCGGACGCGGACGCGGGCGTGGACGGCGCGGGGGTCGGCGCCGTGCCGGTGCTCCCGCCCGTCTCTGCCTCGGCGCCCTCACCCGTTCCCGCGCCGGTCCCCTCGCCCGTGCCGGGGTCGGGCGTGGACGAGGGACCGGGGTCCGGCGTCGTCGGGTCCGGCGAGGGCTCCTGGGTGGGGCTCTCGGTGGGGTCCGGGGTCGGGGTCGTCGACGGCTCGTCCGTCGGCGTCGTCGACGGGGTCGGGGCAGGGTCCTGGGTCGGCACGGTCGACGGGTCCACGGCCGGGCCCGACGGCGGGGGCGTCGCGGGAGCGTCGGTCCCGGTCGAGCGCTCGCGGCTGATCGTCGTCCCTGAGCCCTCCACGCCTCGCACGGCGTCCGAGATCGGCTTGCCGATCGCGAGCTCGACCACGAGGACGACACCCATCACCACGACGAACAACGCGAGCGCCGACACGGTCAGGACCCGCCCGCGGCCGTAGCGGTCGACGAGCCGCAGCCAGGCGTTCTGCGGCTGCTCCGGGGCCACGGGGTCGCCGTCGGCCTCTTCGGTGGCGTCGCCGCCCGGAGCGAGGGCGCCCGTCGCCCCCGTGCCCGACCCCGCGTCCGGCGCCGAGCCGTCCACGACGACCGTCCCGCGCGGCACGCTCGCGACGGCGGTCGTGACGGTGGTGGTCGTGGCGCGGTCGCGGGGGGTGCTCCCGCCGGTGGTCACCTGCACGACCTTGCCGACGACGGGCACGAGCTGCTCGCGCGTCTTCTGGATCGAGCGCGTGTAGACGTAGTTCGCGACGACGGTGAGGGCGCTCGCGATGCCGGCGCCGATGATCGTCCCTGCGGTCCCGAAGTACGACAGCAGCACCGTGGTGCTCACGGCGGCGAGCGCGCTCGCGACGACCTGCGTGAGGGAGAGCCGGGCCGGGGCCTCGCGCTCCTTCGCGGGCGCGGTCTCCGCGGCGGCACGTCCTGCCTCGCGGCCGGCGTCGTGGGTCGCGGGGCGCGGGGCGGAGTCGTCGCTGTCGGGGCGGGGTGCGGGGGGTGTCGTCACGTGGTGCGGGTCTCCGGTCGTCGGCGGGCAGGACCGCCCGCCGCCACCGGCCGTGGACGACGGCCGCGCGCCAGGGACCGGCGTCGGGCCACGGGCGTCCTCCCACGGTAGGCCGCCCGTGTGGACCTCGCTCAGGGGCGTCGTGCCGGGGGCTCAGAGGAACGGGAGAGATCCTGTGACGCCGCCGGTCGGAGCGCCGCGGCGGTGCGCGCCGGCGTCGCTCGTCGCGTCCCCGGGCGGGACGAGGCCCGGTGCCGCGGGCGGCGACGTATCCTGCCGAGGGTCGCGTCGGCGCGTCACGGGGGTGCGCGAGGACCTCGGGGTGTGGTGTGCGCCACAGGTCGCCGCGGCCGTCGCGGCCGTCGAATTCGCGGAATCCCGCGCATGTTGTGGACGCTCGTCCAGGTGGTTCTCAGGCGCTTCTGGGTCGCGCGGGTGATTCACCCGTCCAGTGCCGTGGGCCGTGTTGACGCCTGGCATCTCGCCGTGCAAGATTGTCCTCGACAGCGCGCATCGCCTGCCCCCTGCGCGGTGCGCGCTGTTTCACACTTCTCCGGGAGAACGCCCCGGAATAGTTCGGAACGACGGCCTCGGAACACGAATTCTCGTGATCCGGGGCCGTTCGTCGTCCTGCTTCCTCGTGGCCTCGCGCACGACCGGCGGTCGGGCGGCCCCGGCACGCCGCCGCCCGACGGTCCGGGTCGTCGACCCTCCGGCGCGCCGCGCCGGGCCTCGCGAGGCGGCCGGTTAGCGTCGGAGGGTGAATGCCGCAGCCCGCACCAGCTCAGCCGCCCGGAGCGTGGCCGATCCTGCTCGGCTGCCCGCGACCGCTCCTGGCGAGACCGACCAGCCCTCCGCCGAGGCGGCCGACGTGACGCCGCCCCGCCCCGTGCTCGTCCCGGAGCCCACGACGGCCGACCTCGTCGACGAGGCCGTGGCGCGGTGGCGCGCCGGGCTCGTCGAGCTCGCCGGCGGGTCGTCGCTCGCCGACGTCTCGCTGCTCGGCGACGCCGTCGTCGACCTGACGGCGGCCCACCCCTCCGGCGTCGCCCAGCTCTTCGCCGGGCGGCCGACCCGGCTCTCGAACCTGTTCCGCGAGGGCGGGTCGCTGCCCGCCGCGCGGCGCCGTGCACGGGCCGTCGTGGTCCGCGCCGCCGAGCACGCCCAGCGCTACGGCGTCGCGCCCACGTACCTGGCGATCGGCGTGGCGACCTGGACCCAGAGCCTCTCGGCGCCGCTGGCCGAGGACGACGTCGCGGCGCTGGCCCGGGTCGCCGGCCGCGCCCCCGCGACGGTCGTCCCGAGCGGGGACGACGACGTCGTCGGCCCCGCAGCGGCAGGACCCGGCCCCGGCGACGCCACGGGCGAGGACGGTCGTGCGGTCTCCGACGAGCGGGACGGGCCCGACGGCGCGCACGTCCCCGACGCGGGTCACCGGCCCCCGGGCGCGGTCGAGGAGACCGAGCAGGAGCCGACGTCCCGCACCGTGCGCGCCCCGGTGCTCCTGCGTCCCCTGACCGTCACCCCGCGCGGGGACGGCGAGACCGACTACGAGCTGACTCTCGAGCCGACGGCAGAGATCAACCCGCTCCTCGCGCGCACGCTGCGCGCGCACGGCGCGCTCCTCGACCCCGTGACGCTCGCGCGCTCCACGTTCACCGGCGCGGGCTTCGACCCCGGCGACGCGACCCGCCGCATCGCCGCGCTCGGCGAGGCCGTCCTCGACGACTTCGACCTGACCCACCGCGTCCTCGTCGGCACGTTCGTGCACCCGGGGCAGGTCCTCGTCGACGACCTCGACGAGCTCGCGCCCGCCCTCGAGCGGCACGAGGTCGTCGCCGCCCTCGCCGGGGACGAGCGCTCCGCGACCGCGCTGCGCACCGAGCTGCCCGCGCCGCGCGTCGGCGACGCGGACCCCGTGCACGAGCGCGGCGCCGGCGACCTCGACCCGTCCCAGCGCCACGTCGTCGACGTGCTCGCGAGCGGGTCGCACCTCTTCGTCGACGCGCCCGCCGGGTCCGACGTCGCGGGCACGCTCGCGGCCGTCGTCGCCGAGGCCGCGGCGTCGGGGCGCCACGTGCTGTACGTCCCGGGCCACCGCCGGGCCGCGGACGCGCTCCTCGCGCGGCTCGACGAGCTCGGCCTGGGCGGCCTCGTGCTCGACATCGTCCCCGAGCCGACCTGGCGCGAGACCGCGTCCCACCGCCTCCTGTCCGCGATGGCGACCGAGCCCGAGCCGGGCGAGGACGAGGACCTCGCGCGCACGCGCGACGCGCTGCTCGGCGCGCGCGCCCGGCTCGCCGGGTACATCGAGGCGCTGCACCTCGTGCGCGACCCGTGGGGAGTGTCCGCCTACGACGCGCTCCAGGCGCTCGCCCGCCTCACCGCCGAGCGACCGGCGCCCGACACCCGGGTACGCCTGACGACGGAGGTCGTGCTCGGCGTCGGGCCGCAGCGCGAGCGTGTCGCGGCGGAGCTGCGCGAGGCCGCCCTGCTCGGTGCCTTCACCACGCGCGCGACCTCGACCCCGTGGTACGGCGCCGCCCTCACGACGCCCCAGGAGGCCCACGACGCGCTCGTGCGCGTCGAGCGCCTCCGCACGCACACGCTCCCGCAGCTGCGCGCGCAGGTCGAGCAGGTCGCCCAGCGCACCGGGCTGACGCCCGCGACGACGCTGCGGCAGTGGGGCGACCAGCTCACCATGCTCGGCGGCATGCGGGGCACGCTCGACGTGTTCCAGCCCCTCATCTTCGAGCGCACCGCGCAGGACATGGTCGAGGCGACGGCGACGAAGCAGTGGCGTGCGGAGCGCGGCATCGAGATGGGCTGGTTCGCCCGCAGGCGGCTGCACCGCCAGGCGCGCGACATGGTCCGTCCCGGCGTCCGCGTGCCCGACCTGCACGCCGCGCTCGTCGAGGTGCAGGCGCAGCGCGCGGTCTGGCAGGAGCAGTGCCCGCGCGGCGGCTGGCCCGTGCTGCCCGAGGGGCTGTCCGCGATCGAGGACACGCACGAGGCCGTGCGCATCGACGTGGAGGAGCTCGAGCCCGCGCTCGACGGGACCCCCGGTGGCCGGGACCTCCTCGACACGCCGCTCGACGCCCTCGCGGCGCGCCTCGACGCGCTCGCCGAGGACGCCGAGTCACTCGACTCCCTCCCGGCGCGCACCGCGATCCTGCGCCGGCTCACCGACCTCGGCCTCGGCGAGCTCCTCGCCGACCTCGCGGCCCGCCGCGTCGAGCCCGACTTCGTGGGCCCCGAGCTCGAGCTCGCGTGGTGGAGCTCGGTCTTCGAGCAGGTGCTCGCCCAGGACCAGGCCCTGGCCGGGCAGGACGGCGCCGGCCTCGACGCGCTCGCGCGCCGGTTCCGCGACCTCGACCGCACGCACGTCGCGTCGCTCGCGGCACCCGTCCGTGCGGCGGTCCGCGAGCACCTCGGGACCGCGATGCGCGAGCACCGCGACGAGGCCGAGGACCTGTTCACCGAGCTGCTCGAGGGTCGCCTCGTGAGCCTGCGGGAGACGGCCGAGAAGCACCCCGCCGTGCTGCGGCGCCTGCGACCCGTGCTCGTCGCCACGCCGACCCTCGTGCCGCACCTCGTCCCCGCGACGCGCACCGTCGACCTCGTCGTCCTCGACGCGATCGAGCACGCACCCGTCGAGCTCGTGCTCTCCGCGCTCGCCCGTGGCCGACAGGTCGTCGCGGTGGGGGACCCGCGCGCCGCCTCGACCGACACCGTGCGCGAGCTCGCCGAGCTGCTCCCGACGGTCGAGCTGCTCGCCGACGGCTCGCGGCGCGACCCCTTCGTCACGACCTTCCTCGCCGAGCACGGCTACGACGGCGTCCTGCGCCCCGCGCCCCTGCCGCGCGCCGAGGTCCTCGTCCAGCTCGACGTCGTCGACGGCGCCGGCATGCCCGACCCGGCGTCCGGCGCGGTCGAGAGCACCCAGGCCGAGGTCGACCGGGTCGTGGAGGTCGCCATCGAGCATGCGCTCACGCGGCCCGACGAGTCCCTCGCGATCGTCACCGTCACGCCCTTGCACGCCGACCGCATCCGCGACGCCCTCCTCGTCGAGGTGCGCCAGAACCCCGCGCTCGCCGGCTTCTTCTCCGGGGCGCGGGAAGAACCGGTGGTCGTCGCCGACGTCTCCAGCGTCGCCGGGCTCGTGCGCGACACGATCGTCCTGTCCGTCGGGTTCGGCCGCACCCCGCACGGGCGCGTGCTCCACCGGTTCGGCATCCTCAACACCCCCGGCGCCGAGGCCATGCTGCTCGACTCGGTCGGCGCGACCCGCCGCCGGCTCCACGTCGTGTCGTGCTTCACCGCGGGCGACCTCGACCCCGAGCGGCTGCGCGGCGCCGGTGCCCGGCTGCTCGCCGAGGTCCTCGACCTCGCCGAGCAGCGCAGCGGCGCGGCCGACCAGGTGACCCTCGGCAACGGCGTCGACCTCGGCGGCAGCCCCGACCGGCTCGTGCTCGACCTTGCCGAGCGCCTCTGGCGAGCCGGCCTCGTCGTCGAGACCGACTACGGCATCGGCGACGGCGACCGCATCCCGCTCGTCGTCGGCCACCCCGACCTGCCCGGCGAGCTCCTCGTCGCCGTCCTCACCGACGACGCCGCCTACGTCGCCGAGCGCAGCGTGCGCGTGCGGGACCGGCAGGTGGCCGAACGCCTCGAGCGCATCGGGTGGACCGTCGCCCAGGTGTGGTCCGCCGCCGCGTTCCTCGACCCCGCCAAGGAGGCCGAGCGCATCCGGCGGGTCGTGCAGGCGGTGCGCGACGCGCGGCTGCCCGAGACGGGTGGTGTCGCGCAGACCGGCGGCGGCGACCGGATCGTGGTCGTGCCGGTGATCGACGACGACGAGCAGCACGGCGACGACGACCTCTGACTTTCGGCCGACCCGTTCGGGGTCGTCACCGTGGGCGCGGGGACGGGGGAGCGACTGCCCGCCTGGTCGGGTTGGGTGCGGGGTGGGAGGCGGCGCCGGGTCTACCATCCGCCGCTCGTTCCTCGCGGCTCCCGCCAGGCCCGCCACGACCCGGCGCCGCCTCCCACCCCGCCACGTCGTCTCACCGTGGGCCGGTTGCTTGCGATCTCGTCGCTGAGCCGCCGCCGTCCGTCGCACCGTGGCCCTGGTGCGCGGGCCCGGCGTAGTCCGCGCTGTCGAGCACGCGTGCGACCACGGCCGCGTCGCCTGGGTCACGTCCTGGCGTCGTGCAGGTCACCCTGTCGCGGCTCCCGCGTGGGCTGTCCTCGCGTGTCTCAGTGGCCTGAGCAGGTGGTGGCTGACGTCGGGCGCTCCGGCGGTGCGACGATGGAGGCGTGAGCACCACGTCCGACCCGAGTCCTGACCGCCCGCACGACGTGCCCGACGGCGCGGTGCGGCGTCGGCGGCCGCGGCGGGCCGTGCGACGGGGGACGGAGAGCGAGGTCGTGTCCGGGGTGAGCGCCGACGAGCGGTCCGAGGGCTGGGGCGACGAGGCGGCGCCCGGACGTGGGGGCCGGGGCGAGAACGACGACCGGCTGCTCGGGGACGTCCCGCCGCACTACGGGCGGCACTGACCGCGCGCTACCGACCGCGCGCTGATGCGCCGAACCCGGGGTCGTTCCCCACTCTCGGCGTGAGGTGAGGAGCGACCCCGGGGTGGTCCGAGGGGCGCCGCGGCGCGTGGGGTCAGGTGGCGGTGGGGGCGTGCTCAGAGGTCGCGCGGCGGCGTCGGGCCGCCGGGTGCTCGGCCCGGGCCGCTGCCGGCCTGGGCGGCGAGGAGGTCGCGGATCTCCTGGAGGACGCGCACGTCCTCCGCCGGTGCCTCGGGCTCGGGCTCGACGTCCTGCTTGCGACGCTCGGCGAGCTTGTTCATCGGGAGGACGATGACGAAGTAGAGCGCGATCGCGATGATGAGGAACTGCAGGATCGCGTTGAGGATGCCGCCGACGGAGAGGACGGAGGCCTCGACGTCGCCGTGGGCTGGCCGCAGCGTGATGTCCCACAGGTTGGAGATGTCCGGCTTGCCGAAGATGGCGCCGATGATCGGGTTGATCAGGTAGGTGACGATCGCGTCGACGACCGAGGAGAACGCCGCGCCGATGACGACGCCGACCGCCAGGTCGATCGCGTTGCCTCGGAGCACGAACTCCTTGAATCCCTGGAACACGCCCTTCATGTGCTGCTTCCCTCTCCGGTCGGTGGTCCGCGTGGCGGCGGCGCCACGGCAGGTGCACGCGCGATCCTCCCAACGCGGGCGCCGCCCGGCAACGGCCTCGCCCGGCGGGTCGGGCACCGGTCGTCGGTTCACCCGTCGGTGCGACCGGGGCCGTCGGTCAGGGGACGAGGACGGCCGTGACGCTCGCCTGTCCGCTCACGGCGGCGAGGCGGACGGCCTCCTCGGGACGCACGGCGACGAGCGTCACGACGTCCGTGCCCGACCCGCCCGTGCCGAGCAGCCCGCCCCCGTCGTCGGGCTCCGGTGCGGGCACGACGACGGCCGCGCGGGCGAGGTAGGGATCCGCGGCCGGCGGCTGCTGTCCGTCGGTCGGCGCTTCGGCGAGCGCCGTCGTCAGCGCCTGGTCGCCGGCGGCGAGGAGGTCGACGCGGTCTCCCGGGCCGAGGAGGGCGGCGACACCGGGGTCGAGCCGGACGGGTGCGACGACCGTGCCCGCGGGGGCCGCGGCGGCGAGCTCGCCGCCGGCCACGAGCGCGTCCTGCAGCAGGGTGCCCGCGGGCAGGGCGACGGTCGCGCGGCGTCCGACCACGTCGTCGGGTCGGGCCGCGGAGCCCGCCGGGACGAGCTCCGCCGCCACGGGGTCCACGCGGAGGTCCGCGTCCGTCAGCACGGCGCCCGCGGGCACCTCGCGCGTCGTGACGACCGCCGGCGCGGTCGGTGGTGGGGGAGGGCGGAGCGCCCCGACGGCCACGGACGCCGCGACCCCGCAGCACAGCGCGGCCACGACGAAGCGGGAGCGCCACCACACCCCGCGCAGCAGCCGACGCCGCGCGGGCGAGCGGTCGGGTCGCGGGCGGGGATCCGGCGGGCGGGGGGAGCGCAGCATGGGCGCGACCGTAGCGGCGCGCGCGCCCGGGGCAGACGCGGGCCGGTCCGGCCCTGTGGACGGGGCGCGTGGTCGAAGCCCGCCGACGCCGCCCGGTGCGGGGTTGTGGTCGACCGCCGTCGTCCGGGGCGCCTCGGTCTGACGCCCCGGACGTCAGGTCAGGAGGACGCGGTCGAGCCGCTCGACGACGAGGTGCTGCTCGTGCCGCCGGACGCGCTGCTCGTGCCGGACGCCGCGGAGGAAGCGGCGGGCTTCGCGGCGGCCGGTGCCGTCGACGACTTCCCGCCCGAGCGCGAGTCCGTGCGGTAGAAGCCCGAGCCCTTGAACGTCACACCGACGGAGGAGAACACCTTGCGCAGGCGCCCCGAGCACTCGGGGCACACCGTCAGGGCGTCGTCGCTGAACGACTGGTGGATGTCGAAGGCGTGACCGCAGGCGGTGCACGTGTACGCGTAGGTGGGCACGGGTTCTCCTCGTTCACGAGACGGCCGTCGGGGCGGCCACCGGCAGGTCGGGATCGGGTCGGTCTCGGCCGGGTCGTCGGTGTCAACACCGCCTGGCACTCGAAACTTCCGAGTGCTAATCATACGCGGAGCGGCGCTCGCCCAGGGCCGGGGTAGTCTCGCATCCGTGTCTGCGCACGAACCCGCCGAGGCCCCCGCCGGTGACGCCGTCCCCGGTACCGACCCCGCGAACCCCGTCGAGACCGCGGCCCCGCCCCGGCGTCGTCGGTCCGGCCGTCGGCGCGTCCTGATCGGCGTGGCCGTGCTGCTCGTCCTCGCGCTCGTCGCGGGGGCCGCGCTCGTCGTCGTCACCGTGCGCCGGCCGCTGCCGCAGACCTCCGGCCAGGTCGAGCTCCCCGGGCTCGACGCCCAGGTCACGGTGCTGCGCGACGCCCAGGGCGTGCCGCAGATCTACGCCGACACCCCCGAGGACCTCTTCCGCGCCCAGGGCTACGTCCAGGCGCAGGACCGCTTCTTCGAGATGGACTACCGCCGGCACGTCACCGCGGGCCGGCTCGCGGAGCTCGTGGGCGACAACCCCGACGCGATCGCCGCCGACACCGTGACGCGGACCTTCGGCTGGCGGCAGGTCGCCGAGGAGGAGTGGGACGTCGTCTCGCCCGAGACGAAGGCGTACCTCCAGGCCTACGCCGAGGGCGTCAACGCGTACCTCGAGAACCGCAGCCCGTCCGAGATCGCGATCGAGTACACCGTGCTCGGCCTCCAGGTCGACGTCGCCCAGCCCGAGCCCTGGGACCCCGTCGACTCGCTCGCCTGGCTCAAGGCGATGGCGTGGGACCTGCGCGGCAACTACGACGACGAGCTGGAGCGCGCGCTCTCGTTCAGCACCCTCCAGGACACGGCCCGCGTCGCCGCGCTCTTCCCCGCCTACCCGTCCGAGGTCAACGCGCCGATCCTCGACCCCGGCGAGCTCGACAACCCCCAGCAGGTCGCGCTCGAGCTCGGCCCCGAGGCGCGCGCCGCGTACGGCTCGGACCACCTCCGGGGCGCGCTCGAGGCCGCCGACCGCGCGCTCGACGCCGTCCCCGTGCTCGTCGGGCGCGGCGAGGGCACGGGCTCCAACTCGTGGGTCGTCTCCGGCGAGCACACCGTCAGCGGAAAGCCGATCCTCGCGAACGACCCGCACCTCGCCCTCGGCGCCCCCGGGATCTGGGCCCAGGTCGGGCTGCACTGCAACGAGGTCGGGCCGCAGTGCGGGTTCGACGTCGCGGGCTTCTCGTTCGCCGGCTTCCCCGGCGTCATCATCGGGCACAACGCGCAGCTCGCGTGGGGCCTGACGAACATGGGCGCCGACGTCACCGACTTCTTCGTCGAGCGCGTGCGGGACGACACCTACCTGCGCGGTGACGACTGGGTGCCGCTCGAGACCCGGACCGAGACGCTGCACGTCGCCGGCGGCGAGGACGTCGAGCTCGAGATCCGCTCGACGCTCCACGGGCCGATCGTCTCCGAGGCGATCCCCGCGACCGAGTCCGCCGTCGACACCCCCGCCCTGGACACCCGCCTGGGCGAGTACGCCGTCTCGCTCCAGTGGACCGCGCTCGAGCCGGGCCGCACCGCCGACGCCGTCTTCGCGTTCAACCTCGCCCAGGACGCCGACGACATGCAGGCCGCCGCGGCGCTCTTCGAGGTGCCCGCGCAGAACATCGTCTTCGCGACGGCGGACGGCCACATCGGCTACCAGGCACCCGGGAAGATCCCCGTCCGCCAGGCGGTGCCCGACGCCGAGGTGCCCTCCGACGGCACGTGGCCGCGCGACGGCTCCGACGAGCGCTACGACTGGCAGGGCTACGTCCCGAGCGAGCAGATGCCGCGCGTCGTCGACCCGACCGAGGGGTTCGTCGTCGCCGCCAACCAGGCGGTGCTGCCCGCCGGCGTCGCGCCGTTCCTCACCACCGACTGGGACTACGGCTACCGCTCGCAGCGCATCCGCCAACTCCTCGAGGCCGAGATCTCCGCCGGACGACCCGTCGACGTCGACACGATGAACGAGATCCAGACCGACGACCGCAGCCCCTACGCCGAGGTGCTCGTGCCGCTCCTGCTCGACCAGGAGATCGACGACGGCTTCGCCGCCGAGGGCCAGGCGCTCCTCGCGGACTGGGACTACCGGACCGACACCGACTCCGCCGCGGCCGCCTACTTCGCCGCCGTCTGGCGCAACCTGCTCCAGCTCACCTTCTGGGACGACCTGCCCGAGTCGGCGCGCCCGAACGGCGGGAGCCGCTGGCTCGCGGTCGTGCAGAACCTCCTCGAGAACCCGACAGACCCGTTCTGGGACGACCGTCAGACCGTGAGCGTCGTGGAGACGCGCGACGAGGTCCTCACGCAGGCGCTCGTGTCCGCGCGCCTCGACCTGACCGTCGAGCAGAGCAAGCAGCCCTCCGACTGGGCCTGGGGCAAGCTCCACGTGCTCGCGCTGGAGCACCCGATCCTCGGCGGCGAGTCCATCCCCGGCCCCGTCCGCAACTGGGTCAACCCCGACCCCGTCGGCATGCCCGGCGGCTCCTCGATCGTCAACGCCACCGCGTGGGACGCGGCCTCCGGGTCGTTCGACGTGACGGCCGGCCCGTCGATGCGGATGGTCGTCGACCTCGACGACCTCGACCGCTCCACCTGGGTCACCGTCACGGGCACGTCCGGCCACCCCGCGTCCCAGCACTACGCGGACCAGCTCAAGACCTGGGCCCGGGGCGAGACCTACGACTGGCCGTTCTCCACCCAGGCCGTCGCCGACGCGAGCAAGGACGAGCTGACCCTCGTTCCCTAGTCCCGGGTTCGGTTCACGGCCCGCGGGGTCGGGTCCGCTGGTCGGGTCTGGTCCCCGCGGGGTGGGGTCTACTCCCCGCTGGGTCGGGTCCGCGGTGGGGTCGGACCGTGTGCTGGGACTGGCGCACCGTCACCCTGGTCATTCGGGCGGGGGGTTCTAGGAGTGCGCCTCTGACGTCCTGCGCACACGGTCCGACCCCACCGCTCGTCCTGTCCGTCACCGCACGACCCGCGGCCCGGGTCCGGCGGTCACGCTCGGCCCGGGCGCGCTGCCGTGCCACCGATGGCGGGACGGCCCCGGCCGAGATGCGAGAAGTTGCCCCTCCGGGCCCCGTACCAGGGGCCACTTCTCGCATCTCGTCACCACGCGCGCCCCGTGGCGACGGAGCGGCAGCCCGAGCGGTCACCCACGTCAGCCCGACCGCGCGGGCGGCGGGTCTGTACCGACCGAACCAGCCCGACCGCGGGGTCGTGGAGCCGGCCCGGGCGGCGGGGCTACGGGAGCCAGCGCCAGCCGAGGGGGGTCGCGACGGCGTCGACGGTCTTGTCGTGGGGCTCGACCGGGAGCGGGCGGTCGGAGGCGTCGTAGACCTCCTCGGGGAAGACGACGGCGACGACCTTGGTCCCGGGGCGCAGGTGCTCGAGCGCGCGGTCGTACCAGCCGCCGCCCTGGCCGAGCCGGACGCCGCGCGAGTCGACGGCGAGCGCGGGGGCGACGACGACGTCGGCCTGGGCGATGGCCTCGGCGCCGAGCGACGGGGTGCCGGGTTCGGGGGGTCGGCCGGGGGCGCGGACCTGGAGGTCGGCCGGGCCGTCGTACAGGGCCCAGTCGCGCTGCAGGCCGGCGCCGAGCACAGGCAGCAGGACGCGCACGCCGCGCGCGGAGAGGCGTTCGAGCATCTCCGTGGTGCCGGGCTCGGCGGGCCGGGCGGCGTAGGTCGCGACGCACGTGGCGGCGGCGACCTCGGGGATGGTCTCCACGACGTCGGCGATCGCGGCGGCCGCTTCCTTGCGGAGCCGCTCGGACCGCGCCTGGCGGTTGGTGCGGATGGCCTTGCGGAGGATCTCCTTCGCGTCCTCGGCTTCGATGCTTCCGTGCAGGGGGTACGGCTGGACCGGGCCACTCATGTCCCTATTGTCACCCGGCTCGGGGTTCCTCGCGGACGCAGCGCGGGTGACCTTCGGCCCTGGTGGTCCGGATCGGGTTCCTTCGACGGGTCTCGGGTGCCTATGATCGGGGAGAGCCAGTAGTTCGGACTCCTGACAAATGAGTCGTTGTCCGACAGAGGTCGACCAGTGAGGACGCCATGACCGCGACGACGCCCGCGAAGCCCAGCGCCACGACCCCGCGACCGCGAGGGGGCGCGCACAGCCGGACCGCGAGGGCCGCCGTCGTGCTCGCCGCGGGGCACGACGCCGCGTCGCGCGACCTCCTGTCCCAGCCGCTGGGCAGCGCGACCGTCGTCGAGCTGGCCGTGGCGAACGTCCGTCGGGTGGTGGACGCGAGCCGCATCGTCGTCGTCGTGGCGCCGGACGACCCGACCGTGCGCGAGCTGCTCGGCGAGGACGTCGTCTACGTGGAGCAGGAGGCGCCGCTCGGCACGGGTGACGCGGTCCTCGCGGCGCGCGGGGCGGTCGCGTCGGTGCTGGGGCTCGGCGTCGACGAGCCGGTGCTCGTCGCGTACGCGGACACGCCCCTGCTGCGCTCGGAGTCGCTCCTGGGCCTGCTCACCCGCCACACGCTCACGGGCGCCGACCTGACGCTCCTCTCGGCCGTCGTGGACGACCCGGACGGCTACGGGCGCGTGGTGCGCGCCGAGGGCGAGATCACCGCGATCCTCGAGTCGTCCGAGGCGGGCGACGTGGCGGAGCCGCGCACGGAGATCAACGTGGGCGCCTACGTGGCGGCGCCGAGGCTGCTGTTCGGCGAGCTCGAGCGCATGGCGTCCGACGGCGAGCACCGGCTCACGGAGCTCGCTCGCCGCGTCATCGGCGCGGGGAAGCGGATCTCGTCGTACCGGATCGTCGACGTCGACGAGGTCCGCGGCATCAACACGCCGGACGAGCTCGCGCAGGCGGCGGACATCGTCCTCAAGCGCCTGTTCGTCCCGAAGAAGAACACGGACACCAAGATCGTGTTCGGCACGGGCGGCTGGCGCGCGGTCATCGGCGAGGGGTACACGCTCGCGAACGTGCGCCGGCTGTGCCAGGCGATCGCGAACGAGACGATCCGCCGCGGCCTCGACGGCAAGGGCGTCGTGATCGGCGGCGACCGGCGCTTCCTCTCGCGCGAGTCGGCCATCGCCGCGGCCGAGGTCTTCGCGGGCAACAACATCGCGGTCACGCTCCTGCCCGACGACGTCCCGACGCCGCTCGTGACGTTCGCCGCGCCCTACCTCGGGGCGGCGTACGGGATCATCGTCACGTCGAGCCACAACCCGCCCGAGTGGAACGGCATGAAGGTGTTCCGCCAGGACGGTTCGCTGCCGCTCGACGACGAGACGGACCGCTACCAGGACGAGGCCAACGCGCTGTCCGTCGACGACGTCATCACGCTCGACATCGACGTGGCGCGCCGCACGGGCGTCGTGGTCGACCGGTCGCTCACCGACCCCTACGTCGACGCGATCGAGAAGATCATCGACGTGGAGGCGGTGCGCGGCTCCGACCTGCAGGTCGTCGTCGACCCGATGTACGGCACGAGCCAGCTCACGCTCGGCACGATCTTGTCCGACATGCGCGTGCGCTCGGAGTTCATCCACGCGGCGCACAACCCGCTGTTCGGCGGCGTCGCGCCGGCGCCGGACCTGCAGCGCCTGAGCACGCTCGTGACGATGATCCAGCAGGGCGGGGGTCGCTACGACCTCGGCATGGCCACGGACGGCGACTCCGACCGCATCGGGATCGTCGACGAGACCGGCGAGTACATCTCGACGAACGACCTCCTCCTCCTCCTCTACTGGTACCTGCACGAGGTCCGCGGCGAGAAGGGCGGCGTCGTGCGCAACCTCGCGACGACGCACCTGCTCGACCGCCTCGCGGCCCACTTCGGCGAGGAGTCGCGCGAGGTCAAGGTCGGCTTCAAGCACGTCACGGCGGGCATGGAGGAGATCGGCGCCGTGCTCGGCGGCGAGTCGTCGGGCGGTCTGACGATCCGCGGCTGGATCCTCGGCAAGGACGGCATCTTCGCGTGCGCCCTGGTGGCCGAGATGCTGGCCCGCACGGGCAAGCGGATCTCCGAGCTGCGCGCGATGATCTACGAGATCACGGGTCGCCTCTACACGCTCGAGGCGGGCGTGCCGGCGACGCCGGAGATGCGCGTCGAGGTGCCGCGGCGCCTCGAGGCGGAGCCGCTCACGCACGTCGGCCCGTACCCGGTCGTCTCGGTCTCCCACCTCGACGGCACCAAGATCCTCCTCGAGAACGACAACTGGGCGCTCCTGCGGTTCTCCGGCACCGAGCCCGTCCTGCGCATGTTCGTCGAGGCGGACTCTCCCGAGAAGGCCGCCGAGCTCCTCGAGTGGCTCCAGGGGTTCGTCACCGCCGGCGTGTGACGGCGCCGGACCTCCCCACCCTGCCCGACCCCCCGCCCCCAGCCCCACCCCCACGACAGGAACCAGAGCAACGATGCGCTACGGCCACTTCGACACCGCGCACGACGAGTACGTCGTCGAGCGCCCCGACGTCCCCGTCTCGTGGACGAACTACCTCGGCACCCGGGACATGTGCACGGTCCTGTCGCACAACGGCGGCGGGTACTCGTACTTCAAGAGCTCGCAGTACGGGCGCATCTCGCGCTTCCGCCAGAACGGCGTCCCCCTCGACCGCCCCGGGCACTACGTGTACCTGCGCGACGACGCGGACGGCGACTACTGGTCGGTGTCGTGGCAGCCGGTCGGCAAGCCGTTCGTCGGTCCCGACGAGGAGCTCGACCCCGCGGGGGGCGCGGGCCGCTGGACCACGCGGCACGGTCTGAGCTACACGACGTTCCGCTCCGAGTACAAGGGCATCGACGCCGAGCAGACGGTCTTCATCCCGCTCGACGACGACGTGGAGCTGTGGGACGTGCGGGTCACCAACACCACCGACGAGGTGCGTGAGCTCACCGTGGGGTCGTACGTGGAGTTCAGCTTCCACACGATCACGATCGACAACCAGAACCTGCAGATGTCGCTCTACGCGTCCGGCTCCTCGTACGAGGACGGGATCATCGAGTACGACTTCTACTACGAGCCCTGGACGTACCACTACTTCGCGTCGAGCGAGACGCCGTCGTCGTACGACTCGCTGCGCGACAGCTTCATCGGGCCGTACCGGACCGAGACCAACCCGGTCGCGATCGAGCGCGGCGAGGGCTCGAACCAGAGCGCGACGACGCAGAACCACTGCGGCGCGCTGCTGCACAAGGTGACGCTCGCGCCGGGCGAGACCAAGCGCCTCGTCTTCATGCTCGGGTACGGCTCGCGCGACGAGGCCGGCCGCGCGATCCAGGCGAAGTACTCCGACGTCGCCGCCGTGGACCGTGAGCGCGAGCGGCTGCGCGACTACTGGCGCGCCAAGCAGGACAAGCTCCGCATCCGCACCCCCCACGAGGGCATGAACACGATGATCAACGCCTGGACGCTGCTCCAGGCCGAGACGTGCGTCGTGTGGTCGCGCTTCGCGTCGTTCGTCGAGGTCGGCGGTCGCGCGGGTCTCGGGTACCGCGACACCGCGCAGGACGTCATGAGCGTCATCCACTCGAACCCGACGAAGACGCGCCAGCGCATCGTCGAGCTCCTGCGGGCCCAGACGGAGGCCGGCTACGGCCTGCACCTGTTCGACCCGAAGGCGTTCGACCCCGACGCCGAGAAGCTGCCCGACGTCCCGTCCCCGACGATCGTGCCCACGGTCGACCCGAAGGACCTCATCCACGGGCTCGAGGACACGTGCTCGGACGACCACCTGTGGCTCGTGCCGTCGGTCGTCGAGTACGTCAAGGAGACGGGCGACCGCTCGTTCCTCGACCTGGAGATCCCGTTCGCCGAGGGCACGCCCGCCACGGTGTACGACCACCTGGTCCGGGCGCTCGAGTTCTCCGCGCGGCAGGTGGGCCAGAACGGCGTGGCGCTCGGTCTGCGCGCGGACTGGAACGACTGCCTCAACCTCGGCGGCGGCGAGACGTCGCTCGTGACGTTCCTGCACGCGTGGGCGATCGGCGCGTTCCTCGAGATCGCGGAGCCGCTCGCCGCGGCGGGCGACGAGCGGGCCGAGGCCGACGTCGCGCGCTTCACGGCGGAGCGCGAGCGCATCGCCAAGGTCGCGGACGCCCAGCTCTGGGACGGCCGGTGGTGGATCCGCGGGTACACGCGCGACGGCGTGAAGATCGGCTCGGCCGAGAACGAGGAGGGCAAGATCTTCCTCGAGCACCAGGCGTGGCCCGTCATCGCCGGGATCACGAGCCAGGAGCGCGGCGAGGCGTCGATGGACGCGGTGCGCGAGCTGCTCGGCTCCGAGTACGGCAACCACCTCAACTGGCCGGCGTTCACGAAGGTCGACGACACGGTCGGCTTCGTGACGCGCGTGTACCCGGGCATCAAGGAGAACGCCGCGATCTTCTCCCACCCCAACGCGTGGCCGATCATCGCGGAGGCGATGCTGGGCCGCGGGGACGAGGCGGTGCAGTTCTACGACGCGATCCTGCCGTACCACCAGAACGACAACATCGAGGTGCGCGGTGCCGAGCCGTACGCGTACGTCCAGTTCCTCTACGGCCGCGACCACGAGTGGTTCGGCAAGGCGCAGAACCCGTGGCTCACGGGCACGGCCGGCTGGATGTACACCGCCGTGACCAAGTACGTCCTCGGCGTCCGCCTCGCGCTCGAGGGCCTGGTGGTCGACCCGTCGATCCCGAAGGACTGGGACGGGTTCGAGGTGCGTCGCGAGTGGCGTGGTGCCGTCTACGACATCGAGGTCCGCAACCCCGACCACGTGTCGAAGGGCGTGCGCTCGGTGACGGTCGACGGCGTCGAGCACGACCCGGCGAGCCCGATCCCCGCGCTGCCGGAGGGCGCCGAGGCGAAGGTCGTCGTCACGCTCGGCTGATCCCCTGGTCGCACCACCGGGTGCCCCCGTCACCGGTCGGTGGCGCGCGGGCGCCCGGTGGTGTCACCCTGTGCACCGAGGACCGGGCACCCGCCCGGGCCCGCCGACAGCTCCGAGGACGGTCACCGCCGCATGACGCACAAGATCACGCGCGGCTGGACCGTCACCAAGCCGTGGCCCGTGACCCTGCGGGACGACACGCTGGGTGGGTCGATCGTCCTGCGGCCGCTGCGCCGTCGGGACGCGAACGCGTGGATGCGCCTGCGCGCGCACAACGCGGACTGGCTCGAGCGCTGGGAGGGCACGTCGCCGCGCCCGGGCACCGGGGGAGGGCCGCCGACGTTCGCCGAGTACGTCCGCGTGCTGTCCGCCCAGGCGCGGGCCGGCTCGTCGCTGCCGTTCGCCGTGGAGCTGGACGGCGAGCTCGTCGGGCAGCTCACGGTCTCCTCGATCACGTACGGGTCGCTGTGCGGCGCGAGCATCGGCTACTGGGTGAGCGAGCACGTCGCGGGCCGGGGCGTCATCCCGACGTCCGTGGCCATGGCGACGGACTACTGCTTCGCGGTCCTCGGCCTGCACCGCATCGAGATCAACATCCGGCCGGAGAACGGCCCGAGCCTGCGCGTCGTGGAGAAGCTGGGCCTGCGCGACGAGGGCGTGCGCGAGCGGTACCTGCACATCCAGGGGGCCTGGCGCGACCACCGCACGTTCGCGATCACCAGCGAGGAGGTCCCGGACGGGCTCCTCGCGCGGTGGCAGGCGACGCGCCGCGAGAGCATCTGAGCCGACCGACACGCCGGAGCGCGTGCGGACCGTGGCCGCACGCCTCGCCTACGGTCGTGATGTGGAATCGGCCTCGGGGATCGTCGCGCTCGCGGTGTTCCTGCTGTGGGTCGGGTTCTACGTCCCGCACCGGGTGCGTCACCGGCAGCAGCTGCTGGAGGCGCGCACGGACGATCGCTTCTCCGGTTCCCTGCGCGTCCTGGCCGTCGCCGGCCCGGGCGGCGGGGGCTCGGGCGGGTGGGACGCACGGCTCGACGGCGTCGCGGCCGTCGCGTCGATCGGCCCGGGGCCGTCCGCGGACGGTGGTCGTACCCTCCTCGGGGGTGCGGGGGCGCAGGACCGGCCGGCCGGCCGGACGCACGAGGAGGAGGGATCGCACGCCATGGGGAGCACCGACAGCGCGTCACCCTCGCGCGGGGCACCGCCGCGCCGTCAGCCGGCGTCCGAGCAGTCCCGCCTCGCCCTCCTCGAGCGGCGCGCCGCCGCGGCGCGCCGCCGTCTCGCGCTCACGGTCGTGCTGCTGCTCGCGAGCGTCGCGGTGTGGGCCGTCGTCGCGCTCGGGTACCTCCCGTGGTGGGCCGGCGTGGTCCCGACGGCGTTCCTCGGGCTCGTGCTCGTGCTGGGCCGTCGGGCGGTGCTCGCCGCGCAGCGGTCCGACGCCGCGTGGCTGGCTGAGCGTCGCGCCGCCGCCCGTGCCGCGCGCGGGACCGTCCTGGGGGCGCCGCCCGCGCCCCGGGGCGCGCGTCCCCGCGTCACCGGCCGCGCCGTGCACGGCTCCCAGGTGAGCACGCAGATGATCCCGCGCGTCACGCCCCAGGACCTCGCGCGGGCGAACGCCACGGCCGCCGCGCTCTCCGCAGAGGGCCCCTTCGGGGCGTCGCCGCGCGAGCGCGTGACGGCTCCGAGCACGACCGCGGCCGAGGACTCCGGCTCCGAGGAGCCTGCGTCTGCGCGCGTCGGGTCGTCCGAGGCTCCGGCCGTCGCGACCGACGTCGCGGACGAGGTCGAGCACGTCGACGAGGACCGCGTGCCCTCGGGCCGTGCGTGGGACCCGGTTCCCGTGCCCCCGCCGACGTACACGATGAAGCCCACGGCCCCGCGTCGCGAGCCCGCGCCGCTCACGGACGACGACGTCGTCTCGCCGGCCCGGGCAGGCGCCGCTCCCGCTCCGGTCGCCGCGGCGGACGTGGTCGTCGACGTGCCGTCCGGCGCGCCCGAGCCCGCCGCGGGCGACGAGCGCAAGCCGTCGACCGAGACGCTGGGTCTCGACCTCAACGAGATCCTCGCGCGGCGTCGGGCGGCGGGGCAGTAGCTCCCCCGGGGACGGCCGGTTTGGTAGACCCCGCCCCCGGGGTGCTAGTCTGTTCCTCGCTTGAGGGGCTATGGCGCAGTTGGTAGCGCGTCTCGTTCGCAATGAGAAGGTCGGGGGTTCGAATCCCCCTAGCTCCACTCCTTGAAGGCCGTTGGTCAGGATGAAGGTCCTGGTCAACGGCCTTCGTCGTTCCCCGAAGTCCTCGAAGAGAGGACCAGAACGACCGTGATTCCACGCGAGATTCCACGCGAGTGCTCACCGAGCATGCGTGCGAACGACCCCGATCGACCTTGGACGCCGGCGTCGGTGACGCACCTGAGGTCCATGGTCACGAGAAGCGAACCCCTGTCACACACCCCGATGTGGACGCTCGACGAGCTCTGCGAGAAGGTCCACGTGAGCCGCGAGACGGTGCACAGCTGGCGCAAGAGAGGGACGGCGCCCAAGGCGTACGTCATCGGCAGGCACCTGATGTTCGAGGAGTCGGACGTCCGTGCGTGGCTCGACGCCCGGACCGTCCCCGTCGACGACGAGCCTGGCGCCAGCTCCGGATCGGGCTGGTGAGCGGGATGGCTCACGAGAGGCTGAAGGCTGGCGAGCACGGCGAGATCTTCATCAAGCAGACCTCGAGCGGGTCGTTCCAAGCGCGCGTTCGCGTGCGACTGCTCGACGGCACGGAGACGCAGATCTCGCGGAGCCGCAAGACTCGAGCCGCCGCACGACTCGCCGTGCAGGTCGAGATCGACGATCGGCTCAAGCGGCCGAAGGGATCGGCCGATCTCAAGCACGACAGCACGGTCGGACTGGCTGCCCGGCAGTGGATCGACGAGCTGCGCGTGCAGTCGGCGTGGCCGAATGCGCGGCGTCGACCGCAGACCGTCGACGAGTACGAGCGGCTCCTCGGGACGCTGATGGTGCCGAAGCTGGGCAGGCTCCGGCTTCACGAGCTGACCACAGCGAGGTGCCAGGCATGGATCGACGGGATCATCGAGGCCGGCAGGAAGGGGCCGCACGACATGGTTGTCACGGCCGCACAGGTGCGGATGGCGTTCAAGGCGGTGCTGGACCGCGCGATCGTTCATGATGCGCTGCGTTCCAACCCGATGGACAAGACCACCACGCCGCGCCGCAAGCAGCCGAACCCCGCCGCGCTGACGGTGACCGACGTCTTCCGCCTCCGAGCAGCCGTCCGCTGAAGGTGCACCTTGCCTGTGCCGACCCTTTGACCCCCACCCTCCTCAGACCCAGAACCTGCTGGCCGGTCGCACACTCTGGCCCTGGCGGCTATAAGCTCGCCGTAGTCAACGACTGTCTCGTATACGTGTGGCGTGTCCCTGAGGCCCCGGGGGCCGTGAGGAACTTTGCCTCGAGCCCGACCCGCTTGAGCGGCTTCGTCGCGGCGCCGCCCCCCGGGCGATGCTCTGGGAGGGTGACTTCCCTGAGAAGGTCGCGATTGGTTCCGACTCTCCCGAGACCACGATCGTGCTGGAGGCAGTTCGCGAGAAGATGCCGCTGGTCCTCGTGATGGTCTGGTCGACGCCGCGGCAGCTGCAGTCGATCGAATGGGCGGTCGCGGAGCTCGATGGGTATGGCAGGGTCCAGCCTAATGGGCAGGAGGCCCTTTGGGAGCCGGAGATCGTTGCAGACGATGCGACCTCGGACGTGGAGTCGTTCGACAGCGGCGTGCCCGTTGTGCCTGTCGTCGCACTGCAGACACAGGACAGGCCGTCGGATGCATGACGACACCTCAGCCTGTTCGATCTGCCTAGTACGACCAGCGGCAGGTTTGAGCCCGCCCGCCTGACCCAAACTCGCGTCCGTGTCGGCACGAGCAAGACCGAGCTCGCCGGCAAAGTCGGCGTATCGGCGGCCGCGATCGGTCAGTACGAGGCCGGCGTCGATTCTCCGCGACCGGAGGTGCTCGAGGAGCTGGCCCGCACCCTGAAGGTCCGCCCCGGGTTCTTCAGCATCGGACGCCCGCTGGCTCGCATCGACACCGTCAACGCGCACTTCCGCAGTCTGAGCTCGGCTCGCGTCAGCGACCGGCAGAAGGCGCTGGCAAGGCCGATCGTCGCCCCACGCTGCGGCTGATCCGCGGCGTTGCTTGACGCCGATCGTGTCACGCGGGCTACCAGGCTCGCTGTCTACGTCTTGCGTGCGTCGATTCCGGCAGCGCGTTTCGAGCAAACTTCGGGGAGTTCCAGGTCTTTGCGATCCGGCGGTGAGAAGGTCGGCGATTGGCGCTCTAGACCCAGGGCGGTTCACCCTCACCTTCTCGGCCGAATCCGCAATCTCCTCTACCTATTCGGAGGTGTCTCCAGTGTCTTCTTCCTCTTCGACCATGTCTATCCTCGCAAGAGAAACCTTGTAGCCGCGGTCTCGAATGTCCTGTGCGTTGGCGATGAGTGACGCACGTGCGAAGAACGGTAGTGTCTCTGACAGGGGCCCCGCCTTCTTGGTGGCAACGGCAAATATAACGGTCCAGTCGGTTGTGCTTCCAAAATCACTTGTGGGGCTGACCTTTGCGAGCTCGTCTAGAACGCGCGCGCGATACAGTTCGGTCCGCTGGAGCAAGGCGGCCGAAACGGCGCCTTGCTCGAAGAGATGAACCATCGTTGCCGAACCGTCTAGCCGCTTGACACATACCAGTTCTCTGCGGGCTGTAAGGAGGTCGGAAATCTCGACACGTTCGCCTGCGCTCCCGTGGTAGAGCTGGCGGTCGAGTAGTACGTAGCCACACGTTGCCGCCGCGTGACGGTTGTAGCGTTCTTCCCCGTAATTACCTTCGATGTTTGCCTTGAGCCAGGTTGCGTTCCATTCCGGTAGTCCGAGGCTCGCGGTGCAATCCGGGATTGCCGCGATCAGCGAGTCAATTTGCTGGGCAAAATCTTCGGCTACGTGGAACCAGTTGCCTGCAGTCGTGACGAATCGCTCGCGCGAGCCATCGTTGTCCAGCAGGACATCGCCCACCACGTAGGACTTGAGCGGTCGTCTCGCGCTCCACTCACCCGTCTCCAGGAGTGCGCTCACCCATACCTTCGACAGCGGGTCATCCCAGCCCTCAATAGTATCCAGGGCGTCGAATACGGATTCTGGAGCGAGATCATCGAGCGTTACGCTCCTTCGTCCACGTGCAATTTGGAAGCCGTCGATGGTGTAGAAGTTCAACTCGTCGGGCGCGGCGAATCCCAGATCGGTGGGTCGTGTTCGCAATTCGTCGGCAAGTCTTGTTTCGAGTGTAGATATTCTGGGGTCTGTTGGGGCGAGACGGCGAAAATTGTCGAAGTACGGATAGTGGTCCCGATAGTCTGTCGATTCGAAGCGCTCGAGTGCTCGAACAAGAGTGGAAGGCAGTGTCTGGAGGTTCTCGCTCTCGATGGTCATGCGAAGCGAGTCGGCGCCGTTGAGAGAAAGTGCAAAGCTCGGATCGAAACACTGGCCTGCAAACCTACGAATCCACTCCTCGTCGGTCACAAGGCGGAGAGCAAACATCTCATTGGGAACAGGTACGGAACTCACCGCGTTTCGAGAATCCCTGCCGAGCCCCCGCGCCTCAGCCTGTGTCACCTTCTTGGGGTTAACGCTGTTGGCTGCCACGCGAAGACCGAAGTCCGGCTCAACGAGTCGAGGGTCGATGGCGTGAAACCCGGTCCCGAAGGTCACGGCAAAGACCCGCCCTACGGTTCCGACCAGGAGCACCGCTCCGGCGCTTGTGCCGCGGAGATCGATCGTGGCTCCACGGGCGAGAATCCCGTGAAGTGGGGCAAGCCATGAGACTGGATCGCTTGACGCTTGGCGCGTGTAGAGCTCCCAATGCGTGTCAGGATCCGTCGGCTCGCTGAGCGGCACTTCCTCGTACTCGTCGGAGCGGCGCAGAACTGAACGTGCGAGCGGTGTCTCGTCCCGCAGTAGATATAGCGTCACACGCATTAGATTCCCCCTTCTAGTCGCAACTTCCTCTCCATGAGGCTATCGGGCCTCCTTCGAGTAGGCCGTGAGGCGATGAGGCGGTGCCGGTCAGTTCACCCCCTGGCTGGTCGGGACTGCCCCAGAATCGGTTGACTCACCGCGACGGGGATACCGTCCGCGGCCAGGTCACTGACCAGCGGGAAGGTCATTTTGGGGAGATCTCCTTGGCGAGGTACGCCGCCGCCCGGCGCAGGATCTCGACCCCCTGCTCGAGCTGACGGTTGCGCCGCTTGAGCTTACGCAGCTCGGCCGACTCCTGCTTCGTCACACCGGCAGTGGAGAGCCGCCGCGGGTGGGGGGAGTCTCCGGCGGCTACGACACACTCGGTGTCCGCGAGCCGCCGAGGGCGTGTGTGTGTGTCCTAGTAGGCTGGGGCGACTTCGGCGGCGGCGTTGCTGCCGAACAATATTGTCGGGCGCCTGGTCCCGCGTGTGTAGGGAGGAGGCGGTTGACGTAGTGGACACAAGGCCAACGGTGCAGCACGGCCAGGCTCCTGTGGTCAGCGAACTCGAAGCGCCTCCCATACCGAGCGCCCCAGTCTCTCTCGCTGGGCCGCCAGTGACTCCGGCGCAACGCATCGCCTTCTACTCGCCGGACGAGTGGGAGGACTTCATCCGCGAGTGGGCGATCGCCATCGGCGAGGCATACAGCCAGATCAAGCGACTGGGCGGTTCGAACGACAAGGGCGCCGACGTGGCGGCGTTCAAGACGGACCGAGGCTTCGAGGGTGACTGGGATTGCTTCCAGGGGAAACACTACGCGAAGCCGCTTGGGTGGTCAGACGCCTTCCCAGAGATGCTGAAGATCTTTGCCGGGACTGTGAACGGCCACTACGTCCTGCCGAGTGTTTACGCCTTCCTCGCCCCGAACGGCTGCGGCACCGGCCTCAACCGCCTCTTGAGCAAGCCGACAGATCTGCGGCAGAAGTTCCTGGAGGAACTCAGTAGCAACAAGGGGATCGCCGCGAGCCTCGATGCGTCGCTGCGCGACCACGTGCGAACACTTGCCGAAACAACGGACTTCGCGATGTTCAGATCGGTGGAACTGGTGGATGCGATCGCCGCTCACCGGACGACGGCTTACCACGTGGCTCGATTCGGAGGCCCGTTGCCGCCTCGGCCGCCGGCTACCGGTGCACCTACTGAGATCGGCGAAGCCGAGGCGCGCTATGTCGCTCAGCTGATGGACGTGTACCGCGAGGCATGGCCCACTGGCGATCTGGCGCCCAACACGCTGCATACGGAACCTCGTCTTGCCGCGCATTTTCAGCGGCAGCGTGAGTCGTTCTACTCCGCCGAGTCTCTACGTCTTCACGCCCGGGACGCCGTTCCTCCGGGCACCTTCGAGGCGCTGCAAAACGACGTGCACTCCGGCGTGATCGAGATCGCGGAGGCGGATCACGCCACTTCGATGGCACGGCTGACACAGGTGCTGCAGGCGTCTACCCAAATCGACTTGAGCGCGCACGCGCTTACAACGATCTCGCAGACCGATGACCGTAAGGGCATCTGTCACCAGCTCGCTAACGAGGACCGCCTCACTTGGATGAGGGCAGGCTCATGAGCAGCCCCCTCAACGGCCCCTTGGAGACGGCCATCCGTGCCTTGACGCTCCTCGCCGAGGCGTACCCGAGAAGCCTGGATCTGAACCAACTTGTTCTCCTTGACCACGGTCTGCTGCACAGCGAGGATCTCGGAGGCCCCCCGAGCCTGCACCCACCTGTTCCGATCCGCTCCAGCGAGCTTGGAGTGAAGCGTCACCAGCTCACGCTCGGGCTTGAGGTGCTCACAAGAGTTGGGCTCGCTGACATGAGTGCCTCCGTCGGCGGTATCCACTTCACGGCCGCTGAAGGTGCGCATCCCTTCCTCAGCTTGCTGGAGACGGCCCATGCTCGCGCCTTGGCGGAGCGAGCGAGCTGGGTGGTCGACCGCTACGGAGACCTTTCGGACGCTGGCCTCCGAGATGCGATCCGTGAAGTGTCTGGACGATGGGCAGAAGAGTTCGAGAACTTCCACGGTGGGGAGCAGGCAACGTGAGCCGATTGAGGTTGTTGCACATCACTCTTTGGGGACCGAACGTACCGCTGTCGACGGTCGAGTTCGGCCCCGGGCTCACGCTCGTGCGCGGCCCGTCAGACACCGGCAAGTCCTTCATGGTGGAAGCGCTCGACTTCATGCTCGGCGGAAAGTCGCTTAAGGAGATCCCCGAGCGAAACGGCTACTCCACCGTGCTGCTCGGCGTTGAGCTACCCGCTGGTGAGACCGTGACGCTTACGCGCAGCGTTGCAGGGGGCGCTTTCTCGCTCTACCGCTCGGACGTCCGCAGCGGACCACTCTCAGTCGCGGATGAGAATCTTTCGGCGAAGCACAACTCGAATAGCGACGCGAACCTCTCGATGTTCTTGTTGAAGCAACTTGATCTCGAGAACTCACTGATTCGGAAGAATGCGCAGGGAGCAACCGTTTCGCTCAGCTTCCGGGATCTCGTGCATCTCTGCATCATCGGTGAGACAAAGATGCAATCCGAAGTTCCGCCGGCGATTACAGGGCAATACACGACGAAAACGAAGGAGATCTCGGCGTTCAAGCTGCTTCTGGAGGCGGAGGACGACTCCTCGGTGGTCGCTACCCAAGGAGCGCGGGAGGGTGTGCGGACGACTGGCGCGAAGATCGAGGTGATCGATCAGTTGCTGAGCGACGTCGAGGCGAAGCTCATCGACACTCCCGACGAGGGTGAGCTGCGCGATCAGCTGGCGCGGCTCAATGCATCCATCGCCGATCACACGTCGACGGTGGAGGGGCTCCTCACGGAACGATCTGGACTCGCAGAGCAACTCCGTCGCTTACAGGGGGCTGTCCAAGAGGCGAGGACCGAGCTGTCAGAAGTCGGAGCGCTCAAGAGCAGGTTCAGTCTTCTCAACGAGCAGTACGACTCGGATCTTGACCGCTTGGCGACGATCCGGGAAGCCGGTGTACTCCTTGGCTTCTTCACACCCGGGAAGTGTCAGTTCTGCGGTGCGGAGCTCGCTGATCAGCACTACAACCATGCTCACGGTGTCGACGGCACCGCTTTCGAGGAGTCAGTCGATGCAGAGATCGCCAAGACCAGGGCGCTTCGCGCAGACCTTGCGCTCACCATGGAGGAACTGGTTCGACGCGGCGAAGACGCCCGGTCGTCCGGACGCGAGGCGGCTGCCCAAGTCGAAGCACTGAGCGTCAGACTCCGGGTGCTCGACGATGAGCTGAGCCCTGGAAACTCCCAGTTGCGCGAACTGATCGGGGTCAAGAGCGATCTCGAGAGGTCGCTCGCTCTATATTCGCAGGTTGCCGAACTGACCCAACTGAAGGCTGGCCTCATCGATAGTACGCAGACGGATGCGACCGTCGTCTCCGCAGGCCTGAACCTCACAGCGCTCCGAGAGTTCTCCGCTGAGCTGGCGAAGCGGCTAGGGGCATGGGGGTACCCGGATGCAGCCTCCGTGCAGTACGACCGCGCCGAGCAGGACATCCTGGCGGACGATCAGTACCGGTCCGCACATGGCAAGGGGGTCCGAGCAGTCCTCCACGCTGCGTTCACCGTGGGGCTCGCGCAATACTGCTTGGATCGCGACATCGCCCACCCCGGTTTCATCGTGCTGGACTCGCCGCTAGTCACCTACCGCCCGCCTGGACGCAACTCGCCGGTGCAGCTCGATCAGTCGCTTCCTGCAGGGATCGTCGCTGACTTCTATCGCGACATCCAGGCGCGCTTCGATGGGCAGGTGATCGTGATGGAGAACCTGGACCCGACCGAGCCGCTCGGCCCAGATGCAGTCGACGTTGTCTTCACCAAGGAGATCGGAGCCGGCCGCTACGGCTTCCTTCCTCCCAAGGGCTCAGCGGGGGCAGTTCAGATCGAGAAGTAGCTCCGTCGGTGGCGCTGACCAGGCGCAGGCCGGTCGTGGCGCCTACCCTCGAACGAACACGGCACATCTTCCCGGGCAAGCCCCTCCATCTCGAGTTCCTCGCAAGTGTTGGCTTCAGCTCCGTCACGCTCAAAGTGAACAAAGGTGCTCGCGGATCGGGATCGTCGTTCCACGCGAGTTCCACGCGAGGCGCTTGGCTCCACGGAAGTTTCACGTGTGGGCGCACGACAGATGCCGGTACTTGACCCTGGTCGTCGGTCGGTGCGAACCTGGTTCACGCATCCAACGATCGTTGCGGTTCCGCGTTTCTGGTGGTCGAAATGGCATTGGTGCGCGGATGTAGCCACGGACTTCGGGAGCGCCGGGCTTGTGACCCGGCAGGAGAAGGTCGGAGGTTCGAATCCCCCTAGCTCCACCCTTCGAAGGCCGTTGACCAGGACCCTGGTCAACGGCCTTCAGCGTTCGCAACGGTTCTCAGGGGGTGAGAGCCACGGACACCCGCCGGTGTCCGTGCGGGAATCACGTGCGCGCGCGGCCGACCAGAGCGACGCCGAGGATCGAAACGAGGGTCGCGCCCAGCGCTTCCATCGCTCCATCGCTTGTCGAGGTGAGTGGCAGCTGGGGCAGGAGCAGCCGACAGCCGACATAGCCGACGAGCGCGCCGAGCACGGCCCCGACGACCACGCCACGAAGGCGCCACCGTCGGCGCCCGGTCACCAGAACGCCGAGCAGGGCGCCAGGTAGGGGAAGAAGCAGCGCGTGCGGGCCGTCCAGTGCGATGCCTCGTTCGGAGAGCCATCCGCTGAGGAAGGGGATGGTGAGGAGGGCGCTGACCCAGTATCCGCCGACGAGACCGAGGAGGACACCACCTGTGTTCCATCGTCGTGCCCGCTCCGGTCGGGTACGGGGGACAGCAGCGTCCTTCTCGTCAGGCGAGCGCTCGACGGTGGCCTCGGTGCCCTTCTCGACGAGGCTTCTCAGCTTCTCGGCCAGCCCGCGCCCCTTGGGGTAGTACCTCGTGAGCGAGACGCGGCCGTACGCGCTGAAGTCGGCTGCACGGCGCGGCTCGGTGATCACCGTCACGGTCGTCGCCGTCGAGTGCTCGGCGTAGGCGCCGAAGTCCAGCCGGACGAGGAACTGGTCGAAGCTCGTCAGGGGGACGGGCTCCCAGCGTCCGTCGTCGCGGTGGATCAGCTTCCCGGCCGGAAACACCCCGTTCCCCTGCTCGGCGAAGACGAGCTCCTCCTTGCGCTCCTCCAGCACGAGGTCCCCGGTCGCCCGGAGCACCCAGCGGTACGTGGTGACGGTCTCCTCGCGGACGGACGAGTCCTTGGTGTCGAACCTGCTGAGGGCCGTCGTGAGCTCCCAGAACGCGGTGGCCCGCGCACGCTCGGGGACGGTCTCCACCAGTCGGTCGATGAGTGCCTGGATCTCGCCGGGCTGGTCGTCCCGCGGTTCGGACCAGTACTGCTCGACGTCCTGCGGGGTGGCCGCGACGCCGCGCCGGGTGCCGGTCCCGCCGCACGCGGTGCAGCGCGAGGCCCGCGGGGCGGGGGCCGGGTCGTCGGGCCGGAACGACGTCGTGCTCGTCGGGATCGTCTGCGTGCCGCTCCCGCCGCACGCACCGCACGGGGCGGTGAAGCGGGACGCGGCGTCACGACGCGCCGCTGCCCCGGCCGAGGTTCCGGCGGGCTCGACCGACATCTCCGTGCGGATCGACGCTGTCCCCCCGTGGCGCTCGACGGCGCGCACGAACGCGGACGCTCTCTTCTCCCTCGTGAAGCGTGGCGTCCCCGACGGGTCGACGCCGAACTCGCTCCTCAGCTCGGCCAGCGCCGCGTCGCGCGATCGCGGCGGGAGGGTGAAGTCGACGAGGTACACGGGTGGCTAGCCCCACACGATCCCGCACACGGGGCACCGGACGAACGCCCCTTTGTTCGCGATCTCCGTGCCGCAGCCGCGGCACACGTAGGCGGCGGGGGAACTCACCAGGGCAAAGTGCTCGAACATGATCATGTCGTCGGTCCTCTCGTGGCTTTTCGGCTCGCTGTCGGGAACATGCTCGTCCATGCGCGGTTACCGGTCGAGGCGGCGTGTTCAGCGGTGCTGAAAGCCGGCTATCGCGCGGGGTGGCCAGGGCTTCCGCGTCCCAGCCGACGGTGCAGCGCGACGAGCGCGGCGCCGAGCCCGAGCACGACGACGAAGAGCCCGGCCACGGCGCCCAGCACGGCAGTCCACCCGGCCTCGTGCACGTCGAGGAAGGGATAGGGGACGTGCGCCTGGCCCGCGAGGTCGAGGGGGAGCACGACCGCGAAGTACACGAGCGGCCACAGACACCAGCGCAGGGCTGTGCCGAACGTCCCGCGACGCCCTCGCTGTGGGCGCACGAGGTAGTCGGCGGTCGCGAGGACGGGCCCGACGCCGTGCAGCAGCACGTTCGCGACCCGGACCCAGGCGTCGTCATGGGGCTGGATCCACGTCCCCGTCGGCGTCGCCGGCGCGATGACGGTCGCGAACACCAGGCCGGAGAGCACGACGCCCGAGGTCGCGGCCCCACGGGCGCCGTCGACCCACGCCCAGCCCGGACGGGCGGACGCCACGATCAGCGTCGCGGCGAGCAGGATCGCGGAGTCGACGGTGTAGTAGGTCAGAGCGGGGGCGGGGTCGGTGCCCTGGACCAGCTGGCACACGACGCCGACGACGAGCACGGCGACCGTCACGCCGCGCAACCACGCCCGACCCCGGTCGGGCGTCCGGGCGCGCGCCGTTGTGCCGACGTCGGACGCGGTCACCCGTGGTCCTCCGCGACGTCGGCGACGAACCGGCCCAGACGCCGCACGCTCGGCAGGGAGTGCCACAGCGCGTGCGTCCCGTGCATCGTGAGCTCGTCGACGCGCCGCCCGGCGGACCGTGCCGCGTCCACGACGTCCGCGACCGCGCCGGGCAACGACAGACGGCTGTCCTTGCCGCGCACGACGACGACGTGGGTGGCGCCGCTCGCGACGACCTGCGCCCCGAGCCGGCCCGCTCGCAGCGCGTTGGCGAGCAGCAGCAGGTCGACCCGGTGGTGGTCCGGCGTGCTCGGTTCGGGTCGTCGGTCGGGCGGACCGACGGCGCCCGCGACGTCGTCGTTCTGGGCGAGCGCGTCGTCGACCAGGCCGTCCTCCGCGCGGGTGGCCCCGGCGAGGTCCAGCGGTCGCCACGGACGTCCGGCGACGGGCTCGACCAGGACCAGCAGAGGGACCGGCGTGCCCGTGCCCTCCCGCAGCACGGAAGCGATCGCGGTGCCGATCGAGGCACCGAGGGAGTAGCCCAGGACCGCGGCGCGCGCGGAGCAGACCGACGGCTCCGCCGTCGTGGCGGCCTGGAGCATGCGCCGCGCGACCGGACGGAAGTCCGACCGCGCGAGGAGCGCCCAGCGCTCGCGCGGGGTCAGCCGGGAGGCGTCCGCTCCGTGCCCGGGCGTCTGGACGACGACGAGGCGGGCGCGCAGCAGCGGGGCGAGCAGGCGAAACCGCTGGAGCTCGAACTCGTCGAGCCGGGCGGCGTACCCCAAGGCGACGACGAACGTGCGATCCGCGTTCACGGGGCTGACCACGGCGACGGGGAGCGGGCCGCCGCAGGTCGGGACGGTGCGGAGGGAGAACGTGACGTCCTCGGGGAGCACGGTCAGCACCTCATCGCCTCGCTGTTCCGGCGGGAGCACCGGGACCGGCCCGGAAGAGGTCGAGCGCCACCGAGACGTCCTCGGCGCGCCAGAACTCCTGGGTCTGGTCGAGCTCGTCGCGCAGGGCCCCTCGCACCGCGTCGCGGTCGTACCCGGCCTCGTTCCCGGCGCGGTCGCCGTCGAGGCCCAGGGGCCAGTCGTCGACGAGGTACTGGTCGTAGCAGGCCACGAAGTTCTTGACGCGCTGGTAGAGCCGACCGACGAGCCGGTCATGGAGCTGGCGGACCTTGTCGACGGTGACGGGCTCGACCGCGCGGGTCCGTCGGTTCGGCCGCAGCGCCCGCGAGATGAGCCCGACGCGTCGGTAGGCCTCCACGTCCTCGGAGAGCTTGTTCTCCTGGAGGACCCGCAACCACTGGTAGGCGTCGCTCCCGCGCCCCTCGGTCACCCAGCCCAGTTGGCGCCGGGCGTGCCGGAAGTACTCGAGAAGCTCGTCGAGAGCGTGCGCACCGTCTGTCACCCTCTCCTGGTCGACGCCGGCGTGCCCGAGCCTGCGCAGCTGCTCCGGCATCCCCTTGGGGCGGATGGAGAAGACCGGGACGCCGAACCACGACCACGCCGCGGCGGCGAAATAGCGGGACGTCGGTTCGTCGAGGTCGACGAAGGTGTAGAGCGCGGTGACGGGTCGGGCGCCGCGCGCCGCGACGTACTCCTCTGTGGCGAGGAGCCGGGTGAGGTGGAGCAGCACCCCGATCCCTGTGGAGAGCTCGACCTCCTCGACCCGTACGGCCGCACCGTCGGCTGGCGCGGGGTGCTCGACCGCCACGACGGGACCCAGCCCGCCGTACCGGTGGGTGTTCAGGCTGAAGTCGACGAGGATCACGTCGAGCTCGGCCAGGCTCGCCACCCCTCCCTCCTCGAGCGCCCGTACCAGCCGCTGCGCGCTGCTGTGGTGGACGACGTCGTACCGGGTGCTCGCGTCCCGGTCCTCGGTGTCCTTGACGACCGCCGCCACGATGTCGGCCTTGGCCTCCAGGTCGTCGACGAGCAGCACACGTCGGGTCCGGGTCATCGGTCGTCCTCCTCCATGTCGAGCAGCGAGCGGTACGTGTCAGGCCAGCGGGCCTCGATGGTCTTGCCTCCGGCCGGGCGAGGGACCTGGCGCAGCGTGCCGCCACGGTCCGTCACGGTCGAGCGCACGTTCCGGAGGTTCCCTCGGGGGTTCTCCCACACGGCGTCGGGCACGAGGTCGAGCGCGTCCGTGACGGCGACGACCACGGCGCCGTCGACCATGCGGACCGCGATCCGGAGCGTTCGCGACCTCCGTGGCGTGCCGGCGTCGTCGTACGCGTCGACCGCGTTGAGGGTCAGGGTGGACACGACGTCCCGGGCGAAGTCCTTGTTGACCTTGTGCGGCACGCCGCCGGTGGTGCGCCGCGGGCCGGTGCCCGCGTCTCCTTCCGGACCGTCGACCAGCAGGTCCAGGTCGAGGTCCACCTGCACGCCGCGGGGTCCGCATGCCTGGCGGACGGTCGTGCGCAGGTCCGGGAGCAGGGACTCGTCGATGCTCAGACCGTCGCGGGCCTTGGCGTGCAGGTACTTGAAGTCCTCGACGAAGGCGGCGAGCCGGACGGCGTCGGCCGGGTCGACCTCCTCGACGGCCATCAGCCGTTCGAGGAGCCGCACCCGTGGGCTGACCACGTCGTGCAGCCCGCGGGCGAGCCGGGACGCGGCCTCGTCCTGCGCGTGCTTCGCCACGAGCCCGCCCGCGCCGACCGCGCGGTCGTGCTCGCGGGTGCGCAGGCCCAAGTAGGCCGCGGCGCCGCAGGAGAGGTAGGCGTAGGGCACGGCCGAGGCCGGCCAGGCGCCGATCGCGGTGGAGAGCGCCACGACGACCGCGGCGAGGACGACGAGCGCCGGCCAGGCTGCCCACCGAAGACTGCGCATCACCGTGCCCCCGCGGGAGAGCGCGGAGTACGTCGTCGACTCGAGCAGCGGGCCCGCGCAGGCGGACGTCGCGTACAGGATCCCGACCAGGAAGGTGGCGACCTTCAGCCATCCCGTTGGGGCACCCGCCGTGGTGCCGAACGCGACGCCGAGCACGGTGGCCGCGGCAGCGACCCCGCCGAGGATCCCGGTCACGTTGAGCCAGCGCCGTTCGTAGGCGCCGCGCGCGACGCCGCTCAGCGCGGCGTCCAGCCCGGCGACCGGCGCCCGCGCGGCGTCCCGCGCGCTCGACGCGCGCACGAGCGGCTCGAGCCTGACCTCGAGCACCCCCTGTACGACCGGGAGGGCGAGCAGCGCCCACGCCCACCACGCGACCGACGGCAGCGCGAGGTATCCCGTCGCCACGACCGCCGTCAGCGTCAGCCGGGTCAGGTAGGGGCGGATCCGGTCGTAGACGAACACGCGGCGGTGCGCGACCTGCCGGAACCAGTCCGACGACGGCGCGGGCGCGACGAGGTCCGCGAACGGCTGGACCCAGCGGCTGCGCCGGGGTCCGACGACGTCGAGAGTGATCACGCCTGCTCCTCACGGCGCCCGCGGGCGCGCTGCCCGAAGGGATTGCTGGGGTGCCGGGGACTGGTGATACCGGTCGTCGCCGGGTCCCCGAGACCCACGGCGATCTCCTGTCGGACGAGCTGCTCGAGCTCCGCCGCGAAGGCGGCGTTGCTCGTGGTGGCAATGATGGCATCCGCGGCGAGGCGGTCGATCTCCGCGGTGCGCTTGTGGTGGTTGGCGAGCAGGTGCTGGTAGGACGCCTCGTGCTCGGTGAGCTCGTCCTGGCACGCCGTCAGCTCGGCGACCGCGCGCCGGCCGGCGGTGTAGGCGTCGTTGCGCCAGTGGTAGAGGTCGCCGAACGTGAGCAGGCCGCACAGCACGTACACGGCCAGGAAGACCCCGGCCGCCAGGGCGTCGAAGCCGCTCTCCGCCGGTTGCGGGACGGCGCCCTCGTAGGCGACGGTCGTCGCGACGTCCGACACCTGCAGGCGCAGACGCATGAGCAGGAGGGCGAGCGCCGCCCACGCGGCGAGCAGCAGGACCGGGAGCAGGAGCGGCGCCCAGGACCCGGGATGGTTGCCGGTCGCGCCGCGCCAGGTCCAGCCCGAGACGCCGGCCGTGAGCAGCGCGACCAGCCCCAGGCCCAGCGCCGTGAGCCAGGTCATGACCGGGTCGTGGCCCATCGACCGGGCGACGGCCGGGTACATGACCAGGACGTCGACGAGCGTGATCGCGACCGCGAGGACGACGAGCCCGACCGGGGCGAGCCGTGACCGGGATCCCAGCCCGGCGAGGGCCGGGTCGGACCAGCGCAGGCGGTGGACGCGCCCGGACTCCGTCGGTGTCGTGCTCATGGGCGGTTCTCCTTCTCCAGCTCGTGGAACAGGTCGTCGGGGCTCAGGAACGGCTCCGGACCGGCGAACGGATCAGGCGCGAAGCCGGGCTCGGGCACGGCGCGGGGCGCCACGGACGGAGCCGTCGCCGCGTCGATCGCCTCGCGCAGGTCGACGGCGGCGGGTGCCGTGGGCGCGCGGTGGGGCCGAGCGTGGCGTGCCGGGTCGTAGGCGTCGCTGCCGGTCAGCACCGCGCGCCATGCCGTGACGGAGGCGGTGAGCTCGGCGTCGCGGGTGCGCAGCCGCGCGACCGAGGCCTGGGCGCGCGTCAGATCCTCGAGCTCCATCGCGCGCAGCAGGGCCGACGTCACGACCCGGGACGCGTGCTCTCGGCGCACCGCCTGGTCCCACCCCTGCCGCAGCGTGTCGATGCGGGCGTCGAGGAAGTCGGCGGTCAGCTCGTCGAGCGCGCGGGTCGCGAGCGCCTCGTGGACCCACCCCCGGACCTGCTCGACGACCGCGAGCCGGTCCACGGGCGCGGTCGCCGCGGCGTGGTCCAGGGCGGAGAACTGGTCCGGGCGCTCGACGTAGGTCGTCGTGCCGCGGCGCCGGTCGGCGAGCGCGCCGAGGTCGACCCGACGGGTGAGGGTCTGCGCGGTCGGGGAGTGCTGCGGTCGTCGCTTCCTACCGAACATCGGTGTGCTCCTTCTGCTCCGGACCGGGGGTGGCCGTCAGGCTCGGTGGGGCGTCTGCGTCGCGCAGGCGTGCGCCCAGGCCGTCCGGCAACCAGGGGCAGGGCCGTCCGGTCCACGTGGCTTCCGACGCCTCCCAGGGGGAAGGCCGCGGCGTCGTCCCGTCGGCGGGGGCGACGCGCAGCGCGCGGGCGTACGTCTGCAGCCTGCGGGTGTAGTACCAGCGCAGCCGGTCGGACACCTCGCGGGCGAGCTCGATCTCCTCGAGCAGCAGCGACCGCAGCCGCACGCACTCGTCGAGCGCGTCCGCGCGGCGGGCCCGGACCTGGTCCGCGCGGGCGCTCGCGGCGGCACGAGCCGCGGCGTGCTCGCGTGCCCGACGAGAGGCGACCTGCTCGGCGGACAGGTGCACCTCGCCGCCGCCGGACCCGGAGCGTGGCGCCGGGAGGACGGCGGCACGCGCCTCCAGCTCGGCCAGCTCCCGGTCCAGACGCTCGACCTGGCCGAAGGCGCGGTGGAGCCCGTCGATCGCCGGGGCCAACCGGTCGGTGGTGGCCGACAGCTGCCGGAGGTCGTTCTCCCGCCAGGTCGCGTCCAGGCGCGCGGGCCACGGGAGGCGCCGTGCCTCGATGCCGAGCGGTGCCGCACGGCGGCGGTCGGTGCGGCCGGCCATCCGGTCGGCCAGCCGCAGCAGGGGCCCGTAGGACCGCGCGTGCTCGACCGACCGACGGGCCCGGGGTGCCGGGGGAGGCGTCCTGCTCGTCATGGTGGGCTCCTCGTGCTCGGACGTCGTGCTCGGGACTCGTGACGAGATGAACTGTGCCGGGAGCGCACGGCCCCCGACCACACCCCTGCTTCAGCGGTGCTGAACCTCGGGCGTCGATCCGGTCCCGCGTCCCGTGGTTGCCTCGGTGCCCCGGCCCGCACCGGGTCGGGGCGGCGCCGCCGCCTGGTCCCACCGCTCGAAAGGCGACCTCATGTCACTCGTCTCTCGCCCTCGTATCGCGGCGACCGTGCTCGGTCTGAGCGTGGTCACCGCCGTGGCCCTCACGGGGTGCGCCACCGGTGCGGCCTCGTCCGGCGCCCCCGACGTCGACTGCCTCCACGGCGGCTCGCTCGCCCTGGTCGTCCCGGTCCACGCCGGTGCCCAGGCGCCGGGCGTCCCGCCCGAGTGGGACTGCGCGCTCGACGCGGCGATCCGGCGATCGGCGCCGATCAGCGTGGTGACCGTGGAGGGGAACCCTCAGGTGGTCGTCTCGGGCTTCCGGGCCGACGTGAACACGTCCAACGAGCTCGTCGCGGCCGACGACGTCACGGCCGCGAAGAACGTGGTCGTCGGCGCCGTCTCGGGCGCGACCGCGACCTCTGACGGCGTCGACCTGCTCGCCGCGCTCGCGCTGGCGGCTGACCTGGCGCCCGGTGGCCAGGTCATGTCGCTGGACAACGGCGCGACGGACTCCGGGGTCGTCCGGACCGTCGAGGACGGGATGACCACGGTCGTCGACCCGGCCGACGTCGCCGCGCTGGTCGTCGACTCCTCCTCGTGCCCGTCGGTCGAGGGGGCGCGCGTCGAGCTGTACGGGCTCGGGTACCAGGTTGCCCCGGCCGAGCCGCTGTCGCCGCGCCAGCACGACCGGCTCGAGCAGGTCTGGCGGGCCACGCTGGAGGCGTGCGGCGCCGAGGTCGCCGTGGTCGCGCTGCCGCGGACCGGTGACGGGCCGACGACGGCGCGCACGGCGCGGGCGGTCACGCCCGAGGAGGATCCCGCGATGCCGACGCCTGCCGCCGGAGCGGCGGCGTGCGAGGCGGTGCTGCCCGACGCCCTCGTCGGGTTCGTCGCGGACGAGGCGACCTTCCTCGACCCGGCGCGCTCGGCCGAGGTGATCGCGGACGCCGCGGATCGGGTAGCGGCGTGCCCGGGCACGATCGAGGTCGTCGGGACCACGAGCTCGGCGGGCACGGCGGACGGGCGCGAGCGCCTGTCGATGCAGCGGGCCGAGGCGGTCCGCGCGATCCTCGCGGACCGGCTCGGGGTGCCCGAGTCCGACGTCGTCGCGCGCGGGCTCGGGTTCGACCGCGACGAGTGCGTCGAGGACCGCCCTGACGGCGTGCTCGACCCGGTCCTGGCCGCCCAGAACCGCAAGGTCGTCATCCGGGTGGGTGCATGACCGAGGGCCGCGACGTCGCCGACGCCTTCCCTGGCGGTACGCCGGTGCGTCTCACGGTCACGTGCCGCACGACGCGCCGCGGCGGGGGTCGCCGGCACCCGGTGCTGATCCTCCCGGACTGGTCCGTCCGCACACCGCACGACCTGGACCTGGAGCGGATCGCCGTGGCGATGGGCGGCTACGTGTCGTGCGTCGAGCTGGCGGACCACCTCGTCCCTGCACTGCGCGAGGCATGGTTGCGCCGCCGCCGGGTCGTCGCGCCGGAGGTCCGGCCCGCGGGTCGGGGCACGTGGGCCGTGCGTGACGCCGTCCGCGGCTGTGCCTGCGCCGGTCGCACGTACGCCACCGCGGGCCTCGCGGCGCAGCACCTGCGGGAGGCCGGCCACTGGGCGCGCCGGGACGACCTCCCCGAGAGACGGCTCGCGGCGCTGCTGACGGCGTTCGACGCGGCGGCCCGGCCGGTCGGACGGTCGGCCGAGGCGGTGGGCGCGGTCGGGCGACCGGGCCTGGAGCGGCTGTGGGACGCGGGCGTCCACCCGGCCCGGGTGGCCGCGATCCACGCCGAGCTCGGCATCGACGGGCGTCTGCCGGAGTCGGTATACCTGGCCGTGGCCACGGGGCAGGTCACGTCGGCCTGGCTCCACCAGTTCGCGGACCTGGGGCCGGAGACGCTCGCCTGGGCCGCGACGACCTCTGCGCCGGACGAGGACGACGGGTCCCGTCGCGCATGGCTGGACGCAGGCGCGAGCCGGGAGGCGGTCCTGGCCCTGCTCGGCGGCCCGTACGGCGTCCCCCACGCGCGGGTGCTCGCAGCGCTCCTCGACGTCTCGATCACCCACGCCGCGACGACGCTGGCGGGCTGGGTCGACGCCGGGTGCGCGCCGTCCCCTGCGGCGATCGCCCGGGCCGCGCGGGCCGGGGGAGCGGCTCGTCCGGTGCCGCCCTCCGCGGCGATCGACTCGGTCCTCACGGCTGCGTCCGCGGCCCGTCCGGACCGCACGCAGGTCGGCCTGCTGCTGGTCGCGCTCCAGTCGCGCCCGGCGACGCTCGCCGTGGTCCGTCGTGGTGTCAGCACGCTGGACGAGTACCTCACCCTGACGACGGACCGAGGAGGAGACTAATGGGGCTACGGACGCGGGAGGACTACGAGGACGTGCTCGAGGCGCTCGGCGCGTGCGTCAGCACGCGGGTCCCGGTGCTGCTCTGGGGCGAGCCCGGATCGGGGAAGACGGCGGTCGTCGAGTCCGTGGCCGACCTCGGCTGGCACGTGGAGACGATGATCATCA
Source organism: Cellulosimicrobium sp. ES-005 (assembly GCF_040448685.1). Classification (NCBI taxonomy): domain Bacteria; kingdom Bacillati; phylum Actinomycetota; class Actinomycetes; order Micrococcales; family Promicromonosporaceae; genus Cellulosimicrobium; species Cellulosimicrobium sp. ES-005. The sequence goes on from NZ_CP159290.1 coordinate 700,368, forward strand.
GCCACTACGAACCGTCCGACCTCGCCGGCCTGCCGCTGCTGACGGGCGATCGCGTCGTCCTGGCCCCGCCGGCCTGGGCCGTGCGTCTCGCGGAGCACGACGGCCCGGCGATCGCATTCTTCGACGAGTTCTCGACGGCGACGCCCGCGCTCCAGGCGGCGGCGCTGCGCCCGCTCACCCACTACCAGGTGGGGGACCTCTTGCTCCCCGAGACCGTGTCGTTCGTCGCGGCGGCGAACCCGGCCGACGTCGCCGTGGCGGGCTGGGAGCTGGCGGCTCCGACGGCGTCCCGGTTCGTCCACCTGGAGTGGGGGCTGCCGCTGGAGGTCTTCACCGAGTGCCTGGTCTCCGGTCGGTGGCCGACCCTACCCGTCGGCGCACTGCCCGTGGGTTACGACGCGGAGGTCGACCGGCAGCGCGTGCTGGTCGCCGGCTACCTGCGGGCGCGGGGGTCGCAGCTCTCCGTGGTCCCTGCGGACGCCGCGGGGCGTGGTCGCGCGTTCCCGACCCCGCGCACGTGGGACTACGCCGCACGGCTCGCCGCGTTCGCCGGGGCGCGCGGGTCGTCCGAGCGGGTCGTACGGCTGCTCGTCGCCGGGTGCGTGGGTGCGGTCGTGGCCCACGAGTTCCTCGAGTTCGTCAGGAAGCAGGACCTGCCCGACCCCGAGGACGTCCTCGCCGGCGCCTTCTCGTTCACCGGGTCGCGCCCCGACCGGACGTACGTCGTCCTGCAGTCGGTGCTCGCGGCCGTGCGGCAGCGGCCGAGCGCCGCGCGCTGGACGGCGGCCGTGGAGGCGTGCGGTCGGGCTGCGGCCGAGGTCGGCGTCGACCCCGCGGTGCCCGTGGTACGCGCGCTCCTGAGGCCGGGCGCCCGACCCGCGACCGCGGCGCTCCCCCCGGGGCTCCGGGTCTTCGCTCCCGTGCTGGCCCTGGCCGGCCTGCTGCCGGGCGCCTGAGATGGCGGTGCTGTCGACCGCCGACCGGGTCGCCGCCGCCAAGCTGTGGGTGATCAGCAACGGGACGGGGACGGCAGGGCTGCCCTACCTCGCGCACGCCCTGTACGCCCTGGTGCTCGTCGAGTCGGACGCCACGGGACGGATCAGTGCCGACGCGTCGTGGCGTCTCTACGTCGACCCGATGTGGGTGGCGACGGTCGAGGTCGGCGAGATCGGCCGCGAGCTGGTCCACCTGACGTGGCACCTGCTCATGGACCACGCGTCCCGTGCGTCCGGGACGGGGGTGGGTGCCGACCACGCGCGGCACTGGCACACGTCGGCCGAGGTGGTCGTCACGGAGACGCTCGGTCCGGACCTGACGCCCGGCACCACCGCCCGGGAGGCGGCGTCGGCACGTGCCGGGCGGCTGCGTGGCGTGCGGGCCGGTCGCTCGGTCGAGGAGTACTACGCGGTCGTGTCCCGCCTGCCGGCGGTGCGCCTCGCCCACGACGGGGGCGGCGTCGACCCGCCCTGCGGGTGCGGGTCCTGCTGCGACGGAGTCGCCCGGCCCGGGGACCTGCCTGCGGACGCCGACGTCGGCAGGGTCGACGCCGCGAGCGCCGGCCTCGTCCGCCGACTGGTCGCGATCGACCACCAGGCATGGGCGGCCGAGCAGGGGCGCCGGCCCGGGGCGGCGGGTCGCTGGGCCCGGGAGATCCTCGAACCCACGGTCGCGTGGGAACCGCTCCTCGCGCGTGCCGTGCGCCGTGCCGTGGGATGGACGGCCGGCCGTCGTGAACCCACCTGGTCGCGACCCTCCCGGCGTGCGTCGAGCACGCCCGGCATCCTCCGACCGGGCTGGCGCCGGCCCGTGCCCCGCGTCGCGATCGTCGTCGACACGTCCGCGAGCGTCGACGACCGCCTGCTCGGCCGGGCGATGGGCGAGGTTGACGCTGCCCTGGCCGGGATCGGCGTGCCTGGGGCCGCCGTGACCGTCTACGCGTGCGACAGCGCGGTGAACGCGGTCGCGCGGGTCCGCAGGGCTGCCGACGCCACCCTGGTCGGCGGCGGCGGGACGGACCTGCGCGTCGGGATCCGGGCGGCCGCGGAGGCGCGGCCGCGCCCCGACGTGGTCTGCGTCTTCACCGACGGCCTGACCCCCTGGCCGGGCGCACCTCCGCCCGGGGTCGCGGTCGTCGCGGCGATGCTCGGTCGCCCCGGCCGGCCGACCCCGCCGTCGCCCGGCTGGGCGCTGCGGGTCGAGTGCCTGCTCCCCGGGTGACGGCGTCGGCGACCCCGGGCCGCTGTCGCCGGTCGCGCGTGCCCGGTGCTTCAGCGCCGCTGAACGAGGGACCGCCCGTCGCCGGGCACGGCACGACAGGATGAGACCAGTCACCCGGGAGGAGGTGGTGAGGATGGCACACGCTTGCGAGAAGTCGGGCGCGCAGAGGTGCGCGTGGTGCAAGGAGGCCGAGAAGAACGGGTTCTCGACCCACACGTGCTCGTACTACGGCACGTGCGACTAGAGTCACCGGCCGACCCGTCCGGACCCGGTCGCGCGCGGCCGGGTCCGTGGCGGTGGCGGGTGCGCGCGGCCGCCACGGTGGACGGCGATCACGAGGTGGGACATGAGAACGGACGTCGTCGGGCACGTCGAGGCGCTGATGGTCAAGACCGACCGCGGCATGCTCGCGCCAGACGAGCTCTTCCAGGAGGCCGGGGACGCCCTCGCCCGGGCCGCAGACGTGCGGGACAGCCGGCTCGGCGAGGCCGTCGCACGCCTCGCGCTCAGTCCCGATCTCCCGGCGGAGCACGTCGTCCCGCTCGCACGGTCCACCTTCCTGTGGACCCGGCTCGACTGGGGGCGTGCCGAGATCGGCGAGGAGGTGCTCGACGCTGCGAGACGCGCGCTCCTCGCGCGGGTCGAGGACGACGTCGCCGACGCCGACCCCGTGACCGCGGCGACACTCGTCGGCGGGTTCCCGTCCGTCTGGTGCCCGCCCGTCTGGATCGACCGTGCGATGGAGTCCGATCTCGGGCCGGAGGCACGAGCGACCGCCAACGCGGCGCTGCTCAGGACCGTGGTCGACCACCGCGGTACCGAGTACGCGTTCCGGCACCTGGTCGAGCCGTTCCTCGACACGGCGACGCGTCATGGCGTCGACCTAGCGCTGAGCGCGCACGAGCACCTAGGACTGAAGGCGCACCGGGCCCCGCGGGCGCGCCGGGCGCTGCGGGCCTACCTCCTGGCGTCCGTCGAGGGGGACGAACCCGGTGCCGTGCCGCTGGCCACCCGGCTGTCGATCGACCTCGACGACGCGGCCGCCGTCGAGGTCGTCCACCGCGTCACGCGCACCGACCCCGCGGCGTGGCGCGAGGACGCGTCCGTGCTCGCCTTCGTCCTGTGGGTGGGTGGCAGGCGCGACGCCGCAGGCCGGGTGCTCGAGGAGTTCGACGCGCACGCGTGCAGCGGGGGGTGGGCGTGCGTCGCACGGCACAGCCTCGCCGACTACCTCCGGATGAGCTCAGGGGTCGTACCGCCCCAGGTCGTCGCGTCGACCCGTGGTGCACAGGAGTACCGGACCGGGATAGCGAGCGTCGGGGCGCTGGTCGGCAGGCTCGCCCTCATGCGCCGGGACGCGTGCGCGGAGGTCGGTGACGTGGAGCAGGCGAGGCTGTCCGGCGTCGCCGTCTTGCGCTACCACGGCTACCGCGAGTACGACCTGCACCTCCAAGCCGCCGACCTCGAGTTCGACGTGCGTCTCGTCGACCGCGTCGCGGTCACCCCGGACGAGCTCTTCGCGACGCGCGTCGCCGTCGACGCGTGTCCGCCGACGCCGGACGACGGGTTCCCGCGCCTGGTCGAGGGCGTCGTCCTCTACTCGCGTCCGAGCTCGGCAGCGACGACGAGCAACGGGCGCCGCACCGCGTCCTCGACAGGTGCTCCGATCTCGGCGAAGGGCGTGTCCTCGTCGAACCCGCCGTAGACGCAGCGCTCGTAGGACGCGAGGAGCCGGCCGGCGGCGAGCAGCCCGGCCTGTGCCGGGTGGTCCCGCCAGGCATCGCTCAGAGCCGCCATCGCACGCCTCTGGTCGTCGAGACTCCACCCGTCGGGGTACTCGAGACCGCGCGGGTACGGCCGGAAGTCGCCGGGGAAGAGCATCGTGCCGGTGCAGCCGAGCGGGTCCAGCGCAGAGTAGGCGGGCCGAGGCCCGTGCTCGACGACGAACGTCACCGGCCCCTGCGAGGTCTCGACCACGAGCGGGTCGGGGAGCCAGGCGACGATCTTCTCGCTCAGCGCCCTGGCCTGGCGCGGTGTCCGGGGGATCTCGAGGTCCGCGAGGCTCAGCGGCGGGTCGGCGGCACACACCCAGTGTGCCGGGACGCACGACCTCCGTCGTCGTGGCCGAGCTCCACCCGTGGAATTCACCCGACGAAGCGGTGCCCGCCGAACGAGGACGACGGTACGTTCCCCCCGCTCCGTGAGGTCGCGACCGTCGCGGCCGGAACGAACGATCGGTTCGCCCCAGGCGGTGCGCCGGAACCCGAGGAGGTCGCATGTCCGCTGCGCCAGAGTTCGACACGCTCGACGAGTTCGTCAGGGACCTCCGCGCGCTGCGCGCCCGGGCGGGAGACCCCACCCTGGAAGCCTTGGCCCGCCGCACCGGCGTCTCCAAGAGCGTCCTTTCCGACGCGCTCGCCGGCAAGCGCCTGCCGACCGCCCGTACGGTCGAGGCACTGGTTCGAGAGCTCGGAGGGGACGTCGGGGTGTTCGTGGCCCGACGCTCCGACCTGGATACGACGAGCCGTTCGAGCGCGGGTGCCCCGACGAACCACCCGACGGCGTCACCGTCGGTGCCGGTGCGCATGGTGCGGCGGACCACGTCGACCTGGCTCGCGGTGGCGGCAGGCCTCGTGGGCGTCGTGGTCGGTGCGGTCGGTGCCGCAGTGGTCGGCCTGGTGACGGAGCCGGCGGGAGTTGCCGAGACGGCGTCGCCACCCGCCGTCGCCGAGAGCAGCTCAGCACGGATCACCGTGGCGACCGGCGAGGACCCGGCGGCGACCGAGTGCGTCGAGGACGCAGCGGTGGTGGCCGCCGAGGACCGCACGAACGACACGTTGCTGGAGATCGTCTGGTCGGACGCGTGCCAGGCCGGCTGGGCACGGATCACGCGGTACGACGGCAAGGCGGCCGGCAACGTCGTCTCTGCGAGCATCTTCCGAGAGGTCGCCCCGGCGGGCGCCGACCGGCAGGACACCACCGAGCCCGGCGTCCAGGGGGCGTACACGACGCTGCTCGTCCGCCCCACTCCCGACACCCGCGTGTGCGCCGTCGGAGAGATCACTCTCGCCGGTGAGCACATCTCCTTGGGCGAGCCGATCTGCCTCTAGGGAAGGGTGAGAACGCGGCTGGCGGCGCCCTCGAGACCGTTGAGATCTCGGACTTCCGGACGTTTCCGGGTGCCGGACGGAACGCTCGGACGATTGAGGTCTTCTGGGTCTCGAGCCGATTCGTGAAGATGTGAGCGACCCGAGGTCCAGGTCGAGATCTAGGACCCGCCGGCTCGCCCTCCAGGCGGTCGGTAGGTCCCACGAGACGGGAGCAAGACGATGACGTGTACCAAGTGCGGCAGGCCTCTCTACGACTGCCCGGACTGCAACGGCGGGCGTGCCAGCGGTCTGCTCGGCAGGCTCACGTGCTCGACCTGCCGCGATACCGGCGCGCTGTGCCGGGAGCACGGCGGTCACTGGAAGTGACGTCGTCCCCTCGCCCCTGGACCCCCGCGACAGCTCCGAGAGAGGACCCCACGTGACCACCTGGTCCGACGTCACACGGTTCGTGCACACCAACTACACGGCGGAGAGCATCAACGACGCCACCATCAAGCTGGTCTTCGACACCGGGAACCTGCGCTCGCAGCTCGTCTTCGTCGAGCACACCTGGAACGACACGGGGGCGGACTGGGTGAAGGTCAACTCGCCCATCGGCACGATCGTCGAGGTCGACGTCCGTCGTGCCATCGAGATCGTCGGCGGGATGCTCGTCGGCGGGATCATGAGCGACGGCGAGTACGTCTACGTGACCAACGCGATGCCCCTGCGGAACCTCGACGCGAACGAGATCACCGAGCCCCTGGTCAGGGTGACGACCATCGCCGACAGCATCGAGGCCGAGCTTCTCGGCAAGGACACGGTCTGATCGGACGTGTCCCCGGGCGGGGACGGCCGAGAGGTGCCCACGACGACGTGGGTGCCCGACAGAAGAGAGGGAGAGCAGTCCCGTGGGAATGAAGCAAGAAGAGAGCGTGTACCGCTCGCGCCTCGACGTGGGGTCGCTCCGGCAGGTCCTGCGTGGCGCGTGCGGGAAGGCGGAGATCAGCCCGGTCCAGTTCGACGCGCTCGACGACCCGCCCGACTTCTCGATCCTGGCCGAGAAGCGAGGCCTGATTAGGGGAGACTCGGCGATCCAGGTGCACATCAACGACAACGGTGATCACCGGCTGGTCCTGCTCGTCGCCCTCGGGGACTCCGGGTTCGCACGTGCGATGCAGGGAGCCAGGAACTCTCTCAGCTTCGGGGGATCCAAGAAGTTCGCGGCGACCGTCGCGGAAGCGATCCGCTCCGCCGACCCGTCGTTCCAGCAGGTCGGCTGACGCGAGCGGGGCAGCCCGTGCACGTCGCGCGGGCCGCCCGTGTACCGCACTGCTTGCTCAAGGGAGGTTCGGTTCGCGGCACCTTGCCGGGACGGCGTCGTGGCCGACGCGCGGCTGTCGCCCGGGCAGCGTGCGTCTGCCGGACACGTCCGCCGAGGGGGGGAGCGGGACCGCCCGCCGCCCTCGGCGCGACCCTATGCTGGCCGCGTGACCCTTACCGAGCTCGTCCCCGTCCCTGGTGGGACGTTCCGCATGGGTTCCGACCGGCACTACCCCGAGGAGGGGCCGGCGCACGACCGCGCGGTCGAGCCGTTCCTGCTGGAGCGGCACGCGGTGACGAACGCGCAGTACGCGGCGTTCGTCGCGGACACGGGGTACGTCACGGTCGCGGAGCGCCCGCTCGACCCGGCCGACTTCCCGGGAGCGGACCCGGCGGACCTCGTGCCCGGGGGTCTCGTGTTCACCCCGACGGCGGGCCCGGTGGACCTGCGCGACTGGCGGCAGTGGTGGCGGTGGCAGCCCGGGGCGTCGTGGCGCTCGCCGCAGGGGCCGGGGTCCGACGTCGCCGACCGTCCGGACCACCCGGTCGTGCTCGTCGCGTTCGAGGACGCGTCGGCCTACGCGGCGTGGGCGGGGCGCCGTCTGCCGACGGAGGCCGAGTGGGAGCGGGCCGCTCGCGGCGGGATGGAGGGGGCCGAGTACGCGTGGGGCGACGAGCTCGCGCCGGGAGGGCGGCCGATGGCGAACACGTGGCTCGGCCGTTTCCCCTATCTCAACGAGGGCTGGGGCGGGACGTCACCGGTCGGGTCGTACGAGCCGAACGCGTACGGGCTGCTCGACCTGATCGGCAACACGTGGGAGTGGACGGTCGACACGTTCGCGCCGCGCCACGTCGTCCCCGGCACGCGCGGGCCGGACGCCGGGGCACGGCCGAACCTCCTGGCGCCGACGACGTCGCCGCAGGTCATGCGCGTCACCAAGGGCGGATCCCACCTGTGCGCGCCCGAGTACTGCCGCCGGTACCGGCCGGCGGCCCGGTCGCCGCAGTCGGACGACAGCGCGACGACGCACCTCGGGTTCCGCTGCGCCGCCGACGTCGCCTGACGGACGACGAAGGCCCCCGCCGGACGGCGGGGGCCTTCGTCGTGCATGGAGAGCAGACAGAGCCCTCCGAACAGCATGAACGTCAGCCGCAGGTGTACGTGACGCCGTCCTCGAAGTGCGTGCCCGGACCGAGCTCGGCGCACTTCTCGAGGACCGCGGAGGTGGTGACGCCGATGATGATGCCGACGACGATCGAGATCACCAGCATGATGGCGCCGACGATGATGCCCGCGAGGGCGACGCCGTTCTTGTAGCCGGCCTTCTTCGACTTGTTGAAGGCGACGATGCTGAGGATCAGGCCCACGATCGAGAGGCAGCCGAGGAACGACAGCACGAGGCCGACGATGCCCATCGTCTTGCCGGGGTCCTGGGCCGGGGCGGAGTACCCGGGGGTGCCGCCCTGCGGAGCGTTGTACTGCGGCGCCTGCGGCGCGCCGTACTGGGGTGCCTGCGGGGCGCCGTACTGCGGGGCCTGCGGCGGCTGCTGGGGCTGGCCGGGCTGCGGCGCGCCGTACGCGGGCGGTCCGGACGGCGTCCCGCCGGGCTGCGGGTTCTGGTCGGGCTGGTCGGGGGTCGACATGCGATCTCCTCGGCGATGGGTTCGGGCCCGGCCAGTATGCCGGTCGAGGCCGCTCGGCGTCCCGCGCACCCGCGGCGCGTCCCGAACACGGGTCGCCGGTTCGTCCGCCGTCCACCCGACGGGCCGACCGTCACGAGTCCCACACATCCGTGTGTCGGCGGGGCGTGGGGCATGCGCGATGATGGGGGCGTGAACTCTCGGAAGGTCCGATTCGTCCCTGTCGCCCTCCCCGTCGTCCTCAGCCTCGGTGCCGTCACGGCGCTCGGCGGCTGTGCCGCGGAGAGCGCGAAGGCCGACGGGCCGTCCGCGGCCGAGACCGGGCTCGTTGCACGCGCGGCGGAGCCGAGCGACGGCGTGCTCGTGCTCGACTCGGTCGACCCGGCGGAGCTCGCGCTGACGAGCAGCCAGGCTTTCTTCACGTCCGCCCCCGTGGTCGTCCTCGCCGTCGCCGACGACGAGGCCGCGCGGGCCACGGCGGCCGCCGCCGCGGTCGAGCTCGCGGCGCCCGTGCTCCTGGTCGGTGGTGCCATCTCCGACGGCGGGCTGCGCACGGAGCTCGCCCGGCTCGGCACGGTCGCCGTCGTCGAGGTCGGCGAGGCGGACGCGCCCCCGGGGCAGGACGACGCGGGCGAGGTCCCCGAGCGCGCGACGCTGGGCGACGTCGAGGGCGTCGAGCGCGTCCTGCTCGACGTGGGCGCGCTCGGTGCGGACGGGTCGCTCGACCAGCACGACCTCGACGACGTCCGCGACGCGCTCCCCGAGCGCGGCGAGCCGGAGACGCTCACGGAGGTCCTCGCGCTCACCGAGCCGGGGAGCCTCGACGCCGCGGGCGGCCCGCAGTCCGCGGCGATCGCGACGGCGCGCGCGGCCGGGGCGGTGCCGCTCGAGGTGCCGCAGGGTGACCCGCGGTCCTCGGCGGAGGTCGTCGATGCGCTCGCGGCGGCGAAGGCGCTCGCCGTCGTGGGCATCGGGGCGAGCTTCGGGTCCGCGGACGACCTGGCGTGGCGGCTTCGCACGGCCGAGGCGGGCATCCTGCTCCCGAGCGGGTCGCAGCTCGTGCTCGCCGACGGGGTGCGGTACGTGGCGGTCGAGGCGGACGCGGTGACCTCGGGGCTCGTGGCGGTGGGGGACCGGGCGGTGTCCGACGCCGTCTCGCGCGCACAGGACGCGGCGGCCTCGTACGCCGAGGCGGCCCCGGGCGACGTCGTGGTCCCGGTGCTCGAGGTCCCCGCGACCCGGGCGTCGTCGAGCGCGGGGACGGACCGGGACTACTCGACGGAGCTCCCGGCGGACGAGCTGCTGCCGCTCGTGGACGCCGCCGCGACGGCGGGGGTGCTCGTCGTCCTGCGGTTCGAGCCGGGGCGCGCGACCTTCGACGAGCAGGTGGCCGAGTACGCGGACGTCCTCGCACGCCCGACCGTGGGGGTCGCCCTCGACGTCGACGCCCGTCGCGCCGGCGGGGGCGTGCCGACCGGCACGGTCGACGCGACCGAGCTGGGCGCGGCGATCGACGCGGTGGGGGAGGTCGTGCGCACGGCGGGGCTCCCGCAGAAGCTCGTCGTGCTGCAGCGCTCGGACGCGGACGCCATCCGCGACGCGGCCGGCCTCGACCTCGGGTCCGGCGAGACGGCGGTCGTGCTGCAGTCCACCTCCGGCGACGGCTACGGCGCGCGCGTCCGCGACTGGGGCGTGCTGCTCGACGGCCTGCCGCAGGGGCTGGTCGGCGGGTGGACCACCGGGTCCTCCGACCCGGCGCGCGACGTCGAGGGCGTGCTCTCGCTCGACCCGAGCCCGCGCTACGTCGCTCCCTCGCGCTGACCCGAGGTGCGCCCCGAGGCGGTTGGTCGGGGCAGGAGGCCCGGGTTAGGGTGTGGTGCTCGCAAAAGCCGAATCGATTCGATCCCAGCCCCAGACGACGAGGTACCCGATGGTCTCGATCATCCCCCAGCCCCTGCAGGTCGAGCCCGGCGCGGGCCACGTCCCCGTCTCCGCGCTGGAGGTCCACACGCTCGGTGTCGAGCGGACCGCGCCCTGGCTCGGGGACCTGACCGCCACGCTCCTGAGCGGACTCGACGGCGTCGTCGCGACGCACGAGGACCCGGCGTCCGGCGGCACCGGCCCGTCGGCCGCGGCGGGTGCGGTGACGGGCCCCGCGGCCCCCACCGCCGTCGTGCTCCGGATCGACGCGGAGGCGGGTCCCGCGGGCTCGACGAGCCCGGAGCGGTACAGCCTCGTCGTCGACGACGGCGGCGTGACCGCGACCGCGGCCGAGCCGGCCGGCCTGTTCCACGCGGTGCAGACGCTCCGGCAGCTCGTCGAGACTCCCGGCCCGGGCGACGTGCCTGCGCGGGTGCCGCACGTCGTCGTGCACGACGCGCCGCGCTACCCCTGGCGCGGCCTGTCCGTCGACGTCGCGCGGACGTTCTTCGGCCTCGACGCGCTGCGCGCCGTGATCGACGTCGCCGCGGCGTACAAGCTCAACGTGCTCCACCTGCACCTCACGGACGACCAGGGCTGGCGCATCGAGTCGCCGTCCCGGCCCGAGCTCGCCAAGCTCTCCTCGGGGAGCGACACGTCCGGCGGGAAGGGCGGGCACCTGTCCCTCGCAGACTTCCGGGCGCTGCAGGACCACGCGGCGGAGCGCTTCGTGCGCGTCGTGCCGGAGATCGACGTCCCCGGCCACATCAACGCGGCGACGCACGTGTACGGCGACCTCATGCCCGACGGCGTCGCGACGGAGGCGTACGCCGGCATCGAGGTCGGCTTCTCGCGCCTCACGTTCGACCTGCCCGCGACCGAGCCGTTCCTGCGCGACGTGTTCACCGACCTGGCGCACGCGACCGACGGCGAGCACGTGCACCTCGGCGGCGACGAGGTGCTGAAGATGGAGCCCGCGGAGTACGCGCGGTTCGTCGAGCTGTGCGAGCGCCTGATCCTCGACGCCGGCAAGAAGCCGGTCGCGTGGCAGGAGGCGGCCAAGGCGCCGCTGCGCCCGGGCACGCTCGTGCAGTACTGGGACACGCACCCCATGGATCTCACGTACCTGGTCGACGCCGCGAAGGCCGGGGCGCGCATCCTCCTGTCGCCGGCGAACCGCGTCTATCTCGACATGCGGTACACGGCGGACTTCGATCCCGCGCTGGGTCAGGACTGGGCCGGCCTCGTCGAGGTGCGCGACTCCTACGACTGGGAGCCCGAGGAGGTCGTGCCCGGTCTGCCGGCCGACACGATCGAGGGCGTCGAGGCGGCGGTGTGGACCGAGCGCATCCCGACGCTCGACGCGCTGTTCACCATGCTCCTGCCGCGCCTGAGCGCCGTCGCGGAGGTGGGCTGGACCGCGCCGGAACGCAAGGACTGGGACGGCTTCCGTCGCCGCGTCGCCCGCGAGGCGCACGCCTGGCGCCGCGCGGGGATCGCCTTCCACGAGTCGGCGCAGGTCGACTGGTGACGCATCAGATCCAGGTGGGCAGCCACATGTGCAGGCGCCAGAACCAGTACGGCACCTGCCACGCCGTCCAGATCGGGTAGAAGAACACGCTGACGGCGCCGATCGTCGTGAGCAGGACCGTGAGCCCCACCCGCACGCGCGCCCGCGCGACCGGGCGGTGCTCGGTGCGTTCGAGCGCGAGCGTCATCGCGTACACGAGCGTGAGCACGACCCACGGGGTGAACACGATCGAGTAGAACGTGAAGATGGTCCGCTCGGCGTAGAGGAACCACGGAGCCCACCCGGCGACGATCCCGCTGAGGACGGCGAGCGCCCGCCAGTCCTTGAGGCGGACGAGCGCCCAGAGCGCGACGAGGATCGCGAGCGCCGCCGTCCACCACAGCACGGGGTTGCCGAGCGACGTGATCGCCCGGGCGCACCGCTCGACCTCGCACCCCGCCTCGCCGGGGTCGTAGGAGCGCCAGTAGAACGACGTGGGGCGCCACTGGACGATCCACCCGAGCGGGTGGGCCTCGTACGTGTGCTCGGACGTGAGCCCGTTGTGGAAGTCCCACATCTTGAGGTGGTACTCCCACAGCGACCGCAGCGCGGGCGGGAGCCACGGGACACCCTCGCCGGGGTGCTCGAGCGCCCACTGGCGCATGTACGCCCCGGGGGTGCGGAACCACGACGTCCACGCGCCGAGGTAGGCGAGCGCCGCGGTCGGGAGCATGACCAGCGCGGCGGGGATCGCGTCGCGCACGAGCGCGTCCTCCCACCAGCGCCCGATGCCCGCCGCGCGCCGCGCCATCGCGTCCCACAGCACCGACACGACGGCGAAGACCGCGAGGAAGTACAGCCCCGACCACTTGACCCCGCACGCGAGACCCAGCGCGACGGCCGCCGCGAAGCGCCACCACCGCCACCCGAGGCCGGGCCCGTAGCGTCCGATCCGTCCGCCGGCGTCGAGGATCGCGCCGCAGCGGTCGGCGAGCCGCCGGCGCGCCTGCTCGCGGTCGAGCAGCAGGCACCCGAAGGCGACGAGCACCCAGATCATGAGCATGTTGTCGAGCAGACCCGTGCGGGAGTGCACGATCGCCTCGCCGTCCACCGCCATGAGCGCGCCTGCGACGATCCCCATCGCCGTCGAGGCGAACAGCCGCCGCGCGATCCGCGCCACGAGCACGACGGCGACCACCCCGACGACCGCCGACGCGATCCGCCACGACCACGGGTTCTCCGCCCCGCCGAAGAACCTCATCCCGAGCGCGATCATCCACTTGCCGAGCGGGGGGTGGACCACGTAGTCGGCGGTCGGGAGGAACGAGTTCACGTCCCCGGCCTCGAACGCCGGGTTGGGCTCCTCGGGCCAGTCGGCCTCGTACCCGACCTGGAGCAGCGTCCACGCCTGCTTGACGTAGTACGTCTCGTCGAACACGAGCGTGCCGGGGCGGCCGAGGTTCCACAGCCGCAGCACCGCGGCGACGGCGGCGACGATCGCGACCCCGAGCCACCCCCACAGCCGGTCGTGCGCGGTCGCTCCGAGGGCCAGACGGCGCGGCCCGAGCAGCGCGAGCAGGAGCCGCTCGCGGTGCGTCAGGTCGGACGCGGCGTCGTGCTCGATACCCGCGGCCTCGTCGGCACGCTCACCCGGCGACTCGGCGGCCGGGTCGTCCGACGGGTCGGACGCCTCGGCGTCGGGCGGCGGCCGGGTCCCGGTGTCGTCCGAGCGGTCGTCGGGAGCGTCGGACGCGGGACGGGGCCCGGGGTGCGCGTCGGCGGGCGGCTGGGACACGCTGGCCATCGTAGGGGCACACGGGTGTGGAACCCTGGGAGCCATGTCCTCCTCGACCGACGTGCCCGACGCCGACCGGCCCACGACCCCGCGGGAGGCCGGGCACCTGGTGCTCGGCGGCACCCCCATCGGCAACGCGGAGGACGCGAGCCCGCGCCTGCGGCGCCTGCTCGCGGAGGCCGACGTCGTCGCGGCCGAGGACACACGCCGCCTGCACGCGCTCGCGGGCCGGCTGGGCGTGCAGGTCGGCGGTCGTGTCCTCAGCTTCCACGAGCACAACGAGACCGACCGCGCGGACGACCTGCTCGACGTCGTCGACGGCGGCGGGACGGTCCTCGTCGTCTCGGACGCGGGGATGCCGAGCGTGTCCGACCCCGGCTTCCGCGTCGTCGCGCGCGCGGTCGAGCGCGGGGTCCCCGTGACCACGGCGCCCGGGCCGAGCGCGGTGCTCACGGCGCTCGCGCTCTCCGGGCTCCCGACGGACCGCTTCTGCTTCGAGGGGTTCCTGCCGCGCAAGGCGGGCGACCGGTCGCGCACGCTCGCGGCGCTCGTCGACGAGCCGCGCACGCTCGTGTTCTTCGAGGCGCCGCACCGCGTGGCGGAGACGCTCGCCGCGATGGCCGAGGCGTTCGGCGCGGACCGGCCGGCCGCCGTCGCGCGCGAGCTCACCAAGACCTACGAGGAGGTGCTGCGCGGGCCCCTCGCCGAGCTCGCGGAGCGCGCCGCCGAGGAGCAGCTCCGGGGGGAGATCTGCGTCGTGGTGGGGGGCGCGCCGCCGCGCGGGCCGGTCCCGCTCGCCGAGCTCGTCCCGGGCGTGCTGGCGCGCGTGGACGGCGGCGAGCGGCTCAAGGAGGTCGTCGCGGACGTCGCCCAGGACGCGGGGGTCGCGAAGCGCGACCTCTACGCGGCCGCGCTGGAGGCGCGCCGCCGCTGAGACCGCGCGGGCCGGGTCGTCAGCGCCCGACGGCGGTGCTCGGCTCGAGCGCGACCCCTGCCGCCGCGAGCTCCTCGCGCGCCGCGGCGCCCAGCTCGGGCGTGACCGGCACGGTGAGGTCGGTGAGGACCCGGGTGGCGAGGCCGAGCGCGTGGGCGTCGAGCGCCGTCGCGCGCACGCAGTGCGACTCGGCGATGCCGACGACGTCGACGGCCTCGATCCCCGCGTCGCGCAGGACGTCCGCGAGCGGCCGGCCGCCGACGTCGACCCCCTCGAACCCGGAGTAGGCGGCCTGGTACTCGCCCTTCTTGACCCCGGCGTCGGGCGCGAGGTCGGCCAGCGCGGGGTGGAGCTCGGCGTTCGGCGTGCCCGCGATCCCGTGCGGGGGCCACGTGTCGACGAAGTCCGGCTCGGGGCTCCAGTGCTCGCCCGGGTCCACGTGCCAGTCCTGGGTCGTGACGACGAGGTCGTAGGCGTCGCGGTGGTCGCGCGCGTGGTCGGCGATGCGCTGCGCGACGGCGTTCCCGCCCTCGACCCCCAGCTCGCCGCCCTCGCAGAACGTGGGCTGGACGTCGACGACGATCAGCGCGCGGCGCGGCGCGGAGGTGCTCTCGCTCATACGCCCACTCTGCCACGGCGGAGACGAGAGACGGCGGGGTGGCGGCCGGGAGAGTTGACTGACCGACCGACCGATCAATAAGGTCTCCGCGGGGGGCAGCAGCCTCACCTCACGATGACGAGAGGAGAGACATGTCAGTCATGACGAGCGACGTCCGGCGCGGCGCGCACGAGATCGAGCACACGAGGGCGCGTCGCCCGAGGCAGGGCCGCGTCCGCAGGGCGCTCATCGGCGCGACGCTGAGCCTCGGGCTCGTCGCGGCCGGTGCGACCGCCGCGTACGCGACGCGGGTCTCGGCCGGCGGCGGGACCTGGGACTACGGCGTCACGAGCCTCGCCGCGAGCTACAACTGGTCGGACTACTACCACTCGTCGCGCGTGCACGGATCGAGCGTGACGGGTGACTCGGGCCTCGTGCGCTCGCTGTGCCGTGGCGGCGGGAGCTGGTCGACCGCCAGCGCGTGGGACAGCAACCCGTTCCGCATCGACAAGGCGTACTGGCGCCACTGCTGAGCGCTGCGGCGAACGGCCCCGGTCCCGGTCGCGCACGCGTCGGGGCCGGGGCCGGACGGCTGACCGAGCACGGTACGAGCTGAGGAGCGCATGGGGTGAGGAGTCGAGGGATCCGGCTCGCGTACGCGATCCTGGCGGTGTACGCGTCGCTCGCGGCGTTCCTGTTCCTGCGCGCGATCGACGACCTGGGGCCGCTCGGTGCCACCGACATCCTCGTCGTGAGCGGGGAGGCGCCGACGTCGTCGAGCGCCCACGTGGTCGAGACGATCGAGCAGGTCGCCGCGCAGCACCGCGTGAACGTCGTGCGCTTCGTCGAGGACCTGCACGACCCGGCCCGGTCCCGGCACCTGTATCTCACGGTCGGCAACCCCGGGCTCGCCTCGGGCTCGTGGCTCGAGGACGGGTACCCGGCGTTCAGCCAGGACGTGCGCACGGCCGTGCACCCGCTGGCGGAGCGCGCGGACGTGGACCCGCGCGGGCACTACTTCACGTTCGGCGACCACGCCGCGACGCCGTTCCTCGCGGAGGCTCTGCGCGAGCAGGGGTACGTCGTCGAGACCCGGACCTACTACGCGCCCCCGCAGATCCTCGGGTGGCTCGTGACGCAGCCGCTCGCGCTCAGCGCGCTCGTCGCCGCGCTGCTCGTGGTCGTGGTCGTCGCCACGAGCGTGCTGACGAACGTCCGCGGATACGCCGTCCAGCGGCTGCACGGCGTGCCGCCGGCCCTGATCCTCGGCCGCGACCTGAGCCGGTCGCTCCCGGCGCTGGCCGTCACGCTCGGCACCGTCGCGCTCGTGGACGCCGGGCTGCTCACCCTGTACAACGGCGGGGCGCAGTGGCGTACGTTTGCCGCCGCGGCGGGAGTCCTCACCGCCGCGTTCGTGCTCCTCGCGCTCGTCACGCACGTGCTCGCGCTCGCGCTCGCGGGCGAGCGGCCGGTCCTCGAGGCGCTCAAGGGCAGGCTGCCGGCGCTCGCGACAGGCGTCGCGGTATACCTCGTGCGCGTCCCCGCCCTCGTCGTCACGATCGCGGCCGTCGTCGCGTCGAGCGTCGCCGCGGTCCAGCTCGCCGGGCAGGTCGAGGCGAGCGAACGCTGGGCGACCGCGGGGGAAGGGGTCCACGTCCTCTTCTCGCCGAACCTCTCCCAGGAGGAGTTCGACGCGCTCGCCGTCCCCGCGGGCGAGTGGTTGCTGGCGGCGGAGGGCGACGGGGACGTCGTCCTCGCGGGTCAGGGCGAGGTCTCCTGGGGGCGGGGGCTGCCGGGGCGGCACGACTCCCTCCTGGTCAACAACGCCTACCTCGCGCAGCAGGACGTGCGTGACGCCGACGGCGAACGGGTCGTCGAGCTTCCCGAGGACGTGGTGACGGTCCTGGTCCCGAGCCGCTACGAGGACGCGACCGCCTCGATCGTCGACGACGTGCAGATCTGGCTCGACGGCTTCTCGCGGGGCGCCCAGGACGTGGAGGTCCGCACCCGCGTGCTCGCGCCGGGGCAGGAGCTGTTCACGTACGGGGCCGCCACCCGTCCGAACGAGCCGGCCCTGCTGCGCGACGCCCTCGGGGTCGTCGTGAACGGGGGGTCCGGGGTCTTCGTGCCCGACGACCTCACCTCGCTGGGGACGAGAAAGGGGCTCGTCCTCACCGACGCCGCGACGGCGCGTGACGGGCTGGCCTCGGTGGGTGCGCAGGAGATCGCGATGGCGTACCAGCCGGTCGCGCTCGCCGCGGCGCAGGAGCACGCGGCGCTCGTGAACGACACCCGCCTCCAGGTGTTCAACGCCGTCGCCGCGCTCGCGGTGCTGCTCGGCACCTCCGTCGCGGTCGCGCAGGTCTCGACGCGCAAGAACGCCCAGTCGATCTTCGCCCGGCACATCAGCGGGTGGGGCTTCGTCCGCACGCACCGCGGCCTGCTGGGGGCCGAGCTCGCGCTGGCGCTGGCCGTCGTGGCGTGGTCGGTGTGGACCACGGTGTCGGGGCTCACCGCGACCGTCCGCCCCGGGGCGGACCCGACGACCTCGCAGGCGCTCGTCGTCCTCGGCCACTGGCAGCCGGTGCTCCTCGCCGCCGTCGTCGCGGTGAGCCTGGCCGCGCTCGTCGGCGCGCTCGCGGTCCTCGGCCGCCGTCTCGTCCGTACCCGATCCTCGGAGGCCTGACCATGACCGGACCGACGACCCTCGTGGTCGACGAGCTCAGCAAGGCGTTCGGCCGCCGCACGCTGTGGGAGGGCCTGTCGTTCACCGTGGAGCCCGGGAGCATGGTGGCGCTCACGGGCCGCAGCGGGTCGGGCAAGTCGACGCTCCTCAACTGCATCGGTCTGCTCGAGCCCGTGACCGCGGGACGGATCGTCGTGGACGGCACCGACCTGACCAGGCTCGGGCGCCGTCGTACCCGGCAGTTCCGCCGGGACGCGCTGGGGTACCTCTTCCAGAACTACGCCCTGGTCGACAACGCGTCCGTCGACGCGAACCTCGCCATCGCCGCCCGCGGGCGCAGGGCGAGCCGGCGGACGACGTTCGAGGCTGCGCTCGAGCAGGTCGGGCTCGCCGGTCGCGGCGGGGAGCCGGTGTACCAGCTCAGCGGCGGGGAGCAGCAGCGGGTCGCGCTCGCACGGCTGGTCGTCAAGGACCCGTCCGTCGTGCTCGCCGACGAGCCCACCGGCGCCCTCGACCACGACAACGCCGAGATGGTCGTGTCGTCGCTCCGGTCGTTCGCCGAGGGCGGCGCGACCGTCGTCATCGCGACCCACTCCGAGCAGGTGGCCTCGGCGTGCGACCGTCGCGTCGACCTCGACGGGATCCGCGCGGGCGGCTTGACGACCTCGATCGGCGCGTGACGCGCGCGGCCACGTCATCTCGTACCCTGGCGCAGGGGGAGCGATCCAGGACGACGTGAAGAGGTGCCGTGCCCCCGACGACCCGCAGCGAGCAGAAGGCGGCGACCCGCCGGAGGATCCTCGAGGTCGCCGCGGCGCACTTCGCCGCGAAGGGCTACGCCGCGACGTCGTTGAACGACCTCTCCGCGGCGCTCGGCCTCACCAAGGGCACGATCTTCTTCCACTTCAGCTCCAAGGCGGAGCTCGCCCGCGCGATCTCCGAGGACGTCGCCGAGCAGTGGGTCCCGCTGCGCGCGGCGCACGAGGAGCGAGGGACCCGGGGCCTGGCCGCGCTCGTCGACGCGTCGCGCCAGGTGGCGACCGTCTACCGGGAGAGCGCCGTGTTCCGCGCGGCCTCCCGGCTGCGGCTCGAGGCCGAGAACATCGACGCGGACCTCCCCGTCCCGTTCGTCGGCTGGATCGACCTGGCGCGGACGTACCTCGCCCAGGCGGCCGCCGACGGCGAGCTCGCCGAGGGTGTCGACGTCGACGAGACGGCGTGGCACGTCGTCGCCTGGTTCGACGGGGTGCAGACGGTGTCGACCCACCTCACGCACCTGGACGACCTCACGGACCGGGTCGACGGCATGTGGCGGATCCTCCTGCGCGCCGTCGCACGCGACCCGGAGGGTGTGCTCGGCGCGCGGGAGGACTGAGCGTCGCGTGACGTGGCGGGTGGGAGGTCGCGGTGCGACAGTGGACGGACCCGCCGACGACGAGCACGGAGGTCTCCCGTGAGCGACCAGGAGTCGACACCGTCCGGTCCGCCGGAGCGCCCGATCGGGTACTGGCTCAAGCTCGTCGACCGGCTCATCGACGAGAGCTTCGACGGCGTGTTCCAGCACTCCGGGCTCACGCGCCGGCACTGGCAGGTGCTCAACACCATCCGGGACGGCGTGAGCGAGGAGACGAGCGTCGACGGCGTCCTCTCGCCCTTCACGGGGGCGGCGCCCGGGCCGGGGCACGGGGCGAGCGCCGTGACGGCGGAGATCGACGACCTCGTCCGCCGCGGCTGGGTCGCGCGCGACGGCTCGGGCAGCCTGTCCGTGACCGTCGCGGGCAACCACGCCTACCACGACCTGCTCGACGCGGTGTCGGTCTCGCGCGAGCGGGTCGCTGACGGCATCAGCCGCGCGGAGTACGCGCAGACGGTCGCGACGCTCGAGCGCATGGCGCGCAACCTCGGCTGGGACGGCTGAGCCGCTCCCCCGAGGAGCCGGCGCGCGCCGTCGCGACGAGACGGGACGCGCGGCGTCCGGCAGCAGGCGTACCCTGCGAGACCCGCGACCCGCGCGCACCCCGCGCCCGGGAGCGCCGCACAGAGCTGGAGCACTGCGATGGAGTTCCGCCGGATCCCCGGTCTGCCGCCCTACGTCTTCACCATCATCGACGGGCTCAAGATCGAGGCACGCCGAGCGGGCCGCGACGTCGTCGACCTCGGCTTCGGCAACCCGGACCTGCCCAGCCCGCAGGTCGCCGTCGACAAGCTCGCCGAGGCCGCGCAGAACTCGCGCAACCACCGCTACTCCGCGTCGCGCGGCATCCCCAAGCTCCGCGAGGCCGTCGCGGGCCTGTACCAGCGCCGGTTCGGCGTGAGCCTCGACCCGGACACCGAGATCATCTCGACCATCGGTGCCAAGGAGGGCTTCAGCCACCTCATGTGGGTGCTGCTGCAGCCGGGCGACGTCGCGCTCGTCCCCACCCCGAGCTATCCCATCCACATCTGGGGCCCCTACTTCGCGGGCGCCGACGCGCGCCAGGTCCCCATCGGCGACGGGACCGACGCCGCGGGCTACATCGACCGCATCATCGAGGCGTGGGAGCTCGGCTGGCCCAAGCCGCGCGTCGTCGTGCTGTCGTTCCCGCACAACCCGACGACGACGGTGGCGACCAAGGAGGACCTCCAGCGCCTCGTCGACTGGGCGCGGGACAAGGACGTCGTGCTCGTGCACGACCTCGCGTACGCCGACATGACGTTCGACGGGTTCGAGCCGCCGTCGATCATGGAGTGCGAGGGCGCGCGCGAGGTCGCGGTCGAGCTGTACTCCATGACGAAGTCGTTCTCCATGGCGGGCTGGCGCGTCGCGTTCCTCGTGGGCCGCCGCGACGTCGTCGGGGCGCTCGCGAAGCTCAAGAGCTACCTCGACTACGGCACGTTCCAGCCCATCCAGATCGCCGCGACCGTCACGCTCAACGAGGCGACGGAGTTCCCGCAGGAGATCTCGTCCGTCTACGCGTCGCGCCGCGACGCCCTCTACGACGGCCTGCAGCGCATCGGCTGGGACATCCACAAGCCCGGCGGGACGATGTTCGCGTGGGCCCGCATCCCCGAGCCGTACCGCGACATGGGCTCGATCGAGTTCGCGACGCACCTCGTCGAGGAGTGCGACGTCGCGGTGTCCCCGGGCGTCGGGTTCGGCCCCGGCGGCGACGAGTTCGTGCGGTTCGCGCTCATCGAGAACGAGCACCGCATCGGTCAGGCGATCCGGGGACTCAAGCGCGGGCTCACCCGGCTGGCGTAGGCGTCGTCCCCGTCCACACGTCGTCCCCGCGCAGCACGGCGTCGGCGCCGCCGTCGTCGTAGATCGTCTGCCCGGTGACGTGGGTGTTCACCGGGTCGGTGAGCCACAGCAGCAGGCTCGCGACCGACTCGGGGGACTGGTGCCCGTGCAGGGGCATCGGGACGGCGGCGTCGACCATCGCGGCGGACTCCGGGGTCGCGAGCAGCGCGGTCGTCATGGGCGTGAGCACCGTCCCCGGGGCGACGGCGTTGAGCGGGATCCCGCGGCCCGCCCACGCGGGGGTGACGCTCTCGCGCCGCACCCACCGCGAGAGCGCCCGCTTGGACGACGGATAGCTGAGGTAGCCGACCTCGGGCCCCTCGTCCGCGAGCGCCGCGGCGACGCGCAGCGCCGTGTCCTCGTCGTCCGCGAGGCACGCCGCGACGAGCTCGTCGGACACCGGCTGCAGGGTCGCCATCGACGACACGACGGCGGCGCGCGGCGCGTCCGACCGTTCGAGCGCCGGGAGCAGCGCGGTGAGGAGCCGTGCGACGCCGAAGAAGTTCACCGCGACGGTCTTCGGCACCGGGGCGGCGATGCCCGCGCACGCGATCACGGCGTCGACGCGCCCGTCGGCGAGCGTCATGACGCGGTCGGCGGCCTGCGCCCGGCCGTCGGGGACGCTCAGGTCGGCCTCGACCTCGGCGTCGCGCAGGTCGACACCGATCACCCGGTCTCCCCGGTCGCGCAGCAGCGCGGCGGTGGACGCCCCGACCCCCGACGCCGAACCCGTGACCACGTACGTCCGCGACATGCGTACCGACCTCCTCGCCGGCTCCTCCGGGCCTCGGGGGAGCTCCTGGTACCAGCGTGCCTCGCCGCGGGTGGGCGTGCGGCCGCCGAAGGGCCGCGCAGGCGGGCCGGAGGTCCCGAGCAGCCGAGCACGGTGACGAGGCCCGTCCAGGCGCGGAGGTGCGTGCCGAGCAGCCGCGCCACGAGCGGGCGCAGGAGGGTGGTCGGCACGGTGCGGAGCGCGACCGCGCCGTGCCCGGCTCGTGCGGCGGCGCCCGCGGCGCGCGACGATGGGCGCATGCCTGCCGACCGGTCGTCCGCGCCCCGGGCGTGGCCCGCGGTCGTGGTGGGGGCCGCCGTCGTGCTGCTGGCGGCGTGCACGCCCGACGGTCCGGAACCCGCACCGGGTCCGTCGGTCACGACCGCCCCCGAGGCCGGCGGCGTCGAGACGACCGCGCCGGTGCCCGCGCCCGCCCTCGTCGTCGTGCCCGAGGTGCGCGTGGACGTGACCGAGGTGGCGGCCGGGCTCTCCGCGCCGTGGGGGCTCGCGGCGCTCGCGGACGGGACGCTGCTCGTCTCCCTGCGCGACGAGCGCGGCCTGGTCGTCGTCGACCCGGCGACGGGCGCCGTCGAGCCCGTCACGGGCCCGGGGGCGGACGACCTGCGCGACGGCACGGTCGCGACGGGCGAGGCGGGCGTGCTCGGGGTCGCGGTCGGGCCCGAGGGCGGTGCGGCCCCGGGGGAGGTGTTCGTCTACCGGACCGCCGACGGCGGCAACGAGGTGCTGCGGGGGACGCTCGCCGGCCGCGAGCTGTCGAGCCTCACCCCGGTCCTGCAGGGTGTCCCGGCGGCGTCGACGCACGACGGCGGCCGGCTCGCGTTCGGGCCGGACGGCTTCCTGTACGTGACGACGGGGGACGCGCAGCAGCGCGGCGCGGCGCAGGTCGCGGGTGCGCTCAACGGCAAGATCCTGCGCCTGACGGTGGACGGCGCGCCCGCGCCGGGGAACCCGGACCCGGCCTCGCCGGTGTGGAGCCTGGGGCACCGCAACGTCCAGGGGATCGCGTGGGACGTGACGGGCCGCATGCTCGCGTCGGAGTTCGGCCAGGACACGTTCGACGAGCTCAACGTCGTCGTGCCGGGCGGGAACTACGGCTGGCCGGAGGTCGAGGGAGTGGGCGGCGCGGCGTCGGGGTTCGTGGACCCGGTGGCGACGTGGTCGACGGCGGAGGCCTCGCCGAGCGGGCTGGCCGTGACCCGTGAGGGCGCGTACCTGGCGGGGCTGCGGGGGCAGACGTTGTGGCGCGTGCCGTTCGCGACGCCCGACGGCGGAGGGTCGGCCGACGCGTTCGGCCCGCCCCAGGCCGTGCTCACGGACCGGGGTCGGCTGCGCGCCGTCCTGGTGGACCCCGCGACGCCGCTCGGCGACGACGGGAGCGCCGTGCTGTACGTGCTGACCAACAACACCGACGGACGAGGGGACCCGCGCGACGGCGACGACCGGCTGCTGCGGGTCACGGTGGCGCCCGCCGGGTGAGGCGGCCGCGCGTCCGCGGGTTGTCGGGGACCGCCGTCGCGAGATCGGCCCGAGCGTCCGAGATCGACCCTCGGGAGGCCGACCTCGCGACGGCGGGGTCGATCTCGGCGGACGTGCGGGCTGAGCAGGTGGTTTGGAGCGTGATAACGAATCGGTTACGGTCGAGTGTCTCGCGTTGCCGCTCACCGGGGACAGGTGTACGGGCCGGCCGTGGGACGCGGCCTCCGTCGAGCACCCAGGGTGCCGGGGGTCCGCAGGACGGCCGGATCGGCTGGTCGAACCGGGTGTTGCCCGTACCGCGGTGCGGAGCGGCCCCGGGGCGCGCGTGCGCCGTCGACCCCCGTGCCCGGGACCCCCGACGACTTGGACCAGAGTGCACAACCCCTTCCGCTTCCGCGCGCCCCGCCACCGTGACGTCGAGACCGACGCACCGGACGTCGCCCCCACCGAGACCGCCCACGAGACCTCCGAGACGCCCAGCCGTCGCGCCGCCCGCTCCGCGCGGACCCTGCGCGCGACACGTCGGCGCCGCTGGTCCGTCGTCGGCGCGGCGACCGCCGTCGTGCTCGTCGGCTCGGGCGCCGTCGCCTACGGCGAGGCCAGCAAGACCGTGACGATCGACGTCGACGGCGAGCTGACGACAGTGAGCACGCTCGCCGGCTCGGTCTCGGGCGCGCTCGACGCCGCCGGCGTCGAGGTCGGCGCGCGCGACCAGGTCGCGCCCGACCCCGGGTCGGCCCTCGACGACGGCGACGAGGTCGTGGTGCGCCTCGGCAAGAAGGTCACCGTCCAGACCGACGGCGAGCAGTCCGACGTCTGGCTCACCGCGCTCGACGCGGACGAGGCGCTGCAGACCCTCGCCGAGCGCGGCGGCGACGTGCGCCTCGTCGCGTCCCGGTCCGGCGAGCGCGCGTCGCTCGACCTGCGCCTCGACACCGACGGCCCGGTGAACGTCGTCGCCGACGGCACGACGACGGTCGCCCCGGACGGCAGCATCGGCATCCCCGCCATCCTCGACCAGCAGGGCATCGAGCTCGGTGAGCTCGACCGCGTGAGCGTGCAGCGCGTCGACGCGCCCGAGCCCGGCGCGCCCACGGTCTCGCTCGTCATCCAGCGCGTCGTCGTCGAGCAGCAGCAGACGACGACGCCCGTCCCGCACGGGACCGTCCAGCAGCCCGACGACTCGAAGTACACCGACGAGTCCGCCGTCGCCCAGGCCGGGGCCGACGGCGTGACCACGACGACGTTCGAGGTCACGCTCGTGGACGGCGTCGAGGAGTCGCGCGAGCAGCTCTCGCAGGAGGTCACGACCGCGCCCGTGGACGAGGTCGTCGTCACCGGCACGCAGGAGCGCCCGAAGGACCCGCGCGCGATCGGGCAGGCGATGGCCGCCGCGCGCGGCTGGACCGGTGCGCAGTGGACGTGCCTGGAGAAGCTCTGGACCAAGGAGTCCAACTGGAACCCGACGGCGGACAACCCGACGTCGAGCGCCTACGGCATCCCGCAGTCCCTGCCCGGCTCGAAGATGGCGAGCAAGGGCGCCGACTGGGCGACCAACCCCGCGACGCAGATCGCGTGGGGCCTGGACTACATCGCGGGCTCCTACGGCTCGCCGTGCGGCGCGTGGTCCCACTCGCAGGCGGTCAACTGGTACTGACGGACGTACCGAGCCGACCCGGCTCCGCACGGGCCCGCGACCCCCAGGTCGCGGGCCCGTCGTCGTCCCCGGTTCCTCGGCAGGTTCTGCACGTCGCCGCCACCGGGGCGAGCGCCTGGCCCGATACCGTCCGGGCGTGGGGCGACGAGGACGGCGCGCGAGCGACCGGCGGGCGCGCGCGGTGCTCGTGCCCGCGACGGCGCTCCTCCTTCTCGTCGTGTCGGTGGCGGCGATCGGCGGCGTGCTGCTGGGACGCGTGCTCGACCGCTCCGTGCCGGCTGTCGAGGACGGGTGGCGCGCGTGGCGCGGGGTGGACGAGGACGACGAGCGGTACGTCGCCGACCTGGTCGCCGACGTCGAGTCCTGGCCTGGTGTGGACGACGTGGCGGAGCCCCCACCGATCCGCCGTGGGCTCCTCGACCGGGTCGTACGTGTCCCCGTGGTGGTCACCGTCGCGGAGACGCTGACCGACCCGGACGCCGACTCTCTGGGCGAGCGGATCTGCGGCGCGACGAACGCCGCGAGCGTCCACGGCTTCGACGTCTCGTTCCGTCTGGAGCGCGCCGACGTCGCGGTGGGCGTCGGCTGTCGAGAGGTCGCCCAGGCTGCCGAGACGACGGCAGCGCTGAAGGAGACCTTCGTCGACCCCCGTGGTGGTGCCAGCGACGGCTGACGACGGACGGCCCGGCCCGGTGGCAGCACGGCGGGAGTCCAGGGTCCCGAGACGCCCCCGCAGAGCGCGCTGCGGCCCGACTAAGATCGGGCACCATGACCCACATCCTCTCGGCCGTGGCGTGGCCGTATGCCAACGGGCCGCGCCACATCGGCCACGTCGCAGGTTTCGGTGTCCCGTCGGACGTCTTCAGCCGGCACATGCGCATGGCGGGTCACGACGTCCTCATGGTCTCGGGCACCGACGAGCACGGCACGCCGATCCTCGTGCAGGCGGACAAGGAGGGCGTGAGCCCGCAGGAGCTCGCGGACCGGTACAACCGCGTCATCGTCGAGGACCTGCACCAGCTCGGGCTGTCGTACGACCTCTTCACGCGCACCACGACGCGCAACCACTACGCCGTCGTGCAGGAGATGTTCCGCACGGTCCACAAGAACGGGTACATGGTCGAGCAGACGACCATGGGCGCGATCTCGCCGTCCACGGGCCGTACGCTGCCCGACCGCTACATCGAGGGCACGTGCCCCATCTGCGGCTACGACGGCGCGCGCGGCGACCAGTGCGACAACTGCGGCAACCAGCTCGACGCGATCGACCTCATCAACCCGCACAGCCGCATCAACGGCGAGACGCCGAAGTTCGTCGAGTCGAACCACTTCTTCCTGGACCTGCCCGCGTTCGTCGACGCGCTGGGGGACTGGCTGCGCACGCGCACCGCGTGGCGCCCGAACGTCCTGAAGTTCTCGCTCAACCTGCTCGACGACGTGCGCCCGCGCGCCATGACGCGCGACATCGACTGGGGCATCCCGGTCCCGCTGCCCGGGTGGGAGGAGAACTCGAGCAAGCGCCTGTACGTGTGGTTCGACGCGGTGATCGGGTACCTCTCGGCATCGATCGAGTGGGCGCGGCGCAGCGGCGACCCGGACGCGTGGCGCGCGTTCTGGAACGACCCCGAGGCGCGGTCGTACTACTTCATGGGCAAGGACAACATCACGTTCCACTCCCAGATCTGGCCGGCCGAGCTGCTCGGCTACGACGGCCGCGGGAGCAAGGGCGGGGCGCCGGGCCCGTACGGGAACCTCCAGCTCCCGACGGAGGTCGTGTCGAGCGAGTTCCTCAACGTCGAGGGCCAGAAGTTCTCCTCCTCGCGCGGCGTCGTCATCTACGTACGCGACATGCTGGCCCGCTACCAGCCGGACGCGTTCCGGTACTACGTGGCGTCGGCCGGTCCGGAGACGCAGGACGTCGACTTCACGTGGGCGGACTTCCAGCGCCGCACGAACGACGAGCTCGTGGCCGGCTGGGGCAACCTCGTCAACCGCACGGCGAACCTCGTGCACAAGAACTTCGGCGCGATCCCGGAGCCGGGGCAGCGCCAGCCGATCGACGAGGGCGTCCTCGCGACGACGACGACCGCGTTCGGCCGCGTGGGCGAGCTCATCGCGACGCACCGCCAGCGCGCCGCCGTCGCCGAGGCCATGAAGACGGTCGGCGAGGTGAACAAGTACGTGTCGGACACCGAGCCGTGGAAGCTCAAGACCGACCCGGACCGGCTCGCGACCGTGCTGCACACCGTGACCCAGGCCGTGAGCGACCTCAACACGATCCTGTCGCCGTTCCTGCCCCACTCGGCGCAGCAGGTGCACGAGGCGTTCGGCGGCACGGGCACGTTCGCCGCCCAGCCGCGCATCGACGAGGTGACCGACCTCGACGACGACTCGCGCCACTACCCGGTCATCACGGGCGACTACCGCGCCGAGGGCCTGGCGACGTGGGAGCCGAAGGCCGTCGTGCCGGGCACGCCGGTCGGCAAGCCGACGCCGGTGTTCACCAAGCTCGACGACTCGATCGTCGAGGAGGAGCTCGACCGCCTGCGCGAGACCGCCTGACGGTGGCCAAGCAGCGCGAGCGCGGGTGGCCGCCACCACCGGAGCCGCTTCCGGTCCCGGTGGTGGACAACCACACCCACCTCGACTCGATCCCTCACGTCCTCCCCGACGACGTCCCCGCCCCGACCGTCACGGACCACCTGGCCCGGGCGGCGGCCGCGGGGGTGGACCGCGTGGTGCAGGTCGGCTGCGACCTGCCGTCGGCCCGCTGGACCGACGCCCTGCTGCGCGGCGACCAGGCGGTCTGGGGGGTCGAGCAGGCGGATCCGGCGCGTCCCGGCGCCGGGACGAGCCACGATCACCTGGTCGGCCGTGGGGGGACGGGGGTGGGGCGGGTGCTCGGGGCCGTGGCCATCCATCCGAACGAGGCCGTGCTGCACGGTGGGGTGCGGGAGGTCGGGCCGGACGGGCTCGCGCCCGACCCGCGGCCGCACCACGACGTCCCGCTCGACGACGCCGTCGCCGAGATCGCGGCGATCGCGCGCGCGAACGACCGCGTGCGGGCGATCGGCGAGACGGGGATGGACCTGTTCCGTACCGGACCGCAGGGCGAGGCTGTACAGCGGGAGGCGTTCCGGGCGCACGTCGCACTCGCGAAGGAGCTCGGCCTCGCGCTCCAGATCCACGACCGCGACGCCCACGCGCAGGTGCTCGACGTCCTCGCGCGCGACGGCGCCCCGGAGCGGACGGTCTTCCACTGCTACTCGGGTGACGCCGCGATGGCCCGGTTCTGCGCGGAGCAGGGCTGGTACCTGTCCTTCGCGGGCCCGGTGACGTTCCGCGCGAACGACGAGCTGCGGGCCGCCCTGCGGGAGGTGCCGCTCGAGCAGGTCCTCGTCGAGACGGACGCGCCGTACCTCACGCCGCACCCGTACCGGGGCCGTCCCAACGCCCCGTACGTGCTGCCGACGACGGTCCGTACCGTCGCCGAGGTGGCGGGCCTGCCGCTCGCGGACGTCTGCGCGCGGCTCGCCGCGACGTCGGTCGCGGTCTACGGGCCCTGGTGAGGCGGGCACGACGGAGGGGGAGCCGGCACCTCGCGGCACCGCCCGTTCCGGGGCGAACCGGAGGTTTCGTCCAGGGTCACGTTTCGGCTACGGTCAGGTCCGTGCGTCGCGCGCCGTGCGCCGACGACGTGCCCCACCTCGCTCTCGGCGCTCGCCGAGGGCCGCTCCCCAGAAGGGACCGTGCGCGTGCTCGCACCTGACGGAACCGGTCGCCGACGCCTGCAACGGCTGGCGGCCCAGGGCGTCGTCGTCGCGAGCCTCGTGGTCGTCACCGGTGCGTTCGCCTCGCTCCAGAAGAGCGTCACGCTCGACGTGGACGGCGAGCTGTACGACGTCTCCGCGTACGGGCGGACGGTCGCCGAGGTGCTCGACTACCAGGACGTCACGGTCGGCGCCGAGGACCTCGTCGAGCCGGGCCTGACGGACTCCGCGCACGACGGCGGCACGATCGTCGTCCGGACGAGCCACGACGTGACGATCGAGATCGACGGCCAGGTCCAGACGATCTCCACGACGGCGCGCACCGTCGGGGAGCTCCTCACCTACCTCGGGCCGCGCGCCGAGGGCGCCGTCACCGAGGTCTCGCGCACCCAGGCGCTCGGTCGCGACCCGATCCGGGTCTCCACGCTCAAGACCGTCCACGTCGCCGTCGACGGCGCGGTCATGCCCATCACGACGGCGGAGCCCACGGTGCGCGGCGTCCTCGCGACGGCGGGCATCGTGCTGGCCGAGGGCGACAGCACGTCCGCGCCGCTCGACGCGGCCGCGGTCGACGGCATGCTCGTCCTCGTGAGCCGCGCCGCAGCGTCGGCCACGACCGTCACCGAGGTGCTGCCCTTCACCACGGAGGAGGTCGAGGACCCGAACCTGCCGAAGGGGCACCGGGTCGTCGTCCAGTCCGGCCGCGTGGGCGAGGCGACCACGACGTACGCCGTCCAGACCCTCGGCGGTGCCGAGGTGTCGCGCACGGTCCTCACGCGCACGGTCACGACGGAGCCGCGCAACGAGATCATCAAGGTCGGGACGATGGACGTCTCGGTCTCGGTGGACCCCGGCTCGGCGCGGGCGATCGGCCGCTCGCTCGCGGCCCAGCGCGGGTGGGGCGACGACGAGTTCACGTGCCTCGACAAGCTGTGGACCAAGGAGAGCAACTGGCGGGTCGACGCCGACAACCCGAGCTCGAGCGCGTACGGGATCCCGCAGGCGCTGCCCGGGTCCAAGATGTCGAGCGCGGGCGCCGACTGGCGGACCAACCCGGCGACGCAGATCACGTGGGGCCTCGGCTACATCGAGGGCCGCTACGGCACGCCGTGCGCGGCCTGGTCGCACTCGGTGGCCAAGGGCTGGTACTGAGGCCCGTCGCGGCGCCGGTGCGGTGTCGGCGCCGGTAAGGCGCCCGCGGTCCGCGGCGCCCGGGCTAGCGCTCGAGCATCTCGAGGTAGTGCGGGTTCTGCATGATCCCCAGCACGTTGCCGAACGGGTCGACCACCGACGCCGTCACGAAGCCGGTGCCCTCGCCGCGCTCGACGACCCCCTCGTACTCGGTCGCGCCGAGCGCGAGGAGCCGGGCGAACGCGTCGCGCACGTCGTCGACGTGCCAGTTCACGATCGCGCCCCCGGGGGTCTCCGGCTGGGGCCGCGGGGACCAGGACCGGGCGATGATGCCGAGCTCGTCCTGGCGGTCGCCGATGCGGAACTCCACGTACCCGCCGGGCACGACGTAGTACGGGTCCGTCCCCAGGACCTCCGAGTACCACGCGGACGCGGCCTCCAGGTCGTCGGCCCACAGGTTCAGCGTCGCCATCCCACGCAGCATGCTCGTCTCCCTCGTCGTCGTCCCCGGGATCCGTCCCGGGGACCGCGGTCGTCGACCCGGCGGGACCGACACCACGACAGTAGGACCCCATGCGGAACGTGCGGTTCCGCATGGTGCGAGAGGATGGATCCGTGCTCGACACCTCGGTACGACTCCTGCGCCTGCTCGCGCTCCTCCCGACGCGCCCGACGTGGTCGGGGCCCGAGCTGGCGGAGCGGCTCGGCGTCACGACCCGCACGGTCCGCAACGACGTGGAGCGGCTGCGGCTCCTCGGGTACGAGGTGCGGTCGGCGCCGGGGACGGCGGGCGGCTACCGGCTCGGGTCCGGGACCGCGCTGCCCCCGCTCCTGCTCGACGACGAGGAGGCCGCGGTCGTGGCGGTGTCGCTGCGAGCCGCTGCCACGGGGTCGATCACGGGGGTCGAGGACGCCGCGCGGCGCGCGCTCGTCAAGCTCGACACGGTGCTGCCCGCGCGGCTGCGCGCCCGGGCCGACGCGCTGCGCGCCGCGGTCGCGAGCGCGCCGGTGGGCGGGCCGGCGGTCGACGCCCGCGTGCTCGCCGACATCGCGGCGGCCGTCGCCGCCCGCACGGGCCTCCGGATCGAGTACCGGGCCCACGACGGGACGACGACGTCCCGGGCGGTCGAGCCGTACCGGCTCGTGCACGTCGGGCGACGGTGGTACCTCCTGGCGTTCGACCAGGGCCGCGACGACTGGCGCACCTTCCGCGTCGACCGGCTGCGCCTGCGCTCGCCCGGCGGGCCTCGCTTCACGTCCCGCCCCGTGCCGGGCGGCGACGCGGTCGCCCACGTCGTCCGCGGCGTCGGCTCGGTGGCGTGGGCGCACCCCGCGCGCGTGCGCCTGCACGCGCCGGCGAGCACGGTGGCCGACCGGATGGAGCCGGGCGCCGGCGTGCTCGTCGACGACGGGCCGGACGCGTGCGTGCTCGAGACCGGGGGCACGTCGCTCGCCCGGCTCGCCGGGTTCCTGCTGGGCCTCGACGTCGACCTGACGGTGCTCGACCCGCCCGAGCTGGCGGCGACGCTGGCTCGGGTCGGGGAGCGGGCCGCGCGATCAGGGCGTGCGACGTCGGGCGCGGTGGACGCCGTCCTCGCGCGTGGCGGCGTCGGTGACGCCGGGTGAGAAGCGCGTGGAGGTGGCCATGACATACATGATGAAAACCGGACAGAACCTCCCAGTCTAGCGGCGCAGGGGTTGGACTTGGATAACGGATCGGTTACGGTCGAACGTCGCTCGCGTGCGAACGGCATGCCCCACGGTCCGTCCGGACCGCGGGAGACGTGCCCGGACCTCGCGGGCGGTGCGCCGTCGTCGGGCCCTGGGGAAGGGGCGCCGGGGTTGGCGCCGGCAGCCGGATCGGCCGCTCGAGACCCGCGGACGCACGTGTGCGCCCGCCGCGGAGGACGTACGTCCGCCGCGGGCCGCGGGTGGCGCGCACGCGCCGTCGAGCCGCCGTGCCCGGGACCCCCGACGACTGGACCCGAGTGAAGAACCCCTTCCACCGGACCGCTGACGCGGCCGGCGCCCCCGAGAGCGCCGACACGACCCTCCAGAACCCCCCGACCCTCACCGACGGCCCCGCGGAGAGCCCCCAGAGCCCCGCGACCACCGCCCGCCGTCGCCGCCGCTGGCCCCTCGTGGCCGGCGCCACCGCCGTCGTCCTGCTCGCGACCGGCGCCGTCGCCTACGGCAACGCGCGCAAGACCGTCCAGCTCGACGTCGACGGCCAGATCACCACCGTCACGACCTTCGCCGGGTCCGTCGAGGGCCTGCTCGCCGAGCAGGACGTCGCCGTGGGCGACCGCGACCTCGTCGTGCCCGACGTCGACTCCGCCCTGCGCGGCGGCGGCGACGTCGTCGTGCGCTACGGGCGCGAGGTGCCCGTCCAGGTCGACGGCTCCCAGTCCTCCGTCTGGCTGACCGCGCTCGACGCGGACGAGGCCCTGACGACCCTCGCCTCGCGCGGCAGCGACGTGCGCCTCGTGGCCTCCCGCTCCGGCGAGCGCGTGTCGCTCCCGATCCGCCTCGACGCGGACGGCCCCGTGAACGTCGTCGCGGACGGCGAGACCAAGGTCGCGCCCGACGGCAGCATCGGCATCGACGCGATCCTCGACCAGCAGGGCATCCAGCTCGGCGAGCTCGACCGCGTCCACGTGGAGAAGTCCGAGCAGATCGCCGCGGCTCAGGCCGACGCCGCTGCCGAGGCGGCACCCGCCGAGGCCACCGCCGCCGCGACCGAGGACGCCGAGGCGGCGGCCGACGCCGCGCCGGTCTCGCTCGTCGTGCAGCGCGTGAAGGTCGAGGAGGTGCCCACCACGGCGGCCGTCCCGTTCGAGACGGTCACCGAGGAGGACGCGAACCGCTTCAAGGACCTCGACCCGGTCGTCAAGCAGGAGGGCGTCGAGGGCGTCCACACGACCGTGCACCGTGTCACCACGGTCGACGGCGTCGAGGAGTCGCGCGAGCTCGTCTCCGAGGGCGTCACTACGCCGCCGGTGAACAAGATCCTCGTGCAGGGCACCAAGGAGCGCCCCAAGCCCGAGCCGAAGGCCACGACGCAGCAGCGCTCGTCGACCCCGTCGTCGGGCGGCTCGTCCGCGCCGGCCGCCGACCTCGGCTCCGCCCCCGGCGGCGTCTGGGGTGCGCTCGCGCAGTGCGAGTCCGGCGGCAACCCCGCCACGAACACGGGCAACGGCTACTACGGCCTCTACCAGTTCTCGCTCTCGACGTGGCAGGCGATGGGCGGCTCCGGCCTCCCGTCGGAGGCCTCGGCCGCCGAGCAGACGCAGCGCGCCCAGGCGCTCCAGGCCCGCTCGGGCTGGGGCCAGTGGCCCGCGTGCGCCCGCAAGCTGGGTCTTCTCTGACCCGGTAGCACGACACACGGCCGCACCAGGGAGGGCGGGGCGCACGGCGCCCCGCCCTCTCGTCGTCCCCGCGACGTCCGGACCGTCCCCGCCCCGGTCGGTAGGCTTGCCTGTCATGAGCGACACCCGCGGTGCCCTGCTGGGTCCGGCCGAGATCCGTGACCTGGCGGGTCGCCTCGGCGTCCGCCCCACCAAGACCCTCGGCCAGAACTTCGTGCACGACGGCGGCACCGTCCGCAAGATCGTGCGGGCCGCGGACGTGCGCCCGGGGGAGCGCGTCGTCGAGGTCGGGCCCGGGCTGGGCTCGCTGACCCTGGGGCTGCTCGAGGCGGGCGCGAGCGTCGTCGCGGTCGAGATCGACCCGGTCCTCGCGCAGCAGCTCCCGACGACGGTCGCCGCGCACGTGCCCGACCTCGGCGACCGCCTCGAGGTGGTCGGCGCGGACGCCCTGGAGGTGACGACGCTGCCCGGGGAGCCCCCGACGGCGCTGGTCGCCAACCTGCCGTACAACGTGGCGGTGCCCGTGCTGCTCACGTTCCTCGAACGGTTCGACTCGCTCGAGCGCGTGCTCGTCATGGTGCAGGCCGAGGTCGCGGACCGGCTCGCCGCCCCGCCCGGGTCGCGCACGTACGGCGTCCCCTCGGTCAAGGCCGCCTGGTACGCCGACGCCCGCCGCGCCGGGACGATCGGCCGCAGCGTGTTCTGGCCGGTGCCGAACGTCGACTCCGCGCTCGTCGCCCTCGACCGCCGCGAGCCGCCGACCACGACCGCGACCCGGGAGCAGGTGTTCGCCGTCGTCGACGCGGCCTTCGCGCAGCGGCGCAAGATGCTGCGCTCCGCGCTGTCCGGCCTCGCGGGCTCGGCGAGCGTGGCCGCCGAGGTGCTCGAGGCCGCCGACGTCGACCCGCAGGCGCGCGGCGAGGTGCTGGACGTCGCGGCCTTCGCGCGCGTCGCCGAGCAGCTCGTCCTGCGCGGCGGCCTCGGCGAGCGCCCCGCCCGTGGCGCCGCACCCGCGGAGCGTCGCACCGGACGACCTGGCACAGTGGACGCGTGACACCCCCGCGACCGCCGCGCATCGCCCTCGCGCCACCCCCGTCCGTCCGCGTGCGCGCACCCGGCAAGGTCAACCTCTCGCTCCGGGTCGGGGCGCTGCAGGACGACGGCTACCACCCGCTCGTGACGATCTTCCAGGCCGTCGGGCTGAGCGAGGACGTCGTCGCCCACCACGTGCCGCCGGGCTCGGGCGTCTCGCTCGGCGTGACCGGGCTCCAGGCCGACGTGGTGCCGACCGACGAGACGAACCTCGCGTGGCGGGCCGCCGTCGCGCTCGCCGAGCACGTGGGCGTCGACCCCGACGTTCGGCTCGAGATCCACAAGGAGGTCCCCGTCGCGGGCGGCATGGCGGGCGGCTCCGCCGACGCGGCGGCCGCGCTCGTCGCGTGCGACGCGCTCTGGGAGACGGGCGTGCCCCGCGCCGACCTCGTCCGCCTCGCCGCGGGGCTCGGTGCGGACGTCGCGTTCGGTCTGGTCGGGCACACCGCCGTCGGGACGGGGCGCGGCGACGTGCTCACGCCCGCGATGACGCGCGGCGAGTTCCACTGGGTCTTCGCCGTCCAGGCCGACGGACTCTCCACGCCGGAGGTGTACCGCACGTTCGACGAGACCGTCGGCGGCCCGGCCGAGCTCGACCTCGCCGAGGACACCGCGCTCATGCAGGCCCTGCGTGCCGGGGACGCGGTCGGGCTCGGGCAGGTGCTGCGCAACGACCTCCAGGGCCCCGCGCTCGCCCTGCGCCCCGAGCTGCAGCGGACCCTCGACGTCGCGACCGAGGCCGGCGCGCTCGGCGCGATCGTCTCCGGCTCCGGCCCGACGGTCGCCGCCCTCGCGCGCAGCCGCCAGCACGCGCTCGCGATCGCCGCGTCGTGGACCGCGAACGACGCGTGCGACACCGTCTGGTGCACCACCGCGCCCGCCGCCGGCGCCCGCGTCGTCGCCCACTGACCGCCCGCCGACGCGAGGCCCGCCACGCGCCGGACGGGGCGCTCGCGTAGTGTCGCCGTCATGTCAGGGGACAGGCTCGGACTGCTCAGCCTGCGGCTCGACGCCGCGTACTGCCTCGTGCTCGGTGGCGCGGTCGCCGCACTCGCTCCGTCGTGGGCGCCGGCGCTGGGAGTGCCGGTGCCGGTCGTCGCGGGGATCGGGGTCGCGGTGGTGGTCTGGGCGGCCGCCGTCGCCTGGATGGCTGCGCGGCTGCGGCTGCGCGTCGCCCTCCGCACGGTCATGGTCGCGAACGTCGTCGCCGCCGCTGCCGTCGCCGCGTTCTCGGCGACGACGGCGGGCGTCCTCGTGCTGCTCGCGGTCCTCGCGGTCGCGGCGGACGTCGGGCTGTTCGCGGGCTCCCAGGCCGTCGCGCTGCGCCGGTTGGGCGCCGCCCCGGGCGGCGCGTCCGCGCAGTCGCCCGGCCCGGCGGTCTAGCGGTCGCGCAGCCAGGCGAGCTGACGGGCGAAGCGGTAGCCCTGGCCGCCCTCGTGCTCGTTGTAGCGGTAGACGTCGATCGCGCGCTCGGCCTCGGGCGCCGCCCCGGCGGCCGCGCCCCAGCCGTTGTACGCCGCGTAGACGGTGGACGGCGGGCAGACCTGGTCCATGAGCGCGACGGAGAACAGCGCCGGTGCGGTGGCGCGGCGGCCGAGCACCGCCCCGTCGAGGTAGGACAGCGTGCGGAACACGGTCTCCTCCGCGTCGCGGTGGACGGCGAGGTAGCGCGTCAGCTCGCGGTACGGGTCGCGGTCGGTGATCTCGACGGCGCGGCGGTAGTGGCACAGGAACGGGACGTCCGGGAGGGCCGCGACGAGCCCGTCGGCGAGGCCCGCGACGGCGATGGCGATGCCGCCGCCCTGGCTCACGCCGTGCACGGCGACGCGCTCGGGGTCGACGCCGGGCACCGAGCGCACGGCGTCGACCGCCCGCACGCCGTCGGTGAAGACGCGGCGGTAGTAGTGGTCGTGCGGGTCCTCGATGCCGCGCGTGAGGACGCCCGGGACGGCGGGCCCCGACCCGGCCGGGTCGGGCGTGCCGCCGCCGCTGCCCCACTGGCTGCCCTGCCCGCGCGTGTCGACGACGAGGTGCGCGTACCCGGCGTTCGCCCACGCGAGGTGCTCGTGGGGCAGCCCGCGACCGCCGCCGTACCCGAGGAACTCGACGACCGCGGGCAGCGGGGCGCCGTCGCCGGCCGCGGCGGCGCGGGCGGCCTCGGCGGGCCGCACGAGCCACGCCTTGACGGGCTGGCCGGCGAACCCGGGGAACGTCACGTCGTCGACGACGACGAGGTCGAGGCCGGTCTCCACGCGCTCCAGCCGCACCGACCGAGCCAGGTCCCCGCCCGCCTCGCGGGACTCCGCGAGGGTCCGCGCCCAGAAGGCGTCGAGGTCGGCGGGCTCGTCGAGCACGGGGGCGTAGGTCTCGAGCTCGGCGAGGGGCAGGTCGAAGAGCGGCACGGGGCGATCCTCCGGTCAATACGTCTGATGTCCGACATTCAGGTGCGGTCGGGACGACTCTAGCGTCGCGGCCCGGCGCACCGTGAGGACGCTAATAATGCGCATCATCCCTTTGACCTGCGCCGTGCCCGTCCGGCGACACTGCCAGCAGCCCACGTCTCCACGTGGCGCCCGGCGGCGACGACGCCGCCGGCGAGGAACCGACGGAGGTCCCCTGTGAGAACCCGAGCAGCAGCACCACGCCGCAGACCGCGCGCCGTGGCGACGGCGGTCGCCACCCTGACGGCGGTCCTCGCCGCCGGGGCGGTCGTCCCCGCGGCGGCCCTCGCCGCGGGACCGCCGCCCGCGGTCACGGCCGTCACCACGACCGGGGCGACGACCGGGGTGACGGTGACGGCCGACGGCCCGTCCGCGTCCGACCTGCCCGTGTTCGAGTACCGCGGCGTGGTCACCGACAAGGAGTCGATGATCTACAACCCGACGGACGAGTTCATCTTCCCGAGCGTCTTCCACGCGGGCGCGTACCTCGACGACCCGCTGGGGGAGTGGTACCTCTACTACGCCCCGCACGACTCCCCGGGCGGGATCTCGCTCATGTACGCCGACTCGCTCGAGGGCCCGTGGACGGAGTACGCGCACAACCCGATCGTCGCGAACGAGTGGCTGCCGTTCTACGAGCGCGTCTCGCACGTCTCGTCGCCCGACGTCCTGTGGGACGACGCGACGGACCAGGTGCTCCTGTACTTCCACGGCGAGAACTCCACGACGCGCTGGGCGACGTCGCCCGACGGCGTGACGTTCCACGACTCCGGGGTCGCGGTCACCAACGCCGACGGCGGTGCCGGGACCACCGAGACGTCGTACGCGCGCGTCGTCGAGCACCCGGACCCGTCGTCCGGCTACCGGTTCGCCATGACGTACATGCAGAACCGGACCGACAACATCCGGCGCATCAAGGTGGCCGAGTCGGTCGACGGCAAGACCTGGGACGTGCGGCCCGACCCGCTCGTCGTGCCCGACGCCGCGACCGGCACGAACGTGTCCGGCGGCAACCTGTGGGAGTGGGAGGGCCAGCTCTACGTGGTCTACCACGGGTCCACGGGCATCACGTTCGCCCGCACGCTCGACCCGACGATGACCGAGGTCGGGCCGCGCTGGGAGCTGCACCGGGCCAGCGGCGTCGGTGACGACACCGGGCGGGTGGCTGCGCCCGAGATCGTGACCGACGGCGACGAGACCTACCTCTTCTACGAGTCCGGCGACCGGCTGGGCGCGACGATCGCGTGGGCGCAGCGCGACCCCGACGCCGTCCGCCCGCCCGAGCCAGGCCAGGACCCCGACCCGCTGCGCGAGCAGTGCAGCGGCGCCGCGTCCGACGAGTTCGACGGCGAGTCCCTCGACCCGGCGCTCTGGTCGGTCGTCCGCGCGGGCAGCGCCCGGCACGAGCTCGTGGACGGCGCGCTGCGCGTCCCGACCTACCCGACCGGCGTGGCTGGCGCCGCGCTGCCGCTCCAGGCGGTCCCGGACGGGCCGTGGGAGGTCACGGCGGCCGTCTCCGTCTCCCCGACCGAGCGCTTCCAGCAGGGCGGGCTGCTCCTGTACCGCGACGACGCGAACTACGCGAAGCTCGACCTCGTGCACGGCTCGCTCGGCCCGCGCCTCGAGTTCATCTGGCGCCAGAACGGCACCGACCGCAACACGGGGTTCGACTCGGTCGTCCCGCCGGCAGGGCTCGGCGAGACGTTCTGGTTGCG
The DNA here is from genome assembly GCF_040448685.1 of Cellulosimicrobium sp. ES-005. NCBI lineage: Bacteria > Bacillati > Actinomycetota > Actinomycetes > Micrococcales > Promicromonosporaceae > Cellulosimicrobium > Cellulosimicrobium sp. ES-005. The sequence goes on from NZ_CP159290.1 coordinate 738,804, forward strand.
CCTCACGAGCGACGGGAGCGCCGTGCAGGCGTCGGTGTCGGTCGACGGCGTCGAGTTCGCGCCCTGGGGCCGCACCGTGGACGTCGCGGCGCTCGGCGCGACGGGCGTCGGGCCGTTCGCGATGCGCGGCTCCGCGACGCCGCCGGAGATCGTCGCGTCGTTCGACTGGTTCCGGTGGACCCCGACCGCCGAGGAGGCGGCCGCGTGCGACGACGACGCGCCCGCCGTCGAAGTGCAGGCCGTGACGCGCTGCCTCGCGGGCCGCGCGTACGTCGCGGTGACCGCGCGCAACGAGGGGGACGCCGCGGCGACGGTCCGGCTCGTGACGCCGTTCGGCGAGCGCACCGTGGCCGACGTCGCGCCCGGGCGCAGCGCCTACCAGTCCTTCGCGACGCGCTCGACGTCGGTCGCGGCCGGGGAGGCGAGGGTCGACGTCGCCGGGCCGGACGGCGTCGGGCGTGGCTCGACCTCGGCGACCTACGACGCGCTGACCTGCGGGTAGCGCGGCCGACGAGCACCGCACAGCGGGCCCAGGGATGCACCTCGGAGGTGCGTCCCTGGGCCCGTCGTGCATCCTCCGGCGGACGCCCACCGGGGCGGCGGCGACCGTCGCGCCGCCGATTATGCGAATCACCGGCGACGGACCGAGGCCCGGAGTGCCAGCGTTCGCGACGTAATAATGCGTATTACCGCGTTGACCCGCACGCGCCGCTCTGGCGAGACTCCTCGCACGTCATCGACGACGTGATCGAGGAGGATCCATGCCGAGGCACCGCATCACCCAGGCCGACGTCGCCGCCATGGCCGGCGTCAGCCAGGCGACGGTCTCGTTCGTGCTGAACGACAGCACGCCCGCCGGGGTGCGGATCAGCGAGGAGACCCGTCAGCGCGTGCTCGACGCGATCCGCATCACCGGCTACTCGGCGAACCCCGTGGCCCAGCGCCTCGCGGGCGGGCACAACCAGATCCTGGGCGTCTTCACCTACGAGGCGACGTTCCCGCGCGCCGGCCGTGACTTCTACGGCCCGTTCCTGGTCGGCATCGAGCACGCGGCCGAGAAGCTGGGCATCGACATCCTGCTGTTCACGAGCGCGCGCGTCGTCGACGGCCGGCGCCGGCTCACGCGCGACGGCTGGCAGCGCCTCGGGATCGCCGACGGCTGTCTGCTGCTCGGCCAGCACGAGGACCGGGGCGAGCTCCAGCACCTGCTCGACACGAACTACCCGTTCGTCTTCATCGGCAAGCGCGGGAGCGACGGCGGGCGCCTGCCCTACGTCGGCGCCGACTACGTCGCGGCGACGGCGCGCCAGGTCGAGCGCCTCGTCACGCTCGGCCACGAGCGCATCGGCTACGTCGGGCCGCGCGGCACCGACCAGCCGACGCTCGACCGCGTCGACGCCTACCGCGCCACGATGAAGGCGCACGGGCTCACCGTGCGCTTCGTCGAGCTCGACGACGTCCCGGCCACGGCCGCGGAGATCGTCGACCAGCGCCTCACGGCCGTCGTCGTCGCCCCCGAGAACTACCCCGAGGAGCTCGTCGACGAGCTCGAGGGGCGCGGGGTCCGCGTGCCCGACGACGTCTCCTTCCTCCTCCTGGGCCAGCCCCACCACGGGCGTCCGGGCGGTCGCCGGTGGTCCGGGTTCTCGATCCCGCGCGAGGAGATGGGGGCACGCGCCCTCGTCCTGCTCTCGCGTCTCGTCGCCGAGTCCGGCTCGGGCCGTTCCGACCGCAGGTCCGCGCGCGCCGCCCGGGTCCCCGAGGACGAGCTGCACCAGCTCCTCGAGTGCGTCGACGTCGACGGCGAGACCGTCGCCGCGCCACCGCCCGCGCCGCCCCCCGGGGCCAGATCGTCCTTGCCGACCTCAGAGCACCCGAGCACCAGAGAAACGGAACCAGCGTGACCCATCCAGACCTCCAGGCAGACGTCCTCGTCGTCGGCGGCGGGCTCGGCGGCGTCGCCGCCGCGCTCGCGGCCGCGGAGCGGGGCGCCCGCGTCGTCCTCACCGAGGAGCACCCGTGGATCGGCGGGCAGCTCACGTCCCAGGCGGTGCCGCCGGACGAGAGCGCGTGGGTCGAGCGCTTCGGCGTGACCGCGCGCTACCGCGCGCTGCGCGACGGCATCCGCGACGTGTACCGCCGCTCGTACCCGCTCACGGACGCCGCGCGCTCGTGGGACGCCCTCAACCCCGGCGCGGGCTGGGTCTCCAAGCTGTGCCACGAGCCGCGCGTCGCGGTCGGGGTGCTCGAGGAGATGCTCGCCCCGTGGCGGTCCGCGGGCCGTATCCGTCTCCTGGAGCGCGTGCGCCCGACGGCGGCGACCACCGACGGCGACCGCGTCACCTCCGTGACGCTCGCCCCGGTCACCGCCGACGCCGCGGGCGCAGCCGTGACGGTGCACGCGGCGTTCGTCGTCGACGCGACTGAGACGGGCGAGCTCCTGCCGCTCACGGGCACGGAGTACGTCACGGGGTTCGAGTCGAACCGCGAGACCGGGGAGCCGAGCGCGCCGGACGAGGCGCAGCCCGACAACGTGCAGGCGCTGAGCGTGTGCTTCGCCGTCGAGCACGTGGACGGCGACCACACGATCGACCGCCCCGAGCGCTACGACTTCTGGAGCACGTACACCCCGGGCCCGTGGAACGGGCGGCGCATGCTGTCGTGGGAGGCGCCGAACCCGCGCACGCTCGCGATGGACGTGCGGTCCTTCACGCCGAACCCGGGCGACGACGCACGGGCCGTCGACGCCGACCAGTCGAAGAACCCGGGCGACGGCAACCTGTGGACCTTCCGGCGCATCGCGGCGCGCGACCTGTTCGCGCCCGGCCACTACGCGAGCGACCTGTGCCTCGTGAACTGGCCGAGCATCGACTACTTCCTCGCGCCGGTGCTCGACGTGCCGCGCGACGTCGAGGAGGCGCGGCTCGCGGACGCCCGGCAGCTCAGCCTGTCGATGCTCTACTGGATGCAGACCGAGGCTCCCCGCCCCGACGGCGGGACCGGCTTCCCGGGGCTGCGCCTGCGGCCCGACGTCATGGGCTCGGCCGACGGCCTGGCCCAGGCGGCCTACCACCGCGAGTCGCGCCGCCTGCGCGCGGTGACGACGGTGACGGAGAACGACGTCTCGTACGCCGTGCGCGGCGACCGGGGCGCGACGCGCTACGACGACTCGGTCGGCGTCGGCATGTACCGGATCGACCTGCACCCCTCCACGGGCGGCGACACGTACATCGACGTCGCGTCGACGCCGTTCGAGATCCCGCTCGGCGCGCTGCTCCCGCAGCGCGTGACCAACCTGCTCGCGGCCAACAAGAACATCGGCACGACGCACATCACCAACGGCTGCTACCGCCTGCACCCGGTCGAGTGGAACATCGGCGAGGCCGCCGGCCACCTCGCGGCCCACTGCCTCGCGACCGGGCGCACGCCGCACGCCGTCCAGTCCAAGGCCGACCTGCTCGCCGACTACCAGGACGAGCTCGTCCGGGCCGGCGTCGAGCTGCGCTGGCCCGCCGAGGCGCACCCCTACTGACGCGGACCCCCGCCCGCACCGACACGCCCACCCTCAGTCCGAAGGAGAACTGATGACCCCCCTGACCCCGCGCCGTGCACCCCGCCCGGCCCGCCCCCGACACCGCCTCGTGAGCGCACCCCTGGCCGCAGGCGGCGTCGCGCTCGCCCTCGTCCTCACCGCGTGCTCCGGCGGCGGCGACGACGTCGCGGGCGAGCCGAGCACGCCGAGCGAGCCCGTCGAGCTGCGCATGACGGTCTGGACGGCCGACGAGACACAGCTCGCGCAGTTCCAGGAGATCGCCGACGCGTACGTCGCCGAGAACCCCGACCTCGTCTCGGGCGTGACGTTCGAGACGATCCCGTTCGAGGACTACACGACGTCCCTCACGACGCAGCTCGCGGGCGGCAACGCCCCCGACCTCGCATGGATCCTCGAGAGCTACGCGCCCGAGTTCGTCGCGAGCGGCGCCCTCGTGGACGTCGCCCCGAAGCTCCAGGAGACCGAGGGGTACGAGTTCGACGACCTCCTGGACTCCTCGCTCGCGCTGTGGGAGAAGGACGGCGGCCTCTACGCCTATCCGTTCTCCAACTCGCCGTTCGCGATGTTCGTCAACACCGACCGGGTCGCCGCCGCAGGCCAGCCGAACCCGGCCGACCTCGTCGCGTCGGGCGAGTGGACCTACGACCAGGCCCGCGACATCTCCGCGGCCGCCGCCGCGACGTCGGGCAAGCAGGGGCTCGTCGTGCGCGACTTCGACTTCAAGGTGTGGGAGAACCTGTCGACGATCTGGGACGGCTGGGACGCGGCGCCGTGGAGCGAGGACGGCACGCAGTGCACATTCACCGACCCCGAGATGGTCGACGCGCTCACGTGGATCCACGACGCGACGTTCGTCGACAAGGCGATGCCCGGTCCGGGCACGACGGCCGACTTCTTCGCGGGCGACTCCGCGATGACGATCACGCAGATCAGCCGCGCGTCCGCGCTCGACGACTCGTTCGCGTGGGACGTCGTGCCGCTCCCGGCCGGTCCCGCGGGTCAGCAGAACGTCATCGGCCAGGCGGGCATCGGCGTCTTCGCGGCGGGCGAGCACCCGGACGTCGCCGCCGACTTCCTGGCGTGGTTCACCAACCCCGAGAACGCCGAGACGCTCGCCGCGTACTTCCCGCCCCCGCGTGAGTCGCTCCTGAACGCGGAGACGCTCGGCGCGGCGAACCCGAAGCTCAGCGAGACCCAGCTCCAGGCGGTCGTCGTCGACGGCATCCAGGGCGCCGTGACCAAGCCGTCGCACCAGAACTTCGCCAAGCTGCAGGACACGGTGCGGGCCCAGCTCGACGCGCTGTGGACCGCGGACGCCGACGTCGAGGGCGTGCTCGCCGACACGTGCGCGGCGATCCAGCCCCTGCTCGAGGACTGAGCGTGGCGTCCTCCGCACTCGCACGACGGGACGCGGCCGTGGGGTACACCATGGTCGCGCCCGCCGTGCTCGGCGCGCTCGCGTTCGTCGTCGCGCCGCTGGTCGCCGTCGTCTGGTACTCGCTGCACGAGTGGAACGTCCTCGCGAACACCTTCACGTTCGCGGGCGCCGACAACTACGAGCGCATGCTCTCCGACCCCGGCCTGCGCGACTCGCTCCTCGCGAGCCTGTGGTTCTCGGTCGGGCTCGTGGTCCTCAACATCTCGCTCGCGCTGCTCCTCGCGGTGCTGCTCAACCAGAAGCTCCCGGGCACGACGACGTTCCGCACCTTCTTCTTCTCGCCCGTGGTCGTGTCGCTCGTCGCGTGGACGATCGTGTGGAGCTTCCTGCTCCAGGCGGACGGCGGGATCAACGGGTTCCTGTCGCTGCTCGGCATCGAGGGACCGAACTGGCTGCGCGGCGAGACGACGGCCATGATCTCGGTGATCGTCGTCCAGGTGTTCAAGAACGTCGGCCTCAACATGATCCTGTTCCTCGCGGCGCTGCAGGGGGTGCCGGAGGAGGTCCAGGAGGCCGCGCGCCTCGACGGCGCGGGCGCGTGGCGGCGCTTCCGGTCGATCACGCTCCCGCTCATCAGCCCGACCGTGCTGCTCGTCTCGATCCTCACGATCGTCGGCTCGCTCGAGGTGTTCGCCCAGATCGCCGTGCTCACGGGCGGGGGGCCAGGCAACTCGACCACGGTGCTCGTCTACTACCTGTACCAGCAGGCGTTCCGCTTCAACGACTTCGGCTACGCGAGCGCGATCTCGGTCCTGCTGTTCGTCATCGTCCTCGTCCTGACACTCGTGCAGTGGCAGACGCGCAAGAGGTGGGTCTTCCATGAAGTCTGACGTGATGCCCGGCCCGGCCACGCTCCCGGGCGCGGACGCCGACGCTGCACGGCCCGCGGCGTCGGGCCGGGGCGGCGAGGGCCCGGACGGGGGGCGGCACGCCCCCGCGCGCCGCGACCGCGCCGCGCGCTCGCGGCGCCGGTGGGGACGCTGGGCGCTCGTGGCGCTGCTCGTCGTGCTGAGCATCCCCTTCGTGTTCCCCACGTGGTGGATGGCGACGTCGAGCCTCAAGCCGATGAGCGAGATCCTGCGGGCCGTGCCGACGCTGTGGCCGCAGGACCCGTCGTTCGCGGCGTACGGGGACGTGTTCCGCCTGCAGCCGTTCGCGCAGCAGTACTGGAACAGCCTCTACATCGCGGCGCTCGTCACGGTCGGGACCATCCTCGTGTCCTCGATGGCCGGGTACGCGTTCGCGCGGATCCGGTTCCCCGGGGCGAACGCGCTGTTCCTGCTCGTGCTCGTCGGGCTGCTCGTGCCCTCCGAGGTGACGATCGTCCCGCTGTTCAGGATGGTCAACTCGCTCGGGCTCATCGACACGCACTGGCCGCTCGTGGTCATCCCGATCCTCGGGGCACCCAGCGTCCTCGCGACGTTCATCATGCGCCAGTTCTTCCTCGGGCTCCCCGGCGAGCTCGAGGAGGCGGGGCGCATGGACGGCCTCGGGCGGTGGGGGATCTTCTGGCGCATCGCGTTCCCGCTGTCGCGCTCGGCGATCTCGGCCGTCGCGATCTTCACGTTCCTCAAGTCGTGGAACCTGTACCTCGAGCCGATCGTGTACCTGTCCAGCAAGGACCGGTTCACGCTCCCGCAGGCGCTCACGCAGTACGTCGACGCCTACGGCGGCCCGATGTGGAACGTCCAGCTCGCCGCGACGACGCTCACGGTCCTGCCGGTCCTCGCGGTGTTCCTCGTCGCCCAGAAGCAGTTCGTCCAGGGCCTGGCACACACGGGACTGAAGTAGGGGCCGCCGATCAGCCCTGGCCGGGGTACTCGGTGCGGGTGCGCGTCCCGCCCGCCGTGACGCTCCCGCCGCCGACGACGGGCAGGGGCGTGCCGGCGGAGAACCCGAGGCGCTCCTCCTTCACGACCGTCCCGCCGGGGGGCGTCGTGACGAGGGAGCTCGGCGGGTTGGGCACGACGTTCCCCTGCGCGTCGTACGTGACCGCGTAGACCCCGGGCCCTCCGACGTCCTGGCTGCCCGGGATCATCCCGGTCCCCTCGATGCTCGCGCCCGCCTCGCCGCGGACGTAGACGGTCGTGAGACCCGTGCCGTGCTCGACGCGCGTCCCGACGAGGCCCTCGACGGGTACCTCGGCGCTGCCACCGGCCATGGGCACGATCGCCGCCCCGCCCGAGCCGGTCGCGTAGGCGCCGCCCTCGACGATCGTGGCGTCGGGGGCGGGGGGCTCGTACGACCCGAGCTGCGGGCCCATGTAGTGCATCGTCTGACGCCGCTGGTAGGCGAGGAACTCGTCGACCTCGTCCTGGGACTGGAAGGTGTACTCGGTCCCCACGTTGAGCACGGCGCCCCCGGACGCGCTCGCCTGGCCGCCCAGGTTCACGTCGTGCTCGTTCGCGTGGGCCTCGACGTACGGGGTCGGTGTGCCCGCGCCGATGCCGCCGGTCATGCCGGCGAGCTGCGTGACCCGGAACGTCCCGTCGGAGAGCTCGTCGATGCGGTACTCGACGCCCGCGGTCCCCTCGAACGGACCGACGCCCCCGCCCTGCTCGTACACGACGTGCTCCGTCGCCACGATCGTGGGCGGCGGCTCCTGCAGCGTCGGCGGTCGAGGGATGCCGGGAAGGCTGGGGATCCACGGCGGGTCGGTGCGGCCGCCGCCGGCGCCCCCGGAGCCGCCACCGCCGGAGAACCCGCTGTCCGCGGCGCTCGCGCCCTCCTGCTGCTCGGCCTGGGTGCGCAGCCGCTGCGCGCCGTCGTCGAGCAGGCCGGACGCCGAGCGCAGGGCCGCCTCCATCTCGCCGTGCCAGCGTGCGCGCAGGGCGTCCGCGTCCGGACCGGCCCACGGGGTCGCGGTCACGGCGGCACGCAGCGACGCCGTCAGGGCGTCCAGCGCCGCCGCGCGGTCCTGGAAGGTGTTCGCGAGACCGCGGAGCGCGGCGACGTCGGCGCCGTAGAACGACATGGGATCCCTTGGTCGGACGAGACGGATGCTCCAGCCACCCTCGGACACCTCGACCGCCGCGGCAAGGGGGAGGGGTCCCCATCGCCGGCGCGGGCACGACGCGGTCGCCCGTCCGACTACCCTCGACGGCGTGGCTCACCTTCTCGGCGCCGACGGCATCTCGCTGACCGTCGGCACCCGCACCCTGCTCGACGACGTCTCGCTCGGCCTCGACGACGGCGACCGCGTCGGCATCGTCGGCCCCAACGGCGCCGGCAAGTCCACGCTCCTGCGCCTGCTCGCGGGCACGCAGCAGCCCGACGGCGGCCGGGTCACCCGGGTGGGCGGGCTGCGGGTGGGCCTGCTCGACCAGCGCGACGACGTCGGCACCGGCGCGACGATCCGCGACCTCGTGCACGGCGACGCCGCGACGCACGCCTGGGCGTCGGACGCGAGCGTCCGCACCGTCCACGCGGGGCTGCTGGCCGACCTCGACCTCGACGCTCCCGCGGACACGCTGTCGGGCGGGCAGCGGCGCCGCGTCGCGCTCGCGGCCCTCCTCGTCGCCGACCACGACGTGCTGTTCCTCGACGAGCCCACGAACCACCTCGACGTCGAGGGCGTCGCGTGGCTCGCCGCGCACCTGGGCGACCGGTTCGCGCGCCCGGGCGCGAAGGGCGCGCTCGTCGTGGTGACCCACGACCGCTGGTTCCTCGACGCCGTCTGCTCGCGCATGTGGGAGGTGCGTGGCGACGGCTCCGGCGCGGTGGAGGGCTACGAGGGCGGGTACGCCGCCTACGTGCTCGCGCGCGCCGAGCGCCAGCGGACCGCCGCCGTCGCGGCGGAGAAGCGCGACAACCTGCTGCGCAAGGAGCTCGCGTGGCTGCGCCGCGGGGCGCCCGCGCGCACGTCGAAGCCCAAGTTCCGCCTCGACGCGGCCGCGGCGCTCATCGCCGACGTGCCGCCCCCGCGCGACACGCTCGAGCTCACGCGCACCGCGACCAAGCGGCTCGGCAAGGACGTGCTCGACCTGGAGGACGTCACCGTCGCGGTCCCGCGGCGCGGTGCGCCCGGAGAGGACGCGGGCGAGCGCGTGCTGCTCGACGACGTCACGTGGCGCCTCGGGCCCGGAGACCGGTACGGCGTCGTCGGCGTCAACGGCGCGGGCAAGACGACGCTCCTCGCCCTGCTCGCCGGACGGCGCCAGCCCGACGCGGGACGCGTCAAGCGCGGCAAGACGGTCCACGTCGCCGAGCTGTCCCAGGACGTCGGCGAGCTCGACGACATCGCCGGGTCCCGCGTGATCCAGGTGATCGAGGACGAGAAGCGGTCGGTCGTCGTGGACGGCAAGGAGCTCACGGCGTCCCAGCTCGTCGAGCGGCTCGGGTTCACGCGCGAGCGGTCGCAGACCCTCGTGCGCGACCTCTCGGGCGGCGAGCGCCGCCGCCTCCAGCTCCTGCGACTGCTCGTCGCCGAGCCCAACGTGCTCCTGCTCGACGAGCCGACGAACGACCTCGACACCGACACGCTCGCCGCGCTCGAGGACCTGCTCGACGGCTGGCCCGGCACGCTGATCGTCGTCTCGCACGACCGCTACCTGCTGGAGCGCGTCGCGGACCGCCAGGTCGCGCTGCTCGGGGACGGCAAGGTGCGGGACCTGCCGGGCGGCGTCGAGCAGTACCTCGAGCTGCGGCGCGCGGCGCTCGCGGGGGCGGGAGCGTCGTCGAGCGGCTTCGCGTCCGCGGCGGCCGCCGGGGCCGACGGCGGCGCGGACGGCGCGCAGGACGCGCCCGACCTGGCCGGTCCGAGCGCCGCCGAGGTCCGGGCCGCGAAGAAGGAGATCAACCGCATCGAGCGGAGGCTGTCGAAGATCGCCGAGGCCGAGGGCCGCCTGCACGAGAAGATCGCCGCGAACGCGACGGACTTCACCGCGGTCGCGGAGCTCGACGCCGAGCTGCGCGCGCTCGCGGCCGAGAAGGACGAGCTGGAGGCGGCCTGGCTCGAGGCGGCGGAGGTCGCGGGCTGACGAGTCCGGGCGCCCGCGGTCAGCGGCGCAGGAAGCCCATGCGGTCGTCGGGGTCCACGCGCTGGAGGATCGCGCCCGCGATGGCGTCGAGCTGCTCGACCTGGTCGGGCGTGAGCGCGTCGATCACGTGGTCGCGGACGGTCGCGACGTGGCCCGGCGCCGTCGCGACGAGCTTGGTCCACCCGGCGTCGGTGAGGTGCGCGTTGGTGGCGCGCCGGTCCTCGGGGCACGGGACGCGCTCGACGAGCCCGCGCTTCTCGAGCCGGGCCACGACGTGGGAGAGCCGGGGGAGGGTCGCGTTGGTGGCCCCCGCGAGGTCGGTCATGCGCAGGGTGCGGTCGCGTGCCTCGGAGAGCATGGCGAGCACGTAGTACTCGAAGTGGCTCAGGTCGGCGTCGCGCCGGAGCTGGGAGTCCAGGACGCCCGGGAGCAGCTCGACCACGGCCACGAGCCGCTTCCACGCGTCGAGCTGCCGGTCGTCGAGCCAGCGGGGTTCTGTCGTCATGGTGCCTCCTCCGGTGTGACCATCGTAATAGTTGACGCTACAAGTTTAGCCCCGTACGGTGATGGTTGTAGCAACAACTAAGAGCCGACCGGGCGGCCGGCAGAGGAAGGAAGCCACCATGAGCAGCATCACCATCATCGGAGTCGGCACCATGGGCTCGGCGATCGCCGGTCTCGCGCTCGCCGCGGGCAGCGCGGTGCAGGTCCTCACGCGCGAGGCGACCGACCTCGACCCCCGGGTCGCGGCCGGCACGATCGGCGACGAGCTCACCGGCGACGTCGTCGTCCTCGCCCTCCCGTACGGGGCCGTGGCGGAGGTCGTCGACCTCTACGCCGACCGCCTCGACGGCAAGGTCGTCGTCGACATCACCAACCCGCTCGACTTCGCCACCTTCGACTCCCTCGTCGTGCCCGACGGCTCGTCGGCCGCGGCGCAGCTCCAGCAGCGCGTTCCCGGCGCGCGCGTGCTCAAGGCGTTCAACATGAACTTCGCCGCGACCCTCGCCTCCGGGCAGGTCGGCCCGCTCCCGACGACGGTCCTCGTCGCGGGCGACGACGCGGAGGCCAAGGCGGCGCTCGCCGGCGCCGTCTCCGGCGTCCGGGTGGTCGACGCGGGGTCGCTGAAGCGCGCTCACGAGCTCGAGGCCCTCGGCTTCCTGCAGCTCACGCTCGCCGCGGCGGAGAAGACGTCCTGGACGACGGGCTTCGCGCTCGCCGAGTGAGCTCGTCGCCGAGAGAGCGACGCACCGCCGCGAGAACGCCCTCTGGTTCCCAGGGGGCGCGATCGCGGCGGTGCGTCGCTCTCTCGCGGAGGCGGCGGTGTCGCCCCTGGGTCAGCCGCGTGCCTTCTCCACCGCAGCCCGCGCCGTCTCGCGCTCGGCCTTCTCCGCCTCGCGCAGCGCCTTCTCGAGCTCGCGCACCTTCTTCTGCGCCTCGCGGACGCGGCGCTCGGCGTCGCGCCGCTTGAGCGTCGCCTTCTTCACCTTCGGGTCCTTGACGTGCACGGCCATCTCGACCGGGGCGACGGCGTCGCGCGGGTCGGTCCCCGCGGCCTCCGCCGGGGCCGGCGGGTCGACGGACGCCGGGGCGCGGCGCCCCGCGCCCGGGGCTCCGGCCGCGCGGGCGTCCACGTAGACCGCGATCCCGTCGAGCACGCGCTCGAGGCCCCACGCGGTGTCGTCGATCGCGCCCTCCTCGGCGTACGTCCCCGCCTCCACGAGCGGGCGCAGGTAGGGGAAGCGCACCTCGTCGACGAGGTCGCGCAACGCGCCGCCCCAGCCGCCGCCCAGGACGGTCTCGTCGGCCCCGGCCTCGGTGACCGCGCGGGCCAGGTCCGACTGCAGTCGGGCGGCGTTCCGCGCGTAGCCGCTCACGAGCAGGATGACCGACATCTTCTCCTCGTCGTCGAGCGGCGTGGAGCGCAGGGCGCGCAGGGCGCTGTCGGCCCCGCGCAGGTTGTTCGGCGTGAGCGGCGCGCCGGTCACCGGGATGTCGAGGAACCACGGGTGGGACGCGAACACCGCCATGGTGAACTGCGCCCACTCGCGCAGCTCCGCGCGCCAGTCCGCGGGCTCGTGCGCGGGCGGGTACTCGACGTCGAGTGCCGCCTCCTGCATGAGCAGCAGCAGGTCGTCCTTGCTCGTCACGTACCGGTAGAGCGACATCGTCGTGAAGCCGAGGCTCTGCGCGACCTTCGCCATGGAGACCGCGCCGAGCCCGTCGGCGTCCGCGATCTCGATGGCGGTGTCGACGATCCGCTCGATGCTCAGCTCGCGCTTGGGCGTGCGCTCGGGCCGTTCGGCGACGCCCCACGCGAGCGCGAGCCGGGGCGGGAGGTCGGGTGCGTCCGTCATGGGTTCATCCTCCCCCGACCGGTGCCGAACCAGTGCGTACCGGTGGCCGACCAGGCCGTCCCGGTGCCGCGAGCAGGTGGTCCTGGCTCGTCCGGGTCGGCTGGACGTGCCAGGACCACCTGCTCGGCGGAGGGGGTCAGCGGGCCGTTCGGCGGCGGTAGAGGACGGAGCCGGCGGCGCAGCTCACGACCAGGAAGCCCACGAGCCACGCTACGGCCGTGAGGACCGTCGTCGCGTCGGGCGACCCCGCGAGGAGGCCGCGGAAGGTCTCGATGACCGGCGTGAACGGCTGGTTCTCGGCGAAGCCGTGCAGCCACGAGGGCATCGTGTCGATCTCGACGAAGCCCGAGCTGAGGTAGGGCACGAACAGGAACAGGAAGTTCACCGACTGCGACGCCTCGACGCTCAGCACCAGACCGAGCGCGACGCTCAGCCACGTGAACGTGAGCACCGCGAGCACGGCGAACGCGACGAGGCCCAGCCAGTCGCCGAGCCCGGCGTCGGGCCGGAAGCCCAGCGCGAGCGCGACGGCCACGACGACGACCGCGGACGCGAGGTTGCGCGCCACGCTCGCCACGACGTGCCCCCACAGCGCGGACGGCCCGAAGATCGGCAGCGTCTTGAACCGGTCGATCGTGCCCGAGGTCATGTCCTGCGCGACCCCCACGGCGGCCGTCGCCGAGCCGAACCCGAGGCACATGACGAGCACGCCCGGGACGACGTAGTCGATGTAGTCGTCCCCACCGATCGCGCCACCGAAGATGACGACGAAGACCAGCATGATCATCACGGGCAGCACGAACGCGGTGATGAGGCCGTCGACGCTGCGGAGCTGGCGGCGCGTCTCGCGCGCGACCATCGTCCGCACGTCGCGCGCGGCGGTCGCGGGTGTCTGCCGGGCGCGTGCGGCGGTGCGCGGCGGGCGCGCGGGCGACGTCGCGAGCGTGGGCGTGGTGGCGCTCATCGGGCGCCCTCCTTCCGGGTCAGAGCGAGGAAGACGTCGTCGAGCGTGGGCTTGACGACGCTGACCCCGACGACGGCGAGGTCGTGGGAGTCGGCCGCGGCGAGGACGTCGCGGATCGTGCGGACGGGGTCGTCGCTCGGCGCGGTGAGCGACAGGTCCTTGTCGTCCGTGGTCGTGCGGGCGAGCCCCAGCGCCGGCGCGAGCCCGACGGCGGCCGCGAGGCTCGCGGGGTCGTCGAACGCGACCCGGACGTGGTCGCCGGCGACGAGGGCCTTGAGCTCGGCGGCCGTGCCGCGCGCGGCGACGCGGCCGTCGTGCAGGACGGCGATCGTGTCGGCGAGGCGGTCGGCCTCCTCCAGGTACTGGGTCGTGAGCAGGACCGTCGTGCCGTCGGCCGCCAGGCCGCGCACCACGTCCCAGAGCTGGGCGCGCGAGGCGGGGTCGAGCCCCGTCGTCGGCTCGTCCAGGACGAGGACGGCCGGGTCGGCGACGAGGCTGATCGCGAGGTCGAGGCGGCGGCGCATGCCGCCCGAGTACGTCCCGACGCGGCGGTCGGCGGCGTCGGCGAGGTCGAAGCGGGCGAGGAGCTCGTCCGCGCGTCGACGCACCGAGCGCCGGGGCAGGTGGGCGAGCTCGCCCATCATGACGAGGTTCTCGCGGCCCGTCTGGAACTCGTCCACCGACGCGTACTGGCCCGTGAGCGCGATGGTCTCGCGCACGCGCGCCGCGTCGTGCACGACGTCGGCCCCCGCGACGCGGGCCGTGCCGCCGTCGGGGCGGACGAGGGTCGTGAGGATGTTGACGGTCGTGGTCTTGCCGGCGCCGTTGGGCCCGAGCAGCGCGAAGATCTCGCCGCGGCGCACGGTCAGGTCGACGCCGCGCAGCACGGCGTGGTCGCCGTAGGACTTCTCGAGCCCCTGCACGGCGATCATCGGTTCGGTCATCGCCTTCTCCTTCTCGGTCGGACGTGCTGGCCGGTGTGCGGCGCACACAGGCGTGTATGCCATAAACGATGTGTACACCATAAACACGCCTCGACGCGCGGGTCAAGGGCGGGGTGCCCGCCGAGGGGGCGAGGCACGAGGTAGACCCGTGGTCGCGCGAGGTAGAGCCGTGGTCTCCCGAGGTAGAGCCCTGGTCTCCCGAGGTAGAGCGGTGGTGGCTACCTCGCGTGAGAGCGGGGGGATCCCGTGAGGGCGAGTCCGATCCCCGTCATGAGCACGAGCGCGCCAAGCACGACGGCGACCGGCGTCGTCCACGTCCCGGTCGCCGTGTGCAGGGCCCCGGCCAGGGTCGGGGCGACCGCCGCGAGGCAGTAGCCCACCGACTGCACCGTCGCCGAGGCCTGACGTCCCCGGCGGACGGTCGGGAAGCGTTGCGCGACGAGCGTGAAGATGACCACGAAGTTCGCCGCCTGTGCGATCCCGGCCATCGACGCCCACACCGCCCACAGGTCCGGCGCGACGAGCAGACCGACCGGCAGCGTCAGCCACAGCACCGCGATCGCGGCGAAGCTCTGACGCAGCGACCATCGCCGCACCGCGAGCGGCACGGCGAGCCCGCCGACGATCGCGAACCCCTGGAACAGCGACGCCGCCCCGCCCGACGCCGCGCGGGGGATCCCCGCCAGGTCCTCCAGGATGAGCGGCAGCCACGCCGTGAGCGCGTAGAAGCTCGACGACTGGAGCGCGAACATCGCGCACAGCCACCACGTGAACGGCGTCGCGAGGACGTGGCGCTCGCGGGCGGCGGCGGGGTCGGTGCCCGTGACGCCCTCCGCGGCCGCGGAGGCGAGCCTGCCCGGGTCGGGGGAGGCGCCGTCGTCCCCACCACCCGCGTCGTGCGGTGCGGGCCGCTCTCCGGGGTCGGGTGCCGTCGTGCCCGACCCCGGCCGGCTCGCCGGGGTGGTCGTCGCCCGCCCGGGCCTGCTCGGTTCGCGCGGGACCGCGCGCAGCCACCACACGAGCGCGACGACCGCGAGGACGGACCAGGACGCGAGCGCCCAGCGCCACCCGACGGCGTCGGCCAGGGGCGCGGTGAGCGCGGTCGTCGCGACGGTCCCCACGTTGATCGCCGCCGTGTACAGGCCCGTCACCGTCGCGACGTGCCCGGGGAAGTCGCGCTGCGCGATCATCGGGACGGCGAGGTTCGCCGTCGTGATGCCGAGCCCCAGGAGCACCGTCCCCGCGAACGTCCCGGCGGTGCCGAGGCCAGCCGTGCCGAGGACGGAGAGGTCCGCCGAGCGCAGGAGCGTCCCGACGAGGATCAGCCCGAGCGCGACCGCGATCGCGGTGCGCAGCGACGACCGCCCCAGCAGCCCCGCGACCGCCGGCGTCGCCACGGCGAAGCAGAGCACGGGGATGCCCGTGAGCAGGCCCGCGGCCGCCGCCGTGAGGTGCAGGTCCGCCGCGACGTCCGCGACGACCGGCGGCAGCGCCGTGAGCGGCGCGCGCAGGTTGACCGCGACCAGCAGCACCGCGACGAGCAGCACGCCGTCGATCCCGCCGCGGAACGTGATCGGGCGGGGCGGCCGGGACGGCGGCATCGGGCGGTGACCTCCGGGTGCGGGCGCGTCGACGCCGCCCGCCCGATCAGCCGGGCCGTCGGTCAGTCGTCGAACTGTCCTACGACTGTACGCAGGAGCGCCGCGAGCGCAGGGCGGCCGCCGGGCTCCAGCGCGTCGAGGATGCGGGCCTCCACCGCGAGCAGGTCGGTCATCGCCGTGTCGACGCGCTCCAGGCCCTCGGGCGTGAGCTCCACGAGCACGCCGCGCCGGTCGTCGGGGGACCGACGGCGCAGCACGAGCCCGCGCTCCTCGAGCCGGTCGATGCGGTTCGTCATGGTCCCGCTGGTCACGAGGGTCTGCGTGACCAGCGCCCCGGGCGACAGGCGGTACGGCTCGCCGGCCCGCCGCAGCGCCGACAGCACGTCGAACTCCCACGTCTCGAGGTGCCCGCGCGCGAACGCCGTGCGCCGCGCGCGGTCGAGGTGCCGGGCGAGCCGGTCGACGCGCGAGAACACCGTGAGCGGCTCGACGTCGAGGTCGGGGCGCTCGCGCTGCCACGCCGCGACGATGCGGTCGACCTCGTCCTCGTGCTGCTGCTCCATGACGCGAGGGTACTCGACGTGTCTCGACATCAAGACTCTTGACGGCTCGCCTGTCGTTACCGCACGCCGTCGGAGAACCGGCGTCGCGAGGTAGAGCCCTGGTCGCGCGAGGTAGAGCTGTGAGTCTTGCGGTGGCTGGTCTGGGATCGGCTGGTGAGGATGGCGTCGGCTGCTCGCCGTGGTCGTGACTCGAGGTAGAGCCGGCCCTGTTGGGGGTGCCCTGCTACGGATCTGTCCGGCTGGGGTGGGCGGCCGGCGCTGTTCTGGCCCACCTCGGTGTCCTGATCAGAAGGGTGTCCGCCCCGGTGGGGCGTGACTCGTCACAGTGTTGTCCCGAAGTGACTCCTACCCAGGCCGGCGCCGGCCGCCAGCGGCCGGACCGTCGTCCCTGGAGTAGGAAGGACCCGAGCCACCATGACCATCGTCGCGCATGCGCACCCGTTCGTCGTGGGTGTGGACACCCATGCCCGCAACCACGTCCTAGCGATCCTGACCGGCACTGGTGAGGTCATCGATACCCGAGAGTTCCCGACCACGAGCGCGGGCCTGGCCCGGGCGATCGCGTGGGTCGCGCGCCGCACCGGTGGTGATCTCGCCGTGTTGTGGGTGATCGAGGGCGTCGCGTCCTATGGTGCGGGCCTGACCGGCGCCGTCGAACGGGCGGGCTACGAGGTCGTCGAGGCCGCGCGGATGGACGCGCGCGCCCACCACGGGATCGGCAAGTCCGACCCGTTGGACGCTGCCCGCATCGGTGCCGCCGTCCTGGCGCTGGATACCGACCAGCTGCGCCGTCCTCGCCGGGGCGACGGCATCCGAGCCGCCCTACGCGTCCTGGTCACCGCCCGCGACCACATGACAGGCGAACGCACCGCCACCATCAACGCACTGACCGCCCTGGCCCGCGTGGTCGACCTCGGCCCCGACGCCCGCAAGCCACTGACCCGCACCCAGATCGCCGCAGTCGCGCGCTGGCGCCCGCGCGAGGAAGACCTCGCCACCGCGACCGCACGCACCGAAGCCGTCCGCCTGGCCAAGCGCGTGAACGAGCTCGACGAACAGATCGCCGCCAACCAGGCCCGCTTGACCGAGCTCGTCCAAGCCAGCCAGGCCGCACCGCTGCTGACCAAGATCGGCATCGGCCCCGTCACCGCCGCGATCGCCCTGACCGCCTGGTCCCACCCCGGCCGGGTCCGCTCCGAAGCAGCCTTCGCCGCCCTGGCCGGGGTGAACCCCATCCCCGCGTCCTCGGGCAACACCATCCGTCACCGACTCAACCGCGGCGGCGACCGCCGCCTGAACAAAGCCCTGCACATCGCCGTCCTGACCCGCATGACCCACGACCCCGAAACCCGCGCCTACATCGAACGACGACGAGCCCAAGGACGCACCACCCGAGAGATCCGACGCTGCCTCAAGCGCTATCTCGCCCGCCAGATCTACAGGACCCTCAACACCACCGAACCCGCCACCACCCCAGCTTGACGAACATAGAAGGATCCGTGGTCGCACGAGGTAGAGCCCTGGTCGACCGGGGTAGAACCGCGGTTGCCGGCCACGTCGCGGACCGTCGTCGCGAACCTGTCACCGCGGGCAGCTGCCCGGGTGAGCGACGACCAGGGTGAGACGACGTCGGGCGGGGTGGGTGGTGGTGCCGCGTCGTGGCGGGCCTGGCGGGAGCCGCGAGGAACGAGCGGCGGATGGTAGACGCGGCACCACCACCCACCCCGACCGCCCAACGCGACCACACGCCGTCGGGCACGACCACGGCTCTACCCCGCGCGACCACGGCTCTACCTCGGCCGACCAGGGCTCTACCTCGGCCGACCACGGTTCTACCTCGCGTGGCCCCGGGTCAGGCGGTGCGGAGGGCGTCCTTGAGCCTGACGCGCGCGCCGGTGCGCAGGACCGCGTTGGAGTAGATCTTCGCGGCGAGCCACACGAGCACCGGGATGACGGCGAGCGAGAGGCCGAGCGCGAGGAGCGCCTCCCAGGTCTCGGCGCTGCCGAGCGCGATGCGCACGGGCATGAGGAGCGGCGAGCACAGCGGGACGAACGACAGCCACACGACGAGCGGGTTGTCCGGGGCCCAGGGCGCGACGGAGATGCCCACGACGTACGGCACGATCATGAGGAACGTGACGGGGGTCGTGACGGCGCCGACGTCCTCCTGGCGCGAGACGAGCGCGCCGAGGCCGGCCATGAGGAGCGCGTAGCTCACGAACCCGACGACGAACCACACGAGCGCCCAGACGGCCGCGGTGCCGAGGTCGATCGTCGACGTGTCGACGAGGCCGAGGCCGAGCGCGGTCCCGACGCCCGCGAGCACGACGAGCGCGACCTGCCCCAGCCCCACCAGGCCGATCCCGAGCACCTTGCCCGCCATGAGCTGCCAGGGCCGGACGGTCGAGAGCAGGAGCTCGACGACGCGGCTCGTCTTCTCCTCGACGACGCCCTGCGCGATGAGCTGGCCGCTGATCATGATGGCCATGAAGAGCAGGATCCCGGTGACGAGGCCGGTGACGTAGCGGGTCGGGTCGAACTCGCTGGGTTCGCCGATCGTGCGGACGGTCGGCTCGGCGGTCGCGATGTCGCCCGCGACCTGGGCGGGGTCGCCGCCGAGGCTCGCGACGGCGTCGGACAGCGCGGTCTGCTGGGCGAGGGTCGTGAAGACGGCCGTGAGGCCGGGGGAGAGCTCGGTGTCCACGACGACGGTGGGCGCGTCGGCGGAGCCGGTGACGAGGGCGTCGAGGTCGCCGTCGCGCACCTGGGTCTCGCCCGCGGCGTCGTCGGCGACGTCGACGGTCTCGACCTCGGTGCCGAGCGTGCCGCCCGTGGCCTCGATCGACTCCGCGAGCGCGGCGGTCTGCGGCGTGACGCCGACGCGCTCGGCGGTCGGGCCGGACGAGCTCGCGGCGTTGAGCACGAGCCCGCCGAGCACGACCGCGCCGACGAGGATCACGGTGAGCCAGACGAACGACTTCGAGCGGAGCCGCGTCATGATCTCGCGGCTCGCGACGAGGCGGATCGCGCCCCAGGACGTCAACGAGGTCCCCGTGCTCATGCCCCCACCTCCACGGTCTCGGCGGCCGCGGCGGCCGGCTTCTCCTCGGCGCTCACGACGTCGCGGTACAGCTCGGTGAGCGACGGCCGGACGAGCGAGAACTCGTGCACCGGTCCGGCGGCGAGCGCCGCGCGCAGCACGGCCTGCTCGCGCCCGCTCGCCCCGTCGACGGCGGCGCCGTCGCCCGCGGTCCGGTCGCCCTGCGCGAGCTCGACGACGGTGCGGGACCCCTCCAGGCTGACGGCCCGTGCGTCGGGCACGGCGCCGATCCACGTCGCCCCGGGCGGCCCATCCACGACCCACCTCTCGGTCTCGGTCCGGCGGAGCTCGTCGATCGTGCCGACCTCGACCATCGCGCCGTCCTTGATGATCCCGACCCGGTCGCACAGGCGCTCCACGAGGTCGAGCTGGTGCGAGGAGAAGACGACGGGGACGCCCGCCTCGGCGCGGTCGCGGAGCACGTTGCTCATGACGTCGACGGCGACGGGGTCGAGCCCGCTGAACGGCTCGTCGAGCACGAGCAGCTCGGGATCGTGGGTGAGCGCGGCGGCGAGCTGGACGCGCTGCTGGTTGCCGAGCGAGAGCTTCTGCACCTCGTCGCCGCGGCGGGCCTCGACGCCGAGGGTCGTGGTCCAGCGTTCCATCGCGTCCTTCGCCTCGGCGGCGGACAGCCCGTGCAGCCGCGCGAGGTAGACGAGCTGCTCGCCGACCTTCATGCGCGGGTAGAGCCCGCGTTCCTCGGGCATGTAGCCGATGCGCCGCCGCGCGGCGAGGTCGATCGGCCGCCCGTCCCAGCGCACCTCGCCGCCGTCGGCGGCGAGCACGCCGAGGACGATGCGCATGGTCGTGGTCTTGCCGGCGCCGTTGGAGCCGACGAAGCCGAAGATCTCCCCGGCGCGCACGTCGAACGACGTCCCGCGCAGGGCGCGCACGTCGCCGTAGGTCTTGGTCAGCGAGTCGATCTCGAGTGTCGCCATGCGCCCCAGACAACCACGGGGTCGCGCGTCCGGCACGGGACAGATGTCACGTCCTGCACCCACCCGACGGCCCGGGCGGGCCGTCCCCGGGACCGGGGCGGGCGCTCAGCCCCGGTGCTCGTCGCGCACGGGCGGCAGGGGGGAGCGCGCGGCCCGCACGGTGAGGCGGAGCATCGCGCCGGTCGCGTGGTCGACGTCGGCGACGTCGTCGCGCCGGACGGCGTCGAGCGCGGCCCAGAGGAGCTCGCGCGCGATCGCGGCCTCCCGCTCGTCGAGACGCGCGGAGACCGACTCGACGGCGCTCATCGCGACGAGGACGCGCATGCCCGCGGACGTCGGGGGCGCGATGCGCACGCGTCGGATCTCGACGGCGTCGCGCAGGGCCCGGCGCTCGACGCGCGAGAGCCGAGGGCCGGCGACGTGCAGGAGGACGCGCGTGAGGAGCGCGGCCGAGACGCCGAGGACCGCGGCGACGAGGACGAGGGCGACGGGCTCCAGGGCGTGCCCGACGAGGACGGCGGCGATCGCGGTCGCCGCGCCCGCGACGAGCCCCAGGCGCACGCCGTCGACCGACGCGTGCCACTCGGCGTGCCGCCGCACCCGGTCGAGCTCGCGGGGGGTCAGGCCGGGGACCAGCACGTCGGTGCGCTGGACGATGCGGTCCGGCGCCCCGGCGACGGCCCCGTGGAGGCAGCGCGCCGTCGTCCAGGTCGAGTACCCCCAGACCGTGGGACGGATCTCGTCCCGACGGTCCTCGTGCGTGCGGTCGGTGGACCGGTCGTGCCCGTGCATGAAGTGCCCCGCTTCGTCGGTCTCGTGCTTCCGCAAGGAGAGACGGGTGCGCCCGGGCGCCATGACGCGGGTTCGGGGAAGTTTCCCCGGGCGCCCCGTGGACGGACGCGTCAGGACTTGGTCGTGATGAGGTGCGGGCGCTTCTCCATGTCCGCGAGGCCGTTCCACGCGAGGTTGACGAGGTGCGCCGCGACCTCGGTCTTCTTGGGCGAGCGCACGTCGAGCCAGTACTGCCCGGTGAGCGCGACCATGCCGACGAGCATCTGCGCGTAGATGGGCGCGACCTTCGGGTCGAGCCCGCGCGTGCGGAACTGGTGGGCGAGCAGGTGCTCGACCTGGGTCGCGACGTCGCCGATGAGGCTGGAGAACGTCCCCGTGGCCTGGGCGACGGGGGAGTCTCGCACGAGGATGCGGAACCCGTCCTCGGACGCCTCGATGTAGGACAGGAGCGCGAGCGCGGTGCGCTCGAGCAGGACCTTGGGGTGGCCGCCCTCGTCGAGCGCGCCGGAGAGCGCCGCCGTGAGCGCCTGGACCTCGCGGTCCACGACGACGGCGTAGATGCCCTCCTTGCCGCCGAAGTGCTCGTACACGACCGGCTTGGACACCTCGGCGCGCGCAGCGATCTCCTCGACGCTCGTCCCCTCGAACCCCTTCTCGGCGAAGAGCCCGCGGCTCACGGCGAGCAGCTGCTCGCGCCGCTGGCTCGCGGTCATGCGGGATCGGGGGGTGCGTCTGGACTCGGCCACGGGGTCCATCATGCCGTGCACCCGCTCGCGTGCCCCGCACCGGTGTGGCGCAGGCAACTGTCGCGGTGAGCGAGGGCCAGGGTGCGGACCGGACGAGACGGGCACGACCGGCGTCGGGCACGGGGAGCGACCTGGCAGACTGTTCCCGGACCCACCCCGCCCGTCGTGGCCCGGGAACGCACCGGGCGCGAGCGTCGCCGGGTCCGATCCGCCTTGGTGTAATCGGCAGCACAAGGGTTTTTGGTGCCCTTGGTCCAGGTTCGAGTCCTGGGGGCGGAGCTCGTGCCACCGATCCCGAGGGGAACACCCATGGAAGCTCAGCAGGGAACCGACCCCGCCGTCGCCCCCGCTGCCGTGATCGTCCTCGCCGCCGGCGAGGGCACGCGGATGAAGTCGTCCACCCCGAAGATGCTCCACACGCTCGCGGGTCGCAGCCTGCTCGGGCACGTGCTCGTCGCGGCGCGCTCGCTCGACCCGGCGCTGCTCGCCGTCGTCGTGCGGCACGAGCGCGACCGCGTCGCCGAGCACGCCGTCTCGGTCGACCCGGACGCGGTGGTCGTGGACCAGGACGAGATCCCCGGCACCGGGCGCGCGGTGCAGTGCGCGCTCGCCGCGCTCGACGCCAAGGCCCACGCGCAGGCGCTGCTGCACGGCGTGCCCGACGGCGAGGAGGGGCGCGGCCTCGGCGACGGGCTCGAGGGCCCCGTGGTCGTGACCGCGGGCGACACCCCCCTGCTCGACGGCGGCACGCTCGCCCAGCTCCTCGCCGCGCACGTCGTGGACGGCAACGCGGTGACGATGCTGACGACCGAGCTCGAGGACGCGACCGGCTACGGGCGCGTCGTGCGCGACGGGTCGGGCGACGTGCAGCGGATCGTCGAGCACAAGGACGCGTCGGCCGACGAGCGCGCGATCCGCGAGGTCAACGCGTCGATCTACGTGTTCGACGCCGCGGTCCTGCGGCGCGGCCTGGGCACGCTCGGCCGCGACAACGCGCAGGGCGAGGTCTACCTGACGGACGTCGTCGCGGCGGCGCGCGCCGAGGGCGGCACGGTCCGGGCGCTCGTCTCGGCGGACCCGACGATCGTCGAGGGCGTCAACGACCGCGTGCAGCTCGCGACGCTGCGCGCGGAGCTCAACCGCCGGATCCTCGAGGACTGGATGCGCGAGGGCGTGACCGTCGTCGACCCGGCGACGACGTGGGTCGACGTCGACGTCGAGCTCGCGCGCGACGTGACCCTGCTCCCCGGCACGCAGCTCCACGGGGCGACGGTCGTCGCCGAGGGCGCGACGATCGGCCCGGACACGACGCTCACCGACACCGAGGTCGGCGCGGGCGCGACGGTGACCCGGACGCACGGCAGCCTCGCGGTCCTGGGGGCGGGCACGTCCGTCGGCCCGTTCGCCTACCTGCGGCCCGGCACCGTGCTCGGCGCCCAGGGCAAGATCGGCACGTTCGTCGAGACGAAGAACGCGGAGATCGGCGAGGGTTCCAAGATCCCGCACCTGTCCTACGTGGGGGACGCGACGATCGGCGAGCACACGAACATCGGCGCCGCGTCGGTCACCGTCAACTACGACGGCGTCCACAAGCACCGCACGGTGATCGGCTCGCACGCGCGCACGGGCGCGGACAACATGTTCGTCGCCCCGGTGTCCGTGGGCGACGGCGCCTACACCGCCGCCGGCTCGGTCATCCGCCGCGACGTGCCCGCGGGTGCGCTCGGGGTGAGCGGCGGGCAGCAGCGCAACATCGAGGGCTGGGTCGAGCGCCGCCGCCCCGGCACCCCGGCGGCCGACGCCGCGGCCGCCGCGCGCGCGAGCGACCCCGAGGCGCCGCCGCTCGGTGCGCAGGCCCAGGCGCAGCTCGCGGACCAGAGCGCCGCCGCGACCGCCGAGCGCCCGACCCCGCCGCCGCCCGGGCCCGAGCTGGAGCACACGCTCGAGGCGCTGCGTGGCGGTCGCCCCGCGACCACGGCAGACTGACCGCGACCGGCCGAGACCTCCTCAGACCTACCCCGCACCCGGAAACACCACCGAAGGAACCCACTGGTATGAGCAGCACGATCGCCGGCAACGGGGAGAAGTCCCTCGTCCTCGCCTCGGGGCGCGCGCACCCCGAGCTGGCCAACGACGTCGCGCGGGAGCTGGGCATCGACCTGCTGCCCACGACCGCGTACGACTTCGCGAACGGCGAGATCTACGTCCGGTTCGGCGAGTCGGTGCGCGGCGCCGACGTCTTCATCCTCCAGAGCCACACCGCGCCGATCAACCAGTGGATCATGGAGCAGCTGCTCATGGTCGACGCGGCCAAGCGCGCCTCGGCCCGGACCATCACGGTCGTCCAGCCGTTCTACGGCTACGCCCGCCAGGACAAGAAGCACCGCGGCCGCGAGCCGATCTCGGCCCGCCTCATGTCCGACCTGTTCACCGCCGCGGGCGCGGACCGCCTCATGAGCGTCGACCTGCACGCCGCGCAGACCCAGGGCTTCTTCGACGGCCCGGTCGACCACCTGTGGGCGATGCCGATCCTCACCGACTACGTGCGCACGCGCGTCGACACGTCGAACGTCACGGTCGTCTCGCCCGACGCCGGCCGCATCCGCGTCGCCGAGCAGTGGGCCGCGAAGCTCGGCGGCGGGCCGCTCGCGTTCGTGCACAAGACACGCGACGTGACGCGCCCGAACCAGGCGGTCGCCAACCGCGTCGTCGGCGACGTCGAGGGCCGCGACTGCGTGCTGGTCGACGACCTCATCGACACCGGCGGCACCATCGCCGAGGCGGTGCGCGTCATCCTCGCCGCGGGGGCGCGGTCGGTCATCGTGGCGGCGACGCACGGCGTGCTGTCCGACCCGGCGGCGCAGCGCCTCTCCGAGTGCGGGGCGAGCGAGGTCGTCATCACGGACACGCTGCCCATCGCCGCGGACAAGCAGTTCCCGCAGCTCACCGTGCTCTCCATCGCGCCGCTCGTCGCGCGCGCCATCCGCGAGGTGTTCGACGACGGGTCGGTCACCTCGCTCTTCGACGGCAACAGCTGACGGGCGACTGTCGGCTCAGCCGAAGGGCGCAGCGAGCCAGGCGGTCACCGCGGCGGTGGTGGACGCGTCGAGGTCGACGTCGACCGTGCTGCCGACCACCTGGAGGATCGTGGCGGCCAGCGCGGCGCGCGACGGGTCGTCGAGCTCCTGGAGCGCGGCGGGGTTCGCCGCGCCGCGCTCCAGGAGGTAGCGCAGCACCTCGACGGCGATCCCGTCGCACGACGCCGCCAAGGTGTTGTGCATGACGGCGAGCGCGTGCATCGCCGTGGCCTCGTGCCGTGGCGACCCGGTGATGACCTCGAGCACCCGCGGCCTGGCCGCGGCGAGCGCCTGCGGCGTGCCCAGGCCGGCGGTGCGGAGCGCCGCCCCATACCGCTCGAACAGGTCGAGGCACAGCAGGTCGGTCGCGGGTCGGCGTCCGAACTCCTGGCGGAACTGCTCGCTCTTTCGGTAGTCGGCGAGCTGGGGGTCGTCGTAGAGCCACGACCGGAGGTCCGGCTCGGGGACGGCGAGCCGCAGCGCCGCCGTCGCGTCGTCGAAGTCCGGCGCGGGCAGGGTGGCGCGGGTGCACGCGCGGTTGTAGTGCACCCGCGGGCTCAGCGCGACGGTGACGCGTGCGTCCGCCGGCGGGACGACCAGCTGCCTCACCGCGACCCCGTGCGCGCGACCGAGCTCGAACAGCGGGGTCGCGAGCGACCGCAGCGACGCGACGAGGCGTGCCAGGTCGTCGTCCACCTGACGCTCCGCGGGTACCGCGAACGTGTTCAGCTCCCCGGCCAGCTCGTCGAGGTCGGCCTGGACGCTCGTCGCGAAGCAGGGTTGCGGCGAGCCTGCGGGCCGCGTCACGAGGGTCCGGGCGAAGTGCTCGTTCACCGCGAGCGCCGCGCGGGTGTAGAGCGCGCGGAGCCGCAGGGACGTGTAGCGGGTGTCCGGACCGAGTGCAGGGGTCGTCTCGCCCGGTGTCGTCGCGTACCCGCTCGCGGCCGGACCGGACAGGTGGTGCGTGAGCCAGGTGCGGTAGGCGCGGATCACGTCCGGTCTCGTCTCGTGGCGGTGCAGGACGTTGCGGTAGGCGAGCTGCGCCAGCCAGTTCCCCGGGTCCAGGTCGACGGCCTGGGCCAGCGCCTCGCGCTGTGCGGCCTCGTCGCGCCGGAGGTCCGTCGTGGCGACGTAGTGCAGCCCGAGGCTGCGCCAGTCGGTCGCGCCGGCGAGCCCGTCGAACTCGGTCGGGTACGCGCGAGCGAGCGAGGTGAGGACCACCGCGGCCGAGAAGCGGTGCGCGTCCACGCCTTCGCCGAGGCCGAACGTGCTCCGGTCGACCGGGGCCGACGCGACCTGGACACCGTTCCGGGTCACGACCACCGCGACCACGCCGTCCGACTTCTCGTCGACGAGCACGCGCCACGGGGCCGAGCCCAGGAGCGACTCGACCAGGGTGACGACCGCTGCGGCCCACGAGCCGCCCGGCACCGCCGCGACGGCGTCCCCGAGGCCAGAGACGTCGGAACCTCTCGGGATCTCGACGCCTCGTGACGGGCGCGCGCCCAGGTCTCCGACGAGCGCGGCGATGTGCGCTGCTCGGGCGGGTGCCGCCGAACCGTCGCTCCCGGTCGCGACCACGGTGAGGCGGAGGCGTGTCGCGACCCAGTTGGCGAGGATCAGGACCCCCGCGACGGCGAGGACGGCCGCGGTCGTGAGAACGATCGCGGTCGTGCGCGGTCGCGCGGCCGCCTCCGCCGCCTCGTCGGTGGCCCCGAGGACCGCTCGGCCCCACGCGGGGACGACGGTCATGAGCGCGGCAGCCACGACGCACAGGGCGACTCCCAGGCGGCCGTGCCCTTGCCGGTCGGGAGCGCTCGCCGTGCGCCAGGGCAGAGGAAGCAGGGTCAGCAAGCGTGCGCTGATCAGGAGTGCTGCCAGGACCGCGAGGAACGGGAGCACCAGCTCCGCGAACGGGCGCACGACGTCCGCGAAGAACGCGTCCCACCCGTCCTCGAGCTCGCCGGGCGACGGCGTGCCCGCGCCGGTCGTCAGGGACGCAGGTGTCGTGATCATGACGGCACTCCTCCATACCGGGCCTGGGCACCGGCGAGGGCGCGGTGCCCCTTGTCGAGGAGGGAGCGCCGAGGACTCGAGCCTGTGACGTCCCCGCGCGCGTGGGGACGGGAGACCGTACGGTGGGCGCCGGTCGAGAACGCGACGGGGGAAGGTCAGGAGAGGTGGTCGGTGTGGGTGGCTCAGGAGTGACGACCACCGGTCAGGGGGCGGTGACCGCGGCGCCGGACGTCGCGGTCGTCGAGCTGGGCGCGGAGTCGAGCGCGCCCGGCGTCCAGGAGGCCCTCGACCGGGCGAACGCGGGGCTCGCCGCGGCGCGTGACGCGCTCGTCGCGGCGGGCGTCGACGCCGCGGACGTGCGCACGTCCCAGACGTCGACGTGGACGGAGCAGCGCGACGACGGCCCGCGCACGACGGCACGGCTCACCCTGCGCGCGACCGTGCGCGACGTCGCGGCGTGCGGCGAGATCGTCCGCGCCGCCCTCGACGCGGCGGGGCCCGTCGCGCGACTCGACTCGACGAGCCTCGCCGTCGGCGACCCCGGCCCGCTCGCCGTCGCGGCGCGCGACGCCGCGTTCGCCGACGCCCGTGCGCGCGCCGAGCAGTACGCCCGGCTCGCGGGCCGCTCGCTCGGCCCGGTCGTGGAGGTCCGCGAGGACGTCGGCGGGCCCGGCCCGGTGCCGCGCCTGATGGCTGCCAAGGCCGCGAGCGACGCGCTCGTCGTCGAGCCGGGCACGCAGGAGGTCCGTGCGAGCGTCACCGTCCGCTGGGAGCTCGCGGACTGACGTCGCGCGGCGGGCGACCGTGCGCCTCGCACGCCTCGGCCATGACAAAAGGCAGGTGTCCCCGGCCGGTGCGCGCCGTAGCGTGAGGACCATGCTCATCCTCGAGGACTACCTGCTGCTCACGCTCGACGACGTGACCGGGAAGGCCGTCGTCGACGCCTCGTACCGCGAGCAGGTCGCCGCGGGGGCGCTCCTCGTCGAGCTGGCGCTCCTGGGGCGCGCGGACCTCGCGGGCAACGGCGACGGCGGGCGGATCGGCCGCATCGTCGTGCGGGACGCGTCCCCGACCGGCAACGCGCTGCTCGACGAGGCGCTGACCGTCGTGCGGTCGCGCGAGGGGTCGAAGCCCAAGGCGCTCGTGGCGCCCCTCGCGAAGCTCAGGCCGGCGTCCCGCGCGATCGCCTCGCTCGCCGAGCGCGGCGTCCTGCGACGTGAGGAGGGCCGCGTGCTCGGGATCTTCCCGACCACGCGCTGGCCCGCGGCGGACACGCGCCACGAGGAGGGCGTGCGGGCCGACCTGTGGCGCGTCCTGGTCGACGGTGGTGCGCCGGACCTGCGGACGGCCGCCCTGGTCGCGATCCTCGCGGCGACCGGGCAGGCGGGCCGGGTGCTCGCGGCGGGCGGGGCGCCCGGCGCACCGGCCGTGGCCGACGCCGGGCACGAGGCGACGGGGCCGCGGCGCCGCGCCGTCGACGCCCGTGCGCGGGAGATCGCGCGGCAGAGCTGGGCGAGCGAGGCGGTGCGCGCCTACGTCGAGGAGGTCACCGCGGCGATCCTCGTGGGCGCCACGGTCGCGGCGACGGCGGCGGCAACGAGCTGAGGCGCGTGGCCGGCAGACGTCGCCGTCGTGGCCGCGCAGTCAGGGGCGCCCGAGCGCGCGGTACGTCCAGCCCGCGTCGCGCCAGACGGCGGGGTCGAGCGCGTTGCGGCCGTCCAGGACGCGCCGGTGCGCGACGTGCTCGCCCAGCGCGCGAGGATCGAGGTCGCGGTACTCGCGCCACTCCGTGAGCAGGACGACGACGTCGGCCTCCTGCGCCGCCTCCTCGACGGTCGCCGCGAACTTGAGCTCCGGCGCGGTACGCCGCGCGTTCTCCACCGCGCGGGGGTCCGTGACGACGACGTGCGCGCCCTGCAGGTGCATCTGCATCGCGACGTTGAGCGCGGGGGAGTCCCGCGTGTCGTCGCTGTCGGGCTTGAACGCGGCGCCGAGGACGGCGACGTTGCGACCGACGATCGACCCGCCGCACACCTCGCGCGCGAGGTCCACCATGCGCACGCGTCGGCGCATGTTGATGGAGTCGACCTCCCGCAGGAACGACAGCGCCTGGTCGACGCCCAGCTCGCCCGCCCGGGCCATGAACGCGCGGATGTCCTTGGGCAGGCACCCGCCGCCGAACCCGAGGCCGGCGTTGAGGAAGCTGCGCCCGATGCGGGCGTCGTGCCCGATCGCGTCCGCGAGGACCGTGACGTCGCCCCCGGTCGCCTCGCACAGCTCGGCCATGGCGTTGATGAAGGAGATCTTCGTCGCGAGGAACGAGTTCGCCGCGACCTTGACGAGCTCGGCCGTCGCGAAGTCGGTGACGACCTTCGGCGTGCCGTCAGCGAGCACGCTCGCGTACACCTCGTCGAGGACGCGCTCCGAGGTGCCGTCGTCGCCCGGCTCGACGCCGTACACGAGGCGGTCCGGGTGGAGCGTGTCCTGGACGGCGTGACCCTCGCGGAGGAACTCCGGGTTCCACACGAGGCGCGCGGCGGGCTGCGCCTCACGGACGCGCGCGGCGAGGCGCGCGGCGGTCCCCACGGGCACGGTGGACTTGCCGACCACGACGTCGCCGGGGGACAGGTGCGGCAGGAGGGACTCGACCGCGGCGTCCACGTAGCGCAGGTCCGCCGCGTACTCGCCCTGTCGCTGCGGCGTGCCGACGCAGACGAAGTGGACCCGCGCCCCGGCCGCCCGGGACACGTCCGTCGTGAAGGACAGCCGGCCGCCCCCGACCTCCTGCTCGAGGAGGCGGGGCAGCCCGGGCTCGAAGAACGGGGCCTGGCCCGCGGTGAGCGCCGTGACCTTGTCGGCGTCGACGTCCACGCCCACGACGTCGTGCCCGAGGGACGCCATGCTGGCCGCGTGCACGGCGCCGAGGTACCCGCAACCGACCACCGAGATGCGCATCGAGGTCCTCCGTAGGAGACGGTCTGGGTGTCGGCCCACGCTACTCCGCCGGGCGTGCCGGACGGCCGGGCCGTGGGGGTGAAATGACGGACAGGGGGCACCAACCGGTCGTGCGAGACGCCCGTGGCGGGTGAACTTCCGGTCAGGAGGTCGCCCTGCGGGCTCCGCGAGTGGTTCGATTCGCCTGAGGGTGCGTGCAGGGGGCGGCGGTCACGCGGTGTCGCCGCAGTCTCGACGGACACACGCGAGAAGCAGGACGCACCACATGCCGCACACCACACAGGATCCTCGACCGTCCGGGGTCACGCGTCGGCGATGGTTCGTCGCGACCGCCGGTGCGGTCGCGGGCGCGCTCGCGCTCGTGGGCATCGGGGCGGCGCTCCCGGGGGTCCCCGGCGGTGCCGGCACCTCGCAGCTCACCGACGTCGTCGGCGACGCGGCGGACGAGAGCGTCGCGATCGGCGGCGCCGTCGGCCAGGAGGTCGCGGCGAACTTCGCCCCCGACCAGTCCGGTCCCGAGGGTCCGGACGCGTCCGCCTCGTCGATGTGGTGGCGGTGGACGGCCCCGACGAGCGGTCCCATCACCTTCTCGACGCACGGCAGCGAGCTCGACACCGTGCTCACGGTCTACCCGCGCTCGGCGAAGAGCACCCCCGTCGCGACCAACGACGACGAGGGCGACGTCCGCACCTCGTCGGTGACCTTCGACGCGACCGCGGGCGAGGAGTACCTCGTCGAGGTCACCGCCAAGTCGCCCGACCCGGGGCTGCTGACGCTGTCCTGGCAGCCGCCCGCGCCGGCCGCGACGGCGCTCCCGGAGGAGCCCGCCGCGGCGGCGGTCACCTCCACCGGCATCCCCCTCACGGGGAACACGGGCGAGAAGCCCCAGTCCAAGCTCTGGTCCGCGGGCGGCACGTGGTGGGCCGTGCTCGCGTCGGCCAGCACGTCGCCCGCGGGCACGTGGGTCTGGCGGTACGACGCGGTGGCCAAGACCTGGACGAACGTCACGCGCATCTCCGAGCGCACCGACGTGCGCGCGGACGTCAAGGCCGTCGGCGACGTCGCGCACGTGCTGCTCCACGGGCCGACCACGACCCTCGTCTCGATCCAGCGGGACCCGCAGTCGAACACCTACGTCCCGTGGGCCGCGCGCGCCGGCGCGACGGCCGTCTCGCTACCCGGCAGTGAGACCGCGACCATCGACATCGACTCGACCGGCCGCATGTGGGTCGCCTGGGACACGGCGAGCCAGGTGCAGGTGCGCTGGAGCGACGCGCCCTACGCCTCGTTCTCGGCACCGGTCACGGTCGCGTCGGGGATCACGGACGACGACATCGCCGTCGTCACCGCGATGCCGGGCAAGAAGGTCGGGGTGCTGTGGTCCAACCAGAACACCCAGCGGTTCGGGTTCCGGACGCACGTCGACGGCGCGTCCCCCTCGACGTGGACGGCCGACGAGGTCCCCGCGGCGGGGTCCGCGCTCCCGGTCGGCGGTGGCATGGCGGACGACCACCTCAACGTCGCCGTGGCCGACGACGGGACGTTCTACGCGGCCGTGAAGACGTCGTACAACTCGGCCGACAAGACTGTCATCGGCCTCCTGGTCCGTCATCCCGACGGCGCATGGGACCCGTTGTACGAGGTCGACCGGATCGGCACGCGCGGCATCGTCGTCGTCGACGACGTCACCGACCGTCTCCGCGTCGTGTACACGCGCAGCACCAACCTCGACGACATCCTCGTGAAGGAGACCTCCCGGCTCTCTCCCGACTTCTCCGGAGCGGCCGAGACGGTGCTCGAGGGCTCGTGGAACAACGCCACCGCGACGAAGTCGAACGTCCCCGGCGAGGTGCTGGTGATGGCGGCCTCGGCCACGACGGCGCGTGCGGCGCGCCTCGCCTGGACGCCGGCTGGTGCACCGACGGCGCAGGACTCGACGGTCGCGACGACGGTCGGCGGCACGGTCAGCGGGAAGCTCGGCGCGCAGGCGACGACCGACGACCCCCTCACGTTCCAGGTCGTCACGCAGCCGACGGCGGGCACCCTGACGGCGTTCGACACCACCACGGGCGCGTTCACCTACCGCGCCGGGGCCGCGAGCGGGCTCGACTCGTTCACGTTCCGTGTGGGCAACGGAGGACTGTGGTCGGCTCCTGCCACCGTGGGTGTGCGCGTGTCGTCCGCGGACGGTCTGGTCGGCGCCTGGAACCTCGACGAGGGTCAGGGGCTCGTGACCACCGACTCCTCCGGGTGGGGCAACGGCGGGACGCTCGTCGGCGGGTCGTCGTGGGTCCCCGGGGTCTCCGGGTCCGCCGTGCGTTCGGACGGCGCGACAGGTCTCGTCCGAGTCCCGGACTCGGCGGCTCTCGACGTCAGCACGGGGCTCACGGTCGCTGCATGGGTGCGCCCGGAGCAGGCCGCGACCCAGTACGTGGTGAAGAAGGCCACGAACGACGCCGCGGACGGGTTCGAGCTGGCGCTCGCGAGCAACGGAAAGCCCTTCCTGCGCCTCAACGAGGACAGCTCGGGCGACACCTACCGGGTGAACGCGACGTCGTCCTACCCCACGAACGGCACCTGGGTGCACCTCGTCGGGACGTACGACGGGACGCGCATGCGGATCTACGTGAACGGCGTCGAGCAGGCGTCGAAGCCGGGGCCCGCGAGCATCGGCACGAACACGTCGCCCCTGGGCATCGGCGCCGAGGGCAACGGCTACCGACCCGTCAAGGGTGCGGTCGACGGGGTCCGCCTGTACGACCGGGCGCTGTCGGCGGCCGAGGTGACGACCCTGTTCCAGGGCGGGACGACACAGCCCACGCCGGCCCCCGTCGCGCAGGACGTCGCGGTCACGACGGCGCTGGGCCAGCCGGTCTCCGGCACGCTCGCGGCCACGGTGCCCCAGGGCGCGACCCCGCAGTTCCAGGTCGTCACGCCGCCCACGCGCGGGACGGTCGCGCTGACGAGCACGTCCACCGGCGCGTTCACCTACACGCCGGGGGCCTCGGCGGGCGCGGACTCCTTCACGTTCCGGGTCGGTGCCGGCGGGCAGTGGTCGGCCCCGGCGACGGTCCGGGTGGCGGTGACCTCCCCGGACGGGCTCGTGGGAGCGTGGGACCTCGACGAGGGCCAGGGGCTCTCGACGGCGGACGCCTCGGGCTGGGCGAACACCGGTTCCCTGGTCGGTGCGGCCACCTGGGTCCCGGGCCGGAGCGGGACCGCGGTACGGTCCGACGGCGTGACCGGCTACGTCCGCGTGCCCGACGCGTCGACCCTCGACCTCACGACGCGGATGACGGTGGCCGCGTGGGTGCGGCCGGAGCAGCTCGCGACGCAGTACGTGGTGAAGAAGGCCGCGCAGGGGACGACCGACGGCTACGAGCTCGGGCTCGCGAGCGGGGGCAAGCCGTTCCTGCGGCTCAACCACGCGTCGTCGGGGGACACGTACCGGGTCGACGCCACCTCGACGTACCCGACGGACGGCACGTGGGTGCACCTGGTCGGGACGTACGACGGCACCCGCATGCGGATCTACGTGAACGGGGTCGAGCAGGCCTCGAAGGCCGGACCGGCGAGCATCGGGACGAGCTCGCTCCCGCTGGGCATCGGGGCCGAGTCCAACGGCACGCGGGCCACCAAGGGCGCCGTGGACTCCGTGCGGCTGTACGACCGCGCACTCACCGGCGCCGAGGTCGCGACGCTCTACTCCGGGGCGAGCGGCTCCGTGCCCGCCCCGGACCCGACGCCGACCCCGGACCCCACTCCGACTCCGACCCCGGACCCGACGCCGACCCCGGACCCGACGCCGACCCCGGACCCGACGCCGACCCCGGACCCGACGCCGACCCCGGACCCGACGCCGACCCCGGACCCCACTCCGACGCCGGACCCGACGCCCGCGCCGGACCCGACGCCCGACCCGGGAGCTGCGATCCCGGCGGGGGCGGTCGGGGCGTGGGGCTTCGACGAAGGGCAGGGCAGCACGGCGGCGGACGGTTCGACCACCGGCGCGACGGCGTCGCTGCGCTCCGGAGCGACGTGGGCGGCGGGCCTCAGCGGCACGGCGCTGGGGCTGGACGGCGTCGACGACTTCGCGCGCGTCGACGACCGGGACGCCCTCGACCTCGCCGGCCCGATGACGGTCTCGGCCTGGGTGCGCCCCGAGCAGAAGGCGACCCAGTACGTGCTCAAGAAGGCCGCCCAGGGGGTGACGGACGGGTACGAGCTGGGTCTGGCGAACGGTGGGACGGCGTTCCTGCGGTTCAACCACGCGTCGTCCGGGGACACCTACCGCGTCGACACCACGACGCCGTACCCGACCGACGGCACCTGGGTGCACCTCGTGGGCACCTACGACGGCACGTGGATGCGGATCTACGTGAACGGCGTCGAGCAGGCGTCGAAGGCCGGGCCGACCGCCGTCGGCACCAACGCACTCCGACTGGGCATCGGCGCCGAGTCCGACGGGACTCGTCCCATGAAGGGCCGCATCGACGGCGTGCGGCTCTACGACCGTGCTCTGAGCGGCGCGGAGGTGGCGCAGCTCTACGCCGCGCCCGGGAAGTAGCGGAGGCCCTGGGTCTTCGGCTCCTACATCGGCCTCTCCGAGGCTCCCTCGCGGGTTTCGCCGGGGAGCCGAGCCCGGGTACAGTAGTCAGGTTGCCTCGGCGAGGGACGTCTGACGGCCGGCAGCGCTGGACCGGTGAGCACACCGGCGGCGCGGGACCGCGAGTGTCAGCCAGACCTGTTGGATCTCCGTTATCGACTGGGCGGTCGTCCTCCTGCGCGCCCGTCATTCGTCCCGCGCCGACGCAGCCGCCCGTCCGGGTGGCCCTCTCAACCGTCCGGACAGCCGACCGCTCCCCACTGGCGGCCGGCCCGCAACGTTCTTCCAGGAGTGATCCACGTGTCTGAGATCAAGCTCGCCGCCGAGGCCCGCACCGAGTTCGGCAAGGGTGCCGCCCGCCGCGTCCGCCGCGCCGGCAAGATCCCCGCGGTCCTCTACGGCCACGGCACCGACCCGCTGCACGTGACCCTGCCGGGTCACGAGACGATGATGGCGCTCAAGCACTCGAACGCGCTGTTCTCGATCGAGCTCGACGGCAAGGCCCAGCTCGCGATCGCCAAGGACGTCCAGCGCGAGCCGGTCCGCAACGTCATCGAGCACGTCGACCTCCTCATCGTGAAGAAGGGCGAGAAGGTCGAGGTCGAGGTGCCGGTGCACGTCGTCGGCGAGCCCGTCCCCGGCACGATCCACCTGCTCGAGCAGCTCACCCTCGTGGTCGAGGCGGACGCGACGCGCCTGCCCGACGCGATCGAGGTCTCCGTCGACGGCCTCGAAGCCGGCTCGGTCGTGTACGCGGGCGACGTCACGCTGCCGGAGGGCGTCACGCTCGTGACGGACGCCTCGGCCGACGTCCTCATCGTCAGCGAGCCCAAGGTCGAGGCTGCCGAGGACGAGGCCGCCGAGGACGCCGCCCCGGCCGAGGCCGCCGCGGAGTGACCCTCCCCGTCGTCGGCTGACGCCACGACGACCCGCGTCGGACGCCCGGTACCGTGACGGTGCCGGGCGTCCGTGCGCCCGCACCGCCACCTGCACCACCTCCCGCCGGCGTGCCGCCCGGGGCGGGACCCGGACGAAGGACGAGGGACGACATGACCGACCAGCCGTGGCTCGTCGTCGGGCTCGGCAACCCCGGGCCGACGTACGCGGGCAACCGCCACAACCTGGGCCACATGGTCCTCGACGTCCTCGCGGGGCGCGCCGCCGCGCGGTTCGCGCGCCACCCGCGGGCGCAGGCCGCCGTCGCCGAGGCCCGCATCGGCATGCTGCCGGGCGGACGGCCCGGGCCGCGCGTCGTCCTCGCGAAGCCCACGACGTACATGAACGTCTCCGGGGGCCCCGTGTCCGGGCTCGCGAAGTACTACGGGATCGACCCGGACCACGTCGTCGTGGTCCACGACGAGGTCGACATCCCGTTCGGCGCCGTGAAGCTGAAGATCGGCGGCGGCGAGGGTGGGCACAACGGCCTGCGCGACATCAGCAAGGCCCTGGGCACCAAGGACTACGTGCGCGTGCGCGGGGGCGTCGGGCGCCCCCCGGGCCGTCAGGACACCGCGGACTTCGTGCTCAAGGACTTCAAGGGACCCGAGGCCAAGGAGCTCCCGTTCCTGCTCGACGACGCCGCGGACGCCGTCGAGATGCTGCTCACCGAGGGCCTGCTCGCCGCCCAGGGGAAGTTCCACACCAGGGCGTAGGCCGCGTCGAGCGCGTCGTGACGCCCCTTTTCACCCGGGTGAGGTCCCTTCGTCCCCCTCTCCGGCCCGCCTCTCCGACCTAGGCTGGTTGCCTGCGTTCGCGAGGGAGGACCGATGACCCACGGTGTCGCGCTCGCGCACGACTACGCGACCCAGCGTGGCGGCGCGGAGCGGGTCGCGCTGCTGCTCGCCGACGCGTTCCCCGGCGCGCCGATGTACACGACGCTGTACGACCCGGCCGGGACGTTCCCCGAGTTCGGCTCGCTCGACCTGCGCACGTCCGCCCTCGACCGGGCCGCGCTGCTGCGGCGGCACCACCGGGTCGCGCTCCCGTTCCTCGCGCCCGCGGTCGACCGCCAGCGCGTCGAGGCCGACGTCCTGCTCGCGTCCTCCACCGGGTGGGCGCACGGCTATCGCGGGGCGCGGCGCACGGTCGTCTACTGCCACGCCCCGGCGCGGTGGCTGTACCAGCGCGACCGGTACCTCGGACCGTCCGAGGGCTCCGCGACGCACCGGGCCCGACGGCGCGCCGCGGCGACCGCGCTCGGTCTCCTCTCCCCGGGGCTGCGCCGGTGGGACGGTGCCGCCGCGCGGCGCGCGGACGTCTACCTCGCCAACTCGACCGTCACGCAGCGCGCGATCCGTGACGCCTACGGGATCGAGGCGGAGGTGCTCGCGCCGCCGCCGGCGATGCTGCCCGACGGCGAGGAGCGTGCCGTCCCCGGCGTGGAGCCCGGCTTCCTCCTGTGCGTGGCACGCCTGCTGCCGTACAAGAACGTCGACGTCGTCGTCGAGGCGGCGCTCTCGACGGGGCGTGAGCTCGTCGTCGTCGGGGACGGCCCCGACCGCGCCCGGCTGGAGGCGCAGGCCGCGCGCGGGGGCGGCCGGGTGCACCTGCTCGGCCGTGTCGACGACGCGACGCTGCGCTGGGTCTACCGGAACGCGTCGGCGCTCGTCGCGGCGTCGTACGAGGACTACGGGCTCTCGCCGCTGGAGGCCGGGGCGTTCGGTCGGCCGAGCGTGGTGCTGCGCGACGGGGGCTACCTCGACACGGTCGTGGACGGCGTCAACGGGGTCTTCTTCGACGCGCCGCGGCCCGACCTCGTCGCCGAGGCCGTCGAGGTGGCGGCGGGGCGCACGTGGGATGATGACGCGGTCACGGCGCACGTCGCGACGTTCGGCCGTGAACGGTTCGTCGCGCGGCTGCGTGGCGTGGTGGCCCAGCAGCAGGGCCACACCGTCGGTACGGGTCGGCCCGGTGGGGGGAGAGCGCAGCGATGACCATCAGGGAGTTCCTCCGCACCGTCTGGGCGGGCAAGTACTACGTGCTCGCCGCGATCCTCGTCGTGGTCGGCGCCGCGCTGTTCTACGTCGACCGGCAGGAGACGATGTACCGCGCGACCGCGACGGTCCAGCTCTACGGCGTGCAGAGCGCGCAGGGCGGGGAGTCGCTCGTCGAGGTCACGGTCGTGACCGACGCCGAGGACGTGACGTCGCCCGAGGTCGCGGCCGCCGCGGCTGCCGCGCTCGGCGAGCCCGAGGCGGCGGACGAGCTGGCGGACCAGGTGTCGGCCGACGTCGACGGCGAGACCAAGACGGTGGCGATCCACGCCACGACGACCGAGGAGGCGCGGTCCGTCGAGGTGGCGAACGCGTTCGCGGACGCCTACGCGGCGCAGCTCGTCACGATCCAGGCCGACCAGGTCGCCGAGCTCGAGGCCCGTCGCCAGGCGCTCGCCGACCAGCTCGCGGGCGTCCGCCAGCGGCTGGGGGCAGACCCGGAGGACCCGCTGGCGCTCGCCGAGCAGGACATCATCGTCGGCGACTACTCCGCGCTCACCGTGCAGATCAACTCGCTGCGCGGCATCGCCGTGCCGGGCGAGGTCGCGGCACCGGCGACGGGGGCCGAGCCCCTCGGGCTCTCGCGGCTCACGGTGCTGGCGCTGGCCCTGCTCGTGGGCCTCGTGGCGGGCATCGGGCTGGCGTTCGCCCGGCGGGGGCTCGACGTCCGGGTCCGGAGCGCGGCCGAGTCCACACGGCTCACGGACACGCCGGTCCTCGCGGAGCTCTACGGCACGCGGCCTGCGGAGAAGGAGTTCACGCACACCCAGGCCCTGCCCGTCGCGAGCAAGGTCGCGACGCCGTTCACGGAGTCGATCCGCGAGCTCCGCACCGCGGTGCAGGTGTCCACGGCCGGGATGAAGCACACGGTCGTCGTCGTCACGGCGGCCGACCCGTCGGCACCGCGCTCGTTCATCACGGCGAACCTCGCGGCCTCGTTCGCGCTGAGCGGGCGCCGCACGGTGGCGCTGTCCGGCGATCTGCGGCGCCCGCAGCTCGACCGCATGCTCCCGGCCCCCGACGACTGGGACGGGAAGGGTCAGGATCAGGAGCTGCGCCCGACGGCGGTGCCGAACCTGCGGGTCATGCCGGTGCCGGAGGAGGAGATGGACCCGGCGGACTTCCTCGCCACGGAGCGCGCGCGGGCGCTCGTCCGGAGCCTGCGCGACCACGCGGAGGTCGTCGTGGTGGACGCGCCCCCGGTCCTGGCCGCGGCCGACGCGACGATCCTCGGCGGCTACGCGAACGGGGTCGTGCTCATCGCGTCGGCCGGACGTACCGACCGTGCGGTGCTCGCCGAGGCGACGGAGCGGCTGCGCGTCAGCAACGTCCCGCTGCTCGGCATCGCGCTCACCGGGGTCACGGGCGACCGGCGGATGCTCTACGCGTCCACGTACGGCGACGACACGGAGCAGGAGACAGGCGCCGGCGAGGCACGGGCCGCAGCGCCGGCGCCGTCCGACCCGTCCCGGGCGACCGGGCGCCCCGCGGCGCAGGCGCCCGCCCCCGCCGAGCCCTCCGGGCCGGCGCGGTCCGGCCGGCCGGAGGAGGAGCCCGCTCGGGACGAGGCCGCGCGCACGGTCGGCACGCGACGCGCGTCGGTCGCCGCGGCGGCGGTCGCGGTCGACGAGGCCGCGGGGCGCGCCGCGCCGCCCGCCGGGGCCGTCGGCAGCGCATCCACGGCGCCCGACGGTCCTGTCGCGCCCGGCGCCTCGCAGGGTCCGGGCAAGCGGAACGCCGTGCTCTCGCCGGCGTGGAGCAAGGTCGAGCCGGCCACACCGGACGACACCGGTGACGAGCCCGCGCCCGACGAGCGCAAGCGCCCGTTCCGGTGGTGACCGCCCCGGGCGGTCCGCCGCTCCGGGTCCTCGTCCTCGACCACACCGCGGAGCTCGGCGGGGCGGAGCTCGCGCTCGTGCGCACGTGCGCGGCGCTCGGGCCCGAGGTGGACGTGCGGGTCCTGCTCTTCGCCGACGGCCCCCTGCGCGCGCGCCTCGAGGAGATCGGCGTGCGGGTCGACGTCGTCGCGCTCGCGCCGTCGGTGGTGACCGCCGACCGGGAGCGCGCCGGGCGGTTGTCGCCGTCGACGCTCACGGGCGCCCTGCGGACGCTCCCGTTCCTCTGGCGGCTCGTGCGTCGGGTGCGCGCCCTGCGGCCCGACGTCGTGCACACGACGTCGCTCAAGGCCGACCTCCTGGGGATCGTGCCCGCGGCGCTCGCGCGGCGGCCGCTGGTGTGGCACGTCCACGACCGCATCGCCCCCGACTACCTGCCCGGACCGCTCGTCCGGGTCGTGCGCGGGCTGGCGCGCCGGATCCCCGCGGCGGTGGTCGCGAACTCGCGCGCGACGGCAGAGACGCTGCCCGTGGTGACGGCCGTCGCGTACCCGGGGTTCGCGCCGGAGCAGGTGGTGGGCGCCGAGCGCGCGCTCGCGGCCCGCTCCGGGGCCCCGGAGCCCGTGGTCGTCATGGTCGGACGGCTCAGCCCGACCAAGGGCCAGCTCGAGGTCGTGCGCGCGCTGCGCACGGTCGTGGACGCGGTGCCGACGGCGCGGCTGCGGGTCGTCGGAGAGCCGGCGTTCGGGGCCGAGGACTACGCGGCGCTGGTCCGGGCCGAGGTGACCCGGCTCGGGCTCGACGACCACGTCGACCTCGTCGGCTTCGTGCCGGACCCGCGGGCGGAGCTCGACCGGGCGGCGGTGTGCGTGCACGCGTCGCCCGTGCCCGAGCCGTTCGGCCAGGTCGTCGTCGAGGCGATGGTCCGGGGCGTCCCGCTCGTCGCGACGCGGGCGGGCGGCGTCGAGGAGATCCTCGACGACCCCGAGGAAGGACGTGACCCGCTCGGGCTCCTCGTCCCGCCCGGCGACGCCGAGGCGATCGCGGCGGCGCTGCTCGACGTGCTGCACGACCCGGCCGCGGCCCGCGATCGCGCGCTCCGGGCGCGCGCGTCGGCGCTCCGCAGGTTCCCCGTGGGGCGCACGGCGCGGGTGCTCACGGACGTCTGGACGTCCGTGTCCGGGCCAGCGCCGCGCGCATGAGCGCGGCCTGGCCGCGCCAGGTCGGGACGTCGGGCGGGTCGGTGGCGAGCCGGTCGGCGCGCGGGGGCGCCGCGTCGCCGAGCGCGGCGAGCACCGCCGTCGGGAAGTCCTCGCCGACGGCGACCCGCACCCCGGGATCGTCCCGGAACCCGGCCACGGGCGTCGACACCACGGGCCGCTCGACGGCCCGGTACTCGTAGAGCTTGATGGGGTCCAGGCTGTCCGTGAACGCGTCGACGACGTGTGGGACGAGCAGGACGTCGGCGTGGCGCAGGTAGGCGGGAACGTCGGTCCAGGGACGGGGACCGAGGAGCACGACCTCGGCGCGCGCGAGGTCGGCGTGCTCGGCGGCGGAGAGGTCCACCACCGGGCCGACGAGCACCACGCGGGCGCGCCCGTCGAGCGCGCGGGCCGTGGCGAGCAGCAGCGGGACGTCGAACCGGTCGGGGTGCACGGTCCCGACGTAGAGCGCGACCGGGCCGGCGGGGAGGTCGGACGGACGGTCGTACGCGCCGCGGTAGCGGTCGAGGTCGACGCCGTTCGTCAGGAGCTTCACGTCGCGGATCGCCCCCTTGCGCGCGACCAGGCCCGAGGAGCACACCGTGACCTCGGCGCACCGCTCCAGCAGCGTCGCCTCGTCCTCGACCAGCCGAGCATGCTCGGCGGGGGAGCGGTCGGCGGCGAGCCAGTCGTCGGTGACGTCGTAGAGCGCGGGCCAGCCCGTGCGCCGCACGACCGCGGCGCCGGAGGGGTCGTTGACCCAGAGCACCGGGCGGCGCAGGCCGACGCGGGCCACGGCGCGCTCGACCGACCGTGCGAGCCGTGCGTCCGCGCGCGGGTCGACCCTGCGAGGGAGCCACTTGGTCGGCTCGTGGAGGAGCACGCGCCCCGGGGCGATCCCGTCCACGGCGGGCGCGGCGCGCAGACCGCGGCCGGGGCGGGGGACGCCGCGCCGGCTGAGCCGGTGGAGCGGATCGGCCGCCGGCTCGACGAACAGCACGCGGGCCGTCGGGTCGGCGCGGCACAGCTCCGCGACGAGGTACTGGTTGCGGCGCCACACGTCGTCCCAGCGCTCGAGCGACAGGACGACGACGTCGCCCGCGCCCACATCGCCCACATCGCCCGCAGCGCCCGCGGCGGCCGTCACGCGAGCACCGCGCGGTAGACCGCGTCCGTCCCGGCGACCTGCGCCGCGGGCGTGAAGCGCGCGCGCTGCGCGGCGCGGCCGGCGGCGGCGCACGCGTCGCGGCGTTCGGGGTCGGCTGCGAGCGCGGCCAGGGAGCGGCCCGCGGCGACCGGGTCGAGCGCGGGGTAGAGCGTGAGCGGGTCGATCCCGCCGAGCGTCTCGCGGTGCCCGCCCGCCGCGGACGCGACGACCGGCAGGCCGCTCGCCATCGCCTCGAGCACGCTCAGCCCCAGTCCCTCCACGGGGCACGGCGCGACGAGCAGGCCCGCGCGGCCCAGGAGGGCGTCGACGTCGTCGCGCGCCCCGAGGAACGACGTGGCGCCCTCGATGCCGAGCGACCGGGAGAGGCCTTCGAGCGCCGTCCGCTGCGCGCCGTCGCCCGCGACCTCGAGCCGCCAGCCGCGGCCCGCGAGCCCGGAGGCCGCGAACGCCTCGAGCGCGAGGTCGGTGCGCTTCTCGGCCTCGAGCCGCTGCACGACCAGCACGACGTCGTCGCGCGCGGCGGCGTCGCGCCCGTCGGGACGGTCCGCCACGCCGGGGTGCACCACCACGCTGTCCCCCTCCACGTGGTCCGCGACGTACCGGCTGATGGCGATCTGGGCCCGTACCGACGACGCGGCGACGACCGCGACGAGCCGTCCCCGCGCCCCGGTGCCGCGCCGCCGGGCGAAGTGGCGCGTCGACACGACCGGCGGGAACCCGCGCGTCGTGCGGGCCGCGACGGCCGCGGCGACCTCGGCCGCCGTCATGTGCACGTGGACGACGTCCGCCGTCGCCGCGTGCCGGCGCAGCGCCCGCACGACGTCGCCGGTCGAGGCCGCCGGGAGGAGGGGGACGGTGGGGTCGTCCACCGTCGCGCGCATGCCGTCGGGCGCTCCGCCGACGACCGCGACGTCGTGGCCAGCGGCCGACTGCGCGCGCGCGAGCCGCGCCACGTGCCGCTCGACGCCGGCGAAGCCGTCGGACCGGACGGCGTGGAGGATCCTCACGGGCGGGGCTCCGATCGTGCGGCGGCGAGCGCCGCCGCGAGCTCGAGGTAGCGACGTGCGACGGCGTCCCAGTCGTGCCGCACGGCGGCGGCACGCGCGCGCGCCGCGACCTCGGCACGCTCGTCGTCGTCCAGGGTGGCGACGGCCGCGAGACCGGTCCGGACGCCCTCGACCGTCCGGTCCACCAGCCACCCGGTGACCCCGTCCTCGACCACGTCGGGCGCATAGCCCACGGGGGTCGCGACGACCGGGACCCCGCACGCGAGCGCCTCGAGGACGACGAGCGCGTTCGCCTCGTACGCGCTGGGCAGGGCGAGGGCGTCGGCGGCGTGCAGCCAGGGCCGGGGGTCGGGCACGCGGCCCGCGAGGTGCACGCGGCCGGCCGTCCCGAGGCGGGCGACCCGCGCCCGGACGTCGGCGAGCATGTCCGGCGTCCCCCCGACGACGCTCACGTGGACGTCCGGCAGGTCCGCGGCCGCGGCGAGCACGAGGTCGAGGCCCTTGCGGTCGAACTCGTGCCCGACGAACACCACGTGGACGGCGCCTGCGGGCACGCCCGCCGCGGTCCGGGCGGCGGCACGCTCGGTTGGCGTGGGCGGCGCGAAGCGCGCGACGTCCACCCCGTTGCCGATGACGACCGCCCGGGCGCGCAGCCGCGGGTACGTGCTGCGCAGCGCGTCGCGCTCGGACCGCGTGAGGTTGACGACGACGCGGTGGGCGCGGCCCCGGTACCGGACCGCGTCACGGGCGGCCGTGAAGAGGTGCAGCGGGTTGCGCGCCATGCGCCACGCGTACCCGCCGCGCGCCCGCATGGCGACCCGGAGGATGCCGTGGTTGACGTAGACGTCGCCGGCGAGGACGTCGTTGTGGCAGATCGAGACCACCGCGTCCCCGGCGCCCCGGCTCGCGCGGCGCTCGCGGGCGACCCGGCGACGGGCGAGGGCCGTCCCGACCGTGGAGAACCACACGACCCGCGCGAGGAGCACGAGCCGGCCCCGGACGCCCGGTCCGGGCTCGGGGAGCCACGTGCCGCGCGCGTCGGCGAGCGTGAAGCGCGCGGTCGGTACCCCGGCGCGCTCGAACGCCTCCTCCAGGTGGTGCGCGACGCCGCCGACGCCGCTGCCCGGGGCGATCTCCGGGGCGATCTGCAGGATCCGCAGGTCGGTCATCGTTCGGCCATCTCCCGCACGGATCGCAGCTCGTCGAGAGGGAGCTCTCGACCGGTCACGTCGCGGGCGCGCTGCCGCGACTCGGCGTACGCCTCGGCGCCCAGGCACACACCCACGATGACGAAGGGCACCGTCACCTGGACGGACACCCAGAAGAGGTCGAACTGGCCCTGGACGAAGCGCATCATGAGCATCGAGAACGCGAGGGTCCCGAAGCGCGGGTTGATGCGCCACAGCACGACCATCCCGCCGAGGAACAGCACGAGGAACCCGACGAGCCCG
Source organism: Cellulosimicrobium sp. ES-005 (assembly GCF_040448685.1). NCBI lineage: Bacteria > Bacillati > Actinomycetota > Actinomycetes > Micrococcales > Promicromonosporaceae > Cellulosimicrobium > Cellulosimicrobium sp. ES-005. The sequence goes on from NZ_CP159290.1 coordinate 783,089, forward strand.
ACGATCCCGGCGGACGTCAGCACCTCGAGCTCGACGTTGGGCGGCTGGAAGACGAACTCGGTGACGCCCGCGGTCCACCACCGCAGCCCCATGCCGACCCAGGGACTGCGCTGCCACACGTCGATCGAGTCGGCGTACCAGGTGAGCCGCTGGTTCGCGGAGTTGAACTCGTTCCCCGACTCGAGCTGCTCCTGCACGGCGAGCACGACGAAGTAGATGGCCGGGACCGCGGCGAGCAGGATGAGCTTCGAGCGCTTGCGGTCGGGGTCGCCCCGCAGCGTGATGAGCATGATGCCGATCGCGAGCCCGATGAGCGCCTGCCGCGCCTGGGCGGCGAGCACGCCGAGGGAGCAGAGCCAGAACGCCCCGAGCGAGAACCAGCGCGGCCAGCCGACCCACCACGGTCGTGCGTAGGCCGTGAGGGCGGCGAACGCGAGCACGCACCCGATGAAGTTCTTGTGCATCGCGATCGGCCAGTCGACGTACACCGGGCCGGTGTTCCCCACGGCGAGCTGCTGGAGCGCGACGAGGCACGTCTGGGCCGCGATCGCGAGACAGGGCAGGAGGAAGAGGGTCAGGCCGAGCCGGGCACGCCCCGAGCGGCCGACGGCCCAGCCCAGGACGAGGGCGCCCGCGACCGAGACCCAGGCGTGGAACCACTCGACGACGTTCGCGCTGAAGGGGTTGACGATCACCGTGAAGAGCGTCGCGACCTGGTAGACGAACGACAGCCAGAGCATCGCCCGCATGGGCCGCGAGAACGGCCGGGGCGAGAAGAAGAGCGCGAACCAGAACGCGCCGAACAGCGCGAAGTCGCTGAGCGAGAGGTCGACCCCGCCGCCGCCGACGCGCTGGACGACCACGAGCGCGGGCATGGCGAGGATCGGCAGGGCCACGGGCTCGTACGCGGTGAGCCCCACGATCAGGACGATCACCGCACCCCCGACCGCGGCCGTCTGGAGCTCGGGGACGACGAAGCCGAGGAGCGCGAGGAGCGCGACGACGACGGCTCCGCCGAGGAGCCAGCCGGCGACGGTCCGGCTGCGCGCGGCGAGCGCGCCGGGGATGCGCGGCGCACGGTAGAGGACGGGCCGACGCCGGAGGAGCGGGGCGCGCTGCGTCACAGCGCCGACTCCGCGCGGACGGGCCCCGCGAGGTAGAGCCGCAACCGCCGCCGCGCGGACTCGCGACCGTCCCCGCGCAGCGCGACGGAGCGGGCCGCCGCCCCGACGACGGCCCCGGCACGCGCGAGCGCCCAGCCCGCGCGACCGTGGTGCTTGCGCAGGTAGCGCTCCTGCGACGCGTGGAAGTGCGTCTCGCGGCGGCTCGGGTCGCTGCTCGTCGCGCCGCCGAGGTGCAGCGCGTGCGCCTCGGGCACGACGGCGTGCCGCCACCCGGCCCGCACCGCGCGGTACGCCCAGTCGGTCTCCTCCGCGTAGAGGAAGAACCGCTCGTCGAAGCCGCCCACGTCGTCGAGCGCCGCCGCGCGGAGCAGCAGCACCGAGCCGATGACGAACGAGCGCTCCGCCGGGGTCCGGCGCAGCCGCGCGAGCCCGACGGCCTCCGTCCACGTGGCCGCCGGGGACGGGAACGGCCAGACCACGCGCGCCCGGGTGCCGTCGTCGTCCACCTGCTCCGGCCCCACGCTCGCGATCCCCGGGTCGGCGTGGAGCGCGCGGTGGAGGGCCTGGACGTCCTCGGGGGTCACGACGGCGTCCGGGTTGAGGAGGAGGACGTCGGCGCCGGGCGCCTGGCGGTGGGCGAGCGCGTGGTTCACCCCCGCGGCGAACCCGCCGTTGCGGCCGGGGTCGAGGTAGCGCCCGCCCGCGAGCTCGGTGATCTCCCGGATCTCGGGCAGGGACGAGTTGTCGACGACCGTGATCCGGTACTTCCCGGCGAGCGGGGCGAGCGCGTCGCGCACCATCGCGGGGGAGCCGTAGGCGACGACGACGACCTCGGGCGGCACGGCCGCGGACGGGTCGCGCTCGTCGGTCGGCCGCGCACGCGCGGAGCCGGGCCCGCCGTCGACCGCCGTCCGGTAGAGCCCGGCGTAGCGGCGGGCGACCTCGGCCCACGAGCACGCCGCCGCGCGCTCCGCCCCCGCCGCACGCAGGCGGTCGGCCAGGCCGTCCTCGTCCCGGACGCGCACGAGCGTGGCGCGCAGGGCGGCCGGGTCCTCGGGGGCGACGAGCAGGCCCGCGCCGCCCACGACGTCGGGCAGCGCTCCCGTGCGGGTCGCCACGACCGGCACGCCGCACGCCATCGCCTCGACGGCGACCCGCCCGAACTGCTCGACCCAGCCGGGCGTCTCGCGCGACGGGACGGCGAGCGCGTCGAGCGAGCGGTAGAACGCGACGAGGTCGGCGTCCGCGAGCGCGCCGACGAACCGGACCCGGTCGCCGAGCGGTCGCGCCGCCTCCTCGAGCGCCACGCGGTCCGGGCCGTCACCCGCGACGACGAGGTCGAGCCGGTCGTCGCCCGCGACCGCTGCGAGGAGCACGTCGACGCCCTTGTGGTGCGCGAGCCGTCCCGCGTACCCCACGCGGAGGCGATCCGGGGCGCGGTCGTCCCGACCGGCGTCGGGCGCGAAGACCGCAGGGTCGACGCCCAGCGGGACCGTCTCGACGCGCCCTCGGGCGCCCTTGGCGCGCACGATCCTGCCGGCCTCGTCGTTGCAGACCGACACGCCCGCGGCGCCGCGCAGCGCGCGCGCCTCGAACCACCGGAACGGCCACGGGTAGCGCTTGTCGAGGTTCTGCGCCGAGTAGAGGAGGTACGGCGGCGCGGGGCGACGCGACAGGACCGCGCGCAGCCGGCGCAGCAGGAGGACCTCCGCCGTCGCGAGCGCGAAGGGCTCCTCGTGCACGTCGAGCACGTCCCACTCCTGCCCGAGCGCGCGCCACAGGGGGAGCGGGTCGTACACGAAGAGGGCGGGGTGCGACCCGATCGTCCGCACGCCCCGCACCGGCTCGCCCGGACGGGGCACGAGGCGGACGGTCGTGCCGCCCTCGTCCCACGCGCGCGCCGACAGCAGCCGGACGTCGACCCCCCGCGCACGCAGCTCGCGCTCGCGCTCGCGCCAGGCGTCGACCACGGCGCTGTGCGAGACGCGAAGGACCCTCATGTGGGAGATTGTCCCCCAGCAGGCCACGGATCCCGCGGGAATCCGCCGATTTCACCCCATCCGTCCGCGGCCCGGGTGCGGTGGCCGCGCAGGACGGCGACACGGCAGGGACGCGGCGAAGACACGGAGGAGCACGTGGGCGAGGTCCGGCAGACGGACGAGGACGGCACCGCCCTCCCGAGCGTGAGCGTCGTCGTGGCGACGAACCGCGGCGGGCCGTTCCTCGCGGAGGCGCTCGCGTCCGTCCTCGCGCAGTCGTACCCCGCCGCCGAGCTCGTCGTCGTCGACGACGGCTCGCCCGAGCCGGCGGACTTGCTCCGGATCGTCGAGGACGCGGCGCGGGACGTCGCGTCTCCTCGGCCGCGCGTGGTGCGACGGGCAGCCGCGGGCGTGTCCGCGGCGCGCAACGCCGGGGTCGCCGAGACCTCCGGCGAGCTGGTCGCGTTCCTCGACGACGACGACCGCTGGCACCCGGACCGGCTGCGGCGCCACGCCGAGGTCATGGCCGCGCGGCCGGACGTCGTGGTGAGCTACTGCGGGATGCGGACGATCGACGCCGGCGGTGCCGAGCTCGTCGCCGCGGACCAGCGGGCCGCCGACGACCAGCGCGCCGTGATCCGCGGACCGGGCGTCATGCTCCCGAACCTCGTGATCCGTCGGGAGACGTTCGACGCCGTCGGCGGCTTCGACCCGGAGTATCGGCAGGGCGAGGACATGGACCTCGTCCTGAAGGCCGCCGCGCGGGGGCCGTTCGCCTTCGTGGACGACGTCCTCGTGGACTACCGCCACCACACGTCGAACACCACGCGCTCCCACCGCGACCTCGCGACGAGCCTGCGCGTCATCCTGCGCCGGCACCGGGACGACGCGCGCGCGGCGGGCCGCCGCGACCTCGTGCTCGCCTACGACGACCGGCTCGCCGCCAACGAGCGGTTCGCGTGGTGGAGCGCCGGTCGAGCCGCGCGCTCCGCGGTCCGCCTGCGCCGGCCCGCTGCCGCGGTCGGTGAGGTGGCCTGGGCGGTCCGGTTCGCGCCCGGCGCTCCGGTCCGCCGGGCCTGGGCCGGGGTGCGGCGCACGTCGCGCGCGTGAGACCTCCGGGACTCAGCCCGGGAGAGCGTCGACCGTGACGACCGACGCGCGCATCGTGGACAACGTCCACGGCTTGTACCGCCGCCGCGGCAGGCTGTACGAGACGACCCGGTCCAGGACGACGAGCGTGGCGACCTGGGCGACGGTGAGCTCGCCGCGCCGGGAGGCCACGCTCGTGGCGAGCGGGCCGGTGAGCTCGTCGGCCGCGAGCCGGCGGACCGCCTCGGCCAGCCCCGATCCCGTCCGTGCCAGGTCGACCTGGCACGCCGCGTACGCCGCGTCGAGCACGAGCGGGTTGTCGGGCTCGAAGCGGTTCCAGTCGACGAGGTGCGCCGAGCCCTCGGCGGTCACGAGGACGTTGTCCGGGTGGAGGTCGCCGTGGGTCGGGCCGACGGGGACGAGCAGGTGGCCGTGGGCCCGCAGAACACGGTCCCGCAGGCTCGCGGCGCCGATCTCGGCGCAGTCCCGCTCGCCCCGCGCGGACTCGAGACGCCGCCAGGCGGCCGTCGTCCGGAGCGGGCGGTGCGCGTCCGGCGACGTCGGCGCCGGCAGCGCCCGTGCCAGGACGTCCTCGGCCTCGTCGAGGGAGACGGGCCGGGCGCGGAGCAGCGGCGCGTCGGCGACACGGACGCCGTCGTACGACGGCGCCATGACCTCGTCGAGCACGAAGGCGCCGAACCCCGACGCGGCGGCCTCGTGCGTCGCCGCGACCTCCCGCCCCAGAGCCTGCTGCTGGTCGGCTGACAGCGGGACCTTGACGAACCGCTCGCCGCGCACGGCGACCCGGGCGTCCGACAGGGCGGCGACGACCGGGTGGCGCGACCTCGCCACCCGCTCGGCCAGCGTCGTCACGTCCCGTGAGGCGTCGCGACGGCGCCGGGCGAGCACGACGGCGTCCGGCGCCAGGACGCCGGACGCGCCCAGGGCTCGGAGCGTACGCGCCGCCGCCCGCCGCGCCCCCGTCCTGAGGTCGGTGGCGGCGAGCTCCTCCCGCAGCCGCGGAGCCGGGACGAGGCGGGCCCAGTCGTCGCGACGGGGCAGCAGGGCGTGCCGTCCGACCGGGACGAGCCCGGCGCGAGCGAGGAGATACCGCACCGGCACGACGTCCGCGCCCGCGGCCGCGCGCCGTCGGACCGCGTCGACGGTACGCCGTCCGCGGTGCCGGACGTCGGCGACGACCGTCCCGCCGGGCGCCAGGACCCGCTCGACCTCGACCAGGAAGCCCACGGCCCCGCGGACCCCGACGAGAGCGAGCACCTCGTCCACGTCGACCCAGACGAGGTCGACGGACGCGTCGGGGAACGGGAGGCGGGCCGGGAGGTCCAGGTGCACGGCGGACGCGCCGGGCACCGGGTGCGCGAGCTGCTGGAAGCGCAGCCGGTCGCCGACCCAGTCGGCCCGTGCGACGTCGAGGCCCAGGAAGTGCAGCGCGGGTGCCAGGGCGTGCCGCTCGCCGCCCAGGACGAGGCCGCGCCCGCCCGCGCGCGGGACGAGGACGGCGGGGCCGCCCGACGCGGGGTGGAGGAGCCGGCGCTGGAGCTCGACCGGCCAGGGCGACTCCGCGTCGGTCATCGCGTCGATCACGAGGTCGACGCTCGTCGCGGAGCGCACCGTGCGTCGCACGTGCTCCGGCACCTCGTGCCAGGGGCGGTCCGCCGCCGCGCGTCGGGTGACGCCGACGTCGTCCGTCACCCGCTCACCCCGGAGCGCCGGGCCCGCCCCCGGTCGGTGAGGCGCCGCCGTGCCCGGACGCCCAGCTCCAGCAGGCCCGCATAGCTGCGCGCCGCGGCGAACCGCAGCTTCGCGCCCCGCTCCTCCGGCCAGGGCGCCTGCCAGATGCGGATCCACACCGTGAAGGTCTGCTTCGTGTTGTGCCAGCTGTCGCGCGCGAAGCCCGCGGTCTCCGGGTTCTCGGTCAGGTCGACGAGGCCGTGCGTGATCCGGACCGTCTTGTGCGTGAGGTCGCGCCACGAGGGTCGCGACGGATGGTCGACGACCGCGTCGGCAGCGAAGTCGAGCCGTCCCCCGATCTCCTGGAGCCGGCGGCCCCACTCGAGGTCGCCGCCCGACTTCAGCGCCGCGTTGAAGTCGCCGACGCGCTCGAACGTCGCCCGGGGCACGACGAGGTTCGCGGTCGCCGCGAAGTGCGTCACGGTCACGAAGCGCTCCTGGTCGAAGCCCTCGACCGTCTCGTACAGCTCGGGGCCGGTCGTCGGGCGCGACCCGTCGCGGAAGAGGATGTTGATGTCACCGCCGACGGCGTCGGGCGGGTCCTCGGCGGTGAGCGCCGCGACGGCGCGCGAGAGCCAGTCCGGGCGCGGGATGCAGTCCCCGTCGGTGAACGCGAGCACCTCGCCCGTCGCGCGTCGCGCGGCCGTGTTGCGCGCGACGTACGACCCGCGCCGGGGCTCGAGGACGACCGTGAAGCGCCCGTCCCCGGCGGGGAGCGCGGGCCGCAGGTCCTCGGTCGAGGCGTTGTCCGCCACGACGACGTCGAACCGGTCCGCCGGATAGTCCTGGGCGGCGAGGGCCGCGAGGCACGTCCGCAGGCGCGCGACGTCGTTGTAGACCGGCACCACCACGGTGACGGTGGGGTGCGGCGCGCCGGGCGACGGGGCCACGGGGTCGGGGAGGGTCATCGTGCTCCTGTCTCACGCCCGGACGCGGCACGACGTCGGGCCCACTCGGTGTACCGGGAGGTGGCGAGCCACCGGGCGTGCCGGACGCTCGCGCGCGCCCGGCGTGCGACGCGCCGCGGCGGTGAACCGGGCAGGACGGTCAGCAGCCGTAGGCGGTACCGCGCCCGAGCCAGGTGCTGGGTGACGACCGACCCGTCGACGAGCACGTCGAGCGGCAGACCGGTCGCGGCGAGCCAGCGCGCGTCGTAGCCCATCTCGCCCACCGGGACGTCCCCGGGGAACTCGGGGCCGGGGCCCACCAGCCCGACGGCCCGCGCGAAGGGAGGCGGCTCGTCGTCGTACCGGTGGAGGAACTCGAAGTCGACGACCTTGAGCCCGTGCGTGGGGTCGAGGACGAAGTTGCCGGGCTTCGCGTCCACCAGGTCGTACCCGAGGCCGTGGAGCTCGCGCAGGACGTCGACCATGCTGCGCACGACCGCGAGAGGGAGCAGGCCCGTCCTCGACCGGGCCGCGCCGAGAGTGTCCTCGTAGCAGGGGCACGCGAACCAGTCGGTGCCGGCGGCGACGAGCGGGGGGACCGCGGCGACGCGGCCACCGAGCTCACGGAGCGCGGTGAGCTCGCGGTCGAGGAACCGGGTGAACGGCGGGGCGAACGTCTTCCGGACGACGAGGCCGTCCGTGCCGGCGACCACGTCGACGCGCGCGCGCCGGCCGACGCTGAGCGTGCGGACCGTGCCGGGCGGTGCCACGTGCTGCGCGGCGCGCCGCTCGGCCTCGGCCCGGACGGCCCCGACGGCGTCGGGCGCGATCACGTCGAGGTACTCCCACGCCTCGGCGGTGCTGTCCGAGGAGTGCAGGGGGTTGAACCGCTCGGGCTCCGGCACGCGCTGCTCGACGAGCCGGCGGACCTCCGACTTCGCCTCGAACGTCTCGGCGTTGGTCAGGTGCGGGTAGCGCTCGCGCAGCCAGTCGTAGGGCTCCTCCGGCGCGTAGTGGAGCGCGACGACCATGCGCACGGGATCGCCCCCGCTGCGGGGGAAGGGCCCGCGGCCCCAGTTGCCGCCGCGCAGCGCCGTGGCCGCGCGCTCCCGGGCCGTGGGGCCGAGGTCCGTTGCCAGCAGCACGTCGAAGCCGAAGCGGTCGAGCACCGCCTCGACCTGCTCCGCCGGGACGACGGCGAGGGTCGCCTCGCGCACGAGGAACACAGCGAGCTCCGCGTCGCCGAGCCGGGCGTCGTGGTCGGAGGCGAGCAGACCCCGCGCCCACGCGTTCCCGGACGAGAGCCGTCGCAGCGCATCGGTCGGCGGTCGCCACCCGACGGACCCGAGGTAGGCGTCCACGTCCTCGTACCAGGGGTCGAGCGCCACCCCCTGCCCTCGCGCGAGCCGCCGGAGCTCCGCGGGATAGTCGTGCTCGGGCGCCGGCTCGGCCGGTCCCAGCCCGCGCGAGGGAAGCCCCGAGCGGCGTCCCTTGTGATAGACCGCGTGGTACGCGAGAGAGTGCAGGTGGTCCTGCGGCGAGGGCACGAGGAACCCGCTCTCGTGCACCACGGCCCGGTCGAGGACCTGCTCGGCGAGGGCCGGGGGATAGTAGGCCGCCCCCTGGTAGTCCGACGCCGCGAGCCCGGACACGCTGTAGAGGTCCACGGGCATCGTCCCCGGCTCCGACTCGAGGATCCCGCGCAGCGCGTCGACGTCGTCGTCCGCCACGAGGAGGTCGAGGTCCTCGCCCGGCTCGATCACCGGGAGCGACTCGAACCAGCGCAGGACCGCGTACCGCAGGCCCGCCTCCTTGAGCCGGGTCGCGAGGCCGGTCGCACCCCAGACGGGCGAGAAGTAGGTGCGCGGGGCCGGGCCGTGCGGCGGCGGCAGGCGGTACAGGTCGAAGGCACGCCCACCCCAGACGAACCGGCCGAGCGGGGCGAGGCGACCGCCCGCCCGGCCGACGAGGACGGCCAGGCGCGCCTCCAGCCCCGAGATCCCGGCCCCGTGCTCGACCGCGAGGTACCGCAGGTGGCCGAGGTCGCGCACCGTCCACAGGACCCGCGCGCGGTCGGCGCGCAGGATCAGCAGGTCCGTCGAGCACCGCGCCGCCACGTCGGGCGTCGGCACGGGGTGGAGCCGGTCGGCCAGGTCGCCGGCCGCACGGCGGGCCGCCGCGAGACGTCCGGGCTCGACGAGGCCGAGGTAGCGGTCGAGGCCGACGGCGCGAAGGTCGGCGGCGACGGCGCCGTCGCGCGCGCCGAGATCGAGGACGCGCGTCCCGGGGGGCAGCGCAGGCGTCGGCTCCACAGCCAAACCCTAGGTCAGCGACGAGCCGTCACCGCGGGTTCGCGGGGAATTCACCCGGGCCGGGCGACCACGCGGTCCCGCTGCCACGGCCCGGGCGCCGTCGGCGTCGATATGCTCGCCTCGGTGTCCGGCTGAGAGGGGTGGTGGCGTGAACGGTCGCCGCGACGCCGGGGGTGCGCCGTGAGCCGCGCCCGGTGGCCCGTGCTCGTCCGCCGGGGAGCCCTCGACCGTGCCCCGCGGCCCGCCGGGGGGACGTTCCGGTCCCAGGCCGTCCCGCCCTTCCCCGTGCCGCCCGTGCTCGCGCGCGAGTTCGGCGTGTTCTGCGTCGACACCACCGAGCGGGTCGTCGCCCTGACGTACGACGACGGCCCGCACCCCGAGCACACCCCTCGCCTCCTCGACGTCCTGGCGCGGAGGGGCGCCACGGCCACCTTCTTCGTGCTCGGGCAGCACGTCGCCCGGTACCCGGAGGTGGCGCGACGGGTCGTCGCGGAGGGCCACGAGGTCGCGCTGCACGGTGAGGACCATCGATCCCTCCTCACGCTCGGCGACGAGGAGGCGGTCCGCCGGATCGGCGACGCCAAGCGGCGCGTCGAGGACGTGACCGGCGTGCCGCTGCGGCTCTACCGCCCGCCCTACGGGCGGCACACCGTGGCGCAGGCGCGCGGGATCCGCGCGCTGGGGCTCGAGCTGGTCATCTGGTCGGGGGACGCGCACGACTGGCTGCACGACGACGAGGACCGCATCGCCGGACGCGCCCTCCACGACGTGTTCCCCGGCGGGATCGTGCTGCTCCACGACGACCGGGCCGACCCCGAGACGCTCGAGCCGGGCCAGGAGCTGCCCCGCTTCGACCGCGCGCGGGTGCTCGTCACCCTGCTCGACGGGTTGGCGGCACAGGGCTACCGCACGTCGACGGTCGGCGGCCTCCTCCACGAGCACCGTCCGGTGCGCAGCCGGTCGCGCTCCGAGCGGCCGGCGTCGTGACGGTCACGCCGGGGGGTGGGTGATGGTCGGGGCGGGTGTGCCGGACCTGAGCGTGGTGATCGCGGCGTTCGACGCGCAGGACACGCTGGACGAGCAGCTGGACGCGCTCGCGGAGCAGGATGTGGGGTTCGCGTTCGAGGTCCTGGTGTGCGACAACGGGTCGCGCGACGCCACGCCCGCGCTGGTGCGCCGCCGTCAGGAGCGCGAGCCGTGGCTGCGGCTCGTGGACGCCTCGGCGCGGCGCGGTCCGTCCGCGGCGCGCAACATCGGTGCCGGGCACGCGCGGGGCAGGTTCCTCGCGTTCTGCGACGCGGACGACGTGGTGGGCCAGGGCTGGCTGACCGGGATGCACGACGCACTCCAGGACGACGAGTTCGTCACCGGCAGCTGGGAGGGAGACCGCCTCAACCGCGGCAACCGCGCCTCCGTCTCCTGGACGACCGACCCGATCGTTACGAAGCCCTTCTTCCCGTGGCTTCCCGGCACCGGCGCGGGGACCATGGGCGTCCGCCGTGCCGTCTTCGAGGAGGTCGGCGGGTTCGACGAGTCGCTCGTGACCGGTGAGGACGTCGACCTGTCGTGGCGGGTCCAGCTCGCCGGGCACCGCCTGGTCCACCACCCCGAGATCGTGCTGCACGTGCGCAAGCGCGACGGGCTGCGCGCCATCTTCCGCCAGGCCTACGCCTACGGCGCGGGCGACCGGCTCCTGCAGCACCGCTACGCCGACGTCGCCGCCGCCTTCACCACCGGTGCCGCGACACCGGGGCCTGGCCCCGCGGACCCGGGACCGCCGGTCGCCCGGGCCGGTGCTCTCTCGGTCGTCCGTCGCATGGCGCGCACGGTCCGCAACAAGCTGTCGCGCGGCCGGGTCGGTCTCGCCGAGACGGTCTGGCGCGTGGGCGAGCAGGTCGGTTACCGGTGGGGCCGTGTCGACCCCGCCGCGCCGCGGGTCCCGGTCCCCGCCGTGCTCCCACCACCGGTCTGAGCGGCGCCACCGAACCGTCCTGAGCGAAGCCCGCCGTACCGGCCCGAGCGCACCTCGGCCCGGGCTACGACGGGTCGGGCAGGACCGGGGGCACGGGGACGCGCGCGACGGTCGGGTCGGTCCGCGCGAACCGGAAGCCCAGGTCGTGCCCGACGCGCTGCACCCGGTCGGCGAGGTCCCTCCGGCTCCGGACCCGCACGACCTTGCCGAGCACGCGCCGCACCGAGCCGATCGCCCGCGCGGCGCGCCCGGCCGTGGCCTCCGCACGGGCGGCGGGCCGCAGCTCCGGCACCGGTGCCGCCGCCCCGGACGACTGGTCCTCCCGGCGCTGGTACGCGGCGGCGACGTCAGCGTACCGGTGGCGCAGGAGCCGGTCGCCCGCGCCGTAGGCGTAGGCCTGGCGGAAGATGGCGCGCAGCCCGTCGCGCTTGCGCACGTGCAGCACGATCTCGGGGTGGTGGACCAGGCGGTGCCCGGCGAGCTGGACCCGCCACGACAGGTCCGTGTCCTCGTTCGTGGCCAGCCGCTCGTCGAAGCCGCCCGCCTCCTCGAAGACGGCACGACGGATGCCCATGGTCCCCGCACCCGTGGCGGGCAGCCACGGCAGGAAGTCCATGCGGTAGACGCTCTCCACCATCCACGACACCGCCGTGCCGTCGCCGCGGTTGAGGCGGTCTCCCTCCCAGCTGCCGGTGACGAACTCGTCGTCCTGGAGTGCGTCGTGCATCCCGGTCAGCCAGCCCTGGCCCACCACGTCGTCCGCGTCGCAGAACGCGAGGAACCTGCCCCGCGCGTGCCCGGCACCGATGTTGCGCGCCGCGGACGGACCGCGCCGCGCCGAGGCGTCCACGAGCCGCAGCCACGGCTCGCGCTCCTGACGGCGGCGCACCAGCGCGGGCGTGGCGTCGCGCGACCCGTTGTCGCACACCAGGACCTCGAACGCGAACCCCACATCCTGCTCCGCGAGCGCGTCCAGCTGCTCGTCCAGCGTGTCCTGCGCGTCGAACGCCGCGATCACCACGCTCAGGTCCGGCACACCCGCCCCGACCATCACCCACCCCCCGGCGGCGAGCCCGCAACGTCGTACGCCGCGGGACGAGGACGCCGCAGGCGCCGCAGTGCGGACGAGACCGTGGGCGCCGTCCCGACGCAGGCGCGTGCGACGGGTCCGCGGGCGGCGACCATGAGCCCGACGAGGTCCCGGCGTCCGGGATACAGGGTCGACGGGACGGTGAACTTGGGGTGGATGCACGGGTCGAAGAGGGAGACGTCGCCGCGCGCGGCGACGAGCTCCTGCGTCATGACCCGGCCGATCACGCCCGGCCCCAGGTCCGCGTGGGTCTCGTCGTAGGCGTCGAGGTAGCCGAAGAGCCCGGTGCCGGAACGGATCACCGCGCTCGCGTAGACCGTGGTCCCGCCGCCCACGAGCTCGAAGACGTGCAGCCGCCCGCGCCGTCGCATCTCGTCGGTCGCCTCCTGGAACCAGCCGAGCTGGTCCGGCTTGTTGCGCTGCGCGGCGCCCTTGCGCGACCGGTCGCCCTTCCACCCGGACGCCTCGAGGTCCAGCAGGCGTTCGGTCGCGGCCGGGTCACCCCCGTTGTCCACGACCGTGAGCTCACCGCCGAGGCGCTCTGCCAGCGCGGCCGCGTCCTGCCGGACGTGCCGACGCCGGCGCTTGCTGAGGTGCGCGACGGGGTCCTCGCCGGGGACCCGGAGGCACGCGCGCTCCAGCCGGTAGCGCTCGAGGACCGGGAGCCGACGGTCCGCAGCGACGTCGAGGAGCGCGGCCAGGAGGGGGCCGTCCGGGAACAGCGTCAGCTCGAGCAGCCCGGGGAGACCGCTGCGGCGGCGGCCGACGGCGTCGAGCACCGCCTCGAACGTCCCGCGGGTGTCGTCGCGCTCCACGAGCGGGGCGCAGACGGAGGCGTTCCGGGCCAGGTACGGCGTCGCCGTCGTGGCGTACGACACCGGGAGCCGGTGGAACCCCCGCTCCAGGCCGAGCGGCAGGACCATGCGGACCCGGTCGGCGTCCTCGGCGAGGAGCACGCGCAGGTCGCGCGCCGCAGGGAACCAGCGCGTCGCGGGCAGGAGCCAGCCCGGGTCGAGGAACGCGTTGGGCTCGGCCGCGCGGGACGCGAGGTCGGACCAGCCCTCGACGTCCGTGGGTGAGAGGTCGTCGAGCGCGACGATCCGCACGGTGACCGTCATCGGTACGCCTCCAGCACCTCGTCGAGACGGGCCGCTGCCGCCGCCCAGGTTCGTGTCCGCGCAGTCGCCCGCGCCCTCGTCTGAGCCTGCTCGAGCGTCCGCGCGTCGCGCAGGCCGTCCAGAGCCTCGGCGAGCCGGTCGACGTCGCCCGGTGGGACCAGGAGGCCGCCGTCCCCGACGGCCTCCGGCAGCCCCCCGACGTCGGACGCGATGACGGCGGCGCCGGCCGCCATGCCCTCCAGCGCGGTGAGCCCGAACGGCTCGGGCCAGATGGAGGGGACCACGACGACCGAGGCGGTCGCGAGGACGGCGGGCAGCGCGTCGCGTGCGAGGAACGACGCGAACCGGACCGGGGACCGCAGGTCGGCCGCGGTCCGGCGGAGCTCCTGCTCGTAAGGCGTCAACGGGTCCCGGGCGTCGAAGCCCGGACGTCCGACGACGGTCACGCGGACGTCGTCGCGGTCGAGCGCGCCCACCGCCTCCAGGAGCACGTGCACGCCCTTGTCCGGGATGACCCGACCGACGTACACGACGTGCAGGCCGTCCTCGGCGGCGTCCGCGCGCACGACGTCGAGGAGCGTCGGGTCCACCCCGTTGCGGACCGTGCGGACCCGGTCGCCGAGCTCCCGGGGGAGCCGCGCCCGGACCTGCTCCGCGAGGAAGTCGCTCACGCACACCACCGGGGCGTTCGCGAGCGTCCGGCCCGCGTCGCGGGCGGTGTACGTGCGCAGCACCTGGTTGTGCGCGTAGAGCACGGGAACGTGCCGCGCGTCGACCAGCGGCACCAGGGCCGGGGCGTTGTGGGCGAGCACGAACGACGGCGGCCACTCGTCCTGGCCGCCGACGACGGTGGCGAACGCGCGGCGTGCGGCGACCCGGGGTGCGCCGACGCGCGCGAGCGCCGAGTCGAGGTAGCGGTCGGTCCGACGGGATCGCCTCGGCGCGTACTCGACGACGTGGGCGCTCGTGTAGCGGTCCGGGTAGGTCCCGCGCGCGACGAGGACCGTCGGCCGCGGGCTGCCCTCGGGGCGGTGCCGGGAGAGCCCGTCGACCACGGTCGGGACGGCGCTGCCCGTCCGCGGGGAGAAGTGGTCGCCCGGCGTGATCGCGTGGACGAGCGGCCTGCCCGCCCCCGGCGTCATGGCGTCGCGAGCCCGTCCGCGCGGTCCTGCCGCGTCGCGCGCACCGCCGCGGGGACGCCGGCGACCAGGCCGACCAGCTCGGCCACCGCCCGCGTGAGGACGACCGGTGCCGTGACCCGCTTGCGCAGGGACCGGCGCGTCCCGTCCGACTTGGTCGGCCCGAGGCGCCGCGCCGTCGTGCGCAGGTAGTCGCGCTGGTCGCGGAGGGTCGTGCGGGCGTACCGGCGCACGATCGGGTCCCGCCACCCGAAGTTCCGCACGAGCATGACGAGGTGGTTGCGGCGGGCGTAGTACAGGTAGCGCCGGTCGAAGCGCTTGCCGCCGATCCCGTACGGCGCGGCCATGTGCCGCACGACGGCCCGCGGCGTGTAGAGCAGCCGGCCGCCGGTCGCACGCAGCCGCAGCGAGATGTCCGACTCCTCGCACAGGCACGTGCCCGGGTAGTTGCCGCGGATGCCGCCGATGGCCGCCAGGGCGCTGCGGCGGAACGACATGTTCGCCCCGAGCAGGTGGTCGACCTCGACGACGCGACCGGGGTCGGCGGCGAAGCTCCCGGTGAGGCGGCCGTCGGGGAGCAGCCGGCCGATACGGTCGAGCCCTTCGTGCTCCTCGCCGGGGATGCCGTTGTCCGCGCGCCCTCCGACGGCGACGACGTCGGGGTCTGCGTAGGGTGCGACGAGCTCGTCGAGCCAGTCGGGCGCCGCGTAGGCGTCGTCGTCGACGAAGGCCACGACGTCGCCGCGGGCGACGGCGAAGCCCATCTGCCGCGACTCGGGCGTCGTGCCGCGCCCGAGCGTGCTGTGCAGGAGCCGCACGTCGGGGAACTGCTCGCGGACGAGCCGTCGCGTCGTGTCCGCGGGGGTCGAGTCGACGACCACCACCTCGAGCGGCGGGGTGTCGAGCCGCTTCAGGTGCTCGAGGCACTCGCGCACGCTCTCGGGGCGGCCGTACGTCACGACGACGACGCTCACGGTCGGGCTCACGGCGCGCCTCCCGGCGGCTCGGGGACGGTCACGAGGCGGAACCAGTCCTCGCGGCGCAGGGGCGACGTCAGCACGGTGCGGCGTGGGCGCCGCGACCGCGCGACCCACGACTCGTAGACACCCGGGCGCGAGTAGTGGGCCGTGTGGCCCGACCACCCGAACTTCTGCCGCATGGCCTCCGGGCGGCGGACCCAGGAGAAGTGGAGCACGGCTTGGTCGGGGCGGACGACCTCGTGGACGACAGTGTCGTGCGGGTGGCTCGGGTCCGTGTTCCAGGGTCGCAGGTCGACGCGGTAGAGCGGCACGTCGGCCTGGCGGGCGTGCGCGAGGGTCGTGCCGGCACGCACCGCCAGCGGCCCGGGGTACGACGCCGCGGGCCGGCCGAGACGCGTGCTCGACTCCAGGTATCGACCCGGCGCGACGCGCGAGTAGAGCCAGCGTGCGGGGTAGTGGAGCCCGCCCGCCCCTGCCCGCTCGGCGGCGTCGAGGGACGCGCGGAACGTGGCCGGGTCCAGCATGACCTCGTCCGTGTCGAGCTGGAGCACCCAGTCGGCACCCTCCGACGCCGCGTCGAGGGCCGCCTGACGCTGGTACGTGTCGTTGTCGAGGGGGTGCTCGTCGAGCCGGGCGAAGCTCCCGGGGGCGTGCACGCACTTCCCGTCCGTGTCGATCTCCTCGACGATCGCGAGGCACTCGTCGACCGGCAGCGGCGTGCCCGTCCACGACGTGCTCGTCTCGTCGTAGGACAGCACGACCCGGTCGACGAGGTGGTAGTACGCGAGCAGGCTCGCGCGCAGGAAGCTCGGGTCGGCGAGGAGGACGTACGCGGAGACGCGCATCAGATGAAGTCCGCGAACTCGCGCTCGTTCTTCTGGAACACGAGCGTCCCGGCGAGGAAGATCAGGGGGGCGGCGACCACCAGCGCCACGACCTGCCACGTGGGCGGGAAGTCGGTGCCCAGCAGGGACCAGCGGAAGCCCTCGAGGAACCACGTCACCGGGTTGAGGTCGAAGAGCCAGCGCAGGTTCTCCGGGACGGAGGACAGCGCGTAGGCGACCGGGCTCGCGTAGAGGAGGATCTGGACGAGCCAGGGCAGCACGTACCCGACGTCGCGGTACTTGACCATGTACGCCGCCGCAGCGAGGCCGAGCCCCGTCCCGATCAGCAGGATGAGCAGCACCCACACGGGTAGGAGAAGGACCGCCCAGCCGGGGTTGATCCCGTAGACGAAGAGCAGGACGACCGCGAGCGCGAGCGCGACGAGGAAGTCGAGCACGACGGAGGCGAGGCTCGAGATCGGGACCAGGAGCCGCGGGAAGAAGACCTTCTGCACGAGGGACTGGTTGCCGACCATCGAGCCGGACGCGCGACCGAGGGCGCCGTTGAACAGGTTCCACGCGAGCATGCCCGCGAGCGTGAAGAGGAAGGTCGGGACGTTGCCGGTCGACAGCCCCGCGATCTCCCCGAAGACGATGGTGAAGATGCCGGCGCTGACCAGGGGTTGGGCGATGACCCACGTGATGCCGAAGATCGTCTGGCGGTACCGCACGATGACGTCGCGCAGCGCGAGCCGGACGGCGACCTCGCGCGCGTTCCACAGCTCGCGCCAGGACGGCAGGTTGAGGCGCCCTGGCGGCGTGATGACGGTGCGCTGCACGGTCTGCTCCACGTCAGGCCCCCTCGTACTCGAAGTTCACGAAGACCATGCCCTTCTCGGTGCTGGACGCCTCCGTGAACTCCGGGTACGGAAGGTCGGGCAGCACCTCGAAGCGCCACGCGCCCTCCCAGGCGTCGAGCACACCGGCCTGGCACGCGTAGACGTCGACCGTGTACTGGCCCGGCTTGAGCCACAGGTCGCGGACCACGAGGCGGCCCTTCTGAGGCTGCTCCGGGTCGAACCACTTCCCGACGAGGCGCGAGTCGCACTGCGCGATGACGGTCCCCTGGTCGTTGTTGATGTGCATCGAGACGAAGTAGGTGCCGACGAGCTTCTTGCTCGCGGGCGCCTCGAAGTCGACGACGATGTCCTGGGACGACTTGACGAACTCGTCCTCCATGCGGACCGAGGAGAGCCGAACCTTGCCGTTCCCGGGGCGCTTCTTGGGGTCGGACTGCGCCGCCGCGAAGCTCTCGAAGCTGTCGCGGTACGCCTGGAGCGTGCCCTCGACCGTCCCGGAGTACGTCAGGGTCCCGCGGTCGAGGAGGACCGCGGACGTGCACAGGGCCTGGACCGTCTGGAGCTGGTGGCTCACGTAGAGCACGGTGCGACCGCCCTGGGCGGCCTCGCGCATCTTCTGGATCGAGCGGCGCTGGAACTCGGCGTCGCCGACGGCGAGCACCTCGTCGATCGCGAGGATCTCGGTGTCGAGGTGGGCCGCGACGGAGAACGCGAGCCGCACGTACATGCCGGACGAGTAGCGCTTGACCGGGGTCGCGAGGAACTTCTCGATGCCGGAGAACGCGACGATCTCGTCGTAGCGCCGGGTGATCTCCTTGCGCGTCATGCCGAGGATCGCGCCGTTGAGGAAGATGTTCTCCTTGCCGGTGAGCTCGGGGTGGAACCCCGTGCCGACCTCGAGGAGCGACCCGACGCGCCCGGTGAGCTCGATGCGCCCGCGCGTGGGCGCCGTGACGCGCGTGAGGATCTTGAGCAGCGTCGACTTGCCGGCGCCGTTGCGCCCGACGATCCCGAGCGCCTCGCCCTGCGGGACCTCGAAGGAGACGTCGTCGAGCGCGTCGAACAACGTGTACTTCTGCTTGCCGGTGGACCGCACCCACTGGATGGCGGCGGCCGCGGCGGTGGACGGTCGCTCGCCGAACGCGCCGAGCCGGTAGGTCTTGCCCAGCCCGGCGACGCGGATCGCGGGTTCCGTGGTCGCCTGCACACCTGAAAGATAGTCGTCCCGCCGGGGCCCGAGGCCGGGTCGATCGGGTGAATCGAGCCCAGAACCGGACGAACGCGGGTGAAAGTACCGCCAGGCCCTCGGTGCTGGGGCCGGGCCGACCTACGATCGCGGGAGCGGCACCTGTGCCGGGCCCGACGACGGCAAGGGCGGCGAGATGGCTTCGGACGAGGACGGCACGGGGGCTCGGGGCGGCGCGGACCCCACGGTCGTCGGCGGGGTCGTCGCCGCGGTCCTGGGCGTGGTCGCCGCCGTCCTGATCGGCGGCACCGGGACGGGGAGCACGTCGGGCGCGCAGCCGTTCACCGCGTCCCCGGTCCCCGGGACGGCACCCGTGACGCAGACGGGCGCGCTGCCCCTGTGCGGGTTCCCCCGCCTCGAGCAGGTGACCGACGACGGCGTCGACACCGACGAGCTGGACGGGATCCGCACGGTCGTCGACGACGTCGTCACGCTCGACGACGGCGAGCTCGTCACGTTCCGCGTGCTCGACGGCGCGGCGTACGTGCTCGAGTGGGACCGCGAGGCGACGTACACGGTGACGCGCTACGACCTCGCGACGGGGGACGCGGAGGCGACGACGCCGGTGGAGCTCGACTGGGACGGCGCGAGCGAGACGTTCCGCACGGACTCCTTCGAGGTCGACGCCGACGGGAGCGTCTACCTCCTCGACACGCTCATGCACCGCCGCGACCTGCTCAAGGTCGCGCCCGACGGGACCACGACCTGGTCGACGACGATCCCCGAGGGCGAGCACACGGCAGGCGACCTCCTCGACCTGTACGGGACCGTGCGCTGGACGGACGGCGGCCGGACCGTCGTCGGGGTGCAGGAGGCGGGCGAGGTCCTGCACGAGGTGTCGGGCGACGGCGACCTCCTCGCGGAGATCCCGTTCGAGGGCGCCGTCCTCGCCCAGCTCCCGGACGGCGCGGCCCTGGTGCAGACCGACGTGCGCGACGACGAGCGCCGCACGCTCGACCTGCGCGCCGTGGGGCCGGAGGGCGACGAGGGGTCCCTCCACCTCGGTGCCTCGTGGGAGCGCGGGCGGCCGTTCGGCGTCCCGCGCGTGCCCTGGCTCGACGACACGACGGGCGCGACCACCGGCCCCTCGTCCGGACCCGAGGGCGACGGCCTCGTCGTCGCCGACGAGAACCTCGGGTTCCGGTGGTGGGGGAGCGACGGCGTGTTCCGCGGCGTGTGGCCGGACACGCACAAGGACCTCGAGCAGCCGTTCGCGCTGTGGGAGAGCACGCCGGTGCTGCGCGACGGCACCGCGGGCGACGCGCCGTACTACGTCCTCACGCACGGCGACGACGGCGGGTTCGCGCTCACCGAGATCTCGGCCGACCGGATGGCGTACCAGCTCGGCGCCCCGGTGAAGTACAAC
This sequence comes from Cellulosimicrobium sp. ES-005, assembly GCF_040448685.1. Taxonomy (NCBI): domain Bacteria; kingdom Bacillati; phylum Actinomycetota; class Actinomycetes; order Micrococcales; family Promicromonosporaceae; genus Cellulosimicrobium; species Cellulosimicrobium sp. ES-005. The sequence continues at coordinate 802,827 of NZ_CP159290.1, forward strand.
GCGGCGAACGAGGAGCTGTTCGGCGGCCTCGGGCTCGGCGCCGGGCTGCTCGTGGACGTGCCGTACGGCGTCTTCCCCGACGGGACCGCGCCGCGCGTGGTCGCCGCGTTCGACGACGCCTGGGCCGCCTCCGCCGGGACGTACCGCCTGCGCTACCAGGTGCGCGGGGACCCGCGCGTGTGGGACCCGGTGGTCGGCGAGGAGACCGTGGTGGACCTCCCCGCGGAGGGCGGCGAGCTCCCGCTCGACCTGCCGCCGACCCGCCCGGGCGTGTACGAGGTCGACGCCGCGCTCGTCGACGCCGCGACGGGCGAGGCGGTCTCGGGGACGTGCCTGCGCTACACCGTGGCCGCGGCGGGCAGCGGCCTGGACCCGGCGGCGCTCGCGGACGGCGCGGACTGGGGCGGCGCCGGACCGCTGCGGGGCGTGCAGCTCGCGGACCAGCTCGGGGTGGGCAGCCACCGCACGCAGCTCGACTTCGGGGCGATCGTGCCCGACCCGACCGCCGAGCCGGACGCCGCCGCGCTCGTCTGGGACTCGCTGCCGAACGCGGCCTTCGAGCCCGACGAGGAGGAGGGCGAGGAGCCCGCCGACGTCGACCCGTTCACCGAGCTCGCGGCCGCCGCCGAGCTCGCCGAGGAGACGGGCGTGATCCTCACGCTCCAGCTCGGCTCGGGCGGCGAGGCGGAGCAGGCCGCGGTCGAGGCCGGGACGTGGGAGGGATGGACGCGCGAGATCGTCGCCGCGGTCCACGAGCACGCACCGCAGAACCGCTACTGGCAGCCGTGGAACGAGCCGAACAACACGGGCTACGAGGACGCGGCCGCGTACGAGGAGGAGGTCGGCGCGCCGTTCGCGGCGGGCGCTCGCGACGCGTCGGCCGACGTCGTCGTGGTGGGCGGCAACACGCTCGGGATCGAGCCCGCGTGGTGGGCCGACCTGGTCGCGGCGGGCGGCTGCGACTCGCTCGACGTCGTGGGGATCCACCCCTACACCGGGTTCAACCGGTCGTGGGAGGAGGAGGGGTTCTCCGCGGACGGTGCCGAGCTGGACCGGCTGCGCGAGGCGATCGGGCCGTGCGGCGACGTCCCCGTGTGGGATACCGAGAGCGGCTGGTGGTCGGACGGCGTCGCGAACTTCTGGGCGGGCGGGTCCGACGTCGTGCGCAAGCTCCTCTGGTACGGGGTGGAGGGCGTCGACGAGTGGACGTACTTCTTCTCCGAGGGCGGGTTCGGCGAGGCCGGGAACTCGTGGTCGCTCCTCCAGTACGGGCAGTACGTGAAGCCGGCCGGCGCCGCCTTCGCGGCGAGCGCGGCGTTCCTCGACGGGTTCGGGCCGCCCGAGGCGGTCGAGACGGGGACGCCCGGCGTCCACGCCGTGCGCGCGCCCGGGGCCGGGGAGGTCGCGGGTGCGGAGCTGCTCGCGCTGTGGAGCGAGGACCTGTCGACCACCGTGCGGCTCACCGCGCCGGGCGGTGCGGTCACCGTGACCGCGCGGGACGGGTACGGCGCCCAGCGCGGCCTGGAGGTCCCGCCGGGCGGCGTCGAGGTCCCCGTGAACGGCGCACCCGTCCTGCTCGTCGCCCCCGCGGGGACGGCGCTGGAGGTGGCCCCCGTCGAGGCGTTCGGCGACGACGTGCTCGAGGGCCGGCCGGTGACCGCGACGTCGACGCACGAGGACGCGAGCGACCCCGACGTCGTCACGTCCGGCACGTTCGCCGTGCGCGAGCCGTGGCGGTCGGGCCGACTGGCCGACGGCTCCGTCGACGAGGCGCCCGGCGTCGAGGTCACGACGGACGGGCCCCGCACGATCGACCGCGTCGCCGTCGCGACGGCCGGCATCCGCTGCTGCACGTCGGGGCTGCGCGACTACACGGTCTCCGTGCGGACGCCCGACGGCGGCTGGCAGGACGTGGCGCGGCAGACCGACCAGTTCCTCGACCGCGTCGCGCTCTTCTCGTTCGAGCCCGTCGAGGTCACGGCCGTGCGCGTGACGCTCCCGATGACGACCGAGCGCGACGTGCCCGTCCTGGCCGCGAACTACACGGGGATCGTCGGCGGGCTGCACCCCGACTTCGTCCCGCTCGCGACGGAGAGCGAGTGGATCGCGGCGATCAGCGCGGTCCAGGCGTGGGAGCCGGCCGGGTGACCGTCGTCACCGGGGGGCGGGCCCGGTCAGCCGCGCGCGGCGACCGCGCGCCAGATCGCGGCGTGCTGCGCGGCGCTGCGCTCCCACGTGAACGTGGCGGCGCGCTCGCGCCCGCGCCCGACGAGCGCCTCGACCTCGGCGTCACGCGTCGTCACCCACAGCAGCGCCTCCGCGAGGCTCGCGCCGTCCGGCTCGGCGAGCACGCCGCCGTCGCCCACGACCTCGGGCAGCGAGCTGGTGCGCGCCGCGACCACCGGCACGCCCGCGGCCATGGCCTCCAGGGCGGGGAGCCCGAAGCCCTCGTAGCGCGACGGCACGACGACGGCCGCGGCCCCCGCGACGAGGCCCGGCATGAGCCCGCCCGGCAGGCGCCCGACGAGCCGGGTGCCGGGCAGCTCCGCGAACAGCCCGGTGCGGCGCGGGTGCGGCGGACCGCTCATGACGAGCGTGAGGTCCGGTCGCGCGGAGCGGACCCGTCCCCACGCGACCGCGAGCTCCTCCAGGTTCTTGCGGCGCGACGCGCCGCCCGCGTGCAGGACGTACGGGCCGTCCACCCCCAGCTCCGCGAGGCGCGCGCGGGGCAGCGGCTCGGCCGAGAAGTACACCGGGTCGACCCCGTTGTACGCGACCGCGGGGCGCTCGGCGAGCCCGAGGACCTCCGCGGCCTCGTCCGCGCTGAACTCCGACACGCACACGACGGCCGCCGCGCGGCGGACCTCCTCGGCCGCGGCGCGGACCGGTGCGGACTCGTCGTCGTAGCGCCACGACACGACGTCCTGCACGGCGACGACGTCCCGCGTCGGGTGCGGCGGCAGGTCGAGCCCCACGCGGTGCACGACGGCGCCCCGCGGGTAGACCGCACGGCCGACGGCCCGGCGCACGGCCGGAGCCGCGGAGCCGAGGCGACCGAGGGGGAGCCGGTGGGTGCCGGGCAGCGGGGAGCGGAGCGAGCGGAAGACGGCGCGGTCGACGGACCAGGCGCTGGCTCCGGCGCCCCCCTCCGCGAGCGCCCCCGCCGCGCGCGCCGCGACCTCCTCCTGGTACACCTGGGCGCCCATGGGCACCTCGACCGCGACGGTCGCGACGACGAGCTGCGGCATCGGGCGGGTCCCCCTCGGGGCGTGGTGAGCGGCGGGTGCGGCACGGTCGGGACGACCGGAGCGGTCGGTAGAGTGGCCCACTCTAGTGGCGCGGACGCCCCGCCGGACCTGCGGGAGCGGGTGATGAGCGGGTGATCGTGGACCGGGCGCGGGCCGTCCCGCGAGAGGGTGAGGGACGCATGGCAGGGCGTCGTCGGGTGGCGCTGGTCGCGAGCTCGTTCGACCCGCACACCGGGGGCGTCGAGTCGCACGTGCGTCACGTCGCCCGCGTGCTCGCGGCGCGGGGGACCGCGGTGGAGGTCTGGACCGTCGACCGGGGCGAGCGCCTCGGCACGCGCCGCGTCGACGGCGTCCTCGTGCGCTACCTGCCGACCCCGCAGCCCTCGAGCCGGCCGGGCGACGTCGCCCGGTTCGCCCTCGCCGCGCCGCGGGCGGCGCTCGCGTGGGGCCGGGCCTTCCGCGCGTTCCGGCCCGACGTGCTGCACGTGCAGTGCTTCGGCCCCAACGGCGCGTACGCCCTCGGCCTGCGCACGCTCACGCGCACCCCGCTCGTCGTCAGCTCCCACGGGGAGACGTTCGCGGACGACCACGCCGTGTTCGAGCACTCGCGGCTGCTGCGGGCGGCGTTGGAGCGCTCGATCGACGTCGCGGGCGCGGTGACGGGGTGCTCGCGCGTCGTCGCGGACGACCTGGTCCGCTTCGGGGCGCCCGACGCCGTGGTCGTCCCGAACGGCGTCGACCTGGCCGGGTACGACCTGGTCGATCACGGTCCGCGGGACGTCGCCGCGGGGGAGCCCGCTCGGTCGGACGCGGTGCGCGAGCCCGTGGTCGTCGCGGTGGGGCGGATCGAGCACGTCAAGGGGTTCGACCTGCTCGTGGACGCCTTCGCGTCCTCCGCGCTGCGCGACCGCGCGCGGCTCGTCGTCGTGGGCGACGGGAGCGAGGCGGGCGCGCTGCGCCGCCGGGTCGCGACGGCGGGGCTCGCGGACCGCGTCGAGCTCCCCGGGCGGCTCGACCCCGCCGAGGTGGCGGCCCGGCTCGCGGAGGCGGACGTGGTCGTCGTGCCGAGCCGCGCGGACGCCGCCCCGCTCGTGGTCCTGGAGGCGTGGCGCTCGGGCCGGCCGCTCGTGGCGACCGTGCGGGGCGGGCCCCCGGAGATCGTCACCGACGGCGTCGACGGCGTGCTCGTGGACCCCCAGGACACGCAGGCGCTCGCGGCGGCCGTGCTCGGCCTGCTCGACGACCCGGAGCGCGCGGGGCGGATCGGGGCTGCCGGGCGCCGACGGGTCGAGGACTTCACCTGGGAGCGGGTCGTGGACCGGTACGAGGACCTCTACGCGGGGCTCGCCGACGTCACGCCGAGGGGTCGCTGACGCGGGGCGAGCCGGTCGTCCCGTCGGGCAGGACGGGAGGGCCTCCGGGGCGCGCGCTCGCCGTGCCCGCTCCTCGCGGGACGTCGAGCAGCCACACGACGGCGACGGTGACGGCGGCGGCGACGAGCAGCGAGCCGACGACGTCGCTCGGCCGGTGCGCGTACGTCACGACGGACGCGAGGGCGGCGACCGCGGTGACCACGAGCCCGGCCCAGCCCGCGACGGCGCGGGACGTCGGCCACGGCCACAGGAGCCAGATCGCGACGCACAGGCCGCCGACCACGGCGACGTGACCGCTCGGGAAGGTCTGGTAGGCGTAGCCGTGCTCCCCGAGGTCGGGCCGCACGAGGACCTCGCGGAGCCCGAGCGCGATCCCGACCGTCCCCAGCACGACCAGGACCGCGGCGAGGAGGTCGCGCCACGCGCGGCGCACGAGCGCGACCACGCCCAGGACGGCGACGACGGCCGCGCACGCCACCGGGAGGCCTCGGCGCAGCGCCCCGGCGAGGTCGCGCCCGGCGTCGTGCAGGGGCGCGAGGGTCCGGAACGCCCCGGCGTCGGCCTGCTGCCCGGCCACGGTGAGGTGCGAGGCGGCCCAGAGCGCGACGAAGACCGCGACGACCAGCGCGAGCAGCACGAGGAGCGCGGACGAGCGAGGCCGGGGCGGCACGGGGTCCGGCGCCCCCGAGGTGGACACGCCCCGAGCATGACGGAGCGGCGGGGACCCTGTCACCGGTCGTGGGCGGATCGCGCCGGGTGAAAACGTCGCGTCCCCGGTCGCCTGCCGGACGTCCGAGGGTCGGCTGCCGGTCGGCTGCCCTCGGTCGACGTGTGGGCGCCGGGGCGTACGCTGGGAGCCGTCGTCTCGCACGGCTCCAGCCCGGACCCGCTCGCCACCCGGTGAGCCTCGGTCCGGGCCGTTCGTGCTGCCCCGTCGTGTCCTCAACCAGCCCCGGCACCGTCCTCGACCCGGGCCCGCCTCGTGCGGCCGCCGACGCCACCGACCACCGTCCTCGGAGGGACCCCACCGCATGAACCTCACCGGCATCCTGCCCGCGCTGCTCGCCGACCCCGCCGCGACGGCGGCGGTCGAGCACGTGCGCGCCCGTGGCGAGGCGGACGTGGTCGGCCCGGCCGGCGCGCGCCCGCCGCTGCTCGCCGCGATGGCGGGGGCGCGGGCGACCGGGCCGGCCGACGGGGTGCCCGGCGGCGACGAGCGCGCGGCCTCGGGCGACGCGTGGGCGACGGGCTCGCGTCCCCTCGTGGTCGTGACGGCGACCGGGCGCGACGCGGACGAGCTCGCGGCGAGCGTGCGCGCCTACCTGCCCGACGAGCTGGCGGACGTGGTCGCGGTCCTGCCGAGCTGGGAGACGCTGCCGCACGAGCGCCTGAGCCCGCGCGCGGACACCGTCGCCAAGCGCATCGCCGTGTTCCGCCGCCTCGCGCACCCGGACCCGGAGGTCGGGCCGTCGGGCCCGGTCCGCGTGCTCGTCATGCCGGTGCGCGCGCTCCTCCAGCCGGTCGTGGACGGGCTGGGCGAGCTCGAGCCGGTCGAGCTGCACGCCGGGTCGACGGCCGACCTGACCGACGTCGCGGAGCGGCTCGTCGCGGCCGCGTACACGCGCGTCGACATGGTCGAGCGCCGCGGCGAGTTCGCGGTGCGCGGCGGCATCCTCGACGTGTTCCCGCCCACCGAGGACCACCCGCTGCGCGTCGAGTTCTGGGGCGACGAGGTCTCGGAGATCCGCTGGTTCGCCGTCGCGGACCAGCGCAGCCTCGAGATCGCCGAGCACGGGCTGTGGGCGCCGCCGTGCCGCGAGATCCTGCTCACCGAGTCGGTGCGGTCGCGGGCCGCGGCGCTCGTCGAGGACCTGCCGGGCGCCACGGAGATGCTCGACAAGCTGGCCGCGGGCGTCGCGGTCGAGGGCATGGAGTCGCTCGCGCCGGTGCTCGTGGACCGCATGGTCCCGGTGCTGGAGCTCGTGCCCGACGACGCGCTGCTCGTCGTCGACGACGCCGAGCGCGTGCGCCGCCGCGCCCACGACCTCGTCGCGACGACGGAGGAGTTCCTCGCCGCCGCCTGGACCGGCGCCGTCGCGGGCGGCAAGGCGCCGGTCGACCTGTCCGGGGCGTCGTTCGAGACGTTCGCCGAGGTCCGTGCGGTCGCGCAGCGTCGCGGCCTGGGCTGGTGGACGCTGTCGTCGTTCGCGCTCGACAACCCGGACCTGGACGTGGCGCCCGACGCCGGTCGGCCGGACGCGGCCGGAGCGGGCGCGGCGTCGGGCACGACCGCCGCGCACGTGGGCGAGAGCGCCGACGGCGTGCCCACCTTCACGCTGGGCGCGCGCGACGTCGAGTCCTACCGCGGCGACGTGGCGCGCGCGCTCGACGACGTGCGCGGTCTGCAGCACGCCGGCTGGCGGCTCGTGCTCACGACGGAGGGTCACGGGCCGGCCAAGCGCATGGTCGAGCAGCTCGGCGCGGCGGACACCCCGGCGCGCCTCGTGCCGCGGCTCGACGACGAGCCCGAGGGCGGCATCGTCCTCGTCACCCCGGCGATGGTCGGCAAGGGCTTCGTCGCGCCCGAGCTGCGGCTCGCCGTCTTCTCCGAGGCCGACCTCACGGGCCGGGCCGGCACGAGCACGCGCGACATGCGCAAGATGCCGAGCCGGCGCCGCAACGTCGTCGACCCGCTCCAGCTCAAGGCGGGCGACTTCGTCGTGCACGAGCAGCACGGCGTGGGGCGGTTCGTCGAGCTCGTCCAGCGCACGCTCGGCACGGGCGGCAACGCGGCGACGCGCGAGTACCTCGTCATCGAGTACGCCAGCAGCAAGCGCGGCCAGCCGGGCGACCGGCTGTTCGTGCCCATGGACCAGCTCGACCAGGTCACCAAGTACACGGGCGGCGAGTCGCCGAGCCTCAACAAGATGGGCGGGGCCGACTGGGCCAAGACGAAGACCCGCGCGCGCAAGCACGTCAAGGAGATCGCGGGCGAGCTCATCCGCCTGTACTCGGCGCGCATGGCGACGCAGGGCCACGCGTTCGGCCCGGACACGCCGTGGCAGCGCGAGCTGGAGGACGCGTTCGCGTACGTCGAGACGCCGGACCAGCTCGCGACGATCGACGAGGTCAAGGCGGACATGGAGAAGACGGTCCCCATGGACCGGCTCGTGTGCGGCGACGTCGGCTACGGCAAGACGGAGATCGCGATCCGCGCGGCGTTCAAGGCGGTCCAGGACGGCAAGCAGGTCGCGGTGCTCGTGCCCACGACGCTGCTCGTGCAGCAGCACCTCGAGACGTTCTCCGAGCGGTACGCGGGCTTCCCGGTGACGGTCAAGGCGCTGTCGCGCTTCCAGACCCCCAAGGAGTCCGAGGAGGTCGTGGACGGGCTGGCCAAGGGGACGGTGGACGTCGTCATCGGCACCCACCGCCTCATCACGGGCAGCGTGCGGTTCAAGGACCTGGGTCTGGTCATCATCGACGAGGAGCAGCGGTTCGGCGTCGAGCACAAGGAGACGCTCAAGCAGCTGCGGACCAACGTCGACGTGCTCGCCATGTCCGCGACCCCGATCCCGCGCACGCTCGAGATGGCCGTCACCGGCATCCGCGAGATGTCGACGCTCGCGACCCCGCCGGAGGAGCGCCACCCCGTCCTCACGTACGTCGGGGCGTACGAGGAGAAGCAGATCGCCGCGGCGCTGCGCCGCGAGCTCCTGCGCGAGGGCCAGGTGTTCTACGTGCACAACAAGGTCGAGACGATCGAGCGCACCGCGGCGCGGCTGCGCGAGCTCGTCCCCGAGGCCCGCGTGGGCGTCGCGCACGGCAAGATGAACGAGCACCAGCTCGACCAGGTGATCCGCGCGTTCTGGGAGAAGGAGCTCGACGTCCTCGTCTGCACGACGATCATCGAGACGGGCCTCGACATCTCCAACGCGAACACGCTCATCCTCGAGCGCGCGGACATGCTCGGGCTCTCCCAGCTCCACCAGCTCCGCGGACGCGTGGGCCGCGGTCGCGAGCGCGCGTACGCGTACTTCCTGTACCCGCCCGAGCGGCCCCTCACCGAGACCGCGCACGACCGCCTCGCCACGATCGCGGCCCACACCGACCTCGGCGCGGGCATGCAGGTCGCGATGAAGGACCTCGAGATCCGCGGCGCGGGCAACCTGCTCGGGGGCGAGCAGTCCGGGCACATCGCGGGCGTCGGGTTCGACCTGTACGTGCGGATGGTGGGGGAGGCCGTGGCGAACTACCGCGGCGACGGTCCGGAGGAGCAGCCCGAGATCTCCATCGAGCTCCCCGTCGACGCGCACCTGCCCGAGTCGTACATCGCGACCGAGCGCCTGCGGCTCGAGGCGTACAAGAAGATCGCCGCGGCGACCGACGCGCCCGAGCTCGCCGAGGTCCGGGCCGAGCTCGTCGACCGGTACGGCGCCCTGCCGGACGTCGCGTCCGCGCTGTTCGACGTCGCGGACTTCCGCAACCACGCGCGCCGCGCGGGGCTCACGGACGTCACCGCGCAGGGCAAGTTCATCCGGTTCGCGCCCGTGGACCTCGCGGAGTCCGCGCAGCTCCGGCTCAAGCGCCTCTACCCGGGCACGCTCCTCAAGCCCGCGATCCGCGCGTTCCTCGTCCCGTACCCGACGACGGCGCGCATCGGCGGCCGCCCGCTGCGCGGCGCCGAGGTGCTCGAGTGGGCGCGCCAGCTCATCGACGCCGTGATCGTCGGCGAGGTGAGCGCGGCGGCGACGGTCGGGACGTCGTCGGCCGCCCGCTGAGCGGGGGTCAGCTCTTCCGGCCGTCGAGGAAGTAGGCGATGGGGCCGACCCAGTTGACGAGCAGCGCGAGCCCCCACGCGAGCTTGGTGCCGTTGACCTGCTCTGCCGGGCGGCGCAGCAGGTCGCGGTACGCCGCGGCGGTGAGCGTGACCTGTGCCGCGCCCACGACTCCGACGGCGATCTTCTGACCCGTGGTCAGGTCCTTCCAGCGGCGCTTGGTCCCCATGGCGTCGTCTCCTCCCGTGTGCGTACGGCTCGACGCTATGCCGTCCGGACGCACGGTGCATGGCTCGTGGGCGGCCCGAGGTCCCGCCGGTGCGCGCTGCCCTCCCGGCCGAGGGATGCACCCCGAGGTGCGTCACCCGGCCGAGAGCGCCCTCGCTCGACGTGGGCGTGTCGACCGGGCGCCGCGTACGAGGTCGTGACAGAGCACCGAGCGCTCTGTAAGGTTGCAGCAACATCCGGAAACTCTCTGCAACGCCGCCGAGTCCCGGACGCGCCCGACACCCCGGGGCGCAGTCAGCACCGCGTGGCCCTCCCGCGCTCGAGGCCGAGCGCGCCGTCGGTCGCAGCACCTCGAAGGAGCAGCAATGACGCGCACCACCGATCCCGCCGGTCCGCCGGCACCCACTCCCGCCGCACCCCCCGCCGCGGACCGCGGCCGAGCGCGAGCCGACCGACGCGACGGTCGGCTGCGGCGCCTCGTCGCCACCGTCGCCTCGGCGGCCCTCGCGCTCGGGACGGCGCTCGCCGCCACGGTCCCGGTCGCCGCGCCCGCCGCGGCCGCGCCGCCCGTGCCCACGCCCGTCGTCGACTCCCCGAACGGCCGGGGCGACGTGATCCTCAACCTCTTCCAGTGGACCTGGGACTCGGTGGCCGCCGAGTGCACCAGCACGATCGGCCCGGCCGGGTTCGGCTACGTCCAGGTCTCCCCGCCGCAGGAGACGATCCAGGGCACCGCGTGGTGGACCTCCTACCAGCCCGTGAGCTACCGGATCGACTCGAAGCTCGGGACCCGGGCGGAGTTCGAGAACATGGTCGACACCTGCCGTGCCGCGGGCGTCGGCGTCATCGCCGACGCCGTCCTCAACCACATGGCGGGTGCGGACCAGGGCGGCGGGACGGGTGTCGCGGGCTCGTCGTACGGCGTCGAGAACTACCCCGGGCTCTACGGGCCGAACGACTTCAACGACTGCAAGGAGAACATCGGCAACCGGTACGGAGACCGGTACGTGGTGCAGAACTGCCGCCTCGTCTCGCTCCAGGACCTGCGGACGGGCTCCGACTACGTGCGCGGCCGGATCGCGGGCTACCTCAACGACCTGCTCTCCCTCGGGGTCGCCGGGTTCCGGATCGACGCCGCGAAGCACATCCCGGCCGCGGACCTCGCGGCGATCAAGGCGCGGCTCACGAACCCGGACGTCTTCTGGGTGCACGAGGTCATCGGCGCGGGCGGCGAGCCCATCCAGCCCTCGGAGTACCTCGACTCCGGCGACTCGCACGAGTTCGACTACGCGCGCGAGCTCAAGTCCCGGTTCGACGGCCAGATCAAGGACCTGCGCACCATCGGCGACAACAAGCTGCCCTCGGACCGCGCCGGCGTGTTCGTCGACAACCACGACACCGAGCGCAACGGCGAGACCATGAACTACAGGTGGGGCGCCAAGTACAAGCTCGCGAACACGTTCATGCTCTCGTGGCCGTACGGCGCGCCGAGCGTCTACTCGGGCTACACGTGGAACGACAAGGACGCCGGTGCCCCGGGCGCGTCCGCGACGTCCGTGCCGGACGCGAGCTGCTCGAACAGCGCCTGGGTCTGCACGCAGCGCTGGACCGAGATCGCGGGCATGGTCGGCTTCCACAACGCCGTCGCCGGGACCGCGGTGACGAACTGGTGGGACGACGGGAACAACCACGTCGCGTACGGTCGCGGCAGCAAGGGGTACGTGACGATCAACAACTCCGCGAACGCGGTCACGCGCACCTACCAGACGTCGCTCCCGGCGGGTACGTACTGCGACGTCGTCGCGTCGAAGGACTGCGCCAAGACGGTCACGGTCTCCGGCTCCGGCACCTTCACCGCGACGGTCCCGGCGTACGGGGCGCTCGCGCTGCACGTCGGCGCCGTGGACGACGGCGGCACCGGCGGCCCGGGTCCCGTCGACCCGAGCGGCACGACGACCGTCTACTACGCGACCGACAGGGGCTGGAACGCGTACAACGTCCACTACCGCGTCGGCACGGGCGCCTGGACCGCCGTGCCCGGGGTCGCGATGACCGCGGCCTGCACCGGCTGGGTCGCGAAGGAGATCGTCCTGCCGGACGGCGCGACCGGTGCCGCCGCGACCGTCACGGCGGCGTTCACGAACGGCTCGGGCGCGTGGGACAACAACGGCGGCAAGGACTACTCCCTGTCGGGCGCCGCCGTCGCGGTCTCGGGCGGGACGGTCACGGCGGGCGACCCGTGCGAGGACGACGGCGAGGGGCCCGGCCCCGTCGAGGGCCAGGGCGACGCGTCGTTCTCCGTCACGGCGACGACGACCTGGGGGCAGAACGTGCTCGTCGTCGGGAGCATCCCGGCGCTCGGGTCATGGGCGCCCGCGAACGGCGTCGCGCTCTCGGCGGCGGGCTACCCCGTCTGGACCGCGACCCTCGACCTCCCGGCCGGGACGACGTTCGAGTACAAGTACGTCAAGCGCGACGGCGGCGGGAACGTCGTCTGGGAGAGCGGCGGCAACCGCACCGCGACGGTCGGACAGGACGGCTCCGTGACGCTGTCGGACACCTGGAGGTCGTGACCTCGCGGCCCCGCCCCGGTCTCACCCAGACCGGGGCGGGGTCTGCCGCTACCGTGGCGGGAAATAGTTCAACCATTGTCTGAACCTGGTGTGTGCCCCTAGGGTGTGGCCCGGGCGCGCCGGTGCGCCCGGGGGCGACGTGCCCCGTGCAGCCGATCGCAAGGGAGCGACGACGATGAGACGCACGTGGAGGACCGCCGTGGCGGGGGTGCTCGCCACCCTCGTGGCGAGCGGGGGAGCGAGCGCGGCGATGGGGATGGATGCGATGGGCGTGTCGACGTCTGCCCAGGTCGATAACGATATCGATATCGTTCTAGAGAACGATTTCGAGTCGGCGACGACGGCGCCGTGGACCGCGCGCGGGCCGGTCACCGTCGCCATGACCGACGCGGAGGCGCACGGCGGGTCGTCGAGCCTCGCGGTGACGGGCCGGACCGCGGACTGGCACGGCGTCGCGACGGACGCGCTCGCGCTGCTCGAGCCGGGCGTCGCGTACGACGTCGAGGCGTGGGTCAAGCTGCCGGCGGGCGCCACCGGGTCGTCCGGCGTCCACTTCACCGTGCAGGAGACCGGCGCGGCGGGAGACGCGTACACGTGGGTCGGCGGGGCCGTCGCGACGACGGCCGACGGGTGGGTGGAGATCGGGGGGACGTACACCCTGCCCGCGGGCCTCACCGCGGCGACGCTCTACGTCGAGGCCGCGCCGGTCGCGGGTGCGCACCCGTCGTTCCTGCTGGACGACGTCCGCGTGACGACCGTCGCGACCGACCCGGGCGACGTCGTGCCCGGGGGAGCGGTGAACCCCGTCCCGACGCCGGTGCGCCTCGCCGAGGGGTCCGGCGACGTCGCGGCCCTGACGTTCGACGACGGTCCGAACCCCGGCACGACGCCCGCGCTCCTGGACTTCCTCGCCGAGCACGACCTGCACGCGGTGTTCTGCGTCATCGGCCAGAACGTCCAGGCGCCGGGCGGCGCCGAGCTCCTGCGCCGCATCGTCGACGAGGGCCACGTGCTGTGCAACCACTCGACGGGCTACGCCGACATGGGCGCGTGGTCCCCCGACCAGGTGCGCGCCGACCTCGTCGAGAACCTCGGCATCCTGCGCGACGCGCTCGGCGACCCGGCGTACCCGGTCCCGTTCTTCCGCGCGCCGAACGGCTCGTGGGGCGCGACCCCCGAGGTCGCGGTCGCGCTCGGCATGCAGCCGCTCGCGGTCGTCAACACGATCTCCGACTGGGAGACCCAGGACGTCGAGACCCTCACCGCGAACCTGCGCGCCGCGATGAGGCCCGGCGAGGTCGTGCTCGCGCACGACGGCGGCGGCGACCGCGCGGGCACGCTCGCGGCGGTCGAGACGGTCGTCGCGGAGCGGCTCGCGGCCGGCTGGGACTTCACGTTCCCCGTCGGCACGCCGCCGCGCGGCGGCGAGGTCCTGCTGGAGACCGGCTTCGAGGACGGCCTCGGCGGCTGGGTGCCGCGCGCGGGCGACGCGACGACGCCGTCGCTCGACCTCACGGACGTGGCCCACGGCGGCGCGCAGGCCGCGGTCGTCTCCGGTCGCGACGGCCAGGGCGACGGCATCGGGCACGACGTGACCGGGCTGCTCGCCGCCGGCACGACGTACGAGCTCAGCGCGTGGGTCCGCTTCGCCGAGGGCCAGCCCGCGGACGACGTGTGGCTCAGCATCGCGCGCACGGTCGACGGGACGACGTCGTACTCGACCCTCGCACAGTTCTCGGGGATCACGAGCACCGGCTGGACGCAGATCACCGCGACGTTCCCGGGTGCCGCCGCGGACGAGGCGCTGCTCTACCTGGAGACGGACTACAACGGCGACAACACGAGCGACCTGCTCGTCGACGACGTCGTGCTGCGCGTGCCGCCGCCGCCCGCGGTCGAGGACCTCACGGGCATCAAGGAGACCGTCGACGTGCCGGTCGGGGTCGCGATCGACAGCCGGGAGACCTCGGGCGCGTCGTCCGAGCTGCTCCTGCGGCACTTCGACCAGATCACCGCCGAGAACCACATGAAGCCCGAGGCCTGGTACGACGAGGACCGGACCTTCCGGACGCACCCCGAGGCGACCGCGCTCATGGACTACGCGGCCGCCCACGACCTGCGCGTCTACGGGCACGTGCTCGTGTGGCACTCGCAGACGCCGGACTGGTTCTTCGAGGGCGCCGACGGCGCGCCCCTGACGACGTCCGAGGCGGACCGTCAGGTCCTGCGTGACCGCCTGCGGACCCACGTCTTCTCCGTCGCGGGGGCGCTCGCCGACGCCTACGGCCCGTTCGGCGGCGACAACCCGCTCACGGCGTTCGACGTGGTGAACGAGGTCGTGTCGGACGGCGCGGAGAACCCCGACGGCCTGCGCCGCTCGGAGTGGTTCCGGATCCTCGGCGAGGAGTACCTCGACCTCGCGTTCGCGTACGCCGACGAGGCGTTCAACGACGTCTACGCCGACCCGGCGGCGAAGGAGCGCGGGGAGCGTCCGGTCGCGCTGTTCATCAACGACTACAACACCGAGCAGGGCGGCAAGCAGGACCGCTACCACGCGCTCGTCGAGCGCCTCCTGGCGCGCGGCGTGCCCGTCGACGGCGTGGGCCACCAGTTCCACGTGAGCCTCGCGATGCCGGTCTCCGCGCTCGAGGGCGCGATCGAGCGGTTCGCCGACCTGCCCGTGACGCAGGCCGTCACCGAGCTCGACGTGACGACCGGGACCCCGGTCACGCAGGCGAGCCTCGTCGAGCAGGGCTACTACTACCGCGACGCGTTCCGGGCGTTCCGCGCGCACGCGGACGACCTCTACTCCGTCACCGTGTGGGGCCTCACCGACGGCCGGAGCTGGCGCGTCGACAGCGGTGCGCCGCTCGTCTTCGACGACGCCCTGAAGGCCAAGCCCGCGTACCACGGCGTGGTCGACGGCGAGCTGCCCGCCCTGCTGCGCACGGCCGACGTGTTCGCCGGGGACGTCCCGCTCGACGGCGACGCCGCCGCGGCCCCGGACTGGCAGCGGCTCCCGCTGCACACCTTCGCCGCGCCGGGCGGGGCCGCCGGGGGAGAGGTCGGGTTCCAGCTCCGCTGGGCCCCGGACCACCTCACCGCGTTCGCGAGCGTCGACGACGCGACCGCCGACGCGGCCGACGCCGTGACGTTCGCGCTCGCCGGCGCGGAGCACGTCGTCGGGCGCGACGGGACGACGAGCGCGGGGGCCGCCGCGGAGGTGACCGAGCGCGCGGGCGGGTACGACGTCGTCGCGCACCTCCCGCTCGACGCCGCCGCCGTGGGCGACACGCTCGCGCTCGACGTGCGCGCGACCGACGGCGGCGCGACGTCCGCCTGGAACACGCCCGGCGCGACGGGCACGCTGCGCCTGCTCGAGGAGCTGTCCTACCTCGAGGTCGCGCACGCGTCGGCCGCGCCCGCGGTCGACGGCGACATCGACGTCGTGTGGGCGGAGGCGAACGCGCCCGTGACGACCGCGAAGGAGGTCCAGGGGAGCGGCGGCGCGGTCGCGACCGTCCGCACCCTGTGGCGCGACCGGACGCTCTACGTGCTCGCCGAGGTCGCCGACCCGGTGGTGGACGTGAGCGGCTCCGACCCGTGGGTGCAGGACTCGGTCGAGGTCTACGTCGACGCGGGCAACGCCAAGAACGGCGCCTACCGTGACCTGGACACCCAGATCCGCGTGAGCGCCGAGAACGCGGTGTCGTTCGGCACGGGCGACGAGGCGGCGCAGCGGGCGCGCGTCACGAGCGCGACGACGCGCACGGCCGACGGGTACGTCGTCGAGCTCGCGGTCGACCTCGCCGACCAGGGCGGTGAGGGCACGTTCCACGGGCTCGACCTCCAGGTCAACGACGCGTCCGAGGGCACGCGCACCGCGATCCGCAACTGGGCGGACCCGTCCGGGGCGGGCTACCAGTCGACGGCGCGCTGGGGCGTCGCACGGCTCGTCGGCGCGGGCACGGCGCCCGAGGTCGCGCTCGACGTCGAGGCGTCGGCGCGCTGCCTCGCGGGCAAGGCGTACGTCGCGGTCCGGGCCACGAACCGCGAGGACGTGCCGGTCGACGTGACGCTCACGACCCCGTACGGGACGCGGACGTTCCCGGCGGTGGCGCCGGGCGCGAACGCGTACCAGTCCTTCGCGGTGCGCGCGACGTCGGTCCCGGCCACCACGGCCACGATCACGGCAACGCTCGAGCCCGGCGGCCCCGCGTCGACGCGCGACATCGCGGTGGAGGCACGCACCTGCTGACCCGCTGACCCGCCAACCCGTCGCCCGCGGACGGCGAGCAGGTGGTCGTGGCCCGTCCGGAGATCCGGACGAGCCACGACCGCCTGCTCGGCGGGCACGGATCGCCTGGTCGGCGAACCTACGATGACGTGGTGACCGCACCCGTGCCCCCGGCTCCTCAGCCCGTGTCCGCGACCGACCCGCTGCGCGACGTCGTCGCCGTCATGGACCGGCTGTACTCGCCGGGCGGGTGTCCTTGGGACCGCGAGCAGACGCACGAGTCGCTCGTGCGGTACCTGCTGGAGGAGGCGCACGAGCTCGCCGACGCCATCGAGACCGGCGACCGCGCGGGGATGCGCGAGGAGCTCGGCGACCTGCTGCTCCAGGTGCTCTTCCACGCGCGCATCGCGAGCGAGGAGCCGGACCCGTTCACGGTCGACGACGTCGCCGCCGACCTCGCGGCGAAGCTCGTGCGACGCCATCCCCACGTGTTCGCCGACGCCGACGCGACCGACCTGCACGAGCAGTGGGACGCGATCAAGAAGGCCGAGAAGCAGCGCACGTCCGTGCTCGAGGGGATCTCGCACACCCAGGGCGCGCTCGCCCGCGCGCAGAAGGTCCTCTCCCGCGCCGGTCGCGGCGGCCTCGGCGACGTGGTCGGCACGGCGCTCGCGGCGCCGTCGGGCGGTGCGCCCGCCGCGGTCGGCGACGAGGGCACGACGGCGGACGAGCGGCTGGGGCGCGAGCTGCTCGCCCTCGTCGCGCGCGCCGAGGAGGACGGGCTCGACGCCGAGGCGGCGCTGCGCGGGGAGCTGCGGCGCGTCGAGGGCGAGATCGTCGCGGCCGAGACGCGGCGCGCGGAGGGGACGGCCTGACCGGGACGTTCGTCCCGATCGTCGTCGCGCAGGTCCCCGACCCGGGGCCCACGGACCGGACGCAGCGGCGCAGGTCACATCCGGGCACTAGGCTGTGGTCGTAAACCCACCATCGTCGCGGGCGCGCACGCGGCGTCCCGGGTTTCCCTGCCCGGGTCCGCCACCACCGTTCGAAGCGCCCGCAGCCCTGCCCCGAAGGAGCACCTGTGGCCAGCATCGAAGCCGTTGGAGCGCGCGAGATCCTCGACTCCCGCGGAAACCCGACCGTCGAGGTCGAGGTCGTCCTGGACGACGGGACGTTCGCCCGCGCCGGAGTGCCGTCGGGCGCGTCGACCGGTGCGTTCGAGGCCGTCGAGCGTCGTGACGGCGACAAGTCCCGCTACCTGGGCAAGGGCGTCGAGGGCGCGGTGAACGCCGTGATCGACGACATCGCCCCGGAGCTCATCGGCTTCGAGGCCGAGGACCAGCGCCTCATCGACGCCGCCCTCATCGACCTCGACGGCACCCCGAACAAGGGCAAGCTCGGCGCGAACGCGATCCTCGGCGTCTCGCTCGCCGTCGCGAAGGCCGCCGCGAAGAGCGCCGGCCTGGACCTGTACCGCTACGTCGGCGGCCCGAACGCGCACGTCCTGCCCGTGCCGATGATGAACATCCTCAACGGCGGGTCGCACGCCGACTCGAACGTCGACATCCAGGAGTTCATGGTCGCCCCGATCGGCGCGTCCTCGTTCCGCGAGGCGCTGCGCACGGGCGCGGAGGTCTACCACTCGCTGAAGTCCGTGCTCAAGGGCAAGGGCCTCGCGACGGGCCTCGGCGACGAGGGCGGCTTCGCGCCGAACCTGCCGAGCAACCGCGACGCGCTCGACCTGATCCTCGTCGCGATCGAGCAGGCCGGGTTCGTCCCCGGCAAGGACGTGGCCCTGGCGCTCGACGTCGCCGCGACCGAGTTCTTCCAGGACGGCGCCTACCAGTTCGAGGGCAAGGCCACGAGCTCGGACGACATCATCGCGTACTACGAGCAGCTCGTGCGCGACTACCCGCTGGTCTCCATCGAGGACCCGCTGTCCGAGGACGAGTGGGGCGCCTGGTCGCAGCTCGTGGCCGAGGTCGGCGACAAGGTCCAGATCGTCGGCGACGACCTGTTCGTCACCAACCCGGAGCGCCTCGCCAAGGGCATCGAGCTCAAGGCGGCGAACTCGCTCCTGGTCAAGCTCAACCAGATCGGCACGCTCACGGAGACGCTCGACGCCGTCGAGCTCGCGCAGCGCAACGGCTTCACCGCGATGGTGTCGCACCGCTCGGGCGAGACCGAGGACACGACGATCGCCGACCTGTCCGTCGCGACGAACGCCGGCCAGATCAAGACCGGTGCCCCCGCCCGTGGCGAGCGCATCAACAAGTACAACCAGCTCCTGCGCATCGAGGAGGCGCTGGACGACGCCGCGCGCTACGCCGGTCGCGGCGCGTTCCCGCGCTGGACGGTGCAGGGCTGACCCTCGGGTCACGCACGCCGCCGGGGCGACCCGGCACCCGGAGCCCGGAGGGCCGCTCGTCGGCCCGCCGGGCTCCGGCGCGTCCGGGGCCCGGGCGGGCACCCGCACCCCGCCGCAGGTCACGGCCGCGGGTGAAGATGTCGTGTCGATCGGCTCACGTTCGCGGGCGCACCGCGCGTGCTCCCGGGGCCGGGGCCGTCGCGGCAGCACAATCGGGGCATGCCGTCCTCGCGCCGCCCCCCGCGCCCCGGTGCCCCCGCGCGTCCGGGGACCGGGCCCGCGCGCGGGTCCGGGTCGAAGCCGGCGCCCCGGTCCGGGTCGACGTCGGCCGGTGCGTCCCGCCCGTCGGCGTCCAAGCCCGCGGCGCCGAAGGGCGCGTCGGGCACGCGGCCGACGACCGGGAAGGGCTCTGCGACGGGCCGCACGACCGGGGCGAAGCCCTCCTCGTCGGCGGGCGCGCGCCGCCCTGCCGCGCGCACGCAGCGACCGGCACCGTCGCGTCGCGCCGCGGGTCCCGCGCCGGAGGACCGGCGCCGCAGCCGGTACGGCTTCCTGCTTCCCGAGGTCGTGACGGTCCGGACCCTCGTGCTGTCCGTCGTCGTGCTGCTCGCCGTGGTGCTGCTGCTGCCCACCCTGCGGGCGTACGTCAACCAGACGGGGGAGCTGCGCGAGCTGCGCAACGACCTCGCCCAGGCGCAGGCCCAGCACGACGACCTCCAGTCCGAGCTGGACCGCTGGGACGACCAGGCGTACGTCGAGCGCGAGGCCCGGGACCGCCTGAACTTCGTCATGCCGGGCGAGCGGCCGTGGCGCGTGCTCGACCCGGAGACCGTCGTCGACGACATCGACCCGCAGACCGGGCAGACGATCACCGACGGCCCCGTCCAGGGCTATGAGGACGGCACGCCCTGGTACGAGGCGATCTGGGCGTCGGTGCAGGTCGCGGGCGAGCAGCCGGTGTCGTCGGGAACGGGCGAGGGGGCCGGGACGGCCGACGACGGGGCTGGCGAGGAGTCCCCGCCCGCGGACGAGGACCCGGCCGGCGACGGCGCGGCGCCGTCGAGCGGGGAGAATGGGTGACGCGTCGACCCGACGCGCCCGACCGACCCGAAGGAACACCCGTGCCCGACGCCCGCCTGGCCATCCCCGCCGACGACCCGGACGCCGTCGTCACCGAGCGCGACCTCGAGACCCTCGCGGAGCAGCTCGGGCGCACCCCGCGCGGGGTCGTCGGCATCGCCGCGCGGTGCGCGTGCGGGCGCCCGCTCGTGGTCCGCACCGCGCCGCGGCTCGAGAACGGCACGCCGTTCCCCACGACCTTCTACCTCACGCACCCCGGTGCCGTGGCGGCCGCGTCGACGCTCGAGGCGAACGGCGTCATGAAGGAGATGTCGCAGCGCCTCACGGAGGACGAGGAGCTCGCCGCCGCGTACCGGCGTGCGCACGAGCACTACCTCGCGCAGCGCGAGGCGCTCGGCCACGTCGAGGAGATCGACGGGATCTCGGCCGGGGGCATGCCCACGCGCGTCAAGTGCCTGCACGTGCTCGTGGGGCACGCCCTGGCCGCCGGCCCCGGGGTGAACCCGCTGGGCGACGAGGCGCTCGAGCGCGTGCGCGACGTCTGGCGCCCCGACCGCTGCACCTGCTGACGCCGTGGCACGCTTGGTCGCATGACCTCTGGCTCCACCTCTCCCCTCACCCGTGACCCGGGCGCGCTCGCCGCGACGGCACCCTCGCCGGCCCCTGCAGGGGCCGGCGCCTCGCGCGTGGCCGCGATCGACTGCGGCACCAACTCGATCCGCCTGCTCGTCGCGGACGTCGACCCGGCGGCGGGCACGCTCGTCGACCTCGACCGACGCATGGAGGTCGTCCGGCTCGGCCAGGGGGTCGACCGCACGGGCCGCCTCGCGCCGGAGGCGCTCGCGCGCACGCTCGACGCCGCGCGCCGCTACGCCGACGTGATCGCGGAGCTCGGCGCGACGCGCACGCGGTTCGTCGCGACGTCGGCGACGCGGGACGCCGAGAACCGCGACGAGTTCGTCGCGGGCGTCCTGGCCGCGCTGGGCGTGGAGCCCGAGGTCGTCTCGGGCGAGGAGGAGGCCGCGCTGTCGTTCCGCGGCGCGACGTCGACGGTCGCGGCGCTGCGTCCGGGCCCCTACGCGGTCGTCGACCTCGGGGGCGGCTCGACCGAGCTCGTGCTCGGCACGACCACGCCCGACGCCGCGTTCTCCATGGACGTCGGGTGCGTGCGCATGACGGAGCGGCACCTGCGCTCCGACCCGCCGACCGCGGACGAGGAGGCCGCGGCCCGAGCCGACGTGCGGGCCGCGCTCGACGAGGCGGCGGCCGTCGTCCCGCTGGGGGAGGCGGCGACGCTCGTGGGCCTTGCCGGGTCCGTCACGACGGTGACGGCCCACGCGCTGGGCCTCGCACGGTACGAGCGGGAGCGGATCGACGGCGCCGTGCTCCCGGTCGACGCGGTCCTCGCGGCGTGCGACGACCTGCTCCACCGCTCGCGCGCCGAGCGCGCCGCGCTCGGCTTCATGCACCCGGGCCGCGTGGACGTCATCGGCGCGGGCGCGCTCGTGTGGTCGGAGGTCGTGCGCCGCGTGCGCGACGACGTCGCCGCCGCGGGCGGTTCGCTCACCGAGGTCGTGACGAGCGAGCACGACATCCTCGACGGGATCGCCTGGTCCCTCGCCTGACCCGCCCGCCGAACCCGGGGTCGCTCCCTACCCACGCCGAGGCCCGGGGAGCGACCCCGGGTTCGCCGTCTCCCCGACCAGCATCGGAGTGTCGGTGTGCGTGGTACTGTGCATCGCGCGGTAGTGTGCATCGCGTGAGCCCGTCGTGGTCGGCGGGCCGAGTGCCGGGACGGACCAGGGCCACGCCCGACGGAGGGTCGGATGGACACCACGCAGCTGCTCAAGGGGGTGCTCGACGCCGCGGTCCTCGCGGCGGTCGAGGCCGAGGACGGGTACGGGTACGACGTCGTGCGACGCCTGCGCGCGGCGGGGCTGGACGACGTCGGCGACGCGTCGGTGTACGGGACGCTCCGGCGCCTGTACGCGAGCGGGGCGCTGACGACGTACGTCGTGCCGTCCGACGCCGGCCCGCACCGCAAGTACTACGGGATCAACGCGCAGGGGCGGGCGATGCTCGACCTGCACCGCAAGGAGTGGCAGACGTTCGCGGGCACCGTGTCCGCGCTGCTGCGGACCGGAGAGGTGGCCGCCTGATGAGCACGACGACGCCCGCGCAGCAGCCCGCCGGGGCGCCCGTGGGCTTGGCCTTCTACGAGCACGTCCACGCGTACGCGCAGCAGGTGCGCGCGCACCTCGCCGACCTGCGGCCGGAGCAGGTCGAGGAGCTCACCGACGGGCTCGAGGCCGACCTCGCCGAGGCGGTCGTCGACGCGCCGGGCGCGCTGCCGCGCCGCAGTGGTCCCGCTCGTCCGCTGCCCGACGGCGGCCCCGCCGACCCGGGCGGAGCCGTCGCCGACGACACGGGCCTCGACCTCGTCGCGTTCTTCGGCCCGCCGGCGGAGTACGCCGCCGAGCTGCGGGGCGCCGCGGGGCTCCCGTCCGTCGCCGCGCCGGGCGGCGCGCGCCGCCCCCGCATCGGGCTGCGCGGGCGGCTGCTCGTGCTCGGCGGGATCCTGTCGTCCGGGTGGCGCTCCCTGTGGCGGCCCGTCACCTCGACGTCCCAGTGGGCCTCCGTCATGGAGTTCCTGCGGACCCTGACGCCCGCGTGGTGGATCCTGCGCGGCTGGGTCGTGGCGACGCTCCTGCTCGCGCTGCTCGGCGGCTACCAGGTCGCGGTCCTGCCGCGGGACCTCTCCGCACGGGTCGTGGTGCTCGCCGCCGTGGTGGTGAGCGTCCAGTGGGGTCGGGGTCGTTGGCTGCCCACGACCTGGCTGCCCAAGGTCGTGCGCCCGCTGTCCGTCGCGGCGGCCGTCGCGGCGGTCCCGACCGTGCTCTACGTCACCGCGGCGAGCGCCTCGGTCTCCGTGTCCGGGTGGGACAGCGGCTACCAGCAGGGGTGGGCCGACGCGAGCGGCGGGACGCAGCCCGTCTCCTACGGCGGCCCCTCGGGGCCGGGCGGCGACGGCGTGTGGGTCGACGGGATGCAGGTCTCCAACCTGTTCGTCTACGACGCCGCGGGAGACCCCGTGCGCGACGTCCAGATCTTCGACGACCGCGGCCGCCAGGTGCGCACCGTGACCGAGGAGGGCGCCTACGGACCGTGGTCGGTGCCCGACGTCGAGGGCGCGTGGTACTTCCAGCCGACGCTCTCGACGGACGGTCGCGAGCGCTGGAACGTCTACCCGCTGCGCGCGGTCGCGGAGGAGGACGTCGAGTACGCGGACGGCGACGGGCGCCCCGTCCCGGCGACGGGCACGCGCACGCGCGAGATGCCGTGGCCCTTCCTCAAGGCGCCCACCGCCGTGCCCTCCAGCGTCGGCTCGGACGACGCGACGTCGGGCACGGGCGAGCCGGGTGACACGGACGACCCCGCGCCGTCGGGCGACGCGACGGACCCGGCCGAGGGCACGGCACCCGAGCCCGCGCCGACCCCGCCCGCGGGCGGCACGCAGCCGCAACCGACGGGCCCGACCCCCGTCGTCGGCGCGATCGGCTGACGGAAAGGCGCCGAGCCCGGGATCGCTCCCCAGCCGGGGGTCGCCGTCGGGAGCGACCCCGGGTTCGGCCCGTCGGGCCGCGCGGAATGTCGGGTCTGCCCGGTGCGCAGGGCGGGCGTGGGGCGCGTCACGCCCGTCTGACGGACGCTCCGGCTCGCCTGTGCCGCAACCGGTAATACTCTGGAACCATGCCTCAGAATGACCTGACCTCGGTCAGCCGTGCCCAGACCGCTTCGCCGCGGCCCCGCAAGGTGCCCCGCGTCGTCGTCCTCGGCGGCGGCTCCGTGGGTCTGTACGCCGCGCGCCGACTGCGCAAGAAGCTCGGTCGCCGCGAGGCGGCGATCGTCGTCGTCGACCCGCGCCCGTACATGACGTACGCGCCCTTCCTCCCCGAGGCGGCCGCGGGCTCGATCGACGGCCGCGACGTCGTCGCGCCGCACCGCCGCGCCCTCAAGGGCGTCGACGTGCTCCAGGGCAAGGTCGTCTCGATCGACCACGCCGCGCGCCGCGTGACGATCCACCCGGAGGAGGGCGACGACTACTCGGTCACGTACGACCACCTGATCGTCGGCCTCGGCTCGGTGTCGCGCACGCTCCCCATCCCCGGGCTCGCGGAGAACGCGATCGGCTTCAAGAACGTGGAGGAGGCCATCGCGGTCCGCAACCACGTGCTCAACCGCATGGACGTCGCGTCGTCCACGTGGGACGAGGGGCTGCGTCGCCGCATGCTGACGTTCACGTTCGTGGGCGGCGGGTTCGCGGGCGTCGAGGCGATCGCCGAGATCGAGGACATGGCGCGCTACGCGACCCGCAACTACGCGACGATCGAGGAGAAGGACCTCCGCTTCGTCATGATCGAGGGCGCCGGGCGCATCCTGCCCGAGCTCAGCGAGCCCATGGCGGGCTATGCGCTCGAGGAGCTGAAGAAGCGCGGGATCGAGTTCCACCTCAACACGTTCCTGTCGTCGTGCGTCGACGGCCACGTCGTCACGTCGACGGGCGTCGAGTTCGACTCCGACACGATCGTGTGGACCGCGGGCGTCAAGGCGAACCCGGTCATCAAGGAGGCGTCCGACCTCCCCGTGGACAAGATGGGCCGCGTCACGGTGCTCCCGACGCTCCAGGTCGCCGACGCCGACGGCAACGTCGTGCCGAACGCGTGGGCCGCGGGCGACTGCGCCGCCGTCCCGGACGTGCTCAACCCGGGCAAGTTCTGCCCCCCGAACGCGCAGCACGCGATCCGCGAGGCCACGCGCCTGGCCGACAACCTCGCGCTCGAGCTGCACAGCGAGAAGCCGGTCGAGTACCGCCACAAGAGCGTCGGCACGGTCGCGTCCCTCGGCCTGTACAAGGGCGTCGCGGAGCTGTTCGGCGTGTTCAAGCTGCGCGGCGTGCTCGCGTGGCTCATGCACCGCAGCTACCACGTCATGGCGATGCCGACGGGCAACCGCAAGATCCGCATCTTCATCGGCTGGATCGGGCAGTTCCTCCTGGGTCGCGAGCTCGTGTCGCTCGGCTCCCTGCACGACCCGCGCGCGGAGTTCCGCGCCGCGTCGGTGCCGCCCAAGAAGGACGGCGAGCCGGTCAAGCAGACCGCGCAGGGCTCGGCCGCCGCGGCCGAGGCGGGCGTCTCCGCCGACGCGGACGAGAAGGTCCCGGCCAAGGCGTCCTGACCGCCGTCCGGGGGCGACCCCGGAGCCGTGCCCGACGACGAGGGGCGAGCCGCCGGTGCGGCTCGCCCCTCGTCGCGTCCCGACGTGTCCGGCGCCTCCTCGGCAGGCGTCGACCGTCCCGGCTCGGTCCGCGGTCGCGGTAGATTCGGGCCGCGCCCCCATGGCCCAACTGGCAGAGGCGGCCGGCTTAAACCCGGCGTGTTCCGGGTTCGAGTCCCGGTGGGGGCACCGACGTCACGAGAGCCCGGTCGGGCCCTCGGGCTCGGGCGGCGGCGCGGCCTCCTGGCCGAGGATCACGACGGTGCCGTCCGGGTCCTGCACGCGCGCGACGCGCTCGCCCCACGGCTGGTCCGTGGGCGGCTGGAGCACCGGCACTCCGGCCGCGGCGAGGTGCTCGACGGCCCGGTCGCAGTCGTCGACGTACACCCACAGCGCGGTGCGCGCGACGCCGGCGGGCATCGTGCCGTCGTCGAGCCCGATCCCGAGCGGCGAGCCGCCGACGTGCACGCTCACGTACACGGGCGCGCCCTCGTCGGGGAAGGCGTACTCGACGGTCCCGCGCAGCAGGTCGCGGTAGAAGACGAGCGACCGCTCCACGTCGGCCACGGAGAGGATCGGGAAGAGGCTGCGGAACATCGGCCTGGCTCCTCGGTGCGCACGGGTGGGTGCTCCCATCGTGCGCGCCCGGCGTCGGGTGCGCTCCCCGGGCCGGGCCGGGCCGGGCCGCCGCCGTCGGGTCGGCCGCCCGCGCCTGCGGTCAGGCGGCGGTCCGCCCCAGGGCGTCGTCGAGGAACGCGCGGACGTCGGCGAGCTCGCGCGCGTCGATGCCGTGCGCGAGGCCGGGGTAGACGCGCTCGACGAGCGTCGAGCGGCCCGGCAGCCACGCGGCCGTCCGCTCGATCGCGTGCGGCGCGATGACGCGGTCCTCGGCCCCGCGGCCCCAGAACACGGGCGGCCGGGACGCGGCGAGCGCGGCGTCCGCGGGCTGCTCCGCGGCCTGGACGAACCCGCCGAGGACGACGGTCGCCGCCACGCGCTCGGGGCGCGTGCGCAGGAGCTGGGACGCCATGAGCCCGCCCTGGGAGAACCCGACGGGGACGACCGGCCGGTCAGGGCCGAGCTCGGCGTCGACCCACGCCCAGACGGCCTCGGTCGCGCGCGCCACGGGCGCCGGGTCGGGGTCGCCCGGCGTGACGATCGGGAACCACGCGAAGCCGCCGTGGGGGAGAGGGAGCGGGGCGCGCAGCGAGACCCACGGCGCGCCCAGGTGCGGGCCGAGGCCCGCAAGGTCGTGCTCGTGCGAGCCGTACCCGTGCAGCAGCACGACGACGGGCCCCGCGGCGGGCTGTCCTGCCAGGCCCGGGTCGGGGCGGACGGCGACGAGCGCGGTGGGCGCGCTCATCGCGCCAGGAGCTCGTCGGTCGTCGTGCCGGGCACGGCCAGCGTGACCCGCGTGCCCCACGGGTCGTGCACGACGACGGAGCGGCCGTCGTCGGCGTGCTGCAGGCCGCGGGCCCGCAGGCGGGCGACGAGCGCGTCGAGGTCGTCGCGACCGGGGACGGTGACCGCGACGTCCCCGAGCCCCAGGCTCGCGGCGCGCGGGCCGGCGCCGGCGCTGTTCCAGACGTTCATCGCGACGTGGTGGTGGTACCCGCCGGCGGACGCGAACAGGGCGCCGCTGTACTCGGTGACCGTGGCCTCGAACCCGACGGCGTCGACGTAGAAGTCGCGCGCGGTCGCGATGTCGCCGACCTGGAGATGGACGTGCCCCACCCGCCCGGCGAGCGCGGGCCCGGCGTCGAACGTCTCCTGGTCGAGGTGCGTGCGCAGGTACGCGTTCGGGTCCAGGTACTCGGTCGCCATGACGATCTGGCCGCGCTCGCGCACCCACGTCTCGCGGGGGCGGTCGGTGTACAGCTCGACCCCGTTCCCCTCGGGGTCGGTGAAGTAGAACGCCTCGCTGACGAGGTGGTCGCTCGACCCGACGAACGCCCCCCGACGGTCCTGCGCGGCCCGGTAGACGGTCGCGGCGAGGCTCGCGGCGTCGTCGAACAGGAACGCGGTGTGGAACAGGCCGGCCTGACGCCGGTCGACGGCGGGCAGGCCGGGCGTGTGCACGAGGCGCAGCATGGGCGTCGTGCCGCGGCCGAGGACGCGGTGCACCTCGGTGCCGCGCGAGCGCTCCTCGAGCGGGGCCAGCGCGAACGCGCCCGTGTAGTAGGACGTCATCTGCTCGAGGTCGCCGACGCGCAGCGTGACGGCGTCCATGCTCGTGGACGGGGACAGGAGGCGGTCGGTCGGCGCGCCCGGGGTGCTCGTGGTCATGTCTGCTCCAACTGTTGTCGCTACAACTATATTCCACCACGCCGCCGGACGATCCCGACACGCGGGGCGCTTCCTTGCTAGGGTCGCCGCGAACCACGCGGGGCGTCCCGCCCGGGTGACCGGGCCGAGGGACTGAGACGAGCGGTACGGCCGCCCGGACCCGTCGAACCTGATCTCGCTAGCACGAGCGGAGGAACGTGGGCATGACGACGCCTGCTGCCATCACCCTGAACCCTGTCCTCGCGGACGACCCGACCGCGCTCGTCCGGCCGGGGGAGACCGGCTTCACGGTCGACCTCGCGCGCCGGTACGCGCACCTCTTCGACGAGTTCTACGACCACCCGTTCCTCGCCGGGCTGCGCGACGGGTCGGTCGAGCCGGACGCGGTGCGGCACTACGTCGGCCAGGACCACCAGTACCTCACGGCGTACCTGCGCTGCTACGGGCTCGGCATGGCGCTCGCGCCGGACCGCGAGTGGGCCGCGTACTTCCACGAGAAGGCCGGGTTCCTGCTCGACGACGAGTCGCACGCCCACCACGCGATGTGCGACTTCCTCGGCGTGGCCTACGAGGACGCGCAGACGAACCGCCTCGCCCCGAGCGCGCAGGCGTACGTCGACCACATGCTCGCCGCGGGCCGCGACTCGCTCGGCGTGCTGCTCGCCGCCCTCCTGCCGTGCCCGTGGACCTACATCTGGTCGGCGCGGCGGTTCTGGCTCGCCGAGCGCGAGACGACGCCCGGCGCGATCGGGGACGACCACCCGCTCGCGGGCTGGTGGGAGTTCTACGCTGCCGAGCGCACCGAGGGGGTCCTGGCCGACCTGCGCGAGCGGCTCGACGCGCTCGCCGCCGACGCGGGCGAGGCGGAGCGCGCCCGCATGGAGCGCGCGTTCGAGCTGAGCTGCCGCCACGAGATCCGGTTCTGGCAGATGGCGCGGTCGCTCGAGCGGTGGTGACGTCCCTCCCGGACCGGTGAGCGCCCGACGTCGGGCCTTACGCCAGGAGCAGATCCTCGCCCGGGTGCCTCGGCACCCGGGCGGGGCGCGGGTAGCGTGACCGCATGGACGCGACGAGCGCGGTGCCGAACGCAGGGCCGAGCGGAGTGCCGAGCGGAGTGCCGGCGAGCCCCCGGCCCCGGGAGGGCGGTCGGCCGGAGCCGCTCCTGCGCCACGTGATCGGCGGCATCCTCCGACGGGCCCGGCTCGCGCAGGGTCGGACGCTCGTCGACGTCGCGGCTGCCGCACGGGTCTCGACCGCTTACCTTTCCGAGGTGGAGCGCGGCCGCAAGGAGGCGTCGTCCGAGGTCCTGGCCGCCGTCTGCGGCGCCCTCGGCCTGCGCCTCGTGGACCTCGTGGCTCGCACGGGGGAGGAGCTGCGCCCGCTCGCCCCCGTGCGCGTGCTCTCCTCCGTCCGGGAGCGCGGTGCGCTCTCCGCGCCGCGGGACCCCGCACCCGCCGGCGAACCCGTGCGCGACCTCCCGGTCGCGCGCACGACGCTCGCGGCGCGGGCGACCGTGCGCACCGCCGACGTGCTGCTCCTCGCGGCCTGACTCCCGCGGGGCCGGCCGCACCGGCTGACGCGCGGCCGGCACGGGGCCCGCACCTGGCCGGCTCCTGGTCGGCACCGCGTGTCGCGCCCCGGCGCGGCGCGGCGGGCGCCGCTACCGTCGAGGGATGACGGAGCCGCAGACCGCGCACGGCACGGCAGAGCAGACCGCCCCGGCCCTCCAGGAGCTCGTCGACGACGCCGCGTTCCTCTCGCACGAGCACCAGCTCCACCTCGTCGACCGCCACGGCGACGACGCGTGGGGCGCCGAGATGGCCACGGGGACGTTCACCTTCACCGCACCGGACGGCGGGACGACGACGTGCCGGCTCCAGTTCCTCGGCACGGCCGCGCCCGGCCCCGGGAGCTGGATGTGGGCGTGGAACAACGTCAACGACTTCCCGGACGACGTGCTGCGCGCCGCCGAGAAGACCCGCGAGACCGGCCTGCGCGAGGCGACCGAGGCGGAGCTGCCGCTCACCGACGACCTCCCGTACCGCCTCGCGCTCGCGGCGAAGGCCGTCACCGGGACCTGGACCCACTACAGCGCACCCGTCGGCGGCGGGACGCGCGCCTGGTTCCTCCTCGACGCCGACGATCTCGCGCTGCCCGCGCCGAGCGTGCCGCGCGTCGTGCGGGTGCTGAGCGAAGGCCTGCTGTCCGTGACGGTCGTCGACCACCGGCGCGCCGTCGCGTCCTACGCCGTCGCTCGCGGGCTCCGGACGGCGCAGGGCGACGGCGCGGTCGAGCTCGCCCTGCCCGACGGGAGCGTGACCGTCCGGTTCGACGAGCGCGGCCGCATCGCCGGCATCGCGGCGACGGGGCGCGCGGTGTCCGCGCCGGCGCACGATCCCGAGCCGGGAGCAGCGGATCCGGACGCCCACGCGCCCGGCGCGGACACCGCCGTCGACCCTGACGTGGACTCCGCGGACGTGCCCGACGCGGACACCGCCGACGTGCCCGACGCGGACACCGCCGATGTCCCCGACCCGGACGCTGCCGAGGTGCCGGAACCCGGAGAGCCCGCGTCGACGGAGGAACCGGGCCTGGCGGCCGAGCCCGCGCAGGAGCCGCGTCGACGCTCCTGGTTCCGGCGACGCGGGTAGGCCCCGTGCGGCAGCGCACCGCGAGTGCTGCGTCTGCGGCCGAGAGATGCGTCCCGGGACGCGTCCGTCGACCGCGGACGCAGCGCTCGACCCGGGTTCAGGCCGCCGCGGCGAGCTTGCGCGACGTGACGACGGCGTCCGCGACGCCGTACTCGACGGCCTGGCGCGCCGTGAGCACGAGGTCACGGTCGGTGTCCGCGCGCAGGCGCTCGACGGTCTGCCCCGTGTGACGCGACAGGACCTCCTCCGTCTCGGACCGGATCCGCAGGATCTCCTCGGCCTGGATCGACAGGTCGGAGATCGTGCCCTCGCCGCCGCCCGAGGGCTGGTGCAGCAGCACGCGCGAGTGCTCGAGCACGAACCGCTTGCCCGGCGTCCCCGCCGCCAGCAGCACGGCCGCGGCCGAGGCCGCCTGGCCCATGCAGATGGTCGACACGTCGCAGCGGACGAACTGCATCGTGTCGTAGATCGCCATGAGCGCGGTCGCGGAGCCGCCGGGGGAGTTGATGTACAGGCCGATCTCCTGGTCCGGGGCGTCCGACTCCAGGTGCAGGAGCTGCGCCATGACGACGTTCGCGACGCCGTCGTCGATCTCCGTGCCGAGGAAGACGATGCGCTCCGACAGGAGGCGGGAGAAGACGTCGAACGCGCGCTCCCCGAGCGGGGTCTTCTCGACGACGGTCGGGATCGTGTAGCTCGCCATCACAGTCCCACCTTCCGGGCCGCGCGGGCGGGACGGACGTCGTCGACGGACTCGACGATCCGGTCGACCATGCCGTAGTCGAGCGCCTGCTGCGCCGTGAACCAGCGGTCGCGGTCGGAGTCGTCCGCGATGGTCTCGACGCTCTGGCCGGTGCTCTCCGCGGTCAGCCGGTGCATGAGCCCCTTGGTGTACACGAGGTTCTCGGCCTGGATCGCGATGTCGACGGCGGTGCCGCCGATGCCCGCCGACGGCTGGTGCATCATGATGCGCGCGTGCGGCAGCGCGAACCGCTTGCCCGGCGTCCCCGCGCACAGCAGGAACTGCCCCATGCTCGCGGCGAAGCCCATCGCGACGGTCGAGACGTCGTTGGGGATGAGCCGCATCGTGTCGTAGATCGCCAGCCCGGCGCTCACCGAGCCGCCGGGGGAGTTGATGTACAGCGCGACGTCCGCGCGCGGGTCCTCCGCCGAGAGCAGGAGGAGCTGCGCGCACAGACGGTTCGCGACGGCGTCGTCCACGGCCGAGCCGAGGACGACGATGCGCTGGTGCAGCAGGCGCGTCGTGAGCTGGTCGTCGAAGGACGACGACGCCGGGGCGGCGGCCTCCGCGTGCGGTCTCCGGGCTTCGCCCAGCGGGTTACCGGTCTGGTGGTGGGTCGGGTGCGTGGTCATGCGACCAGCGTGCGCCCCGGCGCGGATCGGAGGAGCGACGATCTGCCGTGGGCTCATCTGCCGACGGCAGATCGTCGCGTCCTCGACCGTGAATCACCAGATCGGCCACGACCGGCGTTCGACGGTGATCCCGTTGGCGGGCGAGATGCTCACCCAGACCTGCGCGGTGCGCTGCGTGCCGTACGGGTTGCCGAGGACACAGGGCAGGTCGACGTAGCTGCCGGCATTGAGCTGGCGCGTGTAGCTGTTGCCGGAGACGCTGTTGCCGTCCCAGAAGCACTCGAACGTGTAGGAGCCCGACGGGAAGTCCGCGTTGGCCTGCACGCGGAACTGGGTGCACATGGACCCGACGCAGCCCGAC
Organism: Cellulosimicrobium sp. ES-005; assembly: GCF_040448685.1. Taxonomy (NCBI): domain Bacteria; kingdom Bacillati; phylum Actinomycetota; class Actinomycetes; order Micrococcales; family Promicromonosporaceae; genus Cellulosimicrobium; species Cellulosimicrobium sp. ES-005. Next base: position 834,655 of record NZ_CP159290.1, read on the forward strand.
ACGTCGGAACGTGGCCCGCGGACCACCCACGCCCGCGGGTCCGGGGGCGGCGGCGGGGCGTCGGTCTGGATCCGCTTCTTCGCGCTCCAGTCGCCGCACCCCGCGGCGTTGCACGCCCGCGCGTCGAGGTAGACGTCCTGCGAGTATCCGCTGATCGCGACGCTCGTCGTGGTGCCGGTCTTGTTCTGGGTCCCGGTGAGCCGCCACTCGTACCGCGAGATGGTGTTGCCGCCGTTGGAGGACGGGGCGGTGATGGTGAACGTTCCCGCGGTGCCGCTCGACTTCGTCGCGGTGACGCCTGGCACGCCAGGCTTCTGGTAGGCGTTGATGGATGCCGACGCGGGGCTGGACGTCGAGGTGCCGCCGTTGTTCGTCGCGACGACCGTGAACGTGTACGACCCGGGTGCGAGGTCGGTGAAGTCGACCGAGGTCCCGCTGACCTGCTTGGTCGTCCCACCAGGAGTGGCCTTGACCGTGTACGACGTGATCGGGCTGCCGTTGGCGTCGGCGGCTCCCCACGAGACGCGCGGGATGCCGCTGTCCTGCGAGGACGACCCGACGTTCTGCACGGTGGGCTTCGGCGGCGCCTCGGGACGGCCGTACGGCACGACCGCGGCGGACTGCGGGCTCTCCGCCGTCACGCCCGCCTTGTTCTCGGCCGTCACGGTGAACGTGTAGGACGACTCGTTGTCGAGCCCGGTCGCCTTGTGGCTCGTCCCCGTGAGAGAGGTCGGCGCGCCGTCGCGCGCGCCGTTCTTGTAGCGCTGCAGGCTGTACGCCTTGATCGCGTCGCCGTTCTCGAACGGCGGCTCCCACGACACGTCGATGGACCCGCCGTTGAGCGGGGAGTCGGAGGCGCGCGTCGCGCTGGGCGTCTTCGGGACGTCGGGCAGACCCGCCGGGATCTCCTCGGCGGAGTAGTCGCCCCACTCCGAGGGGTCGGGGGCGAGGTTCACGGCCTGCACGCGCACCCGGTACGCGACGCCGTTCTTCAGCCCGGTCCAGACGGTCTGGTTCCCGGTGAGGGACTGCATCTGGATGGCGCCGCTCGGCGGTGCCGGGGAGATCTCCAGGTTGACGGTCTCGATGGGCGAGCGGTCGGTGTAGGTCTTGTTGGTCCAGGTGACGGTCAGGGACTGGTCGCCGAACTCGAGGGTGGGCGCGGCGGGCGGGTCGGGCTTCTCGTCGGGGCGGGCCTCGGCCGAGGGCGGGGACGCGGGTCCGTCGCCGACGGCGTTGGTCGCGTACACGGTGAAGGTGTACTTGACGTTGTTGGTGAGGCCGTCGAGGGTGCAGGTCGTGGTGCCGCAGGCCTTCTCGTAGCCGTTCTGGGAGCGCACGGTGTAGCCGGTGATCTCGGCGCCGTTGTTGTTCGGCGGGTCCCAGGACAGCACGACCGTCTTGGACCGCACCTCCTCGACCTGCGGGGTCGCAGGAGCTTCGGGCTTGCCGAGCACCTTGACCTGGACGCGGCCCTCGACCAGGCGGTCGGCGTCCTTGGTCGCGTCCTGGACGCGGTACGTGACGACCATGATGCCGACGTAGTTCTCGGCCGGGGTGATCGTGACGTCGTTCCCGGCGTAGGAGACGTCGCCCTGGCCCGTCTCGACACCGGCACCCACGATCTCCAGGGGCGTGTCGGGGAAGGGGTTGGCGTCGTTGGCGAGGACGTTCACCGTGGTGGCCTTGCCCTGGTGGGCGTCGTCGACGGTGTCCTGGTTGGCCCGGGCGAGGGGTCGGGTGGAGGCCACGACGGTGAGGGTCGCGGTGCCCTCGACCGGGGGGTGCTCGCCGTCGGTGACGGTGATCGGGACCTGCACGACCGAACCCTTGGGCACGTCCGGGGACGCCTGGGCGTGCAGCGTGCTGCCCTCGACCGTCACGGTGACGCCCTGGGCCTGGCCGGTGGCCTTGAAGGTCAAGGAGTCGCCGTCGGGGTCGGTCGCGAAGCGTGCGAGGTCGATCGAGGCCTCCTCGCCCGCCGCGACGTCGAGCGTCGGGGTGGAGAGCTCGGGCGGCAGGTTCTCCGGCGGGACCACGCTGATCGGCAGCGTGAGCAGCGCGGTGTGGCCCTCGGGGTCGTCGGGGCCGGAGCCGTCGGTCACCTCGAAGGTGACGGCGGCCGGCCCGACGTACTCGGCATTCGACGTGTAGACGATCTCGGTGGTCGAGGGCACCTCGCGGGTCCCCTCGAGCGCGGTGACCTTCTCCTCGGTCGTCAGGCGCGGGGTCTTGCCCTCGACGACGAGCACGTAGTCCGTGATGTCGATCGGCAGCGGCTCGCCGCTGACGACCTCCAGAGGCGTGATGCCCGGACGCAGGGTCGGTGCCTGGTCCGTCATCCCCGGCACCTTGACGAAGGCCTTGGCGGTGAGGCCGTCGATGTCGGTGGCGGTGTAGGTGATGACCTGGCGGTTCTCGGTGAGGGTGACGACGAGCTCGCCGGTGTCGGTGACGGTGGCGGTGGTCGCGTCGGTGGTGACGGTGAGCTCGGTCGCGGCGCCGTCGGGGTCGGCGTCGTTGTCCAGGACGGGGACGGTGACCTCGGTCTTGCCGAGGATGTCCTCGACGGGCACGGTGTCGTCGCGGGCGACGGGGGGCAGCAGGGGCGCGTCGGCGGCGACGTTGACGGTGACGGCGCCGGTGGCGCGGGCGCCGTAGGTGTCCTGGACCTGGTAGTAGAACGTGTAGGCGCCGTCGGCGTCGGGGGAGGTCAGGACGATGCGGTCGGTCACGACCTCGGCGTCCAGGTCGTGGGTGTCCTCGATGGCGCCGGGGACCAGGCCGACCTGGTCGCCGTCGGGGTCGGTGTCGTTGGCCAGGGCCGCGACCGAGACCGTGCGCCCCGGGCGCACCGTGATCTCGTCGTCCACCGCCACGGGAGGCTGGTTGGTCTCGGCGGGCCGGGCGATGCCGACCTGGACCGTCCCGACGGCGGTGGCCCCGCGGGCGTCGAGCACGGAGTAGGTGAACGTGTCGTGCCCGGTGGCGTTCTTCGACGCCGCGTACTCGATCAGTCCGTCCACGACCCGGGCGGTGCCCTTGGCGGCGGGGGTCGCGATGCCGGTGACCTGGACGGAGTCGCCGTCGGGGTCGATCCCGTCCAGGGGGACCGCGATGCGCACGCTGGACCCGGACAGCACGCGGGCGTCGATCTCGCGGGGCTGCGGGGGTGCGTTGTCCTCGCCGTCGCGGATGCGGATCGTGACCTGGGCGGAGTCCTCCTGCCCGTTGACGTCGCGCACCCGGTAGATCGCGTACGCGGTCCCGGCCTCGGGGCCGGCCTTGAACCGTAGCGTGTCCTCCGAGACGAACGCCTCGCCCAGGGCGGGGTCCACGTCCTGCTCGAGCTCGGGCTGCAGGAACAGCTCCAGCCCGTCGGGGTGGGTGTCGTTCTTCAGCACCGGGATCGTCACCACGTCCCCGGCGTGCACCGTGACCTCGTCCGCCGCCGCCTGCGGCGGCTGCAACCGCGTCGGCGCCGGCACGGGGATCACGCGTACCTGGCCGGTCGCCGTCTCGGTCCCGTTGGAGGCCGTGTACTCCACGGTCACGGGCGTGTCCAGGCGCCGGATCTCGGTCACCCGGAGCATCTGGTGCGCCAGGATCGCGACCGACACCCCGGCGTCGGCCGGGACGCGCACGGACTGCACGACGAGGACGCCGCCGGCGGGGTCGGTGTCGTTGGCCAGCACGTCCACGAGGGTGCTGCCGCCCGCCGGGAGCAGGGCGGTGTCGGTCACCACGATCGGGGCGCCCTCGGCCTCCGACGGCGGCAGCACGTCCACCCGCACCAGACCCGTCGTCGCGTTCGGACCATCGGTGACCTGGTACGTCAGGTCGTACGACCGCGGCTCCATCGACACGAACGTGAACGTGCCCGCGTCATAGTTCGGCGTGATCTCCGCGGGCGCGGACTCCGACACCGACGCCAGGCGCAACTCGTCACCGTTCGGATCGGTGTCGTTGCGCAACGGCTCCACCGTCACCGGCTGACCCGCCGGCACCACCACGTGATCGTTCACCGCCACCGGCGGCTGCGGGCCCGGCACCACGTCCACCAGCAGCTTGCCCTCGAAGGACATCTCACCGTCGGAGACGAGCAGGGTCACGATCTTGCGGCCCGTCGAGCCGCCGCCGTCGCGGAACTCGACCGTGCCGTCCGGGCGCGAGCGCACGTCGTCCCCGGCCACGGTCGCCGCGGCCGACGCCAGGTACAGGTCGTCCCCGTCCGGGTCCTTGAAGTACGGCAGGACCTTGATCGTGGCCCGACCACCCTGGGCCACCCGCAGCACCGGGTCGCCCGTCTGCTCCGGCGGCGCGTTCTCCCCCCACGGGGAGACCTTGAGCGTGACGCCGGCCTCGGCCACGCCCCCGCGACCGTCCGCGACCGAGTACCGGAACGTGCCCGTCCCCTGCGCGTCCTCGGGCACGACCGCCTGCAGCGCCGCACCGCCCATGATCGCCTGCACCGTCGCGTTGGCCGGGGAGTCCCCCGCCAGCGACGCCGTCATCACGTCCCCGTCCGGGTCCACGTCGTTGCCCAGCACCGGCAGGATCGTCGTGCGACCCGGACGCACCCCGAAGCTGTCGTCCTGCGGCTGCGGCGGCTTGTTCGGCTGCGACCGGTCCGCGATGAACTGGTCCACCTGCTCCGGGTTCGTCAGCTCCGCGTCGGACTCCTCACCCTCGGCCTCCTCCGGCATCTGCACGTCCCAGTCGTCGACCTTCTGGTACTCGTCCGCCGCCATCCACAACGTCCCCGCCGACAGGTCGTTCAGCACGATCACGCGCCGGTTCACCCGGTACTCGAGGCGGGTCTGGGGGTCCAGGCCCTCGAGGCGCTCGTCGACGTCCCGACCCGTGCCGTCGCAGTCGCGGATGACCTGACCCGTCGAGGCCCACGCCCCGTACGTGCAGGCACCGAGCTGGACGGGTGCCGCCGGCACGCCCTGCGCGGCACGCCGCTGCGCGTCCCCGCCCTTCAGCGGCTGGGAGACGAGGGCGTCCGTCGTGGCGACCACGACCACGTCCGAGGACTGCGACGGCTGCTGCAGGCGCGCGTCCCCGCCCCCCTCGATCGCCACGCTCTTCCCGCCGGGCAGGATCAGGTGGGACGCGGACCGGTCGAGCACCACGGGCTTGTCACCGACCGCGGTCACCTCGACCTCCGCGCCCTTGCTCACCGGCAGGGGCGCGGAGGAGGCCTCACCGTCCACCGTGCCCTTGGACGTCGTCGCCACCGTCCACAGCGTCCCCGTCGACGGGATCGCCGCGAACACCGTCCCGTCCTGCGACACGGTCAGCGCGCCGTCACCGCCGACCTCGGCCACGGGGTCCAGCTTCTCCGCGTCGAACGACGTCGCCCCGTCGAACGGCAGCACCCACAGCAGACCCTCCTCGCCGTCGAGGATCGCCGTCGTCGCGCCACCGGAGACCACCTGCGCCCCCGCCGGCAGACGAACCTGTCCGTCCAGCTTGAGGTGCGCGACGTTCACGGGGGACGCGGAGCTCGTCCCGGAGTCGTCCAGCAGCACCCGGCCCGCGTCCTGCTGCACGTCGAACGACGCGCTGCCCGCGTTCAGCGTCCCGTCCATCGCCTGCGACTCGTAGTTGAACCGACCCAGCAGCCCGGCCGACGACTTCGTCACCCACACGCCCGAGTCGTTCAGGTCCACGTCCGCCGTGGCCTCGCCCTCGTAGAACAGCGCCATCCCGACCAGCGCCGTCGAGAACACCGACACGGTGCTCACCGACGCGACGGTCCGACGATGCTCGCGGATGCTCGAGAGAAGGCCCACCAATGCTCCCTAAGTACGTGGTCGGGGCGCACGAGACCGCGTCGTCCTGTCGAGCCGGGTGGCGAGAGAGGGGGAGACGCGCGTCTGTGCCCACAGAACGCCCCGTCGAGGGTAACCGAGCGGTCGGGGTCGCCGACATGGTGACCACTCCCCATGCGGGTGGAATCTCCGGGTGTTCAGGGCAGAAGGGACGCTCGCGACAGCGCCGCACGGTCGAGCGTGTGCTCCGCGGCGGCGTGGAGCGGGTCGGACGAGCGGGTCGACGTGGTCCCCGGGGCGACGGCGAGCCGGTCGCGTCGCGCCTGTGCGCGCGCCGCGGCGCGGCGGCGCCCGAGGTCGCTCAGCGCCGAGCCGACGACGACGAGCAGACGGTCGGCGCCGCGCGGCTCGGCGGTGCGGGGCAGGGTGGGGGAGTACGCGCTCATGAGGGGTTCTCCTTGCCGTCGATCGTGGGGAAGACGTTGAAGTGGATCTGCACGGGGCGCGCGCCCGGCGCCTGCTCCTGGCCCTCGAACCGGTGGAGTGTCGCGTCGAGCGCGTCCCAGGCGTCCGCGACCTCGTTCATCTGGTCAGCGGTGAGCCACATGCTGGCGGTCGTGAGGCGCGTCCCGTCGAGCCAGCGGGTCGGGAGCTCGGAGGAGCGTTCCAGGAACGCCTGGATCTTGCGGGCGCGCGCGTTCTCGAACTCCCGGCTCACCATCGCGGTGGCGAGCGTGGTCGCCGTGTCCTCGGTCTCGTCGGGCGTGCTCACGGTGAAGCCGCCCGGCGGCCGTTCCCACCACCGCTCCCGCGCCGTGCCGCGGCCGGCCACCTCGCGGACGAAGCCGTGCCGGGCGAGCTGGCGCAGGTGGTAGCTCGTCGAGCCGCTGGACTCGCCGACGAGGTCGGCGAGGCGGCTCGCGGTGAGCGCGCCATGGGTGGAGAGCAGGTCGAGGATCTGCACCCGCAGCGGATGCGCGAGCGCCTTGAGCTGCGCCGGACCGAGCGCCGGGTGGCGCTCGGCGCTCGGGGGTGTGGTGTCGCCGTCGGTGCTCATGGCACGAGAGTAGCCACGCAAAGACACCTTTGCAAGAGGTTCTTTGCAACGAGTTCTTGGGACGCGTTGCGAGGCGAGGCGCGAGGGGGCGAGGGGCGGCGCGAGGTGCGAGCATCGGTCGCATGGCCCACGTGGTGGAGCGGGTGCGCGGGGCGACGGAGCGCGCGATCTTCCTCCGGGTCGCGGGCCCGGACGCGACCGCCACGAGGGCGCGCATCCACGAGACGCCGGGTCCGCGCTGGTTCGACCGGGGCTCGCCGGTCCAGCGCGTGCACGGCGACGCGTCGATGTTCGTCGGAGGGCTGCGCGCCCTGCTCCTCCAGAGCCTGCACCCGCTGGCCATGGCGGGCGTCGCCGCGCACTCGGGTTACCGGGGCGACCCCTGGGGGCGCCTCCAGCGCACGTCGACCTTCATCGCCGTGACGACGTTCGGCACCGCCGACGACGCCGAGCGCGCGGTCGCAGCGGTCCGCGCGGTCCACGAGCGCGTCCGGGGCCGGGCGCCCGACGGCCGCCGCTACCGGGCGAGCGACCCCGACCTGCTGCGGTGGGTCCACGTCGCGGAGACCCAGAGCTTCCTCGTCGCGCACCAGTCGTTCGGTCGACGCCCGCTCGACGCGCAGGGGTGCGACGAGTACGTCGCCCAGGCCGCCGTCGTCGGGCGCGCGCTGGGGGTCGTGGACGCGCCCCTGACCCGTCGGGAGCTGGACGCGGCGGTCGAGGAGTACCGGCCGGCGCTCTCGTTCACGCCGTCCGCGCTCGACGCCGCGCGGTTCCTGCTCGTCGAGCCCCCGCTCCCGTGGCCGGTGCGACCGGCCTACGCCGGGCTGGCCGTCGCCGCGCGCGAGTCGCTGCCCGCGTGGGCCCGCGCCGGGATGCCGCGGGTGCGCGGCCTGCCGGCGTGGTGGGCGCGGCCCGCCGGCGCCACGGTCACGCGGCTGATCCGCTGGGCGCTCCCTGCGTCGTGAGGTCGCGGCGCCGTGAGGTCGCGCCCTCCGTGCGGGCTCACGGCGGTGGTCACGGCGTGTCGCGCCGCCGGCGGTAGGCGTCGAGGTCGCCGTTGAGGCGGCCCAGCAGCTCGGCGAGCAGCGCGCGGTCCAGGCGGGACCAGTCGCCCAGCACGTCGGCGTACAGCTCCGTCCGCGCGACCCGGTGCGCGGCGAGCTCGTCGAGGCCCTCGCTCGTCGGCTCGACGACGACCGCGCGGCCGTCACGGGGGTCGCGCGCGCGGCGGACGTGACCGGCCCGTTCGAGCGCGACGACCTGGCGGGTGACTGTCGACGCGTCGAGGCCGAGGCGCTCCGCGAGCGCGTTCACGTGCAGGGGGCCGTGCGTCCCGAGCGTGTGGAGGAGGAGGTAGCCGGAGCGGTCGAGCGTCCCGCCGCGGCGCGAGGTGCCCGGCGTCCCCGACGCGCGGGTGCGCTCGGCGCGCCGCAGGAGCTGCGCGACCTCGAGCTCGATCGCGCCGAGCACGTCGTGCGCGGTCGCGTCGTCGCGCGCCGACGCCCCGCCGGACGACGCACCGGCTCCGTGATCGTTTCCCTCGGCAACCGTCATAGGTGTATTCTACAGATACTTACCTGTCAGATACAGATAAAGGCTGCCGCCGAGTCCCCTCGGGCCGAGCGGCACTCTCCCGCCGACCAGGAAGTACGAACGCAGTGGCCTCCACGCGCAACGAACCGAACCGCACCGCCATCTACGCGACCGCTCTCACGGCGTTCTTCGCGATCGCCGGCATCGCGGTCGTCGACCCGATCCTGCCCGTCATCGGGGAGGAGATCGGGGCGTCGACCTGGCAGATCGAGCTCCTCTTCACGGCCTACATCGCCGTGATGGCGCTCGGCATGATCCCTGCCGTCATGGCCACGGGTCGGTTCGGCTACAAGAAGATCCTCGCGACCGGCGTGAGCCTCGTCGCCGTGGCCGCGGTGCTCGCGGCCCTGAGCACGAGCATCGGCCAGCTCGCCGCGCTGCGCGGGCTGTGGGGCCTCGGCAACGCGATGTTCTTCGCGACCGCGATGGTCCTGCTCGTCTCGCTCGCCAACGACCGCGAGTGGGTCGTCGAGCTCTTCGAGACGTGCGTCGGGCTCGGCTTCGCCGTCGGCCCGCTGCTCGGCGGCCTGCTGGGCGGCATCTCGTGGCGGGTCCCGTTCTTCGTCTGCGGCGTCTTCATGCTCGTCGCGCTGCTCGTGTCCGTGACGCGCCTCCAGGACCCGGCCGAGAAGCCCGCGCCCCTGCGGCTCGGCCAGGTGTTCCGCCTCTTCCGCAAGCCCGGCTTCCTCGCGCTCGCCGCGGTCACCGCCGCGTACAACTTCTGCTTCTTCATCGTGCTCGGGTACACGCCCGTCTTCCTCGGGCTCGACGTCGTGCCGCTGGGCCTCGTCTTCACCGCGTGGGGCGTGGGGCTCGCGGTCGGGATCCTCGTCGTCGGGCACCGCCTCGCCCACCGCGTGGGCGCGGTCCAGACGCTCGGCGTCGCGATCGTGGGCGTGCTGGTCGCGCTGGTCCTGCTGGCGCTCGACCTCGGGACGGCGTGGTCCGTCGTCGTGCTCGTGGGGGCGGGCGTCTTCATGGGCATCGCGAACGCGAACCTGACCGACCTGTCGCTCGCGCTCGGCGACCCGGACCGGCGCGTGACGACGGGCGCGTTCAACCTCGTGCGCTGGGGCTTCGCCGCGCCCGCGCCGGTCATCGCGGGCCTGCTGCACCCGGTCTCCGCGACGGCCCCGTTCTGGCTGGGCGCGGGGATCCTGGTGCTCGGCGTCGTCGTGTTCGTGGCGTTCGGCCACCGGATGGCGGGGGAGCTCGGCGAGCGCGTGCTGTGGTCGCGCTGGAACCGCCGCGCGCGTGCCGTCGAGGGGACGCCCGAGGAGGCGCTCGGCGAGGTCTGAGCACCGACGACGACGAGGCGGGAGTCCCGGGCCTGCGGCTCGGGTCCCTCAGTCCTCCGGGGCGGTCGAGGTGTCGGTCGGGGTGTCCGCGGCCGACGTCTCCGCGACCTGGGTGAGGGCCTCGATCCCGACCGTGAGCGCGCGCAGGTCCGCGACGTCGAGCCGGGCGAGCAGGTCCGTGAGCGGCTCGTCCTCCTGCGCGGCGATGCGCCGCACGGCCGCGGCGCCGCGCGGCGTCGCGGCGACCAGCCGCACCCGACCGTCCTGCGGGTCGGGACGGCGCGCGGCCATCCCCGCCGCCTCCAGCCGGTCCACGATCCCCGAGAGCGTCGCCGGGGAGATGCCGAGCACCTCCGCGAGCCGGTGCGAGCTCGTCTCGCCGTCGAGCTGGAGGACCGCGAGCGCGCGCAGCTGGGGGACCGTGAGGGTCGTGCGCAGCAAGGGCTCGAGCCGTTGGGCGAGGAGCAGCTCGGCGAGGCGGCGCTGCGCGTCCTCGAGGCGCCGCGCCAGCGCCGCGCGCTCGTCGTCGGCGGGGTGGGTCACGGCGCAGACTCTATCGGTGGGAGCGGGAACCATCCCGAGATGCTTCGCGTTACGCTAACGAAATCGCGACGCCGACGTCGTCTCCCACCCGACCTGGAACCCTTGGAGGCTCCGTGTCCCGTCTCGCCCGGCTGGCGCTGGCCAACCGCGCGCTCGTCGCGCTCGCCACGGTCGCGATCGCGATCTTCGGCGTCATCAGCATGGGGTCGCTCAAGCAGGAGCTCATCCCGAGCCTGCAGATCCCGACCGCCGCCGTCGTCGGCGTCTACCCGGGCTCGGCCCCGGCGATCGTCGAGCAGCAGGTGACCGTCCCCGTCGAGACGGCGGCGCGCGCCGTCAAGGGCGTGGAGGACGTCACATCGACGTCGTCGACCGGCATGTCCGTGACGACGGTGCAGTTCGCCTACGGCACGGACATGGACGCCGCGGCCTCCCAGCTCCAGACGGCGATCACGCGCCTGCAGTCCCAGCTCCCCGAGGACGTCGAGCCCCAGGTCGTCACGGGGTCGGTGGACGACCTGCCCGTGATCCAGCTCGCCGTGTCCGGCGGAGCCGACGACGCGGCGCTGGCCGACACCGTCTCGTCGAGCGTCGTCCCGGCGCTCGAGGACGTCGAGGGCGTGCGCAGCGTCGCGGTGAGCGGCATCGCCGACCAGCAGGTGACGGTCGACCTCGACCCGGCCGCGCTCGCCGCCGCCGGGCTCAGCCCGGCGCAGGTCTCCACGATCCTCCAGGACAACGGGGTCGTGATCCCCGCCGGGACCGTCGCCGAGGGCGACCGGACCCTCAGCGTGCAGGTCGGCACCGCCGTCACGACCGTCGACGAGCTCGCCGCGCTGCCGCTCGTGTCCCCGACCGCGGCGCCCGGCACCGCGCCCGTCGCGCTCGGCGACGTCGCGACCGTGACCGCGGGCCCCGAGCCCGCGACGTCGTACTCGCGCCTCGACGGCGAGAACGCGCTCGCGGTCGCGATCACCAAGACGCCCGCGGGCAACACGGTCGAGGTGTCGCACGCCGTCCAGGAGGCGATCGACGACCTCTCCGGCGTGCTCGACGCGCAGGACGTGCGGGTCGACGTCGTGTTCGACCAGGCGCCGTTCATCGAGGAGTCCATCGAGGGCCTCGCGACGGAGGGCCTGCTCGGCCTCCTGTTCGCCGTCGTCGTGATCCTGCTGTTCCTCGCCTCGCTGCGCTCGACGCTCGTCTCGGCGGTGTCGATCCCGCTGTCGCTGTTCGTGACGTTCATCGTCATGAACGCCACGGGCTACACGCTGAACATCCTCACGCTCGGCGCCATGACGGTCGCGATCGGCCGCGTGGTCGACGACTCGATCGTCGTCATCGAGAACATCAAGCGGCACCTGTCGTACGGCGAGGAGAAGGTGGGCGCCATCATCGGCGCCGTCAAGGAGGTCGCGGGCGCGATCACCGCCTCGACCGTGGCGACCGTCGCCGTCTTCCTGCCCATCGCGCTCGTGGGCGGCATGGTCGGCGAGCTCTTCCGGCCCTTCGCGCTCACCGTCGCCATCGCGATGCTCGCGTCGCTCTTCGTGGCGCTGACGATCGTCCCGGTCCTCGCGTACTGGTTCATCACGTCCCCGCCCGTCCCGGCGGACCCGGAGGCCGCGCGCCTCGCGGGCGAGCGGGCGCGCGCCGCGGCGGAGGCCAAGGAGCGCCGCGGTCTGTGGCAGCGCGGGTACGTCCCGACGCTGCGGGCGGCGCTGCGCCACCCGGCGATCACGCTCGGCGTGTCCGTCGCGATCCTCGCCGGGACGCTCGCGCTCGTGCCGCGCCTGGAGACCAACTTCCTCGGCGACACCGGCCAGGACACGCTCACCGTCACCGAGTCGTTCGCGCCCGGCACGTCGCTCGAGGCGCAGGACGCCGCCGCGCGCGACGTGGAGCAGGCGCTCATGGGCGTCGACGGCGTCGCGACCGTGCAGACGACGGTCGGCACAGCGGGCGGCCCCGAGGCCGCGTTCTTCGGCGGCGGGGGCTCCCCGACGGCGACGTTCGCCGTCACGCTCGACCCGGACGCCGACGCCGTCGCCGCCCAGGAGGACGTGCGCGACGCCGTCGCCGGTCTGGGCGGAGACGCGAGCGAGGGCATCGAGGTCGCCGGTGCGGACGCCGCGTTCGGCAGCTCGACGGTCGACCTCGTCGTGCGCGCCCCCGACACCGAGACCCTCACGGCTGCCGCAGCCGACGTTCAGCAGCTCGCCGAGGACGCCGACGGCGCCGCGCAGGTGACCAACAACCTCGCCTCCGCGCAGTCCACGGTCCAGGTGACCGTCGACCGCGACGCCGCGGCCGCCGTCGGGCTCACCGAGACCCAGGTCGCCGGGACGGTCGCGGGGACGATGTCTCCCGCGCCGATCGGCACCGTGAACCTCGGCGACGGTCCGGTCCAGGTCCGCGTCCTCGCGGGCGAGGCCCCGGCGACGGTCGCGGAGCTGGAGCAGGTCGTGCTGCCCACCGCGGCAGGACCCGTCCCGCTCACGCAGGTCGCCGAGGTCGCGGAGGTCGAGGTCCCCACCTCGATCACCCGGGTCGACGGCGAGCGCAGCGCGACGATCTCCGTCACGCCCGCCGGCCAGGACCTCGGCGCGCTCACCGCCGAGCTCACGACCGCGATCGACAGCCTCGACCTGGAGGGCGGGGCGACCGTCGAGATCGGTGGCGTCGCGTCCGACCAGGCCGACGCGTTCGCCGACCTCGGGCTCGCGCTGCTCGTCGCGATCCTCATCGTCTACCTCGTCATGGTCGCGACGTTCCGCAGCCTCCTGCAGCCGTTCATCCTGCTCGTGTCGATCCCGTTCGCCGCGACGGGCGCGCTGCTCCTGCTGCTCGCCACCGCGACGCCGCTCGGCGTGCCGGCCCTCATCGGCCTGCTCATGCTCGTCGGCATCGTGGTGTCCAACGCGATCGTGCTCATCGACCTCATCAACCAGTACCGCGAGCGCGGCCGGTCGCTCGACGACGCCGTCATGGAGGGGGCGCGCAAGCGCCTGCGTCCGATCGTCATGACGGCTGCGGCGACGATCTTCGCGCTCACCCCGATGGCGATCGGCATCACCGGCGGCGGGGCGTTCATCTCCCAGCCCCTCGCGCTCGTCGTCATCGGCGGCCTGCTGAGCTCGACGCTGCTGACCCTGGTCGTCGTCCCGGTGCTCTACACGCTCGCCGAGCGCCGCGGCGAGAAGCGCGCGGCGAAGAAGGCCGCCAAGCAGGAGGCCGCTGCCCAGGCCGAGGCCGACAAGGCCGAGCAGTCCGAGAAGGCCGCCGCCCAGCCCGTTGCGGAGGCGTAGCCCGCCGAGGTAGAGCCCTGGTCTACCGAGGTAGAGGTTAGGTCGGGTTTCAGGCGCGCGGGGTCGGGTCCGCGGTGGGGGTGGGCTCGGTGCTCAGGGCTGCGGCGCCGTCACCCTGGACTGTCGGGCGTGGGTCTTTGGAGCGCCGCTCTGACGCCCCTTCGCATCCGAGCCCACCCCCACCGCTCGGCCGTCGCCGCACCCTGGCCCGAGCTCGCCCGAGCCAGCTCGCCGACGTAGACCCGTGGTCCGCCGAGGTAGGCCCGTGGTCCGCCGAGGTGGGCCCGTGGTCCGCCGAGGTGGGCCCGTGGTCCGCCGAGGTGGGCCCGTGGTCCGCCGAGGTAGAGGCCTGGTTCGACGACGTCCGCTCGCACTGCGTTGCAGCGTCGCCGTCGGCCGTCGGCCGACGGCCGACGGCCAGATCGCCTGGGAGACGCCGGTTGGCGGCCCTCGGTCGAACCGACACCGCGGGCGGTCGCCCGAGGTGGCCCAAGACCAGGGCGAGACGACGCCGGGCGGGGTGGGTGGTGGTGCCGCGTCGTGGTCGGGCCTGGCGGGAGCCGCGAGGAACGAGCGGCGGATGGTAGACGCGGCACCACCACCCACCCCGCCACCCAAGGTGACCAGACCGCCGTCGGGCACGAAACCAGGGCTCTACCTGGGCGGACCACGCCTCTACCTCGGCGGGCGGACGACCTCAGGAGGGGCGGGCCACGCCCGTCTCGTAGGCGAGGACGACGGCCTGGACGCGGTCGCGGAGGCCGAGCTTGCCGAGGACGCGGCCGACGTGGGTCTTGACGGTCGCCTCGGACAGGACGAAGCGCTCGGCGATCTCGGCGTTCGTCAGGCCCTCGCCGAGCGCCTCGAAGACCTCGAGCTCGCGCGCCGTGAGCTCGGCGAGGCGGGGGTCGTGCAGGCCGGTCTGGCTCGGCGCGGGAGCGACCGTCCCGTCCTGGGGGAGCTGCCCGGAGAACATCTCGAGCATGCGGCGCGTGATGCGCGGTGACACCGCGGCGTCGCCGCTCGCGACGGCGCGGATCGCCCCGACGAGCTCGCCCGGCTTGGCGTCCTTGAGCAGGAACCCGCTCGCGCCGGCGCGCAGGGCGGCGAACGCGTACTCGTCGAGGTCGAACGTCGTGAGGATGATGACCCGCGACTCCGGCTGGGCCGCGACGATGCGCTCGGTCGCCTCGATGCCGTTGGTGCCGGGCATGCGGACGTCCATGAGCACGACGTCGGGGCGCAGGGCGGCGGCCTGCGCGATCCCGGTCACGCCGTCGCCGGCCTCGCCGACGACCTCGATGTCGTCCTCGGCGGCGAGGATCATGCGGAAGCCCATGCGCAGCAGGGCCTGGTCGTCGACGAGCAGCACCCGGGTCGGTGCGCCGCTGTCCGTCATGTGCGTTCCCGTCCGTCGTCGCGTGCGCCGATCTCCCGGCCGGGGTCGAGGTCGAGGCGCAGGCTCGCCCGCACCTCCCAGCCGGTGCCGCTCGGCCCCGCCGACACCGTACCGCCGTACACGGCCGCCCTCTCCCGCATCCCGATGACGCCGCGGCCCGTCCCGACCGGGACGCCGGGCGGGTGCTGCTCCGCGACGGACGGCGGGAGGCCGCGCTCGTCGACGCTCGCGCCCTCGCCGGGCCGGCGCCCCGCCTGGTTGACGACCCGCAGCTCGAGCCAGTCCGCGCCGGGCTCGGCGCGGCGGGAGACCTCGACGAGGACCATGGGGGACAGCGGCGCGTAGCGCAGCACGTTCGTCAGGGACTCCTGGACGATGCGGTGCGCGGTCTGGCGCAGCGCCGGCCCGGGCGTCGGCTGCGGGCCGGAGCGCACGAGCCGGACGGGCAGACCGGCGGTCCGGAAGCGCTCGACGATCTCCTCGAGCTCGGGCGTCTCGTGCGCCGGGGCGAGGGGCACGGTCTGCTCGCCGCCGGGCTCGCGCAGGACGCCGAGCACGCGCCGCATGTCGGCGAGCGCGGCGCGGCCGGTCGCGGTGAGCTCGTCGAGCGCGTGGCCCGCGAGCTCGGGGTTCTTCGCGCCCGACGCCTTGGCGCCGTCCGCGAGGGCGACCATCACCGTGAGGGAGTGCGCGACGACGTCGTGCATCTCGCGCGCGATGCGCGTGCGCTCGGCGGCCGCGGCGAGCTGGGCCTGCTGGTCGCGGTCGCGCGCGATGGAGTTGGCGCGCTCGACGAGGTCGGACACGTGCTGCCGACGGGCGCGCACGTTGGTGCCGATCGCGAGGGCGACCAGGCAGAGGATGGTCGTGACGAGGATGCCGACGACGCGGTCGACGGTCGCGCGGCCGGGCTCGACGCTCTGGCGCAGGATCTCCCCGTCGGCGGTCGTGACGATGTCGTACCAGAGGAGCGTCGCGCCGGACAGGGCCAGGACGACGATGGCGAGGACCGGCCACGCGATGCGCGACGGCCGCGAGGCGGCGACGGCGTAGACCGCGAACATGGCCGCGACCTCGAAGCCGGCGGTGTCGCCGGTGACCGCGATGGCGAGGACGCCGAGGACGGTGAGGCCGAGCGCGACGGTGACGGGTCGGCGGCGGCGCCAGTACAGGAGCGCCCCGCCGAGGAGGAAGAAGACGAGCGACAGCGGGGTCGAGCCGCGGGGCTGCTCCGCGAAGAGCGCGTAGAGCACGCCCGGCACGACGAACACCGCGACGATGACCCAGTCCATGACGACCGGGCGGCGGGCGAAGTAGCGGCGCACCGGGCCGAGGCGCCGCGCGTCGAGCTCGGTGAAGGGCTCGGGCGCGGGCCGCATCGGCAGGGGCGCCGTCCCCGGCGCGCTCGCCGAGACGGCGTCCGGGCGCGCCACGGCCGACGCCGGACGAGCGGGCTGCTCGTCCGGCGTCGGCGGGGTGGTGGGCCGGGAGGTCACGCGTCCCGGCGCTTGAGCACGACCGCCGCGGCGACGGTGAGCGCCGCGGTCCAGCCGGCGAGGACCGCGAAGCCGGGCCACGGGCCGATCGCGTCGGGGGACGACATCCCGCCGCCGAGCACGACCTGCTCGCCCGCGGACGCGGGCAGCGAGTTCATGAGGGTCTGGACCCAGTCGGCCCCCGTGACGCCCATGACGATGTTGAGCACCATCGAGAGGACGAAGAACACGGCGACGAGCGTGAAGATCGCGCCCGCGGAGCTGCGGAGCAGGACGCCGACCGCGACGGAGAACAGCGCGACGGCCGTGAGGTACAGCACGACGCCGATCAGGGCGCGCTGGTCGTCGGCGGACGAGAAGTCGACCGTCATGTCCTTGCCCGACAGGATCGGGTAGGTCACGAGGTAGGACAGCCCGACGGCGACGACGGTCGAGACGGCCGTGACGATGCCCACGACGATCATCTTCGCCGCGAGCGCGGGGGTGCGGCGCGGGACGGCGGAGAGCGTGGAGCGGATCATGCCCGTGGAGTACTCACCCGTGACGGTGAGCGCGCCGAGCACCGCGACGGCGAGCTGGGCGAACGAGTAGCCGACCGTGATCACCATGACGCCGACGCCGTCGGTCGAGCCCATCCCCGCCTCCTCGGGCGAGACGCCCGCGGAGTCCATCGAGGTCATGACGGCCGCGAACATGAGGGAGAAGCCCACCATGACCGCGACGGTGATGCCGAGCGTCCACCACGTGGAGCGCAGCGAGCGGAACTTAATCCACTCCGAGCGCAGCACGTGGCCGAAGGTGAGGCGGTAGGGGGACGTGCGGGACGCCGTCGGGCTGGTGGCGCCCGGGGCGAGGGTCGTGGCGCTCATCGCTGCGCTCCTTCGAGGGAGTCGGTGGGGGCCGGTGCGTCCGCGGGCGCACCCGCCGCGCCGTGGCCGATGTGGATCTGCGCGGACTCGGTCTGGTACTCGACGGAGTCGGCCGTGAGGGCCATGTAGGCGTCCTCGAGCGTCGACGTGACGGGCGTGAGCTCGTGCAGGACGAAGCCCTTCGCGGCGGCGAGCTCGCCGATCCCGGGCGCGTCCGCGCCGGTGACCACGAGCAGGCTCGGCTCGTCGCTCGTGACGGTCGCGCCGTCGCTCGTGAGGATCTCGGCGAGCTGCGTGGCGTGCGGCGTGCGGACGCGGACCGTGCGCTGCTGGGTGCCGTTGACGATGTCGCTCACCGGGGCGTCCGCGATGATGCGGCCCTTGCCGATGACGATGATGTGGTCCGCCGTGAGGGCGACCTCGCTCATGAGGTGGCTCGACAGGAAGACCGTGCGGCCCTCCGACGCGAGGTACCGGGCGAGGTTGCGCACCCACAGGACGCCCTCGGGGTCGAGCCCGTTGACCGGCTCGTCGAGGATGAGCGTCTTGGGGTCGCCGAGCAGCGCGGACGCGATGCCCAGGCGCTGGCCCATGCCGAGCGAGAAGCCGCCGACGCGCTTCTTCGCGACCGACTGCAGGCCGGTCATGTCGATGACCTCGTCCACGCGCTTGGTGGGGATGCCGTGCGTCGCGGCCATCGCGAGGAGGTGGTTGTAGGCGGTGCGCCCGGTGTGGACGGCCTTGGCGTCGAGCAGCGCGCCCACCTCGGTGAGGGGGGAGCGGTGCTGCGCGTACGGGCGCCCGTTGACGGTGACGTGCCCCGCGGTCGGGCGGTCCAGACCCATGATCATGCGCATGGTCGTGGACTTGCCGGCGCCGTTGGGGCCGAGGAAGCCGGTGACGGTCCCGGGACGCACGGTGAACGAGATGCCGTCCACCGCGGTCTTGGGCCCGTACCGCTTGGTCAGGCCGCGTGCTTCGATCATGACTTCGCCCCTCCGAGGGTCGTTCGTCCGGGATGGTTCTGGTGCTCGCGGGCGGGGGTCGCACCGGGTCCGACCGGGGGCCTCACCGCGAGGTACGTCACGAGCCTAGGGACGTGGACGACGTCGGACAGCCCCCGTGCGACGTATCTTGCCCGGGGCGTGGGCCGGGCGACGTACGCCGCGCGGCGTACGTCACGCCGCGCGGGATGGTCCGCTGGTCGGGACTTCGCGCTCGCAGGGGCGAAAGCCGGTGAGAAACCGGCGGGAACAGTGGCCACGGCTCGCACGTTCCCTAGGATGAACACAGGCCAGCGACACCCGACTCGAGGCGAGACGCCGATGACGAGGCCCGCTGAGAGGTAGTGGACGCCGCGACCAGGAGGAGCTCATGAGCAACCCCGTCTTCAACAACAGCGCGGTCTTCGGGGATCCGAAGAACCAGCGCGGTGGGGCGGCCACGCAGGCCGGACCCGCCTACGGGAGCCCGCCCCCGCAGGGCCAGGGCCCCGCCTACGGCACGCCGCCGCAGCAGGGTGCGCAGTGGGGCGCGTACGGCGCCCAGACCGCCGACGCCGCGTCGCTCGACGCGATGTACAACGCGCCGTCGGCGACGACCGCGGACACCAAGCGCCTGACCTACGACGACGTCATCATGAAGACGGGCGGTCTGCTCGCCCTCCTCGTCGTGGTCGGTGCGGGCTCGTGGATGGTCACGCCGCAGATGCCGGCGCTGTGGATCGTCGGTGCGGTCGTCGGCCTCGTGCTCGGCCTGGTGAACTCGTTCAAGCGGAACCCGAGCCCCGCGCTCATCGTGCTGTACACGGTCGCGCAGGGCCTGTTCCTCGGCGGCATCAGCCGCTTCTACGAGACGGCGTGGAACGGCGTCGTGCCGTCGGCCGTCGTGGCCACGGTCGCGACGTTCGCCGCCGCCCTGTTCCTGTTCAAGTCCGGCCGCGTGCGCGTCACGCCGAAGTTCATGCGCTGGCTGCTCATCGCGATGGTCGGCTACCTGGTCTTCTCGCTGGTGAACGTCGTCCTCATCATGACGGGCGTCCTGGGCGGCTGGGGCCTGTACAGCGGCTGGGGCATCATCGCCAGCCTCCTTGGCGTCGGCCTGGCCGCCGCGTCGCTCATCGTCGACTTCGACTCGATCAAGCGCGGCGTCGAGGGCGGCGTGCCCGCCAAGTTCGCGTGGTCGGCGGCGTTCGGCCTGCTCGTCACGCTGATCTGGCTCTACCTCGAGTTCCTGCGCCTCTTCGCGATCCTGCAGAGCAGCGACTGACGGTGGCGCGCAGCACCCGTGAACCGGCACCCGCGGCGGACCTCCCGCCGCGGGTGCCGGTCTTTCTCGCCGGCCTCGTCGTCGCCGCGGCGGCGATGCTCGGCGTCCAGGTCCTCTACATGGTCGTCTCCGGCGCCCCGCCCGCGTGGCTCGCGTTCGCGGCGCTCCTCATCCTGCTCAGCGTCCCGACCGCGGGCGCCGCGGTGGCCTGGCTCGGCACCCGGATCACGCGCGACGCGTCCGAGCGCCGGGCCGCGCTGGTGTTCGCCGCGCTCGGCCTCGTCGCGGGCGCGCTGTGGGGGTCGCTGCTCGCCGGCGGCCTCGCGCGGCAGCTCGCCGACGCCGGCGCGAGCGGCGGGGGAGCGCTGGTCGCGGGCGCGGCGGCCGTCGTCGGTGTCACGGCCGCGATCGGGGCCGGGCTGGGCCGCCTCACCGCGCGCGAGGCGTCCGACCGGCCGCTCCTCGTCGTCGTGCTCGGCGTCGTCGTGGTCCTCGTCGCCCTCCTGGGCTTCTTCGGCTGAGCCCCACACGCGCAGGCTGCGTCAGGCGGGGAGGCGGCCCGTCGTCGAGGCGAAGCCGAGCCAGGTGTGGCGGTTGCCCGCCCAGCACCAGCCGACCTTCGGGGCGCCGCGGCGCTCGCGACCGTCGCGGCCCGTGCCGTTCGAGATCCACAGCGCCGGGGTGCGGGCGTCGAGGCGGCCGTCGGGCTTGCGCAGGCGCGACCCGATGGTCATGTAGCAGAGGTTGCGCGTGAGGACGCTCGGGGCCTGGAGCGCCCAGTGGATGCCCTCGTGCAGCAGCATGGGCGTGCGCCCGCGGGCCGTGAGCTCGGGCAGCGCCTCGTCCGGCGACCAGTTCGCCAGGTCGTCGCCGCGGTCCGGACCGGCCACGAGGTAGAGCGGGCCGTCGGGGACCTCGACGCCGTCGATCGGCGCGAACCGGTCGACGTCCGTCATGTCGACGACGACGAAGCCCTCCTTCTCGCCGTCGCGCGCCGGGAGCCGCAGCAGGGGTGCGAGGGCCGACGGCGGCGCGAGCCTCCGGTCGACGACGAGCAGCGCCCCGGCGGGTGCGGTGGCAGCGAGACCGGCCGCGGCGGTGCGGAACGCGTCGGGCGTCAGGCCGGCGATCTCATGGACGCCGAGCGCGACGAGGCGCTCGGCCTGGGCGACGATGTCGGGCAGGTCGGGGAGCGTCGTCGCGGGGGCGGTCGGCTGCGGGGCGGCGGTGGTCGTCTCGGGCACAGGTCACCTCTCGGTCGGGGCGGTCGGAGGGCTCAACGCTGTACACCGTACGGAAATTCCCGCCGTCGTGCTGCCGGAGGGCCGCACGACGTACGCGTACCGCGCGGATCGGGGATGATCGGGGCATGAGATACGCAGAGCACGTGTCCGAGCTCGTCGGCGGTACCCCGCTCGTCCGGCTGTCCCGTGTCACCGAAGGCCTCAGCGCGACGATCCTCGCCAAGGTCGAGTACGTGAACCCCGGCGGCTCGGTGAAGGACCGCATCGCGCTGAAGATGGTCGAGGCCGCGGAGGCGTCGGGCGAGCTGGCCCCGGGCGGCACGATCGTCGAGCCCACGTCCGGCAACACGGGCGTCGGCCTCGCGCTCGTCGCGCAGCGCAAGGGGTACGACTGCGTGTTCGTGTGCCCCGACAAGGTGAGCCAGGACAAGCGCGACGTGCTGCGCGCGTACGGCGCGCGCGTCGTCGTGACGCCGACCGCCGTCGCGCCCGACCACCCGGACTCCTACTACTCGGTCTCCGACCGGCTGGTCCGCGAGATCCCGGGCGCGTGGAAGCCGAACCAGTACGCGAACCCGAACGGCCCGGCGTCGCACTACGAGTCCACCGGCCCCGAGGTCTGGGCGGACACCGACGGCCGCGTGACCCACTTCGTCGCGGGCGTCGGCACGGGCGGCACCATCACGGGCACCGGGCGCTACCTCAAGGACGTCTCGGCGGACCGCGCGGAGGCCGACGGCGGTCGCGTGCGCGTCGTGGGCGCCGACCCGGCGGGCTCGGTGTACTCCGGGGGCGACGGGCGGCCGTACCTCGTCGAGGGCGTGGGCGAGGACTTCTGGCCGGCCGCGTACGACCCGTCGGTCCCCGACGAGGTCATCGCCGTGTCGGACGCCGACTCGTTCGCGATGACGCGGCGCCTCGCGCGCGAGGAGGGCCTGCTCGTGGGCGGGTCGTGCGGCATGGCGGTCGAGGCGACGCTGCGGCTCGCGCGCCGGCTCGAGGAGGAGGACCCGGAGGCGGCGGCGCGGGCCGTCATCGTCGTCCTGCTGCCGGACAGCGGGCGCGGCTACCTCTCGAAGATCTTCAACGACGCGTGGATGCGGTCCTACGGGTTCCTGCCCGACGAGGAGGGTGTGACCGCAGGCGACGTGCTGCGCGCCAAGGACGGCCGCCTGCCCGACCTCGTGCACACGCACCCGAGCGAGACGGTCCGCGACGCCATCGAGATCCTGCGCGAGTACGGGGTGTCGCAGATGCCCGTCGTGGGCGCCGAGCCGCCGGTGAAGAGCGGCGAGGTCGCGGGGTCGGTGAGCGAGCGGGAGCTGCTCGACGCCGTGTTCTCCGGCCGCGCGTCGCTCGCCGACCGCGTCGACCAGCACATGGAGCCCCGCTTCCCGCTCATCGGCGCGGGGGAGGGCGTCGAGGCGGTGCGCGCCGCGCTGCACGACGCCGACGCGCTCCTCGTGGTGGAGGACGGCGACCCGGTAGGCGTCCTCACCCGGCACGACCTCCTGGGCTTCGTCGCCGCCCGCTGACGCTCCCCGGCGCCGGCCGAACACGACATGGGTGTCGTTATCCGTGGGAGAACGACGCCCATGTCGTGCTCGGCAGCGATCGGGGTCGTTCTCGGGAGCGGTCAGGGGCGTGGTTCGCGGAGCGCCACGATGGCGAGGAGAGCGCACCCGGCGCCGAGCAGGACGCCGTGCGCGACCCGCAGCCCCGGCCCGCCCCAGAACTGCGGCAGCAGCAGGACGAGGCCGAGGGCGAACGGCAGGGTGAGCCACCAGCGCGCGACGCGCCGGAGCGCGACGGCGGTCAGCGCGCCGCCCGCCGCCAGGAGGAGCAGCCCCGCACCGAAGAGCGTGACCGCGAGCGGTCCCGTGCGCAGGTCCGTCACGACGGCGAGGAACCCGGACGCGGCGGGGTCGCTCGTGGCGGTCGCGGCGCGGGCGACCGCCTGGATGCCGAACATCTCCGCGCCGAAGAAGAGCGCGGCGAGGAATCCTCCCGCCCACGCCAGCCCGGTCGCGGACGCGAGCAGGGCGGTCGTGCGGCGCGGAGCGCCCGGGGCGAGGGCCGAGCGCAGCCCCAGGAGAGCGGGCGCGAGCAGCCCGATCGCGAGGATGCCGCACAGGTGCGCGACGACCCACCGGTCGGACGCGAACGCAGCGGCGAGCCCGGCCGTCGGGCGCGCCTCGTCCGGCCACGGCCGCAGCACGGGGAACAGGACGAACCCGGCGCCCGCCGCGACGAGCGCGGCGGCGGTCAGGCGTCGGGTGCGGGTCGAGGCCGACGGCGTGGTCGTGCCGGGCGCGGTGGTGGTGGTCGAGCTCACGGGAGCCTCCGGGGTGGTTGCGCGGGACGGATGGGGGTCTTCGCCGGGGCCGGTCTGCGGCGCGGGGCGTCAGGAGCCTCGGGAGAGCGACTCGAGGCCGGCGAGCACCGAGCGGACGTGGAGGTCGAAGCTGCGGTCGAGGTCGTCGGGCAGCCGGTAGCCGCCGCCGAGCTCGAGCGCGACGAACCCGTGCAGGCTCGCGCGCACGGACCGGATCGCGTCGACCGTGCGCTCCTCGGGGAGGTCGAAGCCGCGCAGCACGGCGGCGACGACCTGGACGCTGCGGCCGGCCGCCGCGGAGAGCGTGGCGTCGGCGGGGTCGTCCGGGTCGGGCGCGACCTGGACCGCGGCGTACCGGCCCGGGTGGGCGCGCGCGTAGCGGCGGGTCGCGTGCGCGAGGGCCGCGACGGCGTCGGGCCCGGCGAGGCCGACGGTGGCGTCGGTGAGGGCGCGCGTGTAGTCCTCGACGGACACCACGGCGACCTCGCGCCGCAGGGCCGCGAGCGACCCGACGTGCTTGTAGAGGCTCGGCGTCGCGACGCCCGCCTGGGCGGCGACCTTCGCGAGCGTGAGGTCGGCGAACCCGGTCGGGCCGCCCGCGTCGACGAGGTCGACGGCGATCCGCACGACCGCCGCGTGGGAGAGCCCCGCCCTAGCCACGGGTGCCCTCCGGCCCCTGCGACCCTCCGCGGCGCGCGCCCGGGCGCGCGGCGTCGTCCGGCAGGTCCGCGAGGAACGCGAGCGTCGCGGCGACGACCTCCTCGGGCGCCTGGAGCTGGGGGTAGTGGCCCACCTCGGGGAGGACGAGGGTGGTCGCGCCGAGCGACTCCTGCGCCCATGCGGCCTCGGCCGCCGGGTCGGCGTAGTCGGGGTCGAGCGCGCCGAAGATCGCGAGCGCGGACGCCCAGACCTGCGCGACGCGCGGCTCGACGACACGGTGGTCGAGCTGGAGGGCCAGGTCGCGGAAGGAGCGCAGGCGTCCGGGCTCGGCGAGGTTGGCGCGGATCGCGGCCTGGTGCGCCGCGAGGCGCGCGGGCGTGCGGCCCTTGTTCAGCGACCCGTAGAACGACGCCCAGAACGCGGCCCCCCACGGGCGGGCGAGCGCGAGGCGGTAGAGGACGCGCATCGCACGGAGCTTCGCGGGCGAGGACGGCTCGTGCAGGAACCCGTCGAGCAGGACGAGCCCGCGCACGAGGTCGGGGCGCTCGGCCGCGGCGATCACCGCCGCGGATGCCGCCATCGAGCTCCCGAGCAGCACCGCAGGCCCGGCGTCCAGGTGCTCGACGAGCGCGACGTAGTCGGACGCGGTCGCCTCGTCGCCGTGGGTCGAGAACGTCGTGTCGCTGTCGCCGTGGCCGCGCAGGTCCACGACGACCACGCGGTAGCCCGCAGCCACGAGGTGCGGGGCGACGTCGTCGTAGGTGGCGCGCAGGTCGCCCATGCCGGGCGACGCGACGACGAGGGGGCCGGTGCCCTCGTCGGTGTAGGCGAGACGCCCCTCGGCCCGGGCGAGGTGGTGCACGGCTGGTCGCTGGCTCGTATTCATAGCCCTGAGGCTAATGCCATTAGCCAGCGATGGCAAGGGCGCGGGCCGTGGTCGTCCCCGTCGCGCCGGGGCGACCCCGCGTAGGGTGGGGAGACCCGCGTCCGCGCGGGCTTCCTGCACCCGACGAGAGGCACCCTCGTGACCGACCAGCCCACCCTTCCCACCGCCTCCGGATCGTTCGGCGACAAGCCGACGCTGACCTTCCCGGAGACGGACGCGCCCAGCGGTCTGCAGGTCGTCGTGCTCAGCGAGGGCGACGGCCCGGCCGTCACGTCGGGGCGCAACATCGTCGTGCACTACCTCGGCCAGACGTGGGGCGGGCACGTGTTCGACAACTCCTACGACCGCGGCGACACGATCGCGTTCCCGATCGGCGTCGGCGCCGTGATCGGCGGCTGGGACAAGGGCCTCGTCGGCCAGAACGTCGGCTCGCGCGTGCTGCTCTCGATCCCGCCGGAGCACGGCTACGGCCAGCGCGGCGTGCCGCAGGCCGGCATCGCGGGCACGGACACGCTCGTCTTCGTCGTGGACGTCGTCGACGTCCAGTGACACCTCCCTGCTGAGTGCGGGGTGTTCGTCGCCGCGGAGCCGTCCCGACGACGAACACCCCGCACTCAGCGGCGCGTCGAGCAGGTCACGGTGAAGCGCGGGCCGCGCGCGACCTGGGTGGTCGGCCCGACCGTGCGCTCCAGCGCCGGCCGGTAGCGCAGGTGCGAGTTCCACACGCACCACAGCTCCCCGCCCGGCCGCAGGACCCGCCCCGCCGTCGCGAACATGCGGTGCGCCGCGTCGGTGCGCAGGGCGGCGCCGTCGTGGAACGGCGGGTTGAGCAGCACGACGTCGGCGCTCGCCTCGGCGAGCGTCGCGCCGGCGTCGTCGCGCACCGTGCGCACGCGGTCGCCGACCCCGTTCTCGCGCGCCGTGAGCGCCGCCGACCGCACCGCCGCGTCGGAGCGGTCCGCCGCGACGACGTGCGCCCCCGGCCAGCGCCGCGCCGCCCACGTGGCGAGCACGCCCGTCCCGCAGCCGAGGTCGACGACGTCGCGCGGACCCGTCCCGCCGGGCGCCCGTCCGTCCGGGCCCGCGGCGTCGAGCTGCTCGAGCAGGAACCGCGTCCCGAGGTCGAGGCCGGCCCCCGCGAAGGCCGCCCCGAACGCGACGACCCGCAGCCCGAGGTCGGGCAGCTCGGCCGTCACGGGAGAGGTGAACCCGCCGCGCGCGGGGCGCGGGGA
Source organism: Cellulosimicrobium sp. ES-005 (assembly GCF_040448685.1). Taxonomy (NCBI): domain Bacteria; kingdom Bacillati; phylum Actinomycetota; class Actinomycetes; order Micrococcales; family Promicromonosporaceae; genus Cellulosimicrobium; species Cellulosimicrobium sp. ES-005. The sequence continues at coordinate 860,626 of NZ_CP159290.1, forward strand.
CGACGCGACGAGCGCGCGCGACTTCCCGCGCGCGAGGCTCGCCCGCACGTCGACGAACGACTCGGCGAGGACGTCGTTCATCGCGCGGGTCATGTGCTTGACGCGTCCGCCCGCCAGCAGCACCACGTCCGGGCGGGCCTCGCGCGCGACGTGCTCCGCGACGTCGCGGAGCGCCGCGAGGCTGCGGGGGAGGCGCAGCAGCACGACGCGCGCCCCGGACAGCAGGTCGGGGCCCAGGGCGCGGTGCACGACCGCCCCCTCCATGCCCACCGCGGTCGCGTTCGCGTCGAGGGCCGCCTCCGCGGTGCACGCGTCCTGGTGGACGCGCACCCGCCCGCGGCCCGGCGTCGGCCCCGTGGCGGTCGACGGCGCGGCGAGCAGCGCGGCCCCCAGCGTGAGGGCCCCGTACCGGTCGTCGACGACCGCCACCGACTCCCGGCCGGCGCTCGTCAGCCACGGCGCGTCCTCGACCAGGAGGTCGAGCAGCAGGCGGTCCACGGGGTCGACGGCGACCGGCGCGTCCTCGCGGGCCGGGCCGGTGTCGTCGGTGCGCAGGCGCGCGAGCAGCGCGGCGAGGTCGGGCGGCGAGGTCGTCACCGGACCAGTCTCCCCGACGGTGCGAGCATCCCGCCCCGGCCCGCGCCGCCGCGCCGCCGCGGTCGCGCCGTCGCGCTGCGGCTCGGGGTCGTCGTCCTGTCGCCGTGCCGTGCGGCGCGCGCTACTGTGCGGTTCCCGGACAGCGAGGAGGCACCCGTGGACGTCCCGCGAACCCTGGCCGAGTCCCGCGCCGCGGGCCGCGCCCTGCGCGACCGGGTGCCGCGCCGCACGCAGGGGGCGCTCCTGCTCCCCGAGCGCGACCCGGTCGCCGTCATCGAGGAGCAGAACCGCGACCGGCTGCAGGACCTCGTCCCGCTCCGGATCGGGCGGATGCTGGAGTCGCCGTTCGCGTTCTACCGCGGCACGGCGGCCACGATGGCCCATGACCTGCGCGACGGCCCGCGTACCGGTGTGCACGTCGTGGCGTGCGGCGACGCGCACGTCTCCAACTTCGGCCTGTTCGCGTCGCCCGAGCGCCGGGTCCTGTTCGACCTCAACGACTTCGACGAGGCGTCGGACGCGCCGTGGGAGTGGGACGTCAAGCGGCTCGCCGCGAGCATGTACGTCGGCGGGCGCGACAAGGGGCTGTCCGAGGCGGACTGCGCCGACGCGGCGCGCAGCGCGGTGCGGGGCTACCGCGAGACGCTCGCCGAGGCGTTCGCGCGCAGCGCCCTCGACCGCTTCTCGTTCCAGATCGACACCGACCTCATCGAGCCGCTGCTGCTCAAGGAGGGGCGGCAGGAGCTGCAGCGCACCCTGAAGAAGGCGCGTCGACGCACGTCGGAGCAGGTGGTCCAGAAGATCACCGGGCAGACCGAGGACGGGCGGACGCGAATCGTCGACCAGCCGCCCGTCACCCAGCACGTCACGACGGCGACCCTCGACGAGCTGACCGCGCTGTTCGAGGCGTACCGCGAGCCGCTGCGCGCCGACGTCCGCCTGCTGCTGAGCCAGTTCACGGTCGTCGACTACGTGCTGCGGGTCGTCGGCGTGGGCAGCGTGGGGACCCGCTGCTACATCGTGCTGCTCGAGGGGCCGGCGGGCGAGCCGCTCGTCCTCCAGGTGAAGGAGGCGACGACCTCCGTCCTCGCGACCTACGGGGGGATGGTCGACGCGCTGCCGTCGGGCCTGGTGCCGGCCGGGAAGGTGCCCGCCCAGGGCCGCCGGGTCGTGGCCGCCCAGCGGATCCTCCAGGCGCAGTCGGACCCGTTCCTGGGCTGGATCACGGTCGAGGCGCCCGCGCGCACGGGCCGCCCGCGCGTCGACTTCTTCTGGCGGCAGTTCCGCGACATGAAGGGGTCGGTCGAGCTCGACCGGCTCTCTGCCAACCAGTTCGTGCGGTACGGCGAGCTGTGCGGGCGCGTGCTCGCCCGTGCGCACAGCCAGTCGCCCGGCACGCGGGTGGCCTCCGGGTACCTCGGCCGCTCCGACGCGTTCGACGACGCCATCGCGCGCTGGTCGCGCGCGTACGCGGACGTCGTCGAGAGCGACTACGCCGCGCTCGAGGCCGCCGTCGCGAGCGGCCGCCTGCCCGCCGAGCGGGACGCCTGAGGCGGGCCGCGCGACCGTAGGCTGGGCGCCATGACGGACGACGCCGGGCTCCCCGGACCCGAGGCTCCCACCGCCGACCCGCCGCGCGGGACCGCACGCGTCGCGGTGGAGTACTGCACGCAGTGCCGGTGGCTCCTGCGGGCCGCGTGGGTCGCTCAGGAGCTGCTGCAGACCTTCCGCACGCGGCTCGGCGAGGTCGCCCTGGTGCCGGGGACGGACGGCGTCTTCCGCGTCACGCTCGACGCCGGCGACGGACCCGTGCTCCTCTGGGACCGCAAGGCCGACGGCGGGTTCCCCGAGATCCCGGACCTCAAGCGGCGCGTGCGGGACGCCGTCGCGCCGGACCTCGCGCTCGGCCACACGGACCGGGCCGCCGCCCGGTCAGGGTCCGGCGAGGGCTGAGGGCTCAGCCCTTCTTGGCGCGGGCGGCGGCGAGCCGCTCCTCCTCGGCGCGGACCTTCTTCTGCACCTCGCGCTCGGTCGCGAGCCACGCCGGCGGGTCCTGGCGCAGGGCGTCGATCTCCTCCGTCGTCAGCGGCTCCGTGAGGCCGCCGCGCGTGAGGCCGGAGATGGAGACGCCCAGGCGACCCGCGACGACGGGGCGAGGGTGGGGGCCGTTGCGGCGCAGGTCGGCGAGCCACTCCGGCGGGTTCTTCTCGAGCTCCTCGAGCTGGGCCCGCGTGATCGTGCCCTCCTGGAACTCCGGCGGCGTGGCGGGCAGGTACACCCCGAGCTTCTTCGCCGCGGTGGCGGGCTTCATGGTCTGCGCGGACTGCTTGGGGGTCATGGGCTCCAGGGTAGTCGGCCGGTCGGGCATCGGCGGCGCGCCTAGGCTGGTCGGGTGGACGACGACGCGGGCACGGCCCCCGAGGTGACGAACGGCGCGACCCCCGGCGACGGCGGTGCGGTGCGGCGGTTCCGCCTCGCGTACGTGCCGGGCGCGACGCCGGCGAAGTGGGTGCGCACGTGGCGCGAGCGCCTCGCCGACGTGCCGCTCGACCTCGTCGCCGTCAAGGCGCGCGATGCCGAGCGCGCGCTGCGCGACGACGAGGCGGACGCCGCGATCCTCCGTCTGCCGGTCGACCGCGACGTCCTCAGCGCGATCCGGCTCTACGACGAGGCGCCGGTCGTGCTCGTCTCGCGCGACCACCTGCTCGCCGCGATCGAGCCCGACGAGCCCGTCGCCCTCGCCGACCTCGCCGACGACGTGCTGCTGCGACCGCTCGACGACGTCGTGCCGTGGGCGGGCGAGCCCGGCGCCGCGGACGACGCCCCGGAGCCCCCGGGCACGCCGGCCGTCGAGCGTCCGGCGACGACGGGCGACGCCGTCGTGCTCGTCGCGGCGAACGTGGGGGTGGCGGTCGTGCCGCAGTCGCTCGCGCGCCTGCACCACCGCAAGGACGTGACGTACCGGCGCCTCGACGACGCGCCGACCGCCCCGGTCGCGCTCGCGTGGGTCGCGGACCGGGACGACGAGCTGGTCGAGGAGATGGTCGGCATCGTGCGAGGCCGCACGGTCAACAGCTCGCGCGGCCGTCGTGCCGAGGCGGCCGCCGCGGAGCCGGAGGCTCCCCGTGGCGCGGGCCGCGGTGGAACCCGTGGACAGGTCGGTCGCGGGGGAGGGCGCGGCGCGTCGGCGCGCGGGCGTTCCGGCGGGGGGAAGCCGGGTCGCGGCGGCGGCCAGAAGGGGCGCGACGCCCGGGGACGCGGCGGAAAGCGCCGGTGAGGTCCGCACCGGGCTCGCCGGCCGGGCGCCGGGAGCGCGCTGACGTTCCTGGACGCTTAGATCGGCCTTGACTTATATAAGCACCAGGTGAAACATGGGTCTCATGGAAGCGTTCGACGTCCTCGGCGACCCGGTCCGGCGGCGGATCCTCGAGCACCTCGCCCGCGGCGAGCGACCGGCGGGGGAGCTCGCCGCGCTCGTGGGCGAGGAGTTCGGGATCAGCCAGCCCGCCGTGTCCCAGCACCTCAAGGTGCTGCGCACGAGCGGCTTCGCGACCGTGCGGCCCGAGGGGACCCGGCGCCTCTACGCGCTCGACCCCGCGGCGCTCGACGAGGTCGAGGACTGGGCCGCGGGCCTGCGCCGGTTCTGGGAGCAGCGGCTCGACGCGCTCGGCACCGAGCTCGCTCGCGGTGCCCGCGAGCGGCGCCGCGCCGCGGCCGCCGACGAGGACGCCGGACGCCCGACCGACACCACCAGGAGGACAGCATGAAGGACTTCATCGCCGAGCTCGAGGCCGCGCGGCGCTCCGTCGGGACGGGGACGCTCCCTGCGGGCGAGGCCCGCGTCCTCACGATCGAGCGGACCTACCCGGCCGACGTCGAGGACGTGTGGGACGCCGTCACCGACCCCGAGCGCATCCCGCGCTGGTTCCTGCCCGTCACGGGCGACTTCCGCGTCGGCGGCACGTACCAGGTCGAGGGCAACGCGGGCGGCGAGATCCGCGCGTGCGACGCGCCGACCCTCCTCCGGCTCACCTGGGTCATGGGCCCGCCGACGCCGGAGGACTCGTCGGTCGTCGAGCTCCGCCTCGCGCCCGCGCCCGACGGCGGCACGACCCTCACGCTCGAGCACACCGCCGTCGTGCCGCCGGAGACGTGGGGCGTGTACGGACCGGGGGCCGTCGGCGTCGGCTGGGACGGCGCGCTCCTGGGCCTCGCGCTGCACCTCGACGGGGCCGGGCCGCTCGACCCCGAGGAGGTCCTCGCGAGCCCCGAGCTGCGGGTGTTCAACACCGCGAGCAGCGAGGCGTGGGGCGCGGCGCTCGCGGCCGCGGACGGGCTGGGCGCGGACGAGGTCGCGGCGCGCGTCGCCGCCACGACGGCCTTCTACGTCCCCGCCGACGACGCCCCCGAGCCGAGCTGAACCGGGTCGCACGCGCGCGGGGCCGGTCGTGATCGTGCCTCACGCCCGTGCGATCGTGTCTCGGCGTCGTCGCGCGAGTGTCCGGCCCTGGGGGGAGGGTCGACGGCGGACATCCCCCGCGGGGCGGATGTTCACCTGCCGTTCACCCGGCTTACCCTCGTGCGATGACCCCGCCCGATTCGTCCCGTACCTCGACCCTGCTCGACCGCCCCGCCGCACCCCTCGGCACCACGTCCGGCACGGTGCCGGGAACGGCGTCGCGCCCGCTGCCGGAGCCGTCCGCGGACGCGTCGAACCGGGCCGCCGGTCAGGTCCTCGTCGCGGTGTCGTGGCTGGTCGGAGCAGCGCTCGTGGTGCTGGTCGCACGGCTCCTGCGCGGGCCGAGCGAGGCGCTCTACCTCGCGATCACGGCCCGGACCGCCGATCTCCCGGGGTCCGAGCTCGTCGCGGAGGGCGGGGTCCTCGTCCTCCTCGGCCTGTGCGCGGTCGTCGCGTGGCGGTCGCGCCGTGCGGGGGCGTCCGCCGTCGGGACGACGCTCGTCGCCGGAGCGGGCGCCGTCGTCGCCTACGCCGCGAGCGAGGCCGTGAAGTCGCTCGTCCGCCAGCCGCGAGGGTGCTGGGAGCTCGTGGAGGTCGCGCACTGCCCGGCGGCGGGGGACTGGTCGTTCCCCAGCAACCACACCGCCATCGCGTTCGCCCTCGCGACGGCGGTCGTCCTCGCGGGTGCGCCTGCCGTGCGCGTCCCGGGAGCGGTGCCCGCCCGGCACGCCTACCGGTCGCCGCTGCGCGACGTCGCGCTGTGGGTCGTGCTCCCCGTGGCGCTCGCCGTCGCCGTCGCGTCCGCGCGGGTCGCCCAGGGGGTGCACTTCCCGCACGACGTCGTCGCGGGCGCGGCCGTCGGGGTCGCCGTCGTCGTCGCGACGGTGACGGTCCTCGCCGGCCCGGCGACGGTCGCGGTCACCGCGGCGTGCCGCGTGGACGGGGTCCGTCGGGTCCTGCTGGCGCGACCGTCCTGAACCGGCTCGGGCGGCACCGTCAGCGTGGCGCGGTGACGAACACGTCGAACAGCTCCGGGTGGTGGGCGTGCACGAGCACGGCGAACACCACGACGTCGAAGAGCAGGTGGACGGCCACCACGTAGGTGAGCGACTTGCTCCAGGAGAAGATCCAGCCCTGGACCAGGGCGAACGGGACGGTGAGGAGCGGACCCCACTCGCGGTACCCGAGCTCCCACAGGAACGACACGAAGACGGCCGCCTGGAGCAGGTTCGCCGTCCACAGGCCGAAGTGCTCGCGGTACAGCGCGAACACGACGCACACGAAGAACAGCTCGTCCCAGATCCCCACCGCGTTGACACCGACGAACAGCCGGGCGATCTCCTGCCCGCCCGTGATCTCCGGCCAGTTGAGGTACGCGCCCGAGCCGATGAAGTAGAACGGCAGGATCAGGTACCCCGCGACGACGACCACGACGAGGTAGACGATCTGCCCCCGGGTCCAGCGCCGCCCGGTGGCGACGGGGAACCGGACGACGTCCTCGCGGAACGCGAACCGCGAGAGCGCCCACGGGACGAGCACGGCGAGGGACAGCACGACGGCGAAGCGCACCATCCCCGCGTCCGACAGGTCGGCCTCGAGCGAGATCGTCGAGATGATCGCCATGCCGGTGCCGACCAGCGCGAGGTCACGCCCGAGGCGGCGGTCCACGGCGAGCCCGAGCGCCACGCCGAGCACGAGCGGCACGTACCCGAGCGGGCGCACGTGCACCGCGAACAGCAGCACCGCGGAGCCGGAGACCAGCACCGCGGCGAGCAGCCGCAGCGGCGAGCCGACCGCCCAGGGCGGTCGGGCGGCGTCGGGCACCGGGGCGAGGGCGGGGGACGTCACCCGCACACGGTGCCACGACCGGCGGCGCGGGGCACGTGCCGCGCCGCGGGAGTCAGAGTTCCTCGTACACCGCCGGGTCCTGGTCGTTCGTGCGCCCGTCGGGCCGGGCGAGGCCCGTGAGGGCGTTCATCTCGTGGGTCGTCAGCTCGAACGAGAAGACGTCGAGGTTCTCGCGCTGGCGCTCGGGCGACGACGCCTTGGGCAGCGGCACGACGCCGAGCTGCACGTGCCAGCGCAGGATCGCCTGGACGGGCGAGACCCCGTGCGCGGCGGCCACCGCCGTGACGACGGGGTCGCGCAGGAGGTCGTTCGCACGACCGATCGGGCTCCACGCCTCGGTGACGACCCCGCGCTCGGCGTCGGCGGCCCGCTGCGCTGCCTGCGGGAAGTACGGGTGCAGCTCGACCTGGTTCACGAGCGGGGTCACGCCCGTCGCGGCGATCACCGCGTCGAGGTGCTCGGGCAGGAAGTTCGACACCCCGACGTGGCGGACCAGCCCGCGCTCGCGGCACTCGACCAGCGCCTCGTACGCCTCGACGTACTTCCCGACGCGCGGGTTCGGCCAGTGGATCAGGTACAGGTCGATCCGGTCGAGACCGGTCCGGAACAGCGACTCCTCGACGGTGCGGACGGCGTCGTCGTGGGCCTGGTGGCGGCCGGGGAGCTTGGACGTGACGAGCACGTCGTCGCGCGGGACGTCCGCGCGTCGCACCGCGGCGCCGACCGCGCCCTCGTTCTCGTAGCTGAACGCCGAGTCGATCAGCCGGTAGCCCGCGTCGATCGCGCGGGCGATCGAGTCCGCACCCTCCTCGCCGCCCAGCCTGTAGGTGCCGAAGCCGATCGCGGGGATCGTCGTGCCGTCCGGGGCGCTGAGGGTGGGGATCGTCATGGGCCCATCCTGCGTCGGGCCGGGCGCGGCACGCACCCCGACGGGACCGGGCGCCGGGGCCCTCGGGCGAGAAGCGAGAAGTGGCCCCGATCCACGGGGGATCAGGGGCCACGACTCACCTCTCGGCGGGCGCTACGCGGCGCTCGGGAACGGGACGCCCGTGGTCGCGTGGCAGCGGTAGCCGTTCGGGTTCTTGGCGGGGCTCAAGTACTGCTGGTGGTAGTCCTCGGCGTAGTAGAACGGGCCGGCCTCGGCCGCGGGGCGCATCTCGGTCGTCACCGGGTCGTAGCCCTTGGCCTCGAGCACCGCGGAGTAGCGCGCCGCGGTGTCGCGGACCGCCTGCTCCTGCTCCGGCGTCGTCCAGTACACGGCGGACCGGTACTGGGTGCCGACGTCGTTGCCCTGGCGGTAGCCCTGCGTCGGGTCGTGGCGCTCCCAGAAGATCTTGAGGAGCTCCTCCTCGGAGACCTTCGTCGGGTCGTACGCGACGAGCGCCGTCTCGGTGTGGCCCGTGCGCGCGGTGCACGCCTCCTCGTAGGTCGGGTTCGGCGTCGTGCCGCCCATGTAGCCGACGGCGGTGCTCACCACCCCCGGGACCTGCCAGAAGATCTCCTCGGCGCCCCAGAAGCAGCCCATCGCCAGGTAGAGCACGCGCGTGCCCTCCGGCCACGGGCCGGTGATCGAGGTGCCGAGCACGGTGTGGGGACGCGGTGCCTGCAGCACGGGCGACTGGCGCCCGGGCAGCGCGTCCTCGGGGGCGACCATCGTCGTCTTGCCGGACGAGCCGAAGATCGCGTCGAAGATCGAGTTCATCGCTTACCTCCTGAAGGACCCGGACGACCGGGGCGCTGGCCCACGACGCATCGTCCTGGCACGGGGTAGAACGCCGTGGGGGCGGCGGGTGTTCCGGGCCGACGCCGGCCCGTCGCGAGCCGGGCGGGCGCACCGCACGAGCCTCTCACGGGACGATCGAGTCGATGTAGCCGCCGTCGACGCGCACCGCCGCGCCGGTCGTCGCCGACGCCAGCGGCGACGCGAGGTAGGCGACCAGGTGCGCGATCTCCTCCGGCTCGATGAGGCGCTGGAGCAGCGACTGCGGGCGGTGCTCGCGCATGAACACGCGCTGCGCCTCGTCCCAGGGCAGGTCGTCGCCGACGAGCTCGCGCGCGAACGCCTCGACCCCGCCCGTGTGCGTGGGGCCGGCGAGCACGCTGTTCACCGTGACGCCCGTGCCGGCCGCCGCCTTGGCGAACCCGCGCGAGACGCCGAGCAGCGCCGTCTTGCTCACGCCGTAGTGGATCATCTCGGCCGGGATCACGACCGCCGAGTCGCTGCCCACGAACTGCACGCGGCCCCACCCGCGCTCGATCATCCCGGGCAGGTAGGTGCGCGTGAGCCGCACGCCCGCGAGGACGTTCACCTCGAAGTAGCGGCGCCACGTCGCGTCGTCGATCGCGAGCGGGTCCTCGCTCGAGAAGATCCCGAGGTTGTTCACCAGGACGTCGACGTGCGGCACGGCGTCGAGCACCGCGGCCGTGCCCTCGTCGGTCGCGAGGTCGGCCGCGACGCCGAGCACGTCCGCGCCCGGGACGTGCGTGCGCACGTCGTCGGCCGCGCGGGACGAGGTCTCCTCCGAGCGTCCGTTGACGACGACGGCCGCCCCGCACTCCGCGAGGGCGCGCGCGATCGCGAGGCCGATGCCCTGCGCCGAGCCGGTGACGAGCGCCCTGCGCCCGCCGAGGTCGATCTCCATGCGTGCTCCCTCCGCGCCCGGGCGACGCGCGCCGCCCCACCCACCGTCCCGCGCGACGACGCCGGTCGCCACCGCGGCGCTCCCGGCGGGCCGAGCAGGCGCTCTCGGCAGGCCGAGCAGGCGGTCCCGGTTCGTCCGGGCAGCGGGACGGACCACGACCACCTGCTCGGCGCAGGGCGGCGCCGTAGGGTGGGTCCGTGAGCACCTCGAGCGAGCACCCCGACTGGACCACCACCGGCTTCTCCACGCGGGCGATCCACGCGGGGCAGGACCCGGACGCGACCACCGGCGCCGTCGTGCCGCCGATCCACCAGGTCTCGACGTACAAGCAGGACGGCGTCGGCGGGCTGCGCGGCGGCTACGAGTACTCGCGCTCCGCGAACCCCACGCGCACCGCCCTGGAGGAGGCGCTCGCGGCCGCGGAGTCCGGCGGCCTCGGCCCGACGGCGGACGGGTCGCCCGCCGCGCGCGGGTTCGCGTTCGCGTCCGGCCTGGCCGCGGAGGACACGCTGCTGCGCGCCGTCGTGCGCCCCGGGGACCACGTGATCGTGCCCGACGACGCGTACGGCGGCACGTACCGGCTCATCGCCCGGGTGTTCGGGCCGTGGGGCGTGGAGCACACGCCCGTCGACCTCACGGACGTCGAGGCGGTCCGGGCCGCGGTGCGCCCCGAGACGCGCGTCGTGTGGGTCGAGACCCCGACGAACCCGCTGCTCGGGGTGTCCGACATCGCGGCGCTCGCGGGCGTCGCGCACGACGCCGGGGCGCTGCTCGTCGTCGACAACACCTTCGCGACCCCCTACCTGCAGCAGCCGCTCGCGCTCGGCGCGGACGTCGTCGTGCACTCGACGACCAAGTACGTCGGGGGCCACAGCGACGTCGTCGGGGGAGCGCTCGTCGTCGCGACGGGTGCCCAGCTCCCCGGCGGGCTCGCGTCGCCCGCGGGCGGGAGCGACGTCGCCGGGGCGGTCGGCTTCCACCAGAACGCGTCCGGCGCCGTCGCCGGGCCGTTCGACGCGTGGCTCACGCTGCGCGGCCTCAAGACCCTCGCGGTGCGCATGGACCGCCACCAGGCGAACGCCGCCGCCGTCGCCGACTTCCTCGCCGCCCACCCCGCGGTCACCGAGGTGATCTACCCCGGCCTCGCGTCGCACCCCGGGCACGAGCTCGCGGCGCGCCAGATGCGCGGGTTCGGCGGCATGGTGTCGTTCCGCCTCGGCAGCGAGGCGAAGGCGCTCGACGTGTGCGCGCGGACCCAGGTCTTCACGCTCGCGGAGTCGCTGGGCGGCGTCGAGTCGCTCATCGAGCACCCGGGCCGCATGACCCACGGCTCCGTCGCCGGGACGGCGCTCGAGGTCCCGGACGACCTCGTCCGCCTCTCCGTGGGCATCGAGGACGTCGAGGACCTCGTCGCGGACCTCACCCGGGCGCTCGGGTAGGCCGGGGCCGACCCGGCCGGGAGATCCCGCGCGCACCGGGCGCGGTGGGGAGATCCTGCGCACACCGGGCGCGTCGCGGGTCTTCGGCGCCGCGAGCGGAGGGGCGCTCACCTAGGGTGGCGCTGTGAGCGCGCAGACGGACCAGCACAGGACCCCCGACCCGCTTCCCCCCGGGCGCCCCGGCGCGGCGGCGGTGCCCGACTCGGTGCGATCGGCCGCCGCCTGGTCGTGGCGGCTGCTGCTCATCGGCCTGACGATCGCGGCGGGCCTGTGGCTCGTCACGCAGCTCAAGGTGATCGTCGTCCCCATCGCGGTGGCGCTCCTGCTCACGGTGCTGCTCACGCCCGTCCAGCGGTTCTTCCGCCGTCACCTGCGCATGTCGCGCGGGCTCGCGTCCGGCGCGGCGCTCATCGCGCTCATCGTCGTCGTCGCGGGGCTCGTGGCCATCGCGGGGCAGCAGATCGTCAGCGGCTTCCAGGACCTGCGCGACCAGGCGGTCGAGGGGTTCGAGCAGTTCACCGAGTGGCTCGCGGACGGCCCGCTCGGCCTCGACTCGACGACGATCTCGCACTGGCTCGACCAGGCCGGGACCGCGGTCTCGGAGAACCAGGACTCGATCGTCTCCGGCGCGCTCGGCGCGGCCACGACGATCGGCCACGTGGTCGCCGGCGCCCTCATCGCGCTGTTCTGCACGTTCTTCTTCCTCCTCGACGGGCGCACGATCTGGTCGTGGGTCGTGGGGCTGCTGCCCCTGCGCGCGCGCGACGACGTCCACCAGGCGGGCCGCCGCGGCATCGTCACGCTCGCCGCGTACACGCGCACGCAGATCCTCGTCGCGGCGGTCGACGCGGTCGGCATCGGGATCGGTGCGGCGTTCTTCGTCCCGTCCCTCGCGCTGCCGCTGGGCATCCTCGTGTTCGTCGGGTCCTTCATCCCGATCGTCGGTGCGATCGTCACCGGGTCGATCGCGGTGCTCGTGGTGCTCGTCGCGCAGGGCTGGGTGCAGGCGCTCGTGATGCTCGGCATCGTGCTGCTCGTGCAGCAGATCGAGGGCCACATCCTCCAGCCGTTCCTCATGGGCCACGCCGTCTCGCTGCACCCGGTCGCCGTGCTGCTCGTCGTCGCGGCGGGCAGCTTCGCCGCGGGGATCGTGGGCGCGCTGTTCGCGGTCCCGATCGCGGCGGTCCTCAACACCGTGGTGCTGTACCTTCACGGGCACGACAAGTTCCCCGAGCTCGGCACGGACGACCGCGTCGTGGTGCGCGGGAGCCCGCAGCCGCCGGTCATCGCGCGCGCGGAGGCCGACCTCGAGGACGTGGCCGCGCGCCGTCGGACCCGCGAGGGCGCCGGCGAGGACTCCGCCGTCGTCGGGCCGCAGGACGCCGGACCCGTGGAGGACGCTCCCGGGGAGGTGCGGTGACCTCCGGGCCGGTCCCGGTCACGCTCGACGACGTCCGCGACGCGGCCCGCCTGCTCGACGGCGTCGCGTACCGCACCCCGGTCCAGACGACGCGCGCGATCAGCGAGGCCGCCGGCGTCCGCGTGCTGCTCAAGTGCGAGAACCTGCAGCGCGCCGGGTCGTTCAAGGTGCGCGGCGCGTACGTGCGCATGGCGCGCCTGAGCGCCGAGGAGAAGACCCGCGGCGTCGTCGCGGCGAGCGCGGGCAACCACGCGCAGGGCGTCGCGTTCGCCGCGGGCCTGCTCGGCATCCGGGCCGTCGTGTACATGCCGGTCGACGCCGCGCTGCCCAAGGTCGCGGCGACGCGCCAGTACGGCGCCGAGGTCCGGCTCGTCGGCGCGGACGTGGACGAGACGCTCGCCGCCGCGCGTGCCGAGGCCGACCGGACGGGCGCCGTGTTCATCCACCCGTTCGACCACCCCGACGTCGTGGCCGGCCAGGCGACGATCGCGCTGGAGATCCTCGAGCAGGTGCCCGACGTCCGGACCGTGATCGCGCCGCTCGGCGGCGGGGGGCTCGTCGCGGGCCTCGCCGCGGCGTTCGCGCAGACGGCGCCGCACGTGCGCGTGATCGGGGTGCAGGCGGAGCGCGCCGCCGCCTACCCGGGCTCGCTGGTCGCCGGGACGCCGACGACGGCGCGGCTCGCCGCGACGATGGCCGACGGCATCGCGGTCGGGACGCCCGGGCACGTGCCGTTCGGGATCCTGGCCCAGCACGGCGTCGAGGTCCGCACGGTGACCGAGGAGGAGATCTCCCGGTCGCTGCTCATGGTCGCCGAGCGCGCGAAGCTGCTCGTCGAGCCCGCGGGGGCTACCGGCGTTGCGGCGCTCCTCTCGGGGACGGCCGCGGTCGACGCGGGCGCGGCGGACCCGGTCGAGGGGCCCGTCGTCGTCGTGCTGTCCGGGGGGAACATCGACCCGCTCGTGCTGCTGCGGGTCGTGCGGCACGGCCTCGCGGCGGCCGGCCGGTACATCCAGCTCCAGGTGCTGCTCGACGACCGCCCCGGCGCCCTCGCGCGCCTGCTCGAGGTCATCGCGACCACGCGCGGCAACATCATGCACATCGACCACGACCGCACCGACGTCGGCCTCGCGATCGGCGAGGCCTGGGTGCGCATGCAGGTCGAGACCAAGGGCCCGGAGCACTGCGACGAGCTCGTCGCGCACCTGCGCTCCGAGGGCTACCGCGTCGAGCGCAGCGACGGCGGCTCGCCCGGCCTCTGACGAGACGCGAGAAGTGGCCCCTCCGAGACGTCTCGGAGGGGCCACTTCTCACGACTCGCCGGCGGCGTGGCCGCCGGTGGCGCGTCAGCCCTCGAAGGGCTTCGCGGCGACGATCTTCACGGCGATCTCGTTGCCGTTGGGCGCGGTGTAGCTCGTCTCGTCGCCGACGGTCTTGCCGTCGATCGCGGCACCGAGCGGCGACGTCGGCGAGTACACGTCGAGGTCGGTCGTGCCGGCGATCTCGCGCGAGCCGAGGAGGAACGTCATCTCGTCGCCCGCGACGACCGCGGTGACGACCATGCCGGCCTCGACCATGCCGTCGTCCGGCGGGGTCCCGACCTGCACGTTGCGCAGCTTCTCGGTGAGCTCGCGGATGCGGGCCTCGTTCTTGGCCTGCTCCTCACGCGCGGCGTGGTAGCCGCCGTTCTCCTTGAGGTCGCCCTCGTCGCGCGCGGCGGCGATGCGCTCCGCGATCTCGGTACGGCCCTCGCCGGACAGGTGGGCGAGCTCGGCCTGCAGCCTGTCGTACGCCTCCTGGGTCAGCCAGGTGACGGTGGTGTCGGTCACGGTTCGCTCCTTCCTTTCCATGGTCGACGGCCGGGTCGGTCGCACGGCCGTGCGGGTACGGGCAGCCGGGGCGCGTGCGTTCGCGGTGCGCCTGCCTGCCCGGGTCGGTGACGCTGGCCGGGTGGCAGCGCGTAGGACTGGTCTCCCGCCGGGAACCGGGGCGCCCGGCGGACGGCGTGCTTGTCACCGGCACGCAGTCTCGGGCTCCACACGGTCGGGTGCGGGAATCCCTCAGGATAGCAAAGCACCGGGCACCGACAGCGACGTCGCAGGTCAGCCGGCGCGCGGACCGGGGGGCCTCACGGCGCGACGCGGCAGGACTGGACGATGCCCGTCGTGGCGAGCTCGGAGGTCGCGACGCTCACCGTGTACCGGGACTCGGCGACCTCGACCGGCCCGACCGTCACGTCGACGGTCCCGACCTGGGCGAAGCTCTCCGCGAGGGCGTCGAGCGTGCACGTCGCCGTCGTCCCCGGGTCCATGTAGACCTCGAACGTCACGTCGACGCGCTCCGGGCTCACGACCGTGTACCCGAAGTCCTTGAACCGCACCGGCTCGTTCGCGTACCGCAGCCCGATGACGAGCGTGATCGCGAGCCCGACGATCGCGACGAGGACGATGCCGACGACGGCCAGGCGCCGACGTCGCTCGGTCGGCTCGGGTCCGTAGCGGCCCGCCGGCGGTCGCAGGGGTGCGCCCGGGCTCGGCTGCGGGGCGGTGGTCTCGTTCGTCATGGTGCGGTCCCGTGGTCGGTGCCGCCGCGCCCGGTCGCGGGCCCGGCGTCGCGCCGGTGGTTCCCGGCGGTTCGTCAGGTGTGGGCGCGGTGGGGGATCATGTCCTCGACCCATCTTCGCAGAGCCCGGGCGCTCGTCGTGCACCCACGACAGGTCCGGGCGTGCGAGGAGACGTACGACGCACCCGGGAGGACCAGTGGCCGAACCCGCGGCCGGATCGACCACCCACCGCGAGCAGCCGGAGACGCTCCGTCTCCTGGCCGTGCACGCCCACCCCGACGACGAGTCGAGCAAGGGCGCCGCGACGGCCGCCCGCTACGCGGCCGAGGGCGTCGACGTGCTCGTCGCGACGTGCACGGGCGGTGAGCGCGGCGACATCCTCAACCCGAGCTTCGGCGAGGGGCCCGACGACATCGAGGGCATGCGCGCCCTGCGCCGCGTCGAGATGGCCGCCGCGGCGCGCGCGCTCGGCGTCCGGCAGCAGTGGCTGGGGTTCGTCGACTCGGGGCTGCCCGAGGGGGACCCCCTGCCCCCGCTGCCCGAGGGGTCGTTCGGCCTGGTGCCGCTCGAGGAGGCCGCCGCGCCGCTGGTCGAGCTCGTGCGCGAGTTCCGTCCGCACGTCGTCACGACGTACGACCCGTCGGGCGGCTACCCCCACCCCGACCACGTCATGTGCCACCGCGTCGCGTTCGAGGCGTTCCACGCCGCGGGCGACCCCGAGCGCTACCGGCGCGAGGGCGGGGCGGCGCCCTGGGCGCCGCTCAAGCTCTACTACAACCACGACTTCTCGATGAACCGCATCCGCACGCTGCACGAGGCGATGCAGGGCGCGGGCCTGGAGTCACCGTTCGGCGACTGGGTCGAGTCGCGGTCCGCGCGGGAGATCCCGGAGCGCGAGGTCACGACGCGCGTCCACGTCGCGCGCTACTACGCGCAGCGCGACGCGGCGCTCATCGCGCACGCGTCGCAGATCGACCCCGAGGGCTTCTTCTTCGCGATCCCGCGCGACCTCGAGGTCGACGTGTGGCCGTTCGAGGAGTTCGAGCTCGCCGAGTCGCGCGTCCCCACGCAGCTCCCCGAGGACGACCTGTTCGCGGGCGTCCGTGAGCTCGTCGCGAGCGAGGAGGCGGCCTCGTGACCACGACGACGTCCCTCGTGGACTCTCTCGCGCCGACCGTCGCGGGCGGTCCGGGCTGGGCGGCCGACGTCGTCGCCGAGACCGCGACGCCGAGCCCTTCCGACGACCCGCTGCGCAAGGACCTCGACCCGAACGACGTGTCGCCGGGCCTCGTCGGCTTCCTCGCGATCTTCGCGGTGGCGCTCGCGACCGTGGGCCTCTTCTTCGCCCTGTCCCGCCAGCTCCGGCGCATGCGGCACAACGCCGAGGTGCAGGGCATCGGCGCGGACGGTCCGCTGGAGACGGGCGCCGACGGCGCGGCTCCCGGAGCCGAGAGCCCGGACGGGACGACGTCCGACGGCGGCGCTCCCGACGGTGCGCCCGGCGGCGGTCCCGCCCGGCAGGGCTGACCGTGGCCGCCGGGGCGCGCGTCACGATCGGCCAGATCGAGGTCTCCGCCGACCATGCGGCGAACCTCGTGACGGTCGGTGCCGCGTTCCGGGAGGCGGGGCGCGTGCACGCGGACCTGCTCGTGCTGCCCGAGTACGCGGCGGGCTTCGACCCCCGGGGCACGGGCGTCGAGCACGCCGAGCCGCTCGACGGGCCGTTCGTGACCACCCTGCGCCGGCTCGCGCGCGAGCACGGGGTCGCCGCGATCGCGGGGACCCTCGTGCCGGGCGGCGCCGCGGGACGCGCGGTGAACGTCGTCGTCGCGGTGGACGCGTCGGGCGAGCTCGTGGGCACGTACCGCAAGGTGCACCTCTACGACGCGTTCGGGCACCGCGAGTCCGACCGGCTCGACGCCGGCGACCCGGCGGCGCCGCCGCTGGTCGTGCGCCTCGGTGACCTGACGTTCGGCGTCATGACGTGCTACGACCTGCGGTTCCCCGAGAGCGCGCGGCGGCTCGTCGACGCCGGCGCGGACGTGCTCGTCGTGCCCGCGGCGTGGGCGGCGGGCGACCTCAAGGCGGACCAGTGGCGCACCCTCGCGCGGGCGCGGGCGATCGAGAACACCGCCGTCGTGCTCGCGGTCGGGCAGGCGGGCAGGGGCGTGACCGGCCGCTCGCTCCTCGTCGGCCCGGACGGCCAGGTCGGCCTGGAGCTCGGCGAGCGCGCCGAGCTGCGCAGCGCCGACCTCGACCCCGCGGCCCTGGCGAGCGTGCGCGAGCGCAACCCGTCGCTCGCCAACCGCCGGTACGCCGTCGTCCCTCGGGACTGAGCTCGCGGCGCGCTCAGCGGGCCGCGACCGCCGCCAGCATGATCGCGATGTAGTGGCACGTGAAGCCGACGACGGTGAGCACGTGGAAGATCTCGTGGAAGCCGAACCAGCGGGGGCTGGGGTTCGGCTTCTTGATGCCGTAGACGACGGCGCCGAGCGTGTAGGCGAGGCCGCCCGCGGCGACGAGCCAGACGATCGCCGGCCCGTTCGTCGTGGTCCAGAACTGCGGCATGTAGCCGACGGCGACCCAGCCGAGGGCGACGTAGATCGGCACGTAGACCCAGCGCGGGGCGTCGAGCCACAGGATCCGGGCGAGGAGGCCGAGGACGGCGCCGCCCCAGACGATCGCGAGCAGGATCGTCGCGGTCCGCTGGGGGAGCAGGAGCACCGCGAGGGGTGTGTAGGTGCCCGCGATGATGAGGAAGATGTTCGAGTGGTCGGCGCGGCGGAGCACCCCGGCGACGCGTGGCGACCACGTACCGCGGTGGTAGACGGCGCTCGTGCCGAAGAGGAGGCACGCGCTGAGCCCGAAGATCGCGCACGACACCTTGCCCGCGACGGGCGGGGCGACGACGACGAGGACGATGCTCGCGACGAGCACGACGGGGAACGTCCCCGCGTGGATCCAGCCCCGCAGGCGCGGCTTGACCGCCTCGGCGACCTTCTCGACCGCGTCGCCCACGCTCTCGCGGACGTCCTTCACGGGGTCGGCACCCGGCAGGCGCGCGCGTCCGGTGTCGGTGGCGGGCGCGCTCGGGGTGGGGTCGCTGTCGTGCGGTCGGTCCACGGCGTCTCCTCGGGGTCGGGCCGGGTCGGGCGGTGGTCTGCCGGTGGTCGGGTGGGTCGGGCGGACGCGCACGCGGCGTCGTCCGTCGAACCTACGCCATCGTAAGTTACGCGAGCGTAGGTTCGCGAGCCCTCGTCGCGCCGCGGGTGTGAAGATCCTGGGCAGGGCCGTGCGCGGTCGCGGGCGCCCTGCCGTCCGGACGCTCCGGAGCGGTAGCGTGTGCGGGTTCGGCCCGCGCGTCCCGACCAGGGACCAGCCCGCCGGGCGACACCCGTCCTTCCACCGTCGAGGAACCGTCGTGCGCCTGCCCCGCCCCGTCTACGGACTCTACGAGCGTCGCCTCGCCGCGACCCTCTCGCACGAGAGCGTGCCCCGCCACGTGGGCGTCATCCTCGACGGCAACCGGCGCTGGGCGCGCTCGTTCGGCGAGTCGACGGCGACCGGGCACCGTCGCGGTGCCGACAAGATCGCGGAGTTCCTCGGCTGGAGCGAGGACCAGGGCGTCGAGGTCGTCACGCTGTGGATGCTCTCGACCGACAACCTCTCGCGCTCCCAGGAGGAGCTCTCCGCGCTGCTCGACATCATCGAGGACGCGGTGCGCGACCTCGCCGACTCGGGCCGCTGGCGCTTGCGGGTCATGGGCCGCCTCGACCTGCTCCCCGAGCGCCTCGCCGGCGCGCTGCGCGAGGCGCAGCAGCGCACGGCCTCGGTCGACGGGCTCCAGGTGAACGTGGCGATCGGCTACGGCGGGCGGCACGAGATCGCCGACGCGGTGCGCTCCTATCTCCGCGAGCAGGCGGCCGCGGGCGCGCGGCTCCAGGACCTCGCGGAGAACCTCGACGTCGAGCACATCGAGGAGCACCTGTACACCAAGGGCCAGCCGGACCCGGAGCTCGTCATCCGTACGTCGGGCGAGCAGCGCCTCGGCGGCTTCCTGCTGTGGCAGAGCGCCCACTCCGAGTTCTACTTCTGCGAGGCGTACTGGCCGGACTTCCGGCGCGTCGACTACCTGCGCGCGCTGCGCGCCTACTCCCAGCGCGAGCGTCGCCTCGGCCGCTGAGCCCGCCCCCGACCCGGTAAGGTCGATGCGAACGCATCGATCGAGCCGTCCGGGGGTGTCATGGTCGAGCAGGGCCGGCGCGAGGACGAGCCCGTCACGGCGCCTGGTCACGGGAGCCCGCGGCTCGCCGTGGAGACCTGGGAGTCGCTCTTCCGGGCGCAGGTCACCGTCATGCGCCGGCTGCAGGCCGACCCGGTCTGGGACGGCCTCACCCTGCGCGAGTACGACGTGCTCTTCTCGCTCACCAAGGGCCCGGACGAGGGGATGCGCCTGCGCGACCTCAACGTCTACATCCTGCTCAGCCAGCCGTCGCTGAGCCGCATGGTCGACCGGCTCGCGACGCGCGGCCTCGTCGAGCGGACGTCCGCGCCCGACGACGCGCGCGGCACGCTCGTCCGGCTCACGCGGGCGGGCCGGGACCTCCAGCGGGCGACCGGGCGCGCGCACGCGCGGGCCATCGCGACCTACGTGGGCGGGGCGCTCGACGACGACGATCTCGCGACCCTCGGCGAGCTCCTCGAGCGGTTGCGCGCGGCCCAGCGGACGATCCCCGACGTGGTGCGCGAGGCCGTCCCCGAGCCACCGGCGGACGGGCGGCGTCCGTGAGCGCTGTGGCGGGGAACACGTCCGGTCCGTCCGTTCCCGGGCGGACCGGGAGGTCCCGCGCTGCCTAGGATGCGAAGCGTGTCCTCAACGCCGAGCACCATCCAGACCGCTTCCCCGAAGCGCCCCGACGGCCCGCTGCGCGTCGTCGTCGCGCCCGACTCGTTCAAGGGCAGCCTGAGCGCCGCGGACGTCGCGCACGCCGTCGCCGCCGGGGTGCGCGGCGTCGTCCCCGACGCCGAGGTCGTCGAGCTGCCCATGGCCGACGGCGGCGAGGGCACCCTCGACGCGCTCCTCGCCGTGTGGGGCGTACCGGCGCGCGAGGTCGCGACCGTCGACGCGATCGGGCGTCCGCGCACCGCGCGGTACGGGGTCTCCGCCGACGGGCGGCTGGGCGTCGTGGAGCTCGCGGAGGCGAGCGGCCTGCCGCAGGTGAGCGACGTCGCGCTGCAGCCCCTGCACGCGCACACGCTCGGCACCGGCGCGGCGGCCGCGGCCGTGCTCGACGCGGGCGTGGACGAGGTGATCGTGTGCCTCGGCGGGTCGGCGTCGACCGACGGCGGCGCGGGCATCCTCACCGGCCTCGGCGCGCGGCTCCTGGACGCCGCCGGGGACCAGGTGCCCGACGGCGGCGAGGGGCTCGCGCGGGTCGCGCGCCTCGACCTGTCCGGGCTGCACCCGCGCGCCCGCGACGTGCGCTGGCGCCTCGCGGTCGACGTGACCAACCCGCTGCACGGCGAGCGCGGCGCGGCGCACGTGTTCGGCCCGCAGAAGGGCGCCCAGGAGGCCGACGTCGCGTTCCTGGACGACGCGCTACGCCGCTGGGCAGGGGTGCTGGTCGAGGAGGCCGGGTTCGACGTGTCCGAGCTCGCGGGGGCGGGCGCGGCGGGCGGCGTGCCCGCGGCGATGGTCGGCGTCCTCGGCGCGGAGCTCGAGCCCGGCGCGCGCCTCGTCGCCGAGGCCGTCGGGCTGCCGGACGCGATCCGCCGTGCGGACCTGGTCGTCACGGGCGAGGGGTCGTTCGACTCGCAGTCGGTCAACGGCAAGGTCGCCGACGCGATGGGCGCGCTCGCCGCCGAGGCACCGCACCGTCCGCCGGTCGTCGTCCTCGCGGGGCGCGTGCTGCTACCGGCGCACCAGGCGCGCGACGCCGGCATCGCCGCGGCGTTCAGCATCGCCCCCGGCCCCATCGAGCTCGACGAGCTGCTCGACCGGACGGCCTCCCGGCTGACCGACCTCGCCGCGACGGTCACGAGCCTCCACGTCGCCTCGCGGCGCTGACCGCCGCCCCGGGGCGGGGCTCGAGCCCGAGGTCCGCGCCGCCGGCGTCACCGCCGGGGCCAGGTCCACGGCGGCTGGTCGAGCAGGCCCTCGCGCCCGGCGACCGTCGTCTCGCCGAACGGTGAGCGGACGAGCTCGACCTCGAGGAGCTCGTCGGAGCCCGGCAGGTCGGCCGTGCCCGACGCCGTCGCGTCCCGCAGCGCCTCGACGAGCGGCGTCGCGTGGGTCACCACGACGACCTGCGTCTCCCGGGCCGCGGCGTGCGCGAGCGTGCCGAGCGCGGGCAGCAGGTCCGGGTGCAGGCTCGTCTCGGGCTCGTTGAGCACGAGGAGCTCGGGCGGGCGCGGCGAGAGCAGCGCGGCGACGAGGAACAGGTACCGCAGCGTGCCGTCGCTCAGCTCGGCGCCCGTGAGGGGCCGCAGCAGCCCGTGCTGGTGGAGGGCGATCTCGAACCGTCCGTCGTCGGCGTGCACCGCGAGCCGGCTCCCGGGGAACGCGCGGGACACGGCGGCGTCGAGCTCGTCGCCGCGGCCGAGGTCGCGGACGGTCTCGAGCGCGGCGGCGAGGTCCGCGCCGTCGTGCGCGAGGACCGGCGTGCGGGTGCCGACCTGCGGCGCGCGCGCCGGGGCGCCGGCGTCGGTGCGGAGCTGGTCGTAGAACCGCCACGAGCGCAGCGTTTCCCGCACCGCGACGACCTCCGGCGCGCCCACCGGGTCGACGAGCTCGGTGAGCACGCTGTCGAACGACCGGAGCCGGGCGGGGGTGGAGACCCAGCGTCCGGCGTCGTCCCGCACGCGGACCGCGGGCCCGCGCCGCTCGACCTGGAGCGTCGCGGGACGCGGGGAGGGACCGGACCAGACCGTCTCGACCTTGATCTCGGGGTCGAGCCCGAACGCCGACCCGGGGTGCTGCGGGAGCCCCAGGTCGACGGCGTAGCCGAGGTCGCCCAGTGCGCCGCCCGCGAACCCCAGCCGCAGCGCGACGGGCGCGGTCCGCCGCGTGCCCTGCACCGGGCCACCGTCACGCAGCGCGCGGCTGCCGCCCTGCTCCGGCCCGGCCCACAGCGTCGAGCGCAGCCCGCCCTCGCGCGCGACCGCCCCCACCGCGCCCCCGAGCGCGCACTCCGCGAGCAGGCGGAGCGCGCGGTACAGGCTCGACTTCCCGGTCCCGTTGGCCCCGGTCACGACCGTCAGCCGGTCGAGCGGCAGCACGAGGCTGCGCAGGGAGCGGTACCCCTCCACGGCGATCGTCGCGAGCATCGTCACCTCCGCCGCGCACGCTACGCGTGGCCTCCCACGCGGGCGTGGCCGGGCGCCGCGGACGCCCGTACCCGAGGTTGCGGGCACCCGCATCCAGGAATGCGGGAATGCGCGTCCGGGAATGCCGGAATCCACGTCCGGAAATGCCGAGACCAGCGTCACCACGACGCACCTGGACGCATTCCTCGGGCGCTTTCTAGGCTGCTTTCTCGTGGGAATTCTCGAGCTCGCGGTCGTCGCGGTCGCGCTCGCGGCGGACGCGTTCGCCGTGGCGCTCGCGCAGGGCACCCGGATGCGCCGCCCGACGTGGTGCGAGACCGCGCGCGTCGCGGTCCTCTTCGGCCTCTTCCAGGCGCTCATGCCGCTCGCCGGCTGGGCGCTGTCCACGTGGTTCGCCGACGCGGTCTCCGGCGTCGCGCCGTGGATCGCCCTCGGGATGCTCGCGTTCGTGGGCGCGCACATGGTCAAGGAGGGCCTCCAGGACGAGGCCGAGCACGCCGTCGAGCACGTGGAGGGGCCTGCGGACGAGCGGGCCGCCGGCGGGGAAGCCGGGACGCCCGGCGAGCCGGCCGCCGTCGCGACGCTCGCGCTACCCGTCACCCGCCCCCGCGTGGCCTACCGGGTGCTGCTCCCGCTGGCGATCGCGACGTCGATCGACGCCGCGGCGTCCGGCGTCACGTTCGCGGTGCTCGGCGTGCCGATCCTGCCCGCGGTCGTCCTGGTGGGCGCCGTGACGCTCGTGCTGTCCGCCCTCGGGGTGCGGATCGGCGCCCGTGCGGGCGAGCGCCTGGGCCGCTGGGCGACGGTCGCGGGCGGCGCCGTGCTCGTCCTGCTGGGCGTGCGCATCCTGCTCGCACACCTCCTCTGACCCGCCCACAGCGCGGGGCGGGGATCAGTCCGTGATCGCGAAGGCGTCGATCTCGACGAGCATCTCCTCGCGCGGCAGGCCCGTGAAGACCGTGGTGCGGCTGGGGAGCACGCCCTTCGTGGTGTGCTGCGCGACGAACGCGCCGTAGGCGTCGTTCATGATCGGGAAGTCCTCGCGCTTCGTGAGGTAGACGCGCAGCATGACGACGTCGTCGAACGTCGCGCCGGAGGCCTCGACGATCGCGCGCACGTTCTCGAGCGTGCGCGTGGTCTGCGCGGCGACGTCACCGGGGTACAGGTACTCGTTCGTCGCGGGGTCGACGGGGCCCTGGCCGGAGACCTGGACGAACGGGCCCTTGCGCACGCCCTGGTGGAACGTGTGGGCGGGCGCCGGGGCGTCGGGGGTCGAGATCGCGGTCTTCTCGCTGGTCATGGTGTCCTCTCGGTCGTTCGGGGGTCGCGGGGGGTGAGCGTGGTCTCGGGCGATGGTCAGAGGTCGACGGTCGCGAGGTCGACGACCTCGTCGCCGCGCACGACCGCCGCCACGCGCCAGCGGTCGAACGTCGTGCACGGGTGGGAGATGCCGAACCCGACGACGTCGCCCGGGCGGACCTGGGCGGTCGCGGGGCCGGTCACGTGGCTGGCCCCGGCCTCGCCGGCGTCGAGCGCGAGGTAGAGGTGCTGGTCGTTGAGCGCGGTGACGCGCGTCCCGGCGAGCTCGCGCGCGGGCAGCCAGCCGTCGTCGGACTGCGTGCGCAGCCACAGCGCGACGGGCAGGTCGATGTCGAACGACACGTCGCGGCGCCCGATGCCGCAGATCGCGAGACCCGGCTCCGGGACGGACAGCACCTGGCCCCAGACCGTCGCGGCGCTCCGGAGCGGCTCTGCGCCGGGGATGCGGCTCCACGGGTCGGTGCGCGAGTAGAAGCCGTGGTCGTGCGTGACGTACGCACCCGAGCGGACGACGACGCGGACCTCGACCTCGCGGCCGTCGGCGCCGACGACCGGCCCGGGCAGCTCGGCGAGCACGACGTCGAGGAACGAGCTGCCGCCCGCCGACAGGACGAGCGGCTCGTCGACGCCCGCGAGGCCCTCGCGCACGAACGTCGCGCCGAGGTCGCGCAGCCCGTCGCACCACGCGGCGACGGCGGCGAGCTCGTCGTCGGTCGTGCCGCCCGCGACCGAGCCCTCGTACCCGGTGACGCCCAGCAGCCTCAGACCCGACGCCCGCACCGCGCGCGCGAGGTCGAGCGCGGCCGCGGTGCTGCGCACGCCCGTGCGCCCGCCCGGGACGCCGAGCTCGACGAGCACGCCGACGCGCGCCCGGACGGCGGCCGGAGCGTCGGCGAGCCCGCGCGCGAGGAGGTCGACGCCGTGCGGCGAGTCCACGCACAGCCACACCTCGTCGGGGGAGCCGTCGACCACACCGGTCAGGTCGTCGCGCAGCCAGGCGATCTCGCGCGGGTCGAGCAGCTCGTTCGCGAGCAGCACGCGCGGCACGCCCCAGTCCCGCACGGTGCGCAGCTGCGACGGCGTCGCGACCGTCGCCCCCCACGCGCCCGCCGTGGCCTGGCGCGCGTAGAGCGCGCGCGACATCGTCGTCTTCACGTGCGGCGCGTGCTCGACGCCGCGCTCCGCGCACACGCGCGCGACGACGCCGACGTTGTGATCGAGCGTCGCGTCGTCGAGCGTGAGCAGCGGCCAGGAGAACGCGCCGTCCGTGACGCGCGGCGAGCCCGCGAGCACGTCCGCGACGGTCGCCCGGGCGTCGAGCCGCAACCCCTTGGTCCGGGGCCCGACGACGTCGCCCGCCCAGGGTCGGTCGGGTGCGGGACGCGCGGCGTCGTCCGTCGTGCCGGTCATGTGATCCTCCTCGGGGAGTGGGGCTCTCGTGCTGGACGGGGCGGGCAGGCGGGTCACGCCGACCGCACGCCGGTGCCCGGACGCAGCGGCCGGCCCGGCAGGGCGGTAGTGAGCCTGCCGTCGCGCAGGACGGGCACGCCCGCCACGAGCACGTCGTCCACGCCGGACGCCGGGCGGCGCGGGTCCTCGTACGTCGCTTCGTCGCGGACCTGGTCGGGGTCGACGAGCGCGAGGTCTGCGACCGCGCCGGGCACCACCGTGCCGCGCCCGGCGAGGGCGAACCGTGCGGCGGGCCGCGTGGACAGGTGCGTGACGGCGTCGTGCCAGGTCCAGTCCCCGAGCGTACGCACGTGCTCGGCGAGGAAGCGCGCGAACGCGCCCCACCCGCGCGGGTGGGGTCGGCCGCCGCCTGCGACGGGCGCGTAGATCGCGTCGGACCCGCCGACGTGCGCGCGGTGGCGTAGCAGGGCACGCACGGAGTCGGGTGAGTTGGTCGGGGGTTGGGCGAACACGCACGAGGCGCGCAGGCGGGTCGCGACGAGCAGGTGCACCGCGGTCTGGGCGGGGGTCAGGCCCAGGTGGGCGGCGACGTCGGGCAGGGTCATGCCCTCGGTCCAGGTCAGGTCCTCGGCGGGTCGGGCGTCGGGGGCTCCGGCGGCGGTGCCGGTGGGGACCGCGGCCATGGTGATGCGGGGCCACAGGTCGGTCAGGGTGGGGAAGTGCTCGCGGTGCAGGCGGTCCAGGACGGCGGGGTCGGTCAGGGCGGTCACGGTCGCGTCGACGTCGGCGACGGGCAGCCAGGTGGGTAGGGACACCATGGACAGGATGGAGCAGCCGCGCAGGTAGGGGTAGGAGTCGAAGGTGACGTCCAGGCCCTGGGCGTGGGCGTCCTCGACGTACCCGAGCAGCTCGGCGGCGGGGCCGTGGTAGTGCGAGACGTGGGTCGCGACGCCCGTCGCGCGCGCGAGGCGCACGAGCTCGGCGAACGCGGGCCCGGCTTTGTCTTCGTAGCCGCGCATGTGCGACACGTGGGGGAGGCCGCGGGCGGCGAGGATGCTGGTGAGGGCGACGAGCTCGGTCTCGTCGGCGTACGTGGCCGGGACGTACTCCAGGCCGGTCGACATCCCGAGGGCGCCGTCGTCGAGCGCGGTGGTGAGCAGGGCGCGCATGCGGTCGGTCTCGGCGGGCGTCGCGGGGCGGGCCGCGGGGCCCAGGACCGCGTAGCGGATCGTGCCGTGCGGGGCGAGGTAGCCGACGTTGACCCGGGTCGTGCGGTCGTAGGTCGCGAGGAGGTCGGCGACGGACCCGCCGCGGAAGGTGGGGTGGGTGCCGTTGATCGCGGCGAAGTACCCGCTCGCCCAGGCCGCGGCGTCGTGCAGGCCCGACGCCGTCTCGGCGCCCGGGCCGCGTGCCTGGCCCGGGCCGCGTGCCTCGCCCGGGCCGCGGGCCTGGCCCGGGGCGGGCGAGGGCGCGTAGGACACCCCGTCCTGCCCGACCACGACGCTCGTCACGCCCTGACGCAGCATCGCGAGCTGCACGTCCTCGTCCAGGACCGCGGCCTCGCCGTGCACGTGCGCGTCCACGAACCCCGGCAGCACCAGCCGCCCGCCCGCATCGACGATCGCCACGTCCTCGGGCAACGCCCGCGCCCCGGCCGCAGGGCCGACGCTCTCGACCCGGCCCCCACGGACCGTCACGTCCACGGGGGAGGAGGCCCCGCCGTCGGGTCCGACGAGCCGGGCGCCACGGACCACGAGCGCGCTCACGCGGGGCCTCCCTCGTCCTCGTCGCGGCCCTCGACCCAGCCGCCCACACCGCGCAGGCCGCCCGCGGCGAGCTCGGCCGCGCGGTCGCGCGGCCAGCCTGCGACGCCCGGGCGAGTCTGCCACGGGTGCGGCCCGTCGAGCGGGCGGTACTCCACGCCGGCCGCGTCGAGGCGTGGCAGGTGATGCGTCACCAGTCGCTCGCGGAACGCGCGCGACGCGGGCGAGCCGGGGGACCGGTCGGCCTCGGGTGACCACATGACCTCCGCGAACGCCGCGAGGCGCGGGAACGCGGCGTAGTCGACCCGGCGGGCGGAGTCGAGGTGCTCGGACCAGAGCTCGGCCTGGCCGCCGAGCAGGACGCCCGGCCGGTCGCCGCTCCCGTGGGGCTCCGAGTCCGCTCGCGAGCCGGCGAGCTCCGACGGCAGCGGCTCGAACGCGTACACGTCGTCGAGGGTCGTGAGGAAGCCGACGGGCACCGGCTCGTCGGGGGTGTCGCCGCCGCGGTGGTCGAGGTAGACGACCTGCTCCGGGGCCATGACGACGTCGTGGCCCGCGGCGAGCGCGTCCGCCCCGACCGCCCAGCCGCGCCACGACGTCACGACCACGTCGCGCGGGAGCGCGGGGCCGAACGCCTCGTCCCACACGACCGCGCGGCGCCCGCGCGACGCGACGTGCTCCGCGAGCCGTGCGAGGAACCAGCCGTGCAGCCCGCCGACGTCGTCGAGGCCGAGCGCCTCGGCGCGCGCCACGATCGTGGGGTTCTCGCGCCACAGCGTCGTCGGCACCTCGTCGCCGCCGATCGCGACGAACGGGGCGTCGAACACCTCGAGCACCTCGTCGAGCACGTGCCGGAAGAACGTCAGCGACTCCTCGGACGGGTCGAGCACCTCTGTGCTCACCCCCCACGTGGTGCGGACCTCGTGCGGCTGCTTGCGCGTGCCGAGCTCCGGGTACGCCGCCACGGCGGCCTCGACGTGACCCGGGGCGTCGATCTCCGGCACGACGGTCACGCCGCGCTCGCGCGCGTACGCGACGATCTCGCGCAGGTCGTCCTGCGTGTAGAAGCCGCCGTGCGGGCGGCCGTCGAAGACGCCGGCGCGCCACGTGCCGACGCCCGACTCGCTGCGCCACGCCCCGACCTCGGTGAGCCGGGGGTAGCGCGCGATCTCCATGCGCCAGCCCTGGTCGTCGGTGAGGTGGAGCTGCAGCACGTTGAGCCGGTGCGCGGCGGCGAGGTCGACGAACCGCAGGACGTCGGCCTTGGGCAGGAAGTGGCGCGCGACGTCGAGCAGCACGCCGCGCCAGGCGAACCGGGGGTGGTCGGTGATCGTGACGTGCGGGAGGGCGAGCGTCGGCGTGGCGGCGGCGTCGGCCGGGGCGCGGCGGAACGCGCCCGGGCCGGCGAGCTGGCGGAGCGTCTGCGCGGCGGCGTGGGCGCCGTCGAGGTCGCCGGCGTCGACGCGGACCCCGGCGGCGTCGACCGTGAGGCGGTAGCCCGACGGCGGCAGGTCGCCGTCGAGCCCGAACCTCACCACGGGAGGGGCGTCGGAGGGCGCTGGTGCCGTGCGGTCGACCGGGAGCGGGGTCGGGGGCCCGACGGGGAGAGGGGTCGAGGGACCGGCCGGCACGAGATCGAGGCCGAAGGCGTCCTCGGTCGTCCGGCGCCACCAGCGGGCGGCGGCGCGCAGCGCCGGGTCCGCGACGACCCGCGTCCCGTCGAGGATCGCCGTCGTCCCTGCGCCGGGCGTCAGCGCCACCGGAGCAGGGAGGATCCCGAAGGGGTCCGTGATGGGCTCGGGGCGTGGCGCGGGCACCTTTTGAAAGGACACCGAACGAGCCTAGCCGCAACCCCCGCCGACTCCCCACCCCCCCCACTCCCCCACCCGCGCCGCCCCCACCCCCGTCCGGCCCCGACCACGCCCCGACCCCGCGCCGAGCACGACATGGCGGTCGGTATGAGCGCCAGAACGACCGTCATGTCGTGTTCGGCAGAGGCGGGGGGCGGCGCGGAGCCGCGCGAACCGTCTTGACGCAAGCGTGCGTTCGGGTGGGCCGGAATCACGCAAGCGGCTTGCAATGGCGCGTATAGTCGACGGCATGTCGAGACGTCTGGCGGAGGTCGCCACCAAGGTCGGTGTCAGCGAGGCCACGGTGAGCCGCGTGCTCAACGGGAAGCCCGGCGTGTCGCAGGCGACGCGCGACGCGGTGCTCACCGCGCTCGACGTGCTCGGCTACGAGCGGCCGACCAAGCTGCGCGGCGAGCGCGGGCGCCTCGTGGGGCTCGTGCTCCCCGAGCTCGTCAACCCGATCTTCCCGGCGTTCGCCGAGGTCATCGGCGGCGCGCTCGCGCAGCAGGGCTTCACGCCGGTGCTGTGCACGCGGACCGCGGGCGGCGTGACGGAGGCCGAGTACATCGACCTGCTCCTGGGGCAGCACGTGTCGGGCGTGATCTTCGCGGGCGGCTTCTACGCCGAGCGCCTGGCCGACCACGCGCACTTCCGCCGCCTCGAGAAGCTCGGCCTGCCGGTGGTGCTCATGAACGCCTCGATCGAGGACCTCGACTTCCCCCGCGTCTCGTGCGACGACCTCGTCGCGATGAACCAGGCGCTCGGCCACGTGCTCTCGCTCGGCCACGAGAAGGTCGGCCTGCTGCTCGGGCCGGCGGACCACGTGCCGTCCGAGCGCAAGCTCGCCGCGGCGCAGGCGTTCGCCGAGCGGCAGGGCCACGTGCTCGACCCGGCGCTCGTCGTGCACAGCCAGTACTCGCTCGAGAGCGGGCAGGCCGCGGCGAACCGGCTGCTCGAGGCCGGCGCGACGGCGATCGTCTGCGCGAGCGACCCGCTCGCCCTGGGCGCCGTCCGCGCGGTGCGGCGTGCCGGTCTCGACGTGCCGAGCGACGTCTCCGTCGTCGGCTACGACGACTCGAACCTCATGAACTCCACCGACCCGGCGCTGACGACGGTCCGCCAGCCCATCGAGCCGATGGGCCGGGCCGCCGTCGACCTGCTCGCGAGCATGATCGCCGGCGCCGACGTCTCGCGCGACGAGCTCCTGTTCGAGCCCGAGCTCGTCGTGCGCGGCTCGACCGCCGCCGCGCACGCCGCCGGCCGCGAGGCCACCTCCTCCTAGCCTGCACCCCACCCCTCCAGGGCCTCGGCCCGGCCGCTCGCGCGCCGGCCCGGGGCCCTCGTCGTCGTGCCCTCGCGTCGACGTCGAACCCGGGATCTCTCCTGACCCGTGCTCGTGCGTGGGGAGAGAGCCCGGGTTCGGCGCCGGCGGGACGCGTCGTCGGCGCGGGCGGGCTCCCGCGAGGAGGGCTTCGCAAGCGGGCGTAGGTCTCTCGACGTCGAGAGATAGCGTTTCGATAACGGTGCTGTCGGATTCTTGCGCGCATCCTGTCGTCTAGTTACAGTCGTCCACGACGGCGCGGTCGGGCACCCGGTGCACGACGGCCGTCCCGGGGACCCACCCGGTCGGAACGGACGCAGTGCGCAGCAGCAGGCGAGGCACGGACCCACGGACGTGCAGCCCACGAACTCACGGAAGAGGACGCGGTGAGCAACGATCACCCCCGAGTCGCCGACGGCGAACCCACCCCCGACGCGACCCTCGCGCAGGCGGTGCGGGAGCCGGGGGCGGCGTCGCCCGACTGGTGGCGCAGCGCCGTGATCTACCAGGTGTACGTGCGCAGCTTCGCGGACGGGAACGGCGACGGCACGGGCGACCTCGCGGGCGTTCGCCAGCACCTCACCTACCTGCGCGACCTCGGCGTCGACGCGATCTGGTTCACCCCCTGGTACGTGTCGCCGCTCGCCGACGGCGGCTACGACGTCGCGGACTACCGCGCGATCGACCCCCAGTTCGGATCGCTCGCCGAGGCGGAGCAGCTCATCGCGGAGGCGCGCGAGCTCGGCATCCGCACGATCATCGACGTCGTCCCCAACCACGTCTCGTCCGAGCACGAGTGGTTCAAGGCCGCCCTCGCCGCCGGCCCCGGGTCGCCCGAGCGCGAGCGCTTCTGGTTCCACCCGGGCAAGGGCGAGGACGGGTCCCAGATCCCGACGCGCTGGGTCTCGGAGTTCCAGGGCAGCACGTGGACGCGCACGACGAACCCCGACGGCACGCCCGGCGAGTGGTACCTGCACGTGTTCGCTCCCGAGCAGCCGGACCTCAACTGGAACCACCCCGACGTGCGCCGCGAGCACGAGGACATCCTGCGGTTCTGGTTCGACCGCGGCGCCGCGGGCATCCGCATCGACTCGGCGGCCCAGCTCGTCAAGGACCCGGCGCTGCCCGAGGTCCCGGCCCACCCCGGCCCGGGCGAGCACCCGCACGTCGACCGCGACGAGCTCCACGACATCTACCGCGGCTGGCGCGCCGTCGCGGACTCCTACGAGGAGCCCCGCGTGCTCGTGGGCGAGGTGTGGCTCGCGGACCGTGCCCGGTTCGCCCAGTACCTGCGCCCGGACGAGATGCACACGGCGTTCAACTTCGACTTCATGGCGCGCCCGTGGGACGCGAAGGCGCTGCGCGAGTCCGTGCAGACGACGCTCGACGCGCACGCCCCGGTCGCGGCGCCCGCGACGTGGGTGCTCTCGAACCACGACGTCACGCGCCCGGTGACGCGGTACGGCCGCGAGGACAGCTCGTTCGCGTTCGCGACCAAGCGCTTCGGCACGCCGACGGACCTGGAGACCGGGCGCCGTCGGGCCCGCGCCGCCGCGCTGCTCTCCGCCGCGCTGCCCGGCTCGCTCTACCTCTACCAGGGCGACGAGCTGGGGCTTCCCGAGGTCGAGGACCTGCCGCTCGACGCGATCCAGGACCCCATGCACTTCCGCTCCGACGGCGTCGACCCCGGCCGCGACGGCTGCCGCGTCCCGCTCCCGTGGACGCGTGGCGGCACGAGCAACGGGTTCGGGCCCGACGGCGGCGCGCGGCCCTGGCTGCCCCAGCCCGCGGGCTGGGGGGAGCTCTCGGTCGAGGCGCAGGCCGACGACGAGACGTCGATGCTCGCGCTCTACCGCCGCGTCCTCGCGACGCGGCGCGCCGAGCCCGCGCTGCACGGCGAGGCGTTCCGCTGGCTCGACTCCCTGGGAGGGGTCGCGCTCGGCGACGACGTGCTCGCGTTCGTCCGCGAGGACACCCGCGGCGACGACGACCGCGCGGTCACGTGCGTCGTCAACCTCGGGGCCGAGGACGTGCCGCTGCCCGCGGACGCCGAGGTCCTCCTCCACAGCGGCACCTCGCACGGGGCGGACGTGTCGGAGCCACCGACGCGCCTCGCCCCCGACACCGCGGTCTGGCTGCGCGCATGACACCGCGCACGGGCCGGCACGCGGCCTGACCGCCACCAGTCCCCGGGCCGCGAGCCGGTCGGCCCGGACACCCAGCACCCACCCAGCACACCCAACCAGCACCACCGGAACACAGGAGTGACGATGAAGTCCACACGTCAGGCGATCGCCTTCACCCTCGCGGGGGCGCTCGCGATCAGCACGCTCGCCGCGTGCTCGAGCGGCGGCTCGGGCAGCGACGACGAGAGCAGCGGCTCGGACGG
This sequence comes from Cellulosimicrobium sp. ES-005, assembly GCF_040448685.1. NCBI lineage: Bacteria > Bacillati > Actinomycetota > Actinomycetes > Micrococcales > Promicromonosporaceae > Cellulosimicrobium > Cellulosimicrobium sp. ES-005. The sequence continues at coordinate 892,973 of NZ_CP159290.1, forward strand.
CGACGGGAAGGTCACCCTCAAGGTGGTCTCCCTCCTCCCGGGCTCCGAGCAGGAGGCGATCGACGCCTTCAACGCGCAGGTCGAGGAGTTCGAGGCCGCGAACCCGGACATCGACATCGTGCCGGAGGAGTACGAGTGGAAGGCGACGACGTTCGCCCCCCAGCTCGCCGGCGGCACGCTGCCCGACGTCTTCGAGATCCCGTTCACCGACGCGAAGACGCTCGTCGAGAACGGCCAGCTCGCCGACCTCGACGAGCAGTTCCGCACCCTGCCCTACGCCGACAAGTTCAACCCGGCGATCATCGAGGCCGGGACGGGCGCCGACGGCCACGTCTACGCGATCCCCGCGAAGAACGTCTACGGCGTCGGCCTGCACTACAACCGCGCGCTCTTCGAGTCGGCCGGGCTCGACCCCGACCAGCCGCCGACCACGTGGGACGAGGTCCGCGAGGACGCGAAGAAGATCGCGGACGCCAACCCCGGCGTCGCGGGCTACATGCAGATGTCGCAGAACAACACGGGCGGCTGGCAGCTCACGGTCAACACGTTCGCGCGCGGCGGCCGCACGCAGGAGGTCGCGGAGGACGGGACCGCCACCTCCACGCTCACCAACGACGGCACCAAGGAAGCGCTCGAGTGGCTCAAGGCCATGCGCTGGGAGGACAACTCCCTCGGGAGCAACTTCCTCCTCGACTGGGGCACCATGAACCAGGCGTTCGCCGCCGGCCAGGTCGCGATGTACACGTCGGGCTCCGACGTCTTCACGTCGCTCGTCCAGACGAACGCGGTCGACCCCGCCACCTACGGCCTCGCGGCGCTCCCGCTCGAGGGCGACGACGCGGGCGTCCTCACGGGCGGCACGCTCGCCGCGATGCCGGCCAACGTGGACGAGTCCAAGAAGGAGGCCGCCATCAAGTGGATCGACTTCTTCTACCTCGCCAAGCTCGTCGACGAGAAGCGCGCGGTCGCCGACGCCGAGACGCTCGTCGCGAACGACCAGCCCGTGGGCACCCCGGTCCTGCCGATGTTCTCCCAGGAGCAGTACGAGCAGAACCAGGAGTGGATCAAGGACTACATCAACGTCCCGCTCGACCAGATGACGAGCTACACGGACACGATGTTCGACCTGCCGCTCGTCGGTGAGCCGTCGCAGAAGACGCAGGAGATCTACGCGCTGCTCGACCCGGTCGTCCAGGCCGTCCTGACGGACGAGAACGCCGACGTGGACGCGCTGCTGGAGCAGGCGAACACCGAGGCGCAGGCCCTGCTCGACCAGGGCTGACGCCCCGCGGTCGCGCGGTCCGTACGGGCTGCGCGACCCGCAGACCCGGGTCGGCCGGCAGCGCCCCCTGCCGGCCGACCCGAACCCCGCCGGTGCCCGACGGCGCGACGCACCTCGCGTCGTCGGGCACCTCCCCACCGCACCGAAGGACGTTCGCCCGTGACCGCCACCACCGCCCCGCCGCGACGGGGACCCGCCTCCCACGCGCGGGCCGACCGCGACGGCCGACGCCGCAGCCCCGTGACGTGGTTCCGTGGCGGCGGCCTGAGCAACCTCGTCTTCCTGCTGCCGCTCATCCTGATCTTCGGCGTCTTCTCGTGGTTCCCCATCGTGCGCGCGGTGATCATGAGCTTCCAGGAGACGAACCTCGTGAGCGACCCGACGTTCGTCGGGCTCGACAACTTCCGGCAGGTGCTGAACGACCCGCTCCTGTGGAAGGCCGTGAAGAACACGCTGTACTTCGCGTTCCTCGCGCTCCTGTTCGGGTACCCGATCCCGCTGATCGCGGCCGTCCTCATGCGCGAGGTCCGCCGGGCGCGCGGGCTGTACTCCGCGCTCGCCTACCTGCCGGTCGTCGTGCCGCCGGTCGTCGCCGTGCTGCTGTGGAAGTTCTTCTACAACGGCAGCCCGACGGGCGTGTTCAACACGATCCTCGGCTGGGTCGGCCTCGGCCCGTACCCGTGGCTCCAGGACGCCTCGACGGCCATGCCGTCGCTCGTGCTCGCCGCCACGTGGGCCGGCGCGGGAGGGACGATCATCATCTACCTCGCCGCCCTGACGAGCGTGCCGCCCGAGCTCTACGACGCCTCCGAGGTGGACGGCGCGGGGCTGTGGCGCAAGATCTGGCACGTCACGCTCCCGGCCCTGCGCGGCGTCCTGTTCATCACGCTGATCCTCCAGGTCATCGGGACCGCGCAGGTGTTCCTCGAGCCCTACCTGTTCACGGGCGGCGGGCCGAACAACGCGACCCTGACGATCCTGCTGCTCATCTACCGCTACGCCTTCCAGAACAGCCTCGGCGGCGACTACGGGGCGGCGACCGCGCTGTCGATCATGCTCGCGGCCGTCCTCGCGGTCTTCTCGATCCTCTACTTCCGGCTCACCCGGTCCTGGAGCACGTCATGACTCTCTCGCCCACCGACAACCCGAGCGAGATCGGCGTCGTCTCGCAGGACTCCGCGGCGACGGCCGACAGCACGCCGGCGGTCCCGACGGACGGCACGGGCACGGCCCGACGCGCCGCCGAGGCGAGCCGCTCCCGGCGCGAGTCCGAGCGCCGCAGGGTGCGCGCCCGCCGTCGCAAGGCGCTCGACGGCGTCGAGGACCGTGGCGCGCTCTCCGAGGCGGACTGGCGCCGCCCGTCGATCCGGTGGGGGATGGGCAGCACGCACGTGCTGCTGCTCGTGATCCTCGTGGTCGCCGGGCTCGGCCCGATGCTGCTGCTCGCCAAGTACGCCGTCACGCCGACCCAGGACATCCTGCGCACCCCGATGGCGATCTTCCCGAACGGCATCGCGTGGGACAACCTCGACAAGGCGTGGAACGACGTCCAGGTCAGCCGGTACTTCCTCAACACGATCTGGCTCGCGGTCGGGTCGTGGGCGTCGCAGATCCTCGTCGCGACGACGGGCGGCTACGCGCTGTCCGTCCTGCGGCCGAAGTACGGGAAGGTCGTCCAGGCACTCGTCCTGTCGACCATGTTCGTCCCCGCGATCGTGCTGCTCGTCCCGCTGTACCTGACGATCCTCGACCCGCCACTGCTGGGCCGGTCGCTCATCAACAGCTTCTGGGCCGTGTGGCTCCCGGCGGGTGCGAGCGCGTTCAACGTGCTGCTGGTCCAGCGGTTCTTCGACAGCCTCCCGCGCGAGGTGTTCGAGGCCGCCCGCATGGACGGCGCCGGGCCGTACCGGCTGTTCTGGTCGATCGTGCTGCCGATGTCCAAGCCGATCATCGGCGTGGTCTCGGTCTTCGCGGTCATCGCGGCGTGGAAGGACTTCCTCTGGCCGCTGCTGGTCCTCAAGGACCCGGCGATCCAGCCGCTGTCCGTGCGCCTGCCGTCCATCGAGGCGTCGACCGACCTCGGCGTGTTCCTCGCGGCCCTCGCGATCTCGACGCTCATCCCGGTGGGCCTGTTCCTCGTCTTCCAGCGCATGTTCCTCCAGGGCGCCGGCCTGGGCGGAGCGGTCAAGGGCTGACCTTCGGCCCGCTGCCGAACACGACTTCGGTGTCGTCGTCCGAGGGATAACGACACCGAAGTCGTTCTCGACCGAGAGCAGGGTCGTCGGGGGAGCGGGGCCCGACGGCGGGTTGCCACCAGCGGTTGTGGACCTCCTCGGCCCAGCCGACGAGGCCGTCGAACCGCACCGGCTCCGGTGCGGCGTCGCCGTCGGTCCCCGCGGCGGGTGGCGTGAACGTGCCGGACCAGTGGCCGAAGCACTGGTCGGTCGACGACGACACGACGCCGAGGTGCGTCCGCGTGACCTTCGTGTGGAAGGGCTCGAACGTCGCGTCGAGCCCGCCGCCGGTGACCCGCCACGGCCGGTGCGGGTCGGCGAGGTCGTAGTCCCACGCGAGCTCGTCGGGGAGGTGGTGGATCCGCCCGTCGAGGGAGATCGCGTTCTCGGTCGAGCCCGTGCCGACCGTCCACCGTCCGCCCACCTGGATCCCGACGACCCGCCCGTGGCTCTCGCCCGAGCCCGCGCCCCAGTTCCACCGGACGTCGTAGGGCCAGCGCCCGCGGCCGTGGTCGAGGACGGCCCACGACGACCCGGCGGGAACGTCGACCGTCCGTCCGTCGACCCACAGCGTGCCGTGCGCCGGGCGGGCGACGTCCTTGACCGTGTACTGGAAGCGCGAGTCGCTCCACGGCACGACGACGGCGAGCCGCTCGTGCCCGGGCGGCAGCTCGGCGACGACGTCGAACGAGACGTCGCGGGTCCGCGCCCGCAGGCGCGTCCCGCCGTCGACCTCGTCGAGGTCGATCGCGAGGTTCTTCGCCCGTGCGCGGGCGGGACCGTCGCCGAGCGAGCCGGGCAGCTCGACGCCGCGCGCGGGCACGACGGTCGCGTCCGCGCCCCACGTGCGACCCGACTCCCGGTCGAGCACCCACACCTCGTGCACGGCCGCGTAGTCGAGGGACGACACCGTCAGCGCGAGGACGTGGGTCGGGGTGACGACGCCCCAGTACTCCCAGCGCTTGTTCCGGCCCGCATGGCGGCGGCCGTCCCGCGCGACGCCGGACGTGTTGACGAGCGGCTGGCGCGCCCAGCCGATCGAGCGGCGGTCGAGCAGGCCGTCGGGCAGGGTGAGCGGCACGCGCTCGGTGATCTCCGGGAGCGGCACCGCTCCACCTCCACGTGGTCCGGCTCGGGCGGTCCTGCGCGGCGGGCGACGGTGCCCGGTGCCCGGCCCGAGGAGCGAGCGAGGCCGAGTCTAGGGGGCCGGGCGAGGTGACCGGACGAGGTGACACTCTGTCCCGTCAATGTCACGTCCCTCCGGTCCGCTTCCGGGCGGGCGGGGGTCGGAGCAGGTGCCATGATCGGGAGCATGCCCCCGTTCTCCCCCCAGGACGTCGCTGCCGACACGGGCCGGGCCGCCGCGCCCGCTGCGTCCGCCAGCGCCCCCACGAGCGACGTCGACCCCGGTCCCACCCCCGACCTGCGCCCCTACGACGCCCTGCTGCTCTACTCGTTCGGCGGGCCCAACAAGCCCGAGGACGTCGTGCCGTTCCTGCGCAACGTCACCGCGGGCAAGGGCATCCCGGACTCGCGCCTCGAGGAGGTCGGCGAGCACTACTACGGCTTCGGCGGCAAGAGCCCGATCAACGAGCAGAACCTCGCGCTCAAGGCGGCGCTCGAGGCCGAGCTCGCGCGCCGCGGCGTCGACCTGCCGGTCGTGTGGGGCAACCGCAACTGGGAGCCGTACACCACCGACGCGATCGACGAGCTCGAGGCGCTGGGCGCGAAGAACGCGGTCGCGCTCGTGACGTCGGCGTACTCGTCGTACTCCGGGTGCCGTCAGTACCGCGAGGACCTCGCGGTCGTGCTCGACGGGCGCGGCCAGCTCGGCCCCGACGGCTCGACGGGCGTGCAGTTCGACAAGGTGCGCTCCTACTTCAACCACCCCGGCTTCGCGCAGGCGAACGTCGACGCCGTCCTCGACGGCTACGCGGCGCTCGCGGCCAAGGGCGGCGACGGCGCCGCCGCGCGCCTCGTGTTCGTCACGCACTCCATCCCGGACACGATGGAGGCCGCGTCGCGCGTCTCGCACGCGACGTACTCGGAGCAGCACCTCGACCTCGCGCGCGTGATCGCCGCCGAGGTGTCGGCGCGCCTCGGACACGACGTCGCGTGGGACCTCGCGTACTGCTCGCGCTCGGGGCCGCCGAGCCAGCCGTGGCTCGAGCCCGACGTCAACGACCACCTGGAGGCCCTCGCGCAGGACGGCGTCCGCGACGTCGTGCTCTCGCCGATCGGCTTCGTGTCGGACCACATGGAGGTCGCGTACGACCTCGACACCGAGGCGATGGAGACGGCGACCGGGCTCGGGATGACCGCGGTCCGTGCCGGGACCGTCGGCACGCGCGAGCCGTTCGTGCGCGGGCTGGTCGACCTGCTCGTCGAGCGCGCGGCCCTCGCGCGCGGCGAGGACGTCGAGGAGGCCACCGTCGGCGACCTCCCGGCGTTCCGGTCGGTGTGCGCGCCGGGCTGCTGCCTGCGTCGCGACGGCGAGCCGAGCGGCGTCCCCGCGCTGTGCAGCACCGACATCCACAGCTGAGCCACCGCGGCGAAGATCCCGCACCGACCAGGGAGGAACCCCGATGAACGACGCCGCGCGCGTCCCCGCGGACCACGAGCAGATCAACACCACCATCCGCTACGCGATGTGGTCCGTCTTCGCGACGGCGGCGCCCCTGCCCGCCGACGCCGACGAGCGGGCGGGCCTCGTGGCCGACGCGCTGACCGCCGTCGGCGGCGGTGACGACCCGTCCGCGACGGACGGCGACCTCGTCGTGCGCGGCTGGTACGACGTCGCGGGCCTCCGCTCGGACGCCGACCTCATGGTGTGGTGGCACGGCCCGACGATCGAGTCCGTCCAGGGTGCCTACCAGCGCCTGCGCGCGAGCGGCCTCGGGGCGCACCTGGAGCCGGTGTGGTCGAACGCGGCGCTGCACCGCCCGGCCGAGTTCAACCGCGGCCACGTGCCCGCGTTCCTCGCGGGGGAGGCGCCGCGCGACTACCTCAGCGTGTACCCGTTCGTGCGCTCCTACGACTGGTACCTCCTGCCCGACGCCGAGCGCCGCACCATGCTGCGCGACCACGGCCTCGCGGCGAAGGACTACCCGGACGTGCGCGCCAACACGGTCGCGTCGTTCGCGCTCGGCGACTACGAGTGGATCCTCGCGTTCGAGGCCGACGAGCTGCACCGGATCGTCGACCTCATGCGCGAGCTGCGCGCCACGGAGGCCCGCCGCCACGTGCGCGAGGAGGTCCCGTTCTTCACGGGCCCGCGCACGACGCTCACGGCGTGGGCGGACCGCCAGCCCTTGTCCTGACCCCACGGCGCCGAGCACGACATGAGGGTCGTTATCCCGTGGATGACGACCCTCATGTCGTGCTCGACGGCGCGTAGTGTCGTTCTCGGCGTGGCCGCGGGGCGCAGGTCGAACCTTTGGGTCAGCCCGCGGGGACGGTGTTCGGCTCGCCCTCGCGGACGTACGGCGCGACGTGCGCGACGAGCGCCTCGTCGCTGTCCTTGGTGAGCCGCTCGCCCGACCACGTCTCGTGGAGCGTGAGGGTCGTGCCGTCGTGCAGCGCGAGGTCGACGCGCGCGGGCGTGACCTTGCGGATCGCGGCCGCGGCGATCTGCTCGTACGGCACGTACCGGTACCGCGCGGCGAGGTCGGCGACGGGCGCCGAGCGCAGGAGCTCCACGAGGCGTGCCTTGCCGCCCTCCGTCTTCTTGGGGCAGGGCGCCAGGATCAGACCTACGTCCAGCACCAGGACGTCGTGGTACGTCCCGTCCACCTTGACGTTCGCGAGTCCGCCGACGACGTCGCCGCCGTGCGCGGTCGCCTGCGCGGTCTGCTGGACCGCGCCCGCGACGTCGATGCCGAGGGCGTCGAGCCGGGCGCGGGCCTCCGCGGTGGTCGCGGGGTCGGCCGCGAGGCGCGCGACCTCCGCCAGGTCCAGGACGGTGCCGTCGGGTGTCTCGAGCGTCGCCGGTCCCGTCCACGACGCGCGCCACCGGGCCGCGCCGGACCGGACGGCCGCCGCCGCGAGGGCCGAGGAGATCGCCCCCGTGATCGCGTCCCGGGCCTCCTCGGCGGGGGCGCCGGGGACGAGGTCGCGCGCGATCGCGTCGAGGCGGCCGGTGCCCAGCAGGTCGAGCAGGGTCGCCAGGTCACCCTGCGGGCGACCGGCCGCGCGACCCACCGCGCGGTAGAGCGTGTCCGCGGTGCGCTGGTCGTGGATCGGCATGGCCGCCGCGACGAGGGCGTCCCACGGGAGCTGCGCGCGCGTCCCGAACGCGACCTCCTCGACCGCGACGCGCTCGGCCCACGTCGGGAAGCCCGGGACGAGGGCGGTGGCGCGCCGCTCGTCCGTGGCGACCGTGCCGCCGTCGGGCATGGTGTCCATCGCGGCGACGCGCCGCGCGATCGACGGGTGCGTGTCCCACGCGGACTGCTCGGCGGGCGCGTCGTCGGACCGGAGCTCGGCGAGGTCGCCGGCCCGGCCGCGCAGGAGCTCGTCGAAACCGCCGAAGACGCCCGCCGGTGTCGGGGCGAGGCCGTGCTCCCAGCCGAGCCCGACGTACTGGCTGGTGTAGAAGCCCCACGCGGCGTCGATCACCGGGACCTCGCGCAGCGCCGCCTGGGCGGTCGCGCGGCCCGCGACGCGCACGGACAGCTCGTCGGCCTCGAGCTCCTGGCGGCGGCTGACCGCTGCCGACACGAGGACGTAGAGCTTCGCGTACTGCTTGAGCAGCCAGCCGACGACGTTCCCCTGGAGCTGCCCGACCGTCGCCATGATCGCCTCACGGCCCCGGTAGGCGAGCGGGCCGAGGCGCGTGTGCGAGCGGGAGTAGTGGCCGAGCTCGTGCGCGAGGACCGAGCGGAGCTGCGCGGCGGTCAGGCCCTGCAGCAGCGGGACGCCCAGGTACAGGCGGCGCGTCCCGCCGACGAGACCGAGCAGGCGCGTGTCCTCGCTGACGGCGGCGTTGACGTCGGCGACGAGCCGGATCTCGTCGGGGGTGCGCGTGTCCGCGACCTGCGCGAGCTCGCGGACGGCGGCCCAGAGCTCGGGCGCATCGCGCTCGGCGAGCGGCACCCCGCCCGGCCCCTGCTTCTCCGCCCTGGCGACGCGCACGAGCGCGACGACGAGGCCTGCCGCGACGACGATCGTGAAGAACCCGAGCTTCGCGGCACCACCGCTCGCGTGCTCCGAGAACGCCCACACGGTCGCCGCGCCGAGGCCGACGACGGCGCCGAGCGCGAGGACGTAGAACCCGACGAGGAGGAGGACCGACAGCGCGGCGCGCAGGGTCGTGGTCATGGGCGTGCCTCTCACGATGCGCCGCACCCGCGCGGCGGTCTGGCGCCGGAGCATAGTGGCCCGTGTGCCCGGGGCACCAGTTCCGTCCGCCGGCCCCTCCCCGGATGCTCAGCATGCTGATCGATGCGACGGTGGAGCATGACCACCGCAGCCGTCCCGGCGGGCGCCGTCCCCGCGCCCGCGCCCTCCGACCGCGTCCGTCAGGTCGTCGTCCTCGTCGGCTCGCTCGTCGCCGCCGGTGCCGCGGCCTACGGCGCGGGCGCGTTCGGCGGCACGGCCGTCGAGCAGACCGCCGGAGGCGCGCTGTCCTCGACCGCGACGCCCGTGGCGCCCGACAACCCGGCGTTCCGCATCTGGTCCGTGATCTACCTCGGGCTCTTCGCGTTCGCGGTCTACCAGGCGCTGCCGCGGCACGCGACCAGCCCGCGGCTGCGCGCGACGGCGTGGTGGGTCCTCGTCTCCATGGTCCTCAACGCCGCGTGGATCGGCGTCGTGCAGGCCGGGTGGATCCCGTTCAGCGTCGTCGTCATCGCGGCGCTGCTCGCGGTCGACGCGGTGGTCGTCGTGCGGCTCGTGCGCCGGCGGCCCGAGTCGACCGCGCAGGCCGTCGTGCTCGACGGGACGACGGGCCTGTACACCGGCTGGGTGAGCGTCGCGACGCTCGCGAACGTCGCCGCGGCGCTCGCGGACGCGGGCGTCGGCGAGCTCGGCCTCGGCGCGACGGGCTGGTCCGTCGTGCTCGTCGTCCTCGCCGCGGCGCTGTCGGTCGCGTGGGCGGCGTTCGCCGCCGGGCGCCGCGCGGTCGCCCTCGGCATCGGCCTCGCGATGTCGTGGGGTCTCGCGTGGATCGCCGTCGGGCGCTTCCAGGGCGAGCTCGTGGACACCGCCGTGGCCTGGGCGGCCGTCGGCGCGTCCGCGGTCGCGCTCGTCGCCGCGGTCGTCGCGGCGACCCGCCCGGCGCGCGCCTGATCACCCGCCGAGCACGGGATCCGCGACCGGATCGAGCCCAGGACGGTCGCGGAGCCCGTGCTCGGCGGGGCCGAGCGTCGCGGGTCAGGGGTAGAGGCCGCGGATCTGGTGCGCCTCCGCCACACGCTGGACGCCGATGACGAGCGCGGCGTCCCGCAGGCTCAGCTCCTCGCGGCGTGCGAGGGTCGCGACCTCCTCGTACGCGTGGAGCATGCGGTGCTCGAGCTTCTCGCCGATCTCCTCCGCGGTCCACCAGTACGCCTGGTTGGCCTGCACCCACTCGAAGTAGGACACGACGACGCCGCCCGCGTTCGCGAGCACGTCCGGCACGACCGTCACGCCGTTCTTGGTGAGGACGCGGTCGCCCTCCGCGGTCGTCGGACCGTTCGCGCCCTCGACGACCCACCGGGCGCGCACGGTGCGCGCGGTGTCACCGTCGAGCACGCCCTCGACCGCGGCCGGGACGAGCACGTCGACGTCGAGCGCGAGCAGCGCGTCGTTGTCGACCGGGTCGGCGCGGTCGAACCCCACCACGCTGCCGGTCGCGGCGACGTGCTCGAGCAGCCCGCGCACGTCCAGCCCGTCCGGGTCGTGCACGCCCCCGTACTGGTCGGACACCGCGACGACGCGCGCCCCGCGGGCCGCGAAGATCGCGGCGGCGTGCGACCCGACCTTGCCGAAGCCCTGGATCGCGACGGTCACGTCGGACAGCGGCACGCCCGCCTCGTCGAGCGCCGCGGCGGTGACGTGCACGACGCCCGCGCTGGTCGCCGTCGTGCGGCCGAGCGACCCGCCCACGGTGATCGGCTTGCCGGTCACGACGGCCGGGATCGTGTAGCCCTGGTTCACCGAGTAGGTGTCCATGACCCAGGCCATGGTCTGCTCGCTCGTGCCCATGTCGGGCGCCATGATGTCCCGCTCCGGGCCGATGACCGGCATGATCTCCGACGTGTAGCGGCGCGTGACGCGCTCGAGCTCGGCCTCGGAGTAGCAGCGCGGGTCGATCGCGACGCCGCCCTTCGCCCCGCCGTACGGCAGGTCGACGAGGGCGCACTTCCACGTCATCCACATGGCGAGCGCGCGCACCTCGTCGATGTCGACGCTCGGGGAGTAGCGCAGCCCGCCCTTGCCGGGGCCGCGCGAGACGTTGTGCTGCACGCGGTAGCCGTGGAAGAGGACGGTACGGCCGTCGTCGCGCCGCAGCGGGACGGCGACGTTCACCTCGCGCCGCGGCGTCGCGAGCATCTCGTGCAGACCCTCGTCGTAGCCGAGGAACCCGACCGCGCCGGCGAGCTGCGCGTGCGCGGTGTCGAGGGCGGACGCGAGGGCGTGCTGCGGGGTCGTGCGGGGGGTGGGGTCGTGCGGGGTGGGTTCGCCGCTCGTGAGGGTGGGCGGCACGGACGTCGTCGTCACGGTTCCTCCGGTTCGAGGTTCTCCTCGGTGCCGCGGGGGTGTGCGGCACCGAGGGTCACGCTACCCCCGGCGCGGGCGCTCGCCGCTCACGCGCCCCGGTGGTGGCCCAGCGCGTCGATCGCCGCGAGCTCGTCCGCCGTGAGCCTGAACCCGGTCACCTGGAAGTTCGCCTCGATGCGCTCCGGCGTCACCGACTTGGGGATGACGACGAACCCGTGGTCGAGGTGCCAGCGCAGCACGACCTGCGTGGGCGTGACGCCGTGCGCCGCGGCCACCTCCGCGAGGACCGGCGCGTCGAGGTCGGTGCGCTTGAACGGGCTGTACCCCTCGAGCACGACGCCGCGCTGCGCGAGCTCGTGCGCGAGGCGGTGGTCGTAGTCGGCGGGGCTCCAGGGGATCTGGTCGACGGCGGGTGCCTCACCGACCTGCTCCGAGACGACGTCGACCTGCTCGACCGAGTAGTTGCTCACCCCGATCGATCGGGCCTTGCCCTCGTTCCGCAGCTCGACGAACCGCTCCCACACCCATGGCGACGCCTCGCCCGCCGGCGGCCAGTGGATGAGCCACAGGTCCACGTGGTCCGTGCCGAGGTCGCGCAGCGACGCCTCGAGCGTCTCGCGCTCGCGCCCCGCGGCGTCCGGCGGGAGCTTGGTCGTGACGAACACGTCGTCGCGGTCCACGGCCGAGTCGGCGAGCGCGCGCCCGACCTGTGCCTCGTTGCCGTAGCCCGTCGCGGTGTCGACGTGCCGGTAGCCCACGTCGAGCGCGTGGCGCACGGCGCGGTACGCGTCGTCGCCCTCGGACTGCCACGTCCCGAGCCCGAGCAGCGGCATCGCCCCGCCGGGCAGGTCGACGGTCGGGACGGCGTGCGAGGAGTCTGCGGAGGTCATGCCGCCAGTCTCCGTGCCCGACGCCGCCGCGCGCCACCGCGCGACCCCCACCCGGTCCTCGCCGAGCCCTGGATCTCTCCCCAGGACTGGCAGACGGTGAGGAGAGAACCAGGGTTCGGCGGCAGGGCGCGGGCGGTCAGCGACGCGAGCGGCGGCGGTACTGGGCCGGGGTCTCGCCTGCCAGGCGCGCGAACGTGCGGGTGAACGACGGCTGGTCGTAGAAGCCGCTCTCGGCCGCGACCTCACCGATCGAGACCGTGGTCCCCGCGAGCAGGCGCGTCGCGTGGTCGACCCGGGTGCGCAGCACGAGCTGGCGCGGCGTCACGCCGTAGACGCGTCGCACCCGCCGGTCGAGCACCGCGGGCGTGCACCCGGCCGCCTCGGCGAGCCGCGCCGTCGTCCAGCGCGCCCCGAGGTCCGCCTCGACCGCGGCGACGAGCGCGGCGAGGGAGCCCATCGTCGCGTCGTCCGCCGCGCCCGCGCGCAGGTCGTGCGAGACCGAGACGATCCCCACGAGGTGACCGGCGTCGTCGTGCACGGGGAGCTTGGACGTGAGGAACCAGCCCGACGTGCCGCCGAGCCGCCGGATGCGCTCGAGCTCGCCGCGCAGCGCGCGCCCGCGCAGCACCTCGGCGTCCTGCTGCTCGTAGCGCTCGGCGAGCTGCGCGACGAACAGGTCGCGCGCGCGTCGGCCCAGCACCGCGCGGCGCGAGCGCTCGTTCGTCCGCGCGACGAACACCGGGTTGACCGCGACGTACCGGCCCGTGACGTCCTTGGCGCAGAACATCGTGTCCGGCAGCTCGTCCATGAGCGCGACCATGGCGGGGCTGAGCGCTCGGAGCAGCGCCGCGCCCTCGGGCCACGGTTTGTCGCGGACGGGTGCCATGTCGCCCCGGATCGTACAAGACGAGTCACCGCGACCCGAGGCACCCTGGAGGGATGAGCAACGACGCGCCTGCCCGGCCGCTCCCCACCCCCGGAGCCGTCGGCGACACGACCCTCACCTCCCCGGACGACCTCGTCGAGGAGGCCGTCGCGCTGGCCCGCCGCTGGCTCGCCGCGAGCGAGGGAGCGGGCGACGCGCGCGCCCGCCGGACCGCCGAGCGGCTCGGTGCGCTCGTCTCCGACCCCGCGGGCCTCGAGCTCGCGGTCCGGTTCGTCGACGACGTCGCGCGCCCCCAGGACGTGCACGTCGCCGCGCGGGCGCTGGCCCGCCTCGGCGAGCTCGCGGGCAGCGCGGGGTCGTTCCTCGGGCCGGTCGACCGGTCCCTCCTGCGCGTCGGGGCGGGCGTCGCGCCGGTGCTGCCGCGCGTCGTCGTCCCGGCCGCGCGGGTGCGCCTGCGCCAGCTCGTGGGCCACCTCGTGGCCGACGCCGGCCGCGGCCTCGGCCCGCACCTCGCCCGGACCCGCGCGGAGGGCTACGCGCTCAACGTCAACCTCCTCGGCGAGGCCGTGCTCGGCGAGGCCGAGGCGGACGCGCGCCTCGAGCGCACGCTCGCGCTCGTGCGGCGCCCCGACGTCGACTACGTGTCGGTCAAGGTGTCGTCCGTCGCGTCGCAGCTCGTCACGTGGGACCTCGACGGGTCGTGCGCGCGTGTCGTCGAGCGGCTGCTGCCGCTGTACCGGGCGGCGCGCGACCACGGCGTCTTCCTCAACCTCGACATGGAGGAGTACAAGGACCTCGCGCTCACGACCGCGGTCTTCCGCGAGATCCTCGCGCACGACGACCTGCATGACCTCGAGGCCGGGATCGTGCTCCAGGCGTACCTGCCCGACGCGCTCGGCGCGCTCGACGGGCTCACCCGGTTCGCGACCGAGCGCGTCGCCGCCAGCGGCGCGCCGATCAAGGTCCGCCTCGTCAAGGGCGCGAACCTCGCGATGGAGGCCGTCGAGGCCGAGCTCCACGGCTGGCCGCAGGCGCCGTACCCGACCAAGCCCGACGTCGACGCGAACTACGTCCGCCTGCTCGACCACGCGCTGCGCGAGCCCCGCACGGACGCGGTCCGGATCGGCGTCGCGAGCCACAACCTGTTCCACGTCGCGCTCGCCGTGCTCCTCGGCCGCGCCCGCGGCGTGAGCCACGCGCTCGACGTCGAGATGCTCCAGGGCATGGCCCCCGGCGAGGCGCGCGCCGTGCGCGACGAGGTCGCGGCCGACCGCGTCGAGTCCGGCCCGCACGCGGGGCATGGTGGGCGCGTCGTGCTGTACACGCCCGTCGTGCGCGACGAGGACTTCGACGTCGCGATCTCCTACCTCGTGCGCCGCCTCGAGGAGAACGCCGCCGAGCAGAACTTCCTCCACGCCATGTTCGCGCCCGACGGGTCGCCTGCGGGCAGCCCCATGGAGCGCCAGGAGGCCGCGTTCCGCGCGTCCGTGCGCCACGGGGTCCACTACGCGGAGGCCGACGTGACGCCGCGCCGCCGCCCGCGTGCGGACGCCCCGACCGCCGTCGGTCCGCACCAGCCCGTCGAACCCGGGACTACCGGCCACGACGGCGCCGAACCCACCCGCAACCCCGGGTTCGGCGGGGGCGGCTTCGCGAACGCCCCCGACACCGACCCCGCCGTCGCCGCCTCGCGCGACTGGGCCCGCCACGTCACCGGGACCGGCTCCGGGTACGTCCCCGTCCGCACGCCCGAGCTCACCACGACCGCCCAGGTGGACGACGCCGTCGCGACCGCCGTGCGCGCGACCGCCGCGTGGTCGCAGGTCGCCCCGGCGGCCCGCGCCGCCGCCCTGCGCGCCGTCGCCCGGCGCCTGGAGGAGGCGCGCACCGACCTCGTCGCCGCGATGGTGCACGAGCCCGGCAAGACCGTCGCCGAGGCCGACCCCGAGGTGAGCGAGGCCGTCGACTTCGCGAACTACTACGCGCGGTCCGCCGAGGACCTGGACCACGTGCCCGGCGCCCGCTTCACGCCCGACGGCGTCACGCTCGTCACCCCGCCCTGGAACTTCCCCGTCGCGATCCCCGTCGGCGGGGTGCTCGCGGCGCTCGCGGCCGGGTCGGCGGTGCTCGCCAAGCCCGCTCCGCCCACGCCGCGCTGCCTCGAGGTCGCCGTCGAGGCAATCCACGCGGGCCTGCGCGACGCCGTCGCAGCCGCGCCGGGGGACTTCGCCGGGCTGGACGCAGGCTCGGTCACCGAGGTCGTGCAGTACGTCCGCGTTCCCGACGACGAGCTCGGCACGCGCCTCGTCACGCACGACGACGTCGCACGCGTCGTGCTCACGGGCTCGATCGAGACCGCGCAGCTCTTCGCGCGGTGGAAGCCGTCGCGCCCGGTCCTCGCCGAGACGTCGGGCAAGAACGCGCTCGTCGTCACGCCGTCGGCGGACCTCGACCTCGCGGTCGCGGACCTCGTGCGGTCGGCGTTCGGGCACGCGGGGCAGAAGTGCTCGGCCGCGTCGCTCGCGATCCTCGTCGGCTCGGCGGGCGACCCGCGGACCGAGACGGGGCGCCGCGTGCGGCGCCAGCTCGTGGACGCGGTGCGCTCGCTCGCCGTCGGTCCGGCGACCGACGTCGCGACGACCGTGGGCCCGCTCACCGAGCCCGCGTCGGGCAAGCTCTTGCACGCGCTGACGACGCTGGAGCCGGGGGAGTCCTGGCTCGTGCGGCCGCGGCTGCTGGACGGCGGCCCCGACCTGGAGGGCCGCCTCTGGACGCCGGGTCTCAAGGAGGGTGTCGCGCCCGGCTCGCCGTTCCACCTCACCGAGTACTTCGGGCCGGTCCTCGGGATCATGACGGCCGCGACCCTCGACGAGGCGATCGCGCTGCAGAACGCGGTCCCGTTCGGTCTCACGGGCGGCATCCACAGCCTCGACGACGCCGAGGTCGAGCGCTGGCTCGACGCCGTCCAGGTGGGCAACGCCTACGTCAACCGGCACATCACCGGCGCGATCGTGCAGCGGCAGTCGTTCGGCGGCTGGAAGCAGTCGGCTGTCGGACCGGGCGCCAAGGCGGGCGGCCCGAACTACGTCGCGCAGCTCGGCCGCTGGGCCGACGCGACGGGCGGGGCCGCGGACGAGGGCGCGGGCACGTCGTCGGGCACCACGGCGCCCGGGCGGGCCGCGCCCGCCGACGCCGCACCGCCCGCCCGCGACGCCGCGCCCGAGGCGTGGCTCACCTGGGCGCAGGCCGACGACACGCGGTGGTGGGAGCAGGAGTTCTCCGTGGCGCACGACGCCTCGGGCCTGCGCGCCGAGTCGAACGTCTTCCGCTACCGGCCGGTCGACGTCCTCACCGTGCGCCCCGGAGCGGACGCGCTCCCCGTCGAGGTCGAGCGGGTCCTGCACGCCGCCCGCACGGCGGGCGTGCCGGCGGTCGTCGTGCCGAGCACGGGCGACGCCGCGGTGAGCGACGAGGAGTTCGCGCGCCGCGTCGCGTCGGGCGCGGTCCGGGGTCGCGTCCGCGTCGTCGGGTCGGCACCCGGGCTGCACGAGGCCGCCGCCGAGCGCGTCGGCGAGGTCACGGTCCTGGACCACCCCGTCGTCGCGAGCGGTCGTCGCGAGCTGCTCACGGTCCTGCACGAGCAGGCCGTCAGCCGCACCACGCACCGCTACGGCCACGTGAAGCGCTGATCCCGCGACCTCGTGGGTGCCGTCTACGCCGACGAGACGGTGACGGAGGCCGCGTCGCGGAACGCGCGCAGGCGCTCCGCCTGCTCGGCCACGGCGTCGGTGAGCCCGGCGTCCCACGGGACCCAGGGGTCGGTGAGGACCGAGAGCCGTCGCCCTGACGCGCGGGGCCGCCAGGTCCCGACGACCTCGCCGCCGGCGAGCACGGCTCCCGGCCGGCCCAGGACACGCCACAGGTCCTTGGCGCGGGCCGCGTCCGGGACGAGCGTCGGGCGGTCGCGGAGCTGGAGGTACAGGTCGTACGGCCCCACGAGCCGGACGACGGGAGCGCCGTCCCCGGGCTGGGCGTCGCGGACGCGCGCCGTGGCGCCCGCGAGGTGCTCGACGTCGTCGGCCAGGACCCAGCGCTCGACCGGGCGCGCGCCCGGGTCCGCGTCGGCGACCTCGACGCGCACCGCGTCGTCGGGCCAGTGGGCCCGGACGTCCTTGACCGGCGCCTCGAGGAACCCGGCGACGTCCTGGACGCTCGCGGCGGGGAAGAAGCGCAGGTACCCGCGCACGACGTCGAGGCGCGGCACCGCCTCGGCCCCGAGCCGTCCGTACAGCGACGGCTCGAGGTCGGGGACCCGTCGCAGGACCGGCGGCGACGTGCCGGGCTCGAGCTCGAGCCCGGCCTGGAGCGCGGCGAGCCGGAACGTCTGCTCGTAGCTGTGGGTCGCGCCGCACGACCGGCACCAGCGCAGGTACGGCTCCGGGAGGTGCTGCGTCAGCCGCGTCGACAGGTCGCCCTTGACGGTGGGCTCGACGACCAGCTCGCGCTCCCACCGCGCCTCGGTGCGCAGCGCGTCGAGCACGGCGACGCCCGCCGCGCGCAGCGGCGCGCTCGCGTCGAAGACCCGCTTGGCGGCGTCGGCCTCCGAGAGCGGGGCGGTGGCGACCGCGACGTCGGCGAGGTCGGCGCCACGGTAGACGTGCGGGGCGCCGCGCAGGGTCCAGGCGAGAGCGAGGGTCGGCGGCAGGCTGCCCGGCCGCACGCCCGGGGCGCCGCGCACCGCGAGGGCCCAGGCCGCGCCGTCGGGCCCGGTGTCCTGCACCCCCAGGTCGAGCACCGCGACCTCGTCGGGCGCGGCGGCCGTGCCCGGTGCCCGGTCGAGCTGCTGGGCGTGCCAGCGTGCCGCGAGGACGTCGGCGCGGGGGAGCGTCATGACAGGTCGTGAGGTCACGGGCCCAGGCTACGAGCGACCACCCACCCGGCGGCCGGGCCGCCGCGGCACCCGACGCACGCGCCGCCGCCCGACCGCGTCAGACCGAGTCGCGCTCGACGAGCTCGGGAGCGAGGACCTGCGACGCGATCTCGCCCCCACGCCCGCCGACGAGGTCGAGCAGGAGGTCGGTCGCACCGCGCACCATCTCGACCATGGGGTTCTGGACCGTGGTGAGGGGCGGGACCGTCGAGGCCGCGGTCGCGAGGTTGTCGAACCCCACGACCGACACGTCGCGCGGCACGTCGCGCCCGTGCGCCGCGAGGACGCGCAGCGCACCCTCCGCCATGAGGTCCGAGGCGACGAACAGCCCGTCGACGTCGGGGTGCGCGGCGAGGATGCGCTCCATCGCGGCGGCCCCGCCCGCGACGGCGAAGTCGCCGATCTCGACCGCGTCGTCGGGCAGGCCGGCGCCCTGCAGCACCTCGCGCCAGCCCGTGAGCCGGTCGACGCCGGCGGTCATGTCCTGCGGTCCCGCGATCGTCGCGATGCGGCGGCGCCCCGCCTCGACGAGCCGGCGCGCCGCGAGGCGGCCGCCCTCGACGTTGTCGACGTCGACGTAGAGGAGGTCGGGCGTCGGGCGGAACGGCCGCCCGACGAACACGGCGGGCAGCCGGGCCGCGAGCAACGCCTCCTCGAGCTCGTCGTCGCGGTGGTGCGACGCGACGATCGCGCCGTCCACGTGCCCGCTGCTCAGGTACCGCACGATGCGGCCCGGCTGCTCGTCGGGCCGCGCGAAGAGCAGGACGAGCTGCAGGTCCGTGCCGCCGAGCGCCGCGCTCACGCCGCGCATCGTGCCCGCGAGGAACGGGTCGGTGAGGATGCGCTCGTCCGGCTCGGGGACCACGAGGGCGATCGAGTCGGTGCGGCGCGTCACGAGGGAGCGGGCGGCGCGGTTGGGCGTGTAGCCGAGCTGGGCGACGGCGGCGTCGACCGCCGCCTGGGCCTCGGGCGACACGCGCAGGCCGCCGTTGATCGCGCGCGACGCGGTCGAGCGCGAGACGCCCGCCGTCTGGGCCACCTCGTCCAGGGTCGGCGCGGAGCGCAGGCTGTTCATCAGGACAGTATCCCGCGCGCGCCCGGCCGACCGCACCGCCCCGCTCACCGTGTCGTCACTCCCCGACGGTGGCGTCCGCGGCGGACGCGCCGCGCGCGGGCACCGCGTTGTCGCGCGCGACCTGCGCGTACCACGCGCCGCTCGCCTTCACCGTGCGCTCCTGCGTCTCGTAGTCGACGCGGACGATGCCGAACCGCTTGGTGTAGCCGAGCGCCCACTCGAAGTTGTCGAGGAGCGACCACGCGAAGTACCCGCGCACGTCCGCGCCGGCGTCGATCGCGTCGCGCGTGGCGCGCAGGTGCGCGTCGATGAACTCGAGCCGGTCCTGGTCGTCCACGGAGCCGTCCTCTCCGACCTGGTCGGGGTAGGCCGCGCCGTTCTCCGTGATGTACATCGCCACGCCGCGCGGGCCGGTGAAGTCCCGCTGCAGGCGCGTGAGCAGGCGCGTCAGCCCCTCGGGCTGCACCTCCCAGCCCATGTCCGTGCGGGGCAGCCCGCGCGAGCGGTCGTGCGCGTCGTCGGCGGCGGGGAACGGGGACGACGTCGCGCGGACCGGCGCGTCGTCCGCGGGCTCGTCGCGCACGCCCTCGGGGCGCGTCCCGCCGCCGGACTCGGCCGCGGGCAGCGGGTGCCCCGAGACCGCGCCGCCGTTGTAGTAGTTGACCCCGAGCGTGTCGATCGGGGTCGAGATGATCTCGAGGTCGCCGTCCTTGACGTGGTCGAGCAGCCCGTAGGGCGCGACGTCCTCCAGGACGTCCGCGGGGTACTCGCCGTGGAAGACGGGGTCGAGGAAGATCCGGTTGAACTGCCCGTCGATGCGGCGCGCGGCGTCGACGTCGGCCGGGTCCTGCGGGTCGACCGGGTCGGAGACCGTGAAGTTCAGGGTCAGGCCGAGGTTCGCCTCGGGCGCGCGCTCGCGCAGCGCCTGGACGGCGAGACCGTGGCCGAGCAGCAGGTGGTGCGCCGCGGCGAGGCCGTCCTCGCGCGACTGACGACCGGGCGCGTGCACGCCCGCGGTGTACCCGAGGAACGCCGAGCACCACGGCTCGTTGAGCGTCGTCCACACGCCCACGCGGTCGCCCAGCGCCTCGTGCATCGTCACCGCGTACTCGGCGAAGAGGTACGCCGTGTCGCGCGACGTCCAGCCGCCCTTCTCCTCGAGCGCCTGCGGCAGGTCCCAGTGGTAGAGCGTGAGCCACGGCAGGATGTCCGCGCCGAGCAGCTCGTCCACGAGGTGGTCGTAGAACGCCAGCCCGGCCGGGTTGACGGCGCCCCCGTCGGGACGCACGCGGGCCCACGAGGTCGAGAACCGGTAGGTGCCGAGGTTGAGGTCGCGCATGAGCGCGACGTCCTCGCGGTACCGGTGGTAGTGGTCGCACGCGACCATGCCGTCGTCGCCGTTCACGACGGCGCCCGGGACGCGGGCGAACGCGTCCCACACGGAGTCCGTCCGACCGTCCGTGTGCCCGGCGCCCTCGATCTGGAACGCGGCGGTCGCGGCGCCCCAGAGGAAGCCCGGGGGCATCTCGACGCGCCCGGTCGCGGTCGCCGGGTTCGGGAGGAGGGGCGCGGACGGGACGAAGCTGGTCATGGGTCGATTGTCCTTCGAGAGGTCGAGGAGTGGCACGCGGGAGGGCCGGTGGGCTGCCCGCGCGACGGTCGGCCGCACGGCCGGTCGCGCGCCACGCCGAGGTGGCGCGCGACCGGGTGCCGCGCGGTGGCGCCGGGCGTCAGCCCTTGACGGCGCCCTGCATGATGCCCGCCACGAGCTGGCGGCCGGTGAAGATGAAGATGACGATCAGTGGCAGGGTCACGAGGAAGATCCCCGCCATCACGAGCGAGTAGTCGACGAAGAAGTTCGCCTGGAGGGACCGCACCACCAGCGGCAGCGTCGGGTTGTTCTGGTTGAGCACGATCGAGGGCCAGAAGAAGTTCGTCCACTGCTGCACGAACGTGAACAGGCCGAGCATCGCGGCGGCGGGTCGCGCCGCGGGGAGCGCGATCGACCAGAACGTGCGGAACATCGACGCGCCGTCGACGCGGGCCGCCTCGATGAGCTCGTACGGCAGCGCCTCGCCCAGGTACTGCGTCATCCAGAAGACGCCGAACGCGGTGACGAGCGCCGGCACGATGACGGCCTGGAGCTTGCCGATCCAGCCGAGGTCCGACATGAGGATGTACATCGGGATGACGCCGAGCTGCGTCGGGACCGCCATCGTCGCGATGACGAACACGAGCAGCGGCCCCCGCCCGCGGAACCGGAGCTTGGCGAAGGAGAAGCCAGCGAGCGTCGAGAAGAGCACGACGGACAGCGACGTGAGCACCGCGACGACCACCGAGTTCCAGGCGGCCTTCCAGAAGTTGATCGCGTCCGAGTTCATGACCTCGGCGAACCGGTCGAACAGGCTCGCGTCCGGGAGGAGCTGGGGCAGCGCGCTGCGCGAGATCTCCTCCGGCGTGGAGGAGCCCAGGATCAGCGTGAAGTACAGCGGGAAGATCGAGACGAGCAGGACGACCCCGAGGATCGTGTACGTGACCCACCGGGGGCGGCGCTGGGTGCCGCCGACGTTCTTCCCGGCGCGGCGGCGTCGGGCGGCCGCGCGGGCCGCACCCGGCCCGGCGGTCTGGGCGATGACGGGGACGGAGCTCATCGCTTCCTCCGGTCGGTCGTGCTGGCGGCGGTCGTGTCGGCATCCGTGTCACCCGTGCTCGAGCGCTGCGCCGACATGGCGCGCTCGGCGCGCAGGCGCTTCTGGGTCTCGCGGCGACGACGGACCCACCGCGGCGGTCGTGGTTGGGCGTTCGACGTCGCGATCCGTCGGGTGACGAGGAAGTTGACGATCCCGACGAGGATGATGAGGAGGAACAGCAGCCAGGCGACGGCGGCCGCGCGGCCGAAGTTCTTCTGGTTGCCCCAGGCGACGTCGTAGAGGTAGAGCACGGTCGTCATCCACTGGCGGTCGGCGCCGCCGAGGCCCTGCGCGTCGAACATGCGCGGCTCGTCGAAGATCTGCAGGCCGCCGATCGTCGACGTGATGACGACGAAGATGATCGTGGCGCGGATCTGCGGGACGGTCACGGAGAAGAACTGGCGCACGCGACCGGCGCCGTCGATGATCGCGGCCTCGTAGAGCTCGCGCGGCACGGCCTGCATCGCGGCGAGGAAGATCAGCGCGTTGTAGCCGGTCCAGCGGAAGTTCACCATCGACGCGATGGCGACATGGCTCGCGAGCGCGTCCGCGTGCCAGCGGATCGGCTCGATGCCGACGACCCCGAGGAGCTCGTTGATGAGGCCGTACTGGTCGGCGAAGAGGCGGCCGAAGATCATCGAGACCGCGACGGGGGCGACGACGTACGGGAGCAGGACCCCCATGCGCCAGAACGTCGCGGCGCGGAGGTTCTGGTCGAGCAGCGCGGCGATCGCGATGGCGGCGACCACCTGCGGCACGGACGACAGGACGAAGATCGAGACGGTGTTGCGCAGCGACTTCCAGAACGTCGGCTGCGCGAGCACGTCCGTGTAGTTCTGGAGGCCGACGAAGTCGCCCTGGCCGCCGAGCAGGTTCCAGTCGTAGACCGACACCACGGCCGTGTACACGAGCGGGAAGAGACCCGTGATCGCGAACAGGATGAAGAAGGGCGAGATGTAGAGGTAGGGCGAGACCTTGACGTCCCAGCGGCTCAGGCGCTGGGAGAAGCCGACGCGGCGCGGCGTGCGCGGCGTCGGCCCGCTGAGCCCCGGGGAGGGCTGGGTGGGCGAGAGGACGGCCATGTGAGGTTCCTGGGCTGCTGGTGACTGCGGGTGGCGGTCGGGCGGCCGCCGGGGCGGCGGCGCCCGGCGGTGGACGCGAGCGGGGCCGGGGCGGCACCGTGGTGCCGCCCCGGCCCCGTCAGGTCACAGGCCCAGGTCCTGGAAGGACTGGAGCGTCTTCTGCCACGAGGACGCGGCGTCGTCGGTCTTCTCGACGTCCACGCGCTTGATGCCGTCCTGGACGGTCGTGTGGATCGAGAAGTAGTTGGCGCCCTTGAACGGCGCGCTGTCGATCGCGAGCGCACGGTTCACGAAGATCGTGCCGACCGGGGCGTCGTTGAAGAAGTCGTTCGTGAACGACTGCACGGCGTCGGACTCCTGTGCCTCGATCTGCGACGGGAACGTGCCCGCGTTCTCGAAGGCCGTCGTCTGCTGCGCCGGGTCGGTCAGCCAGGCAGCGAGCTCCTTCGCAGCCTCGGCGTTCGGGCCGGAGGCCGGGACCGTGAGGAACGAGCCGCCCCAGTTGAGGCCGCCTCCGGGGAAGACGTCGGCGACGTTCCAGCCGGTGACGCCACCCGAGCGCTCCTCGACCGGGCCGGTCATCCACGCGGGGCAGATCATCGTCGCGAAGCCGTCGTTCTGGAACGCGGCGTCCCAGTCGCCCGACCACTGCTCGAGGCCTGCGGAGAGCTCGTTCGTCGTCGACTGCTCGAGGACCGTGTCGTAGATGTCGATGATCGGCTGGTTCGTGGCGAGGTCCTTGGGCGTGCCGTCGGACTCCTCGTACGCGTTGTCGATCTGGTTGACCATCGCCTGCGAGATGGACATCGCGGAGTCGTACCAGGCCGAGTCGCTCGCCGCGACGAAGGTCTTGCCCGCGGCGAAGTAGTCGTCCCACGTCGCGTCCTCGCCACCGAGGAGCTCCGCCACCTCGGCGGGGTCGGTCGGCAGGCCGGCGGCCTCGAAGAGGTCCTGGCGGTAGCAGATCGCGCTCGGGCCGATGTCGGTCCCGTAGCCGATGAGCTTGCCGTCCGGCGTCGTCGCCTGCTGGACCTTCCAGTCCACCCAGCGGCCGTCGAGTGACGAGTCGGTGAGGTCGGTGAAGAGGTCGGGGTACTGCATGAGCTCGGGGAGCCAGTCGACCTCGATGGCCTCGATGTCCGCCAGGCCCTCGCCGCCGGCGGCGAGCTTGGTGGTGAGGTTGGTGCGCGCGTCCTCGGACTTGGCGGCCTTGGTCTGCTTCACGGTGACGTTCGGGTGCGCCTCCGTGTACGCCGCGAGGAGCTCGTCGCTGTAGCCGAAGTCGTTGAACGTGGCCACGGTGAGGGTGATCTTCTCGCCGTCGCCGGAACCCGTCTCGTCGTCGTTCGAGCCGGAGCCGCTCGAGCACGCGGTCAGGGCGAGGGTGATGGCCGCGAGGCCTGCGACGGCGGTGATCGCCTTGCGGGGCCGGCGGGTCGTACGGGTGCTGCTCAGCACGGTGACTCCCTTGTCGGTGGGGCGGGGTCGTGGCAGCGCTCCCACCTCCAAGTGGTAGCGCTTCCACACAACGGCCTGATCGTGCTTTCCCCGCGGAACCCGTGTCAAGCGCCGGAAGGTCGTGGCGCAGTGTGGTCGCGCTCCCACTCACGCATCGTCGCAGGTCAGGGCGTTCTCGTGACCTACCGATCGGTCGGGTTCGGGGGAAATCGTTACCGGTTCGAGACCGGCTCCGCGGGCGCGTGCGAGTCCGCGAGCGCCCTCAGCGGGCGAGCCACTCCCGGCCCGCGGCCTCCTCCGCCGCCAGGGCGGCCCGGACGGCCTGCGCGGCGGCCTGCTCGATCGCGCCCCCGAACAGCGGCACCGACGCCTTCACCTCGCCCGCGTAGCGCTCGACGGTTCCCTCGCCGTCCGGGGCGAGGCTCACCGTGCCGGTGAGCCGCACCGGGGCGCCGGTGATCTCGAGCGACACGGTCCCCGACCGCTCGCCGTCGCGCTCCGGCTCCCACGCCTCGGCCTGCCGGATCTCGAGCTGGCCGCCGACGAAGGACCGGACGTGGGCCGGGATCTGGTCGGTGGGCAGGGTGCGACGGACCGTCACGGTGAAGCCCTCGGCGGCGCTGCCGGTGACGTCGACCTGCTCGACGTGGGCCCCGTCGCCGCCGGAGCGCGCGGCGCGCCAGCGCACGAACTCCTCGTCGGCGAGCATCGCGCCGACCACGGGGACGGCGGCGGGGTAGCGGAGCTCGACGCTCAGGTGCACGGGACCTCCTCGGGCCCTGGGTCGACCTGCCGCCGGCCCGGGCGGGTCGGCCACGGGTCGGTCGCAGGTCGGTCGACGGGTTCGGGCGACCGCGCGCGCGGGCGCTGAGGGGACTCTACCTGTCCGACCCCTCTACGCTGGGGTCCGTGTCTGCCATGAGTGACCTCATCTCCCGCCACGCCGACCTCAGCCCGGCGGACAACGAGTGGTTGCACCTGCTCGTGGGCGACTGGCAGGTGATCTCCGACCTCGCGTTCGCCGACCTCGTGCTCTGGCTGCCCACGACCGACGGCAACTTCGTCGCGGTCTCGCAGTGCCGCCCGTCGACCGGCGCGACCGTCCACTACGACGACATCGTCGGCTCGTTCGCGCCGGAGGGTCAGCGACCGCAGCTCGAGCGCGCGCTCACCGAGGTGCGCTCGCAGCGCTCGCGCGAGCCGCGCTGGTTCGGCGCGTACGCCGTGCGCGAGGAGGCCATCCCGGTCGTGCACGACGGTCGCGCGATCGCCGTCGTCGCGCGGCAGACCAACCTCGGCAGCGGGCGCACGCCCAGCCGCCTCGAGCTCAACTACGTCGAGGCCGCGGACGATCTCGTCGCGATGATCTCGCGCGGCGAGTTCCCCTTCCCGAACGCCGCGACCGGCCCGCGCCGGGGCGCGCCCCGCGTCGGCGACGGCCTCATCCGGCTGAACTCCGAGGGCGAGGTCCTCTACGCCAGCCCCAACGCGCTGAGCTGCTTCCACCGCCTGGGCGTCATCGGCCCGCTCGTCGGGCGGTCGCTCGCCGAGGTGACGGCCGACCTCATCGAGCACCAGACCCCCGTCGACGAGTCGCTGCCGCTCGTGGTCATGGGCCGGGCGCCGTGGCGCACGGAGATCGAGGCGCAGCGCGTCGCCCTGTCGCTGCGCGCGCTGCCGCTCACCGAGTCGGGCCAGCGCATCGGCGCCGTCCTGCTGTGCCGCGACGTGTCGGAGCTGCGCCGCCGGGAACGCGAGCTCATCACCAAGGACGCGACGATCCGCGAGATCCACCACCGCGTGAAGAACAACCTCCAGACGGTCGCCGCGCTCCTGCGGCTGCAGGCCCGGCGCATGGACGTGCCCGAGGCCCGTGCCGCGCTCGAGGAGGCCATGCGCCGCGTCGCGACGATCGCGCTCGTGCACGAGAGCCTGTCGCAGACGCTCGACGAGGAGGTCGAGTTCGACGACATGGTGGGCCGGGCCCTGCGCCTCGCCGCCGACGTCGCGTCCGCGGACACGAGCGTGCGCACGGTCCGGACCGGGAGCTTCGGCCTCGTGCCCGCGGAGGACGCGACGCCGCTCGCGCTCATCCTCACCGAGCTCGTCACCAACGCCGTCGAGCACGGGCTCGCGAAGCAGGACACGGGGACCGTCGAGGTCGCGGTCGAGCGCGAGGGCTCGGCCCTGCGCATCGTGGTCGCGGACGACGGCGTCGGCATGCCCGACGGCGACGTCGCCCGGGCGGGCAAGGCCGCGAAGAGCGGGCTGGGCACGCAGATCGTGCGCACGCTCGTGACGAACGAGCTCGGCGGCACCATCGAGTGGTCGCCGCGTCCCGGCGGGGGCACGCAGGTCGTGCTCGCCCTCGTCCTGCGCGACGGCAACCGCCAGGCCTGAGCGCGCGCGTCCCGGCGGGACCGCCTGGCGCGACCGCCTGGTGGGCCGGCCGGCGGGACGGCCCGGTGGCGCCGCGTGGCGCGACCGCCCGGTACGACGACGGGCCGTCACCCCGGAGGGTGACGGCCCGTCGTCGACCTGCTGCTCGACGCCCGTGGCGGGCGGAGCGCGGTGAAGCGTTGTCAGCCGGCGCGGCGCGCGCGGGCGGTGCGGCGCTTGAGGGCGCGGCGCTCGTCCTCGGAGAGGCCGCCCCAGACGCCCGCGTCCTGCCCGGACTCGATGGCCCACTTGAGGCACGTGTCGACGACGTCGCAGCGGCGGCACACGGCCTTCGCCTCCTCGATCTGGAGGAGCGCGGGGCCCGTGTTGCCGATCGGGAAGAAGAGCTCGGGGTCTTCGTCGAGGCAGGCTGCGCGGTGGCGCCAGTCCATGGTCGTCGTCTCCTTGGCAGAGGGGAGCCTGGTCGCGAGGTGATGACTCGTCGCGGTGATGCCCGGCAGGGGGCTGCCTGGACCAGGGCTCGAGGCGGGGGTGATTGATGCTTGAACCAGGTTCACACCTCGTGAAGCGCAGCACAAGGGGTTACGAGAAAGTTTCCGTCGCATGAATCGTGAGGTCTTCGTCACACGGGTGTGAAGCCGCAGGTCGGCGCGTACGCTGGGTGATCGTGCCTCCCCGCAAGCCCTCCGGACACCCGCCCGAGCAGCCCCCGACGACGCCCGACCCGGCGCCCGACGGCGGGGTGCGGCCCCCGGCGCTGACCGCGCTCCTCGTCGGGGTCGGGATCGAGGTCATGGTCCTCGTCGTCGGCGCCGTCCTCCTCCTCGTGGAGCTCGCGCGCGGCGGGTCGCAGTCGTTCGGGGTGAGCGTGTTCCTCGTCGTCTTCGCGCTGGGCGTCGCCGCGGTCCTCGCCGCGAGCATGCGCGGCCTGCTGCGGGGGCAGCGCTGGGCGCGGTCGCCCGTCGCGACGTGGCAGATCCTGCAGGGCGTCGTCGCGATCAGCTCGCTCCAGGTCGGCGTGACGCCGTGGGTCGTCGCGGCGCTCGTGCTCGCGGTCGTGGTCCTGGTCCTGCTCATGCTGCGTCCGGTCGTCGAGGCGACGACCCACGACTCCCGGGCCGCCGCCTGACCCGTCCCGGCGCGTCACGACCGAGGCTCCGACGGCTCGTCCCCGGAGGCCCCTGAGCGTCGAGCGCCCGCCGGGGGCAGCGCGAGCTGCACCGGGGCGAGCCGGGCGCCCTGGACGAGCACCCCGCGCCCGGGCCGCGGCCGCCCCGGCTCGGCGAGCCACTCCAGGCCGCGGCCGAACACCTCGGCGCTGCCGCGCTCGGCCGGCGCCAGCACGATGCCGGCGCGGACGCCGCGCAGGTCCGCGAGCGGACCGCGCAGCGCCGACGCCGCCCCGCCGGTCGTCGCGGACGCGACGAGCACGAGGCCGTCCCGGCACGCCGCCGCGAGCCGCTCGCCCTCGACCACGCAGAGCTGGGCGAGGACGTCCAGGTCGTCGACCACGACCGCCCCGGGCGGTCCCGGCAGCTCGCCCGTGCGCTCCCACGGGGTCCTGCGGGTGCCCTCGCGCGTGCCGGCGGTGACGGCGTCGAGGAGCGCACCCACGTCGGCAGGCGCGTAGCGCCGCACGACGGTCGTGCTGGTGCCGGCCTCCGCCGCGAGCGTGTCGTCGCGCGCGACGACCGCCCGGAGGACGCCCTCGCGCGCCAGGTGCCGCGCGAGGAGGGCGAGCGCGCTCGTGCGCCCCGAGCCGGGCGGTCCGACGACGAGCGCTCCCCGCGACACGTCCAGCGTGACGGCGCCAGCGGTGTCGCCGCCGCGGCCCACCGGGACCCGGAGCGTCACAGCCCCGGCCGGGCGTGGTCCGGACGTTGCGGGGCGTGGGGCGGGTGACGCGAGCTCGGCGGTCACGACCCGCTCGGGCACCGGCAGGAGCCGGAACGCGCCCGGCCGCCCCTCTCCGCCTCCAGGACCCGTCCCGGTGCGGCCGGCCGGGGACGCAGTGCTCCCCGGCGTCGGCCCCGGCGTCGGCCCCGGCGTCGGCCCCGGTGGTGGCTGCGGGGGCAGGGCGACCTGGCACAGGAGCGGCTCGCCGGGCCCGAGCCACACCGCACGCCCCGCCGGACCTCCCCGCCCCGCGAACGGCGACGGCACGCCCAGCGCGACGTCGTCGTGCCGGTCGCGCGACACCATCGCCGCACGCACCGCGACCAGCGACGACAACCCCGCGACCGTCGGGCCGCCGCACCCGACGGCGACGGCGGTGGGGCCGGCGAGCACGTCCGCGAGCGCGTCCGCGCCGGCCCCGCCCGCCGTCCCCGCGAGCACCGACCGGACGGCGTCGGCGTCGTCCACGAGCAGGAGCGTCCTGTCGGCGCCGTCGATCCCCGCGGGGCGCTCCTGCCCGTCGTCGTGACCCGCGAGCAGCCGCAGGAGGCGGGCGAGGCGGCGCGGGTCGCGGCGGTCGACGACCGTCCCGGTCCCGGGGTGGGACGCGAGGTCGGCGAGCCCCTCGCCGACGGCGTGGACCGTCCAGCCGCGCTCGAGGGCCGCCCACCCCACGGTGCGCAGGGCCGTCGTCCGACCCGAGCGCGCGCGGCCCAGCACCGCGAGGTGCCCGTCGCGCGGGTCCCACCGGACGACCGTCCGGCGCTGGAGGTCCGGCGCGTCGCCGAGCGCGACGGGGAGCGTCGTGGTCTCGGTGCGCGCCGCACCGTCCACGAGGTCGGCTCGTCCGTCGCCCCGGTGCGCCGGGTCGTCGGGGAGCCCGCCCGGCCCGAGGGCTGCGTCGTGAGCCGCCGCCGCGGCCGTGCGCGCGACGTCGGCGAGGTCGTCCTGCGCGACCCGGTCCGGCAGGGCGGGCAGCCACGGCGGCGGCGCCGGGCGCAGGCCGGCGCGCTCCGCGACGTCGCGGGCCGCGGTGACGATCCGGGGAAGCCGGTCGTCCCGGGCTCGGGGCGCTCCTGCGTCGGGAGCGTCGTCGTCGGCCCGGGAGGTGCGACGGGGGAGCCTGCGTGCGACGGCCCACGGGGGAGCAGCGCGGGCACCCGACGCCGGGACGGGCGACGGCGCCCCGGCGCGGGCGCACTGCACCGCGAGCGGCGGTTCGGCGCCCCGGCGCAGGACGAGCCGCCCCGGCACCGAGGCCGGGACGAGCGCCGCGAGCGGCGACTCGACGACGTCGCGCGAGTCCGCGACGTCGACCACCCGCAGGGCGAGGCGCAGGGTGATGTTGGCCCGCACGTCCGCGCTCACCGCCCCTGCGGGCCGCTGCGTCGCGAGCACCAGGTGCACGCCGAGCGAGCGACCCTGGGCAGCGACCCGCAGCAGGCCGGGCAGGAGGTCAGGCAGATCGTCGGCGAGCGCGCGGAACTCGTCCACCACGACGACGAGCCGTGGCAGACGGCCCCGGGGCAGCTCGTCGACGCTCGTCGCCCCCGCGGCCGCGAGCACGCGCTCGCGCCGGTGCAGCTCCGCCCGCAGCCCGGCGAGCGCGCGCCCGGCGAGCCCCGGGTCCAGGTCGGTGACCGTGCCCACGACGTGGGGCAGCCGGCCGCACGCCCCGAAGCTCGCGCCGCCCTTGAAGTCGACGAGCGCGAACGACAGCTCCTCCGGGGAACGGCCGAGCGCGAGCCCCGCGACGAGGGTCTGCAGGAGCTCCGACTTGCCGGCGCCCGTCGTCCCGGCGACGAGCACGTGCGGGCCGTCGCGGACGAGGTCCACCGTCACCGGTGCGCCCCCGGGCCCGACCCCGAGCACCGCGCACAGCCCGGAGCCGTCGCGTCGCGTCGCGTCCCGCCAGCGTGCGCCGACCCACGCGGCGAGGTCGTCCGGCGCGTCCGGCAGGCCGAGGAGGTGTCCGAGCGAGACGTCCGGCGGCAGCGAGGGCGCCGTCGGGTCGCCGGGCTCGTGCCCGTCCGGGTCGGTGCCGACGAGCCGGCCGAGGTGGTCCGCCGCCGCGAGCCGTCGGGCGAGGGCGCAGGCCCACTCCGCGCTCGCCCCGACGTGCTCGCGCACGGTGCGCGCGTCGTCGGGGCCGGTGACGACGGCGGTCGGGCCGGAGACGTCCACGACCGTCCGGCACCACGCCGGGACGCGCGCCGCGTCGTCCAGCACGAGGAGCACGTCGATCGCAGCAGGCGCGAGCCGTTCCCAGGCTCGTGAGAGCTCGCCCGCGGTGGGGGCGCCGTCGACGACGAGGACGGACGCCGCACCGGGCTCCGGCCGTGCGTCGTCCAGGGACCCGACGACGCCGGCGCGCGGGAGCCAGCGGCACCAGGCCCAGTCGGCCGCGGCGTGCGACGGGTGCCGGACCGTCGGCACGGCACCCGTCGTCAGGAGCTCCCCGAGCACGGCCCGTGCCGCCGCGAGCGCGGCGGGGCGCGGGCCCACGACGGCGACGCACCCGTCGGGCAGCCGCACCGGGAGCGCCGGGGAGCCCGCGGTGCCGTCGCCCGGCCCGGCGGGGAGCGTGGTCGGAGCGGCGCCGACCACGGGCGGAGCCGTGGCGCGGGCCGGGACGACGGGGGCGATGCGGGCGACCGTCGCCCAGGTGAGCGCGTCCGCGGGCCGCGGTCGCAGCGGGTC
Organism: Cellulosimicrobium sp. ES-005; assembly: GCF_040448685.1. Lineage (NCBI taxonomy): Bacteria > Bacillati > Actinomycetota > Actinomycetes > Micrococcales > Promicromonosporaceae > Cellulosimicrobium > Cellulosimicrobium sp. ES-005. Next base: position 924,197 of record NZ_CP159290.1, read on the forward strand.
GACGGGGGTCGCGGCTCGCGAGCGGTCGGCGTCCGACGTCGGCGGGGCGACGGACGCCGGTCCCGGCGCGCCACCGGGCCGTCGGCCCGCGCGGCGTCGGCGGGCCTCGACGAGGGCGGGGACGAGGAGCGCCAGCGGCCCGGCGAGCGCGAGCAGCGCGTAGAGGGGCTGGCGGAACGCCACGGCGAGGGTGAGCGACGCGACCGCGGGCACGGCTGCGGCGGCGAGATGGCTCCCGCTCGGTCGGCCCGGCGACGTGTCCCGTGCGGCGGGGTCGGCGGGGCCGATGCGCGGACCGTGCACGAGGTCGGGGCGCGGGCGCAGGGCGTAGGCGCCGCGACGCGTCACGAGCGCGTCGCCCTCGCGCCAGCGGACCCCGCGCCACGACGGGACCCGGCGACCGGCCCGGGCCGGTCGCGCGAGGAGGACGGCCGCGTCGTCGGGGACGCGTCGGGTACCGCGCGGTGCGTGGACGCGGACCCGTGCGCCCCGGCGCGTGCTGCGCCAGCGGACGCGCAGGTCGTCGACCCGGGCCAGGCCGCGACGCGCCTCGTGGCGGCCCACGGGCACCAGGCGACCGGCGTCGGCGCCGCCGAGCACCGCGACGTGCCACGGCGCGGCCAGCACGGCGTCCGGGCGCGCCGCCCCTGCCGGGGTGGCCACGGCACGACCGCGCGGCGCGAGCGCGACCGTCGCCCCGGGGAGCAGGGGCCGGGTCCCGCAGCGCTGGTCGTCGTCGACGGGGACGCCGTCCACGAGCAGGGCGGCGGTGCGCAGCTCGGGTCGGCACACGAGGTCGGCGAGGCCGGCGCGCACGTCGCCCAGGCGCGCCCCCGCAGGGAGCAGGACGTCCGTCGCGGGGTGCACCGTGACGCGGAGCCAGGCCTCGCCCGCGGGCGCGGTACGCGCCGGCGGGGACGGGGACGCGGCGGGATCGAGGGCGCGCGACGGAGGGGCGAGAGCGGGCGGCACCCGGCGAGGGTGCCCGACGGAGCGGCCTCGTGCCCGGGAACGCGCGCGCCCCTGTGGACGGAGGTCCGTCCACAGGGGCGCGCGTCGGCCGTGAGGCCCGGGCGAGCCGCGGCTCAGTCCACGGCGAGCGCCGCGACGGGCGACGTGCGGGCAGCGGTCCGGCCCGGCACGACGGACGCGACGAGCCCCGCCACGAGGGCGACGACGAGCACGAGCGCGACGTCCCGCCACGGCACCGCGAGCGACACGTCGCCCATGACGCTCAGCGCCGTCGCCGCGCCCGCCCAGCCGTACAGGACGCCCAGCACGATGCCCAAGACCGCGCCCACGCCCGCGATGAGCATGCCCTCGATCGCGAGCATCCACCGCAGCTGCGCCCGGCTGAGGCCGATCGCGCGCAGCGTCGCCGACTCGCGTCGTCGCTCGATCACGGAGAGCGAGAGCGTGTTCGCCACGCCGATGAGGGCGATGACGACGGCGACCGCGAGCAGCCCCACGATGACCCCGAGGATCGTGTCGATGACGCTCTGCATGGCCGCACGCTCGACGGCGATGCCGGCCACCTCCACCGGCGTGTCCGACTCGACGATCGCGTCCTGGATCGCGGGCACGACCTGCGTCGCGTCGCCCGTGTCGTCGAGCCCGACCCACAGCCGGGACACGAGGGCGTCCGGGGCGAGGGTCTTCGCGTCGTCCGCGTCGAGGAGCCAGCCGTCCCCGATGGCCCCGACGTGGGCCGTCACGTCGAGGGTCGCCCCGTCCGGACCGGTGAGCTCGAGCGTGTCGCCCTCGGCGACGTCCCAGGCCTCCGCGTCGGCCTCGGGGACCATGACCGTGCCCGGGGCGAACGCGGCGAGCACGTCGGGCGAGCGCACGACCGCGCGGGCCTGGTCCGGGTCCACCCCGTGCATCGTGATCTCGGCGCCGTCGAGCAGCGTGACCGTGACCCCGGAGAGCTCGACGACGCGCGAGACGCCCTCGGTCCCCGAGACCGCGCGCACCACGTCGCTCGGCACGGCGTCCTCGGTCGACCCGTAGGCGTCCGTCGCGACGAGGACGTCGACCGGGTACTGGTCGTCGAGCGCGGCGTCGAGGGACGTCCGGGCGCTCGCGGCGCCGGTGGACATCATCGCGACGAGCGTGACGCCGATGAGCAGCGCGGTGCTGGTCGCCGTGGTGCGGCGCGGGTTGCGCAGCGTGTTCGCGGTGGCGAGCCGCGCCGTCGATCCCGTGCCGGCCAGCAGCCGGCCCACGAACGACACGACCCCGGGCAGCCAGTACACGGCACCGACGAGGACGCCGACGAACGACAGGGCGCCGCCCGCGACCCCCGCGAGGAGGCCGATCTCGGGGCTGCCGGTGCTGCCCAGCCAGATGCCGCCGCCGAGGACGGCGAGCCCCCCGAGGGTGAGCAGGGTCGCGACCACGAGGCGCGCGCGCCCACCACCGCGCGCGAGGTTCGGCGCGTCCGAGGGGCGCAGCGCCTCGAGCGGCGCGACGCGCGTGGCGGCGCGCGCCGGGGCGAACGACGCGACGACCGTGACGAGGGTCCCGACGAGCAGCGGGACGAGGACGACCGCGGGCGTCATCGTGATGGTCGCCGGGACCGGCACGCCGAGGTCGGCGCCGCGGGCCACGAGGAGCGCGACCTGCGTGAGCAGGCCACCCAGCAGGATGCCGCCGACCGACGCGAGGACGCCGAGGATCGTCGCCTCCGTCAGGACCGACCGGGCGAGCTGCGACCGGTTCGCGCCGACGGCGCGCAGGAGGGCCAGCGTGCGCGTGCGCTGCGCGACGAGCACCTGGAACGTGTTGGCGATGACGAGCGCGGCGACGAGCAGGGCCACGGCGGCGAAGCCGAGGATGACGTACGTGAAGACGTCCTGGTCACCCGTCATCTTGCGGGTCTGCGCCTGGGCGTGCTCGTCGGGCGTCACGGCCTGGGCATCGTCGGGCGACGCCGCGACGAGCGCGGTGCGCGCGGTCTCGAGGTCCGTGCCGGGCGCGAGCCCGACCATCGCCGCCGAGTACAGGCGCTCCGGGTCGTCGGGGCTCGCCTGCGCGGCCTCCCACGCGGCGACGTCCTCCGCCGTCACGACGACGGCCCCGCCCATCTGGGCGTACGCGCCGTACGGGTCGTCGGTCGTGCCGACGACGGTCAGCTCGTCGCGAACCTCCTCGTACGCGCCGCCCTCGGGGGCGGAGGCGTCCCACACGTTGCGCGAGCTCGTGACGGCGTCGCCGATCCCGACGCCGAGGCGCTCGGCCACGGCCGTGGGCAGCGAGACCTGTCCCGAGGCGGTGGGCATCGAGCCCTCGACGACCTCGAGCGCCTCGAAGCGCGGGTCGGAGGGCGCGGGGACGCCGAGCTGGAACACGCGCTTCGAGCCGTGCGACAGGTCGAGGTAGGTGAACTGGACCGCGTCGACCGCGTCGACGCCGCTCACGGAACGCAGGGCGTCGACGTCGGACGCCGTGAGGTCGCTCGGCGCGGACACGACGAGGTCCGCGTCGGCGAACTGCGCGGCGATCGAGTCGTTCGTGGTCTGGGTGATGACGTTGCCCGCGATCAGGGTCGCCGTGACGAACGCCGTCCCGATGACGATCGCGACGCCGGCCGCGACGAGGCGGCCGATGCTGCGGCGCATCTGCGCCAGGGTGAGGCGGAGCATCAGGCGCGCACCGCCTGCGACGCGGGGGCGGAGCCGTCGGCGCCCGGCGCCTCGAGCGTGCGCAGGGCGTCGAGCCCGGCGAGCACCGACTCGGGCGTCGGGTCGCTGATGTCGCCCGCGATCCGCCCGTCGGCGATGAGCACGACGCGGTCCGCGTACGCGGCGGCCGTCGGGTCGTGCGTGACCATGATGATGGTGCGGCCGAGCTCGCGGACGGAGCGGCGCAGGAAGCTGAGCACCTCCGCGCCCGAGCGCGAGTCGAGGTTGCCCGTCGGCTCGTCCGCGAAGACGACCTCCGGACCGGCGATGAGGGCGCGCGCGATGGCGACGCGCTGCTGCTGGCCGCCGGACAGCTCGCTCGGGCGGTGGCTCAGGCGTGCCTCGAGCCCGAGCGTGCGCACGAGCGTGTCGAACCACGTCCGGTCGACCTTGCCGCCCGCGAGCTCGACGGGCAGCGTGATGTTCTGCTCCGCCGTGAACATGGGGAGCAGGTTGAACGACTGGAAGACGAAGCCGACCCGGTCGCGGCGCAGCTGCGTGAGCGCGTTGTCGTTCAGGCCCGTGACCTCGGTGTCGCCGATGAAGGCGTGGCCGCTCGTCGCGGTGTCGAGCCCCGCGAGAAGGTGCATGAGCGTCGACTTGCCCGAGCCCGACGGCCCCATGATGGCCGTGAAGTGGCCGCGCTCGAAGTCCACGTCCACGCCGTCGAGCGCGTGCACCGCTGCCTCGCCCGTGCCGTAGGTCTTGCGCAGCGAGCGGGCCCGCACCGCGGGCGGGCCGGCAGGGGCGGGGTCGGCGGGTCGGTACACGGTCGTGTCCACGTCATCTCCTGAGTGCGTCGAGTTCGTCGTCGGGCCGTCGTGCGGCACGCCGGTCCGGTGGTCGGAGGCGTGCGCCGGGGATCGTGGACGACGCTACGGACCCGGCCCGCCCCGCCGCGTCCGGCGAGGGTCGGGTCCTGCACGCGAGCAGGGTCATCCCGTGGTCGTACCCGACCCGGGCCGAGGGCTGACACGACGGCGCCCCACGGGTCCGGGGACCGGTGGGGCGCCGTCGGGACGGTCGGGAGTCAGGAGCCCGGGCGGACCAGGCCCGTCTCGTAGGCCGTGACGACGGCCTGGACGCGGTCGCGCGCGCCGAGCTTGGCGAGGATGCGGCCGACGTGGGTCTTGACCGTCGCCTCGGCGACGAACAGGTCGCTCGCGATCTCCGTGTTGGACCGGCCGCGCGCCATGAGGACGAGCACCTCGCGCTCGCGCTCGGTGAGACCCTCGACGGCGGCGTGCGCGGGGGAGTCGTCGGCCTGCTCGGCGGGCAGCGCCGTCACCAGGTGCTCGAGCAGGCGCCGGGTGGACGACGGGGCGATCACGGCGTCGCCGCGGTGCACCGTGCGGATCGCCGCGAGCATCTCCTCGGGCGGCGCGTCCTTGAGCAGGAACCCGCTCGCGCCGGAGCGGATCGCCTCGAGCACGTACTCGTCGAGGTCGAACGTCGTGAGCACGATCACCTTGGGCGCGTGCCCGCCGTCGGCCGCGGCGGCGGTGAGCCGGGCCGTCGTCTGGAGCCCGTCCAGGTGCGGCATGCGGACGTCCATGAGCACGACGTCGACCGGGTGGTCCGCGAGGAGGCGCAGCGCCTGCAGGCCGTCGCCCGCCTCGACCGCGACCGTGAGGTCAGGCTGCGAGTCGATCACCATGCGGAAGCCCGCGCGCACGAGCTGCTGGTCGTCGACGAGCGCGATGCGCACGGGCTCGACCGGCGCGAGCGGGTCGGCGGCGTACGCGCCGCCGGGGTCGGGGAGGGCGTCGGTCATGGTGTCCTGTCGGTCGGTCGGTCGAGGGCCGGGTGCGGGGGCTCCGCGTCGACGGCCGGCGGCGGCGGGGCCGTCGCGGCGGCCGGGTGGCCCGGGGCCATCCTGCCCGACGCCGCGGGCGCGGGTGCGGGGACGACCCGACCCGGGGGTCGGGGGAGGGCGGCCGGTCCGGGGGCCGCGCCGGGCAGGGCGGGCACGGGGATGCGCAGGTGCACGCGGAACCCGCCGCCGGGACGCGGGCCCACCTGCACGGACCCGCCGAAGAGCGCGGCCCGCTCGCGCATGCCCAGCACGCCGTAACCGCCGGGCCGGGCCTCCTGGTGCGCCGCGGCGGCGGCCGAGGCGCCGCGCCCGTCGTCCTCGACCTCGAGGTCGAGCGTGGTGGCGCCCCAGCGCACGACGACGGTGACCTCCGGGTCCGGGCCGGCGTGCTTGAGCACGTTGGTCAGGGCCTCCTGGCACACGCGGTAGACCGTGAGCCCTGCCCCGGGGGGCAGCGGTCGCGCCTGGCCGACGCGGACGAAGGACACGCGCATGCCGCTGTCGCGCACCTGTGCGACGAGCGTCTCGAGGTCGGCGGTGTCCGGCTGCGGGGCGCGCTCGAGCGCCGCCGTCGCGCCGCTCGCGGGCGCCGGGTGGCCGGGTGCGGCGGGCCCGTACGGCGAGCCGGCGGGCGGCGCGCCCACCGGCCCCCGTCCCGGCAGCGCGAGGGTGCCCCCGGGCCCGACGGCGGCCCCCGGCGGCGCGGCGACGCGCGGCTGCTCCGTCCGGAGCACGCCGAGGAGCCGGCGCATGTCCGCCAGGGCCGTGCGGCCCGTCTCGGACACGGTCGCGAGCGCGCGCGTCGCGGCGTCGGGGTCGTGGGCGGCGGCGTACCGGCCGCCGTCGGCCTGGGCGATGATGACGGAGAGGGAGTGGGCGACGATGTCGTGCATCTCGCGCGCGATGCGGGCGCGCTCGGCGGCGGTCGCGATCTGCGCCTGCTGGTCGCGCTCGACCTCGAGGCGTTCCGCGCGGTCGACGAGCGCGGCGATCGTCTCGCGCCGGGAGCGGCGCACGAGGCCGAACGCCCACACCGCGAGGAACGTCATGCCCCCGAACGCGGACGTGAAGAAGACCATCGTCGCGAGGTCGGTGAGGCGACCGGACATCAGGCCGAGCGCCACCCCGAGGACGACCGCGCCCACGAGCGAGGACACGATGGCCGTCCGGTGCGCCCAGCGGGGCCCGTAGACCGTGACCGAGTAGAGCGCGACCAGCACCGCGAAGTCGGCGGGGAAGATCAGGAAGTAGCCGGCCAGCAGGTGCACCAGCGCGACGGAGTACACGGTGATCGACGACGCGAGCGGGTTGGACCGGCGCCAGGGCAGCGGGGCGAGCAGGAGGGCCGCCCAGAACGCGGCCCAGCCGCCGCTCGTGCCGACGCCGCTCGCGCCGGCCGAGGAGAACGCCGCGGACGCGGGCACGAACACGACGGCGAGGACGAGCGTGACGGTGAGGTCCACACCGAACCGGTGCTCGTCGGACCACTGCCCGAGCCGCTCGTACCATCCCATGCGTCAAGCCTAGGCAGAGGGCGGCGGCGGGGCGTCCGACCAGGGTCGCAGAGTTCACGAGACACGATGGGACCGAAGTCGTACTGATGCCCTAGCATGAGCGAATGACCCACGTACTGCTAGCGGAGGACGACCCGGCGATTGCCGAACCTTTGGCGCGCGCACTGACACGTGAGGGTTACAACGTCGTCGTCCAAGGAACTGGTCAAGGAGCGATCGACTCCGCGAGCGGTGCGGACATCGTGGTGCTCGATCTGGGCCTTCCGGACATGGACGGCCTCGACGTCGCGCGCGAGATCCGGCACAAGGGTCTCACCACCCCGGTGCTCGTGCTCACCGCCCGGGCCGACGAGGTGGACCTCGTCGTCGGCCTGGACGCCGGTGCCGACGACTACGTCACGAAGCCGTTCCGGCTCGCCGAGCTGCTCGCCCGGGTGCGGGCGCTCCTGCGCCGCTCGCACGGTGAGCAGGTGGACGAGGAGGAGCTCGCCGCGCAGGACGTGCGCATCGACGTCTCCGCGCACCGCGCGTTCCAGGGCGAGCGCGAGCTGCACCTGACCACCAAGGAGTTCGAGCTGCTGCGCGTGCTCGTCGCCAGCGCGGGCTCGGTCGTCGTGCGCGACGCCCTCATGCGCGACGTGTGGGGCTCCGAGCCGGTCGGCTCGACCAAGACGCTCGACATGCACGTGTCGTGGCTGCGCCGCAAGCTCGGCGACGACGCGAACGCGCCGCGCTACATCTCGACCGTCCGCGGTCTCGGCTTCCGCTTCGAGACCGGCGAGAGCTGACCGACCCCGACCGGGGACGAGGGACACGGGGAGCGAGGAGCAGCGTGCGGCGTCGGATGCTGCAGGCGACGGTGGCGGCCGTGGCCGTCGCCGTCATCCTCCTCGGGTTCCCGCTGGCGTTCTACGGCGCGCGGTTCGTGCTGCAGGGGGAGGTCGACGACGTCACGTCGCGCGTCGAGCGCCTCTCGCGCTCGATCGACGCCCGCCTCGCCGCGGGCGACGAGATCCCCGACTACGTCATCACGGACGCGGTCCAGCCCCGCGCGAGCGACCCTCCGGCGCAGGTCTACGTCACCCTGCCCGACGGGACGGTGCTCACGGCGGGCGAGGAGATCACCGGGCGGGGGATCGAGCAGCCGCTGCACTCCGAGTCGGGTGCGCTCGTCACGCTCACCGTCTCCTACTGGGACGCGTACCTCCAGGCGGCGCAGGTCGTGCTGCTCGTCGTGGCCGCGGCCATCGTCGCGTTCGCCGCGGGCATCGGGATGGCGGTGTGGCAGGCGAACCGCATCTCGGCGCCGCTGGTCTACCTCGCGGCGTCCGCCGAGCAGCTCGGGTCGGGACAGGTGCGCCCGCGGCTCGAGCCGTCGGGGGTCGAGGAGATCGACCTCGTGGCCGCCGAGCTCGCGCGCAGCTCCGACCGGCTCGCGGGTCGGCTCGCGGCGGAGCGCCAGTTCGCCGCCGACGCGTCGCACCAGCTCCGCACGCCGCTCACGGCGCTCAGCATGCGGCTCGAGGAGATCTCGATGGCCTCGGACGACCCGGCCGTCCAGGAGGAGGCCCGGATCTCGCTCGAGCAGGTCGAGCGACTGGTCGGCGTCGTCGACGACCTCCTCGCCTCGTCACGGCGCGCGCAGGGCGGGACGACGGAGGCCGTCAGCCTGCTCGACGTCGTGCACCAGCAGGAGGAGGAGTGGGTCCCGACGTTCGCGAAGGCGGGCCGTGAGCTCGTCGTCGACGTCCCCGCGGAGTACCAGGTGCTCGCGACGCCCGGGGCGCTCGCGCAGGTCCTGGCGACGCTCATCGAGAACTCGCTCAAGCACGGCGGCGGGACGACGACGGTCCGCGCGCGCCCGTCCGGCACGAGCGGTGCGATCGTCACGGAGGTGTCGGACGAGGGCGCCGGTGTCCCCGACGACCTCGCCCCCCGCATCTTCGAGCGCGAGGTGACCTCCGGCGCCGGCACGGGCCTGGGTCTCGCGCTCGCGCGCGACCTCGCGGCGTCCGACGGCGGTCGGCTCGAGCTCGCGCAGCGTCGGCCCGCGGTGTTCGCGCTCTTCCTCGCGGGGGTGCCGCGGCGCCTCGACCCGCGGGTCGTCCTGCCGACGGGGGTCGCGGTCTCCGCGCACGGGCGTCGTCGCCGGCGCCGCGGCTGACGCGACCGGGCCCCGGCGGGGGCGTCAGGGAGTCGCGGTCTCCCGGCCGGCGACGTCGTCCCGCGCCCGGTCGCCCGTGAACACGAGGCGTCGGTAGGCGACGTAGCGGAACGCCGTGCCGAGCGCGAGCCCGACGACGTTCGCGGAGACGTTCTTGGCGAGCGGGGACGTGAGGCCCAGCGCGTACGTGGAGATCGCGAGGCAGCCGACCGCGATGAGCATCCCGCCCACGTTGACGACGACGAAGGCCGCGAGCTCGCGGCCGCGCGCCTGGGTGCGGCGTGCGGAGAACGTCCAGTAGCGGTTGCCGATCCACGCGACCAGCGTCGCGACCGTGACGGACACGATCTTGGCGGTGAGCGGCTTGTGGCCGAGGACCTCGCCCGGTCCGAAGCTGAGCAGGTTGAACAGGCCCAGGTCGACGACGTAGGCGACCGCGCCGACCGACCCGAACTTCGCGAGCTCCCGCACCCGGGCGAGGACGCGCTCGCGCCGCGGCGGGGCCGCCGCGTTCGCCTCGGCTCGCCGGTCCAGGTCGCTCGTCACCCTCCGAGGCTACCGGCCGCTCCTGAGCGTCGCCCGGGTGCCGGGGGGCGGCCACCGGGTCGCGGGGCCGAGGAGCCGACGGTCCGGAGTCCGGGCGACGCGCGGTCCCGCGCCACCCAGGCACTAGGGTGGGTGCACGTGGCAGCCCCAGTGATCGCCGTGGTCGGCGGAGGACAGCTCGCGCGCATGATGGCCCCCGCGGCCGGAGAGCTCGGCGTGCACCTGCGCGTGCTCGTCGAGGCCCCGGACACGTCCGCAGCCCAGGTGGTGGTCGACGCCCCCGTGGGCGCCGCGTCCGACGAGGCCGCGATCCGCTCGCTCATCGCCCCCGCGGGTGCCGCCCCGGCGGACGTGCTGACCTTCGAGCACGAGCACGTCCCGAACGCGCTGCTCACCGACCTCCTCGAGCACGGCACGCCCGTGCGTCCCGGACCCGACGCGCTCGTGCACGCGCAGGACAAGATCGTCATGCGACGCCGGCTCACCGAGCTCGGCGTGCCGTGCCCGCGCTGGGCCGCGCTCCCCACCGCGCCCGACGCCGCCCGCACCGCTCTCGCGGACTTCCTCGCCGAGGTCGGGGGCGAGGCCGTGGTGAAGACGGCGCGCGGCGGGTACGACGGCAAGGGCGTGCGCGTCGTGTCGGTCGCCGAGGGCGGCGCCGAGCAGGTCGCGGAGTGGATCGAGGCGGCCGCCACGGGCGGCCCCGAGCTCCTCGTCGAGGAGAAGGTGCCCTTCACGCGCGAGCTGGCCGTCCTCGTGGCGCGCCGTCCGTCCGGAGGGATCGACGGTCGGGGCGAGGTGCGGACCTGGCCCGTGGTCGAGTCGATCCAGCGCGACGGCGTGTGCGCCGAGGTGATCGCGCCCGCGCCCGGACTCACGGAGGCCGAGGCGGAGCGCGCCCGCGACGCGGCGGTCCGGATCGCCGAGGGCCTCGGCGTCACGGGGGTGCTCGCGGTCGAGATGTTCGAGGTCCCGGGCGACGACGGGCCGCGCGTGCTGGTGAACGAGCTCGCGATGCGCCCGCACAACTCCGGGCACTGGACCATCGACGGCGCGGTGACCAGCCAGTTCGAGCAGCACCTGCGGGCCGTGCTCGACCTGCCCCTCGGCGACACGACGGCCACCGCCCGCTGGACCGTCATGGCGAACGTGCTCGGCTCGACGCTCGGCGAGCTGACCGACGCGCTGCCCGACGTCCTCGCCGCCTTCCCCGACGCGAAGGTCAACCTGTACGGCAAGGGCGTGCGCCCCGGGCGCAAGCTGGGCCACGTGAACGTGAGCGGCGACGACCTGGGCGAGGCCCGGCGTCGGGCCCTGGCCGCGGCCGCGATCCTGCGGGGCGAGGGCCCCGAGGGCACCCCGAACGAGGAGCGAGCATGAGCGAGAACCCCGTCGTCGGCATCGTCATGGGGTCGGACTCCGACTGGCCCGTCATGGAGGCCGCGGCCGACGCGCTCGCCGAGTTCGGCGTGCCCGTCGAGGTCGACGTCGTCTCGGCGCACCGCATGCCCGTCGAGATGATCGACTACGGGCGCAGCGCCGCCGAGCGCGGCCTGCGCGTGATCGTCGCGGGCGCCGGGGGAGCGGCGCACCTGCCGGGCATGCTCGCCGCCGTGACGCCGCTGCCGGTGATCGGCGTCCCCGTGCCGCTGCGCCACCTCGACGGCATGGACTCGCTCCTGTCGATCGTGCAGATGCCCGCGGGCGTCCCCGTCGCGACGGTCTCCGTCGGCGGGGCGCGCAACGCGGGCCTGCTCGCCGCGCGCATCCTCGCGGCCGGCACCGACGACGACTCCGCGCGGCTGCGGGAGAAGATGGTCGCCTTCCAGGCGGACCTGGGCGACCAGGCGCGCGCGAAGGGTGCGCGCCTGCGCGCGTCGAGGTCCGGGGAGCAGCGCACGGGCTTCGGCGCCTGACCGGCGCGCCGCGGGTTTCTGCGGCAGGCGGTTGTCGGGTTAGCCTGCGGGCGCGTCTCGCGACGCAGGGGGCTGGACCGACGACGGTCCGTGGCGGGTCGGTCCGACACCCACCCGGAGCAGTTTCACGTGGCAGCACCGCAGGCAGCATGGGCGCCGACGGCGTCGTCCGACGCGACCCCCGGTGCGGTCCGACGGCACGCCCGCCCGAGGACCGCGACCTCGCGCGACGGCTACCGCTACGACCTCGACGGCCTCCGGGCGGTCGCGATCCTCCTCGTGGTGGTCTACCACGTCTGGCTCGGCAGGGTGTCGGGTGGCGTGGACGTGTTCCTCATGCTCTCGGCGTTCTTCCTCACGGGTTCGTTCGCGCGCCGCCTGAGCGCCGGGCGCGGGGTCGCCGTCGGGGCGTACTGGGCGCGCACGTTCAAGCGCCTCGTCCCCGTCTCCGCGGTGGTGCTCCTCGGCGTCCTCGGGACCGCGTTCCTGCTCTACCCGCCGTCGTCGTGGCCGTCGGTCTGGACGCAGACCTGGGCGTCGCTGGGCTACGTCCAGAACTGGGAGCTCGCCCGCGAGTCCGTGGACTACTACGCCCGGGACGGCGCGGTCGCGAGCCCGCTCCAGCACTACTGGTCGCTCTCGGTCCAGGGCCAGGTCTTCGTCCTCTGGCCGCTCCTCCTGCTCCTGTCCGGGCTCGTCGTCCGGCGCCTGAGGCTCTCCGTCACCCCTGTGCTCCTCGTGGTGTTCGGGACGGTGTTCGCGGCCTCGCTGGCCTTCTCCGTCGTCGAGACGGCGTCGGACCAGGGGCTCGCCTACTTCGACACGAGGGCGCGGCTGTGGGAGTTCGCGCTCGGGTCGCTCGTCGCGGTCGCCCTGCCGCTCGTGCGCCTGCCGGCACGGGTCGCCCTGATCGTCGGCTGGGCGGGGCTCGCCCTGATCGTGACGTGTGGGCTCGTGCTCGACGTCCAGGGCGGGTTCCCGGGCTACTTCGCGCTGTGGCCCACGATGGCGGCCGCCGCCGTGATCGTCGCAGGCACGGCGGCGCACCCGTGGGCCGTGGGCAACGTGCTCGCGCACCCGGTGCTGCGGTCGCTCGGGCGGGACGCCTACGCCCTCTACCTCGTGCACTGGCCGCTGCTCATCACCTGGCGGGTGGTCACGGGACGTCAGGTCCCGTCCTGGCACGAGGGTGCGGTGATCGTGGTCGTGTCCCTCGTCCTCGCCCGCCTCCTCACCTCGCTCGTCGAGCGTCCCGTCCGGGACCTGGCGTGGGCGCGGACCGTCCCGTGGCGCGGTGCGGTCGCCGTGCTCGTCGCGGTCACGGTCGTGGCCGTTCCCCTCGCCGCCTGGCAGTCGGCCGAGCGCGCGCGGGCCGCCGAGGCGCTGGTGGGCGCCTCCGCCGACAACCCGGGCGCGCGCGTGCTCCTGCCGGGATACCAGGACGCGTCGGACCCGACCGCACCTCCCGTCCCCGTGGCGACCGCGCTCGACGCCCAGTGGGTGTCGCTCACGGAACGCTGCTCGGGAAGGTTCGCGCCCGACGTCGCGGAGCTCGCGAAGCGGTGCGGGCAGCTCGTTCCCCCCGCTCCGGAGGGTCCGACGGTCGTGGTGGTGGGCGACTCGCACAGCGAGCAGTTCATGGGTGCGCTGATCCCCGTCGCCGAGCGCGAGGGCTGGACCCTGGTCTCGGTCCTCTACGGGGGATGTTCGTTCGGCACGGCGGGCCACCCCTGCCGCGAGTGGAACGAGCAGGTGCTCGACTACGTCCTCGAGCTCGGTCCGGACGCGGTCTTCACCGTCACGACGGCCGCCGAGGCCGACGGCACGGGCGAGACCGTCGTCGTCGGGCTCCAAGAGGCGGTCGACGTGCTCTCCGACGCGGGGATCGCGCTCCTCGGGGTCCGGGACAACCCGCGGTTCTCGACGGACATGTTCGTCTGCGCCGAGCAGCACGGTCCCGATGCGGACGTGTGCCGCCACGACCTCGCGTCCCGCTCCGCCCCACGGAACCCCGCCGAGGACCTCCGGGTGGGCGACGGGTCGGTGCTCGTCGACCTCTCTGGGGCGGTGTGCCCCGACGGGTGGTGCGTCCCGGTGGTGGGGAACGTGCACGTCTACCTCGACGACAACCACCTCACGTGGGACTACGCTCGTTCGCTGGCCCCGTTCCTCGAGGACGAGCTGTCACCGTGGACCGACCGCGCGACGTCGACGCGACACGGGGAGCCGTCATGACCGGACCTGTCGGAGCGAGGGCTCGCTCCGTCGGCCCGACCCGGCCGACGACGCCGCCCCGTCATGCGCGGTCACGTGCGGCGGACCGGTCGACAGGCGCTGCCGTGCCCTACCGGCACGACCTCGACGGCCTGCGCGCGCTCGCGGTCGTGCTGGTCGCCGTCTACCACGTGTGGGTCCACCGCGTCTCGGGCGGGGTGGACGTCTTCCTCATGCTCTCGGGGTTCTTCGTCGCCGGGGGCCTGCTCCGCTCGTTCGCCCGCGGAGCGCCGGTGCGGCTGCGAACCTACCTCCCGCGGCTCGCCCGCCGGCTCCTTCCGGCGCTCGTCCTGGTGCTCGCCGCGGTGCTCGTCGCGAGCGCGGTGCTCCTCCCGCGCACCCGGTGGACGGGGGTCTCGGGCGACGTGCTCGGGTCGCTGCTCTACGCCGAGAACTGGCGGCTCGCCGCCGCGGAGCAGGCCTACGGTGCGGCCGACGTGGGACAGAGCCCGCTCCAGCACGTCTGGTCCCTCTCCGTCCAGGGACAGCTCTTCGTCGGGCTTCCTGTCCTTCTCCTGCTCGTCTGGTGGTCGGCAGGTCGCGCGGGGATCGCGACGCGCCTGGCGATCGTGCACGCGACGGTGGTGACCGGGGCCGTCGCCTCGTTCGTCTACGCCGTGGTCGCGGTGCGCGCCGACCAGGCGTTCGCCTACTACGACACGGTGGCGCGCGCGTGGGAGTACCTCGCGGGTGCGCTGCTCGCGCTCCTGGTGACGCGCGTGCGCCTGCCCGGTGCGTCGGGGCTCGTCGCGGGCTGGGTCGGGCTCGCGCTCGTCGTCGCCAGCGGCCTCCTCGTGGACGGCGCGGCGCTCTTCCCCGGCCCCGCCACGCTCGTTCCTCTCGCAGGCGCCGCGCTCGTCGTCGTCGCGGGGACGCCCGACCCGCGCGGGATCGCCGTCGCTCCCGCGTGGTCGGTCTCGAGGCTCCTCGCGTGGGCTCCGGTCGCCCGAGCCGGCGGGTACGCGTACGCCTTCTACCTGTGGCACTGGCCCGTGCTCGTGTTCACGATCGTCCTCCGCGACCGGCCGGTGGGCTGGCTCGCAGGGATCGGCGTGCTCGGCCTCTCGGCCGTGCTGGCGGTCCTGACGAAGCAGCTCGTCGAGGACGTGCTCCGTCGGGACCCTCGAGATGCCCGAGGCGCCACGCGCACACGGCCTCCGCGGTGGGTGCTGCGTCCTCTCGTCGCTGTGGTCACCGTGACCGTCGCGGTCGTGCCGCTCGCGTGGCACGCCCACGTCCTGTCGGTCCAGCGCTCGTACCAGGGCACCCTGCAGGACGTCGACGTCGCTGCGTACCCGGGGGCGCTCTCCGTCCTCGAACCGGGCGCGTACGCGGCGGCGGCTGCCGACCCGGTGCCCGCCGTGGAGGCCGTGCTCGAGGACACGTCGCGGGTCGTCCTGGACGGCTGCATGACGGGGGACGGGGAGAGCGACGTCAAGCGGTGCTCGTACGGCCCGGAGGATGCCGCGACGGTCGTCGCGCTGGTCGGTGCGTCGCACAGCGAGCACTGGTTCGCCGCGCTCGAACCGATCGCCGACCGTCGGGGCTTTCGTGTCGTCCCCGTCCTCAAGGCGGGGTGCCTCTTCCTCGACCCCGAGGACGGCGACGTCGACGGCGAGTGCGCGACCTGGCAGCGCGACGCGATGGACTACGTCCTGTCGCTCGAACCTGACGTGGTCATCACGACCTCGACGCGTCCGACGAAGTCGGACGGGCCCCGTGAGGTGGTCCCCGACGCGTACGTCCGTGTCTGGGAGCGGCTCGCCCTGGAGGACGTCCCGGTCGTGGCCATCCGCGACAACCCGTGGCTGCCGTTCTGGATGCCCGAGTGCGCGGCCGTCCACGGCTCGGAGTCGGACGAGTGCGCCGTGGCGTGGGAGGACGTCCTGGACGACGTGGACCCGTCGCTCGACGCCGTGCAGGAGCTGTGGAACACGACGATCCTCGACTTCAACGACGTCCTCTGCCCGGACCGTGTCTGCCGGCCGGTCCAGGGCAACCGGTTCGTCTACCGCGACGACAACCATCTGACGGCGACCTATGCCGTGACGCTCAGCCCGGTGTTCGACGAGCGGCTCGGTGTCGCGACCGGGTGGTGGTGACGACTACTGCGGCAGGCCGCCGACCTGCCCCGGGGTGAGGTTGCCGTCACGGATGTCGATCCAGAACTGCCCCACGGTCTCGGGGTTCAGCTGCACGGTGGACCCGACGTTGCCGCCCGGCCGGTAGTCGGGGTTCGAGATCGGCGGCGTGCCCGTGATGCCGTCGGGACCGTTGGCCTTGCGGAACGCGAGGGCGAGCTTGCCGAGGTCGACGATGCCCGTGCTCTCGTCGACGGTGAGCGACCCGAGGCCGGAGTCCAGCAGCGAGACCTGGTCGCCGGGGCGGAACAGGATGCTCGGGTTCGCCGCCTTCGAGCTGATGGCGCCGATGACCTGGCGCTGGCGCTCGGCACGGCCGATGTCGCCCTTCGGGTCGGAGTAGCGCATCCGCGAGAACGCGAGCGCGGTGTGGCCGTCGGCGACGTGGCACCCGGCGGTCCACACGAGTTCGCTGCGTTCGTCGTTCACGTCGTAGTCGAGGCACAGCTCGACGCCGCCGACGGCGTCGACGATGCCCTCGACCCCGCCGAACCCGACCTCGACGTAGTGGTCGACCGTGAGGCCGGTGAGCTGCTCGACCGTCTGCACGAGCAGCGGCGGGCCACCCCACGAGTACGCCGAGTTGAGCTTGCTCGCGCCGTTGCCCGGGATCTCCGCGTACGTGTCGCGCGGCAGGCTGATGAGCGCGACCGGGCCGCTCGGCGGGGCGTGCAGGACCATGATCGTGTCCGTGCGCGCGCCCTCGGTGCCGTCCTCGCTGATGCCTTCGCCGCGCGCGTCGGAGCCCGCGAGGAGATAGGTGTTCCCGGGCGTGCCGGGCGCACCGGAGAGGGCCTCGACGTGCTGGATCTTGCCGTTCGCCCAGATGAGCAGGCCGACCGGCCAGGCGAGGAGCGCGACGATCACGACGCACGCGACGAGCCCGACGACGCGGCCCTTGCGGACGCGGAACCCGCCCCCGCCGGCTCGAGGGGTCCCCGTGCCCGACGGCGGTCGCCCACCCCCGCCACCGGGTCGGCCGGTGCTCGGCCGCGGCGCCGCGCCCGGACGGCTCCGCGTCGTCGTGGGCACGGCCTGCGCACCCGCGTGGGGCGACGACGAGACGCGCGGAGGTGCCGCCGTCGCCTGGCGGGGCTGGCGCGACGGCGCGACCGACGGCGGGAGCGCGGACGCCGCGGAGCTCGTCCGCGGGCGTGCGCCGCGCGCGGGCGGCGCCGGCGGCGGCGTGCCCTTGCGTGCGGGGGTCACGGGGATCTCGCGCGACGACTGGCGCTTGATGCGGGGCTCGAGGCGCACGGCGTCGTCGGGCACGGCGGGGCGGGGGCGCGCCGGGGCGCGCCCGCTGTTGCCCACGGCGATCGCGTCGTCGACGGACGACGGACGCGGGGCGCGGCCGCCCTGGGGCGTGAAGCTCGGGGGGAGCGACCGGGGGTCGCGCGAGGGGTCGGTCATGGCGTCACCCGCACTGCGCGGTCTCGTCGGCGGCGGAGAACGCCTCCTTGCCGGCTTCCTTCGTCTGCACCGGGGCGGGCTCGGCGGCCGCGTCGCCCGTCGGGTCGGCTGCGCCCTCCCCGGTCTGCGACGGCGGCTCGGTGGCCTCGGCGGCGTCGGTGGACCCGCCTGCGGCCTCGTCGGTCGCGGGTGCGGGCGCGGCGATCGGCTCGTCGGCGCGCACCGTGGCCCAGAGCTCGTCGGCCTCCGACGTCCAGACGACCTTCGCGTCGGGGTCCTGCGGGTCCGGCGCGTTGGGAACGGTCATGAAGGTGATGTTGCCACTGGTCGCGCCCTTGAGGCTGAAGGCGAGCCCGGCGAGGCTCGGGATCGACGACAGGTTCGCGCTCATGGTCAGAGACTTGGTGCCCGCGTCGACGAACCCGTAGATCTGGCCGAGGTCCGAGAGCACGTTCTTCGAGAGCACCTGGTTCACCGTCGCGGCGAGGAGCTGCTGCTGGCGGCCGATACGGCTGAGGTCCGACCCGTCGCCCACGCCGTAGCGCGCCCGCGCGAACCCGAGCGCCTGGGCGCCGTCGAGCGTCTGCATCCCTGCGTCCAGCCGAAGGTCCGCCTTGGGCGAGTCGATCGGCTCGGGGATGCAGATGGGGACGCCGCCGATCGCCGTGACCATGTTCTGGAAACCCGCGAAGTCGACGACGACGAAGCCGTCGACGAACACGTCGGTCAGGCTCTCGACGGTCTGGGTCGCGCACGCGGCGGCCGAGTCGACGTCGCCACCGACGGTCGCGCCGTTCGCGAACGCGGCGTTGAAGCGGGTGGTGGCCGGCGCGGTCGTCTTGCCGTTCGTCGTGTGGCACGCCGGGACGTCCACCCGTGAGTCGCGGGGGATCGAGATCATCTCCACGCGCGTCCGGTCTGCCGAGACGTGCACGAGGATCGTCGTGTCCGAGCGCATGCCCTCGACGCCCGCGACCTCGTGGCCGTTCTCGCCGCCGCGCTCGTCCGAGCCCATCACGAGGATGTTGAGGGGCTTCCCGGCGTTGGGGTCGCTCGGGTCCGGGGTGGACGGCTCAGGTCGGTCCGTCAGGAGCTCGAGCCCGTCCGACGGCGCGATGTTCCCCTGGATTCTCGACACCGCGGCGGCGCCGCCGACCGCGCCGAACGCGAGCACCGCCGTGGCGACGAGCCCGACGGTTCGGACAGCCCCGTGGGTCCTCATGGCTCGCGCGTGCGCCGGACCGCGCGACGGCTTGTCGGCCGCCGCATCGCGGGTCTGGGCACGGGAACGGGCTGTCACGGGAGTCGAGCATAGGCGCGCTGTGCGACCTGGCCGCGCGGGCTACGGGCTCGCGGGGTGGAGGAGTTGTGCAGGCGCGGACGGCTACGAGGACCGATCGGTCAGCCGGCGGGCGGCGCGTCCGGCCGGCCGCCCTGGCCGTCGCGCTGCTCGAGCTCGTCGACCGACGCGTCGACCCGGCTGAGCCTCGCCTCCGCGAGGCTCAGCTCGCGCGTGAGCAGCGTGATCTTGCGGGCGAGAGCGTTCGCACGCCGGTGGCTCGTGGCGATGTAGCTCACGAACGCGATGACGAGGGCGTAGAGGAGGAGGTCGGTCCCGCGGCCGACGCCGAGCATGTTGGCCAGCCGGGTGAGCCACTCGGGGAACAGGACGGAGAGCCCGGCGACCACGACGAACCCGACGAGCAGCAGGCGGCGGATCGCCTGGTGCCGGGCGTCGACCGTGGAGCGGGTGAGCAGGACCGTGACCACGGCGATCGCGGCGACGAGGACGATCTGGATGAGCATGTGCGCTCCCGTCTACTTGAACACGAGGTCGACCAGGATGTTCACGGAGTTCCAGAGCGACTGGCCCTTGGCCCGGGAGTAGTCCGTGTAGAGGACGTGCACGGGGTACTCGCGCCAGGGGAGCCCGGTGCGCCCGAGCTGCAGCACGATCTCGCTCGCGTGCGCCATGCGGTCCTGGCGCAGCTCGACCTGGCGCGCCGCGTCGACGCGGACGACCCGCAGCCCGTTGTGGGCGTCGGTGAGCCGCAGGCCGGTGCTCTGGTTCGTGAACCAGACGGCCGTGCGCAGGACCGCACGCTTGAGGAGCCCGGGCCGGGTCCGCGCGTCGAGGAACCGCGAGCCGAAGACGATCGCGACGTCCTCGCGCCGGGCCAGCTCGACCATCGCGGCGGCGTCCTCCACCTGGTGCTGACCGTCCGCGTCGAACGTGACGAGGTACTTCGCTCCCGGCAGGTCGCGGGCGAACTCGATCCCCGTCTGGAGGGCGGCTCCCTGGCCGAGGTTGACGGCGTGGCGCAGGACCGTGGCGCCCGCCTCCCGAGCCCGCTGCGCGGAGTCGTCCGAGCTGCCGTCGTCGACGCAGACGATCCGGGGGAACGTCCCGAGCGCGTTCTTGACCACGTCGGCCACGACCGCGCCCTCGTTGTACAGAGGGACGACGAGGCAGGCGTCCTCGACGGGGCCGATGGCCTCGACGGGCGGGCGGCCGGGTCCCGCCGCGTCCGATTCGTGCATGTCGCTCATTGTTGCAGGCGACCGGGGAAGGTCGGGACCTTCGCCGCTCTCGGAGGGGCAGCGGCGGCAGGTAACCTTGCCGACGCGGCGTCCGCGTCCGACGTGGTCGCTGCGCACCGTCCCGACACGAAGGAGCCCGCATGGGAGTCCGGATCGCCCCGAGCGCCGACGTCGCCGACGACGCGTCGATCGGCGACGGCAGCCAGATCTGGCACCTCGCCCAGGTGCGCGAGGGGGTGTCGATGGGAGAGTCGTGCGTCGTGGGGCGCGGGGCCTACATCGGTACCGGAGTACAGATGGGCCGGAACTGCAAGGTGCAGAACTACGCGCTCGTGTACGAGCCGGCGTCTCTCGCCGACGGGGTGTTCATCGGCCCCGCCGTGGTGCTCACCAACGACACCTACCCGCGGGCCGTGAACCCCGACGGATCGCTGAAGAGCGCGGACGACTGGCACGCGGTGGGCGTGACGATCGGCGAGGGCGCCGCGGTCGGGGCCCGTGCGGTGTGCGTCGCGCCCGTGACGATCGGAGCCTGGGCCACGGTGGCCGCGGGCGCGGTCGTGACGAGGGACGTCCCCGACCACGCGATCGTCGTCGGGGTCCCGGCGCGGCGCGTCGGCTGGGTGGGGCGCGCGGGCGAGCCGTTGCGGCGCGACGGGGAGCACTGGGTGTGCCCGGTGACGGGTACGCGCTACGAAGAGCACGACGAGACCATCAGAGAGGTTGCGGCCGAATGAGCCAGACACTGATCCCCGCGGCGAAGCCGATCGTCGGGGACGACGAGCGCGCGGCCGTGGACCGCGTCCTGCGCAGCGGGATGATCGCGCAGGGACCTGAGGTCGCCGCGTTCGAGCAGGAGTTCGCCGAGGTGCTCGTCGGCGGGCGCACGTGCGTCGCGGTGAACTCCGGGACCTCGGGCCTGCACCTCGGCCTCCTCGCCGCGGGCGTCGGCCCCGGCGACGAGGTGATCGTCCCGTCCTTCACGTTCGCGGCGACCGCCAACTCGGTCGCGCTGACCGGTGCGACGCCGGTCTTCGCCGACATCGAGCCGGACCAGTTCTGCCTCGCTCCCGACGCGGTGCGGGCCGCGATCACGGAGCGGACCAAGGCCATCATGCCGGTGCACCTCTACGGGCACCCGGCGGACATGACGGCGCTGGGCGCGCTCGCGGACGAGCACGGTCTGCTCCTGTTCGAGGACGCGGCACAGGCGCACGGGGCGACCCTCGACGGACGCCCGGTGGGCTCGTTCGGCGCGTTCGCCATGTTCAGCCTCTACCCGACGAAGAACATGACGTCGGGTGAGGGCGGCATGGTCTCGTGCGCGACCGACGAGATCGCGCGCAACGTCCGTCTGCTGCGCAACCAGGGCATGGAGCGCCAGTACGCCAACGAGGTCGTCGGCTTCAACGCCCGCATGACGGACGTCCACGCGGCGATCGGCCGGGTGCAGCTCACCAAGGTCCAGGGCTGGACGGCGGACCGCCAGCGCAACGCGGCCTTCCTGTCGGAGAACCTCGAGGGCGTCGTGACGCCTCCGGTCGCGGACGGGGCGGTGCACGTCTACCACCAGTACACGATCCGTGTCGCCGACGACCGCGACCGCGTGGTGACGGCTCTCCGCGAGGAGCACGGTGTGGGCTCCGGGGTCTACTACCCGATCCCGAACCACCGCCTCGAGAGCCTGAAGCACTTCGCGCCCGGTCTCGACCTGCCCGAGACCGAGATCGCGGCGCAGCAGGTGATCTCCCTCCCCGTGCACCCGTCGCTCACCCAGGGCGACCTCGAGCGCATCGTCACCGCGGTCAACTCCGTCGTGAAGGCAGGTGCGTGATGGCAGACCTGCGTGCGGGCCTGATCGGGCTCGGAGCGATGGGGCGGCACCATGCCCGGGTGCTCCGCGAGATCGACGGCGTCGACCTCGTCGCCGTCGCCGACCCCGGCGGTGACCCTTACGGAGTGGCGGGAGACCTGCCGGTCCTGCCCGACGTCGACGGGCTGATCGGCGCCGGCATCGAGATGGCCGTCGTCGCGGTCCCGACCGTGTACCACGAGGAGATCGCGCTGGCCCTCGCTGCCGCGGGCGTGCACACCCTCGTGGAGAAGCCCATCGCGGCCACGAGCGCGGCCGGTCGCAAGGTCGCCGAGGCGTTCGCCGCGGCCGGGCTCGTCGGCGCGGTCGGGCACATCGAGCGGTTCAACCCGGCGCTCCAGGAGCTGCGTCGCCGCATGGAGGCGGGCGAGCTCGGGGAGGTCTACCAGATCGCGACCCGGCGGCAGGGGCCTTTCCCGGCGCGCATCGCCGACGTCGGCGTGGTGAAGGATCTCGGCACCCACGACATCGACCTCACGGCCTGGGTCGCCCAGAGCGCGTACCGTGCGGTCGCCGCGCAGACCACGCACCGCAGCGGGCGCCCGCACGAGGACATGGTGACCGCGACCGGCCGCCTGGAGAACGGCGTCGTGACCAACCACGTCGTCAACTGGCTCTCCCCGATGAAGGAGCGCGTCACGATCGTCACGGGCGAGCGGGGTGCGTTCGTCGCCGACACGGGCACGGCCGACCTCACCTTCTACGCCAACGGCGTCATCCCGACCGAGTGGGAGGCCGTCTCGGCGTTCCGCGGCGTGTCCGAGGGCGACATCACGCGCTACGCGTTCGCGAAGCGCGAGCCCCTGCGGGTCGAGCACGAGGCGTTCCGGGACGCCGTCCGGGGGATCCGCCAGGACGTCGTGACGATGGAGGAGGGCCTGCGCACCCTCGAGGTCGCCGAGGCCGTCCTGGAGTCGGCCGCGTCGGGGCAGACCGTCACGCTCTGAGCCGGCGCCCGGCGGCCCCGTGGTGGGGTCGCCGGGCCGACTCCCGACTCTCCCGGCGATCGTCCTGCGAGAACGTGCCCGCCTTGTGATACTGGCCGGGTTCGTCGGGGCGCGAGCAAGCCCTGGGTGATCTCTGCGACGACCGGGGTGAGCACGATGGCCAAGAGGTGGACGACCGTCCTGACGGTGCTGGCGGTGACCGTGACGTCGGCGGTGACGGGCAGCACCACCGCCGTGGCGGCCGGCCCCGCGACACGGGCCGCGACCTCTGTGGCTCCACGCGTCGCACCCGCCCCGCCGGCCGTGCCCGCACCGGTCGCCCCCGAGATCGACGAGACACCGCTCGAACCCGTCGACGCGTCCGGAGACGCCCCCACGGCGTCGGTGCCGTCGGAAGCGGGCGCTGCCGAGGGGCCCGGTGAGCAGGTGCTCCCCGAGGTCCCGGCCGACGACACGCCGAGCCCGGAGGGGACCTGGTCCGCGACCAGCCCGGCGACCGGTGCGACGACCGTCGTCGGCGTCACCTGGGACCTCGGGTCGGCAGGGGACGACGTCGTCGTCGAGGTGCGTTCACGTACCGGGACCGTCTGGACCGGGTGGAGCGACGTCCACGCGGAGGACGCCGAGCCGACCGGGGGCGCCGGGGAGCAGCGCGACGGTACCGAGCCGCTGTTCGTCGGGGACGTCGACGAGGTCGAGGCGCGGATCCTTCCCGGGACCGGGCCGACGCCCGTCGACCCGGTCCTGGTCGTGGTCGACCCCGGCGCGGACTCGGGGACCGCGGGAGGGGGAGCCGGCGGTGCGGGCGGGCTCGGTCGGTCCACGACCGCCGGGCTCGCGACTCCCGCCGCCGCACCGGCGGCCGCGCTGCCGACCGCCACGACCCGTCCGGCGATCTACTCGCGCGCCCAGTGGGGTGCCGACGAGCGGCTGATGACGTGGACGCCCCAGACCGGCAACGTCGTCGGCGCGGTCGTGCACCACACGGCCGGGTCGAACGACTACACCGCGGACCAGGTCCCGGCACTCATCCGGGGCATCTACGCGTACCACGCGCAGTCCCGCGGTTGGGGCGACATCGGGTACAACTTCCTCGTCGACAAGTACGGGCGCATCTGGGAAGGGCGCGCCGGAGGGATCGACCGGGGGATCGTCGGTGCGCACGCGTCCGGGGTCAACTCCCAGCGCTTCGGCGTCTCCGTGATGGGGAACTTCGACGCCGCGCAGGTCTCGGGGGCGGCCGTCGACGCCGTGTCCTCGGTCATCGCGTGGAAGCTCGACATCCACGGCGTTCGCGGAGCGGGCGGGAGCATCGTCGTCGGGCACCGGGACGTGGGCCAGACGTCGTGCCCCGGGGCCACGCTCTACGCGGCGCTCCCGCAGATCCGCTCCCTCGCGGCGGCGCGTCAGGGTCCCGTGCACGACCGTTCCCTCCGGAGGGACCTCGGGCTCGACGGCTACCCGGACCTCGTGTCGCGCACCGCGACCGGGGTCTCGATGCTCACGGCCACGGCCTCGGGGTGGGGGCAGACCCGGACGGTCGGTTCCGGCTGGCCCGGTTCCCGGGTGATCGCCCCCGGTGACTGGAACGGGGACGGTTCCCCGGACCTCATGATCGTCGACCCGGCGTCCGGAGACCTGTGGCTGTACCCGGGCACCGCGAACGGCGGCTGGGCCGCGAAGCAGAGGATCGGGGTCGGCTGGGGCGTCGCGAACCTGATCGTCGGCGGGCACGACTGGAACGGCGACGACACGACGGACCTCCTCATGAGGCGGCACGACGGGACGCTCTGGCTCTACCCCGGCAACGGGCGCGGCGGCTTCGGCACACCGCGGCAGGTGGGCACCGGCTGGAACGCGATGAGCTCGATCGCCATGGTGGGGGACCTCGGCAACGGGCGCCCGGCGCTCGTCGCGCGGACCGGCGGCAACCTCTACACGTACACGGGTGACGGGCGCGGCGGGTTCGCCAGCGGTCGGACGTTCGTCGGGTCCGGCTGGGACGTGATGACGACCATCGTCGGCCCGGGAGACCTCAACGACGACGGCCTGCCCGACGTCGTGGCACGGGACGTCCAGGGGAATCTGTGGCGCTACGTCGGGGACGGTGCCGGACGGCTGCTCGGACGGTCGCAGATCGGGCACCAGTGGCAGGGGTTCACCGCGGTGCACCCCGCCGGTCGTGCAGGTCGGGGCGAGGACTTCTTCGCGGTGGGTGCAGACGGCGCGCTGCACCGCTACTCCTATCTCGGTGGCGCGGGCTTCACGCGGGCCGTGGGCACCGGCATCTCCGGTTCGGCCGTCGCCGAGGCCATCGCTCCCGGAGACTGGAACGGTGACGGTCGGCCCGACCTCATGACCCGCCGGAGCAACGGCGACCTGTTCCTCCACGCCGGCACGGCGACCGGCAGCTTCGCGACGTCCGGGACGCGCGTCGGGACGGGCTGGGAGGTCATGACCCAGGTGATCGGAGCGGGCGACTGGCTCGGGACGGGCGTCCCGGGTCTGCTTGCCTTCCAACGGGGCACGGGGCAGATCTGGCTGTACCCGGGGGACGGCCGGGGCGGGTTCGGGACCCGCGTCCTGATCGCCCAGGGCGCACAGTTCCTCGACCGGATCGTCTCGGCGGGCCACTGGCGCGGCGGTGCGGCGCCGGACCTCGTCGCGCGCGAGGCCGGCACCGGGCGGCTCCTGCTCTACCCGGGCAACGGCGGCGCACGGCTCGGGGCGGCCTCGGTGATCGGGACCGGGTGGGACGTCATGTCGAGCATCGTGGGTGCGGGCGACGTGGACGGCGACGGGCGACCCGACCTGGTCGCCACGCGCTCGGACAGGTCGATCGTCCTGTACCCGGGCAACGGGTCGGGAGGGTTCCGGACGTGGCGGACGATCGCCACGGCCCCGTCGGGCGCTTCCGTCTCGTGAGCCGGTGACGCCTCAGAACGTCCTCGTGATGCCGTTCCACCCGGAGCCCACCTGCATCCGGGCGGCGAACCGCGTGCCGGTCCACGGATAGAGGTAGAACCGGCCGGCGGCGTCGGCCGCGAGGAGGTCGGGGATCCCGTCCCGGCCGAAGTCGGCCACCGGGGTGAGGAGCCGCATGCCCTGCCACCCGGAGCCGATCTGCACCGGGCTGAACCCGCCCGCCCCGTCGCCGCGGTAGAGCAGGAGCCGGCCGGCGGCGTCGACCGCCAGCAGGTCCGACCAGCCGTCGCCGTCCCAGTCACCGCCGCCGCCGACCCACGAGATGACGTCCCAGCCGCCGCCCACGAGCACGGCGCTCGCGAGCCTCCCGTCGCCCAGACCGGGGTAGAGCCACATCCGGCCCGACGTGTCGACCGCCAGGAGGTCGGCCGACCCGTCGCGCCCGACGTCCCCGGGGGCGACGAGGAACCGCATGGAGCCCCAGCCATGGCCCGCCTGGACACGGGCGCCGAGCGTCCCGGCCGCCGTCGTCGGGTAGCGCCACAGGCGCCCGGCCTGGTCGACGGCGAGGACGTCGTCGCGCCCGTCGCGATCGAGATCGTTGGCGCGGACCGCGAGCCGCATCGTCTGCCAGTCGTGGCCCGCCGGGCGGCTGCCGACGAACCGGCCGTCCCCGTCCCCGAGGTATGCCGTCAGACTGCCGTCCGCCCGCTGGCCGAGGACGTCTACGCGCCCGTCGTTGGTGGAGTCGCTGTCGAGCCGGCTCGTGCCGGTGAGCTTCCACCAGTCGGAGCGCAGACCGAAGGCGCTGCGGAACTGCGCGCCCGTGAGCGTGACGGAGCCTGCCGAGCCGGTGACGACGACCCGGACCACGCGCCCGCCCCACTCGCCGTCGCCGGTACGCGACATGACGTCGATGCTGCGGGGCGAGCCGATCTGCGGGTACCGCGCGCCGACGTCCGCGGCTCGGAGCGAGACGCTCCACGCGTGCACCGGGTTGCCCTGTGCGTCCCACGGGTCCGGTCGGGACGGGAGGTAGGGGAAGGACCCGGCCGCGCTCCAGCCGCCGTTCGACGAGCCGAACTGGGTGAAGGCGAGGCTGCCGCCGTAGTGACGCACCTGCCCCGAGGTCGCGGCGACGGCGGCGTCCGTCGAGGCCGCCTCGTGGTGGCGCGTCTCGACCCCCGCCGAGGTGAAGCTCTTGTGCCCGGGATAGACCTGGCAGGCGGTGGTGTCGCACGTCTGCCACGAGCCCGACCGGTGCGCGCGGTCGTACGACGCGTAGGTGCGCGCGGCGACGGCCTGCGCCCGCAGCGCGTCCGCCGGCCAGCTCGACGGCGACTCCGCCGGCACGACGGAGCGCAGGTAGTCCTCGAGGCCCACCACGTTGACGGTCTGCTGCCCGGGGCTCGCCCCGGAGGGGACGGCTCGGACCGTGCCGCGGTAGTCCGTCTGCGTGCCGTCGGGCCTGATCAGACGGATGAACCCCGACGGCGCGGCGATGCTCAGGAAGCCGGGGGAGGCACCCTGCGACCACTGTCTCCAGGTCCCGCCGACGAGCCCGTGCAGCACGAACCCGCCGGACCCTCGGACGATGCGCCACTGCTGCGGTGTCACGCCGCCGAAGCTGATCGGGGTGCCGGTCGAGACCGCGTCGCTCGCCGTCATGCCCGGGACCGCGAGGATGCGGACGTCGTTGTCCGTGTCTCCGCTGATGAGGACGCTGATCGTGCTCGCGGGCTGGGTGACCCGGGCCGTACCGGGGTAGTACGCGTCCAGGATCTGCTGGTAGCCCACCCCCTGCGAAGCGGCCGCGCGTGCCCCCCACTGCGACATCCCGCGGCCGTGACCGAAGCCCCGCCCCGCGACCGTGACGGTCGTGCCGGTGCCGAGAACCACCCGTTCCTGGGTGAGCGTGTCTGCGCGTGCGACGACGGACTGCGTGACGAACGACGTCCCGACCAGGACGGCCGTCAGGAGCGACGCCGTCATCCTCTTCCGTGCCCCCATGGGTGACCTCCGTAGCTCTCGGTCCGATCCACGGTAGGTCGGGTGACGGGAGGGCGCCCGGCGGGCAGGTACCCTGGTGCGTCGTCGGGCGCCGTGCCCGACCCGAGACGAGGGGGAAGACCTGGCCGGCGTCGTGCGGACAGTGCTCGGGCACTCGGCGTTCCGCTACCTGCTGGTGGGCGGCTTCGCCTTCCTCCTCGACCTCGGGCTGCTCGCCCTGAGCTACCGGGTGCTCGGTGCGCCGCTGTGGCTCGCGACGGCGGTCGGGTTCTGGGGCAGCTTCGCGTTCAACTTCACGCTCCAGCGGCGCTATGCCTTCGGCGGTGCCATGCCGACGGGGCCCGCGTTGTGGCGGTACGGCGTCCTCCTGGCGGTGAACTCGCTCGCGAACATCGCGGTGGTCGGTCTCTTCGAGCACCTCGGTTGGGGCTATGCCGTCGGCAAGGTCGCGGTCACCGTCGCACAGACCGTCTGGAACTACTTCGCCTACCGCTACTGGGTCTTCGGCGGGCGCGCGGCACCCGCCGCACCCGGCGACGACCGAGCCGGGCCTCAGGTGCCCGTCGAGCACGACCGCAAGGAGAGCTGAGGATGTACAAGGGTGCGCGGATCGCCGCCGTCGTGCCGGCCTACCGTGAGGAGGCCATGATCGCGACGGTCGTCACCACGATGCCGGACTTCGTCGACGACATCGTCATCGTGGACGACTGCAGCCCCGACGGGACCTCCGACGTCGTCAAGGCGCTGGACGACCCGCGCGTGACGCTCGTGCGCCACGAGGTGAACAAGGGCGTCGGCGGGGCGATCATCACCGGGCACCGCACCGCGATGGGGCTGGGCTCGGACGTCAACGTCGTCATGGCCGGCGACGCCCAGATGGACCCGGACTACCTTCCCGACCTCTTGGACCCGGTGACGTCCGGCGGCTACGGCTTCGCGAAGGCGAACCGGTTCTTCCGCCCGGACTCGTACACGGGCATGCCCCGATATCGCGTGTTCGGGAACATCGTGCTCTCGTTCCTCACGAAGTTCGCGTCGGGGTACTGGCACCTCTTCGACCCGCAGAACGGGTACACGGCCATCCGGACGTCCGTGCTGGAGAAGCTCGCGCTCGACCGCGTCGCGGAGCGCTACAGCTTCGAGAACGACCTGCTCATCCACCTGAACGTGGCCGGCACCGCGGCGGTCGACGTCCCGATCCCCGCCGTGTACGGCGCCGAGGTGTCGAGCATCCGTCTGGGCAAGGTCGTCCCCGAGCTGCTCAGCCTGCTCTTCCGCGGGTACTGGTACCGGATCTGGTACCGGTACGTCCTCTGGTCGTTCTCCGCCGTCGCGCTGCTGCTGTTCTCGGGCCTCCTCCTCACGCTCTTCGGCGTCGTCGCCGGGGTCTGGATCATCGCCGCGACCTGGGACTCGCCGCCGGCCACGGCCGGGACGGTCCTCCTCGCGGTCACCCCGTTCGTGCTCGGCGTCCAGATGCTCGTGTCGTCGTTGCAGCTCGACATCCAGGAGAGCCCCGACACCCCGACGCTCGCACCGTTCGACGAGGGCTGACATGACTTCCCGCAGGCCACGGGTCGTCCTCGCGACGCGCATCTACTCACCCGAGCCGGCGGCGGCCTCGTTCCGTCTCCGCGCGCTGGCGCGGGCGCTCGTCGAGAGCGGCGCGGCCGTCACCGTCCTGACGACGACGGCACCTCAGGCACCCGCCCCCGAGGACCCGGACCCTGGCGTGCGCATCCGGCGATGGCCTGTGCTACGCGACCGCACCGGCTATGTCCGCGGCTATCTGCAGTACCTGAGCTTCGACGTCCCCCTCCTCCTGCGCCTGCTGTTCTCGACCCGCCCGGACGTGGTCGTGGTGGAGCCACCGCCGACGACCGGGTTCGTCGCACGCCTCGCGTGCGTGGTGCGGAGGGTCCCGTACGTGTACTACGCGGCGGACGTGTGGTCCGACGCGGCGAACTCGACCGGTGCGCCAGCGCCGGTCGTCGCCGCCGTGCGACGCGTCGAGGGCTGGGTGCTGCGCGGTGCGCGACGCGTCGTCGCGGTGACCGAGGAGGTCGCCGAGCGCACCCGGGCGCTGGGCGCCCGCGAGACCGTCGTCGTGCGCAACGGCATCGACACGGACGTCTTCCGGCCGGACGGACCCGTCCCGGACGGTGCTCCCGCCGGTCCCTACGCGATCTACGCGGGAACGACGTCGGAGTGGCAGGGAGCGGACGTGTTCGTGCGGGCCATGGCCACGGTCGCCGAGGCGGTGCCCGGCGCCACGCTCGTCGTCCTCGGGCAGGGCAGCGCGTGGGCGGACCTCGAGGCGGTGGCGCGCGCGCTGCCCGACGGCGGCGCGTGCGTCCGGATGCTACGCCCGGTCCCGCAGGCAGAGGCCGCGGCATGGCTGCGCGGCGCGGCCGTCGCCCTCGTGAGCCTGCGGCCCGGCCAGGGCTACGACTTCGCGTTCCCGACGAAGGTGCTCGCCGGCGCGGCCTCGGGGACACCCGTCCTGTACGCCGGCCCCGGCCCCGCGCGGGGGGTGATCGAGGAGAACGGCCTCGGCCGCGCTGTCGCGCACGACGTCGACGCCGTCGCTGAGGCGATGTCAGACTTGCTCGAGGCCCCCGCGGACGACGGCCCGAGGACGCGCAGCGCCGGCTGGGCGCGGACGCACGCGTCGATCGCGGCGTCGGCGGCCGAGGTGGCGCGGATCGCCGTGGCGGCGTCGCGCGTCCCGGACCATAGACTAACGGCGCCGACACTGGGCGGCGTCCGACCATCGCCTGGTTTGACCGAGGAGCACGACGCGTGAGACAAGTCTGGGGAACCCTGCGGGACCTCCTCCCGCTCCTCCCGAGGCGCGCTCGCCGCTTCCTGGTCGGGTACTCCGTCGCGCTGAGCTCGCTGGCGCTCCTCGACGTGGCGGCGCTGGCGCTCCTCGCTCTCACCCTCACCTCGATGGTGGCGGGCGAAGGTGTGTCCCTGCCCGTTCTGGGGCAGCTGCCCGCCGGAGGGATCCTCTGGATCCTGGGTGCGGTCTCCGGACTCATCGTCCTCAAGGGGCTGTTCAGCGTCGTCCTCCAGTGGGTCGCGACGCGACGGTTCGCCGCGTACGAGCTCGAGATCGGCGACAAGCTCTTCGACGCCTACATCCGCGCCCCGTGGACTGAGCGGCTCAAGCGCAACACCGCGGAGCTCGTGCGGCTCGCGGACGTCGGGATCGGCAACACGACGTCCGGCTTCCTCCTCCCCGTCGCGTCGCTCCCGGCCCTCGCGACGACGTTCCTGGCGGTGCTGACGGTGCTGGTGATCGCGCAGCCCGTGACGGCGGCGATCACCATTGCCTATCTCGGGATCATCGCGCTCTTCCTCTACCTCGCCGTCTCTCGCCGCGCGTTGGTGGCCGGTCGGGTGAACCGCGACTACTCGATCAAGGTCGGCCGGCTGATGACCGAGATGGTCGGAGCGCTCAAGGAGGTCACGCTGCGTGGCCAGGCCCCTGCGGTGGCCCGGGTGGTGCACGAGAACCGCCGCCACTCCACCCGGGCGCGATCGAACATCTCGTTCCTCTCGAGCGTGCCCAAGTACGTCCTGGAGACGGCGCTCGTGGGCGGGTTCGTCCTCGTCGGCGGCGTGACCTTCGCGCTCGACGGGCAGGCGGCCGCCATCAGCGCGGTGGCCTTCTTCGGCGTCGCCGGCTTCCGGATGGTGCCCGCACTCACCGGGTTCCAGGCCGTGATGACCCAGACCGCGTCCACGATCCCTCACGTCCGCGCGGTCATCCTGGACATCCAGGCGTCCCGCGGCTACATCGAGAGGGCGGAGCGGGTCGGGCACGAGCCCATCCACGGCGACCCCACGACGCTCGTGCTCAACGGGGTCTCGTTCACCTACCCGGGTGTCGAGACGCCCGCTCTGCGCGGCGTCGATCTCACGATCCCCCTCGGGACGTCGGTCGCGCTGGTCGGATCCTCCGGCGCGGGCAAGTCGACGCTCGTCGATCTTCTCCTCGGCCTCCTCGAACCGTCCGAAGGCTCGGTCGAGCTGGACGGCGTCCCGCTCCACGAGATTCTCGCGGACTGGCGCTCGCGTGTCGGGTACGTCCCGCAGGACGTCGCGCTCTTCGACGCGAGCGTCGCGCAGAACGTCGCTCTTACGTGGGAGGAGGACTACGACGTCGAGCAGGTGCGGTCGGCGCTTCGAGAAGCACGGTTGCTCGACGTCGTCGACGCCCGCCCCGGGGGGATCGACGCGAGGATCGGAGACCGCGGCGTCGCGCTGTCGGGCGGACAGCGGCAGCGGGTCGGCATCGCGCGGGCCCTGTACGCGCAGCCGCTGGTGCTCGTGCTCGACGAGGCGACGAGCGCCCTCGACTCGCAGACCGAGTCCGAGGTCACGGCGGCGATCAACGAGCTCCACGGCGAGGTCACGGTCATCGCCGTCGCGCACCGGCTGTCGACGATCCGCAACGCGGACATGGTGTGCTTCATGGAGGACGGAACGATCACGGCCCGGGGGACCTTCGACGAGCTCGTCGCCTCGGTCCCGGAGTTCGCCAAGCAGGCGGTGCTCGCTGGGTTGGCGGGCAGCGGCCCCGAGACGGCGCGGTGACCGTGGCGGGATCCTCCTCGCTCCCTGGCGCGCGCGGCGGGCGCAGGCCGCGGATCGCGCTGCTCGTCTTCAACGACGCGTCGACCGACGCCCGCGTGCTCAAGACGGCCGATGCGCTCGCGGCGTCCGGAGCGGTCGTCCGTCTGGTCGCGTTCTCGGCGCACCTCCAGGCTGCACCCGGCCTCGTAGCGCGAGGTCGCGACGTCGAGATACTCAGGGTTCCTGTCCTCGAGCTCGACCACGCACCGGCCCGGGCCGGTGCCTGGGCGCGTCGACAGGTCTCCCTCCTGCGACGCGGGCGTGGAGATGCCACGCCGCCGGTCGGCGCGCCGCGGAGCGACGGCCCGGGCACGACGAACGCCACGCCGGCACCGGTCGAGCTCCGCGGCGCGAAGGGCACGGTCGTCGACCTCTGGATGCGCATGCACCACACGCTGCGGCTGGCGTCGTACCACGCCCGCTCCTACCGCGCCCTGGTGTCGTGGCGACCGGATGCCATCCATGCGAACGACGCGAACACGCTCGTCCCCGCGTGGGCGGCCGCGCGGAGGCTCGGGGTCCCGTTCGTCTACGACTCGCACGAGCTCTGGACCCACCGGATCAAGGCGGGTCACCGCCCGGTGGCACGTCGGTGGGAGGCGTTCGTCGAGAGACGGCTGGCGCCCCGAGCGGCCGCCGTCGTGACCGTCTCCCCGAGCATCGCGCACCGGCTGAAGGACGTGCTACGGCTTCGCGAGCTGCCGACCCTCGTGCGGAACGTCCCCGTGCGCTCGGGCGAGCCCGACCCGTCCCAGGGCTCGCTGCGACGGCTCGCAGGTCTGTCGCCGCAGGATCGCGTCGTCGTCCACATCGGTGCCGTGACGATCGGGCGCGGGCTCGAGCAACTCCTGTCCGTCCTGTCGCGCCTGCCCGCCGACGTCCACCTCGTGCTGCTCGGCCCCGCGTCGTCGACCTTCGTGGAGAAGCTCGACCGGCGCGCCGAGAGCCTCGGCGTCGGCCTGAGGGTCCATGCCGTCGGTGCGGTCCCTCCGGAGCAGGTGGCGCAGGCGGCGGCGGACGCGGACGTCTCCGTCGTTTCGATCGAGCCCCTGACCCTGAGCCTGCGCTTCTCGCTGCCGAACAAGCTCTTCGAGTCGCTCCATGCCGGGCTGCCCATCGTCGCGTCCGACCTTCCCGACATCGGTCAGGTCGTCACCGACGCAGGTGCGGGCGTGGTCGTCGACTTCTCCGACCCGTCGGCTGCGGCGCGCCGGATTCTCGACACGCTCGAGGACGGGGACGCCTACCGCACGGCGGCGCGGGCGGCGGCGCGCTCCCTCACGTGGCAGTCGGAGGTGCAGAACCTCGTCGAGGTCTACCGGCGGGTGCTCCTGCCCGGCACGGAGCGGCGGTCCCTCGTGCACCGGGCGGTCGCCGCCTGGACGAAGCACCGGCGGAGGCTGCCCCCCGGGCTCGGTGCGGTCGTGGACAGGGCGGTCCACCAGTTCCCCGATCCTCTCCGGGACGCCTACGACCGTGCGGTGTTCGGGTTCTCCGCCGCGGATGAGGTCGCGCCGCCACCCCTGCCCTCGTCGGGGCGTCGGCTGTACGTCGCGCCGACGAACTACGCGGGGCAGGGAGACGCGTACGCCCGGGCCGTCGAGCGGCACGGGGGCGTGGGCGCCGTCTCGATGAAGGCGTCGCCCGGTCCCGGGACGCTCCTGTTCCCGGCGGACATGGTGGTCGGGAAGTCGGTCTACCTGGCTTCGCGCGGCTGGCAGCGTAGGCAGCGGGAGTACGTCTCGCAGTTCACCCATGTGATCGTCGAGTCGGGCCAGACCCTGTACTCGCCTGCGGTCCCGGGAGCGGTCGAGAGCGAGGTGCGCGACCTCCTGGACCACGGCGTGCGTGTCGCCCTGCTCTTCCACGGCTCGGACGTCCGCCTCCCGAGCGCCCACCTGGAGCGGGAACCGTGGTCGCACTTCGCGCAACCGCCGTTTCTCGGTGCGGAGCGGTACGAGGAGCAGGCGCGACGGAACCGCGCGCTCGCGGACGAGCTCGGGACCGCGGGCGTCCTGACGTTCGTGACCACCCCTGATCTGCTGACCGACGTCCCGTCCGCCCGGTGGGTTCCCGTCGTCGTGGACCCCGCACGTTGGTCGGACACCGCGCGCGAGGACGTCCTCACGCGGCGGGTCCCGGTGGTGGTGCACGCGCCGAGCAGGTCCGCGGTCAAGGGGACCGACCTCGTCGAGCCGGGCCTCGTGGAGCTGGACCGCCGGGGTCTGATCGAGTATCGACGGGCCGAGGGCCTGTCCTGGCGCGACATGCCGGCGTTCTACGGCGACGCGGACGTTGTGCTGGACCAGTTCAGGGTGGGGAACTACGGCGTCGCGGCGTGCGAAGCGATGGCGTCCGGGCGCTTGGTGGTCTCGTACGTCTCCACGGACGTGCGCGCCGAGGTGCGACGTGCCTCGGGCCTCGACCTGCCCGTCGTGCAGAGCACCGGCCCGGACGTGGTGCGCGTGCTGTCCGAGATCCTCGAGGACCGCGAGGCCGCACGTGACGTGGCCCTCAGGGGGCGGTCATTCGTCGCCACCGTGCACGACGGGACGCGGAGCGCCGAGGTGCTCAGCGCCTTCATCGAGGGGGACGCATGACGTCCGAGATCATTCCCGTGGGCGCGTTCGACGCCTCGGCGGCACGTTCGCCGCGGGTCGACGTCGTCGTCGCGGTACACGACCTGACCCGGCCCGTCGGCAGGGCTGTGGCGTCGGCGGTCGGGCCGACGGCAGGAAGCCCGACGGGCTCCGTCCGGGTGACGGTCGCGTGCCACGAGCTCGGTGCGGCACGGGTTGCGAGCGTCCTTGACCCTCGGCTGGGCCCATCGGTACGCCTGCTGGAGGTGCACGACGGCCTCGGCAGCCCGTCCGGCCCCTTCAACGCGGGGTTCGACGCCGCCACGGCGCCGTTCGTCTCGATCATCGGATCGGACGACTTCTTCGAGCCCGGTGCGCTTCGCGCGTGGACCGACCGGGCCGAAGCGACCGGCGCGGACGTAGTGATGGCGCGGCTGCGCGCGCAGAGCGGGTCCGGCATCAACACCCCCCGCGCCCGTCCGTTCCGCAGCAGTCGTCTGGACCCGGTCAAGGATCGGCTCGCGTACCGGACGGCCCCGCTCGGACTGCTGCGTCGCGCCACGCTCGACCGGCACGCGCTCCGTCTAGATAGCGGTGTGAAGGTCGGCGGGGACCTTGCACTCGGTCTGCGGCTGTGGGCCCTCGCGGACCGCGTCGAGCTCGGCCGTCAGGACCCGGCGTACGTCATCGGCGAGGACGCCGTCACACGCGTGACCACGACGCCGCGCCCGCTCACGGTCACGCTGGCACCGTACGAGTCGCTCCTCGCGCAGACGTGGTTCGCGCGGATGCCTCGGGCGTACCGCCGCTCGGTCGCGATCAAGGTGCTGCGCATCCACGTGCTCGGGGCGGTCGTCGCTCGGGGGCCGGCCGACTCGTGGTCCGCGGCGGAGACGGCGTACCTGCACGAGGTGGCCCGGGGACTGGTGCAGGTAGAGCGCGGCGTCCTGCGGCCGTTCTCGGTTGCCGACCGGGTGCTGCTCGACGCTTGCCTCGATCCGCGGAGTGACGCGGGCCGCATCGTCACGGCCGTCGCGCGCCGCGCGCAGACGTCGCGGACCGGACGGCTACTCCCGCCGAACCCGCTCCACGCCCTCGACCGCGAGGGCACGCTCCGCTACTTCGTCGCAGACAGGTTCTGGCGATGAGCGGCCCCGACCGGGGCGCGCTGCGTGTGGCGGTGACGACGGGCCCCGTCTCGATCCCTCCGACCTACTTCGTGGCGGAGCACCTCAGGCACATGCCGGACGTGGACGGGAGGGTCTTCGCGATCGCTGCGAGCGTCACGGACCCGCGGCTCCGTGACCTCGTCACAGGGGTCGTGCCGTCCGGGGCGGGGGGCTGGCGGACCGTCCTCAGTTATCAGTCCGCCGTCCCACGGCTCCGCGCGCAGGTGCGTCGGTTCCGACCTGACCTGGTGCACCAGCACTTCGCGACGTGGAGCCTGGCGGGCGCGGGCGCGGCGGCCGACCTCGGTGTCCCGTTCCTGGTGACCCTGCACGGCTACGACGTGTTCCTCCGTTCCGCCCCGGTGAGAGACGTCTGGTCGTTCCTCACGGCGGTCAACCTCCGACGCTGCGCCAGCCGCGCGACGTCGCTCCTCACCGTGAGCCAGTGGCTCGCCGGGGAGGCCGTACGGCGCGGCTACCCGGCGCGCTCGGTAGAGGTGCAGTACCAGGGCGTCGACACGGACTTCTTCACGCCCGGGACGCCGCAGGAGACTGAGCTCCCCGAGATCCTG
Organism: Cellulosimicrobium sp. ES-005; assembly: GCF_040448685.1. Lineage (NCBI taxonomy): Bacteria > Bacillati > Actinomycetota > Actinomycetes > Micrococcales > Promicromonosporaceae > Cellulosimicrobium > Cellulosimicrobium sp. ES-005. Next base: position 960,924 of record NZ_CP159290.1, read on the forward strand.
TTCGTCGGCGGGCTCGAGGAGCGCAAGGGCATCCGCGACGCGATCCGGGCCTCGGTCATGCTCTCCGCGGACGTCCCGCACGTCCTGCGCGTCGTGGGTCATGGGAGCCTGGCAGGCGTGGTCGCGAGCGCCGCGCAGGAGCATCCGCACATCCGCCCCGAGGGTCTCGTCGACCGTGAGCGCGTGCGGCAGGCGATGCGTTCCGCGGCGGTGTTCGTCATGCCGACCCAGAGCGACGGCGACTGGCGGGAAGCGGCAGGTCTCGTCACCGCGGAGGCCCAGGCGTGTGGCGTCCCCGCGGTCGTGTACGACTCCGGAGGGGCACCGGAGATGCTCGTCGACGGCGAGACCGGGATTGTCGTCCCCGAGCGGGACACGCGCGCGCTGGCGGACGCCCTCCGGGAGCTGCTCGCGCTGGACCAGCGCGAGCGGGCGGCGATGGGAGCCCGGGCGCGTCGCTTCGTCGTCGAGGAGCGCGACTCACGGCAGAGCGCCGCCGAGCTGCGGGCACGCTACGAGCTCCTTACCCACTGACCCACCTTCGAGACCCCTGGAGCGGACCCATGGCCGAGAGCAGCAGGCGGACGATGCTGATCGTGTCGTTCTCCCCGCTGGCGGGAGACGCGCGGGTGCTCAAGCAGATCCGGCACTTCGCCGCCTCGTACGACGTCACCACGTGCGGCTACGGGCCGACACCCCTGGAGGGCGTCGAGCACCTGGCGATCCCCGACGACGCACGTCACGAGCTCGACGGACGGTTGGTGACGACCCGGGTCTACCCGCTCGTGCACCGTGCCGTCCCCGCGGTGCGGGCGGCCCGCCGCGTCTTGGCGGGTCGTCGCTTCGACGTGGCCATCGCCAACGACCTCGAGACGGTTCCGGTCGCCTTCGATGTCGCCGAGCCGGCGCACGTGCTCGCCGACCTCCACGAGTACTCGCCGCGCCTGCACGAGGACAACCCGGCCTGGGTCCGCCGGATCGCTCCCTACTACCGCTGGCTGGCTCGTCACTATGCGGCGCGCGCCGGCGCGGCGACGACCGTCGGCGACGGGCTCGCGGAGGCCTACCGCGACGAGCTGGGCGTCGAGTGCCGTGTCGTGACGAACGCCGCGCCGTACGCCGCGCTGTCGCCCGGGCCGGTCGTCGAACCGGTGCGGCTCGTCCACAGCGGAGCCAGCCTGCGCAAGCGCAACCTGATGCTCCTCCTCGAGGCCGTCGACGCGTCTACCGCCCCGGTGTCGCTCGACCTCTTCCTCACGCCGAACGACCCTGGCTACCTGACCGAGCTGCGCGAGCGCGCGGCGCACAGCAGCCGGGAGATCACAGTCCACGATGCCGTGCCCTACGACGAGCTCCTGGCGACGCTCAACCGGTACGACGTCGGCGTGCACGTCCTCCCGCCGGTGAACTTCAACAACGAGTGGGCGCTGCCCAACAAGGTCTTCGACTACGTGCAGGCCCGGGTCGCGCTGATCGTCGGTCCGTCACCCGAGATGGCGGCGGTGGTGCGGGAACGAGGGATCGGCCTCGTGACGGAGGACTTCTCCGCGGACGCGCTGGCGCGGGTCCTCGACGCCCTGACCCCTGCGCGTGTCGCGGCGCTCAAGGCCGCCTCGGACGCGTCGGCGCACGACCTGGCGTCGGATGCTCAGGTCGCCGTCTGGGACGAGGTCATCGCGGGGCTCGCCAGGGTCGGTACCCGATGAGCGAACGCCCGTCGGTCCTCGTCCTGTCCTTCTCGAACATCGCGTCCGACGCCCGTGTCCTCAAGCAGGTACGCCTGCTCGCCCAGGACTACGACGTCACGACCTGCGGTCACGGCCCGGCACCCGAGGGAGTCACGGCGCACGTCGAGGTGCCCGCGGACCGCATGGCGTGGGTCAAGGACCGTCGGCTGCTGCTGTTGCGCCGCTACGCGGCGGTGTACCGCAGGAACTCGGCCGTGTCCTGGGCGCGGGAGCATCTCCCGGTCGGCGCGTTCGACGTGGTCCTCGCCAACGACGTCGAGGCGGTTCCGCTCGCGGTGGAGCTCTGCCCCCGTGGTGGCGTGCACGCGGACCTGCACGAGTACGCGCCGGGCCAGAACAGCGAGCTCCGGCGCTGGCGCTGGTTCGTGGCCCCCTATCTCCGTTGGCTCGTGCGGACACGGGTGCGCGGCGCCGACTCGTTCACGACCGTCGCGCCGACACTCGCACGACGCTACGCACGTGACCTGGGCGCCCCGGTCAACGTCGTCGTGAACGCCACGCCCTACGCGGACCTCGCGCCGCACCCAACGGCACGACCGGTCCGTCTCGTCCACAGCGGGGTCGCGCAGCGGAACCGCTCGCTCGAGCTCATGATCGACGCGGTGGAGGCTTCGTCGTCGGACGTCCTGCTCGACCTCTACCTCGTCCCCAACGACCCGGTGTACACCCGCGAGCTCGAGGAACGCGTCGCGGGCTCCGCGCGGGTGCGCGTGCTTCCGCCGGTCGCGTACGACGACCTCGTCGCGACGCTCAACCGCTACGACGTGGGCGTCTTCGTCCTTCCGCCGGTCAACCCCAACTATGCGGCCGCGCTCCCGAACAAGCTGTTCGACTACGTCCAGGCACGCCTCGGCGTCGTCATCGGTCCGTCTCCCGAGATGGAGGAGGTCGTGCGCGGCCATGCACTCGGAACCGTGACGGAGTCCTTCACCGCCGAGGCGTTGCGCACGATCCTGGACGGCCTCGACGTCGAGAGGGTCGACGAGTGGCGGCGCGCCTCGGACCGCGCCGCCCGCGAGCTCTCCGCGGAGGTCAGGTCGCGGCCGTGGCTCGACGCGGTCGAGGCGCTCGTCGCCAGGAGGCCGGGGTGACCTCGGGCACGACCGACGTCGCGGGTGCTCCGCGCGTCCCGGTCCCGGCGCACGTCGACGCGCCCGCGCGCGGGTCGGCCCCCGACCTCGCGTGGTTGGACTGGCTGCGCGTGCTCGCGATCGTCGGCGTGGTCACCATCCACGTCGTCGGGTCCACGGCGCTCGCGCCCTGGGCGAGGACGTCGCGACTGGGCTGGCTCGCGATCTGGCTCGACATCGGCTTCGTCTTCGTGGTCCCGGTCTTCGTCATGATCAGCGGCGCACTGTTCCTCGACCCGGCTCGGTTTCGTGGCACGGGGGACTTCCTGCGCCGACGCGCGCTCCGCCTGCTGCCGGCACTCGTCGTCTGGCACCTCGTCTACTGGGCGTTCCGGGTGGTGTACCTTGACCAGGAGATCGGCGTCCGGGACTTCCTCGAGTCGACCGTCACAGGTCGGCTCTACCCGCACCTCTACTACTTCTGGGTCGTGCTCGGCCTCGTCGTAGTGACGCCGGTGCTCGTGCCGTGGGTGGCCACGGCCCCGCGACGCTCACTCCTCCTCGCGGGGCTGTGCGCCGCGAGCATGCCCGTCCTGACGGTCGCGCTGCGGAACGGCCTCGAGGCCGCGCCCGTGTGGGTCGAGACCCCGTGGACCTGGTGGCTGTTCTATCTCGGCCTCTACCTGCTGGGGAGCGCGCTGCGGGACGTGGTCCTGCGGGGCGTGGCGCTCGTCGCTGCGGGCACCGCCGCGGTCCTGCTGGGCGCGCTGCTCACGTGGCAATGGCGCAACCCCGCGGCGCCCGGTTGGCTGCAGGTCGTCTCGCCCGTCTCCTACTACGGGCTTGGCGTGCACGTGTACGCGGTCCTCGTCCTCCTCGTCGCCCGCGCGCTCGTCAGACCGGGCGGCGTCGGCCGCGTCCTGGCACGTCCGGCTCCCGCGCGGGTCGGGCGAGTGCTCGGCGCGGCCACCCTCGGGGTCTTCTGCTCACACCTCCTCCTGGTACCGGTCGTGGCGGGGATCCCGGCGCTCGGGGGTGACGCGGCCGCGGGGTCCTCCGTCCAACTCGTCGCCCGCGTCGCGTGCGTGCTGGTGATCTCCTACACCGCCACTCTCGTCCTGCGGCGCGTGCCCGTCGTTCGGTCCGTGCTGTAGAGCGGTGCTAGCGTCGCCCTCCGTGCATGCTGATGTCTCCGCTCCCGAACGTGGACCCGACGTCGACGTCGTCGTCGCGGTCCACGACGTCCGTCGCCCCGTCGCACGGGCCGTGGGCTCGGCGCTACGGAACCGGGCGCGCGTGCGCGTCACGGTGGTCTGCCACGAGATCGGGGCGCACTCGGTGGCTCCGCTCCTCGACGGCCTGGGCGAGGGGGTACGCGTCCTGGAGCACCGGGACGGGGTCCGATCGCCGGCAGGCCCGTTCAACCACGGTCTCGACTCTGCCACGGCACCGTTCACGTCCGTCCTGGGCTCGGACGACGTGCTCGAGCCGGGGGCGGTCGACTCGTGGCTCCGGACCGCGCGGCGGGACCGTGCCGACGTCGTCGTCGCACGGGTGCGCCACGAGGCGGGCCCCCCGATGCGGACGCCGCCCGCGCGACCTTGGCGCCGCGCGCACCTCGACGGGGTCCGCGATCGTCTGGCCTACCGCAGCGCGCCGCTCGGCCTGGTGTCGACGGCTCGGTTCGGCGCCCTGCGCTTCACCCCGGACGTGGAGGTGGGGGAGGACATCTCCTACGTGCACGCGCTGTGGTTCTCCGGTGCGGCCGTGAGCCTCGACCGCGGCCCGGCGTACGTGGTGATGGACGACACTGCGGGCAGGGTCACGAGAGAGTCCAGACCGGTCGGTACCGAGCTCGCCTACGTCCCGCGCGTAGTCCGCGAACTGCGAGACCTGCCGCAGGACGTCCGCGACGCGGTCGTACGGAAGCTCGTCCGTATCCATGTCTTCGGCGCCGTCCACAACCGGCCCGACGCCACGGCCTGGGGGCCCGACGACCGCACCGCGCTCCGGAAGGCCACGGTCGAGCTCCTTGGTGCGGCCCCCCGGGCGGCCGCGCCCTTCTCTCGTGCCGACCGGGCGCTGCTTGACGCGGTCCTGGACACGACGGTCGGAGCCGACGTCCTCGTCGCGGCTTCCGTCGCGCGGCGACGGTTCGGCCGGCCGGGGACGCTCGTGCCGCGCGACGTGCGGTGGTCGTTCCACCGCGAGGCCCCGCTACGGTTCATGGTCGCGTCGGCGCTCGCGGGTCGCTCGCGCCCGACGCGCGGGGCGGGTGCGGCATGAGGATCCTCGTGGTCACGGCGTGGTACCCCAGCGCGGACGACCCCGCGACCGGTGCGTTCGTCGAGAAGGATGTGCTGACGCTGGCGGCCGCGCACGACGTCGAGGTCCTCCATCTCGTCGCGCCCCGCCTCGCGTCCGGCGACCCGTTCTCGGTGCGTGGCGGCGTCGTCGTCCGGCAGGTGCCGATGGACCCTGCGCGGCCCGATCACTGGATCCGCGCGTCCCGGGCGGCGCGTCGTCTCGCGCGGGGGTTCGACGTCGTGCACACGATGGCCTTTCCGTCGCTCCTGCCGTTCCTCGCCCGCCGCCCGGGTGTGCCGTGGGTGCACACGGAGCACTGGTCGGGCATCTCCAACCCGAGCTCGCTCCCCTGGGCGTGGCGGGCAGCCATGCCGTTGCTCGGCCGCGCGCTCGCCCGGCCCGACGCCGTCACGGCCGTGTGCGAGTATCTCGCTCGGCCCGTCGGGCGTCTCCGGCGCGGACCGGTGGAGGTCGTGCCGTGCGTCGTGGAGCCGCCCGACGCCGTGGTGCCCCGGCCGCGGGCGGGCCGGCTCGTGGCCGTGGGCGGTCTCGTACCGGGCAAGGACCCGCTCACGGCCGTCGACGCCCTCGCGCTCCTCGCCGCGGACGTACCGGACGTGTCGCTGACCTGGGTGGGGGACGGGCCGCTGCGCGAGGACGTGCTGCGTCGGGCTGGGGAGCGGGGCGTCGCGGACCGGCTCCGGCTGGTCGGCCGCCTACCCGCACCCCGCGTGTTCGCCGAGCTCGACCGGGCCGACCTCTTCCTGCTGCCCACGCTCCGCGAGAACTTCTGCGTCTCTGCCGCGGAGGCGCTCGTCCACGGCCGGCCTGTCGTCGCCGGCGCGAACGGTGGTCACGCCGAATACCTGGACCCCGCGGTGGGAGAGCTGGTGGGCACGCAGTCCGGGGCGGCGTACGCGCGTGCGGTGTGTGCCGTCCTCGGACGGACCGCCGAGCTCTCCGCCGCGGACGTCGCCGCGACGGTCGGTGACCGCTTCTCGGCCGCGACGGTACGTCGGGGCTACGAGTCCGCGTACCGGCAGGTCATGCGCTGACCTCGCCCGGCGCGTCACGGAGCAGCACGTCGATGACGCGCTCCGCCGCGCGCCCGTCCCCGTACGGCGCGGCTCCGGTCGCTTCTGGCGCAGGACGGGTCACCGCGTCGCGGACCTGGTCCGGCTGGGCGAGGACGTTCCAGCCGAGTTCGACGGTCTCCACCCACTCGGTCTCGGTCCGCAGCGTCGTGCACGGGACGCGCAGGAGGAAGGCCTCCTTCTGCAGGCCGCCGGAGTCGGTGACGACGCCGGCGCTGGCGGAGACCGCCGCCACGAGGTCCGGATAGGCGAGCGGCGAGCGGGGACGGAGAGCTCCCGTCTCGAGCTCGATACCGTGCTCGGCGCACTTCGCGACGAGACGAGGGTGGGCGAGCAGCAGGACGGGCCGGTCGAGCCCTGCGAGGCTGGCGACGAGGTCGCGGAGCCGCGCGGGGTCGTCGGTGTTCTCGGCACGGTGCAAGGTCGCGAGGTAGTACCCCCCGGGTTCGAGGCCGGCCTCGGCGAGCAGCGGGAGCGGGCGGTCGGCAACGGCGTCGCGTACCTGGTGGAGGACGTCGGTCATGACGTCCCCGACGAGCACGGAGCGTGCCGCGAGCCCCTCGGCGGCGAGGTGGTCCATCGCCACCTGCGTCGGCGCGAGGCACAGGTCCGCGGCGTGGTCGGTGAGCACGCGGTTGTGCTCCTCGGGCATCCGACGGTTGAAGGACCGCAGTCCCGCCTCGAGGTGCGCGATCGGGCGATGGAGCTTGACGGCGCTCAAGGCCGCGGCGAGCGTCGAGTTGGTGTCTCCGTAGACGAGCACCCAGCTTGGGGCGTGAGCGTCGAGGACGGCGTCGAGCGCACCGAGGATCGCTCCGGTCTGGACGCCGTGGCTCCCGGACCCGACACCGAGGTGGACGTCCGGGTCGGGGATGCCGAGCTCCGAGAAGAAGACGTCCGAGAGCATCGGGTCGTAGTGCTGCCCCGTGTGGACGATGACGTGCTCGACGCCGGCGGCGGTCGCGGCGTGGGCGATCGGGGCGAGCTTGACGAACTGCGGGCGCGCGCCCACGACGCTGAGGATCTTCACGGACATCGATGCTAACGGGAGCCGGGCGTCAGGCTCCGCAGGGCACTCGTCGAGAGGTCGCCCTCGCGGCTGGCGTGCCCGTCGACGGCCCCGCGTGGGTGTCGGTCGGACAGCGGCTTCCTCCCCGCGTTCGGGAACGCTACGATCACGGCGCTCGGGGGGCCGTCGTCGACGGGTTCACCCGTTTCGAGCAAATCGTCGAGGAAGTCGAGATGCCCATGGCAACAGGAAGTTCGCGCACGGCCCGGTCCCGGGTCGTTGCGTTCGCGTGCGCGGTGGCGACGGTCACCGCGGGTGCCCTCTTCGCAGCTCCCGCCCAGGCCGCTCCCAGCACCCCGGACGGCGCCGACGCGGCGCTCGTCGCGGCCGCCCAGGAGCGGGTCGCCCACCTCCGGGCCTTCCGTCCCCAGGACACCGAGCCCGTTGACTCGGTCGCCGTCGAAGCCCTCGCCGCTCGGGCGTTCGGGGCCGAGCCCGCCGCGCTCGCCGTCGCGGCGGACGAGAGCGTCGACCGCGTGTACGGCCAGAACCGCTGGGAGACCGCCGTCGCCGTCTCGCACCTCTACGGCCTCGGCGACGGCGGACGGTCCGGTGTCCTGAACGGTCGCATCGACGCCGACGAGCAGGCGGCGCCGGTGGTGTACGTCGCGAGCGGGATGGGCTACGCCGACGCGCTGTCGGCGGCGCCGGCCGCGGCGTTCAACCGCGGCCCGCTGCTCCTGACCCCGGCCGCCGCGATCCCGGAGGTCGTGCTGTGGGAGATCGAGCGCCTCCACCCGGCACGGATCGTCGTCGTCGGCGGAACCGCCTCGGTGTCCGACGCGGCGTACGCGCAGCTCGCGGCGATCCAGCCGAACATCCGGCGGGACGCCGGTCGGGACCGCTATGAGACGTCGCGCGTCGTGGTCCAGCGCGGCTTCGACTACGCCGCGCGCGGGATGGACGCCTCGAGGATCGCGTACCTCGCCAGCGGCACGGGCTACGCCGACGCCCTCGCGGCGAGCGCGGCCGCGGCGACGGTCGGTTCGCCCGTGGTGCTCGTCGACGGGCGGGCGACGACGGCCGACGCGGCGACGACGGTCCTCCTGCGCGACAGGCTCGGCGCGGAGTACCTCTTCCTCGCGGGCGGGGCGGCGTCGATCTCGTCGGCCTACGAGCGCAACCTCCTGGCTCAGCCCTGGGTGACCGTCCCGACGCGACTCGCCGGCAACGACCGGTTCGGCACCGCGAACGCGATCAACGCCTACCTCTTCGGCCTGCTCCACGCCGACGGCGTGCTGACGCCGGGCTCCGTGAACTACACCTCCGGCCTCAACTTCCCGGACGCCCTCTCAGCAGGGGCTATGGCGGGATACTTCTTCGAGCCGCTCTACCTGTCGCTGCCGTCGTGCATCCCTGCGCAGGCCGTGCGTGACCCGCGTTCGTGGGGAGTCACGAGCTTCTACGTCATCGGCGGCCCGGGCGTGCTCGATGCCGCCGTGGAGAACCTGACGACCTGCTGAGTCGCCCGGCCCTCGGTAGCCGGGGCCCTCGGACACCTCGTCCGGGGGCCCCGGTACGCTCCTGCCCGTGGCCTCCCCCCCTCCTTCCACCCCGGTGCCCTCCCGCGAGGCCATCGCGGCGTCGTCGCGGCTGCCGACCGCCGGCGTCACCGGCCTCGAATGGGTCTCGTGGCTTCGTGTCCTCGCGATCGCCGCCGTCGTGTGCATCCACGTCGTCGGTCACGACGCCATCGTCGACGGCGCCCGGGGGACGTTCCACGGCAACCTGGCGATCTGGCTCGACTTCGGATCGGACTATGCCGTCCCGGCGTTCGTCCTGGTCAGCGGGGCGTTGCTGCTCGACCCAGCACGGTATGCCGGGGCCGGGGCCTTCCTGCGCAAGCGAGCGCTGCGCCTGCTCCCCGCCGTGGTCGTGTGGCACCTGGTCTGGTGGGCCTTCTGCGTGGCGGTGCTGGGCGAGAACCTCGGCGTGCGCGCGTTCGTCGAGCAGTCCGCGACGGGGCGGCTCTACACCGCGCTCTACTTCTTCTGGATCGTGCTCGGGCTCGCGCTGGTCACCCCGGTGCTCGTGCCGTGGGTGAGCACGACAGGACGACGCCCGGTGTGCGTCGCCGGAGCCGCACTCGTCGGGATGACGGCTGCGTCCGCAGCCGCCGAGGGTGTCCTCGGGCTACCGGTCGCGTGGGTGCACACGGCCTGGACGTGGTGGATCCCGTACCTCGGCCTCTACCTGCTGGGCTGGGGCCTGCGCGACGTCGTGCTGCGCGGCTGGGTCCTCGCCGCGGCAGCCGTCGGCGCGGCGGGGATCGGCGTGCTGCAGTGGTGGCTCTGGGAGAACCCTGCGGCACCGGAGCTCGTGCGCCAGCTCCTGCCGACGACGTACTACGGCGTCCAGGTCCAGGTCTACGCCGTCCTCGTGTATCTCGTCGTCAAGAGCGTGGTGAGGCCGGGCGGTCTGCTCGGTCTGCTGGCCACGCCTCGCGCCGCTGCGGTTGGTCGTGTCGCGGGAGACGCGACGCTCGGCGTGTTCGTGCTCCACCTGATCGTGTGGAACCTGATGCTGGCGCTGCCTGTCCTGGGGGGCGCCAAGGCGGCGGGCTCGGCCCCGCTGATGCTCGGGCGTGTGGTCTTCGTCCTCGTGGTGACCTACGCGATCGTGCTCCTGCTCCGCCGGGTCCCGGTCGTCCGACGCGTCCTGTAGGCGCGTCAGGACGCGGCGCTTCTCCCGGGCCGTGATCTGGGCTAAGTTCCCTTCGTCCGCATTCTGTGTCGAGGCGGACATTCCGCGCATCCCTAGGAGGCGATCCCGTGGCGCGTCACTCTGCACGGACCACACCGAGGCCGAGCGTCACGAAGAGTGCGCCGGTGTCGGCACGTTCCGTCGCGGGCAAGGCTCTCTCGTACGGCGTCACCCCGTTGCTCGTGCTCTCCGTGGTGCTCGCACCGGCGGGGAGCGCCCTGCCCCGGTCGTCCGTGCTCGAGCCAACGGCGGGGCAGGCTGACGCGCCACCGGTCGCCGCCGCCCTGCCCCAGGTGGGTCCTCAGGCGGCTCAGGTCGAGACGCACGACGTCGCCGAGAACGGTGCCGTCGCCGTCGCGGAGAGCTTCCAGACCGCCGCCGTGACGTGGTCGTCCGAGATCGACGCAGCCGTGCCCGAGATCCGGCTGCGCGCGCGGGCCGTCGACGGGTCGTGGGGTCCATGGACCCACGTGGACCGGGCGACAGACGGAGCGGACGCCGCGACGAGCGACGTCGTGTCGTCGAGCACCGTGTACGTGGGCGACTCGGACGCGGTGGAGATCGCCACCGTCGACGACGACGCGACCCTGCCCGACGGCGTCCAGGTCACGACGGTCTCCTCCGAACCGACAGGCTCGGCGGCCGCACAGAGGTCCGGGGCCGCGCCGGTGGCTGGGGCCGCTGCGGTCTCGGCTGCGGAGACCCCCTTCCCGACGATCATCACGCGTGAGCAGTGGGGCGCGGCTCCGGCGTCCTGCGCCTGGGGCTCGGCAGCGACGCTCAAGGGCGGTGCGGTCCATCACACGGTGAACGCGAACGACTACACGTCGATGGCCGAGGCCATGCAGATCATCAGGAACGACCAGGCGTTCCACCAGTCCGGGAACGACTGGTGCGACATCGGCTACAACTTCCTGGTCGACAAGTGGGGGAACGTCTACGAGGGGGCCGATGGCAGCATCGAGCGAGCGCTCATCGGAGCGCACACCGGTGGCTTCAACACGGGCACGGTCGGGGTAGCGATGGTCGGCACCTACACGAACGTGGCACCCTCGACGGCGCAGCTCGACGGCGTCGCGAAGATCATCGCCTACCGGCTCGCGCAGTACGGCGTCGACCCGGCAGGGAAGGCAACGTTCACCGCGGCGAGCAGGACGGCCGGCGGCCGGTTCGAGGCCGGACAGTCGGTGGTCCTCCCCAAGGTCTTCGGTCACCGGGACACCCATCAGACCGAGTGCCCCGGCACGCTCGCCTACGGGAAGCTGTCGTACATCCAGAGCCGTGCCTCCCAGTACTTCGGAGAGCTCGGCACCGCGGTCGAGCGGATCTCGGGTGCCGACCGGTTCGCGACGTCCGCGGCGATCTCGGCCGCCACCTTTGCGCCCGGGGTGAAGGTCGCGTACGTCGCGAACGGCATGGCGTTCCCGGACGCGTTGTCCGGAGGACCGGCCGCTGCCGCCTCCGGTGCCCCGATGCTCCTGGTCGGGCCCACGACGGTGCCGAACCCCGTCGTGGACGAGCTCAAGCGGCTCCGACCGGAGCGGATCGTCGTCCTCGGCGGTGCCGGGGTGGTCTCCGCGGACGTGGTCACCCAGCTGAAGAGCCTGACGGCGACAGGGCAGGTGAGCCGCCTCTCCGGGGCCGACAGGTTCGCCACCTCGGCGGCGATCTCGACTGCCACCTTCGCCCCCGGAGTCGAGGTGGCCTACGTCGCGAACGGTCTGGCGTTCGCGGATGCGCTCTCCGGCGCCCCCGCGGCGGGGGCTCGGAAGGCGCCGGTGCTGCTCATCAGCCAGAACGCCGTCCCCGGGTCGGTCTCGGCCGAGCTCCGGCGGCTGCGTCCGGGCCGGATCGTCGTGCTGGGAGGCACCGGTTCGGTCTCCGCCGCCGTCGCGAAGCAGCTCGCCGAGTACACCCCGTCGAAGAGCGTGACCCGCGCCGCGGGAGCGGACCGCTTTGCGACGTCGGCCGCGATCTCGGCCGCGACGTTCGACCCTGGTGTCCCCGTCGTCTACGTCGCGAACGGGCTCAACTTCCCGGATGGGCTCTCCGGAGCGCCCGCGGCCGGAGCGGGTGGTGGGCCGGTGCTCCTCACCGTGAGGGACAGCCTTCCCGCTGCCGTGGCGGCGGAGCTCGAGCGGCTCGACCCCGCGCGGATCGTCGTGCTCGGTGGTCCGGGTGTGGTGTCCGACCCCGTGCGCGCCGCGCTCGCCGGGTACCTGAGCGAGCCCGCGCCCTGACCCACGCGCTCGGACGTGCCGCTCCTCGTCGAGGTGAGCGGCCGGCTGCCGCGATGATCGGCGCCTCGCGTATCCTGCACGGTGGTCCGACCGCTCGACGCTGAACGACACCGTCGCGGTCCCCCGGATCCGGGACACGCTGCCGGACCGACCACCCGCTCGCCGGAAGGAACACTCGATGCGCATCGCCGTCGTCGCCCTGGGGAAGATCGGCCTTCCCCTGGCCGTCCAGTTCGCGTCCAAGGGACACGAGGTGATCGGAGTCGACGTCAACGCCGGTACGGTCGCCACGGTCAACGAGGGCCAGGAGCCGTTCCCGGGCGAGGCGTACCTCGCCGAGAAGCTCGCGGAGCTGGTCCCGGCCGGACGGCTGCGCGCGACCACCGACTATTCCGAGGCGATCCCGGGTGCCGACGCCGTCGTGCTCGTGGTCCCGCTGTTCGTCGACGAGGAGACGGCAGCGCCGGACTTCGGCTGGATGGACGCCGCGACGAGGTCCCTCGCGGAGCACCTGACGCCGGGGACGCTCGTCTCGTACGAGACGACGCTCCCCGTCGGCACCACGCGCAACCGGTGGAAGCCGATGCTGGAGGAGATCTCAGGCCTGGTGGAGGGCGAGGACTTCCACCTCGTGTTCTCGCCGGAGCGCGTGCTGACCGGTCGCGTGTTCGCGGACCTCCGCAAGTACCCCAAGCTGGTCGGCGGGCTCTCGCCCGAGGGGGCGGAGCGGGCGCGGGCGTTCTACGAGGCCGTGCTCGACTTCGACGAGCGCCCGGACCTCGACCGCCCGAACGGAGTCTGGGACCTCGGCTCGGCCGAGGCGTCCGAGCTCGCGAAGCTCGCCGAGACGACGTACCGCGACGTGAACATCGGCCTCGCCAACCAGTTCGCCCTGTTCGCCGACAAGCAGGGGATCGACGTGCACGCCGTCATCGACGCGAGCAACTCCCAGCCGTACAGCCACATCCACCGTCCGGGCATCGCCGTCGGAGGGCACTGCATCCCGGTGTACCCGCGGCTGTACCTGTCGGTCGACCCGGACGCGTCGATCGTGCGCGAGGCCCGCGCGGTCAACGCGTCCATGCCGGAGCGCGTCGTGGGACGTGCGGTCGACCTCCTGGGGTCGCTCGACGGGCTGGACGCCGTCGTGCTCGGCGCCGCGTACCGCGGCGGCGTGAAGGAGACGGCGTTCTCCGGGGTCTTCGCCACCGTGAAGGCCCTGGAGGCGCGGGGCGCGTCGGTCCGCGTGCACGATCCCCTCTACTCCGACGCCGAGCTCGCCGCGCTCGGCTTCGCTCCCTTCCACCTGGGGGACCGGGCGGACGTCGTCGTGGTCCAGACCGACCATGCCGAGTACCGCGAGACCGGCCGCGAGAGCGTGCCCGGGGCGCGGCTCGTCGTCGACGGTCGCGGCGTCACGGACGCCGGGCGCTGGGCGGGGGTGCCGCGCGTCGTGCTCGGGCGGGGCGACGCCCCCGACGAGGCCTGAGGCGCGCAGGGCGCCCTCCCGCACGTCGCCCGGACGTCGCCGGCAGACCTCCTGACCTGCGCATCCACCCGCTGCGGGTGGACTATCCTGCACGAGCGCCTTCGCGCGTCTCCATCCAGCCGATCCCCGAGGTTCTCCATGCGAATCGCCGCGGTCGTCGTCGCCTACGACCGGCGTGACCTGCTCGTCGAGGCGCTCGACGCGCTCGCTGCGCAGACCCGTCGGCTCGACGCGGTCGTCGTCGTCGACAACGCGTCCCACGACGACTCGGCGGTCGTGGCGGCCGAGCACCCCGTCGGGGCCGAGGTGCTCGAGCTGCCCCGGAACACGGGCGGTGCCGGCGGCTTCGCGGTCGGCATGGCCCATGCGGTCGAGGCCCTCGACGCGGACCTCGTCTGGCTGATGGACGACGACACGATCCCGACACCGACCGCCCTGGCCGAGCTGCTCGCCGCGCGGGAGGCGTACCCGGGTCCGGTCGCGCTGCTCGGGAGCCGCGTCGTCTGGCACGACGGCCGCGACCACCCGATGAACACGCCGCGCCGTCGCCCGGGGGCGTCCGCGGAGCAGATCGCGCGGGCCCGGGAGTCCGGGGCTCTTCCCGTGCGGTCCTCCTCGTTCGTCTCGATGCTGGTCGACGCGCGGGCGGTCCGGCACCACGGCCTGCCCGTCGCGGACTACTTCATCTGGAACGACGACTTCGAGTACTCGGCCCGGTTGCTGCGCCGGGGGACGGGCCTGCACGTGCCCGCGTCCGTCGTCGAGCACCGGACCAAGAAGTTCGGGGCCACGGACGCCGACCCGGGCGAGCGCTTCTACTACGAGGTGCGGAACAAGCTCTGGATGCTCCTGCGCTCGCCCTCGCTCTCGCCGGAGGAGCGGTTCCTCTACCTCGGGGCGTCGCTGCGGCGGTGGGCGCGCACCTTCCGTGGCTCCCGGAACCGCGACGTCCTGCGCTCGGCAGGTCTGCGCGGTGCGCGGGACGGGCTGCTCCGCGGTCCCCGGCGCAACGCGGCGGTGCTGGCGGACATGGGCCCGCTGACCGCGGAGGTCGACGCTCTGGACGCGGGGCGCAGCCGGCGGGGGCCCGCGGCATGACCACCGTGTCGCTGCCGCCGTTCTCGCTCCTCCTGCCCGTCTACCACGGCGACGACGCCGCCCACCTGCGCAGGGCCTTCCGGTCGGCGACGTCGGAGCAGCACCTCCCGCCCGCCGAGGTCGTGCTCGTCCAGGACGGCCCGGTGGGTCCTGCCCTCGGCGAGGTCGTCGCGGAGATCGAGTCGGCGGGGCAGGGGGTGACGGTCGTCCGGCTCGAGCGCAACGTGGGGCTCGCGCTCGCGCTCGAGGCGGGGCTCGCACGGTGCAGCCACGAGATCGTCGCCCGCACGGACGCCGACGACGTGTGCCGGCCGGAGCGGTTCGCGCGCCAGATCCCGCTCGTCGCCGAGGGGTACGACATCGTCGGGACCGCCATCCAGGAGTTCGTCTCCGAGGACGAGCCGGGCCTCGTGCGGGTGCCCCCGCTGTCGAGCAGGGACATCGAGTCGGGGGCGCGCTTCCACTCGCCGTTCAACCACCCGACCGTCGTGTACCGCCGGTCCGCGGTCGAGGCCGCGGGCGGCTACCAGGACCTGCCGCTCCTCGAGGACTACTGGCTCTTCGCCCGCATGCTCGCCCGCGGGGCCCGCGGTCGCAACCTTCCCGAGCCGCTCCTGCTCTACCGGGTGGGTGCGGGCGCGTACGCGCGGCGCGGCGGGACGCGCCTGCTGCGGTCGGAGATCGAGCTCCAGCGCCGGATGCGGCGCATCGGCTTCACGTCGCGGGCACAGGCGCTGCGCAACGTCGTCGTACGGGGTGGGTACCGTCTCGTCCCGGAGAAGGTCCGGACGGCGCTGTACCGCACGTTCCTGGCGGACAGGAGAGGTTGAGCGATGGCCGAGTGGCTCGCGACGTGGCCCGTCGCCGTCGCATCCCTGCTCGTCCTGTTCCTGCCGGGCGTCCTGCCCGCGTACGCGCTGGGGCTCCGCGGCCTCGTCGCGTGGGGCTCGGCGCCCCTGCTCGGCGGCGGCGTGATCGGGATCGTCGCGGTCGTCGCGGGTGCCGCCGGGGTGCCGTGGGGGATGTGGCCGGTCGTCGCCGGGAGCGTCGTGCTCGCCGCCGTCGCGCTCCTGCTCCGGCGGGCGTGCGGCCCGTGGACGCCCCGCGTCCGCGGCGCCCACCCGTCGCGACGCCTGCTCGCGGCGGTGGTGCTCGTGACGAGCGTGACGGCGGTCGTGCTCCAGGTGCGGCGCACGCTCGTCGCGGTCGGGGGACCGGATCGCGTGGCCCAGACCTTCGACACCCCGTTCCACCTGAACTCGGTCGCCCTCGTCCTCGATCGAGGCGACGCGTCCTCGCTCCACATGAACCTGACCGTCCCGGACACCCCGACGGCGTTCTATCCCGGTCTGTGGCACGGGATCGTCTCCCTGGTGGTCCAGCTCACCGGTACGGACATCGCCGTCGCGGCGAACTGGGTCTCGGTCCTCGTCGGCTCGGTCGTCTGGGTCGCGGGACTGCTCGCCCTCGCCCGGACGATCCTGGGCACGTCGCCCGTGCTGCTCGGCCTGGTCGCGCCGCTGTCCTTCGCGTTCACGCAGTACCCGAACCGGCTGTTCTCGTTCGGCCTGCTGTACCCGAACTTCCTCTCCTACGCGGTGCTGCCCGCAGCCCTCGCGCTGTGCGTCCTGGCGCTGGTCCGCAGGACGGGTCCCCGCCGCCTGCCGCCCGCGGCAGGTGCCCTGCTCGGCATGGTCACCCTCGTGCTCGCCCAGCCGAACGGGCTGTTCGCGCTGTGGTACGTCGTCGTCCCGGTGGTCGTGACGGCCCTCGTCCAGACGACGGGGCGGTTGCGGCGCCGTGGCCGGGGCCCGGTGGTCGCGGCGCTCCCGGCGGTGCTGACGGTGGTGGGTGCGGGGATCGGCTACTGGGCTCTGGGACGGGTGTCGATGATCGACCAGTTCCGCGAGAAGAGCTCCTGGGAGGTGACGGCGTCGTGGCGGCACGCGGCGCGCGAGGTCCTCGACCTGACGGCGATGCACCCGTCGACCACGCCGAACTTCCCCGAGCCGGAGAACCTCGCGGCGGGGGTCCCCAACCTGGTCGTGGCGGGTCTCGTCGTCCTCGGTGCCGTGGTGTGCCTGACCGTCGCGCGCTGGCGGTGGCTGCCCTTCTCCTACGGGATCGTCGCGGTCCTCTACGTCGTCGTCCGCGGCGTCGACAGCCCGCTGCGCCCCCTGCTCACGGGGTACTGGTACGCGGACCCGCAGCGCATCTCGGCGCTCCTGCCGCTGCTCGGCGTGCCGCTGGCGGTCGTCGGTGCGGGCTGGGCGGTGACCGCGCTGCTCCGCCTCGCGCGGGTGCCGACCGGCCCGTTCGCGCTGCACCCGGACGGACGGCGCGCGGCGCTCGTCGTCGCTGCCGTCACCGTGGTCCTCGCGGTCGCCGTGTCGGTCCTGCTCCCGCGCACCGCCACGATGCGCGAGTCCTTCGCCTACGTGTCCCACGTGTACCGGGTCGACCCGTCCGCCGAGGGGTCCGCCGGGCTGCTCGACGCGGACGAGATCGAGATCCTGGAGACGGTGGCCGAGGTCGTCCCGGAAGGCGTGGCCGTCGTGGGCAACCCGTGGGACGGAAGCTCGCTGACGTGGGCGCTCGCGGGGCGCGAGTCGGTCTTCCCGCACACCGGGATCCGGCTCGACGAGGACCGGCTCCTCGTCGCGGGCCACCTGCGCGACGCCCTCACCGACCCGAGCGTCTGCGAGGCCGTCGAGGACCTCGACGTCGGGTACGTCATGCGCGGCGGTCGGCTGCTGTGGGGGACTCCCCCGGCGGGGTTCGAGGGTCTCGACGGCCTCGTCGAGGCCGGTGTCGGCGAGCTCGTCGCCCAGGAGGGCGACGCCCGTCTCTACCGCATCACCGCGTGCGGGCTCGAGGACGACGGCGGCTCGTGAAGGTCCTGTGGCGGCTCTGCGGGGCCGACCACGCCGTCCGTCCGGCACCTGCCGAACGGCTACGCTAGTGCGGCTGTCTTCCAAGACTAGGAGTATGTGTGGACGCGGATCTTGTCGTCGTGGGCTCGGGGTTCTTCGGCCTGACGGTCGCTGAGCGGATCGCCGAGGAGTACGGCCGGAAGGTCCTCGTGATCGACCGACGGCCGCACATCGGGGGCAACGCCTTCAGCGAGGCGGAGCAGACGACGGGGATCGAGGTGCACCGCTACGGCGCCCACCTGTTCCACACGTCCAACGAGCGCGTCTGGGAGTACGTGAACCGCTTCACGGCGTTCACGAGCTACGTGCACCGCGTGTACACCACGCACCGCGGCGAGGTGTTCCCGATGCCGATCAACCTGGGCACGATCAACCAGTTCTTCCGCTCTGCGCACGGCCCCGACGCGGCGCGCGCTCTCGTCAAGGAGCTCTCCGCGGAGCTGGGCGGCAAGAGGCCGGCGAACCTCGACGAGCAGGGCGTCTCCCTCATCGGACGGCCCCTCTACGAGGCGTTCATCCGTGAGTACACCGCGAAGCAGTGGCAGACGGACCCGCGCGACCTGCCCGCGTCGATCATCTCGCGGCTGCCCGTGCGCTACACGTACGACAACCGGTACTTCAACGACACGCACGAGGGCCTGCCCGTCGACGGCTACACGGCCTGGCTGGAGCGGATGGCCGACCACCCGAACATCGAGGTCCGCCTCGGCGTCGACTTCTTCGACGCGACGCAGCCGGTCAACAAGGAGAACGTCGTCGGCAACGTCCCCGTGGTCTACACGGGGCCCGTGGACCGCTACTTCGACTACGCCGAGGGCGACCTGTCGTGGCGCACGCTCGACTTCGAGGAGGAGGTGCTCCCCGTCGGCGACTTCCAGGGCACCTCCGTCATGAACTACGCGGACGCGGACGTCCCGTACACCCGGATCCACGAGTTCCGGCACTTCCACCCCGAGCGCGACTACCCGACGGACAAGACCGTCATCATGCGCGAGTTCTCGCGGTTCGCGCAGCGCGAGGACGAGCCGTACTACCCGGTGAACACGGCCGCCGACCGTGAGCGCCTCCTGCGGTACCGCGACCTCGCCGCCGCGGAGCGCGACGTCCTGTTCGGGGGGCGTCTCGGCACCTACAAGTACCTCGACATGCACATGGCCATCGGCGCTGCCCTGTCGATGGTGGACAACAAGCTCGCGCCGCACTTCGGTGGCGGCGCCGCGATCCAGAGCGGAGGAGTCGAAGAGTGACCGTCGCCCCCCAGGAGGCGTTCGTCGAGCCCGGCAAGGGAGCCGGGCTGCTCGACGTCCTCCGCCGCCGATTCCTCGCGCGCCTGCTGGTGCGCAAGGAGCTCCGGGTGCGGTACCGAGGATCCTTCCTCGGCCTGCTCTGGTCGTACGTGAAGCCCGCCGTCCAGTTCGTCGTCTTCTACTTCGCCGTGGGCGTGTTCCTGCGGATGAACGAGAACGTCGAGGACTTCGCCGTCTACCTGTTCTCCGGCGTCGTCGCCGTCAACTTCTTCAGCGAGGCGTTCGGCAACGCGACCCGCTCGATCGTGGGCAACGCCGCCCTGGTCAAGAAGATCTACCTGCCGCGCGAGCTCTTCCCCGTCGCGTCGGTCTGGGTCGCCGTCGTGCACTTCCTGCCGCAGCTCGTCGTGCTGATCCTCGGTGCGCTGATCGCGGGGTGGCAGCCGTCGCTGTTCGAGCTCGGTGCGGGCGTGCTCGGGATCGTCATCATCGCCGTCCTCTCGCTCGGTCTCGGACTGCTCTTCGGGGCGCTGAACGTGCTGTTCCGCGACGCCGAGAACATCGTGGACCTGATGCTCATGGTCGCCACGTGGCTCTCGCCCGTGCTGTACCAGTGGCAGAACGTCAGGGACGCCATCGGGGACGGCGTCCTGTGGTGGATCTACCAGGCGAACCCCATGACCGCCGCGGTCGAGCTGTTCCACCTGTGCTTCTGGTTCCCCGGGACCGACCGGACGGGTGCCATGCCTCCGGGCCTCCTGTGGTCGACGATCTCCGCGGTCGTCCTCTCGTTCCTCGTCCTCCTCGCCGGGCAGGTCGTCTTCCGGCGACTCGACGGCCGATTCGCCCAGGAGCTCTGACGTTGTCCACCATGGTCGAGACACAGCAGGCACGGATCGTCGTGGCCGGGATCGGCAAGCGGTTCGTCCTGCAGCACACCCACACGCTGAAGGACCGTGTCGTGCGCGCCATCGTCCGTCGCGGCGAGAAGCAGTCGTCCGACTTCGTCGCGCTGCACGACGTGAGCTTCGAGGTCGACGACGGCGAGGCGGTCGCGCTGCTCGGTCTCAACGGCTCCGGGAAGAGCACGCTGCTCAAGCTCATCTCGGGCGTGATGCGGGCCGACTCCGGCCGGGTCGGGGTCCGGGGGAAGATCGCCGGCCTCATCGAGGTCGGAGCCGGGTTCCACCCCGACCTGACGGGGCGGGAGAACGTCTACCTCAACGGCGCGATCCTCGGCATGACCGAGGCGGAGATCGACTCGAAGTTCGACGCGATCGTCGCCTTCAGCGAGATCGAGTCGTTCATCGACACCGAGGTCAAGTTCTACTCCTCCGGCATGTTCCTGCGGCTCGCGTTCGCCGTCGCCGTGCACACTGATCCCGACGTGTTCCTCGTCGACGAGATCCTGGCGGTCGGCGACGAGCCCTTCCAGAAGAAGTGCTTGGCGAGGATCCGCGAGCTCAAGGCGAGCGGCAAGGCGCTCGTGATCGTGAGCCACGACCTCAACATGATCGAGCAGCTGTGCGACCGGGCGATCCTGCTCGAGCACGGGCACGTCGTCAGCGACGGGCCGGTCGGAGACGCGATCGCCCACCTGCGAGGAGGAAACGGATGAGTGGACCCGACGTGAGCGAGACGCAGGGCGTGGAGGTGGAGATCGCTGCCGCGCTGACGCGTCGACTAGGGGGACGCGTCGCACGGGTCAGCCTGACCGAGACGGGACGGGGGATCGCGCAGCGGCTGGGGGCCGCGTGGTTCGACGCTGCGGTCCGCAGCCTCGCCCTGGCTCACCCCGGGGCTCCGCTCGAGCTCCTCGTCGTCTCGAGCGAGCACGAGCCCTTCCCCGCCCCGATCGACGTGGACCCAGCCGTCGCCGGCGGCCGCTTCGCCGAGGGCGACGCGGTCGGACGGGTCTCGGTCGAGGGTGAGCCCGGACGCCAGGACGCGGTCGGCCGTACTCTCGTGGTCCCGACGACGACGCTCCTCGACGAGGCGGGCGAGTTCCACTTCCTCCAGCCCGACTCGCTCAAGCGTCGGGTCGTCGGTGGCGTGTACAAGAAGATCTACGAGAAGGCGCCGCTCCTTCTCGACGAGTGGCGTCAGGGGCGCAACACCCGTGTCGAGCACCGGCGTTCGGTCCTCCGCCCCCAGGTCGAGCACCTCTCCACCGCCGGCGGCTCCCCGCTGACGACGGGGGAGGAGCCGGTGGCGTGGATCGCGATGCACTGGTTCGAGTCCGGCGGGGCCGAGTCCTGGGCCGTGCAGTCCGCCGAGCTCGCCGCGGCCGCCGGCTACCGGGTCGTGGTGACCGCGGACGTGGCCGCTCCGCAGCGCCAGCTCGACAGGATGCTCGAGATCACCGACGACGTCTTCGTCGCGGCGAACGCCCTCGCCGAGGAGGACTGGGGCGCGTTCCTCACCGCCCTCGTCCGCACGTACCGGCCGACGCTGCTGCACGTGCACCATTCGCGCCGGGCGTACGCGTTCCTGCCCGAGCTCCGTCACGTGGCGCCGTCCGTGCAGGTGCTGGACAGCACCCACATCGTCGAGCACCGCACGGGTGGGTTCGTCCGTCAGAGCATCGAGCTCTCCGACCTGATCGACGAGCACCACGTGATCTCGCCGGAGCTCCGAGACCTCTATCTGCTCGACTCCGAGGTCGACCGGCGCAAGCTCGTCTACCGGCCCCTGACCTCCGGTGTCTCGCCCGTCCCCGCGGTACGACCCCGGTCGGGCGGCCCGCTGCGGATCGGGTACCTCGGGCGCCTGGCGCCGCAGAAGCGGCCGTTCCTCTACGTCGCGCTCGCCGCACGGCTGCACGCGAAGGCACCCGCCGACTTCTCGTTCGTCATGCAGGGCAGCGGAGTGCTCGGCGCCATGACGAGCGACCGCATCCGCAAGGAGGGTCTCGAGGGCGTCATCGAGCGGCGCCCCTGGGGGCCCGTCGGCGACTTCATGGACGACGTGGACGTGCTCGTGATCTCGAGCGACAACGAGGGACTGACGCTCACGTCCCTCGAGGCGGAGGAGCACGGCGTCCTCGTGCTGTCCGCGGACGTCGGGAGCCAGCGGACCGTCGTCGCCCCGATGCTCCTCGTCCCCCGCGCGCCCCGTGGCTTCCTCAGCGGTGCGACGCAGGCTCTCGTACGCCTGGCCGGAGACCCGGACGCCTACGAGCGCGCACGACGTGAGCAGACCCAGCTCATCCAGGCACTGCACGAGGTCGAGCCGGCCAGCGCGTTCCTCGCGCGACGGCTCGAGGAACTGAAGGAGAAGAACTGATGCGCGTCGCCGCTGTCGTCGTGACCTACAACCGTCGAGCGCTGCTCGAGCAGACGCTCGACGCGCTCGAGGCGCAGGACCGGCTGCCCGATCGCCTGGTGATCATCGACAACGCCTCGGACGACGGCACGGCCGAGTTCCTCTCGTCGCGCGAGTTCTCCGTCCCGGCCACCGTGCGCCGGCTCCCGGAGAACACCGGGGGCGCCGGGGGCTTCGCGACCGGGACCGAGCTCGCGTACGAGCTCGGGTACGACGCGATGTGGCTCATGGACGACGACACCGTCCCGCAGGTCGAGGCGCTCGGCGAGCTCGTCTCCGGGCTCGACCGCGCCACGGAGACGCTCGGGTACCTGCCGAGCTTCGCCTGCAGCATGGTCCTGTGGAAGGACGGCTCCCTCTGCGAGATGAACACCCCGGAGCCGACGTGGGACTTCGCGCGCCCGCTGGCCATGGGTGCCGACTTCACCCTGATGAAGTCGTGCTCGTTCGTCTCGGTCCTCATCACGCGAGAGGCCGTGCACGCGGTCGGCCTGCCGAGCGCGAACTTCTTCATCTGGTACGACGACGCGGAGTACACCCAGCGCCTGGCGAAGTACCGCCCGGGGATCTTCCTCCCGTCGTCGAAGGTCAACCACCTCCTCCCGCAGAACCGCGGGGTCAACTTCGGCGACGTCAACGACGGCAACATCTGGAAGTTCGAGTACGGGGTCCGCAACCAGATCGCGTCCGCCCGTGCCTTCCGCAGCCCGACGCTCGCGGCGTCGCTCGTCGAGAACATGACGAAGCAGCTCACCCGGTCGAGCGTGCCGTGGCGGCTGCGCCTGCGGCTGGTCAAGGCGGCCGCGAAGGGCGTGGTGTTCCGTCCCGAGATCGAGAAGCCGAGAACGACGCGATGACGAACGGCGCGGCGGCGTCCGCCTCTCCGGGGGCGGACGTCCCGACGACGGAGATCGGGCACGTCCGTGCCCTCACCGGCGTGCGGATCGTCGCGGCGGTCTGGGTCGTCGTCTTCCACATCCGGGGAAACCTCTACAGCGAGTTCCCCGGGACGGAGTCCTGGGCGGGGCCGCTGCTGTCGCACGGCGAGCTCGGCGTCGACCTGTTCTTCACGCTCAGCGGGTTCGTGCTGGCGCTCAACTACTCGGCCCGGATGGGTCGCTCGATGCAGCGGGTGTCGACGGCGCGGTTCTACTGGGCGCGGATCGCCCGCGTGTGGCCGGTGTTCTTCGTGACGCTCCTGGCGGCGGGTCTCTGGCACGGGCTGATCATGCGTGTCAGCACCGACCCGGTCCCGCCCCGGGACTTCACGGTGCCGAGCTTCCTGCGCCAGAGCTTCCTCGTCGCGCTCTGGACGGAGGGCGACACCGACCGCCTGATGTGGAACGGCCCGGCCTGGTCCGTCTCCGCCGAGGCCTTCGCCTACGCGCTCTTCCCGATCATGGCGCTCCTGTTCCTCCGGCTCGGTCGCTCGCTCCGGGCGACCAGCCTCTTCGTGCTCGCGTTCGTCGCACTCGTCCCGTTGCTGGTCTTCGTCGTCGCGTACGGCACCATGTACTACCCCTGGGCCTGGATGCTCCGCATCCTGTGCTGCTTCGTCGCGGGCGCCCTGGTCTACGAGGGCGTGCGACAGCTTCGGCTCACCACCCGCTCGCGCGCCGTCGCGAGCCACGCCGCGCTCGGCGTGATCCTGCTGATCCTGGCCTGGCTGTACGGGGTCGACGCTGTCGGCCACCCGGAGCTCGCGCCGCTCGTGACGCCGCTGTTCGTCCTTCTCGTCGGTCTCCTGGCGATCGGCGACCGGCACGTCGTCACGCTCCTCGGCACCCGCTGGTTCGTGATCGGCGGGGCAGCCTCGTACAGCGTCTACATGGTGCACATGCTCCTCATCGAGCCGGTGTGGTGGGCACAGGGCCGGTTCGCGTGGATGGCGCCCGGGACGCTCGGGTCGAAGATCGCGTTCGTGCTGCTGCCGTTCGCCGCGCTCGCCGTGGGCTACGCGCTCTGGCGCTGGTTCGAGGAGCCTGCGCGGCTGGCGATCAAGCGCATGTCGTCGTCCGGGAGGACGCCGCCGCCGGGCCAGGTCGAGCGACCACGCCCGTCCGTCGGCGTACCCACGACGGCGCCCGAGGAGCGGGTCGGATGAGCGCCGGGACCGAGACACCGCGGACGACGTCCGCCGCTGGTACCGGCGCGGCCGCCGCCTCACCGCGGGCAGGGCGGGCCGTCGAGGTCGCGTGGGCGGCCTCGGGGGCGCTCGTCGTGATGCTGCTCGCCCTGGTCCCGCTCGTGCGAGCGCCTCGTTACTACTTCAACGACGACACGCAGATCGGCGCGTACGGGATCTGGTTCCGCATCGGCGAGCTCTTGCGCGAGGGCGGGTTCTCGTTCCTCGAGACGGACACCTGGGCGGCCGGGAACTACTTCGTCGAGGGGCAGTGGGGGCTGCTGAACCCCGTCGTGCTCCTGATCGGTCTTCTGGCGTCCTACGCTCCGGACGCCGTCGTGTTCTCGACCGCGGTGAAGGCGGTCGTGATGGGCGTCGCAGCCGTCGGTGCGTACGGCCTGGTCCGCGACTTCGGGGGGCACCGCCACTGGGCGCTCCTCGCGGGCATCGGCTTCCCGCTGGCGGGGTTCACCTTCTACATGGACGCGACCACCTGGGTGACGGGACTGTTCACCTCGGCGGGCATCCCGTGGTTCTGGTGGATGGCGCGCCGCGCGGCCCGCGGTCGCAACCCGGTCGGGATGCTCGTCGCCGGGTATCTCGTCGTGACGGTCGGCTACGTCCACGGCACGATCGCGCTGGTCTTCGTCATCTGTGCCGTGCTGGTCGACGCGATGATCGCGGGCCAGCGGCGGGGCGCTCTCGTCGTCCTCGGCGCGAGCGTCCTGCTCGGGCTCGTCGCCGTGGCGGTCTACCTCCCCGGCGTCCTCTCCGCCGACGTCACGGTGCGCCAGGGAAGCTCGATCCTCAACGACGGCTTCCTCGTCGCCGACCTCAACGGACTTCTTGCCTCCGCGATCTCGACGGCGAGACCGGAGGTCTCGGCCTGGTGGGGCGCGTTCGCCGTCGTCCCGATGCTCTACATCTCCTGGGCGCTCCCGCTCGTCGCGTTCGTCGACGTCCGCAAGATCGTCCGCGACGCTCGGGACCTCGTGGGGATCGGGCTGTTCCTCCTCGTCATGGTCCTGTGGGTCGTCGGGCCGAGCTATGCCGGCCCGCTCCGCATCCCGGTGCGGATGATGCCGTACGTCTCGCTCGCGGCGCTCGTCCTGCTCGCGGTCGTGCTCAGCCGCGCGCTCGTCGCGCGCGTGACCCTCGCGCGGGGCGCGGTCTTCGTCGCCCTCGTCCTGATCGGCGCCTACCTGGCGTTCGTCCAGGTGCCCGGGTGGGGCAGGCCGCTCGCCGTCGCGGTGGCCGTCCTGCTCGTGGTCGGCGCGACGTACTTCGTCCTCCTCCGGACCACCTCCGGGCGGCGCGCACTGCCGCTCGCGCTCGTGGCAGTCCTGGCGACCTCGGCGAACGTCGTGGTGCAGCACCGCTACCAGCCGGACCCACCGCTCGCCGACTTCGGCATGCCGTCGGCCGTGGCCGACTACCAGCGCCAGCTCGAGGGGGTCGAGGAGAACGTGTTCGTCGTGGGCGCCCCGACGCAGGCCCCGGGCCCGGAGGTCTGGGAGGAGACGCTGCTCGCGAACACCTGGTACCTCAATCCGGCTCCGGTGCAGAACGTCTACACGCCCGTGGGGTTCGCGGCGTACTCGGAGACCCTGTGCGTGAGCAACCGGGGGGAGTCGTGCGCCGGCTCGCTCGACGCGCTGTTCGCGGAGGTGGAGGGGACGTCGTCCCCGCTCGTCGACCTCATGGGGATCGGCAACGTCCAGCTCGTCCTGTCGGCGTTCCCGGACGGTGTTCCCACGCCGCCCGCGGGCTGGCACGTCGCGACGACCGGGCACTCGACCGAGCTGTGGACCCGGGACGTCGCGGTGCCCGGACCCGGCCACGTGACCTACGCCTCCGACGGGGTCGAGGTGGTGGAGGAGTCGGTGAGCGACGACGTGACGACGCTCCGCGTGACGGACGTGCCCGAGTCCGGCGGGACGATCGTCCTCAGCCGGATGGCCTGGCCCGGGTACCGCGTCGCCGGCGGTGAGCTGGCGGCACCGACGGGAGACTTCCTCCTCACGGTCGAGCTCGACGGCGACAGCGTCGGCGAGACGGTCGAGGTGTCGTTCCGGCCGCCGGGGTGGACGCTGGAGCTCGGTGGCCTGGTCGTGGCGCTGCTGGGCGCGGTGGGGCTCTGCGCGTTCCAGGGGTTCCGGAGCCGACGGAGCACGACCCCCGCCGGCACCGAGGTGTGAGCGCGGCGGGTCAGTCTCGAGGGCGCATCCGGCGCCCGAGGACGACGTACGCCGCCCGGCGCTGCAGAGCGACGACCTTCGCCAGACGGTCACCGCGGCGCACGTCCTGCTCGGTGATCGTGGCGGGCGCCAGCTCACGCGCCAGGCGGTGGAACTCCGCGGCCTCCTCCGCCTGCTGCCGCATCAGGCGGACGGACCACTGGCTCGCGCTGACGCGGAACGACGCGAGGGACTCGCGCAGTGCGACGACCCGTCCCTGGACCATGACGTGGGCGTACGAGCCGGCGTCGATGTAGTACCGCAGGTCCTGCCACCACCCCGCGCGTCGCAGGGCGTCGGTGCGCATGAGCACGCACGCGGGCTCGCCGAAGAGGTTCGTGCCGGAGCGCACGGTGGCCCGCAGCGCCTCGGCGCCGTCCACGACGCCGTCGAGGTCGCCCAGGCCCCGCGCACGGACGAAGACGTCTCCGCGCGCGTCGACGAGGTCTCGCTGCGACGCCACGAGCACGGCCTCCGGACCTGCCGCGTCGATCGCCGCGACCTGGCGGGCGAGCATGGTGGGGTGCACGAGGTCGTCCCCGCAGACGAGCTTGATGAGCTCACCCCGGGCGAGCTCGCTCACCCGGTTCCAGTTCCTCCGGGCTCCGCCGCCCGCGTCCGTCTGCACGAGCCGCACCCGGGGGTCTTCCGCGAACGCCTGGAGCTGCTCCCACGTGTCGTCGGTGGACGAGTGGTCCGCCACGACGAGCTCGAAGTCGTCGAAGGTCTGGTCCAGCACGGAGCGCATCGTCGCGGCGATGTAGTCGCCGTTGTTGTACGCGGGCACGACGACCGAGACGCGAGGGCTCACGTGGGGGCGTCCTTTCTGCTGTGGCTGTCGGCGGCACCGGTGTCGGCGACGTCGGGGGGCGTGGCCGCCGGCTTCTTGCGTCGGAACGAGAAGCCCTTGTGGCCGAAGTAGCTGATGAGCGCGGTGACGCAGGTGATGAGGAGCTGGGCGGGGATCGGCGCGAGCCCGAAGAGCTCGACGACGAACGGCAGGGCGACGAGGTTGACCCCGAGCGCGCTGAGGTTCACCACCTCGAAGCGAGCCAGGTCGAGCCAGACGTGCCCCGTCACCCGGAAGACGAACTTGCGGTAGAGCACGAACGCGCAGAGCACGGCCGCGACGTGCGCGCAGACGAGGCTCGCCATGTAGCCGAACCGGCCGAGCTGGTCGCGCAGGAGCATCTCGAAGACGACGAACCACGCGGTGCCGATGACGGTGTTGAGGCCGCCCACGATGAGGAACGCGACCCGCTGGTCCTTGACGAGGGTGAAGAGGGGGCCGAGCGACCCGTGCATCCCTGCGGGAGGGGCCGGGGTCGGCGATCCGGGGGCGTCCGTCGTCGGGGGCTCCGGGTCCATGACCATCGGGCGGGGTACCTCTTCTCGGAGCTCGTGGGCGCACCCGAGGGCGGACGGGCTGCGACGACCCAACGACTATAGTCTCCAGCGTGACGAACGAAGACCTCGACGGCGTCCTTCACAAGATCTCCGTCGTCGTTCCCGTGTACCAGGGTGAGCGCACGCTCCCGGCACTCCTCGAGGAGATCGAGAGGCTCTGCGTCCCGTTCGCGACACCGGCGGGGGCGCAGGCCCAGGTCACCGAGGTCCTGCTCGTCTTCGATCACGGACCCGACGGTTCCGCCGCGGTCATCCGCGACCTCGCCGCGAAGTACGACGTCGTCCGACCCGTCTGGCTGAGCCGCAACTTCGGGCAGCATGCCGCGACCCTCGCCGGGATGGCCTCCTCGGGCGGCGACTGGATCGTCACGCTGGACGAGGACGGCCAGCACGACCCCGCGGACATGGGCGTGCTGCTGGACGCGGCGCTCGCGCAGCGGGCGACCGTCGTCTACGCGGCGCCGACCAACGCCCCTCCGCACTCCGCGTTCCGCAACGTGACGTCCAAGGCGGCGAAGCGCGTGATCGAGGCGCTCGCGGGGGGTACCGACACGTCGCTCTACCAGAGCTATCGGCTCGTTCTCGGTGAGATCGGTCGGTCCGTGGCCGCGTACGCGGGCCCCAGCGTCTATCTCGACGTCGCGCTCGGCTGGGTCGCGGGAACCGTCACCACGGCCCCCGTCGCGCTCCGTGACGAGGGCGAGCGTCGGTCCGGGTACTCGCTGCGGCGCCTCCTGTCGCACTTCTGGCGGATGGTGCTCTCGAGCGGTACCCGGGGGCTGCGGATCGTGAGCGTGCTCGGCGCGGTGTTCGGCGTCGCGGGCGTGGTGGTCGCGGTCGCGCTCGCGATCGCCCGTATCGCGGGCGAGTCCGTCCCTGCCGGATGGACGTCGCTCATCGTCGTGATGCTGCTGGCGACCGGTCTCATCCTGTTCGCGATCGGTGTGGTCGCGGAGTACATCGGGGTGGCCGTCAACATGGCGATGGGCAGGCCGCTCTATCTCATCGTGAGCGACCCCGCGCAGGGCCCGCTCGGACGCGCACGCGATCGATGAACCGTGCGGGGGGCGCGACGACCCTGGTCGTGGGCGCGGGGGGCCTGCTCGGCCGGGCCGTGACGCGCGAGCTCGACCGCCGCGGGACGTCGTCCGTCCGGGCGCGGGTGCGGTGGGGCGTGCGTGCCGACGCCGTCGAGGACCTCGGGCGCGCGGTCGACGAGCTCCTCCGGACGGCGGGAGACGGCCCCTGGGCCGTGGTCTGGGCCGCGGGGGCAGGGGTCACCGCGTCGACGGCCGACGCGCTCGGTGCCGAGCTCGACGTCATCCGCGACGTGGTCTCCCGGCTGCGGGCGCTGCCGACCGATGTCGCGGCACGGGGTGCGCTCCTCTTCGCCTCGTCGGCCGGCGGCCTCTACGCCGGGAGCGACGACCCACCCTTCACCGAGGAGACCGCGCCGCGGCCGCTGGCGGAGTACGGGCGTGCCAAGCTCGACGCGGAGGACGCCTTCCGTACGCTCGGCGGGGCGGGCACGCGCGTGGTGCTGGCACGCATCGCGAACATCTACGGTCCGGGGCAGAACCTGGCGAAACCCCAAGGGCTCATCTCCCAGCTCTGCCTGGCGCACCACACGGCGCGCCCGATCGGGATCTACGTCCCGCTGGACACGCTGCGCGACTATCTCTTCGTCGACGACTGCGCGGCGATGGTCCTCGACACGCTCGACCGCGCGGCCACCCTCCCGCCGGGGAGCGAACCCGTGGTGAAGATCCTCGCGTCGCAGCAGTCGGTCTCGATCGCGACCCTGCTCGGCGAGATGCGCCGCATCTACAAGCGACGCCCCCAGGCGGTGCTGGCGGCGTCGCCGTTCACCTCTCGTCAGGCGCTCGACCTGCGGTTCCGGTCCCGCGTGTGGCCCGAGCTGGACCACCGCGCGTTCGTGCCGCTCCCGGTGGGCATCGCCGCGACGGGAGCCGACATCGGCCTCGCGCTGCGGTCACGGACGCGAGGCTGAGACCGGGGGACCGGTCGTCTAGAGTGGTCGGTCGGCCGCACGACGACTTGGCAGGAGCAGCGCACATGAAGATGCTGGTGACCGGCGGAGCCGGTTTCATCGGGTCCAACTTCGTCCACCAGAGCGTCCGGGAGCGCCCGGACGTCCAGATCACCGTCCTGGACGCGCTCACCTACGCGGGCGACCGCTCGTCGCTCGATCCTGTGGCGGACCGGGTCCGCCTGGTGCAGGGCGACATCGCGGACACCGACGTGGTGGACCCGCTGGTCGCCGAGCACGACCTGGTCGTGCACTTCGCCGCCGAGTCCCACAACGACAACTCGCTCAACGACCCGTCGCCCTTCGTACGGACCAACGTCGTCGGGACCTTCACGCTGCTCGAGGCCGTCCGTCGGCACGGGGTGCGCTTCCACCACATCTCGACGGACGAGGTGTACGGCGACCTCGAGCTCGACGACCCGGCGAAGTTCACACCGACGACCCCGTACAACCCCTCGAGCCCGTACTCCTCCACGAAGGCGGCGAGCGACCTGCTCGTGCGGGCGTGGGTCCGGTCCTTCGGGGTCGAGGCGACGCTCTCGAACTGCTCCAACAACTACGGCCCGTACCAGCACGTGGAGAAGTTCATCCCGCGCCAGGTGACCAACCTCATCGACGGGGTGCGCCCCCGGCTCTACGGGGCCGGGCTGAACGTGCGTGACTGGATCCACGTCGAGGACCACAACAGCGCCGTGTGGCGGATCATCGACGCGGGCCGGATCGGGGAGACGTACCTGATCGGTGCCGACGGGGAGACGAGCAACCTCGACGTGGTGCGGACGCTGCTCGAGATCTTCGGGCGGCCCTCCGACGACTTCGACCACGTGGCCGACCGCCCCGGGCACGACCTGCGGTACGCGATCGACGCCTCGCGGCTCCGGGAGGAGCTCGGCTGGGAGCCGCGCTACACCGACTTCCGGGACGGCCTCGTCGCGACGGTCGACTGGTACCGGGAGAACGAGTCGTGGTGGCGCCCGGCGAAGGCCGGCGTCGAGGCGACCTACGCCGCGTCCGGGCAGTAGGACGGCAGCTCGCGGTCGGCGGGCGCCCGGGCGCTCAGGCGCCCGTGCCCCGTCGGTCGGCGAGGAAGGACCGCACGGCTTCCCAGGTGGGCAGCAGACCCTGCGCGTGCGCCTCCTCGAACGTCGGGGCCTGGGAGTCCTTGTCCGAGAGCCGCGGGGTGAGCGCACGGCCACGGCGGTCCGTCGTCGGCCACTCGATCGCGAGACCCGGGTCCAACGGGTGGATCCCGTGCTCTCTGCCCGGCGCGTAGGGTGCCGAGCAGAGGTAGGCGACGGTCGAGCCGTCCTCGAGCGAGCAGAACGCGTGCCCGAGGCCCTCGCTCAGGTAGACGGCGCGGCGGTCGACGTCGTCGAGCAGCACCGAGTCCCAGCGGCCGAAGGTCGGCGAGCCGACGCGGATGTCCACCACGACGTCCAGCACCGCGCCGCTCACGCAGGTCACGTACTTGGCCTGGCTCGGCGGGACGTCGGCGAAGTGCACCCCCCGGACGACCCCGGCGGCGGAGACCGACAGGTTCGCCTGCCGGAGGTCGAGGTCGTGTCCGACCGTCGCAGCGAACTCGCTGCCCTGGAACCACTCGAGGAACACGCCTCGGTCGTCGCCGAACTGGCGCGGCGTGAGCTCCCATGCGCCGGGGATGTCGAGCTCTCGGATCTTCACGGTCATCTCTCCGTCGGTCGGGGTCGGGGCTCGTCGTCCGTCGCTCGTTCGCCGGTGGGAACGGCTCTGCCCAGCCGCTCCGCGAGGAGGAAGACGCCGAGCGCGGCGAGCGATCCGGTGACGAGCACGGTCAGCGGGGTCGGGGCGAGGACGTCCCACCACCAGCGGGGGTCGCCGTCGAGGTTCGCCACCGGCGTCTCGATGCCGACGGTGAACCTCCGGATCGTGGTGAACAGTGCGACGGCCGCAGCGAGCGCCAGCGCCACCGCTCCGGTGACGCCTTGTGCCCGGGTCCACTCGACCTTGCCGCGGGCGGTCGCCACGGTGAGGACGCCGACGAGCAGGACGAGCACGGGCAGGAGGTAGCGAGGCTGGACGAACGAGCCGGGGAGCACCCCCGACTGCTGGTGCAGGAGCGTCGGCATGCCCCACAGCGCGCCGAGGGCGACGACCGCCGCGACCAGGGTCCGGGGCGTGGCCTTGCCGAGGCCGAGGAACACGGCGGCGGAGAGGACGGCCCAGACGAGGACGGGGACGAGGGCCGGGAGGGGGACGTCGAACCAGCCGAGGCCCCACCCGCCGACGGCTCCGATCCACAGGTCCGGGACCTCGAGCACGGTGCGGAAGGTGTCCCACACGCCGAGCGGCGGTCCTCCGGGCCCGTCGCTGAAGCCGCCGCTCACCTGACCGCCCTGCGTCGAGCTCAGGTAGAAGAGCGCGCCGACCGCCGCGATGACGGCGCCCGCCACGGCCGGGACGACGAGGCGGCGGTCGCGGCGGAGAGAGAGGATCGCGACGATGCCGACGGCGAGGCACGCGTAGACGCCCGCGTCGCCTCGTGCCCCCGCGCCGAGGAAGCCGGCGAGCACGGCGAGCAGGGCCAGCCCGATCTGGCGGCGGCCCTCGACGAGCGTGCTCGCGTAGAGCGCGAGCCACGTCACGCCCGCCGCGAGGTACGCCCACGAGCTGGGGTTGGTCGACGGGACGACGAACAACCCGAGCGGGACCGCCGTGACGGCGAACGGCAGGACGGCGCTGCGCCGGAGCGGCCGCGGGACCAGGGCGGCCACCCCGGTGACGAGCCCGACGAAGAGGAGCGCGTTGAACCCCCGCATGAGCAGGACGGACGTCTCGACGTCGGTCGACGCGAACGCCGACATCGTCGCGTAGAAGACCGGGGGATAGAGGTGCACCGTGTTGACGCGGTCCGTCTCGACGAGCTCGGTCGAGTCGGACCAGCAGGACGCGTCGCGAGCGGCGTCCCGGGCGTAGCAAGGCTCGCCCGCGACCGCTGCCGGGACGAGTCGCGTGAGCTCCTCGGAGCCCTGCTCGCACAGGCCGTCCCGCTCGCCGAGCCCGCACCAGATCGACGGGAGGTGGAAGTCGTCGTCGGGGCTCGAGCCGACCGGCGTGGCGAATCCCCATGCGAGGAGGGCGACCAGGGCGAGGAGGGGGAGCGCGACCCAGGTGGTCGTCCGGCGGGCGCGGGAAGGTCCGCCGATCTCAGGGGTCATGGTTGGTCATCCTACGAGACCGGGGCCTCCACTACGCTCGTCTGGTCATCGCCCACAGGATCGGAGGTCGCTCGTGCACTGGTTGGTCACGGGAGGGACGGGCATGCTCGGCACGGACCTCGCGGGTCGGCTCGCCGAGCGGGGGGAGCAGGTGTGGGCTCCGTCGTCCCGGGAGCTCGACGTGCTGGACGCCCGGAGCGTGGAGGACGCGGTCGCCGCGGTCGACGTCGTCGTCAACTGCGCCGCGTGGACGGACGTCGACGGCGCGGAGCAGCACGAGTCCGACGCTTTCGCCGTGAACGCCCTCGGTGCCGGCGTCCTCGCGCGAGCGTGCGCCCGTGCCGGGCGCCGCCTCGTCCACATCTCGACCGACTACGTCTTCGCGGGCACGGCCGACGCGCCCTACCGCGTCGACGACGCGCCGACGCCCGTGTCCGCGTACGGGCGGACGAAGCTCGCGGGCGAGTGGGCGGTCCTTGCGGCGTCTCCGGCGAACCTGGTGGTGCGCACGGCGTGGCTCTACGGCGCGCGGGGCGCCTGCTTCCCCCGGACCATCGCCCGGCTCCTGCGCGAGCGCGGTGGGGTCGACGTCGTGGCCGACCAGGTCGGCCAGCCCACCTGGACGCGGGACGTGGCCGAGGCCGTCGACCGCCTCGTGGTGACCGGCGCCCCCGGCGGCGTGTACCACGCGACGGCGAGCGGCGCGTGCTCCTGGTTCGAGTTCGCGCGCGCGGTCGCGGTCGCCGCCGGCCACGACCCCGAGAGCGTGCGGCCGACGACCAGCGAGGCGTTCGTGCGTCCGGCGCCGCGTCCTGCGTACTCGGTGCTCGACCACGCGCCCCTGGCGGCGGTCGGGGTGCCCGTGATCGCCCAGTGGGAGGAGCGGTGGCGGACGGCCGCCGCCGAGGTCCTCGCGGGCTGACGGTCGGCGCAGCCGCCGACCGTCGTCGTCAGGGTGCGAGGAGGCCGAGCAGATAGCTCCCGTAGCCGGACTTCACGAGCTTCTCGGCGCGGGTGCGCAGCTCGTCGTCGGTGAGGAAGCCCCGGCGCCACGCGACCTCCTCGGGCGAACCGACCTTCAGGCCCTGCCGGTTCTCGATCGTACGGACGAAGTCCGACGCCTCGAGGAGGGAGTCGAAGGTCCCGGTGTCGAGCCAGGCCGTGCCGCGGGGCAGCACCTCGACGTGGAGCCGCCCCTGGCGGAGGTACTCCGCGTTGACGTCGGTGATCTCGTACTCGCCCCGGGCCGACGGCTCGAGGTCGCGGGCGATCGCCACGACGTCGTTGTCGTAGAAGTACAGTCCGGGCACCGCGTAGCTCGAGCGTGGGTGCTGCGGCTTCTCCTCGAGCGAGAGGGCCTTGCCGTCCTCGTCGAACTCGACGACACCGTAGGCGGTCGGGTCGGAGACCCGGTAGGCGAACACCGCGCCGCCGTCGAGGCCCTCGAACCGCGAGAGGCGCGTACCGAGGCCCGGGCCGTAGAAGATGTTGTCGCCCAGGACGAGCGCCGCGGAGTCCGACCCGATGAAGTCCGCACCGAGGACGAACGCCTGCGCGAGCCCGTTGGGCTCCGCCTGGACGGTGTACGAGATGGAGATGCCGAACTGCGAGCCGTCGCCCAGCAGCCGACGGAACTGCTCGGCGTCGTGCGGGGTCGTGATGACGAGGACGTCGCGGATGCCCGCGAGGATCAGGGTCGACAGGGGGTAGTAGATCATCGGCTTGTCGTAGACCGGCACGAGCTGCTTGCTCACACCGAGCGTGATCGGGTGCAGTCGCGTGCCGGAGCCGCCGGCCAGGATGATTCCACGCATGGGCGCCATCCTCCCACGCGCGCGATCTCGACGGGCTCGTCTCGCTCAGGCCGGCACGTGCCCGTGCACGACGAACTCGTTGTAGATGAAGTACCGGCCCGTCCAACGAGGGAACGGGAAGGACCGCGACCCGTCCACGACGACACCGAGCGCGTCGAGCGCCTGCGCGATCCTCCGGTCGTCGACGAAGTCGGTGTGGGTGGGGTCCGACGCGAAACCGCGCTCCTGGGGGCACACCACGAGCACCCGGGCGCCCGCCGCGAGCCGCTCGACGTACGGGCGCAGCATCTCGACCTGGCTGCCCTGCTCGACGTGCTCGAGCACGTGCGAGACGAGGAGGGCGTCGAAGGGCGGGAGCCGCCCGTCGGCGCTCGCGTCCAGGAAGCCCTCGGGGGTGAGTGCGTCCATCCCGAGGCTCCGGCAGAAGGCGACCGACGCGGGGTTGTGGTCCACCCCGAGGCTGCCCGGGGAGAGGTGGCGGAGGTTGCGCCCGATGCCGCACCCCAGGTCGAGCGTCCGGCGCGCCCCCAGGTGGTGTCGGACGATCCACCGGTACGGGGCCTGCACGTGCAGGATCCGCTTCCAGCGGGCGCCCTGGAGCTCGCGCAGACGACGCGTGTACTCGGCGTCCTCCGTGCTCGCGGCGCGTGCCGTGGCGTCGCCCGGCCCGCTGGGCACGGGGTCTGCGGCCGGCTGGTCGTCGGGTCGGGTCACGGGCACCTCGCTCGGGGTCGCACCTGTCCTCGATCCGCCCACGATAGCCGCGCGGTCTCTCCGAGGGGAGACACCACCAAGGCGGTCAGGCCGGCGTCACCTGCTCCTGGGCGAGGAGCCGACGAAACCGCTCGGGGTCGGAGCCCAGAGCCGTCGCGGTGGCGGGGGAGACGAGGACGACGGACCCGTCGGCAGCCCAGGTCGCGAGCACCCGGCGCAGGATCGAGGCCGTCGCCGGGTCCCCGTTGTCCCCGTCCCCGGAGGGCGACGTCGGGGACAGGAGCTGCCGACCGCCGGCGGCCCGGTCGACCAGGTGCGCGTGGTCCCACGACGAGGGGGGTGCGGAGAGCGCCTCGAGCCCGGGCTCGACCGCGGGCGCCCAGCCGATCCGGTCGCCGTAGGTCATGACCGCGGACGCGGCGTCGGTCGCCCCCGCCGGGAGGTCGCCGTCGAACCGGCGGGCGAGCGCCGGCAGCGTGACGGCGACGAGCTCGGCGCGCGTCCCGGTCCAGCGGTCGGGGCGCGTCGTCACGACGACGTCCGGTCGCGTGGTGCCGTCGTCCGGCATAGCGTCGTCCTCGACGGGCGCGAGCACGACCGTCGTTCCGACGCGCCATGCGGCGAGCGCCCAGACGACCGTGCGCCAATGGACCGGAAGGTCGAGAACGACCCGCGTGCCGGGGCCGGCGTCGAATTCTTCGACGAGAAGGTTGGTCGTCTTGTTGACCCAGTTCTCGAGCACCGCGCCGGAGAGCTCGACGCGCTCGCCGTCGTCGCCGTACCACGTGAGCCGCGGTCGGCCGGGGTCTCGCGTGAGGAGACGCAGCAGGTCAGCGACGTGCGTGGGGCGGTCGTCGCGCGGGGTCGGGGGATGGGGAGCGGTCACCATGGACACCACCCTAGAGCGCTGATATCGCGTCCCGACATGTCGGAATTTCACCCCTCGCCTCCTCGTCGCTATCACATTTCGGCTTGACGCCCGCGGACGACACGCGTGTAATTTCTTCAATGCAGTTTCCGGCGGGGTTCTCGCCACGAGGCCCGGCGAACGGCATGAAGGGGCGCACGATGTGGAACATGCTGGACGGGACGGGAGGGGCTTTCCCCTCCGACGCTGAACGAGAGGTGGAGCGCGTGGCACCGGTGCTGCCGCTCTTCGGCGAGCCGGTCGACGACTCGCTCATGGGTTGGCAGGAGCGGGCGCTCTGCGCCCAGACGGACCCGGAGGCCTTCTTCCCGGAGAAGGGCGGGTCCACGCGCGAGGCCAAGAAGGTCTGCACGGGCTGCGAGGTCCGCGCGGAGTGCCTGGAGTACGCGCTCGAGAACGACGAGCGGTTCGGCATCTGGGGCGGCCTCTCGGAGCGGGAGCGCCGCAAGCTCAAGCGCCGCGTCGTCTGACGACGAGCGTCGCCCGGTCCGGATCGGCCGCGTGCCGCACCGGGCCGCCTCGTGACGGGGTCACGACACCCCGCCACACCGGGGCGCGCAAATGCCGCGCCCGGAGCCGTGTCCGTCGCATGATCGACGGGACATGACTTCCTCCGACCTCACCACGTCCGCGCGCAGCGCCCGCCCCGGCGACGTCACGCCGGGGGCGGCCGCGCGTGCCGCTGCGGTGCCGGGCGTCGTCGCGGCACCCGAGATCGTCGCTGCCGTCACCGGGGCGCTGCCCGTCGTCACGACCGTCACCGCAGTCGTCGTCACGCGCGGGAGCACGCCGTTCCTCGCGCAGACGATGGCCGCCCTGCGCGCCCAGACGACGAGCCCGCACGCGGTCGTCGTGGTCGACGCCGCCACCGGTGACGCGACGCGCGAGCACCAGGGGCTCCAGCTCGGCGACGCGCGGTTCGTCGCTGCTCCGCGCGCCCGCTCGTTCGGGGACGCGGTCGACGCCGCGCTCGCGCACGTCGAACCGGGCACGTGGCTCTGGCTGCTCCACGACGACTCGGCGCCGGCTCCCGACGCGCTCGCCGAGCTCCTGCGCGCGGTCGAGCACTCGACCGCGGTCGCGGTGGCGGGACCCAAGCAGGAGCGGTGGACGGTCGGCACGGGAGCCGAGCCCGCCGCGCCGTTCGAGCCGGGCACGGCGAGCCGCCTCGTCGAGGTCGGCGTCACGACGACGCCGCTGGGGCGCCGCATGACCGGGATCGACGACGACGAGATCGACCAGGGCCAGCACGACGCGCGCGACGACGTGCTCGCCGTCGGGCTCGCGGGCGCGCTCGTGCGCCGCACGGTGTGGCTCGAGCTCGGCGGGACCGACCCCGAGTACGGCCCGTTCGGCGACGGTCTCGACCTCTGCCGCCGGGCACGGCTCGCCGGGCACCGCGTGATCGTCGTGCCGTCCGCGGTGGTGCGGCACGCCCAGGCGTCGCTGCTCGGCCTGCGGGACCGGCGGCGCGGGGCGACCACGCTCCCCGCGCCGGACCCCGGCTCGTCCTCCGCCGCGCGGCGCCGGTCGCAGCTGCACGCGCGACTCGTCGGGGTCGCGGCACCGTGGCTCCCGTTCGTCGCGCTGGCCATGGTGCTCGGCGCGCCGTTCCACGCCGCGTACCGGTTGCTCGTCAAGCAGCCCGGCCACGCCCGGGACGAGCTGCTCGCCCCGCTGTGGGCGCTCGCCCGGGTAGGGCCCGTGTGGCGCGCGCGGCGCGCGGCCCGACGGACCCGCAGGCTCCCGCGCGGGGCACTGCGCCCGTTGCGCGGCACGTGGCGCGAGGTGCTCGCCGAGCGGCGCGACCGCCGTCTGGCGCGAGCGGAGCAGCGGCGCACGGCGTGGGCCCCGACCGACATCGAGCGGCGCGAGCTGCGCGCGCTCGCGCTGCGGCGACGGGCGGGGCTCGCGGCGACGGCCGTCGCCCTCGTGGCGTACACCGCGCTCGTGTTCGGCCCGCTGGCAGGGGCGCTGCTCGCCGGCGGGCGCCTCGTCGGCGGCTCGCTGCTGCCGGCGACGGGCACGCTCGGCGACGTCTGGCGTGCCGCGACGACCGGGTGGGTCTCTACCGGCCTCGGGGCGCCCGCCCCGGCCGACCCCTACGTCACGGCGCTCGTCCCCGCCTCGCTGCTCGCGGGCGGCGCGACCCAGACCGCCGTCAACCTGCTCGTGCCGGCATGCTTCGTCGCCGCGGGTCTGGGCGCGTGGTTCGCCGCGGGCGCCCTGGTCCGCTCGGTCCCGGCGCGCGCCTGGGCCACGCTCGTGTGGGTCGCCGCGCCGGCCCTGCTCGCCGCCGTGGGCGCGGGCCGGGTGGGCGCCGTGCTCGTGCACGCCACCCTGCCGTGGCTCGCGCTCGCGGTGGTCCGCGCGCTCGGGCTCCAGCGCGTCGACGCGGTTGCGCCGGCCGCGCCCGACGCCGCGCGTCCGGTTCCGCGGCGCGAGCCGGGGTCGCTCGCCGCGGCGGCGACCGCGGGCCTGCTCTTCGCCGTCGTCGTCGCCGGGTCGCCCGTCCTCCTCCCGGTCGGCGTGCTCGTGCTCGCGGTGGTCGCGGTCGGGGTACCCGCCCACCGTCGCTACCTGGCCCTCGTGCCCGTCCCGGCCCTCGTGCTGTTCGCACCGTTCCTCGTGCACGTGGCGAGGACCGCGGGCGACGGCGGGTGGCGCCTCCTGCTCGCCGACCCCGGTGCGCCCGTCGCGGCCGCGGCGGCGCCGCCGTGGCAGCTGCTCCTCGGTCTGCCGGTGTCGCCGGGCGCGTGGTTCGGGCTCGACGGCTCGGGCGCCGTCGACCTGCTCGCGCGGTGGGCGCCGTTCGCCGCCGGCGCGGTCGTCGTGGCGCTCGCCGCCGTGGCCGTGCTCCGCGGGCGCCGCCTCGCCGTCGGCGCGTGGTTCGTCGCGGCGATCGGCCTCGCGACGGCGATCCTCGCCGGCTCGACCGTCGTCGGGGCGGGGGCGTCGCCGGACGCCCCCGTGACGGGCTGGCCCGGCGCGGGCACCTCGCTCGCGCTCCTCGCGCTCCTCGGTGCCGCGCTCGTGGGTGCGCCCCGACTGCCCGACGGCGGCGCCCCGCCCTGGCGGTCCGGTGCCGTCGTCGCGCTCGGCCTCGTCGTCACGCTGCTCCCGCTGGGCACCGCGGCGTCGTGGACGGCGGGCGTCCTCGACCGGGACGACGCGCGGGTCGGCGACGTCCGCGCGACGACCCAGCCCGTCGTCCCGCCGGTCGGCCGCCAGATGCAGTCCTCCCCGCGCCAGGCCCGGGTGCTCAGCCTCGAGATCGGTCCGGGCGGCGTGGTCGAGTACGCGGCGCTGCGCTCCGACGGCCCCCAGGCCGTCGACTCCTCGGTCGTCGTCGAGGCGTGGCAGGCCGCGGACCCCGGCGCGACCGAGGGCGAGCTGCCCCGGGTGGTCGCCGACCTCGTCTCCGGCACGTCCGCCGACGTGAGCGACGGCCTCGGGCGCCTCGGCGTGGGCGCCGTGCTCCTGCCGGCGTCGGCGGAGCAGGACCAGGCGCGCGCGGAGCTCGTGGCGCGGCTCGACACGGTGCCCGGTCTCGAGCGCATGACGGAGGGGCAGTCGGGGCTGGTGTGGCGCGTGGCGCCCGACGGCCTCGACCCCGCCTACGCGCGGGTCGAGTCGTCCGCGGGGTCACAGCCGCTCGACGCCGACCGCCAGGCGCTGCGACCGGTCGACGCGGTCGTGCCGGCGGGGGCCGAGGACCGCGTGGTCGTGCTCGCGGAGGACGCCTCGTCCGGGTGGCGGGCGACGCTCGACGGCCGACCCCTGGAGGCCGTCGATCCGTCGACCACCGGCGGGCTCCAGGCGTTCGCCCTGGGAGGCGCGGACGGGCGGCTCGAGGTGTTCCACGCGGCCGACCACCGGTCGGGCTGGATGACGGCGGCAGGGATCACCCTGCTCGTGTACGTGCTGCTCGCGGTGCCGGTGCGGCGTCGTCGGGCGGGGACGAGGTAGCGCGGTGACGACGGAGAACGAGACGGGTGAGGGCCGGGCGGCGGCGGACGGGGCGACCGCCGGGACGTCCCGCAGCCGGCGGCGCGGGGTGGTGCGCCGGGTCACGACGACGGGCGCCGGCCTGGTCGGGATGCTCGCGGTCGGCGCCGTGGCCGCGTTCGGGAGCACGGGCGCGACGCTGGTCCCCGCCGCGCCGCCCCCCGCCGACCCGGTCGAGCGGGTCGCCGTCGAGCCGGCCCCGGAGGTCACGGTCTGCCCGGGGCCCGCGCGCCTCACCGACCCGGAGACGGTCGGTGACGCGCAGTTCGGTCCCGCGCCGGTCGGCACCGAGAGCAGCCTGCGCGCGGTCGTGGCGGGCGCCGGGTCGGCCGAGATCGGCGCGTTCGACGGCACGGCCGCGCGCACCGGCGCCCGGGCGCTGGATCGCGCCCCCGACGCCGACGTCACGGTGAGCACCGTCGAGGACCCTGGCGCGGGCAGCGTCCTGACCGTGCGCCCGGGCGAGGGGGCGGCGCCGCGGGTCGCGGCGTCGGTCGGGTCCGTGACGACCGCCGGCGACCTGCGCGGCCTCGCCGCGGCGAGCTGCGCGCGGCCCGGCATCAGCCAGTGGCTCGTGGGCGGGAGCACCCAGATCGGCAGCAGCACCCAGCTCGTGCTGCAGAACCCGGGGCTCACGCCCGCCGTCGTGCAGGTCGACGTCTGGGGCCAGGGCGGGGCCGCGGTGCTCTCCGGGGGCGGGCAGCAGCTCGTGGGCCCGGGCGAGGAGGTCGTGACGCTCGTCGAGGCGGCCGCCCCCGAGCAGCGGCGTCTCGTCGTGCACGTCGCGGCGACGGGCGGGCTCGTCTCCGCCTACCTCCAGCACTCCACGCTCGACGGGCTGGTCCCGCTCGGCGTCGACTACGTCGTCCCCGGCGCGGACCCCGCGCACGACCTGGCGCTCGCGGGCGTCGCGAGCATCGGCGAGGCCGTCGACGACCCGCACGCGCCGCAGCTCCGCCTCCTCGCCCCCGGCGACCAGGCGGGGACCGCGCAGGTGACGGTCTACGGGGCGGACGGGCCCGTCCCGCTGCGCGGCGTGGAGGACGTCGCCCTCACGCCGGGGGTCGTCACCGACGTCTCGCTCGGGGGGCTCCCCGCGGGGTCGTACGCCGTGGCCGTGCACGCGGACGTCCCCGTCGTCGCGGGGGCGTCGGTCGACCGGCGAGGCGAGGCCGACCCCGACCTGCTGCACGAGGAGCGTCAGTACGACCGGGCGTGGATCGCCGCGCGGGCGCTGGTGCCCCCCGCGGAGGACGCCCCGGCCGTGGCGGACGACGCGCGGGCCGGGCAGGTCGCGCTCGTCCCCGGCACGACGTCGGTCCTGACGCTCGCGGCAGTCCCGGCGACGGGCCCGGCGGAGGACGGCGACGACGCGGCCGGACGCCTCGAGCTCCGCGTCCGCGCCTACGACGAGGACGGCGCCGAGGCCGGGACGACGACCGTGGCGCTCGCCGCCGGCACGACGCAGACGCTCGACCCGTCCGCGCTGGTGGCGGAGGGATCCGACGCCACGGTCGCGGCCGTGACGGTCGACGTCGTCGGTCCGCGCGGGGACCTGGAGCCGGTCTGGTCGGTCACGGCGAGCGCGGGTCACCCGAGCGGGGACGACGGCGACGAGACCCCGAGCCTGCTCTCGGTGCTCCTGCCCGTGGCCGACGTCCCCGCGCCCGGCACCGTCGCGGTCCGTGCCTCGGGCACCGCGGGCCTCGGGGGCTAGGGACCGACGCGGGTCAGCGGTCGCCGGTGTACCGGGGGTCGATCTCCTCCGGCGTGCGCGCGAGCAGGTGGGCGACCTGCTCCACGAGCACGTCGCGGACGAGGTCCTCCAGGTCCTCGGCGTCGAACGCGCGGGCCTCGACCGGCCGTCGGTAGACGACGATGCGCGCGGGCTGACCCGACTCCGCGGGGAAGCACCGGCCGAGCGGGACGCCGCCGTCCTCCCAGGGGGCAGGGTCGGACGGCGGCACGTCCTCGACCGCGAACTCCGTCCCGCGCAGCTGCTTGGCCCACGAGCGCTCGACCCGCTCGACGACGTCGACGACGACGTCGTCGAACTTCTCCGCCCGCGTGCGGCTCGCCGGTGCGGTGGGCGGCAGGAGCGGCCCGCGGATCCCGCGACCCCGGCGGTCCCGGCGTCGCGGCACCGGACCCTGACCGCCCGGGCCGGGCGCCCGAGGCGGGATGACGAGCTCGTCGAACGAGACGGGGGGCGGGGCGGGGGTCGCCCGGCGCGACCAGCGGTCGCGGGCCCGGCGCCCCTTGCCGGCGGGCTCGGGCCGCGAGCCGGGGGACGGAGTGTTGCCACGCACACCACGACTCTAGCCCGCCGCCGCCCGGCGCAGCGCGCCCACCTGCGGCGGCGCGGGCGCTCGGACGGCGTGTGGCGGCCCCACGACACGCCAGGAAGGCGTAAGGTCAGCGCGTGAGATCCGTCAGGCAGTGCTCGCGCACGGCGTGCGTCCGTGCCGCCGTCGCGACCCTCACCTACGTCTACGCCGACTCCACGGCGGTCCTCGGCCCGCTCGCGCACCTCGCCGAGCCGCACTCCTACGACCTGTGCGCCGAGCACGCGGAGCGCCTCACCGCACCGCGCGGCTGGGAGGTCGTGCGGCTGTCGCCCCAGTTCGTCGAGACCGGCCCGAGCGACGACGACCTGTCGGCGCTCGCGGACGCGGTGCGCGAGGCGGGCAAGGTCCGGACGGAGCCGGAGCCGCCGGACGTCACCGAGGTGGGGCGACGCGGCCACCTGCGCGTCCTGCGCGCCGAGGGCGACTGACCCCGACGCACCCCCGTACCCCCGCCTCGGTAGGGTGGGCGGCGTGACGACCGACCTCTCCCACCTCATCAAGGCGTACGACGTCCGCGGCACCGTCCCGGACCAGCTCAACCCTCAGGTGGCGAAGGCCATCGGTGCCGCGTTCGCCCGTGCGGTCGTGCTCCCCGAGGCGCCGGCCCCCGCAGGCGACGCGCCCGCCCGGGCGAGCGTCGTCGTCGGGCACGACATGCGGGACTCCGGGCCGGAGCTCGTGGACGCGTTCGCGGCGGGTCTCGTCGAGGCCGGGGTCGACGTCGTGCGCATCGGGATGTGCTCGACGGACGGGCTCTACCACGCGTCCGGCGTCCTCGGTGCGCCCGGCGCGATGTTCACCGCGAGCCACAACCCCGCGGTCTACAACGGGATCAAGCTGTGCCGCGCGGGCGCGCGCCCGGTGGGCCAGGACTCGGGGCTCGCGGAGGTCCGCCGGCTCGCGGAGGGGTACCTCGACGACGGCCTCCCCGCCGCCGCGGACGAGCCGGGGACGGTCACCGACCGCGACACGCTCCCGGACTACGCGGCGTTCCTGCGCTCGCTCGTCGACCTGTCCGGGATCCGGCCGCTCAAGGTCGTGGTCGACGCCGGGAACGGGATGGGTGGCTACACCGTCCCGGCCGTCCTGGGCACGGGCGCGGGCCTGCCCGCGCTCCCGCTCGACGTGGTGCCGCTGTACTTCGAGCTCGACGGCACGTTCCCGAACCACGAGGCGAACCCGCTCGACCCGAAGAACCTGCTCGACCTG
This sequence comes from Cellulosimicrobium sp. ES-005, assembly GCF_040448685.1. NCBI lineage: Bacteria > Bacillati > Actinomycetota > Actinomycetes > Micrococcales > Promicromonosporaceae > Cellulosimicrobium > Cellulosimicrobium sp. ES-005. The sequence goes on from NZ_CP159290.1 coordinate 1,005,283, forward strand.
CAGGCCGCCGTCGTGGAGCACGACGCCGACCTCGGGCTCGCGTTCGACGGGGACGCCGACCGCTGCTTCGTCGTCGACGAGCACGGCGACCCGGTGTCGCCGTCGGCGATCACGGCGCTCGTCGGGCTGCGCGAGGTCGCGAAGGAGGTCGAGGCGGGGCGCACGCCGACCGTGATCCACAACCTCATCACGTCGCGGGCCGTGCCCGACTTCCTCGGGGCCGCCGGCGCCCGGACCGTGCGCACGCGCGTCGGCCACTCGTTCATCAAGGCGCAGATGGCCCAGAACGACGCCGTGTTCGGCGGCGAGCACAGCGCGCACTACTACTTCCGCGACTTCTTCTTCGCCGACACGGGGATGCTCGCGGCGATGCACGTGCTCGCCGCCCTCGGGTCGCAGCCGCACCCCCTCTCGGCGCTCGGGGAGATGTACGAGCCGTACGTCGCCTCGGGCGAGATCAACTCGACCGTGGCCGACGTGCCGGCGGCCCGGGCGCGCGTCGTCGAGGCGTACGTGACGCAGCAGGGCGGCGGGCCGGTCGAGGTCGACGAGCTCGACGGGCTGACCGTCTCGCACTGGGACTCCCACCCGCAGTGGTGGTTCAACCTCCGCGCCTCGAACACCGAGCCGCTGCTGCGGCTCAACGTCGAGGCCGCCGACGAGGACATCATGGAGAAGGTGCGCGACGACGTCCTGTCGCTCGTGCGCACGCACGACGACGAGGAGCGAGCATGAGCCTGCAGATCGACCCCTGGGTGCGCGAGGCCCTGCGCTGCCCCGTGACCGGCGCACGCCTGGTGGACGGCACCGGCCCCTCCGGGGAGCCGGAGCTGCACTCCACCGATCCCGACCGCCCCCTCGCGTACCCGGTGCGCGACGGCATCCCGGTCCTGCTGGAGGACGACGCGCGCGAGCTCTGAGAGCCGCACCGGTCCGAGGACGACAGGAGGCCGGCTCCCCGTGGGGAGCCGGCCTCCTGTCGTCAGCACGCCCGGGCGCGGAACCGACGGCGGCGAGCCGAGGACCGCGGCCCGTTCGTCGCGCGACGTCAGACGCCCGCGGCCTCCTTGAGATCGTCGACGAACGTCGGGTTCGCCTCGAGCCAGGCCTGGACGGCCTCGGCCTCGTCGGCGTACTCGTCGGAGTTGAACATCATGTTCTCGAGCGAGAAGAGCTGCTCGTCGTCGAGGGAGAAGGCGCCGAACAGCTTGGTCAGCGTCGGGTAGCGCTCCTCGAAGTCGGACGAGCCCCACATGTGGATCTTCTCGGCCTCGCCGAGCGCGGCCTCGGGGTCCTCGAGGTCGCGGACGGGGAACTCGTCGTAGGCCCAGTGCGGGCGCCACAGCGTGACGGCGATGTTCTCGCCCGCGTCGGTCGCGCCCTTGAGCTCGGCGAGCATCGCGGGGGTCGAGGAGATGGAGTAGTCCATGCCCTCGAGCCCGTAGGTCGGGATGACCTGCTCCTGGGTGATCTCGGTCAGGCCGGCGCCGGCCTCGATCCCGACGAGCTTGTTGCCGTACTCGTCGGCCATGCCGGCGAGGTCCTCGAGCGACTGCGCGGGCGAGTCCTCGTTCACCGCGATGGTGAGCTTGGCGTCGTCGTACCAGTAGCCGAGGTCGGTGACCTGGTCGCCGTACTCCTCCTCGTACGAGGCGTGCGTGTAGGGGAGCCAGACGTCGAGGGTGACGTCGAAGTCCCCGCCGGCCAGGCCGGTGTAGACGACGCCGATGTCGGCGGTCTGGGAGGTGACGTCGTAGCCCTCCTGCTCGAGGATCGCGGTCCACAGGTGGGACACGGCGATGCCCTCGTCCCAGCCGGAGGGGATGCCGATGGAGACCGACGTCTCGTCCTCGCCGGTCGAGCCGTCGGCGTCCGAGCCGCCGGAGCCGGAGTCGGAGGCGCAGGCGGTGAGGGCGAGGCCGAGGACGGCCGAGGCGGCGACCGCGGTGGTGCCACGAGCGAACCGGCGGGTGCTGCGGGTGCGTGCGGGGGTCATGCTGTCCTTCCCTGGGTCCGGGCGGACCCGGTCGGTGTGCCCGACGCCGGGGGTGCGGCGGGCGGGTTCCCGGCGCTGCGGCCGGGCACGGTTCGGGTGCTCCTGAGACCGGCTCAGACGCGCTCGCTCAGACGCGCGCCGCGGCGAGGGCGCGCGAGACGGGGGCGCGGTTGCCGAGGGCGGACGTCACGCGGTCGAGGAACATCGCGAGGATGACGACGGCGAGGCCCGCCTCGAAGCCGAGCGCGACGTTGACGCGCTGGAGCGCGGCGACGACGTCGTTGCCGAGGCCGCCGGCGCCGACCATGCCCGCGATGACGACCATGGAGAGCGACAGCATGATGACCTGGTTGACGCCGGCCATGATGGTCGGGAGCGCGAGCGGGAGCTGGATCTGGCGCAGGATGCGGCCCGGGGTCGCGCCGAACGCCTGGCCTGCCTCGACGACCTCCTTGTCCACCTGCCGGATGCCGAGCTCGGTGAACCGCACGCCCGGCGCCATGGCGAAGATGATCGTCGCGATGATGCCCGGGACGGGTCCCGTGAGGAAGATGACGACGGTCGGGATGAGGTAGACGAAGGCCGGCATGGTCTGCATGAAGTCGAGGATCGGCCGCACGACCGCGGAGACGCGGTCGTTGCGCGCGGCCCAGATGCCGACCGGGATCGCGACGACGAGCGCCAGGACGGCGGACAGCAGGACGAGCGCGAGGGTGTCCATCGCGTTGTCCCACTGGTCGACGCCGGCGATGACGACGAAGCCGACGAGCGAGCCGAGCGCGAGCTTCCAGCCCTTGGCGAGGAGCGCGAGGGCGGCGAGCGCGAGCGCGACGACCCAGAACGGCGGGCTCGACAGGATCGTGTCGAGGCCGTCGTAGATGCCGACGAGGACGTCCTTGACGAAGCGGAAGAGCGGCCGGAACGTCGTGGTCATCCAGTCGACGAACGTGTCGACCCACTCGCCGAGCGGGATGCGGGGGACGAGGGTGTCGTTCACGCGGCACCTCCCTCGGTCGTCGGGTGGGCGTCCACGGCGGCGTCCCCGACGGCCTCGTCCTGCACCGCGGGCGCGCCGAGGTCGATCTCGCCCGTGCGCGGCTGCTCGGTCGGGACCATGGCCTCGAGCAGGGTGACGCGCGGGACGACGCCGACGAGGCGGCCCTCGGCGTCGGTCACGGGCACGGGGAGCGAGGACTCGGCCGCGGGCGCGAAGATCTCCGCGAGAGGCGTGTCCGGGGAGACCGGGGCGACGCCGTCGTGCACGAGGTCCCCGATGCTCTCCTTGCCGGCCTTGAGGGCGGCGACCGCGTCGTCGTCGCGCACGACGCCGTGCAGCACGCGCTGGCGGTCGACGACGTACGCGGCCGAGACCTGCGCCTCGCGCATCGCGCGGCTCGCCTGACGCGGCCCGCCGCTGACGGGCACGACGACCGCGGGTCGCACCATGACGGACGACGCGGTGAGGACGCGCGTCCGGTCGACGTCGGCGACGAACTGCGCGACGTAGTCGTTCGCGGGGTCGGACAGGATCTGCTCGGCGGTGCCGATCTGGACGATCCGGCCGTCGCGCATGACGGCGATGCGGTCACCGAGGTGCATGGCCTCGTTGAGGTCGTGCGTGATGAAGACGATCGTCTTGCCGAGACGCTGCTGCAGGTCGAGCAGCTGCTCCTGCATCTCGCGCCGGATGAGCGGGTCGAGCGCGCTGAACGCCTCGTCCATGAGCAGGACGTCGGTGTCGGCGGCGAGCGCGCGGGCGAGCCCGACGCGCTGGCGCATGCCGCCCGAGAGCTGCGACGGGAGCGAGTCCTCCCAGCCGCCGAGCCCGACGAGGTCGAGCGCGGTGCGGGCCTTCTCGCGGCGCTCGGCCTTGCCGACGCCCTGGATCTCGAGCGGGTACGCCGCGTTGTCGAGCACCGTGCGGTGCGGCAGGAGCGCGAAGTGCTGGAACACCATGCTCACGCTGCTGCGTCGCAGGGCGCGCAGCTGCTTGGCGTCGGTCGCCGCGAGGTCGGTGCCGCCGACCACGACGTGCCCGGCCGTCGGCTTCCACAGGCCGTTGAGCATGCGGATGAGCGTGGACTTGCCGGAGCCGGAGAGGCCCATGACGACGAAGATCTCGCCGCGCCGGACGTCGAAGCTCGCGTCGATGACGGCGGCCGTGCCGAGCGCCTTGACGTCGTCACGGGCCGCGCCCTGCTCGAGCCGGCGGATCGCCTCGACCGGCCGACGGCCGAAGACCTTGTAGACGTCGCGCACGGAGACGGCGACGTCGGTGGGAGGAGGGGTCGACGGTGCGGGGGAGCCGACCGTCGTGTCGCTGCTGTCGGGCGGGGTGATGCTGGGAGCGGTCATGCGGGCGGGTCTCGCCACCTTCCGTGCGGGGACCGGCACGCCCCGCGCGAGGACGGCGCCAGAGGATTCCGGCGGCGGCGTCTCGGGAGCGTGGCACGCGGCCGTGATCGCGTCGCGGTCGGACGCCCGAGGGCGACCTCCGCGCTCGGCGCGCAGCGGGCCACATGCTGGTCCGACGTCAATCGGTACTCCAGCACCCTGCCTGATTCGAGGGTCAACTTCTACCTACGACCCCGGGATCGGGGACTGTTCCAGGACGATTCTTGACCCACCATCGTTGGAACGGTGCGGATGCCGACGGATCGCGGATCGTTATCTCTTTGTGATCTTGAGATGGTCAAGCATTCGTGTTACGCGCGCGCCCGGGCGCGCGCGCTGGACGAACGGTGCGGCGAGCTCGGGGCGCCGTGCTCGCCGGGGCCGGGCGGCGCCGTCGTCGGTAGGCTGGGACCGGGTGGGCTGCGGCCCCGCCCGGCGCGGACGGGAGCCCCCAGCGCAGCCACCGGCCGGCCAGTCGGCCAGCCACCGGCGGGACCGGTACCACCGGCCCGACCGGCACCGAGAACGCACAGGAGAACCATGTCCACCACAGCGCCAGCCCCGACGACCGGCACCTCGGGAGCCGCTCCCGGCTTCGACGAGGTCCCCGGCCGCTACAAGGTCCGCGACCTGTCCCTCGCGGAGGCGGGCCGTCACCAGCTCCGTCTCGCGGAGCACGAGATGCCCGGCCTCATGGCGCTGCGCGCCGAGTACGGGGAGTCGCAGCCGCTCGCGGGCGCCCGCATCGCCGGCTCGCTCCACATGACCGTGCAGACCGCCGTCCTCATCGAGACGCTCGTCGCGCTCGGGGCGCAGGTGCGCTGGGCGAGCTGCAACATCTTCTCCACGCAGGACGAGGCCGCGGCCGCCGTCGTCGTCGGGCCGCACGGGACGCCCGACGACCCGCAGGGCGTCCCGGTGTTCGCGTGGAAGGGCGAGAGCCTCGAGGAGTACTGGGACTGCACCGAGCAGATCCTCCTGTGGCCCGGCGACGAGTCGCCGAACCTCGTCCTCGACGACGGCGGCGACGCCACGATGCTCGTCCACCTCGGCCTGCAGTACGAACGCGCGGGCGTCGTCCCGCCCGACACGCTGCCCGGCGAGCCCGACCACACGCACGAGATGAACGTCGTGCGCGCCGTGCTGCGCCGCGCGCTCGAGGCCGACCCCCTGCGCTGGACGACGATCGCCCAGGCGATCCAGGGCGTCACCGAGGAGACGACGACGGGCGTGCACCGTCTCTACCAGCTCGCCGAGGCGGGCGAGCTGCTCTTCCCGGCGATCAACGTCAACGACTCGGTCACCAAGTCGAAGTTCGACAACAAGTACGGCATCCGCCACTCGCTGCCCGACGGCATCAACCGCGCGACCGACGTCCTCATGGGCGGCAAGGTCGCGTTCGTCGCGGGGTACGGCGACGTGGGCAAGGGCGCTGCGGAGGCGTTCCGCGGCCAGGGCGCGCGCGTCATCGTGTCCGAGGTCGACCCGATCTGCGCGCTCCAGGCCGCGATGGACGGCTACCAGGTCGCCCGGATCGAGGACGTGCTCGGCGAGGCGGACTTCTTCATCACGACCACGGGCAACAAGGACGTGATCCGCGCCGAGCACCTCGTCGCGATGAAGGACAAGGCCGTCGTCGGGAACATCGGGCACTTCGACAACGAGATCGACATGGCCGGCCTCGCCGAGGTGCCCGGGGTGACGCGCACCGAGATCAAGGCCCAGGTCCACGAGTGGACGTTCGCGGAGCCCGGCCCGGGCGGGCAGCCCGCGGGCCGCTCGATCGTCGTGCTCTCCGAGGGGCGCCTGCTCAACCTCGGCAACGCGACCGGCCACCCGTCCTTCGTCATGAGCAACTCGTTCTCCAACCAGGTGATCGGCCAGATCGAGCTGTTCCAGGACGCCACGTCCGCCGCGCGCGAGGGCCGCGAGCGCTCCTACGCCCGCCAGGTGTACCGCCTGCCCAAGGTGCTCGACGAGAAGGTGGCGCGCCTGCACCTCGACGCGCTCGGCGTGCGGCTCACCGAGCTCTCGCCCTCCCAGGCCGACTACCTCGGCGTCCCCGTCGAGGGCCCGTACAAGCCCGAGCACTACCGCTACTGAGCGCCGACAGCCCGCTCGCGCCACGAGGAGGTCGCATGGACCAGTCGCCCGACGAGCGTGGCCCCGTCGCGCCCCCGCCCACCGCGGGCGGGGGCGCGACGGGACAGGTCGGCCCGCAGGCCGACGGCGAGCCCGCGGGCCCGCCCCCGGGCGTCCGTCCGCTGTGGCACCGGGTCGGTGACCGGTGGGAGCGCGAGCCCCCGCACGACCTGCTCTACGGCGCGATCGTCGCCGGGTTCGTCATGGCGGTGTCCAGCGTGCACGCCCCGACGGGCGATCGCGTGGTCGTCGCGACGGGCCTCGTCGCGGTCGGGTACTGGCTCGCGCACTGCTACGTCGACGCGGTCAGCGGGCGGTTCCGCGACAGCGGTCACTCCCTGTGGGACCGCACCCGCGCGGCTCTCCGCCTCAACGTGGGGGTGCTGCTCGGTGCGGTCCCCGGGATCGTCGTCTACCTGGTCGCGTACGCGTTCGGCCTCGACGTGGAGGACGCCGCGCTCGTCGCGGTGTGGTTCACCGTGCTCCTCCTCGGCGTCGTCGGCTTCCTCGCCGCGTACCGGGCGGGTGCCCGGGGCGCACGGCTCGTCGGGGAGACGCTCCTCGCCGCGGCGTTCGCGGGCGTGGTCATCGGCGTCAAGTACCTCCTGCACTGACCCGGACGGCGCGGTGACCGTGCCGGCGACCGCCCGACGGGTCGCCGCGCCGGGGCGACACGGGGGACGTCCCCACCCCGGCGCGGCGGACGCCACCCTGTCGCCGTGACCGCGGCTCGCCGAGACTGGCACCATGACTGCCGTGACCCCTGACCAGCCGAGCGTCGTGCCGACGGGCGACCCGCCGTCGGGCACCCCGACCCCGGGTGCGGGCCACGGCCCCCTGGCCCCGACCGTCCCCGCGACGGGAGATGCGCCCACGGGCGTCGCGGCGGCGGACGCGACGACGTTCGCCGGCACGCAGCCCGACCCCCGGTACGTCGACCACCGCGAGCGCGTGGCGTTCGCGCGCGCGCCGTTCCACCGGCAGACGTGGCGCGCGTACGGATACCTGTGGCTCGCGATCCTCCTCGCGCCGTTCGCGTTCACCTACGGGCTGTTCGCGGTGGTCTTCCTCGTGGCGATGCTGGTGCCGGTCATCGGCCTCGTGGTCGCGGGGTGGGTCGTGGTCGGCGGGCGGGGCTGGGGCTCGATGTACCGGTCACTGGCGCGCTCGGCGCTCGGCATCGACGTCGCCGCCCCCGCGCCGTACGTCCGGCGGCGCGGTTTCTGGAGCACCCTGTGGGGCGGCATCGGCGACGGGACCGGCTGGCGGGCCGTGCTCTTCCTCGTCGTCACGTTCCCCCTCGCGATCGTGTCCTTCGTGGTGAGCACCGTCTTCCTCGCCGTGGGGCTCGGCGGCACGACGCACTGGATCTGGTCGCGCTGGCTCCCCCTGCAGCAGGCGAGCGACGGGTCGTGGCACCGCGGCGCGTCGTTCGGTGTCGACTGGTACGTCGACACCCCGGTGCGCCAGCTCGGCCTCGTCCTGGTGGGGCTGCTCTTCCTCTGGCTCTGGGCGCAGGTCACGCGGGGCTTCGCCCAGCTCTTCCGCGCGCTCACCGTGGCGCTGCTCGGCCCGACCCTCTCGAGCCTGCGCGTCGCCGACCTCGAGGAGTCGCGCGGCCGCACCGTCGAGGACGCGGACGCCAAGCTGCGCCGCATCGAGCGCGACCTGCACGACGGCACGCAGGCCCGCCTCGTCGCCGTCGCGATGCAGCTCGGGGAGGCCAAGGAGCAGCTCGCCGGGGGCGGCGACCCGGGCGAGGCGCTCGAGCTCGTCGACCTCGCGCACTCGTCGACCAAGGAGGCGCTCGTCGAGCTCCGCGAGCTCGCGCGCGGCATCCACCCGCCCGCGCTCGACAACGGGCTCGCCGTCGCGCTCGAGACGCTCGCGGCACGCTCGCCGCTCCCGGTGACGGTCGACGTCGACCCCGCCGTCGAGGCGTCCGGCCGGCTCGCGCCGGCCGTGGAGTCGATCGCGTACTTCTGCGTGGCCGAGCTCGTCACGAACGCGGTCAAGCACGCGCGGGCCACGGGCGCGTACGTGCTCGTCGAGCGGCAGGGGAGCGGGCGCGGCGCGCGGCTGCGCCTGCGGGTGCGCGACGACGGCCAGGGCGGCGCGCGCGTCGTGCAGCCCGGGTCCGACGGCCAGCGGTCCGGCCTCGCGGGCCTCGCGGAGCGCGTGCGCTCCGTGGACGGCTCGTTCGAGCTCACCAGCCCGGTCGGCGGCCCGACGGTCGTCACCGTCCTCCTGCCCGTCCGGGTCTGACGTGCGCACGGACCACCGTGTCCTGCCCGAGCGGGCGGGCGCCGTCGGGCACGATGTCCCCGGGGCATCCCGCCCGCCGGGGCCGTCGCACGGCCCGCCCGACCGGAAGGACACCATGCGGCTCGTCATCGCCGAGGACTCCGCCATCCTGCGCGACGGGCTCGTCGCGCTCGTCACCCGCCGCGGACACGAGGTCGTGGCCGCGGTCGCGGACGGCGACGAGCTCGTCGCGCGGGTGGCCCGGCTCGCGGCCGAGGACGCGCTGCCCGACGTCGCGGTCGTCGACATCCGGATGCCCCCGACGTTCACCGACGAGGGCCTGCGCGCCGCCCTCGCGCTGCGCGCGACGCACCCCGACCTCGGGGTGCTGCTGTTCTCCCAGTACGTCGAGACGCGGTTCGCGAGCGAGCTGCTGACGGGCGGCGCTCGCGGCGTCGGGTACCTGCTCAAGGACCGCGTCGCCGACGTCGGCGAGTTCGTCGACGCGCTCACGCGCATCGCCGCCGGTCAGACCGTGCTCGACCCCGAGGTCGTCAGCCAGCTCATGGGCGCCTCGCGGTCCGACGACGGGCTGGCGCGCCTCACACCGCGCGAGACGGAGGTCCTGGAGCTCATGGCGCAGGGCCGCTCGAACTCCGCCATCGCGGAGGCGCTGTTCCTCTCCTACGGCGCGGTCGAGAAGAACGTCACGTCGATCTTCGGCAAGCTCGGCCTGCCCCAGGACGCGGGCGACCACCGGCGCGTGCTCGCCGTGCTGCGCTACCTCAAGGTCTGAGCGGGGCGGGGGACAACCCCCGCCGGACCGGGTGGACCGCCGCGCCGGGGTCGGGGGACCGTCCCGTACCGGGACGAACGGGATGTTTCGAGACTGGTGAGCACCGGGGATCCTCCCGGGCTCGCCGACCTTGGAGCATCCCGTGGCCGTCCTGTCGCCGCCGCCGTCCCCGACCCGCGCGCCGTCCCGCGCGCGCCCCGTCCCCGCCCGACCGGCGTCCGCGGGCGGGCCGCACGCCCGCCGGGACCGACCGCCGTCGGGCGCCGCCCGGACGCCCGGCACCGCCCCGCTCCCCGGAGGGGACGGGCCGCGCCGACCTCGACGCGACGTGTTCGTCGACGCCGTGCGGGCCCTCGCGACGCTCAGCGTCCTCACGGTGCACTGGCTCATGGCGGACGCGACGTGGGACGGCGAGCACCTGCGCATCGGCAACGCCCTCGCGCACGGCGCCGGCTGGACCGTCACCTGGGCGCTGCAGGTCCTCGCGCTCCTGTTCTTCGCCGCCGGGGCCTCGGCCGCGTACGGGCTGCGGAGCGGGCCCGACGGCGGTCGCGCGCCCGGGCTCGCGGGCGCCGGGCGGGTGGTGGCGCGCCCCAGCGTCCTCGCCGACCTCGCTGCGGGAGCACGGCTCGCCGGGCGGCGCGTGCCCCGGCTCCTGCGGCCCGTCGGGGTGTTCGTCGGGGCGTGGGTGGTCGCGATCGGGGTGCTGCTCGCCGCCGGCCTGCCGGGGGACGCGGTCCGCTCGCTCGCGACGCTCGCGCCGCAGCTGCTGTGGTTCCTCGCGGTGTACCTCGGCCTCGTCGTGCTCACGCCGCTCCTGCGGCGCGCGCTGCACGCCGCGGGCTGGTGGACCGTCGGCGCGCTCGTCGCCGCGCCGCTCGCCGTCGAGGCGCTCCGCTTCGGCGCCGGGGCGGAGCGCCTCGCGCTCGTCGACGTCGTGCTCGTGTGGGCCGTCCCCTACGCCATCGGGCTCCTGTACGCCGACGCGCGCTCGGGGACGCGGGTCGTGCGGCGGGGGCGCGTGGTGCCCGTGGCCGTCCTCCCGCGGCCGCTCGTGCTCGTCGGGGTCGCGCTCGCGTCGGCGGCGCTCGCGGCCCTGCTCGTCGCCGTCGGGCCGTACCCCGTGTCGCTCATCGGCATGCCGGGGGACACGATGTCGAACCTCGGGCCGCCCACGGCGCCCGTCGTCCTGCACGCGGTCGCCCTCGTCGCCCTCGCGCTCGCCGCCCGAGGACCGCTCGTGCGCTGGGCGGACGGGCGTGGCCGCGCCGTCGTCGCGGGCCTCGCCCGACGGTCGATGACCGTCTACCTGTGGCACCTGACGGCGGTGATCGTCGTCGTCGGGACGGTGCTCGTGGCGCTCGGCCAGCAGCTCCCGCCCCCGGGCAGCGCCGACTGGTGGGCGAGCCGCCCGGTCTGGTTCGGCGCCTTCGCGCTCGTGCTCCTGGGGATCTCCCGCGTGGTGGGTCGCTTCGAGGACGCCCGCCCCGCGCGACGTGCCGGCGCCGCAGGGGCCTCGGGACCCGCGGGGCGCTGACACCGTGCGCGGGCGTCGGCGTCAGCGCGTGGGGTCGGGGATCGAGTAGGGGAGCCGGTGCAGCAGCTCGGCCTGCTCGCGCGCGAGCGCCTGCGCGCGCTGCGCCGTCGCCCAGTCCCGGTCGCGCCGCTCGGCGAGCACCGCCAGGAGGAACGTCTCCGGGTGCGTGCCGGGCGGCGGGCCGGGCGCCACGTACCGCTCGACCTGTCCCGCGAGCTCCTGGCCGAGCCGGGCCCGCGACGCCGGGTGAAGCGTGTTCGACCGCGCCAGGAACTGCCGCGCGGCGAGCGCGAGACCGTCGGGCAGGCGGCGCATGTCGGCGTGGGACGCCCACGCGGCGAGGTACGGCGGCATGACGAGCGGCGCGAGCGTCGGCCGCCCGCCCCGCACCCGGATCGCGTACGTCCCCGCCGCCATGTCGCCGAGGCGCTTGCCCTTGTCGTTCGTCAGCGACGCGACGAGCGCGACGGAGCCGAGCGTCAGCCAGATCTCGCCGATGCCGACCAGCGCGCGCAGGAAGGCGTGCCGGAAGCGGACCGGGCCGCCGTCGTCGCGCACGACCCGGATGCCCAGCGCGAGCTTCCCGAGCGAGCGCCCGCGCGACAGCGTCTCCACGGTCGTCGGGACGACGACCATGACGAGGACGGCGAGCGCGATCCCGATGGCCGGGGCGAAGTCCGGGTCGACCAGCTCGAGCGAGCCCGACGTCGCGAAGAGCAGCGCGAACAGCGCGACGAACAGCGTGAGCATGTCGAGGAAGAGCGCGAGGCCGCGGGTGACGAACGAGGCCGGTCGTGCATCGAGGACCACGCCCTCGCCGATCAGGATGCCGTCCCGCACGCTGCTCCTCGCCCTCGCTCCGTCACGGGTCCGTGCCCGCACGCCGGTCGGCGCACCGGCGGCACGCCCTGTGTGGCAGGGTATCGGTCGTGGACCTCGACGCCTTCACCGACGTGCACCGCGCGCAGTGGGACCGCCTGGAGACCCTCACGTCGCGGCGCACGCTCGACGGCGCCGAGGCGGACGAGCTGGTCCGGCTCTACCAGGCCGTCGCGACGCACCTGTCGACCGTCCGGTCCGTCGCGCCCGACCCCGTGCTCATCTCGCGCCTGTCCGTGCTGCTGGGCAAGGCCCGCACCCGCATCGCGGGGGCGCACGAGCCCGCGTGGCGCGACGTCGTGCGGTTCCTCACCGTGTCCCTGCCCGCCGCCCTGTACCGGATCCGGTGGTGGTCGGTCGGCGTGACGGTCGCGTGCGTCGTCGTGGCGCTCGTCGCCGGGGTCTGGGTCGCGACGACGCCCGAGGGCCTCGCGTCCATGGGGCCGCCGAGCGTCCAGGAGAACTACGTGAACGAGGCGTTCGCGTCCTACTACGACCCCGGGCTCGACTTCGCGACGGTCGTCTGGACCAACAACGCCTGGATCGCGGCGCAGTGCATCGGGCTGGGGATCACGGGGATCTTCCCCGCGTACGTGCTGTTCTCGAACGCCGTGGCCATCGGCTCGACCGGCGGCATGATGGCCGCGCACGGCGAGCTGGGGCTGTTCCTCCAGCTCATCGCGCCGCACGGACTGCTCGAGCTCATGTCGGTGTTCGTCGCCGGCGCCGCAGGGCTCCGCATCTTCTGGGCGTGGGTCGATCCCGGCCCGCTCCCGCGCTCGCGCGCGCTCGCCCAGGAGGGCCGCGCGCTCGTCACCGTCGCGATCGGGCTCGTCATCGCGCTCGCGATCTCCGGGGTGATCGAGGGCTTCGTCACGGGCTCGACCATGCCGTGGTGGCTCAAGATCGTCATCGGCGCGATCGCGCTCGCCGGGTTCTGGGTCTACACGATCGTGCTCGGCCGTCGTGCGGTGGCGGCCGGGGAGACCGGCGACCTCACCGCCGACCACGCGGGCGACGTCGCCCCGGTCGCGGCCTGACGGTTCTTCCTGGCTCCAGCCTCCCGGCTCCTCCCAGCTCTGGACTCGTCGGCTCCCGGATCGGCTGCCGGCCATCGGCTCGGGGCCGGGGAGTCGTGAGGGGGTCAGTCGTGCACGACGACGCGCGCCCGCGCACCCGGCCACGCGCACCGGACCCAGTCCTCGGCTCGCGCGACGACCGCGTCGCGCACGCCGGGCTCGCGGAGCCGGTCCGCGGGGGAGCGACGGACGTCGGCGCCGCCCAGCCCGCCCGCGCCCGTGCCGCGTCCGGCCGCGTCGCCCGCGGGTCCGTGCAGCGGGCGCACCTCGACGTGCACGACGTCGTCCGCAGCCTCGTCGGGCGAGGTCGCCCCGGTCGTCGCCCGGCTGGGGGCGGACGGGGTGGTCGGGCGCGCCGTCCACGCCCCGGCCACGCGTCCGTCGACGAGCACCGTCGCCGCGACCTGCCCGTTGATGCTCACGACGCTCTTGACCGGCACGTCGCCGAGGATCCGCGTCCGGTCGTCGTGCGCGAGGACGAGGTTGTCGAAGTCGCCCGCGAGGACCGTCGGCACGGGCGCGTCGCCGGGCGGGCGGGGCGCGTCGGGGAGGTCGAAGAGCTCCTTGCCGTCCGGGCCGGTGAACGTCACGAGCGCGGGACACAGCACCTCGAACGCGGGCTTGAGCCGGGTCAGGCCCGACCACTGCTGCGCGTCGACCACGGAGGCCGGGGCGAACGCCGCCAGGTAGCGCCGCACGAGCCCGACGCGGGTCGCGAGGACGGCGTCGGGGTCCGTGTCGTGCGCGACCGCGTCGAGGACCGGGTCGGAGCGGCCCAGCCAGGCCTGCGCCGTCGTCCACGTGGTGGTGGTCCCCGGCCCGCTCGCGCCCCAGAGCCCGCGCGGCGGCACCTGGACCAGCGGCAGCAGGCAGCGCGCACCGTACGCGAGGTGCTTGGGATCGACGTCGGGCCACCGCACCGCGAGGCGCCTGCCGAGCTCGACCGAGGTGAGCGGCTCGTCGAGCAGGTCGCGCGCGACCTCCTCGAGGTCGTCGAGGTCCACGTCCGCGAGGGCCGCGCCGTGCTGGTTCTTCGCCCGCAGGTACGCGGCGAGCGTCGGCCGCACCAGCGCCGTGACCCCCAGCGCGTCGTCCGCGGCGACCAGGTGCACCGTCCCGCGCAGCGCGCCCACGCGCACGACCGCACGGTCGGTGAGCAGCGCGCCCAGGTCGTCGGGCGCGAACGCCGCGAGCCGCGACCACAGGGCGGGGTACGGCGACGACGGCACCTGCGACTGGAGCCCCACGAGATGCCGCACCTCGTCCAGCACCGACGCCTCGCAGGGGGCGTCGAGGTGCTGGCGCGCGAGCAGCGCACGGTTGAGGTCGTCGTGGCTCAGCCGCGGCCCGAACCGCCCGTCGCCCATCGGCGGGTCAGGACAGCACGATCGCGAGCGCAGGGATGAGGAACGTCGCGAGGAGCGCCGCCACGACGATCATCGCGACGCGACGGTTGCGCCGTGCGCGCTGTCGGGGATCGGTGGGCTGCCAGGCCACGGGGTACTCCTGAGCTCGGTGGAACGACCCGCACGACCCTACCTCGCCCCTGAGGGAACGACCTCGACCGCCGAGGTAGAACCGCCGGTCGCGAGGTAGGACGCCCGGAGCTCTCTCTCGCGACCGGAGGCTCTACCTCGCGGTCGGCGGGCCCGGACGTCAGAGGCGGCCGGCGGCCTTGAGGGCGAGGTAGGTGTCGGCGAGGCGGGGGGCGAGGTCGTCGGGGAGGGCGTCGACGACCTCGACGCCGCGCTGGCGCAGGACGGTCGTCACGGCGGCGCGCTCGATCTCCCCGCGGGCCGCCGCGGCGGCGTCGTACGCCTCGGCGGTGCCGCTGCGGCCGTCACGCAGGGCGGCGACCTCGGGGTCGCCCGCGGCGGCGAGCACGACCTGGTGCTTGGCCGTGAGCTGCCCGACGACGGGGAGCAGCCCGGTCTCGACGGCGGCGGGATCGAGGGTCGACAGGAGCACGACGAGCGCGCGCTGCGACAGGCGCTCGTGGACGGTGCCGACGAGTCCCGGCCAGTCGGTCTCGAGGAGCGCGGGTTCGAGCGGTGCGAGGGCGTCCGCCATGGCGGGCATGAGGCGCGGGCCGGCCGCCCCGGCGACGCGCGAGCGCACGGTGCGGTCGTACGCGACGAGCTCGACGCGGTCGCCCGCGCGGCCGGCGAGCGCGGCGAGCAGGAGCGCGGCCTCGATGCTCGCGTCGAGGCGCGGCTCGTCGCCGACGCGGGTCGCGGACGTGCGGGACGTGTCGACGACGATGAGCACGCGCCGGTCGCGCTCGGGGCGCCACGTGCGCACGACCATGTCCCGGCCGCGGGCGGACGCGCGCCAGTCGATCGAGCGGACGTCGTCGCCGAGCACGTACTCGCGCAGCGAGTCGAACTCGGTGCCCTCGCCGCGCACCTGCACCGCGGCGCGACCGTCCATCTCGCGCAGGCGCGCGAGCCGGCTCGGCAGGTGACGGCGGGACGCGAACTCGGGGAGCACGCGCAGCCGGCCGGGCACGGTGATCGAGGCCTGGCGCGCGGCGAGGCGCAGCGGGCCGAACGAGCGGATCGTGACCCGGTCGGCGACGCGCTCGCCGCGCCGCGTGGGCACGAGGACGGTCGTGACGCGCGTGGCCTCGCCGGGCGGCAGGTCGACCGGGTGCCGGTTGACCTGGGTCCCCGCGGACGGCGGCCACGCGTCGCGCACGAGCGCGCGGAGCCGCCGGGGCGCGAGGTTGGTGAGGGTGAGGCGCGACGTCGTCGTGTCGGTGAGGCGGACCGAGCCCGGGACGCGCCGCTCGATCGCGACGCGCCGCGGGGACGCGGCGAGCGAGGCGTCGAGCGCGCACAGCGCGACGACGAGCAGCGTCCACACGAGCACCGTCCCCGGCACGGGGAACAGCAGCACGGGGACGATCCCGAGCGCCGTGAGCACGACGGCGCGCCACGTCAGGGCCACGTGCGACGCCTCAGCGGGGGACGGGGACGGACGCGAGCACGGTGTCGAGCACGCTCTCGGCGGTCACGCCCTCGAGCTCGGCCTCGGGCCGGAGCTGCACGCGGTGGCGCAGCGTCGGGTGCGCGAGGGCCTTGACGTCGTCGGGCGTCACGTAGGAGCGGCCCGAGAGCCAGGCCCACGCGCGCGACGTGGCGAGCAGCGCCGTCGCGCCGCGCGGGGACACGCCGAGGGACAACGAGGGGGAGTGGCGCGTCGCGCGGCACACGTCGACGGCGTAGCCGAGGACCTCGCGCGCGACCTGGACGCGCGCGACCTCCGCGCGCGCCCGGTCGAGCACGTCGCGCCCGGCGACGGCGCGCACGCCCGCGCCCGCGAGGTCGCGCGGGTTGAAGCCGGCAGCGTGGCGGGCGAGCACCTCGACCTCCTGCTCGCGCTCGGGCAGGGGCAGCACGACCTTGAGCAGGAAGCGGTCGAGCTGCGCCTCGGGCAGCGGGTACGTGCCCTCGTACTCGACGGGGTTCTGCGTCGCGATGACGAGGAACGGGTCGGGCAGGGGGCGCGGCGTGCCGTCGACCGAGACCTGCCGCTCCTCCATGGCCTCCAGGAGCGACGCCTGGGTCTTGGGGGGCGTGCGGTTGATCTCGTCCGCGAGCAGCAGGTTCGTGAAGACGGGGCCCTCGCGGAACGAGAACTCGGCGGTCCGCGCGTCGTACACGAGCGAGCCCGTGACGTCGCCGGGCATGAGGTCGGGCGTGAACTGCACGCGCTTGGTGCCGAGGTCGAGCGACGCGGCGAGCGTGCGCACGAGCAGCGTCTTCGCGACGCCGGGCACGCCCTCCAGCAGCACGTGGCCCTTGCACAGCAGCGCGATGAGCAGGCTCGTCACGGCCCCGTCCTGCCCGACGACGGCCTTGCCCACCTCGGTGCGCACGGCGGCCAGGGCCTGGCGCAGCTCGGGGGACGGCGCGGGCGGTGCGTCGTGCACGGGTGCCGGTGCGGGGACTCCCGGCTGACCGTAGGCCGCCGGGGGAGCGGCGGCGTCGCCGGGCGCCGGGACGCCCGGGCCGTGCGGTCCGGGCTCGTGACCGGGGGCGCCGGCGGCCGCGCTCACGCGGTCGGCGACGCTCGGGTCCTGGATGTACGGCTGCTCCTGGTGCGGTGGCGGCGCGTAGCGGTCGGGCTGCGGCACGGAGCCGTCGGGGTGGTGCGTCACGAGTGGTAGACCTCGCTCTCGATCCGGTCAAGGTGACGCGCGAGCTCGAGCAGCGCCGCGTCGTCGGCGGGTGGTGGTCCGTACAGGAGCTGGGCGACCTGCTCGCCCGGGCGGCCCGTCGCGCGGGCGACCGCGTCGACGAGGGCGGGCGCGTCGGCGGAGCGCGGGAGGCCGAGCCGGTTCGCGAGCCGGTCCGCGGCGCTCGCGCGCAGCCCGGCGGCGGCGTGCCCGCGCGCTCCGGCGCGCCGGTAGAGGCGGCCGCGGCCGCGCGTCGTCTCGGCCGCGCGCACGACGACCGGCAGGTCCTCCGTCACGAGCCGGCCGAGCCGGCGGCCGCGCCACAGCGCGACGACGAGCGCGACGACGAGCACCTGGAGCGCGACGACGCCGAACCACGGCGGGAGGGAGAGCGCCGGGGTCTGCTCGTCCTCGCCGCCGCCGAGCGACGTGTCGAACGGGTCGGGCACGAGCCACACGAGGCGGTCGTGCGCACCGAGCGTCCACAGGGCGAGGGCGGCGTTGCCGTCGTCGGTGACCGAGTCGTTGCGCAGGACCGCGGCCGTGTCGACGGCGCGCACGCTCCGCTCGTCGGTCTCGTGCACGAGGTAGGCGCCGATCGACGGGTCGTCGGCGGAGGGGAAGCACAGGACGGTCGTCCGGTCGAGCGCGTGGAAGCCGACGCCGTCCGAGCGCAGCGCCCCGGCCGCCTCCGCGGCCGGGTCGTCGCAGCGCGCCGACCGGGCGGACGACCCCGACCCCCAGTCGTAGGCGAGCTCCGCGCCGCCGTCGGTCGCGGACGAGAGCAGGACGTCGGGCGGAGCCACCAGGACGAGGTCGGTCGGCGTGCGGACGAGCGCGTCGACCTGCGCGTCGAGCAGGAAGTCGCCCTGCGCGACGAGCAGGGTCCCCCCGTCGGCGGACGCCGCGACCGCGTCCGCGACCGTCGTCACGTACGTGATCTCGACGCCCCGGTCGCGCAGCACCTCGGCGACGGCGCGCGCGCCGTCGGGGCCGGGGTTGTCGGGTGCCAGGGGCGTCGCCGAGGTCGTGGGGCGCGCGATCGCGGACAGGCCGGCGAGCACGAGGAGCGCGACGACCACCGCGACGGGCCAGCGGGCGCGTCGCCACCGGCTCCGGGCCCGCGACCCGGCGGTCGTGCCGTCGCCGACGACGGGCACGTACGCCGTCGTGACGGCCCGGGTGCCGTCCCCGGACGGGGCCGCGGACGTCGTGGTGCTCACGCGTCGTCACCCCCCGGGGTCGGGGCGGCCGTCGTCGCGAGCTCTGCCCGCAGCGCGGGGCGCGTCGCCAGGGTGCGCTCGTCGAGCGCCCGCAGGAACGCGTCCGCCTCGGGCCCGACGGCTGCCTTGCCGTACGCGACGTCGTCGAACAGGTGCGCGCCACGGGCGAGCCCGTCCGCGACGTCGGGCACGCGCTCGCCCGCGGCCTCGGCGGCCTCCCACGCGGTCCGCCCGGGACGGGCGTCGAGGACGGCCCGCTCCTCGAGCGAGCGGACGACGGCGCGGAAGCGCTCGAGCGTGGCGGTCGCCCAGTCGGCCCGGGACGCCGCGGCGTCGGCCGCCGCGCGCATCTCGGCCGCGGTCCGCGCGTCGTCGTCCTGCACGACGACGGACGACGTCGCCCGGCGCGACAGGCGCACCGGGCCCGCGACCCAGTAGGCGATGCCGGCCACGAGAAGCACGACCGCGACGACGAGCACCGCGGTGAGCGGGCCGCCCAGGTCGATCGTGGGTGCGCCGTCGAAGAGCCCGAGCAGCCAGTCGAGGAACCGCTGCAGGAGCGACGGCTCCGTGCGGTACTCGGGCTTCGCGAGCTCCTCGACGAGCCACCGGCGCGCCTCGTCGGCGTCCGGCTGCACGGGCGCGTCGGCCGCGAGCGACCGCAGCGTCATGCGGGCGGCTGCGCGTTCGCCGCGGCGGCGAGCTCGACGTCCAGGCCCTCGCGCCGCATGCGCACGTCGATGTAGAGCAGCGCCACGACGCTCCCCAGGAACAGCGTCATGACGATCGTCGAGAGCGCGACGCCGAGCGCCAGCAGGGCGTTCGCGACGAAGCCCTGGCCGGCGGCGAGGAGGAACGTGCTGACGATGCTGAACGGCGAGACGACGATCTGCACGACGACGTACATCGCGACGTAGGCGAGCAGGTAGATGCCGAACAGGCGCCAGAAGCTGCCGCGCGTCAGGAGCCACGAGCGCCGGACCGTCGCCCAGAACGGCTGGCCCTCGAGCGCGAGCGCCGGCGGGACGAGCCCGGTGCGCGTGCCCACCCAGACGGCCAGCACCAGGAGACCCGGGAGGGCGACGACGAGCAGGACCACCCCGAGCCCGGTCGTGGCGGCGAAGCCGAGGGCGACGAGGAGCACGACCAGCGCGACGGCGACCGCCCACGCGAGGCCCAGCAGGAGCGAGAAGCCGATGAGGAACCACGCGCGGCGGCCCACCTGGGCCCAGACCTCCCCGATCGTGGCCTTGCGCCCGATGACGGACTGCCCGATGGAGACCGTGAGCAGCCCGCTGACGATGGGGGTCGCGAGGCTCGTCGTGAGCCCGGTCCCGAGCGTGCTCGAGTAGAGCATCGCGAAGTCGTTCTCCATCCCGCCGAGCCCGGACTCGCTGGGCAGGGAGAGGAAGAGGTCCGCGAAGTAGCCGGAGAACGCCCATCCGAGCAGCGCCCCGATGACGGTCGCGACGACGACGACGAGCGTGCTCATGCCGAGCATGACGCGCGGGTTGTGGCGGATGGCGCCGAACGCGCCGTCGAAGATCTCGCCGAGCGACAGCGGACGCAGCGGGACGATCCCCGGCTTCGCGGCGGGCGGCACGTAGGGCGCGCCCGCGAACCCGGCGGGCGGGCCGTAGCCGGGGGCGCCGTACTGCTGCTGGCCGTACTGGCCCTGTCCGTACTGCCCCTGTCCGTACTGGCCCTGCCCGTAGCCCGGCTGTCCGTACCCGCCCGGAGCCTGCGGCGCGGACTGGCCGTACTGCGGCTGCCCGGAGGCCGGCTGCCCCCACCCGCCGGGTGCGGCGGGCGCGGGCGGCTGGTCCGCCGTCGGGACCTGGCCGGGCCCGTACCCGGGGGCGTACTGGCCGTACTGGGGCTGCGGCGGCTGCGGGGCGGTGCTGCCCGGCGCACCGTAGCCGGGTGCGCCGTACGCGGGGGCTCCCCAGCCGCCGGCGTCGTCGCCCGGGGTGGGGCCGACGGGCGTCGTCGGACCGGGTGCCGCCGTCGGGTCGGGCGTGGCACCGTCCGGCGTGCCGGAGGTGTCGGGTGTGCTCATGTGCTCGTGGTCCCCCGGGTCGGCTCGGGCGTCGGTCCAGGCCGCCGTGCGAGGATCGGGCGACGGCGGCGAGGCCACCCTAGTACGCGGCCCTGCACCACGGCGGTCCCGGCCCGCCGCGTCCCACCGGCACGCGGGGCTGCACGACGGGTCGGCACGAGGTGGCGGCGGGTCGGGTTCACCCGCGCCGGGGGCGCCGGGCCGCTCCGAGCCGCGGCCCGTCGATGGCAAGATGTCCGCATGAAGGTTCGTGTGCTCGTGGTCGACGACGACACCGCTCTGGCCGAGATGATCGGGATCGTCCTGCGCTCCGAGGGATTCGAGCCCGTCTTCTGCGCCGACGGCGACCTCGCGCTCGAGACGTTCCGCAGCACCCAGCCGGACCTCGTGCTCCTCGACCTCATGCTCCCGGGCAAGGACGGCACCGAGGTGTGCCGCCTCATCCGCGCCGAGTCGGGCGTGCCCGTCATCATGCTCACCGCGAAGAGCGACACGGTCGACGTCGTGCTCGGTCTCGAGTCGGGCGCCGACGACTACATCTCCAAGCCGTTCAAGCCCAAGGAGCTCGTGGCCCGCATCCGCGCGCGCCTGCGCCGCACGGAGGAGCCGGCCCCCGAGCACCTGTCGATCGGCGACGTCGAGATCGACGTGACGGGCCACCGCGTCTCGCGCGGCGGCGAGCAGGTCTCGCTGACCCCGCTCGAGTTCGACCTCCTCGTCGCGCTCGCGCGCAAGCCGTGGCAGGTCTTCACGCGCGAGGTGCTCCTCGAGAAGGTCTGGGGCTACCGGCACGCCGCGGACACGCGCCTCGTCAACGTCCACGTGCAGCGCCTGCGCTCGAAGATCGAGCACGACCCGGAGAACCCGGAGATCGTGCTGACCGTCCGCGGCGTCGGGTACAAGGCGGGCGCGACCCGCACGTGAGCGCGACGGCCGGCTCCACCGACGGGCGCTGGCGGGGGCTCTGGCGCCGGGTCCGACGCCGCGCGCGCGCCACGGCCCGCCGCGTCGTGTGGCGCTGGCGCTCCTCGATGCAGCTCCGCGTCGTCACGTCCGCGCTCGTCGTGGGCGTCCTCACCGTCGGCGCGCTGGGCGCGTACCTCACCGACGCGATGCGCGACGGGCTCTACGAGCGGCGCGCGGACGAGGTCGACCTGGAGAGCGCGCAGTCGACGCAGCAGGCGCGCAACACGCTCGACGCGTCGCCCGCGGCGAACGCGACCGAGGCGCAGTCGCTGCTGTTCGACCTGTTCTCGATGCTGCAGAGCACGGGCTCGTCGCGCGACGTCTTCCTGTGGCAGGCCGGCGGGTCGAGCACCGTCGGGTTCCTCGACCTGTCGACGAACCCGCAGCTCACCGACCTCGTCACGCCCGAGATGCGCGCGGCCACGGTCTCCGCGGACGGCGAGCAGTACCTCCAGTCGGTCGCCATCCCGGTCGACCCGGCGGACCCGGACTCGCCGGTCGTGCCGGGCATCGTCGTCGGCTCGACGGTCGAGGTGCCCGTCGCCGGGACCTGGGAGCTCTACTACCTCTACGACCTGAGGGCGGACCAGGAGACGCTGCGCTTCCTGCAGTCGGTCCTGCTCGTCGGTGCGCTCGTGCTGCTCGCCCTGCTCGTTGGCATCACCGCGCTCGTCACGCGCCAGGCCGTCCTGCCCGTGCGGCAGGCGGCGACCGTCGCGGAGCGCCTCGCCGACGGTCGCCTCGACGAGCGGCTCCCGGTCAAGGGGCACGACGAGATGGCGTCGCTCGCGCACTCGTTCAACGAGATGGCGCAGGGGCTGCAGGAGCAGATCGGGCGCATGGAGGAGCTGTCGATGCTCCAGCGCCGGTTCGTCTCCGACGTCTCCCACGAGCTGCGGACGCCGCTCACGACGATCCGGATGGCGTCCGAGGTGCTGTACTCCTCGCGCGAGGACTTCGACCCCGTCTCGAGGCGCTCGACCGAGCTGCTGCAGGCCCAGCTCGACCGGTTCGAGGACCTCCTCGCGGACCTGCTCGAGATCAGCCGGTTCGACGCGGGCGCCGCGGTCCTGGACGCCGAGCGGCGCGACCTGCGCGACGTCGTCAACGCCGCCGTCGACCACGCCGCCCCGCTCGCCGAGCGCAAGGGCGTGTGGCTGTCCGTCCACCTCGGGGACGAGCCGGTCACGGCCGACATCGACCCGCGTCGCGTCGAGCGCATCGTCCGCAACCTGGTCGTCAACGCGATCGAGCACGCCGAGGAACGGCCCGTCGAGATCACGGTCGAGGGCGACGGGCACGCCGTCGCGATCGCGGTGCGCGACCACGGCGTCGGCATGACCCCGGACGAGGTCCAGCACGTGTTCGACCGCTTCTGGCGCGCGGACCCGGCCCGCGCCCGCACGACCGGCGGGACGGGCCTCGGCCTCGCGATCTCGCTCGAGGACGCGCACCTGCACGGCGGCTGGCTCGAGGCGTGGGGTCGTCCCGGCCGCGGCGCGAGCTTCCGGCTCACGCTGCCTCGGCGCGCGGGCATCCGGCTCCAGTCCTCGCCGCTGCCGCTCGTCGCCGAGGCCGCCGTCGGCCGCGGTCTCCCCGCCGAGTGGAGCGCGACGACCCCGGTCGTCGAGGACGTCGAGGGGACGGCGGGTCCTGCCGACCTCCCGTCGGTCACGGGCGGCATCCCCGTCGTCCTGCCGCGCGACCATGCCGGGCACCCCGGCCGAGGGGCCGAGCCCGGGACCGGCGACGAGCACCTGATCGGCGACGACGTGCGGGAGGCGCGATGACCACCACCGGGACCCTGCGCGGTCGAACCCTGCGTCGGCGGGCCGGGCACGCGCTCGCCGCCGGGCTCGCGACGGCGCTGGTCGCCGCGCTCGGCGCGTGCGCCTCCATCCCGACCTCCGGGCCCGTCACCGAGGGGCAGGCCACCCCCGAGGACCCGGGCCAGCCGTTCGTCAGCGCCGCGGCCCCGATCCGGGACGCGTCGCCGACCCAGATCGTCCAGGGGTTCCTCGCGGCGCAGGCCCAGGGCGCGCGGAGCTCGTTCGACGTCGCCTCGGAGTTCCTCACGGCCGAGGTGCAGGAGGAGTGGTCGCCGCTCGCGCAGGTCGCGATCCTCGCGGGAGAGCCGGAGCTCGTCGTGGACGAGTCGACGCTCGAGGACGGGGTCACGACGGTCCGCACGACCGCGGAGCTCACCGGCACCGTCGACGAGCACGGCGTCTACACCGAGCAGGCCCCCGGGCAGACGATCGAGATCTCCTACGGGCTCGTGCGCGACGACGACGACCAGTGGCGCATCGACGCCGTCGACGACGGCCTGACGATCACCGAGGCGAACTTCGCGCAGACGTACAAGCAGGTCAACCTCTACTTCCCGACGGTCGACCGCGCCTACCTCGTGCCCGACGCGCGCTGGTTCCCGAGCCGCAACTGGCAGGCGCTCGCGGTGCGCGAGACGCTGAACGGTCCCTCGGAGTGGCTCGCGGGCTCCGTGGCGACCGTCGCCCCCGAGGGCACCGCGCTGAGCATCGACTCGGTCCCGCCGGGCGAGGGCGCCGTCATCGTGCCGCTCAACGAGCCCGTGACGGAGGCGCCGCCCGCTGACCGCGCCCTCCTCCTCGCCCAGCTCCAGGCGTCCCTCGGAGGACGCGTCGAGATCACGATCGGGGTGGGCGGGTCCACCCTCTCCGCGGACGAGGTCCCGACCATCGGCGTCGCGACCACGCCCGACGATCCCGTCGTCCTGTCCGGGGACCAGATCATGAGCCTCGAGGGGCGCACGACCAAGGCGGTCGCGTCCGCCGCGCCGCTCACCGGGCTCCAGCCCACGGCCCTCGCCTTCCGCGGACGGTCCTCCGACGCGACGTACGTGGTCCGCGACGGGGGCGGCCGCATCGTCACGGCGCCCACCGCGGAGTCCGGGCCGACGACGCTGCTCACGGGGTCGAACATCCTCGCGCCGTCGATCGACCGCTTCCAGTACCTGTGGAGCGGGCCGCAGGTGCAGGCGGGCACGCTCCAGGTCGTCGACCTCCGCGGGGCGGGGTCCGACGCGGCGGTCTCCACCGTCGCGGCACCCTGGCTCGAGGGCCGCACGATCATGTCGGTGCGCGTGGCGCCGGACGGCGCGCGGGTCGCCGTCGTGAGCGACGCCGGGAGCGGGGCGCAGATCCAGGTCGCCGGCATCGTCCGCGACGAGGCAGGTCGCCCGACCCAGCTCTCGGAGCCGGTCCGCGTGGGGCAACCGGTGGTCGCCGCCACCCAGGTCACGTGGGTGGACCGGGCCCTGCTGGGGGTGCTCGGCCGCACCGTCGGGACGGCGGACCCCGTCGTGCAGCGCGTCCCCGTCGGTGGGCCGACGATGGCCTCGTCGCCGGTCGAGGACGCCGTGTCCCTCGCCTCGGCGACGGGCATCGCCACGACCCTCGTCGGGACCAGCGACAGCAGCCTCTACGCGGCGGGCACCTCGACGCTCTGGACGAAGGTCGCGACCGAGGTGCGCCTGCCCACCTACCCCGGCTGACCGGGGCCTCGTCTCGCCCTCGTCGGGGCCTGACCACAGGCCCTGGCCCCAGGACCCGACGCCGGGCGCCGGTCCGGGGCGCGGGCCGTCGTCGTCCACAGGGCTCGCCGCCGCACCCGCGCGCAGGCCGCGCCCCGGGCATGCTCGTCCGGTGCTCCTCCGTGCTCTCGACGACGTCACGCGCCTCGTGCTGCCGGTCGCGTGCCCGGGGTGCGACCGTCCCGACGTGCGGTGGTGCCGCGACTGCCTCGCGCCGCTGGGCGCACCGCTGCGGCGCCGCGAGCAGGCGGCTCCCCGCCTCGACCGGCTCGACGGCGTCGCGCCCCTTCCCGTCTGGGCCCCGGCGCACTACGCCGGCCCGGTGCGCGGCGTGGTCGTCGCCTGGAAGGACCGCGGGCGGGCCGACCTCGACCGCCCGCTGGGAGCCGTCGCCGGACGGGCGGGTGCCGACCTGGGCCAGGCCCTCGGCGCCCGTCCCGGCGCCCCGGCGGGGCCGGTCCTCGTCGTGCCCGCGCCGACGTCCGCCGCCGCGCGCCGGGCCCGCGGGCGCGACCCCGTCGTCGTGCTCGCGCGGGCGGTCGCCGCGGGTCTCGCCACCGCGGGGACGCCGGCGCGGGCCGTGCCCCTGCTGACCCAGCGGGGACCGGTCCGCGACCAGGTCGGGCTCGGCGCGCGGGCGCGCGGTGCCCGCCTCGGGGCGGTCCGCCTCGCGGCGGGACCCGTGACCGGGCGGCGGGCGCGGGCGGTCGTCCAGGAACGGTTCGCGTGCCTCCTCGTCGACGACGTCCTCACCACCGGGGCCACCCTCGCCGCGTGCGAGACCGCCCTCTCCCGCGCCGGGATGCCCGTGCTGGGAGCCTTCGTGCTGGCCGCGACGCCCGCGCCGTCGACGCGTCGCCGGGCGCCGGGGGAGGCGGGTGGCGCCCGTCGGACGGGCGGGGCCGAAGGTCCTCCGGTTCACCTCCCGTTGGTGCTGCCGACACCCCGGGGCGCGGGTTAGTCTGAGGGCCAGTCGCCGCGGACGACGGAGGTGCAGGGCACGTCCGACGCCGCGCGAGCGTACCGAGCGCGCGGCCTCGCGCCGCAAGGAGGTGGTAGCCCACCGCACCCGGGAACGGGTGCTCCTACCGAATCCGAACGAGGCGCTCGGACGCATCGAGCCGGGCGCCGCACAAGATCCTCGCGGAGGCTCACATGGAGATCGTCGTCGTCGGCAGGCACACGGAAGTGGCAGACCGCTTCCGCCGGCACGTGGAGGACAAGCTCGCCAAGGTCCAGCAGCTCGCGCCGACGGCGCAGCGCGTGGACGTCGAGGTCACCCACGAGAACAACCCGAGGCTCTCCGGAGTTCGCGAACGCGTCGAGCTGACCGTGCGCGCCAAGGGACCCGTCGTCCGTGCCGAGGCTGCGGCGGACGACCGGTTCGGCGCCCTCGACCTCGCGATGGACAAGCTCGCCGAGCGCCTGCGCCGTGCCCGCGACCGTCGCAAGGACCACCGCAACCACACCGTCGTGCCGCCCGTCGACGTGCGCCCCTACGACCCGGCCACGCACGCCGCACCCCCGCCGCCGGCGCCGACCGCGCCCACCGCGCCCGGGGAGGCCGTCGAGACCACCCTCGGCGACTCGCCCGTCGTCATCCGGCAGAAGCTGCACTCCGCGGAACCCATGACCGTGGACGACGCGCTGTACGAGATGGAGATGGTCGGCCACGACTTCTTCCTCTTCGTCGACGTGGAGACCTCGCGCCCGTCCGTCGCCTACCGGCGCCGCGGCTGGACGTACGGGGTCGTCGCGCTCGACACGTCCTGCGACTGCGCCGACGCCGCGGTCGAGAAGACCGCCTGACCCTCGCCGACGCGCCCGGACCCTCCTCGGGTCCGGGCGCGTCGCGCTGCCGGCCCGTCCCGTCCGCCGTCTCCGTCCCGCCACGACCGGGCCCTCCGGATCGGCCGAGCAGGTGGTCGTGGTGCGTCCGGTGACCGGGACGCGCCAGGACCGCCTGTTCGGCACGGGGCGGGTGTGGGTGGGGTTCGGCAGGATCGGGGGGTGGTCGTCATGCCGTCGAGGTCCGAGTCGATGTCCCTGTCCCAGGCGCGCCGTGTCGCGCTCGCCGCCCAGGGCCTGCACCGGGAGCGTCCGTACGACGGGACCGTCGGGCGCGCGCCGACGATGCGGCAGGTCCAGGGCGTGATCGACCGCCTCGGGCTGCTGCAGATCGACTCGGTGAACGTGCTCGCGCGGGCGCACCTCATGCCGCTGTACGCGCGCCTCGGCCCGTACGACACGGCGCTGCTGGACCGCGCGGCGGGTCGCGCCCCGCGACGGCTCGTGGAGACGTGGGCGCACATGGCGTCGTACGTCCCGCCGAGCACGTGGCCGCTGCTGGAGTGGCGCCGCCGTCGGTACCGGACCGAGGCGTGGGGGACGATCAGCGCGGTGGAGATGAGCCACTCCGAGGCGGTGGTCGACGTGCGTCGCCTCGTCACGGAGCGCGGTCCGATCACGGCGAGCGAGGTGCACGAGATCCTGGAGGCCGAGGGCCGGGCGCACCCGCGCGACCGCTCGCAGTGGGGCTGGAACTGGACGGTCGCCAAGCGTGCGCTCGAGTTCCTCTTCTTCACGGGCGAGATCACCTCGGCGCGTCGCAACGGCGCCTTCGAGCGCTGCTACGACCTCACGGAGCGCGTGCTCCCGCCGGAGGCCCTCGCGGCCCCGCCCGTCGCGGACGCGGACGCCGTGCGCGCCCTGCTCGAGATCGGGGCCCGCGCGCACGGGGTGGGGACGTTGCGCTGCTTCAAGGACTACTTCCGGCTCCGGGGGCCCGCGGTGCGCACCGCGTTCGACGAGCTCGTCGAGGCCGGGACCCTGCGGCCCGTGACGGTGCGGGGCTGGGACGAGCCGACGTACCTGCACGCGGACGCCGCGCTCCCGCGTCGCGCGACGGCGACGACGCTGCTCAACCCGTTCGACCCGCTCGTGTTCGAGCGCACGCGGCTCGAGCGGCTGTTCGACGTGCACTACCGGATCGAGATCTACGTGCCGGCACCGAAGCGGGTCCACGGCTACTACGTCCTGCCGTTCCTCGAGGGCGAGGACCTCACCGCGCGGGTCGACCTCAAGGCCGACCGGCGGGCGGGCGTCCTGCGGGTGCTGTCGGCGCACCGCGAGCAGTCGGCGGGGGAGCAGACCGCGGCCCGCCTCGCGGCCGAGCTCCGCGTGCTCGGAGGGTGGCTGGGCGTGCCCGAGGTCGACGTCGCGCCGTCGGGCGACCTCGCGCCAGCGCTCGCGGCCGAGGTGGCGGGCGCCTGACGGGCCGACCGCCGTCGGTGGGCGGGCCTGCCGGAGGGACCCGTGCCGTCGTAGGCTGGCGCGGGTCTCGCCGGCGAGGTTCGTCGTCGGCGAAACCCGGGCGGGTCCGACGTCGCTCCGACTCGCCTACGATGTTGTGTGACGTTGCCGACGTCCGCTGCCGTGCGCGCCCGCGCGGGAGAGCGTCGGCGCTGCTCCCGGACCACCCGGCCCGGGCACCGATCGATACGGGAGTCCTGCGTGCCTTCGATCCTCGACAAGGTCCTTCGCATCGGCGAGGGCCGGATCCTCAAGAAGCTGTCCGGCTTCGCCGACCAGGTCAACAAGCTCGAGCCGGGCTTCGAGGATCTCACCGACGAGGAGCTGCGGGAGGAGACCGACCGCTTCAAGGCGCGCCTCGCGGCCGGCGAGACCCTCGACGACCTGCTCCCCGAGGCGTTCGCCGCGGTGCGCGAGGCCTCGCGCCGCACGCTCGGCCAGCGGCACTTCGACGTCCAGCTCATGGGCGGCGCGGCGCTGCACCTCGGCAACATCGCCGAGATGAAGACCGGTGAGGGCAAGACGCTCGTCGCGACCACGGCCGCGTACCTCAACGCGCTCGAGGGCAAGGGCGTCCACGTCGTCACGGTGAACGACTACCTGGCGAAGTACCAGAGCGAGCTCATGGGCCGCGTCTACCGCTTCCTGGGCCTGACGACCGGCGTCATCCTGTCCGGCCAGACGCCCGCGCAGCGCCGCCAGGAGTACGCCGCGGACATCACGTACGGCACGAACAACGAGTTCGGCTTCGACTACCTGCGCGACAACATGGCGTGGTCCACGGACGACCTCGTGCAGCGCGGCCACCACTTCGCGATCGTCGACGAGGTCGACTCGATCCTCATCGACGAGGCGCGCACGCCGCTCATCATCTCCGGTCCAGCGTCGGGCGACACGAACCGCTGGTTCGGCGAGTTCGCGAAGGTCGTGCGCCGCCTGAGCCCGGGCTCGGACTACGAGGTCGACGAGAAGAAGCGCACGGTCGGCGTGCTCGAGCCGGGCATCGAGAAGGTCGAGGACTACCTCGGCATCGACAACCTCTACGAGTCCCTCAACACGCCGCTCATCGGGTTCCTCAACAACGCCATCAAGGCGAAGGAGCTCTTCAAGCGCGACAAGGACTACGTGGTGCTCAACGGCGAGGTCATGATCGTCGACGAGCACACCGGGCGCATCCTGCCCGGCCGCCGGTACAACGAGGGCATGCACCAGGCCATCGAGGCCAAGGAGGGCGTGCAGATCAAGGCGGAGAACCAGACGCTCGCCACGATCACGCTCCAGAACTA
Source organism: Cellulosimicrobium sp. ES-005 (assembly GCF_040448685.1). NCBI lineage: Bacteria > Bacillati > Actinomycetota > Actinomycetes > Micrococcales > Promicromonosporaceae > Cellulosimicrobium > Cellulosimicrobium sp. ES-005. Next base: position 1,034,947 of record NZ_CP159290.1, read on the forward strand.
CTTCCGCCTGTACTCCAAGCTCTCGGGCATGACCGGTACCGCGGACACGGAGGCGGCCGAGTTCCAGGGCACGTACAAGCTGGGCGTCGTGCCGATCCCGACGAACCGGCCGATGCAGCGCGTCGACCAGCCCGACCTCGTGTACAAGAACGAGGAGGGCAAGTTCGACGCGGTCGTCGCGGACATCGTCGAGCGGCACGCGCAGGGCCAGCCGGTGCTCGTCGGCACGACGAGCGTCGAGAAGTCCGAGCTGCTGTCGTCCAAGCTCAAGAAGCAGGGCGTGCCGCACGAGGTCCTCAACGCGAAGCAGCACGAGCGCGAGGCCTCGATCGTCGCCCTCGCGGGCCGCAAGGGCGCCGTGACGGTCGCGACGAACATGGCCGGTCGTGGAACCGACATCATGCTCGGCGGCAACGCCGAGTTCATGGCGGTCGCGGACCTCGCGGCGCGCGGCCTCGACGCCGCGGAGAACCCGGAGGAGTACGAGGCGGCCTGGCCCGACGCGCTGGAGAAGGCGAAGGCCGCGGTCGCGGCGGAGCACGACGAGGTCCGCGAGCTCGGCGGCCTCTACGTGCTCGGCACCGAGCGTCACGAGTCGCGCCGCATCGACAACCAGCTCCGCGGTCGTTCCGGCCGTCAGGGCGACCCGGGCGAGTCCCGCTTCTACCTGTCGATGCAGGACGACCTCATGCGCCTGTTCAACTCGACCCTGGCCGAGTCGATGATGAACCGCGCCGGGTTCCCCGACGACGTGCCGCTCGAGTCGAAGATGGTCACGCGCGGCATCGCGAGCGCGCAGGGCCAGGTCGAGTCGCGCAACTTCGAGATCCGCAAGAACGTGCTCAAGTACGACGACGTCCTGTCGCGCCAGCGCACCGTCATCTACGACGAGCGCCGCCGCGTGCTCGAGGGCGAGGACCTGCAGGAGCAGGTGCAGCACTTCCTCACCGACGTCGTCACGGCGTACGTCGAGGGCGCGACGGCCGAGGGCAACCCGGAGCACTGGGACCTGGACGGCCTGTGGACCGCGCTCAAGGCCGTCTTCCCCATCTCGATCGAGCCGGACGAGGTCGTCGAGCAGGCGGGCGGGGCGACCCGGCTGTCGCAGGACCTGCTGCTCGAGGAGATCCTCTCGGACGCCCGCATCGCCTACCAGAACCGCGAGGAGCAGCTCGGCGCGGCGAACATGCGCCAGCTCGAGCGGCGCGTGACGCTCTCGGTCCTGGACCGCAAGTGGCGCGAGCACCTCTACGAGATGGACTACCTCAAGGAGGGCATCGGCCTGCGCGCGATGGCGCAGCGCGACCCGCTCGTCGAGTACCAGCGCGAGGGCTTCCAGCTCTTCCAGGCGATGACCGAGGCCATCAAGGAGGAGACGGTCGGGTACCTCTTCAACCTCGAGGTCAAGGTCGCCGAGCCGGGCGCCGCCCCGGGCCAGGCGCCGGCGATCTCGGTCGCGGACGCGGCGCAGGCCGCGCAGTCGGCGGCCGGCCAGGCGCTCGGCGGGGCGGCCGGCGCGGCCTCGGCCGGTGCCGCGGCGGGTCTCGCGGCAGCAGCCCAGCAGGCCGCCGCTCCGGCGCAGGACGCCCCCGTGGCGGACGCTCTCGCCGAGGGCGCACCCGCGACGGACGACGCCCCGGCGCAGGACGCTCCGGTCGAGGCGGAGCCCGTCCCGGTCGCGACCCCGGCGGCGTTCGGAGGCCCGAGCGGCGACCGCCCGGGGACGCTCATCGCGAAGGGTCTCGACGGCCCCGACCGCCAGGTGCCGCTCTCCTACAGCGCGCCGAGCGAGGACGGCACCGGCCAGGCCGTCGTCTCGGGTGACGCCAGCCGGCGGTCACGCCGGGCGCTGCACGGCGAGGCGAGCGCGATCGAGAGCGACGGCCGCACGTTCCCCGGGACGCCGCGCAACGCGCAGTGCCCGTGCGGCTCGGGCAAGAAGTACAAGGTCTGCCACGGCCAGAACGAGGAGTGATCCGCGCCCGTCCGGCCTGCGCCGAGACGGGAGCGACGACGGCGGGGCGTGCCACCGGGGGTGGCGCGCCCCGCCGTCGTCTCGGGCGACGGTCGGTCACCCGATCTCGAGGGCGACGACGCGCCACGTGCCGCGGCGCGCCTCGAGCCGCGCCGCGGCGGCCCGCACGCGGTCACCGTCCTCGACCACGACGGTGCCCTCGGCGACGCCGTCGCCGATCCGCAGCACCCGGGCGCGGCGCACGGTGACGGGCCGGGTCGTCGTGGGGCGCGGGCCGTCGGCGACGAGGCGCGACCGTCGGGCGAGCGTCTCGTAGATCTCGGGGGACACCCACCGCGCGAGCTGTCCCACGGTGCGCTCGCCGCGGACGACCTCGACGGCGGCGCGCACGACCGCGCAGCACAGGGCCGTCGGGTCGGGGAGCGGGAGCGGCGCCGTCGGCGGCGCGAGAGGACGTCCCCGCACGACGTGCTGCGGTGCCCGCGCGCTCGCGATGTCGCGCAGGTCCACGGTCGGGACGGCGCGATCGCCGACGCACCGCAGCAAGCGAGCGGGCGGGTCCGCGGGGACGCTCGTGGAGCGGGCGGGGCGCGCGGGCCGTTCGGGCGGGGCGGGGGCGGCCCGGCGGTGCGACGGGGCGGCGACGTCGGTCGCGAGCTGGACGTCCGCGGTGGTCAGCAGGGGAGCGGTCACGGTCGGGCTCCTTCGTGGCAGGCGGTCGTCAGGCGCTCGGTGCGACGAGCACCTGGCCGGGGCGGACGAGGTCGGGGTCGTCGCCGACGACCTCGACGTTCGCGGCGTACCAGCGCTGCACCGCGTCGGCGACCTGCGCGTCGGTCGCGCCGTCCGGCAGGTGGCGTGCGGCGATCGACCAGAGCGAGTCGCCGCGCACGACGACGACCTCGCGCGGCTCGTCCGGGGCGACGTCCCGCACGACCGCGAGCGCGGCGTCGCGCTGCTCGGTCGCGGCGCTCCGGGCCTCCGGTGCGCGTGCGGGGACCGAGGCGTCCGGCGCCGCGGTGCCGGGGCCGGTCGCGCCCGCCGGGTCCGGGGCCGACGGCATGCTCGGGACGGCGCCCGGCGCATCCGGCGCGTCCGGGGAAGCCGTCGGCGCGGTGGCCTCGGAGCCGGACGGCTGCGCGGCCGGGGTGGAGTGGACCGGCTCGGGCCGTTCGGCGGCCGTCGGGGGCGCGGAGGGGGCGTGCGGCGCGTCGGGTGCCGACGCGGCCGTCGGCAGGGGAGCAGGCTGCGCGGGCCCGACCGGTGCGGTCGCTGGCGCCGAGGTCTGCCAGCCCAGGTCGACCGCCACGACGCCGGGGTCGGCGTCCGGCGTGGTGGCGGCCTGCGCCGTCCCCCCGGCGAGGACCAGGCCCGCGCCGACGGTCAGCCCCACACCTGCCCGCACGGCCCGGCGGACGACGGCCGGCGCCACGCGCAGCACGAGCCGTTCCCCGGCGCCCCACGAGCTGCCCAGGGCGCGCACGACCACGCATCCCAGCCCGACCAGCGCGCTGATGCCGACCCAGGTGGCCGCCACGGCCCCGAGGGCCACGGCGAGAAGCTCCACGAAGGGCTCCGGGCGGGTGCCGGAGAGCGTGCTCACGAGGTGCGCGGCGCGCAGCGCGAGCACCGTCACGGCGCCGCTCATGACGAGGAGGAGCGCGAGGAGGACGCCGACGCCTCCGGCTCGTGCGGGTACGGCGGTGCGACGGTCCATCGGTGTGCCCCCTGCGTGGCCGTCCGTCGAGGACGGCTGTTGATGTCGTTTGATGTCGTTTGATCGCGACGGATCGATCTAAGCGTGACCCGGCCCACCTGTCCAGAGGGACTTCTCGTGATGTGGACACGGCGCGCGGCGCCGGCGCGGTGGACCGCTACGGTGTCCCGGTGCGATGGGACGCCCTCTTCGACGACCTCGCGGCACAGCTCGCGGCCGCGGAGACCCAGGACCGGGCCGCGGCCGTCGCCGACCTCACGCGCGCGGAGCACGCGACGATCACGCTCGTCGAGCGGCTGCGCGGCACGCCCGGCACCGTCACGCTCGAGCTGCGCGACGGGTCCGCCGTCACCGGCGAGCTGCGCGAGGCGGCGGAGGAGTGGGTGCTCGTGGGCGAGGCCCGGCGCCAGCACCTCGTCCCGACCGTGGCGATCGCCGCCGTCCAGGGCCTCGGCCGCCACGCGCAGCCGGCACCCTCGACCCGGTCGGCACGGCTCGGCCTCGGCCACGCCCTGCGCGCGCTGATGCGCGACCGACGACCCGTCCAGGTGCGCACCCCTGCCGGGACGTACCCCGGCTGGGTCGCGCGCGTCGGCAAGGACCACGTCGACCTGGAGGTCGCCCCGGGCGGTGGGCACGGCTCGCGGGTCGTGCCCTGGTCCGCCGTCCTGTGCGTGAGCGAGTCGGAGCCGGGGTTCGTCCCGCGATGACGAGCGTGCAGGGGGAGCGTGTGAGACTCGCGGCGGTGTCCGCGCAGGTCGGCTCAGGTCGAGGCCGCGCCGGTCGGTCAGCCGTCGAAGTCGCCGGCCTCGATGCGCTGGCGCGTCTGGGCGTACATCCGCTGGATGTAGGCCTCGAGCTCGCTGACCTCGACGCGCCACTGCCCCCGGCCACCCACCTGGATCGCGGGGAGCTCCCCGGAGCGGACGAGCGCGTACGCCTGCGCCGCGGAGATGTTGAGCTCGTCCGTGACGTCGGCGAGGGTGAGGAACCGCTGGGCCATGGCGTCAGTCTGGCACGCGCGCGCCGCGGCACGGCGCTCGTCCACAGGGCCTGCCGCGCGCGCCGCGGACCGGGGATCATGGAGCCGCGGCACGGCTGACGTGCCGGACCACCGAGGGGGAGATCGATGACGACGACCACGGAACGACCCGTGCGGGCCGAGCCCGCACCACGGCCCGTCGCGCGCCTGAGGCGACCCGGCTGGAAGGACCCGCGGCTCCTCGTGGGGATCGTCGTGGTCGCGCTGTCCGTGGCCCTGGGGTCGTGGGCCGTGAGCACCGCGAGCCGGACCGTGACCGTCTACGCGGCCGGGGCGGCGCTGACCCCCGGGACCGCCGTGACCGCGGCGGACCTGAGGACGGTCGAGGTGCGGCTCGGCGCGCAGACGGACCGCTACCTGCTCGTGGCGGACGGGCTCCCGGACGAGGCCGTCGTCCTGCGGACCGTCGCCGAGGGCGAGCTGGTCCCCGCGTCGTCGCTCGGTACGGCGGCCGACCTCACGGTGCGCGCGGTCGCGGTCCCGGTGACGACGGGTCTCTCGGAGCGGATCGTCGCCGGCGCGGCGGTCGACGTCTGGTACGTCCCCGAGGCGCCCGGACCGACGGCCGCCGCCGAGCCGGGTGCCGCTGCGGGAGACGAGGCGCCGCAGCCCGCGCTGCTCGTCAGCGGCGTCACCGTCGCGCAGGTCGACGAGGGCGAGGGGACGCTCGTCGTGGGCGGGCCGACGACGGTCCACCTCCTCGTCGGGGTCGACGACCTCCCGGCCGTGCTCGCGGCGGTGGCCGGGGACGGGACGATCGCGCTCGTCCCGGTCGGGGGTGCGGGATGAGCGGCGCGACCACGGTCGCGACCGTCCTGTGCGCCGTCCGGGGCGCGCGCGAGGCCGAGGTGGTCACGACGCTCGCCGCTCCGGGGCTCCAGGTCACGCGGCGGTGCGCGGACCTCGTCGAGCTGCTCGCCGCCGCCGCGGCGGGCGCGGGCCGGGTCGCCGTCGTGTCGTGCGACCTGCCGGCGCTGGACCGGCAGGCGATCGTCGACCTGCACGCCCACGGCGTCCGGGTCGTCGCGCTCGCCCCGGGCGGGACGTGGGAGGAGGGGCGGCTGCGCGCCTTCGGGGTCGACGCGGTCGTGGACCTGGACTCCGCCCCGGAGGCGCTGTGCGACGTCGTCCGTGCGATCCTGCCGCTGCGCGAGGCGGCGCCGGGTGCGCCCGGCGTCCCCCGGTCGGTCGCGGGCGGGGCCACGGCGGACCCGGGGCCGGAGCACCGCCTCGGACGGACCGTCGCCGTGTGGGGCCCGACCGGCGCCCCCGGTCGCACGACGGTGGCCACGAACCTCGCCGTCGAGCTCGCGGGGCCGGCGCCCGCACGGCGCTCTCGCCGCCCCCGCCGGGAGCGGCGCCCCGAGGACGTGGAGGTCCCGGCCACGGTCCCCTCGTCGCCCGACGCGGAGGTCCTGCTCGTCGACGCGGACACCTACGGCGGGAGCGTCGCCCAGCGCCTCGGCCTGCTCGACGAGTCGCCGGGGCTCGCGGCGGCCGCCCGCAGCGCGGGTCAGGGCGCGCTCGACGCCCCGGGGCTGCTCGCGCTCGCCCCGACGGTCCTGCCGCGGGTCCGGGTGCTCACGGGCCTGACCCGGGCGGCGCGGTGGCCGGAGCTGCCCGGGGCGTCGCTCGACGCCGTGTGGGAGGTCGCGCGGTCGGTCGCCGACTGGACGGTCGTCGACTGCGGATTCGGGATCGAGCGGGACGAGCTCCTGACGTACGACACCCGCGCCCCGCAGCGCAACGACGCGACGTGGAGCGCGCTCGCGGCGGCGGACGTCGTGGTCGTCGTCGGCGCGGGCGACCCCGTCGGGCTCCAGCGGCTCGTCCGCGCGCTCGACGAGCTCGCCGAGACGGGTGCGTGCGTCGGCGCGGCGCGCACCGTCGTGGTGAACCGCGTGCGCGCGAGCGTCGGCGGCCCCCGGCCGGAGCGCGCGGTGCGCGACGCGATGTCCCGCTACGCGAGCGTCGACGACCTGCACGTCGTGCCCGAGGACGCCGCGGTCGACCTCGGCCTCCGGGAGGGTCGCACACTCGCCGAGTCCGCGCCCACGAGCCCTGCCCGCCGCGCCCTCGCGCACCTCGCCGCGCACGTGCGGGAGGCTGCGCCGCCCGGGCGTGGTGCGGCGCACGGACTCGCGCTGGAGGCGGCACACTGAACCCATGCGCATCTACCTCCCCGCGACGCTCGACGAGCTCGACGCCGTCACCGTGACCGCCGACGCCGCCCGCTGGACCGTCGCCCCGCGCGGCGCCCACGCCGTGACCGCCGCGCTGACGCGCGCGCTGCCCGACGAGGACGAGGAGGGGCTGGAGTACGCGGCCGCGCTCGAGGCGGCGGACGACTCGCTCGCGCTCGTCGCGGCGCGCCCGGACGCGCCGCGCCAGCGGCTCGTCGTGACGCTCGAGGTGCCCGACGGCGCGGTGCAGGTCGTGGGCGGGGACGACTCCGACGACGAGGACGCGCCCGCGCCCAGCGCCGTCGAGGTCCTGCGGACCGTGCCCGACGTCGCGATCGTGTGCGTCCACGTCGACGAGCCCGAGGCGGTCGAGGACGTGGAGGCGGTGCTCGCCGCGGCCGACGACGACGGCCCCGGCGCCGACGAGGCGCTCGACGCCGCGATCGACCGCGTGGGCGAGCGCGACCTGCTCTGGTACGACTGGTCGGAGCTCAAGGACGTGCCGCGCGGCTGACGGCCGCGCGGGTCGCGCGCCCGGCCGGGGGCCGGGCGGGACCCGGCGGCGGTCCGCGTCAGCCGAGTCGGCCGAGGACCTCGTCGTGCAGCAGCCCGTTCGTCGCGACGGCGTTGCCGCCCCACGGGCCGTCGGCGCCGTCCAGCGACGTGAACCGGCCGCCGGCCTCGGTGACGATGGGGACGAGCGCGGCCATGTCGTAGAGCTCCAGCTCGGGCTCGGCCGCGGCGTCGACCGCGCCCTCGGCGACGAGCATGTACGACCAGAAGTCGCCGTAGCCGCGCGTGCGCCAGGCACCGCGCATGAGGTCGAGGAACGGTTCGAGCTTGCCGCGCTCCTCCCAGCCGTCGAGCGAGGCGTAGGCGAGCGACGCGTCGGACCAGGACGAGACGCCCGACACCCGCAGCCGCGAGGCGGCCGCGAGCGACTTCCCGGTCCACGCGCCGGTGCCCTTCGCCGCCCACCAGCGCCGGCCGAGCGCGGGCGCCGAGACGAGCCCGACGACGACCTCGTCCCCGTCGGCGAGCGCGATGAGCGTCGCCCACACGGGCACCCCGCGCACGAAGTTCTTGGTCCCGTCGATCGGGTCGACGATCCAGCGCCGTGCGCCGTGACCGGTCTCGCCGTACTCCTCGCCGACGATCGCGTCGCGACCGCGCGCCCGGCCGAGCTGGCCGCGGATGATCTCCTCGGCGGTGCGGTCGGCGTCGCTCACGGGCGTCGAGTCCGGCTTCGACTCGACGTGCAGGTCGAGCGCCTTGAAGCGCGACATCGTGTGCGCGTCGACCTGGTCGGCGATCACGTGGGCGAGGCGCAGGTCGTCGTCGTAGCCGCGCGTCGAGGGGGGCGTCATGGCTCACACCGTAGCGGTGCCCGCCCGGGCGGGGGAGGCGCCGCGCTGGCGAGGGCTCAGGCCGCGCCGGAGCGCGAGGCGAGCACGCGGCGGAACGACTCGAGCCGTGCGGCGCGGGCCGCGCGGGTCTCGTCGTCGGGCGAGGCCTCGACCCACTCGTCGAGCGCGCAGTCCGGGGCGTCGTCGAGGTGGGTGCACCCGCGCGGGCAGTCCGCGGCGACCGCGTCGAGGTCCTCGAACGCGTGCAGCAGGTGGTCGACCTGCACGTGCGCGAGGCCGAACGACCGCACGCCGGGCGTGTCGATGACCCAGCCGCCGCCGGGCAGGCGCAGCGCGACGGCCGACGTCGACGTGTGACGGCCGCGACCCGTGACGTCGTTGACGTGGCCCGTCGCGCGCTGCGCGTCCGGGACGAGCGCGTTGACGAGCGTCGACTTGCCGACGCCCGAGTGCCCGACGAACACCGACGTGCGCCCGGCCAGCGCCTCGCGCACCGCGTCGAGCGGCTCGATCGCCCAGCCGTCCGGCGCGAGGCCGTCGGGCGCACGCCGCGTCACGACGACGGAGACGCCGAGCGGCTCGTACAGCGCGCGCAGCGGGCCGGGGTCGGCCAGGTCCGCCTTGGTGAGGCAGAGGAGGACGTCCATGCCGGCGTCGTACGCGGCGACGACGCAGCGGTCGATCATGCGCGTGCGCGGCTCGGGCTCGGCGAGGGCCGTGACGACGACGAGCTGGTCGGCGTTGGCGACGATCACGCGCTCGTAGGGGTCGGTGTCGTCGGCCGTGCGGCGGAGCACCGACGACCGGTCCTGGATGCGCACGATCCGCGCGAGCGAACCGTCGTCGCCCGTCACGTCCCCGACGAGGTCGACCCGGTCCCCGCACACGATCCGCGTGCGGCCGAGCTCGCGCGCCTTCATCGCGAGGACCGTGCGCTCGTCCTCGCCGGCCGCGTCGCCCCCGTCCGGGCCGTCGTGCCCGACGAGCAGCGTGTACCGGCCGCGGTCCACCCCCGTGACGAACCCCGTGACCGCGTCCGCGTGCTCGGGCCGCTGCTTGGTGCGGGGACGGCTGCCGCGCTTGCCGGGGCGCGAGCGGAAGTCGGACTCGTCCGGGACGCGGCGGGCCATCAGCGGGCCGCCGCTCCCTCGCCGGGACCCGTCCCGCCGCCGAGCATGCGCTGCCACATGTCCGCGAACCCGGGCAGCGTCTTGGCCGTCGTCTCGACGTTCTCGACGCCGACCCCCGGGACGCGCAGGCCGATGACGGCGGCGGACGTCGCCATGCGGTGGTCGTGGTAGGTGCGGAACAGCGCGCCGTGCAGGGGGCGCGGCGTGATGACCAGGCCGTCGCGCGTCTCCTCCGCCTGCCCGCCGAGGCGCGTGATCTCGGTCGCGAGCGCCGCGAGCCGGTCGGTCTCGTGCCCGCGCAGGTGCGCGATGCCCCGCAGGCGGCTGGGCGAGTCGGCCAGGGCCGCCAGCGCGGCGATCGTCGGCGCGAGCTCGCCGGCCGCGTGCAGGTCCACGTCGACGCCGCGCACCTCGCCCGTGCCCGTCACGGACAGCACGTCGCCGTCCAGCGACGCGGTCGCGCCCATCGACTCCAGCAGCTCGGGGACCATCGCGCCGGGCTGCGTCGTCGCCGTCGGCCAGCCCGTGACGCGCACGGTGCCGCCCGCGACGAGCGCGGCCGCGAGGAACGGCGCCGCGTTCGACAGGTCCGGCTCGACCTGCACGTCGCGCGCCGCGATCGGACCGGGCTCGACCCGCCAGATCGCGGGCCGGGAGTCGTCGACGACGACCCCGACCTCCCGCAGGACCTCCACCGTCATCTCGATGTGGGGCATGCTCGGCAGCGTGTGGCCGATGTGCCGGACGGTGAGCCCCTGGTCGTAGCGCGCGGCCGCGAGGAGGAGGCCGGAGACGAACTGGCTCGACGCCGACGCGTCGACGTCGACCGACCCGCCGCGCACCCGGCCGCGGCCCCGGATCGTGAAGGGGAGCGTCGTCGGCAGCCCGTCGCCGTCGCCCTCGACCGGGACCTCGAGCGCGCTGAGCGCGGCGAGGACCGGGCCCATAGGGCGCACGAGCGCGCCCTCGTCGCCGTCGAACCGGACCGTGCCGTCGGCGAGCGCCGCGAGCGGCGGGAGGAAGCGCATGACCGTGCCGGCCAGGCCGCAGTCGACCTCCGCGGGACCGCGCAGCGGACCGGGGGTCACGTGCAGCTCGCTCGGCGACGCACCCTCCTCGACGCCGACGCCGAGCGTACGCAGGGCGGCGATCATGAGGTCCGCGTCGCGGCTGCGCAGGGCACCGCGCAGCGTCCCGGGCCCGTCGGCGAGCGCGGCCAGCACGAGCAGCCGGTTCGTCAGCGACTTCGACCCCGGGACCTCGACGGTCGCGTCGAGCGGCCCGCCCGCCGTGGGCGCGGCCCAGCCCTCGTCGACGGAGGGGGGCACGGGCGCGGCGGAGGGCGTGGTCGTCATGGCCTCCAGGCTAGTGGAGGGACCGCGCCCGACGGCGGAGGGTCCCGGCGCGCGGACGCGTCCCGACCTCGTCAGGCGACCTTCGCCCGGACCGCCGCCTCGGCGTCGTGCACGGCCCCCGCGGCGAGGCCGGCCGCGTGCTGGGCCGCCTCCTGGGCGGCCTTCGTCGCCCGCCGCGCCGAGCGCCCCGCCTCCTTGGCCGCGTTCTTCGCGGAGCGACGAGCCTCCTTCGCGGCTCCTCGGGCCGAGGCCGAGACGTCCTTCACGGCCCCCTTCGCGCTCGCGACCGCGGCCTCCTGCTTCGCCTGCTTGGCGAGCGCGAGGTCGTGCCGGGCCTTCTCGAGGCGCCACTGCACGCCGGGCCGGCCTTCGTAGTCCGCGCCCGCGATGAGCGCCGCACCGATCGCGCCGACGTTCGCCACGAACTTCCGCGTGCGCTCGGCGCGCGTCGCCTCGCCCGAGGTGAAGGGCTGGTTGACGACCGCGAGGGGCACCGTGAGCGCGGCGAGGGTCAGGGCCGCCGTGCGGGGCGCCTTCCCGACGGCGAGGAACAGGCCGGCGACCGCCGTGGCCGCGCCGTGCGCGCGGACCAGCGTCGCCACCTGGCGGTCGCTCAGCGGCACGTCCACCCCGGCGCCCTTCTCGACGAGGTCCACCCCGCTGCGCGCCGCACGGACGTGCTCGGCGGGCTTGAGGGCGGCCTGGACGCCGTCGTAGACGAACCAGGAGGCCAGCATGGGCCTCGCGAGGTGACGCAGCAGCATCGGATCTCCTTCGTGAGCCGGACGGTCCCAGCCTGCCCTCCGGGGGACGCCCGCGCCACCCACGACGCGCGTGCGCGCCGCGCTGCCGGGCCGTCCGGGGCCGCGGGAATGCGCGAGGGCGCCCGCGGGTTGCACCACTCGTGACCGTCCTGCTCGAGACTCCCGCACCCGCCGCCCGGGCCGTGTCGTCGACCCCCGAGGCGCCGACGGCGGACGCGGCGTTCGCCGCCGCGTGGTCGGCACCGGTCACGTCACCGGACACCCAGACGAACAGGGGACTAGGCTCGTTGTTGATGACAGAGCGAATCTCCGGCAGCGACGTCTCCGGCAGCCCCGCGACGACGTCGGGGACGACGCCGGTCGAGGGCGCGCTGCCCACGGACACGGACGCCGAGGACACGAACCGCGCGCCGCAGACCGAGAGCGACGCCGCGCGCGCCGCGCGGTTCGAGCAGGACGCGCTCCAGTACCTCGACCAGCTCTACTCCGCGGCGCTGCGCATGACGCGCAACCCGTCGGACGCCGAGGACCTGGTGCAGGAGACCTTCGCGAAGGCGTTCGCGGCGTTCCACCAGTACCGGCCGGGCACGAACCTCAAGGCGTGGCTGTACCGCATCCTCACGAACACGTTCATCAACACGTACCGCAAGAAGCAGCGCGAGCCGCAGCAGGCGCAGACGGACGACGTCGAGGACTGGCAGATCGCGCGCGCCGCCTCGCACACGTCGCAGGGGCTGCGCTCCGCCGAGGCGGAGGCGCTCGACCGGCTGCCGGACTCGGACGTGAAGCGTGCGCTGCAGGAGCTGCCCGAGGACCGGCGCATGGTCGTGTACTACGCGGACGTCGAGGGCTTCCCCTACAAGGAGATCGCGGAGATCATGGGGACACCGATCGGCACGGTCATGTCCCGCCTGCACCGAGGCAGGCGCCAGCTGCGCGAGCTGTTGGCCGACTACGCCGTGAGGCGAGGACTGGTGGGGGCCAAGACCCCCGGAGGTGAGTCGTGAGCACGTCAGAGAGCCGGATCCCGGGGCGCGGCCCGGTCGAGGAGTCGGTGACGCCCATCCCGCACTCGACCGCGGGCGAGTCGGAGTGCGAGCACGCGCTCACGCACCTCTACGAGTACCTCGACTCGGAGATGACGCCGGACGACGAGCTGCGCATGCGCGCGCACGTCGCGCACTGCTCGCCGTGCCTCGCCGAGCTGAGCGTCGAGGAGCTCGTCAAGCAGCTCGTGCGCCGCTCGTGCCACGAGAAGGCGCCCGCGGGGCTGCGGGAGCGCATCCACACGCAGCTCACGGTCATGGTCACGACGACGACGGTCGTCGAGACCCGCTGAGGCCCGCCCGCGGAGGCGCGGCCACCGCGGGGGCGAAGAACGAGAGAGGGTCCGGACCGACGTCGTCGGTCCGGACCCTCTCGCCATCCCCGGAGGGGTGCGCGTCTCAGGCGTTGGGGCGCTTGCCGTGGTTCGCGGCGTTGCCCTTGCGGCTGCGACGCTTGCGTCCGCGCTTGCTCATGATGTTCTCCTGACGATCGGGGGAGCCCCGCCGGTCTCGGCGGGTCAAGTCCGCCCACCATCGTCCCACACGCGACCCCTTGCCTCGGCCGAGCACGCGATATATCGTGTCTGACGGACGAGATATATCGCGAGTGCCCCGCGATCGCCGCCACGGCGCCGGGGCGCGACCAGGACGGAGCGCAGGATGACGCAGGAGAGCTGGACCGTCACCGGGCCGCAGGCCATCGACCTCGCGCGCGTGCGGACGCTCGACGCGACCGTCATCGGCGGGCGCATCGACGTCGTCGCGCACGACGACCCGACGCGCACCGACACGCGCGTCGAGGTCCACTCGGTCGTGGGCCGCCCCCTGGAGGTGCGCCTCGAGGGGACCACGCTCCGGGTCGGCTACGGTCCCTTCGTCGCGGGCTGGAAGGGCTTCCTCGAGCGCTTCCGCACCTACACGGGCAAGGACGCGGCCGACGTCCACGTCGCCGTGCCGGCGACGACGACGGTCAAGGTCGCGACCGTGCAGGGCGAGGCCCTCGTCGCGGGCGTGCGCGACGGCGCCCGGCTGGCGACCGTCTCCGGCTCCGTGATGACGAGCCGCACGCGCGGCGAGCTCCGTGTCGACACGGTCTCGGGCGAGGTCTCGGCGAGCGAGCACGACGGCCCGGTCCGCATGGACTCGGTGTCCGGCGGCCTCACGGCGACCGGTGCCCTCCGCTCGCTGCGCCTCGACTCGGTCTCCGGCTCCGTCACCGTCGACACCCGCACCACCCCGTCCGAGATCACCGTGAGCGCCGTCTCCGCCGACGTGCTCGTGCGCCTGCCGGACCCCGACGCGATGGACTACGCGATCCGCTGCGTGAGCGGGCGCCTCCTCGTGGACGGCACGGAGCAGCGCGGGTCCGCGCGCTCGTTCCACCAGCCCGCCCGGACGGGTGCCGGCTCGCCGGTCCGGGTCTCCGCCGTCTCCGGCGACGTGACCGTCCTGCGCGGGGCGCCGGACGAGACGTCGTGGGACGCGGCCGGGCACCCGGTCGAGGACGCCCCGGTCGATGCCGACGCTCCCGCGTGGGGGAGCCCGGGGGCTCGCGGCGCCGCGCCGTCGAGCGGGCCGGTGGACCGCTGATGGCCACCGTCTTCGCGCACGGCGAGCTCCGGCTGTACCTCCTGGCGCTCCTCGACAGCGGTCCCAAGCACGGCTACGAGCTCATCACCGAGCTCTCGGAGCGCTTCGGCGGCACCTACCGGCCGAGCGCGGGGACGATCTACCCCCGCCTCGCGCGGCTCGAGGACGAGGGCCTCGTGCACCGCAGCGCCGACGGCCGCAAGACGACGTACGAGCTGACGCCGGCCGGGCGCGCGGAGATCGAGGCGCGCCGCGGGGACGTCGCCGCGCTGGAGCACGGCATCGCCGAGACGGTGCGCCAGCGCGCCGAGGCGCTGCGCGCCGACGTGCAGGGATCGCTGAAGGGTCTGCGCGCCGAGCTCGCCGCCGCGGCCCAGACGGCGCGCGCCCGCCCGCGCGACGGCCGGCCGGACCCGCGCCGCGGCGAGTCCTACGCGTGGCGCATGGAGGCTGAGGCGCTGCTCCAGCGCTTCCGCGAGGACGTGCGCGCGGACCTGCGCCGGGCGGACGCCGCGAGCGTCGTCTCCGAGCTCACGGTCGACACCCTGCGCACCGTGCTCGACAGCGCGCGCAAGGCCGTGCGAGCGACCCTGCCCTGACCGACGATCACGAGAACCCCTCGACGCACGCACCGCACCCCGAACCAGAGAACCGAACGAGGAGAAGCGCATGAGCACCGAGTCCTGGGTCATCAACGCCCCCCAGACCGTCGACGTGGCCGACGTCCGACGCGTCGTCGTCCAGCTCACCGACGGCGCGGTCGACGTCGTCGCCGACCCCGCGCGCGAGGCCGGGGCGCGCCTCGACGTCAGCGAGGTGTCCGAGCGCCCGCTGCAGGTGAGCGTCCACGACGGCGAGCTGCGCGTCGGCTACGACTTCGCCGGCGTCGAGGGCCTCGTCGAGCGGGCCAAGGGCCTGCGCGACAAGGACCGCGCCGTCGTCCGGCTCACCGTCCCGGCGCAGGTGCCCGTCAAGGTGACGACCGCGCGCGCCGCGGCCTCCGTCGTCGGGTCGCGGGCCGACCTGTCCGTGACGACCGCGACGGGCGCCGTACGCGTCCAGGGGGTCTCCGGCACGGCGTCGATCAAGACGGCCACCGGCGCGGTCGACGTCGGCGAGCACGTCGGCGACGTCCACGTGAGCACCGCGTCCGGGGCGGTCACGCTCGGCGGGACGCTCGGCCGGGTGTCGGTCAACACCGTGACGAGCGGCGTCGAGGTCGTGGCGCGCGAGAGCACGCCGCTCGTCGACGCGCGCACCGTCTCCGGCGACGTGGCCGTGCGTCTCGGGGCCGGGTCGCCGGTCAACCTCAAGGCCCGCAGCGTCACGGGCAAGGCCGTGCTCGACGGCGTCCGCCTGGACTCGGCCGCGCAGCGCACGACGTCGGTCGACCACGTCGACCAGCCGGGCGCGGGCGGCGCGTACGTCTCCGCGAACACCGTCTCCGGCGACCTCACGGTCTCGCGCGGCTGAGTCTCTCCCGCGAGGTAGAGGCCTGGTCGCTACCGGGCCTCTACCTCGCGCTACCGGGCCTCTACCTCGCGGGTCAGACCGTGTCGTCGGGGAGGCCCAGCCAGGCGTGCCAGCCGGTGTGCAGCACGAGCCACGCCATGAGCCCGTAGCCCGCCTGGCCCGGGAAGCCGTTGCCGCTCTGCGCGAGGTCCGCGAGCCACTGCTCGTGCGTCACGAGCGGGCTGAACGTGTCCACGTACGGCACGCGGCGCCGGTTCGCGACGTCCGAGAAGGCGTGCGAGAGCTCGGCGAGCCGCTCGGCGTCCTGCGCGTGGCCCGGCGGGGGGCCGACGACGAACGTCGGCAGGCGGTGCGACTCCGCGACGTCGAGCACGTTCGCGAGGTTGAGGCGCGAGCGCGCGACCGAGAGCCCCGCGTCGAGGTCGTGACGGCCGAGGCCGATGACGAGACGGTTGTCCACGTCCGGCTCCGGGGCGAACCGCCGCGCGGTCTCCGCCTCCCAGCGCTGGCTGAGCGCCGTCGTCGTCTCGCCGGGGATGGCGAGCGGGAACACGTACGCCGGCTGGGGGAAGCGGGTGCGCGCGACGACGCGCCCCGCCCACCCCAGGGCCTTCGCGTCGCCGACGCCGGCGCTCAGCTCGTCGCCGACGACGCAGATCCGTACCTCTCGACTCACGGCGTCCTCCACGGGCGCCATTCTCCCCGACGCGGACGGCGTGGGTCGAAACGATCCCGTGGCGACGGCGTGTCCAGCCGGGCATATCGGACGGACCGCCCACCGCCCGCCGATCAGAGCAGCGTCGCGCCCCAGACGACCTCGTGCGAGGCGCCCGGCTCGAGCCGCACGAGGCGCTCGCCGGTGCGGAATGCGTCCGCGACGCAGCTCATCGGCTCCGCCGCCACGCCGGACCGGCGGAACGCGACGTCGCCGACGTGGTCGCCCGTGCAGACCTGCCACGTGTCCATCGAGCCGTCCATCCAGACGGCGGACGTGCGGCCGTCGGGCGCGGACAGGCGCATCCAGGACAGGCCGTCGGCGTCGCGCAGCACGTCGACGTAGGCGTCGTCGAGGTCGACGCCCGCGAGCAGGCGCGGCTCGCGCAGGTCGTAGCTCCCGGCGGCCGGCTCGGTGCCGGTGGGCAGGAGCCGCTCGTCGGTCGTGACGCGGGTCGCGGCGTCGAGGCGCAGCGTGCACTCGTCGAGGTTCGCACCGTCGGCCGACAGCCACGGGTGGAAGCCGATGCCGTACGGCGCGGTCGCGGTGCCGACGTTCGTCGTCCGCACGTGGACGCGCAGACCGGCGTCGTCGAGCGAGTAGGTGACGCGCGCGACGAGGTCGAACGGGTAGCCGGGCGACGGCGGCAGGTGCAGCTCGAGCGTCGCGCGCGAGGCCTCGTGCTCGACGACGACCCAGCGCTGCCAGCAGGCCAGCCCGTGCAGGGCGGTGCCCCGGTCGGGCTCCGACACGGGCACCTGGTACGTGGTGCCGTCGACCTCGTACGCGCCGTCGCGCAGCCGGTTGGGCCAGGGGAGCAGGACCGCGCCGTTGAACGCGGGCGCGACCTCGTCCTCGGGGAAGGAGGTGAAGACGGGCCTGCCGCCCACCGCGTACTCGCGCACGGCCGCTCCGACCTCGGTGATCGTCGCTGCGTGCTCGCCGTGGGCGATGCGGACCTGGGTTCCCGAGGGGGCATGGGTGTTCACGCTCACATACGGTACTCGGCGTGCGAGCGTGCGCGATGCGCTCTCGGCAGTCAGACTCGGTGCCCGGGTGTGTCTCCCGGCGCACCCGACGGAGCACGAGGAGGAACGATGGAACGACAGGTGCTCGGACGCACGGGACGGCTCGTCTCGGTCGTCGGACTGGGAACCTGGCAGCTCGGCGCCGACTGGGGCGACGTGAGCGAGGACGACGCGCGCGCCGTGCTCGACGCCTCGGCCGAGGCCGGCGTGACGTTCTTCGACACCGCAGACGTCTACGGCGACGGGCGCAGCGAGCAGATCATCGGCGGCTACCTCGCGGACAACCCGGGCCACGCGATCACGGTCGCGACCAAGATGGGGCGTCGCGAGGCGCAGGACGCGGACAACTTCACGCTCGCGAAGTTCCGCGAGTGGACCGACCGGTCGCGGCGGAACCTCCGGACGGACCGCCTCGACCTCGTCCAGCTCCACTGCCCCCCGACGGCGGTCTACTCGCGCGACGAGGTCTACGACGGGCTCGACACGCTCGTCGCCGAGGGCGCGATCGCGAGCTACGGCGTGAGCGTCGAGACGGTCGACGAGGCGCTCACCGCCATCGCGCGCCCTGGCGTCGCGACGGTGCAGATCATCCTCAACGCGTTCCGGCTCAAGCCGCTCGACGCCGTCCTTCCCGCGGCGTCCGCGGCGGGAGTCGGGGTCATCGCGCGCGTGCCGCTGGCGTCCGGGCTGCTGTCGGGGAAATACACGAAGGACACGACCTTCGCCGCCGACGACCACCGCACGTACAACCGCGACGGCAGCGCGTTCGACGTCGGCGAGACGTTCTCGGGCGTCGACTTCGAGACCGGTGTCCAGGCGGCGGGCGAGTTCACCACGCTGGTGCAGGACGTCGTCGGGCAGGAGCTCACGCCCGCCCAGGTCGCGATCGCCTGGGTCTGGCAGCAGCCCGGCGTGTCGACCGTCATCCCCGGCGCGCGCAACGTCGAGCAGGCCCGCTCGAACGCCGCCGCGGGCGACGCGGACGTCCTCGGCCCGCTCTTCACCTCGGGCGTCCGCGAGATCTACGACCGCCACCTGCGCGAGAAGATCCACACCCGCTGGTGACCCGCGAGATCGACCCGCACGTCTCCACGTCGACCCCCCTGAGGGCCGATCTCGGACGCACGGGTCGATCTCGCGCCGCGCGAGCCGCCGTGCCCCACCCCGGGCGCGACGGCGGCGGACGCACCGACGACGAAGGCCCCTCCGCACGGAGGGGGCCTTCGTCGGGTCCGGTGCGAGGAACCCGCGACGTCAGCGGGCGAACGCCTGCTCGAGCAGCACGGCCTGCTGGGCCTGGTGCTTCTTCGCCGTGCCCGCGGCGGTCGACGCCGACGCCGGGCGCGAGACGACGCTCACGCGCGGCAGGTCCTCGGGCAGGTTGATGTGCACGAACGACCAGGCGCCCTGGTTCTCCGGCTCGTCCTGGACCCACACGACCTCGGCGCCCGGGTACTTCGCGAGCTCGGCCCGGATGCCGTCGACGTCGAGCGGGTAGAGCTGCTCGAGGCGGACGAGCGCCACGCCCTCGTCGCCGCGCTTCGTGCGCTCGGCGAGCAGGTCGTAGTAGACGCGGCCCGTGCTCAGGAGCACGCGGTCGACCTTCGCCGGGTCGGCCGCCGTGTCGGGGAGGACGGGGCGGAACGTGCCGGTCGTGAAGTCCTCGACGCTGGATGCGGCCGCCTTGAGGCGCAGCAGCTGCTTCGGCGTGAAGACGATGAGCGGACGGCGCGGGCGGGCGTACGCCTGCTGGCGCAGCAGGTGGAAGTACGACGCGGGCGTCGACGGCTGCGCGATCGTCATGTTGTCCTCGGCCGCGAGCTGCAGGAACCGCTCGATGCGCGCGGACGAGTGGTCCGGCCCCTGGCCCTCGTAGCCGTGGGGGAGGAGCATGACGACCGAGGAGTGCTGGCCCCACTTCTGCTCGGCGGACGAGATGAACTCGTCGATCACCGTCTGGGCGCCGTTGACGAAGTCGCCGAACTGCGCCTCCCACAGCACGAGCGCGTCCGGGCGCTCGACGGAGTAGCCGTACTCGAAGCCGAGCGCGGCGTACTCGGACAGGGACGAGTCGTAGACCCAGAACTTGGCCTGGTCCGCCGACAGGTACAGCAGCGGCGTCCACTCGGCGCCCGTCTCGCGGTCGTGCAGGACGGCGTGGCGCTGCACGAACGTGCCGCGGCGCGAGTCCTGCCCGGCGAGGCGCACGGGCGTGCCCTCCACGAGGAGCGAGCCGAACGCGGCGAGCTCGCCGAAGCCCCAGTCGATGCCGCCCTCGACGGACATCTGCCGGCGCTTCTCGAGGAGCTGCGCGAGCTTGGGGTGGACGGTGAAGCCCTCCGGCGGCGCGACGTGGACCTGGCCGACGCGCTCGAGGACCGAGCGGTCGATCGCCGTCTTCCAGCCGACCATCGTGCCCGCGTCCTCGAGCTGGGACTCCGGGCGCTCGAGGCCGGCGATCGGCTCGCGGTCCGCGGCGGGCGTGAAGCCGCCCTCCTTGGTCTCGGTGAACACGCGCTCGAGCTGGGCCTGGTAGTCCTGGAGGACGTGCTCGGCCTCCTCGAGCGTGATGTCGCCGCGCGCGACGAGGTTCTCGGTGTAGAGCTTGCGCACCGAGCGCTTGGCCTCGATGAGGTTGTACATGAGCGGCTGCGTCATCGAGGGGTCGTCGCCCTCGTTGTGACCGCGGCGGCGGTAGCAGATCATGTCGATGATCACGTCGCGGTCGAACTGCTCGCGGAAGGCGAAGGCCAGCTCCGCGACGCGCACGCACGCCTCCGGGTCGTCGCCGTTCACGTGGAAGATCGGGACCTGGTAGCCCTTGGCGACGTCGGTCGCGTACGTCGTCGAGCGCGACGACGACGGGCCGGTGGTGAAGCCGACCTGGTTGTTGATGAGGACGTGCACCGTGCCGCCCGTGCGGTACCCGCGCAGCTGCGCGAGGTTGAGCACCTCGGGCACGACGCCCTGGCCCGCGAAGGCCGCGTCGCCGTGGATGAGGATCGGCAGGACGGAGAACCCGTCGCCGCCCAGGTCGATGCGGTCCTGCTTGGCGCGCACGATGCCCTCGAGCACCGGGTCGACCGCCTCGAGGTGCGACGGGTTGGCGGCGAGGTAGACCTTGGTCGTCGCGCCGGTCTCGGCGGTGAAGACGCCCTCGGTGCCGAGGTGGTACTTCACGTCGCCCGAGCCCTGCACGCTCTTCGGGTCGAGGTTGCCCTCGAACTCGGCGAAGATCTGCGCGTAGCTCTTGCCCGCGATGTTGGCCAGCACGTTGAGGCGACCGCGGTGGGCCATGCCGATGCCGACCTCGTCGAGGCCGTTCTCCGCCGCCTTCGACAGGATCGCGTCGAGCAGCGGGATGAGCGCCTCGCCGCCCTCGAGGGAGAAGCGCTTCTGCCCGACGAACTTCGTCTGGAGGAAGGTCTCGAACGCCTCGGCCGAGTTGAGGCGGCGCAGGATGCGGAGCTGGTCCTCGCGCGGCGTGCGCGCGTACCCGGACTCGAGGCGCTCCTGGAGCCACTTGCGCTGCGTGCGGTCGGCCAGGTGCATGTACTCGACGCCGACGGTCCGGCAGTACGAGTCGCGCAGGAGGCCGAGGATGTCGCGCAGCGAGGACTTCGTCTTGCCGCCGAAGCCGCCCGTGGGGAACGTGCGGTCCAGGTCCCACAGCGTCATGCCGTGGTTCTGGATGTCCAGGTCGCCGTGCTTGCGCTGCCGGTACGCGAGCGGGTCGGTGTCGGCCATGAGGTGCCCGCGCGACCGGTACGAGTGGATGAGCTCGGCGATCTTGGCGGGCTTGGCCGCCTCGATCTCGGCGTCCGTGGTGTTGTCGCGGACCCAGCGCACCGGCTCGTACGGGATGCGCAGCGCCGCGAACACGCGGTCGTAGAAGCCGTCCTCGCCGAGGAGCTTCTGCGACAGGATCCGGAGGAACTCGCCGGACTGCGCGCCCTGGATGATGCGGTGGTCGTAGGTCGACGTGATCGTCAGGACCTTCGAGATGCCGAGGCGCGCGAGGCGCTCGGTGGACGCGCCCGCGAACTCCGCGGGGTAGTCCATCGCGCCGACGCCGATGATCGTGCCCTGACCCGCCATGAGGCGCGGCACCGAGTGGACGGTGCCGATGCCGCCGGGGTTGGTCAGCGAGATCGTGGTCCCGGCGAAGTCGTCGACGCCGAGCTTGCCGCCGCGCGCCCGGCGGACGAGGTCCTCGTAGGCCGCCCAGAACTGGGCGAAGTCCATCGTCTCGGCCTTCTTGATGCTCGGCACGAGGAGCTGGCGCGACCCGTCCGGCTTGGCCAGGTCGATGGCGAGCCCGAAGTTGACGTGCGCCGGCTGGTTCACCGCGGGCTTGCCGTCGAGCTGCGTGTAGCTCGCGTTCATGATCGGCATGTCCGCCAGCGCCTCGACGAGCGCGAACCCGATGAGATGCGTGAACGAGATCTTGCCGCCGCGGCCGCGCGCGAGGTGGTTGTTGATGACGATCCGGTTGTCGACCATGAGCTTGGCCGGCACCGCGCGCACCGACGTCGCCGTCGGCACCTGGATGCTGGCCTCCATGTTCGTCACGACGCGCGCCGCGGGGCCGCGGAGCTTCTGCACGTCGTCCGCCACGGTCTCCGCCTCGGCCGTCGGCGCGCCGGCGACCTTGCGGGCCGGGACCTGCGCGTACGGCGCGGTCGCGGG
Source organism: Cellulosimicrobium sp. ES-005 (assembly GCF_040448685.1). Lineage (NCBI taxonomy): Bacteria > Bacillati > Actinomycetota > Actinomycetes > Micrococcales > Promicromonosporaceae > Cellulosimicrobium > Cellulosimicrobium sp. ES-005. The sequence goes on from NZ_CP159290.1 coordinate 1,057,021, forward strand.
CTGGGCGGTCGCGACGGGCCGCGTCGCCCGGACGGCCTCGGCGGCGGCGTTGACCGCGGGGTCGGCAGGGAGCTTCGGGGGCTTGACGCGCTGCGCCGCCTCGGCGGCGGCCGAGCCGTCCGTCACGGCGGCGGGGGCGACCGGCGCGGAGGGGGCCGCGGCGGGCGCCGCGGAGGACCCGTTCACGGGCGTCGACGGCGCGGCGGCCGTCGTGGCTGCTGCCTCGGCACGCTCCGCCGGACGGTAGTCCTCGAAGAAGTCCCACCACGCGGGGTCCACCGCGTTCTTGTCCAGGAGATACTGCTCGTACAGCTCGTCGACCAGCCACTCGTTCGCTCCGAACACGGAGCTTGCGTCGCTGATCGCCTCTGACTCAGCCTTCGGGGACACGCGAGGATCGCCCACTTTCACACACAGGTCGCTGTCGGTCACAGTCTGCGAGCAGGCGTGCGGCGGCACGCGCGAGGCGTGCGGCCGACGTCGGCGCAGACTCGTCCGGATTCCGGACCACTCCAGCCTAGGCCCTCGGCGGCGGCCCGGGGGGCTGCGCGGGGCGTTCGCGCGCGGCCTGTTCGCGGGTTCTTCACGCCGCGTCTGGGCCAGGCAAAAGTGATCCCACGCGGACCTCGTCGGACGGCAAGATCGCGGAATTCCACGCCATCGCGAGGTATCCGGGGCGGGCGGTGTGACGGATCTCACGCACGCCCGCGCGGGCGTGCCCGCGCTGTCAGCCGCGGGCTCAGGGGGTCGTCGGGCCCTCGGGGCCGGGCGCCGGCTCGCCGAGCAGGTCGGGCTCGACGGCGTGGGCGTGCGCCGGGAGCGTGACGCGCATCGTCGCCCCGCTGCGCGAGTCCGCGACCTCGATCCGCCCGCCGTGCAGGTCGATCGCCCACCGGACGATCGCCAGGCCGATGCCCGTCCCGCCCGTCGAGCCGCCGGTCGTCGTGTGCGTGCCGGTCGCGCTGGCCCGGGCGAAGCGCTCGAAGATGCGCTCGCGGTCCTCCTTCGCGATCCCCGGGCCCTCGTCCACGATCTCGAGCACGACGTCGTCGTCCACCGGGTACGCCTCGAGCCGGATCTCGCCCCCCTGCGGGGAGTGCCGGATCGCGTTCTGCAGCAGGTTCGTCACGACCTGGTGCAGCCGCTCGCGGTCCGCCTCGAGCACGAGGTCGGGGGGCGTGACGTCCACGACGTACCGGAGCTGCTTCCCGGCCTCCACCATCGACACCGCCTCGGCGTTCTCCTCGAGGAAGTCGCCCACGTCGATCTCGGTGATGTTGAGGGCCGCCGCGCCCGCCTCGATGCGCGACAGGTCCAGGAGGTAGGAGACGAGGCGCGTGAGGCGCTCCGTCTGCGCCAGGGCCATCTCCATCGTCGCGGGCGTCGGCTGCGTGACGCCGTCGACGACGTTCTCGAGCTGCGCCTGGAGCGCCGCGATCGGCGTCCGCAGCTCGTGCGACACGTTCGCGATGAGCTCGCGTCGCACCTGGTCGCTCGTCGCGAGGTCCTCCGCCATGACGTTGAACGCGACGGCGAGCTGGCCCACCTCGTCGCGGCTCGTCGCCCGCACCCGCCGCGTGTAGTCGCCGTCGGCCATCGCGCGCGCCGCCGCCGTCATCTCGCGCAGCGGCGACGTCATGCCCCGCGCGAGGAGCTGGGTGAGCAGCAGCGACAGGACGATCGCGAGCGGGAACGTGCGCGACGGCCCGAGCTGGTTCTGCAGCCCGATCCACGTGATGAGGACCGCGAGCGTGACGGTCGCGGCCACGAGCACGCCGAGCTTGATCTTCAGCGAGCGGAACGAGTCGAGCGGACGGACGTCGGGCAGGTGCGGGCGGATCGTGTGCGCGCGGTGCGCGCCGTTGCGCGGCGGAGCGCTCGGGCCGCCCGGGCCCCGGCCCGCGCCGTCGACCGGGTCGGCAGGGTCAGCGGGGTGGGAGGTCATCCGGCGGGCGGCTCGAACGCGTAGCCGACGCCGTGGACCGTGCGGATGAGGTCCGCGCCGAGCTTGCGGCGCAGCGCCTTGATGTGCGAGTCGACGGTGCGCGTCCCGCTCGCGTCCGCCCAGTCCCAGACCTCCGCGAGGAGACGCTCGCGCGTGAGCACGGTCTTGGGCGAGCTCGCCAGCATGACGAGGAGCTCGAACTCGGTGGGCGTGAGGTGGACCTCGTCGCCCGCGCGGTAGACGCGGCGCTGAGCCTTGTCGATCGTCACGTCGCCGACCGTCATGGGCGGGTCGGTCGGCGCGGCGCTCGCGGCCTGCGTGGCACGGTCGACCCGGCGCAGCAGCGCCTTGATGCGCGCGACGAGCTCGCGCATCGAGAAGGGCTTCGTCATGTAGTCGTCCGCACCCACGCCGAGCCCGATGAGCATGTCGGTCTCGTCGTCGCGCGCGGTGAGCATGAGGATCGGCACGGGCTGCTCGGCCTGGATGCGCCGGGTGACCTCGAGGCCGTCGATGCCGGGCAGCATGACGTCGAGCACGATCACGTCCGGGCGCAGCCGCGTCGCGGCATCGACGCCGGAGAGCCCGTCGCGCGCGACCTCGACGCGCCAGCCCTCGGCGCTCAGGCGCTGCGCGATCGCCGTCGCGATGGCGGGCTCGTCCTCGACGACGAGGACCGTGGCCGCCTGCTGCGGGGTGCCGCCCGTCAACGGCGCCGTCGTGGGCACGGGCCCGCGGCCCGGGACGGGACCGGCGCCCGCGCCGGTCGGTGATGCGCTCGCTGCCCTCGGATCTGCCATGGGATACAGCGTGGCACACGTCGGCCCAGGTCGGCCGGATTTCCCCGCCGCCGAGCGGCCGGGCGCCGCACGCCCGGGCGCCCCGGGGGGAGCGGGCGCTAGCATCGTCGGCACGATGAAGAGCACCTCTCGATATCGGTGGAGCACCTCGTGGTAGGCGACTGGGTCATGGTCGCGCTCGGGGTGCTCCTCACCGCAGGCACCGCCGTCTTCGTGGCCAGCGAGTTCTCCCTGGTCACCCTCGACCCCGCCGTCCTCCCCGCCGGTGACGACCCCGACCAGGAGGGCGACAGACGCGGATCCCCGCCCTCCGGCGGGAGGCCGCGTGCCGACCGGCGCGACCGCAGCGTCCGGGCCGGCCTCAAGCACCTGTCGACCGAGCTGTCGTCCGCGCAGGTCGGCATCACGCTCACCACGATCCTCCTCGGCTACACGGCGCAGCCGGCGCTGCTCTCGCTGTTCGGCGCCGGGCTGGGCGCCACCGCGCTCGGGCAGGCGGCCTCGGCGGTCCTCGCCGGGGTCCTGGCCCTCCTCGTCGTGAACTTCGTCTCGATGCTCTTCGGCGAGCTCATCCCCAAGAACTTCGCCCTCAGCGCGCCCTACGCGACGGCCCGGCAGGTCGTGCCGGTGCAGCGCCAGTTCACCAAGCTGTTCCGGCCCGTGATCGCCGTGCTCAACGGCTCGGCGAACGCGATCCTGCGCCGCGTCGGCGTCGAGCCGCGCGAGGAGCTGTCGGGCGCGCGCTCCGCCTCCGAGCTCGCCGCGCTCGTCCGCCGCTCGGCCCAGGAGGGCACGCTCGACGTGTCCGTCGCGACGCTCCTCACCAACTCCATCGAGCTCGACGAGCTGAGCGCGGTCGACGTCATGACGGACCGGATGCGGATGGTCGTCGTGGACCGCGACGCGACGGCCGCGGACGTCGTCGACGCCGCGCGCCGGACCGGGCACTCCCGCTTCCCGGTCATCGGCGAGGACCGGGACGACGTCGTCGGCCTCGTCCACCTGCGCCGCGCCGTCGCCGTCCCGTACGAGCGGCGCGAGGAGGTCCCGGCGGCGGCGCTCATGGTCGAGGCGCCCCGGGTGCCGGAGACCGTGCGCCTCGGCCCGCTGCTCGTCGAGCTGCGCGGCTTCGGGCTCCAGATGGCGGTCGTCGTCGACGAGTACGGCGGCACCTCCGGCGTCGTGACCCTCGAGGACGTCGTCGAGGAGCTCGTGGGGGACGTGGCGGACGAGCACGACCCGCGGCGCGCGGGGGCGGCCCGCCGTGCGGACGGCTCCTGGCTCGTCCCGGGCGTCATGCGGCCCGACGAGCTCACCGAGGTCACCGGGCTCCGTGCGCCCGAGGACGGCGCGTACGAGACGCTCGGCGGCCTCGTCATGGCGCGGCTCGGGCGCGTGCCGGAGCCGGGCGACGAGGTCGTCGCGGGCGACGATCGCGACCGCGTCGTGCTGCGCGTGGAGGCGATGGAGGGTCGGCGGGTCGAGCGGCTCTCCGTTCGTGCGGCCCCCGAGGAGGTGGAGTCGTGAGCTCGACCACCGCGCTCCTCGTCGCCGTCCTCCTGCTCGCGGGGAACGCGTTCTTCGTCGGCGCCGAGTTCGCCGTCATCTCCGCCCGGCGCTCGGCGATCGAGCCGCTCGCCGCGCAGGGCAACCGCCGGGCGCAGACGGTCCTGTGGGCGATGGAGAACGTGTCGCTCATGCTCGCGTGCGCCCAGCTCGGGGTGACGGTCTGCTCCACGGGCCTCGGCGTGGTCGCCGAGCCGGCGCTCGCGCACCTCATCGAGGACCCGTTGCACGCCCTCGGCGTGAGCACGTCGCTCGCCCACCCGATCGCGTTCGTCGTCGCGCTCGCGATCGTCGTCTACCTGCACGTGGTGGTGGGCGAGATGGTCCCGAAGAACCTCGCGGTCGCGGGTCCCGAAACGGCGGTCATGTGGTTCGGGCCGCCGCTCGTGTGGATCGGGCGCGTGCTGCGCCCCGTCATCGTCGCGCTCAACTGGCTCGCGAACCACGCGGTCCGGGCGACGGGGGTCGAGCCCAAGGACGAGGTCGCCTCCGCGTTCACCGCGGAGGAGGTCCAGTCGATCGTCGAGCACTCCCAGGCGGAGGGCGTGCTGCGGGACGAGCAGGGCCTCCTCTCGGGCGCGATCGAGTTCTCCGAGCGCACCGCGCAGGACGTCATGGTGCCGGTCGCGGACCTCGTCACCGTCACCGAGGGCTGCACGCCCGAGGAGGTCGAGCGCCTCGTCGCCAAGACCGGGTTCTCGCGGTTCGCGGTCGCCGACGTCTCGGGCGAGCTCGTGGGCTACCTCCACGTCAAGGACGTGCTGTACGCGGACGAGACGACGCGCGGGGCCCCCGTCCCGTCGTGGCGCGTGCGCGCGCTCGCGACCGCCGCCCCCGGCGACGAGGTCGAGGACGCGCTCCGGGCGATGCAGCGCTCGGGCGCGCACCTGGCGCGCGTCGACGCGCCCGCGGGCGGCGGAGCCCTCGGCGTCGTGTTCCTCGAGGACATCCTCGAAGAGCTCGTGGGGGAGGTGCGCGACGCGATGCAGCGTCGTCCGTGAGGCACGCGCGGGCCTCCGGCCCCGCCCCTGAACAGGGGACTTGGCATCGTCGGAGTGCTTCGTTACTGTTCCGTGATTGATCGGTCGTCGGTGGCCCGAGAGCCACCCCGAAGGGTGAGAGGCAGGTGGCGGGTGGAGTCGCAGCAGGCCGACGCACCCGCCCTCGAGTCCCGACGGGCCCGGCGCGAGGCGGAGCAGGGTTCCCGCCGTCGTCGCCCCCAGGCACAGGTCTCCAGCCAGCACCGCTGGATGCCGCGCATCGCCGTCCTCGGGACGCTCGCCGCCGCGACGATCGCCATGCCCCTCTCCGCCGGCGCGGACGACGGGCTGGGCACCGGTTCGCCCTTCGAGCCCGACACGCGACCGCTGGGTCCCAGCGCCCTCGACCTGGCGACCGCCGCGTCGACCGCACCCGCGGTCTCGCAGAGCGTCGCCGCCGCCCCCCGCGTCGAGGTGCGGCGCGAGGCCGCCTCCCGGTCCGCCGCGCGCGACCCGCTCCCCGGCTGCGACCCCACGGTCCGCCCCGCGGGCACCAACGGCAAGCTCGACGAGCACGCGCTGTGCGAGCTCTGGCAGGCGGGCGAGCACCTGCGGCCCGACGCCGCGGTCTCGCTGTCGGCCATGAACGAGGCCTTCCGGGCGACGTTCGGTCGTGACCTGTGCCTCGTCTCGTCGTACCGCACGCTCTCGACGCAGGTGTCGCTCAAGTCCTCCCGCGGCGCGTTCGCCGCGCCCCCCGGCTGGTCCATGCACGGGTGGGGGCTCGCGATCGACCTGTGCTCGGTCGAGACCGGCTCGCGCGAGGTCTACGCGTGGATCAACCAGAACGGTGCCACCTACGGCTGGGCCAACCCCGCCTGGGCCAAGCGCGGCGGCAGCGGCGCCTACGAGCCGTGGCACTTCGAGTTCGTCCAGGGCGTCGAGGAGATCCAGAACTCCTGACGCGCCCGGCACCCTCCGCCGCGGCCCTCTCCGCCGTATCGTCGGAACCGTGGCCGACCTGCTCCTCGCCGCGGTCGTCCTGCGCCGTCCCGAGCACGCGCTCGCCGCGCAGGTGCTGAGTCTCGCGCTCGCCGGCCTCGTCCGGGTGGAGCCGACGGCGGCCGGCTCGCCTCCCGTGCTCGTCCTCCTCGACGCATCGCCCGCGTCCGAGCGCGAGCGCCTCGCACTGACCGCGCTGCTGGGCGACGACGCCCGTGCAGGCGCGCGCGTCGCGCTCGACCCCCGGGACGACGCCCTCCGCGACCGCGTGCACGCCGCGTCGCGCCGCGTCGTTCAGGGCGCGCGTCGCGACGGCTACCTCGAGCCCGGCCGGGCGCGTCGCCTCACGGAGAAGGGCGAGGCCGTGCGGGCCGAGCTCGTGGCGCTGGAGGACGCGGTCGAGCGAGAGGTCGCGGACGCCCGGGCGCGCGACCACGCGCGCGAGCACGTCTCCTCCGGTGCGCTGCCGTGGGCGGTGCTGTTCGGGCACGAGCCCGGGTGGGTCCCGGTCGACCGCCGGACGGTCCGGTTCGACGTCGCCGCCGTGTGCGCCGCCGCGGACGCGCTGCGCTGACCGGGGTGCCGGCGGGCGCCACGCGCAGCGCGGTGGCTACGGGCCGGAGAGCCGCTCGTTGCGGCCGAAGTCCTGGAGGAACCGGGGACCGGCCGCCGCGAGCTCGGCCTCGAAGTCGTCGCGCCACGCGCCGTAGGGCCGGCTCGCGAGGGCGTCGTTGGAGAACCGGGGGTCGTCCGTGAGCTCGGTGACGCAGAACGCGGGGATCTGCAGGTCCGTCACGGGTCCGGTCCGCTCGCACTCCGCGACGACGAGCGGGTGGTTCGCCCCGCCGAACACGTCGACCACCCAGCCGTCCGCCCCGACCCAGACCGAGTACCGCGTCTTGACGACGCGTGCGCCGCCACGGCGGATCATCTGCACGCCCACCGCGACGTCGACCTCACGCTCCGCCTCGTAGCGCGTGCCGCCCGCCATCGGACCCTTGACGGTGAGGGTGCACAGGTCGACCGCGGGCGCGTAGCGGTCCAGGAGGTGCACGGGGTCCGTCGCCGGGTCCATCGTCGCGTCCACGGTCGGGACCTTGGCGCGCAGCCGCAGCGCGTAGCCCTCGTCGGCGAGGTAGTAGCTCTGCACGATGAGCGCCGGTGCGTCGCGCAGGTCCTCGGGCAGGTCGCGCACGAGGAACCGGCGCTCGAACTCGAAGTCCCCGTAGCCGCCGTCGGTCATGGCCCCACCGTAGCGGGCGCGCGGGACGGGGCGCGGGAGCAGCCGGGCCCGGAGACGACGCGAGCCCGGCCGCCGGAGGCGGGCCAGGCTCGTCAGAGCGGAGCGCGGTGCCCTCGATAGGATTCGAACCTACGACCTTCTGCTCCGGAGGCAGACGCTCTATCCACTGAGCTACGAGGGCGAGCGCCGACGGTGTCCGCCGACGCGATGCACGAGACTACCAGCACGTCCGGGGTGCGTGCGCCCGTCGGCGTCCGGTGGTCGGGACGCCCCGCGGGCCTCGCGCGAAATGCCGCGACGGAGGGTGCTCGTGCCTCGGTAGAATCGCCCGGTGACCCCCGACGAGCTCTCCGAAGCGCTGAGCGCTGCCCTGGCCGCCGCCGTCGCCGACGGCACCCTCGCCCTGGACCCGACCGCGGTCCCCGAGCGCGTCCACGTGGAGCGACCCCGCCAGCGCGAGCACGGCGACTGGGCCACGAACGTCGCGCTGCAGCTCGCCAAGAAGGCGGGCACGACGCCGCGCGCCCTCGCCGAGGACCTCGCGACGCGGCTCGCCGCGACCCCGGGCGTCAAGGCCGTGGACGTCGCCGGCCCGGGCTTCCTCAACATCACGCTCGACGCGGCCGCCGCGGGCGAGCTCGCGCGCACGATCGTCGACGCGGGCCCGGCCTACGGGCGCAACGACTCGAAGGCGGGCACGAAGGTCAACCTCGAGTTCGTCTCGGCCAACCCGACCGGCCCCATCCACATCGGTGGCGTCCGCTGGGCCGCCGTCGGCGACTCGCTCGCGCGCGTGCTCGAGGCGAGCGGCGCGGACGTGACGCGCGAGTACTACTTCAACGACCACGGCGCGCAGATCGACAGGTTCGCCCGCTCGCTCCTCGCGCGCGCCCGCGGCCTGGAGGCGCCCGAGGACGGGTACGGCGGCGAGTACATCACCGAGATCGCGGAGGCGGTGATCGCCGACGCGCTCGCCGCGGGCGACCCCGACCCGCGCACGCTCCCGGACGCCGAGGCGCAGGAGGTCTTCCGGTCGCGGGGCGTCGAGCGCATGTTCGGCGAGATCAAGGCGTCGCTGCACGACTTCGGCGTCGACTTCGACGTGTACTTCCACGAGGACTCGCTGCACGAGTCGGGCGCGGTGGAGCGGGCCGTCGAGCGCCTGCGCGCGTCGGGCCACATGTTCGAGCAGGACGGCGCGACCTGGCTGCGCACGACCGACTTCGGCGACGACAAGGACCGCGTCGTCATCAAGTCGGACGGCGACGCCGCGTACATCGCGGGCGACATCGCCTACTACCTCGACAAGCGCGAGCGCGGCTTCGACGAGGTCATCATCATGCTCGGCGCCGACCACCACGGGTACGTCGGCCGCATGATGGCGGTCTGCGCGGCGTTCGGCGACACCCCGGGGAAGAACCTCCAGCTCCTCATCGGGCAGATGGTCAACCTCGTCAAGGACGGCCAGCCCGTGCGCATGTCCAAGCGCGCCGGGACCGTCGTGACGCTCGAGGACCTCGTGGACGCCGTCGGCGTCGACGCGGCGCGGTACTCGCTCGCGCGCTCGTCGACGGACCAGAACATCGACCTCGACCTCGACCTGCTCGCGCGGGCGACGAACGAGAACCCGGTCTACTACGTGCAGTACGCGCACTCGCGCACGGCAGCGGTGGACCGCAACGCGGCCGACCGCGGCGTCGCGCGCGCCGACAGCTTCGAGCCCGCGCTGCTCGACCACCCGAGCGAGGCCGCGCTCATCGGTCGCCTGACGGAGTTCCCGCGCATCGTGGCCCAGGCGGCGGAGCTGCGCGAGCCGCACCGCGTCGCGCGCTACCTCGAGGCGCTCGCCGGCGACTACCACACGTGGTACCAGCAGAAGTCGCAGCGCGTCCTGCCCTACCCCGACGAGGAGGTCACGGACACGCACCGCACGCGCCTGTGGCTCAACGACGCGGTGCGCCAGGTGCTCGCCAACGGCCTCGGCCTGCTCGGCGTCTCCGCGCCGGAGCGCATGTGAGCACCGGTCTGCCGGGGTACCCCGGCGAGCCGTGGTCGCGGGGCGTGCGCCGCGGCGAGGACGGGGTGGTGGAGGTCGCGGGCGTCGGCGTCCACGACCTCGCGGCCGAGCACGGCACGCCCGCGTACGTGCTCGACGAGGCGGACTTCCGCACGCGCGCCCGGGCGTACCGCACGGCGTTCGAGGCGGCGTTCCGCGCCGTCGGGTCGGACGTCGACGTGTACTACGCGGGCAAGGCCCTGCTCACGGTGGCCATCGCGCGCTGGGCGCGCGAGGAGGGACTGCGCGTCGACACCGCGAGCGGGGGAGAGCTCGCCGTCGCGCTGCGCGCGGGCGTCCCCGGCCCGGAGATCGGGCTGCACGGCAACAACAAGTCCGACGCCGAGATCGGCCGGGCGCTCGACGAGGGCGTGGGCCGGATCATCGTCGACTCGCTCGTCGAGGTCGAGCGGGTCGCGCGCCTCGCGGGGGAGCGCGGCGTCGTCGCGCCCGTCATGGTGCGCGTGACGACCGGCGTCCACGCGGGCGGGCACGAGTACATCTCGACCGCGCACGAGGACCAGAAGTTCGGCCTGTCGATCGCGGCGCCCCGCGGCGCGGACGGCGGCCCGGCCGGCGACTCGCCGGCCATGGTCGCGCTGCTCGACGTCGTCGCCCGGCCCGAGCTGCACCTGCTCGGGATCCACTCGCACATCGGCTCGCAGATCCTCGACCCCTCGGGCTTCGAGGTCGCCGCGCGCGCGGTGCTGGAGCTGCGGGCGCGGCTCGCGGACCGCTCGGGCGTGCTCGTCGACGAGGTCGACATCGGCGGGGGCTACGGCATCGCCTACCTCCCCGGCGAGGTCGCGCTCGACCCCGAGCGTGTGGCGAAGGACGTCGCCGCCGCCGTCGACGCGGTGGCCGCGGAGCTCGGCACGCCGCTGCCGCGGTTCTCGATCGAGCCCGGTCGTGCGATCGTCGGGCCGGCCGGCCTCACGCTCTACACCGTGGGCACGGTCAAGCCCGTGACGCTCGACGACGGCCGCGTGCGCACGTACGTGTCGGTCGACGGCGGCATGAGCGACAACATCCGCCCGGCGCTCTACGCGGCGCAGTACCACGCGGAGATCGTCGGCCGGGCGTCGGACGCGGAGCCGGTGCTCGCGCGCGTCGTCGGCAAGCACTGCGAGAGCGGCGACATCGTCGTCCACGAGGTGCATCTCCCGGTCGACGTGCGTGCGGGGGACCTCCTCGCCGTCCCGGCGACGGGCGCCTACGGCCGGTCGATGGCGTCGAACTACAACCTGCTGACGCGCCCGCCCGTCGTCGCGGTGCGCGACGGCGCGAGCCGGGTGCTCGTGCGCCGCGAGACCGTCGACGACCTCCTCGCGCTCGACGAGGGCTGACCCGCCCCGAACGCACCTCGTGCGACGGCCCGTGACCTGCCAAGGTCACGGGCCGTCGCCGTGCGTGGGCGCGGTCCGAGCGACGCGGGCGCGGCCCGGGGTGACGGGTGCCACAGTTCTGGCGCTCTGTCAGATACTTGTCAGGTTAGCCTTCACTAAATAAGGTAAGGCACGGCTTACTTCAGATCGTCCGCGTGCGCACCCCCGGTGGAGCGCGCCGAACCGGAGCACCGCACCCATGCCTCAGGACCCTCCCCGTCCGACCCGCACCGCCCCGTCCTCACGCCCCGCCCGTCGCAGCGCCCGCCCCGTCCCGGTGGTCGTCCTCGGTGCGGTGCTCGCCGTCCTGACCGCCTGCTCCCTGACCGGCGCGGCCGGCAACGGTGCCGCCGCCGGGGCCGTCGACACCACGCCGCTCACCGAGCTCGACGCTCTGGACGACCCCCGGTCGTACGTGGGGGAGTCGACCGCGGTCCTCGCGGACGCTGCGGTCGATCCCGTCGCGGACGACCCGCAGCCGACGCTGCCCGCCACGGTGACCGACACGCAGGGCACCGAGGTCACCGTCACCGACACGAGCCGCATCCTCGCGCTCGACCTCTACGGCTCCACGTCGCGCGTCGTGTTCGAGCTCGGCCTGGGGGACAACGTCGTCGGGCGCGACCTGTCGTCAGGGTTCGAGGAGATCGCCGACGAGCCGCTCGTCACGACGAACGGGCACGAGCTGAGCGGCGAGGCGATCCTCGAGCTCGCCCCGACGGTGATCATCACCGACACGACGCTCGGGCCGTGGGACGTGGTCCTCCAGATGCGCGACGCGGGGATCCCCGTCGTCGTCGTGGACTCGCACCGGAACCTGGACAACGTCGGCACGCTGATTCAGCAGGTCGCCGACGCGCTGGGCGTCCCCGAGGAGGGCGCGGTGCTCGCGGAGCGCACGCAGGCCGAGATCGACGCGAAGCTCACGGAGATCGCGGCGCTCGTCCCGCAGGACCCGGCGGACCGCCTGCGCATCGCGTTCCTCTACGTGCGTGGTCAGGCCGGGGTGTACTACCTGTTCGGCTCCGGCTCCGGCGCGGACTCGCTCGTCAGCGCCCTGGGCGGGGTCGACGTCGCGACCGAGATCGGCTGGGACGGGATGCGACCGGTCAACGACGAGGGCCTCGTCGCGATGCAGCCGGACCTCCTCCTCATGATGACGAAGGGCCTCGAGTCCGTCGACGGCGTGGACGGCCTGCTCGAGCAGCTCCCGGCGATCGCCCAGACGCCCGCGGGCCAGCACCGACGCATCGTCGACATGGCGGACACCGAGATCCTCAGCTACGGCCCGAACACCGCGGGCGTGCTCGACGCCCTCGCCCGCGCGATCTACGCCCCGGCGCCCGGGGGCGCCTCGTGACGACGACGCACGTCCCGCGGGACGCGACCACCGCCGCCGACACCACCACCGATACGGCCGTCGCGACGCTGCGGGACCTCGACGGACCGGTCGCGCTCCCGCCGGCCCGGCCCGCGCGCGTGACCGCGCTCTTCGTCGCCCTCGCCCTCCTGCTCGTCGTCCTCGGGCTGGTCTCCGCCGGGATCGGGCAGCTCCACGTGCCGCCGTTCGAGGTGCTCGGATCGGTCCTGCACCGGCTCGGGCTCGACGTCGGGCCGATGCCCTCGCACCCCAACGGTGACGCGGCGCTGTGGACCATCCGGTTCCCGCGTGTCGTCATGGCGATGACGGTGGGCGCGGCGCTCGCGACCGCGGGCGCCGTCATGCAGGGCGTGTTCGGCAACCCGCTCGCCGAGCCGGGGGTCGTGGGGGTCTCGGCGGGGGCCGCCGTCGCCGCGTGCTCGACGATCGTCTTCGGCATCACCGTGCTCGGCCCGTGGACCATCGCGGTCGCCGCGTTCGTCGGCGGGCTGCTCACGACGCTCCTCGTCTACGCGCTCGCGCGGTCCCAGGGCCGCACCGAGGTCGTCACGCTCGTCCTCACGGGCGTCGCGGTCAACGCCGTGTGCGGCGCGGGCCTGGCTTTCCTCACGTTCCTCGGCGACACGCAGGCGCGCGAGCAGATCGTCTTCTGGCAGCTCGGCAGCCTCAACGGCACCCGGTGGCCGTACGTCGCGATCGTCCTGCCGCTCGTGCTCGTCGGGATCGGCGTGGCCGTCGTGCTCGCGCGCCGGCTCGACCTGCTCTCGCTCGGCGAGCGCGCCGCGCGCCACCTCGGGGTCGACGTCGAGCGGCTGCGGATCGTGTGCATCGTCGCGGTCGCGCTGCTCACGGGCGCGGCGGTCGCGTTCTGCGGGATCATCGCGTTCGTCGGGCTCGTCGTGCCGCACCTCGTGCGCATGGTCGTGGGGCCGGGGCACCGCGTGCTGGTCCCCGCGAGCGCGCTCGGCGGCGCGGTGCTGCTCACCGGCGCCGACCTGGTCGCCCGCACCGCGGTGCCGTACGCGGACCTGCCGCTCGGCATGCTCACCGCGCTCGTCGGCGGGCCGTTCTTCTTCTGGCTCCTGCGCCGCACGCGCCGTACGGCGGGGGGCTGGGCATGACCGCGACCGTGAACCCGCCCGTGCTGTCCGCCCGGGGCGTCGGCGTGCGGATCGAGGGCGCGACGATCCTCGCGGACGTCGACCTCGACGCGCTCGCGGGCGAGGTGCTCGTGCTCGTCGGACCCAACGGCGCGGGAAAGTCGACCCTGCTGGGCGTCCTCGCGGGCGACACGGCGCCGACGAGCGGGACCGTCGCGTGGGAGGGCGAGCCCCTCGCCGCGGTCGGCGTCGCCGAGCTCGCCCGACGTCGGGCGGTGCTCCTGCAGGAGACGCGCCTCAGCTTCCCGTTCCGCGTCGTCGACGTCGTCCGCATGGGTCGCGCGCCGTGGCGGGGCACGGCGCGCGAGGAGCACGACGACGAGGCCGTGGCGCGCGCGCACGTCACCGCCGACGTCCTGCACCTCGCCGCGCGCCGGTTCCCGAGCCTGTCGGGAGGGGAGAAGGCCCGCGCGTCGTTCGCGCGCGTCCTCGCCCAGGAGCCCCGGCTCCTGCTCCTCGACGAGCCGACCGCCGCCCTCGACATCCGCCACCAGGAGTACGTCCTCGCCCAGGCGCGCGAGCGTGCCGGGGTGGGCGACGCCGTCGTGGTCGTGCTGCACGACCTCTCGCTCGCCGCCGCGTGGGCGGACCGCGTCGTCGTGCTCGACGGCGGTCGGGTCGCCGGCGTGGGGACGCCCGACGAGGTGCTCACGGACGACCTCCTGACCCGCGTCTACCGCCATCCCGTGCGCACGCTGCGCCACCCCGAGACCGGCGAGCTGCTCGTCCTCCCGGCCCGCACCGCCACCCTGCCGACCCCGGAGCCGTCCCTCCCATGACCACCTCGACGATCCCGACAGCACACCCTCCCGTCCGCGCCCCGCGGCGGCCCGTCGCGCGCATCGCGCTCGCCGCGCTGCTCGCCCTCGTCGTGACCACGTCCGCGACCGTCGTCGGCACGGTCGTCGGTGCCGCTCCCGCGCACGCGGCGGCGCGCGTGACCGTGACGAACGACCAGGGCCGCGCGGAGGCTGATGCGACGTACGCGACGACGCTCACGCTCAGCGGCTCCGGGTTCCAGTCGATCCAGGGGGCGTTCGGCGGCGTGTACGTGTTCTTCGGCTGGGTGTCCGACCCCGCGGGCGGGTCGTGGGCACCGAGCCGCGGCGGCAGCACCGGCGCGGACTACCGGTACGTGCCCGACTCGGAGCAGGCCGACAACCAGGGCTTCCAGAAGTTCGTCGCCTTCCCGGGCTCGGACACGGAGTACGCCGCGAACGGCGGCGTGGTCGCCGCGGACGGGACGTGGTCGACGCGGCTCGTGGTCCCGGGCCCGACGTTCCAGGCGCTCGACCGCGGCGGGAACGCCGTGACCGTCGACTGCCGCGAGGTGCAGTGCGGGGTCATCACGATCGGCGCGCACGGCGTGCCGAACGCCAACAACGAGACGTTCACGCCGGTCGCGTTCACCGACGCCCAGGCGGGAGGCGGCACCGCCGCCGGCACGACGCCGGGCGCAGCGGACCAGGGCACGGTGGCGCAGGGCGAGACCGGCGATGCCACGCCACCGCCCGCACCCGCGGCCGCGGCCGGCACGGCGACGATCGGCGTCGACCAGGCGACCGCCGTCGCGGGCCGCGCGCTGAGCTTCGTGGCGCAGGGCTTCCAGCCGGGGGAGCAGGTCGTGGGGGTCCTGGACGACGGCGTGCTCGCCATCGGGCCGCTCACGGCCGGGAACCAGGGCGAGGTCGCGGGCCTGCTCGAGCTGCCCGCGGACCTACGGGTCGGGACGCACGTCCTCCGCCTGACGGGTGCCGGGTCGGGCCTCGCGCCCGAGGTCGAGATCACGGTCCGCAAGGACCCCGCCGCGGTGGCCGCGGAGGAGGCCGCGGCCGAGGCCGCCGCGAGCGCCGGGCAGGGGTACTCGCCGGCCGAGATCGCCGTCGGCGTGGCGGCGCTCGTCCTGCTCCTCGTGCTCGTCTCGTCGTTCGTCTCCGCACGTCGGCGGCGCCGCGCGGCGCGCCCGGGCGCGGCAGCGTCCGGCGAGGCCGAGGCCGCGCAGGAGGCGACGGCGGACGTCGGACCCGGGGGCGGGGCGGTGGCACCACCGGTCCCGGCCTTCCACGGCGGCCCGCGCGTCGACGCTCGCGACGACGCGCCGACCCAGAGCCTGCCGCCCGTGGTCGTCCCGCAGGGTGAGCCCGTGGGACGGCACGCATGAGCGCCGGGACGCGCGCGCGGCGCTGGGTCGCCCGGGTCGCGGCGCTCGCGGGGATCGGGCTGGTGGCGCTCGCGGGCACGGTCGGGCCCGGGGCGGCCGCCGCGACCGCGACGGGTGGGAGCCTCGGTACGGGGCTGGGCATCGACGACGACGGCCGACCGGACTCGGCGGGGCTGCCGGTGACGGTGACGGTCCCGACGCTGGACGCCGCCGGCGGGCCGTTCACCGTGTCCGACGCCCAGCTCCGGTGGGGCCTCAACCACGAGGCGGGCAGCGCCGCGTTCTTCGGTGGCTGCAACTTCCTCATGGCGGGCGTGCCCGGGAGAGACGGCGACACGCACGGCGGCACGGTCTGGACCGAGGCCCACGGCTTCTACCGCGCGAGCGAGGGCGACGTCCGCGTCGTGCGCACCGACGCGTCCGGCGTGGAGCGCACCGCGAGCTTCGCGACGCGGTGCCAGGCGCCCGACGGGCAGCAGGTGTCGCTCGCGAACAACCTCAGCACGGGCGGGCAGGTCGTCGTCGACGGCGGCGTCGGGACCGTGGACCCCGAGGCCGGGACCGCGACGATCCGGTGGAAGGGCACCTTCACGACCGTCTTCTACGGCGGCCTGACCTACTGGTGGGCCAGCGATCCCGTGCTCACCGTCCGGGCCGACGGCACGGGCGAGCTCACCGCGACCGCGGGCGGGTTCGGCACGTCCATGGAGGACATGACCCGGTGGGAGCGGCTGCCCGCGACGCAGGTCGTGCTCGCGGACCTCGAGAAGGTCCTGCTGGGCGACCGCGCCGGCTTCCGCGCCGTGCCGCGCTACCTCGGCGTCACGACGGCCGCGACCGGCCTCACCGTGCGGCAGGCGGCACGGACGAGCGACAACGCCGCCCACTGGGGGGCCTTCCCCACGAGCTTCGTGCAGTTCCAGGTGCGGACCGGGCAGGCCGCGTACTGGTACACGTCGGGCGGCCAGCGCGACTGGGCGAAGGTCGCGGCGCCGCTGTACGTGAGCTACGACGCCGACGCGCCCGTCCCGCAGGAGCCGGGCGGCGGGGCGACGCCGCCGGTGGGGACGGTGTCCAACCCCGTGCTCACGCCCCCCGGCGTCCGCACCGGGCCCGGCGCGGGGACCGGGAGCGGCTCGTCCGTCCCCCGGGCGCCGTCGTCGCTCGGACCGCCGACGGACACGGCCGCGCCCGTCGCGTTCCTCGCGAGCCCCGCCGCCACGATCGGCGCAACGCGCACCGGGCTCGTGCCTGAGCTCGCGGACGCCCTGCGCGACCCGTCGCAACGGCTCGCGCTCATGACCACCGGGCTGCTGCTCGCCTCCGCGGGCACTGTCGTCGGGTTCCGGAAGGGCTGGCTCGTCCTGCCCTTCCGGGGATAGAGGTCCGCCCCGCCGTCGGACCCGGGCTGGCACCCGGACCCGACGGCAGGGCGGTCGCGCCGGCTCGTCCGGCATCGCGCGCGCGGGCAGCGCGCGCACCCACCACTCACGAGAGCACCACTCACGGAGCACAGGAGCCGGCACGGCCGGCACGAGAGGACATCATGCACACGCACAGACATCGGACGCGACCCACGCACCGGCTGGTCGCCGGCGCCGCCGTCGCCGCGATCGGCCTCGGCACGGTCTGGGTCGCCGCGCCCGCCCAGGCGGCCGAGCAGACCGTCGAGGGGGCCTCCTTCGTGTGGGGCCTCAACGGCTACGCGCAGAAGGGCATCTTCGGCCCCTGGTCGTACAAGAACCTCACGGGCGACGCCGCCCAGCTCGTCGGGAGCGTCTCCGGCGGGACGCAGTCCGAGTACGTCGTCGACCCGGTCCCGGCCACGTCGTTCCCGGCCGAGCACGCGGGCAAGACCCCCAACGCGGTCAAGTTCACCGAGGGCTCCGGCACGTACGACGCGGACACGCACGAGCTCGCTCTCGCGTGGTCCGGCAGCTACACGGTCAACGCCTACCCGGCCCAGTTCGGCGCTCCCGACGAGATCTACGCGAACCCGCAGCTCGTCGTCGAGGCGGACGGCTCCGGCTCGTTCAGCGCGGAGTTCACGCTCGGCGCAGGCATCGACATGTCCGGCAACCCCGTCGACGAGCAGAGCTACGGACGCCTCGACCTCGTGACGTTCTCCCCGGGCTCGGTCGATGTCGTCGACGCCGACACGGTCCGCATCACGCCCGACTTCCAGGGCATCGAGGTCGACCCCGCCGACAGCTCGCCGCAGACGCGCAACTGCGTCGCGTCGGGCACCGCGACGGGCTGGTGGGGCTCGTGGGCGCCCGAGTTCGTCAACACGCTGCCGGGCAGCGTCCGCCCGCACTTCTACTCGACCGGCTGCGGCGGCATGCAGGACCTCAAGCCGGCCCTGCCGATCGACGTCACCTACGCGGTCGACGCCGGCCCCGTCGACCCGGGTGGTCCGGGTGAGCCCGAGGAGCCCGGCGAGGGCGACGTGCCGATCGACGTGACCGTGCCCGAGGTCGAGGAGCCCGAGGAGCCGGGCGAGTTCGTCTGGACGATCGAGGGCGGCACCCCGGCCGTGAGCCTCGGCACCGCGACCGTGCGCGACGGCTCGTTCGTCGCGAGCGGCGTGCTGCCGAAGGTGACGATCACCGACACGCGCGCGGGCCAGCCTGCGTGGGCGATCAACGGGTCCGTGAGCGACTTCGCGTCGGGCAGCAAGACGTTCTCCGGCAAGTACCTCGGCTGGGGCCCGGCGCTCGCCGGGGACAACACGGTGGGCGCGGGCAACGGCCGCGTCGTCGTCGCGGGCGAGGGCGAGGGCCTCAAGGCGTCCTCCACGCTCGCGTCGGCTCCTGCCGGCCACCCGAAGGGCTCGGTCCAGGCCGAGGCCGCGATCGACCTGCGCCTGCCGCTCGACACGGGGGCCGGGGACTACACCGGCATCCTGACCCTCACCGCGGTGGGCTGACCGGACCGATGAACCGAGACGCCGCCGCCCCCGTCCGTACGCACCGCCCCGCACGGGGCGCGGCGGCGCTCGTCGGTGCGCTCGCCGCCCTGCTCGCGCTCGTCCCTGCCGGGGCGGCGCGGGCGGGGGGCGAGGTGCCCACGGTGCCCGTGGCGCCCGTGGTCTCCGCCCTCACGGGGGACACCACGGGCGACCTGAGCTGGGGTCTGCTGCCCGCCGACAACGACCACGGCACCGACCGGCCCAACTTCTCCTACGCCGTCGGACGCGGAGACACGATCTCCGACACCGTCGTCCTGACCAACCACTCCGCGCAGCGCCTCGAGCTGCGCACCTATGCCGCCGACGCGTTCACGACGACGTCAGGGCAGCTCGACCTGCTCCCCGCCGGGGAGACGTCCACGGACCTCGGGTCGTGGATCGCCCTGGGGGCCGGCACGGTCACGGTCGACCCTGGCCAGTCCCTCGACGTCCCGTTCACGATCACCGTGCCCGACGACGCCTCGCCCGGCGACCACTCCGCCGGGGTCATCACCTCCCTCGTCCAGCAGGCGTCCGCGTCCACCGTCGCGCTCGACCGGCGTCTGGCGCTGCGCGTGCACGCGCGCGTCGAGGGTGCCCTGGCCCCGACGGTCGAGGTGAGCGACGTGGAGGTGGTCCACCACGACGTCGCGAACCCTTTCGGCACGTCGTCAGCGACCGTGCGGTACACCCTGACCAACACGGGGAACGCGCGCGTCGTGCCGGCCGAGTCCGTCACCGTGACCGGGCCGTTCGGCTGGGCGACCATCACCGGGGGTGACGGTGAGCTGCCGGAGCTGCTCCCCGGCTCGGCGCTCGAGCGCGAGGTCGCCGTGACCGGGGTGCGACCCCTGGGCCGCGCCGACGCCTCGGTGGCCGTCACCGCCACAGCCGTCGGGATCGGCGGGGGAGCGACGGCGAGCGACGACGGCGGCGCGCAGACCTGGGCGGTCCCGTGGGCCGCTCTCGCGCTCGTCAGTCTGGTGCTGCTCGTCGCGCTGCGCGGCCCGGCGCTCGTCGCCGCGCTCCGTCGTCGTCGGGCCGCGAGGGCCGCCGCGGGAGGCGGCCGGGCGGCCGGCCCCGCGACCTCGACCTCGGGCGCGGTCCCGGAGAGCTCGGCGGCGGACCCCGCCCCGGAGGCGGGTGCCGCCGCGCCGGACCCGTCCGCGCTGACCACCGACCAGCTCGAGGAAGCCCTGGAACGCGCCCGCGCCGAGGGCCGCGCGCAGACGCTCGCGGAGCGCGGCGGCCGCGAACCGGAGGCCTGACTCCCGCGGTGGTCCGACACGTGGTCGGGCGGCGCCGTCGCGAGGGGTGGACACGTATCCTGTCGCTGCCGCTCCCACGCCCGACCCGTCGCCCCGCGCGACGGCGCGGCACCGGTCACCCGTGACCGGTCCCGGGCCCGGGAGCTCGCCCGCCCGTCCCCGAGGAAGGTCCGTCGTGCCCCCTGCCGCCGAGTCCCACCCGCCCCTGCGCGTCGCCCTGCTGGGGTGCGGCGTCGTCGGCACCCAGGTCGCGCGGCTGCTGACGGAGCAGGCGGACGACCTCGCCTCGCGCGTGGGCGCCCGCCTCGAGCTCGTCGGGATCGCGGTACGGAACGCGGCCGCGCCGCGCGCCGCGTCGGTCGACCGCTCGCTCCTGACCGAGGACGCGGAGGATCTCGTCGCGCGCGCCGACATCGTCGTCGAGGTCATGGGCGGCATCGAGCCCGCCCGGTCGCTCCTGCTGCGCGCGATCGACGCCGGCGCCGCCGTCGTCACGGCGAACAAGGCGCTGCTCGCCGAGGACGGGCCGACGCTCTACAAGGCCGCCGACGCGGCCGGCGTCGACATCTACTTCGAGGCCGCCGTCGCGGGCGCGATCCCCATCGTGCGCCCGGTGCGCGAGTCGCTCGCGGGCGACCGCGTGCGCCGCGTGCTCGGCATCGTCAACGGGACCACGAACTACGTCCTCGACCAGATGGCCACCACGGGCATGGACCTCGAGGAGGCCGTCAAGGAGGCGCAGGACCTCGGCTACGCGGAGGCGGACCCGACGGCCGACGTCGAGGGCTACGACGCCGCGGCCAAGGCCGCGATCCTCGCGAGCCTCGCCTTCCACACCCGCGTCTCCCTCGACGACGTCGCGCGCGAGGGCATCATGTCCGTCACCGCCGACGACGTCGCGTGGGCGGCGCAGACCGGCCACGTCATCAAGCTCCTCGCCATCGCGGAGCGGCGCGAGGGCGCCTCGGTGGGCGCGTCGGCCGGCGTCTCGGTGCGCGTGCACCCGGCGCTCGTGCCGACGTCGCACCCCCTCGCGAACGTCCGCGGGTCGTTCAACGCGGTGTTCGTCGAGGCGGAGTCCGCGGGCGAGCTCATGTTCTACGGGCGGGGCGCCGGCGGCGCGCCCACGGCGTCGGCGGTCCTGGGCGACGTGGTCTCGGCCGCGCGCCACCGCGTGCTCGGGGGCAAGGGCCCGCAGGAGTCCACCTACGCCGAGCTCGCGATCCTCCCGGCGAGCGCGGCCGTGACCCGCTACCAGGTGCGCCTCGACGTCGACGACCGCCCGGGCGTGCTCGCGCAGGTCGCGCACGCGCTCGCCGAGCACGACGTCTCCATCGAGGCCGTCCGCCAGCCCGCGGCACCGGGCGGTGCGGGCGTCGCGGAGCCCGGGGTCGCCGAGCTCCTCATCACCACGCACGCGGCGCCGGAGTCGGCGCTGTCCGCGACCGTCGCGGCGGTCGCCGAGCTCGAGCCCGTCCGCACGATCACGTCCGTCCTGAGAGTCGAGGGAGCCTGATGGCCCACCAGTGGAGAGGCATCATCTCCGAGTACCGCGACCGTCTGCCGGCGCACGTCGCCGAGCGGATCGTCACGCTCGGCGAGGGCGGCACGCCGCTCGTCGAGGCCCCGGCGCTCTCGGAGCGCACCGGCGCGCAGGTCTTCGTCAAGGTCGAGGGCATGAACCCCACGGGGTCCTTCAAGGACCGCGGCATGACGACGGCGATCTCCGCGGCCGCGGGCCGCGGCGCGCAGGCGGTCGTGTGCGCGTCCACGGGCAACACGTCGGCGTCGGCCGCCGCGTACGCCGTGCGCGCCGGGATGACGTGCGCCGTGCTCGTCCCGGACGGCAAGATCGCCATGGGCAAGCTGAGCCAGGCGATCGCGCACGGCGCGCGCCTGCTCCAGGTCGACGGCAACTTCGACGACTGCCTCGTCGCCGCGCGCAAGCTCGCCGACTCCTACCCGGTCGAGCTCGTCAACTCGGTGAACCCCGACCGGATCGAGGGCCAGAAGACCGGCGCGTTCGAGATCGTCGACGCGCTGGGCGACGCGCCCGACATCCACGCGCTGCCCGTCGGCAACGCGGGGAACATCACCGCGTACTGGAAGGGCTTCCGCGAGTACGCGGGCCAGGGCGCGCCGGGTCACGCGGGCGAGGGGCTGCCGGCCGTGTCCACGCACGT
Source organism: Cellulosimicrobium sp. ES-005 (assembly GCF_040448685.1). NCBI lineage: Bacteria > Bacillati > Actinomycetota > Actinomycetes > Micrococcales > Promicromonosporaceae > Cellulosimicrobium > Cellulosimicrobium sp. ES-005. The sequence goes on from NZ_CP159290.1 coordinate 1,079,101, forward strand.
CCCGCAGATGTGGGGCTTCCAGGCCGCGGGCGCCGCGCCGATCGTCGCGGGCCACCCGATCACCGAGCCGGAGACGATCGCGACCGCGATCCGCATCGGCAACCCCGCGTCGTGGGAGCTCGCCGAGGCGGTGCGCGACGAGTCGGGCGGCGTCATCGAGGCCGTCACGGACGAGCAGATCCTCGCGGCCCACCGGGTCCTGTCGAGCGAGGTCGGCGTGTTCGTCGAGCCCGCGTCGGCGGCCGGTGTCGCCGGGATCCTCTCGCGCGCCGAGCGCGGGCTCGTCCCCGCGGGCGCGCGCATCGTCGTCACGGTCACGGGCCACGGGCTCAAGGACCCGCAGTGGGCGCTGCGCACGCTCGACGGGAGCGAGGTCACCCCGACGCGCGTGAGCGCCGACGTCGTGTCCATCGCCGACGCCCTCGGGCTCGACTGATGCAGCTCGGCGCGGACCACGTGCGGGTGCGCGTCCCGGCGACGAGCGCCAACCTCGGCCCCGGCTTCGACGCGCTGGGGCTGGCGCTCGCTCTCCACGACGTGCTCGAGGTGCGTGCGCTCGCGAGCGACGACGTGGTCGTCGACGTCGAGGGAGAGGGCGCGGGGGAGGTGCCCGGCGACGCGTCCCACCTCGTGGTGCGCGCCCTGCGGGCCGCGCTCGACGTCGCGGGCGCGCCGCAGACGGGCCTGCACCTGACCTGCGTGAACCGCGTCCCGCACGGGCGCGGCCTCGGGTCCTCGGCGGCGGCCGTCGTCGCGGGCATCGTGGCCGCGCGGGCGCTCGTCGCCGACCCGTCGGTGCTCGACGACGACGTGGCCCTCGACCTCGCGACCGCCATCGAGGGGCACCCGGACAACGCGGCGCCCGCGCTCCTGGGCGGTGCCACCGTGGCGTGGGACGCCGGGTCTGAGGCGGGCGCCCGCGCGGTGCGGCTCGACGTGCACGCCGAGCTGCGCGCGACCGTGCTCGTGCCCTCGGCGCGGCTCGCGACCAGCCGGGCGCGGGGCGTGCTCCCGGCCCAGGTGCCGCACGCCGACGCCGCCTTCAACGCCGGGCGCGCCGCGCTCCTCGTCGAGGCGCTCACCCGGCGGCCCGACCTGCTGCTCGACGCCACGGACGACCGTCTGCACCAGGCGTACCGGGCGGACGTCATGCCGTCGTCGTTCGAGCTCGTCCAGGCGTTGCGCGCCCGCGGCCTCGCGGCGACCGTCTCGGGAGCCGGCCCGACCGTCCTCGTGCTCTCGGCGGCCGACGGGCTGGAGGAGGTCGCGCGCGTCGCGGACTCCCTCGTCGGGGGGACCGCCGACTGGGCCGTGCGCCGCCTCGACGTCGACACGCGGGGCGTCGTGGCCGAACGGCTCTGACCTCGGTCGCGCCGGTGCTAGGATGATTCCAGCCTTCGGTCACGCTCTCGCACCAGTACGTCCGCCCGCAGAGCGCGCTCTCATCCACCGGGTGTGCTGCGACCGAGCAGTCCGAGAGAAGGCAATCCAGCCCCGCGTCAGATGACGTCGTCGTACCACTGACGCGTGGCGACACCTACGCACCGGCCGTCACGGCCGGGCGTCGACCACCCGCGGCCCGCCCTCTGAGCGGCGGGCGCAAACGAGGGGGAAGGGTCCTTCGTGACAGACACCATCGACACCGCCACGAGCAGCGCGACCGGTTCGGCCGCTGCCGGCGGGACCGCCCGGACCGGCGCGCTCTCCACGCTGCGCCTCCCGGAGCTGCAGGCGCTCGCCTCGCAGCTCGGGGTCAAGGGCACGTCCAAGATGCGCAAGGGCGATCTTGTGGACGTCATCCGCGCCCGCACCGGCGAGCAGAGCGCCTCCGAGCGCCCCGCCGCGCCGCGGCGCGACACGGACGGGGCGAACGCCTCGGGCCGTGAGACGAGCGAGGCGCCCGCCGCCTCCGGGCGCGGCCGCAGCCGCCGCGCCGAGCGTCCCGCCGCGAGCCCGGCGGCCACCACCGACAGCGCCGCGACGGCGCGCCAGGACGCGCCGTCGGCCGCGAGCCGCGAGGAGCGGACGGCCGCCCCCGTGCTCGACCTGCCCGTGCGCGCCGACGAGCAGCGCACGGAACAGCGCGGCGAGCGTCGCGACGGTCGTCGTGACTCCCGCTCGGAGGCCGCCGCCGCGGTCGCCGAGGCGCTCGGCGAGCAGGGCGTGCGCACGCGCGACACCTCGAACGAGTCCGCCGACGAGCGCGCCGCGCGCGCCGCCGCGGCGGTCGGCCTCGTCACGGGCGAGCGCGGCTCGCGCCGTGCGGGTCGCGGCGCCGGCGCACCCCGGAACGGCGAGGGCGACGGCGACGCGACGCGCGCCGACCGTCAGCGCGACCAGCAGGGCGGCGAGCGCCAGCGCGACCAGCAGGGCGGCGCCCCGCAGCGTGAGCAGCAGAGCGGTGGCCAGGGTCGCGGCGAGCGTCAGGGCGACCGGCGGGACGACCGCCAGCTGCTGGATGACGAGCGCGGCGGCCGACGCCGCCGGGGTCGTGACCGCGGCCGCGAGCGCGACCGCAAGCGTGGCCGCAACCGCCAGGGACCGGACCTCGCGGGCCTCGACGACATCGAGGTCAACGAGGACGACGTCCTGCTCCCCGTCGCCGGCATCCTCGACATCCTCGACAACTACGCGTTCGTGCGCACGAGCGGGTACCTGCCGGGCCAGAACGACGTCTACGTCTCGCTCGGCCAGGTGAAGAAGGCCGGCCTGCGCCGCGGTGACGCCGTCACCGGCGCGGTGCGCCAGCCGCGCGAGGGCGAGAACCAGGGCAACACGGCGCGCCAGAAGTTCAACGCGCTCGTCCGCCTGGACTCGGTCAACGGCATGTCGCCCGAGGAGGCGCGCCAGCGTCCCGAGTTCACCAAGCTCACGCCCCTGTACCCGCAGGAGCGCCTGCGCCTCGAGAACTCCGAGGCCACGCGCCTGACGCCGCGCGTCATCGACATCGTCGCGCCGATCGGCAAGGGTCAGCGCGGCCTCATCGTCGCGCCGCCCAAGGCCGGCAAGACGATCATCATGCAGCAGATCGCGAACGCGATCACGGCCAACAACCCCGAGGTCCACCTCATGGTGGTGCTCGTGGACGAGCGGCCCGAAGAGGTCACGGACATGGAGCGGACGGTGAAGGGCGAGGTCATCGCCTCGACGTTCGACCGCCCCGCGTCCGACCACACGATCGTCGCCGAGCTCGCGATCGAGCGCGCGAAGCGCCTGGTCGAGCTCGGCCAGGACGTCGTCGTGCTCCTCGACTCGCTGACCCGCCTGTCGCGTGCGTACAACCTCGCGGCGCCCGCCTCGGGCCGCATCCTGTCCGGTGGTGTGGACGCGTCCGCGCTCTACCCGCCCAAGCGGTTCTTCGGCGCGGCCCGCAACATCGAGAACGGCGGCTCGCTGACGATCCTCGCCTCGGCGCTCGTGGAGACGGGCTCCAAGATGGACGAGGTCATCTTCGAGGAGTTCAAGGGCACGGGGAACATGGAGCTCCGCCTGTCCCGCAACCTCGCCGACAAGCGGATCTTCCCGGCCGTGGACGTCAACGCGTCCGGTACGCGCCGCGAGGAGATCCTCCTGTCGCCGGACGAGCTGAAGATCGTCTACAAGCTCCGCCGCGTGATGGGCGCGCTCGACCAGCAGCAGGCGATCGAGCTGCTGCTCGGCCAGCTCAAGAAGACCCAGACGAACGTCGAGTTCCTGCTCCACGTCCAGAAGACGACGCCCGGCGGTCTCGCGGACGACGAGAACGTCGGCCGCACGATCTGACGGTCGGTCGGCAGGAGCCGACGGCGGGCGGCCCCGGGAAGTTCTCGGGGCGCCCGCGCGTTCTGGCACAATGGTTCGTCGGCCTGCGTCCGTCAGGCCGTGTGTCGCCGGTTCACAGGTGCGGTCGCCGCACCTGACCCGGAGACGTCACCCCAAGGAGAAAACCGTGAAGTCTGGTATCCACCCCGAGTACGTCGTCACCGAGGTGACCTGCACCTGTGGGAACACCTTCGTGACGCGCAGCACCGAGGCGTCGGGCAAGATCAGCTCCGACGTGTGCAGCGCCTGCCACCCGTTCTACACGGGCAAGCAGAAGATCCTCGACACCGGTGGCCGTGTGGCCCGCTTCGAGGCCCGCTACGGCAAGAAGGCCGCCGACAAGTAGCGACACCGCAGCGCCGGTGGTCCGATCCCGACAACCTCTCCAGGGGCAGTCGGCGAGGTCGGACCACCGGCGCTGTTGCTTTGCCCGAGCGATCCTCCCGATCCTCGCGCGGTCGCGCCTCCCGACGACCGCGACCCGCCCGTCACCGAGGAGCCGTCCGTGACCGAGTCGTTCGCCGCCGTCGAGCCGCTGCTGGCCGAGCACGCCGACATCGAGACCCAGCTCGCCGACCCCGCCGTCCACGCCGACGCGGGTCGCGCGCGCACGCTCGGGCGGCGCTACGCCGAGCTGAACCAGGTCGTCGGCGCGTACCGCGCGTGGCGCGAGGCGAGCGACGACGCCGAGGCCGCCGCGGAGCTCGCGACCCTCGGCGGGGAGGACGGGGAGGCGTTCGCCGCGGAGCTCCCCGGACTGCGCGCCGCCGAGGAGGAGGCGCGCGAGCGCCTGCGCCGCGTGCTCGTCCCGCGCGACCCGGACGACGGCCGCGACGTCATCCTCGAGATCAAGGCGGGCGAGGGCGGCGAGGAGTCGGCGTTGTTCGCGGGGGACCTGCTGCGCATGTACCTGCGGTACGCGGAGCGACGCGGCTGGAAGACGGAGGTCCTCGAGTCGACCGACTCCGACCTCGGCGGCTTCAAGGACGTCCAGGTGGCGGTCAAGGCGCGCAGCACGCCGTCCGACCCCGCGGACGGCGTCTGGGCGAACCTCAAGTACGAGGGCGGCGTGCACCGGGTCCAGCGCGTCCCCGTGACCGAGTCGCAGGGACGGATCCACACGTCGGCGGCCGGGGTGCTCGTCTTCCCCGAGGTCGAGGACGCGGGCGAGGTCGAGATCGACCCGAACGACCTGCGCATCGACGTCTACCGCTCGTCCGGCCCGGGCGGGCAGTCCGTCAACACCACCGACTCCGCCGTGCGCATCACGCACCTGCCGACCGGCATCGTCGTGTCGATGCAGAACGAGAAGTCGCAGCTCCAGAACCGCGAGCAGGCGATGCGCGTCCTGCGCGCGCGCCTGCTCGCCGCCCAGCAGGAGGCTGCCGCCGCCGAGGCCGCCGACCTGCGCCGCTCCCAGGTCCGCACCGTCGACCGCTCCGAGCGCATCCGCACCTACAACTTCCCGGAGAACCGCATCGCGGACCACCGCACCGGGTACAAGGCGTACAACCTCGACCAGGTGCTCGACGGCGACCTCGACCCGGTCGTGCGCTCGGCGGTCGAAGCCGACGAGGCGGCGCGTCTCGCGAGCGCCGGCGATGCCTGAGCCGCTCGGTCCGACCCCGCCGTCGGACGGCGGCACCTCCGCCTGGCTGCGCTGGGCGACGGCGGTGCTCGACGCCGCCGGGGTGCCCTCGGCGCGCGCGGACGCCGAGCTCCTGCTCGCCCACGCCCTCGCGGTGCCCCGCGCCGAGGTGGCCCGTCGCGCGGTCCTCGGCACGCCCGTGCCGGACGACGTCGCGCCCGCCCTCGCGCAGCTCGTCGCCCGGCGCGCGCAGCGCGTGCCGCTCCAGCACCTCGTGGGCACCGCGCCGTTCCGGCACCTCGAGCTGGCCGTCGGACCGGGCGTCTTCGTCCCGCGGCCGGAGACCGAGCAGGTCGCGCAGGTCGCCGTCGACGAGGCCCGCGCGGTCGTGGCCGGAACGGGGCGCGCGACCGTGGTCGACCTGTGCACCGGCTCGGCGGCGATCGCGCTCGCCGTCGCGACGGAGGTCGCCGGGACCGACGTGCACGCGGTCGAGCTCGACGCCGCCGCCCACGCCTGGGCCGAGCGGAACGTGACGGCCGTGCGGGAGGCGAGCGGCGTCGTCGTGCGCCTGGTGCGGGGCGACGCCCGCACGGCGCTCGCCGGGCCCGCCGCCGACGGTGGTCTCGACGGCGTGGTCGACGTCGTCGTGTCCAACCCGCCGTACGTGCCCCCCGGCGCCGTCCCGCGCGACCCCGAGGTGGCCGACCACGACCCCGGCGTGGCGCTCTACGGCCTCGGGCCCGACGGTCTCGAGGTGCCGCGGGGGATCACGGCCGCGGCCGCGCGGCTCCTGCGTCCCGGCGGCCTCTACGTCATGGAGCACGCCGAGGTCCAGGCCGGCGCCGCGCGGGACATGGTCGCGGCGACCGGCGCGTTCGTCGACGTCCGCACCGTCGTCGACCTCACGGGACGCGACCGCATGGTCGTGGCCCGGCGCTCGGGACCCGAGCACGCCGGTGACCCGGAGCCCGCCCCCGAGCGTGGAAGGATGGACCCGTGAGCTCCGTCCACCCCGTGACCGACCCGAACACCTGGGGCGCCGGCATCGACGAGGCGGTCAACGCGATCTCCCGCGGTGGCCTCGTCGTGCTGCCCACCGACACCGTCTACGGCATCGGCGCCGACGCGTTCGACGCCGAGGCCGTCGCCGCGCTCCTCGCGGCCAAGGGCCGCGGCCGGCACATGCCGCCGCCCGTGCTCGTGCCCGACGCGCGCACGCTCGACGGTCTCGCCACCGACGTGCCCGACGCCGCGCGCCGCCTCGTCGAGGCCTTCTGGCCCGGAGGCTTCACCATCATCCTGCGGGCGCAGCCCTCGCTGGCCTGGGACCTGGGGGAGATGCACGGGACCGTCGCGCTGCGCATGCCCGACCACCCGGCGGCGCTCGCGCTCCTGCGCCGCACGGGCCCACTAGCGGTGTCGTCGGCGAACGCGACCGGACGTCCCGCGGCCCTCGACGTCGACGACGCGCGGGCACAGCTCGGCGAGGCCGTGGCGGTCTACCTCGACGGCGGCGCGGCGACCGGCGGGGTGGCGTCGACCATCGTCGACGCGACGTCCGACACGCTGCGCGTCGTGCGCCAGGGCGCGGTCACGCTCGACCGCCTCCGCGAGGTCGCGGACGTCGCGGGCCCGGACGACCCGCCCGCCGACGCCCAGACCGCCGACGACGCCGGGGAGCCGGAGGCGAACGGCGGGTGAGGGTCTACCTGCTCGTGATGCTCGTCGCCGCCGTGGTGACGTTCCTCACGACGCCCTTCGCGCGCTGGGTCGCGCTGCGCACCGGTGCGATCACCGCCGTGCGCGACCGCGACGTCCACACGATCCCGACCCCCCGCCTCGGCGGCCTCGCGATGCTGCTGGGCCTCGTGGTGGCGGTCGTCTTCGCGTCGCAGATGCCGTTCCTCGAGAGCGTGTTCGTCGGCGAGGTCGCGGGCCGGCTCGTGGCCGACCCGCGGATCTGGGGGATCGTCGGCGGGGCGGCGATCGTCTGCCTGCTCGGGATCGCCGACGACATCTGGGACCTCGACTGGATGACGAAGCTCGCGGGGCAGGTGCTCGCGGCAGGGCTGATGGCCACGCAGGGCGTCGTCCTGTACCGGCTGCCCCTCGGGATCGGGGACCAGCAGCTCATCTGGTCCTCGCGCCTCCAGCTCGCCGCGACGATCCTCGTGGTGGTCGTCGCGATGAACGCGGTCAACTTCGTCGACGGCCTGGACGGCCTCGCCGCGGGGCTCGTCGCGATCGGCGGCACGGCGTTCTTCGTCTACTCGTACGTGCTCACGCAGAAGGCGAGCGCCGACGACTACTCGAGCCTCGCGACGCTCGTGATCGCCGCGCTCGTCGGCATCTGCGTCGGCTTCCTGCCGCACAACTTCCATCCCGCGCGCATCTTCATGGGGGACTCGGGCTCGATGGTCCTCGGGCTCGTCATGTCGGCCGCGGCGATCGTCGTGACCGGCAAGATCGAGACCGACGCGCTCTCCGGCGCGCAGCAGATACCGGCCTTCATCCCGATCCTGCTGCCGCTCGCGGTGATCCTCCTGCCCCTGCTCGACATGGGCATGGCGGTGGTGCGCCGCGTCGCGCGGGGGAAGTCGCCGTTCCACCCGGACCGCATGCACCTGCACCACCGGATGCTCGCGATCGGGCACTCGCACCGGCGCGCCGTGCTCATCCTCTACGTCTGGACGGCGGTGTTCGCCTTCGCCGCCGTCGCGCTGGTGCAGTGGCACTGGCACGGCGTCGCCGTGGGCCTCGCCGTCGCCGTCCTGATCGCCGCGGTCCTCACCCTCGGCCCGCTGCGCACGCGTGGCCGGTTCCTGGACGACGACGCCGCGACCACGACGTCGTCCGTGCCCGTCACGACCACCACCTCCGACGACGACCCGAGCCCGGCCGCCCCGTCGGCCGCGCCCGCCGTCACGACACCGCCGAAGGAAGCCCTGAGATGACCACGAGCCAGCCCGATCCCGCCCAGCCGGACGGCGGGCAGCCCGCCGAGCAGACGATCGGCCCGCACGGCCAGGCCGTGCGCGCGGTCTTCCGGACCGCGCTGCGGGACGTCCTCGTGCTGCTGGGCGCGCTCACGGTCCTCGGCGTCGCGATCGGTGCGCTCGTCGCCGGGCTGCCGGGAGTGTGGGGCGCGCTCCTGGGCGTCGGCGTCGCGCTGCTCTTCTCGGCGACCACGGTCTGGGCGATGCTGCGCACGGTGGACGCGAGCCCGACGACGACCGCGGCGGTCGTCATGGGGAGCTGGCTCGCGAAGATGGTCGTGCTCATCGTCATCCTCGTGGTCCTGCGCGGCATGGACTTCTACGACCGGTGGGTCTTCGCCGGGGTCCTGCTCGTCGGCGTCGTCGGCTCCGCGGTGCTCGACTACCGGGCCGTGAGCAGGGGGCGGATCCCGTACGTCGAGCCCGACGCCCGCTGACCGACCACGCCCCTACCAGGTGGGCGGCGCCCGGGCCAGGGACCAGTTGCCCGGAGCGCATGAGCAAAATGTCACAAGCGCCGCCAGATCGGCGTGAGCACGCCGATCCATACGTTAGGCTACTGGCGAATCCATGACGGCCAGGTCCGACGGCGTGCCCACCAACGAGTGACGGCTGCCCGGACCACACGACCATTGGGAGTCCACCCTGTCCACGCTTGCGACCCCCGTGCTCCTCGCTGCTTCCGAGAGCGAAGGTGGCTTCCACGCGCCGTCGATCGCCGACTTCTTTCCGCCGGCCATCCTCTTCGAGGGCACGATCTTCCAGATCGACCGCATCTGGATCGTCCGCGTCGTCGCGACGATCGTCCTGCTGTCGATCTTCGTCATCGCGGCGCGCCGCGCGAAGCTCGTCCCCGGCCGGTTCCAGAACGCCATCGAGATGATCCTCGACTTCGTGCGCGTGCAGGTCGTCGAGGAGATCATGGGCAAGGAGAACGCGAAGCGCTTCGTGCCCATGATCACGACGATCTTCTGCGCGATCCTCGCGTTCAACATCACGGGCATCATCACCGGCCTCAACATGGCCGGCACCGCCCGGATCGGCATCCCGCTGCTCCTCGCCCTCTGGGTCTTCGTGACCTACTGGTACGTCGGCATCAAGAAGCACGGCCTCGGCGGCTACCTCAAGAGCAACCTCTTCCCCCCGGGGATCCCGGCGCCGATCTACCTGATCGTCACGCCGATCGAGCTGCTCCAGATCCTCATCATCCGGCCGGCCTCGCTGGCCATCCGTCTCGTCGCCAACATGGTCGCCGGGCACATCATGCTCGTCCTGTGCTTCGCGGCCACGCAGTACTTCTTCTTCGAGGCGGCTCCCGCGATGAAGGCGCTCGGGGTCCTCAGCCTGGCCGGCGGCTTCGCCTTCACGCTCTTCGAGATCCTGGTCGCCGCGCTGCAGGCGTACATCTTCGCCCTGCTCGCCGCGGTCTACATCAACATGTCGCTCGAGGAAGAGCACTGACCTGACGGTCGGCGCGCCTCGCCGCTCGCACCACCAGCTCGCTCCAGACGCATCAACCCACGCGACGCCGGACCACCCAGGGCCGGCGCCCAACGGAAGGAACACCCATCGTGGACGTCACCACCCTCGCCGAGGTCACCGGTAACCTCAACTCGGTCGGCTACGGCCTCGCCGCGATCGGCCCGGGCATCGGCCTCGGTATCCTCATCGGCAAGACCATCGAGGGCATCGCCCGCCAGCCTGAGGTCGCCGGCCAGCTCCGCGCCACCATGTTCCTCGGTGTCGCGTTCGTCGAGCTCCTCGCCCTGCTGGGTCTCGTCGCCGGCTTCCTCTTCCCCGCGGCGTGATGTCGGCGCTGACGAGCGCCGCCGGTTCGCTGGTGGCGCAGACGGAGGAGCCGGAGGGGATCGACCTCTTCCTGCCGGCCGGCTACGACCTGCTCTGGTCGGCGGTCGTCCTCGTCGTCATCGCGATCGTCTTCTACAAGGCCGTCCTGCCCAAGTTCCAGGCGGTGCTCGACGAGCGCACCGCGAAGATCGAGGGTGGCCTCGCCAAGGCGGAGTCCGCCCAGGCGGAGGCCGCGGCGGCGCTGGCGGAGTACCACCAGCAGCTCCAGGAGGCGCGCACGGAGGCGGCGAAGATCCGCGAGGAGGCGCGTGCCGAGGGCACGGCCATCGTCTCGGACCTGCGGGCGAAGGCGTCGGACGACGCCGCGCGCATCGTCGAGACGGCGCACCGCCAGATCGAGGCCGAGCGCCAGCAGGCCGCGGTCTCGCTGCGCAACGACGTCGGTCTGCTCGCGACGGAGCTCGCCTCGAAGATCGTCGGCGAGTCGCTCGCCGACTCGGCGCGCCAGAGCCGCGTCGTCGACCGCTTCCTCGACGAGCTCGAGGCCGTGGGTCCCGCGGCGGCGAGCGCGGCGGGCACGGCCTCCGAGGAGCGCTGATGCGCGGAACGAGCGGCGAGTCCCTGACGCAGGCGCGGGACCGGTTCGAGCCGGTCCTGCGCTCGGCGGGCGAGGGCGCGCTGGCGCTGGGCGAGCAGCTCTTCGCGGTCACCGCGGCGTTCGACGAGTCCGCGCCGCTGCGGCGCTCGCTCGCGGACCCGTCGCGGTCCGGCGCGGACAAGGCGGCCCTCGTGACCGCCGTCCTCGCGTCGGGCTTCGACGAGCGGGTCGTGGACCTCGTGGCCGGTCTCGTCCGGTCGCGCTGGACCCGCGAGGGTGACCTCGCGGACGCGACCGAGCGCCTGGGCCTGGACGCGGTCCTCGCGTCGGCCGAGGCCCGCGGTGCTCTGGAGAAGGTCGAGGACGAGCTGTTCCGGACGTCGCGCGCGCTCGTCGGGCAGCGCGAGGCGCGACAGGTCCTCTCCGACGACACGACCGACCCCGAGCGTCGCGCCGCGTTCCTGCACGCGCTGCTCGACGGCAAGGTCGACACGGTCACCGAGGTGCTCGCGGTCCACGCGACGCGCGCGCTGCGCGGTCGCCGGTTCGTCCCGACGCTGGGCTGGATCGGGGAGATCGCGGCCGAGCGCCGGCAGCGTCTCGTCGCCTCGGTCACGTCGGCCACGGTGCTCACGCAGGTCCAGCTCGACCGTCTCGCGACGCTGCTCGAGCGGGCCTACGGCCGCGCGGTGCAGCTCAACGTGACGGTGGACCCGGCCGTGCTCGGCGGGCTCCGCGTCCAGGTGGGCGCCGACGTCGTGGACTCCACCGTGCTCTCCCGGCTCGCCGACGCGCGCCGACGTCTCGTGAGCTGACGAGCCGACCCTTCCGACCGACGACCGTCCTGCCGGCCACCGGCCGCACAACCGACAAACGTTCGACCGCACCCGAACCACGAGGTGCGGCCACGACAGGAGAAGAGCAATGGCTGAGCTGACGATCCGGCCGGAGGAGATCCGGGCCGCTCTGGACAGCTTCGTGAAGTCCTACGAGCCCGAGGGCGCCGTGTCCGAGGAGGTGGGCCGGGTCACCCTGGCCGCCGACGGCATCGCCCAGGTCGAGGGTCTCCCGGGCGCGATGGCCAACGAGCTGCTGCGCTTCGAGGACGGGACCCTCGGTCTCGCCCTCAACCTCGACGTCCGCGAGATCGGTGTCGTCGTGCTCGGCGAGTTCACCGGCATCGAGGAGGGGCAGGAGGTCCGTCGCACGGGCGAGGTCCTCTCGGTCCCCGTCGGCGACGGCTACCTCGGCCGCGTCGTCGACCCGCTGGGCAACCCGATCGACGGCCTCGGCGAGGTCGCGACCGAGGGCCGCCGCGCCCTGGAGCTCCAGGCGCCCGGCGTCATGGCCCGCAAGTCGGTCCACGAGCCCCTCCAGACCGGTCTCAAGGCGATCGACTCGATGATCCCGATCGGCCGTGGTCAGCGCCAGCTGATCATCGGCGACCGCCAGACGGGCAAGACGGCGATCGCGATCGACACGATCATCAACCAGAAGGCGAACTGGGAGTCGGGCGACCCGACCAAGCAGGTCCGCTGCATCTACGTCGCGATCGGCCAGAAGGGCTCGACCATCGCGTCCGTCCGCGGCGCGCTCGAGGACGCCGGCGCGCTCGAGTACACGACGATCGTCGCGGCTCCCGCCTCGGACCCCGCGGGCTTCAAGTACCTCGCCCCCTACACCGGCTCGGCCATCGGCCAGCACTGGATGTACGGCGGCAAGCACGTCCTCATCGTGTTCGACGACCTGTCGAAGCAGGCCGAGGCCTACCGTGCGGTGTCGCTGCTGCTGCGTCGCCCGCCGGGCCGCGAGGCGTACCCGGGTGACGTCTTCTACCTGCACTCCCGCCTCCTCGAGCGTTGCGCGAAGCTCTCCGACGAGCTCGGCGCCGGCTCGATGACGGGCCTGCCGGTCATCGAGACCAAGGCGAACGACGTGTCGGCGTACATCCCGACGAACGTCATCTCCATCACGGACGGCCAGATCTTCCTCCAGTCCGACCTGTTCAACGCGGACCAGCGCCCCGCCGTCGACGTCGGCATCTCGGTGTCGCGCGTCGGTGGTGACGCGCAGGTCAAGGCGATGAAGAAGGTCTCGGGCACGCTGAAGCTCGAGCTCGCCCAGTACCGTGCGCTCGAGGCGTTCGCGATGTTCGCGTCCGACCTCGACGCGGCCTCGCGCGGCCAGCTGCAGCGCGGCGCGGTCCTCATGGAGCTGCTCAAGCAGGGCCAGTACTCGCCGTTCCCGGTCGAGGAGCAGGTCGCGTCCATCTGGGCCGGCACCAAGGGCAAGATCGACGACGTCCCGGTCGAGGACGTGCGTCGCTTCGAGTCCGAGCTGCTCGACCACCTGCGCCGCAACACGGACGTCCTCTCGACGATCGCCGAGTCCGGCAAGCTCGAGGACGAGACCGAGTCGCAGCTCGCCGCGGCGGTCGACGCGTTCCGCTCCGGCTTCCTCAAGGGTGACGGCTCGCCGCTCGTCGGCGGCGACACCGAGGACGAGGCCGAGACGGAGATCGAGCAGGAGCAGATCGTCCGGCAGAAGAGGGCCTGAGCATGGCCGGATCCCAGCGCGTCTACAAGCAGCGGATCAAGTCGACGCAGTCGCTCAAGAAGATGTTCCGCGCGCAGGAGCTCATCGCTGCGTCGCGCATCGGCAAGGCGCGCGACCGCACGGCCGCCGCGTCGCCGTACGCCCGGGCGATCACCCGGGCGGTCTCGGCCGTCGCGACGCACACGTCGACGAAGCACCCGCTGACCAGCGAGCGCACGGACACCAACCGCGTGGCGGTGCTCGTCGTCGCGTCCGACCGCGGCATGGCCGGCGCGTACTCGGCGTCGATCATCCGCGAGACGGAGCGCCTCGTCGAGCGTCTCGTGGCCGAGGGCAAGGAGGTCGCGCTCTACGCGGCCGGACGTCGTGCCATCTCGTACTACACGTTCCGCGGGCGCGAGCTCGCCGGCTCGTGGTCGTACGGGTCGGACGCGCCGAACTCGGAGGTCGCGGGGGAGATCGCGGACGCCCTGCTGGGCGCGTTCCTCGCCCCGGCCGCCGAGGGCGGCGTGAGCGAGCTGCACATCGTGTACACGCAGTTCGTCAACATGGTCACGCAGCGCCCGCGCGTCGTGCGGATGCTCCCGCTCGAGGTCGTCGAGGGCGTCGCCCCGGCGGGCAAGCACGACGTGCTCCCGCTGTACGACTTCGAGCCCTCGCCCGAGGCCGTGCTCGACGCGCTGCTCCCGCGCTACGTGCGCAGCCGGATCTTCAGCTGCCTCCTCGAGGCGGCGGCGTCCGAGCTCGCGGCACGTCAGCGGGCGATGCACACGGCGACGGACAACGCGGAGGACCTCATCCGCAACTACACGCGGCTGGCGAACCAGGCGCGTCAGGCGGACATCACCCAGGAGATCAGCGAGATCGTCTCGGGTGCCGACGCCCTGGCGGCGTCATGACGGGCCGCACGGCCCGCGCGGCCAGCACCATCATCGACAACCTGACCGACACCGCCGGGGACCACTCCGGCACTGCGAAGCGAGGCCAGCAATGACCGCCACCACCGTGGAAGCACAGGTCGAGCACTCCAGCGGTCCCGGCGTGGGCCGAGTCGCTCGTGTGATCGGCCCCGTCGTGGACATCGAGTTCCCGGCGGACGCCATCCCCGACATCTACAACGCGCTGACCGTCGAGATCGACCTCTCGTCGCAGGGCGAGGGCGAGAAGTCCTTCACGCTCACGCTCGAGGTCGCCCAGCACCTGGGCGACTCGCTCATCCGCGCGATCGCCCTCAAGCCGACCGACGGCCTCGTCCGCGGCGCCCAGGTGACGGACACGGGCGCGCCGATCAGCGTCCCCGTCGGCGACGTCACCAAGGGCAAGGTCTTCAACGTGACGGGCGACGTGCTCAACGCCGCTCCGGGCGAGACGGTCGAGATCACCGAGCGCTGGCCGATCCACCGCAAGCCCCCGGCGTTCGACCAGCTCGAGTCGAAGACCACGATGTTCGAGACGGGCATCAAGGTCATCGACCTGCTGACCCCCTACGTCCAGGGTGGGAAGATCGGCCTCTTCGGCGGTGCGGGCGTCGGCAAGACGGTCCTCATCCAGGAGATGATCCAGCGCGTCGCCCAGGACCACGGCGGTGTCTCGGTGTTCGCCGGCGTCGGCGAGCGCACGCGTGAGGGCAACGACCTCATCCACGAGATGGAGGACGCGGGCGTCTTCGACAAGACCGCCCTCGTCTTCGGCCAGATGGACGAGCCGCCGGGCACGCGTCTTCGCGTCGCGCTCTCCGCGCTGACGATGGCGGAGTACTTCCGCGACGTGAAGAAGCAGGACGTGCTGCTGTTCATCGACAACATCTTCCGCTTCACGCAGGCGGGCTCCGAGGTGTCGACGCTGCTCGGGCGCATGCCCTCCGCGGTGGGCTACCAGCCGAACCTCGCGGACGAGATGGGTCTGCTCCAGGAGCGCATCACCTCGACGCGTGGTCACTCGATCACGTCGCTCCAGGCGATCTACGTCCCGGCGGACGACTACACCGACCCGGCGCCGGCGACGACGTTCGCGCACCTCGACGCGACGACCGAGCTCTCGCGTGAGATCGCCTCGCGTGGTCTGTACCCGGCGGTGGACCCGCTCGCGTCGACGAGCCGCATCCTCGACCCGCGCTACGTGGGCCAGGAGCACTACGACGTCGCGACGCGCGTGAAGTCGATCCTGCAGCGCAACAAGGAGCTCCAGGACATCATCGCGATCCTCGGCGTGGACGAGCTCTCGGAGGAGGACAAGACGGTCGTCGCGCGTGCGCGCCGCATCCAGCAGTTCCTCTCCCAGAACACCTACATGGCGGAGAAGTTCACCGGCGTCGCGGGCTCGACCGTGCCGCTGAGCGAGACCATCGAGGCGTTCAAGAAGATCGCGGACGGCGAGTTCGACCACATCGCCGAGCAGGCCTTCTACAACATCGGTGGCCTCGAGGACCTCGAGCGCAACTGGGCGCGCATCCAGCAGGAGTACGGCGCCTGATCCGACGCACGCGCGGGGCCGGGCCGGTCGGTCCGGCCCCGCGGGCGTCGCACCCGGACCCGGACCGCGGCACGCGGGCCGGGCGTCGTCCCGGACACCACACCGGGCATGAACCGCCCATGAAGGAGTTCCCGTGGCACAGCTGAACGTCGACCTCGTGGCGGCGGACCGCAAGATCTGGTCGGGCCGCGCACAGCGGGTCACGGCCCCCGCGGCGGACGGTGAGATCGGCATCCTCGCGGACCACTCGCCGCTGCTCTCCGTGCTGCGCGAGGGGTCGGTGCGCATCGTGGCCGAGGGCGAGACCCTCGACGTGCGCGTCTCCGGAGGGTTCCTCTCCGTCGACTCGAACCAGGTCACGATCGTCGCGGACTCGGTCGAGTCCGTACCGGCCCGCTGACCTTCGCACGACCATGACGCCCCTGGCCTGGCTCGCGATCGGACTGCTCGTCCTCGTCCTTCTCGCGATCGGGCTGGGGGCGTGGCGTCTGCGCGCCCTGTCCCACCGCGTCGGCTCGTTCGAGTGCGGGGCGCGGCGCGCGGGTGCGGCCGGTGCGCCCTGGGTCGCGGGCATCGCGCACTACGGCGTCGGCCGCATCGACTGGTGGCGGCTGTGGTCGGTGTCGATCCGCCCCGCCCGGACGTGGTCCCGCTACGACCTCGTCATCGCGGGCCGCGAGCCGTTCGCCGGCGACGGGCCCGACACCTACCTCGTCCGGTGCCGGTACCACGGTCAGGACTTCGAGCTCACGATGTCGCGCGCCGCGTACGAGGGGCTGGCCTCCTGGCTGGAGGCCGCGCCGCCCGGCCGCCGCGACGTCGTCGTCTGAGGCGTCGCCCGTGGGCTGACGCCGCGACCCGGACCGCCCACCACCGACCCGGAGGACCTGCCTCATGCGTCTCGTCGTCGCCCGCTGCTCCGCCCGCTACACCGGCCGTCTCTCGGCGCACCTGCCGCTCGCGACACGCGTGCTCATCGTCAAGGCCGACGGGAGCGTGCTGCTGCACTCCGACGGCGGGTCGTACAAGCCGCTCAACTGGATGAGCCCGCCGTGCTCGCTCGCGGTGCGCGAGCCGTCCGAGGAGGCGCGCGAGCGCGGCGTGACCGAGGTCTGGGCCGTGCAGCACGCGAAGAGCGACGACCGCCTCGAGATCGAGCTCCACGAGGTCCAGCACGACAGCTCTCACGAGCTCGGCATCGACCCGGGGCTGGTCAAGGACGGCGTCGAGGCGCACCTGCAGGAGATGCTCGCCGCGCAGATCGAGCTGCTCGGGTCGGGCCACACGCTCGTCCGCCGGGAGTACCCGACCGCGATCGGCCCGGTGGACATCCTCGCCAAGGACGCGACCGGGGCGACCGTCGCGGTCGAGATCAAGCGCCGGGGCGACATCGACGGCGTCGAGCAGCTCACGCGCTACCTCGAGCTCCTCAACCGCGACCCGCTGCTCGCGCCCGTGCGCGGCGTGTTCGCCGCGCAGGAGATCAAGCCCCAGGCGCGCGTGCTCGCGACGGACCGGGGGATCGGCTGCCTCGTCCTCGACTACGACGCGATGCGCGGCGTCGACGACGTGGACTCCCGCCTCTTCTGACGCGCGACCCGCCGAGCAGGCGGTCGTGGCTCGTCCCGCAGCGAGGACGAGCCACGACCGCCTGGTCGACGAGTCAGGGCCGTGGGATCGGCCCTGCGGTCAGCAGGTGACGGCCGCGAACGGCGCCGTGTGCTCGGTGACCGTCCCTGCGGCGTCGGTCACGCGGACCGTCGCCGTGCCCGCCGCGAGCGACGCGGCGCGCGCCGAGAACGACTGGTAGGCGTTGGCACCCGGCGCGACGCCCGTGACCGTGCGCGTCCCGAACGGCGTGACGAGCTCGACGTCCACCGGGTCGCCCGCCCCGGCGCCGCCCGTGCCGACGTACGCCGCCCGGACCGCGACGTAGGCCGTGCCGGCGAGGCAGCGCGGGACGGCGGTGACGTCGACCTCGGGCGCGGGCGTCGCGGCGGACCGGGAGCGCACCTCGAACGACGCGATGCTCACCGTCCCACGGTCGGCACGGAAGCCGATCGTCGGCAGGAGCCCGGCGAGCACGTCGGGGTCGGACGTGTCGAGCGCGCCGCCGGTCGTCGTGCCGCCGTACCAGGCCCACTCGCCGTCCTCCTCGGCGAACACGTCGACGCGCGCGCCGTTCACCTGGAGCGCGATCCGGTCGCCGGGGCCGTATCCCCGGATGCCGAAGTACGGCGACGACCCGTCCGCGCCCCCGACGTAGTCGAGGCCGGACGCGACGTTCGTGTGGTTGAACCAGGCGAGCGCGTAGGTGCGGTCCGCGGCGGCGAGACCGAGGAACAGCGAGTCCTCCTGCGTCCCCGCGCCGGAGAACGCGCCGATCTCGGCGACCACCACCGACGACGGCGTCGCGCGGGCCGTGCGGTGGCCGTACAGCCCCCAGTAGCGCGCGTCTCCGGTCGCGGCGAGCACCCCGTCCCCGGCCGCGACGGCGGGCAGCGCCTCGCCGGAGGGCTGCAGGGTCGCGTAGTCCGCCGTGGTGTCGGCGTCGAAGTCGTCGTGCAGCACGACGTCGTCGTACCAGTCCGGGTCGAACGCGAGCCGGGTGGTCGTGGTCGCGCGCGTCTCCTCGGGAGCGCTCGACCCGCCCCAGCGCACGACGGCGCCGACCCGCGCCTCGCTGCCGGGGACGGCGTCGGACCCGGGCATGACCTCCCATGACCGGGTCGCGCGGTCCCACGCCCCGAGGTCGACCGGGCCCGCCTCGCCCACGGCGACGGCCGTCCAGCCGGCCGGGAGGTCGGGCGCGACCTCGACGTCGGCGACGGCGTCCGCGCGCGTCGACACGGTCACGTCCACGCGCGAGGCGCGCCCGACGGCGGGCTCCGCGGCCTCGACGCGCGCGGAGACGGCCCGTGACACGGGGCTCCACGACTCGAGCTCGGTCACCCCGACGGACTTCCCGGGCGCGGCGTCGAACGTGACGCGGTAGCTCGTCGTCTCGAGCGGCGGGAACGTGATGCGGTTCAGGCCGTTGCCGACGGGCTGCTCGGGCACGCGCGTCTGGTCGGGGACGACCTGCCAGGCCGCGCCGTCCCAGTACTCGAGCTCGTAGCCGACGGCGGGCTGGACGGCGTCGGCGTCCTGGTATCCGTGGAAGCGGACGTCGCCGATCGTCGTCGGCTCGGCGAACTCGACGCCCACCCAGTCGCGGGCGTTCGGCGAGGAGTAGTTGGACCAGCGCGTGTTCTGCGGCACCTCGTCGTACCAGACCTTGCCGTCGAGGACCCGCCACGCGTCGTCGTACCGCCACGTGTACGACGCGACAGGGCGCGGGTAGGCGTTCCGGAGCGGGTTCGCCGACGTGTTGACGGCGTGGGGGAGACGCTGCGGCTCGCCGCTCGGCACCGGCACCTCGACCGGGTCGGCGCCCTCGGAGAGCGCGTCGGCGTCCGCGCGCAGCGCCTGCTCGCCGTCCACGTAGACGCGCAGGCCGGAGCCCGCCCCGTAGCGCGAGCCGTCGCGGTCGAACAGGACCGTGACGTTCCGCCCGTGGTACGGCACGTTCTCCGCGGCGAACCAGTCCCAGTCGGCCGGCACGAGCGGGTCGAGCACGAGCGAGTCGTCGGACTGCGGCTGGAGGCCGAGGAGGTCCTGGAGCACGAGGTCCACGTAGCTGGAGTGCAGGTAGTCCTCGGAGTGGTTGTTCCCGTCGTAGATCCAGCGGTCCTCGTCGGGGTGGTGCGCCTCGGCGACGTACGGCTCGCCGTCGCGGAACTGCGTGCGCACGTAGGTGTCGAACAGGTCGAGGTAGTCCGCGCGCGTGAGGTCGCCCGCGGCGTCGTCGCGCAGCGCGGTCGCGACGCCGTCGAGCGTGAGCGACGTCGAGAACGGCCACGACGGCCCGTCCCACTTGCAGCAGCCCTGGTCGGCCGAGCGCCAGAAGTCGGGGGAGCGGCGCTCGGTCACCGTCGGGCCGTACGGCGCCGCGAACCCCTGCGGGTCGAGGAGCTGGTCGAGGGCGACGGCCTGCTCGGGCGAGGCGAGGCCGAACTTCCACGGGACGAACCCGACGTCGAGCCGGTCGCGCAGCCGCTCGTGGTCCGGGTTCTCCCAGTCCACGACGTCGTAGTAGAACGCGCGCTCGTCGTCCCAGAGGTAGGTGTCCACGGCCTCGCGCAGCGCGGCGGCGCGGTCGCGGTACTCGGTCGCGGTCGCCTCGTCGCCGTTGAGCGTCGCGACCTCGGCGAGCGCGAGCATGTCGCCGTAGAGGTAGGCGTTGATCGACGGCCGGAACGTGTGGCGGCCCGCGTAGTCGCGGTCGGTCGCGTACGACGCGGGCGAGCTCTCCTTGGCGTCGTACTCGGGCGTCTGCCAGTAGAGCCCGAGGTCGGCGTCGAACTGGTTCCCCCAGTCCTCGACGAAGGTCTCCAGCTCGGGCTGGAGCGCGCGCAGGCGGTCGAGGTTCCCGGTGACCTTCGCGCGCTCGACGATCGCGGTCACGGCCCAGAACGAGTACTGGTGCGCCCAGTCGGCGGCCTCGGGGTTCTGCGCGGGCTCGATCTGGCCGGGGCCGGTGAGCCAGTAGTCCTCGTAGTCGTCCAGGTAGCGCTGGTCGCGCAGCCACCGGCCCTCGGCGAGCTGGTGGCCCGCCGCGGCGTTGATGGCCTGGTACGGCGCGGCGTAGCCGCAGCAGTCGAGGAACTCCGTGAGCACCCAGCCCGTGCCGGGCTCGGTGTAGCGCAGGTGCTCCTTGAGCACGCGCCAGCGGTAGTAGTAGACCGCCTCGGCGTCCGCGTCGGGGAGGTCCACGACGGGGACGTTGGCTGCGTACCAGTCGGGGTCGGCGTAGCCGTCGAGCTTCTCGCGGACGTCGACGAACGAGGTCCCCGGCCCGACCTCGGGCCGGTCGAGGGGCGTGGTCGGGTCGTCGGTCGTGGCGCCCGGGGACGTGGGCGGGGCTGACGCGGGGACCGGCGGCGTCGCCGCGACCGCCGGGGCCGCGAGGGCCAGGGCCAGGAGGCCGGAGGCGAGCGCCAGGGCGCCCGTCGAGCGTGGTCGTCGCATGCGTGTCCTTCGTCGTCGAAGAGCGGGTCCCGCGCGCTCCAGGGCACGGGGACGTGACTGCGCTGTCGGCCACAGATTCCCACAAGAGCGAACAGAAAACAACAGCCCCCGCCGGTGCTGACCCCTCGCGCCGACCGGATGTCCCACGTGGTAGTTTTTGAACATGTTCAAAAGTGGCCTCGTCGCATGAGCGCGACGCCGAAGTCCGAGCGGACGCGCGCCCACCTGCGCGACGTCGCGGTCCGGATGCTGCGCGACGTCGGGTACGAGCGCACGACCATGCGCGCCGTCGCCGCCGCGGCGGGGGTGAGCACCGGGAACGCCTACTACCACTTCCCGTCCAAGGACGCGCTCGTCCAGGAGCTCTACCTCGAGGTGCAGCGCGAGCACGCCGAGCGCGCCGCGCCCGTGCTCGCCGCGGGCGGCTCGCTCGCCGAGCGGCTGCGCGGCGTCTGGGGAGCGTCGGTCGACGCGTTCGCCCCCTTCCACGCGTTCGGCGGCGAGTTCGTGTCCGTCGCGATCCGCCCGGGCTCGGACGCGAGCCCCTTCTCCGCGGCCTCCGCCGCCTCGCGCGACCTCTCGCGCGACCTGTTCGAGCGGGTCGTCGCCGGGGCGTCGACGCGCGTCCCCGAGCGGCTGCGCGCCCAGCTCCCCGAGCTGCTGTGGTTGGCCCAGCTCGGCATCACCCTGTTCTGGGTCCACGACACCTCGCCCGGGTTCGCGCGCACGCGCCGGCTCGTCGACGGCGGGGCGGCGCTCGTCGGCAGCCTCGTCCGGCTCGCGCGGCTGCCCGTCGCACGCGGGGTGGTCGACGACGTCCTGCGCCTCGTGCGTGCGGTCCACCCGGGAGCGCCCGGGGCGTCCGCTGCGGCCGATGCGGCCCGCGAGCGCGCGGACGGGCCGGAGGCGGGCGCGTGAGCCCCGCCGGCGCAGCCCTCGTCTCGGGCCTGGTGATCCTCGGCATGGTCGTGGTCCTGCCGCTCGGCCTCCGGCTCCTGGGGCCCGACGTCGTCCCGGCGCCGCGCAGCGTGGCGTGGCCGCTCGCGGGAGTCGCCGGGTCGGTGAGCCTCGTGCTGCCGCACGGCACCGCGTCCGTGCTCCTCGCGCTCGTCCTCGCGACGGCGACCGTCGTGCTCGCCGGCGCCGGCGGGCGTCTGGCGGTGCGCACGGCGCGCGACCTGCGCGACGGGCGGGTCGGCGCGGCAGGTCTCGCCTCGCGTGCGGCGACCGCGACCGCGCTGGTCATGCCGGCGGTCGGCGCGAGCGCGCTGGTCGCCGAGCGCGCCGGGTGGGGGCTCCTCGGGTTCTCCGGGACGTATCTCGCGCTCACGGTCCCGCACATGCTCTACGCCGGGTTCGGCGCGGCACTCGTCGCGGGAACGGTCGCACGTCTCGCGGTCACCGACCGGCTCGCGGTCGTCGGCGCGTGGGGCGTGCCGCTCGGGACGGTGCTCGTGCTCGTCGGCTACCTCGTCGGCGACGCGGCCGAGCTCGTCGGCGCGGGGGTGCTCACGCTCGCCCTGTGGGCGACCGCGGTCGCGGCGGTCTGCTCGCTCGCGCGGACCGCCGGTCCGGCCGACCAGGTCGACGGCGTCGGCCCGGACGACGCGCACCGGACCGTCGGTGCGCGCTCCACCGGCTCCGTGAGCGCGGGGAGCGCCGCGGGCGCCCGCGCGCTGCTCGGCGCGGGTGCGGTCGTCGTCGGGCTGTCGATGCTGCTCGCGCTCTGGTGGGCCGCGGGCGAGGCGCTCGGGTTCGCGCACCCGAGCCTCGACGTCATGGCGGCGACGCACGGCGTCGCGAACGCGTTCGGGTTCGTGCTCTGCACCCTCCTCGGGCTGCGGGTCCTCGCGGCCCGGCCGGAGCTCCCGCGCGGGGCGGAGAGCGCGGACGAGGAGCACCGCGACGCAGGGCAGGACACGACACGTGGGCCCGGGCGGGCCCCGGAGGGGAGTGCGGCATGACGTTCACGTACCCGGAGGTCGGCTCGACCCGGACCGGCGACCGGCCCGCGGGGTACCGCTACCTGCACGTGCGCCGTCGGCTCACCGACCGGCCGCGCACGCCCGACGACCTCGCGTGGCTCGGCGAGCAGCTCCTCACGTGGCGCGTGCACGCCGCGGCGCGCGTGCGCCTCGAGACCGCGGCGCCCGTCGCCGAGCCCGGTGCGCGCGTGACGACGCTGCTCGGCGTCGGGCGGCTGCGGCTGCACGAACCGTGCGAGGTCGTGTGGGTCGAGCGGTCCGCGCGCCGTGTCGCGTTCGGGTACGGCACCCTGCCTGGGCACGCGTTCGTGGGGGAGGAGCGCTTCGCCGTCGAGCGCGACGACGCGGGCGACCTGTGGTGGAGCATCGACGTGTTCAGCCGCCCGGTGCTGTGGTGGGTGCGCCCGCTCGCGTTCGCCGTGCCCACGTTCCAGCGGCTCTTCGCCCTGCACCTCGGACGCGGCGCACGGCGGCTGCTCGCCGCGCGCGACCGCTGACGTCTCGCCTCACGACCCGCGCGCGTCCACGGCCGCGCGGGTTTGCACGCCGGGTGTACGAAGTGCGCCAGAATGGGGCCATGACCGACGCCCGCAGCCCTCGTCCCGACCAGCAGACCGGCACCGCACGAGTCCTCGTGGGCCGCGTCGTCACCCCGACGGGGGTGCTCGAGGACGGTGTCGTGGCCCTGGAGGACGGGCGCGTCGCGTGGGTCGGGACCCGCGCGCAGGCCGCCGACGCCGGGTACGCGAACCTGCCCGCGGGCGACGGTGCGACGCTGCTCCCGGGCCTCGTCGACGTGCACGACCACGGCGGCGGCGGGTCGAGCTTCCCCGACGCGACGAGCGTCGACGAGGCGCGCGTCGCCGCGCGCGAGCACCTGCGCCACGGCACGACGAGCCTCGTCGCGTCGCTCGTCACCGCGCCGCGCGACGTGCTGCTCGAGCGCACGGCGAACCTCGCGGACCTCGCCGACGCGGGCGAGATCGTCGGCATCCACCTCGAGGGCCCGTTCCTCTCCGAGGTGCGGTGCGGCGCGCAGAACCCGCACGACATGCTCGAGGGCGACCCGGAGCTCGTGCGGGCGATCGCCGCGGCCGCGCGCGGTTACCTGCGCACCATGACGGTCGCGCCCGAGGTGCCGGGCGTCGTCGGCGCCGGGGGCGTGATCGAGACCCTCGTCGAGGTGGGGGCCCTCCCGTCCATCGGGCACACCGACGCGAGCACCGAGCAGACCGAGGCGGCGATCGCGGCCGGCGTCGCGGCGCTCGCGGCCGCCGGGCGGCCCGGCGCGCGCCTGACCGCGACCCACCTGTTCAACGGCATGCGCCCCCTGCACCACCGTGAGCCCGGCCCCATCGCGGCGTGCCTCGCGGCGGCCGCGCGCGGCGAGCTCGTCGTCGAGCTCGTGGCCGACGGCACGCACCTCGCGCACGGCACGATCCGCAGCGTCGTCGAGCTGGTCGGGTCGCACGTCGGTGCCGACGGCGCCGTCGCGGGGCCGGACGCCGTCGCGCTCGTCACCGACGCGATGGCCGCGGCGGGCATGGCCGACGGCGCGTACGAGCTCGGACCCATGCGCGTGACCGTCGCGCACGGCGTCGCGCGGCTCACCGAGGGCGGGTCCATCGCGGGCGGCACGTACCACCTGCTCGACGTCGTGCGCGAGACGGTCGAGGCCGGGGTGCCGCTCGTCGACGCGGTCCGCGCCGCCTCCTGGACCCCGGCCGGCGTGCTCGGCCTCGACGACCGCGGCGGCCTCGTCGCGGGCCGCCGCGCCGACGTCGTCGTCACGGACGCCGACCTGCGCGTCCGCGAGGTCCTGCGCGCCGCCGCCCCGGTCGACCTCGCACTCTGACCCCCTGCGCGGCCGTCGCGTGCCCGACTGCACCGCCGAACCCGGGGTCGGCGCGTCGTCGGCGTGCAGATCGGGCGCGCGTCGTCGCAGGTCGGGAGTGCGTCCGGAATCGGAGAGCGCGTTCTTGCTTCTCGGGCTTGACTCTCGTCATTTGTTCATCGAATACTCGTAACAGCGAAGCGCTTCGACGATGCGTTTCGACGAAGCGCTTCGACGGCCGAGGCGCGGAACCGGACCACAGGGGAGTGGTGACGATGGCGACGATGCAGGACGTGGCGCGACGCGCGCAGGTCTCGCTGAGCACGGTCTCCTATGCGCTGTCCGGGACCCGTCCCGTCTCCGACGCCACACGGCGCCGCATCGAGGACGCCATGGCCGAGCTCGGCTACCAGCCCAACGCGATGGCCCGCGGGCTCGCGTCGCGCCGCAGCCACGTGCTCGCGCTCATCTACCCCGCGATGGAGAAGGGGCTGGGCGGCACCGTCGCCGAGTTCGTCTCGTCCGCCGCGGAGACGGCGCGCGAGAACGGGTACCACCTCGTCCTCTGGCCCTTCCGCACGACCCAGGCCCCGGAGGTCCGCGACCTCGTGCGCCAGGGGATGGCAGACGGCGTCCTGCTCATGGAGGTCGCGCTCGACGACGCCCGCGTCGACGTGCTCGACGAGGCCGGGGTGCCGTACACGATGATCGGCCGCACGCGCGACGTCACGGACCGGCCGTCCGTGGACATCGACTTCGAGCGCACGACGGACGACGCGGTCCAGCACCTCGTCGACCTCGGGCACCGGCACGTTGCCCTCGTGAACCACTCGCAGGCGACGGCGGACGACGGCTATGCGCCCACGTTCCGGGCCGAGGAGGGCTTCGAGGCGGCGATGCGTCGGCGCGGGCTCGAGCCGGTCTCGCTGCGCGTCGACGAGTCCCCGCGCGCGGGCCGCGACGCGGTCACGACGCTCCTGGGGCGCGAGCCCCGCCTGACGGCCTTCGTCACCATGAACGAGATCGCGACGTTCGGCGTCGTCGCCGAGCTGCAGCAGCGCGGCGTCGCGATCCCCGCGGACATGTCGATCCTGTCGATCGTCACGTCCCCCGGCGTCGGGGAGATGAGCAACCCGCCGCTGACCACGATGCACGCGCCCGGGGCCGAGCTCGGCCGCCTGGGCGTGCAGAAGCTGCTGTCCCTCGTGGACGGCTCCCGTCCGAGCACGCCGAACGTGCTCATCCCGTGCGTCCTCGAACCCGGCAGCAGCGTCGCCCCCGCGGCCCGCCGGGCGCCGGACGACGACGACCGCGAGCCCCAGGCTCGCTGAACCGACCGGCCGGGCCACGGGCCCGGTCGCCCTCCGGCTCCAGCGCCGGAACTCGATGAGGAGGACACGCACATGCTGCGATCCCGGAAGATCTCGCTCGTCGCTGCCGTGGTAGCGCTCCCACTCGCCCTGGCGGCGTGCGGGGGCTCCGGCGGCAGCGGCGGGTCCGACGACCAGACCCTGACGATCTGGCACTACGAGAACGAGGACTCGGCCATGGGCCAGGCCTGGGCCAAGGCGATCGAGATCTTCGAGGAGGAGAACCCGGACGTCGACGTCGTCGTCGAGAAGCAGACGTTCGAGCAGATCCAGAAGAACGCCAAGATCGTCCTCACCGGCGACGACGTGCCCGACGTCATGGAGTACAACAAGGGCAACGCGACCGCCGGCCAGCTCGCGGCGCAGGGCCTGCTGACCCCGCTCACCGACGCGGCGACCGAGCGCGGCTGGGACGAGAAGCTCAGCGGCTCGCTCCAGACGACCGCGACCTACGACGACCAGGGCCTCATGGGCTCGGGCGAGTGGTACGGCGTCCCGAACTACGGCGAGTTCGTGCAGGTCTACTACAACAAGGACATGTTCGCCCAGTACGGGCTCGAGGTGCCGACGACGCTCGACGAGCTCGAGAGCGTCATGCAGGCCTTCAAGGACCAGGGCGTGACGCCGCTCGCCGAGGCCGGCGCCGAGTACCCGATGGGCCAGCTCTGGTACGAGCTCGTGCTCGCGAACTCCGAGCGCGACTTCGTCGACCAGTACCAGCTCTTCGACGGCGACCCGGACTTCCACGGCCCGGAGATGACGCAGGCCACCGAGAAGCTCGACTCCTGGATCAAGGACGGCTTCGTCGCGTCCGACTCCGCCGCGCTGACCGCCGAGGACATGGGCGTCTCCTTCATCAACGGCACGTACCCGATGATGGTCTCCGGCTCGTGGTGGTTCGGCCGCATCGTCGAGGAGATGGACGCCGACTGGGGCCAGTTCAACTTCCCCGGCAACACGCTCCAGGTCGGCTCGTCCGGCAACCTCTGGGTCGTCCCGGCGAACGCGGACTCGCCCGACCTCGCCGAGGAGTTCATCGACATCACGCTGCGCCCCGAGGTGCAGAACATCCTCGCGGAGAAGGGCGGCCTGCCCGTCGCCGGTGACGCGTCGGTCATCACGGACGAGCGCACGCAGCAGCTCACCGAGAACTTCCAGGCGATCCTCGACGACGACGGCCTCGCGTTCTACCCCGACTGGCCCGTGCCCGGCTACTACGACGTGATCGTCAGCGAGCTCCAGTCGCTCATCAACCAGTCGAAGTCGCCGACCGAGGTGCTCGACGGCCTCGAGTCCGCGTACGTGGACGGCAAGGCGGACCTGCTCGACAGCTGAGCGGACGCACGCGCCCGGCCGGCCGGGGCCGATCCCACGATCGCCCCGGCCGGCCCGGCACCCCCACCCGAGGACCTCCCGCGAAAGAGACCGTCATGACCACCCGCACCGACACCGTGCCCGACGCCGGGCCCGGCCCCGCGCGCGAGGCGTCGCGCGCGACCGCGGCGCCCCGCCGCCGTCGCCGGCCCGCCTGGCTCCCGTACCTGCCCTACCTCCTGCCCGGCGCGGTGGCGTTCGTCGTCGTGATCGGCTACCCGTTCGTGATGAACGTCTACTACAGCCTGTTCAAGTGGCGCGGCGGCATGGCGCCGATGCGCTGGTACGGGCTGGGGAACTACGCCGACCTCCTGCACGACTCGGCGTTCTGGACCTCGTTCCAGAACTCCATCGCGATGATCCTCGCGATGGTCGTCGTGCCGACCCTCATCGGCCTCGTCCTCGCGGCCGTGCTGTTCGACTACCTCGGCCGGCGCTTCGGCCCGCGCGTCGCGGCCTTCCTGCGCGCCACGTACTACCTGCCGCAGATCCTGCCTGTCGCCGTCGCCGGCGTGCTGTGGAACTGGATCCTCAACGCCCAGACCGGTGCGCTCAACGTGATCCTGCGCGGGATCGGCATCGAGAACCCGCCCAACTGGCTCGGCGACACGACGACCGCGCTGCCGAGCGTCATGCTCGTGCTCATCTGGGTGCAGATCGGCTACCCCGTCGTCATCTTCATGTCGGCGCTCCAGCGCGTGGACCCCGAGCTGTACGAGGCAGCCGAGCTCGACGGCGCGGGCTGGTGGCGCCGCTTCGGGGCCATCACGATCCCGCAGATCCGTCCCGAGACGTTCGTCGTCACGCTCACGTGCACGGTCGCCGCGCTCAAGGTGTTCGGTCCCATCTACGTGCTCACGCGCGGCGGGCCGGAGAGCTCGACGCTCGTCCCGAGCTACTACTCGTACCTCAACTTCTTCGACAAGTCGAAGGTCGGCTACGGCGCCGCGGTGGCGACCGTGCTGACCCTCGTCATCATCGTCGTCGCCGTCGTGATCCTCGCGCTGCAGAGCCGCGCCGAGCGTCGTGAGCAGGAGGGCCGCTGATGTCCACCGTCACCACCACCCCCGCGGACGCCGTGGCGCCGGGCGCCGACGCGTCCAGCCCCCGCCGCGCCCTGCGCGCCACGCGGCAGGACGAGCGCTACCGCCGCGGCGTCGGCCGCTGGTTCGTGCTCGCCGCCGCGATCCTCGTCGCCCTGCTCATGCTGTCGCCGTTCGTCATCATGGTGCTCAACGCGTTCAAGTCGCCGGCCGAGTACTCCCAGGACGGCCCGCTGAGCATCCCGAAGGAGCTCTACCTCGACGGCGTGCAGAACTTCTGGACGCGGACGAACTTCCCGCAGAAGCTCTGGAACTCCGTCTTCATCTCGGCGCTCGTCGCCGTGTTCGGCACGCTCCTGTCGCTGCTCAGCGCGTACGCGATCGGCGTCGGCCGCATCAAGGGCCGCCTCTGGATCGTCACGCTGTTCCTCGTGGCGAACATGCTGCCGCAGGAGGCGCTCATCTACCCGCTGTTCGACATGGCTCAGAAGGTCGGCCTGTCGAACTCGCAGTGGTCGATCATCATCATCTTCACGGTCATCCAGGCGGCGTTCGGCACGTACCTGCTCGCGTCCGTGCTCGGGACGTTCCCGCCCGCGCTGCTCGAGGCGGCCCAGCTCGACGGCGCCGGACGCTGGCGCATCCTGTGGCAGGTCGTCTACCCGATCGTCAAGCCCACGCTCGGCGTCCTCATGATCTTCTTCTTCATCTGGACGTGGAACGAGTTCTTCATCCCGCTGGTCATGCTGACGACCAACGACACCCAGACGATCCCCATCGCGCTCGCGTCGCTCCAGGGCGACCGGATGATGGACGCCCCGACGACCAACGCGGGCGCGCTCGTGTCGCTGATCCCCGCGCTGGTCTTCTTCCTCATCTTCCAGCGGACCCTCACCCGGGGCGTCACGGCGGGCGCCGTGAAGTGACGCTCTTCGTGTGATGCCGAGCCGCCCCGGGGCGGCCCCCGAGACACCTGAACGCACCGACGAAGGAAGCACCACCCATGAAGTTCACCGACGGGTACTGGCAGGTCCGGCCCGGCATGCACCCGCTCTACGCGGTCGAGGTCGACGACGTCCGCGCGGACGAGGCGGCCGGCACGCTCACCGTGTACGCGCCGACGGCGAAGATCCGCGGCCGCGGCGACACTCTCAACCGCCCGATGCTCACGACGACGTACTCCTCGCCCGCACCCGGCGTGATCCGGGTGCGCGTGGAGCACCACCAGGGTGCGGTGCGCCGGGGCCCGGCGTTCGAGGTGACCGGCGAGCCCGGGTTCCGGCCCGAGGTCGAGGTGCACGACGACGTCGCGGTCCTGCGGTCCAAGGACCTCGCGGTGCGCGTGCACCGGGGCGACCGCTGGCGCGTCGACTTCGAGGCGGACGGCGAGGTGCTGACCTCCTCGCTGCCGAAGTCCGTCGGGCACGTCACGGCCGACGACGGCCGCGCCTGGACGCACGAGCAGCTCGCGCTCGAGCCCGGCGAGCTCGTCTACGGCCTGGGGGAGCGGTTCGGCCCGTTCGTCAAGAACGGCCAGGTCGTGGACATCTGGAACGAGGACGGCGGGACGTCGAGCGAGCAGGCGTACAAGTCCGTGCCGCTCTACCTCACGACCAAGGGCTACGGGGTGTTCGTCGAGCACCCGGAGAAGGTGTCGTTCGAGGTCGCCTCCGAGGTGAACACGCGCGTCCAGTTCTCCGTCGAGGGGCAGTCGCTCGAGTACCTGGTCATCCAGGGCCCGACGCCCAAGGACGTGCTGCGCCGGTACACGGCGCTGACGGGCCGCCCCGCGCGCGTGCCGGCGTGGTCGTTCGGCCTGTGGCTCACGACGTCGTTCACGACGAGCTACGACGAGCAGACGGTGAACGGGTTCATCGACGGCATGGCCGAGCGCGACCTGCCGCTGTCGGTGTTCCACTTCGACTGCTTC
The DNA here is from genome assembly GCF_040448685.1 of Cellulosimicrobium sp. ES-005. Taxonomy (NCBI): domain Bacteria; kingdom Bacillati; phylum Actinomycetota; class Actinomycetes; order Micrococcales; family Promicromonosporaceae; genus Cellulosimicrobium; species Cellulosimicrobium sp. ES-005. Next base: position 1,109,530 of record NZ_CP159290.1, read on the forward strand.
TGGATGCGCGAGTACCAGTGGGTCGACTTCGAGTGGGACCCGCGCACGTTCCCCGACCCCGAGGGCATGCTGCGCCGCCTGCACGACCGCGGGCTCAAGGTGTGCGTGTGGATCAACCCCTACGTCGCGCAGCGCTCGCCGCTCTTCGCGGAGGCCGCGGAGCAGGGCTTCCTCGTGAAGCGCGAGGACGGGTCGGTCTGGCAGTGGGACCTGTGGCAGGCGGGCATGGGGCTGGTGGACTTCACCAACCCCGACGCGACCGCGTGGTACGTCGGCAAGCTCGAGGGCCTGCTCGACCAGGGCGTCGACTGCTTCAAGACCGACTTCGGCGAGCGGATCCCCGTCGACGGGATCGCGTGGCACGACGGCTCCGACCCGCGCAAGATGCACAACTACTACGCCCAGCTCTACAACGAGGCGGTCTTCCGGCTGCTCGAGCGCACGCGCGGCGAGGGCGAGGCGGTCCTGTTCGCGCGGTCCGCGACGGCGGGCGGCCAGCAGTTCCCCGTGCACTGGGGCGGCGACTGCGACTCGACGTACGCGTCGATGGCCGAGTCGCTGCGCGGCGGCCTCTCGATGTCGATGTCGGGGTTCGGCTACTGGAGCCACGACATGGGCGGCTTCGAGGGCACGCCGGACCCGGGCGTGTTCAAGCGCTGGACGGCGTTCGGCCTCCTCTCGTCGCACTCGCGCCTGCACGGCTCGGGCTCGGTGCGGGTCCCGTGGGCGTTCGACGACGAGGCCGTCGACGTCACGCGCAAGTTCACGCACCTCAAGCTTTCGCTCATGCCGTACCTCGGGCGGGTGGCCGAGGAGGCGCACACCGACGGCGTGCCGATGATGCGGCCGCTCGTGCTCGAGCTCCCGCACGACCGCGCCGGGTACACCGCGGACACGCAGTACCTGCTGGGCGACGCGCTCCTCGTCGCGCCGGTGTTCCGCGCGGACGGCCGCGTGGAGTACTACGTGCCGGAGGGCACGTGGACGCGTCTCGTGCAGCCCGACGACGGCCCCGCCCTGAGCGAGACCGTGACGGGCCCGCGCTGGGTCACCGAGACCCACGGGTTCGACTCGCTCCCGGTGCTCGTGCGCCCGGGCACCGTCCTGCCGGTCGGCGCCCGCACGGACCGGCCGGACTACGCCTGGGCCGACGGCGTCACGCTGCACGCGTTCGAGCTGCCCGACGGGTACGACGAGCTCGTGGTCGTCCCGCCGTCGGACGGCGCGCCCGGGGCCACGTTCCGCGTCCGCCGGTCGGGCGCGACGCTCACCGTCTCGTCCGACGACGCCCCTGCGGCCTGGTCCGTCCGGGCCGGCTCCGCGGCGGCCGAGGCGCACGGCGCGACGAGCGTGACGATCGACCTCGGCTGAGGACGTATCCTGGGCGAGCATGTCATGGAAGCGCTCCCATGGCATGCTCGCCCTGCACTTCCCGCGCGTGCCGCGCTCGCACCCACCGAGACGCACGCGCACCCACCGACCACCCGTCGCGGACCGCGTCGTCCGACGACCGACCAGCGAGGACCCTCGTGACCACCGACACCACCGCCCCCGTCGCCGTCGACGCGCAGGCCGCGCCCGCGTCGTCGGGCCGCCGCACGTTCCCCACCGACTTCCTCTGGGGCTCCGCCACCGCCGCCTACCAGATCGAGGGCGCCGCCGCCGAGGGCGGCCGCACGCCGTCCATCTGGGACACCTACTCCCACACCCCGGGCCGCACGCTCAACGGCGACACGGGCGACGTCGCGGACGACCACTACCACCGGTGGCAGGAGGACGTGCAGCACATCGCGGACCTCGGCCTCGGGGCGTACCGGTTCTCCATCTCGTGGTCGCGCGTCCAGCCGGGCGGCACCGGCCCGCTCAACCCCGAGGGCGTCGCGTTCTACTCGCGCCTCGTCGACGCGCTCCTCGAGAAGGGCGTCAAGCCCGTCGTCACGCTCTACCACTGGGACCTCCCGCAGGAGCTGGAGGACGCCGGGGGCTGGGCCAACCGCGACACCGCGCACGCGTTCGCCGAGTATGCCCGCCACATGGCGCGCGAGCTCGGCGACCGGGTCGACACCTGGACGACCCTCAACGAGCCGTGGTGCTCCGCCTACCTCGGCTACGGCTCCGGCGTGCACGCGCCCGGCCGCACCGAGCCCGCCGCGGCGCTCGCGGCCGTGCACCACCTGAACCTCGCGCACGGCCTCGCCGTCCAGGCGATCCGCGACGAGCTCGGCGAGGACGCGAAGACGTCCGTCACGCTCAACCTGCACGTCATCCGCCCCGACGACCCGTCGTCGGCCGCGGACCTCGACGCGGTGCGGAAGATCGACGCGCTCGCCAACCGCGCGTTCCTCGCGCCCATGCTCGACGGCGAGTACCCTGCCGACCTGCTCGCCGACACCGCGCACGTGAGCGACTGGTCGTTCGTGCGGGAGGGCGACCTCGAGACGGTGCGCCAGCCGCTGTCGATCCTCGGCGTCAACTACTACTCGACCGTGCGCGTGCGCCACTTCTCCGGCGAGGGCGAGCGGTCCGAGAACGACGGCCACGGCGCGTCGAGCCACAGCCCGTGGATCGGCGTCGACGACGTGGAGTTCGTCCAGCAGCCCGGCCCGTACACCGCCATGGGCTGGAACATCGAGCCCGCCGGCATGACCGAGCTGCTCGTGTCGGTGGCGACGACGTACCCGCACCAGCCGATGATGGTCACCGAGAATGGCGCCGCGTTCGCCGACGAGGTCACGGTCGACGCCGACGGGACCCCCCGCGTGCACGACGACCGCCGCGTCGCCTACCTGCACGACCACGTCGACGCCGTGGGCGCCGCGATCGACGCGGGCGCCGACGTGCGCGGGTACTTCGCGTGGTCCCTGCTCGACAACTTCGAGTGGGGCTACGGCTACGACCGCCGGTTCGGCATCATCCGCGTCGACTACGACACGCTCGAGCGCACGTGGAAGGACTCCGCGCACTGGTACCGCCGCCTCGTGACGTCGAACGAGCTCCCCGCGGTCGACGAGACCGCCTGACCGCGGTCGACGGCACCGCCCGTCGCTGAAGCAGACAGTCGCTGGACGAGGGCCCGCCCGGTCGCACCGGGCGGGCCCTCGCGTGCCCTGGTGGGCCGAGATTGGGCCTTGGTGAACCGAGGTAGAGCCCTGGTGGGCCGAGGTAGAGCCCTGGTGCGCGGAGGTGGAGCCCTGGTCGGCCGAGGGAGCGCGGTGGTCGATGATCGGCGCGAGCGGGGTGACCTTTCTCGCATGCCTCGCACTCGCCGCGCGACACGCCGAAGGAACGCGACACGCCGACGAGTCGGACGTTCGTCGCGCCCGGATTGGGGTGTTTCGTCGGCCGCCGGCGCGGGACCGCGCGACGGCGGAGGTGGCCCCGCAGGGCAGCCTCACCGGACCTCACAGGGTGTGGATCGACGTCGTCCCCACCCTGTGGACGATGCCCCGCGGTCCGCGAGAGGACGCCGTTCGTGGTGCTTCCGAGCGGTGGACGACGGGCTGTGGACGAGGGGCCTCGGAGGCGTGTCAGAGGGTGGTGGGACCATGGACTCATGGCTCCTAGCACACGCGGAGGGGTGAAGTTCGACCACGACATCTAGTGCGGTGGCGCGGTGTCGACCACTAGGTATAGTGGTTGCACACCCAGGGGGCCGGAGGCCTTCTGGCGAATCACACAGACGTAGTTCCACCGGTGTCCTTCGAGGTCAGAGACGTATCTCCCTCCCCGAGGACCGATCCCGGACAGAGCGCGAGAGACGAGGAGTCACCCCATGAGCGTCACGGTCTACAGCAAGCCGGCTTGCGTTCAGTGCGACGCGACGTACCGCGCTCTCGACAAGAAGGGCATCGAGTACTCCGTCGTGGACATCAGCCAGGACGCCGAGGCGCTCGAGCTCGTGCGCGGGCTCGGCTACCTGCAGGCGCCCGTGGTCGTGGCCGGGGACGAGCACTGGTCCGGGTTCCGTCCCGACCAGATCAACGCTCTCGCGCAGAAGGTCTCGCCGGTCGTCGCCTGACCGGCCTCCCCGGGGCGCCGTGAGGTGCCCCGGAACTCGTACGGAAGCAGGCGGAGCAGGGCAGGACGGAGGTGCGTCCCCGTGGGGTCGCTCGTGTACTTCTCCAGCGTCAGCGAGAACACGCACCGGTTCGTCCAGCGGCTCGACCTGCCGGCCCTCGGCATGGACGTGCAGCGCATCCCGCTGCGTCCCACCGAGGGCTTCCTGCGCGTCGAGGAGCCGTACGTGCTCATGGTCCCGACCTACGGGGGCGGCAACGAGGGCGGTGCCGTCCCGCGTCAGGTCGTGAAGTTCCTCAACGACGTGCACAACCGGTCGTTGATCCGCGGCGTCATCGCCGCGGGCAACACCAACTTCGGCGACGCCTACTGCATCGCCGGCGACATCATCTCCGCGAAGTGCCAGGTGCCCTACCTGTACGCCTTCGAACTCCTGGGAACAGCCGAGGACGCCGCGCGCGTCCGCGACGGATTGGGACGATTTTGGCAACGACAGTCACGGATTCCGGCGTGAGCGTGGCAGGCGGTGGCACGGTCACCGAGGTGCCCCTGGCGAGCGCGCAGCTCGACTACCACGCGCTCAACGCGATGCTGAACCTCTACGGCCCGAACGGCGAGATCCAGTTCGACAAGGACCGCGAGGCGGCGCGCGCGTACTTCCTCCAGCACGTCAACCAGAACACGGTCTTCTTCCACGACCTGCAGGAGAAGCTCGACTACCTCGTCGAGAACAAGTACTACGACCCGGCCGTGCTGGCGAAGTACGACCGCGCGTTCGTGAAGTCGCTGTTCGAGTTCGCGTACGCCAAGAAGTTCCGCTTCGAGACGTTCCTCGGCGCCTTCAAGTACTACACGTCGTACACGCTCAAGACGTTCGACGGGAAGCGGTACCTCGAGCGCTTCGAGGACCGCGTCTGCATGGTCGCGCTCGGCCTCGCGGACGGGAACGAGCAGGCCGCGCTCGACATCGTCGAGGAGGTCATCTCGGGCCGCTTCCAGCCCGCGACCCCCACGTTCCTCAACGTCGGCAAGGCGCAGCGCGGCGAGCCCGTGTCCTGCTTCCTGCTGCGCATCGAGGACAACATGGAGTCCATCGCGCGCGGCATCAACTCCGCGCTGCAGCTCTCCAAGCGTGGTGGCGGCGTCGCCCTGCTCCTGTCGAACATCCGCGAGCACGGCGCGCCGATCAAGCACATCGAGAACCAGTCGTCCGGCGTCATCCCCGTGATGAAGCTGCTCGAGGACTCGTTCTCCTACGCGAACCAGCTCGGCGCGCGCCAGGGCGCCGGTGCGGTGTACCTGCACGCGCACCACCCGGACATCCTGCGGTTCCTCGACACCAAGCGCGAGAACGCGGACGAGAAGATCCGCATCAAGACGCTGTCGCTCGGCGTCGTGATCCCGGACATCACGTTCGAGCTGGCCAAGAAGAACGAGGACATGTACCTCTTCTCGCCGTACGACGTCGAGCGCGTCTACGGCAAGCCGTTCGCCGACGTCTCGGTCACCGAGAAGTACGACGAGATGGTGGACGACTCGCGCATCCGCAAGACGAAGATCAAGGCGCGCGACTTCTTCCAGACGATCGCCGAGCTGCAGTTCGAGTCCGGCTACCCGTACATCATGTTCGAGGACACGGTGAACAAGGCGAACCCGATCAAGGGCCGCATCACCCACTCGAACCTGTGCTCGGAGATCCTCCAGGTCTCGACGCCCTCGACGTTCAACGAGGACCTCTCGTACGACCACGTCGGCCGCGACATCTCCTGCAACCTCGGCTCGCTGAACATCGCCAAGACGATGGACTCGCCGGACTTCGCGAAGACGATCGACACCGCGATCCGCGCGCTCACCGCCGTCTCGGACCAGACGAGCATCGAGTCGGTGCCGTCGGTCAAGCGCGCGAACGAGTCGGGCCACGCGATCGGCCTCGGCCAGATGAACCTCCACGGCTACCTCGCGCGCGAGCGGATCCACTACGGGTCCGAGGAGGGCATCGACTTCACGAACATCTACTTCTACACGGTCGCCTACCACGCGATCGCGGCGTCGAACCGCCTCGCGATCGAGCGCGGTCGCGCGTTCGGCGGCTTCGAGGACTCGAAGTACGCGACGGGGGAGTACTTCGACAAGTACACCGACCAGGTGTGGGAGCCCGCGACCGACCGCGTGCGCCAGCTCTTCGCGGACGCCGGCGTGCACATCCCGACGCAGGAGGACTGGACGGCGCTCAAGGCCTCGGTCATGGAGCACGGGATCTACAACCAGAACCTCCAGGCCGTCCCGCCGACCGGCTCGATCTCCTACATCAACAACTCGACGTCCTCGATCCACCCGGTGCCGTCGAAGATCGAGATCCGCAAGGAGGGCAAGATCGGGCGCGTCTACTACCCGGCGCCCTACCTGACGAACGACAACCTCGAGTACTACGAGGACGCGTACGAGATCGGCTACGAGAAGATCATCGACACGTACGCCGCCGCGACGCAGCACGTCGACCAGGGCCTGAGCCTCACGCTGTTCTTCAAGGACACGGTCACGACGCGCGACGTCAACCGCGCGCAGATCTACGCGTGGCGCAAGGGCATCAAGACGCTCTACTACATCCGTCTCCGCCAGATGGCCCTGGAGGGCACGGAGGTCGAGGGTTGCGTCAGCTGCATGCTGTAGTCGCCTGAGGCAACTATCAGTTGTCTCGAAGCCCGACGTCGTCGGCCACCCTCCCGCGGAGGAGTGGCCGACGGCGCAGGGTCCGGTCCCACGAAGTCGTCCCGGTCGGTCCGGGGTCAGCAGGAGAGAAGAAGGCAGATGTCGCCCACGGGGAAGCTCAAGCTCATCGATCGCGTGAGCGCGATCAACTGGAACCGTCTCGAGGACGAGAAGGACCTCGAGGTGTGGGACCGCCTCGTCGGGAACTTCTGGCTGCCCGAGAAGGTGCCGGTGTCGAACGACATCCAGTCGTGGAACACGCTCACCGCGGAGGAGCAGCAGCTCACGATGCGGGTGTTCACCGGTCTGACGCTGCTCGACACGATCCAGGGCACGGTCGGCGCGGTGTCGCTCATCCCGGACGCGATCACGCCGCACGAGGAGGCGGTGTACACCAACATCGCGTTCATGGAGTCGGTGCACGCCAAGAGCTACTCGTCGATCTTCTCGACGCTGTGCTCGACGCGCGAGATCGACGACGCGTTCCGCTGGTCGGAGGAGAACCCGAACCTCCAGCGCAAGGCCGAGATCGTCATGGAGTACTACAAGGGCGACTCGCCGCTCAAGCGCAAGGTCGCGAGCACGCTGCTCGAGTCGTTCCTCTTCTACTCCGGCTTCTACCTGCCGATGTACTGGTCGTCGCGCGCCAAGCTGACGAACACGGCCGACCTCATCCGCCTCATCATCCGGGACGAGGCCGTGCACGGGTACTACATCGGCTACAAGTTCCAGAAGGGCCTCGAGAAGCTCAGCCCCGAGGAGCGGGACGAGCTCAAGGCGTACACGTTCGAGCTGCTCTTCGAGCTCTACGACAACGAGGTGCAGTACACGGAGGACCTGTACGACGGCGTCGGGCTGACCGAGGACGTCAAGAAGTTCCTGCGGTACAACGCGAACAAGGCGCTCATGAACCTCGGCTACGAGGCGCTCTTCCCCAAGGACGAGACCGACGTCAACCCGGCGATCCTCTCGGCCCTGTCGCCGAACGCGGACGAGAACCACGACTTCTTCTCCGGGTCGGGCTCGTCGTACGTCATCGGCAAGGCCGTGAACACCGAGGACGACGACTGGGACTTCTGAGCCGCTCTCAGGAGCAGCAGGCCGGAGCACGTCGAAGGGGCCCGGAGCCGCAGGACGCTGCGGCTCCGGGCCCCTCGCTCACCGTCCGGCACCGGACGGTTCGAGCGCCGACCTCGCCAGGAAGTCCCTCAGCAGGCGGACGAACTCCGGAGCGTGCTCCACCGCCGGCACGTGCCCGCATCGCCCGAGCACGTGCAGGCGGACGTCGCTCAGGTGATCGAGGAGCGGCAGCGCCGTGGTCCTCAAGGGGGTGACGCGGTCCTGCGCGCCGTGGACGAGCAGGACGGGCGCGCGGACCGCGGAGAGCTGACGCGTCGACAGGGTCAGGTCCTCCGACCACCGCGCCCGGGGCGGCGGGAACATCGACGCGAACGCCTCCGCCCCGGCGCGCATCGCGGCCGCCCGTGCGTCGACGGCCGACCCGGTGACGTGCGCCGGGTCGAGGAACAGCCGGCTCAGCATCTCCCGCGCCCCGGCTCGGTCGGGGGAGGCGGCCCAGACGGCGTCGAGGTCCGCCGACAGGGGCGCCCCCGGTGCGCCCATCGCCGAGACACCCACGACGGACGTGACGTTCCGGGGGCGTGCGGCCGCCAGCGCCAGAGCCACGGCACCACCCATCGAGTGCCCCACCACGGCGTAGGACTCGAGGCCGAGGGCGTCCATGAGACCCGCGGCCTGGTCGGTCCACACGCGCAGCCCGCCCCGCGAGCCCGGTGGGAGCGGCGTCCTCCCGAAGCCCGCGTGGTCCGGAGCGACGACGCGCCAGGAAGAGCGCAGCGACTCGGCGGTCGCTGCCCAGGCCCCGGACCCGGTGGTGCCGGGGCCCGAGCCGTGCAGCAACAGGACCGCCGGCCCCTCTCCGTCCTCGACCACGTGGACGGGAGAGCCCGCGACGGCGACGGTCCGGCTCGTCGTCACCGGAACCTGTGACCCGCGCTCATGCGTCCGCGCCGACCGACTTGTCGAAGACCTCCATCATCACGCGGCCGAACTGCGGCATGTCCGGCCAGCCACGGCACGACACGAGGTTGCCGTCGACGACGTCGGGTGCGTCGACGACCGTGGCCCCGGCGTTCTCCATGTCTCCCGTGATGGGAGGGAAGCAGGCCGTCCGTCGGCCCTTGAGGAGCCCGTAGACCGCGGGGACCTGGGCGCCGTGGCACACCAGCGCGATGGGCAGGTCGCGGGCGAAGAAGTGCTCCGTGATGCGGCGGACGTGGGCGTCGACGCGGATCCACTCCGGTGCGCGGCCGCCGGGGATGATGAGGGCGTCGTACCGCTCGACGTCGACCTCGGCCCACGGCACGTCGACCGGCAGCTTGCGCCCGTTCTTCTCGACGTAGGCGTCGGAGCCGGGGTCGAACTCGTGGATGACGAGCTGGACGTCGCGCGTCGTCCGCGACGACACGTCGACGTCCCAGCCGCCCTCCTGCACGCGGTAGTACGGATACATCGTGTCGAGCTCCTCGGCAGCGTCGCCGGTCAGGAGCAGAGCTCTGGGCACCTGCTTCTCCTCGCACTCGTCGTCGAATGGGATGATCCGATCCGATCGGATCTGCACAGGATTCACCGGGCCGCGCGATCCGTCAACCCCTCGACGCGTCGTCACCACCCGGTTCCTCGTCGAAGAGCCGGCGGATCCGCTCGCCGGACAGCAGGATGTGCCGGCGCATCGCGTAGGCGGCGGCGTCGGGGTCCCGCGCGGCGACCGCGGCGAGGACCTCCTCGTGCTCGCTCGTGGCGAGGTCGGTGACCTGGGCGTCGTAGACCAGCCGGAAGAGGTGCACGTGCGCGTGCATCCGGGCGAGGGCCTCGTGGATCACGCGGTTCCCGCCGCTCCTGGCGACGACGTCGTGGAAGGCGGCGTCGAGCAGCCCGAACTCGCCGTACGCCGTGTGCCCGTCGGACAGCGTCGCCATCTCGTCCAGCACCGCGCGGAGCCTGGCCAGCTGCTTCGTCGAGGCGCGCTCCGCCGCCATCCGCGCCGCTGCCGGCTCGAGCAGCAGGCGCGCCTCGAGCATGTCCTCGAACCGGTCGCGCGTGATCTGCGGGGGGATCCGGTAGCCGGCGTTGGGGACGCGGACGACGAGGTCGTCCGCCTCCAGGCGGTTCAGCGCGTCCCGGATCGGCGTCTGCGAGACCCCCAGCTCGCGCGCCAGGGCGTCGACGGTGACGCGGGAACCGGGCTCGATCCGCTGCGACATCAGCTGGGTGAGCAGCGTGTCGTAGACGTGGTCGGCGGGCCGCCTGCGAGCCTTCTTCGCCACCGGCTCGCGCCGGTCCTCGTCGGTCCGCTCGTCGCGCTCGTCGGTCGCTAGCGTGTCCACCTCGTGCGGGCTCCTTTCGTGCGCCGGGCAGAAGAACCTGTTGACACCGGCTGTTCGACTGCTCCATGATCTGGATCGGATCGGATCCGATCGTATCGGAACGAGTGCACCTGTCGTGACCAAGGGCGGTCGCGAATCGACCGCAGTTCTCACTCCACCCTCTATCTCCCGGAGTTTCCCATGGGCATCCTCGGTTTTCTGCGCGGGCCGCGAGAGGTCTTGTTCGGCCCAGGGCAGCGGTACGCCCTCGGGACGGTGACCGCGTCCCTCGGGTCCCGAGCCCTCGTCTGCACCGACGCTCGCTTCGGGGGGACGGACGAGTTCGCGGAGCTGGTCCGGCTGATCGAGGGCGCCGGCGTCCACGTGACCGTGTTCGCGGAGGTGCTGCCCGACGTCCCGGTGCACCAGGTGGCCGAGTGCGCCGCGCTCGCGCACCGCGTGCGGCCCGACGTCGTCGTCGGCATGGGTGGAGGCAGCTGCCTCGACCTCGCGAAGGCGGTGGCCGTGGTGATCGCCCATGGCGGGCAGGCCTCCGACTACTACGGCGAGCTCCGCGTCCCGGGCCCGGTGGTCCCCGTGGTCGCCCTGCCCACCACGGCGGGCACCGGGTCGGAGGTGACGCCGGTGGCGGTGCTGACCGACCCCGGGCGCGTCAGCAAGGTCGGCATCTCCAGCCCGCACCTCGTCCCGCACACGGCCGTGTGCGACCCGGAGCTCACGCTCGGGTGCCCCCCGTCGCTCACCGCGAGCGCGGGGGCCGACGCGTTCTCGCACGCGGTCGAGTCGTTCACCGCGGTTCGTCGGACGGCGACCCCGGAGCTCGCCACCGAGCGTGTCTTCGTCGGCAAGAACGCGCTCACCGACACGTACGCGCTCCTGGGGGTGCGCCTCGTCGCCGAGAACCTGCGGCGCGTCGTGGAGGCCCCGGGCGACGCCGAGGCCCGCGAGGCGATGATGCTCGGGGCGACCGCGGGAGGCTTCGCCCTCGGCAGCGCCGGCACCGCCGCGGCGCACGCGCTCCAGTACCCGGTCGGGGCGCTCACCCACACCCCGCACGGGGTCGGCGTCGGCGCCCTCCTGCCGTACGTGATGGAGTACAACCGACCCGCCCGCGTCCCCGAGCTGGCCGCGGTCGCCGTGGCGATGGGTGCGAACCCCGACGAGTCTCCCGAGGTCCTGGCCGACGAGGCGATCGAGCGGAGCGCCGCCCTGCTGCGGTCCGTGGGGATCCCGTCGACCCTCGCGGAGATCGGCCTGCCGTCCGACCGGCTGCGCTGGACCGCCGAGCAGGCGTTCCAGGCCACGAGGCTGGTCGAGAACAACCCCCGCCCGCTCGACGTCGACGCCCTGGAACGCATCGTGCGTGCCGCGTACTCCGGCGACCGGCGCTCGCTGCGAGAAGAAGCCCGGCCCCAGGCGGCCACGACCACGACGGCAGGTGTGCGATGACGGTTCTCCACGAGACGATGCGTCCGGTTCTCGACGGGCTCGACGTGCCCACCGACCTGCTGGTGGCGGGGGAGCGGCGCGCGTCGGGCAGCGGGCGGCGCATCGACGTGCGCGACCCCGCGACGGGCGAGGTCCTCGCGACCGTGGCCGACGCCGACCTCGACGACGCCCGGGCGGCGGTGGGCGCGGCCGCCGACGCGGCCGCCGCGTGGGCGGCGACCTCTCCCCGCCACCGTGCGGAGATCCTCGTGCGAGCGTTCGAGCTGATGACCGAGCGGAGCGAGGACCTCGCCCGCCTGATCGCGCTGGAGAACGGCAAGGCGCTGCCGGACGCGCGGTCCGAGGTGGCGTACGCCGCCGAGTTCTTCCGTTGGTACGCCGAGGAGGGCGTGCGCCTGCGCGGTCAGCTGGGCCGCTCCCCGAGCGGCGCGAACCGGATGGTGGTGACGTACCAGCCCGTCGGGGTCAGCGTCCTCGTCACGCCGTGGAACTTCCCCGCGGCGATGGCGACCCGCAAGATCGCACCGGCCCTGGCAGCGGGATGCACCGCGGTGCTCAAGCCGGCGACGGAGACGCCCCTGACGGCGTACGCCGTGGCGGCGCTGCTGGAGCAGGCGGGGATGCCCCCAGGGGTGCTCAACGTCGTCACGACCTCGACCGCGGGCCCCGTCGTCGAGGCGATGCTGTCCGACCCGCGCACGCGCATGCTGTCGTTCACCGGCTCGACCGAGGTGGGTCGACGGCTGCTGCGCGTCGCCGCGGACCGCGTCCTCAAGTGCGGGATGGAGCTCGGGGGGAACGCCCCGTTCGTCGTCCTCGACGACGCCGACGTGGACGCGGCGGTCGACGGCGCCATGGTCGCCAAGATGCGCAACGGCGGCCAGGCGTGCACGGCCGCCAACCGGTTCCTCGTGGCCGACGCCGTGCACGACGTCTTCGTCGAAGGACTCGTCGCCCGGATGGCGGAGGTCACGGTCGGCCCCGGCGTCGACGAGAGCACCGGGTGCGGACCGCTCATCAACGCCGACGCCGTCCGCAAGGTCGACGAGCTCGTCCGCGACGCGATCGACCGCGGGGCGCGTGCCGTGCTGGGCGGGGAGCCCGTCGACGGGCCCGGCTGCTTCTACCCGCCGACGGTGCTCGTCGACGTCCCCCGGGACGCACGCCTCCTGCACGAGGAGGTCTTCGGCCCCGTGGCCCCCGTCGTCCGCGTCGACGACGAGGAGGAGGCGCTCGCCCTGGCGAACGACTCCGAGTTCGGCCTCGTCAGCTACTTGTACACCGGCGACCTGGCCCGCGGCCTGCGGCTCTCGGAGCGGCTCGAGTCCGGGATGGTCGGGCTCAACCGCGGACTGGTCTCCGACCCGGCCGCGCCGTTCGGCGGCACCAAGCAGAGCGGGCTCGGCCGCGAGGGGAGCACGGAAGGTCTCCTCGAGTTCATGGAGGCCCACTACGTCGCCACGTCCTGGTGACGGTGAACGAGCAGTAGCAGCAACAGTCCGGCAACACCGACCCAGGAAGCAGGAGACTCGATGAGGAGCACGATGCGAGCGGGGCACGGATCACTTCCCCGCCGACGGGGGCGGCTGGCGACGGCCGCGGTCCTGATGGCCATGAGCACCGCGGCGGCCACGGCCGCGTGCGGTGGAGGGGGCGGCACCGCGGAGGCGGGCGGTGGCGCCCAGGCGCCGGCGACCGTCCCGGAGCTGACCGACGAACCGCTGACCCTGAGCTTCATCTGGTTCGAGTGGCCCCCGGCCCAGGCACTCGAGGACTTCGCGAACGCGGAGTACACCAAGGAGCGGCCGAACGTGACCGTCGAGGTCAACACCGTGCCGAACGCCAACTGGCACGACGCGATGTTCACGCAGTTCGCGGCACGTCAGACCGACTTCGACATCGCGGTCCTGGACTCGCAGCACATCGGCGAGGCGGTGACGAACGGCAACATCCTCGACATCACCGACTTCATCGAGGGCAACGTCGAGACCGAGGCCTTCGACCCGTACCTCCTGGCCGCGTACGGCCAGTACCCGCAGGCCGAGACGGGCCAGCGGGACGAGGACGCGAGCATGTACGGCCTGCCGCTGCTCGGCGACACCTGGACGATGATCTACCGGAAGGACCTCATCGGCGACGAGCCGCCGGCGACGTGGGACGAGATGATCTCCGTCGCGGCGCAGTGCCAGGCCGAGAACCCGGGCGTGAGCGGGCTGGCCTTCCACCAGGCCAACGGCTCCGACGCGGCGGCCGTCACCTACAACACGGTCAACGGCCTGTACGGCGGGAACCTGTGGGACGCCGAGGAGCGCCAGATCGAGGGCGTCATCAACGACGAGGCCGGCCAGAAGGCGATGGACGTCCTGGTCAACGAGATGAAGCCGCTCACCGCGACGGGCTCCGGGAACTGGTTCATCGACGAGGTCAACGCGGCGGTCGCGCAGGGCAAGGCCTGCATCGCGTTCAACTGGATCGCCGCGAGCGGCGGCCTGCTCGACCCCGCGCAGTCGACGCTGGGTTCCACGCGCGAGGAGATCCTCGACAAGCTCGGCTTCGCGACCCTGCCGACGCAGGAGACCGACCTGGTGCCTCTCGGCGGCATGGGGATGCACATCTCGGCGTACGCGCCCGAGGACCGGCAGGCGGAGGCGCTGAACTTCATGAAGTGGTTCCTCCAGGCCGACACCCAGCAGAAGTGGGCCGCGGCGGGCGGCGTGCCTGCCCGCACCGACGCGCTGCAGTCGCCGGAGTTCCTCGAGGCCGGACCGTTCAACCAGGTGTACGCCGACTCCGTGGAGCGCATGCGCGACATGTGGAACGTGCCCGAGTACGCCCGTCTCGTCGACATCGAGAACACGAGCGTGAACGCGGCGCTCAACGGCGCCATGGACCCGCAGGAGGCTCTCGACAGCATCGCCGTCGAGCAGCAGGAGGTCCTGGACTCCGGCGGCAGCGGCGGGCTGTGAACCCATGGTCCTGACGAAGAACTCCCCGGTGCGGGACGGGACGTCGGCGCCGCCCGCACCGGTCCGGGCCCCTCGGCTCGGCGACCGTGGGCTCGCCGTCGCGTTCATCACCCCGGCGATGCTGCTCCTGCTGGCCATGTCGGTCTTCCCGCTGCTGTGGGCGCTGTTCCTCTCCTTCACCGACTACTCGGCGACGGGCTCCGCACCCGCGGAGTTCGTCGGGTTCGCGAACTACGTCGACGTCCTGACCTCGCCGGAGGTCAGGCAGCGGGCCCTGACGACCCTCGTGTACGTCGTGTGTGCCGTCACCCTGCAGACGGTGCTGGGCTTCGGCATCGCCTACCTCATCTCCCGGCGGACGCGTGGTCGTGGGCTTCTCACCACGCTGTTCCTCGTACCGATGATGCTGTCGCCCGTCGTCGTCGGGCTGTTCTGGCGCTTCATGCTCGACGCGCAGTTCGGCATCGTCAACAGCGTGCTCGGCTCGCTCGGGATCGAGCCGGTGGAGTGGCTCACCCGCCGCCAGACGGCGATGCTCTCCCTGGTCGTCGTCGACACCTGGCAGTGGACGCCGTTCATCATGCTCATCGCGCTCGCGGGCCTGACCGCGGTCCCCAGGTACCTGTACGAGGCGGCCTCCATCGACCGGGCGTCGGAGTGGTTCCGGTTCCGCAACATCACCCTGCCGCTGGTGTGGCCGCTGCTCCTCATCGCCGTGATGTTCCGTGCGATCGAGGCGTTCCGGATGTTCGACCTCGTCTACATCCTCACCAACGGAGGACCCGGCGTCTCGACCGAGACCTTGTCGTTCCACGTCTACAAGGTCGCGTTCCTCGGGTTCAACACGGGGACCGCGTCGGCCTACGGGATCCTCATGGTGGTCGTCGTCATCGTCCTCGCGCAGCTCTACCTGCGCTACCTGAACAAGCTCAAGGAGGGCTGATGGCACGCTCTGCTGACCTGGCCGTTCGCGTACGGCCCGCACGCAGCCCCCGCGGCCGGGTCCGCAAGTCGGTCGAGGTCGCGCTCCTGGCCGTGCTGGCGGCCGCCATGCTCTTCCCGGTGCTCTGGATGCTCGAGACGTCCGTCAAGGAGAACCGGGACGTCTACGCCGTCCCGGCGAAGTTCTTCGGCTTCGACATGACCCTGGACCACTACCGAGACGTGTTCGTCGCCTCGGGCGGCGGTGCGTCGGACCTCTCCACCGCGCTGCTCAACTCCGTCGTGGTCGCCGGGACGTCCACGATCCTGGCCACCGTGCTCGGGGTCCCGGCGGCGTGGGCGTACTCGCGCTTCACGCTGAGGGCGAAGAAGGACCAGATGTTCTTCATCCTGTCCACGCGGTTCATGCCGCCCGTCGTCGTCGTGATCCCGATCTTCCTCATGTACCGCACGCTCGGGCTCATCGACACCCAGCTCGGCCTGATCCTCATCTACACGGCCTTCAACGTGCCCTTCACGATCTGGATGATGAAGGGCTTCGTCGACGAGGTGCCACCGGAGTACGAGGACGCGGCGATGCTCGACGGTCACACGCGCCTCCAGGCGTTCCGGCGCATCACCCTGCCGTTGCTCGTGCCGGGGATCGCCGCCACCGCGGTCTTCGCCCTCATCTTCTCCTGGAACGAGTTCGTGTACGCGATCTTCCTGACCTCCAGCCAAGAGGTGCGCACCGCACCGCCGGCCATCGCCGGCCTCATCGGCGGCACGACCGTGGACTGGGGGCTCGTGGCCGCCTCCGCCTGCGTGTTCGCGATCCCGGTGCTCGTCTTCGCCTACCTGGTGCGCAAGCACCTCGTCGCCGGCGTCACGCTCGGGGCGGTGCGACGCTGATGGCGGGCATCGAGATCGCGTCCCTGCACAAGCGCTACCCGGACGGGACCGTCGCCGTGGAGGAGGTGGACCTGTCCATCGGCGACGGCGAGCTGTTCGTCATGCTCGGTCCCTCGGGCTGCGGAAAGACCACCACGCTGCGCGCGGTGGCGGGCCTGGAGCGCCAGACGTCGGGCACCATCCACATCGGCGACACGCGCGTCGACGACCTGCCTCCCGGCGGTCGCGACATCGCCATGGTGTTCCAGTTCTACGCGCTGTACCCGCACCTGAAGGCCCGTGACAACGTGGCCTTCCCGCTCCGCGCCGAGGGCGTCCCCGAGCCGGAGGTGCGTCGTCGTGTCGACGAGGCCGCTCGCATGCTGCAGCTCGGTCCGCTGCTGGACCGGCGGCCCACGCGGCTGTCGGGCGGGGAGCAGCAGCGGGTCGCGCTGGCCCGCGCCCTGGTGCGGCGGCCGCGCGCCTTCCTCATGGACGAGCCGCTCACGAACCTCGACGCCGAGCAGCGCGCGGACATGCGGTCGCAGATCAAGCACCTGCAGCGAGAGGTGGGGGCGACGATGGTCTACGTCACCCACGACCAGGTCGAGGCGATGTCGCTCGGCCATCGGATCGCGATCCTCAACAAGGGCCGCGTGGAGCAGGTCGGCACGCCCATGGAGGTCTACGACCGGCCCGCGAGCCTGTTCTGCGCCGCGTTCATCGGCTCGCCGCCGGTGAACCTCGTGGACGTCGAGGTCGCCGACGGGGCCCTGCGGGGCGGGGGCGGGCTCGCGCTGCCGGTGCCGTCCGGGCTGCCGGACGGTCGTCGGCTGGTCGCCGGCGTGCGGCCCGAGGCGTTGGAGGTCACCGCGCCGGGAGCGGACGGTGCGGTCCGCGGCCGCGTGGTCTCGGCGGAGGCGCTGGGCGACGAGACCATCTACGTCGTCGAGTGCGAGGGGGAGCACGACGTCCGGGTCCGGATGCCCCCGACCGCACGGTTCGCCGCGGACACGCCCGTCGGCGTGCGGCACGTCGGCGGGCCGCCGCCCGTCTACGACCGCGACTCGGAGAGGTTGGTGGCCTGATGGGAACCGTTGCGACCTACGGGATCAGGAAGGCGTTCGGGGAGGTCCAGGCCCTCGACGGGGTCGACCTGCAGGTGCCGGACGGCTCGTTCTTCGTCGTCCTCGGGCCCTCGGGGGCGGGCAAGACGACGACCCTGCGCGCGATCGCCGGGCTCGACAGGCTCGACGCCGGGTCGGTGCACCTGGGCGGCCGGGACGTGACCGGGGAGTCCCCCGGCGCACGGGACCTGGCCATGGTCTTCCAGAGCTACGCGCTCTACCCCCGGTACACGGTGTTCGAGAACATCGCCTCGCCGCTGCGCGCGCGCCGTGCCTCCGCGAGCGAGATCGCCGCCGCCGTGGACGACGTCGCGCGCCTCCTGCACATCGAACGCCTCCTGCAGCGTCGACCGGCACAGCTGTCCGGTGGTGAGATGCAGCGCGTCGCGCTGGCCCGTGCGCTGGTCCGTCGCCCGCACGCGTTCCTCATGGACGAACCGCTCACCAACCTCGACCTCAAGCTGCGCGTCGAGATGCGGACCGAGCTCACCCGCATCCACCGGCGTCTGGGAGGGACGTTCGTCTACGTGACGAACGACCAGGTCGAGGCGATGTCCATGGCCGACCAGGTCGCCGTGCTCAGGGACGGCGCGGTGCAGCAGGTCGGGACGCCGGCGGAGGTGTACGAGCAGCCGGTCGACCGGTGGGTCGCGAGCTTCGTCGGGAGCCCGCGGATCAGCCTGCTCGAGTGCCACGTCGACGACGACCGGCTGGTCGGGTCTCAGGGCTGGACCCTGCCGCGCCCCCGGGGAGCCGCGGCGGAGCGCGGCCGTCCGCTGCTCCTCGGCCTGCGCGCCGAGGACGTGTCGGTCGAGCGGCGGGGAGAGGCGACGGTCGAGGGGGAGGTCTTCGGGCTCGAGCCGCTGGGCGACCACACGCTGGTCGACGTCAAGGTGGGCACGGAGATGCTCACGGTCAAGGCGCGGCCGACCGTCGCGAGCCGACCCGGGGAGCGCCTGTCGGTGACCGTCGACCTGGACCGTGCGCACCTCTTCGACGCGAGCACGGGGTTGGCGCTGTCCGGGGCCGGGCGGTAGGGCTGGACGAGGTCGTGCTCGCTTGCGGTCGCGAGCACGACCCGTTCGCCTCGCCCGGGCGGCGACGGTCCGTCGTCTGCGTGCTCAGTCGTTCGGTCGCGGCTGCGCGCCCTCGACGGGCGGGTCGGCCGACCACGGGAACGTGATCCAGAGGTCGGTGTCCTTCCACGAGTAGTCCGGCTGGATGATCGTGCGCGGCTTGGTGTACAGCACCGCGGACCGCGCCTCGGCGCCGTGGGCGCTCAGCATCTCCATGACGAGGGCGAGCGTGCGGCCGGAGTCCGCGACGTCGTCGACCACGAGCACGTGCGCGCCCGGCAGGTCGGACGTGTCCATGAGCGGCGGGAGCACGCGCGGGTCGGTGAGGGTCTGGCCGATGTCGGTGTAGAACTCGACGTTGAGCGTCCCGACGCCCTTGGTCCCGAGCGCGTACGCGACCGCGCCGCCCGGCAGGAGCCCGCCGCGCGCGACGGCGACGACGACCTCGGGCCGGAACCCGCTCGCCACGACCTGCTCGGCGAGCTCGCGCGCGGCGACGCCGAACGTCTCCCACGTGAGCACCTCGCGCTCGGGCGGCACGGCGGGGTGCGGCGACGACACGTCGTCGGGCACGGCGGGGACCGGGGTCGTGGAGGCGTCCGTCATGCATCGAGAGTACGTCGCGCGACGCGCGGGGCCCGCCCGTCCCGGTCCCGACGGGCCGGGACCCACGACCCGGACCAACGACCCGTCCCGGACACGACGAGGGCCGCACCCCGTGGCGGGGTGCGGCCCTCGTCGGGTCAGGCGGGGGTCACTGCGCGTCGAGGATGTCCACGACGAAGACGAGCGGGGAGTCGGCGGGGATCGTGCCGCTGCCCTGCGAGCCGTAGCCCAGCTCCGACGGGATGACGAGCAGCACCTGGCTGCCCACGGTCTGCCCGGCGAGGCCCTGCGTCCAGCCCGGGATCACCTGCTGGAGCGAGAAGCTCGTGGGGGCGCCGCGGTCCCACGACGAGTCGAAGACGGTGCCGTCGAGCAGCATGCCCGTGTAGTGGGCGGTGACGGTCTGGTCCTCGGTCACGACCGGGCCGCTGCCCTTGATGAGCGTCTGCGCGACGAGCTCGGTCGGGGCCTCGTAGCCCTCGGGGATCTCGATGGTCGGCTTGCCGGTGTCGTCGAGCGTCACGGTCGGCAGGCCCTCGGCGGGCGTGACCGCCTCACCCTCGGCACGCGACGGGATGGTCTTCACGTCGGTGACCTCACCGATGGTGAGGTAGGTGATCGGCTCGCCGGTCGTCTGGTCCGTCGTCGGGTTGGCGAACAGGAAGCGGGTGCCGACCTTCTTGCCGACGACGACGTCGAGGAGCTGCGGGAAGATCGAGTCGTCGATGAGGAGCTGCTCGGGGGAGCCCGTCTCCCACGTCGACCCCATCTTGGAGCCGTCCGTACCGGAGAACGCGGCCGTGTGCATGGTGATCTGCTGGCCCTTGGCGATCTCGTCGCCCTCGCCGTCGTTCAGCGAGATGGCGGCCGCGGCGGAGACCTCGAACGGCTGGTCGAACTCCACGGTGGGCTCGGCGCCCGGGTCGCCGGTGACCGTCACGGCCTCGAGCGCCGCGACGTCCTCGGGCGACGACGTCGCGGCGTCGCTGGCGCCGTCGGTCGCGGACGGGCTCGACGACGTCTCGTCGCCGGAGCCGCCGCCCTCCGAGGCGCAGCCGGAGAGGACGAGGGCGGCGCCCAGGGTGAGCGCGGCGACGCCGCGCAGGGTGCGGTGCTTCACGAGAGGGGGTCCTTCGGTCGGTGGGACGACGCGGGGCCGTCGGGTCTGGGCCGCACCCGCACGACGGCGGTCGTCGGCGTCCCGGGTCGGGGTCGCCTCGCGTCCGCGTGCCGGGTGCAGCACCGGCGCGGACACTCTAGCGGTCCTGCCTGGACTCCCGCTGGGAGCCGCCCCCGCCGTGTGCCCGGGGGAGAATGGGTGCATGCCGTCCCGTCGACCGTCCCGCAAGCGACCGTGGGGAGCGGAGCCCGCGCCCCTCGACCTGGACCGTGCCCTCGGCGGCGCGCGTCGCGAGTCCGGGGCCGACGGCGAGTGGCAGGTCCGCACGGTGCGCGGCGGGTCCAAGACGTACCTGTGCCCGGGGTGCAACCAGGAGATCCCGCCCGGGACGGGGCACGTCGTGGCCTGGCAGGAGGACTCGTTCTTCGGTGCCGAGACGGCGCTCGACCACCGTCGGCACTGGCACACGTCGTGCTGGCAGGCGCGCGGGCGCCGTCGGCCCCGGTAGAGGTCCGCGGCGGAGGAACTAGGCTCGACCACGATGAGCACCGCACCCGAGCCCACCGGGGCCGACGTCCCGGCCGGTCCTACCCCCATCCGGTCCCTGACGGTCCTGCCCGCGCGGCGCGAGGACGTCGAGCTGCACACCGCGGACGGGCTGACGCTCGTCGGCGAGCTCGCGCTCCCGGCGGACCGCGACCCGGTCGCGACCCTGGTCACGCTCCACCCGCTGCCGACGCACGGCGGCTACATGGACTCGCACGTGTACCGGAAGGCCGCGTGGCGCCTGCCCGCGCTCGCCGACCTCGCGGTGCTGCGGTTCAACACGCGCGGGACCTCGTCGCCGCGCGGCACGAGCGAGGGCGCGTTCGACGGCGGCGAGGCCGAGCGCTTCGACGTCGCCGCCGCGATCGAGCTCGCCGAGTTCCGCGACCTGCCGCACCCCTGGCTCGTCGGGTGGTCGTTCGGGACCGAGCTCGCGCTCAAGCACGGGACCGACCCGGCCGTGGAGGGCGCGATCCTCCTGTCGCCGCCGCTGCACCGCGCGACGGACGAGGACCTCGACCGGTGGGACGCGTTCGGCAAGCCGCTCGTCGTGCTCGTCCCCGAGCTCGACGACTACCTGCGCCCCGACGAGGCGCGCCGACGGTTCGCGCGCGTGCGCAACGCCGAGGTGATCGGCGTCGACGGCGCCAAGCACCTGTGGGTGGGGGAGTCGTCCGTGCGTCGCGTGCTCGACGAGATCGTCGGCCATGTCCGCCCCGGGTTCCCGCTGCCCCTGCCGACCGAGTGGTCCGGCGACGCGACCGCGGCCGTGACGGCCGACCGTGACACCGCGGACTCCGACCAGGCGAGCTACGACGCGAGCCGGTCGGACGGCGTCGACGACTGACGCCCCGGCAGGACGGTCGCGGCCGTGGCACGGTGGGACGAGACCTGACGACGGACGCACGACCTGAGGAGGACGACGTGACGACGGCCCCGCTCGAGACCTTCACGCTGCGCGAGGGGTACGGCACACCGCTCGTGCTGCTGCACGGCTTCCCGCTGGACCACCGCATGTGGGCCGACGTCGCGGCCGCGCTGCCGGGGGAGCCCACCGTCGTCGCGGTCGACCTCCCGGGTCTGGGGGCGAGCCCGCTGGCGGACGAGCCGGCGTCGATCGACACCGCGGCCGACGCCACCGCCACCGCGCTCGCCGCGGCGGGGATCACGCGCGCGGTCGTCGCGGGGCTGTCGATGGGCGGCTACATCGCGCTCGCGCTCGCGGAGCGGCACCCCGACCTGGTCGCCGGACTCGGGCTCGTGGACACCAAGTCGACCGCCGACACCGACGAGGCGCGCGCAAACCGACTGCGCATCGCGGACGAGGCCGCGCGGTCCCAGACCGTCGACGCCGTCCTCGGCATGCCGGGGGTGATGCTCGGGGAGACGAGCAAGGCCGCGCGCAAGCACCTCACGGCACGGCTCGAGGAGTGGATCCGCGGGCAGCGGCCCGACGGCGTCGCGTGGTCGCAGCGGGCCATGGCGGCCCGGCCGGACCGCACCCAGGTCCTCGCGGAGTTCGCCGGGCCGGTGGCCGTGGTCGTGGGGGAGGAGGACGCGCTCACGCCGACGGCGGAGGCCGAGCACATGGCGGACGCCGCGCCCACGGCGCAGCTCGTCCAGGTCCCGGGCGCCGGGCACATGAGCGCGGTCGAGGACCCGGCGGCCGTCGCGGACGCCCTCGCCGACCTGCTGGCCCGCGCCGCGGCGTGAGCCCGGTCGACCGCGGCACGGCGGGTCGGCGGGCCGTCCCGGCCGATCAGCGGCCGTCGAGCACGAGCGCGAGCGCGTCCGCGAGGTCGATCGACTCGCCGTCCCGTCCGCCCTTGCCGAGCACGAGCGGCGGGTCCGACGGCTCCACGGTCACGCCGCGCAGGCGCCCCAGCACGCTGCCGGGCACACCGAGCACGTAGAACTCCCCGTCCTCGCCGACGGCGACGCTGCGGTTGCGGCGCAGGTACCAGCCCTTGAGCGGGGTCCGGTAGGTGGTCGTGCCGTCGAACGAGCGGGCACGCAGCGGCTCGGGTGCGAGGCCGCGCTCACGGGCACGCACCACGAACTCGGCGAGGAGCGCCCGTGCCGCGGCGCTCTCCCGCGCGCGCTGGCGGTCGAGCTCGCGCTGCTGGTGCGCCGCGGCCTCGGTCCGCTGCCGACGCCAGTCGTCGGCAGCGGACCCGGAGCGGCCCGTGGGGTCCGCGGAGGACACCGGTCAGGCCGAGGCGGGGGCGTCGGTCTCGGCCTCGGCGTCCACCTGGCCGGCGGGGCGGCGCTTCGTCGAGGCGGCGGGCCCGCCCTGCTGGTCCGACTCGTCGGCGACGACCGGGAACTCCGCCGTCATGAGCGTCGCCGCGCGCGCCTGCTGCGCGGGCGTGCCCGCGGGGACCGCCGACTTCTTCGCGGGAGCCTTCGCGGCCTCGGGCTCGCCGCCGAGGAGCCCGCGCAGCTCGTCGAGGTAGGTGTTGATCGAGTCGTGCTGGCGCGTGAGGTCCTCGAGCTGGCGCTGGGCGACGTTGCGCTGCTGCTCCGCCTCCGCCTTGGCGTCGCTCACGGTCTGGTCCGCGAACGACCGCGCCTCGGCCACGATCTGGTCGGCGTTGCGACGGGCCGTCGACATGAGGTCCTTGACGTAGGCGTCGGACTCCCGGCGGACCTTCTCGGCCTGCTCCAGCGCGAGCGCGACGCGCTTCTCCGCCTCGGTCGCGTGCTCCTCCGCGGTCGAGACGAGCTTCTCGGTCTCGGCCTTGGCGGCCGCGTGCCGCTCGGCGTTCTCGCGCTCCGCCTCCTCGCGGCGGCGCACGACCTCGAGCTCCGCGTCGGCGAGCGCGGTGCGGGCCTTGTCGCGCAGCTCCTCCATCTCCGACGTGACCGCGTTGGCCGCCTCGGTGGCCTTCCGCTGCGCCTCGTCGACCTGGCGCTGCGCCTCGCGGCGCGCGTTCTCCAGGAGCTCGGCGGCCTCGCGCTCGGCGGCCTCGCGCTGGGCGGCGGTCTCCGCCGCGACGCGGGCACGGAGCTCGGCGGCCTCGCGCTCGGTCGTCACGCGCAGCTCGGTCGTCTCGCGCTCCGCCGTCGCGCGCAGCGTGCCGAGCTCGCGCTCGAGCGACGCGCGGCGCTCGCTCTCCTCGGTGGCGATCGCGCTCTGGATGCGGGCCGCCTCGCGCTCGGCGGAGCCGACGAGCTCCTCGGCGCGGCGCTGGGCGCTGAGGAGCGTGCCCTCGACCTCCGACGCGCTCGTGGCCCGGATCTCCTCCGACTCGAGCCGCGCGCTGTTGAGGAGCTCGGCGACCTCGTTCTCGGCGCGGGACCGCACCTGGCCGGCCGAGAGCTTCGCGCGCGCCATGATGTCGGCGGCCTGGGCGTTGGCCTGGGAGAGGATGTCGGCGGACTGCTCCTCCGCCGAGCGCATGAGCTGCTCGATGCGGGAGCCGAGGCCGGCGTACGAGGGGCGCTCCGCCTCGCGGAGCTGACGCTGCGCGTCGGAGAGCTCGCTCGTGAGCTGCATGGCGCGGGCGTCCGCGGCCTCGACGCGCGAGCGCGCGTCCTCCACGGCCTTCTCCAGCTTCGCGAGCTGTGCCTCGACCTGGACGCGGTCGTACCCGCGCATCGTGATGGGGAAGAGCGTGCGCTCGTCGGACACGTCGATGACCTCCGGTGCTGGTTCGTCGCGGCGTCCGCCGCCGGGCGGCGTCCCCTCGCGAGGAGGGAGGGCGCGGCGGTCGTGCCACGGCCCCGCCGTGCTCCGACCAGGATACGGGGATCGGGCTGTCCTGAATACCCGGATTGGAACAGGTGAGACGATGGTCGCAGTGCTGCGGGACGGAGGGCACGGGGGAGGCCGCAGGTCGTCCGACGGCGTCGTGCGCACTCTTCCTGAATCCCGGCTGACGAGCGTGGGACCGAGGGGAGAGGGGCTCGTGAACGGATCGTGAGGATCCGCGCACGATTCCCCGAGGTCGATCTACGAGGGGTTTCGCACCTATTCTGGAACGTCGATCGACGAAGGGAACCTCGGTGCTCCAACGAATCATCGCTGCCCTCCTGCTCGTGGGAGGGCTCGTCGCCGTCGGCCTCGGCGTCGCGTCCGCCACGGTGTGGCGGGACAGCGACACGGTCGTGGCGACCACGGCGTACACGGGGGACGGCACGATGCTCGTCACCGAGCCCGGGGTCCTGGACCTCGTCGCCGAGGACGTGACGATCCGTGCCACGGCGCCGGGCGAGCAGCAGGTGACCCTCGCGATCGGCCGCGAGGTCGACGTGACGGGCTGGGTCGGGGAGGACGCGCACGGCGTGGTCACCGGGCTCAGCGACTGGGACGCGCTCGCGACGCGCGCCGTCGAGCCGTCCGCCGCGGAGGAGACGCCCGCCGAGGGCGAGACCCCGGCCGACGGGGAGTCTCCGGCCGAGGGGGAGGAGTCGGCGGAGGAGACGCCCGCCGACGGCGAGGCCCCCGCGGAGGGCGAGACCCCTGCCGACGGAGAGACCCCTGCCGACGGCGAGACGCCGGCCGTCGGCGTCGACCCCGCCGGGTCGGACATGTGGTTCGAGGAGTCGACGGGCGCCGGCTCGGCGACCCTGCGCTGGTCCGACCAGCCCGGCCGCTGGCAGCTTCTCGTGGCCGGCGTGGGGGAGGGTGCCGTCGCCCCGACGCTCGAGCTGTCCTGGCCGCGCCAGGTCGAGACCCCGTTCCTCTGGCCCGGCGTGATCGGCGGTGCGGTCCTCATCCTCCTGGGGCTCGGCATCGGCGCGGCGAGCCTGCGCCCCCGGCGCCGGGGGCCGTCGGGACGCGGCACCGCGACGTCGGTCACCCCGACCGTCGCACCGGCGGCAGCGCCGACCGCGCCCTCGGGCGAGGGTGACGGCGGCACGTCGGACGGCGAGGCGCCCACCGACACCGCGCAGGTGCGCATGCTCACGCGGCGCGAGCTGCGCGAGCGGGAGGAGGCGGACCGCCTCGCCCAGCAGCAGGCGCGCGCGCAGAAGCCGCGTCGTGCCTGGCTCACCGGCCAGATCCCGATCGTCGCGCGCGGCGAACGGCGGCCCAAGACCGCGGCGCAGCCGACCGTCGACGCGACGGACGGGCACCCGACCACGCAGGACAGCGCGGCGACACGTGCCGACGCCTGGCGCCGGGCGTGGGGATTCACCCCCGGCACCGGGGCGGCCGAGGCCGCCGACCCGCAGCGCGACACGGACGAGACGAAGGACAGCACCCGATGACCAGCACCGCCCGCGACACGGCCCGCGCGCACCGCGCCCGCCGTCACCTCGCCGGGGTGGCCGGCGGTCTGGTCGGCGCGCTCCTCCTCGCCGCCTGCTCCGCGCCCCTGCCGACGCCGCAGCCGGACCCCACCCAGGACCCGCCGCCTCCCGTCCTCTCCGAGGCGCAGGAGACCGTGGTGCTGGACGCGGTCGCCTCGGCGCTCGCCGCGGCGAGCGAGGCGAACGACCCGGCGCAGCTCGACGCGCGCGTCACCGGACCGGCGCTCGCGATCCGCACGAGCCAGCTCGCCGTCGCCGCCGCGCGCGGCAACGCGGACCTCGTGACGGAGCTGCCGACCGAGGCCCAGCAGGTCGTCATCCCGACGACGCAGACCTGGCCCCGCACGTCCTACGCCGTGAGCGTCCAGCCCGAGAGTCTGCAGACTCCGCGCCTGTCCGTCCTCGAGCAGGCCGGCGCACGGGATGCCTACCAGCTGTGGGCCTGGGTCCGGCTCCTGCCCGGCGTGACCATGCCGAGCTTCGCCGACCCGAGCATCGGGAGCGAGGCCGTCGCACCCGACGACTCGAGCCTCCTCGTCACGCCCACGGACGCCGTCGCGCAGTACGCCGACGTGCTCAACCTCGGGACCGGCTCCGGCTTCGCCGGGGCGTTCGAGGACGACTCGTTCCGCACGCTGCTCGCCGAGCGCGCCCAGGCCTGGACCACGGCGCTCGAGCCGGCCGCCGGTGCGTACGCGCTGACCTTCACGCCGAACCCGGACGAGCAGGTCCGCGCGGTCCGCACCGCGGACGGCGGCGCGCTCGTCGTGGGCGCCATGACGTCGCAGGAGTCGATGACGGCCGAGGAGGGCGCGCAGGTCCCGCCCGACACGGAGACGATCAAGGCCCTGTACGGGACGACGACCCCGACGAACGTGCTCAAGGTCGGTTACCAGGACGTCGTCGCGCTCTACGTGCCGCCGGCCGGGTCGGAGGAGAAGATCCGCGTCGTGGGCAACGAGCACATCGCGACATCGGTTGCGGCGTCCTGACGCTCCGTAGGATTGCGACCATGAGCGAACCTACCCAGCCCGCGTTCGACGTGCGCGGAGCGGTCGACCTGTCCGCGCTGACCCGGCCGCAGTCCCCGCCGCCGGGGGAGGAGGGCGGCGCGCCCGCGGCCGGTGGCTACGTCGTCGACGTCACGGACGAGACGTTCGGCCAGCTCGTCCAGGACTCGACGCAGTACCCGGTCGTCGTCCTGCTCTGGATCCCGACCGACCAGGCGAACGCCCAGCTCGGCACCGACCTCGGCGCGCTCGCCGACGAGTACGCGGGCCGCTTCCTGCTGGCCCGCGTCGACGCCCAGGCGTACCCGCAGATCACGGCGGCGTTCCAGGTGCAGGGCGTCCCGACCGTCGTCGCCGTCCTCCAGGGCCAGCCGGTGCCGCTGTTCCAGGGCGCCGCGCCCGCCGAGCAGGTGCGCTCGGTGATCGAGCAGGTGCTCCAGGCCGCCGAGGCGAACGGCGTCACCGGCCGGGCGCCGTCCCAGGGCGGCGACGGCGAGCCGGTGCCCGCCGAGCCGGCCCCCGAGCCGGAGCCCGAGCTCCCGCCGCTGCACCAGGAGGCGTACGACGCGATCGAGCGCGACGACCTCGACGCCGCCGTCGCGGCCTACGAGAAGGCGATCAAGCAGGACCCGCGCGACGCGCTCGCCGTCGCCGGCCTCGCACAGGTCCGCCTCCTCCAGCGCACGCGCGACGCCGACCTCGCGACGGTCCGCGCCGCCGCGGCCGCCGCCCCGCAGGACGTCGACGCCCAGCTCGCCATCGCCGACCTCGACCTCCTCGGCGGTCACGTCGACGACGCGCTCGGACGCCTGCTCGACCTCCTCCCCGGCGCCGACGCCGACGCCAAGGAGAAGCTCCGCGTCCGCCTCCTCGACTACTTCGAGGTCGTCGGCCCCACCGACCCCCGCGTCGGCAAGGCCCGCCAGCGTCTCGCCATCAGCCTCTACTGACGCGCCCGCACCGCAGACGACGGCGGCCGGTCACCGTGAGGTGACCGGCCGCCGTCGTCCGTCGACCCTGCAGGAGGCGAGACGAAGCCGGGTGGGTGGGGTGGTGGCGCCGGGTCGTGGCGGGCCTGGCGGGAGCCGCGAGGAACGAGCGGCGGATGGTAGACCCGGCGCCACCACCCCACCCACCACCCAGGGTGACCAGACCTCTACGTCAGCAGACCAGACCTCTACCTCGGCGCCGGGACGAGGTACAGGGCGCCGAGCGGGGGCAGGCGCAGGGTCGCGGAGTGCGCGCGACCCTTCCACGGGACGGCCTCCGCCTCCACCTCGCCGAGGTTGCCGACACCCGACCCGCCGTACACCTCGGCGTCGGTGTTGAGCACCTCGCGCCACGCGCCGCCCGAGGGCAGCGCGAGGCGGTAGCCCTCGTGCGGCGTCCCGGCGAAGTTCACGACGACGGCGACCTCGCTGCCGTCGCGCCCGCGGCGGACGTAGGCGAGGACGTTGTGGTCGGCGTCGTCGGCGTCGAGCCACTCGAAGCCGGCGGGGTCGTGGTCGAGCTCCCACAGGGCCGGGGTCGCGCGGTACAGCGCGTTGAGGTCGCGCACGGCGCGTTGCACGCCCTGCCGGCCCGGGTCGGCCGCGAGGCCATCCCAGTCGAGGGAGCGGCCCTCGTTCCACTCGGAGTGCTGGCCGATCTCGCTGCCCATGAAGAGGAGCTGCTTGCCGGGGTGGGACCACTGGTACGCGAGGAACGCGCGCACGCCGGCGCGCTTCTGCCAGTCGTCGCCGGGCATCTTCCCGTAGAGCGAGCCCTTGCCGTGCACGACCTCGTCGTGGCTGATCGGCAGCACGAACTGCTCGGAGTAGGCGTAGACCATCGAGAACGTGATCTCGTGGTGGTGGTAGCGCCGGTTGATGGGCTCCTCGGCGACGTAGCGCAGGGAGTCGTTCATCCAGCCCATGTTCCACTTGAGCCCGAACCCGAGTCCGCCGGACGAGGTCGGCCGGGTCACGCCGGGCCAGGCCGTCGACTCCTCGGCGATCATCATGACGCCGGGCGTGCGGCGGTAGGCGGTCGCGTTGGCCTCCTGGAGGAACGCGATGGCCTCGAGGTTCTCGCGCCCGCCGTGCACGTTGGGGTGCCACTGGCCGGGGCCGCGCGAGTAGTCGAGGTAGAGCATCGACGCGACGGCGTCGACGCGGAGCGCGTCGACGTGGAACTCCTCGAGCCAGTACGTCGCGTTGGCGACGAGGAAGTTGCGGACCTCGTTGCGCCCGAAGTCGAAGACGAACGTGCCCCAGTCGGGCTGCTCGCCGCGCAGCGGGTCGGCGTGCTCGTAGCAGGGCGTGCCGTCGAACCGGGCCAGCGCCCACTCGTCGCGCGGGAAGTGCGCGGGCACCCAGTCGACGACGACCCCGACGCCGGCCGCGTGCAGGCGGTCGACGAGGTACCGGAAGTCGTCGGGGTGGCCGAACCGTGAGGTGGGCGCGTAGTAGCCCGTGACCTGGTAGCCCCACGACCCGCCGAACGGGTGCTCGGCGACGGGCAGGAGCTCGACGTGCGTGAAGCCCTGCTCCACGACGTACGCGGTGAGCTGCTCGGCGAGGTCCCGGTACGACAGCCCCTGGCGCCACGACCCGAGGTGCACCTCGTAGATGCTGAGCGGCTGCGTGTGCGGGTCGCGGGCGGCGCGCTCGGCGAGCCACGCGTCGTCGGTCCACGCGAACTGCGACTCGACCACGATGCTCGCCGTCGCGGGCGGCACCTCCGCGCCCTTGGCGAGGGGGTCGGCCTTCTGCCGCCACGAGCCGTCGGGACCGAGGATCTCGTACTTGTAGCGAGCGCCCGCGCCGACGCCCGGGACGAACAGCTCCCAGACGCCGCTCGAGCCGAGCGAGCGCATCGGGTGCGTCGCGCCCCAGCCGTTGAAGTCGCCGATGACGCGGACCGCGCGCGCGTTGGGCGCCCACACGGCGAACGCGGTGCCGGTCGTGTCGCCGAGCGCGCTGGGGTACGTGCGCAGGTTGGCCCCCAGCACGCGCCACAGCTCCTCGTGCCGGCCCTCCCGAAGGAGGTGCAGGTCCACCTCGCCGAGCGTGGGCAGGAACCGGTAGGGGTCGTCCACGGTCGTGGCCTCGTGGCCGTAGCGCGCCCGCACGCGGTAGTCGGGGGCGTGCCGGGTGCCGTCGGCGTCCTGGTGCACGGGGACGACGGCGGCCCACACGCCGTCCTGCTCGTGCGCGGCCGCGTGCTCGCCGTCGGTCGTGACGACGACGACCTCGTCGGCGAGCGGGCGCAGGACCCGGACGACGGCGCGCGCGTCGTCGGCGTCGGGCGCCAGGTGCGGGCCGAGCACGGCGTGCGGGTCGAACGTGCGGCCCGCGGCCGCGGCCGCGAGCGCGTCCGCGGGCACGACGACGGGCTGCGGGGAGGGGGATGCGGCGGACCCGGTCATGGGCCAACCTTTCCACGTCTGCGGCACCGGGACGCGACGGGCTCGCCGGGTGGTCGCAGTAGGCTCGCGACCTGGAGGAAGGAGGGCCGTGGCAAGGATCACCATCGCGGACATCGCGCGGGAGGCCGGGGTCTCGACGGGCGCGGTGTCGTACGCGCTGAACAACCGGCCCGGCGTGTCGGACGCGACCCGAGCCCGGATCCTGGGGATCGCGGCCGACCTGGGCTGGGCGCCGAGCTCGGCCGCGCGTTCTCTCTCCGGGGCACGCACCGAGACTGTCGGACTGGTACTGGCGCGCGACCCCGGGATGCTCGGGGTCGAGTCGTTCTACATGCAGTTCCTCGCGGGCATCGAGTCCGAGCTGTCGAAGCGGTCGTACGCGCTGCTCCTCCAGGTGGTCCCGGACCAGGAGACCGAGCTGCGGGCCTACCGCGCGTGGCGCGCGGCACGTCGGGTCGACGGGGTGATCCTCGTCGACCCGAGCATCGACGACCCCCGGATCGCGATGTTCTCCGAGCCCGAGGCGCTCCCAGCCGTGGTGGTGGGGGACCCGGCGCTCGCGGGTGGTCTGCCGAGCGTGTGGACGGACGACGCCGCAGCGATGCGTGAGTCGGTGCGCTACCTGCACGCCGTGGGGCACCGCCGGATAGCCCGAGTCGCGGGCCTGGAGGGTTTCGGGCACACGGGGATCCGCGACGCGGCGTTCCGCGACGAGATCGCGGCGCTGGGTGCGGAGGGAGTGGTCGTGCGGACGGACTACTCGGCCGTCCAAGGGGCGGCGGCGACGCGGACGCTCCTCACGAGCGTGGACCGTCCGACGGGGATCATCTACGACAACGACGTCATGGCGGTCGCGGGACTGGGGGTCGCGAGCGAGATCGGTGTCCGCGTGCCGCAGGAGGTGTCGATGATCGCGTGGGACGACTCGCCGCTGTGCGAGGCGACGTTCCCGCGTCTCTCGGCGCTGAGCCACGACGTCACGCGCTACGGCGCACACGTCGCTCGCCGTCTGTTCGACCGGATCGCAGGTGAGGTCGGGGGGAACTTCCTCGACTCGACTCCGACGCTGCGCCCGCGGGGGACGACCGGACGTCCAGCGTCCTGATGCGCTTCAGAGTCTCGTCGCGCGAGGCTGTGTCTTGATATCGGTTCGTTACACACCGGGGCTGGACTTACCGGAACTTAAGCGCTTCACTAGTCGTGTCGCCAGTGATCGCCCGGGCAAGAGGAGCCCGTAGCGGGCGACGTCAACGACGACCAAGGAGTGGAACCCCATGGCAAGGAAGCAGATCGCGGCCGTGCTGACCGTGACAGCGCTGACGCTGACGCTCGGTGCGTGCTCGAGCTCGAACGAGGGTGGCAGCGAGGATGGCGAGCTGTCGGGCACCATCACCGTCCTGACGAACCGCACGGACATCGTCGACACCGCGCTGCAGGACTACGCGGACCTGTTCCAGGCGAAGAACCCGGGCGTGACGGTCGAGTTCGAGGCGATCACCGACTACGAGGGCGACGTCTCGATCCGTCTCAACACGCAGGACTACGGCGACGTGCTCCTCGTCCCGAACTCGGTGAGCAAGGACCAGCTCCCGCAGTTCTTCGAGCCCCTCGGCACGGTGAAGGAGCTCGGGCAGGAGTATCGCTTCATCAACGAGCAGGCCTACGACGGCGACGTCTACGGGATCGCGACGTTCGGTACCGCGATGGGGTACGTCGTGAACACGAAGGTCTGGGAGGCGGCCGGTATCACGGAGCCGCCGACGACGCCCGAGGCGTTCGTCGACGCTCTCGAGCAGATCGGTGAGAAGACCGACGCCGTCCCGTACTACACGAACTACACCGACGGCTGGCCGCTCACCCAGTGGCAGAACAACCAGGGGACGATCGCGGGGACCGACGCCGTGAGCATCCGTACGTCGCAGGACGCTCCGTGGTCCGAGGGCAACGAGCAGTACGCGATCGACGGCCTGCTGTACGACGTCGTCGCCGCGGGCGTCACGGAGGAGGACCCTACGACGACCAACTGGGAGGAGTCCAAGACCCTCCTGGGCACCGGCAAGATCGGCGCCATGGTGCTCGGCTCGTGGGCCGTGCCGCAGATGAAGGACGCGGCCGAGGCCGCCGGGGGGTCCGCGGACGACATCGACTTCTGGCCGATGCCGTGGCAGACCGAAGGCACGTTCTCCTCGACCGTCTCGGGCGACTACAAGCTCGCGATCTCGAAGCACTCCGAGAACAAGGAGGCTGCACGCGCCTGGGTCGACTGGTTCCTGAACGAGTCGACGTTCGCCGCGGAGCAGGGCGGCATCTCGCCGGTCGTCGGTGCGGCGGCACCGGACAGCCTGGCCACGTTCGACGCCCTGGGCGTCAACCAGATCGAGCTCTCCCCGGCCCCTGCCGGTGAGGAGACGTGGGACAACGACATCAGCAACGAGGCGGAGATCGACCTCTGGGGCGACAAGTACCGCAAGCAGCTGGTCGACGTCGCCCGCGGCGCCGCCGACGGCGACAAGGAGTCCTTCTTCGCCGACCTCAACTCCCGCTGGGCGGCCGCGCGCGCGAACGTCGTCGGCTGACGCAGGAGCCCTGGTTCGCGTGAGGCCCCCGGCCGCCCCGCCGGGGGCCTCACGCCCGTCCGACCGAAATGAGCATGACATGGCTGTGACCAGTCCGACCGTGGCGACTCCGACCGAGCCGCGCAAGCGGAGTGCTACGTCCCGACCGCCGAGGCGACGGTCCGGGTCGCTCACCCCGTGGCTGTTCCTCGTCGTCCCGCTCGGGCTGCTGCTCGTGTTCACCTACCTGCCGGTGGCGAACATGATCTGGTACAGCTTCACGTCGTGGGACGGTCTCGATGCGGTGAAGGAAGGCGTCGGGTTCAAGAACTACGTCGACATCTTCACGCGACCCGAGCTGTTCCGGGTCTTCTTCGTCAGCCTCTACTACCTGGTCGGCGCTCTCGTCCAGCTCGCGCTGGCGCTCTACTTCGCGACGATCCTCAGCTTCAGCACGCGGTTCCGGAACTTCTTCAAGGGCGTCATCTTCTTTCCCTACCTCCTGAACGGCGTGGCGATCGGCCTCGTCTTCCTCTACTTCTTCCGCCCGGAGGGGACGTTGGACGCTCTGCTGGGGATCGTGGGCGTGCAGGAGACGCCGCACTGGCTCGGAGACCCGTCGATCGTCAACTACTCGCTCGCGGGCACGTCCGTATGGCGCTACATGGGCCTGAACTTCGTGCTGTTCCTCGGCGCCATCCAGGCGATCCCGGGTGACGTGTACGAGGCCGCGGACCTCGACGGCGCGACGTCGTGGCAGAAGTTCCGCTACATCATCTTCCCGGGTATCAAGCAGATCGTCGGTCTGTCCCTGATCCTCGCCGTCTCGGGTGCGCTCTCGGTCTTCGAGATCCCCTTCATCATGACGAAGGGAGCGAACGGTTCCGAGACGTTCGTCATCCAGACCGTCGACACGGCGTTCCGATACTCCAAGGTCGGTCTCGCCTCCGCGATGGCCGTCGTGCTGCTGATCATCGTCCTCGTGATCAGCGCGATCCAACGAAAGTTCTTCCCGGACGAGAAGGGAGACCTGGTATGAGCGCCCCCACCGCACCTGCGCCCATCCGGATCACCGCAGCGGACAAGATGCGCGGGGCAGCCGCCCGGTTCTCGAGGGGCGTCGCGCCCGTCGCGGGGCCGCTGGCCACGACGGCGAAGTACATCAGTCTCGTCGTCGCGTGCGCGGCGGCCGTCGTCCCGATCCTCACGATCTTCTTCGCGGCCTTCAAGTCCCGCGAGGAGTACGTGACGACCGGTCCGCTCGACCTTCCCCAGAACTGGTTCAACTTCTCGAACTTCACGCGGGCCTTCACCGACAGCGACATGCTCGCGGGCTTCGTGAACACCATGATCACCCTTGTCGTCGCACTCGCCGGGACGATCCTCATCGGCACCATGACCGCGTACGCCGTCGACCGGTTCGACTTCCGCGGCAAGAAGGTCGTCATGGCAGGGTTCCTGCTGGCGACGCTCGTCCCGGCGGTCACCACGCAGGTCGCGACGTTCCAGATCATCAACGGGCTGGGGCTCTTCAACACCCGCTGGGCCGCGATCGTGCTCTTCATGGGCACGGACATCATCGCGATCTACATCTTCCTGCAGTTCATGCGTTCGATCCCGCGCTCGCTCGACGAGGCCGCGATGCTCGACGGCGCCAACCGCGTCACCATCTACGCCCGGATCATCTTCCCGCTGCTCAAGCCGGCGATCGCGACGGTCGTCATCATCAAGGGCATCGCGATCTACAACGAGTTCTACATCCCCTTCCTCTACATGCCGTCGAGCAAGCTCGGCGTGATCTCGACGACCCTGTTCCGGTTCAAGGGGCCGACGGGGTCGGAGTGGGAGGTCATCGCGGCCGGCACGATCCTCGTGATCGTCCCGACCCTCATCGCCTTCCTTCTTCTCCAGCGACACATCTACAACGGCCTGACCGCAGGAGCCACCAAGTGACACGTACCGCCACTCCCGTCCCCACGACGACCCGTCGCGAGCTGCACGACGGCTGGACGGTGAGCGCCGTCGCGGGGCCCGTCCCCGCGGGGACGGTCGTGTCCGACGTCCCGGCGACGGTCCCGGGGAGCGTGCACACCGACCTGCTCGCCGCGGGCCTGATCGTCGACCCCTACCTCGACGACCACGAGCGGCTGCTCGCGTGGATCGGCCGGACCGACTGGGTGTACACCACCCGCTTCGCGTGGGAGCCGGACGGGCACGAGCGGCACGACCTCGTCTTCGACGGCCTCGACACCGTCGCGGAGGTCCGGCTCAACGGGACGATGGTGGGCTCGACGGCGAACATGCACCGTACCTACCGGTTCGACGTCGGTCCGCTGCTCGTCGAGGGCGAGAACGAGCTCGTGGTCCGGTTCGCCGCGCCCGTCCCGTACGCGGACCGGCAGAGCCTTCTCCTCGGCTACCGTCCCCAGGTCAACCAGCACCCCTTCAACGCGATGCGCAAGATGGCGTGCAGCTTCGGGTGGGACTGGGGTCCCGACACCGCGACGTCCGGAATCTGGCGTCCCGTCCGACTCGAGTCGTGGTCCGTCGCGCGGCTCGCGCAGGTGCGCGTGCACGCCTCCGTCGCCGAGCCCGCCACGACGAACGGTGCCGAGGCCGCCGCTGGCCGGGTGCGCGTCGTGGCCGAGGTCGAGCGCTCCGGCTCGGGAGGCACGGGGCTGACGCTGGCGGCGACCGTCGCGGGCGTCCGGGTCCAGGTCCCGACGGACGGCGACCGGGCGGAGGTCGACGTCGTCGTGCCCGAGGTCGATCTCTGGTGGCCCCGGACCCACGGGGACCAGCCGCTGTACGCCGTCGACGTCGAGCTGCGTGCGGGTGCGGACGTGCTCGACACCTCGGCGCGCCGTGTCGGCTTCCGGACGGCCGCGCTCGAGATCGAGCCCGACGACGACGGGACCTCGTTCCGTTTCGTGGTCAACGGCGTCCCCGTCTGGGTGCGTGGCGCGAACTGGATCCCGGACGACGCCTTCCCGCACCGCGTGACACGCGAGCGGTACGCGGCGCGCATCGACCAGGCAGTCTCGGCGAACCTGAACCTGTTGCGCGTGTGGGGCGGCGGGATCTACGAGTCGGACGACTTCTACGATCTGTGCGACGAGCGTGGCGTCCTCACGTGGCAG
The DNA here is from genome assembly GCF_040448685.1 of Cellulosimicrobium sp. ES-005. Taxonomy (NCBI): domain Bacteria; kingdom Bacillati; phylum Actinomycetota; class Actinomycetes; order Micrococcales; family Promicromonosporaceae; genus Cellulosimicrobium; species Cellulosimicrobium sp. ES-005. Next base: position 1,145,738 of record NZ_CP159290.1, read on the forward strand.
GACTTCCTCTTCGCCTGCGCGGCCTACGCGGAGGAGGACCCGCTGCGGTCGGAGGTCGAGGCAGAGGTGCGTGACAACGTCGCCCGTCTCGGGCACCACGCGTCGCTCGTGCTCTGGAACGGCAGCAACGAGAACATCTGGGGCTTCCACGACTGGAGCTGGCAACAGCGCCTCGACGGGCGCACGTGGGGGCTGGGGTACTACACGGAGCTGCTCCCGCGCGTCGTCGCGGAGCTCGACCCCGACTGCGCGTACACGCCGTCGAGCCCGTGGTCCGGCAGCCTGGACGTGCACCCGAACGACCCGCGACACGGCTCGATGCACGAGTGGGAGCTGTGGAACCGGCAGGACTGGCCGCACTACCGGGACACGGTGCCGCGCTTCATGGCGGAGTTCGGGTGGCAGGGTCCGCCAGCATGGTCGACCCTCACCCGGGCGATCAGCGACGATCCGCTCACCCCTGAGTCACCCGGGATGCTCGTCCACCAGAAGGCGATGCAGGGCAACGACAAGCTCACCGACGGGCTCGTCGCGCACGTCCCGCTGCCCGACGCGATGGAGGACTGGCACTGGGCGATGTCCTGGAACCAGGCGATCGCGGTCCGGACCGCGATCGAGCACTACCGCTCGTGGTCCCCGCGGTGCATGGGGGCGGTCGTGTGGCAGCTCAACGACTGCTGGCCGGTGACCTCGTGGGCCGCGGTCGACGGTGACGGCCGCGAGAAGCCGCTCCTGGTCGCGCTGCGGCACGCCTTCGCCGACCGGCTGCTCACCGTGCAGCCGCGGGGCGAGGCGGGCGAGCTCGTGGTCGCCCTCGTGAACGACAGCGCGGAGGGCTGGCGGGGCGACCTCGTCCTGCGGCGGACCCGGTACGACGGCGTCGAGATCGAGGCGGTCAAGGTCCCGGTCGACCTCGCGCCGCGCACCACGACGACGATCCCCGTGCCGGCGGACGTCGCCCGGGCGCAGGACGCGGCGGGCGAGCTCCTGGTGGCCTCCCTCGGGCACGAGAGCGCGACGTGGTTCTACGCCGAGCCTCGCGACAGCGCGCTGCGCAGCCCCGCGCTCCACGTCGAGGTGACCTCGACGGAGGATGGGGCGCGGGTACGCGTCACGACCGACACCGTCGTGCGGGGACTGTCGCTGCTCGCTGACAAGGTCCACCCGGACGCCGTGGTCGACGACGCGCTCGTCGACCTGCTGGCGGGCGAGAGCGTGACCTTCCACGTGACGGCTCCGACCACGCTGGACAGGTCCGCGCTCGCCGACCCGCGGGTGCTGCGCAGCGTCAACCAGCTGGTGTCGCGCCGGCCGGCGGTGTCGGCATGACGGCGCCGACGATCGACCGCCGACCGCGTGGCGGTGTGCGCGACGAGCTCGCCTGGACCGAGCGCGAGACGCACCTGGCGTGGCTCGACGCGCACACGCGGTCGCTGCTCGGGTTCGGACGTCGCGTCGTCGCCCCGGGAGGAGGGGCGGCCTACCTCGACGGGTCCGGGGCCCCCGACCCGGAGGCAGGCGTCCAGACGTGGATCACGTGCCGGACCGTCCACGTCTACGCGCTCGGTGCGATGCTGGGCGTGCCCGGGTGCGAGCCGATCGCGCGCGGGGCGCTCGACGGCCTGCTGGGACCGCTGCACGACGCCGAGCACGGCGGGTGGTTCCACGCCCTCGACGCGCTGGGCGCGCCCGACCTCGGCGCAGGCAAGTCCGCCTACGACCACGCGTTCGTCCTGCTCGCCGCGTCGAGCGCGACCCTGGCCGGCCTGCCGGGTGCGCGGGCCCTGCTCACCGACGCGTGCTCCGTGTTCCTCGAGCGCTTCTGGGACGACGCGACCGGGCTCGTGGTCGACACGTGGGACGCGTCGTTCACCGTCCTCGACCCGTACCGGGGCCTCAACGCGAACATGCACGCGGTCGAGGCGATGCTCGCCGTCGCCGACGCCACCGGGGACGTCGCGTGGCGCGACCGCGCCGCGCGCGTGTCCCGGCTCGTGGTGCGGCTCGCCGGGGATCACGACGGGCGGCTGCCCGAGCACTTCGACGTCACGTGGACGCCGGACCTGGAGCTCAACGCCGACCGGCCCGCCGACCCGTTCAAGCCCTACGGGGCGACCGTCGGGCACGGCCTCGAGTGGTCCCGGCTGCTCCTGCACCTCGAGGTCGCGCTGGGCACGCTCGCGCCGTCCGACCTACGCCCGACGGCGACCGTGCTGTTCGACCGCGCCGTGGCCGACGGCTGGGCCGTGGACGGCGCGGACGGGTTCGTCTACACGACCGACTGGTCCGGTGCGCCCGTCGTGCGCGAGCGCATGCACTGGGTCGTCGCCGAGGCGATCGCCGCCGCGGACGCCTTGCACCGACGGACGGGTGACGCCCGCTACGCCGACCTGTACGCGACCTGGTGGGACTACGCGGTGACCTTCGTGGTGGACCACGACGGGGGATCGTGGCACCACGAGCTCGACCCGTCGAACCGCCCTGCGGGGGCCACATGGCCGGGCAAGCCCGACCTCTACCATGCGGTCCAGGCGACGCTCCTGCCGCGGCTCCCGCTCGGCCCGTCGATCGCGCGCGCCGTCCGCGACGGGCAGGTGGCCTCGTGACGCGCTTCCTCGTGGTCGGCGAGGCTCTCGTCGACATCGTCTCCGACGGTCCGGGAGCCACCCGAGACCTGCCCGGCGGAAGCCCCGCGAACGTCGCGCTCACGCTCGGCCGGCTCGGTCGTGAGGTGGTGCTCGCCACGGCGCTCGCCCCCGACGAGCGCGGCGCCCTGGTCCGTGACTGGCTCGCCGCGAGCGACGTGGAGGTGGACGCGCACGTGCCGTCGACGGGACGGACGTCGGCGGCGACGGTGTCTCTGGACGCCCGGGGACAGGCGACGTACGCCTTCGACCTCGCGTGGGAGCTCGGGCAGGTGGAGCTCGGCGACGCGGAGGTCGTTCACGTCGGGTCCGTCGCGGCGGTGCTGTCTCCGGGCGCCGACGTGGTCCGGGACGTCGTCCGCCGGGCGCGTTCCTCCGCCGTCGTCTCGTACGACCCCAACGTGCGCCCCGCTCTCGTCGACGACGCCGCGGCGGCCCGGGCCCGCGTCGAGGAGCTCGTCGCGCTCGCCGACGTCGTCAAGGTGAGCGACGAGGACCTCGCGTGGTTCGCCCCGGGGACCGACCCGCTTGACGTCGCGCGCCGCTGGTCGGCGTGGGGCGCGGCCCTCGTCGTCGTGACGCGTGGGGGCGACGGCGCGACGCTCGTCCGCCATGACGGCCGTCTCGTCGAGGTCCCGGGCCGTGCGGTCGACGTCGTCGACACCGTCGGCGCGGGCGACACGTTCACGGGGGCGCTGCTCGACGCGCTCGCGGCGCGCGGGGTGCGCGGCCCGGGAGGTGCGGACGTTCTGCGCCGACTGTCGGACGCGGCGGTGCGGACCGCGGCACGGTCCGCGGCGGTCGCCGCGTCGGTCACGGTGTCCCGTGCAGGGGCGAACCCGCCGACGCGGGCCGAGCTGCGCGCGGTCGAGGGCCCTGTGCGGCCCGCGCCGTTCGCCGGGGCGCCCGTGACGGGCATGACCTGGGGGTGGACGGGCGTACGCGGGACCTGGACCGGTCCGGGCGCCGAACGTTCCATGGACGCGCTCCAGGGCCTCGGCGTGGACTGGGTGGCCGTGACGTTCTCCGCGAAGCAGGACACGCCGCAGTCGACCGTGGTCCGTTACGGCGACGAGCCGACGGTGACCGACGACGAGGTGCGCGCCGCGATACGCGCGGCGAAGGCGCGAGGCTGGAAGGTGTGCCTCAAGCCGGTGGTCGACTCCGCGGACGGGACATGGCGAGCGTTCATCGGCTTCTTCGACGAGGACGTGCCGGGCGAGCCGTCGTGGGACGAGTGGTTCGCGTCGTACACGGAGTTCGTCGTGCACCACGCGCGCATCGCCGCGGAGGAGGGCGCGGAGATGTTCTGCGTCGGGTGCGAGATGGTGCGGGCCGACGGGCGCGACGCACAGTGGCGGGCGCTCGTCGCTGCCGTGCGCGAGGTCTACGGCGGCCTGGTGACCTACAACTGCGACAAGTACCAGGAGGACCGCGTCACCTGGTGGGACGCGGTCGACGTGATCGGGAGCTCGGGCTACTACCCGGCCGGGACGTGGGAGCACCACCTCGACCGGATCGAGGCCGTCGTCGCGCGCGAGGACAAGCCGTTCGTCTTCCTGGAGGCGGGCTGCCCGAGCCGCGAGGGCTCCCCGGCGCGCCCGAACGACTGGAACCTCGCGGGGTCGCCGTCGGGTGCGGCGCAGGCGGACTGGCTCGCCGAGATGTTCGCCGCCTGCGCCCGTCGGCCCTGGGTCTCCGGGTACTTCCTCTGGGACTGGCCGTCGCCGCTGTACGCGGAGTCCGAGGCCGCGGCGAACGACGACTACTGCATGTACGGCAAGCCGGGCGCCGAGGTCGTCCGGCGCGCCTACGAGGAGCTGCGGACGCGCTCGCGCGACTGAGCTCCCCGACTCCGGCGGGAGAGCGGGGCGGGGCGTCCTTCCGACGCCCCGCCCTGCTCTCGCGCGGCCCGCGGGCCGTGGCAGTGCGTCGTGGAGGGCGCCGATGCGGCCGCGAGACACCCTGGAATTCTCTCCGGGGATGCACTACCTTCGACATGAAGCGCTTAAGCGCAACGGTGTCATCGGGCCATGACGGGCCGGATGAGGGTTCGCGGACGAACCCGACGACGACGTCCACCGAGCAGACCGGGCGACGACGCCCGGTTCGGGAGGAAGATCGATGAGACGACTGTTCGCCATCGCCCTGGGCGCGTTGCTCGCCCTGCTCGCCGTGCCGGCGCTTGCGCAGGGGGCGAGCGCCGCGAGCGACGGGTTCTCCGTCCAGGACGGGAAGATCTACGACGCGAACGGCAACCGCTTCGTGCCGGTCGGCGTCAACCACGCGCACGCCTGGTACCCGTCGCAGACGCAGTCCTTCGCTGACATCCGCGCCGCCGGCGCGAACACCGCCCGCGTCGTGCTGTCGGGCGGCCGGTACGGGACGAGCTCGGCGGCCGACGTGAGCGCCGTCGTCGAGCGCTGCAAGCAGAACCAGCTCGTGTGCATCCTCGAGAACCACGACACGACGGGCTACGGCGAGGACGGCAGCGCCCGGTCGCTCGCGAGCGCGGCGCAGTACTGGACCAGCGTCGCGTCGGTCCTGCGCGGCCAGGAGCGGTACGTGATGATCAACATCGGGAACGAGCCCTTCGGCAACTCCGGCTTCCAGAGCTGGACGACGGACACGATCGCGGCGATCCGGACCCTGCGCGCGGCGGGCCTCGACCACACGCTCGTCGTGGACGCCCCGAACTGGGGGCAGGACTGGTCGTTCACTATGCGCGACAACGCCCCGACGGTCGCGGCCGCAGACGGGAACGTGGTCTTCTCCGTCCACATGTACGGCGTCTTCGACACGGGGGCGGAGGTGCGCGCGTACCTCGACTCCTTCACGAGCCGAGGGCTGCCGATCATGGTCGGCGAGTTCGGTGATAACCACTCGGACGGGAACCCGGACGAGGCCACGATCATGAGCTACACGCGGTCCCAGGGGATCGGGATGCTCGGCTGGTCGTGGTCCGGCAACGGGAGCGGCGTCGAGTACCTGGACATGGTGAACGGGTTCTCCGCGAGCTCGCTCACGCCGTGGGGGCAGCGGTTCGTCCACGGCGCCGACGGTCTCAAGGCCCGCAACGCGCCCGTGGCGTCGGTGTACGGGGGCGACGGCGGTGGTGGAGACGGCGGAACCGGTACGGCACCCAACGGGTACCCGTACTGCGCGAGCGCGTCGTCGGACCCGGACGGGGACGGGTGGGGCTGGGAGAGCAGCGCGTCGTGCGTGGTGCGCGGCTCCTCCGCGGACACGGGTTCCGGCGGTGGCTCCGGGAGCGGGAGCACGGCAGCGAACGGGTACCCGTACTGCGCGAGCGCGTCGTCGGACCCGGACGGGGACGGGTGGGGCTGGGAGAACAGCGCCTCGTGCGTCGTGCGCGGCTCGTCCGCCGACCGCTGAACCGGTCCGCCGCACCGCGTCACGCGCATGAAGCGGTTCATCTGGGAGTCCATCTGAAAGCGGATGGAGAGCGCGCTCGTGCGCGAGCGCAGAACGAAGGAGTTCGATGAGTAGGAACAGCACACGACAGCTCCGTACCCGGGCGACGTCGGTCCCGGCGTACGTCGCTGCGCTCGCCCTCGCCGGGTCGGGAGCGCTTGCGCTTGCCGCCCCGGCGGGTGCCGACGAGGCGACCGCGGACGGTCTGCACGTCGTCGACGGTCGGCTCGTCGAGGCGGACGGGAGCGACCTCGTCCTCCGCGGGATCAACCACGCGCACACCTGGTACACCCACGAGTTCCAGGCGTTCGAGGACATCAAGGGCACGGGCGCCAACGCGGTGCGCGTCGTCCTGTCCAGCGGCGACCAATGGACCCGCAACGACCCGGCGGACGTCGCGCGCGTCGTCCGCGAGTGCGACGCGAACCGGCTCGTGTGCGCCCTGGAGGTGCACGACACGACGGGCTACGGGGACGAGTACGCGCCCGCCGCGGTGTCGCTCGACCGCGCTGTCGACTACTGGGAGGACCTGTACCCGACGCTCGCCGGAACGGAGGACAGGGTCCTCGTCAACATCGGCAACGAGCCGATCGGCAACGGTCCGGTCGCCGACGAGTGGGCGGCGCGGACGTCGGCCGCGGTCCAGCGCCTGCGGGACATCGGGTACGAGCACACGATCGTCGTCGACGCCCCGAACTGGGGCCAGGACTGGTCGCGGACGATGTACTCCCAGGCGCGGCAGGTGTTCGACGCCGACCCCGACGCGAACGTCGTGTTCTCCGTCCACATGTACGAGGTGTACGGCGACGGCGCGGTGGTCACGGACTACCTGGAGCACTTCGTCGACGCCGGACTGCCGCTGATCGTCGGCGAGTTCGGCCCGGCGCACTACGGCAACGACGTCGACGAGGACACCATCCTCGCCGAGTCGCGGCGCCTCGGCCTCGGCTGGTTCGGGTGGTCCTGGAGCGGCAACAGCGGTGGCGTGGAGGACCTGGACCTCGTCCAGGGCTTCGACCCGGCCGCTCCGTCCCCCTGGGGCGAGCGCCTGATCTCCGGCCCGGACGGCATCGCCGAGACGTCGCACGAGGCATCGGTCTTCGCGAGCCGCGCGGACGGATGCTCGGCCGAGCTGGAGATCCAGTACCGGTGGCCGGGTGGCTACCAGGGTCAGGTGCGGGTGGAGTTCGACGGCGAGCCCGTCTCGACGTGGTCCACCTCGTGGCGCGTGCCCGCGGGCAGCGAGCTCGTGCAGACCTGGCACGGTGCGCTCTCCGTGGACGACGGGATCGCGACGGTCACCGCCGAGTCGTGGAACGCGCGCGTGCCGGCCGGCGGGACCATCACCTACGGTTTCTCGGGCCGAGGCGACGCTCCGGTGCTGGCACCGGTCGTCGACTGCTCGGCAGGCTAGGAGACCGGCTCGGTGAGGTGGAGGCGCGGTCTCGGCCGCGCCTCCACCTTGCCGTACCCGCCGTCGACCTCACGGGGCGGTGCCGTCCTCCTGGACGGGTCAGGCGTTCCCCGCGAGCAGGCGGTCCACCGCGGCGAGGGGGATGGGTTCCCAGTCGGGGCGGTTGCGCGACTCGTAGACGACCTCGTAGAGCGCCTTGTCGAGCGTGAGCGCCCGGACGAGCGCCTCGGACGTCGCGCGGTCGACGCCGGCGGTGTCGGCCCGGTCGTACGCGTCGAGGAACGCGGTGCGCGCCTGGACGGCCCACGCGGCGTCGGGCGCGCGTCCGACGGCGGCGGCGTAGTCGAACGAGCGCACGATCCCGGCGACGTCGCGCAGCGCGAGGTCGGGGCGCGTGCGCTCGGCGACCGGGCGCAGGGGCTCGCCCTCGAAGTCGAGGACCTTCCAGCCGAAGCGGCGCGCGTGCAGCACCTGGCCGAGGTGCAGGTCGCCGTGGACGGTCTGCAGCCGGGGGAGCGCGTCGGGGACGCGCGTCACGTTCGCGAGGCGCGCGGACGTGCGGTCCCAAAAGGCGGTGACCTCGGCAGCGCGCCGCCCCAGCGCGCGCGACGACGCGACGGCCTCGTCCGCGCGCCGCCGCAGGTCGGCGACGAGCCAGCGCGCGTCGACCGGCGACCCGACGCCGAACGCCCGCCGGAGCGCGGCGTGGAGGTCGGCGAGCACGCGCCCCAGGTCGGCCGCCAGGTCGGCGAACGACGCGCCCTGCCCGGCGTAGGAGCACGCGAGGTCGAACCCGTCGCGCGCGCCCTCGACGAACTCGCTGAGGATGGCCAGGTGCGCGGAGCGGGGAGCCTCCTGGCCCGGAGCGGTGCCCGACGGCGGTGCCCCGCCCCCTGCGGTCGGCTCGCCCGGTCGGTGGTCCACGCCCGGGTCGACGGCGGCCGGGTCGTCCTCCGCGTCCCACGTCACCTCGAGCCATGCGAGCGGCCGGGGAACCCCGGCCCAGCCCTGGGCCGCCAGCGCGCGGGGGATGGTGACGTCGGGGTTGGGGCCGATCGCGATGGCGCGCAGGACTTTGAGCATGCTCCCGCCGGCCACCTGCGGCAGCAGCACCGAGCTGTTCGACTGCTCGACGCTCAGCGCGCGTCCACCGGTGAGGTCGGTGTCGGCGTCGGGGCCTCCGCCGCGGGAACTCGCCCCGTCCGGTGCCGTGCCCGGGTCCTCCCACTGCGCCACGGCCAGGAGGGCCGCCCAGCACGCGGGGTGCGCGGCGCCGTCGTGCACGACCCACGCGGCGTCGTCGGTGCCGCCCGGGGCGAGCGTCCCGATCGGCGCCGCCCCGCCCGGCGCCGCGCTGCTCTGGCTCTCGACGCCAGGCGTCGCGGCGGTCGGCCGAGACACCGGCTCGAGCACGAGGGGCACCTGGACGACGAGGTCCACGCCGTCCCCGACGAGACGCAGCAGGTGGAGCTCGACCCGCACGGCCCTCCCGGTGTCGGGTCGGCCGGGCGTCGCGGCGCGCGGCGGGGCGTCGAGCGCGAAGGACAGCCAGGGCACGTGGCGCACGGCGACCCCCTTCACGGGGTACCAGCGGCGCGCCGGCAGCCAGGCGTCCAGGAGCCCCATGAGCTCCGTCGAGGGCGGGTCCGTCCGCCGTACCGTCACGCGTGCCTCCTCCGGTCAGGTCGCCTTCATGCCATCACGCGCGCGACGAGCCCGCCGCACGAGGACCGGGAGGAGCCGTGCTCACGCAGGGTCGTGCACCACGAGCCAGTAGAAGTCGCGCGACCCCCACGTCATGACGACGCGCCCGTCGTCGTCGACGGCCGGGAAGTGCGCGCCGCCGAACACGTCGGTGAGCGTCGCCCCGGGGTGGTCGGGCAGGTGCACCGCGGCCGAGCGGGCGGTCGCGGAGAGGTTCGCGACGCACAGGATCGTCTCGGCGTCGGTCCGGCGCAGGAACGCGAGGATCGACTCGTTGTCGCACTCGAGCGCGACGAAGTCGCCCGTGCCGAACGCCTTGTGGCGGCGCCGGACCTTGAGCATGCCGTGCACCCAGTGCAGCAGGGACGTCGACTGCTCGAGCTGCGCCTCGACGTTGACGTAGCCGTAGTGGTGCACGAGCGACTGCACGAGCGGCAGGTACACCTTGCCGGGGTCGGCGGTCGAGAACCCGGCGTTGCGGTCGGGCGTCCACTGCATGGGGGTGCGCACCGCGTCGCGGTCCGGCAGCCAGATGTTGTCTCCCATCCCGATCTCGTCGCCGTAGTAGAGGCACGGGCTGCCCGGCAGGGAGAGCAGGAGCGCGTGGGCGAGCTCGACCTCCTTGCGCGAGTTGTCGAGCAGGGGAGCGAGCCGACGGCGGATGCCGACGTTCGCGCGCATGCGCGGGTCGGGCGCGTACCACCCGTACATCGACGCGCGCTCCTCGGTGGACACCATCTCCAGGGTGAGCTCGTCGTGGTTGCGCAGGAACGTGCTCCACTGCGCGCCGGGCGGGATGTCGGGCGTGTCGGCGAGGATCTCCAGGACCTGGTTCGCGCGCTGGTCGCGGATCGCGTAGTAGATGCGGGGCATCACGGGGAAGTGGAAGCACATGTGGCACTCGGGCTCGTCCTCGGTGCCGAAGTAGTCCACGACCTCGCGCGGCCACTGGTTCGCCTCGGCGAGCAGGATGCGTCCCGGGAACTCGGCGTCGACCATGCGCCGCACGCGCCGCAGGAACTCGTGCGTCTGGGGCAGGTTCTCGCAGTTGGTGCCCTCGGCCTCGTAGAGGTACGGCACGGCGTCGAGGCGGAACCCGTCGACGCCCATCTGCAGCCAGAACCGCGCGACGTCGAGCATCGCGTCGGCGACGCGCGGGTTCTCGAAGTTGAGGTCGGGCTGGTGGGAGAAGAACCGGTGCCAGAAGAACTGGCGGCGCACGGGGTCGAACGTCCAGTTGGACGTCTCGGTGTCGACGAAGATGATGCGCGCGTCCTGGTAGCGCGTGTCGTCGTCGCTCCACACGTAGAAGTCGCCGTACGGGCCCTCGGGGTCGGCGCGCGACGCCTGGAACCAGGGGTGCTGGTCGCTCGTGTGGTTCATGACGAGGTCGATGACGACGCGCATCCCGCGCGCGTGCGCCTCGCTGACGAGCTCGGCGAAGTCCGACGTCGAGCCGTACTGCGGCGCGATCGCGGTGTAGTCGGAGACGTCGTAGCCGCCGTCGCGCAGGGGCGACGGGTAGAACGGCGGCAGCCACAGCGCGTCGATGCCGAGCCACTGGAGGTAGTCGAGGCGGTCGATGAGGCCCCGCAGGTCGCCCGTCCCGCTGCCGTCGGAGTCGGAGAACGCGCGGACGATCACCTCGTAGAACACCGCCGTGCGGTACCAGTCCGGGTCGTCGGACAGCCCGGGGCGCGCGTCGACGGGCGCCGTCGGCTGGCGCCGGGGCGGGAGCGCCGCGACGGGGACCGGCGCGGTGATGGGCGGCACGGGGGCGGGGCCGGCAGCGGGACCGCGCACGGGGACCGGTGCAGCGTCGCGAGGGAACGTCATGCAAGCCTCACGTGCACGACGTGCGCGACCTGGCGCATCGGCTCGAGCCGCACGTAGACGTCCTGGCCCCAGCCGTAGCTCTCGCCGGACAGCTCGTCGTGCGCGACGAAGGACGGCGCCCACGGGTCCTGGCCGTCCGCGAGGGGAGGCAGCCCGAGGGCCGCGAGGTCGAGGTGCACGTTCGACTCCTGCGGGGAGTGGGGGTCGAGGTTCACGACGACGACGACCGTGTCGGCCTCGCCGGTCGGCGAGTGCTCGGCGGGCAGGTGCCGGGAGAACGCGAGCACCTGGTCGTTCGTCGTCGGGTGGACGGTGAGGTTGCGGAGCTGGCGCAGCGCGGGGTGGTCGCGCCGGACCTCGTTGAGCCGCGTGAGCAGCGTCGAGATCCCGATCTCCTCCGCGAGCGCCCAGTCGCGCGGCTTGTACTCGTACTTCTCGTTGTCGATCTGCTCCTCGACGCCCGGCCGCGGCACGTTCTCCACGAGCTCGTACCCGGAGTAGATCCCCCACGTGGGCGACCCGGTCGCGGCGAGCACCGCGCGTACCGCGAACCCGGCCACCCCGCCGTGCTGGAGGTAGGGCGGGAGGATGTCGTGCGTCGTCGGCCAGAAGCTGGGCCGCATGTACGCGCCGGCCTCGCCCGACACCTCGGCGAGGTACTCGGCGAGCTCGTCGCGGGTGTTGCGCCACGTGAAGTACGTGTACGACTGGTGGAACCCGATCCGCGCGAGCGTGTGCATCATCGCGGGCTTGGTGAACGCCTCGGAGAGGAACACGACCTCGGGGTTCGTCGCGCGCACCTCGGCCAGGAGCCACTCCCAGAAGTCGAGCGGCTTGGTGTGCGGGTTGTCGACGCGGAACGCGGTGACGCCGCGGTCGATCCACACGCGGACCACGCGCAGCACCTCGGCGTAGATGCCCGCGGGGTCGTTGTCGAAGTTCAGGGGATAGATGTCCTGGTACTTCTTGGGCGGGTTCTCGGCGTACGCGATCGAGCCGTCGACGCGGGTCGTGAACCACTCGGGGTGCTCGGTCACCCACGGGTGGTCGGGCGAGCACTGCAGCGCGAGGTCGATCGCGACCTCGAGCCCGTTGCGCCGCGCCTCCTTGACGAACGCGCGGAACGTGCGGTCGCTGCCGAGCTCGGGGTGGATCGCGTCGTGGCCGCCGTCCTTCGAGCCGATCGCGTACGGGCTGCCCGGGTCGCCCGGGAGTGCCGTGAGGGAGTTGTTGCGGCCCTTGCGGTGGGTCGTGCCGATGGGGTGGACGGGCGTGAGGTAGACGACGTCGAACCCCATCGCGGCGATCGCCGGCAGGCGCCGGGCCGCCGCGGTGAACGTGCCGGAGCGCCAGCGGCCGTCCTTCATCCGGCGCGCACCCTCGGAGCGCGGGAACATCTCGTACCACGCACCCGCGAGCGCCAGCGGTCGTTCGACGCGCAGGTCGTAGGTGGCCGACGCCGTCACGTGGTCGCGCAGGGGCGCGCGGTCCAGGACGTCGCGCACCTCGGGCGACGTCGCCGCGGCGAGGCGGGCCTCGGCGGGGCGGCTCGCGTCGGCGAGGGCGGCGGCCGCGTCGGCGAGCGTGCGCGCGTCCTGCGGCGACCGGGTGCCCGGGGTGCCGTCGGCGCCCGGGAGGGGGACCGCGTCGGCCAGGACGCGCTCGAAGAGCCGGACCCCCTCGGCGAGCATGAGGTCGACGTCGACGCCCGCGGCGATCTTCACGGTCGCGTCGTGCGCCCACGTGCCGTAGGGGTCGCTCCACGCCTCGACCCGCAACGACCAGTCGCCGATCGCGTCGGGGTGCAGCGTGGCGCGGAACCGGTCGAGGCCGGGCGCCACGTCCACCATGCGCGCGGTGCGCTCGGCGCCGTCGGGGGCGACGAGGACGGCGGTCGCGGCGACGGCGTCGTGCCCCTCGCGGAACACGGTCGCCTCGACCGGCACCATCTCGCCGACGACGGCCTTCGCGGGCCACCGCCCGCCCTCGACGACGGGCGAGACGTCCAGCACGGGGATGCGGCCGATCGGGGCGGGCGGGGCAGGACGGGGGGCGGTCGCGGGGGTGCGGTGCGGCGCGGGGGCCGGAGAGGTCGACGTCACACGCACAACGTATCGAGGCCCGCGGGGGGCAGGCACCTGGGAGCGGGCTCGGCAGGCGTCGACGAGGTGCGGTGTCGGGCGTGGCGCCGGGGTGAAAGTTCACGCAAGCGTGACGTGCGTGTGACACCGCGAGGGTGTGCACCGGCCTCGGCCTGCGTAGTCTCGTCCCCGTGAGAGCGATCCGACGGTTCACCGTCCGCACCCTGCTGCCCGCCGAGCTGCGCGACCTGGACGAGCTGGCCCACAACCTGCGCTGGTCCTGGCACGCCCCGACGCGCGACCTGTTCGCCGGTATCGACCCCGAGGCGTGGGCGTCCGTGCACGGCGACCCCGTCGCGCTGCTGGGCGCGCTCGGCCCGGAACGGCTCGCGGAGCTCGCCGCGGACGGCGCGTTCGTCGAGCGCGTGCGCGCGGCGGCGGCCGACCTGCGCCACTACCTCGACGACGCGCTGTGGTACCAGCAGCGGGCCGCCTCCGACGAGGACGGCTCGCTCCCGGCCGCGATCGCCTACTTCTCGCCCGAGTTCGGCATCACGTCGGTGCTGCCGCAGTACTCCGGCGGCCTCGGCATCCTCGCGGGCGACCACCTCAAGAGCGCGAGCGACCTCGGCGTGCCGATCGTCGGCGTCGGGCTCCTGTACGGCGCCGGATACTTCAAGCAGTCCCTCACGCGCGACGGCTGGCAGGTCGAGACCTACCCGCTGCTCGACCCGGACGGCCTGCCGCTGACCCTCCTGCGCGACGACGACGGCACGCCCGCGCGGGTGTCGCTCGCCCTCCCGGGCGGTCGGACGCTGCACGCGCACGTGTGGGTCGCTGCCGTGGGCCGCGTGCCCTTGCTGCTCCTCGACTCCAACGTGCCCGGCAACGACGAGGCCGCGCGCAAGGTCACCGACCGCCTCTACGGGGGCGGCGGCGAGCACCGCCTCCAGCAGGAGCTGCTGCTCGGCGTGGGCGGCGTGCGCGCGCTGCGCCTGTGGTCGCGCCTCACCGGTGCGCCGGCCCCGGAGGTCTACCACACCAACGAGGGGCACGCCGGGTTCCTCGGCGTCGAGCGCATCCGCGAGCTCGTCGAGCAGGGCCTCACGTTCGACGAGGCCCTGGAGGCCGTGCGCGCCGCGACGGTCTTCACGACGCACACGCCCGTTCCGGCCGGCATCGACCGGTTCGGGCGCGACCTCGTCACGCAGTACTTCGGCGGCGACATGGCCGTCGACGGGCTGCCCGTGGAGCGCGTCCTCGCGCTCGGCGCGGAGGACTACGACGGCGGCGACCCGACCGTGTTCAACATGGCCGTCATGGGCCTGCGCCTCGGCGGGCGGGCGAACGGCGTCTCCCTCCTGCACGGCGAGGTGTCGCGCGGCATGTTCGAGGGCCTGTGGCCGGGCTTCGACGCCCGCGAGGTCCCGATCACCTCGGTGACGAACGGCGTGCACTCGCCCACGTGGGTGGACCCGGCGTTCGCGGCCCTCGAGGCCGACCGGCTCGGGCTCGACGAGCTCACGGCCGACGCCGCGTCGTCGGGCTGGCTGCGCGGCGACGGGGACGGCGGCGTGAGCGACGGCGAGCTGTGGGCGGTCCGCCGCGAGATGCGCGGCCGCCTCGTCGACGAGGCCCGCCGCCGCGTGCGCAAGTCGTGGCGCGAGCGCGGTGCGACCCCCGCCGAGCTGGGCTGGGTCGACGACGTCCTGTCGCCCGACGTGCTCACCATCGGCTTCGCGCGGCGCGTGCCCACGTACAAGCGGCTCACGCTCATGCTCCGCGACCCCGACCGGCTCAAGGCGCTGCTGCTGCACCCCGAGCGCCCCGTGCAGCTCGTCGTCGCGGGCAAGTCGCACCCCGCCGACGACCAGGGCAAGCGGCTCATCCAGCAGCTCGTGCGCTTCACCGACGACCCCGAGGTGCGCCACCGCATCGTCTTCCTGCCCAACTACGACATCGCCATGGCGCAGTCCCTCTACCCGGGCTGCGACGTCTGGCTCAACAACCCGCTGCGCCCGCTCGAGGCATCCGGGACGTCGGGCATGAAGTCGGCGCTCAACGGCGGCCTCAACCTGTCCATCCTCGACGGGTGGTGGGACGAGTGGTTCGACGGCGAGAACGGCTGGGCCATCCCCACCGCCGACGGCGTCGAGGACCCCGACCGCCGGGACGACCTCGAGGCCGCAGCCCTGTACGACCTCGTCGAGCAGCAGGTCGCGCCGCGCTTCTACGACCGCGACACGTCCGGCGTGCCCGGCCGGTGGCTCGAGATGGTGCGGCACACGCTCGCGACGCTCGGGCCGAAGGTCCAGGCGACGCGCATGGTCGGCGAGTACGTGACGCGGCTCTACGCGCCCGCTGCGGCGGCGGGGCGAGCGCTCGCGGCCGACGGCCTCGCCCCCGCGCGCGAGCTCGCGCACTGGAAGGAGTCCGTGCGGTCCGGGTGGTCGCGCGTGCGCGTCGACCACGTCGACTCGTCCGGCATCGGCGAGGTGCCGCAGGTCGGGGACCGGCTCACCGTGCGCGCGTACGTGTCGCTCGGCGACCTGCGCCCCGAGGACGTGCAGGTGCAGGTCGTGCACGGCCGCGTCAGCGAGGCCGACGTCATCGAGGAGTTCACGGCCGAGCCGCTCGCGCTCGCCGAGACGTACGAGGCCGGCCGCTACGCGTTCGCCGGCGACGTCGTGCTCGACGCGTCCGGCCCGTTCGGCTACACGGTCCGCGTCGTCCCGACGCACACCGGCCTCCCCAGCGTCGCCGAGCTCGGCCTCGTCGCCAACGCCTGACCCGCACCGGCGGGGGAGAGCCCGCGCGCGCTGCCCCGGCGCGCGCGGGCTCCGTCATGCTGCGGGGGCGTCGAGGTCGGCGGCCACCTGCACGACGACCTTCTCTCCGCGCGTCATGCGCTCGACGGCCTCCTCCCAGCGGTCGAGCGGGACGACGGCGCCGATGACGGGGCCGAGCCGCACGTGGCCGGACCCGAGGAGCCGGATCGCGGTGCGGAACGACGACGGCCGCTTGCCGCGCGAGCCGACGACCTCGAGCTCGCGGTTGACGACGAGGTCGAGGTCCGTCGACGGGTGCTCGTGGTAGAAGGCGACGAGCACGGCCCGCCCGCCCTTGCGCAGGTGCGTGAGACCGTCGGCGAGGACGGCGGTCGAGCCCGAGCACTCGAACAGCGAGTGGGCGCCGTACCCGTCGGTGAGGCGGCCGACGACCTCGCCGACGTCCTCGGCGTCGGCGTCCACGACGTGCTGCACGCCGAGGGCGCGGGCGGTCGCGAGGCGCACGGCGTGCCGCGAGCGCCCGACGAGCACGACGGTCGCGCCGCACGCGACGGCGACCTGGGCGACGAGGAGCCCCACGGCGCCGGGCCCGGTGACGACGACCACCTCGCCGGCGAGCGCCGGGCTGCGCTCGACGACGGCGTGCACGGCGACGGCGAGCGGCTCGACGAGCGCGCCCTCCAGGAGCGTGACGTCGTCGGGCAGGCGGTGCACGGCGCGCCCGGGGACGGCGAGCTGGTCGGCGAGGCCGCCGTCGGTGGTGGTGCCGATGCCGGTGCGGTGGGGGCAGCGGTTGTACTGCTCGGTGCGGCAGTAGGCGCACCGCAGGCACAGCGAGGCGTCGGTCTCGACGCACACGCGGTCCCCGGGCCGCAGGTCGGGGCGCTCGGCCGCCGGGCCGACCCACCGCACGACGCCGGCGATCTCGTGGCCGAGGACGCGGCGGCCGTCGAAGCCCTGGCCGGACTCGACGGCGGAGCGGTCGGTGCCGCAGATCGCGCACGCCGCGACGTCGACGAGCACCTGGTCGTCGCGGGGGACCGGGGCGGGGACGTCGAGCAGCGCGACGTTGCCGGGACCGGGCGAGTGCTTCACGAGGGCGCGCACAAGGCCTCCTTGCCTCTCCTTGCATGTATAGACAGGAGTATGCCAGACCGTGTATGTCTAGGGCAGTACGCGCGCAGCACGCGCGCCTCACCTCGACGAAGAGGAGCACGACGCATGAGCAGGTACCTCGTCGGCATCGACGCCGGCACGTCGGTCGTCAAGGCGGCCGTCTTCGACCTCGACGGGACGGAGCTGACCCGCGCCGGGCGCAGCGTCCCGGTCACCAACCCGGCCCCGCACCTGGCCGAGGAGGACATGGAGCAGGTCTGGACCGCCGCGCACGAGGCGATCCAGGAGGCGGTCGCCGCGTCGGGCGTCGCCCCGGAGGAGATCCTCGCGGTCGGTGCCACGGGCCAGGGCGACGGCAGCTGGCTCGTCGGGCCCGACGGCAGGCCGGTCGGCCCCGCCTACCTGTGGACCGACGGCCGCGCGGGCGAGCTCATCGACGGGTGGTACGCCGACGGCACGGTGAGCCGGCAGTTCCCCGTCTCGGGCACCGGGCCGTACGCGGGGACCACGAGCGCCCTCCTGCGCTGGCGCCTGGAGAACGAGCCGGAGTCGCTGCGCGAGGGGGTCACCGCGCTGTGGTGCAAGGACTGGGTCGAGTACCGCCTCACGGGCGAGCTCTCGGGCGACCCGTCGGACGCGAGCCTCGCGGGCATCGACGTGCGCTCGCGCACGTGGTCGGACGAGGTCCTCGACGCGTGGGGTCTCGGAGCGGCGCGCCACGTGCTGCCGCGCCTCCTCGCGCCGACCGACGTGTGCGGCACCGTGACCCCCGAGGCCGCCGCGCTCACAGGCCTGCGGGCCGGGACGCCCGTCGTCAAGGGACAGGTCGACATCGCCGCGTCGTCCCTCGGCGTGGGCGTCATCGCCCCGGGGGACTGCATGGCGGTCATCGGCACCGCGGGGATCGTCACCGTCGCGACCGACGACCTCTCGGCCGGCTTCGCACCGGCCGACGTCGGGTGGGTCATCCCGCACGGCCCGGACACGTGGGTCCGCGCGATGGGCATGAACTCGTGCACGCCGAACGTCGACTGGTTCCTTCGCGAGCTCGGCCACGGGTTCCACGAGGACGCGCGCGCCCGCGCGGTGTCGCTCTTCGAGCACCTCGACGCGACCGTCGCGAGCGTCCCGCCGGGCGCGGGCGGCGTCGTCTTCCACGGGTACACCGCGCCCGGCGGCGAGCGCGCGCCCTTCGTCAAGCCCAGCGCGCGCGGGTCGTTCAGCGGGCTCACCGCCGGGCACTCGCGCGACCACATGCTGCGCGCGGTGTACGAGGGCGTCGCCTACGGGATCCGCGACTGCCTAGACTCCATCCCCACCGAGGTGGGCACGGTGCGCCTCGCGGGCGGCGGCGCGTCGAGCCCCGTGTGGAGCCAGGTGTTCGCCGACGTCCTCGGCCGCCGCGTCGTCGTCCCGGCGGGCAGCGAGTTCGGCGCGAAGGGCGCCGCGCTCGTCGCCGGGGTCGGCGTGGGGGCGTGGTCGACGCTCGACGAGGCCGTCGCGGAGACGGTCGACGTGGAGCGCTCGTACGAGCCGTCGGCGCACGCGACGCGCGTGTACGACGAGTACTTCGGCGTCTACCGCCAGATCCGCGAGCACGTCGCCGCCACGTGGGACCTCCTGCACGCAGCGGGCCGGCGCACCGAGGCGATGCTCGCCGCCTGACCCGCACGCGAGAGAGGGGCGGGTGGTGACGACCACCCGCCCCTCTCGTCGTGCGTCGACGCGTCAGTCCAGCACGCCGAAGCGCTCCAGCGCCGCGGCGAGCTCGGGGTGCTCGCGCGCCGCGTCGCGCACGTCGCGGCCGGCGACCGCGGCGTCGATCGCCTGGCGCATGGCGCGCACGCCCGCGGCGGGCCCCTGCGGGTGCCCCTGGACCGCGCCTCCCGCGCCGAGGACCACGTCGGTGCCCGCGTCCCGCACGTACCGCGCGACCACGCCGGGGTGCACCCCGCCGCCGATCACGGGCAGCGCGGGGGCGACGTGCGGGCGCGGCAGCGCGAGCTGCTGCAGCGTGCGCAGGTACGGCAGGCGGCGGACCGGGTACCCCCCGTACGGGGTCGTCGTGAGCACGAGGTCGGCCCCCGCGAGACGCGGGAGCATGCCG
The DNA here is from genome assembly GCF_040448685.1 of Cellulosimicrobium sp. ES-005. Taxonomy (NCBI): domain Bacteria; kingdom Bacillati; phylum Actinomycetota; class Actinomycetes; order Micrococcales; family Promicromonosporaceae; genus Cellulosimicrobium; species Cellulosimicrobium sp. ES-005. The sequence goes on from NZ_CP159290.1 coordinate 1,164,865, forward strand.
GCCGCGATCGGGGCGCTCATCCCGGACGCGGGCCCCTCGAAGTACGGGCCGGTGCCGGCGAAGTGGCCGAGCAGGGGGACGTCCACCGCGTCGCGCAGCGCCTGCAGGCCGCCGTACCCGACGGTCGCGTAGGTGATCATGAGCGCGCGGGCCCCCGCGTCGACCGCCCGGCGCGCGGTGTCGAGCATGCGGTCCGGCCGGTCGGTGACGTTCGGGACGTAGACCACGTCCTTGCCCGTCTCCTCGAGCACCTCGCGCGCGGCGCGACCGAACTCGCGCACGCGCTCGACGACGGGCGAGAACGACGTGTCGCCGAGCAGCTCGTCGTCCTTCACGAGGTCCACGCCCCCGAGCGCGGTCTCCTTGAAGATCCGCGCGCCCTCCTGCGGGCTCAGCCCGGTGCACGGCTTGATCATGTTGAGCACGAGCGGCCGGTCCGTGACCCCGACGAGCTCGCGCACGCCGGCGACCCCGAACCGGGGACCGCCGAGATCGCGCGCGTAGGCGTCCGGGAGCTCGAGGTCGACGAGCTTCGCCTGCACGGACGTCGACGCGTCGTTGCCGAGCAGCGTCGTGAGCAGCATCGGGAGCTGCGGCCCCACGTTGACCGTCGGGACGGCGATCTGGACGAGGAAGTCGTGCACCTCGTCGTCGTCGCCCCCGACCTCGACGGGCGGTGCCTCGAGGACGCGCACGACGCGTCCCTCGTGCCGCGCGCGCAGCTCGGGCGTCAGGCCCGGCACCTCGACCCAGGTGCCGGTCGTCTGCCCGACGGCGAACGTCGTGGCCTTGGCCATGACGTCCGTGCCTGCGGGCAGGCGCAGGTGGTACGTCGCGAGCACGTAGTCGTCGCCGCGGACGTCCTCGGGGAGGCGGAAGAGGGAAGCGGTCGTCATGCGAGGTCTCCGGTCCGGGGGGCGCCGAGGCCCAGGTGGTCGAGGGCGTGCTCGAGGAAGGCGGCCAGCCCGTCCTCGGCGTGGTTGCCGATGCTCGCGAGCGTGACGGCCTTGACCTCGGGGCGCGCGTTGCCCATCGCGAACCCGTAGCCGATGCGGGACAGCCACGGTACGTCGTTGCCGCCGTCGCCGAACCCGAGCGTGCGGTCCGCGGTCACGCCGAGGCGGTCCAGCACGAAGGACAGGCCCTCCCACTTCGCGCCCCGCTCGGGCGAGAGCTCGAAGAACTCGTCCATCGCGCGGGCGATCCGGGGGACGCGCGAGACCGTGGGGGCGACCTCGTCCAGACGGTCCCCGCGGCCGACGACCATGATCTTGACGATCGCCCGCGGGTCGGTGTCCCGGAGGTCGGCGACGCGCACGTCCTGCTCGTTGAGCGCCATGAGGAGGTCGCGACCGAAGCCCGGCTCGGAGATGAAGATGTCGCGCGACGTCCACCACGTGCAGGTGAGGCCGAGCTCGTCCGCGAGCTCGGCCATCGTCCGGATCTCCTCCGGGGCCAGGGTCTCGACGCGCAGGTCCTCGTCCGTGCGCGGGTCGACCACGACGGCCCCGTTGCAGCAGACCACGGGCAGGTCGAGTCCGATCGAGCCCGCGAGATCGAGGGTGTTGGCCCGTGACCTCCCGGTGACGAGCAGGACGGGGACGCCGGCGTCGCGGACGCGGGCGACCGCGGCCGCGGTGCGCGGCGAGACGGCGTGGTCGGCGCCGGCGAGCGTCCCGTCGACGTCGAGGGCGAGGGCGCCGACGTCGGCGAGCGAGGGGAGGGTGACGGTCGAGGACGACATGCTTCTCCTGAGGTCGGGTGTCATGACGCGCGGGCGGGCCCGGTGGTGGCACCACCGGACCCGCCCGCGCCGGGTGCGCTCAGACGAGGGCGCTGCCCAGGCCGAGGACGAGCAGGCTCGTGGGCCAGATCGTCGCGGCCGGGGGGTCGATGTGGGTGTCGCCGTGGATGTGCAGGAGGCGCGCGAACAGCTCCGCGCCCCACGCGGCGACGACCGCGAACGCGGCGCCGACGAGCACGGCCGCGAACGTGCTGCCCACGACGGGAAGGAACGTGGCGGCGGCGAGACCGCCGACGACCGTGATGTGGTGCGTCACGGGGACCGGCATCCCGACCGCGAGGAACGCGAGCGAGAACGCGGAGACGCCGAAGGCGAACACGTGGGCGCTGCCCTGGAGGTCGGGGAAGCTCTCGGCGAGGAGCACGGTCGTGCCGGCCGCGAACAGGCCGGCGAACGCGCCGAGCACCGTGTTGTCGCGGAAGCGCTGCTGGCCCGGGATCCACTGGTTCTCGGGCGTGGGCGCGAAGCGCTTCCAGCCCTGCGGCGTGCGCGGCACCGCCCCGAGCAGGCCGGTGCGGCCGAACACGAGCCGGGCGGCGACGCCCGAGAGGAACACCGTGACGGCCACGGTGTCCGTGTGGCTCCCGAACCACGGCGTCGCGGCGACCGCGACCTGCACCACGTAGCCCAGCGCGCCGAACAGCGCGCCGACGAGCAGCACGTCGGGGCGTCGGATGCTCGCGAGAGGTGTGACGATGTCCTTGCCGTCGAAGCCGCCGCGCCGTGCCGCGTAGCCCGCGGCGGCGACACCGCCGGCGAACGCGACGTGCGGGCCGAAGAACGGCCCGAACGCGACGGTGTCGAGCATGCCCGAGCCACCACCCGCGGCGAGGGCCACGACGCCGAGCACCACGGCCAGGCCGGTGAAGACGAATGCGAGGAGCGCGCCGAGGGCCGCGCCCACGAACCCTCCGCCGAGCGAGAGCAGGAGGGAGAAGAGATCGATGTCCATGAGTACCTTTCGCGAAGCGCACGTCGTTGTCTGGAGCCGGCACCGTCGCCGGCCACCCCGCGGTCGTGTCGATAGTACGACCACATACAGGTTCGGACAACTAGTTGACTAGACGTGTACTGGCTACTAGCGTGCGGACGTCGGGCACGTATCTCCGGCCCCCGGGGCACCGACGCCTCGGAGCCAGGCCGGACGGGGACGACCCCCGCGTCAGCACTCGGAACTGTCAACAATGAGGTGTGGCACATGACGAAGTACATCCTCGGAATCGACGAGGGAACCACGAGCGCCCGGACGTTCGTGATCGACGAGGAGGGAACGGTCCTCGGACTCGGCCAGGCCGAGCTCACGCAGCACTACCCCCGGTCCGGCTGGATCGAGCACGACCCGCAGGAGATCGTCACGACCCAGTACGAGACGATGCGCGCCGCGATGCGCCAGGCGGGCATCCAGCCCGCTGACCTCAGCGCGATCGGCCTGACCAACCAGCGGCAGACGGCCCTCGTCTGGGAGAAGGACACCGGGCGGCCCATCTACAACGCGATCGTGTGGGCCTCGCGCCACTCGGTCGACATCGTCGAGCAGTGGGTCGCGGAGGGGCACGGCGAGACCATCCGCAGCAAGACCGGCCGCACGCCGGACGCCTTCTACTCCGCGTCGAAGATCCGCTGGATCCTCGACGCGGTCCCCGGGGCGCAGGAGCGTGCCGAGAAGGGCGAGCTGCTCGCGGGCACGATCGACACGTGGCTCGTCTGGAACCTCACGGGCCGGGAGGCGTTCGTCACGGACTACTCCAACGGCGCCGAGACCATGATGATGAACCTCGAGACGCTCGACTGGGACGACGAGCTGCTCTCGATATACGGCATCCCGCGCGTCATGCTGCCGCGCATCGTCCCGTCCGACACCGTCGTCGGCGACGCGGCGCCGTCGTTCGGGGCCCCGGTCCCGATCGCCGCGAACATGGGCGACCAGCAGGCCGGGCTCTTCGGCCAGGCCGCGTTCAAGCCCGGCCAGGCGAAGATGACGTACGGCACCGCGGGCGTCCTCAACATCAACGCCGGCAGCTCGACGGCGTACGTGCCCGGTCTCACGACGACCGCGGCGTGGGGCGTGGGCGGCGACATCGCGTACGAGATCGAGGGCGTCGTGTACGCCATGGGCAAGACCATGCAGTGGCTGCGCGACGACATGAAGCTCATCCACGCCGCGCCGGACAGCGAGTGGTATGCGGGTCAGGTCGCGAGCACGGAGGGCGTCTACCTCGTCCCGGCGTTCACCGGCCTCGGGGCGCCCGACTGGGACTCCTACGCGCGCGCCGCGATCGTCGGCATCTCCAACGCGACGAATCGCCTGCACATCATCCGCGCGGGCGTGGAGTCGATGGTCTACCAGACGCGCGACCTCGTGCAGGCCGCGCTCGACCAGTCCGACATCACCATCCCGGAGATCCGCGTCGACGGCGGGGCGGTGAAGAACAACCTGCTGTGCCAGATGACCGCGGACATCACGGGCATCCCGGTGATCCGGCCGCGCGTGCAGGAGGCGACGATCTACGGGGCCATGCTCATGGCCGGCATCGCGACGGGCGTCTACGGCTCGCTCGACGAGGTGTCGAGCCGCTGGCAGCAGGACCGCGTGTTCGAGCCGGCGATGAGCCGTGACCAGGCGGACACGCTGTACGCCGGGTGGCGCGAGGCGCGCGAGCTGACTAAGGGCTGGGCGCGCAAGGTGCCGGGCGCCGCGGCCTGACGCGACGCACCGGTCACGACGACGGGGCGGCACCCGGTGGGTGCCGCCCCGTCGTGCTGCGCTCACGCGGCGTGCGCCGCGGAGGCCGGGGTCTCGTCGGCGTCGTCGTCGGCCGCGGTGCCGCCGAGCAGACGTCGGACGTAGGTGCGGTGGGCCGCGACCTCCGCGTCCCGACGCTCGGCGTCCCACCCGAGCATGTCGCCGAGCACGTCGGCGACGCCCTCGGCGACGTCCAGGCCGAGCCCGGGCTCGATGCCGACCATCGTGCGGCGCTGCAGGACGTCCGTCAGCGTCGTCGCGTGCTCGCGCTCGACGACGTGCGCGAGCTCTGCGAGCGTCACCGCGCCCCGGCCCTCGCCCAGGACCTGCGCGAGCCGCGGGTCGCGCCGTGCGCTCTCGCCGATCTCGCGGGCCACGGCGCCGTAGACGCGGACGAGGCGCTCGGCGACCTCGGCCGGGAACGGCAGGTCCGCGAGCACGCGCCCGCGCTCGTCCTCCCACGACCCCGTGCTCGGGGCGCCGGGGAGCGGGGTGTCGGCCGCGGTGGAGGCGAGGACGTCGAGGCTGAGGAGGCGGGCGACCTTGTCGACGACCTCGCGACCGAGGCTCAGGTGCGGGGTGAGCTTGCCGCCGACGACGGACACGAGCCGCGGCACCTCGACGTGGGTCTCGACGAGGTGGCTGCGCGGGATCGCGCCGGGCTTCGCGCCGGGGCGGTGGGGGAGCGGCCGGACGCCGGAGTAGGTGAGGAGCACGTCGTCGACCGTCAGCCCGGCGGACGGCACGAGGGCGTTCGTCTCCGCCAGCAGGTAGTCGACCTCCTCCCGGGTCCCGCGCGCGGCACCGGGGTCGCCGTCGTAGCGGTCGTCGGTCGTCCCGATGAGGTAGCGGCCGTTCCACGGGATGACGAGGATCGCCCGGTTGTCGCTGCGCGCCTCGAAGTAGATCGCCGCGTCCGGGGCCCCGGGGAAGGGGTCGACGACGAGGTGCGTGCCCTTCGTCCCGCCGATCTGCCGGGGCAGGGGCAGGCCGTGGGCGAGGTGGTCGACCCAGGGGCCCGCGGCGTTGACGACGCACCGGCCCCGCACGACGAGCTCCTCGCCGCTCTCGGCGTCGTGCACACGGACGCCGCGGGCCGCGCCGTCCTCGACGAGGATCTCGGTGACCTCGGCGTGGTTGAGCACGTCGGCGCCGTGCCGGCACGCGTCGAGGACGGTCTCGAGCACGAGCCGCTCGGGGTAGACCACCTGACCGTCGTAGTACCGCACCGCGCCGTCGAGCCCGTCGAGCCCGAGGCCCGGGAGCTCGAGATGGGTCGCGTCGCGCGTCATGGCGCGGTGGCGCGGCACCGACTTGCGCAGCGACAGGCCGTCGTAGAGCACCATGCCGACGCGGAGCATCCACCCCGGGACGTGGTTGTGCCGGTAGAGCGGCACCACGAAGGGGAGCGGGGTGACGAGGTGCGGTGCGACGTGCCACAGGTGCTCGCGGTCGTGCAGCGACTCGTGGACGAGGCGGAGCTCGCCGTGCTCGAGGTAGCGCAGGCCGCCGTGGATCAGGCGGCTGTTCCACGACGACGTCTCGCCGCCGTAGTCGCCGCGCTCGACGAGCGCGACGTCGAGCCCGCGGAGCGCGGCGTCGCGCGCGATCGCGGCGCCGTTGATCCCGGCGCCGACGATCACCATGTCGTAGGTCTTGCTGTCGAGCCGTGGTGCGTCGGCTCGCGGTGTACCACCCATTCGTGTGCCGTCCTCCTCACGCGGCGGTGCGTCTCGACGCCTCGGCGGCTGCGCTCCTGTGCGCGCCGGGCCGGGTGCAGGTCGTCGTCCGCGCGACCACCAACTTGTGTGTACATGGTTGCACACGTATGGCGGTTGCGGCCACAATGTCCGGACGGACACGGACAGCGTCGTCGGGCCGGCGGCGCGGAGAGGGGAACCATGCTTCCCAGGACGCTCGTCGGGTGCAGCACCAAGGGCTATCTCGGGCTCGCGGAGACGCGGTCCTGGGCCGAGCGCGTCGCGAGCGGGCTCGCGGCGCGCGGGGGCGGTGACGGGGTCTACGCGTGCGTCCCCCACCCGCTCGTCACGGTGCTCTCCGAAGGGTTCGCCGGGACCGGCGCCGACGTGGGGGTGCAGGACGTCTCCCCGCACCCCAGGGGCCCCTACACCGGCGAGGTGAGCGCGGAGCTGCTCGCCGAGCTCGGCGTGCGGTACGTCATGGTCGGACACCCGGAGCGCGTGCGGCACGTCGGCGAGACGCCCGAGCTCTTCGGTCGCAAGGTCCGGGCCGCCGTCGGGCACGGCCTCGTCCCGATCCTCGTCGTGGGCGAGCCGGAGCGGAGCGCGGAGCCCGAGCCGGTCCTGCGCGCCCAGCTGGACGCGGCGTTCGGCGGCCTGCCCGACGACGCGGAGGTCGTCGTCGCGTACGAGCCCACGTGGGCCATCGGCGCGGCCGAGCCGGCGCCGGCGGACCACGTGCTGCGGACGGTGGGCGTGCTCCGCACGCTCGTCGACGAGCGAGTCGCGCGCTCGCGCGTGCTCTACGGCGGGTCGGCCGGGCCGGGGACGTTCGCCGCGATCGCGCGAGCCGGCGCCGGCGGGGACCCGCGCGACGTGCCGGACGGCGTGTTCCTCGGTCGCGGAGGCCTGGACCCGGACGCGTTCCTCGCGACGGTGGCCGAGGTCCGGGCCGCCGTGGGTGCGGTCGTCTAGGGAATACTTGTATAGAGGAGTCTGGACAAGTACGATCTAGCTATCGGGTGCGTGGCCGGTGAGCGGCCGCGCACGGACGACCGACGGTCGGGCCAACGGAGGCCCCGTCGTCGCACCACGAGGAGGACATCCATGCCCATCGCCCCGACCCTGGCCCTCGTCGACGAGGCGCAGCGTCGCGGATATGCCGTACCCGCGGTCAACATCGCGGACGACCTCTCCGCGCGAGCCGTCATCGCGGCCGCCGACGGCGCGCGGTCGCCCGTGATCCTGCAGACGTCCGTCAAGACGGTGAGGAGCATCGGCGCCCGGCACCTGTCGCGCCTCGTGCACTCCGCGGCCGAGGAGGCGACCGTCCCGGTCGCCCTGCACCTCGACCACTGCCCCGACCGGGCCGTCATCACCGAGGTGCTCGCCGAAGGGTGGTCGTCCGTCCTCTTCGACGCGTCCGACCGACCCCTCGACGTCGCGTGGCGCGAGACCGCCGAGGTCGTGCGCGAGGCGCACGCCGCGGGGGCCGCCGTCGAGTCGGAGATCGAGAACATCGTGGGGGTCGAGGACGGCGTCGGGTCCGACGAGGCCCTGCACTCCTACAGCGTCGAACAGCTCGTCGAGGTCGCGCGCGACACCGGCACGGACCTGCTCGCTCCCGCCCTCGGCACCGCGCACGGCCTCTACACGGCCGATCCCGTGCTGCGGGTCGACCGCGTGGAGAGCCTGCGCGCGCTGAGCGACCTGCCCGTCGTGCTGCACGGCGGCACGGGTCTGCGCGACGAGGACTTCCGGGCGTTCATCGCGGCCGGCGTGTCCAAGATCAACATCTCCACCGCCCTGAAGCTCGCCTACATGCGGACCGCAAAGCAGCACCTCGACGAGTGCGAGCGCACCGGCCGGTGGGAGCCCGTGAAGATGTTCGACGCCGTGCTGGTCGCCGTCCGCGACGAGATCGCGACGCACATCGAGGTCTTCGGGTCGTCCCGGGACGCGGCGGGGGCGGCCGCATGACGCGCGCACTGGTCCTGGACTGCGACGGCGTCCTCGCGGACACCGAGCGCGACGGCCACCTCGTCGCGTTCAACCGGGCGTTCGCGGAGCTCGGGCACACGATCGAGTGGTCGGCGACGGAGTACGCCGCGCTCCTGCGCGTCGGCGGCGGCAAGGAGCGCCTCAAGGCGTACCTGGCCGAGCACCCCGAGGTCGACCTCGCGCGCGGCGGCGACCTCGACGAGGCCGTGCGAGCGGCGCACCTGCGCAAGAGCGAGATCTACGTCGAGCTCGTCGAGCAGGGCGCGCTGCCGGGGCGCCCCGGCGTGCGCCGACTCGTGCACGAGGCGCTCGACGCCGGGTGGCAGGTCGCCGTGGCGTCGACGTCCGCGCAGCGCAGCGTCGAGGCCGTCCTGCGGTCCGTCGTCGGCGAGGAGGACTACGCGCGCGTCGCCGGGGTGTTCGCCGGGGACGTCGTGCCTGCCAAGAAGCCCGCCCCGGACATCTACCTGCTCGCGATCGACCGGCTCGGCCGGTCGCCCGAGGAGGTCGTCGTGGTCGAGGACTCCGCCGCGGGCGCGACGGCCGCGAGCCGCGCCGGGCTGCGGCACCTCGTGACCGTGAGCACGTTCACGACCGAGGACGAGTTCCCGGACGCCTCGCTCGTGGTCGACCACCTCGGCGAGCCGGACCTGCCGGCGACGGTGCTGGCCGGTCCGGACGTGCTGAGCGACAAGCTCGTCGACGTGGCCGCGCTGGAGGCGCTCCTGCGCTGACGACGCACCCGACGCGGCGGGGCCCGGGGACCGTCGGTCTCCGGGCCCCGCCGCGTCGGGTGCGCCGGTCAGAGGTCGTAGTGGAACTCGAGGCGGATCTTGTCGCCCCGGAAGAGGATGCGCGAGTGCTCGAAGGGCGTGCCCGTCGCGGTGGAGATCTGCTGCGTGAGCAGCAGGAGCGGCGCGGTGCGGCCGACGCCCAGGACGCGCGCGTCGGCGGCCGAGGGGGTCGTCGTCTCGAGCGTCTCGACGACGTGGTCCATGCGCAGGCCGTACGCGTCCTCGAGGATCGCGCACAGCTGACGCTCGGCGGGGTCGTGGCGGTCGAGGTCCTCGGCGAGCGCCTGCGGGATGTAGGACGTGTGGAGGCTGATCGGCTCGTCCTCGACGAGGCGCAGGCGGCGCACGGTGTAGGCATGGGCTCCCGACGGCAGCCCGAGCGTGCGCGCGACGTTGCTCGGCGGCGTGCCGAGCTCCATGCCGAGCAGCTGGGTAGAGGTGGCGTACCCCATCTGCTCGAGCTGCTCGCGGATGCCCTTGTACGCGGGGGAGCGCGTGCTGATCTTGCGCGGGGCCACGAACGTGCCCTTGCCCTGGACGCGGAAGATGAGTCCTTCGTTCGCGAGCTGCGCGAGGACCTGGCGCGCCGTCATGCGGCTGATCCCGTAGGTCTGGTTGAGCTCGTTCTCGGACGGGATCTTGTGGTTCACCGCCCACTCGCCGCCCTCGATCTTCTCGCGCAGGATGTTCGCGAGTTGGATGTACAGCGGTGTCGAACCGTCGCGGTCGAGTGTCTGGGGCATCGTGTTCCGTCGGGGTCGAGGTCCGAAAGGTCGCGTCCGTCGTCAGGCGCGCCGTAGACGATCCACGCTAGCGGAACCGGACATGTCATGCCAGGTCCCCCGTATTCACGTCCAGGCTGGACTATACATGTATGTAGCTGTATGGTCGGGCGCAGCGACATGCTCCGAGCCGGCGGTGACGCCCGCGACGAGCGACCTCGACGAGGAGACGGCGTGGGCACCGGTGCCCACGGGTCGCCTCGTCCGGGCCGTTCGTGCCGGCTCGGCCGGACAGCACCCCGTCACGCGACGGACGACACGCCCGAGGAAGGCGATCCTATGCCGAAGACCAAGGCACTCAAGCCGGCCGCCACATGGGTCGAGCTCAGCACCACGACCGCGGACTGGAAGGCCGCCGACCCGCGGCTCCTCGAGACCATGCTCGTCCAGCTCCACCTCGTGCGCGCGTTCGAGGAGGAGGTCCTCGAGCTCGCCGGGCAGAAGCTCATCAACGGTCCGGCCCACTCCTCGATCGGCCAGGAGGGCGGCGCCGTGGGCTCGGTCCTGCCTCTCGTCGCGGCGGACCAGATCAACGGCTCCCACCGCGGCCACCACCAGTTCCTCGCCAAGGCGCTCGGCTACGTCCAGCCGGACGGCTTCGACGCGCGCGCCGAGCTCGGCGACGACGTGCGCACCGTCCTCTACCGGTCCCTGTCCGAGATCGCGGGCCTCGCCGACGGCTACTGCCGCGGCCGTGGCGGGTCGATGCACCTGCAGTGGAAGGAGGCCGGGGCCATGGGCACGAACGCGATCGTGGGCGGGGCCGTCCCCTTCGCGACCGGCTTCGCCTGGGCGGACAAGCACTCCGGCACCGACAACGTCGCCGTCACCTACTTCGGGGACGGTGCGGTGAACATCGGCTCGGTGCTGGAGAGCTTCAACCTCGCCGCCGCCTGGGACCTGCCGGTCTGCTTCTTCATCGAGAACAACCAGTACGCCGTCTCGACGACGGTCGAGGAGGCGACCGGCGACCCGCGCCTGTCCGCGCGCGGGCTCGGCTTCGGCATCAAGAGCTGGCGCGTCGACGGGCAGGACACGCTCGCCGTCTACCTCGCCATGCAGCAGGCCGTCGAGCACATGCGCGCGGGCGGCGGCCCGACGATCGTCGAGGCGGACACGTACCGCTACTTCCACCAGAACGGGCCGTTCCCCGGCAGCGCGTTCGGCTACCGCGCCAAGGAGGAGGAGCAGGCGTGGCGCGACCGTGAGCCGATCCGGACCGTCGAGGCACGCGTCGTGGAGCGCGGGCTCCTCACCCCGGACGAGTGCGCGCAGGTGCGCGCGCGGGCCAAGGCCGCGATGAAGGAGATCTCCGCCTCGCTGCTCGAGCCGGTGCCCGGCGGCAAGCCTGGCCAGCAGCAGATCCGTCCCGCGCTGTGGCCCGACACCGACTTCATCGACGTCGGCATCCGCGGCGACCTGTCCGGGCTCGACGGCGCGGACGTCCGCGACGTCGCGGACTTCGGTTCCGAGGAGCTCGAGCAGCGCAAGTTCGTCGACGTCGTCGCCGACGTGATGCACCGCCGCATGTCGGCGGACGAGCGGGTCGTCGTCATGGGCGAGGACGTCCACAAGCTCAACGGCGGGTCGCGCGGCGCGACCAAGGGGCTCGGGACGGACTTCCCCGACCGCACGCTCGGCACGCCCATCGCCGAGGCCGCGTTCAGCGGCCTGGGGGGCGGCCTCGCGCTCGACGGGCGCTACTACCCGGTCGTCGAGCTCATGTACGCCGACTTCATCTGGGTCGCCGCCGACCAGCTCTTCAACCAGATCGGCAAGGCACGGCACATGTTCGGCGGCGACCACGACATGCCGCTGCTGCTGCGCATCAAGATCGGCACGGGCACCGGCTACGGCTCGCAGCACTCGATGGACCCCGCGGGCATCCTCGCGACCTCCGTCGGGTGGCGCATCGTCGCCCCGTCCACCCCGCTCGACTACGTCGGGCTGGTCAACGCGGCGATGCGGCTCAAGGACCCCGTCGCGGTGCTCGAGCACGACGCCGACCTGTACAAGGCCGTCATGGACGCGCCGAAGGACCTCGACTTCTGCCTGCCCGTCGGCAAGGCCGCGATCCGCCGGTCCGGCAGCGCCGCGACCGTCGTCTCCTACCTGTCGATGGTCCAGCGCTGCGTCGACGCCGCGGACGAGGCGGGCGTCGACGCGGAGGTCGTGGACCTGCGCTGGCTCGACCGCGCGAGCGTCGACTGGGACACGCTCGGCGAGTCGATCCGCAAGACCAACAAGGTGCTCGTCGTCGAGCAGGGCTCGGCCGGCACGTCGTACGGCGGGTGGCTCGCGGACGAGATCCAGCGGAGGTACTTCGACTGGCTCGACGCCCCGGTGACCCGCGTGCACGGCTCCGAGTCGTCGCCCAGCATCTCCAAGGTGCTGGAGCAGGCGGCGCTCGCGAGCACCGCCGACGTCGCCGCTGCGCTGCGCGCGCTCTGACCCGACCTGGAGGACGAGAGATGGCAACCTACCTGAGACTGCCCGGCGTGTCCGCCGACTCCGACGAGGCGGCGCTCGAGGGCTGGTCCGTGGAGGCCGGGCAGAAGATCGCCGCGGGCGACGTCGTGGCGACCGTCGAGACCGAGAAGGCGGTCGTCGACATCGAGTGCGACCAGGACGGCGTCGTGCACGCCCTCGTCGTCGAGGCGGGGACGCTCGTCCCGGTGGGCGACCCCATCGCGGTGCTCCTCGCGCCGGACGAGGACCCGGCCGCCGGCGACGCGCTCCTCGCGGAGCTCGGCCTCGGCCCGGCGTCCGACGCGGCGGAGCCCGCGCCGGAGCCGGCGCCGCCCGCTGCCCCGGCTGCGCAGGAGCCTGCTCCGGTCGCACCCGCCCCGGCGGAGCCCGCCCCGGCGGAGCCCGCGCCGGCGGCGCCCGCGGCCGACGCCCCGGCCGCACCGGCCGCACCGGCCGGGCCGGGCGCGAACGGCGGGCGGATCTTCGCGAGCCCGCTCGCGCGCCGGATGGCGCGCGACGCGGGGCTCGGGCTCGACCAGCTCGACGGCACCGGCCCCGGCGGTCGCATCGTGCGCGACGACGTCCTGCGCGCGATCGCCGCCGCGCAGTCGCCGGCGGCGGCGACCGCGGCCCCGGCGGAGGCGCCCGAGGCGCCGCGACCTGCGACGACGTGCGCGACCCGGGCCGCGAGCGCCCCCGCCGAGCCGCCCGTGGCGGCGACCGCGGCGACGGGCGCACCCGCCGTGCGGACGTCGGCGTACGGGCCGTACGAGGAGGTCCCGCACTCGAAGCTGCGTCGTCTCGTGGCCTCGCGGCTGCAGGCGAGCAAGCAGGAGGCGCCGCACTTCTACCTGCGCGCGCGGGTCCGGGTCGACGAGTTGCTCGCGCTGCGCGCGACCGTCAACGCCTCGTCGCCCGTGCGCGTCTCGGTCAACGACTTCTTCGTCCGGGCGGCGGCGCGCGCCCTCGTCGACGTGCCCGAGATGAACGTCGTGTGGACGCCCGACGCCGTGCTGCGCTTCGAGCGCGCCGACGTCTCGGTGGCGGTGGCCTCCGAGCGCGGGCTCGTGACGCCGGTGGTGCGCGGGGCGGACTCGCTCTCGCTCGGTGCGCTCTCGACGGCCGTCAAGGACCTCGTCGCGCGCGCCGGTGAGGGCCGTCTGCAGCAGGACGAGCTCGAGGGCGGTGCGCTGACCGTGACGAACCTCGGCATGTACGGCGTCCGGGAGTTCGACGCGATCATCAACCCTCCGCAGGTGGGCATCCTCGCGGTGGGGGCGGCGGTCGCGGAGCCGGTCGTCGTGGACGGCGAGGTCCAGGTCGCGACGGTCGTGCACCTGACGCTGTCGGTCGACCACCGCCCGGTCGACGGCGTGGTGGCGGCCCGCTTCCTCGCCCGTCTCACGGAGATCGTGGAGAACCCGTTGCAGGCGCTCGTCTGACGGCGACCGTGCCGCGACGGCCCGCACCCCGACCGGGGTGCGGGCCGTCGTCGTCTCCCGCGGCGTCGCACGACGCGCGCCGGGGGCCGCGCACCCGGTCGCCGCGGGACGACGAAGGGCCGCACCCGCCGGGTGCGGCCCTTTGCCGTGGAGGAGGGGACTCTCAGAGGCCGCCGCCGTGGCGTGCGGCGAGCGCCAGCACCTCGTCGAGCAGGGCGTCGTCCCACAGGCCGGCGAGCAGGAGCAGGTCGGGGAGCGTGAAGCGGTCCCGCATCAGGGGCAGCGAGCGCAGGACCCAGCGCACCTCGTCCTCGCCCACGGTGGGCGTGAGCTCGGAGAACCGCGTCGGCGCGCCCCAGGCCCGCAGCACGTCCGCCGGGACGGCCGGGTCGGCCGTGAGCCCGCGCAGGGTCTCGCGGTGCTCGTCCCAGGCGTCGACGGCGGCCCGCGCCGCGTCCTGCCGCTCGGCCCAGAGCGCGAGCTTGCGCTCGACGGCGGTCCAGCACTCGGCGCCCACGCGTCCGCTCGGGTCGACGACGGCCCACGTGGCCGCGACGCGCCCGCGCAGGTCGGTGGGCGGGGAGAGCACCGCGGTCTCCAGCGCGGCGCGGTCGAGCCGGTCGAGCGCCAGCTGCCACAGGCTCGCCGCGACGACCGTCGCGACGCCGACCTGGGCGCCGTGGAGGTCGTGCGGCTCGTCGCGCGCCATGGCCGCCATGTCGAGGAGGTGGCTCATCAGGTGCTCGGAGCCCGAGAGGGGCGCGGTCGTGCCGCAGATCCCGATCGACAGGCCACCCACGGTGAGCGCGTCGACGAGCGCGGAGAGCGCCTCGGCGGACTCGGCCGGGTGGGCGCGCAGCCGGGCGACCGCCTCCTGCACGGGCCGGAACACCTCGGGGTCGTACCCGGCGTCCATGCCGAACGCGCCGGCCAGGTACCAGTCGGCGGGCGCGGTCCAGGTCGCGGCCGCGTCGCCGACGCCGGAGCGCGTGAGGTGCGGGGGCGCGGCGGCGAGCACGTCGTGGTCGACGAGCAGCGCGGCGGGCCAGGCCGTCGGGGCGGTCCGCTTGGCGCCGTTGCGCACGAGCACGGACAGCGCGTCGGAGTAGCCGTTGACGGACGCCGCGCACTGGACGACCACGAGGCGCGCCCCGGTCGCGGCGACGACCGCCTTCGCGAGGTCGGTGACCGTGCCGCCGCCCGTCGCGACGACGACGTCGTAGCCCTGGCAGCCGATCGTCGCGGCGTCGACGGTGTCCTCGTCGAGCACGACGCCGTGCGCCGTGCGGCGGACAAGGGTGTCGTCGACGAACGTCGTCCCGGCCCGCGGGGACGACGCGAGCCGGAGCACGGTCGCGACCACGTCCCTCCCGTCGTGCACGATCCGCGCGCCGTCGTGGAGCACCGTGACGCGGCGCGCGTCGAGCCGGCGCAGGACGTCGGGCAGCGCGTCGAGCGCGCCGGGCGCGGAGACGACGTCCTGCAGGGGGAGCGCGCGGAAGGCGGCCGGCAGCGCGGTGGCCTCGCTCGGCGTCGTCGTCATGCCCGCACCTCCCGCCGGGCCACGTCCCACAGGTGGCCCGCGGGCTGGAGCAGGTCGTCGACGCGCTCGAGCAGGAGCGTCGGTGCCTGCGCCGCGGGCGTGCGCAGCGCGGTCGCACGGTCGGTCTCGCCGGTCAGGACGAGCGCGGACGTCATGCCCGTCGCGTGGGCGAACGCGACGTCCGTGCTGAGGCGGTCGCCCACCATGACGGTCGTCGCGGGGTCCAGCCCGGTCTCGGCCGCGATGATCTCCAGGAACGCCGGGTCGGGCTTGCCGAAGACCGCCTCGCACGCGACGCCGGTCGCGGCGGTGATCGCGGCGACGACCGACGCGCAGTCGGGCTCGCCGCGGCCGCCCGGGAACGGGCAGAACCGGTCGGGGTTCGTCGCGACGAAGCGCGCGCGGCCGTGGACGAACAGCGTGTCGAACGCGACCTGGAGCTTGCGGTAGTCGAACGAGCGGTCGTACGACGCGACGACGAGGTCGATCTTCTCGGGGTCGTCGCTGATCGTGCAGCCCTCGGCGAGGAGCGCGTCGACGAGCGGCTGCTCGGAGATCGGGAAGACCGTGGCGCCGGGGGCGTGCGCGCGCACCCACGCCACGGTCGCGACGAGGCTCGTGTAGACGTCCTCGTGGCCCGTGGGGATGCCGAGTCGCGTGAGCTTGTCGGCGTAGTCCTGCGGGCTGCGCGTGGGGTTGTTGCTCACGAAGAGCACGCGCGCGCCCTGCGCGCGGAGGGTCGAGACGAGCTCCGCGGCGCCGGGCAGGAGGTCGGTGCCGAGGTAGATCGTGCCGTCGAGGTCGAACAGGTAGGTGTCGAAGTGCCGGTGCGCCGCGCGTCCTGGCGCCTCGCGTGTCGTGGAGGTCAGAGGCATGGTGCTCCTCGTCGAGCCGGTCGGGCGGGCAGCACTGCACCGCTCCATACCGCGTAGGGTGTGTACAGACGTGTCTGTACAACCTTCGCCCGAGGGATGCCCCGTGTCAAGCAGCCGGGGGCGTCGCGGGTCCGTCGCGGGTGCGGTGCGGGTCAGCGGCGGTCGGCCGCGAGCAGGTCGAGGTAGCGGGCCCGGACCGCGAGCACGTCACGCAGCTGCGTCTCGATGCCGTCCACGAACTCCTCGCGGTACACGGCGTCGACCTGGACGGAGATGGCGTAGTACAGGCCGGTGAACGTCGCGATCGCGACCGAGACGCGCACGAGCGTCTGCGTGACCACGAGGTCCGCGCCCCCGACACCGCCCCCGCCGGCGAGCGAGAGCGTCCGCCGCCACGTGCCGCCGTCCACGTCCCACAAAGCCATGACCTCGGGCGTGACGGTGAGCGTCCCGAGGGCCATGAAGAACACGCCCATGCCGAGGCTCACCACGAGGACCTGCAGGAGCTGGCTCGTGGCGATCATCGTCGCGAGGTTCGCCGTCTGCCCGCGGCTGAACCGGGCCGCCCGCTCGCGCCCGGGCACGTCCCCCGCCGACCCGGCGAGCGCCGCGCGGGCCTCGGCCGGGGAACGCAGGCCGACGAACAGCACGACGAGCAGCGCGAAGAACGCGCCGAGGGCGACGTCGGCGACGCCGTGCGTGCGGTCGAACACCTGCCAGACCTCGGCGTTGTAGAACAGCACGAGCGAGAACACGAGCAGCAGGGGCAGGAGCCGCACGAGCCGCAGGAGCGCGGCGCCGAGCTCGTCGGTCACGCGCGCGAGCCCCCACCACAGCGACGACAGCACGCCGTACCCGACGACGACGCGCACCACGCCCAGCAGCACGAGGTTCCCGACGGCCGTGAGCAGCGCGTCGCCCCACTGGCCCCCGAAGACGACCGGCAGCAGCGCGGGCACGAGCACGAAGAACGCGAGCTCGGGGACCCCGACGGACTGCGGCAGGGTCGACCACGGGCGCCCGCGCAGCACGTTGAGGCCCGCGTACGCCGCGGCGAGGATCGCGGCGCCGCCGACGAGCGCGAGCGCGTTCGCCCAGGCGGGCCAGCCGGACCGGATCGCGCCGCTCAGCTCGGCGAGCAGCACGACGAGCAGGAACGGCGCCGAGCGCCCGAACACGTCGCGGTCGAGCGAGTGGCCCTCCACGAGGAGCGGGAGCCCGTTGCGGCGGAAGACGCGCTCGCACGCACGGGCGTCGAGGTGGTCGACCGCGGCGGGTGCGCCGGGTGCCGCAGTCGGGGACGCGTCGTCGGGCACGGTCATGGTCGCCGACCCTAGCGGCCGGGCACCCGCGCCCGGCGCAGGCCCGCCGCGCCTCGCGTCAGCCGAGCTCGGCCGCGAGGCTGCGGCCGGCGACGCGGCCGGAGTACAGGCACCCGCCGAGGAACGTGCCCTCCAGCGCGCGGTGCCCGTGCACCCCGCCGCCGCCGAAGCCCGCCGCCTCGCCCGCGGCCCACAGACCGGGCAGCACGGAGCCGTCGGCGCGCAGCACGCGCGCAGACGTGTCGGTCCAGAGCCCGCCGAGCGTCTTGCGCGTGAGCACTGAGAGGCGGACGGCGAGCAGCGGGCCGTCCTTGGGCGTGGTGAGCGGGCGCGGGGGCGAGACGCGGATGAGCCGGTCGACGCGGTAACGCCGCGCCATCGCCGTCGCGACGACCTGCGGATCCTTGCCGAGGCCGGTGCGGACCTGCTCGTCACGCAGATGGACGATGCGCGCGAGGGCGTCGGCGTCGACGTGGCCGCGCGATCCTGGGGTCGCGTCCACGAGCGCGTTCATCCCGGCCGCGAGCTCCTCGGGCGTGTCGGCCCACACGAACTCGGGCGACTGCTCCGCGAAGCGTGCCACCGGCCCGACGGCGCCCGGCAGCACGCGCTGCGCGAGCAGCCGGACGTCCTTGCCGGTGAGGTCGGGGTTCTGCTCGGAGCCCGACAGCGCGAACTCGGTCTCCATGATCGCCTTGTTGAGCACGAACCAGGAGTGGTCGTCGCCGCGCTCGGTGACGTGCTGGAGCGCGCCGAGCGCGTCGAACCCGGGGAACAGCGGGGCGGGCAGCCGGTTGCCGTCGGCGTCGAGCCACAGCGAGCTCGGACCCGGCAGGATGCGGATCCCGTGGTCCGTCCACACCGGCGAGTGGTTCGCGATGCCCTCGGGGTAGTGCCACATGCGGTCCTCGTGCACGAGCGCGGCGCCCGCGTCGGCGGCGACGCCGATCATGAGCCCGTCGGTCGAGTCGGGGACGCCGGACAGCATGCGGGCGGGCAGCCGGCCCGCCGCCTGCGGCCAGCGGGAACGCACGAGCTCGTGGTTCGCGCCGATGCCGCCCGACGTCACGACGACGGCGCTCGCCGCGATCTCGACCTCGCCGACGACCTCGCGCGACGACGGCGCGCCGCGCTCGACGTCCGACGGCGCGAGAACCTCCGCGCGCACGCCCGTCACCGCGCCGTCGGTCACGACGAGCGACGTGACCCGGTGCCGGAACCGCAGGTCGAGCAGACCCGCGGCCCGGGCGTCGAGCGCGGCGCGGACGAACGGCTCGAGGATCCCCGGCCCGGTGCCCCACGTGACGTGGAACCGGGGGACGGAGTTGCCGTGGGCGCCGGCCGCGGACCCGTCGGCGCCCGAGCGCACCGGGTACCCGCCGCGCTCGGCCCACTGCACGAGCGGGAACCACCGCACGCCCTTGTCGTGCAGCCAGTCGCGCATCTCCCCGGCCGCGAAGTTGACGAACCCGCGCGCCCAGGCGTACCCGTGGCGGTCGGGGCCCTCGCCGCGGTCCGCGCCGGGCGCGAACCGCGCGGACCCGAGCCAGTCGTCGAACGCGAGCTCGGCGGAGTCCGTGACGCCCATGCGCCGCTGCTCGGGCGAGCCGACGAGGAACAGGCCGCCGAACGACCACCACGCCTGGCCGCCGAGGCTCGCGGCCGGCTCCTGGTCGAGCAGGACGACGCGGCGCCCCGCCGCGGTGAGCTCGGCCGCCGCGACGAGCCCGGCGAGGCCGGCCCCCACGACGACGACCTCGGGGTCCTCGATCCTGGGGGAGCTGACGGGGGAGTCGACCGCGCTGTCACTCATGCGGGAAGAGTAGAGCACGTGTCCAGACCTGGGCGGGCCCGGTGGGCGCGTGCGACAACGCCTCTACCTCGTGCGACCACGGCTCTACCTCGCGCGACCATGCCTCTACCTCGCGCGACCGGGGCTCTACCTCGGCGGGGTGGAGACGTAGACGCGCAGGCTCAGGGCCTCGAGCCCGACGACGTCGCCCGCGTGGGCGGTGCCGTCGCCGTTCGCGCGGTCCCGGTCGTCGGGGTGCTCCCAGTCGGAGTCCCACGCGAGGTCCCAGCGCTCGGGGTCGGCGCCGGCCGCCGCCCGCACGCCCGGGAGCGTGACGTCCACGGGGTCGAGGGCGCCGGCGAGGACGACCAGCACGTCGGCGTCGCCGGGCTCGGGCGCGGTCCGCAGCATCTGGAGCGTCCGGACGGCAGGGTCGTGCCACGCCGCGTGGTCCAGGAGCTCGCCGTCGGCGTCGAACCACACGAGGTCGGGCACGCCGACGCCGTCCGCCCTGTGCCGCGTCGCAGCGTCCGTCGCGGCCCCCGTGGCGCGGGGCCGTCCGGTGAAGAACGTGTCGGGCCGCAGCGCGGGGTGCGCGCGCCGCAGGGCGAGCAGGTACCGCGCCGTCGCGAGCAGGTCCTTGCGCCACGGCGAGAGGTCCCACGAGACCCAGGACGTCTCGTCGTCCTGCACGTAGGCGTTGTTGTTGCCGCGCTGCGTCCGGCCCATCTCGTCGCCCGCGGTGAGCATGGGGGTGCCCGCGGCGAGGACGAGCGTCGCGAGGAGGTTGCGGATCGACCGGCGGCGCAGGGGCGCGATCTCCACGCCGAGCCCGAGCGCGTCGAGCCCGGCGCCACCGCCCGCCCGTGCGTCCGTGGCCACGACCGGGCCCTCGAGGCCGTGGTTCCACGACCGGTTGTCGTCCGTCCCGTCGCGGTTGTCCTCGCCGTTCGCGAGGTTGTGCTTGTGGTCGTACGCGACCAGGTCGGCGAGCGTGAACCCGTCGTGCGCGGTCACGTAGCTCACCGACGCGACGGGTCCGCGCAGCAGCGGCGGGTCGGAGTGGCCGAACAGGTCGGCCGAGCCCGCGAGCCGGGTCGCGAGGTCGCGCACGCCGTGGCCGGGACGCCCGTGGGACGCCTCGCGCGCGTCGGCGAGCCAGAACTGGCGCGCCGCGTCGCGGAACCGGTCGTTCCACTCGGCGAGCGGCGGCGGGAACTGCCCGGTCCGCCAGCCGCCCGGTCCCACGTCCCACGGCTCCGCGACGAGCTTGAGCCCGCACAGCACCGGGTCCGTCTGGAGGGCGACGAGGAACGGGTGGTCGGGGTCGAACCCGGATGCTCCGCGCCCGAGCGTGACCGCGAGGTCGAACCGGAACCCGTCGACCCCCACGACCTCGGCCCAGTACCGCAGCGAGTCCAGGGCGGCCCGCACCACGGCGGGCCGCCGGAAGTCGAGCGAGTTGCCCGTCCCGGTGACGTCGGCGAGGCGTGCGGGCGAGCCGCCGTCGTGCAGGTAGTACCCGGCGTTGTCCAGCCCGCGCCACGACAGGTGATAGCCGTCCGCGCCGCCCTCGCACGTGTGGTTGTGCACGACGTCGAGCAGCACCTCGATCCCCGCCTCGTGCAGCAGGTGGACCATGCCGCGCACCTCGTCGAGGACGGCGCCCGGCCCGGCCTCCTGGGCGTCGCGCGTCGCGTACGCGGCGTGGGGCGCGAAGAACCCGAGGGTCGAGTAGCCCCAGTAGTTGGTGCGCCCGCTCGCGAGCAGGTGCGGCTCGGGCACGTTCGCGTGCACCGGGAGCAGCTCGACCGTCGTCACGCCGAGCGACCGCAGGTGCTCGATCGTCGCCGGGTGCGCGACGCCCGCGTACGTGCCGCGCAGGTGCTCGGGCAGGGCCTCGAGCCGCTGCGTGAGGCCGCGCACGTGCGCCTCGTAGACCACGGTGTCGCGCCAGGGGACGCGCGGTCGGGGCGCCAGCGCGCCCGCGGGCTCGGCCACGACCACCGCGTGCGGGACGAACGGCAGCGAGTCGCGCGCGTCGGCCGGGCCGTACGGGTCGTCGCCGACCTGCCCGTGGATCGCGGGGTCGTCGACGAGCTCTCCCACGAGGCCTCGCGCGTACGGGTCGACGAGCAGCTTCGCGGGGTTGTGCCGCAGCCCGGCGGCGGGGTCCCAGGGCCCGTGGACGCGGAACCCGTAGCGCTGCCCGGCGCGGACGCCCGGGACGTGGGCGTGCCAGACGCCGTACGCCGGCCCGGCGAGCGGGACGCGGCGCTCGCGGTAGCGGGCGGGGTCGTGCGTGGGCAGCGCGTCGTCGACGACGTCGACGAGGCACAGCTCGACGGCGGTCGCGTGCGACGCGAGGACGGCGACGTCGACGCCGTCGCCCACGACGCGGACGCCGAGCGGCGGCACGAGGGCGTGCCGGTCGACGCGTCCCGGCGCGGCCGGGCGCGCGGGCTCGCCGGTGGCCGGGGGGAGGGGGCTCGGGTCGGAGGGCACGTGCACCCGTCCATTGTGGCGGGTGTCACCGGCTCCTCCCGCCGCCCGCCGGTAGGCTTCCCCGAGCGGGCCGGGAACCTCTCCGGCCGACCGCCCAGCGCACAGGGAGAGCAGCCGATGCGGATCGTCGTCGCCGTGAAGTACGTCCCGGACATCCACGCCGACCGGGGCTTCGAGGGCGGGCGCGTCGTGCGCCGGGCCGACGAGGGGACGCTCAACGAGCTCGACGAGAACGCGGTCGAGGCCGCGCTGCGCCTCAAGGAGGCGCTGCCCGAGGCCGAGCGCGAGACCAGCGAGGTGATCGTCCTCACGGTGGCCGGGCCGGACGCCGACGGCGCCGTGCGCCGCTCCTACCAGCTCGGCGCGGACCGCGGCGTGCGCGTGAGCGACGACGCGATCGCGGGCTCCGACTACTTCGGCACCGCGCGCGTGCTCGCCGCCGCGGTGCGCCGCCTCGCGGACGAGGCGCCGGTGGACGTCGTCGTGACCGGCATGGCGGCGCTCGACGGGCTCGGCTCGGTCGTCCCGGCGCTCCTGTCGGCGGAGCTCGGGCTGCCGCAGCTCACGCTCGCCGGGAAGCTCGAGGTCGAGGGGGAGCCGGGCGCGCGCAGCGCGCGCGTGACGCGCGAGCTCGACGGCGTCGAGGAGGTCCTCGAGGCGCCGCTCCCCGCCGTGGTGTCCGTGACCGACCACGCGAACGACCCGCGCATGCCCAACTTCAAGCTCATCATGGCGGCGCGCACGCGCCCGGTGGAGGCGTGGACCCTCGCCGACCTCGGCGTCGACCCGGCGCTCGTCGGCGACGCCGGCGCGCGCACGCGCGTGACCGACGCGTCGCCCCGCCCGCCGCGTCCCGACGCCGAGATCGTCGTCGACAAGGGCGAGGGCGGACGCGCCCTGGCCGAGTTCCTCATCCGCAACGACCTGGTCTGAGAGGCGTCCGCCCATGAGCACCCCCGGGACCCGTACCGTCCTCGTCCTCCTCGACTCCGCCGGCACCGAGCTGCGCTCGCCCGTGCTGGAGCTGATCACCGTCGGCCGCTCGCTCGGGCGCGTCGAGGCCGTCGCGCTGGAGGCGCCGAGCGTCGACGTCCTCGCCCAGCTCGGCGCCCACGGCGTCGCGCTCGTGCGCCAGGCCGAGCCGTCGTCGGGCGGGGAGGTCGTGACCGGTGACGCGCTGCACCTGACGCCCGTCGTGGCCGAGGTCCTCGCCGCCGCGGCGCGCGCGTCCCACGCCGACGCCGTCCTGCTCACGTCGTCCTTCCCGAACAAGGAGGCGGCGGCGCGCCTCGCGTTCCTCACCGAGGCCGGCCTCGTCGTCGACGCGTCCGCGCTGACCGACGGCGGCACGCACCTCGTCGCGGACAAGCGCGTCTTCGCGGGGTCGTGGGACGTGCGCAGCGAGATCCTCACCGACCCCGCGGTGCTCACGCTGCGCGCCAACTCCGTCGTCCCGCAGCCCGCGGACGCGGCCGTCGCGACCGACGTCGAGGCGCTGCGCGTCGAGCTCTCGCCCGCCGCGACCGCGGCGCGCGTCGTGTCCCGCACGGTCGACGAGTCGGCCGGCGCGGGTCGCCCGGCGCTCGGCGAGGCGGCGATCGTCGTCGCCGGGGGGCGTGGCACCAACGGCGACTTCGGTCCCGTCACCGAGCTCGCCGACGCGCTCGGCGCGGCCGTGGGCGCGACGCGCGACGCCGTCTACGAAGGCTGGCACGACCAGTTCGTCGGCCAGACGGGCGTCACCGTCGCCCCCCGCCTGTACATCGGCGCGGGTATCTCCGGCGCCCCGCACCACCGCGGCGGCATGCAGGCCTCGCAGGTGATCGTCGCCGTGAACAACGACCCGGAGTGCCCGCTGTTCGAGATCTCGGACTTCGCGGTCGTGGGCGACCTCGCGGACGTGCTGCCCCAGGCGGCCGAGGTGCTGCGCGAGCACCGCGCGTCGCAGGGGTAGCCGGTCGCCGCCCAGCGGGCGACCAGCCGGTGCCGAGAGTTCACCCGGCGTCCTCCGGGCGGTGGCCCGCTGGTCACCGATCGTTCCTAGCGTCGGGCCGACTCCCCGGTGACGGGGAGGCCCCCCGACCCGTGGAGACGACCGATGACGATCACGCCTGCCCCCGAGCATCGCCCCCTGCTCTCCGTCGCGCCGCACGCGCGCGGCAAGCGCAGCCCCGTCACCTGCCGGCTGAAGTGCGCGGACGCGTGCTCGCACCCGGTCCCCAACGAGAGCGCCAACGAGACGTTCCGCGACGTCGTCGCCGGCGCGATGTCGCGCCGTGCGCTGCTCGGCGGGCTCGCGGTCGGTGCCGCCGCCGTCGTGCTCGGCGCGCAGACCGTCGGCGCCGCGCCCGCCGCCGCCCAGGGGCTGCCCGCCCACGGTGGCGGCCACGGCGGTG
The DNA here is from genome assembly GCF_040448685.1 of Cellulosimicrobium sp. ES-005. NCBI lineage: Bacteria > Bacillati > Actinomycetota > Actinomycetes > Micrococcales > Promicromonosporaceae > Cellulosimicrobium > Cellulosimicrobium sp. ES-005. The sequence continues at coordinate 1,189,033 of NZ_CP159290.1, forward strand.
GGCGCCCGCAGAAGGGGCTCGCCTTCGGCGCGATCTCGCCCCAGCCCGCGGCGCGCGACGCGTTCGTCGTCCCCGAGGGCTACCGGTGGCGGCCCGTGATCCGCTGGGGCGACCCGATCCTGCGCGGCGCCCAGCCGTTCGACGTCGCTCGCCAGACGCCCGAGGCCCAGGCGGGACAGTTCGGCTACAACAACGACTACCTCGACATCCTGCCGTTCGAGCGCCAGCACGCCCTCGCGGGCGCCCAGGGCAAGGGCAAGGGCCCCGGCCGGGGCACGCGCGGCCTGCTCGTCGCGAACCACGAGTACACCAACCCGGCGATCATGTTCGACGCCTCGTACGACGCCCCGACGCGGCGGGCCATCGAGCGCGCCGCGCACGGCATGTCCGTCGTCGAGGTGAGCCGCCGCCGCACGGGAACCCCGTGGGACTACGTCGCGGACAGCCGGTACAACCGCCGCGTGCACCTGGCGACCGAGTTCCGCCTGACCGGTCCGGCGGCCGGCACGGACCTCGTCAAGACCGTCGCGGACCCGTCGGGGACGCGCGTGCTGGGCACGCTCAACAACTGCGCGGGCGGCACGACCCCGTGGGGCACCGTGCTGTCGGGCGAGGAGAACTACAACGGCTACTTCCGCACGTCGGGCACGGGTCACGACGCGCGCTACGGCCTGCGCGACGCCGCGACGGGGTACGGCTGGGAGCTCGACGACCCGCGGTTCGACGCCCGCAACCCCGGCTACGAGAACGAGCCGAACCGCTTCGGCTGGATCGTCGAGATCGACCCGTACGCGCCGGACGAGCCGCCGGTGAAGCACACCGCGCTCGGCCGGTTCAAGCACGAGGGCGCCAACGTGATCCTCTCGCGCCGCGGGAACGCGGTCGCGTACATGGGCGACGACGAGCGCTTCGACTACGTCTACAAGTTCGTCTCCTCGCGCACCATGCGCCCCGGCAACAGCGACGGCGCCCGCCGCCACAACAAGACGCTGCTCACCGAGGGCTCGCTGTACGTCGCGAGGTTCCGCGGCGACTCGCCCGCGTCCGAGATCGACGGGTCGGGCGCGGTGCCGTCCGACGGCGCGTTCGACGGCCGGGGCGAGTGGGTCCCGCTCGTCCTGGACGGGCGGAGCCAGGTCCCCGGCATGAGCCTCGAGGAGGTGCTCGTCTACACGCGCGTCGCGGCGGACCAGGTCGGGGCCACGAAGATGGACCGCCCCGAGGACGTCGAGCCCAACCCGGTCACGGGCCGCGTCTACGTCGCGTGCACCAACAACACCTCGCGCGGGCCCGCGGCGGTCGAGGCCGCGACCGAGCCGAACCCCCGCAACACCAACCGCGACGGCCACGTCGTGGAGATCGTCGAGGACGGCGACGACGCTGCCGCCCTGACGTTCCGGTGGAACCTGCTGCTCGTCGCGGGCGACCCGGCGACGAACGCCTCGACCTACTTCTCGGGCTACCCGAAGGAGAAGGTCTCCCCGATCTCCTGCCCGGACAACCTCGCGTTCGACGCCGAGGGCAACCTGTGGATCTCCACCGACGGGCAGCCCAGCACGATCCAGAAGTGCGACGGCCTGTTCAAGGTCACGCTCGACGGCCGCGAGCGCGGTCGCGTCGAGCAGTTCCTCTCGGTGCCGCGCGGCGCCGAGACGTGCGGGCCGCTCGTCGACTCGGCGGACCGCATGGTCTACGTGGCGGTCCAGCACCCGGGCGAGGACGGGTCGTTCGACGCGCAGGCGTCGTACTTCCCCGACTACCTGACGCCGGGCACCCCGGTCCCGACGGGCGCGTTCGCCGGCCCGCGGCCCTCCGTCGTCCAGGTGTGGCGCGACTGACGCGCCTCCCGCACGGCCGAGGGGTCCGGCGTCGCGACGGCGCCGGACCCCTCGTCGTCCGCCGCACCTCCGGGAGACCCGTCCCGTCCGGGAGCCTCAGAGGCCCAGGTGCTCCAGCCACGCGAGGGCGGCGACGCCCTGGGCGCGCTGGAACGCGCGCAGGCGGGGGATCGTCGGGACGGCGGGCTTGCGGGCGGAGTGCAGGAAGTACCCGGCGATCCCGGCGACGACCGACCGCAGGTCGGCGGGGTGCACGTCGCCCCCGAGGGGGTGCGCCGCGAAGGTCGACGCCGCCCACGCGCCGCCGCGCGCGCGGCGCGCCGGGTCGGCGCTCACCGTGACCGGTTCGCAGACGTCCACCACGCCCTGCATCACGACGCTCGGCAGGAACATCGCGAGGTCGAGCCACGCCGCGCCGCGCGACGCGTGCGGCCAGTCGACGACGTAGACCTTCTCCGGCGTGAGGAGGACGTTGTCGGCGCGCATGTCGCCGTGCACGAACGACTCGCCCTCGCACGCCACGAGCGCCCCGCGCTCGGCCTCCGCGAGCGCGTCGAGGTGCGCGGCCGCCCACGGCGCGACGGCGGCCAGGCGCGGGTCGGGGTCGTCGCGCAGCGCACGCCACCCGGTCGCCATGTCGGCGAAGTCTGGCCCGGTCGGCGGCAGCCGCATCGCGCGGGCCCCCGGGACCGACGCGAGGCGGACGAGGGTGGCCAGGACCCGGTCGAGCTCGTCGGGGTCCCAGGGCGTGGCGGGCACGTGCCCGTCGACGACGGCGAACGCCAGCGCGATCCAGTCGCCGTCACCGTGGCCCCACGCGAAGCGCGGGGCGGGGACCTCGCGCGGCAGCCGTGTCGCGACCTTCGCCTCGGCGCGGTGGAGGTTGGCCGCCACGGGCTCGTCCGCGGTCCGCGCCGCCTTGACGAAGAGGCGGGAGCCGTCGTCGAACGTGAGGACGGACGCGAGCCCGGGGCTGAACCCGGCCGAGACGGAGCGCTCCTGCACGACCCGGCCGCCGGCGACCGCCTCGAGCTCGTCGCGCAGCCCGAGCGGCAGGTCTCTCCAGAGCAGGCGGCCACCGCCCGAGGCGACCGGGACGTCTCCGGCGGCCTCGACGGCGGGCGGTGCGGCGTCGTCGGGCATCGAGATGCCACTTCCCCTGTCGGTGGCTGGACGGTCTCGTCGTCGGCGCGCTCCCGTCCCGCGGCGACGTGTGGCGCGCGACGGCGGTCCTGCGACCGGGACGAGCGCCCGGCGACGGCCGGGCGCAGACCTCTGACAACCTAGCGCTTCTCGCCGCGATGTCCAGCGCCGCTCACTCCTCGGACCGGACGCGCCCGGGTGCTCCGTAGACTGGGTGATCGTGACCCACCCTTCCGGCCCCGTCCCCGCGCCGGCGGCCTACCTCGACCACGCCGCCACGACGCCGCTGTCCGTGGCGGCGCGCGAGGCCCTCGTCGACGAGCTGTCGCGCACCGGCAACCCGTCGTCGCTGCACGCCGCGGGGCGCGCCGCCCGCCGCACGGTCGAGGAGGCGCGCGAGTCGATCGCCGCGGCGCTCGGCGCGCGCCCGAGCGAGGTCGTGTTCACCGCGGGGGGCACCGAGGCGGACAACCTCGCGATCAAGGGCCTGTTCTGGGGCCGCCGCACGACCGACCCGCGCCGTCGGCGGATCGTCGTCTCGGCGGTCGAGCACCACGCGGTGCTCGACCCCGCGTTCTGGATGGCCGAGCACGCGGGCGCCGAGATCGTCCTGCTGCCCGTCGACGGCGAGGGCCGCGTGGACCTCGCCGCGCTGCGTGCCGAGGTCGCCGAGCACGCCGAGGAGATCGCGCTGATCTCCGTCATGTGGGCCAACAACGAGGTCGGGACGCTGCAGCCCGTCCAGGAGGTCGTCCAGCTCGCGCGTCCGCACGGCATCCCGGTGCACTCCGACGCGGTCCAGGCCGTCGGTCAGGTCCCGGTCGACTTCGCGGCGAGCGGTCTGGACGCGATGACCGTGTCCGGCCACAAGCTCGGCGGGCCCGTCGGCGTCGGCGCGCTCGTCACGCGGCGCGACGCGCCCCTCACCCCGGTCCTGCACGGCGGAGGCCAGGAGCGCGGCGTGCGCTCCGGCACGCTCGACGCGCCCGCGATCCGCGCGTTCGGCGTCGCCGTCGCCGAGGCCGTCGCGCACCGCGACGAGCGCGCGGCGCACCTCGCGGCGCTGCGCGACGCGCTCGTGGCGGGGGTCCGCGGGCGGGTCCCGGACGCCGTCCTCAGCGGCCCCGAGCCGGGGGCGGGCGGCCGCGACGCCGCCCGGCTGCCGGGCAACGCGCACTTCACGTTCCCCGGGGCCGAGGGCGACTCGCTCCTCTACCTGCTCGACTCCGCGGGCGTGCAGGCGTCGACCGGCTCGGCCTGCCAGGCCGGCGTGCCGCAGCCGTCGCACGTGCTCCTCGCGATGGGCGTGCCGGAGCAGGACGCGCGCGGCGCGCTGCGGTTCTCGCTCGGCGTCACGTCCACGCCCGACGACGTCGCGCGCCTCCTCGACGCGCTGCCCCCCGCCGTCGAGCGAGCGCGGGCGGCGGGTCTCGCGTCCGGCCCGACGCGTGCCGCTGCTCCGACCCGCACCGCGGTCCCGACCCGCGCGGGCGGTGCCGCGTGAGGGTCCTCGCCGCCATGTCGGGCGGCGTCGACTCGGCCGTCGCCGCGGCGCTCGCGGTCGAGGCGGGGCACGAGGTCGTGGGCGTCCACATGGCGCTGTCGCGCAACCGCGACCAGTTCCGCACCGGGTCGCGCGGGTGCTGCTCGATCGAGGACGCGGGGGACGCGCGGCGCGCAGCCGACGTGCTCGGCATCCCGTACTACGTGTGGGACCTCTCGGAGCGGTTCGAGGACACGGTCGTCGCCGACTTCCTCGCCGAGTACGAGGCCGGGCGCACGCCCAACCCGTGCGTGCGGTGCAACGAGCACATCAAGTTCGAGGCGCTGCTCGACAAGGCGACGGCGCTCGGCTTCGACGCCGTCGCGACGGGCCACTACGCGCGCGTCGTGACGCGCGACGTGCCCGACGCGTCCGCCTCGGACGGGGTGCGCAGCGTGCGGGAGCTGCACCGCTCCCCGAACGAGGCGAAGGACCAGTCCTACGTGCTCGCCGTCATGGGGCCGGAGCGACTCGCGCGCGCGATGTTCCCGCTCGGGGACTTCGCGTCGAAGGACGAGGTGCGCGCCGAGGCGGCGCGGCGCGGGCTGTCGGTGTCCGCGAAGCCCGACTCGTACGACATCTGCTTCGTCGCCGACGGCGACACGCAGGGCTTCCTCCGCGACCGCCTGGGCGCGCGCCCGGGCGAGATCGTCGACGCGGAGGGGACGGTGCTCGGCGAGCACGACGGCGCCTACGCGTACACCGTCGGCCAGCGCAAGGGCCTCGGCATCGACCGCCCCGCGCCGGACGGTCGCCCGCGGTACGTGCTCGACGTGCAGCCCGCGAGCAACCGTGTGGTCGTCGGCCCGGCCGAGCTGCTGAGCGTCGACCGCATCGAGGCCGGCGCGGCGGTCTGGTTCGACGGCGCGCGCCCGGCGCCGGGGGAGCGCGCCGACGTCGAGGTGCAGGTCCGCGCGCACGGTGCGCCGGTCGCGGCCCGGGTCCGGGCCGCCGGCGACGCGATCGAGGTCGAGCTCAGGGGCACGACGCTCCGCGGCGTCGCGGCCGGGCAGTCGCTCGTCGTCTACGACGGGCCGCGCGTGCTCGGCCAGGCCACGGTGGACCGTGCCTACCGCGCGGCGGCACGGTCGGCAGACCGGTCGGCCGGTCAGCCGGCGCCGACGGGCGCGGGGTGAGCGAGCGCGCGCACGAGCGCCGACTCGTCGCGCACGCACCAGTGCTCGACCTCCTGGCCCTCGACGAAGCGCAGCACGTGCATCTCGCGCACCCGGAAGCGCCGCCCCGTCGGCGCGACGCCGCGGAAGAACCCGGTGTGACGCGCGCTGAGCTCGACGTGCAGCGCGACGAGGTCGCCCTCCGCGACGGCGTGCAGGACCTCGACGCGCTGGTCCTCGAACGCCTCGTCGTACCAGTGCATCATCGCGAGGAGGGCGTCGACGCCGCCCTCGCAGCCCGGCGACGTGTCGTGGTTGCGGAACCCGGGCCCGAGCAGCGTCGCGAGCGCGTCGCCGTGGTTGCCGGGGATCGCCCGCGTGTGCACGGCGACCGCCGTGGCCTTGTTCTCGTGCGTGCCCATGTCGGAGCCCTTCCGCACACCCTCGTGCTCGGTGGCCGCGCGGCCCCCGGACCCCGGCGGGATCGCGGCACGGCTCGGTTTCCCAGTGTGCTCCTGGAGAGAGGTGGACGGCACGTGGTTCGTGACGAGAGGCCGGGCGACGCCCGGGGCGAGCGCTCGCGCGGGGGTGCGGCATGACCGCGGTGAGCGGGCTCGGCCCGTGGCCCGGCGGCGAGGGAGCGGACGTGCTGGAGGCGCAGCTCACGGTGCTCGGCGACCTCGCCGAGGTCCCGACGGGCGTGCGCGGGGTGCCGTTCCTCGTCCAGCTCCCGGGGCGCGGACCCGGCGCGGACGCGACCGGGCGCACCGCCGCGCTGCTGCCGGAGCTGCCCGTCGAGCTGGGTCCGCACGGCTGGAAGCTCGCCGACCACGGCGGCGCGGACCGGCGGCGGGCCGAGGCGTTCCTGCGCGAGGACCTGGAGGCGCTCGCCATCGCGGGGGCGGGGTACTCGGGCCCGCTCGCCGTGACCGTCACCGGGCCGTGGACGCTCGCCGCGGACGTCTACCTCGCCCGGGGCGACCGCGTGCTGTCCGACCGGGGCGCCGTGCGCGAGGTCGTCCAGGCGCTCGCGGTGGCCGTGGGCGACCACGTCGCGCAGGTGCGCCGGCAGGTCCCCGGGGCGGACGTCGTCGTGCAGGTCGACGAGCCGCTGCTCGCCCAGGTCGGGGCGGGCGTGCTCCCGTCGTTCTCGGGCTACTCGCGCCTGCGCGCGGTGCCCGGCCCGGACCTCGTGGACGGGCTGCGGCCCGTGCTCGACGCCGCACGCGCCGCGTCGGCGTCGACGGTCGTCCACGTGGGAGGCGCCTGGGTGGGCGTGGCGCCCGTCGTGCTCGCGGGCGCCGACGCCGTCGGTCTCGCGCTCGGGCCGTGGGACGAGAAGACGTGGGAGACCGTCGCGCGCGCGGTCGAGCGGGGCGTCGGCCTGTGGGCCGCGCTCCCGCCCGCACAGGTGTCGCAGTGCGCCGGCCCCGCGCTGGGCGAGCTCGCCGACCTGGTGAGCGTGCCGTGGCGCCGGATCGGGCTCCCGCTGCCCGCGCTCGACGACGTCACGCTCCTGGGCGCCCCCCGGGGTGCCGGGGGAGGGCCCGGTCGCGGCGTCGCGGGCACCCCCGACGAGCACCGCGCCCTCCTCGCGAACCTGGGCCGCGTCGCCGACGTGCTGGCGGAGCGAGCCCACGCCTGAGCGCCGCCTGGGCGTCGGCTCGGCGGCTTCCCGCACACCGCCCGTCGTGCGTACGCTTGACCCCGCGCGGCGGTCACGACGGCGACGTGCGGACGGCCGTGCCCCGGCTCTCCGGACGGCACGGACGTGTCCTCCGCGCCGACCCGTCCCCCCACCGCGAAGGACCCCCATGCCCGTCCTGCGAGCCGTGCTGTTCGACCTCGACGGCGTGCTCACGCCGACCGCCGAGCTCCACATGCGCGCCTGGGAACGGCTGTTCGCGCCGTACTGCGCCGCGCACGGCCTCGCCCCGTACACCGCCGCGGACTACTTCGCGTCGATCGACGGCAAGCCCCGGTACGACGGCGTCGCGACGTTCCTCGCGTCGCGCGGCGTCGAGCTGCCGCGCGGCGAGGTCACGGACGCGCCCGGCGAGGGCACGGTGTGCGCGCTGGGCAACCGCAAGGACGAGATCGTCAACCGCATGTTCGCGGACGAGGGCATCACGCCCTACCCGGGCTCCGTGCGCTTCCTCGACGCCGTGACCGGGGCGGGCGCCGCCGTCGCGGTCGTGTCGTCGTCGCGGAACACGCCCGCGGTCCTCGCCGCCGCGGGGCTGACGGACCGGTTCGACGTCGTCGTCGACGGGAACGTCGCCGCGCGCGAGCACATCGCGGGCAAGCCCGCTCCGGACACCTACCTGCGCGCGGCCGAGCTGCTCGGCGTCCCGGCCGCGGAGGCGGTCGTCGTGGAGGACGCGCTCTCGGGCGTCCAGGCCGGTGCCGCCGGGGACTTCGGGCTGGTGCTCGGCGTCGACCGCGGCGTGGGCGCCGACGCGCTGCGCGCGCACGGGGCCGACGTCGTCGTGAGCGACCTGGGCGAGCTGGACGCGACGGTCCTCGACCGCCCGCGCGCCACCGTGGCCGCGCAGGCCGACGCCGCACCGGCCGGCGAGGAGGCGGGCGCGTGATCCGCAAGACCGCCGACGAGCAGAGCACCGTCGACCGCCTGCGCTTCCCGGCCGAGCCGTGGCGGCTCGTCGAGTCGCAGTTCTCGGCCGAGGACCTCGGCGTGACCGAGACCCTCTTCGCCGTCGCGAACGGCTACCTCGGCATGCGCGGCAACGTCGAGGAGGGGCGGGAGTCCCACTCGCACGGCACGTTCGTCAACGGCTTCCACGAGACCTGGTCGATCCGGCACGCCGAGGAGGCGTACGGGTTCGCGCGCGTCGGGCAGACCATCGTCAACGTCCCCGACGCGAAGGTCATCCGGCTCTACGTGGACGACGAGCCGCTCCTGCTGCCCGTCGCCGACCTCGTCGACTACGAGCGGTCGCTCGACCTGCGCGACGGCGTCCTGCGCCGCGAGCTGCTGTGGCGGACGCCGTCGGGCAAGCGCGTCCAGGTCCGTTCGGAGCGCATGGTGTCGTTCGTCGAGCGGCACCTGGCGATCATGACGTTCGAGGTGACGCTGCTCGACGCCGCGGCGCCCGTCGCGATCTCGTCGCAGATCCTCAACCGCCAGGACGGGCAGGACGAGTACCACGTGCGCTCCGCCTCGCTCGGCGAGGGGTTCGACCCGCGCAAGACCGACCAGTTCTCCGGTCGGGTGCTCCAGCCGCAGTCCCAGTGGGGCGACGACGAGCGGCTCGTGCTCTCCTACCGCGCCACGAACTCGGGCATGACGCTCGCCGTCGCGGCGGACGACCTGCTCGAGACCGAGAACGAGTGGGACGTGCGCACGCAGGTCGACGAGGACCTCGCCAAGCACGTGTTCCGCGTCCACGCGGAGCCCGGCCGCCCCATCCGGCTCACCAAGCTCGTCGCGTACCACACGTCGCGCGGCGTGCCGTCGCGCGAGCTCGTCGACCGCTGCCGCCGCACGCTCGACCGCGCGCGGGAGACCGGCGTCGACGGCCAGCTCTCGCTCCAGCGTGAATGGCTCGACGACTTCTGGGCGCGCTCCGACGTCGAGGTCCCCGGCCAGCCCGGCATCCAGCAGGCCGTGCGCTGGAACCTGTTCCAGCTCGCCCAGGCGACGGCGCGCGCCGAGGGCAACGGCGTCCCCGCCAAGGGCCTCACGGGCTCCGGGTACAGCGGGCACTACTTCTGGGACACCGAGATCTACGTCCTGCCGTTCCTCACGTACACGAGCCCCCGGTACGCGCGCAACGCGCTGAGGTTCCGCTACCAGATGCTCGACGCCGCCCGCCGTCGTGCCGGCGAGCTGTCGCAGAAGGGCGCTCTCTTCCCCTGGCGCACCATCAACGGCGAGGAGGCGTCCGCCTACTACGCCGCCGGTACCGCGCAGTACCACATCGACGCCGACGTGAGCTACGCGCTCGTGCAGTACGTGCGCGCCACGGGGGACGTCGACTTCCTGCGCCGCGAGGGCGTCGACATCCTCGTCGAGACCGCCCGCATGTGGGAGGACCTGGGCTTCTGGCGCGCCAACGGCGACGACAACTTCCACATCCACGGCGTGACCGGCCCCGACGAGTACACGACCGTCGTCAACGACAACCTGTTCACCAACGTCATGGCACGGTTCAACCTGCGCGCGGCCGCGATCGTCGTCGAGCGCATGAAGGCCGAGCACCCCGAGGACTACGCGCTCCTCGTGGACCGGCTCGGGCTCGGCGCCTACGAGGCGGCGGAGTGGGTCCGCGCGGCGGACCACATGTCGATCCCGTACGCCGAGAGCATCGGGATCCACCCGCAGGACTCGCACTTCCTCGAGCGCGAGATCTGGGACCTCGCGCACACGCCCGCGGACAAGCGACCGCTGCTGCTGCACTACCACCCGCTCGTCATCTACCGCTACCAGGTGCTCAAGCAGGCCGACGTCGTGCTCGCCCTGTTCCTGCAGGGCCAGCACTTCACCGCGGAGGAGAAGCTCGCCGACTTCGAGTACTACGACCCGTTGACCACGGGCGACTCGACGCTGTCCGGCGTCGTGCAGTCGATCGTCGCGGCCGAGGTCGGGTACCACGAGCTCGCGCTCGAGTACTTCGTGTCGTCGCTGTTCGTCGACCTCGCGAACCTCCACGCCAACGCGGCCGACGGCGTGCACGTCGCCTCCGCGGGCGGCACGTGGTCCGCGCTCGCGTGCGGGTTCGGAGGCATGCGCGACTCCGACGGCGACCTGACCTTCGACCCGCGGCTGCCGCAGGAGTGGGAGTCCCTGACGTTCCGCGTCCAGTGGCACGGCTCGCGCCTGCGCGTCACCGTGCTCCCCGACGCGATCGAGTTCGACGCGGAGACCGGCGACGGCGCGCAGGTCAGCGTGCGCGGCGAGCGCGTCAAGGTCGTGCCGGGCGAGCTCACGCGCGTCGCGCTCGACGGCCAGGGCCCGGTACGCCCCGGCCGCCCGAGCCTGCGCGCGCTCTCGGGCAACCGCCGCGACGACGGCACCCTCATCACGGCGACGGTCCCGCACTCCTGACCCCGGTTCCGCGAGGTAGACCGCGGTTGCACGAGGTAGGGCCGTGGTCACCTCGTGCCCGACGGCGGTCTGGTCACCTGGGGTGGGCGGGGTGGGTGGTGGTGGCGCGTCTACCATCCGCCGCTCGTTCCTCGCGGCTCCCGCCAGGCCCGCCACGACGCGGCACCACCACCCACCCCGCCCGGCGTCGTCTCGCCCTGGTCTTGGCGCACCTCGGGCGACCGCCCGCGGTGTCGGTCTCGCTTCGGGACCCCCGCGGACCTGGCCTGCGGGTGTGAGAGCGAGCGCACGCCGCGGGCCCGACAACGCCGGCACCAGCCGGGCGACGCGCCGGGGACGCTCGCGGGAACTGCCCGGAACCTCCTCGCGTCGTCCCAGGTCGCGGTGCGCCGACGGCGGTAGGTTGCCGACGAGAGAGGTCGGTCGAAACGCGGGGGAAGAGATGAACGGTCGTCGGTACGGGCGCGCGTGGACGGTCGCGGTCGCGGTCGTCGGCGTGGGGGCGGTGCTGTCGGCGTGCGACGGCGGCGGGGACCTGGAGGTCGCCAACGACAGCCGGGAGGACGTGACCGTCCGGACCGGGGACGAGGAGTCGGAGGTCGACGGGGGCGGTGGGGTCGTGTTCCTCGACTACGGCTGCACGCCCGGTGACGTGACCGTCGTGCGGGCGTCCGGGGCCGAGGAGATCGTCGACGGGCCGGTGTGCCCGGACCAGAAGATCGTGGTCCGCGACGACGAGGTAGTGCTGGTCCCCGTCGCCGCGGACGACTCCTGACGAGGCGTCAGCCGAGACGCTCGGCGAGGAAGCGGTAGTGCACGGCGGCCATGTGGGCGGCCTGGGCGTTGTTCGCGGCGCCGCCGTGGCCGCCCTCGATGTTCTCGTAGTAGGTGACGTCCTTGCCTTCGCCGAGCATCTTCGCGGCGAGCTTGCGCGCGTGGCCGGGGTGGACGCGGTCGTCCTTGGTCGACGTCGTGAAGAGCACGGGCGGGTAGTCGCGCTCGGCGTCGAACAGGTGGTACGGCGAGAAGGTGCGGATGAACGCCCACTGCTCGGGGTCGTCCGGGTCGCCGTACTCCGCCGCCCACGACGCCCCGGCGAGCAGCTTCGTGTACCGGCGCATGTCGAGCAGCGGGACGCCGACGATCACGGCGCCGAAGAGCTCGGGGTACTGCGTGAGCATGTTGCCCGCGAGCAGGCCGCCGTTGGAGCGGCCCTCCATGCCGAGGTGCTCGTGCGTCGTGATCCCGCGGGCCACGAGGTCGCGCGCGACGGCGGCGAAGTCCTCGTAGGCGCGGTGGCGGTTCGCCTTGAGCGCGGCCTGGTGCCAGGCGGGCCCGTACTCGCCGCCGCCGCGGATGTTCGCGACGACGTAGACGCCGCCCCGCGCGAGCCAGGCGCGGCCGAGCGCGCCCGAGTACGCGGGCGTGAGCGAGATCTCGAAGCCGCCGTACCCGTACAGCAGCGTCGGCGCGGCTCGCGTGCCGCCGTCGCCCGCGCCCGCGACGAGGTCCGCGTGGCCGACGACGAAGTACGGCACGCGCGTGCCGTCGTCCGACGTGGCGAAGTGCTGGGCGACGGTCATGCCGTCGGCGTCGAAGAACGCGGGGTTGGACTTGACGACGTCCGGTGCACCCGCGTCGCCCGGCCGCTCGCCGAGCGACAGGAGCGAGAGCGTCGTGGGCGTGAGGTAGTCGGTCGTGACGAGCCACAGGTCGTCGGAGTCGACGGGGTCGACGGCTCCGACGGCGACCGTGCCGAGCTCCGGCAGGCCGGGGATCTCCGACCGCACCCACGGCGCGTCCGCGGCCTCCTGCCCGACGGCGCCCCCGGGGCCGGCGGCGTCCGGCGGCGTGAGCACGTGCAGGCGGTTCTTCACGTCGTCGAGCACGTTGACGACGAGGTGGTGGCGCGTCCACGTGGCGCCGGCGAGCGACGTCGTCGCCGTGGGCTCGAAGAGCACGGTGAAGCCGCGGTCGCCCGCGAGGAAGTCGTCGAACCGCGCGACGAGGAGCGAGCCCGCGCGGTACGTCGCGCCTCCGACGGCCCAGTCGTCGCGGAGCTCCACGAGCATCCACTCGCGCCGGACGCCGACCTCGGCGGAGTCGGGCACGTCGATCTTCGTCAGGCGCTGCTCGGGCGTGCCGGTGTGCTCGGCGAGGTAGAGCTCGTCGGCGTAGAACGCCTTGGAGCGGTGCACGAAGTCGCGCTCGAACCCGGGCGTGTGCGACCGCCAGGCGGAGATGTACATGTCCTCGTCGGTGCCCTCGTAGACCGTCACGGCCTCGTCGAGCGGGGTGCCGCGCGTCCAGCGCTTGACCACGCGCGGGTACCCCGACGGCGTGAGCGTGCCCTCGCCGAAGTCGGTGAAGACGTACACGGTGTCGGCGTCGATCCAGCCGAGCGAGCCCTTGGCCTCGGCGCGGTGGAAGCCGCCGTCCTCGGGCGCGACGAACCGCTTCTCGACGAGGTCGAACTCGCGCGTGACGTCGGCGTCGGAGCCGCCGGGGGAGAGCTCGACGAGCGCGTGCCGCCACGGCTCGCGTGCGGCGAGCTGCTCCGGCGTCGGGCGCAGGACGCTCGCGCCGTGCCAGACCCACGACTCGCCCTCGGCCGCGGCGAGCGCGTCGAGGTCGAGCACGGTCTCCCACTCCGGGTCGTCGGTGCGGTAGGACTCGAGCGTCGTGCGGCGCCAGAGCCCGCGCTCGTGCTGCGCGTCGCGCCAGAAGTTGTAGTACCGGTCGCCGATCTTCGAGACCTCGGGGATCTTCGCGTCCGAGTCGAGCACCTCGCGGATCGCGCGCTCGGTCGTGGCGAACTCGTCGGCGGTCTCGAGCGTGTCGGCGACCTCGGCGTTGCGTGCACGGACCCAGGTCAGGGCCTCGTCCCCCTCGACGTCCTCGAGCCACAGGTACGGGTCGTGGGGCGCGCCGTCGTCGGGGAGCGGGGTCTCGGTGGGGCTCTCGGGCGAGAGCGAGGGGCTCGTCGTCTGCTCGGCGGTCATGGTCCCCCACCCTACGGCGGCGGGGGCGGTGGTGCGGAGGTCACGAGGGTGCCGGGACCTTGGGCCCCGAACGGCCGCGGGGCCTTGCCGCGCCCAGGCGCTTGTGAAAACATTCACAAGTAGAGAGACCGCTGAAGGAGCCGGGGCAATCCGGCCCCGGCAGCACCCGCGGCCCGACGCCCGGCCCGGCCGGGCACCGGAGGGGACGCATGAGCGCGAAGAGCGCCGGCACGAAGGTCGAGACCCGCACCGAGGACACGCGCACCGCGCACGAGATCGACGTCCTCGTCGAGCGCGCCCGCAAGGCGCTCGACCAGTACATGAGCCTCACGCAGGAGGACGTCGACCGGATCGTCCTCAAGGCATCGGTCGCGGGCCTGCACCAGCACGGTCACCTCGCGCAGCTGGCCGTCGCCGAGACCGGGCGCGGCGTGTTCGAGGACAAGGCGACCAAGAACATCTTCGCGTGCGAGCACGTGCCCAACTCGATGGCGAACCTCAAGACGGTCGGCATCATCGGCCGCGACGAGCTGACGGGCGTCGTCGAGATCGCCGAGCCGGTCGGCGTGGTGTGCGCCGTGACGCCGGTGACCAACCCGACGTCGACCACCATCTTCAAGTCGCTCATCGCGCTCAAGACGCGCAACCCCGTCGTGTTCGCCTTCCACCCGAGCGCGCAACGCTCGTCGGTCGAGGCGGCCCGCATCGTGCGGGACGCCGCCGTGGCCGCCGGCGCGCCCGACGACTGCATCCAGTGGGTCGAGCACCCCTCGATCGAGGCGACCAACACCCTCATGCACCACCCGGGCGTCGCGCTCATCCTCGCGACGGGCGGCAACGGCATGGTCCGCGCGGCCTACTCGGCCGGCAAGCCGGCGCTCGGCGTCGGCGCGGGCAACGTCCCCGCCTACGTCGAGAAGAGCGCCGACCTCGGCCGCGCGATCAACGACGTGGTCATGTCGAAGGCGTTCGACAACGGCATGGTCTGCGCGTCGGAGCAGGCGCTCATCCTCGACGACGTCGTCTACGACGACGCGATGCGCGAGCTGGCCCGGCTGCACGCCTACCGCACGACGCCCGCCGAGAAGGCGATGCTCGAGCGCCTCATCTTCGGCGTCGAGGCGAGCGGCACCAACTGCGCCGGCGCGAAGCTCAACCCGAAGGTCGTGGGCAAGTCGCCCGTGTGGATCGCGCGCGAGGCCGGCTTCGAGGTGCCCGACGACACGTCGATCATCCTCGCGGAGATCGACGACGTGGGCCCGCAGGAGCCGTTGAGCCGCGAGAAGCTCACCCCGGTCCTCGCGGTGCTGCGTGCGCGCGACACCGAGCACGGCGTCCGCCTCGCGGAGCGCATGGTCGAGCTCGACGGCCTGGGCCACTCGGCGGCGATCCACACGGCGGACCAGGAGCTCGTCGAGCGCTACGGCGCGCGGGTCAAGGCCGTGCGCGTGCTGTGGAACAGCCCGACGTCGCTCGGCGGCATCGGCGACATCTACAACGCGCTGCTCCCGTCGCTCACGCTCGGCTGCGGCAGCTACGGCGCGAACTCGGTGTCGAACAACGTGTCGGCGGTCAACCTCATCAACGTCAAGCGGATCGGGCGGCGCAACAACAACATGCAGTGGTTCAAGGTGCCCGCCAAGACGTACTTCGAGCCGAACTCGATCCAGTACCTCGCGCAGATGCGCGACGTGCACCGCGTCACGATCGTCACCGACAAGGTCATGAGCCGCATCGGCGTCGTCGACCGCGTGCTCGACGTCCTCGCGCGCCGCGAGGAGAAGGTCGCGATCCAGATCATCGACGCGGTCGAGCCGGAGCCGAGCGTCGGCACCGTGAACCGCGGCGCCGAGTCGATGCGCGACTTCGAGCCCGACACGATCATCGCGATCGGCGGCGGCTCGCCCATGGACGCGGCCAAGGTCATGTGGCTGCGCTACGAGCACCCGGAGATCGAGTTCTCCGACATGCGGGAGAAGTTCTTCGACGTGCGCAAGCGCGCGTACAAGTTCCCCGAGCTCGGGGGCAAGGCGAAGCTCGTGTGCATCCCGACGTCGTCGGGCACCGGCGCGGAGGTGACGCCGTTCGCGGTCATCACCGACCCCGAGACGGGCTTCAAGTACCCGCTCGCGGACTACGCGCTCACCCCGACCGTCGCGATCGTCGACCCCGTGCTCACGGACACCATGCCCGCCAAGCTCGCGGCCGACTCGGGCTTCGACGCCCTCACGCACGCGACCGAGGCGTTCGTCTCCGTCTACGCGAACGACTTCACCGACGGGCTGTGCCTCCAGGCGATCAAGATGGTCTTCGAGCACATCGAGGACTCGGTCACGCAGGGTGCGGCGGCCCCGAAGGCGCGCGAGAAGATGCACAACGCGGCGACCATCGCGGGCATGGCGTTCGGCTCGGCGATGCTCGGCATCGTGCACGCCATGGCGCACACCGTGGGCTCGACTTTCCACCTCGTGCACGGGCGCACCAACGCGGTGCTCCTGCCGCACGTGATCCGCTACAACGGCCAGGTGCCCACCAAGCTCACGAGCTGGCCCAAGTACGAGCGCTACGTGGCCCCGGAGCGGTTCCAGGAGATCGCGAAGCACCTCGGGCTGCCGGCCTCCACCCCGGAGGAGGGCGTCGAGTCGTACGCGAAGGCGGTCGAGGAGCTGCGCGCCAAGGTCGGCATCGAGCCGACGTTCGCGGCGCAGGGCGTCGACGAGGCGGCGTTCCTCAGCCGCCTCGACGACCTCGCCCTCCGGTCGTTCGAGGACCAGTGCGCCCCGGCGAACCCGCGGATGCCGGTCCTGGAGGACATGCGCGACATCCTCGTCGCGGCCTACCGCGGCAGCAGCCGCGAGGTCGTGCGGGCAGAGCGTCTCGCGGCCCACGAGGGCGCGAGCACCGAGGACGGGCAGGCGGCGACCCCGCCTGCCGAGACCGTGGCGGCCGGCTGACGCGACCCGCGACAGGGACCGACCCCACGAGAACCCGGAGCCCGACGGCGCGAGTCCCCTTCCGCCGTCGGGCTCCGTCGTGCGTTGGCCTGTGGAAAACCCTCGAGGGGCGTCGAAACCTCGGTAGGTTCTCCGCTCGCGGGACGTCGGTCCCGCGACGCGCGACGACGCGGGTCATGGCGACGGCAGGGGGCCGCATGGTGCACGGACGTGGACGACGCGTGGCGAGGGTCTTCGCCGCGGTGCTGGCGGGAGCGCTCGGGGTGACGCTCGCGGCGTGCACGCCGGACGCGGAGCCGGAGCGGCGCGACCCCGCGGTGTTCGCCGAGATCGACGTGCCACCCGAGCTCGCCCCGCAGGAGGCCGTCGTCGACCAGGTCGGGATCGTGCCCGCCGCGTCCGGGCTGCCGTGGATCGTGAGCGGTGTGCGGACGACGCCGGGTGGTGTGCCGGAGGGCGTGGTCTGGACCCTCGGTGAGAGCGGCGCGGTCGCGGGGGAGCCGGCGGTCCTGGACCTTCCGGGCGTGGTGCGCGACCTCGCGGCCGCGGGCGGTGCGGCGCGCACCGTCCTCGCGGGGAGCACGGGGGAGGACGGGCGGACGGCCGGCTTCCTGCTGACCTCGGCGGACCGCGTGGCGTGGGAACCGGTCCGGCTTCCTCCGGAGATCGTGGACGTCCCGTTGACGCACGTCGCCGAGACGGGCGGGACGGTCGTCGCCCTCGGCGTCGACGCGGACGCGCGGGCCGTCCGAGGAGTGCTCGTCCCGACGTCCGGCGACCCTGTTCCGCTGGTCCTGCCGGACGGTGCGGGAGAGCCGACGGTCGAGGGAGTGGCAGGACGCGGAGAGACGTGGGTCGCCGTGGTCTCCTGGGACGACGAGGTGGGGGACGACGTGGTCGTCACCTATCGCTCCGCGGACTCGGGGACCACCTGGACGACGTCCGACCTGCCCGGTGACGCGCCGCGCGTCGCGGGTGCGGCGACGACCGCGACGGGGTTCGTCCTGACGGGCTCGGTCCGGGAGGCAGGGCTCGGCGGTCCCGTGACGGACGCGGCGGCGTGGTTCTGGGAACCGGGCGACGGTGACGCCTGGGAGTACCTGGACTTCCGCCGCGACGACGCAGGCACGGACGACCAGTCGACCGGGCTGTCGGCGCCTGCCGTGGGCGGCGACGATCTCGCGGCCGTCTACTGGGGCGACGAGCTCAGCGCGAGCAGTCTGGTGGTCGAGGTGGAGCCGGGACACATCGCGTCCCAGGGCATGTCCGACGACAACGGAGGGATCGGCTTCGGCGGTCCGTCCGCCTGGGACCCGGACGAGCGTGCGGTGCGGGCCGTCCTCGCCGGGGACGGCGGCGCGTACGTGACCGAGCTCCGCGACGGGCGGTGGCGTCGGCTCGCGACCCTCGCGATGCCTCGGCGCTGGTTCCGGCCGACGGAGGTCGACGCGGGCGACGGGGCGCTCGTGGCGCGTCGCGCGGAGGTCTCGACCGCGGGCGACGGCTGGCGGAGGTGGGTCTCGTCAGCGGTGTACACCGTCGATGGTCGTGCCCTGGTCGAGACGTCGGCGGACGTCCCCTGGACCGGGGAGGACCTCGCCCTGGTCCGGTCTGTGGCCACGGACGGGAGCGAGGTGACGGTCACGTTCGGCTGGGAGGAGGGCGAGAACGCCGTCACGGTGCGGTCGTGGTTCCGTCCCGCGGGCGGTGGGTGGACGGAGGGTTCCGGCTGGCCGTCCTCCGGGCACGCGGAGATCCACGGCGTCCGCGCGGTCGACGGGGGGTGGGTCGCGGTCGGGGTGCGAGCCGACAGCCCGGAGGGCGCGAGCGTGCGGCACGCCGCGGCCTGGCGGTCCGAGGACGGCCTCGTCTGGACCCTCGACGAGGGGTTCGAGGGCGGTGACGGTCGGTCCTCCGCGCGGCACGTGTGCCTTCTCGCCGACGGTCGTCCGTGGGTGCTGGGCACGGTCGTCGACGGCGACCGGGAGGTCGACGCGTCCTGGGTCGGCGAGAGCACCGGCTGGGAGCGCGCGGTGATCGACGCGGAGGAGGCGTTCGAGGTCGAGGGGTGTGTCGAGGGTGACGGCGACGCTCGCCCCCTGCTCCAGGTGCAGGTCGACGGGCGCTCCGAGCTGCGCGGGACCACGGACGGCACGACCTTCGAGCTCGTCGGCGCGACGGGTCGAGGCGAGACGTTCGGTCGCGTCGTCCGAGTCGCCGAGGGGTACGCCGCGGTCGGCACGG
This sequence comes from Cellulosimicrobium sp. ES-005, assembly GCF_040448685.1. Taxonomy (NCBI): domain Bacteria; kingdom Bacillati; phylum Actinomycetota; class Actinomycetes; order Micrococcales; family Promicromonosporaceae; genus Cellulosimicrobium; species Cellulosimicrobium sp. ES-005. The sequence goes on from NZ_CP159290.1 coordinate 1,207,940, forward strand.
TCGTCGCGTCGGGCGTGGAACGGTCGGTCCTGTGGATGTCTGCCGACGCGGAGGAGTGGCAGCAGCTCGTGCTGCCGACGCCCGAGCCGGGAGGTGAGGGAACGGTCCACCCGGACGGGTCGGACGCCGTCGTGACGCTCGCCGGAGAGGGCGGCGTCCGGGCCTGGCGCGTGGGCGACGTCGCTCAGCTCGTCGACGCGGGATGACCGTCGCGTCCCGGACGGACGATGCCTGCCTCGTAGGCGAGGATGACGAGCTGCACGCGGTTGGTCAGGCCGACCTTCGTGAGCAGCGAGCGCACGTGGCTCTTCACCGTCGCCTCGGTGAGGTGCAGCTCGGCGCCGATCTCGCGGTTCGACAGCCCGCGCGCGACGGCGAGCAGCACCTCGCGCTCGCGCGGGGTGGCCGCGCCCAGCCCGGTCCCGGGCTCGCCGCTCCCGTCGGCGGCGTTCCCGTCGGCGTCGTGCCCGAGCGGCGCGAGCCGCGCGAGCTCGACGTACGTCGAGATGATGCGTCCGGTGACGGCCGGGTCGAGCAGCGAGTCGCCCGCGCGGACGCGGTGCACGGCGTCGACGAGCGTCTGCGGGTCCGCGTCCTTCAGGAGGAACCCGGACGCCCCGGCGCGCAGCGCGCCGTACACGTACTCGTCGTCGTCGAAGGTCGTCAGGACGAGCGTGCGCACGTCGGCGAGGTCGGGGTCGGCGACGATTCGCGCGGTCGCCTCGATGCCGTCGAGCCGCGGCATGCGCACGTCCATGAGCACGACGTCGGGTCGCAGCGCGCGTGCCATCGTCACCGCGGTCTCGCCGTCCCCGGCCTCGCCGACGACGGTCACGTCGGGCTCGTTGTCGAGGATCATGCGCAGGCCCAGGCGGATCGTGGACTGGTCGTCGACGACGACGACGCGGACCGGCGGGAGCGTGGCGGCCCCGCTCCCGTCGACGCCCGGCACCGGGGCGGTCACGCCGGCTCCCGGGGGATGCGTGCCTCGACGGTCCATCCGCCGCGCCCGTCCGGGCCGGCGGCCAGTGCGCCCCCGGCCGCGAGCGCGCGCTCGCGCATGGAGGTCAGGCCGTGCCCCTGGCGTCCCGCGGTGCTCGGGAGGGGCGGACCCGGGTCGTGGACGCGCAGGCGCAGGTCGGCGCCGTCGTCGGCCACGGCCACGGCGACCTCGGGGGCGAGCGAGTGGAGCAGCACGTTGGTCAGGGCCTCCTGGACGATGCGGACGACGGCGAGCCCGGACTCGGCGCTCGTCGTCGGCCACGGACGGGGGAGCGTGAGGTCGACGTCGCGGCCCGCGTCGCGCAGCCGCCTGGCGGCCGCGCGCAGTTCGTCGGGCGCGCGGGCGCCGTCCGGCGTCGGTGCGAGGGCCGCCGTCCCGCCGTCGGTCTCGGTCCCGCGGCGCAGCACCTGCACGACCGAGCGCATCGCGGTCAGCGCCTGCTTGCCCTCGTCGCTGATCCAGCGCACCGCCTCGGCCGGGGCCTCGGGTCTGTTGGCCGCGACGCGGTCGGCGGCCTGCGCCCGGACCACGATCGCGGACATGTGGTGCGCGACGACGTCGTGCAGCTCGCGCGCGATGCGCGTCCGCTCGGCGAGCACGGCGCGCTCGGCGAGCTCCGCCTGGAGGGCCTGGAGCTCGGCGTTGCGCTCGCGCAGCCGCTCGGACGTCAGCGCGAGGCGACGGAAGAAGTAGCCGGCCGCGACCGCGCCCAGGACGAGCGCGAGGGCGAGCAGCACGTCCGACGGCGACTGGGCGAGCCCGATCCATCGTGGGGAGAAGGGCACCGGGGGGAACGTCAGGTGGGGGCGATCCCAGAGCTGCGTCGCGTAGGCGGAGAGCCCGCCCGCGAGGCCGGCGAGCGCCCACGGGACGGCGCCCGAGCGGGTCGCGGCGAACCCCGCGACGAGGAGCGGGAGGAGCTCGAACGGCGTCTGCATCGGCCACGGCAGGGCGAGGGGATAGAGCATCGCCGTCGCCCAGAAGAGCGGCCCCGGCACGACCCGGCGCAGGGCGAGGGTCAGGACGATCCACAGCCCCGCCACGCGGTACGACTCGGGGTGGCGGGGGTACCAGTAGTCCCCGTTCTCCATCACGGTGATGACACCGAACCACACGAGGCCCGCGGCGAGCGCGGTCCCGAGGTCCTGCGCCCACACGGGCAGACGGGTGAGCCGGTGCACCCGTCCACGGTAGCCGGGTGCCCGTACGGACGGCACCGCCCGGGGGCCGAGGTCGGGAGACCTGGGCTCAGCCCCAGGGCGGAGCCGCGTCGGGCCGGGGGCGGACCCGGGACGCGCGGGTGCGCCGGACGGCGGGGGTCGAGGTGCCGCCGACGGGTCGATGTGGCGAGGGACCGCCGCGGGCGAGCCTCGAGGCATGACCACGACACCGCTTCGCCCCGCCCGCCACGTCCCCGGCCGTCCCGGTCCCCGTCGCGTCGCCCGCACCGTGGCCGGCGTCCTCGCCGTCGGGGCGCTCGGTGCGGCGGGGGCCCTCACGTACCTCACCGTGACGCGCGACGGCGGTGGCGCCGCCGTGGCCGACCCCTCGCCGTCGCTGCGCCCGCAGGCCGCGACCCGGCTCGACCCGGAGCTGGAGCGCCGCTTCGACGCGGCACGCGCCGCCGCGGACGCCGACGGCGTCGAGCTCACCCTGACGTCCGGGTGGCGCACGGCGGCCGAGCAGCAGGAGCTCGTGGACGCGGCGCTGGAGCGCTACGGCTCGGCCGAGGAGGCGCACCGCTGGGTGCTGCCGCCCGAGTCGTCCGAGCACGTCGCGGGGCTCGCGATCGACGTCGGGCCGACGGACGGCGCGCTGTGGCTCGAGCAGCACGGGGCCGAGTTCGGGCTGTGCCGCACGTACGCGAACGAGCTGTGGCACTTCGAGGCCGCGACCGAGCCCGGCGGCACGTGCCCGCCGATGCACGACGACGCGTCCCACGGTTGGGGGTGACCGCCCGCCGCCCGGGGTCACGACCCGAGCGCGGCCTCCTGCCGCTGGAGCCCCGCCAGGATCAGGCGGGTGGTCTCCTCCGGGAGCTCCTGCTGGATCCGGTGGCCGCAGTCCAGCTCCACGACCTCGACGTGCGGGACGAACGCCTCGAGGTTCGGCGCCCTCATGACCGTGTCCCGTGCGCCCGCGCCGTCGACCGCCTCGCCGCCCACCTCGTCCCCTCGCACCGACGCTGAGCGCGCGACGACCTCGCGGAAGCGGACCCGCACCGCCGCCGAGGGCGGCGGATGTCGGCGGTCCGCGCGATGATGTGCGGGTGAGCGAGAGCACCCCCGCGACGTCCGCCCCGACCACCCCGACCGTGACGGACGAGGAGGTCCCCGCGGCCACGTCCGCCGCCGAGCTCGACGAGGCCGCCGCGCAGCGACGCTGGGCCGAGCTCGTCGCGCAGGTCGAGGCCGACCAGCGCGCGTACTACGAGGAGGACCAGCCCGTCTCCTCGGACGCCGAGTACGACGCCCGGATGCACGAGCTCCAGGCGCTCGAGGCCGCGCACCCCGCCCTCCAGTCGCCCGAGTCGCCCACCCAGCGCGTCGGGGGCCGCGCCGCGGCGGGCTTCGCGACGGTCCAGCACCTCGAGCCGATGCTGTCGCTCGACAACGCGTTCAGCGAGGAGGACCTCGCCGCGTGGGCGGCGCGCGTGCACCGCGACCTCGGCGTCGCGGAGGACGCGGCGGTCGACTACCTGTGCGAGGTGAAGATCGACGGCCTCGCCATCGCGCTGCTCTACGAGAAGGGCCGGCTCGTCCGGGCGGCCACGCGCGGGGACGGGCGCACGGGCGAGGACGTGTCCGCCAACGTGCGGACGATCGAGAGCATCCCGCAGCGCCTCGGCGGCGACCCGGCGACCCACCCCGACGTCATCGAGATCCGCGGCGAGGTCTTCATGGGCGTCGCGGACTTCGCCGCGCTCAACGAGAAGCTCGTCGCCGCCGGGCAGGACCCGTACGCCAACCCGCGCAACACCGCGGCCGGGTCGCTGCGGCAGAAGGACCCCGCCGTCACGGCGAGCCGCAACCTGCGGATGTACGCGCACGGGGTGGGCGCCCTGCAGTGGGAGGCGGGCGAGCACGCCGAGCTCGCGCGCCAGTCCGACGCGTACGCGCTGTTCGCGCAGTGGGGCGTGCCCGTCTCGCCGCACAACCGGGTGGTGCACGGGCTCGACGAGGTGATGGAGCGCATCGCGTACTTCGGGGAGCACCGCCACGACATCGAGCACGAGCTCGACGGGATCGTCGTCAAGGTCGACGAGCTCGCCCTCCAGCGCCGGCTCGGCGCCACGAGCCGCGCGCCCCGGTGGGCCATCGCCTACAAGTACCCGCCCGAGGAGGTCAACACGCGTCTGCTCGCGATCCAGGTCGGCGTGGGCCGCACGGGCCGCGCGACCCCCTACGCGGTCATGGAGCCGGTGAAGGTCGCCGGCAGCACCGTGCGCCAGGCGACCCTCCACAACCAGGACGTCGTCCGGGCCAAGGGCGTGCGCATCGGCGACATGGTCGTGCTGCGCAAGGCCGGCGACGTCATCCCGGAGATCCTCGGTCCCGTCGCGGCGCTCGCGGACGACGGCTACCCGCGCGAGGACTTCTTCATGCCCGCCGACTGCCCGGAGTGCGGCACGCCGCTGCGCCCCATGAAGGAGGGCGACGTCGACCTGCGCTGCCCCAACGCCGAGTCGTGCCCGGCCCAGGTGCGAGGCCGCGTCGAGCACATCGGCTCGCGCGGCGGCCTCGACGTCGAGGCGCTCGGCGAGGTCACCGCCGCCGCGCTCACCCAGCCCTACGAGCCGGCCGAGCCCCCGCTGCGCACCGAGAAGAACCTCTTCGGCCTCACGGTCGAGCAGCTCGCGCCGATCAAGGTCGTCGTGCGCGACCCGGAGACCGGCCTGCCCCGGCCGTACGAGGGCGTGGGGGAGTCGGGAGAGGTCCCGATGTCCGACGGCTCGGTGCTGCTCGCCAAGGTCGTCCGACCCTTCCAGAAGGTCGCCGCGCGCACCTACCCGCCGGGGTTCGAGGACGCGACGCCGGCCGAGCGCCGGGCTGCGGGCGTCCGCAAGGACTACCCGGTGTACGGGCCGTCGAGCACGGCGCAGACCCTCGTCGACGAGCTGCGGCTCGCGAGGACCAAGGACCTGTGGCGCATCCTCGTGAGCCTCAACATCCGGCACGTCGGCCCCGTCGCGGCGCGCGCGCTCGCGGACTGGTTCGGGTCCCTGGACGCCATCGAGGAGGCGATCCGCGACGGGGGCCGCGAGGCGCTCGCGGCGGTCGAGGGCGTCGGGCCCGTCATCGCCGACGAGGTGATCGCCTGGCTCGAGGTCGGTTGGCACCAGGAGATCGTCGACCAGTGGAAGCGGGACGGGGTGCGGTTCTCCATCCCGGGGCATCCCGGTCCGGGCGCCCGGCAGGCACCCACCGGACCGCTCGCGGGACTCACCGTCGTCGTCACGGGGTCGCTCGAGGGCTTCAGCCGCGACGGCGCCAAGGAGGCGGTGATCGCGGCGGGCGGCAAGTCGTCGGGGTCGGTCTCGAAGAAGACCGACTACGTCGTCGTCGGTGCGAACGCGGGCTCGAAGGAGACCAAGGCCCGCGACCTCGGCCTGCCGATCCTCGACGAGGAGGGCTTCGTCGCGCTGCTCGCCGGCGGGCCGGACGCCGTCGCCGACCGCGTCGGAGGCGACGCGTCCGGCGCGGGCGACGAGGCAGGTTCCGGCGCGGACGGCTGAGGAGTCCGACGCGCCACGACGTCGCGAGGGTGGATCAGGGCGTCGACGGGCGTCGGGCCACGACCTCCCGCAGCCGCGCGACGCCGTCGGGCGGGACGGGCAGCGACGGGCCGCGCGGGGGAGCGGTCGGCACGCCGAGCAGGGTCGCGAGCGCGTGGAACCCGCTCACCGGGCGCAGCGAGGCCAGGACGTCCGTGAGGTCGCGCAGCCAGTCCACGACCTGGGCGTCGGGCGCGGTGCCCCCGGCCCGGGCGCGCCGCAGCGCGACGTACTCGGCGGGCACGAGCGCAGCGAGACCGGTGTGCCAGGCGTCGGCCGCCTCAGCGCCGCCGACGATCGCGGGGTCGCCGCTGAGCCCGACGCTCAGGCCGAGCCCCGCCGTCGCCGCGCGCAGCGCCGCGACCCGGCCGGTCGGCCGCGCCGGCGTGGACGCCGGGTCCTTGACGGCCGCGACGGTCGTGGTGCGCGCGAGGTGGCCGAGCGCCTCGGGCGTGAGGTCGTACGCCGTCTGGACGCTCCGGTTGTAGTAGCAGACCGGCAGGTCGACGGTCCCCGCCACGGCCTCGAACACCGCCACGACCTCGTGCTCGTCGAGCGGCAGGTAGGAGAACGGCGCGAGCACGAGCCCGTCCGCCCCGCAGTCACGCGCCGCGCGGGCACGCGCCAGGACCTCGCGCGTGGACGCGCCGCTCACGGCGACGTGCACGGGGACGCGCGGCGCGCCGGGCGCCGAGCCCGCCGCGACGGCGGCGCGCACGACGGCGTCGCGCTCGTCGGGCGTGAACGTCACGCCCGCGCCCGACGACGCGAGGACGACGACGCCGTCGACCCCTGCCCGCGCCGCACCGTCCACGAGGGCGGCGAGCGCGTGCGGGTCGGGCGCGTCCGAGGGGGTGAGCGGGGTGATCGGGTAGGCGAGGAGCCCGCAGAACGAGGTCACGTGCTGGGTGGAGGGACCGGGGCGCGCGTCGAGCGTCAGCGGCTCGCCCAGAGGATGCCGCGCTCCACGATGGTGCGGACGGGCGGGACCTCGAGGTCGGCGAGCTGGTGGCCGGCTGCGCACACGAAGATGCGGCCGGCACCCCAGCGGCGCGTCCACACGGCGGGGGAGACGACCGGCTCGTGCCACGGGTCGCCGTCGCGCGGGACGATGGTCGTCGTCGCGAGGACCTCGTTGTACGAGTCGGCGAGCACCCAGTACTGCTCGGAGTGCAGCGAGATCGAGTCGATGCCCGCGACGATCGGGTGGTCCGCGTGCTCCGGCGCGATGTCGATCGTGTGGTCGATGAGGTCGTGCGCGTGCGCGGCGAACTGCCCGCCCACCATCTGCAGGTAGTCGGTCGCGAGGCGGAACGAGTCCACGATCCCGCCGTGCCAGCCGGCGAACCCGGTACCGTTCGCGATCGCGGTGCGCAGCCCACGCATCTCGTCGGGCAGGATCTCGCCCATCGTCCAGCACTGCACGACGAGGTCCAGGCTCGCCATGAACTCCTCGTCGGCGTACGACTCCAACGATCCCTCGAGCGTCACGTCGTACCCGGACGCCTCCAGGAACGGGACGAACAGCTCCGCCGCCTCCTCGGGTGCGTGCCCGGGCCAACCGCCCCGGACCACGAGCGCTCGACGGTCCCGCTCGGTCATGACTCCTCCTCGTGCCTCGTCACACTCGTCGCGCCCGCATGTCGCGGGCAGCGGCCCCCGGCGACCGCGCTCAGGCGATGAGCGCGTCGATCGCTGCGGGCGAGAGTACGTGATCCACGGCCATGGCGCTCGCACCGAGCACGCCGGCCTGGCCACGCGCCTGCGACGTGACGATACGCAGGTGCTGCGTCGCGAGGGGGAGCGACCGCTGGTACACGATCTCGCGGATGCCCGCGATCAGGTGCTCGCCGGCCTCGGCGACGATGCCGCCGATGACGATGAGCGACGGGTTGAGGAGGCTCACGCACGCCGCGAGCACCGAGCCGATGTCGCGTCCCGCCTGGCGGACGGCCTGGCTCGCGGTGAGGTCCCCGCCACGGACGAGGGTGACGACGTCGGCGCTGTTCGTCGCGTCGAGGCCCGCGGCGGCGAGCGCGGCGGCGACCGCCTGTCCGCTCGCGACGGCCTCGAGGCACCCGACGTTCCCGCAGCGGCACGGGACGTCGGCCGCGCTCGGGACGGCGACGTGGCCGATGTCCCCGGCGGCGCCCTGCGCGCCGCGCCGCAGCTCGCCGTCGGCGATGATGCCGGACCCGATGCCGGTGGCGACCTTGACGAACAGCATGTCGGTCACGGCGGGCCAGGCGGTGCGGTGCTCGCCGAGCGCCATGATGTTCACGTCGTTGTCCACGAGGACCGACGCGTTGAACCGCTTCTGCAGGATGCCGGCGACGTCGACGTCGTCCCACGCGGGCATGATCGGCGGGTTGATGGGCCGACCGGACGAGTGCTCGACGGGCCCGGGCAGGCCGACGCCGACGCTCACGAGGTCGTCGAGGCTCCGCCCGGTCGTCGCGACGAGCTTCTCGCCCGTGTCCGCGACCCACGACAGCACCACGTCGGGGCCGTCCGCGATCGCGAGCGCGGCGTCGGTCTCGGCGAGCACGTTGGACGCGAGGTCCGTCACGGCGAGGCGGGCGTGCGTCGCACCGAGGTCGACGGCGAGCACGATGCGCGCCTCAGGGCTGAAGGCGAAGGTCACGGGCGGTCGCCCGCCGGTCGAGCTCGCCTCTCCCGCGGGGGCGATGAGGCCCGCCGACATGAGGAGGTCGATCCGGGCGGCGATGGTGGATCGCGCCTGCCCCGTGATCGCTGCGAGGTCCGCGCGCGTGCGCGGCTGACCGTCCCGGAGCAGCTGGAACATGTCGCCGGCGCCGGTCGGGCGCGGCGCGAACTTCAGCAGTTCCTCCATGGGCACAGTGAATCACGGAGCCTCTCGTCGGTCGTCCGTACGTGCCGGACGAGTCATCGGCTTTTGCTTGACGATCGCCAAAAGGTACCCTACTGTCCCCTCCCAAGGCGACACGGACGTCGTCGGAAGTTGTGGAGACCCGAGGAAGGGTCTCCCGTCCGGGCGAACACGCGCCCCACCTGCTCGTGCAGACCCCGACCCCCAGCCGACTTTCTCGGTGGTTCGGCTCGTCAGCCGGCCGTCGTGCCACCCGTCGACCTGACGCGTCGAGCACCGTCCGCCCGCAGCGTGGGAGCGTTCCCTCGCCCTGACAGCGCTTGTCCACTTTTGCTGGTAACGAAGTTGTAACGGCAGCAAAAGGCTGCGATCTTATGATTGACCGTCGTCAAAAGGTCGGCTAGGTTCACCGCATGGTCACCGCAGACCCTCCCCAGCCGCTCCTGCAGATGCAGGGCATCGTCAAGGTCTTCCCCGGGGCTCGAGCGCTCGACGGCGTCGATCTCGAGATCCTCCCCGGAGAGGTCCACTGCCTCCTCGGGCAGAACGGCGCCGGCAAGTCCACCCTCATCAAGGTGCTCGCCGGTGCCCACCAGCCCACCGAGGGTCAGATCCTCCTCGACGGCGAGCCCATCACCATCTCCGACCCCGTCGCCGCGCTGAAGCACGGCGTCGCGACCATGTACCAGGAGCTCGACGTCGTCGACGGCCTGACCGTCGCGGAGAACGTGTACCTCGGGCACGAGCTCGCGACGCTCGGGTTCTCCCAGCGCCGCGAGGCCGTGCGCAAGACGCGGGCGATCCTCAAGCGGCTCGGCCACTCGGAGATCTCGCCGACCACGGAGGTCGAGCACCTCTCGGCAGCGGGGAAGCAGATCGTCTCGATGGCCCGGGCGTTGTCCCACGACGCGCGCGTCATCATCATGGACGAGCCGTCCGCCGTGCTCGACTCCGAGGAGGTCGGCAACCTCTTCCGCGTGGTCAAGGAGCTGACCAAGGCCGGGGTCGCCGTCGTCTACATCTCGCACCGTCTCGAGGAGATCCGCGAGATCGGCGACCGCATCACGGTGCTCAAGGACGGCCGGACCGTCGCGCAGAACCTCCCGGTCTCCGAGACGCCGACGGCGAAGCTCATCACCCTGATGACCGGGCGCTCGGTCGAGTACGTCTTCCCCGACTCCCAGGAGCTCGCCGCCGACGCACCCGTCGTGCTCGACGTCGAGGGCCTGTCCCTGCGGGGCACGTTCGAGGACGTGTCGCTCCAGGTGCGCGCCGGGGAGATCGTCGGCCTGGCGGGCCTGGTGGGCGCCGGCCGCTCGGAGATCATCGAGACGATCTACGGCGCGCGGCGCGCGACGGCGGGCACGGTCCGGGTGGACTCGAAGCGGCTTCGCGCCGGCTCCGTGGCCTCCGCCGTGGACGCCGGGATCGGGCTCGCGCCGGAGGAGCGCAAGAGCCAGGGTCTGCTCCTCGACGAGCCCGTCTACCGCAACGTCACCCTCTCGACGTTCGCCCGCTTCGCGCGCGGCGGCTTCCTCGACGAGGGCGCGGAGCGCAAGGCGGCCAAGGAGCAGGCCGACTCGCTCGAGCTGCGGCCCGCCGGCGTCGACCGCGCGATCCGCACGCTCTCGGGCGGCAACCAGCAGAAGGCGATGCTCGCCCGCTGGCTGGTCCACGGCTGCCGCGTGCTGCTCCTCGACGAGCCGACGCGCGGTGTCGACGTCGGTGCGCGCGCCGAGATCTACGCCCTCATCCGCAGGCTCGCCGACGAGGGTGCCGCCGTCGTCGTCGTGTCCAGCGAGATCCCCGAAGTCCTCGGCCTCGCCGACCGGGTCCTCGTCGTCTCCGAGGGTCGCGTCGTGCACGAGGGGCCCTCGAGCTCCATCGACGAGCACCAGGTGCTCGACATGGTCATGGAAGGAAGTGTCGCGTGAGCGAGCAGCAGGTGTCGGCCTCGAAGCCGACGGACAAGCCGGACGCCGACGAGTCGGCCCGGGTCGAGAAGGCCGCGAGCGAGCGCCGCAAGGGCGGGTTCATGTCCGGGCCGGCGGGTCGCAACATCGGCCTCGTCGTCGCACTGCTGCTCCTGTGCGTCGTGGGCTTCGCTACGGGGGGCGAGCGGTTCGCGAGCGTCAGCAACCTCATGACGATCCTCAGCCTCGGGTCGATCCTCGGTGTCTTGGCCATCGGCATGACGTTCGTCATCACGACGGGCGGCATCGACCTGTCGGTCGGCTCCGTGGTCGGGCTGGCGTCGGTGTGGGCGACGACGCTCGCGACCCAGTCGTACGGCTGGGTCGTCATGGTCATCTGCGCACTCGCGGTCGGCGTCGGTGCCGGTCTCATCAACGGCGTGATCATCGCCTACGGGCGGGTCGTCGCGTTCATCGCGACCCTTGCGATGCTCGTCGCGGCGCGTGGCCTCGCCGAGCTCATCGCGCAGAAGCGCACGCAGATCGTCAACGTCGCGGAGTTCAACGACATCTTCCGGGGCAACCTCCTCGGGGTCCCGAAGATCGTCTGGATCTTCGCGATCGTCGCCGTGCTCGGCTGGTTCCTCTTCAACCGCACGACGTTCGGACGCCGGACGGTCGCCGTCGGCGGCAACCCCGAGGCCGCGCGTCTCGCGGGAATCAAGGTGAAGCGGCACCTCATGTACGTGTACGCGCTGTCCGGGCTCACCGCCGGTATCGCTGCCGTCATGTTCCTCGCCCGGACGAGCGCGGGTTCCTCGACCAACGGGCTGCTCATCGAGCTCGACGCCATCGCCGCAGTGGTCGTCGGTGGCACGCTCCTCGTGGGCGGTCGAGGCACGATCGTCGGCACGGTCCTGGGCGTCCTGATCTTCACGACGCTCACGAACGTCTTCATCATCAACAACGTCGACAGCTCGGTCCAGCAGATCGCCAAGGGCGCGATCATCGTCGGCGCGGTCCTGCTCCAGCAGCGCCTCGCCCGGCGGACCACCTAGCCATTCCTCCTACGACCCACGACACCACTCACCCCCCACAAGTTCCGCAGAGTTCCTCCCGCAGGACAGCATCGAAGGAGATCCCATGTCCGCACGCACCACCCTGCGCCGCCGCTTCATGATCGCGACGGTCTCGGCCGCCTCGATCGCCCTGATCGCCACGGCGTGCACGTCGAACACCCCGACCACCGAGGACACCGCGGACGGCGACGGAGGCGGCAGCAGCAACGAGGCCGTCTCCGACAACGACGCCCCGGGCGACCCGATCGTCATCGGCTTCTCGGCCCCCGCTGCCGACCACGGCTGGATGGGCGCCATCACGACCGCGGCCGAGGCCGAGGCCGCGGAGTACGAGGACGTCGAGCTCCGCGTCGCGGACGGGACGAACGACGTCAACGTCCAGATCAGCCAGATCGAGGGCTTCATCAACGACGGCGTGGACGCGATCGTGCTCCTGCCGTTCGACGGCGCCGCGCTCACCGAGGTCGCGACCAAGGCGATGAACGCCGGGATCCCGGTCATCAACGTCGACCGCGAGTTCTCGAGCCCGTTCGCCGCCCGGGCCACGATCCTCGGCGACAACTACGGCATGGGCGTGAGCGCCGGCCAGTACATCTGCGAGCAGCTCGGGGACAACCCCGACGCGGTCGTCGCGGAGATCGCGGGCATCGACTCGCTCCCGCTCACGCAGGACCGTAGCCAGGGCTTCGAGGACGCGCTGTCCGACTGCGGCCTCGACGTCGACAACCGCGTCGCGGCCGACTTCACCGTCCAGGGCGGCGAGGCCGCGACGGCGAACCTGCTCCAGGCCGCGCCGAAGATCGACGCCATCTGGAACCACGACGACGACCAGGGCGTCGGCGTGCTCTCCGCGATCGAGAACGCGGGCCGCGACGAGTTCTTCATGGTCGGCGGCGCCGGCTCGAAGCAGGTCATGGAGCACATCAAGGCCGGCGACTCCGTCCTCCAGGCGACCGTCGTCTACCCGTCGACCCAGGCCGCGGACGGCATCAAGCTCGCCCGCCTCGTCGCGCACGAGCGCAGCATGAGCGACCTCGCGTCGTCCGGCGTCCCCCGCACGATCCAGCTCTTCGCGCCGGTCGTGACGAAGGACAACGTCGACCAGTACCTGCCCACGGCGTTCCAGTCCTGACGGGCCGCTGACGCCCGTCGTCAGCACGCAGCACGAAAGCACGCGGACCACGCCCACGGTCCGCCCGGGACGACCCCGGCCGGACCGTGGGCGTGCTCACGTCACGCGCAGGAACATGCGCACGGAAGGAACGTCATGGCAGGAAACGACGGCGCGCAGCTCGGCGTCGGCATGGTCGGGTACTCGTTCATGGGGGCAGCGCACTCGCAGGCCTGGCGGACTGCCCCCCGGTTCTTCGACCTCCCTCTCGACCCGCGCATGCGGGTGCTCGGCGGCCGCAACCCGGAGGCGCTGGCCGCCGCCGCCCAGCGGCTCGGCTGGGAGTCCACCGAGACGAGCTGGCAGGCGCTCGTCGCGCGGGACGACGTCGACCTCGTCGACGTGTGCACGCCCGGCGACACGCACGCCGAGATCGCGATCGCGGCGCTCGAGGCCGGCAAGCACGTGCTGTGCGAGAAGCCGCTCGCCAACACGGTCGCCGAGGCGGAGAAGATGGTCGAGGTGGCCGAGGCCGCGGCCGCGCGCGGTCAGGTCGCGATGGTGGGCTTCACCTACCGCCGCGTGCCGGCCATCCAGCTCGCGCGCCAGCTCGTCGTCGACGGGCGGATCGGGACCGTGCGCCACGTCCGCGCGCAGTACCTCCAGGACTGGATCGCGGACGAGAACGCGCCGCTGTCGTGGCGGCTCGACAAGTCGAAGGCCGGCAGCGGGGCGCTCGGCGACATCGGCGCCCACGTCATCGACCTCGCGCAGTTCATCACCGGCGAGAAGATCACGAGCGTCTCGGGACTGCTCGAGACCTTCGTGACGGAGCGTCCGGTCGCGACGGAGTTCGCGGGGCTGTCCGGCCAGGGCGGCACCGAGCGCGGGCCCGTCACCGTGGACGACGCGGCGGTGTTCCTCGCCCGGCTGTCCGGCGGGGGCATCGGGACCTTCGAGGCCACGCGCTTCGCGTACGGCCGCAAGAACGCGATCCGCCTCGAGATCAACGGCTCGAAGGGGTCGGTCGCGTTCGACTTCGAGGACATGAACGTCCTGCACTTCTTCGACGCCGCGGACGACGCGGTCGTCGCCGGCTTCCGGCGCATCGTCGTCACGGAGCCGGAGCACGCGTACGTCGCGCACTGGTGGCCCGCGGGTCACGGGCTCGGGTACGAGCACGCCTTCACGCACCAGGCGGTCGACCTCGTCGAGGGGATCGCCTCCGGGACGCACCCGGCGCCGACCTTCGCGGACGGCCTCGTGGTGCAGCGCGTGCTCGACGCGGTCGAGCGGAGCGCGGCGTCGGGCGGCTGGGTCCAACCGTAGTATCGAGTCCGGGTCGGCCCGCGGGGCGGAGGGTCGACCCGGACACCGGCCCGACGGTGCCGGCCGTTGCAGCGCAGCACGGCCGGCCGGAACCGGCTTGGAGAAAGGAGGCTGGACGCGCCGCGACGGCGCGCATTTAGTACGACGGGCAATCAAAATTGTCGGTCGAATATCCCGGGACGGCGGCCGGCCGATGGCGGCACCCGGCGGAGCGCAGCACTGATTCCCCATCTCGACGAGGAGACCTTGTGAGAAACGTGCTAGGAGGATCGCTCGCCATGAGGCGGACGGTCGCGGCAGCCGCCGCGGCAGCGGTCGCTCTCCCTCTGACCATGGCGGCGGCGACGTCGGCGACGGCCGCACCGGTGCCCACGGGCGTCGCGGCGGCGCCCGTCGTCACGGCCGCGGACACCGAACCGTTCGACGTGCTCGTCTTCAGCAAGACCGGTGGCTTCCGCCACGGGTCGATCCCGGCGGGTATCGCAGCGATCCAGAAGCTCGGTACCGAGAACAACTTCGAGGTCACCGCGACCGAGGACGCGGGCGCGTTCACGGACGCGAACCTCGCGCAGTACGACGCCGTCGTGTGGCTGTCCACGACCGGTGACGTGCTCAACGACGACCAGCAGGCCGCGTTCGAGCGGTACATCCAGAACGGGGGCGGGTACGCGGGCATCCACGCGGCGTCCGACACCGAGTACGACTGGCCCTGGTACGGCGGGCTGGTCGGCGCGTACTTCAGCGCTCACCCCCAGAACCAGACCGCGACCGTCAAGGTCGAGGACCACGTCCACGAGTCGACGGCGCACCTGCCCTCGCGGTGGGAGCGGTTCGACGAGTGGTACAACTTCCGCACGAACCCGCGTGACACGGTGCACGTGCTCGCGAGCCTCGACGAGACCACGTACAACGCGGGCAGCGGCGCGATGGGCGCCGAGCACCCGACGGCGTGGTGCCAGGTCTACGACGGCGGCCGCTCCTGGTACACCGGCGGTGGCCACACCGACGAGTCGTACGCCGACCCGGCCTTCCTC
Organism: Cellulosimicrobium sp. ES-005; assembly: GCF_040448685.1. Classification (NCBI taxonomy): domain Bacteria; kingdom Bacillati; phylum Actinomycetota; class Actinomycetes; order Micrococcales; family Promicromonosporaceae; genus Cellulosimicrobium; species Cellulosimicrobium sp. ES-005. Next base: position 1,223,034 of record NZ_CP159290.1, read on the forward strand.
CAGCACCTGCTGGGCGGCATCCAGACGGCCGCGGGCGCCGTGGCGTCGGACTGCGCGGCGACGCAGTCCGCGAGCTACGAGCAGATCGCGCTCGACGAGGAGACGCGCAACCCGATGGTCCTGGACGTCGCGGACGACGGCACGGTGTTCTACGCCGAGCGCGACGGCCGTGTGCAGGTCATCGACCCGTCGACCAACACGACGCACACCGCGACCACCCTCCCGGTGACCACCGCCAACGAGGACGGTCTGCTCGGGCTCGTGCTCGACCCGGCCTTCTCGGAGAACGGGTGGGTCTACACCTACTGGGCTCCGTCGAACGTCGGCTCCGACGGCCCGCACAACCGGATCTCGCGGTTCGACTTCGACCCGGCCACGGGCACGATCGACCAGGCCACGGAGAAGAAGGTCCTCACCGTCACGACGCAGCGCAACACGTGCTGCCACGCCGGCGGTGACATGGTCTTCGACGAGGACGGCAACCTGATCCTCGCGACGGGCGACAACACCAACCCGTTCGAGTCGGGTGGCTACTCGCCCCACGACGAGCGCGCCGGTCGTCAGGACTACGACGCCCAGCGGTCGTCGGCCAACACCAACGACCTGCGCGGCAAGGTCCTGCGCATCCACCCGGAGGCCGACGGGACGTACACGATCCCCGAGGGCAACCTCTTCGCCCCCGGCACCGAGAAGACGCGTCCCGAGATCTTCGCCATGGGCTTCCGCAACCCGTTCCGCATCGGGGTGGATCCCTACTCGGGCAACATCCTCGTGGGTGACTACGGCCCCGACGCCGGTAGCGCGAGCCCGACGCGTGGCCCGGGCAACACGGTGGAGTGGAACGTCGTCAGCGAGCCCGGCTTCTACGGCTGGCCGTACTGCACGGGCGCGAACGCGGACTACCTCAAGTACAACTTCGCGACCGGCCAGTCCGGCGCGGCGTTCAACTGCGACGCCGGCCCGGTCAACCAGTCCCCGAACAACACGGGCCTGACCCAGCTGCCCCCGGCCATCGAGGCCGAGATCTGGTACAACTACGCCGGCAACCCGGACTTCCCGGAGATCGGCGGCGGCGGTGCGCCCATGGGCGGCCCCGTCTACCAGTTCGACCCCGAGCTCGACTCCGACGTCCAGTGGCCCGAGTACTGGGACGGCAAGGCGTTCCTGGGCGAGTGGAACCAGGGCAAGCTGTACTCGGTCCAGCTCGACGGGGAGAACCGCGACGACATCGTCGACGTCAACCGCGTCCTGCCCAAGATCTTCGACCCGAGCGCCGGGTTCGACCGTGCGATGGACTTCGACTTCGGTCCCGACGGCGCGCTCTACGTCGTGGACTGGGGCTCGGGCTTCGGCGGCGACAACGACTCGAGCGGGATCTACAAGGTCAACTACGTCAAGGGCAACCCGTCGCCGATCGCGCGGGCGAGCGCCGACGTGACGAGCGGTCACGCGCCGCTGACGGTGCAGTTCTCCTCGGAGGGCACGCGCCACCCGTCCGGAGACGCGCTGGCCCTCCAGTGGACGTTCGGCGACGGCTCGGAGCCGTCGACCGAGGCCAACCCGGTCCACACCTACACGGAGAACGGCTCGTACACGGCTCAGCTCGTGGCGACGGACTCCCAGGGTCAGACGGGGGTCGCGAACGTGTCGGTCGTCGTCGGCAACGACGCGCCGACGATCTCCATCACGTTCCCCGACAACGGCGGGTTCTTCCAGTGGGGTGACCAGGTCCGGTACGAGATCGCGGTCGACGACCCCGACGGTGAGGTCGACTGCAGCCAGGTCGAGCTCTCGACGTCGCTCGGTCACGACTCGCACGCCCACCCGATGGACGTGCTCGGCGGCTGCGAGGGCGTCTTCCAGACGGCGCGCGACGAGGGCCACGGCATCGAGTCGAACATCTTCTGGGTGATCGAGGCGTCGTACACGGACGACGGTGGCGCCGCCGGCGCCCCGCTCACCGCGAACGACCTCCAGGTGCTCCAGCCCAAGCTGCTCCAGGCGGAGTTCTTCACCTCCACCGGTCGCCTCGCGAGCTCCACGAGCACGGGTGACCCGGGCGTGCAGCGTGAGACGACGGGCGACACGGCCGGCGGTGGCCAGAACATCGGCTACATCGAGCCGGGCGACTGGTGGGCCTACGACCCGATCTCGCTCTACGGCGTGGACTCGATCGCGCTGCGCGCGGCGTCGCCGAGCAACGCCACGATCTCCATCCGCTGGAACGCTGCCGACGGGCCCGAGATCGGGACCGTGCAGGTGCCCGGCACCGGGGACTGGCAGGTCTACCAGAACGTCTCCGGGACCCTGACCGACGTGCCCGCGGGCACGGGGACGCTCTACTTCGTCCTGACGTCCGGCCAGGCCAACGTCAACTGGCTCGAGTTCGACGGCCGCGGCGTCACGGACAACGAGCGCCCGACCATCGACTCGTTCGAGGTCACCCCGACGACGGGCACCGCCCCGCTGACGGTGACCGCGACGGCGACCGCCTCCGACCCCGAGGACGACGCGATCACCTTCGCGTGGGACGCGGGTCTCGGTGACGGCTTCGCCGACGGGACCGACTCGTTCGAGGTCACGTACGACCAGCCGGGCACGTACCGGCTCCAGGTGCGTGCCTCCGACGAGCGCGGCGCGTACTCGGTGGAGTACACGACCGTGACGGTGAAGGCGCCGCAGACCGGGCCGGGGATGTGCTTCTCGGGCCGCTCGGACGACTTCCTCGGGACGGACCTCGACGAGAACCGCTGGTCGGTGCTCAACCGTGACCAGAACCTGGTCGTCCGGGACGGCAAGCTCGTCATCCCGACGACGGCGACCGACTTCTACAGCACGGGCAACACCACGGTGCCGAACGTCGTGCTCCAGGACCTGCCGGACGGGCCGTTCACGGCCACGGCCAAGCTCACGCTGCCGGCTCGCCAGCAGTACCAGCAGGCCGGTCTGGTGATCTGGGAGGACCAGGACAACTACGCCAAGATGGTGCTCCAGGGCCGTTCGCAGTCCGCGGACCCGGCGACCCGGATCTTCCAGTTCATCCGTGAGGAGAACGCCCAGCCGAACGAGGTCAGCGCGTCCAACACGGCGAACCTCGGCGCGGACTACCCGGACACGGTCTACGTCCGGTTCGTCAGCAACGGCGAGAACCTCCAGGCGGCGTACTCGGCCGACGGCGTCGACTTCACGACGATGTCGGAGACCAAGTCGATCGCCGACCTGGAGAACGCGAAGATCGGCCTCGTGTCGCTCAAGGGGAACAACACCACGTCCCCGGTGATCGACGCCGAGTTCGACTGGTTCTCGATCACGCCCGACGACACGGCGTCCGCCCCCGGGCCGGACGACGAGTTCGACGGCACCGCCCTCGACGCGTGCCGCTGGTCGATCGTCCGCGAGGACCCGACCGGCTACCGCGTGGCGGACGGCTCGCTCCAGATCGACACGACCCCGACCGACATCTACGGGACGGGCAACACGGACGTGCCGAACATCATGCTCCAGGAGCAGCCGGGTGACGAGTGGACGATCGAGACCGTCGTCGACGGCTCGGCGTTCGACCGTCAGTACCAGCAGGGTGGTCTGATCGCCTACGCCGACGACGACAACTACGTCAAGCTCGACTACGTGGTCGACAACCAGGCGGGCCAGGCCAAGAACGCCCGGATCGAGCTGCGCAGCGAGGTCGGCGGCGTGGTCCAGAACCCGCAGCCGCAGACGGCGAGCCTCGCCGAGTCGGTCTGGCACCTGCGCCTGACCCGCTCCGGTGACACGTTCACCGGTGCGTACAGCGCGGACGGCGAGACCTGGACCACGTTCGACCAGACCGTGGCGAACACGGCCGCGGCGGACGCCCAGGTCGGTCTCTTCGCGCTCGGTGCGTCGGCCGACACCGGTGCGGCGGCGTCGTTCGACTACTTCCGGGTGGTCGGCGACGAGGTCGAGCCGATCGCGGTGACCATCACCGCGGAGACGCGCTGCATGGCCGGCAAGGTGTTCGTCGCGGTCCGCGCGACGAACGACGACGCGGTCCCGGTCGCGATCACTCTCGAGACCCCGTACGGGTCGAAGGAGTTCGCGGACGTGGCGCCGGGTGCGAACGCCTACCAGTCGTTCGCGTCGCGTGCCACGGGGATCGACGCCGGCACCGTGACGGTGACCGCGACCGACGCCGAGGGGAGGACGTTCTCCGGGACGGCGGACTACGCCGCCCGGGCCTGCTCCTGACAGGTTCCGGCGGGCCGGTGCTCTGAGCACCGGCCCGCCGGGCACCGCGCTCGGCGTGCGGGCGCTCGGCGGACGGGCGGCCCATCGGCCGGGCCGACCGTACGCTGCCCGCACGACGAGCACGACGGGGACCTCCGGGTCTCCGGCCCCGGCGCCCGGGAACGGGCGCTCCGGCCCGGCGCCGGGGCACCCCCGGGGTCCGACGACCGCCGTCGGCCCCGGAGCCACCCACAGACCACGACGAGGTGATGACCCGATGTCCCGAACGTCTGCGCAGCCCAGCGGCACCCGCAGCGGCACCAGCACCCGCACCCGACCCCGCGTCGGGGTGCGCGCTCTTCTCACCGCGGCGCTCGGCGTGCTGCTCGGCGCCGTCGTCGCGCTGCTGGGCGTCGCGGCCCCCGCGGCCGCGCACGGCGGCGACGTCGTGATCTCCCTCGGCACCGACGGGGAGGGCGGCATCTCCGCCAACCTCACCTACAAGATCGACGGGCACCCGGTCGAGGAGTCTGCCGACGTCTCCGTGACCGCGGAGTCCGCCGACGGCGAGACCGTCGGACCGCTCACCCTCTCCTCGGCGTCGGAGGGCGTCGGCTGGTACACGTCCGAGCCCGGCGTCCTCGCCGAGGGCAACTGGACCCTCACCGCCACGATCACCCACCCGGCCGAGGCGACCGCCACCGCGCAGGTCGACGTCGTGCCGCTGCCCGAGCTCGCTCCGGAGGCGGCCGACGAGGCCGCGGCCGACGAGGCCGCGGCCGACGCCGAGGGCGGCGCCGCGGACGGGGCCGACGAGGACGCCGACGCCTCGGCGGAGGGGTCCGGTACCGCGGACGACGAGTCGAGCGGGAGCGGCGCGGGCGTGTGGATCGCCGTCGCCGTGGTCGCCGCGCTCCTCCTCGTCGGCGGGTACGTCGTCGTCCGCCGCCGTGCACGCACAGCCGCCGCCGACGAGGCGTCGGACGGCAAGCCCCGATCCCTGTCCAGCACGTCCGCCCGGTGACCCCGGGCGCGATACCGAGAACGACCGAAGGAGACACGACCATGGCACGACCGATCACCCTCTTCACCGGGCAGTGGGCCGACCTGCCGTTCGAGGAGGTGGCGCGGCTCGCGTCCGGCTGGGGCTACGACGGCCTGGAGATCGCCTGCTGGGGAGACCACCTCGACCCGTGGCGCTGGGACGACGACGAGTACGTCCAGGGCAAGCTCGACCTGCTGGCCAAGTACGACCTCAAGGTCTACGCGATCTCGAACCACCTCAAGGGCCAGGCCGTCTGCGACGACCCGATCGACCAGCGCCACCGCGACATCCTCCCCGACGTCGTGTGGGGCGACGGCGACCCCGAGGGCGTGCGCCAGCGTGCCGCCGAGGAGATGAAGCACACCGCGCGCCTCGCGGCGAAGCTGGGCGTGAAGACCGTCGTGGGCTTCACGGGCTCGGCGATCTGGAAGTACGTCGCGATGTTCCCGCCCGTCTCGCAGGAGGCGATCGACGCCGGCTACCAGGACTTCGCCGACCGCTGGAACCCGATCCTCGACGTCTTCGACGAGGTCGGCGTGAAGTTCGCCCACGAGGTGCACCCGAGCGAGATCGCGTACGACTACTGGACGACCGTCCGCACGCTCGAGGCGATCGGGCACCGCGAGGCGTTCGGCCTCAACTGGGACCCGAGCCACATGGTGTGGCAGGACCTCGACCCGGTGAGCTTCCTGTGGGACTTCAAGGACCGCATCTACCACGTGGACTGCAAGGACACGAAGAAGCGGATGCACAACGGCCGCAACGGCCGGATGGGCTCGCACCTCGCCTGGGCGGACCCGCGCCGCGGCTGGGACTTCATCTCGACGGGCCACGGCGACGTGCCGTGGGAGGACGCGTTCCGCATGCTCAACACGATCGGCTACGAGGGCCCGATCTCCGTCGAGTGGGAGGACGCCGGCATGGACCGCCTGGTCGGCGCGCCCGAGGCGCTCGCGTTCGTCAAGAAGTACGCCTTCGACGCTCCGGACGCGGCCTTCGACGCCGCGTTCTCGACCAAGTAGCACGCACAGTCTCCCGCCGGCCGGCTCTGCCGGCCGGCGGGTGGGGGAGAACAGTCCGACACGCCACCGCCCCCGGCCCCTCGACGGCCGGGGGCGGTGGCGTGCCCGCGTCCGGGTCTCGTCCGTCGTCCCGTCGCGCGTCGCCCTCCGCGTCGTCGCTGGCTGCGGCCATGTGATCCTTCACATTTGTTTCGTGGCTTGGGTTATCTAACCGTGACGATCAATGTTCGGCTTTTGCTTGACGCTCGACAGAAGTGGCCCTACGTTGTCATCCATGCGAGCCGACGACGTCGCGCAGGACGTGCGTACCCCGGTGCTGGACCCGGGTGCCCACCTCCCCGGAGCGACCACGACAGGGGCCCCTGCCGCCCGTACGACCTTCCCCGCCAGCGCCCCCGACGCGGGCGGTCTGCCGGCCTCCGGCTATCGCGCGGGAATCCTCGGCGCCGGGTTCATGGGGGGCGTCCACGCGCGGGCCGTGCGCACCGGCGGCGGCCGGGTCGTCAGCGTCGCGGCCGCCGACCTCGACATCGCCCGCGCAGCCGCGCCGGGGCTCGGGGCCGAGCGCGCCGTCGCCACCGCGGAGGAGCTGCTCGCCGACCCCGAGGTCGACGTCGTGCACGTGTGCACGCCCAACCACCTGCACGTGCCCCTCGCCCGCGCCGCGCTCGCGGCGGGCAAGCACGTCGTGTGCGAGAAGCCGCTCGCGACCGACGTCGAGGGCGCGGTCGAGCTCGCCGGCCTGGCCGCCGAGGCCCGCGCGGCGGACGGCCGGGTCGCCGTCGTGCCGTTCACGTACCGGTTCCACGCGATGGTGCGCGAGGCGCGCGAGCGCGTGCGCCGCGGCGAGGTCGGCACCATCTCGCTCGTGCACGGCTCGTACCTGCAGGACTGGCTCCTGCGGGAGTCGGACGACAACTGGCGCGTCGACCCCGCGCTCGGCGGCGCGAGCCGGGCCTTCGGGGACATCGGCTCCCACTTCTGCGACCTGCTCGAGTTCACCACCGGGCAGCGCATCGTCCGGCTCGTCGCGCAGTCGGCCACCGTCAACCCGCACCGCCGGGGCGCGGACGGCGTCGTGCACGAGGTGGCGACCGAGGACGCCGTCACGCTCCAGTACGCGACGGACGGCGGGGCGCTCGGGACCGCGGTCATCTCCCAGGTGTCGGCGGGCCGCAAGAACCGTCTCTACCTCGAGATCTCCGGCTCGGAGTCGACGCTGTCGTTCGACCAGGAGCAGCCCGAGACGCTGTGGGAGGGCCGCCGCGACGTCTCGCGCCTCCTCGTCCGCGACCCCGAGGCGCTCTCCCCGGCCGCCGCGCGCTACTCGCGCCTGCCCGCCGGGCACCCCCAGGGCTACCAGGACTGCTTCGACGCGCTCGTCGGCGACACGGCGGCGGCGATCCGCGGCGAGGTCCCGGACGGGCTGCCCACGTTCGACGACGGCCTGCGCGCCGCCCGCCTCGCCGCCGCCGTGGGCGAGTCGGTGCGCTCGGGCGGCTGGGTGGAGGTGCCGGCATGACCGCGACGACCACGCGCGAGCCTCGGCCGCCGACGGCGGGGGAGGGCGGCGACGGGCCGATCCTGCGGCTGCGCGGCATCGGCAAGGAGTTCTTCGGCAACTCCGTGCTGCGCGGCATCGACCTCGACGTGCGGCCGGGCGAGGTGCACGCGCTCGTCGGCGAGAACGGCGCCGGCAAGTCGACGCTCATGAAGATCATCGCGGGCGTGCACCGCCCCGACGCGGGCACGATCGAGCTCGACGGCGCGGACACCACCTTCGCGTCGCCGCTCGCCGCGCAGCACGCGGGCGTGTCGACGGTGTTCCAGGAGTTCAACCTCCTGCCCGAGCGGTCCGTCGCCGAGAACGTCTACCTCGGTCGCGAGCCGCGCCGCGCGGGACTCGTCGACCGCCGCCGCATGCACGCCGACACCACGGCGCTCCTCGCCGACCTCGGCCTCACCGGCCTCGCCTCGTGGACGCGCGTCGGCTCGCTCTCGGTCGCGCAGCAGCAGATCGTCGAGATCGTCAAGGCCGTGTCCTACGACGCGCGCATCATCTCGATGGACGAGCCGACGGCAGCGCTGGCCGACCAGGAGGTCGAGCTGCTCTACGAGCTCGTCCACCGGCTCAAGGAGCGCGGCGTCGCGATCCTCTACGTGTCGCACCGCCTCAAGGAGATCTTCGACCTCTGCGACACCATCACGGTGCTCAAGGACGGCAACCACGTCCTGACGACGCCGACGTCCGACATCGACCCCGACCGGCTCGTGCGCACCATGGTCGGCCGCGACTTCGCCGGGTACTTCCCGGACAAGGACCCCTCGACGGTCCCGGGCGAGGTGCGCCTCGCGCTCGAGGGCGTGGGCAACACGCAGGTCGACGACGTCTCGCTCGAGGTGCGCGCGGGAGAGATCGTCGCGCTCGCCGGCCTCCAGGGCTCGGGACGCACGGAGATCGCGCACGGCATCTTCGGGATCGCGGGCTTCACCCGCGGGCGCGTGCTCGTCGGCGGCACGCCGGTCGACGTGCGCTCGCCGCGCCAGGCGGTGCGGGCCGGGCTCGCGCTCGTGACCGAGGACCGCAAGGCGGAGGGCCTCGCGCTCGGCCAGTCGATCCTCGCGAACGCGCGGCTCGTGCTCGACGCCGTCGTGCCCGGCCAGGCGGACCGGCGCGCGAAGCGCATCCCCGGCATCCTCTCCTCCCTGGAGCTCGTCGCGAGCTCGCAGGAGGCCGAGGTCCAGTACCTGTCGGGCGGCAACCAGCAGAAGGTCGTCCTCGCGAAGTGGCTGGTCACCGACCCGCAGGTCATCGTGCTCGACGAGCCGACCCGCGGCATCGACGTCGGCGCCAAGCGCGCGGTCTACGACCTCATGCGCGAGCTCACCGCGAGCGGAGTCGCCGTCCTGTTCATCTCCTCCGAGCTCCCCGAGGTCGTCGCGATGGCGGACCGCGTGCTCGTCATGCGCGACGGCCGCCTCGCGGGCGAGCTCCCCGCCGGCAGCGACGAGGAGACCGTCATGGCACTCGCCACGGGCGCGGGGGAGGACACCTCCGGCGAGCACGTCCAGGTCGACCTCGACGCTCTCGCCGGCGCCGACGACCTCCCGGGCGCCGAGCCCGCCACCGCGCCGGACGGACCGTCCGCGTCCGCCCAGCACCCCACCGACGGCCCGCAGGAGGACCGATGAGCACCGCGGTCGCGACCGCCGCCCCCACCGCGCGCCGCGCCCCCGCGCGTCGGCGCCGCCTGGGGTCGACGGAGATCGTCTACCTCGCCCTCGTCGGGATCCTCGTGATCGCCGGCGTCCTCGTCGCCGTCGGCGGCGGCAACCTGTTCAGCACCGCGAACACGGCGTACATGCTCACGCAGACGAGCCTCCTCGGTTTCGTCGCGATCGGGCAGACGTTCGCGATCCTCTGCAAGTCGCTCGACCTGTCGGTCGGCTACGTCGTGGCGCTCAGCTCGATCGTCGGCGCGACGACCATGGCGGGCGACCCCTCGCGCGTCTGGCTCGGCGTCCTCGCGGCGGTGGGCGTCGCGGCGGTCGTCGGCCTGGTCAACGGGCTCGTCATCGCGAAGCTCCGCGTCAACGCGTTCATCGCGACGCTCGGCGTGGGCCTCATCATCAAGGGCTACCTCGACACGCAGTTCAAGGGCCCGGCGGGCGAGGTGCCCGCCTCGTTCCAGATGTTCGGGTACACGCGCGTCGGCCCGGTGCCGATCTCGACGATCGTCATGCTGCTCGTCGCGGCCGTCGGCGTCGTGCTCCTCACGCGCACCCGGCCGGGTTACCACATGTTCGCGGTCGGCGGGAACACCGACGTCGCGCGGCTCTCGGGCATCCGGACCGACCGGACGCTGGTCCTCGCGCACGTGCTGTGCTCGGTCTGCGCGGGCGTCGCCGGTCTGCTCATCGCCGCTCGCTTCGGCACCGGCAACGCGCTCGTCTACTCCTACGGCCTCGACCTCGACTCGATCGCGGCCGTCGTGCTGGGCGGCACGCTCCTCATGGGCGGGCGCGGCTCGATCGTCGGGACCGTGGGCGGCGTCCTCATCCTCGCGGTGCTCGACACGGTGTTCAACGTCCTCGACGTCGACCCGTTCTTCAAGGACGTCCTGCGCGGCGTCATCATCATCGCCGCCGTCGCGCTGTACGCCCGGCGCCAGATCGACCCGGCGAGCAGCCGGGCCCGCTTCCGCCCGACCCGCACCGGAGGTGCGTCCGCATGACCACCGACACCACGCGCCGGACCATCCCGCCGCGCGCGCCGCGGGCCGGCTGGCTCGAGCGCCTCACCGCGGGCGGGAGCTGGACCGTGTTCGCGCTGCTCGTGCTCGTCTTCGCGGTCATCCTCGTGATGAACCCGTCGTTCGGCGAGCCGATGTCGCTCATGGCCTTCGTCAAGAAGGCGGCGCCGCTGGTCATCCTCGCGATCGGACAGTACTTCGTCATCGTCTCGGGCGAGTTCGACCTCTCGGTCGGGTCGCTCGTCGGCGCCCAGGTCGTCATCGCGGCGAAGCTCATGGACGGCGAGGACTCGATGACGTGGCCCGTCATGGCCCTCATGATCGTCTTCGGTCTCGCGGTCGGCCTCGTCAACGGCCTCGTGACGACGCTGCTCAAGGTGCCGTCGTTCATCACGACGCTCGGCATGATGCTCGTGCTCTACGGCGCGATCCGGCTCTGGACGGGCGGCGCCCCCACGGGCGCGCTGACCGACGGGTTCCGGCAGTGGGGACGCGGGGGCATCCCCGACACGCCCGGCCAGTTCCAGGTGCCGTACGCGCTCATGGTCGTCGTGGTGCTCGGCGTCCTCGCCGCCCTGCTCATGCGCCGCCCGTTCGGCCGCACGCTCGTCGCGACCGGCGACAACGACGTCGCGGCCGGCTACGCCGGAGGCTCCGTGTGGTGGGTGCGCACGCGCGCCTTCCTCCTCTCGGGCTTCATGGCCACGGTCGCCGCCATCCTCATCGGTGGCTACGCGGGCGTCACCGCGCAGGTCGGGCAGGGCCTGGAGTTCATGGCCATCACGGCCGTCGTGCTCGGGGGCGTCGTGCTCGGCGGCGGGCGGGGCACCGTGATCGCCGCGATGGCCGGCGCGCTCACCCTCGAGGCGCTGTTCACGCTGTTCAACCAGCTCAGCCTCCCGTCGACGATCCGGCCCGCCGTGCAGGGCGTGATCATCATCGCGGCCGTCGCCTACGCCGCGCTGCCGCGCCGGTCGCGGCGCCGCTCGTCCACCCCCGACGCCCCGCCTGCCGCGGGCCCGACCCCCGCACCGAAGGAGCCCGCCCCCGCGAACGCCTGAGCACCGGCGCCCCGGCGGACTCCCGCCCGCGCGACCCCGACCACGCCCGAAAGACCCCCTTCCGAGCTGTACCCCTTCCCCCGCACGCTGCGGGACGACGACGTCTCACCCCCAAGGAGAGAAGGACATGCGACGTACACGAGCACTCCTGGCCGGCGCGGCGGTGGCCACGCTGTTCCTCACGGCCGCCTGCACGACCGACACCCCCACCGACACCGGCGAGGGTGGCGAGACCTCGGCCGAGGAGAGCCCCGCGAGCGAGGAGTCCGGCGGCGCCGACTCCGAGTGGTTCGTCCAGGCGGACTACGACCGTCAGCTCGCCCAGCGCGAGGTCGTGCCCGAGGGCCCGGCCGACCAGCCGTGGCTGCAGGCGATCGAGCCCGAGTACGTGGACACGGCCGAGTACGCGAGCGAGGGTGGCGGCAAGACGCTGTGCTTCTCGAACGCCTCGGTGTCCAACCCGTGGCGCGTGACCGGCTGGATCACGATGCAGCAGCAGGTCGACGTGCTGAAGTCCGAGGGCGTCATCGGCGAGTTCCGCGTCTCGGACGCGGCGGACGACGACAACAAGCAGATCTCCGACATCCAGGCGTTCGTCGAGGCGGGCGACTGCGACGCGATCGTCATCTCCCCGTCCACGACGGCGACCCTCACGCCCGCGGTCGAGGCCGCGTGCGAGTCGGGCAAGCCCGTCATCGTGTTCGACCGTGGCGTGAACACCGACTGCATGGTCACGTTCATCCACCCGATCGGCGGCTACGCCTACGGTGCCGACGGCGCCGAGTTCCTCGTCGAGAACCTGGAGCCGGGCTCGAAGGTGCTCGCGCTGCGCATCCTGCCCGGCGTGGACGTGCTGGAGAACCGCTGGGCCGCGGCCGACAAGATCTTCTCGGAGTCCGAGCTCGAGGTCGTGGGCGCGGAGTTCACCGGCGGTGACGGCGCGAAGATCAAGGACATCGTCACGCAGTACCTGCAGCGCGGGGACGTGGACGGCATCTGGATGGACGCGGGCGACGGCGCCGTCGCGGCGGTCGAGGCGTTCGAGGACGCCGGCAAGCCCTACCCGGTCTTCATGGGCGAGGACGAGATGAGCTTCCTGCGCAAGTGGAAGGACACGGACATGACCGCCCTCGGCGCCGTGTACTCGAACTTCCAGTGGCGCACCCCGATCCTCGCGGCGCAGATGATCTGGGCCGGCGAGCAGGTCCCGTCGGAGTGGGTCCTGCCGCAGGCGCCGATCGAGGCCGAGGAGCTGGACGCGTACCTCGAGGCGAACAAGGACATGCCGTCGCTGCACTACGCGAAGTTCGGCGGCGAGGACCTGCCGGGCTTCCCGGAGGCATGGACCGACCGCTGACCGGACCGCTGACCGGACCGCTGACCGGTCGTCCGCACGGGACCTGACAGGTCCCGCAGAACCACCCGGTCCGACCCTCGCGGTCGGACCACCCAGGGGCCGCCCGGTCGCCGTCCGACCGGCCGGGCGCCCCGCCCGCCCGACGACGCGGCGCACCTCCCGTGCGGAGGTGCCCCGCAGCGTCGGGCACGCGGGCGGGACGGCCGAGAGCTCGGACCCGACGAGAGAGAGCGACGTGGCTCTTCCTACCCCGGCCCTGCCGCTGCGCCGCCGTGCGCTCGGCGTCAACACGTGGGTCTGGACCTCCCCGCTCACCGACGACGCGCTGCGCGACCTCGCGCCCCGCGTCGCGGGGTGGGGTTTCGACGTGCTCGAGCTGCCCGTGGAGAACCCCGGCGACTGGGACCCGGCGACCGCCGCGACGGTCCTCGCCGACCACGGCCTCGGCGCGAGCGTCTCGCTCGTCATGGGCGAGGGCCGCGAGCTCGTCGCCGCGGACGCCGCGACGGTGCGTGCCACGCAGGACTACCTGCGGCACGTCGTCGACGTCGCGCGCACGGTCGGCGCCCCGGTGATCGGCGGACCCGCGTACGCGTCGGTCGGGCGCACGTGGCGCCTGACCCCCGCGGAGCGCGAGGCGGCGTACTCCGAGCTCGCCGAGAACCTGGCACCCGTCGTCGAGCACGCGATCGCGGCCGGCGTCGTCGTCGGGCTCGAGCCGCTGAACCGCTACGAGACGAGCCTCGTCAACACCGTCGACCAGGGGCTGGAGGTCGTGCGGCGGCTGCCCGCGGCCGGCATCGGCCTCATGCTCGACGTCTACCACATGAACATCGAGGAGACGGACCTGCCCGCCGCGGTCGCGCGCGCGGGCGAGCGCATCGCGCACGTCCAGGTGTGCGGCAACGACCGGGGCGCACCCGGCAACGACCACCTGGACTGGCGCGCCCTCCTCGCCGCGCTCGACGCGACCGGCTACGACGGACCCCTCGTCATCGAGTCCTTCACGGCCGACAACGCGACGATCGCCACGGCCGCCTCCATCTGGCGGCCGCTGGCGCCGACCCAGGACGCCATCGCCGTCGATGGCCTGGCCCACCTGAAGGGACTGATGCCCACGCCGGAGCACCCGTAGCCGTAGTCGATCCACGACCGCAGCGCCGGCACGCCGCGGGATGACGACCACCCTTCCCGGACGACGACGTCCGGGTCCGCACGTCATGCCCCTGGAGGCAGCACGATGACCGCACGACGCCCACGCAGGGCGAGGTCCGTCGCGGCACTGACCATCGGAGCGCTCGCGTTCACGCTCGCGCCCGTCACGATGGCCAGCGCCGCCGACGACCCCGTCCCCGCGGACGAAGAGCACAAGGTGCTCATCTTCACCAAGACGACCCAGTTCCGGCACAGCGAGGCGATCACGCAGGGCACCCCGGTGCTCGAGGCGGCGTTCGCCGAGGTCGGCATCGCGTCCGACCACACGGAGGACTCGACCGTCTTCAACGACGAGACCCTCGCGCAGTACGACGCCCTGGTCATGTTCCAGACGTCGGGCGACCCGTGGAACGCCGACGAGAAGGCGGCGCTCGAGCGCTACCAGCAGGCGGGCGGCGGCATCGTCGCGATCCACAACGCCACGGACATGCGCGGCAGCTACGGCTGGTGGGACGACATGATCGGGGCGCTCATGCCCGGTCACGCCGCCACCGGCACCAGCCCCGGCCTGCCGGGCACGGTCCGCGTGGAGGACCGCACGCACCCGTCGACCGAGCACCTGTCCCAGCGCTGGACGCGCGCGGACGAGTGGTACAACTACTCGGCCAACGTCCGCGGCAGCGCGCACGTGCTCGCCACGATGGACGAGTCCACGTACGACGCGGGCAGCAACAAGATGGGCTACGACCACCCGATCTCGTGGTGCAAGCCCTACGACGGCGGTCGCGCCTGGATGACCGGCATGGGCCACTTCGGGGCGCACTACACCGACGAGCCCGACCTCGTGCAGCACATCGTCGGCGGCGTCCAGTGGGCCGCGGGCCTCGTCGAGGGCGACTGCGGCGGCACCGACTGGGGCTCGTTCGAGAAGATCGCGCTCGACACCAACACGAGCGCGCCCTTCGGCATGGACGTCGCGCCCGACGGCCGCGTGTTCTACACCGAGCTCGTGCGCGGGCAGATCCGCGTGTACGACCCCCGGACGCAGAACACCACGACCGCCATCACCATCCCGGTGTACTCCGGCGGCGAGGACGGCCTGCTCGGCATCGCGCTCGACAAGGACTTCGCGGAGAACGGGTACCTGTACCAGTACTACGCGCCGGCGAGCTCGAACGACTCCGACCCGGCGAACTTCTTCAGCCGCGTCTCGCGGTTCACGGTCTCCTCCGAGGGGCCCGGCTCCACGGTGATCGACCCGGCGTCCGAGAAGGTGCTCATCGAGATCCCGGCCGGGCGCCTGCCCGACGAGCCGGGTCACACGGGCGGCGGCCTCCTCGTCGACCACGAGACCGGTGACCTGTACATCGGCGTCGGCGACGACGTGAACCCGCACTCCGAGCCGTCGGGCGGCTACGCGCCGATCTCGGAGCGTGACGGCACGTTCCACGACGCGCGCGCGACGTCCGCGAACACGAACGACCTGCGCGGCAAGGTCCTGCGCATCCACCCCGAGGCCGACGGCACCTACTCGATCCCCGAGGGCAACCTGTTCGCCCCGGGCACCGAGAAGACGCTGCCCGAGATCTACGCGATGGGCTTCCGCAACCCGTTCCGGTTCACGATCGACGCGAAGACGGGCAACCTCGGCGTCGCCGACTACTCGCCCGACAACGGGTCGGACAACCTCGCGAACCGCGGCCCGGCCGGCATCGCCGAGTGGAACCTCATCAAGGAGCCCGGCTTCTACGGCTGGCCCCTGTGCATGGGCAACAACGAGCCGTTCCGCGACGTCGACTACCGGACGAACCCCGTCACCGTGGGCGACTTCTTCGACTGCGACAACCCCGTCAACGACTCCGTGAAGAACACGGGCCTCACCGAGCTGCCCCCCGCGCAGCCGGCGGACCTCTGGTACGGCTACCAGCGCTCGTCCGTCCCCGGCGTGATCAACGCCGGCGGCGGTCTCGCGCCCATGGGCGGCCCGTTCTACCAGTTCGACCCGGAGCTCGACTCCGACACGAAGTTCCCGGCGTCGTACGACGGCAAGGCCTTCTTCTACGAGTGGGCCCGCAACAAGATGTACACGATCGACCTCAAGGACCCCGAGGCCGCGCCCGGCGCGACCGACGTCGAGAAGGTCAACCCGTTCCTCCCGCAGGAGCAGTTCCTCGCGCCGATCGACTCCAAGTTCGGCCCCGACGGCGCGATGTACGTGCTCGACTGGGGCGGCGGCTTCGGCCGCGACAACCCGAACTCGGGGCTGCACCGCATCGACTACCTGTCGGGCTCGCGCTCGCCGGTGTCGAAGCCGGTCGCGACGCCCGACTCCGGCATCGCGCCGCTCGAGGTGACGTTCGACGGCACGGGGAGCACCGACCCCGAGGGCGAGGAGCTCACCTACGCGTGGGACTTCGACGGTGACGGCACGACGGACTCGACGTCCGCCGCGCCCAGCCACACCTACACCGAGAACGGCGTCTACGACGCCCGCCTCACGGTGACCGACCCCGCCGGCAAGGTGGGCACGGCGACCGTGCCGATCACGGTGGGCAACACGCGGCCCGAGGTCGACTTCGGCCTCCCGCCCACCGGGTCCTTCTTCACGTTCGGCGACGACATCACGTGGGACGTGTCGGTGACCGACGCGGAGGACTCGCCCGAGGGCGACGAGATCGACGACGAGCAGGTCATCATCCAGCCCGCGCTCGGGCACGACGCGCACGCGCACCCCGCCGAGCCGCTGCACGGCCGCACGGGCACCGTGGCGACGAGCCTCGGCGGCGGCCACGGCGAGGACATGAACGTCTTCTACGTGATCGACGCGCGCTACACCGACCGCGGCGGCGAGGGCGACGTGCCCGCGCTCACCGGGTCGGACACGACGCTGATCTTCCCGAAGAAGCGCGAGGCGGAGTTCCACACGACCTCCGACGGCACCACGACGATCCCGAGCCGGGACGTCGAGGGCGGCGGCTCCGTCATCACCGGGTCGAACGGTTCCTGGGCGTCGTACGACCCCGTGAGCCTCTACGGCGTGCAGGCGCTGAACCTGCGCGTCGCGGCGGCGGCCGAGGGCACGATCGAGCTGCGTCGCGACGCGGCCGACGGCGAGCTCCTCGGCACGGCCGAGATCCCGCAGACCGGGCTCGGCACGTTCACGGACGTGACCGTCGAGGTCACCGACCCCATGGAGCCGTTCACGCTCTACGTGGTCTTCCCCGGTGAGGGCGAGCGTCGTCTCAACTTCATCGAGGCCGACGGCAAGGGCGTCTCGGACACCACCCGTCCCAAGGTCCGCATCACGTCCCCCGAGGCGGGCGTCCGCCTCGAGCAGGGCGAGATGGCGGTCACCGCGGAGGCGGACGACACCGAGAACACGGTGACCCAGGTCGAGTTCTTCGTCGACGGCGAGTCGATCGGCGTCGACGACACGGCTCCGTACGAGGCCACGTGGAACCCGACGGCGGACAACTACTACGAGCTGACCGCCGTCGCCACGAACGACAAGGGTCTGTACACGCGCTCGCGCGTGGTGCTCGCCCAGGTCGGCGACCTCTTCGCGGGGATGAAGACCTTCACCAACGCGAACGGGACGTTCGAGCAGCTCGCCGAGGGCAAGTACCTCGTCACGTCGGGCGGCGCGAACATGTGGCAGGGCACCAACGAGTACTCGACCATCTACCGCGAGCAGGGCGCCGACGAGAACTGGTCGGCGACGGTGAAGATCAACAGCCAGGGCAACTCGAACGGGTCCGCCAAGGCCGGGATCATCGTCCGCAACGACGTCACGCAGACGGCGAACTCGCAGGGCTACGCGGCCCTGGGCATGCGCCCGAGCGGGGGCTTCGAGTGGCTGCGCGGCAACTCCAGCGGGCAGCTCACGGCGTCGACCGGCGCGAGCACGACGAGCTACCCCGCGTGGGTGCGGATCGTGCGCGACGGCGACCTGTACACGGCCTCCTGGAGCAAGGACGGCGAGAACTTCACGCAGATCGGCGAGCCGCAGGCCCTGCCGGGTGCGGCGTCCGTCCAGGACGTGGGTCTCTTCGTCACGGCGCACAGCACGACGGCGACGAGCGCGGTCGAGTTCCAGGACTTCGTGTTCGACGACGACCCGCAGACCGAGGAGCCCGGCGGCGGGAACCCGCCGCAGTGCCTCGCGGACTCGTCCGACGAGTTCGACGGCGACGCGATCGACCCGCGATGGACGGTCGTCCGCCAGGCCGACGGCAAGCCGATCACCGTCGCCGACGGCCACGCCGTCCTGCCGGTCGTGCAGGGCGACATCAACGAGGCGCAGACCGGGCCGATCAGCTACCTCGGTCAGCCCGCGCCCGCCGGGTCGTGGACGCTCGAGACCAAGCTCGACGTCCCGCTCGCCCGGCACTGGCAGCACGCCGGCCTCCTGGTCCACGTGAACGACGACGAGTACACCAAGCTCGCGTTCACCAAGAACCAGAGCGGCGCCCGCTTCCTCGAGTTCCAGACCGAGACCGGTGGTGCCCGGACGTGGCACGGCCAGACGGACGTGGCGACGGACTTCCCGTCGTCGATCCACCTGCGCCTCGTCTCGGACGGGTCCGCGATCACGGCGGCGTACTCGGCGGACGGCCAGGCGTGGACGGCGCTCGGGGGCTCCGCGCCCGTCAAGCCCGGCGCCACGTTCGGCGTCATGGCGGGCGGCGACACGGCGACCGCCGACACGGTCGCGAAGGTCGACTACGTCCACGTCACCGGCGCCGAGCCGGACGACGGCGTGCGCGAGCCGAGCGACGAGTTCGAGGGCGACGCCCTCGACGGCTGCCGCTGGGACGCGATCGTGCGCTACGACGGGTCGAAGGTCGCCGTCGCCGACGGCGAGCTGCGCATCACGACCCAGCCGGGCGACATCAACGCCGGGAACAACGGCGACCCGCGCAACTTCGTCCTCCAGACCGCTCCGGAGGGTGACTGGGTCGTCGAGACGCGGTTCAAGGCGCCGCTCGTGCACCGGTGGCAGCTCGCGGGCCTCATCGCGTACGGCGACGACGACAACTACGTCAAGGCCGACGTGCTCGCGAAGAACGCACCGGGTGCGGCGCTCAACCTCGGCGCCGAGCTCGTCTCGGAGAAGGGCGGCCAGTTCGGCAACGGCGGCAACCGCCAGCTCGAGCTCGCCGACTCGACCGAGTCGGGCTACTGGTACCTGCGGCTCGAGAAGGTGGGCAGCACCTACCAGGGCTGGGTCAGCGACGGCGGGGTGACCTGGACGCCGCTGGGCGCCCCGGTCACCAACGACGCGGCGCTGACGAAGGTCGGCCTCATGGCGATCGGCCCGGAGCAGGAGACCCCGGTCACGGTGGCGTTCGACTGGTTCCGTCTCACGACGGAGTCCGAGCCGGAGCCGACGGTCGACGTCGAGGTCACCGCGTCCGCCCGCTGCCTCGCGGGCAAGGCGTACCTCGCGATCCGGGCGACGAACGTCGACGAGGCGCCCGTCGCGATCACCCTGACCACGCCGTTCGGCTCCAAGGAGTTCGGCGCGGTCGAGGTGGGCGGCAACGCCTACCAGTCGTTCGCGTCGCGTGCGACGTCGTTCGACGCGGGCACGGCCACGGTCACGGCGACGCTCGGCGACGTCACGACCGAGATCGAGGTGCCGTACGACGCCGTGAGCTGCGGCTGACGGCGGGCCGGTGACGGGCGACCCGCTCCCGTCACCGGCCACCGCGCCGGCCCGGCCTCGCGGCCGGGCCGGCGCACACCGAGCGGGACGACCCAGGGACAGGAGCGACAGGTGGCACAGCGCACCGCAGGACGGACGTCCGCGACCCGGACGCCGGCGGCGAGGGACGCCCGCACGGGCTCCGGCCGCACGGGTGGCCCGACGACGACGCCCGCCCGCTCCCGCCCCGCCGACCGGGGCGGTGCCGGCCGCCCCGAGCCCCGGCCGCCGGCGCGCGTCCGCGCGCGCCGGTGGTTCGCGGGTCTCGACCCCTGGCGCCGGGTGCTCCTGGTGCTCGCCGCGCTCGCCGTCGTCGCGGTGGTGGTCGCACTCGTCGTGGTGCTGACCCGTCAGGCGCCGGCCGCGACCGACGAGGGCTTCGCCGTCGACCCCGCGCGCGTCGCCGAGCTCGAGGCCGCCGAGGAGGAGCGCGACGCCGACAACCTCGTCGCGTCGATCGAGCACGCCGAGCACGTGCAGGCCGAGCTCGTCCCCGTCCTGCACGGGCTGCACGCGGTGCTCCCCGTCGACGGCTCGACCGCCGTCCCCGCGGACCCCGCCGAGATCGCGGACTGGCGCGCGACCGTCGACGGCCTCGTGGCCGAGACCGAGTCGCTCCAGAGCGGCTCCTCCGAGCACAACATCGTCCGCAACGGGATGCTCACCTCGCTCCGGCTCGTCGGCGACACGCTCGACGCGGTCGGCCTCGCGGCCGCCGCGGACGCGAGCGACCCGACCACCGCCGCGGACCTCTACACCCTCGCCGGTGAGCTGCGCACCCGCGCCGTGGACGCGTGGGGCCTCGCCGCGATCCAGCTCGACCTCCGCTCGACCGCCGGGGGACAGGGGCACGTCCACGTGTTCCTGCCCGTGCACCCGGACGACTCGCTCGACGGCGGCATGGACCTCGGGCACGAGGGCGGTTCCGCGGACGAGGACGCGCACGAGGACCACGACCACTGACCCACGGCGGCCCCACGGACGGGCCGCCCCACCGACCTCCCGGTCGGGCGCCCTCCGGGGTGCAGGCCGAGCCCGACCGGGACCTGACCCCAGCGCTCCGCACGACGACGCGCGGAGCACGACGCACCACGAGGAAGGGGAGCACGACCAGCGGCACGGCGACGTCGCCGAGCCGCACCGATCAGTTCTCAAGGAGGAGAAGTGACAGCACGACCTTCGAGGGGTCGGCGCCAGGGGGTCGCGGCGGTCACCGCCGCGGCCCTCGTCGCGCCGGCGCTCACCCTCGCGACGGCGGCCCCCGCCGCCGCGCACGACGAGTTCTCCGTCATGGTCTTCAGCAAGACCGCAGCCTTCCGGCACGGCTCGATCCCCGCGGGCATCGCGGCGATCCAGCAGCTCGGCACCGAGCACCACTTCGCCGTGACCCCGACCGAGGACGCGGGAGCCTTCACGGACGAGAACCTCGCCCAGTACGACGCCGTCGTCTGGCTGTCCACCACGGGCGACGTCCTGAACGACGAGCAGCAGGGCGCGTTCGAGCGGTACATCGCCGCCGGCGGCGGGTACGCCGGCGTCCACGCGGCGTCCGACACCGAGTACGACTGGCCCTGGTACGGCGAGCTCGTCGGGGCGTACTTCAACAGCCACCCCCAGAACCAGGACGCGACGGTCGTCGTCGCCGACGACGAGCACCCCTCGACCGCCCACCTCCCGGCGGCCTGGGACCGGTACGACGAGTGGTACAACTACCGCGAGAACCCGCGCGGCCAGGTCCACGTGCTCGCGAGCCTCGACGAGTCCTCGTACTCGCCGGGGTCGGGCGCCATGGGCGCCGACCACCCGATCGCGTGGTGCCAGGAGTACGGCGGCGGCCGGTCCTGGTACACGGGCGGCGGCCACACCGACGAGTCGTACACCGACCCGGCGTTCGTCCAGCACCTGCTCGGCGGCATCCAGACCGCCGCGGGGGCCGTCGACGCCGACTGCGGCGCGACGGTCGACGCCTCGTTCGAGCAGGTGACGCTCGCCAAGGGCGCGGCCAAGACGGGCGAGCCGATCGCGATGGCCGTCCTGCCGGACGGCGACGTCCTGCACACCTCGCGCGACGGGCGCGTCTGGTACACGACGGCGGACGCGACGACGGCGCTCGCGGGCACCGTCCCCGTGTACACGCACGACGAGGACGGCCTCCAGGGCGTCGCGATCGACCCGGGCTTCGCCGAGAACCGCTGGGTCTACCTCTACTACGCGCCCAAGCTCGACACGCCGCCGGGCGACGCGCCCGAGACGTCGGCCGACCCGGCCGCGTTCGAGGCGTTCGAGGGGTACAACCAGCTCTCGCGGTTCCGGCTCACGGAGCAGAACCTGCTGGACCTCGCGAGCGAGCAGAAGATCCTCGAGGTCCCGGCCGACCGCGGGCTGTGCTGCCACGCGGGCGGCGAGATCGACTTCGACGCCGAGGGCAACCTCTACCTGTCGACCGGTGACGACACGAACCCGTTCGCGTCGGACGGCTACGCGCCGATCGACGAGCGGGCGACCCGCAACCCGGCGTTCGACGCCCGCCGCAGCTCGGGCAACACGAACGACCTGCGGGGCAAGCTCCTGCGCATCACCGTCGCCGAGGACGGGTCGTACACGGTCCCCGAGGGCAACCTCTTCCCCGAGGGCGAGTACGAGGCCGGCAAGACCCGGCCGGAGATCTACGCGATGGGCTTCCGCAACCCGTTCCGCTTCGCGGTCGACAAGGCGACCGGCGAGGTCCACCTCGGCGACTACGGCCCCGACGCGGGCGGCGCGAACGCGAACCGCGGCCCTGGCGGGACGGTCGAGTTCAACGTCATCTCCGAGGCGGGCAACTACGGCTGGCCGTACTGCATCGGCGACAACCTCGCGTACAACGACTACGACTTCGAGACGAAGGTCTCCGGGCCGAAGTTCGACTGCGCGGCACCCAAGAACACGAGCCCGCACAACACGGGCCTCGTCGACCTCCCGCCCGCCGTGCCGGCGTGGCAGCCGTACGACGGCGGGTCCGTGCCCGCGTTCGGGACGGGCGGCGAGTCCCCGATGGGCGCCGTCGTCTACGACTACGACCCCGAGCTCGAGTCCGAGACCAAGTTCCCCGCGTACTACGACGGCAAGCCGCTGCTCTACGAGTGGGACCGCGCGTGGATCAAGGAGGCGATCCGGAACGAGGACGGCAGCCCCGCGGGCTTCGTGCCGGCGCTGGAGTTCATGGACCTGCGCCGGCCGATGAACCTCGAGTTCGGCCCGGACGGCTCGCTCTACGTGCTCGACTACGGCGGCGGCTACTTCGGGGGCGACGCCCTCTCGGCCGTCTACCGGATCGACTACGTGCGCGGCGGCCGCTCGCCGGTCGCGCAGATCGACGCGACGCCGACGAACGGCCAGGCGCCGCTCGTCGTGTCGTTCGACGGCACCGGCTCCTCGCACCCGGACGGCAAGGAGTTCACGTACGCCTGGGACCTCGACGGTGACGGCGAGACCGACGCCACCGACGCCCAGGTCTCGCGGACGTTCACGGAGAACGGCCAGCACGAGGTGCGGCTCACCGTCACCGACGCCGACGGCAAGCAGGGCGTGGCGACCACGACCGTCACCGTGGGCAACACCGCGCCCGAGGTGACGCTCGAGCTCCCGGCCGACGGCCAGTTCTTCGACTTCGGCGACCAGGTCCCCTTCCGGGTCACGGTCACCGACGCCGAGGACGGCGCGCAGGTCGACTGCAGCCGGGTCGTCGTCGAGTACATCCTCGGCCACGACAACCACGGCCACCCGCTGTCCAGCGCCACGGGCTGCGAGGGCGTCCTCACGACCGCCAAGGACGAGGGGCACGGCCTCGACGCGAACATCTTCGGCGTCGTCAACGCGACGTACACCGACGGCGGGGGCGCCGACGGCGTGCCCGCGCTCGCGTCCGACGACGAGGCCGTCCTGCACACGCGCACCAAGCAGGCCGAGTACTTCACCGACAGCCAGGGCGTCCAGGTCGTCGCGAAGGACGTCTCCGAGGGCGGCAAGCAGCTCGGCTACATCGCGGCCGGCGACTGGTTCGCGTTCGACCGGATGAACCTCGCGGGCATCGACGCGATCTCCGCGCGGTACAGCTCGGGCGGCTCCGGCGGCGTGCTCGACGTGCGGGACGGTGCCGTGGACGGCCCGCTCCTCGCGACGCTCACGCTGTCGCCGACCGGGAGCTGGGAGACGCCGGCGCGCACGCAGGCGGTCCCGGTCACCGACCCGGGCGGCACGCGCACGCTCTACTTCGTCGCGCGCTCGACGACGGGGGCGACGGGCGACATGTTCGACGTCGACTCCGTCACCTTCACGGGCCGGGGCGCGGCGAACAACGTGGCCCCGGTGGTCGGCTCCGTGACGGCGACGCCCGCCACGGGCGACGCGCCGCTCGACGTCGCGTTCGCCGCGCAGGCCACCGACGCCGACGGCGACGCGCTCACGTACGCGTGGGAGTTCGGCGACGGCGGCACGGCGACGGGCGCGACGGCGCAGCACACCTACGCCGAGGCCGGGAGCTACACGGCCACGGTCACCGTGAGCGACCCGTCGGGCGCACGCGCGACCGGGACCGTCGCGGTCTCCGTGTACGGCACGCTCGAGTGCACCGAGCCGGACCCGCAGCGCGGGCCCGCGGACGAGTTCGAGGGCGAGGCGCTCGACGGCTGCCGCTGGGACGTCGTGGACCTCCGCCCGGACCTCGCCCAGGTGCGCGACGGGAAGTGGGTCGTGCGCACGACCGACGCCGACTTCGCCGGCACCGGGAACCAGCGCGTGCCGAACATCATCACGACCGACCAGCCGGGCGACTCCTGGACGGTCGAGACGAAGATGACGGCCGCGTTCGCGAACCAGTACCAGCAGGGCGGCCTCATCGTCCGCGCGTCGGAGTCCGACTACGTCAAGCTCGCCGTGGTCCAGCACCCCGGTGGCCTGCGCGTCGAGCTCCGCAGCGAGATCGGCGACGTCGTGCAGTCCACGAACGGCGACGTCCTCGACGTCGCGAAGCCCGTCTACGGCGAGTACCTGCTGCGCCTGTCGCGCGACGGCGACTCGTTCACCGGGTCGTTCTCGCTCGACAACGGGCAGACCTGGGTCCCGACCACGCGCGCGGTCACGCACGCGGGGCTCGGCGACGCGGGCGTCGGCGTGTTCGCGCTCGGCAAGAGCGCGGGCGCGAACCAGATCGACGTCGCGTTCGACCACGTGCGCGAGGTCGACGGCAGCGGCGTCCCCGTGTGCGAGGACGTCACCGCGAGCGACACGTTCGACGGCAGCGGGTCCGGCCTCGGCCTCGACCCGTGCCGCTGGTACGTCGTCAACGCCGACCCGTCGCGGCTCGCCGTCGCGGACGGCGCGCTGCAGCTCACCACGACCGACGACGACGTGTACGGCGCGACGAACTCCACCGTGCCCAACATCGTCCGCTCGAAGGTCGTGACGGGCGACGAGTGGACCGTCGAGACGACGGTGCGCGCCGACCTCACGCAGAACTACCACCAGGGCGGCCTCATGGTCTACAAGGACCAGGCCAACTACGTGAAGGTCGGCGTGATCCACAACGGCGGCACCGCCGGGACGGTCGGCTTCGAGGTCCGCAGCGAGACGGGCGACGTCGTGCTGCAGCCGCAGCCCGGCGTCGGCTCGCTGCCGCGCGAGGCGGACGGGACGTACCACGTGCGTCTCGCCCGGTCCGGCGACACGTTCGTCGGCTCGTGGTCGCTCGACGGCGAGCAGTGGACCGAGCTCGCGGCCGTGACGAACGACCAGCTCGACGGGATCGGGGTCGGGCCGTTCGCGCTCGGCAAGAACCAGACCCAGCCCACGGTCGTCGCGTTCGAGGACTTCGTCCTCGTGGGCGAGGTGGTCGAGCAGCCGCTCGACGTCACGACCGAGGTCCAGGTCCGGTGCCTCGCCGGCAAGGCGTACGTCGCGGTGCGCGCGACGAACGCCGACGGCGTCCCGATCGACGTCACGCTGACGACGCCGTTCGGCACCAAGGCGTTCACCGCCGTCCGGCCGGGCGCCTCGGCGTACCAGTCGTTCGCCGCCCGGGCGACGTCCGTCGAGGCGGGCGTCGTGGGCGTCGCGGCGACGGGCGACGGCCGCACGTTCGCGGCCGATCTCGCGTACGACGCCACGAGCTGCGGCTGACGCGGCAGCTCGCGCAGCAGGCCGAGGGCCGGTCGGGGACGTCCCCGACCGGCCCTCGGTCGCGCGGGACGTCGCGCCGCGTCAGGCGCGGGGGAGCGCCATGACCACGTCGGTGTGCGTCTCGCCGCCGACCACATAGGTGCGCCCGCCGACGACGTCGAAGCGGTGCTTGTGGTAGAACGCCTGCGCCCGGGCGTTGAGACCGTTCGTGCCGAGCCAGACGCGCAGGCCGGGACCGAGCCGAGCGGCCGCGTCGGTCGCCGCGGTCATGAGCACGCCCGCCACACCCGTGCCCTGGGCGTCGGGGTGCACGTAGATCTTCGACAGCTCGACCGCCTCGCCGGGCCCGACGGCCGCCGCGACGTCCGGGTCGTCCGGCTCGCCGCGGACGAGGAGCGCGTACCCGAGGAGGCCCGGGTCGTCGTGCGCGTCGGGGACGTCGTCCGTGACGTCGTCGGGCACCGGCTCGACGAGGAGGAGCGCGTGCGCGGCGCTCGCGGCCCACCCGCGGAACCGCTCGGGCGAGAGCTGGGTCGCGACGTGCTCGGCGATCGCCTCGGGCGACGTACCGGGCGGGCACGCGAGCGGGAAGGTCAGGGCGGCGAGCCCGGCGAGCGCGGGTGCGTCGGCGGTCGTCGCGCGGCGCACGCGGACGGCGGCCGGGGCGGTGGTCAGGTCGTCGGGCATGCCTGCGAATCTACGCCCGCGAGCCGGGCGGGCGGGTCCCGCACCCGCCCGCGCGGCGGCGCCTCCGGGCATGATGGACGCGTGACGCGCATCGACCTCAACGCCGACCTCGGCGAGGGCTTCGGCCGCTGGACCCTCGCCGACGACCAGGCCCTGCTCGGCCTCGTGACCAGCGCGAACGTCGCCTGCGGGTTCCACGCGGGCGACCCGGCGACGATGCGGAGCGTGACGCGGGACGCCGTCGCGCGCGGCGTGCGCGTCGGCGCGCACGTGAGCTACCGCGACCTCGCGGGCTTCGGGCGGCGCTTCATGGAGGTCGGCCCGGCCGAGCTCGCCGACGACGTCCTCTACCAGCTCGCCGCGCTCGACGGCTTCGCGCGGCTCGCGGGGGACCGGGTGCGCTACGTCAAGCCGCACGGGGCGCTCTACAACGCGATCGTCCACCACGAGGCGCAGGCGCGCGCGGTCGTCGACGCCGTCCGCGCCTACGACCCCGCCCTCCCCGTGGTCGGCCTCCCCGGCTCCGCGGTGCTGCGCCTCGCCGACGCGGCCGGGCTCCCCACGGTGCGCGAGGCGTTCGCCGACCGGGCCTACCTCCCCACGGGCGAGCTGGTCCCGCGCGGCCTGCCGGGCGCCGTCGTGCACGACGCCGAGCAGGTCGCCCGGCGCGTCGTCGAGCTCGCCACGTCGGGCACGGTGCTCGCCGCGGACGGCTCGCCCCTGCGCGTGGAGGCCGACTCGGTGTGCGTCCACTCCGACACGCCGGGCGCCGTCGGGCTCCTGGGCGCCGTCCGCGCCGCCCTCCAGGGTGCGGGCGTCGAGCTGCGGCCCTTCGCCGACGCCCGGCCGGGTGCGGGCGAGGGCACCGCGCCGTGACGGGTGCCGTCCACGGGTTCGGTGAGACCGCGCTGCTCGTCGACCTGCCCGACCTGGCGGCCGTGCGGTCGCTGCACCGGGCGCTCGCGGCCGACGTGCCGCCCGGGGTCGTGGACGTGGTCCCGGCCGCGCGGACCGTCCTGGTCCGGTGCGCGGCGCGCGGTGACGTCGCCCGTGCCCGCGCCTGGGTCTTGGAGGCGCTGCTCCGCGCGTCGTCGGACGACGAGCCTCCGGCCGCCGGTCCCGTGGTGGAGATCCCGGTGCGCTACGACGGCCCCGACCTGGACGACGTCGCCCGCTGGGCGGGGGTGAGCGCCGAGGAGGTCGTCGCCCGGCACTCCGGGCGCGAGTACGAGGCCGCGTTCGGCGGCTTCGCGCCGGGCTTCACGTACCTCGTGGGCGTCGATCCCGTCATCGCGGCGCCGCGCCTCGCGACGCCGCGCACGCGCGTCCCCGCGGGGTCCGTCGCGCTCGCCGGCGACCTCACGGCCGTCTATCCCGGCGAGTCCCCGGGCGGGTGGCGCCTGCTCGGCCGCACCGCCGCACGGATGTTCGACGTCGACCGCGACCCACCCGCGCTCGTCGCACCCGGAGCGCGCGTCCGGTTCGTGCCCGTGCAGGGAGGCGCCACGCCCCGACGCCCAGGGCCGAGCGGCGAGCCGCCGACCGCCGTCTCCGCGTCGCCACCGGAGGACGTGCCGGTCGGGACGCGGAATGGGCCGCCGCCCGCCGTCCCCACGGCGCCACCGGTCGAGACGCGGGGTGAGCCGGCGACCGCGGCCGCGGGGGAGGACCGGGTGGTCGCGCCGCACGGAGAGAGCCGAGCGGGTGCGGGCGTCGAGGTGCTCGCGACGGGTCCCCTCGTCCTGGTCGAGGACGACGGCCGGCCCGGCCTCGCCGCGGTCGGCGTCGGCCCGTCGGGGGCGGCGGACCGGACCTCCCACGGGCTCGCCAACCGCCTCGTCGGCAACCGTGAGGGCGCCGCGGCCCTCGAGGTCACGCTCGGCGGGCTCGCGCTCCGGTTCCGGGGACGCGCGGTCGTCGCGCTCTCCGGAGCGGCGGTCCCGGCGACGGTCGCCGGGGTTCCCGTGGGCATGAACGCGCCCGTGCGGGTGCCCGACGGGGCGGTGCTGCGGCTCGGCCAGGCCGCGCGAGGGCTACGGACCTACGTCGCGGTCCGGGGCGGGATCGTCGCGGACGCGGTGCTCGGCTCGCGGTCCCGCGACGTCCTGTCCGGGATCGGCCCGGACCCGCTCGCCCCGGGGGACGTGCTGCGGGTCGGAGCACCGCCCCCGGGCTCGTGGCTGCCGGTCGACGTAGCGCCGGTGCGGCACGTCCCGGGCGTCCTGCGCCCGGGGGAGCGGGTGGGCGCCGTGCTCGAGGTGATCCCGGGCCCGCGAGGCGACTGGTTCCTCCCCGGGGCGTGGCAGGCGCTGCGGGCGCTGCGGACCGTGAGCGCGGACAGCGACCGCGTCGCGATCCGCCTCGGCGGGCAGGCGGTCCCGCGGCGGGCGGGCGAGCTCCCGTCCGAAGGCCTCGTCCGCGGGGCGGTGCAGATCCCGCCCGACGGCCGGCCGGTCGTGTTCCTGGCGGACCGTCCCGTCACCGGCGGGTACCCCGTCATCGGGGTGCTGCGCGAGGAGGACGTCGACCGCGCGGCGCAGCTCCGTCCGGGCGACCGGGTCGTGCTCCGGGGGACACGGGGGTACTGACGAGGACGCACGCCCACGCGCGCACGACGGGTGCGCACGGCCTGGTGCGCAGCGCCGGGTGGGAGACGCGCGGACGGAGGTGCCGGCGGCGCGTGGGCGAGGGCCGAGGCGCTGACCTGGACCAGGACCGACGAACGGGTGCGCGGCGTGTGTGCCGGGTCACCCGGACCCGGCTTGACCCTGGCGCGACGGGCCGCGTAATGTTCTGGATGTCGGCCCGACAGGGAGGAACAGACACCGCCTCGAACGATCGAGGGTGGCTGGTCCCGGGGTCGAAACCCTTCCACCGCATGGCGTAGGATGTTCTCCTGCCCGCAGCGAGGAAGTCCCAGGACGACTGGACCACGGCGAACAGCCGGGTTGAGGATTCGGGGAAGGCCTGGTAAGGTTGAAGGGTTGCCCCAAGCGAGGTTCTGCCCGGTCGGGTGGTGCTGAGTTGGTGTGTGTCGGTTGTTTGAGAACTCAACAGTGTGCTTGTTAGTCAATGCCAATTTTTTGTCCCTGTGGCATGGCTGATCGTCTTCGCCCGTCGGGTGGGGTGGTTGGTTGTGTCTGGGATTCCTTTGGTTGATTTCGGAAGATGATGTCATCTTTCGTGTTGATGCCAGTTTTGTGAACCCTGGTGGGTTCGCTTCGTATGGATTGTTCACTGCTGGGTTTGTCCTGGTGGTGGGCGTTGTTCATTTACGGAGAGTTTGATCCTGGCTCAGGACGAACGCTGGCGGCGTGCTTAACACATGCAAGTCGAACGATGATGCCCAGCTTGCTGGGTGGATTAGTGGCGAACGGGTGAGTAACACGTGAGTAACCTGCCCTTGACTTCGGGATAACTCCGGGAAACCGGGGCTAATACCGGATATGAGCCGTCCTCGCATGGGGGTGGTTGGAAAGTTTTTCGGTCAGGGATGGGCTCGCGGCCTATCAGCTTGTTGGTGGGGTGATGGCCTACCAAGGCGACGACGGGTAGCCGGCCTGAGAGGGCGACCGGCCACACTGGGACTGAGACACGGCCCAGACTCCTACGGGAGGCAGCAGTGGGGAATATTGCACAATGGGCGCAAGCCTGATGCAGCGACGCCGCGTGAGGGATGAAGGCCTTCGGGTTGTAAACCTCTTTCAGCAGGGAAGAAGCGCAAGTGACGGTACCTGCAGAAGAAGCGCCGGCTAACTACGTGCCAGCAGCCGCGGTAATACGTAGGGCGCAAGCGTTGTCCGGAATTATTGGGCGTAAAGAGCTCGTAGGCGGTCTGTCGCGTCTGGTGTGAAAACTCGAGGCTCAACCTCGAGCTTGCATCGGGTACGGGCAGACTAGAGTGCGGTAGGGGAGACTGGAATTCCTGTAGCGGTGGAATGCGCAGATATCAGGAGGAACACCGATGGCGAAGGCAGGTCTCTGGGCCGCAACTGACGCTGAGGAGCGAAAGCATGGGGAGCGAACAGGATTAGATACCCTGGTAGTCCATGCCGTAAACGTTGGGCACTAGGTGTGGGGCTCATTCCACGAGTTCCGTGCCGCAGCAAACGCATTAAGTGCCCCGCCTGGGGAGTACGGCCGCAAGGCTAAAACTCAAAGGAATTGACGGGGGCCCGCACAAGCGGCGGAGCATGCGGATTAATTCGATGCAACGCGAAGAACCTTACCAAGGCTTGACATGCACGGGAAGCCACCAGAGATGGTGGTCTCTTTGGACACTCGTGCACAGGTGGTGCATGGTTGTCGTCAGCTCGTGTCGTGAGATGTTGGGTTAAGTCCCGCAACGAGCGCAACCCTCGTCCCATGTTGCCAGCGGGTTATGCCGGGGACTCATGGGAGACTGCCGGGGTCAACTCGGAGGAAGGTGGGGATGACGTCAAATCATCATGCCCCTTATGTCTTGGGCTTCACGCATGCTACAATGGCCGGTACAAAGGGCTGCGATACCGTAAGGTGGAGCGAATCCCAAAAAGCCGGTCTCAGTTCGGATTGGGGTCTGCAACTCGACCCCATGAAGTCGGAGTCGCTAGTAATCGCAGATCAGCAACGCTGCGGTGAATACGTTCCCGGGCCTTGTACACACCGCCCGTCAAGTCACGAAAGTCGGTAACACCCGAAGCCCATGGCCCAACCGTTCGCGGGGGAGTGGTCGAAGGTGGGACTGGCGATTGGGACTAAGTCGTAACAAGGTAGCCGTACCGGAAGGTGCGGCTGGATCACCTCCTTTCTAAGGAGCTACCAACGCTCGCCCGGCCGGCTTCGCTGGTGGGTGGGTTGAACAGGTGCCACGCCATCGCCGCACGTGTGGTGGGTGGTTGCTCATGGGTGGAACATTGACGAAAGAGCGTCCTGGTCTTCGCTGGTGTCAGTACCTGCCGGCCCGCCAGGCTCTGGTCGTCCCTTCGGGGTGTCGGGGTCGGGTGTGGTGGTGGTGGAACATCGCTGGTGGGGGGGGGGCTTGTCGAGCACACTGTTGGGTCCTCAGGTCACCGGCCACCGGTTGGTGGGGTGCCTGGTACGGGCCGGTCCTCGGGCCACGAACCGCTGTCCTTGGTCCTCCTTCGTGGAGGGGTGGGGGTGGTAGGCGGGTCTGGTGGGGGTCGGGGTCGTTGGTTGTTTGAGAACTGCACAGTGGACGCGAGCATCTTTGTAAAGATCAAGACACGCCTTCGGGTGTGGTTCTTGGTTCTCTGCAGTTTTGTTGTTTTTGTTGAAGTTTTTAAGGGCACAGGGTGGATGCCTTGGCACTAGGAGCCGAAGAAGGACGTGGTAGCCTGCGATAAGCCTCGGGGAGCTGGCAAACGAGCTGTGATCCGAGGGTTTCCGAATGGGGAACCCCGCACGAGTCATGTCGTGTGACCTGCACCTGAATATATAGGGTGTGTGGAGGGAACGTCGGGAAGTGAAACATCTCAGTACCGACAGGAAGAGATATTCCGTGAGTAGTGGCGAGCGAAAGCGGATGAGGCCAAACCGGGCGCGTGGTAAAGCTGTCAGGCGTTGCGTGTTCGGGGTTGTGGGACCCTTCTGGTGGATCTGACAGTCCGCCGGGGAGTGAGAAAGTCGTGTCATAGTCGAACCGCATTGAAAGGCGGACCATAGACGGTGCGAGTCCGGTAGACGAAATGGCGTGGCCTCCCGAAGGGGATCCCAAGTAGCACGGGGCCCGAGAAATCTCGTGTGAATCTGGCAAGACCACTTGCTAAGCCTAAATACTACCTAGTGACCGATAGCGGACCAGTACCGTGAGGGAAAGGTGAAAAGTACCCCGGGAGGGGAGTGAAATAGTACCTGAAACCGTGTGCCTACAATCCGTTGGAGCCTCCTTGGTTGGGGTGACAGCGTGCCTTTTGAAGAATGAGCCTGCGAGTTAGTGCTCAGTGGCGAGGTTAACCCGTGTGGGGAAGCCGTAGCGAAAGCGAGTCCGAACAGGGCGCCCATAGTCGCTGGGTCTAGACCCGAAGCGAAGTGATCTAGCCATGGGCAGGTTGAAGCGCGGGTAAGACCGCGTGGAGGACCGAACCCACCAGGGTTGAAAACCTGGGGGATGACCTGTGGTTAGGGGTGAAAGGCCAATCAAACTTCGTGATAGCTGGTTCTCCCCGAAATGCATTTAGGTGCAGCGTCACGTGTTTCTTGCCGGAGGTAGAGCTACTGGATGGCCGATGGGCCCTACAAGGTTACTGACGTCAGCCAAACTCCGAATGCCGGTAAGTGGAAGCGTGGCAGTGAGACTGCGGGGATAAGCTCCGTAGTCGAGAGGGAAACAGCCCAGACCACCGGCTAAGGCCCCTAAGCGTGTGCTAAGTGGGAAAGGATGTGGAGTTGCACAGACAACCAGGAGGTTGGCTTAGAAGCAGCCACCCTTGAAAGAGTGCGTAATAGCTCACTGGTCAAGTGATTCCGCGCCGACAATGTAGCGGGGCTCAAGTACACCGCCGAAGCCGTGGCATCTGCGCTCAACTCAGGCCTTCGTGGTCCAGAGGCGCAGGTGGGTAGGGGAGCGTCGTGTGGGCAGTGAAGCCGCGGGGGAACCCAGTGGTGGAGCCCACACGAGTGAGAATGCAGGCATGAGTAGCGAAAGACGGGTGAGAAACCCGTCCGCCGAATGACCAAGGGTTCCAGGGCCAGGTTAATCCGCCCTGGGTAAGTCGGGACCTAAGGCGAGGCCGACAGGCGTAGTCGATGGACAAGGAGTTGATATTCTCCTACCGGCGAAGAACCGCCCATACCGAGCCCGGTGATGCTAACCGCCCAAACCTGTCCACCGGCCCTTCGGGGCCACCGGGCAGGGGCGCGCGGGACCCGAACCGGTAGTAGGTAAGCGTATTAACAGGGGTGACGCAGGAAGGTAGCCCGGCGTGGCGATGGTAGACCACGTCCAAGGCCGTAGGCCGTCTGGTAGGCAAATCCGCCAGACACACAGGCTGAGAGCTGACGGTGAGCGCACAAGCGCGAACTGGGTGATCCTATGCTGCCAAGAAAAGCCTCGGCGCGAGGTTCTAGCCGCCCGTACCCCAAAACCGACTCAGGTGGTCAGGTAGAGAATACTAAGGCGATCGAGAGAATCGTGGTTAAGGAACTCGGCAAAATGCCCCCG
This sequence comes from Cellulosimicrobium sp. ES-005, assembly GCF_040448685.1. Classification (NCBI taxonomy): domain Bacteria; kingdom Bacillati; phylum Actinomycetota; class Actinomycetes; order Micrococcales; family Promicromonosporaceae; genus Cellulosimicrobium; species Cellulosimicrobium sp. ES-005. Next base: position 1,256,845 of record NZ_CP159290.1, read on the forward strand.
TAACTTCGGGAGAAGGGGGCCCGAAGCGTGAACACCCTCGCGGTGGGAGCGTGGACGGCCGCAGAGACCAGGGAGAAGCGACTGTTTACTAAAAACACAGGTCCGTGCGAAGTCGCAAGACGATGTATACGGACTGACGCCTGCCCGGTGCTGGAAGGTTAAGAGGACGGGTCAACCCTTCGGGGTGAAGCTCAGAATTTAAGCCCCAGTAAACGGCGGTGGTAACTATAACCATCCTAAGGTAGCGAAATTCCTTGTCGGGTAAGTTCCGACCTGCACGAATGGCGTAACGACTTCTCCGCTGTCTCAACCGCGAACTCGGCGAAATTGCACTACGAGTAAAGATGCTCGTTACGCGCAGCAGGACGGAAAGACCCCGGGACCTTTACTATAGCTTGGTATTGGTGTTCGGTGCGGCTTGTGTAGGATAGGTGGGAGACTGTGAAGCCCGTACGCCAGTGCGGGTGGAGTCAACGTTGAAATACCACTCTGGCCGCTTCGGATGTCTAACCTCGGTCCGTGATCCGGACCAGGGACAGTGCCTGGTGGGTAGTTTAACTGGGGCGGTTGCCTCCTAAAATGTAACGGAGGCGCTCAAAGGTTCCCTCAGCCTGGTTGGCAATCAGGTGTCGAGTGCAAGTGCACAAGGGAGCTTGACTGTGAGACTGACAGGTCGAGCAGGGACGAAAGTCGGAACTAGTGATCCGGCGGTGGCTTGTGGAAGCGCCGTCGCTCAACGGATAAAAGGTACCCCGGGGATAACAGGCTGATCTTGCCCAAGAGTCCATATCGACGGCATGGTTTGGCACCTCGATGTCGGCTCGTCGCATCCTGGGGCTGGAGTAGGTCCCAAGGGTTGGGCTGTTCGCCCATTAAAGCGGTACGCGAGCTGGGTTTAGAACGTCGTGAGACAGTTCGGTCCCTATCCGCTGCGCGCGCAGGAAACTTGAGAAGGGCTGTCCCTAGTACGAGAGGACCGGGACGGACGAACCTCTGGTGTGCCAGTTGTTCCGCCAGGAGCACCGCTGGTTGGCTACGTTCGGAAGGGATAACCGCTGAAAGCATCTAAGCGGGAAGCCTGCTTCAAGATGAGGTTTCCATACCCTACGGGGTGAGAGGCACCCAGCAGAACACTGGGTCGATAGGCCGGACGTGGAAGCGGGGACGAAAGACCCGTGCAGCTGACCGGTACTAATCAGCCGACAACTTCAACACCAACACACTTTGCTACGCGTCCACTGTGCGGTTCCCGAACCACCAACACCACACCCCCAAGGGGTGCCCCAGCGTGTTGACAGGTTCACAGAGTTACGGCGGTCACAGCGAAGGGGAAACGCCCGGTCCCATACCGAACCCGGAAGCTAAGCCCTTCAGCGCCGATGGTACTGCCCTGGAGACGGGGTGGGAGAGTAGGACGCCGCCGGACAACCCTTCACCGAAGGCCCACCCCACACGGGGTGGGCCTTCGGCATTTCCAGACCCCAACACGCCCAAGGACCGAACCCCACTCCCGCAAGACAGAACCCGGCCACGCCAGGTAGAGCCACGGTCACGCGAGGTAGAGCCCTGGTCGGTCGAGGTAGAGCCCTGGTCGCTCCAGGTAGAGCCCTGGTAGCGCGAGGTAGAGCCCTGGTTCTTCTGTGTTCGACGGCGTGTGGTTGCTTGGGGTGGTCGGGGTGGGTGGTGGTGCCGCGTCTTCCATCCGCCGCTCGTTCCTCGCGGCTCCCGCCAGGCCCGACCACGACGCGGCACCACCACCCACCCCGCCCGACGTCGTCTCGCCTTCGTCGTCGCTCACCTGGGCGACCGCCCGCGGTGCCGGTGTCGCCGGCACGTTCCCGCCGCTGCGTACGCATGCCGCGTGAAGCCGCAGCAGGTCCGCGCGGCGCACGCTGCATTCGGCGAGTTGCGGTGGCGCCGCTGGTGCCCGACGTCGGGCCAGGGCTGTGGTCGCGACACGGTCGCCAGTCAACCCGGTCGTCGCGACCTTCGTGCGCCGAATCCCGGCGAGGCCACACCGGGTTTGTCGCGAGGCCTCCGCGAGCAGGCGGTCTCGGTTCGTCTTGGGTTTCTGAAGCGCCATGGTCGCCTGGTCGGACTGCTAGGACCGCCTGGTCGGCTGGTCGGGCTGCCAGGACCGCCTGGTTGGCTGGTCCCCGGGCCATCGTGGGCCGACGGCCGAGCGGTGGGGGTGGGCTCGGAGGCGTAGGGGCGTCAGAGCGGCGCTTCCAGGGCCCACGGCCGGAGGGCCGGGGCGACGGCGCCGCAGACCCGAGCATCGAGCCCGCCCGCACCGCGCAGCCGACTCGCGGCCCCGAGCACCGCGGCCCGAGCATGGCGGACCCGGCTCGCAGACTCGGCCCCGGCGGGCCCGAGGCCGAGCAGCACCGCGGAGCGGGCTCCGCGAGCATGAATCCGGACCACGGATCTATCTCGCATGACCATGGCTCTGCCTCGCGCGACTATGGCTCTACCTCGCGTGACCATGGCTCTGCCTCGCGCGTCCATGGCTCTACCTCGCGCGTCCACTGTTCTGTCTCGCGTGACCGTGGGTCCATCTCGGGGCCGCGGTCGGGCCTCGTGCGGCTGGGCTCTCTTCGGCGGGGCGGGCTCGGTCGCGCCCGTGTGGCGGGAGGGCTGGGGGCGCGGTGGGCAGGGCGTCGGGCCCCACTAGAATGGCGACCATGTCCACCATCTCCCGTGACGAGGTCGCGCGCGTCGCCGCGCTGGCCCGCATCGATCTGCGACCCGAGGAGCTGGACCGGCTCTCCGGCGAGCTCGACGTGATCGTCGACGCTATCGCCAAGGTCAGCGAGGTCGCGACGCCCGACGTCCCCGCGACGAGCCACCCGCTCCCGATGACCAACGTCTTCCGGGACGACGTCCCCGAGCCGCCGCTGCCGGTCGAGGACGTCCTCGCCGCGGCGCCGTCGGCCGAGGACGGGCGCTTCGCCGTCCCGCAGATCCTCGGGGAGGAGTGAGATGAGCGAGGACCTGACCAGGCTGTCCGCCGCGGAGCTGGCGGAGGGGCTGACCGCCCGGGACTTCTCGAGCGTCGAGGCGACGCAGGCGCACCTGGACCGGATCGCCGCGGTCGACGGTGCGGTGAACGCGTTCCTGCACGTGAACGCGGAGGAGGCGCTCGCGACGGCGCGCTCCGTCGACGAGCGGCGCGTGGCCGGTGAGGAGCTGCACCCGCTGGCGGGCGTGCCGATCGCCGTGAAGGACGTCGTCGTCACGAAGGGCATGCCCACGACGGCCGGCTCGAAGATCCTCGAGGGGTGGGTGCCGCCGTACGACGCGACGCTTGTCGAGAAGATCCGTGCCGCCGGGCTGCCGATCCTCGGCAAGACGAACATGGACGAGTTCGCGATGGGCTCGTCGACCGAGCACTCGGCCTTCGGCAACACGCGCAACCCGTGGGACCTCGACCGGATCCCCGGTGGTTCGGGTGGCGGTTCCGCGGCGGCGGTCGCCGCGTTCGAGGCGCCGCTCGCGATCGGCACGGACACGGGTGGCTCGATCCGCCAGCCGGGTGCCGTCACCGGCACCGTCGGCGTGAAGCCCACGTACGGCGGCGTCTCGCGCTACGGCCTCATCGCGATGGCGTCGTCGCTGGACCAGGCCGGCCCCGTCACGCGCACCGTGCTCGACTCCGCGCTGCTCCACGAGCTCATCGGCGGCTACGACCCGCGTGACTCGACGTCGATCCCCGGTCGTGGGCCGGCGCTCGTCGACGCCGCGGTCCAGGGTGCGACGGGCGACCTCTCGGGAGTGCGCGTCGGCGTCGTCAAGGAGCTCAACGGCGAGGGCTACCAGGAGGGCGTGAGCGCGCGGTTCGCGCAGTCGCTCGACCTCCTGCGCGGCCTGGGCGCGGAGATCGTCGAGGTGTCCTGCCCGCACTTCGAGTACGCGCTCGGCGCGTACTACCTGATCATGCCGTCGGAGGCGTCGAGCAACCTCGCGAAGTTCGACGGGATGCGCTTCGGCCTGCGCGTGGAGCCCGAGGAGGGCCCCGTGACCGCAGAGCGCGTCATGGCCGCGACGCGCGGCGCCGGGTTCGGCGACGAGGTGAAGCGCCGCATCATCCTCGGCACGTACGCCCTGTCGGCGGGCTACTACGACGCCTACTACGGCAGCGCGCAGAAGGTCCGCACGCTCATCCAGCGCGACTTCGCCGCGGCCTTCGAGCAGGCGGACGTGCTCGTCTCGCCGACGGCGCCGACCACGGCGTTCCGGTTCGGCGAGAAGCTCGACGACCCGCTCGCGATGTACCTCAACGACGTCGCGACCATCCCCGCGAACCTCGCGGGGGTCCCGGGGATGTCGGTGCCGTCGGGCCTGTCGGACGACGGCCTGCCCGTCGGGTTCCAGATCCTCGCGCCGGCCAAGGCGGACGACCGCATGTACCGGGTGGGTGCCGCGCTCGAGTCCGCGCTCCTCACCGCGTGGGGCGGGCCGCTGCTCGACCGTGCTCCGGCGCTGCCCACGGCCACCATCGAGAAGGAAGGCCAGGTCGGATGACCGCCACGACCGTCGACCTCGTCGACTACGCCGACGCCACGCGCCGCTACGACCCCGTCATCGGGATCGAGGTGCACGTCGAGCTCGGCACGCTGACCAAGATGTTCTGCCCCGCCGAGGTGAGCTTCGGCGCCGAGCCGAACACCCAGGTCACCCCGGTCTCGCTCGGGCTGCCGGGCGCGCTGCCGGTCGTCAACGGCAAGGCCGTCGAGTACGCGATCCGCATCGGCCTCGCGCTGAACTGCCAGATCGCCGAGACCTGCCGGTTCGCGCGCAAGAACTACTTCTACCCGGACGTCCCGAAGAACTTCCAGACGTCGCAGTACGACGAGCCCATCGCGTACGACGGGTGGATCGACGTCGAACTCGAGGACGGGACCGTGTTCCGCGTCGAGATCGAGCGCGCGCACATGGAGGAGGACGCCGGCAAGAACACCCACGTGGGTGGCGCGACCGGTCGCATCCACGGTGCCGAGTACTCGCTCGTCGACTACAACCGTGCCGGCATCCCGCTCGTGGAGATCGTCACGCGGCCGATCACGGGTGCGGGCGACCGGGCCCCCGAGGTCGCGCGCGCGTACGTGCAGACGCTGCGCGACATCTTCCGGGCCCTCGACGTGTCCGAGGCGCGCATGGAGCGCGGCAACGTCCGCGCGGACGTGAACCTGTCGCTGCGTCCGACGCCCGAGTCGCCGCTCGGCACCCGGACGGAGACGAAGAACGTCAACTCCTTCCGCTCCGTGGAGCGCGCGGTCCGGTACGAGATCTCGCGCCAGGCCGCCGTCCTCGACGCGGGTGGCACGGTGATCCAGGAGACGCGGCACTGGCACGAGGACACCGGCATCACGACGTCGGGGCGCGTCAAGTCCGACGCCGAGGACTACCGGTACTTCCCGGAGCCCGATCTGGTCCCCGTCGCGCCGCCGCGCGAGTGGGTCGAGGAGATCCGCGTCGCGCTGCCGGAGCTTCCGGTCGCGCGCCGCCGTCGGCTGCAGGGCGAGTGGGGCTACGCGGACGCGGAGATGCGGGACGTCGTCAACGCGGGTGCGACCGACCTCATCGAGGCGACGGTCGCGGCCGGGACGAGCCCGGCCGGTGCGCGCAAGTGGTGGATGGGCGAGCTCGCCCGTCGCGCGAAGCAGGACGAGGTCGCGCTCGAGCAGCTTCCCGTGACGCCTGCGCAGGTCGCGGCGCTGCAGGGGCTCGTCGACGCGGGCAGGATCAACGACAAGCTCGCGCGCCAGGTCCTCGACGGCGTCCTCGCCGGCGAGGGGGAGCCGGAGGACGTCGTCACGGCGCGCGGCCTGGAGGTCGTGTCGGACGACGGCGCGCTCCTGGCCGCGATCGACGAGGCGCTGGCCGCGCAGCCGGACGTCGTCGAGAAGGTGCGGGGCGGCAATCTCGGGCCCGTCGGCGCGATCATCGGTGCGGTCATGAAGGCGACCCGCGGCCAGGCGGACGCCGGTCGTGTGCGCGAGCTCATCCTCGAGCGGATCGGCTGACGCCGTGACGCGCGGACCGGTCCTGCTCGGGGAGATGGTGCGACTGCGCCCGATCGAGGCGCGGGACGCCGACCGCATGTGGGAGTCGTTGCAGGACCCGGAGTCGAACCGGCTCACGGGGACGACGGCGACGTTCACCCGCGACCAGATCGACACGTGGTCGGCGACGATCAGCGACCGTGAGGGCCGGTACGACTGGGCCATCACGGCGGGCGCCGTGCGCGACGGTCAGCCCGTGAGCGACGAGATGATCGGCGAGATCGTGCTCAACGACCTCGACGAGGACGCCCGCTCGGCGAACCTGCGCCTCGCGCTGCTCCCGAACTACCGGGGCCGTGGCTACGGCCGGGAGGCGATCTTCGAGGTGCTGCGGTTCGCGTTCGAGGGCGCGACCGACGTCGACGGGAACCGGCACGAAGGTCCGCGCCTGCACCGCGTGAGCCTGGACGTGCTGAGCATCAACCCGCGCGCGCAGATGCTCTACGAGTCGCTGGGCTTCCGCGAGGAGGGCCGGTTGCGCGACGTCTACCGCGACGGCGACGGCTGGGCCGACGCCACCGTCATGAGCATCCTCGAGGACGAGTTCCGGGCGGGACTCGGTACGTCCTGAGCGGCGGGAGACCACGCGTCCGACCGACCGGAGGGCCCGGCAGCAGCTGCTGCCGGGCCCTTCGTCGTCTCCGGGGGAGGCCGCGACCCGGTCTGTCTCGTCCCGGCCGACTCCGCGAGCCGGTCCGTGTCGTCCCTCGGCGGAGAGTCCGTGTCGCGTGAGCGGAGGTCGCACCTGCCGCCTCGGAGCGACGTGCGGTGACCCCGGCGGCGGGGGACCGTGGTTGACATGACGGAGTCGTCCGACGTACATTCATAAGACGGAAACAAACTTCCGAGATGTGGAATGACATCGTAGAGGCCAGGTCAGGTCGGGCACCGCCGACCGGCCGGACGTCGAGAGGGACACGCAGCGATGACGCTGGACGAGTTCAACCGGTTGTCGCCGTCGGCGGCGCGCGACGCGCTCCTCGCGTGCGCGCACGTGACGCGCTGGGCCGACGCCGTCGCCGACGGGCGCCCCTACGCGACCGTCGAGGACGCGGCCGAGGCCGCCCTCGCGGCGGCCGACCCGTGGACGGACGACGAGGTCGACGCGGCGCTCTCCCGCCACCCCCGGATCGGGGAGCGTGCGCAGGGGGACGCCGCGGACGCGAGCATGTCGCGGTCCGAGCAGTCCGGCGTCGACACCTCCGACGACGACGTGACGCGCCGGCTCGCCGACGGCAACCGCGCGTACGAGGAGCGGTTCGGGCACGTGTTCCTCATCCGGGCCGCCGGACGCAGCGCCGAGGAGATCCTCGAGCAGCTCACCGAGCGGCTCGGCAACGACGCCGAGACCGAGCGGGCGAACGCCGCCCGCAACCTGCGCGAGATCGCCGCGCTGCGGCTGAAGGGAATGCTGACACCATGAGCACCCACGCCAGCCACATCACCACGCACGTACTCGACGCGGCCAGCGGTAGGCCCGCCGAGGGGATCGCCGTCCGCCTGGAGGCGGCTCCGGAGATCGCGGACAGGACGACGGGGCAGGGCTGGTCCCTGGTGGCGTCCTCCCGCACGAACGACGACGGTCGCGTGCCCCAGCTCGGGCCCGAGACCCTCGTCCCCGGTACGTACCGGCTCGTGTTCGACACGGGCGAGTACTTCGACCGGCGAGACACCGTGTCCTTCTACCCGGAGGTCGTCATCGTCTTCCGGGTGGCGAGCGCTGAGCAGCACTACCACGTCCCCGTCCTGCTCAGCCCGTTCGCCTACTCGACCTATCGAGGGAGCTGACATGAGCACCACCACCACGACCGCCGCGCAGCCGGCGGCCACGCAGAGCAGCGGGGCCATCGTCCTGGGCGACAACCAGTGGGGCAAGGCGGAGGTGCGCCTCGTGCGCGTCGACCGCGCCACGCCTCGCCACGAGATCACGGACCTCAACGTCTCCTCGCAGCTGCGGGGCGGGCAGGAGGCCACGCACCTGGAGGGCGACAACTCCAAGTGCGTCGCCACCGACACGCAGAAGAACACGATCTACGCGTTCGCCCGCGACGGCGTCGGCGCGATCGAGGACTTCGCGATCCGCCTCGGCCGGCACTTCGTCGAGGACTTCGAGTGGATCGAGGGCGGCCGCTGGGAGATCGAGCAGTACTCCTGGAACCGCATCGAGACCGCGGACGGCGAGCACGACCACGCGTTCGTGCGGAACAACCAGGAGACGCGCACGACCGTCGTCCAGCGCGACGGCGACGAGGTCTTCGTCGTCTCGGGCCTCACGGACCTCGTCGTGCTCAAGTCGACGGGCTCGGAGTTCCACGGGTTCCCGCGCGACCGCTACACGACCCTCGTGGAGACGAACGACCGCATCCTCGCGACGTCGGTCACGTCGCGCTGGCGCTACACGACGACGGACGTCGACTTCGACGCCGTGTACGCGAAGGTCCGCGCGATCCAGCTCGAGGCGTTCGCGACGACCCACTCGCTCGCGCTGCAGCAGACGCTGTTCGCGATGGGCAAGGCGGTCCTGGAGGCCGTCCCGGAGATCGCCGAGATCAAGTTCTCGATGCCGAACAAGCACCACTTCCTCGTGGACCTGGCGCCGTTCGGCCTCGACAACCCCAACGAGGTCTTCTACGCGGCCGACCGCCCGTACGGGCTCATCGAGGCGACGGTGCAGCGCGAGGGCGAGCCGGCCGAGCCGCGCGCCTGGGCGACCGTCACCGGGTTCTGCTGAGCCGACCGTGACGGACGGACGCGCCCTGCCCGACCGCGGAGCACCCGCGGTCCGGCAGGGCGCGCCCGCCCCGTCGCACCCCCGCGCCGCCTCAGGGCGCCGCGGTGATGAGCTCGCGCGTGAGCTCGTTCGCGACGCGGTGCAGCACCGGCACGGCTCGCTCCCCGAACTCGTACGTCACGCGGGCCGCGGGGCCCGAGACGGACAGGGCGGTGGGGGTCGGGGCGTCGGGCACCGCGACGGCGAAGCAGCGCACACCGAGCTCCTGCTCGCCGTCGTCGATCGCGTAGCCGCGGTCGCGCGTCGCGGCGAGCTCGGCGAGGAGCGCGTCGACGTCGGTGATCGACTGGTCCGTCGCGGGCGGCATGCCGACGCGGCCCATGATCTCCCGCACCGTCTGGTCGGGGAGCTGGGCGAGCACCGCCTTGCCGACGCCCGTGCAGTGCGTGTAGACGCGCCGGCCGACCTCGGTGAACATCCGCATCGAGTGGCTCGACGACGCCTGGGCGACGTAGACCGCCATGTCGCGGTCGATCATCGCGAGGTTCGCCGACTCGCCGAGGTCGTGGGCGAGCCGCTCGAGGTAGGGACGGGCGCCGGCGCCGAGCTGGCGCCCGGCCGACTCGCCGAGCCGGATGAGGCGCGGGCCGAGCGTGTACCGGCGCGACGGCGTCTGGCGCACGTAGCCCTGCGCGAGCAGCGTGCGCAGCAGCCGGTGGATCGTCGGCAGGGGGAGGCCGGCGTGCTGCGCGAGCTCGCTGAGCCCGGACTCGCCGCCGAAGTCGGCGAGCAGCTCGAGCAGCTCGATCGCCCGGTCGACCGACTGCACGCCCCCGGACGCCTTCGCCGGGCGCACGCCCGGGGCGGTCTCCGTCGGCTCCGTCGCCGCCGAGGTCTCGGCCATCTCACCATCTCCTGTCCACCAGGTGCCGCCCGACGGCGGGCGCACCTCGCCTGAGCAGTGCGGGACCGTCCCGCGCTCCCTTCCGCATCACGGAAGACACGCATCAGCATACGAGAAGAAGGAACGAACATGACGTCCGAGACGAAGGCCCCGGAGACGCAGGCCACGACGGCGAAGGCCGCGGCGACCAGCCCGAGCTACTCCATCACGCTGCGCGTCGAGGCCCCGAGCGGGCACCGCACCGCGAGCGACCTCGTCGCCGCCGTGAGCGCGACGGGCGCCGCGATCACGGGCGTCGACGTCTCGGAGTCGGGCGCGGACCGCCTCGTCGTCGACGTCACGGCGGACACCGTGGACGCCGCGCACGTCGAGCAGATCCGCGACGCGCTCGGGGCGCTCGACGGCATCACCGTCCGCCACGTGAGCGACGCGACGTTCCTCATGCACCTCGGCGGCAAGCTCGAGGTCAACCCCAAGGTCCCCCTGCGCCACCGCGCCGACCTCGCCCGCGCCTACACGCCCGGCGTGGCGCGCGTGTGCCTCGCCATCGCCGAGCGCCCCGAGGACGCGCGCCGTCTGACGGTCAAGCGCAACACCGTCGCGGTCGTGACGGACGGCACCGCCGTCCTCGGCCTGGGCGACATCGGCCCGGCCGCCGCGCTCCCGGTCATGGAGGGCAAGGCGGCGCTCTTCAAGCAGTTCGCGGGCGTCGACGCCTGGCCGGTCTGCCTGGACACGACCGACACCGAGGAGATCATCCGCACCGTCAAGGCGATCGCGCCCGTGTACGGCGGGATCAACCTCGAGGACATCTCCGCGCCGCGCTGCTTCGAGATCGAGCGCCGCCTGCGCGAGGAGCTCGACATCCCCGTGTTCCACGACGACCAGCACGGCACCGCGATCGTCGTGCTCGCCGCGCTGACGAACGCGCTGCGCGTCGTGGGCAAGCGGATCGAGGACGTGCGCATCGTCGTCTCGGGCGTCGGCGCCGCGGGCAACGCGATCATCTCGCTGCTCCAGGGTCAGGGCGCGCGCCGCATCGTCGCGTTCGACCGGCACGGCGCGATCCACCCGGGTGCGAACCTCACCGACGAGCACCGCCGTCGCCTCGCCGAGACGACCAACGCCGAGGGCTTCACGGGCACGCTGCGCGAGGGCCTCGCGGGAGCCGACGTGTTCATCGGCGTCTCCGGCCCCAACATCCTCACGGGCGACGACGTCGCGACGATGGCCGACGACGCGATCGTCTTCGCGCTCGCGAACCCGACGCCCGAGGTCGACCCCATCGCCGCCGCGCAGCACGCGACCGTCGTCGCGACGGGACGCAGCGACTACCCGAACCAGATCAACAACGTCCTCGCCTTCCCGGGCCTGTTCCGCGGGCTGCTCGACGTCGGCGCGAGCGAGATCTCGGACGAGATGCTGCGCGCCGCGGCCGTCGCGATCGCGGACGCCGTCGCGCCCGAGGAGCTCAGCGCGAGCTACATCGTGCCGAGCGTGTTCGAGCCCGCGGTCTCCAAGGCGGTCGCGCGCGCCGTCGCCGAGGTCGCGGAGCGCGCCCGTGCGGAGCAGGCTCAGGAGAGCACCACGTCGGGTCACCACGTCGGGTCGGCGCCCCGGTCCTGACGCACCGTCGTCAGCCCGGCCGCCCCGCAGAAAGGACACACCATGACCACCACCACGGCCGTCGCCGTCCACGGACCCGCCGTCGAGCGGTCCGACGAGATCCTCACGCCCGACGCGCTCGACTTCGTCGCCGACCTGCAGCGGCGCTTCGGCGCCCGCCGCGACGAGCTGCTCGCCGCGCGCGCCGCGCGACGCGAGGAGGTGGCCCGCACGGGGCGCCTCGACTTCCTGCCCGAGACCGCCGACGTGCGCGCGGGGGACTGGACGGTCGCCGGCGCGCCCGTCGACCTCCAGGACCGCCGCGTCGAGATCACGGGGCCGCCGACGCCCAAGATGGCGATCAACGCTCTCAACTCGGGCGCGAAGGTCTGGCTCGCGGACCTCGAGGACGCGTCGACGCCGCACTGGAGCAACGTCGTCGGGGGTCAGGTCGCCCTGCACGACGCGACGCGCCGCACGCTCGCGTTCACGTCGCCCGAGGGCAAGCAGTACGCGCTGCGCCCGGAGACCGACGGCGACCCGCTCGCCGTCATGGTCGTGCGACCGCGTGGGTGGCACTTCGACGAGGTGCACCTCACCGTGGACGGGACGCCCGCGGTGGGTGCGCTCGTCGACTTCGGGCTGCACTTCTTCCACAACGCCGCGGAGCTCGTCGCGCGCGGGTCCGGGCCGTACTACTACCTGCCGAAGATGGAGTCGCACCTCGAGGCGCGCCTCTGGGACGACGTCTTCTCGCACGCCGAGGAGTCCCTCGGGATCCCGCACGGGACGATCCGCGCGACGGTCCTCATCGAGACGATCCCGGCCGCGTTCGAGATGGACGAGATCCTCTACGAGCTGCGCGACCACGCGTCGGGCCTCAACGCGGGCCGCTGGGACTACCTGTTCTCCGTCATCAAGTACTTCCGCGACTCGGGCCCGTCGTTCACGCTCCCGGACCGCGGCGCGATCACGATGACCGCACCGTTCATGCGCGCGTACACCGAGCTGCTCGTCCAGACGTGCCACAAGCGCGGCGCCTTCGCGATGGGCGGCATGGCCGCCGTCATCCCGAACCGCCGCGAGCCCGAGGTCACGGCCCAGGCGTTCGACAAGGTGCGCGCGGACAAGCAGCGCGAGGCGGGGGACGGGTTCGACGGCTCGTGGGTCGCGCACCCGGACCTCGTGCCCGTGTGCCGCGAGGTGTTCGACGGCGTGCTCGGCGAGCGGCCCAACCAGCTCGACAAGCAGCGCCCCGAGGTCCACGTCACGGCCGACCAGCTCCTCGACGTGTCGTCGGCGCAGGGCGACGTCACCGAGGCCGGGCTGCGCAACAACCTCTACGTGTCCGTCGCGTACGTCGCGGCGTGGCTCGCGGGCAACGGCGCGGTCGCGATCCACAACCTCATGGAGGACGCCGCGACCGCGGAGATCTCGCGCTCGCAGGTGTGGCAGTGGGTGCGCTCGGGCGCGTCGTTCACCGCGGGCGAGAGCGCGGGCACGACCGTCACCGCGGACCTGGTCCGCACGCTCCTGCGCGAGGAGACCGCCCGGCTGCGCGACGACGTCGGGCACGAGGCCTACGACGCCGGGCCGTACGACCGGGCGGCGGCGCTCGTCGAGGACATCGCGCTCAACGAGCACTACGTCGACTTCCTCACGCTGCCCGCGTACGAGGACGTCGTCGCGCACGAGCAGGACGCCTCCTGATGCCGGCGGGGTTCCCGGAGGGAGCGGGCGAGGAGTCCAGGAGCGCCTTCAGCGAGCAGGGGATCGACGCGCTGCACGCGACGCTCGACGGCCTGCTCGCCCCGTGGGACGCGGAGCTCGACGCGCGGTACCCGGGCGACGACAGCTCGCGCCAGCCCGTGCACACCGTCTACGTGCCGGGTGACCGGTACACCGCGGGCCTCGTGCCCGAGTGGGCGGCCCGGGCGCACGAGGCGGTCGACGCGGCGGGCGGCGGCACCGACGGCGTACGTCGGCTCGTCGACCTGCTGGGGATCGGCGCGGGGTCCGGGGACCGTCTCGCCGACGCCGTGGCCGAGCGCGTGCGCACCAAGCTCGCCGTCGAGGCGATCGAGGACCTGCGGATCGACTTCGAGGACGGGTTCGGCGACCGCGGCGACGCGGCCGAGGACGCCGCCGTCACGGCGGCGGCGCGCGAGCTCGCGCGGGCCGAGGCGCAGGGCACGGCGACGCCGTTCTCCGGCATCCGGATCAAGTGCCTCGAGGCCGCCACGCGCCGGCGCGGGGTGCGCACGCTCGCGCTGTTCGTGGCCGAGCTCGTCGCGGCCCGCGCCGCGCACGGGCACGCAGGGCTGCCCGACGGGTTCGTCGTCACGCTCGCCAAGGTCACCGCGCCGCAGCAGGTCGAGGCGATGGCGGTCGCGTGCGAGCGCGTCGAGCAGGCGAACGGCCTCGGACCGGGCAGCCTGCGGTTCGAGGTGCAGGTCGAGACGCCGCAGGCGCTGCTCGCGGCGGACGGCACGGCCACCGTGGCGCGGCTCGTGCACGCCGCGCCCGGACGTGTCACCGCGCTGCACTACGGCACGTACGACTACTCGGCGTCGCTCGGCATCGCCGCGGCCTACCAGTCGATGGAGCACCCGGCGGCCGACCACGCGAAGTCCGTCATGCAGCTCGCCGTCGCGGGCACGGGCGTGCGGCTCTCCGACGGCTCGACGAACGTGCTGCCGGTCGGTGACCCTCAGGCCGTCGACGCCGCGTGGCGCCTCCACGGGCGGCTCGTGCGCCGGTCGCTCGAACGCGGCTACTACCAGGGCTGGGACCTGCACCCGGCGCAGCTCCCGAGCCGGTTCGCGGCCACCTACGCGTTCTATCGCGAGGGCGCGGCGTCGGCGCTCGCGCGCCTCGCCGCGTACGTCGGGTTCGTGCCCGACGCCGGCGGCGTGCTCGACGAGCCCGCCACGGCCAAGGCGATGGCCTGGTTCCTTGGGCGCGGCGTCGACTGCGGCGCGCTCACCGAGGCCGAGGTCCGCGCCGCGACCGGCCTCGACCGCTCCGGGCTCGACGCCGTCCGCGTCTCGGGCCACGCCCCGCAGCCCGTCGCGGGCTGACGACCCACGCCCTCCGCGCCCTCACCCACCCCGCCCCCGTCCAGCCCGCCGCGACCGACCGACGTCGGCCGGGCCACCATCCCGAGGAGTGAACCGATGACCCAGACCACCCCCTACTACACCCCCCAGGGTGGCCTGCCCGGCCAGACCGAGCTGCTCACCGACCGCGCGATCGTCACCGAGGCGTACACGGTGATCCCGCGCGGCGTGCTGCGCGACATCGTCACGAGCAACCTGCCGGGCTGGGAGAAGACCCGGCTGTGGGTGCTCGCCCGGCCGATCGAGGGGTTCGCGACGACGTTCGCGCAGTACGTCATGGAGGTCTCGCCCGGCGGCGGGTCGGACCAGGGCGAGGACGAGGAGACCGTGCAGTCCGTCGTCTTCGTCACGGAGGGCACGCTCGTGCTCACGCTCGCCGGGGTCGAGCACGTGCTGGAGCCCGGCGGGTACGCGTACCTCGCGGCGGGGGAGCGATGGGCGCTGCACAACCGCTCGGACGCCAAGGCCGCGTTCCAGTGGATCCGCAAGGTGTACGAGCCGATCCCGGGCCACACCGCGACGTCGTTCGTCACGCGCGAGCAGGACGTCGAGCCGCGCGCGATGCCGGACACGGACGGCGTGTGGGTGACGACGCGGTTCGTCGACCCCGACGACCTCGCGCACGACATGCACGTGAACATCGTGACGTTCCAGCCCGGCGGGTCCATCCCGTTCGCGGAGACGCACATCATGGAGCACGGCCTGTACGTGCTCGAGGGCAAGGCCGTCTACCGTCTCAACGGCGACTGGGTCGAGGTGCAGGAGGGCGACTTCATGTGGCTCCGGGCGTTCTGCCCGCAGGCCTGCTACGCGGGCGGCCCCAAGCCGTTCCGCTACCTGCTCTACAAGGACGTGAACCGGCAGGTCAAGCTCGACCGTCGCCGCTGACGCGACACCTGACGAGGGCACGACGAGGGCCCGGTTCCGCACGCGGAACCGGGCCCTTTCCATGCCCGCCACGGGACGGGGTGACGCAGCGGCTGTTGACGCTCCGCGGCGAGCGTGCCTACACTTCCATACAGCAGAAGAAAAGTTCCGCAGAATGGAATCGCAACGTAGCGAGACGCGGACGGACCCAGGGAGACGACGATGAGCCCCGCACCGACGTACACCGTCAACTGCTCGATCCTGCTCACGGACCTGCCGCTGCTCGAGCGGCCGGCCGCCGCCGCGGCGGCGGGGTTCCGGGGCGTCGAGTTCTGGTGGCCGTTCGCGTCGCCCACGCCCGCCCACGACGAGGTGGACGCGTTCGTCGGCGCGATCGAGGCGGCGGGCGTGCAGCTCACGGGCCTGAACTTCGACGCCGGCAACATGCCCGGCGGCGACCGGGGCCTCGTGTCGTGGCCCGCGCGGTCGTCCGACCTGCGCGCGAACCTCGACGTCGTCACCGCGATCGGCGAGCGCACCGGCTGCCGCGCGTTCAACGCGCTCTACGGCAACCGCCAGGAGGGCGAGACGCCCGAGGCGCAGGACGCGCTCGGCGCCGAGAACCTCGCGCTCGCGGCGCGGGCCGTCGGGCGCATCGGCGGCACGGTGCTCGTCGAGCCCGTGAGCGGCGCGCCGGCGTACCCGCTGACGACGGCGGCCGACGCCGTGCGCGTCATCGACCGGGTCGCCGCCGACCACGGCGAGACGAACCTCGGTCTCCTGTTCGACGTCTACCACCTGGCCGTGAACGGCGACGATGTCGACGCGGCCCTGTCGACGTACCGCGGCCGCATCGCGCACGTGCAGGTCGCGGACGCGCCCGGTCGCGGCGAGCCCGGCACGGGCGACCTGCCGATCGAGCGCTGGACCAAGGACCTGCGCGCCGGCGGCTACGACGGCTGGATCGGCCTCGAGTACAAGACCGCGGCCGCCGACCCGTTCGCGTGGCTCCCCGCCGCCGAGCGCTGACGCGACCCCCGGCCGTCCGTCGGCCGTCCCGACCCCCGACCTGAACCACCCAGAGGAGCACACCATGGCCTCCATCGCCTTCATCGGACTCGGCATCATGGGCAGCCCCATGGCCGTCCACCTGCAGAACGCCGGCCACGACGTCGCGGGCTACAACCGCAGCCCCGAGAAGACCGCGCCGCTCGTCGAGGCGGGCGGTCGCGCGGCCGGGTCGGTCGCCGACGCGGTCTCGGGCGCGGACGTCGTCGCGATCATGGTCCCGGACTCGCCCGACGTGGAGGCGGTGCTCACCGGCGACGACGGCGTCCTCGCGAACGCGAAGCCCGGCGCGCTCGTCGTCGACTTCTCCTCGATCCGCCCGGACGTCACGGTCGCGCTCGCCCAGCAGGCGAAGGACGCGGGGCTGCGCATCGTCGACGCCCCCGTCTCGGGCGGCGAGCCGGGTGCGATCAACGCCGCGCTGTCGATCATGGTGGGCGGCACGCCGGAGGACTTCGAGGCGGCCAAGCCGTTCCTCGACGTCGTCGGCAAGACGGTCGTGCACGTGGGCCCGAACGGCTCCGGCCAGACCGTCAAGGCCGCGAACCAGCTCATCGTCGCCGCGAACATCCAGGCGCTCGCCGAGGCGGTCGTCTTCCTCGAGGCCTACGGCGTCGACACCGAGGCCGCGATCGAGGTGCTCGGCGGCGGGCTCGCCGGCTCGGCCGTCCTGAACCAGAAGGCGCGCAAGATGCTCGACCGCGACTTCGGCCCCGGCTTCCGGATCGAGCTCCACCACAAGGACCTCGGCATCGTCACCGCCGCGGCCCGCGAGGCGGGCGTCGTCGCGCCGCTCGGCGGCCTCGTCGCCCAGCTCATGGCCTCCGCGCGCGCCAACGGCGACGGCGGCCTCGACCACTCCGGCCTGTTCCGCGGCGTCGAGCGCCTGTCCGGCCGCGACGGCTCCTGACCTTCCCCCTGACGACGACGTCACCTCCAGCAAGGAGAGAAAACCATGCCTCGTATGCGTGCGGTGGACGCCGCAGTGGCGATCCTCGAGATCGAGGGCGCGACCCAGGCGTTCGGCCTGCCCGGCGCCGCCATCAACCCCTTCTACTCCGCGATGCGCGCGCACGGCGGCATCGACCACGTGCTCGCCCGCCACGTCGAGGGCGCGTCGCACATGGCCGACGGCTACTCCCGCGCGAAGCCGGGGAACATCGGCATCTGCATTGGCACGTCAGGCCCCGCGGGCACCGACATGATCACCGGCCTCTACGCCGCGTGGGCCGACTCGATCCCGATGCTCTGCATCACGGGCCAGGCGCCGGTCGCCAAGCTCGACAAGGAGGACTTCCAGGCCGTCGACATCGCGAGCATCGCCGCGCCGGTGACGAAGATGGCCAAGACCGTCCTCGAGGCGGGCCAGGTGCCGCAGGTGTTCCAGCAGGCGTTCCACCTCATGCGCTCGGGCCGCCCGGGGCCGGTGCTCATCGACCTGCCGATCGACGTGCAGCTCACGGAGATCGAGTTCGACCCGGCGACGTACCAGCCGCTGCCCGTGCACCGCCCGACGGCGACGCGCGCACAGGCCGAGAAGGCGATCGACCTGCTCCTGGCGGCCGAGCGACCCCTGCTGATCGCGGGCGGTGGCATCGTCAACGCGGGCGGCGAGGACCTGCTCGTCGAGCTCGCCGAGACCCTGGGCGTCCCGGTGATCCCGACCCTCATGGGCTGGGGCGCCATCCCGGACGACCACGCGCTCATGGCCGGCATGGCCGGCCTCCAGACGTCGCACCGCTACGGCAACGCGAACCTGCTCGCCTCGGACTTCGTGCTCGGCATCGGCAACCGCTGGGCCAACCGCCACACCGGGGGCCTCGACACGTACCGCGAGGGTCGGACGTTCGTCCACGTGGACATCGAGCCGACGCAGATCGGTCGCGTGTTCGCACCGGACTACGGCATCGTGTCCGACGCGAAGGCGGCCCTCGAGCTGTTCGTCGAGGTCGCGCGCGAGCGCCGCGACGCGGGGCAGGCGCGCGACTACTCCGGCTGGGCCGCCGAGTGCGCCGAGCGCAAGCGCACGCTGCAGCGCAAGACGCACTTCACCGAGATCCCCATCAAGCCGCAGCGCGTGTACGAGGAGATGAACAAGGCGTTCGGGCCCGAGACCCGCTACGTCACGACGATCGGGCTCTCGCAGATCGCCGGCGCGCAGTTCCTCCACGTGTACAAGCCGCGCCACTGGATCAACGCGGGCCAGGCGGGTCCGCTCGGCTGGACCGGGCCGGCGGCGCTCGGCGTCGCGAAGGCCGCGCCGGACGAGCCGGTCGTCGCGCTCTCGGGCGACTACGACTTCCAGTTCATGATCGAGGAGCTCGCGGTGGGCGCGCAGTTCAACCTGCCGTACGTGCACGTGGTCGTGAACAACTCCTACCTCGGCCTCATCCGGCAGTCGCAGCGGGCGTTCGACATGGACTACCACGTGCAGCTCTCGTTCGAGAACGTCAACTCGCCCGAGCTCGGCGGCTACGGCGTCGACCACGTCAAGGTGGCCGAGGGCCTGGGCTGCAAGGCGATCCGCGTGACCGACCCCGAGGGGCTCGGCGAGGCGTTCGCGAAGGCGCAGGCCATGGCGGCCGAGTTCCGCGTGCCGGTCGTGGTCGAGGTCATCCTCGAGCGCGTCACGAACATCGCCATGGGCGTCGAGCTCACGGGCGTGAACGAGTTCGAGGACCTCGCGATCTCGGCCGAGGACGCGCCGACCGCCGTCGCGCTCCTCGACTGAGACGCCCACCGCCGAGGTGGAACGCCGGTACGGCGAGAGGGAGCGCTGGTACCGCGAGGCAGAACCCTGGTCACGACCCGGAGCGAAGGAGGACGGGATGAGCACGACGGTCCCGCAGGAGCACGAGTACGACCTCGTTGTGCGCGGCGAGCGCGTGCTCGTCGCCGGCGGCGAGCACCCGCGCGAGGTGGGCGTCGTCGGGGGAGTGGTCCGCGCGATCGAGCCGCTCGGCGCCGGGCTCGACGGCGCGCGCGTCGTCGAGCTGGGGCCGCACCAGGTGCTGGTCCCCGGCCTCGTCGACACGCACGTGCACGTCAACGAGCCCGGGCGCACCGAGTGGGAGGGGTTCGCGTCCGCGACGCGGGCCGCCGCCGCAGGCGGGGTGACGACGATCGTCGACATGCCGCTCAACTCGATCCCGCCGACGGTCGACGTCGCGGCGCTCGAGACCAAGCAGAAGGTCGCGCGCGACCAGGCGTTCGTCGACGTCGGGTTCTGGGGCGGCGCCGTGCCCGGCAACGCGGACGAGCTGCGGCCCCTGTGGGACGCGGGCGTGTTCGGGTTCAAGTGCTTCCTGCTGCACTCGGGGGTCGAGGAGTTCGGGTACCTCGAGCCCGACGAGCTCGAGGCGGACCTGCGCGTCCTCGCCGACTTCGACGGGCTGATGCTCGTGCACGCCGAGGACTCGCGCGCCATCGAGCACGCGCCCACGCCGCACGGCGACCACTACGACACGTTCCTCGCGTCGCGCCCGCGCGGCGCGGAGAACGTTGCGATCGCGGCGGTGATCGAGGCGGCCCGCTGGACGGGCGCGCGCGCCCACGTGCTGCACCTGTCGAGCTCCGACGCGCTGCCGATGATCCGCAGCGCGAAGCGCGAGGGCGTACGGATCACGGTCGAGACCTGCCCGCACTACCTGGCGCTCGCGGCCGAGGAGATCCCCGACGGCGCGACGCAGTTCAAGTGCTGCCCGCCCATCCGGGAGATCGACAACCGCGAGCTGCTGTGGGAGGGGCTGGTCGACGGCACGATCGACTGCGTCGTGTCCGACCACTCGCCGAGCACCCTCGACCTCAAGGACCTCGACACGGGCGACTTCGGGACGGCGTGGGGCGGCGTCTCGTCGCTCCAGCTCGGGCTCGCGATCGTGTGGACCGAGGCCCGGACGCGCGGCGTGCCGTTCGCGCGCGTCGTCGAGTGGATGTCGTCGCGCCCGGCCGGCATCGCGGGGCTCCGGCGCAAGGGCTCGATCGCGCTCGGCTTCGACGCCGACCTCGCGATCGTCGAGCCGGACACGGCGTTCGTCGTCGACCCGACGGCCCTGCACCACAAGAACCCCATCACGCCGTACGCCGACCGCGCGCTCTCGGGCGCCGTCGTCGCGACGTACCTGCGGGGCGAGGAGATCACCTTCGACCGCCCCACGGGTCGCCTCCTCGCGCGCGGCGAGGCGTGACGCGCTGAGACTCCCGTGCCCGGCCGCGGGGGCCGGGCACGGGGAACCACCTGACCCGCACACGACGAGGGGCGGCACCGCTGGTGAGTGCCGCCCCGTCGTCGCGCGGGTCGGGTCAGGACTCGGCGAGGAGCTCGTCGAGCTGCTCGTAGCCCTCGCGCACGCCGACCTCCATGCCGCTCGCGACGAAGCTGTCGCGGCCCTCGATCGAGTCGACGAGCGACGTCGCGGTGAGGCGGCTGCGGCCGTCGGGCAGGTCCTCGAACACGAGACGGTCGAGCGAGACGCCGTCGGGGAAGCCCTCGAACGTGAACGTCTGGACGATGAGCTCGTCCGGTCGCACCTCGTGGACGCTGCCGAAGAACGCGTACTCGTTGCCGTCGGGGTCCACCTGGACGTAGCGGTAGGCGCCGCCCGTGCGCACGTCCCAGTGCTCGTTGCGCTGGGTGAGGTAGCGCGGGCCGTTCCAGCGCGCGAACAGCTCGGGGTCGAGGTGGGCACGGAAGACCTTCGCCGCGGGCGCGTCGAACTCGCGCACGATGCGGACGATCGGGAGGTCCTCCGGGACGACGATCTCGGTCTCGTGGGTGCCGGTGGTGGTCATGATCCTGCTCCTGTCGTCGGGTCGTTCGGGGGCGCGGCCGGCCGGTCGGGCAGGTCGCGCAGGACGTCGTCGAGGCGGCGGTAGCGGTCCTCCGCCTCACGCCGGTATCGCTCGATCCACTTGGTCATGAGGTCGAAGACCTCCGCCTCGAGGTGCACGGGGGCGCGTCGGGCGTCCGTCGTGCGGGTCACCAGGCCGGAGTCCTCGAGCACGCGCAGGTGCTTGGACACCGCCTGGACGGACATGTCGTACGGCCGGGCGAGCTCGCCGACGCTGGCGTCTCCCGACGCGAGCCGGGCCACCATGTCGCGGCGCGTGGGGTCGGCGAGCGCCGAGAACACGCGCGAGAGCGGGTCGGCCGTCACGGGACCTCCTCGTGGGGCGCCGGGTGCGGCGTCCCGTTCATCAACTGTTCGGTTGACGACGACGCTACGCCTCGCGCCCGCGGTCGTCAACCCCTTGGTTGATAAATGATCTCAGCGCCGTCGGGCGCGCTCGAAGTCGTCGAGCGCGACCCGCCGCTCCACGGCGTGGTCGACGATCCGCTCGGGGTACTCCGCGGGTCGCTCCCGCAGCCTCCAGGGCTCGTGGACGGCCCGGCCCTCCACGCCGCGGAGCTCCGGCACCCAGCGCCGCACGTAGTCCCCGTCGGGGTCGAACGTCCTGCCCTGGGTCACCGGGTTGAAGATGCGGAAGTACGGTGCGGCGTCGCGCCCCGTGCCGGCGACCCACTGCCAGTTGAGCTGGTTCTGCGACACGTCGCCGTCGGCCAGGTGCGCCATGAAGTGCGCCGCGCCGCGCTGCCACCGCACGTGCAGGTCCTTGACGAGGAACGACGCGACGACCATCCGCACGCGGTTGTGCACCCATGCCTCGCCAAGGAGCTGGCGCATGCCGGCGTCGACGAGCGGGTACCCGGTGCGCCCGGCCGCCCAGGCCGCGAGGAGCCGGTCCTCCTCCGCGCCGGTCGCCCACGCGTCGTCGGGCACGACCGTGCGCAGCGACCGCCGCGCCGCCCCGGGGTGGTGGAACAGGACGTCCGCGTGGAACTCGCGCCACGCGAGCTCGGAGCGGTAGGCGAGCGCGTCGTCGGACGGCGCGAGCCCGTCGTGCAGCGCGCTCCGCACGTCGGCGAGCAGGGTGCGCGGGTGGAGCTCGCCCCACTTGAGCGGGACGGACATGCCCGACGTCGCCGCCCGGTCCGGGCGGTCGCGCTCGGTCGCGTAGCCCGCGAGGTGGTCCACGAGGAAGTCGCGCCACCGGCGGCGCGCGGCCGCCTCGCCCGCGGCGGGCAGGCGCGCGTCCGTCCCGGGGTCGTCCGGGACGCCGTCGGACCGCAGCGAGGCCCACGGCGCGTCGCGGGGCCGCGGCACCGGGTCGCGCCAGCCGTGCGCGACCCACGCCTCGCGGAACGGCGTGAAGACCTGGAAGGGCGTCCCGGTGCGCGTGAGCACACGCCCGGGCGCGACGGCGTACGGCGAGCCCGTGCGCATGAGGCGCGCCCCGGCGTCGGCCAGCGCCTGCGCGACCGCTTCGTCCCGCGCGACGCCGTAGGGCTCGAACGAGGCCGCGACGTGCACCTCGCCGGCGCCCACCTCGCGTGCGAGCGCGGGGACGACGGCCCGCGGGTCTCCGCGCCGCACGACCAGCCGCCCGTCCGTCGCGGCGTCGAGCGCCGCGAGGCTCCGGGCGAGGTACGCGCGGCGCGGTGCGCCCGCGGAGCCCCACAGGTGCGGGTCGAGGACGTAGAGCGCGACGACGTCGTCGCCCGCGTCCCGAGCGGCCTCCACCGCGGCGACGAGGGCCGGGTTGTCGGCGAGGCGCAGGTCGCGGCGGCACCACCAGATCGTCGGCACCCGGTCACGCTAACGGTCGCTTGCCGCGCACGCCGGTGGGAGCATCGAACGCATGGCGACGCGGGGTGGCGGCGGCGAACGCGAGTTCGAGGTCGAGCCGGACCCGGGTGCACCACCCGGCCCGGGCGCCGTCGCGCGCCCGCCCGGCTCAGCGGCCGGTCCGGGACCCGCGGCCGGCGCGATCGAGGGGGACCACGCGTTCTTCGGGCACCCGCGCGGCCTGCTGACGCTCTTCACCACGGAGCTGTGGGAGCGGTTCAGCTACTACGGGATGCGCGCGATCCTGCTGTTCTACCTCACGGACTCCGTGGCGAACGGCGGGCTCGGGATCGGCGAGACGACCGGTCTGGCGCTCGTCTCGATCTACGGCACGAGCGTCTACCTGCTCTCCGTCGTGGGCGGGTGGCTCGCGGACCGCGTGATCGGCTCGCGTCGCTCGGTCCTGTACGGCGGCATCGTCATCGCCGCAGGCCACGTCAGCCTGACGATCCCCGGCACGGGCTTCTCGATGGCGGGCATCGCGATGGTCGCGCTCGGGACGGGTCTGCTCAAGCCCAACGTGTCGTCCATGGTCGGCGAGCTCTACGCGCGCGACGACCCGCGGCGCGACTCGGGCTTCTCCATCTTCTACATGGGCATCAACCTCGGGTCGTTCGTCGCGCCGTTCCTCGTCGGGGCCGCGCGCGCCTGGGGCGGGTACCACGCCGGGTTCGCGGTGGCGGCGGTCGGCATGGCCGTCGCGCTCGTGTTCTTCGTCGCGGGCCGCCGCTACCTCGGCGAGGCGGGCGCGCACGTGCCCAACCCCGTGCGCCCCGAGGAGCGGGCGACGATCGCGCGCGTCTTCCTGCTCATCGCCGCGGGCGTCGTGCTCGTGGGGCTGATCGCGGTCCTGGTGGCCGGCGGCTTCGACATCTCGACGTTCATCGACACGATGTCCTACCTGGCGTTCCTCGCGCCGATCGCGTACTTCGTCGTCATGTACCGCTCGCCGCGCGTGACCGACGCCGAGCGCCCGCGCGTCATCGCCTACATCCCGCTGTTCGTCGCGGCGATGCTCTTCTGGATGATCTTCGAGCAGGCCGCCACGACGCTCTCCGCGTTCGCGAAGGACCGGACCGACCTGACGTTCTTCGGGGTCGGCATCAGCCCCGAGTTCTTCCAGTCGGTCAACCCGCTGTCGATCATCGTCCTGGCGCCCGTGTTCGCGTGGATCTGGATCAAGACCGGGGACCGGCCGATGACGGCCAACAAGTTCGCGATCGGCCTCACGCTCGCGTCGGTGTCGTTCCTCTTCCTCGCCGTCGCGTCCGCGGTCGTCGGCGACGGCAAGGCGCCGTCGTGGGTGCTGGTGCTCGTCTACGTGATCCAGACGCTCGGCGAGCTGTGCCTGTCTCCCGTCGGCCTCGCGGCGACGACGCTGCTGGCGCCGAAGGCGTTCCGGTCCCAGGCGATGGCGCTCTGGTTCCTCGCACCCGCGGCGGGTCAGGCCATCACGGCGCAGGTCGTGCAGGTCACCGAGGGGGCGTCCGACACCGCGTACTTCGGGGGGATCGGCGCCGTGACGCTCGTGTTCGCGCTCGCGCTGTTCGCGCTGGCCCCGTGGGTCACGCGGCACGTCCGCCACGCCGACGAGCTCGAGGGCGCGCACACGGCCGGCGCCTGACGGCGCTCGGTCGGCCACGCGCCGGGACCGTGACCGCGCGAGGTCGCGCCGTTGCGACCTCGCGCGGTCCCGGCGGGGCGGGCCGCCGTCAGCGCAGCCAGGGCGCCCGGCGGACGAGGGGCAGCGCGGCCCAGCGGCGGCCGAGCCCCCAGGTGTCGCCCGCGAGCGTCGTCGCGAGGACGACGAGGACCAGCACCACGAGGACGTGCTGGTCGACGACCGGGTTGTTCGACCCGGCCGCGAGCGGCCACTGCGACAGCCAGAGCATGCCGAAGAGCAGGGCGCCGCTCACCGCGGCCACCCGCAGGCCGATCCCGAGCAGGAGCGCGAGGCCGACGCCGAGCAGACCGAGCATGAAGAGCCAGTCCGTGACGGGGCCGGCCATCGCGGTGAAGGTGCCCGCGAGCGGGCCCTGGACCCCGTGCTCGAGGTACCCCTGGGCCGGGGCGGCACCCGCGAGCCACGCGCGGTCGCGCGGCGTCGCGTACCCGAGGCCGAGGAGCTTGTCGGCGAACGGCCAGAGGAACACGACCGCGGCGCCGAGCCGGGCGAGCGCGAGGGCGTGCCGGGCGGGGGAGCGCGTGACGACGTCGTCCTGGGTGACGGGACCGGTCGTCGCGGTGGCGGCGGCGCGCGCGGCGGTCTGGGAGGCGCCGCCGGGCGGTGAGGTCGTGCGTGCGGTGGACGTGGACATGAGGTGCCCCCTCGGGAACGGGATCTGAGGATCGGGTCGGTGCCGGGACCTGACCTGCCGCCGCTCTCCGTCGAGGCGTCGCCGAGGTCCCCGGCCGTGCCGTGCCCGTCCACGGTGGCAGGGTGCCCTGCGGCGGTTCAACCCTTACGTAACGTTTAGGTGGAGATCCCTCAGGGGGTAGGGACTCCGCGTACGTAGCCCGACGACCACGAGACGGACGCCCGGTTCGTCCGGTCCCCGACAGGCGTAATGTGACCCGGCGGCCGGAGGATCGGCCGCGGCCACCCGTCGAAGGAGCTGAACCGACATGAGCCGCCCCCTGCGCTCCCGGACGTCCACCCACGGCCGCAACATGGCCGGCGCCCGCGCCCTCTGGCGCGCGACCGGCATGGGCTCGGAGGACTTCGGCAAGCCGATCATCGCGATCGCGAACTCGTACACGCAGTTCGTCCCCGGCCACGTCCACCTCAAGGACATGGGCGACCTCGTCGCGTCGGCGATCCGCGAGGCCGGTGGCGTCTCCAAGGAGTTCAACACGATCGCCGTCGACGACGGCATCGCGATGGGCCACGGCGGCATGCTCTACTCGCTGCCGAGCCGCGACCTCATCGCCGACTCGGTCGAGTACATGGTCAACGCGCACTGCGCCGACGCGCTCGTGTGCATCTCGAACTGCGACAAGATCACGCCCGGCATGCTCAACGCCGCGCTGCGGCTCAACATCCCGGTGATCTTCGTGTCCGGCGGCCCCATGGAGGCGGGCAAGGCGGTCGTCGCCGACGGCGTCGCCAAGACCCACCTCAACCTCGTCAACGCGATCAACTACTCGGCGGACGACAACGTGTCCGACGCCGCGCTCGCGCAGGTCGAGGAGAACGCGTGCCCCACGTGCGGGTCGTGCTCGGGCATGTTCACCGCGAACTCGATGAACTGCCTCACCGAGGCGCTCGGCCTGTCGCTCCCGGGCAACGGCTCGACCCTCGCGACGCACGCCGCGCGCAAGGAGCTGTTCCTCGAGGCCGGCCGCACGATCGTCGACCTCGCCAAGCGCTACTACGAGGACGAGGACGACTCGGTCGCGCCGCGCTCGATCGCGACCAAGGCCGCGTTCTCCAACGCCATGGCGCTCGACGTCGCGATGGGCGGCTCGACGAACACCGTGCTGCACATCCTCGCCGCGGCTCAGGAGGGCGAGGTCGACTTCGACCTCACCGACATCGAGCGGATCAGCCGCCAGGTGCCGTGCCTGTCCAAGGTCGCGCCGAACCACCCGAACTTCCACATGGAGGACGTTCACCGCGCCGGCGGCATCCCCGCCCTCCTGGGCGAGCTCGACCGCGCGGGCCTGCTCGACCACGACGTCACGAGCGTCCACACCCCGACGCTGCGCGAGTGGCTCGACGACTGGGACGTCCGGGGCGGCAAGGCGACCGACCGCGCGATCGAGCTGTTCCACGCGGCACCCGGGGGAGTGCGCACCACGCAGGCGTTCTCGACGTCGAACCGCTGGGAGTCGCTCGACACCGACGCGGCCGAGGGCTGCATCCGCGACCTCGAGCACGCGTACACCGTCGAGGGCGGCCTCGCCGTGCTGCGCGGCAACCTCGCCGAGGACGGCGCCGTGTTCAAGACCGCCGGGGTCGACCCGGACGTCTTCCACTTCGTCGGCAAGGCGCTCGTCTGCGAGTCGCAGGACGAGGCGGTCGAGAAGATCCTCACCAAGCAGGTCGAGCCGGGGCACGTCGTCGTCGTGCGCTACGAGGGCCCCGCGGGCGGCCCGGGCATGCAGGAGATGCTGTACCCGACGTCGTTCATCAAGGGCCGCGGCCTCGGCAAGGTGACCGCGCTCATCACCGACGGCCGCTTCTCCGGCGGGTCGTCGGGCATCTCCGTCGGCCACGTCTCGCCCGAGGCCGCCGCGGGCGGCGTCATCGGCCTCGTCGAGGACGGCGACGAGATCGAGATCGACGTCGACACGCGCCTCATCCGCCTCAACGTCCCGGACGAGGTGATCGACGAGCGCCGCGCCAAGATGGAGGCGCGCGAGAACCCGTGGCAGCCGGTCGACCGCGACCGCTACGTCTCGCCCGCGCTCCAGGCGTACGCCGCGATGGCGACCTCCGCCGACCGCGGCGCCGTCCGCGACGTGTCGCTCATCAAGCGCAGCCGCTGATCCCGACGACGACGGGCCCGCACCTCGCGAGGTGCGGGCCCGTCGTCGTGCCGGGGGGGGGCGTCCGCGGCGGGCGTCAGCACTCCTCCTCGGACTGCTCCGTGACGACCCACCGCGTCCCCGCGGGTGCCATGACGGCGCTGCCGCAGTCGCCGCCGCCGTAGACGACGGACAGCACCGTCGTCTCGGCGCGCTCCTCGCGGACCGCGATCTCGACGTCCGGGACGTCGCCGACGGCCGCGTACAGGCCGGCGGTCGTCGTGATCATCGATGCGCAGTCCGTGATGCCCGGCCACCCCTGCGACGTCATCTCGGCGACCATCCGCTCGGCGAGCTCCGGGGTGAGGTAGCCGCACGCGACCTCCACGTCCGGCGCGCGGCTCGCGGCGAGCCACGCGCGGAACGACTCCTCGGGCGTCTCGCTGCGCTCTTCCGCGAGCTCCTCCTCGGGTGCCGGCTCGGTCTCGTCCTCGGTCGCGACGTCGTCGGGGGCAGCGGTCGGGGAGCCTGACGACGAGGGGGGCGCCGCCGACGTCGTGTCGCCGGGGTCCGCGCTCGACGGCCCCGGGGCGGTGCACGCGGTCGTCACGACCAGGGCGAGAGCGGAGACGAGGGCAGCGGTGGCGAGGGATCGTGTGCGCACGGGCCCATGATGCCGTGCGGTCCCTGGCCGGGTCGGCGTGTCTCGGGACGTCCGGCGCGCCGTCCGGCGACCGCGTTCCTAGAGTGGGGGCATGACTGGGCAGACCCCGCGCACGGACGCCGGACCCGACCTCAAGCCTCGTTCCCGCCAGGTCACGGACGGTCTGGAGGCGACGGCGTCGCGCGGGATGCTGCGCGCCGTCGGGATGGGCGACGAGGACTTCGCCAAGCCGCAGATCGGCATCGCGAGCTCGTGGAACGAGATCACGCCGTGCAACCTGTCGCTCGACCGGCTGGCGCAGGGCGCGAAGGAGGGCGTGCACGCGGGCGGCGGGTACCCGCTGCAGTTCGGGACGATCTCCGTCTCCGACGGCATCTCCATGGGCCACGAGGGGATGCACTTCTCGCTCGTGAGCCGCGACATCATCGCGGACTCGGTCGAGACGGTGGTCCAGGCGGAGCGCCTCGACGGGACGGTGCTGCTCGCGGGGTGCGACAAGTCGCTGCCGGGGATGCTCATGGCGGCGGCGCGGCTGAACCTGGCGAGCGTGTTCCTCTACGCGGGCTCGATCATGCCGGGCTGGGTCAAGCTCTCCGACGGCACGGAGAAGGACGTCACACTCATCGACGCGTTCGAGGCGGTCGGCGCGTGCGCGCGCGGGCTCATGAGTCGCGAGGACGTGGACCGCATCGAGCGGGCGATCTGCCCCGGCGAGGGCGCGTGCGGCGGCATGTACACGGCGAACACGATGGCGTCGGTCGCGGAGGCGATGGGCATGTCGCTGCCCGGGTCGGCGGCGCCGCCGTCGGCGGACCGGCGCCGGGACGCGTTCGCGCACCGCTCGGGCGAGGCCGTCGTCAACCTGCTGCGGCTCGGCATCACGGCGCGCGACATCATGACGAAGGAGGCGTTCGAGAACGCGATCGCCGTCGTCATGGCGTTCGGCGGCTCGACCAACGCGGTGCTGCACCTGCTGGCCATCGCGCACGAGGCGGAGGTCGACCTCACGCTCGCCGACTTCGACCGCGTCGCGAGCCGCGTGCCGCACCTCGGGGACCTCAAGCCGTTCGGGCGCTACGTGATGAACGACGTCGACCGCATCGGCGGCGTGCCCGTTGTGATGAAGGCCCTGCTCGACGCCGGGCTGCTGCACGGCGACGCGCTCACCGTCACGGGCCGCACGGTCGCGGAGAACCTCGCCGACATCGACCCGCCGGACCCGGACGGCAAGATCCTGCGGGCGCTCGACAACCCGATCCACCACACCGGGGGCATCACGATCCTGCACGGGTCGCTCGCGCCCGAGGGCGCCGTCGTGAAGTCCGCCGGGTTCGACGAGGACGTGTTCGAGGGGACGGCGCGCGTCTTCGAGCGCGAGCGGGCGGCGCTCGACGCCCTGGAGGACGGGACGATCACCGACGGCGACGTCGTCGTCATCCGGTACGAGGGGCCCAAGGGCGGCCCAGGCATGCGCGAGATGCTGGCGATCACGGGCGCGATCAAGGGCGCTGGGCTCGGCAAGACGGTCCTGCTGCTCACCGACGGCCGCTTCTCCGGCGGGACGACCGGGCTGTGCGTCGGGCACGTCGCGCCCGAGGCGGTCGACGGCGGGCCCATCGCGTTCGTGCGCGACGGCGACCCGATCCGGCTCGACGTGGCGAACAAGACGCTCGACCTGCTCGTCGACGCGGACACGCTCGCCGCGCGCCGTGACGGGTGGGCGCCGCTGCCGCCGACGTTCACGCGCGGCGTGCTCGCCAAGTACGCCAAGCTCGTCCAGTCCGCGTCTCGCGGCGCGATCCTCGAGTAGGCGCGGGCCGCGCGTGCGTCGGGCGCGGGCACTAGCGTGGTGTCGCACCTCGACGCAGCGACGCCCACCCGGAGGACGGCCATGACCCAGACGGCGGACGACCGCATCACCGCGCGCCAGTTCCACGACAGCGACGGCGTCGAGGACTGGCGGTACATCCTCGGGACGGTGCAGACGCTGTTCCGCACCGGGTCGTTCACCGCGGGGGTGGAGCTGGTCGACGCGATCGGCGAGCTCGCCGAGGCGGCGAACCACCACCCCGACGTCGACCTGCGCTACGGGACCGTGACGGTCCGGCTGTCCTCGCACGACGTCGGCGGCGTCAGCACGCGCGACGTGGCGCTCGCGCGGCAGGTCTCGGCCGCGGCGCGCGAGCTCGACCTCGTCGCGGACCCGACGGCGGTGCAGGACCTCGAGATCGCGATCGACACCCTGGTCGGCTCGGCGGTCCAGCCGTTCTGGCGCGCGGTCCTGGGGTTCGACGAGGGCTCCCCGGAGCTGCCCGCGCCCGACCTCCACGACCCGACGGCCCACGCTCCCGCGTTCTGGTTCCAGCAGATGGACGCGCCGCGCGAGCAGCGCAACCGCATCCACGTGGACGTGACCGTGCCGCACGACGTCGCCGAGGCGCGCGTGACGGCTGCCATCGCGGCGGGCGGTCACCTCGTGTCCGACCGTCGCGCGCCCGCGTTCTGGGTCCTCGCCGACGCCGAGGGCAACGAGGCGTGCGTCTGCACGTGGCAGGCGCGCGACTGACCGTCCGCCTGTGCCGCCGCACCTGTGAGACGCCCACGATCGGCGCCGGGCGCGCCTGAGACCCTGGTCCCATGAGAACCGGTCCCGTGAGCTCCCCGCGTCGTCCGAGGCCCGCCCCCGTCGTGCCGCTCCTCGTCGCCGCGGCCTGCGTCGTCGTGCTCGGCGCGTGCTCGACCGGCGCCGAGCCGGGTCCGCGACCGACGACGTCGGCCGCGACCCCGACCCCGTCGGCGGAGCCCGACGACGCGACGGCCGCGACCGACGAGCCGACGGATGCGACCGACGACGCGGACGACCCGCTCGCGGACCGGCCGTCGGAGCCGCCCGCGCAGGCGGTCGACGCCGGCACGGTCGCTGCCGGTGCGCCCGCCGTCGTGAGCGGTACGGGGAGCGCCGAGGTGACGTTCCTGCGCGACGGCGAGTTCGCCGTCGTCGTGCACCTCGACTGCGGCGACTGCGCCGGGACGCGCGTGTTCATGGCGCCCACGGACGTCACCCCGTACCCCGGCGCCCTGGGCGAGGCGACCGGCTCCTACCTCATGGACGTGTTCGAGGACTCCGCGCCGCAGCAGTCGATCTGGCTCGAGACGCCGGGGGACTGGTCCGTGCGGCTCGAGAGCTGGAACGACCTGCCGCCCGTGACGGGAGCGCAGTCGGGCACCGGCTCGACCGTCCTGCGGCTGGACGGCACCGCGACGAGCGCCGAGGTCGCGTGGACGCCCGCCGGCCCGGAGGACTCGTTCCAGGGCCGGTACTTCGGCGTCACGCGCGAGGCGTCGCGCGTGTTCGGCGACACCGAGGCGTTCACCGAGACGTTCGACCTGGCGCTGCCCGGCGTCCTGGCCGTGAAGACCGCGGGCACGTGGAGCGTGACGCCCCCGGGCTGACGCCCGACGCCGCGTGGCGCCGCTCGCCTCGCCGCGTCACGCGCGCGCGACGACGAGCTCGTCGTACCCCGGCACGAGCACCCGCCGCTTGGCGCGGCGGGACACCACGCGCAGGGGCGCGCCGTCGTCGAACAGGGCGTGCAGCAGTGCGGCGATCTCGGCGCGCGCCAGCGCGGCGCCGAGGCACAGGTGGCGCCCGGCACCGAACCAGAGCTGGCGCGTCTCGCGCACGTACGGCCGGTCGGCGCGGAAGGGGCCTGCGGCGACGTTCGCGGCCCACGTGAGGATCATGACGCGCTCGCCGGCGCGCAGCGTGCGCCCCGCGACCTCGACGTCCGCGGAGACGCCGCGACCGATGACCGACGCCGGGCTGGTCACGCGCAGACCCTCGCGCACGGCGTTCTCCACGGCGTCGGGCTCGCCCGCTGCGCGCTCGACGGGGTGCGCGCGCTCGTCGGCCATGAGCCGCAGCAGGCGGTGCTGCTCGCCCGTGTCGATCAGGAGCGCCGTGGTACGGGCCATCGCGGACGCCGACGTCTCCGTGCCCGCGACCATGAGCAGGCTCGCGAGCCCCGTGGTCTCCTCCAGCCCCAGACCGAGCTCGCGGCACCGGCCGAGCAGGCGGTCGGCGGGGGCGTGGCGCCAGCCGTCGGGCACGCCCCGGGTCAGCTCGGCGACGATCGCCTGCGCCGCGCTGACCTGCTCCGGCGACAGGTAGGTCGAGCCGGCGCTGCCGAGCGCGATCGACGCGAGGCGCTCGCCCGTCGCGAAGGCCGCGAGCGCGTCGTCGTCTCCGGGGACGACGGCGGACCCGTCGTCGGGGGCGTCCGCGCCGCCGAGCGTCGGCATGCCGAGCAGGGAGATCATCATCCGCCCCACGAGCACGCGGGCCAGCCGGCCGACGTCGACCGTCCCGCCCGCCGCGAGGGCGCGGCGCGCGTCGTCGAGCGCGACACCCCACGCGCCGTCGACGAGCGCCGCGGCGCTCGCCTCGGTGAACAGCTCGCGCGAGCGCGTGCGCAGGTCGTGGTGGCCCGGGCCGTCGAACAGGTCGAGCACCCAGTCGCCGAGGATCTGCGCCCACAGGTGCCCGACCCCGCCCTCGCCGACGATCGTGAAGTGCCGGTGGTCGGTGAGGATGCGGCGCCCGACCGTCGGGTCGGCGGTCACCCAGCCGAGCCCCGGGACCTTGCGCAGGCCGCCGCCCGCGCGCGCTCCGGCGAGCGCCCCGCCCGCGAGCAGGACGCCGGCCATCGCGGGCCGCGCGGCGGCCAGCACCTGCAGCTCGCGCCGGGTCGTGGGCAGGGCGCGGCGTCGCTCGCGGGTGGTCACCGGCGCGGTCGTGGTCGCAGTCACCGGGTCAGTGTGGCGCACGCGCGGCGGCTCCGGGCGGGCACGCCGCGATCTGGGGATGGGCAGTTCACCCCATCGGATCCTGTGGACGACCACCGTCGGAGCGGGTCTGCTTGGCTACTGTGTCGCGCGTGCCAGTGAACCCCGCCGGGACGGCGTCCCGCCCGCCCCTCGCACCCCCGACGGCGGTGCTCGCCGCGGTCGGGGTGCACCTGCCCGAGCGCACGGTCGACGTGCGCGAGGCGGAGCGCGCCCTCGCGGCGCGCAACCCGGGCGCGGCGCCGCGCGTGCCGATGGTTGCGCGCCTCACGGGCGTGCGGCGTGTGCACGTGCTCCCGGACGACTGGGACGCGTCCGACCTCGCGGTCGCGGCCGCGGAGAAGCTGCTCGCGACCGAGGGGCTGGCGACCGACGACGTCGACCTGCTGCTCTTCGCCTCGGCGAGCCAGGACATGGTCGAGCCCGCGACGAGCCACATCGTCGCGGCGAAGCTCGGCGTCCGCGCGCCGGTGATGGACGTCAAGAACGCGTGCAACTCGGTGCTCAACGCGATCGAGGTCGCGGAGGCGCTCATCGGCACCGGGCGCTACGCGACGGTCCTGATCGCGTCGGGCGAGGCGCCGTCGCGCGCGGTGCGCTGGGACGTCCCGGACCGCGCGACGTACCTGCTCTCCGCGCCGGGCTACACGATGTCCGACGCCGGCGCGGCCGTCCTCGTGCGCCGCGCGACCCCGGCGGAGGCCGACGCGCGTGACGCCGCCGGGGCGCCCGCACCGCGCGGCATCCTCGCGAGCGCGTTCGGCGCGGAGTCGACGCACTGGGACGTCGGCATGCTCCCGGGCGGCGGCACCGCGCACCCGCGCGACCTCGAGCGGACCTACTTCGAGATTGACGGGTCGCGCCTGCGTGACGCGTTCCTCGCGCTGGGCCCGGGCGTCGTCCTCGACGCGTTGGGTCGCGCGGGCCTCGGGTGGGACGACGTCGCGCTCGTCGCGGTCCACCAGGTCGCCGTCGCGTACCTCGACGACGTGCACGCCGCGCTCGGCCTCCCGACGGGCCGCACGCTCGTCACCGTCGCCGACCACGGCAACGTCGCCTCCGCGACGCTCCCGCTGCAGCTGGCCACGGCGCTGGAGACCGGCCGGGTCGGGCCGGGGGACGTCGTCGTGCTGGTCGGGCTCGCCGGCGGCATCAGCATCGGCGCGACGGTGGTGCGGCTGTGACCGCGCGCCGGTTCACGCGGCACGTCGCGAGCCCGCAGCGGCTCGCGGTCGTCGTGCCCGCGCGCGACGAGGCGCACGGGATCGTCGCGACGCTCGAGGCGCTGCGCGACCAGCAGGACACCGACTTCGACCTCGTCGTCGTCGACAACGGGTCGTCGGACGGGACGGGCGACCTCGTCCGCGCGACCGCCGCGGCGTGGGGCATGACGCGCTGGCGCGTGGTCGACGAGCCGCAGAAGGGCACGGGCGCCGCGGCCGACACGGGGATGCGCGCGGCGATCGGGCAGGGGGCGACGCACCTCGCCCGCACGGACGCCGACTGCCTCCCGCTGCCGGACTGGACCCGGCGCGTGCGGGCGGCGTTCGCGAGCGGGCACGACCTCGTCGCGGGCCGGCTCGTGGCGCGGACGGACGACCGGCCGGTCTCGCGCGTCCAGCAGGGGGTGCTGTCGGCGGCGGTGAGCGTCGCGAGCACGTTCGGGCGCTTCCGGCCCGGCAACCAGGACCCGTCCTACCTCGGCCCGTACGTCATGGCGCCGGGCTGCAACATGGCGATCACCGCAGAGCTCTACGAGGCCGCGGGCGGGTTCCCGCGCACCGCGATCGAGGACGTCCACGAGGACCGGGCGCTCGTCAACGCGGTGCGGCGCCTGACCCGGAGGTACGGCGCGCACCGCGAGGTCGTCGTGCTCGCGTCGGCGCGCCGCGCGCACGCGTGGGGCCTCGTGCGGACGCTCGGCTGGTACGCCGACCACCGGTACCGGCCCGAGGTGGTGGACATCCGGTGACGGGGACGACGGCGGTCGCGCCGGCCCCGGTCGGGCTCGCCGCGGCGATGCGCTGGGAGGAGCGCGTCCAGCGCGGTGCGCACCCGCTCGTCTACCCGGCGATCCGGGCGCTGCGCCACCGCGGCCCGGTCGTGCGCGTCCCCGGCATCGGGGTGGTCGTGTCCGACGCCGCGACCGCGCGGGCCGTGCTGCTCGACACCGAGCGATTCACCAAGGTGGGCCCGGGGTCGCCGTCGGACCTGTGGACGCCCGTGCTCGGGCCGTCCGTGCTGCTCAACATGGAGGGCGCCGACCACGCGCGCCTGCGCCGCGCGCTCTCCGGGCTCTTCACCCCGCGGGCGGTGCGGGACCTCGTGGCGGTCAGCGTCCCGGACGTCCTCGCGGGGCTCGCGCCGCGCCTGCTGGCGGGCGCGCGCGTCGACCTCGTCGCGGAGACCGCGGCCATGGCGGGCACCGTCATCTGCGCCATGACCGGGCTGCCGCCCACCGATGTCGCCGTGCGCGAGGCGATGACGGCCGCGCAGTCCGTGGTCGGCCTGGTGCGGCTGCACCGACGCAGCCTCACGCCCGCGCAGGTGCGGCACGCGCGCGCCGTCCTCGCCCGGCTCTCGGCTCCCGCGCGGGACGCGTACCGGGACGGCGACCCCGCGACCGTGCCGGGGCGCATGCGCGAGCTCGGACTCTCGGAGGACGAGGCGATGGGCGCGGTCGGCGCGTTCGTCCTCACCGGGACGGAGACGATCCAGTCGTTCGTGCCGCGCCTCGTCGCGCTCACGGCGGACACGGGCTGGCTCGACCGGCTCCTGGCCGCGCCGCCCGGTCCCGAGGGCGCGGCGCTGCGCGGGCGCGTCGTGGAGGAGGCGCTGCGCGTCACGGCGCCCACGCCCGCGATGCTGCGGTCGGTGCGCGCCGACGCGACCGTGGGCGACGTCCGCGTCCGCGCGGGGGACCGGGTCGTGATCGCGACGATCTCCTGCTGCAAGGACGCAGGCCCCTTCGACCCCGACGCACCCGTCGACCCGGCCGTGCGGCACCTGTGGTTCGGTGCCGGCCCGCACTTCTGCCTCGGCATGCCGCTCGCCATGGCCCAGGTCGACGCGGTGCTGGACGCCCTGCGCCCCGTCGCCGCGGCGGGGCGGAGCGTCGAGGTCACCGACCGTGCCGTCGCGCGCGGGGTGCTCATCCCCGCGTACCGATCGCTCGGGGTGCGTGCGGCCGGCGGCCGGGTGGGCGCGCCGGAAGGGTCCGCGCGCCCGGGCGCCGGGTCGGCCGTGGCGTCGGCAGGGGAGGCGGCGTGACCGCGGCCGACGACGCGGCTCGCCACCTGCTGGGCCCGATCCTCGAGCGGGGCGCACCCGGGCACGCGTCCGCGGACGCCGTCGCGCTCCGGCGCTGGACGCGGCCCGGTCGTCGGGGCGCGCGCGTGCGCGAGGAGGTCACGTACGCCGACCTCGCGCGCCGCGTCGAGGCGACGGCGACGGCGCTCGCGGCGGACGGGCTCGCGCCCGGCGACCGGGCGCTGTTCTCGGTGCGTCCCCGGCCGGAGGGCGTCGTGCTGGCGTTCGGGGTCGTCCGCGCGGGCGGCACGATCGTGTTCGTCGACCCCGGGTCGACGCCCGAGCTGTTCACGGCGCGCGTGCGCGCTGCCGGGCCGTCGCTCGCGACGACCGAGTCGCTGCTGTACGCGGTGTCGCGGGGTCCGCTGCGCCGTCTGGCCCGCTCGCGCGGCCTGCTGCTGCCGGACTACGCGAGCCTGCCGTTGCGGCACGTGCACGCGGGGCCGTGGCTCCCCGGGGTGCCGCGCGGCTCGCGCGCCGCGCGCCGCCTCGGCTCCGGCCCGGTCGACCGCGCGGCGCTGCCAGAACTCGACCCGGACCGTGAGGCCCTGACCGTCTTCACGTCCGGCACGACGGCGCAGCCCAAGGCCGTGGTGCACACGGCCGGGTCGTTGCTCGCCGGGTGCGACCTGCTGCGCGACGTGTTCGCGCTCGCGCCGGGCGACGTCGTGCACACCGACCAGATGCTGCTCGGCGTCCCGGCACTGCTCGCGGGTGCCACGTGGTCCGTGCCGGCCGACCCGCCGAGCCGCGACGTCGTGACGTTCGCTCGTCAGCTCGACGGCGCCGCGGGCACGTACCTCGTGCCCGCGGACGTCACGGCGCTGCTCGACGCCGTCGAGGCCGGGACGGTGCCACCGCGCGGCCCGCGCGTCGCGCTCGTCGGCGGAGCCCCCGTGACGCGCGCCCTGCTGGCGCGCGCGACACGGGTCCTGCCCGGCACGCGCTGGGTCGCGGTGTACGGGATGACGGAGATCCTGCCCGTCGCGGTGGTCGAGGCCCGGGAGAAGCTCGCGCACGCGGGGGACGGCGACCTCGTCGGCCTGCCGCTTCCCGGGACGGTCGCGCACCTCGACCCGGTGGAGGACGACGGGCCGGGCGACCCGGAGGACCGCCCGGCCGACGGCGGCGCGGACGTCGTCGGCGAGCTCGTGCTGTCCGGGCCGTCGCTCATGGCGGGCTATCTGCACGACCTCGACGCCCCGGCGCGCGGCAGGGGAGCGCGTGTCGCGGAGCACCGCACCGGCGACCTCGCGCGGCTCGACGACGCGGGGAGGATCGTGCTCGTCGGCCGCACGCGGGACATGATCATCCGCGGGACGACCAACATCTACCCGGGCCTGTTCGAGCCGCGCGTCGCGGCGCTCGACGGCGTCGGCGAGGCGGTCCTCGTCGGCGTGCCGCAGGTGGACGGGGACGAGCGGGTCGCGCTCGTGGTCACCTCGTCGGTCGGCTCGACGGGCACCTCGACGGGCACCTCGACCGGCACCTCGACGGGCTCGGTGACCGACGGCGCGCCGACCCGTCGTGCGCGGCCCGACGGCGACGTCGGCCTCGACCCGGACCACCCGCTCGTCGCGCGGGTGCGCACGGCGCTGCCGGGCGTGCTCGACCACGACGCGCTGCCCGACGTCGTGCTGCACGCCGACCGCGTCCCGCTCGCGGGGCGCTCGCGCAAGCCCGACCGCGCGGCGCTCTCGCGCGCCGCCGCGCCGTTCGTGCCCGCCGAGCCGGCCGGCGCCGGCCGCGACGCGCGCGGTGCCGTCGCGTGAGGGTCGTCGTCACCGGGGCATCGGGGTTCGTCGGGGGAGCGGTCGCCCGCGGCCTCGTCGCCGACGGCCACGACGTCTGGACGTCCTCCCGCCGCGACCCGGGCCTCCCGGGCACCCGGCACCTCGCGTGGGACCTCACCGCCGGTCCGCTCCCCGACCCGCCCGCGGTGGACGCCGTCGTGCACGCGGGCGCCGCCGTGTCCGACTGGTGCGCGCCCGACGTCGCGCGCGCGACCAACGTCGGCGGGACGCTCGCGGTGCGCGACACGTTCCCGGGCGCGAGGTTCGTGCACGTGTCGTCCGGCAGCGTGTACGACCCCTACCGCCCGAGCGTGCGCGCCCGCGAGCAGGAGGCGCCCGTCGCCCGGTACCTCGACGCCTACGGGACCACCAAGGCGGAGGCGGAGCGCGCGCTGGCCCGCGACGTCGTGCACCACCCCGACCGGGGCGCGGTCGTCGTGCTGCGCCCGCACGCCGTCTACGGCCCGGGGGACACGACGCTGCTCCCGCGGGTCGAGGCCGCCGTGCGGTGCGGGCGCCTCGTCCTGCCCGGCGGCGGGCGCGTGCTCCAGTCGCTCACGCACGTGGACACGCTCCTCGCCGCGGTGCGGGCCGCCGTCGCGCTGCCCGACGGCGCGGCCCGCGCGGCCGGCCGCGGGGGAGGGCCGACCCGCGGGCTGCTCGTCGCGAACGTCGCCGACGCCGCGCCGGTCGCGCTGCGCGACGCGCTCACCGCGGCGCTGCGCGGCCGCGGCACCGACGTCCGGGTCGTCGCCGTCCCGGTCCGTCCGGCATGGGCGCTCGCGGGCGCGGTCGAGACGGTCGCGCGGCGGCTGCGACGCCCTGAGCCGCCGCGTCTCACGCGGTACGCGCTGAGCCACCTCGCGATGGAACGCACCTACGACCTCACGGTCCTGCGCGACGTGCTCGGGGTCGAGCCCGCTCCCACGAACTTCGTCGGGGCCGAGCGCTGGTAGCGGCGAAAGCCCTGGGTGTCGTGACGCCGACCCGCTAGGTTGCCCGCGTGGAGACCGGGGCCGACCTCGCGCGGCGCTACTACGACGAGGTCGTCGGGCCGATCGTGCTCGGCCGCTGGCCGGGGCTGCCGCACGCGGCCGGACGCCTCGGGAGCGGGTCCGACGTCCTCGGGCTCGACGACGCGACGTCGCGCGACCACGACTGGGGCCTGCGCCTGACGCTGCTGGTCGACGAGCCGATGGTCGACGAGGTCGACGCGCTGCTCGACGCGGCGCTGCCTGGCACGTTCGCCGGGCACCCGACCCGGTTCCCGACCACGTGGAGCCCGGAGGGCCCGCACCAGGTCGAGGTCGCGTCGCCGTCGGGCTTCACCACGTCCCGCCTGGGACTCGACGCGACGCGCCCGCTCACCCTGGACGACTGGCTCGCGCTCACCGGTCAGGCGGTGCTCGAGGTCACCGCGGGTCCCGTCTTCGCGGACACCGACGGTCGGGTCACCGCGGCGCACGACCGCCTCGCCTGGTACCCGGACGACCTGTGGCGGTACGCGGTCGCCGTCGACTGGGCGCGGATCGGGCAGGAGCTGCCGTTCGTCGGCCGGACGGCGGAGCGCGGCGACGACCTCGGGTCGCGCGTCGTCGCGGCCCGGCTCGTACGCGTCGCGATGCACCTCGGCTTCCTGCTCGAGCGGTGCTGGCCCCCGTACGCGAAGTGGTTCGGGACGGCGTTCGCCGCCCTCCCGCGCGCCGCCGCCGCCGGGCCCGACCTCGCGGCGGCGCTCGTGGCCGACGACTGGCGCCCGCGCGAGGCGGCGCTGTGCCGGGGGGTGGCGTCCCTGCACGACCTCCAGGGCGAGGCGGGTCTCCCGACGGTGGCCGACGTCGTCGTCCCGTTCTTCGACCGGCCGTACCGGGGGCTCGGGCCGGT
Source organism: Cellulosimicrobium sp. ES-005 (assembly GCF_040448685.1). Lineage (NCBI taxonomy): Bacteria > Bacillati > Actinomycetota > Actinomycetes > Micrococcales > Promicromonosporaceae > Cellulosimicrobium > Cellulosimicrobium sp. ES-005. Next base: position 1,296,855 of record NZ_CP159290.1, read on the forward strand.
GGCCGACGCGGTGACGGCCGCGATCCAGGACCCGGCCGTGCGGGCGCTGCCACCGGGCGTCGGGACGGTCGAGCAGTGGGTCGACGACGTCGACGTCCTCACGGACCCCGGCCGTCGCGTCGCCGCGGCGCGCGGCGTCGGGCAGGCTGGGACCACGACCCCGTGACCCGAGAGGAAGCCGTGCGATGACCTCGTCCGCACCCACCCCGGACGCCCGGCCCCGCGGCGGGTGGCCCGGCGCCGAGACGCACGCCGACGCGCCGTGGTGGACGCGCTCGGTCGTGTACCAGGTGTACCCGCGCTCGTTCCAGGACACCGACGGCGACGGCGTCGGGGACCTCCCCGGGATCACCCGGCGCCTCGATCACCTGGAGCGGCTGGGCGTGGACGTCGTGTGGCTGTCCCCGGTGTACCGGTCGCCGCAGGCGGACAACGGGTACGACATCAGCGACTACGAGGACGTCGACCCGCTGTTCGGGTCGCTCGCGGACCTCGACGCCCTCATCGAGGGTCTGCACGCGCGCGGGATGAAGCTCGTCATGGACCTCGTCGTCAACCACACGAGCGACGAGCACCCGTGGTTCGTCCAGTCGCGGTCGTCCGCCGAGAGCCCGCGGCGCGACTGGTACTGGTGGCGTCCCGCGCGCGCCGGCATGGAGCCCGGGGCGCCGGGCGCGGAGCCGACCAACTGGCGCTCCTTCTTCGGGGGCAGCGCGTGGCGGTTCGACGAGGCCTCGGGGGAGTACTACCTGCACCTGTTCGATACCAAGCAGCCGGACCTCAACTGGGAGAACCCGGAGGTCCGCCACGCGGTCTACGCGATGATGCGGAGGTGGCTCGACCGGGGCGTCGACGGGTTCCGCATGGACGTCATCAACCTGATCTCCAAGGACGTCGCCCCGGACGGCTCGCTGCCCGACGGCGAGGTGCACTGGGGGACGTACGGCGACGGGAGCCCGCACTACACGGACGGGCCGCGCGTGCACGAGTTCCTCGCCGAGATGCACCGCGAGGTGTTCGCCCCGTACCTCGCGCAGGGCCGCGAGATCCTCACGGTGGGGGAGACGCCGGGGGTGACCGTCGAGCACGGCGTCCGGTACACCGACCCCGACCGTCGCGAGGTCGACATGGTGTTCCAGTTCGAGCACATGGGCATCGATCACGGGGCGACGCGCTACGACCCGGTCCGGTGGGAGCTCGCCGACCTCAAGGCGACGCTCGGCCGGTGGCAGGCCGGCCTCGCCGACCGCGGCTGGAACGCCCTCTACTGGGACAACCACGACCAGCCGCGCGTCGTCTCGCGCTTCGGCGACGACTCACCCGCGCACCGCGTCGCGTCGGCCAAGGCGCTCGCGCTCCTGCTGCACCTGCACCGCGGCACGCCGTACGTCTACCAGGGCGAGGAGCTCGGCATGACGAACGCGCCGTTCACGCGCGTCGAGCAGTACCAGGACGTCGAGTCGCTCGGGTACTTCCGCGAGCTCACCGGCCGGACAGGCGGACCGCGGCTGCGCACCGACGGCGAGATGCTCGCCGTGCTCGCGCACGCGAGCCGCGACCATGCCCGCACGCCCGTGCAGTGGGACGCGAGCGCGAACGCCGGGTTCACGACCGGGACGCCGTGGCTCGAGGTCAACCCCAACCACACCGCGATCAACGCGGAGGCGGCGTGGGCCGACGAGGACTCGGTCCTGCACTTCTACCGGCGGCTCGTCGCCCTGCGCCGCGACGAGCCGGTCGTCGCGCTCGGGGACTTCCACATGCTCCTGCCGGACCACGAGGCGGTCTACGCGTTCACGCGCGGCCTCGACACGACACGGGCGGACGGGACGGCCGTGCGCGACGAGCTGCTCGTCCTCGTGAACGTGGGCGGGCAGCCCCAGGACGTGCCGGACGACGTCCTCGCCGGCTGGGAGGACGCGTCGACCCTGGTGGCCACGCACCCGGGCGGGCCCGACGCCGAGGGCCGGCCGGGCGCCGTCGGGCACCTGCGGCCGTGGGAGGGACGGGTGCTCCGCCGGGCGGGCGAGGATGCCGCACGTCCCAGTGCGTGAGACGGGCGCCTCGACACGTGACATCGCCGAGACATGGGCGTACAGTCCCATGACGTGCAGACGATCCTCCTTGTAGTACTTCCTGAGCGCGCCGGCTGAGGCCACGCAACCAGGCTTCGTCAGCGCGCTCACCCCTCGTCCAGCCCGGCATCCCGGGTCCGAGGGGTTTTTTGTTGCCACCACAACGCCATCAGCACGGCAGACAGACCGCGGCAGGCTCACCAGGCCACCGCGAGCGCCGCACCCGCGAGACCCGCGAGGACCGGCACCCGCACACCGCGACCAGCACGACCGCACCACCACGGTCGGCTCCGGTTCCCGGCGGAGCGCCCCACGGGGCGCCCGCCGGGCCGAGGCCACGACACGCAGGAGACACCATGGCCCAGGGTCCCACCCCGGCACCTCCGCGACCGGGGGCCCCGACGCCCGCGGCGCCGGCGCCGAAGCCCGCCCCGACACCCGCGTCGGTCGCCCCGCGCGGCGACGTCCGGCGCGCTGCCACGGCTCGCCCGGCCGGCAGCACGCAGGGCACCTCGACCGGTGAGGAGATGACCGGCGCGCAGTCGATCGTCCGCTCCCTCGAGGAGGTCGGCGCCGAGGTCGTCTTCGGCATCCCGGGTGGCGCGATCCTCCCGACGTACGACCCGCTCATGGACTCCCAGCGGCTGCGCCACATCCTCGTCCGCCACGAGCAGGGCGGCGGCCACGCCGCGCAGGGCTACGCCCACGCGACCGGGAAGGTCGGCGTCACGATGGCGACCTCGGGCCCGGGCGCGACCAACCTCGTCACCCCCATCGCCGACGCGAACATGGACTCGATCCCGCTCGTCGCGATCACCGGCCAGGTCGCCGCGGGGGCGATCGGCACGGACGCCTTCCAGGAGGCGGACATCGTCGGCATCACGCTGCCGATCACCAAGCACAACTTCCTCGTCACCGACCCCGACGACATCCCGCGCACCATCGCCGAGGCGTTCCACATCGCCTCGACGGGCCGTCCCGGCCCGGTGCTCGTGGACATCGCGAAGTCGGCGATGCAGTCGCGCACGACGTTCTCGTGGCCCCAGGACGTGCAGCTCCCGGGCTACCACCCGGTGACGAAGCCGCACAGCAAGCAGATCAAGGAGGCCGCGCGCCTGCTCGCGTCGGCCCGGCGCCCGGTGCTCTACGTGGGCGGCGGCGTGGTCCGCGCGAACGCGTCGGCCGAGCTGCGCCGCCTCGTCGACCTGTCGGGCGCGCCGGTCGTCACGACGCTCATGGCGCGCGGCGCCGTGCCCGACACGCACCCCCAGAACCTCGGGATGCCCGGCATGCACGGCACCGTCCCCGCCGTGGCGGCGCTGCAGAAGGCCGACCTCGTCGTGTCCCTCGGCGCGCGCTTCGACGACCGCGTCACGGGCAAGCTCTCGAGCTTCGCGCCGCACGCGCAGGTCGTGCACGCGGACATCGACCCCGCGGAGATCGGCAAGAACCGCGACGTGGACGTCCCGATCGTCGGCGACCTCAAGGAGGTCATCGCCGACCTGCTCCCCGAGCTCGAGCGCGAGCACGAGGCCAAGGGGAAGCCGGACGTCGAGGCCTGGTGGCGCCAGATCGACGACTGGCGCGAGACCTACCCGCTCGGGTACACCGAGCCCGACGACGGTCACCTCGCCCCGCAGCACGTCATCTCGCGTCTCGGCGAGATCTCCGGTCCCGAGTCGGTCTACGTCGCGGGCGTCGGCCAGCACCAGATGTGGGCCGCGCAGTTCATCCGGTACGAGCACCCGCGCACCTGGATCAACTCCGGCGGACTCGGCACCATGGGCTTCTCGATCCCCGCGGCGATGGGCGCGAAGGTCGGCCGTCCGGACGCCACGGTGTGGGCGATCGACGGCGACGGCTGCTTCCAGATGACCAACCAGGAGCTCGCCACCTGCACGATCAACGAGATCCCGATCAAGGTCGCGCTGATCAACAACTCCTCGCTCGGCATGGTGCGCCAGTGGCAGACCCTGTTCTACGACAAGCGCTACTCCAACACCGACCTGCACACCGGGCACGGCACGGCGCGCGTCCCCGACTTCGTCAAGCTCGCCGACGCGTACGGGTGCGAGGGCATCCGCGTCGAGTCCATGGGCGAGGTCGACGCCGCGATCAAGCGCGCGATGGAGATCGACGACCGCCCCGTGGTCGTCGACTTCAACGTCTCCCGCGACGCGATGGTGTGGCCGATGGTCGCCGCCGGCGTGAGCAACGACGACATCCAGTACGCGCGGGGCATCTCGCCCGCGTGGGACCGAGAGGACTGATCCGCCATGTCCCGCCACACCCTCTCCGTGCTCGTCGAGAACAAGCCCGGCGTGCTCACGCGCGTCGCGGGCCTGTTCGCCCGTCGCGCCTTCAACATCCACTCGCTCGCGGTCGGCCCGACCGAGCACGAGGAGATCTCGCGCATCACCGTCGTCGTCGACGTCGAGGAGCGCCCGCTCGAGCAGGTGACGAAGCAGCTCAACAAGCTGGTCAACGTCATCAAGATCGTCGAGCTCGACGCGGCCGCGTCGGTGCAGCGCGAGCTCCTGCTCGTCAAGGTCCGCGCCGACGGCGCGAACCGCACCGGCGTGCTCGAGGTCGTCAACCTGTTCCGAGCGAAGGTCGTCGACGTCGTGCCCGACGCCGTGACCATCGAGGCGACGGGCACCGGCGAGAAGCTGAACGCCCTGCTCGGCGCGCTCGAGCCCTACGGCGTGCGCGAGATCGTGAAGTCGGGGACCGTCGCCGTCGGCCGCGGCTCCCGCTCGATCACCGACCGCGCGCTGGAACGCGTGGTCCGCTCCGCCTGACGATCGCCTACCCTCGCACCGAGACCCGCACGGGCGTCGGTGCGCACCGATCGTCGTTCCACCGCGAGACATCGCAACAGACCCCTGCACCGCAACGAAGAACCGAGGAGATCCATCGTGGCTGAGCTGTTCTACGACGACGACGCCGACCTGTCCATCATCCAGGCCAAGAAGGTCGCGATCGTCGGCTACGGGAGCCAGGGCCACGCGCACGCCCAGAACCTGCGCGACTCCGGCGTCGAGGTCGTCGTCGCCCTCCGCGAGGGCTCGAAGTCGACCGCCAAGGCCCAGGACGAGGGCTTCGAGGTGAAGTCCGTCGCCGACGCCGCGGCGTGGGCCGACCTGATCATGATCCTCGCGCCGGACCAGCACCAGCGCTCGATCTACAACGACGAGATCAAGCCGAACCTCGCCGCCGGCAAGACGCTCGCCTTCGCGCACGGCTTCAACATCCGGTTCGGCTACATCGAGGCCCCCGACGGCGTCGACGTCATCCTCGTCGCGCCCAAGGCCCCGGGCCACACCGTGCGCCGCGAGTTCGTCGCGGGCCGCGGCATCCCGGACATCATCGCCGTCGAGAAGGACGCGTCGGGCCAGGCGTGGGACGTCGCGCTGTCGTACGCGAAGGCGATCGGCGGCACGCGCGCCGGCGTCATCAAGACGACGTTCACCGAGGAGACCGAGACCGACCTGTTCGGCGAGCAGGCCGTCCTCTGCGGTGGCGTGTCGCAGCTCGTCCAGTACGGGTTCGAGACGCTCACCGAGGCCGGCTACCAGCCGGAGATCGCCTACTTCGAGGTGCTGCACGAGCTCAAGCTCATCGTGGACCTCATGTGGGAGGGCGGCATCGCCAAGCAGCGCTGGTCCGTCTCCGACACCGCCGAGTACGGCGACTACGTCTCCGGCCCGCGCGTCATCGACCCGCACGTCAAGGAGAACATGCAGGGCGTCCTCGCGGACATCCAGTCCGGCGCGTTCGCCAAGCGCTTCATCGACGACCAGGACGCCGGCGCGCCGGAGTTCACGGCGCTGCGCGAGAAGGCCGCGCAGCACCCGATCGAGAAGGTCGGCAAGGAGCTGCGCTCGCTGTTCGCGTGGAAGCAGCAGGACGCCGACTACACCGAGGGCAGCGCCGCACGCTGACGCAGGCCGTCCTGCCTGCCCGAGGCGGAGCCGGCGTCGTGCGCGACGTCGGCTCCGCCTCGGGCTCTCGGGTCACCCCGCGCTCGCGCGGCGCGACCCGGATCGTCCCGCCCCATCGCCGCGGCAACCAGGCACGCGACCGTGCCGACCAAGGAGGCACTGTGACGACGACGACACCGCCGGCCGCGCACGACGAGCTGCTGGATCCGTTCCTGGCTCCGCACTGGGAGACGTCGGCGCTGCTGGTGATCGACACGCAAGTCGACTTCGCCGAGGGCGGGAGCACGCCCGTCGCGGGAACGCGGGCGGTCGTGCCCGCGCTCACCTCGCTCGTCGAGGCGTACCGGCGGGCGGGCCTGCCTGTTGTCCACGTCGTGCGCCTGTACGACGGGGACGACGTGGACCTGGTACGGCGCCGGGCGATCGGCGACGGCGCCGCCGTGGTGCGTCCGGGCACGCCGGGTTCCGCGATCCTTCCCGAGCTCGTGCCGGCGGGCGCGCCCCCGCTCGATCCCGACGTGCTGCTCGCCGGGCGCCCACAGGACCTCGGACCTGGCGAGATCGTCGTGTGGAAGCCTCGGTGGAGCGCGTTCCACCGCACCCCGCTCGAGGATCTCCTGCGTGAGCGCGGCGTCGACACCGTCGTCGTGGCGGGCTGCAACTTCCCGAACTGTCCGCGCGCGACGCTCACCGACGCGAGCGAGCGGGATCTGCGGGCCGTCGTCGTGCCCGACGCCGTCTCCGGCACGACCGAGGAGGGCCTCGCCCAGGTCGCGGGACTGGGTGTCGTGCTGCGTCCCTCGTCGGCCGTCGTCGCGGCGGTGGCCGGGGCCGTCGGTCAGCGCGACACGAGCGGGACGAACCGCGAGAGATCGGGCACATCGACCCTCGGTACGCCACGATAGGGGCATGACCCGACAGGCGGACGAGGGGGAACCGGTGACGGACGACGTGGTGGTGGACGAGAGGGCGGCGGAGATCCTCGCGTTCTGGGAGCTGGCGCGGCCGAGCGCCGGGATGGCGCGGGTGGGCGTGGTCACCGGCACCACGGTCTCCGAGACGGTGCCGCCGCCCGCGTGGTCGTTCGGCGACAACCCCGCGCTGGCCGACGACCTGCTCGCGGCGGTGCTGAGCGGGGAGAAGACCGCGACGTCGTCCGCGCTGTGGGAGTACGAGGACTCGGGGGAGCCCGTCCCGCGCGTCGGCGAGCTGTCGATCCTGCTCGACGGTGCCGGGCACCCGCGGGCGCTCGTCCGGACGACGTCGGTCGAGATCGTCGCGTTCGAGGACGTCGACGCGGACTTCGCCCTGGCGGAGGGGGAGGACGACGGCTCGCTCGAGTCGTGGCGCGACGGTCACGAGACGTACTTCCGGCGCGTGCTGGAGCGAGAGTTCGCTCCCGACATGCCGCTCGTGTGCGAGCGGTTCGAGCTGCGCTACCCGCGCTGAGGCGGGATGAGCGGTGGCCGGCCGTGCCACGGTCGGCCGGCCACCGCTCGCGGGGCAGGTGAAGAGGACTACCCCGGGATCGATGACGGGCCGACCGGGTGGTCCGGTCGGCCCGCTGCGGCGAGCAGGAGCGTGCGCACGTCCTGCGCGACGACGGAGCGCGCCCCGCGCAGGACCGCGAGCTCGGGCACGGCGGTCGCGACGACCGCTCCCGTCCGCTGGTCGGTGCCGCGGAGAGCGGTGGCGGTGGCCTCGGCGAGCCCCGCGCCGCACGCGACCCCCGTCGGGCCGCCGAGCACGACGGCGTCGGGCTCGAGGATCGCCACGACGGGCTGGAGCACGATCGCGACACGACGGGCGAGATCCTGCACGAGCGCGCGGACGGCGGCCGTGTCGCCGTGCTCGCGGATCGCGGCGACGGCCGCGGCGTAGGGGGTGGACTCCGTGACCCCGGGGACGCCCGCCCGGGCGCAGAGCTCGACGAGCCGCAGGCCCCCGACGAGGTCCTGCACGTTGACGGAGTCGTCGATCCCGGCGGCGGGGACGGGGAGGTAGCCGATCTCGCCGGCGCCGCCCGTGGTGCCGTGGTGGACGCGGCCCTCGAGCCACGCCCCCATGCCGATGCCCTCGCCGAGCCACAGCAGGGCGAAGCTCTGCTCGTCGCGACCCGCGTCGCGCTCGGCGATCGCGGCGAGGTTCACGTCGTTCTCGACGCGCACGTCGATGCCGAGGGCGCCCTCGAGATGCCCCCGGAGCCCTTCGCGCGGCCAGCCGGGCAGCTCGCCGACGAGGGCGATGTCGCCCGTGCGCGGGGCGACCGCGGCCTGGACGCCGACGACCGCGGTCGCCACGCGCGCGACCGGGATGCCCGCGTCCGCGCAGGCCTCGTCGCGCGCCGTGCGGACGTCGGTCGCGGCGGCGCGGTCCGGGCCCGCGGCGACGGTCGTCTCGCCGAGCGTCCGGCCGAGCGCGTCGACGACGCTCGCCCGCACGCCGTCGGGCACGACGTCGAGCGCGAGCCCGACGAGGACGTCGGTGCGTGCGGCGTACTGTGTCGCCTGGGGCCCGCGCGCCCCCTGCACGGAGCCGGCGGGCTCGATGAGTCCGGACTGTTCGAGCCGTGCGACGATCTGCGAGGCCGTCGGTCGGGACACTCCCGTGCTGTCGCCGATCTGGGACCGGGTGAGCGGCCCGGCGTCGAGCAGGAGCTCGAGCGCCGCGCGATCGTTGATCGTGCGGAGCAGCCCCGGCGTGCCGGGGATCCTCGACGAGGTGGGCGCGGTCATGGCGTTCCTTCGGGCGGGCTTTAGGAAAGTTTCCTAATAGTGCCCTGTCTCGCCCCGTCGCGCAACTCGAGCGCAGTCCGAGACGTGAGACCGTCGTCCCGAGGGGTGGCGCGGCGGCGTAGGCTCACGGCATGACGCGCACCATTGATCTGGCAGTCGTGGCCGGGGACGGCATCGGTACCGAGGTCGTCGAGCAGGGCCTCGCCGTGCTCGAGGCCGCCGTGTCCGGCTCGGACGTGAAGGTCTCCACGACGCCGTTCGACCTGGGTGCGCGCCGCTGGCACGCGACGGGGGAGACGCTCACCGACGCGGACCTCGACGCGATCCGCGGCCACGACGCGATCCTCCTGGGCGCGATCGGCGACCCCAGCGTCCCGTCGGGCGTGCTCGAGCGCGGCCTGCTGCTCAAGCTCCGCTTCGCGCTCGACCACTACGTGAACCTGCGCCCGGGCAAGCTGTACCCGGGCGTCACCTCGCCCCTCGCCGACCCGGGCGAGATCGACTTCGTCGTGGTGCGCGAGGGCACCGAGGGCCCGTACGTCGGCAACGGCGGCTCGCTGCGCACCGGCACGCCCCACGAGATCGCGACCGAGGTCTCCCTCAACACGGCGTTCGGCGTCGAGCGCGTCGTGCGCGACGCGTTCGCCCGTGCCCAGGCGCGCCCGCGCAAGCACCTCACGCTCGTGCACAAGCACAACGTCCTCGTGCACGCGGGCCACCTGTGGCGCCGGACGGTCGAGGCCGTCAACGCCGAGTTCCCCGACGTCACGACGGACTACCTGCACGTCGACGCGGCGACCATCTTCCTCACGACGAAGCCGTCGCGGTTCGACGTCATCGTCACGGACAACCTGTTCGGGGACATCCTCACGGACCAGGCCGCCGCGATCACGGGCGGGATCGGCCTCGCCGCGTCCGCGAACATCAACCCCGACCGCACGGCGCCGTCGATGTTCGAGCCCGTGCACGGCTCGGCGCCGGACATCGCCGGGCAGGGCAAGGCCGACCCGACCGCCACGGTGCTGTCGGTCGCGCTGCTCCTCGACCACCTGGGCCTCGGCGACGAGGCGAAGCGCGTCGAGGCGGCCGTCGCGGCCGACCTCGCCGAGCGGGGGAGCCGAGTACGCTCGACGGCCGAGGTGGGCCGCGAGCTCGCCGCTCGCGTCGCCGGCTGACACGCCGCCCGGGTCCCGCACGGACCCGGGCACCGGTTCGCCCGCAGTCCCCGCACCTCGGTCGTCATCGCCCCAGGACCGGATCCCTCCCGTTCTGACCCGGTGACGCCTGCCGTCGTCGTACCCTCGCGCGGATCGCCGCACGAGCCGTGCGGTCGTGGAAAACTAGGCGGAGACCACCCGGGTCGCCAGGTGAAAGGCCTCATGATGAGCACCCTCGCAGCGCAGCACCAGCCGTCCTCCTCGGAGGAAGACCTCATCGCCCTGTTCGACGTCCGCCCGACGGACGCCCCGACGCCGCCCGCCGAGCGCGAGGCCGCGATCGCGGCCCCGAAGTTCGGCACGGTCTTCACGGACCACATGGCGCGGATCAGCTGGAACTCGACGGACGGGTGGGTCGACCGCCGCATCGAGAAGTACGGCCCCCTCCTGCTGGACCCGGCGACCGCCGTCCTGCACTACGCGCAGGAGATCTTCGAGGGCATGAAGGCGTACCGCCACGCCGACGGGTCCGTGTGGACGTTCCGCCCCGAGGCGAACGCGGCGCGCTTCGCCCGCTCGGCCCACCGCCTCGCGCTCCCGGCCCTGTCCGTCGACGACTTCGTCGGGTCGATCACGGCGCTCGTGCGCACGGACGTCGACTGGGTGCCCAGCGGCGACGAGGCGAGCCTCTACCTGCGCCCGTTCATGTACGCGTCGGAGGCGTTCCTCGGCGTGCGTCCGTCGCTCGAGGCCGAGTACCTGGTGATCGCCTCCCCGGTGGGGCCCTACTTCTCGGGCGGCGTGAAGCCCGTGTCCATCTGGGTCGACCGCGAGTACAGCCGCGCGGGCGCCGGGGGCACCGGTGACGCGAAGTGCGGCGGCAACTACGCCTCCAGCCTGCTCCCGCAGGTGGTCGCGCAGCAGCACGGGTGCGAGCAGGTGTGCTTCCTCGACTCCGGCACGCGGACGTTCCTCGAGGAGCTCGGCGGCATGAACGTGTTCGTCGTCAAGGCGGACGGCTCGGTCGAGACCCCCGAGCTCAGCGGCTCGATCCTCGAGGGCGTGACGCGCTCGTCGATCATCCGCCTCCTCACCGACCGCGGGCACGACGTGGTCGAGCGCCGCATCCCGCTCACCGACGTCCTCGCCGGGATTCAGGACGGCTCCGTGACCGAGGTGTTCGCGTGCGGCACGGCCGCCGTCATCACCCCCATCGGGCGCCTCGCGGGGTCCGACTTCGACCACACCATCGGCGGCGGCGAGGCGGGGTCGCTCACCATGGCGATCCGCGCCGAGCTCACCGACATCCAGACCGGGCGCGCGGCCGACCGCCACGGCTGGCTGCGCCGCCTCGCCTGAGGCCGGCGGCCCGTCCGCACCCGGCACGACGACGGGGTGCCCCTCCCGCGAGAGGGGCACCCCGTCGTCGTGCGTGTCGGTCGGCGCGTGGGACGCGCGACGACCGGTGAATCAGACGGCGGTCGCCGGCCGCACGACGATGGTGCGCCCGGCGACTCCCGCGAGCAGCGACCAGACCGCGATGCCGATCAGCAGGTTGATGAGCCCGGACAGGGCCGCCGCCGTGACGTCGCTCGACCAGGCGAACGGGAGCACCGCGATCACGACGATGACGAGCGCCATGATCCAGCCGAAGAACGCGCGCGGGCGCGGCGTGCTGAGGATGAGCAGGTGCAGGACGCCCGCCGCGAGGACGGCGAGGATCGCCCCGTCGATCGCCCACGCGGCCTGGCGCGACCCCGTGCCGAACAGGTCGGGCGGCGGCACGAGCGTGATCGCGAAGATGCGCTCGAAGATGATCACGCCGAGCAGCCCGATGAGCGCGGCGACGAGCGCCGTCGCCGCGGCGCCCGCCCAGAACCGGCCCGCCTCGACCGCGAGGCGCGGGTCCGCGGGATTGACGGGCGGCCTCTGCTCGGGGAAGCCGGCCTGCGGGTCCGTCGGGGGGATCGCGGGGGGCTGGGCGTGCTGCGGCACGGGTGGCTGCCCGTACCGGCGCGTCGGGGGGTTCTGCGGGTCGTAGCCGCCCGGCGTCGGGTCGCTCATCGTCACTCCTCGGTCGGTCGCCGCCGCGCCAGAGGGCGGTGGGCGGCTCGGTGGATGGACGCTCGTGTCCATCCTCGCCGAACCTGTGGCACCATGTGCCCTGTGACACACCTCGTCTCCCAGCTCATTATCGAGTAGCGCGCCCGGTAGCACTCACCGGACGCGCAGACCTCCCGCACCCTCGGGGGGTTTTTTTGTTGCTGGGCACCACCCCCGCCCGGCGGCACGGATGCCGGGCCTCCCGCCTCACGAGGGCCCCGCCCGGCGTCCTGGGAGACGGACCAGAGGGGCGGGCGCTGCGGCGTCCGCGACACGACGAACGGCAGGAAGAGGCACCATGACCTCGGCGACGACCCCCGTGACCGGCCCCCGCGAGGCCCGGGTCTTCCACGTCTACGACACGACCCTGCGCGACGGCGCGCAGCAGGAGGGCATGAACCTCTCCGTCGCCGACAAGCTCGCCATCGCCCCGCTGCTCGACGAGCTCGGCGTCGGGTTCATCGAGGGCGGCTGGCCGGGCGCGGTGCCCAAGGACACGGAGTTCTTCCGCCGCGCGGCCAAGGAGCTCGACCTGCGCCACGCCGTGCTCGCGGCGTTCGGCTCGACCCGCAAGGCCGGGCTGCGCGCGTGGGACGACCCGCAGGTCCGGGCGCTCGTCGACTCCGAGGCGCCCGTCGTGACGCTCGTCGCCAAGTCGGACGTGCGGCACGTCGAGCGTGCGCTGCGCACGACGCCCGAGGAGGGGCTCGCCATGATCACCGACACGGTGTCGTTCCTCGTGGGCGAGGGCCGGCGGGTCGTCGTCGACGCGGAGCACTTCTTCGACGGCTACCGGCACGACCCGGCGTTCACGCGCTCCGCCGTGCAGGCCGCGTTCGAGGCCGGGGCCGAGGTCGTCGCCCTGTGCGACACCAACGGCGGGATGCTGCCGACCTGGGTCGTCGAGATCGTCGAGGAGCTGCGCGACGCCGTCGGGCTCCCGCACGGGCGCGACGCGCTCCCGGGCGACGCGCTGCTCGGCATGCACGCGCACAACGACTCGGGGTGCGCCGTCGCGAACACGCTCGCGGCCGTCGAGGCTGGCGCGGCCCACGTCCAGGGGACGGTCAACGGGTACGGGGAGCGCACGGGCAACGTCGACCTGCTGACGGTCGTCGCGAACCTCGAGCTCAAGCACGGGCTGCGGACCCTGACCGGAGAGGGGCTCGAGGAGTCCACGCGCATCTCGCACGCGATCAGCGAGATCACCAACATCTCCCCGTACGCGCGCCAGCCGTACGTCGGCGCGAGCGCGTTCGCGCACAAGGCGGGGCTGCACGCGAGCGCGATCAAGGTCGACCCGGACCTCTACCAGCACATCGACCCGACGGCGGTCGGCAACGACATCCGCATGCTCGTCTCCGACATGGCCGGTCGCGCGTCGATCGAGCTCAAGGGCCGCGAGCTCGGCTTCGACCTGTCGGGCCAGGGCGAGCTCCTCACGCGCGTGACCAACCGCGTGAAGGACGACGAGGCGAACGGCTACACCTACGAGGCCGCGGACGCGTCGTTCGAGCTGCTGCTCCGCGAGGAGATCACGGGCGAGCGCCCCCCGTACTTCCGCGTCGAGAGCTGGCGCACGATCGTCGAGCGGGCCGGGTCGCGCGGCACCGAGGCCACGGCGGAGGCGACCGTCAAGCTCCACGCCGGGGGCGAGCGCATCGTCACGACCGGCGAGGGGAACGGGCCCGTCAACGCGCTCGACCACGCGCTCCGGCTCGCGCTCGGCCGCGTCTACCCCGAGATCGACGTGTTCGAGCTCATCGACTTCAAGGTCCGCATCCTCGACACCGAGCAGGGGACCGACGCGATCACGCGCGTCCTCATCGAGACGACCGACGGCTCGACCTCGTGGTCGACGGTCGGCGTCGGGCCGAACCTCATCGAGGCCGCCTGGGAGGCGCTGACCGACTCCGCGATCTACGGGCTGGTCCACGCGGGCGTCGACCCGCGCTGAGCCGTCACCGGACCCCCGTGACCGACGTCTCCCGTCGAGCCGGGGCCCCGCGGGCTTAGGGTGGACGGGTGCGTGGTGAGTACAAGGTTCCCGGTGGCAAGCTCGTGGCGGTCGACGTCGAGGTGGAGGCCGGGCGGCTCGCCCGCGTCGCGGTGAGCGGCGACTTCTTCCTCGAGCCGGACGACGCGCTCGAGGACATCGACGGCGCGCTCACGGGCATGCCGGAGACGGCGACGGTCGCGCAGCTCGCGAGCGCCGTCCAGGGCGCTCTCGGCGAGGACGTCACGATGATCGGCTTCTCGCCGGAGGCGGTCGCCATCGCCGTCCGGCGAGCCCTCGGGCACGCGACGGGCTGGGGCGACCACACCTTCGAGATCGTGCACGAGGGCCCGGAGGAGCCGGCGATGCACCTCGCGCTCGACCAGGTGCTCACCGAGGAGCTCGACGCCGGCCGCCGCGGCCCGACGCTGCGGATCTGGGAGTGGGCGTCGCCCGCGGTGATCATCGGGTCGTTCCAGTCGCTGCGCAACGAGGTGGACCCGGAGGGCGCCGAGCGCCACGGCGTGACGGTCGTGCGCCGCATCTCCGGCGGGGGCGCGATGTTCGTCGAGCCGGGGAACACCATCACCTACTCGCTCTACGTGCCCGGGTCGCTCGTCGAGGGCCTGAGCTTCGAGCGCTCCTACGCGTTCCTCGACGACTGGGTGCTCGGCGCGCTCGCGGACGTCGGTGTCGAGGCGACGTACAAGCCGCTCAACGACATCGCCTCGCCCGCAGGCAAGATCGCGGGCGCGGCGCAGAAGCGCCTGCGCGGGGGAGCGGTGCTCCACCACGTGACGATGGCGTACGACATCGACGCCGACAAGATGACCGAGGTGCTGCGCATCGGCCGCGAGAAGCTCTCCGACAAGGGCACGACGAGCGCGAACAAGCGCGTCGACCCGGTGCGCTCGCAGACGGGCATGGCGCGCGAGGACGTCATCGAGGCGTTCAAGCGGCACTTCCGGTCGCGCTACCGGACGGTCGAGGGCAAGGTCACGCCCGAGGAGCGCGAGCGCGCCCAGGAGCTCGTGCGGACGAAGTTCTCGACGCCGGAGTGGACCGCGCGCGTCCCGTGACGCCGTCACCCGCGAGGTAGAGCTGCCGGTCGCGAGGTAGAGCTCCCGGGCTTCTACGTCGCGACCGCGAGCTCTATCTCGGCGTGGGTCGCGGGCCGAAGACGGCGGTGCCGACGCGGACGATCGTCGCGCCTTCCGCGACGGCGAGCTCGAGGTCGCCGCTCATGCCCATCGAGAGTTCGCGCGCCTCCGCGGTGCCCGGGGCGCCCGAGCGCGCGACGGCGTCGCGCACCTCGCGCAGGCGCGCGAAACCCGCGCGCACCAGCGTCTCGTCCGGGGCCTTCGCGCCGATCGTCATGAAGCCTCGCAGGCGCAGCCCGTCGAGCGCCGCGACGGCGGTCGCGAGGGCGGGGGCGTCGTCGGGCCGGACGCCCGACTTGGACTCCTCGCCGGAGACGTTGACCTGGACCAGGACGTCGAGCACGCGGCCGTCGCGCGCACAGCGCGCCGCGAGCGCCTCGGCGAGCGCGAGGGAGTCCACGCTCTCGACGCCCGTGGCGGTCGCGAGCAGCTGGTTGACCTTGTTGCGCTGCAGGTGGCCGATCATGTGGACCTCGACACGCCCCGCGGCCACGAGGTCGGCGAGGTCGGGGGCCTTCGCGACGAGCTCCTGGACGCGGTTCTCGCCGATCAGGTCCGCGCCGGCCTCGACGACCGCGCGCACGGCGTCCGCCGGCTGCGTCTTGGTCGCCACGAGCAGCCGCACGTCCGACGGCGCACGCCCGGCCGCGCGGGCGGCGTCGTCGACCCTGCTCCGCACCCGGGCGAGGTTCTGCGCGATCTGCGCGGGCAGCACGGACGACGGGTCGGGGAGGGGCATGCGGTCAGTCTAGGCCGGGCGGGTCGCCCGAGACCCGGGTCGTCTCAGGGTGGTCCCGGATCCGCACCGGCGCCCTGATCGGCGAGAATGGTGCGCGAAAGGACGGTGCCGTGAAGACACTGCTCAACATCATCTGGCTCGTGTTCGCCGGGCTGTGGCTCGCCCTGGGCTACGTCCTGGCCGGCATCATCTGCTGCATCCTCATCGTGACGATCCCGTTCGGCATCGCGTCGTTCCGCATCGCCGGGTACGCGCTGTGGCCGTTCGGCCGCACGGTCGTGGACAAGCCGACCGCGGGCGCGTGGTCGACGATCGGCAACGTCATCTGGGTGGTCGTGGCCGGGATCTGGCTCGCGATCGGTCACGTCGTCACCGCGATCCCGCTGTTCGTGTCGATCATCGGCATCCCGCTCGGGATCGCGAACCTCAAGATGATCCCCGTCTCGCTCCTGCCGCTCGGCAAGGACATCGTCCCGACCGACGCCCCGTACACCGCCTACCAGCGCTGACGGACCGCGAGGTAGAGCCCCCGGTACCGCGAGGTAGAGGCCTGGTCATGACCAGGCCTCTACCTCGGCAGACCAGGCCTCTACCTCGGCAGACCAGGCCTCTACCTCGGCCGACGGGGGCTCTACCTCGCGATCGGGGCCGTGGTGCCCGCCGTGAGGCGCAGGAGGTCCGACGGCGCGAGGCCGACGTCGAGACCGCGGCGGCCACCCGAGACGTAGACGGCGTCGAACGCGAGCGCGGTGTCGTCGAGGAACGTGCGGTGGCGCTGCTTCTGGCCCAGGGGCGAGATGCCGCCGACGACGTAGCCCGTCGCGCGCTCGGCCGCGGCGGGCTCGGCCATGCTCGCCTTCTTGCCGCCCGCCGCCTTGGCGAGGGCCTTGAGGTCGAGCTGACGGTCGACGGGCACGATCCCCACGACGAGCGCGGCGCCGTCGACGACCGCGAGCAGGGTCTTGAACACCTGCTCCGCGGGCACCCCGATCGCCGAGGCCGCCTCGAGCCCGTAGGACAGGTCGCTCGACGGGTCGTGCTCGTACGGGTGCAGCGTGTGGGCGACGCCCTCGCGCTCGAGGAGCGCGACCGCGGGCGTGCCGGCGTGCGCGGACGACTTCGACTTCTTGGCCACGGGCCGATTCTGCCGCAGCGCCGCGCTACACGTTGACGTCGAGCAGCGACCCGATCGCGTAGGTCACGCCCATCGCGACCGCGCCGCCGACGACGGTCCGGACCGTCGCGCGCCGGGTCGGCGCGTTCCCGAGGCGCGCGGAGCCCCAGCCCGTGAGCACGAGCGCGAGCACGACGGCGACGAACGTGAGCGGGATGCGGATGGTCGCCGGGGCGAGGAGGATCGCCGCGAGCGGCAGCAGGCCGCCCACCGTGAACGACACGATGGACGCGACCGCGGCCTCCCACGGGCTGGTGAGCTCGTCGGGGTCGATGTGCAGCTCGGCGTCGGCGTGCGCGGCGAGCGGGTCGCGCTCGGTGAGCTGGACCGCGACCTGGCGCGCGAGGTCGGGTGTGAGCCCTTTCGCCTCGTAGATCCCCGCGAGCTCCGCGAGCTCGGCGTCCGGCATCTCGGCGAGCTCGCGGCGCTCGGTCGCGAGCAGGGCCTTCTCGGTGTCGCGCTGCGTGCTCACGGAGACGTACTCGCCCGCCGCCATGGACAGCGCTCCCGCGAGGAGCGCCGCCCCGCCCGCCGTCGCGATGACGGGGATCGACGTGCTCGTCGCCGCGACGCCGACGACGACGCCCGCCGTCGACACGATGCCGTCGTTCGCGCCCAGGACCCCGGCGCGCAGCCGGTTGAGGCGTGACCCGGTGCTCTCCGGGTGGTGGGGCTCGCCGGGGTGCACGCCCGTGCGCGGTGCGTCGCTCATGGGTTCACCGTAGGGGCCTGCGCGCGCGCCGCGACCGGGAGCGGGGAGCGCGGCGTCGGCGTAGCGTCGGGACGTGGCGACGCGCGGCACGACGCGCCCCGGGGCGACCGGGGCCGTCGTCGTGCGCCCGGCCAGCACGGTGACGTGGGACGAGCTCGCGACCGTGTTCGGCGAGCGCGGCTATCCCGCGACGTGCTGGTGCCAGCGCCAGGTGCTCGGCGACCGCGTCTGGTACCGGACGCCGCCCGAGGAGCGGGCCCGGCTCCTGCACGAGCAGACGAGCTGCGACGACCCGGGAGCGCCGACCACGAGCGGCCTCGTCGCGTTCCTCGACGGCGAGCCCGCGGGCTGGGTCGCGGTCGGACCGCGCCCGACCTACCGGCGCCTGCGGGGGAGCCCGGTCCCGTGGTCGGGGCGTGCGGCGGGCGACGCGCAGGACAAGGACGACGCGGGCGTGTGGGCCGTCGCGTGCTTCGTGGTGCGCGCGGGCTTCCGCGGGCTGGGGCTGACGTACGACCTCGCGCGGGCCGCCGTCGGGTACGCGCGCGAGCACGGCGCGACGGCGGTCGAGGGGTACCCGATCCTCGACCCGGCCGGCGCACCGATCACCTGGGGGGAGAACTCGGTCGGCAGCGTCCAGGCGTTCCGTGCGGCGGGTCTGGTGGAGGTGGCGCGCCCGACGACGCGACGCCGGGTCATGCGCCTCGACCTGCGTCCCGCGGACGGGTGAGGCGGCGCGGCCCGGCGAAAAGGGTGCGACCGGCGCCCGCGTCGTGGTGTCTGATCGACCTGTGACGATCGAGACGCGCACCCCCGGGGTCGACGAGCTGGGCGAGGTCGTCGACGTGCTCCGCTCGTGGCAGGACGACGCCGCGCCGCTGCAGCTCCATCCCGGCGACGTGGGCTGGTACTGGCGGTTCGGCGCTCCGGCGACCGCCGCCGCGCTGCGGACGTGGCGCCGCGAGGGACGGGTGGTCGCCGTCGGGCTGCTCGACGGCCTCGACCTGCTCCGCCTGGGGATCGCGCCGGACCTGCAGCGCGACGACGAGCTCGCGCGCCGCCTCGCCGACGACGCCGCCCGACCCGAGCGGGGCGTGCTGGGGCCGGGCGGAGCGTCGGTCGAGGCACCGGTAGGTGCCCTCGTGGACGAGCACCTGGCCGCGGCGGGCTGGCGCGTCGACGAGCGGTGGGCGCTCCTGCGCCGCGACCTGGCCACGCCGGTGGAGGACTCGGGGGTCCGGGCGCGCGAGGTCGGGCCGTCGGAGGCCGCCGCGTGGGCCGAGGCGCTGCGCTCGTCGTTCGGCGGGACGCGGGCCGCGCCGGAGCGCTGGCACGCCCTGGCGACCGGGCTCCCGTACGCCGACGCGCGGTGTCTCCTCGTGCACGACGGCGCGGCGGTCCCCGACGACCCGGCCCGCGCCGGTCACGAGCCCGCGGCAGCGGTGATCGCGGTGTGGTCCGCCGGCCCGGGGCGTCCCGGGCTGATCGAGCCGATGGGCGTGCACGCCGATCATCGTCGTCGGGGCCTGGGCCGGGCAGTCACCCTCGCCGGCCTGGCGGCGCTCCGCGCGCTGGGCGCGTCGAGCGCGCTCGTCGCGACGCCGGCGTCCAACGTCGGGGGCGTCGCCACGTACGTCGCCGCGGGGTTCGTCCACCTGCCGGAGCGGTTCGACCGGCGGCGCGAGGCCGTCTGACCGCACCGCTCGCCGGGGGTGAGACCGTCGGCGCAGGTCACGTCCCGTCCCCTACGCTGCTCGGCGTGACGCAGGGGAACTCCACGACCGACCGACCGACCACGCGCGCGGAGCGCTACGAGCACGGGCAGGCGGTGTTCGGAGCCGTCAACGAGACGGCGCCCGCCGCGATCGCCGAGGCGCTCGCGGGCGTCTCGCCCGAGCTCGAGCACCAGATCTCGGCCTGGGCGTACGGCGAGATCTACGCGCGGCCGCACCTGGAGCCGCGCGACCGGCAGCTCGTCACCCTCGGGATGCTCAGCGCCCTCGGTGGCTGCGAGCCGCAGCTCGAGATCCACGTCCGCACCGCGCTCGACGTCGGGCTGACGCCGCAGGAGATCGTCGAGGCGCTCCTGCAGGCCGCCGTCTACTGCGGGTTCCCGCGGGCGCTCAACGCGACGGCCGTGGCCAAGCAGGTCTTCGCCGAGCGCGGGCTGCTCCCCGTCGACTGAGCGGCCGGGCCCGGCGGCGCCCCGACCCGCGGCGCGCGGCCGGTGCACCCGGCCCGCGACGCCCGGCTGGTGGTGGTACCCGACCCCGTGCCGCCCGGCCGCGGCGCTCGTCGCGGCACCGGTCTACAGCGGCCCGACGGCCAGCACGGTCACGACCGGCTCGCCCGCCTCGTCGCTCGCCGCGAGGTCGACGCTCGCCGTGATCGCCCAGTCGTGGTCGCCCGCCGGGTCGTCGAGCACTTGCCGCACGAGCCACGTGCCCGCGGGGACGACGCCGCCCGGGGCGTGCTCCGCCGTCGGGCCCTCGTGGCCGGCCGGCAGCTCTGCGCCCGCCTCGACGACGCGGAACAGCGCCGCGGAGCGGGCCCCGGGCCCGATGCCGATCGCGTCGTCGCCCTGGTCCTCGAAGAGCGGGTCGAGCGCGTCGCCCCACGCGTCCGCGTCCCAGCCCGCGCCGCCGTCGAGCGCGCCGAGCGCGCGGTAGTCCTCGCGGGACGCGAGCTCGACGCGGCGGAAAAGCGCGTTGCGCACGAGGCGCCGGAACGAGCGCGGGTTGCCCGTGACCGGCCGGGTCGGCGCCTCGGCGCCCGCCCCGGAGAGCGGGCCGTCGCCCACCTCGGTGTCCGCGTCGTCGTCGACCGGGTGGGCGAGGCGCTCCCACTCGTCGAGCAGCGACGAGTCGACGCCGCGCACCAGCTCGCCGAGCCACTCGACGATCTCCTGGACCTCCTCGGTGCGGTGCTCCTCGGGGACCACCTGGCGCAGGGCGCGGTAGGCGTCCGCGAGGTAGCGCAGCACGACGCCCTCGGTGCGCTCGAGCCCGTAGACGGACACGAACTCCGCGAACGTCATGGCGCGCTCGACCATGTCGCGGACCACGGACTTGGGGGAGAGCTCGGCGTCCGCGACCCACGGGTTGGACCGCTTGTACATGGCGAACGCGGGCGCCAGCAGCTCCTCGAGCGGCTGGGGCCAGGTGATCTCCTCGAGCAGCGCCATGCGCTCCTCGTACTCGTACCCCTCGGCCTTCATCGCGGCGACGGCCTCGCCCTTGGCGGCGTTCTGCTGGGCGTAGAGGACCTGGCGCGGGTCGTCGAGCGTCGCCTCGATGACGGAGACGACGTCGAGCGCGTGGGTCGCGCCCTCGACGTCGAGCAGGTCCAGGGCCGCGAGCGCGAACGGCGACAGCGGCTGGTTGAGCGCGAACTCGCGCGGCAGGTCGCCGACGAGGCGCACGCTCGGGCGGTAGCCCGCGGGGCGCGACGGGTCGGGCACGCGCACGCGCTCGACGATCCCCGCGACCCGCAGCGAGCGGTAGATGCGGAACGTCTGGCGCACGTGCTCGCGGCGCTGGGTGTCGGTGTCGTGGTTCGCGAGGAGCAGGTGCCGCATGGCCTCGACCGGGTCGCGGCGCGGGTCGGACGCGTCGACGTGCCCGCCGCGGCCGTGCTGGGCGGTGCGCGCGAGGACGTTGAGGACCATCGCGTGCGTGACCGTGAAGTGGCTGGTCAGGGGCTCGGGCTCGGCGTCGCGCAGGCGCTCGAACGTCGCGTCGGTCCAGTTGACCGAGCCCTGCGGCGCCTTCTTGCGGACGATCTTCTTGAGCTTCTTGGGGTCGTCGCCGGCCTTGGCGAGCATCTTGCGGTTCTCGATGACGTGGTCGGGCGCCATGACGAGCACCTCGCCCACGGTGTCGTACCCGGCGCGGCCGGCGCGCCCCGCGATCTGGTGGAACTCGCGCGCCGTGAGGTGGCGCATGCGCTCGCCGTCGAACTTCACGAGGCTCGTGAGCAGGACCGTGCGGATGGGCACGTTGATGCCGACCCCGAGCGTGTCCGTGCCGCACACGACCTTGAGCAGCCCGGCCTGCGTGAGGCGCTCGACGACGCGCCGGTACTTGGGCAGCATGCCCGCGTGGTGCACGCCGACGCCGTGCCGCAGGAACTTGCTCAGCGTCTTGCCGAACCCGGTGCCGAAGCGGAAGTCGCCGAGCTCGGCCGCGATCGCCTCCTTCTCGGACTTCGTCGCGACGTTCATGGACAGCAGCGACTGCGCGCGCTCGACCGCGTCCTTCTGCGTGAAGTGCACGACGTACACGGGCGCGCGGCGCGTGCTGACGAGCTCCTCGATGACCTCGGTCAGCGGCTCGACGACGTAGCTGAAGTGCAGCGGGACCGGCCGCTGGGCCGTGGTCACCTCGGCGACGGGCCGGCCGGTGCGCTCCTCGAGCTCCTCGACGAACCGGGTCGTGTCGCCGAGCGTCGCGGACATGAGCAGGAACTGGGTGTTCGGCAGCTCGAGCAGCGGCACCTGCCACGCCCAGCCGCGCTGCGGGTCGGCGTAGAAGTGGAACTCGTCCATGACGACCTGGGAGATCGCGTCCTCGTCGACAGGTCCGGCGGCGACACCGTCACCGCCGCCGCGGCGCAGCGCGATGTTCGCGAGGATCTCCGCCGTGCAGCAGATGATCGGCGCGTCGGGGTTCACGGCGGAGTCGCCCGTCGTCATGCCGACGTTCTTGGACCCGAACGCCGCGACGAGCGCGAAGAACTTCTCGCTGACGAGCGCCTTGAGCGGCGCGGTGTAGTACGTGCGGCCGCCGCGGCCCGAGCGGTGCGCGGCGAGCGCCGCGAACTGCGCGCCCATCGCGACGAGCGACTTCCCCGAGCCGGTGGGCGTCGAGAGGATGACGTGCGAGCCGGTGACCAGCTCGATGAGCGCCTCGCTCTGGTGCGGGTACAGCTCGAGGCCCTGCTCGGTCGCCCACGTGGTGAACCCCTCGTAGAGCGCGTCCGGGTCGGGGGCCTTGCCCGTCGGTGCGGGCACGTGCGCGAGGAGAGCCGGGGTGCGGCCGGTCGTGGTGGTCACGGGACGAGTCTGTCAGGTGCGGAGCGCCGGGGTCGTCGGCAGCCCGGTCGCGCCGGTCCCGGGGCCGACGCGGACCGGGCGGTGCCGAACCCGGGGTCGTTCCCCGGTTCGCCGTCGAACTGGGGAACGACCCCGGGTTCGGCAGGACGGGTGGATCGACCCACGGGGGTTGATAGCGCTGTCAGCGTGTGCGAGGGTATGGCGCGGGACCGGCGTCGAGGCCGGTCCCGGCCTCCGAGTCATCGACGACCACCGACCCCACGCCGCCGTGGGACCAAGGGGAGCACCGCATGCGGGCAGACAGCGCTGTCGACACCGATCGCGAACCATTCCCGGGACGTACCGGACCGTCACGTTCTCGCCCGCGGCGTCGCGGCGCGCGTCGGCGTCGCGCGGGCGCGGTCGTCGCCCTGACCACCGCGACGAGCCTCGCGCTCCCGCTGTCCGCGTCCGCGTCGCCGGGGCTCGCATCGCCCACGACCATCACCGGGACGGAGGCAGCGACGAGGTCCGACGCCGCCGCTGCCGCCGTCGACGGCCCGCTGGTCGACTACGTCAACCCGTTCATCGGGACCAAGGACGACGGCAACACCTACCCGGGCGCCGCCGTCCCCTTCGGCATGGTGCAGCTCTCTCCGGACAACGGGCACAACGTCGGGTACGACTACGACCGCACGTCGGTCCGCGGGTTCTCGCTCGTGCACCTCTCCGGCGTCGGCTGCGGCCTCGGCGGTCCCCTCCCGACACTGCCGACGACGGGCGCGATCACCTCGACCGACTACGGCCAGTACGCGCTCGGCTTCTCGCACGACGACGAGGAGGCCTCGCCCGGGTACTACCGCGTGGGTCTCCAGGCGGCAGCCGGCACGATCGAGGCCGAGCTCACCGCGACCGCGCGCACGGGCGTCCAGCGGTACACCTTCCCCGCGACGACGCAGGCCAACGTCCTGCTCAACGCGGGCCAGGCGCTCAACCGGGTCACGGAGTCCGACGTGCGCGTCGTCGACGACCGCACGGTCGAGACACGCATCACCGTCCGCGGCTTCTGCCAGGACACCGAGCCGCAGACGATCTGGACCCGCACGACCTTCGACCGCCCCTTCGTCGCGCACGGCACGTGGGACGGCTCGACCGTCACCGCGGGCTCGGACGCCGCGTCCGGCGGCGAGGGCCGTCGCGGCGCGTACGTCACGTTCGACACGACCGGCGGCGACCTCGACGTCGAGGCCGTCACCGCGATGAGCTACGTGGGCGCCGACGGCGCCGCGGCGAACCTCGCGGCGGAGGCCGGCACCTTCGACGCCGTGCACGACGCCGCGCGCTCGGCCTGGGAGGAGCGGCTCGGCCTGGTGCGGGTCGCGCAGGGCGACCCGGACGACCTGCGCACCTTCTACTCCTCGCTCTACCGCAGCTTCCTCGCGCCGAACGTCGGCTCCGACGTCGACGGGCGCTACCGCGGCTGGGACCAGGAGGTCCACGCCGCGGAACCGGACTTCACCTACTACCAGAACTACTCGCTCTGGGACACGTACCGCACCCAGCAGCAGCTCCTGTACCTGCTCGCGCCCGACGAGTCGGCCGACATGGCGCTCTCGCTCGTGCGCCAGGGCCAGCAGGGCGGGTGGCTCCCGCGCTGGGGGTACGGCACGGTCGAGACGAACATCATGACCGGCGACCCGGCGACGCCGTTCCTCGTCAGCGCCTGGCACCAGGGCCTGCTCGCGGGCCACGAGGAGGAGGCGTACGCCGTCCTGCAGCAGAACGCCGACGGCGTCCCTCCCGCCGACTCGCCCTTCAACGGGCGCGCGGCGAACGTCGAGTACCTGCGCGACGGGTTCGTCCCGCACGAGCCCGCGCGCTCGGGCAAGCCCGGCGACTACGACCTCCAGCACGGCGCCTCGGCGACCATGGAGTACGCCCTCGCCGACGCCATGCTCTCGACGATGGCCCGCGGCCTCGGCCACGACGAGGACGCCGACCGCTACGCCGCCCGCGGCCAGGGATACCGCAACGTGTTCGACCCGCGCACGGGCAACTTCCGGGCGCGCAACGCCGACGGCTTCTTCGTGGGTGATGCGGACCCCGCGCACTCCGACGGGTTCCACGAGGGGACGGCGGTGCAGTACCAGTGGCTCGTGCCCCAGGACGTCCCCGGCCTGTTCGACCTCATGGGCGGCACCGACGCCGCAGTCGACCGCCTGGACGCGTTCTTCGCGTACGACGAGCTGGTCGCCGACCCCGCGCGCGTCGCGAGCGAGGTGTGGGTCAACGGCACGTACGACTACTACGGCTGGGAGACCTACAACCCGAACAACGAGCCGAACCTCCACGCGCCGTACGTCTACCTGTGGACGGGCCAGCCGTGGAAGACGACGGACGTCGTGCGCGCCGCGGCGACGCTCTTCACCGACGGCCCGGACGGCGTCACGGGCAACGACGACCTCGGCACGATGTCCGCGTGGCACGTGCTGTCGTCGATCGGCGTGTACCCGATCGTGCCGGGCACCGACCTCTGGGGCCTCACGACCCCGCTGTTCGACGACGTGACGATCACGCTCGACCCGGAGGTCTTCGGTCGCGATGCGCTGCACCTCACGGCCGACGGCGTCGCGCCCGACGCGCACTACACGCAGTCCGTGTCGCTCGGCGGCGAGCCGCTGGACCGCGCCTGGGTCACGGGCGACGAGCTCACCGCGGCGGGCACGCTCGACGTGACCGTCGGCACCGCGCCGTCCGCGTGGGCGACCGACCCCGCGGTCTCGCCGGGCGCCGTCGTGCCCGCGGACGGCACGGTCGAGCGACTGTTCGTCGGCGCGACGCCGCGGCAGCCCGTCGTCGCCCCGGGCGGGCGGACCGAGGTCGCGGTCCAGGTCGTCGCGCAGGGCGCGGGGACGACGAGCGGCACGCTCGAGGTGACGTCCGACGGCGCGGTGACCGCGACGACCGACCTGGCGGACTGGACCGCCGAGTCCGACGGCCTGCCGGCCACGGTCGAGGGCACGGTGACGATCGACGCGCCCGCCGACGCCGAGCCGGGGACCCACACGGTGCGGCTCGTCGTGCGCGACGCTGCGGGGATCGAGGCGGTCCGCGAGGTCTCGGTCGTCGTGTCCGGGGAGTCGTGGATCGCCGACGCCTTCGACAACGTCGGCATCGGCGACCCCGGCGCGGCCAACGCGAACCTCGACGGCTCGGGCGCGTACCTCCTGCGCGACCTGCTCGCGGACCTCGGCGTGGTCCAGGGCCTCGAGCTGACCGTCCCGGGCACCGACCTGACGTACCTGCTCGGCGCCCCGCCCGCGGGCGAGCCCGACAACGTCGCGGCGGACGGCCAGGTGCTCGAGGTGCCCGAGGCGCAGCGCGCCACGCGCACGCTCTCGGTCGTCGGGACGGCGACGCACGGCACCCAGCGCGGCGACCTTGTCCTCGGGTTCGCGGACGGGACGAGCCAGACCGTCCAGGTCGCCCTGAGCGACTGGTGCACGGGCTCGCCCGAGCCGGGCAACATCCTCGTCGCCAAGCCGGGCGCACGGGGCAACGGGACCGGGACGGACGCGTTCGGCTGCGGGCTCTACGCGACGGCGCCCGTCGCCGTGCCCGACGGCAAGGTGCTCACGAGCCTCACCCTGCCGCGCAACACGCGGTTCCACGTGTTCGCGGTCGCGACCGACGCGACGGGGGCCGTCCCCGCGCCGCAGGTCGAGGTCACGGCGCAGGCGCGCTGCCTCGGCGGCAAGGCGTTCGTCGCGGTGCGCGCGCTCAACACCGGCGAGCAGCCCGTCGCGGTCGAGCTCGCGACCCCGTACGGCTCGAAGCTCTTCGGCGTCGTCGCGCCCGGGTCGAACGCGTACCAGTCGTTCGCCACCCGGGCCGCCGCCGTCGAGGCGGGCGACGTCACGGTCACCGTGACGACGCCCGACGGCGAGCCCCAGCAGGTCACGGCCGCGTACGACGCCGTGTCCTGCTCCTGACCGACGGCGGTGCGGGGCCGGCAGGACCGGGCCCGCACCGCCGTCGTGCACGCACGCAGACCGACACCGACATCGACGAGAGGGACGACCCATGACCGGTACGACGACGTACCCGGCCTCGCGAGCCCGCGACCGCCGGACCACCGCGCCGCTCGCCCTGCTGGCAGCGCTGACGACGCTCGCGCTCGTGCTCGCCGCGGCGCTCCAGGCGCCCGCAGCGCGCGCCGCCGAGGGATTCACGCCGACCGAGGTGGTCGGCGCCGGCACGACCTGGCGCTACCTGGACGACAACACCGACCCCGCTGCGGGGAACGCGGACCGGACCGTGTGGGCCGACCCGGCGTTCGACGACGCGGCGTGGAAGACCGGCCGGCCGGGCTTCGGCGCGGTCAACGGGACCGCGAGCGGCATCGGCGGCGGCCACACCATCACGACCCTGCTCGACTACTGGATCACGCAGACGCCCAAGGTCGTCGTGCCCGCCTACTTCTTCCGCACGACCGTGACCCTCGACGAGGCGACGCTCGACGAGATCACCGGCCTGCGCGGGACGCTCGTCTACGACGACTCCGCCACCGTGTACGTCAACGGCGAGCGCGTCGCCGGGTGGGGCGACTCGATGATCACCCGAAACCTGCAGTACCAGGACAAGGCCGGCGCGACCGCGCCGCTGCGCGAGACGCTCGTCGTCCCCGCCGACGTGCTCGTTCCGGGCGAGAACACGATCGCGGTGGAGATCCACCAGTGCAACGCGACGAGCTCGGACGTCTTCTTCTCCCTCGCGCTCTCCACGACCGACGACCCGTCGATGCCGTTCCCGCAGGACGTCCTCGACCGGACCTACGCGTCCGACGCGACGCCGTCGGCCCCGACCGGGCAGGACTGGTTCACCTGGATGCTGCGCGGGTTCGCCGACCTGCGCGCGAACCACCCGGAGATCCTCTCGCCCAACGAGCCCGGCCAGCCCACGAGCGCCAACGACCTCGGCTCGCTCGCGCGCAACAACGCCTACGTCGCCGGGGACCTGCAGGTGCAGCGTGCCCTGACCGACGGGCGGGGCTCCGCCTACGAGACCATGGCGGACGCGCTCGGCAGCGAGCTCGGGCCGATCTACCGCGACGCGCTCGCCGACGGCCGGCTCCCCAAGACGAAGGCCCTGCTGTCCGGGCGCGTCGAGAAGTCGGTCGGCAACCACGAGCCCGCCAAGGCCGCGTACGACTACAAGCGCCCGTTCGTCCGCCTCGGCTTCACGTCCGCCGGCGGTCACGTCAACGCGTTCGAGTCCTCCGGCAGCTACGAGGGGCTGCGCAACAACGGCTCGTTCCCCAGCGGGCACACCAACCACGGCTACGCGCAGGGCACCGTGCTCGCCACGCTCCTGCCGGAGCTCGCGCCGCAGATCCTCGCGCGGGCGTCCGAGTACGGCGACAACCGCCTGGTCACCGGCTTCCACTACCCGCTCGACGTCATGGGCGGCCGCATGACCGGGCAGAACATCGCGCAGCTCCGGTGGTCCGACCCCGCGTTCCGCGTGCTCCTCGAGCAGGCCCGGACCGAGCTCGTCACCGTGCTGGAGCGAGCGTGCGGCGACGAGATCGCGGTGTGCGCGCAGGACCAGGTGCCCTACCTCCCCACGGACCAGGCCCTCGCGGTCTACGACCAGCGCCTCACGTACGGGTTCCCGCGCGTCGGGGAGGCGGGCCGGGAGGTCCAGGTGCCCGCCGGCGCCGAGGACCTGCTGCGCACGGCGTTCCCCGACCTCACGGGCGACCAGCGCCGCCTCGTGCTCGCCGCGACCGCGCTCGACTCGGGCTACGCGCTCGACGTCGCGGGCGAGGCCGAGTGGCAGCGCCTCGACCTCGCGTCCGCCATGGCGGCGGACGTCGTCGTGAACGCCGACGGCACGCTCACCGTGGACGGCGAGGTCGTCGGCGAGCCGACGGCGCCGCTCGTCGACGTCGAGACGTCCGCGCGCTGCCTCGCCGGCGCGCCCTACGTCGCGGTCCGCGCCCGCAACCTGTCCGACGGCGTGCTCGCCGTCGCGCTCGTGACCGGCGCGGGGGAGAGGACCTTCGCCGCGGTGGCCGCCGGCGCGAACGCGTACCAGTCGTTCGCGGTGCGGGACATGGAGACGGGGGCGGACGTGCCCGTGACCGTCACGGCGACCGGTCCGGGCGGCACGACCCAGGCGGTCACGCGGGACGTCGTCGTCCCGGCCTGCGGCTGACGCACCGACCCGGGAGGCAGCCTGCGACACAGCGGGACGAGCCTCCCGGGTCACGTCCCGGGCGCCTCCGGACCAGGTCTCCCGGTCGACAAGCTGCCTGGCGTCCCGTCGACGTCTCGGGCACGCTGGTGCCCCCACCGACGACGGAGGCGCAGTGACCGAGGAGTACCAGGGCAAGCCGGCGACGCACGCGGAGACGCCGCAGGAGTGGCGCGCGTGGCTCGCCGCGCACCACGACGACCCGGAGCCGGGGGTGTGGCTGCTCACCTGGCGCCGCGAGAGCGGTCGCGCGACCTACGGGTACGAGCCGTGGATCGAGGAGGCGCTGTCCTACGGCTGGATCGACGGCCAGGCCGCGACGGTCGACGCGGACCGGCACGCGCTCTGGTTCACGCGCCGCCGGCGCGGCAGCCGCTGGACCCGGCTCAGCAAGGAGCGCGTCGCGCGCGTCGAGGCGGACGGGCGCATGACCGACGCCGGCCGCGCCGTCGTGGAGGCGGCGAAGGCCGACGGGTCGTGGACGCGGCACGACGACGCCGAGGCCCTCGTGGTGCCCGACGACCTCGCCGCGGCGCTCGCCGAGCGACCCGGTGCCCGCGAGCGCTTCGACGCGTTCACGCCGGGCGTCCGGCGCTCGATCCTCGGCTGGATCGTCGAGGCGAAGCGACCGGAGACCCGTGCGCGCCGGATCGCGGAGACCGCCGAGCAGGCCGAGCAGGGCGTCGCGGCGCACCAGCCGCGCCGCTGACGCCCGTCAGCTCGGGACGCTCGACACCCCCACGTGCGCCGTGGTGAGGTCGGGGCCCTCGACGAGGAGCACGAGGGTGCCGTAGCCGTCCTCCGGCGTGAAGCTCCGGTCGGCGAACCGCGATCCCTCGGGGACCTCGACCACCGACGTGTCCTGGAGGAGGGGGCCCGGCTCTCGGACCATGGTGAGCTCCTGCGCCAGACCCTCGCGGTGGGGTCGGGGTCGTCAGGAGAGGTCCCAGAGCAGCCGGTAGTAGGCGATGCGCTCGGGGTCCGGGTCGACGCCGTAGCCCGCGTAGACGTGGCCGTCGTACCCGGGTCCGTAGTTCCACTCCGTGCTCCAGGCCGCGACGGCGAGGTCGGCCCAGCGGTCCGCGACCCCGAGCGAGCCGAGGTCGACGTGCGCGGCGAACGAGCCGTCGTCGTGCAGGAGCGTGTTCGGCACGCACGCGTCGCCGTGGCACACGACGAGACGGTCGACGGCCGGGGCCGCTCCGAGCCGGGCACGTGCTGCCGCGACGCCCAGGCCGCGGTGCTCCGGGAACCACCCGTCCGGGCCGTCTCCGCGGGCCAGGCGCGCGTCGGCGTTCGCCACGCGGTCCTCGACGGCCCACGTGAACGGGCACGAGGCGACGGGCAGCGCGTCGTGCAGCGCGCGCAGCCCCCGCCCGATCGCGACCGCGGCGGTCGCCGGGTCCGCGACCCAGCGCGGCTCGACCGCCGACCGTCCCGGGACGGCGCGCGTGACGAGCCAGGCGCCGTCGTCGTCGGAGCCCTGGGCGAGGACGCGCGGGACCGGGGCGCGGTCGCCGACCCAGGCGAGACGCTCCGCCTCGCCCGGGAGGTCGATCTCGGGCGTCCCGGCGGCGACCCACTTGGCGAACCGGGTGCCGTCGGCACCGTCGAGCCGGAAGGTCAGGCCGCCGAGCTCGTTGCGCCACACGGGAGTGAGGACGTCGTCGCCCGCGAGCGCGCGGACGGCGTCGGGCACGACGACGTGGCCGGTCGGGACGGCGGCGAGCGGGGGGCGGGTCATGCGCGCGATCCTCGCACGACGCCGGCCGACGCATCAGGAGCCGGGCCGCCGCCCTCCCTCCGGACGGGGGCGCGGGACCCCGACGGCGGGAGCACCCTGCCGGTCCTGCGACGACGGAGGGAACGACGATGACGACCGTCCTCACGACACTGCCGACCTGGCCCCGCGTGCGCCGCGGCGCGAACGGGCACCCGGTCCAGACGCTCCAGCACCTGCTGCGCCACCGCGGGCACGAGCTCGCGGTCGACGGGCTGCTCGGGCCGCGCACCGAGGGCGCCGTCCGCGCCTTCCAGGACGTGGCCGGCCTCGACGTCGACGGCGTCGCGGGCTCGGCGACGTGGGCGGCGCTCGTCGTGGTGGTGCGCCGGGGGAGCGTCGGCGAGGCCGTGCGCGCGGTACAGCGCGAGGCCGTCGCGCGCGACCTGTCCGGCGGACCCGACCCGGTGCTCACCATCGACGGGCAGCTCGGCCCCCGCACCGAGGCGTGGGTGCGCGGCTTCCAGGACGCGCTGCACGCGGGCTTCCCGGAGGTCGCCGTCGACGGCGTCGTCGGGCCCGTGACCTGGCGCTGCCTCGTCAGCGGGATGTTGTCGCACTGACCTCGGGCGCCGGTGCGGGCTCGGGCTGGGCACGGTCGAGGAGCGCCTCGCACACGGCGAGCAGGCGCTCGCGCAGCACCGCACCGCGCTCGGCGAACTCGCGCTGGTGGCGCACGTACTCGGCCTTGCCCTCGGGCGTCTCGATCGCGACGGGGTCGAGCCCGTACGACGACACGTCGTAGGGCGACGCCTGCATGTCGACGACGCGGACGTCGCGCGCGAGCTCGAAGCAGTCGAGCACGAGGTCGCCGGGGACGGCGGGGGTGAGCTTGAGGGCCCACTTGTAGAGGTCCATGGTCGCGTGGAGGCACCCGGGCTGCTCCAGGGCGGGCTGGGTCTCGCGCGTCGGCTGCAGGCGGTTGAGCGGGCCGGCCTCGGGCGTGAAGAAGCGGAACGCGTCGAAGTGCGAGCACTGCACCGGGTGGGACTCGACGACGCGGTCGGTGCCGGCGTGCCCGAGGCGGAGCGGGAGCGGGTGGCGGTGGTCGCGGCCGGTGGCCCGGTCGCGGTAGACCATCGCCCACTCGTGCAGCCCGAAGCACCCGAACCGGCCGGGCCGCGACGCGGTGGCGGCGAGCAGGGCGCGCAGGTAGCGCACGGTGTCGCCGCGGTCGGCGACGAACGCGTCGGCGTCGAGCGTCAGGCCCTCCGGCGTCTCGCGGTACCACCGCCACGCGGCGCGCGCCGCGTACGGGTCGGCGGGCTCGTCGTCGGGCCGGGGTGCGGTGCCGGGGGCGCGCACGTGGCCCGTCGGCCGGGCGAGCACGACGCCGGGGCCCGGGTGCCAACGGCGGAGCTGCGCCGGGCGCGTGGGGTAGTAGGTGAAGAGGAAGTCCTCGATCGCGTGCTTCTCGCCGAGCGGCTTGCGCTCCCGCCACCCGGCGGTGAACGCGTCGGCGCGCTCCGCGTGGGCGCGCTCGCGCGCCGTCCAGTCCTCCGCCGCGAGCACGACGGGTGCGGCGACGGGGGTCGTCGAGGCGGTCGCGGTGGCGGTCGGGGGCACGGTTCCAGGGTACGAGAGCGCCGGGGGTCGCCGACGAGCCCGCCGACGAGACGCGTTTCACCCGGGCGGGCATTTTCCCGATGTGGGCAGGACCGGGAAGAATGCTCGTGAACGTGCTGTGAAGACCCGGCGCGTCCGCGCGGCCGACCACCGTCGACCCGCCACCCGAACGACCGATACGCGCGGCGAGGCCGCGGAGGAGCACCATGTCGCAGCCGCCCACGGCACCGCAGGACCCGTACCAGTTCGACCCCTACCGCCCGCACGGCGCGGACCCCGCGCAGCAGGCGCCGTCGCACGACGCCTGGGCGCCGCAGGGCGAGGCGCCGACGCAGCCGTACGGCTCGGCGGACGACGCGTACGCCGCCCCGGGCTACGGCGCGGCGCCCGAGCAGGCTCCCTACGGTGCGGGCCAGGCGCCCGCGTACGGCGCGGACCAGCAGCAGGCGTACGGCCAGCCGACCGGGTACGGCCAGCCGTACGGCGACGCCGCGCAGCAGCCGTACCCGCAGCCGTACCCGGACCCCGCGCAGCAGGCGTACGGCCAGCCCTACGGCGACCCGGCGCAGCAGCCGTACGGCAGCCCCTACGGGAACGGCTACTCGGCGTACACCGCGCCCGCCCCGTCGACGAGCACGATCGCGATCGTCGGGTTCGTCCTCGCGATCCTGGGCTTCCTCGGGAGCTGGATCCCGTTCGTCAACATCTTCGCCGCGCTGCTCGGCATCACGGGCGTCGTGCTCGGGTTCGTCGGGCTGTCCCAGGTGAAGCAGGGCAGGTCGGGCAAGGGCTTCTCGATCACGGCGATCGTCCTCGGCGTGCTGTCCGTCCTCGCGACGATCCTCATGTGGGTGGTCTTCGTCGTCGCGGCGAACGAGGCCTCGACGCAGTACGAGCAGACGCTGTCCGAGATCCAGGAGGACTCTGACCGGGCGTTCGGCGAGGCGACGGAGGACGTCCTCGCCAACGACCTCGGCGTCGAGTTCGGAACCTTCGAGGGCACGGCCGACGAGTACGGCTGGGTCGAGTCCGCGCTGCCGGTGACGTTCACCAACACGTCCGACGAGCCCCTCACGTTCGACATCGACGTCGACGCGGTCGCCGCCGACGGCACGGTGATCGAGAGCGACTGGGCCTACTCCGAGACCCTGGAGCCGGGCGCCTCGGAGACCGTCGAGATCTTCGACGTCATCGACGCCGAGAACCTCGAGGCCATGAAGACGGCCACGTTCGAGGTCACGCAGGCGAGCGCGTACTGATCCACCCTGCGGTCCCGGTCCGGCACGGTGCCGGACCGGCTTGGCACGAGAGCGGAGAAACGACGTGACCTACCCGACGTGGGGAGACCAGGGAGCCCAGCACCCGAGCTCCTTCGCTCCGCCGCCCCCGACCGCACCCGGCGCGGGCCCAGGAGTGCCGGGGCACGGTGGGCCGGCCCCGACGTGGCCGGCCCAGGCCGCGCACCCGTCTGCTCCCTACGGGGCGGGGTTCGCGCCGAGCAGCGGGCCGCCGCCGCGGCCGCCGGCCGGTAACGGGTCCGCGGTCGCGGCGCTCGTCGTCGGGATCGTCGCGCTGCTCCTGTGCCTCGTGCCCGTGGTCAACGTCGTGGCCGGGATCCTCGCCCTCGTCGCCATCGGACTGGGCATCGCCGGGCTCGTCCGCGCGGGTCGGGTGCCCCGAGGGACCGGCACGGCGATCGCAGGACTGTGCCTCGGTCTCGTCGCGGGACTGGGGTCGATCGTGTCGACGGTCGCCTACGCCGCGATGCAGCCCGCCGAGGTCACCTGGGTCGACACCGCCGAGAGCGCGACGACGACTCCGGAGCCCGACGTCGTGACGTCTGACGGCGCGGAGACGCCGGGCGACGATCCGGCGGCGTCGCAGCCGCTCCCGGTCGAGGAGCCGGTGACTCCGGCGCTGCCGGCCGTCGGCACGCCGGTCCGTGACGGGGACTTCGAGTTCGTCGTCGGCGGGATGGAGTGCGGGGTCATGCGCGTGGGTGACGACTACTTCTCCGAGACACCGCAGGGTCAGTACTGCATCGTGTCCCTGACCGTCACGAACGTGGGCGACTCCGCGCAGACGTTCTTCGGGAGCAACCAGTACACGGTGAACGCGGCGGGCCAGGAGTACTCGGCGGACGACGTCGCGGGGCTCTACCTCGGCGACGACGTCCAGTCGTGGATCGAGCCCGTGAACCCGGGCAACTCGATCTCGCCGCGCGTCGTCTTCGACGTGCCCCTCGACGGTGCGCCGGTCAGCATCGAGCTCCACGACTCCGCCTTCTCCGGCGGGGTGCTCGCAGCGCTCGGATGACGACCCTGCCCGCTCCGCGACACGACGACCCGAACCACCCGAAGGGCTCACCGTGAGCAGCGACCCTGGCGAGCGCCGCGCGCCGGCCTGGGGGACCGCGCCCGAGGCCGGACCCGCCCCGACGAGTGCGTCGACACCTGCTGCGGCACCAGGCCCGGCCCCGGGTGGCGATCCGCACGCCGGGACGGACGGCGGGTCGGGGGAGCCCGCTACGGGCTCCGGCCACCGCAGGCGCTGGTCGTGGACGACGGCCGCGCTCGTGGCGGCGACGCTCGGCGTCCTCCTCGTCGTCGCCGTGCTCGCCACCGAGGCGGTGACGGCGCGGCGCGGCTGGGCGCACGTCGGGGGCCTCTACGCGGTCGCGGGTGCCGCGGTGGTCGCGGTGGGCGCGGTCGTGTGGTGGCGCGGCACGCGCGGCGTGGTGGGCGCGACGCGCGCGCTCGTCGCGCTCCTGGCGGGCACCGTGGTGCTCACCGCGTGGGTGACGGTCGACGTCATGACGGCCGGCGGTCCGGGTTACGGTCCTGGCAGCTCGCTGCGCGGGTACCCGTTCGGCGGCGGCTACGACGAGGGGCCCGAGATCGGCGCTGCCTCGGACCGGGTCTGGTACGGGGAGTCGGTGCGCTACGCGGACGGACTGGTGGTCGCGGTGTCCGCCCCGCAGCCGTACACCCCGACCGAGGACGCCACCAAGCGGGAGGACGACTACCCGCACGCGGTCCGCCTCCGCGTGCGGGTCACCAACGGCACCGGGCAGGAGATCGACCCGGACGGGCTCGAGCTGCAGCCCGTGTCGGGCGGCCTCGTCGCTCGCACGGTCTACGACTACGCGCCCGAGGTCCTGCTCGACGAGCCGGACACGATCGCCCGGGGGACGAGCGCCGAGTGGGACCTCGTCTACAACGTGTACGACCCGGAGGACGTCGTCGTCGGGGTCGAACCGACCTGGGCGAACTACGCGGTGGCCGTGTTCTCCTGGTGACCCGCGCGCGGGGCGGTGCGCCGTGCGTCACTCCGTGCGGTCGAGGTACTCCTGCGCGAGGCGCTTCGGGGCGCGCGCGAGCCAGGCGTCCTGCAGCAGCTCCTCGAGCTCCGGCACGGCGACCTGGTCGAGCCGCGCGAGGACGATCGGGTACCCGTCGAAGTGGCTCGTCGTGAGGAAGACGGCGGGGTCGTCGCCGAGCAGGGCCGCCTTCTCGCCCTCGTCGGCGACGCGGAACGCGACGGGCGGCTCGGCGGGTGCGGCGTCGCCGAGCTCGTCGAGGTCCCTCGTGCGCAGCGGCCGCTCCCAGACGAACAGCTTGCCGTGCACGGTCCACTGCCGCGGACCCTTGAGGTCCGTGTCCGGCAGCACCGCCACGATCCGCGCGACGTCCTCCCACGAGGCCATGCCTCCACGGTAGGCCGCTGGTCGACGACGGACCAGAGGGTCGGCGGCCAGGCCGGGCCGGGGTGCGTCAGTAGGGCGCGACCTTCCCGAGCGGCGGGAAGATCTCGTCGAGCTCGGCCAGGTCCTCGGCCGTGGGCGCCCAGGCCCCGGCCGCGGCGTTCTGCCGCACCTGCTCGGGCTTCGTCGCGCCGGCGATGACGCTCGACACCTGCGGGCGCGACAGGAGCCACCCGAACGCGACCTGGACCTCGGTGATGCCGCGCACCTGGCAGAACGCGCCGAGGCGCGCGAGCGCCTCCCAGGGCGCCGACTCGAGGAGGTGCGGCTTGGTCCGGACGAGGCGGCCGTCGTCGGGCCGCGCGCCGTGCGCGTACTTGCCCGTGAGCAGGCCGTTCGCGAGCGGGAAGTAGGGGAGCACCCCGAGCCCGTACGCGGCCGCGGCGGGCAGCACCTCGAGCTCGGCCGCGCGGTCGACGAGGTTGTACTGGTTCTGCGCGGACACGAAGCGCACGGTCCCGGCGCTGCGCGCGGTGAACTCCGCCTCCGCGATCTGCCATCCGGCCCGGTTGGAGTGCCCGACGTAGAGCACCTTGCCCGCGCGCACGAGGTCGTCGAGCGCCGCGAGCGTCTCCTCGATCGGGGTGCGCGGGTCGGGCGTGTGGAACTGGTAGAGGTCGATCCGGTCGGTGCCCAGGCGGCGCAGCGAGTCCTCCACGGCGCGCACGACGTAGCGCCGCGACCCGCGGGCGTCGAAGTCGTCGCCCGCCGTGCCGCGCATGGACATGCCGAACTTCGTCGCGACCACGACGTCGTCGCGGCGCGACCCGAGCGCCTGGCCGAGCAGCTCCTCGCTCAGCCCGGGGCGGCCCCCGTACGTGTCGGCCGTGTCGAAGAACGTCACCCCGGCGTCGAGCGCGGCGTCGACGACGGCGCGCGTCCCGTCGAGCGTCTCGGTCGCCGTCTGCGGGCGGCCGAAGTTGTTGCAGCCCAGCCCGACGGCGGAGACGGCCAGGCCGGACCGGCCGAGGCGGCGCAGGGCGGGGCGGGGAGCGGTTCCGTCGTTCGCAGTCGTCATGCGGCGACCCTACGACGCGCCGCGGGCGGTCGTGACCGCGGACGCGCGCGCCGCGACGGCCGCGAAGAGCCGTTCGAGCGGCCCCCGCCCGAGCGCCCAGCGCCACAGGGTCGCGACCGCGAGCGTGGCGAGCACGAGGGCGAGGAGGGGACCGTTCGTCGTCTGCTCGTAGGCCGCGTCGCCCCACGCCCACAGCACGACGATCTGGGCCGAGTAGACCGTGAGCGCCATCGCGCCGACCGCCGCGACGGGCGCCAGGACCCAGCGCCCGACCCGGCCCGCGAACAGGCACAGACCCAGCACCGCGACGGCGAACCCGCCCGAGCCCACGACCTCCGGCAGGGTGTCGGTGTGCGGGCCGGCGAGCCACAGGTACGCGCTCGTCGGCCACGGGTCGGACCAGCCCAGGGGTTCGGGCCGGAACGTGCTCGACCACGCCGCGGCGGCGTCCTCGACGGCCTGTGCCCCGCCGAGGGGTCCGGTCATCGTCGCCGAGAGCCCGTACCCGATGCCCAGGGCGAGCAGCCCGCCGCCCACGAGCCCGACGCGCGTCGCGGTCGAGGACAGGTCGGAGCGTCCGATCGCGATCCCGACCAGCACGTATGCCATCCACACGACCGCGGGGTAGTGCCCGGACGCGAAGAAGTCGGTCAGCGCTCCCGACCCGTCGTCGGGCAGGTGCAGCCCGGCGCGCGCGAGCACCTCGGGGAGCCAGTACGCGAGCACCGGCCCGACCACCGCGACCGCTCCGGCCAGCACGAGCAGGTCGCGGCGGCGCCAGCGCAGGAACGGCAGCGCGAGCACGAAGTACGCGGCGTAGAAGCCGAGGATGAGCAGCACGCGCGTGCCGAGCAGGTCCAGCAGGCCCACGAGCCCGAGGAGCATCACGGCGCGCACGAGGATGCGCGTCCGGGTCTGCAGCGCGGGCAGCCCGTCGAGCGGCGTGCGCCCGCCCGAGACGATCGCGAGCGACACCCCGGCGACGAGCGCGAAGAGGATCGACGACCGCCCGTGCGACAGCGAGAGCCAGCCGGCCACCTCGCCGAAGTCGTCGGAGGTGTACCCGACGTGCGCGGTGAACATCCCGAGGACCGCGATCCCGCGCGCGACGTCGACCCCCGCCACTCGACCCGGCCCGCCGAGCAGGAGGGCGGCGTGCCGCCGCGCGAACCCGAGGGAGGGGCGAGCGGGTTCGCCAGGGGCGGGAGTCGTGCCGGTCGCGGCCGTCATGGGGGGATTGTCCGCGCGCGGGCGCGCTCCCACCCGGCCGCCACGCCGGAGCGGACGGCGGTGCGACCCCGCGCGGACCGCGCGCCCAGAGTGTGAGAACGGGGTCGAGAACGATGCACGTCCGGCCTACGGTGCGGGTATGACGCACACCCCACACGGCGCCGACGCGGCCGCCGAGCACCACGCCGACGCCCCCACCGGGGCCGGGAGCGACCCCGCGCAGGAGTCCGAGTCGTACACGCACGGGCACCACGAGTCCGTGCTGCGCTCGCACCGGTGGCGCACCGCCGAGAACTCGGCCGGGTTCCTCCTGCCGCACCTGCGCGCGGGCATGAGCGTCCTCGACGTCGGCTGCGGCCCGGCGACGGTCACCGTCGACCTCGCCGACCGCGTGGCCGGGGGACGCGTCGTCGGGGTCGACGCGTCCGAGGCCGTCCTTGAGAGCGCGCGCGAGCTCGCCGCCCAGCGCGGCACCGCGAACATCACCTTCCAGCACGCGAACGCGTACGAGCTGCCGTTCGCCGACGGCACGTTCGACGTCGTCTACGCGCACCAGCTCCTCCAGCACCTGTCCGACCCGATCGCCGCGCTGCGCGAGATGAAGCGCGTCGCCAAGCCCGGCGGGCTCGTCGCCGTGCGCGACGCCGACTACGCCGCCATGACCTGGTACCCCGAGTCCCCTGGCCTGACCGAGTGGAACACGCTCTACCACGAGGTCACGCACGCGTACGGGTTCGAGGCCGACGCCGGCCGTCGCCTGTTCTCCTGGGTCCAGGACGCCGGGTTCGACCTCGACGGCATCGTGCCCAGCGCGAGCACGTGGTGCTACGCGACCCCGGCCGACCGCACCTGGTGGGGCGGGCTCTGGGCCGAGCGCTGCGTCGCGTCGAACTTCGCGGTGCAGGCGAAGGAGTCGGCGCTCGCGGACGACGTCGCGCTCGAACAGCTCGCGCAGGACTGGCTGCGCTGGGCCGAGGAGCCCGCGGGCTGGTTCGCGGTCCTCAACGGCGAGGTCCTCGCCCGCGCGTGAGCGCGGTCGCGACACGGTCCCGCGCGGTCGCGCGGGCGCAGGCCGGATAGCCTGGGCCCGTGCGCATCGCGAGATTCACCACCGGAGACGACCCCCGCTACGCCCTCGTCCAGCAGGAGGGGGATCGCACGTACCTCGCGGTCCTCACGGGCGACCCGCTCTACATGCCCGTCACGCCGACGGGCGAGCGCATCGAGCTGGGCGACGGCGTCCGGCTGCTGGCGCCGGTGATCCCGCGCTCCAAGGTCGTCGCCGTGGGCCGCAACTACGCCGACCACGCGAGGGAGATGGGCAACGACGTCCCCACGAGCCCGCTGCTGTTCCTCAAGCCGAACACCTCGGTCGTCGGTCCGGACGACCCGATCGTCCTGCCCGACTTCTCGCAGGAGGTGTCCTACGAGGCCGAGCTCGCGGTCGTCATCGGCCGGCTCGCCAAGGACGTCTCGCCCGAGGCCGCGCCCGGGTACGTGCTCGGGTACACGGTCGCGAACGACGTCACGGCGCGCGACGCCCAGCGCACCGACGGGCAGTGGGCGCGCGCCAAGGGCTTCGACTCCGCGTGCCCGCTCGGCCCGTGGATCGACACCGACATGAACCCCGAGGACGTCGGCGTGCGCAGCCGCGTCAACGGCGAGGTGAAGCAGGACGGCCGCACGAGCGACATGATCTTCGACGTCCCCTTCCTGGTGTCGTACATCTCCGAGGCGATGACCCTCCTGCCCGGCGACGTCATCCTCACCGGCACGCCCGCCGGCGTCGGCCTGGTCGACGTGGGCGACCGCGTCGAGTGCGAGGTCGAGGGCATCGGCGTCCTGAGCAACCCGGTCGTCCGACGCCACTGACCCTGGGACGCGCCCCGGGTCGTACGGTCGTGCGCGGAGGGGCCGGGGCGCCGTCGTGCCGTGTGCCGCGCCGGACTGAGACGACGACGCGGGTGACGCCGGACGCCCGGGCGACGCACGGCGTCGGGCAACTACGCTGGGCACCGTGATCCCCGCACCTGGTTCCTCGCCCGTCCGCGTCCGCTTCTGCCCGTCCCCGACCGGGACGCCGCACGTCGGGCTCATCCGCACCGCGCTGTTCAACTGGGCCTACGCGCGGCACACGGGCGGCACGTTCGTGTTCCGCATCGAGGACACCGACGCCGCGCGCGACAGCGAGGAGAGCTACCAGCAGCTCCTCGAGGCGCTGCGCTGGCTCGGGCTCGACTGGGACGAGGGCGTCGAGGTGGGTGGCCCGCACGAGCCGTACCGGCAGTCGCAGCGCGCGGACATCTACCAGGACGTCATCGCGCGGCTCGTCGAGGGCGGGTACGTGTACGAGTCGTTCTCGACCCCCGAGGAGTCCGACGCGCGCAACGCCGCCGCAGGCGTGAAGACCAAGGGGTACGACAACTTCGACCGCACCCTCACGGACGAGCAGAAGGCCGCGTTCCGCGCCGAGGGCCGCGAGCCCGTGCTGCGCCTGCGCATGCCGGACGAGGACATCACGTTCACCGACCTCGTCCGCGGCGAGATCACGTTCAAGGCGGGCTCGGTCCCGGACTACGCGCTCGTGCGCGGCAACGGCCAGCCGCTCTACACGCTCGTCAACCCGGTCGACGACGCGCTCATGGGCATCACGCACGTGCTGCGCGGCGAGGACCTGCTGTCCTCCACGCCGCGCCAGATCGCGCTGTACCGGGCGCTGCTGGAGATCGGCGTCGCGCAGGTGATGCCGGAGTTCGGCCACCTGCCGTACGTCATGGGCGAGGGCAACAAGAAGCTCTCCAAGCGCGACCCCGAGTCCAACCTGTTCCTGCACCGCGAGCGCGGCTTCACGCCCGAGGGCCTGCTCAACTACCTCGCGCTGCTCGGCTGGTCCATCTCGCCGGACCACGACATCTTCACCGTCACCGAGCTGGTCGAGGCGTTCGACGTCCACGACGTGCTGCCCAACCCGGCGCGCTTCGACCTCAAGAAGGCCGAGGCGATCAACGCGACGCACGTGCGCCTGCTCGCGCCGGAGGACTTCCGCGACCGCCTCGTCCCGTACCTGCACGCGGGCGGGCTCGTCCCGGCGGACTCGTTCGCCGACCTGTCGCCGCGCAACCAGGAGATCCTCACCGCGGCGGCGCCGTTGGTCCAGGAGCGCATGGTGCTGCTCGGGGAGTCGGTCGGGATGCTCGGCTTCCTCTTCACGGCCGACGACGCGCTCACGGTCGAGGAGGACGCGCGCGGCGCCCTGCGCGAGGACGCGAAGGACATCCTCGCCGCCGCGATCGCCGCGCTCGACGTGCTGCAGGACGGCGAGTTCGTCACGGCGGCCATCGAGGAGCGTCTGCGCGACGCGATCGTCGAGGGCATGGGCGTCAAGCCGCGTTTCGCGTTCACGCCGCTGCGCGTCGCGCTCACGGGCCGCCGCGTCTCGCCGCCGCTGTTCGAGTCCATGGAGCTGCTCGGCAAGGGCTCGACCTTGGAGCGCCTCGTGCGCCTGCGGGACGCGCTGTGACCGACCCCGGTGCCCCGGCGACGCCCGCGACGCTCGAGGGCGTCCTGTTCGACGTCGACGACACGCTCGTCGACACGCGCGCCGCGTTCGCGGAGGCGATCGCCGCGGCGTCGCGCGTGTGGCTCCCGCACCTGCCCGAGAGCCGGTACGACGAGGTCCTCGCGCTGTGGCGCGCCGACCCGAACGGGCACTACCGCGCGTACACGCGCGGCGAGGTCGACTTCGACGCGCAGCGCATGGCGCGGGCCAACGAGCTCCAGGCGACGTTCGGCGGCGAGCTGCTCGACGACGCCGCGTACGTGGACTGGAAGGACCTCTTCTGGGGCACGTTCGAGGCCTCGTGGGCAGGGTTCGAGGACGCGCGCCCGGTCGTGGACGCGCTCGTCGCGGCGGGGGTCCGCGTGGGGTCCCTGACGAACGCGCGCGTCGAGCTGCAGACCCGCAAGCTCGCCGCCGCGGGCCTGCCCGACGTCCCGCTGCTCGTCGGGGTGGACACGCTCGGGTTCGGCAAGCCCGACCCGCGCGTGTTCGCCGAGGCGTGCCGCCGGCTCGGGACCGACCCGGCCCGCACGGCGTACGTGGGCGACGAGCTCGACGTCGACGCGCGCGCCGCGCGGGCGGCCGGCCTCGTCGGGGTCTGGCTCGACCGACCCGGCACGCGCCGCGGCGGCCCGCACCCGGAGGACCCGACGTCGGCCCGCGCGTCGGGCGTGCACGTGGTCCACGCCCTGGTCGACCTGCCCGCGACCCTCGGCATCGCCGTCCACTCCCGCGCCGAGGCCTCCACGCCGAGGTAGAGCCCTGGTCCGCGCGAGGTAGAGCCCTGGTCAATGACCAGGGCTCTACCTCGCGTGACCAGGGCTCTACCTCGCGCCACCACGGTTCTCGCTCGCGTGACCAGGGTCCTCCGCCGACGGGGACCTATCAGGTGAGGAGCAGGACGCCGACGAGGGCCGTCGTCGTGACGAGGAGCGCCGACAGCCCGCCCAGGACGAGCGCGCGCCGCCCCGTGCGCAGCAGGTACGGGACGTCCACGCCCAGGCCGAGCGCGAACATCGCGGCGACGAACGCGAGCGTCGTCGCGGTCGCGAGCACGGCGAGCAGGGGTGCCGGCACGACGCCCAGGCTGCGCAGCGCCACCGCGGCCACGAACCCGACGACGAACCACGGCACCGGCGCGACCCGCGGTGGGGTCGCGTGCGCCGTCGTCCCCGAGGCGTCGCCGTGGAGGGCGCCGGTGGAGCCGACCCGGGCGAGGGCCGCGCGTCGGGCCCCGCGGGCCACGACGACGCCCGCGACGGTGACGAGCGGGGCGAGGAGGGCGACGCGCGCGAGCTTGGCGACCGTGGCGGTCGCGAGGGCGGGGTCCGAGATGGTCCCGGCGGCCGTGACGACCTGCGCGACCTCCTGCACGCTCGCGCCGATCCAGAGCCCGGCCTGGTCGTCGCTCAGCCCCACCACCGACGCCAGCCAGGGCAGCGCGACGATCGCGAGCGTGCCGTAGACGGTGACGAGCGCGAGGGACGCGGCGACGCCGTCGTCGTCCTCGCGGACCTGCCCGGGGGTGCGTCCCGGACCGGCGACGACGCCCTGCATCGCCGAGATCGCCGCGGCCCCGCACACCGAGAACCCGGTCGCGACGAGCAGCGAGGTGACGCGCGGAACCCGCAGCGCGCGACCGAGGGCGAGCGTCCCCGTGAAGGTGACGAGGAGGGTCGTCGTGACGACCACGAGGCCGCGCCAGCCCAGCGCGAGGACCTCGGGGACCGAGAGCTGGAAGCCGAGCAGCACGACGCCGGTGCGCAGGACGACGCGGGACGTCCACGCGACCCCGGGCCGGGTCGCCGCGACGGTGGCTCCGCCACGCCGGGTCCTGCCCACCCGGCCCAGGACCGGTGCGACGAGCGCGCCGAGCACGAGCGCGACGACGAGCGGGGAGATCGTCGGGACGAGCCGCGCCCCGAGCAGCACGAGGACCGTCGCCCCGGCCACCAGCACGAGCCCGGGCAGCAGCGCACGGGAGCCCGCGGCGCGGCGGGACGCGCTCGCCGTCGCGACGGGAGGTGGTGCGGTGCGGGCCGTGCGGGGTGCGGGAGGTGCCATGCTCACGAGCCTGCTGCGTGCGGCGAGG
This sequence comes from Cellulosimicrobium sp. ES-005, assembly GCF_040448685.1. Classification (NCBI taxonomy): domain Bacteria; kingdom Bacillati; phylum Actinomycetota; class Actinomycetes; order Micrococcales; family Promicromonosporaceae; genus Cellulosimicrobium; species Cellulosimicrobium sp. ES-005. Next base: position 1,340,948 of record NZ_CP159290.1, read on the forward strand.
CCGCGGAAGGGCGATCTGCCTCGCAACCCATAGAGTGGTCCTATGGCCCAGACCTCTCGCGACCGGACCTCGCTCTCCGCGCTCGAGCTGCTCGTCGCGACCGACTCGCACGGCTCGATCAGCGCTGCGGCGCGGGCGCTCGGGGTCGCCCAGCCGACGGCGTCGGCAGGCCTGCGCGCGCTGGAGCGCCGCCTCGGGCTCGAGCTCCTCGAGCGCACGACGCGCGGCTCGCGGCTCACGGAGACGGGCCGCGCGACCGCCGCGTGGGCGCGCGAGGTGATCGAGGCGTCGGACCGCTTCGAGACGTCGGTCGCGGCGCTGCGCGACGCCCCGGCCGCCCGGGTCCGCGTCGCGGCGAGCCTCACGGTCGCCGAGTACCTGGCTCCCCGCTGGCTCGCGCGCCTGGCGCTCGAGGGGTCCGGCCCCGGCGGGGGAGCGCCGGACGTCGAGCTCGTGGTGCGCAACTCGCGCGAGGTGACCGACCTCGTCCTCGACGGCGCCGTCGAGCTGGGCTTCGTCGAGAGCGCGACGCTGCGCCGCGGGTTGCGCAGCCGCACCGTCGCGCACGACCGGCTCGTCGTGGTCGTCGGGCCGGCGCACCGGTGGGCACGGCGGAGCGCGCTGCGGGTCGACGAGCTGCTCACGGGCGGCCTGGTCGTGCGCGAGCGCGGGTCGGGCACGCGCGAGACGCTCGAGCGCGGCCTCGCGGCGGTCGGCGAGCGCCTGCCCGACCACCTGCCCTACCTCGGCTCGACGGCGGCGCTGAAGACCGCCGTGCAGCACGGCGGTGCCGTCGCGGTCCTGTCGAGCCTCGCCGTCGCCGACGACGTCGCGCGCGGCGCACTGGTGCGGGTCGCCGTCCCGGGGCTCGAGCTCGACCGTCGCCTGCGCATGGTGTGGAAGGACGGCACCGCGCTCTCGTCCGCCGCGCGCCGCATCGCCGCCGCGGCGGCCGTCTCGTCGGGCTGACCCTGGTCCCGCGGGCGCGACGAGGTCCGTCAGCGCACCGACGCGTCCCAGCGCCAGCGCGTGCGGTGCGGCCTGCCGGGGAGCTCGCCGCGCCCGGTCGCCCACAGGAGCAGGAGGTCGGGGTCCTCCTCCGCTCCCGGGTCGACGTCCGGGAAGAGGCGTGTGAGGACCCTCGGCGCGAGGCCCGCGGGGAACGGCACGTGTTCGCCCGCGAGCCCGAGCACGACGTCGTGGCCGTGCACGAGGACCTCGGCGACCCCCATCGCCGCGAACCCCGCGGCGTCGGAGGTCCCGTAGGGGTGAAAGGCGCGCGCTGCCGCCGGACGGGTCTCGGCGAGCGTCGCGAGGAGCTCGCCGCCGCCGAGCAGCGCCTCGGCCAGGCCCGCCGTCCCGGCCGCACGGTCGACGTGCGCGATCTCGTCCTCCCCGCGCGGGCCGACGAGCGGGACGTACGCGAGGCGCGGGAGCGCGGCGAGCTGGAGGGCGTAGGCGAGCAGGTCGTCCACGACGTGCTCCGCCGTCGTCCAGCACGACCACCGCACCGGGCCGGCCTGCGCGTCGAACGCCGAGGCGGGGTGCCGGACGAGGTGGTCCGCGAGCCAGCGCGCCGCCGTCCGGACGTCGTCGCCGGTGACGGCCTCCGGGGCGCGGTGGCCGGCGCGGCCCGGGCGCGTGCTCACGCGCTGCCCGGGGCGGCGAGCACGTCGGCCCGCCAGCACTCGGCGAGGTACGGGAGGTCCACCCGGTCGCGCCCCGCGAGGTCCGGGTGGGTCGCGACGAGCTCGTCGATCTCGCCGAGCAGCTCCTCGCGGCGCGCGTCGGGGAGCGTCAGCAGGTAGCTGCGCGACGCGGCGAGCGGGCGGAGCGACGACGTCGGGACGCGGTCGGCCCACGGCACCGTGCGGTGGTCGGGCGGGGTGAAGAGCTGCTCGGCGAGGACGGGCTCGCGGTAGCTGCGCTCGAGGGTGTCGCCACGGTGGATGATCTCCGTGAACCGGCCGACCCAGTCGACCGCGCTGTCCCGCACGTTCCACACGATGCCGAGGCGCCCGCCGGGGCGCAGCACGCGCGCGATCTCGGGCTGGGCGGCGGGGGAGAACCAGTGCCAGGCCTGCGCGACGAGCACGGCGTCGACGCTCGCGTCGGGGAGCGGGATCGCCTCGGCCGAGCCGGGCAGCGCCCGTGCGTCCGGCACGGACTCCGTGAGGCGCGCGCGCATCGCGTCCGAGGGCTCGACGGCGACGACGTCCAGCCCGCGGGCGACGAGCCGCTCGGTGAGCTTCCCGGTGCCCGCGGCGAGGTCGAGGACGCGCCGCGCGCCGTCGGGCAGGAGCCAGTCGACCGCCTCGTCCGGGTAGGAGGGCCGCGTGGACGCGTACTGGGCGGCCCCCTGCTCGAACGACGCGGCGCGGTCGGCACGCGAGCCGGGATCGGGGGAGTCTCCTGTGCTCATGCCCCGACGGTGCCAGACGGCGGCGCCGCGCGTCGACCCGGAGGTGCCCGTGCGTACCGGACCTCCACGGTGCGGGTCGCATTTGGTCCGCGTCCTCATGTCCGGTAATGTTCTCGGCCGGTGGGACCTCCACGGGAGGGAGCCAGGGGACGAGTCTCGACTCGTCGAAACGGCTCCTCGACGGTGGCTGGTTACCCCCTTGGGGTATGGTGTAATTGGCAGCACGAGTGATTCTGGTTCACTTAGTCTAGGTTCGAGTCCTGGTACCCCAGCGAAGAGCTCCGGCTCGGATCGCGTGGTCAAGACCGCGCGAAACATGAGGTAGAGTTCTCGACGGAGAAACGGACCGGAAACGGTACGAGGATCCACAGGCCCCCATCGTCTAGCGGCCTAGGACGTCGCCCTCTCACGGCGGTAACACGGGTTCAAATCCCGTTGGGGGTACAGAGAAAGGCCCGGTCACCATCACGGTGACCGGGCCTTTGTCATGCTCGGAGAAGCGTGAGCAGCGCTCGACGCGACGTGTCGTGGTGCTCGCACGCGCCGTGTGACGAAGGTCGCGGCCCTCGGTGGGGACGCGTGATCGCCGTGCTGGGCACGACGGAACCGTCAGCTCGCGCTCGTGAGCTCGTCGAGGTGTCGTCAGGGCGCGCCGTCGCGACCCGGGCCGGGCTCGTAGGGCTTCGGGATCGGCGTCGGCGTGGGGCGCGGGTGGATGACCGGCACGTAGGTCGCCCGGTGCTCCCCGGAGACCGCCCAGCCGGGCTCGTCGTCATGAGGCTCCGCGGGGTGCTCGCCGCCGAGCCACCCGTCCCTGCGTCCCGCGGCGCCCTGAGCCGCCTCCGACGGCCCCGCGACCGGGATGGGCTGCGTCGGCCCGCTCGACTCGCCGGTCGCGCGCCCGGGGACGACGACCACGTGCTGGTCGGCGGGCGGGGGCGCGGGGACGGGCGGCAGGGTCTGGGCCGGGCTGCGGCCGTCCCACGCGGGGGCGGGCTCGACGGGCGCCGGCTCGGCCGGCTGGGGAGGGCGCGGGCCTGGCGGCGGGATCGACGCCGGGGCGGCTCCCTGGGTGCCGCCCTGTGCCGTTCCGGGGCCGCTCGGTCCCGCGCCGGGGCGGCTCCCGGGCGTGAAGAGCGTGTCGCACAGGAGGCGGTACGTCGCGTCAGGGTGAGAGACCCAGTCGATCTGGCGCAGCGCCTGGTCCTGCCCGGCGGATTCCAGGAGGAACTGCCCGTAGCCGAAGACGCGCCCGACGGGCGAGCGTCCGTAGTTCATGTCGGTGACCTTGGTGAGCGGCATCATCGCGACCTTGTGCGTGATGAGGCCGTACAGCAGGAGCAGGCGCTTGTCGGTGGCGACGAACCACTCGTTGCGCCACTCGAAGACCTTCCACACCAGGCGCCCGGCGAGGATCAGCCACAGCCACCACAGGAACAGCACGCCGTCGCCGACGGCAGGCCCCGCGCGCACGACCAGCCACGCGACGAGGAACGCGCCCGCGACGGTGGTCACGACCGGCTCGAGCAGCATCCCCCAGTGGTGGCGCGTGGCCACCACGACCCGCTCGCCGCTGAGCACGTAGCGGTCGAGGATCCGGCTCCGGGGACGGCCGCGGGCCACGGTCAGTCCAGGAGCGAGTTGAAGAACTGGCCGATGGAGCTGAAGGCACCGAGGATGACGTCCCAGATGCCCTCGACGATGTCGGCGGCACGGTCGGGGCTCCTGATGACCGCGTAGACGGCGAAGATCACGAGCACCCAGATCAGGGTCATCTTCACCTTGGGATGCATCGGGACTCCTCGTGTCTCGGGTTCGGACGGTCAGGTGCGCCCCCTGCCGCCACCGCACCGTCCGGCGCCGGGGCACGCACAGCATGGCAGCAGCCGGTGACATTTTGACAGGGCACGTCCCGTTTGCCGCCCGCGGCGCGCCGAACCTGGGGCTATCGCTGGATCCGTCGCCGAACCCGGCCGCGTCCCCGGGTTCGGCGCGTCCCTGCTACTCGCCCGCGCGACGCAGCACCTCGGTGAGGCGGTTCGCCGCGGCCACGACCGAGCCGGAGTGCAGGCGGCCGGGCTGACGGCTCAGGCGCTCGACCGGACCGGAGATGGAGACCGCCGCGACGACGCGGCCGGACGGCCCGCGCACGGGAGCGGAGACCGAGGCGACGCCGAGCTCGCGCTCGGAGACGGACTGGGCCCAGCCGCGGCGTCGGACGCCCGAGAGGATCGTGGCCGTGAAGACGGCCTCGCGCAGGCCGCGGTGGAGGCGGTCCGGCTCCTCCCACGCGAGCAGGATCTGCGCCGCGGAGCCCGCGTTCATCGTGAGCGTGGCGCCGACCGGGATCGAGTCGCGCAGGCCGACCGGACGCTCGGCGGCCGCGACGCAGATGCGGTGGTCGCCCTGGCGGCGGTAGAGCTGGGCGCTCTCGCCCGTGTGGTCGCGCAGGGCGGTGAGCACGGGGTTCGCGGCGGCGAGCAGGCGGTCCTCGCCGGCGGCCGTCGCGAGCTCGTTGAGCCGCGGGCCGAGGACGAACCGGCCCTGCATGTCGCGCGCCACCATGCGGTGGTGCTCGAGCGCGACCGCGAGGCGGTGCGCGGTCGGGCGAGCCAGGCCGGTGGCCGTGACGAGCTGGGCGAGGGTGGCTGGTCCGGACTCCAGGGCGCCCAGGACGGAGGCCGCCTTGTCCAGCACTCCGACTCCGCTAGTATTGTCCATAGGTCGATATTGACGTCTCACGCACTGAGATGCAAGTCCGGCGGAGATGTTCCACCCGCTGGACGTTCTCCCCGGCAGGCTGCCGGACGACGGACGATCGACCCAGACGGTTCTCCAGACCCCCAGGAGCACCGTGACAGACGACGAGGAGATGAGCTACATGGCCGGCACGCTGGCGGAGAAGGTCTGGGACGCGCACCTGGTGCGACGAGGCACCGACGGGTCGCCTGACCTCCTCTACATCGACCTCCACCTCGTGCACGAGGTCACCAGCCCCCAGGCGTTCGAGGGGCTGCGCCTCGCGGGCCGCCCGGTCCGCCGTCCCGACCTCACGATCGCGACCGAGGACCACAACACCCCGACGCTCGACATCGACCTGCCGATCGCGGACCTCACGAGCCGCACGCAGATCGACACGCTGCGCAACAACGCGCGCGAGTTCGGCGTCCGCATCCACTCGCTCGGCGACGCCGACCAGGGCATCGTGCACCAGGTCGGGCCGCAGCTCGGCCTCACCATGCCGGGTCTGACGGTCGTGTGCGGCGACTCGCACACCTCGACGCACGGCGCGTTCGGCGCGCTCGCCTTCGGCATCGGCACGTCCGAGGTCGAGCACGTGCTCGCCACGCAGACGCTCCCGCTCGCGCCCTTCAAGACGATGGCGATCAACGTCGACGGCGAGCTGCCGCCCGGCGCGACGAGCAAGGACATCATCCTCGCGATCATCGCCAAGATCGGCACCGGCGGCGGCCAGGGCTACGTCCTGGAGTACCGCGGCGAGGCCATCCGCAAGCTCTCCATGGAGGCGCGGATGACGATCTGCAACATGTCGATCGAGGCGGGCGCACGTGCCGGCATGATCGCCCCGGACGACACGACGTTCGAGTACCTCAAGGGCCGCCCGCACGCGCCCGAGGGTGCCGACTGGGACGCGGCCGTCGAGTACTGGCGCACGCTGCGCTCCGACGACGACGCCATCTTCGACACCGAGGTCACGCTCCGCGCGTCCGACCTGGAGCCCTTCGTCACCTGGGGCACCAACCCCGGCCAGGGCCTGCCCATCTCCGCGACCGTGCCCGTCCCCGAGGAGATCGCGGACGAGAACGAGCGCGTCGCCGCCGAGCGCGCGATCGAGTACATGGGCCTCACGCCCGGCCAGCCGCTGCGCGAGATCCCCGTCGACACCGTGTTCATCGGGTCGTGCACCAACGGCCGCATCGAGGACCTGCGCTCGGTCGCGAAGGTCGTCCAGGGCAAGCAGAAGGCCGACGGCGTGCGCGTCCTCGTCGTCCCGGCCTCCGCGCGCGTGCGCCTCCAGGCCGAGGCCGAGGGCCTCGACAAGATCTTCCTCGACTTCGGCGCGGAGTGGCGCAACGCCGGCTGCTCGATGTGCCTCGGCATGAACCCCGACCAGCTCCAGCCGGGCGAGCGCGCCGCCTCGACGTCGAACCGCAACTTCGAGGGGCGCCAGGGCAAGGGCGGCCGCACGCACCTCGTGTCGCCGCTCGTCGCCGCCGCCACCGCGCTGCGCGGGACGCTCTCCTCGCTGAGCGACCTCGACCTGCCCGAGGGCACCGACATCACGTCGTTCGACGGCACGCCGCTCGCGCCGCTCGACCCGCGCGTCCTCGTGCAGGTCTGAGCCCCGCGCCGCGCTGCTGCCCACTCGTCGCCCCGAAGACTCGAAGAGGTTCCTGCCATGGAGAAGTTCACGACCCACACCGGCGTCGGCGTCCCGCTGCGCCGCAGCAACGTCGACACCGACCAGATCATCCCCGCCGTCTACCTCAAGCGCGTGACGCGCACGGGGTTCGAGGACGCGCTGTTCGCCGCCTGGCGCGGTGACCCCACGTTCGTCCTCAACCAGGACGCCTACCGCGCGGGCTCCGTGCTCGTCGCCGGCCCCGACTTCGGTACCGGCTCCTCGCGCGAGCACGCCGTGTGGGCGCTCAAGGACTACGGCTTCCGCGTCGTGCTCGCGTCGCGCTTCGCCGACATCTTCCGCGGCAACTCCGGCAAGCAGGGCCTCGTCGCGGGCATCGTCGCGCAGGAGGACATCGAGCTCCTCTGGAAGATCCTCGAGACCAACCCCGGCACGGAGGTGACCGTGGACCTCGTCAACCGCACCGCGTCCGCGCAGGACGTCACCGTGCCGTTCCAGATCGACGACTACACGCGCTGGCGCCTCATGGAGGGTCTGGACGACATCGGCCTGACCCTCCAGCACGAGGACGAGATCTCCGCGTTCGAGGCGACGCGGGCGTCGTGGCGGCCCAAGACGCTGCCCGCGAAGACGCTGCCGAAGGTCGAGATCGAGGCTGCTCGGCCGGTCTGACCTTCCTGGCTCGGGGGCGGGCTCTGGGGTGGTGACGACGGGTCTACCATCCGCGGGGCTCGTTCCTCGCCCCGCTCCCGCCAGGCCCACCACGACCCGTCGTCACCTCCCCAGACCCCGCCCGTGGTCGTGTCGCCGACACGTCACTCGCGCGGACTGATCGGGGACGACGGCGACTCGCACCGTCGGCGCCTCGCCTCCTCAGGGGCGGGGTGGGCCCTGGTGGATGGCGTCGAGGAGGGACTCCGGGGTCGCGGTCTCGGGGTTCCAGCGGGACTCGACCCACCAGGTGGCGCCCGCGTCGGCGAGGCCGGCGAGCTGGTCCGCCGCTGCCGAACGGTCGGACGGGAGCTCGCCCTGGACGACGACGTCGAACGGGCGGCCCGCGTCGAGGCCCAGCTCCGCACGGCGCGTGGTGAGCCAGGCGACCAGGGCGGAGACGTCGTCGTGCGTGGGGACGTCGAAGCCGCGCTCGCCGCGGAGCTGCAGCACGATCCCGTCCGCGCGCAGCGTGCGGTCGAGCGAGCGCAGCGGCGGGCGCTCGGCGTCCCAGACGCCCACGGGCCACACCGGCACGTGGTGCCCGACGACCGGGCGCTCCACGGGTCGGGGGAGGAACAGCATCTCGCCCGCGTGCACGTGCGTGCCGTCGAAGGTGAACTTCTCGCCCGACCAGGCGCGGTCGAGGTACGCGATCGCGTCGTCGAGCAGCTCCGCGCGCTCACGCAGGGACTGGGGCTGGCCCGGGACGGCGGAGAAGCCGCCGTCGTCGAGTACGCCCACGCCGACGGGCAGGACCAGGCGTCCGCCCGACAGGTGGTCCACGGTGAGCGCCTGCCGCACGACCTCCCACGGCCGGCGGCGCGGGAGGGCGAAGACCATCGCCCCGAGCGCGATGCGCTCGGTCCGGACCGCCGCTGCGGCGAGCACCGCCCACGGGTCGAACGTGTCGACGGGCATCGACAGCAGGCTCAGCCCGTCCCACGAGAAGAACCCGTCCCAGCCGGACTCCTCGGCGCCGACCGCCATGTCCAGCACCTGGGCCGCGGAGCCGAAGCTCCCGACCACCCCGACCTTGATCTCCGACCCTGTCTCCGTCGCTGCGCTCATCCCGAGGACGCTACGCCCCGCCACCCACACCCGAGCCCGTCGAGTGCTGGGTAGGCGTCGTCTCCGGGCGCCAGCGACGACGAGTCCCCAGCACTCAGGGGAGCGGGGTGACGTCGAGGCGGACGATGCGGCGGCGGGCGACGTCGGTCACGGTGAGACGGCGGTCGTCGACGTCGACGTGGTCGCCCACCGTCGCCAGCCGGCCGAGCTGCGCGACGACGTACCCGGCGACCGTCTCGTAGGGACCGTCGGGCAGCTCGACGCCGGTGCGCCGCGCGAACTCCTCGATCGTCTGGCCGGCGTCGACGCTCGTCGCGGTGCCGTGCTCGCGCGCCGGGGAGGGCTCGTCGGGGTCGTACTCGTCGCGGATGTCGCCCACGAGCTCCTCGACGAGGTCCTCGAGCGTGACGATCCCGTCGGTCCCGCCGTACTCGTCCACGACGACGGCGATGTGCACGCCCTCGCGGCGCATCTGCGACATCGCGGGGAGCACGGTGTTCGTCGCGGGCAGGGCGAGGATCGGGCGGACGACGTCGCGCACCGCGAGGGCGCGCCCCGTCACCGGGTCGGTGGCCGGGTGGTCGGGGCAGTCGCGCCCGAGGAGGTCGCGGACGTGGAGGAACCCGACGACGTCGTCGAAGTCGTCCCCGGTCACGGGGTAGCGCGAGTACGGGCCCGCCGCGACGGTCTCCGCGGCGTCGGCGAGCGTCGTGTCGGCGCGCAGGAACGCGACCTCGCCGCGCGGGGTCATGGCCTCGGCGAGCGACCGGTCGCCCGCCTGGAACACGTCGTCGAGGATGCGGCGCTCGTCCTCCGGCAGCGACTCGTGCGCGAGCACGATCTCGCGCAGCTCCTCCTCGCTCATCTCCTCGCTGCGCGCCGACGGGTCGCCGCCGAGCAGGCGCACGACGCCGTCGGTCGAGCGCGACAGCAGCCAGATGACGGGCCGCATGAGGGTCGCGAACCGGTCGAGCGGCGGCGCGACGACGAGCGCGACCCCCGCCGAGCGCTGGAGCGCGATGCGCTTGGGCACGAGCTCCCCGAGCACGAGCGAGAGGTACGCGATGACGAGCGTCAGCCCGACGAGCGCGACCGTGTCCGCGAGCCCGCTCGACAGCCCGAGGCTCTCGAGCGACGGCGCGAGGTCAGGGGCGAGCGTCGAGGCGCCGTACGCGGCCGAGAAGAACCCCGCGACGGTGACGCCGATCTGCACGGCGGCGAGGAACCGGTTGGGGTCGCGCGCGACGGCCGCGACCCGCGCGCCGCGCGCGGACTGCTTCTCGAGCCGTGCGACCTGGCTCTCGCGCAGCGAGACGAGCGCGATCTCGGTGCCGGCGAACACACCGCCGACGAGGATGAAGAGCAGCACGAGGCCGATGTTGGCCCAGGTACCGGAGTCCATGCTCCATCCAAGCAGGCCGCCCGGCCCGACATGGGATCAGCGGTCGGTGGGGCTCCGGCCGGGGTCCGTGGGCTCGGGGTCGGTCGGCTCGGGATCGGCCTGGTCTGCATCGGCCGGGGCGGAGCCCTGCGGCTCGGCCGCCGGTGCGGCGGCCCCGGTCGCCGTCCCGGCCGTCGCGTCGTCGGTCGCGTCGGTCGTGCCCTCGGCGGTGGCCGGCTCGGCGTGCTTGCGGCGCGGGACGACGTGCGCCACGAGGACGACGACGCCACCCACGACGATGCCGACGACCGCCGAGCACGCCGTGTTGACGAGCCAGCCGAGGAACCCGCCCACGCCCGCGACGCCGGTGACCGCGTGCTCGAGGTGGTGCACGACGTCGTACGGGCCGTGCCAGCCGAGGTCGTAGGCGCCCTGGAGCAGGATGTGGCCACCGACCCAGAGCATCGCGATGATGCCGACGAACGAGATGACGGACATGACCTTGGGCATCGCGCCGACGAGCCCGCGACCGAACGACTGGACCCAGGGTGTGTCGCGCCGCGCGAGGTGCAGGCCGATGTCGTCCATCTTCACGATGAGCCCCACGACCCCGTACACGAGGACCGTGATGAGCACCGCGACGATCACGAGGATGATCAGGCGCGACCAGAAGGCCTCCGAGGCGACCTCGTTGAGCGCGATGACCATGATCTCCGCGCTGAGGATGAAGTCGGTGCGCACCGCGCTCGACACCACGGAGTCCTCGTCGACGGCCTTCTTCTCGGCCTTCGTCTCGACCTCGGCGTGGTGCCTGCCCGAGACGAGCTCCCACACCTTCTCGGCGCCCTCGAACGCGAGGTACGTCCCGCCGAGCATGAGCAGCGGCGTGAGCAGCTGGGGCAGGAACTGGCTCAGCAGCAGGATCGCCGGGAGGATGAACAGCAGCTTGTTGCGCAGCGACCCCGTGGCGATGCGCTTAACGACCGGCAGCTCGCGCTTCGCGGCGAGGCCTTCGACGTAGCGCGGCGTGACGGCGGTGTCGTCGATGACGACGCCCGTCGCCTTGGCGCTCGCGCGCCCGGCGGCGGCGCCGACGTCGTCGATCGACGCGGCGGCGAGCTTGGCGAACGCCGCGATGTCGTCCAGGAGGGCAGCGAGTCCGAAGGCCATGGGGAGGTGCTCCGTGCGCCGGCCCGCGTCGCCGCGCACGGGCCCGCTGGTCGAGTGGACGCGGCGGCAGCATCGTAGCGAGTGCGGGCCCCGCGGCGTCGCGCTCGCCCACCGTCGCCCGGCGGCGCCCGGCACGGGGTCGGCGCCCGGTCCCGTCGGGACGCGGGCGCCGACCGTGCTCAGCGTGCCGTGGGGCGGGTCACGACGTTCACGAGGTGCGGCGCGCGCACGACGACGCGCACGACCTCGCGCCCGGCGGTCGCCCGCGCGACGCCGGTCGACGCGAGCGCGAGGTCGTGCAGCGTGCGCTCGTCGACGTCCGCGGGCACCCGCACCCGGCCGCGGACCTTCCCGTCGACCTGGACGACCGCCTCGACCTCGTCGGCGACGAGGAGCGCCGGGTCCGCGACGGGCCAGGTCGCGTCGGCGACCGAGGGATCGCGGCCCAGCCGGTGCCAGGCCTCCTCGGCGGTGTGCGGGGCGAACAGGCTCAGCAGCACCGCGACGACCTCGGCAGCCTCGCGCACGGCCGCCCGGTGCGGCGCGTCGGGCTCGCCCGGCGCCGGGCCCGCGTCGGACGCCCGCCGCGCGGCGGTGACGAGCTCCATGACGCGCGCGACGACCACGTTGAACCGGCTCCGGTCGAGCAGGTCCTCCGCCTCGTGCACGGTCGTGTGGGTCGCACGGCGCAGGTCGTGCGCGCGCGACCCGGGCGCCACCTCGGCGAGCGAGGCGTCGTGGGTCGCCGCGCCCGACCGTGCGCCCGGCCCGACGACCGAGCCTCCGGCCGGCCCGACGACCGAGCCTCCGGCCGACCCCACGGCCGGGCCGACGGCGTCGGCCAGCCGCAGCACGCGCGCGCAGAAGCGTCGCATGGCGCCGGGGTCGACGTCCGCCCAGTCCACGTCGTCCTCGGGCGGCCCCGCGAACACCATCGCGAGGCGGACCGCGTCGGCGCCGTGCCGGTCGAGCTGCTCGCCCAGGTCGACGCCGTTGCCGAGCGACTTGCTCATCGCCCGACCACCGTGGAGGACCTGCCCCTGGTTGAGCAGCGTCGCGAACGGCTCGACGACGTCCACCCAGCCCTCGTCGTGCAGGAACTTCGTGACGAACCTGCTGTACAGCAGGTGCAGGATCGCGTGCTCGACGCCGCCCACGTACTGCGCCGCGGGCATCCACCGCCGCGCGTCCCCGGGCCGGAACGGGGCGTCGCCGGGCGGGCCGTCGTCGCCCGGCGAGCAGTACCGCAGGAAGTACCAGGACGAGTCGACGAACGTGTCGAGCGTGTCCGGGTCCCGCTCTGCGTCCGCGCCGCAGCGCGGGCACGGCACGCGCCGCCACACGGCGGCGGCGGGCGACGCGAGCGGCGAGCGCCCGCGGGGGAGCAGGTCGTCGCCGGCCAGGTCCGGCAGCTGCACGGGCAGCTCGTCGTCGGGGACCGGCACGACGCCGCACGCCGGGCAGTGCACGACCGGCACCGGGGCGCCCCAGTAGCGCTGGCGCGAGACCAGCCAGTCCCGCAGCCGGTACGACGTCGCGCGCTCGCCCACGCCGTCGGCCTCCAGCCGCGTGATCGCGTCGTCGACGTCGGGCCACGTCTCGCCCGACCCCGCGGGCAGGCCGTGGGCGGCGGCGAAGCGCGCGTCGCGGTCGTCGTGTGCGGGTACGCCCATGACCGCGCCCGTCCCGTAGCCGGGCAGCACGTGGTCCGCCGCCCAGACGGGCAGCCGCTCGTCCGTCACCGGGTGGCGCACCCACGCACCCAGGAACGTCCCGGCGCTCGTGCGCTGCGCGTTCGTCCGCTCGATCTCACCGGAGGCCAGCGCGGCCTCCCGGTGCCGCGCGAGCGCCTCCGCGTGCTCCGGCGCGCACAGCACCGCCGCGAGCGGTCCGTCCGGCGCGACGGCGACGAACGTCGCGCCGGGCAGGGTGTCGGGGCGCGTCGTGAACACCTCGACGTGCTCGGGGCGTGCGCCCGGCCCGGGCGAGGCGCTCGCGGCGGCGCGGGGGCCGCCGTCGGGCACGACCGCGAAGCGCACGCGCGCGCCCGTGCTGCGCCCGATCCAGTTCCGCTGCATCGTCAGGACGCGCGCGGGCCACGCGCCCTCGAGCGCGTCCATGTCGTCGAGCAGCCGGTCGGCGTACGCGGTGACGCGCACGAACCACTGCGTGAGCTCGCGCTGCACGACGGCCGCCCCGCACCGCTCGCACCGCCCGCCCACGACCTGCTCGTTCGCGAGCACCGTCTGGTCGGCCGGGCACCAGTTCACCGGGGCGGTCGCGCGGTAGGTGAGGCCGCGCTCCAGCAGCCGCAGGAACAGCCACTGCGTCCAGCGGTAGTACTCCGGGCGGTGGGTCTCCAGGCGTCGCGACCAGTCGAACGACACGCCGTACCGGTGCGCCGTCGCGGCCTGCGTCGCGATGTTGGTCTCGGTGAAGACCGCGGGGTTCTCGCCTCGGCGGATCGCCGCGTTCTCGGCGGGGAGCCCGAACGAGTCCCAGCCGATCGGGTTGAGCACGTCGTACCCGCGCAGGCGCCAGTACCGCGCGACGACGTCCTCCAGGGCGAACACCTCGGCGTGACCCATGTGCAGGTCGCCCGAGGGGTACGGGAACATCGTCAGCAGGTAGCGGCGCGGTCGCGCGCCGTCGTCGCGCGCGCGGAACGTCCCGTGCTCGGCCCAGTGCCGCTGCCAGCGGTCCTCGATCTCGCGGGTCGACGGGGGAGACGGGGGTACGGAGGGTTGGGGTGGGTGTGCGGCGTCCACGGGGAGGCTCCTCGAGAAGGTGGGCTTCGTCGTCGGGCACTCGCCCGGTCCGTGGGGACGCGCGGGCATCGCCGCGCTGAGCGTGCCCGCCCGGCGGGCTCAGCGCGGCCGGCGAAGGAGGAGCCGCAGGTGTCGCATCCCGGACATCGTGACCTGCCCGACGGCGCAGGGTCAACCCTCCCGGGCCCGCGGGTGTGGCGGACGTCGCCCGCGCGGGCGCGCCACGGCCGATCCCGCGCCATTAGGCTGGACGCCATGGCATCCCACTACGACGTCGTCGTCCTCGGTGCAGGTCCCGGTGGTTACGTGGCCGCGATCCGTGCAGCCCAGCTGGGCCTGTCGGTCGCGGTCGTGGAGGAGAAGTACTGGGGTGGGGTGTGCCTCAACGTGGGCTGCATCCCGTCCAAGGCGCTCCTGCGCAACGCCGAGCTCGCGCACATCTTCCAGCACGACGCCAAGACCTTCGGCATCTCCGGAGAGGTCAGCTTCGACTTCGGCGCGGCGTTCGACCGCTCGCGCACCGTCGCGGAGGGGCGCGTCAAGGGCGTGCACTTCCTCATGAAGAAGAACAAGATCACCGAGTACGACGGCCGCGGCACGTTCCGCGACGCGCACACGCTCGACGTGAAGCTCGCCGACGGCTCGACCGACCAGGTGACGTTCGACAACGTCATCATCGCGACCGGCTCGAAGGTGCGCCTGCTCCCGGGCGTCGAGCTGTCCGAGAACGTCGTCACGTACGAGAAGCAGATCCTCACGCGCGACCTGCCCCGCTCCATCGCCATCGTCGGCGCCGGCGCGATCGGCATGGAGTTCGCCTACGTCCTCAAGAACTACGGCGTGGACGTGACGATCATCGAGTTCCTCGACCGCGCGCTGCCCAACGAGGACGCCGACGTGTCGAAGGAGATCGCCAAGCAGTACAAGAAGCTCGGCGTCAACCTGCTCACGTCGACCGCCGTCCAGACGGTCACCGACAACGGCGCGAACGGCGTCACGGTCACCTACAAGGGCGTCAAGGACGACAAGCCGGGCGAGCTCGTCGTCGACAAGGTCCTCATGGCCGTCGGCTTCGCGCCCAACGTCGAGGGCTTCGGCCTGGAGAACACCGGCGTCCAGCTCACCGAGCGCGGCGCCATCGCGATCGACGACGTCATGCGCACCAACGTCGAGCACATCTACGCCATCGGCGACGTCACCGCGAAGCTCATGCTCGCGCACGTCGCCGAGGCGCAGGGCGTCGTCGCGGCCGAGACCATCGGCGGCGCCGAGACCCTCACGCTCGGCGACTACCGCATGATGCCGCGCGCGACGTTCTGCCAGCCGCAGGTCGCGAGCTTCGGCCTCACCGAGCAGCAGGCGCGCGACGAGGGTTACCAGGTCAAGGTCGCGACCTTCCCGTTCATGGCGAACGGCAAGGCGCACGGCCTCGGCGACCCGGTCGGCTTCGTCAAGCTCATCTCCGACGAGACCTACGGCGAGCTGCTCGGCGGCCACCTCATCGGCCCCGACGTCTCCGAGATGCTGCCCGAGCTCACGCTCGCGCAGAAGTGGGACCTCACGGTCAACGAGGTCGCGCGCAACGTGCACACCCACCCGACGCTGTCCGAGGCCGTCCAGGAGTCGATCCACGGCCTCGCGGGGCACATGATCAACTTCTAGGCAGCAGGCCAGGTCGGACGCCGTCCGATCGCGTGGTCAGAGGCCCGGATCCGCGGAGTTCCACGGTTCCGGGCCTCTTTCTGTCTGGAGGCCCGGTGCGCACCTGAGACAGGCGTGCCCCCTGCGGGCCACTCGGAGAGGCACGCAGGAGGCGGAACAACGCCTGGGCCGAGGCGCGGACCGGGGTGGGGGGCTGCCCGCGGGATAGACACCGCCGACGTCCCAGCATGCTCGACGCCTTCGACAGGGCCCACCTGCCGTAGCGGTGAGCTCAGCCGAGCAGGTCGGCCGGGGTGAGGATCGTGATGCCGTCGATGCTGCCCCCGGAGCGGGACGCGGCGATCAGCGGGGCGTCCTGGTCGGCCCCAGGGACGACGCTGCGCTGGTTGACCAGCTCGGTGGCGTCATGGAGATCGAAGGGCGCGGTCTCGCGCCACTTGATCGAGCCGATGAAGGTGACGGTCTTCGCGGGACGCCGATCGGCGCCGACCAGGTCGACCTCGACGTCGCCCTTGCGGTTCCACCAGCCGCCGACGACGGCGGACGCCGGCACGACGTCGTCGTCGAGCGCTCGCTCCCAGAGGAGCCGCCGGACGACGGGCTCGACGGCTCGTCCGCGCCACGTCGACCACCCGCGCTCGATGCGCCGCGTCACGATGTCGCCACGGCCTGCATCGATGAGGTCGGCGGCGTCGTGCAGGAACGCGAGCCAGAAGCGCATGTACGGGTCGTCGATCCGGTACTGCTTGTGGTGAGCAGGCTTGGTCGAGAGGGGCTCGTCGACGGCGACGACGCGCCGCTCGACCAGCTGGTCGAGCGAACGCGAGAGCGAAGCGCGTTGGTCGACCTGGGCAGCCTGGCCGATCGCCGTGAACGTCCGGGCGTCCGCGCCGATCGCGCGCAGCACGTCTTTCGCCTGGGTCTCGGAGGGGAACTCGGAGGACAGGACCCGTTCGCCCGACACGACCAGCGTGCTGATCGAGGTGGACAGGCCGTCGGCGAGGTAGTCCGCGACCGACTGCCCACGTCTCCACGCCGTGACCAGCGGGGGCAGGCCGCCTGTCACCAGATAGGCATCGATCGCTGGTGCCGCGTCCAGGCCCGTCATTGTCGCCACGTCCTGCGGGGTGAGCGGGAGGATCTCCTTGTCGACGCTGCGGCCGTAGAACGGGCGTCCGTGGCTGGTGAGCCGTTCCATCTCTGACTGATTCGACCCCACGAGGACGAGGAGCACGGGCAGCGCCGAGAACCGGGTGTCCCACACGCCTTGGAGCGCGCCCTCGAACCCTGGGTCGCCGGTCAGGTAGGAGACCTCGTCCAGCACGATGATCGACACCCGGTCCGTTGGCAGCGCGAGGGCCAGGACGGTCAGGGCGTCCTGCCAGGAAGAGGAGACGGCGTATCCGGCGGCGTCCGCACCGGGCAGACCGGAGGCGGCGACGGTCTCGAGAAGTCGGCGCTGTTCGAGCTCGGGGCGCGATCCGTCTGCCAGGAAGTACAGCGACGGCACCCCTGCACGCTCGACGAACTCGGTGACGAGGCGGGACTTGCCGACCCTGCGACGTCCACGCAGGGCGATCGCCTTCCCCGGCCTGTCGGAGGTCGGGTTCCGCACCTGCTCCAGGACGTAGTCGAGGTCGGCGAGCTCGCGCTTCCGACCGACGAAGCCGGTCACCATGGTTTCCTCCGATGTAGGTCGCATCGAATGTTACCTACTTTCGATGTTACGTACAGGCCCATGATGGCGCTCATCCGGAGCCGAAGAGGGTGCGACCGTTACGAGAGCGTCCGCGTCACGTGCTCGAGCCAGCGGGCGACGGTGGCCAGCTCGTCGGGGGTGAAGCCGTCGGTGAGGCGGTCGTTCAGCTCGGCGAGCGCGGCGCGGACGTCGTCGAGCGCAGCGGTGCCGGTGGGCGTGAGGTCCAGCCGGACGGTGCGTCGGTCGTCGGGGTCGGTGCGACGGCGCACGAGGTCGGCGCGCTCCATGCGGGCGAGCAGGCCGCTGGTGCCGGCGGGGGAGGCCTGCAGCGCGGCCGTCACCTCGCCGATCGTCGCGCCGGGGTGGTCGGCGAGGTGCAGCAGGACGCCGGCGGCGGGGGCGCCGAATCCCTGGCCGCCGTTGCCGGTGCCGTGTGCGCTGCCGCGTCGCGCGATCCAGCGCCGCATCTGGCGCTCCGCCGCGGTGGTGAGGAACACCAGCCGCGGCGGGCGACGCGTCACCGTCGCGGCTTCCTGGCAGGAAAGCGGACGTTGCCGTCCTCCTGCGCCGGGGCGGCCCCCGCGCGGGCGTCGAGCCAGGCGAGGAGCTCGGGCCAGAGCGTGTCGCGCAGGCCTCGGCGGAAGAAGCCCATGTGACCGATCGCCTGCACGCCGCCGTCGGCGGGGCTCCACGTCCGTCGCTCGACGCGAGCGGCCGTGAGGCGGTCGGTGATCGCATCGATCTGCGCGGGGGTGGCCCACGGGTCGTCGGTGAACCCGACGGCGAGGACGTCGCCGGTGACGCGTGCCGCGTCCGCGGCGGCGCGCATGGTCGGGTCGTCGAAGAAGTAGCCCGGCAGGGTCGACCAGCGGCCCCACTCGAGCATCGCGGCGGCGGGCATGTCCTCCCCGAGGCTCAGGCGACGGCCGGGGACGTAGCCGAGCACCCGGGCCGTCGCAGGGCCGAGCACCCGCAGGATCAGCCGGACGCGCGCCCGCTCGGCGCGGTCGGGGACCGTGGACGTCGCGGCGACGTGGGACGCGACCGTGACGAACCCGGCCAGGCCCCGTGAGCCCCTGCCGAGCGCGAGCGCGTGCCCGCCGATGCTGTGCCCGACGGCGAGCTGCGGCACGTCGCCGAACCGCGGGCGGGCCCACGCGGCGACCGCGGGGACGTCGTCGGCCATCCAGTCGCGCATGCGCAGGCCGCGGTGGGAGCGCGGGCTGCCGGACCGGCCGGTGCCGCGGTAGTCGTAGGTGACGGCCACGTACCCGTGGGTAGCGAGGAACTCCGCGAACCCCGTGTACAGGCGCTCGGGGACCGCCGTCGCCGGGTGGATCACCACGACGCCGCGGGGCGGCTCCTCGGCGGGCCGGCGCACCGTGCCGACGACCCAGCCGCCCGCCGGGATCTGGATCCGCAGCTCCTCGGAGGCCACCGCCGCAGGGTCGTCGTTTCGCATGCGAAGCACCCTAGCGGGCGTGGCGAGGACGTGGCCGAGCGGCCGAGAACGGGTCGTGTGTGGCACGCTTCCGTCGTGAGTTCGCCGAGCCGGCCGCGACGGGGCTTCTGGTACCAGGTGTGGCGACCGTTCCGAGCCCTCGGGCGCGGCATCGCCAGAGTCCTGGAGCTCGTCGACCTCGTCAGCGTCGTCGTGAGCGTCGGGCGCGGCGTCGTCTGGCTCGCGCGGGGTGCGGGGAGCGTCGTGGCGCGCGTCGTCGACTGGTGACGGCGCTGGACGCGGCGCGGGGCCGTACTCGCGGCGACGCGGGGGCTGCCCGGCCGACCTCGACCGACGGCAGCCGACGAACGCGCCGGACGGCCTCGACGACGGCGGACGAGACGCCACGACGACACGGGAGACCGACCGGCACATGACACTGACGCTCGAACCGATCCTGCGCAGCGGGCTCATCGACCCCGCGGAGGCCCTCGTGATCCGGCACGCCTTCGTCAAGGAGCACGAGGACACGGGCCTGCCGGGCATCCACGCGGACTCGACCGATGACGAGATCCTGGCGTACACACGCCGGCAGTCGGCGTCGCCACGGATCTTCCCGGCTGCTCCGCCGGGCATCTGGGTCGTGTTCGTCCGCGAGGGTGGAGACCGGGCGCGGCTGTGGTCGGTGCTGGAGAACCGCGGTGAGGTCTCGAACGACGGGGCCCTCCGCACGTTCGACCTGGTCAGGTCCGAGCGGCTCGCGGACCTGAGGGACCGGTTGGTGATCGGTTGGCGGTCGCCGCGCACGTGGCGGCTCAACGGGCCGACCGCGGCGGGATACCCGGTCATGGAGATCGCCGACGCGCGGCCCGTGCCGTTCCCGGGCTTCGACCGGCTCGTGCTCGACCACGCGCAGCTGCAGGCGGTGATGCGCGAGCACCGCTATGCCGCGTGGCGCACGGCGCTGGCCTCCGTCGTCGGTGTCTACCTGATCACCGACACCCGCGACGGTCGGCACTACGTGGGCAAGGCCGACGGTGCGGAGAGCATCCGGCAGCGCTGGACCGCGTACGCGACCAACGGCCACGG
This sequence comes from Cellulosimicrobium sp. ES-005, assembly GCF_040448685.1. Taxonomy (NCBI): domain Bacteria; kingdom Bacillati; phylum Actinomycetota; class Actinomycetes; order Micrococcales; family Promicromonosporaceae; genus Cellulosimicrobium; species Cellulosimicrobium sp. ES-005. The sequence goes on from NZ_CP159290.1 coordinate 1,360,746, forward strand.
TGGCAACGTCGAGCTGCGCACCGTCGACCCCACCGGCTTCCGCTTCTCGCTGCTGCGGGTGTTCGACCCGTCGACACCGACGCGGGTGATCGACGAGGCAGAGAGCCACTTCAAGGTCGCCCTGGACTCGCGGAGGCACGGCCTGAACCGCAACTGAGCTCCGGGCGTCACGAGGCGGGTCTGCCGCGGCGTGGGTCCCCCGTGAGAGCTATCCGGACTGCTCACCCGGGGGTGATTCGCCGGAGCGCCCGGATTCCTAGCGTTGCCGGTGGTCGCCCAGCCGGGCGGTCACGCACAGCGACGGAGGCCCGCATGAGCACGACGACCACGACACCTCGCCCCCGGACCCGGGAGGACGACGGCGGCGGCCCGATGTCCCGCTTCCTGCGGCACCCCCTGACGTGGATGCTGATCGGCGTGGTCGGCGTCGCCCTCGTCGGAGGTCTGACGGCGTCGGCCGAACAGTTCCTGCTGCTCCCCGTGCTGGGCGCGGCGCTCGCGGTCGTCGTCTACCGGGTGGTCATGCGGTGCGTCGCCCACCGCCGCACGCCCGAGCTCGCCGGCCGCCGCGCGGTGCCGGAGGCGCTGCGGGGCGCCGCGGTCGGGCTCGGCTTCGTCGCGGTGTCCGCGGCCGTCGTCACGGCCCTCGGCGGCTACACGTTCCGCGTCGCCGACGGCGGCCTCCTCGCGGTGGTGGCACCGATCGTCGCGGTGACCGTCGGCGCCGCCGTCACCGAGGAGCTCATGTTCCGTGGCTTCGCGCTCCAGGCGCTCGAGCGTCTGCTCGGGAGCTGGGTCGCGCTGGGGATCACGGCCCTGTTCTTCGGTCTGACGCACCTGTTCAACCCCGCCGCGACCGCGTGGAGCGCGCTGGCGATCGCGATCGAGGCGGGCGGACTGCTCGGCGCCGCGTTCCTCTGGCGTCGGAACCTGTGGTTCGCCATCGGCCTGCACCTCGCCTGGAACGCCACGATCGCGCTGCTCGGCATCCCCGTCTCGGGGCACGCCTCCGCGGGCCTGCTGGTCGCCGACATCTCGGGGCCGAGCCTGCTGACGGGCGGAGCGTTCGGCATCGAGGGATCGGTGGTGACCGTGGTGCTCGGCGTGCTGATCGCCGTCCCGATGCTCGTGCTCGCGCGCCGGCGTGGGACGTGGGTCCCGGCCCGCCGTCGTCGCCCGTAGGCTCGGGCCGTGCCCGACAACCCCGTCCTCGACCGGGCGTCACGCCCCGGTGAGCCGCGTCGACGGTGGCGACCGGGACGGCAGGACGCGCTGGACGCGTCGCTCGCGGTCGCCCTCGCAGTGCTCGGGTTCGTCCCGACGCTCTCGACGATCGGCGTCGAGCTCGGTGACCTGCCCGAGCGGCCGACGGACGCGCTGGCGGTGACGCTCGCCCTCGCGCAGTGCCTGCCGCTCGCGTTCCGCCGCCGCGTACCCGGGGTCTGCCTCGCCGTCGTCGGTGCCGCCTTCGCCGCGGCGCAGGTGCTGGCCTGCCCGCCGACGTTCGCGAGCGTCGGCCTCTACGTGGCGCTGTACACCGCCGGGGCCCACCTGGCGCGGTCTCGTCGGATCATCGCCGCCGTGGTGACCGGTGGCTACGTCGTCCTCGCGGCCACGCTGTCCGGCCTCGGTTCGCCCAACCGGCTGCCCGTGTTCCTCGCGTTCTACCTCGTCCTGGTGGTGATCTGGTCGGCCGGCGCGGGAGTGCGTCGCCGGCGGGCCGAGGAGGTCGAGCGTCGGCGTCTCGCGGCCGCCGTCGCGACCGCTCAGGAGCGCGCCCGGATCGCGAGGGACCTGCACGACGTCGTGACGCACCACGTGACCGCGATGGTCGTGCAGGCCGACGCCGCGCAGTACCTCCTGCACGCGGCACCCGACCGCGCCGCCGAAGGGCTCGTCGCGATCAGCGGCACCGGGCGACGCGCCCTGACGGAGCTCCGGCACCTGCTGGGCGTGCTCGAGGCCACGGGCGAGGCGGCCCCGGCGGAGCGGGCGCCGGTCCTCGGCCGCGTGGGCGACCTCGTCGACCAGGCCCGCCGGTCCGGCCAACCGGTGGAGTGGACGGAGGAGGGTCGACGGCGCGACCTGCCCGACGCCGTCGGGCTCGCCGCCTACCGGGTGGTGCAGGAGGGCCTGACCAACGCGCTCAAGCACGCGCCCGGGCGCCCGACCACGGTCCGCGTGCGGCACGGCGCCGACCACGTCGAGGCCGAGGTGAGCACCGGCGGACCCGACTCGTCGGTCGCCAGGCCGGGAACTCCGTCGCCGGACGGGCCTGGCACCGTGGATCCGGCGCCACCGGCCGGTCGCGGGCTCGCCGGTCTGCGCGAGCGCGTCCGCGTCCTCGACGGGGACCTGGAGACCGGCCCCACGCCTGACGGGGGATTCCGCGTGCGGGCCCGGATCCCCACCGCCCCGACCACCGCCCCGACCAGGAGCAGCCCATGACCGTCTCGCCGCCGGGGCCACGGCCCCCGATCCGCGTCCTGGTCTGCGAGGACCAGGAGCTGGTGCGGGTCGGCTACGTCACGATCTTCTCCGCGCAGGCCGACATGGAGGTCGTCGGCGAGGCGCAGGACGGCCGGGCGGCCGTCGAGGCCGCGCGACGGCTGCGCCCCGACGTCGTGGTCATGGACATCCGGATGCCCGTGCTCGACGGCATCGAGGCGACACGGCAGATCGCCGGGCCCGACGTCGAGACGCCGGCGAAGGTGCTCATGGTGACCACGTTCAACGTCGACGAGTACGTCTACGAGGCGCTGCGCGCCGGGGCGAGCGGGTTCCTGCTCAAGGACGCCCCTCCCGCCGAGCTGGTCGAGGGCATCCGGACGATCGCCCGGGGCGAGTCCCTGCTGGCCCCGAGCGTCACCCGCGCCCTCGTCGGCCGCTACGCCGAGCGGGTGCGGCCGACCGACGCCTCCCGCCCCGCGCGGGACGACGTCGTGCGTGCCCTGACCCCGCGCGAGCTCGAGGTGCTCGAGCAGCTCGCCGCGGGGCTGTCCAACGCGGAGATCGCGAGCGTGCTCGTCATCACCCCCGAGACCGTCAAGACGTACGTGTCCCGGATCCTGGCCAAGCTCGGGCTCCGGGACCGGGTGCAGGCGGTCGTGCTCGCCTACCGCGTGGGTCTGGTCTCGGCGACGGACTAGAGGTGGGTGGGCCGACGGGGCGGTCCCCGCCGGCCCACCGTCGTCGCGCGTCAGTCGCAGGCGACCCCGTCGAGCGTGAACCCGGTGGGATCGGGGTGGGTGCCGGCCGTCGTGGTCGCGCCGTTGTAGCCGAACGTGACCGACTGCCCCGGCGCGATGCTCGGCTGCCACGCCGGGTGGGTCGCCGTGACCGTGGTGCCCGTCTGGGCGACGGCCGCGCTCCATCCCGGCGCGTCGACCCGCTGACCCCCGGGGTAGTCGAACGTGACGACCCAGTCGTCCACGGTCGCGGCGGACGTGTTGGTCACCGTGACCGACGCGGTGAACCCGGTGCTCGTGCCGCCCCAGGCGGCCGCGGAGTAGTCGACGGTGCACGCGCCGGTGGGCTCGGGGGTGCCGCCGTCGTCCAGCGTCGTGAACGTGACGTTCCTGGTCCCGGAGACCGCCCCGGTGTGGTCGTTCCGCGACCGGACCTCCACCGTGTACGCCGTGTCGGGCTCGAGACCGGTGAGGTCGACCATGGGCGACCCGTCGGTGCTCGCGAGGACTTGGCCGGTGACGGGGTCGAGCACGTCGTACCCGGTGACGCACCCGGACTCGGCGGCACCCCACATGACGTGCGCGCTGGTCGCGGTGACGGACATGGCCATCACCGTTCCCGGGGCGCCCGGCGCCTCGTCGGGGCACGCCGGCTCGGTCGGCTCGCCGCCGTCGTCGCCGATCCCCGTGACCTCGCCGGCGCCGCCGTCGAACGCGACGTCGGAGCACGAGTAGAAGTTCTCGTTGCTGTCCGAGCGGACCCAGTGGGTGAAGATCATGTGGTCGCCGCTGCGGTCCGCCGGAAGCGTGACGTCCCAGTAGTAGTAGTTCAGGGCGCCGGGTCCGCCCGTGTCCGGCGGGTTCGTCACGCTGTCGACGAGCTCGAGGTCGTCCCAGGCGAGCGGGCTCGACGGGTCCCAGCCCTCCCGGGTGACGTAGACGTCGAAGCGTCCCGGGTGCTCGGCCCAGTTGTTGTGCTGGAACTGGTAGGTCTCCCCGGCGGTCAGGTGCGTCCGCGGCCAGTCGTCGCGCACGGCGTTGAACCCGCTGAAGTCGTACGGGCCGCGCCCCCCGCCGTCGCAGATCTGCCCGTCGGGGACGTAGCCGACCGTCCGGCCCGCGCCGTTCGAGTCCAGGTTCCCGAACCAGTTGTAGAACGCCGAGGTCCCGCTGACCGCGTAGGCGTTCGCGCACGCCGGGTTCTGCGGGTCGACCTGCCCGTTGCCCGTCTGGCCGTCCACCCAGCACAGGTACTGGCGGCTCCCCGGGAACACCTCCGCCCCGTGCGCGGCGGCCGGGGCGGGTGGCGAGGCCGCCACGAGCCCGGCCGCGCCGAGGACCACGGCGGCGGCCCACGCTGCGATGCGTCGCATCTCTCCAGCTCCTTCGCTCTCGGATGTCGAACGCGACGACCATGCCTCGCACCCGCCCGCGGCGTCAGCCGCCTAATCGATTCGGGCCGCCACCGTCCCCGCGAGCCCGACGCCGGTGCGGCCGTCCCGGGGGCGGGTGCGCCCCGGCGTCGTGCACGGGGGAGGATGGGGGCGGGGGGACACCGACCCGAGAAGGAGACCCATGCCCGCGCCCACGACGCCCACCCGTGAGTTCGTCACCGGCCTGCCCAAGGCGGAGCTGCACCTGCACCTGGAGGGCACGCTCGAGCCCGACCTCAAGCTGCGGCTCGCGCAGAAGAACGGGATCGACATCGGCCAGACGACGGTCGAGGAGGTGCGCGCGACCTACGCGTTCGACTCCCTGACGAGCTTCCTCGCCGTGTACTACCCGGCGATGGAGGTGCTGCAGACCGCGGACGACTTCTACGAGCTCGCCGACGCCTACCTCGCCCGCGCGGCGGCGGACGGCGTGAAGCACGCCGAGATGTTCTTCGACCCGCAGGCGCACACGTCGCGGGGCGTGCCGTTCGAGGCGGTCGTGACGGGCTACCACCGCGCCGCGGCCGAGGCGCCGAGCAAGCACGGCATCGACGCGCACCTCATCCTGTGCTTCCTGCGCGACCACTCCGCACAGAGCGCGGCAGAGACGCTCGAGGCGTCGGTGCCGTTCCGGGACAAGATCCTGGGCGTCGGGCTCGACTCGGACGAGCGCGACAACCCGCCGCAGAAGTTCGCCGACGTCTTCGCGCGCGCCCGCGAGCTCGGCTACCGGCTCACGATGCACTGCGACATCGACCAGGTCGGCAGCATCGACAACATCCGCACCGTGCTCGACGAGATCGGCGTCGACCGCGTGGACCACGGCACGAACGTCGTCGAGGACCCGGCGCTCGTCGACGTCGTCCGCGAGCGCGGCCTGGGGCTCACGTGCTGCCCCGTCTCGAACTCGTTCGTCACCGACGACATGAAGGCGACCGAGATCGCGGGCCTGCTGCGCTCGGGCGTGCGCGTCACGGTGAACTCGGACGACCCCGCGTACTTCGGCGGTTACGTGGCCGACAACTACGTGGCGCTCGCGGACGCCGCGGACCTGACGACCCAGGAGGTCGTGCAGCTCGCGCGGAACTCGTTCGAGGCGTCGTGGCTGGGCGACTCCCAGCGGGCCGCCTACCTCGCCGAGATCGACCGGTACGTCGCGGGGTTCGACCCGACCGCCGTCTGACCCGGCCTCCGGCTGCACCGAGGGAGAGCCCCGGTCCGCCGAGGGAGAGAGCCCTGGTCCGCCCAGGTAGAGCCCTGGTCCGCCGAGGTAGAGGCATGGTCATGACCAGGGCTCTACCCCGCGGGACCAGGGCTCTACCTCGCGGTTCTGGGCGCTCGTCCCGCGCAGGCGTACCGGGGAGTAACGTGTCGGGGACGGCCGCCGCCGTCCGGATGGCGGCGAGCATGCCCGCGGGGGTGAATAATCTCCGGGTGCCGCATGTTGGCGCACTCGGGCCCCGCGCCCGCGGATGAGCCGTCCGCGGCCACGACACGCGGGACCGGGCCCGCAGGGGCACCACGGACCATCGGCTGGCGAGAGGGCGACCAGAGCTCATGAAGGATGTGCTGTACGTCAACGGCGGGACCCCGCTGGACGGGACGATCACCGTACGGGGCGCGAAGAACTTCGTGTCCAAGGCGATGGTGGCGTCGTTGCTGGGGGAGTCGCCGAGCGTGCTGCGCAACGTGCCGCAGATCCGCGACGTCGGCGTCGTGACGGGGTTGCTGGAGCTGCACGGCGTGGCGGTGAAGTCCGACCCGGACGCGGGGATCCTCGACCTGGACCCCTCCAACGTCGAGTCGGCGCACGTCGCGGACATCGACGCGCACGCGGGCTCGAGCCGGATCCCGATCCTGTTCTGCGGCCCGCTGCTGCACCGCCTGGGCGAGGCGTTCATCCCCGACCTGGGCGGGTGCCGGATCGGCGACCGGCCGATCAACTACCACCTGGACATCCTGCGCCAGTTCGGCGCCGTCGTGGACAAGCGCGAGAACGGGATCCACATCCGCGCCCCGCGCCGCCTGCAGGGCACCAAGATCGCGCTGCCGTACCCGTCGGTGGGGGCCACGGAGCAGCTCCTGCTCACGGCCGTGCGCGCCGAGGGGATCACGGAGCTGGCGAACGCCGCGATCGAGCCCGAGATCATGGACCTCATCGCGGTGCTCCAGAAGATGGGCGCGATCATCTCGGTCGACACCGACCGCGTGATCCGCATCGAGGGCGTGGACCGCCTCGACGGGTACACGCACACGGCGCTCGGCGACCGCATCGAGGCGGCGTCGTGGGCGTCGGCCGCGCTCGCCACAGGCGGTGACATCACGGTCAAGGGCGCGACGCAGCCCGAGATGATGACGTTCCTCAACACGTTCCGCAAGGTCGGCGGCCGCTTCGACGTCCAGGACGACGGCATCCGGTTCTGGCACCCGGGCGGCGACCTGTCGCCGATCGTCCTCGAGACGGACGTGCACCCCGGCTTCATGACGGACTGGCAGCAGCCGCTCGTCGTCGCGCTCACCCAGGCCAAGGGCCTGTCGATCGTGCACGAGACGGTCTACGAGAACCGGTTCGGCTTCACCGACGCGCTGCGCGGCATGGGCGCCACCATCCAGGTCTACAAGGAGTGCCTGGGCGGGCGCGACTGCCGGTTCGGCCAGCGCAACTTCCACCACTCCGCGGTGATCTCCGGCCCGACGCCGCTGGCCGCGGCCGACATCGAGGTCCCCGACCTGCGCGGCGGCTTCTCCCACCTCATCGCCGCGCTCGCGGCGAAGGGCACGTCGACCGTGCGCGGCATCAGCCTCATCGACCGCGGCTACGAGAACTTCCAGGAGAAGCTCGTCGCGCTCGGTGCCGACGTCCGCCGCGACTGACCCCGCGGCGTCGTCACCGCAGGTCATGACGCCTGTCACGGCGCTGCGGCGCGCGTGCGTGCGACGCTGGTCGACGTGATCACCCGACCACGCACGTTCCTCGACGTGTGGAGCCGTCGGACCGCGCCCGAGCGGTTCGACGCCTACACGCGCTGGTCGCTGTACCTGCTCTCGCTGTTCGAGCCGTTCCTCGCGCTCGCGCTCGTCGGCGTCGACCAGACGTTCCGGCCGGGGGCCGTCAACGCGTGGCTGCTGCTCGTCCTCGCGCACACCGTCACGTGCCTCGCGATGCTCCGGGCGGGGGTGGTGCACTTCCTCGGGGGCCCGGTCGTGCGCCCGTGGCTGCTCGCGCTCCACGGGGCCGTGTCCCTCGCGGTCGCGGTGGTCGGGTTCTGGACCTTCCCGGTCGGTTCGGCGGACGACGTCGCCGGGAGCGCCCGGTACTACGCGCTCCTGCTGGGGTTCGGGTTCGGCACGCTCGCCGTCGTGCCGCTCCTCACCTTCCGGCGCCTCGCCCTCCTCGCCGTCCTGTTCGGCGCGGTCACGGGGTGCTCCGTGTGGGTGGGCACCGGGCCGATCACCTCGACGACCGCGGGCATGGCGTTCGGCCTCGGGCTGTCGGGCACGATCATGCTCGTCGCCGTGTTCGGGTCCTACCGCGTGTCCGTGTGGATGCTCGGCATCGTGTGGGAGCAGGAGCGCACGCGCGTGCTCCACGCCCGGCTCGCCGTCGCGGAGGAGCGGCTGCGGTTCTCCCGCGACCTGCACGACGTCTTCGGGCGGACGCTGTCCGTCGTCGCCGTGAAGAGCGAGCTCGCCGCGGAGCTGGCCGCCCGGGGCCGCCCCGGCGCGGAGGAGCAGATGCTCGAGGTGCGCCGGATCGCGCAGGACGCGCTGCGCGAGGTGCGCGCCGTCGTCGCCGGCTACCGCACCGCCGACCTCGGGGCCGAGCTCGTCGGCGCCCGCTCGGTCCTGCGCTCGGCGGGCATCGAGACGACCGTCCACGGCGAGGAGACCCCGGTCGGCGCCGACGCGCAGGAGGCGCTCGCCTGGGCGGTGCGCGAGGGCGTCACCAACGTGGTGCGGCACTCGACCGCCCGCACGTGCACGATCACGGTGCACCGGGACCGGACGTCGAGCGTCGTCGAGATCGTCAACGACGGCGCCCCCACGGGGACGGGCGACGGACGCGGCTCCGGGCTGGTCGGTCTCCGGGAGCGGCTGGAGGGCGCCGGCGGGAGCCTGCGCACGTGGTCCGACGGCGGCCGGTACCGCCTCGTCGCGCGCGTGCCCGACGACGGCGCGGCCCGGGGGGCACCGGCGCGGGGCAGCGCTCGCGACCTTCCCGCCCCCACCACCGAGAGGACCACGCGCGCGTGATCCGCATCCTGCTCGCCGACGACGAGAACCTCATCCGCGACGCCGTCGCGTCGCTCCTGGCCCTCGAGGACGACCTGGAGGTCGTGGCGCAGGCGGCCTCGGGTCCCGAGGCCGTCGCCGCCGCCCTCAAGCTCGAGCCCGACGTCGCGGTGCTCGACCTCCAGATGCCCGGGCTCGACGGGGTCGAGGTCGCGCAGCGCCTCGCGCGCGACCTGCCGTCGTGCGGTGTGGTGATCGTCACGAGCCACGGCCGGCCGGGCTATCTCAAGCGCGCGCTGGAGGCGGGCGCGCGCGGGTTCCTGCCCAAGACGGTCTCGTCGCGCGTGCTCGCCGACGTCGTGCGGCAGGTGCGCGACGGCGGCCGCTACGTCGACCCCGAGCTGGCCGCGGAGGCGATCGCCGCGGGCGCGAGCCCGCTCACCGCGCGCGAGGCGGACGTGCTCGAGCTCGCCGCCGACGGGGCGCCCGTCGAGGAGATCGCGACGCGCGCCCACCTCGCCCCAGGAACGGTGCGCAACTACCTGTCGTCGGCCGCCGCGAAGCTCGGGGCGGCGAACCGTCACGAGGCGGCGCACGTGGCGCGGCGGCACGGCTGGATCTGAGCGGCGGGCCGCGCCCGGTAGGCTCGGTGACCGTGCCGAGCCTGCCCGAGACCCCGCGCGCGTACAAGACCCTCGCGTTCTTCCTGCGCCCGATCCTCTTCGCGATCACCCGCCGTGACTGGCGCGGCGCGGAGAACCTTCCCGCGACCGGCTTCATCGCCGCGGCGAACCACGTCACGGAGGTCGACCCCGTGACGCTCGCGCACTTCCTCTACGACCAGGGGCGCGCGCCCAAGATCACGGCCAAGGCGTCGCTGTTCACGGTGCCGGTCCTGGGGGGCATCCTGCGTCGCACGGGCATGATCCCGGTCCACCGCGGTACCGCGGGCGCCGCGCAGTCGCTCGTCGACTCCACCGCGCGCCTCGACGAGGGGGAGTGCGTCGTGTTCTTCCCCGAGGGGACGCTGACGCGCGACCCCGACGGCTGGCCCATGGTCGGCAAGACGGGCGTCGCGCGGCTGGCCCTGACGAGCCGCGCCCCTGTGGTTCCCATCGCGCAGTGGGGCGCCGAGCAGCTCCTCGCGCCGTACGGCAAGGTGTTCAAGCCGATCCCGCCCAAGCGGGTGGCGGTGCACGCCGGCCCGCCCGTCGACCTGTCCGACCTCTACGACCGCCCGCAGGACACCGCGACGCTGCGCGAGGCGACCGAGCGCATCATGGCGGCGATCACGCGCCAGCTCGAGGAGATCCGCGGCGCGAAGGCGCCCGCGGAGCGCTTCGACCTGCGTCAGCACCCGGGCTCGGAGCGCCGTCGGTGAGCGGGGACCAGACCGTCGAGATCAGTCCCGCGCCGCTCGGCGCCGACGACGCCCCTCCCCCGGAGCGCGTCGTCGCCGCGGTCCTCGGGTCGGGGAGCTGGGGCACGACGTTCGCCGCCGTGCTCGCCGACGCCGGCTGCGAGGTCCGCCTGTGGGGCCGCGACCCCGAGGTCGCCGCGCAGGTGAACGTCGAGCGCCGCAACGAGAAGCGGCTCCCGGGGATCGAGCTGCCCGCGGGCATCCGGGCGACGACCGACGCGCGCGACGCGCTCGCCGGGGCGGGCCTGGTGGTCGTCGCGATCCCCTCGCAGGTCGCGCGCACGACGCTCGCCGAGCTGCGCCCGCACCTGGAGCCCGACGCCGTCGCGGTCTCGCTCATGAAGGGCGTCGAGCTGAGCACCGACCGCCGCATGAGCGAGGTCGTCGCCGAGTCCCTCGGGCTGCCGCCCGAGCGCGTCGCCGTGGTGTCGGGCCCGAACCTGGCGCGCGAGATCGCGCACCGCCAGCCGACGGCGACCGTCGTGTCGTGCGTCGACGAGGACGTGGCGCGGTACGTGGCGCGGGCCTGCTCGTCGTCGTACTTCCGTCCCTACACGAACCGCGACGTCGTCGGGGTCGAGCTGTGCGGCGCGGTCAAGAACGTCATCGCCCTCGCGGTGGGGATCGCCCAGGGGCGGGGGTTCGGCTACAACACCACGGCCACGGTCATCACCCGCGGGCTCGTCGAGATCACGCGCCTGGGCCTCGCGCTCGGGGCGGACGCCGAGACGTTCCCCGGCCTCGCGGGCATGGGCGACCTCGTGGCGACGTGCTCGTCGCCGCTCTCGCGCAACCACACGCTCGGCAAGCACGTCGGCCAGGGGCTGAGCCTCGACGACGCGATCGCCGCCACCGGCGGCACGGCCGAGGGCGTCAAGTCCTGCCGGTCGGTGCTCGAGCTCGCGCAGAAGGTGGGCGTCGAGATGCCCATCACGGCCGGCGTCGTCGCGGTGCTGCACGAGGGCATGCCCGTCGACGAGATGGCGCGCGGCCTGCTCGCCCGGCCGCAGAAGGCCGAGGGGATCTCGGCGGAGCGCTGAGGACGGCTGCGGGGCCGGGCGCGGAGCGTCAGTCGTCGTCGCGGACGTCGACCACCACGCGCGTCGGGTCCTCGAGCGAGAACACCCGGAAGGGTCGCTGCTCGTCGTCGACCCCGACGAACGCCTGCGTGTAGCCCTCGAAGACCCCGCGCAGCAGGACCTCCTCGACCTCGCCGTCGTCGCCGGCGCGCACCGGGTTGTGGCCCGCGTACTCGTCGACGCCCGTGTCCATGGGGTATCCCGAGCCGGAGATCATGACCTGCAGGTAGGCGTCGCCGTCGACGGTCGCGACGTTGCCGCTGCCGTCGTCGATCGGCTGGTCGACGTACTCGACGAGCCACCCGGGCGCCCCCGTGCCGCCGAGCTCGAAGACGACGCGGTCGAAGCCGTCGTGGTGACCGATCCGGATGTCCGTCACGGTCAGGGCTGCGTCCGCGGACGGGTCCTGGGTGTCGGGATCGGTGTTCGCGGGGAACGGCAGCGGGGCCTCGGTCGCGTCGTCGGCCGGTGCCGACGAGTCGTCCGTCGGGTTCTCGCCCGACCCGTCGGACGGCGCGTCCGTGGGGCTGGGCGAGTCGCTCGTCGCGGTGCCCGACGGCGACGGGGAGTCGTCCGTGCCGCCCGGCGTGCACGCGGCGAGGGCCAGCACGAGCCCCGCTGCCGCGGCGGCTGCCGCGGGGCGTCGTCGCGGCCTCGCCAGGGCGGGCCGTCCTCGCCGGCCTCCGGTCTGCACCGCTCGTCGTGTCCTCATGGCTCGATCGTAGAAAGCGCAGGTCACGCCCGCGCGGCGGACAGGGCACGGTCCGGTTCCGGTCGGGTCACGGCGGTGTCTCGGCAGGATGTCGACGTCGTCCCGGGGTCGTGTGCGCGGGGCCTTGCCGTCGTGGTCCGGTCGGGGTGGTCGACGCTAGGCTCGGGAGATGCTGCAGGGGATCGGCGCAGACGCGGTGGGCGTGCTCGTCACGGTCGCGCTCACGGTGCTGCTCGTCGTCGGGATCACGCGGTTCACCTCCGGCGCCGAGGCGCGCGCCCGCCGCGACGCGGGTGGGGGCGAGAGCGCGTCGTCGGGCATGTTCGGCGAGATCGTCGAGATCTTCCAGCCGAGCCGCACGCACCTCACCGAGGAGAAGGAGCGTCAGCGCCTCGACATCGTGCAGCGCCCCGCGGAGGGGCGTCCGTTCGACGTCGACCTCGACGACGGCGTCTTCTACGTCCCGGCGGGCCCGGTGGGCACGCCCGACCCGTCGCGGCCCGGGCGCCCGGACGTCGAGGCACGGTAGCGCACCTCGGGGGAGGTCAGTCGGCGGGTGCCCGCAGCGCGCGGTCGAGGTCCTGCCAGAGGTCCTCGACGTCCTCGATGCCCACGGAGAGCCGCAGCAGGTCCTCGGGGACCGTGAGCGACTCGGTCGCGAACCGTCGGCGACGCTCCAGGCTCGACTCCACGCCGCCGAGGCTCGTCGCCGGCACCCACAGGCGCACGGCCGCGACGACCGCGTCAGCCCCCGACGCTCCGCCGCGCGGGCGGACCCCGAGGATCGACCCGTAGCCCGTCATGAGGCGCGACGCGCGCTCGTGACCGGGATCCGTCGGCAGGCTCGGGTGGCGCACGTCGACGACGTCCGGGTGGTCGGCGAGCCGCCTGGCCAGCTCGGCGGCGTTCGCCTGGGCGCGCTCGACGCGCAGCGCGAGGGTGCGCAGGCCGCGCAGCGCGAGCCACACCTCGAACGGGCCGGGGATCGAGCCGTGCAGGGTCCGGTACGCGCGCAGGGCCGCGACGAGCTCGGGCGTCCGGGCCACCGCGGCGCCGAGGACCACGTCGGAGTGCCCGGCGAGGTACTTCGTCACCGAGTGCACGACGACGTCGGCCCCGTGCGCGAGCGGCTGCTGCCCGAGCGGTGTCGCGAACGTGTTGTCGACGGCGGTGAGCACGCCCCGGTCGCGCGCCGCCGCGAGGAGCACCGGCAGGTCGGCGACCTCGAGCATGGGGTTGGTCGGCGACTCGACGAGCAGGAGCGAGGCGCTGTCGAGAGCGGCGAGCACCTGGTCGGTGTCCGCGACGTCGACGCGGACGACCTCCACGCCCGCGCGCGCGGCGAGGTCGTCCGCGAAGCCGAGCGTCACCTGGTAGGCGTGCCGGGGAAGGACGACCCTGCCACCGGCGGGGACGAACGAGAAGACGGCCGCGACGGCCGCCATCCCCGAGCCGAAGACCACGCCCGGTTCCGCCGCGCCCTCGAGCGCGGCGAGCGCCTCCTCGAACGGGTGCCAGGTCTCGGTGTCCATCCGCGTGTACAGGAGCTCACCAGGCTGCTGTACACCCTGCGAGACGTACGTGGACGACAAGACGATCGGCGGGTTCACGGGCGCGCCCTGCCCGCGCTCGGGCCGCCCGGCAGCGACGGCGACGGTCGCGGGGGAGAGGGCGGCGGGGACGTGCGGGTCGCTCATGGCCGCAGCGTACGCCCGCCTGCGCGACGGCTGCCCCGACCAACCACCCCCTGACCACCACCCGACTCGGCGGGTGGAGGGAGGGAAGGTCAGGCGGGCGGGCCCAGGAGGGACTGGGCGACCGTCGAGTGGGCCGACTCGTCGTCGGACGGGTGGAAGATCCCGGCGAGCACGTCGCGGTACAGGCGGCCCAGCTCGTTGCCGGCGAAGTAGCTCGACCCGCCGGCGACGCGCACCATCTGGTCGACCACCGTCTTCGCAGTCTCCGTGGCGCGCACCTTGAGCCCCGCGGTCGCGCGGAACCAGCCCGCGCCGCGGTCGACGAGCGCGTCGAGCTCGCCCGCGACGGTGTCGATCTGCGGCCAGACCGCGTCGAGCGCGAGCGCGGCGTCGGCGAGTCGCCACCGGATGTCCGGGTCCTGCGCGAGCGACGCGCCGTCGTTCTTCATCGACGTGCGGCGGCGCGCCGCGGCGACGCCGAGCTCGAGCGCGCGCTCCGCGATCCCGGTGTAGACGGACGCGAGGAGGGTCTCGAACGTCGTGAAGATCCCCACGACGAGCGGGTCGAGCGTGGGGCCGGGCGCGAGGCGCCGGACGACGCGGTCGGCGGGCGCGTGAGCGCCGTCGAGCACCGTGGACCGGGACTGCGAGGCCCGCATGCCCATCGTGTCCCAGTCGTCGAGCACCTCGACCCCGGAGTCCCGGGGGACGAACGCGTGCACGAGGCGCGGGGCGTCGTCGGACGCAGTGTCGAGGCCGAGGACGCCCAGCCGCGTCCACGCGGGCGAGTTGGACGTGAAGATCTTGCGGCCGTGGAACGTGTAGCCGCCCGCGCCGTCCGGTCGTGCCTCGGTGCGGGACCCGAGCAGGACCAGGTCGTTGCCGCCCTCGGAGTACCCGAAGCCGAACACCTCGCCGCGGCCGGCCTCCTCGAGCAGCCAGTCGAGCGACGAGTCGCCGCGCTCGTGCAGGTAGCGCGCGACGCCGGTCCACACGTGGTGCATGTTCACCGCGAGCGCCGTCGCGGGCGCCGCGCCCGCGAGCCGCGCCTGCTCGTGCGCGACCTCGCGCAGGCCGAGCCCGGCGCCGCCGAACGACGTGGGGACGAGCGCGCGCAGGTATCCCGCGTCGACGAGCGCCGCGAGGTCCTCGTCGAAGAACGCGTTGTCGCGGTCGTAGCCCGCGGCGCGGCCACGGACCGCGTCGAGCAGGTCGTCGGACAGGAGGGAGCGGGGCTCCGGGAACGGGGGAGCGAAGAAGGACGGGGAGGACGACGGGGTGACGGGCGTGGGCATGGCCTGCCTTCGGTCGGGGCGGACGGCGAGGGGCCCCGGCGACGCGCGTCGCCGAGGCCCTCCACCGTACGCCGGGCAGGTCAGCCGACGAGCGCGGGCACCGGATCCTCCGGGGTCGGCAGGATCCGGCGCAGCACGTCGGCGAGCGTCACGACGCCGACGAACCGCTCGCCGTCCATGACGACCGCGAGCTGCTCGCTCGACTCGCGCATGCGCGCGAGCGCGGCGTGCACGGTCGTCCCGGACGCGAGGACGAACCCCGGGCGCGCGAGCTCCCCGGCGGGCCGGTCGTCGGGCTCCAGCAGCGTGTCGCGCACGTGCACGACCTTCGGTACGACGCTCCCGTTCTCGACGAGGATGCGCAGGTGGCCCGACCGGGCGGACGCGGCGCGCACGTCCGCGGCCGTGGCGGTCGCCGGGACCGACGTGGGTCGGCCCTCCGCGGGCACGAGAGCGTCGACAGTGAGGGTCTCCAGCTCGATGACACCGGAGATCTGGACGCGGTACGACGCCTCGAGCGCGCCGACGTTCGCCGAGTGCTCGACGAGGTGGCGCAGGGTCGCGGGGTCCTGACCGCCGCCCTCGACGTGCTCGACCGGCTCGACGCCGACGGCCCGCACGCAGCGGTTCGCGAGCGCGTTGAGCCAGCGCAGGAGCGGGCGGAACGCCCACATGAACCCGCGCATCGGGAGCGCCAGCAGGGTGGCCGAGCGCTCCGGGTGGGCGATCGCCCACGACTTGGGCGCCATCTCCCCGATGACGAGGTGCAGGAACGTCACGATGACGAGCGCGAGCACGAAGCCCGCGACGTCGGCGGCCCACAGGGGCGCGCCCCAGGTCTCGAAGACCGGGGTGAGCCAGTGGTGCACCGCGGGCTTGGTGATGGCGCCGAGCGCGAGGGTGCACGCCGTGATGCCGAGCTGCGCGCCCGCCATGAGCAGGGTCAGCTCGTTCGAGCTGCGCAGCGCCGCGCGCGCGGCGCGGCTGGTCGGAGCGGCGTCCTCGAGGCGGTGCCGCTTGGCGCCGAGGAGCGCGAACTCCACGGCGACGAAGAACGCGCTGAGCGCGATGATCGCGACGGTCGCCACGACGACGACCCAGGGGTTGCTCATCGGGACTCCTCCGCAGCGGTCGCCGGGCGTGTGGTCGGTCGGGCGCTCTCGCCCGTCTCGTCGGCGGCGGGTGCGTCGCCCCGCTGCTCCACGAGCCGGACCCGCACGAGGCGCGGCACGTGCCGCTCGACCGACAGGACGTCGACGACGAGCGAGCGGTGCACGGGCACGTCGTGGACGAGGTCGGCCGGGTCGTCCGGCAGCGGGACCTCGATCGTGTCGCCCGCGCGCGGCAGGGCGCCGTGCTGGGCGATGAGGAGCCCGGAGACCGTCTCGTGGTCGCCGCGCGGCAGGTCCTGCCCGATCGCGCGCTCCGCCTCGTCGACGTGGACGTCGCCGCCCATGACCCACACGCCGTCGTCCTCGGCCGTGACCGTGACGGGCTGCTCCGGGTCGTGCTCGTCGGTGATCTCGCCCACGAGCTCCTCGGCGAGGTCCTCGACCGTGAGCACGCCGGTGAACCCGCCGTACTCGTCGATGACGCACGCGAGCTGGTTGCGCGTGGCGTTGAGCTGCGCGAGCGCGTCGGGCAGCGTCATGAGCGTGGGCAGCACGACGGCCGGGCGCATGAGCGCGGTGACGGGCGCGCCGTCGGGCAGGTCGGTCGCCAGGACGTCGGCGAGCTGGACGACGCCGAGCGGCTGGTCCGTCTCGTCGACCACGGGGTAGCGGGTGTGGGCGCGGGCCATGAGCTCGCGGACCTCGGCGACGGTCGCGTCGGGGCGGACCGTCCCGACGCGCGAGCGCGGGATCATCGCGTGCTCGACGTCCCGCTGGGGGAAGTCGAGGATGCGGTCGAGCAGCACGGAGAGCTCGTCGGGCAGGTCCCCGCTCTCGCGCGAGTCGGCCACGATGTGCTCGAGGTCGCGCGCGGTCGCGGTGTTGTCGACGTCGTGCACGGGCTCGATCTTCAGGAGGCGCAGCAGGGCGTTGGACGCCTTGTCGAACACCGCGATGAGCCAGCCGAACACCGTGAGGTAGGCGGTCGTGGAGCGGGCCAGGCCCTTCGCGAGCGGCTCGGGCCGCGCGATGGCGAGGTTCTTGGGGAACAGCTCGCCGAAGAGCATCTGGACGATCGTCGAGAGCACGAGGGCGAGCACGGTGCCCACCGCCACGCCGACGCCCGTGGGTACTCCCACGCCGCCGAGCATCGTGCCCAGCGACTCGCCGATGAGCGGCTCGGCCACGTAGCCGACGAGCAGGCCCGTCACGGTGATCCCGAGCTGGGCCCCGGACAGGACGAAGGACGTGCGCCTCGTGACGGCGAGCGCGCGCCGGGCCGACTCGTCGCCGGCCTCCGCCTTGGCTCCCAGGCGGGAGCGGTCGACGGTCATGTAGGCGAACTCCTGGGCGACGAAGTACGCCGTCGCCGCCGTGATCGCGAGAACCACGAGGAGCCCGAGCAGGAGGGAGAGGAAGGTCGTCATCGTGCCCGCACCGCCCTCCGGTCGTCGGGGACGCGTTCGCGCGTCCGCTCGCTGCCGGGGCCGGTGCGGCCGGGACTATGGTCGGGGTCGTCGGCCGCGGGGGCCTCGAGAGTCGTGTCTTCCACGGCAACCCCAACGCGGGACGCCCCCGGATCGTTCCCGGGGCGACGGACCTGCGCGCGTCGGGCGCGCGAGCAGGCGTCCGGTAGGGTCGTCCGCGATGTCCAGCCAGAGCCCCGACCGGTCCGTGCCGTCCACCGACGAGCACCCCACCGGCGCGCCCCGCAAGCCCCGCGTCCTCGTGCTGTTCGGGGGCCGCTCCGGCGAGCACGCCATCTCCGCCGCGACCGCCGCGGGCGTCCTGCGCGCGATCGACCGCTCGCGCTACGACGTGGTCCCCGTCGGGATCACGCCGACGGGCGAGTGGGTCCTCGCGGCCGACGAGCCCGCGCGCTGGGAGATCACGGAGGGGCGCCTGCCGCAGGTGGAGCCGACCGGCGAGGAGGTCATCCTGCCGCTGTCGACCGGGCGCCGGGAGCTGCGCGTCCTCACCCCGGGCGACGTCCCCCGCGTGCTCGGCGAGGTGGACGTCGTCTTCCCGCTGCTGCACGGCCCCTACGGCGAGGACGGCACGCTCCAGGGCATGCTCGAGCTCGCCGACGTCCGCTACGTCGGCGCGGGCGTGCTCGCGTCCGCCGTCGGCATGGACAAGCACTTCATGAAGCTCGTGCTCGCGGGCGAGGGGCTGCCCGTCTCCCCGTACACCGTGATCCGCCCGGGCGCGTTCGAGCGCGACCCCGAGGCGTGGACGCAGACCGTGGCGGCCCTCGGCCTGCCCGTGTTCGTCAAGCCCGCGCGCGCCGGGTCGAGCCTCGGCATCTCCAAGGTCGACGACCTCGCGGACCTGCCCGCCGCGATCGCCGCCGCGCAGGAGCACGACCCCAAGGTGATCGTCGAGGCGGGCGTCGTCGGTCGCGAGATCGAGTGTGCCGTCCTCGGCGGGCGCGGTGGCGCGCGCCCGCGCGCGTCGCTGCCCGGCGAGATCGTCGTCACGGGCGAGGCGCACGACTTCTACGACTTCGAGGCCAAGTACCTCGACGAGGCCGGGGTCGAGCTGTCGTGCCCCGCCGACCTCCCCGAGCACCTCGTGGAGCGCGTGCGCGAGATCGCGGTCCGCACGTTCGAGGCGGTCGGTGCGGAGGGCCTCTCGCGCGTCGACGTGTTCGTCACGCCCGACGAGCAGGTCGTCGTCAACGAGATCAACACCATGCCCGGCTTCACGCCGTTCTCGATGTACCCCCGCATGTGGGAGAAGTCGGGGCTCAGCTACCCCGAGCTCATCGACGAGCTCGTCGCGCTCGCGCTCGAGCGGCCCACCGGCCTGCGCTGACCCCGTGCGCCGACCCGGGCGGGTTCAGCCCAGGTCGCCCGCGCCGACGCACGCGCGCGTCTGCGGGACCTCCATGACCGCGCGCCCCAGGTCGGCGATGAACGACGTGGAGTGGCTCTCGGTCACGGCCGGCGGCACGACGACCTGCACCGCGGGGTCGCGTCCGTAGGTCGTGAACGTCCACGTGCCCTGGTCCTCGACGACGAGCCAGTCCACGGTGCCGCCGGCGGACTCGACGCTCTGGCACGTGGTCGTCGTCGGGCCGGGCACCTCGACGCCGCACCGCAGCGTCACCGCGGCGCCCGGCTCGCCCCATGCCGCGGTGGCCTGGCTCGTCGTCCCGACCTTCGCCAGGTCCTCGCCCAGGGTGTCCGGCAGCGCGAGCACGACGTCCGCGCACAGCGGGTTCTGGGCGTCGTCCGCGACCGGGACGCCGATGCGCGGCGCGCACGCGGCGGTCGCCGCGACGACGCCGAGGAGCGCCGGCACCGCGAGGGCTCGGACGAGGGGGTGCGAGCGGCGGGGCCGGGGCGCACCGGGGTGGGTGGACGGCGAGGCGGGAGGGACGGCGTCGAGCACGCGACCACCGTAGCGGCCCGCGGAGGGTGCCCGTGACCGCCCGGGCGGCGACTAGGGTGGCGGCGTGAGCGAGACGCCCCTGCTGGTCCGCGACGTGCCCGAGGAGGCGCTCCTCGCCCGGATCTTCCCTCTGCTGCCCACCGCGCCGACCACCCTCGTCGGTCCGGGGGACGACTGCGCCGTCGTCGCGGCGCCCGACGGCCGCTACGTCGTGTCGACCGACGTCCTCGTCGAGGACCGGCACTTCCGTCGGCGCTGGTCGTCCGGGTACGACGTCGGGTGGCGGGCCGCGGTGCAGAACCTCGCCGACGTCGTGTCCATGGGTGCACGCCCCGCGGCGCTCGTCGTCTCGCTCGTCATGCCGGGCGACCTGCCCGTCGACTGGGTCACGGGCCTCGCGCGCGGGCTCGCCGACGCGTGCACGCCCCTCGGCGCCGCGGTCGTTGGCGGGGACCTCTCGGGAGGAGACCAGGTCGTCGTCGCGGTCACCGTCCACGGCGACCTCGAGGGCCGCGAGCCCGTGCTGCGCTCCGGCGCACGGCCGGGCGACGTCGTGGCGCTCGCGGGGGGCCTCGGCCGGTCCGCGGCGGGGCTCGCGCTGCTCGACGCCGACCGGGCGGACCTCGACGACGCGCTCGTCGTCGCGCACCTGCGCCCCGACCCGCCGCTCGCCGCGGGGCCTGCGGCCGCCGACGCCGGCGCGACCGCGATGATGGACGTGTCCGACGGGCTGCTGCGTGACGCGGGCCGGATGGCGCGGGCGAGCGGCGTCGTCGTGGACCTCGAGCTCGCCGCGCTGGGCGCGGACCACGACCGCCTGCGCGCGGCGGCGGTCGTGCTCGACGGCACGAGCGGGGACGGCAACGCCGCGACGGACGCCGGCGACCGCGCCGAGGGCTGGGTGCTGTCGGGAGGCGAGGACCACGCGCTGCTCGCGACGTTCCCCGCCGACGCCGACCTGCCCGACGGGTTCCGGGCGATCGGCACGGTCCGACGTGCGTGGTGCGACGATCCCGGCGTCCGGGTCGACGGCCGCGTGGCGCACCGCGCGACGGGGTGGGACCACTTCCGCGCCTGAGCGCGGCGGTCAGCCCCGGCGGTAGCGGACGGCGGTCAGGTCCTTGCCGCCGATGTCGTCCCGTCGCTCGACGCCGTCCGGCACGAAGCCGTGGCGACGGTAGAAGCGGCGCGCGCGCTCCGCGTCCTCGAGGACCCAGAGCGTGACCGTCGTGCCGGGACGCACCTCGCCGAGCATGGTGCGCATGAGGTCGCGCGCGACGCCGCGGCCCCAGGACTCCGGGTCGAGATAGATGGCGTAGATCTCGAGGTCACCGGGCTCGGCGTCCTCGTCACGGCTCGGGCCGAGCGTCGCGAAGCCGATCGTGCGGCCGTCCGCGTCGGCGAGCCACGTGCGGGCGCCCGCGGTGGCGAGGCTCTGGACCCAGTGCTGCTCGCGCTGGTCGTGGTCGAGCGAGGCCAGGTACTCGTCGGGGACGATGCCCGCGTACGCGCCCCTCCAGGACGCGATGTGCACGGCCGCGATGGCGCTCGCGTCCGCGGGAGCGGCCGGGCGGATGGTTACCTCGCTCAGTTCCGTCACCATGCACAAAGACTGCCACCGCGGCCCGGATCCGCCAAACCGGTTTGTCCCGATCTTCAGGAGATCTCCGCATCTCCGGGGGGTCGTCGCCCGTGGTCGCGGGGCTGGTCGTGCCGCAGAGACGACGAGAGCGCCTGCCGGGAACCGGCAGACGCTCTCGTCACAGAGTCTCGCGATGCTCAGGCGGGGCGGGTGACCTTCCCGGCCTTGAGGCAGGAGGTGCACACGTTGAGGCGCTTGGGCGTCCCCGCGACCACGGCGCGCACGCGCTGGATGTTCGGGTTCCAGCGGCGCTTCGTCCGGATGTGGGAGTGCGAGATGCTGTGCCCGAAGCCCGGGCCCTTGCCGCAGACGTCGCAGTTGGCAGCCACGGTTTCTCCTGATCGTCGTGCACGTCGCGCACGCAGCGGCGACGTCCTGAATGGTCTGTAGGGTGTCTCGCCCGGTGTTCCTCGGCGGCTCCTCGACGGTGTCGAGGGCGCGCGAAGCACCCGGGCAACCTCGTCAGGGTAGCCGATCCGAGGGCCCGAGCTCAAACCGGGCGCTCGTCACACCCGCGCGCGCCCGGAGGCGGCCCGGCGGGCGCCCCCACGGCGCGCGCGGTTGACTACCGTGGTCCCGACGGCCCGCGGTGCCGTCCGACCGTCCGGCCACCCGGCGCGGTCGTCCCCCGAGCGCGAGGAGCCGGTCCGACGTGAGCCCCGGAGCCGACGTGGTCGACGCCGCCGTCGTCGTCGCGTGGGGCCACGGTGGCGTCCGTGCGCTCGCCGACGCGCGCGAGTCGCTCGACCGCGTGAACGTCTTCCCGGTCGCGGACGCGGACACGGGCACCAACATGTACCTCACGCTCCTGGACGCGGTCCGCGCGCTGCCCGGCGGCGACCCGGCGGGAGGCGGGGAGACGGGGGCCGCGGGCGGCGCCGGCGACCTGCTCGTGCGCCTGGCCCGCGGTGCGCTCGTCGGGGCGCGCGGCAACTCGGGCGTCATCCTCAGCGAGTACCTCCGCGGGCTCGCCCTCGCGCTCGCCGAGCACCGGACCGTGACCGGTGCCGCGCTCGCGGGGGGCCTGGACCGCGCCGCCCGCACCGCCCGCGGCGCGGTGGCCCGCCCCGCACCCGGCACGATCCTCACGGCCGCCGACGCCGCGGCGCGCGCGGCCGCGACCGCGGCGGACGGGCCCGGCGCCTCCTCGCCCGCGGTCGTCGCGGCCGCGGCCCGGGACGGGGCGCGCGCCGCGGCGCTGCGCAGCACCGGCGAGCTCGACGTGCTCGCGCGGGCGCAGGTCCTCGACGCCGGAGCCCTCGGCCTGGTGCTGGTCCTCGGCGCGCTCGTCGCGGCGCTCGACGCGCGACGCACGGGTGTCGTCCCGACGGTCGACCCCGTGGAGGCCGCCTCGGCACCGGCGCCCGCACGCGACGCCGCGGGGCCGGCAGTGGCGGGTGTGTCGGAGGTGCTCGGCATGATGGCCGGCATGGTTCCGGTGGCGGGCTCGCCCCGGGAGGCAGGTGCCGGTCCGCAGGACGTCCACGAGGGGGGTGCGTTCGAGGTGATGTTCGTGGTCGACGTCCCCGCGGGTGGAGCGGTGGACCCGGCCGGCACGCCCGTCGAGGACCCCGCCGAGCCGCTCCGTGCCGAGCTCGCGCGGATCGGCGACTCCGTCGTCGTGGTGGGCGGGCCGGGTGACCACGGCTCGGGGCTCTGGCAGGCGCACGTCCACACCGACGACCCGATGGCCGCGGTCGCCGTCGGACGTGCCGCGGTCGCGGGCCTGCGGTCCGCGCGGGGCGTCGGCGAGAAGGCCGCGTCGACCGCGGGGGGAGACGACGCCGCGCTGCGCCAGGTGCGGGTCCGGCACCTCCCGGGGCCCCACGAGGAGGGCCACGCCCTGGACACCGCTGCCGGCGGGGCGCACGACGTCGCGACCGTGGCGGCGGACGGCCCGGGTCTGGTCGCCGTGACCACGGCGCCCGGTCTCGTCGCGGACCTCGCCCGCGCGGGCGCCGTCGTGCTGCTGCGGGAGGCTCCCGGTCCCGTCGACCTGACCGCCCTGCACCGCGTCGCGGTCGACGCCCGCGCGTCGCACGTCGCGCTCCTGCCCGGCGCGGACCTGCCGGAGGACGACGCCGCGACCCTGCGCGCGACCCTGCGCGAGGACGGGGTCGGGACGCTCGAGGTGCTGCCCGCCGTGACCGACCTGCACGTCGCCGTGGCGCTCGCCGCCGCACAGCTCGTGGAGCCCGGTGCGGCGCAGCGGCTCGAGGCGGCACGGTCGGCGCTCGCCGCCGCCCGGTGGGCTCGGCTCGACGCCCCGGGCGTGCCGGTGCCCGAGCTGGCGCGACGGCTCGCGGACGGGCTCGAACCCCTCCGTGTGCGCGCCGGCACGCTCGTCACGGTGCTCGCCGACGACGACGTGCCGGACGCGGCCCTCGACGCGCTCGCGGCGCGCGCGACCGGGGACGGCGCCGAGGTCGTGCTCCTGCGCTCGGGCCGCGACGGCGGTGCCGTCACGCTCGCCGCCGAGGGGCCGGAGGACGCTGCCGACGACATCGAGGTCACCGTGGAGGCCGAGGGATGAGCGATCGCCTGGCCGAGCCGCTGACCCGCGCGGTCGGCACGCGCAGCGCGGGTCCGCTCGCGAAGCTGGGCCTCGAGACCGTCGGGGACCTCCTGCGGCACTACCCGCGGCGGTACGGCGACCCGGGGCGCCTCACCGACCTCGGGGGTCTCGCGCTCGGCGAGCACGTGACGATCGTCGCGCAGGTCCGCAGCGCGACGGTCCGGCGCATGCGCAACCGCGCGGGCGCGATCCTCGAGGCGGTCGTGACCGACGGTCCGCAGCAGCTCTCGCTCACGTTCTTCGCCAAGAGCCCGAACGTCCTGCGCTACCACGAGCAACGGCTGGCGCCGGGGCGGCACGGGCTCTTCACCGGCGTCGTCGGGCTGTACCGCGGCACGCGGCAGCTCACGCACCCCGACTACAAGATCATCGGGGTCGACGACGACGCCGAGGACGCGGAGAGCGCCGTGCTCGAGGCGAGCCGGCCCATCCCGATCTATCCCGCGAGCGCGAGCATCCCGAGCTGGAAGATCCAGCCCGCGGTGCGCACCGTGCTCGACCCGCTGCGCGAGGAGGACGTCCCGGACCCGCTCCCGGACGCCGTGCGCGAGCGGCACGGGCTCGGGACGCGGCTCGAGGCGCTGCGCGACGTGCACGAGCCCTACGACGAGAAGCAGTGGCGGCGCGGGCGCGACCGGCTGCGGTACGAGGAGGCGTTCGTCCTCCAGGCGGCGCTCGCCCAGCGCCGGGCCCGCGCCGCGGCCGAGCCCGCGACGGCGCGACCCCTCCGTGGCCCGGGGGAGCCGAGCATCCTCGCCGACTTCGACGACGCCCTCCCGTTCACGTTGACGACGGGTCAGCGCGAGGTCGGGGAGGAGATCGCGGCCGACCTCGCGCTCCCGCGCCCGATGCAGCGTCTCCTGCAGGGCGAGGTGGGCTCCGGCAAGACGGTCGTCGCGCTGCGCGCCATGCTCCAGGTGATCGACGCCGGCGGGCAGGCGGCGCTCCTCGCCCCGACCGAGGTGCTCGCCGCGCAGCACGCGCGCACCCTGCGCGCGCTGCTCGGCCCGCTCGCGGAGGGCGGCTTCCTCGGGGGCGCCGAGCACGGGACGCGCGTGGCGCTGCTCACGGGGTCGCTCGGCGCGGCGGCGCGCAAGGAGGCGCTGCTCGACGCCGCGAGCGGCGCCGCCGGGATCGTCGTCGGCACCCACGCCCTGCTGTCGGAGAACGTGCAGTTCGCCGACCTCGGCCTCGTCGTCGTGGACGAGCAGCACCGGTTCGGCGTCGAGCAGCGCGACGCGCTGCGGGCCAAGGCCCGTACGAGCCCGCACCTGCTCGTGATGACGGCGACCCCCATCCCGCGCACGGTCGCGATGACCGTGTTCGGCGACCTCGAGACCTCGTCGCTCACCGAGATCCCGGCCGGGCGCGCCGGCATCACGACCCACGTCGTGCCCGCCGGCAACGAGGCGTGGATGGAGCGCACGTGGGCGCGCGTGCGCGAGGAGGTCGACGCCGGGCACCGCGCGTACGTGGTGTGCGCGCGCATCCACCCGGACGAGCCGGACGCCGACGCGCCGTCGAAGCGGACCGACGACTTCGACGAGGTGCCCGACTTCCTCCTCGACCCCGACGCCCCGGACGCCTCGGACCGCGCGCCCCTGCGGGCGGTGCTCGAGGTCGCCGAGGAGCTGCGCGCGCACCCGCGCCTCGCGGGGCTCGAGGTCGGGGTGCTGCACGGGCAGATGCCCCCGGCGGACAAGGACGCCGTGATGGCCGACTTCGCGTCCGGTGCGGTCCAGGTGCTCGTCTCGACGACCGTCGTCGAGGTCGGGGTCGACGTCCCCGAGGCGACGGCGATGGTCGTGCTCGACGCCGACCGGTTCGGCATCTCCCAGCTCCACCAGCTCCGCGGGCGCGTCGGGCGCGGGTCCGCGGCGGGGCTGTGCCTGCTCGTGTCGACCGCGCAGCCCGGCACGCCTGCTGCGACCCGCGTCGAGACCCTCGCGCGCACCACCGACGGGTTCGAGCTCGCGACCGTCGACCTCGAGCTGCGCAGCGAGGGCGACGTCCTCGGGGCCGCGCAGTCGGGGCGCGCGAGCTCTCTGCGGCTCCTGCGCGTCGTCAAGGACGCGGACGTCATCGCGACCGCGCGCGCCGACGCCGCCGCCGTCGTGGCGGAGGATCCGGACCTGACCGGCCACCCGGCGCTCGCCGACGCGATCCGCGACCAGCTCGACCCGGAGCGCGAGGAGTTCCTCGAGCGGGCGTGAGGCGGTCGTGGTCCACCGTCCCCGTCGTCCCCCGGTCGTCGAGGCCGCAGGCGTCGCGAGGGTGCGCGCACGCTCGCGCCCTGTCCCGGACCGGGCCCGGCTACGCCGTCTCGGCCCAGGGCCGTCGTTCGACAGGCTCTAGGCTGGGCGCGTGACGAGGATCGTGGCGGGGACGGTAGGGGGACGCACGCTGCAGGTCCCGCCGCGCGGGACGCGGCCGACGAGCGAGCGCGTCCGCGAGGCGATCTTCTCGCGCCTCGAGCACCTGGGCGTGGTCGACGACGCGCACGTCCTCGACCTCTACGCCGGCTCGGGCGCGCTCGGTCTGGAGGCCGCGAGCCGGGGCGCCGCCGACGTGACGCTCGTCGACTCCGCCCGGGTCGCCGCCGACGTCGCCCGACGCAACGTCGCCGCCCTGGGCCTCCGCGACGTGCGGGTCGTCGCCCAGCCGGCCGAGGCGTTCGTCGCCGGCGTGGCGGCCGCCGCGGCGCAGCGCCCGGCCGGCGGGGCGGACGGAACGCCGGCCTCCGTTCGGGCGGGCCACGGCCCGTACCACCTCGTGCTCGTCGACCCGCCGTACGACGTCACCGCCGAGGCGCTGGAGCGCGTCCTCGCCCACCTCGCCGCGCCCGGCGTCCTCGACCCGGCCGCCGTCGTCGTCGTCGAGCGCTCCACCCGGACCCCGGAACCGGCCTGGCCGACAGGCTGGGAGCTCGTCGCGCGCAAGGACTACGGCGAGACGACGGTCTACTTCGTCGGCCCCGCCCTCCCGTAGCCCACCCCTGACCGCCGAGCGGGTGGTTCTGGCGCGTCCTGCGACCCGGACGCGCCGGAACCACCTGCTCGACGTGTCGGGAGGGCCTGGTCGGTGGCGAGGCGGGGGGTCAGCGGGGTGGGGCGTGGGTCTCGGAGGGGGCGAGGAGGCCGACCGGGGCGGTCGCGAGGGCGGTGGGGTCGGCCGGGTCGACGAGCGCGACGCGGTCGCCGCGCGCGGCGTCGAGCAGGCGGCGGGTCGCGGTGTCGTCGGCGAGCGTGCCCTCGCTCCCGCGGAGGTTCTCCGCGAGGAAGGCACGCAGCGGGGCTGCCGGGACGTCGTCGGCGGTGCCCTGGCCGAGCGGGAACGACACGAGCAGGAGCGCCGGGACGCGCTCGCCGCCGGGGCCGTCGCCGGGCTGGAAGTAGGGGAGGGCGAGGACGCGCGCGCCGAGCCGTGCGTAGAACCGCAGCCGCGCGACCGGGTCGCCGTGCGCCTCGCTGCCCACGTGGTGCGCGGGGTGCTCGACCTCCCCGACGACGAGCAGCGGGTCGAGCGCGCGCCAGTCGTCGAGGGCGGCGGCGACCAGCCGGGCGCCCACCCCGCCGCCGCGCCGACCCGGGGCGATCGCGAGGTAGAGGACGAGGAGGACGCGTGCGTCGGGGAACCACTCGCCGACGACGCCGGCGATGACGCGCCCGTCCTCGACCACCCCGAGGCTGCGCAGGCGCCCGGTCGCGTGGGCGTCGACGAGCTCGTCCCCGCCCATGAGCTCGGCGGGCGGGAACGACGGCGTCAGCACGTCGCGGTGGAGCGAGCGGACGAGCTCGGGCGTGGCGAGCGGGACGACGGCGGGCTCCTCGGGGGCGGTCACGCCGACCATCGTCGCGCGCGGGGCCGATCCGCGCCCGCCCGGCCGTGCCGCCGGGGTCCGCGCGCTCCCGTGTACTACCGTGACGAGGTGACCACAGCCGTCTGTCCCGGGTCGTTCGACCCGATCACCCTGGGCCACCTCGACATCGTCCGACGCGCCCGCGCGCTCTTCGACGAGGTCGTCGTCGGCGTCGCACGGAACGCGTCGAAGTCGGCGCTGCTGAGCGTCGACGAGCGCGTCGCGCTCGCCCGCGCGGCCGTCGACGACGCCGGGCTGGACGGGGTCCGCGTCGAGGTCGTGCCGGGGCTCCTGGTGGACTTCTGCCGCGAGATCGGGGCGGTCGCCGTGGTCAAGGGCCTGCGCGGTGGCGCGGACTTCGACGCCGAGCTGCCGATGGCGCTCATGAACCGGCACCTGGCGGGCGTCGAGACCGTGTTCGTCGCGGGCGACGCCGCGCTGCAGCACGTCGCGTCGTCGCTCGTGAAGGACATCGCGCGGTACGGGGGACCGGTGGACGACCTCGTCCCGCCGGGGGTGGGCGACGCCGTCCGTGCGGCGCTGGCACGGGTGCAGGGGAGCAGCAGGTGAGCACGACGGGGAGGACCGGGTACGTGAGCGAGCAGCAGGACCGGCGGGTGACGCACGAGGAGCGCGCGACGGAGGAGGCGCAGGTCGGGCTGAACGCGATCCTCGACGACCTGACGCACCTCGTGGAGACGGCGCGCGCGATGCCCATGTCGTCGTCGGTGCTGGTGCACAAGGGCGACGCGGTCGCGCTCCTGGACGAGCTGCGCGGCGCGCTGCCGGAGCAGCTCGCGCACGCGGACGAGGTGCTCGCGCAGGCGGACGCCGTGCTGGAGGACGCGCACCGGCAGGCGGAGGAGATCCTCACGACGGCGCGGGCGCGCGCGATCGAGCTCGTGCAGGCGGAGCAGGTCGTCGTGCAGGCGGAGTCACGGGCCCGGGAGATCGTCGACGAGGCCGAGGAGGCCGCGGCCGTGCTCCGACGCGACGCCGACGACTACTGCGACCGCAGGCTCGCGGACTTCGAGGTCGACCTCGGCAAGCTGCTCGCACAGGTCCAGGGCGGCCGCGCCAAGCTCGCGGACCGCCTCGGGGACCGCGTCGCCGAGCCGGAGGAGTCGCCGTTCCCGGCGACGATGCGCGAGCGCACCGGCCGCTGAGTCCCTCACCGGGCCGGCGCGGAGCGTCTGCGGTGCCGACGACCACCGGCTGCTCGGCGGCGGGCCGGGTCGTGGGCTCCCCACAGGACGTGGCAGGTGGCGGTCGGGCCGTCGCGTGACGTAAGATCGATGTTTGGCTCGGCGCGTCGCGCGTCGGCCTGTGCCTGGCAGTCGCCTCGAGCGGCCGTCGGCCCCCGACATCGTTGACCATCCGTCCGCGGGCCCCCACGCCCGCGGCCTGGCGATCCTGGAGCGCGCCATCACCGCCGAGAAGACGTCGCCGCTCGTGCTCGACACGCACGAGCTCGGTCGGCGACCCGGGAGCATGCGGACGGTCGTCGCGACCGTCCCCGCGCCCGCCGACCTCGGGACCGCGGTCATCGGCATCCCCGAGGGCAGCGAGCTCGAGCTCGACCTGCGCCTCGAGGCGGTCATGGAGGGCGTGCTGGTCTCCGGGACGGTGACGGGCCGCGCGGTCGGGGAGTGCGTGCGCTGCCTCGACACCGTCCACGAGGACGTCACGGTCGAGCTCGCGGAGCTCTTCGCCTACCCCGAGCGGGCGAAGGCCGCGGAGGAGTCGGGCGACGACCTGGAGGACGCCGAGGACGTGTACGACCTCGACGGCGACCTCGCGGACATCGAGCCCGCGCTACGGGATTCGGTCGTCACTGCACTACCATTCAGTCCGGTGTGCCGAGCGGACTGCCCGGGGCTGTGCTCCGAGTGCGGTGCGCGCCTGGCGGACGACCCGGGCCACACCCACGAACTTGTCGACCCTCGGTGGTCGGCGCTGGAGAGCATGTTCGACACCTCGAACGTGTCCGACGAGACGAAAGAGAGCTAGCCGTGGCTGTTCCGAAGCGCAAGATGTCGCGCAGCAACACCCGTGCGCGTCGTTCGCAGTGGAAGACGACCGCCGCGAACCTCACCACCTGCCCGCAGTGCAAGGGCGACAAGCTGTCGCACGCGGCGTGCCCGACGTGCGGTACCTACAAGGGCCGCCAGTACGCCGAGGCGCTGCGCACCGAGCACGCAGGCTGAGGCGCGTGGCACCGGCTGCACCGGCATCCGGTCTTCTCGAGAAGCTCGGGGTCCATCTGGACCCCGAGCTTCTCGTGCTTGCGCTCACGCACCGGTCGTTCGCGCACGAGAACGGCGGCATCCCCACGAACGAGCGTCTCGAGTTCCTCGGTGACACCGTCCTGGGCCTTGTCGTCACGGAGACCCTCTACCGCCGCCACCCCGACCTGTCCGAGGGCGAGCTCGCCAAGATGCGGGCCGCGACCGTCTCGCAGAAGTCGCTCGCCGCGATCGCGCGCCGGCTCGGCCTGGGGCAGTACGTGCTGCTCGGCAAGGGCGAGATCCGCACGCGCGGCAACGACAAGGACTCGATCCTGTCGGACACGGTCGAGGCGATCATCGGCGCGGTCTACCTGAGCCACGGGCTCGAGCCCGCACGCGGCCTCGTGCTCCGTCTCGTGGAGCCGACGCTGTCGGCCGCCGCAGGGCTCGGCGCGGGGCTGGACTGGAAGACGTCGCTCCAGGAGGCCGCCGCCGCCGCAGGGCTCAGCGCCCCCTCCTACTCGAGCGACGCCGTCGGGCCGGACCACGCGCGCGTCTTCACCTCGTACGTCCACCTCGACGGCCGGCTCTACGGGACCGGCAGCGGCACCGCGAAGAAGTACGCCGAGCAGGAGGCCGCCGAGCGGGCCTACCGCGCACTGGCGGCCGAGCGCGCGGAGCCGGAGCCGTCCGACGGGCGCGCGGCCACGACGGTGGAGGCGGCCGAGGACGCCGGTGCCTGAGCTGCCCGAGGTCGAGACCGTCCGCGACGGGCTCGGCCGCCACGTGCTGGGCTCCCGGGTCGTCGACGTTGAGGTGCTGCGCGACTACAGCGTGCGGCGCCACGACGGCGGCCCGGCCGACTTCCGGGACCAGCTCCTCGGCCAGCGGCTCGACGCCGCGGTGCGCCGCGGCAAGTTCCTCTGGCTCCCGCTCGTGCCGGGCGGGTCGACGGGCGGGCCGACGGGTGGGCCCGACGACGGCCCCGCGGCCGCGCTGCTGGCCCACCTCGGGATGTCGGGCCAGCTCCTGGTGCGCTCGGGGCCGGGCCTCGGGGAACGGTCGCCGCACCTGCGCGTGCGTCTCGTGCTCGAGCCTGACGGCGCCGGCCCGGCGGGCGCGCTCGCGCTCGACTTCGTCGACCAGCGCACGTTCGGGCACCTGTCCGTCCAGGACCTCGTGCCCACGCCCGACGGCGCGCCCGGCGGGCTCGGGGCCGACCTCGCCGCGGTGCCCGCCCCGGTCGCGCACATCGGCCGCGACCTCCTCGACCCCGCCCTGCGGCGCGACGACGTCGTCGACGCGATCCGCCGCCGTCGGACCGGCGTGAAGCGCGCGCTGCTCGACCAGACGGTCGTGTCCGGCGTCGGCAACATCTACGCCGACGAGGCGCTGTGGCGCGCCCGCCTGCATTACGCGCGCGCCACCGACACGCTGCGCCGCCCCGAGGCGTACCGCCTGCTCGACGCCGCGGCCGAGGTGATGACGGAGGCGCTCGCCCAGGGTGGGACGAGCTTCGACGCGCTCTACGTCAACGTCAACGGGCAGTCCGGCTACTTCTCGCGCTCGCTCGCGGTGTACGGGCAGGAAGGCGAGCCGTGCCCGCGCTGCGGGACGCCGGTGCGCCGAGACGAGTTCATGAACCGCTCGTCGTACACGTGCCCGCGGTGCCAGCCGCGCCCCCGCAACGGCCGCTGGTAGGTCGTCGGCCCGCCCCCGCTCCGGCGTCGGCACTCCGGTTCGTCTCGCCGTCGTCGCCGGGTCAGCGGGGGACGACGTTGCGGAGCTCGCGGCCCGCGCGGAGCGCGTCGAGGTTGGCGTTCACGAGGTCCGACGCGCGCTGGGGGCGGTTGCCCGCGACGTGCGGCGTGAGGATCAGCCGCGGCGCGTCCCACAGGGGTGACGCCTCCGGCAGGGGCTCGGTCTCCGTGACGTCGAGCGCGGCACCGCCGAGGCGGCCGTCGCGCAGGGCCGTGACGAGCGCGTCCTCGTCGACCGTGGCGCCGCGGCCGACGTTGACGAAGACCGCGTGGTCGGGGAGCTGGTCGATCCGGGCGGCGTCGAACGCGTGCCGGGTCGCGTCGAGCGCGGGGAGCAGGGAGACGAGCACGTCGGTCGAGGCGAGCACGTCGGGGAGGTCGTCGTCGGTCATGACGGGGAACCCGTGGCGCTCGCCACGGCGGCTCGCGACGCCCGTCACCTCGGCGCCCAGCGCGGCGAGCAGCGGGGCGAGCCGTGCCGCGATCGAGCCGAAACCCCAGATCGTCACGCGCGCGCCGTCGAGCGTGTACCGCGCGGCCGTCGCGGGGTCGGCCTGGGCGCGGTTCACGGCGGTGTCCCACCGGTGGTCGCGCTGCGCCGCCCCGAGCACGTCGAGCCGGCGCACGGCCGCGAGGACGAGGGCGAGCGCATGCTCGGCGACGGGACCGTCGTGCAGCGACCGCCCGGACGTGATCGGCACGTCCGGGCCGAACCCCGCGGCCAGCACCGCGTCCGGGCCCGCCGCGAGCGTCTGGACCCAGCGCAGTCGCGTGAGCCGCGCAGCGGCGTCCGCGAGGTTCGCGGGGGTGTTCGCCCACGCCACGAGCACCTCGGCGTCGGCGTCCTCGGGACCGAGCGGTGCCGCGGCGTCGTAGCGGACGACCTGGTCTCCCGGGCCGCCGCGCACGTCGAGGGCGATGGTGCTGGGCACGAGGATCTTCAATGCTGCTCCCGGGGTGGTCCGTCGAGGTCGCGGCCTCCCGGCGCGGGTCGGGCCGCCTCGCGAACGTACCACCGTGCCGTCCGGCGGGCGGCCGGCCGCCGCACGGCTGCTGCTCGGGGGCGCCTCGCCCGTCCCACCTGCGCTTCCGCAGGCGCGACCTCGCCGCCGGGGATATGTTCGCGGTGTTCCGACGACGCGCCGTCCGCGCGCCGTCCCGGTCGGCCCCGCGGGGTCACGGCTTCGGGGGTGGGGATGGGCTCGTCCACGGGCGCGCCGACGCACGCGGAGGTGCGCGCGGCGATCACGGCACGGACGCCGAAGAACTACATCACGTGGCTCACGCTCGCGTTCATGATCACGTCGTCGGTCGCGAGCCTGCGCGCCGCGCCGACGATGGCGGTCTACGGACTCGCGGCGGTGTTCCTCTACATCGTCCCGGCGCTCGTGTTCCTGCTGCCGACGTCCCTCGTGTCCGCCGAGCTCGCCTCCGGCTGGTCGGGCGGGGTGTACCGGTGGGTCGCGGACGGCGTGTCCAAGCCGCTCGGCTTCCTCGCCGTCTGGTGCCAGTTCGCGATGACGATCTTCTACTACCCGAGCCTGCTCGGGTACGTCGCGAGCACGTTCGCGTACGTCATCAACCCGAGCCTCGCCAGCAACGGGCTGTACGTGGCGATCGTCATCGTCGTGCTCTTCTGGACCGGCGTGTGGCTCTCCTCGCAGGGCACCAAGACGGTCGCCGGCCTGTCGAGCTGGGGACTCATCATCGGCACGCTCATCCCGGCCGCGATCCTCGTCGTGCTCGGCATCGTGTTCCTCGGGCAGGGCAACCCGTCGGCCGCGCCGATGGACGCGCAGCACCTGCTCCCCGCCTGGACGGGCCTCGCGTCCCTCGTGCTCATCGTCAACAACTTCCTGTCCTACGCGGGCATGGAGATGAACGCGGTCCACGTCACGAGCCTGCGCAAGCCCTCGACGGAGTTCCCGCGGTCGATGTTCCTCGCGATCGGGCTCGTGCTCGTCATCTTCATCCTCCCGGCCGTGGCGATCAGCTGGGTCATCCCGGCCGACCAGCTCAGCCTCACGGCGGGCGTCATGCAGGCGTTCGACGCGTTCTTCGCCAACTTCGGCGTGAGCTGGCTGACGCCGATCCTCGGCCTCATGCTCATCGCGGCGTCGCTCGGCGGCATGCTCACGTGGCTCGCCGGGCCGTCCAAGGGCCTGCTCACGGTCGCGCGCGAGGAGGGCTACCTCCCGCCGTTCCTCCAGCGCCTCAACAAGCACGGGGTGCAGCAGAACATCCTCGTCACCCAGGGCCTCATCACGACGGGGATCGCGCTCCTCTACGCGTTCATCCCGGACGTGTCGAGCGCCTACTGGATCCTGTCCGTCATCACGACGCAGGTGTACCTCGTCATGTACCTGCTGCTGTTCGTCGCGGCGGTGCGGCTGCGTCGTCGCGCACCCGACCACCCGCGCGGCTACCGAGCGCCCGTGCTCACGCTCCTGTGCGTCGTCGGGTTCTGCGCGTCGGTGGCCGCGATGATCATCGGGTTCGTGCCGCCGGCCCAGTTCTCCAGCGGGAACGTCGGGGTGTACGTGCTCATCGTGGGCGGCGGGCTCGGCATCATCGGCCTGCTCGTCCCGGCGCTGTTCTACCTGCTGCGCAAGCCGTCCTGGAAGGACCCGGAGGCCGCGGCCATCGCCGCCGCGGACGAGGCGGGGGAGGGCGAGGCGGCATGACCACGACGCGCCCGGACCACGTCCCCGAGCACGAGCCCGAGCCGGTCTCGTCCAAGCGGTGGGTCACGTACACCGCCGTCGCGCTGCTCCTCGTCGCGCTCGGCGCGGTCATGGTGACCGTGTTCCACGACGTGCGCACCAATCGCGACGCACGCGAGGCCGAGCAGAAGGCCGCCGAGCTGCACGACCGCTTCGCCGAGATCGGGATCACGGCCTTCAGCGAGGAGACCATCGCCGACGTCCTCGGGGACGACGGCGGCGGGTTCTGCACGGACCCGGCGGCCCTCGTCGAGGCGACGGCGAACCTCGGCGCCGCGAACGGGGCGGCCGGGCCGGGGCTGCGGCCGTCCGTCCTCGACGAGCGCCGCCTCGCGGGCGACCGGCTCGTCATCGAGGTCTACTGCCCCGACCAGCTCGACGCGTTCGACGCGTACGTCGACTCGCTCGACCTCGACCCCGGCCGCACGACCGAGCCGGGCAGCGACGCCACCGAGGGCGCCGACGCCACCCCGACCGAGGAGGACGCGTGAGCCAGCCGAGCACCGGAGCACGACCGGGCGCCACCGGGCACGTCGAGGAGGTGCGTGCCGCCGTCCAGGGCCTGGTGCCCCGTGCGCTCGACGACCTGCGCACGCTCGTCGCCATCCCGTCCGTCGCCGACGAGCGCCTCTACCCCCGTGCCGAGTGCGAGCGCGCCGCGCAGTGGGTCGCCGACGCGTTCCGCGCCGAGGGGATCGACACACGGCTCGAGGTCACGCCCGACGGGTCGCAGGTCGTGCTCGGGCACCGCCCCGGCCCCGACGGCGCGCCCACGGTGCTCCTCTACGCGCACTACGACGTGCAGCCGCCGCTCGACGACGCCGCGTGGACGACCCCGCCGTTCGAGCTCACCGAGCGCGACGGCCGGCTCTACGGGCGTGGGGCCGCCGACTGCAAGGGGAACATCGTCACCCACCTGACCGCGCTCCGGGCGCTGCGCGCGCTCGGCGGCGAGGACTACCCGGTCGGCGTCCGTCTCGTCGTCGAGGGCTCGGAGGAGCAGGGGACCGGCGGCCTCGACCGGTGGGTCGAGGCGAACCCGGGGGCGCTCGCGGCCGACGCGATGCTCGTCCAGGACACCGGCAACGCCGAGCTCGGCCTCCCGACGCTCACCGTGACGCTGCGCGGCGCGGCGAACGTCGTCGTGCACGTCGAGGCGCTCGAGGGCGAGATCCACTCGGGCATGTTCGGCGGGGCCGCGCCCGACGCCCTCGCCGCGCTCGTCGCCGTGCTCGCGAGCCTGCGCGACGAGCACGGCGACACGACGATCGACGGCGTGCCGGACGCCGTCACCCACGGGACCTGGGACGGCGTCGCGTACGACGAGGAGCAGTTCCGCCACGACGCGGGAGTGCTCGACGGCGTCGGCCTCGTCGGGACGGGCAGCGTCGCCGACCGGCTCTGGGCCCGGCCCGTGGTGACGATCCTCGGGATCGACGCCCCGAGCGTCGTCGGCTCGGCCGCGGCGATCCAGCCCCGCGCCTCGGCGCGGCTCAACCTGCGTGTCCCGCCGGGCTCCGACGCCCAGGACCTCCAGGACAAGCTCGTCGCGCACCTGGAGGCCCACGCGCCCTGGGGCGTGCGCGTCCGCGTGGAGCGCGACGCCGTCGGGCAGCCGTTCGCGGCCCGCACGAGCGGGCACGTGTTCGACACGCTCACGGCGGCGCTCGCGGACGCGTACGGGCGCGAGACGGTCACGGCGGGGCAGGGCGGCTCGATCCCGCTGTGCAACGTGCTCGCCGGGCAGTACCCGGACGCGGAGATCGTGCTGCTCGGCGTCGAGGAGCCGGCGTGCCTCATCCACGCGCCGAACGAGTCGGTCGCACCGAGCGAGATCGAGAACCTCGCGGTCGGCGAGGCGCTGTTCCTCGCGCGCCTCGGCGAAGGCTGACGGCTACCACTGACACCGGCCGAGATCGACCCGTCGGTCTCCAGATCGACCCTCGGAGGGTCGATCTCGGCCGCACGGGTCGATCTCGGGGCTACCGCGGTGCGGGCGTCTCCTGGTCGAGCGCCCACCGGTAGGCGGGGAGCCCGAGCAGCTCGGCGTGCGTCCCGCGCGCGACGACGCGCGCCGGGGCGTCGTCCGGCGCGCCGTCCGGGACACCGAGGAGCAGCACCTCGTCGACCGCCTCGAGCGCGCTGAGCCGGTGCGTCGCGAGCACGACGCCGCGTCGGCCACCTCCGGCCGACGCGCCCGCCGGCGCGCGGGTCGTCGCGACGAGGTGCCGCACGAGCGCGTCGGCGCCGGTCGCGTCGAGGTGCTCGGCCGGCTCGTCGAGCAGGAGCAGGGGCGCGGGTGACAACAACGCCCGCGCGACGAGCAGACGACGACGCTCGCCGCCGGAGACGGTCGTGGCGTCCGGGCCGAGCAGCGTCTCGACGCCGTCCGGCAGCGCGGCGAGCCAGGCGTCCAGGCCGACGTCGTGCAGCGTCGCCGCGGCCTCCTCGGCCGTGACGTCGCCTCGCGCGACGCGCAGGTTCTCCAGCACCGTCGTGTCGAACACGTGCGCGTCCTCGGCGACGAGCACGACGCCGCGCGCCGTGGCCTCGCGGGGGAGGGCGCTCACGTCGGTTCCGTCGAGCGTCACCCTCCCCGCGAGCGCGGGGACGAGCCCGGCGGCGGTCGCGAGCAGCGTCGTCTTGCCGACGCCGGACGGACCGACGACCGCGACCGCGCGCCCA
Organism: Cellulosimicrobium sp. ES-005; assembly: GCF_040448685.1. NCBI lineage: Bacteria > Bacillati > Actinomycetota > Actinomycetes > Micrococcales > Promicromonosporaceae > Cellulosimicrobium > Cellulosimicrobium sp. ES-005. The sequence goes on from NZ_CP159290.1 coordinate 1,397,783, forward strand.
GGGCGCAGGTCGAGGTCCGCCCCCGCCACGACGACGCGCGCCGCGCCCGGCCAGCCCGCCGCGACGTCGTCGAGCGCGAGCGACGCCTGCTCGGGGGACGACGGCTCCGCCGGACCGGGGACGGACGCGTCCGCGGCGGGGGCAGCCGTCGTGACGCGGGGTGCGGAGCCGTCGAGGAGCGCGACGACGCGCGCCGCGGCCTGGCGCGAGCGGTGGAGCTGGACGGCGGCGGCGGGCAGGGCGTTCGCGGCCTCGAACACCGCGAGCGGCGTGAGCACGATGACCGACAGCTCCACGGGCGCGAGCGTCCCGGCCGTCACGGCCGGGATGCCGAGCAGGAGCGACGCGAGCACGGCGAGGCCGACGGCGAGCGCCGCGATCCCGGCGGCGACCCCGGCGGGCCGGGCGCCGTCGTCGGTCACCCGGGCGAGGGCGCGGTCGCTCGCGCGGAGGTCGGCGAGGCGCGCGTCGAGGCGGCCCGAGACGGCGAGCGGGCCGGACTGCTCGAGGATCTCGAGCGTCGTCGCGGTCATCGCCGCGCGCGTCGTCGCGCCGCGCGCCTCGACCTCGCGCGCCGACCGTGCGGAGAGCCACGGCGCGACGACCGCGGCGAGGAGCAGGCACAGCGCGAGCGCGACGCCCGCGGCGGGCAGGAACGCCCCGACGAGCACCACGGATCCCACCGAGATCGCCAGCGCGACACCGGCGGGGACGAGCGCGCGCACGACGACGTCGCCCACCGCGTCGACGTCCGCCCCGACCCGCGCGAGCAGGTCTCCGCGCCGCAGCCCGACGAGCGCGCCCGGGGAGCCCTCCGCCAGTGCGGTGTACAGGTTCGCGCGCAGGGCGGCCATGCCGCGCAGCGCGACGTCGTGCGAGGCGAGGCGTTCGAGGTAGCGGAAGACGCCGCGCGAGATGCCGAACGCGCGCACGGCGACGACCGCGACCGACAGGGTGAGGACGGGAGGCATCTGCGAGGCGCGGGCGATGAGCCACGCGGCGACGGCGGCGAGGCCGACGGCGCTCCCGAGCGAGAGCGTGCCGAGCACGACGGCCCAGACGACGCGGCGCCAGCGCACGTCGAGCAGCCCGACGGCACGCCACAGCGGGTCGTTCGCGAGGCGGTCGCGGGGCCCGGTCACGGGTGCCTCCCGTCGGTCGGCGCGGCCGCGGCAGGGGCGGGCGAGGCGGCGTCCTCGTGCCGAGCGTGCTCGGGGAGGGCCGGGTCGTCGAGCGGCGTCGCGCGGACCTCGACGACCTCGTCCGCCGCCCGGACGAGCGACGCGCGGTGCGCGACGACCACGACGGTCCGGCCCTGGTCGCGGAAGGCCCGAACCGCGTCGAGCACGACCTGCTCCCCGCGCGCGTCGAGGTGCGCCGTGGGCTCGTCGAGCACGACGAGCGGGACGCGCGCGGGGTCGCCGAGCAGGGCCGCGGCGAGCGCGACCCGCTGCCGCTGGCCCACGCTCAGGCCGACGCCGCCGCGTCCCACCTCGGTGTCCCAGCCGTCGGCCAGCGTCGTGAGGACGGAGTCGAGGCCCGCGGTGCGCGCGGCACGGTCGAGGTCGGCGTCGCCCACGGGCAGGCCGCCCGCGACGACGTCGCGCAGACGTCCCGGGGCGAGCACCGGCCGCTGGGGGAGCCAGGCGACCTGGGACCAGTACGTGGCCGGGTCGAGGTCGGCGAGGTCGACCGCCCGCCCGGACGCGGTGATCGTGACGGTGCCGCGGTCGGGGCGGACGAGCCCGAGCAGGACGAGCGCCGTCGTCGTCTTCCCGGCGCCGCTGGGGCCGGTGAGGGCCACGACGCGGCCTGCGGACGTCCCGGGTGCGAGGTCCAGGTCGAGGCCGGCCGGTGCCAGCACGTCGCGGTCGCCGGCGCGGACGCTCACGCCGCGCAGGGCGATCGCCGCGCCGGCGAGCGGCGGCGCGGGGACGGTCCCGGGCTCGGTGGCCTCCTCGTCGAGGATCGCGAACGCCTGCTCGGCCGCGGCGATGCCGTCGGTCGAGGCGTGGAAGTGCAGCCCGACCTGGCGCAGCGGCAGGTACACCTCGGGCGCGAGCACGAGCACCGCGAGCGCGGGCTCGAGCTCCATGCCCCCGTGCACCAGCCTCAGTCCGACGCCCACGGCCACGACGGCCACCGACAGCGTCGTGAGGAGCTCGAGGACCATGCCGGAGAGGAAGGCGATGCGCAGCGTGCCCATGGTCGCGCGCCGGTTGGCCTCGCCGAGCGCCCGCACGCGCCGCTCGGGCCCGCGCGCGCGGCCGAACGCGAGCAGGGTCGGCAGGCCCGCGAGCAGGTCGAGCACCTGGGCGCCAAGCCGCTGCATGACGACCAGACGGCGCTCCGACGTCCCGGCGGTGAGCCGACCCACGAGGACCATGAAGAGCGGGACGAGCGGGATGGTCACGGCGACGATCACCGCCGAGACCCAGTCGAGGCCGAGCACGACGGCGAGCGTCGCGGGCGTGACCGTCGCGGCGAGAAGGAGCTGGGGCAGGTAGCGCACCATGTACGGCTCGAGTGCGTCGAGCCCGCGCGTCGCGAGCGTGGCGACCTCGGGCCCACGCCCGGACGCGAGCCACCGCGGCCCGAGGGCCACGGCGTGCGTGACGACCTGCTCGCGGAGCTCGGCCACGGTCCGGGTCGCGGCGCGCAGCGCGAACCGCTCCTGCGCCCAGGACGTCGCCGCCCGGGCCGCGACGACCCCGGCGAGCAGTCCGACCCGCGGCCCGAGGTCGGCCAGGTCGGCCGTCCCTTGGATCGCCGGCGCGAGGACCGACGCGAGGACGACCGCCTGGGCGACGACCAGGGCCGCCGTGGCGAACCCCAGCACCGCCGTCAGGACGACGTACCCTCGCGCGGCCCGCGCGTGGCGCAGGAGCCGCGGGTCGAGCGGCTTCACGCGTCTCCCGACCCGCCGGTCCCGAGGCTGCGTCCGGCCGAGCCACCGGAGGACGCACCGCCGAACGCCGCCTCGCGGACCTTCTTGAGCGAGAGGCCGACGGGCGCGGGGATGTCCTTCGTGGACAGTCGGCGGCGGAACACCCAGTAGGTCCACGACTGGTAGGCGATGACGAGCGGCGTGAGGATCACCGCGACCCACGTCATCACCGTGAGCGTGTAGTCCGTGGACGACGCGTTGTGGATCGTCAGCGAGTTCGCGGGGTCGACGGCGGGCATGACGTCGGGGTACATCGAGCCGAAGATGAGCACGACGGCCGCGACGATCGTCACGGCGGAGGCGGTGAACGCCCACCCCTCGGCGCCGCGCCGGTTGGCGACGAGCGCCGCGACGAGGCCGCCGGCCGCCACCACGACCGCGGCCCACGTCCACGGCACGGAGTACGCGACCTGCGCCCACACGGCCCAGCCGCCCGCGAGCACCAGCGCCGCGACGCCGAAGACCGAGGCGTGCTGCCGGGCCCGGGCGCGGATCTCGCCGTCGGTCTTCAGGGCGACGAACACCGAGCCGTGCAGCAGGAAGAGGCTCAGCGTGACGAGGCCGCCGAGCAGCGCGAACGGCGACAGGAGCGAGAAGAACCCGCCGACGAACTGGTGGTCGGCGTCGAGCTGCACGCCGCGCACGAGGTTGGCGAACGCGACGCCCCACAGCACGGCGGGCACCCAGGACCCGACCTGGATCGCGACGTCGCAGCGGCGCGCCCAGCCCTCGTCGCGGATCTTGCCGCGGTACTCGAACGCGACGCCGCGCACGATGAGCGCGACGAGGATGAGCAGGAGCGGCAGGTAGAAGCCGGAGAAGAGGGTCGCGTACCACTCGGGGAACGCGGCGAACGTCGCGCCGCCCGCGGTGAGCAGCCAGACCTCGTTCCCGTCCCAGACGGGGCCGATGGTGTTGATGAGGACGCGGCGCTCCTTCTCGCGGTGCTCCTTGTCCCCGCGCGGGAGGATCGACAGCAGCATGCCGACCCCGAAGTCGAAGCCCTCGAGCACGAGGTAGCCGGTCCACAGGACCGCGATGAGCACGAACCAGACGACGGCGAGATCCACGGTGGTGTTCTCCTGAGATTCTGGGCGGGTCCGGGCGCGTCAGTACGCGAAGGACAGCGGGCGGTCTGCGGCCTCGGTGCCGTCGTCGGGCGGCTCCTGCGCCTCGGGCGACTCGTCGTGCACCACCAGCGGCACGCCCTCGATCGCGTAGCGGCGCATGAGCGTGAACCAGACCGCGGCGAGCGCGCCGTAGACGAGCGTGAACACGATCATCGACGTGAGCACGACGCCGGGGCTCACCACGGTCGACACCCCCCGCTCGGTGAGCAGGCGGATCTGGTCGATGCCCGTCGGGTTCGGCGCGACGACCCACGGCTGGCGGCCCATCTCGGTGAAGATCCAGCCGAAGGAGTTCGCGAGGAACGGCATGGGGATGGCGACGAGGCCGACGCGCGCGAACCACACGTTGTCGGTGACGCGGCCCTTGCGGGTGAGCCACAGCGCCATGAGCGCGAGGAGCACGGAGCCGGCGGCCATGCCGATCATGAGCCGGAAGGACCAGTAGGTCATCGCGAGGTTCGGCGTGTACGTGACGGGGTCGCCGGCGGCCGTGACGTCGCCGTAGCGCTCGGTCATCTGCTCCTGGACGTCCTCGACGCCGGGCAGGTACGACTCGGGGCCGGAGAAGTGGCCCGTGCCGAGGTACGACGCGAGGCCGGGGATCTCGATGAGGTGCGTGACGTTCTCGCACGAGTTCGACAGGTCGCCGATCGTGAGGATGGAGAACGCGGCGCCCTCCTGCCCCTGGCACAGCGCCTCGGCCGAGGACATCTTTCCGGGCTGCTGCTCGTACATGATCTTGCCCTGGACGTCGCCGGAGACGGCGACGCCGATCCCGCCGACGAGCATCGCGATGACGCCGAGGGTGACGGCCGGGCGGTAGACGTCGCGCGCGAGCTCGACGTTCTCGGCCTTCTTGGTGCGGACCAGCCGGACCATCCACCACGCGGCGATGCCGGTGACGAACGTGCCCGCGGTGAGGAAGGTCGCCGTGATCTGGTGGGGGAAGGCGGCCCACAGGGTGTTGTTCGTGAGGACGGCGCCGATGTCGTTCATCTCGGCGCGCCCGGTCTCGGGGTTGAAGATCGCGCCCACGGGGTGCTGCATCCACGAGTTCGCGGCGAGGATGAAGAACGCGGAGAGGTTCGTCGCGATCGCGACCGCCCAGATGCACGCCAGGTGCACCTTCTTGTTGAGGCGGTCCCAGCCGAAGATCCACAGGCCCAGGAACGTCGACTCGATGAAGAACGCGGCGAGCGCCTCCATGGCGAGCGGCGCGCCGAACACGTCGCCGACGAACCGCGAGTACTCGCTCCAGTTCATGCCGAACTGGAACTCCTGCACGATGCCGGTCACGACGCCGAGCGCGAAGTTGATGAGCAGGAGCTTGCCGAAGAACTTGGTCAGGCGCAGCCACCGCTCGTTGCCGGTGCGCACCCAGGCCGTCTGCATGATCGCGACGAGGGGCGACAGGCCGATCGTCAGCGGGACGAAGATGAAGTGGTAGACGGTCGTGATGGCGAACTGCCACCGGGCGAGATCCAGGGCTTCCACGTGCGCTCCTCGGGGGGCCGACGGGTCGGCGGGCTTCAGGGGGAGGTGCTGAGCTACGGCGCCGGTCAGGACGGTCCGGGAGAGGACCGCCCGTGTCCTGACGCTAGGTCCAATCTGCCCCATCGGCAGGGCGGGAGATGACGGCAAGTGCTGAAAACACGGCGCTTGTGACTATGTTCACAAGCACGCGGGACCATGGTCCCGGTCCGGCGGGACCCGGGGCCCGGGGCGCGGTGCGTGTCGCCGGGGTTCGTTCGCGCCCCTGTGCGATACTGGGCGGAGCCGGGTGGGCTCCGCATCGCCCTCCCGACGAGCACGAGATCGCGGCACCAGCGGACCGCGGCAGTCGGAGCGCCGACCGGGGCGAAGGGCCCGGTGGCAGGCGCCCGCGCCGCGCACGCGGACCGCGGCCGTGGCCGACGACTTCCGTCGCCGGACGACGCGCTCCGGTGCGCTCGTCACGAGCGACGACCGACCGCCCCGAAGGGCCGCACGGTGCGGGGCGGTCCCTGTGGCAGCAGGAGCACGACGCGTGACGCTCGACAGCACCTCCGACAGCACCCCCTCAGAGTCGACGGCGGACGCCGCCGCGACCCAGGACCGGGCCGAGAGCCCGACCACCACCGGGCGCAAGCCCGCCCGCCGCCGCGCGACGCGCAGCGCCGCCCCGCCCCAGACGCCGGCCGTGCCGGACGGGGGCGCGACCGCCCCCACCGACGCCCCCGCGGCTCCCGCCGACGTGGCTCCCGCGGCCGACGTGGCCCCGGCTCCCGACACGGCCGAGAAGAAGCCCGCGCGCCGTTCGCGCCGCGCGACCCGCACGACGTCCGCGCCTGTCGAGCCCGCCCCGGACGCGGCCGAGGCCCCCGCGACGACCGCCACGGACGCGGCGGTGGCAGGCGCCCCCGTGGTCGCCGTCGAGGCGTCCGGCGCCGAGGCGGCACCGGAGGCGAGCGCGCCGAAGGGACGCGCGCGCACCGCGCGCCGCGCCCAGGGCGGCGCCAAGAAGGCTGCCTCCGCCCCGGCCGACGTCCCGCTCGACGTGCTCTCCGAGTTCGGGCTGAGCGCCCCGCCCGCCGCGGAGCCGGCACCCGCGACCACCGGCCCGGACGCGGACGCGCTGCTCGGCGCCCCCGACGCGCCCCGCAAGGGCAAGCGCACCCGGACGACGCGCACGACGGCCGCGGACGACGTCGCGCCCGAGGCCTCCGCGGTGGAGCCCGCCGGTCCGACCGAGCCCGCGCCGGACGCGTCCGAGGCTCCCGCGGAGAAGAAGCCCGCGCGCCGCTCGCGCCGCGCGACCTCCGCGGCCGGCGCCCCGACCACGAAGACCCCGACCACGAAGGCCCCGACCGCGACGGTCGCTGACGCGGCTCCGGCCGCGACGTCCGACGCCGACGCACCCGCGGCCGAGGCCTCCGCGCCGCCCGTCGAGCCGGACGCGCCGACCTCCGAGGAGGCGCCGAAGAAGCCCGCACGCCGCTCGCGCCGCGCCACCTCGAAGGCCGCCCCCGCCGAGGCCGCGCCCGCGCCGCAGGAGACGGCCGCGCCGACGTCGACCGCCACGCCGGCACCCACGGCCGCGCCCGAGGCGCCCGTCTCGCCCGCCGCCACCGGCGCCGGCACGAGCACGCCGCGCCTCGCGACGACCGCCCTGCTCTTCCAGGCGCCCGACCCCGCGGCCGCGCCGCGGCGTCCTCGCCGGGCCCAGAGCCCGGCCGGTCCGCCGCGCCACGTCGAGCCGACCCCCGTGGCCGAGGAGCCCCCCGCCGCGGCCGGACCGCGCGAGCGGAGGGAGCCCGCGGCGGCTCCGGTGGCGTCCGAGCGCACGGAGGACGTGACGGTCGAGATCGCCCTCACGGGCGAGGACGCCGCCGCCGTCGAGGAGATCGAGGCCATCGAGTCGGAGCTGGTCGCCGAGGGGATCGAGCTCCCCGACGACGCGTTCGGCCCGGAGGACTTCGCCGACCTGGACGAGGGCGCGCCCGACGGCACCGAGGACCAGGCCGCGTCCGACGACGCGGAGTCCGGTCCCCGGCGCCGCCGTCGCCGCGGTGGCCGCGGTCGCCGCGGTCGCCCGGACACCGGTCGCGACCAGGACGAGAACGACGAGACCCCCGCCGAGGGCGACGAGCCGGTCGACTCCGGCGCGGCCGCCGACGCCGACGAGCCCGAGCACGACGCTGCCGACGCCGAGCCCGGCGAGGACGAGGCGGGCAGCAGCCGCCGTCGGCGTCGCCGCCGCCGCGGTGGGCGGGGCGAGAGCGGCGAGAGCTCCTCGACGCGTTCGCGGCCGCGCGAGCGCAGCCTGGCCGACGAGGTCACGGCGCTCAAGGGCTCGACCCGCCTCGAGGCGAAGCGCCAGCGGCGCCGCGAGGGCCGCGACGCCGGTCGCCGCCGCCAGATCATCACCGAGGCGGAGTTCCTCGCGCGCCGCGAGTCGGTCGAGCGGTCGATGGTCGTGCGCGAGCGCGCGGGCCGCACGCAGATCGCCGTGCTCGAGGACGGCGTGCTCGTCGAGCACTACGTCTCCCAGCAGTCGCAGGCGTCCATGGCGGGCAACGTCTATCTGGGCCGCGTCCAGAACGTGCTGCCCAGCATGGAGGCCGCGTTCATCGACGTCGGCAAGGGCCGCAACGCGGTGCTGTACGCGGGCGAGGTCAACTGGGACGCGGCAGGGCTCGAGGGCCAGCCGCGACGCATCGAGCAGGCGCTCAAGTCGGGCGACTCCGTGCTCGTGCAGGTGACCAAGGACCCGATCGGGCACAAGGGCGCGCGTCTCACGTCGCAGATCACGCTCGCGGGCCGCTACCTCGTGTTCGTCCCGGGCGGCGGCATGACGGGCATCAGCCGCAAGCTCCCGGACACCGAGCGCAACCGCCTGAAGAAGATCCTCAAGGAGGTCGTGCCCGACGGCGCGGGCGTCATCGTGCGCACCGCGGCCGAGGGGGCGAGCGAGGAGGAGCTGCGCGCCGACGTCGAGCGCCTGCGCGGCCAGTGGGAGGCCATCGAGAAGAAGTCGAAGACGGCGTCGGCCCCCGCCCTGCTCCAGGGCGAGCCCGACCTCGCGATCCGCGTGGTCCGCGACATCTTCAACGACGACTTCAGCTCGCTCGTCGTCGAGGGCGACGGGGCGTGGAGCGAGATCTCCTCGTACGTCGAGGAGCTCGCCCCCGACCTGCGCGAGCGCGTCTCGAAGTGGACGGGCACGCAGGACGTCTTCACGGTCCACCGGGTCGACGAGCAGCTCGCCAAGGGCATGGACCGCAAGGTCTGGCTGCCCTCCGGCGGCTCGCTCGTCATCGACCGCACCGAGGCGATGACCGTCGTCGACGTCAACACGGGCAAGTTCACCGGCTCGGGGGGCACGCTCGAGGAGACGGTGACGCGCAACAACCTGGAGGCGGCCGAGGAGATCGTGCGCCAGCTCCGGCTGCGCGACATCGGCGGCATCATCGTCATCGACTTCATCGACATGGTGCTCGAGTCGAACCGCGATCTCGTGCTGCGTCGTCTCGTCGAGTGCCTGGGCCGCGACCGCACCAAGCACCAGGTCGCCGAGGTCACGTCGCTCGGGCTCGTGCAGATGACGCGCAAGCGCGTCGGCCAGGGCCTGGTCGAGGCGTTCAGCGAGACGTGCGAGCACTGCCACGGGCGCGGGTTCATCGTGCACACCGACCCGATCGAGAAGTCCGGCGGCAACGGCCGCGGGGGGCACGACCACGGCGGTGGCGCCGCCACCCCGGCTGCCGCCGAGGAGCCGGCCGAGGCCGGCCGCTCGCGGTCTCGCCGCAAGCGCGGCTCGGGCTCGGGTGCCGCGGCGGCCAAGGACGTCCCGATCACGCTCCCGCAGCCGGCGGTACCGGTCCTGCCGGAGGTGACGTCCGAGGCCCGCGCGGCCGTGAAGGCCACGCTCGCCACGATCGCGGCGGCGGCGGCGCACGCCCACGAGCACGAGCACGACGGCGCGGACTCCGCGCCGGTCCCGGGCGACGAGGCGCACGCGGAGCCCGGCGAGGAGTGACGGGCACAGCGCCCGGCGGCGTGCCGCTGTACGCCGCCGGGGCGCGCGCCCGCCTGCGCGGGTGGCGCGCGGACGACCTCGCCGCGTACCGCGAGTGGCTGCGCCCGGTGCACGAGTGGCACCGGTGGGACGGCCCGTACTACCCGGTGCCCGACGACGCCGCGTCCGACGCGGCGGTCGCACGCCTCGCGCGCGCCGCCGCCGCGCAGGCCGCCCGCCCGGGCGGGCTGGACGACGACGGGCTCCCGCCCCGGCGCGTCGTCGTCGCCGACGAGGAGGACCGGCTCGTCGGGACGTGCTCCTGGTACTGGGAGTCCGCGGAGACGCAGTGGGCGCGCGTGGGGATCGGCCTGTACGACCCCGCGGTGCGCGGGCGCGGACTCGGTCGCGACGCGCTCGGCGCGTGGATCACGTACCTCTTCTCGGTGACCGACTGGGTCCGGCTCGACCTCGCGACGTGGTCCGGGAACGCCGCGATGCTGGGCGCCGGTCGAGCGCTCGGCCTCGTGGAGGAGGGCCGGTTCTGCGACGCCCGCGTCGTCGACGGCGCCCGGTACGACGCGGTCGTCCTGGGCGTCCTGCGCCGGGAGTGGGCCGCGCGGGCCTGACCGTTCCGGGTCGTCTTCGTCCGCGTCACCCGCACCTGGCATCATGCCGCCATGGGTTACGACCTCTCGGGCCGCCTCGTCGTCGGCGTCGCCTCCTCCGCACTGTTCGACCTCACCGAGTCCGACCGCGTGTTCCGCACGCAGGGGGAGGCGGCGTACCGCGACTTCCAGGAGCGTCACCGCGACGACGCGCTGGCCCCGGGCGTCGCCTTCGGGTTCGTGCGCCGCCTGCTCGCGCTGAACGACCTGGCGCCGTCGGCCGACGACCCGCTCGTCGAGGTCATCGTCATGTCGCGCAACTCGCCGGAGACGGGCCTGCGCGTCATGCGCTCGATCCGGCACCACGAGCTCGACATCACGCGGGCCGTGTTCCGCCAGGGCCGCAGCCCGCACGAGTTCATCCGTCCGCTGCACGTGGACCTGTTCCTCTCGGCCGACGAGCGGTCCGTGCGCGACGCGGTCGACCTCGGCCTGCCGGCCGGGTACGTGCTGGACCCGACGTTCGCGGACGAGGCGGGCGACGAGCTGCGCATCGCGTTCGACTTCGACGGCGTCCTCGCGGACGACTCGTCGGAGCGCCGGTTCCAGGACGGCGGCCTCGCGTCGTTCCGCGAGCACGAGGAGCTCAACGCCGACGTCCCGCTCGGGCGCGGCCCGCTGCGCGAGCTCCTCGTGGGCATCCACCGGGTGCAGGTCGTCGAGCGGGAGCGGCACGCGGCCGACGCGTCGTACCGGCCGCGCGTGCACGTCTCCCTCGTCACGGCGCGCTCGGCCCCGGCCCACGAGCGCGCGGTCGCGACTCTGTCGTCGTGGGGCGTGACCGTCGACGACGCGTTCTTCCTCGGCGGCGTGGACAAGGACGGCGTCCTCGAGGTGCTGCGCCCGCACATCTTCTTCGACGACCAGCGCGCCGTCGTCGAGGCCACCCGCCGGGTCGCCCCGTCGGTGCACGTGCCGTACGGCGAGCTCAACCGGGGGATCCTGCCGGCAGACCCGGCGGTCGACGATCGGCGGACCCTTCCGGCGGACGCCGTGCCTCCTGCCCCGACGCGCCGCGAGGCCGCGACGCCGCCGGCCCCCGCTGCACCGGCGGCCGAGCACGACGCCGAGGACGAGCCGGCGCGGGAGCGCGCCGAGGAGCCGACCCGACCGGCGGGCACGGGTACGCGCGAGCTCCCGCTCGTGCGGTCGGTCCCGGGCATCGGTGGGGCGGGCCTCGTCGGAATCGCCGCCGGGGCCACCGTCGCGCCGGTCGCGGAGCCGGCGCGCGAGGCCGAGCGACGCGACCCGGCCCCCGCCCCGACGGCTCCGGCCGCCCCGGCGGACGGCGGGGCGGCCGCGCCTCCGACGGCGAGCCCGGAGGCCACAGGCCGCCCGTCCGGGGCCGAGGACCCGGGGTCCACGGGGACCACGCTGCTCAGCCGTCGCGACGCCGGTCGCGCGGGCGCGCCCGACCGCGTGTCGGTGCTCGGCCCGGCGGGGGAGCCCAAGCCGCTCCCCGTGCGTCCGTCGTCGAACGGATCGGCCCGGCACCACTGACCCGGGCGCCGGTCCCGCGTCGCGCGGTGCCGGTGCCGGGATGGTTCACTGCTCGCATGAGCGGCGCCGCGCGAGTCCCGGACGCCTCCCGCGCGGGCGGGCGGGTCGAGGTGGTGTGCGGCCCGATGTTCGCGGGCAAGACCGAGGAGCTGCTCCGTCGGGTCCGCCGCGCCGAGGTCGCGGGGCGACGGGTCGAGGTCGTCGGTCATGTCCTCGACACCCGGCGCGGGACGGGCACGGTGAGCTCGCACTCCGGTCTGGCGATCCCGTCGCGGACCGCCCACGACGCGGCCGACCTCGCGCGCCTGGTGCGTGACGGCGGACCGCTCGACCTCGTCGCGGTCGACGAGGCCCACTTCTTCGGGCCCGACCTGGTCGACGTCGTGCAGCGCCTCGCGGACGACGGGCTCGTGGTCGTCGTCGCCGGTCTCGACGTGACGTTCGACGCACGCCCGTTCGAGCCGCTGCCCACGCTCGCCGCGCTCGCCGAGCGCGTCGACAAGCTCACCGCGGTGTGCGCGGTGTGCGGTGAGGACGCGGCGTTCCACGTGCGGGTGGTGCCGGAGACGACGGCGGAGGGCGGCAGGCCTCGCGACCCGCTGGTCCCCGTCGCCGCCCACGTCGGCGGGGCCGAGAGCTACGAGGCGCGCTGCCGGGCGCACCTGCCGGCGGCCCCGTGGCGGGCTCAGGCGGGCGGCTCCTCGACGAGCGGGACGAACGAGTAGGAGCCGTGCTCGCTGAGCCGGACGCCACCGGGCTCGCTCGGCTCGGCCTCGACGAGCACCATCGTGTGCCGGACCGGGACGACCATCCGGCCGCCCGGCGCGAGCTGCTCCACGAGGGCCTGGGGGAGCGCGTCGGCCGCGGCGGAGACGAGGATCCGGTCGTACCGCTCGCCCGGCGTGCCGAGCGCTCCGCGCGACGCCGTGACGATGCGCGCCCACGGGGCGCGGCGGGTCGCGAGGTTCGTCGCCCCCCACGCGGCGAGGTCGGGGTCGCGCTCGACGCCCAGCACGTGTCCCTCCGGGCCGACGAGCACGGCGAGCAGCGCCGTCGTCCATCCCGAGCCGGCCCCGACGTCGAGCACCCGGGCCCCGGGGCCGACGTCCAGCAGCCGCAGCATCGCCGCGACGGTCGACGGCTGCGAGTTCGTCTGGCCGTGCCCGATCGCGAGCGGGCGGTCCTGGCCCGCCCAGCGCCGTTGCGCGCGAGGGAGGAACGCGCGGCGGTCGACGGCGCGCATCGCGGCGGCGACGGCGTCGTGCCCGCGACCGTCGACCCCGTCGTGCGGGCGTACCGGGCGCATGCGACCACCTCCGCCGCCAGCGTACGCACGGCCGCGCGCGGCCCGCCCTCCGTCGCGGCGGCCGCGACGTCGAGGGAGTCGGGCCCGGCCCCGGTGGCGAGGGACCGCGGGCGGCGGGATGCTCGACGGGTGCGCGGGCGCGTCGGTGCGCCCGCCCCGGACGGGGGAGCCCGGCATGAGCGGCACGGTGGCACGGATCACGCACATCAGCGCGCGGTCGGACACGAGCTTCGAGGACGCCGTGAGGATCGGCGTCGAGCGCGCGGCGAGCACGCTGCGCAACGTCTCGGGCGCGTGGGTCAAGGAGCAGAAGGTCGACATCGTCGACGGGCGCATCACGACCTGGCAGGTCGTCCTCGAGGTCACGTTCGTCCTCGAGTAGGAACGGAGTCCGGCACGCCGCGGGACACGGGCCGCCGCGCGGACGAGAGCGGGCGGGCACCGCCCGCGCCATTTGACCTGCCCAGCCGATTTCCGTACTCTTGAACGTCGGCGCGCCCAGGCGCGCCGGTCCCGTGTGCCCACGGACGACTCGCACTCGCACGCCGCGGCGTGGTCGGAGTCTCCAAGACGAACTCGCCGTGACGAGCACGCCAAGACTAGGAGAGATGAGCAGCAACGTGGTGTACGCGATCGTCAAGGCCGGTGGCCGGCAGGAGAAGGTTTCCGTCGGCGACATCGTCGTGGTGGACCGGGTGTCCGCCAAGGTCGGTGAGTCCCTCGAGCTGCCCGCTCTCCTGCTGGTGGACGGGGAGAAGGTGACCACCGACGCGGCGAAGCTCGCGAAGGTCAAGGTCACCGCCGAGGTCGTGCGGGACGAGAAGGGTCCGAAGATCACGATCCTGCGGTACAAGAACAAGACCGGTTACCGCCGTCGTCAGGGTCACCGCCAGCAGCTGACCCGCCTCAAGGTCACCGGCATCAAGTGACCTCGCCCGGCGCGAGGTAGCGGCCACGGGCCGCCCCGCGCCGACCGGCACCCTCCCTCAGCAACCAGCACGAAAGCAGGTTCGTCATGGCACACAAGAAGGGCGCGAGCTCCTCGCGCAACGGTCGCGACTCGAACGCCCAGCGCCTCGGCGTGAAGCGCTTCGGCGGTCAGGTCGTCAAGTCGGGCGAGATCATCGTTCGCCAGCGCGGCACGCACTTCCACCCCGGTGAGAACGTCGGGCGCGGCAAGGACGACACGCTGTTCGCCCTGGCCGCCGGTGCGGTCCAGTTCGGCACGCGTCGTGGCCGCAAGGTCATCGACATCGTCGCCGTCGAGGGCTGAGCGACAGCCACAGGCTTCGAGCAGGAGGGGCGCACCGACGCGGTGCGCCCCTCCTGCTGTTTCTCGCACTCCCACCTCTGAGAGGATCGTTCCATGGCCAGCTTCGTCGACCGTGTCGTCCTGCACGTCTCCGGCGGCAACGGCGGGAACGGGTGCGCCTCGGTCCGTCGCGAGAAGTTCAAGCCGCTCGCGGGCCCCGACGGCGGCAACGGCGGGGACGGCGGGACCGTGCGTCTCGTCGTCGACGCGCAGACCACCACGCTGCTGGAGTACCACCACTCGCCGCACCGGCACGCGACGTCGGGCACCCAGGGGATGGGTGACGACCGCGACGGGGCGAACGGCGAGGACCTCGTCCTGCGCGTGCCGGACGGGACCGTCGTCAAGGCGGCGGACGGGACCGTGCTGGCCGACCTCGTGGGCGACGGCGCGGAGTACGTCGTCGCCGAGGGCGGTCGCGGCGGGCTCGGCAACGCCGCGCTGTCGTCCCCGCGCCGCAAGGCGCCGGGCTTCGCCCTGCTGGGTGAGCCGGGCGAGGAGCGGGACGTCGTCCTCGAGCTCAAGACGATCGCCGACGTCGCACTCGTCGGGTACCCGAGCGCGGGCAAGTCCTCGCTCGTCGCCGCGATCTCGGCCGCGCGGCCCAAGATCGCCGACTACCCGTTCACGACGCTCGTGCCGAACCTCGGCGTCGTGCAGGCGGGCTCGGCACGCTTCACCGTCGCGGACGTCCCGGGCCTCATCCCGGGCGCGAGCGAGGGCAAGGGGCTCGGGCTGGAGTTCCTGCGCCACATCGAGCGCACCGCCGTGATCGTGCACGTCCTGGACTGCGCGACGCTCGAGCCCGGTCGCGACCCGATCAGCGACCTCGACGTCATCGAGGCGGAGCTCGCCGCCTACGCCCAGGACCTCGACATCGAGGGCGGCCGCGTGCCGCTCACCGAGCGCCCGCGGCTCGTCGTCCTCAACAAGATCGACGTCCCCGAGGCGCGCGAGCTCGCCGACCTCGTCAAGCCCGACCTCGAGGCGCGCGGCCTGCGCGTGTTCGAGATCTCGACGGCCAGCCACGAGGGCCTGCGCCCGCTGACGTACGCGCTCGCCGAGCTCGTCGAGAAGGCCCGGGCCGAGGCGCCTGCGCCCGAGCCGACGCGCGTCGTGCTGCGGCCCCGGGCCGTCGACGAGGCCGGGTTCACCGTCACGCGCAAGGGCGGGGCCACGGACTACTGGTTCGAGGTGCGCGGCGCCAAGCCCGAGCGCTGGGTGCGCCAGACGGACTTCAGCAACGACGAGGCCGTCGGCTACCTCGCCGACCGCCTCGCCCGCCTGGGCGTGGAGGAGAAGCTCTTCGCGGCCGGGGCCGTCGGGGGCGACGAGGTGCGCATCGGCACCGACGCCAACGCCGTCGTCTTCGACTGGGAGCCGACGCTCATGACCGGCTCGGAGCTGCTCGGCGGCCCGCGCGGCTCGGACAACCGCCTCGAGGAGCGCCTGCGCCCCACGCGCTCGGAGAAGCGTCGCGAGCACCACGAGCGCATGGACGCCAAGGCCGAGGCACGTCGCGAGCTGTGGACCGAGCGCGAGGCCGGCACCTGGACGGACCCCGACGCCGACTGACGCGGGCCCGCTGTGGGCATGGAATGGGCCTGGTCTCCTTCTCGGGACCGGGCCCCTTCCATGCCCACAACCGGTCCGGGGCGTCCTGGTCCGTGAAATCGTGCGCGCCCGCGACCGTCCGGCGGCGATGATGGACGCGTGAACGCGCTGTCCTCCCGCTCCGAGATCGCCTCCGCCCGCCGCGTGGTGGTGAAGATCGGCTCGTCCTCGCTCACGGGCGCGGACGGTCACCTCGACCTCACGGCGCTGCGGGCTCTCGTCGACGTCCTCGCGGCGCGACGCGCCGCGGGCGGCCAGGTCGTGCTCGTCACGTCCGGTGCGATCGCCGCCGGCATCGGGCCCCTGGGGCTCGCGAGCCGACCGCGCGACCTGGCGACGGCGCAGGCGACCGCCTCGGTCGGCCAGGGCATGCTCGTCGCCCGCTACACGGAGGCGTTCGCCGGGCACGGGCTGCGCGTCGGCCAGGTGCTGCTCACCGCCGAGGACACCGTCCGCCGCGGGCACTACCGCAACGCCCAGCGCTCGCTCGAACGTCTGCTCGACCTCGGCGTCGTGCCGATCGTCAACGAGAACGACGCCGTCGCGACCGACGAGATCCGGTTCGGCGACAACGACCGCCTCGCCGCGCTCGTCTCCCACCTCGTGCGTGCCGACGCGATGGTCCTGCTCACCGACGTCGACGGCCTCTACGACGGCCCGCCGTCGCGCGCCGGCACGCGCCGCATCGCCGAGGTGCGCTCCGCGGCCGACATCGAGGGCGTCGAGGTCACGGGCCGGGGGAGCGCGGTCGGGACGGGCGGCATGCTCACCAAGCTCGAGTCCGTCTCCATCGCGACCGGGACGGGCATCCCCGTCGTGCTGACCCAGGCGCAGAACGCCGCCGCCGCGCTCGCGGGCGACCCCGTCGGGACATGGTTCGCGGCGACCGGCAAGCGGACGACCCGCCGTCGCCTCTGGCTCGCGCACGCCGCGCGCACGCGCGGCCGCCTGGTGCTCGACGACGGCGCGGTGAAGGCCGTGCAGGGCGGGCGCGCGTCGCTCCTGCCCGCGGGGATCACGGCCGTCGAGGGGGAGTTCGACGCAGGGGACCCGGTCGAGCTGGTGACGCCGGACGGGCGCGTGGTCGCCCGCGGGCTCGTCGCGTTCGAGTCCCGTGACATCCCGGACCTCCTCGGCCGGTCGACGGGCGAGCTGCGGGCGGAGCTGGGCGAGGGCTACGACCGGGAGGTCGTGCACCGCGACGACCTCGTCCTGGTGCGCAAGCGGCCCCGCTGACCGGCCGTCGGACGGCGCCCCCGGGGTGAGCCCGGCCGACGTAGGCTCGGTCCATGACCACCACCGAGGACGCGCCCGTCGTCGCGGGCGCCACCGAGCCCCAGCCCGCCGGTCCCGCCGCAGCCGGCCCCGCGACCGACGTCGCGACCGCCGTCGAGGACGTCGCGCGCCGCGCGAAGGTCGCCTCGCGCACGCTGGCGACCGCCACGCGCGCGACCAAGGACGCGGCTCTCCTCGCGCTCGCCGACGCGCTCGTCGCGGCGACGGACGAGATCGTGGCCGCGAACGCCGTCGACCTCGCGCGCGAGCGCGCGAACGGGATGAGCGAGGGCCTGCTCGACCGGCTCGCGCTCGACGGCCCGCGCATCGCCGCGATCGCCGACGCGCTGCGGGCGCTCGCGGGCCTGCCCGACCCGGTGGGCGAGGTCGTGCGCGGCTCGACGTTGCCGAACGGCCTGCGTCTGCGCCAGCTGCGCGTGCCCATGGGCGTCGTCGGCATGATCTACGAGGCGCGGCCCAACGTCACGGTCGACGCCGCGGGACTCGCGCTGAAGAGCGGCAACGCCGTGATCCTGCGCGGCGGGTCCGCGGCTGCGAGCTCCAACGAGGTCATCGTGGGCGTCCTCGCCCGCGCGCTCGAGGCGCAGGGGCTGCCCGGCGACCTCGTGCAGTCGATCGACCGCCACGGGCGTCCGGGCGCCGTCGCGCTCATGCACGCGCGCGGGCTCGTCGACGTGCTGGTGCCGCGTGGCGGGGCGGACCTCATCCGCACCGTCGTGCGCGAGTCGACCGTGCCCGTCATCGAGACGGGCGTCGGCAACGTCCACGTGTACGTCGACGCGAGCGCCGACCGCGCCATGGCGCTCGAGATCCTGCTCAACGCCAAGACGCAGCGCGTGGGCGTGTGCAACGCCGCGGAGACGCTCCTCGTCCACGCGGACGCCGCACCCGAGTTCCTCCCCGCCGCGCTCGCCGCGCTCACCGAGGCGGGCGTCGTCGTGCACGGCGACGACCGCACGGCCGGCCTCGCGCCCGAGGGCACGGAGGTGCTCGCGGCGACGGACGAGGACTGGGCGACCGAGTACCTCGCGCCCGAGATCGCCGTGCGCGTGGTCGACGACCTCGACGCCGCGATCGAGCACGTCCGCACGTGGACGTCCGGGCACACCGAGGCGATCGTCACGCGCGACCTCGCGGCGTCCGAGCGCTTCGTCGCCGAGCTCGACTCCGCCGCCATCATGATCAACGCCTCGACCCGGTTCACCGACGGCGGGCAGTTCGGCCTCGGCGCGGAGATCGGCATCTCGACGCAGAAGCTCCACGCGCGCGGCCCCATGGGCCTGGCCGAGCTCACGACGACGAAGTGGGTCGTGCACGGCGACGGTCACGTCCGTCCGTGACGAGCGGTTCGTCGGCACGTACCTGATACCTGCCGGACCGGGCCGCCGAGCGGTCGTGAGAGACTGGTCGGCGACCGGAGCCCGTCCGGTCCGCCGTCGGGCCGGTCCCGGCAGGCGAACCGTTCCACCGCACCACCCCGGACCGCGGCACGACACCGTCCGCCCCGGGGACGACCTTCGAGGAGGACGTCGTGATCTCTGCCGTCGTGCTGGCCGCCGAGGAAGGCGCCGAGGCCGCGTCGCACCTGCCCATCCCGCCGCTCGCCTACGGGCTGCTCGGGTTCGGCGGGCTCGTGGCCCTGCTGCTCGTGACCTACGCGTTCCGCAGCGTCGGCACGCGGCACTGACCGGTAGCGAACGACGGAAGCGCCCGCGACCGATGACGTCCCGATGAGCCCGCGCCGTCCCCGCCTGGGGGTGATGGGTGGCACGTTCGACCCCATCCACCACGGCCACCTCGTCGCGGCGAGCGAGGCCGCGGCGCGGTTCGACCTCGACGAGGTCGTGTTCGTCCCCACGGGAAAGCCGTCGTTCAAGCAGCACCAGAGCGTCAGCCCGGCCGAGCACCGGTACCTCATGACGGTCATCGCGACCGCCTCGAACCCGCGCTTCACGGTGAGCCGGGTCGACGTCGACCGGCCGGGACTGACCTACACGGTCGACACGCTGCGCGACCTGCGGGCCGCGCGTCCGGACGCGGAGCTGTTCTTCATCACGGGTGCGGACGCGATCGAGCAGATCCTGACCTGGAAGGATGCCGACGAGCTGTGGAAGATGGCACACTTCGTGGCTGTCTCCCGCCCGGGCCACAGCCTGAGCGTCGAGGGTCTGCCGCCGGGCGTGGTCACCACGCTCGAGGTCCCGGCCCTCGCCATCTCGTCGACGGACTGCCGTCGGCGTGCGGAGGCGGGCCAGCCGGTGTGGTACCTGGTTCCGGACGGCGTGGTCCAGTACATCGCCAAGCACGGTTTGTATCGAGGTCAGCACGATGAGTGACAACGGCAACATGCAGCCCGTCCGCCCGCTGACGCGGCGCGAGATGCGCGAGCGCGAGCAGGCCGCCGCGGCTGAGCGGTCCGCGCAGCCCGGCACGCCTCCACCCGCCCCGGCGCCCGGCGCCGGCGGGTGGCAGCAGCCTGCTCCCGCGCGGCCCGCCGCCCCGGCGACCCCGCCGCCGTCGCGCCGTACCCTGCGCGAGACCACCGGTCCGACGGACTTCCCGTCGCAGCCGTCCGTCGTCCGTCCTCCGGCCGCCTCGGGTGGCATGCGGGGCCTCGACGAGACGGGTCGCCTCACCCCGGTGCAGGAGACCGCGGAGCGGGTCGCGATCCGTCCGCCGGTCCCGACGCCCGTGGTGCCGACGCGCACGAGCTCCCGCCCGCCCGCGGGCCCGTCGCGGCCCGCCGCGCCGGGCGCCACCGGCCCCGTCCGACCCCCGACGCCGTCCGCTCCCGCGGGTGGCTTCGGGTCCGCGCCGGTCGGCCGGGTCGGAGCGCCCGAGGCGCCGCCGGCCCAGCCGCAGCGGCTGTCGGCCTTCTCGGCTCCCGCGGCAGCACCTGCCGCGCCCCCCGCCACGCCGTCTCCCGCGCCCGCTCCGTCGCCGTGGGGTGCGACCGCGGCGCCCGCGCCCGAGCGCACGCCGGCCGCCGCGCGGCCGGCGGCTCCGCCCGCCGCGGCCGCGCCCGCCGAGGCCCCGGGAGCCGCGCTCCCGTGGTCGGCGATCACGTCCGGGTCGGCGCCCGAGCCGGCGAGCGCGGGCCGCGAGCCCGCGCCTCCCTTCGGCGGCGTGCGCGAGACGGCGGCCGCGGCACGCGCCGTCGGCGGCTCGTCCGACGACCTCTTCCCCCGTGTGCGCGGCCGTGCCGACGAGCTCGACGGCGAGGCGGACGACGACCTCGACGACGAGCCGCGCGGCCCCTCGTACACGTGGCTGCACTACCTCATCCTCGTCGCCGTGGCGTTCGTCCTCGGCCTGCTCGTGTGGACGCTCGTCTCGCGCGACGACCCCGGTCTCGCCACCGAGGACACGAGCGCCTCGGCGACCGCCGTGTCGTGGGACGACCCCGGCACCCTCGACACCGGCCGCTGAGCGGCCGCACCACGAACGGAGACACGTGACTGCCACCGAACGAGCCGTAGAGCTCGCCGTCATCGCGGCGCGGGCGGCGTCCGACCGCAAGGCCGAGGAGATCATCGCCCTCGACGTGAGCGAGCAGCTCGTCCTCACGGACGTGTTCCTCATCGCGTCCGGGTCGAGCGAGCGCCAGGTCTCCGCGATCGTCGACGCGGTCGAGGAGGCGATGTTCAAGGCGGGTTCCAAGCCGATCCGCCGCGAGGGCAAGCAGGAGGCCCGCTGGGTCCTCATCGACTTCGGCGACGTCGTCGTGCACGTGCAGCACTCCGAGGACCGCGTCTACTACGCGCTCGAGCGGCTGTGGAAGGACTGCCCCGTCGTCGAGCTCCCCGAGGACGCGCGCGGCGGCGACGGCACGGCCGACGACGCCGACGACACGACCCGCAGCGACGGCGCCATCCGCCTCTCGGGGGAGCCCCTGGCGTGAGCGCCGGCACGCTCGTCCTCCTGCGCCACGGCCGGACGGCGTACAACGCCGGGATGCGCCTGCAGGGCCAGGTCGACATCCCGCTCGACGGCGTCGGGCAGTGGCAGGCCGAGCACGGCGCGAAGGCGCTCGCGAGCGCGCACCGCGCCACGCGCGTCGTGGCGTCGGACCTCGTGCGCGCCACCGACACCGCGCGCGCGTACGCGGGCGCGATCGGCGCGGACGTCCTGCTCGACCCTCGGCTGCGCGAGCGCGGCTTCGGGGAGTGGGAGGGCCTGACCGGCCCGGAGATCGCCGAGCGGTGGCCGGAGGAGTACGCGGCGTGGCGCCGGGGCGAGGAGCCCACGCGCGCGGGCGCCGAGACCAAGGCCGCCGTGGCCGCGCGCCTCGTGGAGGCCGTCACCGAGCACGTCGAGGAGCTGGAGCACGACGACACGCTCGTCGTCGTGTCCCACGGCGCCGCCATCACGCTCGCCGTCACCGCGCTGCTCGGGCTGGACCCCGAGGGCTGGCGCGGGATCTCCGGCCTGCACAACGTCCACTGGTCCCACCTGCACCGCTCCGCGCGCGCCGCGACGCCCGCGTGGCGGCTCGTGGCGCACAACGTCGGCGCCGGGTTCCCGCTCGACGAGTGGAACGCGGGACCGGATTGGAATCTGGAGCCGGTTTCTGCGTAGACTAGCGACGCTCCGCAGGACGGGAAACCGGCCGGGGGAGTGTTCATCCAGTGTTTGACCAGGATCTTCGCAGATCCACGGGGCTGTGGCGCAGCTGGTAGCGCACCTGCATGGCATGCAGGGGGTCAGGGGTTCGAGTCCCCTCAGCTCCACCGGATCGAAGCGGGGCGTCGTTCTTCGGCGCCCCGCTTTCGTGTTTCTGCGCTGCGTCGGGTCGTCGCTCTCGCTCTCCTGTTCGGCGCGCCTCGGCGGCATGAGGCCCGACCGGTAGGGTCCGCCCCGCCCGTCCTGCCGTCCGGCGGCTGGATGGTCCCCACGGGAAGCGGAGGCTCGCATGCCGGGTTCGACAGGCGTCTTCGCCGTGCTGGCGGACGCGATCGGCGCACCACGCGCCGAGCAGGTGCTGACCCGGTTCGACCGCTACTCGAATCAGCCGAACGCCATCAAAGGGGCCGTGCGCCTCCCGAGTGACCCCGCGCTGGAGCGTGCGGCGTTGCGGGTGTTCGAGGACCCGGGACTCAGGGCGGTTGCCGGTCTCGACGCGTCGAGCCTCGCGGAGGCGCTCGACGCACGGACGCTCTGGGCGCTCCTCGCGCTCGCGGCCCGGGCGGACGTGACCGTCCTCGACCGGCTCCCCGCCGAGACCGCACTGCGGGGCGCTCCGAAGATCGCGACGATCCGCCGGGCGGCCGCGAAGCACGCGGCGGCGCTGGGGTCCGTGCCGGCGGCTCCCGCGTCGGCTGAGGCTCCTGACGTGCCGCTCGCGACCGCAAGGAGCGACGTCCCGGCGCTCCCCGAGAAGGTGGCGCAGGTGGCGTCGTGGCTCGCGGCTCGTCCCGGCGCGGACCCCCGGTGGTTCGCGGCACGCCCGGGGCAGCGGGCGGCCGAGCGGCGGGTGGCCCTCCGGGCGCTGGGAAGCATCGGGACCCCCGCGGCGCTCGACGTGCTCGCCGGGTACGCGCGCGACGGCTACCCCGACGTCGAGCTCGCGGAGCTGCACCGCGCGTGGGGGAGGTTCGACCGGCGGGAGTTCGCCGCGACGATGTTCCGCCCCGGGGGTGCCGTGCTCCAGCTCGGTGCGTGCCCGTCCGTCGAGGGCATCGGCGCGGTGCAGGGACTCACGGGCCTCCGCATGGTCCTCACCGAGCGCGCGGACCTCGCGCCCCTGGCGGAGTGCACCGATCTCCAGCGGCTGGACGTGAACGTCACCGGTGGCCCTGGCAGCCCCGACCTCACGGGCGTCGAGGCGCTGTCCCAGCTGCCCGCGCTCACCGAGCTGCACCTGCTCGGCACGACCCGGGGTGCCGACCTCACCGCACTGCGGCACACCGCCGTCGAGCGGCTGTCACTGAGCCTCGACGGCGCCGACGGCGCGTTCCTCACGCACGTGCCGCACCTGCGGTCGCTCAAGCTCTCGGGCGGGTCCGGCCCGGAGGACGCCGGGTACGACGACGAGGACGGCCTTGCTCCGCTGCCCGCGCACCCCGGGCTCGTCGACGTGGTGCTGCGGCTGGTCGCCGACGGCGTCCAGGTGGTCGTCTCTCACCACGAGCGTTCCTGGGTGTCGCGCCTGACGGCCGCGGTCCCGTCCGACGTCTTCGTCGTCGAGCGCGGCGGCTACGTGGGGCTGACCCGTGACGGGTCGGACGTGGACGCCCTGGGCAGGAGGCTGTTCTCCAACGTCGTGCCGTGACCGTGCGGTCGTGGCCTACGACGTGCTGACGTGCACGTGGTCGAAGTGGTTCGCGGTCGTGCCGCCGCGGTCCTCCATGCCGGACCACGCGCTCGCGGGGTCTCCGGCCATCCAGATCTGCTGCTGGTAGATGAGGTAGGTGATCCCGAGGGCGCCGGCGTTGGCCTGGAGGTAGCGCGCGATCTCCCAGCCCGTCTCGCCCGTGATCATGATGTCGAGGGCGCGGCCGGTGCCGTGGTCGCCGCTGTCGCCCGGGCGGATCCCGCCGTAGGACGTCACCTGCGGGAAGATCGCGCACACCGCCCGGTAGACCGCACGGGCGTTGGACCGGAGCGAGGACTCGATCCCGGAGCTCACCGAGCAGGCGGCGTCGGAGATGCCGCTCGCGCCCGACCCGCCGCTCGCGGCGGTCGCCGCCGGCGCCTCCGGCTGGGAGTCCGCGAGGAAGCTGGACTTGATCCAGGCCGCGGCGCCGTCCCAGACGACCTGGCTCCACTCGCCCTCGGTCGTGCCGGTGACGTCGACGGCGGTGCCGAACGCGGCGGTCGCGACGCGCCCGGCGTCGGCAGACGGCCCGGTGCGGACGTTGACGGCGTCGGTGGTCCAGAGCTGGCCGGTGGCGACGGGGACGACCGGGGCGACCTCGGCGGCGGGGACCACGGTGATCGTCGCCGAGGTCTCGACGAGCGGGGCCTCCTGGGCTGCCGCCGGGGGAGCCGTGCGCTCGGACGAGCGGCTGGCGGCGCCGGTCCCGCGCTCGACGGTCGATCCGCTGGCCGGCTCGACGCTCAGCGGCGCGAGGTCGGGGTTGCCCTCGGCGGGCTGCGGCCCTGCACCGACGACGCCCGCGCCGAGCAGCCCGACGAGCGCCAGCGCCGGGAGCTTGAGGGCGCGCGCCGGGAGTGCCGGGAGGGCGGGCAGCGCCGGGAGCCGGAACGAGCGTGCGGGAGCTGCGGGGGCTGCGCTGTGGCGGCCTCGGGACATGGTGCGCTCCGGTTCGTTCGTGGTCAGGACCGCGCCCATGTAACCAAACCGTGATCTACAAAGTCCAGCCCGGATCTCGCGCAGCAGGTCAGGGACTCATGAGCGGGAGCGCTGAGTCGCACGACCCGCGGTCGTTGGACGGCTGCACGCCCCGTTCCTAGGCTGGAGGGCATGACCGCTCCCACTGTCCCGACCGTGACGCTCAACTCCGGGCACACCATCCCCCAGCTCGGCTTCGGCGTCTTCCTCGTGCCGCCGGACGAGGCCGAGAAGGCCGTGAGCGAGGCCCTCGAGATCGGCTACCGCCACATCGACACCGCGGCGATCTACCGCAACGAGGAGGGCGTCGGCGCCGCGATCGCGAAGAGCGGCGTCCCGCGCGACGAGCTCTTCGTCACGACGAAGCTCTGGAACGACCGCCAGTCCGGCGAGCAGCCGCACGACGCGATCCGCGAGAGCCTCGACAAGCTCGGCCTCGAGTTCGTCGACCTCTACCTCACGCACTGGCCGGCGCCCGCGCAGGACGAGTACACGAACGCGTGGGCCAAGCTCGTCGAGATCCGCGACGCCGGCCTGGCGCGCTCGATCGGCGTCTCGAACCACCTGCCGGAGCACCTCGACCGGATCGTCGCGGACACGGGCGTCGTCCCCGCCGTCGACCAGATCGAGCTGCACCCGGCGTACCAGCAGCGCGACGTGCTCGCGTGGGCCGACGCGCACGGCACCAAGGTCGAGGCGTGGGGCCCGCTCGGCCAGGGCAAGTACCCGCTGTTCGAGCGGCAGGCCGTCGTCGACGCCGCGACCGCCCACGGCGTGACGCCCGCGCAGGCTGTCCTGCGCTGGCACCTGCAGCGCGGCTTCATCGTGTTCCCCAAGTCGTCGCGCAAGGAGCGCATGGCGGAGAACTTCGACCTCTTCGGCTTCGAGCTCACGGCCGACGAGGTCGCCGCGATCGACGCCCTCGACACCGGTGACGGCTCGGGCCGCGTGAGCGCCCACCCGTCCGAGGTCAACTGACCCGGTCCCGCCGCGGACCCGCGACGAAGGGGCGCCGTCCGGTCGGACGGCGCCCCTTCGTCCTGCGTCGGGGGACCCGGGTCAGCCGCAGTCGTCGCAGATGCCCGTCGCGGGCAGGACCGTGAAGCACGTGGGGCACACGGCCGGCGGCTTCTCGGGCTCGGACGCGCGCGGCGTCGTGGTGCGCCGGGGGGCGCGAGGCGTGGTGGCGCCCCTCGCCGCGGTCCGACGCGCGGGCGCCGGCGCCGCAGGGGCGGCGCCGGGCACGTCGAACCCGCGCTTGCGGAGCAGGTCGGCGACGCCGACGGGGCTGTTGCGGAACTCCTCGGCCGTCGCTACGCGCCCGGTCGCGTAGCGGTGCGCGACGCCGAGGATCGCCTGGGCGTCGTACGCCCGGTCCTCGTGCAGGAGAGGCGTCCCGGGGCTGGCGGTGAAGCCGTAGACCCCGAGGAACGCGTCCCGACCCCGGTCGTCCCAGTCCGCGATCGCCTGGAGGATGTGCTGCCGGGTCACTGCCGAGAAGGTTGCCACGGCACGAGCCTAGACCGCCCCGCGGGGCGGCCCGGACGGCCCGTGCGTGACCTTCGGCACGGGCGTCCGGGACGCCCCGCGCGGAGCGTCCGTCAGGGGACGGTGTAGCCCGCGGCGCGGAACAGCTCGTACCACTCGGCGCGCGTGAGCGGCACGTCGGAGCCGAGGGCCGCGCCTGCGACGCGCTCCGGGTTCGTGGTCCCGAGCACGACCTGCATCCGTGCCGGGTGCCGCGTGATCCAGGCGGTCGCGATCGCGATGGGCGGCACGTCGTACTGCGCGGCGAGCCGGTCGATCACGGCGTTGAGCTCGGGGTACTTCTCCGAGCCGAGGAAGACGCCGGTGAAGAACCCCGCCTGGAACGGCGACCACGCCTGGACGGTGATGTCGTGCAGGCGGCAGTAGTCGAGGATCCCGCTGTCGCGGCTGATCGACTGGTCGAGTCCCTGCATGTTCGCCGCGACGCCCTGCGCGACGATCGGCGCGTGCGTGATCGAGAGCTGGAGCTGGTTCGCGACGATCGGCTGCTCGACGTACCGGCGCAGCAGCTCGATCTGCCCCGGCGTGTGGTTCGAGACCCCGAACGCGCGCACCTTGCCCGCGGCGTGCAGGTCGGCGAACGCGCGCGCGACCTCCTCGGGCTCGACGAGGGCATCGGGCCGGTGCAGCAGGAGGATGTCGAGGTAGTCCGTGCGCAGCGCGTCGAGCGAGCCCTCGACGGACGCGACGAGGTGCTCGTAGGAGAAGTCGAAGTACGGGCCCTCGCGCACGATCCCGGCCTTGGACTGGATGACCCACTCCGCGCGCTCGGCGGGGGAGAGGGCGAGCGCCTCGGCGAACCGGCGCTCGCAGCCGTGCAGGTCGGTGCCGTAGACGTCGGCGTGGTCGAGGAAGGTGATCCCGGCGTCCCGGGCCGTGCGCACGAGCGTGCGGACCTCGTCGTCGGTCTTGTCCTGGATGCGCATGAGGCCGAGCACGACGTCCGGGACGACGAGGTCGGTGCCGGGGAGGGTGAAGGTCTTCACCGCTGAGCTCCTTCGCTGGTGGGGACGCGGTGGACGTCACGCGGCGGACAGCCGCGCGACCTCCTCCGGGGTGAGGACGACGTCGGCGGCGCCCGCCGAGTCGAGGATCGACGCGGGCCGCGAGGCGCCCGGGATGGGGATCACGACGGGCGCGAGCGCGAGCTCCCACGCGAGCGTCACCCGGTAGACGCTCACGCCGTGCGCGTCGGCGACCTCCTGGAAGACGGCGTGGCGCGCGCCGAGCTCGGCGGCGTTCGTGATGCCGCCCAGCGGGCTCCAGGGCAGGAACGCGACGCCGAGCGCCGCGCAGTGCTCGAGCTCGCCCTGGCTGGACCGGAAGCGGGGTGAGAACTGGTTCTGCACCGACGCGAGGCGACCGCCGAGGAGCTCGTGCGCGAGGTCGATCTGCGCGACGTCGGCGTTGGAGATCCCCGCCTGCTCGATCACGCCCTCGTCGAGCAGCTCGACGAGCGCACCGACCGAGTCGGCGTACGGGACGGCCGGGTCGGGCCGGTGGAACTGGTAGAGGCCGATCACGTCGACGCCGAGCCGGCGGGCGGACTCCTTCGCGGCCCGCTTGAGGTAGGCCGGGTCGCCGTCGCGGGTCCAGGTGCCGTCGCCGGGGCGCAGGTGACCGCCCTTGGTCGCGACGAGGACGCCGGACGTGTCGGCGCCGTAGGAGCGCAGGGCGCGCGCGATGAGCTCCTCGTTGTGCCCGACCTCGTCGGCGTGCAGGTGGTAGGCGTCGGCCGTGTCGATCAGCGTGACGCCCGCGTCGAGCGCGGCGTGGATCGTCGCGACGGACCGGGCCTCGTCCGGGCGACCCTCGATCGACATCGGCATGCCGCCGAGGCCGATCGCGGAGACCGTCCGGGATCCGAGACTGCGCTGCTGCATGGGGGACTTCCTCACGGGGTCAGGGGTAGAAGGGACGTCGCCCGCCGGCGAGGCGGGCGCCGGGCGGGACGAGACGACCGACCCGGCACTGCTCGAGCCTAGGAAGCGATAACCTAGAAGTCCAACAACTAGTAGTTGTCATATAGAGAAGTGCGAGTGGTCAATGGATCTTCGTCAGATGGAGTACCTCGTCGCGCTCGCGGACGAGCGCCAGTTCACCCGGGCCGCCCAGCTCGTCGGGGTCTCGCAGTCGGGCCTGTCCGCCGCGGTCCGGAGCCTCGAGGAGGAGCTCGGCGCGAGCCTGTTCACGCGCACGACCCGCCGCGTCGAGCCCACCGAGGCGGGCCTGGCGCTGCTGCCCCACGCACGCTCCATGCTCGCGCAGGCGGCCGCCGGGCGCGACGCGGTCGTCCGCGCGACGCGCGCCCTGTCCGGCTCGCTGCGGGTCGGCTCGGAGCAGTGCCTCGGCGTCCTCGACGTCACCACGCTGCTCGAGCGCTTCCACCGCCGCTACCCCCAGGTGGAGATCCACTTCGCGCAGGCCGGCTCGCACGACCTCCTCGCACGCGTGCGCGAGGGCGACCTCGACGTCGCGTTCGTCGCGACCACCGAGCACCTAGGGTCGTTGTCGCAGACCGTTCTGGGCAGCGAGCCGCTCGTGCTCGTGTGCGCCCCGGAGCACCCGTTCGCCGCGCGGGGCAGGGTCGACTGGGCCGACCTCTCCGGCCAGGAGTTCGTCGACTTCGACCCGTCGTGGGGTGCGCGTCCCGTCAACGACGCCACGTGCGCGGCGCACGGCGTCCACCGGCGCGTGCGGTGCTCGGTCAACGACGTGCACACGCTCCTCGAGCTCGTCGACCGCGGTCTCGGCATCGCCCTCGTGCCCCGCCACGTGGCCGCGAAGCCGCAGGCCGAGCGCCTCGTGACGATCCCGCTGCCGGAGGGCGGCGCGCCGAGCTGGGTCGTCTCCGTGGTGACCGGACGCTGGGACAGCACGGCCTCCGCCGCGCCCCAGCTCCTCGAGCTCCTCGCCGACGCTCCCGCGTGCCGCGGGGCGGAGGTGACGCGGCCCGACGACGAGCCGGTGGGCGTCGAGGCCGCGGCGGAGGTGCGGTGACCGCCCCGGCGGGCACCGACGCGCCGCTCTTCCCGCTCCGCAGCGTCGTCCTCGGCGCGTTCGTCCCGACCCTCGTGCTCGAGATCGGCGTCGGCGCGATGCTGCCCGTGGTCGCGGTCACCGCGACCGGTCGCGGCGCGAGCCTCACGGTCGCGGGGCTGATCGCCGCGCTCGTCCCGATCGGCAAGATCGTGTTCGACCTCCCGGCCGGGGCGCTCGCCCAGCGGCTCGGCGACCGCGCGGCGATGCTCCTCGCGGGCGGCGTCGCCGCGGCGGCGTTCACGGCGGTCGCGGTCACGCCGAGCCTGTGGGGCCTCGCCCTGGGCGTCCTCGCGCTCGGGGCGTCGACGGCCGTCTTCAACCTCGCGCGGCAGGCGTACCTCACGGAGATCACCCCGCCGCTGCGGCGGGCGCGCGTCCTGTCCACGCTGGCGGGAGTGCACCGCATCGGACTGTTCCTCGGCCCGTTCGCCGGTGCTGCGGTCATCGCGGCGACGGACGTGCGGGGCGCGTACTGGCTCGGGGCCGGGGCGGCGCTCGCCGCGGTGGCGGTGCTCGCCGTCGTGCGCCCGGACGGGAGCGAGCGCGACGATCGGGCCAGGTCCCGGGCGAGCCGTGCGTCGAGCGGCCCACGCGTCACGATCGCCGCCGTCGCTCGTGAGCACCGGCGCCTCTTCGCGACGCTCGGCGTCGCGATCCTCCTCGTGAGCGCGGTCCGCGGGGCGCGCCAGACCGTCATCCCGCTCTGGGGCGAGCACCTCGGGCTGGACGCGGAGGTGACGTCGTTGGTCTTCGGCGTCTCCGGCGCGCTCGACATGCTGCTGTTCTACCCGGCGGGCAAGGTCATGGACCGCTTCGGGCGCCTGTGGGTCGCCGTGCCGTCGATGCTCACCATGGCCGTCGGCCTCGCGCTCCTGCCCCTCGCCCACACGGTGGGCGCGGTGACCGTCGTCGCGGCCGTGCTCGGGGTGGGCAACGGGATGGGGTCGGGCATCGTCATGACGCTCGGGGCCGACGTCGCCCCCGCGGACGTGCGCCCGACCTTCCTCAGCGTGTGGCGGCTCTTCCAGGACACCGGCGACGCGCTGGGCCCCCTCGTGCTCTCGGCGGGGGCCGCGCTGGGGTCGCTCGCGGCCGGCGTCTGGGCGACGTCGCTCCTCGGCGCGGGGTCCGCGGCAGCCCTCGCGCGCTGGGTGCCGCGCTACTCGCCGCTCGCGAACCTCGTGCGACCGCACGCCGGGCAAAAGGCGGTGCGCGCGTCGTCCGACGCGCCCTAGCGTGGCGGGATGACGAGCGACCGCACACCCCCCGACCCGTTCCCCGACCCGTTCGACCACCAGGTGACCAAGGACGGCCGCGTCCGGGTCGCGCGCGGCGGTCGCGTCGTCGTCACGGTCGCGGGGGCGGCGGCCGACCGCCTCGTCGCGGCCCTCGAGCGGGCCGAGGCGCGCGACGACGAGGTCGAGGTCCAGCTCCTGCTCGCGCGGGCGACGGGGAACTACCGGCGGGGCAACGAGAAGCGCGCGCACCGGCCGTGACGCAGGTCACGCGCGTGCGTGTCACGCGCGGCCCGCGGCGCGCGTCTGGATGGTCGACCCCGCGCTCGACCGGCGCGCACCGCGCCGGCTGACGGAAGGAGACCTCGTGGCCCGCATCTCGCTCGACCCGCCCCGGACCCTGCTCAACCGCACGCTCGCGGTGCTCTCGCGGCGGCGGTACGGCGCCGTGCTGGAGCCGCTCGCCGCCGTCGGGCACAACCCGCGCGTCGCGACGACGTACTGCGTCCTCGAGGCCGGGGCCGCGCGCTGGCGGACGCTCGACCCGACCCTCTCGGCGCTCGCGGTCATGGCGTCCGCGGTGCGGATCGGCTGCTCGTGGTGCGTCGACTTCGGCTACTGGGAGTCCGAGCACGGCGACGTCGACCCCCGCAAGCTCCACGACGTGCCCGCGTGGCGCGACAGCGACGCGTACACCGCCGTCGAGCGGCGCGTGCTCGAGTACGCCGAGGCGGCCACCGCGACCCCGCCGACGGTGACGGACGAGCTCGCGGCCGCGCTGGTCGACGACCTGGGTGAGCCCGCGTTCGTCGAGCTCACCGCCGTCGTCGCGCTGGAGAACCTGCGCAGCCGGATCAACGCGGCCCTCGGCCTGTCCAGCCAGGGCTTCAGCGACCGCTGCGAGGTCCCGCTCGACGGCGGGCTGCGCACGGCGGCGACGGCTGGCAGGCTGGCCGGGTGAGCGACGACGCCGAGACCGCGCCGCCCGACGACGTCGCGGACCGTCGCGGCCCCGACCCGGTTCTCGTACCGTTCAGCGCCCACCGCCGGCTCCTCTTCACCGTCGCCTACGAGATGACGGGCTCCGCGGCCGACGCCGAGGACGTGGTCCAGGAGGCGTGGCTGCGCTGGTCCTCTGCGGACCGGTCCGACGTCCTGGACCCGCGCGCCTACCTCGTGCGCGTCACGACCCGGCTCGCGCTCGACCGGCTGCGCGCGCTGCGGGCGCGCCGCGAGACGTACGTGGGGTCGTGGTTGCCCGACCCGCTCCTCACGACGCCGGACGCCGCGCTGCAGGTCGAGCGCGCGGAGGACGTCTCGATGGCGCTGCTCGTCGTGCTGGAGACGCTGAGCCCGCTCGAGCGCGCCGTGTTCGTGCTGCGCGAGGTGTTCGACGTCCCGTACGACGAGATCGCCGAGGGCCTCGACCGCTCGGCCGAGTCCGTGCGTCAGACCGCGCACCGCGCGCGCGAGCACGTGCGGGCGCGTCGCCCGCGGTTCACGCCGCCCGACGACGCGCAGCGTGCCGCCGTCGAGCGGTTCATGGCCGCGTGCGCCACGGGTGACACGACCGCGCTCGTCGAGGTCCTCGCGCCGGACGTCGTCGTGGTGAGCGACGGCGGCGGGAAGGCGCGCGCGGCGCTGCGACCCGTGACGGGGGCGGACAAGGTGGCGCGCATGCTCGTGGGCCTCTCGGCGAAGCCCGAGACGACGGCGATGGCCTTCGAGCCGGCGCTGGTCAACGGCGCGCTGGGCGGGGTGTGGACCGTGGAGGGGGCGCCGGCGATGGCGGCGTCCGTCGAGTACGACGGCGAGCGCGTCGTGCGCGTCCTGCTCTTCCGGAACCCGGAGCGGCTGGCCGGGCTCAGACGAGCGTGAGGACGCCGAGCGCGCCGACTGCCAGAGCGAGAACGAGCGAGACCGCGATGAGCACGACGTGCACCGTGAGGAAGCGCGTCGCGCGCCCCTCGGCGTCCCGCGCGCGGGGGTCCTTGGCGATGCGCTGGAGGAACCGCGGCCAGATGAGCAGGTTCCACGCGGCGGCGACGAGCAGGACGACGGACCAGGCGACGGGGAGCTCCACGCGTCGAGCATGCCAGCGGAGCGCGGTGCCTCCGGACCGGGGAGGGTCACGGGGTGTGTGGGATCGGCCACATCGACGGTGACCCGCAGGTGAGGATAGCCTTGCCTACGGTCACCGTGGTCGCGGGGCCGTCGTCCGCCCGGGAGGCCCGGGCCGCACCCCGAGGAGCCGCTGGTGGCCACGTTCAAGATGGTCAAGCCCGCCGACGCGCACGTCGTCACGCTGAGCGTGGTGGGCAGCAAGCGGGTGAGCCCGAACGTCGTGCGGGTGACCCTCGGCGGCGAGGACATGGACCTCTTCACACCCATGGGCTTCGACCAGTGGTTCCGGATGTTCCTCGCCCGCGACGACCAGGAGTCCCTGCGCCTGCCCACGCGCACGTCGGGCATGTGGTACGTCCAGTACCTCGCGACGCCCAAGGCGCGCCGGCCCTGGGTCCGCAACTACACGGTGCGCGCCGCGCGGCCCGACCTGCGCGAGATCGACGTCGACTTCGTCGTCCACGGGGACGCCGGGCCCGCGTCGTCGTTCGCGCTGTCCGCGCGGCCGGGCGACCGCGTCGGCGTGCT
This sequence comes from Cellulosimicrobium sp. ES-005, assembly GCF_040448685.1. NCBI lineage: Bacteria > Bacillati > Actinomycetota > Actinomycetes > Micrococcales > Promicromonosporaceae > Cellulosimicrobium > Cellulosimicrobium sp. ES-005. Next base: position 1,430,824 of record NZ_CP159290.1, read on the forward strand.
CGACCAGGGTGTGGGGTACAACCCGCGCGTCCCGCACGACTGGACCCTCGTCGTCGCCGACGAGACCGGGTTGCCCGCGGTCGCGGGCATCTGCGAGTCGCTGCCCGACGACGCGCGCGGCCTCGCGATCGTCGAGATCCCCGAGGCGGCGGACGCGCAGGACTTTCGCGTCCCGGCCGGGGTCGAGCTGCGCTGGGTCGTGCGGGAGGGCTCCGCGCCCGAGGGCACCGACCCGCACGCGCTCCTGCCCGGCGCGCTGGCGCTCGAGGCGGTGCGGTCGGCCGACCTGCCGTCCGGTCCCGTCTACGCGTACGCGGTGGGGGAGTCGACGCTCGCGACCGGGGTGCGCCGCCACCTCGTCAACGACCGCGGCGTGCCCAAGGCGCACGTCGACTTCGTCGGGTACTGGCGGCACGGGCACGCGGCGTCGGCCTGACCGGCCCGGGCGTCGTCGGACCTGAGGGCCCGGGCGGCACGCCTCTGTCCCGTCAGACCTTGCGGAGCTGGCGGAACATCGGGCAGTCGAACGGGTCGCGCGCCGAGAGCCCCACGCGGTTGAGGTAGCGGACCACGATGCCGTACGACTGGACGAGGCTGGTCTCCGTGTAGGGCAGGCCGAGGTTCGCGCAGTGCTCGCGCACGATCTCCCGCGCCCGCGCGAGGTGGGGACGCGGCATGCTCGGGAAGAGGTGGTGCTCGATCTGGAAGTTCAGCCCGCCCATGAGGACGTTCATCCACCAGCCGCCGCGGATGTTGCGCGACGTGAGGACCTGCTTGGACAGGAAGTCGATCTTCGCGTTCTCGGGAATGATCGCCATGCCCTTGTGGTTGGGCGCGAACGACGCCCCCATGTAGACGCCGAACACGGCGAGCTGCACGCCGAGGAACGCGAACGCCATGCCGAGCGGCAGGAACCAGAAGATCGCCCCCACGTAGAGCGACAGGCGCAGCGTGAGGATGACGAGCTCGCGGACCCGGTCGCGGACGTTGCCGCGCGTCCGGCCACCCGCGAGGAGCGAGCGGTACGCCTGGACGTGCAGGTTGAGGCCCTCGAGCGTGAGGAGCGGGAAGAACAGCCACCCCTGGTAGCGGTTGATCACCGAGCGGAAGCCCTTCGCGGCGGCGGCGTCCTCGTCGAGGAAGACGACGACGTCCGGGGCGATGTCCGGGTCCTTGCCGCGCTGGTTGGGGTTCGCGTGGTGGCGCGTGTGCTTGTTCATCCACCACGAGTGGCTGATCCCCACCACGCCGTTCGCGAGGATGCGACCCAGGAGGTCGTTCGCCGGGCCGGACGCGAAGACCTGCCGGTGCGACGCCTCGTGGGCGACGAACGCGAACTGGGTGAAGATCAGGCCGAGCGCCCCGGCGATCAGGAGCTGGAACCACGAGTCGCCGAGGAGGACGAACCCGGCGACGGCGCCGCCGAGCGCGAGCGTCAGCACGGCGAGGGTCCACAGGTAGTAGCCGTGCGTCCGGTGGAGCAGGCCGGCGTCGCGCACGGTGCGCGACAGCGCGCTGTACGTGCTGGTGACGGCGCCCGGCTCGTCGGTGCGGGGACGGGTGGCCCGGAAGCCCGGGCGCACTGCGGCAGAGGTCATGTGCGGCCTCGCAGGGTGTCGGTGTCGACTTCCCAGCCGCGGAGGTGAGCGGGTGCTCGTGCTGCAGATGACCCCCACCCTACGGGACCGTAGGTTGCGCATGCGAGCGCGTCACGTGAAGAACTCGCGCAGGAGCCGGACGGGCGGCGTCGTGGTCAGGCGGCGAAGCGGAACGTCTGGCGGTACTCCGTCGGCGTGATGCCGACCGCGCGCCGGAAGTGGTGGCGCAGGAGCGCCGCCGACCCGAAACCGCAGCGCCGCGCGACCTCCTCGAGGTCGAGCGACGACTCCTCGAGCAGCGACTGCGCGTGCGCGACGCGCTGCGACGTCAGCCACGCGAGCGGCGTCGTGCCCGTCTGGGCGACGAACGAACGCGCGAACGTCCGCTCCGACGTGTGGGCCCGGCGCGCCAGGTCGCGCACCGTGAGCGACTCGTCGAGGTGCTCGGTCATCCACTCCAGCAGCTCGGCGAACGAGTCCTCCTCGCACTCCGGGACCGGGCGCTCGATGAACTGGCGCTGACCGCCCTCGCGCTGGGGCGCCACGACCATGCGCCGCGCGATCGTGTTCGCGACCTTGGCCCCGAGCTCGCGCCGCACGAGGTGCAGGCACGCGTCGATCCCCGCTGCGGTCCCGGCGCTCGTCACGAGGTTGCCGTCGTCGACGAACAGCACGTCCGGGTCGATGTCCAGGCTCGGGTACCGGCGACGCAGCTCGTCGGCGTGCATCCAGTGGGTCGTGACGCGCCGCCCCTCGATCACGCCGGCCGCGGCGAGCACGAACACCCCGGAGCACACGCTCAGCAGCAGCGCGCCGCGGTCCGACGCGCGTCGGACCGCGTCCAGCACCTCGGGCGGGTAGTGCGAGCCGATGCGGATCGCCGGGACGATGAGGAGGTCGGCGTCGTCCGTCGCGTCGAGCCCGTGGTCGGGGACGACCTGCGCGCCGACCGACGTGCGGACGGGCGACCCGGCGACCGGGCCGCACACGCGGAAGTCGAACGGCGGGACGCCGTCCTCGCTCCGGTCGAGGCCGAACACCTCGCATACGACGCCGAACTCGAACGGGGCCAGGCCATCGCACACGACGGCAGCGACGGAGTGCACCATGCACGGCACGCTACGCCCGTGGCGGGATCTTGTCGAGAGGTGTCAGTCCTGCCACTCGTCGGCGGAGCCGCCCGGCGGAAGGGTGGGGGCATGGACATCTTCTGGGGTGTGGTGGTTCTTCTCCTCGTCGTCGGCCCGACCGTCGCGGCGCTCGCGGTGCGGCGCGAGGACCCCGCGCGACCGTGGTTCCCCGCGGGGTCCGACGGCGCGTGGCCCGGTGCCGGCGCGTGGGGCGACCGGTCGGTCGACGGCGAGCGCCCGGACCGCGACGCGCAGCGTCTCGACGCCGACCTGCGGGCGGCGGCCTCGCGCCCTGACGCGCAGGGCGCGCACGTCGACCCGCACGCGGTCGCGGCCGAGCTCGTCCTGCGGCGCGTCGTCCCGAACCCTGCCGTGCGCGACGGCGTGCGGGGTGCCCCGGCGCAGGCGTCGGCGACGCTCGCCGAGCCGCCGACGTCGAACCGGCGTCCGCCGAGCGCGGCGCGGCGCGTGCCGCTCCCGCGCTGACGCGGTCGGTGCCCGCGGCGAACGCACGACGACGGACGCGAGACGGCCAGGACGGCAAGGAGGCGGCTGCAGAGACGCCGCGACAGAGAGGGGGCGACAGAGACGTGGCGACAGAGACGCGACGGCCCGGACCTCGTGGAGGTCCGGGCCGTCGTGGGGGAGGGGCGTCAGATCCTGGTCAGGCGCGCGAGCCGACCGCGTCGACGTCCGCGCCGCCGGTGAGCTGGTCGAGACCCTCGAGCTCCTCGGCCTCCCAGGGGGCGTGGCCGAGGCTCGGGATCATCGTCGCGAGCTCGGGGCGCCACTTGGTGAAGCGCGCGGGGAAGCAGCGCTCCAGCAGGTCGATCATCGCGGGGACCGCGGTCGACGCGCCCGGCGAGGCCCCGAGCAGGCCCGCGATGGAGCCGTCGCCGGCGGCGATGACTTCGGTGCCGAACTCGAGGACGCCCTTGCCGTCCTTGTCCCTCTTGATCACCTGCACGCGCTGGCCGGCGGTGATGGTCTCCCAGTCCTTGGGGTGCGCCGTCGGCATGAAGCCCTGGAGCGCCGTGAACTTGGTCTCCGGGCTCGCCAGGAGCTGGCCGACCAGGTACTGGGTGAGGTCGAGGTTCTTCAGGCCCGCACCGACCATCGAGCCGAGGTTGTGCAGGCGCAGCGACGTGAACAGCCCGAGGTACTTGCCCTTCTTGAGGTACTTGGGGCTGAACCCGGCATAGGGGCCGAACATCAGGTACGTCTTGCCGTCGACGACGCGCGTGTCCAGGTGCGGGACGGACATGGGCGGGGAGCCGACGTCGGCCTTGCCGTACACCTTGGCCTGGTGCTGCGCGACGAGCTCGGGGCTGTCGGTGCGCAGGAACTCGCCGCTGATGGGGAAGCCGCCGTAACCCTTGGCCTCGGGGATGCCCGCGGCCTGGAGCAGCGGCAGGGCGCCACCGCCCGCGCCGACGAACACGAACCGCGCCTCGACCGTCGAGCGGCGCTTCGGGGCGTTCCACGAGCGGTCCTTGACCGTCAGACGCCAGCGGCCGTCCTTCGTCTTCTTGAGGTTCTTCACCTCGTGCTCGAGGTAGAGCTGCGTGCCCTGCGAGACGAGGTAGTCGACGAGCTGCTGCGTGAGGGCGCCGAAGTCGACGTCCGTGCCGCTCGTCGCGCGCGTCGCCGCGACCGGCTCGTCGCCGTCGCGCTCCGCGACGAGGAGCGGGGCCCACTCGGCGATCACGGCCGGGTCGTCGCTGAACTCGAGCTCGCTGAAGAGCGGGTGCCGGCGCAGCGTCTCGAACCGGCGGCGCAGGTAGTCGACGTTCTCCGCGCCGCGCACGAATGTCATGTGCGGCGTGCGGGAGATGAAGCTCGCGGGCTGGGGGAGGGCGCCGGTGGTGAGCAGGTGGTGCCAGAACTCGCGCGACACCTCGAACTGCTCGTTGATCTTCACCGCCTTGGTGATGTCGATCGAGCCGTCCGCCTTCTCCGGCGTGTAGTTCAGCTCGCACAGGGCGGCATGGCCGGTCCCGGCGTTGTTCCACGGGTTCGACGACTCCTGCGCCACGGCGTCCAGACGCTCGTAGATGCGCACGGTCCAGGAAGGCTCCAGGACCTTGAGGAGGGCTCCCAGCGTGGCGCTCATGATGCCACCGCCGATGAGGGCTACGTCGATCTGGTCTGCGCTGCTTGCGGGGTTGCTCGCTCGACTCGACACGCTCCGATTCTACGCTTGTGAAAGAGTGCACTAAGTGTGCGTTCCGTCACGGGCGTGCGTCACACTTTCGCGGGACGAACGTCCCGACCGGCACAGGCCGGACGTCTCACCCGCACCCCGGGACCCCCGTCCGCCGAGGGAGAGCAGGTCGCGGAGGGCTCAGAGGCTCCGCCGCTCGAGCGGCGGGTTCGGCTCGCGCCCGAGACCCGGCCACGCGTCGAACCCCGACGCGGGTCTACCGCGGCGGCGAGTACGGGGAGGGCCAGGGGCTGATCTCGGGAAGGGCGACCGGTTCGCCGGAGCGGAACGCGAGGGGTGCGGCGTCGGGGGCGCGGCCCGCGAGCCAGGCGGCGACGTCGGTCAGGCGACCCCGGACGACGACACCGGCTCGCGCGTCGAACCCGGGGTCGCTCCCCAGGGGAGTCTCCGAGTCGGGAGAGATCCCGGGTTCGGCAGCGAGGCGAAGGCCGCCCGGACCCACCCCGAGCACGGTGGGCTCGCTCGCGAGCTCGACCACGACGTCGTCCGCGAGCCGGACCCCGAGGAAGTCGAGGAGGTGGAGGTCGAGGGAGCGCGGCCAGGTGTCGAGGCCGATCCCGGCGTCGAGGTCCACGGCGTGGACGCGGACCTCGCGCCACCATGCGACGAGCGCGTCGGCGACGGTCCCGTCGCGGTAGGTCACGGGGGCGTCCCACCCGGACGACCCGGGCTCCGGCCACGCGGCGTCGAGGCGTTCGGCGAGCGCCTCGAGCGCGACGACGTGCGCGGCGACGGACCGGCCCGCGCCCGCCTGGATGCCGGCCTCGCGGCCGGCGGCTCCGCCGTCGTACACCTCGACGAGCGCGCCGCGGGCGGCGTGCTCCGCCTGGCGGGCCATGGCCTCGCCGATCGCCGTGACGTGCGCGAGCACGTGGCTGCGCGACCAGCCGGGAAGGGTCGAGGGGCCGGCGAGGCCGTCGTCGCCGAGGGTGCGCGTCGCGGCGGTGACGGCGGCGAGCGCGGACCGTGCGTCGTGGCGCGCGTCCTCGACGTCGGGGAGCGCGAGCGGGCTGGTTCCGGTCAGGGCCACAGGAGCTCCTTCGTCCAGGTGGGGGGTGCTGCGGTCCGGGTGTCCGCGGCCGCGGCGTAGCGGAGGCGGGTCTGGCCCTCGGGCGAGGACGCCCAGAACTCGACGCTCGTGGGCTCCAGCGCGTACGCGGTCCACGCGTCGAGGACGAGTCCGGGCTCGGTGCGGACCCGTGCGAGCGCCGCGTCCCACGCGGTCCGGTACGCGTCCTGCGACGCGAGCGGGTCGCTCTGCGGTCCCGCGAGCGCGGTCGCGCGGGAGGCGTCGGAGCGCGCGAGGAAGTCGGCGGCGGACGCGTCGGGGCCGAGCGGGACCACCGGACCGCGCACCCGCACCTGGCGGCCGTGCTCGCGCCAGAAGAACGTCAGCGCGGCGTTCGGGTTCTCCGCGAGCGCCAGGCCCTTGGGCGAGTCGGCGCGGGTGGCGAAGACCCAGCCGTCGCCGTCGACGTCCTTGAGGATCAGCGTCCGGGCGTCGACCCGGCCGCTCGCGTCGGCGGTCGAGAGGGTTGCCGCGTGCGGTGCCGGCAGACCGGCGTCGATCGCCTCCAGGAGCCAGTCGACGAAGAGCGTGCTGGGCTCGTCGGGTGCCGCGTCGACGTCGAGGCCGGGCAGGTCGGCGCCGAGCACCGGCAGCGCGCGCAGGCGCTCGCGCAGGGACGGGCGGTCGGGTGCGGCGGTCATGCGTCCTCCGGCGGGTCGGCGGGTCGAGGGTCCAGGAGCGCGACGAACCCGCGGGCTGCCGCGGTCATCGCGTCGGGGTCGTCGAGGGCGCGTGCCAGGACGTACCCGCCCTGCACGATCGCGACGGCGGCGAGCGCGCGGTCGCGGGCGGCGTCGTCGGGCAGCCCGTCCTCCGCCAGGACGGCGGCGGCCAGGTCGACGAGCCCGCGGAAGTAGGTCCGGACCTCCGCCGCCAGCGTGGCGTCGTCCATGACGGCCTGGTCGCTCACGAGGCGCCCGACCTTGCACCCGGCGAGCGCGGGCCGCGGCCGTTCGAGGTAGCGGACGAGGCGCTCGACGGCGGTCCCGTCAGCGTCGAGGTCGCGGTGCGCCGCGTCGAGCCCGGCGGTCGTCGTGGCGTGGACGGCCGCCGCGGCGAGGTCGTGCTTGGTGGGGAAGTGGTGGTAGAGGCTGCCCTGGCCCACGCCGCTCGCGGCGAGGACCTCGCGCGGGCTGGTCGCGCCGACGCCCTGGGCCCAGAACAGCTCCTGCGCGGCGGCGACGAGGCGCGCACGGGCGTCGGTCGTCGTCATGGCTGTCACCATACCTACCTCTAGGTATGGTGTCGATCGGCCGCCCCGCGGAGCACCGCGCGTCACGCCGTCCCGGTCGCCTCGGTCGGGACGGCATGAGAGTCGAGTCGTACGGTGGGTCGGTGACGGTGCAGCAGCGAGTGCTGGTGGTCGCGGTCCTCGCGTCGTTCGTGTCGTTCCTGGACGGCTCGGTGGTCAACGTCGCGCTGCCCGCGATCTCCGCCGAGCTGACGACCGGGCCGGTCACGGGTCTCGCACTGCAGCAGTGGGTCGTCGACGCGTACATGATCACGCTCGGCGCGCTCATCCTCCTGGCGGGCTCGCTGTCCGACGTCCACGGCCGGCGCCGCGTCATGGCGATCGGCCTCGTCGGCTTCGCGGTGACGTCGGTCGCGTGCGCGCTCGCCCCCGACGGGCTGTTCCTCGTCGTCGCGCGCGGGCTCCAGGGCGTCGCGGGCGCGCTGCTCGTGCCCAGCTCGCTCGCCATGATCATCTCGACGTTCGACGGCGAGCGGCAGTCCCGTGCCATCGGCTCCTGGACCGCGTGGACCAGCACCGCGTCGCTCGTCGGCCCCCTGCTCGGCGGGATCCTCATCGACACCATCTCGTGGCGCTGGGTGTTCTGGATCAACGTGCTCCCCGTCGCGGTGACGCTGTGGCTGCTGCGCGGCGTCCCGCGGTCCGCGGCGGAGGAGCCGGGGGCCGCGGGTGGCCCAGACGGGCGACGACACATCGACGTCGCCGGGGCGACGCTCGCCGCCGTCGGGCTCGCGGGCACCGTGTTCGCGCTCATCGAGCAGGGCCGGTTCGGGTGGGCGAGCCCGGTCGTGTGGGGGCCGTGCGTCGTCGGGGTCGCGTGCCTCGTCGTGTTCGTCGGGTGGGAGCGTCGCGCCCCCGACCCCATGCTCCCGCCGCGCCTGTTCCGCGTGCGCAACTTCGCGTGGGGCAACCTGGCGACCGCGGCCATCTACGGGGCGCTCTACTTCGGCGGGTTCGTCGTCACGCTGTTCCTCCAGCAGGTCGGCGGGTACAGCGCGACGGCCGCCGGCCTCGCCCAGCTCCCGGTGACCCTCGTGCTCCTCGCGCTGTCCACGCGGTTCGGGGCGCTCGCGGGCCGCTACGGCCCGCGCCTGTTCATGACGGTCGGGCCGATCGTCGGCGGGGCCGGCTACCTGCTGCTGCTCACGACGACCGACGACGCCGTCTACGTCACCCAGGTCCTGCCGGGCCTCGTGCTCTTCGGCCTCGGCCTCGCGATGACCGTGGCCCCGCTCACGTCCGCGATCCTCGGCTCGATCCCCGCAGCGGACGCCGGGATCGGCTCGGCGGTGAACAACGCGGTGTCCCGCGTCGCGGGCCTGGTCGTCATCGCGTTCGCGGGCGTGATCGTCGGCGGCGTGCTCGACCTCGACGGCTTCCACCGCTCGCTCGTCGTCACGGCGGCGCTGCTCGTCCTCGGCGGCGTGCTGAGCTGGGTCGGCATCCGCAACGAGAAGGTGCGCGCGACGGCGGACGCGCTCGGCTGAGCGACGTGGGCTCAGCCGGGTGCGCGGGCGACCACGGCGTACGTGTGCCAGTGCTTGGGCCCGCTGAACGCCTCGCCGTCCTCCTCGACCTCGTCGAGCACGACGACGTCCAGCCCGGCGAGCAGGTCGCCCACCTCGGCGCGGGTCAGGAAGGTCTCGTCCGGTGCGCCCGCCCACGAGTCGCGGTCGCCGAACAGGTCGACGGCGAGCCACCCGCCCGGGGAGAGCGCGGCGCGGACCTGCCGCCACGCGTCGTCGAACACCGCTCGCGGCACGTGCGGGAGCGCGTAGCTCGCGTGGACGAGCTGCACGGCCGCGGGGCGGACCAGGCTGGAGACGTCCGCGAAGCCGGCCTCGTGCACGGCGAGCCGACCGCGGTCGCCCGGCCCGACGACCTCACGCACCAGGTCGCCGGTCCCCGGGGCCGGGTCGAGCGCGACGACGCGCCACCCGGCGTCGAGCATCGCGGCCGTCTCGACGCCCGCCCCGCAGCCCAGGTCGAGCGCGAGGCGCCCGTCGCCCGGACCTGCGAGGTCGAGGACCCGGCGGCACAGGTCGCGCACGGGCCGCCCGCGCTGGGCCGCGTTGTAGGCAGGCCAGCGCGCCGGGTCCCTCACCGGACGGTCTGGAGGTCGTGCGTCGAGGTGTTGAGGCGGCGTGCGCCGTCGGGCACGTCCGGCGGGAACGCGACGACGATGTCCTCGATCCGCACGCCAAACCGTCCGGGCAGGTAGATGCCCGGTTCGACGGAGAAGCACATGCCGGGCTCGATCGGCCGGTCCTCGCCGTCCACCATGTACGGCGGCTCGTGGGTCGTGGTGCCGATGCCGTGCCCCGTACGGTGCACGAAGAACTCGCCGTAGCCCGCGTCGGTGATGACGGCGCGCGCCGCGCGGTCGACGTCCTGGCACGTCGCGCCGGGTCGTACGGCGTCGACCCCTGCCTGCTGGGCGCGGCGGACGACGTCGTAGACCTCGCGCTGCCGCGCGGCGAGCGCGTCGTCGGTGCCACCGTCGACGAGGACCGTGCGCGTCGTGTCCGAGCCGTAGCCGTCGCGGAGCCCGCCGAAGTCGAGCACGACGAGGTCGCCCGGCTCGATGACCCGGTCGCCCGCGTCGTGGTGCGGGTCGGCGCCGTTCGGTCCCGCGCACACGAGCGTGAAGTCGACCTGCTCGTGCCCGTGCTCGCGCAGGAACCGGTCGAGGTCGGCGGCGACGTCTCGCTCGCGCCGGCCCGCGAACGCGACCTCGCGGATCTGGCCGAAGGCCGCGTCGGCGGCGGCGCCCGCCGCGGCGAGGCGCTCGACCTCCTGCGCGTCCTTGACGGCGCGCAGCGTCGGGACGGCGTCGGTGAACGCGGTGAACCGCGCGTCCGGGAGGGCTCGCTGGAGACCGAGCACGTGCAGCGCCCACGTCGAGTCCGAGACGGCATAGGTGCCGGTCCCGTCGAGGAGGCGTGCGGCGGCGTCGTGCTCGTCGTCGCCGTCGCGCCAGGTCACGACGTCGAGCCCGTCGGCGCCCGGGGCCGAGACCAGGTCGCCGCGCTCGAGCAGCGGCACGACGACGGACGCGCCGGCCCGTGCGCCGGGCTCGCCCGCGGGGATGGCGAGCAGCGCGAGGCGCTCGGTGTCCGGCGGCGCGTAGCCGGTGAAGTAGGCGAGGTCGGGCCCCGGCGAGACGAGGAGCCCCGCGAGCCCGGCGTCGCGGGCGTGCGCGGCGGCGCGCTCGCGGCGGGCGGCGTAGACCTCGGGGCCGAACGCGGCCCCCGGACGTGCGGCGTCGGTGCTGCTCATGGTGCCAGCGTGGCACCGCTCACCCGCGAGATCGACCCGAGCGCTCCGACGTCGGCCCTCTGAGGGTCGATCTCGGACGTGCGGGTCGATCTCGCGGCGCGCAGGGGAGTGGCAGGGTGGGCACATGACCGACGCGCGCAACCTCTTCGCCGCCCTCGACACGTTCGACGGGCACTGGCAGCCCCACCGGGTCGCGAGCCTCAACGACCAGGACGTCAAGGTGGTCAAGGTGCGCGGCGAGTTCGTCTGGCACACCCACCCCGACACCGACGAGCTGTTCCTCGTGCTCGCGGGCGAGCTGACGATCGACCTGCGCGAGGACGGCGTCGAGCGGGCGGTCGTGCTGGGGCCGCACGACCTGTTCGTCGTGCCGCGGGGTGTCGAGCACCGGCCGCGGGCCGACGTCGAGACCTCCGCCGTGCTCGTCGAGCGCCGAGGGACCGTGAACACGGGCGACGCGGGAGGCGACCTCACGTCGCCGCTGCGCGAGCTGCCGGACGTCTGACGACGACGAGATCGACCCGAGCGTCCGAGATCGACCCTCGGTGGGTCGATCTGGGGACGCTCGGGTCGATCTCGCGGGGGGTCAGACCCGGACGACGATCTTGCCGCGCACGTGGCCGGACTGGCTCGCGCGGTGCGCGTCGGCGGCGTCGGCGAGGTCGAACACCTCCGCGACCTCCGGACGCAGTACGCTCTCCTCGCCGAGTTGCGCGAGCTCCGCGAGGTCCGCCGCGTCGGGGCGCACCCACACGTAGTGCCCGCCGAGCTCGTCGCGGGCCCGGGCCTCCGTGATCGAGGCGACCGTGCCGCCGTCGCGCAGCACCTGGGGCACGGTGTCGAGCGCGTCGCCGCCCACGTAGTCGAGGACGACGTCCACGCCCTGGGGCGCGAGCGCCCGGACGCGGTCCGCGAGCCCGTCGCCGTACGTGACCGGCTCGGCGCCGAGCGAGCGCAGGAAGTCGTGGTTGCGCTCGGACGCGGTGCCGATCACGCGCGCGCCGAGCGCGCGGGCGATCTGCACGGCGAACGACCCGACGCCGCCGGCCGCGGCGTGCACGAGGACCGTCTGCCCCGCCGCGACGCCCGCGCGCCGAATCGTCTGGAATGCCGTCAGACCCGCGAGCGGCACGGCGGCGGCCTCCTCGAACGACCACGCCGCGGGCTTGCGCGCGAGCGTGCGGACCGGCGCCGCGACGAGCTCGGCGAACGTCCCGCCCGACACCTCGCCGCCGATGACGTCCTTGCGCACGTACCCGTACACCTCGTCGCCCACCTGGAGCTCGGGCGTGTCCAGGCCCACGCGCTCGACGACGCCCGCGACGTCCCAGCCGGGGACGACGGGGAAGGCCACGTCCATGATCTGGTCGAGGTAGCCCTCGCGGACCTTCCAGTCCACCGGGTTGACGCTCGCGGCGCGCACGCGCACGAGCACGGAGTCGGGCCCGACCTTGGGGGTCGGGAGCTCGGTCGTCTCGAGGACGTCGGGGCCGCCGTAGCGGGAGTAGGTGATGGCTCGCATGATGGCGGCAACGGCACGCGCGCCCGCCCGATTCCCGAGACGCTCTACCTCGTGCGGTGCGTCAGCCCTCGAACGCCGTCGAGTCCATGAAGAGGACCTCCCACTGGTGGCCGTCGAGGTCGGCGAAGCTGCGGGAGTACATGAACCCGCCCTCCTCCTGGGGGTCCTTGACCGCGGTGGCGCCGGCGGCGAACGCGGCGTCGGCGAGGCGGTCGACCTCCTCGCGACTGTCGGTGCTCAGCGCGTTGATGACCTCGGTCGTCGCGGTCGCGTCGGCGATGGACTTGTTCGTGAACTGCTTCGCGAACTCCTCGGTGAGGAGCATGACGTAGATCGTGTCGCTGATGACGATCGACGACGCGTTCTCGTCGGTGAACTGCTCGTTCACGGTGTACCCGAGGGCGGTGTAGAACGCCTTGGAGGCGTCGAGGTCCTGGACGGGCAGGTTGACGAAGATCTGCGTGCTCATGAGCGTGCCTCCGGCGTCGTGGGCGGTTCGCCCGGTACGTGGTGTCGTGGGGGTAGACGACCGGTGCCGCGAGAACTCATCGCCCGGCCGCGCACGTGTCGCGGCCGGGCGACCCACGCCCCGGGGCGGCTCGGACGCGTTCGGACGAGCTCAGACGAGCACGTCGCCGTCGCGCGCGACGACCCGCCCGCCGGCCACGACGAGGGCGCGGTGCGGGGCGCGCACGACGGCGTCGGGCACGTTCTCGGCGTCGACGAGCACGACGTCCGCGGTCGCGCCGACGACGAGGTCGTGCACGTCGCGCCCGACGAACCGTGCGGCGTCGGACGTCGCGATGCGTGCTGCCGTCACGAGCTCCTCGTCGTGGCGGAACCGGGACAGGCGCGCGAGCTGGGTCGTGAGCGCGAGGAGGTCGCCGGTCCCGTAGGGCGACCACAGGTCGCGGATGCCGTCGGTGCCGAGCCCGACGGCGACCCCGGCCCCGCGCAGCGCGTGCACGGGCAGGGGAGCGGCGCCGAGCGGCGCGACGGTCGTCATGGTGATGCCGGCCGCGCCCATCGCGGCGACGAGGTCCGCCTGACGCGACGCCGGCACGTCGCCGACCGCGAAGCCGTGCGCGACGTTGACCTTGCCCTGCAGCCCGGCGCGCAGCGTGCGGTCGATCATGAGCTCGACCTGGAACGCCCCGAGCTCGCCGCCGTCGTGCAGGTGCACGTCGATCCCGACGCCGCGCCGCTCCGCGATGGCGAACAGTCCGTCGAGCTGGCCGACCGGGTCGCGGTCGATCGACGCCGGGTCGAGCCCGCCGACGTGCTCGGCGCCCGCGGCGGCGGCCGCGTCGAGCAGGTCGAGCACGCCCGGTCGGCGCAGCACGCCGTCCTGCGGGAACGCGACGATCTCGGCGTGCACCGCGCCGCCGAGCGTGGCGAGCGACTCGCGCACGACCTCGATGCCGCGCAGGCCCAGGCCGAGGTCGACGTCCACGTGGGTACGGATCGCCGTGGTGCCGTGGCGGACGAGCTCGCGCAGCACCGCGAGCGTGACGTCGACGCCGGGGATCCCGAGCTCGTCGCGGTGCGCGCGCTCGTGCGCGATGCGTCCCTGCGTCGTCGCCTCGCCGCCGTAGCTGACCCACGGCTCGCCCCACCAGCTCTTGTCGACGTGCGCGTGGGCATTCACGAGCCCGGGCAGGGCGAGCAGGCCGCGGCCTTCCACGACACCGTCCGCCGCGGTGTCGCCGGACGGACCCGTGCCCGCCGGCGCACCCGGGTCGTGCGGCGCCACCGCGGCGATGCGCCCGTCGGCGACGTGCAGGTCGACCCGCTCGCCGCCCCACGGGCGGACGTCGCGCAGGACGGTGACGGTCTCGGGGGCGATCGGGCTGGTCATGCTGCGGGTCCTTCCGGGAGCGGGACGACGACCTGCGGCCGTCCGGGGATCTGGATCTCGTACGACTCGAGCGTGGCGAGGTCGACGACCGTCGCGCCGTCCCACGCCTCGGCCTGCGTGTACCCGCCGGCGAGCACGGCGCTCAGGGACCCGCTCGCGGGGTCGGTCCACGTCGTGACGGTCTCGTGCCGGCGCGTCAGGGGAGCGACCCGCTCCTCGCCGGTCGCGGGGTCGAGGACCGCGACGTTCGGGCCGCCGGTCGCGTTGCCGAACGGCCCGTCGCCCACGACGACGACGCGGCCGTCGGGCGTGCGCGCGACGCCGTGCTGGTGGCTGTCCGCCGCGGAGGGCACGGTCGTCGTCGCACCCGTGGCCGGATCGAGGCGGACCAGCACGCGGCCCTGGTAGGGGAGCAGGAGCGAGCCGTCGTCGTCGAGCACCGCGTAGTGCGGCTTCTCGAACGACGCGAGCCCGCCCGCGGTGCCGAACGGTGCGACCTCGATCCGCCGCGCCTCGAACGTCGTGGTGTCGACGACGTGCACGGAGAACTCGTCGTGGTCGACCGTGTAGACCGCGCGGCCGTCGGCCGCGACGAGCACGTCGAACGGCCGCAGGCCCACGGGCGTGCTCGCGAGGACCTCGCGCGCGGCGACGTCGATCGTCTCGAGCGTGGACGAGTCGCCCCGGTGGACGGCCACGTAGACGCGGGTGCCGTCCGGCGACACCGCGATGCCCATGCCGCCGCGTCGGTACTCGCCGAACCCGACCCGGGCGGGCGTGTCTCGGTAGGGGATCAGGTCGACGCGCTCGCGCGTGGTGAGGTCGACGACCGCGACGCCCTGCGCCGTCGAGACGTACGCGCGCATCGTCGGGGCGTGCACGGCGATCCCCCAGGGCGCGGCGCCGACCTCGACGCGGTCGACGACGGCGCTCCCGTCCCGGATCGTCGGATCGACGACGGCGAGCCCGTCGGACTCGGCCTCGGTCGCGAGCAGGTAGCGCGCGGGGGCCTCCACCGGCTCCTCGAGGACCGCGGGCTCGTCCGAGGGGTCGGGCGCAGGGGGCGGGGCGGGGGACGGGGCGCCGGGGGTCCGCGCGGGATCGGGAGAGGCAGCGTCGCCCGGATCGCCCGGCGAGCAGGCGGCGAGCAGGCCGACGACGACGGCCGTCGCCCACGCCGCGACGGCACGCCGGGTGCGGCGCGTACGACGCCGCAGGGGCGCGGCGCCACCGGGAGGGGGGAGATGTGCCATGGCGAAATGGTATACCAATTGCACGGACGCCCCTTCGACGTCCCGGACCGGTTCCCGGACCAGGCCGAGAGCCGCGCCCAGCACCGGGTGACGACCGGCGGGACGCGTCGGCAGCGCCCCCGCCCTACGCGCTGTCGCCGGCGGGCGCCTCTGCGGGACGGGGCTCCAGCACGACGACCGCCGTCTCGGTCGGGCGCCGTGCGGCGAACCCGTCCAGCGCGTGGTCGAACGTGCGCCACCGCTCCCAGAGCCGGGCGCGCTCCGCCCCCTCGGCCGCGCGACCGCGGACGGCGCGCGTCTCGCCGTGCAGCTCGACGGTGGTGTCCGGGTGCGCCTGGAGGTTGAGCCACCACGCGGGCTCGGGCGCGGCCCAGCCGTTCATCGCGAGCGTGACGAGGTTCGGGCCGTCCTCCACGTACCCGACGATCACGTCGTGCTCCCGGCCGGTGCGTCGCCCGACCGTGCGGAGCAGGAGCGTGCCCCACTTCTCGGGCTGCGGGCGCCACAGGCCGCGGCGGTGCCCGGTGACCCGGTAGTACGCGCGGTGCACGACCCAGGCCGTGCGGACGAACCAGCGTGGCGGGAGCCGTGGCGGGCGCTCGGGGGCGGAAGGTGCGGAGGACGTGTCGGTCATGGTCGCCGCCCTGCGTCGGAGGGGAGCCGAGGAACCTCGACGGAGCAACGGTCCCGCGGGTCGGGGCACGCGTCAACGGTCCGTCACCGGTCGAGCGTCGCGGGCTCCTCACGCACGACGTCGGCCGGCGACTTGTCGCGCCGCCACCCCTTCCACACGGGGTGCCGCAGCTTGCCGAACGGGATGTCGTCGCCCTCGCCCTCGCCGGGTCCCGTCCACTCGGCGTAGACGACCTCGGCGACCCGACGCGGCGACACCCAGCGTGCGTCCCGCGCGTCCTCGCGGGGCACTCCCGTCGCGGGCGCGGTCGTGCGCTCGATCCGGCCGAGCTCGGCCACGAGGTCGCGCCGCTCGGCGTCGGTGAAGCCCGACCCGACGCGGCCCACGTAGACCAGCCGGTCGCCGTCGGGCACCGCGAGCAGGAGCGACCCGACGAGGTGCGTCCGCTCGCCGTGGCCCGGCCGCCACCCCACGACGACGACCTCCTGCGACTGCGCGTGCTTGAGCTTGAGCCACAGCGCCGAGCGGCGGCCGGACGAGTAGGTGCCGTCGCGCCGCTTGGCGACGACGCCCTCCAGGCCGAGCTGCCTCGACGTCTCCATCGCCGCGTCGAGGTCGCCGTCGAACGCGGGCGGCACGTGCACCGGCGCGCGCGCGTCGCCCAGCACGTCCTCCAGCACCTCGCGCCGCTCGTCGTAGGGGCGCTTGGCGAGCGACCGGCCCGCGGTCTCCAGGAGGTCGAACACCATGAGGTCGACGGTGACCTTGCGGCGGGCCGCCGCGACGTCCCCCGGCTTGGCGATGTTCGCGCGCTGCTGGAGGCGCCGGAAGCTCGGCCGTCCCCGCGCGTCGAGCGCGACGATCTCGCCGTCCAGCACGACCGGCAGCGCCTCGGCCGGGACCTGCTCGGCGAGCGCCTGGAGCTCCGGGTACGTCACCGTCATGTCCTTGCCCGAGCGGCTCACGAGCCGCACCCGGCCTTCGGACACGTGCGCGAGCGCCCGGAACCCGTCCCACTTCATCTCGAACGCCCACGCGTCGCCGTCGCGCAGGTCGCCTGGCGTCGCGGGAGAAGCGAGCATGGGCCGCCAGTCCGTCCGAGCCGGCTGCGGTTCGGTCGGGGTTTGGTCGGGGCCGTGGTCGGGCTGGGTGGCGGGTGGGGCGCTCGCGCCGGGTCTACCATCCGCGCCTCGTTCCTCGGCGCTCCCGCCAGACCCGCCACGACCCGGCGCGAGCGCCCCACCCGCCTTCTTCGTCTCGCCCTGGTCGCGGCCTCCCGCGGACACCGGCCCCGGGGTGCCACCACGCGGGGCCATGAGGTGGATGAGCCAGTTGTCCTCGTCGCGACCGTCGCGGCCGCCCGTGTGGATGAGGGCGAGGCGGCGCGTGCCGTGCTGCTCGCCGTGGAGGGTGACGATGACCTCCTCGCCGTCCCGCCACTTCTCCAGCTCGTACGTGCCGGCGTCCCAGATGGTCACCTCGCCCGCGCCGTACTCGCCCTGCGGGATCGTGCCCTCGAACGCCCCGTACGCGAGCGGGTGGTCCTCGGTCTGGACGGCGAGGTGGTTCTTCTTCGGGTCCGTCGGCTCGCCGCGGGGCAGCGCCCAGCTCACGAGGACGCCGTCGTGCTCGAGCCGGAAGTCCCAGTGCAGTCGCCGGGCGTGGTGCTCCTGGATGACGAAGCTGTTGCCCGCGCTCGGGGGCGGCGCCTCGTCCGGGACCGGCTCGGGCGTGCGCTGCGCGTCGCGCATGGAGCGGTAACGGCGCAGGCGGTCGGGCCGGTCGGCGCCGTCGCCGCCCGACGTCGCAGCGCCCTTGCGCTCGAACGTCGCCATGCGCTCGGGCGTGGGCTCGAGCGCGGACAGATGGCCGAGCGTGAGGGCTGCGAGCGGGTCGCCGATCGTGCGCACGCGCTCGACCACCTCGTCCTTGTCGAGGTGCCGCAGGTCCGGGTCGTCGAGCTCCTCCCACGTGCGGGGCGCCGCGACGGTCGGGTGCATGCGCCCGCGCAGCGAGTACGGCGCGATGGTCGTCTTGTTGCCGTTGTTCTGGCTCCAGTCGACGAGCACCTTGCCGCCGCGCAGCGACTTCTTCATGTCGCTCACGACGAGGTCGGGGTGCTCGGCCTCGAGGTAGCGCGCGAGCTCGTGCGCGACGGCGGAGACGGCCGCGGCGTCCTGCTTGCCGTCGAGCGCGGCGTACAGGTGGATGCCCTTGGACCCGCTCGTCACGGGCAGGGGCTCGAGCCCCATGCCCTGCAGGATCTGCCGGGCCAGGCGCGCGACCTCCGCGCACTCGGCCAGCCCGGCCCCGGGCCCCGGGTCCAGGTCGAGGACGAGCCGGTCCGGGTTCAGGTGGACCCCGGTGCGGCCGAACTGCCACTGCGGCACGTGCAGCTCCAGCGACGCCGTCTGGCCGAGCCACGTCAGCGTGGCCAGGTCGTCGACGAGCACGTAGTCGTTCGCGCTGCTCTTGTGCTGGATGCGGCGCGTGCGCACCCACGACGGCACGCCCTGCCCCGCGTTCTTCTGGAAGAACACCTGCCCGTCGACCCCGTCCGGCCAGCGCTTGCGCGTCGCGGGCCGGTGGGCGCAGTGGGGGAGCATGACGTCGGCGACGGCCGCGAGGTACGCGAGGACGTCCGCCTTCGTCGTGCCGGTGGCGGGGTAGAGGACCTTGTCGAGGTTCGTGAGCCGCAGGCGGTGGCCCCCGACGCTCACCGTCTCGCCCGCGCCGCGGCTCGATGAGGTGGCCATGGGCCCATCGTGACGCGCGCCCGTCCGCGCCGCCTGCCGGGCGGGACCCGACGCGGGACCAAGGACCCTGCCCGCGGGGCGCCGCGGGAACTTCCTGGCGCCCCCGACCGTGCACACTGGAGGAGGCGGTCCGCCCCAGCCGTGGAGACCGCCGGGACGAGGCAGACCGAGAGGAACACCGTGACGCACCTGACGACCGACGACGTACCGCTCCCCGCGGAGATCGGTCCGCGCGTCCGCGAGTTCCGGCGCCTGATGATGAACTACAAGTTCGGCATCGACGAGGTGATGACCAAGATCACCGTCCTGCGCGACGAGTTCCGCCACGTCCACGACGACAACCCCATCGAGCACCTGGGCTCGCGCCTGAAGTCGCTCGACTCGATCGTCGCGAAGGCGCGGCGCAAGGGGATCCCGCTCACGCCCGAGGGCGTGCGGGAGAACATGTTCGACGTCGCGGGCGTGCGCGTGACGTGCGCGTTCGTCTCGGACATCTACCGCGTGCGGGACCTGCTCGTCGGCCAGCGCGACCTCACGGTCCTGGAGGAGCGCGACTACATCGCCCACCCCAAGGGCAACGGGTACAAGAGCCTGCACCTCATCGTGCAGGTGCCGGTGTTCCTGTCGGACCGCGTCGAGGACGTCGTGGTGGAGATCCAGCTCCGGACGATCGCGATGGACTTCTGGGCGAGCCTCGAGCACAAGATCTACTACAAGTACCAGCGGGACGTGCCGCAGCACCTCACCGACGCCCTCAAGCTCGCGGCCGACGTCGCCGCGACGCTCGACACGACGATGGAGCGCATCCACGACGAGGTGCGCGGCCTCGACGGCGTGCCCGAGCCCACGGAGAACACGGACGAGCTCGCCACGCCGCGCGAGGTGATGGAGAGCTTCATGCGGACGGCGCAGGTCGCCGACGAGGCGTTCCACGAGCGCCGCCACGACGGCTGACGCCACCCACCCCGCGGATGGGCGGCGCCGGTGGCCGGCGGAGCCGGCCTCAGGTCCAGCGGAACCAGCGCGCCGCGCCGACGGTCCCGACGACGACCGCGCCGCCGAGCGCGACGAGGTGCGCCGGCTCCACGGGCTGCCCCGCCCACGCGTCGCCGAGCGCCTGCACCGCGGCGCCGAAGGGCAGCATCTCGCCGAGCCGTGCCACCGGCTCGGGGAGGTTCGACACGGCGCCGAACATGCCGCCGGTCGCCCCGAACGCGAAGAACGCGACGAGACCGAGCGCGAGCGCGGCGTTCGGGGTCGGCGCGACGGCGGCCACGAGCATCCCGACCGCGTACATCGCCGCCGACGCCAGGGCGAGCACGCCGAGCGCGACCCCGGGGGAGGCGGGGGGCCGTGCGTCGAACGCGACCGTCGCGACGCCGAGGGCGAGCGCGACGCCCCCGGCGGTCTGGGCGACGCTCACCACGACCTGCGCGACGAGCACCATCGCAGGCGACGCGGGCGTGACGGACAGACGCTTGAGGATGCCGGACCGCCGGTAGTAGGCCAGGAAGCTCGGCATGTTGACGACGCCGATCATGCCGACGACGACGGCGAGCACGACCGGCACGACGAAGACGTCGAACGCCGTCCGGCCGCCCGATCCCGGGACGACCGTCGTCGTGACGTCGCTGAGCCCGTACATGACGAGGATCAGCACGGGCATGCCGAACGGCATGACGAGCCCGGCGGTGTCGCGCGCGACCATCCGCGCCTCGGCGCCGACCAGCGCGACCCACGCGCGCGGCCCGGGACGCGTCGAGGCGCCCCGTCCGGACGGGGTCGTGACGGCGGGGACGGTGGTGGTCATGCGGCCTCCTCGGTCGGGGCGGTCGTCGCCCGGGACTCGCCCGGCAGGTCGTCGGTCAGCGGGCGTCCCGTCAGGGCGAGGAACGCGTCGTCGAGCGTCGCGCGCTCGAGCCGGGTCTCGGTCGCGACGACGCCGGCCCGCACGAGCGCGGTGCTCACCTCCTGGAGCAGGTCGCCGCGACCGGTCACCACGACCTGGTCCCCGCGGACCGCGACGTCGTCCACGCCGGGGACGCGGTCCAGGAGCGCGGGCGGGAGAGGCTGCGCGACGCGGAACCGCACGCGCTGGTCCAGCCCGGCACCCGCGACCAGCCCGGCCGGGGTGTCGTGCGCGACGACACGACCGCTCTCGATCAGGGTCACGCGGTCGCAGAGCCGCTCGACCTCCTCCATGAGGTGCGAGACGAGGAGCACGGTCGCGCCGCCGTCGCGCAGGCCCTCCACGACGCCCCAGACCTGCCGGCGGGCCTGCGGGTCGAGCCCGGTCGTGAGCTCGTCGAGGATCACGACGCGCGGGTCCCCCACGAGCGCGAGGACGATCGCGACCCGCTGCTGCTGACCCCCCGAGAGCCGCTCGTAGCGTACGTCGCGCTGCTCCTCGAGCCCGAGCGTCGCGACCAGCTCGTCGGGGTCGCGGCCCGCGCCGTAGAACGTGCGGTAGAGGTGCGCGAGCTCGCGCACCGTCAGCGCGCCGTGCAGGAAGCCCGACTGGAGCTGCACCCCGAGCACCTGGCGCACCGCGGCACGGTCGGAGAACGGGTCGAGGCCGAGCACCCGCACGGACCCGTGGTCGGGTCGGCGCACGCCCGCGACCATCTCGACCGTGGTCGTCTTGCCCGCACCGTTGGGACCGAGGATCCCCAGGACCTCGCCCTCGACGGCGACGAGGCTGACGTCGTCCACCGCCGTCGTGGTCCCGCCCTTGCGGCGGTAGCGCTTCGTGAGGTTCCGTGCGTCGACGGCGTCCATGTCGTCCTCCTGCTCGTCCGCGGTGT
Source organism: Cellulosimicrobium sp. ES-005 (assembly GCF_040448685.1). Classification (NCBI taxonomy): domain Bacteria; kingdom Bacillati; phylum Actinomycetota; class Actinomycetes; order Micrococcales; family Promicromonosporaceae; genus Cellulosimicrobium; species Cellulosimicrobium sp. ES-005. The sequence continues at coordinate 1,452,203 of NZ_CP159290.1, forward strand.
GCGTGCCACCGCTCGGGTCGTCCTGCCCAGGTGCGTGCTCCGACGCTAGGGACCGCGGGGACCGGCCCGCGCGTGCCGGTCGTCACCGACCCCGCCCATGACTTCCGGCACGTCGCGCCCGGCCGGCGGGTCCGTAGGGTGGAGGGATGCGACGGACCGACCCGGAGGTGTGGGCGGGCACCGCGATGCTCGTCGTCATCCTCGGCATCGGGGCGCTCGTCCCGATCGCCGCCCCCGATGCCCTGACGCTCCCCGTCGTGGCCTGGCTCGCGGTGTTCGCGGCGTTCGTCCTCGCCACCGTCGGGATCGTCCTCGGGTCGGGCTTCGCCACGACCCGCGCGTACACGCTGCTGGGCGCGCAGGTCGTGCTCGTGGGGACGCTCGTGCTCACGGCGCCCGGCGCGGGCTGGCTCCCGATCCTGCTCGTCGTCGTCGCGGCGCTGAGCGTGTACGTGGTGCCCGTGCCGGTCGTCGCGGTCGTCGTCGCGGTGAACGCCGTGGTCGTCGGTGCCGCCGTCGGGCTGCGCGGCTCGGCGACCGACGCCCTGCTCACCGCGACGATCTACCTGCTGCTCCAGGTCGCGAGCGTCGGCTCGACCCTCGCGCTCCAGCGCGAGCGGCGCATGCGCGAGCAGCTCGCCGTCGCGCACGTCGAGCTGCGCGCGGCGGCGGTGCTGCGGGACGAGTCGACGCGCTCCCAGGAGCGCCTGCGGATCGCGCGCGAGCTGCACGACGTCCTCGGCCACCAGCTCACCGTGCTCGCCCTCGAGCTGGAGACGGCGAGCCACCAGGACGGCGGCCCGGCGCGCGAGCACGTGCTCCGGGCCAAGGACGTCGCCCGTGAGCTGCTCGGCGACGTGCGCGCCACGGTGGGCGAGCTGCGGCGGCAGGCGCCCAGCCTGCAGGAGTCGCTCGGTGCGCTCGCCGAGCGGGTGACCGTGCCGCGCGTGCGAGTCGCCGTCGCCGACGACGTCACTGTCGACGAGGACCAGACGGTCGTGCTCGTGCGCGTGCTCCAGGAGGCGCTGACCAACGCGATCCGGCACGCCGAGGCGACCGTGCTCGACGTCGTCGTCACCGCCGACGAGGGCCGGGTGCGGCTCGTCGCGCAGGACGACGGGTGGGGCGCCGCGCGCGTGGAGCCCGGCAACGGACTGCGGGGGATCGAGGAGCGGGTCCGCGCCGCCGGCGGGACCGTCCGGCTCGACGGGCGGAACGGGTTCCGGGTCGAGGTCGAGCTCGACCCCGTGCGGCGGAGCGTCGTCGAGCGCCGCCGCGTCGACGGCGACGGCCGAGCCCTCGCGCGGGGTGCCGGACCGGTCGGCTCGACCGTGACCGGAGCATGAGCGACCCCGCGGTGCGCGTCCTGCTCGTCGACGACCAGACCCTCGTGCGGCAGGGGATCCGCAGCCTCCTCGAGCTCGCGCCGGACATCACCGTCGTCGCGGAGGCGGAGGACGGGATGACGGCGCTCGCGGCCGTGCGCGAGCACGAGCCCGACGTCGTCCTGCTCGACCTGCGCATGCCGCGCCACGACGGCATCTGGGCTCTCGAGGCGATGGCCGAGAGCGGGCACGACGTGCCCGTCCTCGTGCTCACGACGTTCGACGACGACGCGCTCGTGCTCCGCGCCCTGCGGGCGGGAGCCCGCGGCTACCTCCTCAAGGACGTGACGCTCGAGCAGCTCACGGGCGCCGTCCGCACGCTCGCCACCGGCGGCACCCTCGTGCAGCCGTCGATCACCGACCGTCTCCTCCGGGCGGTGCGAGCCGGGACCGTCCCCGCCGACGACCTGGACGACGGCACCGGCCCGGTGCAGGAGCTGACCGACCGTGAGCTCGAGGTGCTCCGTCTCGTCGCGGCGGGGTTCTCCAACCGCGAGATCGCGCACGCGCTCTTCCTCGCCGAGGGGACCGTGAAGAACCACGTGTCGACCGTGCTGCTCAAGCTGGGGACGCGCGACCGCACGCGCGCCGTCCTGCGCGCGCTGCACGTCGGCCTGCTCGGCTGACGCCCGTCAGAGCAGGGTCTCGACGCCGATCGTCACCCGGTCGCCGACGTCGACGCCCTCGGCGCGCCGCACCGCGGCCTTGATGGGCACGACGAACGTCTTGCGCCCCGCGTCGGGGAACACCGACGTCGACCAGCGCTGCGCCCCGAGCGTCACCTCGACCTTGACCGAGCCGAACCCCGCGGGCGGGAGGGGCAGCTCCGCGATCTCGTCGCTCACGTCCTCCGGCAGCGCGGCGAACACCCAGCTGTCGGTGCGCGCCTCCCACCGCCACAGCTCTGCCTCGAACTCGAACCTCGTCCCCGCCACGAGACCATGGTGCCGCGGGCCACCCACACGGCGGGCGGGGGCGCGCGCCGCTCGCCTGCGACCCGGAGCCGTCGCCCCCTCGCGGGCGGGCGCGCAGGGCGCCACCATGGACGCATGAGGGCCATCTGGAAGGGCGCCATCACGTTCGGTCTCGTCAACGTCCCCGTCAAGGTGTACTCCGCGACGGAGGACCACGACGTGCCGCTGCACCAGGTGCACGACAAGGACGGCGGGCGCATCCGCTACCGGCGCGTGTGCGAGATCGACGGCGAGGTCGTGCCGTACGAGCACATCGACAAGGCGTACGACGACGGCGAGCGCACCGTCGTGCTCACGGGCGAGGACTTCGCGGCGCTGCCCGCCGAGCGCAGCCGCGAGATCGAGGTCGTCGAGTTCGTGCCGAGCGAGCAGATCGACCCGCTCCTGCTCGACCGCAGCTACTACCTGGAGCCCGACTCGAAGTCCAACAAGGCGTACGTGCTCATGCGGCGCACGCTCGAGGAGACCGACCGGACGGCGATCGTGAAGTTCGCGCTGCGTCAGCGCACGCGGCTCGCTGCGATGCGCGTGCGCGACGACGTGCTCGTGCTCCAGACGCTGCTGTGGGCCGACGAGGTGCGCGAGGCCGCGTTCCCCTCGCTGGACGACGAGGCGAAGGTGACCGACAAGGAGCTCGCCATGTCCGCGCAGCTCGTCGCGAGCTTCGAGGCGGACTTCACGCCCGAGGAGTACGAGGACGACTACCAGGTGCAGCTCCGCCAGCTCATCGAGGCCAAGCTCGAGCAGGGGGACGCGCTCGACACCGCCGAGACGTTCGGCGAGCAGCCCGAGAAGGGCGAGGGCGCCGAGGTGATCGACCTCATGGAGGCGCTGCGCAAGTCCGTCGCGTCCTCGAAGAGCAGCCGCGCCGGCGGGTCGGGGTCGTCCGGCGGGTCGACGGCGAAGGGCGGCTCGGGCCGCAAGGCCGCCTCGTCGTCGGGCAAGGGCTCCTCCGGTTCCCGGGCCAAGGGTGGCGGCGCGAAGGACGAGGGCTCGAAGCCCGCGGCCAAGAAGACCTCGGGCCGCTCGTCGTCCTCGAAGGAGAAGACGACGGCGAAGACGACGCGGAAGAAGGCGTCCGCGTAGGGCGGTCCCGCCGCCCCGGCCCGACCCGACGCGGGGCCCGGGGCGCGCGATGAGTTCGGCCCCTGGGACGCGTCGGAACCGGTGGGTGGTCGTCCGGCCACCCGCGAGACCGACGAAGCGAGACGACGATGCGCGCGATCGTGCCGAGCCTGTGGTTCGACGGCAACCTCGAGGAGGCCATCACCTTCTATGCGAGCGTGTTCCCCGACGCGACGGTCGGCGACGTGTTCCGCCAGCCCGACGGCACGGCGGTGTCGGCCGACTTCGAGCTCGCCGGGCACCGGTTCGCCGCCATCAACGGCGGCCCGCAGTTCCCGTTCACCGAGGCGGTGTCGTTCGTCGTCGAGTGCGAGTCGCAGGAGGAGGTCGACGCGTACTGGGCGGCGCTCACCGACGGCGGTCAGGAGTCGCAGTGCGGCTGGCTCAAGGACCGCTTCGGGCTGTCGTGGCAGGTGGTCCCCGTCGAGTTCCTCGCGATGCTGCAGGACCCGGACCCCGCCCGCGTCCAGCGCGTCGTCGACGTGATGATGACGCAGGCCAAGCTCGACCTGGGCCCGCTGCGGGCGGCGTACGACGGCTGATCCTCCGTCCGCCCCGGTCTCGGCGCACAGGGGGTTCGTCGGGGATGTCCAGGTCGTGCCCAGGTCTGGTTGAATGCGCTCGACATCTCCGCCGACGGCGCGCGCCGTCCTCTCGTGAAGGACCACGACACCGAGTGAAGAAGCTCCTTGCCGGCACCGTGGGGACGGTGCTGGCCCTCGGCGGCATCTCCGTCGCCACGGCAACCCCCGCAGCCGCCGCCGTCCCGGACGTCCAAGCCGGCTGCTCGTCCCTCTACGTCACGCTCGACGGATACCCGGACGGTACGGCGTTCGTCGCGACCGTCGACGGTGAGACCGTCGACGACGTCGTCTTCGACGGCTACCACACGCTCTGGTACGACGTCGACGGCTCGGTCGCGCACGACTGGAGCGTCGTCGTCGACGCACCCGGTGAGGTCGACGAGGACTTCTCGGACAGCGGTACGACGACGCCGTGCGGAGAGCCGCCCAGCGACTGGTTCTCCGCCGACGCGTACTGCGGGAACCTCAACGTCTCGCTCGGCGGCTTCCCGGCCGGCTCGGCGGTCACCGTCGTGGTGGACGCCGAGGTCGTCTCCGAGGGCCTCGTCGACGAGTACGGCTCCTACTGGTTCGGCACCCGGCTCGACGAGTGGTCGGGCCAGACGTGGCAGGTCGTCGTCGACGCGGAGGACGACGCCTTCGACCGCAGCGAGTCGGGCGTCTCGTCCTGCGGGTCGGGCGGCGAGATCGTCGTGCCCGAGACGCCCTCAGCCCTGACGGACTGCGCGGCGACGCCGCAGGACGTGCACCTCCCGCCCGACACCGCGCAGGTGTCGTACGCGCGTGGCGACGACGGCATCGTCGCGACGGCGGCGGCCGGGTACGAGTTCCCCGGCGGCGCCGGCACGACGGGTGAGTGGCGAGCGCTCGGGGACGGGCGGCTGCTCCTCGAGTGGTACTCCGTCGTGCGGCCGCGGTGCGCGCTCGACGTCGTCTCGGTGACGCCGGTGTGCGAGGCCGGCGAGCCGTTCGTCGACATCGCCGTCGACCCCCCGGCGGGAGTGGACGAGAGCTCGTTCCTCATCTCGTGGGAGGGGCCGAACACCGGGTACGACGTCGTGTACGGAGACGCCGGCTTCGGCCACCCGTGGGTCACTCGTGAGCCCTGGCCGGGATTCGTCACGCACGGCGACGGTACGGTCTCGCCGGCCTACGACGAGACGTGGAGGCTCGACGACATCGATCTGGTGCTCGGCGCGTCGGCGTGGGTCGACGGGTGGGCGTACTCACGGTCCTACGGGGCCGTCTGGGAGGACGCGCCGACGGCCGACCCGTGCGCCGACGACCCCGGGCCGCACTTCTCCGTCGACGTGAGCCCGCGCTGGCTCGCGGGCAAGCTCTACCTCAGCGTGCGCGTGCTCAACGAGGGCGACAGCACCGCGGACGTGAGCGTCGTGACGCCGTTCGGGCGCAAGCACTTCCCGCGCGTCGAGGCGGGGGCGAGCGCCTACCAGGCGTTCGCCGTGCGCACGACGGAGCCGGTCGAGGGCCAGGTGGACGTCTCGTTCGCCGCCGACGTCGACGGTGAGCAGGTCACGCGGGAGCGTTCCGTGGCGTTCTCATTCGGCGGGTAGCGGCAGGCAGCACCCCTGGGATCCGGAGGCCCGGTGGCACGTCGACAGGCGTGCCACCGGGCCTCCGGCGTCGCGGGACGGTCCCGGCTCAGGCGGTCGACGCGCGGCGCAGCGCGACGAGCTCGTCGATGAGCCGCAGGAGGTCGTCGACGTCGTCGCCGGGCCGGGGCCCGCGGAAGGCGAGGTCCTCCTCGGGGACGCCGTCGCCGTCGTCGGTCGCGGCCGTGCCGCCCGTGACACGACCGAGCACGTCGCTGCTCAGCGCGGCGTGCGCGTAGAGCCCGTCGCTGAGCAGGACGATCGCGCGCGCGACGACGGGGTCGCCGACCTCGTCGAGGACGGCACGGGTCCAGGCGTCGTGCGCGCCGTCGAGCGCGGCGCGGGCGCGCGGGAACGACCCCTGCGCCAGGCGCGAGACGGCGAGGTAGACGAGCTCGAACTCGGTGTCGACGAGCGTCGACGTGCGGATGAGGTAGTCCACGGCCCCGGCGGGCGCGGCGCGCATCGCCGCGACGTCGGCGGCGGTGAGCTCGCGCAGATGCTCGGTGAGACCGTCGGCGAGCGCGTCCTTGGAGCCGAAGTGGTAGAGCAGCCCGCCCTTGGACACCCCGGCGCGCTCGGCGACGGCGTCGAGCGTGGCGGCGCGCTCACCCTGCTCGACGAGGAGGGACGCGAACGCGCGCAGGACCTTGGCGCGGGCGGCGGGGGGCGGCGGCATGGTTCCGAGGGTAGTGGGAGGGCGCGGCGCACCGGCCGTCCGGACGGAGCGGCGCTCGCTCGGACGGCGGCGGTGCGCAGCGTCACACCGTCCTCGGGATGACGGCGAGCGTCGAGATCGTTACTGTACCGTCTGGACGGTTTGGAAGTTCGGCGCCACCGCGCCGCCCCGACCGCCCGCAGAACGTGGAAGGACCTCTCGCCGTGACGACCTCCGTGACGACGACCCCGACGGCCGCCCCGGCCGCCCAGCACGCGTCCGCGACGCGCGGGCCCGGGCGCGGCGCCGCCGGCCGCTGGTTCGCGCTCGCCGTGCTGATGCTCCCGGTGCTGCTCGTGTCGATCGACAACACCGTGCTGAGCTTCGCGCTGCCGCAGATCTCCGAGTCGCTGCGCCCCAGCGGGACCCAGCTCCTGTGGATCATCGACATCTACCCGCTCGTGCTCGCCGGCCTGCTCGTGCCGATGGGCTCCTTCGCCGACCGCGTCGGCCGCCGCCGGCTGCTCCTCGTCGGGGCCGTGGGGTTCGCGGCCGTGTCGGTCGTCGCCGCCTACGCGCCGACGGCCGGCGCGCTCGTCGCGTCCCGCGCCGCGCTCGGCTTCTTCGGCGCGATGCTCATGCCGTCGACGCTCTCGCTCCTGCGCAACGTCTTCGTCGACCGCGAGGAGCGTCGGCTCGCCATCGCGATCTGGGCGGCGGGGTTCGCCGCCGGGTCGGCCCTCGGGCCCATCGTCGGCGGGTTCCTGCTCGAGCACTTCTGGTGGGGCTCGGTGTTCCTCCTCGCCGTCCCCGTGCTCGTGCTGCTGCTCGCGCTCGCGCCGTTCTTCGTGCCCGAGTCGCGCGACCCCGCACCGGGGCGCGTCGACGTGCTGTCGATCGTGCTCGTCATGGCGACCATGACGCCCGTCGTCTACGGCATCAAGATGCTCGCCAAGTCCGGGGTGAGCACCCTCGCGGTGGGGAGCGTCGTCGTCGGGCTGGTCGCCGGGGCGCTGTTCGTGCGACGTCAGCTCCGCCGGGCCGACCCGATGATCGACGTGCGGCTCTTCACCCACGGCGCGTTCAGCGGCGCCGTGCTCGTCAACCTGCTGTCCGTGTTCTCGCTCGTCGGGTTCCTGTTCTTCGTCTCGCAGGACGTGCAGCTCGTGCTCGGGCTCGCCCCCATGCAGGCGGGCGTCGCGCTCCTGCCCGGCCTGCTCGTCATGATCGTGGCGGGCCTGGGCGTCGTGCGGGTCGTGCGCCGCGTGCGCCCCGCGCACGTCGTCGCCGTCGCGCTGCTCTTCTCCGCGACGGGGTACGCGATCGTCGCCGCGGGCGCGGGGCAGAGCACGCTCGCGCTGCTCGTGGTCGCGTTCGTCGTGCTGTCGCTCGGCGTCGGCGCCGCGGAGACCGTGTCCAACGACCTCATCGTGTCGTCGGTCCCCGCCGCCAAGGCGGGCGCGGCGTCCGCGATCTCCGAGACCGCGTACGAGGTCGGTGCCGTTCTCGGCACGGCCGTGCTCGGGAGCATCCTCACGGCGTCGTACCACGCGAACGTCGTCGTCCCGGCAGGCGTTCCCGCCGCCGACGCCGTCGCCGCGGCCGAGACGCTCGGCGGCGCGACCCAGGTCGCGTCCACGCTGCCCGCGGGGCAGGCGCAGGCGCTGCTCGACTCCGCGCACGCCGCGTTCGGCAGCGGCGTGGGCACGACGTCGCTCATCGGCGTGGTGCTCATGCTCGTCGCCGCGGGCGTGGCGCTCGTCACGCTGCGCGGCGCGAAGTCCTGACGACGCGCCGCCCCGCGCGTCCCGCCGCGCCCCCGCGGCGGGGCGCGCGGCGCTCGCGGTTGGCGGCGGGAGCCCCGATCCGGGAGGCTGGGCGGTGATGAGCCGTCCGCACCGCACCCCGCCCCGCTGGGTCCGCTGGACCCTCGCCGTCCTGCTCGCGCTCGTGCCGTGCGTCGTGTGGGGGGTCACGACCGCGACGGCCGAGCGCAGCCTCGGGCCGCACGAGGCGCTGTACGAGGTCACGACGAACGGCCTCGTCACCGTCGACCTCGGCCCGCTCGGGACCATCCAGATCGACTCGCCGCTGCCGCTCGGCCTCGGCGCCGACGTCACGGTCGAGGAGATCCCCGCCGACCTCACCGCGGTCGGGCAGGCCGACACGCTCGAGGGTCTGTCGCAGGACCTCGAGGACTACCTGCGCTTCTTCGGCGGCCCGCAGGAGACGATCGGCTCCGTCGCGCGAGCCCTCGTCGTCGACGCGCTGCGCCGGACGGGCTTCGCGATCCTCGTCGTCGCGGCCGTCGGTGCGGGGCTCTACCTGCTGCTCGGCCCGCCGCGCCGCCGCGAGCTCACCGAGCGGGTCGCGCCGCGCACGTACGAAATCACGGCGGGCGTCGTCCTCGTGTCCCTCGTCGCGGCGTCGCTCGTCGCGAGCGACCCGGGCACGACGACAGGCCCGTCCAACCGCGCGTCCGCCGTGTTCGACGGGACCCCGCTCGAGGGCGCGCGCATCACCGGCCGGCTCGCGGGCGTCGTCGACACGTACGGCGCGATGCTCATCGACCTGTACCGCGAGAACGAGGCCTTCTACGCGCGCGCCGATGCCAACCTCGTCGCGGCGTGGGACCGGCGCGACCGCATCCAGCGCCTCACCGCGCCGCGCCCCGCAGCCACGGCGACGTCCGACGACGAGCCGTCCCCCGACGACGCGACGTCGCCCGATGGGACCCGCGCCACGGGGGACGACGACGGCGCGTCCGCCACTCCGCCGTCGGGCGCCGGCGACGAGGGCGCGGGCGGCGAGGTCTCCGGCGCCGAGGGGTCGGCCGACGACGAGGCGACCGACGAGCCGGCTCCGCAGCCGGCGGCCGAGGAGGACCTCGTGACGCTCCTGGTCGTGAGCGACCTCCACTGCAACACGGGCATGACGCCGCTCGTCCGGACCGCCGTCGAGCGCTCGGGCGCGACGATCGTGCTCAACGCCGGCGACACGACGATGAACGGCACGGCGGTCGAGTCGTTCTGCGTCGACTCGTTCGCGTCCGCGGTGCCGAAGGGCGCGACCATGGTCGTCGCCGACGGGAACCACGACAGCGTCGAGACCTCGGCGCAGGAGCGGGCCAACGGCCAGACCGTGCTGGACGGGAAGGTCGTCGAGGTCGAGGGGATCCGCATCCTCGGCGACCGCGACCCGCTCGAGACGCGCCTCGGCCTCGGCAGCCAGCCGCCGCGCGAGGAGACGCCCGAGGAGTACGCGGCGCGTCTCACCGAGGTCGCGTGCACGGAGCAGGAGGAGGGCGACGGCATCGACCTCCTCCTCATCCACACGCCCCGCATGGGGAACGAGGCGCTCGACTCCGGCTGCGTCCCGAACCAGATCTCCGGTCACATGCACACCCGGTCCGGTCCGGAGCGGACGGGCGGCGGCGTCCGGTACGTGAGCGGCAGCACCGCGGGGGCGGTCAAGGACCAGCTCCGCATCGGCCCGCTCAAGGGCACGGCCGAGATGACGGTGCTGCGCTTCGACCCCGAGCGGCGCCGCATCGTCGACTGGCAGCTCGTGCAGATCGGGACCGACGAGTCCGCGACGGTCTGGCCCCGCATCGCCTGGCCGACGCCGTCGGGCGTGCCGGTGGTCGAGGAGCCGGAGGGTGACGACGGCGGCGAGGAGGGTGTCGAGGGCGGGGGCGTCCCCGCGGGCGAGCCGACCGACGACGCGCCCGCCACCGAGGGCTGAGACGGCGCGCGTCGGTCCTCGCCCCGCGCTGCCGGACACGGCAGGATGTGGCGTATGAGCAGGTCCACGCGCTGGATCGTCGTGTCGGTGGTCCTCGCGCTCGTCGTGGTGCTCCTCGCGCCGTTCGTGTACTCGGAGGTGCGCGAGGGCCGCACCCCGCCGCCGCTGGGCCTGCAGTCGCCGGGGGAGGAGACGGCGTCCGCGGCGCCCGCCGAGCCGGGGCCGTTCGACGTCGACGGCGAGTGGGTCGTCGGGTCGGGGTCCGAGGCGGGCTTCCGCGCCGACGTCCTGGACGTCCCGGCGGACGAGGCCGTGCTCCTGGGCGTCACCCCGGACGTCACCGGGACGTTCCGCGTGCGGTCGGGGTCGCTGGAGACCGCGACCGTGACGGTCGAGACGACGACGCTCCGGACCGGGTCCTCCGTGGCGGACCGCCAGCTCCAGCAGGCGCTCGAGACGGACCTCTACCCGACCACGCTCTTCTCGCTCACCTCGCCGCTCGACGTGAGCGAGCTCGGGTCCACGACGACGCCGGTGCGCCTCGAGGCGTCGGGCGCGCTGACGATCCGCGACGAGACCGAGGCCGTGACGGTGGCGCTCGAGGCGCAGCGGTCGGGCGACGGGGTGCTCGCGACCGGGGCGATCGGCGTGCGCTTCTCCGACTTCGGCATCGCGGTGCCGCCCGCGGCCCCCGTCCAGGTGCGGGACGAGGGCACGGTCGAGGTGCGGCTCCAGCTCGTCCGGCCCGCGAGCCCCTGAGGGGTCGCGGGGCCCCGTGACCTAGGGTGGTCGTGTGGACCACCCGACCGACCTGACGCCCGTCGCCCAGGACTACCTCAAGGTCGTCTGGGCCGCCCAGGAGTGGTCGGACGAGAAGGTGACGACCAAGCTCCTCGCCGAGCGCATCGGTGTCGGCGCCTCGACCGTGTCGGAGACGGTGCGCCGGCTCAGCGCCCAGGGCCTCCTCGAGCACGCGCCCTACGGGGCCATCACGCTCACCGAGCGCGGGCGCAGCCTCGCGCTCGCCATGGTGCGACGCCACCGCCTCCTCGAGACCTACCTCGTGTCCGAGCTCGGCTACGGCTGGGACGAGGTGCACGACGAGGCCGAGGTGCTCGAGCACGCCGTCTCCGACCTGCTCATGGAGCGGATCGACGCGCGCCTCGGGCGCCCCACGCGCGACCCCCACGGCGACCCGATCCCCGGCGCCGACGGGACCGTCGTCCGCCCGCCCGCCGTCCCGCTCGCCGACCTCGTCGTGGGGGACCGGGGGACCGTCGTGCGGATCTCCGACGCCGACCCGGACGTCCTGCGCTACCTCGCGGAGATCGGCGTCGGCCTGGACACCGGCGTCGAGGTGCGCGAACGCCGCGAGTACGCGGGCATCCTCTCCGTCGTGTGGTCGCCGCCGGACGCTGCCGGGGCGGGCGTCCGTCCCGACGACGCGTCGGCCGCGCGCCCGACGCCGCCCGCGCAGCTCGGCCTGCGTGCCGCGGACCACGTGTGGGTCGTGCGCGCGGAGCCGGTCCCCGCCTAGACTGGCCGCCTGCCCCTGTTCTCGTCGCCGACGTCGTCGACGATCCTCGAATCGATTCGATCGCTGGTGCTTCGGTCCGAGGTCTCCACCGCCGCCCTGCCACGACGCCCCGAGGACACGATGACCGACAGCACCGCCACGCCCGCGCCTCCCGCGGACGTCCCTCCCACGCGCGCCGGACGCCTGCGCGGGGCCGGGCCCGCGCTCCTCGCGCTCGCGATGGGTGGGTTCACCATCGGCACGACCGAGTTCGCGACGATGGGCCTGCTCTCCGACATCGCGACCGACCTCGACGTCTCGATCCCCACGGCGGGCCACGCCATCACCGCCTACGCCGTCGGCGTGGTCGTCGGGGCGCCGCTGCTCACCGTCGTCGCGGCGCGCCTGCCCCGCAAGACGCTGCTCGTCGCGCTCATGGCGTTCTACACGCTCGGCAACCTGTTCTCCGCGACCGCCGGGAGCATCGAGACGCTCGTCGCCGGCCGGTTCCTCGCGGGGCTGCCGCACGGAGCGTTCTTCGGCGTCGGAGCCGCGGTCGGCGCCGCCGTCGCGGGTCCCGGGCGCCGGGGGCGCGCCGTCGCGACCATGATGGCCGGGCTGACCATCGCCAACGTCGTCGGGGTCCCGCTCTCGACCTTCGCCGGGCAGCAGCTCGGCTGGCGCGCCGCGTTCGTCGTGGTCGGCGGGCTGGGCCTCGTCACGCTCGCCGCCCTGTGGTGGCTCGTCCCGGCCGGTGCGGGGAACGAGGACTCGAGCGTGCGCCGCGAGCTCGGCGCGCTGCGCAACGGGCCGCTGTGGCTCGGGTTCATCGGCGCCGCGGTCGGGTTCGGCGGCATGTTCGCCGTCTACTCCTACGTCGAGCCGACCATCACACGCGTCACGGGCCTGTCGTCCGCCGCGGTGCCGCTGGTGCTCGCGATCTTCGGCGTCGGCATGACGGTCGGCACCGTCCTCGGCGGTCGGCTCGCCGACCGCTCCGTCATGCGCACCGTCTACCTCGGGTTCGTCTCCACGGGCGTGACGCTCGCGCTGTTCGCCCTCACGGGCCACCACCCCGTCCCCGCCGTGCTGTCGCTCTTCCTGCTCGGCGTCACCTCCCAGGTCCTCGGCCTCGCCCTGCAGACGCGCCTCATGGACCTGTCGCCCGCCGCGCCCTCGCTCGGCGCGGCCCTGTGCCACTCCGCGCTCAACGTCGGCAACGCCAACGGCGCGTTCCTCGGGGGTCTCGTCATCGCCGCCGGCTGGGGCTACCTCGCCCCGGCCTGGACCGGCGTCGTGCTCACTGTCGCCGGCCTGGCGATCATCCTCCTCGTCGGCCGCCGCCCCGCCGGCGTCGCCGGCGTCGTCGGCGCCACCCTGCCCGACGACGCCGGCTCGCCTGCGACCGAGCCGGTCAGCCTGCCGAGGTAGACCCCTGGTCCGCCGAGGTAGAGCCCTGGTCTGCCGAGGTAGAGCCCTGGTCTGCCGAGGTAGAGCCCTGGTCTGCCGAGGTAGAGCCCTGGTCTGCCGAGGTAGAGCCCTGGTCTGCCGAGGTAGAGCCCTGGTCTGCCGAGGTAGAGCCCTGGTCTGCCGAGGTAGAGCCCTGGTCGTCGTGAGCACCGACCGGGTGAGTCGACACCGGGTCGGGGTGGGTGGTGGTGCCGCGTCGTGGTCGGGCCTGGCGGGAGCGACGCGAGGAACGAGCGGCGCGGATGGTAGACGCGGCACCACCACCCACCCCGACCACCCAGGGCAACCACACGCCGTCGTGAAAGGCGACCACGCCTCTACCTCGGCGGACTCCCAGCCGGGACCCAGCGGCGCGCGGTAGGTTGTGCCCTGCGCGCACCGCCGTGCGCCCCGTCACGTCCGGCGCGAGCCGGTGACCCACGAGGAGCGTCCCCGTGAGCAAGAGCGCCACCGCCGGTGCGAGCGTGTCCGCCGACCACGACGACGAGCCGCTGCCGTCGTCCGGGCCCCGCCCGATCAGCATGCGAGCGATGGGCTGGTTGCTCGTCGTGGCCGGCGCGATCGGTCTGGCGGGCTCGGCGGCGCTGGCCATCGAGAAGTTCCTCAAGCTCGCGGACCCGAACCACGTGCCGTCGTGCAGCCTCAACGCGTTGCTCGACTGCGGCGACGCGATGGACTCCTGGCAGGGCTCGCTCCTCGGGTTCCCGAACCCGCTGCTGGGCATCGCGGCGTTCCCCGTCGTCATCACGACGGGCGTCGTGCTGCTCGCGGGCGCGCGGCTCCCACGCTGGTACTGGCTCGCGCTCCTCGGCGGGACGACCCTCGGCATGGGTCTGATCGTCTTCCTCATCTGGACGACGATGTACGCGATCTCGGCGATGTGCCCGTACTGCATGGTCGTGTGGTTCGCCATGCTGCCGCTCTTCTGGTACCAGGTGGTCCACGCCGTCCAGGAGGGGTACCTGCCCGCGGGCGACGGCGTGCGCCGCACGCTCGTGGGCAACCGGCACCTGTTCCTGGCGATCGGCTACGTCGCGCTCGTCGCGTGGATCCTGCTGGTCAAGGGCCCGATCATCATGACGCTGTTCTGACGCGCGCCGCGGCCCCGCGGGGGTCCGGCCGCGCGGACCGCCGCTGGCGTCAGCGCCAGGCCGGCTGGTCCGGCGCGGCGTCCTGCGGGTAGCCGTGACCGCCCGGCTGCGGGGGAGCGGACGGCGCACCCTGGGCCTGGTGGGCCGACTGCGCCGTCGCGCCGGGCTGGCCCGCCGGGATCGGCGTGACGACGACGGCGGTGCCGTACGCGCACACCTCCGAGAACGACGCCGCGATCTCGCCCGTGTCGAAGCGCATCCCGACGACGGCGTTCCCGCCGCGGCGCTGCGCCTCCTGGACCATGCGGTGCATGACCTCCTGGCGGGACTCGTAGACGAGCTTCGTGTACTCCGTCACCTCGCCGCCGCCGATCGAGCGGAACGACGCGACGAAGTTCGCGCCGATGTTCGCGCTGCGCACGGTCATGCCCATCACCTCGCCGAGCACCGCGTCGATGCGGTAGCCGGGCACCTCGTTGGTCGTCACGATGATCACGGCGCACATCCTCGCACGGGCCGGACGGCCGCCGTCGTGCCTCCCGTCGGCCGGTAAACTCGGCCGGGTGACCACGCCTGACACCGCCTCGATCCCGCACGCCTCGGACGCCCCCGCCGCGGGCGGCCCCGCACACCGCTACACGCCGGCGCTCGCGGAGCAGATCGAGCTCAAGTGGCAGGAGCTCTGGGAGCAGCGCGGCACCTTCTGGGCCGCCAACCCCACGGGCGAGCTCACGGACGGCGACGGCCAGGGCCCCGAGGGCGCGAGCCCGTACTTCATCATGGACATGTTCCCGTACCCGTCGGGCGCGGGCCTGCACGTGGGGCACCCCCTCGGGTACATCGCGACGGACGTCGTCGGGCGCTTCCGGCGCATGCGCGGAGAGAACGTGCTGCACGCGCTCGGCTACGACGCGTTCGGCCTGCCCGCCGAGCAGTACGCGGTGCAGACGGGCCAGCACCCGCGCGTGACGACCGAGGCCAACATCGCGAACATGCGGCGCCAGCTCCGCCGCCTCGGCCTGGCGCACGACTCGCGCCGCACGTTCGCGACGATCGACCCCGACTACGTGCGCTGGACGCAGTGGATCTTCCTGCAGATCTTCGACTCCTGGTACGACCCGGACGCGCTGCGGCCCGACGGCGGTCGCGGCCGGGCGCGCCGCATCGCCGAGCTCGAGGCCGAGCTCGCGTCGGGCGCGCGACCGGTGCCGGGCGGCGTCGACGGCGTCGAGGAGGGGGCCGACTGGGCGACGCTCACGCCCCAGCAGCGCCGCGCCGTCGTCGACTCCCAGCGCCTCGCGTACGTGGACGAGTCGCCCGTGAACTGGGCCCCCGGCCTGGGCACGGTCCTCGCGAACGAGGAGGTCACGGCCGACGGCCGCTCCGAGCGCGGCAACTTCCCGGTCTTCCAGCGCAGCCTGCGCCAGTGGAAGATGCGCATCACGGCGTACGCCGACCGCCTCGCCGACGACCTCGACCTCATCGACTGGCCGGAGAAGGTCACGGCGATGCAGCGCAACTGGATCGGGCGCAGCGAGGGCGCGCTCGTGCGGTTCGCCGTGCTCGGCACGCCCGACGGCGCCAACGACGCCGCGGCGGAGTCCGGCACCGAGATCGAGGTCTTCACGACCCGCCCGGACACGCTGTTCGGCGCCACGTTCATGGTCGTCTCGCCCGAGCACCCGCTGCTCGACGAGGTCCCGGCGCACTGGCCCGACGGCACGTCGAGCGCGTGGACCGGCGGGCACCGCTCGCCGGTCGAGGCCGTCGCCGCCTACCGTCGCGAGGCCGCGGCGAAGACGGCGGTCGAGCGCCAGGCCGACGCGGGCAAGAAGACGGGCGTGTTCACCGGGCACCTCGCGGTGAACCCGGTGAACGGCCAGACGATCCCGGTCTTCACCGCCGACTACGTCCTCATGGGCTACGGCACCGGCGCGATCATGGCCGTCCCGGGCGGCGACGAGCGCGACTTCGCGTTCGCCGAGGCGTTCGGGCTGCCGGTCGTGCGCACGGTCGAGCCCGAGGGCGGGCTCCCCGAGGACTTCACGGGCCCGTACACGGGCGACGGGGTCGCCGTCGGCTCGTCGAACGACGAGGTGTCGCTCGACGGTCTCGACGTGGCGGAGGCCAAGCGACGCATCACGGAGTGGCTCGTCGCCAAGGGCCTCGGCGAGGGCACCACGACCTACCGCCTCCGCGACTGGCTGTTCAGCCGCCAGCGCTACTGGGGCGAGCCGTTCCCGATCGTCTGGGACGAGAACGACCAGCCCGTCGCGATCCCCGACGCGCTGCTGCCCGTCGACCTGCCGGACGTCCCGGACTACGCGCCCCGCACGTTCGACCCGGACGACGCCGACTCGTCGCCCGAGGCGCCGCTGGGCCGCAACGACGAGTGGGTCAACGTCACGCTCGACCTCGGCGACGGGCCGAAGCAGTACCGCCGCGACACGAACACGATGCCCAACTGGGCCGGGTCGTGCTGGTACTACCTGCGCTACCTCGACCCGCAGTGGGGCGGCGGCGCCCAGGACACGGTTGTCGACCCCGAGCTCGAGCGCTATTGGATGGGCCCGGAGCACAACCCGAGCGCGGGCCGCGCCGGGGGCGTGGACCTGTACGTCGGGGGTGTCGAGCACGCCGTGCTGCACCTTCTCTACGCGCGGTTCTGGCACAAGGTCCTCTACGACCTGGGCCACGTGACGAGCGTCGAGCCGTTCCACAAGCTCTTCAACCAGGGCTACGTCCAGGCGTACGCGTTCACCGACGCGCGCGGCCAGTACGTGCCGGCCGCCGAGGTCACGGAGGAGCCCGCGTCCGACGGCTCGGGCGAGGTCGTGTACCGCTGGAACGGCGAGGTCGTGCAGCGCGAGTACGGCAAGATGGGCAAGTCGCTCAAGAACGTCGTCACGCCCGACGAGATGTACGCCGAGTACGGCGCCGACACGTTCCGCGTCTACGAGATGTCGATGGGTCCGCTCGACCTGTCGCGCCCGTGGGAGACGCGCGCCGTCGTGGGGTCGCAGCGGTTCCTGCAGCGGCTGTGGCGCAACGTCGTCTCGGAGGAGACCGGCGAGCTGACGGTCGTCGACGAGCCCGCCGACGCCGCGACCCTGCGTGCCGTGCACCGCGCCATCGCCGACGTGCGCGTCGAGATGGAGCACATGCGCCCCAACACGGCGATCGCGAAGCTCATCACGCTCAACAACCACCTCACGTCGCTCGACCGCGTGCCGCGCGAGGCCGTCGAGCCGCTCGTGCTCATGACCGCTCCCGTCGCGCCGCACATCGCGGAGGAGCTGTGGGAGCGCCTGGGCCACGACCGCTCGCTCGCGCACGAGCCCTTCCCGACGGCCGACGAGCGCTACCTCGTCGAGGACACCGTGACGTGCGTCGTCCAGGTCAAGGGCAAGGTGCGCGCCCGCCTGGAGGTGCCGCCGTCGATCACGGAGGAGGATCTCACCGCCGCCGCGCTCGCAGAGCCGAACGTCGTGCGAGCGATCGACGGCGCCGAGGTCCGCAAGGTCATCGTCCGCGCCCCGAAGCTGGTCAACATCGTCGTCTGAGTCCCTGACCTGGTTGTGGGCATGAAATGGGCCCGGTTTCGACTCCGAAACCGGGCCCATCTCATGCCCACAGCACGTGGGGGTCAGCGGCGGCGGGTGCCGAAGATGGTGCGGGTGAGCTCGCGGCCGAGCTGGGTGCCGGCGGAGCGGAGGAACGAGTCGAGCGGGCTCGACGACCGCGACCGGGATGACCCGCCCGATCCTGAGCGGCTCTTCGCCGCGTCGCGCTCGAGCTTCGCGCGCATCTTCTCCAGCTCCGCCTGCTCCTTCTTCGCCGCGCGCTCGGCCTCCTTGGCGGCGTCCTTGGCCGCCTTCTCCTGGGCCGCCGCCTCGGCCTCGGCGGCCGCGGCCGCGTCCCGCGCCGCCGCCTGCTCCTGCACGCGCACCTGCAGGAGCTCGAACGCAGACTCGTTGTCCACCGCCGTGCCGTAGCGCGCGAAGGCCGGCGACGCAGCCACGATCCCCTCGAGCACGGTCGTGGGCGCGGGCTCCATCGACGACTGCGGTGCCCGCACGCGCGTCCAGGCGACCGGGGTCGGCGCGCCCTTCTCCGTGAGGACCGTGACGACGGCCTCGCCCGTGCCGAGCGACTGCAGCAGCCGTTCGAGGTCGTACGGCGAGGTCGGATACGTCCGCACGGCCGCGCGGAGGGCGGCGGCGTCGTCGGGCGTGAAGGCGCGCAGCGCGTGCTGGACGCGGTTGCCGAGCTGCGCGAGCACGTCGGCGGGGACGTCCTTGGGGCTCTGCGTCACGAAGAACACGCCGACGCCCTTCGACCGCACGAGCCGGACGGTCTGCACCACTTGCTGGAGGAACTCCTTCGACGCGCCCGTGAACAGCAGGTGCGCCTCGTCGAAGAAGAAGACGAGCTTCGGCTTCTCCGCGTCCCCGACCTCGGGCAGCTCCTGGAACAGGTCGGCCAGCAGCCACATGAGGAACGTCGAGAACAGCGCGGGGCGGTCCTGCACCGCGGGCAGCTCGAGCGCGGAGATCACGCCCCGGCCGTCGGGTGCGGTGCGCAGCAGGTCCGACGTCGCGAACGCGGGCTCGCCGAAGAACACGTCCGCGCCCTGCGCCTGCAGGGCGACGATCTCGCGCAGGATGACCCCCGCCGTCGCGCTCGACACCCCGCCGATCCCCTTGAGCTCCGCCTTGCCCTCGTCGGACGTGAGGTACGCGATCGTCGACTGGAGGTCCTTGAGGTCGAGCAGCGCGAGACCCTGGGCGTCGGCCCAGTGGAAGATCAGCCCGAGGCTCGACTCCTGCGTCTCGTTGAGCCCGAGGACCTTGGACAGCAGCAGCGGACCGAAGTCCGTGACGGTCGTGCGGATCGGCACACCGGTCCCCAGACCGCCGAGCGAGTAGAGCTCGACGGGAAAGGTCGTCGGGCTCCAGTCCTGCCCGATCGACGCCGAGCGCTCCACGATCTTCTCGTTCGGCTCGCCGGGCACGGCGAGCCCGGACAGGTCGCCCTTGACGTCCGCGAGGAACACGGGCACACCAGCGGCCGACAGCCCTTCCGCCATGCCCTGGAGCGTCTTCGTCTTGCCGGTCCCGGTCGCGCCCGCGACGAGCCCGTGCCGGTTGAGCATGCTCAGGGCGAACCCCACCTGCACGTCGGCGCGCGGCGTCGGGTCGCCGCCCGGGTCGCCTTCGAGCAGCGCGCCGAGCGCGAGCGTGCCGCCCCGGTACGCGTAGCCGGTCGCGACCTCGCTGGCGTAGCCCTCGAGCGGCCCGGTGCCCGACGGCGCAGCCTCCTCGGCAGGCGCGCGACCCTCCGCGCTCGGCTCGGTGCCCGACGACGTGCCCCCCTCGCGGGATCCGCTCGCCTCGGCTGGACCGGCGGTGCCCGGGGGCGTGCCGGTCGCCGACGCGTCGGCGCCCTCGGGAGCCGAGGTCTCGGGGGCCGTGTCGGCCCGCGCGGCCGCCTCCGCGGCCTCGAGGGCCGCCTGCGCGGCGGCGGCTCTGGCCTCGGCGGCCTCGGCGGCGGCCTGCGCGGCGGCCGCGCGCAGGGCGGCGAGCTCGGTCGGGGACTGTGCGGCGTCGTCGGCCATGCTCGGATCGTAGGGGCGGCACCGCGGGGGCGCAGCCGGGCCGGGATGCGCGACGGCCCGCGCGGGCCGTAAGGTGGCGCGGCCATGACCGACCACCACGTGCACGTCGTCACCGACTCGACGGCGTCCCTCCCGTCCGTCCCCGAGGAGCGGCTCCGGTCCGTCCCGCTGCACGTGATCGTCGACGACGAGTCCTCGCTCGAGGGAGTCGGGCTCACCGCCGAGGACGTGGCCGCGCACCTGCAGGCCGGTCGCCGGGTCACGACGTCGCAGCCGACGCCCCGGGCGTTCGCCGAGGCGTACGCCGCCGCCGTCGCCGCGGGCGCGCGCGAGATCGTCTCCGTCCATCTCTCGGGCGAGCTGTCGGGCACGGTGCACGCGGCCGCGCTCGCGGCGGCGGACGCACCGGTCCCGGTGCGGGTCGTGGACTCCCGGACCGTCGCGATGGGGCTGGGCTTCGCGGCGCGGGCCGCCGCCCGTGCCGCGGGAGCGGGGGAGAGCGCGGACGTGGTCGCCCGGCGCGCCATCGAGGTCGCCGACGCGAGCCGCGCCGTCTTCCTCGTCGACTCGCTCGACCATCTCCGCCGTGGGGGCCGCCTCAGCGCGGCGTCCGCGGCGTTGGGGACGGTGCTCGGCGTGCGACCGCTGCTGGCCGTGCGGGAGGGCAGGATCGAGGTCGTGCAGAAGGTCCGGACCAGGGCCGCGGCGGTCGAGCGGCTGACGACGGTCGCCGTCGAGTCCGCGGCGCGCCGGGCGCTGCCCGCGCTCGCGGTCCACCACGTCGGGGACGAGGCGGGCGCGCAGCGGCTCGCGTCCGAGCTGACCGCCCGCACCGGCCTGGACGTCGCGGTCACCCCCGTCAGCGCCGTGCTGGGCGCCCACGTGGGACCGGGCGTGCTGGCCGTCGTCGTCGCCGAGCTCGCGGACCGTGGCTCGGGCGTCGAGGGCGGTTCGACCGCGCGCTGAGACCGGGCGTCGCGGACGGCCCGACGCGCGCCGAGACCCGTCGGTCCTCCGTCCGCGGCGAGGGCGTGCCGGTCGTGGCCGTGCACAGGGCCGTCGACGGAGCGTCCCGTCCCCAGGAGCCTTCGACGAGCGGGATCCTCCCGACCCATGCTCCGTACGGTCGCGGCGTGAGCACCCCACGACCCGAGCCGCGTCAGCACGCCCGTCCCGGTCGCGACCCCGCCCGAGAGGGTGCGGTCGTCCGCCAGCGCCTGCGCGCGGTGACCGGGGCCGAGCGGCCCGCGCTCGCCTGGCACCCCGCGACCGCGGCGCTCCCGCAGCTCGGACCGCCGCACGACGGCGACGCCGCGCCCGCCGTCGACCCGTGGCCGGACGGTCTCCGCACGGCAGAGCCCGACCCCGTGGGCGACGGCGCGGCGCCCGCCCCCGTCGCGGAGCTCCCCGCACGCCGCAGCGAGCCGCTCATGCGCGAACGGGGCGGTCTCCGCGGGCGTGGTCGTGCTGAGGAGCCAGAGAACGCGAGGCCCGGCTGGCTCCCGCCGCGTCCCGACGTGGACGAGGGCCGAGGCACCGACCCGGCGGCAGCAGCCGGACCCCACGAGCCCGACGGCCTCGCGGGTCCGGACGGCGAGGCGGTCGACCGGCTGCGCTCCCGCGCTGCCCGGACCGCGTCCACGGCGTACACCGCGGCGTACGGGCACCCCACGTCCCACGCGGGGTTCGCGGGGCTCGGCGACGAGGGCAGGCGCCGGTGGGCGCTGCGGCCCCGGGTCGCGGCCGCGGCGCTGGTCGTCGTGCTCCTTCTCGCGGCCGGGGTCGTCGTGCTGCGGTCCTCGGCCGGCGGCGTCACCCCGGTCGCGCCCCTCGACGCGGCGCCCACGGGCGACTCCTCGACAGAGGCCGCCGTGACCTCGTCGGACGCCGACGGGACGGCGGGCGGCGCGGCCCCGGCCGGGGCGGGCGACGAGGACGCGAGCGCCGCGTCCGAGGGCGTGCCGTCGGGCGGGGTGGTCGTGCACGTGGTGGGCCAGGTCGTCGCGCCGGGCCTCGTGACCGTCGCCGCCGACGCGCGCGTCGCCGACGCGCTCGACGCCGCGGGCGGGGCGACCGCGGAGGCCGACCTCGCCGCGCTGAACCTCGCCCGGACGGTGACCGACGGCGAGCAGATCGTCGTCCCGCGCCCCGGCGAGGCGGTGCCCGCCGCGGGGTCGGCACCACCGTCGGGAGGGTCTGCCGCGGACGGCACGGTCGACCTCAACACGGCCGACGCGGCGGCGCTCGACGCGCTGCCCGGGATCGGGCCCGTGCTCGCCGAGCGCATCGTGGCGTGGCGGGAGGAGAACGGTCCGTTCACCACGGTCGACGAGCTCGGCGAGGTGAGCGGGATCGGGCCTGCCGTCCTCGCGGACGTGCGCGACCTCGTCCGCGTGTGAGCGACCTGCGGCTCGTCCCGGCGGCGCTCGCGGCGTGGGGGACGGCGTTCCTCGCGGCCGGCGCGACGCCGGCGGCGGCCCTGCGCGGTGCGTCGGTCGCCGTCGTGCTGCTGGGCGTCGTGCTCGGGGTGCTGCTGCTCGGAGGACGACGTGGCCGCCGCGGGACGCCGACGGCTCCGCGGATCGCCACCTCCCCGGGCGCCGCGCGCGTGCCGTCGGGGCCGGGAGACCGACGACGTCCGGCGCGCCCCGACCGGCCCACCCGGTCGGGGCGGGCCGGGAGCGTGCTGGCACAGGGCGCACTGGTGGTCGCGTGCGTCGCGGCGGTGCTCCTGTCCGCAGGGGCACAGCTCGCCGACCGGCAGGCGCTCGCCGACGTGGCTGGCGAGGGCGCGACGGCGACGGTCACCGCGGTGGTGCGCTCCGCCGTCGTGCCGCGGACGAACCCGTGGTCGGGTGCCGCCGACCGTCACGAGGTGCGCGTCTCCCTGCGCGAGCTCACCGCGCGCGGCGTGACCACCGTGGCGGCCGGCACCGTCGTCGTGACGGGGCCCGGCGACGGCTGGGACGACCTCGCCTACGGGGCGGCGGTCGTGGTGACGGGCCGGCTGGCGGTCCAGGGCGACCGGACGTTGCTGCGGACGGAGGGGGCGCCGCGCGTCGTGGAGCCACCGGGCGCGTTCCTGCGCGGCGTGCACGCCATGCGTCGGGGGCTCCTCGACGCGACCGACGGGCTGAGCCCGCAGGCGCGGGGGCTCGTCCCGGGCGTGGCGGTCGGTGACACCTCGCGGCTCGACCCCGCGCTGGACGAGGCGATGCGGACGACGTCGCTCACGCACGTCACGGCCGTCTCCGGCGGCCACTTCGCGATCGTCGTCACCTGCGTGGCCGCGCTGTGCGTCCTCGCCCGCGCGCCCCGCGGGGCGCGCGTGGTCGTCACGGGTGCGGCCATGGTCGGGTTCGTCGTGCTGGTCCACCCGGAGCCCAGCGTGCTGCGGGCGGCGGCGATGGGTGCCGTCGGGGTGGTCGGCATCGCGCTCGGCAGGCCGTCGCGCGCCGTCGCCGCGCTTGCGGCGGGCGTCGTCGTCCTGCTCGTCCTCGATCCCGGGCTCGCCCGCTCGTACGGGTTCGTGCTCTCCGTCGCGGCGACGGCCGGGCTCGCGCTCCTCGCGGCGCCGCTCGCCCGCCGGATGGCGCCGTGGTGCGGGCGGACCGCCGCGCACGTGGTCGCGGTGCCCGTCGCCGCCCAGGCCGCGTGCGCCCCGGTGCTCGTGCTGCTCGACCCGAGCGTGAGCACCTGGTCCGTCCCCGCCAACCTGGTCGCGGCCCCGGCGCTCGGTCCCGCGACCGTCCTGGGAGTGCTCGCGACCCTCGTCGCGCCCTGGTGGCCGGGCGCGGCGACGGCGCTCGCGTGGGCCGCCGGGATCTTCACGGGGTGGATCGCCGGCGTCGCCGAGGCGTTCGCGGGTCTGCCCGGTGCGCGGCTGCCCTGGCCCGGGGGCGTCGGCGGTCTGGCCCTGCTGGCGCTCGGGACGGTCGTGCTGCTCGCCGCCGTGCTCCGGTCGCGCGCGCTGCGCGAGGCGGGGGAGCGGCGCGCCCTCCGACGCGCGTCGTCGCCACCCCTGCGCGACCGCGTCGCCCGGACGGTCCGCGTCGCCCGACGGCGGGTGTCGGGCGGGCGCGGACGCCTCGCGTGGCCGGGTGCGGCGCCGCGGCGCCCTCGCCGGAGCCCGGGTCAGGTCGTCGCCGGCGGGGTCGCCGCGGCGGTCCTGGCGGTGCTCGTCGTCGTGCTCGTGCGACCGCTCGCCGTGTCGGCCGGACCGGTGCCGTCGGACTGGGCCGTGGTCGCGTGCGACGTCGGGCAGGGCGATGCCCTCGTGCTGCGCTCCGGGCCCCGGTCCGCGGTCGTCGTCGACGTGGGGCCACCCGGAACCGCGGCGGGCGGCTGCCTCGACCGGCTCGGCGTCGACCGGGTCGACCTGCTCGTCCTCAGCCACTTCCACGCCGACCACGTGGGCGGTCTCGACGCCGTCCTGCGCGGCCGCGCGGTCGAGCGCGCGCTCGTGACCGCCACGGCGGATCCCCCGGAGCAGGCCGAGAGGACGCTCGCCGCGCTCGCCGAGGCGGGCGTCCCGGTCCAGGTGGCGACGGCGGGCGCCGTCGGCAGCGAGGGCGGTGACGGCACCGCCGCGGGTGTGCGGTGGGAGGTGCTCCAGGCCGGGGTGGGCGGCGGACGCTCGGGAGCCGCGCGGGGACCCGGCCCGTCGCCCGCCGGGTCAGGTGCCGCCTCGTCGGGCGGAGCCCGGACGGAGTCCGACGGCGGAGCGAACGACGCGAGCGTGGCGCTCCTCCTGCGCGTGGCGGGGATGGACGTCGTCGCGCTCGGCGACCTGGAGGACGCCGGCCAAGCAGCCCTCGCGCGGACCCTCGCGCAGCGCGGCTCCGGACCCGTCGACGTCGTCAAGGTCGCGCACCACGGCTCGGCGACGCAGTCCGACCGGCTCGCCGGTCTGCTCGCCCCGACGGTCGCGCTCGTCAGCTCGGGCGAGAACACCTACGGTCACCCGACGGACCGGGCCCTCGACCTCTACCGAGGCGTCGGCGCGACGGTGCTGCGGACGGACGTCTGCGGGACGTTCGCGCTCGTCGTGCGCGACGGCGTCCTCGCCGCGGCGGGCTGCGGCTGAACGGCGCCGGCGTTTCTCGTCCGGTGGGTGGCTCGTGGGAGGCTGGTGCCATGCCCGCGCCGACCCGCACCGCCCGACCGTCCGCCGGCCCGTCGCTCGCGTGGGACGACGTCCTGCTCGCGCCGGTCGTGCTGGTGCAGGGCCCGGAGTCCCTCCTGGCCGAGCGGGCCGTGGACGCGATCGTCGGGCTCGCGCGCGAGCGGGACCCCGAGGTCGAGAAGGTCACGATGGAGGCCGCCACGTACCAGGCGGGGATGCTCACCGTCGCGGCGAGCCCGTCGTTGTTCGGCGAGGCGAAGGTCGTCGTGGTCGAGGGCGCGGAGGCGGCGACGGACGCGCTCGTCGCCGACGTCGTGGACTACGTCCCGACCGCCGACCCGGAGACGACCGTCGTCGTCGTGCACGGGGGCGGGGTGCGGGGCAAGCGCATGCTTGACGCGATCAAGGCCAGCGGGGCGCCCGTCGTCGCGGTCGAGGCGATCAAGAAGGACTCCGACAAGACCGCCTTCGTCACCGCCGAGTTCCGCCGCGCCCGCCGACGCATCGACGCGTCGGGGGTGCGCGCCCTCGTCGAGGCGGTCGGCAACGACCTCCGCGAGCTCGCCGCCGCGTGCAGCCAGCTCGTCACCGACACGGACGGCACCGTGAGCGAGGCCGTCGTGGACCGGTACTACGGAGGGAGGGTCGAGGCGACCGGCTTCCGCGTCGCCGACGCCGCCGTCGCCGGGAACGCGGGGGAGGCCGTCGCGCTCCTGCGCCACGCGCTCGCGACCGGCGCCGACCCGGTGCCGCTCGTCGCGGCGCTCGCCATGAAGCTCCGCGCGCTCGCGAAGGTCGGCGCGATGCGCGGCCGGGGCGGCGTCGCGGCCAAGGACCTGGGGCTGGCCCCCTGGCAGGTCGACCGGGCGCGCCGCGAGCTCGCGGGCTGGACCCCCGAAGGACTCGCCACGGCGATCAGCGCCGTTGCGCAGGCCGACGCTGAGGTCAAGGGCGCGGGCCGGGACCCGGTGTTCGCCGTCGAGCGCGCGGTCCTCACCATCGCCCGTGCCCACGGCCGCTGAGCGCG
Source organism: Cellulosimicrobium sp. ES-005 (assembly GCF_040448685.1). Lineage (NCBI taxonomy): Bacteria > Bacillati > Actinomycetota > Actinomycetes > Micrococcales > Promicromonosporaceae > Cellulosimicrobium > Cellulosimicrobium sp. ES-005. Next base: position 1,478,132 of record NZ_CP159290.1, read on the forward strand.
CGACGGGCTGTCGGCACCCGACCACGGCTCTACCTCGCCGGACCACGGCTCTACCTCGCCGGACCACGGCTCTACCTCGCCGGACCATGGCTCTACCTCGTCCGACCACGGTTCTACCTCGGGCGGCGTGGGTGCTCTCCCGTCGCACGCACGGAGGGGCGCCGACCCGTGCGGGTCGGCGCCCCTCCGTGGGAAGCCTGTGCGGCCGTCGTGACGTTCAGCGTGTCACGCCGACGCGGGCGAACCGTGCGCTCAGAGAGCGTTGACGGCCTTCGCGATGGCCGACTTGCGGTTCGCGGCCTGGTTCGCGTGGATGACGCCCTTCGAGACGGCCTTGTCGAGCTTGCGCGACGCGGCCTGGAGCGCGGTGCTCGCCGCCTCCTTGTCGCCCGCGGCGACGGCCTCGCGCACGCGGCGCACGTACGTCTTGAGCTCGGACTTGACCGCCTTGTTGCGCAGGCGAGCCTTCTCGTTCGTGCGGATGCGCTTGATCTGGGACTTGATGTTTGCCACGTGTGGACTCTCTGGTTCTGTTCGCCGGAGCGAGCGGATAGGTCGTAGAGGGCGGCCCTAGCTCCGGGACTGGGGTGGGGAACCCGTGGAGAGGTGCTGGGGCTGTGCCCGCCGACCTGGGCGGACACGCGACCACCAAGACTACCAGCGGTCGTGGTCCGAACTCCAATCCGCAGGAGCTCCCACGGGACAGCGGCGCGACGTCGCCGCTCCGGGTCCCGGACGGACGCTCCCGCTCCGCGGGATCAGCGGTGCTGCGAGATGCCCGCCACCACGCGGTCGAAGACGTCGCGCCCCACCACGGCGCCCTCTCGTCGGACGGCGGCCGGGTCGACGCGGAGCACGCGGTCGAGCCGGACCTCGCTGTCGCGCCCCTTCGCGTCCCAGGGGCCCGACCCGATGTCGAGCCAGTAACGGCCCCAGCGCGCCTCGTCGCGGGCGTCGCGCGAGTGGTCCTTGCTCGTGAGCATGACGCCCAGCAGCCAGGCGCCGTCCGACCCGACGAGCAGGACCGGCCGGTCCTTGCCCTGCGTGTGGTCCTCCTCGTAGGGCACCCAGGTCCAGACGATCTCCCCGGGGTCCGGGTCGCCGTCGAGCCGCGGCGCGTACTGCGCGCGCACCCGGCCCTCGTAGTCGCCGGGGTACCCGCCGACCGGTCCGTCGCCCGACCCGCCGCGCGCGGGCGTGCGGGGCCGGGTCGGGGACGACGGTCGCGGTCCCGGGCGCGGGGACGGGGTCCGCGCCGGCGACGGGCGCTCGCGTCCCGGCGCGCGCGTCGCGGCCGTTCCCGAGCCGCCCTGCGCACCCTGCGACGAGCGCGTGAGCCCGGAGACGACGGCGCGGGCCGCGTCGGTGAGAAGTCCCAGCCATCGGTTGCGTGCCACGCGCGCACCCTACCGGGCGGGCGGTGTCGCGGTGGCCGCAGCGTGCGGACGGCGTCGGTCCCCGCCGCAGGTCTCGGCCGCGGGACCCGTCGAGCACCGGCCCGCTCAGCCGGCGAGGACGGCGTCCACCTCGCGCAGGAAGGCGTCGAGGTCGCCGGGATCGCGCGACGTGACGAGCGTGTAGCCGTCGTCGTCGCGCACGACGGGGCGGTCCACCCAGGCGCCGCCCGCGTTGAGCACGTCGGTCTCGAGCGACGGGTAGCTCGTGAGGGTCTTGCCCTCGACCGCCGCGGCCTCGACGAGGGCCCAGGGCCCGTGGCAGATCGACGCGACGGGCTTGCCGGCGGTCGTGAACGCGCGCACGAGGCTCACGGCGTCGTCCTGCAGGCGCAACGCGTCGGCGTTGATCGTGCCTCCGGGCACGAGCAGCAGGTCGTACTCGGCAGGGTCGGCGTCGGCGTGCGTGAGCGTCGGCGTGACGGTGCGGCCGGGGTCCTTGTCGCCGACCAGGGTCTGCACGTCGTCCGCGGACACCGCGGCGACGTCGACCTCCACCCCCTCGCCGCGCAGGTGCTCGAGCGGCACGACGAGCTCGTCCTGCTCGACGCCGTAGTTCGTCACGATCGCCAGCACGCGACGGCCGCGGGGACGGCCGGAGGTCCGGTGCGCGGTGTCCTGGGCCATGAGCGCTCCTCTCGTCGCCGGTCGGCCCGGTGCGGCCGGCCGGTCCTCCACGCTAGGTCGGCTCGCCGCGCCCCGCAGGGCGGGCGGGTGCCCGACGCCGGACGTGGGACAATGGATGCTCCCGCCCGCCCGAGAGCGACCGTCGGCGCGCCGCCCCCGAGCGCGCGGCCCGACCCGCACGCCACTCCCAGGAGCGCACCCGCGTTGTCCCCGATCCCCAGCGCCCAGCTGAGCACCCGCATCCAGCCCGCGGCCACGCCGCCCGAGCTGATCCGGAACTTCTGCATCATCGCCCACATCGACCACGGCAAGTCGACCCTGGCCGACCGCATGCTGCAGCTCACCGGTGTCGTCGAGCCGCGCGCCATGCGTGCCCAGTACCTCGACCGCATGGACATCGAGCGCGAGCGCGGCATCACGATCAAGTCGCAGGCCGTCCGCATGCCGTGGGCGGTCGTCGAGGACGGGGTCGAGACGCCGCACGCGCTGAACATGATCGACACCCCGGGCCACGTCGACTTCACGTACGAGGTCTCCCGTTCGCTCGCGGCGTGCGAGGGCGCGGTGCTGCTCGTCGACGCGGCGCAGGGCATCGAGGCGCAGACCCTCGCGAACCTGTACCTCGCGATGGAGAACGAGCTCGAGATCATCCCGGTGCTCAACAAGATCGACCTGCCGGCCGCGCAGCCCGAGAAGTACGCGGAGGAGCTCGCGAACCTCGTCGGCGGCGACCCGGACGACGTGCTCAAGGTCTCCGGCAAAACGGGCGCGGGCGTCGAGGCGCTCCTCGACCGGATCGTCGAGCGCGTGCCCGCCCCGGTGGGCGACGCCGACGCGCCGGCGCGCGCGATGATCTTCGACTCGGTCTACGACACCTACCGCGGCGTCGTGACGTACGTGCGCGTCGTCGACGGCAACCTCAACCCGCGCGAGCGCATCGTCATGATGTCGACGCGCGCGACGCACGAGCTGCTCGAGATCGGCGTCATCTCGCCGGAGCCGATCGTCACGAAGGGTCTCGGCGTCGGGGAGGTCGGCTACCTCATCACGGGCGTGAAGGACGTGCGCCAGTCGAAGGTCGGCGACACGGTGACGAACTCCGCGAAGCCCGCGGCGGAGGCGCTCGGCGGCTACTCCGACCCCAAGCCCATGGTCTTCTCGGGGCTGTACCCGATCGACGGCACCGACTACCCGGTCCTGCGCGACGCGCTCGACAAGCTCAAGCTCAACGACGCCGCGCTCAACTACGAGCCGGAGACGTCGGTCGCGCTCGGCTTCGGCTTCCGCGTCGGGTTCCTCGGCCTGCTGCACCTGGAGATCGTGCGCGAGCGCCTCGAGCGCGAGTTCGACCTCGACCTCATCTCGACCGCGCCGAACGTCGTCTACGACGTGACGCTCGAGGACGGGACGACCGTCAAGGTGACCAACCCGTCGGAGTTCCCCGGCGGCAAGATCAAGCAGGTCAGCGAGCCCGTCGTGCGGGCGACCATCCTCGCGCCGAGCGAGTTCGTCGGCACGGTCATGGGTCTGTGCAACGACCGCCGCGGGCAGATGCTCGGCATGGACTACCTGTCCGAGGACCGCGTGGAGCTGCGCTTCACCCTGCCGCTCGCCGAGATCGTGTTCGACTTCTTCGACCAGCTCAAGTCCCGCACGCGCGGGTACGCGTCGCTCGACTACGAGCCGTCGGGCGACCAGGTCGCGGACCTCGTCAAGGTCGACATCCTGCTCCAGGGCGAGCAGGTGGACGCGTTCAGCGCGATCGTGCACAAGGACAAGGCGTACGACTACGGCGTCATGATGACCGCCAAGCTCAAGGAGATCATCCCGCGCCAGCAGTTCGAGGTGCCGATCCAGGCGGCCGTCGGCGCGCGCGTCATCGCGCGCGAGACGGTGCGCGCGATGCGCAAGGACGTCCTCGCCAAGTGCTACGGCGGTGACATCAGCCGCAAGCGCAAGTTGCTCGAGAAGCAGAAGGAGGGCAAGAAGCGCATGAAGAACATCGGGTCCGTCGAGGTCCCGAAGGACGCCTTCATCGCCGCGCTCTCCTCCGACGCCGCGGGCGGCAAGGACGCCAAGGACAAGTCCAAGAAGTGAGCCCGGCCCTGCCCGACGGCGAGCCGGTCCCGCCCGACGGCTCGCTCCCCGCGTGGGTCGCGCCGGGCGGGAGCGGGTCCGTCGCGGGGGTGCCCCGCCCGACGGCGCCGCGCGGGTTCGGCGTCTACCTGCACGTCCCGTTCTGCTCGGTGCGGTGCGGGTACTGCGACTTCAACACCTACACGGCGTCCGAGCTCGGCGGCGGCGCGAGCCAGGCGTCCTACGCGAGCACGGCGCTCCTCGAGATCGACCTCGCGGCGCGCGTCCTGCGCGACGCCGGCCTGCCCGAGCGGCCGGTGTCGACCGTGTTCGTCGGCGGCGGCACGCCCACGCTGCTGCCCGCCGGCGACCTCGCGCGCCTGCTCCACGGCGTGCGGGACGCGTGGGGCCTCGCACCCGACGCCGAGGTGACGACCGAGGCCAACCCGGACTCCGTGACGCCGGAGTCGCTCGCCGAGCTCGCGGCCGCGGGGTTCACGCGCGTCTCGTTCGGCATGCAGTCCGCCGTCCCGCACGTGCTCGCGACGCTCGAGCGCACGCACGACCCGCGCCGCATCCCGGACGTCGTGCGCTGGGCGCGCGACGCGGGCCTCCAGGTCTCGCTCGACCTCATCTACGGCACGCCGGGCGAGAGCCTCGACGACTGGCGGGCGAGCCTCGAGGCCGCGCTCGCGACCGGCGTCGACCACGTGTCCGCGTACGCGCTCGTCGTCGAGGCGGGGACGAAGATGGCCGCCCAGGTGCGGCGCGGGGAGGTCGCGCTCCCGAGCGAGGACGACCAGGCCACGAAGTACGAGCTCGCCGACGAGCTGCTTACCGCCGCCGGGCTGACCTGGTACGAGGTGAGCAACTGGGCCCGCACCGACGACGACCGCTGCCGCCACAATCTCGCGTACTGGCGGGGCGACGACTGGTGGGGAATCGGGCCCGGCGCGCACTCGTACGTCGCGGCGCCGGGGGCGCTCGGCGCGGAGCCGACGTCCGTGACCGACGACACGGGCGCGTCGGTCCAGGAGCCGCGGGTCGGCGTGCGATGGTGGAACGTGAAGCACCCGCGCCGGTACGCGGCGCTGCTCGAGGCGGGCACCAGCCCCGCGGCCGGGCGTGAGCTCCTCACGCGGGACGAGGGACGGCTCGAGCAGGCCATGCTCGGCGTGCGGCTGCACGAGGGTCTCGACCTCGCGGTCCTTTCCCCGGCCGGACGGCGCGCCGTCGCCGGGCTCGTCGCGAACGGGCTGCTCGACGGCCGCGCGGCCGTGGCCGGTCGCGGAGTGCTCACCCTGCGGGGGCGGTTGCTGGCGGACACGGTGGTACGGGAGATCACGGACGAGTGACGACGACCGACGAGGCACCTCGACCCGGGACGACCCCTGCGGGGGCCGGTCGCCCGACGCTCGAGGAGCCTCGCGTCGTCGGGCACGTGCGGGCGCCCGGCGCCGCCCGACGGCCGGGCCGCCCGACCGTGCGCTACCGCCGGATGCCCGGGCTGGACGGGCTGCGGGCGCTGGCCGTCCTCGTGGTCGTCGCGTTCCACCTCGCCCCGGCGACGTTCCCCGGCGGGTACGTCGGGGTCGACGTCTTCTTCGTGCTCTCGGGCTTCCTCATCACGACGCTCCTCGTGCGCGAGCACCGCGACCGGCACCACGTGGGGCTGCGCTCCTTCTGGGCGCGGCGCGCCCGCCGCCTGCTCCCTGCGCTCGGGCTGGTCGTGGCGGTGTGCACGGCGGCCGCGGCCGTCGTCGGGGGTGACGTCCTCGTCGGCATCGGCCCCCAGCTCCTCGGCGCCGCGACGTTCACGAGCAACTGGGTCGACGTCGCGAGCGGGGCCACCTACTCGGGTGCGCTGCTCCCGCACCTCTTCGGCAACCTGTGGTCGCTCGCGGTCGAGGAGCAGTTCTACCTCCTGTGGCCGCTCGTCGTCGTGCTCCTGTGCGTCGTGCGGCCCCTGCGCCGCCGGGCGCCGTGGATCGTCGCCGGGCTGGGGCTCGTGTCCGCGGCCCTCATGGCGCTGCTGTACGCGCCCGGCTCCGACCCGACGCGCGTCTACGTCGGCACCGACACCCACCTCTTCGCGCTCATGGCCGGGGCTGCGCTCGCGTTCTGGCACGTGCGCCCGGTCCAGCGGCCCGACGTCGAACCCCGGGCCGGCGCCGACGCGTCCGCCCTCCTGCCGGGCGGGCCGCGCGTGCGCACGCCGCGCGGCCGGGTCGCCGTCCTCGGCGCCGGGGCGGTCGGCGCCGTCGTCCTCGTCGTCGCCGTCGCGACGATGCGCTGGGACGGCGAGCTCGCCTATCGCGGCGGGCTACTCGTGTGCGCGGTCGCGGCGACCGCGGTGCTCAACGCCGTCGTGTGCCTGCCCGGCATCGGCGCGCAGCTCGACCGCGGTCCGCTCGGCTGGGTCGGACGGCGGTCGTACGGGCTCTACCTGTGGCACTGGCCCGTGCTCGTGCTCGCCGCGGCCGCGCTCGGGACCGTGGTGGGTCCCGTGACCCCGGGTGCCGTGCACCCGCTCGTCGTCGTCGTGACCCTCGCCGTGACGACCGTCGCGGCGGCGCTGTCCTTCCGGTACGTCGAGCGTCCCGTGCTGCGGCGCGGGCTGCGCGGCGCGGCGCGCGACCTCGCCCGCCGCCTCCAGCCGACGCCGGGCGAGGCGGGGCCGCGCGTCCTCACCCGCCGCGGCTGGGCGCTGGCGGCGTCGTGCGCGCTCGTCGTCGGCCTCTCCGCGGCCGGGGTCGTCAACGCGCCCGCCACGACGAGCGTGGAGCAGCAGATCGCGGCGGGGGAGCAGGTCGCGCGGGCGACGCAGGCGGCACCGCGCGCCGCGGCGCCCGCGGCCGGCCCGGAGGTGTCGCCCCCGGCAGCGGGTCCCGACCCGGGCCCGGCCGACGCGCCCGCACCGGGACCCGAGGCGGCACCCGCCGAGGCCGCGGCGGCCCCGGTCGCGGCACCGACCGGCGACCAGGTGACCGTCGTGGGGGACTCGGTGACGCTCGCGAGCGCGCCCGCGCTCGCTGCGGCCCTCCCGGGCACGTACGTCGACGGCGCGGTCTCGCGCCAGGTCAAGGACGGGCCGGCGGCGCTCGCCGCCGCGCGCGACGCGGGCGCGCTGCGGCCCTACGTCGTCGTCTCCCTCGGGACGAACAGCACCGCGAGCGCCGCGGCGATGGACGAGCTGCTCGCGGCGGTCGGTCCCGGCCACCGCGTCGTGCTCGTCACCGGGTACGCCGACCGGCCGTGGGTACCGGGCACCAACGCCGAGATCGTCGCCGCGGCGGGACGGCACCCCGGTGTGGTCGTCGCGGACTGGTCGGCAGCGGTGGCCGCGGACCCGACCGTGCTCGGTCCGGACGGCGTGCATCCCACGGACGCCGGAGCGACGGCGTACACGGCGGTCGTCGTCGACGGCCTGACCCGTGCGGCGGCGCTGGGCTCCACGACGAGCTGACCCTCCGCGGCGTCGTTCCGGTCCGCCCGGCGTTTCCCCTCGCGCCGCCGTCGGAATCCCGACAGGCTGGAGGGCGACAGCGAAATGTGCGACCGACACACGACGTCCACATCCGGTGCGTGGCCCGGTTCCCCCGCGGCCCGTCGACCGACCGAGGAGACCCATGAGCGACAGCACCGCCGGCGGCCCGCCGCGCGACGAGAACGAGCCGCAGCTCCCGTCGGACGCCCCGGCGCCCGAGAACCCGTACGCGGCGGCCGAGCCGCCGGTCCCGCCCCAGGGGCCCGTCGCGCAGGAGCCGCCTGCACCCCAGGCCCCGCCCGTCCCGCAGACGCCGCACGCACCGGCGCAGCCCGCGTCGCCGCCCCCGGCCTCGCCCTCCGGTGCTCCGCCCGCGGGCGCGTACCCGTCGCCGGCCGGGCCGCCGCCGGGACAGCCGTACGGTGCCCCGCCGGCCGGTGCGTACCCGCCCCCGGCGGGACCGCCGCCCGGGCAGCCGTACGGCCAGCAGCCGCCCGGGCAGCCGCCCTACGGCGGGCAGCCCGGGTACCCGCCGCCGGCGGCGCCGTACGGGCAGCCGGGGTACCCGGGTCAGCCGATCCAGGTCCAGGACGCGTTCTCCTACGGCTGGAGCAAGTTCACGCAGAACGCCGGGGTCATCCTCGGCGGCGTCCTCACGTACGTCGTCGTGCTCGCCGGCCTGTCGGTCGCGTTCTGGGCGCTCCTCGTCGGCACGGCGACGACCACGATCGACCCGCAGACGGGCGAGATCAGCACGGCGGGCGGGTTCGCTTTCGGGTTCGGGACGTTCCTGTTCGTCGCGATCCTCGTCGTGCTCGGGTTCCTCGTCCAGGCCGCGGTGGTCAACGTGTCGCTCCTGGTCACCCGCGGGAAGAAGCTCGAGTACGCGGACTTCTTCCGGTACCCGAACCTCGGCACGGTGATCCTCGTGGCGCTGCTGATCGGTCTCGCCACGGGCGTGCTCGCGATCACGATCGTCGGACCGCTCGTCTTCGTGTTCTTCGCCCAGTTCACGCTGTTCTACGTCATCGACAAGAAGCTCGGCGTCTTCGACGCGTTCAAGGCGAGCTTCACCGTCGTGAGCAAGAACCTCGGCACGGTCGTGCTGCTGTTCCTGGGCGTGTACCTGGCCGAGCTCGTCGGGACGCTCCTGTGCTACGTCGGCCTGCTCGTGGCGCTGCCCGTCGCCCAGATCGCGACGGCGTACGTGTACCGGCGGCTCAACGGCGAGCAGCCCGTCTGAGGCGGAGGGTGGCACTGCTCCCCGCGCGCCCAGGCCCCTGAGCAGCCAGGATAGGACCGAGCACGTCGAGGACGCGTGCTGCCCGCAGCACGTGACGACGAGGAACGAGGTGCACGATGACGGACCCCACGAACCCGGGCGGTCAGCCGCCCCGCGACGACGAGCCGACGCCGGCGGACGGCTCCGGCGCTCCGGAGCAGCCCACCCAGCCGCCGGCCGGTCCGAGCCCGGCGACGCCCGAGGGCGACGTCCCGCCCGCGTCGCCGTACGGCCCGGGCGGCGCGACGCCGCCGGACCCGTCCGCCCCGCCGTCAGGGCCGCCCGCGTACGGCGCGCCGCAGGACCCCGCCGCCCCGCCGTCGGGCCCGCCCGCCTACGGCGCGCCCGGGGCGTACGGCGCTCCCGCGGGCGCACCGGGCGACCCCGCGGCCCCGGGGCCGACCGCCCCGCCGCCGGGCGCGTACCCGCCCCCGTCCGGCGCCTACCCGCCGCCGCCCGGCTCGTACGCGGCCGCGGCCGGCGGCTACGGCGCCCAGCCCGGGTACACGGGGCCCGCCTTCGCGGTGGGCGAGGCGATCTCCTACGGCTGGCGCAAGGTCACCTCGAACCTCGGGCCGTGGATCCTCGTCGCGCTGATCTTCCTCGCGGTGAACGTGGCGTGGAGCTGGATCACGGGCGGGTTCGACCAGTTCCAGGACCAGTACGACTTCAGCGACACGAACTTCGCCGCCGTCAGCGGCATCACGTTCACGAGCATCCTGCTCGGGATCGTGGGCACGGTCATCGGCTACCTGATCACCGCGTTCTTCACGCGCGGCGCGCTCGACGAGGTGGACGGGCGCCGCCCGGACGTCGCGGCGTTCTTCCGCCTCGGCAACGTCGTCAACGTGCTGCTCGCGGCGCTGATCGTCGGCATCCTCACGGGCATCGGCTTCGTGCTGTGCATCCTGCCGGGCTTCGCGGTGCTGCTCTTCTCCGCGTTCGTCTACTACGTCGCGCTCGACCAGGGCGTCGACGCGATCACGGCGATCCGGACGAGCTTCTCGCTCGTCGCCAAGAACTTCGGCCAGGTGTTCCTGCTGCTGCTCGCGCTGTTCGGCATCAACATCCTCGGCGCGATCCCGTGCGGCCTCGGCCTGTTCGTCACGATCCCGCTGAGCTACGTGGCCGTGGGCTTCGCCTACCGTCGCCTCACCGGGGGCGTGCCGGCCGCCTGACGGCCGGTCGTCGTCGTTCACCACGCCCCGGTGCCGCCCGTCGGTGCCGGGGCGCGGCGCGTCCGGACCGGGGCGAGGTCAGGACGCCGTGACGAAGTCGATGAGCTCCTCGACGCGGCCGAGCAGGGACGGCTCAAGGTCCGCGTACGTGCGCACGGTGCCGAGGATGCGCTGCCACGCGCGGCCCACGTCCTCGGCGGTCTCCGCGGGCCAGCCGAGCTCGCGCAGGATGCCGCGCTTCCACTCGGTGCCCCGCTCGATCACCGGCCAGCGCTGCAGGCCGACGCGCGCGGGCTTCACGGCCTGCCACACGTCGACGTACGGGTGCCCGAGCACGAGCACCGTGCCCGCGGGGGAGCGGCGGACCGCGTCGTCGGCGATGCGGCGCTCCTTGCTCCCGGGCACCAGGTGGTCCACGAGCACGCCGACGCGGCGCTGCGGCGTCGGGCCGAAGTCGGCGAGCGCCGCCGCGAGGTCGTCGACGCCGTGCAGGGGCTCGACGACGACGCCCTCGACCCGGAGGTCGTCGCCCCACACCTTCTCGACGAGCTCGGCGTCGTGCTTGCCCTCGACCCAGATGCGGCTGCCGCGAGCCACGCGCGCCCGCTGCCCGACGACGGCGCGCGAGCCGGACGCGGTCCGCGTCGGCGCGGCGGGGGCGCGGGACGTGACCGGGGCGGTGAGCTCGACCGGCTTGCCGTCGACCCAGAACCCGGGCCCGAGCGGGAACGTCCGCGTCCGGCCGGCGCGGTCCTCGAGCACGACGACGTGCATCCCGCCCGACTTCTCGACCCGCACGACGGCGCCGACCCACCCGGTCTGCACCTCCTCGACGACGAGCCCCCGCTCGGCGGCCTGCGGTCGGGACACCGGCCGCGCGCGATGATGAACGGGGGCGGGCGTGCCGCCGAGGACGTCGAACCCATAACGATCGAAAGCCACGCCGTCACCCTAGGGGAGCGCCGGACGCACCCCGGCGAGATCGGCCCGTGCGTCGCGACATCGACCTCCCGAGGGTCGATCTCGGACGCTCGGGTCGATCTCGGCGCCCGGCGCCCGCCGCGCGCGGTCCCGGGGAGGGGTGGTACGACGGAGCGGTGAGCCCGCAGCGCGCCGAGCCGGACCCGAACCGCTGGCGCGTGCTGCCCGTCTGCCTCGCGGTCGGCTTCGTCACGACGCTCGACGTGTCGATCGTCAACGTCGCCCTCCCGTCGATCGAGTCGTCGCTCGACGCGGGGCCGACGCAGCTCCAGCTCGTCGTCGCGGGCTACACGCTCGCGTTCGGGCTCGCGCTCGTGCCCGCCGGCCGGCTCGGCGACGCCGGCGCCCGGCGTGCCCTGTTCATCGCCGGGCTGGTCGGGTTCGCGCTCATGAGCCTCGCGTGCGGGCTCGCGCCGACGGACGGGTGGCTCGCCGTCGCGCGCCTGCTGCAGGGCGTGAGCGCGGGCGTCCTCAACCCGCAGGTCGTCGGGCTCATCCAGCAGCAGGTCTCCGGGTTCGAGCGTGGCCGCGCGTTCGGCATGTTCGGCGCGACGATCGGGGTCTCGACGGCGCTGGGCCCGCTGCTCGGCGGCCTCATCATCGCGGCGGCCGGCTCCGCGGACGGGTGGCGGTGGGTCTTCCTCGTCAACCTCCCCGTCGTCGCGGTCCTATTGCCCTTCGCGTGGCGCCTCGTGCCCGCGCCACCGCCCGACGCCGCGCGCTCCGCGCGGGGCCCGCGCCGCCTCGACCTCGTCGGGCTGGCGCTGCTCGGTGCGGCGACGCTCGGCGTCATGATGCCGTTCGTCACGACGACCGGTCGCGGCGACGACGCCTCGCGCTGGTGGTGGCTGGTCGTGGCCGCCGCGGCGGGGACCGCGGCCGTCGTCTGGGAGCGGCGGTACCAGCGGCGCACCGGCGAGGCGGTGCTCGACCCGCAGGTCGTCGGGCTCGGGTCGTTCCGCAACGGCGCGCTGCTCGGCCTCGCCTACTTCGCCGGCTTCACGGGCATCTTCCTCGTGGTCACGCTCTACCTCCAGGACGAGCTCGGCTACACGCCGCTCCAGGCGGGGCTCGTGGGGACGCCGTTCGCCGTCGCGTCCGGGGTGTCCGCGTGGTTCTCGGGGCGCTGGGTCGCGCGCTGGGGCCGGCAGCTCGTCGTCGGCGGGCTGACGCTCGTCCTCGTCGGGGTCGTCGTGGCCGACGCCGTCGTGCGCCTCCTCGGGGACGAGCCGGGCGCCGTGGGGCCGGCGCTCGCGGGAGCCCTGCTGGTCGCCGGGGCGGGCAGCGGGACGGTCATCGCGCCGAACCAGACCCTCACGCTGTCCGAGGTTCCCGTGAGCCGCGCGGGGGTCGCGGGGAGCATGCTGCAGCTCGGGCAGCGCATCGGGTCGGCGGTCGGCATCTCGATCGTGCTCTCCGTGTACTACGGGGGCCTCGCGGGAGGCGACACGGCGGCGCACGCGACGGGGAGGGCGCTGCTCGTGACGATCGTGCTCGTCGCGCTCGCGCTCGTCGTCGGGCTCGCGGACCTGCGTTCGCGGCGAGCGGAGGACCGCGGGACGGGCCGCGCGGACGCGTAGGATTGGCACTCGGAGGTCGAGAGTGCCGACGCCCGCGCGCCCGCCCGGGGCGGCGACGGTGCGGCACACGGAGGTGGACGTGAGCGAGGAGCGCCGGCTCGAGGTGCTGCGGGCGATCGTCGAGGACTACGTCCTCACGCGCGAGCCCGTGGGGTCGCGCGTGCTCACCGAGCGGCACGGCCTCGGCGTGTCGCCCGCGACGATCCGCAACGACATGGCGGCCCTCGAGGACGCCGGGTACATCGCGCAGCCGCACACGTCCGCGGGCCGCATCCCCACGGACAAGGGCTACCGTCTCTTCGTCGACCGGCTCTCGGGCGTCAAGCCGCTGTCCGCGCCGGAGAAGCGCGCCATCGAGACGTTCCTCTCCGAGGGCGTGGACCTCGACGACGTCATCGCGCGCGCCGGCCGGCTGCTGGCGCAGCTCACGGGCCAGGTCGCGGTCGTGCAGTACCCGTCGCTGAGCCGGTCCGGGCTGCGGCACCTCGAGCTCGTGCCGGTCGGGGACTCGCGCCTGCTCGTCGTGATCATCACCGACACCGGGCGCGTCGAGCAGCGCACGCTCGAGGTCGCGAGCGTGCCCGACGAGGGCACGCTCGTGGAGGTCCGCGCGCGGCTCAACGCCGCCGCGGCCGGCAAGCGCCTCACCGACCTCGCGCCGGGGCTCGCCGCCGTGACGGAGAGCTTCCACCCCGACGACGCCCCGCTCGTGCGCGCCGTGGGCGACCTCGTCGCCCAGACGCTCGCGGAGGAGAGCGAGGAGCGCCTCGTGCTCGCCGGCACGGCGAACCTCGCCCGCGCGGGCATGCGGTTCGAGCATGCGCTGCGCCCGGTCCTCGAGGCGCTCGAGGAGCAGGTGGTCCTCCTCGGCCTGCTCACCGAGATGGCCGCGGAGTCCGGCGTGAGCGTCCGGATCGGGCACGAGACCCAGCTCGAGGGTCTCGTCGAGACCTCCGTCGTGACGACCGGTTACGGTAACGACGGTGACACGGTCGCCCTCGTCGGCTCGATCGGGCCGACGCGCATGGACTACCCCGGGACCATCGCGGCGGTGCGCGCCGTCGCGCGCTACCTGTCACGGGTGCTCGGCACGTGAGCCTCGCCGCGGCCTCCCCGCGCGCGGCAGGCATCCACGACGACCGACCTCGTGCCGGTCTCACGACCCGCACCAGACCCTTCACGACCGGCCCCCTGCCGGCCTCACGACCCGCACCAGCAGAGAGTGACGTGTGAGCGACTACTACGAGATCCTGGGCGTGGCGCGCGACGCCAGCCAGGACCAGATCAAGAAGGCGTACCGCAAGCTCGCGCGCGAGCTGCACCCCGACGTCGCGGGCGAGGAGGCGGGCGACCGCTTCAAGGACGTGGCGCGCGCGTACGAGGTGCTCTCCAACCCGGAGAAGCGTCAGCAGTACGATCTCGGCGTCGACCCGAGCGCCCCCGGCGGCGGCGCCGGCCCCATGGGCGGCGGGTTCGGCTTCCAGGACATCTTCGAGACGTTCTTCGGCGGCGGCCAGGCGCAGCAGGGGCCGATCCCGCGCGCCCGGCGCGGCCAGGACGCGCTCGTGCGGCTCGACATCGACCTGTCCGAGGCGACGTTCGGCGCGCAGCGCGAGCTCCAGGTCGACACGGCGGTCGTGTGCGGGACGTGCGGCGGCTCGTGCTGTCGCCCGGGCACCTCGCCCCGCACGTGCGACGTCTGCCACGGCCGCGGCACGGTCCAGCGCGTGGCGCGCTCCTTCCTCGGCCAGGTCATGACGAGCGCCCCGTGCGCCGCGTGCCAGGGCTTCGGCACCGTCATCCCCGAGCCGTGCGCGGAGTGCTCTGGCGAGGGCCGCGTGCGCAGCCGCCGCAGCATCACGGTGAACGTCCCCGCGGGCGTCGACACGGGCACGCGCATCAAGCTCACCGCGCAGGGCGAGGTCGGTCCGGCCGGCGGCCCCGCGGGCGACCTGTACGTCGAGATCCGCGAGCGCAACCACGACACGTTCGTGCGCCGCGGCGACGACCTGCACTGCACGCTCCAGGTGCCCATGACCGCGGCCGCGCTCGGCACCGTCCTCGAGCTCGAGACGCTCGACGGCGCGCAGGAGATCGACCTGCGCCCGGGCACGCAGCCGGGCCAGATCGTCACGCTCAAGAACCTCGGCGTGGGGCACCTGCACGGCAGCGGCCGCGGCGACCTCAACGTCCACATCGAGGTCCAGGTGCCGCGCGAGCTCACCGAGGAGCAGGAGCAGCTCCTGCGCTCGCTCGCCGCGATGCGTGGCGAGGAGCGGCCCGAGCCGCGCCTGTCGGCCGCGCACCCCGGCGTGTTCTCGCGCCTGCGCGACAAGCTCTCCGGGCGCTGAGGGGAGCGGTCGCGTGAGTGCTCCGGTGTTCCTCGCCGAGACCGGGCTCGACGCCGTCGCGCCCGGCGACCGCTACGTCCTCGACGGCGCCGAGGGCCGCCACGCGGGCGTCGTCCAGCGCCGCGGGGCGGGCGAGCGGGTCGACGTCGTGGACGGCGACGGCCTGCGCCTGCGCTGCGTCGTCGAGCACGCCGACGCGGGCCGCGTGACCCTGCTCGTCCAGGAGGTCGACCGCGAGCCCGCGCCCGCCGTCGTCGTGACGCTCGTGCAGGCCCTGGCCAAGGGCGACCGCGACGAGATGGCGATCGAGGCGGCGACCGAGATCGGGGTCGACGTCGTGGTGCCCTGGCAGGCGGAGCGCTCCGTGGTCGTGTGGCGCGGCGAGCGCGCCGCGAAGTCCCGTGCGCGCTGGCTCGCGACGGTCCGCACGGCGACCAAGCAGGCGCGGCGCGCGCGCCTGCCGCAGGTCGAGGTGGCCGTCGACTCGCGCGGCCTCGCGGCGCGCGTGACCGACGTCGTCGCGGCCGGCGGGCGGGCGATCGTGCTGCACGAGGAGGCCGTGACGCCGCTCGCCGACGTCGCGCTGCCCGACGGCGCGACCCGACCCGGCGGGGTGGCGCCCGAGGTGCTGGTCGTCGTCGGCCCCGAGGGCGGGATCTCCGACCGCGAGGTCGCCGACCTCACGGCGGCCGGCGCGGTCGCGGCCCGGCTGGGCCCGCACGTGCTGCGCACGTCGACGGCCGGTCCCGTCGCCGTCGCCCTCCTCGCCGAGCGGCTCGGCCGCTGGGGCGTGGCGGCCGGGCCTGGACTAGCCTCGGGGTCATGACCAGCACCGACGTACGCACGGACCCGGACTGCCTCTTCTGCCGCATCGTCGCGGGCGAGCTACCTGCCGACGTCGTCGCGACGAGCGACCGCGCGATCGCCTTCCGGGACATCGACCCCCAGGCCCCGGTGCACGTGCTCGTCGTGCCGCGCGACCACCACGGCGACATCGCCCAGCTCGCGGCGGCCGACCCGGGCCTGCTCGCCGACGTCGTCGCGCTCGCCGACGAGGTCGCGGGCGACCAGGCCGACGGCCAGTTCCGCCTCATCTTCAACTCCGGCCCGCGCGCCGGGCAGAGCGTGTTCCACGTGCACGGGCACGTCATCGCGGGCGCGGAGCTCGGCTGGACGCCCGCCTGAGCCCTGCGCGAAAGGACGTGTGGCGCCCCGGCGCGCTCGGTACGATGGAGGCGATCTGCGGGGCCGTGGCGGCCCCGGCCCCACCGTCCGACCGAAGGAGCGCAGCGGCGCAAGCCGGCTCATGACCTCTCTGTCCCGAGAACCCGACCCTCAGCCGCACCGGGTCGAGCACCGCATCGTCATCCCGACCCACGTGCCGATGGTCGCGCTCCTCGGCAGCCGAGACTCCGTGCTCCGGGCCGTCGAGGAGGGATTCCCCTCGGTCGACGTGCACGTGCGCGGCAACGAGATCGCGGTCTCCGGTCCCCCGGGGGACGTCGCGCTCGCCTCCCGCCTGCTCGACGAGCTCGTCGAGGTCGTGGAGGCCGGCACGCAGCTCACGGCGGACGTCGTCTCGCGCTCCATCTCGATGCTCACGGCCGCGACGGCGTCGCGCCCGGCCGAGGTGCTGACGCTCAACATCCTGTCGAGCCGCGGTCGCACGATCCGGCCCAAGACGGTCGGGCAGAAGCGCTACGTCGAGGCGATCGACGCCAGCACCATCACGTTCGGCATCGGGCCCGCGGGCACGGGCAAGACGTACCTCGCGATGGCCAAGGCCGTGCAGGCGCTCCAGTCCAAGCAGGTCAACCGGATCATCCTCACGCGCCCGGCGGTCGAGGCGGGGGAGCGGCTCGGGTTCCTGCCCGGCTCGCTCACGGAGAAGATCGACCCGTACCTGCGCCCGCTGTACGACGCGCTGCACGACATGATCGACCCCGACTCGATCCCCAAGCTCATCGAGGCGGGCACGATCGAGGTCGCGCCGCTGGCGTTCATGAGGGGTCGCTCGTTGAACGATTCCTTCATCATTCTCGACGAGGCGCAGAACACGACGACCGAGCAGATGAAGATGTTCCTCACGCGCCTCGGGTTCGGGTCGCGCATGGTCATCACGGGCGACGCGACGCAGGTGGACCTGCCCGGCGGCACCCAGTCCGGGCTGCGCGTGATCGAGGACGTCCTCACGGGCGTGGACGACGTCGAGTTCTGCCGCCTCACGTCGTCGGACGTGGTGCGCCACCGGCTCGTGAGCGAGATCATCGACGCGTACGCGCGGTGGGACCTCGCGTCCGGCACCGGGGCGCGACAGGGGACGGGCGGCGCACCGCGCCGCCGGGACGACGAGCGCCGCGGACGCCCCGCGGGCAGGGACCGACGGACGAGGGACGACGCGTGAGCATCGAGGTCAACAACGAGACCGAGGCCGAGGTCGACGAGGCCGAGTTCGCGGCGCTCGCGCGCTACGTGCTCGACGCGATGCGCGTGCACCCGCAGAGCGAGCTGTCGATCCTCTTCGTCGACACCGACGTCATGACCGAGCTGCACGTGCGCTGGATGGACGAGCCGGGACCGACGGACGTGCTCTCGTTCCCCATGGACGAGCTGCGTCCCGGTCGCGACGGCGAGGTGTCCGGCCCCGGCCAGCTCGGCGACGTCGTGCTGTGCCCGGAGGTCGCCGCGCAGCAGGCGGTGACCGCGGGGCACTCGACCGCGGAGGAGATGCTGCTGCTCACGACGCACGGCATCCTGCACCTGCTCGGCTACGACCACGCCGAGCCGGAGGAGGAGAAGGAGATGTTCGCGCTGCAGCGCAAGCTGCTCCTGACCTTCCTCGCCGGCCGGTGAGCGGCGAACCCGTCGCGCTCCTGGCGGTCCTGACCGTCCTCACGGTCGTGCTCGCCGCGGCGCTGAGCGCCGGCGAGGCGGCGGTCCTGCGCGTGACGCGCGCGGCGGTGAGCGAGGCCGCGCTCGGCGACGACCTGACGACCCCGCCGCGGCCGTCCGGGCGTCGCGCGCTGGCGCTGCTCGCGGACCCGGCCGCGACGGCCCGTTCCGTCGGGTTCGTGCGCGTCGTCGCCGAGGTCGCCGCGATCACGTGCCTCACGCTGCTCGTCGCGGCATGGCTGGAGCCGTGGTGGCAGGTCCTGCTCGTCGCGCTGGCGGTGAGCGTCGTCGTCGGCCTCCTCGTCGTGCGGGTCAGCCCGCGGTCGCTGGGCCGCCGGCACGCCGTCCGCGTCCTGCTCGCGCTCTCGGGGCTCCTCACGGGGATCGTCGCCGCGACCCGCTGGCTCACGCGCCTCGCGCCCGCCCCCGACTCGGGGGCGCACGAGCGCGAGCTCCAGGACATGGTGGACCGCGTGAACGAGTCCGACGTCATCGAGGAGGAGGAGCGCGAGCTCATCCGCTCCGTCTTCGAGCTGGGCAGCACCCTCACGCGCGAGGTCATGGTCCCGCGGACGGACATGGTCACGACCTCGCGGGACACGCCGCTGCGCAAGGCGCTGTCGCTGTTCCTGCGCTCGGGCTTCTCCCGCATCCCCGTGACCGGGACGTCCGCGGACGACCTCGTGGGCGTCGCCTACTTCAAGGACGTCGTGCGGGTGCTGCAGGGCGGCCCGGGGGCGGACGCCCGGCCGGTCGGCGACGTCGCGCGCGCCGCGATCTTCGTGCCCGAGTCCAAGCCCGTCGACGACCTCCTGCGCGAGATGCAGGCGTCGTCGTCGCACATCGCCATGGTCGTCGACGAGTACGGCGGCATCGCCGGGCTCGTGACGATCGAGGACGCGCTCGAGGAGATCGTCGGCGAGCTGACCGACGAGCACGACCGCCCCGAGCCCGAGGTCGAGGACATCGGCGAGGGCGTGCTGCGCGTGCCCGCGCGGCTCGGCGTGGACGAGCTCGGCGAGCTCTTCGGGCTCGACCTGGACGACGACGACGTGGACACCGTCGGCGGCCTGCTCGCCAAGGCCCTCGGCAAGGTCCCGCTGCCCGGCTCCGTCGCCGACGTGCACGGCCTGCGGATCGAGGCCGACCGGGTCGAGGGCCGGCGCAAGCAGCTCGCGACCGTCCTCGTGTCCCACGCCGCGGCCCCGACGCCGCCCGCGGCACCCCACGAGCCGGAGACCCCGGCCGACACCCGACCCTCCCTCCCGACCGTGAAGGACACCCCGTGAGCACGACCACCCCCGAGCACCGCTCCGGATTCGCCTGCCTGGTCGGGCGGCCCAACGCGGGCAAGTCGACCCTGACGAACGCGCTGGTCGGCCAGAAGGTCGCCATCACGTCCGGGCGGCCGCAGACGACCCGCCACACGATCCGCGGGATCGTGCACCGCCCCGACGCGCAGCTCGTCCTCGTCGACACCCCGGGCCTGCACCGGCCCCGCACGCTGCTCGGCGAACGCCTCAACGACCTCGTGCGCGAGACGCTGACGGAGGTCGACGTCATCGCGTTCTGCCTGCCCGCGGACCAGAAGATCGGGCCGGGCGACCGGTTCATCGCGAACGAGCTCGCCGAGCTCATGCGCGGGCGCCGCGGCACGCCCGTGGTCGCCGTCGTGACGAAGGCCGACCTCGTGGACCGCGGCACGCTCGCCGCGCACCTGCTCGCCGTGGACCGGCTGGGGGAGACCGCGGGCGGCTGGGCGGACATCGTGCCGGTCTCGGCGCAGGACGGCTACCAGGTGGACGTCCTCACCGACGTCCTGGTCTCGCACCTCCCCGCGGGGCCGGAGCTCTACCCGGGCGGCGAGCTCACCGACGAGCCCGAGGCGGTGATGGTCGCGGAGCTCGTGCGCGAGGCCGCGCTCGAGGGCGTGCGCGACGAGCTGCCGCACTCGCTCGCCGTCCAGGTCGAGGAGATCGTGCCCCGCGAGGGCAGCGGGGACGAGGCCACCGGCCGCCCGCCGCTGCTCGACGTGCGGGTCAACCTCTTCGTCGAGCGCGACTCGCAGAAGGCCATCGTCATCGGCCGGGGCGGCTCGCGGCTGCGCGAGGTCGGGACCCGCGCGCGGCACGGCATCGAGGCGCTGCTCGGCGCGCGCGTCTACCTCGACCTGCACGTGAAGGTCGCCAAGGACTGGCAGCGCGACCCCAAGCAGCTCCACCGGCTCGGGTTCTGAGGCGGGCCGCGCCCGGACGGGGGAGAGCCCCCGTCCGCGCGTCGGGGCGGCACCAGGGACCGGCGTCGTGGGTGCGACGTACGATTCCCCGGTGATCTTCCGGACCGCCGCGACCACCGCCGCGCTCGCGATCGTCCTCGCGATCGTCGGCGCGGTCACGGGACCGCAGTGGGACCCGGTGCCCGTGACCGAGCACCTGGAGCCCACGACGCCCGACACGACGATCGGGGGCCAGCCTCCCGGCGGCGCCGACCCCGTCGGCACGTACGACGTGCGCGAGACGGACGTGACGATCCGGCTCGACGGCGCGACGGTCGGGGGCATCCTGCGCGAGCCCGTCGACGCGGGCGACGACCTCCCGGGCGTGGTGTTCGTGCACGGCGCGGGCACGGGCCTGGCGACGGAGGCCTTCGTGGACGTCGCGGCCGACCTCGCGAGCGCCGGTGTCGTCACCCTCGTGCCGGACAAGCGCCTCGACACGTACACGACGCGTCACCGCGACTACGAGGCGATGGCGCGCGACTACGAGCGCTCCGTGGACCTGCTCCGGACGCGACCCGGGGTCGACCCGGACCAGGTCGGGCTGTACGGGGAGTCGGAGGGCACGTGGATCGTGCCCGTGATGGCCGTCGAGGACCCGACGATCGCGTTCTCCGTGCTCGTGTCCGCCCCGGTCGTGCCGCCGCGCCAGCAGGCCGCGTTCGCGGTCGACAGCTACCTGCGCAACACGGACGTCCCGCACGGGGTGTTCCGGGCGATCCCGCGCGCGGTCGGCATGGCGATCCCCGGGGGCGGCTTCGAGTACGCCGACTTCGACGTCGAGCCGTTCCTCGAGCGGCTCACCCAGCCCGTCCTCGTGGTCTACGGCACCGCGGACCCGTCGATGCCGGTCGAGCAGGGGGCGCGGCAGATCCTCGACGCGACGGGGCCGTCGTCGGCGTCGGGCGGCGCCGACGTGACCGTGCGGTTCTACGAGGACGCGAACCACGGGATCAAGATCGACGACGTGCTCGTCCCCGACTTCCCGCGCGACCTCGGCGCCTGGATCACGTCCCTCCCCGACAGCGCGACCGCGCAGCCCCAGGTCGCCGGGGCCGAGCCGAACCAGCAGTACCTCGCCGGTCCCGTCCCCACCCCGCGGTGGCTCGGCAACGGCGACCTCCTCGTCGGGCTCGTGCTCGGCGCGGTGGGTCTCCTCGTGCTCGGGCCGCTCGTCGGGCTCGTCGGAGGGCTCGTGCGCCGTCTGCGCCGCGTCGCCGGGCGCCCGAGCGCGCCCGCCGGTCTCGCGCCCGGCTTCCGCGCGCCGCTCGCCGGGCTCGGCGCGGGCGCCCTCGGGACGACGGTGGCCCTCGTGGTCTACCTCGTCGCCGTCGCCCGGCTCGCCCTCGACTACGAGAAGGACGCCTGGGTCGTGCAGGGCGGGTGGATCGGGGTGCGGCTCGTCGGGCTCGCGACGCTCGTCGCCGCGGCCCTCCTGATCAACCGCTCCGCCGAGGTCCGGACGGCCCGGCGCGCCGCGGCGGACCTCGCCGACGCGGCCGGCACGGGCGTCGAGGAGGGCCGGGCCGGGGCGCTGCGGGTCGCGCGGGGCCTGACGACGCACGTCATGCTGTGGTGCGTCGTCGCGGGTGCGGCGATCCTCCTCGTGATCCTCGCGTACTGGGGCGTGTACCAGCTCGGCATCTGACCGCCCGCCCGGGCGCGGGCGCCTCCGCGTGCGTATCGTGGACAGGTGAGGCGCCGTCGGCTCGCGCAGGACCGGGCGGCTCGTGCCGGGCACGTCACCCACGAGCCGACGACGGACGGTGCCAGCGCGTCGGCGGGTGCCGTCAGCTTCGAGCTCCTGCCCCCCGAGCTGCGCACGGACGACCGCTTCGACGCCGTGTTCGACGGCGAGCCGGAGGCCGCGAGCGACGGCGACCGGTCGGGGCGCACGGCCCCGGGCACCTCCAGCGACGGGCGCCGTGGCCCGCACGCCCGGAGCGCCGGGACCGCGTCGCGACCCGCGACGGCCGCGGCAGGATCCGCCCGGACCGCGCGCGAGCGCGGACGGTCCCGGCGCAGCGACGGCACGGACGCACCGCGGCGCGCCTGGTACGCGCACCCCGTCCCGTGGGTCGCCGTCGCGGTCGCCGCCGCGTTCGCGGGCTCGGTCGCCTTCACCGCCTCGATGGAGGACGCGCGGCCCGTCGACGTCACCGCGCTCGCGGGCGGGCTGCGCCCCCTCGACGCACCGCCCGAGCCGCGGTGGTCCGTGCCGGTCGCGCCGGGCTCCGAGGTCGTCCCGGCAGTGGGCGCCGTCGTCACGGTCGACGGCGCGCTCACGGCGCACTCGGTCGAGGACGGCTCGGTCCTCTGGCGGTCCGAGCGGCTCGGCGACCGGGCCACGTGCCTGCCGGCCCAGGGCGAGCCGGCCCGGGAGGTGGTGGTGTGCGCCGTGCCGTCGGGGTGGCGCGAGCAGGTCGTCCGGCTGGTCACCGTCCGGTCCGCGACGGGGGAGGTCGTCGGCGACCGGACCGTCGAGACCGCGGGCCGCCTGTCGGTCGTGCCCGTCGGCGCCGGCGACGTCGTGCGCGCGTGGTGGCGGGGCGGCGAGGTCGCGCTCGTGCGCGAGGACGCGGCGACCGGAGAGGTCCGCTGGGACCGGTCGCTCCCGCACGACGGGCTCGGGCGCGGGGGCGACGTCGTGCTCGACGTCCGCCGCGGGGTGGTCGACGTCCTGGCGCCGGGCGTCGCCGCGGCGCTCACGGAGGACGGCCGCTCGCTCGTCGAGGACGACGTGTGGACGATCGTGCGGCTCCAGGACGGCCGCTACGTCGGGAACGAGTACGGGCGCGGCACGGCGACCGTCTTCACGGCCGCGGGCGAGCCGGACTTCCGGATCAAGGGCCGCGTCCTCGAGGCACCCCTCTCGGACGGTTCCGCGCCCGGCGTGATCGTCACCAACACGTTCGGGAGCATCGTGGGGGTCGACGCGGCGACCGGCTCGGAGCTCTGGTCCCTCCCGGGCACCGGCCTGCGAGCCGTCGCGCGCGTCGACGGGCGCGTCGTCGTCCAGACGGACTCGGCGTACCGCAGCGTCGACGCGCGCACCGGGGAGGAGGCCTGGGCCGTGACCGTCGACGACAGCGGGCCCTGGCCGGTGCTCACGGACGGACGGTCGCTCTTCGTGACCGAGCGCGGCCGCGAGGGTCAGGGGCTCGTGTCGCTCGCGCTCGACGACGGGGCCGTCGAGTGGCGCTGGGCCCTGCCCGAGAACACGTACCACGTGGTCGCGGTCGAGGGCCGCCTCTTCCTGCTCGGCGCGGACCGGCTGACGGCCGTGTCCTGAGCCGTCCCGTCGTATCGGGGGTCCGCGCCGCGTGGGCGCTTGAAGACGCACGTGATGAACCGGTAGAAACGGTCGGGGCCCGTCGGGCCGGCGTGCGTGCGTACGGCACGGCGCGACAGCGTAGGGAGTGCACGATGACCAACCAGACAGAGCCGGCCGAGGACCCGCAGCCGCGCGCTGCGGGCACCGGGCCGACCACGGCGCCCGACGGCGTCGCGGTGGGTGACGGGGACTCCTCGGCCGAGCGCGCACCGGGTGGGGCGCCTGCGGAGCCGGGCGCGGGGGACGACGGCGGACAGGGCGGCGTCGAGGAGGCCGAGGCTCCCGCGGGGCCGGCCGCCACGGCCACCGCACCAGGTCCGGTCTCGCCCTTCGCCGGGATGCCCGTGAGCGACTACGTGCGTGACGGCGTCGCGGCCCTCCTGCTCCTCGTGTCCCTCGCACTGCCGTGGGACGCCGCGAGCCGCGCGTCCGACAAGATCGAGGTCGTCCTGCTGACGATCCTCTCCCTGCTCACCCTCGCGCTGCCGTACCTCGCCCGCACCGGGGTGCTGCCCGCGACGTGGACCGTGCACACGACGCGGAAGGTCCGTCTGCTCGCCAACGCCCCGTACGTCCTCCTCGTCGGCGTCTACCTCGTCGTCGACGTCGTCGGGGGCGGGGACTTCGGCGACGGCTGGGGCGGCGTCGGCTCCGCGGCCGCACTCGGGCTCGCGGGCGCGATCCTCGCGGCGCAGCCGCGCGAGAGCGAGCTCGGACCGCAGGACCAGGACCGCGCGGTCACGAACCGCTGGCTCCAGGCG
Organism: Cellulosimicrobium sp. ES-005; assembly: GCF_040448685.1. Taxonomy (NCBI): domain Bacteria; kingdom Bacillati; phylum Actinomycetota; class Actinomycetes; order Micrococcales; family Promicromonosporaceae; genus Cellulosimicrobium; species Cellulosimicrobium sp. ES-005. The sequence continues at coordinate 1,502,410 of NZ_CP159290.1, forward strand.
CTCCTCGCGGGGGCCGCGGTCCTCGCGGTGACCGTCCTGCTCACGATCATCCTGACCGTCACGGGGACCCGCCTCGGCGGCGCGCTCCTCGTCCTGTTCGTGCTCGTCTCCGCGCTCTTCGTCCTCGCGCTCGTCGGCCTGCCGACGTACGGCACGTGGCGCCGGTCCGAGGCGGCGCGCCTCACGCTCGTCGGGCTGGGGGTCATCCTCGCGGTGGCGTTCGTGCTGGGCTCGGGCAACAACGGGCTCGTCACGATCGAGAGCACGCACCGCGGCCGGTTCGGGCTCGTGCTCGTCCCGGCGCTCGCCGCGATCGCCGCGGCGCCTGCGGTGCACCGCGCGATGACGGTGGCCGACCCCGTGAAGACCTGGGTGCGCGTCGCCGTGAACGCCCTCGACCTCGCGCTCGTCGTCGCCGGGTACGTCGCCGTGAGCGCCGTGCTCACGCTGGCCGAGGGCGCTCGCGGCGTGCCGGTCGTGCTCGCCGTCGTGGTGGGCGTGCTCGCGGCGGCCGTCGCGTTCGTCGCGCGCCGCTCGCTCGCCCGCGACGCGACGACCGGCCGGCCGCTCGCCCTCGGTGGCGCCGGTGTCGTCGCGCTGCTGGGCATCGTCCTGCTCGTCGTGACGTCCAACCGGGTCGTGCTCGGCGGTGGCGTCGAGCACGTGCTCCTCGCGTTCGGGCTCCCGCTGCTCGTCGTCGGTGCCCTGACGGTCCCGCGCGAGGTGCGCGCGTACTTCGCCGAGCACCGTCCGGTCCCGGCCGCTGCTGCCGGGGCGGCGGCGCAGGCGTACGTCTGGCAGCCGCCCGCGCCCAAGCCGGTCCGGCAGGCGCCCGTCGCGCCGTCCGGACCCGCGGCGGCGCAGCCGCCGGCCGGTTCCTACCCCGGGGCGCCGCACGGTGGTGCGGCGTACCCGGTGGCTGCGCAGACCGGTCCGGTCGCCGCGCAGCAGCCGGACCAGGGCCGCTGGGCGCCTGCAGGCGGCGACGCCACCGAGGTCCTCCCGGTCCAGCAGGTCGAGCCCGAGCGCAGCGGGTACGCGGCACGCCCGGGGCTCGACCCCGACCAGGGCCCCGCGACCGCCGTCATGCCGGCGTACCAGGAGGGGCAGCCGGGCACCGGCCCGCAGCCGACCGCGCAGCCCGGCGCCGGGTCGCCCGCGCAGGGCCACCAGGGGTACGGCCAGCAGGGATACCCCCAGCCGGGCTACCAGCAGCAGCCGCAGCAGGGCTACGGCGGTGGCTACGGGCAGCAGCCCACGGCGCAGCCGCAGCAGTCGTACTCCCCGCCCGCCCAGGTCCCGGGCTTCACGGCCGCCCAGGCGCTCGACCCGAGCACGCCGCTCGAGGTCCTCGCGCAGATCGTCCAGGACGCGCCGCACCTGCGTCCCCAGGTGGCGGCGAACCCGTCCACGTACCCGGCGCTGCTGGAGTGGCTCGGCAACCTCGGCGACCCCGCCGTCGACGCCGCGCTGCGCTCGCGCCGCTGACCGAGCGACGACGCCCGGTCGCCCTCCCTCGGAGGCGGCCGGGCGTCGTCGTGCCACCCGGCGAGAGGGACGGGCGGGGCCGAGCCCCGGACCTCCGCGGCCCGCGCGTGCGACGTGCCCGAGGAACGGACGTCCGCGGGGCACGGACCGCGGAGGAGTACAGTGGCGTCGTGCACCTGATGCGGCAGCTCCTCCTTCGTTGCCGCGGCGAGGCTCTCTAGCCGGTCCCTCGTCGCGGTGGTCGGTGTGCCGGCTGACACCCATCAGACGACCCGAAGGACCCACGATGAACGCCTCAGCCCCCTCCTCGACGCCGACCGCCACGGACGCGAACCCGCAGCAGCCGTCGGGCATGCCGATCCACAAGTACCTGCCGTTCCACCGGCAGATCGACGTGTCGGTGCCCGACCGCACGTGGCCCGACAAGCGCATCGAGACCGCCCCGCGCTGGTGCGCGGTGGACCTGCGCGACGGCAACCAGGCCCTCATCGAGCCCATGAACGCGGAGCGCAAGCTGCGCATGTTCGAGCTGCTCGTCGAGATGGGCTACAAGGAGATCGAGGTCGGCTTCCCGTCGGCCTCGCAGACCGACTTCGACTTCGTCCGGATGCTCATCGAGGAGGACCGCATCCCCGACGACGTCGTCATCCAGGTCCTGACGCAGTCGCGCGAGCACCTCATCGCCCGCACCTACGAGGCGATCAAGGGCGCGAAGCAGGCGATCGTCCACCTGTACAACTCGACGTCTGTGCTCCAGCGCGAGGTCGTGTTCCGCTCCGACCCCGAGGGCATCATCGCGATCGCCGTCGACGGCGCGCGGCTGTGCAAGAAGTTCGAGGAGACGGTCCCCGAGACCACCGTCTACTACGAGTACTCGCCCGAGTCGTACACGGGGACCGAGCTCGAGTTCGCCGCCCGCATCTGCAACGAGGTGCTCGACGTCTTCGAGCCCCGCCCGGACCGCAAGGTCATCATCAACCTGCCCGCGACGGTCGAGATGGCGACGCCCAACGTCTACGCCGACTCGATCGAGTGGATGAACCGGCACCTGAACCACCGCGAGAACGTCGTCCTGTCGCTGCACCCGCACAACGACCGCGGCACCGCGGTCGCCGCGGCCGAGCTGGGCTACCAGGCGGGCGCCGACCGCATCGAGGGCTGCCTGTTCGGCAACGGCGAGCGCACCGGCAACGTGTGCCTCGTGACGCTGGGGATGAATCTGTTCAGCCAGGGCATCGACCCGCAGATCGACTTCTCCGACATCGACCACGTGCGCCGCACCGTCGAGTACTGCAACCAGCTCGGCGTGCCCGAGCGCCACCCCTACGCCGGCGACCTCGTCTTCACGGCGTTCTCCGGCTCGCACCAGGACGCCATCAAGAAGGGCTTCGACGCGATGGCCGCCCACGCGGAGGCCGAGGGCAGGACGGTCGACGACCTCGTCTGGGCCGTCCCGTACCTGCCGATCGACCCCAAGGACGTCGGCCGCTCCTACGAGGCCGTCATCCGCGTCAACTCGCAGTCCGGCAAGGGCGGCATCTCCTACCTGCTGAGGTCGGAGCGCCACCTCGACCTGCCGCGGCGCCTGCAGATCGAGTTCAGCCAGGCGGTGCAGCACCACACCGACCAGCAGGGCACCGAGGTCACGGGCGACGACATCTGGCGGATCTTCTCCGACGAGTACCTGCCCGTCGAGCCCGACTCCGGCCTGGAGCCGTGGGGTCGGCTCAAGCTGCGCTCCACGCGCGCGTCGTCGAGCGAGGACGGTCCGGACACCCTGAGCGTCGACGTGCTCGACCGCGGCGAGGAGCTGACGCTCGAAGGCACGGGCAACGGCCCGGTCGCGGCGTTCGTCGACGCGATCGCGCAGGTGGGCGTCGACGTCCGCGTGCTCGACTACGCCGAGCACGCCCTGTCCGAGGGCGGCGACGCGCTCGCCGCCGCCTACGTCGAGTGCCAGGTGGGCGACGACGTCCTGTGGGGCGTCGGGATCGATCCGTCGATCACGACCGCCTCGCTCAAGGCCATCGTGTCCGCGGTGAACCGCGCGGAGCGCACCGCCTCCTGAGACGCAACGCAGCCCCCGCCCGACCCGTCGGGCGGGGGCTGCGTTGTGCTGACGAAAAGCGAGAAGTCGCCCCCGCCGGCAGCCTGGGAGGGGCACCTTCTCGCATCTCACGACCGGGGGCCCGGTGTGGGTCGGCACGGGGCGTGGGTGGGATGGCGGACAATAGGGGCGTGGTGCTGTACCGAGACGACGCGATCGTGCTGCGCGCCCAGAAGCTGGGCGAGGCGGACCGCATCGTCACCCTCCTGACGCGCGAGCACGGGAAGGTGCGCGCCGTCGGCAAGGGCGTGCGTCGCACGTCGTCCCGGTTCGGGGCGCGGCTGGAGCCGTTCATGGTCGTCGACGTCCAGCTCTACGCGGGGCGGTCCCTGGACACGGTGACGCAGGCGGAGACGATCGGCCCGTACGCGCGGCGGATCTGCGAGGACTACGGTCTGTACACGGCGGGCGCCGTGATGCTCGAGACCGCGGAGCGGCTCGTCGCCGACGAGAGAGAACCCGCCGTGCAGCAGTACTGGCTGCTCGCGGGGGCGCTCCGGGCGCTGTCCGAGCAGGCGCACGCCCCCGGCCTGGTGCTGGACTCCTACCTCCTGCGCGCGCTCGCCGTCGCCGGCTGGGCGCCGTCGTTCGAGGACTGCGCACGGTGCGGCGAGCCGGGCCCCCACCACGCGTTCGCCGTCGCGCAGGGGGGCGCGGTGTGCTCGCGCTGTCGTCCGCCCGGGTCGACGGCACCCGCCCCCCAGACCTTCGCCCTCCTCGCCGCGCTGCTCGCGGGGGAGTGGGAGACTGCCGACGCCTCGGACGCGCGGCACCGCAAGGAAGCGAGCGGCCTCGTGGCCGCCTACAGCCAATACCACCTGGAGAGAACGTTGCGATCACTGCGCATGGTCGAGCGGGACGCGCCCGCCGCCCCGTCTGCCGCCTCGCCCGCGGGGCCGGTCGGCGTCGTCGCCGACCGCCGGGGTGCGGGGGCGGACGCCTGATGGCGAAGCGGACCTACGCGGCGCCGTTCCCGCACCCGAGCGGTGCGCGGCCCCCGGCGATCCCGGCGCAGTTCGTGCCGAACCACGTGGCCGTCGTCATGGACGGCAACGGCCGCTGGGCCAACGCGCGCGGGCTGCCCCGCACCGCGGGCCACGAGGCCGGCGAGGCGGCGCTGCTGGACGTCGTCGCGGGGGCGATCGAGATCGGCGTCAAGCACGTGTCGGCGTACGCGTTCTCGACGGAGAACTGGAAGCGCTCGCCCGACGAGGTGCGGTTCCTCATGGGCTTCAACCGCGACGTCATCCGGCGACGTCGTGACGAGATGGACTCGTGGGGAGTCCGCGTGCGCTGGGCAGGGCGTCGTCCTCGCCTCTGGGCGTCGGTGATCAAGGAGCTCGAGGTCGCGGAGGAGCAGACGAAGGAGAACGACGTCTGCACCCTGACGATGTGCGTCAACTACGGCGGGCGCGCGGAGATCGCCGACGCCGCGGCCGCTATCGCGCGCGAGGTCGCCGCGGGGCGGCTCGACCCCGGCAAGGTCACCGAGCGGACGATCCAGCAGCACCTCGACGAGCCCGACCTGCCGGACGTCGACCTCTTCCTGCGCAGCTCGGGCGAGCAGCGCACGTCCAACTTCATGATCTGGCAGGCCGCCTACGCGGAGCTCGTGTTCCTCCCCGAGCCGTGGCCCGACGTCGACCGCCGGTCGCTGTGGCGCGCGGTCGAGGAGTACGCGCGGCGCGACCGTCGCTACGGCGGCGCGGTGGACGCGGTGGGCGGCACGGTCTGACGTCGTGCGCTCGCCGTGCGGGGCGCGCCGGTCGTCGTCGGGACGCCGTGGGCGCCGGCCGGTAGCGTGCGCGGCATGGCTCTGAGCATCGGCATGGTGACCGTCGACTCCACCGACCCGCGACCGCTCGCGCACTGGTGGGCGCGCCAGCTCGGCGGGCGGGTCGTCGACGAGTCGGACGGATGGTTCCTCGAGGTCGTGCCCGCCGAGGGGGTGACCGCACCCGTCCTCGGCTTCCAGCGCGTCGAGGACCCGACCCCCGGCAAGAACCGCCTGCACCTCGACCTCGGCGCGTCCGACCGCGAGGCGGACGTCGCCGCGCTCGTGGCGGACGGCGCGACGTTCGTCGCGGAGCACACGGTCCCGGGCTACCGCTGGGCCGTGCTCGCGGACCCGCAGGGCAACCAGTTCTGCGTCGGCGCGGCCGACGGCTCCGCGACGACGGTCGGCTGAGGCGCCGGGGGACGTCCGGTCCGTCAGCCGGCGAGCACGTCGAGCCGGGCGGCGAGCTCGACCGGTCGGCTGAGCGCCACGAGGTGCCCGCCGGGCAGCGTCTCGACGTCGGCGCCCAGGCGCTCGCGCGCGACGGCGCGCTGGAAGGCCACGGGGAAGAGGCGGTCGTCGTCACCCTGGAGCACGACCGTGGGCGCTGTCGGCCAGGCGCGGGCCGGCCAGGGCTCGGCGAACGAGCGTTCGGACGGCTGCCGGTCGCTGCGCTGCACGGCGGCCGCGACCGCCTCGGGCACGTCGTGGAGGAAGTCGTCCACGGGGTCGAACGGCCCGAGGCCCGTCGCGGCACGGCGCGCTGCGTGGTCCGTCGCGCGCCACCAGTCGGCGCCCGACTCGCCCGGCAGCGGGATCATCGGGTTGAGCAGCACGAGCAGGCGGACCGGATCGCGCTCGCACACGAGCGGGCCCACGTACGCGCCCATGGACTGGGCCACGACGACGAGGTCGTCCCGCTCGGCGAGTCCGGCCGCGCGGTGCAGGGTCTCGACGGCGACGTCGGTGAGGTCGGCCCAGCCGTAGGCCTCGTCGTGCTGGGGCAGGTCGACGGGGACCGGGAGGTGACCGAGCCGGGCGAGCTCGGGCGCGAGCAGGTCCCAGTACGCGGGGTCGCCGCCGGCGCCGGGCAGCAGGAGGAACGTGGTCATGCCCGTTCGGACGGTCGGGCGCGCGTCATCTCATCGGTCGAGGCGCGGCGCGTCCTGCGTGTCCTGGACGCGGGGGTCGAGGACGAGACCGTCTCCCTCGAGGGCGGCGATCGCACCCGCCGGAGCGACGGTCTCCCGGGCGGCGCGGCGTCGAACCATGACGACCACCCCGACGGCCACGCCGACGACCAGCAGGACCAGGGCCGCGACGCCCCACGGCGACCCGGTCGCCGCGGCGAAGGCGGCCGTCCACACGGCCCAGCCGACGGTCGCGTAGATGGTCGCGTGGACCGCGCACCCGAGCGTCATCGCGGCGAGGTAGCGGCCGAACGGCATCCGGACGACCCCCGCGGCGGCGTTCACGACGGTCTTGGTCCCGGTCGCGAGGAAGGACACGGGGACGGCGAGGACGCCCCAGCGGCGGACGGTCTCGATCCCGCGCGCCGCCGAGCGTCCGGACAGCCAGGCGTGGACGCGCGCGACCCACGGCTTCACGGGCCGCGTGCGGTCGAGCGTCCACGTCGTGACGAGTCGCGCGATCCAGTACGTCGCCTGCGTCCGCACGAACGCGATCGCGAAGAAGAACGCGAAGAGCGCGGCGAACGGGGCGCCGTCCAGCGCGTCGGGCACGGCTCAGTCCCGCGCGGAGGCGCGTGCGCACCCCGCGCACGTGCCGAACAGCTCGATCGTGTGCTGGATGTCGACGAACCCGTGCGACGTGCCCACCTGGTTGGCCCACGTCTCGACGGTCGGGCCGTCGATCTCGACCGTGCGGCCGCACGTGCGGCACACGAGGTGGTGGTGGTGCTCGCGGCGCTCGCACCGGCGGTAGAGGTTCTCCCCCTCCTCGGTGCGCAGCACGTCGACGTCGCCGCCGTCCGCGAGGCTCTGGAGCGTGCGGTAGACGGTCGCGAGCCCCACGTTGTCCCCGCGGGTGCGCAGGATCTCGTGGAGCTGCTGGGCGCTGCGGAAGTCGTCGAGGTCCTCGAGAGCGTCCGAGACGGCGGCGCGCTGCCGGGTCATGCGCTGCACGTGTCACCTCCGGGTGTGCGGTTCGACGCCCCCGAGGGTACGAGGTCGAGCTCGACGTCGTCGGGGATGTCCGGGTGCGGGTCGCGCGCCACGCGCGGGCGTCGGCGGACCCACAGCGGCCGCAGGACGGCGACGAGCAGGTAGGTCGCGATCGCGAGGACCACGATGGTCGCACCCGGCGAGACGTTGTTCCAGTAGGTGAAGGACAGCCCCACGACGCACACGACCACGCCGACGACCGACGCGACGAGCATCGTCCGGCGGAACGAGCGCGTGACGAGCTGCGCGACCGCGACGGGCACGATCATCAGCGCGCTCACCAGCAGCAGCCCGACGACCCGCATCGACACCGTCACGGTGAGCGCGGCGACGACGGCGACGGCGATGTTGAGCGTGCGCACGGGCAGGCCCGACGCGCGCGCGAACTCCTCGTCGTGGCTCACGGAGAACAGCGCGGCGCGCAACCCGACCCCGACGAGCAGGATCACCGCGCTGAGCACGACGGTGAGGACGAGGTCCGACGACGTGACGGTCGAGATGGAGCCGAAGAGGTACTGCATGAGGCTCCCGGACGAGCCGCCCGCGAGGCCGATGAGCAGGACGCCGCCCGCGATGCCGCCGTAGAAGAGCAGCGCGAGCGCGAGGTCGCCGCTCGTGCGGCCGCGCTCGCGCACGACCTCGATGGCGACCGCACCGAGCACGGCGGCGACCACCGCGCCGGGGATCGCGAGCGCGTCGTTCGGGACGACGCCCATCGCGGCCCCGACGAGCCACCCGAGCGCGACGCCGGTGAGGGCGACGTGCCCGATGCCGTCGCCGAGGAGCGAGAGCTTGCGCTGCACGAGGTACGTGCCCACCACGGGCGCGCTGACGCCGACCAGGAGCGCGGCGAGGAGGGCGCGCTGCATGAGCGGGTCGGTGAGCATGAGGGAGATCTCGGAGAACAGCGTGGTCATGAGGCCGTCCTGGGTGCGTGACCCGCGGCGAGGTCGGGGTTCAGGGTGTCGGTGAGGCCCGTCTCCGGACCGGCGGTGCGGTTGTCGGTGTCCGCGGGCTCGTGCGGGTGGAGGTGCTGGTGCGTGGCGCCCGCGTGGGTCGACGACGCGCGGGGCGGGGCGCCGTCGTGCACGACGCGGCCGTGCCGCAGCACGACGGCGCGCTCGATGAGCGGGGCGAGCGCGCCGAGCTCGTGGAGGACGACGAGCACCGTGAGCCCGTCGCCGACGAGCCGCGTCATGGTCGCGGCGAACGCCTCCTGGCTGGGCTTGTCCACGCCGGCGACGGGCTCGTCGAGGACGAGGAGGTCGGGCCGGCGGACCAGGGCGCGCGCGATGAGCACGCGCTGCTGCTGGCCGCCCGACAGCTCGGCGGTGGAGTCGTCCGCGCGGTCGGCGAGCCCGACGAGGTCGAGCGCCTCGACCGTGCGCGCACGCCAGCCGCGGGGGAGCCGGAGGCGGCCGCCGCCGAGGAGCCCGGAGGCGACGACCTCGGACGCCGTGGACGGCATGCCCGACGGCGCGGCGACGCGCTGCGGCACGTAGCCCAGACGTCGCCAGGGCAGGCGAGGACCGAGCGGTGCGCCGAACAGGTCGACGGAGCCGCGGGACAGCGGGACGATCCCGACGAGCGCCCGCACGAGCGTCGACTTGCCCGACCCGTTGGCACCGAGGACCGCGACGACCTCGCCGGCGCCGACGGTCAGGTCGATCCCGCGCAGGATCTCGCTGCCGCCGAGGGTCACGTGGACGTCGCGCGCGGCGACGAGCTCTGCCGCGCCCGTCATGAGCAGGCGAGGCCGGAGGTGAGCGCCTCGAGGTTGGACTCCATGACCTCACGGTAGTCCGTCGCACCCTCCGCGAGGCTCTCGATCGGGTCGAGGAGGGCGGTCTGCACGCCGAGGTCGTCGGCGAGCGTCTGGGTCACCTTGGGGCTCACGAGCGTCTCGAAGAAGATCGTGGTCACGCCGTTCTCGCGGACGATCTCGCCGACCGCGCGCAGGCGCGCGGGCGACGGCTCGGCCTCGGGGTCGATGCCCGAGACGCCCACCTGGTGCAGGTCGTAGCGCTCCGCCAGGTACCCGAACGCCTCGTGCGACGTCACGAGCGTCGCCCCCGAGCACGGCGCGAGCGCCTCGGCGAGCTCGGTGTCGAGGTCGTCGAGGTCGGCGGTGAGAGCGGCGGCTCCGGCGGCGTAGTCGTCCGCGTGGTCGGGGTCGATCGCGGAGAGCTCGTCGGCGACGGCGTCGCCGACGGCGGCGAGGCGCGTCGGGTCGAGCCAGAAGTGCGGGTCGGTCGCGCCGTGGTCGTGGCCGTCGCCGGACTCGTCCGTGTGCTCGGCGTGCTCCTCCGCGGTCTCGTCGGCGTGCTCGCCCTCGCCGCCGGGGTGCTCCTCGAGCCCCGCCGACTCGGCGGCGTCGACGACGTGCTCCGGGGCGCGCTGCTCGATCCCCTCGTCGACGGCGGGCTGGAAGCCGGAGAGGTAGACGACGAGGTCGGCGTCGCCGATCGCACGCACCTGGGCGGGCGCGAGCTCGAGGTCGTGCGGCTCGGCCGCGGGCGGGGTGAGGTTGGAGACGTCGACGTGCTCGCCGCCGATCTGCTCGACGACGTACTGGAGCGGGTAGAACGACGCGAGCACCTGGAGGCGCCCGTCGTCGCTGCCGCCGGCGCCGGGGGAGTCGCCGGGGGAGCACGCCGCGACGAGCGCGGCCGTGGCGAGGGCGGCGGTGGTGGCGAGGGCGCGACGGCGCCGAGCGGGGGAGCGGTGCATGACCACCAGTGTCCGCCTTCTTGAGAATGAATGTCAAAACCGATCCCGGTGAGGCCGGTCACGGGCCGGGTACGCTGGTCGGTCGGCGCCCGTGCGGGCGCCGCCCACCCGTCCAGCCCCCACGAGCCACGTGCGGGGCCGTGAGCACCAGGAGTGATGTCCGTGGCCGCAGCGCCCTCACCCACCGCCCGTCTCGACGCCGTCGTCTCCCTCGCCAAGCGGCGTGGGTTCGTCTTCCCCTCGGGCGAGATCTACGGCGGTACCCGCTCCGCCTGGGACTACGGGCCGCTCGGCACCGAGCTCAAGGAGAACATCAAGAAGCAGTGGTGGCGCGCCATGGTCACCAGCCGCGACGACGTCGTCGGCCTCGACTCGTCCGTCATCCTCCCGCGCCAGGTGTGGGTGGCCTCGGGCCACGTCGGCGTCTTCACCGACCCGCTCACGGAGTGCCTGCACTGCCACAAGCGGTTCCGTGAGGACCAGATGATCGAGGAGTTCGAGGAGAAGAAGGGCCGCGCGCCCGAGGGCGGCCTCGCCGAGATCGTGTGCCCCAACTGCGGCACGCGCGGCCAGTGGACCGAGCCGCGCGACTTCAACATGATGCTCAAGACCTACCTCGGCCCCGTCGAGGACGAGTCCGGTCTGCACTACCTGCGTCCCGAGACGGCGCAGGGCATCTTCGTGAACTTCGCCAACGTCATGGGCGCGAGCCGCAAGAAGCCCCCGTTCGGCATCGGCCAGATCGGCAAGTCGTTCCGCAACGAGATCACGCCGGGAAACTTCATCTTCCGCACGCGCGAGTTCGAGCAGATGGAGATGGAGTTCTTCGTCGAGCCCGGCACGGACGCCGAGTGGCACCAGTACTGGATCGACACGCGCACCGACTGGTACGTCGACCTCGGCATCGCGCGCGACAACCTGCGCCTGTACGAGCACCCGCAGGAGAAGCTCTCGCACTACTCGACCCGCACGGTCGACATCGAGTACCGGTTCGGCTTCTCCGGCTCGGAGTGGGGCGAGCTCGAGGGCATCGCGAACCGCACGGACTTCGACCTCAAGACCCACGCCGAGCACTCGGGCAAGGACCTGTCGTACTTCGACCAGACGAAGAACGAGCGCTGGGTCCCCTACGTCATCGAGCCGGCGGCGGGTCTCACCCGCTCGCTCATGGCGTTCCTCGTCGAGGCGTACACCGAGGACGAGGCGCCGAACGCGAAGGGCGGCGTGGACACGCGCACCGTCCTGCGCCTCGACCACCGCCTCGCGCCGGTCAAGGCCGCCGTGCTCCCGCTGAGCCGCAACGAGCAGCTCTCGCCCAAGGCGAAGGATCTCGCGACGGAGCTCCGCAAGTACTGGAACGTCGACTTCGACGACGCCGGCGCCATCGGCCGCCGGTACCGCCGTCAGGACGAGATCGGCACGCCGTTCTGCATCACCGTCGACTTCGACACGCTCGACGACCAGGCCGTGACGATCCGGCACCGCGACTCGATGGCCCAGGAGCGCGTGGCGCTCGACAAGGTCACCGAGTACCTCGCCGGGCACCTGCTCGGCGCCTGACCGTCCGACCGGCCGCGCGGGGAGTCCGCGCGCCGGGCACGCAGGAGGGGCGGGACCTTGCGGTCCCGCCCCTCCGTCGCGTCGTCCGGGACGCGTCGCCCCCTGCGGCCTCGCGCTAGCGGGCCGCCCCCTTCGCCCGGTTGAGCAGGCCGACCACGAGGCTCACGACCAGCACGATGATGCCGATCCAGATGAGGATCCATGCGGCCTTGATAGCGACACCGAGGATGAGCAGCACGGCGCCGACGATGACCAGGATGAGCCAGAGAGGCATGTCGTCCCTTTCGTCCGGGTCCGGCCTGGATCGCCGGACCTTCCCACCGTCACACGGGTCGCGACCACTCGCGCGTTCAGAGACCCTCGCGGGGGAGCGTCGACCGGATGGGACAATGGAGCGCGTGACTGCTCCCGCCCCCGCACTCAGCACCACGCCCGACACGGTCGCCGGCACTGCTCCCGCCGGTGCCGGGCGGCTGCTCGCACCCCTGCGGATCGGTCCGATCGTCGTCGACACCCCGGTTGTGCTCGCCCCGATGGCGGGCGTCACGAACCGCGCCTTCCGCACGCTGTGCCGCGAGGCCGGCGCGAGCGGCGGCGACGACCCCGGTCTCTACGTGGCCGAGATGGTGACGAGCCGTGCGCTCGTCGAGCGCAACACCGAGGCGCTGCGCATCGTGACGTTCGGTGCGGACGAGACGCCGCGCTCCGCGCAGGTGTACGGCGTCGACCCGGCGACCGTGCGCGAGGCGGTGCGCATCATCGTCGCCGAGGACCGCGCCGACCACGTCGACCTCAACTTCGGCTGCCCCGTGCCCAAGGTGACGCGCAAGGGCGGGGGAGCGGCCCTGCCCTGGAAGCGGGACCTGTTCACGGCGATCGTGCGAGGCGCCGTCGAGGCGGCGCGCCCCTACGGCGTGCCGGTGACCGTGAAGATGCGCAAGGGCATCGACGACGACCACCTCACCTACCTCGAGGCCGGCCGGATCGCCGAGGGCCTGGGCGTCGCGGCCGTCGCGCTGCACGCCCGCACCGCCGCCGAGCACTACTCCGGCACCGCGGACTGGACCGCGATCGCCCGCCTCAAGGAGGCCGTGACGAGCGTGCCGGTGCTCGGCAACGGCGACATCTGGTCCGCCGAGGACGCGGTCCGCATGGTGCAGGAGACGGGCTGCGACGGGGTCGTCGTCGGCCGCGGCTGCCAGGGTCGTCCCTGGCTGTTCGCCGACCTCGCCGCCGCGTTCGCGGGCCGTCCCGAGCGCGTGCGCCCCGGGCTGCGCGAGGTGGCCGACACGATCTACCGTCACGGCGAGCTCATGATCGACTACTTCGACGGCGACGAGGGCAAGGGCATGCGCGACCTGCGCAAGCACATGGCCTGGTATCTCAAGGGCTACGCCGTGGGCGGCGACGCGCGCCGCGCGCTCGCGATGGTCTCGACGCTCGCCGAGCTGCGCGCTCTCCTCGACGACCTCGACCAGGACGCGCCCTACCCCGGCGAGGCCGCCGAGGGGCAGCGCGGTCGCGCCGGGTCGCCCAAGACGCCGCACCTGCCCTACGGCTGGCTCGACTCGCGCGAGCTCGACGCGGAGCACGAGGAGCGCCTGCGCGAGGCCGAGCTGAGCGTCTCCGGCGGCTGACGCCGGTCGGGCGACGCGAACGAGGGGACCACGGTGCGGTTCGAGGGGCGGCCGTCGTGGCGACTGTCGGTGTCGGACGACGGAGACCTCGGCCTGCTGCTCTGGGTCCGCGACGCGCTCGCGCTCGCCGTCTCGGCCGACGACGCGCCGCCGCGCAGCGAGCCGGGACCGCCCGACCGGTCGGCACTGGTTCCCGCGGACGAGCGCGACGCCGCGGCGTCGCGGTGGATCGCCTGGTGGCGCGCCGCCCTCGCGTTCGAGGCCGTCGGCCGGACGCAGGAGCCGCCGGCGGGGGAGGACGCGTTCCTCGGCTGGGTCCGCGCGCGGTCCGTGGCGCGGGACGCCGTCGGTTCACCGCCCGCGTTCGCGGCGCTGGACGACGTGCCCGCGCTGCGTGACGCCGTCGCGCACCTGTTCCCCGAGGCGCACCGCGCCCTCGCGGCGCGCGAGGCGGACCGCGCCAGGGCGCTGCACCGACGAACGGCGGCGGACGACCGTCGAGCGCTCGCTGCGGACGTGGCCCGCACGCACGGCGTCGGGATCGGTGAGGTGCGCGGCGCCGTGCTCCTGGTCCCGGTCGCCGGACCATGGTGGCGCGTCGCCGCCCCGGGGGCGGTCGTGTGCTCCGCGTCCGCCTACGTCGACGACGCGGCGTTCGCGGCCGAGGTGGTCCGTGTCGCGTTCGAGTCCGGGCTGCGGGCATGAGGACGGCCGGGGCCCTCGCGGACCCCGGCCGTGCTCGGCTCAGCCGCTCAACGCGCGCGCAGCCACACCGTCGTGTCGGACGGGACGCGGACCTGCGGGTCGGCCGAGCGGTCGGTGAGCACCGGGCCCGACGCGACGAGCACCTCCGTGCCGCGCGGCAGCCCGACGGGCTCCGTGCCGAGGTTCGCGAGCACGACGACGTCGCGGTTGCGCAGCGCGACGACGTCCACGGAGTCCGCGTAGTCCTCGACCCACGCGAGCGTGCCCGAGCCGAGGCGCTCCGCGCGGCGCGTCGCGAGCGCGGTGCGGTAGGTCTCGTAGGTCGAGCCCTCGACGCCGCGCTGCGCGTCGGCGGCGTAGCGCGCGTAGGACGCGGGCTGGGGGAGCCACGTCTTCCCGGACGGGCCGAAGCCGAACCCGTCGGCGTCCGCGTGCCAGGGGATCGGGATGCGGCAGCCGTCGCGGCCCGCCTCGGCGCCCTGGGTCCGGAAGAACGCGGGGTCCTCGCGCACGTCGTCGGGCAGCGCGGTGTGCTCGGGCAGGCCCAGCTCCTCGCCCTGGTAGAGGTACGACGACCCGGGCAGGCCGAGCATGAGCAGCGACGCGGCGCGCGCCCGGCGCAGGCCGAGCTCCTCGTCGGGCTGCGGGTCGTGCGCGAAGATCCCGTTGGGGCGCAGACCCGGGTCGGCGAGGCCGAGGCGCGACGCGTGCCGCACGACGTCGTGGTTCGACAGGACCCACGTCGTGGGAGCGCCGACCTCGTCGTTCGCACGCAGCGACGCCGCGATCACGGTGCGCAGCGGCGCCGCCGACCACGCGGTGGTGAGGAAGGAGAAGTTGAACGCCTGGTGCATCTCGTCCGGGCGGACGTAGCGCGCGAGGCGCGAGAGCGGCTCGACCCACGCCTCGGCGACCAGGGCGCGGTCGCCGTCGTACTCGGCGAGGACGCGGTGCCACGCACGGTAGATCTCGTGGACGCCGTCCTGGTCGAACATCGGGCCGGAGTTGCCGGCGCCCGTGGACCCGTCCTCGGGGGCGCCCGGGTCGGTCTCCTCCTCGGCGGTGCCCTCCACCATGGACACCGTGCCGTCCCAGTCGGGCAGGCCGTCTGCCTTGATCATGCCGTGCGCGACGTCGACGCGGAACCCGTCCACGCCCTTGTCGAGCCAGAAGCGCAGGACCTGCTCGAACTCCTCGCGGACCTCCGGGTTGTCCCACGCGAGGTCCGGCTGGGTCGAGTCGAACAGGTGCAGGTACCACTGGCCGGGGGTCTCACCCTCGGCCCCGGTGACGGGGCGCGCGTCGGGCCCCGCGGTCACGCGGGTCCACGCGGGGCCGCCGAAGATCGACTGCCAGTTGTTCGGGGGCAGCTCGCCGTGCTCGCCCTCGCCCTCGCGGAACACGTAGCGCGCGCGCTCGGGCGAGCCCTCGGGCGCGGCGAGCGCCGCCCGGAACCACGCGTGCTGGTCGGAGGTGTGGTTCGGGACGAGGTCGACGATCACGCGGATGCCGCGGGCGTGCGCCTGGGCGAGCAGCTCGTCGAAGTCGGCGAGCGTGCCGAACAGCGGGTCGACGTCGCGGTAGTCGGCGACGTCGTAGCCGGCGTCCTTCTGGGGCGAGCGGTAGAACGGGCTCAGCCACACCGCGTCGATCCCGAGCTCGGCGAGGTGGTCGAGCCGGGACGTGATGCCGGGAAGGTCGCCGATGCCGTCGCCGTCGCCGTCCGCGAAGGAGCGGGGGTAGACCTGGTAGATCACGGCGTCGCGCCACCACTCGGGCGCCTCGCCGGGGCCGGCGTGCACGAGCGCCCCGGTGCTGAAGGGCGCGGGCGCGGTGGTGGTGGCGGTCGGCGTCGAATCGATACGAGTCATCGAGCTGTCGGTCCTCACGTGCGTGGTGTCGGGGTTCTCGGGGGGATTCGCTCGGCAGGCGGAGCGGGGGTGACGCGACCCGCTGTCGAGTGTAAGCGCTTGCGGTGACGAGTCGCGGCGTGCGGCCCGGGCCGGCGTCGCGACGTCCGTCGGCGCCGGGCGTGCAGCCGCGGCGCGTCGCCGTCAGGCGGTGGGCGAGCCCGTCGTCGGGGCGGCGCCCGTGGAGTCGCGGACGATGAGCTCGGGCTGGAACAGCAGCTCGGACCGCGGCGCCCGCTCGCCCGCGATCTCGGTGAGCAGCGCGCTCACCGCGGCGTGCGCCATCGCGTTCACGGGCTGGCGCACCGTGGTCAGGGGCGGGTCGGTGAAGGCGATGAGCGGCGAGTCGTCGTAGCCCACGACCGAGACGTCCTGGGGCACGCGCAGGCCGCGCGAGCGGGCCGCGCGGATCGCGCCGAGGGCCATGAGGTCGGAGCCGCAGACGATCGCGGTGTGGCCGGAGTCGATGAGCTCCCCGGCGGCCGCCTGGCCGCCCTCGACGGTGTAGAGCGTGACGACGACGTGCTGCGCCGCCTCGGACTCGTCGGCCACGAGGCCGTGGCGCACGAGCGAGTCGGCGAAGCTCGCGAGCTTGCGCTGGGCCGGGACGAAGCGGTCGGGCCCGATCGCGAGCCCGACGCTGCGGTGCCCGAGCGAGACTAGGTGGCGCACCGACAGCTCGACGCTCGCGACGTCGTCGGGCGAGACGAACGGCGCGTCGATGCCCTCGGCGAACCCGTTGACCAGCACGATCGGGATGCCCCGGCTGCGCAGCCGCTCGTAGCGCTCGTGGCTCGCCTGGGTGTCGGCGTGCAGGCCGGAGACGAAGACGATGCCGTCGACCGCGTGGTCCATGAGCATGTCGACGTAGTCGTCCTCGGTGGTCCCGCCGGGCGACTGCGTGCACAGGAGCGGGGTGTACCCGTGCTCCGACAGCAGCGACTCGATGGTCTGGGCGAACGCGGGGAAGACGGGGTTCGTCAGCTCGGGGACGACGAGGCCGACGAGGCCGGCCGAGCGGGTGCGCAGCGTCGAGGGGCGTTCGTAGCCCAGCACGTCGAGCGCGGCGAGGACCGCCTGGCGGGTCTCGCTCGCGACGCCGGGCTTCCCGTTGAGGACGCGCGAGACCGTCGCGGTGGAGACGCCGGCCTGGGCGGCGAGATCGCTGAGACGGGTGCGCACATGGGGAAGCGTAGGGGACACCGGACCTCCTCGTCCTGGTCGTCCGGTCGGTGGGCCGCGAGCCTCCGTGCGGAGGCGCGCCGACCCGTCGGCCGGGGGAGGCGGGGCGGACGCCGGACGGCGCCCTGTAAAGCGTTCCATGAAAGTTACCGCAACGACTTGCATCGGTGCCACCTCGCGCTCTACCGTCGTCGCATCAGGGCCACGGTCGGTGCGAAACCGACGTCGGCCGCCACCGCACTGCAACATGCTGGGAGTGACCACTGATGCGACGGAGCATCCTTCTTGCCGCCGCGCTGACCACGACGTTGGCGCTGGCCGCCTGCTCGTCCGGCGGCTCGGGAGACGAGAGCACCGACGAGCCGAGCGCCGAGGACACCTCCGCCGGCGGCACGCTCACCGTCTGGGTCGACGAGACCCGCCAGGACGCCGTGACCGCGGCGGCCGAGTCGTTCGAGGCCGAGACGGGGACGACCGTCGAGGTCGTCCTCAAGAACTTCGAGGACATCCGAGCGGACTTCCTCGCGCAGGTCCCGACCGGCGAGGGTCCCGACATCACGGTCGGCGCGCACGACTGGCTCGGCGAGCTCACGACGAACGGCGTCGTGGCGCCGCTCGAGCTCGGCGACAAGGCGGCCGACTTCGAGGACGTCTCGATCGAGGCGTTCACGCAGGACGGCCAGGTCTACGGCCTGCCCTACGCGATCGAGAACATCGCCCTGATCCGCAACACCGCTCTCGCGCCGACCGCTCCGGCGACGTGGGACGAGGCCGTCGCCGCCGGCCAGGCCGCGGGGACGCAGTTCCCGATCCTGGTCCAGTCGGACGGCGACAAGGGTGACCCGTACACCCACTACCCGTTCCAGACGTCGTTCGGTGCCCCGGTCTTCACGCAGAACGAGGACGGCAGCTACACGTCCGAGCTCGCGATGGGCGGCCCCGAGGGCCAGGCGTACGCGCAGTGGCTCGGCGCCCAGGGCGCCGCGGGCGTGCTCAGCCAGGACACCACGTACGACATCGCGGTCGAGGCGTTCAAGAACGGCCAGTCCCCGTTCATCGTCGGCGGCCCGTGGATGATCGACTCGTTCGAGGGCATGGACCTGTCGATCGACCCGATCCCGACCGCCGGCGGCCAGCCCGCCCAGCCGTTCGTCGGGGTGCAGGGCTTCTACCTCAGCGCCGAGAGCAAGAACGCGATCGTCGCGAACGACTTCCTCGTGAACTTCCTGTCCACGGAGGAGGCGCAGCTCGCCCTCTACCAGGCAGGCAACCGTCCGCCGGCGCTGACGGTCGCGGCCGACTCCGCCTCGGCGGGCGACCCGATCGTCGCGGGCTTCCGGGCCGTCGGTGCCGAGGCCGTGCCGATGCCCTCGATCCCCGAGATGGCGTCCGTCTGGAGCTTCTGGGGCGTCACGGAGGCCGCGATCGTCAGCGGTGCCGACCCCGTCCCGACGTGGGACAAGATGATCGCCGACATCCAGGGCGCGATCGACTCCTGACCCGGCTCGGACCGGAACGCCGTCGCGGTGCGCAGGGTCACCTGCGCGCCGCGACGGCGTCACCGCCGGTCCGGCACCGGCCGCGACGCGGCACGACGACACTCGGGACGACGCGGGACGAATCGCGTCACGACCTCGGAGGCACCAGGATGTCCGCCCCACAGACCACGACCGACGCAGAAGTCGGCCCTCTCGGAACCGACGGGCCGCCGCCGCGGCACACCCCTGGGTTGCGCGCGGCGGACGCCTCGCACGCACGGGACTACAGCCCCGGGTTCTTCGTCAAGCTCGCGCTCATGGCCGTCGTCGACGCGCTCGGCGTGTACGTGGTCTGGTCCGCGTGGACCGCGGGCTCGTACGGGATCCTCGCGGCGTCCCTGGCGATGCTCGTCGTCGCGAACTGGGTGTACTTCTCGAGGCGCGCGCTGCCGCTCAAGTACATCCTTCCCGGGCTGCTCTTCCTCCTCGTCTACCAGATCTTCGTGGTCGGCTACACCGGGTACGTCGCGTTCACCAACTACGGCACCGGGCACAACGCGACCAAGGAGCAGGCGGTCTCCGCGCTGCTCATCCAGAACGAGCGCCGCGTCGAGGGCTCTCCGTCGTCGGCCCTGACCGTGGTCGAGGACGGCGACGCGCTCGGCTTCGCGGTCGTCACCGAGGACGGAGAGGTCGAGGCCGGGACGGCGGACCGGCCGCTCGCCGTCGTGGACGGCGCGACCATCGAGGACGGGCGCGCGACCGACGTCCCCGGGTTCACCGTGCTGCCCCGCGACCAGGTGCTCCAGCGGCAGGCCGACGTGACGGAGCTCCGCGTGCCGGTCTCGGACGACCCCGCGGACGGCTCGATCCGCACGACGGACGCGCGGACCGGCTACGTCTACACCTCGGCGCTCGAGTGGGACCCCGCGGCGGACACCATGACCGACACGACGACCGGGACGGTCTACACTCCGAACGACGAGGGCCAGTTCCAGGCCCCCGACGGCTCGACCCTCGCGGTCGGGTGGCGCGTGCCGGTCGGCTTCGACAACTTCGTCACCGCGTTCTCCGACGCCCGCTACGCGCAGCCGTTCGTCAAGATCCTCGTGTGGACGTTCGTCTTCGCGATCGGCTCGGTCGTCACGACGTTCCTGCTCGGCCTGTTCCTCGCGATCGTGTTCAACGACACGCGGATGCGCGGGCGCAAGGTCTACCGGACGCTCATGATCCTGCCGTACGCGATCCCGGGGTTCCTCGCCGCGCTGCTGTGGTCCGGGCTGCTCAACACGCGGTTCGGGTTCATCAACGAGGTGATCCTCGGCGGCGCGCACATCCCGTGGCTCACGGACCCGTGGCTCGCGAAGCTCTCGGTGCTCGGCGTGAACCTGTGGCTGGGCTTCCCCTACATGTTCCTCATCTGCACGGGCGCGCTGCAGTCGCTGCCGGGCGACGTCATGGAGGCGGCCAAGATCGACGGCGCCGGGCGCTGGCGGACGTGGCGGGCGATCACGCTCCCGCTCCTGCTCATCGCGACCGCGCCGCTGCTCATCTCGTCGTTCGCCTTCAACTTCAACAACTTCACGCTCATCTACATGCTCACCGGCGGCGGTCCACGGTTCGCCGACGCGTCCGTCCCGCTCGGCCACACCGACATCCTCATCTCGATGGTCTACTCGATCTCGGGTGTCGACGGGTCCGCCCAGAAGGACTTCGGTCTCGCGAGCGCGCTGTCGATCGTCATCTTCGTCATCGTGGGGACGATCTCGGCCATCGCCTTCCGCAGCACGCGCAAGTTCGAGGAGATCAGCTGACATGGCGACCACCCAGGCACCCCCCGTCGTCGGCGGTCGTCCCGCCCCGTCCGTGGCCTCGCGGAACCGGATGAAGCCGGGCCGCTGGTTCTCCGAGCTCGGCTGGCGGCACGTCGTCGGCGTGATCGCCGTCGTCTACGCCGCGTTCCCGCTCGTGTACGTCCTCTCGGCGTCCTTGTCGGAGAACGGGACGCTCACCGGCTCCAACACGCTCTTCTCCGACGTGAGCGGCGCGAACTACGCCCAGCTCGGCAGCACGATGTTCTGGACGTGGATGGGCAACACCCTCGTCATCGCGGTCGCGACGTCCGTCGGCACGGTCCTCATGGGCGCGGCCGCCGCCTACGCCTTCTCGCGCTTCCGGTTCGCCGGGCGCCGCATGGGCCTCACGTCGCTGCTCATCGTCCAGATGTTCCCGCAGATGCTCGCGTTCGTGGCGATCTTCCTGCTGCTCATCGGCCTCGGGAACGTCGTCCCGATCCTCGGCCTGAACAGCAAGATCGCGCTCATCGCCGTGTACCTCGGCGGCGCGCTCGGCGTGAACACGTTCCTCATGTACGGGTTCTTCAACACGGTCCCGCGCGAGCTCGACGAGGCCGCCAAGATCGACGGCGCCACGCACTCGCAGATCTACTGGACGATCATCCTGCGCCTGGTGGCGCCGATCCTCGCGGTCGTCGCGCTGCTGTCGTTCATCAGCACGTTCGGCGAGTTCATCATCGCGCGCATCGTCCTCACGTCCGAGCGCAACTGGACGCTCGCCGTCGGGCTCTACGGCTGGGTGTCGTCGCTCAAGGAGGCGAACTGGGGCCTGTTCACGGCCGGCGCCGTGATCTCCGCGCTGCCCGTGCTCGCGCTGTTCCTCTACCTGCAGAAGTACATCGTCGGCGGGCTCACCGCCGGGTCCGTGAAGGGCTGACAGCGTGCGCGACGTCGTCACCCCCGTCCCGCACCACGACGGCTCGGCGCTGTACGTCCCCGAGGGCGTCCCCGCCCTCGGGGACACGGTCCCCGTCCGCGTGCGCGTGCCCCGGTCCGCGGGCGTGCGCGACGTGTGGCTGCGCACCGTGCGCGACGGCGAGCCGCGCCTCACCCCGGCGCGCCTCGACCGCTCGGACGAGCACGAGGACTGGTACGTCGCCGAGGTGCTCGTGCACAACCCGGAGACGGGGTACCGGTTCTTCCTCGACGAGGGCGAGCATGGCTACCGCTGGCTCAACGGCCGCGGGGTGTGGGACCGCGACGTGCCCGACGCCGCGGACTTCCGCCTCACCGTCCACGAGGGCGCGCCCGCGTGGATGCGCGACGGCGTCGTCTACCAGGTCTTCCCGGACCGGTTCGCGCGCTCCGCCGCGGCCGACGGGCGCCCGCTCCCGGAGTGGGCCGTCCCTGCGGCCTGGGACGACGAGCCGCACGGCGCGGGGCCCGACGTCGGCACGCAGTACTACGGGGGCGACCTCGCCGGGGTCGAGGAGCGGCTCGACCACCTCGTCGCGCTCGGCGTCACGACGCTGTACACGACGCCCGTCTTCCCGGGGCGCTCCAACCACCGCTACGACGCGAGCACGTTCGACCACGTCGACCCGCTGCTCGGCGGCGACGCGGCGTACGCGTCGCTGATCCGCGCCGCGCACGCGCGCGGGCTGCGCGTCATGGGCGACCTCACGACCAACCACACGGGCGCCGGTCACGAGTGGTTCGCGCGGGCGCTCGCGGACCCCGCCGCGCCGGAGCGCGACTTCTACTACTGGACCGACGGCGAGCCCGGGTACGTGGGCTGGCTCGAGCACGCGTCGCTGCCCAAGCTGTCGTACGGGTCGGCCGAGCTCGGGGCGCGCATGATCGACGGGCCCGGGTCCGTCGTCGGACGCTACCTGGGCGAGCCGTTCGGCCTCGACGGCTGGCGGATCGACGTCGCGAACATGACGGGACGCTTCGGTGCGGAGGACCGCACGCTCGAGGTCGCGCGGCGCCTGCGCGCGACCATGCGGGACGCGAACCCCGAGGCCGCGCTCGTCGCGGAGCACTTCCACGACGCGTCGGGCGACCTCGCGGGCGACGGCTGGCACGCGAACATGAACTACTCGGCGTTCACCCGCCCGGCCTGGACGTGGCTGTCCCCGGCGGACTCGCCCGTGCCGTACCTGGGGCTGCCGGTGCGCACGCCGCGGCGCGGCGGTCGCGACGTCGTGGCGACCATGCGCGAGTTCGACGCCGTGCTGCCGTGGCGCGTCACGGCATCGCAGTGGAACATGCTCGGCTCGCACGACACCCCGCGCCTGCGCTCGATCGTCGGCTCGCGCGAGATGGTCGAGGTCGCGGCGACGCTCCTGCTCACCTATCCCGGCACGCCGGTCGTCTTCGCGGGCGACGAGGTGGGGCTCACGGGCCTCAACGGCGAGCACGGTCGCGCGACGATGCCGTGGGACGACGCGGGGTCGGGATCCGGGCGCTGGGACGCCGCGACGTTCGACCTGTATCGCGCCCTGATCGCCGTCCGGCGCGGCTCGGACGCGCTGCGCCACGGCGGCCTGCGCTGGGTGCACGTCGACGACGACGCCCTCGTCTACCTGCGGGAGACGCCCGGCGAGCGCGTGCTCGTCGCGCTCGCCCGCGCACCCTGGGATGGCGTCACCCTGCACCCCGCGCTCGTGGGGCCGGGCGGGGCGGAGCGGCTGCACGGCACGCTGGGCCTCTCCCGGCACGACGGCGGCGCGCGGCTCGCCGGCGACGGCCCGGCCGTCGGGGTCTGGCGCCTGGGCTGAACGGCCCGTCCCGGTCGGCCCCACGGGCGTCCGGGGGCCCGAGACTCAGGCGAAGAGGTGCGCGACCTGGCGCACGGCGTCGTCGTACCGGGCGCGGTCGAACGTGAACGAGCCCAGCGCGGAGTAGTCCCACTCGGGCCGGAACGGCTGGGTGAGGTCGCGCCAGACGACGGTCGTCGCGTCGGCGTCGACCGTCACCTCGAACGGCCAGCACCCCGCCTCGTGGCAGTCGCACGCGAGCACCCACGCGTGCCCGCCCGACGGCATCCGTCCGCGGCCGTACCACTGGTGCGCGGCGTCGCCGTAGCGGAAGAACGCCGGGACCAGGCCGCCGTACGCGCCCGCGGGGGAGTAGCCGCGCGCCGACTCGTGCCGTCCGACGAGCTCGACGAGCGAGCGGCCGTCCACGTACGGGACGACCTCGACCAGGCCGTCGACGGTGACGGCCCGCAGCTCGAGCGCGTGCGCTGCACCCATGTGCGCGAGGCTACGCCCGCGCGGCTCTCCTCGCCGTGCGCCACGGCGGGACGTCGGCGACCGGCGCGCGGCCCTCGGCGCCGCCACGTCCCGACCCGCGTCGTTACGCTGGGGCCCGTGCAGACGTTCGAGCAGGAGGCGTTCGACCCCGCGGTGGTGGGGACCGGGCCGCGCCCGGCGCGCGGCGAGGAGGGCACGGCGTCGTACTCGGACGCCGACACCGAGCGGTGGTTCGTCGAGTCCGCGAAGTCCCGGGCCCGCACGCCGTTCGAGCGCGACCGCGCGCGCATCGTGCACTCGTCCGCCCTGCGCCGGCTCGGAGCCAAGACGCAGGTTCTCGGCCCGGGCAGCGACGACTTCGTCCGCACGCGCCTCACGCACACGCTCGAGGTCGCGCAGGTGGGGCGCGAGATCGGCAAGGCGCTCGGCTGCGACCCGGACATCGTCGACACCGCGTGCCTCGCGCACGACTTGGGACACCCGCCGTTCGGGCACAACGGCGAGCGGGCGCTCGCGGACCTCGCGGTCGACGTCGGCGGGTTCGAGGGCAACGCGCAGACCCTGCGGCTGCTCACGCGGCTCGACCCCAAGGTCGTCGACGCGGACGGGCGCTCGTACGGGCTCAACCTCACGCGCGCGAGCCTCGACGCGAGCGTGAAGTACCCGTGGGGCGCGGGCGAGGCGCCGCTGCGCGCGGACGGCCGCCCGACGCACAAGTTCGGCGTCTACGAGGACGACCGACCCGTGTTCGACTGGTTGCGCGCCGGCGCGCCGAGCCAGGTCAAGTGCCTCGAGGCGCAGGTCATGGACCTCGCGGACGACGTGTCGTACTCCGTGCACGACGTCGAGGACGCGATCGTGGGCGGGCGCATCGAGCTCGCCGTGCTGGACGACCCCGACGAGCGGGCCCGGGTCGTGCGCGCGGTCCACTCCTGGTACGGCACCGCGTACGACGAGGCGGCGCTCGACGCGGCGATCACGCGCCTGCAGGGCACGGGTCACCTGGTCACCGGGTTCGACGGGTCGCGCCGCGCGCTCGCGGCGCTCAAGGACGCGACGAGCCAGCTCATCGGCCGGTTCACCGGGGCCGCGCAGGACGCGACGCGCGCCGTCTACGGCGACGGCCCGCTCACCCGGTACGCCGCCCGCCTCGTGGTCCCGGACGAGACCGTCGCCGAGATCCTCGTGCTCAAGGGCGTCGCCGTCGCGTACGTGATGGCCCCGCGCGAGCAGGAGCCGCTCTACCAGCGCCAGCGCGAGGTCATCGCCGACCTCGTCCACGTCTTCTCCGACCGCGCTCCCGTCGCGCTCGAGCCGTCGTTCGCGGCGGACTGGGAGGCCGCGCCCGACGACGCGGCCCGCCTGCGCGTGGTGATCGACCAGGTCGCCTCGCTCACGGACGTCTCGGCGATGCAGTTCCACGCACGCCTCGTGCGCCCGCCGGCCTGAGGCCGACGGGCGCGACGCGGTCGGGTCGGAGGGCGGCTCAGGCCTGCTCGGTCATCCAGGCGTCGCTGGCGCGCTGCACGTCCGCGGCCGTCACGGAGTCCGCGACGGTCACGAAGAACCAGCGGTGCCCGAACGGGTCGCGGACCGCGGCCTGCCGGAACCCCTCGAACCAGTCCGCGGGCTCCGCGATGCTCGACCCGCCGGCAGAGATCGCCCGTGCGTAGGCGGCGTCGGCGTCCTCGACCGGGATCGTGAACGACGCGTGCGTCGGCGCCCCGGCCTCGGGCGCGACGGAGTCGGGCGGGAACGCCTCCGCGACCGTGAACGTGGACGTCCCGGCGGGGGAGACGAGCCGCAGGTCGGAGTGGATGATCTTCTCGCCCGCCGTGATCGTGTCGACCACCTCGGCGCCGAGCGCGGCCTCGTAGAACGCGATGGCCTCGCGCGCGCCGCTCACCGTGACGTTGGGGTGCAGTGCCGACATCTCCATGGGGTCCTCCTCGTCGTGGTCGCCCGCGGGGGTGCGGGCCGTACCCCCATGCTCGTGTCGGCGGGCCGTGCCAGTCTTGGAGGAATGCGACAGGTGTTCGAACCCCGGGTCAGCGCCGACGCGAGGGTGGCCCCTCGGCACGGCCCGACGACGTCCCTGCGGGGGCTCGTCGACCCCGCCGCCGCGCGGCGCGGGTTCGAGCTCGTGCGCGTCGACCCGGCGCCGGATCTCGCGGATCTCGTCGAACGGCACTGGGTCGTGCGCTGGGACCTGCCGCCGGGGGAGTCGTTCACGCAGGTCCTGGTGCCGCACCCGGTCGCCAACGTGGTCGCCGAGGCGGCGGGGTACGTCGCGCACGGCATCCCGCCGGGCCTGTTCGAGCGCACCTTGACCGGGTCGGGGGCCGTCGTGGGGACCAAGCTGCGGCCGGGCGCGTTCCGCGTCCTGCTGGGGCACGCGGACGCCGTGCGCCCGGGAGTGCAGGTGCCCGCCGCCGCGTTCCTCGGCCCGACGGCGGAGCGCACCGGCGCCGCCGCGCTCGCCCTCGCCGTCGCCGGCCGGGACGAGGAGGCCGCATGTGGTGTCGAGCCGCTGCTGCGGGCGCGGGCGGAACGCGTCCGCGACGCGCGGACGGCCCGCGACCTCGACCGCGTCGCCCGCGCGTTCGCCGCGCTCGTCGCCGGGGAGCTCGGGCCCGGTGCGGGCGTCGCCGACCTCGCCGCCGTCGTCGGGACCTCCGCCCGCTCGCTCCAGCGGATCTTCGCCGCGTACGTCGGCGTGAGCCCCAAGTGGGCCCTGCAGCGCCACCGCGTGCACCTCGCGGCCGACCTGCTCGCCGCCGACCCGGACCAGGACCTCGCGGCGCTCGCGAGCGCCGTCGGGTACTACGACCAGGCGCACCTCGGCACCGACTTCGCGCGCGCGACCGGGTCCACGCCGGGGGCGTACGCACGACGCTGCGCCGCGTCGCGCGACGCGCTCGTCGGGGCGGGCGCGACGGCGCACCCGGGGTGACCGACGACGCCGTCGCGCCACCCCGAGGCACCGCCCGGGCGCATAGACTCGCTCCGTGGCCGGCCTGATTCGACGCGAGGACGTGGAAGCCGTCCGCGACCGCGCACGGATCGACGAGATCGTCTCCGCGCACGTCACCCTCAAGACCGCGGGCGTCGGCTCGCTCAAGGGGTTGTGCCCCTTCCACGACGAGCGCTCGCCGTCCTTCCACGTGCGGCCCGGCGTGGGGCGCTGGCACTGCTTCGGGTGCGGCGAGGGCGGCGACGTCATCTCGTTCGTCCAGAAGATCGACGGCCTGACGTTCGTCGAGGCCGTCGAGTACCTCGCCGACCGCGTCGGGATCCAGCTCCGCTACGAGGACTCGGGAGGGCCGCAGCGCCCGCGCGAGGAGCCGGGACGGCGCCAGCGGCTGCTCGAGGCGCACCGCGTCGCCGCGCAGTACTTCTCCGAGCAGCTCTTCG
Source organism: Cellulosimicrobium sp. ES-005 (assembly GCF_040448685.1). NCBI lineage: Bacteria > Bacillati > Actinomycetota > Actinomycetes > Micrococcales > Promicromonosporaceae > Cellulosimicrobium > Cellulosimicrobium sp. ES-005. The sequence continues at coordinate 1,529,637 of NZ_CP159290.1, forward strand.
CGCCCGGCGCTCAGGCGGCCCGCGCGTTCCTCGCCGAGCGCAGCTTCGACCGGGCCGACGCCGAGCACTTCGGCGTCGGGTACGCGCCCACCGGCTGGGACAACCTGCAGCGCCACCTCCAGGGGCGCGGCTTCACGCAGCCCGAGCTGATCGCGTCCGGACTCATGAGCCAGGGCCAGCGCGGCATCTACGACCGGTTCCGCGGTCGGCTCGTGTGGCCCATCCGCGACGTCACGGGCGAGATCGTCGGGTTCGGCGCGCGGCGCCTCTACGACGAGGACCAGGGGCCCAAGTACCTCAACACCCCCGAGACCTCGCTCTACAAGAAGTCGCACGTGCTCTACGGCATCGACCTCGCCAAGCGCGAGATCGCCAAGCAGAAGCGCGTCGTCGTCGTCGAGGGGTACACGGACGTCATGGCCGCGCACCTCTCCGGCGTGACGACCGCCGTCGCGACGTGCGGCACGGCGTTCGGGTCCGACCACGCGCGCATCGTGCGCCGGCTCCTCGGCGACACGACGGCCGGGGGTGGCATGCAGCTCGCCTCGGGCGCCTCCGTCGGGGGAGAGGTCGTGTTCACGTTCGACGGCGACGCCGCGGGCCAGAAGGCCGCCGTGCGCGCGTTCGGCGAGGACCAGCGCTTCTACGCCCAGACGTTCGTGGCCGTCGAGCCGAGCGGCATGGACCCGTGCGAGCTGCGCATGGCGCGCGGCCCCGACGCGGTCCGCGCGCTCGTCGACGGGCGCCAGCCCCTCTTCGAGTTCGTCATCCGGACGACGCTCGCGACGTTCGACCTCGACACCGCCGAGGGCCGCGTCGGCGCGCTGCGCGCCGCCGCCCCGGTCGTCGCCGGGATCCGCGACGCCGCGCTGCGCCCCGAGTACGCCCGCATGCTCGCCGGCTGGATCGGCATGGACGCCGAGCGCGTCCGCCGCGAGGTGGCGGCCGCCGCCAAGCGGGGCAGCGCGCCCGGCCCGGTCCGCACCGCGCGGCCCGACGACGCCCGCCCGGGTGCGGAGGCCCCCGCACCCGAGCCGGAGGTCCCGGCGCTGCCGGCGCCCGACCCGCGCGACCCCGTGGCGCGCCGCGAGCGCCTCGCGCTCGTCGCCGTCCTCCAGTACCCCCAGCACGTGCCGCCGGTCTTCGACGACCTCGGCGAGGACGCCTTCGCCGTCCCGGCCTGGCGCGCCGTGCATGCGGCGATCCGTGCCGCGGGCGGGGTGCGCGCAGGCGCGCCCCTCGGCGCCGGGCACTGGGTCGAGGCCGTCGTCGAGCAGGCCGCCGAGCCCGTGCGCGGCCTCGTGACCGAGCTCGCCGTCGCGCCGCTGCCGGAGGACCGCGAGAACGTCGTCGGCGGCTACGTCGCCGGGGTCGTGCGCGGCCTCGTCGACCTCGGCCTCACGCGCCGCGTCGCCGACGCGAAGAGCCGCCTCCAGCGCCTCGACCCCACGGCGGACCTCGCCGCGTACCAGGAGGCGTTCGCCGCGCTCCTCGCGGTCGAGGCGGAGCGCCGCACGCTGCGCGAGGGCGAGATCGCCTGAGCCGTCCGGGAGGTCAGGCCCTCGCGTCCGCGGTCGCGGCGGTCGTTGCGGCCCGGCGGTCGCGCGCCGCCTGCCGGTCCGGCGGCATGAGGGCTGCGAGGACGACGAGGACGGCGGCGCTCGCGGCGAGCAGGACGAACACGACGTGGATCGCGCTCATGAGGCCGGGGCCCTCCGGCGTGCCGTCGGCACCGAGCGTCGTGCGGGCGTTGACGATCGCGCCGCAGACCGCGACGCCGACCGCGGAGCCCAGCGACCGCGCGAACATGTTGGTGCCCGTCACGGCGCCGCGCTCCGAGAAGGCGGCCGACGACTGGGCGGCGATGAGCGTCGGGACGGCGGTCAGGCCCATCCCGACACCGACGACGAACGTCGTCGCGGCGACCGCGGCGACCGACGACGAGGCGCCCAGCAGCAGCGTGAGCGAGGTGCCGACGAGGACGAGCGCGGAGCCGATGACGGCGGTCCAGCGGAAGCCGATCCGCAGGTAGAGGCGCCCGGCGTTCGAGGCGGAGATCGGCCAGCCGACCGTCATCGCGGCGAGCGCGAAGCCCGCGACGAGCGGCCCGACGCCGAGGACGCCCTGGGCGTAGATCGGTACGTACGTGGACAGCGCGAGGACGATGACCCCGACGAGGAGCGAGACCGCCGTCGAGACGCCGACGACGCGCCGGCGCAGGATCGCGAGGTCGACCACGGGGTAGCGCGTGCGCCGTGCGTGCAGCGCGAAGACGCCGAGCAGGAGGACCGCGGCGCCGAGGACCGCGAGCGACGCGGGGGAGGCCCACGCCCACGTGGACCCGCCCTCGAGCAGCCCGAGCAGCAGCAGCGTGCTGCCGGCGGTGAGGAGCGCGGCGCCGACGTAGTCGATGGGCTCGCGCGCTCCCTCGCGCGGGGACTCGTGGTACCGGCGGTGCAGCATCCACGCCGCCAGCGCGCACAGCGGCACGTTGACGAAGAAGATCCAGCGCCAGCTCACGAACTCGGAGAAGACGCCGCCGAGCGTCGGGCCGACGACCGACGAGATCGCCCACACCGACGCGAGGTAGCCCTGCGCCTTCGCGCGCTCCTCGAGCGTGTAGATGTCGGCGGCGATCGTCTGGGAGACGGGCATCACCGCACCGGCTCCCAGGCCCTGGAGCACGCGGCCCGCGACGAGCGCCGGCATCGACCACGCGAACCCGCACAGCACCGACCCGAGGAAGAACAGGGCGACCCCCGCCAGCATGAGGCGCTTGCGGCCGAGCACGTCGGACAGCCTGCCGAACACCGGCGTCCCGACCGCCTGCGCGAGCAGATAGCTGGAGAAGAGCCAGGGGAGCTGCGCGAACCCACCGAGCTCGCGCGCGATCGTGGCCGACGCCGTCGCGATGATCGTCGCGTCGAGCGCGACGAGGGCCGTGGACAGCATGAGCGCGAGGAGGACGGGGCCGCGCTCGGAGCGCAGACCGATCCCGGCAGGGGACGTCGTGGTCACGACAGACGCAAGCCCCGGGCAACGGTCGAGTATTCCCGAGGCGCAGACGTGCGCGGTCCGATCGGTCGACGGGACCGGAGAACAGCGCGGCCCCGGACCGCTGAGCGATCCGGGGCCGAACCTGTGGGCTCCCGCGGTAGGACTTGAAGAATCGCGACCTCTGTAGGCCGGGCCCGCGAGAATCTGTAGATTCTGGCCCCATTGCTGGGATTGTCGCCACCGTACCGCGTGGCAACACGGGACGCAACAGGCCACACGGGTACACTTGGATTGCCAGTAGGTTGCCAAGCCGGGAGGCCCCGAGATGCCACCGAGGAAGCGTCAGCCCCGCCGCGGGTGGGGACGCCTGCGCCAGCGCCCGGGAGGGGAGTGGCAGGCCGGGTACATGGGTCCTGACGCTGCTCTGCACTACGCCGCGCACACGTTCGGGACGAAGCTCGACGCCGAGGCGTGGCTCATCGCCCAGCGACGCCGGATCGACGCCGGCACATGGACCGCCGTGGAGCCCGTGGCCGCGCCCGTGCTGACGCTGGGGGAGTACGCCGAGACGTGGCTAGAGCGCCGCGACCTGCGTCCCACGACGGCCCGCCAGTACCGGCACTACCTCGACTCCCACATCCTCCCGACGTTTGCCGAGCGTCCCCTGGCGGACGTCACACCCACCGAGGTAGCGCGCTGGGAGGCGACCTTGCGCCGCGACCTCGCCGCCGCGGCTGCCAAGACCTCGCGCCCGGACCGCACCGGGAGCACGGCCGTCGCCCACGCCTACGCCCTGCTGCGCACGATCTACCGGGCTGCCGTGCGTGAAGACCTCGTGAGCGTGAGCCCGTGCCGCGTCGAGGGCGCCGGGCAGGCTAGGCGAGCTGTCGAACCCGTGACGCTCGAGCCCCACGAACTCGCCGCCCTCGCCGCCGCGATCCGGTCGGATCTGTCCGCGCTCGTCCTGCTGGCAGGCTGGGGCGCACTGCGCCTGGGTGAGCTGCTGGAGCTGCGCCGCGCCGACGTCGACCTCAAGGCCGGGACCGTGCGCGTGGTGCGCCAGGTCCAGCACCTGCCGCACCACGAGCCCGTTGTCGGGCCACCGAAGACCGACGCCGGACGCCGGACCGTGCACCTGCCCCCGCACGTCGTAGAAGCGCTCCGCGTCCACCTGGCCAAACATGCCGCACCTGGTCCCCAAGGGCTGCTGTTCCACCGCGACGGAGCGTGGTGGGCGCCCTCGACGCTGCGAGACAAGTTCCGGCCCGCTGCCGCCGCGATCGGCAAGCCTGCGTTGCGTGTGCACGGGCTACGACACAGCGCCTTGACGCTCGCCGCCCGTACCGGAGCGACGACGGCCGAGCTCATGGCCCGTGCTGGGCACACGTCACCGCAGGCCGCGCTGCGCTACCAGCACGCGGCGCAGACCCGAGACGCGGAGATCGCCGCCGCGCTGGCCGTCATGGCGAGTGCGACCGTGAGCCTCGACGCCGAGCGAATCCGGAGGGCAGAGGGATGACGCTGCACTTGGACGTGGTGTGCACAGGGAAGGGGCATCACGGCCGCGGGGAGCACGCCGAGGAACTGCTCGGGAAGATCTACCGCTATGAGTCGCTGGCTGAGCGCTGGGCGCAAGAGGACCCGCTGCCCGACGGGTTCCCCGACCCGCGCGACGAGCACGATCCGCCCGACTACGTCCACGAGTGGTTCACGACCTACGGCGTGCGCACCGACAACGGCAAGGCGCGGATCCTCGCCCCTGACGCGGACATGTTCACAACGGGAACCTACGGAACTCCCGGGTGGCATCGGACGCACATCTACAGATGCCGCATCTGCCGCCAGGACCCGCCGCGCATGTTCCGCGACGAGACGCTGACGCAGTACGAAGAGATGACGCGCCACACGCCGACGGCCGGGCGGCTCGACGTCTCGCTCAAGCTGCCCAAGATGCGATGACAGGGGCGACACGCCGAGCGTACGGCTCGCCGGACGTGTCCCCACTCACGTAGCCTGTCCCTAGCGGCCCACCCTGTCCCATTCGGGGAGGTGCCAGGCTCCGGCACTCCGGGCGGGAACATTCCCGGGGGTTCCTAGGCCCACACTCGCAGCGCGAGGACGGGTCTCTAGGTCAACCCCTGGAGCCCCCGTTGAGCACCGCAACCCATCCTGAACGGCTCGCCAGCACCGCCGTTGCCGGCGAGCGCTACGACGTCCACGCCCGAACGATCCGCCGATGGATCGCAGAGGGGCGCCTGACCGGCTACCGCGTCGGTCCCAAGCTGCTCAAGGTCGACCTCGACGAGCTGGATCGCATCCTGTGCGCTCCGATCCCGACGGCTGGTCGGGGGCACGTCGCGTGATCACACCCCAGACACGAGAACGCCGCCCGGGTGGCGACCAGGCGGCGGCGGTTCTCGAGGTGAACAAGACGAGCGTACCGCTCACCCACGACAAGGTCGCGATCCTCGACGGCGTGGTGCTCACGCCCTCCGAGCTCGCGCTCTACCAGAGCGGTGTCGAGGCCGGGATCGAGATCGGTCGTCGGCAGGTCGAGGACGAGAACCGCGAGTCGCACGAGACCGCGGCTCGCGTCGCACGGATGGTCGCCGAGACGGTCCCCTTCGAGGAGCTCTGCCGACGCCGCGGTGAGGAACGCCGGGCTGAGCACCAGCGCAGGATCCTGCAGGCACGCGGGGTGATCGCATGAGCATCGACCCCTATATCGAGCTCGTGATTCCCGAGCCGCCCGAGGAGTTCGGGGCGGTTCCCGGTTCCGCACCCCCTGTGTGGGAACCGGGAACTGCTGCATCGGGCAACGGTTCCCCGGTTCCGGGAACCGACCGGGAACCGGGAACCGCCCTCTACGCGGACCTCGCCGCGCTCCTGGACGGGACTCTCCCAGAACCGCCCGAGCCGGAAGTCCTCTCGTGCACGGACGGCGTCGCGCTGTTCTACCGCGCCCAGGTCAACCACGTCTTCGGGGACCCGGAGTCCGGCAAGACCTTCCTCTGCCAGGCCGCCGTCGCCGAGGCGCTCACGGAACACCGACGTGCCGCGATCATCGACATGGACCACAACGGTCCGGCGTCCACCGTCTCGCGCCTGTTCGACCTCGGCGCCCCTGAGGGCGCTCTGCGGGACCTCGACCGCTTCCGGTACGCCGAGCCCGAGGACGGCGCCCACCTGGTGGCGGTCGTGCGTGACCTCGTCGCATGGAAGCCCTCTGTCGTGGTCCTGGACTCCCTCGGAGAAATCTTGCCTGTCTTCGGGGGGTCCTCGAACAGTCCGGACGACTTCACCCGCGTGCACTCCCTGGTGATGAAGCCGCTCGCGATGGCCGGCGCATCCGTCCTCGTGATCGACCACCTCGCGAAGAGCTCGGAGTCTCGGGCTCAGGGCGCGACGGGGACCGCGGCCAAGAAGCGCGCCGTGGGCGGTGTATCTCTGCGGGTGACGATCGCTGAGCAGTTCGTCCCCGGCAAGGGCGGTGCAGCACACGTCGCGATCGCGAAGGATCGTCACGGCGGACTGCGCGCACACCGACCCACCGGGGACAAGGAACCCCTCGCCGGCACGTTCCGGCTCTACCCGTCCGAGGAGGACCGGCGCTGGGCAGTGCACGCGCCTGCCTCCGACGAGCGCAACCCTGCCGAAGCCGCAGACGCTGCCGACGTCGAGGCGCTGCGCCAACTCGCCCCGCCCCCGCGAAGCGTCGAGGACGCGCGCACCCGGCTCGGATGGCGGAAGGCCCGCGCCGCCGTTGCGCTACGGACATACCGGGAGCAGATCGGACATACGGAAGCGGTTCCCGGTTCCGGGACCCAGGGTCGGGAACCGGGAACCGCTACGGGAGCCACCTGCCCGGCGTGCGGAGACCCTGTCGATCCCGTGCTCGTCGCAGCTGGGATCCCTCACTGCGAGGTGGCCTCGTGAACCGCCTTTGCGTGTGCGGTCACACGCTCCGGATTCACGGCCGTCCCTGGATCCCCGATGACCACTGCCGCGCCTGGAACCCAATCGACGGCGCCTGCGACTGCACCGACTTCGACGAGGAGACCCGACGATGAGCGTGACCACGAGCCGTCCCGAGACCGTCGACCAGCACGGCACCCGTCACCGGTACGGCTGCCGCATCCCGGGTTGGACCAGCGAGCCATCTCCGCTGCGCGGATGGCATATCTGCCGATGCTCCGAGTGCGGCGCGGTGCGGCTCGTGAGGGCTGGAGGTGGGGATGGACGGTAATGGGGCGAAGGGATACCTCGTGGGGGTACACGGGCCTGGCGTCCTAGTCCCCGCGAGGGTAGCCGCCTGGCTCGAGAAGCGAGCCGGCCTGTCCTCGTTGCGCGCGCGGGCGCGTGGTGCCGACCCCGAGGTGGACGCGGTGCTTCTCGCCCTCCGCGTTGCTGGCCTCGCGTGGCTCACTTCCGCCACCGGAAGTGAGGTCGAGCCTGAGCCGGAAGTGCGACGAGAGTCGAGTCAGTGGTTGAGCACGGGACAGGCCGCCGAGCTGCTGGGCATGACGGACCGAGGAGTCCGACTCGCGATCAGCGAGGGACGACTCGAAGCCGAGAAGGTCGCAGACCGGTACCGGATCAGCCGCAGCAACGTCGAGCACTACCGGGCCGCGAGGGCGGCGTGACAGGAGGACCGATGGACACGAACCAGACGATCGCGAAGATCGTCGCAGCGGGCGGAGCGGACGAGCTGCGCACGACCCTCGACAAGCACGCCACCAGCGCGACGCGCGAGTACGACGACATCCGCAGCCAGGACGACTACACCGAGGACGCCCGGCACCGGCTGCTGTCCGAGGCGTACGACCGGCGCAAGGCCTCGCTCGACAACGACCTGGCCCGGCTCGCGTCCAGCGCCGGCGAGGTCGACCGTGGTGCGGTCGGACGAGCCTTCGGGACCACGGGACTCCCCGGCGATCCGGCATCACTGACGATCTCGCTGCGAGACGCGCAGGACCGCGTCGCGAAGGTCCGGGACGAGGAAGAGCTCGAGACGCTCCTCGGTCGCGCGACCCGCAGCGGCGACGAGGTCCTCGCCCGGGCAGTCGCGGCCCGCGCCGCAGAGATCGGCAAGACGTACGTCGTCGAGGAGTTCGTCAGGGTCCGCCCGGACCTCAAGACGGACGTCGACCGGGCGATGCTCGCCGTCGGGCGCCCGTCGAGCGCGGGCAAGCTCGAGTGGAACGTGCGCCTCGGCAAGATCCGTCCCTCCGAGCTGAAGAGGCGCTGACATGGTCACCACCTTCCGGGTCGCGACCCTCGAGACTGCGTTCACGGCGAATACCGACGATGTCGACGCCGCGGTCAAGCGAGTCAAGGGCGAGGCCGAGTCGGTCACGAAGGCGCCTGCGGTACTCGAGGTCGGGGCTGACACCGCAGACGCGGACAGGAAGCTCAAGGACGTCCAGGATCTCCTCAAGTCCGTGGGCCGTGAGGACATCGAGCCGCAGGTCGTCGTCGATGCCCTCGACGCCATGGCGGACCTCGACCGTCTCGCGGACGAGCTCGAGGACGTAGACCGAAAGCGCACCGAGGCCGACATCCAGGCCGACGCGGACGAGGCACTCGACCGTGCAGCGAAGGTCTACGACGCGCTGCAGGACATCGACGACCTCGACGTCGAGGCCGAGGTTCGCGCGGACACGGACCGCGCATCCAAGGGCCTGGACGGGTTCAGGGACGAGGCAGGGCAGTCGGGCCGGGAGGCTGCTGCCTCGTTCTCTGGTGGCTTCGACGACGTGACGGACACCGTCCAGGAGATCGCTGCCAACGCCTTCGCCGGGTTCGGGCCCATCGGCTCTGCGGCCGGGATCGTTGCCGCCGCCGGTCTGGGCGTGCTCTTCACCAGGCTGCAGGACTTCGCAGACCTCGTGAACGACGCCAAGGAAGAGTCCGGCGAGCTCGCCTTGGAGTTCAAGGAGGCCGGCGTCGGGTTCGACCGGTCCGGTCTCATCGAGAAGTTCGACGAGATGCTGACCAAGGTCACCGACGTCCGATCCTCGTGGGAGCTCTGGCAGGACGAGGCCAAGACGAACCTCGACGACATTCAGGTCGGGCTCGAGGGGACGACCGTCACCCTGGGCGACCTGTACGCCGCGGTGGGGTCCGGCGACTTCTCCAACCTCGAGAAGCACATCGACATCCTGCGCGAGCAGAACGAGGCCCTCGACGAGCAGTACCGGGCGCTCGACCCCCTTCTCGACGCACCGGTCGCAGACAAGCTGGCTGACGAGTACCAGGCTCGCAGCCGCACGATCGAGGTACTGCAGTCCCAGGCCAACACGATGCGAGACGCCGAGGAGGTCTCGTACCAGCTCCGCGAGGCCGAGACCGGGCTTACCGAGGAGCAGCTGCGCCAGGTCGACGCCCTCACGCGAGTGAACGACGCGCTGCGGGACATGAACGACCTGCGACAGTCCACGATCGAGGCGACCCTGAACTTCGAGGACGGGATCGCGTCGCTGACGGACAAGCAGGAGGGCTGGAACAACAGCCTGTCCACGGGCGACCAGATGGGGCGCGACAACCAGCGCACCATCCTCGGCCTAACTGACGACCTACAGGCCTTGTACGACGCAACGCTCGAGCAGACCGACTCGCAGGAGCAGGCAAACGCAGTGCTGCGAGACGGACGACAGCGCCTCCTCGACAGCGCTGCGGCGGCGGGCTACAACGCCGGCGAGGTCGCGGCACTCGTTGACGAAGTCCTCTCGATCCCGCTCTCCCGCGGCACGGACGTGTACGCGAACGTCGCGTCAGCGCAAGCGACCTTGCAGCGGTTCGACCGGGAGTGGAACGGGCACCGGGTGTCGATCTACTTCGACGCGAAGACCGGGACGCAGGTCAACGGCGTCGGGTTCGCTGCACGCGCCTTCGCTGCGGGCGGGCCGATCCCCGGGCCGCCGCACCAGACCGTCCTCACGATAGGAGCCCACGCATGAGCTTCCTCGCCCTGACCGCCCATGGCGACCGCGCTGAGCTCTACTCCGACACGTGGTCGTACTCGCGCACCGTGCGCGTTCTCGACACCACCACGAAGATCGAACCGATCCTGCACCTGGACATGGCGATCGCGATCCTCGGCGACCACGAAGCCGCCGTCACGTGGAAGCGCATGATCGGCCTGACCAACGCCACGACGATGGACCAGCTCAACGACGTCACTCCTGAGTACGCCAGGCAGATGTGGGCGAGCCTGCCCGAGCTCGGCGAGCGCGAAGAAGTCACCTTCGTGCACGTCGGCTGGTCCCACCGCTCAGCCTCCTTCACGGCCACGACCTTCTCGTCGCGGTTCGACTTCGTGCCTCGCCCCGTCGTCGGTCTGTTCGTCTACCCGGCGCCGATCGGCGTCCGACCCAGCGGCATAGAGCTCGCCGGCATGGCCGAGCGACTCGTCGGCGACACCGGCCAAGACACGCTCGAGCGCTTCGCAGGCTTCCCCGCCATGCTCCCGCCGGCCACCACCGACGGGTGGGTCGACCTCGCGATGCGCGCCCGCCTCGACCGCGCCTGCGCCTCGCAGGCCACCCAGATGAAGGTGCTCCTCGGCGGGAAGCTACAGCGCACCGTCCTGCACCGCGGCCGGGTCGAACAGTCCGTGGTGCACACCTTCGACGACCGAGTGAACCGGCCCGAGTTCCAGGCCGTCGTCGCCGGCACCATGCACCCCCGCGGACAGATCCAAGACTGCACCTGCGGCTCCGGCAAGACCTACCGCGACTGCTGCATCCAGACCTACATCGACGCCCCGTGCTGGTGCGGCAGCGACAAGTCCATGAGTGACTGCTGCGCGCTACCCCTCGACGACGTGCTCCTCACCGCCCACCGGAAGGACGTGCCGTGAGCGACGAGACCCACTCACATCGCTTGAGCGCCGTGCTCGAAGCCATCGCCGACGCCGCCAGGGAGCGACAACGCCGACGTGCCGAGGCCGACGCTGCGACGGGCCTTGAACGACGCCGTGCCGCCCGGAACCCCGACAAGCAGGCCGCGACCCAAGCACTGCGGCGACACCTCACCCGATGACCCCCGGGGGGTGGCCCTGGCCAAGAAGGGGTTCGCAGCCAGGTAGTTAGCGAAATCCCGCGCGGTGACCCAAACGTTGAGCCCCTCGATCACGGCCTAAGGAGGCCCCATGACCACCACGCAGGCACCACCGCCCCCCGCAGAGCTGCGTGCTCCCGGCGTCGAGCTCTGGGACGCGATCGTCGCTGACTTCGAGCTCGGACCAGCCGAGGCAGCGCAGCTCGAAGAGGCGTGCCGTACCCGTGACCGCATCCGAGACCTCGATGCCGCCGTGGCGAAGGACGGCATCATGATCCCGAGCAGCCAGGGGATGCGCCTTCACCCGGCCGTCGCGGAGGCTCGCGCACACCGCCTCGCGATGGCGCGAATCCTCGCCACACTCGGCGTGCCCGGACTCGACGAGGACGCGCCGGCAGCCCGTCCCGTCCGCGGCGTCTACGCGGGACGGGGTCGACGATGAGGCGCCGACTGCCCGAGCCTGAGCCCACGATCGAGCCGCCGCCCGAGTTGCTGACGTTCGACCCGGATCTTTGGCCCGACGTGCCCACGTGGCAGAAGGCGCGCCAAGACTGGCGCCACGAGCACGGCGTCAAGATCCCGCCGGACCCCGACGGCTACTACCGCATGTTCCGAGTGGAGTGGATATGAGACGACGCCACGAGCCCACGGGTACCACGCCGGTGCCGGCCCGGCTGCGCACGTTCCCTGGCCGCACGATCGACGACTGGTACCCCTGGCATGTCGAGCGCCACGCCTTCTACCGGGAGAACCCGGACGCGTGGCCGAACATGGTCGACTTTCTCTGCGAGAGCTACGACGCCCGGGACAGCGTCATGCCGAAGCTGCGGAAGACGAGGTAGGGCCGCGCTGGCCCGCGTTGGTGGGTGAATCTCGCATTTCACCCACCCCGGACGAGTAACCCGTGCGGCTTGGAGTGGGACCGTGAAGCGGAACGCCTGGTACACCAACGATCTCAAGGAACGGCCATGAAGACTCGCTTGCTTGCCTCCGCCGTTGTTCTCGTCGCGGCCCTCCTCGCCGGGTGCTCGGCACAGATCCCCGCGTCGTCCGAGCCGCCCGAGCCTGCCGGGACTCGCACTCCCAGCGAGGATGCCTCGGAGGAGCCCAGCGCCGAGGAAGTCGATGTCGAGGAGACGGAGGAGCCGACCGTCGCTGAGCCGGAGACGAACGAGCGCGGGAACATCGTCAAGCAGATCGGTGAGACCGGGGGCCTTCAGGACCCGGCGACGAACGAGTGGACTCTCGACTTCAAGGTGACCGAGATCGTGCCGAATTTCCAGTGCACGAGCGAGTACTCGGAGGCGCCGGTGAACGGGCAGTTCGTCGCGCTGCGGTTCGAGGTGAACACCACTGCGGCGTGGGACTCCTCGACGATGGGTGACTTCATGATGACGTTCCACGACTTCCAGGTGTTCGACGCGAACAACATGCGGATCAACGATCCGATCGGCAACGCCTACATGTGCCTGAGCGACGCAGAGCAGTTCCCGCAGACGATGGGACCGGCACAGTCCGCCAACGGGACGATCGTCCTCGACGTTCCCGCAGGTACAGGTGTCGTGGCGTACCGACCGGTCTACGTCCAGAGTGGTGGCTGGGAGTGGAGCTTCTGACCGGACATGGATCAGCAGCCTTCTCGGTACTCGTCTCGAGCCACTAGGCTCCAGCCATGGTTGAGAACAAGGGTCGAATCAGCGAACCAGGGAGCGGCAGAGACTCGCTCACGGGGTCTGCTGCCACGGAACGAAAGTCGGTTGACCAGGTGATCGATGCGAAGGGCAAGGGTGGGGGGTCCGGCGACGGCGCCAAGAAGGATCCCGCCGGCAAAGCATGATCGACGGCTGGACAGGCCTCATCATCTTTCTTCTTGCTGCGGCACCTGGGCTCCTCTTCGATCTGAGAGCCCGCCGTTGGAGAGTCTCACCCCACGAGTCGGCGTTCGCTGAGGTCGGACGAATCGCCCTTGCGTCGATCGTGTTCTCGACGATGGGGGCGCTCATCGCTATCAGCGCCTGGTCGCTGCACTCTCGGCTGTGGTTTGATTACGTGCGGTTCGCAACGGACGACGTCTATCGCCTTGAGATGGCTCCACGTGCTCTGGTCCTCGCAGGTGTCGCGACCAGCTTCGCGTGCTTCCTGGCGTTCATGGCGGACCAGCTGTGGAAGATGTGGCGCGCCGGCGACGGCAAGACGCCAAACCTGACCCCCGACCCCGAGTGGCTTATCGCCTTCCGCAAGCAGTGCCCCGATGGGCACGAGCCGTTCGTGAGAGTTGCGATGGACGACGGGACGCTCTGGCTGGGCTGGGTCGGCGCCTACTCGACCGAGGCGGACTCCGAAACTCGTGCCCTCGTGCTGGCTGGCCCGCTAGCTCGCCGCGATCCAGGCAAGAAGAAGGCCGTCAATCTCGATCCAGCGTATGAGCGCGTAGTGCTAGAGGGCGCCCACATCTCGTCGATCGCGGTTCAGTACCTAGAGCCCTAGTTGTCGAAGATCGAGTAGTGACGATCGGGACGGCCCCAGCAATGTAGACGGCATCGGCAAAGCCATATGAAGCGATGGGATGCCGAGTACTAGGACACGTCTTGGGCGATGTGCGCGAGTGTCACGTCGCTCGTGACGAGCAGCGCGCATGACTTGTCGGGATCGCCCGCTCGACCGCCCTTCGCGACGATGCAGCGCATCGTCTCGCCGGCGTCGATGCGCTTGGCGATCCGTGCCGCGTTCTGCTTGTTGACGTACCCGATCTTGCCGTTCCTGGCGTGGATGGCGACGGCGTTCTTGTCGTGCGCGTTCTCCGGTTCGCGCACGAGCTCGAGGACTCGGCCAAGCGGGAGAGCGGCAGCCACGAACGTCGCCTCGTGGTAGGCGCGTCCGCGGAGGCCGAACATGTAGATGCCTATCTTGTAGAGGGCGCGCGAGCGCGGGTTGATCCAGCCCATGCCGGGTGCTTCGAGGACCAGGCGACCGCGTTCCTTGACGAGGCGCAGGTTCGGAAAGGCACCCTCTCGACGGGCCAGCGCCGCCGCTTCTCGCTCGCCCTCGAGGTACTCGTCCCGCCACACCGTCGTGCGCTGAGCGACCGGAGTCGGCGCACTGGGGGCAGGCCGAGAAGTCTGGGCAACCCGGTGGGAACGTCGGGCCGTGACCCGAGCCGTTGGTGCCGGCGCAGGCTTCGGCGGCGTCTCGTCCCGGCGACCGAAGAGCTTCTTGAGGAGTCCCATGGCAGGTGCGGCTCAGCCCCGTGTCAGGTCGCGACGAAGTGCCGGAACGAGTGCGCTGACCCGCCCGTGCTGCTCGCGGTTCGCGCTGCGCGATTGTGGAAGGGTGAGAGTCAGGTCGTCGGCGTAGGTCAGTCTGAGCGAGACCCGTCCTGGCCAGCTCTCCGCCAGGCCGTTCGCGAACGCACTGGTCCCGGTTGTGATCTCGATGGCCGTAAGCGTCGCGCGGTCGCGGACAGAAGTCGTCCGCTCGTCCCGTTCGCGCGCCCTGACGCCGTGAACCTGGATGAGGAGGCTGGTCGAGAGGATGGCGATGTCGACCGTGAAGTCGTCGTCCTCGCCCCCGAGTGTCACGCTCACGTCCGCGAACTCGATTCCTTCACCGTCCTGCAGTGCCAGCGCGATGTCCGAGAGGGCCAGGCCGTACCATCGCGGCTGCCCGTATCCGAACACGTGGGCGAGTTCGGTTGAGCTCTGAGTGATGGCGTCGTTGATGGGTTTGAACACTTCTCTGTGATCCATGCCTGAACACTTCCAGAGCGCCACGATGCGGGGAAGGATGAAAGGCGCGGACGCCCTGCGGGCGGCTCTCTCCCGGAGCGGACCCCCTCCCCAAGCAACCCCCGATCCAACGCCCGGACTCGGAACCGGCCACGACCAGTAGCCCGCCCCGGTGTCGGGAGCGAGCTTCGCGTGGACCCTGGCGACGTCGTGCACTACGAGGCGAGGGTGCCGCGGCCGGTTCCGCGGACTGTGCCACCGGACCCCATCGGTTCACGGCTGAGGGGCAGGAGCGCCGTTGTTTGTCCAGCCTTCTTCCCGGTGTCGGGAAGAAGGCTGAGCGATGGGCTACGCGCCCAGCGCGTACCCCTGTGGGGTACGTCTGGCGTACCCCCCATCGACCGCTCAGGCCCGCCAAGGGGGTGCAGAGTGTGCACACCCTTGGCGAGGCTCAGAGGTCGAGATCGATCCGTCAGACGGACGGAACTCCTGACGAGAGCTCCGTAGGGATGACATCTGGAATGCGTGCGATGAGCTGCAGGTCCTCGCCGTAGTCGGCGAGCGGACGACAGATCCGTGCGGAGTAATACGGCTGGCCCGCTGCCATGTTCGGGCGGAAGCGCCAGGCACGATGCGCGAGGTCTGGTGTGTCTGCCATGCGCAGCCGGTAGTTGGCGGCGTAGGCGATCGCTGTCACGAGCTCATCCCGAGTCGCGTCGCTCCGTAGGAAGAGCGAGAGCCGCTGCCTCGCGACGTTCCAGGTCATCGACCCGATCACGCGAAACTCTCCCTCTCCGAACTTGTCGCCGAACGAGCGGCAGGGGACGTCGTGATCGACCATGCGGAGCCCGGTGCGAGCGGCGAGAGCGTAGGCCTCCTGCGTTGAAAGCGATGGCTTGGTCGCTACAAAGTTCCAGACGACGCTCATCGCTCGCCCCTGTGGCCGCTGACGATCCCGGCGGCCACCTCGAGCGCGTCCGACAGCGTGCGGATTTCCGCGAGGGTGGTCAGGTCGTCGTCGAGGACGTCGATGCGGATGTCCTGCAGCCCGTCATCCTCCCTGCCATAGCGGTACTCGACGGTGAAGATTGAGACGACGTCGTCGATCCGCGCCTCGTGGTGGCGTGTCCAGCCATGCGGGCCGTCCGGCTCCCAGGTGCAGCTCTCGCCTTCCGCACACCAGCCAACGGTGCACTCGGCGGGAGGCTTCGGAATGGTGTTCGTCCTGTCAGGCATGATGATGCTCCTCTCAGATGGGCTCAGTACTGCTGAGGTCATCGGTGACGTCCGTTCTGCGGACGCCATCGGGATGGGGCCGACTCGATCGAGGGGTCATCGGTGACCTGAGTGGTGTCGAGGTCACCGATGACCTACGCACTGCGTAGGTCATCCCGCTCCGCGAGTGCTAGGTGCACCTCGCAGGGCTTCTTCGTTGTATTCCCGGATTCGGGAATAGCGCCACGGCTCCTGCCTCGCGGACGTCCTGGATTCGGGACGAGTGTCTCGAAGGGTCGCGTTTCGAACGCGACCCTTCCGGCGCTCCTCGGGAGTTCCGAAGAGGCGCTGCACAGTTCTCATCGGCGCTAACCGAGGAATCTCGGATTTGCACTAGTACGGGATCCCGTACTAGGTGTGGCGATCGCCGCGCTCACTGGACTCGCTCCGGATACGTCAGGCGCGTCGTCACGACGGGCGTGATCCCGGGCGTCCACCGCACGTCGCACCGGGCAGTGCCGAGGGCGTCAGTGCCGCACGACATGCACGACGGCTCGATCACGAGACCAAGCGCAGGCGAGCTGAGGATGAGCGTCCCGTCCGCGGGCGCTCCACACGAGCACCGGGGATCGGTAGGGTTGTGCCCCACGGTCTGCACCTCTCACTAGGTGCCCGACCGAGGGCCAGGTTCGCGGTTGCCGCCGCTGCCTGGCCCGACCTGCCTGCGGTCGGGCTCTGGGGAGGCCAGTTGCCAACACGTTGCCATGCGCAACGCGAAAGGCCCCCGACCCGGGTTACTTCCCAGGTCAGGGGCCTTCTCTACGTGCTCCCGCGGTAGGACTTGAACCTACGACCGTCCGGTTACACGTCGTCGCTGGTCATCGGCCCGTGGTCACTCGGCCGAGACGTGGAGCGTGCCGCGTGAGCGCGGAGCGCGCCGTCGCGGCGCGACTGATCGCGGAGACGCGGGCGGCAGGGTGGCATGGTGCCGACGTGTACTTCCGCGCCGTGAGCTGCGGCGTACGCCAGGGGTGCGACGAGCGGGCCCTCCGCCTGATCGTCGAGCGCAGCCGCCGGCTCGATGCCGCGTGACGGACTTCACGGCCGGGTCGGTCACGTTCGCCCGCTACGCGCCGATCGGCGCGCGATCGCACAGCGGTACGACCGTCCCATGAACGATGCATGGGGGCTGTACGCCAACGAATACCTCACGTCCCTACGCGCGGCCGGTCGTCGGCCGCTGACGGTTCGGCTGCACGCGCACTACCTGCGCCTCCTCGCCGACCACACGGGCGACCCGCGCACGATCACGCTGCAGGTCCTAGAGCGCGCGCTGTCGCGCCCGGATTGGGCGCCCGAGACGCGGAAGTCCGCGCGGTCCGTGTTCGCCGGCTTCTGCCGGTGGATGCACGGCATGGGCTACCTGGAGGCGGACCCGTCGCGGATGTTGCGTCCGGTACGCGTCCCGCCGGGGCAGGCGCGACCGATCCCCGAGGCGGTGCTGGAGCGGGCGCTGGGGCTCGCCGACGAGCGCGAGCGGCTGATCCTGCTCCTCGGCGCGCACGGCGGGCTGCGGGCCGGGGAGATCGCGACCGTGCACACGCGCGACCTGGTCGACGACGTCCTGTACGTGACGGGCAAGGGCGGGAAGACGCGCCTGGTTCCGCTCGTGGACGACGAGCTCGTGCACGCTATCCGACGTGCGCGCGGGTGGCTCTTCCCGGGCCGCACCGACGGGCACTTGTCGGCCGGGCACGTCTCGGTGCTCATGTCCCGGCTGCTCCCCGATCACTGGACCGCGCACACGCTCCGCCACCGGGCCGGGACGCGCGCCTACGCCGGCACGCGGGACCTGCTCGCCGTCGGCGCGTTCCTCGGGCACTCGAAGCCGGAGACCACGCAGAGGTACGTGCAGCTTCCCCAGGACGCACTACGTGCCGTTGCGCGGGCCGCGGCCGCGTGACGTGAAATCCACAGCCTGTGCAAAAAGGACCACACGGACACCCTGATTTGTCAGCAAACCAGGCGGTGGTTCATCCGATCTTGGAGCCGAGCGACTCGTGGCACATGGTCGCCGCGTCCAGGTACGGGTCCATGTCGTCGGGGTCGAGCGGAGGCGCGGAGGCCATGCACGCCTGGAAACGCTCGTCGTACTCGGCCTGGGATACCTCGGCGCGCCACATGATGAACGCGACGAGGACGAGGACGAACGTGAGGACGGACGCGACGGCGGCGACGATGGGTGCGTAGCGGAGCGCTGTGGTCATGGCGGTCACAGTAGCGGCGCGAGGGCCACGACCGGGTAACCGGTCGTGGCCCTCGTTCGTTCTACCGTTCGCCTCCCCACCGCTCGTAGAGCCGGTCGACGCGGCGGTGGACGGTCCCGAGCCCGGCGCTGACGTCGTCGAGCCGGCGTTCGATGCGGTCGATCGCGTCGCGCATGGACGATCCGTGGTTGGGGGTGACCTGCTGCTCGGTGCGGGCGCTCGACGCGGCGGCCGCGCGGGTCTTGATCCACACGACGACGATCGTCGCGAGCTGCGCGACGACGACGCCGGCGAATCCCCACGAGGCGGTGGTCACTGCCGCGTGGGGTTGTAGCCGAACGCGAGGGCGTTGGCCGCGCCCGATACCGCGGCCGCGACGGCGGCCCACGCGGGTAGGTCGAACGCGAGGAGTGACGGCGCGGCCGCGAGGCCGGCGACGATCCCGACGACGTACGCGACAGTCCGCACGGTGGGCGGGACGACGGGCGGGGTGGTGGTCGTCTCCTGGGTCATGAGGGACGGCCCTCCTTCTCTCAGTAGGTGAGCCCGAGGGCTCGGTGGGTGGCGGGTCCGGCGATGCCGTCCACGGCGAGGCCGGCGCGGAACTGAAACTCGCGCACCGCTGCCTCGGTCTTGGGGCCGTAGTCGCCGTCGACCGCGAGGTGCTTGGCGTACAGCGGGTAGCGCGTCTTGAGCGTGCGCTGCAGCCGCTCGACACGGGTGCCGGTCGAGCCGCGCTTGAGCGCCGGCGACGTCGGGGCCGGTGCCGGCTTCGCGGGGGCCGGCTTCGCGGGCGCGGGGGCCGGCTTCGCCGGGGCGGGCGTCGCGACGCCGCGGGCGAGGGAGTCGAGCCGGGCGAGGTCGAACACACCAGGGCAGGCGGTGTTCTTCCAGTGCTTGTGCGGCACGAGCGGGAGGTCACCGTAGGTGCGGCGCAGGTCGGCGATCACCTCGGCCGCCGTCGCGTAGACGTCGTCGGTCGCGCGCGGGTCGAGCTCCAGCCCGATGGACGTCGCGTTCCCGGTGCGGGAGCCGGCGTGCCACGCGGCGTCGTCGGGGTCGACGATGCACGCGGCGCGGCCGGCGTCGATCACGTAGTGCGCGCTGGAGGTGCCGGCGCGCCGGCAGAGGTGGGACACGACGCCGTCGAACGACGGCTTGGTGGCCGGGTCGCCCCACCAGTGAATGGTGATCGACTCGACGGTGCGGGGCTGCCCGAACCGCGCCCGGCACTTCGCCGCGGGCGTGAAGTTGGGGCTGTCGTGCTCGGTGATGTAGCGGACCACGGGGTGTCTCCTAGGTGGGGTTGCGGGTGGCTAGGGTCATGTCGCCGCCCGGGAAGCGGAACGACACGCGGCGCACGAGCCGGGCGTAGGAGCTCTCGCCGGCCGGTGCGATGGTCACGGTGTCGCCGGGCTTGACCCAGAGGGCAGCCGCGGCCACGAGCTCCTCGGAGCGGCCGTAGGTGATGACGCGACGCAGCACGGCGAGCGCGGCCGCGTTGCGGGTGCTCTGCGACGGCGACAGGAGCGACCCGCGCTTGATCGCGAGCGTGACGCGCGGCGCGACGGCGACGCGGTACGGGCCGGTGGTCTGCTCGGCGTACCCCACGGAGTCATCGCCGTAGCCGAGGTAGACGGCGTTGGCGTAGCCGTCGAACGACAGGACAGGGTCGTAGTCGGTGACGGTCCCGCCGGGGCCGGTGGCGAGCGTGTGCACGGGCGTGCCGGTCGCGGTCGCCCGGGCGGCGATGCGCCACAGCCCGGTCCGGTCGGCGTACCAGATAGCGCCGGCGGCCTCGGTCGCGGCCGACAGCGGTTCGGCGGGCGGCGCGACGATGGTCGGGTCCATGGACCGCACCGTGAGCGGCGTCGCCGGCGAGACCGTGCCGTAGTCGATCGCGCGCAGCGCGGACCAGGCGGACGGGATCACCTCGGGCAGCACGGCGCCCTCCAGGAAGTCGTCCAAGGGCGTCGCCTCGGCGTAGAGCTCGTGGAGCTGGTGTAGGTGCATGAGCGTGTCGAGCGAGTACGCGGTGATCGCCACGGTGCCGTTCTCGGGGATCGGCGCGAGCTCGTGCACGACCAGGTAGGCATGCCACGGGTGGACGTCGAGCACGCCGTCCAAGTACCGGTAGCCGGCCTCCAGGTGGAGGAAGATGCCGGCGCGGGCGTCGAGCGCGCGCACGGCCGCGGTCGACGCCACGGTGAGCTCGACCTGAGTACGCGGGGACAGGGACTCGTCCTCGGTGACGGAGGCGGTGAGCACGTCGAGCGTCACGGGCGACCCGGGCGACGCCCACGGTTGCGCGGTCGCGTCGAGCACGGGCTGGTAGCCGGTCGCGAGGTCCGTGGTCGCGCGGGCGAGGTAGGGGGCGGTCACGACGGCGCCACCTCGACGTACTCGATGGACACGCGCCAGCGTCGGGGCGTGTCGCGCTGGAGGAAGACGACGTCCGGGCCGGGCTCGGGCGAGGTCGTGACGCGGGTCGCGATGTAGTCCATGCCGACCTCGGGGTACTCGGTGTCGACGAGCCGGACGACGGCGCCCTGGTGCAGTTCGGCGATCGCGTGCGCGGCCGCGGCGTCGAGCGTGAAGAGGTCGAGCGTGCCGGAGCGCAGACCGCCCGGCCCGAGGACCGGGATCGGGTCGGGCCGGCCGATCACTTCGAGCGTCGTGTGCCGGGTCGAGACCGGGCCGGCGTACTCCAGCAGGAGCGGAACGTCCTGCTGGCCGGCGTAGACGGGGACGAAGCTCTGCGAGACGGACAGGTCTGGAACGGCCTGCCAGCGGTACGCGATGGTCGGCCATGCGGACGGGGTGCCCCCGTCGAAGTACGGGCGGAGCTCCGTCGTGCTCTCCACTAGTAGGCACGCCACGTCGAGTTGCGCGCCGGCCGACCCGGCGCCGTCGGTCGGTCGGATCGCGAGGCCGGCGTTCAGGGTCCCGGGGGTCGTGTCCTGGTCGAGCGGCACGGAGACGCGCGTCCAGGTGTTCGCGGTGAGTGCAACGGCGGTGGTCGGGCCGTCGAACCAGAACGAGTCGAAGCCGTGCTGGGCGAGGACCTGCACGGTACGGGCCACGCTGGATCGGAGGTACGCGCTCACGCGGTAGACCGTGGATGGCCCGACGGCGGCAGGCAGCGCGAGCGGCTCGCGATACCGGACGGTGTAGGTCGTGCCCGCAGAGACCGTGGAGCGGGTGTACCGGGCGAACCCGGCGCGGCCGTCGGGGCCGTTGCCCGAGTTGCGCACTAACGTTCCTGTGCCGCTCCCGTGGTCGGCCGTGAGCCCGGCTGCGAGGGCCGAGCCCGTGACGGCGCGTGGCGTCGTCGCGAGGTTGGTCCGCACGGTGGGCGCGCCGGGGACGAGCGCGGCCGCGCGGTCGCGCAGGAAGACGCTCATACGGCGATCCTTTGGTAGCTGAAGTTGACGCGGACGGTCGGTGGCCGCACGCTCGCCGCGGCCCGGTCTGCGGCCTGCTGCGCCTGCCAGGAGTCGGCGGACATGTAGAACGGCACGGTGCGCGAGGTCGCCACGGAGTTGAGGACCTGGTTGGTCCAGTCGGTGTTCGTGGCCTGCGCGCGCACGGAGACGTCCTTGCCGCGGATGCGGTCGATCTCGGCCTGGGTGAGCTCGACGCCCTCGGCCTCGACGTCGATCACCTTGCCGTCGGGCATCGCGGCCAACGTGCGGGTCGCGCCGTCGATGGTGACCTCGAACTCCTGCGCCTTCCCGGTGGACTCGGCGAGCGCGCGCGCCTGGTCGGTGAGTCGCTGGTTCGCGATCGCGTCGACCTCGGCCTTCGCTTCTGCGGCCTCGGTCGCGGCGCCGAGGGCGTCGGTGTTGTTCTCGTACGCCGAGGTGACGTTGCCGATCGCGTCGCCGAGCCCGCGCGCCTTCTCGCGCCACTCGTCGGCCTTGGCTGCGGTCTCCTCGGTCGCGAGGCCGTAGTCCTGAATCTGCTGGGCTTCGCGGTCCCAGACCTCGACGGCCTCTTCGGTCGCCGCGGTGTGTGCTTCGGTGACCTCGGTGAGGGCCTTCTGGTCGCCGGCCATGGCGCGCAGCACGGCGCCGCGCTCGACGCCGAGGGCGTTCGCGACCTTCGTCGCGTCGGCCATCTTCTGGGCGTCCTCGGCGAACTCGCCCGCGATGGACGTGATCGCGAGCTCGCGGCCCATCTCGGCGCCGGCCGTGGCGATGTTCTGGAACGCGTCGGTGAACGAGTTCTGGAACTCCTCGGCGCGCGCCTTGGCCTCCTCGATCGCCGGGCCGACCATGAGGTTCATCGCGGTGGCGGCCGCGAGACCTCCTGCGGTGCCGATCGGGCCGCCGAGGGTGCCTACCGAGACGATCGTGTCGGAGATGCCGTCCACGATGGTCTCGACGTCCTCGGAGTCGAAGCCGTCCTTCAAGCCGCGCGCGACCTCGGCGCCGGACTCGGCCGCGTTGGAGACGATCTCCGCCTTGAGCTCGGCGCCGAACACGTCGTCTGCGGTGAGGGCGTTCTCCTCGAACGAGTCGGCGACGGAGCGGGCGGCGTCGTCGAGCGAGTCCGAGATCCCGCGGGCGGCGGCGTCGACGTCGTCGGACGTGGTGCGGGCGTCGTCGCCGACGTCGCGGAGCGCGCGCTGTAGCTTCTCGATCTCGGACGGTCCCTCGCGGCCGATCCGGCGTGCCGCGTCGATGAGGTCGTCACGGGCGCCGGCGTCGCGGAGCGCGTCCTCGACCGTCTGGGCGGCTGCTTCCCAATCGCCGCCCATGGCGTCGGCTTCGCGCTTGATCTCGCGGCGCAGGGACGAGAACTCTTGCTTGGTGGCCCTGGTGTCCGTGTCGACGATGATGCCGAGCTTGAGGTCTGCCACGGGTCACTTCCCTTCGAGGAGCTCGTGGAGCGCGCGGGCGATGGTCTGGGCGTAGGCGGACATCTGCCGGCGGATCGCTTCGCGGCCGTACCGGAAGATCACGCGCCCGCGCCGGTCGCGGCGCGGGAGCTGGGCTTGGGTGTTGCGGGTGACCTGGTGGGTGCCGCCGTTGCGGGACCGTCGGCGGTACGTGGTCGGGGTGTGGCGGCCGTCGCCGAACTCGACGGCGCCCGGGTCGAGACCGGGGATGCGGGGTCGGGTCGCGCCCGTGAACGTCGTGGAGCGGGCGGAGGACCGGACCTTGGTGCCGGCGAGCGCGGCGCGGTCCATGCGGGTCGTGGCGTACCGGAGCGCGCTGGAGTCGGTCCAGATGCGGGCCGCGATGGAGGGCACGTGCGTCGTGAGCGCCGCGCGCACACGGGCGTCCGCGCCCTCCATCTTGGCCGCGCGCTGGTAGAGCTGGTCCCAATCGCGCAGCCGGAGCTTCGCCGGCACGTCAGGCCGGGTACGTCGGGACGGGGTCGGTCGCGCACGCGAGGGTGACGGTGACGTTGAGCGGCGATCCGATCGCGCCGCCGACCTGCCCGGGGACGATCACGACGTCGACGGTCCAGGAGGTGCCCTCCCCGGCCTGCGGCTCGAACGTGAAGGTGAGCGTCTCGCCGGCGTGCTCCTGGAGGAAGCGGGAGAACGAGTCCTCGCTCTTCCAGTCCTGCATGTAGCCGGCCTGGACGTTCCACCCGATCACGGAGACGTCGGAGTGGGTGTTGTTGCCGGCGCCGCGCCAGGTCTGGGTCTGGGTCTGGGGCACGAGCGCGAACGAGTCGATGTGCTTGCGGTAGTCGAGCGCGGCGCAGATCACGGCGTAGTTCTTGCCGAAGATCGGCTCGACCTCGAGGACGGTGGTGGACATGGCTGCTACTCCTTCTTGGCTGCGGCGTTGAGGGTGATCTGGTAGGCGGGGAAGCGGCCCTCGAAGTCGACGCGGGTGGCGGTGGCGATCCCGAGCCACGGGAGGTCGTCCAGCACGCCGAGGACCTTCCACAGGGCGTCTTCGAGCGCGTCCTCACCGCGGGCGGGGTTGGAGTCGCTGGTGAGGACCCAGACCTCCAGCGCGAGGTCCCACACGCCGTCGGGCGACGCGGTCCGGCGCGTGAGGGTGCGCTGGTAGGCGAGGACGGTCGGCTTCGCGACGTGGCCGGGGTCGTCGGTCGGGTAGGGCAGGACGCGGTACGTGGAGGGCAGGCCGGCCTTGAGCGCGTCGTGCAGGTCGGTTCGCGCGCTCATCGCGGGCCTCGCCGGCCGCGGCGCGGGCGCAGGAGGTTCTTCACGGTCCAGTCCATCGGGAAGACGGTGACGGTCATGCCGTCCGGGCCGATCTCGTCGCGGGAGCCGGTGTAGGTGGAGCGCAGGAGCGCGCGTGCCTGGAGCTTCTGGGCGAGCACGAGCCGGGCCGGCGCGACGCCGGGCTCCCCGGCGTCCTCGTCGGGCGGGATGCGCCACGGCACACGCCCGTTGAGGAACTCCAGGCACTGCTCGTGCGCGGCCTCCAGCGCCTCCAGCAGGTCGTCGGTGTCGGTCGTCTCCACCCACGTCGGGGACGTCTCGATCAGGGCGTCGGCGTCGACCCATCCGACGACGCCGAGGGCGTCGGGTGCGGGCTCGGTCACGGTGTCTCCCGGGGTCGCGGTGTCGGGGCGGGAAGCCGGCGCCCGGCCGGGCAGGGGTCACGGCCGGGCGCCGGGGATCACGGGGCCGCGTCCACGACGCGCACGACGCCGCCGGCGTCGTGGCGCATGATCCCGTAGTACCCGTAGACGGCCTCGGTGAGGTTGCCGACGGCGAGGTCCTCGGTGGACACGCGCAGCGGGGACGCGCCGCCGAGCTCGTGGAGCGTGTTGGCGGCGCGCACGCCGACGCGGACCGTGCCGTCGGGGACGGCCGAGGTGCCCACGACGTTGATGCCCTCGATCGCGTTCTGCCCGAGCCCGAGGGCCACCTGGAGGTAGGCCAGGGCGTCGTCGGCGCGGGTGTAGAGCCACTGCTCGTAGAGGTCCTCGCCGAGGATGGCCCACTGCGCCCGGCCCTTCTGGGTGGCCTTGAGGCGCAGCATGCCCTTGACGATCTTGGCGGCGGCCTCGGAGACGCCGGTCGGGACCACGTCGGGGTCGAACTCGACCTCGGTGGACGACGCCGTGGCGAGGAGGTGCGTGCCCACCTTGGCGTCGACCTTGCGCTTGTAGTCCTCGTTGGCGAGGCGGAAGAACGCGGCCCAGAACTCGGGGTTCGGGAAGTCGCGGTGGATGCGGTCGACGTTCCAGCCGGCGGCGATCCGCGCCGCGGTCGCCTCGACGGGCTCCAGGTCGACCTCGTTGGACGGGACCTCGGTGCCACCGCCGGTCCAGTCGCCCACGACCGGGGTCTTCCCGGGGACGAACCGCCAGCCGATGATCTTTCCGGACGTGAGGTCGGCGTGGCCGACCAGGGGCGTGAACTCGGGGACGTACTCGACGCCGGACCAGACCTCGCCGAGGTACTGCGGGACGGTCGTCACGTCGAACGCGTCGGCCTGCGAGACCTGGTCGAGCGCGGCGAGGAGCTGGCGCGGCTCAAGGCCGGCGGACGCGAGGTTGCGGAAGACCTCGGACGCGCGGAGCTGGGTGGTCGTGGCGCTCGTCGTCCGCGCCGCGGCGAGGCTGTCGCCGGGCTTGGTCGCCGGCCGGTTGTGCAGTCGTGCGGTCACGGTCTGGTCCTCCTCGGTGTCGTCCGGCTCGGCGTCCGGCTCGGGGTCGTCGTCGACGTCGGCGGGCGCGCCGGCGTCGGTGTACTCGTAGGTCGTCTCGCGGTGCTCGGTCGTGGTGCTCTGCGATCCGTCGTCGTGCTCGACGGTCGTGGTCGTGTCGGTCGTGACGGTCTCGCCGAAGTCGGACGCGACGAGCTGGGCCGACGGGAACGCCGGCGCGGTGCAGAACCCGGCGCCGGTGAGCTCGCCGGCCAGCAGCCGGCCGCCGCGGATCACGGCGCCGTCGAGCTCGACGGAGATACCGGTCCGCACGCCCTCGGACGCCTCCACGAGGAGGTCGTCACCGGTGCTCGTCGGCAGGACGCGCACGGACGCGGTGAGGCCGGCCGCGGTCTCCTCGACGGACAGGAACCGGGCGGCGGGCCGGGTGCGGTCGTGCTCCATGTTCGCGACGAGCTGCGTGGGGTCGGGCGGGAGTGTCACGACGCCGGCGGACGCGGTGACGCGCCCGACGTTGGTCCGGCCCTGCTCGCCGTAGGGCAGCAGGAGGTAGGTCAGCGTGCGGTCGTCGACGGACGCGGTGAGCAGCCGGCCGGCCGCGCGAATCGAGCTCGTCATGGTGGTCAGTCCTCCGTGATCGGTGCCAGGCCGTCGTCCGGCCGTTCGGCGAGGTCGGACAGGTCGAACGCGACGCGCACGCCGGGCGGCACGACGTCGTCCATGGACAGGCGCGCCTCAAGGGCCATGGCCCACCCGGTCTGCACCAGGTCGCGGTAGTCGGACCGCCCGTTCTCGGTGCTGTTGTAGGTGAGCGACGCCGCGACCTGCG
Organism: Cellulosimicrobium sp. ES-005; assembly: GCF_040448685.1. NCBI lineage: Bacteria > Bacillati > Actinomycetota > Actinomycetes > Micrococcales > Promicromonosporaceae > Cellulosimicrobium > Cellulosimicrobium sp. ES-005. Next base: position 1,556,338 of record NZ_CP159290.1, read on the forward strand.
ACGCGCCCATGAGGTGCGGGGGCAGCGCGAGGTGGCGCGCGACGTCGAGCACCTGGAAGTTGCGCCCGTTGACGTACATGTCGGGCTGGACCGCGCCGTGCGGCACGAGCTCGTACCCGTAGGGCGTGAACACGACGGCGCCGTTGGGCTGCCGGCGCGCGGCCACGTAGTCATCCACGATCTGCTTGGCCTCGTCGAACGCCTCGGCGGCCTCGGGGTCGGCGTCGGCGTCGCTGGAGTCCTCAAGCTCGATGTCCTCGGTCTGCTTGATCTCCATGACCGGGACGGCGTCCAGGCCCTTGACCCACTGGTCTTCAAGCATCCGGGCGCCGCGGATCGTGCGCCGGCCCGACAGGAGCAGCGGGTCCATGGGCGACTGGAACAGGATCACGTCGAGGTGGTCCTGGACGATGCCGTCGATCACGACCTGGTCGTCGGCGTCGAAGTCCCACCGGTCGAGCGGCACGCGCACGGCGCCGGTGATCGCGCCGACGAACTCGCCCTCGGACGTCGTCCACCCGGCCGTCGCGTCGCGGGTGACGCGCCACAGGGACCAGCCCTCGAAGATCAGGTCGTCGAGCGTGTGCATCGTGCGGAACTGCCACGGGGTGATCCCGCCGGTGTAGGCGAGCCACGCCGGCTGGTCGGCGGCGAGGACCGGGTCCCCGGTTGTCGGGTCGGTCTCGGCGGTGTAGGCGCGTAGCGGCTGCCGGGACAGCGGGTTGCAGATGAGCCAGCGGCCGGCCGCGACGGCCGGAACGGTGATCGCCTCGTCGCGGGTGATCGGCGCGTGCTCCACGCCGAGGATGTCGGCGTAGGCGACGGACCGGAGCGTGTTCTCACTGTGCGGGGTCGCCGGCCGTAGCCGGCTCTTCACGCCGGGCTGTCCCGCGTAGTTCGCGATGCTCTCGACCTCGCGCAGCTTCCGCTTCCAGAACGCCATGAGCCCCAATCGTGCGAACGCCTATGACGCTCGACGAATCACGCGTGCCGGCGGGACCTGTACCTCGCCGTGTTGAGCGCGTCGCGGGCCGACGTCGCGCCGGGGTGCACGGCGATCTCGTGCGCGCGGGCGAGCGCGCGCGAGGCGTCGAGGTCGCCGGCGATCCATCGGCGGTCGCAGACGTCGCAGATGCCGACGACGCACGTCGCGCCCTGGTCGTGCCGGTAGCTCATGCCGCGCGTCCCTTCGTCTCGGTGGGCCGGACCGGGGGCCGGGCGCGCCGGCGGCGCGCGGTCTGCTTGTCGTAGGACCACAGCGCGAGCGCGGCCGCGGTCAGTGGCGTGATCGCCACGGGAGACGCCTTGTGCCCGAAGAGCCGCGCGGACTCGCCCGAGACGTTGCGCCACCCGACGCCACCGGCGGCGATCGTGAGGTCCTTCTGGTCGAAGTGGTGCACGGTGCCGTCGGCGAGCGAGGACACGAACCGCTGGGTGGCGCCCTGCATGTCCTTCATGTTCATCGGCGCGAGCTTCACGGGCGGGCGCCGGCGAGAGATGACGTCGGCCGGGTTCGTGTTCTGCCCGATCACGTCGTAGGCGATCGCCACGCGCGCGTCCCGGGCGACGCGGTACGCCTCGGCGGGGAGCCAGGACACGCCGGTCCGGTGCGCGAGGAGCTCGACGTAGGCGTGGCCGTCGTCGTCGCGCCACGCGCAGGCGAGCGACGCCGAGGACCCGTCCGGCGCGACGTCGAACGCGAGCCCGACCCGGGCGCCACGCGTCGCCGGCATGTCGGCGACGGCCGCGGTCCAGTGCGCGGGGTCGATCGCCGAGACGGACAGGTCCGGGGGCCACTGCCCGAGGTACTCGCGCTGGTAGTCGACCAGCGACAGGTCGTCGAAGTTGCCGCGGATGATCTCCACGGTGGTGAGCGTGCCGACGCCGGGGTGCGCGGCTTCGAGCGTCGCGACGTTGAGCACGGGCTCGTCGTCGGGCCGGGCCGGGTCGATCACGACCGGCTCGGCGTGCTCGGGCGCGGCGTACTCCAGGATCGCCCACGTGCCGGCGCGGCCCTTCTCCAGCGAGGACCACAGGAGGCCGGCGCGGACCTTGCCCGCGGTGCCCGCGACGATGAGCTGTGCCTCGGGCACGGTGTCCATCGTCGGGTTGATCCCGCCGAGGAGCTCGGACGCGATCTCGTCGTCCGTGATCTCCTGCGCCTCGTCCAGGATGATGAGGTGGTACTCCTCGCCGCGGTAGAGCTCCGGGTCGGGCGGGAGCACCATGAACACGGACCCGTTGGCCCACTCGATCCGCTCGCCGCCGTTGGACCGGTAGATGCGGCGGTGCACGTGGTCGCGCGAGCACCCGTCCGGGTTCGTGCGCGACGGGCGCGCGCACGGGTCCCACCGGTCGAGCGCAACGGCCATCTTCAGGAACCGGTCGCGGCCCTTCTTGCCCGACTGCGCCGAGAACGCCACGTAGTAGTCGGCGCGGGTCGCGCACCGCCCGACCGCGAGGGCCAGCAAGCCCTCGGTCTTCCCGGACCGGCGCGGCTCGGTCTTCGCCATGCGACGGTGCGCCGGCAGTCCGTCCGGCCCGACGGCGCCGACGATCCGCCCGAACCGCTCCTGGTGCGGCGACGGGCGGAAGCCGAGGAGGGCGGCGCCGGCGACGAGCTCGGACAGGTCGACGTCGGCGGGCGCCGGCGTCGCGTGCAGCGGGACGCAGTGCCGGCGGCCGCGCGGCTCGCGCAGAGGCGGGACCGGCGAGGCGTCGCCTCCCCCGTGGGGAGAGAAAGTGAGGGGTCGATAGGCGTGGGCTTCCGCGCTCGTCTCAAAAAGGACATTCATCGCGTATCGATGCTCATCGATGCCTCTTACCATCCCCTGATCCCTCGATCCTTCTCGGTGCCGCGCACGGGTGCGGCCGTGCGCGGCTTGGTCGTCGGCTTGCGTCGTGCGTTCGTGATCGCGGCGCCGTCGCGGCCGCCGGCGCGGAAGTTGCAGAGCGCGCACTCGACCCACTGGTTGGCCGGGTCGGTGACCGATCCGCCGGCGTGCCGGGACACCAGGTGGCCCACGGTCCAGCGAGACCGGACCGTGAGCGCGCGGCCGCACCGCCAGCACGGCAGGGCACCCGCGGCGAGGAGCCTGCCGCGCCAGTACGCGCGGGCCGTCGTGACGGTCCGGCCGGACCAGGACCTACCGGCCACCGGTGGCACCTCCACGGCGAGCGCGACGAGCTGCGGCGAGGTCGAGCACGCGGGCGCGAGGCTCGGGCTCGTCGGTGAGGTCGTCGTCGGACCACAGGGTGTCGTCGTGCGCGGCGAGAGCCGCATGGTCAAGGCGAGGGGTCGCCGGCCTCGGCGTCGTCCGGGCTGCTTGTGCGGCTCGTGCCGCACGGGCGAGACGCCGGCAGTACGGGCACACGGACTCACCGGCGCGCGTGCGCCGGTGTCGCTCGTAGCCGTGCTCGCACAGGAGCGGATCGTTCATCGGCGGGTCTTCCTGCGCAGGAGCTCGCGCATGGCGCGAGCCTCGGCCGGAGGAGCAACGTCGGAGGTCGGGAGCATGAGGTCTGCGCTCGATCCGTACCCGCGCGGCGCTTGCGCCGCTTCGGGAACGGCACGCGGAGCGTGCTCCTGAGAGTCTGTAGAGGTGGGCGGGACGCCCGGGCGGGGCTCCAGCCCGCCGGTCCCTCCCCGTAGGGGGGTGGGGTGGGCGCTCAGTTCCACATGGTCTGACCTGCGCGAACGCTGGTTCTTGATCCTCGTCCGGGTGTACTTCGTCTTGATCTCGCGAATGCGAGCGAGCGTCTCGGCGCGGTGCTGCGCCTGGCGCGCGTCGTTGAGCGGTCGCGCGGCCACGATGAGGTCCACCAGGCGCGTCTTGACGATGCGGATCCACCCGGGCGTCCCGTAGCGCTTCGAGGCGGACTCAATCGTGATGCCACCGCGGGTCCACTCGATCACGCCGAGGTCCTCCAGCAGGCGCAGGCAGCGCGCTACCCACTTCGTCGTGAGGCCGGCACGCGCCGCGATGTCGGCCACGGTCGCCTTGCCCGCGCCCGAGCCGAACGGCAGCGCCGCGACGAGCGCGTGCAGCGTCGAGCGCACGCCCTGCATCGAACGGCCGTGCAGCTCACCCCAGCCGGCGTTCTCCAGCGAAGTGACGAGCTGCGTCGTCTTCCACCCGGCGACCGGCACCCGCGGCGCGTCGTCGTAGGGCTTCGAGCGTGCCGGCGGGGCCGGCTTCCGTGGCCGTTGGCGGGCGTACCTGTCCGACCCCAGGGCCGGCTTCCCGAGGCTCATGCCGGGACCTCCATGTACTCGAACGCGGCCGCCTCGAACTCGGCGAACGTGAGGTGTGGGTGCTCGCGCCACCAGGCGAGGAGCTCTTCCGACGCCCACCGCTCCGCGCGGTCGCGACGGCCGATGAACAGTGAGAACTCGTCGACGCCGGCGGCGATCGCCTCGCGGTTGAGCAAGATGCAGTTGCACGCCTCGACCGCGGCCGCGTACTGCCGCTCGCGGTAGAGCTCGTACTCGTCACGGATGCGCCGCCACTCGTCCCGTGCCCACCCGAACGCGCGCGAGCCGCTCACCGGGCCGTCCTCGGCACGCGAGGCGTGTACTCGGGCAGGTGCGCCGGCGGGCGCCCGTAGCGCTCCGTGTACGCCGCGACGTACCGGGCGCGCCGGCGGTCGTCGGGCTCCGTCGCGGCCGTCACGACGCGTACCGGATCGCCGCGCCGTGGGCGCCCGTGCACGCATGGCACGGGCGCTCGCCTGCGGCGCGGTGTCGCTGGTAGCCCTCCTCGGTGCCGGCGCGATCACCGCACTTCGCCGCGAGGGCACGGCGCTCGTCGGGCGTCTTGCCGCCGAACATGCCGTAGCGCTTCGCGCGCGGCTCGACGGCGAGCGCGTCCGCGAGGCACAGCGCGGCCACCGGGCAGCCGGCGCACACCGCGCGCGCCCGCTCGTAGGCCGACGGCACGTCCGACGCTGGGAAGAACACGTCCTCGGCATCCGGCATGTCCAGGCACGCGGCCTCGGACCGCCACGACGCCGTCACGAGGTGCTCCCGTGCGTCTCGCGGTGCTTCGCGAGGACGGCCGGCGTCACGTGCAGCACGCGCGGGAGCTTGCGCGTCTTGCCGTCGCGCGTCTTGCGCACGCCGTTGTCCACGAACGCGGCGTGATGCTCGACGAACCGCTGGCACACGTGGCACCACAGGGCCACGGTCTGACCCGACTCGGGCTGCTCGTCGCTCACCGCCGGCTCCGCTCGTCGAGCTCACGCGCCCGCTCAAGGCAGGCGGCGATCACGAAGCCGGCGAGCACGACCAGGACGACGCTCAGCACGTCGGCTCCACGACGAACTCGACGACGCCGGCGGCCGCGAGCTCGCGCAACGTCCGCACGAGCTCCGCGTGCGCGACCGCCGGCGGAAGCGCAAGCACGTTCGCTCGCGCCATGGCCTCGCGCCATGACCGGTGCCACGCGAGCGACACAGGAGCGCCGTCCTCGTCGTAGCCGTCGCACGAGTACCACGGCTCGGCGAGCGGGTCCGTGAACGGAACCTTCGCCACGGCCGGCTTGCTCGACGAGGCGCTCACGATGCCCTCCGCTCAGCGGCGAGAGCCTCCACCGCGACACGGTCGAAGAGGTAGGCACCGTTCGAGCGGGGGTACTTGTATGTCGGCGCGATCCGACCGGCACGGACCCACCGAACGAGCGTCGACCGGTCGATCTTGAGGACGGCGCACGCTTCCGTGCTCGTCATGTCTCGATGATCTGCCATGCCGGAAGCATCGTGCATTGCACGGTACCTGTCAATGCACGACGGACGTGCATGCCGGTTTCACCCTTGATTCGCCGCTTTGCGCGTGCAATGCTCGTTGCATGAGCATCGACACGGGAACGCGCGTCTTCACCGCGGCCGACCTGGAGCCAGACCTGGCGGACCGCATGCGTAAGTCGCTTCGCCTCACGGGCATCGGCGTCCAGGACATGGCCGATTACCTGGAGGTCAGCAGGAACACGGTCGGGACGTGGATCAACGGGCGGATCACGCCGAGCGCCCAGACCATCCGCCTATGGGCGATGCGGACCGGAGTGCCGTACCGGTGGCTCCGAGACGGAGAAACCCCCGCCCAGGGTGACCCGGGCGGGGGTGAGGGGCTCCCGCGGTTGGACTTGAACCAACGACCGTCCGATTAACAGTCGGATGCTCTGCCAGCTGAGCTACGCGGGATCGATCACGGCCGTCGCGGTGTGCACCGCAGCGACCGGGGAAAACTCTAGCAGGCTCAGAGGGGTAGTCCGGACGCCGACCGGACCCGGCCCTCGGCGGCGTCCACGCGGGCCGTCACCTCCGGGGCCGTCAGGTCGACGCCGGGGTCGGCGACGACCTGCGAGAAGAGCTCGCCCTCCCCGTCCCGGCGCACCGCGACCCGGGCGGTGAGCCCTGCGGCGAACGTCACGGTCTCGGAGAGCACCACCGACGACTGGACGCGCTCGCGCAGCGTCTGGGCGAGCGACGTGCGACGCGGGTCGGCGAGCGTGAGGGTCAGCGCAGGAGCGCCGTCGACCCACGAGACGGTGATCGTGGCCGTCTCCGGCACGTAGCCCGCGCGGTCGACGTCCGACCACGGGCGTCGCGCGACCGTCCTGCCGGTCGCGTCGCTCGTGAGGAGCTCGGTGCGGGTCGCGACCGCCCACGAGCCGTCGGCCAGCTCGGCCGAGGCGAGCACGCGATCGCTCGCCGGGACGTCGAGCGACCGGCGGACCGGGTCGGGCAGGCTGGGACGGCGGAACCAGGACACGTCCCCACCGTAGCGGCTCGAAGGTGGGGGCCGTACGCAGCTCGGTCGACGAGCCCGGTGCTCCTCCGCTGGCCGATCCGCCCGAGAGCAGCGAGCATCCGAGGAGGCGAGCTTCACGGGCGAGGGGGACGGACCATGATCATGAGGACGGCTGCAGGATTCGTGACGGCGGTCGTCGCGGTGTTGTGCATCGTGCTCGCCGCGATGCCGAGCGCGGCGCTCTCGTACGCCTACCGTGCAGGTCACCCGATGTACTTCGGCGGTCCCCGCTCGGGCGTCCTGTGCACCGGCTCCTACACCATCACCGGGACCAGCGGTTCCTTCCCGGTGACGGCCGGGCACTGCGCCACGCCGGGGACCACGGTGTTCGGCACCGACGCACCCTGGGGCGCGGTCGCCTATGCGAAGACGTACCCGAACACGGATACAGCGCTGGTCCGCGCCTCCGGCGGCGTGGGGCTGTACCAGATGGTCGTCGACCCGCGCACGGGCGCGACACCCGGCGACGGCAGGGTGACGGGAATCATGCGGACGAGCGCGCAGAGCAGGGACGCGCTCGTCGGCAAGATGGGCGTGACGAGCGGCTGGCAGGAGGGGCGGATCAGGTTCTGGGGGTACCACCCCCAGTACGGCGGGGTCCTCGTCTGTCACACGGCGACGACTCTCGCCGGGGACTCCGGCGGCCCCGTGTGGCGCATGGACGAGTTCGGGCTGCGCGCGGTCGGGATCACCGTCCTGCGGCTGGCGGACGGGTCGGGGGGCTGCTACCACCCGATCGACCACGTCCTGAAGGCTTGGGGAGCACGCCTGAACGTCTTCCCGAGCGGATCGGTGACGTACTCCGAGGCGACGCTCTCCGTGCCCGGCAGCCTGCCCTTCGTCAACCTGACGCTGGGGGGCGCGTCCGCGCGGTCGGCACCGAGCTCCGGCGCCACCACCGGTACGCCGGGCCAGGACGCGCCGACCGTGGTCGTGACCTACTGACCGGAGTCGAGCCCTCGGAGGGCTTCCGGTCCTCGTGCCCCGTGCAGGACTTGAACCCGCGACCGAGAGATTATGAGTCTCCTGCTCTGACCGGCTGAGCTAACGGGGCGCGCCGGTGAGCATACCGCCGCGGACCGCCGGTCGGGCGCTGCGGATGCGGTGCGCGCGGCGCAGGGGTGTCATGGCGTCATGACGATCCGGATCAAGCGCGTGTACGAGACGGCTGACGAGGACGACGGGTTCCGTGTGCTCGTCGACCGGCTGTGGCCGCGCGGCGAGAGCAAGGAGAAGGCGCACGTGGACCTCTGGCTCAAGGAGGTCGCGCCCTCCACGGAGCTGCGACAGTGGTTCCACCACGAGGAGCGGCTGTTCGACGAGTTCGCGGAGCGGTACCGGGCCGAGCTGGACGCGAACGGCGAGGCCGTGGGGGAGCTGCGGGACGTCGTCGGGCAGCATCCCGTGGTGACGCTCGTGTACGGGGCGCGGGACGAGGAGCACAACCAGGCGGTCGTGCTGCGGGACTACCTGGCCGCGACGGGCTCGTCCTGACGCGCCGGGGTGCGTCGGCCCGGACGGCCGGGGTCGCGCCGGAGGTCGCGGTCGAGGGTGCGGCGCAGCCGCGGGCCGAGCGGGCGCTCGACGGCGCGGTGGACCGCCCAGGCGAGCAGGAGGCACGCGGCGACCGCGACGGTGAGCGTCGCGGCCCGGGGCAGGTACGGGTGCACCGACTCGATCACCCACCGCCCCCACGACGCGTGCACGAGGTAGAGCGGGTAGGTGAGCGCACCCAGGGCGGTGAGCCATCCCCACGAGACCCGCGCGAGCGGGGTCAGCGTCGCGACGGCGACGACGGCGAAGCACAGGACGATCGCGACCCACCAGACGGCGGGGGGCACGACGACGTCGGTGCTGTTCTCGATGCGGGCCGCCTGGATCCGGCCCGAGACGGCGGCCGCGAGAGCGACGTCGAGGGCGAGCGCGAGCCAGAGGACCGGCGACCGGCGCTCCCGCGTGAGGAGGTAGAGCACCATCCCGCCGGCGAAGAGCGGGGCGTCGGGTGCGACGAGGACGGTCGCGACGAGGTCCGAGCCCGTCCGTGCCGCGATCTCTCCCGCGACGGGCCACAGCACGACGAACGCGACCACCCGCGCCCGGGTGAGGCCGACGGCGACGAGCACCCCGACGAGGACGTAGAACCGCAGCTCCGACCAGAGCGTCCAGTAGACGGCCTCCAGGTCGGGGATCCCGAACGCGCGCTGGACCATGGTGAGGTTGGCGGCCGCCTGCGGGAGGTCGACGTCGCGCCGGCCCGGGATCACGAGGACGAGCAGGGCGAGCGTGAGGAGCACGGCGGCCCAGTACGCGGGGAACAGCCGGCCGGCTCGCGAGGCGACGAAGCCGCGGACGTCGCGGCCCCACGCCGTCATGAGGATGACGAAGCCGCTGACCACGAAGAAGAGCTGGACGCCGAACGAGCCGTAGGCGGCGACGCTCTGCACGCCCGGCAGGGAGTCGCTCGTCCGCTCGCCCCACGCGTGGTGGTTGACGGCGACGAAGTGGTACACGAGCACTGCCGACGCGGCGGCGAACCGGAGTCCGTCGAGCACCGCGAGGCGCGGGGTCGTCGTGGGCATTCGAGGCACGTTACCAAACCGTGATCTGAGGGCCCTGAGGGCGGCGCTCGGCGTGCGTGCGGGGCGCGGTGCTGGCACGGTGTCCGGGCCGGAGAACCCGGCGGCGCGCTGGGGGCGGCGTCCCGACGACCGAGGAGGTCCAGTGGCACCGAGCATCAGCTCGACGGGCAAGGCGGCCGCGCGCGGCGCGCGGGGCAGCAGGCTGCTCGAGATCCTCGCCCGCGCCGGGTACGCCGTCAGCGGCCTGCTCCACCTCGTGGTCGGGGTGCTCGCCGTGCAGGTGGCGACCGGGTCGACGTCGAGCGAGCAGGCGGACCAGACCGGCGCGCTCACCGCCATCGCGCAGACGCCGGGCGGCACCGTCCTGCTCTGGTTCGCGGTCGTGGCGTTCGCCGCGCTCGCGCTGTGGCAGCTCACTGTGGCGATCAGCGGCGCCGCCGAGACGTCCGACCGGCTCAAGGCCGCCGGCAAGGCGGTGCTCTACCTGGCGCTCGGCGTGCTCGCCGTGCAGGTCGTGAACGGGTCCGCGGGCGGCTCCGGCCAGGAGGAGAGCATGACGGCGACGCTCCTGCAGAAGCCGGGCGGCGTGCTCCTCGTGGGCGCCGTCGGCGTCGGGATCGTCGCCGCGGGCGTGTACCACGTGGTCAAGGGCTGGCGGAAGAAGTTCCTCGAGGACCTGGAGGGCGGCACGGCCGGGAACGTCGGACGTGCCGTCGTCACGCTCGGGCGGGTGGGCTACGTCGCCAAGGGGGTCGCGCTCGGCGTGCTCGGCGCGCTCTTCGTCGTGGCCGCCGTGCAGCACGACCCGCAGCAGGCGGGCGGTCTCGACGCCGCGTTCGCGACCCTCGCGGCCCAGCCGTTCGGCGCGGTGCTGCTCGTCGCCGTCGGGCTCGGCTTCGCCGCGTACGGGCTCTACTCGTTCGCCCGCGCCCGGTACGCCCGCATGTGACGCGGTGGGCAGGCGCGCCAGCCGTGAGGCCGGCCGCCCGTCCGCGCGCGCATGGAAGAATGGCGTCCATGGCGATGAGAGAGATCCGGACCATCCCGGACCCCGTGCTCCGCACCCCCTGCGACGAGATCACCACCATCGACGACCGCGTGCGCTCGCTCGTCGCGGACCTCGTCGAGACCGTCGACCACGAGGGACGCGCGGGCCTCGCCGCCAACCAGATCGGCGTGAACCTGCGGGCGTTCTCGTGGAACATCGACGACGAGATCGGGTACGTGCTCAACCCGCGCATCGTCGAGCTCTCCGACGACTACCAGGACGGCGACGAGGGCTGCCTCTCCGTCCCCAACCTCTGGTACCCGACGCGGCGCGCCTGGTACGCGCGCGTCGTGGGGACCGACCTCGACGGCAACGAGGTCGTCGTCGAGGGGACCGAGCTCATGGCCCGCTGCCTCCAGCACGAGTGCGACCACCTGGACGGCATGCTCTACCTGGACCGTCTCGACCGCTCCGTGCGCAAGAAGGCGATGCGGGAGCTGCGCGCCCACCTGTGACGACGCGCGTCGGCCGACCGCGGCCGGGCACGCCCGGCGAATCTCTCGCGCGAACGCGCGATGTCGTGCAAGATGGGCACGAGACACGCCGCGCGATACCTGTGACGTGCTGTGACACCACCCTCGGTGAGGACGTTGGGGAAGACGCAACCTCGACCTAGGGAGGCAGACATGGCCGGTGCCATCACCCGCGGTGTTCTTTACGTGCACTCAGCACCGCGTGCTCTGTGCCCGCACATGGAGTGGGCCGCGGGCAACGTCCTCGGCGTGCGCGTGTCGCTCGACTGGACCGAGCAGCCCGCCGCGCGCGGCCTCTACCGGGCCGAGTACTCGTGGCAGGGCCCGCAGGGGACGGGCGCCAAGCTCGCCTCCGCGCTGCGCGGCTGGTCCCACCTGCGCTACGAGGTCACCGAGGAGCCCAGCCACGGCGTCGACGGCGGCCGCTGGTCCCACACGCCCGACCTCGGCATCTTCTACGCCCAGACCGACGTGCACGGCAACATCGTCGTCCCGGAGGACCGGATCCGTGCCGCGCTGGAGCAGGTGAGCGAGCCCTGGGCCATGCGTGACGCCCTGCACCTCGCGCTCGGCAAGGCGTGGGACGACGAGCTCGAGCCGTTCCGCTACGCCGGTGCCGGCGCCCCGGTGCGCTGGCTCCACCGCGTCGGCTGACGCCGCGTCCGCCACCCCCGGACACGACCGAGGGCGCCTGCCGGAAGAACCGGCAGGCGCCCTCGGTCGTGGTGCGCCTAGCTCGCCCGGCGTGCGCAGTGCGTGCGCAGGCGGACGACGGCGCCGGTGGCCACCAGCAGGAGCGCGGCGACCAGGACCAGCGCCAGGTCGTCGGTGCCGGTCCGGGCGAGGTAGTCCGACCCGGTGCCGTTGCCGGTGTTGTTCGAGCCCGAGCCCGAGCCGGGACCGGAGCCGCCCGGTCCGTCGCCGCCCGAGGCCGTGAGGTAGACCTCGAACGACGCGACCGTGGAGTCGCCGACGGCGACGCTCGTCGCCGTGCCCGTGTGCGGGCCGACCTCGAAGTCCGCCGGGACGACGAACGTCCAGCTGACCTGGCCGTTCGCGTCGGCGGTCGCCACCGGCAGGATCAGCGGCTCCGAGTTGATGACCGCCTGGACCGACTCGCCCGGCTCGAAGCCGGACGCGACGAAGGTCTGCTCCGCGCCGCGCAGCACGCGAGGCGTGACGAACGACGAGACCAGGGCGCGGTCACCGGCCGCGACGACCGTGAGCGGCGTCTCCGCCTCGTTCCCGGTGTCGTCGGACGCGTGGACGGTGTAGTCGCCCGGCGTCGCGCCCTCGGGGACCGTGATCGGGGTGGTGAAGCTCCCCGTGTCGTCGGTCTCCACGTCGACCGTCGCGACGACGTCGCCGTCCTCGTCGAGCAGGTCGACCGTGACGGTCGTGCTCGGCGGCCAGCCCTCGCCCGTCACGGTGACCTCGTCGCCGGGGTTCGCCGTGGTCGGGTCGACCGTGACGGTCGGCTCGGACACCCCGACGCCACTGACGCCGAGCGGGGTCTCCGCCTCGGTCGAGGTGGTGTCGTCGATGCCGACCACCGTGTAGTCGCCGGGGGTGGTGTCCGCGGGGACGGTGATCGGGGTGGTGAAGTTCCCGTCGCCGTCGGTGGGGACGTCGCCCAGGCTGGTGACCACCGCGCCGGAGCCGTCGCGGATCTCGACGGTGACCGTGGCGTCGGGGGTGTAGCCCGTGCCGTCGACGGTGACGTCGTCACCGGGGTTGGCGGTGGTCGGGTCGACGGTGATCGTCGGCTCGATCGCGGCTGCCTCCACCGTGAGGGGCGTCTCGTCCTCGGTGGAGGTGGTGTCGTCGATGCCGACGACGGTGTAGTCACCGGGGGTGGCGTCCGCCGGGACGGTGATGGGCGTCGTGAAGCCGCCGTCGCCGTCGGTCGGGACGTCGGTGAGCGTCGCGACGACCGCCCCGTCAGCGTCCCGGACCTCGACCGTGACCGTCGAGTTGGGCGTGTAGCCGGTGCCGGTGACGGTCGTCGGCGTGCCCGCGGGCACGGTCGTCGGGTCGACGGTCACCACCGGGGTGAGAGCCGCGGCCTCGATCGTGAGCGGGGTCTCCGCCTCGGTCGAGGTGGTGTCGTCGATGCCGACGACGGTGTAGTCGCCGGGCGTGGTGTCCGCGGGGACGGTGATCGGGGTCGTGAAGTTCCCGTCGCCGTCGGTGGGGACGTCCTCGACGGTGGCGACGACCGCACCGCTCTCGTCGCGGATCTCGACGGTGACCGTGGCGTCGGGGGTGTACCCCGTGCCGTCGACGGTGACCTCGTCACCGGGGTTCGCGGTCGTCGGGTCCACGGTGAGTGCGGGCTCGATCGCCGCAGCTTCCACGACCAGGGGCGTCTCGGCCTCGGTGGCGGTCGTGTCGTCGATGCCGACGACGGCGTAGTCGCCCGGTGCGGTGTCGACCGGGACGGTGATGGGGCTGGTGAAGCCGCCGTCGCCGTCGGTGGGGACGTCGCTCAGGGTGGCGACGACGGTGCCGGTCGTGTCCCGGACCTCGAGCGTGACGGTCGAGTCGGGCGTGTAGCCGGTGCCGGTGACGGTGGTCGGCGTGCCCGCCGGGACGGTCGTCGGGTCGACCGTGACGGCCGGGGTGAGGGCCGCGGCCTCGACGGTGAGCGGGGTCTCCGCCTCCGTCGAGGTGGTGTCGTCGATGCCGACGACGGTGTAGTCGCCAGGAGTGGTGTCCGCGGGGACGGTGATCGGGCTGGTGAAGTTCCCGTCGGCGTCGGTGGGGACGTCCTCGACGGTGGCGACGACCGCACCGCTCTCGTCGCGGATCTCGACGGTGACCGTGGCGTCCGGGGTGTAGCCCGTGCCGTCGACGGTGACCTCGTCGCCGGGGTTCGCCGTGGTCGGGTCGACCGTGACGGCCGGGGTGAGGGCGGCAGCCTCCACGGTGAGCGGGGTCTCCGCCTCGGTCGAGGTGGTGTCGTCGATGCCGACGACGGTGTAGTCGCCGGGCGTGGTGTCCGCGGGGATGGTGATCGGGGTCGTGAATCCGCCGTCGCCGTCGGTCGGGACGTCGGTGAGCGTCGCGACGACCGTGCCGGTCGTGTCCCGGACCTCGACGGTCACGGTGGCGTCCGGCGTGTAGCCGGTGCCGGTGACGGTCGTCGGCGTACCCGCCGGGACGGTCGACGGGTCGACCGTGACGGCCGGGGTGAGGGCGGCAGCCTCCACGGTCAGGGGCGTCTCGGCCTCGGTGGAGGTGGTGTCGTCGATGCCGACGACGGTGTAGGTGCCGGGGGCGGCGTCCGCGGGGACGGTGATCGGGGTGGTGAAGTTCCCCTCCCCGTCGGTCGGGACGTCGCCCAGCGTGGCGACCACCGTGCCGCTCTCGTCGCGGACCTCGACGGTGACCGTCGAGTCGGGGGTGTAGCCCGTGCCGTCGACGGTGACGTCGTCACCGGGGTTGGCGGTGGGCGGGTCGACCGTCACGGAGGGCGTGAGCGCTGCTGCCGTCACGGCGAGAGCCGTCTCGGCCTCGATCGACGTGGTGTCGTCGATGCCGACGACGGTGTAGTCGCCCGGGGCGGTGTCCACGGGGACGGTGATCGGGGTCGTGAAGCCGCCGTCGCCGTCGGTCGGGACGTCGGAGAGCGTGGCGACGGCGGTGCCGGTCGTGTCCCGGACCTCGACGGTCACGGTGGCGTCCGGCGTGTAGCCGGTGCCGGTGACGGTCGTCGGCGTGCCCGCGGGCACGGTCGACGGGTCGACGGTGACCGCAGGCGTGATCGCTGCGACCGTCGAACCACGGACGGTCGCCGAGGCGAGATGGAGCTCGGCGAGGCCCGTTCCCGTACCGACCTCGAGGAGCGACAGGGTCAGTGCGCGCTGCGTGAACGTCGCGTCCGCGACGGACGGCTCGGGCTCCTGGACGTTGACGACGAGGCTCACGACCTCCGTGAGGATCTCGAACACCGGCGAGAGCGCCGTGAGCACGGGACCGGTGACCTCCGACGTGATCGTCCCGGCGAGCGTGCTCACCAGTCCGGTCCCGTCGGCGAACAGCACGCTGTTGAGCGGACCGGCCAGCGCGCTGACGAGGTCGCCCAGCGGGAGCGTGACCGGCAGGCCGGAGAGCGCGATGGTGATGGTCGCGTCGCCCGGGGCCACCGTCCCGCCGACCACGTCGCCGACGGTCGTGTCGAGGTTGATGTCGAGGTTCAGCAGGTCGGGTGCGAGGGGGATCGGGTTGTCGACGACGGCCTCGACCGACAGCGTCAGGCTCGCGGCGTGCAGGGCCGTGTCGACCGCGCCGACGAGCGCGGTCGTGAGGTCGTCGAGGGCCGCGCCGAGCCCGTCGAGGATCGCGTTGATCGCGGCGTCGTCGAGGACCTCGGTGTTGGGGTCGAACCCGTTCAGCGACCCGGCGCCGCCGAGGATCGTGTCGAGGTCGACCGTGACGGTCCCGTCACCGACGTTGATCACGACGCCCTCGTCGCCGAAGTCCTGGTCGAGCACGGGCGCCAGGGCGCTGTCGAGGTCGACGTCGATCGCGACGGTCGGCTCGAGGTCGGCGCCGAGGACCTCCAGGACGCCGGCCAGCGCGCCGATCGAGTTCAGCGCCTGGGCGAGCAGCCCGTCGGTCCCGACGAGCTGGCCGACGGCGCCGTCCACGAGCGGGACGACCTCGTCGTCGACCGTCGTGGCGATGCCCGAGACGGCGGGGCTGTCGAGCGTGAGGGTCGCACCGGCGATCTGGTAGTCGCCGGTCGGTGCCGTGCCGCCGGTCGCCTCCGCCGTCGCGGACAGCGCGCCGAGCGACAGGTCGAGGTCCGCGACGACCGACTCGAAGCCGGGGCCGAGGAGCTGCGTGAGGTTGAGCTGCGCGTCGGACGGGAACTCCTCGCTGCCGCCGACGGAGATCGCGCCCTGGTCGGAGACGGCGCCGGACGCGGCGCGGGCCGAGCCGTCGTCGTTCGCCTCGCCGTACTGGTTGACCGCGCCGAGCTGCAGGATCCCGTTGGGGCCCAGCAGCTGGAGGGTGCCGGTCAGGTCGATCCCGAGCGTCTGGAAGACCGAGGCGGCCAGGGGGTTCGTGACGACGGGGTTCGCCCCGGAGGGGTTCTCGGCAACGGCCCCGTCGAGGGCAGCGATCGTCGCGAGGTCGAGCCCGGCGACGCTGCCGCTGAGGAACTGCCCGCTGGCCTCCGAGTCGTCGGTGGGGGCGGCCGTCGCGGCGATCCCTCCCGCGAAGGTCAGGGCGCCGACGACACCTCCCACCGCGGCGAGCGCCGTCGCTCGCCTCCAGAGGGGAGGTGGTGCCGGGGTGGAGAGGTGTCTCGCCGTTCGGGTCACGTGCTCTGTCCTTCCGCTCGCCTGCCTCGAGGTCGCGATGTGGCAGAGGCCACATCACGCCCACAGGTTCGCCGATGCGACGTGGGCGCGCTCGGCGGGTGACGAGGAG
This sequence comes from Cellulosimicrobium sp. ES-005, assembly GCF_040448685.1. NCBI lineage: Bacteria > Bacillati > Actinomycetota > Actinomycetes > Micrococcales > Promicromonosporaceae > Cellulosimicrobium > Cellulosimicrobium sp. ES-005. The sequence continues at coordinate 1,572,688 of NZ_CP159290.1, forward strand.
GGCGGGGGTGAATCCCCCGGATCCTCGGCCGTCCGGGAGACTGCGTCCGGATTTGGGCGACCTTGTCAGGACAAAACGGATGGGTGAAAACGCAACGAACTGGACGGACGTCCATCTCAGGAGCCGAGATCCCCCGTCCGGACGGGCCTCGGACGCACGCGAGCCCCGGCGCGACGGCTGGTGGCCGACGCGCCGGGGCTCGTGAGAGGTCGGTCAGGCGCTCGCGACGGCGAGCGCGACGTTGTGGCCGCCGAACCCGAACGAGTTGTTCACCGCGACGATGTCGCCGGACGGCAGCGGAGCCGGGATGTCGCGCACGAGCGGCACCTGGAGCTCCGGGTCGGGGTTCGCGACGTTGATCGTCGGCGGAGCGAGGCGCTCGGCGACCGCCTTGATCGTGAAGATCGACTCCAGGGCACCCGCGCCACCGAGGAGGTGGCCCGTCATCGACTTGGTCGCCGACAGCAGCACGTGGTCCGTGTCAGAGCCGAGGAGGGAGCGGATCGAGCGGGTCTCCGTGAGGTCGCCCACCTTGGTCGAGGTCGCGTGCGCGTTGACGTGCACGACGTCGCGGCCGGTCACCCCGGCCTCCTCGATCGCGCGGCGCATCGCCGCGACCTGCCCGCGACCCTCCGGGTCCGGGGAGGTGATGTGGTAGGCGTCCGAGGACAGGCCGACGCCCGCGAGCCGCGCGTACACGCGGGCACCGCGCGCGGCGGCGTGCTCGGCGCTCTCCAGGACGACGACGCCCGAGCCCTCGCCGATGACGAAGCCGTCGCGGTCGACGTCGTAGGGGCGCGACGCGCCCTGCGGGTCGTCGTTGCGCAGCGAGAGCGTGCGCGAGGCGGCGAAGGCCGCGATCGGCATGGGGTGGATCGTCGCCTCGGTGCCGCCTGCGACGACGACGTCGGCGCGGCCGGCGCGGATCATGTCGACGCCGTAGCCGATCGCCTCGGCCCCGGACGCGCAGGCCGAGACGAGCGCGTGGGCGCCCGCACGGGCACCGAGCTCGAGCGACACGTACGCGGTGGGGGAGTTGGGCATGAGCATGGGCACCGTCATCGGGAGCATGCGGCGGGCACCGCGCTCACGCAGCGTGTCCCAGCCGTCCAGCGTGGTCCAGATGCCGCCGATGCCGGACGACACGACGGTGCCGAGACGGTCGCCGTCGACCTCGGGGCTGCCCGCGTCGGCCCACGCCTCGCGCGCCGCGATGATCGCGTACTGCGTGGACGGGTCCATGCGCTTGATCTCGGGCCGCGCCAGGACCTCGGCCGGGTCCACCTTGAGGGTCGCGGCGAACGTCACCGGGATCTCGTAGCGCTCCGCCCAGTCGTTGTCGAGGGTGCGGGCGCCGGACTCGCCGGCGAGCGCCGCCGCCCAGGTCGAGGGCACGTCGCCGCCCAGCGGCGTGGTGGCGCCGAGGCCGGTGACGACGACTTCAGTAGCGGCGGACATGGTGCTCCTCGGGTGGGGTTCTGGGGCGGGAGGACGGGCGGGTCGGCGCGGGTGACGCCGACCCGCCCGTGGGCCTGCGAAGCAGGCGGGGCGTGCTCAGGCCTGGGCGCCCGTGATGAAGGACACGGCGTCGCCGACCGTCGTGAGGTTCTTGACCTCGTCGTCCGGGATGCGGACCCCGAACTTGTCCTCGGCGTGCGTGACGATCGTCATCATCGACAGCGAGTCGATGTCGAGGTCGTCGGTGAAGGACTTCTCGAGCGCGACGGCGTCGGTCGGCAGACCCGTCTCCTCGGCGACGATCTCCGCGAGGCCGGCGAGGACTTCCTGCTCGGTGTAAGCCATGGTTTCTCCTTGTCGTGGGGCCGGCGGCGACCGGTCCCGGTGGCGGTGCCCGGGTGGGTGTCCCGGGCGGTACAGCGATAGACGGTGCGTGCGACGGACGGGTCCGCCGACGGCGTGGGTCCTCCCGCGGGGGAGGTCGGCCGTCCGTCCAGGGTGATTCTCCCCTACGGCAGGACGACCACCTGCGCCGCGTAGACCAGCCCGGCGCCGAACCCGATCTGGAGCGCGAGGTCCCCGGAGCGGACCTGGCCCTCGTCGAGCAGGCGGCGGGTGGCGAGCGGGATCGAGGCGGCCGACGTGTTGCCGGTCTCCGCGATGTCGCGGGCGACCGCCACGGTGTCGGGGAGCTGGAGCTGCTTGATCATCTGGTCGATGATGCGCATGTTCGCCTGGTGCGGTACGAACGCGCCGATGTCGCCGGGTGCGACCCCGGCCTCCGCCATGGCCTTGGCCGCGACGGGCGCCATCTGGAACGCGGCCCACTTGAACACGCTCTGCCCGTCCTGGCGCAGCGTGGGCCACCCGAGCGAGGGGTCCTCGCGCAGGTCCGACCAGGCGTGCGTCTGGCGGATCGCCTGCGCCTTGCCGCCGTCGGACCCCCACACCGTGGGGCCGATGCCCGGGGTGTCCGACGGGCCGACGACCGCGGCGCCCGCGCCGTCGCCCAGGAGGAACGAGATCGACCGGTCCGTCGGGTCGATGAAGTCGCTCATCTTCTCGGCGCCGACGACGAGCACGTGCGTGGCGATGCCCGCGCGCACGAGCGCGTCGGCCTGCGCGATCGCGTAGGCGTAGCCCGCGCACGCGGCCGAGACGTCGAACGCGGCGGCGGGCGTCGCACCGAGGCGCTCGGCGAGCACCGCGGCCGCGGCGGGCGTCTGGTGGAAGTACGTGACCGTGGAGACGATGACGGCGTCGACGTCGGCGCCCTGGAGCCCCGCGCGGGCGAGCGCGTCGCGCGCCGCCGCCTCGGACAGGTCGAGCACGTCGACGTCGGCCCCGGCGCGGCGGCGCGTCACGATCCCGGTGCGCTGGCGGATCCACTCGTCGGACGAGTCGATCGGCCCGGCGATGTCGTCGTTCGTGACGACGTTCTCGCCGCGCACGCCACCGATCGCGAGGATCCGCGAGAACGCCGGGCCGGTGGCCTGGCGCAGCGTCACGCCGCTCACGCGTCGTCGCCCGGGGCAGGTGCGCCGCCCACGACGGAGTGGCGGGCGATCAGGTCGCGGGCCGCCTCGACGTCGTCGGGCGACTTCACGGCCACCGACTCCACGCCCTTGAGCGTGCGGCGCGCGAGGCCCGTGAGGACACCGCCCGGCGCGAGCTCGAGGATCGCGGTGACGCCCAGCTCGGCGAGCGTCTCCTGGCACAGGTCCCAGCGCACGGGCGCGGCGATCTGCGCGGTGAGGCGCCGGACGACGTCGCGTGCCTTGCCGGACGTGCTGCCCTCGATGTCGATGGTCGCGTACGACTCGCCGTCGGCGTTCGAGAGGAACGGCAGGCGCGGGTCGGTGACGTCCCACGCCGCGGCGACCGGCTCGAACTCCTCGAGCGCGGGCTGCATGAACGGCGTGTGGAACGCCCCGGCGACCTGGAGCGGGATGACGCGCGCCTTGGCGGGCGGGTTCTCGGCGAGCGCCGCGAGGTGGTCGAGCGCCCCGGCGGCGACGACCTGGCCGCCGCCGTTGACGTTCGCCGGCCACAGGTGCGCGGCCTCGATCGCGGCGAGGACCTCCTCGGGGTCGCCCCCGACGACCGCGCTCATGCCGGTGGGCGTCGCGGCGGCGGCCGCGGCCATGGCGCGCGCACGGTGCGCGACGAGCCCGACCGCGCCGACGTCGGTCAGCGCGCCCGCGACCGCGGCGGCGGCGAGCTCCCCGACCGAGTGGCCCGCGGTCACGTCGACGACGTCGGCGGTGTCGCGGCCGTCGAGGATCGCCCGCAGGGCGACGAGCGACGACGCGACGATGAGCGGCTGGGCGACCGCGGTGTCACGGATCGTGTCGGCGTCGGACTCCGTCCCGTGCGCGCGCAGGTCGAGGCTCGCGGCCTCGCCGAACGCGGCGACCTGGTCGGCGACGCCGGGCAGCTCGAGCCAGGGGGCGAGCATTCCGGGGGACTGGGAGCCCTGTCCAGGGCACAAGACGGCGAGCACCCGTCAACTGTGCCAACCCGCTGCTCCCGCGCCACGTCACGACCCGCACCAACCTTGCGGAAGGTGATTGTGCCGAACCTACAAGGCGACCCGGACGGCGCACCCCACGAGCGCCGCTCCGCCCGCCCGGGCTCAGCGCGCGGTGGAGAGCTGCCCGAGGGCGAGCGCGACCTGCAGGACGAACGACTCGCGCGCGTCGAGCGGGTCCCACCCGGTGATCTCGGAGACCTTGCGCAGGCGGTAGCGCACCGTGTTGGGGTGCACGTACAGCGAGCGGGCCGCCGCCTCGAGCGACCGTCCCGTGCCGAGGTAGGCCGACAGGGTCTCGAGCACGGATCCCGTCGCCTCCGCGAGCGGCCGGTACGCCTGCGCGACGAGCGTGCGGCGCGCGGTCGTGTCGCCCGTGAGCACGCGTTCGGGGAGCAGGTCGTCCGCGAGGACCGGGCGCGGTGCCTGGGGCCACGCCGGTGCGGCCCGCAGGCCCGCGAGCGCGGCCTGGGCCGAGCGCGCCGCCTCCTCCAGGCCGGGGACGGTCGGGCCGATGACGACGGGGCCGGGCCCGAACCGCGGCAGGAGCGACGCGGCCGCGGCCTGCAGGTCGCCCTCCCCGCCGAGGACGAGGACGAGGCGGTCGCCGTGGATGCCCACGAGCGCGTCGCCCGCCGCGCGGCGCGTCGCGCGGCGCAGCTCGGCCGTGCGCACCTCGTCGAGCGTCGAGGCGATCGTCCCCGCCATGACCAGGGTCGGGCCGTGGCCGCCCCAGCCGAGCGCCGAGACGCGCGAGCGCAGCGAGTCGTCGCCGTCGCCGCGGATCAGCGCGTCGACGACGAGGGCCTCGAGGCGCGCGTCCCACGCGCCGCGGACCTCCGCGGCGCGCGCGTAGACCTCGGCCGCGGAGAACGCGACCTCGCGCGAGTAGCGCAGGACCGCCTCGCGCAGGTCGCGCTCGCCACCCGGGGCCGCGAGCTGGTCGGAGTAGGCCTCGACGACCTCGACGACGATGCGGACGAGCTGGAGCGTGTTCTGCAGCGAGATCGAGCGGGTCAGCTCCGGAGGGGCGGCCGCGAAGATGTCGCTCACGCCGTGCGGCGGGGCCAGCGGGTCGGCGTACCAGGTGACGAAGGCGGTGATGCCGGACTGCGCCACGAGACCGACGTACGAGCGGTCCTCGGCCGGCAGCTCGCGGTACCAGGGGATCTCGTCGTCCAGGCGGCGCAGGGCCGCGGACATGAGCAGACCGCTCCCGTCGCGCAGGCGCTGGAGGTTGTCCGCGTTGCCCGTCGGGCCGCTCGGGGCGGACGCGCTCGCGGGCGTCCTGGGGGTGGCCGTCACGCGCCGAGCATACGGTCCGCGCTTGTGGACAGTCCACAAAGGGCCGCGCCCGCACACGAGCCCGCGCGGAGCCCGACGGCGTCCGACCCGGGCCGCTGGGTGAGCGTCCGGACGACCCGCTAGGGTCGGGACATGGCCCTCATGCCCCGACTCCGCCAGCTCATGCGTCGGCCGACGTCCGCGTCGACCGTCGGCACGCGCCGCCCGCGGTCCCGGGAGAAGCGCGGAGACACGGTCCACGAGGACGCCCTGCGGGCGATGCTCGTCGACGACCCCAACGACGAGCGCGCGTTCCGGGCGCTCGCCGAGCTGGTCCGGCGCCGCGCCGCCGAGGGGCCGGCCGCGGACGACCCGCTCGCCGCGCCCGCGGACGAGACGGAGAAGCAGCGCGCCGCGGACCTCGCGGTCTGGGCGCTCGCGGAGGAGCTCGCCGGGCACCCCAAGGGGTGGTACCCGCTCGTCGAGCTGGGGCGGCTGTCCCTCGACGACGACCAGGAGGCCGCGCTGCGCCGGTTCGCCACCGCGGCCGAGCGCGACCCGTCCGGCCGCGCGCTCGCACAGTCGATGGAGGTGCTGCGCACCGCGGGCCTGCCCGTCGAGGCGCTGGGCCTGGGCGTCGGGCACTGGCGCGCGCGCGAGCACGAGCCGGAGGTCGGGCGCCAGCTCGTCCTCGCGGCGATCGAGGCCGACCGTCCCCTCGAGGCGCGGCACCACCTGGAGTCGCTGGTCGAGTACGGCGACCCTCAAGGTGTGGCGTCCCTGCGCACGGACCTCGAGCGCACCGTCGCGCAGGCCGAGCAGCACCGCGCCGGGACCTGACCCGCGCCGCCCGGGCGAGGACGCGGCGCGGGACCGCCGCGGCGCCGTCGGGCCGCCTACCTGCCCGCACGACGACGGCCGGTCACCCCGCGGGGCGACCGGCCGTCGTCGTGCTACCGGGCGGGGACCGTCAGGACTCGCCGCCCGCGTTGCCGGACGTGCCGGCGGTGACGTCCATGAGGCGGTACTTCTCGATCGCCTGGGCGGACGCGTCCGCGGGGACCTTGCCCTGCTTGGCGAGCGCCTGCAGCGTGCGGACCACGACCGACGGGCCGTCGATCTTGAAGTGCCGGCGGGCGGCCGCGCGGGTGTCGGAGAACCCGAAGCCGTCGGCACCGAGCACCTCGTAGTCGCCCGGGACCCACTTGCGGATCTGGTCGGGCACGAGGTGGTCGTAGTCGCTCGTCGCGACGAACGGGCCCTCGGCGCCGGACAGCTTCTCGGTCACGTACGCGACGCGCGGCTCGGCGGCCGGGTCGAGGAACGCGGCCTGGTCGGCGGCGAGGCCGTCGCGGCGCAGCTCGTTCCAGCTCGTCACGCTCCACACGTCGGCCGCCACGCCCCAGTCGTCGTGGAGGAGCTGCTGCGCCTCCAGCGCCCACGGGACGCCCACGCCCGAGGCGAGGATCTGGGCCCGCGGGCCGTCGCCCTCGCCGACGGAGATGCGGTGGATGCCCTTGAGGATGCCCTCGACGTCCACGTCCTCCGGCTCGGCCGGCTGGACCATCGGCTCGTTGTACACCGTGAGGTAGTACATGACGTTCTGGTCGCGCCCGTCCGCGCCGACGCCGTGCTCGCCGGGGCCGAACATGCGCTCGATGCCGTCGCGCACGATGTGGCGGATCTCGTACCCGTAGGCCGGGTCGTACTGGACCATGGCCGTGTTCGTGCCCGCGAGGAGCGGCGAGTGGCCGTCGGCGTGCTGCAGGCCCTCGCCGGTCAGCGTCGTGCGGCCCGCGGTCGCGCCGATGATGAAGCCGCGCGTGAGCTGGTCGCCCGCCGCCCAGAACTGGTCGCCCGTGCGCTGGAAGCCGAACATCGAGTAGAAGATGTAGAACGGCACCATGATCTCGCCCTGCGTGGCGTAGGACGTGCCGACCGACTGGAACGCGGCCGCGGAACCGGCCTCGTTGATGCCGGTGTGCATGATCTGGCCGGCCTCGGACTCCTTGTAGCTCAGCATGAGCTCGCGGTCCACGGCGAGGTAGTGCTGGCCCTGGGTGTTGAAGATCTTCGCCGACGGGAAGATCGAGTCCAGGCCGAACGTGCGCGCCTCGTCCGGGATGATCGGCACGATGCGCTTGCCGAACTCCTTGTCCTTGATGAGGTCCTTGAGGAGCCGGACGAAGGCCATCGTCGTGGCGATCTCCTGCTGGCCCGAGCCCTTCTTGAGGATCTCGTAGGACTTGTCGCCCGGCAGGGTGATCGGCTTGGGCGACGAGCGGCGCTCGGGGACGAACCCGCCGAGCTGCTGGCGACGGTTCAGCAGGTACTGGATCTCCGGCGCGTCGGGGCCCGGGTGGTAGTACGGGGGCTCGTACGGGTTGGCGTCGAGCTCCTCGTCCGTGATCGGGATGCGCAGGGAGTCGCGCAGCGCCTTGAGGTCGGCGAGGCCGACCTTCTTCATCTGGTGCGTCGCGTTGCGGCCGGCGAACGTCGGGCCGAGCGCGTAGCCCTTGACCGTGTGCGCGAGGATCACCGTCGGCTGGCCCGTGTGGGCGCGTGCCGCGGCGTAGGCCGCGTAGATCTTGCGGTAGTCGTGGCCGCCGCGCTTGAGGTTCCAGATGTCGTCGTCGGTCATGTTCTCGACGAGCTGCTTGGTCCGCGGGTCGCGGCCGAAGAAGTGCTCGCGGATGAACGCGCCGGACTCCGCGCGGTACGTCTGGTAGTCGCCGTCGGGCGTGACGTTCATGAGGTTGACCAGGGCGCGGTCCTTGTCCGCGTTGAGCAGGACGTCCCACTCGCGGCCCCAGATGACCTTGATGACGTTCCAGCCCGCACCGCGGAACTGCGCCTCGAGCTCCTGGATGATCTTGCCGTTGCCGCGCACCGGGCCGTCGAGGCGCTGCAGGTTGCAGTTCACGACGAACGTCAGGTTGTCGAGCTGCTGCTGCGCCGCGAGCTGGAGCATGCCGCGCGACTCGGGCTCGTCCATCTCGCCGTCGCCGAGGAACGCCCACACGTCCTGCTGCTCCGTGTCACGGATGCCGCGGTTGTGCAGGTACTTGTCCGTCCACGCCTGGTAGATCGCGCTCGCCGGACCGAGGCCCATGGAGACCGTCGGGTACTCCCAGAAGTCGGGCATGAGCCGCGGGTGCGGGTACGACGGCAGGCCGCCGCCCGGGTGCGACTTCTCCTGGCGGAACCCGTCGAGCTGGTCCGCCGAGAGGCGGCCCTCGAGGAACGCGCGCGCGTACACGCCGGGGGAGGCGTGGCCCTGGAAGTAGACCTGGTCGCCGCCGCCGGGGTGGTCCTTGCCGCGGAAGAAGTGGTTGAGGCCCACCTCGTACAGCGTCGCCACCGACGCGTAGGAGGAGATGTGGCCGCCGACGCCGATGCCGGGCCGCTGCGCGCGCGTCACCATGACGGCGGCGTTCCAGCGGATCCACGAGCGGTAGCGGCGCTCGAGCGCCTCGTCGCCGGGGAAGTAGGGCTCCTCGTGCACACCGATGGTGTTCACGTAGGGGGTGGTCAGGGACGTCGGGACGGCGACGTTGCGCTCCCGGGCCCTCTTGAGCAGGTTCAGCAGGACGTAGCGGGCGCGCGGGCCCCCGCGGTCGTCGATCAGGCCGTCGAGGGCCTCGACCCACTCGCCGGTCTCGGCGGGGTCGAAGTCCGGAACCTGGCTGAGCAGACCGTTGATCAGCGGTCCGGTCTCGTCGTACGAAGCCACCAGCAACCTCATATCTCGTCGGATGCCGGGCGCACGGCCGCGCGGTACACGGCCGACACCCGTCTCGGGGCCACTCCGGGCACGCGGCCGCGGCCGCTGGTGGCGACCGCGCCTCTTCACGAGACCAGGGTGGTCTACCCATTGTGTTCACAACGCGCGCGTAAGTCACACCATCGGGTGGTCAAGAGGGCGTGATTTCGGCGACACGGCCGGGAGGGGAGGTGTCCCGGCGTCGTGCGGGTGCGGTGCCCGACGGCGGTCCGGGCACCACGTGCCCGGCCGGTGTCCGTGGGAGGCACCTTGCCAAGCAACGGATCCTCCGGTGGGCTACCTTTGCCAGACACGGCAGGTCGTCGTGCGCGCGGGCGTCCGCCCGCGCGTCGGTCGGCCCGCCGCACGGACGGACAGGACGAGGAAAGGAACGACACGACAGTGACCGACACCGCAGGGCCCAGCGGGGCGGACCGCCTGGGGTTCGCGCCCGGCAACGTGGTGCAGGAGTTCGGCTGGTCGGAGGACGTCGACGACGACCTGCGCGGTGAGCTCGAGGAGCTCGTCGGCGGCGAGCTCGTGGACGAGGACTACGACGACGTCACCGACGGCGTGATCGTGTGGTTCCGTGAGGACGACGGCGACCTCACCGACCTGCTCGTGGACGTCCAGACCGTGCTCGACGACGGCGGCCTCATCTGGGTGCTCACGCCCAAGCCGGGCCGGTCCGGGCACGTGGGCCACAACGACATCCAGGAGGCCGCGACCACGGCCGGGCTGCACGCGACGAGCACGTTCGCCATCGCGCCCGACTGGTCCGCGACGAAGCTCGGGACCCGTGGCCGCGGTCGCTGACGGCGCGAGCGCACCGACCGTCGGGGGCGCGGTGCGTCCTGGTCCGGGGGACCCGGCGCCCGACTTCACGCTGCCCGACACGCACGGCACGCCCGTCCACCTCGCCGACCTGCGCGGCGGCCCGGTGCTCCTCGTGTTCTACCCGTTCGCGTTCTCCGGCATCTGCACGGGCGAGCTCTGCGAGCTGCGGGACAACCTCGAGGACTTCGAGGCCGCCGGCGTGACCCTGCTGGGCATCTCCTGCGACTCGGTGTTCACGCAGAAGGCGTGGGCGGCCCAGGAGGGCTTCGAGTTCGACCTCCTCTCCGACTTCTGGCCCCACGGCGACGTCGCCCGCGCCTACGGCGTGCTGGACGAGGAGAACGGCCTCGCCCTGCGCGGCTCGTTCCTGCTCGACGCCGACGGGATCGTGCGCTGGTCCGTCGTCAACCCGCGCGGGCAGCGCCGCGACCTCGACGGCTACCGGCGGGCGCTCGAACAGCTCTGACGCGGCGCACCGCGTCGATGAGCGAGGCGGAGCGGCCGACGGTGGTCCTCGCGTGGGCCGTCACGACCCGGCGTGGCCGGTGGCGGGGTGCGCACCCGGTAGGCTGTGCTCCGCTGTTCCGGGGCCTGTAGCTCAGTTGGTTAGAGCGCCACGCTTACACCGTGGATGTCGGGGGTTCGAGTCCCTCCGGGCCCACCACCAAGGGCAAAGTGACGTTGCCATGCGGGCTGGCCGACGGCGTGCGAATCGACGAAGTTGCGCGACGCGCACGCCATCGCCATGTGTGCGCCTCGTTCGTCACGGTGGAACCGTGGTCACGGGTTTGCACCGATGTGGCGCTGAGACGTTGGCCAGGTTCGGCGGGACGATGGCCAGGTCCAGTGCGGTGACCGCTGCTGGGGCGCCCTGCTGTGGTCCGAGACGACCCATTGACTTCATCCGTGCAGGCCAGCGCCGACATCTGGAGTTATTGATTGCCGGCGCCTAGGATTTCGCACGACCGCCGATGCGGCGGCTACGTACTAGTGGATGGAACCACCAATGGCGAAGGGTCACCTCTGTCCCGACTGCGGCACCTACACGCTCCAGCCGATCAGCACGAACTGGCTTCAGTGCTCTACGTGCAAGGTCAAGCGGCCGCGCTGACGCTGGATCGCCCTCCGCACGGTGAACATCCCAGGCTCTATGCCTGCTTGGGTAGATGGAGTCGTGGAGTTCGGGGCTCACGCTCCTTCGGGTCGCCTGCTCCGGATCCCGCTCGTCGTCCGTTGGGTTGCCCTGGTCGCCGCTCCTCCTCGGCTGATGTGGCCTCATGAGCGACGTCGTCCGAGGTGATCGCGGCCGGGCCGGATAGGGTCCTGCGAGTGCCGAACACAAACGCCATCCTGCCCGGTACGTATCGGACCTCGGACGGTTCGCCGGTCCCGTTCTCCGAAGCGCTTCGCATCTGGGTTCCTCTCGCCCACGCCGAGCTCGTCTCGACCGCGCACCGGTACCACGCCGTCACGACCTACAAGGCGTTGAGCGAGCACGTGCAGGAGCGCTCCGGGATCCGCACGCGCCAGCTCCTCACCAACTGGATCGGGAAGCTGCTCGAGCAGGTGGCTGTCGTGGCCAAGGACAACATGGAGCCCCCGCTGACCGCGCTGTGCGTCCGTCAGGACGGCACCATCGGCGAGGGGTACGCGAAGGCGCCCAAGTTCGTGGACGACATTCCCGGGGACGACATCGAACAGTACGCGGCTGTGCACCGGCTGCTCTGCTATCGCACGTATGCCGAGGACCTTCCTGCTGACGGCGGGACGCCTGCGCTCACCCAGGCCGTGGTCGATCGGCGGGCGCGAGCCGCAGGACAGGAGCCCAAGAGCCGGCCGACGTGCCCCCAGTGCTTCATGGTCCTGCCGTTCACGGGCACCTGCGACGACTGCGGGTGATCTGATCCGGGGATGACCGCCCTCGACGTGCCGACGGCAGGAGGCTGCGGTCGTGTCGGCACCGCCCCCTAGCATCGGCCGCACCAGCAGCGACGACGTGACGGTGAGGTAGAGGGTGCTCGAGAAGGTCAAGGGTCTGTTCCGGCGGGACGAGGAGCAGGCGGGAGGGGGCCGGCCGAGCGCTCGGCTCGTCGACGCGCTGAAGGTGCTCGCCGTCGAGTCGCCGGGCCTCGCAGACCGCGCGGTCGCGTACGTGCACCGGGGCGAGGGGCCGGAGGTCCTGCTGGAGCTCGAGGCCCTGCGCGGCGGTGACGTCGAGGCGCTGCTGGGGCGGCCGGGCCAGTCCGGCATCTACTCGTGGACGACGCCCGCGCAGGACGACCGGCTCAAGGCCGCGGTGCCGGGCTGGACGTCGGCGAAGGCCGTGACGGCCCGGTCCAACCTCTACACGCTGAGCGACTCGGTGACGATCCCCGAGCTCGTACGGCTCGGCCGGGTGCTCAGCGCCGTGTCGTCGGAGGTCGACCGCGAGCGCCCCGCCGACCCGCGCTGGCTCACCGTGCTGGTCAACGACATGTCGCGGCGCGCGAACGAGCGCCGCAAGGGCAGGAACGGCAAGCAGACGCCCGACCGCTGGACGCCGGACCTGCTGCTGGCGCTCGCGGTCGAGGGCGGCGTGCCGGAGGCCGACGCGCCGGCGGTCGTGCTGCGCGAGCTGTTCGAGCGCCCGACGTCGTCGGGCTGGGCCTCGCGGCACCTCGGCCCGGCGCTGCTCGGCGACCCGGCGCGCGACTTCGTGGTCGCGCACGTCGACGTCGCGACCCAGGCGCTGCCGGGCGTGAGCGCCGCGGGCCGGACGGAGCTGGTCGAGCTCGTGGCGTCCGACCCGGTGGCGACGGACGCGCTCGCGCCGCTCCTGGCGCGGCTCGCGGCGGACACGAGCAAGGGCGTCCGCGAGGCGGCGGTGGCCGCCGTCGCGCAGCTCCCCGGCGAGCGGCAGCGCGAGATCCTCACCCCGCTCCTCACGGCCCTCGCGCCGTCCCGGCTCGGGACGGTCGTGACGCGCCTCGCGCAGGTCGACGGCGGGCTGGCCGACCTCGAGGAGGCCGCCGAGCAGTCGACCGGGGCGCGCGCGACGCTCCTGCGCGACACCGTCGAGCGCGCCCGCGTGCTCGACGCCGCGCAGGAGGACGAGCCGGCGATCGAGGTCCCGCCCTTCGAGCCCTTGCCGGAGACGGTGCTGGGCGACGAGTTCGTGCAGGCCGCGCGGGCCGCGATCGACACCGCCCTCGAGCGCGCCCGCGCCGAGCAGGCGGCGCACCCCGGCAAGGGCAAGGACGACGGCGACGAGTGGCCGCGGTGGCGTCGCCAGGCCGTCGAGCAGGACCTCAAGGAGCTGCCCGGCATCTCCGACGAGGACCTCCGGGTCTTCGCGGGGTTCCTGTCCGGGACGAGCACGCGTCGCCCGGGCGGCGTCGCGATGCGCCGGCTGTCCGCACCGGGCGTCTTCTCGCGCCTCCCGGGCATCTCCCTCCTGCACCGGCTGCGGCTCCAGGCGAACGAGGCGCGCGGGCGCAGCGAGCGGTTCGGCTGGTACCGGCTCAACGAGGGCGACACGCTCGACGTCGACCTGCGCGTCCTCGACGAGGCGCTGCGACGCATCGGTCGCGACGACGCCGAGGCGCTGATCGACGAGCTGTACTTCTCCACGTGGTGGGCCATGGACACGGTGACGCCCGAGAACGCGTGGCCGTACTACGCGGGGCGCCTCGACCGGCTCGCCGCGGCGCTCGACGACCGCGAGCGCACCTACGGCACGACCAAGCCGGCCCGGGCGCTCGCGGTGCTCGCGCAGCTCCCGCACGTCCCGCGCCGGTTCCTGCCGCGACTGACCGAGCTCGCGCTCGGCGAGGGCCGCACCTACCGCGCGACGGCGCAGGCGGCGCTGAGCACGCACCCCGGCGTGCGGGGGCTGGCCGAGCAGGGGCTCGGCAACGGCCGGTCCGAGGTGCGCCGCACCGCCGCGGAGTGGCTGGCCCGGCTCGGCGACGCCGACGCGGTGCCTGCCCTGCGGGCCGCGCTCGCGAAGGAGCGCAGCGAGGTCGTCCGTGCGGCGCTCCTCACGTCGCTCGAGAGCCTCGGGGAGGACATCTCGGTCGATCTCGCGCCGGAGGTGCTGCTCGCGGAGGCGACCAAGGGACTGCGCGGCAAGGCGCCGGTGAGCATGTCTTGGTTCGACCTGGGCTCCCTCCCGGACGCGCGCTGGGCGGCGGACGGCTCGCCGGTGGACCCGACGATCCTGCGCTGGTGGGTCGTGCTCGCGGTCAAGCTCAAGGACCCGAGCGGCGCGGGGCTGCTCGAGCGATACCTGTCGCTCCTGCAGGAGGAGGACCGCGCGCGCCTCGGCAGCCACGTGCTGGCCGCGTGGGTCGCGCAGGACACGCGCAACCCGTCGCCCCAGGAGAGCGACGCGCACGCGACGGCCGGTGCCCAGCAGCGCTACGACCAGTTCCAGGCGTGGGCCAAGCGATCGCCGGAGTACTACTCGGTCGAGGCGTCCAAGTCGGTCGAGGACCACCACCGCGACCTGTACCGGGAGCACCAGGCGACCTACCTCGGCTCCGCGGTCAAGGACAAGGGGATGCTGGCGCTCACGGTCGCGATGCCGGGCGGCGAGCTCGCCGCGACCTTCCAGCGCTACGCCAAGGCGCACATCGGCCGCCGGGCGCAGACCGAGGCCCTCGTCCAGGCGCTCGCGGCGAACGGTCAGCCCGCCGCGATCCAGGAGCTGCTCGCGGTCTCGCGCCGCTTCCGGCAGGCGACCGTGCAGGAGACCGCGCAGCGGCTCGCCGCCGAGCTTGCGGACCGGCGCGGCTGGACGGCGGACCAGCTCGCGGACCGGACGGTCCAGACGGCGGGCTTCGAGGACGACGGTCTACTCCACCTCGACCTCGGGTCGCGCGAGTACGTCGGGCGCATCACTCCCGCGTTCACCCTCGAGCTCACGAGCGACGCCGGGAAGGTCGTCAAGGCGCTCCCGGCCGCGCGGGCGCAGGACGACCCCGAGCTCGTCGCGGCCGCGAAGAAGCAGCTCACCGCGAGCCGCAGAGAGCTCAAGGCGGTCGTCACGCTCCAGACGCAGCGGCTCTACGAGGCGATGTGCGTGGGCCGCACGTGGACCGCGCAGGAGTGGCAGGAGTACCTGCTCGGTCACCCGGTGATGTCGCGGCTCGTCGAGCGGCTCGTGTGGGTCGAGAACCCTGGCACGGACGAGGCTCGCCCGTTCCGTCCCGACGGCGGCGCGCTCGTCGACGCGGACGACGAGGACGTCGAGCTCGGCGAGGGTTCGACGGTCGGTCTCGCCCACGCGGTGCTGCTCGGTCAGGAAGCCACGGCCGCATGGGCGGCACACCTCACGGACTACGAGGTCACCCCGCTCTTCGCGCAGCTCGACGTCGCGACGCCGGACGTCCCGGCGGGCGCGACGGCGATCGACGACCACAAGGGCTGGTTCTCCGACAGCTTCTCCATCCGGGGGCGCGCCACCAAGCGCGGCTACACGCGCTCGCAGGCGGAGGACGCCGGGTGGTTCAGCGCGTACACGAAGTCGTTCGCGAGCGCGGGGATCGTCGTGCAGATCGAGTTCACGGGGTCGTTCGTCCCGGAGGAGAACATCGCGGCCGCGGTGACCGCGCTGACGTTCGAGCGGACCGGCCGCGGGTCGGGTCGCGGGACCGCGCGGATCGCGGACCTCCCGCCCGTGCTCGTCGCGGAGGCGTACCGCGACTACGTCGCCGTCGCCGAGGCAGGCGCCTTCGACCCCGACTGGGAGCGGAAGAGCCAGTACTGACCGTGCCGGTCGGCCCGCACCAGGGCCGACCGGTACGGCGCGGTGCGGGCGCCGGGTGGCGGCGCCCGCACCGCCCGTCGTGTGGGACGCGGCTCCTACGCTGACCTGCAGGACCACGGGCACGGCGCCCGCGACCCGACGAAGGAGGAGCCCGGGTGACGAGCACGACGACCGGTGACGCGCAGGTCGCGGCCGGAGGACCGGGCGAGCTGCGGCCGCCCGCCGAGGTCCGGTACGCCGACGAGCTCGCGGCGCTCGCCGCGGCGGACGCGCGCCGGGGCGCCGACGTCCCGCCCGGGTGGCGCCTGAGCCCCCGTGCGGTGCGCGCGTTCGTCGTGGGCGACGCGGAGCTCGGCGTGAGCCGCAAGTTCTTCGGCGACGACCCGCTCGTCGACCGCGCGGTCGTGTCGCTGCTGGGCCGGCAGGGGCTCATGCTCGTCGGCGAGCCGGGCACCGCGAAGTCGCTCCTGTCCGAGCTGCTGGCCGCGGCCGCGAGCGGCACGTCGACGCTCACGGTCCAGGGCACCGCGGGCACGAGCGAGGACCACGTGCGGTACTCGTGGAACTACGCCCTGCTCATCGCCGAGGGGCCGAGCGAGCGCTCGCTCGTCCCGTCGCCGGTCTTCCGGGCGATGGAGAGCGGGCGGATCGCGCGGTTCGAGGAGATCACGCGCTGCGCGCCCGAGATCCAGGACACGCTCGTGTCCGTGCTCTCGGAGAAGCAGCTCATGGTCCCCGAGCTCGGCGCCGACGCGCGCGTCGCGGCGCGGCCTGGGTTCAACGTGCTCGCGACGGCGAACCTGCGCGACCGCGGCGTCCACGAGATGTCGGCGGCGCTCAAGCGCCGCTTCAATTTCGAGACCGTCGCGCCCATCCGCGACCGCGCGTTCGAGATGGAGCTCGTCGAGAGCCGGCTGACGGCCGAGCTCGGCCCGGCCCCGGAGCGTCCACGGCTCGACCGCGACGTGCTCGAGGTGCTCGTCACGGTCTTCCAGGACCTGCGCACGGGCACGACGGCGAGCGGCGCCCCGGTCAAGCGGCCCGAGACGGTGATGTCGACCGCCGAGGCCGTGAACGTCGCGGTCGCCGCCTCGCTCGAGGCCCGCTACCTCGGCGACGGCACGGTGACCGCGGGCCAGGTCGCGCGCCAGGTGGGCGGCGTGGCGCTCAAGGGCGACGAGGAGGACGCGCGCCGCCTGCGGCACTACGTCGACAACGTGGTGCGCGAGCGCGCGCGCTCGGACGCGCGGTGGAAGGACTTCCTCACCGCGGCGGGCGACCTGTGGCGGTAGCCCCGCGCGCGGCGTGGGACGCCGCGCCGCCCCGGCTGCGGCAGGCGGCCCGCGACCTCGTGACCCTGCGCGAGCGCGACGGCGTGCACCTGGTCGGCGTGCGCCACCACAGCCCCGCGTGCGCGGTCGCCGTCGCCGCGCTGGTCGAGGAGGTCCGGCCCGCGGTCGTGCTCGTCGAGGGGCCGGAGGAGTACACGCGCCTCCTGCCCGCGCTGCTCGACGAGCGGACGGTCCCGCCGGTCGCCGTCCTCAGCCTCGCCGGCGACCCCACGAACGGGGCGGGAGGAGTCGCGCGCGGCGCGGGGTTCTACCCGCTCGCGCGGTACTCGCCCGAGTGGGTCGCGCTCCGGGCGGGACACGCCCTCGGCGCCGGGCTCGCGTTCGTCGACTCCCCGTGGGGCGCGCGGCAGGCGGAGGACGACGACGAGGGCCCGGCGGCCCGCACCGTCCTCGCGGAGCGGCACCTCGCGCACTCCCGCACGGTCGCGCGGATCGCGGAGCGCCTCGGGTGCCGCGACCACGACGAGCTGTGGGACCACCTGTTCGAGGCGCGGGACACCGCGCGCCTGCGTGACTGGCGCGAGCTCACCGACGACGTGTTCGCGTGGGCGGCCCTCGCCCGTCTCGACTACGAGGACGAGGCGCTCGTGGCCGACGGGTCGCTCGACCGGGAGGCGCGCATGTCGGCACGCGTCGCCGAGCACGCGGCGCGCGCGGCCGGACCGGTCGTCGTCGTGACGGGCGCGTTCCACACGCTCGCCCTCGTCGAGGCGCTGACCGGGAGCGCGCACGGCGAGGCGGTCGTCGCGCGCCGCCCGGCGGGCGGGTACGGCGACCTGGCCGACGCGCCCGCGTGGCTCGTGCGGTACGACGACGAGCGGCTCGACGCGCTGCGCGGGTACGGCGCCGGCATGCCGACGCCCGGGTACTACGACCGTCTCTGGGCCGCGCACCACGACGCGGGCGGTCCCGCGGGCGCGGCGAACGCCGTCCTCGTCGACGTCGGGCGGGGGGCGAGCGAGCGGGGCGCGCTCGTGAGCGTGGCGCAGTCGCAGGCCGCGGTCGAGCACGCGCATCGGCTCGCGGCCCTGCGCGAGCGGCCGTGGCCCTGCCGCACCGACCTGCTCGACGCGATCACGTCTTGCTACGTCAAGGACCCCGACGACCTCGACGCGGCGGGCGACCGGCCGCTCGGGCTCGCGGTCGCGGAGGTGTTCGCCGGGCGCGCGCTCGGCGACGTGCCGCCCGGGGGTGCGTCGCCGCCCCTCGTGGAGGAGGCACGCGCACGCGCGCGGGCGCTGCGCCTCGACGTGTCCGACTCCGTGCCGCGCACCGTCCGGCTCGACGCGCGCCGTCGTGCCGCGCACCGCGACCGGCGCCGGTTCCTCGCGCTGTGCGCGTTCCTCGAGCTCGGGTTCGCGCGCCGGGTCTCCGGCCCCGACCACGTGGCCGGACGCGGGCTCGGCCTCGTGCTCGAGGAGTGGGAGTACGCGTGGACGCCCCTCGTCGAGGCGCGGCTCGTCGAGCTCTCGCACCGCGGGGCGACGCTCGACGCCGTCGCCGTCGCGCTGCTCGACGACGCGCGCGAGCGGGCGCGCGAGGAGCGGTCGAGCGACGCGGTGGCGCGACTCGTCGCGCAGTGCGTCGTGGTGGGTCTGCCCGACCGGCTGCCCCCGCTGGTCGCGCTCGTGCGTGCGACGCTCGACGTCGACCCGTCGCTCGCCTCGGTGGTCGCGGGTATGCGCCGCCTCGTCGGGCTGTGGCGCGCGCGCACCGAGCTCGAGCTCGGTGAGCACGCCGAGGCGCTGCTCGACCTCGCGGAGCAGGGGCTCGCCACGGCCGCCTACCTCGTCCCGGACCTCGCCTCCGCGGACGAGGCGACGCAGGACGACGCGCTGGCGAGCCTCGTCGCGCTGCGCTCCCTGGTCCGCGACCTGCGCGACGCCGGCCGCGACGGCACCGGCTCGGCCGCGGAGTCCGTCGCGCGGGCGCTCGTGCACGTGCGGGAGGACGACGACGCGTCGCCCGCGGTGCGCGGCGCGCTCACGGCGTTCGCCGCCGTCGACGACGAGCTGGACGACGAGCCCGGCGGCGACGGCCTCGTCACGCGCGTCCGGGCGCACCTCGCCCTCGGCGCGGACCCGGTGGCGGCGACGGCCTTCCTCGGCGGCGTGATGCGGGCCGCGCCCGACCTCCTGCTCCACACCCCCGAGATGTTCGACGCCGTCGACGACGGCCTGCGCGGCCTGGACGAGGACGCGTTCCGTGCCGTGCTGCCCGACCTGCGTCGCGCCTTCACCTGGCTGCGGCCCACCGAGACGCACCGGCTCGCGGAGCGCGTCGCGGCGCGGACCGGGACGAGCGCCGCCGCGCTGGACCGGCACGTCGACGTGACCGAGGACGACCTGCGCGCCGGGCTGCTCGTCGAGCGCGAGCTCGTCGCGGTCCTGGAGCGCGACGGCCTCGGCGCCTGGACTCGCGGGGGAGCGTCGTGACGGCCGCGGGTGTCGGCACGGCGGACGTGCCGGACGTGACGTCGACCGGGGTAGCACCTGACGGGTTCGGGCCCGGCGCAGGCGAACCCGCCGGGAGCCGCGCAGACGATCAGGAGGCGGCGCGCCGGTGGCGGCTCGTGCTCGGCCGGTACGCCGGCGACACGTTGCCCGTCGCACCGCAGGACCAGGGCCTCGACCGGACGCTCGGTCACCTGTACGACCGCGAGTACACCGCGCGTGGGCACCGGCACGGCGACGGCGACGACGCGCGCGCCGGGCGCGGCGGCGGGGGGCGCGGGGGCTCCGTCGTCGCGGGCCTGGACTGGCTCGAGTCCGCGCGCGAGCTGTTCCCGCGCGAGACGTTCGAGCGCATGCAGGTCGAGGCGGTGGGCCGCTACGGGATGACGGAGCTGCTCGCGGACCCCCGCGCCGTCGAGGCGGTGGAGCCGAGCACGGAGCTCGCGTCCGCGCTGCTGCGTGCCCGGGGCAGGCTCGGGCCCGGGGTGCAGGACGGTCTGCAGCGGCTCGTCGCGCGCGTCGTGGAGGACGTCGTGCGGCGGCTGCGTCCGCGCTTCGAGACCGCGGTGGACGGTCGCCGCGACCGGTCGCGCCGCTCGTTCGTGCGGTCGAGCCACACGTTCGACGCGGCCGCGACCGTGCGCGCGAACCTCGGGCGCTGGGACCCGGAGCGGCGGCGCCTGCTCGTCACGGACCTCCGCTTCTCGGCGCGGCGCCGGCGTGCGCTGTCGTACGACGTGGTCCTGCTCGTGGACCAGTCCGGCTCGATGGCCTCGTCGGTGCTGTACAGCGCGGTGAGCGCCGGCATCCTCGCCGGCCTGCCCGGGATCACCGTGCGGCTCGTGCTGTTCGACACGTCGGTCGTCGACATGTCGCACCTCGCGCACGACCCCGTGACGGTGCTCCTCACCGCACAGCTCGGCGGGGGCACGGACATCGCGCGTGCGGTGCGCTACGCGGAGCAGCACGTGCGCGACCCGCGCCGGACCGTCGTGGCGCTCGTGAGCGACTTCGAGGAGGGCGGCTCGGTGTCGCAGCTCGTGGCGAGCGTCGGGCGGCTGCACGCGTCCGGCGTACGGCTGCTCGGCCTGGCCGCCCTCGACGGCCAGGCGAACCCCGCGTACGACCGCGGCGTCGCCCGGCGGCTCGCGGAGCAGGGCATGGAGATCGCGGCGCTCACCCCGGAGCGCTTCGCGGAGTGGCTGGGGGAGGTTCTCCCGTGAGCGGTACCGGGCCCGGCCCCTGGGCCGCGGTGTACGCGGGGTACGACGACGCCGCGCTCGCCACCCTCGCCAACGCCGGCCTGGTCCGTCGCGCACGCAAGGACGTCGCCGCGGGGAAGGTGGAGGTGATCGAGCTGCGCGGGGACGGGGCCGCGCTGTCGGTCGGGGGCGCGCGCGTCGAGCTCGACGCGCGCGGTCCCGTGGGTGCGCGGTGCGCGTGCCCGACGCCGGGTGCGTGCCAGCACGTCGTGGCCGCGTGCCTATGGGCGCGCGACGCAGCCGCCGAGCCGGTGGCCGACGCGGCGACCGAGCGCCTTGAGCCGGTCACCGCGGCCCGTGACGACGCGGCGGTGGCGCGACCGACGGCCGACGCTCCCTCCGACACTGACACTGACGCTGACGCCGCCTCGCACTCCGACGCCGACGCCGGTACCGAACCCGGGGTCGTCCGCGCGCGTCTCGGTCGAGCCGACGCCGGTTCGACGGGTCCGACGGCGCAGCGCGCCGGGACGGGCGCGCCACCGCAGCCAGACCCTGGTCCTCGTGCCGCGTCGGTGGCCGACCCGCTGGGCGAGATCCTCGCGCTCGACCCGCGGGCAGTGCACCGTGCGGCCGGGGCAGCCGTCGTGCGCGCGGTCGCCCAGGAGCTGCGGGAACGCGTGGACGCGCCGACGCGCGGCTCGACGGACGTGACGGTGGACGGTCCTCGTGTGGTGATCGCCTGGCCCGGCGCCCCGCGCGTCACCTACGTCGTGGGCGCCGGGTTCGCGGGGATGCTCGTGGAGCGCGAACGTCCCGGCCAGGCGTCCTCGGCGGCCCGGCCGGACGACCGTCGGTGGCGGCTCGAGGCGCTCGCCCGCGGCTGGCGCGCGCACGGCCGTGCCTGGCCGTGGCCCGAGGAGACAGCCACCGCCACGCCGCGCTCCTCGGGGGTCCCCGACGCCCGCGCGGTCGCGGACGAGGTCGCGCGCACCGTCGAGCGCGTGCTCGACGTCGGGCTCTCGCACCTCGGCCGCGACGACCTGGAGGAGCTGCGCGGCGCCGGCGTGCTCGCCCGGCTGGGGCGCCGGCCCGCGGTGCAGCGGCTCGTCACGTCCGCGGTCGGGCGGCTCGAGGCGCTCGCGGACCGCCGCGACGCCGTCGACGAGGAGGAGTGCCTGCTCGCGCTGGCCGAGCTGTGGGCGTTCGTGCGGGCCGAGCCCGCGCCGGACGCCGCGGCGCCGGACGAGCGCGTGACGGACCTCCCGCACCTCCTCCCGCTCGGGGCGCGCTGGTGGGTCGCCGCGTCGGGGGCGCGGGGCGTCACCGTGCATCTGTGGGACGGCGCCGAGGGGCGCGCGCGGACGGTCACGACCGGGCGACCGCCCGGGGCCGACCCGACGTTCCGCCGCTCGTGGGACCTCCCGCTCGTCTGGGGGCGCTCGGTGGAGGCGCTCTGCCGCGGCCCGTTCGCCCTGCGGGGTGCGACCGAGCGTGCCGGGGCGCTGCGCCCGGGCGAGGGCCCGGTCGTCGAACCATGGGGGCGGTTCGACGCCGACGCGCTGCGCGAGGTCGCCGACCGGACCGCGCGGACCGACGCGCGGGAGGAGGTGGGCTTCGGCCGGAGGCCGGCGGTGGTGCGGGTCGTCATGGTCCGGGACGCCGGGTCGGTCGGCGTCGACGAGGTCGCGCAGGAGATCACCTGGACCCTCGTCACGGCGGACGGCACGCCGACCGTCGTGCGCGTCGACGCGGCCGACGAGGCGGCCTGCGACACCCTGCTCGGGGTGGCGGCGGGGAGCCGCCGGCTCGTCGCCGTCGCGGTCGAGCACGATCTGGAGTCCGGCGGGTCCGAGGCCGTCGGCCTGTTCGTCGAGCGTCCCGGGGGAGGACTCCGGCTCGTCGTGCCGACGCTCACGCCGGCCTACGACCACCGCGCCTGGTCGAGCGCGTGGACCCGGCTGCGCGCTCGCGTCCGTGCGCTGCGCGGGCGAGCCGCCACCCAGGTGCACGAGGTCGCGGTACCGGCCCCCGTCGAGGACGTCTGCGGCACGGTGCTCGACGCCGCCGTGGCGCTCGCGGCCACCGGCCGACGGCACCTCAGTCCGCACCAGGCGGCCGCCCTCGCGCGCGCGGCGCGGACCGCGGACGACCTCGGAGCCCCGACCCTCGCGGGTGCGGTGGCGCTCGTCGCCCACGAGCCCGACGCCGCACGCCTGCTGCGGGCGGCGCTCGTCGCCTCGCGGGGCCGCGCCCTCGCACGGGTCGTGGGCTCGTCCCGCGAGCCCCGGCCGGACCAGCGGGCGGTGCGCGCATGAGCACGTACGCCGTCCACGTCGGGTCGCCCGAGCACGGTCGGGTCGAGCACGTCGTCGACGGTCCGGCGGAACCCGTCCGCGAGACGTGGGACGACACGAACCGGTGGTATCCACGGCTCCTCGCCGAGGGTCGGCGCGTCGAGCGGTCGCACGACCTGCGCCTGTCCCACGTGGTGCTGCGGCGCTCGCAGCTCGCCGCGGGATCGGCGCTCGCACGGCGCGACCCGGGTCCGTGGGACGCGCTCGCCGCAGTGCCCGCGGGCCGCGAGCCGACGGCGGCGCCGCGGCCCGTCGGCCTGTTCGAGCTCGGAGCCGAGGCCGTGCCGCGCGTCGAGCTCGACACGGTCGCGGAGCTGCGCGACCAGCTCGCGGCGGTCGACGGGGCCGACGGACCGGGCGGCCCGGGACGGCTGCGGATGCTGCTCGCCGCCGAGTCGGCGGGCGCGCTCGTCGCCGCGGAGATGCACCACGCGGGCGTCCCGTGGCGCGCCGACGTGCACGACGCGATCCTCACGGACGCGCTGGGCCCGCGACCGCGTCCCGGCGAGCGCCCCGCGCTCATGGAGGGCCTCGTCGCGCGCATCCGCGCGGCCCTCGACGCGCCGCCGACCCTCAACCCGGACTCGCACCCGGACCTGCTGAAGGCGTTGCAGTACGCGGGCGTCGGCGTGCGGTCGCTGCGCAAGTGGGAGCTCGAGCGCGCGGACCACCCCGTCGTCGCGCCGCTGCTCGAGTACAAGAAGCTCTCGCGGCTCTTCACCGCGAACGGCTGGTCCTGGCTCGACACCTGGGTGCACGACGGGCGGTTCCGCACCGAGTACGTCGTGGGTGGCGTCGTCACGGGTCGCTGGGCGTCCAGCGGCGGCGGGGCGCTCCAGCTCCCCCAGCAGGTGCGTCGCGCGGTGGTCGCCGACCCGGGCTGGAAGCTCGTCGTGGCGGACGCCGCGCAGCTCGAGCCGCGCGTGCTGGCCGGGCTCGCGCACGACGAGCGCATGGCGGCGGCGGGGCGCGGGGGCGACATGTACGCGGGCATCGTCGCGTCGGGGGCGGTCGCGACGCGCGACCATGCGAAGGTCGGGATGCTCGGGGCGATGTACGGGGGCACGACCGGTGACAGCGCGCTCGTCCTGCCGCGGCTCGCGAAGGCGTTCCCCGACGCGATCGGCCTCGTGGAGCGTGCCGCGCAGGCGGGCGAGCGCGGCGAGGTCGTGTCGACCCTCCTCGGCCGGAGCTCGCCGCGACCCGGCGAGTCGTGGCAGGCGGCCCAGGAGGGTGCCTACGCGGTCGAGGAGGGCGGCGCGGACGACGCCGAGAGCGGCCGGACGGGCGCGGACGCGCAGGCGCGCGCCCGGTCGTACACCCGCGCGTGGGGCCGGTTCACGCGGAACTTCGTCGTGCAGGGCACGGCCGCCGAGTGGGCGCTGTGCTGGCTCGCCTCGATCCGGCGCCGGCTGTGGGAGCTGCCCCTCGCCGCGGCCCCGGGCGCCGCGCCCGCGCCGTTCGCCGACCGGGCGCATCTCGTGTTCTTCCTCCACGACGAGGTCGTCGTGCACGCGCCGGCCGAGCTCGCCGAGGCGGTGGCCGACGAGGTCCGCGCGGCCGCGGCGGAGGCAGGACGCCTCCTGTTCGGGGAGTTTCCGGTCGACTTCCCGCTCACCGTCGCGGTCGTCGACCACTACGCCGAGGCGAAGTGAGGGACGGGCGACGGGCCGCGGTGGACCCGTCGCCCGTCGGGCCGTCGCCCGGCGACCTCACCGCCGCGGTTCGCCGCGGTAGGTGCCGAACGACCACAGGTTGCCCTCCGGGTCCTGGAGCACGAGCTCGCGGCTCCCGTAGTCCGTGTCTCGGAGCGGTACGACGACGCGTCCCCCGGCTCCCGGTGCGCGCTCGCGGAGCCGCGTGTCGAGCGCCTCGATCTCGTCGTCGGGCACGACGACGTACGTGCCGCAGGTGCCGGGCTCGCGCGACCACTCGCGGTCGGGGGAGTGGCTGCCGAGCATGATCCCGCCGCCGTGCGGCCAGTCGAGCTGGGCGTGGGCGACGTCGCGGTCGTCGCCCGCCATGACGGTCGTCGCGACGAACCCGACGACGTCGGTGAGGAACGCGACGAGGCCGCGCGCGTCGTGCGCCTGGAGGGTGGGCCAGACCCACGGCGGCGGCACGTCGGGCACCGGGGCCGGCGCCGCGGCGGTGGGGGAGGTGTCAGCGGTCGTGCGGGTGCTCTCGTGGATGCTCATGTCCCCACCCTGGCCCGTCGGTGTGGCCGCCGGCTTGGATGTTCCCGAGCTCTTCGCGCACCCAGGCGGTCGGGCTCGTGCCGGCGAACCGGCGGAAGTCGCGCACCAGGTGGGAGTGGTCGGCGTACCCGGTGAGCGCGGCGACGTCCGCCAGCGTCCGCGCGCCCCGGCCGAGGGCGAGGCGCTGCACCTGGCGGCGCGCGGCGTCGAACCGCACGAGGCCGCGCGCGGCCCGGGGCGTGACGCCGAGCTCGGCCCGGAACAGCGTCTCGAGCTGCCGCTCGCCGAGGGCGACGTGCCGGGCGACGTCACGGACGTGCGCCCGGCCCCGGGTCCGGACGAGCACGCGCCAGGCCTCCGCGACCTCGGCGCGCACGTCGGCGCGGACGGGCAGGGCTCCGGGGCTGCCAGGCGGGTCGCCCGGGCCTGCGAAGGCCGCGCGCACGGCCTCGAACGCGGCGGCCCACGAGTCCGCCTCGGCGGCCTGCTCGCGCAGTCGGGCGGCGGCGGGTCCGAGGACGGCGTCGCCGTCCTCGACGAGGCCGAGGTCGCCGGCGCGCACGCCCAGCAGAGCCCGGCAGGCGAGCGGGTCGAGCGCGAGCTGCACGCCCGCCTGCTCCCGCGGCTGGTGGATCAGGGCCGGGCGGGTGTGCAGGCCGCCGACGAGCGACTCGTAGCGCACCGGGACGTCGTCCGGCCCGGGCGAGGTCGGGACGACGCCCGCGGTGCTCACGACGAGCGTGAGCCACGGCGACGGCAGGCCGCGGTGGACGGTCGGCGTGCCGTCCGTCGTCTCCGTCCGCAGGCGGTACCCGACCATCGACACGACGCCGGGCGGCAGCGCGTCGGGCGAGGCTCGCACGAACTCGTGCATCCGACCACGCTAGGCGGCCGGCGTACCGCTCACAGCCCGAGCGGGCGGTGCCATCCGACGTCGACGCGGAGCGAGGCGTCGGACGCCCCGGCGTCGACGTCCCCCACGCACCGGACCCGCCGGTCGAGGACCGACATCGCGTCGCACCGCCGCCCGGCGCCGTCGAGGCCGACTCGCGCGCGGACGGCGTCGCGGTCGTGCCCGGACCACGAGAGCGTCAGCTCGCGCCAGCAGCCGCCCGAGCCGCAGCCCGTCTCCTCATGGACGACCTGGATGCCGTCGGCGAACGTCGGGACCGGGGGTGTGCCCGCCTCGTCGAGCTCGACCCAGAGCACGGGGCCGACCAGCCACCCGACCAGGAGGACCAGTCCGACGGCCGCACCGGCGACCCCGGCACGACGGCCCACCGTGCGCTGCATCGGCGCATCGTACCGAGCGGGTCAGGTCGACGGGCGCAGCCCGCGCACCTGGGGGACGTCGGTGCCCCGCGCGGCGCGGCGCACGTGCGAGCGCGCGTGCTCGATCGCGTCGTCGAGCGTGTCGAAGAGGTGGTTCTCGTGGCGCAGCTCGGCGAGCGCCCCGACGTTCGTGAGGAGCGACCGGTGCCGTTCCTGGACGCCCTTGACGAGCACGGTCACGCCGCGCGCCTCCAGCCCTTCCACGAGCTCGCCGAGCGCCTTCGCCCCCGTCGCGTCGACCATGCGGAGCTGGGAGAGCCGCAGGATCACGACCGCCACGTCGTCGTCCGTCGAGGCGTCGGTCACCTCGGTGAGCACGCGGTCCGCGGCGCCGAAGAACATGGAGCCCTCGAGACGGAAGAGCGCGACGTGCTCGTCGCCCGGCTGGGCCGGCCCGGGGAGCGGGTCGCGCTGCACGGCCGAGGCGCGGGCCACGGTCCGCAGCGCGAAGAACGCGGCGACGAGGATGCCGATCTCGATCGCCTGCACGAGGTCGAACGCGACGGTGACGACGGCGGTCACGACGAAGGTCGCCGCGCTGGACCGCCCGGCGCCGACCACGGAGCGGATCGTGCGGGCGCCGATCATCCGGAAGCTCGTCACCATGAGCACGCCGGCGAGCGCGGCGAGCGGGATCCGGGAGACCGGGCCGGTGGCGAGGTAGATGACGGCGAGGATCACGACGGCGTGCACGACGGCGGCGAGCCGCGTGCGGGCGCCGGAGCGCACGTTGACCGCGGTGCGGGCGATGGCTCCCGTGGCGGGCATGCCGCCGAAGAGGCCGCTGGCCACGGACGCGAGGCCCTGCCCGACGAGCTCGCGGTCGGGCTGGTAGACGGAGCCCCCGGGCGACCCGGTCTGCACCATGGACGCGGCGACGCGGGCGGACAGCAGCGACTCGATGGCCGCGAGCGCGGCGATCGCGAGGGCGGCGCCGCCGAGGTCGCGCAGCGCGCCGGGGGTGAACGTCGGCAGGACGGGCGCGGGCAGGGACGACGGCAGGGCGCCGATGCGGGGGACAGGGGCGCCGAGCACCTCGACGAGGACGGTGGCCAGCACGACCGCGACGAGCGACGCGGGGATCGCCGCGTGGAGGCGGGGGAGCAGCAGCATCGTCGCGGCGACGAGCGCGACGCACCCGAGCGTCCACAGGACCGGGGCCGGCGGGACGTCGGTCACGGCGGTGCGCACGGCCCCGACGGCGGTCACGAACGTGTTGTGGCCGGGGGCAGCCTCGACCCCGACCGCGGCCGGGACCTGCTGGAGGAAGATGATGCAGGCGATCCCGAGCGTGAATCCCTCGACGACCGGCCAGGGGATGAACGTGACGACCCGACCGAGCCGGGCCAGCCCCGCGACGAGGACGACGAGCCCGCCGAGGACGGTCACGAGCGCGACCGAGCCCAGCCCGTGGGTGACGACGATCGGCGCGAGCACGACGGCCATGGCCCCGGTCGGGCCGGAGACCTGGTGGTTCGACCCGCCCAGCACGGCGGCGACGACCCCGGCGATGACGGCGGTGACGAGCCCGGCAGCGGCCCCGACGCCGGAGCTGACGCCGAACGCGAGCGCGAGCGGGAGGGCGACGACGCCGACGGTGACCCCGGCGAGGAGGTCGGCGCGCAGGGTCCGGGGTCGCAGGTCGTAGTCGGAGCGCCGTGGGAGCAGGTCGCGGACGGCGGCGAGGCGGCTCATGCCGAGGCGTTCGACGTGGTGGCGTCGAGCACGGCGCGGGCCGACGCTCCCGGCAGGGCGGGGAGCCGCCGCGCGGCCTCGAGCTGGTCGGACGCGCCCGCGAGGCTCGACAGGAGGAACGCGCGCGCGACGACGAGGAGCTCGGCGACGAGGGGCTCGGCGAGACGGTACTCGACCGCGTTGCCGCTGCGGGTCGAGGTGACGACCCCGGCCCGGCGCAGGACGGCGAGGTGCTGGGAGAGCTGGGAGGGCTCGCACCCGGTGACGTCCAGGAGGTCGGACACGGCCGCGGTGTGGTCGGCGTCGGCCGCGAGCACCTCGAGCACCTGGATGCGGGTCGGGTGCGCGAGGCACCGGAAGAGCTCGGCCTTGATGCGGTAGAGGGGAGCGGCCTCGTCGGTGCCGCGGGCGCCGTCGTCGGGAGCGCCGTCGTCGGGGCGGGGGGTGCGGGGCACGGGTCCTCCAGCGGGATGATGGATTGCGCAATCCATCAAACCACGTCGGACGGCACCCGGGCGTCCCGCGCGGGATAGCCTGCCGCCATGACCGTCGCGCCCGACCCGAGCACCGAGACGACGAGCGCCGACGCCTCGCGCGCCGACCCCGCGGCCGACGGCGCCGCGCACCCGACGCTCGGCCGCGTCGTGCGGACGCTGGACGAGCTGTACCCGCCGTCGACGGCCGAGGCCTGGGACGCCGTCGGCCTCGTGGCCGGGGACCCGGGCGCGCCCGTGCACAAGGTGCTGTTCGCCGTCGACCCGGTCGAGGAGGTCGCGGACGAGGCGCTCGCCTGGGGCGCGGACCTGCTGGTCACGCACCACCCCCTCTTCCTGCGGCCCGTGCACTCGGTCGCCGCGACGACGTTCAAGGGCTCGCTCGTCCACCGGCTCATCCGGGGCGGCTGCGGCCTGTACGTCGCGCACACCAACGCGGACGCGGCGGAGCGCGGCGTCGCCGACGCTCTCGCGGACGCCCTTGACCTGCTGCACCGCGTACCCCTCGTCGCGCACCCGGCACCGTCGCCGCACGAGGCGGCGTCGACCGGGACGGGCCGGGTCGGGCGCCTGGCGGAGCCGACGACGCTGCGCGGCTTCGCGCAGCGCGTCGCCGAGGTGCTCCCGCCCACGGTCCAGGGCGTGCGCGTCGCGGGCGACCTCGACGCCCCGGTGGAGTCCGTCGCCGTGGTCGGCGGGTCGGGCGACTCGCTGTTCGACGCCGTGCGCGCGAGCGGCGCCGACGTCTACCTCACGTCGGACCTGCGCCACCACCCGGTCTCCGAGCTGCGCGAGCGCGCCCGGCTCGAGGGCGGTGGCGAGGCGGGGACGCCGTTCCTCGTGGACGTGCCGCACTACGCCTCCGAGTGGCCGTGGCTCCGCTACGCTGCCGAGGACCTCGCGCGCGCCCTCGCGCGCGAGCGGCCCGGGACGGCCGTCGAGACGCGCGTGAGCACGCTCGTCACCGACCCGTGGACCGCTCGGGTCGCGTCGGCGCCCGCCGAGCCGCCCGCGGACCCGCGCTCCGACCGGCCCGACCCCGACGCCCCGTCCGCCTGACGCTCCGACCCTGCACGCCGGCCCCCGCCCGGGGCCCACGAAAGGAACCACCTGTGGCCACTGCACCGCCCGCCGACCAGCTCCGCCTGCTCGACGTCCAGGAGCTCGACACGCGGGCGCAGCAGCTCGCGCACCAGCGCAAGAACTTGCCCGAGCACGCGCGCATCGCCGAGCTCGACGCCCAGATGGCGGACCTGCGAGGCAAGCTCGTCGAGTCCCGCACCGCGGTGAGCGACCTCAAGCGCGAGCTCACCAAGGCGGAGACCGACGTCGAGCAGGTGCGCACGCGCGCCGCGCGCGACCAGTCGCGGCTGGACTCGGGGCAGGTCGGGGCCAAGGACGCGCAGGCGCTCGTCGCGGAGCTCGAGTCCCTCGCGCGGCGCCAGGGCGTGCTCGAGGAGGTCGAGCTCGACGTCATGGAGCGCCTGGAGGCGCACGAGGAGGCGCTCGCGAAGCTCGAGTCCGCGAACGCCGAGCTGGAGGCCGCGAAGGCCGAGGTCGTGGCCGCGCGGGACGCGCGCTACGCCGTGCTCGACGCCGAGGCGGGCCAGGTCGCAGGCAAGCGCACGGACGCCGTCGCGGGCCTCGACGCCGGGCTCCTCGCCCTGTACGAGCGCGTGCGCGACCAGAACGGCGGCCGGGGCGTCGTCGCGCTGCGCGGCCAGCATGTCGACGGGCTCAACGTGTCGCTGAGCCCGGCCGAGCTCGCGGCGATCACGTCGGCCGCGCCCGACCAGGTGGTGCGGCTCGAGGACTACGGCCACATCGTCGTGCGGCCGGAGGGCGCCGGCGCGTGAGCGCGGTCGGTCGGCGCCGCCTCGTCGTCGAGGCCGACGGCGGGTCCCGGGGGAACCCGGGTCCCGCGGGCTTCGGCGCGCTCGTCCGCGACGGTGAGACCGGTCAGGTCCTCGCCGAGCGCGCCGCGTTCCTCGGGACGACGACGAACAACGTGGCCGAGTACTCGGGCCTCGTCGCCGGCCTGCGCGCCGCGGCGGAGATCGACCCGGACGCGCGGGTGACCGTCCGGATGGACTCGCGGCTCGTCGTCGAGCAGATGTCGGGTCGCTGGCAGATCAAGCACGACGACATGCGCCGCCTCGCCGCCGAGGCCGCGTCGGTGCTGCCCGCGGAGCAGGTCGCGTACGAGTGGGTGCCGCGCGCGCAGAACTCCGCGGCGGACGCCCTCGCGAACGAGGCGATGGACACGGCGGGGACGGTCGCGCGCGACTACCCGCCCGAGGCCGTCACGCCTGGTTCCGGCGACGACGAGCCCGACCCCGCCGCTGCCGACGCGCCCGCCGAGGTCCCGGGGGAGTCGGCCGCGTTCGACACCCCCGCCCGCCCGTCGGGTGCCGCAGTCCGGTTCGACGACGCGCCCGCGCTCACCGTCGTTCTCGTGCGCCACGGGCAGACCCCGCTCACCGTCGCGGGCGCGTTCAGCGGGTCGTCGGTGCCGGGCCCGTCGCTCACGGCGCGCGGCCGCACGCAGGCGGCGCAGGCCGCCGACCTCGTCTTCCGGGTCGGGCGCCAGGCCTGGCCCGACCTGCCGCGACCGACGACGATCGTCGCCTCGCCTATGGTGCGCGCGCAGGAGACGGCGCGCGCGGTCGGTCGCCGTCTCGGGGTCCACGTCACGACGGACGACCGGTTCGCCGAGGTCGACTTCGGAGAGTGGGAGGGGCTCACCGCCGCGGAGGTCAACGCCGCGTGGCCGGGCCGCCTGCACGCCTGGCACACGACCGGCACGACCGCGGCCCCCGGCGGCGAGTCGTACGCCGACGTCGGGGCGCGCGTCTGGCACGGGCTCCAGGACCTCGTCGACACGCTCCTGCCGGGGGCGGGGCCGGCGGGCCGGACGGCGGTCGTCGTCGGCCACGCGGTGCAGGTGCGCGCCGCGATCGGCACGGCGATCGGCGCGCCGCCGTCGCAGTGGTCGCGCGTGCGCGTGCCCCCGGCGTCGGTCAGCATCCTGCGCCTGTGGGCCGACGGCACGAGCGAGCTCACCGCCCAGGGCGTCCCGAGCGACCTCTGACGTCCGTCCTCCGCGAGGTAGAACCTCCGGTCGCGAGGTAGAGCTCTGCGCGCTCTACCTCGGAGCACCGGGTTCTACCTCGCGGCGGGAGTACTGCGCCGGCGGGGCGGGTTCACCCCTTTCGCGGCTTCTTCACCTTGGCGGGTTCCGCGAGGGCGTGCTCGACGGCCGTCGCGACCCACGCGTCGAGCTCGTCCGGGTCGGCGACCCGCGCGCCGTCGACGAGGATCATGCCCGTCATCGGGCGACCGCCCATCTCCATGACCGTTCCGCCGCGTTCGAGCGCCGCGCTCGTGCCGTCCTTGCCGACTCGCACCATGAGGTCGTCCCGTGTCACGCCGAGCGCCATGTGCGTGTTGACGAGGAACGCGATGCCGCCGAACATCTTCCGCTCGTCGAACGGGGCACGCGGCCCCAGGGCGGCGCGGATCCGCTCGGCAAGATCCTCGCTGTAGACCATGGGTCCACTGTGGACCGGGTCTCGTGCTGTCGCAGCGGGGACAGGGGCGGAGGCGGGCGGTCGCTCAGCCGATGACGAGCTCGAGCGTGCGCGGCCCGCTCCGGGTGGTCGCGTCGTGGAGCGTCGTCTCCAGCAGGCGGTAGCTCAGGCCCGAGCCCACCTCGGTGCCGATCACCGTGCCGACGAGCTCGCTTGCGGCGTCGAGCAGCTCTGCGGCCGACGACGGCGACGCCGCGGCCCGGCGCAGCAGGTGCCCGGCGAGCACGCCGCGGGTGTGCTTGGCGTTGTGCGAGACGACGGTGCGCTTCCCGGCGTGCTCGCGCACGACGCGCACCGCGACCCAGTCGGCCGAGCGCGGCCCGGAGACCGCGGGCTTCCACGCGCCCACGTACGTCGCGGACCGGCAGTCGACGACGACGTCCCCGGCCGCGCGCGCGTCGAGCACGGGAGCGAGGTGCGGGCGCCACGCCGTCGCGAGCTTCCCGACGCCCGGCAGGTCGACGGCCATGGAGAGCCGGTAGGCGGGGACGCGGTCGGCGGGGGAGAGCGCCCCCCAGAGAGCCGACACGACGCGGACGTCCTCGCGCGCGCGTCGCGCGGCCTCGCCGCCGGACGCGAGCGCGCCCGTGAGGTCGGCCGCGCCGTAGAGCACACCCGTGTAGACGTCGGCCGCGGAGCCCGCGGGCGCGGTGCGCAGTGACGTGTTGCGGCGCACCTCGTCGGCGAGCCCCGGCGTCGTGCCGAGGACGTCGTGCGCGTCCGGGCGTGCGCTCGCCGCAGCGAGCGCGTCGAGGACCACGTCACGGTGCGCGGTGAGGGCGGGAGAGGTGAGCGCGGCGAGGTCGACCGGTGCGGCGCCGTCGGGCGCGGGGGTCTTGCCCTCGGACGGGGGGAGCAGCACGAGCACGCGGCCACTCTACGAGCGCGCGCGGCGTCGTCGCGGCGGGTGACCAGGTCCGACGGCGTGGGGTGCGTCACCGCTACGCTCGGCCGATGGCCCAGGTGAAGATCTACGGACGGCGCAGCGTGTGGGGCGAGCGACGGGCGGAGGTGTCCGACGCGCTGCACGACGCGCTCGTGCGCACCTGGCAGCTCCCGGCCGACAAGCGGTTCCACCGGTTCCTGCTCCTGCACGACGACGACCTGGTCGCCCCGCGCTCGGACGCGTACCTCGTCGTCGAGGTCGTGTGCTTCACGGGCCGCACGCGCGAGGCCAAGCGCGCGCTGGTCGCGGCGCTGTACGACGACGTCGTGCCCGCCCTCGGCCTGACGATGGACGACGTGGAGCTCGTGATCCTCGAGAGCCCGCGCGAGAACTGGGGCATCCGCGGGGTCAGCGGCGACGAGCTCGCGCTGTCGTACCGCGTCGACGTCTGACCCGCTCGTCGCTTGCCTCGGGCGGCGGGGGACGGTCCAAGCCCGGTGTGCGGCCGCTCAGCCTGCCTCGGCGACGACGGCCAGCACCGCGTCGCCGTACCGGGCGAGCTTGTTCTCGCCGACGCCGCTCACCAGCGCGAGCCGCTCGAGCGAGCCGGGCCGGGCGGTCGCGATCCCGCGGAGCGTCGCATCCCCGAACACGATGTACGCGGGCACGCCCTGGGTCTTCGCCTCGCCTGCCCGCCAGGTGCGCAGCGCCTCGAAGAGCGGGACGTCGGCCTCGGCCAGCTCGGCGGCGGCGGCCGCCTTCCGTGCCTTCGCCGCGCGCACCGGACGAGCCGGCTCGTGCCGCATCCGGACCTCGCGCCGCCGCGCCAGGACCTCCCCGCTCCCCTCGGTGAGTACGAGCGTCCCGTGCACGCCCTCGACCGTGAGCAGCCCCTGGGCGAGGAGCTGACGCACCACGGCCCGCCACTCGTTCTCGGACAGGTCCTTCCCGACCCCGAACACCGACAGCTCCTGGTGCCGGAACCGTCGGACCTTCTCCGTGTCCCGGCCGAGGAGGATGTCGACGACCTGCCCGACGCCGAAGCTCTGCCCGCGCTCGCGGTCCAGACGGAACACCGTCGAGAGCACCTTCTGCGCGGCGACCGTCCCGTCCCAGGCCTCGGGCGGGGCGAGGCACGTGTCGCACGATCCGCAGCCCCCCGGGTGGTCCTGGCCGAAGTAGGCGAGGAGCTGGGCGCGGCGGCACTCCACGGTCTCGCAGAGGGCGAGCATCGCGTCCAGGTGCCGGCCCAGGTTGCGCCGGTGCGCGGCATCACCGTCGGACGTCGCGATGAGCTTGCGCTGCTGCACGACGTCGGCCAGGCCGTAGGCCAGCCAGGCGGTGGACGGCAGCCCGTCGCGCCCGGCGCGCCCCGTCTCCTGGTAGTACCCCTCGACGGACTTGGGCAGGTCGAGGTGCGCGACGAACCGGACGTCGGGCTTGTCGATGCCCATGCCGAAGGCGATCGTCGCGACCATGACCAGGCCGTCCTCGCGCAGGAACCGGGACTGGTTCGCGGCGCGCACCGACGCGGGGAGCCCGGCGTGGTAGGGCAGCGCCTGGATCCCGTTCTCGACGAGCGTCGCGGCGGTCTTCTCCACCGACGCGCGCGAGAGGCAGTAGACGATCCCCGCGTCCCCGGCGTGCTCGGTGCGCAGCAGGTCGAGCAGCTGCTTCTCCGGCCGGTCCTTGGGCACGATCCGGTAGGTGATGTTGGGCCGGTCGAAGCTGGAGACGAAGTGCCGTGCGCCCTCCAGGTCGAGGCGCTGGGCGATCTCGGCGCGCGTCGCGGCCGTCGCCGTCGCGGTCAGCGCGATGCGCGGGACGGACGGCCAGCGCTGGTGCAGCACCGACAGCTCGAGGTAGTCCGGCCGGAAGTCGTGGCCCCACTGGGACACGCAGTGGGCTTCGTCGATCGCGAAGAGCGCGATCTGCGTCCTGTCGAGCAGGTCGAGGGTGGCGCGGCTCCGGAGACCTTCCGGTGCCACGTAGAGCAGGTCGAGCTCACCCGCCACGAGCGCGCGTTCCACGGCGCGGCGGTCCTCCGAGGTCAGCGTGGAGTTGAGGAACGCGGCGCGGACGCCGAGCGCCGCGAGGGCGTCCACCTGGTCCTGCATGAGGGCGATGAGCGGGGAGACCACGACGCCGGTCCCCGCACGGACCAGGGCGGGGATCTGGTAGCA
This sequence comes from Cellulosimicrobium sp. ES-005, assembly GCF_040448685.1. Lineage (NCBI taxonomy): Bacteria > Bacillati > Actinomycetota > Actinomycetes > Micrococcales > Promicromonosporaceae > Cellulosimicrobium > Cellulosimicrobium sp. ES-005. Next base: position 1,608,051 of record NZ_CP159290.1, read on the forward strand.
CAGCGACTTGCCCCCGCCGGTAGGCATGAGCACCAGGGCGTCGCCGCCGCCGACGACGGTGTCGATGACGGCCGCCTGCTCGCCCCGGAACGCGTCGTACCCGAAGACCCGCCGGAGCACGTCGAAAGCCGGGTCGGTCGCAGTCGCTGTGGCCACCAGGGCACCCTACCGACGAGGTCCGACACGACGGTCCCGGCGCGACCGTCCCGCGCGCCGGGGCGCCCGTCACGGACGGCGGAGCTCGGCGGGCAGGTCGTCGCGGTGGCGGACGGCGAGCGACGTCACCGCGCGGGTCAGGCAGACGTACAGCCGCCGCAGGCCCGTGACCCGGTCGGGCTCGCCCCGGACGACGCCCTCCGGGTCGTCCAGCACGACGTGGTCGAACTCCAGCCCCTTCGCGAGCGACGCGGGCACGAGGTCGAGGCGCGCGTCGAACTCGACCGCGCCGTCGTCGTCCGACGCCTCGCCGACGACCGCGAAGGCGAGGCCCGCCGCGGCGAGCGCCGCGCGTGCGGCGTCCGTGCCGGCGTCGGGCACGATCAGACCGACCGACCCCTCCCGGGCGAGCGCCGTGCGGACCAGGTCCACGAGCGGCTCCGTGGTGAGGACCAGCTCTCCCCGCGCTCGGCGGACGGCCACCGGGGGAGCGAGGTCCGGCGCGATCGAGGGCAGCAGGCGGGCCGCGTACTCGATGACGTCGCCGGGGACGCGGAAGCCGGCCGTGAGCTGCTCCACGTGGCCGTCGGGCTTGCCGAGGTGCGTCAGCGCGTCGGTCCACGAGGAGACTCCCCACGGCGTCGTCGCCTGGGCCAGGTCGCCCAGCACCGTCAGGGAGCCGGTGCGCGCCCGGCGCCCGAGAGCGCGCAGCATCATCGGCGACAGGTCCTGCGCCTCGTCCACCACGACGTGCGCGACCGACGCGCCGCGGGCCAGCAGGTCCGCGACCTCGTCGAGCAGGACGAGGTCGGCCAGCGTCCAGCGGGCGGTGCCCGGCGTGCGGGACGGTCGGAGCGGGCGCAGCAGCTCCTGCTCCGTCGCGGTGAGGACGCCGTCGGCGTTCGCGGCGAGGAACGCGGGGTCGACGAGGAGCCGGTGCAGCAGCGCCGTCGGCGTGACCTTGGGCCACACCGCGGCGGTGTAGTCCCGGACCGGCCGCGTGCGCGCGAGCGCGTCCCACGCCCGCTCGTCGAGCGCCTCGCCGGACTCCTCGATCTGCACGAGGATCCGGTGCGCGAGCGCGTGCCGCAGGTGGTCGCGACCGGCGTCGAAGCGCGGCTCCCGGCCGACCACCTGCGCCACGCACTCGCGGGCCTCGTGCGCGGGGACGCGCCAGCGGCGCGCACCGCGCGGCAGCACGAGCGCCTCGGACGGCTCGACGAGGTGCGACCACACGGCGCGGCGGAGCACCTCGGCCATGCGCCCGTCGCCCTTGAGCCGGGCGACGTCCGCGGGCTCCGTCCCGCGCAGGCGACCGTGCACCGCGACGATCTGCTCGACGGTCGTCTGGGTCGCGTCGACCTCGCCCAGGGCGGGCAGGACGTCGCGGATGTACCGCAGGAAGCTCGCGTTGGGCCCCACGACGGTCATGCCGGCGCGGCTCACCCGCTCCCGGTGGGAGTACAGCAGGTACGCGGCGCGGTGCAGCCCGACGGCGGTCTTTCCGGTGCCGGGCGCGCCCTGCACGACGACGGTCCGGTCGATCCCGCTGCGCACGATGACGTCCTGCTCGGGCTGGATGGTGGCGACGATGTCGCGCATCGGCCCGGTACGGGGCCGCTCGATCTCGGCCTCGAGGATCGCGGAGGACTCCGCACCAGGACCCGGGGCGGTGAGCGGCTCGTCCTCGAAGCCGGTGAGGGCGCCGCGCTGGAAGCCGTAGCGGCGGCGGACGGCGACTCCCATCGGCTCGGTGCGGGTGGCCCGGTAGAAGGGGGTGCTCACCGGGGCGCGCCAGTCGACGACGAGCGGGTTGCCCTGGGGGTCGGAGACGTGGCGGCGTCCGATGTGGAAGACCTCGGCGGGCTCGTGGCCGGTGCCGTCGAGGTCGATGCGTCCGAAGAAGAGCGGAACCTCGGGGTTGTCGGCGAGCTGGGCGAGCCGACGGGCGAGCGCCGCCTCGAGGTACTCGGCGCTGACCCGGTCTCCCGCGAGCGCGTCGAGCGACCTGGCCTGCTCGCGCATGCGGGCGAGCTGCGCGCGGGCGTTCTCCAGGAACTCCTGCTCTCGCGCGAGCTCGCCCGAGGTGTCCCCGGCGGTCGCCGCGGTCGGTGCGTCGGGGGCGGACGGTACGGCGGGGGCGGGCACGACAGACCTCCGGGAGCGGGATGTTGAGGGGGCGGGCCATCCTACGGGGCCGCCGCCCCCTCCGATGGGCCGGTCGCTGGTCCGCCGAGCCGCTCGGGAGCGGTAATCTTGCTGGCGCGGACGAGTCGGTCGGACGGTCGCGTCGAGGGGCCTCGTGCTCCTCGCCGAGGAACGTCCGGGCTCCGAAGGGCAAGGTGGTGGGTAACGCCCACCCGGGGTGACCCGCGGGACAGTGCCACAGAGAACAGACCGCCACGTCAGGCAGGGCTTCGGCTCCGCCCGGCGCGGTAAGGGTGAAACGGTGGTGTAAGAGACCACCAGCGGGCCGGGTGACCGGTCCGGCTCGGTAAACCCCACCTGGAGCAAGGTCAGACAGACTGTGTCGGAGGGCTGCCCGCCCGATTCTCCTCGGAGAAGCACAGTCGGGTAGACCGCTCGAGCCCTGCGGCGACGCAGGGCCTAGATGGATGACCGTCGCCCGCGCGAGGGCGACCTCGCGCGGGAACAGAACCCGGCGTACAGACCGGCTCGTCCGCATCTAGGCCTCTGACCTGCGGTTATGCAAAGTTCGGTAGCAAGGACATCACAGAGACAGCGCAGCGAGCGGCGCGCACCGGGCTAACTGGAGGTTCGGCTGCGGGTCTCTGGGAGGTGCCGCACCCTCCAGGCGGCCTGCACGTCATGCACACCATGTCGCCGTGCGGGAATCTGCTCGACCATGGGACGGAAGTCGTCGGGGCCACCATGCGGGAGCACGCCTGCTGCCTAGGACATGTCGGCGAAGGGGTCGGCACTGTCCGGTAGCCAGTTCTTTGCCGGGTGGACCGATCGCCAGTGACGCGCGATGTCGATGCGTCGCGCGACCCACACATCGGGGTGGCTGGCGACCAGGCCAAGGAAGCGCTTGAGGTCGGCTGCGCGCCCGGGCCGCCCGGAGATTCGCAGGTGGAGTCCGATGCTCATCATCTTGGGGCTATCGGCGCCCTCGTCGAGAAGCTGCTCCAGGCCGCGGGTCAGATACGCGGAGAAGGACTCGGACTGGAAGCCATAGGTGTTGACGTACCGTCCGTCGTTGTTGTCGAGCGTATACGGGACGACGAGCTGGGCGATGCCGTCGACGTCGACCCAGTAGGGCAGGTCGTCGCTGAACGAGTCGGAGTCGTAGAGGAATCCGCCGTGCTCGACGACCAGGCGGCGGGTGCTGTCGCTGTTGCGACCGGTGTACCACCCGGCGGGCGGTTCGCCGGCGACATCGGTGTGGATGCGGACGGCCTGCGCGATGTGGTCGCGCTCGACGTCGGAGCCCACCTCGGCATAGTTGATCCAGCGCAGCGAATGCGACGCGATCTCCCAGCCGGACTCCTGCGCGGCCGCCACAAGGCCCGGGTTGCGCCGCATCGACTCAGCGATGCCGAAGACGGTGACGGGCAGCGAGCGCTCGGCGAACAGGCGATGCAGGCGCCAGAAGCCAGCACGAGTCCCGTACTCGTACTGGGACTCGACGTTGAGGTTACGACGACCCGACAGTGCGGTCGTCGGCTCCTCGGTCAGGAACGCCTCGGATGCAGCGTCGCCGTGCAGGACGTTGTTCTCCCCGCCCTCCTCGAGGTTGATGACGAACGAGACGGCGACCTTCGCACCGCCCGGCCACCCCGCGTGCGGAGGACGCCCGGCATAGCCGGAGAGGTCGCGCGGATAGGGCTGCTCGATAGGGTGCGTCGTTGTCATCGCGTGTCTCTCCGTCGGGGTGATGTCGGTCGCCGACGCGCCGACTAGAATGCGTGGTGTTCGTTAGTCACATCTGACCAACATCGGCCAACGATGGCCCCGACTCGCCATCCGCGTCAAGCGGACGGGCCTGGAGAGGACACACATGAACGATCGCGAAGGCGCGATGCTCGCTCTGGCGCACGCCATCTCGACGTCGGACGTTCCCGTGGGCACGCGCAACGCCCAACGCGAGCTCGCGGCACGTGGGATGGTCCTCAGCGAATCCTCCGTGTCTCGCCTCCTGCGCGAGATGGATCGGCGCGGGTGGACGACCCCGGCGGGGACGAAGGGGCGCACCCTTTCGGCAGAGGGGCGGCGCCGCGCCGCAGAGGCGGTCTTGGCGGAGCGGACGTCGGACTCGCTGCAGCACGCGGTGCGCGATGTTCAGGACCTGCTCGACCTGCTGCGCGCACGACAGGCCGTCGAGAGCGCTGTGGCTGCCGACGCGGCCCGCAATCCCAGCGGTGAGGGTGTCGCCGAGCTGCGACGGCTGTGCTCCGATCACGCGAACGCGGTCGGGAGCATGCCGATGATCGAGCAGCCTGGTCTTCAGTTCCATCGCGGCGTGGTGGAGCTGGCGAGCAACCGGATGCTCAAGCTCGCCGCCGACATGATGCTGGCCCCGCACCTGGACCGGGTCGAGGCTGTGCTCGACGCGATCTTGTCCACCCGCCGCGACGAGGAGCGTGTCGTCGCCGAGCACCGGGACGTCCTCGAGCGCATCGAGGCTCGCGATCCCGCGGGTGCTCAGGCAGCGATGGAGGCGCACTTCGACGACATGATCGCAGCGGCGGAGAACGCCCTGGTGGGAAGCGGTGGCGCTCTCGTCGAGCGCCTCCTCGGCTGGGTCGAGGCCGTGCCCGATGTCATTCGACGCTGACCTGGTCGGCGTTAGTCAGAATTGACAGACGCCTGATCGGGTGTGCAGACTGCCGCCGTCGACGGAAACGACCGTCGGATCGACGACGCAACGACGGCAGGAGCAGATGGTGGCCTCAGGCACGATGGTTCCGGCACGGGTGCTGATCAACCCGACCGAGGACCGGTTCCAGGACGAGCACCGCATGTGGCAGGGCATCCCCTCGATCGAGCGGACGGCCGGTGGCCGTCTCTACGTCGACTGGTACACGGGGATGGAGACGGAGACCGGTGGCAACTTCGTCCTGGCAGTAACCAGCGACGACGAGGGCCGAACCTGGGACGGTCCTCGGTTCGTCGTCGAGCACCCCGATCCGCAGGTGCGCGTGTACGACCCGGCACTGTGGCGCGACCCGGCCGACCGGCTGTGGATGTTCTGGAACCAGAGCCGCGACTTCTTCGACGGCCGGGTCGGGGTGTGGGCGTCGGTTAGCGAGAACCCTGACGACGACACGCCCTCTTGGTCGCCGCCGCGGCGAATCGCCAACGGCCTGCAGATGAACAAGCCGACGGTGCTGTCCGACGGCACCTGGCTCTTCCCGACCGCCATCTGGGCATGCCACGAGCCCACCGAGGACCACCCCCTCGACGGCGAGCGGTTCTCGAACGTGTACGCCTCCACCGACCAGGGCGAGACCATCAGGTACAGGGGCAGCGCTGACGTCCCGAACCGCAGCTTCGACGAGCACATGGTCGTCGAGAAGCAGGACGGCACGCTGTGGATGCTGGTGCGCTGCTTCGACGGCGTGGGGGAGTCATTCTCCACCGATGGCGGACGCACATGGTCGCCCGGCCGGCGCAGCCACGTGGACGGCCCGTGCTCGCGGTTCCACATCCGACGAATGCCCTCTGGACGCCTGCTCATGATCAACCACGTCGACTTCGGCGAGCGGCGCACCGTCGAGGAGCTCGAGCTGCAGGGCAACGTCAAGGAGTGGAAGGGGCGTACCAACCTCACTGCTCTCCTCAGCGACGACGACGGGGCCACCTGGCCGCACCGCCTGCTGCTCGACGACCGCGACGACGTGTCCTACCCCGACGCGGCGATCGGCCCCGACGGCCAGATCTACGTGACCTACGACCACGACCGGTTCGGCGACCGGGGGATCTACCTCGCCCGCATCACCGAGGAGGACATCCTCGCCGGCACCCCGAGCAGCCCCGGCTCCGAGCTCGCCCTGCTCGTCAACCGCGCGCTCGCCCGAGTGCACTGACACAGAACTCCGGACACCGGCACGCGCGCCGGTCCGGGCCATGGCCGCAACGCGGCCCCGATCGCTCGTCGGCATGAACGCGCACGGGCGACCACCAGAAGGTGCTGTCAGCGACGACCGCACCATGACACGTCCCCGGAGGGACACCATGACTCGAGCTCAGCAGACCAAGACCCGCTGGACCGTCCTGCCCAACTGGAAGTTCCAGATCCTCCCGCGGGACACGCGCACGATCATCACGTGCGTGTTCCTCGGACTGACGATGGCTGTCATCCTGCAGATCACCGAGCGTATCGACCTCGCCCTGACCGGCGGGAGCATCCCGATCGTCTCGGCGATCGTCGTGTGCGCCATCTGGGTTCCGTCCGCCGCGTTCTACGGGCTGACGGGCGCCTTGATCACGGCGTGGATCAACCCGATCATCTCCAACCTCACCGCATCCCAGCCGATGGCACCGTTCCTGTTCCTGACGAACGCTGCCCACACCGTCCCGGTGGCTCTGCTGGTCTGGGCGCTCAAGCCGCGCGACCGCGGCCTCAAGCTCTGGCAGGTCGTGGTCATCGGCCAGATCGCCGGCCTGTGCGACGCCATGATGTTCGGCATCGGCAACCGCGTGATCCTGCACCTGCCCTGGGACTTCATCACCGTGCAGATCCTCATCGTCCAGCCGTGCTACCTCGTGGGCTCCTTCATCACCTACGGGATCATGCGCCGACTGGTGAACACGGGCCTGGTTCCCAAGGAGCGCGCCACCGCTGGGAGCCTCGATGCGGTGTGACCTGACCATCTCGTCCGCGGGAGGAGCACGATGAGTGGCACGATGCTGTTCCGTCCCGGCCGGTCCTTCCTGCACCGTGCCGACGCCCGGGCGAAGCTGGCAGTGATCCTGCTCGTCCTGGCCGTAGCGCTCAGCACGACCCGGCTCGACGTTCTCGTCGCGCTCACCGTCCTGATCGTCATCGGGCTCGCTGCGCTCGCGCGCATCACCCCAGCCTCCTATTGGAAGGCGCTCGTCCTCATCGTTCCCCTGATCGCGCTGCTGACGCTCCTGCAGGCGCTGGTTCAGGGAGGCCCGGCGCTGATGCACATCGGCTCAGTCTCGCTGTCCCGCTCGGGGGTGCTCCTCGGGCTCGGCATCGGGATGCGGCTGTTCGCGATGGGCATCTGCTTCTACGGGTTCTCCGTCACCACGAGTCCCTCGGACATTGCCCTCGCGCTGGACAAGCTCGGTGTGCCGTACCGGTTCGCCTATCTGACGAGCTTCGCGTTCCGGTTCCTGCCGCTGCTACAGGACGAGGCGCGCACCCTGCTGACCGCCATGGCCGTGCGCGGGTCCAGCGAGAGCGGCTCCAGCAACCCGTTCAGACGCGGACGAGCGATCGTGCGGATGCTGTTCCCCATGCTTGCGGGATCGATGAAGCGCAGCGGCGACATCGCCCTATCGATGGAGCTGCGCGGTTACGGGCTGCGCGGCACGCGCACGTACTACCGCTCGCCGGTCTTCCGCGCCACCGACGCCGCCCTGCTGCTGTGCACCCTTGCGCTCGCTGTCGCCCTCATCGGCGTGCAGTGGTGGGCCCCGACCCCGTTCCTGGGAGGAACGTGACATGACCACACCAGCCATCGAGGTCGCCGGCCTCAGCGTCCGGTACGACGGCGCCGACCGCCGTGCCCTCGACGAGGTCGACCTGACCATCGGACAGGGTGAGATCGTCGGCATCCTCGGCCCGACCGGTGCAGGCAAGTCCACGCTCCTGCAGTGCCTGTCCGGCGTCATCCCCTTGCACGAGCACCACGCGAGCCTGAAGGGAACCGTCCGCGTCCTTGGTCGCGAGCTCTCCGAGTATGACGGGTTGGCCCAGATCACCGAGGACGTCGGGCTCGTCATGCAGGATCCAGAGGTCCAGCTCGTCAACACGGTCGTGCGCGAGGAACTCGTCTGGGGCATGGAGAACCGCGGCGTGCCCGTCCCGGAGATCGAGCGGCGCCTTGCCCGAGCGGCGCACCTGTTCGACATCGAGCGGCTGCTCGACCGCTTCACCCACGCGCTCTCGGGCGGGGAGAAGCAGCGCGTCGTGGTCGCCTCGATCTTCTGCCTCAGCCCGCGAATCATGCTGCTGGACGAGCCCACGTCAGAGCTCGACCCGGCAGGGACCGAGAACGTCATGGACGCCATCCGCGTACTCGCCGACGAGGGCGTGACCATCATCGTCGTCGAGCACAAGGTCGAGGAGCTGGCGGTGTACGCCGACCGGCTCGTCGTCCTCGACGAAGGGCGCATCCGCGCTCTAGGCACCCCGCGAGACGTCCTTGAAGGGCCGACCGCACCCGAGCGCCCGCAGGTCCTGGACGTCGCACTGCGGCTGCGCGAGCAGGGCCTGTGGCCCGGACAGCTGCCGCTGTCCGTCCAGGAGGCGGTCGACACGTGGCGCCGGGCTGACCTGGCCGAGCCGATGCTGCACGAGGGGAGACTGGCATGACGAGCACCGAGACGGTCATCGAGATCGACAACGTCGAGCACACCTACGGCGGAACGAAACGCGCGCTCGCAGGGGTGTCGCTGTCCATCGGCCAGGGCGAGTTCGTCGCAGTGATCGGGAAGAACGGCTCCGGCAAGACGACGCTCGCCAAGCACTTCAACGGGCTCCTGCGACCGACCAACCCCGGCGGCAGCGTCCGGCTGCGCACGCGAGACGGCATCGTGGACACCCGGCGCACCAAGCTGCACCAGCTCGCCTCCACGGTCGGATACGTGTTCCAGAACCCTGACCGACAGATCTTTCACGACACCTGCCGAGAAGAGCTGGAGTACGGGCCGCGCAACCTCGGCGTCGAGGAGTCCGCACTCGAGGATCAGGTCAACCGCACCCTCGCCCTCGTGGGACTCTCCGGGCGCCAGGACGCCAACCCCGTCCACCTGTCGCGTGGTGAGCGCCAGCGGCTTGCCATCGCCTCGACCCTCGTCATGGGATGCGAGGTCGCCGTCATCGACGAGCCGACCACCGGGCAGGACCGTGCCGAGTCCCGCAAGATCCTGGACGCCCTGGCCCACCATCACGCACTGGGACGCACGGTGGTGATCATCTCCCACGACATGGCTCTCGTCGCCGAGTACGCGACGCGCGTCATCGCGATGCGCGAGGGAGCCGTCCTTGCCGACGGCACCCCAGCAGAGGTGTTCTCCCGGAGGGCGGTGCTCGAGGAGACCAATATCCGCCCGCCGCAGGCCGCTGTCCTTGCCGCCGAGCTCGGCCTGCACGGCGTCCTGACGGTCGACGACGCAGTCCACGCAATGACACGCGAGCGCGCCGCCGCTCCTGTTGCCGGCCGGCACCGACCGTAAGGAGAGCCCATGCACTACCTGATCACCGGAGCCAATGGCTTCGTCATGAGCGTCCTCGCGGCGAGGATCCTTGACGCCGAGCCGGACGCTCAGGTCACGGCGATCGACCTGCACGATCCCGACCAGGCAGCTCTCGACAACCTTGGCCCGCAGGCCCAGCGCGCCCACTTCCGTGCCGTCGACGTCACCGACGCCGACGCGGTAGCACAGGCGGTCCGTGAGGCGAGCCCGGACGCGATCGTGCACGGCGCGACCGTCACACACGACGCCCGCAGCGAGGTCGAGAACCCTGCCCGATTCACCGGGGTCAACGTCGAGGGGACGGTCAACCTGCTGGACGCCGCACGCCGTCTGCCGCAAGCGCCGCGCATCGTCCTGGTCAGCAGCGGCGCGGTCTACGGGTCCTCGCCCGAGACGCTGCTGACCGAGGAGAGCGCGCCCCGCCCCGACGAGCTCTACGGCATCAGCAAGTGGGCGAGCGAGCTCGTCGCCCGCCGCTTCGCCGAGCTGCACGCTCTGCCCACGACCATCACGCGACTGACGAAGATGTTCGGGCCGATGGAGCGACCCACTGGTGGACGGGCGGTCATGTCGCTCCCGTTCCACCTCGCGGCCGCCGCAGTGCGGGGAGAACCGGCTCGATTGACGGCCCGGACTCTTGAAGCGTGCGGCGACTGGCTCAGCGCCGACAGTGCGACCGACGCGCTGCACAAGGCTGCCCGCCATGGGGGAGACCCGGGTACGACACGCACCCTGAACATCTCCTCCGGCCGACGCACCAGCGTGCGCGAGCTCGTCGCGGCGTTCGGCGTCGACGTCGTCGAGACGCCGCTCGACGTGGCCGAGGCCGACATGGACCCGCGCGACGACCACGGGAAGAACGGCGTCTACGTGTCGGAGCGCGCCCAGTCAGAGCTTGGCTGGTCACCTGGCGACCTTCAGATGCAGGTGTCCCACTACCTCGAGTGGGCCCGCGTCCACGCACATCTGCTCCAGCCTGCCGGTGGCGCGTCGTGACGCCCGGCCTCGTCGCCTTGGACTGGGGCACGACAGCCTGCCGCGCCTACCTCCTCGACGACACCGGCACGGTGCTAGCACGACGAACGAGCCAGGACGGCGTGGCGACGATCAGCCGGCGTGCGATCGTTGACGGCCATAGTCGGGAGCGTGCCTTCGAGGACGCCCTGGTGCTGCTGTGCGGGGACTGGCTGGCGCGCACCCCAGGGCTCCCGGTCCTCGCGAGCGGCATGGTCGGCAGCGACCAAGGCTGGCAGCACACGCCCTACCTGCCGCTACCGGTCGAGCTCGCGCGAGACGACGTGCCATTGACCGCGGTGCGCACCCGGATCGCGGACGTGCACCTGCTGCCCGGGGTGACGTCTGCGCAGGGAGCCTTGACCGAGGTCGCCCGGGGAGAGGAGACCCAGGCGCTCGGGGTCCTCCTGCAGATCCGTCCCGCTGACGACGAGGAGACCGTCCTCGTCCTTCCCGGGACCCACTCCAAATGGCTGCGAGCGCGAGGCACACGCCTGACCTCGCTAGCGACAGCCCTGACCGGCGAGCTGTACGCAGCCTTGCTCGCGCACACCGTTCTCGGTCACGACGTGCGCGCGCCGCAGGCTCCGAGCTGGTCGGCGTTCGACCGCGGCTTGGACGTCGCCTGGGACCATCAGGTCGAAGGGACCGTCCTCACGCTCTTCTCGGCGCGGGCCCTGGTCGTGACGGGGCAGCTGCCCGCCGACGACGTGCCGGACTACCTCTCAGGTCTCCTCGTGGGTGCAGAGATCGCAGGCATCGCAAGAGCCTGGCTCAGCTCGTCACATGGTCAGCCCGTCGTCGTGGGGGAGCCGCACCTGCAGGAGCGGTACGTCCGAGCGCTGACGCGGTACGGGACGCAGGCTCGCCTCGCCGACAACGACGTCACCGCGGGCGGACTGCACCACGTCGCTGTGCGCGTCGGCCTTGTCCCTTCACCTACGACCGCAGGAGCCCTCCCATGACCTCATCGGCGGACCCGGCACTGCTCGTCGCCATCCTGCGTGGACTGCCGTCCACCGAAGCGCCGACCGTAGGCACCGCCCTCTACGGCGCGGGAATCCGCACGCTGGAGGTGCCGCTCACGACACCAGACTCCCTGCGCAGCATCACCGCGCTGCGCTCCTGTCTGCCCGAGGACGTTCAAGTCGGCGCCGGGACGGTCAGGACGATCGAGGACGTGGCTCGAGCGCATGAGGCGGGCGCCTCGCTCATCGTCTCCCCACACGTCGACCCGGCCGTCATCGGCGCTGCGCTCGCACGCTCGATGCGATGCCTGCCTGGAGTCGCGACGATCACCGAGGCTCTCACCGCCCTCGCCGCCGGCGCTGCAGAACTCAAGGTGTTCCCGGCCGACCAGGTCGGCACCAGCGGACTGCGCGCCTGGCGAACCGTCCTTCCCGAGGGCATCGCCCTCTATCCCGTCGGAGGCGTGGGCGCAGCCAACCTTGCCATCTGGGCTGCGGCCGGGGCGGACGGGTTCGGTGTCGGGGGCTCGCTGTACCAGCCCGGCATGGGCACCAGCGACCTGGTCGCGGGTGCGAAGGCACTTGTTGCCGCCCACCGCGCCCTCTGCTGCTGACAGCGACAACCCGTTCAAGGGCATCGGAACCTGCCTGCGTAGGTCGGCCATCAGGTTTCTCCCTGTACCGCGAGAGGCAAGCAGGACGTGTGGTCGGACGTCCCGTGAAGGCCGGCTCGCGCAGGTGAGTGAATGCTGCGCAGGCTGGGAGAACGGGCTGCACCGCCACCCTGTGCTCCGGTCCGAGCGGCCCGGCACCGTAGGTGCGCCGTGGGCGCAGTCCGACCCGAGCGTCATCGGCTCGCCCGTCTCCGCGTCGTCGGCCGGAGCGAGGCCGCGCCCGACGGCACCTGGAAGTCGTCGGACATCGCGCGGGTCCGGCGAGCGGCCTGGAGGCGGGGGGACACCGGGGGAGGGTCGGGGCGCAGGGGCCGGCCCGGGAGGGCGGTGGTGAGCCTGCCGTCGCGCAGGACGGGCACGCCCGCGACGAGCACGTCGTCCACGCCGGACGCCGGGCGGCGCGGGTCCTCGTAGGTCGCTTCGTCGCGGACCTGGTCGGGGTCGACGAGGGCGAGGTCTGCGACCGCGCCGGGCACCACCGTGCCGCGCCCGGGGAGGGCGAACCGTGCGGCGGGTCGGGTGGACAGGTGCGTGACGGCGTCGTGCCAGGTCCAGTCCCTGAGCGTACGCACGTGCTCGGCGAGGAAGCGCGCGAACGCGCCCCACCCGCGCGGGTGGGGTCGGCCGCCGCCTGCGACGGGCGCGTAGATCGCGTCGGACCCGCCGACGTGCGCGCGGTGGCGTAGCAGGGCACGCACGGAGTCGGGTGAGTTGGTCGGGGGTTGGGCGAACACGCACGAGGCGCGCAGGCGGGTCGCGACGAGCAGGTGCACCGCGGTCTGGGCGGGGGTCAGGCCCAGGTGGGCGGCGACGTCGGGCAGGGTCATGCCCTCGGTCCAGGTCAGGTCCTCGGCGGGTCGGGCGTCGGGGGCTCCGGCGGCGGTGCCGGTGGGGACCGCGGCCATGGTGATGCGGGGCCACAGGTCGGTCAGGGTGGGGAAGTGCTCGCGGTGCAGGCGGTCCAGGACGGCGGGGTCGGTCAGGGCGGTCACGGTCGCGTCGACGTCGGCGACGGGCAGCCAGGTGGGTAGGGACACCATGGACAGGATGGAGCAGCCGCGCAGGTAGGGGTAGGAGTCGAAGGTGACGTCCAGGCCCTGGGCGTGGGCGTCCTCGACGTACCCGAGCAGCTCGGCGGCGGGGCCGTGGTAGTGCGAGACGTGGGTCGCGACGCCCGTCGCGCGCGCGAGGCGCACGAGCTCGGCGAACGCGGGCCCGGCTTTGTCTTCGTAGCCGCGCATGTGCGACACGTGGGGGAGGCCGCGGGCGGCGAGGATGCTGGTGAGGGCGACGAGCTCGGTCTCGTCGGCGTACGTGGCCGGGACGTACTCCAGGCCGGTCGACATCCCGAGGGCGCCGTCGTCGAGCGCGGTGGTGAGCAGGGCGCGCATGCGGTCGGTCTCGGCGGGCGTCGCGGGGCGGGCCGCGGGGCCCAGGACCGCGTAGCGGATCGTGCCGTGCGGGGCGAGGTAGCCGACGTTGACCCGGGTCGTGCGGTCGTAGGTCGCGAGGAGGTCGGCGACGGACCCGCCGCGGAAGGTGGGGTGGGTGCCGTTGATCGCGGCGAAGTACCCGCTCGCCCAGGCCGCGGCGTCGTGCAGGCCCGACGCCGTCTCGGCGCCCGGGCCGCGTGCCTGGCCCGGGCCGCGTGCCTCGCCCGGGCCGCGGGCCTGGCCCGGGGCGGGCGAGGGCGCGTAGGACACCCCGTCCTGCCCGACCACGACGCTCGTCACGCCCTGACGCAGCATCGCGAGCTGCACGTCCTCGTCCAGGACCGCGGCCTCGCCGTGCACGTGCGCGTCCACGAACCCCGGCAGCACCAACCGCCCGCCCGCATCGACGATCGCCACGTCCTCGGGCAACGCCCGCGCCCCGGCCGCAGGGCCGACGCTCTCGACCCGGCCCCCACGAACCGTCACGTCCACCGGAGAGGAGGCACCGCCGTCGGACCCGACCAGCCGAGCACCACGGACCACCAGCCCACTCACCGCGCGAGACCGTCTCGGTTCGTGTGCCCGAGCAGTGCGGCGATCGCGGTGATCGCGGCGCTCGCCGCGATGCCCGCCACCAGGTGGAGCTGCAGGAGCAGCGCGCCCGCCAGCGCGCCGAGGATCATGAGGACGACGGCGGCGCCTCGGCGCGCCCATGGCTGGTCGACGCGGTGGCCGAGCCATGAATCGGCGGCGAGGCCGGTGATGGTCGACGTGACGACGACGGTGGTCACGTCGGCGACCTTGACGTGTCGGGCGGCGGCCGCCTGGGCGCCCATCGCGAGAGCGAGGAACGCCGTCACGAGCATCCCCAGCACCGACGGAGCGGAGGTCTCGTGGGTCCCGAGATCGCCCGCGAGGGCGAGCGCTGCGCCGAGGGTGAGAAGGGTCGTGACGCCGAGAAGGAGGGCGCGGGTCCGTGGGGTCCACCCGGTGACGGAACCGCGGAGGACCCGTCCGCCGAGCGCGGCGCCGAGGACGAACGCGCCGAGCGCGAGCGACGGCCCCGCGACGGGCAGGTCCGCGCCGGCCAGGCCCATACCGAGGATGACGACGTTGCCGGTCATGTTCCCGGCGAACACCCGGTCGAGGCCGAGGTAGCCGACGGCGTCGATGACGCCGGTCGAGAACGTGAGGGCCAGGAGCTGGGGGACCGGGGTGAGCGGAGCGCGGGCGGTGGGGCGCCGGTTCTGCACGTGAGGCTGCCTTTCGTCGGTGTGAGTTCCGCAGAGGGGGTGACAAGACGGGGGGAGGTGTGTCTACACTCTCCGCACCTCATTATTCTCAAGCTGAGAGAAATTATGCACCCTGCCACTGAACCCCGTGCCACCAACCGCAGCGCGATCCTGTCCGTGCTGCTGTCGGGGCAGACCCTGGAGCGCAGCCAGATCGTGGAGGCGACCGGGCTCAGCCGTGCGACCGTCTTCCGGGTCGTCGACGACCTGCGGTCTCGCGGGCTCGTTCGCGACGCCGCGACGCTGCCGTCGTCGAGCCCGGGCCGGCCGTCGACGCCGGTCGTCTTCGACGGGAGCGTGCAGACCGTGTGCGGGGTCGACCTCGGTGGGACCAACTGCCGCTTCGCCGTATCGGACACGCTCGGACGGACACTGGTCCGTTCGAAGCACCCGACGCCCCGGCAGCTCGACGGACCGGCGATGGGCACCTGGATGGCCGAGCGTGTGCACGAGCTCGTCGCGCTCACGGCCGAGGACCACGGTGCCCTGGGGGCGGTGGCGATCGGCGTGCCGGGTGCCGTCTCCGGCGACAAGACCGCCGTGGTGGGGTCTCACAACCTCCCGCAGATCCTCGGGACCACGTTCATCGACACGTTCCGCGACGGGGTCGGTGTGCCGACGACGCTGGACAACGACTCCAACCTCGCCCTCGTGGGCGAGCTCCAGTACGGCGGGCTCGCCGAGAACGAGACGGCGGCGCTGCTGACGCTCGGCACGGGCCTCGGCTCGGCGGTCGCGCTGCGTGGTCGCGTGCTCTACGGACGCACGGGCGTGCTCGGCGAGTTCGGCCGCCTGCAGGTGCCCGGGACCGAGACCCGACTGCGTGACCTCGTCTCTGGCGCCGGCCTCGTGGCCTTCGCCCAGGAGCGCGGCCACGACATCACCTCGGCGCGCGAGGTGCTCGACGAGCCCGAGCGCTTCCCCGACCTCGTCCCCCTCATCCGGTCTGCGCTCGTCCACCTCGTCTCGCTCGTCGGCCTGTCCTACGAGCCGCGGACCGTCATCGTCACCGGCGGCTTCGCGGACGGGCTCGAGGACGAGACCCTCGACGCAGTCCAGGCGCAGGTCCTCGACCTGGTGGGCGTCAGCACGGTCCTGCGCCGGACCGAGCTCGGCGACTTCGCCGGGCTGCTCGGCGCGCTGGCGGTCGCGCTCGGCGACCTCTATGCCTCCCTCGGCGTGCTCGAAGAGCACATCAGCCGCATCGACGTGGACCGGGCTCGGGCCGTCAAGGCACTCGAAGACGTCCCGGTCCACGCCCCCTGACGACGGCGCGCCGCGCCGCGTTCCCCGAGAAAGCACGACGACGTGGTTTCCCCACGGAAGGAAGTTCCATGAAGTTCAGCAGGACGGCCCTCGCTGGCGGGGCACTGACCATCACTCTTCTGCTCACCGCAGGGTGCGCCGGCGGTGCGGGGGGCACCGACGGCGGCGAGGAGTCGGGCACGCTCACGGTCTGGATGATGACCGGTGGCCCGGGCGACTCGCCCCTCGTGGAGGAGGTGAACGAGGCGTTCGCGACGAAGCACCCCGACATGGACGTCAAGGTCGAGATCCAGCAGTGGGACAACATCGCCACCAAGATCACGACGGCCCTCGCCTCCGGCAACGGGCCGGACATCGTCGAGATGGGCAACACCCAGACGGCGCTGCAGACCTACTCCGGCGCTCTGCTCGACCTCACCGAGGACAAGGACTCGTTCGAGGACTCGGGCTCCTGGCTCGCGGGCCTCGCCGAGCCTTCGACCCTCGACGACCACCTCTACGCCACGCCTCTCTACGGCGGCACGAAGGTCGTCATGTACAACACCGAGATGTTCGCGGCGGCCGGGATCACACAGCCGCCCGCGACCCTCGACGAGCTCGAGCAGGCATGCGTCGCCCTGGCGGAGTCGTACTCCGACCGGGCCAACTACTCCGGGTTCTACATGCCGGGGCAGTACTGGTTCGCGGGCGCGCCGTTCGTGTTCGGTGCCGGGGGAGAGCTCGCCGAGAAGGACGGCGACCAGTGGGCCGGGGTGCTCAGCTCGCCCGAGTCGCAGCGAGGCCTGGAGGCCTGGCGGGACTTCCAGAACACGTGCTCCACGCCGTCGTCGACCGGCGTGAACACCAACAGCCCGGACCAGGACCAGCTCTTCGCGGACGGACAGGCGGCGATGCTGTACGTCAAGGCGTGGGAACCGGCGGCCGTCATCGAGAAGAACCCTGACCTCGAGGGCAAGCTCGGCTACTTCGTCATGCCGGGCTACACCGCGGGGGAGCCGCTGCCGACGATCGTGGCCGGCTCGACCATCGGCATCTCGGCAGCGACCGACAAGCCCGAGGCGGCCAAGGACTGGCTGCGCATCATCACCGGCGCGGACTTCCAGGGCCGGATGGCGCAGGAGCTCAACCTGCTGCCGATCTCCCCGTCGTTCATGCCGACCGAGGGCGTCACGGAGGCGCTCACCGTCGGTGCCCAGGCCGTGGAGATCAACCACGCGCTCCCGGTGACCCCGGGTCAGGCGACGTTGGACGGCGAGCGCTACAACGAGCAGTTCTTCGCCTCGATCGCTGCGGGGAAGGACATCCCCGCGTCGGCGAAGGCGTACGACGCGCACGTCGCGGAGGTGTTCAACGCGACGGGGTCCGGCTCCTGACATGGCGATCCAGACCCACAGTGCGGTGAGTCCCGAGGCATCGCCTCGGGGCTCCCGCGCCCGTCCTCCGTCCTCGTCGGGGCGCGTGCGTCCTCGGCGTTCACGACTGCCGTACGGCCTCGTCGCCCCGGCCGTCCTCGTCCTCGTGGTCGTCCTCGGCTACCCGATGGTGCGACTGCTCATGCTGTCGTTCCAGCGGTTCGACGCCCGCTCGCTGTTCACCGGTGACGCGCCCTTCGTCGGGCTCGACAACTACACGGCGATCCTGGCGGACGGCACGTTCTGGGGCGTCGTCGCCCGCACGGCCGTCGTCACGGTCGTCTGCGTCGGCGTCATGATGGTGGTCGGGTTCGCTCTCGCCCAGGTCCTCGTGCGCACGTCCGCCTGGGCACGGCTCACCCTCATGGTCTGCCTCGTCCTGGTCTGGGCGATGCCGATGGTCTCGGCGGCGCTCGTGTGGCAGTGGCTCTTCCAGCCGCAGTACGGGGTCGTGAACTGGCTGCTCACCCAGCTACGGATCTTCGGTGACCTCAGTGCGCACGACTGGTTCTCCCACCCCGCGCAGGCTTTGGGCCTCATCATCCTCCTCATCGTGTGGAAGGGCCTGCCCTTCGTCGTCCTGACGCTCTACGCCGCGATGGGTCAGATCCCGCACGAGATGTACGAGGCCTCGGGGCTCGACGGCGCGGGGCGGTCGCAGACCCTGCGCTACATCACGCTCCCGATGCTGCGGCCGGTGCTGGCGATCCTCGTCGTGCTGGAGGTCATCTGGTCCGTCAACTCGTTCACGCCGTTCTGGGTCCTCACCCAGGGCGGCCCGTCCGGACAGACGACGACCCTGTCGGTCTACGCCTACGTCCGAGCCTTCACGGCGAACGACTACGGGGCGGGCGCGGCGATCTCGATCGTCACGATCGCGCTGCTCTCCGTCTTCGCCGTCTTCTACGTGCGCCGGCTGGCGAAGGACGGTGAGGTCTCATGAGCGTGCCACGCAGCTTCCGCACCCGACGGCGCACGAGCGCCAACGTCGTGGCGATCCTCGTCGCCGTCGTCGTGATCTTCCCGGTCTACTGGATGTTCTCCACGGCGTTCAAGCCGCCGGGGCAGATCATGTCCGCCACGCCCCAGTTCCTCCCGTGGCCCGTCAGCACGGAGAACTTCGGTCGCGCCCTCGGCGCGCCCGAGTTCCTCACGTACCTGCGCAACTCCCTGACCGTGTCGCTCGCGACCGTGGTGCTGGCGATGGTCGTGGCTGTCGGCGCCGCCCTCGCGACGGTCCGGTTCTCCTTCTTCGGCCGCAAGACGCTGCTCGTCGTGCTCGTCCTCGTGCAGATGGTTCCCGGGTCGGCGATGGTCATCCCTCTCTACCTCATGCTCCGTGAGATCGGGGCGCTCGACATGGTGCCGGGGCTCGTCCTGACCTACCTCACGTTCGTCCTGCCGTTCACGGTCTGGAACCTGCGAGGGTTCGTGGCCGCGGTTCCGGTCGAGCTGGAGGAGGCGGCCATGATCGACGGCTGCAGCAGGTTCCACGCGTACCGGCGCGTCGTGCTTCCGCTGCTCGTGCCAGGCATCGTCGCGACGTCGATCTTCGCGTTCATCAACGCGTGGGACGACTACCTGTTCGCCTACGTCCTGATGCGGTCGCAGGAGAACTACACCCTGCCGGTCTGGCTCGTGTCCTTCAGCACCTCGGTCCAGGTGGACTACGGCGCGACCATCGCCGCGTCCGCGATCTTCTCCCTGCCCGTGCTCGTGTTCTTCCTGTTCGTCCAGCGCCGCCTCGTGGGCGGCCTCACCAGCGGGGCGGTCAAGGGATGACCTCGTCGTCGTCCCTCGCCGTCGCCACGTCCCTCCAGGAGCTGCCATGACCAGCCTCGAAAGGCTCGCCCACTCCGTCCTCTTCCCCGCGCTGGGGCGCCCCACGGTCCCGCGGTGGATCGACGGACCGGTCGCCGAAGGGCTCGGCGGCTTCGTGCTCTTCGGCAAGGACATCGTGTCCGGGCCGCAGCTCGCCGGTCTCACCGCCGCTCTGCGCGAACGCGCCCCTCACCTCCATCTCGCGATCGACGAGGAGGGTGGTGACGTGACGCGGCTCGACCATGTCGGAGGCGTCGCCACGCCCGGCAACCTCGCCCTCGGCCGCGTCGACGACGTCGCTGCGACCCGGGACGTCGCTTACCAGATCGGGCTGTCGCTGCGCGCGGTCGGCGTGGACTGGGACCTCGCACCTGCCGTCGACACCGCGGTGAACCCCTTCAGCCCCAACGGCGTGCGGTGCTTCGGCAGCGACCGTGCCCACGTGTCCAAGCACGCGGCGGCGTGGATCGAAGGACTCCAGTCGGCGGGCGTCAGCGCGTGCGCCAAGCACTTCCCCGGGCACGGGCTCAGCGGGACGGACGCGCACCTGGGCACGCCGAGCATCGACCTCCCGGTGGCCGAGCTCGTCGATCACTACCTCGATCCGTTCAGGGCCGCCGTCGCAGCCGACGTGGACTCGATCATGGTCTCGCACCCGCAGGTCACGGCCCTCGACGACGTCCCGGCCTCGATCAGCGCTCCCGTCATCACCGGACTGCTGCGCGAGGAGCTCGGCTTCGACGGCGTCGTCATCACCGACGCGCTGGAGATGCAGGGTGTCGCGAGCGTCGCGCCGCTCCCTGAGGCGGCCGTCCGCGCGCTGCGCGCCGGCGCGGACGCCCTCTGCCTCGGCGCGTGGTCGTACGGCGAGGACGTGCGCATCGCCGCTCGCTCGATCGTCGACGCCGTGCATGCCGGCGACCTGCCGCTCGCCCGCCTCGAACGAGCCGCCGAGCGGATCGCCCGGCTGGGCGAGCGCCGTGCCACCAGGGCCGACGCCGCGGACCCGGAGACCGGCGTGCGGATCGCACGCCGTGCCGTCGAGGTCCACGGCAGCACGAGACTGCGCGGCGACGCGGTGCTCGTCGTGCGCCTGGAGCCGGTCGCCTCGCCCGCCTCGGGCCGAGGCGGGGCCGAGATCGAGTCCGTGCTCGCCGACGGCGGGCACACGGTCGAGAGCGTCCGGGTCGCGGGCGACACCTACAACGGCGCCGGGATCGTCCACGCGGCGATCTCGGAGTTCCGCGAGGAGCACGGCCCGCGCGGCGACGTGGTCGTGCTGGTCCGCAGCCCCCACCGGTACGCATGGCAGGAGCCCGTGCTCGACCGCATCCTCGCGACGACCCCGGACGTCGTGGTGCTCGACATGGGGTTCGTCCACCGCGACTTCTCCGAGGCTCGTGGCTGGGTCCGCACCTACGGGGCGTCGCGCGCATGCGTCACGGCCGCTGCCGAGGTGCTGGTGCCGGCGTGACGGCACGCGTGCGGACGTACGTCGACGCCCGGCTCGTGCTGCCGGGGCGCATCGAGCGCGGATGGCTCCGGACGGAGGGCGGGCTCGTCACGGCGGTCGGGCCGGGCGCACCGGGATCCGGCGACCAGGGAGAGCTCGTCCCGCTCGACGACAACTATCTCCTTCCGGGACTGGTCGACATGCACTGCCACGGCGGCGGGGGCGCCTCGATGTACAGCGGGGACCCCGACGACGTCCGTCGCGCGGCCCGCGCACACCGTGACCGGGGGACGACGGCGATGCTCGGCTCCGTCGCGACCGTCGAGCCGGACGCGATGCTCGCGGCCGTGCGCGCCGTACGCGACGCCGTGCTCGACCCGGACGTGCCCAACCTCGTGGGGGTGCACCTGGAAGGGCCGTTCCTCGCCGCGAGCCATCGCGGGGCTCAGACGCTCGCGGCCCTGCGGGCTCCCGACACCCGCATCATGGACGACCTGCTCGACGCGGCGTCGGGCGTCCCGGTCGTCATGACGATCGCGCCCGAGCTCGACGGCGCGACGGAGCTGATCCGCGACTTCGCGGGCCGGTGCCTCTTCGCGGTCGGGCACACGTCGGCGACCCATGCGCAGGTCGTCGCCGCGGTCGAGGCAGGGGCGCGGCACGTGACGCACCTGTTCAACGCCATGCCTCCGCTCCACCACCGCGACCCGGGCCCGGTCGCCGCCGCGCTCAGCGACAGCCGGCTGACGTTCGAGATCGTGGGCGACGGCCACCACGTGCTGGCGCCTGCGCTGGACGTGGCCGTCCGGGCAGGTCGAGACCGCACCGTGCTCGTCACGGACGCGATGGCCGCCGCCGGGTTGGGCGACGGTCGGTACACGTTCGCCGACCGCACGGTCGACGTCGTCGACGGCGTGGCTCGCCTCGCGGGCACCGACCGTATCGCCGGGTCCACCGCCTTCCTGGTCGACTGCGTCCGCAACGCGGTCGACGCATCTGGTGCGGACCTGGTCGACGCGGTGCGCATGGCGTCCTCGACGCCCGCCCGGGCTCTGTCGCTACGAGGTCGTGGCGCGCTCGCGGCAGGCGCCCGGGCCGACCTGCTCGTCCTCGACGACTCGCTCCAGCCCGTCGCAGTCGTCGTCGGCGGCGAGGACGTCGAGTGCGCGGCCGACGCGGCACGGAGCGAAGCCGTGCTGGGAGGTCGTGATCGCCCCGGTGACGTGGTCGCGAGCAGCGCGGACGACCCCGGTTCGAGGTAGTGCGCACGCACGACGATCTCGACCGCGTGACACCCCGGAACCGTTGTCGTTCCAACGGTTCCGGGGTGCCTGTGCGCGTCGGGTACGGTTGTCGTCCGGAGGGCCCCGCGCCCCCGGCGTACAGACCGGCTCGTCCGCCCGCCTCTCCCGGCAGGACCGGGAGGAGGGACACCCCCGTCCACTCGTGCCGAGGAGCACCATGTCGCACAACGGCCCCCACACGGCCCCGCTCGCCTACGTCATCGCCGGGTCGGAGGCGACCGGCGGAGCCGGCATCCAGGCCGACCTCAAGACGTTCCAGGAGCTGGGCGCGTACGGCGTCGGCACGCTGACGTGCATCGTCTCGTTCGACCCGAGGAACGACTGGGGCCACCGGTTCGTCCCGGTCGACCCCCAGGTGATCGCCGACCAGTTCGAGGCGGCGACGGTCGCGCACGAGCCGTCGGTCGTGAAGATCGGCATGCTCGGCACGCCCGCGACGATCGACGTCGTCGCCGAGTCGCTGCGCTCGCGCGCGTGGGAGCACGTCGTGCTCGACCCGGTGCTCATCTGCAAGGGCCAGGAGCCGGGCGCCGCCCTCGACACGGACACCGCGCTGCGCGCGCAGGTCCTCCCGCTCGCGACCGTCGTGACGCCCAACCTCTTCGAGACGCGCACGCTCGCGGGCGTCGAGTCGATCGAGACCGTCGAGGAGCTCGTCGAGGCGGCGCGCACGGTCCAGGCGCTCGGCCCGCGGGCCGTCGTCGCGAAGGGCGGCGTCGAGCTGCCCGGGCCCGACGCGGTCGACGTGCTGGTGGACGGCGACGAGGTGCACGTGCTGCGCACCCCGAAGATCGGCGAGGAGCGCGTGAGCGGGGCGGGCTGCACGTTCGCCGCCGCGATCACCGCCGAGCTCGCCAAGGGCGCGTCGGTGCTCGACGCCGTGCGCGTCGCCAAGGACGTCGTCACCGCCTCGATCGAGGACCGTGTGGCGTCGAACGCGCCGTTCGACGCCGTGCGCGTCGGCGCGCGGCGCTGACAACCGCGCGACCGGCGCTCGACCGACGATCACCCCTCGGACGCCTTCACGTCCCCTGACGGTCAAGGAATACTCTCGTCACCGTGAACGACCTCTCCCCTTCGGAACTGTCCCCGTCGCCGGGTGCTGCCGACGCCCCTGACCGGGTCGTCGCCGACGTCTCCGACGACACCGGGCACGCGGGGCGCGGCCTCGCCCGCCACGACGTGCCCGCCCCGCTGCGCGACGACGTCCGCCTGCTCGGCGGTCTGCTCGGCACCGTGCTCCGCGAGACGGGCGGGCAGGACCTGCTCGACGACGTCGAGCGCCTGCGCGAGCTGTCCATCCGCGCGTACGACGACCCGTCCGGCGCGGTGCTCGCCGAGGCGGAGACGCTCGTCGAGGGCCTCTCCATGGCGCGCGCCGAGCAGGTCGCCCGCGCCTTCACGTGCTACTTCCACCTCGCGAACCTCGCGGAGGAGTACCACCGCGTGCGCGTCCTGCGCGAGCGCGAGGCCGAGTTCGCGACCCGCGCGACGACGCCCGACGACTCCCTCCCGGAGGCGTTCGAGCAGCTCGTCGGCGAGGTGGGCCGCGACGAGGCGCTGCGCCGCCTCCGCCGTCTCGAGTTCCGCCCGGTGCTCACGGCCCACCCGACCGAGGCCCGCCGTCGTGCGGTGTCCGGCGCGGTCCGCCGCATCGCGACCCTGCTCGACGAGCGGGACGCGCAGCGCCTCGGCGGCACGTCGCTCGCGGAGAACGAGCGCCGCCTGCTCGCCGAGATCGACACGATGTGGCGCACCGCCCCCATCCGCGAGCACAAGCCGTCCGTCCTGGACGAGGTGCGGACGGCGCTCGGCGTGTTCGACGCGACGATGTTCGACACGTTCCCCACGGTCTACCGCCGCCTGGACGACTGGCTACTCGGCGACGAGGCGGGGCGCGAGGAGCCGCTCGTGCGGCCGTTCGTCAGCCTCGGCACCTGGATCGGCGGCGACCGCGACGGCAACCCCAACGTCACGGCCGAGGTCACGCGCCAGGCCGCGGCGATCGCGGCGGACCACGCGCTCGCGGCGCTCGAGCAGCAGACGCGCGCCGTCGGCCGCAAGCTCACGCTCGACCAGGACGGCACGCCGCCGTCGGACGGGCTGCGGACGCTCTGGGAGCGGCAGCGCCGCCTCTCGGAGACCGTGACGTCCGCCGCGTCGGCGGCGTCCCCGCGCGAACCGCACCGCGCGGTCCTGCTCGTCGTGGCGGAGCGCATCGCCGCGACGCGAGCCCGCAACGCGGACCTCGCGTACGCGACGGCGGAGCAGCTCGAGTCCGACCTGCGGGTCGTCCAGGAGTCGCTCGTCGCGGCGGGCGCGCCCCGCGCGGCGTACGGCGACCTGCAGCAGCTCGTGTGGCAGGTGGAGACGTTCGGCTTCCACCTCGCGGAGCTCGAGGTGCGTCAGCACTCCCAGGTCCACGAGGTGGCGCTCGCGGAGATCGCGGAGAAGGGGCTGCGCGGAGACCTGTCCGACCGCACGCGCGAGGTGCTCGACACCTTCCGCGCGCTCGGCTCGGTCCAGGAGCGCTACGGCGTCCGCGCCGCGCGCCGCTACATCGTGTCCTTCACGCAGAAGCCCGAGCACCTCGCGGCGGTGTACCAGCTCGCGGAGCTCGCGTTCGAGGGCTCCGACGAGGTTCCGGTCGTCGACGCGATCCCGCTGTTCGAGACCTTCGCGGACCTCCGCGCGAGCGTCGACATCCTCGAGTCGATGCTCACGCTGCCCCAGGTGCAGCGCCGGCTCGCCGAGAACGGGCGCCGCGTGGAGGTCATGCTCGGGTACTCGGACTCGTCGAAGGACGTCGGTCCGGTCTCGGCGACGCTCGCGCTGCACGACGCGCAGAGTCGCATCGCGCAGTGGGCCGAGCGGCACGACATCACGCTCACGCTGTTCCACGGCCGGGGCGGGGCGCTCGGTCGCGGGGGCGGCCCGGCGAACCGCGCGGTGCTCGCCCAGCCGCCGGGCTCGGTCGACGGCCGCTTCAAGCTCACGGAGCAGGGCGAGGTCATCCTCGCGCGCTACGGCGACCCGACCATCGCGTCGCGCCACATCGAGCAGGTGGCCGCGGCGACCCTGCTCGCGTCGGCGCCGTCGACGGAGAAGCGCAACGCCGAGGCGACCGAGCGGTACCGCGACCTGGCCGCGGCCCTCGACGCGTCGTCGCGCCGCCGGTTCCACGAGCTGGTCCGCGCGGACGGCTTCCCGCAGTGGTTCGCCCAGGTGACGCCGCTCGAGGAGGTCGGCCTCCTGCCGATCGGCTCGCGCCCGGCCCGCCGTGGCCTGTCCGTCTCCTCGCTCGACGACCTGCGAGCCATCCCGTGGGTGTTCTCGTGGTCGCAGGCGCGCATCAACCTGGCCGGGTGGTACGGGCTCGGGACGGCGCTGAAGGAGTTCGGGGACCTCGACCTGCTCCGTGAGGCGCACCGCGAGTGGCCGCTGTTCGCGACGCTCCTCGACAACGTCGAGATGTCGCTGGCCAAGACGGACGAGCGGATCGCGGAGCGGTACCTCGCGCTCGGCGGGCGCGACGACCTCGCGCAGGCCATCCTCGACGAGCTGCGGCTCACGCGCGAGCAGGTCCTCGCGGTCACGGAGAACGCGTGGCCGCTCGCCGGGCGCCGGGTGCTGGGACGCGCGGTCCAGCTCCGCAGCCCGTACGTCGACGCGCTCTCGCTGCTCCAGGTCCGCGCCCTGCGCGGTCTGCGCTCCGGCGCGGAAGGGCCGGTCAAGGACGAGCTGCAGCACCTCCTGCTGCTCACCGTGAACGGCGTCGCCGCCGGCCTGCAGAACACGGGCTGACGCGCAGCGTCCGAGCGAGCCCGACGGCCGCCACGTCGACCCGGCAGCGGGTCCGTGGCGGCCGTCGTCGTCTGGACACCCGTCCAACTGTTGAATGAATCCTCAACGATCGCTCCGGGGAACGATGTCGAAACCGCCCTGGGTAAAGTCTTGGCCAGAGGCCTACCAGCCAGCGGCATCCGTGGGGTACGCTGGCGACGTCCGATCACGCCGGAGCCGTCTCGTCGCCCGATGACGTACGACAGGAGGCCCCGACCGATCGACAGCGTCAGGCAGGTGGCGCGTACTCGTCGGGGTGGGCGAGGCAGGGCGGGACGAAGGGCGGGGCAGTGTTGGTGCAGGAGCTGGAGCGGAGCGACGCCGAGGCGGGAACGGGCGGCATCCGGCTGCTCGAGGAGCCCGAGGCGAGCGTCGTGGACATGTGGGGCGAGATCGACGTCGCCCTCCGCAGCGAGGCGAGCGCCGCGCTCGCGAACGCGCTCGAACGGGACGTCCCCGTGGTGATCGACACGTCCAAGGTGACGTTCATGGACTCCACGGGCATCGCGTTCCTCGTGCAGTTCTACACGATCGGCTCCGAGGAGGGGCTGTCCGTCACGTTGCGCAACCCGCCGACGGTCGTGACCGACGTCCTCGAGATGCTCGGCGTCATCGACATCTTCGGCACGGAGCGCCGCGAGGTCACGACGAGCTGACGCCGGTCAGCGTGCGTCCGCCGCGAGCGACGCCGCGCCGACGATGCCGGCCGCGTTGCGGAGCTGCGCCGGGACGATGGGCGCCCGCAGGTGCAGCAGCGGGAGGAAGTGCTCGTGCTTCTTGCTCACGCCGCCGCCCACGACGATGAGGTCGGGCGAGAACAGGTCCTCCACGACGCCGAAGTAGCGCTGCAGCCGCTCGGCCCACTGCGCCCAGTCCAGGTCCTCGCGGTCGCGCGCCGCGTCCGAGGCGCGCGTCTCGGCGTCGTACCCGTCGATCTCCAGATGCCCGAGCTCGGTGTTCGGGAGCAGGTGGCCCTCGACGAGGATCGCGCTGCCGATCCCGGTGCCGAGCGTCGCGACGAGCACGACCCCGTCCGCGTCGCGCGCCGCGCCGTACCGCACCTCGCCGACTCCGGCGGCGTCCGCGTCGTTGACCGCGACGACGTGGCGCCCGGTCTCGCGCGCGACGAGCGCGGGCAGGTCGACACCGGTCCACGACTGGTCGAGGTTCGCGATGAAGCGCACCACCCCGTGCTGCAGCGGCGCCGGGAAGGCGACGCCGATCGGCACGTCCTGCGGGAGGTCGTACTCGCCCACGAGCTCCGCGATCACCTCGGCCACGGCTTGCGGGGTCGAGGGCTGGGGCGTCGGGATGCGGTGGCGCTCCTGCGCGAACTCGCCGGTGGTCAGGTCGACCGGCGCGCCCTTGATGCCGCTGCCGCCGATGTCGATGCCGAAGGCGGTACGGGGGGCGTCGTGGGTGTTCTGGTGAGCGTTCATGGCAGTGTGAGGATCTCCGCTCCGTCGTCGGTCACCAGCAGCGTGTGCTCGAACTGCGCGGTCCGCGACGCGTCCGCGGTGACTACCGTCCACCCGTCGTCCCACATCCGCCACTCGGACGTGCCGAGCGTGAGCATCGGCTCGATCGTGAAGACCATGCCGGGCTCGATGACGGTCGCGTGGTCGGGCGCGGCGTCGTAGTGCGGCACGACGAGGCCCGAGTGGAAGGCGCGCCCCACGCCGTGCCCGGTGTACTCGCGCACGACCCCGTAGCCGAACCGGGCCGCGTAGCGCTCGATGACGCGCCCCACCACGTTGATCTGGCGTCCCGGAGCGACGGCCTTGATGCCGCGTGCGAGCGCCTCGCGCGTGCGCTCGACGAGCAGCGCGGACTCCTCGTCGACCGTGCCCACGGTGAAGGTCGCGTTGGTGTCGCCGTGCACGCCGCCGACGTACGCGGTGATGTCGACGTTGACGATGTCGCCCTCGACGAGCGCCGTCGAGTCGGGGATGCCGTGGCACACGACCTCGTTGAGCGACGTGCACAGCGACTTGGGGAACCCTCGATACCCGAGGGTCGAGGGGTAGGCGCCGTGGTCGAGGAGGAACTCGTGCCCGACGCGGTCGAGCTCGTCGGTCGTGACGCCCGGGGCGACGTGGCGCCCGACCTCGACGAGCGCCTGCGCCGCGATCCGGGACGCGGCGCGGATCCGCTCGATCGTCTCGGTGTCGTTGACCTCGCTGCCGGTGAACGGCCGCGGGCCGGGCCGCCCGACGTACTCGGGACGCTCGATCGACGCGGGCACCGCGCGCAGCGGTCCGACGACGCCCGGGACGAGCGGGCCGCGGCGCGCCGGGCCGGGAGGTGCGACGGCGTCGGACGAAGTGGGGGACGGGGTGGGGCTCATGGCGGCCAGTCTACGAAGGCGCGCGGGGCGCGGACGGACAGGCGGCCCGGGATGGGGGAGGATCGGAGCATGAGCACCGGATCACGCTTCACCGACGACGGCGAGCCCGCGACCGAGGACGAGTACTACTTCGACACCCGCACGGGCGAGGTGCACCGCGGCCCGAGCGGCTCGTGGTCGCACCGCATGGGCCCGTACCCGACGCGCGAGGCCGCGGAGAGGGCGCTGGAGACCGCCCGCGAGCGGTCCGACGCCTGGGACGAGGAAGAGCGCCGCGAGCGCGGCGAGTGACCCACGCGCCACCACCCGGCCCACGGCGCGCCTGGTCGGGGCGCCTCGGGCTGCTCCTCGCGGGGCTCGCGGTCGGCGCGCTGACGTTCCTCGTCGCGCTGCAGGTCCGGGCCGGCTCCGGGGGAGGTCCGACGACGGTCCGCCCGTCCGGCGACGCGGTCGCCTCGGCCCCGGCACCCGGACCGACGACCGCCTCCCCGGACCCGACGGCCGCGACGACCGAGCCGCCGCCCCCGCTCGCGGGGCTCACGGTCGCCGTCGACCCCGGGCACAACGGCGGCAACGGGGCGAACCCGCTCACCGTCAACGCACCCGTGCCCGATGGGCGGGGCGGTACCAAGGCCTGCAACACCGTGGGCGCGTCCACGGACGCGGGCTACCCGGAGCACGCGTTCACGTGGGACGTGAGCAGCCGTCTCGCCGAGCGGCTCACCGGGCTCGGCGCGGTCGTCGTCCTCACCCGGCCCGACGACGCGGGCGTGGGCCCCTGCGTCGACGCGCGGGGCCGCTTCCCGCAGGAGAACGACGCCGACGTGCTCGTCTCGGTCCACGCCAACGGCACGGAGGACCGCAGCGCGCACGGGTTCTTCGCGATCGTGTCCGACCCGCCGGTCGACGAGGCTCAGGGGGCGCCGAGCGTCGCGCTCGCGCACGAGCTCGTCACCGCGCTCGGCGAGGCCGGCTTCGCGCCGTCGACGTCCGTCGCGGCCGACGACGGTCCCGTCCAGCGGCGCGCCGACCTCGCGACGCTCAACCACGCCGAGCGCCCCGCGGTCATGCTCGAGCTGGGGGAGATGCGCAACCCCGACGAGGCCGCGGTCATGGAGTCGGAGGAGGGTCGCCAGCGCTACGCCGACGCTCTCGCCGCGGGGCTCGTGGCGTGGGCGGCCGACGGCGGCGCGGACGCCGGCTGAGCGCCGTCGTTCCCGCCGCCGTCGCCCCGCCCGGAGCACGGTGGGTCAGCGCGCGAAGCTGTGCGCGTCGTCGGGGAACGTGCCGCCGCGCACGTCGGCGGCGTAGTCGGCCGCGGCCTGGCCGAGCGCGGCGCCGATCTCGGCGTACCGCTTGGCGAAGCGTGGCGACCAGTCCGTCATGCCCGCCATGTCGGTCCAGACGAGCACCTGGCCGTCGCACGCCGCGCCCGCGCCGATGCCGATCGTCGGGATGCGCAGGATCTCGGTGATCCGCGCGGCGACCTCGACCGGCACCATCTCGAGCACGACGGCGACGGCGCCCGCATCGGCCACCGCGAGGGCGTCCTCGCTGAGCCGCTCCGCGGCGTCGTCGCCCCGGCCCTGGACCCGCGGCCCGCCGAGCGCGTTCTCGGACTGCGGCGTGAAGCCGAGGTGCCCCACGACGGGGATGCCGGCGTCGGTCAGGGCGCGGATCTGCGCGGCGCTGCGACGCCCGCCCTCGAGCTTGACCGCGTTCACGCCGGTCTCCTTGAGGAACCGCACGCCCGTCGCGAGCGCCTGCTCGGCGCTCGCCTCGTACGACCCGAACGGCAGGTCGACGACCGTGAACGCGCGGCGTGCGGCGCGCGCGACGGCGCGGGCCGGCGGGATCAGGTCGTCGACCGTGACGGGCAGCGTCGTCGCGTGCCCGTGCATCGTGTTGCCGATCGAGTCGCCGACCAGCAGCATGTCGATCCCCGCGTCGTCGAAGATCCGCGCGGTCACGGCGTCGTACGCGGTGAGCATCGTGATCTTCTCGCCGCGCGCCTTCGCCTCGGCGAGGTGGTGCACGCGGACGCGGCGCGGTCCCGTGCCGCCGGTCGCGGCGGGCTCGGGGGCGGTGTGAGCAGACATGACGGCCTTTCCTGGGTGCGGGGTACGGGTCGGGCGGCGCGCGGGGTGACCGGCGCCGTCAGTCGAGCGGCTCGCGCCAGCGGTTGGTGATGGGCAGGCGACGGTCGCGGCCGAACGCGAGGGCGGTGACCTTGGGGCCCGGCGGGTACTGGCGCCGCTTCCACTCGGCGCGGTCGACGAGCGTGACGACCTTGTCGACGACCTCGGGGTCGAACCCGCGCGCGAGCAGCTCGGCGCGGCCCTCGGCGTGCTCGATGTAGGCGTCGAGCACCTCGTCGAGCAGGTCGTACGGCGGGAGCGAGTCCTGGTCGGTCTGGCCGGGGCGGAGCTCCGCCGACGGGGGCTTGGTGATGGACGACTCGGGGATCGGCGGGATCTCGCCCCGGTCGACCGCCTCGTTGTTGCGCCAGCGCGCGAGCTGCCAGACGCGCGACTTGTCGACGTCCTTGAGGGGCGCGTAGCCGCCGATGCTGCCCGCGTCGTAGATCGTCGCGTAGCCCGTCGCGAGCTCGGACTTGTTGCCCGGTGCGATGACGAGGTGGCCCTCGCGGTTGGAGATCGCCATGAGGATCACCCCGCGCACGCGCGCCTGGAGGTTCTCCTCGGCGACGCCGTCGAGCGCGAGCTCGCCCTGGAACGCCTCGACCATCGGCGCGATGGGCTGGACGCGGTAGTCGGCGCCGAGGCGCTTGGCGAGGTCCGCGGCGTCGTCCTTGCTGTGGTCGGACGAGTACCGCGACGGCATGGAGACGCCGACGACGTTCTGGCCGCCGATCGCGTCGGCGGCGATCGCCGCGGTGAGGGCGGAGTCGATCCCGCCCGAGACGCCGAGGACGACCGAGCGGAAGCCGTTCTTGCGGACGTAGCCCGCCAGCCCGGTGACGCACGCCCGGTAGACCTCTTCGTCGGGGTGCAGCTCGGGGGCGCGCGGCCCGCGGGGGGCGCCGTCGGCCGGCAGGTCCCACACGAGCAGGTCCTCGACGAACTGCGGCGAGGTCGCGACGACCGTTCCCGCGGCGTCGGTGACGAACGAGCCGCCGTCGAACACGAGGTCGTCCTGGCCGCCCACGAGGTTGACGTACGCGACCGGGGCGCTCACCTCGCGCGCGCGCCGCGCCGCCAGGTCGGTGCGGACGTGCCCCTTGCCCTCCTCGTACGGCGAGCCGTTGAGCACGAGCAGCAGGTCGAGCCCGTTCCCCGCCTCGTCGAGCGTCGCCATCTCGGCGACCGGGCCGCCGTCCTGCCAGATGTCCTCGCAGATCGCGATGCCGACGCGGCGGCCCTCGACCTCGACGACCGTCGTCGTCTCGCCCGGCGCGAAGATCCGGAACTCGTCGAAGACGCCGTAGTTGGGCAGGTGGTGCTTGTCGTACGCGGCCTGCACGACGCCGTCGCGCAGCACGACCGCGCGGTTCGTCGGGAGGTCCGCGGGCGAGCCCGAGGCCTCGCGCTCCGCCGCGCCCGCACCGCGCGGCGCCCCGGAGGTCCCGACGGTGCCGAGCACCACGGTGATCCCGCCGAGCCCGTCCGCGGCGAGCCGGGCCGCGATGTCCGCGGCGGCGTCCCACGCCGCCCGGCGGAACGACGCGCGCAGGGCGAGATCCTCGATCGGGTAGCCGGTGAGGGTCATCTCCGGGAACGCGACGAGCCGCGCGCCCGCCGTCGCGGCCTCCCGGGTGCGCGCGAGGACGAGGGCGGCGTTGCCGTCGAGGTCCCCCACGCACGTGTCGACCTGTGCCAGCGCGACGCGCAGATCAGCCATGCCGCCAGCCTAGACGAGCCCGGGCGCGCGGCCCGTCCGCGGGGTCGTGCGACGGCGCGACGTCCGCCACACGTGCGTGTCACCCGTTCGTCACACGGATCAGGCAGGATGTACCGCATGGACAGGCAGCAGGAGTTCGTGCTCCGCACGGTCGAGGAGCGCGACATCCGCTTCATCCGGCTCTGGTTCACCGACGTGCTGGGCATGCTCAAGTCGGTGGCGATCGCGCCGGCGGAGCTCGAGTCGGCGTTCGCCGAGGGCATCGGGTTCGACGGCAGCTCGATCGAGGGCCTGACGCGCGTGTACGAGGCCGACATGATCGCCAAGCCGGACCCGACGACGTTCCAGGTGCTCCCGTGGCGCGGCGAGCGGCACGGCACCGCGCGCATGTTCTGCGACATCCTCACGCCGGACGGCGAGCCGTCCCTCGCGGACAGCCGGAACGTGCTCAAGCGCGCCCTCGCCAAGGCGAGCGACAAGGGGTTCACGTTCTACACGCACCCCGAGGTCGAGTTCTACCTGTTCAACCAGCCCGCCGACGCCGAGCACGGCCTCGTGCCGGTCGACCAGGGCGGGTACTTCGACCACCTCGCGCGGGGATCGACGCACGACTTCCGCCGCGCCGCGATCACGATGCTCGAGTCCATGGGCATCTCGGTCGAGTTCTCCCACCACGAGGCGGGGCCCGGCCAGAACGAGATCGACCTGCGCTACGCCGACGCCCTCACCACGGCGGACAACCTCATGACGTTCCGGACGGTCGTCAAGGAGGTCGCGCTCGAGCAGGGCGTGTTCGCGTCGTTCATGCCCAAGCCGATGGCCGAGCACCCCGGCTCCGGCATGCACACGCACCTGTCGCTCTTCGAGGGCGACCGCAACGCGTTCCACGAGCCCGGCGCCCAGTTCGAGCTGTCCAAGACGGCGCGCCAGTTCATCGCGGGGCTCCTGGTCCACGCGGCGGAGATCACCGCGATCACCAACCAGTACGTCAACTCGTACAAGCGCCTGTGGGGCGGAGCCGAGGCGCCGAGCTACGTGTGCTGGGGCCACAACAACCGCTCCGCGCTCGTGCGCGTGCCGATGTACAAGCCCGGCAAGGGCAACTCGAGCCGCGTCGAGTACCGTGCGCTCGACTCGGCCACCAACCCGTACCTCGCGTTCGCCGTCATGCTCGCCGCCGGTCTCAAGGGCATCGAGGAGGGCTACGAGCTGCCCGAGGAGACCGAGGACGACGTGTGGGAGCTCACCGACGCCGAGCGTCGTGCCCTGGGCATCAAGCCGCTCCCGCAGTCCCTCGACGAGGCCATCGCGGTCATGGAGAGGTCGGAGCTCGTGGCGGAGACGCTGGGCGAGCACGTCTTCGACTTCGTGCTGCGCAACAAGCGGCAGGAGTGGGACGGCTACCGCGCGCAGGTCACGCCGTTCGAGCTGAAGCGGTTCCTCCAGGTCCTGTGAGCGCGACGACGTCGGGCCGGTCCGGCGGTTCCCGCCGGCCGACGCTCACGGGGCGCCTCGCGCGCATCGGCTTCGCCGACATCTCGCGCTCGGCGGGCCTGCTCGCGGACCCGGACCTCGCGCTCCTGCTCGACGGCGGACGACCGCCGGGAGCGGACGGGGAGACGGAGGAGCCGGCGTCCGCGGTGGACGACGAGCTGCTCGCCGCCTTCGGCGGGGCAGCCGACCCGGACCTCGCGCTCCTGCAGGTCGTGCGGCTGGCCGGCGCGCTGCGGCCCGACGTCGAGGAGCGCTCGCCGCTCGCGGACCTCGCCCGGCGCACCCTGCGGCCCGGCGAGGCACGTGACCGCCTGCTCGCGGTGCTCGGCGCCTCGGTCGCGCTCGGTGACGACGTCGTGCGTCGTCCCGCGCTGCTCGAGATCCTCGCGGACCCGACCCCCGGGACCGGGGTGGACGCGCGCGACGTGCGGGCCGAGCTCCTGCGCGCGGCGGGCGCCGACCCGGACGCGGCGGTGCCCGTCGCCGACCAGCCCGGACCGGAGCGGGTGGACGCGCTGCGCCGCGCCTATCGCGAGCGGATCCTGCGCATCGCCGCCACCGACCTCACCGTGCCCGACCCGCTCACGCGCATGCCTGCCGTCGGGGCGGCGCTCGCGGACCTGGCCGCGGCGGCGCTCGAGGGCGCGCTCGCGATCGCCCGCGCGGAGCTCGACGACCACGGTGCGGGCGTGCGGCTCGCGGTCATCGGCATGGGCAAGTGCGGGGCGCGCGAGCTCAACTACATCTCCGACGTGGACGTCGTCTACGTCGTCGAGCCCGCCGAGGGGCACGACGAGGCGTACGCGACGACGGTGGGGGCCCGGCTCGCGACGAGTCTCGCGCGCGTGTGCTGGGGCACCTCGGGGGAGCCCGCCCTGTGGCAGGTCGATGCCGCGCTGCGTCCCGAGGGCAAGCAGGGCCCGCTCGTGCGCACGCTCGCGAGCCA
Organism: Cellulosimicrobium sp. ES-005; assembly: GCF_040448685.1. Lineage (NCBI taxonomy): Bacteria > Bacillati > Actinomycetota > Actinomycetes > Micrococcales > Promicromonosporaceae > Cellulosimicrobium > Cellulosimicrobium sp. ES-005. Next base: position 1,642,749 of record NZ_CP159290.1, read on the forward strand.
CGTCGCGTACTACGAGCGGTGGGCCAAGACCTGGGAGTTCCAGGCGCTGCTCAAGGCGCGCACGGTCGCAGGGGACCGGGACCTGGGGCGCGCGTACGAGGAGGCGATCGCGCCGTTCGTGTGGTCGGCGGCGGGTCGGGAGAACTTCGTCGAGGACTCGCAGGCGATGCGCCGGCGCGTCGAGGACCACGTGCCCGCGGCCGAGGCCGACCGTCAGCTCAAGCTCGGCAAGGGCGGGCTGCGCGACGTCGAGTTCACCGTCCAGCTCCTGCAGCTCGTGCACGGGCGGTCGGACGAGTCGATCCGCAGCCGGGGCACGCTCACGGCGCTCGCCGAGCTCGCCGCCGCCGGGTACGTCGGCCGCGAGCACGCGGCCCGGCTCGGGGTCTGCTACCGGTTCCTGCGCTCGCTCGAGCACCGCATCCAGCTCTACCGGCTCCGGCGCACCCACCTCGTGCCGACCGCCGAGGACGAGCTGCGCCGTCTCGCGCGGTCGCTCGGGATGCGCGCCGAGGGCGCCGAGGGCCTCACCGAGCGCTGGCGCGCGACGCGCCGCGAGGTGCGGGGCCTGCACGAGGAGATCTTCTACCGCCCGCTCCTGCCCGCCGTCGCGCAGCTCTCCCCGGACGAGGTGAGCCTCGCCCCGGAGGCGGCGAAGGCGCGCTTCGCGGCGATCGGCTACCGCGACCCCGCGGGCGCGATGCGCCACGTCACGGCGCTCACCGAGGGCGTGAGCCGACGTGCGGCGATCCAGCGCCAGCTCCTGCCCGTCATGCTCGGCTGGTTCGCCGAGGGCGCGGACCCCGACGCGGGCCTGCTCGCGTTCCGCACGCTCTCCGAGACGCTCGGCGCGACCCACTGGTACCTCAAGCTGCTGCGCGACTCCGGCTCCGCGGCGCAGCGGCTCGCGCACCTGCTCTCGAACTCGCGCTACATGGCCGACGCGCTCGCCCGGTCGCCCGAGTCCGTCCGGTGGCTCGCGGACGACGCCGACCTCGCGCCGCGCGGCATCCAGCGGCTCACGGCCGAGACCGACGCGATCCTCACGCGCGCCGACGAGGTCGAGCCCGCGACGGTGAGCCTGCGCGCGGTGCGCCGGCGTGAGCTCGCGCGGACCGGCGCCGCCGAGCTGCTGGGAGTCGTCGACGCGGTCGACGCGGCCCGGAGCATCTCCGACGCCGCGGACGTCGTGCTCGCGGGCGCGCTCCGGATCGCCGAGTTCGTCGCGCGCGGCGAGCTCGGGTACGACGCCCAGGACCCCGGGTCCGCCCCGGCTCGCCTGCTCGTCGTCGCGATGGGACGCCTCGGCGGGCGCGAGATGGGCTACGGCTCGGACGCCGACGTGATGTTCGTGCACGACCCGCGGCCCGGCGTCCAGAGCAGCGACGCCCAGGCGTACGCGCTCGCCGTCGCGACGCGGCTGCGCCAGCTCCTGTCCGCCGTCGGACCGGAGCCCGCGCTCCCGGTCGACGCCGACCTGCGGCCCGAGGGGCGCAACGGCCCGCTCGTGCGTTCGCTCGCGTCGTACGCCGAGTACTACGAGCGGTGGTCGAGCGTCTGGGAGGCGCAGGCGCTGCTGCGTGCGCGCCCGGTCGCGGGCGACCTCGACGGGCTCGGCGCGGAGCTCACCCACGTCGTCGACGGCCGCCGCTACCCGCAGGGCGGGCTCGACGTCGCGGAGGTGCGCGAGGTGCGGCGCATCAAGGCGCGCGTCGAGTCCGAGCGGCTCCCGCGAGGCGTCGAGGCCTCGCGCCACCTCAAGCTCGGCCGCGGGGGAGTGTCGGACGTCGAGTGGACCGTCCAGCTCCTCCAGCTCCAGCACGCCCACGACGTGGCCGGGCTGCGCACCACGTCGACCGTCGACGCGCTCGAGGCCGCCGTGACGGCCGGGCTCGTCGAGGCGGACGACGCCGCGGTCCTCGGCGAGGCCTGGCACCTCGCGTCCCGGCTGCGCAGCGCGCTCGTGCTGTGGTCGGGCCGGACGACCGGCACGACCGTGGACGTGCTGCCGCACGACCGGTTCGCGCTCACCGGGCTCGCGCGCGTGCTCGACCTGCCGGACGTCGACACGGGCGCGGAGCTCGAGGAGCACTTCCTGCGCACCGCGCGGCGCGCCCGGACCGTCATGGAGCGCGTCTTCTACGGCGAGGACTGAGCCGGCGCCGCGCGACGGACGAGCTCGGCCCGGGCTGCCCGTCGCGCGCGATCAGATCGTGCGGGGAGCGCGGGCGAGGTTCTCGCGCAGCTCGTCGGCGTCCTGGCGCGCGACGTAGGCCGGCCGGTCCCGCTCCACCCGCCACGACTCCGCGAGCGGGCTCGTGTCGACGGTGTCGAAGCCGAGCTCGTCGTAGAAGCTCGCGACCCAGTCCGCCGCCTCCGGGAAGTCGCTCGCGGTCGCCAGGGCGCGGCGTCCGGGGGTGCCTGCGGGGGTCCCGTCGGTCGTGATGTCCGTCGACCGGATGTGGTTGAACGCCTTGGCCACCTTGGACCCCGCCAGGTGCTCCTGGAGCAGGCCCGACGACGTGGCCTCGCCGCGGTCGAGCGCCTCGACGTGGCCGTCGCGCTCCCAGTAGTAGTTGTTCGCGTCGAGCACGATCTTCCCGTCGAGCGGCTCGACCGGGACCTTGCGGTACGCCCCGAAGGGCACCGCCACGACGGCGACGTCCGCGGCCCGCGCGGCGTCCTCCGCCGTCGCCGACCGCGCCCGCGGGCCGAGCTCGGCCACGAGGTCGTCGAGGGTCCGGGGGTCCCGCGAGTTCGCGATGACCACGTCGTAGCCGTGGGCGATCGCCGCCCGGGCGACCTGAGAGCCGATGTTGCCTGCGCCGATGATCCCGAGAGTCGTCATGGTCATCGACAACGCACCGGCGCGCCCGCTATTCCGGTGACCTCCCGGACGGGGTCGTGTGGCATCCTTCCGTCCCAGGGGGTGCCCATGATCGATCCGCTGGTCGCGACGTTCGTGATCCTCGCGTTGGCGGTCGTCGGCTTCATGACGAACCGGCTCCCGCTCGTGGTCGTCGCGCTCTTCGTGCCCGTCGCGCTCTGGGCGACGGGGGTGCTGCCGCTGGACGCCGCGCTGGGTGGCTTCAGCGACCCGATCGTCCTGTTCATCGCGACCCTGTTCGTGCTCAGCGACGCGCTGGACTCCACGGGGATCACCGCGTGGATCGGGCAGTGGCTCGAGCGGCGTGCGTCCCTCGGCCGCGCCGGGCTGCTCGCGCTGATGGTCGGGGTCGCCGCCCTGCTCGCGGCCGTCATCAGCATCAACGGCGCCGTCGCGGCGCTGCTCCCGGTCGCGGTCGTGGCCGCCGCGCGGGCCGGCATCGTCCCCTCGCGCATGCTCGTCCCGCTCGCGTTCGCCGCGGGCGCCGGATCGCTCCTGACGCTGACCGGCACGCCCGTGAACATCATCGTGTCCGAGGCGGCGGCCGAGGCGGGCGGTCAGGAGTTCGGCTACTTCGAGTTCGCGCTGGTGGGGATCCCGCTCGTTCTCGCCACGGCCGTGCTCGTCGTGACGCTCGGCGACCGGCTGCTGCCGGAGCGTGTCCCCGAGCACCTCGCCGACACGGCCACCGACCCGCGCGAGCGGGTGCGCTCGTGGCGCGAGAGCTACCCCGCGGACCTGGACACGGGTCGCCTGTTCACGGGCGGCACAGGGGTCGTCGAGGTGCTCATCGCGCCCCGCTCCACGCTCGTGGGGCGCCGGGTGAGCCCCGGCATGACGACGCGGGACGAGGGCCTCGTCGTGCTCGCCATCCGCCGCGGTGACGGCAGCACCACGGGCCCCGAGTCCGAGGCCCCCTCGGGTCCGATGATCCTCCAGCCCGGCGACGCCGTGCTCGTGCGCGGGCCGTGGGACGCGCTCCACCGGTACACCCAGTCGCCCGACGTCATCGCCGTCGACTCCCCGCGCAGCCTGCAGCGCGGCGTCCCGCTCGGACGCGGCTGGCGGCGCTGCCTCGGGGTGCTGGTCGCGACGATCGTGCTGCTCGCGACCGGGGTCGTGCCGCCGGTCATCGTGGGCCTGCTCGCGGCGGGCGCCCTCGTGCTCCTGCGGGTCGTCACCGTGCCGCAGTCGTTCCGCGCGATCTCGTGGGACACCGTCGTGCTCATCGCGGCCCTCATCCCGCTGTCCGCGGCGTTCGTCTCCTCGGGCGCGGCCGACGCGATCGCGGACGTCGTGCTCCGGCTCACCGGCGGCGGCTCCCCGCACCTCGCGCTGCTCGTCGTGTGCGTGCTCACCCTCGTGCTCGGCCAGTTCATCTCGAACGTCGCGACGGTCCTCGTGATGGCGCCGGTCGCGGTGTCGTTCGCGCAGACGCTCGGGGTGAGCGTGCAGCCGTTCATGATGGCGCTCACGGTCGCGGGCGCCGCGGCGTTCCTGACCCCGATCGCCACGCCGGTCAACCTCATGGTCCTGCAGCCGGGCGGCTACCGGTTCGGCGACTACTGGCGCCTGGGCCTGCCCCTCGCGGTCGTGTTCCTCGCCGCCGCGGTCCTCTACGTGCCGCTCGTCTGGCCGTTCTGACGCGATTCACGGCACGGCCGGCGTGCCGTGGCAGGAAGCCGCCGCGCGTGGGACGGTATACCGCGTCGCGCGGGGCCGTCCGCCCCTGCGGCGTCCGGACGGACCTGAGACAGGGGAGCGGTGCATGGACGATGTGGCGAGCGGCGGCGGGACGTACGACGCGGTCGTGATCGGGGCGGGTTTCTCGGGGCTGGCGATGCTCCACCATCTCCGGGAGGTCGGGCTCTCCGTCCTCGTGGTCGACGCCGCCGCGGGAGTCGGCGGGACGTGGTGGGCCAACCGCTACCCGGGCGTGCGCACCGACTCGGAGTACCTCGCGTACGCCTTCTCGTTCTCCCGCGAGGTGCGGGACGAGTGGGACTGGAGCGAGCGCTACCCGCGCGGCGAGGAGATCCGCGCCTACCTGGAGTTCGTCGCCGACCGGCTCGACCTGCGGCGCGACATCCGGCTGAGCACGGCCGTCGAGCGGGCGGAGCACTCGGACGCCACGAACCTGTGGACGCTCACCCTCGCCGACGGGTCGACGCTGCGGGCCACCTATCTCGTGTCGGCGACCGGGCTGCTCTCCCGCCCCGTGTACCCCGACCTCCCCGGGCTGGACACCTTCGCCGGGCCTGCGTACCACTCGGCGAGGTGGCCGCACGAGGGGGTGGACCTGTCCGGCAAGCGCGTCGGGCTGATCGGCGTCGGCGCGTCCGGGATCCAGATGCTCCCGGAGCTCGCCGCGCAGGCGGCCCACGTCACGGTCTTCCAGCGCACCCCGAACTACGTCCTGGAGACGACGAGCCCCGCGGTGACCGCCGACGAGCTCGCCGCGCTGCGGGCGGACTACGACGCCGTCTTCGAGCGCGCGGCCCAGCACCCGTTCGGCGTGCCGATGGAGATCCCGACGCGGTCGGCGCTCGAGGTGGACGACGACGAGCGCCGCCGGGTGTTCGAGTCACGGTGGGAGGCCGGGGGCTTCCGGTTCGCCAACGAGTGCTTCACGGACCTGGTCTCCAGCCCCGAGGCGAGCGCGCTCGCGTCCGACTTCCTCCGCGGCAAGATCCGCGAGATCGTCACCGACCCCCGGACCGCCGAGGCGCTCAGCCCCTCCACCTACACGTTCATGGGCAAGCGCCCGCCCACCGGGCACGGCTACTACGCCGCGTACAACCGGGAGAACGTCGAGCTCGTCGACGTCCTCGCGAACCCGATTGCGCGAGTCACGCCGCGCGGCGTCGTCGTCGCCTCCGAGGACGGGACGGAGGAGGCCGAGCACGACCTCGACGTGCTCGTGCTCGCGACGGGCTTCGACGCCATGACCGGGGCGCTCACCGCGTTCGACGTCGTCGGTCGCGAGGGCGTCACGCTGCGCGAGCGGTGGGAGCGCGACGGCCTGCGGACGTACCTGGGGATCTCCGTCCACGGGTTCCCCAACCTCTTCCTGTCGCTCGGGCCGCAGACGCCGCTGTCCAACCTCACCGTGCCGGTCCAGCGCGGCGCGCAGTGGCTCCAGCGCGCGCTGGCCTACGCGCGGGAGAACGGCGTCGCGCAGCTCGAGGCGACGCGCGAGGCCGAGGAGTGGTGGTACGAGGAGACCGAGCGCGCGGCCCGGGCCACGGTCATGTACGAGGAGGGCAAGAAGGCCGGCGCCTGGTTCGTCGGCGGCAACGTCCCCGGCAAGCGCGCGGAGATGGCGGTGTACCTGGGCGGGGGACCCGCCTACCAGGACGCGTGCGCGCGGGCCGCGGCCGAGCAGTACGCCGGGTTCCGCCCGGGCTCCGGGCTGCCGACGGTCCACGTGCCCGCGACCGCCGCGGAGACCGCCGCAGTCCCTGCCGCAGGCTGACAGGCGGGTGCGGTGCGCCCCCTGCGCGCACCGCACCCGCCTCGCTGCCCGCGGGACGACCCGGTCAGCAGTACAGACCCGAGCCCGGGGCGACGCCCAGGACCTCGGTGATGCGCACGTACCGGTCCACCCGGGACTGCACGGACGCCGGGTTGCCGCCGTCGCACTCGAGCGCACCGTTGAGCGAGTTGATCGTCTGGCCGAACCCGGCACCCGAGACCATCGCCTGGTGCGACGTCATCACCCCGGGGCCGTTCTGCGTGTTCCAGTACCAGAGCGCCGTCTGCCAGGCGACGGACGGGTCCTCCTCGACGAGCCACGGGTCGTTCAGCAGGTCGATCCCGAGCGCGTCGCCCGCGGCCTTGTAGTTGAAGTTCCAGCTGAACATGATCGGCCCGCGGCCGTAGTACGCCGTCTGGCCGGCGGGGCAGCCGAACGGCTGCTCGTCGTCGCACTTGATCCAGTAGTTGGCCTCGTTGATCTCCTTCACGTACCGCAGCCCGACCGACTCGAAGTCCGCGTGCGTGAGGAACGCGGCGACCTCGCGCGTCCGCGTCTCGGGCGTGCCCGTGCTCGCGAACGCGGGGTAGGCGCCCAGCGCGTCGACGAACCCGTCGTACGTGTAGAACGGGTGCCGGTTCGGGAAGATCGCGTCGAACTCCGCGCGGCTCACGACGAAGTCGTCCCCACCCCCGACGCACCGGCCGGCATCCACCCAGACGCTCGTCGACCCCGGCGTCTCGCGCTGCGTCCACCAGCGAGCCGTCCAGTTCCGCCCGTGGTGCGACGCCGTCTGGCCGCCCGAGTACGCCGTCGTGGCCGACCACGTCGCGGCGCACGTGGCGGCGCTCGCGGACGGGTCGGCGGTCGCGGGCGCCGCGGACGCGCTCGCCGGAGCGGCGAGCGACCCCACCACGACGGTCGACACCAGCGCGGACGCGACGGCCGTGAAGGCGCGCCGGAAGCGTGTGCTCATGAATCCCCCTGCTCTGTGGGCGGCATCGTTACCGCCGCTCACAAACCTAGCGCGCGCGGGGGCACCACGACAAGCAAGACGTCCGGGACACCCGCGCCCGGCGGTCGAGCCCACGGCGGCGGGGAGGAGCGCCGGCGCACGCGGGGCCGTGCCGAGATCGGGGTGCCCGCGGCGCGCCACCAGCGAGCGAGAGCACGGCCTACCGGTGGGCGTGCGTCCCGTAGAACGCCCGGATGCGCTGCTGGGTGGTCGGGTCGAGGCGTCGTCGTCGGCTGGGCGCGCCGACGTCGTGGGCGGCGAGCCACCTTCTGAGGGCGGTGGGGTGTACGTCGACGATCTCCGCGAACTCCTCGACCGTGGGCCATGAGGGCTGTGGTGTCCGCACGCGAGGGCCCATCGCGGCGTGGTGCAGGTCCTGTCCCCACGCCATCGCCTCGGCCGGCGTCGTGAAACCGCCGATCCGTCCCGCGGTGGGGTACGGCTTCTCCAGGCACCACTCGTCCCCGCGGGGCACGATGCGGTACTGCCCCTCGCGCGCGCTCGCCTGATAGCTGCCGTCCTCCGACCGTCCCCAGTCCAGCCTCATGAGTACCAGTCTCGGCGGTAAGCGCTCTCTGGCAAGGCGAGCGCCAGAATTCACCCTCGCGGCAGCGACCTCGTCCACGACCATCCCTGCGCCGACCGGCGGCAGGAGACGACAGAGTCCGCACGAGCCGCCGCCGGTAGGGTGCTGGCGGCTCGTGCGGACTCTGCGGACCAGAGCATCGTCCCGCTCGCGTCGACGCAGGTCAGACGCAGAGAACTGGTCAGATGTCGTAGTAGAGCTCGAACTCGTGGGGGTGCGGGCGCAGGCGGATCGGGTCGATCTCGTTGGCGCGCTTGTAGTCGATCCACGTCTGGATGAGGTCCGGCGTGAAGACGCCACCCTCCGTGAGGTACTCCTGGTCGGCCTCGAGCGCGTCGAGCGCCTCGCCGAGGGACGCGGGGACCTGCTGGATCTGCGCGTGCTCCTCGGGCGGCAGCTCGTAGAGGTCCTTGTCGATCGGCTCCGGCGGCTCGATGCGGTTCTTGATGCCGTCGATGCCGGCGAGGAGCTGCGCGGCGAACGCGAGGTACGGGTTGGCCGACGGGTCCGGCACGCGGAACTCGACGCGCTTGGCGGCGGCGGAGGAGCCGGTCACCGGGATGCGGATGCACGCGGAGCGGTTGCGGGCCGAGTAGACCAGGTTGACCGGGGCCTCGTAACCGGGGACCAGGCGGTGGTAGGAGTTCACCGACGGGTTGGTGAACGCGAGCAGCGACGGGGCGTGCTTGAGCAGGCCGCCGATGTACCAGCGCGCGATGTCGGAGAGACCGCCGTAGCCCTTCTCGTCGAAGAACAGCGGCTTGCCGTCCTTCCAGAGGGACTGGTGGGAGTGCATGCCCGAGCCGTTGTCGCCGAAGATCGGCTTCGGCATGAACGTGACGGACTTGCCGGCCTCGAACGCCTCGTTGCGGATGACGTACTTGAACTTCATCAGGTCGTCGGCCGCGTGCAGCAGCGTGTTGAAGCGGTAGTTGATCTCCTGCTGGCCCGCGGTGCCCACCTCGTGGTGCGCGCGCTCGACCTCGAGGCCGACCTGCTCCAGCGTGGCGCACATGTCGTCGCGCAGGTCCGCGAAGCGGTCGGACGGGGAGACGGGGAAGTAGCCGCCCTTGTAGCGCGTCTTGTACGCGAGGTTGCCACCCTCCTCCTCACGGCCCGTGTTCCACGCCGCCTCGATGGAGTCGAGGTAGTAGAAGCTGGAGTGCTGGTTCGTCGCGAACCGCGCCTCGTCGAAGAGGTAGAACTCGGCCTCGGGCGCGAAGAACGCGGTGTCGGCGATGCCGGTGGAGCGCAGGTACGCCTCGGCCTTGGCCGCGATGTTGCGGGGGTCGCGCGAGTACGGCTCGCCCGTGAACGGGTCGACGATGGAGAAGTTCACGACGAGCGTCTTGCGCTTGCGGAACGGGTCCACGAACGCGGTCTTGACGTCCGGCACGAGCTTCATGTCCGACTCGTGGATCGCCTGGAAGCCGCGGATCGACGACCCGTCGAACATCAGGCCGTCCTCGAACGCCTTCTCGTCGAACTGCGAGACGGGGATGTTGAAGTGCTGCATGATGCCGGGCAGGTCGCAGAACCGGACGTCGACGAACTCGACGCCCTCGTTCCGCGTGAAGGCGATTGCCTCCTCCGCGTTGTTGAACATCCGTTGCTCCTTGATCGGGTGGTGCCGTCGGGCTGCGCGGCGAACCTGCCGCTGACGTGGCGCCCACGAACCTAGGCCGAGGCGGTTTCCCCGCCGTGTACCCATTGTTTCCGTCGTGTTACGTCCCGCGTCCCCGTGTGACGTTCGTGCTACACGAGGGCACGCGGCAGCCGCCGGCGGGCGGTGTGCCGTTCGGCACGATACCGCCGTGGGTGCCCGAACCGTCGAGGTCGTCCACCGACCGGCACGTACCCTGGTCCCGTGGTTTCACGCGAGGACATGGGTTCGTGGCTCGAGGGCACCCCGGGCGGTCAGCAGGGCGGTCGCGGCGCGCGGCTCGGTCTCCCGCCGGACGGACCGGGTTCGCTCGCGACCCTGGGACGGCGCGTCGTCGCGCTCGTCATCGACTGGGTGCTCGCGACGCTCGTCGCGTTCCTCTTCTTCCGGCCTGCCGTGCCGGGCTTCTTCGAGGGCATCTCCGCGCTGCCGGTGTGGTCGCAGCCGCTGGTCTTCGCGATCGAGAACGTCCTGCTCGTGAGCACGCTGGGGTTCACGGTCGGGCACCGCGTGATGGGCATGCGGGTCCGCCGTCTCGCCGAGCCCGCCCGCATGGTCGGCGTCGGCCGCGGGGCGCTGCGCACCGTGCTCCTGTGCCTCGTCATCCCCGCGGTCGTGTGGGACGCCGACGGGCGCGGTCTCCACGACCGCGCTGCGGGCACCGTCCTGGTCCGCACCTGACGGCGGCTCCGACCCGCGTCCCGCTCAGCGGGTCGCCCGGGCCGGAAGGTCACCCGGGACGACGACGCCCGGCCGGTGAGGAGCGAACCTCGCCCGGCCGGGCGTCGTCGTGCAGGAGGGTGCGCGTCAGCGCCCCTTGAGCCCCTTGCGGTCGGGGCGCGCACGCGTCGGGTCGATGCCCTTGGGGATCGGCAGGCGCGAGACCCCGAGCGCGCGCAGGCGCTTGGAGACCTCGGCCGTCTCCGGCTTGGTGAGCGACGGCTTGAGCTTCTGGACGGCGCGCGGGAGCTTGGGAAGGGCGACCTGGCCCTCCTCGTCGCCGACCTGGATCGTCGTGATCGGCACGTTCGGCAGCACGCGCGCGACGCGCTTGCGCTCGGCGTCGAGCTGACGCTTCGCGCGGTGCGCCGGACCCTCGCTCACGAGCACGACACCGGCCCGGCCGACGCCGCGGAACACGAGGTCCTGCGTGCGCGGGTCGATCGCGACGGGCTCCTCGTCGAACGTCCAGCCGCGGCGGATCGTCCCGAGCGCGGCGCGCGCCGCGCCGGGCTGGCCCTCGATCTGCTGGTACGCGGCGCGCTCCGCGCGACGCGTGAGGACGAACATCGCGCCCAGCGCCGCGAACGGGATGCCGACGATGAGGGTGTAGACCCACTGGCCCCACCACAGGCCGATGCCCAGCGCGACGGCGAGGATGCCGACGAACACGCCGAGCATGACCCACGTGACCGCGGGGTCCTGCTTGCGCGTCATCTGGTACGCGGCCCACACCTGGTGGTACCAGCGCTGCTTCTTGGGCTTCTTCTGCTTCGCGACCTGCTCGCCGGCGGCGGGCGCGCCGGTGCTGTCCGAGTTCTTGCGGGCCATGCCGGTCAGTCTAGTGGGGCGAACGGGCCAGCAGGCTCGCGGCCTCCTGGCGGGACGTCGTCGGCTCGGCGAGGTGCGCGAGAGCCGCCGGGATCTCCATGCCGCGGCGCGTCATGGCCTGGCCCCACAGGCGTCCCGCGCGGTAGGACGACCGTACGAGCGGGCCGGACATGACGCCGAGGAAGCCGATCTCCTCCGCGGCGTCGGACAGCTCGACGAACTCCTCGGGCTTGACCCACCGGTCCACCGGGTGGTGGCGCAGCGACGGGCGCAGGTACTGCGTGATCGTCACGAGGTCGCAGCCGGCGTCGTGCAGGTCCTGCAGCGCCTCCTTGGCCTCCGCGATCGTCTCGCCCATGCCGAGGATGATGTTCGACTTGGTCACCAGCCCGGCCTCGCGCGCCCGCGTGAGGACCGACAGCGAGCGCTCGTAGCGGAAGCCCGGGCGGATCTGCTTGAAGATGCGCGGCACGGTCTCGAGGTTGTGCGCGAGCACCTCAGGGCGGGAGTCGTTCACCTCGTCGAGCAGCTCGGGGATCGCGTTGAAGTCGGGGATGAGCAGCTCGACGCCCGTCCCCGGGTTGAGCTGGTGGATCTGGCGGACGGTCTCCGCGTAGAGCCAGGCACCGCCGTCGGGCAGGTCGTCGCGTGCGACGCCCGTGATGGTCGAGTAGCGCAGGCCCATCGCCTGGACGGACTCGGCGACGCGCCGCGGCTCGTCCGCGTCGAAGTCGGCCGGCTTGCCCGTGTCGATCTGGCAGAAGTCGCAGCGGCGCGTGCACTGGTCGCCGCCGATGAGGAACGTCGCCTCGCGGTCCTCCCAGCACTCGAAGATGTTGGGACAGCCCGCCTCCTCGCAGACCGTGTGCAGGCCCTCGCGCTTCACGAGGCCCTTGAGCTCGGAGTACTCAGGACCCATCGTCGCGCGGGTCTTGATCCACTCGGGCTTCTTCTCGATCGGCGTCGCGGCGTTGCGGGCCTCGACCCGCAGCATGCGCCGTCCTTCAGGTGCGATCGTCACGGGTGTCTCCCGGTCGTCGTGGCGAGTGAGCGCCGACGTCGCGCCGAGCAGGCAGTGGGCGGGCGCACCGTTCGGGTGCGCGCGCCCGGGTACGACGCCGGACTCCGGTCAGACTACGCGCTCGCGCTCGTCGTCTCCCGCGCGTCGCTCACCCTGTGGACGTGACGTCAACGACACCCCGGTCGCGACGAGCAGGACCGCCGCGACGACGGGCAGCCAGAAGGCGGTCGTCGTCGAGACGGCGTCGGCGAGCGCGCCGCCACCGGAGGCGCCGACCGCCACACCGACGACGTTCGCGCTCGCCACGAGCGTCATGGCTGACGCCGTGCGCCCGGCGGGTGCGCGCTCGCCGGCGACGGTGAACACCGTGACCATCACCGGCCCGACGAACAGGCCGGTCGCGGCGACCGCGACGACGACGGCGGTCAGCGAGCCGCTCGCGGCGGCGAGGACGAGGGCGACCGTGCCCGCCACGAGCCCGGCAGCGAACGTGATCCACCGGCTGCGCAGGCCCCAGCGGCGGGGGAGCGCGACGACCGACAGCGCGGTGACGGCGGAGCCCACCCCCATCACGGCGTAGACGAGGCCCGCGCTCCCGGGGACGCCCGCGTCGCGGGCGAGCGCGGTGAGCGCGGCCTGGGTCCCGCCGAACAGGAGGCCCATCGCGAGCATCCCGACGAGCACGACGGCCTCGCGCCGTACGAGCGCGAGCGTCCCGACGGTGTCGGTGGCCGCGCTCGTCGTGCCCGTGCCCGTTCCCGCGTCGGACGAGGTGGCGGGGGCGTGGAGGGTCGCGCGCGCCGTCGGGTGGAGAGCGAACGCGGTGCCGAAGACGGCGATGCCGCCCGCAGCGACGAGGACCGCGACCTGCGGCGAGCCGGCCGACGCGAGGACGCCGACGAGCGCGGGGCCGAGCACGAAGCTCACCTCGTCGGCGGTGCTCTCGTAGCTCATCGCGGCCTCGACGGTGCGCGGCTCGTCGGCGGCGAGCCGGAGCCAGCGCACGCGCGCGAGCGGGCCGACCTGCGGTGCGCTCGCTCCCGTCACCGCCGCGGCGGCGAGGACGGCGGCCGTCGCGCCGGGCGCGGAGGCGGCGAGGACGAGACCGAGCACGGCGAGCGTCGCGACGGGGACGGCGACGAGCAGGACCCGGCGCTGACCGACGCGGTCGGCGAGCGCGCCCTGGGTCGGGCCGCCGAGCGCCGTCCCGAGCGCGGTCGCCGCCGAGGCGAGCCCGCCGATCGCGACGGACCCGGTCGTCGAGGACACCAGGAGCAGGGTCCCGATGGTGAGCATCGAGAACGGGAGCCGGGCGAGGAACGCCACGGGGAGGAACGCGCGGCCCGCGAGCTGCGGCAGCCGGGCGTAGCCGCTGCGCCCCGGCGCGTCGGGGCGGGGAGGAGCGGGCAGGGGCGGGGAGGTGCGGGCGCGCGACGTCGGGCGCGCGGGGGTGGTGGTCATGCGGTCCAGGTCCTCGGGGTACGTCCTACCGCGCGCCGACCCACCCGTACTCCGGCGCGCGAGGATTCCCTGGAGTCCCCAGCCTAGCCCGCGAGCGCGTCCTGCGGGGAGGTCGGGTGCGCGTCGTCCCACGCGGTCGCGGCGAGCAGCGGCGTGAGCGCGTCCTCCAGCGCGGCGACGAGCAGCGGCGCGACCTCGGCGAGCGTGACCTCGCGCCCGAGCTCGGCGGTGAGCGAGGTCACGTCGGCGTCCTCGATCCCGCACGGGACGATCCGGTCGAAGCGGGAGAGGTCGGGCACGCAGTTGAGGGCGAGCCCGTGCATCGTCACGCCCTTCGCGACGCGCACGCCGATCGCGCAGACCTTGCGCTCGCGGCGCGTCGCGTCGGCAGCGACCCAGACCCCGCTGCGTCCCTCGACGCGCATCGTCGCGAGGCCGAGCCGCGCGCACACGCCCATGACGGCCTCCTCGAGCGCGCGCACGTACGCGACGACGTCGACCGGCTCGGCGAGCCGCACGATCGGGTAGGCGACCTGCTGGCCCGGGCCGTGCCACGTGATCTTCCCGCCGCGGTCCACGTCGACGACGGGCGTGCCGTCGTCGGGCCGCTCGTCACGGCGCGTGCGGCGGCCGGCGGTGTAGACGGAGGGGTGCTCGACGAGGATCAGGGTGTCCGGCCGGGTGGTCGCGACGACGTCGTCGTGCACCGCGCGCTGGAGGTCCCAGGCCTCGTGGTACTCCGTGATCCCGGGCAGCGCGAGCAGGTCCATCGGCTCAGGTTAGCCCTCGTCGTGGGGAGTCCGCGGCAACGTCTCGAGCAGCGCGAGGAGGGCGTCCCGCAGCGCCGCGATCTGGGCGTCGTCGAGCCCGCGGGTCGCGAGCTCCTCGGCGGGACGACGCCGCGCGGCGGCCAGGCCTGCCTCGCGCCCGGACGCGGTGATCGCGACGGCGCGACGGCGGCGGTCGGCGGGGTCGTCGGTGCGGGTCACGTACCCGGAGCGCTCGAGCCGGGCGACGACCCTGCTCATGGTCTGCTCGGTCACGCCCGACTCCTCGGCGAGGACCCGCTGCGAGCGAGGTCCGGCGAGCAGGTGCATGAGCACGGGGAAGCCCGCATGGTTGAGGTCCCACTGCCCGAGGTGGGCGTTCCACTCCCGCTCGATCCGGCGGGCGACGGCGAACAGGAGGCGGCCGGTGGCCCACTCCCGGGGGTCGGTGGGTGTGGGGTCGCCGACGTCCGGGCCGGCGTACCGCCCGGTGCTGCCGCTGCTCGACGCGTGCTCCAACGTGCATTCCTCCCTCCGCCATGGCACCATTCCTCAGCATGCTGAGCAATAGGACGGGCGGGTTCCTCCGCGGGCTGATCATTGTCGCAGTCATCGGTCTGTGGATGGCGATCGGCGCGCTGGGCGGGCAGGCCCAGGGGCGCCTGAGCAGCGTGCAGACGAACGACGCCGCCGCGTTCCTCCCGGCGAGCGCCGAGTCCACGCGCGCCGCCGAGGTCGCTCAGGAGTTCACCGACTCCGAGACCCTGCCCGCGCTCGTCGTCGCCACGACGGGCGACGGCAGCGCCCTGACGCCCGAGGACCTCGCCGCGCTCGACGCGTTCGCCCGGGCGGTCCCGGACGCCCCGCTCGCGGGGACGTCGGGCGACGAGCCCGCGACCGTCGGCGACGTCTCCGTCGCCGACCCCGTCGTCGTGCCGTCCGAGGACGGCGAGGCGGCGCTCGTCGTCGTCTCGCTCGACGCGTCCGTCGCGTCCGACCGGATCGGCGCCGACGAGGACAGCGTGAGCGAGCTGGCGGTCGGCGCGCTGCGCGACCTCGCCGCCGCGGACGCGTCCGAGGGCGGGCTCGCCGGGACCTCGCTCGACGTCTGGGTCACCGGCCCGGCCGGGTTCGTGGCCGACCTCGTCACCGCGTTCGGCGGGATCGACACCGTCCTCCTGCTCGTCGCGCTCGGCGCCGTGCTCGTCATCCTCGCGATCGTCTACCGGTCGCCGATCCTGCCGTTCCTCGTGATCCTCACGGCCGTGCTCGCGCTGACCCTCGCGGGCCTCGTCGTCTACCACCTCGCCGCCGCCGACGTCCTCACGCTCAACGGGCAGTCGCAGGGCATCCTCTCGATCCTCGTCGTGGGCGCGGCGGTCGACTACTCGTTGCTCGTCGTCGCCCGGTACCGGGAGGAGCTGCGCTTCGTCCGCTCCACCACGGTGGCGCTGCGGCGGGCGGTGCGCGCCTCGGTCGAGCCCGTCGCCGCGAGCGCGGGGACCGTCATCGCGGGCCTGCTGTGCCTGCTCCTGTCCGACCTGTCGTCCAACCGCAGCCTCGGCCCGGTCGCCGCGATCGGCATCGCCGCGGCGTTCGTCGCCGCGCTCACGCTCCTCCCCGCCCTCCTGCTCGTCGCCGGCCAGCGGTCGCGCGCGCTGTTCTGGCCGCGCATGCCCCGGTACGAGGGCGCGCACGCCGAGCACGACGGCGGGGCGACGGACGCGCAGACCACGCCCGTCGAGAGCGACGACGCGGTGCGCGTCGACGGGCACGGCGTGTGGTCGCGCGTCGCGAGCTTCGTCGGTCGGCACGACCGGCGCGTGTGGGTCGTCACGGCGCTGGTCCTCGCCGCGTGCGCGGCGTTCGTCCCGACGCTCGACGCCGAGGGAACGGGCGACTCGGAGGTGTTCCTCGCGGACGTCGACTCCGTCGCCGGCGAGGCGGCGCTCACGGAGCACTTCGAGGGCGTCTCCGCGCAGCCCGCGATCGTGATCGCCCCCGAGGAGGACCTCGACGCGGTCGTCGCGGCCGCCGAGGGCACCGAGGGAGTCGCCGCCGCCACGCCGGTCACCGACCAGCCTGCCGCCGCGCCGGGCGCACCCGCGCGCGGCGAACCGCTCGTCGTCGACGGACAGGTGCGGGTCGACGTCACGACCGACGCGCCGTCGGACAGCCAGGAGGCCGTCGAGACCGTCTCGGCGCTCCGTGACGCCGTGCACGACGTCTCGCCCGACGCGATGGTCGGGGGCGCCGCCGCCGAGCGGCTCGACACGCAGCTCGCGGGCCAGCGCGACCTGCGGACCATCGTGCCGGTCGTCCTCGCCGTGATCCTGCTCATCCTGATCCTGCTGCTGCGGTCCGTCGTCGCGCCGGTGCTCCTCATGCTCGCCAACGTGCTGTCGTTCGGCGCCGCGCTCGGCGTCGCCGCGATCGTGTTCGACCACGTGCTCGACTTCCCGGGCGCCGACCCGGCCGTCCCGCTCTACGCGTTCTGCTTCCTCGTCGCGCTCGGGGTCGACTACTCGATCTTCCTCATGACGCGCGTGCGGGAGGAGAGCCTGCGGGTCGGGACGCGGCGCGGCGTCCTGCGGGGCCTCGCGGTCACGGGGTCGGTCATCACGTCGGCCGGGGTCGTGCTGGCCACGACGTTCGCCGCGCTCGGCATCATCCCGCTGCTGTTCCTCGCCCAGCTCGCGTTCATCGTCGCGTTCGGCGTCCTCGTCGACACGCTCGTGGTGCGGTCGCTGCTCGTGCCCGCGCTCGTGCACGACGTCGGCCGTCGGGCCTGGTGGCCGAGCGCGCTCGGGCGCACGGACCGGGGCCCGGGGGAGCCGGGTCAGCCGGCGGGGAGCGGCTCGGCCGGGCAGTCCGCGAGCACGCGCGCCATCGCCTCGGACTCCGACGGCGTCACCGCGAGCTCGTAGGCGGTCTTCACCGCGACCTGCCGCGCGACGTACGGGCAGCGGAACGCGTGGTTCGGGGGCAGCCACGCGGACGCGTCGCGAGCGCCCTTGGCCTGGTTCGCGGGGCCGTCGGACGCGAGGAGGTTGAGCGGGTCGTTGGCGAACTGCCGACGCGTCTCGTCGTCCCAGGCGCGCGCGCCCTTGCGCCACGCGTCGAGCAGCGGCACCACGTGGTCGATCTGGACCGCCATGCTCGTCGCGTTGCCGCGGCGGAAGTCGATGGTCTCGCCGGTGTACGGGTCCTGGAAGGTGCCCGTGCGCACCTCGCAGACCTCGCCCCGGGTCGAGAACGTGAGGTCGGTGAGGTCGCGCGCGAGGATGTCGTTGCGGGTGTCGCACCCGTTGCCGTCGACGTCCGCCCACGCGGGACCGAAGAGCCCCCGTTCGTAGCCCGTGTCCGGGCCAGGCCCCTTCACCTCGAGCCGCGCCAGCGCCTCGAGCGCGCTCCCCGGGGTCGGGGCCGGCTCGTCGTCGGCGGCGACGGACTGCTGGTTGATCACGTTCGCGACCACGATGGCGACCGCCAGGGCGATCAGGACGTAGCGCAGGACGCTCCGACGAGGGACGCGGCGGCTCGTGGTGCTCAAGGGACGACCTTCCCGAAACCGATTCTCGGCCCGACCCGCGCGAGACGGTACGCAGCGCTCCATACCGGACCAACGCGCACATTCTGCCAGGTTCGCGGGGGTGCTCGGACCATCCCGGCGGACGTCTCCGGCGCCCGTCGCGGTCACGGCTAGATTGGTCGGCATGGACACCGCCGCGCGCACGCTCAGGGTCGGGATCGTCGGGTACGGGGGAGCAGGCCGGGGCATCCACGCGCGCCTCGTCCGCGAGGCCGGGCACGTGGTCACGGCGGTCGTCGTCCGGTCGCCCGAGCGTCGGGCCGCCGCCGCCGAGGACTGGCCGGACGTGCACCTGCACGACGACCTCGACGCGCTCCTCGCGGACCGCGCCGCCTACGACGTCGCCGTCGTCGCGAGCCCGTCGGCCCTGCACGCCGACCACGCCACCGCGCTCGCGCGGGCGGGGGTGCCCGTCGTCGTCGACAAGCCGCTCGCGCTCGGCGCGGCGTCGTCCCGCGCCGTCGTGGAGGCGGCCGAGGCAGCGGGCACGCCCCTCACCGTCTTCCAGAACCGCCGCTGGGACCCCGAGCAGCTCACCCTGCGCTCCGTGCTCGACCGCGGCGAGATCGGGCGCGTGCACACGTTCGAGCGCCGGTGGGAGCGATGGCGCCCCGTGCCGCAGCAGCGCTGGAAGGAGAACGACCTCGTCGGCGGCGGCCTGCTCCTCGACCTCGGGCCGCACCTCGTCGACTCCGCGACCCAGCTCTTCGGGCGCGTCACCGGCGTGTGGGCCGAGCTGCGCTCGCACACCACCCCCACCGAGGACGACGTCTTCCTCGTGCTCCACCACGCGCCCGACGCCGACGGGAACGCGGTCGTGAGCCGCCTCTGGGCCGGCTCCGTCGTCGGCGCCCCCGGGCCGCGCACGCGCGTGCTCGGGACGACCGGGGCGTACGTCGTCACGACGTTCGAGAACGACGCGTCGCCCTTCGAGGTCTTCGACGACGCCGCCCCCGAGGGCACGCTCGGCTGGGTCACGCGCGGTCGCGAGCGCGAGCCCGTCCCGCAGGCACCGGGCGGTCACGCCGACTTCTACCGTGCCGTCGCGGACTGGATCCTCGACGACGGGCCCGTCCCCGTCGACCCGCACGACGCCGTCCGCACCGCCGAGGTCCTCGACGCCGCCCGTCGCAGCGCCCGCGAGGGTCGCCTCCTCGACGTCTGACCGCCCTCGGGGCGGAGCCGGCCGGGGGCGCCCGGACCCGGACCCGGCGTCCCGACCCGCCCGCGCCCGGGACGCGGCACCGGGCGGAGGATCCGGCCTGTGGACAACGGCACGGCGGGGTCCGGCACGCGGTGAGATGGGGGCATGTCGTCGTCGACGTCGCGCCGCGCGCGACCGCCCGTGGAGTCCGTCGCCGACCTGGTACCCGTGCTCGCGGCCGCGGGATGGTCGGTGCGGCGGGAGCCCGGCGCGAGCGGTGGGTCCGTCGCGTACGACGACGCTGGCACGGTGTGCGAGATCGCCCGGCTGGAGGTCCCCGAGGGCCCGGGGGCTCGCGCGGTGCTGGTCGAGCACCTGCACGCGCTCTCCGAGGAGCACGAGCACGTCGTGGCGGTGCGTGGTGTCGTCGAGGCGGGGGAGTCGTCGCTCGTGGTGCTCACCGACCACGTCGACGGGCTGCGTCTCGACGAGCTGGCGGCGGCACGGGAGCCCTTCCGGGCTGCCGAGGCGGTCACGGTGCTGGTCCCCGTCGCGCAGGGCCTGGCGCGGCTCCATCGGGACGGGCGCGCGCACGGGAGCCTCGAGGCGGCGTCGGTGGTCGTCACGCCGAGCGGGAGGGCCGTCCTGCGCCCGGCGCTGGCGCCCGCGCGCGGGACCGCGGCGGACGACGTGCGGGACCTCGCCCGGGTCGTGCTCGACCTCGTGCCGCCCCCGGCGTCGAGCCACCCGTCCTACCGCGCGACCGGCGACCCGGATGAGGCGCGCGACCTCGCGGCGCTCCACGCCGAGCTCGCGGTGGCGCTGCGCGACGAACCGTCCGCGCGACCTGCCGCGGGGACGTTCGCCGCGCGCTGCTACGACGCCGTGGTGCCGCGACCGGTCGTGATGCCCGACCCCGCGCGTCTCGTGGCCGGTGCTCTCGGCGGTCGGCGGACCGTGCGGCCCGGCGTCGGGGTACGGACGGTGTCCGGGAGCGCCGCGCGTGGTGGGACCGGGCCCCGTGGGCGGGGCGCGCGGGCCCGACGGCGACGGGCGGTTCGTGCCGTCGGCACGAGCCTGGCGATCCTCACCGGGTGCGCGGCGCTCGTGGTGCTCCCGGTGCACCTGGGAGCGTCGCGGACGGCCGCGCCCGACGGCGGCGAGAGGGCGCCGAGCATGGTCGCGACCGCCGTCGAGCCGGCCGAGGACGCGAGGGCGGTGCTCGACCCGGACGACCCGGGCGGGGCCGCACGGGCCCTCACGGCGCGCCGGCTCGCGCTGCTCACCGAGGGCACGGGCGACCTGTCGTCGGTGGTGGTCGCGGGCTCGTCGGCGGAGGCGCGGGACGCCGCGGTGCTGGCGGCGCTCGAGGGCGTGGACGTGCTCGACGCGCGGGCGGAGGTCTTCGACGCCCGACCCGTCGAGGGCTGGTCGCGCGCGGCGGCCGGGGCGGGCACGGTGCCCGCCGACGCGGTCGTCGAGGTCGACTACGCCGTCAGCGCGCACCGGCAGCGCACGGACAGCGACGAGCTGCAGGTGCCCGCGACGCCGCGGACGACCGTCGTGCTCGTGCTCCGCTGGACCGACGCCGGGTGGCGTGTCGTCGAGGTGCGCTGAGGCGCACCGCCGCGGGGTCCGGTCGGACCTGGCTCGGACGTCGGGGCGAGGCGTCAGCGCCGCTCGGCGACCCGCCGGACGGCGTCGTCGAGCAGGGGGTCGGAGTAGGTGAACCCGCTCGCCTCGAGCACGGTGGGGAGGGCGCGCTGGGAGCCGAGGATGTCCGAGGCCAGCTCGCCGAGCACGACGCGCAGCGCGACGGAGGGGACGGCCAGCACGGCCGGGCGGTGGAGCTCTCGCGCGAGCGCGCGGGTGATCTCCGCGTTCGTGGCCGGGTGGGGGGAGCAGAGGTTGACGGGCCCGTGCACGGGAGCGGTGAGCAGGTGGCGCAGCGCGTCGACCTCGTCGCGCAGCGTGATCCAGCTCCAGTACTGCGTGCCGGGGCCGAGGCGTCCGCCGACGCCGAGCCGCAGCAGCGGGAGGAGCCGGCCGAGGGCACCGCCCTCGGAGGAGAGCACGATGCCCGTCCGGGCGTGGACCACGCGGACGCCCGCCTGCTCGGCCGGCGCGGTCGCGGCCTCCCACTCCCGGACCAGCCGGGCGAGGAACCCGTCGCCCGACGCCGACGTCTCGGTGAGCACCTGCGCGCCCCGGTCGCCGTAGTAGCCGATCGCGGAGCCCTGGACCCAGACCGGCGGTGGCGCGTCGAGGCCGGCCATGGTCCGGGCCAGGAGCCCGGTGGTCCGGGTCCGGGACGTGACCAGGGTGCGCTTGTACTCGGTCGTCCAGCGGTGGTCGCCGATCCCTGCGCCCGCGAGGTTGACGACGGCGTCGGCCCCGGCGAGCACGCCGGGGTCCAGGACGCCGGCGTCGGGGTCCCACTCGTGCTCGTCGGACGTCTGCGGGGCACGCCGCACGAGCCGGCGCACGCGGTGGCCGTCCTCGCGCAGCCGCTCGAGCAGCTCCGCACCGATGAATCCGTGCGAGCCCGCCACGACGATGTCCATGGGGCCACGCTACGGGGCCGCGACCGTCCCGCGCACCCGTGGCCGGGAACTTCTCCGCGACCGGCCCGCGCCAGGTCACGGAAACGCCGCGAGGCCCCGACCGTGGGTGGTCGGGGCCTCGCGGCGTGCGTCAGGGAGCGCGGAGCGTCAGAGGCCGACCTCGGCCTCGAACGCGCCCTCCTCGATGCGGTTCTTGATCGTGGTGAGGAAGCGCGCGGCGTCCGCACCGTCGACCAGGCGGTGGTCGTAGGACAGGAAGATGAAGCACGTCGAGCGGATGCCGATCGTGTCGTTGCCGTCCGCGTCCGTCACGACGACCGGGCGCTTGGTGATGGTGCCCGTGCCGAGGATCGCGACCTGACCGACCGGGACGATCGGCGTGTCGAAGACGGCGCCGCCCGAGCCGGTGTTGGTGATCGTGAACGTCGCGCCCGCGAGCTCGTCCGGACCGACCTTGTTGGCACGCGTGCGTGCGCCGAGGTCGGCGATCTTGCGCGCGATGCCGGCGAGGTTGAGGTCGCCCGCGTCCTTGATGACGGGGACCACGAGGCCGCGCTCGGTGTCGACCGCGATGCCCACGTTCTCCTGGCCGTGGTAGGTGATCTCGTCCTCGCCGAAGGTCGCGTTGATCTTCGGGTAGGCCTTGAGCGCCTCGACCGCGGCGAGCGTGAAGAACGGCAGGAACGTGAGGTTCGCACCCTCGCGCGCCTTGAAGTCCGCCTTGGCGCGGTTGCGCAGGGCGGCGACGCGGGTGACGTCGACCTCGACCGCCGTCGTGAGCTGGGCCTGCGTGCTCAGCGCCTCGACCATGCGGCTCGCGACGAGCTTGCGCAGACGGCTCGTCTTCTCGGTCGTGCCGCGCAGCGGCGAGACGGCCGGGACGGAGGCCTTCTTCGGGGCACCACCGGCGGGAGCCGCGGGAGCGGCAGCTGCGGGGGCGGCCTTGGCCTCCTCGGCCTTGCGGGCGGCCTCGAGCACGTCCTCCTTGCGGATGCGGCCGCCGACGCCCGTGCCCGTGAGGGTCGACAGGTCGACGCCCTTGTCCGCCGCGAGCTTGCGCACGAGCGGGGTGAGGTACGTGCCGCCGGCCTTCGCGGCCGGGGCCGGGGTCGCACCCGGTGCGGACGGCGCGGCGGGCTTCTCGGCCGCGGGGGCCGGGGCGCTCGTGGCCGGGGCCGGCGTCTCCTCCTGCGCGGCCTGGGCCGGGACGTCCGCCTCGCTCGCCGGGGTGCGCGCCTCGGTCGGGGCCGGGGCGGGCGCAGCCTCCTGCTTCGGGGCCTCCTGGGCGGGCTCGGCCGGTGCCGCGGGGGCGGCGGCCGGGGCGGCGCCCGAGCCGACGATCGCGAGCACGGTGCCGACCTCGACCGTCTCGTCCTCCTGGACGAGGATCTGCTGGACGGTGCCGGCCACGGGCGAGGGGACCTCGGTGTCGACCTTGTCGGTCGAGACCTCGAGCAGGGGCTCGTCGACCTCGACGGTCTCGCCGACCGACTTGAGCCACCGGGTCACGGTGCCCTCGGTGACGGACTCGCCGAGCGCGGGGAGCCTGATCTCCTCACCGCCGGAGGACTGCGGCGCGGGAGCGGCCTGCTGGGCCGGGGCGGGCTCGGCGGGGGCCTCCTGCGCGGCCGGCTGCTCCGGCTCGGGCTCCGGCGCGGCCTGGGGCGCGGGCTCCTCGGCCGCCGCGGGGGCGGGGGCGGCGTCGCCGCCGCCGGAACCGTCGCCGATCACGGCGAGGTCGGTACCGACCTCCACGGTCTCGTCCTCCTGGACGAGGATCTGCTCGAGCACGCCCGCGACGGGCGACGGGATCTCGGTGTCGACCTTGTCGGTCGAGACCTCGAGCAGCGGCTCGTCGACGGCGACGGTGTCGCCGACCGACTTGAGCCAACGGGTGACGGTGCCTTCGGTGACGGACTCGCCGAGGGCCGGCATCTGCACGTTCTCAGACATGACCTGCCTGGTCTCCTTCGATCGTTGGGGTCAGTTGTGGGCGTGCAGAGGCTTGCCGGCCAGGGCCAGGTGCGCCTCTCCGAGTGCCTCGTTCTGGGTGGGGTGGGCGTGGACCAGGGCGGCGACGTCCTCGGGGTACGCCTCCCAGCCCACGATGAGCTGGCCCTCGCCGACGAGCTCGCCGACGCGGGCACCGATCATGTGCACGCCGACGACGGGACCGTCCTTGCGGCGCACGAGCTTGACGAAGCCGCTGGTCGCGAGGATCTTGCTCTTGCCGTTGCCGGCGAGGTTGTACTCGAGGGTCTCGACCTGGTCGGCCCCCCACGTCTCGGTCGCCGCAGCCTCCGTGACGCCGACGGACGCCACCTCGGGCTCGCAGTACGTGACGCGCGGGATCGACGACTCGACGATCGGCGTCGGGTCGAGCCCGGCGATCTGCTCCGCGAGGAAGATGCCCTGCGCGAACCCGCGGTGCGCGAGCTGGAGGCCGGGCACGATGTCGCCCGCGGCCCAGATGTTCCCGACGCCCGTGTGCAGGCGCTCGTCGACGATCACGAACCCGCGGTCGAGCGTGATGCCCTGCGCCTCGAACCCGAGGTCGGCGGTGCGCGGCCCGCGCCCGACGGCGACGAGCAGCAGCTCGGCCTCGAAGGTCTTGCCGGACTCGAGCGTGACGGTGACGCCCGAGTCGGTCTCCTTGACGCCCGCGAACCGGTCGCCCAGGGAGAACTGGATGCCGCGCTTGCGGAACGCCCGCTCGAGCGACTTCGACAGCGCCTCGTCCTCGTTGGGCACGAGGTGGGGCAGCGCCTCGACGATCTGGACGTCGGCGCCGAACGACTTCCACACGCTCGCGAACTCGACGCCGATGACGCCGCCGCCGAGCACCACGACCGACTTCGGGACGCGGTCGAGCCGCAGCGCCTGGTCGGAGGTGATGACGCGGCCGGCGATCTCGAGACCGGGCAGCGAGCGCGCGTACGAGCCGGTCGCGAGCACGACGTGGCGGCCGGTGTACCGGGTGCCGTCGACCTCGACGGTGTCCTGCGACACGAGCCGGCCGTGCCCCTCGACGAACGTGATGCCGCGGGAGGCGACGAGCCCCTGGAGGCCCTTGTAGAGGCCCGCGACGACGCCGTCCTTGTAGCCGTTGACGCCTGCCATGTCGATGCCGTCGAACGAGCTGCGGACGCCGAACTTCGCGCCCTCGCGGGCGCCGTCGGCGAGCTCGGCCGCGTGGAGCAGGGCCTTGGTGGGGATGCACCCGTTGTGCAGGCAGGTACCACCGAGCTTGCCCGACTCGACGAGCGCGACGGAGAGGCCGAGCTGGGCGGCGCGCAGCGCCGTGGCATAGCCGGCGCTGCCTCCGCCCAGGACGACGACGTCGAATGGTGTGCCGGGTTCGGCCACGTGCGACTCCTTCAGCGAGGGGAGAGCGAGGGCGGACGTGCACGGCACGTCGACGGGCCGGACGGGAACCGCTGGCCCACGGTGCGTGAACGTTCTCCGGGTGCCATCTTGGCACCTCGGGCACGGGCTCCCCAATCGAAACCAGGGCCTCGCGGCTGTGACGCTGCAGACAGCGGGGCCACCGTATGACCAGGGTCACGCTGTACCCTGCCGCTGTGCCCCGGCTGCCCAAGCTGTCCAGCCTGTTCTCCCGCCGCCCCCCGACGACCTCGTCGCCGGGCGGCGCCGCCGCCGCGCCGTCGGACGCCCGTCGCGCGACGCTCGCCCACCTCCAGGACTTCGTGCGCACGCGCGTCGGGGTCGAGGCGTACGTCGAGCCGCCCACGCAGGACACGGGGGCGACGCTGCTGCTCATCGCGACGACGGGCGAGTGGACGCGCCGGCGCGTCCCGGACGAGAAGACGGCGTTCGACGTCGCCGGCTCGCTGGGCGTGCCCGTCTACAACGTGCGCTTCACCGGCTACCCGCAGCGCATGCGCGACTGGAACTCCCGCCAGCGCCGTCGCCGGACCTCCTGACACCGCTCGACCCGGCGATCTTCCGGTGTCGAGCAGGTGGTCCTGGTTCGTCCGGGCGACGGGACGGACCAGGACCACCTGGTCGGCGAGACCGGGTCAGCGGCGGGCGCGGCCCTCGACGAGGCCGAGCAGGGTGCGGACGGCGACGCCCGTGCCTCCGACCGGGGTGTAGCCGTGGGCCGAGCCCTCGTTGAACGCGGGGCCGGCGATGTCGAGGTGCGCCCACGGCGTCTCGCCGACGAACTCCTGCAGGAACAGGCCCGCGACGAGCATGCCGCCGAACCGGTCGCCGATGTTCGCGAGGTCGGCGACCTTCGACTTCAAGGACGCTCCCAGCTCCTCGGGCAGCGGCATCGGCCAGAACTGCTCGCCCGCGGCGTCGGCCGCCGCGACGACCTCGGCGCGCACGTCGTCGGCGCCCATGACCGCGGAGACGCGGTTGCCGAGCGCGACCATCTGGGCGCCGGTGAGCGTCGCGACGTCGAGCACGACGTCGGGCTTCTCCTCGACGGCGGCGACCAGGCCGTCGGCCATGACGAGGCGGCCCTCGGCGTCGGTGTTGAGCACCTCGACGGTCTTGCCGCCACGGATCGTGATGACGTCGGACGGACGCTGCGCCGTGCCCGACGGCATGTTCTCCGCGAGGCACAGCCAGCCCGTCACGGCCACGGGCAGCCCGAGGCGCGCGGCGGCGACGACGGTCTGCAGCACGGCGGCGGCGCCGGCCATGTCGGACTTCATCGCCTCCATGCCCTTGGCGGGCTTGATCGAGATGCCGCCCGAGTCGAACGTGATGCCCTTGCCCACGAGCGCGACCTTCGCGGCGGGGCGCGACGGCGCGTAGGCGACCTTGACGAGGCGCGGGCCGCGCGCCGAGCCCTGTCCGACGCCGACGAGGCCGCCGTACCCGCCCGCGACGAGCGCCTTGTCGTCGAGCACCGTGACCTTGAGGCCCTTGGCGCCCGAGTCCTTGACGGCCTGCTTCGCGACGTCGGCGAACGCGGCGGGGAAGAGGTCGTTGGGCGCGGCGTTGACGAGGTCGCGCGTCGCGTTCACGGCCGCCGCGACGACCTTGGCCCGCTCGACGGCAGCCTTGGCCGCGGAGCTGCGCGTGCTCCCGGCGAGGACCTCGACGGTCGCGGGCGGGCGGTTCGCGGCCGACGACGCGGCCTCGCCCGTGCGGTAGCGCGCGAACGCGTAGGCACCGAGCAGCGCTCCCTCGGCGACGGCGCCGAGCTCGGCCTCGTCCTCGACGGGGAGCGCGACGGCGACCGACGTCGTCCCGGCGAGCGCGCGCAGCGCGGCACCGGCGGCGCGGCGCAGCGCCTCGGCGCTGAAGGTGCCGTCGGCGCGCCGTGCGCCGAGGCCCACGAGCACGAGCACGTCGGCCTTGAGCTCGGGCCCGGCGGGCACCTTGCGGACCTCGTCGGCGGCGCCCGTGATGCCGAGCGCGGGTGCGAGGTCCTCGAGGGAGGCGACCACCGGACGGGGCAGGTCGCCCCCGACGATCGCGACACCGTCGGACGTCGTGTGGGTGCCGACGACGAGCGCGTCGACCTTGGCACCGGCGGGATTCTTGCTGGAGACGGTCAGTTCAGCCACCCCGCGATGCTATCCCCGGGGACGGCGCCCCTGCCCCCGTGACGTCGGTGGGACCTGTGGACCGATTCCGTGGCCGCGGGCCGCCCCCGGTACGCTCGGCCGCGTGGTCCTTCCCCTCCTGCTGCTCGTGGTCGCGGCGTGCGTCGCGCTCGCCGGCTGGGCTCTCGTGTTCGTCGTGCGCGACCGCGCGGTGATCCTGCGCCAGCTCTGGGGTGCGGCCGTGATCGAGGGGCTGATCCTCGTGCAGGCGGTCGTGGTGGGCGTGCTCGGCGCCACCGGGACCGCGCCGAGCGACCCCGTGCTGCTGTGGGGCTACCTCGTGACCACCCTCTTCATCCTGCCCGTCGCCGCCCTGTGGGCCTTCGCGGAGCGTTCGCGCTGGAGCTCCGTCGTGCTCGCGGTCGCCGCGCTCACCGTCGCGTTCCTCGAGTGGCGCCTGTGGCAGATCTGGAACGCCTGACCTGGAGGTCCTCGCCATGAGCGCACCCGCCGCCCCGGACGGGACGCCGCACCCGCGTCGCACGAACGCCGGCTTCGGCCGGGTCCTCGTCGCCGTGTACGGGATCTTCGCGCTCGCGGCCTCGGCCCGGGCCGCCGTGCAGCTCCTGCGCGACTGGCACGAGGCGCCGCTCGCGTACGCGCTGTCGGGGCTCGCGGCGGCCGTGTACGTCGTCGCGACGATCGCGCTCGCGCGGGGCGGCCAGGTCGCGCGGCGCGTCGCGTGGGTCGCGGTGGGCGTCGAGCTCGTCGGGGTGCTCGCCGTCGGCGCCTTCTCGCTCGCCGACCCCGAGGCGTTCCCCCGCGCCACCGTCTGGTCCGGCTTCGGGCAGGGCTACGGCTACGTGCCCCTCGTCCTGCCCTTCGTCGGCCTGTGGTGGCTCTGGCGCACCCGCCCCGGCGGGACGTCGGCGACCGTCGCCACCCCGAGCGCCACCAGCACCCGCACCGACACCGACGCCCCGGAGGACGCCGCATGACCCGCCGCCGCCCGCTCCTCTACGGACTGCTCTTCGACACCGTCTTCCGCCGCATGGACCCGGAGCGCGCGCACCACGTCGCGTTCGACCTGATCGGCGCCGTCGGCCGCGTGCCGGTGCTGCGCGACGTCGTGCAGGGGGCGCTCGCGCCCTACCTGGGCCGCGCGGCCGGGGGCCGGGGCAGCGTCGAGGTCCTGGGCAAGGTCTTCCCCGCGCCCTTCGGCCTCGCGGGCGGGTTCGACAAGGACGCGCGCGCCGTGCGCGGCCTGACCATGCTCGGTTTCGCGTTCGTCGAGATCGGTACGGTCACCGCGCACGCGCAGCCCGGCAACGAGAAGCCGCGGCTGTGGCGCGAGCTCGACGTGTCGGGCGTGCGCAACCGCATGGGGTTCAACAACGAGGGTGCCGCGGCGGCCGCCCGGCGCCTCGCCGCGCTGCGCTCGACCCGCGCGGGCCGCGCCGTGCTCGTGGGCGCGAACATCGGCAAGACCAAGGTCACGCCCGCGTCCGAGGCCGCGGGGGACTACGCGACGAGCGCGAGCCTCCTCGCGCCGTACGCCGACTACCTCGTCGTCAACGTGTCCTCACCCAACACCCCGGGCCTGCGCGACCTCCAGGAGGTCGCGTCGCTGCGCCCGATCCTCGTGGCGGTGCGCGAGGCCGCGGACGCCGCGACCACGGACGCGGGAGCCGCCCGCGTGCCGCTGCTCGTCAAGATCGCGCCCGACCTCGCGGACGAGGACGTGGACGCGGTCGCCGACCTCGTCGACGAGCTCGACCTCGACGGCGTCGTCGCCGTCAACACGACGATCGGGCACGACCGGGGGCCCGGCGGGCTGTCCGGACCACCGGTGCGCGCCCGGGGCCTCGCCGTGGTCGCGCGCCTGCGCGAGCGCCTCGGCCCGCGTCGCGCCATCATCGGCGTCGGGGGCATCACGACCGCGCACGACGCCCGTGACTACCTGCACGCGGGCGCCGACCTCGTCCAGGGGTACACCGGGTTCCTCTACCAGGGCCCGCTCTGGGCGGCGCGCATCAACCGGTCGCTCGTGCGCCACCCGGAGCCGGGCGAGCACGTGCGCGGCGCCGAGGCGAGGGAGGCACGATGATCCGGCCCCAGTGGGTCTGGGAGCTCGACGACGCCGAGGGAAGCGTCCTCGCCACGCCCGTGAGCCCCGTCTTCACGACGCAGTACGACGCGGAGCAGTGGCTCGGCGAGACCTGGCGGGCCCTCGCGGCCGAGGGCGCCGTGGTCGCGCGTCTCCTGCACGACGGGACCCAGGCGACCGCGCCCGTGGAGCTCCGCTCGCGCTGACCGCGGTTGCCCGCTCTCCGACGGCCCAGGGCGTGCTCAGCCGGCCACGCGCGCCCACGCTGCGGCGAGCCGGGGCACCGCCCGCTCCAGCTCCTCGGGCGGTCGCGAGAACGTGAGGCGCAGCCGGTCCGCGGCGCTGCCGTCGGGGGTGAACGTCGGGCCGGCGTTGACCAGGACGCCCTCCGCGGCGGCCGCGGCGGCGAACGCCTGGGCGACGGGCGCGCCGACGTCGACCCACAGGGACAGCCCGCCCTCCGGCACGTGCACGCGCCAGTCGGGGAGCGCCGCGCCCAGCAGCCCGCACAGCAGGTCGCGCTGGGCGCGCAGCGTCCTGCGGCGCTCGGCGAGCACGCTGCCCGCGTCGTCGAGCAGCTCGACGACGGCGAGCTGCTCGAGCACCGCGGTCGCGATGTCGGCGGACTGCCGGGTGCGCGCGAGCCGCGCGACGAGGTCGGGGTGCGCGCGGACCCACCCGACGCGCAGCCCGCCCCAGAACGACTTGGACGCCGACCCGACGGTGACGACGTACGGCGAGGCCCCGTCCCCGGCGAGCGGCTCGGCGACGGGGCCGACGGCGTCCGGGTCGCCCTCGAGGTCGAGGTCCGTGAGGGTCTCGTCCCCGACGACGGTCACGCGGTGGCGCGCGGCGGCCTCGCGCACCCCGGCCCGCTCCTCGGGGGTGAGCGTGTACGCGGTGGGGTTGTGGAAGTCCGGTACGAGGTACACCAGCCGCGGCGAGACCTGGCGCAGCGTCGAGCCGAAGAGGTCGACGTCGAACCCGGGCGCGTCCTGCTCGCGGCCGGGGTGCGACTCCCGGTCACCGCGCCCCACGGGGACCGGGACGAGCCGCGCCCCGGCGCGGCGCAGTGCCTCCATCGCGTGGTAGTAGGTGGGCGACTGCACGACGGCGCGGTCGCCGCCACCGAGGAGCGTGCCCGCGAGCGTGGTGATCGCGTGCTGGGCGCCGGTCGTGACGAGGACCTCGTCGGGCGTCGTCGCCGTGCCGCGCCGGGTGTGGTGGTCGGCGATCGCCTCGCGCAGGACGCCGACGCCGTACGGCTCGTACCCGCCTCCGGACAGGTACTCGGGGAGGCGTTCGAGCGCGCGCGAGTACGCGCCGTGCAGCCCGCTCGGGGCGGCGGAGGTCGCCTGGGAGAGGTCGGCGAGGTCGATCGGTGCGACGTGCGGGGCCGGTGCGGGCGGCGCGTCGCCCCCGCGGGCACGGGGCGCGGTCCGGGGCCGGGTCGCGCGGGGGAGCACGACGACGGTCCCCGACCCCGTCCGGGAGCGCGCGAAGCCCAGCTCGCGCAGCCGCCCGTACGCGGCCGCCGTGGTGGTGCGGGAGACGCCGAGCGCGACGGCGAGGTCGCGCTCGGACGGGAGCCGCGTGTGCGGGGCGAGCGTGCCGGCGAGGACGGCGGCGCGCAGCGCGTCGGCCAGCGCGGTGTACGCGGGGCCGCCCGCGTGCCAGCGACCCAGCAGCCGCGCCGCGGCGGCGGGGGAGAGGTGGCGGTGGACGTCGACGGACCCAGGCGGGGCGAGACTCATAGGGCCACTCTCTCGCGATTGGCTATGGATGTCGATGCCACTTGGTCGTCAGGATGGCTCGCATGAGCCCCACCCGTCGTGCCGTCCAGCTCCTCCTCGGCCTCCTCGCCTACGCGCTGTCCATGGCGATGCTGCTCCACGCGGGCCAGGGCGGGATGCCGTGGGACGTCCTGCACCAGGGCGTCGTGCTGCGCACCGGGCTGCCGTTCGGCGTCGTCGTCGGGTCGCTCAGCGTGCTCGCGCTGCTCGCGTGGATCCCGCTGCGGCAGCGCCCGGGGATCGGGACGATCGCGAACGTCGTCGTCATCACCCTGACCATCGACCCGGCGATCGCGCTCGTGACCCGCCTCGTGCCCGACCCCGGCGTCGCCGCGAGCGTCGCGCTCGCCGTCGGCGGGATCGTGCTCAACGGGCTCGCGACCTCGGCGTACCTCGGGGTGCGCCTCGGGCCCGGCCCGCGCGACGGGCTCATGACCGGCCTCGTCGCGCGCACCGGGTGGTCGGTGCGCCTCGTGCGCACGCTCATCGAGGTCGTCGTCGTGTCGCTGGGCTGGGTGCTCGGCGGCACGCTGGGCTGGGCGACGGTCGCCTACGCGCTGGGCGTGGGGCCGATCGTCCAGCTCACGGCGCGCTGGTTCGCCCCGCGGGGGCTCGCGGACCCGCGCCCCGCCCGGGTGCGTCGTCGGGCGCACGCCGAGTCGGAGCCGCGGGAGCCCGTCGCCGCGACCACAGGCCCCCGGCCGGGCGAGGGAGGCATGCCCGAGCCCGGCCGGTGAGGAGACGACGACGGCCCCGGCGGATCGCCGCCGGGGCCGTCGTCGCGCACGACGTGCCGGAGTCAGGCGACGCGCGTCTGCGGTGCGTTCTCCGCGGTCTTGCGCGGGTCGCGCTCGACGACGTCCCCGAGGACGTCGTCGATGCGCGCCAGGAGCTCGGCCGGGATCGTCACCCCCGACGCCTTGACGTTCTCGGCGACCTGCTCGGGCCGCGACGCACCCACGAGGGCCGCAGCGACGTTGTCGTTCTGCAGGACCCACGCGATGGCGAGCTGCGGCATGGTGAGCCCCAGCTCGTCCGCGACCGGCTTGAGGCCCTGCAAGCGCGTGAGGACGTCGTCGGTCATGAACTGCGAGATCCCACCGCGGCCCGCCTTCTCGTCGGCCGCGCGCGACCCGGCCGGTGCCGCCTGGCCGGGCAGGTACTTGCCGGACAGCACGCCCTGGGCCATCGGGGACCAGACGATCTGCGACAGGCCCAGCTCGCGCGAGGTCGGCACGACCTCGTCCTCGATGACGCGCCACAGCATCGAGTACTGGGGCTGGGAGGAGATGAGCTGGAAGCCGAGCTCCTTCGCGAGCGCGGCGCCGGCGCGGATCTGGTCGGCGGTCCACTCGGAGACGCCGATGTACAGGGCCTTGCCCTGCCGGACGATGTCGGCGAACGCCTGCATCGTCTCCTCGAGCGGCGTCTCGGTGTCGTACCGGTGCGCCTGGTAGAGGTCCACGTAGTCGGTGCCGAGCCGCTTGAGGGAGCCGTTGATCGACTCCATGACGTGCTTGCGGGACAGGCCCGTGTCGTTGGGGCCGCCGGGGCCGGTCGGCCAGTAGACCTTCGTGAAGATCTCGAGCGACTCGCGCCGCTGTCCCTTGAGCGCGTCGCCGAGCACCTGCTCGGCCTTCGTGTTCGCGTAGACGTCCGCGGTGTCGAACGTCGAGATGCCGGCGTCGAGCGCCGCGTGGACGCACGCCTTCGCGACGTCGTTCTCGACCTGGGAGCCGTGGGTGAGCCAGTTGCCGTAGGTGATCTCGGAGATCTTGAGACCCGAGTTGCCGAGGTAGCGGTAGGTGGGCATGGGCTCAACCTAACCGCCGGACGGTTGCCTCAGGAACCGCTCCGGCTCACTCCGGGAAGACGCCGTGCTTCTTGTGCGTCGGCTTGGGCAGGCGTGCTCGGCGCAGCTGGAAGGCCCGCATGACGGCGTACATCGTCGTGCCCTTGGGGATCTCGCCGAACTTCGCGAGCAGGCGCTTGCGCAGGCGGCGCCACATGATGAAGCCGTCCACGACGGTCAGCAGCACGATGACGTAGAGCGTCATCACCGTGAGGAACGCCAGGTCCTGGTTTTGCGCGGTGAGGAACGAGAAGACGATGAACACCAGCGCGACGGGCAGGAAGAACTCGCCGAGGTTCCAGCGCGCGTCGACGTACTCGCGCACGTAGCGCTTGACCGGGCCCTTGTCGCGCGGCGGCAGGTAGCGCTCGTCGCCCGTCTGCATCGCCTGGTACTGGCGGTCGCGCATCTCGCGCTGCTTCTCCCGCGCGGACTTCGCGGCGGCGCGACGGTCGTTCGGCACCAGGGGGCGCTTGTTCGCGGCCTCGGAGACCTTGCGCTTGGGCGTCGGGCGGCCCTTGCCGGCCCGCTCGATCTCGGCCGCCTGCTCGACAGGGTCGGGGGCGGCGGGGGTCGCGGCGGACTTGTTGCGGGAGAACACCCCTCCAGCGTAGTCGAGCCGGACGAGTGCTCGGCGTCGTCGATCCCTCCTCCGGTAGGGGTGGTCAGGAGCAGCATCCGCCAGTAGCGTTACAAGACGATACGTAATGTTGCCGGAGGAGAGAGCCATGAGCCGCACGACCGAAGCCACCGTGACGACGACCGTCCGGGCAGGACCCCAGGAGTGGGCGGGGCTGGTCCTGCTCGTGCTCCCGATGCTCATGGTCGCGACCGACCTCACCGTGCTGTTCTTCGCGCTGCCCTCGATCATCGTGGACCTGGACGCCTCGGCCACGCAGGCGCTGTGGATCTCCCACGTCTACGGCTTCCTCATCGGCGGGACGCTCGTCACCGCCGGGCGGCTCGCGGACCGCGTCGGCGCACGTCGGCTTCTGCTCGTCGGGGCGACCGCGTTCGCCGCCCTGTCCGTGCTCGCCGCGACCGCGTCGAGCGCGGAGACGCTGATCCTCGCCCGGGCACTGCTCGGCGTCGCGGGCTCGACCCTCATGCCCGCGCTCTTCTCCCTCCTGCGCCAGATGTTCCGTGCCGATGCGCAGCGGCGCCTCGCGATCGCGATCCTCTTCAGCGCCTTCTCGGTCGGCGCCGCGATCGGGCCGGTCCTGGGCGGTGCACTCCTCGAGCGGTTCTGGTGGGGTTCCGTCTTCCTCGTCAACGTGCCGCCCATGCTCGCGCTCGTGCTCCTCGGACCGTGGCTCCTACCGAGGCCACGCGGGACGAACGACGCGGGGCGGCTCGACCTGACGAGCGTCGCACTGTCCGTCGTGGGGATGCTCGCCGTCGTCTTCGGTCTCCAGGAGCTCGCGGCCGGTCCCTCCGGAGGCACGACGGCGGTGCGTGACGCCGCCGTGATGGTCGCCGGAGTGCTGCTGCTCGGGCTCTTCGCCCGACGCCAGCGACGGCTCCCCGACCCGTTGCTCGACCTGCGCCTCGTCACGGCGCGGCGGCCGGCCGCCGCCCTCGGCACGCTGCTGCTGA
The DNA here is from genome assembly GCF_040448685.1 of Cellulosimicrobium sp. ES-005. Lineage (NCBI taxonomy): Bacteria > Bacillati > Actinomycetota > Actinomycetes > Micrococcales > Promicromonosporaceae > Cellulosimicrobium > Cellulosimicrobium sp. ES-005. Next base: position 1,677,348 of record NZ_CP159290.1, read on the forward strand.
CCGGGATCGGCGTCGTCGGGGTGTACTACCTGTTCACCCAGCACCTGCAGCGCGCGGCCGGTCTGGACCCGCTCGAGGCGGGCCTGTGGACGTTGCCGTACGTCGCGGTGAACATCCTCGGCGCGCTGCTCGCTCCTGGTCTCGCCTCCCGGTTCCGCCCCGAGGTGGTCGTCGCCGTCAGCCTGGTCGTGATCGTCGCGGGGGCCGTGCTGACCGTGGTCGTCGGGTGGGCGGGGGCACCCGTGCCGGCGCTCGCGGGGTCGGTCGCCGTGCTCGGCCTCGGGCACGGTGCCGCGGCGGCGCTCGTGAGTGACCTCGTCATCTCGTCGGCGCCACCCGAGCAGACGGGTTCCGCCGCCGCGACGCAGGAGGTGTCCGCCGAGCTCGGTACGGCGCTCGGCATCGCGGCGGCCGGGGTCCTGTCCGTCGTCGTGCACCGCTCGGCACTCCGTGACGGCGCGGCTCTCGCGGAGGACGGCGGCGCGCCCGCCCAGGGGCTCCCGGCCTACGCGGTCGTCGCGGCGCTGCTCGTGGGTCTCGCGGCGACGCTCGTGCTCCGGGTCCTCGTGCGCCCGGACCGTCGCGGCTGACGGTCCGCGGATACGATCACGACCATGTCCAGCGCTTCCGGCATCCCGACCCCGGGCGGTGGTGGCCGGCCGCGTGACCGCCAGATCGACCGCGCGGTGCTCGACGCGGCGTCCGCGCTCCTGGACTCCGGGGGCTACGCGCAGCTGACGCTCGAGAAGGTGGCACGCCGTGCCGGGACCACGCGGCCCGCGATCTACCGCCGCTGGGCGGGGCGCGCGCCGTTGGCCCTCGCCGCGATCGCGGCCCGGATGAGCGTCCCCGAGGCGCCGGACACCGGGTGCACCCTGTGCGACCTCGGCGAGAGCCTCGGAGTGTTCCTGGGCGCGTACCGCGCGACCAGGCCGGACGTCCTCGCTGCGCTGTACGCGGAATGCGCGCCCGACCCGGCGCTGCGCGAGCGCTACCTCGCCGTGGTGGTCGAGCCGTCGCGGCGGGCCGTCGCCGCGACCCTCGCCCACGCGGCGGCGCGTGGCGACCTGCGCGAGGACGTCGACCAGGACCAGGTCGTGGACCTGTTCGCGTCGCTCGTCCAGTACCGCACGCTGTTCGGCGACACGCACCTGAGCGACACGGAGGCCGAGAGCGCGATCGAGCTCGTCCTCCGTGGCCTCGCCGTCGACTACGACGCGCTCCTCGCGCGCAGCGCGGCGCTCGAGCTCGAGCACCGGGGCGGGCCGGACGCGCCGCACGTCCACCTCCCGGGCTGACTCGACCAGCGAGGGAAGAGTCTCGGGGATGCGGCAGAGCCCACCGCACGTCCGGTTGTCGTACCGTGCTCGTCGTGACGAACTCACCTGAACCCACCGTCCCCGCGCCCGGCACCGCGACCGACCCCGAGCTCGCGACCACGCTCCGCGAGACCGTCGCGCGCCTGTTCCCCGCGCTGCGTGCGGACCTCGAGTCCCTCGTGCGCGTGCCGAGCGTGTCGAACGCCGCGTTCGACCAGGCGCACGTCGCGGCGAGCGCCGATGCCGTGGCGGCGCTGCTGCGCGACGCCGGTCTGCCCGAGGTGCAGGTGCTGCGCGCTCGGGCCGCCGACGGCACGGAGGGCGCGCCGGCCGTCGTCGCGCGCCGTCCTGCGCCCGACGGCGCCCCGACCGTCCTCCTGTACGCGCACCACGACGTGCAGCCCCCGGGCGACGCCGCGACCTGGGAGTCCGACCCGTTCGAGCCGACCGAGCGCGACGGGCGCCTGTACGGGCGCGGTGCGGCGGACGACAAGGCGGGAGTCGTGGCGCACCTGGGTGCGCTGCGCGCGCTCACGGAGGTCGGTGACCTGCCCGTCGGGGTGACGGTCTTCGTCGAGGGCGAGGAGGAGATCGGCTCGCCGACGTTCCTGCCGTTCCTCACGCAGTACCGCGACCTGCTCGCGGCGGACGTCATCGTCGTCGCGGACTCGTCGAACTGGAAGGTCGGCGTCCCCGCGCTCACGACGTCGCTGCGCGGCCTCGTCGACTGCGAGGTCGAGGTCGCCGTGCTCGACCACGCGGTGCACTCGGGCATGTTCGGCGGTCCCGTGCTCGACGCGGTGACGCTGCTCGCGCGGCTGATCACCACCCTGCACGACGACGCGGGCAACGTGGCCGTGCCCGGGCTCGTCACGGCGGACGAGCCGACCGTGGACTACGCCGAGGCCGACTTCCGCGCCGACTCCTCGCTGCTCGACGGGACCGTCCTCGCAGGCGAGGGCAGCATCGCGGGCCGGCTGTGGACCAAGCCGGCGATCGCCGTGATCGGGCTCGACGCGCCGAGCGTCGCGCACGCGTCGAACACCCTCACGCCCCGCGCGACCGCGAAGCTCTCGGTGCGGCTCGCGCCGGGTCAGGACCCGGCGGCCGCGATGGCGGCGCTGCGTACGCACCTGGAGGGGAACGCTCCGCTCGGCGCGCGCGTCACGGTCCGCGACGGCGAGCAGGGCAAGCCGTTCCTCGCCCCGGGCGACTCCGAGGCGATGCGGGCCGCGCGGTGGGCGTTCGCGACGTCGTGGGGCACCGACCCGGTCGACATCGGCGTGGGCGGGTCGATCCCCTTCATCGCCGACCTGCTCGAGGTGTTCCCCGACGCGGCGATCCTCGTGACGGGCGTCGAGGACCCGGACTCGCGCGCGCACGGCGCGAACGAGTCGGTGCACCTCGGCGAGCTGGAGAAGGTGGTGCTCGCCGAGGCGCTCCTGCTCGCCCGGCTCGGCGGCGCGGTCGCCTGACCCGACCGTCCGTCCGTGCGCGGCGGCGCTCGACCGGTCAGCCGGGGAGCGCCGCCCGCAGGTCGGCGGCCTCGGCGAGGGCGTGCTCGACGACGGTGCGCACGTCAGGGGAGAGGGCGGCCGCCAGCGCGTCGAGGTCGTCGAGGTGCGTGCGGGCAGCGTCGGGATCGTCCGCGAGGACGGCGAGCTCGGCGAGGTAGGCGAGGGCGCGCACGCGGTCGGCGACGTCGGCGTCGTCCCCGGCACGCCGCAGCGCGCCCGCGAGGATCTTGCGCGCCTGGACGGGGTCGCCGTGCGAGTCCGCCTGCACGACGGCGTCGTCCAGGGCCCGGGCGAGCCGTCCCTCGGGCCGCGCGGCGTACGCGTCGACGGCGGACGCCCCAGCCGCGTCCGTGGTCGGCGCCGCCGCGGCGGGAGGGCGGCGCATCACGCGGACCCAGTTGCCGGCGGGGTCCACGAGGCTGAATCCCGTCGTGCCGCCCGCGTTCGCGCGCCGTCGGGGTCGGGTGATCCGCGGGAACCCGGTGAGCGGCAGGCGCCCGTAGCGGGCGCGCAGCCCCGCGGCGAACGCCTCGAAGACGGGCGCCGTGTCCTCCACGACGACGATGCACGTGCTGTAGCTGTCCTGCGGCTCGATCCCGTCGAGCCCGAAGTAGTGGATGTCCACGCCGCCGCGCCGCACCGCGAGGTACGGGTTCGGCCGGAGCTGGCGGTACGTCACGTCGAAGCCGAGCGCGGTCCAGAAGTCGCGCAGCTCGTCGATGTCCCGGCAGGGCAGGGCCGGGACCATGGTCGCGTCGAACGGGTCGGTGGCGGGGTGGTCCGGGTGCGGGTCAGAGTCAGGGGCTCGGTCGGCGGTCACCGTGCCATCGAAGCACCCGCCCCCCGCGCGCGACCAGGGCGCCGGTCGTCAGCCGCGGTGCGCGACGTCGACCGCCCGGGACCACCGGTCGACGTCGTCCGGGAGCTCGGGAGAGGTGACGTCGCCGCCGAGGAGCCCGACGACGTCGGGGGCGGCGATCCGGTCGCCCGACCCGCGCGCCAGGAACCGGCCCGCGACGAGGCCGCGCGCGCACAGGTCGGCGCCGCGCGTGAACACCTGCTCGAGGTAGACGACGCGCTCGTCCCACCCGAGGACGCGCGTCGTGATCTCGAAGCGGTCCCACAGCTGGAGGGAGCGGCGGTACTTCATGGTCGACGCCGCGACGACGGGGTACCAGCCCTTGTCCTTGAGCAGGGGGAACCCGCCGAGATCGGCGATGAAGTTGCTGCGCGCGATGTCCATCATCTGGAGGTACGTCCCGTTGTTGACGTGCAGGTAGAAGTCGAGGTCGCCGGGGTGCACGCGCATGCGGGTGACGGACGGCTCGAGGACGCCCCGGCCCGGCACGGCCTTGCGCGGCAGCGTGCTGGCGACGAGGAGCTGGATCTGGCGGGTCACCCGGGCAGGCTACTACCTCGCACGGGCGGTATCAGGTACCTTCGCCGGCGGGCGGGGCGTGGAGGTCTCGGCCCGCCACGGCGCCTCCTGCCCGTCCGCGCGGCGAGCCGGACGGTCGCCGCCAGAGCAAGATGCCGTCGGCGTCAGGGTGACGCGGCCGCCTCAGACCGGCGGGTCGGGGTCGTACTGGATCCCGCGGCGCACGGCGCGCGCGACGTCGTCGCTCTCCAGGCGCGCGACGAGGTGCAGGGCCATGTCGATCCCCGCGGACACGCCCGCGGACGTGACGACGTCGCCGTCGTCCACGAAGCGCGCCTCGGTGTCCAGCACGACGCTCGGGTCGATCTCCGCGAGCTCGTCGTAGTGCGCCCAGTGCGTCGTCGCGGGCCGCCCCGCGAGCAGCCCCGCCGCGGCGAGCACGAGCGACCCCGTGCACACGCTCGCGATGACGGGGGTCTGGGCGCGCATCGCGCGCAGCCACTCGAGGTGCACGCGGTCCGCGAGCAGCGAGCGCGTCCCCCAACCGCCCGGGTAGACGAGCAGGTGGAGCGGGCCGACGTCGTCCGCCGAGCGGTCGGGGAGCAGCCGCAGGCCCTTCGCGAGCCGCACGCCGCCGCCGTCCCACGAGAACGTGGACACGTGCGGCTTGAGCGCCGAGTGCTCGGCCCACGCGGACAGCACCTCGAACGGCCCGGCGACGTCGAGCTCCTCCGCCTCGTCGAACACGAAGATGCCGACGTTCATGCCGTTCCCGGTGCTCATGCCATACCTCCGCGTGCCCCCGGCTGCTCGAGGGACCTCGGCTCCCGTCGGGCTAGATGCCCGGCAGGGCGAGCATCTGGTCGAGCGCGACGCGCGCCCAGTGCGCGTCGTCCGCGTCCACGACGATCCGGTTCACGACGCGGCCCGCGACGAGCGACTCCATCGCCCACACGAGGTGGGGCAGGTCGATCCGGTTCATCGTCGAGCAGAAGCACACCGTCGAGTCGAGGTAGTGCACCTGCTTGTCCGGGTGGGCGCGCGCGACGCGACGCACCAGGTTGAGCTCGGTCCCGATCGCCCACGACGAGCCCGGCTCGGCGGCGTCGAGCATCGTGATGATGTACTCCGTCGACCCGACGAAGTCCGCCGCCGTGACGACCTCGTGCTTGCACTCGGGGTGCACCAGGACGTTGACGTCCGGCACCGCGGCGCGCACGTCGCTCACGTTCTTCGCCGAGAACCGGCCGTGGACCGAGCAGTGCCCGCGCCAGAGGATCATGCGCGCGTCGCGCAGCTCGGCGTCCGTGAGGCCGCCGTTCGGCTTGCGCGGGTCGAACACGACGCAGTCGTCGAGCGACATGGCGAGCTTCAGCACCGCCGTGTTGCGACCGAGGTGCTGGTCCGGCAGGAACAGCACCTTGCCCGTGCCGTCCACGCCACCCACCTGGTCGAACGCCCAGCGCAGCGCGACCTCCGCGTTCGACGAGGTGCACACGGTGCCGCCGTGGCGACCCGTGAACGCCTTGATCGCGGCCGAGGAGTTCATGTACGTCACGGGGATCGTGGAGTCGGCGATGCCGACCTCCTCGAGCACGTCCCACGCGTCCTCGACCTGGTCGATCGCCGCCATGTCCGCCATCGAGCAGCCGGCCGCGAGGTCCGGCAGCACGACCTGCTGCGCGTCGGACGTGAGGATGTCCGCGCTCTCCGCCATGAAGTGCACGCCGCAGAAGAGGATGAACTCCGCCTCGGGCCGCGCCGCGGCCTCGCGCGCGAGCTTGAACGAGTCGCCCGTCACGTCGGCGAAGTCGATGACCTCGTCGCGCTGGTAGTGGTGACCGAGCACGAACGCCCGCTCGCCCAGCGCGGCGCGGGCGGCCCGGGCGCGCTCCACGAGGTCCGGGTCGCTCGGCGCGGGCAGCTCGCCCACGCACTCGACCCCGCGCTCGGACGCGAGGTCGCGGCCCTGGCCCAGCAGGAGCAGGGCGGAAGGACTGGGTTCGGCGAACCCGCCCTGGCGCGAGGTGTTCGGCCCGTCCACGGACGACAGCAAGGTGCTACCAGTGCTCACGGCACCATCGTCGCACAGCGCCGCCGCGGCCGAGCGGGCGTCCCGCGGGGACCGGACGGGCGTGCGCCCTGGCACAATCCGGGCATGCGCGTGCTGCTCACCGGGTCCGCCGTCCCACCCGTGCCCGACGGCGCGTGGCCGGCCGCGGCGGCCGCGTCGCCACCCGTCCCGGCAGGGCCCTCGCTCGACGACGTCGCGGGCTGGTGGGCGCCGCACGCCCAGGTCGAGACCGTGCCGCTCGCAGCGTCGGGGCCCGCGTTCCTCGACGCGGTCGCGCCCGTCGCGCCCGAGGTGCTCGCCGGAGCGGTCCCGGGGCCGGACGGGGACGACGTCCCGGTCGCGGTCCGCCGTCGGACGCCGGGCGGCGAGGGCACGGGCACGCGCCGGACCGTCTACGTCGACGCCTCCCAGGTGCCCGCCACCGGCGCCGGCGACGCGGGAGCGGTGACCGTGCCCGCGCGGTCCTCGACCGCCGTCGGCCACCTCCTGGCGCTCGCGGCCGACGCCGCACGCGGACCCGACGGGGCGCCCGGGCGGGTCGTCCTCGCCACCGGCGGGAGCACGAGCCACGACGCCGGGCGCGGGGCGCTCCTGGCGCTCGCGGGGGCGGCGTCGCTCGCCGGCGACCCGGGGACCGCCGTCCCGACCGACGTCGTGCGCGCCGCGCGGGCGGCGCTCAGGGGCGCCGACCTCGTGGCGGCCGTCGCGTCCGACGTCCCGCTGCTCGGCCTGCACGGGGCGAGCGCGGTGCTCGACGCCCGCGGCGTGGACCCCGCGGTGGCCCAGCACCTCGAGCGCGCGCTCGGCGCGGTCGCGCACGGCGTGGCGTCCGCCGTCGACCACGCGGCGGAGACCGGGGGAGCGGGCCGCGCGCTCGCGGGCCGGGACCTCCTCGCCGCGGCGACGGCAGGCCGTCGCCTGGCCGGACTGCCCGGGGCCGGGAGCGGGGGCGGGCTCGCCTACGCGGTCGCGGCGCTGGGCGGTCGGCTCGTGCCCGGGCTGCGCGTCGTCGCCGACGACCTGGGCCTGGACGCGCGCCTGGCGGGTGCGGAGGCCGTCGTCGTGCTCGCGGACGAGCTCGGCGCCCACGAGCTGGGGGACGGGACGGTGCGCGAGGTCGCGGTCCGCGCCGCGCACCACGCGCTCCCCGTCGTCGTGGTGGCGCGCGCGGTCGTCGCGGGGCGGCGTGAGCAGGCCGCCGCGGGGCTCAGCGGCGCGTACGCGTGGGGCGACGGCGACCCGCGCGCGCTCGTGGAGCGCGTCGCGCGCACCTGGTCGCGCGGCTGACGGCGGGGCGCCTCAGCCGAGGTCGACGGTCCCGTCCGCGCGGACGGACCAGGCCGGGTTGTGCGCGACCTCCCACACCAGCCCGTTGGGGTCCGCGACGTGAGCGTGGAAGACGCCGCCGAACTCGCCCTCCTGCGGCGCCTTGCGGACGGTCCCGCCCGCGTCGACCATCGCCTGCACGAGCTCGACGACCGCGGCCCGGGACCCCACGTTGTGCGACAGCGTGAGGCCCGTCGTGGCGGGCGTCGCGTCGGGGGTGCCGGCGTCGCGCGCGAAGGCCGACTCCTCGAAGAAGCCGAGGAGCTGGCCCGCCGCCGAGCGGTAGAAGACGATCTCGCCCGGCACGTCGAGCTGCGCGGTCCAGCCGAGCGCGCCGTAGAAGGCCCGCGCGGCGTCCAGGTCGCGCGTCGCGACCGTCACGAAGTGCAACGACTGGTCCATGCGTCTCCCGTCGGGGGGCCGCGCCACCGGTGTGGCGCGGGCTCCGTTCGACCGTACGTCGTCGCGTGGTCGTAGACTCGGGAACACGACCGGCACGAGTGGTGTTGAGGACCTGACGGGATCTCTCTCGAGAGGTCCGTAGAAGCCGGCCACCACCGGGGCAGCACTGCCCCCGACAGCGCGGAGACGAGATGAGCGAGACCACCGACATTGCCACGCACGGCGTCAACCTGACCGACGGGGCCGCGGACAAGGTCCGCACCCTCCTCGAGCAGGAGGGTCGCGACGACCTGCGCCTGCGCGTCGCGGTGCAGCCCGGCGGCTGCTCCGGCCTGATCTACCAGCTCTACTTCGACGAGCGCGTGCTCGACGGCGACGCGCTGCGCGACTACGACGGCGTCGAGGTCGTGGTCGACAAGATGAGCGTCCCGTACCTCGAGGGCGCGACGATCGACTTCGCGGACACGATCGAGAAGCAGGGCTTCACGATCGACAACCCCAACGCGGGCAGCGCCTGCGCCTGCGGCGGCTCCTTCAGCTGACCCGCCCGGCGTGCCCCGCACGCCGCACCGGACCGCACGAGCCCGGCCACCCGCACCGCGGGTGGCCGGGCTCGCGTCGTCCCGGCGGCGAGCCCGGCGAGACGTCAGGCGCCGAGCTCGACCGTGATCGCCCAGGCGCCCTCGTCGTGGTCGTCGCGCGCGAGCGGCTCGTCGCCGACGACCGTGTGCCCGCGCATCCGTGCCCAGGCCGGGACGTCGAGGCGCGCGGCCGGATCGGTCGACCACACCGTCAGGCGCGTGCCCGGGTCCCGGTCGCGCGCCGCCGCGGCGAGCCGGATCACCGGCAGCGGGCAGCGCAGACCGCGTGCGTCGACCACGTCGGGAGCGTCGCCCGTCACAGGCCCTGCACCCCCAGCGTCGCTCGCACGCGCGCGACCGCCCCGGGCAGCGCGTCGAGCAGCCGGTCGACGTCCGCCGCGCTCGTCGACCGGTCGAGCGCGATGCGCACGTTCCCGTGCGTGAGCACGCCCATCGCGGCCAGGACGTGCGACGGCTCGAGGGAGCTCGACGTGCACGCGGACCCCGACCCGACGGCGACACCCTCGCGGTCGAGGTCGGTGAGCAGGGCCTCGCCGTCCACGTAGAGGAACGAGAACGTCGCCACGTGCGGCAGGCGGTCGGCCGGGTCGCCGACCACCTCGACGTCGGGGATCTCGGCGACGCGCGCCCGGACCCGGTCGACGAGCGCACGGCGGCGCGCGTCCTCGGCCTCCCGGTCCGCCAGCACGGCCTGGAGCGCGACGGCGGCCGCGAACGCCGCGGGCACGGACACCCCTCCGGGTGCCCACGGGTCGGGGTCCTCCGGGAACGGGCTGCGCCGTCGGACACGGGAGCGGACCGCGAGCACCCCGACCCCGGGACCTCCGCCCCAGTCGGCGGGGTCGGCGGCGAGAGCGTCCCACGACGCGGGGACCACGTCGTGGCCGACGCTCGCCCCCGCGTCGACGAGGAGCGGGACCCCGGCCGCGCGCGCGGCGTCGTGCACCGCCACGACGGGCTGGCGCGTGCCCACCTCGCCGTTGGCGAGCTGGAGCGCGGCGAGCGCGACCCCCGGGCGCGCGACGGCGTCGGACATCGCGGCCGCGTCGACCCGGCCTGTGCGGTCCACGTCGACGACCTCGCGCTCGAGCCCGCCGTGCTCGGCGGCGTGCAGCACGGCGGCACGCTCGACGGCGCCGACGACGACCCGTCGGCCGAGGCGTGCGCGTGCGCCGGACAGGGCGGCGACGCCGGTGTGCAACGACGCCGTGTGGGAGGGCGTGAAGTGCACCTCCTCCGTCCGCACGCCGAGCGCGGCACCGACGGCCTCGCGTGCGCCGTCGAGCAGCGCGGCGGCACGACGACCCTCCGCGTGCAGGCGGCGGGGGTCGGCCCAGCCGTCGTCGAGCGCACGGTCGAAGGCCTCGCGCGCGAGGGGGTGCCAGGGCGCGCGCCCGCCGTTGTCGAGCCGGGCCCGGCGGACGGGGGTGGTGTGTGTCACATGGCCTCCTGGGCGCTGGCGGTCGGGCCGCGTGGGCGCGGCGCGGGCGGGCGAGCCGGTCGACCGCGCCGGGGTGGCGCGTCGCGGGTCTCCCGCGGGGCGCCGGATCGTTGCGCTCGCGCGGACCGCGACGGGGCGTCGGTGCGAGCCCGGACGCTCCACCGGCACGGTACCGCCCTGCCGGGCGGAGCGTCGGTGTGGCAAGGATCTGACAGACCTGGCGCGGGTGTGGTGAACCCGCCCTGACCGGCGGCGACGTGTGCCGCATCTCGCCCGTCCAGCGCGCGTTCCGGGGCACGAAGGGCGGAATCCCGCGCTAGGCTTCGTGTGTCGAGGACGAAGGTCCTGTGCTGGGCTCGTAAAGACGGGTTCGGGCAGGACGTGACGTGAAAGGCCCCCCTTGCACTCGCAACCCCCTAGCCGCACACGGCGCACCATCCTGCGGGCGACGGCCCTCGCCGTCGCCGTCGCTGCGGTGGCGTCCGGCTGCGCCAGCGACACGGTCCAGCGCGGGTTCCTGCCCGGTTACGAGGACGGGGAGGTGACCAACCAGACCGCCCGGATCACGTCGCTGTGGACCGGCTCGTGGATCGCCGCCCTCATCGTCGGCGTCATCACGTGGGGCCTCATGCTGTGGTGCGTCGCGGCGTACCGCAAGCGCAAGGACGACCACCGGCTCCCGGTCCAGACGCGGTACCACCTGCCGCTCGAGATCATGTACACGGCCGTGCCGATCATCATGGTCCTCGTCCTGTTCTTCTACACGGACCGCGACATGTCCGCGATCGTGGACAAGGACGTCGAGTCGGACATGACCGTCCAGGTCATCGGCAAGCAGTGGAGCTGGGACTTCAACTACGTGGACGAGGACGTCTACGAGACCGGCCAGCACCTCGCCGACGTCGGCGGCACCATGACCGTGGACGCGGAGATCGACGGCGCGCCCGGCACGTCGGAGGCGCTGCCCACGCTGTACCTGCCGGCGGGGGAGAGCATCCGCTTCGTCCTGGACTCGCGCGACGTGATCCACTCGTTCTGGATCCCGGCGTTCCTCTACAAGCTCGACATGATCCCCCACCGCACCAACGAGTTCGTGGTCACCCCGCAGCGCGAGGGCGTCTACGCCGGCAAGTGCGCCGAGCTCTGCGGCGAGCACCACTCCGGGATGCTGTTCAACGTCGAGATCGTCGACCGCGCCGAGTTCGACGCGCAGATGGAGGCGCTCCGCGAGAAGGGGCAGGAGGGCCAGATCCCGGTCGAGGGATTCAGCCGCCTCCAGGACCCGAACCCCGTCCCCGCTAGCACGGAGGGTGAGCACTGATGGTCGCGCAGGCCGAAGTCATCCCCGGTCTCGCCCCTCGGCGTCAGACCCTCGGTCGGACCGTGATCAAGTGGGTCACGTCCACCGACCACAAGACGATCGGGTACATGTACCTGATCACGTCGTTCATCTTCTTCTGCATCGGCGGCCTCATGGCCCTCGTGATCCGCGCGGAGCTCTTCGAGCCCGGGATCCAGATCGTGCAGAGCAAGGAGCAGTACAACCAGCTCTTCACGATGCACGGCACGATCATGCTGCTGCTGTTCGCGACCCCGCTGTTCGCCGGGTTCGCCAACGTCATCATGCCGCTGCAGATCGGTGCGCCGGACGTCGCGTTCCCGCGACTGAACATGTTCGCGTACTGGCTCTACCTCTTCGGCGGTCTCATCGCCTCGGCCGGCTTCTTCACGCCGCAGGGCGCGGCCTCGTTCGGGTGGTTCGCCTACGCGCCGCTGTCGAACACGACGTTCAGTCCAGGTCTCGGGGGAGACCTGTGGGTGTTCGGCCTCGCGCTCGCCGGCTTCGGCACGATCCTCGGTGCCGTCAACTTCATCACCACGATCATCACCATGCGCGCGCCCGGCATGACGATGTTCCGCATGCCGATCTTCACGTGGAACACGCTCATCACGAGCCTCCTCGTGCTCATGGCGTTCCCGCCGCTGGCCGCCGCGCTCTTCGCGCTCGGCGCCGACCGGCGCTTCGGTGCCCAGATCTTCAACCCCGAGAACGGGGGAGCGATCCTCTGGCAGCACCTGTTCTGGTTCTTCGGGCACCCTGAGGTGTACATCATCGCGCTGCCGTTCTTCGGCATCGTGTCCGAGATCTTCCCGGTCTTCGCCCGCAAGCCGATCTTCGGCTACAAGGGCCTCGTCTACGCGACGATCGCCATCGCGGCGCTGTCCGTCACGGTGTGGGCGCACCACATGTACGTGACCGGCGCGGTCCTGCTGCCGTTCTTCGCGTTCATGACGATGCTCATCGCGGTCCCGACCGGCGTGAAGTTCTTCAACTGGATCGGCACGCTGTGGCGAGGCAAGCTCACGTTCGAGACACCGATGCTGTGGTCGATCGGCTTCCTCGTGACCTTCCTCTTCGGCGGCCTGACGGGCGTCATCCTGTCGAGCCCGGCCATGGACTTCCACATCTCCGACTCGTACTTCGTGGTGGCGCACTTCCACTACGTCGTGTTCGGCACCGTGGTGTTCGCGATGTTCGCGGGCTTCTACTTCTGGTGGCCCAAGTTCACCGGCCGGATGCTCAACGAGCGCCTCGGCAAGCTGCACTTCTGGCTGCTGTTCATCGGCTTCCACATGACGTTCCTCATCCAGCACTGGCTGGGCGTCGAGGGCATGCCGCGCCGCTACGCGGACTACGCGCCGTCGGACGGCTTCACGTGGGAGAACCAGGTCTCGACGGTCGGGGCGTTCATCCTCGCCGCGTCGACGCTGCCCTTCCTCTGGAACGTCTACACGACCTGGCGCAACGCGCCCAAGGTCGAGGTCGACGACCCGTGGGGCTACGGCCGTTCGCTCGAGTGGGCGACGTCCAGCCCGCCCCCGCGCCACAACTTCACGTCGCTGCCGCGCATCCGCTCCGAGTCGCCCGCGTTCGACCTGCACCACCCCGAGGTCGCGGCGATGGATCACGCCGAGCCGAACCCGAACGTCCTCGAGCAGGTCTACGGCGAGGCGGACCGTCGCGGTGAGAAGAGCGTCGCGCTCGACCGCCTGAGCGGCTCGGAGGCCGCGAGCGACTCCACGACGACCACGATCGTCGACGAACCCCGCACGGGCACGACGGACGAGGAGGCCGGGAAGTGAAGGTCGAGTACAAGCTGTTCCTCTACGGGACGCCGTTCTTCATCGCCGCAGGGCTCGTCTACGGCTTCTGGAGCCACTGGGAGCCCGTCGGGTCGGTCGCCATCCTCCTGACCGGCGCGCTGGTCGCGATGATCGGTGCCTACCTCATGCTCACGGCGAAGCGCATCGACGCCCGCCCTGAGGACGACCCCGAGGGTCTCATCGAGCAGGGCGCCGGCGACCAGGGCGTGTACGCCCCGTGGAGCTGGTGGCCGCTCGCCATCGCCGGCTCGGCCGCGATCGTCTTCCTCGGCCTCGCCGTCGGCTGGTGGCTCGTCTACGTAGGGATCGCCCTCGCCGCGGTCGCCCTCGTCGGCTGGGTCTTCGAGTTCTCCCGCGGCCAGCACGCCCACTGATCGACCCGACGTCGTCGCGACGTCCGAACGGCCCGATCCCCGTCCGGGGACCGGGCCGTTCGTCTTTCGTCGACCGGCTCGACGACATCGCGCGCCACCTCTTCGTGACGACTGACTGAGCCCGACGCCGCCCCCGTCAGGCTGTCGAACACGACATGAGGGTCGTTATCCGATGGATAACGACCCTCATGTCGTGTTCGCCGGCGGGCGGTGTCGTGCTCGCCGGGCGGGTGTCGTCTGGCGGGGCGTCAGGCGGGGACGATGAGCCCGGCGGTCTGGGTCTTGGCGCGCTGGAGGCGGGCCTCGGCGTCGGACCAGTTGACGAGGTTCCACCAGGCGGTGACGTAGTCGGCGCGCACGTTCTGGTAGTCGAGGTAGTAGGCGTGCTCCCAGACGTCGAGCAGGACGATCGGGGTGAGGCCGAGGGTGAGGTTGCCCTGCTGGTCGTAGAGCTGGACGGTGACGAGCTTGGAGCCGATGGAGTCCCAGGCGAGGATGGCCCAGCCCGAGCCCTGGACTCCGGCGGCGACGGCGGCGAACTGCTTCTTGAAGGCGTCGAAGGAGCCGAAGTGCTCGTCGATCGCGGCGCCGATCTCGCCGGTGGGCTCGCCGCCGCCCTCGGGGGAGAGGTTGGTCCAGAAGGCGGAGTGGTTGACGTGGCCGCCGAGGTTGAACGCGAGGTTCTTCTCGTGCAGGTTGATCGCGGCGAAGTCGCCGGTCTCGCGGGCCTCGGCGAGCTTCTCCAGGGCGGTGTTCGCGCCGGTGACGTAGGCCTGGTGGTGCTTGGAGTGGTGCAGCTCCATGATCCGCCCGGAGATGTGCGGCTCGAGCGCACCGTAGTCGTAGGACAGCTCGGGCAGGGTGTAGACGGGCATCCGGAGTACCTCCTGGTACCGGGCCGCAGGAAGGGGTCCAGCGGCCGCTGTGTGCGGTGAACTGGCGGTGCCTCGACAGCCTCAGGCGGGCGCGGCCGCCCGCGCCCGGGTGCCGAGACGACGATGACCCGCGACCTGTCCGCCTCGATGAGGGGACTGGTCGCGGGTCATCGTCCTACTGTGCAGGAACCTCAGCGTCGACGCTCGTCGGCGCCCTTCTCCGGCTCGACGAGGTCGCGCCCACCACCGACGGTCGCGGCACCGGCCTCGATCTGCTCGTGGCTCTCGCCCTCGAGTGCGTCGTGCTCGCCGTGCGAGTGCGCGGCCGCGAGCTCGGCGGGCGTCACGGGCTCGATCCGGTCCTCGTAGAAGAACCGCGACAGGCGCTGGAGACGCTTGTCCTTCTTGTAGCCCTTGCGGCGCACGCCGCGCGAGTCCGTCGCCGGCTCGATCTCGAGCGGCTCGTGGGCCTGGTAGTTGACCCGGAGCCAGCGCTCCTGCTCGTCGAGCGGGCGGTGGACCTCGATGTACTCGCCATGCGCGAACCGCACGATCCGGCCCGTCTCGTGGCCGTGGAGCACGAGCTCGCGGTCCTTGCGCTGCAGGCCGAGGCAGATGCGCTTGGTGATCCAGAACGCGAACCACGGGCCGACGAAGAACAGGATCCGGAACGCCCACGTGATCGTGTTGATCGACATGTGGAAGTGCGTCGCGATGAGGTCGTTCGACCCGGCGAGCGCCAGGATGATGAACGCCGTGAGGAACGCGACGCCCAGACCTGTGCGGACCGGGACGTTGCGCGGGCGGTCGAGGACGTGGTGCTCACGCTTGTCCTTCGTCACCGCGGCCTCGAGGAACGGGTAGACGAACAGGAACGTGAACAGCAGGCCCGGGACGACCACGGCCGGGATCAGGACGTTGAGGGGCACGGTGTAGTCGCCCCACGTCACGAACTCCGCCTGGCCGGGCATCAGTCGTAGCGAGCCCTCGAGGAAGAGCATGTACCAGTCGGGCTGGGCTCCTGCGGACACCGGTGACGGGTCGAACGGGCCGTAGTTCCAGACGTTGTTGATCGCCATCGTGCCGCCCATGAGGGCGAGGATGCCGAACACGACGAAGAAGAAGCCGCCGGCCTTGGCCACGTACACCGGGAACAGCGGGTAGCCGACCACGTTCGTGTCCGTGCGGCCGCCACCGGGGTACTGCGTGTGCTTGTGCAGCACGACGAAGAACAGGTGGAGCGCGACGAGCGCGAGGATCAGGCCCGGCACCAGCAGGATGTGCACCGTGAAGAGCCGGGGGATGATGTGCTCGCCCGGGAACTCGCCGCCGAAGATGAAGTACGAGAGGTACGACCCGATGAGGGGGATCGACTTCACGACGCCGTCGGTGATGCGCAGGCCGTTGCCGGACAGGACGTCGTCCGGGAGGGAGTAGCCCGAGAAGCCGGCGGCGAGGCCCATGATCATGAGCAGCATGCCCACGAGCCAGTTGACCTCGCGCGGCTTGCGGAAGGCGCCGGTGAAGAACACGCGCATCATGTGCGTGACGATCGCGGCGAGGAAGATGAGCGCGGCCCAGTGGTGGATCTGCCGCATGAGCAGACCGCCGCGCACCTCGAAGGACATGTGCAGCGTCGACGCGAACGCGTCCGACATGAGCACGCCGTTCATCGACGCCGGCTCGCCGTGGTACGTGACGAGCGA
Organism: Cellulosimicrobium sp. ES-005; assembly: GCF_040448685.1. Taxonomy (NCBI): domain Bacteria; kingdom Bacillati; phylum Actinomycetota; class Actinomycetes; order Micrococcales; family Promicromonosporaceae; genus Cellulosimicrobium; species Cellulosimicrobium sp. ES-005. The sequence continues at coordinate 1,693,527 of NZ_CP159290.1, forward strand.
CATGCTCGGCACGAAGAACATGGTCAGGAAGATGCCCGTGAGGATCAGGACGACGAACGAGTACAGGGCGATCTCGCCCAGGAGGAACGACCAGTGGTCGGGGAAGACCTTGCGCGCGAACTCCTTGACGGCGACGCCGATGCTCGTGCGCTGGTCCAGGTAGTCGGCGGCCTTGCCGGCGGGGGTCGTCGGCGCGGCTGCCTTCGGTGCGGCCGCCTTGGGTGCGGCGGTTCCGGTGCTGGTGGTCACTTCAGACGCTCCCAGAAGCTCGGGCCGATGGGCTCGTGGAAGTCGCTCTGGGCGACCAGGTAGCCCTCGTCATCAACGGTGATCGGCAGCTGCGGCAGGGGCCGCTTCGCGGGGCCGAAGACCACCTTCGCGCTGTCGGCCACGTCGAACGTCGACTGGTGGCACGGGCACAGCAGGTGGTGCGTCTGCTGCTCGTAGAGCGCCACGGGGCAGCCGACGTGCGTGCAGATCTTGGAGAACGCGACGATGCCGTCGTACGACCAGCTCTCTCCCGGAGGGGACTGCTCGGACACGATGTCGCGCGGGTCGAGACGGACCAGCAGGACGACGGCCTTGGCCTTCTCCGTGATCCACTCGTGGGACTGCATCTCCTCCTGGGAGGCCTCGGGGATGATGTGCACGACCGAGCCGATCGTCACGTCCGCCGCCTTGATGGGCCGACCCGAGGGGTCGATCGCGAGGCGCGTCCCGGGCTTCCAGAGCGTGTGCTTGAACTTCGAGACGTTCCAGTCGCCGCCGACGCTCCCGACGAGCGGGACGGCGATGGTGAGCGGGAACAGCGCGAGCGCGGAGATGACCGCGCCCTTGAGGACGCCGCGACGGGCGATGCCCGAGTCCTTGGCGCCGGCCTCGAGCTCGGCGATCGCGCCGGCGCGGGTCTCCGCGTCGCTCGCGATCGGGTGGCGCTCGTCGACCTTCTCGTGGTCGGACATGAGCACCTTCGCCCAGTGCACGGCACCGAGTCCGATGCCGAGCAGCGCGAAGGCGATGGCGACGCCGAGCGAGAGCGTCGACAGGCGCACGCCGGCCGTGGTCCCGTCCGGCGGGATGACGAAGTACACGACGAGCGCGGCGATCGTGCCGATCACCGAGATGCCGAAGAGCGTCGCGACCTGGCGCTCGGCGCGCTTCGACGCCTTCGGGTCGCGGTCCGCCATGCGGCTCTTGTGCTCGGGCAGCCCCGGGTCCGGGAAGGTGTCGAGGGTGCCGTGCTCCTCGCGGTGCCCGACCTCGCGGTGCGAGGACTCGGGCGACCGGGGGTTCTGGTAGTCGCTCACGAGGACTTCGCTCCGATCCACACTGCGGCCCCGATGAGGAGGCCCATTCCGACGATCCAGGCCCACAGGCCCTCGCTGACCGGGCCGAGCGAGCCGAGCGACAGGCCACCGGCCGAGCCCTCACGCTGGAACTCGAGGAACGCGATGACGTCGCGCTTCTCCTCGGGCGTGACGGTCGCGTCGTTGAAGACCGGCATCGACTGCGGGCCGGTGAGCATCGCCTGGTAGATGTTGCGCTCCGACGTCTCCCACAGCGGGGGCGCGAACTTGCCCTCCGAGAGCGCGCCGCCCGCGCCGACGGCGTTGTGGCACATCGCGCAGTTGGTGCGGAAGATCGCGGCACCGTTCGCGACGTCGCCGAGCGAGGCGTCGACCTGCTCGTCCGTCGGGATCGCCGGGCCCGCGCCGAGCGAGGCGACGTAGGCGGCGAGCTGCGCCGTCTGCTCCTCGTCGAACTGGCGAGGCTTCTGGATGGCCTGCGGACCGTCCATCTGCATGGGCATGCGGCCGGTGGACACCTGGAAGTCGACCGACGCTGCGCCGACGCCGACGAGCGACGGAGCCGTGTCCGAGCCCTCGGCGTTCGGGCCGTGGCACGTGGCGCAGTTGGCCTGGAACAGCTTCTGGCCGGTCTCGATGTCCTCGGTGCTGGCGGTCTCGGCGTTGGCCGGAGTCGGTGCAAAGGCGGCGTAGACGCCACCGGTGACCAGCAGCGCCAGCAGCAGCAGCACGACCGGCGCGAGGCGGTGGTGTCTGCGGGCGGCGAGTGCCTTCACGAAATGATCCTCGTCTCGCAGGTGGGGGAGCAGGGGGCGGATGGGCGGGCCGGGGCGGACCCCGGGCGGGTCGTCAGCGCAAGATGTAGATCACGAAGAACAGCGCGATCCACACGACGTCGACGAAGTGCCAGTAGTAGGACGTCACGATGGCCGTCGTGGCCTCGTGGTGCCCGAAGTTCTTGGCCGAGAACGAGCGGCCGAGAAGGAACAGGAAGGCGATCAGGCCACCGACGACGTGGAGGCCGTGGAAGCCGGTCGTGATGTAGAAGACGGAGCCGTAGGGCGTCGAGGAGATCGAGACGCCGTGCTCGACGAGCTCGGCGTACTCGAAGATCTGACCACCGATGAAGAACGCACCCATGAGGAACGTGAGCGTCATCCACTCGTTCATCCCCCAGCGGTTCACCTGGAAGATCGAGCCGGTGCGCACGGGCTGGAAGCGCTCGGCGGCCCACACGCCCATCTGGCACGTCACCGACGACAGCACCAGGACGGTCGTGTTGATCGCCGCGAAGGTCAGGTTGAGCTTGTCCGCTTGCAGGGCCCACTCGTCGGCGGGCATCACGGCGCGGACCGTGAAGTACATGGCGAAGAGGCCGGCGAAGAACATGAGCTCGCTGGCCAGCCACACGATCGTCCCGACCGAGACGGGGTTCGGTCGGTTGACGCTCACGTGCTGATGGGCGTGGGGGGCAGCCGTTGCGGTCGACACAGGAGCCATTATGGCCGACGAACGGCCGGTCCGCGGCACGCAGACGGCCGCCCGGAGGCGGTGAATCTCACAATGTCTCCAGATCTTCCCACGGAGACCTGCACTTGGTGACGGATCGCTGCTAAGTGCCATGAAACTGGCATGCGCCCGAGGGCGGCCAGGGCCCTTGGTCCCGGGCCCCGCGCCGGTCGGCGTCGGTACCGCGCGAGGGGGTGCTGCGATCCGCTCCGACGTGCCAAGATGCCAGTCGGGACGTGCGCGCCGCGGTGCCGTGGCGCGCCCTCCCCGACCACCCTGAGGGAACCACGAAGGCGACGGTGACGACGATGACGACGACCGTGACGACGACGCACGGGGACACGAGCGTGACCCCGCGCGCGCCGCGCATCCTCCTCTACAGCGACGACGTGACGGTGCGCGAGCAGGTGCGCCTCGCCGTGGGGCGGCGGCTGGGTGCGGGTCAGCCGGACATCGAGTGGCTCGAGGTCGCGACGCCGGTGGCGGTCGTGACCGCGGCGGACGCGGGCGGCTGGGACCTGCTCGTCCTCGACGGGGAGGCCGACAAGGCCGGCGGCATGGGCCTGTGCCGGCAGCTCAAGAACGAGGTCTACCGCTGCCCGCCGGTCCTGGTCCTCACCGGCAGGCCGCAGGACGGTTGGCTAGCATCGTGGTCGCTCGCCGACGACGCGGTGCCCCGGCCGTTCGACGCGGTCGCCCTCCAGCGCGCCGTCGCCGACCTGCTGCGTGCCGCCGGCACGCGGTAGCCGACAGGAGACCGACCAGCCGAAGGGCCGCCCGTGACCGCCACCCCGCACCCCGCCGCCTCGACCACGAGCGACTCGACGGGCACGGGGCTCACGTGGCCCGGCCTGCTGACCGAGCTCGTCGCGGGGCACGACCTCGACGCCGACTCCACCGCGTGGGCGATGGACCAGGTGATGTCGGGCGAGGTGTCGCCCGTGCGTCTCGCGAGCTTCCTCGTGGCGCTGCGCGCGAAGGGCGAGACGGTCGCCGAGCTGACCGGGCTCGCCGACGCGATGCTGGCCCACGCCAGCCGGTTCGCCGTGGACGGTCCGGCGGTCGACATCGTCGGCACGGGCGGCGACCGCGCGCACACGGTCAACATCTCGACCATGGCGTCGCTCGTCATCGCGGGCGCGGGCGTGCGGGTCGTCAAGCACGGCAACCGCGCCGCGACCTCGTCGTCGGGCGCCGCGGACGTGCTCGAGGAGCTCGGCATCCGGCTCGACCACGGGCCGGAGCGGGTGGCCCGCATCGTGCAGGAGGCGGGGATCACGTTCTGCTTCGCGATGGTCTTCCACCCGTCCATGCGACACGCGGGCGTCGCGCGCAAGGAGCTCGGCATCCCGACGGCGTTCAACGTCCTCGGCCCGCTGACGAATCCTGCGCAACCCCGTGCGGCCGCCATCGGTGTCGCGGACGCGCGCATGGCGCCGCTCATCGCCGGGGTGCTGGCGGGGCGGGGGACCTCGGCGCTCGTGTTCCGCGGCGACGACGGGCTCGACGAGCTCGCGGCGACGGGCGGGGCGACCGTCTGGGAGGTGCGCGACGGCGTCGTGACCGAGCAGCGGCTCGACCCGGTCGCCGACCTGGGCCTCGCGCCGGTGACGATCGCCGAGCTGCGCGGTGGCGAGGCGGCGCACAACGCCGAGGTCGCCCGGCGTTTCCTGGCAGGCGAGGCCGGCCCGGTGCGCGAGACCGTGCTGCTCAACGCGGCCGCCGGTCTCGTCGCGGACGGCACGCTGCCCGGGACCGCGCAGGGGACGCTCGCCGAGCGGCTCCGCGCCGCCTACGAGATCGCGGCGCGCAGCGTGGACACGGGTGCCGCCCGCGACGTCCTCGCGCGCTGGGCCGAGGCCGCGGCGCGGGACTGAGACCCCGCGGCGGCAGGCCGGCCGGCGGCGCCAGGCGGCCCGTCAGTCGTCGAGGCCGAGCGCGAACGCCTGCTCGAGGTCGACGTTCGAGTAGGCGCGGAACGCGATGAACGTCTCCGTGCGCACGACCCCGGAGACCTTGCTGATGCGGTCCGCGATGACGTCGGCGAGCTGGTCGTGCTCCTCGACGCGCACCATCGCGACCAGGTCCGCCTTGCCCGTGACCGAGTAGACCTCGCTGACGCCGCGAAGGTCCGCGACCTCCGACGCGACCTCGGGGATACGGTCGGGCGCGGTGTCGATCAGGACGATGGCGGTCAGCATGGTTCCTCCGGGGTCGGGTCGTCGACTGGCGACCACTCTACGGTCACGCCGGGCGCCGCGTGCGTCAGGTCGGGGCGGTCGACCGGGTCGGCGTGGCGCGCGACGTCACGGGCCGTGGCGGCGAGGTCCACGTGGGACCCCGCGGATCGGACCGGGCACGCCCACGGGCCGGTGACGTCGACGATCCGCACGCCCGGCTCCTGGAGCCACGACAGCAGGATCTCGGCCTCGTGGGGGTGGCTCGCCGGGGCGGGCGGCACGGGCGGTGCGACCGTCTCCGCCGTCGCGACGAGCGCGTGCACGAGGGGCCACGGGTCCGCGCCGGGCTCGCTCACCCCGGTCGCGGCGAGGCGCGCGTGGCGCACCACGACGATCTCCCACCCGCCCGCGTCCGTCGCGCGGGCGGCGACGAGCTCGGCGCACGCCGCGAGCGGGGCGAGCCGCTGGGCGCGCGCGGCGCCCGCGAGGTAGGCCCGCAGTCGGTGCGTGAGCTCTCCCGCCTGCTCGAACCGCTCGTCGCGCGAGAGCGCGACGATCCGGCGCCCGAGCTCCGCGACGACGTGGGACGGGTCTGACTCGAACGCCTCCCGCACGCCTCCGGCGACGGCCGCGTAGCCGGTGTCGCGCTCGGCGGTCGTGCACGGGGCCGAGCAGCGTCCCATCTCGGCGAGGACGCACGCCGTGGCCCCGGGCGAGGCGACGACCGGGAGCCGGCGCGTGCACTGGCGCAGCGGGAACGCGTCGTGGAGGGCGTCGACGGCGGCCTGGGCTTGGTGCTTGGACGCGAACGGCCCGATGTGGGCGGCCGGGGCCCGCACGTCGCGCACGACGGACAGGCGCGGGTACGTCTCGTCCGTGAGCCGGACCCAGGTCATGCGCTCGGGGTGGCGCGACCTCCGGTTGTAGCGCGGCGCGTGCTCCGCGATGAGGCGCAGCTCGCGCACCTGCGCCTCGAGCGGGGTCGCGCACACGACCGGGGTGACGGCGTGCGCGACACGCACCATCTCGGTGATGCGGCTGCGCTTCTCCGAGCGGGTGAAGTACGACCGGACGCGGCGCCGGATGGACGTCGACGTGCCGACGTAGAGGACCTCGTCCCCGGGCCCGCGGAAGAGGTAGACGCCCGGTGCGTCCGGGAGGCCGTCCGCGAGGTGCCGCTTGCGCCGGACGTCCTGCGGGACCGGGTCAGTCGCGCCCGCGAGGTCCTCGAGATGGGTGACGCCCAGGGGCCCGAGCCGCGCGAGGAGCGCGTGCAGCACGTCCACAGTGGCGCGCGCGTCGGCGAGCGCGCGGTGGTCGGGCGTCACCGTGGCCCGGAACAGCGCGGCGAGGGTCGCGAGCTTGTGGTTCGGCGCCTCGTCGCGCGTCACGACGCGGCGCGCGAGCGGGACGGTGTCGAGCACCTGGTTCCCGGGCCACTCGTAGCCCGCGGCCCGGCACGCGGCCTTGAGGAACGAGATGTCGAACGGCGCGTTGTGCGCGACGAGCACGGCGCCGCGGGCGAACTCCAGGAAGCTCGGCAGCACGGCCTCGATGCGCGGCGCCGTCGCGACCATGGCCGACGTGATCCCCGTGAGCCGGGCGACGAAGGCGGGGACGGGCACGCCCGGGTCGACGAGCGTCTGGAACTCGCCGAGCACCTCGCCGCCGCGCACCTTCACGGCGCCGATCTCCGTGATGCCGGCGCCCGCGGGCGACCCGCCCGTCGTCTCCAGGTCGACGACGACGAACGTCACGTCGCGCAGCGGCGTCCCGAGGTCGTCCAGCGTGGGCTGGACGGGCGCGCCCCGCGGCACGGACCCCTCGCGGGAGGAGGCGAGGAGGGGACCGGACGACATGGCGGCGAGGCTAGCGACGGCCACCGACACGATCCGTCGTGTCCCGCGGCCACGCCCTCGGCACGGCATAGGGTGGGTGCACGGGAATCGGGACGATCGGGGACGAAATGTCCGCGGAGCTCCCGACGGCGGAGACGCAGGAGGCGGGGATGGTGGCCGAGAGGTCGGACGAGGAGGGACCCGACGGCGACGTCCCGCCGGCGGTGCGCGCGCTGCTCGTCGAGGCCGCCGCGGACGTGCTCGGCACGCTCGACCCGGTCCTCGTCCCCGTGGCCCTGCAACGGGTCAAGGCCTTCGCCCCACGCCGGCGCGCGTCGGCCGGGGCGGTGCCGTTGTGGCGCGCCCTGGTCGACGACGCCGGGTTCCGGCACGCGGTCGCCGCCGCCTGGTCGCGCGAGCACGGGAGCGGGACGGGCGCACCGCAGGAGGTCCCGGCCCCCGACGGCCCGGGGTCGCCCGAGGCCGGTGCGGCGGCAGCGGCCGACGACGTCGTCGCGGCACCGGGGGACGCGGAGGCCACCGCGCCAGCCGTCGTCCGCGAGCGCGCCGCCGGCGCCTTCCTGCTGCGCCCGGACGGCTGGGAGGCGGCCGTGGAGCGCGCCCGCGCGCTCGACACGACGCTGCGGACCGAGCGGTCGGAGCGCAGCGAGGTCGCCCGGTTGCGTCGCGACCGCGACCGGCTGGCCGCACAGGTCGAGGAGCTCCGCGCGCAGGTTCGTGACGCCGCGGCCCGCGCCGACGCGGCGACGGCCGAGCTCGCGGGCGCGCGTCGCGCCGAGCGACGGCTGCGGGCGGACGCCGACCGGGCGCGCGCCGAGGCCCGGGCAGCCCTCGAGGCGGCGTCGGCCGAGCGCGCGGAGGCGGAGGGGGCGCTGCGCGACGCGCGCGAGGAGCGCCGCGCAGCGGGCGTCGAGCTCGCCCGGGCGCGCGCGGAGCGGGACGAGGCGCGTCGGGCGCGGACGTCGGCGGCCGACGTCGCGACGGCACGCGCGCGGCTCCTGCTCGACACGGTGGTCGAGGCGGCGTCCGGGCTGCGGCGCGAGCTCGCGCTGGGGCCCGCCACGACGACCCCGGCCGACGACGTCGCCGCCGCCCTGCCGGGCGCGACCGCGCGGCCGAGGCCCGGGTCGCGCGGTCGGGCCGCCGACGACCCGGCGCTGCTCGGCGACCTCCTGTCGGTCCCGCGCACCCACCTCGTCGTCGACGGCTACAACGTGACCAAGACCGGCTTCGGGGAGCTCACGCTCGCCGAGCAGCGCGACCGGCTCCTCAGCGGGCTCCTGCGCGTCGCGGCCGGGGGAACCGAGGTCACGGTCTGCTTCGACGGCGCGGACACCGCCGTGCGTCCCGTGCACGCCCCGCGCGGTGTGCGCGTGCTGTTCTCGTCGGGCGAGATCGCCGACGACCTCATCCGACGACTGGTCGCCGCGGAGCCCGCGGGACGGCCCGTCGTCGTCGTGACGAGCGACCGTGCCGTGTCGGACGACGTGCAGGCGATGGGCGCCGTGTGCATCCCGGCGCAGGCGCTCCTGGCGCGGCTCGCGCGCCGCTGACGCGGGCGCCGCACGGCCCTCCCGGCGGGTGTGCCGAGGAGGGCCGTGCGGGTGGTCCCGGAGTGCGCGACGTCAGCGGACCGGGGCCGGCCCGTCCACGTAGATCGCCTCGACGTCCGCCGCGAAGTCCTTGAGCACCTCGCTCCGCTTCACCTTGAGCGACGGCGTGAGGTAGCCGTTCTCGACCGTGAAGTCGGTGGTGAGCACGGTGAACTTGCGGATCGACTCGGCGCGCGACACCGCCTGGTTGGCGCGCGTGACGGCGGCGTCGAGCGCGGCGAGGACGTCGGGGTCCTTGGCCGCGTCCTCGATCGACATCGGCTCCTTGCCGTGCATGCTCGCCCAGCCCGGCAGGCCCTCGGGGTCGAGGGTGACGAGCGCGCCGATGAACGGCTTCTGGTCGCCGACGACGACGCACTGCGAGACGAGCGCGTGGGCGCGGATGCGGTCCTCGAGGACGGCGGGCGCGACGTTCTTGCCGCCCGCGGTCACGATGATCTCCTTCTTGCGCCCGGTGATGCGCAGGAAGCCGTCCTCGTCGAGCGAGCCGAGGTCGCCCGTGCGGAACCACCCGTCGACGAACGCGTCGGCCGTGGCCTGCTCGTTGTTGTGGTAGCCGCGGAAGATGTGGTCGCCCTTCAGCAGGATCTCGCCGTCCTCGGCGATGCGCGCCCCACAGCCCGGGAGCTGCTCGCCGACCGTGCCGATCTTCGTGGTCGCGGGGCGGTTGACGCACGTCGGCGCCGTCGACTCGGTGAGCCCGTAGCCCTCGAGGATGCGCACGCCGATGCCGCGATAGAAGTGCCCCAGCCGCTCGCCGAGCGGCGCGCCACCGGACACCGCGTACTTCGCGCGGCCCCCGAGCGCGTGGCGCAGCTTCTTGAACACGAGCGCGTCGGCGACCTTGTGCTGCAGGCGCAGCCCGACGCCGGGGCCCGACGGCTCGTCCAGGGCGCGCGAGTACGCGATCGCCGTGGCCGCCGCCCAGTGGAAGATCTTGAGCTTGCCGCCCGCGGCGGCCTTCTGCTCGGACGAGTTGTAGACCTTCTCGAACACGCGCGGCACCGAGAGGATGTACGTCGGCTTGAAGGTGCCGAGGTCGTCGAGCAGCGTCTTGGTGTCCGGCGTGTGGCCCAGGACCGTCCCGCCGGCCACGACCAGCACGCCGATGAACCGCGCGAACACGTGGGCGAGCGGCATGAACAGCAGCGTGCGACCGCCCGGCTCGCCGAACACCTCCGGCACCGCGGCCACCGCGTTCACGGTGAGCGAGTAGAAGTTCTGGTGCGTGAGCTCGGCGCCCTTGGGGCGCCCGGTCGTGCCCGACGTGTAGATGATCGTCGCGACGTCGGCGAGGTTCGCCAGGCCGCGGCGCCGCGCGATCTCGGCGTCCTCCACGTCGGCCCCGTCGGCCCTCAGGGTCGCGACGGCGCCCGAGTCGATGACGAGGACGTCACCGAGCGCGGGGACCTGGTCGCGCACCTCGCCGACGGTCGCCGCGTGCGCCTCCGTCTCGACGACGAGCAGCCGGACGTCGGCGTCCGACAGGATCCACTGGACCTGCTCCGCGCTCGACGTCTCGTACAGCGGCACCGGCACCGCGCCGGCCGCCCACGTGGCCCAGTCCAGGAGCGTCCACTCGTAGCGCGTGCGCGACATGATGCCCACGTGGTCGCCCGGCTGGATCCCGCGCGCGACGAGCCCCTTCGCCACGGCGACGACCTCGGCGTCGAAGTCCCGTGCGCTGAGCGCCTGCCACGTGCCGTCGGCGCCGGCGCGGCGCTCGACCAGCGGCGCGGCCGGGTCGGCCGCGACCCGGCTCGCGAGCAGGTCGTTGAGGTTCTTCGAGGGATCGACTTCGACGATCCGTGGGGCGCTGATCTCGTCCATGCTGGCTCCAGTGGCAGTAGTCGACGGTGGGAGAACCCTACCCAGTGGTGGTGTGTGCCCGGGACCTGCCGATGTCGGTAGGCTTCAGGTGCTGTGCGCTGCTTGCGCAACGTTTCGCGCGGGCGCGGAGTTCCGGCGGGACGACCCGGGCGCGGGGTCGCGAGCCGTGGTCGTGCGTCGCCCGTCGACGGGCAGCACCTGCAGCGTGAGGCTTCCAGCCAGCGGTTAGTCAGCGGTTACCGAGCGAGTGAGGACGGGACATGCACGCCATCGGTGTGGACATCGGCGGGACGAAGATCGCGGCCGGGGTCGTCGACGAGAAGGGCGAGATCCTCGTCCAGACGCGCCGCGACACCGAGCCCGACGACGTCGCGAGCATCGACCGCGCCATCGCCGACGTGTATGCCGAGCTGACCGCCGAGCACGAGGTCGGCGCGATGGGCCTCGCCGCGGCGGGCTTCGTCAGCCCCGACCGGACGTCGGTGCTCTTCGCCCCGAACATCGCGTGGCGCGAGTACCCGCTCGCGCGCAACGTGCGCGAGCTCATCGGCGGCACCGACGTGCCGATCGTCGTCGAGAACGACGCCAACGCGGCGGGCTGGGCGGAGTTCCAGTTCGGCGTCGCGCGCGACGCGACCGACATGCTCATGCTCACGGTCGGCACCGGGCTCGGGGGCGCGATCGTCGTCGACCGCGAGCTCGTGCGCGGCAAGTGGGGCGTCGCGGCCGAGGTCGGGCACATGCGCGTCGTGCCGGGCGGCCACTACTGCGGCTGCGGCCACGAGGGCTGCTGGGAGCAGTACGCGTCGGGCCGCGCCCTGGTGCGCGACGGGCAGAACGCGCTCATCGCCCAGCCCGACCGCGCGACCCGGCTCCTGGAGATCTGCGGCGGCGACCCCGAGAAGCTCAACGGCCCTCAGATCACGCAGGCCGCCCAGGAGGGCGACGACCTGGCGGTCGAGCTGCTCGCGAACCTCGGGCGCTGGATCGGCGAGGGCGCGGCCTCGGTGACGGCGCTGCTCGACCCGGAGCTCATCGTCATCGGCGGCGGTGTCGGCGCGGCCGGCGACCTGCTGCTCCAGCCCGTGCGTCGCGCGTTCGCGGACCAGCTCTCCGCGCGCGGGCACCGTCCCGAGGCGCGCATCGAGCTCGCCGAGCACGGCAACGAGGCCGGCATCGTCGGCGCGGCGGACCTCGCCCGTCGCTGACCGGTCTCGACGGGCCGGCCGGGACGGGCAGCGCGACCAGGTGCGGGCGGGGCCCGGGCGTCAGACGACGGCGCCCGGGCCCTCGTCGTCGTCCTCGCGGCGGTGCGGCATGCGCCAGAGGAGGATCGCGAGCCCGGCGAGGAACGCCCCGCCGCCCACCTGCGCGACGATCACCGGGTACGGGCGCACGACGACGAGCACGACCAGGAGCAGGATCGGCACGCCGACGACCAGGGCCCACGCCATGGTGAGGAGGGGGTCGCGGCCGAGGACGAGAGGCGGGTCCGGCGGCACGAAGTGGCTCTCGGCCTCCTCGAGGTCCTCGACCTCCGGCGTCGTCGGCCAGTCGCGGGGGCCGCTGGTGCGGACCCAGGGCGCGACCGGCACGGAGCCGAGCACGTCGCGGCCCTCGCGGGGCGCGGGCGACGGGCCGTCGGCGGGGCCGGCGCCGTCGTCGGGTCCGCGCGCCGCGTCGTGGTCGAGGTCGGACAGGTCGGAGAGCTCGGCCACGATGCCGGCCCACTGCGCATCGACGTCGAGCGCCGCCTCGCCCTGTGCGTCGTCCTGCCGGGCAGCCTCGTCGTCCGGCTCGGCGGGGTGCTCAGGACCCCGCGACGCGTCGTCGGGCGTGGGGTCGGGTCCGTCGTCGGGCTGCGGGGAGTCCGGCTGGGCGTTCGGTGCGGCCATAGGAATCACTCTAGAGTCGGATGCACGTCCCGCGCCGGGACCCCGCGAGGAGGAACGTTGTTCTACTGGTTCATGAAGCAGGTGATGGTCGGCCCGATCCTGCGGGTCCTGTACCGTCCCTGGACGCGGGGCGTCGAGCACGTGCCGGACGAGGGCGGTGCGATCCTCGCGAGCAACCACCTCGCGGTGATCGACTCGTTCATCCTGCCGCTCGTCCTCGACCGCAAGGTCCAGTTCCTCGGCAAGTCCGACTACTTCACCGGGACGGGGATCAAGGGCCGCCTGACGGCCGGGTTCATGCGCGGGGTCGGGACGATCCCGGTCGACCGGTCGGGCGGCAAGGCGAGCGAGGCCGCGCTCGAGACCGGCCTGCGCGTCCTGCGCGAGGGCGACCTGTTCGGCATCTACCCCGAGGGGACGCGCAGCCCCGACGGACGGTTGTACCGCGGCAAGACCGGCGTCGCGCGCCTCGCGCTCGAGTCGGGGGCCCCCGTGGTCCCGGTCGCGATGGTGGGCACGAACATCGCCCAGCCGATCGGCAAGGTCATCCCCAAGCCCATGCGCATCGGGGTCGTCGTCGGTGAGCCGCTCGACTTCTCGCGCTACCGCGGCATGGAGAACGACCGCTTCATCCTGCGCGCCGTCGCCGACGAGATCCAGTACGCGATCATGCGGCTGTCCGGCCAGGAGTACGTGGACATCTACGCCGCGACGGCCAAGGCGCGCCTCGCCGCGGGGCACACCGAGTCCGAGGAGGCGGGCGGGGCGCCCGGCGGGCGTCCGGCTCCCGACGTCCAGGTCCCGGAACCGCCGCCGGAGCCCGGCGCGGCGTCAGTAGACTGAGCGACGGCCGGTCGCGCTTCGCTCACGGTGCCCCTCGTGGGGTACGTGCCCGCCGCCGTCGCCGCCACCCCGCCGGACCGCGTCCGTCCGGCCAGGATCCGTCCTACGAGAGGTTCTGAGTTCACATGTCGGTTCGTCGCGTCGCCCTCCTCACCGCGGGCGGTTTCGCCCCGTGCCTGTCCTCCGCCGTCGGGGGCCTCATCGAGCGGTACACGGAGCTCGACCCGGAGATCGAGATCATCGCCTACCAGTACGGCTACCACGGCCTGCTGACGGGCACGAAGATCGTCGTGGACGAGGAGGGTCGCAAGCAGGCGGGCATCCTGCACCGCTTCGGCGGCTCGCCGATCGGCAACTCGCGCGTCAAGCTGACGAACGCGGCCGACTGCGTCAAGCGCGGCCTCGTCCAGGAAGGCCAGGACCCGCTGCAGGTCGCGGCGGAGCAGCTCAAGGCGGACGGCGTCGACGTCCTGCACACCATCGGTGGCGACGACACGAACACGACCGCGGCCGACCTCGCCGCCTACCTGCACGACAACGGCTACGAGCTCACCGTCGTGGGCCTGCCCAAGACGATCGACAACGACGTGATCCCGATCCGTCAGTCGCTCGGCGCCTGGACCGCGGCCGAGGAGGCGGCGGGCTTCGCGGCGAACGTCATCGGCGAGCACCGCTCCGGCCCGCGCATGCTCATCGTGCACGAGGTCATGGGCCGCCACTGCGGGTGGCTCACCGCCGCGTCGGCGGCCGAGTACCGCAAGTGGCTCGACGCGCAGGAGTGGGCCCCGGCCCTCGGCCTGACGCGCGAGCGCTGGGACGTGCACGCGGTCTTCCTGCCGGAGCTCGCGCTCGACATCGACGCCGAGGCCGAGCGTCTCAAGGCGATCATGGACGAGCAGGGCAACGTCAACATCTTCCTGTCCGAGGGCGCCGGCATGCACGAGATCGTCGCGCAGCTCGAGGCGGCCGGCGAGGAGGTCCAGCGCGACCCGTTCGGCCACGTCAAGCTCGACACGGTCAACCCCGGCCAGTGGTTCGCCAAGCAGTTCGCCGAGAAGCTGGGCGCCGAGAAGGTCATGGTGCAGAAGTCCGGCTACTTCTCGCGCGCCGCGGCCGCGAACGCCGAGGACCTGCGCCTCATCAAGTCGATGACCGACCTCGCGGTCGAGTGCGCGCTGCGCGGCGAGTCGGGCGTCATCGGGCACGACGAGGAGAACGGCGACCGCCTGCGCGCGATCGAGTTCCCGCGCATCGCGGGCGGCAAGGCCTTCGACGTCACGCAGCAGTGGTTCGGCGAGCTGCTCGAGGGCATCGGCCAGCCGCTCGTCGCCGCGGCTCCCGCCGCGCACTGATCCGAGGAGCGGGATGACCACCACGAGCGAGCCGGGGACCGACGCCGGGCTCGACCACTTCCGCACGCTCGTCGCGCTCCAGCAGCCGACGTGGCCGGACGAGGCGGCGCTCGACGCCGTCCGGGACCGGCTGGCGGCCTCCGCGCCGCTCGTGGTGCCCGCCGCGGCCGACACGCTGCGCTCCCGCCTGGCCGCGGCCGGGCGGGGCGAGGCGTTCCTCCTGCAGGGGGGCGACTGCGCCGAGACGTTCGCCGAGGCGAACGCGGACCGCATCCGCAACAAGATCCGCACCATCCTCCAGATGGCGGTCATCCTCACGCACGGCGCGAGCATGCCCGTCGTGAAGATGGGTCGGATGGCCGGGCAGTACGCGAAGCCGCGCAGCTCCGACACGGAGACGCGCGACGGCGTGACGCTGCCCGCCTACCGCGGCGACATGATCAACGGCCACGCCTTCACGCCCGAGGCGCGCGTGCCCGACCCGGAGCGCCTCGTCCAGGCGTACCAGATCTCGTCGGCGACGTGGAACGTCGTGCGGGCCTTCACGACCGGTGGGTTCGCCGACCTGCGCCAGGTCCACGAGTGGAACCGCGGCTTCATGCGCAACCCCGCCTATGCGCGCTACGAGCGGACGGCGTCCGAGATCGACCGCGCGATCCGCTTCATGGACGCGTGCGGCGCCGACTTCGACGCCCTGCGCACGGTCGAGTTCTTCGTCAGCCACGAGGCTCTCGTCCTCGACTACGAGCGCGCGCTCACCCGCCGCGACACGCGCACGGGCGACGCGTACGACACGTCGGCCCACTTCCTGTGGATCGGCGAGCGCACGCGCCAGCTCGACGGCGCGCACGTCGACTTCCTGTCGCGCGTCGCCAACCCGATCGGCGTGAAGCTCGGCCCGACGACGACGCCCGACGTCGCGCTCGAGCTCGCCCGGCGTCTCAACCCCGACGACGTCGAGGGTCGCCTGACCTTCGTCACGCGCATGGGCGCGGGGAACGTCCGAGACGCGCTGCCGCCGCTCGTCGAGGCCGTCGCGCGCGCGGGCGTGCCCGTCACGTGGGTCACGGACCCCATGCACGGCAACACCATCACGTCCGCGAGCGGCTACAAGACGCGCCGGTTCGACGACGTGCTCGACGAGGTCCGCGGGTTCTTCGAGGTGCACCGCGCCGCGGGGACCGTGCCGGGCGGGCTGCACGTCGAGCTCACGGGCGACGACGTGACCGAGGTGCTGGGCGGCAGCGAGGAGATCGACGACGCGGGGCTCGCCCTGCGCTACGAGACCCTGGTGGACCCGCGCCTCAACCACCAGCAGTCGCTGGAGATGGCGTTCCAGGTCGCGGAGATGCTCCGCCGCTGAGCGGCACGACTCGCGCCGAGCACGTGGCTGTGGCCCGTCCCGACGTCGGGACGGGCCACAGCCACATGCTGGGGAGTCGACGTCAGAAGACGTTGATGACGATCGTCGAGCCCTTCGGGGCGGTGCGGCCGTCGCCGCCCGGAGGGTCCTGGGCGTAGACGATGTTGAGAGGGCTGATGCCCTGCGGGTGCCGGACCTCGACCGTGAACCCCGCGTCGGTGAGCGCCTTCTCGGCGGCCTTGACGTTCATCGAGTAGGTGTTGGGCACCTCGACGAGCGGCGGCCCGAGCGACACGACGACGTTCACCGTGTCCGTCCGGTGCGCGTCGGTGCCCTGCTCGGGGTCCTGGCGGATCACGAGGCCCGCGGCGACGGACTCCGAGTACTCCTCGGTGACCGCGGGCACGAGGCCCTGGTCCTCCAGGGCCTGGACCGCGGCGTCCTTCGGGGAGCCCGTGACCTGCGGCACGACGACGGGCGCGGGCCCGGACGAGACGGTGAGCACCACCGGCACGTCGTGCCGGATCGTGGCGCCCTCCTCGATGACGTTGCCGTCGGGGTCCTTCACGGCCATGACCTGGCCCGACGGCACCTCGTCGTGCGGCGTGAGGACGGGGTCGCCGAGCGTCAGGTCGGCGCCCTCGATCGCGGCGGTCGCCTCCTCCTGCGTCGCGCCCACGAGGCCGGTCGGCACCGTGAGCATCCGCACGCCCTTCGACACGACGAGCTGCACGCTGCCGTCCTTGCGCACGTCCTCGCCGGACGCCGGGTCGGTCGCCACGACGGCGCCCTCCGGCACGGCGTCGTCGTAGCGCTCCTCGACCGTGTGGTCGAGGCCCGCCCCGTCGAGGATCGCGGCGGCCTCGGTCCGGGACGCCTCGACGAGCCCGCCGGGGACCTGCGTGTACGCGCCGGGCCCGGAGGAGAACCACCAGGCCGCGCCGCCGCCGGCCCCCGCGAGGACGAGCAGGACGACGAGCGACCAGACGACCGCCCGGCCTCGCCCGCGGCGTCGCGCCGTGACCGGGGGAGCGGGAGGTGGCGGCGGGCCCGGCCGCGTCGTCGGGGCGACGACGTGCCCGACGGCGAGCGGCTCGGTGAGGCCGGCGGCCTCGCGGTCCTGCAGGCTGAGCGCGGCGAGGGGCGCGGTCGCCGCGGACCGGTGCTCCGTCGTCGGGCCGGACCCGGGGGCCTCGGCCGGGGGGCCGTCGACGGCCGCGCCCGCGGGCGGGTCGACGCGCCGCTCGAGGTCGGCCGGGTCGAGCGCCGCGCGGGTCGAGCGCACGAGCGCGAGCGCGGCGCCGGCGTCGGCCGGGCGGTCGGCGGGGTCGCGCGCGGCGAGGGCGCACAGCAGGTCGTCGACCTCGGGCGGGATCCACGGGGCGACGTCCGAGGGCGGCGGCACGTCGTTGTTGACGTGCTGGAACGCGACCTGGATGGGAGTCGTGCCGGTGTGCGGGACCGTGCCCAGCAGCATCTCGTACGCGAGGATGCCCACGGCGTAGACGTCGGTCCGTGCGTCGCACGCGCCCGTCGCGATGAGCTCGGGGGAGAGGTAGGCGACGGTCCCGAGGATGGTGCCGGTCGTCGTCGCCGTGACCTCGTTGACCGCGCGCGCGAGCCCGAAGTCCGTGACCTTGAGCCGGCCCTCGGCGTCGACGAGCACGTTCTCCGGCTTGATGTCGCGGTGCACGAGACCGGCGCGGTGGGCGGCGGCGAGCGCGTCGAGGACGTCCTCGAGCACGTCGAGCGTGCGGCCCAGCGGCAGCGTGCGCTCCGCGAGCATCGCGCGGCGCAGGTTCGAGCCCGCCACGTACTCCATCGTGAGGTAGCTCGTGTCGCCGTCGAGCCCCTGGTCGTACACGGCGACGAGCCCCGGGTGCGTGAGGCGGGCCGCCGCGCGCGCCTCGCGGCGGAAGCGCGAGACGAAGTCGGCGCCGGACGCGCCCTCGGCGAGGTGGGCGTGCATGACCTTGAGCGCGACCTCGCGCTCGAGCCGGCGGTCGACGGCCAGGTACACCGTCGCCATGCCGCCTCGCGCGATGCGCGAGACGACCTCGTACCGCCCGTCGACCAGGCGGCCGACGAGGGGATCGGTCGTCACGGTGGCCACGGGAGAGAGTCTAGGTGGCCCGACGTCGCGATCCGGTGAGCGCGGGCGCGCACGGCGTGGGTGTCGTGTGGAGGCACGCCGTAGGCTTGCCCGGTGACCGACCGTGACCCCAGCCCCCGCCCGACCCTCGACGACCTGGTCGGCGAGTGGCTGACCCTGCCCGACGTCGCCGAGGCGCTCGGCACCGACGTCGGCAAGGTGCGCCGCATCGTGCAGGAGCGCCGCGTCGTCGGCGTGAAGCGCGGCGAGCGCACGACGTTCCAGATCCCGGCCCGCTTCCTCGTGCCGCTGCACCTCGTCGACCCGGCGAACGCGGGCCGTCCGGACGAGAGCGGGCGGGTGGGCGTCCTGTCGAGCCTGCAGGGCACGATCGTCGTGCTCACCGACGCCGGGTTCGACGACGCCGAGATCCTCGAGTGGCTGTTCAGCCCGAACGACGAGCTGGGTGAGCCCCCGTTCGACACGCTCCTGAGCGGGCACAAGGCGCGGGTGCGCCGCGTCGCGCAGTCCGAGCTCTGACCCGCTCGCCCGACCGGCCCGTCGGAGCCGCTCGGCCTCGCGTCAGGCGGTCCGCTCGACGGCGGCCCGCGCGAGCAGCCCGAGCATCGTGGCCCCGGGCTCGGCGAGCCCGGCGTCGGCGAGGGCCGACGACGCACGGTCGGTGAGCTCGGCGATGAGCGACTCCACGGCGTCGCGCGCGCCGGTCTCGACGAGCACGGCGCGCAGGTCCTCGACCGTGCTCGCGTCGAGGTCAGGGTCGCCCAGGTGCGTGAGCAGGAGGTCGCGCTGCGCGGGCGTCGCGGCGGCGAGCGCGCGCACGACGAGCACCGTGCGCTTGCCCTCGCGCAGGTCGTCGCCCGCGGGCTTGCCCGTGACGCGCGCGTCCCCGAACACGCCGAGCACGTCGTCGCGGAGCTGGAACGCCTCGCCCACGGGCAGCCCGAACGCGCTCGTCGCGGCGACGGCGTCCTCGTCGGCCCCGGCGAGCGCCGCGCCGAGCGCGATGGGGTGCTCCACGCTGTAGCGCGCCGACTTCGACCGGATCACGGCCCGCGCGCGCTCCTCGTCGGCCGCGGGGTCGTCGCCCCAGGGCAGCACCTGCGCCTGCACGTCGAGGTACTGCCCGACGATCACCTCGGTCTGCATGCGACCGAAGACGACGCGCGAGCGGGTCGCGACGTCGGCGGGGAGGGCGTCGAGCGCGTCGCCCAGCTCGCGGTGGCTCGCGATGAGCGCGAGGTCGCCGAGCAGGATCGCCGTGTTCTCGCCGTAGCGGTCGGCGTCGCCGGACCAGCCGAGCCCGCGGTGCCGCGCCCCGAACGCACGGTGCGCGGTCGGCCGCCCGCGCCGGGTGTCGGAGGCGTCCATGACGTCGTCGTGGAAGAGCGCAGCGGCCTGGAACAGCTCGAGCGCCGCGCCCGCGCGGAGCGCGACCTCGCGGTGCGGGCCGTCCGGGTCGCCGCCATGTGCGCGCCAGGACCAGTAGCAGAAGGCCGCCCGGAGGCGCTTGCCACCGGCGAGCAGCTCGTCCGTCGCGTCGGCGAGGGGGTCGGCGTCGGGGTGCGTGGAGGAGAGCTCCTCGCGCAGCGCCGCGGTCGAGACGTGCAGGGCCTCGTCGACCCCGGCGCGGACGCCCTCCCGGTCGACGAGCGCGCTCGGGCTCGGGTCGGTGACGCTCCGAGGGGCCCCCGGGTCGAGGGGCTCGGGCGAGGACGAGGTCGGCAGCGACGGGTTCGGCACGGGGGCAGCCTATGCGGTGCGGCACCTCGGCGGCGTCGTCCCACGGTCGGACCCGTCAGCCGGCCGCGACCTGCCCGCTGATCGTCACCAGCCGCTCGGTCTCGTCGTCGAACACGCCGACGGCCAGCGACTCGGTGGGGGACTCGGGGGCCGGCGTCCGGACGAACGTCGTGAGCGAGGTGAGCGCGCTCGGGACGCTCGAGGGCGACACCGCGAACCCGGCGGCGCCGAGCGCCTCGGTGTAGTAGGCGGTGAGCACGTCGACGGGCTCGTCCGAGCGCAGGTTGAGAGTGACGTCGACCAGCGTGCCGTCCTCTGACGGCCGGGCCGAGCTCGCGAGCACCTGGGCGCCCGCGGGGACCGTGACGAGCTCGGCCGGGAAACCCTCCACGAGGTCCCCGACGGCGGAGTCCGCGTCGTAGCGGGGCAGCGGCGTGCCTGCGTCCCCCGCAGCCTCCTCGGCGGGGGACGCAGGCGTGCCACGGGGCCCGGCGGCCCCCTGGACGTCGTCCGGGCCCGCCTGGCAGCCGGCGAGCGCCGTGCCGAGCAGCGCCACGGCGAGGACGACGGCGGCCGCGTGGACGGACGGGGCCGCTCGCCGCGCGCGGGCTCGGGTTCGTGGTGGCACGCGCACACCGTAGTCACCCGGGCGTCTGCGAGCCACCACCGGCCTCGGGGGTGGACCACAGGCGGAGCGCGGGGTCGGGTCCGGGCCCCGCGCGTCCACAGCCGTCCGCCCGCCCGCCCCGCGCGCCGTCGGGACGGGCTGGGATGGGCGTCATGACCACCCTGATCCGGGCCCAGGGCCCGCGCGAGCTCCTCGCCTACGTCCCCTACCGGCTCGGCTACCGACCCCAGGACAGCGTCGTCCTCGTCGGGCTGCGACCGCCGCGCGGTCGGGTCGGCCTCGTCGTCCGGGTCGACGTCGCCGACCTCGCCGACCTGGAGCACGGCCCGCAGCTCGCGCGCTCCGTCGTCGGCCACCTCGCCGCCGACGGCGCGCAGCGGGTCGTCCTCGTCGTGTACACGGGAGCGCCGCTGCGGTCCGGCGGCGTCGGGACCGCCGTCGTGAGGGCCGCCGTCGAGCGCTGCCGGGAGGCCGTCGAGCCGGAGCACGGTCCGGTGGACGTCTGGGTCGTGTCGCCGAGCGGCTGGTACGCGCTCGACTGCGCCGAGGACGAGTGCTGCCCGCCGGGCGGGCGCCCGCTGCGCGAGCTCGAGTCCAGCGAGGTGGGCGCGCACATGGTGCTCGCCGGGGCCGTGCTCGCGGACTCGCGCGAGGAGGCGCTGCGGATCCCGCGCGCGGGCGCCGACGCGCGGCGGCGTGCGGCGCGCGCGGCCCGCCGGGTTCGGGACCGCGCCCGCGAGGGCGGTCCTCCCGGCGCCGGGGCCGACCCCGACGCCGTCGCCCGCCGCGTCGAGAGCCTGGCCGAGTGGCGTGCGGCGGTCGCCCGCGCGACCGCGCACGAGCAGGGGCGTGCCGAGAGCGGGGCCCGGGGCGCGGGGACCGGTGCAGGGCTGCCTCCGGCCACGGTCCTCGGCCGGCTCGCGGCCGGGCTCGAGGCGGTCCCGGTGCGTGACGCCGTGCTCGTCTCGCTCGTGCCCGGGACGGGCGACCTCGCGGACCGCACGGTCCGCGGCGGCGACGTCGACGCCGGGACGGCGCGCGCGATCGCGTCGATCGTCGACCCGGCGGCGGGGCTGGCGCCGGACCCGGACGTGACCGGTCCCGCCCGCGCCGTGCTCGAGGCGGTCGTGGCCCACGCGCCGCGCGGGAGCACGGCCCCGGCGCTCACGCTCCTCGCGCTCGTCGCCTGGTGGCACGGGGACGGCGGCAGGGCGGGACGCCGGCTCGACGAGGCGCTCGCGGAGGACCCGACGTACCGGCTCGCCCTCCTGCTGTCGAGCGCGCTCGACGCCGGGGTCGCGCCGGGCTGGATCCGCGCCGACGTGTGAGCCGCGGCGCGCGGGTTCGGGTAGGTTCGACCGCAACACGACCTGCGGTCGCCGCCCGCGGCCGACCGCGCCCACGAGCCGTTCCCGGAGGACACATGAGCGTCGTCGTCGCGCACCTGAGCACGCCCGAGGGTCGTGAGGCTCTCGACAGCGCGGCCACCGAGGCGGTCCGGCGCGGCACCGATCTCGTGGTCGTCGTCACGGAGGCGTCGACCTCGACGCCCGAGCTCGTCGCGGCGCACGAGGACGACCTGCGTCGGGTCGAGGAGCGGCTCGCGGGGACGGGGACGACGCTGCGGCGCGAGCAGGGGACGTCCGACCTCGCCGAGGACCTCGTGAGCGCCGCCGAGCGGGCCTCCGCGGACCTCATCGTCATCGGCCTGCGCCGCCGCAGCCCGGTCGGCAAGCTCATCCTCGGGTCGAACGCGCAGCGCATCCTGCTCGACGCGCCCTGCCCGGTGCTGGCCGTCAAGCCCGAGCGCGCGGGGGCCTGAGCAGGGAATCTTCGGGGGTACCGGGCCGTTGTACAGGCCAGGACCCGGGTGTCGAACGTCGCCGAGACGTGGTGTGCGGGCCGCCGCGAGGCGGTCAGGTCCGACCTCACCTCGTGTCGCGGCGTCCGGTGCACGGATCGCCGGTACAATATAGGTATCCGCCAGAGCCCGACGACTCGCCGTGAGAGTCCACGAGAAGCCCGCACTTCACGGTTCACGTCCCCGCTCCGGCGGCCCTACCGCCCCCCATGATTGCCGAAAGGTCGGTTTGTGGCGCCCTCAACCCCGATTTCCGCACTCCCGCGAGAGTTCGAGCACCCCGCCCTGCAGGAGCTCCTGCGGCGCGGCAGCGCGAACGGTCGCGTCGACGCCGAGAGCTTCCGCACCGCGTGCGAGCAGGCCGCCGTCAACGACGCCAAGCGGCTGAAGGCGGTCTTCCGCGCGCTCGCGGGCGCCGGCGTCGAGGTCGACATCCCGACCACGACCAAGGTCGCCGCGGCGGCGTCCCCGCGCAGCACGACGACGGCGCGCACCAAGCCCGCGGCGGCGAAGTCCGCGTCGACGACCAAGCGCACGACGACCACCACCAAGGCCGCCCCGGCCGCCGAGGGCGACGCGGCCGAGGCCGCCCCGTCCACCGGCCCGGCGAAGCCCGCGGCGCGCAAGACCGCGGCGCGCAAGACCGCGGCGAAGGCTCCGGCCAAGGCGAAGGCGACCCCCGCGCGCGCCAAGAAGAAGGACGACGACGAGGACGACGTCGACGTCGAGGTCGAGGACCTCGAGATCGACGTGATCGAGGACGACGAGGACGCGGCCGCGGACACGGGTGCGAAGAAGCCCGCCGCCGGTGCCGCGACCGAGGAGCCCGAGGAGACGGGCTTCGTCGTGTCGGACGCCGACGAGGACGACGCGCCGGTCCAGCAGGTCGTGACCGCGGGTGCGACGGCCGACCCGGTCAAGGACTACCTCAAGCAGATCGGCAAGGTCGCGCTGCTGAACGCGGAGCAGGAGGTCGAGCTCGCGAAGCGGATCGAGGCCGGCCTGTTCGCCGAGGAGAAGCTCGCGGCCGAGGGCGACGACCTGGACCGCAAGCTCAAGCGTGAGCTGCAGTGGATCGCGCACGACGGCAAGCGGGCGAAGAACCACCTGCTGGAGGCGAACCTGCGTCTGGTGGTGTCGCTGGCCAAGCGGTACACGGGCCGCGGGATGCTGTTCCTGGACCTGATCCAGGAGGGCAACCTCGGTCTGATCCGTGCGGTCGAGAAGTTCGACTACACCAAGGGCTACAAGTTCTCGACGTACGCGACGTGGTGGATCCGGCAGGCGATCACGCGCGCGATGGCGGACCAGGCGCGCACGATCCGCATCCCGGTGCACATGGTCGAGGTCATCAACAAGCTCGCGCGCGTGCAGCGTCAGATGCTGCAGGACCTGGGTCGTGAGCCCACGCCCGAGGAGCTCGCCAAGGAGCTCGACATGACCCCGGAGAAGGTCGTCGAGGTCCAGAAGTACGGCCGCGAGCCGATCTCGCTGCACACTCCGCTCGGCGAGGACGGCGACAGCGAGTTCGGTGACCTCATCGAGGACTCCGAGGCCATCGTCCCGGCCGACGCCGTGAGCTTCACGCTCCTGCAGGAGCAGCTCCACCAGGTGCTCGACACGCTCAGCGAGCGCGAGGCGGGCGTCGTCTCGATGCGGTTCGGCCTCTCGGACGGCCAGCCCAAGACGCTCGACGAGATCGGCAAGGTCTACGGCGTGACGCGCGAGCGCATCCGTCAGATCGAGTCGAAGACCATGTCGAAGCTGCGCCACCCGAGCCGCTCGCAGGTGCTGCGCGACTACCTCGACTGACGCGTCGCGGCGGGCGGCCGGTGCACGCCACCGGCCGCCCGCCGTCGTCGCACGACGAAGGCCCCGAGGAGATCTCCTCGGGGCCTTCGTCGTGTCTGAGGTCGTGCCGCCGGGACCGGGCGGTGGAGCCGGTCCCCGCGGTGGTGCGCTCCTGGCGCGGGACGGTGCTCGGCGGAGGGCGCGTCAGCGCGCGCCGTGCTCCGCGAGCAGCTTGTCGGTCTCGTCCTGGATGGACGTCGCGAGGTCGGTGTAGGCATCCGCGTGCGCCCGCGCGTGGTGGCCGCAGAACAGCAGCTCGCCGCTCGGCAGGACCACACGGACGTACGCCTGGGCCCCGCAGCGGTCGCAGCGGTCGGCCGCGGTCAGCGGTTCGGTGGTGGTCGTCGTAGCAGTCACGTGAACATCAAACCATCTGCTCCCGAGGATTCGTCCCGCCGGGGCCCGGGGTTCGCTACCCGCGAAGCGGAGCCGCGTGGTCGCGCAGCGGCCTCGCGGCGGGGGAGCGCAACGGTGTGGGCGCGCTCGTCTAGGCTTGCCGCCGTGACGACCACCTCCGCTGAGTCCAGCTACACCGCTCGGCACCTGTCCGTGCTCGAGGGCCTCGAGGCCGTGCGCAAGCGCCCGGGCATGTACATCGGCACGACCGACTCGCGCGGTCTCATGCACTGCCTCTGGGAGATCATCGACAACTCGGTCGACGAGGCGCTCGCCGGGAACTGCTCGAAGATCCGGGTGGTGCTGCACGCCGACTCGTCCGTGACGGTCGAGGACGACGGTCGCGGCATCCCCGTGGACATCGAGCCCAAGACCGGGCTGTCCGGCGTCGAGGTCGTGTTCACCAAGCTCCACGCGGGCGGCAAGTTCGGCGGCGGGTCGTACACCGCGTCGGGCGGTCTGCACGGCGTCGGGGCGTCCGTCGTCAACGCGCTGTCCGCGCGCCTGGACGTCGAGGTCGACCGCGGCGGCAAGACGCACCGCATGACCTTCCACCGCGGCGAGCCGGGCGTCTTCACGGACCCGAAGGCAGGACCGACGCCGGACGCCCCGTTCGAGCCGTTCGTCTCCGGGTCGGAGCTCGCCGTCGTCGGCAAGACGAAGCGCGGCGTCACGGGCACGCGCGTGCGCTACTGGGCCGACCGCCAGATCTTCCTCAAGACCGCCGTCTTCTCCTACGACGAGCTCGTCACGCGCGTGCGCCAGACGACGTTCCTCGTCCCCGGCCTCGAGATCACCGTGCGCGACGAGCGCGGCGTCCCGGGCACGCCGGGGGAGGACGGGCCGCACGAGGAGACGTTCGTGCACACGGGCGGGTCGGTCGACTTCGTCGACTTCCTGGCGCCGGACACGCCCGTCACCGCGACCTGGCACCTCACGGGCTCGGGGTCGTTCACGGAGACCGTCCCGGTGCTCGACGACCGCGGCCACATGACGCCGCAGGCGGTCCAGCGCGACTGCGAGGTCGACGTCGCGCTGCGCTGGGGCACGGGGTACGAGACCGAGGTCCGCAGCTTCGTCAACATCATCGCCACGCCCAAGGGCGGCTCCCACCTCGGCGGGTTCGAGCAGGGCCTGCTCAAGGTGCTGCGCAAGGCGGTCGAGACGAACGCGCGCCGCCTCAAGGTCTCGACGAAGGACGCGTCCGAGCGCATCGAGAAGGACGACGTCCTCGCCGGCCTGACCGCCGTCGTCACCGTCCGCCTCGCGGAGCCGCAGTTCGAGGGCCAGACGAAGGAGGTCCTCGGCACCGCGCCCGTGCGCGGCATCGTGTCGCGCGTGGTGGAGAAGGAGCTGAACGCCCTCCTCACGTCGACCAAGCGCGACGAGAAGACGCAGGCCGCGCTGCTGCTCGACAAGGTCGTGGCGGAGATGCGCGCGCGCATCACCGCGCGCAAGCAGAAGGAGATCTCGCGGCGCAAGAACGCGCTCGAGACGTCGTCCCTCCCGGCCAAGCTCGTCGACTGCCGCAGCGACGACGTCGAGCGCAGCGAGCTGTTCATCGTCGAGGGCGACAGCGCGCTCGGCACCGCGCGCCTCGCGCGCAGCTCCGACTTCCAGGCGCTCCTGCCCATCCGCGGCAAGATCCTCAACGTGCAGAAGGCGTCCGTGAGCGACATGCTGCGCAACGCCGAGTGCACCGCGATCATCCAGGTGCTCGGCGCCGGGTCGGGGCGGTCGTTCGACCTCGAGGCCGCGCGCTACGGCAAGATCGTGCTCATGACGGACGCCGACGTCGACGGCGCCCACATCCGCACCCTGCTGCTCACGCTCTTCTACCGCTACATGAAGCCGCTCGTCGAGGCGGGCCGCGTCTTCGCTGCCGTGCCGCCGCTGCACCGTATCGAGGTCATCGGTGCCGGGCGCCGCAAGAACGAGTACATCTACACGTACTCCGAGGCCGAGCTCGCCGCGACCCTCAAGAAGCTCGACAAGGCCGGGCGCCGCTACAAGGACGACATCCAGCGGTACAAGGGCCTGGGGGAGATGGACGCCGACCAGCTCGCCGAGACGACGATGGACCCCCGCCACCGCACGCTGCGTCGCGTCACGGCCGAGCACGCCGAGGCCGCGGAGCGCGTGTTCGAGCTGCTCATGGGCAGCGACGTCGCGCCGCGCAAGGAGTTCATCGTCGCCGGCGCCGCCGAGCTGGACCACGCGCGTATCGACGTCTGACGATGACCGACGGGCAGGACGCGCGTCGGGCGGGCGACCCCGACCTCGTCCGCCTGCTACGGCGCACCGTCCTGCTGGTCGCGGGGCTCAACCTCGCGTACTTCGTCGTCGAGCTCACGGTCGCGCTCGCGGCGGGTTCGGTCTCGCTGCTCGCCGACAGCGTGGACTTCCTCGAGGACACGGCGATCAACCTGCTCATCGCCGTCGCGCTCGGCTTCCCGCTCGCGCGGCGCGCGGTCCTGGGCAAGGTCATGGCGCTGCTCATCCTCGGTCCTGCCCTCTTCGCGGCCTGGGAGGCGGTGCAGCGCTTCGGCGACCCGACGGCGCCCCACGTCGTGCCGCTCGTCCTCGCCTCGCTCGGGGCGATCGTCGTCAACGGCGTGTGCGCGTGGCTCCTGGTGCGGGTCCGACACCACGGTGGGTCGCTGAGCCGGGCAGCGTTCCTGTCGGCGCGCAACGACGTGCTCGTCAACGTCGCCGTCATCGCGATGGGGCTCGTGACCGCGTGGACCGGCTCCGGCTGGCCGGACCTCGTGCTCGGGTGCGGGATCATCTTCCTCGCGTTCCACTCCGCCTACGAGGTCTGGGAGGTCAGCGAGGAGGAGCGGCTGGCCGCCAAGGCCGTCGCGGGCGAGGAGATCGGGTGACGGTGCGTCGTCCGACTGGCGGGCGTCCGGGCGCGGGTCGGCGCAGGCTCCGTACGCTGACGTCGTGACCCTCCGAACCCTCCGCGACGCCGCCGCGCGCCCGCTCACCGCCCTGACCGCCGTCCTGCTCGCCGCGGGCCTGCTGGCCGGGTGCTCCTCCACCGACGAGCCGGCCGCCGACGCCGCGTCGCCGTCCACGTCGACCGCGAGCGAGGAGACGAGCGCCCCGGCCGACGACGCGACGGACGAGGCGTCCGACGACGCCGAGGACGCGCCCGAGCTCTCGTACGAGGGGCGCGCGGGCACGACCGCGCTCGACCTGCTGCTCGAGGCGGACCCGTCCGCCCAGGTGACCGGCGAGGGCGAGAACGCGTTCGTCACGGCGATCGACGGCGTCGCGGCCGACCCGGACAGCGAGTTCTGGGCGCTGTACGTGAACGGCGAGATGGCTACCGTGGGAGCAGGATCCCTCGAGACCGAGGACGGGGACGAGATCACGTGGAAGCTCGAGACGTTCACCTCGTGACGGGTTCGCAGGCCTTGACGGTGACTCGCTGGTGGCGCCCGGCGCTCGTCGTGGCGCTCGCGGCGCTGGCCGTGGTCTGGCGCCTCGTGCGTGCCGACCTGGGCGCGCCCGCCAACCTCGAGCTCGTCACGGCCGCGACGTTCGCGGCGACGCTCCTGCTGCGCTCGCGCTGGGCGTTCGTCGTGCCGCTCGCCGTGACGGTCGTGTCCGACGTCGTGCTCGGCAACACCGCGATCGCGCTCTTCACGTGGAGCGCCTGGCTCGTGGTCGGGCTGGGCTCGCTGCTCGCGCGGAACACGACCGGCTGGCGCCGCGTCGGCGCGGGCGCCGCGTTCGGCGTCGCGGGCTCGCTGTGGTTCTTCGCGTGGACCAACTTCGGCGTCTGGTTCCAGGGGCGTGGCATCTGGTACCCGGCCTCCGTGGACGGACTCGTCGCGAGCTACGTCGCGGGTCTGCCGTTCCTGCGCACGATGCTGCTGGGCAACCTCGTGCTCCTGCCGCTGGTCGCGGCGGGCACGCTGCTCGTGGACCGGATCGAGGCCTCGCACGCGATGGTCGCGGTCCGTCCGGCGGGAGCCGCGGGGTAGCGTGAACCGTGCCGGACGGCCGCCCGGGCCGGGCGGCGACGGACCCTGGCGGGCATGAGGAGGCAGCCATGGCGCGACACCGCATCTTCGGGATCAGCTTCGCGAGCGTCTACCCGCTCTACGTGACCAAGGTGGAGCGCAAGGGGCGCACGACGGACGAGCTCGACCAGGTCATCGGCTGGCTCACCGGCTACGACGACGCCGGGCTCGCGGCGGCGATCTCGGACGAGATCACGCTCGAGGAGTTCTTCGACCGGGCACCGTCGATGAACCCGAACGCCTCGCTCATCACCGGGGTGATCTGCGGCGTCCGCGTCGAGGAGATCGACGACCCGCTCATGCAGAAGATCCGCTACCTCGACAAGCTCGTCGACGAGGTCGCGCGAGGGAAGAAGATGACCTCGATCCTCCGCGGGGAGACCGCGGCCGCCTCGTAGCGGCCGGCGGGTTCTCAGTCGAGCTGCTCCGCGATCCCCACGATGACGCCGCCCGGTCCGCGCAGGTAGCAGAGCCGGTAGACGCCCTCGTACTCGACGATCTCTCCCATCACCGCGCCGCCGTGGGGCCCGAGGCGCCGCACCGTCTCGTCGATGTCGTCGACGGCGAACATCACGCGGTGCAGGCCCAGCACGTTCGGCGGGGCCGTGCCCAGGCCGAGGTCGAGCGGCGCGGGTGCGTGGTACCGGGTGAGCTCGAGGCGCCCGTGCCCGTCGGGGACGCGCATCATCGCGATCTCCGACCGCAGGCCGTCGAGCCCGACGACGCGCTCGGCCCACCGCCCCTCGATCGTCATCCGGTTCTCGAGCTCCATCCCGAGCTCGGCGAAGAACGCGACGGCCGCGTCGAGGTCGTCGACGACGACCGCCACGTTGTCGAGTCGCTGGATCGTCATGGGCACGTCTCCTGAGGTCGGGTTCCTGGGTGCGGACTCGTAGGTCCGGGGTGCATGGGCTGCGAGCCGCCGGGCGCCGACGGGCTTTCGTGCCCGACGACGCTCTCCTGGATCAGGAGTCCTGCCCGACGCCGCGTCCCGGCTCGCTCATGTCGCCCGTCCCGGGTGTGCCGGCGGCGAGGCCGTAGCGCAGCAGGACGGTCCCGTTGGGGCTGGGTGCGGGCGGCTCGAGGAGGGTGAGGTTGGTGGGGACGGCGCCGCCGTCGAACACGGTCTTGCCCGTGCCGAGCACGATGGGGTGCACCCACAGGTCGAGGCGGTCGAACAGCCTCTCCCGCAGCAGCGTCTGCACCAGGTCGAGGCTGCCGACGACCTTGACGTGCTCGTGGCGGTCGCGCACCTCGCGCACCGCGGCGGGCAGGTCCGGTCCGAGCAGCGTCGACCCGGCCCACGGAAGGTCCGGCGTGCCGCGCGACGCGACGTACTTGGGGATGCGGTTGAACAGGGCGGCGAAGTCGTCGTCCTGGCCGCCCTCCTGGAACGGCCAGTACGACGCGAAGATGTCGTACGTCCGCCGCCCGAGCAGCAGCGCGTCCGCGCCCTCGTACGCCGCGGCGATCTGCGCGCCCGCGACGTCGTCGATCAGCGGTGCCTGCCAGCCGCCGAACGCAAACCCTCCCTCCGGGTCCTCCTCCGGCCCGCCGGGCGCCTGCCCGACGAGGTCGAGGGTCGTGAACAGCTCGATCTCGATCGATCCCATGGCCCGCTCCGTCGTGATCGCGTGGTTCGTGTCGAGGGGTAGACCTCGTGCTCAGCGAGAAGTCATCGCGGAGGCGACGCTCCGTGCCGCAGCCCGGCGCGACTGGTCGGACGGCACCCGAGGCCGTCGCCGTGTCACACGCCGGTCCGCGACGCGACGAGCGCGCCGAGCCGGCCGGCCCACGCGTGCAGGTCGCGAGCCTGCGCGGCAGCGTCGTGCGTGTCGGAGGCCCACGGCTCCTTGAAGAAGAACCCGAGCTCGGGCACCGGCCCCGCGATCCTTGCGGCGTGCGCGAGGGCGAGGAGGCGGGTGAGGTCGAGCACGTACGGCGCCGCGAGCATCGAGTCGAACGCGCTCCAGGTCGTCTGCAGGGTCAAGCGGGTGCCGAGGAAGCCCTCGACGTGCACGTGGTCCCACGCGACCTTAATGTCGCCGAGGTCGGGCACGTTGTCGATGTGCAGCGGGGTGACGTCGGAGCCGGTGAGGTCCCGGAGGCCGCGCGACTTCGTCGCGAGCTTGCTGCGGACGTTCTGCGGGTCGGCCAGGGTGGCGCCGTCGCCGCCACCGAGCAGGTTGGTCCCGGCCCAGGAGAGCACCCGGAGGCCGCGGGCCGTGAACGCGGGCGCCAGGACGGTCCGCAGCCAGGTCTGACCCGTCTTGCCGTCCTGGCCGGCGACGGGCAGGCCGGCCTGCGTAGCCAGCCGGGTCAGCGCGGGGATCGCCATGCCCGCCGACGGCGTGAAGGCGGCGTACGGCGCGCCCGCGAGCACGGCGGCGTACGCGGTCACCGACGACGGGGGCAGGACCGTGCGAGCGGGCTCGGCGAGCGCCGCGAGCAGCGCGTCGACGTCGTCGTGCTCGGGCCGTGGCTCGATCGGCGGCTCGGTCGAGGCCAGGTCGACGACCACGACCCGGGCCAGGGCGTGCCGGTCGCGGAACGCGAGGACGTCCGCCGCGAGCCGTTCGGCCACCTCGAGCTGGGAGCCGTCGTGCCCCTGCGGGTCGTAGCCGGGCCGCACCTCGGCGTCGGCGGCCTCCAGGGCGCTTCGTGCCGTCGACAGCAGAGACGGGGCGATCATCCCGGCGCCGACCAAGGCCTCGGCTCGCTCGACCATCGGGCAAGGAGAGAGGTCGTGCCCGCCGACGACGAGGTCGCCGAACCCGGGCAGCGGCACGTCGTCGAACTCCGGCTGCGCGGTCACGCACCCGGTCGGTGCCGCGTGGCCCTGGGCGAGCACGGCGAGCCCGAGCGTCGCCGTCGTCGCCACCGAACCGCGCGCTCCCACGAGCCACAGTCCTGTCCGCTCGGTCGGCGCGGCGTGGCCGGGGCTCCCGGTGGACGGCGTGAGGTCGCGAGCGGCGCGATCGCGCATCGGCGCGCCCGGTGGGGTGAACGGCTGGGCAGTGGTCACGTCGAGAGTCGACCTCGGCGCTCGGTGCGCGGGCAAGGAGTTGCCGTCGGTTGCCGAGTTGCCGTCAGTTGCCGCGCAGGTCGCGGCAACAGTGCGGTTCCGGGGCCCAGGGGCAACAAGTGGCAACTCGTTGTTGCCGTCCCGGGGGCGACCTAGCGTCGGGGTCACGCGCACTGCACAGCCACGGGACGCACGTCCTGAGCAGGCATTCCTCAACGGAGAGGCAGACTGATGGCACTCGCAACATCCCCTCGCGCCGGTAGACGCCGGAGCCGGCGAGCTCGGCTCGTTGCCGCCGCGACCGGAGCGTTCGTGCTCCCGCTCGTCGCGTCGGGCGCGTATGCGGCGACGGAGTCGGACGCGTGCACGTACGGCTACTCGGCGGACTCGAGCGTGTTCTTCGGAGACGGCGCTGCAGCATCCGGGGTCGCGAACGTCGATCGTGGCGACGGGTGCACGCTGATGGACGTCTTCATGGCCGAGGCGCCGTTCGCCAACCACGGCCAGTTCGTCAGCACGATCGGACGCATCGCCACCGAGCAGGTACGCAACGGCGTCATCTCCGACGCCGAGCGTGCCGCGATCGTCTCGGCAGCGGCCGCGTCCGAGGTCGGGCGACCGCATCCCGTGACCGGGACACGCTCCGTCGACCTGAGCCGGATCGGCCTCGTCGGCTACACCGTCCGTGCCACGATGCCGTCGGACGCCGAGGGCACCCTGGCGGCCCTGGCCGAGTGCGGCTTCCAGAACATGGAACCGTCGGGCGCCGTCGGCGGCTTCTACGGCTACACGGCCGCCCAGCTCGCGCCGCTCACCGAGTCTGCGGGCATCGCGGTGCCGTCGCTCGGTGTCAGTCAGGCGAACCTCGAGAACGACATCGACGGCGTGATCGCCGAGGCGCAGGCCATCGGTGCCGAGTACGTGCGCATCTCCGGCTCGGGTCGGTGGACCCTCGCGGACTACTCCCGGACCGCGGCCGTGCTGAACGAGGCCGGCGCGCAGCTCAAGGAGGCCGGCATCACGGTCGCGTACCACAACCACGGCTTCGAGTTCCAGACCGAGGAGAACGGGGTGACCGGCTACGACGTCCTGGTCCGCGAGACCGACCCCGAGCTCGTGACCATGGAGCTCGA
The DNA here is from genome assembly GCF_040448685.1 of Cellulosimicrobium sp. ES-005. Lineage (NCBI taxonomy): Bacteria > Bacillati > Actinomycetota > Actinomycetes > Micrococcales > Promicromonosporaceae > Cellulosimicrobium > Cellulosimicrobium sp. ES-005. The sequence goes on from NZ_CP159290.1 coordinate 1,726,059, forward strand.
CGTCTACTGGGCGGCCAGCGTCGGGGTCGACACGGTCGGTCTCTTCGAGACCTACCCCGGCCGGTTCGGGCTGCTCCACCTCAAGGACATCGCTCCTGACGGCTCCTTCGCCGACGTCGGGTCGGGCACCATCGACTTCGCCGAGATCTTCGCGAACGCGTCCCTGGCGGGCGTCGAGTACGCGTTCACCGAGAACGACCAGCCACGCCCCGACGGCGTGACGTCGGCGTGCACGAGCCTTGCGTACCTGACCGAGCTCCAGTACTGACCGACCGCTGCCGGCCCGCTCCCGCGGGCCGGCAGCCCACGGCACGGTCGCCATGCTGCGCCGAGTCTCGACCCCGCCACCAGACCCCACGAGCGGCCGAGTCTCGACCCACCACCAGACCCAGACCCCACGAGGGAACGAAGGAGCGGCCCGTCCGGACCGCCCCTGTGACGAAGGTGTGCCGTGCGCGGCCACAGCCGGTCGCGCCGAGGCACTCGACCACACGAGGGAGAGCTTGATGATGTCTGCGCAACACAGCAGAGCGTTGAGGGCGACGATCGGGATGATCGCCGCGATCGGCACCGTCGCTTCTGTCCCAGCCGCTCACGCGCACGAGGACGCACCCCCTCCTGCCGAGGTCGCGGACGACGTCTTCGACAAGGTGCCGCTGGTCACCGAAGGCCTCGCCGACCCGTTCGAGCTCGACGTCGCCGAGGACGGGCGCGTGGTCTACATCCAGCGGACGGGACAGGTGAAGGTGCTCGAGCAGGACACGCTCCGCCAGTTCACCGCGCTCGACCTCGACTACGGCCTCGACCTGCTGACGCAGTCCGACGGTCTGCTCGGCCTGACGCTCGACAACGACTTCGTCGAGAACGGCTGGGTCTACCTCCTCTGGAGCGACCCCGACGTGGCCACGATGAATCTGTCGCGGTTCACCATGGGGCCCGACAACGTGATCGACCGAGGCTCCGAGAAGCGTCTGCTCGACTTCACGATCTGGCGCGGGGAGGGTCGCGCCAACTCGCACATGGCCGGCTCGCTCGCCATGGGCCCCGACGGGAACCTCTACGTCGCCACCGGTGACAACACCGACCCGTTCAACCAACAGGGGTACACCCCGATCGACGAACGACCGGGCCGCCGCGCGTACGACGCCCAGGCGACGTCGGCGAACACCGACGACCTGCGCGGCAAGATCCTCCGGATCACGCCCCAGGACGACGGGACGTACACCGTCCCCGAGGGAAACCTCTTCCCGCCGGGACGGAGAACACGAGGCCCGAGATCTACGGCATGGGCTTCCGCAACCCGTTCCGCATCACCGTCGATCCTGCGACCGGTGCCGTCCTGGTCGGTGACTACGGGCCCGACGCCCGGGTGGCGAACCCGCTGCGGGGTCCGGAAGGGCTGGTCGAGCTCGTCCGGATGACCGGACCGGGGAACCACGGGTGGCCGTACTGCCACGGGAACGACCAGCCGTACGTCGACTACGACTACGCGACCGGGGTGTCCGGCGAGCCGTTCGACTGCGCCCGCCCGGTCAACGACTCGCCCAACAACACCGGCCTCCGCGAGCTGCCCCCGACCCAGGAACCCCTGGTCTGGTACGGCTACGGGGTCTCGGAGCAGTTTCCCGAGCTCGGCTCGGGAGGCGCCGCGCCGATGGCCGGCCCGGTCTACCGCTACGACCCCGAGCTCGACGTGAAGACGAAGTTCCCGGAGTCCTACGACGGGCGGTGGTTCGTCTCGGAGTACGCGCGGCACTACTACAAGATGCTGTCGCTGGACGAGACGACGGGCGAGCTGCTCTCGATCGACCCGTTCCTGCCCGACGAGACGTTCGTCGCACCGTTCGAGGCGGAGTTCGGGCCCGACGGATCGCTGTACGTCATCGACTTCGGGCGAGGCAGCGGGGCGGGCCGGGGCAGCACCAACACGGACGCCGGCATCTACCGCATCGACTACGCAGCCGACGGTCGTCGCCCGGTGTCCCAGTTCACCTCCGACGTCGACTCGGGCACGGCGCCGCTGGCCGTCGCCTTCGACGGCAGCGCGAGCCAGAGCCCGGACGGGCTCGACATCACCTACGAGTGGGACTTCGAGAACGACGGCACCGTCGACTCGACGGAACGTGACCCCGTCCACACCTACACGGAGAACGGGCAGCACACCGCACGCCTGACCGTCACCGACACCGACGGGCTCAGCGGCGTCTCCGTCCAGAAGATCACGGTCGGCAACACCCGTCCCGAGGTGTCCTTCGCCCGGCCGCTCGCCGGCGGCTTCGCGGAGCTCGGCGACACGGTGCCGTACGCGGTCGACGTCGTGGACGCCGAGGACGGCTCGACGGCCGACGGGACGATCGACTGCAGCCTCGTCACGGTCGCGACCCAGCTCGGGCACGACGACCACGCGCATCCTCTCGACAACTACGAGGGATGCTCCGGCGAGGTCTTCCTCGACCCGGCCGACCACGGCGTGGGCCAGAACGTGTACGCGGTGCTCGGTGCCGGGTACCAGGACCTCGGTGCTCCGGGCGTCCCGGAGCTCGCCGCGCAGGAGATCATCCGCCTGCAGGTCCGCGACAAGGAGGCCGAGTTCTTCAGCAGGGGATCCGGGGTCCAGATCGTCGACGACGACGCCGCCCGGGGTGGACGGTGGGTCGATGGTTTCGACGACGGCGACTGGATCGCCTTCGATCGCGTGGACCTGACGGGCATCTCGGGCCTGACCGTCGGAGCCGTGCGTGGCGCCGCCGAGACCACGCTCGAGGTGCGCACAGGCAGCCCGACCGGGCCCAAGCTGGGGCAGGTCAAGATCGCCCCGGCGACCGCACCGGGCCAGGTGGTGTCGCCCACCATCGAGATCGACGCCAAGGGCGGGGAGACGTCCCTGTACGTGGTCGCCTCCAGCAAGGGCAGGGCCGACGCCGAGGCGGGCGTCGTGGCGCTCGACTGGCTGGTCTTCCACGGGCGCGGCGTCGCCGACGCGACGGCCCCGGTCGTCGAGGCGCAGGCGAGCCGCGGAGGCGGCCCCGCCGGCATCGCGGTCACGCTCAGCGGCTCCGCGGTCGCTCCGGAGGGTCGCACCATCGGGTCCTACGTCTGGGACTTCGGGGACGGGACGACGGCGGAGGGCGCCGAGGCGACCCACGTCTACACCCAGCCGGGCAGGTACACCGCCCGTCTGATCGCGACCGACAGTGCCGGCACCCGCGACTGGACGACGGTGGGGATCAACGTCGCGGCCACGTCGAAGTGACGCGGTAGCACCCACGGCCGGCCCGCTGGCACATCGCCGGCGGGCCGGTCGGCGGGCGCCCGAGACCTCGTGGCGCGGTCAGACGCTGAAGTACTTTGCCTCGGGGTGGTGGAACACGAACGCATCGGTCGACTGCTCCGGGTGGAGCTGGAGCTCCGCGGAGAGCTCGACGCCCACGCGCTCGGGGCGCAGGAGCTCGACGATCTTGGTGCGGTCCTCCATGTCGGGACACGCGGGATAGCCGAGCGAGAAGCGCGCGCCCCGGTACTCGAGCTTGAACATGCCCTCGACCTCGGTCGGGTCCTCGTCGGCGAAGCCGAGCTCGGCGCGCACGCGCGAGTGCCACATCTCCGCCAGCGCCTCGGTGAGCTGCACCGACAGCCCGTGCAGCTCCATGTACTCGCGGTAGTGGTTCCCCGCGAAGAGCTTCGCGGTGTGCTGGTCGACGCTCGCGCCCATGGTGACGAGCTGGACGGGCAGCACGTCGTACCGGCCGGTCTCCTCGACCCACGACCGCGGCTTGACGAAGTCGGCGAGGCACAGGTGTCGGTCGCGGCGCTGGCGCGGGAACGTGAAGCGCAACCGCTCGGTCCCGGGCTCTCCGCCCGACCCGCCGTCGGGCGCGCCGATCCCCGTGAGCCCGGCGCCGTGGTGCGCGACGACGACGTCGTCGCCCTCCGACCACACCGGGAAGTACCCGTACACGACCGACGGGTCGACGACGCCGTCGGTGCGGATCCGCTCGTACCAGGCGTTGAGCCGCGGGCGGCCCTCGGTCTCGACGAGCTCCTCGTAGGACGCCCCGTCGTCTCCCCGGCCCGGCTTGAGGCCCCACTGGCCCATGAACGTCGCGCGCTCGTCGAGGAACGCCGCGTACTCGGCGAGCTGGACGCCCTTGACGAGGCGCGTGCCCCAGAACGGGGGAGCGGGCACCGGGTTGTCGGCCGCGACGTCGGACCGCGCGGGCAGGTCCTCGACGGGCGTCTCGGTCACGGTGACCACGGCGTGCCGGCGCTTCTTCAGCGCGGGCAGCCCGACGGCGTCGGGCGACTCGCCGCGCGCGACGCGCACGAGCGGCTCCATGAGGCGCAGGCCCTCGAACGCGTCGCGCGCGTACCGGACGACGCCCGGGAACTGGCCCGCGAGGTCGTCCTCGACGTACGTGCGCGTGAGCGCCGCGCCACCGAGCAGGACCGGCCAGCGGCCGGCGAGCCCGCGCGACGTGAGCTCCGCGAGGTTCTCCTTCATCACGACGGTGGACTTCACGAGCAGGCCGGACATGCCGATGACGTCGGCGTCGTGCTCCTCGGCGGCCTCGATCATCGCGGAGATCGGCTGCTTGATGCCGATGTTCACGACCGTGTAGCCGTTGTTGGTGAGGATGATGTCGACGAGGTTCTTGCCGATGTCGTGCACGTCGCCGCGCACGGTCGCGAGCACGATCGTGCCCTTGGACCCGGTCGAGCCCTCGATCTTCTCCATGTGCGGCTCGAGGTAGGCGACCGCCGTCTTCATGACCTCGGCGGACTGCAGCACGAACGGGAGCTGCATCTCACCGCGCCCGAACAGGTCGCCCACGACCTTCATGCCCTCGAGCAGGTGGTCGTTGACGATGTCGAGCGCCTTGAGCCCGGACGCCATCGCGGCGTCGAGGTCCTCCTCGAGGCCCTTGCGCGCGCCGTCGACGATCCGCCGCTCGAGCCGCTCGCCGACCGGCAGCGCGGCGAGCTCCGCCGCGCGCTGGTCCTTGAGCGCCGCGGAGTCCACGCCCTCGAACAGCTCGAGCAGCCGGGCGAGCGGGTCGTGCACGAGGTTCCCCTCGTCGTCGTACCCCCGCCGGTCCCACACGAGGTCGAGCGCGGCCTCGCGCTGCTCGGCGGGGATCTGCGCGAGGGGGAGGATCTTCGCGGCGTGCACGATCGCGGAGTCCAGTCCGGCTTCGACGGCCTCGTGGAGGAACACCGAGTTGAGCACCGTGCGCGCCGCGGGGTTGAGGCCGAACGACACGTTCGACACCCCGAGCGTCGTGTGGATGCCGGGGTAGCGGCGCGTGATCTCGCGGATCGCCTCGATCGTCTCGATGGCGTCGCGGCGGGTCTCCTCCTGGCCCGTGGCGATGGGGAACGTCAGCGCGTCGACGATGATGTCGTCCACGCGCATGCCCCAGTCGCGCGTGAGCGTCTCGACGAGCCGGGTCGCGATCTCCACCTTGCCCGACGCGGTGCGCGCCTGGCCCTCCTCGTCGATCGTCAGCGCGACGACGGCCGCCCCGTGCTCGACGACGTGCGGCATGATCCGCGCGAACCGCGACGTCGGGCCGTCGCCGTCCTCGAAGTTCACCGAGTTCACGACGGCGCGCCCGCCCACGAGCTCGAGTCCCGCGGCGATGACCTCCGGCTCGGTCGAGTCGATGACGAGGGGCAGCGTGGACGCGCTGGCGAGGCGCGACACGACCTCGCGCACGTCCGCGACGCCGTCGCGCCCCACGTAGTCGATGCACACGTCGAGCAGGTGCGCGCCGTCGCGCGTCTGCGCCCGCGCGATCTCGACGCACTCGTCCCAGTTCTCCGCGAGCATCGCCTCGCGGAACGCCTTGGAGCCGTTCGCGTTCGTGCGCTCGCCGATCGCGAGGAACGACGCGTCCTGGTGCAGGTCCGTGTGCGAGTACAGGCTCGCGACGCCGTTCTCCCGCTCCGGGTGCCGCTCGACGACCGGCCGCGCGCGCACCGCCTCGACGACGCGGCGCAGGTGCTCGGGCGTCGTGCCGCAGCAGCCGCCCACGAGGCCCAGGCCGAACTCGCTGACGAACTGGGTGTGCGCGGCCGCGAGCTCGTCCGGCGTCAGCGGGTACGTCGCGCCGTTCGGGCCGAGCACCGGCAGCCCCGCGTTGGGCATGCACGTCACCGGGATCTCCGCGTGCCGCGACAGGTGCCGCAGGTGCTCGCTCATCTCGGCCGGGCCGGTCGCGCAGTTGAGGCCGATCGCGTCGACGCCGAGCGCCTGGAGCGTCGTGAGCGCGGCCCCGATCTCGGAGCCCATGAGCATCGTGCCCGTCGTCTCGACCGTCACCTGGACGATGATGGGGACCTCGCGCCCGACGTCGCGCATGGCGTTCCGCGATCCCGTCACCGCGGCCTTGGCCTGGAGCAGGTCCTGGCTCGTCTCGACGAGGATCGCGTCGACCCCGCCCTCCAGGAGGCCCGCGGCCTGCTCGGCGAACGTGTCGCGCAGGTGCGCGTACGTCGTGTGCCCGAGGCTCGGCAGCTTGGTCCCCGGCCCCATCGAGCCGAGCACCCAGCGCGGCTGCTCGTCGGTCGCGAACGCGTCGGCCCGTTCGCGCGCGATCCGCGCCCCGGCGGCGGCGAGCTCGCGGATGCGGTCGTCGATGTCGTAGTCCGACAGGTTGGACCAGTTGGCGCCGAACGTGTTCGTCTCGATCGCGTCGACCCCGACCTCGAGGTACGCGTCGTGCACCGCCGCGATGATGTCCGGGCGCGAGACGTTGAGGATCTCGTTGCAGCCCTCGAGGCCCTGGTAGTCCTCGAGCGTCGGGTCCTGCTCCTGGATCATCGTGCCCATCGCGCCGTCGGCCACGACGACGCGCGTGCGCAGCGCGTCGGCAAGGGCCCGGGAACGGGCGTCGGCGAGGTCCTGGGGTACGACGATCGGCATGCTACGCAGCGTAGATCGCGCCTGCTCGGTCGTGGGGACCCGTCTCAGCGGACCGCCGTGCTCGGCGAGGGACGCCATCCCGACCGAGAGACGCACCTCGTCGTGCATCCCCCGCACCGCGGTGCATCACTGACGGGGTGACCGGGGACCGGGGAAAAGCGCGTGCCCGACGGCGCGGGCGCACCTACCGTGGTCGGCATGTCCTCTCCCGCGACCGACCAGGTCGAGAACCCGGCCCCCGCGACGCTCGCCCCGATCGTCGAGCGCGCCGCCGCGCCGTCGACCCTCCCGGCCGTGACCGCCGGCGACCTGACCTGGCGCCCCGCCGTGCCGGCCGACGCGCCCGCGCTGCTGGCCCTGCGCAACGGCATCGCCGAGGCGGACCAGGAGCCGTACCGCGAGACGATCGGCGAGGTCGAGGAGCTGTTCACCGCGCCGTGGCGCGACCTCGCGGCCGACTCGCTCGTCGGCGTCGAGACCGACGGGACGCTGCGCGCGTACGCGCTGGTCGACACCAACCCGGGCGACGCGAACACCGTGCGCGCGTTCCTCTGGGGCGGCGTCCACCCCACCCACCGCGGGCGCGGCGTCGGGCGCGAGCTGTTCGCCTGGGAGATCGCGCGCGGACGCCAGCTCCTCGCGGCGAGCGGCAAGGAGCTGCCCGCGCGCCTGCTCACCTACGGCGAGGACACCGACCCACCCGAGAAGGCGCGGCTCTACGCGCGCTTCGGGCTCGAGACCCGCCGCTTCTACGCCGACCTGCGTCGCGACCTGGCCACGCCCATCCCCGAGGTGCCGCTCGACGGGTCGCTGCGACTCGTCCCGTGGTCGACGGAGCTCGACGAGGCGACCCGCCTCGCGCACAACGACGCGTTCCGCGACCACTGGGGGAGCGAGCCCCGCACCGCCGAGGCGTGGACGCACGGGCGCAGCGAGTTCGCGCCCCAGTGGTCCTTCCTCGTGGTCGACGACGCGCCCGATGTCGACGCGCTCCTCGCCGACCCGACGACGGACGCCGAGACCGCCGCGGCCCTGCGCGCCGGCCAGCCGCTCGTCGTCGGCTACGAGATGGCCGGCCGCTACGACGAGGACTTCCCCGTGCGCGGCTACACGTTCGGCTACACCGAGATCCTCGGCGTGCGCAGCGCGTACCGGGGGCGTCGCGTCGCCGTCGCGGCGCTCGCGGCCGGGATGCGCGCGTTCGCCGCGGACGGCATGCAGTACGCCGCGCTCGACGTCGACACCGAGAACCCGTCCGGCGCGCACGGCCTCTACGCGAGCCTGGGCTACGAGAAGGTGACAGGCTCGCGCATGTACTCGATCGAGCTGTGACGACGGCCTGCGAGGTCGACCTGCCCGTCCGAGATCGACCCCGTGAGGGCCGATCTCGGGGCGGCCGGGTCGATCTCGGCTGGAGCGGTCAGAGGGTCGACGCGGAGAGGGCGTTGCAGTCCTGGAGGGTGCCACCGTTGTAGCCGATGGTGAACCAGCGCTGGCGCTGCTCGCTCGACCCGTGGGTCCAGCCCTCGGGGTTCACCTGGCCGGTCGCGGCCTCCTGGATGCGGTCGTCGCCGACGGCGGACGCGGCGGACAGCGCGTCGTTCAGCTCCTGGTCGGTGATCGGCGCGAGGAACGTCACGCCGGTGTCCGGGTCGACGGTGCTCGCCGCGTGGCCCGCCCACATGCCGGCGAGGCAGTCGGCCATGAGCTCGATGCGCACGGAGTCGGACTCGGGACCGGTGCCCTGCCGGTTCGCCGCGTCCATCGCGCCGACGAGCTGCTCGATGTGGTGGCCGAACTCGTGCGCGACGACGTACATCTCCGCGAGGCCGCCGTCGTTGGCGCCGAACCGGCTCGTGAGGTCGTCGTAGAAGCCGAGGTCGATGTAGACGGTCTGGTCGGGCGGGCAGTAGAACGGCCCGACGGCGCTCGTCGCCGCGCCGCAGCCCGTCGAGACCTGTCCGGTGAAGCTCACGACCTGGGGCAGGTCGTACGTGACGCCTGCCTGCTCGGGGAGCGCGTCGGTCCAGTAAGCGTCGAGCGACTGCACGGTGCCGTTGAGGCGGCACTCGCGCGTCGTGTTCGCCTCCTCGGCCGTGCACGCGTCGATGTACTCCTGCTGGCCCTCGCCGTACGCGCCCGAGTCGGACCCGTCGCCGCCCGTGAGCGCGCTGAGGTCGACGCCGGTCTGGTTGCCGACGAACGCGATGAGCAGCGCGACGAGCACCGCCCCGATCCCGCCGCCCGCGATCATCGTGCCGCGCCGACCGCCGCCCTTGCGGACCCGCCCGCCCTCGAACGAGCCACCCTCCTGGAAAGTCACAGGTCAACGCTACCGCCGGGTCGTGCGCCAGGCGTCCTGGTGCGGGTGCCCGGACGGCGCAAGCACGATCTCGGCGCCGAGCAGCGCCCTCGCACGGGCCCCCGGCGGAATGGGGTGGGACGCGACGCCGGGCCCCCGTAGAATCGACGAGGCCCGGACGCCGGGGCGCACGCGCCCCGGCCCCACGACGAGCCGCCGGCCGACCGGCCGGGAGAGGGCCGTCGTCGGGCACCCGCACCACCCGAGAGGACCCTCCCGTGATCACCGCTCACGGCGTCGAGCTGCGCGTCGGCGCCCGCGTCCTGCTGCACGAGGCGACCTTCCAGATCGCCTCGGGCGACCGGATCGGACTCGTCGGGCGCAACGGCGCCGGCAAGACGACCCTGACCAAGACGCTCGCGGGGGAGACCCAGCCGACGGCCGGGAAGATCACGCGCGGCAACGACATCGGCTACCTGCCGCAGGACCCGCGCACGGGCGACCTCGACGTCATCGCGATGGACCGGGTGCTCTCGGCCCGCAGCCTCGACAAGATCGTGCGCCAGATGCGCGAGACCGAGGGTGCGATGGCGAGCGCCGACGTCGAGACGCACGAGGCCGCCATGGAGCGCTACCCGAAGCTCGAGGCGCGCTTCCTCGCCGCGGGCGGCTACGCGGCCGAGAGCGAGGCGCACCGCATCACGAGCAACCTCGGCCTCGACGACCGGGTGCTCGGGCAGCCGCTGAGCACGCTGTCCGGCGGTCAGCGCCGCCGCATCGAGCTCGCGCGCATCCTGTTCTCCGGGGTCGAGACGCTGCTCCTCGACGAGCCGACGAACCACCTCGACGCGGACTCGATCATCTGGCTGCGCGACTACCTCAAGTCGTACGGCGGCGGGTTCGTCGTGATCTCCCACGACGTCGAGCTGCTGCGCGCGACCGTGAACAAGGTCTTCCACCTCGACGCGAACCGCGGCGAGCTCGACCAGTACAACCTCGGGTGGGACGCCTACCTCGCGCAGCGCGAGTCCGACGAGCGCCGCCGCCGTCGCGAGCGGCAGAACGCCGAGAAGAAGGCGGGCGCGCTGCTCGCCCAGGGCGAGAAGATGCGCGCCAAGGCCACGAAGGCCGTCGCCGCGCAGCAGATGATGCGCCGCGCCGAGAAGATGCTCGCGGGCATCGAGGGCGAGCGGCAGACCGACAAGGTCGCCAAGCTGCGGTTCCCCAAGCCGGCGCCGTGCGGCCGCACGCCGCTCACCGCGAGCGGGCTGTCCAAGGCGTACGGGTCGCAGGAGGTCTTCGCGGGCGTCGACCTCGCGATCGACCGCGGCAGCCGCGTCGTCGTGCTCGGCCTCAACGGCGCCGGCAAGACGACGCTCCTGCGCATCCTCGGCGGCGTCGAGCAGCCGGACACGGGCGAGGTGCACCCGGGCCACGGCCTGAAGATCGGCTACTACGCCCAGGAGCATGACACGCTCGACATGGACGCGACCGTCGTCGAGAACCTGCGCCACGCCGCGCCCGACCTCACCGACACGCAGGTGCGGTCCGTGCTCGGGTCGTTCCTGTTCTCCGGCGACGACGCGGACAAGCCGACCAAGGTGCTGTCCGGCGGGGAGAAGACGCGCCTCGCGCTCGCGACGCTCGTCGTCTCGGCCGCGAACGTGCTGCTCCTCGACGAGCCGACGAACAACCTCGACCCGGCGTCGCGCGCCGAGATCCTCGGGGCGCTCAAGACGTACGAGGGCGCGGTCGTCATGGTCACGCACGACGACGGCGCGGTCGAGGCGCTCGAGCCCGAGCGCGTCCTGCTGCTGCCGGACGGCGACGAGGACCTGTGGAGCGACGACTACGCGGAGCTCGTCTCGCTGGCCTGAGCGGGCCGTCGGTCCGGCGCGGTCTCACGGCCTGCGCCGAGCTGGGCGTCGACGAGGGCGTCCTCCTCGTCCTCGGCGCTCGGCCGGCGGCTGCGCGGCTCACGCCGTGCGCGCGTGCCGGCGGGATCCCGGGCGGCGAGCAGGTCGCCCGCGGTGAGCGTCGTCTCCTCGCCGCGCGCGTCCCGGCGGGCGCGGCGGACCAGGAGCCAGAAGCCGGCGACCGCGCCGATCGCGAACACGCCCCACTGGAACGCGTACGACAGGTGCGACCCCGGGTCGGTGTCGGGCTTGGGCAGCGCCTCCAGCGTCTCGGCCGCGGGCGGCACCTCCGTGCGGAGCTGGCCGTACGCGCCGACGGTCCGGCCCTCGGCCCACGCGGCGCCGTCGGGCCCGGCGGCGAGCACCTGGTCGGTGGCGACCGCCTGGACCTGCCCGTCGGGAGCGTCCCGGCCCGACGGCGGCTCGTCGCCGCGCAGCGTCACGGTCGCCTCGACCTCGCCCTCCGGGGGCACGGGGACGTCGCCCGGCGTGACGGCGTCGCTGCCGAGCGGCACGAACCCGCGGTCGACGACCACGACGAGCCCGTCGGGCGCGGACGGCGTGGGGTTCGTCACGAACGGGACGAGCACGTGAAAACCGGGGCTGCCGCCGACGGGGCGGTTGCGCAGGAGGACGGTCGCGTCGGTCTCGTAGCGGCCCACGAGCGTCACGGGACGCCAGAGGTCGGCCTCGTCGAGCGTGGCGCCCGGACCGTCGAGGACCTCGTCGACCGGGACGGGCTCGGACGTGTAGTTCGTCTCGATGCGCTCGATCTCCGCCTCGCGCGAGACGTACCGGTTCCACTGCCAGCGCCCCGCCACGAGGCACAGGGCGACCAGGACGACCACCCCGACCGCGAGGGTCACCCACTGGCGCGGCGTGCGCGGCTGGTGGGCCTCCGTGGTGGCGCGCTCCGGCGTCGGGCCTGCCGGGGCGCCCGACGCCGGGCCCGACGGTGCAGCCTGCGTCACGGGGCCGCCCGGCGCTCGAGCTCGTCGACCGGCACGGTCGTGCGCCAGAACGAGCGGGCGCCGAGGAACGTCTCCAGGTGCTCGCGGTGCGCGTCGCACGCGAGCCAGACCTTGCGCCGCTCGGGCGTGTGGATCTTGGGGTTGTTCCACAGCAGCCCCCACGCGGCCGACTCACGGCAGCCCTTGGCGCTGCACACCAGGTCCTCCTCGCCGACGGGGTCGGCGAGGCCCAGCACATCGGTCACCGGTCGTCCTCCTCGTGGTCCTGCGGGTCGCGCGGTCCTGCGCCGGCGATCCCGTGGGATCCCGGCACCCCGGCCGCGGGCAGCGCGCGGTGCTCCATCGGCGAGGTGTCGTACTGGGCCTGGTCGCGCCCGGCGTTGGCGATGAGCACCGCGCTGTACGGCAGGACGATCGCCGCAGCGGCGAACACCCAGGTCAGCCAGCTCGGCGCGACGAGGATCGCGGCCACGAAGCACACGATGCGGATACCCATCTGGATGAGGTACTTGCGCTCGCGGCGCGACTGGTCGGCGGCCAGGGGCTCCGGGGCTGACGTGATGCTCGGGACCGCCTCGGCCGACCTCCGGGCCGTGCGTCGTGTGCTCACCCGTCCAGTCTACGTTTGTCGGGACCCCACAAAGTGTGGGGGAGCGGTGTGACCTCGCCGTACCGCGCACGGCGGGGCCTGCGCACGGTACGGTCGGTGCGGCGCGTTCGCGCGGCTCCGTCACGAGCCCGCACGGGCCCCCTGGCACCGGCCGTGCGGGACCCGTCCCCGGCCGCCGTCCCACCCGACCGTCCCGAGGAGCCGCACCGTGTCCGAAGCCACCGCACCCGCCCCGCGCACCGTCGTCGTCACCGGCGCGAACCGGGGGATCGGCCGCGCCATCGCCGAGCGGTTCGTGGCGAACGGCGACCGCGTCGCGACCGTCTACCGCGGCGGCGACCTGCCCGAGGGCGTGCTCGGTGCCGTGGCGGACATCACCGACACCGCCGCCGTCGACGCCGCGTTCACCGAGATCGAGAAGGAGCTCGGGCCGGTCGAGGTGCTCGTCGCGAACGCGGGCGTGACGCACGACCAGCTCCTGCTGCGCATGACCGACGAGGACTTCGAGTCCGTGATCGACGTCAACCTCACCGGCACGTTCCGCTGCGTGCGCCGCGTGAGCAAGGGCATGATCCGGCTGCGTCGCGGACGCATCGTGCTCGTGTCGTCGGTGATCGGTCTGTACGGCGGCGCCGGGCAGGTCAACTACGCGTCCTCCAAGGCGGCGCTCGTCGGCATGGCGCGCTCGATCACGCGCGAGCTCGGGTCGCGCAACATCACGGCGAACGTCGTGGCGCCCGGGTTCATCGACACCGCGATGACCGCCGAGCTCCCCGAGGAGCGCCAGGCCGCGTACAAGGCCGCGATCCCCGCCGGGCGCTTCGCGCAGGCCGACGAGGTCGCCGGGGTCGTGCAGTTCCTCGCGTCCGACGACGCCGCGTACGTCTCCGGGGCCGTCATCCCCGTCGACGGCGGTCTCGGCATGGGTCACTGACCCGACGCGCGTCCGGGCCACGGTCACTCGTGCGCCCGCGCCCCCTCTCTTTCAGTACGCTCAGCCTCAGCGCGCCCGCACGGCGGGTGCACGACGGAAGGAAACCGATGGGTCTGCTCGACGGCAAGAAGCTCCTGATCACGGGAGTGCTCACCGACTCCTCGATCGCGTTCCACGCGGCGCGCCTCGCGCAGGAGGAGGGGGCCGAGGTCGTGCTCTCCTCGTTCGGCCGCCAGATGAAGCTCACGCAGGCCTTCGCCAAGCGCCTGCCCGTCGAGGCGCCCGTCGTGCAGCTCGACGTGACGAACGACGACGACCTCGCCGGCCTGGCCGACGCCCTCCGCGAGCACACCGACCGCCTCGACGGCGTCGTGCACTCGATCGGCTTCGCCCCGCAGAGCGTCATGGGCGGCAACTTCCTCTCGGGCACCTGGGAGGACGTCGCCACCGCGCTCCAGGTCTCGACGTTCTCCTACAAGTCGCTCGCGGTCGCCGCGAAGCCGCTCATGACCGACGGCGGGGCCGTCGTGGGTCTCACCTTCGACGCGCAGTTCGCGTGGCCGGTCTACGACTGGATGGGCGTGGCGAAGGCCGGCCTCGAGTCCGCGAACCGCTACCTCGCGCGCGACCTCGGCCCCGACGGCATCCGGGCCAACCTCGTCTCCGCGGGCCCGATCCGCACGACGGCCGCCAAGTCCATCCCCGGCTTCGAGCAGATGGAGGACGGCTGGCCCAAGCGCGCGCCCCTCGGCTGGGACCAGACGACGGCGGAGCCCGCCGCGCGCGCGGTCGTCGCGCTCCTGTCCGACTGGTTCCCGGCGACGACCGGTGAGATCGTGCACGTCGACGGCGGCGTGCACGCCATGGGGCAGTGACTCAGGAGGAGAGCATGGGCGCGGAGACCATCGACGGCGGCGTGCGCCGCCTCGTCCTCCTGCGCCACGCCAAGGCGGAGCCGGGCGGCGGGAGCGTCGACGACGTGCTGCGCCCCCTCGCGCTCAACGGGCGGCGCCAGGCGGGCCGGGTCGGCGGCGCGCTGCGCGAGACGGGGCTCGTCCCCGAGCGCGTGCTGTGCTCGTCGGCGCTGCGCACGCGCCAGACCTGGGAGCTGCTCGCCGCCCACCTGGGCGACGTGGACCCGGAGGTCGTGGTGAGCGACGGCCTCTACGCGGCCGACGTGACCGACGTGCTGGACCTCGTGCGCACGACGGACTCGCGCGTGCGCACGCTGCTCGTCGTCGGGCACGAGCCCACGATGGCGGCGACGGCGTCGCACCTCGCAGACCCGGCGTCCGACGGTGGGGCGCTCGCCCAGGTGCGCGTCGGCGTGCCGACGGCGACCTACTCCGTCCTGGAGTCCGCGACGGCCTGGGACGCCTGGGCGCCCCGCAGCGCGCTGCTCACCTACGTGGGTCGCCCGTCCTGACGGTCGCGCCCTGCTCGTGACGCGAGAGAGCCCTGGTCCGTGCGGACCAGGGCTCTCTCGCGTGGCCGTCGCGGCTCAGCGGGTGGCGTCCACCCGGTCGACGACGTCGAGGACGGCGTCGATGCGCGGCCCGTCGACGCCGTAGGGGGCCTGCGCGCGCACGACCGGCTTCGCGGCGAACGCGACCCCGATGCCCGCGGCGCCGATCATGTCGAGGTCGTTCGCACCGTCGCCCACGGCGATCGTCGCGCTCATCGGCAGGCCGAGCTCGGCCGCGAACTCGCGCAGCGCGACCTCCTTCGCGGCGCGGTCCACGACCGGGCCGGTCGTGCGACCGGTGAGCCGACCGTCGGCGACCTCGAGCCGGTTCGCGCGGAAGCGCGTGATCCCCAGCTCCGCCGCGAGGTCGGCGACGATCTCCTCGAAACCGCCTGACACGAGCCCGACCTCCCAGCCGCGACGGCGCGCCTCGGCGACGAGCTCGCGCACGCCCGGCGTGAACGTCGCGCGGGCGCGGACGTCGGCGAAGGCCTCGACGGGAACCCCGGCGAGGGTCGCGACGCGCTCGCGCAGCGACGCCCCGAAGTCGATCTCGCCGCGCATCGCGCGCTCGGTCACCTCGGTGACCTCGGCGCGTGTGCCCGCGTGGTCGGCGAGCAGCTCGATGACCTCCTGCTCGATGAGCGTCGAGTCCACGTCCATGACGAGGAGCCGGACGGGGCCGCTCGTGGGGTCGGGGGTCACGCGGGGGCTCCTCGCGGTGTCGGTCTCGTCGACGCCCGGGCCGGGCGCCTCGGCGGGCGCGTCGTCGGGCAGCGCGGCGCGGACGGCGTCGGGCACGACGCCGAGGGAGGACGGTGTCACTCGACGACCGTCCCCTTGGGGACGACGGTGATACCGGACTCGGTGACCGTGAACCCGCGGGCGCGGTCCTGCTCCGGGTCGAGCCCGATGCGCGCCTGCTCGCCCACGACGACGTTCTTGTCGATGATCGCGCGGTGGACCTGCGCGTGCCGGTGCACCTGGACGCCGTCCATGAGCACGGAGTCCGAGACGGACGACCACGAGTGCAGGTAGGTGCCGGGAGAGAGGACCGAGCCGACCGCCGTCGCGCCCGAGATGATCACGCCGGGCGAGACGATCGAGTCCGCGGCGTGCCCGAGGCGCCCGCGGCCCGCGTGCACGAACTTCGCGGGCGGCAGGCCCGTGTAGCCCGTGTGCAGCGGCCACTCCTCGTTGTAGAGGTTGAAGACCGGCGTGACGGCGATGAGGTCCTTGTTCGCGTCGTAGTACGAGTCGATCGTCCCCACGTCGCGCCAGTAGTCGCGGTCGCGGTCCGTCGAGCCGGGGACGTCGTTGCGGATGAAGTCGTAGACCGCCGCCGTGCCCTTCTCGACGAACGCGGGCACGATGTCGCCGCCCATGTCGTGGCGCGAGTCCGCGTTCGCGGCGTCCGACGTCACGGCCTCGACGAGCGCGTCGGTGTCGATGACGTAGTTGCCCATCGACGCGAGCACCTCGTCGGGCGAGTCCGCGAGGCCGACCGGGTCCTTGGGCTTCTCGCGGAACGCCGCGATCTTCGTCGGGTCCTTCGGGTCGGTCTCGATGACGCCGAACTGGTCCGCCATGGAGATCGGCTGCCGGATGCCCGCGACGGTGAGCTGCGCGCCCGACTCGACGTGCGCGTCGACCATCTGGGAGAAGTCCATGCGGTACACGTGGTCCGCGCCGACGACGACGACGATGTCCGGCCGCTCGTCGTCGATGATGTTGAGGCACTGGTAGATCGCGTCCGCGCTGCCGAGGTACCAGTGCTTGCCGACGCGCTGCTGCGCGGGCACCGGCGCCACGTAGTTGCCCAGGAGCGACGACATGCGCCACGTCTTGGTGATGTGCCGGTCGAGGCTGTGGGACTTGTACTGCGTGAGCACGATGATGTGCAGGTAGTGCGAGTTCACCAGGTTGGACAGCGCGAAGTCCACGAGGCGGTAGATGCCCCCGAACGGCACCGCGGGCTTGGCCCGGGACGCGGTGAGCGGCATGAGGCGCTTGCCCTCGCCCCCGGCGAGGACGATGGCGAGGACTCGTGGTGCGGCGGCCATGCCCAGACGGTAGCCCCTCGGGGCGGCACCACGCAGCAGGGACCCGCATCGTGGGCGCGGCGCGTCCGCGCCGTGCGCACCGGCGGTCATCGCGGGACCGTGGCGGGCGACTCGGCTACGGTGTGGCGCGTGAGAGTGGACCTGCTGACCCGTGAGTACCCGCCGCACGTCTACGGCGGCGCCGGCGTGCACGTCGCCGAGCTGTCCGCGGTCCTGCGCCGCCACGTCGACGTGCGCGTGCGCTGCTTCGACGGCCCGCGCGCCGAGGACGACGTGACCGGCTACTCGGTCCCGGGCGTCCTGTCCGGTGCGAACGCCGCGCTCGGGACGTTCGGCGTCGACCTCCAGATGGCCGACGACGTGGCGGGCGCCGACCTCGTGCACTCCCACACCTGGTACGCGAACCTCGGCGGCCACCTCGCGGGCCTCCTGCACGGCGTCCCGCACGTGCTCTCCGCGCACTCGCTCGAGCCGCTGCGCCCGTGGAAGGCCGAGCAGCTCGGCGGCGGGTACGCGCTGTCGTCCTGGGCCGAGCGCACCGCGTACGAGGGCGCGGCGGGGATCATCGCCGTGTCCGGTGGCATGCGCGACGACATCCTGCGGGTCTACCCGCAGGTCGACCCGGCGAAGGTTCACGTGGTGCACAACGGCATCGACCTCGACGGCTGGCGGCGTCCGGAGTCGGAGACGCAGCGCGGCGGCGCGGACGGGGTCGTGCGCGCCCTCGGGATCGACCCCGACCGTCCCGCCGTCGTGTTCGTCGGCCGGATCACGCGCCAGAAGGGCCTGCCGTACCTGCTGCGCGCCGCACGCTCGCTGCCCGACGACGTCCAGCTCGTCCTGTGCGCCGGAGCCCCCGACACCCCGGAGATCGCCGCCGAGGTGAGCGGTGCCGTCGCCGAGCTGCAGAAGGAGCGCAGCGGCGTCGTCTGGATCGAGCAGATGCTCCCGCGAGCCGAGCTCGTCGCCGTGCTCGCCGCGTCCACCGTGTTCGTCTGCCCGTCCGTGTACGAGCCGCTCGGCATCGTCAACCTCGAGGCCATGGCGGTCGGCCTGCCGGTCGTCGGGACCGCCACGGGCGGCATCCCCGAGGTCGTGGACGACGGCGTCACGGGCCTCCTCGTGCCCATCGACCAGGCGGACGACGGCACGGGCACCCCGCTGGACCCCGACCGGTTCGTCGCGGACCTCGCGGCCGCGCTGACCCAGGTCGTGAGCGACCCCGAGCGCGCCGCCGAGATGGGCCGTGCCGCGCGGCAGCGCGTCGAGGACCACTTCGCGTGGGACGCGATCGGCGAGCGGACGCTCGACGTCTACCGGACGGTGCTGGAGCGGTCGTGACCACCGCGGGAGCCGGCCGGGTCGACGAGGCGTCGCGCCTCGTCGCCGCCGCGCCCCGCGACGTCTACCGGGCCCTCGTCGACCGGGACGCGCTCGCCGCGTGGCTCCCGCCCGACGGCATGTCGGGCCGTTTCGAGCGCTTCGACCTGCGCCCCGGCGGCGGCTACCGCATGGTCCTCGCCTACGACGACCCGCAGGCCGACCCCGGCAAGACCGGCGAGGGGACCGACGTCGTCGACGTCGCGATCGTCGACCTCGTCCCCGGCCGGAGGGTCGTGCAGCAGGTCGACTTCGCGTCCGACGACCCGGCGTTCGCCGGGACCATGACGATGACCTGGACCGTCGAGCCCGCAGACGACGGCGCCCGTGTCACCGTGCGGGCGACGGGCGTGCCGTCGGGCATCTCCCCGGAGGACCACGCCACCGGGATGGCGTCCTCCCTCGCGCACCTCGACGCGCACGTGACGTCGCGCTCCTGACGGCGCGCGCACGGGGTGCGGGTGCCCGAATGGTCGGCGCGTCGTGAGACGTGGCCCTCCGGCGCGCTCCACGAGGGGCCACGTCTCGCTGCTCACCCCGCGCCACCGGGCGACGTCGATCGTGACCCGCCGGTCCGTGCGTCCGGCTGACCGAATCGCCGGGGGAGCGGGACGGCGAACCTCCGTTGTCCACAGGGCGGGACGCGCGGTTCCGTCGGCGGTGCGGTTTCGCTAGGTTGCTGGGCAGTCCGCGCGCCCCGTCGGTGTGGCGTGCGGGGTGGTTCGCATCGATCTGCAGGGGGTCTCGTGCGTCGTTCTCGTGTGCTGTCCCGTGCCCGACGGCGGTCGCTCGTCGTGGGTGTCGTCGTCGCGGTGGGGTGCGTGGTCGCCGGGTGCACCGGTGGTGGCGGCCCTGGTCCGTCACCGTCGGTCGACGAGCCGGTCGTGCCGTCGCCGTCGGAGTCCCCCGCGCCGTCGCCTGGCGAGACCGGACCGGTGAGGCCGGAACGTCCCGCGGCGATGGACCGCGACGATGCCGAAGGTGCCGGGGCCGCCGCGACCTACTTTCTGACGCTGTACCCCTACATCATGTCCACGGGTGACACCTCCGAGTGGGACGCCATGACCTGGGCCGAGACCTGCACGTTCTGCACGGCAAACTCGCAGACTGCGGCGCAGCTGAAGGCAGACGAGCAGACGTACGAAGGCGGGAGCATCTCGGCGCAGGTTTCAAAGATCTGGCCCTATGACGACCTCGCTGGCGCGTATCCGGTCGATGTCTCGTACGGCCAGGAGGGCGCGACACTTCGCGCTGCAGACGGCGCGGCCATCGCCACGTACGAGCCGAAGAGCGGCGTGGCTGAGTTCGGTGTTGCGCGTAGCGGGGGTTCATGGGTGATCGTGGAGGTGGGCGGCGCATCATGACGATCTCTCCTTCGGCACACCCGTGGGCGATAGGTGCGACCCTTCTCCTTCTCACCGGTCTGACCCCAGTTCAGGCCTACGCAGGAGGAACACCCAGCCCGGATCTCGATCTCGACACACAGTTCCAGAACGATCGCGCGACGACCCGGCTTGAACGGGAGAACGCCGCGAATGGTGGGGCGGAGTACGTGCCGGCGGCGGGTGGTGGTCCGGCGTCGGAGGCGTACCGGCGGGTGCCGGCGTACCGGTGCTACGACGGTGACCATGCCACGACGCTGCCCGGGCTGGTGCCGGTGTGCCCGGACGGGCAGAGCCCGGCGGGGTTCGACCCCGGGTGCACTGGGGACGAGGTCGCGTTGGAGCCGTTGTTCCGCCAGACCTGGACCACCACCGACGAGGGCACTCGGACCGCGGTCTCGGGCTGGGAGCTCGTCGCCGACGGTTCCTGCCTCGGCGCCGTCGACCTGGCCGGCGAGGCCGAGGCGGCGTTTCGCACCCTGACCATCGCGCCGTCGCCGATCGTGGTCCAGCCGCCGGACGGGTGGACCCTGGTCAACGTCCCCACCATCACCTACACCCAGCCCGGCGAGCAGACCCTGGACACGACCCTGCTCGGCATCCCCGTGCAGATCCGCGCCACCCCACGCTCGTACGCGTGGGACTACGGCGACGGCACGCCCCCGGTCTCCACGACCGACCCCGGTGCGGCCTACCCCCACCACACGGTCGCGCACACCTACGACCAACCCGCCGAGCAGGTCCAGATCACGCTCACCACGACCTGGTCCGGACAGTTCCGCATCACCGGCACCACCACCTGGACCGACGTCACCGGCACCGCGACCACCACCAGCACCGCCGACCCGCTGCGCGTCTACGAAGCCCGCTCCCGCCTCGTCACCGACAACCTGCCCGACTGACGCGGCCACCCACTCGCGGCCCCACCGCAGAGGCCCGGACGGCCGATCGACGTCGGCGCCAGCAGCAGGTCCGCTACCGCGGCCGGAACGTCGTCGAGCGCTACGTCAACGAGCTCAAGCGGTGGCCCGACATGCGATGCGAACCGACGGGCTCGCCCGCAACCGCCGCGCCGCGATCGTCCTCGCCGCCACCTCGACCTGGCGACGCACCATCTCACTGTGACGCACCTCAGAGCAGGTCGTTCTCCGCCTCTTCGATGGGGCCGCTCCACCATGAGTCCGGCCCGGTCGCGGTGCGATCGATCGCGTGCAGCCGCTTCCGGAGCTTCCTCAGCCGTGTGCGGTGAGAGAGGCCGTTGCGTGCTGGGCGGACGCGAGGAGGAACCTGCCCCTCCTGGAAGGCACGAAGACGCTCCGCGGCCTGTTCAGCCGTCATCGTCACCGGTGTCGGGGCAGGCGGCCCGGAGCCGAGATACTCCGCGAAGGCCTCCAGGAAGCCCTCGGTGGCCCTTCGGTCGCGGTTGAGCGGGCAACACTCGCCTGTCGCGACATCGCACACCGATGTCGTCCCGTCGCTGTCCTCCATGACCAGAAACTCTCCGTCGTGGACACTGCCGATCTCGCGAGCCCCGGAAACGACGTCCGTTCTCACCGTCGCCGGGTAGAGGTGGATACCGAACAGATGCTCCTCGCGCACTCAACTCTATCGGGATGGACCGCAACGACTTTCAGCCCCGCAGCACCACATCGATCAACGCACCCTGGGCCTGCGTGCCCGGGCGCCGCACCCTCGTGAGATCGACCCCAACGTTCGAGATCGACCCTCTGGGGGTCGATCTCACGACGCACGGGTCGATCTCGCGGAGCGTCAGGAGGCGGCGATCCAGAGGGTGGCGGCGCCGAGGGCGTGGCGGGAGGCGCGGTCGACCTCGCGCAGGGCGGTGGAGCGCTGGTCGGCCTGCCAGAGGTTGACGGACCCGCCGTCGTCGGCGGTGGCCAGGTCGACGATGGCGCGAAGTCGGGCGGCCTGGGTGAGCACCTGGACGGCGCGCGGCGGGACGGACGCGGGGAGCTGCCAGGCGGGGACGCCGCCCGCGCGCAGGTCCGCGAGGGCGCCGGCGGCGTCGTCGCGCCAGCGCGCGACGTCGAGCTCGTCGAGCGCGCGGGTCGCGAGGAGCAGCGCGGTGCGCAGGTCGCGCTCGGCCTCCGCGAGCGAGCCGAGCGCGCCGAGGGCGCGCGTGCTCCACGGTCCCACCGACGTCACGTGCCACGTCACGAGGTGGCCCGGCTCGAGGTCGCTGCCGAACTCGGTGACCTCCGGGACGAGCGCCCACGAGCCGGACGACGTGGTGACCACGACGCACTCTCCGGCGTCGGTCGCGCGCGCGGCGGCCTCCGGCGGGACGCCGGCGACGTCGCCGGGGACCGGAGCCAGCGCGACGACCTCGCGCGCGTCGCCGGCCCACGCCCCGGCCAGGTCCTCCAGGCGGAGGTCGCCCAGCGCCCCGGACACGACGTGCGGCTCGTCGTCGCGCTGCACGGCGCGGAGCAGGCGGGCCAGCCCGTCGTCGTCACCCAGGCGCGCCGCGCGCAGCCAGAGCGCGAGGAGCGCGCTGCGGGGGAGGGCACCCGCGCTGGACGCGGAGCCGGGACCGGAACCCGGGCCGGTCGCGTCGTGCGGGCCCTCGGACGAGTGTGAGACCACGTCGGCCAACCTATAGGGTCGGTGACCATGAGCGCGGTTCTCGACCTGAAGGGCGTCACGGTCCGCCGTGACACCAAGACCATCCTCGACGCGGTGGACTGGCAGGTGAACGAGGGCGAGCGGTGGGTCGTGCTGGGCCGCAACGGCGCCGGCAAGACGACCCTGCTGCAGATCGCGTCCGCGCGCATGCACCCCACCGCGGGCACGGCGGACATCCTCGGCGAGCGGCTCGGCCGCGTCGACGTCTTCGAGCTGCGCCCGCGCATCGGCCTCGCCTCCGCGGCGCTGGCCGAGCGGATCCCGGGCGACGAGACGGTGCGCGACGTCGTCCTGACGGCCGCGTACGGCGTCACCGGCCGCTGGCGCGAGGAGTACGAGGAGTTCGACGCGGAGCGCGCGAGCGACCTGCTCGCGGCGTTCGGCGTCGACCACCTGGCGGACCGCCTGTTCGGCACCCTCTCGGAGGGCGAGCGCAAGCGCACCCAGATCGCGCGGTCGCTCATGACCGACCCCGAGCTCCTGCTCCTCGACGAGCCGGCCGCCGGGCTCGACCTCGGCGGGCGCGAGGAGCTGGTCGGCGCGCTGTCCGAGCTCGCGGGCGACCCGGCGTCTCCCGTGCTCGTGCTCGTCACGCACCACGTCGAGGAGATCCCGCCCGGGTTCACGCACCTGCTGCTGCTCAAGGACGGTGTCGTGCACACGGCCGGCCCGGTCGAGGAGGTCCTCACGGCCGAGAACCTCAGCGACGCGTTCGGCCTGCCGCTCCTCGTCGCGCACGGGGGTGGGCGCTGGATGGCGCGCGCCGCACGGGTGTGACGCACGCGTCGCGCACCTGCGCGAGGACGCGTGCACGGCGGGCGGAAGTTCGGTAAAGTACACGTAAAGCGCGCACGTGGGAACGGGGGTCGAGATGGACTGGCTGTGGTGGGTCGGAGCGGCGCTTCTCCTCGCTCTCGTGGAGATCATCTCGCTCGACCTGGTGCTCATCATGCTGGCCGGCGGCTCGCTCGCCGCGGCCGGCGTCAACGCTGCCGGCGGGCCGTTGTGGCTGCAGATCGTGGCGTTCGCGGTCGTGAGCGCCGTCCTGCTGCTCACCCTGCGGCCGTGGCTCCTGCGCCACCTGCGCTCGCGGGTCCCGCTCACGGAGACGAACGTCGCCGCCCACGTCGGCCGGACGGCGCTCGCCGTCGACCGCGTGAGCGAGTTCGGCGGCCGCGTGAAGCTCGTCGGCGAGGTCTGGACCGCGCGGACCGAGCCCGACGCCCCCCAGATCCCGGTGGGGACGGAGGTGCGCGTCGTCCGGATCGACGGCGCGACGGCCGTCGTCGCGCCGCTGCCCGCCCAGCACCCGACCGGGTCGTGACCGACCGGCACGACCCGCACCGCGCCGCCGGGCGACCGGTCGCGCCGCCGACCAGGAGGTAGTCGATGAACGACCCCAGTCCCGGAACGATCCTCGCGTACGTCGTCCTCGCGCTGATCCTGATCTTCGTGGTCGTCGCGCTCGTCAAGGCGGTGCGCATCGTGCCGCAGGCGGTCGCGATCATCGTCGAGCGCCTGGGCCGGTACTCGCGCACGCTCGAGCCGGGCCTGCACCTGCTGGTGCCGTTCATCGACCGCGTGCGCGCCTCGGTCGACCTGCGCGAGCAGGTCGTCTCGTTCCCGCCGCAGCCCGTGATCACGTCGGACAACCTCGTGGTCAGCATCGACACGGTGATCTACTTCCAGGTCACGGAGCCCAAGTCGGCGGTCTACGAGATCGCGAACTACATCACGGCGATCGAGCAGCTCACCGTCACGACCCTGCGCAACGTCATCGGCTCGATGGACCTCGAGCAGACGCTCACGAGCCGCGACCAGATCAACGGCCAGCTCCGCGGCGTGCTCGACGAGGCCACCGGGCGTTGGGGCATCCGCGTCAACCGCGTCGAGCTCAAGTCGATCGACCCGCCGCCGAGCGTGCAGGGCTCGATGGAGCAGCAGATGCGCGCCGAGCGTGACCGTCGTGCGGCGATCCTCACCGCGGAGGGTGTCAAGCAGTCGCAGATCCTCACGGCCGAGGGCGAGAAGCAGGCGGCGATCCTCCGGGCCGAGGGTGACGCGCAGTCGAAGATCCTCACGGCCGAGGGCGAGGCGCGCGCGATCCTCCAGGTGTTCGACGCCATCCACGAGGGCGACGCCGACCCCAAGCTGCTCGCGTACCAGTACCTCCAGATGCTCCCGCAGATCGCGAACGGCAGCGCCAGCAAGCTGTGGGTCGTGCCGACGGAGTTCACGGCCGCGCTCGGGTCCATCGCCAAGGGCTTCGGCGGCGTGCCCGGCATCGACGGCGGGGGAGTGCCGAGCGCGACGCCCGCCGAGGACGCGGAGGCGGCCGAGGCGAGCGCCGAGGCGCGCCGCGAGCGCGAGCGCGACCGTGTGAAGTTCGGCGTGCCGTCCCTCACCGACCCGTCGGAGGCGCTGGCCGAGGCACGTCGTCAGGCCGAGGCGGCCACAGCGGACGCCACGAGCGCAGGCACGCGCTCCGGTCTCCCGTTCGACCCGCAGACCGAGCGCGGCCAGCACCCGGGCGGTGCCGGCGAGCACCGCGCGGGCCCGCCGGAGCCGGGTGCCGCGACGCCGCGCCCGCTCGGGGGCCCCGCGCAGTACGCGCCGCCCCCGCCGCCGCCCGTGGAGGACGCGCCCGGGGCAGACGAGCCGCCGTCCGGCGAGCAGCCGCCGTCGTTCCCGCCGCACCGCTGACCTCCGGGTTCGACGTCGCACGCCGACGCGGACGCCGACGGCACCGCGACGCTGACGCCCGCGTCGTCGGCACCCTGCGGGTGACCCCCGGCGGACGCTGGGTCCGCACCGCAGAGCCCCGCACCTTCCCGGTGCGGGGCTCTCGCGCGTCGCGGCAGGCGTGTCGTCGGCGGTACGGAGTTCCGCCGTGAGCGGACGACATTGCGAGTGAGTGCTCACTCAGTTAGCGTCGCCCTCGTGACACCGCTCCCTTCCCCGTCGGACGCGCCGCCCAGCACGTCGCCCGACGCGTCCGCTCCCGTGCGCACGCGCGCCCGCCCGCTCTCGCGCGAGGAGCGGCGCGACGCGATCGCGGCCGCGACGATCCCGCTGCTCGTCCAGCACGGCGCCGCCGTGACGACCCGGCAGATCGCGGACGCCGCCGGGGTGGCCGAGGGGACGCTGTTCCGCGCGTTCGCCGACAAGGACGAGATCCTGCACGCCGCCGTCGTGCGCTCGCTCGACCCGGCGCCCGCGGTCGCTGCGATCGCTGACCTCCCCGACGACGACGGTCTGCGCCCGCTCGTGGTGAGCATCGTCGAGTTCCTGCTCGAGGCGCAGCGCGTCGGGATGCGGATCTTCGCCGCGGCCCACCAGGTGCTCGACCCCCACCGTGGCGGCGCGCACGGGGCCGGGGCCGGCGACCCGCGGACCGAGCGGCAGGACCGGGCCGACACCGTGCGGCGGATGCATGCCGGGCACGGCCCGGACGCGCGACGGGCGGGGTTCGACGCGCGCGAACGCTCCGCGCGCGAGATCGTCGGGGCGATCGAGCGCACGCTCGTCGCCCACCGCGCGGAGCTGCGCGTGGACCCGGGGCTCGCGGCGCGTGCCGTCTTCTCCCTCGTCTTCGGAAACGCCTTGCCGCACCTGTCCGGCGGTGACAGGCTCGACGCCGTGCAGCTCGCCGACCTGATCCTGGGCGGCATCGGAGCAGACGTCACCACCGACCCCTCGCCCTGAGGGGCCGCGCCGCCCGCGCCCTGCGGCGGCCCTCGCCCGGCCCGCCGCACGGTTCGAGCCCCCCGGTGCGCCCGGGAGCGTCCACCGGCCCGACCCTCCGTCCCGTAGCCCCCCACCCGGACAGGAAACCCATGCTCGTCAGCCTCTTGAAGACGCGGTTGCGTCCTTACCTGACACCCATCCTCATCCTCCTCGGGCTCCAGCTCGTGGCGACGCTCGCGTCGCTGTACCTCCCGAGCCTCAACGCCGACATCATCGACCAGGGCGTCACGCAGGGCGACACCGCCTACATCATGCGCACCGGCGGCCTGATGCTCCTCGTGAGCCTCGGGCAGGTCGTGTGCGCGGTCGGGGCCGTGTACTTCGGTGCGCGGGTCGCGATGTCGTTCGGCCGCGACGTGCGCGCCGGCCTGTTCACCAACGTGCAGCGCTTCTCCGCCCAGGAGATGGGCCAGTTCGGCGCGCCGTCCCTCATCACGCGCACGACGAACGACGTGCAGCAGGTGCAGATGCTCGTGCTGCTGTCCCTGACGATCATGGTCATGGCGCCGATCATGCTCGTCGGCGGCGTGGTCATGGCCCTGCAGGAGAACGTCGAGCTCTCCGGCCTGCTCCTCGTCATCGTGCCGGTGCTCGGCGTGAGCGTGGGGCTCATCATCTGGCGGATGGTGCCCTACTTCCGGCAGATGCAGAAGAAGATCGACGGCATCAACGCCGTCCTGCGCGAGCAGATCACGGGCATCCGCGTGATCCGCGCGTTCGTGCGCGAGCGGCACGAGGCCGAGCGGTTCGACGTCGCGAACGACGCGCTGTTCGACGTCTCGCTCAAGGCGGGCAAGCTCATGGCGCTCATGTTCCCGACCGTCATGCTCGTCATGAACGCGTCGAGCATCGCGGTGCTGTGGTTCGGCGGGCGCCAGATCGACGCGGGCGACATGGAGGTCGGTGCGCTCACCGCGTTCCTGTCCTACCTCATGTACATCCTCATGGCCGTGATGATGTCGACGATGATGTTCATGATGGTGCCGCGCGCCGCGGTCTCCGCCGAGCGCATCACCGACGTCCTGCGCACGACGGCCACGGTCGTCGAGCCGGAGCGGCCCGTGGCGCTCACGTCGCGGACCGGGCGCGTCGAGCTCGACGGCGTCGAGTTCCGCTACCCGGGAGCGGAGGACCCGGTGCTGCACGACGTCTCGTTCGTGGCCGAGCCCGGGCAGACGACCGCGATCATCGGCTCGACCGGCGCCGGCAAGACGACGCTGCTCAACCTCGTGCCGCGGCTGTTCGACGTCACGGGCGGGTCGGTGCGCATCGACGGGACCGACGTGCGCGACCTCACGGGCGCGGACCTCGGGTCGCTCCTCGGCCTCGTGCCGCAGAAGGCGTACCTGTTCTCGGGCACCGTCGCGGACAACCTCCGGTACGGCCGCCCCGACGCGACGGAGGAGCAGATGTGGGAGGCGCTCGACGTCGCCCAGGCCCGCGAGTTCGTCGAGGCGCTGGACGGCGGGCTCGAGGCGCCCGTCGCACAGGGCGGGACGAACTTCTCGGGCGGACAGCGTCAGCGGCTGGCGATCGCCCGCGCGATCGTGCGCGACCCCGCGGTCTACCTGTTCGACGACTCGTTCTCCGCGCTCGACTACGCGACCGACGCGCGCCTGCGCGCGGCCCTCGCGCCCCGCACCCGCCGGTCCACGGTGATCGTCGTCGCGCAGCGCGTCGCGACGATCCGCGGCGCCGACCAGATCCTCGTGCTCGACCACGGCCGCATCGTCGGCCGCGGCACGCACGCCGAGCTCCTCGAGTCCAACGAGACGTACCAGGAGATCGTCTACTCCCAGCTCTCGATCGAGGAGGCAGCATGAGCGGCGAGCAGGACGCCTCGCGCACGCCCGCGCCGTCGGGCCGGGACACCCCCGCGCCCGGTTCCGACGCTCCCGCGAAGGGCGGCGACGTCGCCCGGACCCGGCTCGCCGGGCGTCCCCGCGGCGGCGGTGGGCACGGCCCCATGGGCGGCATGGGCGTGCCCGGCGAGAAGGCGCTCGACTTCAAGGGCTCGCTGCGCCGGTTCGCGGCGTCGCTGCGGCCCGAGCGCGTGCCGATCGTCGCCGTCGTGATCCTCGGCGTCGTCTCGGTGGCGCTCGCGGTCGCCGGCCCCAAGCTGCTGGGCAACGCGACGAACATCATCTTCGCGGGCGTCGTCGGGTCCCAGCTCCCCGCGGGCGTGACGCAGGCGCAGGCCGTCGACGCGCTGCGCGCCCAGGGGCAGGACCAGATCGCGGACCTCGTCTCGGGCGTCCCCGGGCTCGTCCCGGGCGAGGGCATCGACTTCACGGCGCTCGCGACCGTGCTCGCGTGGGTGCTCGCGGTCTACGTCGGCTCGTTCCTGTTCGGCTGGCTGCAGGGGCGCATCACGGCGATCGTCGTGCAGCGCACCGTCTACCGGCTGCGTGGGGAGGTGCAGGCCAAGCTCGGGCGCCTCCCGCTGTCGTACTTCGACCGCAACGCGCGCGGCGAGATCCTCTCGCGCGTCACGAACGACATCGACAACATCTCCCAGACGCTCACGCAGACGCTCTCGCAGCTCGTGACGTCGGTCCTCACCGTGGTCGGCGTGCTCGGCGTGATGTTCTGGATCTCGCCGCTGCTCGCGGTCGTCGCGCTCGTGACGGTGCCGCTGTCCGTGATCGTCACGGCCCAGATCGCCAAGCGCTCGCAGCCGCAGTTCATCCAGCAGTGGGCTGCCACGGGGCGCCTCAACGCCCACATCGAGGAGATGTACACCGGGCACACGCTGGTCAAGGTCTACGGCCACCAGCAGGCCGCGATCGACGACTTCGAGCGCGAGAACGGCGACCTGTACGACGCGAGCTTCAAGGCGCAGTTCATCTCCGGCACCATCCAGCCGGCGATGGGCTTCATCGCGAACCTCAACTACGTGATCGTCGCCGTGGTCGGCGGGCTGCGCGTCGCGTCGGGCACCATGACGCTCGGCGACGTGCAGGCGTTCATCCAGTACTCGCGCCAGTTCACGCAGCCCATCACGCAGATCGCGTCGATGATGAACCTGCTCCAGTCGGGCGTCGCGTCGGCCGAGCGGGTCTACGACCTGCTCGACGCCGAGGAGCAGACGCCGGACCCGTCGCCGGCGCAGACGGTCGACCCGGTGCGCGGTCGCGTCGCGTTCGACGACGTGTCGTTCTCCTACAGCCCGGACACCCCGCTCATCGAGCACCTCGACCTCGTCGTGGAGCCGGGCCAGACGATCGCGATCGTCGGGCCGACGGGCGCGGGCAAGACCACGCTCGTCAACCTGCTCATGCGGTTCTACGACGTGGACTCGGGCCGGATCACGCTCGACGGCGTGGACACGCGCGCCATGACGCGCGACGACCTGCGCTCCGACATCGGGATGGTGCTCCAGGACACGTGGCTGTTCCAGGGCACGATCGAGGAGAACCTGCGGTACGGCGTGCGCGACGGGCGCGAGGTGAGCGAGGAGGAGTTCCTCGCGGCGACGCGCGCGACGCACGTCGACCCGTTCGTGCGCACGCTGCCCGACGGGTACGCGACGGTGATCGACGACGAGGGGTCGAGCGTGAGCGCGGGGGAGAAGCAGCTCCTCACCATCGCGCGCGCCTTCCTCGCCGACCCGGCGATCCTCGTCCTCGACGAGGCGACGAGCTCGGTCGACACGCGCACGGAGGTGCTCGTGCAGCAGGCGATGAACGCGCTGCGCGAGGGCCGCACGTCGTTCGTCATCGCGCACCGTCTGTCGACGATCCGCGACGCCGACACCATCCTCGTCATGGAGCACGGCTCGATCGTCGAGCAGGGCTCGCACGACGAGCTGCTCGCGGCGGGCGGTGCGTACGCGCGACTGTACGAGAGCCAGTTCGCGGCACCGGTCGGCGCCGAGGCGCAGGACGACGCGGTGGACGCCGCCGCCCCCGCCGGCCGGCCGGCAGGCGCCTGACGCGGCTCGACCCGCGCCCGCCCACCCTCGGGTGGGCCGGCGCGGGCCGGTCGCGGGGACGACGAGGGCCGGCGACCGGGCGGTGATCCGCCCGGGCCCTCAGGCGAGCGACAGGAACAGCTTCTCGAGCTTCGCGACGTCGAGCGTCGGGTCCTCGCCGTCCTCGGCCGGCTCGGTGAGGCACTGGCGCATGCCGGACGCGATGATCGCGAAGCCCGCGCGGTCGAGCGCGCGCGACACGGCCGAGAGCTGTGTGACGACGTCCTCGCACTCCCGCCCCTCGTCGATCATGCGCACGACGGCGGCGAGCTGGCCCTGGGCGCGCTTGAGCCGGTTGACGACCTTGTCCATGTCGGTGCGGTCGAGCTCCACGGTCGTTCTCCTGCGTTCGTCGGGGTGGTTCGTCTGGGGAGGTTCGGCAGCCGCCTGCCGCGGTGCCCGGTCTGCCGGGCTCCGGGCAGGGCCGCCGTCAGGCGCAGGTGCAGCGCTGCTCAGGCGGCACCTCGGCCATGACCTCGTCGGCGTGCATGCCGCAGCCGGTCCAGGTGGTCTTGCCGCAGGTGCGGCACAGGGCGGGACTGCACATGGTGTTCTCCTCGGTTCGGGGGTTCGGGGGTTCGGTCGAGGCGGGGCGGTCGGGTGGTGCAGGATCAGCGTCGCACGGCTCCGCCCGCGGCCTGCCACGCGCCGAGCCCGCCGGACAGGCTCGTCGCGGCGTAGACGAGCGAGCGGAGCTCCCGGGCCGCGGTGCGCGAGCGCATCCCGGACGCGCACACGACGACGACGGTCGCGCCGTCCGTGAGGCGACGGGGCGCGGCGGACGGGAGGTCGGCGAGCGGCACGTGCACGGCCTGGGGCGCGTGCCCGGCGCGCCACTCGTCGCGCTCGCGCACGTCCAGGAGCGTCGCGCCGTCCCGGACGAGCTGCACCGCCGTGGTGGCGTCGACGGTCGGCCGCAGGGTGCCGTCGTCGGTCGAGCGGGAGAAGAGGCGGCGGAGGCGGTCGATCATGCGGGGACTCCTTCGAGGGGGCGCGCGGCGCGCGGCGTGGTGGTCAGGGTGAGCCAGCCGCCGGAGAGGTTGCGCGCGTCGAGCCCGGCGGCGAGCAGGACGCGGGTGGCGAGGTAGGAGCGCACGCCGCTCGCGCAGTGCACGGCGACGGGTCGCCCGGCCGCGGCGGCGCGCACCTCGTCGAGCCGCTCGCGCAGCTCGGTGTGCGGCACGTTGAGGGCTCCGTCGAGGTGTCCGCCGGCGTGCTCGGCGCGTGACCGGACGTCGAGCACGAGCGACGTCGCGACGACCTCGTCGAGGTCGGCCGCGTGCCACTGCGGCATGGTGCCGTCGAGCACGTTCTGCGCGACGAAGCCGAGCATGTTCACGACGTCCTTGGCCGCGCCGAACGGCGGCGCGTACGCGAGCTCGAGCTCGGCGAGGTCGTCCGCGGCGAGCCCGGCGCGCAGCGCCGTCGCGAGGACGTCGATGCGCTTGTCCACCCCGGCACGGCCCACGGCCTGGGCGCCGAGCAGGTGGCCGTCGGGCGCGAAGCTCGCCGTCAGGTGCACGGGCTCCGCCCCGGGGAACCAGCCCGCGTGGTGGGCCGCGTGGACGCGGACCTGCTCGTGCGCGACGCCGGCGGACGTCAGCGTCGCGTGGCTCGGCCCGGTGACCGCGGCGGTGAGGCCGAACACCCGCACGATCGCGGTGCCGAGCACGGGAGCCTGCGGTGTGGTGCGGTGGCCGAGCATCGAGTCCGCGGCGCGTCGGCCCTGGCGGTTGGCCGGTCCGGCGAGCGGGACCGGGCCCGTCGCGCCGGTCACGGCGTGCACGACCTCGACCGCGTCGCCCACGGCCCACACGTGCGGGTCGGACGTGCGCTGGTCGGCGTCGACGCGGATCGCGCCGCGCTCGCCGAGCGCCAGACCGGCGGCCGCGGCGAGGTCGCTCGCGGGCCGGACGCCGACGCTCACGAGCACGACGTCCGCGTCGAGCGTCGTGCCGTCCGCGAGCTCGATCGCGACGGCGTGGGTCGCGCCGGTCGGCTGCGGCACGACGGCCGTCGCGGAGGTGCCGAGGTGCAGCCCGACGCCGTGGTCGCGCAGCTCGTCCGCGAGCAGCGGGGCGAGGTCCGGCTCGAGCGGCGGCAGCACCTGGTCGGCGCGCTCGACGACGTCGACCGCGAGCCCGCGGGCGACGAGCGCCTCCACGGCCTCCAGGCCGATGAACCCCGCGCCCACGACGACGGCCCGCACCGGGGCCGTGCGCCCCTCGGCGACCTCGGCCTCGAGGCCCGTGAGCCGCTCGGCGAGCGCGTCGAGGTCTCCGACCGTCCGCAGCGTGTGCACGGCCGGGTGGTCGAGACCGTCGACCGGCGGGAGCACGGTGGTCGCGCCCGGCGCGAGGAGGAGCGCGTCGTAGCCGAGCTCGTACGTGCCGCCCTCGGCGGCGACGGTGACCGTGCGCGCCGCGCGGTCGACCGCGGTGACGCGGTGACGCGTCCGCACGTCGAGGTCGAGGCTCGCGCGGAGCGAGACGGGCGTGTGCAGCAGGAGGGCGTCGCGCTCGGTGATCTCGCCCGCCACCTGGTACGGGAGGCCGCAGCCCGCGAACGAGACGTGGTCGGACTGCTCGAGCACCACGATCGACGCGTGCTCGTCGAGGCGACGGGCGCGCGCGGCGGCGCTCATGCCGCCCGCGACGCCCCCGACGACGACGATGCGGCGCGGGCCGTCGGTGTCGGACGGGTGGGTCGTCGAGCCGGGAGTCGAGGGGATCATGGCTCGACAATACCCCCGGGGGTATTGATCGGCGCAAGCCGACGGGCTGAGAGGTCCGTCACGGGACGTGCCCGGTCGGTGGGCGGACCCCTCACAGCCGACGAACAGCCGCGCCACCTGGGCGGCACACGCCCGCTCCGTAGACACGGACCATGAGCACCGAGGACCCGGCACCGACCCCGCACGACCCGTCCGCCGTCCGGCGCCCGCGCCGACGACGATGGCGTGCCGCGCTCGTCGCGACGCTCGCCGTGCTGCTCCCGCTGGGAGGCGCCACGGCATGGGCGCTGGACCGGTTCGTCGTCGAGCACGTCGAGATCGCCGACGTGACGGCGTACGAGGCGTCGCAGAGCGCCGACGCGGACGGGACGTCGGACCACGGCACCACGGCGGACGACAGCGCGGGCGCCTCGGCCGAGACCACCACGGGCGCTGCGACCGTCGACGGCGACACCTACACGTCCGACGGCACGAGCATCACGGTCTCCCGGGTGACCACCGGCTCGGGCGACGACACCGTGACGTACTACGTGGCGGACGTCGTGCTCTCCGACATGACGGACCTGCGCTCCGCGTTCGCGCAGGACGCGTTCGGCACGAACATCACGGAGACGACGTCCGACCTCGCGGCCGACCACGACGCCGTCCTCGCGATCAACGGCGACTACTACGGGTTCCGCGACACCGGCATCGTCATCCGCAACGGCGTCGTGTACCGGGACGAGGGCGCGCGCGAGGGCCTCGCGCTCTACCGCGACGGCCACGTCGAGGTCTACGACGAGACGTCGACCGACGCGCACAGCCTCGTCGACGCCGGGGTCTGGAACACGCTGTCGTTCGGGCCCGCGCTCGTGGAGGACGGCGAGGTCGTGGCCGGGATCGACGACGTCGAGGTCGACACGAACGTCGGGAACCACTCGATCCAGGGCGAGCAGCCGCGCACGGCCGTCGGGATGGTCGACGCGAACCACCTCGTCCTCGTCGTCGTGGACGGCCGTCAGGCGGGCTACTCCCGCGGCGTGACCATGACGGAGCTCGCCGGGATCCTGCTGGGCCTCGGCGCGACGACCGCGTACAACATCGACGGCGGCGGTTCCTCGACCCTGTACTTCGACGGCGAGGTCGTCAACAGCCCGTCGCAGGGTCGCGAGCGCGGCACGTCCGACGTGCTCTACGTCGCGGACGGTGCGTGATGGCCGCAGCGACCACGCACGCGACGGCGACCGCGCTCGGCGCCGACGCCGCGCGGACCGCCGTCGTCGTCCCCGCGTACCAGCCCGACGCGCGGCTCGTCGCGCTCGTCGACGCGCTGCGCGCCGCGGTCCCCGGGCTGCCGGTCGTGGTGGTCGACGACGGCAGCGACCGGCGGTGCGGGGGAGTGTTCCGCGCGGTGCGGGCGCTGGGCGCCGTCGTGCTCGCGGTGCCGGTGAACCGCGGGAAGGGCCACGCCCTGCGCGCTGGGATCCGGTGGGTGCGTGACCGGTTGCCCGGGCACGGCGTCGTGTGCGCCGACGCGGACGGGCAGCACACGGTCCTCGACGTGCTCCGCGTGGCGGCACGGTCGCAGAGCGAGCCCGACGCCGTCGTGCTCGGCGCACGACGCTTCGCAGGGGACGTCCCGCTGCGCAGCCGCGTGGGCAACGCCGCGACGCGCTGGGCGTTCACGGCCGCGACGGGGACCCGCGTGCGCGACACCCAGACCGGGCTGCGCGCCTACGGGCCGGGCCTGCTCGACGACCTGCTCGCCGTGCGCGGCGACCGGTACGAGTACGAGCTGCGCGCGCTCCTCGACGCGACCCGCGCGGGCCGCCGGATCGTCGAGGTGGACGTCGCGACGGTCTACCTCGACGACAACGCGTCCTCCCACTTTCGGCCCGTCGCCGACTCGCTGCGCGTGTGGGCACCGCTGCTGCGGTTCGCCGCGTCGTCGCTGGGGTCGGCCGCGGTCGACGTCGTCGCGCTGCTCGTGCTGCACGCGCTCACCGGGTCGCTCCTCGCGGCCGTGGTGGGCGCGCGCCTGCTCAGCGCGGGCGTGAACTTCGCCGTCAACCGTCGCCTCGTGTTCGCGGGCGGGCGCGACGTCCCGCTGCGCGCCGCCGTCGTGCGGTACGGGGCGCTCGCGGTCGTGCTGCTCGCGGCGAGCTACGGGCTGCTCGCGCTGCTGACCGGGCTCGGCGTGCCGCTCCTCGCGGCGAAGGTCGGCACCGACGCGGCCCTCTTCGCGACGAGCTACGAGGTGCAGCGGAGGGTCGTGTTCGCTCGCCTCACCCCTGGACGGCGCGCTGACCGGCGTCGGGGCGCTCGACGAGCGCGGGCACGTGGTCGCGCGCGGTCCAGCGCCGGCCGACCCACTTGATCACCTCGACGAGCAGGAAGACGACGAGCGCGAGCCCGAGCGTCTTGCCCCACTCGACGACGTCGATGGGGGCCGAGTCGAACCAGGAGTGCATGAACGGCGCGTAGACGAACACGGCCTGGAGGGCGAGGAGCGTCACGGCCGAGATCCAGATCACCCGGTTGCCGCGCAGCACGTCGAGCGTGAGGCTCGACCGGTCGAGGAACCGGCAGTTGAACAGGTACGCGAGCTGGCCGAGCGCGAGCATCGTCACGGCGGTCGTCTGGGCCTCGGCGATCGGGACGCCCTGGGCCCGCTCGACGTAGAACAGCAGGATCGTCGCGCCGCCGATGAGGAGCGAGACGAGCAGGATGCGCCGCACGTACGCGCCGTCGAGGATCGACGCCTTGGGGTCGCGCGGGGCCCGGCGCATGACGTCGGGCTCCGCCTTCTCGTACGCGAGCGCGAGCGACAGCGTGACCGCGGTGATCATGTTGATCCACAGGACCTGGACCGGCTGGAGCGGCAGCGTGAGGCCGAACAGGACCGCGACGAGGATGACGAGCGACTGCGCGCCGTTGGTCGGCAGGAGGAAGAGCACGGACTTGCGGATGTTGTCGTAGATCCGCCGCCCCTCCTTCACGGCCCGTTCGATGGTCGCGAAGTTGTCGTCGGCGAGCACGACCTCCGCGGCCTCCTTGGTCGCCTCCGTGCCCTTGATGCCCATCGCGACGCCGACGTCCGCCTGGGTGAGCGCGGGGGCGTCGTTCACGCCGTCGCCCGTCATGGCGACGACCTCGCCGTGCGACTGGAGCGCGGAGACGATCCGGATCTTGTGCTCGGGGCTCGTGCGCGCGTACACGTCGACGTCGCGCACCACCTGGCGCAGCTTCTCCGTGCTCATCTCCTCGAGCTCGGGGCCGGTGAGCACGGCGGGCGCGACGTTCTCGCCGGTCCCGTCGTGAGGGTCCACGATGCCCATCTCGCGGCCGATCGCGAGGGCCGTGCCCGCGTGGTCGCCCGTGATCATCTTCACGCGGATGCCCGCGTCGCGGCACTCGGCGATGGCCTCGATCGCCTCCGGCCGCGGCGGGTCGACGATGCCGACGAGCCCGCACAGCTCGAGCCCGTCGGCGACGTCGAGGTCCTCCGTGCCATCCGCGGCGGTCCGGCGGGCGGCCGCGAGCACCCGAAGCCCGCGCCCGCCGAGCGCGTCGATCTGCGCGTCCCAGGACGCGCGGTCGAGCGGCTCGGTCGTGCCGTCCGCGCCCACCTGGGTCGCGCAGCGGTCGAGCACGCGGTCCGGCGCGCCCTTGACGTGCACGTGCAGCCCGCCGTCGGGATCCGCGTCGAGCGTCGCCATGAACTTGTTCTCGGACTCGAACGGGACGACGGCGACGCGCCGCCACCCCGTGGGGTCGACGCCGGCCTTCATGCCCAGCGTGCGCAGCGCTCCCTCGGTCGGCTCGCCCACGAGCCGCCAGCCGTCGGCGTCCGACGCGTCGGGCACGATCCGTGCGTCGTTGCAGAGCATCATGACGGTCGCCAGGGCCGCGAGGTCCCGGTCGTCCGCGAGGTCCGCGTGCCGCGTGCCCGACGCCGGTCCGTCGCCCGGGTCTCCGGCCGCGCCGGGTGCGCCGGTCGGCCCGGGGCGGGCCGCGTCGTCGGGCACGGTCACGTCCCCGACGGGCGCGTACCCCGCGCCCGCGACCGTGAACGTCCGCCCGCTCGTGCGGACCGTGCGCGCCGTCATCTCGTTCTTGGTGAGCGTCCCGGTCTTGTCCGAGCAGATCGTCGTGACCGACCCGAGGGTCTCGACCGCGGGCAGCTTGCGCGTGATCGCGCGGCGGCGGGCCATCTGCTGCACGCCGAGCGCGAGCGTGATCGTCACGAGCGCGGGCAGGCCCTCCGGCACCGCGGCGACCGCGAAGCCGATCGACGCCGAGATCAGCTCCGGGACCGAGAAGTCGTGCACGACCCGGCCGATGACGACCATGACGACGGCCATCGCGAGGATGAGGACCGCGAGGAGCTTGCCGAACCGGTCGAGCTGGCGCGTGAGCGGCGTCGCGAGGCTGCGGACCTCGGAGATCATGGTCTGGATCCGGCCGATCTCGGTCGCCGTCCCTGTCGCGGTGACGACCCCGACGCCCTGGCCCGCGGCCACGAGCGTGCTCGAGAAGAGCATGCTCGACCGGTCGCCCACGCCCGCGTCCGCACCGACGGCGTCGACCGTCTTGGCCGCCGCGACGGACTCGCCCGTGAGCGCCGACTCCTCGACGCGCAGGTTCGTCGCCTGGATCAGCCGGACGTCCGCGGGCACGCGGTCGCCCGAGCGCACGCGCACGACGTCGCCCGGCACGACGTCGTCCGCGTCCACGCGCGCCCACGCGCCGTCGCGCCGGACCTCCGCGTGGACCGACAGCATGTTGCGGATGCCCTCCAGCGCGCTCTCCGCGCGCCCCTCCTGGATGAACCCGATCGCCGCGTTGATGACCGCGACGGCGAGGATGACCGTGAAGTCGACCCAGTCGCCGAGGATCGCCTTGAGCACCGCGGAGACGAGCAGGATGTAGATGAGGACGTCGTCGAAGTGGACGAGGATCCGCTTCCACAGCGGGTCGCGCTGCGGCGGGGGCAGCCGGTTGGGCCCCACCTCCGCGAGCCGCGTCGCGGCGTCGGCGTCCGAGAGGCCGCCCGCGTCCGTGCCGAGCTCGGCCAGGACCTCGTCGGGCGGGCGCGACCACGGCGCGGCGAGCGGGGGCTCGGCGGCGCCCGCGGAGGTCGACGAGACCGTCGTGGCGGGGGTCGGTGCAGCGTCCGGCGCGGATCCCATGTGCCTATTCGACCCCCGATGCCCGGATCGCGCGAGAGACGAAGGACCGTGAGCCGCGCCACGTCCTCGTGGTCGGTCGGGCACGAGGCGTGCCGAACCCGGGATCGTTCCTCAGGACGGTCGGATCGTGGGGAGCGACCCCGGAGTCGGCGCGCGTGGTGCGCCTGGGAGAATCGACGCGTGAGCGACACCAGCACCCGGGCCGACCTGCGGGTCGTGCACGTCACCGACCCCGCCGACGACCGCCTCGCGGACTACAACCGCCTGACCGACGTCGCGCTGCGGTCCAAGCACGAGCCGGAGAAGGGCCTCTACATCGCGGAGAGCTCGACCGTCATCCGGCGTGCGCTCGCCGCGGGCCACCGGCCGCGGTCGTTCCTCATGGCCGAGCGCTGGCTCGACGACCTGGCCGACGACATCGCCGCCCTGCCGGTCGACGACGCGCCCGGGGGGACGGGCGAGCCGGTCCCGGTGTACGTGGGCGCGCCCGACGTCCTCGAGGCGATCACCGGGTTCCACCTGCACCGGGGGGCGCTCGCGGCGATGCACCGCCCGCCGCTGGAGTCCGTCCCCGACCTGCTCTCGAAGGCCCGGGGCGGCACGGGGGCCCGGCGCGTCGCCGTGCTGGAGGACATCGTCGACCACACGAACGTCGGCGCGATCTTCCGCTCCGCCGCCGCGCTGGGCGTGGACGCCGTGCTCGTCTCGCCGCGGTGCGCGGACCCGCTCTACCGCCGCTCGGTACGCGTGAGCATGGGCACGGTGTTCCAGGTCCCGTGGACGCGCTTCGAGACCTGGCCGGGCGGGCTCGACCTGCTGCGGGAGGAGGGCTTCACCGTCGCCGCGCTCGCTCTGGCCGACGACGCGGTGAGCCTCGACGACGTCGTCGCGGACCCGCCCGAGCGGCTCGCGCTCGTGCTCGGCACGGAGGGCGATGGGCTGTCGCGCGGCGCGATCGCGGCGGCGGACCGGGTCGTCACGATCCCCATGGCCGGGGGGGTGGACTCGCTCAACGTCGCCGCGGCGTCGGCGGTCGCGTTCTGGGCGACCCGCGTGCCCTGACCTCGGCGCGCGCTGCCCCGGAGACAGCGCCCGGCCTCCGGGAACAATCGGGCGAGACGGCGCGTTGGGCCCGTGTCCGTACGTCGTACGAGAAGAGGTTCCGTGCCGCTCCAGCCCTCCCCGTCCCCGTCTGCCACCACCCACCGCGACCACCGCGACCACCGCGATCCCGCCACGCACGCCGTCGCGGAGGAGCAGCAGCACCTCGACGCCGCGCTCGCGCGCCGCACCCGGCTCCTCGCCGAGCTGGACGCCCAGCTCGCCGTGCCGGTCGACCCGGACCGGCCCGGCGCCGAGGACGTCGTCGAGCGCTCGCGGCGCGCGGGGCTGCACCGTCGGCGCACCGAGCTCGAGCGGGCGGAGAGCGGGCTCGTGTTCGGCCGCGTCGACACCGTCGAGGGCGTGACGCGCCACGTCGGGCGGGTCGGGATCGCCGCGCCCGACGACGACGCCGACCCGCTCGTGCTCGACTGGCGCGCCGACGGCGCCCGCGCCTTCTACACCGCGACCGCGCGCGAGCCGCAGGGCCTCGCGCGGCGCCGGCACGTGCGGACCGCGGGCGACCGCGTCACCGGCGTGGACGACGAGCCGCTCGACGGCTCGGCGACCGGGGCGGACGACGAGGACGGCCTCGTCGGCGAGGGCGCGCTGCTGGCAGCCCTGTCCGAGCGGCGTACCGGCCGCATGGGCACCGCGGTCGCGACCCTCCAGGCCGAGCAGGACGCGATCGTGCGCGCCCCGGCCGAGCAGACGCTCGTCGTGCAGGGCGGCCCGGGGACGGGCAAGACGGTCGTCGCGCTGCACCGCGTCGCGTACCTGCTGTTCACGCACCCGCACCTCGCGGAGCGCGGCGTGCTCCTGCTCGGCCCGTCGTCGCGGTTCCTCGAGTACGTGGCCCAGGTGCTGCCCGCGCTGGGGGAGACGGCGGTCGTGTCCGCCACGTGCGACACGCTCGTGCCCGGCGTCGCGCCCGAGCGCGACGAGTCGCGGGAGATCGCCGAGCTCAAGGGCCGCGCGCTGTGGCAGGACGTCGTGGCGCGCTACGCCGACTCCCTGGTCCCGGACGCGCGAGCGCTCACGGTGCGGCTCGACGGCGAGCCGCTGACGCTCGACGCGGCCCGGGTCGGACAGGTCCTGCGTGCGGCCCGCGCGGGCGGCCGCAGCGTGCTGGCCGCGCGCCGCCGGGCCGTCGACCTCCTGCTCGACGCGCTCGTCGACGAGGCCGCGGCACGGCACGCCGAGCTGCTCGAACGCGTCGAGGAGGGGTTCGAGGACGTGCTCGGGAAGCTCGACGCCGGGCTCGCCGCGCACGACGACCGCGCCCCGACCACCGGCGCGCGCGGCGGCGACGTCGACGGCGAGCTCACGGACGACGACCTGGACCGGCTGCGCGACGACCTCGCGGGCGAGCCCGGGTTCACGACCGCCGTCGACGCCTGGTGGCCCGTCACGGACGCGCGCACGGCGCTCGCGGACCTGCTGGGTGACGCCGCGCTGCTCGCGCGGCACGCGCCCGAGCTCTCGGCCGCGGAGGTCGGCCTCGTGGTGGGCGAGCCCGTCGGTCTCGCACCGAGCGACGTCCCGCTCCTCGACGCGCTCGCCGACGCGCTGGGCACCCCGGACGCGCCCGGCGAGCAGGGCGAGTTCCTCGCGCAGCGCGCGACGACGCGCCGCGACTGGGTCTACGGGCACGTCGTGGTCGACGAGGCGCAGGAGCTCTCGCCCATGCAGTGGCACATGGTGCTGCGCCGCTGCCCGACCCGTTCGGTGACCGCCGTCGGGGACGTCGACCAGACCGAGGCGCCGCACCGTCACACGGACTGGGCGGACGTCGTCGGCCCGATCTTCGGGGAGCGCTGGCACCGCGCGGACCTGACGATCTGCTACCGCACGCCCCGCGAGGTCATGGAGCTCGTCGGGCCCGTGCTGCGCGCGGCGGGCAGCCGCAACGCACCCCCACGCGCGGTGCGCGACGCGGGGGTCGCGCCGCGCGACGTCGTCGTGCCCGCCGACGCGTCGGACGCGACGCTGGGCGCGGCGGTCGCGGCCGAGGTCGCGCGTCTCGCGGAGCGGTACGACGGCGGTTCCGTCGGTGTCGTGGCGCCGCGCGACCGGCTCGGCCGCCTGGGCGCCGCCGTGAGCGGGGTTCCCGTCCTCAGCACCTCGGAGGCGAAGGGGCTCGAGTGGGACGCGGTCGTCGTCGTCGACCCCGACGGCATCGCCGCCGAGCCGCGCGGCGGGAACGGCCTGTACGTCGCGATGACCCGGTGCACGCAGGAGCTCGCGCGCGTCGGCGTGGGCGCGCCGTCCGGGACCGGCTGACGCTCCCGCCTCAGGTGGGGGAGGTCGGCCGGGCGAGCCGGTCGACCTCCCGCACCACGACGTCGACGAGCGTCGGGTCGCCGAGCGGGAGGAAGTGGCCCGCGAGGGGCAGCTCGACGTTGCGCGCGCCCTCGAGCCGCCCCGTCTCGGGGATGTGCGGGTCGAAGCGCGGGTAGACGGCCGTGATCCGCGCGTCCACGCGGCGCTCCGCGGCGAGCGCGAGCAGCGCCGCGTCCCGCGGCGAGAAGGCCCGCAGCGTGCGGCCCAGGAGATAGCGCGCGTACGTCGAGCCGTTGAACGGCGTCGCGACCGCCACCATGCCGACGACGCGCGAGCCGGCGGGGGACAGCATGACGCTCTTGCCCACGAGCCCGCCCTTGCTGTGCGCGACGAGGACGACGCCGTGCAGGTCGGCCTCCGCGAGGAACGCCGCGGTGCGGTCGGCGGCGTCGGCGAAGGGGCGCCGGTTGTACCCGAGCCCCGGCACGGCGTGCACCGGGTGCCCGGCCCGCACCAGCGCCGTCGCGACGGACGCGAGGAGCTGCCACGTCTCGTAGACGCCGGGCAGCAGCACGACGGGATCGCGCCCGCCCGGGCCGTCCGGGACGGGGCGCCGTGGCCGCAGGGCGCCCGCGACCTGGCGCGCCGCGA
This sequence comes from Cellulosimicrobium sp. ES-005, assembly GCF_040448685.1. Taxonomy (NCBI): domain Bacteria; kingdom Bacillati; phylum Actinomycetota; class Actinomycetes; order Micrococcales; family Promicromonosporaceae; genus Cellulosimicrobium; species Cellulosimicrobium sp. ES-005. The sequence continues at coordinate 1,768,313 of NZ_CP159290.1, forward strand.
CGTACGCGTAGTCCGCCGCGCGGTCACGCAGCCGCAGCCTCCCGGCCCGCCGCGGCGTGGTCACGCGAGGCCGCCGGCGTCGAGGACGGCCGCGACGACCGCTTCCGGGTCGGCGTCCATCGCGTGGTGCCGCCCGCGGACCTCGCCAGACGTGCCGTGCGGCGCGGCGGCCGCGAGCTCGCGGACCCACGCGCGGGGGGCGACCGGGTCGTGCGCGCCGCGCAGCACGACGACCCGACCCGGCACCTGCGGGAGGACCTCCTCGAGGCGGTGCCGTAGCATGCTCCGCACCTGCCGCGCGTAGTACGGCAGCGAGCAGCGCAGCACGTAGTCGACCGCGAGCGTCGCGAGCGCGCGCGGACGCTCGCCGACCGCGTCGCGGGCGAGCCGCAGCGCCTGGCGTGGCACGGTCCGAGCCCGCCGGTCCGCCGTCGGGCCGATCAGCACCCCGGCGGGCGCCTCGAGCGGGTGGTCGGCCATCGCCTGGCCCACGACCTGGGCGCCCATCGAGTGGCCGACGAGCACGACGGCGGACGGCGGACCGGCCGGGGCGTCGAGGACGAACCGGCGCACGTAGCCCGCGACGACGGCCGCGTGCTCCTCGATCGGCACGTCGCGTCGCGCGCGCGGGGCGGCGCCGAAGCCCGGCAGGTCGATCGCGTGCACGGCGACGCCCGGCCCCGGCCCGGGACGCAGGAGCGCGCGTCGCACGGGGTCGAACGCTCGCGCGGACGACCCGACGCCGTGGACGAGCACCACGGCGAGCGTCGGAGCGGGCTCGCCCGACGCGTGCGCCGTCGCCCGCAGGCCGCCGACCACGAAGCGCACCTCGGCGGCGTCGGGCGTCGTCCGGGACGAGGCGCGCGCGGTCATCGCACCAGCATGCGGGCCCGGCCGGGGTCGCGCGCGGGATCGCTCGCCGGGAGGGTCACTCGAGCGGGCTCGACGGGTCGCCCGACGCGGGCTCGGCCGGCGCGGCCCGCGACCCGAGCGCGTCGTCCTGCATCTGCTCCGCCTCCACGACGCCGAGCTCGTCGAGGAGGAAGAGGAACGCGCGCGCGTACGGGTTGTCGTCGACCCGTGCGCGAACCTCCGGCCAGTCGATCTGCTCGCGCATCGCGCGCGCGACCGGCAGGAGGCGCGAGAAGTCGCAGTAGTGCTCGCCCACGACGCGCAGCTTCGACGTCATGATCTCGGTCGCGGACAGCACGGGCATGCGGACCGCGAGCACCTCGATCTCATCGGTGCGCGCGAGGAGGTCGTCGTCGATCGGCTCGCCGACCATCCGGTAGAGGACGTCGATGAGCTCCCCGCCGTGGTGGGCCTTGAAGAGCCAGTTCTCCGTCGGCTCCGTGATCTCGAGCCCTGCGGCCCGCAGCACCTCGCGCGCGCGGTCGACGTCGACCTCGCGGATCGCGAAGTCGGCGTCGTGGCTCGGCTCCGGCGCGCCGCGCGCCCACGCGGCGTACCCGCCGACGAGGGCGTGGGGGATGTCGGCCTCGGCGAGCGCCGCGGCGGTCATGCGGAGGCCGTCGTGCAGCGCGTCCCTGTCGTCCACCATGCCCAGGGTCTACACCACCCCCGGTGCGCTGGCACGTCGCCGCGCGTGCCCGGTCGGGCGAGGGGCGCCGGTGCGCGTGCGACCCGGAGCAGGCGTACCCAGAATCGGGAGGGTGCGCCTCGCGACGTTCAACATCCTGCACGGACGGTCGCTCGTCGACGACCGGGTCGACGTCGACCGCTTCGCCGGCGCCGTCCGCGACCTCGACGCGGACGTCCTCGCGCTCCAGGAGGTGGACCGGGACCAGCCGCGCTCGCACCGCGCGGACCTCACGGCGGTCGCGGCGGAGGCGGCGGGCGCCGTCGAGCACCGGTTCGTCGCCACGCTGGTCGGCGAGCCGGGCGTGTGGACCGCGCCGACCGGCGAGCACCAGCCGGGCCGGGCCGCCTACGGGATCGCCGTCGTGAGCAGGTACCCCGTCGCCGGCTGGCGCACCGTCCTCCTGCCCGCTCCTCGCACGCGCGTCCCGGTCCGGTTCCCCGGGAGCCGGCTGCCGACGCTCGTGCGCGACGAGCCGCGCGCGGCGCTCGTGGCACGGGTCGAGGCCCCCGGCGGTCCCCTGACCGTCGCGTGCACGCACCTGACCTTCGTCCCCGGGCGCAACCTGACCCAGCTCGTGCGGCTGACCCGGTCGCTCGTCGCCGAGGCCCCCGACGGCGAACCGGTCGTGCTGCTCGGCGACCTCAACGTCGACGCGCCCCAGGCGGCCCGGACGAGCGGGTGGCGCCCGCTGGCGTCGGCCGCGACGTTCCCGGTCGGCGAGCCCGCGCGTCAGCTCGACCACGTGCTCGCCCACGGGGCGGTCCGCGCGACGGAGCCCGCGGTGGCGGTCGACACGGGCCTGTCCGACCACCGCGCGCTGGTCGTCCCCGTGGCTCTGGGCGGGGAGCACCACGCCTCCCCGACGAGATCGCACGCGGCGGACGAGGACCATGCGCCCCCGACGGCGGGTGCGGGGGACCGGTACCGCCGCACCGACGGCCGAGGGCTGGCGCGCGGTCCCTCGTGAACCGCGTCACACGGGCGGCAGGGTCTGGTTCGGACCCGGCGGCATAGATTAGCCTCACCTATGTGAGTGGAACCTCAGTTGTCCCGAGCCCGGCCGGAGCGCCCGGCGCCCCGGCCCTCGCCGGGCACGACCTGCGGCTGTCCTACGACGCGCGCACGGTGGTCCACGGCGCCGCGCTGGAGCTCGCGCCCGGAGCCGTCACGGCGCTGATCGGTCCCAACGGCTCGGGCAAGTCGACGCTCCTGCGCTCGCTCGCGCGCCTGCACCGCCCCGACGCCGGGACGGTCGCGCTCGACGACGCGCCCGACGCGCTCGCGCTGCACCCCAAGGACTTCGCGCGGCGGGTGACGCTCCTGTCCCAGAGCCGGCCCACGCCGTCGGGCGTGAGCGTGCGCGACGTCGTCGCGTACGGGCGCCACCCCTACCGCGGCCGGTTCCGCGCCAACGACCCCGACGGCCCGCGCGCGATCGCGCACGCCATGGACGTCACGGGCATCACGACGATGGCCGACCGCGGCGTCGACGAGCTCTCCGGCGGCGAGCTGCAGCGCGTGTGGCTCGCGACGTGCCTCGCGCAGGACACGCGGGTGCTCCTGCTCGACGAGCCGACGACGTACCTCGACCTGCGCTACCAGGTCGAGCTGCTCGACCTCGTGCGCGACCTCGCGACCGAGCACGGCGTGGCCGTCGGCGTCGTGCTGCACGACCTCAACCAGGCGGCCGCGGTCGCCGACCGCGTCGTCCTGCTCCACTCGGGCGTCGTGCGCGCCACCGGGCCCGCCGACGAGGTCCTCACGTCCGAGCTCCTCACCGAGGTCTACGGCATCCACGTCGACGTCTACACGCACCCCCTCACGGGGCGCACGTGCTGCGAGCCGCTCGGGCGGCACGCCGCGCGGCTCGACGCGGCCGTCCTCGTCTGACCTCCGCACCACCCCGACGTACCACCCCACGACGAACCCCGCACCGACCCACCGCCCGGCCCCGACGCGCGCCCACCGGCCCGCCCGACGGAGCACGGACCGGGCACCGACCGACCCCGAAGGACACCCATGCGCTCGACCACCCGTTCCCTCGCCGCGGGCGCCCTCGCGCTCGCCACGGCGCTCGCGCTCACCGCGTGCGGCACGACCGAGGACCCCGCGGCCGCCGACGGCGACGCCGACGCGACGACGGACGCCGCGTCCGGCCCCGTCACCGTCACCGACGAGCGCGGCGAGGTCACGCTCGACGCCCCGGCGACCGACATCGTCTCGCTCGAGTGGGGTCTCACGGAGAACCTCGTCGCGCTCGGCATCGAGCCCGTCGGGCAGGCGGACGTCGAGGGCTACAACACGTGGGACACCGTCGCGCCGATCGACGCGAGCACGCCCGACGTCGGCACGCGCGGCGAGCCCAGCCTCGACGCGATCTCCGCGCTCGAGCCGGACCTCGTCGTGACGACGACCGACCTGCCGGAGAACGTCATCGCGCAGATCGAGGAGGTCGCGCCGGTGCTCGCGCTGCGCGGCTCCGACGGCGAGGACCCGATCGGCTACATGCGCTCCACGGTGGAGACGCTCGGCACCGTGACCGGTCGCGAGGACGAGGCGGCCGCCGCGCTCGAGACCTACGACGCGAAGATCGCCGACGCCACGGCGGCGCTCGACGAGGCCGGGCTCGCCGGCGCCGACTTCACGATGGCGGACGGCTGGGTCACCAACGGTGCCGTCTCCGTCCGCATGTACACGCCGGGCTCGTTCTTCGGCGCGATCGGCGAGGAGATCGGGCTCGTCAACGCGTGGACCGAGGGCGGGGACCCCGACTACGGGCTCGCCCAGACCGACGTCGAGGGCCTGACCCAGCTCGGCGACGTGCAGTTCCTCTACGTCGCGAGCGACTCCGAGGCCGACCCGTTCACGGACGGCCTCGCCGGCAACGCGGTGTGGGAGCAGCTCCCGTTCGTCACGGCCGGGAACGTGCACCGCCTCCCCGACGGCATCTGGATGTTCGGCGGCCCGCTGTCCGCGGCGGCCTACGCCGACGCGGTCGTCGAGGCGCTCACCGCGGCCTGACACCGGTCCGCACCACCACCGGGCGCGGGCGCGCCCGGGACGACGAGAAGGCTGACGAGAACCACAGTGCTGACGAGGACATCGTGACGCGGCCGGAGCAGCGCACGACGGCGGAGCCGGACACCCTCCTCCTGGAGGACCCGGCTCCGGCCGTCGTCCCCGGGCCGGACGGCACCGGCGACGCGGGCGCGGGGGACGGCGCGCCCGCGGGCCCGACGGTGACCGCGCCCCGCGTGCGGACGTCGCGCCTCGGGATCGTGGGGGTGTTCGTCGCAGCGGTCGTGGTCGCGGCGGTGCTCGCCGCCGTGCACCTCACCCAGGGCACGGCCGACGTCGGCCCGCTGGACCTGCTGCGCCTGGCGACCGGGGGCGACGGCGTCGACCAGACGGTCGCCGTCCTCGTCGCCTCGCGCGTGCCCCGGCTGCTCGCGGGCCTCCTGCTGGGCGTCGCGCTCGGCGTCGCCGGTGCGGTGCTCCAGTCGGTCGCGCGCAACCCGCTCGCGTCGCCCGACACGCTCGCGGTCAACGCGGGCGCGTACCTGACGGTCGTGGTCGTCGCCGCGTTCGGCATCTCGATCCCGTTCTACCTCCAGGGCGGCCTCGCGTTCCTCGGTGGGCTCGCCGCGGCCGGGCTCGTGCTCGTCCTCGCGCGCGGCGGCGCCGACGGCCCGACGCGCCTCGTGCTCGCCGGGTCGGCGATCATGCTCGCGCTGCACTCGCTGACGATGGTCCTCCTCGTGCTGTACGAGCAGGAGACGATGGGCCTGTTCGCGTGGGGGAGCGGGTCCATCGTCCAGTCGGGCACGCGCACGGTCTCGCTGGCGACGCCCGTCGTCGTGGTGGGCGTGCTCGCCGCCCTGCTCCTCTCGCGCCGTCTCGACCTCCTCGGGCTCGGGGACGACGCCGCGACCGTGCTCGGCGTCGACGTGCGCCGCACACGCGTCCTGTCCGTCCTCGTCGCGGTGCTCCTCGCCTCGATCGCGGTCACCGTCGCCGGGCCGGTCGGCTTCGTCGGTCTCGCGGCGCCCGTCGTCGCGCGGCTCGTCGCGCGTCGCGTGCCAGGGCTCGGCCGGCACGTGCTGCTCCTGCCGTTCGCGGCGATCGTCGGCGTGATCGTGGTCCTCGGCGCCGACGTCCTGCTCCGCCTGCTGCTGCCGGGCATGCTGTCCATCGCCGTGCCGACCGGCATCGTGACGACCGTCCTCGGCGCGGTCCTGCTCATCTGGCTCGCGCGGCGCCTGCGCGACTCCGGGCCGGCGTCGTCGCGCGGCGCGCACGGCGCGCTGAGCCGCCCGCGCTCGCGGCGGGCCGTGCTCGTGGTCGTCGCCGTGCTGGCGCTCGCCGTCGCCGCGGCCGCCGTCGCAGGCATGCTGCTCGGGGACCGGGTGGTGCTGCTGGGCGACGTGGCGAACTGGTGGAACGGCCTCTCCGGGCGCCACGTGACGTTCGTCCTCGACCAGCGCTTCCCGCGCGTCCTCGCCGCGCTCCTGGCCGGCGCGGCGCTCGCGCTCGCCGGCACGATCGTGCAGGCCGTGTGCCGCAACCCGCTCGCCGAGCCGAGCCTGCTCGGCGTCACGTCGGGCGCCGGGCTCGGTGCCGTGACGATGATCCTCCTCGTCCCCGGCGTCGGGATCTGGCCCATGTCCGCCGCCGCGGCGATCGGGGCGTTCGCGGTGTTCGGCCTCGTCTACGGGCTGTCCTACCGCGGCGGGCTCAGCTCGGACCGGCTCGTGCTCATCGGCATCGGCGCCCAGGCCGGGGTCATGGCGCTCATCACGCTGCTCGTGGTCGTCGTCGCGCCGTGGGACGTGAACCTCGCGCTCACGTGGCTCTCGGGCTCGACGTACGGGCGCACGCTCGAGCAGCTCATCCCGGTCGCGTTCGCGCTGCTCGTGCTCACGCCGCTCACGGCGGTCTACCGCCGCGACCTCGACGTCCTGGCGCTCGACGACGACACCCCGCGCGTCCTCGGCGTCGCGCTCGACCGCACGCGCCTGCTCCTCCTCGCGGCCGCCGCGCTGCTCACGGCCGCCGCGGTGTGCGCCATCGGGGCGCTCGCGTTCGTGGGCCTCGTCGCGCCGCACGCCGCGCGGGCGCTGGTCGGTGCGCGGCACGGCCGGGTCGTCCCCGTCGCGATGCTGCTCGGCGCCCTCCTCGTGTCCGTCGCGGACACGCTCGGGCGCGTCGTCATCGCCCCCGAGCAGATCCCCGCGGGCCTCGGGACGGCGCTCCTGGGCGCGCCGTACTTCGTCTACCTGCTGTGGCGCAGCCGCGGCCGGGGAGCGTGACGCGTCTCACCCTGCGGGGGCGGGATCCGAGGCTCGGACGGGTTGACCCCGGCGAGGGTGCGTAGGTTAGCCTCACCTGTGTGAGCCAGACCGTCGTCGCACCCCGCACCCGAGCCCGTCGCCCCGTCGCCCGGGCGACCGCGCCGTGGCGCTTCTTCGACGTCGAGGTGGCCCGCGTCGAGCAGGTCTCGCCCAGCTTCCGCCGGTTCACGTTCACCGGCCCGGAACTCGACCTCTTCGGCGACCCCGGCCTCGACGTGCGGATCAAGTTCGTCCTTCCCGCGCCCGACGGCGGCTACGAGCACCTCGTGCGCGACGCCGAGTCCTGGTACGCCGCGTGGCGCGACCAGCCCGAGGAGCGCCGCAACCCGCTGCGCACCTACACGACCGTCGCGGTGCGCCCCGAGGCGCGCGAGGTCGACGTCGACGTCGTGCTGCACGGCGACGCCGGTCCCGCCTCGCGCTGGGCGCTCGCCGCGGAGGTCGGCACGCCGCTCGTCCTGCTCGGCCCGGACGCGACGTTCGACGGCCCTGCCGGCGGCATCGAGTTCCGCCCGCCGACGCGCCCCCACGCGCTCCTGCTCGCGGGCGACGAGACAGCGCTGCCCGCGATCGCCGCGATCTGCGAGGACCTGCCCGCCGACGCGTGGGGCGAGGTCTACGTCGAGGTGCCGCACGGGGGCGACGCGCGCGACCTCGTCACGCCGCCCGGGGTGCGCGTGACGTTCCTCGCGCGCGACGACGTCCCCGGCGGTCCGCACGACGCGCACGGCGCGCGCCTCGTGCCCGCCGTCCAGGAGGCCGCCGCGCGCATCCTCGGCGCGGGCGTCCTCGGGACCGACCCGCCCGCCCAGTGCCGCACCGCCGAGGACCTCGAGGACGTCGACGTCGACGCGTCGATCCTCTGGGAGGTCCCCGGCCTGCTCGAGGAGGACACGGTCCTGTACGCGTGGCTCGCGGGCGAGGCGAGCGCGATCAAGACCCTGCGCCGCCACCTCGTGACCGACCTCGGCGTCGACCGCCGCGCGGTCGCGTTCATGGGCTACTGGCGCGAGGGCCGCGCCGAGAGCTGACGCGCTCCACGAGACGCGAGAAGTGGCCCCTCACCGAGCGCGGTGAGGGGCCACTTCTCACATCTCGGCCGGTGGTCGTGGCCGCACGGGCCGGGCCACCGCCCGTCGACGGCGGGAACGGAAAAGGAGGCCCAGCGGCCTCCCTCTCCAAGGTATAGCGCACGGGGGGTCTTGCGGCAAGGGCCCCCTGGGGGCGCAGAATCTCCGTTCGTGCGTGGGCCGTCGTCGGTCCGCGCCGTCCCGCTCGACCTCGGACCGGAGCTGATGACGTTGCCCGACGCCCCCGTGACCGCCGACCGCACGACCGACCCGACCGCCCGTCCGACCCCGGGCGCCGCCCAGACCTTCGATCTCCCCGAGCGGCTCGCCGCGAAGGCCGACCCCGCGCTCGTCGACGCCGACGAGCGGCACTTCGCCGCGATCGCGGCGAGCCTCGAGCACGCCGTCGCGGACCTCGCGCAGCGCCTCGACGCGGCGCGCCGCGCGCCCGGCGGGAGCGGGACCGAGGCGCTCGAGCGCGACCAGGAGATCCACCGGCTCAGCGGCCGGCTCCGGCTGCTCCAGCGCTACGGCGTCGACCTGTGCCTGGGCCGCATGACGTTCGCCGACGGCTCCGCCCCGGTCTACGTCGGGCGCGTGGGCCTCACGGACCCGGCGGGGGAGCGGCTGCTCGTGGACTGGCGCTCGCCCGCCGCGGAGCCGTACTTCGCCGCGACGCCCGCGCACCCGCTCGGCCTCGCGGCGCGGCGCCGCTACCGGTGGACGCGCGGTCGCGTCACGGACTACTGGGACGAGGAGCTCGTGCCCGACGGCGCGGGGTCGGGCGCGGCGCTCGACGACCAGTCGGCGTTCGTCGCGAGCCTCGGCGCGAGCCGCTCGCCGCGCATGCGCGACGTGCTCGGCACGATCCAGGCCGACCAGGACGCGATCGTGCGCGCGGGCTCGCGGGGAGCGCTCGTCGTCGACGGCGGCCCCGGCACGGGCAAGACGGTCGTGGCGCTGCACCGCGCCGCCTACCTGCTCTACGCCGACCCCCAGGTGGGCGGCGGGCACGGGGGCGTGCTCGTCGTCGGGCCGAGCCGCCCGTACCTCTCCTACGTCGCCGACGTGCTGCCCGGCCTCGGCGAGGAGGGCGTCCAGACGTGCACGCTGCGCGACCTCGTCCCCGAGGGCGCGACGGCGCGCGAGGAGCCCGACCCCGAGGTGGCCCGGCTCAAGGCGTCCGCCGCGCTCGTCGCGGCGATCGAGCCGGCCGTGCGCTTCTCCGAGCGGCCGCCCACCGAGGGCATGGAGGTCGAGACGCCGTGGGCCGACGTCTGGCTCTCCACCGCCGACTGGGCGGAGGCGTTCGAGTCCTCGGACCCCGGCACCCCGCACAACGAGGGGCGCGACGACGTCTGGGGCGCGCTCGTGGAGATCCTCGTCGACAAGGCGGTGGGCGAGGTCCCGGACCTCGACGCCGACGACGTGCGCCGCGCGCTGCGGGGCCATCGCGGGCTCGGCGCCGCGTTCGACCGCGCGTGGCCGCTCGTCGAGGCCACCGACCTCGTGGCCGACCTGTGGTCGGTGCCCGCCTACCTGCGGCTGTGCGCGCCGTCGCTCACGCCCGAGGAGGTGCGCGCGCTCCAGCGCGCGGACGCGCACGCCTGGACGACGGCGGACCTGCCGCTGCTCGACGCCGCGCGGCAGCGCCTGGGCGACCCGGAGGCGTCGCGCCGCCGGCGCCGCAACGAGGCCGCCGCGGCGGCGGAGCGGGCCCGCATGGACGACGTCGTCGACCACCTCGTCGCGTCCGACGACAGCGAGCTCCTGGTCATGACGATGCTCAAGGGTCAGGACCTGCGCGACGCGCTCGTCGACGAGGGGGCGATGGTCACGGCCACGCCCGACCGGCTCGCCGGTCCGTTCGCGCACGTCGTCGTCGACGAGGCGCAGGAGCTCACCGACGCCGAGTGGCAGATGGTGCTCAGCCGCTGCCCGTCGCGCAGCGTCACGGTGGTCGGCGACCGGGCGCAGGCCCGCCACGGGTTCGCGGAGGGATGGCGCGAGCGGCTTCGGCGCGTCGGGTTCGACCGGGTCGCGGAGGCGTCGCTGAGCGTCAACTACCGCACGCCGCAGGAGGTCATGGCGGCGGCGGAGCCCGTCATCCGGGCGGCGCTCCCGGACGCCAACGTCCCGACGTCGGTGCGCAGCACGGGCGTGCCGGTCGCCCACGGGGCGGTCGCGGACCTCGACGGGATCCTCGACGCGTGGCTCGCCGAGCACGCCGAGGGCACGGCCTGCGTGATCGGCGGCGCGGGGTCCGTCGCGGCGTCGACCGAGTCGGTCGCGGCGCGGCTCGGCGAGGACGGGGCGTCGCGCGTGCGGGTGCTCACGCCCGAGACGGCGAAGGGCCTCGAGTTCGACCTCGTCGTCCTCGTGGACCCGCAGGCGTTCGGCGACGGCGTCGAGGGCGCGGTCGACCGCTATGTCGCGATGACGCGCGCGACGCAGCGGCTCGTCGTCCTGGATCGCTGACGATCTCCCGCCGAACACGACATGGAGGTCGCCAAGGAGCCTATGGCGACCTCCATGTCGTGCTCGGCGGGTTGGGTGGGTCAGGCGACCGGGACGGCCAGGTCCTCGACGATCTCGACGCCGGGAAGGCGGCCCAGCAGGTCGCCGGGAAGCAGCAGCTTCGAGCGCCGCACGCCGCTGCCGACCAGGGCGAGCGCCCCGTCGGTCACGACGCGCGAGTCGACGAGCACGCGCCACCCGGCGGGCAGCCCGACGGGCGTGATGCCGCCGTACTCCATGCCGGACTCGGCCGTCGCGCGGTCGGTCGGCAGGAACGACGCCTTGCGCACGTCGAGCAGCTTGCGGATGCGGGTGTTGACGTCGGCGCGCGTGTGCGCGCGCACCACGGCAGCGGCGACGCGCTCGTCGCCCGCCCGCGCGCCGCCGACGACGACGCAGTTCGCCGACGCCTCGACGGGCAGGTCGAACGCGGCGTTGAGCGTCGCGGTGTCGGCGAGGTCGGGGTCGATCTCCGTCACGGCGACGAGCGTCGCGACGTCCGGGTCGGCGTCGGCCCACCGGCGCAGCGCGTCGGCGGTCACGGGGGCGACGAGGTCGAGGTGGTCGAGGGCCGGCTCCCAGGTGAGAGAGCCGAGCGTGGGCAGGGTCGTCGGGGCGTCCATGGGTCCTTCGGCTGTCGGGCGGGTGGCGAGCGGGTGGTCCGGGTCAGTCCGCGGCGCGGTACGTGACCGTGAGCGTCGCACGGGCCAGCGTGCGGAACAAGGCGTTGAAGGCGACGGCGGTCGGCGTCGCGTCCGGGCCGAGACCGGCGGCGTCGGCGAGGGAGTCGACGTCGAGGGCGTGCACGGCGAACACGTACCGGTGCGGGCGGTCCCCGGCGGGCGGTGCGGCGCCCGTGTAGCCGGGGGCGCCGCCGTCGTGCCGGACGTGGAACGCGCCGGCGGGCAGCCCGGAGCCGTCCGTCGCCCCGGCGCCCGCGGGCAGCGACGTCACGGACGAGGGGACGTCGGCGACGGTCCAGTGCCAGAACCCCGCGGGCGTCGGGGCGTCGGGGTCGAAGCAGCTCACGACGAACGAGCGCGTGCTCTCCGGGAAGCCCGACCACGCGAGAGCCGGGGACCGGTTCTCGCCCTCGGCGGCGAACGCCCGGGGGAGCGGCTCGCCGTCGGAGAGGTCGGTGCTCGTCAGCGCGAAGGACGGCACGGCGGGCAGGAGGGAGTAGGGGTCGGGGGCCTGGGGTCGGGAGTCGAGGTTCACGTCGGCCATGGACCCATCGTGCCGAACCGGCCGCACCGTGGCACGCCCGCCGGATCAGGTTCAGGTAGAGGTCGAAGGTCGGGGCGAACCTTCGAGGAGAGGTCGAGGGTTTGCCCGGGCATCCGGGACGAAGCCGACGGCTCTCACCTGCGGAGTTGACACCCCGCAGCGTCGGTCGTTCACTGGAAGTGTTCGAACGTCTGTTCGAACGAAGGGTGGGTGCAGAACGACGCCCCCAGCAGTCGACGCGCGGTGCGCGTCCCGTCCGAGCAGCATCCCGGGAGGCGAGATGACCCTTCTCGCCGACCCCGCCGAACGGGCGGGGGCACCAGGCCCGACGGCTGCGGCCGTCGACAAGGCCGAGCGCGCCCGCGCCGTCCTGCGCCGTGCGGAGGAGCGTACGGGCGTCCGCCGACACCGTCCCGTCGTCGCCCCCGCAGCCCCGGAACCGCGCACCGCCTCCGCCGCACCGGCCGTCGTCCCGCGCGCCGGGACTGCTCTCCTCGCCGAGGTCGCCCCGCTCGCGGACGCCGCCGTGTCGCCGGTCGTGCGACCCGCCCCCGCGCTGCCCGACCCTCCGGCGCGCTCCCGCGGCCGCCGCGTCGCGATGCGGGACACGAACCGGGACGCGATCCCGGACGAGCGGGTGTGGCCGGTGCACGACGCGCTCGCGCCGCTCCTCCCGCTCGGCGCCCTGCAGCGCGGCACCGTGCTGGCGGTGCGCGGCTCGACGAGTCTCCTGCTCGCGCTCGTCGCGCGGCCGTCGCGGGCCGGGGCGTGGACCGCCGCCGTCGGGTTCCCCGCGGTCGGGCTGCTCGCGGCCGCCGACGCCGGCGCCGACCTCGACCGCGTCGTGCTCGTCCCGCGGCCCGGCCCGGACGCGGCGCTCGCGATCTCGGCGCTCGTCGACGGCCTGGACGTCGTGGTCGTCGGGCCCGACGCCGCCCTCACCGACCCCGACCGACGGCGCCTGGCCGCGCGGGCGCGCGAGCGCGGGGCGCTGCTCGTCGCCGCGGGGACGTGGCCGGGCGCGCACGTCGCGCTCACCGTGACGGGCGGCGGCTGGTCCGGGGCGGACCGCGGGGCGGGCTGGCTGCGCCGTCGCACCCTCGTCGTCGAGCGCGCGGGCCGCGGGGGAGCCGCGCGCCCCGCGCGGCTCGAGGTCGAGCTCCCGCTCGTCCACGAGGACTGGCCCGCGTTCCTCGCCGAGGACGCCCGCGGCACCCGGCCCGCGGCCGGGGCCGGCGCCACCGTGGCCGAGACCGCCGTGACCGCCCACGAGACTGCCCGGGCCGACGACCCCGACCGGCCCTCCCGGCTCCGGCTCGTCGGATGACCACGAGCCCGACCCGCACGGCGGCCCTGTGGGTGCCGGACTGGCCGGTGCTCGCGGCGATGGCGGTGCGCGACGTCCCCGCGCACGTCCCCGCCGCGACGCACGACGGCCGCCGCGTCGTCGCCGTCTCCGCGACCGCGCGCGCCCAGGGCGTGCGCCGGGGTATGCGCCGCCGTCGGGCCCGCGAGTGCTGCCCCGAGCTCGAGCTGCTCGACGTCGACGACGCGCGCGACGCCCGCGAGTTCGAGCCCGTGGCGCTCGCGGCCGAGACCGTCGTCGCGGGGCTGGAGATCACCCGGCCCGGCCTGCTGCTCCTGCCCGCCGCCGGGGCGAGCCGGTACCACGGGTCGGACGCCGCGCTCGCGGAGGCGCTCGTCGCGCGCGTCGCCGAGCGCACCGGCCACGAGAGCCAGGTGGGCGTCGCCGACGGCATCCTCGCCGCCGTGCTCGCCGCGCGGGACGCCGCCGTCGTCCCGCCCGGCCGCTCCGCCGCGTTCCTCGCGCCCCGGCCGGCGCGCGACCTCGTGCACGTCACCGCCCGGCCGGACGCCGCCGTCGCGGTCGACGAGCTCGTGGACCTCCTGGGCCGGCTCGGCGTGCGCACCCTCGGGGCGCTCGCGGCCCTGCCGCCCGCGACCGTCGAGGGGCGCTTCGGCGACCTCGGCGCGTGGGCGCACCGGCTCGCGCGCGGCGAGGACCTGCGCCCGCCCGCGCGGCGCCGCGTCGAGCCCGACGTCGCGGTGAGCGCCGAGCTCGACCCGCCCGCCGAGCGCGTCGACGTCGCGACCTTCGCCGCGCGGCGGCTCTCCGAGGACCTGCACGACCAGCTCGTCGCACGCTCGCTCGTCGCCGGGCGCCTGCGCATCACGGCGCGGACCGTCGAGGGCGACGACCTCGAGCGCACCTGGCGGCTCGACGGGCCGGGCGCGATGAGCCCGGCGCGCCTCACGGACAAGGTCCGGTGGCAGCTCGAGGGCTGGCTCACCACCACGTCCGTCCGCGCCGGGCGCACGGCCCGGGCCGGGCGTCGTGGCGGCGAGCACGGCTCGCCCGGCGGGGGCGACGTCGTCCCGGGGGTCGCGCCGCTGGCCCGCCTGTCCCTCACGGCCGAGGAGGTCGTCCCCGCGGGGGCGGAGCAGCCGCGCCTGTGGGGCGCGTCGAGCGGCGAGGACGCGCGGGCTCACCGCGCGCTCGGGCGCGTGCAGGGCATCCTCGGGGGCGACGCGGTCCTGCGCGTCCAGGTCCAGGGCGGCCGCGACGCGACCGACCGCGTGCACCTCGTGCCGTTCGGGGAGGACGTCGTGCGCCCGCGCGACCCGGCCCTGCCGTGGCCCGGCGCGCTGCCGAGCCCCGCCCCCGCGCTCGTGCCCGTCGAGCCGCAGGACGTCGTCGTGCTCGACGACGCCGGGCGGCCCGTCGTCGTCGACGCGCGCCTCGCGATGAGCGGCGAGCCCGCGACCGTGCGGTGGCCGGCCCCCGCGCCGGAGGAGGGCCCGCGCCGTGCGGCGGCGCCCCGGGGCGAGACGGCGCTGCCCGGGCCGGGGTCCGCGCGCGCCGTCGTGGACTGGGCCGGGCCGTGGCCGCTCGCCGAGCGCTGGTGGACGCCCGCGCCCCGGCGCCGCGTGCACGTGCAGGTCCTGCTCGACGACGGCCGCGGCCTGCTCCTCGCGAGCGCGCGCGGGCGGTGGACCGTGGAGGGCCTGTATGACTGACCGGACCACCGGCCCCCGCTACGCCGAGCTCCACGCGCACTCCGCGTTCAGCTTCCTCGACGGCGCGTCCCACCCCGAGGAGCTCGCCGCCGAGGGCGCGCGGCTCGGGCTGTCGGCGCTCGCGATCACCGACCACGACGGCCTGTACGGCGTCGTGCGCTTCGCCGAGGCCGCGCGCAAGGTCGGGCTCCCCACGGTCTTCGGGGCCGAGCTGCATCTTCCGGCGCCCACGGCCACGGGTGCGCCCGTGCTCGACCCGCCCACCGGCGTGCCCGACCCGCGCTCGACCCACCTGCTCGTGCTCGCGCGCGGCACGCAGGGCTACCGCAACCTGTCGCGCGCCATCGCGACCGCGCACCTCGCGACCGGGACCAAGGGGGCCGCCGACTACCGCCTCGACCAGCTCGGCGAGGAGGCCGCGGGCCAGTGGCTCGTGCTCACCGGCTGCCGCAAGGGTTCGGTGCGCCGCGCGCTCGTCACGTCCGGACGTGCCGCGGCGCGTCGCGAGCTCGACCGGCTCGTCGCCGTCTTCGGCGCCGACAACGTGGCCGTCGAGATCACCACGACCGACGACCCGCGCGACGCCGACCTGCACGCGGCGCTCGCCGACCTCGCCGCGGACGCCCGGCTGCCGCTCGTCGCGACGACCGCCGCGCACTACGCCCACCCGCGCGACGCCGACCTCGCGGGGGCGCTCGCCGCGGTGCGCGCGCGCTCGTCGCTCGACGACCTCGACGGGTGGCTGCCCGGCGCCCCGACGACCCACCTGCGCTCCGCGGCGGAGATGCTCGCGCGCCACCCCCGGCACCCGCAGGCCGTCGCGACCGCGGCCGCGCTGGGGGACGAGTGCGCGTTCGACCTGCACCTCGTCGCACCCGACCTGCCGCCCTACCCGGTGCCGGACGGGCACACCGAGGCGACCTGGCTGCGCGAGCTCGTGCGGCGCGGCGGCGAGGACCGGTACGGGCCGCGCGGCCAGGAGAAGATCACGGGCGCGTGGGCGCAGATCGACCACGAGCTGCGCGTCATCGAGGACCTGCACTTCCCGGGGTACTTCCTCGTGGTCTACGACCTCGTCGAGTTCTGCCGCAGGAACGGGATCCTCGCCCAGGGGCGCGGCTCGGCCGCGAACTCCGCGGTCTGCTACGCGCTCGGCATCACGGCCGTCGACGCGGTGAAGCACGGCCTGCTGTTCGAGCGCTTCCTCGCGCCCGAGCGCGACGGCCCGCCGGACATCGACATCGACATCGAGTCGGCGCGGCGCGAGGAGGTCATCCAGCACGTCTACGCGACGTTCGGCCGCACGCACGCCGCGCAGGTCGCGAACGTCATCTCCTACCGGCCCAAGTCGGCGGTGCGCGACGCGGCCCGGGCGCTGGGGTACGACGTCGGGCAGGCCGACGCGTGGAGCAAGTCCATCGAGCGCTGGGGGTCGCTGCGCGGCCCCGACCCGTCGTCGCCCGCGGCCGACCGCAAGGCCAAGGAGGTCGCCATCGCGACGAAGACCGCCGAGAAGGACGCCGAGAAGGCTCGCCTGTGGGGGTCGCGCGACGTGGGTTCGGCGGGGAGGGAGGCGGGGTCGTCGCGCACCGGCACCTCCCGCGCCGCCGCCTCTCGCGACGAACGTCCGCACACCGGGCGTCGTGGCGACTGGTCGCCCGACCTGAGCGGCCGGGGCGCGCGGCGACCGCGCGTCGTCGACCCGCTCGCGGTGGACGAGGGCGACGTCCTGCGCGCGGACGACACGCACGACGTCGTGCCCGCGTACCGGCCGCCGTCGGCCGCGCAGGAGGGCGAGATCCCAGACGCGGTGCTCGACCTCGCCGACCGGATGCTGCGCCTCCCGCGGCACCTGGGCATCCACTCGGGCGGCATGGTCATGTGCGACCGCCCCGTCATCGAGGTGTGCCCCGTCGAGTGGGCGCGCATGGAGGGCCGCACCGTCCTGCAGTGGGACAAGGAGGACTGCGCGGACGCGGGGCTCGTGAAGTTCGACCTCCTGGGACTCGGGATGCTCACGGCGCTGCGCATCGGGTTCGACCTGGTCGAGCGGCACGAGGGCGGCCCGCGCCTCGCGCTGCACACGCTGCCGGAGGACGACCCGGCGGTGTACGACCTGCTGTGCGCGGCCGACACCGTCGGCGTGTTCCAGGTCGAGTCGCGCGCGCAGATGGCGACGCTGCCGCGGCTGCGTCCCCGAAAGTTCTACGACATCGTCATCGAGGTCGCGCTCATCCGCCCCGGGCCCATCCAGGGCGGGTCCGTGCACCCGTACATCAACCGGGCGCGCGAGCGGGAGGAGGTGACGTTCCTGCACCCGCTGCTGGAGAAGTCGCTCGGCAAGACGCTCGGCGTGCCGCTGTTCCAGGAGCAGCTCATGCAGATGGCGATCGACGTCGCGGGCTTCTCCCCGAAGGAGTCCGACCAGCTCCGGCGCGCGATGGGGTCCAAGCGGTCCGTCGAGCGCATGGAGGAGCTGCGGGGGCGGCTCATGGACGGGATGCGGAAGAAGGGCGTCACGGACCCGGCCGTGCGCGAGGAGATCTACGACAAGCTCAAGGCGTTCGCCGACTTCGGGTTCCCCGAGTCGCACGCGTACTCGTTCGCGTTCCTCGTCTACGCGAGCTCGTGGCTCAAGGTGCACCACCCCGCCGCGTTCTACGCGGGACTGCTCGCGGCGCAGCCCATGGGGTTCTACTCGCCGCAGTCTCTCGTGGCGGACGCGCGCCGCCACGGCGTCACCGTGCTGCGCCCCGACGTCAACGCGTCCGACGCCGAGGCGACGGTCGAGCGGCTGCCCGCCGACCGTGCGGCTGCGCCCGCCGACGGTACCGACCGTCCTGGCGCCCGGACGAGCGACAGCCGCATGCTCGGCGGGGAGGTGCGGGTCGACACCGCGTTCGGGCCGGAGCCCGACCTGACGCTCGCGGTGCGGCTCGGTCTCGCGAGCGTGCGCGGGCTCGGCAAGGACGCGGCCGAGCGCGTCGTCGCGGCGCGTGGGACGCCGGGGGAGGGGCGGCCGTTCAGCGACCTGCGCGACCTCGTGCGGCGCGTCGACCTCACGACCGCCCAGCTCGAGGGGCTCGCGACCGCCGGTGCGACGGACTGCCTCGGCGTGACCCGGCGCGAGGCGCTGTGGGCGGCCGGCGCGCTCGCACAGGAGGGTCCGGGGACGCTGCCGGGCGTGAGCGTCGGCGTCGAGGCGCCGGCGCTGCCTGGCATGACCGACGTCGAGACCGCCGTCGCCGACGTGTGGGCCACGGGCGTGTCCGCCGACTCCTACCCGACGCAGTACGTGCGCGACGGCCTCACCGCGGCCGGAGTGCTCACCGTCGTGGGCGCGGTCGCGGTGTCGCGCGAGATCGAACGCGTCGACGAGGCGGAGCGCGCCGCGGGCGAGGTGCCCGGGACGCGCCCCCACCCGTCGTCGCGCGTCGCGGTGGGTGGCGTCGTCACGCACCGTCAGCGACCCGGGACGGCCGGGGGCGTGACGTTCCTGTCGCTCGAGGACGAGACGGGGATCCTCAACGTCGTGTGCTCGCCGGGGCTGTGGCAGCGGTTCCGGAAGGTCGCGCGCGGGTCCGCAGCGCTCGTCGTGCGCGGGCGGCTCGAACGGGCCGACGGCGCCACGAACCTCGTCGCGGAGCACCTCGCCCCGCTCTCCCTCCAGGTCGCGACGACGTCGCGCGACTTCCACTGACGCCGCGCCCGGGCGTGCGGTCCGACGCCCCGGCTCCGGAACCTCGGGGTCCTTGCGCTCCGGAGCGCGGTCCCGTGGTAGGAACGGACCGGACGCAGGCCCCGTCGCCGCGCGCGACGACGGGTCGGCACCCGCGCACCGGCTCACCGACGAGAGGACCCTGCGATGCCACCCCGTCTGACTCCCCGCACGATGCTCTGGACCGGGCTGGCGCTCGCGGTCGTCGGCGAGCTGTTCCGCAGCGTCCTCCTCCCGCGCGTGATGTTCAGCGTGCCCGTGCCGCTGGGCGTCCTCGAGGCCGCCTCCGTGCTGCTGCACGTCGTGTTCACCGGCGGCATCGTGCTGGCCGCCGGCTCGTTCCTGGTGCGGGCGCTGCAGCCCGACGACTCCCCGCGCAAGGAGGCGACCCCGACCCCGTGGGAGGACCGCGACAACCGGCTGTCCTGACCGGCGACCTGTCGGCGCGCCACGGATCCCTGGGCCCGTGACGCGCTGACCGGTCGACGCTACGGAGCGACCGGCGCGGTGACGCAGACCTCGAACGTGTCGCGCGCGCGGCGCAGCAGGTAGCGGACCTCCTGCGCCTCCTGCTCGTTGGCGTACTCGTCGCGGTAGCTCCAGCGCGCGTGCGCCCACACGAGCGCGTCGCCCACCTCCTCGACGCCGACGAGGTGGGCCACGACGCCCACGAGCCCGCGCTCGCGGAACCCGCGGGCGAGCTCGGCCGTCGACTCCCGGACGGCCTCCGGGTCGGCGAGGAGCACCGACCCGGTCGCCCCGACGACGAGCGCGGGGAACGCGTAGCTCTCGCCGATCGTGTCGAGATCACCCGTCGAGAGCGCGACCCCGTAGGTCGTGAGGAACGTCTGGACGTCGTCGGCGTCGAAGGACTCGGTGGTGGGTTCCATGCTCCCGTTCTACCGCGTCCGTCCGGCGTCGGCGCGGTCGCGGCGCGGAGGGTGCGGTGCGGTCACCACGCCTCGGCGAGGAGGAGCGCGAAGAGCTCGTCGGCGTCGGTCTCCAGACCGCGCGCGGCGAACCACGCGGACATCGTGCGGCAGTCGCGCAGCAGGAGCTCGGTGCCGAACGGGTTGGCCACGAGGTCGACCACCTGCGGCAGATCGATGATGACGAGCCGGTCGCCGTCCGCGAGGACGTTGTACGGGGAGAGGTCGCCGTGCGCGAAGCCGAGGCGTGCCAGCACCGCCATCCCGTCGCGGAGCTGGTCCCACCACGACGCGAGGAGGTCCGGGTCGGGACGCGTGCGCGCGAGCCGGGGCGCGGCCTCGTGCGCGACGCCGTCCGACGTGCCGACGAACTCCATGAGGATCTCGTTGCCGTCGATCTGCACCGGGTAGGGCACGGGGGCGCCGGCCGACCACAGCTCGCCGAGCGCGGCGAACTCCGCCGCCGCCCACTGCCCGGCCGCGACCTGGCGGCCGTAGCGAGACTTGCGGTCGAGCGCGCGCCGGTCGCGCGTGCGGCGCACGCGGCGGTCCTCGGTGTAGACGGTGTCGCGCCGGAACGCGCGGTGGTCGAGGTCCCGGTAGCGCTTGGCGGCGAGCAGCGAGCGCTGGGCGGCGTCGTCGGGGACGGCGCGCTCGACGAGGAACACGTCCGCCTCCTTGCCGGTCTTGAGCACGCCCAGCTCGGTGTCGACGGCCGCGTCGGCGGTGACCACCCAGTCGGGGCGCGGCTCGGGTCCGCGCTGCCCCTTCTCGACGGCGGACCACGTGGACCAGCGCTGGTCGTCGCCGAGCGCGGCGTCGAGCACGCCCGTGGCGGCACCGGCGTCGTCGAGGTCGGCGGCGTCGTCATGGCGCCGCAGGCGGCGGGGCGGGGGAGTGCGGGGGTCTCCCGCGAACGTCGGCGGGAGGTACGGGTCGGGGTACAGCAGGTCGTGCTCGGGCACGGGTGGGCTCCTTCGGGCGGGGAGCGCACGGCGCTGCCGTCGCCTCGGGGCGAGCGGCGGGCGCGGGCCGTCTCACGGGACGGGCCCTGGACCGTCTAGCGGCGGTCGGTGCTCCCGGGGGTGGTGGACACGCGAGCGTGGGTCGTCCAGCTCATGGCGTTCCTCCTTCCTCCGGTGCCCGACGGCGCGGGCGACGTCCCGTGACCGTCCCACCCGGGCGCGGCCCGGGGCAAGCGAATTACCGTCGCTCGTCGCTCGTCGCTCGTCGCTCATCGGTCATCAGGCGGGACGGCTCACGCGGCGCCGGTGGCCAGCGCCTGGATCGCCGACGCGACGCGCTCGTACGTCCCGTAGGTGTCGTAGCCCATCTGGTCGAGCGCGGACCACACGAACCCGACCGTCGCGTAGAGGCCGACGGCCGTCGCGAGGATCCACTCGCGCACGGAGCCGGTGTCGCCGAGCAGGGGCAGGGCGAAGCTGCCGCTGGGGCGCCACACGTCGTCGACGACGAGGGACCGACGCACCCAGCGTGGGGAGCGGATCTTCACCGGCCACAGCAGCGGCGCGCCGTTGGTCGTGAGCACGTCGCCCAGGATGTGCACGGTCACGCCGATCCCGACGGCGACCGGGAGCCAGTTCCACTCCTCGGGGGAGAAGAGTGCGACGAGCACCGCGACGGTGAGCGACGTGACCCACGGCATGAGCTTGCCGCGCCGCGTGAGCTTGAGCGCCTTGAGCGCGAGGGCGACGAGCAGGACCGCGAGGAGGCCGCCGCCCACGTAGACCGTGCCGAAGCTCTCCGTCTCGACCGTGACCAGCCCGACGAGCCACGCGAGCGCCGTGAACACCGCGATGCCGAGGAACGAGTGCGTGCCCTGCCGGTGGCCGCCGGAGACCGTCTCGACGGCGTCGGACACCCACTCGCTCACGGGCGGGAGCGAGTGCGCGAACGTGCCGTTGTGGTGGTCCGCGTCCGGGAGGAGGGCGGCCCCGGCGCACACGACGGCGCCCGTCATGACGCCGACCGACGACACGGGGTGCCACCCGAGCGCGAACGGGGCGGTGGACGTCACCGCCACCCAGGCGGCGGCTCCGGTCGCGGCGTGGTGGGCGCCCATCATGGCGGCGGGTCTCCTGTCGTCGGCCCGGCCGGGTGGTTCGTCGGCGTCGGGAGGTGTTGTCCGGAACGTCCGGAACCCTACCGGGTGCCGCCGACAGCGCCGGAGGGCCGTCAGGGCGCGGATGTCCCGGTGGGAAAAGTGTGCCAAGCGCCGACGAGCCCGGGAGGCGGCCGCCGGGCCGGCCCCGGACGGCGGAGCTCGCAGCGCATTTCCGATGAATTCTGGAAATGAGGTTGTGTCGAACGGAAAAGGCGCGTACGGTCTTCCTCGGTCGACGACATTCCGGTGCGTGGGCCACCCGACATGACCGAGAGGAGCAGTGCCGTGCGCGAACCCGTCCAGCAGGACCGGCGACGTCCCGTGCTGCCCTGCGAGCAGCCGCGCGTCGTGCTGCCCGCGGTGTATCTCGGCGTGTCCTCGTTCCTCGCCGCCGGCTCCGGCGGTCCTGTCGTCTGACCCAGCGTCGCACGACAGGCCGTCCCGGACATCGCCGGGACGGCTTTTTTCTTGTGCATGAACGCGCCCCGGCCCGGGGCGTATTTCTCGTGCTGTCATTCGGCTCTTTTCACCGCCGGTGCGCATTTGTCGTGCGCCTGTGGAGAGGAGCACTGCCTTCGTGGTCCAACGGAAACGACGCCGCTCTACGGAAGCGGAGACGGGGGTTCGACTCCCTCCGAGGGCACCTGGACGCCTCGCGTCCCGTCTGCTCGACGTTAAGGAGCACCAGCGCGCGTAGCTCAGCGGACAGAGCGCCGGCTTCCGGAGCCGGGCGGCGGGGGTTCGAGTCCTCCCGCGCGCACCAGCGCCGCCCCTCCGGGGCGGCGTCGTGATCGTCAGGACGACCCGAGGAGGTCAGCACCGTGAGCACCGAGGCCCACGCGTTCCCCGTCCCGCTCTCCGGCGCGAAGGCGCCGACCCTCATGTGGGCGCACGAGCACGCCGTCGAGCCCCCCGCGCTGCAGCAGCTGCGCAACATCGCGGCGCTGCCGTGGGTCGAGGGCGTGCGCGTCATGCCCGACGTCCACCTGGGCAAGGGTGCGACCGTCGGCTCGGTCATCGCCATGCGCGACGCCGTGTCGCCCAACGCGGTCGGCGTCGACATCGGCTGCGGCATGATCGGCGTCCGCACGTCGCTCACGGCCGAGGACCTCCCCGACGACCTCGGGCCGGTCCGCGCGCGCATCGAGGCGGCGATCCCCGTCGGGTTCCACGCGCACGACGAGCCGGTCGACCCGCACCGGCTGCGCTCGATCTCCGGGCGTGGCCCGGCCGAGGTCGCACGCGGCGCGGACGCCTTCTGGTCGCGGTTCTCCGGGCTGCACGGGCGGGTCTCGGACATCGAGGGTCGGGCGCGCCGCCAGCTCGGAACGCTTGGTGGAGGCAACCACTTTGTTGAGTTGTGTGTGGATGAGTCCGGTTCTGTGTGGCTCCAGCTGCACTCGGGGTCGCGCAACATCGGCAAGACGCTCGCCGAGCAGCACGTCGCCGTCGCGAAGCGCCTCGAGCACAACCAGGGGCTCGTCGACCGCGA
This sequence comes from Cellulosimicrobium sp. ES-005, assembly GCF_040448685.1. Taxonomy (NCBI): domain Bacteria; kingdom Bacillati; phylum Actinomycetota; class Actinomycetes; order Micrococcales; family Promicromonosporaceae; genus Cellulosimicrobium; species Cellulosimicrobium sp. ES-005. The sequence goes on from NZ_CP159290.1 coordinate 1,791,384, forward strand.
GCTCGCGGTGTTCCTCGGCGGGACGCCGGAGATGGACGCGTACCTCGCCGACCTGTGGTGGGCTCAGGAGTACGCGGCGCGGTCGCGCGCGGTCATGATGACGCTCGTGGCCGACGCGGTGCGTGCGTCGTTCCCCGGTCGCGAGATCGCGTTCGACGAGGCTGTGAACGTCCACCACAACTACGTCGCGGTCGAGCGCGTCGACGGGCAGGAGCTCGTCGTGACCCGCAAGGGCGCGATCCGGGCCGGGAAGGGCGACCTCGGTCTCATCCCCGGGTCCATGGGCACCGGCTCGTACATCGTGCGCGGGCTGGGGAACCCGGAGTCCTACTGGTCGGCGTCGCACGGCGCGGGCCGTCGCATGTCCCGAACCAGGGCGAAGAAGACCTTCACGCTCGACGACCTCGCCGCCCAGACAGCCGGCGTGGAGTGCCGCAAGGACGCCGGGGTGCTCGACGAGATCCCGGGTGCGTACAAGGACCTCGACGAGGTCGTCCGCGCGCAGTCCGACCTCGTCGAGGTCGTCGCCCGCCTCACGACGCTCCTCTGCGTCAAGGGCTGACCACCTCCACGCCGACCAGGCGGTCCCGGCGCGTCGAGCAGGTGGTCGTGGCGCGTCCGCTCAGGCGGACGTGCCACGACCACCTGCTCGACGGGGGCGGTCGTCTCGGGGTGGGAGCGGGTGAGATCGGTGCGCCACGGTCGTTGAATCCTTGACTTTTGATCGGTCGCCGTCAAAACTCGCGGCATCGGCAGCAGCCGACGTCCACGCACGCAGGAGTGCGCGCCGCCGGGCCTGGAGATGTCCCCTGGAGATCGACCGGCGGTCGGCCGGGGGCCGGCGCCGGCCAGCGCTCTCGACGACGAGGGAGAAGCACGCATGGATTTGTTCAGCGGTACGACGGTCAGGCGGGCGGTGGCGGCCGCGGTCGCGCTGCCCCTCGCGGGAGGGGCGACGCTCGTGGCCGCGGGGCCGGCGGCCGCCGACGAGGAGGACTACAAGATCCTCGTCGTCGGCAAGACGCTCGGGTTCCGGCACTCGCACATCGACGACACGACGCGCGCGCTGATCGAGCTCGGTGAGGACAACGGTTTCACGGTCGACGTGTGGGACCCGCCGAACGACTCCGCGGGCTGGTGGGGGAGCGGCTCGCCGGGCCAGCCCGACCTCACGCTCGACTCGACGCCGTTCACGAGCGCGGAGGACCTGTCGCAGTACGCGACCCTGGTCTTCGTCTCGCCGGTCGACAACACCAACTCGCTCGACCCGGCGGCGCCGCGCCTGCTCGACGACACCGAGCTCGCGGCGCTCCAGGGCTACATCCACGACGGCGGCGGGTTCGTCGGGCTGCACGCCGCGACGGACACGATGCACACCGTCCCCTGGTACAGCGAGCTGACGGGCGGCGGCGCGCGGTTCGTCAGCCACCCGCAGCAGCAGACGGCGACGATGCGCGTCGAGAGCCCGTCGCACCCCTCGACCGCGCACCTGCCGGCCGTCTGGGAGCGGTTCGACGAGTGGTACAACTACTCGGTCAACCCTCGCGCGGACGTGCACGTGCTCGTCACGCTCGACGAGTCGACGTACTCGCCCGGCAACGGCGCGATGGGCGAGGACCACCCGCTCTCGTGGTGCCAGAACTTCGAGGGCGGCCGCTCCTGGTACGAGGGCGCCGGGCACACCGACGAGTCCTGGACGGACCCCCTCTTCCGCGAGCACGTGCTCAAGGGCGTCGAGTGGACCGCGGGCGTCGTCGAGGGCGGCGGCAACTGCGTGACGTTCCCCGAGGTCGACGGCGTCGTGGCCGGCCTGGACACCTCCGCGGTGGGCGACAGCGTGATCGCGGGCGCGATCAGCTCGCTGCTCGGCAGCGCGCGCGCCGCGGCCGAGGCGGGCGACCCCGCGACCGCGGTCCAGGTGCTTGGCGGCGCGCGGTCGCTCGTCGACCACCTGTCCGCGGCTGCGGGAGACCGGGACCTGCTCGCGTCCAAGATCGACGACCTCGTCGACTGGCAGACCGGGCTCGTCGACGACGGCCCGGCGATCGACCTCGCGGCCGAGGCCGAGCTGCGGACCATGGGCGGCAAGCAGTACGTCGCCGTGCGCGTGCTCAACGAGGACGACGCCCCCGTCGACATCACCCTCGCGACGCCGTACGGCAGCAAGGAGTACGCCGACGTGGCGCCCGGGAAGAACGCCTACCAGGCGTTCGCGACCCGGCTCGTCGAGGCTCCGGCCGGAGAGGTGACCGTCACGGCCACCGTCGAGCGCGACGGCGAGACCGTCACCGAGGAGATCGTGCTCGCCTACGCCGGCACGGCCTGACGCGTCGCTCCGCGCACCCGACGGCGCCCGTCGCACCTGCGTGCGACGGGCGCCGTCGACCTCGCCGATCCCTCGGGGGCGGTGGTCGGATCGTGCACCGTGGACGAGTCGCAGTTCGTCTGCACGCTCGGCGACTACGTCGCGACGCACACGGGGGTCGCGGGGACGCTGTTCTTCTGGGCCCAGGTCACCGAGACGACCGACGCCGACGTGCTCGTGTTCACCACGGGCGGCGGCGTCGAGATCCGCGTCGACGTCCCCGGCGGCATCGGCGAGGGCGAGGGCGGCGGAGGCTGGCAGCCGCCCACCTACCCCGTCAAGGGCGGGTGGTACGACCGCTCGGCCGACGTCGTGCGCTGGGACGTGTACGTGCCCGGCCAGTACCTCACCGGCCCGGACGGCGACCCCGTCGTGCTCACGGACACGTTCGACCCGCGCCTCACCCTGGTCGAGGGCAGCGTCGGGGCGCTCGCGGTGCCCGTCGACCGCTGGGACGACGGCGACTTCTGGGACGCGGGCTTCTGGATGGATCCTGCGGACTACGTCGTCGAGACGGGACCGGCCGCGAACCAGTTCCGGTTCAGCGTGCCCGACGCCCATGGAGCCGACTACGTCTACGTGCTCACGTACGCGACCGCGGTCCCCGACGACGCGCGCGACGGCGACCGGTACGAGAACACGGTGACCGGCCTCGCGGTCGGCGACGTCGAGGCGTCCGCGGAGTACGCGGGCGCCGGCGGGACCGGCGGGGGTGAGGGCGTGCGCTCGATCCGGCTCACCAAGCAGCTCGACGGCGACGCCGCGGAGGGCGTGACCGGTCCGTTCGGGTTCGAGCTGGTCTGCACCGACGCGGACGGGGAGACGCTGGCCGGGTTCCCCCGTGCCGCCACGCTCTCCGCCGGGGGTACGACGACCTTCGCGGGCGTGCCGGTGGGTGCCGTGTGCGGGCTGACCGAGACGGACGACGGTGGAGCCGACCGCGTGACCTTCGCCCCCGCCGGCCCGATCGAGGTCACGGCGGCCTCGCCCGCGACGATCGACGTCGTCGCGACGAACACCTTCGACGCGCACGTCGGGGGGATCGCCGTGACCAAGCGCGTGACGGGGGCCGCCGCCGACGCCGTGGCCGAGGGGACCACGTTCGTCGTCGCCTACGCGTACGAGGGTCCCGAGGGCGAGGTGACCGGGGAGCTGGTCGTCACCGACGGGTCCACGGCGTCGCTCGCGGACCTGCCCGCGGGCACGGTCGTCACGCTCGCCGAGGCCGCTCCCGCGGCGCTCGACGGGGTGGCGTGGCGGGCGCCGTCGTTCTCCGGAGAGGGGGTCGAGGTGCTCGCGGACGGTGCGGCGCGCGTCGTGGTCGGCGACGGCACGACGGCGGAGGTCGTCCTGACGAACGAGGCCGACGTCCCGGACGTGCCCGCCGAGCCCGGCGGCCCCGCGAAGACCGCCGAGCCCCCGGCACTCGGGACGCAGCCCAGCACGCCGGCCCCGAACGGGGCCCTGGCGGTCACCGGCACGACCCTCGGTGTCGCGGCCCTCGTCGCGGCCCTGCTCGTCGCGACCGGGGTGGTGGTCGTCGTCGCGCGGCGCCGCGCCCGGGCCTGAGGGACCTGGGCGGGGTGACGTTCGTCACCGCGAGGCCGTCCCGGCGTCATGATCGTGCGCCGGGGCGGTCTCTCCACCAGAGGGGTCGCGCCGACCGCGCTGCCCCGGACGAGAGGCGACCATGCACGCGCACCACCAGACCGCAGCCGTCGGCACCCGGGCCGGCGCGGTCCCGCACGACGAGCACGACGTCGAGCCCGCTCCCGCGCGGGACGACGTCGAGCTCGCCGACGCCGTGCGCGCGGGGGACGTCGACGCCTACGCGGAGCTCTGGGGGCGCCACGCCGGGGCCGGGAGGGCCGCGGCGCGGCGTCTCACCGCGACCTACGACCCCGACGACCTCCTCCAGGAGGCGTTCGCGCGCATCCTGCACGCCCTCCAGGCGGGGGCCGGCCCGACGGGCCCGTTCCGCCCCTACCTCTACACGACGCTGCGCGCGGTCGCCGCGTCGTGGTCGCGCACGCCCGCCCCGTTCCCCGTCGACGAGGTCCCCGAGGTCGCCGACGCGCGGGACGCCACGACCGAGGTGCTCGAGCGGTCGGTCACGGTGCGGGCGTTCCGACGTCTGCCCGAGCGCTGGCAGTCCGTGCTCTGGTACACGGAGGTCGAGGGGATGGAGCCGCGCGAGGCGGGGCCGCTCCTGGGCCTGTCCGCGCCCGCCACGGCCGCGCTCGCGTACCGGGCGCGCGAGGGGCTGCGCCGGGAGTGGCTGCAGGCCCACGTCGAGACCGACGCCGTCGCGCCGGATTGCCGCTGGACGGCCGAGCGCCTGGGCGACCATGCGCGCGGCACGCTCTCGCCGAGCGCCCGCGACCGCGTCGAGGACCACCTGACGGGGTGCCTCGCGTGCTCGATCCTCGCCGAGGAGGTGGACGACGTCGCCTCGCGCCTGCGCCTCGTGCTGCTGCCGCTCGTCCTCGGCGTGCCGGCCGCCCTCGGGGCCGCGGGCACGGTGGTCGCGCCCACGGCCGCCACGGCCGCCGCGTCCCCGGTCGCCCCGGCCGCCACGTCCCACGCCGCGGCCACCCCGGTCGCGACCTCCGCCGGCGCGGGCGGCGCAGCCGGCGCGCTCCCGGGCCTCGTCCTCGGGGGCGTGGCGGCGACGGTCGTCGCGGCGGTCGTGGGCGTCGGCGCCGTCGCCGGGTGGTGGGGCGGCGGCGAACCGACGCCGGCAGCAGGCCAGGCCGTGGGCGCGCTCGCCTCCCCAGGCGTGCAGGCCGACGAGGTGCCGGCCGCCCCCGCCGCGCCCGAGGACGAGGCGCACGGGCCGGCCGTCGAGCCCGGCACGGCGCCCGACGCCGCCCCGGACGCCGCCCCGGGCCCCGCCGACGTGCCCACGACGGGCCCGCTCGACCCCGGGCCGGTACCCAGCACCGGGACGGCGCCGCCCCCCGTCACGGGGCCGTCGATCCCGGCGGTCGAGATCCCTCCCACCCCGGCACCGCCGCCCGCGCCGGAGCCCCCGGAACCGGACCCGGGCACGGACCCGGGCACGGAGGAGCCCGCGCCGCAGCCCCCGGCGGCCCCGGTCGTCGCGTCGGCCCCGGCGCCCGGCGCGCTCGCGGTGTTCCCGGTGCTGCGCGGCACCGGCGCCCCCGGCGCGACGGTCCGGGTCCTGGACGCCGCGGGCGCCGTCGTCGGGACGGCAGAGGCCGGGCACGACGGCGCGTGGGAGGCGGTCGCCGACGGTCTCGGCGCCGCGGGCGAGCACCGGCTCCGGGTGGTGCAGGTGGTCGAGGGCGTCACGTCCGCGCCGTCCGTGCCGCTGGGGCCGTTCGCCTTCGACGTGCCCGTGCTGCTCTCGCCCGGCCCCGGGGCGACGGTCACGGGACGGCCTTCCGGCCTGCCGTGGGAGCCCACGGGCTACGCGGTCGACACCGAGATCGCCGGGACCCCCGGGCTGGTCGTCGAGGCCTTCGTCGACGACCGTCCGACGGGCAACCTCCACACGCTCGCCGACGCGCCGCTGGTCCGGCAGGTGACCGGGCTCTCGCTCGGCGAGCACTCGCTCGGGCTGCGCGTCGTCGACCCCGCGACCGGGGAGCACGGCCCCGTCGTCACGACGCGCTTCACCGTCGTCGGCTGAGTCAGACGAGCTGCAACGACGTGAGGCAGGTGGGGTCGTCGGCGCCGGTCGAGACGGTCGTCGTGCCGACCCGTCCCTCGTGCTCCACGCGCAGCTCGGCGTCCACGTCGCGCGGGAGCCAGAGGCCGACGAACCCGTTCGCGCCGAGCGTCGTGTCCTCCTCGACGAGGACCTCGCCGGTCGCCGCGTCGACGACCGTGACGGACACGGCCTCGTCCGCGAGCTCGCCCTGGCACGTCGTCAGCGAGTGGTAGAAGCACTCGTGCGTCTCGTCCACGAAGGGCGCGACGGAGAGGTAGAACGTGTCCTCGGGCAGCGGGACCGTGGTCTCGTACGACTCGTCCGCGAGCACGAGCTCCGCCGCGCGGACCGAGGCGACGAGGTCGGTCGGCCGGTCGGCCGTCTCGAGGCCTTCGAGCCGGTCGACGACCTCCTGGCCGCTGAGCCCGGCGAGGTCGTGACGGTCGAGCAGCGCGTCCAGCGCGGAGGGTTCGGGGGAGTCGCCGGACCCGCCGGAGCAGCCGGCGAGCACGAGGGTGATGGCGGCCACGGCGGCCACGAGGGTCGGGAGGGCACGTCGTCTCATGCGCCGATCCTCTCAGAGCGCGACGCCCTGACCAGGGCCGGAGGTCCCGGGCGCGCCGACGGCCGGGACCCGTGCGGGTCCCGGCCGTGCGGGTGGCGGACGGCGTCGCGTCACGCGGTGAGCATCGCCACCGGGTTGTCGTGGGTGAGCCGGGCGAGCACGTCGCGCGGCACGCCGCGCGACGCGAGCATCTCCGTGAAGACGGTCGGGACGTACGCGAACCCGTTGCCGCCGTGCTGCACCCACATCTGCTTGAGGAACACGTCGTGGCTGAGCAGCACCTGGCCCGCGTGGCCGGCCTCGACGAGGCGCTGCACCGCGGTCGCGGTCGTGTGCGGGTCGGGGGACACGCCCTCCTTCGGGAAGGTGATGTCCATGCCGACCATGTCGAACTCGAGCCAGACGCCGCGCTCGGCCACGGACCGCTGGTAGCCCGGGTCGTCGGCGGACGGGTCCATGTGGCACAGCACGACCTTCTCCTGGCGCACGCCCACCTCGTCGAGCACGAGGTCGAGCACCTCGTGCGCGCGGCGCTGCCAGCCGGGCAGGTGGACCTGGAGCGCGACGTGCGGGTGCTCGCGCTGGGCGAGGGCCGCCGCGCGCAGGGACGCGGCCTCGCCCGGCGTGAACGACGGCGAGACGCCGATCTCGCCGATGATGCCGGGCCGCACGCCGGTCCCGCCGATCCCGTCGGCGAGCTCCGCGACGATCGCGGACGCCTGCGCGTCCACGGCCGCCGCGGCGATGCGGTCGCCCTCGAACTTCTCGAGGTACGCGCCGCAGCCCGCGACCACGTGCAGGCCCGTCCGGCGGGCCACCTCCGCGAGCCGCTCCGGGTTGCGCCCGATCGCGGCGCTCGATGTCGCGTCGACGATCGTGCGACCGCCCAGCGCGGCGAAGCTCTCGAGCTCTGCCGCGACCGCGGCGACCGGCTTGTCGGCGATGTTGTCCGCGCAGCAGTACGGGTCCTGGCGCAGCGCCCAGGCGACCGACGCGGAGACCGGGGACTCCACGACCGCCTCGGAGAAGCGGTAGCTCGGCGGGTCGAGCACGCCCGACAGGTCGTTGAACAGGTGCTCGTGCGGGAGCGTGAGGCCGAGGTCGGCGGCCGCGGCGCGGCCGGTGACCGTCTGCACGTGGCCGGCGGGCGTGACGCTCATCGCGGGCTCGCCTCGCCCGCCTCGCCGCCCGCGACCGCCGCGGCCACGGCGTCCTCGTGCGCGCCGTCGCCCGGCTCGTCGGGGTGGGCCGCCTTGCCCGACGGGATCATGCCGATCCCGGCGGCCACGAGCGCGATGACGGTGCCGACGACGGTCGCGACGTGGACGGTGTGCCCGAGCGCCGGGATCGCGGCGTCGAGGACGAGCGAGCCGACGAGTTGGCCCGCGACCGACGCGAGGCCCAGCAGCAGCAGGCCGAGGCCGCGCACGAGGAGCGCCATGAGCGCGATGGACAGCAGGCCGAGCGGACCGCCCAGGTACATCCACCACTCGCCCGGGAGCTGGAAGTCGACGCCGCCCGTGGCCGCCCGCACCAGGTAGGCGATCAGCAGGGCCGTGAAGCCCACGAGGAAGTTCCAGCCGATCGAGACGAGCATCGACCCGGTGACGTCGGCGACGGCCGCGTTCCCGGCCGGCTGCCAGCCCGCGAGCAGGCCGCCCACGAACGGCATGATCGCGAGGACGATCGTGTGCGGCACGGAGAAGCTCGGCGAGATGACGACGACGGTCGCCGCGATGGCGAGCGCGGCCCCCAGGAGGCGGGTGGCGGTGAGCGGCTGCTTGACCGACGCCGTGACGCCGAGGCGGTCGCAGATGACGCCCGAGATGACGAGACCGGAGATGAGCGAGATCTGGAACGTCGCGACCCCGAGGACGCCGACGGTGACGCCCTCGGACAGGACGATGACGGCCCCGCACAGGCCCGCGAGGTAGTTCCACCACGGGATGGTGCGCGAGCGGATCAGGCCGGGGATCGCGAGCGCCTCGCGCCGGGTGGCGGGGCGCGCGAACACGACGACGAACATGAGGACCAGGCCGGTCCCGAACGAGATGAGGGCGGCGGCGTGCCCGTCGCCGATCGTCTTGCCGAGCTGGCCGTTGACGGCCGCCTGCATCGGGCCGAGGGCCCCCGCGAGGACGGTCGCGACGACGAGCAGGGCGGTCGCGGTGTCCTTGACCCTGCTGCGGCGGGCTGACGAGTTCAGAGCACCTCCCTGAGTGCCGGACGGGGAACCGGTGGTCGCCGGCGTGGTGTGCTTCATTGCGTGACCGTGCCTTCCTCCGACGGTACGTCGGACTTAGCTGTGGAGCGGAATCCTGGTGCCCTCGGGGGCCAGGTCGGCGGCGCGCGGCAGGGAGTCGACGGCGCCGTGGCGGGTGGTGGTGGAGGCGGCGACGTGCGCCGCCCAGCGGGCGGACTCGACGAGGTCGCCGCCGTGGAGGAGGCCGTCCGCGAGCGCCGCGCAGAACGAGTCGCCGGCGGCGGTCGTGTCGACGGCGTCGACGCGCTCCGCCGGGACGGCGACGGGTGCGCCTCCCGCGGGGACGACGAGCGCGCCGTCGGCCCCGAGGGTGACGACGACGTCCCCGGGGTGGTCGAGCGCGCGGACCATGGCGAGCACGGCGTCGGTGCCGACGGGCTCGTCGCTCGCGCCGACGAGGGTCGCGAGCTCGAACCGGTTGGGCACGAGCACGCGGAACGCGGCGCGCACGTCGGCCGGCAGCGGGACGGCGGGCGCCGGGTTGAGGACCGTGGTGCCCGTCGCGGTGGCGGCGACGGCGCGCAGGGCGCCGAGCGGCGTCTCGCACTGGCACAGGACGGCGGCCGCGTCGCGGACGAGGTCGGCGCGCTCGGTGACGAACGCCTCGTCGACGACGGCGTTCGCGCCGGGCTCGATGACGATCGTCGACTCGGGCTGCTCCCACAGCACGACGGCGACGCCGGTGGGGCGGTCCGCCGTCGCGAGGCCGTCGAGGACGAGGCCCTCGACGGCGAGGCGGCGGCGGATCGCGCGGCCGTCGTCGTCGTCGCCGACGGCGCCGACCATGGCGACGCGACGGCCGAGCCGCGCGGCGGCGACGGCCTGGTTGGCGCCCTTGCCGCCGGGGGAGCGGACGAGGCCCGTCGCGGAGACGGTCTCGCCCGAGCGGGGCAGGCGGTCGACGGTCAGCCGGAGGTCCATGTTCAGGCTGCCGACGACCACCACCTCGGGCGTCATCAGCCCGCGAGCCAGGTGACGGCCTGGCCGAACAGCGGGCCGTAGCCGGCCCAGTCCATGAACTCGCGCGGGGCCCAGTGCGGGGAGATGTCGGAGGCGAACGCGAGCGTGCGCCCCTCGCCCTCGGTGCGGACGGCGACGAGCGGGCGGCCCTCGATGGTGGCCAGGACGGTCGCGTCGGCCTTGGCGGTGAGGCGCTGGTAGCCGAGGAGGATCGGCCACTCGCGGTCGAGGCCCGCCGTGACGGGGTGCTCGACGTCGGTCAGGGTGCCGCCGATGCCCTCGGGGGTCTCCTCGCGGTCGTCGTACGGGAGGATGTCGACGGGCAGGACGGCCTCGACGGCGGTGCCGTGGTAGTTGGCCTTGGCCTGGAAGCCCTGGAAGCTGAGGTAGCCGCCGGCCATCATGAGGCCGCCGCCGCGGCGGACCCACTCGGCGAGGAGCTTGAGCCGGTTCGGGAACGGGCGCCCCTGGGAGAACACGACGGGCGGCAGCAGGAGCGAGTTGGCGCCGATGTCGGACAGGATCACGACGTCGTAGGCGTCGAGCTCGTCGAGCGTGGAGGGGAAGTCCTCGGCGACGAGGTGCGAGGGGAGGTGCGTGACCTCGTGGCCCTCGGCGGCCAGCGCCTCGAGAAGGCGCGCGCACCCGATCTCGAGCTGGGCGTGGGGGAACGCGTCGTACCCCTTGTAGTCGGTGGTCGCGTTGATCCACGACTCCCCGGCGAGCAGAACCCGGCTCATCCCGGCCTCCTTGCGATCAGGTCGCGCGGCGACGTCGGCGACGACGTTGCGCAACGTTGTGTGGCGTTGCGCAAGACCGTAGGGTGGAGATGCTCGGCCTGTCAACACCGTCTGTGCGACGCGGTGCCGGTAGGGTGCAAGGGTTCTGGGACGCGAGCCGTTGGAGGGGAGCCATGACGCTCACGCGTGTTGCGCAACGTGCCGGCGTGTCGGCCTCGACGGCGTCGCGCTACCTGCGCGGGCAGCTCAACGTCCAGCCGGAGACGGCGGCGCGGATCGACGCCGCGGTGCGCGAGGTGGGGTACGTCGTCCCCGCGCCCGGCCCGGCGGCGCGCGAGCACGAGCGCCGCACCGGGGTCGTCGCGCTCGTCGTGCCCGACTTCGTCAACCCGTTCTTCACCGCGCTCGCGGAGGAGGTCGCACGCCTCGCGGGCGACCGCCGGGTCCCGCTCGTCGTCGCGCTGTCGACCCGGCACGGCGACGCGGAGTCGGGCCTCGGGCAGCTCCTCGCGAGCGACGGGTCGCTCGGCGGCGTCGTGTACGTGGGCATGTCCCGCACCGACGACCGGCTCGCGCGCGCCGTCGCGGACGGGCTGCCCGTCGTCGTCATCGACGAGGAGGTCGACCTCGACCTGCCCGTCGAGACGATCACCGTCGACAACTACGGCGGTGCCTACCAGGCCACGAGCTACCTCGTGCAGCAGGGGCACCGGCGCATCGCGCACGTCGCCGGACCGGCCGAGCTGTCCACGACCCAGGACCGCCTGCGGGGCTACGTCGACGCGATGCACGACGCCGGCCTCGACGTCGACCCGGACCTCGTGCGCCACGGCCCGTACACCGAGCAGTTCGGCGCCTCGACGTTCCCCTACCTCACGCGGCCCGGGAACGCGCCGACGGCCGTGTTCGTCGGCAGCGACATCGTCGCCGTCGGGATGCTGGGCGCGGCCGAGCTGCACGGCATCTCCATCCCCGACGACCTCTCGGTCGTCGGGTGCGACGGCATCCGCGTCGGCCAGTGGCTGCGCCCCAAGCTCACGACGCTCGAGCAGCCCGTCGCGGCGCTCGCGCTCGCCGCGATGGACGCGATCGAGCGGTCGATGACGGGCGAGCGTCGGACCGGGGCGCCCGCCCGCACCGTCCTGCCCCTGCACCTCGTCGTGCGGGGCTCGGTGTCGCGGCCCGCCGACCGCTGAGGGGTTCTCCGCCGTCGTGTCTCACGTCGCGACCAGCGGCGGGGTGAGGACCACGACCGCAGCGCCCGCGGCTAGCGGTCCACGGGCGGCACGGAGCAAGGCGGCGCGGACCAGGTGCGGTTCTCCGCGCACCGGGTCCACGGTTCCCCCTCCGTGCGGATCGTCATGCCGCGCGCGCGTCCGCGGCCCGTCGGGTCCAGCGCACGACGACGTACAGCACCGCGCCGACGGCGAGCAGGATGCCCGCGCGCAGCCACGTCACGGCGTCCTGCTGGGTGAGCAGCAGGACGCACGACGCCACGCCCAGCACCGGCACGACCGTCGCGACGCGGAAGTGCGGTGCGTCGACCGAGTCGCGTCGCAGCACGAGGACCGCGACGTTGGTCGAGGCGAAGACGAGCAGCAGGAGCAGCACGACGGTCTCGGCGAGCCCGGCCACGTCGCCCGTGAAGACGAGCCCCATGGCGACCGCCGTCGTCACGACGATCGCGACCCACGGGGTGCGGCGGTGCGGGAGCACCCGGCCGAGGACCGACGGGAGCAGGCCCTGTTCCGCCATGCCGTAGGCGAGCCGGCTCGACATGATCATCGTCAGCAGCGCGCCGTTCGCCACGGCGATCAGGGCCACGAGCGAGAACACCCACGCAGGCACGGACCCCTCGGCGTCGACGACCTCGAGCAGCGGGCCCGTGGACCCGGCGAGCGTCTGCGGGTCGACGACCGCGACGGCGGCCACGCCGACCGCCACGTAGACCACCCCGGCGGTGACGAGCGCCCCGAAGAGCGCGCGCGGGTAGGTGCGCCGGACGTCGCGCACCTCCTCCGCGAGGTTCGCCGAGGTCTCGAACCCGACGAACGAGTAGTACGCGAGGATCGCCGCCGCGAGGACGGCGAGCGCCGGCGTCGTGCCCTCCGCGAACTGCGTGACCCGCCCCGGGGAGCCCTCGCCGCGGCCCAGCACGACCGCGGCCAGCACGACCACGAGGACGAGGCCGGACAGCTCGATCGCGGTCATCGCGACGTTGGCGCGCAGCGACTCCTTGATGCCGCGCGCGTTGAGCGCGGCGACGAGCGCGAGGAAGAGCACGGCCACGAGCCGGTCGGGCGCGTCGACGAAGGTCGCGAGGTAGTCGCCCGCGAACGCGAGCGAGAGCCCCGCCGCGCTCGTCACCCCGGCGGCGAGCATGGAGAACCCGACGAGGAACGACACGAGCGGGCTGCGGAACGCCCGGTCGGCGAACACCGCCGCGCCCCCGGCCTGCGGGTACTTGGTGACGAGCTCGGCGTACGAGCCGGCGGTGAGCAGGGCGAGGCCCAGCGCCACGAGCAGGGGCAGCCACACCGCGCCGCCGACCTCGCCGGCCATCTCGCCCACGAGCGCGTAGACGCCCGCGCCCAGCACGTCCCCGAGGATGAACAGGTAGAGGAGCCGGCCCCCGACCGACCGGGACAGCCGGGTCTGCGGGTCGACGGCCTGGTCCTGGGGTGCCGGGGGTGCGCTCATCGGGTCACCGTGCCACGGGCCCGTCCCGCTCGCGGCCCGGGCGGCGACGGCCCGCGGGCAGGCCGGCGGGAGCGTGTGCGAGCCGGGTGGGCCCGTGCGAGCGTGGAGGTCCCGGGTCCAGCAGCGAGCCCGTCCGCACGAGCGTGACCGGCCGGGACCAGGCGTCGTCGGCCCGTCGCGCGCGGTCGCGAGGAGACGAGCATGGGCGACACGTCGGTGGTGCGAGGCGCGGGCACGACGGGACGTCGTGCGCGCCGGGCCGTGGTCCTGGGCGGCGCCGGGTTCGTAGGCAGCCACGTGTGCGAGGCGCTCGTGGCCCGGGGCACGGAGGTCGTGTGCGTGGACGACCTGTCGACGGGCGAGGTCCGCAACCTCGACGCGCTGCGCGACGAGCCCCGGTTCCGGTTCGTGGCGGCCGACGTCAGCGCGGGGATCGACGTCCCGGACCCCGGCCGGGTCGACCTCGTGCTGCACCTCGCGTCGCCCGCCTCGCCGGTGGACTACCTGCGGCTCCCGCTCGAGACCCTGCTCGTGGGCTCGGCAGGGACCCGCCACGGGCTCGAGCTCGCCGGGCGGGCCGGGGCACGGTTCGTGCTCGCCTCGACGTCGGAGGTCTACGGGGACCCCGACGTGCACCCGCAGCGCGAGGACTACTGGGGCCACGTGAACCCGGTCGGCCCGCGCAGCGTCTACGACGAGTCCAAGCGGTTCGCCGAGGCGACCACGGCCGCGTACCGCCGCGCGCGCGGCGTGGACGCGGGCATCGTGCGGATCTTCAACACCTACGGGCCGCGCATGCGCGGCCACGACGGGCGCATGGTGCCCACGTTCGTCCGCCAGGCGCTCGCGGGCGAGCCGCTCACCGTGGCGGGCGACGGCTCCCAGACCCGCTCGGTCTGCTACGTGGACGACCTCGTGGAGGGGATCCTCGCCTTCGCCCGCTCGGACCACCCGGGACCGGTGAACCTGGGCGACCCCACCGAGCTCACCGTGGCCCGCGTGGCCGAGGACGTGCTCGCCGCGACGGGCAGCGACGCGGGGATCGTCCACGTCGACCTGCCCGAGGACGACCCCCGCCGCCGTCGACCCGACACCGCGCTCGCGGAGCGCGTCCTCGGCTGGCGCGCGCGCACGCCCTGGCCCGAGGGCCTGGCCCGCACGGTCGCGTGGTTCCGCGAGGAGGCAGGGCGCGGACCTGCCGTGGCGGTCGCGACCGGCGCCGCCGGGGGGTCAGGAGGGGCGGACGCATGAGGCTCTCGGTGCACGGGTGCGGCTACCTCGGGGCCGTGCACGCCGCGGCGATGGCACGGCTCGGCCACGACGTCGTCGGGGTGGACGTCGACCGCGCCCGGGTCGACGCGCTCGCCGAGGGCCGGGCGCCGTTCTTCGAGCCGGGGCTCACGGCGCTGCTGGCCGGCTCCGACGGTCCCGGCTCCCTCACGTTCTCGACCGAGGCCGCGCGCGCCGCGGGCTCGGACGTCCACTTCCTGTGCGTCGGCACGCCGCAGTCGGCCGGGAGCGGGGTGGCCGACCTGCAGCAGCTCGACGCGGCGCTCGCCGCGCTGCGCCCGCACCTGCGGCCCGGCGCGGTCGTGGTCGGCAAGTCGACGGTGCCCGTCGGGACGGCGGAGCGGCTCGCCCGCGACCTGCCCGACGGCGTCGGCCTCGCGTGGAACCCCGAGTTCCTGCGCGAGGGTCACGCCGTCGTGGACACGCTGCACCCCGACCGGCTGGTCTACGGCGTGCCCGACGACGGCGACGCCCTCGTGGCGCGTCTCGACGCGGTCTACGGGCGGCTCCTGGACGACGGCGTCCCGCGCCTCGTGACCGACCTCGCCACGGCGGAGCTGGCCAAGGTGGCGGCGAACGCGTTCCTCGCGACGAAGATCTCGTTCGCGAACGCGGTCGCGGAGGTGTGCGAGGCCGCGGGCGGCGACGCCGTCGCGCTCGTCGGCACGATGGCGCTGGACCGCCGCATCGGCGGGGACTACCTGGGGGTGGGTCTCGGGTTCGGCGGCGGCTGCCTGCCCAAGGACATCCGCGCGTTCGCGGCCCGGGCGCGCGAGCTCGGCGTCGGGCCGGCCGTGTCCTTCCTCGACGAGGTCGACGCGATCAACGACCGCTGCCGGGACCGGGCGGTCGAGCTCGCCCGCGCGGCGTGCGGCGGCTCGCTCGCGGCCCGGCGGGTCGCCGTGCTCGGCGCCGCGTTCAAGCCCGACAGCGACGACGTGCGCAGCTCTCCCGCGCTCGCGCTCGCGCGGGCGATCGCCGCCGAGGGCGCCGACGTCGTCGTCACCGATCCCCAGGCGCTGGCTCTCGCGCAGGCCGCCGCCCCCGAGCTCGGGTACGCGGCCGACGCGCGCGAGGCGGCCGCCGGGGCCGACGTCGTCGTCCTCGCGACCGAGTGGGACGAGTACCGCGCCCTCGACCCGGACGACCTCGTCGGCGTCGTGCGCGCGCCTCGCCTCGTCGACGCGCGCAACGCCGTCGACCGCGGCCGGTGGCGCGCGGCGGGGTGGGACGTCCGCTCGCTCGGCGTCGCCGGCGTCCGCGCGGGACGGCCGCGGTCGAGCAGCCCGACGGCGTAGCCGGCGGTGAGCAGCGGCGACGAGGTCAGGCCCGCCGCGGTGCCACCGCGAGCAGCGCTCGGGCCGCGGCCACGACCTCGTCGACGGTGACCCGGTCGAGCGCCGGGTCGAGGGCGGCGGCGTGCGGGTCGCCGCGGTATCCGTCCGGCTGCCCACCAGGCCGCGCGGACGCCGCGTCGCCGCCGTGCCAGAGCACGACGTGGCGCTCCGGGTCGATCGCCGGGCCCCACGCCGACGGCGGGGTCGGCCCGAACAGGACGACCGACGGGGTGCCGAACCCCGTCGCGAGGTGCGCGACGCCCGTGTCGCCGCACACCACGAGGCGCGCGGTCGCGACGACGTCGGCGAGCGCGGGCAGGTCGAGCGTGCCCGCGGTGTCGGTCACGGCGCCCGTCGCGCCCGTCGCCTCCGCGAGGGACGCGGTGGCGTCCGCGACGACGCGCGCGCCGAGGTCGCGCTCGTCCGGGCCGCCCGTGACGACGACGTCGTGCCCCGCGACGGCGAGGTCGCGCGCGACGGCGGCGAAGCGGTCCGCGGGCCAGCGCCGGGACCCCGAGGCCGCACCCGGGTGGACGACGACGTGCCGCCCGCGCGACGCGGGCGGGTCGAGCCGCAGGTCCTCGCGCGAGCACGCTCCGCCCGCGGCCGTGACCAGGCGGCACCAGCGGTCGACCTCGTGCTCGTCGGGGTCCCAGCCCGGCCCGGCGACGCCCGCCTCGCGCGACGCGAACGCGACGACGTGCTCGGGCGCGGTGTCGAGGAGCACGCGGTGGCTCTGGGGCCCGCTGCCGTGCAGGTTCACGGCGACGTGCCCGGAGGGCGGGGCGCCGGACACCGCCTCGGACTCCTCGACCCACGCGAGGGGTGCGAGGCCCTGCGCGGGCACGACGCCGTCGACGAGCCCGAGGTCGCGGAGCCAGCCGCCCACCTCCTCCGGCGCGGCGAGCAGGACCCGGCGTCCGGGCCAGGCGCGGCGCACGCCGCGCAGGGCCGGGACCGCGGTGAGCGCGTCCCCGAGGCCGAGCGCGCGCAGCACGAGGACCGTGCCCGCGTCCTGGCCCCCGAGCCCCGGCAGGTCGGGCGCGAGCCCGGTGGCGTCGGTCGTCACGGCCACGACGTCTCGCCGGACGCCATGACGAGCATCTCCCGGATCTCGCAGCCGACCGGCTGGCGCAGCGCCGTCACGACGGCGGCCGCGGTCGCGCGCGGGTCGTTGAGGTCGGCGTCCGGGCCAGGCTTGTACTGCTCGGTGCGGCCGTCGAAGAACGCGGTGCGCATCCCGCCGGGCACGAGGCACGTCACGCCGACGCGTCCCGCGAGCTCGGCGGCGAGCGCCTGGGAGAACCCGCGGACGGCGAACTTGGACGCGCAGTACGCGGTCGCGTCGGACACGCCCTTGAGGCCGAGGGTCGACGCGACGGTGACGACCGTCCCGCGCCGCTCCTCGAGGAACGGCAGCGCGGCGCGCACGACGGCGACCGTCCCGAAGAGGTTGACGCGCACGACGCGCTCCCACGTCTCGACGTCGATCTCGTCGAGCCGCCCGCACGCGTCGGTGCCCGCGGCGGTGACGACCGCGTCGGGCGGGCCGACCTCCAGAGCCAGGCGCGCGACCGCCGCGGCCGCCGCGGCCGAGTCGGACAGGTCGACGACGGCGTGGGGCGCACCGCCCGCGGGCGCGACCCGGTCGAGGACGACCGGCTTGCCTCCCGCCGCCGTGACGGCGTCGACGAGCGCGGCGCCCAGGCCGCTCGCGCCGCCCGTGACGTAGACGGTGCCGAGCTCGCGCGGGGCCGGGGCCCGGCCGGGCTGCGGGGTGGTCGAGGTGGTCGAGGTCATGCGGTGGTCTCCTCCGTCAGGGTCGGGAGCCCGGGCGCGAACCGCCCGGAGCGTTCGAGGATCGAGGTCGTGGAGCGGCCGTCGACGTAGGGCAGGACGACGACCCGCCCGCCGTGGCGCCGGACCACCTCGGCCTCGGGCAGGGCCTCCTCGGTGTAGTCGCCGCCCTTCGCCCACACGTCCGGGCGCAGGCGGTCGAGCGCGGAGCACGGGTCGTCCTCGTCGAAGACGACGACGGCCGACACGCAGTCGAGCGCGGCGAGGACGCGGGCCCGGTCGGCCTGCCCGACGACGGGTCGCTGCGGCCCCTTGAGCCGCCGCACGGACGCGTCGCCGTTGAGGAGGACCACGAGGTGGTCGCCGAGGCGCGCCGCGGCCTCGAGCGTCGCGACGTGGCCCGCGTGGAGGATGTCGAAGCACCCGCCGGTGGCGACGACGGTGCCGCCCGCCGCGCGGAGCCGCGCGGCCACCGCCTCGGGCCCGCCCGGGTCCTGCGGCGAGGCCGCGTCGGAGGCAGCCCCGACGACGCGGGGCGCGCGGTCCGGCACCCCGTCCGTCACCGCGTCGGGCGCGCGGCGACCCGGGACGTCGGCGCGGCGCCGGTAACCCTCGGCGCCGCCGGCCGCGACCCAGGCCGAGGCCGAGGCGACCGCCGCGACGACCGCCTCGACGAGCTCGGCACCCCGGGCGAGCGCGACCGCCACCGTCGAGGCGAACCGGTCGCCCGCGCCGCAGGGGTCGCCGTGCGCGACGGTCGCGGGCACGTACGCGGGCTCCCCGTCGGCGCGCGCGACGAACGCTCCGTGCTCGCCCGCGGTGACGCACACCGCCCGCACGCCCCAGGCGGCGGCGAGCGCCCGGGCCAGGCCGCCCGGGTCGTCGGCGCACGCGTCGAGCCCGAGGGCCTCCGCCGCGTCGAGCGCCTCGGCGAGGTTGGGCGTGACGAGCGCGGTCCCGGGCACGGGCGCCCCGCCGCGCGGGTGGGGGTCCCACACGACCGTCCGGTCGCGGGCCGCGTGCTGGAGCGCGTCGCGCACGGGGCCGGCGTGCGTCGTGCCGGCCCCGTAGTCCGAGACGAGGACGACGTCGGCGCCCGCGAGCGCAGCCCGCACGGAGCGCTCGGGCACGTCGTCGGGACCCGCCGGACCGCCGTCGTCGACCCGGACGACGGTCTGCCCGCCCGAGCGCACGCGGGTCTTGCGCCGCGTGGTGCCCACCTGGGGCAGCGCCACGACGTCGAGGTGCGGACGCAGCAGCGCACGCAGCTCGCCGCCTGCCTCGTCGTCGCCGAACGGCGCGACGAGCCGCACGCGCGCCGCGTCGGCGGCGAGCAGGGCCGTCAGCCCCGCGCCACCGGGGCTGCGCCGGACGCCGAGCGTGTCGACCACGGGCACGGGCCCGTCGGGGGAGAAGCGCGTCACCTGGCCGTCGACGTCGCGGTCGAGCAGCACGTCGCCGACCACGACGACGCGCGGGCCCTGCGCTGCCGTGGACGACGGCGGGGGGACCGCGGCGGACGCTGCGGCGGGATCCTGCGTGGCCCGCCCGTCCACGGGCCCCTCGCCGGGCAGACCGTCGGGCGGGGCACCGGGCGCGTCGCCCCGCGCGGCCGCCTCCCGGTGGCGCACGTGCGCGTCGAGCGCCGCGCACAGCGCGTGCACGACGACGAGGTGGAGCTCCTGGACCGACGACGTCGACGCCCCGCGCAGGGCGAGCACGTCGTCGCACGCGGCGGCCAGCGCGCAGTCCCGCGGACCGGTGAGCGCCCACGTCGTGAGGCCGAGCTCGCGCGCCCGGCGGGCCGCGGCGACGACGTTCTCGCTCTCGCCCGACGTCGACAGCAGCACGAGGACGTCGCCCGGCCGCCCGTGCGCGGCGACCTGCCGTGCGTACATCTCGCCGACGCCGTAGTCGTTGACGATCGCGGTGAGGCTCGACGTCTCGGCGTGCAGGCTGATCGCCGAGAGGGGCGTCCGCTCGCCGTCGAAGCGCCCCACGAGCTCGGCCGTGAGGTGCTGCGCCTCGGCGGCGCTGCCGCCGTTGCCCGCGACGAGCAGCCGCCCGCCCGCGAGCACGGTGTCGGCGAGCCGCGCGCCCCACGCGTCGAGGCGCCCGGCCTCGGCCGTGAGCAGGTCGAGGCCGTCGTGCAGGTCCGCGGCGTGCTCGCGCAGCCAGCGTCGCGCCGCGTCCTGCGGGCCGGCGCTGCCCCCGGGCCGGTGCGCCGTCACGGTGCGCTCACCGCCCGCAGCGCGGCGCGGGCACCGACGACGGGCCGTGCGCGCCCCGGCTCGGCGCGGCGCGCGGCCACGACGAGCTCGTACGACTCGGCGGTGCGGGCCGCGACCGTCGACCACCCGTACAGGTGCTCGGCCCGGACGCGCGCCGCCGAGCCCAGGCGCTCCGCGAACGCCGGGTCGCCGGCGAGCCGCCGGAGGGCCGCCGCGAGCGCCCCGGGGTCCCGCGGCGGGACGAGCAGGCCGGTGCGCCCGTCGACGACCGAGTCGAGCAGGCCGCCGACGGCCGCACCGACGACGGGGCGTCCGCACGCGGCGGCCTCGAGCGGGACGATGCCGAACGGCTCGTACCAGGGGTCGCACACCACGGCGTCGGCGGCGTGCATGAGGTCGCGCACGTCGTCCTGGGTCACGCTGCCGACGAACCGCACCCGGTCCGGCACCCCCGACGCGTCCGCGACCGCGCGCAGCCGGAGCACCTCGGGGTCGTGGTCGAGGGCGTCCGCGGCCGGTCCGCCCGCCACGACGAGCTCGGCGCCCGGCAGCTCCGCGAGCGCCTCGATCACGGTGTCCACGCCCTTGCGCTCGACGAGGCGGCCGACCGAGAGCAGGCGCAGGCGTCCGGGCTCGCGGTGCAGGTGGTCCGAGCGGTCGGCGTCGGGCAGGAAGCGGCCGAGGTCGACCCCGCAGGGGACCACGTCGATGCGGTCGGGGTCCGCGCCGAGCGCGACGAGCTCGGCGACCTCGTCGGCGCACGTCGCGACGATCCGGTCGACCGCGCGGCACAGCAGGCGCTCGCGGGCCACGCGCTCGGCCGGGCTCGTGTCGTGCGCGCCCTGGTGGCGGCGTTTGACGGACCCGAGCGCGTGGAACGTCTGCACGAGGGGGACCCCGAGCGCGGGCGCGGACAGCAGGCCCGCGATCCCGGACATCCAGAAGTGCGCGTGCACGACGTCGGGGCGCGGCCCGGGCTCGACCCAGCGCCGCAGCAGGTCCGCGCCGAACGCGTCCATGTGGGGGAGCAGGTCGTCCTTGGGCACGGCCACCGGCGGGCCGGCGTCCACGTGGACGACGTCCACGCCGCGCGCGAGGGGCACGCGCTCGGGGAGGGACGCGTCGTCGCGGCGCGTGAACACCTCGACGCGGTGGCCCTGGGCGCCGAGCCGGGTGGCGAGCGACGCGACGTGGACGTTCTGCCCGCCCGCGTCGACGCCGCCCAGCGCGGCGAGGGGGCTGGCGTGCTCGGAGATCATCGCGATCTTCATGAGGTCACCTCCGTCAGGACCGTGTCCCAGCGCCGCAGGAACGCGGCGTGGGAGTAGTGCTGGAGCACGTGGGCGCGTGCCGCCCGGCCGTGCTCGCGGGCGTCGTCGGGGTCGGCGAGCCAGCGCCGCGCGGTCGCGGCGAGCTCGTCGGGACGGGCGCTGAGGAGCCCCGCGGCCGGGGGCACCGCGACGGGCGCCTCGGTGGTCGGCAGCGCGAGGACCGGCATGCCGAGCGCCATCGCCTCCAGCAGGGAGAGCCCGAGGCTCGTCCAGCGGTACGGGTGCAGGTAGGCGCGCGACGTCGCGAGGCGCACGTGCATCGCGGCCTGGGGGACGTCGTCGTGCAGCCGGTGGGGGAGGTCCCCGGGCGGCGCGGCGAGGTGCTCGGCGAGCTTGCCGACGCCCATGCCGTAGACGTCGAGCGGCACGTGCCGCCCCAGCCCGACGAGCACGTCGGTCCCGGCGACGCGCCAGCGCCGCACGGGCTCGTTGACGACGGCCCCGACGCTCGCCCGCTCCCCGGTGTACAGCGGGCCGGGGTCGGGGACGCCGTGGTCGACGACGAGCGTGCGCGCGTCGCCCGTGTCCCACATGAGCGCGTTGAACGCCGTGACGTGCACGATCGGCACGAGGCCCTCCTCGACGACGTCGAGGTCGGCGAGCGGGTGCCGGGTCGCGGCCGCGTGGCCGGTCGGGGCGTTGTGCTCGACGTAGACGGCGGGCACGTCGCGGCCGGGCACGAGCCCGGTCCAGCGCCGCAGCAGCTCGAGCTCCTCGGGGCGCTGGAGCACCACGACGTCGATCGACCCGTCCGCCGCGAGGTCGGCGAGCTCGTCCGGCGCGACCTCGCGCGCGCCCGGCGGCCAGTCCCAGGTGCGCGCGCGGCCGCGGCCGTCGGGCCCGCGGTCGGGGACGACCGGGACCAGGTACTCGTGGCCGCCGGCGACGAAGGACGTCGCCCACGACCCGTGCACGTGCCACACGAGGATCCTCATCGGGTCACCCCCACGGTCCGGGGCAGGGACGCGCGGGGCGCAGGAGTCCCGACGACGTACGGTGCGGCGAGGCGGTCGACCGCCGCCACGACGTCGGCGGGGTCGACGCCCAGGCACGGGTGCCCGGGCACCGGGCACAGCCGGGCGCGGGTGCCGCGGCACGCGGCCTCCTGGTCGCCGAGCAGGACGGTCGGCACGCCCCACGGCGCCCAGCGCTCTGCGGGGACCACGGGGGCGAAGAGCGACACGACCGGCGTGCCGACCGCGGCCGCCAGGTGCGCGGGGCCCGTGTTGCCGACGACGACGCACCGCGCGCCCGCGAGCACCGCCGCGAGCCCCGCGAGGTCCGTGCGCCCTGACAGGTCCCGTGCGCGTCCGGCGGCGACGTGGGCCGCGAGGTCGGTCTCGCCCGGCCCGCCGGTGACCACGACCTCCCGGCTCGACGCCACGAGCGCCGCGACGACGTCGCGCGCGTGGTCGGGCGCGGGGGCGCGGGCGGGCACGGACGCGCCGGGGTGCACGACGACGTACGGCCCGGCCGGGACGAGGTCGCTCACGTCCGGGAGGGGGCGACGCACGCGCAGCCGGTCACCGTCGGGCGGCGCGCCGAACCCCGCCGCGCGGACGAGGTCGAGCGCGGCCTCCACCTCGTGCAGGCCGTCGGGACGTGCGTGGCGCACGTCGAGGAGCGAGCCGGGGTAGTCCTCGCTCACCGCGGCGACGTGCTCGACCCCGGCGAGCCGCAGGAGCATCGCCGCGGGCAGCGGGCTCTGGTGGAACGACGTGAAGACCACGGCCGACGCGTAGCGCCGCGCGGCGAGCGTCGCGACGAGGTCGAGCACGCGCGCGCGGTCGACGGGCGGAGGTCGGTAGCCGGACCACGGGGCGTCGAACACGAGCACCTCGCGCACGTCCGGGAGCAGCCCCGCCGCGGCGTGCCCGGCGGGGGAGGCCAGCACGTCGACCCGCCCGCCGCGCGGCGCGACCGTGCGCGCCATGGCCCGGACCGCCGGGCCGGTGAGGAGGACGTCGCCGTCGCTGTCGAGGCGCACCGCGAGGACGTCGGCGCTCACGCGGCACGCTCCCTGGTCCGGGACGCGTCCGGCGTGTCGGCCGCGTCCGGGTCGGCGTCGGTGGGGTCGGCGTCGGTGGGGGTGGCGGCGCCGGGCAGGCGGCCGTCGAGCGCGCGGACGGCCCCGGCGAGGTCGGCCGCGACGACCGGCGCGGCGGCGACCTCCTCGGGGCGGGTCAGAGGCGTCGGCACGAGGACCGGCGTCGCGCCCGCGGCGAGCGCCGCGCCCACGTCGGCGCCGATGTCGCCGACGACCGCGCACCGCCACGGCTCGACGCCGAGGTCGGCCGCCGCGGCGAGCACCAGGCCCGGGCCGGGCTTGCGGCACGCGCACCCGTCGTCGGGCGCGTGCGGGCACACCTGCCACGTGTCGAACGGGCCGAGCAGCTCCTCGACCCGCGCGTTCACGGCGTCGACCTGCGCGCGCGTGAGGAGCCCGCGCCCGACGCCCGACTGGTTGGACACCACGCCGAGCCGGACCCCGCGGTCCCGCAGGTCGTCGAGCACCGCGCGGGCGCCGTCCACGGGACGCACCGCCGCGGGGTCGCCGGTGTACGGGACGTCGTGCACGAGCGTGCCGTCGCGGTCGAGCAGCACGGCCGCGAGCCGCGGCGGCCAGGGCTCGAGCCCGCGTCGGGCGGCGAGCGTGCCCACGACGCGGTGCCGCACCGCGGCGAACGGGATGGCGGCGCTCGTCCACGCCATGCGCCGCAGCTCGGGCCCGAACGCGTCGTCGCCCGGACGCGGCCCCGGCGCGAGGCGGCGGCCCAGGAACCGGGCGGTGAGACCGGCCCAGGCGAGGGCGCCGAGCGCGGCGACGCGCGGGCGGCGTGCCAGGAGCCCGCCGACGCCGACGGCGGCGGCGGCGACGGTCGCGACGTGCCACGCGAGGCGGCCGCGGCCCGTCTCGGCACGCTCGCGCCAGCGGGGTCCGTGCAGGGCGCGGAACGTCGCGTCGTCGCGCGTCCCGGCCTGCACGCGCAGGCTCACCGCGTCGTCCGCGGGGCGCACGGGGTGGGTCGTCGTGCGCGTGCCGCGCGCGAGCTCCCAGCCCGCCTCGCGGACGCGCAGCGCGAGGTCGGCGTCCTCGCGGTAGGCGCGGGGGAAGCGCTCGTCGAACCCGCCGACCTGCTCGAGGGCCGCGCGCCGGTACGCCATGTCGGCGGTCGCCCACGCCGCGCGCTCCAGCCCGGCGGTCCCGCGCTCCCAGTCGGTCGGACGGCGGTGCGCGGGCAGCGGCACGTGCAGGCGGCCCTGCACGCCGCCGGTGCGGGGCGTCGCCGCCGCGAGGTCGTGCGCGAGGTGGCGCGCCCACCCGGCGGGGAGCTCGACGTCGTCGTCGAGGAGCACGACCCACGGCGCGGTCGTCGAGCGCCACCCGGCGTTGCGCGCGGCGGCCGGGCCCCGGCCCCCGGTGCGCACGACGCGCGCGCCGAGCGCACGGCCGGCGCCCCCGAGGTCGAGCGGGTCGGGCACCAGGGCGGTCGCGCCGGGCGGCGGCAACCGGCGGTCGTCCGCGACGACGACCTCGGCCGGCCCCGGGGAGTCCGGGCCGTCGGCCTGGGCGACGAGGGTCTCCAGGAGCCGGTCGAGCGACGGGCGGCCGATCGAGGGCACGACGACGGCGTACGGCACCGCGCCGGCGGGGCGCGCGACGGGCGTGCTCATGCCTCCACCTCCGTCGGCGCGGCGAACACGCCCGGCCGTCGCACGAGGTGCGGGCCCAGCACGAGCGCGTCCACGGGCGCCGAGCCGAAGAGCTCGAGCGCGTCGCGGGGATCGTCGACCATGGGCCGGCCCGCGGTGTTGAGGCTCGTGTTGACGACGACCGGCAGCCCGGTGAGGTCCTTGAACGCGCGGATCGTCGCCTGGAGGCGGGGCGTGGAGTCGTCGACGGTCTGGATGCGCGCGGTGCCGTCCACGTGCACGACGGCCGCGATGCGCTCGCGCCACGCGGGCGCGACGTCGTGCACGAAGAGCATGTAGGGGCTGGGGACCGGGCCGCCGGAGAAGATCTCCGGGGCGTCCTCCAGCAGCACCATCGGGGCGACCGGGCGGAACTGCTCGCGGCCCTTCACGTCGTTGAGCCGTTCCAGGTTCGCCACCGGTCCGGGGTGCGCGAGCAGCGAGCGCTGCCCGAGCGCGCGCGGCCCGAGCTCGGCGCGGCCGTCGAACCACGCGACGATCCCGTCGTCGGCGAGGATCCGTCCGACCTCGGCGGGCAGGTCGTCGGGCGTCGTGAACGGCACGTGCGCCGTGCGGAGCCACCGGGCGAGCGCGTCGTCGCCCCACGCCCGGCCGAGCGCGGCCGAGCCCATGGGCTCCACGGTGTCGCCCGCCTCCGCGGCGAGCTGGAGCGCGGCGCCGAGCGCCGTGCCGGAGTCGCCCGCCGCGGGCTGGACCCAGACCTCCTCGAACGGAGACTCGCGCCAGACGCGCGAGTTCGCGACGCAGTTCAGCGCCGTCCCGCCGGCCATGGTCAGCACGCGGTCCCCGGTCTGCCCGTGCAGCCACGTGGCGAGGTCGACGAGGACCTCCTCGAGCCGGGCCTGCACGGAGGCCGCCAGGTCGGCGTGCTCCGCCAGCCCGCCGTGGTCGGTGCCCCACGTGCCGTCGTCGGTGCGCGGGGGCGCCCACCGCTCCCAGTCGGGCACCTCGGCGACGAACCCGCCGTCGCCGGTCGCGTAGAGGACCTCGCGCAGGTCGTCGAGGAAGCGCGGCTCGCCGTAGGAGGCGAGCGCCATGACCTTGTACTCGTCGCTCGACCGCAGGAAGCCCAGGTGCTCGGTGAGCGACTCGTAGACCAGCCCGAGGGAGTGCGGCAGCTCCTGGCTCGCCAGCACCTCCAGGCGGCCGTGGTCGTAGCGGCCCGCGAGGTGGGACGAGCGCTCGCCGCGGCCGTCGAGCGACAGCACGCTCGCGACCGGGTAGGGGGAGGCGAGCGCGGCCGACGCGGCGTGCGCGACCTCGTGCGGCACGAACCGCACCGTCGAGGGCGACAGGCCCGGCAGCGCGGTGGCGAGGAACTGCGGCGCGCGCTCCGCGTACTGCACGCGCAGCCAGTCCCACGGGTCCGGCAGGCCCATCTCCTCGGCGGGCTTGGCCAGCGCCGGGTCGAACGAGTACGCGACGGCGTCGAGGTCCTGGGGGCGCAGCCCGCCCTCCTCGAGGCACCACGCCATCGCCTTCTCGGGCAGCTCCCAGGCCGCGAACGGCAGCGGTCGCTTGCCGTGCTTGCGCCGCGAGAAGCGCTCCTCCTCCGCGGCGGCGACGACGCGCCCGTCGACGACGAGGGCGGCGGACGGGTCGTGGAACAGGGCGTTGACACCGAGGACGCGCATGGGGCTGCGAGCCTCCCTGGATCGGGTCAGGCTCGTGGTGCGCCTCGAGAACGTGGGGCACCGCCTGACGCGTGCGGGTCGGCTCTGCTGCAACCCCGAACTTCACCCTCACCCGGAGAAGCGCTTCTCGCACGCCCACGGCGCACCTATGGGTAGTTCTCTTCGTGTCACTCGCCGGGAGGCCCGCATGACCACGTCCACCGCCCCCACTACCTCGCGCGACGACCTCGCCGCACGCGCCCCGGAGGACCGCCGTATCGAGCGGACCGACCCCGCGACCGGGCGACCCGCCGCCCCTGTCCGGTGCGCGACGGCCGACGAGGTCGACGCCGCCGTGCGCGCCGCCGCGGCCGCGTGGCCCGCGTGGCGCGCGACGGCCCCGGCCGACCGTGCCGCCGCCCTGCGCGCCGCGGCGCGGTCCGTGCGCGACGCCGCCGACGAGCTGGGCGCGCTGCTGCGGGCGACGACGGGGCGGCTCGAGGCCGAGGCGCGCGGCTCGGCCGAGGTGGCGGCGGACCTGCTCGACGAGGCCGCGGTCGCGGGTCTCGGGCGGGCGGGTCGCGTGCTCGCGGGCGACCCCGCGGCGCTCGACGTCGTGCGCCGCGAGCCGCGCGGCGTCGTCGCGGTGGTCACGCCCTGGAACGACCCGTACCCGGCCGCCGCCGGGCTCCTCGCCGCGGCGCTCGTCACGGGCAACGTGGTCGTGCACAAGCCGTCCGAGCGCAGCGACGCCCCCGGGGTCCGCCTGGCCGAGCTCGTGGCCGCGGCCCTGCCCGCGGACGTGCTGCGCGTCGTCAGCGGGGACGGGGCGACCGGGGAGGCGCTCGTCGGGCACGACGGCGTCGCGCTCGTCGCGCACGTCGGCTCGACGGCCGCGGGGCGCCGGATCGCGGCGGTCGCCGGGGCGCGCGGGGCGAAGGCGCTGCTCGAGAACGGCGGCAAGGACCCGCTCGTCGTCGACGCGGGCGTGGACCCCGTCGTCGCCGCGCGCCAGATCGCGACGGGCGCGTTCACCAACGGCGGGCAGCTCTGCACCGCGGTCGAGCGCGCCTACGTCGTCGAGGAGGTCGCGGACGCCGTCGTCGCCGAGCTCGCGCGCCTCGCGCACGAGGTCGTGGTGGGCGACCCGGGCGACGACGCGACGACGATGGGCCCGCTCGTGGACGAGGACCAGCTCGCCGTCGTCGACGCGCACGTCCAGGGAGCGCTCGCGGCCGGCGCCCGCGCCGTGACCGGTGCGCGCCGGCTCGACCGTCCCGGGTCGTACTACGCGCCGACCGTGCTCGACCGGTGTCCGGACGACGTCGACCTGCTCACCGTCGAGACGTTCGGGCCCGTCGCGCCGGTCGTGCGCGTGGCGGACTTCGACGAGGCGCTGCGCCGGGCGTCGGCGTCGGCCTACGGGCTCGCGGCGACGGTGCTCACGCCGTCGCTCGCGCACGCGCTGCGCGCGGCCGACGTGCTCGACGTCGGCACGGTCAAGGTCAACGCGGTGTTCGGCGGCGCGCCGGGCGGGTCGGCCGACCCGCGCCGCGGCAGCGGCGGGGGAGCGGGATACGGGCCGGACCTGCTCGACGAGATGACCGTCCGCAAGGCCGTCCACCTCGAAGCGCTGGGGGAGCCGTGAGCCGCGCGAACGCGACGCTCACGTTCGGCGGGACGGCGACCGCGCTCCTGCGGTTCGGACGCTTCACCGTGCTCACCGACCCCAACTTCCTGCACCGCGGCCAGTGGGCCTACCTCGGCAAGGGTCTCGCGTCGCGGCGGCGCACCGAGCCCGCGATCGGCCCGACGGGCCTCCCGCCGCTCGACGCGATCGTCCTGTCCCACCTGCACGGCGACCACTTCGACCGCGTCGCGCGGCGCGGCCTGACGAGGCAGGTGCCGCTCCTCACCACGCCGTCCGCGGCGCGGCGCCTGGCGCGGCACCACTTCGCGACGGTCGGCATGCCGACCGGCACGATCGAGACGTTCCGCTCGGGCAAGGAGACGCTCGACGTGGAGTCGGTCCCGGCGATCCACGCGCGCGGCGTCCTGCGCTCGCTCCTGCCGGAGGTCATGGGCACCGTCTACACCCACCGCGTGGACGGCGACCGACAGACCCAGGTCTACGTCACGGGCGACACGCTCACCGGCGACCACGTCGACGTCGTCGCGCACGCCTTCCCGCACCTCGACTCGGTCGTCGCGCACCTCGGCGGGACGCGGATCCTCGGCCGGACGGTGACGATGGACGACGTCCAGGGCGCCGACCTGGTGCGGCGGGTCGGGGTGCCGCTCGTGGTGCCGGTCCACTACGACGACTACGGGGTCTTCCGCAGCCCGCTGCGCGACTTCCTCGCGCGATCGCCGGAGCTCCCGGGGGTCGAGCTGCGCCCCGTCGTCCGCGGTGCGACCGTCAGCCTCCGCGTCGACTGAGCGCCTCCGCCGGACCGGTCGCCGCACGTCGTGCCCCCGTGCATCGGGTCACGACGTGGTGTGCAGGAAGGTCGACGACGGCCCGGGAGACGAGGTCTCGTCTCCCGGGCCGTCGGTGCGTCGGGCTCAGCCCTCCCGGACCTGGTCGCGGACGTCGGCCGCGGCCTCCTTGCCGTGCTGGCCGACGGACTGCGCGGCGTCCTTCGCGGCGTCGCGGACGGCCTCGGCGCCCTCCTTCGCGGGCTCCTTGAGGTCCTGCACGACCTCCTGCGCGGTGGACTTCACGTCCTCGACGAGCGGGGCCGCCTTCTCCTTGACGCCGACGGCGGCGCGCTGCTCGGCGCGGCTGGACGGGAGGAGCGAGGCGACGACGAGGCCGACACCGAACGCGACGAGCCCGACGGCGAGCGGGTTGCCCTGCGTCTGCTCGCGCACCGCGCGCGGCGCGGAGCCCACGGTCTCGGCGACCGAGGACGCGGTGCTGCGCGCCGAGTCGGCGACCGACGACGCCGCCTCGCGGCCACGCTCGGCGACGCCGTGCGACGCGTCGCGGGCGGAGTCCGTCGTGTCGTGCGCCGTGCCCATGACCCGGTCCTTGACGCTCGTCACGCCGGACCGCACCCGGTCCACCTGGCGTCGCGCCACGTTGCCGGGCTTGACCTTCTCCCCGAGGGCGTCGACGTCCCGGCTCAGCTCGGTCCGCGTGCGCTCGATGTCGGCCCGGATCTCCTCCGGATCGCTGGTGCTCATGAGTTCTTCTCCTCGTGTCCTCGGACGGCGTTCGGGATCTTCTTGAGGGTGTCCGTGGTCTCGGGCATGCCCTCGACCGTGCGCAGCTCCGTGCGTCCGCGCGCCGCGAGGACCGCGGCGACGATCGCCCACAGCACCGCGACGACGACGGCCGACCAGCCGCGGCCCATGACGGCGCCGAGCGCCCACCACAGCGCCACGGAGAGGAACAGCAGGACCATGTGGCCCGCCACCCCGGCACCGGCGAGCATGCCGGCGCCCTTCCCGGCGCGCTGCGCGGACTGCTTGGCCTCGGCCTTGGCGAGCTCGACCTCCTGGCGCATGAGGGTCGACAGGTCACGGCTCACCTCGGCGACGAGCTCGCCGAGGCTCTGCTGCTCGCCGGTCCCCGTCGGGCCGGCCGCGCCCGCGGCGGTCGCCGGGGCGGGCGGGGCGCCCGGGTCGGGCCCGCTGCCCGCCGTGTGCCGGGCGGTGTGCGCCGCGGCGAACGGGTCAGGGACGGACGACATCGGGGCCACCTCCCGGTCGGCCGGCGCCCGTGCCGGACGTCGTCGGCGGGAACGTCGGCGGCGTCGGGTCCCCCTCGGCCGAGGTCGCGACGTCCGGGTCCTGGTCGAGCCGGTCGTTCGCGAGGCCCGGGTACGCCCCGGCGGTCCCGATGTCGGGCTCGCCCCGCGTCCCCGTCGTCCCGGCGGTGCCGGTCCCGCTCGTGCCGGCCGTACCACCGAGGCCCGTGGTGCCGGTCGACCCCGTGGTCCCGGCGAGTCCCGCGGTCCCGGTCGTCCCCGTGCTGCCGGTCGACGTGCCGACCGGCGCGGCGTGCGCGCCGCGCGTCCCCGACGTGCCCGCGCCGGACGCGCCGTCGCCGCGGTCCGAGCCGGCGCCCGGCGCGTCCTTCATGCCGCGCACGAGCCGCCCGACCAGGAGGCCCGCGCCGGCGGCGAGGAGGAGGAACGTGCCCGGACGACGCCGGGCGAAGCTCTCGACCTCGTGCAGCACGGACGAGGGCTCGCGGTCCTCGAACCACTGCGCCACCTGCCCGGTGACGTCCCCGGCGCGCCGCACCAGGTCGGTGGCGTAGCCCGGGTCCTCGGTGCCGTCCGCCATCTGGCGGAGCTCGTCGCCGAGGGACCGCAGCCCGCCCGCGAGGCGCTCCTGCTGCGTGCGCGCCTGCGCGCTGAGCTCGGTCCTCGTCTGGTCGACCAGGCCGCGCGCGCGGTCCGTCGCCTCGTGCGCGACGTCGCGCGCCTTCTCCTTCGCGTCCTGCGCGACGTCGCGGCCCGCGTCGCCCACGTGGGACGCGGCCTCGCTCGCGCGCTCCTTCACCCCGGTCGCGGCGCTGCCGCTCTCGCCGGTTCCCTGCGTCGTCCCGGCACCCGGCGAACCGGGCCCCGAGCCGTACGGCACGTTCGTCTCGCTCATGGTCGGACTCCCGTCGTCGTCGCCGCGCTCGTGCGGCGTGACTGGCGACGGAGCAGAGAGGCCGTGCCGGGCTCTCGCTCCGCCGGTACGGCCACCTCCTGGACCACCTCTCACGGTAGGCCGGGGTCGTCCGCACACAACCGGGGCGCACCCCCCGGGCCCCCGGTTGCGAGCGCCCGCGGCCTTGCGACGGTGGGAGCGGTCGAGCAGCCGGCCGCCACCGTGCCGGGCGCCGCCCGGCCGTACGGCGCCCTCGGGGCGCAGGAGGTCCACGATCATGGCCACAGGAGAGACCGGGTTCGACGACGTCACGTTCGACCTCATCTCGGTCCAGTACCACTCGCTCAAGGCCGGGCACGACTACGGCCAGTACGTGCGGGACGCCCGCAACGCGGGCAAGGAGGAGATCGCCGCCTTCTTCGAGAAGGTCATGGCGGAGGACTCCGAGCGTGCCCAGCAGTGCCACCGCTTCCTCGCCGAGCTCACGCGGCACGGGACGTCCGCCACGTCACCGCAGGGGTCCCAGCAGGGCTGAGGCGGCGACGGGGCCGGCACGAGCCGCGTCCCGGCTCGCGAGCGCGGCCGACCCTGGGGAGCATGGCGGTGGCGTCGAGCAGGGGCGCCGTCCGCGCGAGCGCGAGGAGCCCCCAGCATGACCTCCACCGCCGTCCCCGCCCAGACCGCGCCCGCCGCACCGGCGTCCGCGACCGCACGTGCGGCGACCGAGCCCGTGCCCGACGCCCTCGCGGCGCCGGGCACGGGTCGGCTGCCGCTGCCGCGACCGCGCGGTCCGCTGACCGCGGCGCTCGTGAGGGCTCTCGTCGACGGCCCGCCCGGGGACGACGCGGCCGAGCGGCTGCGTCCCGTCCGGGACGCCATCCCGGTCGCCCTGGACGCCGCCGCCGGGCGGGTCCTGCGCGACGACGACGTGCAGCTCGCCCTGACGGTCCTCTACGAGCTGCACTACCGCGGGGTGGACGGCGTCGACGACGCGTGGGAGTGGGCTCCGGCGCTGCTGGCCGTCCGCGCGCGCCTGGAGGTCCCCTTCGAGGCCGCCGTGCGCGAGCGCGCGGGCCGGCCGGCGTGCACGGAGACGGACGCCGCGGGGGTGGCCCGCCGGCTCTTCGAGCTCGCCGCCGACGACGGCCCGAGCCTGTCGCGCTACGTCGCCAAGCGCGCGGACGCGGAGCAGGTGCGCGAGCTGCTGGCGCTCAAGTCGCTGTACCAGCTCAAGGAGGCCGACCCGCACACGTGGGCGGTGCCGCGGCTCGCCGGGACGCCCAAGGCCGCGCTCGTGGAGATCCAGGCCGACGAGTACGGCGGCGGTCGACCCGGCCGGATGCACGCGGAGCTCTTCGCGCGGGCGATGCGCGGCGTCGGGCTCGACGACACCTACGGGCGCTACGTCGACGCCGTGCCCGCGGTGGTCCTCGCGGCGGTCAACACGATGTCCCTGTTCGGCCTGCACCGCCGGCTGCGGGGCGCGGTCGTCGGGCACCTCGCGGCGTTCGAGATGACGTCGTCGGTGCCCAGCCGCCTCTACGGCAACGGGTTCCGGCGCCTGGGCCACGACGCTGACACGACCTGGTACTTCGACGAGCACGTGGAGGCGGACGCGGTCCACGAGCAGATCGCCGCGCGCGACCTGGCCGGCGGCCTCGCCGAGCAGGAGCCCGCGCTGCGCGACGACGTCCTGCTCGGCGCGGCCGCGTGCCTCGCCGTCGAGGGCGACGTCGCCGCGCACGTGCTCGAGCGCTGGCAGGCGGGCGAGTCCGCGCTGCGCGCGCCGCTCGACCCGCCCCTGCCGGACCAGGCGTCGAGCCCGTCGTCGAGCCGGTCGTCGAGCCGGTCGTCGAGCAGGGCCGCCGAGGGCGGTGACGCGCCCGGTGCGTGACGCGACCTACGTGCTCCCGCTGCGCCGCGACCGGTTCGACGCGTGTGCGACGATCGAGCTGTCCCGGTACCTCGGGGACCTCGTGCGCCACGTGCACGTCGTCGTGGCCGACGGGTTGCCGGCCCCCGTGCGCGCGCTCCACGCGGCGTCGTGGGGCGACGCCGTCCGGACGGTCGCGGTCACCGCGCCGCCGCCGGGGTGCAACGGCAAGGTCGTCGGCGTCCTCGCCGGCCTCGCCGCGGCGACCACCCCGGCGGTCGTCCTCGCCGACGACGACGTGCGGT
Organism: Cellulosimicrobium sp. ES-005; assembly: GCF_040448685.1. Taxonomy (NCBI): domain Bacteria; kingdom Bacillati; phylum Actinomycetota; class Actinomycetes; order Micrococcales; family Promicromonosporaceae; genus Cellulosimicrobium; species Cellulosimicrobium sp. ES-005. The sequence goes on from NZ_CP159290.1 coordinate 1,824,755, forward strand.
GGGACGCCCCGACGCTCGACCGGGCGCTCGCGGCCCTCGACGAGGCGGACGTCGTCGTGCCGCAGAACGTGTTCGACCCGGCGCCGTGGCACGCGCGGTGGGACACCGCGCGCTCGCTCGTGAACCGTGCGCTCGGCCACGACTGGGCGGGGACGCTCGTGCTGCGCCGTGACGCGCTCGGGCCGCGGGGGTACGACGCCCGGGTGCTGTTCGAGAACCTCGAGCTCGAGCGCACCGTGCTGGCCCGGGGCGGGCGCGTCGCGCACCGTCCGGACCTCGTCGTCGTCCGCCGGCCGCCCGGCGTCGGCGCGTTCCTCGAGCAGCGCGTGCGGCAGGCGTACGACTCGTTCGCCCAGCCCGCGCGCCTGGTCGCCGAGCTCGCGCTGGCGCCGCTCCTGGCCGCGTGCGTCGTCGGGGCGGCGCGCTCGGACGGCGCACGACGCGCGGCGGGGACGGCCGCGGTCCTGGTCGTGCTCGGGAGCGCGGTCCTCGTCGCGGAGGTCGGGCGGCGCACCGCCGGGGGAGCCGCCGCGTGGCGCCCGACGGCGGCCCTCTGGGCGCCCGCGTGGCTGCTGGAGCGCGCGGTGTGCGTGTGGGTCGCGCTCGCGTGGCGCCTCCGTGGGGGAGTGCCCTACCGCGGGACGCGGATCCGCTGCGCCGCGCACTCGGTGGCCGCGCTGCGGCGCGCGACCGGGGCGGGGTCGCGATGACGGGCGAACCGCGCGGGCACGCGGAGGAGGTCGTCGTGACGGCCTGCCCCGACGGCCCGCTGCTCGTGCGCGGCCCCGCCCGCCTCGTCGACCAGGAGGGGCACGAGATCGAGCGGCACCGCGCGACCGTCGCGCTGTGCCGCTGCGGCGGCACGGCCATCCCGCCGTGGTGCGACGGCACGCACAAGGTCAACGGCTACCGCAGCGGTGACGACGACGGCCCCGCCAAGGCGAGCGAGGCCGGGACGGGCGCGTAGAACCAGCCGTGGAACGCGGCGCGGGCCGGCTGGGGCAGCACCCGCGCGGCGGCGAGCATCACGCCGCCCTGGACGCCCGTGACCACCTCGGGGTTCCCGCGGAGGAGCGCGTCCACCGCCCGCCGCGCCACGGTCGCCGCTCGCGGCTTGGGCAGGCGGCCCACGTGGGTGCGCTCCATCCCCGCCTCCCGGAAGAACGGCGTGCGCGTCGGGCCCGGCAAGAGCGCGGTGACGGTGACGCCCGTCCCGGCGAGCTCGCCGCGCAGCGACCACGCGAAGGAGCGCAGGAACGCCTTCGAGGCGGCGTACCCGGCGAAGTGCGGGGCGGGCATCTCCCCGGCGACGGACGACGTGACGAGGATCCGGCCGCGGCCCTCCGCCAGGAGGTCCGGCAGGAGCAGGTGCGTCAGGTGCGCCACCGAGCGCACGTTGAGGTCCAGGAGGCGCAGCTGGTCCTCGAGCGGGGTGCGCGCGAACGCGCCGTGCACGCCGACCCCGGCGTTGAGGGCGACGGTCGAGACGCCGAGGTCGCGAGCGCGCCGGGCGGTCGTCTCGACCCCGCGGGGCGTCGCCAGGTCGACCGCCAGTCCCTCGTGCGCGCCGCCGTGCACGGCGAGGTCGCGCACCGTGGGCTCGACGTCGCGGTCCGCGACCACGAGCACGTCGTCCCCGCGGCGGGCGAGCTCGACCGCGAGCGCGCGCCCGATCCCGCTCGTCCCGCCGGTCACGAGGGCGGCGCCGCGGTCCGCCGGCGGCAGCGCACGCCGGGCGGGTCGTGCCGCGGTCACGGCAGGTCCGGGGCGTCGTCGTCGCCGAGCGCGACCTCCGCGGGCGGCTCCCGCAGCGCCTGGGCGAGGTGCCCGCCGAGGAACGCGCTCGCCCCGGCGACGGCGTAGCCGAGCGTCGAGACCGCGACCCCGGCCCGGTGCCGCCCGCCGCGGCGCAGCAGCCACGACGTCCCGTAGAGCAGCGAGACGCCGGTGTTGAGCGCCGCGTGCACCGCGCCGACGCGTCGGGCACGCCGGTCGACGTCGAGGTAGTCGGCGAGACCGGTCAGTGCCGTCGGCGCGACGGCCAGCACGCCCAGCCCGACCAGCCGCTGCGCCGCCGGGGCGCTCCGCTCGCCCCCGACGAGGTCGAGCACGGCGGCGCTGGTCCACAGGCCGACGGGGACGTCGGTGAGGGTCGCGTGGAGCGCGTGGCCCAGCGAGCGGCCGTGCAGCTCCTCGCGCAGCCGACCGTGGGAGGGGACGACGGCGAGCGCCACGCCGCGGACGGCGCTGGAGAGGTCGTCGAGCGCGGTCGAGTCCTCGAGCCGCCGCGCGAGGCGCAGGAGGACGGGGGTGCCGGCGTCGTCCGGGATGGTGGTGCTGCTGCGCGGCTCGGACATTGGGGCTCCTCGTGTCGTCGCGCTCCCGTTCTCGAAGCCCTGGGTCGACCGTAGGCACGTCCGGCCGCGCTCGCGCGCGCGACCTCCGACGCACGTCGCCGAGGAGCCCGGCGACGCCGCGTCGGGCGTGCCCCGCCCAGATGCGACCGGGACCGGAGGGCTCCACGCTGGTGGGACGCTCGACGCGTCGAGAACGGGGCGCGTGCCGTGGTCCTCCGCGCACGCCGCGTGGTGAGGGCCGACCTCCTCGAGGGAGAGACCATGTTCTTCCACCGTCAAGAGCTCCAGCACCAGGCCACGCCCGACCGGCCGGACGCCGTCTACGCCCGCAAGCTCCAGGAGGTGCTCGGCGGGCAGTACGGCGAGATCACCGTCGCGATGCAGTACGGCTTCCAGTCCTGGAACTCCCACCTCCCGGGCAAGTACCGCGACCTGCTCTACGGCATCGGCGCCGAGGAGTTCGGTCACGTCGAGATGCTGGCGACGATGATCGCGCAGCTCCTGGAGAAGGCGCCCGTCGGCCTGGTCGAGGGCGCGGTGCAGGACGACCCGACCGTGGCCGCGATCGTCGGCGGGACCGACCCGCAGCAGGCGATCGTCGCGGGCGCGGGCGCCCGGCCGGTCGACTCGAACGGGAACCCGTGGTCGGCGGGCTACGTGACCGCGAGCGGCAACCTGCTCGCCGACTTCACGGCGAACGCGAACGCCGAGATGCAGGGCCGCCTGCAGGTCGCCCGGCTCTACCACATGACCGACGACGCGGGGGTCAAGGACCTCCTGGCCTTCCTGCTCGCGCGCGACACGATGCACCAGAACCAGTGGCTCGCCGCGGCGCAGGAGCTGCGCGACGAGGGCGTCGAGGAGCTGCCCGTGCCCAGCACGTTCCCGCTCTCGAAGGAGGACCGCGACGTCGCGTACCAGTACATCAACTTCTCCGACGGCGAGCACGCGTCCGAGGGACGCTGGGCGAGCGGCCCGACCCCGGACGGCAAGGGCGAGTTCACCTACGTCGCGGAGCCGCCCGCAGGCGTGCCGATGCCGCCGCCCACGATCCCCGACGAGCGGTTCCACGGCACGACGCGCACGCCGTCGACGCTCGACAAGGCCAAGGGCGCCGTCAAGGACGCCCTGCACAAGGACTGAGCGGGGTGCCCCTGACCGCCGCCGTCCTCGGGACGGGCGCATGACCGACACGCCGGTCGACCTCACGACGCGCGAGACCGGGCTCGTCCTGCGGGACGTGCTCGGTCCGCTCGTCGCCCAGGGCGCGATCGTGCGCCGTCCCCGCGCGACCGCGTGGGCGGAGCGTCGCCAGGTGGACCGCACGGCCCGCCGGCTGCTGGACCGCCTGCGCTCCCGGTACCACGGGGCTCCGCTCGTGGTCCGGCTCGGTGCGCGCCGGCTCGTCCTGGCCACCCGGCCCGAGCACGTCGAGCGGATCCTCGTCGGGTCGCCGGCGCCGTTCACCCCGGCGGCGTGGGAGAAGCGGGGGGCGCTCGGGCACTTCCAGCCCGACGGCGTCCTGATCTCCCCGCCCGAGGCACGACGCGAGCGCCGTCCCGAGAACGAGGCGGTGCTCGACACGTCCGAGCCCGTGCACCACGACGGCGACGCCCTGGTCGCGGCGGTCGAGCGGGAGGCGCGAGACCTCGTCGCGACGGTCGAGGCGTCGGGCCGACTCGACTGGGACACGTTCGCGGCCTCGTGGTGGCGTGTGGTCCGCACCGTCGTCCTCGGGCGCGCGGCCCGGGACGACGAGCGGCTCGTCGCCGTCCTCGACGCGCTGCGCCGTGACGGGAACTGGTCCTGGTTCCGGCCGCGCCGCCCGTGGCTGCGGGCGGCCCTGGAACGCCGGATCGCCGAGCACGTCGCCGTGGCCGAGCCGGGCACCCTCGCCGCGCGCGGGCGTGACAGGGACGGGGCGGACGCCGTGCGCCGCCAGATCCCCCACTGGCTCTTCGCGTTCGACGCCGCGGGCGCCGCCACGTTCCGCGCGCTGGCCGTGGCGTCCGCTCGCCCGGTCGTCCGCGAGCGCCTCCTCGCGGAGCCGGTCACGACCGGACGTGGGCCCGCCGTGCTGCCGTACGCGCGGGGGTGCGTGCTGGAGTCGGTCCGGCTGTGGCCCACGACGCTCGCGATCCTGCGCGACGCGACGGGTCCGGTGCGCTGGGGCGCGCGCACCTTCCCGGCGGGGACGGGGTTCGTCGTGCTCAGCGCGTACTTCCACCGGGACCCCGGGCGCCTGTCGTTCGCCGACGCGTTCACGCCGGAGGCGTGGCTCGACGGCCGGGCCGACGCCGACTGGGGGCTCGTCCCGTTCAGCGGCGGCCCGGTGTCCTGCCCGGGCCGCAACGTGGTGCTCCTCCTGGCGTCGCACACGCTCGTGCGCGTCGCCCGCCTCGACCTCGTCGTCGGCCGGGGGCGCTACCTCGCGCGGGACCCGCTCCCGCCGACGATGGACCACCTGGGCCTGCGGTTCGGGCTCCGCGGGGAGACGGCCCCGGGCGAGGCGGTGGCGCCCACGCCGACGCCCGCCCCGGCGGTCGCGTAGGCGGGTCGCGGTAGCGCTCGCGCGCGCCTCAGCCGTCGCCGGACGCCGCGCCGCCGGTGCGCGGGTTGACGTTCCCGGGGTCGGCGTCGGTGTCCGTCTCGTCGTCCGCGCCGGAGCCGCTCGCGTGGCGCCCCTCGCGAGGGTTGAGCGACCGGGGGTCGGCGTCGGGGTCCTCGGCGGGGTCGTAGCCGCGCTCGTCGTTCTCGCTCATGTCGGCCTCCTCGGTCGGTGCTGGCTGGCTGCTGGGTGCTGGCTGGCTGCTGGGTGCTGGTTGCTGGCTGCTGCGTGCCGGTTGGTGGGGTGCCGGCTGGTCGGTGCCGCGCCGGGAAGGCGCGGTCCTGCCACCGTCGCACGGCGCCGCGGCGCTCGCAGGTCCCGGGGTGCCTGCGACGCGAGGCCCTCGTAGCCTGGCCGTGTCGGCGGCGGACCCGGGCGGGGACGTCGTCAGGACGCGGTCGAGAAGGGGCCGACCGGCACGCAGCCACGTCCGTCAGGAGGACACGGTGCCCGAGGAGACGAGCGCGCTCGACGCCCTGCCGCGCCTGCGGAGCCTGGCGGAGGTCGCCGAGCTCGTCGCGGTCGTGGACCCCCTCTACGTCCGGTTCAGCGGTGGGCCCGCGCAGGACCGCGCGACCGTGAGCCGCGACCACGAGAGCGGCTGCCTGCTGCCGGGCCTCAGCGTCAACCCGATGAACCCCGAGCCGTGGTGGGACCGGCCCGTCGAGCACTGGGTCGCGCGCCAGCTCTGCCAGTACGCGCACCTCCTGACGCCCGAGCGCTTCCCCTGGCTGCTCACCGGCGAGGTCGCGGGGCGCGGGCCCGACTGCGAGCCCCTGCTCGTGGGCGTCGTGCCCGCGGCGTCGGTCGACCCGCAGGTCGTCGACGAGGCGGGGCGTCTCTACCGCGAGGTGTTCGACGCGGGCGACGACGGGACGTGAGGCGCGCGCTCACGCGCCCGGCTCGTCCTCGGACGGCTCGGGCGGCTCGGACGGCTCGGGCGGCTCGAACGGCTCCGACACGACGAGCGCCCGCAGGAGCTGCTCGGCGACCTCGCGCGGGCTCACGTTCCGGTGCCGCGAGGCCGAGTCGATGATGCGCCGCGCCTCCTCGGCGGAGCACTGGTTCGTCTGCATGATCGCGCCGACGGCGCGCTCCGTGGCGACGGCGTCCGACATGTCGCGGTAGAACCCGGCGGTCGCGTCCTCGAGCTCGGCGAGCTCGAGGCGCAGGCGTACCGCCGAGGCGACGAGCTGAGCGTACGAGTCGGCCGCGGCGAGCAGCTCCGGGGTCCAGGGATCGGGGGTGCGGGAGTAGAGGTTGAGGGCGACGGCGACGTCGTCCGCGACCGTCGCCGGGACCGCCGCGGTCGAGACGAAGCCCTCCAGGCGCGCCTGGCGCGACCAGCGCTCCCACCGCGCCGCGTCCGCGACCGCGACGACGAGCCGGGAGCCGACGTCCATGGCGTCCACGCACGGCCCGGCGTCGTCGAGCGCCTCGGCCTGGTCGCAGCGGGCGGCCGCGTCGCTGCTGCTCCCGGCCCGCACGCTCACCCCCGCCTGGCGCATCGTCACGCTGACCTCGAGGCCGTGGTCGAGGATCGTCGCGGCGCGCACCGCGAACTCCTGCGGAAAGCGGGCGATACCCATGGCGCGTGCCCCTTCCTGAGGGTGGTCCCCGCGTCGTCGCGGGGGGCCTCCCACGCTACGTCCGGCGGCGCGCGCACGCGCGCACGAGCGCCCCGACCGCGAGCGGTTGCCAGTGCCGGGCGCGGGACTAGCGTCGCCTCATGGTGACCGTCGCACGGGCCGTACGGTGCCGCCCGGACGCGGTCCTCGGCGTGCTCGCGGACGGCTGGTCGTACGCGACGTGGGTGGTCGGGACGGCGCGCGTGCGCGCCGTCGACGACGCGTGGCCCGCGCCGGGGTCGCGGATCCTCCACTCGGTCGGGCTCTGGCCCGCGCTGCTCGACGACGAGACCGTCGTACGTGCCTGGGAGCCGGGCCGCGGGATCGACCTGCAGGCACGGGGCTGGCCCGCGGGGGAGGCACGGGTGCGGATCGAGGTGGCGCCCACCGCCGACGGGTGCGTCGTGCGCATCGCCGAGGACGCCGAGAAGGGGCCGGGGACGCTCGTCCCGCGGCCCCTGCGCAGCGCGGTGATCGGCCCGCGGAACGTCGAGACGCTGCGTCGGCTCGCGTTCCTCGCCGAGCGCCGGAACCCGTAGCACCCGACCTGCCGACGACGTGCCCTCGATCCGTCCCGGCACGTCCTCGGCCCGGTGGCCGGCGGATGGTCCGCGTGCGGTCAGGGCTCGCGCAGGAGCCGCGCCCACGCGGTCCGCACGAGCGCGCGCCGGAGCGCCCCGCGGGCGCCCGCGGCGGCGAGCGCGGCGCGCGCCGCGTTCCACCCGCACGCGCCGTGCACCCCGCCGCCGGGGTGGGCGGACGCGCTCGCGAGGTAGAGCGACGCGACCGGCGTCTCCGGCCGGCCCAGGCCGGGCGTCGGCCGCAGGAACAGCTCCTGGTGCACGGCGGACGTGCCGCCGTTGACGGCCCCGCCCGCCAGGTTGGCGTCGGCGGCCTCGAGGTCGGCCGGAGACTGCACGAAGCGTCCGACGACCGCGTCGGCGAACCCGGGCGCCGCGGCCTCGACCGTGTCCTCGACGCGCTGCACCTCGTCCGCGACGGCCTCGCGCGTCCAGCGCAGGCCGTGGGGCAGGTGCGTGTAGGCCCAGGCGGACTCCGTCCCGGCGGGGGAGCGCGACGGGTCGGAGGTCGTCATCTGCCCGAGCACGAGGAACGGCCGGTCGGGGACGCGGCCCCGGGACAGCGCGGCCGAGACGTCCACGAACCCGGCCCGGTCGACCCCGAGGTGCACCGTCCCGGCCGACCGGGCGCCGGGCGCGGTCCAGGGCACGGGCCGGTCGAGCGCCCAGCTCACCTTGAGGGTCGGGTGGTCCCACTGGAACCGGCCGAGGTCGCGCACGAGCCGCGGCGGCAGCCGGTCGGCACCCACGAGGTCGAGGTAGAGCGCGGGCGCGCTGACGTCGGCGAGGACCGCGTGGCGCGCCCGCACGTGCCGACCGTCGGCCGTGCTCACGCCGACCGCGCGGCCCCGCACCACGTGCACCCGGTCGACCCGCGCGCCGGTGACGACGTCCCCGCCGCGGGCGCGCAGCCGGGCGACGAGCGCGTCCGGGAGGCGCCCGGCGCCGCCCGTCGGGACGGGGAAGCCCACGTCCTGACCCAGCATCGCGAGCAGCCAGCCGAACACGCCGCTGCCGGCGGCGTCGGGCGGGACGTCGGCGTGCATGGCGTTGCCGGTGAGGAGCAGGCCGCCGCCCTCGCCGCGGAACGTCTCGTCGGCGAGGCGGCGCACGGGCAGCACGGCCAGGCGCGCGAGGTCGAGCGTCCCCGCAGCCCCGAGGCGGCGCAGCACGCGCAGCACCGGCCCCGCCGCGGGCAGGGGGCTGAAGAGCGCGTCCAGGAGCGGGTCGCGCACGCGGTCCCAGCCCGCGACGAGCTCGAGCCACGCGTCGCCGTCCCCGGTCGCGAACTCCTCCAGCCCTGCGGCGGTGTCCACCGCCCGCTCGCGCAGGACGGCGGCCCGACCGTCGTCCAGTACGTGGGCCAGGGCGTCCGGTGCGCGCGACCACGACAGCCCGTGGTCCTCCAGGTGGAGCCCCCGGACGACGGGCGACCCGGCCGCGAGCGGGTAGAACGCGCTGAAGAGGTCCGTCTCGAACCCCGGCGCGGCGACCTGGGCGGAGCGGACCGCGCCGCCGTACGTCTCCTGCGCCTCCAGGACGAGGACGTCCCAGCCCGCGTCCGCGAGCGCGTTCGCGGCGACGAGACCGTTGGGCCCCGCGCCGACGACGACGGCTTCGACGGTGGTCAGGCCCACGGGTCGAGCACGACCTTGATGCAGCCGTCTTCCTTGCGCTGGAACGTGCGGTACGCCTCGGGCGCGGACTCGAGCGGGAGCCGGTGCGTGCGCAGGTCCAGGACGCCGAGCGGGTCGGAGACGTCGGCCGCGAGGGGGAGGACGTCGTCGGTCCACCGGCGCACGTTCGCCTGGCCCATGCGCAGCGTCAGCTGCTTGTCGAAGAGCTGCATCATCGGCAACGGGTCCTTGGCACCGCCGTAGACGCCCGAGATCGAGACCGTGCCGCCGCGGCGGACGAGGTCGAACGCCGTGTAGAGGGCGGCGAGGCGGTCGCCCCCGGCGCGCTCGGTGAGGGGCGCCGACAGCAGGTCCGGCAGCAGGCCCACCACCTTCTGCGTGGCCTCGGCGAGAGGGGAGCCGTGGGCCTCCATGCCGACCGCGTCGATGACGGAGTCGGCGCCGCGGCCCGAGGTGAGGTCGCGCACCGCCACGGCGAGGTCGTCGACGGCGGACGGGTCGAGGGTCTCGACGCCGTGCCGCTCGGCCATCGCGCGCCGCTCGGGGACGAGGTCGACGCCCACGACGCGGGACGCTCCGCGGAGGAGCGCGATCCGGGCCGACATCTGCCCGATAGGGCCGAGGCCGAGGACCACGACCGTGCCGCCGGGCGGGACGTCGGCGTACTCGACCGCCTGCCACGCGGTGGGCAGGACGTCCGACAGGTAGAGGTAGCGCTCGTCCGGGGAGCCGTCGTCGGGCACGACCATCGGTCCGTACTGCGCCTGCGGCACGCGCAGGTACTGCGCCTGCCCGCCGGGAACCTGGCCGTAGAGCTTGGTGTACCCGAAGAGCGCGGCGCCCTTGTCCTGGGAGCGCACCTGCGTCGTCTCGCACTGGGTCTGCAGGCCGCGCTCGCACATCCAGCAGCGCCCGCACGCGATGGTGAACGGGACCACGACGCGGTCGCCGACCTGCAGGCCCCCGGCCTCCGGGCCGACCTCCTCGACGACGCCCATCGCCTCGTGACCGAGGACGTCGCCCGCGTCGAGGAACATCCCGAGCACCCCGTACAGGTGCAGGTCGGAGCCGCAGATCGCGGTCGACGTCACGCGCACGACCGCGTCCGTCGGCTCCTCGATGCGCGGGTCCGGCACGTCCTCGACGCTCACCCTCTCGCGTCCCTGCCAGGTCAGTGCTCGCATGGGTCGTCGTCCTTCCGTGGTCGTCGTGCCGACCGCGGCGGCGTCAGCACGCCCGAGACGCCACCGTGCCCGACGGCGTCGGCGGGACTCTGCACCGACGCCGCCAGTGAAGCACCGGCCCCTCCCGCTCACACCCCGGGCCGCCGTGGGGAGGCGACGTGCGGGTGCCGGCACGAGGGGCGATCCTCGTGCTCGTGACGACGGACGACCGGGCGGCCCCGCACGGGCCCGACGGGGAGGGGCCCACCTGGGCGCGCCGTGCGGTCGCCGCCGCGGCCCGGCGCTGGGTGCGGCACCCCCGGTGGTCGCTCGCGGTCAAGGGGGCCGTCGCGGCCGCGCTCGCCTGGTTCGTCGGCGTGCTCGCGCCCGAGCCCTTCTCCGACTACCCGTACTACGCGCCGCTGGGCGCCGTCGTCGCGACGACGAGCACCCTCGCCCGCTCGGTCCGCGAGTCCGCCCAGGCGATCCTCGCGATCCTCGTCGGCGCGGCCATCGCGCGTGGCGTCGACCTCGTCCTCTCCCCGAGCGCGCTGTCCGTCGCGCTCGTCGTGGGGCTCGCGCTCCTGTGCGCGGGGTGGCGCCGCTTCGGCGAGATGGGCACGTGGGCGGTGACGTCGGCGCTGTTCGTCCTCATCATCGGCAACGCGGCCAAGGTCGAGTTCGTCGGTGCCTATGCCGGTCTCGTCGTCGTCGGCGCCGCCATCGGCGTGGGGATCAACCTCCTCGTCCCCCCGTTGCCGCTCACCCCCACGGAGGACGCGCTCGACGGGCTGCGCGACACGCTCGCGGACCAGGTCGAGGCGCTCGCGGACGGGCTCGACGGCGACCGGCCGCCGTCCGCGGAGGAGTGGGAGGAACGCCGCCGCGAGGTGGACCCGACGCTCGTCCGTGCGCGCGACGCCGTCGCACGCACGCGCGAGGCCGCGCGGGCGAACCTCCGCCTGCGCCGGCACCGGGACTGGGCGGTCTCGCAGGTGCGGCGCTCGCAGGAGCTGGAGGTGTCGGCCGACGTCGTGGGGTCGCTCGTCCGGCTCCTGGTCGAGTGGGAGCGCGAGGGACGCGACGACCTGGCCCTCGGGGCTCGGCTGCGGCCGCTCGCGGCCCGTGCGCTCGACGCCTACGCCGCCGCGCTGCGCTCCGTCTCCGCGGTGCCCGCGGACGAGGCGGCGCTGCGCACCCTCGCGGCCCGCGCGGAGGACCTGCGCCGGGCGGTCCGGGAGGCGCGGCACGAGGTCGACGAGGACTACTTCGTCGCCGGCTCGCTCGTCCTCGCGCTCCGGCGCGGTGGGGCGGCGCTCGCGGCCGGGTGACCGCCGGCGGCCGCGGTCCGCACGCACGGACCGCCCCGGTCCCGCGGGCTGGTCGGACGCAGCCTGGACGGAGCCGGGGCGGTTCGTGCGGTCAGGCCCGGGGGTCAGGACCCCCGGGCCACGAGCCGGGCGTCACCCGCAGGTGTGCGCCGCGTGCTCGACGACCACCTCGCTCGACACCTCCTCGCCGTCGACCGTGGCCGTCGCGGAGACCGTGACCGACCCCGCGTCGAGGGCGGTCGCCCGCGACGCGAACGACTGGTAGGCGGCCTGGCCGGGCTGGACGTCAGCCACCGTGCGGGACCCGAAGGCGGTCGTCAGGGTCACGTCGGCCGGCACGTCGGACGCGTTCGTCGCCGCGACGGCGAGGTACGCCTTGCCGGCGAGGCAGCGCGGCGAGACCGCCACGTCGAGCTCGACCTCGGCCGGTTCCGCGGCCGGCGTGACCACGAGGTCGCGCAGGCTGCCGGTGTTGTCGAACGACCCGAAGCCGGCACGTCCCTCGGTGAACGTCGTGTCGTTCGCGGTGAGGAGCGGGGTGTCGAGGCCGTCGAGGTACACGGCGATGTCGCCGCTGTCCGCGCAGCGCACGACGCGCACGTCGTGCCACTCCTCGTCCGTGACCGCCGGGGGAGCCCCGACCGCGCCGTCCCACTGGTCGTCGATCCGCTCCCGGTCCTTGCCGTCGACCTTGAAGATGCCGTTGTGGGCGTAGATCGTGTTGTCCTGCGACAGGTGGGCGTAGTAGTACTGCGTGTCCGACTGCCAGCCGAACACCACGATCACGTCCCGGTTGTTCACCGACGCCGGGGCGTCGAGCTTCACCTCGGCGTCGAGCGCGAACGAGCCGAGCTCGGGGCCCTCGGTGAGGACGGCGTACTCGAACGGCCGGCGGATGCCGTCGTTCGGGTTGTCGCCCGCCTGGGCGAGGACGATCGCGTCGCCGGGGAACTGCCACTTCGACGGCGTGCGGGGCGCCCAGTTCTCGGCGGCCATGACGTCCGTGACCGGCTCGCCCGCCGGTGCGCACGACGGCGGCGCCGGCGGCTCGACCGGCTGCGCGCCGAACCGGGCGTACTGCGCCGCGACCTGCTCCGGCGTCGGGACGGTGTCGAGGAACATGAGGTCGTCCATGCGGCCGTGGAACGGGTTGGCTTCCCGCGTGTCCTGCGGGAAGCTGCCGCCGATCTTGATCCCCCGCGGGTCGGTCGGGGAGGTGGAGCCGGCACCCCAGGGGTTCGAGGCCGTGTACCGGCCCTCGAGCTCCTCGCCGTTCATGTAGAGCTTCATCTCGCCGCCCGCGAAGTCGAACGTCGCCGCGAGGTGGACCCAGCGGTTGCGCTCGAGGATCTGGTCCCACGGGAGGTCGGCCGCGAACGTCCACGAGCCGCCGCCGTCGACGCGACGCCCCAGGGCCACGAGCTTGAGCTCGTCACCGACGGTGATGACCTCGAGCAGCGCGCGCACGGCGTGGCCGTCGGAGTCCCCGGTCAGCACCCCGGCGAGGCCGATCGCGTTGTAGCGGTCGTCGGGGTTCGCCGTGCCGGAGTTGAGGGCGGGGTGCTCGCCGGTCGGCTTGAACCAGCCCATGACGGAGATCTCGTCGGCGTCCGCGAACGCCCCGAGCGAGTCCACGCCCGCGGGGTCGTAGACGCCGGCCTTCCAGTCGTCGTTCGACGCCGTGAGCGGGCTCATCTGCTGCGTCTGCAGCGCCTCGCCCGCGCCCGGGTAGGCCCGGTCGGCCACGCGCATCTCCACCCCGCCGTTGACGAGCTGGATGTTCGTGCCGGACCAGCCCTGGTCCGCCTCCCACGTCGTCGAGCCCGCGACCGGGTGGTCGAAGTCGTAGTGCGCCGCGACGTTCCCGGCGAGCTCGGGGAGCACGACGGGCGAGGACGCCCCGACGCGCCGCGCGCCGGTGACCTGCCAGATCTTCCCGTTGGCCTTCGAGATCAGGTAGAGCTCGCCGTCGGCGTCGGACCCGAAGCGCAGGTCGACGCGCTGGTCGCCGACGAGCTCCTGGAAGGTCGTCTCCGCGCCGTCGGCGAACACGCGCAGGTGCTCGATCTCGGCCAAGTCCTCGAGGTCGCCGTCGTTGCGGACCATCTCGTCCGCCTCGGTGGCCAGCACCCAGCCGCGCACGAGGTCCGTGAAGAGGTAGCGTCCGCGCAGCTCGGGGATGTCGCCGCGGTAGACGAACCCGCCGTTGAGCGCGACGCCCGCGTCGCCGGTCTGACCGGGGTCGCGGTTGTGGTCGTAGGCGGCCACGGGGTAGGTGAAGCCGTTCTCGGCGTCGTTCGCGGGCAGCGGGTAGATCTGCCGGTTGTCGGCGAGGAACGACCCCTCGCGCACGGACCAGCCGAAGTTGTCGCCCGGCTCGACGGCGTACACCGACTCGACCTGCCACTCGCCGATGTGCCCGAGGTACATCGTGTGGTCGCCCTCGGGGTCCCAGCTGATGCGGTGCGGGTCGCGCAGGCCGACGGCGTAGATCTCCGGCAGCGCGCCCGGCGTGCCGACGAACGGGTTGTCCGCCGGGATGCCGTACCGGCCGTTCGCGGCGTTCGTGCCGAGCGGGTCGATGCGGAAGACCTTGCCCTGCGGCGTCGCGAGGTTCTGCGGGTTGCCGTTGCCGACGCCGTTGCCGCCGTCGCCCACGAGGACGTAGAGGTTGCCGTAGTCGGCGTCCCCCTCGGTGACCGTGGGGTTGAACGCGATCTGCTGCACCGTGTGCACGCGGCCGGCGAACGGCACGCGCAGGACCTCGCGGCTCGTGCCCGCGAAGACCGGGGCGGACGGGTCGGTCGCCTTCCACTCGGTGACGACGCTGTGGAACTGGGTGTTGCCGTACGCGGGGTAGTCCGGGGTGTCCTCCGTCAGCGCCGTGCCGCCCTCGGTGTGCACCGTGTAGAACAGCCCGTTCTCGGCGAAGTCGGGGTGGAACTCGGCGGAGCCGAGGCCGGTGCCCAGGCCTGCGCTGTTGTGGAAGTTGTCGAGGAACTGCTGGCGCACGTCGAGGTAGGGCACGTAGGCGCCCGTGTCCTTGTCCACGGTGTAGAGGACCGCGTTGTTGTCCGGCACCATGAGGCGGCCCGAGCCGTCCGGGATCTCGTCGAGGTGCGTGATGCGGTTGTGGCGCACGAGGCGCGGGTCCTGCGTCGCCGGGGTCGTCTGCGACGCCGGGAGCTGGGCCAGCTCCGTCACCTCGATGCCGAGGGTCGACGGCGTCGGGTCGGGCAGCGGGTTGAGCAGCGGCTCGTTCGGCGTGGTGCCGCCCGCGGCGCAGTCGGCGGGGTTGCCCGTCGGGATCGCGAGGTTCTGCCCCGCCGTGTCGACCGCGACGTCGTCGAGCATGAGGCGGCCCGCGCTGCTGGCGCCGTTGATCCAGAAGAACCGGTCGAGCGCCGAGGTGACGCCCTGGCGGAAGCCGAACTGCTGCTCCGTGCCCTCGGGCAGCCGGGTGATCTCCTCGTACGGGCCGCCCTGGCTGTAGACGCTGACCTTGTCCGTCGCGTTGTCGGCGACGATCCACACGCACTGCCACGTGTCCCGAGACCAGACGCCGGCGGGCTTGAAGGCGCCGCCGTCCCGCACGAGCATCACGTCGTTGTTCTGGTTGTTCACGTACGCGCGGCTGTGCGCGTAGTCGGACGGCGCGTCGTTGTCCGTGATGCCGAACGACGTGTCGACGCTGCCGGTCCGCATGAAGCGGAAGAACACGGTCCCGGTCGTGCCGTCGGCGATCCCGGGGACCGCGCGGTGGGCGCGCTGGGTGCCGCCGACCATCTCGAGGACCTGGTTGTTGCCGTTGAGCGGGTCCGCGACGACCCGGGCCGCGGCCGAGGCCGACCAGCCGTCCTGGCCGTTGAGGGCGGTGCGCTGGTAGCCCTCGAAGCTGAGGATCTCGGTGAACTCGTCCTCGGCGACCTCTGCGGCCGCGGGTGGCACGAGGAGGGTCCCTCCCAGGACCGCCGCGAGGGCGACGGCGAGCGCCGTCCTCCCTCGTCGGCTCGAATGCGTAGACGTCATCGTCTGCTCCACTTCGTCGGATGGTGCTGGCACGACACACCGGTGAGCGCTGTCATGTCTCCCGACCCGCCGGCCGTCCGTCGCCGGGTCGCTTCCTGCACGCCGTCGGGTCCCGCGGCCGCATCGTCGCGGCGGAGGTCCGCACGGGTCGCGCGCGCGGTCGGTGGCGGCCCCTCGACCGCCGCGTCCTGCTCTCCGTCCGGCTCGAGCTGCACGTCCGTGCGCGCGACCCTCGCAGCGTAGGGAAGGCGCTTTCCGAGTGTCAAGGGATACGCGCTCGCGCAACGTCGCGGGGCCGCGGCGCGGACGGCCGACGGGTCAGCGCCCGAGGATGCGCGCCTTCTGCTCCGCGAGCTCGGTGTCCGTGAGCACGCCCTGGTCGCGCAGCGCCGCGAGCTCGCGGAGCTGGGCGATCTTCGCGTCCATCGCCGAGACCGGCGACTCGTCGTCGACCGCCTGCGGACCCAGGTCCGCCACGACCGCGAGGAGGCCCGCCAGGTCGGTGTCCCGGAGCCGGTAGGAGGTGAGGGACCCCGGCAGGGCCCGGCCGACGTCGCGCAGCATCTCCTGGACCAGCGCGCCCACGGGGCCACGGACGACGACCTCCACGTCGGCCCGCTGCCCGGGCGCCGCGGTGCGCAGCTCGAGGAGCTCGAGACCGAGCGCGGCGAGACGCTGGAGCAGTCCGTAGAGCGCGGCCTGGTCGCGCACGGTCGCCTCGAGCAGCGTGCACTCCGCGGTCCGCCGCACCCCCAGCTCGGCCAGGTCGGCAGCAGGGAGCGCCACCGGGCCCAGCACCGTCACCTCGACCATCGTCGTGCCGTCCATGTGCCTCTCCCGGCTCGCCCACGTCGCCCCAGGATGCGCGTGGACCGGGCGACGCGGATCACCCGGTGCGGGTGGCACCCGGGTGGGTGCGCCGGGCGACTACCCCCGGCGGGTGAGCACCGGTGGCGCCCCGCGACCCACAGTGGGAGCATCGCGAACGTTCGCGACCTGAGACGAGAGGTGCCCGATGGACGGCTTCTGGGACTGGTTCTGGCTCATGGTGTGGTGGTTCTTCTTCATCGCCTACCTCGTCGTGCTGTTCCAGATCGTGGCCGACCTTTTCCGCGACAGGGCGCTCAGCGGCTGGTGGAAGGCGCTGTGGGTCGTCGCCCTGATCGTCGTCCCGTACGTGTCGGCGCTGGTGTACGTCATCGCCCGGGGGCGTGGCATGGCCGAGCGGCACGCCGAGGAGGACCGCGCGCGACGTCAGGTGATGGACGACTACGTCCGGGCGACCGCGGGCACGGGCCGCTCGCCCGCGAGCGAGATCGCGGACGCGAAGGCGCTCTACGACGCCGGGACGATCGACGCGGACGAGTTCGCGCGCCTCAAGGCGCGGGCGCTCGCCTGAGGGGCCGGGGATGACCGACCAGAGCGAGCCCGCGCCGGGGACCGGGTCGGGGACCGCGACCGACGACGTGGCGGCGCGCCTCGCCGCGCTGGAGCGCGAGAACGCGGAGCTGCGGCGCCGGCTCGGGGAACGGCCGTCGCCGGGTGGCGGGGCCGGCCAGGGCGCGGGCGCCGAGGCACCGACGGCCGCGCGCCACCCCCGGCGCCGCCTGCGGGCCGTGGCGTGCGCCGTGCTCATCACCCTGGGGGCGCTCCTCGCGCCGCTGGGCGCGGTCTCGGCGTGGGCGCAGCGCGAGCTGACCGACACCGACCGGTACGTCGCGACCGTCGGTCCGCTCGCCGCGGACCCGGTCGTGCAGTCCGCCGTCGCGGGACGCCTCACCGAGGAGGTCATGTCCCGCATCGACGTCGGGGCGCTCGTCGACGACCTCGTCGGAGGGCTGGAGGAGCGGGACGTCCCGCCGCGCGCGACCCAGGCGCTCGCCGCGCTCGAGGCGCCGCTCCAGAGCGGCGTCGAGTCGCTCGTGCACGAGACCGCGACGCGGCTCGTGGAGAGCGACGCGTTCGAGGGCGCCTGGCTCCAGGCGAACCGCGTGGCGCACCAGCAGCTCGTCTCGGTCATGCGCGGCGAGGACGGAGACATCCTCCAGGTCGACGACGGCCGCCTCAGCATCCAGCTCTCCGGCCTGATCGACCTGCTCAAGGAGCGGCTCGTCGACCGCGGGCTGGACGTGGCCGCACGCATCCCGTCGGTCGACGCGACGTTCACCATCGCCCAGTCCGCCGAGCTCGTCATGCTCCAGAACCGGTACGCGCAGATCGTCACCCTCACGACGTGGCTGCCGTGGGTCGTGCTCGGGCTGCTCGCCGCCGGGGTCCTCGTGGCGAACCGGCGGTCGCGTGCGCTCGTCGTCGCCGGGCTCGTGCTGACGGGGGCCATGGTCGCCCTGGGCGTCGGCCTCGCGGTCGCGCGCGGCCTGTACCTCGGGGCGCTCTCCGGGCAGGTGCTGCGGCTCGACGCGGCCGAGGTGGTGTTCGACCAGGCGGTCGGGTACCTGCGCCTCACGCTGCGGACCGTGGGGGTGCTCGGCCTCGTCGTCGCGCTCGCCGCGTACCTCGGCGGACCGAGCGAGTCCGCGCGCAGCCTGCGTGCGGGGCTCGGGCGCCTGGGCGCCACCGTGCGCGGCTGGGGCGAGGGTCGCGGGGTCTCGGCGGGTCCGGTGGGCGACTGGCTCGGGCGGCACAAGACGTTCGTGCGCGTCGTCGTCATCGGCGTCGCGGCGCTCGTCCTCCTGCTCGCCGGCTCGCTCACGCCGGGCCTCGTGGTCGGTGTCGCGCTCGTCGCGGGTCTCGTGCTCGTCGTGGTCGAGATCCTCGCCCGACCACCCGCGGTCGCCGCGCCGACGGGCTCGTCCGTGAGCGGAGCCGTCGACCCGGGGACCGGGGCCGGGCCGGCCTGACGGCCGTCCGCCCCGCGCTCGCCCTGCGCCTCCCGGGACCCGGGAATAGCCTGCCCTCATGACCTCGGTCGAGCCACGCGCCGAGCACGAGGACGTCGCGCGGTCCGACGCCTTCGAGGTGCTGCGTGCCCGGACCGCGGTCCCGGCGCTCCCCGCCTCGACGCTTCCTCGCCCCGGGGTCGAGGCGCTCGTCGGCGCCGCGGTGGCGCGGCGCCTGACGCTCGTGTCCGCCGGCCCGGGCTGGGGCAAGACCACCGCCGTGGCGCGGTGGGCGCGCGGCGGCACCGGGCAGCGGGTCGCGTGGCTCACCCTGGAGCCGTTC
This sequence comes from Cellulosimicrobium sp. ES-005, assembly GCF_040448685.1. NCBI lineage: Bacteria > Bacillati > Actinomycetota > Actinomycetes > Micrococcales > Promicromonosporaceae > Cellulosimicrobium > Cellulosimicrobium sp. ES-005. Next base: position 1,843,269 of record NZ_CP159290.1, read on the forward strand.
GACGACAAGCCCGCGGCGTTCTGGGCGGACGTCCTCTCCGCGCTCCGCGCCGCGGGCGCGGTCCCCCCGGGGCACCCGCTCGAGACGCTCGTCGTCCCGCCCCGGCTCTCGTCGGCGCTCCTGCGGCGCGTCCTCTCCGCGGTCGAGCAGCTGCCCGAGCCGGTCGTCCTCGTGCTCGACGACTTCCACCACGCGGCGCGCCCCGACGTCGCGGCGACAGTCGACGACCTCCTGCGCTACCCGCTGCCCCTGCATCTCGTCGTGCTCACGCGCGTCGACCCGCTGGTGCGGCTGCAGCGGTTGCGCGCGCAGGGCGAGGTCGCCGAGGTCGGTGCCGCGGACCTCGCGTTCGACGCCACGTCCGTCACGACGCTCGCGGCGTCCCACCGCCGACCGCTGTCCCCGGCCGCGGTGGGCCGCGTCCTCGACGAGACCGGCGGCTGGGCGGTCGGCGTCCGCCTACGGGTCGAGGCGGACGACGCCGCGAGCCGCGCGCGCGCCGACCGCTCGGCGGCGGAGTTCCTCCTGGCCGAGGTCCTCGACCGCCAGGAGCCGACGGTCCGGCGCTTCCTCCTCCGCACGAGCGTCGCCTCGGCCGTGTGCGCCGACCTCGCGTCGGCCCTCGACCCGGGGGCGCCGGCAGAGCGGCTGCTCCCGGGCCTGGCCGCGGCCGACGGCTTCGTCACGGCGGCGGGCGAGCGCCGCACCTGGTACCGGTACCACCCGCTCCTGCGCGAGATGCTCCTGAGCCAGCTCCGGGCCGAGGACCCTGCCTGCCTCCGCGACGCCCACCGGGCGGCGGCCCGCTGGTTCGCGCGCGACGGCGAGGCGGTGCAGGCCCTCGAGCACGCGGCCGCCGCCGAGGACTGGACCCTCGTGGGCGAGGTCTTCGTGGAGGGCACGGCCGCCCAGCTCGCGGGCCCCCACCGCGATACCGTCGCGGACGTCCTGCGGCGCGTGCCCTACGCGACGATCGGCGTCGACGCGCGGCTGCACCTGTGCGCGGGCGCGCTGGCGTACGTCGACGAGCGGTACGACGCCGCCCGTCGGCACGTCGCGACGGCGCGCGACCTCCTCGACCCCGTCGAGCAGCCGGCCGCGGCCGTGCTCCTGGAGCTGCTCGACGCCTCGATCGCGCGCGCGACGGGCGACGTGCGCGCCCTCGCGACGGCGGCCGGCGCCGCCCTCGCGACCGCGGACGCGGCGCCGTACCCGTTCCCGGCGCTCGACACCTACCGCAGCCTCGCGCAGGCCCACCGCGCCGCGGGCCTCGCGTGGTGCTCGGTGGGCACCGAGCCGGCGACGGCCTCGTTCCCGCTCGCACCGCCTCCCGGTCGCGACTGGCGGGCGCCCCAGCTCTTCGTCCTCGGGGCGCGGGCAGCGGCGTCGCTCCTCGCGGTCGCGGAGGGCCGGCTCGACGAGGGGGAGGCGGCCGCGCGCTCGGTGGTCGCGGAGGCCGAGCCCCGGGGCTGGGACGGGTACGCCCACGCGCGCCCGGCGCACGCGGCCCGGGCGTGGGTGCGGTACCTGCGTGCGTCGGACTCCGCCCTCGACCGCGAGCTCGCGCACGCGCTGGCGGCCGACGCCGGGGGCCGCGAGCCGGCGTCCGAGGCGGCCGTCCGGCTCCTCCAGGCCCTCGCGGCGGCGGACCGCGGGCACGCCGGGGCCGCGCGGCACGCGCTGGTCGCGGCCGACCACGCGCTCGGGCCCGTCGCGACGCCGCCGGTGCTCGCCGACCTGTGGGTCCGGGCGACCGCCGCGGTCCGCCTGCTCGACGACGGGACGCAGCCCGCGCTGCCGGTGCGCGTCCGGCGGGAGGGGCTGGGCACGGCCGCCGTCGTGGCCGTGTGCGGCGCGCGCGAGCTGCTCGCCACGGGGCGGACCGGGGCCGCGCTGCGCGCGGTCGCCGGGCTCGTGGACGCGGGGGAGGACGAGGTGGACGGCGTCGTGCGGGTCGAGGCGGCGCTCGTCGAGGCGTCCGCCCTGGCGCGGGCGGGCACCCGCCGCGTCGAGGTCCCGTTGGCCCGCGCCCTGGACCTCGCCGCCGTCGAGCAGGTCGCGCGCCCGTTCCTCACCCTCGTCGTGCGCGAGCTGCGTCCGGCGCTCGCCCGCGCGGTCACGGCACGCGACGACGCGCTCGCCGGGCGGCTGCGCGCCCACCTCGACCCGGCGGACCGGGCGCCGGAGCCCGCCCCGCTCGTCGAGCCCCTCACGGAGCGCGAGCTGGCGATCCTCGCCGTGCTGCCCTCGATGGCCAGCAACGTCGAGATCGCCGAGGACTTCTTCGTCTCGGTGAACACCGTCAAGGCGCACCTCAAGTCGGTCTACCGCAAGCTCGGCGTGAGCTCGCGTCGCGACGCGGTCCGCCGGGGCCGCGAGCTCGGCGTCGTGCCCTGACCCGGAGCCCTCAGACCCGGGCGCGCGAGACCTGGGCGGAGGCGCCGGAGTCGGCGGGCGCGCCCCGGTGCCGGTCCACCTGCCGGAGCACGAGCTTGCCGAGCTCGGCCAGGACGAGGAACCCGAGCGCGACGAGGCCGCACACGCCCCACTGGCCCCCGTCGAGGTCGACGGTGCCGAAGATCCGCTGCAGGCCGTCGAGGGTCGTGACGAGGAACGTCAGCCCCAGCGACGCGAGCAGCAGCACGACGAACCGCCCGTTCGCGAGGGTCTCGAACGAGAGGATGCTCGCCCGCGGGTCGCGCCACTCGAGCGCGGCCACGACGTGCAGGAGCGACATCGCGGTGAGGCCCATCGTCGTCGCGACCGCCAGGTCGGCGTCGGCCTCGCCCCAGGCGACGGCGACGAGCGAGCCGACGGCGATGAGGACGCCGCCGACGGCGAGCCGGACCCCGAGCCCACGCCCGATGACGGGCTCGGCGGGAGACCGTGGCCGGCGGCGCATGAGGCCGGGCGTCGCGGCGTCGAAGCCGAGGCCGATCGCGAGGAGCACGTCGATCGCGAAGTTCACCCAGAGGATCTGGAGCGGCGTGAGCGGCGTGCCGCCCGCGACCGTGAAGACGCCCGCGCCCACGAACGTGAGGATGAAGCCGACGAGCACGACCATCTGGAAGCGGATGTACTTCATGAGGTTGTCGTAGAGCCCGCGGCCACCCTCCACGGCGGCCACGATGGTCGCGAAGTTGTCGTCGGTGAGGATCATCTCCGCGGCGTCCTTGGTCACCTCGGTTCCGGTGATGCCCATCGCCACGCCGATGTCCGCGCGGGTGAGCGCGGGCGCGTCGTTGACGCCGTCGCCCGTCATCGCGACCACGTCGCCCGTGCGCTTGAGCACGTCGACGAGGCGCACCTTGTCCTCCGGCGCGACCCGCGCGACCACCCCGATCTCGCCGACCTCCGCCTCGAGCTGCGCGTCGGACATCGCGGCGAACTCGGCCCCGGTCAGCGCGCGGCCCTCGATGCCGAGCTGCCCGGCGATCGCCGCCGCGGTGGTGACGTGGTCGCCCGTGATCATCCGCACGCGGATGCCGGCGTCGCGGCACTCCGCGATGGCGTCGCGCGCCTCCCGGCGCGGCGGGTCGACGATCCCGACGAGCGCGACCAGCTCGAGGTCGCGCACCGCGTCGAGGAGCTCGCCCGCGAGCTCGTCGCGGCCCACGGCACGCCGCGCCACCGCGAGCACGCGCATGCCCTCGCCCGCGAGGGCGTCGTTCTCCGCCACCACGCGCGACCGCGCGTCGTCGTCGAGCGGTGCCGACCCGCCGTCGGCGGTGAGGTACCGGCTCGACCGGGCGAGCAGCACGTCCGGGGCGCCCTTGACGAAGCACGTCAGCGCGCCGTCGATCTCGTGGAACGTCGCCATGAACTTGTACGCCGCGTCGAACGGGACCTCCGCGACGCGCGGGTGCTCGGCGCGCGTCTCCTCGACGTCGAGGCCCGCCTTCGCCGCCAGGACGACGACGGCGCCCTCGGTGGGGTCGCCGATGCACTCGCCGTCGCGCACGACGGCGTCGCTCGCGAGCGCGAGGGGCAGCGCGACGGGCTCGAGCGGCACGTCTGTCGAGCCGGCGGCCGCGAGGATGCGGCCGGTCGTGGAGTAGCCCTCGCCGTCGACGGAGAACCGGCGTCCCGCGAGCACGAGGCGGCGCGCGGTCATCTGGTTGAGCGTGAGGGTCCCGGTCTTGTCCGAGCAGATCGCGGAGGTCGACCCGAGCGTCTCGACCGACTTGAGGCGCTTGACGATCGCGCCCTCCTCGGCGAGCCGCCGCGTGCCGAGCGACAGCAGCATCGTCACCACGGCCGGGAGACCCGTCGGGATCGCGGCGATGGCCAGGCTGATCCCGACCACGAACAGGCTGTCGAAGTCCTCGCCGCGCACCAGGCCCAGGACCACGACGACGACGAGGGCGATCGCCGCCATGACCGTGATGATCACGGTGATGCGGTCGAGCTGGCGCGTGAGCGGCGTCTTGTCCTGCTCGACGCCGCTGAGCATCCCGGAGATGCGGCCCACCTCGGTCGTCATGCCCGTCGCCGTGACGACCATCTCGCCGCGCCCGCGCGTCACCTGCGAGTTCATGTACGCCATGTCGGTGCGGTCGCCGAGCGGCGCGTCCTCGGCGACGACCGTCTCGACGCCCTTGGCGACCGGGGTGCTCTCGCCGGTCAGCCCCGCCTCCTCGATCTCCAGCGACGCCGCGACGAGCAGCCGCCCGTCCGCGGGGATCTTGCTCCCGGCCTCGAAGCCGACGACGTCGCCCGGCACGAGCTCCTCCGCGGGCACCTGCTCCTGGCGTCCGTCGCGGCGCACCGTGGCCGTCATGACGAGCATCTGCTGCAGCGCCGCGACGCTCTCGGCGGCCTTGCCCTCCTGGTGCAGGCCCATGAGGGCGTTGAGCACGGTGAGGCCCAGCACGACGACGCCCGTCGTGACGTCGCCGAGCGCGATGATGCTCACGACCGCCGCCCCGACGAGGACGAGCTGCATGAGGTCCCGGTACTGGCGCAGGAACGCCTGCCACGGCTTCTCCCTGCGCTCCTCCGCGAGCGCGTTCGGCCCGTACCGGGCGCGCCGCTCGGCGACCTGCGCCGTCGTCAGCCCGACCGCCGGGTCGACGTCCAGCGCCGCGCACACGGCCTGGGTCGACGCGGTGTGCCACGGGCCCGTGGCGGCAGGGACCTGCTGTCGGGGGATCTGCGCAGCCGTCATCGTGGGCTCCTCTCCGGCGCTCGGCACCACGGTCGCAGCGGACCCGGGGCGGAGCCTCACCCGTCGGGGGTGAACGCGGCGGCGACGGAGAGCGGTGCCGCTCAGCGGCGGGAGCCGACCAGGCCGCTCTCGTAGGCGACGATCACGGCCTGGACGCGGTCCCGGACCCCGAGCTTGGCGAGGAGGTTGCCCACGTGCGTCTTGACCGTCGTCGACGACAGCACGAGGCGCTCGGCGATCTCGGCGTTGGACAGGCCGTCGGCCACGCACCGCAGCACGTCGAGCTCGCGGGGCGTGAGCGACCGCAGGCGCGGGTCGACGCCGTCGTCCGCCGGCCGGTCCCCGACGGGCAGGTGCGGGGCGAAGAGGTCGAGCATGCGGCGCAGCACCCGGGGCGCGACGACCGAACTCCCTGCCGCGACGGTACGGATCGCCTCGACGAGGTCGTCCGGGCGGGCGTTCTTCAGCAGGAACCCGCTCGCGCCCGCGCGCAGCGCGGCGAACGCGTACTCGTCGACGTCGAACGTCGTCAGCACGAGCACGCGCGTCGCGGGGTGCTCCGCGACGACGCGTCGCGTCGCCTCGATGCCGTCCATGCCGGGCATCCGGACGTCCATGACGACGACGTCCGGGGCGAGCGCCGCGACCTGGTCGAGCGCCACCCGGCCGTCGGACGCCTCGCCGACCACCTCGAGGTCGGGCTCCGACTCGATCACGAGCCGGAAGCCCATCCGCAGGAGCGCCTGGTCGTCCACGAGCAGCACGGTCGTCACGGGAGCCCTCCGTCGTCCTCGTCGTACGGCCGGTCGTGCGGCCGGTCCCACGGCGCGTCCCGCCCGGACCACGGGAGGACGACCCGCACGACCCACCCACCCTCGGGTCGCGGGCCGGCCTCGACGCTGCCGCCGAGCAGGGCCGCGCGCTCGCGCATCCCGACGATGCCGCGACCGGTCCCGCCGCCCGTGCCTGGCCGGGTGCCGCCGGAATCGCGGACCTCGACCTCGACGACGTCCGCGCCGCGCCGGACCTCGACCTCGGCCGTCGGAGCACCGGGCGCATGCCGCAGGACGTTCGTCAGCCCTTCCTGCACGACCCGCACGACCGCGAGCCGGAGCGAGGTGTCGTCCGGGAGCGGGACGTCGAGGCCGGTCGCGGTCACCGGGACGCCCGCGGCGCGGAACCGTGCGACGACGGCCGCGAGGTCCGTCCCGGTCGGCTCGGGCCGCCCGTCCGGCGCCACGGGCTCCTCGTCGCCGGGGTCGAGCGCACCGAGGACGCGCTGCATGTCGGTCAGCGCCTCGCGCCCCGTCCGGGAGAGCTCCCGCAGGGCCTCGCGCGAGCGGTCGGGTGCACGGTCGAGCGCTGCGCCCGCGCCGTCGGACAGCGCGACCATCACCGAGACGCTGTGGGCGACGACGTCGTGCATCTCGCGGGCGATGCGGGTGCGCTCGGCCGCGCGGGCGAGCGCGGCGCTCTGGTCGCGGTCCCGCGCCATGGCCCGGTAGCGCTCCGTGAGGTCCTCGGCGTGGAGCCGACGGGCGCGCGCGCCGGAACCCGTGGCCATGCCGAGGAGCAGGAGCGCGAGCAGGAGCGAGACGGACGCGGACCGGCGGCCGGGGGAGAAGGGTGGCTCGGCGAGGTCCCGCACGGGATCGCCGTCCGGTGACACGACCGGGTCGCTCCAGAGCAGGATCTCGGCGAGACCGATGTCCTGCCACCACCAGATCGCCACCGTGACGACGGCGAGCACCGCCGCGCACGTCAGCCACGCGGTGCGCGGCGGGCGGGAGGCCGCCACGGCGTGGACCGCGCACGCGAGGCACACCCCGAGCACTCCCAGCACGCCCGCGGTCGCGAGCGAGGCGACGGCCAGCGCCGTGAGCGCGGCCGCGACGACGAGCGGTCGCGCGCGGCGGGCGAGCAGGAGCGTCGCCCCGAGGACGGCCCCGGCGAGCCACGCCGTGACGACCATCTGGGCGACGGGCTCGTCGGGCCGGAAGAGGCCGAGCCCGGTCGACCCCTCGACCGTCGCGAGCCCGAGGACCGCGGTGACGAGCCCGAGCGCCACGACGCCGGCGACGAGCGCGGCGTCGGCGGCCCGGGGGTGCTCCTCGACCAGCCGGCCGAGCGGCCCGCGCCGCTGGACGTCGGTCTCGGTGAGCGCGCCGCCGTCGGTCGTCCCGCGCGCGGACGTGGCGGGGGACGGCAGGGGCATGGGCCCACTCTCCCATCCGTGCCGGTCCACGTCAGGTGACGTCATGGCGCCGCAGGCGGTACCCCGCCGCGACGAGGAGCGCGGCGGCCCACGCGGCGAGCACGAGGCCGGCCGTCCACGGGCCGACGTGCGGGCCCAGCGTCGTCGCGTCGAGCGCGGCGAGCCGCTCGTCGGCCTGGAGGAGCCGCGCCCCGGCGCCCGGGAGGAGGGAGCGTGCCGTGTCGGCGACCCGGCCGGGGTTCGTGGCGAGGAGGTGGTCGAGCACGACGACCAGGACGACCCCGGCGACGAGCGCGGCGTCGGGTCGGCGCAGCAGCGCCCCCAGCCCGAGCCCGACGAGCGCGACCCCGGTCTGGTAGAGCACGAACCCGACCAGGAGCCTCGCCGTCTCCGGGTCCGCGACGTCCAGCACCAGCCCGGTCGCCGCGCGCTGCCCGGCGGTCGCCGCGAGCGCCGCGCCGAGCGCGACCGCGGCCGTGAGGGCCGCGACCGTCGTCGTGACGAGCGCCTGGGCCACGAGCACCGGGACCCGCCGGGGCACCGCGACGAAGGTGACGCGCGCCGTGCCGGTGCGGAACTCGCCCGCGCCGGTCGTCGCGCCCAGCACGAGGAACCCGAGCTGGGTGAGCACGTACCCGGCGACGGCCACGGGCGCGCCGGACGCGCCGTCGTCGGGCCGGGCGAACAGGCCGAGCGCCCAGGCGCTCGCGGCCGACGCCGCGACCGTCGCGAGGGCGAGCCAGCCCGTCGCGCGCAGGCTCGTGAGCTTGTCCCACTCGGCCGCGAGCACCCGGCGGAGGGTCACCGGTGAGCGGCTCGCGGGCGGGGCGGCGGGCGTCTGCGTCGTCGCGGCCACGTCACACCACGTCCCGCGCGCGGAGGCGGATACCGGCCAGGGTCAGGGGGACGGCGACCCACGCCGCCAGGACGAGCCCGCCGCCCCACGCGCCGAGGTCGGGCGCACCCTCGACGGCGCCCTCGGTGGTCAGCAGGGACCCCGCGCCGGCGGGGAGGAACGTCACGGCGGTGTTGACGGCGGCCTGGGCGGGCGGCACGCCCGCGGACGCGGCGAGCGGGTCGCCCGCCAGGTCGGCCGCGAGCACGAGCGCGACGGGCAGGACGAGGACGACGAGGACCGCGACCGTCAGGGCGGGCACCGGCCGCCGGAGCAGCGCGCCGAGCGCGAGGCCGAGCAGGGCCGTCGCGACGAGCAGGAGCACCATCCCGCCGAGCATCCGGGGCGTGCCGTCGCTCGCGAGATCGAGGGCGATGCCGCGTGCCCGGGCCGAGGGGAGCAGGGCGAGCACGGCGGCGCCGACCGCGAGCACGGCCGTGAGCAGCGCGAACGCGGCGGTGACGACGGTCTGCGCGGCGAGCACGGGCCAGCGCCTCGGGACGGCGAGGAACGTCGTGCGGAACGTGCCCGTGCTGTGCTCGCCCGTCCCGACGAGCACGCCCAGGACGAGCGGGGGCACCTGGGCGAGCAGCACGCCCGACGTGAGGGATCCCAGCGGGTCGAACCCGGGGTCCACGGAGGACGCCTGGGCAGAGAGGTGGGTCAGCGCGGCCGAGACCGCGACCGTGAGCGCGGCCGCCCACCAGGAGGACCGGAGGCTCGTGAGCTTGGTCCACTCGGAGCCGACGACGCGCGCGAGCGTCGGGCCCGGGGGCGTGGCCGGCGCCAGGGCCGGGGGAGTGCGCACCGGGGCGGGGGTCGCGGCGGTCATCGGGCACCGCCCGCCGCGGCGCGGTCGGACCCGCCGGAGGCGCGGCCCTGGTACTGGACCGCCCCCGCGGTGAGCCGCAGGTACGCCTCCTCGAGGGATCCCGCGTCGGCGGCGAGCTCCTGGACCGGTGCGTCCGCGAGGAGCCGGCCCCGGCCGATGACGACGACCCGCTCGGCGCAGAGCGCGAGCTCGTGCATGAGGTGCGACGAGAGGAGCACGGTCCGTCCCTCGGCCGCGAGGCCGCGGACGAGCCCCCGCACCCACAGGACGCCGTCGGGGTCGAGGCCGTTGACGGGCTCGTCGAGGAGGAGCGTCCCGGGGTCGCCGAGCAGCGCTCCCGCGATGCCGAGCCGCTGGCCCATCCCCAGGGAGAAGGTCCCGGCGCGCCGTCCGGCGACGCTCTCGAGCCCGGTCATCCCGATGACCTCGTCCACGCGGGCGCGGCCGATCCCGTGGGTCCGCGCGAGGGCCCGCAGGTGCCGGAACGCCGTGCGCCCCGGGTGCACGGACCGCGCGTCGAGCATGCAGCCGACGGCGTGGAGCGGCGCCGGGAGGTCGGCGTACCGGCGTCCGTCGACGGTCGCCGTGCCGGACGTGGGCCGCTCCAGCCCGACCACGACCCGCATCGTCGTCGACTTCCCCGCCCCGTTCGGGCCGAGGAATCCCGTCACGGTGCCCGGGCGTGCCGTGAACGTCAGCCCGTCCACCGCCGTCGTCGGCCCGTAGCGCTTGGTGAGCGCCTCCACCTGGATCATGCGTCCTCCCGTCGTCGCGGGCGCCCGGTCCTCGGGCACCGCCGTCGTCGACGCTACGGACGGGCGCGGGGACGCCGGCTCCCGCCGTCGGCCGAGATCGTCGGGGGCGCGACCTCCTCCTCGGGGAGGAGGCGGTCGTGCCGGGGTCGGAGGCGGCCGTCGCGACGCCCTAGACTGGACGCATGCTTCCGGCGTGAGAGCGCCGGCGGGATCCGAATGAGACAGCGGATCGAGAAGCCCCGCCGCTCCACACGGCGGGGCTTCTCGCTGCCCGGGTGAACCTGCGGACCGGGCATTGTGGCCACGCCGCGGGCGGGCGTAGCGTCGGAGAGCGCCACGACGACACCGACGTCGTCCGACGGGCGGAGGACGAGATGACCGACAGGCTCCCTCTCCCCGGGCCGCTGCCCGCGGGGCAGCACCCCGGGTGCGACACGTCGGGCATGTTCCTCGTCCACCGGATCTTCCGCTGGCTCTACCGCGAGCTCCCCGTGCTGGTCCGCGAGGTCCGGCCCGGGGACACCGGGCGCTCGGCCGTCGTGGGCCGCTACGCCCACCTCGACTTCTTCGCGCTGCACCTGCACCACGAGACCGAGGACCGGGTGCTCTGGGACCGCCTCGAGGCGCGCGAGCCCGCGTGCGCGCTGCACGTCGGCCAGATGCGGGCGCAGCACGCCGAGGTCGCGGTGCGCCTCGCGCGGGTCGAGCCGCAGCTCGAGCCGTGGGTGGCCACGGCCGACCCGCGGCTCCGCGACGCCTTCGCGACCGACGTCGAGGGGCTGCGGGACCTCCTGTCGGCGCACCTCGGGCAGGAGGAGGTGGAGATCCTCCCCGTGGCCGGGGACGTGATGTCGCAGCAGGAGTGGGACTCCATGGAGGAGCACACGCGCGCCACCCTCGTGAAGCACCGCAAGGAGCTCGGCAAGGACCTCGTGGCGCTGCAGCTCGGCCTGCTGCTCGCGAGCGTCCCCGAGGCCGAGCGGGAGGAGTGGTTCCGCGCGAACGTGCCCGCGCCCGTCCGGGTGCTGTACCTCCTGCTCCTGAAGCGTCGGTACGACCACGCGATGCGCGAGCTCTACCCGGACCGTCCCGTGCCGGCGATGGTCTGACGCCGGGCGGCGGAAGGAGACCGGACCGTGTGGCGACGCGTGACGCTCGACGTCCACCTCGACCACCCGCCGGCGCGCGTCTTCCCGTACCTCGCCGACCCGGGCCGGTGGCCGGAGTTCGCGCCCGCGGTCGTCTCCCGCCGCCCGGTCGACGACGGGCCGCTGCGGGTGGGGAGCCGCTGGGCCGCCGTCGACCGCGTCGGTCCGTTCCGGGTGCGGTTCACCGACGTGCTCGAGGTCGTCGAGCCCGACCTGCGGGTCGTGTGGCACTCCACCGCGCCCTGGAACTCTCGCGTCGAGTACGTCACGTCGCCCGACGGCAGCGGGACGCGCGTGCGCGCCGACTACCACGGCGACGTGGCGTCGGCGCTCCGGCTGGTGGCGCTGCTCCCGACCGCGGTCCTGGCGCGGATCCTCCTGCGTGACTTCACGGGCCTGCGCCGGGTGCTCGAGACGGAGGACCGGGCACGCGCGCGCCGGCCGTGAGAGACGGCGCACCCGCGTGCCGCTACTTGCCGACCGAGACGGTCTCCTGCGCCATGCGGTCCCGGAATGCCTCGTGCCGCTGCCGCTCGCTCTCCGTCCGGGAGCCGACGACGACGAACACCAGCAGTAGGACGGAGCCGCCGCCCCCGACGAGGAGGGCACCGAGCAGGTCCAGCATCGGGACGCCGCCGTCCGGTGCGCCCGGCTGACCCGTCACCGAGACGCCCCACATGCCGGTGTAGTGCATCCCCGCGACAGCGACCCCCATGACGAGGGCCGACACGGTCATGGACAGCCCGCCCCGCGCGTGCACGCAGAGCCAGAGCGCCGCCGTCGCGGCGGCGACCGCGACGAGCACCGCCAGGACGACGGAGACCGCGCTGTAGTGCATCGTCCCGTGCATGCGCATCGCCGCCATGCCCAGGTAGTGCATCCCGGCGACGCCGAGCCCGGCCACGGCGCCTCCCACGGCCAGCAGCAGGGGCCGGTAGCCGAACATCATGACCAGGTGCAGGCCGACCGACACGACCACCACGGCGACCAGCGCGGAGACGATCGTGAGCGGCACGTCGTAGTGGATCGGCATGCCGGTGACCGTGAACCCGAGCATCGCCACGAAGTGCATCACCCAGATGCCCGTGCCCCCGATGGCCGCGGCCCCCAGCCACAGCCACGCCGAGCGCACGGGCCACGGCGCGTCGACACGGGAGCGGGAGACCGCGGACAGGCCGCAGGCAGACCCGGAGACCGCGGCCACGTAGGAGATGAGCGGGGTCACGGCACCGTAGGTGAAGTGATGGACGTCGAGCATTGCATACCGCCTCAAAAGCATCAGAAAGGACACGTCACCGTAAAGCGGGACGTCCGACCCCGCATCTCGTGGCGCGCGGACGGCGACTCGCGACGAGGAGATTCCGCGGGCCGGGCGCGCCGGAGTCAGCCCCGGCGGCGTCGAGGGGGAGTGTTCTGCCAGTTCGACGAGCGCTCGCGTTGTCCGACGACTGACGCGCCTCGACGTGGTGGTCGCTCGCGTCGCCCGACGACCGCGGCGTCGACGTCGCGTCCTGGACCGACACGGGCGGCTGAGGCGAGGCCTGCCGGACCGAGGCGGCGGGATACGCAGAAGGCCGGGTCAGGAAGAATCTCCTGACCCGGCCTCCGTGGCACGAGGTGTGCCACGCGGTGTCCGGAGGGGGACTTGAACCCCCACGCCCGATAAAGGGCACTAGCACCTCAAGCTAGCGCGTCTGCCATTCCGCCACCCGGACGAGTGGACCTTCCCGGCGTTTCCGCCGTTCCGGTGCGGGGAAAAACATAGCACGGTTCGGGCGTGGTCCTCACATCGCGGTCGCCGGTCGGTGCCGGGCCGACGTGGGACGACGGGCCGACCGCGGTACCCGGCGTGGGGGGACGACCTGGGGCAGACTGGGCGGATGGTGGCCACGACCGGGCGGAGGCACGTGTGACGGACGAGCAGCGGCCGGTGGCAGCAGCGCCGACCCCGAGGCCCGGCTCCGGCTCGGACCGCGCGGCGGCGTCGGTGAAGCACCTCGCGGGGGCGTCGAGCGCGGCACGCAAGGTGGCCGGGGCGCGACGCAACCCGTCGGTGGTCGGGTACGACGAGTCGGTGCCCGCGTGGCTGCGCACGACCGCGGGCTGGTCGTGGCGCCTGCTCATGATCGTCGCGGCCGTCGCGCTCATCTTCTTCGCGACGGCGCAGGTGCAGCTCGTGTTCGTGGCCGTCTTCCTGGCGCTCGTCATCACGTCGGTCCTGCGGCCCGTCACGGACTTCTACGCGCGGATCATGCCGCGGGGTCTGGCCACGGGGCTCGCGATCCTCTCCGCCCTGCTGTTCATCGCCGGTCTGCTGACGTACGTCATCACCTCGGTCGCGGGGCAGTGGCAGAGCCTCGCGGAGCAGTTCGACCAGGGCATCGAGCAGATCTTCGACTTCCTCGAGAACGGCCCGCTGCCGGTCACGATCACGGCGGACGACGTCAACGGGTGGATCGACAACGGCCGGCAGTGGCTCACGGAGCACGGCGGCGACATCGCGAGCCAGGCCGCCGCGAGCGCCGGCTCGGTGTTCGAGGCGTTCGCGGCGATCGCCCTCGCGATCTTCTGCACGGTGTTCTTCCTCGCCCGCGGCAAGGACATGTGGACGTGGTTCCTCAACCAGCTCCCGGCCCGCTCGCGCGACAGCTGGAAGGTCGCGGGCGGCGCGGGCTGGTACACGTTCTCCGGCTACGCCCGGGGCACCGTGATCATCGCTCTCGTCGACGGCATCCTCGCGGGCATCTTCCTGGGAGCCCTGGGCGTGCCGCTCGCGGCGCCGCTCGCGGTGCTCGTCTTCATCGGGGCGTTCATCCCCATCATCGGCGCGCCCCTCGCGATGATCATCGCGGCCATCGTCGCGCTCGCGGCCAAGGGCATCGTCATCGCGCTCGTCGTGACGATCGGCATCGCGCTCATCGGGCAGTTCGAGGGTCACATCCTGCAGCCGCTCGTCATGGGCAAGCAGGTCTCGCTGCACCCGGTCGTCGTGGCGATCGCGGTGACGGCGGGGACGCTGCTCGCGGGGATCCTCGGCGCGGTCGTGTCCGTGCCGCTCGTCGCCGTCGCGTGGTCGGTGTTCTCGCACCTGCGGCACAAGGACCCACCCATGGAGGAGGACCTGCCGACGGCGAAGGAGATCGCGCTCGGCGACGCCGTGCCCGGGTCGTCGGACCGCACGGCGCCCGACGCGGCCGGCTGACGCGCGACCGCCGGGGCGCGGGCGGCCGGCGCCTCACCGCGGGACGGCCGAGACCTCCGCGGCGAGCCGGACCGCGACGTGCACGGTGTCCCCGACGCCCTTGCCGGTCGCGGCGCGCACGGAGCGCAGGACGGCGAGGAGGTGCGGACCGCCGTAGGCGACGAGGGAGGCGTGGTACCGCACGTCGTCGACCTTCGCGACCACGGGGACGCGACCGCGCGTGCCGAAGAGGTCGACGGCGTCGTACGGGAGAGCGACGAACGCTCCCGTGCGCGTCCCGGCGGCGATCACGACGGCGTCGAACTCGACGGGGCCCGGGTCCGTCCACGTGGGCATGCCGTCGACCGTAGCGGACGCCGCCGCTGCGGGGAACGGGCCAGGAGGGCGAACCTCTCCGGCCGGCGGGCCGCTCAGCGCGGCGGGCGACGGCGGCGGGCCAGCGCGACCGCGACGGCGGCCAGGGCGAGGAGCGCGGGGGCCACGAGCGACGCCCCGGCGAGGACGAGCAGCACGCCGGTGAGGACGGTCGCGACGGCCGCGAGCCACCAGCCGACCGTGCCGCGGGGGAGCAGGCGCAGGGCGGCGACCATGCCGAGCGCGTAGACCGCCACCATGCAGCTCGTGTGGACGCGCACGAACGGCTCGAGGTCGAGGCCGGTGGCGACGAGCACGGCGAGGTACGCCGCGCTCAGCACGAGCGTGACCGCGAGCGCCCGCCGGGGTACCCCGGCGCGACCGGAGAGAGCGGCGAGCGGGCGCGGCAGGTCGCCGTCGCGCGCGAGCGCCTGGCCGAGGTTGGCGAACGCCGCGAGATAGGCGGTGAGCACGCCCGAGGTGACGATCGCCGCGACGACGCCGACGACCACGGGCCCCGCGGCGGGTGCGCCCGTGCGCGCGAGGTCGAGCAGGGCGACGGTGCCGGAGCCGGCCTCGGCGCCGAGGACGCCGACCGTGGTGACCTGCAGGGCGAGGTAGGCGACGCCGACGACGACCAGCGCGATCCCGGTCGCGGCGGGGACGGTGCGGCGCGGGTCGCGGAAGTCCGCCGAGACGTGCGTGCCGACCTCCCAGCCCGCGAACGCCCACACGAACAGGCTCACCGCGGAGCCGACGCCGGACCACCCCTCGCTGAGGAACGGGGTGAACCGCTCGGCGCTCGCCGCCGGCGCCGCCACGGCGACGACCACGACGACGGCGGCGAGCAGCAGCGACGTGAGCGCGAGCTGGACGGCGCCCGCCACACGGACGCCGAGCCCCACGGCGACCGCCGGCACGACGACGAGCGCGACGGCCACGACCGGGACTGCCCCGCGATCGGCGCCCACCACCGCGACCACGTACTCCGCCCCCAGCACCGCCACGACGGGCACGCCCACGCACACGCCCAGGTAGAACCAGTAGCCCGTGGCGCGGGCCGCCGTCGGGCCGAGCGCGACGCGCACCGCGCTCGCGACGCCGCCCCGGTCCGGGTGCCGCGCCGCCAGCGCCGCGAAGGTTCCCGCGAGGGGGACGCTCGCCACGAGCACCAGGGCGACGGCGAGCACGGAGGCGGGGCCGGCGACCCGCGTGGCGAGCCCGGGCAGGGCGAGCACTCCCGTGCCGAGCACGCTCGCCACGTACAGGGCGCTGCCGCGCGCGAGCCCCAGGGTGCCCGCCGGCGCGTGCTCGCTCGCCGTCGGCGCGGGGCGGGGTGCGACGCGCGGCGTCGCGAGGGGAGTCGTCGTGTCCACGCGCCCACCCTGGCAGCGGGCCGGTCCCGGAACGAGCGGCAGGAAGGTCACTCTCCGACAAGATCCTGCCACCCTGCGCGGAGCGGGACGGTGCGACCACACTGGACCATGAGGATCGGCATACCCACCGAGGTCAAGAACCACGAGGACCGCGTCGCGCTCACCCCCGCCGGCGCGCACCACCTCGTGCGGGCCGGGCACGACGTGCTCGTCCAGTCCGGGGCCGGGGTCGGCTCCCACCTGCCCGACGCGGAGTTCGCCGACGCCGGTGCGCGGATCGTGCCGAGCGCCGAGGAGGTCTGGGGCGAGGCCGAGCTCGTGTGCAAGGTCAAGGAACCTGTCGCGAGCGAGTACCCGCTGCTGCGCGACGACCTCCTGCTCTTCGCCTACCTGCACCTCGCCGCGGACGCGGCCTGCACGCGTGCCCTGCTCGACGCGGGCACGACGTCCGTCGCGTACGAGACGGCGCAGGCCCCCGACGGGACGCTCCCGCTGCTGGCCCCCATGAGCGAGGTGGCCGGGCGCATGGCGACCCAGGTCGGCGCCTGGCTCCTGCAACGACCCGCGGGAGGTCGCGGCGTCCTGCTCGGCGGCGTGCCCGGCACGCGGCCCGGGCGGGTCGTCGTGCTCGGGGGCGGGACCGCGGGCCGCAACGCGGCCGAGGTCGCGGTGGGCATGCGCGCGGAGGTGAGCGTGGTCGACCTGTCGCTGCCCGTCCTGCGCGCCGTCGACCAGGAGTTCTCCGGCCACGTGCGCACGGTCGTGTCGAGCGCGTACGCGATCGAGCGGGAGGTGCTGGAGGCCGACCTCGTCGTCGGGGCCGTGCTCGTCGCGGGGGCGCGGGCCCCGCGCCTCGTCACCGACGACCTCGTCGCACGCATGCGCCCCGGCGCCGTGCTCGTCGACGTCGCCGTCGACCAGGGCGGCTGCTTCGAGGGGTCGCGGCCCACCACGCACGACGACCCGACGTTCGCGGTGCACGGCACGACGTTCTACTGCGTCGCGAACATGCCCGGCGCGGTCCCCGTGACGAGCACGCTCGCGCTGACCAGCGCGACGCTCCCGTACCTCGCGGCGCTCGCGGACGGCGGGGTCGACGCGGTGCGGGACGTCCCGCTCCTGCGGTCGGGGGCGTCCACCCACCGCGGCGCGCTCCTCAACGAGGCGGTCGCCGCCGCGCACGGCCTGCCGTGGACGCCCGCGGAGGACGCCCTGCGCCCGTGACGCACCCGCGGGACGGGGACGCCGGGTCGGTGGCCCCGCGGGGTGGCCACGCTCGGGAATCCGGGTGACGACGTGCGGGGGACGTGCCAGGCTCGTGCGGGTGCACCCCTTCGCCCTCGACGACGGCCGCGTCCACCTGTCCACCCCGACCCTCGACGACGTCGACGCGATCACGGCCGCGTGCCAGGACGCGGAGACCGCTGCGTGGACGGTCGTCCCGTCCCCGTACGCGCGCGAGGACGCGGTGCAGTTCGTGTCGGAGTACGTGGGACCGGGCTGGGAGCGCGGCGACGTCCTCACCTGGGGCGTGCGCGACAGCGCCGGCCCTGCGGGCATCCCCGGCCCCGACGGCGTCGGTGCCCTTCTCGGGATGGTCGGGCTGAGCCTCGACGACGCGCCCGAGGGGCGACGGTCGGCCGAGATCGGCTACTGGACCGCTCCCGAGGCCCGGGGCCGCGGCCTCATGACCGCGGCGTGCCGGCTCGTCGTCGACTGGGCCTTCGACCCGGAGGGCGGGGGGCTCGCGCGGCTCTTCTGGCAGGCGTACGTCGGCAACTGGCCGTCGCGGCGCACTGCCTGGCGTCTCGGCTTCCGGGTCGAGGGCACGGTGCGCGGGTTCGCGCTCCAGCGCGGCGAGCGCCGCGACGCGTGGCTCGGCACGCTCCTGCCCGACGACCCGCGCGCGCCGAACGAGCCGTGGCCCGCGGACGCGCCGTCGTCGGGCCGCGCCGCCTGACGCACTCGCCGGCGGTCGCCAAGGGGCGTCCGCGAATGCGTTTCCGTCGTGCCCGCCCGCGGGGTCAAGATGGGCACCATGACCTCCGAGCCCACGACGCGCACCGACGCGCCCGCGCCCACCTCCGCGCCCGCAGTCGCCTCCGCCCTGATCGACCTCGATCCCGCCAACCCGTTCGCCGCGCCCTCCGCGCTGCCGTACGAGCTGCCCGACTACGACGCGATCCGCGAGGAGCACTACCTCCCCGCGCTGCGCGCCGCGACCGCGGCCCAGCGCGCCGCGATCGAGGCGGTCGCGACCGACGACGCACCCCCGACCGAGGCCACCGTGCTCGCGGCGCTCGAGCGGTCGGGCCGCGACCTCGCGCGCGTGCTCAACGCGTTCTACAACCAGCTCTCCGCCGACGCGACGCCGGGACTGGAGCAGATCGAGGAGGAGTTCGCGCCCGAGCTCGCCGCGCACCACGACGCGATCTACATGGACGCGCGCCTCTACGCGCGTGCCCGCGCCCTGCAGGACGCCGTCGACGCCGGCGAGCAGATCCTCGACCCCGACGCCGCGTGGCTGCTGCACACGCTGCTCGTCCGGTTCCGCCGCTCCGGCGTCGAGCTCGACGCGGAGCAGCAGGCGCGCCTGCGCGAGCTCAACGGCCGCCTCACCACGCTCGAGGCCGCGTTCGGCCGCAAGCTGCTCGCGGGGGCCAACGCGGCGAGCGTGCTCGTCACGGACCGCGCCGAGCTCGACGGCCTCGCCGAGGACGCGGTCGCGGGCGCGGCTGCCGCCGCCGCCTCGCGCGGGCACGAGGGGGCGTGGCTGCTGGAGATGCAGCTCCCCACCCAGCAGGGCGTCCTCGCGTCGCTCGCGCGCCGCGACGTCCGCGAGCGCGTCCAGCAGGCGTCGGAGTCGCGCGGTGGGACGGGTGACGACCACGACACGCGCGAGATCGTGCTGGAGACCGTGCGCCTGCGCGCCGAGCGTGCGCGCCTCCTCGGGTACGAGCACCACGCCGCGTACGTCGCCGAGGACGCGACCGCGAAGACGACCGAGGCCGTGAACGCGATGCTCGACCGGCTCGCTCCCGCCGCCGTCGCGAACGCGCGCCGCGAGGCGGCCGACCTCGAGACGGCGCTGCGGGCCGACGAGCCGGGCGCGACGCTGCGCGCCTCCGACTGGTCGTTCTACGCCGAGCGCGTGCGCAAGGACCGCTACGCGCTCGACGACGCGCTGCTGCGCCCGTACCTCGAGCTCGAGCGCGTCGTGCACGACGGCGTGTTCCTGGCCGCGAACCGCCTGTTCGGCGTCTCCTTCGCCGAGCGGCACGACCTCGTCGGCTACCACCCGGACGTGCGCGTCTTCGAGGTCTTCGACAGCGAGACGCCGGGGGAGCCGGGTCAGGGGCTCGGCCTGTTCCTCGCCGACTGGTACACGCGCGAGTCCAAGCGCGGCGGTGCCTGGATGAACAACCTCGTCGACCAGAACCACCTGCTCGGCCAGAAGCCGGTCGTCGTCAACAACCTCAACATCGTCAAGCCGCCGGCCGGACAGCCCACGCTGCTCGTGTGGGACGAGGTCATCACGCTCTTCCACGAGTTCGGGCACGCGCTGCACGGGCTGTTCTCCGACGTGCGCTACCCGTCGCAGTCCGGCACGGAGGTGCCGCGGGACTTCGTCGAGTACCCGTCGCAGGTCAACGAGATGTGGGCGTGGGAGCCGTCGATCCTGCGCTCCTACGCGGTGCACCACGTGACGGGCGAGCCGATGCCCGCCGAGTGGGTCGACACCATGCTGGCCTCGCGCCAGTTCAACGAGGGCTTCGGGACGACCGAGTACCTCGCGGCGGCGCTGCTCGACCAGGCGTGGCACCAGGTCGGGCCGGACGGCGTCCCGTCGTCCGAGGCCGACGTCGTGCCGTTCGAGGCCGCGGCGCTGGAGGCGGCCGGCGTGGCGTTCGCGCCCGTCCCGCCGCGCTACCGGACCACGTACTACAACCACGTGTTCGGCGGCGGGTACGCGGCCGGGTACTACTCCTACATCTGGTCCGAGGTGCTCGACGCGGACACGGTCGAGTGGTACCGCGAGAACGGCGGCCTGTCGCGCGAGAACGGCGAGCGCTTCCGCCGCGTGCTGCTCGCGCGCGGCGGCTCGCAGGACCCGCTGCAGTCGTTCCGGGAGCTCCGCGGCCGCGACGCCGACATCGCGCCGCTCCTCGCGCGCCGCGGCCTCGACGCCTGACCCGACGACCCGCCCCCGCCGAGGTAGAGCCCCGGTACCGCGAGGTAGAGCCCGGTACCGCGAGGTAGAGCCCGGTACCGCGAGGTAGAGCCCGGTACCGCGAGGTAGAGGCGTGGTCATGACCACGCCTCTACCTCGGCGGGGTGCCCGGGCGGACCAGGCCGGTCTCGTACGCGACGACGACGAGGCCGGCCCGGTCCCGCACGCCCAGCTTGGCGAGGACGCGGCCCACGTGCGTGCGCGCCGTCGCCGGGCTCATGAACAGCGCCGACCCGATCTCGTCGTTGGTCAGGCCGCGCCCGACGTGCGCGAGCACCTCGCGCTCGCGGTCCGTGAGCCGGTCGGCGACCGCGGCGGCGAGCGCGTCGTCCCGCCGCCCGGCGTCGACCGCCTGCGCGACGACGCGCGCCGTCACCGCGGGGGAGAGCAGCGCGTCGCCCGCGGCTGCGGTGCGCACGGCGGCACGCAGCTCGTCCGGGCTCGCGTCCTTGAGCAGGAAGCCCGACGCCCCGGCCCGCAGCGACGCGAAGAGGTTCGCGTCGTCGTCGAACGTCGTGAGCACGACGACGCGGGGACCGTCCGGGCGGTGGCCGGTCGACACGGCGCGCGCGACCGGCGTGTCGGTGCCGGTGGCGCCCTCGACGATCTGCCGCGTCGCCTCGACCCCGTCGAGGACGGGCATCTGCAGGTCCATGAGCACGACGTCGGGCCGCGACCGGCGCACGAGCGCCACGCCCTCGCGACCGTCGGCGGCCTCGCCGACGACCTCGACGTCGTCCGCACGCTCGAGCAGCGCGCGGATGCCCGTTCGCACGAGGGGCTGGTCGTCGACCAGCACGACGCGGATCACGCGGGGCCTCCGCCCGCGGCCTCGTTCCCCGGTGCCCCGGCCGGCGCCGGTGCGGGGCCGGCCGCGCCGACCGGGACCCTGGCGCGCAGGCGGAAGCCGCCGCCGTCGGGCGCGTCGGTCGTGACGGTGCCGCCCAGCACGGCGACCCGCTCGCGCAGCCCGCGCAGGCCGAACCCCTCCCGGTCCGACGTGCCGCCCGGTGCGCCGCGACCGTCGTCGCGCACCTCGACCGCGAGCACGTCGCCGGGCGTCCCGGTCGCGGGCTCGAGCGTCACGCGCACGACGGCGGCGCGCGCCCCGGCGTGCCGCAGGACGTTGGTCAGTCCCTCCTGCACGACGCGGAACACCGCCGCACCCGCCGCGCTGCCGTCCGGCGTGCCCGCGGGCAGGTCGACGTCCAGCGTGACCTCGAGGCCTGCCGCCCGCGCCGTGCGGGCGAGGTCGCCGAGCCGGTCGAGGCGGGCCTGCTCCGCGACGCCCGCCGGCCCGGACGGACCCCGCAGCGAGCGCACGGTCGCGCGCAGGTCCGCCAGCGCGGCCGTCGCCGACGTGCGCACGAGGTCGAGCTCGGCGCGCGCCGCCGCGAGCGCGTCCTCCCGCCCGGCGCCGTCGGCGCGTCCCACGTCGTCGAGCGCCTCGCGCGCGACGCCCGCATGCAGGGACACGACGGCGAGGTGGTGCCCGACGACGTCGTGCAGGTCGCGCGCGACGGCCTCCCGGTCGCGCGCGAGCCGGTCGGCCGCCTCGAGCTCGTGGGTCTGCTCCAGCAGCGCGTCCGCGTGCCGCCGCTGCTCGTCGCGCTGCCGGCGGGCGAACGCGCCGTGACCGAGCGCGATCGCGGCGGCCATCAGCGCGACCGTGGTCGCGAGCTCGTACCCGACGACGTACCGGACGTCGTCGCCCTCGGCGAGCCGGAAGTACGTCGAGGCGACCACGAGCGCCGCCGCGACCCCCACGGCCCACCCGAGCCGGCCCGCGACCGCCGCCGAGTACAGCGCGACCGAGACGGGCAGGGCGAGGCCGATCGCGGGCAGGTCGAGCGTGTAGTAGGCGCAGATCACGAGCGCCGTCGCGACGAGCACCCCCACGGGGAAGCGGCGCCGGCCGAGGACGAGCAGGCCCAGCACGAGGGCGAGCGGGTACGCGACCCACGGGTCGGCGCGCGTGCCGCCGACGTCGGCCGCGATGGCGAACGCGACGACGTCGAACACCGCGAACCCCAGCAGGGCGTCGATGAGCCACGGCGGCGGCGACGGGCGCGCCGCCCGGGTCGCGGGCGGCGACCCGGCGGGCCGCTCGTGCGGGAGGTCGGGGGACGTCACAACCATCGAGTCTAGGAAGACGCACCCCGACGCGCGTCCGTCGCGGGGCGGGTCCGCGTCAGGGTCGACTACGTCGAGACGCGTAGGCGCGGGGCGCGGGACGACGCATCGTGCCGCGCGCCGGGGCGGACGCGGCGAGGCGATGCCGATCTCTAGCGT
Organism: Cellulosimicrobium sp. ES-005; assembly: GCF_040448685.1. Taxonomy (NCBI): domain Bacteria; kingdom Bacillati; phylum Actinomycetota; class Actinomycetes; order Micrococcales; family Promicromonosporaceae; genus Cellulosimicrobium; species Cellulosimicrobium sp. ES-005. The sequence continues at coordinate 1,865,736 of NZ_CP159290.1, forward strand.
CGACGGCATGAACCCGATCCCCGGCCCCGCACCGGACCGCCCGACCCCGCCCGCCTCGTCCGTCCCACCTGACGGCCCGGTCCCACCCGGCCCCGCCGTCACTCCCGGAGGGTCGAGGGCGCCGGCTCCTGCGGCCCGCCCCACGCTCGGCGAGACCGTCCGCTCGCTGAGCTGGCCCCTCGTCCTCGGGCTCGGTGCGCTCGCGCTCGTCCGACCGCTCCTGAGCGTCACCGGCCTCGACGACGCGATCGGCCGACCCGCCGCACCCCTGCTCACGACCCTCGTGCTCACGGTCGTGTGGATCGTCGCGATCGTCGTCGCCCGCCCCGCGCACCCGCTCGCGACCGGCGTGGCCGTCGGGCTCGCCTACGGCGTGCTCGCGCTGGTGCTCAGCGCGGTGCTGTCGCCGATCCTCACCGGGGAGCTGCAGGGACCCGTCGCCCACCCCGTCGCGATCGTCCCGATGCTGCTCACCAACGCGGTCTGGGGCGCGCTCGCGGGGGCCGTGGCGCTCGGTCTCCTCGCGGCCCGACGCCGCTGAGGCCGGCTGCCGATCCCGCCCGACCCGCAACCCCTGACCCGCACACCCGACCCGCACACCCGACCCGCACCGCCCGACCCGGCACCACCCCGAGCCGCGCCCCCGTGCGCTCGGGGTCGGTTCCGGGCCCGCGTACGCTTCCGAGCGGACGCGCCCGGCACCGCCCGGTCCCTAGCGTCGACGGCGTCGCCCGCACGGCCGGGCCGCCGTCGACCCGCACCCGCCGACCGCCGTCGTCCACCCTGGAGAAGACCTGATGACGACCACGTACACCACCCCGCCGCCTGCCGTCCCGCCGGCGCCCGGTGCGCCCGCCGGACCACCCGGAGGTCGTCCGCGACGGCGGCGCGGCCCGCTCGCCCGCGTCCTCGTGGTGCTCGGGCTCGTCGTCGTCCTGTTCGTCGGGGCGGTCGTCGCGGTCGTGGGCGTCGCCTGGGCGCGTGCCGCGACGAGCACGGCGGGTGCCGTGGAGTTCACGCGGCCGCTCGCCGTCCCGCCTCTCGCGGAGTCCCGGGTCGAGGACGGCGTACGCGTCTTCGAGCTCGAGGCGCGCGCGGGCGTCGCGGACCTCGGCGCGTCCGCCCCGACCCCGACGATCGGCCTGAACGGCGACTACCTCGGCCCCACCCTGCGGGCCGCGCGCGGCGAGCGCGTGCGCGTCGACGTGACGAACGCGCTCGACGAGACGACGACGCTCCACTGGCACGGCATGCACCTCCCGCCCGCGATGGACGGCGGCCCGCACCAGATGGTCGAGCCCGGCGAGACGTGGTCGCCCACGTGGACGATCGACCAGCCCGCCGCGACGCTCTGGTACCACCCGCACCTGCACGGGCGGACCGCGAGCCAGGTGTACCGGGGGCTCGCGGGGATGTTCCTCCTCGACGACCCGGCCGCCGCCGACGGCCCCGCCGCCGGCCTGCCGCACGAGTACGGCGTCGACGACGTCCCGGTCATCCTCCAGGACAAGAGCTTCCACCCCGACGGGCGGCTCGACGACGCCGCCTCGTTCCTCTCACCGGTCGGCACGCTGGGCGACACGGTGCTCGTCAACGGCACGCCCGGGCCGTACCTCGACGTCACGACCGAGCGCGTCCGCCTGCGCCTGCTCAACGGCTCCGACTCGCGGGTCTACGACGTCGGCCTCGCCGACGGCGGGACGGTCCAGCTCGTCGGGACCGACGGCGGGCTGCTCCCCGCCCCGCGCACGGTCGAGCGCGTGCGCCTCTCCCCGGGCGACCGGGCGGAGGTCGTCGTGACCATGGCCCCGGGGCAGCGCGCCGTCCTGCGCAGCTTCCCGCCCGAGCTCGGCGTCAACCCGCTGTTCGAGCGCTTCTCCGGCGGCGACGACACGTTCGACCTCCTGGAGCTGCGCGCTGCTCCCACGCTCGCGCCGAGCCCCGCCGTCCCCGACACCCTCGGCACCGACCCGGCGGACGTGCTCGACGAGGCCGACGCCGTCCGGACGCGGACGTTCCAGCTCTCCGGCCGGTCCATCAACGGGCGGTCGATGGACATCTCCCGCGTCGACGAGGTCGTGACCGTCGGGGAGACCGAGGTCTGGGAGGTCACCGGGCTCGACGACACCCCGCACAACTTCCACGTCCACGACGTCCAGTTCCGCGTCCTCGACGTCGGCGGGCAGCCGCCCGCGCCCGACCTCGACGGCTGGCAGGACACCGTCTACGTCCAGCCCGGCCGCGTCACGCGCCTGCTCGTCCGGTTCGAGGCGGCCGAGGGCGCGACCGACCCGAGCACCCCGTACATGTTCCACTGCCACCTGCTCACGCACGAGGACCAGGGCATGATGGGCCAGCTCGTCGTCGTCGCGCCGGGGGAGCGGGCGCCGTCCCGCATCGACGTGCCCGACGGCGCCACCCACCCCGACCACGCGGACACGCTCCCGGGCGACGGCACCGGCCCCCGCCACCTCGCCCCGGACCCCCACGGCACCACCCACTGACCCCGAGGACCCGACCAGCCCATCCTGCCGGGTCGAGCAGGCGATGGGGGCGCGTCACGCGACCCGGACGCGCCCGGACGACCTGCTCGACGCGGCGGCTGGCATGGTGGGGGAGCGTCCGGGATGTGGGAGGGGCGGCGGGGACAGGCGGGCGGGGCGATCGCGACGGGTAGCGTGTGGCCATGACCGCTCCGTACCCGGAATCCCAGGCCAGCGCCGGCACCCCGGCGACCGTCGACGTCCCCTCCGGCACGGTGCCGCGGGGGGAGGACGAGGTGGTGCGGATCTGCCGGGAGCTGCTGCGGATCGACACGTCGAACTTCGGCGACGGGACCGGTCCGGGGGAGCGTCGCGCGGCGGAGTACGTCATGGGGCTGCTGCACGAGGTCGGGCTCGAGCCCGAGCTGTTCGAGTCGGAGCCCGGCCGGGCGAGCGTCGTCGTGCGTCTGGAGGGCGCGGACCCGACCCGCCCGGCGCTCGTGCTCCACGGGCACCTCGACGTCGTGCCGGCGCAGGCCGCGGACTGGTCGGTCGACCCGTTCGCGGGCGAGGAGATCGACGGCCTGCTGTGGGGCCGCGGCGCGGTCGACATGAAGGACATGGACGCGATGATCCTCGCGGTCGTGCGGCAGATGGCGCGCGAGGGGCGCAAGCCCGCGCGCGACGTCGTCGTGGCGTTCTTCGCCGACGAGGAGGCGGGCGGCGTGTACGGGGCGCGCTACGCCGTCGACCACCGGCCCGAGCTGTTCGAGGGTGCGACCGAGGCGATCAGCGAGGTCGGCGGGTTCTCGGTCGAGGTCGGGGGCCGGCGCGCGTACCTGCTCCAGACGGCGGAGAAGGGCATCGCGTGGCTGCGCCTCGTCGCGGAGGGCCGCGCGGGTCACGGGTCGCAGGTGAACGAGGACAACGCGGTGACGCGGCTCGCGGAGGCGGTCGCGCGCATCGGGGCCCACCACTGGCCCAACACGCTCACCCCGACCGTCGACAGGCTGCTGCGCGGCGTCGCGGACCTCACCGGGCTCCGGTACGACCCGGAGGACCCGTCGTCGGTCGCGGCGCTCGTCGCCGCGCTCGGCCCCGCGTCGCGGTTCGTCGGCGCGACGGTGCGCCACACGTCCAACCCGACGCAGCTCTCCGCCGGGTACAAGGCGAACGTCATCCCGGGCCGGGCGGAGGCGGCGATCGACGCGCGCCTGCTGCCCGGGCACGAGGAGGAGGGGTTCGCGACGCTGCGGGCGCTCGCGGGCGAGCACGTGCGGGTCGAGGAGATCCACCGGGACATCGCGCTCGAGGTGCCGTTCGAGGGCGACCTGGTCGACGCGATGGTCGACTCGCTGCTCGCGGAGGACCCCGAGGCGACCGTGCTGCCGTACACGCTCTCGGGCGGCACGGACAACAAGTCGCTCGCGCGCCTCGGCATCACGGGCTACGGCTTCGCGCCGCTGCGCCTCCCGGCCGACCTCGACTTCTCCGGCATGTTCCACGGGGTCGACGAGCGGGTCCCGGTCGACTCGCTGCGCTTCGGCGTGCGCGTGCTCGACCGCCTGCTGCGCACCTGCTGACGCCGTCCGGGTCGACCGCTCAGGCGTCGCCCAGCAGCGCCCGGACCGACGAGCGGAGCTGCGCGCGGTAGCCGCCGCCGAACAGCACCGCGTGCACCGCGACCGGGTACACCTGGTGCAGCGCGACCCGGTGGCGCCACCCGCGCGCGAGCGGGTGCGCGGCGTCGTATCCGGCGAGGATCTCCTCGAGGAAGGGGGCGCCGAACAGCGCGAGCATCGCCAGGTCGGCCTCGCGGTGCCCGCCGTGCGCCGCGGGGTCGACGAGCACCGCCTCGACGTCGCCCGGTCGTCCGTCCGGACCGGGGTCGAGCGGGGACCACAGCACGTTGCCCGACCACAGGTCGCCGTGCACGCGCGCGGGGGAGTCGTCGAGCGCGGGGCGCGCGAGGTCCGCGAGGCGTGCTCCCAGGCGTTCGAGGAGGCGCGCGTCGTCGGCGTCGAGCGCCCCGCGGTCGCGGCCCTGGCGCGCGACCGGGAGCAGCCGCGCCTCGGCGTAGAAGGTCGGCCAGTCGGGCCACGAGCCCGTCGGCATCGGCAGCGGGTCGTCGAGCGGACCGAAGAACGCGTCGCCCGACCAGCCGGGCGGCGGCGCGCCCCACGCCTGCGCTCCCGCGTCGTGCACGACGGCGAGCGCCCGGCCGAACGCGTGCGCCGCCTCGGGCGTCGGTGCGGCGGGCAGGACGCGTTCGAGGTCGAGCCGGGTCGGGCCGACCCCGCGCACCGTCGCGACGCGCGGCCCGCCCGGGACGCGGAGCCACGCGAGCCCCGCGGCCTCGCAGTCGAAGAAGCCCGCGGGCGCGTCCGCGCGCGACTTCGTGAAGACGTCCGGCGGGGAGCCCGCGGAGCCGTCCCCGCGGCCGGGACCGCTCACGGGGCAGGGCTCACAGGGTCGAGCTGACCCGGATGATCTTGCGGCGCAGCCACACGCGGCGCTCGCCCCCGACGTAGAGCCGCGTCCGGGCGAGCTCCCAGCGCCCGTACTCGGCCTCGTCGGTGAGCAGCCTGCTCGCGTCCGACCGGCTCGTGGAGCGGTCGATCGTCAGGACGCGGTACTCGTACTGCCCGCCGTGCGCGGCCCATCCGGACCGCCGACGTGACGTCGGCCTCTCCTCCACGTGCCACCGTCCTCTCTCGCCTGACTCGGTCGTCGGCCGGGCGGGAGAACCCGCTCGACTAACGAGTGCCATTGTGCCCCTCTCGGCGCTACCGTCAGGGTATGACCGCTGACCCGCGTGCCGCGCTCGACCGGTTCATCGCCGCGCTCGAGGCCCACTACAACGCCGTCGCCGCACGCCGCGGGGAGGACGACCCCGCCGTCGACGACGCCTACTACGTGCTCGCGGACGCCTTCGAGGTCTACGACGAGGCCCTCGGCCAGGTCCACGGGGAGGCGACGCCGTTCTACCTCGCGGAGGAGGACGACGAGGACGAGGACGAGGACGACGACGAGGAGGACGAGGACGCGCTCGACGACCTCGACGACACCCTCGACGACGACGTCCTGACCGGCGAGCTGGAGACCGACGGCGCGCGCTGAGGCGCCGTCGTCACCACCGCTCGGGGTAGCCGACCTCCAGGTCGCTCACGTCGTCGAGCGCCGCGCGGACGGCGTCGGGGAGCTCGAGGTCGGTCGCGGCGAGCGACGTGCGCAGCTGGGCCGGAGTCCGGGCGCCGACGATCGCGCTCGCCACCGTGGGGCGGCCCAGGAGCCACGACAGCGCGACGTCGAGCGGGGCGCGGCCGAGACCGTCGGCCGCGGTGACGACGGCCTCGACGATCCCCGAGGAGGACTGGTCCAGGTAGGGCTCGACGAACCCGGACAGGTGCGGGGACGCGCCGCGCGAGTCCGCGGGGAGCGAGCGGCGGTACTTGCCCGTGAGCACGCCCCGGCCCAGCGGCGACCAGGCGAGCAGGCCGAGCCCGAGCGCCTCGGCGGCCGGCACGACCTCCCGTTCCGCGCCGCGCTGGAGCAGCGAGTACTCGAGCTCGACCGCGGCGAGGCCCACGTCGTCGGCACCGCCGAGCAGCGTCGCGGCGCGCGCCGTCGCCCACGCGGGGTGGTTGGACAGCCCGACGTACCGTGCCCGGCCGGACGTCACGGCGTGGCGCAGCGCGGAGAGCGTCTCGGTGAACGGCGTGCGCGGGTCGGGCGCGTGCACGAGGAACAGGTCGACGTGGTCGGTGCCCAGGCGCGACAGCGAGTCGTCCAGCGAGTCGAGGAGCGCCCCGCGGGACGCGTCGACGACCGGTCCCTGCGCCGTGCGGCGCACGCCCGCCTTGGTGCACAGGAGCACGTCGCGCCGGTCGACCTTCGTCCCCAGGATCGACCCGAGCAGGGACTCGGCGTCCCCGTCGGCGTACGAGGCGGCGGTGTCGACGAGGGTCCCGCCCGCGTCGACGAAGTCGCGCAGCTGCTCGGCGGCGTCGAGCTCGTCCGTGTCCCGGGCCCACGTCATGGTGCCGAGGCCGAGCTCGGACACGCGCAGGCCGGTGCTGCCGAGGTGGCGGTGTTCCATGGGAGCCGAGGGTACCGGCGGACCCCGCCGCGCGACCGTCGGGGCGCGCGACGGACCCCGGGAGCGGCGAGGTTCACCCGTCCCTCCAAGCCTGCGGGCCGGGTCCGCGGGACGGTGTTCACGCGCCCGTCGCCCGGCGTTCATCCGGGGGCGCCGACCCGCCGACGAGGTGCCGGGAGGGCCTGCCCGAGCGGGTATCGTGGCCGCTCGTGAACGCGTGGGAAGCCGTCCTCCTCGGCCTCGTCCAGGGCCTGACCGAGTTCCTCCCGATCTCCTCGAGCGCGCACCTGCGCATCGTGGGCGAGCTCATCGGCTCGCAGGACCCGGGGGCCGCCTTCACGGCGATCACCCAGATCGGGACCGAGACGGCGGTCCTCCTGTACTTCCGTCGCGACATCGCGCGGATCTGCGCGGCGTGGTGGCGCTCGGTGCGCGGCGACCACGGTACGGACTGGAGGTCGCGCCTCGGTCGGCACGACCACGACGCCGCGATGGCCTGGTACATCGCCCTCGGCTCCGTCCCGATCGTCGTGCTCGGCCTGCTCTTCCAGGACGCGATCGAGAACACGTTCCGCAACCTCTACCTCACCGCGCTCATGCTCGCCGTCTTCGCGCTCCTGCTCGGCTGGGCGGACCGGATCGGCGCCAAGCGGCGCACGCTGCGCGAGCTCTCGCCCGGCCAGGCCGTCGCGTTCGGCTTCGCGCAGGCGCTCGCGCTCGTCCCGGGCGTCTCCCGGTCCGGCGGCACGATCACGGCGGGCCTCCTCATGGGCTTCACGCGCGAGGCCGCGGCGCGCTACTCGTTCCTGCTCGCGATCCCCGCGGTCATGGGCTCGGGGTTCTACCAGCTCGTCAAGTCCGCGGACGAGCCGGCCCCCGGCGCGCCCGGCGCGGGCGCGACCCTCATCGCCACGCTCGTCGCGTTCGTCGTCGGCTACTTCGTCATCATCGCGTTCCTCAAGATCGTCTCGACCTTCAGCTACACGCCGTTCGTGGTCTACCGCCTGGTGCTCGCCGCGCTCGTCGTGCTGCTCCTGCTCACCGGCGTGCTCGAGCCCGGCGGGACCGCCACGTCCACCCCGTGACCCGCGGTCAGAGCCAGCCGACCCGCTTGAACACGCGGTAGAGCACGAGGCAGCCGACCGCCATGAGCGCGAGCGCGAACGGGTAGCCGAACGCCCAGTGCAGCTCGGGCATGTTCCGGAAGTTCATGCCGTAGACCCCCGCGACGATGGTCGGGTAGACGAGGATCGCGGCCCAGGCCGAGATCTTGCGCATGTCCTCGTTCTGGCGCACCGACACCTGGGACATGTGGACCTGCAGCATGTCCGAGAGCAGGTCGTCGTGCGCGTCGAGGTGGCGGTCGATCCGCTCGACGGTCGTCACCACGCGCTCGAGCATGCGCCGGTTCACCGCGAGGTGGTCCGGGACGTCGGGGTCGAGCAGCTCGGGCAGCTCCGCCGAGACGGGCATGAGCGCGCGCCGCGCCTCGGTGATCTCGCGCTTGAGGTCGTAGATGCGCTCGACCGGGTCCTCGCGCTGCTGGTCGAACACGACCCGCTCCGTGTCCGCGACCGCGTCCCCCAGGCCGAGCTCGACCTGCGACGCCCCGCCCACGATCGCCAGGACGGCGGCCGACACGATCCGCTGGACGGGCGTGCCCCGCGGGTCCCCCGGGGCGGCGAGCTTGTCGAGCATGGTCGCGTGCACGCCGGCGTCCCCTTCCTCGGCGGTGACGACGGTGCCCGGTCCGAGCAGCGCGGCGAACTGGCCGGTGCGCACCTGGCGGTCCGCCTCGGTGAACCACGCCGTCGGCGTGACGAGCAGGAGCCAGTCGGGCGCGAGGCGGCGCACGTGCGCCAGCGGGTGGTGCGCGTGCCGGGACAGCTCGTGGTGCGTCGGTCCCGGGCTCGTGGAGACACGGGCCGCGGCGTCGAGCACGGCGTCGAGGTCGGCGACCCGCGCCCACGTCGCCGGGCCACGCGGGGTCCGGCCTTCGCCCGCGTCATGGTCGCCGCCCTCGTGGTCGCGGGCCGGGTCGTCCCCGGCGCGCGCGTCCCCGAGCGTGCCGGGGTCGAGCTCGCGTACCTCGGCCGCACCCGGGTCCACGGTCCACGCCGCCAGGACGGTGGCGTCGGGGAGCAGGGGGCCTCGCGCGGCGTCGACGCGCGGGTCGGTGGGCTTCGTCACGTCCGCATTCTCCCGCGCCCGGCGTGGACCTGCCCGGTCGCGCGGGATCGCCGTCGGTGCGGGCAGCGGCGTGCCGTCCGTGTCCCGTGCGCGCGGCGCCCGCCTTCCGGACGACGGTCCGGCGCCGACGTCCCGACGGCTAAGGTTGACGCGTGCACAGCTGGCCCGCCCCGCAGATCCCCGAGCTCCCCGGACGAGGCCTCCCGGTCCGGGTGCACGACTCGACGACCCGCGAGCTCGTCGTCGCGGCCTCGGGCGAGGACGCGACCCTGTACGTGTGCGGCATCACGCCGTACGACGCGACCCACATCGGCCACGCGGCCACCTACGTCGCGTTCGACCTGCTCGTGCGGGCGTGGACGGACGCCGGCCAGCGCGTGCGGTACGCGTCGAACGTCACCGACGTCGACGACCCGCTCCTCGAGCGCGCCGCCGCGACGGGCGTCGACTGGCGCGCGCTCGCCGTCGACCAGACGGCGCTCTTCGCCGAGGACATGACGGCGCTCGGCGTCGTCCCGCCGGACGTCTACGAGGGCGCGGTCGAGACGATCCCCGCCGTCGTCGAGGCGGTCACGCAGCTCCTCGACGCCGGGCTCGCCTACCGCGTGCCGGTCGAGCCCGGGGCGGGCGGGACCGACCCGGGCCTCGGTGACGTCTACGCCGACCTCTCGGCCGACCCCGCGTTCGGCTCCGTCTCGCGCCTCGCGCGCGACGTCATGCAGCACCTCTTCGCCGAGCGCGGGGGCGACCCCGACCGCGAGGGCAAGAAGGACGCGCTCGACCCGCTCCTGTGGCGCCGCGAGCGCCCGGGCGAGCCCGCGTGGGACGGTGGCGCGCTCGGCACCGGGCGGCCCGGCTGGCACGTCGAGTGCGCCGTCATCTCGCGCGACGGCCTCGGCCTGCCGTTCGACGTGCAGGGCGGGGGAGCGGACCTGCTGTTCCCGCACCACGAGATGTCGTCCTCGCACGACCGCATGCTCTCGGGCGGTGGCGCGCCCCGCGCCCACGTCCACGCCGGCCTCGTCGCGTACGAGGGCGAGAAGATGAGCAAGTCGCGCGGCAACCTCGTGCTCGTCTCGAAGCTGCGGGCCACGGGCGTCGACCCCATGGCGATCCGCCTCGCGCTGCTCGCGCACCACTACCGCGGTGAGTGGGAGTGGACCGACGACGACCTGCCCGCGGGGGTGCGCCGCCTGGAGACGTGGCGCGACGCCGTCTCCGGCAACGGCGGTCCCGACGCCACCGCGACGCTCGCCGCCGTGCGCGCCGCGCTCGCCGACGACCTGGACGCGCCCGCGGCGCTCGCGGCCGTCGACGCGTGGGCCGCGGAGTCGCTGCGTCCCGGGCGCGACACGTCCGGCGACGACGAGGGCGCGCCCGGCGTGGTCGCCCGCGCGGTCAACGCGCTGCTCGGCGTGCGCCTCTGACGCGCCGCCGCACGCCCGCGGCGGCGGGGAGGCGTCAGACCGTCGGTCCCTTGCCCGGGTTGCCGCGGTCGCGACGGCGCAGGTAGCGCTCGAACTCGCGCGCGATCGCCTCGCCGCTCGCCTCGGGCAGCTCAGCGGTGTCCTTCGCCTCCTCGAGCTGCTGGACGTACTCCGCGATCTCGGCGTCCTCCGCGGCGAGCTCGTCGACGCCGTGCTGCCAGGCCTCGGCGTCCTCGGGCAGGTCCCCGAGGGGGATCGGCTCCGAGAGGAGCTCCTCGATGCGCGCGAGGATCGCGAGCGTCGCCTTGGGCGACGGCGGGTGCGCCACGTAGTGCGGAACGGCCGCCCACAGCGACACCGACTGCAGGCCCCGCTCGGCGGCGGCGTGCTGGAGCACCCCGACGATGCCCGTCGGCCCCTCGTACGTGCTCGGCTCGACGTCGAGCACCGCCTGGAGCCCGACGCTCTCCGACGTCGCCGTCATGGGGATGGGCCGCGTGTGCGGGACGTCGGCGAGCAGCGCGCCGAGCGTGACGACCGTGCGCACGTCGTGCTCCTCCGCGATGTCGAGCAGCTCGCGGCAGTACCGGCGCCACCGCATGGACGGCTCGATGCCGTGCACGAGCACGACCCGTCGCCCGCCGGGCGACAGGGTCGCGGACGCGATCGTCGTCGTCGGCCACGTGATCTCCCGGAGCCCGTCGTCGTCGGTCGTCACGACGGGGCGGTTCACCTGGAAGTCGTGGTACTCCTCCGGGTCGAGCTCGTCGACGTCCTCGGCGCCCCACACCTCGTGCAGGTGCTGGAGCGCGGCCGTGGCGGCGCTCCCCGCGTCGTTCCAGCCCTCGAACGCCGCGATCATCACGGTCTGCCGGGTGCCCTCGGTCGCGTTCTCGGTCATCGCCCCAGCCTATGCGGCCGGGCCCGACGACGGCGGAGCGGGTTCGCGCGTGGCGTAGCCGCACGTAGGGTGGAGGGACCGGGTGCACAGCGTCGTGCCCCGCCCGGACCCCCACCCCTCGTCCTTGGAGCCATGCCGTGACGTCCCCGCGCCCGTCCACCGATCCCGTCCTGCCGCAGGCCGTCCTGTGGGACATGGACGGGACGCTCGTCGACACCGAGCCGTACTGGATCGCGGCGGAGCACGAGCTCGTCGAGGCGCGCGGGGGCACGTGGACGCACGAGGACGCCATGTCGCTCGTGGGGAACCCGCTGCGCGAGTCCGCGCGGATCATCCGGGACCGCGGGGGCGTCGACCTGCCGGTCGACGAGATCGTCGCGTTCCTCCTGGGCCGGGTCATCGAGCAGGTGCGGGCCGAGGTCCCGTGGCAGCCCGGCGCGCGCGAGCTGCTCACGGCGCTGCGCGAGGCCGGCGTGCCGTGCGCGCTCGTCACGATGTCCTACCGCGAGCTCGCCGCGCCCGTCGCGGAGCTCGCGCCGGACGACGCGTTCCAGGTGCTCGTGTGCGGGGACGAGGTCGAGCGCGGCAAGCCCGACCCCGAGCCGTACCTGCTCGCGGCCGAGCGCCTCGGCGTCGACGTCGCGCGCTGCGTCGCGATCGAGGACTCGCCTGCCGGCATCGCCTCGGCCCGCGCGGCCGGCGCGGCGACGCTCGGCGTGGAAGCCGTGGTCCCCGTCCTGCCCGCGCCCGGCCTGAGCCGGACGCCGTCGCTCGAGCTCGTCGACCTCGGCCTGCTCGCCCGGCTCGTCTCCGGCGAGGTCGTCGACCTCATGGACGACGACGCCGCCTAGCCTCGCGCGAGGCGTGCCGCGTCCCGGCGGTACAGCGCCGCGTGGTCGTGGAGGTCCGGCCGAGCGGTGTCCCGGGCGTGCGCGTCCGTCCAGCCGGCGAGGTCGAGGAGACGGTCGTGCATCGTCGACAGCACGTCGTCGGGACGAGGCGCGCGGTCGTGGCCGTAGCCGACGAGCAGCTCGGCGAGCCGCTCCTCGGGCGCGAGCCCGGGCGGGGCCGGCATGTCCTCGCACCAGCCGCACAACCGGTAGGCGAGATAGGCGACGTCCCAGACCCGGGGCCCTGGCGACGCCATGTCGACGTCGATGAACCCGACGAGGGCGCCGCCCGCGCGGACCATGTTGTACGGCGCGGCGTCGTTGAGGCACACGACCTCCGCCGGCTCGCGCACGGGTGAGCGCCACACCGCCCCGGCGAGCGCGAAGCCGACGGTCGCGTCGTGCCACGCCCGCAGCATCGCGCCCGACTGGCGGAGCGTCGCGCGGTCCCAGAGCCAGTCCGGGAGCGGCCAGCCGCCGACCTCGCCCTCGGTCCAGGTCAGCACCTCGCGCCCGGCCGCGTCGCGGCCGAGCGGCGCGGGGGCCACGGAGACCCCCTGGGCGCGGACCCAGGCGAGGAGCGCGTGGACCGTCGGCGTCCACGGACCGGCCGTCCGCCGCACGGTGTCGCCGACGCGCACCACGGCGTTGACGTTCCCTCCGGTCAGCGGGACCTCGACCTGGTCGTCGTCGTGAGCGTGCACGGCCCGATCATCGCACCCGCCGCTCGCCCGACGTCCGGGTCGGCGCGCGGAACGCATAGGCTCTCCGGGTGGACGGACCCCAGCCCAGCGCCCCCCGCACGCCCGCACCGGTCGGCCCGCGCACGAAGGGCTGGGTCATCGGCCGCATCGTCGGCGCACCGGTCATCCTCACGCCGTCGTGGTTCCTCGCCGCCGCGATCCTCACCCTGCTGTTCGTCCCCACGGTGCGCCGGCTCGCGCCGCACCTGGGCAACGAGGTGTACCTCGTGTCGTTCGCGTTCGTGCTCCTGCTGTTCGCCTCCGTGTTCCTGCACGAGGTGGCGCACGCGCTCGTCGCGCGGGCCCGCGGGCAGCACGTCACCGAGCTCGCCGTCACGCTGTGGGGCGGGCACACCGCGTACTCGGGGACGTCCGCCCGCCCGCTCGACGGCTTCCTCATCTCCGTGGTCGGGCCGCTGACCAACCTGGCGCTCGCGGTCGTGTTCTGGGTGACGTTCCAGGCGCAGCCGACGTTCTCCGTGCCCGCGCTGCTCCTCTACGCCGGGGCGTTCTCCAACGCGTTCGTCGGGTTCTTCAACCTCCTGCCGGGGCTGCCGCTCGACGGCGGGCAGATCCTCGAGTCGGCCGTGTGGGCCGCGACGGGCTCGCGCACCCGCGGCACGGTCGCGGCGGGCTGGGTCGGGCGCGCGGTCGCCGTCGGCGTCGTCGCGTGGGCCCTCGTCTGGCCGCTGACGCTCGGCCGCCAGCCCGACCTCTGGACCGTCGCGTGGGCGGCGCTCATCGGTGCGTTCCTCTGGAGCGGTGCCGGGCAGGCGATCGCCGCGGGACGTGCGCGCGAGGCGGTCTCGGGGCTCTCCGTGCGCGGCCTCGCACGGCCCGCGGTCGCCGTGCCCTCCACGGCGACGGTCGGGGCGGTGGGGCGGTCGGTGGCGCTCGCGGGCGGGCCGCACGTCCTCGCGGTGCTCGTCGACGGGGCGGGGCTGCCCTTGGGGTACGCAGACCCCACGGCCGCCGCCGCCGTGCCGCCGGACGCCGCCGAGACCACGCCCGTGGGGGCCGTCGCCGTGCCGCTGCCCCCGGGGGCGACGATCGACGCGCACCTCCAGGGCCAGGACATGCTCGCCGCGCTGGCGCGCGTCGGGCGCGAGGCCGCCGTCGTCGTCGTGACCGACGGCGGCCGCGTCGTCGGGGCGCTCGAGGTCGCGCGGGTCGTGGCGGCGCTGCGGGACGCGCAGCGCGGTCGCTGACCGCGTCTGGCCCGTAGGATGGTCGCCCGTGACCTCCGAGCCCGCCGCCACGCCCGGCCCCCAGACGACGCCCTCCGGACCGGAGGACACCGCCGCGCCCGCGGCGGACGCACCGGACCGCCCCGGCGCGACGGGCGCCGACGAGCGCCGCGGTCCCCTGCGCGTGGGGGACAAGGTCCAGCTCACCGACCCGCGCGGGCGCCTGCACACCATCACCCTCGCGCCGGGCGCGACGTTCCACACGCACAAGGGCTACCTGCGGCACGACGACCTCATCGGGCAGCCCGAGGGGAGCGTCGTCCGCAACACGGCCGAGATCGAGTACCTCGCGCTGCGCCCGCTGCTCGCGGACTACGTGCTGTCCATGCCGCGCGGTGCCGCGGTCGTCTACCCCAAGGACGCGGGGCAGATCGTCGCGATGGCGGACATCTTCCCCGGCGCGCGCGTCGTCGAGGCGGGCGTCGGATCGGGCGCGCTGACGATGTCGCTCCTGCGTGCGGTCGGCGACGCGGGCGAGCTGCACTCGATCGAGCGTCGCGAGGACTTCGCGGCCATCGCGCGCGGCAACGTCGAGACCTTCTTCGGCGGCGCGCACCCCGCCTGGACGCTCTCCGTGGGCGACCTCGCCGACGTGCTGCCGACCGTCACCGAGGACGGCACGGTCGACCGCGTCGTCCTCGACATGCTCGCGCCGTGGGAGAACCTCGACGTCGTCGCCCGTGCGCTCGTCCCCGGCGGCGTGCTGGTGTGCTACGTCGCCACGACGACCCAGCTCTCGCGCCTCGCGGAGGACCTGCGCGCCGACGGGCGCTACGCCGAGCCGGTCGCGTGGGAGTCCATGGTGCGGGGCTGGCACCTGGAGGGCCTCGCGGTGCGCCCGCAGCACCGGATGATCGGGCACACGGGCTTCCTGCTCACCGCGCGCCGTCTGGCCGACGGCGTCGCGCCGCCGGAGCGCAAGCGCCGCCCGGCCAAGGGCGCCTACCCGACCGACGCCGAGCAGTGGTCGCCCGAGGAGCTCGGTGAGCGTCCGGTGTCGGAGAAGAAGATCCGTCGCGTGCGTCGCGACGTCGGACAGGGGCCGGAGCAGCCCGAGGCCAGCGGCGCGGAGCAGGTCCCCGGCCACGACGCCGAGCCGGGCGAGCACCCGGCCGAGGTGTCGGGGCCGTGACGGTCCGGTAACGATCGGGACCCGGTCGTCTCACCCTGGGTGTCGTCGGTGTGCTCGGGCGAGAATTGTGCCTAAGGTCGTCACCCGACCGCCGGACGGTGGTCGGCACGGGTCCTCCCGCGGGTCCGTCGTCCGCCGTCCACCACGCGGTCGGGCGAGCCGCCGGCGAGAGGGGACACCCCATGAGCGAGACATTCGGCCGTAGCGACGAGGCCCCGCAGAGCAGCGCGCGCGAGCTCGCGCTGCTGTCCGCGAAGAACGAGAGGCTCGCCGAGGCCCTCCGGGCCGCGCGCGACCAGATCCTCGACCTCAAGCGGCAGATCGACGACCTCGCCAAGCCCCCCGGCACGTACGCGGTGTTCCTCGCCGCGCACCCGGACGGGTCGGTCGACGTGTCCGCCGCCGGGCGCAAGATGCACGTCGGGGCGAGCCCGAGCCTCGACGTGGAGCGGCTGCGCCCCGGCCAGGAGGTCAAGCTCAACGAGGCGATGACCGTCGTCGCGGCCGGCGGGTACGAGCGCACGGGCGAGATCGTCACCGCCAAGGAGATCCTCGACGCCGACCGCGTGCTCGTCGTGGGGCGCGCCGACGAGGAGCGCGTCGTGCGCCTCGCGGGCTCGGTCGCGCACGCGTCGCTCCGCGTCGGCGACTCGCTGACCATCGACACGCGCAGCGGGTTCGTGTTCGAGGTGATCCCCAAGTCCGAGGTCGAGGAGCTCGTCCTCGAGGAGGTCCCGGACATCGAGTACGAGGACATCGGCGGCCTCGGCCCGCAGATCGAGCAGATCCGCGACGCCGTCGAGCTGCCGTTCACGCACCCCGACCTGTTCCGTGAGCACGGGCTGCACCCGCCCAAGGGCGTCCTCCTGTACGGCCCGCCCGGGTGCGGCAAGACGCTCATCGCCAAGGCCGTCGCGAACTCGCTCGCGCACACCGTCGCGCGGGCGCGAGGGGAGCAGGTCGAGGCCGGGTCGGGCGCGGCGCGCAGCTACTTCCTCAACGTCAAGGGTCCCGAGCTCCTCAACAAGTACGTGGGCGAGACCGAGCGGCACATCCGCCTGATCTTCGCCCGCGCCCGGGAGAAGGCGTCCCAGGGCACCCCGGTCGTCGTGTTCTTCGACGAGATGGAGTCGCTGTTCCGCACGCGCGGCACCGGTCTGTCGTCCGACGTCGAGACGACGATCGTGCCCCAGCTCCTCGCCGAGATCGACGGCGTCGAGCGGCTCGACAACGTCATCGTCATCGGCGCGTCGAACCGCGAGGACATGATCGACCCCGCGATCCTGCGGCCCGGTCGCCTCGACGTGAAGATCAAGATCGAGCGGCCGGACGCCGAGGGCGCCAAGGAGATCTTCGCCAAGTACCTCACCGAGGACCTGCCGATCCACGCCGCGGACCTCGCCGAGCACGGCGGCAACCAGCGCGAGGCGCTCGACGCGATGATCCGGTCGGTGGTCGAGCGGATGTACTCCGAGGAGGACGAGAACCAGTTCCTCGAGGTCACTTACGCGAGCGGCGACAAGGAGGTCCTCTACTTCAAGGACTTCAACTCGGGCGCGATGATCCAGAACGTCGTCGACCGGGCCAAGAAGTCCGCGATCAAGGACTTCCTCGCCACGGGCCAGCGCGGCATCCGCGTCGACCACCTGCTCGCCGCGTGCGTGGACGAGTTCAAGGAGAACGAGGACCTGCCCAACACGACCAACCCCGACGACTGGGCGCGCATCAGCGGCAAGAAGGGCGAGCGCATCGTCTTCATCCGCACGATCGTCCAGAAGAAGGGCGAGGGCGGCTCCCCGCGCACCATCGACACGGTCACCAACACCGGCCAGTACCTGTAGGACCGCCCGACCGACACCCCCAGACCCTGTCGGGTCGGCGACCTGCTCGCGCGGGCCGTCGCACCGGCGGGGTCTCGCCGCTGCGTGGGAGGGGGCCGTCGTCGGTGGACACGGTCCGCGCGCCGTCGGAGGACCGACATAGGGTGAGCGCGTGAGCGTGCGACGGGTCATGGGGATCGAGACCGAGTACGGCGTCCTGCAGCCGGGGAAGCCGATGGCGAACCCGATGCTCCTGTCGAGCCAGGTCGTCACGACCTACCGGGCGCTCGCCGCGCGGAGCGACGGCGCCCGCGGCCGGGCCCGGTGGGACTACGACGACGAGGACCCGCTGCAGGACGCACGGGGGTTCCACGTGCCGCGCGCGTCGGCGCACCCGTCGCTGCTCACCGACGACCCGACCCGGCCCGCGCCCTCGGGGCCCGTGGCGGAGCCCGCCGGGGGCGGGGCGGCCGAGGGCTCGCTCCAGGAGGTCGCACGGCCGACGACGGAGGAGTACGACGACCCGAGCGCCGCGAACGTCATCCTCACGAACGGTGCCCGGCTGTACGTCGACCACGCGCACCCGGAGTACTCCTCGCCCGAGGTCACGGTGCCGCACGACGTCGTGTGCTGGGACGTGGCGGGGGAGCGCGTCATGCTCGCGGCGTCGCGCGAGCTGGACCAGGTGCCCGGCGGGTCCGTCGTGCTCTACAAGAACAACGTCGACGGCAAGGGTGCGAGCTACGGCACGCACGAGAACTTCCTCGTGGACCGCGACGTCCCGTTCGGGGTGCTCGTGGAGATGCTCACGCCGTTCCTCGTGACCCGGCAGGTGTTCGCCGGCTCGGGGCGCGTCGGCCTCGGCCCCGCGGGCGAGGAGCACGGGTTCCAGATCTCCCAGCGCGCGGACTACGTCGAGGCGGAGGTCGGGCTGGAGACGACGCTGCGCCGCCCGATCGTCAACACGCGCGACGAGCCGCACGCCGACCGGCAGCGCTGGCGCCGGCTGCACCTCATCATCGGCGACGCGAACATGCTCGAGACCGCGACCTACCTCAAGACGGGGACGACGTCGCTCGTGCTGTTCGTCGTCGAGCACCTGGAGGAGCTGGGGCCGCAGGTGCGGTCGCGGCTCGCGGGCCTGCGGCTGGCGGACCCGGTGGCCGACGTGCAGCGGGTCAGCCGCGACCTGGACCTCACGCGTCGGCTCACCCTCGCCGACGGGCGCGAGCTGACGGCGCTGGAGGTCCAGCGCGAGTACCTCGACGTGGCGACGCAGGCGGCGGAGCTGCTCGCCGGCACCGACGGCGTCGACGCGCCCACGCGCGACGTGCTCGCGCGATGGGCCTCCGTGCTCGAGCGCCTGAGGACGGACCGCGCCGCGTGCGCGCGCGACGTCGAGTGGGTCGCCAAGCTGCGGCTCCTCGACCGGCTGCGGGAACGCGACGGGATCGACTGGGGCCACCCGCGGCTCGCGGCGATGGACCTCCAGTGGTCGGACGTGCGCCCGGAGCGCGGCATCTACCACCGGCTCCTCGCGGCGGGCGCGGTCGACCGGGTCGTCACCGAGCGCGAGGTCGGCGCCGCCGTGCACCACGCCCCGGAGGACACGCGCGCGTACTTCCGCGGCGAGGTGATGGCCCGCTACGGCGACCAGGTCTCGGCCGCGAGCTGGGACTCGGTGATCTTCGACGTCCAGGGGGCACCGTCGCTCCAGCGGGTCCCGATGATGGACCCGCTGCGAGGGACGCGCGCGCACATCGGCGCGCTGCTCGACGCGAGCCCGGACGCGGCGGCGCTCCTGGCGGGTCTGGCAGGCCCGTCGTGAGCGGCGGCGACTAGGCTGGACGTACGACGGCGCCCCGCCCCTCGCGGAACGGGCGCCGCGTGCGAGCAGGGCCGGGAAGGGCGCGAGCCCCGACCGGGTTGGAACGGACAGAGCGTCGGCGCGGCACCGGGCCGACGGACGAGGAGGCAGCCATGGCGGGTACCGAACGCACCCACGCGTCGCACGAGGACCGGCGTCCCGACGACGAGCCCGAGGGCCCCGAGGTCCCGGTCGCGCCGCAGGCGCAGTCGCGCGACGCGGAGGTCGACGCGCTCCTCGAGGAGATCGACGAGGTGCTGGAGACGAACGCGGAGTCCTTCGTCCGGGGCTTCGTCCAGAAGGGCGGCGAGTAGGAAGGGTGACGGCAACCCGATGAGCACGGACCAGCCAGGGCGTCTGCCCGACGCCTTCACGACCCCCGGGTCGTCGTCCTTCCTGGACTTCCTGTCCGGGCACGCCCCCGACCTGCTGCCGTCGCGTCGCGCCGCCGGGCACGCGTCCGGGGGCGCGGCGCCCGACGCGCCGCACGCGACGACGATCGTGGCGCTCACGTTCGGCGCGGAGGGCGTCGCGGGCGGCGTCGTGATGGCGGGCGACCGTCGCGCGACGATGGGTTCGATGATCGCGAACCGTGAGATCGAGAAGGTCTTCCCCGCGGACGAGTTCTCGGCGGTCGGGATCGCGGGGACGGCGGGCATCGCGGTCGAGCTCGTGCGCCTGTTCCAGCTCGAGCTCGAGCACTACGAGAAGATCGAGGGCACCCTGCTCTCGCTGGACGGCAAGGCGAACCGGCTGTCCACGATGATCCGGCAGAACCTCGGCCTCGCGATGCAGGGCCTCGCCGTGGTCCCGCTGTTCGCCGGGTTCGACCTCGACCGGGCCACGGGCCGCATCTTCTCCTACGACGTGACCGGCGGCCGGTACGAGGAGCGCGCCTACCACTCGGTGGGCTCCGGTTCGGTGTTCGCGCGGAGCTCGCTGAAGAAGCTCTGGCGCACCGAGCTCGACCGGGACGCGTCCGTGCGCGTGGCGGTCGAGGCCCTGTACGACGCGGCGGACGACGACTCCGCCACGGGCGGTCCCGACCCGGTGCGCCGGATCTGGCCCGTCGTCGCGGTCGTGACCCGGGACGGCTACGAGCGCGTCCCGGACGACGAGCTCGCCGCCGTCGTCGAGCAGATCGTGGCCGAGCGGTCGGGCACGGGCGTGCCGCGCCGCGGCCCCGCGGCGACGAACGCCGAGTCCGTCCCGCACGACCAGCCGGACGACCTGTCGCAGGGCCCCGCGTCGGGAGGTGACGCCGAGTGAACATGCCCTTCTACGTCTCGCCCGAGCAGCTCATGAAGGACCGGGCGGACTTCGCGCGCAAGGGCATCGCGCGCGGCCGGTCCGTCGTGGTCCTCGCCTACGAGGACGGGATCGCGTTCGCCACGGAGAACCCGTCGCGCGCGCTGCACAAGATCTCGGAGATCTACGACCGCATCGCGTTCGCCGCGGTGGGCAAGTACAACGAGTTCGAGAACCTGCGGGTCGCGGGGGTGCGCTACGCGGACCTGCGCGGCTACTCGTACGACCGCACCGACGTCAACGCCCGCGGTCTCGCGAACGCCTACGCCCAGACCCTGGGCACGGTGTTCACCACGGAGTCCAAGCCGCTCGAGGTCGAGCTCGTCGTCGCGGAGGTCGGCCGCACCGCGGCGCAGGACCAGCTCTACCGGATCTCCTACGACGGGTCGGTCGCGGACGAGCAGGGCGTCGTCGTCATGGGCGGGCAGGCCGACCAGCTCGGCCGCGTGCTCCAGGACGCGTGGCAGCCGGGTCTGGGGCTGGCCGAGGTCCTGCGCCTCGCCGTGCGCGCGCTCGGGTCGGGCGGCGACGGCGAGGAGGTGCGGACCATCCCGGCCGCCCAGCTCGAGGTGGCCGTCCTGGACCGCACGCGCCCGCGACGCGCCTTCCGGCGGCTGTCCGGGCAGGCCCTCGAGGACCTGCTCGCGGACGACGCGACCGACACCGGTGCCGCGACGGACGAGGGGTAGGACCGCATGGACCGCAGGATCTTCGGGCTGGAGACGGAGTACGGCGTGACGTGCGCGTCCGACGACGGCCGCGGGCTGTCGGCGGACGAGGTGGCGCGCTACCTGTTCCGCAAGGTGGTGGCGTGGGGCCGGTCGTCGAACGTCTTCCTGCGCAACGGGTCGCGCCTGTACCTCGACGTCGGCTCGCACCCCGAGTACGCGACGGCGGAGTGCGACGACGTGCACCAGCTCGTCGCGTACGACCGCGGCGGGGAGCGGATCCTGGAGGGTCTCGTCGCGGACGCGCAGCAGCGCCTCGAGCACGAGGGCCTGCCCGGCCGCATCCACCTGTTCAAGAACAACACCGACTCGGCGGGGAACTCGTACGGGTGCCACGAGAACTACCTCGTGCGGCGCCAGGGCGACTTCTCGCGCCTGTCGGACGTGCTCGTCCCGTTCCTCATCACCCGCCAGGTGCTCACGGGCGCGGGCAAGGTCCTCACGACGCCGCGCGGCGCGGTGTACTGCCTGTCGCAGCGCGCCGACCACATCTGGGAGGCGGTCTCCAGCGCGACGACCCGGTCCCGCCCGATCATCAACACGCGCGACGAGCCGCACGCCGACGCCGAGAGCTACCGGCGGCTGCACGTCATCGTCGGCGACTCGTCTATGGCGGAGACGACGACGATGCTCAAGGTCGGCACGACCGACCTCATCCTGCGCATGGTCGAGGCGGGCGTGCCCATGCGCGACCTCGCGCTCGAGAACCCGATCCGGTCGATCCGCGAGATCAGCCACGACATGACCGGCAAGCAGCCGGTCCAGCTCGCGAGCGGACGGACCGTCACCGCGATCGACCTGCAGGGCGAGTACCTGCAGCGGGTGAAGGAGTTCGTCGAGCAGGACGTCTCGCCCACGCCGGTCGTCAAGCAGGTCCTCGACCTGTGGGAGCGAGGGCTGCGCGCCCTGGAGACGGGCGACCTCTCGCTGGTCGACCGCGAGCTCGACTGGGTCATCAAGTACCGGCTGATCCAGCGGTACCAGGCCAAGCACGGGCTCGAGCTCGACGACCCGCGGATCGCGCGCCTGGACCTCGCGTACCACGACATCTCGCGGACCGAGGGGCTGTACAACCTCCTGGCCGCGCGCGGGATGGTCGAGCGCGTCACGACGGACCTCGAGGTCTTCGAGTCGACGGCGGTCCCGCCGCAGACGACGCGCGCCAAGCTGCGCGGCGACTTCGTACGCGCCGCTCAGGAGGCACGCCGGGACTACACGGTCGACTGGGTGCACCTCAAGCTCAACGACCAGGCGCAGCGCACGGTCCTGTGCAAGGACCCGTTCCGGAACGTCGACGAGCGCGTGGAGCGCCTCATCGAGTCGATGTGATGCGGGACGTGATGTGACGAACCTGGTTCCTCCGACCGGGCGCCCCGTGCCGGGCCTCCGGTCCGCTCGTCGTCGTGCGCCCGGAGCCCGGGGGGCGCTCGCACTGCTCGTGGCGCTCGTCGCGTCGCTCGCCCTCGCCGCCTGCACGGAGCCCGAGGACGCGACGCCGACCCCGTTGAACACCGACCTCACGGTCGTCGGGTCCTCCGGCGCGCCCCCGGAGCTGCAGTACCGCGCCCCGCTCGACGTGCCGGAGGCGTCGTCGGAGGTGGTGTGGCCGGGCGCCGGCGCCGAGCTCGTCGACGGCGGTCCGCTCCTGCTCAACCTGTACGCGCAGGACGTCAGCGACGGGACGGTGCTCCAGAACACCTACACCGACGCGCCGCGCTGGCGCACGCTGACCGACGAGTCGGTCGGGCGGGACCTGCGCGACCTGCTGCGCGGCCAGCGGGTGGGCGCGCGCCTCCTGCGGCTCGAGGAGGACGACGGCGTCCCCGTCGCGCTGGTCGTGGACGTGCTCCCGACCCGGGCGTCGGGCGAGGCGGTCGCGCCGGTCGAGGGCCTGCCGACCGTCACGCTCGCCGAGGACGGCGCGCCGAGCGTCGCGATCCCGCCCGACTCGGCCGCGCCGGGCGGGCTCGTCGTGCAGCCGCTGATCCGCGGCGACGGCCGCCAGGTCGAGGTCGGCCAGGTCGTCACGGTCCGCTACACGGGCGTGCGCTGGTCCGACGGCGGGGTCTTCGACACGACCTGGACCGACGACACCGCGCCCCTGTCGATCATGATCGGGATCGGCGAGGTGATCGAGGGGTGGGAGCAGGGCCTCCTGGAGCAGTCCGTGGGGAGCCAGGTGCTGCTCGTCGTGCCGCCGGACCTCGCCTACGGCGAGACGGCCAACCCGCTCGCGGGCGAGACGCTCGTCTACGTCGTGGACATCCTCGACGCCCAGTTCCCGGTGACCGCCGAGGAAGCCGCCGAGGGCGGCACCGACGGCGCCGGTACCGACACGACCGGCGACGCGCCGGCCGACCAAGGAGAGTCCTCATGACCGTCGCGATCCGCGTGATCCCGTGCCTCGACGTCGACGCGGGGCGCGTCGTCAAGGGCGTCAACTTCGAGAACCTGCGCGACGCGGGCGACCCCGTGGAGCTCGCCTCGCGGTACGACGCCGAGGGCGCGGACGAGCTGACGTTCCTCGACGTCTCGGCGTCGTCGGGGAACCGCGAGACGACGTACGACGTCGTGCGGCGCACCGCGGAGCAGGTCTTCGTGCCGCTCACCGTCGGCGGCGGCGTGCGCTCGGCGGAGGACGTGGACCGCCTCCTGCGCGCGGGAGCGGACAAGGTCGGCGTGAACACGGCCGCGATCGCCCGCCCGGAGCTCATCGCCGAGATCGCGGACCGCTTCGGCAGCCAGGTGCTGGTCCTGTCCGTCGACGCGCGGCGCACGACGGGCGACGTGCGCACCGACTCCGGCTACGAGGTCACGACCCACGGCGGGCGTCGGGGGACCGGGATCGACGCCGTGGAGTGGGCCGCGCGCGCTGCGGGGCTCGGGGCGGGCGAGATCCTCCTCAACTCGATGGACGCCGACGGGACGACCGCGGGCTTCGACCTCGAGATGCTCGCGGCGGTGCGCTCCGAGGTCCGGGTCCCGCTCGTCGCGAGCGGCGGGGCGGGGACGCCCGAGCACTTCGTGGCCGCCGCGCGCGCCGGGGCCGACGCGGTGCTGGCCGCGAGCGTCTTCCACTTCGGTGCCCTGACGGTCGCCCAGGTCAAGGACGCGATGCGCGCGCAGGGCGTCGAGGTGCGCTGAGCCACCCTCGGGCAGGGCGGAGGTCCGGCTCCGTCGTCGCCCGTCGGCAGAGCTCCGTCGGGGCGTGTCAGGGGCGCATGAGAAGATCGTGCAACCCCTGAACGAAAGACGAGGACCGTCCCGTGCCCGGCAGCAGGACGCGCCCCACCGGCGCCGACGCCCCGCCCGCCCCGACCGACCTGCCGGCCCCGACGGACCGGCCCGACCCGCCCCGGGACCTGCTCCCCGACGAGCCGAGCGTCCGGCGCCCGCACGCCCTGACCGGGTCGCGGGTGCGCCGGTCGCTGGCTCTCATGGGCCGCGGCATCCGCGACGAGCCGCGCACCTACGCCCTCGCGATCGGGTCGTCCGCGCTCTTCGGCGCGCTCACCGTCGCCGTGAGCAGCGCGATCGGCACCGCGACCGACGAGGTCGTCGTCCCCGCGATCGCGGGCGACGAGGCCGCGCGCGGCCGCATCTGGGTCGCGGGCCTCGTCCTCGCCGGCATCGCGGTCTCCCTCGCGGCGAGCGTGGCCGCGCGCCGCATCTTCGCGGGCAACGGGTACGCCGCGCTCCAGGCGCGGCACCGCACCGCGGTGACGCGCCAGTACCTGCGCCTGCCCATGTCGTGGCACCGCTCGCACCCCGCCGGGCAGCTCCTGTCCAACGCGAACTCCGACGTCGAGGCGGCGACGGGCGTGTTCAACCCGCTCCCGTTCGCGCTCGGTGTCGTCGTCATGATCGGCGTCGCCGCCGTGATGCTGTTCCGCGTGGACGTGTGGCTCGCGTGCGCGGCACTGATCGTCATCCCGCTCGCGATCGCCGTGAACATCGTCTTCCAGCGCTACATGTCGCCCGCGATCACGCGCGCTCAGCAGCTCCGGGCCGAGGTCTCGGACGTCGCGCACGAGAGCTTCGAGGCGGCGCTGCTCGTCACGTCGCTCGGGACCGCGGACCGCGAGGAGCGGCGCTTCGCCGAGCGCACCGACGAGCTGCGCGCCGCGAACGTGCGCGTCGGCGTCGTCCGGGCGTTCTTCGACCCGGTCATCGAGCTGCTGCCGTCGCTCGGCACGCTCCTCGTCCTGGCCGTCGGGACCGTCCGGCTCACCTCGGGCGGCGTCGCGGCGGGCGACATCGTCACCGCCGCCTACCTCCTCACGATCATGGCCGTCCCCGTCCGGGCGTTCGGGTGGGTGCTCGGTGAGCTCCCGCGCGCCCTCGTCGGGTACGAGCGCATCAGCCGCGTCGTCGACGCGGGCGGCGTGCTGCGACCCGGGACCGGCGGGCTCCCCGGCGGGGGCTCCGGGCTGGGCGTCCGCCTCGAGGGCGTCGGCGTGGACGTCCGCGCGGGCGGCCGAGCGATCACGCTGCTCGACGGGATCGACCTCGAGGTCGACCCCGGGACGACGGTCGCGGTCGTCGGCCCGACGGGTGCGGGCAAGACGACGCTCGTGTCGCTGCTCGCCCGCCTCTCCGACCCCACGCGCGGCCGGGTGCTGCTCGACGCCACGGACGTGCGGGACGTGCGCGAGGCCGACCTGACGTCCCAGGTCGCCCTCGTGGCCCAGCAGGCCTTCGTCTTCGAGGACTCCGTGCGGGCGAACGTCACGCTCGCCGACGACGGCGACGCGGGCCCGGACGACGACCAGGTCTGGGAGGCGCTGCGCCTGGCGCGCGTCGACGACGTCGTCGCGCGACTGCCGGAGGGCCTCGACGCGCCGCTGGGGGAGCGCGGGGCGAACCTGTCCGGCGGCCAGCGCCAGCGGCTCGCCATCGCACGCGCCCTCGTGCGTCGCCCGCGCCTGCTCGTCCTCGACGACGCGACGTCCGCGGTCGACCCGCGGGTCGAGCAGCAGATCCTCGCGGGCCTCGCCCGCGAGGGGGCCGACCGCCCGACCGTCGTCATGGTGGCCTACCGCATGTCGAGCGTCGCGCTCGCGGACGTCGTCGTGCACGTCGAGTCCGGCCGCGTGGTCGACGTCGGGACGCACGACGAGCTCCTCGCGCGCGACCGGGGCTACCGCGAGCTCGCGACGGCCTACGCCCGCGAGGCGGAGCGGCGCGAGCAGGAGCGCGCGGACGCCACCGACGACACCGCGCGGACGGCGGCCGAGGACGGCGAGGAGACACGCGGGGGCGACCTCGCGCGCCGGGAGGAGATCGAGGAGGACGACGTCGTGCAGCACGTCGAGACGGGGGCGCTGGAGGAATGAGCCGGTCGACCACCACGGAGCGCTCCGACACCGCGGCCACGGCATCCGCGCCCGACGGCGCGCCGGGCCGCCCGGGCGACGCCCGCATCGCCTCGGCGAGCTCGCTCGGCGTCCTCGCCACGCTGCGCCGCGGCGTCCAGGTCTCGCCGCAGATCCTCGACGGCATCTGGGTCACGCTCGGCCTCGCGGTCGCGGCCGCGCTGGGCCGCGTCGTGGTCCCCGTGACCGTCCAGCAGACGGTCGACACCGGCGTGCTCGCCGACGGCGGTCCGGACACGACGCGCGTGGCCGTGCTCGTCGGCGTCGCCGCGGTCGTCATCGTCCTCGCGGGCCTCTGCTCGGCCTTCGTCAACGTCCGGCTGTTCCGGTCGACGGAGGCGGGGCTCGCCGGCCTGCGCGTGCGCGCGTTCCGGCACGTGCACGACCTGTCCGTCCTCACGCAGAACACGGAACGGCGCGGCTCGCTCGTCTCGCGCGTGACGAGCGACGTCGACACCATCTCGCTGTTCGTGCAGTGGGGCGGCATCATGCTGCTCGTCTCGGTGCTGCAGATCGGCGTCGCGACGGTCCTCATGGCCGTGTACTCGTGGCAGCTCACCCTCGTCGTCTGGGCGTGCTTCGTCCCGCTGTTCCTGGTCCTGCGCCCCGCGCAGGCCCGCGTCAACGACGCCTACACGCAGGTGCGTGCGCGCGTCGGCGGCATGCTCGGGGCCATCTCCGAGTCGATCGTGGGCGCCGAGACGATCCGCGCGTACGGGGCGGGCGCGCGCACCGCGCGCCGCATCGACGCCGCCGTGGACGCGACCCGGCGAGCGATGGTCCGGGCGCAGAAGCTCGTCGCCGTCGTCTTCTCGAGCGGCGTGCTCGTCGCGAACCTCGTGCTGGCCGTGGTCGTCGTGGTCGGCTCGTACCTCGGCGTGGCCGGCGACGTCTCGGTCGGGCAGCTCCTCGCGTTCCTCTTCCTCGTCCAGCTCTTCACGGGCCCGGTGCAGATGGCGACCGAGATCCTCAACGAGCTCCAGAACGCGGTCGCCGGGTGGCGCCGCGTGCTCGCGGTGCTGGAGACGCCGGTCGAGGTCGTCGACCGGGGCGCCGACGGCGAGCGCAGCCCGCGCGGGCCCGCCCACGTGCGGCTCGAGGGCGTCCGGTTCGCCTACCCGGACGGGCCCGAGGTGCTGCACGGCGTCGACCTCGATCTCCCGGCCCGGGCCTCGGTCGCCGTCGTCGGGGCCACCGGGTCCGGCAAGACGACGATCGCCAAGCTCGTCACCCGGCTCATGGACCCGACCGCGGGGCGCGTGCTGCTCGACGGCACCGACCTGCGCGACCTCGCCGTCGAGTCCCTGCGCGAGCGCGTCGTGCTCGTGCCGCAGGAGGGCTTCCTCTTCGACGGCACGCTCGCCGACAACGTCGCCTACGGGCTGCGCGGCGACGCCGAGCGGGAGCCCGACGCCGCACGCCGCGCCCGGATCGAGGCGGCCGTCGAACGGCTCGGGCTCACCGACTGGGTCGCGGACCTGCCCGACGGGCTCGACTCCCCGGTCGGCCAGCGGGGCGAGTCGCTCTCCGCCGGGGAGCGGCAGCTCGTCGCCCTGGTGCGCGCCTACCTCGCCGAGGCCGACCTGCTCGTCCTCGACGAGGCGACGTCCGCCGTCGACCCCGCGACCGAGGTCCGCATCGCCCGCGCCCTCGCCTCGCTCACCGCCGGCCGCTCGACGCTGACCATCGCGCACCGCCTCTCCACCGCCGAGGCGGCGGACCTCGTGGTCGTGGTGGACGCGGGCCACGTCGTCGAGGTCGGCAACCACGACGACCTCGCCCGAGCGGGCGGCGTGTACGCCCGCATGCACGACGCCTGGGTCTCCCAGACCCGCTGACCCGCGCCGCCGCCGGGCGACCCACGTCACGCCGGCCGGGCGAGACGGGGGACCGGCGGCGGCCCGGCGTCTGGCAGGATTCTCGGGTGCCCGACTCCACGACCGGACCCACGACCGACACGCCGACCCGCACGGCGCTCGACCCCGAGATCGCCGCGAGGCTCAAGCGCGACGACGCGGGCCTCGTCGCCGCGATCGTCCAGCAGCACGACACGGGCGACGTGCTCATGCTCGGCTGGATGGACGACGAGGCGCTGCACCGGACGCTGACGACCGGGCGGGTGACGTTCTGGAGCCGGTCCCGCCAGGAGTACTGGCGCAAGGGCGACACGTCGGGCCACGTGCAGGTCGTGCGCTCGGTCGCCCTCGACTGCGACGGGGACGCGCTGCTCGTGCGCGTCCACCAGGTCGGGGCCGCGTGCCACACCGGCACGCGCACGTGCTTCGAGGCCGGGGGAGACCTCGGCGCCGTCGTCGGCGACCTGCCGCCCGGCACCGTCGCCCCCTCGACCACGCCCGACCCCGATCCTGAGGAGGAGAACCAGTGAGCGCGACCGTCGACCCGGCCGAGACCACCACCGTCCCCGCGGGCGGTCCCGCGTGGGGCGCGACGTGGCCCGTGCTCGACGGCTTCCGCGCGCTGGCCACGTCGCGACGGGTGGTCCCGGTCGTCCGGCGCCTCCTCGCCGACGACGTCACGCCCGTCGGGCTGTACCGCACGCTGGCGCAGGGCCGACCGGGGACGTTCGTCCTGGAGTCCGCCGAGTCGGACGGGCGGTGGGCCCGGTACTCGTTCGTCGGCGTCGCGTCCCGCGCGACGCTCACGGCGCGCGAGGGCCGGGCCGTCTGGTCCGGTGACGTGCCGACCGGCGTCCCGCTCGAGGGCGACGTCGTGGCGGTGCTGGAGGCGACGCTCGACGTGCTGCGGACGCCCGCCGTCGAGGGCCTGCCGCCGCTCACGGGCGGCCTCGCGGGCGCGATCGGCTGGGACGTGATCCGGCACTGGGAGCCGACCCTGCCCGCGGACGCGCCGGACGAGCTCGGCGTGCCCGAGCTCACGCTGTGCCTCGCGACGGACCTCGCGGTCGTCGACCACGCGGAGGGCAGCGTGTGGCTCGTCGCCAACGCGATCAACTTCGACGACACGGACGAGCGCGTCGACGAGGCCTACGCGGACGCCGTCGCGCGGCTGGACGCGATGCAGGCCCGGCTCGTGGCCGGAGGCGCGCACGTCGCGTCGGTCCTCGCCCCGGACGCCGCCGAGCCCGCGCTCGAGTTCCGCTCGACGCGCGAGGAGTTCGAGGCGTCCGTCGTCGCGGGCAAGGACGCGATCCGCGAGGGCGAGGTGTTCCAGGTGGTGCTGTCCCAGCGCCTGGACCTCGACTGCCCGGCGGACCCGCTCGACGTCTACCGCGCGCTGCGGACGATCAACCCGAGCCCGTACATGTACTACTTCCAGCTCACGGACGCGGACGGGCGGGACTTCGCGGTCGTCGGGTCCAGCCCCGAGACGCTCGTGAAGGTCGAGGACGGGCGCGTCACGACGTTCCCGATCGCCGGCTCCCGGCCGCGCGGCGCGACGCCCGAGGAGGACGTCGCGCTGGGCGAGGAGCTCCTGCAGGACCCGAAGGAGCTCGCCGAGCACATCATGCTCGTGGACCTGTCGCGCAACGACCTCGTCAAGGTGTGCGAGCCGACGTCCGTCGAGGTCGTGGAGTTCATGGCGACCAAGCGGTTCAGCCACATCATGCACCTGTGCTCGACGGTCGTCGGGACGCTGCGCGACGGCGCGACCGCGCTGGACGCCTTCCGGGCGACGTTCCCGGCCGGGACGCTCTCCGGCGCGCCCAAGCCGCGCGCGATCGCCCTCATCGACGAGCTCGAGCCGGCGTCGCGCGGGATCTACGGTGGGACCGCGGGGTACTTCGACTTCGACGGGAACATGGACATGGCCATCGCGATCCGGACCGCGCTGATCCGCGACGGTCGCGCGAGCGTCCAGGCGGGCGGCGGCATCGTCGCGGACTCGGTGCCCGCGCTCGAGTACGCGGAGTCGCGCAACAAGGCCGCCGCCGCGGTCCGGGCCGTCCAGGTCGCGGCGCGGCTGCGGGGGCTCGCGTGAGCCGCCCGGCCGGGCCGAGCCGGCGCACCGCGATCTGGGTCCTGCTCCTGCTCGGCGGCGCGACCCTCGCGACGGCCGTGCCCACGTGGCTGAGCACGACCGGCGCGACGGCGCTCGACCCGGAGGTCGCGGTCGCCGTCGCCGGGACGTCGGCGGCGCCGGGGGTGAGCGCGTCGGCGCTCGTGCTCGTCGCCGCCGCGCTCGCGCTGGGGCTCGTCGGCCGCGTCGGCCGGTGGGTCGTGCTCGCCGTCGCCGCGGCGAGCGGGGTCGTCGCGGCCGTCTCCGCGCTCGGCGTCGCGCTCGACCCGGAGCCCAGCGCCCGGTCGGCCGTCGCGGACGCGACCAGCGTCACGGAGCTCACCGCGCCCGTCGAGCTGACCGCCGCGCCCTGGCTCGCCGCGGCACTCGGCGTCCTCACCGTGCTCGCGGTGGTGTGGGTCGCCGTCGGCTCGCGGTCGTGGGCAGGAGCCTCGACCCGGCACGAGCGCGCGTCCGGCCCGGTGCCCCCGACCGGCACGGCGCCCTCGGCGTCGGCGCCCGAGGAGCAGCGACCGGGCGGCGCCGCGGAGGCCGCGGAGAGCCCCGCACCCGACGACCTCTCCGACCACGACGCGTGGGACGCGCTGTCCCGCGGCGAGGACCCCACGGACCGCTGAGCAGCGCGGACGCCCGCTCCCGTCGCCGCGTCCGGGGACCGTGCGGGGGACGGGCACCGGCCCGGTCCGATAGGCTCTGACCACATCTTGACGAAAGGCACGACCCTCATGGCCGAGAACCAGCAGACGACCGAGATCGCCTACCTGCCGCCCGCGGCTCCGCCCACGAACCACGGCCACACCGTCGCCGCGTGGTTCACCATGATCGGCATCATGGTCGGCGCGCTCGTGGCCGCGATCGGTGTCCTCCTCCCGGGCATGGCCCAGGTGTCCGGCGTCTGGCTCTTCTGGGTCGGCATGGGCCTCGTGGCGGTGGCGCTCGTCGGCGGCCTCGTGCTCCGCAACATGGGCTACGGCCAGAAGAAGTCGCGATGACGCAGCCGCCGGGCCCCGGCCCGTACGACCCCGCAGGCCCGCAGGACGGGTCGCAGGCGCCGTACGGCTCGTCGGCGCCCGGCGGTCCGCAGCACCCGACGGGCGACCCCGCGGGAGCCCCGTACGGAGCACAGCCGCAGTACCCGGGGCAGCAGTACCCCGGACAGCAGTACCCGGCGGGCGCCTACGGGGCGCCGCCGTACTACCCCAAGAACAACCTGGCGATCTGGTCGCTGGTGCTGGGGATCGCCTCGTTCGTCCTGAGCTGCGGATTCTTCACGGGCATCCCGGCGGTGATCGTCGGCAACGCCGCGAAGCGAGCGGTCGCGGAGGGCCAGGCGGACAACGACGGCATGGCGACGGCGGGGATCATCCTCGGCTGGGTCGCGATCGCTCTGTCGGTGATCGGCCTGCTCTCCCTGCTGATCTTCGTCCCGGGCATCCTCGCCTGGGTCGGCACGATCCCGGACCAGTACTGACGGGTGCGCACGTGACGTCCGAGGCCGTGCGACGTCGGCGGGTCCCGCGCGCGGCGCAGGCACCCCTCGCGGTCGGCGCGCTCGTCGCGGCGGCGGTGGTCTACGTCGGTGCCGTCGACCCGAACCGCCCAGGGCACTACGTCACGTGCCCCCTGCTCGCCCTGACCGGCCTCGCGTGCCCGGGGTGCGGCGGACTGCGCGCCACCTACGACCTCGTGCACCTCGACGTCGCCGCGGCCTGGTCCATGAACCCCCTCTGGGTCGTCGTCGCGCCGCTGCTCGTCGCGCTGTGGGTCACGTGGCTCGTCCGGGCCTGGCGCGGGCGCCCGGCCCCGCGCCTCCCTGCCGGGGTCGCGTGGGCCTCCCTCGGCGTCCTCCTCCTCTTCGGCGTCCTGCGGAACGTGCCCGCGCTCGTCCCGTGGCTCGGCCCGGCAGCGGGGTGAGAGGGTCGGGCAGCGCCGCGACGGCCGTCTCGGGGGCTGGGCCGTGGTCATCGTCACTCGGGGGCGGCTCTACGATGGCAGGTACCTCCCTGTCAACGGGTCGGCCCGAACCTGTGGGTGCACGATGGCCGACCGGCCCGGCCGGGGGGCGGGACGACACGGGGAGTGGTGGGACGATGACGGTTCTGGACGACATCGTCGCGGGCGTGCGCGAGGATCTCGCGGTGCGTCAGGCGGCGACCTCGCTCGACGAGCTGAAGGAACGCGCGTCCCGCCTCCCCGGCGCGCTCGAGTGCGTGAGCCGCCTCAAGGCGGACGACGCGGTCGCGGTCATCGCCGAGGTGAAGCGCTCGAGCCCCAGCAAGGGTGCGCTCGCGGCGATCTCCGACCCGGCCGAGCTCGCCGGGGAGTACGAGAAGGGCGGCGCGGCCGCGATCTCCGTGCTCACCGAGCAGCGGCGGTTCAACGGCAGCCTCGCCGACCTCGACGCCGTGCGCGCCCGGGTCGACGTCCCCGTGCTCCGCAAGGACTTCGTCGTGACGCCGTACCAGGTGTGGGAGGCGCGCGCGCACGGTGCCGACATCGTCCTCCTCATCGTCGCCGCGCTCGAGCAGACGGTCCTCACGTCGCTCGTCGAGCGCGTCCACTCGCTCGGGATGACGGCGCTCGTCGAGGTGCACACGCTGGACGAGGTCTCGCGCGCGCTCGACGCGGGCGCCCGCGTCGTGGGCGTCAACTCGCGCAACCTCAAGACGCTCGACGTGGACCGCACCACGTTCGCGCGCCTCGCGCCCGCCATCCCGGACGAGGTCGTCCGCGTCGCCGAGTCCGGCGTGCGCGGGCCGCACGACGTCATGGACTATGCCCGTTCCGGTGCGCACGCGGTGCTCGTCGGCGAGGCGCTCGTGACCGACGACGCCCCGCGCTCGTCCGTCGCGGACCTCGTCGCGGCCGGGTCGCACCCGTCGCTGTGGTCCGTGCGGCCCTGAGGCACGACGGCTCCGTCCGTCACGCCGCAGGCGCCGCGCCCCGGCCCAGCACACCCCACCACGCAGGAGGACCGGCCCCGTGCCCGACTCGACACCTTCGACCACCTCACGGAGTGCCGAGCACTCCGTGCGCGCCGACCTGACGCGCTCCCTCGCGACCCAGGAGGGTCCCTACTTCGGCGAGTTCGGCGGACGGTTCGTCCCCGAGGCGCTCATCGCCGCCCTGGACGAACTGGAGACCGAGTACCGCAAGGCGCTCGACGACCCGGCGTTCGTGAACGAGCTCGCGCGCCTCCAGCGCGAGTACACCGGGCGTCCCAGCCCGCTCACCGAGGTGCCGCGCTTCGCGCAGCACGCGGGCGGCTCGCGCGTCTTCCTCAAGCGCGAGGACCTCAACCACACCGGCTCGCACAAGATCAACAACGTCCTCGGCCAGGCGCTGCTCGTCAAGCGGATGGGCAAGACGCGCGTGATCGCCGAGACCGGGGCGGGCCAGCACGGCGTCGCGACGGCGACGGCCGCGGCCCTGCTCGACCTCGAGTGCGTCGTGTACATGGGCGAGGAGGACACTCGGCGCCAGGCGCTCAACGTGGCTCGCATGCGCCTGCTCGGCGCCGAGGTCGTGCCCGTGACGATCGGGCAGCGCACGCTCAAGGACGCGATCAACGAGGCGCTCCGCGACTGGGTCGCGAACGTCGACACGACGCACTACCTCCTCGGCACCGTGACCGGCCCGCACCCCTTCCCCGAGATGGTGCGCGAGTTCCACCGCGTCATCGGCGAGGAGGCGCGCACGCAGATCCTCGACCGCATCGGGCGGCTGCCGGACGCGCTCGCGGCGTGCGTCGGCGGAGGGTCCAACGCGCTCGGCCTGTTCAACGCGTTCCTCGACGACGAGGGCGTCGAGCTCTACGGCTTCGAGGCCGGCGGCGAGGGCGTGGAGACCGGCCGCCACGCGGCCCGCTTCAGCGGAGGCGCTCCCGGCGTCCTGCACGGTGCTCGCTCGTACCTGCTGCAGGACGACGACGGCCAGACCTTGCCCAGCCACTCGGTCTCGGCGGGGCTCGACTACCCGAGCGTCGGCCCGGCGCACTCGTGGCTCCACGACCTCGGTCGGGCCACCTACGAGCCCGTGACCGACTCCGAGGCCATGGAGGCCTTCCGGCTGCTGTGCCGCACGGAGGGCATCATCCCCGCGATCGAGTCGGCGCACGCGCTCGCCGGCGCGCTGCGGGTCGGCCGCGCGGCGGCCGCCGCGGGCCGCACCGACCACGTGATCCTGGTGAACCTCTCGGGGCGCGGGGACAAGGACGTCGCGACCGCCGCCCGGTGGTTCGACCTCGTGGACGACGACGCGATCGCCGAGACGGCGACGGGCACGGAGGGACAGCTGTGAGCGCGGCACGGACCAAGGACGCCCCCGGGACGACCGCAGGCGCGTCGGGCACCGCGCGCCGCCTGCTCGAGCTCCGCGCGGAGGGTCGGGCCGCGCTCGTGGCCTACCTGCCCGTCGGCTTCCCGACCGTGGACCGCTCGATCGAGGCGGCGCTCGCGCTCGTCGACTCGGGCGTGGACGTGCTGGAGCTCGGCATCCCGTACACCGACCCCGTGATGGACGGTCCGGTGATCCAGGCCGCCGCGCAGACCGCGCTCGACGCGGGCGTGCGCGTCGCCGACGTGTTCCGCGTCGTCGCTGCCGTCACCGAACGCACCGGCGGCCGGGTCCCGGTGCTCGTCATGACGTACTGGAACCCGGTCCTGCGGTACGGCGTCGACGCGTTCGCGCGCGACCTCGCCGCCGCCGGGGGAGCCGGTCTCATCACGCCCGACCTCATCCCCGACGAGGGTCGCGCGTGGCTGGACGCGTCGGAGGCGCACGGGCTGGACCGCGTCTTTCTCGTCGCGCCGAGCTCGACGGCCGAGCGGCTGCGGCTCACGGCGCGCGCGTCGCGCGGGTTCGTCTACGCCGCCTCGACGATGGGCGTCACGGGCGTGCGGGCGGCCGTCGGGCCGCAGGCCGCGCGGCTCGTCGCCGACACGCGCGCCGCCGGCGCCGACCTGGTGTGCGTCGGCCTCGGCGTGTCCACCGGCGAGCAGGCCGCCGAGGTCGGCCGCTACGCCGACGGCGTCATCGTCGGCTCCGCGTTCGTCCGCCCGCTCCTGGGCGACGCGCCGTGGGACGAGCGGCTCGCCGCCCTGAAGGCCGTCGCGGCGGACCTCGTCGCGGGCGTCCGCGCGGGCCGGGACGGGGCCGGCGACGGCGTCCCGGCCGGCACGACGACGACAGGAGAGGTGGTCGCATGAGCGCCGCGCTCGCCGTCGGGCAGCTCGTGGAGGCCGCGGGCGCCCTGCCCGCCGCGCTCCCGAGCCCCCCGCAGCACACGTGGTATGTCGGGCCGTTCCCGATCCGGGCGTACGCCCTCGCGATCCTCGCGGGCATCGCGGTGGCCCTGTGGCTCACCCGGCGCCGCTGGGTGGAGCGCGGGGGAGAGGCGGACGACGTCCTGGAGATCGCCTTCTGGGCGGTCCCCTTCGGCATCGTGGGCGGCCGGCTCTACCACGTCTTCTCGACGCCGGACCCGTACTGGGGCCCGAACGGCGACCCCGTCCGCGCGCTCTACGTGTGGGAGGGCGGCCTGGGCATCTGGGGCGCCGTCGCGCTCGGCGCGGTCGGCGCGTACATCGGGTGCCGCCGCCAGCGCGTGAGTTTCCCCGCGTTCGCGGACGCCCTGGCGCCCGGCCTGCTGCTCGCGCAGGCCGTCGGCCGGCTCGGCAACTGGTTCAACCAGGAGCTGTTCGGCGCCCCGACGACCCTCCCCTGGGGGCTGCGCGTCGACGACTCCGTGGCCGCCGCGGCCGGGTACCCGCCGGGCACCCTGTTCCACCCGACGTTCCTCTACGAGATGGTCTGGAACATCGGCGCTGCCCTGCTCCTGATCTACCTGGACCGTCGGTTCCGGCTGGGTCATGGTCGGGTATTCTGGCTCTACGTCTTCGTCTACACGCTCGGTCGTGTGTGGATCGAGATGCTGCGCATCGACGAGGCCGAGCTCGTCCTCGGCCTCCGGCTGAACGTCTGGACCTCGATCCTGGTCGGTGTCGGTGCGCTGATTGCGTTTATCGTTGTCGGGCGTCGCCACCCCGGGCGCGAGGAGACGGTGTCCCTCGACGCTCCGGACGAGGCGTCCACCACGGGGTCCGAGGAGCCGGTCGAGGAGTCGACCGACGACGAGGACCCCTCGACGACCGAGGACTCCGACGACTCGGAGGAGTCCGAGCAGGCAGATGCCGCGCGACCAGACCCCGGTCGCTGAGCATCCGTCATTCATAGGCGAATCCGCCGGGCGACCGCCCGGTGGGTTCTGTCATGTCCATAGGGCCGACGACGTCCCGAACCCCCCCAGCTGGAACCAGCCCGGCCGTCTCGGTCGGGCGCCTGTGAGGACGGTGTTGATGACCACGCCGCAGTATCGGGACGCGCACCGGGCACCCGCCCTGTCCGCCCCTCCCACGGCATCCGGTCTGTACGACCCCGCCGCCGAGCACGACGCGTGCGGCGTCGCCTTCGTGGCGACGCTCCGCGGCACGCCCGGACGCGACATCGTTGACGCGGGGCTGACGGCCCTGCTCAACCTCGACCACCGCGGCGCCGTCGGTGCCGAGGAGAACAGCGGCGACGGCGCCGGGATCCTCACGCAGATTCCCGACGCCTTCGTGCGCGACGTGGTCGACGCGGAGCTCCCGCCCGCGGGCCACTACGCCATCGGCATGGCCTTCCTCCCGCAGGAGGCCGACGCCGCCGCCGAGGCGGCCCGTGGCGTCGAGGCGATCGCGGCGGAGGAGAAGCTCGAGGTCCTCGCGTGGCGCGACGTGCCCGTCACGGCCGACCTCGTCGGCCCGAGCGCGCGTGCGTCCATGCCGCTGTTCCGTCAGGTCGTCGTCGCGGACCCCGCGCGCGAGCTGTCCGGCGTCGAGCTCGACCGTCGCACGTACCGCCTGCGCAAGCGCGCGGAGAACGAGCTCGGCCTGTTCTTCGCGTCGCTCTCGGCGCGCACCCTCACGTACAAGGGGATGCTCACGACGGCGCAGCTCGAGCCGTTCTTCCCCGACCTGTCCGACCCGCGGTACGCGAGCGAGATCGCGCTCGTGCACTCGCGGTTCTCGACGAACACGTTCCCGTCGTGGCCGCTCGCGCAGCCGTTCCGCATGATCGCGCACAACGGCGAGATCAACACGGTGCGCGGCAACCGGAACTGGATGGCGGCGCGTGAGGGCACCCTCGCGAGCGAGGCCGTCGGCGACCTCGCCCCGCTCCTGCCGGTGTGCTCGGAGGGCTCCAGCGACTCGGCGAGCTTCGACGAGGTGCTCGAGCTCCTGCACCTCTCGGGCCGCTCGCTGCCGCACGCGGTGCTCATGATGATCCCGGAGGCGTGGGAGAACCACGCCGACATGGACCCGGACCTGCGCGCGTTCTACGAGTACCACTCGACGCTCATGGAGCCGTGGGACGGCCCCGCGTGCCTCAACTTCACCGACGGCACGCTCATCGGCGCGGTCCTGGACCGCAACGGCCTGCGCCCGGGGCGCTACTGGGTGACCGAGGACGGCCTCGTGGTGCTCGCGAGCGAGGCGGGCGTGCTCGACCTCGACCCCGCGACGATCGTCCGCAAGGGCCGCCTCGAGCCCGGCCGCATGTTCCTCGTCGACACCGGCCAGGGCCGGATCATCGAGGACGAGGAGATCAAGTCCCAGCTCGCCGCCCAGCGCCCGTACGCGCAGTGGGTCGCCGAGAACGCGGTCTACCTCGACCAGCTCCCCGAGCGCGAGCACGTCGCGCACAGCCCCGCGTCCGTCGAGCGCCGCCAGCGCGCCTTCGGGTACACGCAGGAGGAGCTCAAGGTCATCCTCACCCCGATGGCCAACACGGGGGCGGAGCCGCTGGGCGCGATGGGCACGGACACGCCCATCGCCGTCCTCGCGAAGCGTCC
Organism: Cellulosimicrobium sp. ES-005; assembly: GCF_040448685.1. Classification (NCBI taxonomy): domain Bacteria; kingdom Bacillati; phylum Actinomycetota; class Actinomycetes; order Micrococcales; family Promicromonosporaceae; genus Cellulosimicrobium; species Cellulosimicrobium sp. ES-005. The sequence continues at coordinate 1,903,836 of NZ_CP159290.1, forward strand.
GCGCCTGCTGTTCGACTACTTCACGCAGATGTTCGCGCAGGTGACGAACCCGCCGCTGGACGCGATCCGCGAGGAGCTCGTCACGTCCATCGGCGGCGCGATCGGCCCGGAGCCGAACCTCCTCGTCGACACGCCCGAGCACGCGCGCAAGCTCATGCTGCCCTTCCCCGTGCTCGACAACGACCAGCTCGCGAAGATCATCCGCGTCGACAAGGACCCGAAGCTCTCCGGCATCTTCCGCGCGGTGACGATCAAGGGCCTGTACCGCGTCGCGGGCGGCGGCGAGTCCCTGCTCGCCCGCCTCGAGGAGATCTTCGCCGAGGTCGACGAGCACGTCGCCGCGGGCGCGAGCTTCATCGTGCTGTCGGACCGCGACTCGGACGCCGAGCACGCGCCGATCCCGTCGCTGCTCCTGTCGAGCGCGGTGCACCACCACCTGCTGCGGCGGCACACGCGCACCCAGGTGTCGCTCGTCGTCGAGGCCGGCGACGTGCGCGAGGTGCACCACGTCGCGCTGCTCATCGGCTACGGCGCGGCCGCGGTCAACCCGTACCTCGCCATGGAGACGGTCGAGGACCTCGCGCGCCGCGGCTACCTCACGGTCGACCCGGCGAAGGCCGTCGCGAACCTCATCAAGGGGCTCGGCAAGGGCGTGCTCAAGGTCATGAGCAAGATGGGCATCTCGACCATCTCCTCGTACCGCGGCGCCCAGGTGTTCGAGGCGGTGGGCCTGTCCCACGACCTCGTGCAGGCGTTCTTCACGGGCACGACGTCGCGCCTCAGCGGCATCGGGCTCGACGTCGTCGCGGCCGAGGTCGCCGCGCGCCACGTCGACGCGTACCCCAAGTCCGGCAACCACCGCCCGCACGTGCGCCTCACGACGGGCGGCGAGTACCAGTGGCGCCGCGACAGCGAGGAGCACCTGTTCGACCCGGAGACGGTCTTCCGCCTGCAGCACGCCACGCGCGAGCGCCGGTTCGACATCTTCCGCCAGTACACGCACCGCGTGGACGAGCAGTCCTCGCGCCTCATGACGCTGCGCGGCCTCCTCGCGCTGCGCGAGGGCGAGCGCCCCGCGGTCCCGCTCGACGAGGTCGAGCCCGTGAGCGAGATCGTCAAGCGCTTCAACACGGGCGCCATGTCCTACGGGTCGATCTCCGCGGAGGCGCACGAGACCCTCGCGATCGCGATGAACCGTCTGGGTGGCCGGTCGAACACCGGCGAGGGCGGCGAGGACCCGGAGCGCCTGTACGACCCGGAGCGCCGCTCCAAGGTCAAGCAGATCGCGTCGGGCCGCTTCGGCGTCACGAGCGAGTACCTGACGAACGCGGACGACATCCAGATCAAGCTCGCCCAGGGCGCCAAGCCCGGCGAGGGCGGTCAGCTCCCTGGGCACAAGGTGTACCCGTGGGTCGCGAAGACCCGGCACTCGACGCCGGGCGTCGGGCTCATCTCGCCGCCGCCCCACCACGACATCTACTCGATCGAGGACCTCGCGCAGCTCATCCACGACGCGAAGAACGCGAACCCGGCGGCGCGCATCCACGTCAAGCTCGTCTCCGAGTTCGGCGTCGGGACGGTCGCGACGGGCGTGTCCAAGGCGCACGCGGACGTCGTCCTCATCTCGGGTCACGACGGCGGCACGGGTGCGAGCCCGCTGACGTCGCTCAAGCACGCGGGCACGCCCTGGGAGATCGGCCTCGCCGAGACCCAGCAGACGCTCGTGCTCAACAACCTGCGCGACCGGATCGTCGTCCAGGTCGACGGCCAGATGAAGACCGGTCGCGACGTGGTCGTGGCGGCGCTGCTCGGGGCCGAGGAGTTCGGCTTCGCGACCGCCCCCATGGTCGTCTCGGGCTGCGTCATGATGCGCGTGTGCCACCTGGACACGTGCCCGGTCGGCGTCGCGACGCAGAACCCCGAGCTGCGCGCCCGGTTCACGGGCAAGCCGGAGTTCGTCGTGAACTTCTTCGAGTTCATCGCCGAGGAGGTGCGCGAGTACCTGGCGCGCCTCGGCTTCCGGACCGTCGAGGAGGCCATCGGCCGTGTCGAGCTCCTCGACACGCGCAAGGCGATCGACCACTGGAAGGCCCAGGGCCTCGACCTCGGGCCCGTGCTCGAGCGTCCCGTGCCGGTGGAGGGCGCCTCGCTGCGCAACACCACGACGCAGGACCACGGCCTCGAGAAGGCGCTCGACAACCAGCTCGTCGCGCTCGCCGAGGACGCGCTCGAGCGGCGCGAGCCGGTCCGCATCTCCCTGCCGGTGCGCAACGTCAACCGCACCGTCGGCACGATGCTCGGCCACGAGGTGACCAAGCGGTTCCGCGGCGAGGGCCTGCCCGACGACACGATCGACGTGACCCTCACCGGGTCCGCCGGCCAGTCGCTCGGCGCGTTCCTGCCGCGCGGCGTCACGCTGCGCCTGTTCGGCGACGCGAACGACTACGTCGGCAAGGGCCTGTCGGGCGGACGGATCGTCGTGCGCCCGGACCGCAACGCGGTCCTCACCGGGTCGAGCAACGTCGTCGCGGGCAACGTCATCGGCTACGGCGCGACGTCGGGCGAGATCTTCCTGCGCGGCCGGGTCGGCGAGCGCTTCGGCGTGCGCAACTCGGGCGCCACGCTCGTCGTCGAGGGCGTGGGCGACCACGGCTGCGAGTACATGACGGGCGGCACGGTGCTCGTGCTCGGCCCGACCGGGCGCAACTTCGGCGCCGGCATGTCCGGCGGCACCGCGTACGTGCTCGACCTGCGCGAGGGCAACGTCAACACGAGCGCGCTCGCCACCGGCGAGCTCGGCCTGAGCCCGCTCGAGGACGCCGAGGTCGCGCTCGTCGAGCAGCTCGTCCGTCGTCACCACGAGGAGACGGGGTCGCCGCTCGCGGCCGAGCTCCTCGAGGACTTCCCCGCGGCCGTCCAGCGCTTCACGCGCGTGCTGCCGACCGACTTCGCCCGCATGCGCTCGGCGCTCGAGAAGGCGGAGTCGGCAGGGCTCGACCCCGCGGCCCCGGGCGTGTGGGACCAGATCTTGGAGGTGGCCCGTGGCTGACCCCCGCGGATTCCTGAAGGTGCGGGAGCGCGAGCTCCCGCCCAACCGCCCGGTGGCCGTGCGCCTGCGGGACTGGAAGGACGTGCACGCGCACCTCGAGGAGGGCCAGCCGTTCCTCAAGGAGCAGGCGGGACGCTGCATGGACTGCGGCATCCCGTTCTGCCACCAGGGCTGCCCGCTCGGGAACCTCATCCCGGAGTGGAACGACCTCGTCTACCGCGACCAGTGGGCCGACGCGATCGACCGCCTGCACGAGACCAACAACTTCCCGGAGTTCACCGGTCGCGTGTGCCCGGCACCGTGCGAGTCGAGCTGCGTGCTCGGCATCAACCAGCCGGCCGTGACGATCAAGAACGTCGAGGTCTCGATCATCGACGAGGCGTTCGCGCGCGGCTACGTCACGCCGCAGGTGCCGCAGCGCCTCACGGGCTCGACGGTCGCCGTCGTGGGCTCGGGGCCTGCCGGCCTCGCCGCCGCGCAGCAGCTCACGCGCGCCGGCCACACGGTCGCCGTCTACGAGCGGGACGACGCGATCGGTGGGCTGCTGCGCTACGGCATCCCCGACTTCAAGCTCGAGAAGCACCACATCGACCGCCGCGTGGCGCAGATGGAGGCCGAGGGCACGCGGTTCCGCCCCGGTGTCGAGATCGGCGTCGACATCACGTGGGACGACCTGCGGGCCCGGTACGACGCCGTCGTGGTCGCCACGGGTGCGACCGTCCCGCGCGACCTGTCGGTCCCCGGGCGAGAGCTCGACGGCATCCACTTCGCCATGGACTTCCTGCACCAGGCGAACGCCGTCGTCGCCGGGCGCGAGGTCGCCGACCAGATCACGGCCACGGGCAAGCACGTCATCGTCATCGGCGGCGGCGACACCGGGTCGGACTGCCTCGGCACCTCGCTGCGCCAGGGCGCGGCGAGCGTGACGACGCTCGCGATCGGCAAGCAGCCGCCGCTCGAGCGGTCCGCGACCCAGCCGTGGCCGACGGACCCGATCGTGTTCGAGGTGTCCACGTCGCACGAGGAGGGCGGTGAGCGCGAGTTCCTCGCGTCCACCGTCGAGTTCCTGGGCGACGAGAACGGAGCCGTGCGCGCGCTGCGCGTCGCGGAGACCGAGTACCTGCCCGACGGCCGTCGCGTGCCCAAGGCGGGCACCGAGCGCGAGATCCCCGCGGACCTCGTGCTCGTCGCGATGGGCTTCACCGGGCCGGAGACGGCGACCATCACGACCCAGGCCGGCGCGGACCTCACGGGCCGCGGCCTCGTGGCGCGCGGCGACGACTTCGCGTCGTCGCTGCCCGGGGTCTTCGTGGCCGGCGACGCGGGTCGTGGGCAGTCGCTGATCGTGTGGGCGATCGCCGAGGGACGGGCGGCGGCGGCATCCGTCGACGCCTACCTTCAGGGAGGGACCGAGCTGCCCGCGCCTGTGCGCGCGAACACCGTGTCCTTGCGCGCTTGACGTGCACCCCGGCGCCGGGTGTCCGGCGCCGGGACGATGAGCGGGGCATCCTAGGGAGGGGCACCCCGCGACGACCGGCTCCCGGCCGGTCGGAAGACTAGAGGCTGGAGATATGCGCAGAGCAAAGATCGTCTGCACCATCGGACCCGCGACCGAGTCGAAGGAGCAGCTCCGCGCGCTCGTCGACGCCGGGATGGACGTGGCGCGGATCAACCGCAGCCACGGCAGCGCCGAGGAGCACGCGGCCGTCTACCACGGCGTGCGCGAGGCCGCCGCCGAGTCGGGCCGCTCCGTCGCGGTGCTCGTCGACCTCCAGGGGCCGAAGATCCGCCTGGGCCGCTTCGGCGGCGACGAGAAGCACTGGCTCGAGGAGGGTGACACCTTCACGATCACGACCGAGGACGTCGTCGGCACCAAGGAGCTCGTCTCCACGACGCACAAGGGCCTGCCGGGCGACGCGCGCGTCGGCGACCCGATCCTCATCGACGACGGCAAGGTGCTCGTCCGCGTCACCGCCGTCGAGGGCCCGCGCGTCGTGACGCGTGTCGAGGTCGCCGGCCCGGTGTCGAACAACAAGGGCCTGAACCTCCCGGGCGTCGCGGTCTCCGTGCCGGCGCTGTCCGAGAAGGACCAGGACGACCTGCGCTGGGCCCTCAAGCTCGGCGCGGACATCATCGCGCTGTCCTTCGTGCGGTCCGCGAAGGACTTCGAGGACGTCAAGCGGATCATGGACGAGGAGGGCCGCACGGTCCCCGTCGTCGCGAAGATCGAGAAGCCGCAGGCCGTCGAGAACCTCGCCGAGATCGTCGACGCGTTCGACGGCGTCATGGTCGCCCGCGGCGACCTCGCGGTCGAGCTCCCGCTGGAGCAGGTGCCGCTCGTCCAGAAGCGCATCGTCGAGCTCGCGCGTCGCAACGCCAAGCCCGTCATCGTCGCGACGCAGGTGCTCGAGTCCATGACGAACTCGCCGCGCCCGACGCGCGCCGAGGCGTCCGACTGCGCCAACGCCGTCCTCGACGGCGCCGACGCGGTCATGCTCTCGGGCGAGACCAGCGTGGGCGAGTACCCGATCCTCACGGTGCAGACCATGGCCCGCATCATCGAGGCGACGGAGGAGGCCGGCCGCGAGCGCATCGCGCCGCTCGGCTCGACCCCGCACACGCGCGGTGGCGCCATCACGCGCGCGGCTGCGGAGATCGGCGAGATCCTCGGCGCGAAGTACCTCGCGACGTTCACCCAGTCGGGCGACTCGGCGCGCCGCATGTCGCGCCTGCGCTCGTCGATCCCGCTGCTCGCCTTCACGCCGCGCGAGCACGTGCGCAACGTCCTGTCGCTCACATGGGGCACCCAGACCTACCAGGTGCCCGAGGTGGAGAACACCGACGCGATGGTCGACCAGGTCGACACGACCCTCCAGGCCAACGGCCTCGCCGAGGTCGGCGACCTCGTGGTCGTCGTCTCCGGCGCCCCCGTGGGCCAGCCGGGCACGACGAACTCGATCCTCGTGCACAAGATCGGCGACCACTCCGACACGCGCGCCTGACGCCGTCGCGCCCGTGAGGGCGTAGACCGCGCATGACGTCGCACGGCGGCGCCCCTCTCGTGGGGGCGCCGCCGTCCGGCGTTCCGGAGCCGGCCCGTGCGGTCGCCTTCGCGAGGCGCTCCGAGGAGGAGGGCGCGGGTCTACCATCCGGCCGCTCGTGCCTCGCGGCCTCCCGCCAGCCCCGCCACGACCCGCGCCCTCCTCCTCTCCGGCCCCGCTCCCCGGTGACGTCACCGTCCGACCCGGCACCGTGCCGGAAAGTGCACGACACGGGGTTCTCGGTACCCCTACCCTCGCGGGATGCGTGCCGTGCCGGACTCCCTGGACCCTGCGGTCGTGCGTCGGGTCGACGCGCGGCTGGACGCCGTCGTGCGCGACGAGCGGGTCGCGATACCGCTCGCGGTGGAGAGCGGGAGCCGTGCATGGGGGTTCCCGTCGCCGGACTCGGACCACGACTGCCGGTTCGTGTACGTCCGGTCGCAGGCGGACTACCTGGACCCGTGGCCGCGGCGCGACGTCGTCGAGACCCCGCTCGACGCGGTGCTTGACGTGAACGGGTGGGACCTGCTCAAGGCGGTCCGGCTGCTCGTACGGGGGAACGCGACCCTGCTGGAGTGGCTGCGCTCGCCGATCGTCTATCGCGCCGACGACGCGTTCCGGGCGGAGCTGCTCGCGCTCGCGGAGCACGTCGTCGACCGCGACGCGCTGCGGCGCCACTACCTGCACGTGGCGCTGGGTCAGCGCGACCGATGGTGGTCGGTGCCCGCGGTGCCGTACAAGAAGGTCTTCTACGTCGTGCGCCCGGCGGCGACGCTGCGGTGGCTGCGCGTGCGCCCCGACGACGCCGTACCGCCCATGGATCTGGTGACGCTGCTCACGGAGGGGGAGGCCTCGGGGGACGTGGTGCGCGCCGCGGCGGAGCTCGTCGCGCTCAAGGCGGTGTCGCGCGAGATGGGTGCCGGCGCCGTCCCGAGACCACTGGGGTGGTTCGTCGACGACGAGCTGGCGCGCGCGTCGGAGGCGGTGGAGCCCGGCGCGGAACGGACGGGTGCTCGGACGCGCGCGGCGGAGGCGTTCCGCTCGATGGTCGTCCGGTACGGTCCGGAGCCGTCGGCGTGGGGGACGGGCCGCCGGCTCGCGCCGGGTGCGGCGCGGTGACAGGGGAGGTGCCCCGGGTGGGATTCGAACCCACACTGGATCGGGTTTGAGCCGAACGCCTCTGCCGGTTGGGCTACCGGGGCGGTGCGCGTCGGAGCCGGTCGCCGGGTCCGTTGCGCGTGCACCATCGAACCACACGTGCGCGCCTTCACGAGAATCACACTCCTCCGAGGGCGAAACGCGGGGGCGGCAGGGGGTGCGGCGCACTACAGTGAACCCCGTGAGTGACCAGACAGCGCAGCCCGAGGACAAGCAGCCGCTCGACCTGCCCCCGATGATCGAGCCCGAGCCCGCCGCGACCCCCGCCCCGTCGGGCCGTCCCGCGCGCCGCGCGGTCGTCGCCGAGGACGAGGCCCTGATCCGTCTCGATGTGGTCGAGACGCTGCGCGACGCCGGTTTCGACGTCGTCGGCGAGGCGGGCGACGGCGCCACGGCGGTCAAGCTGGCTCTCGAGCTCAAGCCCGACGTCGTCGTCATGGACGTGAAGATGCCCGAGCTCGACGGCATCTCCGCCGCGGAGCAGATCGGCAAGGCGCACGCCGCGCCGGTCGTCCTGCTCACGGCGTTCTCGCAGGCGGAGCTCGTCGAGCGGGCGCGCGACGCGGGGGCCATGGCCTACGTCGTCAAGCCGTTCACGCCGGCGGACCTGCTGCCCGCGGTCGAGATCGCGATCTCGCGCTACTCGCAGATCACGGCGCTCGAGTCCGAGGTCGCGGACCTGGCGGAGCGCTTCGAGACGCGCAAGCGCGTGGACCGTGCCAAGGGTCTGCTCATGACCAAGATGGGTCTGTCGGAGCCGGAGTCGTTCCGCTGGATCCAGAAGACGTCGATGGACCGGCGCCTCACCATGCGCGAGGTCGCGGACGCCGTCATCGAGCAGGTCGGCGGCGCCTGAGCCCGCGTCGGCGACCGATCGGCCGTGGCCGGTGTCCTGAGCAGGACCTTTGTCACGGCGCCCCGGGCGGGCTATCGTCTTGGACTGGCGTCCAGTAGTTCCCGGGGCGGTGGACACGCGGTCGCCACGTAGTGCTCAGTCGACGGCCGACGGCGCCGTCCGAGCGACGTGGAACCATCTCACCCCCCACGTCCCTCGGTGCCGTCGGTCCCACGGTGCGAACGAGGAGGAGCGCGGTGCGCCCAGCAGTGGAGGTCAGGCCCGCGGTCGGTGACGACCTGCCGGGGATCGCTGTGCTGTGCTCGGAGGCCCGGCGCGAGTCGGCGTCCGGGGCGCAGATCTGCGCGCCCGACGAGGACCGCCTGGTCCGGCACCTGTCGGTGCTGCTCACGCTCCCGGGCGGCAACGTCCTCGTCGCCCTGCACGACGGCCGCCCCGTCGGGTTCGTGCTGGCGCGCGTGCTCGACCCGCACCTGTTCGCCGACGAGCCGAGCCTGTACGTCGAGGCCGTCTACGTCGGCGAGGACTCCCGCCGACGCGGCGTGGGTCACGCGCTGCTCAGCGCGACGGCGGACCTCGCTGCCGGCGCCGGTGCGACGCACGTCTACTCGGTCCCGATCCCCGGATCGCGCGGCGTCCAGCGCTTCCTCGCGCGGCTCGGCTTCGGCCCGGTCGCGGGCCACCGCGTCGTGTCGACCGCGGTGCTCCAGCGTCGCCTCGCGGCCGACCTCACGCCCACCCGCCGGGGCACCCGTTCCCTCGAGGACCTCATCGCGCGCCGTCGTCGTGCCCGGACCGAGACGATGTCCGGACCGGTCGACCTGCGCGAGTTCCAGGCGGAGTACCGCAACCGCGGCGGCGTCGTGACGCCGGTCGAGGCCCGCGAGACCCTGCCCGGCTGAGCCGGGCGGCCGTCCGCGGGCAGAGCCCGCCCGGGACGGCCGGCGCGGCGTCGCCGTCAGTCCCGGCCGAGGATCATGCACGTGAGGCGGGCCGTGCACACACGACGTCCCTCGTCGTCGGACACCACGATCTCGTAGCTCGCCGTCGTACGGCCCCGGTGCACCGCGACGGCCTCCCCGTGGACCCAGCCGTCGCGCACCCCCCGGTGGTGGGTGGCGTTGACCTCGATCCCCACCGCGGCGCGCCCGGGCCCACCGTGGAGCTGCGCGGCGATCGACCCGAGCGTCTCGGCGAGCACGACCGACGCGCCCCCGTGCAGCAGGCCCGCGGGCTGGGTGTTGCCCGCGACGGGCATGCGCGCGGTGACCCGGTCGGCGCTCACGACCTCCAGCTCGATGCCCATGCGCTCGATGAGCGTGCCCGCGGTGCGCAGGCCCATGGCCTCGTAGGCGTGGCGCGGGGCCGCGGGCGCGCCGGTCGCGGCGGCCGCGGGCGCGGCGGGGTCGGTGGTCCGGTCGGGGCCGTGCGTGTCGGTCATGGACTGTAGGTTGGCACCCGTGACGACCTCCGCGCGACCTCGCCTCCTGCTCATCGACGGACACTCCATGGCCTACCGCGCGTTCTTCGCGCTCCCGGCGGAGAACTTCTCGACGACCACGGGACAGCACACGAACGCGGTGTACGGCTTCACGTCGATGCTCATCAACCTCCTGCGGGACGAGGAGCCGACGCACGTCGCCGTCGCGTTCGACGCGGGGCGCCAGTCGTTCCGCACGGAGATCCTCCCGAGCTACAAGGGCACGCGCGAGTCGTCGCCCGAGCCGTTCCGCGGTCAGGTCCCGCTCATCAAGGAGATTCTCGAGACGCTGCACATCCCGACGCTCGAGCGCGAGGGCTACGAGGCGGACGACATCTTCGCGACGCTCGCCACGCAGGGCGCGGACGCCGGGATGGAGGTCCTCGTCTGCTCCGGCGACCGTGACTCGTTCCAGCTCGTGGGTCCCGACGTCACGGTGCTCTACCCGAAGAAGGGCGTCTCGGAGCTCGCGCGGATGGACAGCGCCGCCGTCGTCGAGAAGTACGGCGTGCCGCCCGAGCGCTACCCGGACCTCGCCGCGCTCGTGGGCGAGACGTCCGACAACCTGCCGGGCATCCCCGGCGTCGGGCCCAAGACGGCCGCCAAGTGGATCACGGCGTACGGCGACCTCGACGGCCTGCTCGACCACGCGGACGAGATCAAGGGCAAGGCGGGGGAGAACCTCCGTGCGCACCTCGACCAGGTCCGCCTCAACCGACGGCTCAACGCGCTCCTGCGCGACCTCGAGCTCCCCGTCGGCCCCGACGACCTCGTGACGCGTCCCTGGGACCGCGAGGCCGCGCACCGCGTCCTCGACGCGCTCGAGTTCCGGGCCCTGCGCGACCGGCTCTTCGCGATCGCGCCCGAGGGCGAGGTCGAGACGGAGGCGGGGTTCGACGTCAAGCTCGCCGACGTCCTGCCCGGGGGGCTCGGCGCGTGGCTCGCCGAGCACGGTGACCGGCGCCTCGGGGTCGAGGTGGCCGGCAAGGCGGTGCCCGGCGGCGGGGACGCCTGGGCGGTCGCGGTGTCCGACGACGCCGGGGCGGCCGTGGCGCTCGAGCTCGCCGACGTCGCGGGGGCCGACGACGAGGCGCTGGCCGCGTGGCTCGCCGACCCGGCGCGGCCCAAGGCCGTGCACGGCGCGAAGTCCGCGTGGCACGAGCTCGCGGCGCGCGGCTACGACCTCGCGGGCGTCACGTTCGACACCGAGCTCGCCGCCTACCTGTGCCATCCGGACCAGCGCGGCTACGACCTCGGCGACCTCGTCGTGCGCCACCTGCACCGCGAGCTGCGCCCCGACACCGAGGCGGGCAACGACGCCCAGGGCGCGCTCGACCTCTCGCTCGACGGGAACGGCGAGCAGGAGCGCGACGCCGTCCGCGCGCTCGCCGTCGCCCAGCTCGGCGACGCTCTCGCGGGCGAGCTCGAGGACCGCGGGGCCACGACGCTCCTCACCGACCTCGAGCTGCCGCTCTCCCAGGTGCTCGCGCGCATGGAGCAGCGCGGCATCGCCGCGGACGTCGACTACCTGCGCGAGCTCGAGCAGCACTTCGGCGACCTCGTCGCGACCGCCGCGTCGGAGGCGTACGCCGTCATCGGGCGCGAGGTGAACCTCGGCTCGCCCAAGCAGCTGCAGGAGGTGCTGTTCGACCAGCTCGGGATGCCCAAGACGAAGAAGATCAAGACGGGCTACACGACCGACGCGTCGGCGCTCGCGGACCTCTTCGTCAAGACGCAGCACCCGTTCCTCGAGCACCTGCTCTCGCACCGTGACGCCTCGCGCCTGCGCCAGACCGTGGAGGGCCTGCTCAAGTCCGTCGCGGACGACGGACGGATCCACACGACGTTCCAGCAGACCATCGCGGCGACCGGGCGCCTCAGCTCGACCGACCCGAACCTCCAGAACATCCCGATCCGGACGGAGGCGGGCCGTCGCATCCGGCGCGCGTTCGTCGTCGGGGAGGGCTACGAGACGCTCATGACGGCCGACTACAGCCAGATCGAGATGCGCATCATGGCGCACCTGTCGGGTGACGAGGGGCTCATCGAGGCGTTCCGGTCCGGCGAGGACCTGCACTCCTACGTCGGGTCGCGCGTGTTCGAGGTCCCGGCGGCCGAGGTCACGCCCGCGATGCGCTCGAAGATCAAGGCGATGTCCTACGGCCTGGCGTACGGGCTGTCGGCGTTCGGGCTGTCGCAGCAGCTCACCATCGAGGTGGGCGAGGCGCAGAAGCTCATGGACGACTACTTCGAGCGCTTCGGCGGCGTGCGCGACTACCTCACGGGCGTCGTCGACGAGGCGCGCGCGACGGGGTACACGGCGACCATCCTCGGCCGCCGTCGATACCTGCCCGACCTCACGAGCGACAACCGGCAGCGGCGCCAGATGGCGGAGCGCATGGCCCTCAACGCGCCCATCCAGGGGAGCGCGGCCGACATCATCAAGGTCGCGATGCTGGGCGTCCAGCGCGCGATCGACGAGCGCGGACTGCGCTCGCGGCTGCTCCTGCAGGTGCACGACGAGCTCGTGGTCGAGGTCGCCCCGGGCGAGCGCGACGCCGTCGAGGAGCTGCTGCGCACGCAGATGGGCGCGGCGGCGGACCTCGACGTGCCGCTCGACGTCTCGGTCGGTGTCGGCGCGACGTGGCACGAGGCGGGACACTGACCCGGCCGGGTCAGCCCGGGAGGCGCGTGCGGAAGATCGCCGTCCCGGGCAGGTAGGCACCGCGCACCGGTCCCCAGCCGCCCCACACCTCGGTGTTGTCGGTGGGCCACTCGGGCTCGACGACGTCGCGCAGCTCCAGCCCGGCGGCGACCACCTCGCGCACTTGGTCGCCCAGCGTGCGGTGGTACTCGGCGTAGACGACACGGCCGGCGGCGTCCGTCTCGACGTAGGGACGGCGGTCGAAGTACGAGCGGTTCGCGGTCAGCCCGTGCGCGCTCGGGTCGTCGGGGAACGCCCAGCGTGAGGGGTGCGTGACGGAGAACGTCCAGGTGCCGCCCGGTCGGAGCACCCGGGCGACCTCGCGGTGGATCGCGTCGGCGTCGGGGACGAACGGGATCGCGCCGAACGACGTGAACGCGGCGTCGAAGCTCCCGTCGGCGAACGGCAGGCGGCGCGCGTCGGCCTGGACGGCGGGCACGCGGATCCCCGTCGCCCGGTCGAGCGCCGCACCCGCGGCGAGCATGCCCCGGGAGACGTCCGTGGCGACCGCCTGCGCGCCCTGGGCGACGAGCCAGCGCGAGCACTGTGCCGCACCGGCCCCGACCTCGAGGACGCGGAGGCCGGTCACCTCGCCGAGCAGGCGCGCGTCGCGCTCCCGCAGTCCCTCCGGGCACCAGCAGAAGTCCGCCGCGCCGAGGAACGCCCCGTGCTCGTCGAGATACTCGGCGGCGTTCGCGTCCCACCACCCGCGCCCGGCGCGGCCACCCTCGGCGGCGGGCACGTCCCGGTAGCCGGCGTCCGCCGTCGGGCCGGGCGGGGCGACGTCCGGGACCGGGACCTGCGGCGGCACGGGGGCGGGGGTCTGGCTCATGCGGCCCATTGTCCCGGGCACCACCGGCCCCGGGCACCGCAGGGCGCCGCACGGCCCGGACGCGCGGGACCTTGGTCGTCGGCGTGCCCGAGGACCGGGACGGGCCGTGACCCGGGCCGCGGGGTTGACTAGGGTTGAGCGTGACGCGGTGCCGCGGAGGTCGGCACCTCCGTCGACGCCGGGCACGCGCGCGAGGACGCGCGACGGGACGACGAGACGGAGGAACAGGTGCGCATCGGACTTCTCACCGGCGGAGGCGACTGCCCCGGCCTGAACGCGGCGATCCGGGCCGTGGTCAAGCAGGGGACGGGGGAGTACGGGCACACCATCATCGGCTTCCGCAACGGGTGGCGCGGTGTGGTCGACGGCGACGTGCACCCGCTGGGGCGCCAGGACATCCGCAACGTGCTGCCGGTCGGCGGGACGCTGCTGGGCACCGCGCGGTTCCACCCGCGCGAGGAGGACGGCAGCATGGACGCCGTGCTCGCGACGGTCGAGGCCGAGCACCTCGACGCCCTGATCTGCATCGGCGGCGACGGCACGCTGCACGCGGCGAGCCGGGTCGCGGAGGCGGGCGTCAAGATCGTCGCGATCCCCAAGACGATCGACAACGACGTCGAGGGGACGGACCTGTCGATCGGCTTCCACACGGCGGTGAACATCGCGACCGAGGCCCTCGACCGGGTGCACACGACGGCGGAGAGCCACAACCGCGTCATGGTCGTCGAGGTCATGGGCCGCCACGCCGGCTGGATCGCCGTCAACGCGGGCATCGCGGGCGGTGCCGAGGTGGTCCTCGCCCCCGAGGAGCCCTTCGACATCGACCAGCTCGTGAAGTTCCTGCGGCACCGGCACCGGGCGCACGCGAACTTCTCGATCGTCGTCGTCGCGGAGGGCGCGGTCCCGCGCGAGGGGTCGTCGATGGAGTTCACGCAGCAGCTCGGCCGCTTCGGCGAGATCGTCGCGGGGTCGATCGGCGAGCGCGTGAGCGCGGAGATCGCGGAGCGCACGGGGTTCGACACGCGGCTCACGGTGCTCGGGCACGTGCAACGCGGCGGGGAGCCGACGCCGACCGACCGCATCCTCGGGAGCCGGTTCGGGGTCGCGGCCGTCGACGCGGTGAGCGCGGGGACGTCGGGCGTGATGACGGCGCTGCGGGGCGAGCGCGTCGAGCTCGTGTCGCTGGCCGAGGTCGCGGGCCGGCCCAAGCGTGTCCCGGAGGAGCTGCTGCGCGTCGCGCGCGTGCTCGCGTGAGCGCCCCGGGTGCGACCGGGCGGGGGCGGTGCCGCGCACCGGCGTCGCGTTGACCGCCGGGGTGACACCCGGATAAGGTGGACGGCGGTGCGTTGCGCCTGCCTTCGTCCCGGACCACGACGCCCACCATGACGTCACCGGGTCAGCGGCAGCGGCGCGCCGAGAACCCTACCCGCTCGACTACACCTGTCCGCATCGGAGCATCGAACTCAATGACCATCTCTACCCCCGCGAAGTCCGCACCCCAGGTTGCCGTCAACGACATCGGCACCGAGGAGGACTTCCTCGCCGCCGTTGACGCGACCATCAAGTACTTCAACGACGGCGACATCGTCGAAGGCACGATCGTCAAGGTGGACCGCGACGAGGTCCTCCTCGACATCGGCTACAAGACCGAGGGCGTCATCCCCTCCCGCGAGCTGTCCATCAAGCACGACGTGGACCCCGGTGAGGTCGTCAACGTCGGCGACGCGGTCGAGGCCCTCGTCCTCCAGAAGGAGGACAAGGAAGGCCGTCTGATCCTGTCCAAGAAGCGCGCCCAGTACGAGCGCGCCTGGGGCACGATCGAGAAGATCAAGGAGGAGGACGGCGTCGTCACCGGCACCGTCATCGAGGTCGTCAAGGGTGGTCTCATCCTCGACATCGGCCTCCGTGGCTTCCTCCCGGCCTCCCTGGTGGAGATGCGTCGCGTCCGCGACCTCCAGCCGTACGTCGGCAAGGAGATCGAGGCGAAGATCATCGAGCTCGACAAGAACCGCAACAACGTCGTCCTCTCGCGCCGCGCCTGGCTCGAGCAGACGCAGTCCGAGGTCCGCTCCACCTTCCTGCAGACGCTGCAGAAGGGCCAGGTGCGCCCCGGTGTCGTCTCCTCGATCGTCAACTTCGGTGCGTTCGTGGACCTCGGCGGCGTCGACGGCCTCGTGCACGTCTCCGAGCTGTCCTGGAAGCACATCGACCACCCGTCCGAGGTCGTCGAGGTCGGCCAGGAGGTCACGGTCGAGGTCCTGGACGTCGACTTCGACCGCGAGCGCGTCTCGCTGTCGCTGAAGGCGACGCAGGAGGACCCGTGGCAGACGTTCGCCCGGACCCACGCGATCGGTCAGGTCGTCCCGGGCAAGGTCACCAAGCTCGTCCCGTTCGGTGCGTTCGTGCGCGTCGAGGACGGCATCGAGGGCCTCGTGCACATCTCGGAGCTGGCCGTGCGCCACGTCGAGCTGCCGGAGCAGGTCGTCAACGTCGGTGACGAGGTCTTCGTCAAGGTCATCGACATCGACCTCGAGCGCCGCCGCATCTCGCTGTCGCTCAAGCAGGCCAACGAGGGCGTGGACCCGGAGTCGGACGACTTCGACCCCGCGCTCTACGGCATGGCCGCCGAGTACGACGAGCAGGGGAACTACAAGTACCCCGAGGGCTTCGACCCGGAGACCAACGAGTGGCTCGAGGGCTTCGAGGCGCAGCGCGAGGCCTGGGAGGCGGAGTACGCCAAGGCGCACGAGCGCTGGGAGGCGCACCGCAAGCAGGTCGCCGAGGCCGTCAAGGCCGACTTCGACGCCGCGTCGGGCGACTCGGGCTCCTCGAGCTCGTCGTCCTCGAGCAGCACGTCCTACTCGTCGGCCCCGGCCGCCGAGGCCACGGGCACGCTCGCGTCGGACGAGGCGCTCGCCGCGCTCCGCGAGAAGCTCACGGGCAACTGACCCGGCCGGCGGCCCCGCGCGGGACGCCACGCTGAGCAGACGAAGGCCCGCCACCCCTCGGGGTGGCGGGCCTTCGTCGTGCCCGGCACGTGCCCTGGCGCTCACAGCGCCGACCAGGTGGTCCTGGTCCGTCAGCGGCCGCGGACGAGCCGGGACCGCCTGGTCGACGGGCCGGGACCACCTGCTCGGCGGTCGGCCGTCAGGCGGTCGCCGTCGCCGGCTCGGGGGCCGTGGCAGCGGCCAGGACTGTGCTCGGTTCGCTGCCCGACGGCGCGGGTGAGTCGGCGAACTGCGTCCGGTAGAGCGCGGCGTAGCGGCCGCCGCGCGCGAGGAGCTCGGCGTGCGTGCCCGTCTCGACGACGCGGCCGGCGTCGAGGACGACGATGAGGTCGGCCTCCCGGACGGTCGAGAGCCGGTGCGCGATGACGAGCGACGTGCGCCCGCGCAGCGCCTCGGCGAGGGCCGCCTGGACCGCGGCCTCGGAGTCCGAGTCGAGGTGCGCCGTCGCCTCGTCGAGGACGACGAGCTGCGGGGCCTTGAGGAACACCCGGGCGATCGCGAGCCGCTGCCGCTCGCCGCCGGACATCCGGTAGCCGCGGTCGCCGACGACGGTGTCCATGCCGGACGGCAGGGCGGCGACGACGTCCCACACGTGCGCGCGGCGCAGCGCGGACTCGAGCTCGGCGTCCGTCGCGTCCGGCTTGGCGTACCGGAGGTTCTCGGCGATCGAGTCGTGGAAGAGGTGCGCCTCCTGCGTGACCACGCCGACGGCGTCGTGCAGGCTCTCCTGCGTGACGTCGCGCAGGTCGCGCCCGGCGATCCGCACGTGCCCGGAGGTCGGGTCGTACATGCGCGTGACGAGCTGCGACACGGTCGTCTTGCCTGCGCCGGACGAGCCGACGAGAGCGACCATCGCCCCCGCGGGGACCGAGAAGGTGACGTCGCGCAGGGTGTCGGTCGTGGGGTCGGTCCCCTCGACGGCGACGGACTCGAGCGAGGCGAGGGAGACCTCCGACGCGCTGGGGTAGCGGAACGTCACGCCGTCGAGCTCGAGGCTCGCCCCGTGCCGCTCGACGTCGTCGGCGAGGTCGTCGGCATCGGGTGCGTCGGTGACGGTGGGCTCGAGGTCGAGCACCTCGAGCACGCGCTCGAAGCTCACGAGCGCGGTCATGACGTCGACCTGGACGTTGGACATCGCGGTGAGCGGGCCGTAGAGGCGCCCGAGGTAGGCGGTGAGCGCGACGACGGTGCCGACCGTCAGCGTGCCCGAGATCGCCATGACGCCGCCGAGCCCGTAGACGATGGCGACGGCGACCGACGCGACGACGGTGAGGCCGACGCGGAAGACCGTGCCGTACATGGCCTGCTTCACGCCGATGTCACGGACGCGGCCGGCCTGGGCGGCGAACCGGGACGACTCGCGGGCCGGGTCGCCGAAGACCTTGACGAGGTGGGCGCCCGCGACGTTGAACCGCTCGTTCATGGTCTGCGCGGCCTCGGCGTTGAGCTCGTAGCTCTCGCGCGTGATCGCGGCGAGGCGCTTGCCGACCCAGCGGGCCGGGAGCACGAACGCGGGCAGCAGGGTCAGGGCGAGGAGCGTGAGCTGCCAGGACATGGAGAGCATCGCGGCGAGGACGAACACGACGGTGAGGAGGTTCGAGAAGACGTTCGAGAGCGTCGACGTGAACGCCTGCTGCGCGCCGAGGACGTCGCCGTTGAGGCGCTGCACGAGCGCACCGGTCCGGGTGCGGCTGAAGAAGGCGAGCGGCATGCGCTGCACGTGGTCGAAGACGGCCGTGCGCAGGTCGACGATGAGGCCCTCGCCGATGCGCGAGGAGAACCAGCGCTGGGCGACCCCGAGCGCGCCCGAGAGCACCGCCAGCCCGGCGGCGACGAGCGAGAGCGCGACGACGACGCCGACGTCGCCTGCCGTGATGCCGTCGTCGATGATGCGCTGGAACAGCAGCGGCGTGGCCGCGCCCGCCGCGGCGTCGACCGAGATGAGCACGAGGAACGCCGCGAGCTGGCGCCGGTAGGGCCGGGCGAACGTGAGGACGCGTCGGATCGTGCCGCGGTGCAGCCGACGGGACGCGACGGAGGAGTCCTGGCGGAACGAGCGCATGCCGCGCCCGCCGCCGGAGCCGGGGAGGGGTGAGGGGAAAGACATGGGGCCTCCTGGGTGGGGGAGGGGCGGCGCGGTCGTCCGCGGCGGCATGGTCGTCCGCGGCGGCGGGCGCGGTCGTGCGACCGCTCGCGCGACAGCGGTAGTGAGTTTAACTCACAATGAGTGTGCTCCACAAGACCCCGTCCGCCGGGTACGCTCGGCCTCGTGACGAGCGATGCGAGCGCGCGCCCCGCACGGGGCGCGGTGGGCGGCCCGATCTCCACGGACGAGGCGGGCGAGTTCCTCTCGCTCCTGCACGCGGCGCTCCGGAGCGTGCGCCGTGAGGCGAGCGAGCGCGCCGAGCCCGCCGGGACGACCCCCGGCCAGTACCGGATGCTGCGCTTCCTCGCCCGCTGCGACGAGCCCTGTCGGCTCGGCGCGGTCGCGTCCGCGCTGGACGTCGCGCCCCGGTCGGTGACGTCCAAGGTGGACGACGCCGAACGGGCCGGGCTCGTCCGGCGCACCCCCGACCCGCACGACCGGAGGGCGACGCTCGTCGCGCTCACCCCGCGGGGGCGGGAGGTCGTCGCGCAGGTGGGAGCGGAGCGGTCGTCGAGCGCCGGGACGCTCCTCGCGCGCCTCGACGCCGCCGAGCGCGCCGAGCTCCTGCGGCTCCTGCGCGCCGTCGCGGGCGAGCGACCGGACGGTGCGCACGTCGGCGACCGACCGGAGGTCGGCTCGGGCGAGCAGTCGGGCGCGCACGGCTGAGCCGCTCCGCGTGGTCGACCGTCCCGGCGCGAGGACGCCCACCGGCTGGCAGGATGGGGCGCATGTTTCGCATCGGCCTGACCGGAGGAATCGCGGCGGGGAAGTCCGTCGCGCTCGCACGCTTCGCCGAGCTCGGCGCCGTCGTCGTGGACTACGACGCGCTCTCGCGCGACGCGGTGGCGCCCGGGACGGTCGGCCTCGACGAGGTCGTCGAGGCGTTCGGGCCGGACGTCCTGGACGACGACGGCGCGCTCGACCGGGCCGCGCTCGGTCGGGTCGTGTTCGGCGACGCCGCCGCGCGCGAGCGTCTCAACGCGATCGTCCACCCGGAGGTGCGTCGGCTCGCGGCCGAGCGCGAGGCGGCCGCCGGTGCGGCCGACCCCCGGGCCGTCGTCGTGCACGACATCCCGCTCCTCGTCGAGACGGGCGACCCCGCCCGGTTCCACTGCGTCGTGGTCGTGCACACGCCCGTGGACGTGCGGGTGAGCCGGCTCGTCGAGGGACGCGGGCTGACCGAGGACGAGGCCCTCGCCCGCGTCGCCGCCCAGGCCGACGACGCGTCGCGCCTCGCCGCGGCGGACGTGACCCTCGACGGGTCCGGCTCCCCGGAGGCGCTGCGCGTGCAGGTCGACGAGCTCTGGGCGCGCGTGCGCGCGGAGGTCGACGCCGAGGTCCAGGCCGAGATCGAGGAGCACGAGGCGTGACGGTCGTCGTCAGCGGGTTCGAGCCGTTCGACGGTGCCGTCGAGAACCCGTCGTGGGAGACCGCGGCGCGGCTCGCCGAGCGCGGGGAGGCGCTCGTCGGCGACCGGGTCGTCGCCGTCCGGCTCCCCGTGACGTTCGCCGGGGCGTGGCCGGTGCTCGACGCCGCGATCCGCGAGCACGACCCCGAGGTCGTCGTGGCGCTCGGCCTGGCGGGAGGTGCGTCGGGCGTGCGCCTCGAACGGGTCGCGGTCAACGTGCGCGACGCCCGGATCCCCGACAACGCGGGCGCGCAGCCCGTCGACCTGCCCGTCGCCGAGGGCGGGCCGGTCGGGTACTGGTCGACGCTCCCGCTCAAGGCGTCGCTCGCGGCGATCCGCGCGACGGGTGTTCCGGTGGCGGTGTCGAGCACCGCGGGGACCTATGTGTGCAACGACGTCTTCTACGCCCTCATGCATCACTGGGGTGCCGGGCCGGGTCGGCGCGCCGGCTTCGTCCACGTCCCCGGGGCCGACGTCGTCCCGATCGCGGACCAGGTCGCGGCCGTGGCCGCCGTCGTGCGGCACGCGCTCCTCGGTAGTCCCGAGCCGGCCCTCGCGGCCGGTTCGGAGAGCTGAGCCGAGCGCGGGGACGCCGAGGGCCCGGCAGGTCTCGCCTGCCGGGCCCTCGGTGCGTGCTCGTGGTCGAGGCGTCAGCTCGTCGCGCGCCGTCGTGCCACGACGAGGATCGTCGCGCCCCCGGCGAGCAGCAGCGCAGCGACGACGGCCAGCACGACGACCGACGCGCCCGTCGTGGCGAGGCCGCTCTCGGGCGTGTCGTCGCCCTTCTCGGCGGACGCAGGGGTCGCGTCCGGGCTGGCGGCCGGGGTCTCGGCGGCCGGGGTCGCCTCCACCGTGGGCTCGCCCGGCTCCTCGGTGGACGGGGTCTCCTCGGTCGTCGGCGGCGTGGTCACGCCCTCGCCGGGGTTCGGGCCTTCCGGCGACGGCTCGGGCTCGGGCTCCTCGACGAACGGCGTCGACTCGCACGGACCGGCGAACGGGTAGTTGTGGTGCTCGATCCCGGCGCCACCGGTGTAGGAGACGGCGCCGTTCGACAGGATGCGCCCGTTGGTCGAGGTCGCCAGCGTGAGGGTCGCGTCCGTGCGCGGGACGACGATCGTTCCGGGGAACTGGTCGTTCGTGCCGAGCGTCACCCGGGTCGCGTCCGGGAAGCTCCACAGGAAGTGCGCCGACAGGTGCTGGGCGGTCTGGTAGACGCGCACGCCGCCGTACTCGACGTGCTGCAGCCGCGACACGTCCACGGAGGTGCCGGTGACGGTGAGGAGCACCGGACCGGTCCCGGTGACGTACAGCGTGGTGAGAGTGGATGCCTGGTCGGCCGTGAGCGTGTACCGCGCTCCGGCCTCGACCGTCAGCACCCCGCCCTCGGGCGCGGCGGCGACGGCGCCGTCGGCGGCGTCGGCCGCGATGCCCGTGACGAGCCCGGGGAGCGCGACGTAGGGACGCAGCGCAACGTCGCGGCCCACGCCCTGCGTGACCGTGCCCGGACGGCCGGGCGCGTTGCGGCTCTCGGTGCTCGGGGTCGCGCCGGTGATCTTCCCGCCGACGACGACGTTGCCACCGCTCGAGGCGTGGAAGCCGACCTGGGTGTTCGTCGCGGTCGCGAGGTCGCCGCCGACGACGAGCATGTCGGTCCCGCCGGCCGGGGTGATCGCCGAGCCGCCGCCCCCTGCGGTCCCGACGTTGAGGCTCCCGGCTCCGGAGAGGTCGGCGTCCCCGCCCACGACGACGCGGCCCTCGAGCTCGGTCGCGGTCGTGACGGTGAGCCCGCCGCCCGCCCAGATACCGACGCCCGCGTCCTCCACGGCGGTGAGCTCGTAGACGTCGACCGGTCGCGTGGACGGGTCCGCGGTGCAGACGTCGTCGGCGGTGACCTCCGGCGTGGTGGCCAGCGGCGCGGCGGTCGCCGGCGCGGCGAGGCCGACGGTCGTCAGGGCGAGGGCGGTGAGTGCGAGCAGGGGGATTCCGCGGGGGCGCGCGGGGTGAAGGCGCATGGTGTCGGCTCCAGGTCGAGGGTTCGCTAGCGGCGCTGACTTACTGCGCACGGACTCCGCCGCCCGTGGTCCGTGCTGTCGTGCTGCTCCACGGGCGTCGGGGAGCGCGGCAGGGTCGAGGCGACCCTAGAGGTTGCGAATGACACCTTCCAAATTACGTCGGGGTGATTTCCCGGAACGACTCCTCCAGGGGCGCCGACCGTGCACGGAGGGGTCCGTGTGGGTGGGTCGACGTACCGTGGAGGCATGCGTCCCGTGACCGATCTCCAGCGTGCGACCACCCCGTTCGAGGTCATCTCCGAGTACCAGCCGTCGGGCGACCAGCCCACGGCGATCGCTGACCTCGCGCAGCGTATCCGCGCGGGGGAGAAGGACGTCGTGCTCCTCGGCGCCACCGGCACGGGCAAGTCGGCGACGACGGCGTGGCTCATCGAGGAGCTGCAGCGCCCGACGCTGGTCATGGCGCCGAACAAGACGCTCGCCGCGCAGCTCGCGACGGAGTTCCGGGAGCTGCTGCCGCACAACGCGGTCGAGTACTTCGTCTCGTACTACGACTACTACCAGCCCGAGGCGTACATCGCGCAGACGGACACCTACATCGAGAAGGACTCGTCCATCAACGACGAGGTCGAGCGGCTGCGGCACTCCGCCACGAGCTCCCTGCTCACTCGGCGCGACGTCGTCGTGGTCGCCTCCGTGTCGTGCATCTACGGTCTCGGCACGCCGCAGGAGTACGTCGACCGGATGGTCCGGCTCGACGTCGGCATGCAGGTCGAGCGCGACGACCTGCTGCGGCAGTTCGTGACGATGCAGTACACGCGAAACGACATGGCGTTCACGCGCGGCACGTTCCGGGTGCGCGGTGACACGGTCGAGATCATCCCGGTGTACGAGGAGCTCGCGGTCCGCATCGAGTTCTTCGGCGACGAGATCGAGAGCATCCAGACCCTGCACCCGCTCACGGGCGACGTGATCCGGTCCGAGCCGAGCATCCACGTGTTCCCGGCCACGCACTACGTCGCCGGGCCGGAGCGCATGGAGCGCGCGATCTCCTCGATCGAGGCCGAGCTCGCCGAGCGGCTCGACGAGCTCGAGCGGCAGAACAAGCTGCTCGAGGCACAGCGGCTGCGCATGCGTACCACCTACGACATCGAGATGATGCGCCAGATCGGCACCGCGTCCGGGATCGAGAACTACTCGCGGCACATCGACGGCCGCGAGGCAGGGTCGGCGCCGAACACGCTGCTCGACTACTTCCCGGAGGACTTCCTCCTCGTCATCGACGAGTCGCACGTGACCGTGCCGCAGATCGGCGCGATGTTCGAGGGCGACATGTCGCGCAAGCGCAGCCTCGTCGACCACGGGTTCCGGCTGCCGAGCGCGATGGACAACCGGCCGCTGCGCTGGGAGGAGTTCGTCGAGCGCATCGGCCAGACCGTGTACCTGTCGGCGACGCCCGGCGACTACGAGCTCTCGATGGCCGACGGCGTCGTCGAGCAGATCATCCGGCCGACCGGCCTGGTCGACCCGGAGGTGCTCGTCAAGCCCACCACGGGGCAGATCGACGACCTGCTGCACGAGATCCGCGAGCGGGTCGAGCGGAACGAGCGCGTCCTCGTCACGACGCTCACCAAGAAGATGGCGGAAGACCTCACGGACTACCTGCTCGAGAAGGACGTGCGGGTCCGGTACCTGCACTCGGAGGTCGACACGCTGCGGCGCGTGGAGCTCCTGCGCGAGCTGCGCCTCGGCGAGTACGACGTCCTCGTCGGCATCAACCTGCTGCGCGAGGGCCTCGACCTGCCCGAGGTGTCGCTCGTCGCGATCCTCGACGCCGACAAGGAGGGCTTCCTGCGGTCGCCCAAGTCCCTCATCCAGACGATCGGCCGCGCGGCCCGCAACGTCTCGGGCCAGGTGCACATGTACGCGGACAAGATCACGCCGGCGATGGCGGCGGCGATCGAGGAGACCGAGCGGCGCCGCGAGCGGCAGATCGCGTACAACACGGAGAACGGGGTCGATCCGACGCCGCTGCGCAAGCGGATCTCCGACGTGACGGACATGCTCGCGCGCGAGGACGTCGACACGGCCGAGCTGCTCGCGGGCGGGTACCGACAGCCGGGCAAGGGCGCGAAGGGCAGGGCGCCGGTGCCGGGAGCGCCCAAGGAGGGCGCGTCGTCGGGCAACCGGCTCGCCGGCGCGGCGGCGAGCGACCTCGCCGAGCTCATCCAGGAGCTCAGCGACCAGATGCACGCGGCCGCGGGCGAGCTGCAGTTCGAGCTCGCCGCCCGGCTGCGCGACGAGATCTCGGGGCTCAAGAAGGAGCTGCGGCAGATGCAGGCCGCGACGGCCTGACGCGGAGGCCCGGACCGTCGTCGGGCGAGCTCTGTCTCCAGCGACCTGCCCGGGACCGAGCGGTCGGCCGGGGACGAGGAACATCTCGCCCGCGCGTCAGGTTGTCCCGTGCAGAGGGGCGATGGCCTATGCTGGCTCCTCGTTGAAGGGGAGTATTCCTCCGCGGTGATGTCGTCATCACGGCCGGCGCAGTCGTCGGCCCGGTGTCACCGGTCCCACTACCACCAGCCCGCGTCCCGTGCGGGTGCGGGTGGCGGTGCGTGGCGGAAGAGACCTTCGGTACACAGTGCTCCCCACGTACCGGAGGAATCTTCATGGATGTGCCCGTCTGGGTCTGGCTCGTCACCGTCGGCGTGATCCTCGCGATGCTCGCCGTCGACTACGTGGGGCACGTGCGCACGCCCCACGCCCCGAGCCTGCGCGAGGCCACGTGGTGGTCCGCGGGCTACGTCGCCGTCGCGGTGGCCTTCGGCGGCATCGTCTGGGCCGTCTGGGGTTCGACGTACGGCGGCGAGTACTTCGCCGGCTACATCACCGAGAAGAGCCTGTCCGTCGACAACCTCTTCGTGTTCGTCCTCATCATGACGAGCTTCCGCGTCCCGCGGCTCTACCAGCAGAAGGTGCTGCTCATCGGCATCACGATCGCGCTGGTCCTGCGGACGATCTTCATCTTCCTCGGCGCGGCCCTCATCGAGAACTTCAGCTGGGTCTTCTACGTCTTCGGCGCGTTCCTGCTGTACACCGCGTGGACGCAGGTCAAGGCCGGCACCGGCCACGACGAGGAGTTCCACGAGAACGGCGCGCTGCGGCTGACCCGCCGCCTGTTCCCGACGACGGAGACGTACGTCGAGGACAAGATGACGACGAGGATCGACGGGAAGCGCTACATCACCCCGATGCTCATCGTGATGATCGCGATCGGCAGCGCGGACCTGCTCTTCGCGGTCGACTCGATCCCCGCGATCTTCGGCCTCACGCAGGAGACCTTCCTCGTGTTCGCCGCCAACGCGTTCTCGCTGCTCGGCCTGCGCCAGCTCTACTTCCTCATCGACGGCCTCCTCGACCGCCTCGTCTACCTCGCGTACGGCCTCGCGGCGATCCTCGGCTTCATCGGCGTCAAGCTGCTCATCCACGCGCTGCACAAGAACGAGGTGCCGTTCATCAACGGCGGTGAGCACATCACCGCCGTCCCGGAGATCTCGACGGCGCTGTCGCTCGGGTTCATCGTCGTCGTGCTCACGATCACCACGGTCGCGAGCCTCGCCAAGGACCGCGCCGACCGTCGGCGCTCCATCGAGAGCTCGGAGGGCTCACGCTGATGGTTCACGAGCTTCCCGTCTGGTTCGAGTGGGCGTCGCTCTCGGCGCTCGCGGTGCTGCTCCTCGTCGACCTGTTCGTCGTGGGGCGCCGCCCGCACGTCCCCTCGATGCGCGAGAGCGCGCTGTGGGTCGGCTTCTACGTCGCGCTCGCCCTCGTCTTCGGGGCGATCGTGGGCGCGGTCGGCGGGGCGGCACCGGCCGGGGAGTTCTACGCGGGCTGGCTCACGGAGTACAGCCTCTCCGTGGACAACCTCTTCGTGTTCGTCATCATCATGGCGAGGTTCGCGGTCCCGCGGGACCAGCAGCAGCGCGTGCTGATGGTCGGCATCATCGTCGCGCTCGTCCTGCGCGGGGCGTTCATCCTCGCGGGTGCGGCGATCATCGCCCAGTTCGTGTGGGTGTTCTACCTGTTCGGCGCGTTCCTCATCTACACGGCCGTCAAGCTCGTGGCCGGCGGGGACGAGCCCGAGGAGTACCACGAGAACCGCGCCGTCCGGGCCCTGCGGCGGGTCCTGCCGCTGGGCACGCAGTACGACGGCGGCCGGCTGCGCACGGTCGAGGACGGCAAGCGGGTCTTCACGCCGCTGGTCATCGTGTTCCTCGCGATCGGCAGCACCGACCTGCTCTTCGCGTTCGACTCGATCCCCGCGATCTTCGGGCTCACCCAGGACCCGTTCATCGTCTTCACGACGAACGTCTTCGCGCTGATGGGCCTGCGCCAGCTCTACTTCCTCCTGGGCGGCCTGCTCGAGCGCCTCGTCTACCTGCCGATCGGTCTGGCGGTGATCCTCGGGTTCATCGGCGTGAAGCTGATCCTCGAGGCGCTGCACGAGAACACGCTGCCGTTCATCAACGGCGGGGAGCACCTCGACGCCGTCCCGACGGTCCCGATCTGGCTGTCGCTGGTCGTGATCATCGGCGCGCTCGCCGTCACGACGGTCGCGAGCCTCCTGCGCACGCGGGCGCTGCACGCCCAGGACGACTCCGAGGTGGCCGCGACGAGCGGCGCTGCCGCTGTCGTGGAGGACGCGGTCCAGGAGCCCGAGGGCGAGTCGGTGGACGGGGGCGCGCCGGTCGGCGAGACACCGCCGTGGGGCACGGGCCCGCAGGACGGCACCGGGCGATAGCGCGTGCCCGACGAGCCGCGGAGCGAGACGGTGCCGGCCCGGACCGACGGGTCCCGCGCTGCCCGCCTGGCCCGGCACGCGGCGGTCAGCACGGCGCTGTCGCTGCACAGCGACCGCCGGCTCCGCGAGCTCGTGGACGCCGCCCCGCGGGTCGGTGCGGGCATCGGCGGCGAGACGTCGTCGCTCGACGTCGACGGCATTCCGGTGTTCGTCAAGCGGGTGCGCCTGAGCGACCTCGAGCGCCGGGCGGACAACGTCCGCTCCACGGCGAACCTGTTCGACCTCCCCACCTTCTGCCACTACGGGGTCGGCACCATCGGCGCCCCGGGCTTCGGTGCCTGGCGGGAGCTGGCCGTGCACGTCATGACGACGGGCTGGGTGAACGCCGGGGAGCACGAGGGCTTTCCCCTGATGCATCACTGGCGAGTGCTGCCCGACGGGGGCCGGCCCCTGCCCGACGAGCTGGCCGACGTCGATCGCGCCGTCGAGTACTGGGGCGGCGGCACGGCGGTGCGCCGCCGGATCGAGGCCCTGCGGGACTCCTCGGCGAGCATCGTGCTGTTCCTGGAACACGTCCCGCAGACGCTGCACGACTGGCTCGGCGTCCAGGTCGGGGCCGGCGGCGAGACCGCCGAGCGGGCCTGTGCGCTCGTGGAGGACGGGCTGCGCGACGGGATCGCGTTCATGAGGTCACGTGGCCTGCTGCACTTCGACGCGCACTTCGAGAACGTCCTGACCGACGGCGAGCGGCTCTACTTCGCCGACTTCGGCCTCGCCATCTCCTCGGGTTTCGACCTCTCGCCCGAGGAGGTCGACTTCGTCGCCGCGCACCAGGACTACGACGACTGCTACGGCGTCACGCACCTGGTGAGCTGGCTGGCCGTCGCCCTGTTCGGGTGCGGGCCCGAGGAGCGCCGTGCGCTGGTGCGCTCCTGGGCTCAGGGCAGCCCGCCGACCGACGTCTCGGCGGGGGTCGCCGCGACGCTGGTACGACACGCCCCGGTCGCGGCGGTGGTGGGGGACTTCTACCGCGCGTTCCAGCGGGAGAGCCGTGCGACGCCGTACCCCTGGGAGGCGGTCGACCGGCTCGGTCGCGCCGACCGCGGGCCCGGCCGGGCCGGCGCTCGGTAGACCGACCCCGAAGACGGCTCGCCGTCGCGCAGGCGGGATCGCTCCGGGCGGGCCGTGCCTCGTCAGGCGCGGTCGGCCCAGTCGCCGATGACCGGGGCCCACGGGCGCACCGTGCGTTCGGCGACGAGGCCGGCGCGTCCGAACGGGTCCTCGTCGAGGACCGCGGCGACGGCGTCGGGTGTCTCTCCGTCGAGGACGAGCAGCGCCCCGGCGGGAGCTCCCTCGTGCGCGGGCAGCGGGCCGGACGCCAGGAGCGTGCCCCGGGCGTAGAGGTCGCCCAGGAAGGCGCGGTGCTCCGGACGCAGGGCGTCGAGCTCGGGGGCGCGGTCGGCGTAGACGTAGGTGACGGCGTGGATCGGCATGCCGTGAGTGAACCAGACCCGCCCGACGGCGCGCGGTCGGGGTCCGCGCCTCGGTCGTCACCGCGGTGGCGACCCGGGCTGGTCAGCCCTCCGCTACCAGCCGCGCTCGCGCCACTCGTCGAGGTGCGGTCGCTCGGCGCCGAGGGTCGTGTCCGCGCCGTGGCCGGGGTAGACCCACGTCGCGTCGTCGTACCGGTCGAAGACGCGCTCCGTGACGTCCGCGAGGAGCCGCTCGAAGCGCGCGGGGTCGTGCCCCGTGCTCCCGACCCCGCCCGGGAACAGCGAGTCGCCCGTGAACAGGTGCACCCGGCCCGCGACGGCCTCCGGCGCGCGCACCTCGGCGGGCTCGCGATAGGCGAGCGCGACCGACCCCGGCGTGTGGCCCCGCAGCGCGACGACCTCGAGCACGACGTCCCCGGCGCGGACGAGGTCCCCGTGGCGGAGGCGCCGCACCACGTGCACGTCGGCGGCCTCCGCGACGGCGTCGGCGTCGGGACCACCGACGGCCGTCGTCGCCCCCGTGACGGCGACGATCGACGCGAGGGCGCGCAGGTGGTCCGGGTGGCGGTGCGTCGTGACGACGACGTCGAGGCGCGCGGTCGGCGACCCCTCGCGGACGAGCGCGAGGACGTCGTCGGGCGCGTCGGCCGCGTCGATCAGGACCTGGGCGCCCGTGCGCCGGCACGTGAGGAGGTAGACGTCGTTCGCGAGCGGCCCGACGGCGAGCTTGCGGATCTCGACCTCGTCGAGACGGCGCACGTCGGCGGGCCCGCCCACCACAACCTGTCCCGTGTACGTCATGCGGTCAGTCTGCCTCGCCCGCCGGGCGCGGGCGGGCCACGGTGAGCGTCCGTCGGAGGACGCGCGAAGGTGACGTCGAACACCTGTGCGAATGTGGGTGGTCGGTCGTACGATGCTGCGGTGAGCAATCGCCTCGTCATCTCCGGTGCCCGCGAGCACAACCTCCGCAACGTCGACCTCGACCTCCCGCGGGACAAGCTCATCGTCTTCACGGGGCTCTCCGGCTCGGGCAAGTCCTCGCTCGCGTTCGACACCATCTTCGCGGAGGGGCAGCGCCGCTACGTCGAGTCGCTGTCGGCGTACGCGCGCCAGTTCCTCGGGCAGATGGACAAGCCCGACGTCGACTTCATCGAGGGCCTGTCGCCCGCGGTGTCGATCGACCAGAAGTCCACGAACCGCAACCCGCGCTCGACCGTCGGCACGATCACCGAGGTCTACGACTACCTCCGCCTGCTCTTCTCGCGCGCCGGGACGCAGCACTGCCCCGTGTGCGGCGAGCGCGTGACCGCGCAGACCCCGCAGCAGATCGTGGACCGTCTCCTCGAGCTGCCGGAGGGCACGCGGTACCAGGTGCTCGCGCCGGTGGTGCGCGGGCGCAAGGGCGAGTACTCCGAGCTCTTCAAGGAGCTCCAGACCAAGGGCTTCGCGCGCGCCCGCGTCGACGGCGAGGTACGCACGCTCACCGACGTCCCGGCGCTCGAGAAGAAGCTCAAGCACGACATCGAGGTCGTCGTCGACCGCCTCGTGGCACGCGAGGGCGTGCAGCGCCGGCTCACCGACTCGGTCGAGACCGCGCTCGGGCTCGCGGGCGGGCTCGTCGTCGTCGAGCTTGTCGACGCGGACGCGGACGACCCGGCGCGCGAGCGCCGCTTCTCCGAGAAGCGCGCGTGCCCCAACGACCACGAGCTCGCGCTGGACGAGATCGAGCCGCGCACGTTCTCCTTCAACGCGCCCTACGGCGCGTGCCCCGAGTGCACGGGCATCGGCTTCCGCCTCGAGGTCGACCCCGACCTCGTGGTGCCGGACGTCGAGAAGTCGCTGAGCGAGGGCGCGGTCGCGCCGTGGGCGCAGATCTCCTCGGAGTACTTCGAGCGGGTGCTCACGGCGCTCGCGGACGACCTCGGGTTCTCCATGGACACGCCGTGGCGGGCGCTGCCCGAGCGCGCGAAGAAGGCGGTCCTGCACGGGCAGAACCACCAGGTCCACGTCCGGTATAAGAACCGCTGGGGCCGCGAGCGGCAGTACTCGACCGGGTTCGAGGGCGTCATCACGTTCCTCGAGCGCCGGCACACCGAGACCGAGTCGGACTGGTCCAAGGAGAAGTACGAGGCCTTCATGCGCGAGGTCCCGTGCCCGGTGTGCCGGGGTGCGCGCCTCAAGCCCGAGGTCCTCGCCGTCAAGGTCGGCGGCAAGTCGATCTGGGACGTGTGCCGTCTCCCGCTGCGCGAGGCCGCGGCGTTCCTCGGCTCGCTCGAGCTCGGCGCGCGCGAGCGCGCCATCGCGACGGAGGTCCTCAAGGAGATCGACGCGCGCCTCGGGTTCCTGCTCGACGTCGGCCTCGACTACCTCTCGCTCGAGCGACCGGCCGCGACGCTGTCCGGCGGCGAGGCGCAGCGCATCCGGCTCGCGACGCAGATCGGCTCGGGCCTGGTGGGCGTCCTCTACGTCCTCGACGAGCCGAGCATCGGCCTGCACCAGCGCGACAACCGCCGGCTCATCGAGACGCTCACGCGCCTGCGCGACCTCGGGAACACGCTCATCGTCGTCGAGCACGACGAGGACACCATCCGCACCGCGGACTGGGTCGTCGACATCGGCCCGGGCGCGGGCGAGCACGGCGGACGCGTCGTGCACTCGGGCGACTACGCCGGACTGCTGGAGGCGCCGGAGTCGGTCACGGGCGCCTACCTCGCGGGCCGTCGCAGCATCCCGCTCCCGGCCGAGCGTCGCCCGACCGACCCGGGCCGTCAGGTCACGGTCGTGGGCGCGCGCGAGCACAACCTCACGGGCATCGACGTGAGCTTCCCGCTCGGGACGCTCACCGCCGTGACGGGGGTGTCGGGGTCGGGCAAGTCGACGCTCGTGAACTCGATCCTCTACACGGTGCTCGCCAACGAGCTCAACGGCGCGCGTCAGGTCGCGGGCCGGCACACGCGCGTCACGGGCCTGGACCACCTCGACAAGGTCGTGCACGTCGACCAGGGGCCGATCGGGCGCACGCCGCGGTCGAACCCGGCGACGTACACGGGGGTGTGGGACCACGTGCGCAAGCTGTTCGCGGAGACCACCGAGGCCAAGGTGCGCGGATACACGCCGGGCCGCTTCTCCTTCAACGTCAAGGGCGGCCGCTGCGAGGCGTGCTCGGGCGACGGCACGCTGAAGATCGAGATGAACTTCCTCCCGGACGTCTACGTGCCGTGCGAGGTCTGCCACGGCGCGCGCTACAACCGCGAGACGCTCGAGGTGCACTTCAAGGGCAAGACGGTGGCCGACGTCCTCGACATGCCGATCGAGGAGGCGTCGGAGTTCTTCGCGGCCGTCCCGGCGATCTCGCGGCACCTCAAGACGCTCGTCGAGGTCGGCCTCGGGTACGTCCGCCTCGGGCAGCCCGCCCCGACGCTCTCAGGTGGCGAGGCGCAGCGCGTGAAGCTCGCGAGCGAGCTGCAGAAGCGCTCGACCGGGCGCACGATCTACGTGCTCGACGAGCCGACGACGGGCCTGCACTTCGAGGACATCCGCAAGCTGCTCGGCGTGCTGCAGTCGCTCGTCGACAAGGGCAACAGCGTCCTCGTCATCGAGCACAACCTCGACGTCATCAAGAGCGCCGACTGGGTCGTCGACATGGGCCCGGAGGGTGGTTCGGGGGGCGGCAAGGTCGTGGCGCAGGGCACGCCCGAGCAGGTCGCGCGCGTCGAGGCGAGCCACACCGGCCGCTTCCTCGCGGAGATCCTCGACCAGCACGACCCCGTGCCGGTCGGTGCGCCGACGAAGCCCGGTGCGGCGCCGGCGCCCGCCGCGAAGGGAGCCAAGGGTCGTTCGGCCAAGGCCCGCCGGGCGACCGACGAGGGCACGACCCGCCCGCGCCGCAAGGCGTCCGCGGCCTAGCCGAGAGCCGACGCGGTGCGCCGGCTTGCTGCCCTGGCGTGACCCCGCGGCGACGCGTCCTCGACGCGCCGCCGCGGGTGTCGAGGGCCGCGGGGCGGGCCGCTCAGGCGGCGGCCCGGCGCGGAGGCGCCGGCTCGACGAGCACGCGGAAGTTCACCGAGCGTGCGATGAAGCAGTGGTCGTGCGCGCGCTGGTGGAGGGCGGCCAGCGACTCTTCGTCGGTCCCCGGGCCGTCGTCGACCACGACGCGGGGGTGCAGCGTGACGTCCGTGAACTGCCCCTCGCCGCCGGACTCGACGCGCATCGTGCCGGTGACGTCGTCCACGTACTCCCGCACGACGACGCCCGCCGCCGCGGCGAGGTGGAGGAACCACAGCATGTGGCACTGCGAGAGGCTCACGACGAACAGCTCCTCGGGACTGTAGCGCGTCGGGTCGCCCCGGAACGCCGGGTCCGCGGACCCGGGCAGCGGCGGCCTCCCCTCGAGCAGGACGTCGTGGTCCCGGCCGTAGGCCGTGTAGGAGGCGGTGCCCCTGTCGCCCGCGCCCGTCCAGCGGACCGTCGCGGCGTACCCGTGCTGTGCGCTCATGGCCGCCACCCTAGCGGGCGGTGGTGCAGGTCACACCACGTCTTCGCCGGGCCGCCGCGGCCGCGCACGTCCCCTGCCGCCGCGCCGTCGGTGGCCTGACCTAGGCTGGAGAACATGGCTGATCCCGCGACGTACCGCCCGGCGCCGGGGGAGATCCCCACCTCGCCAGGCGTCTACCGGTTCCGCGACGACCACGGGCGCGTGATCTACGTCGGCAAGGCCAAGAACCTGCGCGCGCGCCTGTCGAACTACTTCCAGGACGTCGCGAACCTGCACCACCGCACCCAGACGATGGTGACGACCGCGGCGTCCGTCGAGTGGACCGTCGTGGGCACCGAGGTCGAGGCTCTCGCGCTCGAGTACTCCTGGATCAAGGAGTTCGACCCGCGGTTCAACGTCAAGTACCGCGACGACAAGTCCTACCCGTACCTCGCGGTGACGATGGGGGAGGAGTTCCCCCGCGCCCAGGTCATGCGCGGCGCCAAGCGACCCGGCACCCGGTACTTCGGCCCCTACGGGCACGCGTGGGCGATCCGCGAGACGCTCGACCTCCTGCTGCGCGTCTTCCCGGTGCGCACCTGCTCGGCGGGCGTGTTCAAGCGAGCCCACCAGACGGGCCGCCCGTGCCTCCTGGGGTACATCGACAAGTGCTCGGCCCCGTGCGTCGGGCGCATCACGCCCGAGGACCACCGGGCGCTCGCCGAGGACTTCTGCGACTTCATGGCGGGTGACACGCAGCGCTTCGTGCGGCGACTCGAGCGCAAGATGAACGAGGCCGCCGCCGCGATGGAGTACGAGGCCGCGGCGCGCCTGCGCGACGACATCGTCGCGCTCCAGCGCGCGACCGAGAAGAACGCGGTGGTGCTCGGCGACGGCACCGACGCGGACGTGTTCGCGCTCGTCGGCGACGAGCTCGAGGCGGCCGTCCAGGTGTTCCACGTGCGCGACGGGCGGATCCGCGGCCAGCGCGGCTGGATCGTCGAGAAGGTCGAGGACGTGACCGACGCGGAGCTGGTCGAGCACCTGCTCCAGCAGGTCTACGGCGCGGCCGAGGAGGCCGCGGCGGCCGACCCGGGGACCGGCCAGGGCCGGGCCGGCGTGCGCGACGTCGTCCCGCGCGAGGTGCTCGTCCCCGTCCTGCCGCCGGACACCGCGCAGGTCACGACGTGGCTCTCCGGCCTGCGGGGCGCGCGCGTCGACGTGCGCGTGCCGCAGCGTGGCGACAAGAAGGAGCTCGCCGCGACCGTGCGGGCGAACGCGGAGCACGCGCTCGCCCTGCACCGCACGCGCCGCGCGGGCGACCTCACGACGCGCAGCCAGGCGCTGCGCGAGATCCAGGAGGCGCTCGACCTCGACACCGCCCCGCTGCGGATCGAGTGCTACGACGTCTCCCACAACCAGGGCACCTACCAGGTCGCGTCGATGGTCGTGTTCGAGGACGGGCTCGCGCGCAAGAGCGAGTACCGGCACTTCACCGTGCGCGGGCCCGACGGCGACGGGGCCGCGGACGACACCGCGGCGATGTACGAGGTCATCACGCGCCGGTTCAAGCGCTACCTGTCCGACCGCTCGCGCTCGGGCGAGGTCGAGCTGGACCTCGAGGCCGACGACGTCGCGACCGGGTCCGACGCCGCGGGCCGCCGCGCGGAGCGGGCCGCGGAGGCCGCGGGGTACGTGCCGCGCAGCGGCGAGGTCGACGCCGACGCCCCCGTGGACCGGCGGGCCCGGTTCGCCTACCCGCCGAACCTCGTCGTGGTCGACGGCGGCCCGCCGCAGGTGGCGGCCGCCGCGCGGGCGCTGGCCGACCTCGGGATCGACGACGTCGCGCTCTGCGGCCTCGCCAAGCGGCTCGAGGAGGTGTGGGTCCCGGGGGACGACTACCCCGTGATCCTCCAGCGCTCGTCGGAGGGCCTCTACCTGCTGCAGCGCGTGCGTGACGAGGCGCACCGGTTCGCCATCGCCCAGCACCGGAGGCAGCGCAGCAAGGGCATGACGGCGTCCGCGCTCGACGACGTCCCCGGCCTCGGGCCGGCGCGGCGCACCGCGCTCCTCAAGCACTTCGGCTCGCTCAAGCGCCTCCGGGCGGCGAGCGTCGAGGAGATCGCGACGGTGCGGGGCATGGGCGAGCGCACGGCGCGTGCCGTCGTCGCCGCCCTGGGCGGAGCCGCCGAGCCGTCCCCGGGCGCGGCCCCGGCGGAGCGGGCGCCCGCCGAGGGCGACGTGCGCCCGGACCCCGTGCAGGACGGCGTGGAGGACGGTGTGGAGGACGGTGTGGAGGACGGCGCGCGGGACACTCCGGTGGGCGACGGGGCCGCGGCCCGGGCGTGAGCGGCTGGCATGCTGGTGCCATGACCTCGGAGCCGACCCCGGACCTCAGCCCGCAGGGGCCGCCCGCCCGCGTGCCGGAGCCCTCGCCGACCACCGTCCCGAGCGGGATCCCCGCGATCGAGGCGGCGACCCACCCCCCGGAGGCGCGCGAGGCCGAGGTGCTGATCATCACCGGCATGTCGGGCGCGGGCCGCACACGGGCGGCCGCCGTGCTCGAGGACCTCGACTGGTACGTCGTCGACAACCTGCCGCCGCGCATGATCGTCCCGCTCGTGGACCTCATGACCCGGTCGGGCTCGACGCTCGAGCGCATCGCGGCGGTCGTCGACGTGCGCGGGCGCGAGTTCTTCACCGACCTCGTCGAGGTGCTCGACCACCTCCGCCAGAGCGGGGTGTTCTACCGCATCCTGTTCCTCGACGCGTCCGACGAGGTGCTCGTGCGCCGGTACGAGCAGGTCCGGCGACCGCACCCGCTGCAGGGGGAGGGGCGCATCCTCGACGGCCTCGCCGAGGAGCGACGCCTGCTCGCGAGCCTCGAGGAGCGGTCCGACGTCGTCATCGACACGTCCGAGCTCACCGTGCACGACCTCGCGCGCGAGGTGCGGGCCGCCGTCGCCGACGGCACCCCCGAGACGCTGCGCATCAACGTCGTCTCGTTCGGGTTCAAGTACGGGCTGCCGCTCGACGCGGACCACGTGGTCGACGTGCGGTTCCTCGCGAACCCGTACTGGATCACCGAGCTGCGCCACCTCACCGGGCGCGACGCCCCGGTGCGCGACTACGTGCTCGGGCGTCCCGGCGCGCTCGAGTTCGTCGACCGGTACGTGAGCGCCCTCGAGCCGGTCCTGGCCGGGTACCTGGGCGAGGAGAAGCGCTACGTGACGATCGCCGTCGGCTGCACCGGGGGCAAGCACCGCTCCGTCGCGATCAGCGAGGCGATCGCCGCACGCCTGCGCGCCCAGGGGCAGCGCGTCATCGTGACCGCCCGCGACCTCGGCAAGGAGTGACCGGTGGTCGCCAAGCGCAACCCCGCCGTCGTCGCCCTGGGCGGCGGCCACGGCCTGTCCGCGAGCCTCTCCGCGCTGCGGCTCATGTCCGACCGGCTCACGGCCGTCGTGACGGTGGCCGACGACGGCGGGTCGTCCGGGCGTCTGCGCTCCGAGCTCGGCGTCCTGCCCCCGGGGGACCTGCGCATGGCGCTCGCGGCCCTGTGCGACGACTCGGAGTGGGGCCGCACGTGGAGCGCGCTCCTGCAGCACCGGTTCACGTCCGAGGGCGACCTCGACAACCATGCCGTGGGAAACCTGCTCATCGTCGCGCTGTGGGAGCTCCTCGACGACCCGGTCGCCGGGCTCGACTGGGTGGGCAAGCTGCTCGGCGCTCGCGGGCGCGTGCTGCCCATGGCGGCGGTGCCCCTCGGGATCGAGGCCGACGTGCGGACCGGCGACCGGCTCGAGACCGTCGTCGGGCAGAGCCACGTCGCCGTCACCCACGGCCGCATCGAGCAGCTCCGGCTCGTGCCCGCGGACCCGCCCGCGTGCACCGAGGCGGTCCAGGCCGTCGAGGAGGCGGACTGGGTCGTGCTCGGGCCGGGGTCGTGGTTCTCGTCGGTGATGCCGCACCTGCTCGTGCCCGACCTCGCGCGCGCCCTGCACGAGACCAGCGCGCGACGCTGCGTCACCCTCAACCTGTCGAGCGAGACGGGGGAGACGTACGGGCTCTCCGCCACCGACCACCTCGAGGCCCTGCACAAGCACGCACCCGGTCTCCGGATCGATGCCGTCGTCGCGGACCCGTCCGCCGTCGAGGACACCGAGCAGCTCGCGGAGGCCGCGGCGCGCATGGGCGCCCGGCTCCTCCTGCGGCAGGTGCGGCGCGGGGACGGCACGGCGCGCCACGACGCGCTGCGCCTGGCGGCGGCCTACCGGGACGTGTTCGACGACTTCCTCGGCGACGTCGGCTCGCCCGCCCGCTGATCCGCGCGCCGCGGCGCCGGGCCCCCGGGGGTGCCCGGCCCGCCGCCGCGACGCGTCGGCATCGGTGGCAGGATGTCCCGCATGGCGCTCACGGCACAGGTGAAGGACGAGCTGGCTCGGCTGCGGGTGGACAAGACCTCGTGCCGCAAGGCGGAGGTCTCGGCGATGCTCCGGTTGTCGGGCGGGCTGCACCTCATCTCGGGCCGCGTCGTCATCGAGGCCGAGCTCGACACCGCGATCGCGGCGCGCCGCCTGCGCGAGACGATCGCGGACGTCTACGGGCACACGAGCGAGCTGATCGTCGTCTCGGCGGGTGGTCTGCGCAAGAGCAGCCGCTACGTCGTGCGGGTCGTGCGCGACGGCGAGTCGCTGGCCCGCCAGACGGGTCTCCTGGACCAGCGCGGGCGACCCGTGCGGGGGCTCCCGCCGCAGGTCGTCTCCGGCGGGGTGGAGGAGGCGGAGGCGGCGTGGCGCGGCGCGTTCCTGGCGCACGGGTCGCTCACCGAGCCGGGCCGGTCGTCGGCGCTCGAGATCACGTGCCCGGGCCCCGAGGCGGCCCTGGCGCTCGTCGGTGCCGCCCGCCGCCTCGGCGTCTCCGCGAAGTCGCGCGAGGTCCGCGGCGTCGACCGCGTCGTCATCCGGGACGGGGACGCGATCAGCGCGCTCCTCACGCGTCTTGGCGCGCACGAGGCGGTCCTCGTCTGGGAGGAGCGGCGTGCCCGGCGCGAGGTGCGCGGGACCGCGAACCGGCTGGCGAACTTCGACGACGCGAACCTGCGCCGCTCGGCCCGGGCGGCGGTCGCGGCGGGCGCGCGGGTCGAGCGGGCCTTCGAGATCCTCGGCCCGGACCTGCCCGACCACCTGCGCGAGGCCGGCGAGCTCCGCCTCGCCCACAAGCAGGCGTCGCTCGAGGAGCTCGGGCAGCTCGCGGACCCGCCGCTGACCAAGGACGCCGTGGCGGGACGCATCCGCCGCCTGCTGTCGACGGCCGACAAGCGCGCCGCCGAGCTCGGCATCCCGGACACCGAGGCGGGGCTGAGCCCGGAGCTGCTCGACCTCTGACCCGCCGAGCCTCGACCCGGCGCCCGGCGCCCGGCGACCCGCCCGGCCCCTGGACGTCATGCACCGACGGGACGATGGTCCCGAACCGTGGGATCCAGGTCACATGTCGGCGTGGTGTTGGTATAGGCTCGGATGCGTCAGGTGACAACGACGTGCTCCTTCGCTGACACCCCTCGTGGGCGTGGGTGGTCCCGGCTGTCGCCGTGACGGTCCACGGGCACGGAGGGTGCTGTGCCGGGATGCCGGGCAGCGGGGCACGGGCGCGATCACCACCTGCGTACGACGGCGTACGTGATCGTTCGGCATCAACCGTGTGCGTCGGGACAACCGGCGCGCCCTGAGGAGGGCATTGTGACCATCCGCGTCGGTATCAACGGCTTCGGTCGTATCGGACGGAACTTCTACCGCGCCATCGTCGAGTCGGGCGCCGACATCGAGATCGTGGGCGTCAACGACCTCACGGACAACAAGACGCTCGCGCACCTGCTCAAGTACGACACGGTCCTCGGCCGTTTCCCGCTGAGCGTGGACTTCGACGACGACAACATCATCGTCGACGGCAAGAAGATCCGTGCGCTCGCGGAGCGCGACCCCGCGAACCTCCCCTGGGGCGAGCTCGGCGCCGACATCGTCATCGAGTCGACCGGCTTCTTCACCGACGCGACCAAGGCGAAGGCGCACATCGACGCCGGCGCCAAGAAGGTCATCATCTCGGCCCCGGCCAAGAACGAGGACGCCACGTTCGTCATGGGCGTGAACTCGGACCAGTACGACCCGGCCGCGCACCACATCATCTCGAACGCGTCGTGCACCACGAACTGCCTCGCCCCGCTGGCCAAGGCGCTCAACGACTCGATCGGCATCGAGCGTGGTCTCATGACCACGATCCACGCCTACACGGGTGACCAGAACCTCCAGGACGGCCCGCACCGCGACCTGCGTCGCGCCCGCGCCGCCGCGCAGAACATCGTCCCGACCTCGACGGGTGCGGCCAAGGCCGTGTCGCTCGTCCTGCCCGAGCTCAAGGGCAAGCTGGACGGCTACGCGCTGCGCGTCCCTGTCATCACGGGCTCGGCGACGGACCTCACCTTCACCGCCTCGCGCGAGGTCACGGTGGACGAGGTCAACGCTGCGCTCAAGGCGGCGGCCGAGGGCCCGCTCAAGGGCATCCTCGAGTACGTCGACGACGAGATCGTGTCGAGCGACATCGTCACCAACCCGCACCAGAGCATCTTCGACTCGAAGCTCACGAAGGTGATCGGCGACCAGGTCAAGGTCGTCTCCTGGTACGACAACGAGTGGGGCTACTCGAACAGCCTCGTCGCGCTGACCGCCCTGGTCGGCGAGAAGCTCTGAGCCACCTGCTGACGCAGCACATCCCTGCGTAGCACCATGCGTCCGCGTGCGCGTCCCGGCACCGCCCGGTGACGCGCACGCGGACGTCCTCATGTGCGGGCCTGGCCGGCTGCAGGCAGGCGCCCCGCACGACGGCGACAGAACCGTAGGAGACCACATGTTGACCATCGACTCCCTGGGCGACCTGCGCGGCAAGCGCGTCCTCGTCCGCTCCGACTTCAACGTCCCGCTCGACGGGACGACCATCACGGACGACGGGCGCATCCGCGCCGCGCTCCCGACGCTGAAGAAGCTCACCGACGCGGGCGCGAAGGTGATCGTCACCGCGCACCTCGGCCGTCCCAAGGGCGAGCCGGACCCGAAGTACTCCCTCGCGCCCGTCGCGGCCCGCCTGGGCGAGCTGCTGGGCGTGCCGGTGCACCTGGCGCAGGACGTCGTCGGCGACTCGGCGCGTGAGACGGTCGCCGCGCTCGGCGACGGCGAGGTCGCGCTGCTGGAGAACATCCGGTTCGACCCGCGCGAGACGTCGAAGGACGACGCGGAGCGCCAGGCGCTCGCTCAGGACCTCGCGCAGCTCGCGGACGTGTTCGTCTCCGACGGCTTCGGCGTCGTGCACCGCAAGCAGGCGTCCGTCTACGACGTCGCGCAGGTGCTCCCGTCCGCCGTGGGCGAGCTCGTCCTCAAGGAGGTCGACTCGCTGCGCAAGGCGACCGAGGACCCGGCCCGCCCGTACGCGGTCGTGCTCGGCGGCTCCAAGGTCTCGGACAAGCTCGGCGTCATCGCGAACCTGCTCACCAAGGCGGACCGTCTGCTCATCGGCGGCGGCATGGTGTTCACGTTCCTCGCGGCGAAGGGCTACGGCGTCGGCAAGTCCCTCCTCGAGGAGGACCAGATCGACACGGTCAAGGGCTACCTCGCGGACGCGGAGAAGAACGGCGTCGAGATCGTCCTGCCGACGGACATCGTGGTGGCCGACGCGTTCGCCGCGGACTCCCCGCACGAGGTCGTCGCGGCGGACGCGATCCCGGCCGACAAGATCGGTCTCGACATCGGCCCCGAGTCGGCGCAGCTCTTCGCGAGCAAGATCGTCGACGCGAAGACGGTCGTGTGGAACGGCCCCGCCGGCGTGTTCGAGTTCGAGGCGTTCTCGGGCGGGACGCGCGCCGTGGCCCAGGCCCTGGTCGACGCGACGGCCAACGGCGCGTTCACGATCGTCGGCGGCGGCGACTCGGCCGCCGCGGTCCGGATCCTCGGCTTCGACGAGGCGGGCTTCAGCCACATCTCGACCGGTGGCGGCGCGAGCCTCGAGTTCCTCGAAGGCAAGGACCTCCCGGGGATCTCCGTCCTCGAGGGCTGAGCGCCCTCCCGAACCCACCTCACGCACCGCCCGCGGCACGCCGTGCGCGCGGGCGGTGCGACCCCCACAGAGAGAAGAAGGACCGTGGCGAACAGCCGTACCCCGCTCATGGCGGGCAACTGGAAGATGAACCTGGACCACCACCAGGCGACGCACACCGTGCAGAAGCTCGCGTGGACGCTCAAGGACGCGAAGCACGACTACGCGGCCGTCGAGGTGGCCGTGCTGCCGCCCTTCACCGACCTCCGGTCGGTGCAGACGCTCGTCGACGCGGACAAGCTCGAGCTGAAGTACGGCGCGCAGGACGTGTCCGCGCACCTGGAGGGCGCCTACACGGGCGAGATCTCGGCGACGATGCTCGCCAAGCTCGGCGCGAGCTACGTCGCGATCGGCCACTCGGAGCGCCGGCAGTACCACGGCGAGACGGACGCCCAGGTCAACGAGAAGATCGTCGCCGCCGTGGGTCAGGGCGTCGCCCCGATCCTGTGCGTGGGCGAGGGCCTGGACGTGCGCAAGGCCGGCGAGCAGATCTCCTACACGCTGGCTCAGGTCGAGGGCGCCCTCGCGGGCATCCCCGCCGCGCAGCTCGCCACGCTCGTCATCGCGTACGAGCCCGTCTGGGCCATCGGCACGGGCGAGGTCGCGACGCCGGAGGACGCGCAGGAGGTCTGCGGTGCCATCCGCGGCGCCCTGGGCGACCTGTACGACGCCGACCTCGCGAACGCGACGCGCATCCTGTACGGCGGCTCGGTGAAGTCGTCCAACGTCGCCGCGATCATGGCGCAGCCCGACGTCGACGGCGCGCTCGTCGGCGGCGCGAGCCTCGACCCCGAGGAGTTCGCCAAGATCGTGCGCTACCAGTCGCACGCGACCGGCGCCTGACCTCTGCGAGACCCTCGCGCCGACGGCCCCGGGAGCGGATCCCGGGGCCGTCGGCCCCTGGCGTGAGACGCCGCCGGCCGGGGTTGGCCGCAGCGGCCCCGCGTCGCCTACTCTTGTCCCCTGTGCAGCAGGTCACGCCTGCGCACGACAACCGTGCGGTCGCGCTCGACATCGGTCGGGACGGCCCTGAGCCTCAAGGACGTACTCGTGGACGTGCTGCGCATCATCCTCCAGATCCTGCTGGTCCTCACCAGCGGCTTCCTCACCCTGCTCGTGCTCATGCACAAGGGCAAGGGCGGCGGCCTCTCCGACATGTTCGGCGGCGGGATCTCGAGCTCGGTGGGCAGCTCCGGCGTCGCCGAGCGCAACCTCAACCGGATCACCGTGTCGTTCGCCCTCGTCTGGACGGTCGTCATCGTGCTCCTGGGGCTCCTCCAGAAGGTGAGCTGACCTGCGGCGCCCCGTGAGGGCGCCGCAGGATCGAACGGGCTCGAGGAGCCGGCAGGGGGGCAGCCGCGCCGGACGGCGCGGTACGGGCAGGATCGAGTGCCGACGACGGCACGGACGGGGGAGAGCACGTGGCAGGTGGTAACGCGATCCGCGGGTCGCGCGTCGGGGCGGGGCCGCTCGGGGAGTCCGAGCGCGGCGAGATCGCGCCGCGCTTCTGGGTCTCCTACTGGTGCGCGAACGGCCACGAGACGCGCCCGAGCTTCTCCTCGGAGGCGGAGATCGAGGCGCCCGAGACCTGGGACTGCCCCCGCTGCGGGTTCCCGGCCGGGCAGGACCGCGAGAACCCGCCGACGCCGTCGCGCAACGAGCCCTACAAGACGCACCTCGCGTACGTGAAGGAGCGCCGCAGCGACGAGGACGGCGTCGCGATCCTCGACGAGGCGCTCGCTGCGCTGCGTGCTCGCCGCGGCCGCTGACCGGTCCGTCGAGCTCGGGTCGGGACCGGCTCGGCCCGTGCGCAGCGCCCGCGCGCCTCAGCGCACGCGCGCCAGGACGAACCCGTCGTAGCCCTTCGACCCCACCGTCTGCAGGGCGGTGGCGTCGAGCCTAGGGTCCGCGACGACGCGCTCGACCATCTCCCGCACCCCGAGCACGTTCGGGTCGGTGCTCTCCGCGTCGGCGACGGCGCCGCCACGGACGGTGTTGTCCACGACGATCAGCGTGCCGGGGCGGGACAGCCGGAGCGCGAGGTCGAGGTAGACGGGGTTCGACGGCTTGTCGGCGTCGACGAACACGAGGTCGAACGGCTCGACGCCCTCATCGACGAGGCCCCGCAGCGTGTCCGCGGCCGGGCCGTGCACGACGTCGACGATCCTCGCGAGACCGGCCTCGGCCAGGGACTCCCGCGCGACCGCGACGTGCGCGGCATCGATCTCGCACGTGACGAGCGCGCCGTCGGGCGGCAGCGCGCGGGCGAGCCAGATCGTCGAGTAGCCGCCGAGCGTCCCGACCTCCAGCACCCGGCGCGCGCCGGACGCGAGCGCGAGAAGCTGCAGGAACCGCCCCTGCGCGGGGGAGACCTGGATCTCCGGGAGGCCCGCAGCGCGCGCCCTCGCGCCGGCGGCGGCGAGCACGTCGTCCTCGCCCACGAGCGGCCCGAAGTACGCGTCGACCGCGTCCCACGTGACCGCGGGGTCCACGTGCTCGCCGCCGGTCGTCATCGGTCGGCGTCCCGCGTGCCCGCCGCCGCGGCGTCGACGAGCCACAGCGTGCGCTCGGTGCCCGTGACCGCAGCCGCCGGGGTCTCGGACGCCGGGGCCCCGCCGAGCGCCGACGCGACGGCCGGTGCCTTCTCCGCACCCGCGGCGACCACCCACACCTGACGGGCTCGCGCGATGGCCTCGAAGGTCAGCGTCACGCGCTCCGGCGGCGGCTTCGGCGAACCGTGGACGCCGGCGGTCGGGACGCCCGTCACGTCGAGCCCCGGGTGCCCGGGGAAGAGCGACGCGACGTGGCCGTCGGGTCCCATCCCGAGCAGGAGCACGTCGAACGCGGGCACCTCGGCGCCGTCCGGGGCGTACGCGGCGAGCGTCGCCGCGTAGGCCGTGGCCGACTCCTCGGGGGTCGCTGCGACGTCCGCCGCGGGCATCGGGTGCACGTTCCCGGCCGGGAGCTGGGGCAGGTGGGCGAGCAGCGCGTCGCGTGCCTGCGTCTCATTGCGATCCGGGTCCCCGGCGGGCAGGAAGCGCTCGTCGCCCCACCACAGGTGAACGCCCGACCAGTCGACGGCGTCGCGGGCCGGGTGGCGCTCGAGCGCCGCGAGGCTCGCGATGCCGACGGTGCCGCCGGTGAGCACGACGTGCACCGGGCTGCGCACCGACTGCACGTCGAGCAGGCGCGTCACGAGCCGCGACGCGACGGCCTCGG
Organism: Cellulosimicrobium sp. ES-005; assembly: GCF_040448685.1. Classification (NCBI taxonomy): domain Bacteria; kingdom Bacillati; phylum Actinomycetota; class Actinomycetes; order Micrococcales; family Promicromonosporaceae; genus Cellulosimicrobium; species Cellulosimicrobium sp. ES-005. Next base: position 1,947,656 of record NZ_CP159290.1, read on the forward strand.
CGAGGACGCCGGCGTCGGGGTGCACGACCACGAGGCGCCCGTGGGACGCGTGCGCGTCCCCGGGCCGGGTGGCGGTCACGCGCCCACCTTCTGCAGCCCCTTGGTGAGCACCTCGCCGTAGATCTCGTCCGGGTCGAGGCGGCGCAGCTCCTCGATGAGGGCCTCGCTCAGCGTCCGGATCGGCAGCGCGACGCGGCGGTCGGGCTTGCCCGGCTGGCTGATCGTCACGATGCGCCCGTCCGGGCGGTCGAGGATGATCGGCCCGCTCTTGCGCTCGAGCGTGACGCGCGTGATCGCCTCGGCGCCGCGACGGCGCACGACCTGCGAGGGGCAGCGCAGCCGAGAGCCGAGCCACGCCGCGAGCAGGTCGAGCGAGGTGTGCTTCGCCTGCCCCTCGACCAGGACGTTCGTCACCGGCTCGTACGGCGGCTGGTCGAGTGCGGCGGCGATGAGCCCGCGCCACAGCGTGACGCGGGCCCACGCCAGGTCGGAGTCCCCGGGGCCGTACGACGTCGCGAGCTGCGCGAGCGTCGCCTCGGGGTCCTTGGACGTGATCGAGTCGGTGATGCGGCGCTGAGCCATCGCGCCGACGGGGTCGTCGTCGACGGACGCGGGCGGCTGGCCCGGCCACCACACCACGATCGGTGCGTCCGGGAGCAGGAGCGGCATGACGAGCGTGTCGGCGTGCTCGAGCAGCGGGCCCGCGGTCCGCAGCACGACGACCTCGGACGCGCCGGCGTCGCCGCCCACGCGGATCTGGGCGTCGAGGTGCGGGACGGTGCTCCGACCGGAGGGCGCGACGACGATGACGCGGCACGGGTGCTCACGGCTCGCGTCGTTCGCCGCCTCGATCGACGTCTCGACGTCGGACTCGCGCGCGATGACGACGAGCGTGAGGACGCGGCCGAGCGCGATCGCGCCGCCCTCGTCGCGCAGCCGCACGAGGCGCTTGTTCACCGCGTTCGTCGTCGTGTCGGGCAGGTCGATGATCATCGCGGGGTCCTCGCCGGTCGGGAGGTCGTGCGGCCCTGCGGCGCACGACGGGGTCGGGGGGTCTCTCTCAGGGGCGCCGCGCTCCGCGGGGCCGGCGCGGGGACGGCGGCCGTCACGGGCGCCGCCACGAGCGGCCGTCCCGCGCGAGCATCGTGTCGGCCGACTCGGGCCCCCACGTGCCGGACCGGTACTGGTCGGGCGTGCCCTTGGCGGCCCAGTGCGCGGTGATCGGGTCGAGGATCTTCCACGAGAGCTCGACCTCCTCGCGCGTCGGGAAGAGCGGCGGGTCGCCGAGGAGGACGTCGAGGATGAGCCGCTCGTAGGCCTCGGGGGAGGACTCGGTGAACGCGTGCCCGTACCCGAAGTCCATCGTGACGTCGCGGACCTCCATGGCAGTGCCCGGGACCTTCGCGCCGAACCGCATCGTCACGCCCTCGTCGGGCTGGACGCGGATGACGAGGGCGTTGTTGCCGAGGTCGGAGGCCTGCGAGGTCTCGAACGGCAGATGCGGGGCCTTCTTGAACACGACCGCGACCTCGGTCACGCGGCGCCCGAGGCGCTTGCCCGTGCGCAGGTAGAACGGGACGCCCGCCCAGCGGCGGTTGTCGATGTCCACGCGGATCGCGGCGTACGTCTCGGTCGTCGAGTCCGCGGGGATGCCGTCCTCGTCGAGGAAGCCGATGACCTCCTCGCCGCCCTGCCACCCGGCGGCGTACTGGCCGCGCGCGGTGTGCTTCGACAGCTCGCGCGGCAGGCGCACGGCCGAGAGCGCCTTGATCTTCTCGGCGCGCAGCGACGGGGCGTCGAACGACACCGGCTCCTCCATCGCGACGAGCGCGAGGAGCTGGAGCAGGTGGTTCTGGATGACGTCGCGCGCGGCGCCGATCCCGTCGTAATAGCCCGCGCGACCGCCGATGCCGATGTCCTCGGCCATGGTGATCTGCACGTGGTCCACGTAGTTCGCGTTCCAGATCGGCTCGAACATCTGGTTGGCGAACCGCAGGGCGAGGAGGTTCTGGACCGTCTCCTTGCCGAGGTAGTGGTCGATGCGGAACACCGAGTCGGGCGGGAAGACCTCCGACACGACGGCGTCCAGCTCGCGTGCGCTCTGGAGGTCGTGCCCGAACGGCTTCTCGATGACGACGCGGCGCCACGCGTCCTCCTGCGAGCGCGACAGCCCGGACTCGGCGAGCTGGCGGCACACGACCGGGAACGCGCTCGGCGGCACGGAGAGGTAGAAGGCGTGGTTGCCGCCCGTGCCGCGCTCGGCGTCGAGCGTCTCGACCGTCTCGCGCAGGCGCTCGAACGCCTGGTCGTCGTCGAACGACCCCTGGACGAACCGGATGCCCTCGGAGAGCTGGCGCCAGGTGGCCTCGCGGAACGGCGTGCGCGCGTGCTCCTTGACGGCGTCGTGCACCACCTGCGCGAAGTCCTGGTCCGCCCAGTCGCGGCGCGCGAAGCCCGTGAGCGCGAAGCCCGGGGGGAGCAGGCCGCGGTTGGCCAGGTCGTACACCGCGGGCATGAGCTTCTTGCGGGCGAGGTCGCCCGTGACGCCGAAGATGACGAGCCCGCAGGGGCCCGCGATCCGGGGCAGGCGCAGGTCGAGGGGGTCGCGCAGCGGGTTGTGCTCTGGCGTGATCTTGGCCGGTCTCACCTGGTGGCACCGTTCCGTTTCGAGGGGTCGGGAGGACTGCAGAAGGACTGAGGCGTGTGCGGGATGATACGGGCGGCCCGGACGGGCGCGCCGTCGTTCCCGCTGGTCGGACGCGTGCCCGTCGGGGCGGGCACGCGTCGGCGGGTCAGGAGCCGGCGGCGTCGCGCAGGCCGTCGCGCGTCGTGGCGAGGAGGTCGGTCCAGCTGTCCTCGAACTTGCGCACGCCCTCCTCCTCGAGGCGGTCGGTGACCTCGACGAGCGAGACGCCGAAGGACTCGACCGTCTCCAGGGTGCGGCGGGAGGCGGACGCCGTGCCGGTGACCGTGTCGCCCGTCACGACGCCGTGGTCGGCGAACGCCTGCAGCGTCGCCTCGGGCATGGTGTTGACGATCCCGTCCGTGACGAGCTCGTCGACGTACATGGTGTCGCGGTACTCCGGGTTCTTCACGCCGGTCGAGGCCCACAGCGGGCGCTGCGGGTGCGCGCCGGACGCGGCGAGCGAGCGCCAGCGGTCCGTCTGGCGGAACTCCTCGTAGGCCTCGAACGCGAGCCGGGCGTTGGCGATCGCGGCCTGGCCGCGCAGGTCGAGCGCCTCCGGGGTGCCGACCTTCTCGAGCGCGGCGTCCACCGCGGTGTCGACGCGGGAGACGAAGAAGGACGCGACCGAGCCGACGGGCGCGAGGTCGATGCCGTCCGCGCGCGCCTGCTCGAGACCGATCGCGAACGCGTCCATGACGGCGCGGTAGCGCGCGAGCGAGAAGATGAGCGTCACGTTGACGCTGATGCCCTGCGCGAGCGTGCGGGAGATCGCGTCGAGGCCGGCGACCGTCGCGGGGATCTTGATGTAGACGTTGGGCCGGTCGATGGTGGCCCACAGGCGCTCGGCCGTGACGACCGTCTTGTCGGCGTCGTGCGCGAGGCGCGGGTCGACCTCGATCGAGACGCGCCCGTCGACGCCGTCGGTCGCGTCGTAGACCGGGCGCAGCAGGTCCGCGGCGGCGCGCACGTCGTCCGTCGTGATCCGCTCGACGGCGGCCTCCACGGCCGCGTCGTCCACGCCGGCGGGCGCGAGCTCGGCGAGCTGGGCGTCGTAGGCGTCGCCCTTCGCGAGCGCCGCCGCGAAGATCGTGGGGTTCGTGGTCACGCCGACGACGCCGCGCGTCGCCACGAGGTCGGCGAGGTTGCCGGTGCGCAGCCGTTCTCGGGAGAGGTCGTCGAGCCAGATCGACACGCCCGCTCCCGTGAGCTGCTCGATGGGGCCGGGGACGGTGGGGGACTGCGTCATCGGACTTCCTCTCGGTGGTGCTCTCGCTGCGGGCGTGCGCCCCGGGCCGTGCGTGACACCCCGGGGCAGCCCGAGGTGGGGCCGCGCACGGCCCCACCTCGGAATCTACGAAGGGTCAGCGCTGGTCGCCAGTGCCGCCCTCCGACGGCGTCGGCGCGGCGCCCGGGGCGTCGTCGCCGCGCGCCGCCGCGATCGACTCGCGCGCCGCCGAGGCGACGGCCTCGGACGTGATGCCGAACTCGCTGTACAGCACCTGGTAGTCGGCCGAGGCGCCGTAGTGCTCGAGGCTCACGGAGCGGCCGGCGTCGCCGACGAGCTCGCGCCAGCCCTGCGCCACGCCCGCCTCGACGGACACGCGCGCGCGGACGGCGGCCGGCAGGACGGACTCGCGGTAGGCGGCGTCCTGACCGTCGAACCACTCGCGGCTCGGGAGGGAGACGACGCGCGCCTGCACGCCCTCGCCCGCGAGGATCTCGCGCGCCTCGACGGCGAGCTGCACCTCGGAGCCGGTGCCGATGAGGATGACGTCGGGCGTGCCCTCGGTGTCGAGCAGCACGTAGCCGCCGCGGGCGGTGCCCGAGGCGTCGGCGTAGCCCTCGGTGCCGCGCGGGAACGTCGGGACGTTCTGACGCGTGAGGATGATGCCCGCCGGGCGCTCGGTGTTCTCCAGGATCGTGCGCCAGGCCCACGAGGTCTCGTTGGCGTCGGCCGGGCGGACGACGTCGAGGCCCGGGATGGCGCGCAGCGCGGCGAGGTGCTCGACGGGCTGGTGCGTCGGGCCGTCCTCGCCCAGGCCGATCGAGTCGTGCGTCCACACGAACGTCGTCGGGATCTCCATGAGCGCGGCGAGCCGCACCGCGGGACGCATGTAGTCGCTGAACTGGAGGAAGGTGCCGCCGTAGGCGCGCGTGCCGCCGTGCAGGACGATGCCGTTGAGGATCGCGCCCATGGCGTGCTCACGGATGCCGAAGTGCAGCGTGCGCCCGTACTCGTGGCCGGGGAACTTCTTGGTCGCGTGCTCGACGGGCACGAACGACGGCTCGCCGTCCATGGTCGTGTTGTTGGAGCCGGCGAGGTCGGCCGAGCCGCCCCACAGCTCGGGGAGCACGTCCTTGAGCGCGGTGAGGACCTTGCCCGACGCGGATCGCGTCGCGACGGCCTTGCCCGCCTCGAACGTGGGGAGCGCGTCCTCCCAGCCCGCGGGCAGCTCGCGCTTCTCGAGCCGGTCGAGGAGCTCGGCGCCCGAGGGGTTCGCGGTCTTCCACGCGGCGAAGGCGGTCTCCCAGGCGGCGCGCGCGTCGCCCTGGCGCTCGCCGACGGCGCGCGTGTACGCGAGCACCTCGTCGTCGATCGCGAAGCTCGCCTCGGGGTCGAGGCCGAGCTCGATCTTGAGGCCCTTGATCTCGTCCGCGCCCATGGCCGAGCCGTGGATGCCGCCGGTGTTCTGCTTGGTCGGCGACGGGTAGCCGATGATCGTGCGCAGCGCGATGATCGACGGCTTGCCGGTCTCGGCCTTGGCGGCCTCGATCGCGGCGTGCAGCGCGTCGACGTCCTCCGCGTAGCCGGTGCCGCCGTTGGTCCAGTCGACGCGCTGGGTGTGCCAGCCGTACGCCGCGTAGCGCGCGAGGACGTCCTCGGTGAACGCGATGTCCGTGTCGTCCTCGATGGAGATCTTGTTGTCGTCCCAGATGACGACGAGGTTGCCGAGCTGCTGGTGGCCGGCCAGCGAGGACGCCTCGCTCGTCACGCCCTCCTGCAGGTCGCCGTCGGACGCGATGACGTACACGTGGTGGTCGAACGGCGACTCGCCCGGGGCGGTCGACGGGTCCAGCAGACCGCGCTCGCGGCGGGCCGCGAAGGCCATGCCGACGGAGGACGCGAGGCCCTGGCCGAGCGGGCCGGTCGTGATCTCGACGCCCTTGGTGTGCTTGTACTCGGGGTGGCCGGGGGTCTTGGAGCCCCACGTGCGCAGGGCCTCGATGTCCGCCATCTCCAGGCCGTACCCGGCGAGGAAGAGCTGGAGGTAGATCGTGAGCGACGAGTGGCCCGCCGAGAGCACGAACCGGTCGCGGCCGACCCAGTGGTCGTCCGACGGGTCGTGGCGCATGACCTTCTGGAACAGGAGGTAGGCGGCCGGGGCCAGCGAGATCGCGGTGCCGGGGTGGCCGTTGCCCACCTTCTCCACCGCGTCGGCGGCGAGCGCCTTGATCGTCTTGACGGCCCGGTCGTCCAGGTCCGTCCAGTCCAGGGGCGTGTGAGCAGGGGACAACGCGTTCACCGAACCTCATTCCCGTCCGGAGCGCGCGCCCCGGATCCTCGCGACAACTCGAAACAACCGTTGAACATTTCCCGGCCTCACGCCTCAGGGGGCGGGGCGGCCCGGTGCCGGTCACGTCGTCCGCGGGCCACAGGTCTCGACGAGCGGTCCGACGCGGGACGGTTGCAGGTCCAGCCTATACGCGGACGCCGTTCGCGCCCGGGCGGTGCCCACGTGCTGGATTTCGGTCGGATGTCACACAATCGCCCGGCCCGTCCGGTCGGCCCCGGCGCGGGCGGGGCCGTACGATGAGCGAGGACGACCGGCGGTCCGTCCCCAGCTCGCCCCCCACCTCAGAACGGAACACCGAAGCGCGTGCACACCACGAGCCAGGCACCGATCGACGGGACCGGAAGCCCGTCTGGCGCCGCGTCGACCCAGCAGCCGTCCTCGCCGACGAGCCCCGCGACCTCCGTCGCCCCGACGGCCGAGGCCGCGCGTGCGACCCTCGCCCTGCGCGAGCGCCTCGGTGCCTACGTCGCGCTGACCAAGCCGCGCATCATCGAGCTCCTCCTCGTGACCACGGTCCCGACGATGATCCTGGCCCAGGGCGGGCTGCCGGGCATCGGGCTGATCCTCGCGACGCTCGTGGGCGGGACGCTCGCGGCGGCCTCGGCGAACGTCTACAACTGCTATCTCGACCGCGACATCGACGAGGTCATGAACCGCACCAAGCGGCGACCGCTCGTCACGGGCGAGGTGACGCCGCGGGCCGCGCTCGTGTTCGCGACCGTCCTCGGCGTCGTGTCGCTCGTCTGGTTCGCGCTCCTGGTCAACGTCGTCTCGGCGTGGCTCACGTTCGCGGCGATCGCGATCTACGTCGTCGGCTACACGATGATCCTCAAGCGCCGCACGCCGCAGAACATCGTCTGGGGCGGCATCGCGGGCTGCATGCCGGTGCTCATCGGGTGGTCCGCCGTCACGGGCTCGCTGAGCTGGGCGGCGCTCGCCCTGTTCCTCGTCATCTTCTTCTGGACGCCGCCGCACTACTGGCCGCTGTCCATGAAGTTCAAGCGCGACTACGCCAACGCCGGCGTGCCGATGCTCCCGGTCGTCGCGGACGACCGCAGGGTCGCGCGCGAGATGATCGTCTACGGCGTCGCCATGGTCGCCTCGTCGCTCGCGCTGTGGCCGCTCGCCGGCATGACCTGGGTCTACGGCGTCGTCGCCACCGTCCTCGGGGTCTGGTTCCTGTCCTCGTGCGTGACGATGCTGCGCCGCGCCCGGGAGAAGGCCGACGGGAAGGGCGGCAAGGTCGGGGAGATGAAGGTCTTCCACGCGTCGATCACGTACCTCACCCTGCTCTTCGTGGCGGTCGCGGTCGACGTCTTCCTCCCCCTGTGAGCCCGGCCGTGCCGGGAGGACGGTAGGACGATGGGCTCCGGCGAGGCGCACGTGCCCGAGGCGCTGGACCGTGCCGCGCGCGAGTACCTCGCGCACCTCGCCGTCGAGCGGGGCCTGTCCGCGAACACCGTCGCCGCCTACCGGCGCGACCTCGCGCGCTACGTCGCGTTCCTCGCCTCCCGGGGCAACCACGCCGTCCGTGAGGTCGAGGCGGACGACGTCGCCGCGTACGTCACCGCGCTGCGCACCGGGGCCGACGGCGGGGCGAGCCTCTCGCCGTCGTCCACGGCGCGGTCCGTGGCTGCCGTGCGGGGCTGGCACCGCTTCTGCGCGGCGGAGGGCCTGGCGGACGCGGACGCGTCCGCCGACGTGCGCCCGCCCGCGCAGGGGAAGCGGCTGCCCAAGGCGATCTCGACCGACGAGGTCGCGCGCATCCTCGACGCCGCGGGCGTCGGCGACGGCCCCGGGCCCCTGCGCGACCGCGCGCTGCTCGAGCTCGTCTACTCGACCGGCGCCCGCATCTCCGAGGCCGTGAGCCTCGACGTCGACGACCTCGACCTCGGGACCGGTGCGGTCCGCCTGCTCGGGAAGGGCGGCAAGGAGCGCGTGGTCCCCGTCGGCTCGTTCGCGCGGCGCGCGCTCGACGCGTACCTGGTGCGCGGGCGTGCGGGGCTGGCCGCGCAGGGCCGGGGGACACCCGCCGTCTTCCTCAACACGCGCGGGGCGCGCCTGTCGCGGCAGAGCGCGTGGGCCGTGCTGCGCACCGCGGCCGAGCGCGCGGGGATCGACCACCCGGAGCGGATCTCGCCGCACACGCTGCGGCACTCGTTCGCGACCCATCTGCTCGCGGGCGGCGCCGACGTGCGCGTCGTCCAGGAGCTCCTCGGGCACGCGTCGGTGACGACGACCCAGATCTACACGCTCGTCACCCCGGACACGCTGCGCGAGGTGTACGCCGCCGCGCACCCCCGCGCGCTCGGCTGACCGGGGCGCTCGCCCGTCGTCCGGAGGCCCGTCGCCGGGAACGCGGCGCGCGGGCGCGTGCGCACGAGCGGCGGCGAGGTCCTGCGATACCGTGGCGGACGTGAGCAGCCAGGCCGAGACCCAGCCCGAGACGCGCGGCGCGCAGAGCTCGCACGGCGACGCCGTCCGTCCGGCCGCCCCCGTGACCTCCGCCGAGCGCGACGACGCACCCGTCGTCGACCACGCCACGAACGGCGTGAGCCACGACTCCGCCGAGGCGCCCACCGACGTGGTCGGCCGGCCCCTGCCCGAGTTCCCGGTCCCCGCGCCGCTCGCGGCGCACGGCCCCGGACGCATCATCGCGATGTGCAACCAGAAGGGCGGCGTCGGCAAGACGACGACGACCATCAACCTCGGTGCGACGCTCGCCGAGTACGGCCGCAAGGTCCTGCTCGTCGACTTCGACCCGCAGGGGGCGGCGTCCGTCGGGCTCGGCGTCAACCCGCACGAGCTCGACCGCACGGTCTACAACCTGCTCATGGAGCGGGGCGCGGACATCCACGACGTGCTCGTCCCGACGGACGTCGAGAACCTCGACCTCCTGCCCGCGAACATCGACCTGTCGGCCGCCGAGGTCCAGCTCGTCGGCGAGGTGGCGCGCGAGTCCGTCCTGTCGCGCGTGCTGCGGCCCGTCGTCGACGACTACGACGTCATCCTCGTGGACTGCCAGCCCTCGCTCGGCCTGCTCACGGTCAACGCGCTCACCGCCGCGCACGGCGTCCTCATCCCGCTCGAGTGCGAGTTCTTCGCGCTGCGCGGCGTGGCGCTGCTCGTCGAGACGATCGAGAAGGTGCGCGACCGGCTCAACCCGCGTCTGGAGATCGACGGGATCCTCGCGACGATGTTCGACTCGCGCACGCTCCACTCGCGCGAGGTCGTGGCGCGCGTGCACGAGGCGTTCGGCGACAAGCTGCTCCAGACCGTCATCGGACGCACGGTGAAGTTCCCCGACGCGTCCGTCGCGGCCGAGCCCATCACCGTCTACGCGCCGACCCACCCCGGCGCCGTCGCGTACCGGCAGCTCGCCCGGGAGCTGGTCGCCCGTGGCGACGCCGCCTGAGACCGAGCCGGCGCGTCGAGGGTTCGAGGTCCGCCTCGACAACTTCAGCGGCCCGTTCGACCTGCTGCTGTCGCTCATCACCAAGCACAAGCTCGACATCACCGAGGTCGCGCTCGCGCGCGTGACGGACGACTTCATCGCCTACATCCGCGACGCCGAGCGCGCGGCCGCCGCCGCGCGCGCCGCCGGCGAGGACCACCCCGGGTGGGACCTCGGGACCGCGAGCGAGTTCCTCGTCGTCGCCGCGACGCTGCTCGACCTCAAGGCCGCGCGCCTGCTGCCCACGGGCAGCGTCGAGGACGACGAGGACCTCGCCCTCCTCGAGGCGCGCGACCTCCTGTTCGCCCGGCTCCTGCAGTACCGCGCGTACAAGGACGTCTCGGGCGTCCTCGCGGAGCGGTTCGAGAGCGCGGGTCGGCGCTTCCCGCGCGTCGTGCAGCTCGAGCCGCACCTCGCCGCGCTCCTGCCCGAGCTCGTGTGGACCATGGGGCCCGAGCAGCTCGCCGCGCTCGCGGCCCGCGCGCTCGCGCCCAAGGCGCCGCCGCCCGGCGTCTCGCTCGACCACCTGCACGCACCCGCGGTGAGCGTGCGCGAGCAGGCGGGCATCGTCGTGGACCGCGTGCGCAGCCACGGCACGACGACGTTCCGGGCCCTGGTCGCGGACGCGGGGGAGACGGCCGTCGTGGTGGCCCGCTTCCTCGCGCTGCTCGAGCTGTTCCGCCAGGCGCTCGTCGCGTTCGACCAGGTGACGCCGCTCGGCGAGCTCACCGTGCGGTGGTCGGGCGACGACGCTCCGGAGCCCGCCCTCGCCGACGTGGGCAGCGAGTTCGACGAAGGGGACGACCCCGAGCCGGTCGGCGCCCCCGCACCCACCGACCAGGAGGTCCCCGCGTGACGCAGCCCGACGGCGCCCCCGCTCTCGACGAGGTCCTCGCGCCCGCCGTGCACGACCTCCCGGGTGGCCTGCCCGCCGCCCTGGAAGCCGTGCTCATGGTCGCGGACGAGCCGATCCCGGTCGTCGAGCTCGCCGCGGCGCTCGCGGTCCCCGTCGACGAGGTGCTGAGCACGCTGCACGACCTCGCCGCCGAGTACCGCGGCGACGACGGCGCCCGGCCGCGCGGGTTCGAGCTGCGCGAGGCGGGCGGCGGCTGGCGCGTGTACTCCGCGCCCGCGCACGCGGAGGTCGTGGGCCGGTTCGTGCAGGGCGGCCAGACGGCGCGGCTCACGCAGGCGGCGTTGGAGACTCTGGCCGTGATCGCGTACCGTCAACCGGTCAGCCGCGGCCAGGTGTCGGCGGTGCGAGGGGTCAACGTGGACGGCGTGGTGCGCACTCTCGTGGCGCGCGGGCTCGTGGCCGAGGTCGGCCAGGACCCGCACACCGGCGCCGGCCTGTTCGGCACCACGGGCTACTTCCTCGAGCGCATGGGCTTCACGTCGCTCGACGAGCTGCCCCCGCTCGCGCCGCACCTGCCGGACATGGACGACCTCGAAGGCCTGGACGGGCTCGCCGACCTGCGTGGCAGCGCGCGGGCGGGCGCGGTCGCGTCCTCGTCGGGCCTCTCCGACGGCGCGGCTGACCACGGGGACGACGCACCGGCGTCGGCCCCGACGCTGCACGACGTGGCGCTCGACGCCGCGCAGGACACGACGGACGAAGGACACGCATGAGCTCGAAGGACGGGCGCCAGCCCGGTGACGGGGGGCGCGGGCGCGCTCCGCGCGACGGGGACGGCGACGCGCGGCGGGGCGGCCCGCGACGCGGCGACGCCGGACGCTCGGGCGGTGCCCCGCGAGGGGCGGGCTCCGGGTCGGCGGGCACGTCCACGGGCCGTGGCGCGAGCGCCCGCCGCGGTGGCCAGGGCGCGGGTCGCGGCGCGGCGCCGTCGCGCGGGGGACAGCAGCCCGGGGGACAGCAGCCCGGGCGGCAGCAGCCCGGGCGGCCGCGCCGTGGGCAGCGGCCTGCGGCGCCGCAGCGGGACGTGCACGTCGAGGACGGCGTGCGCCTGCAGAAGGTGCTCGCCTCGGCGGGGCTCGGCTCGCGCCGCGCGTGCGAAGAGCTCATCTCCCAGGGGCGGGTGGAGGTCGACGGCGTCCGCGTCACCGAGCTGGGCGTGCGGATCGACCCGGCGCGCGCCGTCGTGCACGTGGACGGGATGCGGCTCCAGCTCGACTCGTCGCGCGTGACGCTCGCCCTCAACAAGCCGCGCGGCGTCGTGTCGACCATGCACGACCCGGAGGGTCGACCCTCGATCGCGGAGCTCGTCGCGGACCGTCCCGAGCGGCTCTTCCACGTCGGGCGGCTCGACGCCGACAGCGAGGGCCTGCTCCTGCTGACGAACGACGGCGAGCTCGCGAACCACCTCGCCCACCCCTCGCACGAGGTCGCCAAGACGTACCTCGTCACGGTGCGCGGCAAGGTGCCGGGCAACGTCGCCAACAAGTTCCTGCACGGCATCGAGCTCGAGGACGGCGTCGTGCGCGCGGACGCGTACCGCGTCGTCGACCAGGTCGCGGACCAGACGATGATCGAGGTCGTGCTGCACTCGGGGCGCAACCGCGTCGTGCGGCGCATGTTCGAGGAGGTCGGCTTCCCCGTGACGCGCCTCGTGCGCACGCGCATCGGACCCGTCGCGCTCGGCAACCTGCGCCCGGGGACGACGCGCGTCCTCGGCCGCACCGAGCTCGGCAGCCTCATGGCGGGCGTCGGGCTCTAGCGCCCGGACCACGCCCGTACGACCACCCGACGGACCGCCGTGAGGCGGGCCGTCCCGCGAGAAGGAGCACCACCCATGCCGGTCCGGGCGATCCGGGGCGCGACCCAGCTCGACGTGGACGAGCGCGAGCACCTCTTCGAGCGCACGCGCGAGCTCGTCCAGGAGGTGCTCGACGCGAACGCCGTCGACACCGACGCGCTGATCTCCATCCTCTTCACCTGCACGCCCGACCTCGTCGCCGACTTCCCGGCCGCCGCGGCGCGCGAGATGGGGCTCGGCGACGTGCCGCTCATGTGCGCGACGGAGATCGCCGTGCCGGGCGCGCTGCCGCGCGTCGTGCGGCTCATGGCGCACGCCGACCTCGACGTCGAGCGGTCCGCCGTCCAGCACGTGTACCTGCACGGCGCCACGTCGCTGCGCAAGGACCTGGCCCAGTGAGCGGGGGGAAGGGGGGCGCCTCGGGCATCGGGGGCACCGGGGGCGCCGCGCTGACGATCGCCGTCGACGGGCCCTCCGGGTCGGGCAAGTCGAGCGTGTCCAAGGGCGTCGCGCGCCGGCTCGGGCTCGCGTACCTCGACACCGGCGCGATGTACCGCGCCGCGACCTGGTGGTGCCTGCACCGGGGCGAGGACCTCGCCGACCAGGCGGCGGTCGCGCACGCGGTGCGCGTCATGCCGCTCGTCATGGGGCTGGACCCGGCCGGGCCGACGGTGCACGTCGACGGGACCGACGTGGGCGAGGCCATCCGCTCCACGGAGATCTCGACGGCCGTGAGCGCGGTGGCGACCAACCTCGACGTCCGCGCGGAGCTGCGGCGCCTGCAGCGCGCGGTGATCGAGGTCGAGCGCACGCCGTCCGGGTTCGCCGGGGGGCGCGGGGTCGTGGCCGAGGGCCGGGACATCACGACGGTCGTCGCGCCCGACGCGGACGCGCGCGTCCTGCTCACCGCGAGCGAGGAGGCGCGCCTGGCGCGCCGCTCCCTCGACGTGCACGGGACCGCGGACGCCGCCGCGGTCGAGGCGACCAAGGACCAGGTGCTGCGTCGGGACCGGGACGACGCGACCGTCTCGCAGTTCCAGGTCGCGGCCGACGGGGTCGTGACGGTCGACTCGTCCGAGCTGGACCTGGAGCAGACGATCGACGCCGTGCTCGCCGTCGTCGAGCAGGTCACCGGGCGGGTGGTCGGCCCGCGCCAGGGCTCGTGAGCGCGGGCTCGCCCGGCGTGCGGGTGCCCTCGCCCGCGGGGCCGGCCTGGTCGCGCTGGGTCGGTCGCTTCCTCGCCCGCGTGGTCTGGTCGACCCGGGTGCTCGGGACGGAGAACGTGCCGACCGAGGGACCGGTCGTGCTCGCGGCGAACCACACGGGGGTGGTCGACGGGCCGATCGTGCTGGGGGTCGCGCCGCGCCCGCTGCACGTGCTCGTGAAGGAGGAGATGTTCGTCGGTCCGGTGGGGTGGGTCCTGCGGGCCGCGGGCCAGATCCCCGTCGACCGCAGCGGCGGCCGGCGCGCGCTGGCGACCGGGCTGGGCGTGCTGCGCCGGGGCGGGGCCGTCGGCGTGTTCCCGGAGGGCAACCGTGGGCGCGGCGACGCGACGTCCGCGCGTGCGGGCGTCGCGTGGCTCGCGCTCAACGGGGGCGCGTGCGTCGTCCCCGTCGCCGTGCTCGGCACGCGCCGCACGGGCGAGGGCGTGAACCGGATCCCGGGCCTGCGTCGCCGCCTCGTCGTCCGGTTCGGCGAGCCGTTCGCCGTCGAGCGGGCGCCCGGCGTGAGCGGCAAGCAGGCGCTCGAGGACGCGAACGAGCGCATCCGCACCGCCCTCGCGGACCTCGTCGCGGACACCGTCGCCCGCACCGGCGTGGCGCTGCCCACGGACGACCCGAACCGGGAGCGGCGGGCGACGCCGTGACCGCGTCGCCGCAGGGGCGCCTCGACGGGCCGGCGGGGCCTACGACGGCGCACGTCGTGGGCGATCGGCCGGGCACGGGCATCCTCGTCGGCCTCGCGTCCGCGCTCGCGTTCGGCGCGAGCGGCCCGTTCGTCAAGCCGCTGCTCGAGGCCGGGTGGACGCCGGGCGCGGCCGTCTTCGCGCGGGCGCTGTGCTCGGCGCTCGTCCTCGCCCCGGTCGCGGCGGTCGCGCTGCGGGGCAGCCACCGGCTGCTGCGCGAGGAGTGGCGCCTCGTCCTCGGGTTCGGCCTCGTCGCGGTCGCCGGCACGCAGCTCTGCTACTTCGCGGCCGTCGCGCGCATGCCGGTCGGCATCGCGCTGCTCGTCGAGTACCTCGCACCCGTGCTGCTCGTGGGCCTCGCGTGGCTGCGCACGCGGCACGTCCCGCCGCGGCTCACGCTCGCGGGCTGCGTCGTCGCGGTCGCCGGGCTCGTGCTCGTCGTCGACCCCGCGGGTGCGCGCCCCGACCTCGTCGGGGTCCTCTTCGCCCTCGGCGCGGCCGTGGGCCTCGGCGCCTACTTCGTCCTCTCCGCGCGCCCCACCCGGCTGCCGGCCGTCGCGCTCGCCGCGTCGGGGCTGGGCGTCGGGGCGCTCGCGCTCGGCGCCGCCGGCCTCGTCGGCGTGCTGCCCTTCGCCGCGCCGTTCGTCGACGTCGCGCTCCTCGGCGCGTCGACCCCCTGGTACGTGCCGCTCGTGGTCGTCGTCCTCGTGGCGACGGCGTTCGCCTACGTCTCCGGCGTGGCCGCGACCGTGCGCATGGGGGAGCGCCTCGCGTCGTTCGTCGGGCTGTCCGAGGTGCTGTTCGCCGTCGTCATCGCGTGGCTGCTCCTCGGCGAGGTGCCGACGCTCGTGCAGGCGGCGGGTGGAGTCCTCGTCGTCGCGGGCGTGGTGCTCGTGCGCCTCGCGGGGTCGCCCGCCGCGCGGTAGGTTCGCGCGTAGCCGGTCGTGCGGCGCGCCGCCGCGAGGCCGCGGACGCGAGCGAGCACACGGAGGGGGAGTGCGGATGACCGATGCTCCGGGCAAGCCCACGACCGTGGACGAGTACCTCGCGACGCTGGCACCGCCGGCGCGGGACGTCGTCGCCCACCTGCGCGCCGTCGTGCACGACACCGTGCCCGGCCTCGGGGAGCGCATCAGCTACGGCATCCCGACGTTCACGCTCGACGACCGCTACGTCGTCTACCTCGCGGGGTGGGCGCACCACGTCTCGCTGTACCCCGTCCCGGAGGTCGACGACGCGCTCGCGCGCCGCATCGTGCGCTACCAGGACGGCAAGGGCACGCTGCGGTTCCCGCTCGCGGAGCCCGTGCCCGACGACGTCGTGCGGGCCGTCGTCGAGCGCCTGGCCGCGCGCCGCGACGGCGCCGCCGGCTGACGCGGGCCGCTCGGAGAGGACGCGCGCGCCGCGCCGGGGCGGGCGGTTCGGAGCCCGGCCCGCGGCCTGGGAGAATGGATGCCATGACCACACCCGACCCCGCCCAGCCCGGCACGCCCGGACAGATCGACGCCGCCGGGCAGGCCGAGGAGCCCCTGGCGCCCGCGGACCTCGCGGACTCGGCGGACGACGCGGCGCGCGAGCGCGCGCTGCGCGCCGGACTCGAGGACTACGAGCTCGAGGACACCGACCTCGTCCTCCTGGACGCCGACGGCGAGGTGATCGAGGGCTACGAGCCCGAGGCGCCGCTGCCCGTGCTCGCCGTGGTCGGCCGGCCGAACGTCGGCAAGTCGACGCTCGTCAACCGCATCATCGGGCGCCGCGAGGCCGTCGTCGAGGACAAGCCCGGCGTCACGCGAGACCGCGTCAGCTACCCCGCCGAGTGGGCGGGGCGGCGCTTCACGCTCGTCGACACCGGCGGGTGGGAGGTCGACGTCGCCGGCATCGAGTCCAAGGTCGCCGAGCAGGCGGAGGTCGCGATCTCGCTCGCCGACGCCGTGCTGTTCGTCGTGGACGCCACGGTCGGCGCCACCGCGACCGACGAGCGCGTGGTCCGCCTGCTGCGCGAGTCCGGCAAGCCGGTCGTGCTGTGCGCCAACAAGGTCGACGGACAGTCGGGCGAGGCGGACGCGGCCTACCTCTGGAGCCTCGGCCTCGGCGAGCCCTACCCCGTGTCCGCCCTCCACGGGCGCGGGACCGGGGACCTGCTCGACGCCGCGATGGCCGCGCTGCCGACCGAGTCCGCCCACGGCGAGGTGCGTCCGACCGGGCCGCGCCGCGTCGCGCTCGTCGGGCGGCCGAACGTCGGCAAGTCGTCGCTGCTCAACAAGATCGCCGGCGCCGACCGCGTCGTCGTCGACGAGACCGCGGGGACGACCCGCGACCCCGTCGACGAGCTCGTGACGATCAAGGACGTCCCGTACGTCCTCGTCGACACCGCGGGCATCCGCCGCCGCGTGCACCAGACGAAGGGGGCCGACTTCTACGCGTCGCTGCGCACGCAGGCCGCGATCGAGAAGGCGGAGCTGGCCGTCGTGCTGGTGGACGCGTCCGTCCCGCTCACCGAGCAGGACACGCGCGTCATCTCGCAGGTCGTCGACGCCGGGCGCGCCCTCGTCATCGCGTACAACAAGTGGGACCTCATGGACGAGGACCGTCGTCCCTTCCTCGAGCGCGAGATCGAGAAGGACCTTGTCCAGGTGCAGTGGGCGCCGCGCGTCAACGTCTCCGCGCGCACCGGCTGGCACACCGACCGGCTCGTCCCCGCGATCCAGCGCTCGCTCGACTCGTGGGACACGCGCATCCCGACCGGGCGCCTCAACGCGTTCCTCGGCGAGCTCGTCGCCGCCCACCCGCACCCGCTGCGCGGCGGCAAGCAGCCCCGCATCCTCTTCGCGACCCAGGCATCCACGCGCCCGCCGCGCTTCGTCATCTTCGCGACCGGCTTCCTCGAGGCCGGGTACCGGCGCTTCATCGAGCGCCGCCTGCGCGAGACGTTCGGGTTCGAGGGCACGCCCATCGAGATCAGCGTCCGCGTGCGGGAGAAGCGCAAGCGGTGAGCGACGGCGCCGCACGCGTCCCCGCGGGGGTCACCCGGCGGGGGCGTGCGCTGCGCCTCGGCGTCGCACGCGACACCGCCGCCACGCGCCACCTCGTGACGTTCCTCGTCGTGACCGTCGCGACCGTGCTCGTCACGCGCTTCCTGCTCGCCGCCTCCGGGTACCCGCAGGTCGGCGGGGGAGACCTGCACGTCGCGCACGTGGTCTGGGGCGGGCTCGGGATGGCGCTCGCGGTCGTCGTGCTGCTGTCGTTCGTCGGGCCCGCGCTGCGCTCGCTCGGTGCGGTCGTCGGCGGCGTCGGGTTCGGGCTGTTCGTCGACGAGATCGGCAAGTTCGTCACCGCGGACAACGACTACTTCTACCAGCCGACGGCGGCGCTGATCTATGCGACCGTCGTGGTCCTCGTGCTCGTGGTCGAGGCGCTGCACGGGCGGCGCCGGCATCATCCCGCCGAGTACCTGGCCGTCGCGACCGATCGCGCGGTCGCGGGCGTCGCGGGCGGGTTCACCGACGACGCGCGAGACGAAGCACGGACGCTCGCGGCGCGGGGCCGGGGCGAGCCCGCCGCGGCGGAGGTGTCCGCGCTCGTCGAGGCCGTGCCGCGCGACGACGTCGACGTGCCCGACCCCGTGCGCGCGCTCGTCCGCCGTGCGTCCGCGTGGTTCGCCGCGGCCCTGGGGCGGCCCTGGGCGGCCGCCGTGGTCGTGGTCCTCGTGCTGGGCACCGCGCTCGGGTCGCTGTTCGCCGGCGTCCGCGTGCTCACCGGCGGGATCGACGTGCCGACGTGGGTGGGCGCCGGGATCGTCGTCGGGGTCGCGGGGACGGTCGCGTGCGTCGTGGCGGGCGTCGTCGTGGCCCGCGGCGGGAGTCCGGAGGACCACCGCGCGGGCGCGGTCTGGGTCCGCCGTGGCGTGCTCGTGTCGCTGCTGCTCACCCAGCTCCTCGTGTTCCGCGCGCTCCAGTGGGTCGGCGTCGCGGGCCTGGCCGTCGACCTGCTGGTGCTGTCCGCTCTCGGCGCCGCTCTGGGCGGCGACGACGACCGTCGGGCCCGGTCCCGGACCACCCCGAGGACCGGACGTGCTGCCCCGAGATAGCGGCGTGCCGCCGAGATGGCGACGCGCGACCGCTCGGGCCCGGAGTCGAGCGCCGTACGTCGCCATCTCGGGGGCGTCGGGCGGCGAGCCTGCGGCCCGCCGCCCCGAGGATCGGTGCCCATGACCGACCTCCCGCTCGCTCGGAGCCACGACGCCTTCCCGAACCACGTCTTCGACGCGTTCGGCGTGCCGCCGGCCCTGCTCGACGAGCGCATCGGCGGCTCCGTCATGGTCGTGGCCAAGCAGCCGACGGACGGGCCGATCACGCTCCTCACCGCGGGCGTCTCCCGGCTGCCGGTTGACGCCGGGCCTCCCGTCGAGCTGGCGGTCGAGGTGCCCGAGGGTCAGGAGGGCGCCGCGCTCGTCGCCCTGCGGATCGTGTGCGACGACATCGCGGTCAACCGCCGCACGCCGCCGTTCGAGACGCCGTGGCGCAACCGGGACCCGTTCCTGACCGGGACGCAGATCTCCGCCATCATGGCCACGGGTTCGCGGTGGGGAGCCGCGCTGGACGACGTGATCGACGCCGCGGGGAACGTGGTCGGCCACATCCGCACGCTGCGGCTGCTCACGGACGCGGAGGCGCAGACCGCCTCGCGGGTCGGGTGGTCGGGGCTCGTCGAGGAGGCCGGGTCGATCGACGCCCTCCTCGACGTCACGCGCCCTTGACGTCACGAGGAGCGTCGACCGGGCGCAGTCGCCGGTGGCGCAAGCGCTCGCGTCGGACGTGATGCCCGCCCGGTCGTCGGCGCGGACGGCACGCTCGCTGCTGTGCACGACGACGCGCTCGACGCCCGCCCGGCTCGGCGCCTCGCGCGTCCGTCAGCAGGCCGGCGCGGCGTGCTCGACCTGCTCGACCCGCTCGGCGCCGCCACCTCCCGCCGTGCGCGCGGTGACCGTCACGACGCCGCCGCTCGGTGCGGTCCGCACGGCGAACGACTGGTACGCGCTCGACCCGGGCGCGACGCCGGTGAACGACCTCGACCCGTAGGCGGTCTCCACGTCGACGTCGAGCGCGACGTCGTCCGTGTTGGCGACGCGGACCGCGACGTACGGGGTGCCGGCGAGGCAGCGCAGGCGGACGTTCGTCGCGACCGACGGCCGGTCGCCGACGAGGAGGTCGAGCGGGATCGAGTCGGCGATGGCCTGCTGCCCGGCGACGTTGGCGTGGACGCCGTCCCCGGTGTCGTAGGGCGGGTAGATCGAGTCGGGGTTCGCCGGGTCCCGCAGGACCGCGTCGAAGTCGAGGACGCCGTCGCACGTGCCGCTGCAGTCGCCGCCCGCCCGCACGACGTCGTTGACGGCGCGGCGGTACTGGTTCTGCAGCGCGGTGTACCCGGGGCGGGGGGTGATGGGGGTGACGAAGACCTTGATGCCCTCGGCGCGCAGCCGCTCGAAGATCTGCTCGTAGCTGGCCAGGATCGTCGCGTCCGTGCAGCCGTTCGCCAGGTCGTTGGTGCCGTAGTAGAAGATCACGCCGGTCACCCCGTGCAGGGCGAGCACGTCGCGCTCGAGGCGCGAGACGCCGTCGTTCCCGCCGCCCCCGCACGCGGGCGAGGAGGTCGTGCCGCTGATCCCCTCGTTGACGATCGCGACCTGCCGCGACGGCGGCAGCTCGGCCGCGACGCGCCGCGCGAGGTCGTCGGTCCAACGTCGGTCCTGGCCGAACGCGTCGCAGCCCGGCCCGCAGTTCTCGCTGCCCACGCCGTCGACGACGGAGCTCCCGTAGGCGACGATCGTGCCCGCGACGTCCGCGTCGTACACGTCGACCGCGCTGACGAAGTAGGTCCACGGCAGGTTCTCGGTGAACGACGCGCCGGAGACCTCGGCGTTGAGGTTCCCCGACCCGGTCGGCGCCCCGTAGTTGTTGCGGCCCGCGCGGTCGTGCAGGCTCGTCACGGTCGGCCGGGCGAGGTAGAAGGTCACGGCGACCTCGTCGAGGTCGTCGGTGGCGATGCTCGTCGGGTCGCTCCAGACCTCCCCGCCCACGGGGATCGTGACGCTCTCGGCCCCGCCGAAGGTGAGCACGCGGTCGGTGCCCGCGACGATCGCGGGTCCTCCGGCGCTCAGGGCGAGCGACGTCTGGTCGATGACGACCGGCCCGACCCCGAACTGGTTCTGCAGCCGGATCCGCACGGCGTCCCCGCCCTGGCTCAGGCGGGTGACCATCCGCATCGACTGGTTCGCGAAGTTCTTGGTGGAGACGCGCTGCTGGGACTGGGCCCAGCTCGTGAACCAGCCCGCGGCGTCGGGCGCGGGCGCGTCGGTGGCGGACGCCGTCCCGAGGCCGGTCAGGAGGAGCCCGACGGTGGTCAGGGCGGCGAGCAGCGTGCGCAGCCTGCGCCGCAGAGGACGCGCGGTGCGGGTGGCTGGGGTGTGAACGAGTGGCATCCGGGCGTCCCTCGGCGTTGAGGTTGATAGCGGTGTCAGGAGGAACCTAGCACCCTTCGACCGGTCCGACGCGAGGACGGCGGCCGGACCCGCGAGGGACCGGTCGCCGTCCGGCAGGAGCGCAGTACCCGGGCTCAGCCGAGCGGACCGTAGAGCGCCGGCGACGTGCGCGCGTGCGTCGCCTGCTCGAGCGCGAACGCCAGGCCGAAGAGCGGGCCCTCCTCGAAGTCGCGGCCCAGGAGCTCGAGATTGACGCCTCCGCCCGTGACGGTCGCGTCGGCCTCGGTCGCCTGTCCGATCGGCACCGTCACGGCGGGGAGGCCCGTGTTGGGGCTGAGCCGCAGGTTGGTGCCGATGGTCCCGTACGGGTTCGCGCTGGGGTAGACGAGCGCGTCGAGGTCGGCGTCGTCGAGCATCGCGGTGACGAGCTGCTTGCCCTCGGCGAGGACCTTCGTGTGCGTGCCCGCGGGCCCGGCCCACGCCTGGTACGTCTCCGGGGTGACGGCGTCGCGCGACACGTAGGTGCTGCGCCGCGACGGGACGTACCGCCCGGACTCGACGATGCCCGCCAGCGACCGCGCCGTGACGTCGGTCGAGAGGTGGTGCGCGACGTACTCGTCCAGGTCGTGCTTGAACTCGTTCGTCGAGCCCGAGCCCTCGCTGAGCACGCTCGCGAACCCGTTCGGGAGGACCGGCGACCAGGTCGAGGGCGGCGTCACCTCGACGACGGTGGCGCCGAGCGACTCCAGCGTGGCCCGCGTCTGCGCCCAGAGGCGCAGGGTCGTGGCGTTGCTCCCCAGCATGGACGGCACGTACCCGATGCGGGCGCCGTCGAGCGCGTCCGCGTCCAGGTACTGCGTGTACGAGGCGGGGACCGCTCCCTCCTGGCGCGAGGTCACGGGGTCCGCCGGGTCGACGCCCACGACCGCGTCGAGCGCGACGGCCGCGTCCAGGACGCTGCGTGCCATGGGGCCGCCCGTGTCCTGGCTCAGTGCGAGCGGGATGATGCCGTCGCGGCTCGCGAGCCCGACCGTCGGCCGCACGCCCACGAGCTGGTTGTACGACGACGGCACCCGGATCGAGCCGCCCGTGTCCGTGCCGAACCCGAGCCCGGCGAGGTTGGCGGCGATCGCCGCGCCCGTGCCGCCGCTCGACCCGCCGGCCGTGCGGCTCGTGACGTACGGGCTCGCGACGAGCGTGCTCGTCCCCGCGTCCTGGTACGAGGAGAACTCGGACACGAAGCCGAACGCGAACTCGTCGAGGCTCGCCTTGGCCAGGACGACGGCCCCGTCGGCGCGCAGCCCGTCGACCATCGTCGCGTCGGTCGCGGTCCGGTTGCCGTCCCAGCAGCCGCAGCCGCCCGTCGTCGGCATGTCCTTCGTGTCGTAGTTGTCCTTGAGCGCGACGGGCACGCCGAGCAGCAGGCTCGTCATGCCGTCCGCGGCGCGGGCCGCGTCCGCGCGCGCGGCGGCCTCGAGCGCCACGTCGCTCGTCGTGACGATCGAGTGCAGTGGCCGCCCGCCCGCGCCCGTGTCGACGAGGGTCGTGTCGTAGGCCGCGATGCGGTCCAGGTACTCCTGGGTGATCGCGACGGACGACGTGACCCCCGCGTTCATCGCGGCCTGCATGTCGAGCACCGAGGCCTCGACGAGCTCGAACGACCCGTCGTCGTAGATCATCCGCTGGGACACGGCGGCGAGGTCCGCGACGGTGATCGTGCCGTCGCGGTCCGTGTCGGCCGTCGCGACGTCGGCCCACGCGGCGTCGTCGGTCGTCGCGCCGAGCGCCGCGGCGACGACGGCGAGGTCGTCCGAGGTGACCTGGTCGTCGCCCGTGAGGTCGAGCTCCGTCCAGTACGGGGCGAGGAGCGGGGTCGCGGCGGGAGCCGCGGTCGCGACGGGAGCCGTGGCAACGGCGAGCACGAGCCCTGTCGCCGTGAGCGCGGCGAGCCCGCCCGCCGCGGCGCGTCGGTGGATGGTGGGCACGGGCTGCTCCTTCGAGGTGTGACGGACCCGGGGCGCGGGCGCGCCGGGCGCGGCGGTCGGGCGGGTGCTCGTCAGGTCGGGGGTCGTCTCGAGAGTCATCGCGAGGCCACCGCCCGACGGCGTGCCCAGAGGATCCCGACGCCCGCCGCGACGGCGAGCAGGGCCGCCCCCACGAACCACGCGACGCTCGCGCCCGTCGAGGCGAGCGAGCCCGGTCCGGCCGAGGTCGACGGCGAGTCGGACGCGCCGTCGGCCCCGGGAGCGGCCGAGCCGTCACCGGTCGGAGACGGAGAGGTCGTGCCGTCCGTCGGGTCGTCCGTGGGCGGTGCCGTCACGACGGCCGTGACGGTCGTCGAGGCGGCCGCGGCGTCCGTCAGCGACGCCGTCGTGGCGTCGGCGCCGACGAGGGTGGCCGTGGGGACGGCGAACGGGGCGTCGCCGTCGGCCACGGCGGTGAACGTGAGCGTCGCGAGCGTGACGTCGCCCGCGAGTCCGGGGGACGTGCCGAGCCGCGTGTGCGTGACGGAGACGGTCCCGGCCGCGTCGTCGGCGACGTCGGAGAACCCGCCGTCGGGCGTGACCACGGAGTCCTCGACGAGCTCGACGAGATCCGGGTCGTAGGAGACCGCCAGGTCGTAGGCGTAGAGGTCGACGGCACCGGCCGCAGCGACGGTCACCGTGATCGGGGCGCCGACCTCGACGCTCGACGGTGCGTCGAGGGTCGCGTCGGAGACCGACGGCGCGGCGTGAGCCGGGGCGGTGAGAGCGGTCGCGGCGACCGCCAGGCCGCCGACGAGCGCGGCGCGCCGGCCGAGCCGTCGGCGCGAAGGGAAGCGGGTCATGGGGGAGCTGGTCCTTCCTCGGCGCGCGCCGGACTGCGCGCACGACCGCGGTGGTGGTGGAGCCCCCTGCCGGGACCGATGCTCACAAGTCGCTGTTTCCCGGGAGTTTCGCGGCGGTTAGCGCGAGCGACGAAGGGAGTCTCGGTCCGGTCACGGACCGTGCGGAGCGAGCCGACCTGCGGTGCCGGTCGTCGGACGTCAGCCGAGGGCCGGGGGCGCGTCCTCGCGCACCTCGGGATCGGGGATCCGTCGCATGCGCAGCGCGGCGACCACGCCGAGCAGTCCCGCGACGAGCGGCACGAGGAGCGCGACCTGGAGCGCGCGGGCCCGGACGTCGTCGTTGATGCGCAGGATCTCGTCCTGCACCTCGGGCGGCTCGTCGGCGAGCAGCTCGACGAGCTGGGCGTCGCTCATGATCTCGGCGTCGTCCTCGAGCACCGTCGCGACCTGCTGCTTGTCGTCCGGGGGCAGGACGGTGCTCGACTCGGCCTGTGCCGTGAACCCGGCGGCGAGCGACGCGAGCATCACCGCACCGGCGACGGCGAGGCCGAGCGAGAGCCCGAACGACCCCGCCGCCGAGCTGACGCCCGCGGCCTCGCTCGCGCGCTCCTCGGGGACGGGGGAGAGCGTGTACGCGTTGAGCTGCGACACGAGCAGCCCGAGCCCGGCGCCCGCGACGACGAGGGGCAGCGCCAGCCACCAGCCCGACGTCGCGCGCGGCACCACGAGGACGGCCGCCGCGATGCCGAGGACGAGCAGCGCGAACCCGGCGAGCACGCGCGTGGCCGGGCGGCGTCGGCCGGGACGCTTGCCCGCCACCAGGGCCGCGGCGAACATCGTCAGCGACAGCGGCGCGAGCGAGAGGCCCGCCAGGAGCGCGTCGTAGCCGAGCGCCATCTGGAGGAAGATCGGCAGCGCGATCATCGCGCCGCCGAGCGCGACCTGCTGCAAGAGCTGCTGCGAGACCCCGACGCGGAACGCGGGGGAGCGGAACAGCCCCGGGTCGACGAGCGTCGTCCGCCCCGCCCGCGCGCGCCGCACGAGCCAGGCCGCCAGCCCCACGAGGCCCGCGGCACCGACGACCACGAACGCCCCGACCGCCTCGCCGCCCTCCTGCCAGACGAGGACGCCGAGGACGATGCCGCCCATCCCGACGACCGACAGGACGGTCCCCACGACGTCGACCGCGCGGTCGCCGGTGTACGGGACGTCGCGCACGAGCCGCACCCCCAGGAGCACCACCACGATGACCACGGCCTCGAGACCGAAGGCCACGCGCCACGACAGGGTCGTCGTGATGACGCCGCCCAGCAGCGGCCCGACGGCCGCCGCGATCGACGCCGCGGCCCCCACGAGCGCGTAGGCGGACTTGCGCGCGGCGCCGTCGAAGTTCCCGTGCACGAGCGACTGCATGGCCGGGAGCAGCAGCGCGGCGCCCAGGCCGCCGACGACCGACCAGAAGACCACGACGGCCACGAGGCTCTGGGCCATGGTCATCGCGACGGCGCCCGCCCCGTACGCGAGCAGCCCGACGACGTACGCGCGGCGGCGCCCGACGAGGTCGCCGACCTTGCTGCCCACGAGGATGAACGACGCGGAGACGAGCGCCTCGAGCGCGATGGCCGTCTGCACCCCGCTCACGGTCGTGCCCAGGTCGCGGACCACGGCCGAGATCGACACGTTCATGAACGACGTGTCGACGACGAGGACGAACATCGCCGCGGCGAGGAGCAGCGCGAGACGCCGGGCGGCCGCGGTCGGCCGGCCGGCGGTGTTCTCGGTGCTCTGCTCCACGTCGACCCCCGTCCGCCGTCCATGCTCACCGGCCGTGCCCGGCGCACGCCTCACCCGCCGCGGGTGCTCCCGCTGCCCGGGCGCCGCGGCGTCCGCTCTGCCACCATCGGCCTATGGCTGCTGACGGGTGGCGCTCGCGCCACGTCGAGGTGGAGGGGCACGACGTGTTCGTGCGGATCGGCCCGGACGTGCCGGGCGCCGTCCCGATCGTGCACGTGCACGGGTTCGCGGTCTCCGGCACGTACCTGCTCCCGACCGCGGAGCGCCTCGCGCACCGGGCGACCGCCGTCGTGCCGGACCTGCCCGGCTACGGGCGCAGCGAGCGCTGGGGTCACACCCTCGGGATCCCGTCGCTCGCGTGGGCGCTGCTCTCGCTGCTCGACGCGCTCGAGCTCGAGCGGGTGATCCTCGTCGGCAACTCCATGGGCGGCCCGATCAGCCTGGAGGTCGCGCACTCCGCACCGGAGCGCGTCGCGGGGATCGTCCTCGCCTCGCCCGCCGGCGGCGTGCACAACCAGCCGTTCGCCCGCGCGCTCACCCAGCTCGCCCGGGACGCCGGCCGGGAGAGCCCGCGGATGGCGCGCATCGCCGTGCCCGACTACGCGCGCTTCGGTGCCGTCAACGCGCTGCACCTGTTCTCCGAGCTCGTCCGGTTCCCGTCGCTCGAACGCGTGATCCGCGTCCCGGTCCCCACCCTCGCGGTGATCGGCACGCGCGACCCGCTCATGCCGCCGCCCCGGCGCGTGCACGAGGTCGGCACGCTCGCGCCCCCGCACGTGACGATCGTGGCGATCGACGGCGCCGCCCACGCCATGAACTTCAGCCACCCCGGCGAGCTCGCCCACGTCGTCGAGAGCTGGCTCGACGGCCGTGAGATCACCGACGACCCCGACCAGCCGGGGGTCTCCCGCGTGCTCCAGATCGCTCAGGGCTCCGGCCCCGTGGTCTGACGGGAGCGTCTCGAGCGGCTGCGGACGTGGCGACCATCTGTGCGCAGGCGCGCGCCCGGCGCGGACGAGCCGCTCGGGCGGTGGTCGTCGACCGAGGGAGCGGTGTGGAGGGCCGGAAGGTCGAGCGAGCCGGCACGGGCCGATGAGTTCCGGTCGCCCGTCGGGTCGTTGCGGGTGACCTCGTCGGGCGGCCTGCGCCGACCGGCACCGACATCCGTGGAGGACACCATGACGACCACGACCAGCGGCCCCACCGTCTCCCTGCCCGGCCGACCACCCGTCGTCGACCTCGCCACCTGGCAGACCGCCCGGGACGAGCTCCTGGTCCGGGAGAAGGCGCACACCCGTGAGGGCGACGCCATCGCGGCGGCACGCCGGCGGCTCCCCATGGTGGAGATCGACGGCGCGGTGGAGGTCGTCGGCCCGGACGGGGCGGTCCCGTTCGTCGACCTGTTCCAGGGACGCGACGAGCTCGTGGTCTACCAGCACATGTGGCACGACGGCGCCCCGCACCAGGGACAGTGCGAGGGGTGCACGTGGACGGCGTGGGCCCTGCGGGACGCCGTCTACCTCAACGCGCGCGGCGTCTCGTTCGCGATCCTCACCGTCGGCCGCTGGGAGGAGGTCGAGCCGTACGTCGAGTTCATGGGCTACACCCAGCCGTGGTACTCGGTGCGCGGGCTGGACGAGCCGGTCGGCGGCGAGATGGGCTACGTGAGCTGCTTCCTGCGCGACGGCGACCACGTGTTCCTCACGTACCGCACGACGGGTCGCGGCAACGAGCCGACCAGCCCGCACTTCGCTCTCCTCGACATGACGCCCTACGGGCGCAGGGAGTCGTGGGAGGACACCCCCGACGGCTGGCCCGAGGGCGAGGGCGCGTGCTGGTACTGGCGCGCGGACGCCGACGGCGTCGCGGGCTGGGGCCCGACCACGCGCCCCGTGCCCCAGTGGACCCGTCCCGGTGCGACGCCGGAGGCCACGCTCGGCCGGAGCGGGCACCACCACTGAGGCGCGCAAGGGCGTGCTCGGCGGCGCCGGATCCCTCGTCCTGAAGCATCACGTGAAGGTTGGTGCGCGGGTGTGGCGAGCGCCACGGGCGCGCGGTGCGACTCCGGTCGATGTCGCGCACCAGATAGATGCATCATGTATCCATGCCTCGAACGACCAGCGGTTCTGCTACCGAGCAGGCCTATCGACACGTGAAGTCCCTCGTCCTCGACGGGAGCCTGCCCGGCGGGTCCATGACGAGCGAGGGCGAGATCGCCGAGCAGCTCGGCGTGAGCCGCACGCCCGTGCGCGAGGCGTTCCTGCGGCTGGAGACCGAGGGGCTGCTGCGCCTCTACCCGAAGCGGGGCGCGCTCGTCGTCCCGGTCGCGCCCGGGGAGGCGGACGACGTCCTCGACGCGCGCCTGCTCGTCGAGACGCACGCGGCGCAGAACGTCGTCCGGCTCCCCGACACCGAGCTCGCCACGCTCGTCGCGCTGCTGCGCGACCTCGTCACCGCGCAGGAGGCGGCGGTCGCCGACGGCGACGTCGCCGAGTACGCGACGCTCGACGCGCGCTTCCACCAGGAGATCGTCGCCGCGGGCGGCAACGCGCTCCTCACGACGTTCTCCGTGAGCCTGCGCGAGCGCCAGCAGCGCATGGTCGCGCACAGCGTCCGGTGGGACCCGCGCCGCGCCGCGACCTTCGTCGCCGGGCACCGCGCCCTCGTCGACGCGCTCGAGGTGCGCGACACCCGCACCTACAAGCGCCGCATCCAGCGCCACCTCGAGGACGCGAGGGCCGGTCTGTGAGCGCAGCGACCTCCGTGCCTGGGTCTGAGCGGACCGAGAACGAGACCGCCCCGTCCGGGCGCGGGGCGGGGACCGTCGTCGGGCCGCGGGCCTGGGTGGCGGTCGCCGCCGTCATGTTCGCCGTCGCCTGGGGCGGCAACGAGTTCACGCCGCTGCTCGTCATGTACCGGGAGGTGGGGCACTTCTCGGCCGTGACGGTCGACGCGCTGCTCGCCGCCTACGTGCTGGGCATCATCCCGGCGCTCCTGCTCGGCGGACCGCTGTCCGACCGGTACGGGCGCCGGCCCCTGCTGCTGCCCGCGGCGCCGATCGCGCTCGTCGGGTCGCTCGTGCTCGCTGCGGGGGAGTCGTCCGCGGCGCTGCTCGCCACCGGCCGCGTGCTCTGCGGCGTCGCGCTCGGGCTCGTCATGGCCGTCGGGACGACGTGGGTCAAGGAGCTCACCGACACGGCGGCGGTCGCGTCCGGGGTGCCCGACGGCGGCTCCGGAGCCCGGCGCGCCGGCCTCGCCCTCACGCTGGGGTTCCTCGTCGGCGCCGGCGTCGCGGCGGTGCTCGCCCAGTGGGCGCCCTGGCCCACGCACACGGCCTACCTGCTGCACGCCGTGCTCGCCGTCGGCGCCGGGGTGTGGGTGCTCGGCGTGCCGGAGACGCGGGCAGCGCCCGACGGTGCGTCCCGCGGCCGGCTGCGGGACGACCTGCGCGTACCGGCCGTCGCGCACCGGCGGTTCCTGCGCGTCGTCGTGCCCGTGGCGCCCTGGGTGTTCGGGTGCGCGGGCAGCGCCTACGCCGTGCTGCCCGGGCTCGTGTCCGCGAGCGCGGGGAGCGCGCCCATCGCGTTCTCCGGCCTCATGACCGTGCTCGGCCTCGGCTGCGGCGTCGGGATCCAGGTGCTCGGGCGCCTCATCGACACCCGCCGCAGCGCGCGGGCGTCCGTCGTCGCGATGTCGATCGTCGTCGTCGGCATGGGCTTCGGCGCCTACGCCGCGGCCCGGCTCGACCTCCCGACGGCGCTCGTCGCCGCCGCCGTGCTCGGCGCCGGGTACGGGCTCGCGCTCGTCGCCGGGCTCAGCGAGGTCCAGCGCATCGCGACACCCGACGACCTCGCCGGCCTCACGGCGGTCTACTACTCGATCACCTACGTCGGGTTCTGCGTGCCCGTGGCGCTCGCGGCGCTGTCCGTGCGGTGGACGTACACGCAGATGTTCCTCGGCGGACTGGTCATCGCCGCCGTCTGCCTGGCGATCGTCGCCAGCGCGTGGCGCGCCCACCTGCCGACGGGGGAGCGGGACGGCACCCCGGGTGCTGCCGACGAGACCGACCGCACAGCCCCGACCGGGGCAAACGGTGCGCTGGCGGCGTCGCGGATGGGGTAGAGTATCCGAGGCTTCACGGGGCCGGGACACGCGATGTTAGGTCGAGTGTTACGCCTGGTGATCCAGCCACGGGCTGTGGCGCAGCTTGGTAGCGCACCTGACTGGGGGTCAGGGGGTCGCAGGTTCAAATCCTGTCAGCCCGACATCGAGAGGGATCGGCTTCGGCCGGTCCCTCTCCGTGTTTGCGCACCGTCGCGCATCCCCTTCAGTCGTGAGAGATTCGCATCCGTGGCGTCACCGAGGGGGAAGGCCGTGACGGGTTGGACGAGCACGACGCACGACTGGTCGGCGTCGGTCGACCACGAGCACCTCGCAGACGTGCGGCGTCGTGCGCACGAGCTGGCACCGGGCGGTGTGGAGCACCTGGTGCTGGAGGTGCTGGCGTATGCCGCGGAGGAGGCCGAGGACCGTGGCGGGGGCTCCGCCGTCGTGGCCCTGCACGCCTCGGGTGCCACCGTCGCGGACGACGGTCGTGGCACCGCGACGCTGCCGGACGACGCGGGCAGGTTCGTCAAGAAGCCGGTGATGGCGACGCGGGACCTGCGGTTCTTCGACGCGACGCGGCCGCCGGTGCTTCCGGACGGGCGTGCGCGACGCGGGATGTCCGTCGTGAGCGCGCTGAGCGCCGAGCTGGTGCACACCAACCGCCGGCTGAACGGTTCGTGGACCCAGCGCTACGCGCGGGGCGTCCCGGTCACGGACCTGGTCCCGGTCGCCGACGACGGCTCGACGGGGACGACGGTGCGCTTCGAGGTCGACCCCGCGCTGGGACTGGCGACGCACGTCGACGTCGAGCGGCTGCGCGAGCGCGTCACGGCGTTCGCGTCGCAGGGTCTGTCGGTCCGCGTGATCGGCTGACGCGCTCGGCCGCGCTCAGGAATCCGCTGCCGAACCCTTGACTCTGCCCCGAACTTCGGGTGGAGTCGGTCCTGTAACTCGTACAGCGGTGTTCGACTACGGAGGGCGACGTGCCCGGAGAACCCACCCAGCAGCAGACCCGGCGCGCCGACGCGCGCCGGAACCTCGAGGCGATCCTCGACGCGGCGGCCGTGTGCCTGAGCCGTGACCCCGACGCGAGCGTCGCCGAGATCGCGCGGTCCGCGGGAGTCGGCAGGGTCACGCTCTACGGCCACTTCGCGAACCGGGCGGTGCTCGTCGACGCGGTCGTCGCGCGCGCGATCGAGGAGGGTGACGCGGCGCTCGACGCCGTCGACCTGACCGGCGACCCGCGCGACGCGCTGGTGCGCCTCGTCCGGCAGAGCTGGCTGACGATCGTGCAGGTCGGCTCGCTCCTGACCGCGGCGACGGAGGCGCTCGGGCCCGAGCGGGTGCTCGCGCTGCACGCGCGGCCGGCGTCCCGGGTCGAGCGGCTCGTCGAGCGGGGTCGCGCGGACGGGGTGTTCCGGGCCGACCTGCCGACATCCTGGTTGGTCGGCACCCTGCACCGGGTGATGCACGGCGCCGCGGAGGAGATCGACGCGGGCCGGCTCGCGCCCGACGACGCGGCGACGACCATCACCGCGACGGTCCTCGCCGCGTTCACCCCGCCCGGCACGCCGGTGCCCGCGGTTCCGGACGAGGTGGCGCGATGACCGCCGCGGACCGTACCCCCGCGCGCACCGCGGGGCGCGCTCTCGCCCGGCCCGCCGCGTGGTGGCCCGTCGTCACGGGTGCGCTCTTCGGCGGCGCGCTCGCCGTGGCCGCATGGGTCGGTTTCTCCGACACCGCGCAGTCCTCGCTCGTCCTGACCGCCGCCGCGTTCGTCTACCTCGGCGCGGCCGCGCTCGGTCGCCGCGACGCCGCGTGGCCGTTGTTCGGGCTCACGTTCGTGCTCATCGGTGTCGGCTTCGCGCTCCCCGGCTTCGACCCGTTCTGGGCGATGCTCGGCGTCGTCGTCGTGCTGGCGGTCTACGGCCTCGCGCGCGGGGCGGCCCGCCCTGCGTGGGGGCTGCCGTTGCAGGCCGCGGCGATGGCCGTCGTCGTGGGCGTCGCGGTCGCCGTCGCCCTCCTCGGTCAGCCGTGGGCCGGGCTGCTCGTCGGCGCGGGGCTCCTCGCCCATGCGGCATGGGATGTGCACCACCTGCGCACGGGCCGCGTCGTCTCGGCGTCCCTCGCGGCGTTCTGCTGCGCGCTCGACGCCGTCCTCGGGGCGGCGGTCGTCGTGCTCGCCCTCGCCGCCTGAGGCCGGGACGCCGCCCGCGCCGTCCGCACGGGTCGGCGGTCCCGCCTACGCTCAGGGCATGCCGACCGTCCTCCTCGTCCGTCATGGCCGCACCACCGCGAACGCCGGGGGGATCCTCGCCGGGCGGTCTGCCGGGGTCCGGCTGGACGCGGTCGGTCGCGACCAGGCGGCCCGCACGGCCGAGCGCGTCGCGGGAGTGCCGCTCGCGCGCGTCGTGACGAGCCCGCTGGAGCGGTGCCGGCAGACGGCGCAGGCCCTGCTCGACCGCCAGGTGGCCACGCCGGAGTCCGTCACCGAGCAGGGCATCACCGAGTGCGACTACGGCCAGTGGCAGGGGCGCGCGCTCGAGGACCTGGCCACGGAGCCGCTGTGGTCCGTCGTGCAGACGCAGCCGTCGGCGGCCGTGTTCCCGGGCGGGGAGTCGCTCGCGGCGATGCAGGCGCGAGGCGTCGAGGCCGTCCGCCGGCACGACGCCGAGGTCGCCGAGCGTCACGGGGCGGACGCGGTGTGGGCCGCGGTGTCGCACGGGGACGTCATCAAGTCCGTGCTCGCCGACGCGCTCGGGACGCACCTGGACCTGTTCCAGCGGATCGTCGTCGGGCCGGCGTCGATCTCGATCGTCCGGTACGGGCCGCACCGCCCGGAGGTGGTGGCCGTGAACACCGACTCCGGCGACCTCTCGTGGCTCGCCACGGCGGCGCCGGTCGGCGACGCGCCGGTCGGGGGCGGCGCGGGCCCGGCGCAGCACGACGGCGCGAGCGAGCCGCAGCCGTCCTGACATCCGACCCGCGGCCACCCGGCGGGTCGCGCGCGGGCGCTCGTAGAGTGGGGTCATGCCCCCTCTCGTCCACGAGCACGACTGGCCCGACCGCGTCGTCGTGGGAACCGTCGGGATGCCCGGCTCCCGCACCTTCTACCTCCAGGCCCGGACGGGCACCCGCACGACGAGCGTCGCCCTGGAGAAGGAGCAGTCCGCCGTCCTCGCGGACACCATCCAGCGCCTGCTCGACGAGCTGATGGAGGCGCCCGACAACCGGTACAGCGTCCCCGTCGACGTGGCGGCCGAGCTCGTCGACGACGACCCGCTGGACCTCCCCGTCGAGGAGGAGTTCCGCACCGGGTCGATGCGGCTGAGCTGGGACCCCCGGACGGCGCAGGTCGTCGTCGAGGCGTTCCCGCTCGTCGACGACGACGAGCTCGATCCCGACGCGGACGAGCCCGAGCCCGCCGAGTCGTTCCTCATCCGCATGCCCGTCGGGACGGCGCGCGCCTTCGCCCAGCGCACGCGCGCCGTCGTGCAGGCCGGGCGACCGGCGTGCCCGCGCTGCGGTCGGCCCGTCGACCCGGACGGGCACGAGTGCGCGCTGCCCGACGAGGCGTGACGTCCCCGCACGACGGCGTCGACACGACGCCGTTCGACGCGATGCCGCCCGACACGACGCCGCTCGACACCGCGCCGCTCGAGGTCGTCGGACGCATCCGTGCCGCGTCGAACGCGACCTTCCTCGCCCGGGTCGGCGAGGTCTCGGTCGTGTACAAGCCGGTGGCGGGGGAGAAGCCGCTGTGGGACTTCCCGGACGGCACCCTCGCGGCCCGGGAGGTGGCCGCGTACCTCGTCTCGGAGTCGCTCGGCTGGGGGATCGTGCCGCGCACGTGGCTGCGCGACGGCCCGCTGGGTCCGGGCATGGTCCAGCTCTGGCAGGAGGTCGACGCGACGCAGTCGCCGGTCGACGTCGTCCCGACGGGCGACGTCCCGCCGGACGGCGTGCGGACGGTGCTCGAGGGCGTCGACGAGGAGGACCGCCCGGTGAGCGTGGTCCACGAGGACACACCCGCGCTGCGGCGCATGGCCGTGTTCGACGCGGTCGTGAACAACGCGGACCGCAAGGGCGGGCACGTGCTGCCGCTGTCCGACGGGCGGCGCCTCGGCGTCGACCACGGCGTCACCTTCCACGTCGAGCCCAAGCTGCGGACGGTGCTCTGGGGCTGGCTCGGCGAGAGCCTCGACGCCGACGAGCTCGCGGGCGTGGAGCGCGTGCGCGCGAGCCTCGGCACGGGCGGCGGCGCCGACCCCGACGGTGCTCTCGGCCGCCGGCTCGCGGAGCTCCTCGCGCCCGAGGAGGTGACGGCCCTCGCCGAGCGCTGCGACCGCCTGCTCGGGGCGGCACGGTTCCCGGCGCCGTCGGGCGGCATGCCCGCCGTCCCGTGGCCGCTCTTCTGACCTCCCGATCGCACGCGCCCGACGTCCCGCGGCTCAGCGGCCGTGCGGGTCCGAGGCGTTGAGCACGCGCACGACCTCGTCGTAGTCGCCGCGGGCCTCGCCGTACCGGAGGAACTTCACGCGCTCCACGAGGATCTCGTGCGCGTCGGGCTGCGTGCGCAGCAGCTCGACGACCTCGGCGACGAACTCGTCGAGCGGCATGGCGAACGCGCTCTCGCGCTGGCCGGGCATGAGGTCGGTCGCCACCGACGGGGGGACGAGCTCGACGACGTCGACGCTCGTGTCCGCGAGCTGGAGCCGCAGCGCCTCGCTGAGCATGTGGATCGCGGCCTTGGACGCGTCGTACGTCGGCGTGACCGCGAGCGGGGCGAACGCCAGCCCGGACGACACGGTGACGATGGTCGCGCGCGGCCGGGTCTGCAGGTGCTCGACGAACGCACCGACGAGACGGATCGGCCCGAGCACGTTCGTCGTGACGATCTCCTCGGCGGTGTCGAGGAACCCCTCGGGGTGGTGCCAGTCCTCGACGCGCATGATGCCCGCCATGGCGACGAGCGTGTCGAGGTCGGGGTGCCGCTCGAGCACCTCCTTCGCGGCGGAGGCGATGCTCTCCGGGTCGGTCGTGTCGACGCGCACGGTGTCGATGCCGGGGTGCTCGGCCGCGATCTGCTCCAGCAGCGCGGTGCGGCGGCCGCCGACGACGACGGTGCTGCCCTGCTCGTGGAGCGCGACGGCGAGCGCCAGGCCGATGCCGCTCGTCGCGCCGGGGATGAAGACGGTGCTGTTCGTGAGGTCCATGCCTCGATCCTGGGCGCGCGGCGACGCGCGCGGCAGAGTCCGGTGAACGGGGGACCGGCGATCCCTGGCACGCGCGCCGCGCGCCCCGGACGATGGGACGCATGGACCGCGCCGCGCTCGCCGACTTCCTCCGCCGCCACCGGGAGGCTCTGCAGCCGGGGGACGTCGGCCTCCCGCCGGGGCTGCGCCGTCGGGCACCGGGGCTGCGCCGCGAGGAGGTCGCGCAGCTCGCGCTCATGTCGACGGACTACTACACGCGCCTGGAGCAGCAGCGCGGCCCGCAGCCCAGCACCCAGATGCTCGCGTCGATCGCGCGGGCGCTGCGCCTGTCCGACGACGAGCGCGACTACCTCTTCCGGGTCGGCGGGCACGGGGTCCCCGACCGGGCGACCGACCCCGGCCACGTGGCGCCCGCGCTGCAGCGCGTGCTCGACCGGCTGGGCGACACCCCGGCGCTGATCCTGAACCCCCTCGGCGAGACGCTCGCGCAGAACGACCTGGCCCGTGCGCTGTACGGCGACGCGACGGCGTACACGGGGTGGGACCGCAGCGAGATCTACCGGTGGTTCGCTCACCCGGAGACGGCGCGCACGATCTATCCCGAGGACGACAGGGAACGCCAGGGGCGCGCGCTCGTGGCGAGCCTGCGCTCGGCGGTCGCGGTGCTCGGCCGGGACTCGCGTGCCGGGCGGCTGGTGCGCGAGCTGCGGCGCACGAGCCCCGAGTTCGCCGAGCTCTGGGAGCGGCAGGAGGTCGCGCGACGCTTCGTCGACCACAAGGTCCTCGTGCACCCGGTCGTGGGGGAGATCGAGGTCGACTGCCAGGCGCTGCTGACGGAGGACCAGCAGCAGGTGCTGCTCGTGCTGACGGCGGCACCGGGCACGGAGGCGGAGGACAGGATCCGCCTGCTCGCGGTCGTGGGGACGCAGGGCCTGGCCGTCTAGGGTCGCGCCCGCTGACGCGTCGACCAGGACGGACGCGCGCGTCGGCGACTCGGCGGCGTCCTGGGGAGCGGATCGCACCCTACGACGCGGGTGCGGTCATGTCGTGCGGCGCCAGCCGCTCGGCGACGGTCGCGCACGCCGCGACGAGCTCGTCCGGGCCGGCGGCGAGGACGTCGGCGTCGAACGCCGCGACGCGGGCGGCGAGCGCGACCCACGACCACGAGCCCAGGACGACCCGGCACCGGTCCGGGCCGAGCGCCTCGACCGTGCCGTCCTCGACGAACGGCGCGACGGCGGGCGCGGGCGCGGCGAGCTCGACCCACCCCGTGCACGACCAGCCCGGGGCGGGCGCCCGCCCGGAGCCGGCGAACCGGGCCGCGACGAACGCGCCGGCGTCCCCGCCCGGCACCTCGCGGGGCGTGAAGCGCGGCCCGGTCGGGACGCGCGGCGTCGTCCGGTCGAGGCGGAACGTGCGCCAGTCGTCACGGTCGAGGTCCCACGCGAGGAGGTACCAGCGCCCGTCGCGCACGACGACGTGGTGCGGCTCCACGCGGCGCGGCGCCGCGGGCGCAGCAGCCCGGCCGTCGTGCTCACCCGTAGGGCCCGGCGCCGCGTAGTCGAGGCGCAGCACCTCGCGTCGGCGCACCGCGGCGCTCACCGCGAGCAGCACGTCGAGGTCGACGGCGGGCGTGGAGCGGCCGGGACCCGCGGGCACCGGCACGACGTCGACCGCGTCGGCCCGGTGGCGCAGCCGCGCGGGCAGCACCTGGCGCACGGTCGCGAGCGCCCGCACCGACGCCTCCGCGATCGCGTCCCCGGACCCGCTCGTCGCGACGGTCCGCAGCGCCACCGCCAGCGCGACGACCTGCGCGTCGTCGAACAGCAGGGGCGGGAGCTCGGCGCCCGCGTCGAGGCGGTACCCGCCGTCGCGCCCGCGGGTCGCGACGACGCGGTAACCGAGGTCGCGGAGGCGCTCGACGTCGCGGCGCACGGTCCGAGGGTCGACGCCGAGCCGGTGCGCGAGCTCGGGGCCCGTCCGGTCCGGGTGCGCCTGGAGGAGCGAGAGCAGGAGGAGGGTCCGGCGCGACGTCTCGGTCATGCCCCCATGCTCGCGCACCATGCGGGCGCTATCCGCCCGCATTGGCCGGAAGAGTCGTCGTCATGAGCCCGGGCGGCGAGCCCGGGAG
Organism: Cellulosimicrobium sp. ES-005; assembly: GCF_040448685.1. Lineage (NCBI taxonomy): Bacteria > Bacillati > Actinomycetota > Actinomycetes > Micrococcales > Promicromonosporaceae > Cellulosimicrobium > Cellulosimicrobium sp. ES-005. The sequence continues at coordinate 1,984,544 of NZ_CP159290.1, forward strand.
CTCGGGCGCCGCGACCCGCGGCCCCGACGACCGACCCGAAGGAGACACCATGTCCGTCCAGACGACCCCGCACCTCAACTTCCGCGGCGACGCCCGCGCCGCGCTCGAGCACTACCGCTCGGTGTTCGGCGGCGACCTCGTCCTCACCACGTACGGCGACCTGGGCCAGGCCCCGGACCCGGGCGAGGCCGACCTCGTCGTCTGGGGCCAGGTCAGCGCGCCGAGCGGGTTCCGCGTCATGGCGTACGACGTCCCGGCGGGACGCCCCTGGAGCCCGGGCGAGGCACCGTTCTTCGTCTCCGTGCGTGGCGACGACGTCGAGGAGGTCCGCGGCTACTGGGACGCGCTCGTGGACGGGGCGACCGTCGTCGCGCCCCTGGCGTCGTCCGACTGGGCGCCCGCGTACGGGATGCTCACCGACCGGTTCGGCGTGACCTGGGTGCTCGACGTCGCGGCGAGCCGCTGACCCGGAGCCGGGGCGCCCCTCGCCCGGGGCGCTCCGGCCGCAGCCGCGGCGTGGCGCGCGGCGTGCACGCGTCGTGGCGGACGGCGGCGGGTCGTGTCCGGTGCCGCCGTCGTCAGTCCCAGGTGGCCGTCGCGGGGTCCACGCCGCAGGAGCGTGCGTTCGCCTCGACCGCGGCGCGGAGCCACGTGGCCAGGCCGGGCGCCAGACCGTCGTAGTGCGCCCGGAACCCCTCGTCCTCGACGAACCGCCGGGCCAGGCACACGTGCCGGGCCGGGGTGCAGTCGAAGTGCGCGCCGATCGAGGCGCGATGGCGCTCGGCCAGCGCCAGACCCTGCGCGGACGTCGGCTCGACGCCGTCCCGGCACGCGGCGGCGAGGTCGGCCTCGAGCATGGCGACGGTGTGGGCGAGGTCCTGCCAGTCGTCGAGCGACCGCTCGGCGGACCGCTCCGCGTACTGCGCCCACTGCGGGGTGTCTCCCCAGCGCTCGCGCGCCTCGGCGGGCCACGCCGGGTCCCACGTCTCGCCGAACAGCGCGACCTGCTCCGCCGGGGTCAGGAGCAGGCCGCGCTCCCGGGCGTCGAGGAGCCGGTCGAGCGCGTGCGCCGTCCGCTCCATGCGCGCGATGCGCTCGCCGAGCAGCGCGCGGTGGCGGCGCAGGGCATCGACAGCGTCGTCCCCGGGCGCGTCGAGCAGCTCGGGGATGTCCTCGAGCGCGACGTCGAGCTCGCGGTACGCCGCGACCCGGCGCAGGCGCGCGACGTCGGTCGGCGCGTACAGCCGGTAGCCCGCCGAGGTGCGCGCCGACGGGCGGACGAGCCCGACGGCGTCCCAGTGGTGCAGCGTCCGCACGGTGACACCGACCGCGGCCGCCGCGTCGCCGACGGTGAGCGCGTCGCCGACGCGACGAGGCCGGGGGTCCGAGGTCACGCGTCCCAGTGTCTCAGCGGTCACGACCGGGGAGCCTCGATCCCGATGCCGTCGAGGAACCGCGCGGCGTCGCTGTCGGGGTCGTACGGTCGCGCCGCGGTCATGACGACCCGCGTGTTCTCGGGCGTGCGGACCTCGACCTCGACGGAGCCCCACGGCATCTCGCGGGGACCGGTCGTGCTCCCGGGCGAGACGTCCTCGCACGCGGCGACGATCCCGTCGAGCTGCGACAGCACGCACGAGAAGCTGACGGTGAGCGCGCTCGGCCCGGGCGCGGGCGTCCCCGGGACGAGCAGGACGTCCTGGAACGCCCAGCGCCGCAGGTGCACGACGCCGCCCGGGACGGAGAAGAGGTCGAAGAACCCGAGGCCGCGGGTCCACAGGTCGACGGACGCGGCGAGGTCCGCCGTCGGGACGGTGACGAACTGCGGCATGCCGTAGATGCCGCGGAACGGCTCGGGGGCGACGGCGTCGGGCCCGGGGGCGGGGACGGGGGACAGGTCGAAGGCGGGGTACGTGTCGGTCATGCGGCGAGCGTGCGCCCTGACGCCGCGTGAGGGTCAAGCGCCGTCGCGCGGCTCGTCGGCCAGCAGCGCGTACGTCACGCCGTCGACCCAGCCGAGGTCGCGGTGCAGCGAGTCCCGCACGCCCACGCCCTCGCGCCGCATGCCCACGCGCTCCATGAGGCGCCACGACGGCTCGTTGTCCGCGAACGCGTTCGCGACGACCCGCCGCAGGCCGAGGTCCTCGAAGCACACCTCCAGCAGGGCGCGGACGGCCTCCGTCGCGTAGCCGCGTCCCTGGTGCGACGGCGAGAACGCCCAGCCGATCTCCGCCTCGTCCGGTCGGGGGCGGTCGACGACGTCCTGCTGCGCCCAGCCGTCGCGCACCGCGAGGTAGAGGTCGCCCACGACCTCGCCGTCGTGCTCCACGACGAGCGTCGTCGCGAGCCGGTCGGGCTCGCCGTGGTGGACGCGCCACTCCTCGACGCTCACGAACCGCCGGGAGAGCCATCGGTCCACCGCGGGCAGGCTGCGGTAGGCGAAGAGCGCGTCGGCGTCGTCGGGCCGGGCGCGGCGCAGCGAGAGGCGCGGGGTCGCCACGGGCCACGCGACCCGGTCGAGGGCGTCCGGACGGACGTCGGTGGTGTCGGCCATGGGCACCACCCTGGCACGCCTCCCGGACGGGGATCGAGCAGATTGCCGCCGGGACGTGTCACGCGCGGCGGGGGCGTCCGGTCGACAGGGGTGACAGGGCGGCACGTGCCTCACCCAGCGACAGGAGGACACCATGAAGATCGTCGTGATCGGCGGTACGGGGCTCATCGGCTCGAAGCTCGTCACCGTGCTGCGGGACCGCGGCCACGAGGCCGTCCCCGCCTCGCCCGGATCGGGCGTCGACACCCTCACCGGGGAGGGCGTCGCCGAGGTGCTCGAGGGCGCCGACGTCGTCGTCGACGTCTCGAACTCGCCCTCGTTCGAGGACCAGGCGGTCCTCGACTTCTTCCGCACCTCGACGGGCAACCTCCTGGCGGCCGAGGCGACGGCGGGCGTCGGGCACCATGTCGCGCTCTCCGTCGTGGGCACCCAGGGCCTGGCCGAGAGCGGGTACTTCCGCGCGAAGATCGCGCAGGAGGAGCTGATCACGGGCTCGCCGGTGCCGTACTCGATCGTCCACGCGACGCAGTTCTTCGAGTTCCTCCAGGCGATCACCGACGGCGCCACGCAGGACGGCGTCGTGCACCTCGCACCGGTGCGGTTCCGGCCGGTCGCCGCCGCCGACGTCGCCGTCGCGGTGGCGGACGTGGCCACGGGGACGCCGGTGCGCGGCATCGTGGAGGTCGCGGGTCCTGAGGAGTTCCGCCTCGACGAGCTCGTGCGGACCACGCTCGCGTCGCTCGACGACCCGCGCGAGGTCGTCGCCGACCCGGACGCGCGCTACTTCGGCGCACCGCTCGCCGAGGACTCGCTCGTCCCGGGAGCCGGCGCGGTGGTCGGCGGCACCCGGCTCGCCGACTGGCGCCGGCAGCGGTCGGTGACGGCGCGGTAGCGCCGGGCGGACGGGCCGGTGGTGCCGACGATGCGGGGGACGACGAGGATGGCGGGCGTGGACGACCGAGCGACGGACCTGGCGCAGGCGGAGCAGCAGTTCAGCGCGGCGCGGCGACGGCTCTTCGGGATCGCGTACCGGATCCTCGGGAGCGCGGCCGAGGCCGACGACGTGCTCCAGGACGCATGGGTGCGCTGGCAGACGTACGACCGCTCCACGGTGCGGAACCCCGACGCGTTCCTCACGACGACGGTGACGCGGCTCGCGATCAACGTCGCGCAGTCTGCGCGCGTGCGTCGCGAGACGTACATCGGACCGTGGCTCCCCGAGCCCGTCGACACGAGCGCCGACCCGACGCTCGGGGCCGAGCGGGGCGAGGCGCTCGAGGTCGCGCTCCTCATGCTGCTGGAGAAGCTCACCCCGACCGAGCGCGCGGCGTACGTGCTGCGCGAGGCGTTCGACTACCCGTACGAGCAGATCGCGGAGATCGTCGGGCACTCGCAGGCGAGCGTGCGCCAGCTCGTGAGCCGGGCGCGCCGCCACCTGGGGGAGGAGCGCCGCGCGCCGGTCGCCCCGGAGGCCCAGCGGCGCCTGCTCACCGCGTTCGTCGCCGCCGCGAAGGCGGGTGACGTCGCGCTCCTGGAGCAGCTCTTCGCCGAGGACGTCGTCTCCTACTCCGACGGTGGGGGAGCGGTCCGGGCCTCGAAGTTCCCGGTCGTGGGCCGGCCGCGCGTCGCGAAGTATCACCACGCGTTCGCCGAGCGCTTCTGGGCGGGCGTCGACGTCGAACCGGCCGACGTCAACGGCCGCCCGGCCGTCACGCTGTCGCGCGACGGGGAGCTCTTCGCCGTGCTCACGGTCCGCGCCACCGCCGACGGCATCGACCGCGTGCTGTGGATGATGAACCCGCACAAGCTCGCGGCCGTCTCCGCGTAGGCGCGGCATGTCGCAGCGAGTCGGGTCGAGGGGGCCGGACGAGGCCGGGGCGCAGCACGCTCGCGTCGTCGCCGCGCTCCGCCGTGCGACGGGCGAGGGTGACCGCGACGCCGTGCGCGCCCTCGTCGCGCCCGCCGCGACCCTGTGGGTCGACGCCGCCGGCAGCGACGACGCGACCCCCGGTGCCGCCGAGGGCGGCGACGAGACGGCGCGGGCGCTGTGCCGGGTCCTGGGACCGGGGCCGGGGGTGGAGGTCGCGGTGTGCTCGGTGAACGGCGCGGACGGCCTCGTCGTGCGCCACGACGGCGTCGTGACGGGGGTCGTGAGCGTGGCGGTGCGGTCGGACCGGGTCTCCGAGGCCTGGGTCGTGCTCAGCCCGCCCAAGCTCGAACGATGGAACCGCGACTGACGCGCCTGAGCCGGCAGAGGTCTAGTGTCGCTCCATGACGCTCTACCTCGACGACCGTGACGAGGGCCTGTCACCCGCGACGAGCCACCCGGCGTTCGTGTCTCTCGCGCCCGAGCCGTTCTACGACGAGGGCGAGGACTTCTCGCCGTTCGGCAACGACTCCGGGCACGACGCGCTGCGGGACCTCGAGGAGTGGTACGCGGCCGACGGGCGCGACGACGCGCTGCCCGCGTTCGTCGACGGCCTCCTCGCGGCCTGGGACCTCGGGGTGCCGGAGGACGTCTGGGCTGCCGGGCGCGAGGCCGCGTCCGACGGGCTCCGCTCCGGCGCGCTCGACGAGGCGGCGCTCGCGGCGGAGGCGCGGGCGCAGGTGGCGATCGTGCTCGGCCAGCTCAAGATCCGGGGCGGCCTCACGCCGCACGCCCGCGCCGTGGGCACCCGGGCGCTCGACGTGCTGGGCGCGCTCAACGACCACGCGCGCGCCACGAGCCCGGACTGGCCGTACGCGGACGACGACGCCGCCGCCACGGCCGCGATGGCCGCCGTCGTGCGGGACGCGCCCGGCCTGGCCTGAGGCCGCGCTACGTCGTCTGCGGCGGGTCGTCGTCGGCGCGACCGCCCACGAGGGTGCGCACCCGCTCCCACCGCGCCCGGTACCGCGCACCGAACCGTGCCTGCGCGCGGGCGCGCCGGTGGGGCCGGTGCGCGTACCGCCGTCGGGCCCAGGGCGAGGTCGGCTTGGCGAGGCGGACCGCCCCGACGAACGCCACGACCGGGACGACGATCCCGACGAGGCCCGTCGCCAGCTTGCCCTTGAGGATGCACACGAACGCGAGCGCGAGGTGGACCACGACGGTCACCGTGTACGCGAGCCAGCCGTCCTGCGAGCCGTCGGCCGCGACCCCGATCGGCGAGGCGGACAGGAGCAGCGCACCGCCGAGCGCGCCGCCCACGAGGATCGCGTCGATCGAGCGCTGGCCCTCCTGCGACCAGTAGACGTCGTCGACGTACAACCAGAGCGCGAACTCGTCGAGCGCGAGCGCCGCGCCCGCCCCGAACAGGAGGGCGAGCACCTCCGACCACGGGTGACCGGGGGAGTACCGGAACTCGAGCATCCCCGTGAGCAGCACGAGGAGGATGCCCCACACCTGGTGGTGCACGTGGACGCCCCCGACGGACACGTCGCCCAGCAGGGCACGCCGGGGCCGTGCGGCCGGACCGGGCCCGGGAGGGGGAGGCGGGCCCGCCTCGCGGCGCGCCCGGATGCGGCGCGTGATCGACCGCACGACGACGAACGTCACGACGAACCCCGCGAGCGCGAACAGGGCCGGCGCGCGCCCGGTGTCGACGACGTGCTCGGTGTACCAGTCCACGGGTGCACCTCCCGGGCGCGGCCGACGCTCTGTCGGCCCATCGTCGCCGGTCCCGGGGCGCCCCGGCGAGCGGGACGCCCCGGCCGGGTCTCAGCGCCCGGGTCCGGGGACGCGGTGGAGCGTCCCGTCCGCGCCCAGCTCGACGAGCACGACGTCGACGCCGAGCCGGGCGAGGAAGCCGTCGTCGTGGCTGACGACGAGCAGCGCGCCCGCGTAGCCGGACAGGGCCTCGACGAGCCGGTCGACGCTGCGCACGTCGAGGTTGTTCGTCGGCTCGTCGAGCACGAGGAGCTGGGCGGGCGGCTCGGCGAGCAGGAGCCGGGCGAGCGAGACGCGGAACCGTTCGCCGCCCGACAGCGTCGACACCGGGCGGTCCACGCTCGACCCCCGCAGCAGCAGGCGCGCGAGCTGGTTGCGGATCGTCCCCGGCGCCGCGTCGGGTGCGCCGTCGCGCACGTTCTCGAGCGCGCTGCGGGCGTCGTCGAGCCCGTCCAGGCGCTGGGGCAGGTAGCCGACGCGGTCCGTGAGCAGCGTGCCGCCCGCGCGCCCCGGCTCCGGTGCGCGCCCGGCGAGCAGGTTCTCCAGCAGCGTCGTCTTGCCCGTCCCGTTGGCGCCGACGAGGGCGACCCGCTCCGGCCCCTGCACGACGACCGTCCCGTTCGTCCCGTGCAGCTCCGCGAGGCGGCGACCGCGCGGCACGTCCGGGTCGGGGAGCACGAGGTGCACGTGCTCGTCGTCGCGCACGCGGGCCGCCGCGGCGTCGAGCGCGTCCTGCGCGGCCTGGACCTTCGCGTCAAGGCCCTGGCGCATCGAGCCCGCGGACACCTGCGCGGCGGACGCGCGCAGCCCCATGGAGATGCGCGACCCCGTGCGGTTCGCCTGCGCGGTGCGCGCGGTCCGCTCGCGGCGCGCGAGCTTGGTCTCCGCCTCGACACGCTGGCGCTTCTCGGCCCGCAGCGTCTGCTCGGCCGTCCGCGCGGCCTGCGCCGCGGCGGCCTGGTCCGCCTCGAGCCGGTCGCGCCAGGCGCTGTACGGTCCGCCGAAGGTGGTGAGGCGGCCGGCGTGCAGCTCCGCCGTCTCGTCCATGTGCTCGAGCAGGTCGAGGTCGTGGCTCACGACGACGAGCGTCCCGGGCCAGTCGTCGACGAGCGCCGCGAGCCGCGCGCGGGTGCCGCGGTCGAGGTTGTTCGTCGGCTCGTCGAGCAGCGTGATCGCGCTGCGCCGCACGCGCAGCCCGCTGATCGCGACGAGCATCGACTCTCCGCCGGACAGCTCGCCCACGCGCCGGTCGAGGCCCACGCCGTCGAGCCCGATCTCGGCGAGCGCCTGCGTGGCGCGCGCCTCGACGTCCCAGTCGTCGCCGACCGCGTCGAAGTGCCGCTCGTCGACGTCGCCGGACTCGATCGCGCGCAGCGCGGCGAGCGTGCCGTCGACGCCGAGGAGGCGCGCGACGCTCGCGTCCCGGCCGAGGGTCAGGGTCTGGGGGAGGTAGGCGACGTCTCCGGTCGTCGTGACGCGCCCCGCGGTCGGTCGGAGCAGGCCCGCGACCAGGCGCAGGAGGGTGGACTTGCCGGCGCCGTTGTCGCCGACGAGGCCCGTACGGCCGACGCCGAACGTGCCGGTGAGGTGCGAGAGCGCGACGGTGCCGACGGGCCACTCGAACGTGAGGTCGGTGAGGGTCACCGCGGAGCGGTGCAGGGTGGACATGAGGAGCTCCTCGGGCCCGCGTGGCGCGGGCAGGGTCGTGCCGGGGGAGGACAGGGCGGCGCGGAGCGGTGCGGCGGGTCCAGGCACGACGAGGCCTCGGCGAGAGCCAGGAGGGGTCGCCCGCGGAGACTCCGTCACGGAGCCGGGGCGAGAGGGTGCGCTGGGACGGGCCGCCGACGGCTCGGCGGCTAGAGTCTGTCGACCTCGATGAGCACGTGCCGATGCTATCAGCGCCGCCTGTCGGCGAGGCGTGGGCACGATCCCGAGCGCGCACGAGCCCGGGCTTCCTCCTCACCCGCGACGTCCGGCGGGGAGCGATCCCGGGTTCGGCGGCGGGGCCTGCTCGCGCGTGTCACCCTCGCGTCGAGGGGGGAACGGCGGCAGACTCTCGGCCGTACGTCGGACCCAGCAGATGTCGAGATCGGGGAGCAGGCACGGATGCGAGCACGACGGTGGGCAGCGCTCTCGGCGGTGGTGCTGAGCGCTGCGGCGATGGGCGGCTGCAGCGCCGGCGGCGGGGCTTCGGCAGGGGAGGTCGAGGCGGCCCCGTCCGGTGCCGCGGCTCAGGCGGACTCGCCGGGCGTCGCGCCGGAGGGCGGCGCCCCGGACGACGCGGACCTCTGCACCGCGTTCGGCGACGTGCTGACGATCGTGGAGAACGCCGACGTCGCCCTCGCCGACGGCCGCATGGACGCGCAGGAGCACGACGGCTGGTACCGGCTGGCGACCCGCGTGCTCGACCGCCTGCCCTCCGGCGGGGACAGCGCCGTGCAGACGGCGATCGGCGAGCTGCAGGCGGCCGCTCCGGTCGCCTCCGGGGCCTCCGCGGAGCCGACCGGCGTGCGCTCCGCGGAGTGGGACGCCGCCGCGAGCGACCTCGGCGACGCGTGCGACGCGGTCGGCGCGCCGCTCACCATCGCCATGTTCACCGGCGGGTGACGCGAGGGCCCGTTCAGGCAGGGTCGGCCGCGGGAGCGAGCGTGGCGGCCAGGACGCGCCAGCCCCCGCCCGTGCGCACCCAGACGCGCGTGCAGGTCGACCGCGCGGCTGCTGCGGTGCCGTCCTGGATCGCCTCCACGGCGGCGGCGACCAGCCGGATTACCCCGCTCGCGGCATCCTCCTGGACGTCGAGGGACTCCTCCTCCAGGCGGGTGATCCGTCCGGAGGCGGGCACGCCTCGGTGCCTCGGCGCCGTTCGTGCTGGTCACGCGCCCGACGAGGACGACCGACCTCAGGCGTCGCGGGCCGTGAGCTCGACCCGCTCGACGCCCCAGCCGAGCGCCTCGTGGTGGACGACGCCCCAGCCCGCGCACTCGGCGAGGCGTGCGACGTCGTCGGGCGTGCGCGGCGCGGCCCCGGTCGTGGCCAGGGCGAGCAGCGCGTGCTCGCGCGCGTGGGGGCTGAGCCCGTCGGGCGTGAAGTCCTCGACGAGGACGGCGCGCGGGGCGGCGGCGCGCATCGCGGCGAGGAGGTCGACGACCTCGTCGTCGGTGCGGTGGCCGGCCCCGAGCGCGCACACGGCGACGTCGGCGACCGGCCAGGCCACGGCCGCGGCGTGCGCCGTGCCGGACCCCGCCTGCTCGCGCAGGACCTCGAGCGGGACGGCGTCCTCGACGAGCGTCGTCGTGCGCTCGCCGGGAACCTCGACGAGCAGGTCGGCGACGACGAGCGCGCCGGGTCCGCCGAGCGCGACGGTCCGCGCGTCCGCCCACACCGGCCAGGTCGCGAGTCCCGTGAGCACGTACGGGAGCACGTCGGCGCCCTCGACGACCTCCGTGGCGCGCGCGGCGTCGGTCTCGACCTCGGCGCGCAGCGTCCGGCCGCGCGAGCGCGACCACGCCGGGACGCCGTCGCGGAGCGCGGGGGCGAGCGCCGCGAGCGCCAGGATCGCGTCCGCCTCCAGCCCCACGTACTCCTCGCGCTCGTGCTCGTCGTCGAGGAGGTCCTCGCCCGCGTCGCCCAGGGCGACCGTGTCGCCGTCGAGCGTCACCACGCCCGACGCCGCGAGCACGTCCGCGAGGGCGCGCACCGCGCCCGGCGCGAGGTGCGCCGCCCCGGCGAGGGCCGCGAGGTCGCGCGGCCCCGCGCCGAGCTCGTCGAGCAGGCCGAGCTGCAGCGCGGCGCGGGTCGCGAACCACGGCACGGGAGACGGGACCCCCGTGGGCTGCGGCTCCGCCTCGGCCGCCGGCCCCTGAGCGGGTGCGGGGGAGGGCGCCGGCTCGGCGTGCCAGTAGCCCGTGACGTCGACGTGGGTGTGCGGCACGGCGCGCTCGCGCGTCAGGTAGCGCCGCACCGGCAGGAGCGCGCGGCTCTCGCTCGCCGCCCACGCGTAGACCTGGCCGGGCCACCACTCGAGGGCGCGCACAGCCTCGTCGAGCGCGGCGCGGTCGCCCTCCGGCGCGACGACCCACCGCACGGTGTCGCCCGCGCGCAGCGCGAGGTCCTGCCGTGCGGACTCGGCACCGATGGTCACGACGACCTGGACGGGGACGTCGACCGGCCGCTCGTCGAGGAAGCGCCCGATCGCGGGCAGCGCCGTCTCGTCGCCGGCGAGCAGCGCCCAGTCGACGTCGTCGGGCCAGACGGTCGACGCCTTGGGCCCGACGAAACACAGCTCGCTGCCCGGGCGCGCCGTCTGCGCCCACGCCGCGGCCGGACCGTCGCCGTGCAGCACGAGGTCGAGGTCGAGCTCGCCCGCCGCCGCGTCCCAGCGGCGCGGCGTGTAGTCGCGACCCTGCCGGTTCGGCGCGGGCGGCCAGTCGATCCCGTGCGCGCGCTGCACGGGCAGCGCGGACGCGACGTCGCCGTCGGACGCGAGGACGATCTTCACGTGGTCGTCGAACCACGGCGCGTCGAACGCGGGCATCGGCAGGCCGTCGCGCTCGAACGCCCCGAGCTCGGGCCCGGCGAGAGTCACGCGGCGCATGCGGGGCGTCACGTCGACGACGCGCGCCACCTCGACGCGTCGCAGCACCAGCGGGTGCGTGCGCAGGCGGTGCTGGGCCATCAGGAGAACTGCTCCTCGACGACGTCGAGGAGCCCCATGGCCTCGTGGTAGTCGCCGCGGATGGTCCACGTCGGCAGCTCGTGCGCGTGGCCCGCGGAGAACGACGGCAGGACCGCGAACACCGGGTCGGCGGCGAGCGCGTCGACGTCGATCTCCGCGCCGTTGAAGCCGATGACGAACACGTTCGGCGCCGTGACCACGGACGTCACCTGCTCGGCCGACACCTCGAACATGTCGCCGCCCGGCGTGTACGGCTCGGCGCCCGTCTGCGCCTGGATCGGCTGGACCGCGAACCCGAGCCGCTCGAAGATCGCGGGCAGGCCCTCGCGCTCGTTGAGCGCGAACGTCTTGCCCTCGGACGTGAGCGCGAGGAACGCCGTCTCGCCCGCGGGGACGGTGATGGACTCGCCCACCTGGGCGAGGCGCTCGTCGTACCCCGTGGTCAGCTCTTCGAACCGCTCGGTGTCGTCGAACACGTCGACGGCGAGGAACTCGAACTGCTCCTGCCACGTCGTGTAGGTGCCGCTCACGAGCACCGTCGGGGCGATCTGGCTCAGGCCGTCGTAGACGTCGGTGGCCTGCTTGAGCGGGAAGCCCCACCCGCCGCCCACGATGAGGTCGGGCTCCAGGGCGAGGATCGCCTCGAGGTTGAAGCCGTCGGCGCTCCACTCGATGAGCTCGGTGCCGTCCGCCTCGGCCTGGTCCTCCCAGAACGGTGAGAACCTCGGGTCCGGGTCGTCCGTCACCTCGGGCACCGTCGCGAGCACGGGGACGTCGAGCTCGTACAGGTAGCCCGCCAGGGCGTGATTGAGCACGACGACGCGCTGCGGGTCGGTCGGGACGGTGACGTCGCCCTGGTCGGTCGCCACGACCCGCTCGGCGGCGGTCTCGGACGCGGCCGAGCCGGGACCGCCGGACGGCTCGGCACCGGAGCCGGACGGCGTCGTCCCGGCGGAGCAGCCCGCCAGGGCGAGCGACGCGGCGGCGAGCGCGGCCAGCGCGGTGAGCGCGGTGAGCGGACGGCGGGCGGGACGGCGTGACGACAGCATGGAACCTCACACTCGGCAGCAGGGACGCGGGGCCCGCACGGCGTACCGGGGCGCTCCTCGCGAGGTTAGGCTAACCACACCTGAGCGACGAACCGCGTCCGAACGTGACACGGCCCGTCCCGGACACGACACACCGACCCGGACCAGCCGGGCCCGGGGGAGAGGAGCGCGCATGACGCCGACCGCGCTGGGCGCCGTCGTCCCCGAGCACTCCGTCCGCTTCCTCGGGCACGACACCCACGCCCACGACGAGCCGCACCTCGTGCATGTCGTCACCGGCACCGCGGAGCTCGTCGTGGACGGCACGCCCCTGACCCTGCGCACGCACGAGAACCTCTGGCTCGGCCCGCGCGTCCCGCACGCGATGCGCCTTCCCGGCGACTCGATGGCGCTCGGTCCCGTGCTCTCCCCGGGGGTCGAGCCGCCCGCGCGCGTCCACCGTCTCGGCGTCGTGCCCGCGCTGACCACCGTCCTCACGGCGGTGCTGTGCGCGGCCCCGGCGACGCCCGCGCAGGTCGCTCCCTTCCGCGCCGCCCTCGAGGACGTCCTGCGCGGCCTCGCGGGCGACTACTTCGTCCTGCGGCTGCCGGTGCACCCGGTCGCGCGGGCCGTCGCCCAGGACGCGCGCCGCGGCATCGCGACGCTCGACGAGCTCGCCGAACGGCGGCGCGCGAGCGCGCGGCACGTCCAGCGCCTCTTCGTCGAGGAGACCGGGCTCGCGTTCGGCCGCTGGCGCACGCGGGCGCACCTCAACGTCGCGATCGCGCGGCTGCGCGGCGGCTCGCACCTCGACGCCGCCGCGCGTGCCGCCGGGTACGCCTCCCGGGCCGGACTGCTGCGTGCCCTGAGCCGGGAGACGGGGCTGCCCGTCGCCGACCTCGCGCGCGACCCGGTCGCGGCGCTCGCGGCCCCGCACGGCGAGGCCGCGGGCGCGCGGGTCGTGGCGGCGAGCGCCTGACGGCGCCCCGCGCCGGGCCTACTCCCGCCCGGTCGGGGCCGTCCTGACGATCCGGTAGCGCAGCGCGGTGCGCGCCCCGACCTCCTCGACGCGCACCTTCTCCAGCACCGCCGGCGCGTCGCCGTCGAACAGGCGCACGCCGCCCCCGAGCAGGACCGGCATGACCTCGACCGCGAGCTCGTCGACGAGCCCCGCGGCCAGGAGCTGGTGGAACAGGTCCGCGCCCCCGATGAACGTCACGTCGCGCTCGCCCGCGGCGTCGCGGGCCTGCCGGACCGCCGACTCGACGCCGTCCGTGACGAACGTGACCCACAGCCGCTCGTTGCGCTGGGGGGCGACGGCCGGGGGCGTGTGCGTGACGACGAAGATCGGCACCTGGAACTCGTAGCCGTCCGCGTAGCCGTCGGGGTCCGGAGCCATGTCGTACGTGCGCCGGCCCATGAGGACGGCGCCGGTCCGCTCCTGGAGCGCCCGCAGGTACGCGCTGCGCCGCAGCTCCTCGAAGTCCGAGTAGAGCGCCTCGATGCTCCCGTCGGCGTCCTGGACGTACCCGTCGAGCGAGACCGCCGCTCCTGCGACCACCGTGGCCATGTCGTCTCCTTCGTGCTCCGTGCTCCGTGTTCCGTCGGTCGAGGGTGAGACCCGACCGGGACGCGCGACTCATCGACCGCGCGGCGGCCCGCCGCACGGACGCGGCGCGGCGACGTCGTCGACCACGGGACACTGGGTCCATGACCGCCGAGTACGACGCCTCGCCCGACCTGCCCTGCACCCCCGCCAGGCTCGCCGATCTGGCTGCGCTCGTCGCGCGGGTGCGCGCGCTGGCGGAACGGTCGGGGGACGGTCGGGTCGTCGTCGGGATCACCGGCAGCCCCGGTGCGGGCAAGACGACGCTCGCGCTCCGACTCGTCGAGGCGCTCGGTCCGGAGGCGGTGCACCTGCCGATGGACGGCTTCCACCTCGCGAACGCGACGCTCGACCGGCTCGGCCGTCACGACCGCAAGGGCGCGCTCGACACGTTCGACGGCGACGGCTTCGTCGCCCTGCTGCGCCGGGTGCGCGACGAGCGCGACCGCACCGTGTACGCGCCGTCGTTCCACCGCGAGGTCGACGAGCCCGTGGCCGGGGAGATCGCCGTCGACCCGGGGCACCGCGTCGTCGTGGTCGAGGGGAACTACCTCCTCGTGGGCGAGGAGCCCTGGGGGCGCGTGCGCGACCTGCTCGACGAGGCGTGGTTCTGCAGCACCGGCGACGCCGAGCGCGAGCGTCGTCTCGTCGACCGGCACACCCGCCACGGCCGCACGGTCGAGGCCGCGACCGCCTGGGCCACCGAGGTCGACGGGCGCAACGCGCTCCTCGTCGAGTCGACGCGGTCGCGCGCCGACCTCGTCGTGTCCGGGGCGATCGCCTTCGCCCCTCAGGCGAGGTCCACGTCCGCGTAGAGGGCGGCGTGGTCGGACGCCGCGTGCGTCGCCGACGTCATCGTGTCGTAGTGGGGGAACAGGGTCCCGTTCGCGCCGCCCCACACGCCCTTGCGGAACACGGACCCGCCGACGGTGCGCTCGAACAGCGCAGGGGACAGCAGCACGTAGTCGATCTTCTGGCTCGCGGTCCCGTTGCCGTACGTGCCCGGCCGGCCGTCGCCGCGGAACGCGGGGTGCTCGCTCACGTCGCGCAGGTCGGTCCGCTCCAGCAGGGGGCGCAGCGGGGTCGACGACGGCGTGTCGTTGAGGTCGCCCACGACCACGACGTTCTCCTCGCCGCGGGCGCGCAGGCCCGCGTAGATCGCGGCCGTGCGGGTCGCCTGGCGGCGGCGGGTCGCGTCGGACTCGGCCTGCGTGCCGTAGCCCTTGGACTTGAAGTGGTTGACCAGCACGGTGAGCGTGCCGCCGTCGGGCAGCTCGACGGCGTACTCCGGGCAGTCGCGGCCGAACACCAGGCGCCCGCGCGAGTCGCGGTCGTCGACGTGCGAGCGGACGGACCCGATCCGGTACGGCCGTGTGGTGAGCAGCCCGACGTCGATGCCGCGGTCGTCGTTGCCGTCGATGACCATGACGTGCGGGTAGACGGGACGCCCGGACGGCGTGACGACGCCCGCGTCCGTGAAGTGCTTGAGCGCGACCCGGCTCTCGGCCTCGACGACGGCCAGGACGTCGGCGTCGACGTCGGCGACGACCCGGGCGGTGTGCGTCATGGCGAGCTCGTCGACCCGGTCCTTGACGAGGTCGACCCAGCCGACCCAGTCGCCGCGCCCGGTCGCGACGACCTCGGTGCGCGCCGTGCCCGCCGCCTGAGAGCCGGTGCGGCGCACGAGCCGCCCCCGGACCTGGCGCAGCACCGCGAGCGCCGCGGAGTCGGAGCGCAGCAGGCCGAGGGTCTCCAGGTGCTCCAGGATCTCCGCCCGCACGCCCGGCCCGTACTGCTCCTCGGCGATCAGCGCGTTGACCCGGGCGTGGGCCGCGAGGACCGCGTTGCCGCCGGTGAGCGGGCCTGCCATCGCGCGCGGGCGCTCGAACAGGTTCTCGACGTTGAACGTCCCGACCCGGAACCTCGCCATCGTGGTCTCCCTCGCGCGGTCCGGGACCCGGGGTGGGTGCGAGACGCGGACCGGCTCTACGAGGAGGGAGGGAGACGACGCCCGGTCCGGGACCTCGGGACGCGGCGATCGTGAGGGGGAGGGGGAAGCCCGGCCGGTGTCACCGCCACCGGCCGGGCGGCCTGGGGAGCCGACCGGGGACCGGTCGGTGGACCCGTCAGCGTCTGCGCGGGGCGGGCGCCGACGGGTAGATGTCGCGGAACGCGGGCTCGAACGGGCGTCTGAGCATCCGCAGGCCCGCCTGCTCGGGCGTGCGTCCGCCCTTGGCGGCGTTGCACGGCTCGCACGCCGCGACGGCGTTGAGCCACGTCGTGGTCCCGCCCTGGCACCGCGGGACCACGTGGTCCATGGTCGTCGCGGTCCCGCCGCAGTACGCGCAGCGGTACCGGTCGCGGCGCAGCAGCGCCGCGCGCGAGTACGGCACGCGGCCCTGGCGCTCGTACACCCAGCGTGCGTGGACGTACCGCACCAGCGCGACCGACCGGGGCCGCTGGTAGGGGCCGAACGTCTCGCCCTCGACCGCCTCGAGGACCTCGGCGACCCGCCGGTGCAGCATGCGGATGGCGTGGCGCAACGACACGCGGCCGAGCTCCTGGCTGCCGCCGAGGTTGTAGATGACCACCTCGCTCATCGTCGCGCCTCCTGTCGTGTCGGTGGCCGTGGCGGCCGTGGCGGCCGTGACCTGGGGCGGTGACGACGAGAGCCGCCCCAGGACGGTGCCCCAGGACGGCTCTGCAGGTGGACGACGTGCGTCGTCTACCTGAGGAGCGCCCTTCGGGACGAGTCGGTGGACCACTGGTGCAGCACGCGGGTCCACCTCCCCTTCACCGGTCGTCATGATCGTGCGTCCGGGCGGGTTCGACCGGACGCCACGAGGCTATGCCCGCGACCGCCCGACGTCCACGGTTTTGACCCGGCAGGTCGTCGCCGGCGTCAGGCGTCGGCCCCGGCCGGGGCGCTCGCCGCGCGGGGCCGCCCGGCGAGGGCGAGCTGGACGAGCAGCGCGCCCGACAGCACCCAGACCAGCCCCGCGGCCGAGATCGTGCCGCCGGCGAGCCACGCGACCGCCCCGGCGACGACGACGGGCACGGCGAGCACGACGGCGGTGCGTACGTCGCGCAGCACGGCGTGCACCCCGGCGGACACGAGCCCGTGCACGGCGAACGCGCCGACGAGCAGCGCGAGCTCGCCCGGGTCGAGCGCCCGCGCGGGCTCGTCCAGGACGCCTCCGAGCGCGCCCGCGAGGGTGGCCAGGGCGCCGGTCGTCACGAGGTGCAGGAACCACGCCGACCGTGGCGGCACCCCCGCGGGGCGCAGCAGCGTGACGCCCGCGTAGCCCGACCGCACCGTGAGCGCCCACAGGGCGACGAGCAGCGTGAACGCCCCCGCGCCTGCCACGAGCAGCGTCCGGTCCCACTCGGCCCCGCTCGCGGCGTCGATCGCCTGGATGAGGCCCTCGCCGAGCACGATGATGACGAAGAGTCCCAGCCGCTCCCCGAGGTGCGGGACGTCGGTCACGGCCGCGTCGACCGTCGTCGGCACCTCGACGGCGTCCGCGCCCCGCCGTCCGCCCCGTCCGGTCCGCCCGGCCGTGCGCCGCGCGGAACTCTCCAGCGGGCGTTCCCGGTCGCCGCGCCCCGGACGGTCGCGCCGGGCACCCGGTCCGCGACCCCGGCGCTCGCGGACCTCGTCGAGGCGCTCCTGCGCGCGTCGCACGAGGCGCTCGCCCGAGAGGGTGAGGAGCAGGAGGAGGTCGATCGCGAGGCCGACCGCCCAGAGCGTGTACCGCGTCTGCCCGTCGAACCACCACGACACGATCCACGGCACGACCCCCGTCAGCGCCTGCACCACCGGCAGGTCGACGACGACGGTCGTGCGGCGCCACGGTCGCGCGGCGACGAGCCGGCCCACGACGTACGCGACCGCGAAGGGCTGTGCGTGCTCGTCGTGGATGCCGGGCACCGCCGCGATCATCACGGCGAGCGCCGCCATCCCGGCGAGGATCGGCAGCGCCCGGGCGCCCTCGCCCGCGACGTTGCCGTACGTGGTGAAGCACGCCCACACGAGCCAGAACGCGGTGTAGGCGATGACGTAGAGCGCGAGCCCGCCGCGGTCGTGGTCCTCCTGCAGCAGGTGGGCGAGCATCCCGATGCCCGCGACGACGACGAGGTCGAAGAAGAGCTCGAGCCACGACGCGTGGCGCTCCTCGCCGACGGGCGACGTCCCCGCGGGGGCGGGGGCGGTCACGGCTGCGGAGTCTGCGCGGGCTGCGCGGGCTCCAGCGGGAGGCGCACGACGAACCGCGTGTCGCCGGGCACGGACGTCACCGTGAGGTCCCCGTGGTGCTTGTTGACGACGATCCGCCACGAGATGTCGAGGCCGAGCCCCGTGCCCTGCCCGACCGGCTTGGTCGTGAAGAAGGGTTCGAAGATGCGGGGCCGCACGTCGTCGGGGATGCCGGGCCCGGTGTCGGCGATCTCGACCTCGGCGCGGTCGTCGACGCGCCGCGTCGTGACCGTCAGCGTGCCGGACCCGCCCATCGCCTGCGCGGCGTTCTCGACGAGGTTGGTCCACACCTGGTTGAGCTCGGCCGCGTAGACGGGCACGGGCGGCAGGCCGGTGTCGTAACGGCGCACGACCTCGACGCCCGCGAGCGCGTGGTCGAGCATCGTCAGCGTGGAGTCGAGCAGCTCGTGCACGTCGACGGGCCGGAACGGCGCCCGGTCGAGCTGGGAGTACTGGCGCGCCGCGCCGACGAGGGTCGAGATGCGCACGGTCGCGTCCTCGATCTCGGCCATGAGCTGCTCGGTCTCGATCGTGTACGCGAGCCAGCTCACGGCCCCGGTGAGCGCGCCGGCGTCTACGCGCTCGGCGACGCGGTCGAGCCAGGGCTCGTCGATCCCGGCCTGGACGAGCGCGGGGGAGACGCGCCAGCCCTCGGGCAGGCCGTGGTCGTCGAGCCAGTCGGTGAGGCGGTCCTCCAGGTCGGAGGTCTCCAGCGCCCCGACGGCGTCCGCCGTCCGGGTGTCCGCGTACCGTTCGAGCGCCTCCTCCTGGAGCCGGATGAGCTCGGCGAGGGTGGCGCGGTCGTAGGGGCCGTCGGCGATGAGCGCGAGCTTGTGCCGCATGGCGGCGACGCGCTCGCGGAGGGTCCCGGTCGCGCGCACCGCGGCGGCGGCGGGGTTGTTGAGCTCGTGCGTCAGACCTGCCGAGAGCGACCCGAGGGCGAGCAGCCGCTCGCGCTGCCCGACGAGCTGCTGCGCGTCCCGGGTCCCCCAGAACACGCCCTCCAGCAGGTGCACCGCCATGGGGAACCACTCGGTCATGAGCTTGGCGAAGTCGTGCGCCTCGAGCACGAAGAAGCGCGACGTCTCCAGGGCGCGCGCCGAGTGGAGGTACGTCTGGGGGAGGCGGTCGCCGAGGTAGGCGTTCCACGCGCCGAGGTAGACGCCGACCTGGTGGGTGCGCGAGACCTCGACCTCGTCCTCGCCGACGCGCCGGTAGAGCGCGACGCCGCCGTCGAGCAGGACGTAGAACGCCTCGGCGGGCGTGCCCTCGTGGAACAGCCAGCCCGCGTCGTGGCGCTCGACGTGCCCGGTCGCGCACAGCCACGCGAGCTGGTCGTCGGTGAGGTGCTCGAACAGGAACGTGGCGCGCAGCTCGTCGACGTCGCACGGCAGCCACCCGCGCGCGGCTGCCGGAGTGGTGCCCTCGGCGGGCGGGGTCGTGGTGGGGTCCTCGGCGGGCGGGGTCGTGGTGGGGTCCTCGGTGCTGGTCACGGTGTCGCCTCCGGGTGCGGGTCGGGGTCGTGTCGCGGGCCGGTGGTGGTCAGAGCTGTTCGAGGTAGCGGTGCACGAGCATGACGGCCATGGCGCCCTCGCCCACGGCGGACGCGACGCGCTTGGCGGACTCCGCGCGCACGTCCCCGGCGGCGAACACGCCGGGCACGGACGTCTCGAGGTGGTAGGGCGGGCGGTCGAGCGTCCACCCGGCGGGCGGGGCGCCGTCGCGCAGCAGGTCGGGACCGGCCACCACGTACCCGCGCGGGTCGCGCGCGACGACGCCGTCGAGCCAGTCGGTGCGGGGCGCGGCGCCGATGAACACGAACGCCCAGCCGCACTCGACGCGCGCGGTCCGGCCGGTCTCGACGTCGCGCAGCTCGAGGTGCTCCAGGTGGTCGTCGCCCGACGCCGCGACGACCTCCGTGCGGGTCAGGACGCGCACGCGCGGGTGGGCCTCGACCTGCTCGACGAGGTAGGAGGACATGGACCGGGCGAGCGAGTCGCCCCGGACCACGAGCGTGACCTGCTTGGCCTCACGGGCCAGGTAGAGCGCCGCCTGCCCCGCGGAGTTGGCGCCGCCGACGACGTACACCTCCTGGTCGTGGCACGCCGTGGCCTCGGTGAGCGCCGACCCGTAGAACACGCCGCGCCCGACGAGGTCGCCGAGCCCCGGTCCGTCGAGCAGCCGGTAGGAGACGCCCGAGGCGAGGATGACCGTGTGGGCGTCGATCGACGTCCCGTCGGGGAAGCGGACGCTGCGCGCGGGTCCGTCGACGTCGAGCTCGATCGCGTCGCGCGTCGTCACGATCTCGGCACCGAACCGCACCGCTTGTCGCCGTGCGCGCTCGGCGAGCTGTGCGCCCGAGATCCCGTCGGGGAAGCCGAGGTAGTTGTCGATGCGCGAGCTCTGCCCGGCCTGGCCGCCGGTCGCGGTGCGCTCGACCAGCACCGTCCGCAACCCCTCGGACGCCCCGTACAGGGCGGCGCTGAGCCCCGCAGGCCCGCCGCCCACGACGACGAGGTCGTAGAAGTCCGCCGCGGGGCGCGTGGCGAGCCCGACGCGCTCGGCGAGCGTGGCGTCGTCGGGCGCGACGAGCGCCTCGCCCTCGGGCGTGACGACCAGGGGGAGGGTGTCGCCGTCGGTCTGGGCGGCGGTGAGGAGGCGCGCGCCCTCGGCGGACTCCGACGGGTACCACCGGTAGGGGACGCGGTTGCGCGCGAGGAACTCGCGCACCTGCGACGAGCGCGCGGACCACCGGTGCCCGACGACGACGGTCTCGGCGGGCCGGCGCCGGTCGGTCGCGGACCACGCCTCGAGCTGGGCGTCGACGACGGGGTAGAGCTTCTCCTCGGGCGGGTCCCACGGCTTGAGCAGGTAGTAGTCGAGGTCGACGACGTTGATCGCCTCGATGGCGGCCTCGGTGTCCGCGTAGGCGGTGAGCAGGACGCGCCGCGCCGCGGGGAAGAGGTCCATGGCCTGCTCGAGCAGCTCGACGCCCGTCATGCCGGGCATGCGGTGGTCGGCGAGCACGACGGCGACGTCCTCGCCGCGCAGCGCGAGCTCGCGCAGCGCCTCGAGCGTCTCCGCACCGGACTCGGCGCGCACGATGCGGTACCGGTCGCCGTAGCGGCGGCGCAGGTCGCGCGCGACCGCGCGCGAGACCCCGGGGTCGTCGTCCACGGTGACGATCGCGGGGCGTGTCGTCGCGACGGTGGGTTCCACACGGCCTCCTCGGGAGCCACAGACGGGCGAGTGCCATCCTCCCGCCGCCACGGTCCCGCGTCCACGGCGGCGTGGCGCAGGTCACTCTTGACGGGTCGTTTGCCTGCGCTAAGTTAGGCAAGGCAAACCTCAGGTTGCCTCGCCGCGATCCGCGGCGGTCCTCTCCCCGTACCTGGAGCCTCGCCATGCTCTCAGCACGATCCGTCGCGCCCGCGCACGGTACCTCGACCGCCCCGGCCCTGCTCACCGGCACGACCGCGGGCGACTACGCGAGCACCCTGCACGGCGTCGTCGACGACGTGGCGTCGCGGGTCGCGGCGGTGACGCAGCCCTGGTCGGGCGCGAGCCGCGCGCAGCTCGCGACGCTCGTGGACCGCGTCGACCTCGACGCTCCGGGCATCGGCACCGACGCGGCGCTGCGCGAGGCCGCCGACCTGTACGCGACGCACGCGGTGTGGTTCCACGACCCCGCGTACGCCGCCCACCTCAACTGCCCGGTCGCGCTGCCCGCCGTCGGCGCCGAGGCGATGCTCGCGGCGATCAACACGTCCGTCGACACGTTCGACCAGTCGACGGTGGCGACCCTCATGGAGCGGCGCGTCGTGGCGTGGACCGCGGGTCGCGTCGGGTACGCCGCGGGCGACGGCGTGCTCACGTCCGGGGGCACGCAGTCCAACCTGCACGCCCTCTTCCTGGCCCGCGAGCGCGCGGTCGCTCGTGCGGCCCGCGCGGGCGGTCCCGGCCGGTCCGCCGTGCTGCCGCGCCTGCGGGTCCTCGCGGCGGCGTCGAGCCACTTCAGCGTCGCGCGGTCGGCGCTCCTGCTGGGCCTGGCGGACGACGCCGTGGTCCGGGTCGGGGCCGACGCCGACGGCCGCCTCGACCCCGCGGCGCTCGCGGCCGCGATCGGCGCGGTACGGGCCGCGGGCGACGTGGTCATGGCGGTCGTCGCGACCGCCGGCACGACCGACCGCGGCTGCGTCGACCCGCTCGCGGAGGTCGCGGACGTGTGCGACGCGACCGACGTGTGGCTGCACGTCGACGCCGCCTACGGCTGCGGGCTGCTCGTGTCGCCGACCCGCCGGCACCTGCTCGACGGGATCGAACGCTCGCGATCGGTGACGGTCGACTACCACAAGGCGTTCTTCCAGCCCGTGTCCGCGAGCGCGCTCGTCGTGCGCGAGCGCGCCGACCTGGAGCGCGTCGCGCACCACGCGGACTACCTCAACCCGCGCGAGAACCCCGAGCCGAACCAGGTCGACGTGTCGCTGCAGACGACCCGGCGCTTCGACGCGCTCAAGCTCTGGGCGACGCTGCGCGCCCTCGGCCCCGACGGGGTCGGCGCGATGGTCGACGCGGTGTGCGACCTCGCCGCCGCGGTGCACGCCGACCTCGCGGACGACCCCGACCTGCGCGTGCTGGGTCGTACCGACCTGTCCACGGTCCTGTTCCGCTACGAGCCGCCGGGGCTGGCCGCGGAGCACGCCGACCGGCTCGTGCCGCTCGTGCGGCGCGTGCTGTTCGAGTCCGGGCGCGCCGTCGTCGCCAGGACCGTGCTCGACGGCGTCCCGTGCCTCAAGCTCACGCTGCTCAACCCGACCGTGACGCTCGCGGACGTGCGCCACGTGCTCGACCTCGTCCGCACGACGGCTCAGGCGCTCGTCGAGCGCGACGCGCTGCTGCACGACGACGACGTCGCGACGCACGCCGCGGACCTCGTGGCGTCCCTCGCGACCGCCCGGGCGGTGACCCGATGACCACGACGACCCCGAGGACGACCTCGGCGACGAACCCCGTGCCGGCTCCCAGGACGAGCGGCCCCGCCCCGGCGCCCCACGATCCGGCGCGCGTGCGCGACGTCGTCGGCGTGGGGATCGGGCCGTTCAACCTCGGCCTCGCCGCGCTGTCCGCGCCCCTCGACGACGTCGACGCCGTGTTCCTCGACGCCGCGCCCGAGTTCCGCTGGCACCCCGGGATGATGATCGAGGGCGCGACGATCCAGGTCCCGTTCCTCGCCGACCTCGTCACGATGGCGGACCCCACGTCGCCGTACTCGTTCCTCGCGTTCCTCAAGGCGACGGGCCGGCTCTACCCGTTCTACATCCGCGAGTCCTTCTACCCGCTCCGCGCCGAGTACGACGCGTACTGCCGCTGGGTCGCGGCCCGCCTGGGCTCGCTGCGCTGGTCGCGGCGCGTCGTCGCCGTCGAGCACGACCCGGCCGCCGACGCTTTCGTCGTGCGGGCCGAGGTCCTCGACGACGACGGTGCCGTGACACGCACCGAGGAGCACCGGGGCCGCCACCTCGTCCTCGGCGTCGGCACCGCGCCGGTGCTGCCGCCCGCGCTGCGGGCGCTCGCGGACGAGGTCGCGCGCGGCGAGCACCCGGGCGCCGGGCCGCTCGTGCACAGCGCGCAGTACCTGCCGCACCGCGACGCGCTCGCCGCCGCCGGCTCGGTCACGGTCGTGGGCAGCGGCCAGTCGGCCGCCGAGGTCTACCGCGACCTGCTCGACGGCGTGCACGGCGACGCGCGGCGCCCCGGCTACCGGCTGGACTGGGTGACGCGCTCGCCGCGCTTCTTCCCCATGGAGTACACGAAGCTCACGCTCGAGATGACCTCGCCGGAGTACACCGACCACTTCCACGCCCTGCCGCTCGAGCTGCGCCAGCTCCTCGGCCGCGAGCAGCGCGGCCTGTACAAGGGCATCAGCGGCGACCTCGTGGACGACATCTACGACGCGCTGTACCGCCTGAGCCTCGACCGCCCGGTGCCGACGACACTGCTCACGGACACCGAGGTCGTGGCCGCGCGCTACGAGCCGGCCAGCCACGGGCGCGACGACGAGAGCGCGGCCGGGCACCCCGACGCGGCGGGGGAGTACGTGCTGCGCCTGCGGCACGCGCAGCTCGGGCGGGAGGTCGAGCGCCGCACGCGCGCGCTCGTCGCCGCGACGGGCTACGCCGCGGCGGTCCCCGCGTTCCTCGACCCGGTGCGCCACCTGCTGCGGTTCGACGAGCTCGGCCGGTTCGACGTCGCGCGCGACTACACGGTCGACGACGCGCGCCGCGTGCACGTGCTCAACGGCGAGGAGCACACGCACGGCATCACCGCGCCGGACCTCGGGTTCGCCGCGTGGCGCAACGCCGTCGTGCTGCGCACGGTCACGGGCCGTGAGGTGTACCCCGTCGAGGAGCGCATCGCGTTCCAGACGTTCGGGCTGCCCGACGCCGCCGCACCCTCGGCCGACCGGTCTCCGACCACGCCTCTCACCCCGTCGGACGCGGCCCGCGTCGTGGCGGGCGGGCGCCCGGGAGGGGAGGCCCGATGAGCGCCCCGGCCGTGACGACGGCGACGTCGGCCGTGCCGTCGTCCGACCTCGCGTCGCCGGACGTCGCGGCGTCGGTCGCGCGCGTGGGCGCCGCCTTCGCGGTGCGGGTCCGGCTCGGCAGCGGTCACGCGGACGTCTCGTTCGGGGCCGTCGACCCGGCGCGCGACGCCGCGCTCGTGCACGGTTGGCTCGCGCACCCACGGTCGGTGTTCTGGCAGCTCGGCCACCTCGACGTGGACGGGGCGCGCGCCTACCTGGAGGACGTGGCCGCCGACCCGCACCAGGACGCGTGGCTCGGGCGCGTCGACGGCGCGCCCGCGTTCCTCGTCGAGACCTACGACCCGGCGCGGGTCACGCTCGCTGACGCGCCGGCCGCCGTCGCGCTCCTGGAGCCGGGCGACGTCGGGATGCACCTGCTCGTCGCGCCGCCGGCGGGACCCGCGCGCAGCGGCTTCACGTCCGCGGTGATGGGTGCAGTCGTGCGGTTCTGCCTCGACCCCGCCGGGCGCGGGGCGCGGCGCGTCGTCGTCGAGCCGGACGTGCGCAACGCCGCGATCGCGGCGAAGAACGCCGCGGCCGGGTTCCGCGTGCTGCGCGAGCTCGAGCTGCCCGGCAAGACGGCGCACCTCGCCGTCGCGACGCGCGCGGACCTGGACGCGAGCCCGCTCGGCGACGGCGTCGACCTCGCCCCCCACCTGCGCCCCGACCTGGCCGACCGCGCTCACCGGCACCTCGTCGCCAAGGCGATCGCGGAGCTCACGCACGAGCGCCTGCTCGCGCCGCGCGCCGTGGTCCGGCCGGACGCGGCGAACGGTCCGGGCGAGTACGTGCTGCCCGTCGCGGAGGGCTCGGTGGAGTACCGGTTCGTCGCGCGGCGGTACGCGCTCGAGCACTGGGTGCTCGATGAGGCGTCGATCCGGCGCACCGCGCGGGCCGGACACGGCGCGGCGAACCGGACGGCCGAGGCGGGCGACCCCGCGGGTGCGGGCGGCACGGGCGCGCGGCGTGAGCTGCCGGTCGACGCGCTCGACCTCGTCGTCCAGCTCCAGCCCGACCTGCGCATCCCGGACGACCTGCTCGCCACCTACCTCGAGGAGGTGTCGTCCACGCTCGCGAGCGCGACGGCGAAGCTCGAGCGGTACGAGCGCACCGGCGGGCCGAGCGCCACCGACCTCCTCGGCGCGTCGTTCCAGCAGGTCGAGGCGGCCATGACGGAGGGGCACCCGGGGTTCGTCGCGAACAACGGGCGCATCGGGTTCGGACTCGCGGAGTACCGCGCGTACGCGCCCGAGAACGGCGGGCGCGTGCGCCTCGTGTGGCTCGCGGCCCGGCGCGAGCACACGCACCTCGCGCTCGGCGCGGGGCTCGACGAGGCGTCGCACTACGCGGGTGAGCTGTCCGACGACGAGCGCGCCGCGTTCGCGGACCGGCTCGCCGCGCGCGGCCTCGAACCGGCCGACTACCTCTACCTGCCCGTGCACCCGTGGCAGTGGGAGCACCGCGTGCCCATCACGTTCGCCGCCGACGTCGCGCGCGGCGACCTCGTGCCGGTCGGCCAGGGTGCCGACGAGTACCAGCCGCAGCAGTCGATCCGCACGCTGTTCAACCTCACCCGGCCCGGCCGCCACTACGTCAAGGTCGCCCTCGCGATCCAGAACATGGGCTTCCTGCGGGGGCTGTCGCCCGCCTACATGCGCGACACCCCCGCCATCAACGACTGGGTCGCCGACCTCGTCGCCGCCGACCCCGAGCTCGGCGGGCGCGGCTTCACCGTCCTGCGCGAGCTCGCCTCGATCGGGTACACCGGCGACGTCTACCACCGCACCGCCACGCCGTCCGCGCACCGCAAGATGCTCGCCGCCCTGTGGCGCGAGAGCCCCGTGCCGCGCACCGCGCCCGGCGAGCGCCTGGCCACCATGGCCGCGCTCCTGCACCGCGACCCCGACGGCGCCGCGCACGCGACCGCGCTCGTGCGCGCCTCCGGGCTCGACCCCGCCGACTGGGTGCGCGCCTACCTCGACGCCTACCTGCGCCCGCTCGCCCACGCGCTCCTCGCGCACGACCTCGCGTTCATGCCGCACGGCGAGAACCTCATCCTCGTCCTCCGCGACCACGTCGTGGTCCGCGCGGTCATGAAGGACCTCGGCGAGGAGATCGCCGTCCTCGGCGACGCCCCGCTCCCGCCCGACGTCGAGCGCGTGCGCGCCGTCGTCGACGACGAGGAGAAGGCGCTCGCGATCTTCACCGACGTGTTCGACGGCGTGCTGCGCCACCTCGCCGCGATCCTCGCCGGCGACGGCGTGCTGCCCGAGGACCGGTTCTGGCGCCTCGTCGCGGAGTGCCTCGACGCGCACCGCGCCGACCACCCCGACCTGCGCTCCGGCGTCGACCTGCGCGCCCCGCGGTTCGCGCACTCGTGCCTCAACCGCCTCCAGCTGCGCAACACGCTCCAGATGGTCGACCTCGCGGACCAGTCCGCGTCCCTCCTGTACGCGGGCACGCTCGCCAACCCCGCCGCGCGGGACGCCTGACGTGGGGACTTCTGGGGTACCGGGCGTCCCGCCCGGCGGGTTCGCCGTGCACCGCGACGCGTGGGGCGTGCCGCACGTGCGCGCAGCCGACGAGCTCGCGCTCGCCCGCGGCCAGGGGTACGTCACCGCGCTCGACCGCGGCTGGCAGATCGAGGTCGACCGGTGGCGCGCCGAGGGCCGCCTCGCCGAGCGCCTGGGCGAGCCCGGACTCGCGTGGGACCGGTTCGCCCACCGGGTCCGCCTCGCCGACACCGCGCGCCGCGCCTACGCGGCGCTCGCGGCCGACGACCGCGCCTGGGTCGACGCGTACACGGCGGGCGTCAACGAGGGCCTGGTCCGGGGCCGCGACGTGCCCGAGCTGCGCGCGCTCGCCGACCCGGCGTGGCCCGGCGGCGCCGACCTGCCGCCGCACGAGCCGTGGCCCGCGTGGGCGCCGCTCGGCGTCTTCCTCGTCGCGCACGTCCTGTTCTCCGGCTTCCCGCACGTGCTGTGGCGCGACCACGTCGCCCGGACCCTCGGTGCCGACCTCGCCCGCTCGCGTCCCGACGTGCCGCTCGACGCCGTGCTCGACCTGCTCGCCGTGGATGGCGGTCCCGGCTCGGGGTCGAACGCGTGGGCGCTCGCGGGCGGGCGGACGCGCAGCGGGGCGCCGCTGCTCGCGGGCGACCCGCACCGCCTGCTCGAGCTGCCGGGCGTGTACCAGCAGGTGCGGCTCGCGTGCGACGACTACGACGTCGTCGGTCTCGCCTTTCCCGGCGTGCCCGGCCTCCCGCACTTCGGCCACGCCGGCGCCGCGGCCTGGGGCGTGACGAACGCGATGGCGCACCACGTCGACGTGATCGCCGAGAGCCTGCGCCGGACGGACGACGGCCGGGTGGAGGCACGGGGTCCGGAGGGACCGGAGCTCGCGGACGTCGTGGTCGCCACGGTGCGCGTGCGCGCCGCGGGGGGACCCGTGGAGCACCGGGTGGAGACGGTCGAGACGGCGCGCGGCGTCGTGGTGACCGGCGGTCCGGAGGAACCGGGCCGCACGTTCGCGCTCCGCCTGCCCGCGCGCGTGGACGCCGACCTCGGCGTCGCGGCGTGGCGGCGGCTGCTGCGGGCGCGGTCGGCGCGCGACGTCACCGACGCGTTCGGCACGTGGGTCGACCCGGTGGACCGCGTGCTCGCGGCGGACCGCGACACGGTGCTGTCGGTCACCGCCGGCCGCGTGCCCCGCCGGGACCGTGCGGAACGGGCGCTGCCCCTGCTCGCGTGGTCCGACGCCGCGCGCGCCCGGCCGTGGGTCGTGCCGCCCGCTCCCGTGGTCGTCGAGGACGTCGCGGTCGACGCGAACGAACGCCCGGGACGACCGGGGCTCGACCTGGGCCACACCTACGCGCCGCCCCACCGCGCGCGGCGGATCCGCGCGCTGCTCGACGCCGCGGGCGAGGACGGGACGGCAGCGGACCAGACCCGGGTGCACGCGGACGCGCTGCTCGGCGGCGCGGACGACCTGCTGCGCTGGCTCGGCCGGTCCGCGGGCGGCGGGTCCGGGCGCGGCGGGGAGACGGGTGGCGAGGGCGCGTCCGGTACGACCGTCGGCGCGACGGACCCCGCATCGGCGCGGGCGGCCCGCCGCCTGCGCGCGTGGGACCGTCGCATGGACGCGGACAGCGCGGACGCAGCCCTGTTCGCCGCGTGGCGTGCGGCGCTCGTGCGCCGGGTCGCCACGCATCCCGCCCTGGCGCCCCTGCACGCGCCGCACGGGCTCGACACCGTCTTCGCCCCGTGGCTGTCGGTCACGGCACGCGTCGCGGACGCGCTGCCGGCGCTGCTCGCCGCCGCGTGGCTGGGGATCGACGGGACGGGCGAGGCGTGGGCCGCGCTGCGCGAGGTCGTGCGTGCTCCCGCGGGCGCGCGTGTCGACGGCCCCGACGGGCCGGACCGGGTGCCGCCCGACCCCGACGGCGCGAGCACCGTGCCCGCGAGCACCGTGCCGGTGTGGGGCGCGACCCACCGCGTGCTCGGCCTGCACGTGCTCCTCGACGTCCCGGGCGCCACGGCGCCGCGCGTGCCGTCGCTGCCGCTCGGCGGCGACACGGACACCGTGTGCTGCACCGCGAGCGTGCCCGGGATCAGCGACGTGTGCGTGCGCGGTTCGGTCGCGCGCTGGGCGTGGGACCTGGCCGACCGCGACGCGAGCCGCTGGGGCGTGCCGTTCGGCGCGAGCGGGGACCCGCGCTCGCCGCACTTCGCCGACCAGCTCACGGCGTGGGCGGTCGGGGAGACCGTGCCCGTCGTGACCGACTGGACCCTGCTGCGCCACGAGGAGACCCGATGACGACCCCCGCGAGGACCGCGACGACCGCGACCTTCCCCGACGTGCCGACCGGACCGGGTGGCGAGGCCGACCTCGCCGCTCCCGCTGGCGACGTCGCTCCCCCCGGGAGCAGGCGGCTGCGGACGGGGGCGCCGGGCGAGCTCCTGCTGACGCACGCCGCCCCGGGCGGTGGCCGGCTGACGCTGCGCGTGCTCGACCCCGATGCCGACCTCGACGTGCTGCACGACTGGGTGACCCGGCCGCGGGCGCGCTTCTGGGGTCTGGCGGAGATGTCCCGGGCCGAGCTGCGCGACCTGTACGCGTACGTCGGCTCGCTGCCCACGCACCACGCGTTCCTCGTGCGGTGGGACGAGACGCCCGTCGCGTTGCTGCAGACGTACGAGCCGGAGCACGACCCGGTGGGCGAGGCGTACCCGGTGCGGCCCGGCGACGTGGGCGCGCACCTCCTGCTCGGGGCGCGGGGCCCCCGCGGCGCGGACCTGTGGGGTGCCGTCGGGCCGCTGATGGTCGCGTTCTGCTTCGCGAACCCGCGCGTCGACCGCGTCGTCGTCGAGCCGGACGCGGCGAACGCGAGGGCGCACGCCCGGATGCGCGCGCTCGGCTTCGAGACCGCGGGCCGCGTGCGCGTCGGGGAGAAGGACGCGGTGCTCGCGTTCCTCACCCGCGAGCGCGCCCGGGACCTCCTCGCCGCGGCGGCGGCGGTGTCGCGCGACTGACTCCCGCGCGCGACGTCGTCGACGGGGTCGGGCGCGGGGGCGCGCGGTGCCCCCGTCCCGGTGCGCGCCTCAGCGGGGGGCGACGGCGTGACCGGCGTCGCGGAGAGCGTGCGTGGCCTGGTCGAGGCGGTCCTCGGGCACGAGCACGAGGTCCGCGTGGAACGTGGACGCGACGAACACGGCGATGCCCGCGTCGGCGAGGGGCCCGACGACGGAGGCGAGCACCCCGGTCGTCGTCAGGTCGTGCGCCGAGCCGTAGAACCCGGCCCACCGCTCGGCGTCGTCGAAGGGCGACGCGTGCCGCACGACCGTCAGGCCCTCGGGGGCACGCACGAGCGCGACCCACTCGTCGTCCTCGGGGAACGTGGCGCCGGGGACGTGGGCGAGGAGGAAGCGGTCGGGGACGACGTGGAGGTCGAGCGAGGTCATGCGCGGGACGGTATCCGCCTGCGCCCACACGGCCGTCGTCGCCCCGGCGTCCGCGGGCGCGTGCGCTACGGGGCGAGCGCGAGCAGCGGCTCGGGGTCGTCGACCCCGACGAGGACGGTGGTCGCGGTCACGCGACGGGTCCCCGCGACCCGGGCCGCGACCGGGGCGGCGAGGTCGAGGCGGACCACGGGTGAGCGCGCGGACCGCACGAACGACACGACGCCGTGCGCGCCGGTGCGCTCCCCGCCGTCCGCCGGGTCGTCGTGACCCGCGCCGATCTCGACGGGCCGCACTGCTGTCCCCGTCCAGGTGCCGGCGGCCACGACGTCCGCCCGGGGCACGACGACGCCGCCGACCCAGCCGAACCGCACGACGAGCGCGTCGGGGCCGAGGCGGACCGACGCCCAGAGGGGCGAGGCGAGGGCGAGGACCAGGGCGAGCGTCGCGAGGCCGAGGACGACGTCGACGACGAGGGCCGCGACGTCCGGCAGCAGCGCCCCCGCGACGAGGTGCACCGTGAGCACCTCGACGGCGCCGAGCCCGACGACGCCCGCGACGAGCGCCCACCACTGGCCGCGCGCGCCCGCGCCGAGGCGCTGCCGGGACCGTGTCACGCGCCGACCCTACCGGCCGGGCGCGGCTCGTCAGCGGGCGAGGCGCTCGACGACCGCGCCGTACAGCCACGGGGCGACGCTCGCCGCGGGCACGATCGCCCCGCGGGCCGGGCTGCCCGCCCATGCGAGCAGGCCGGTCGTCAGGACGCGGTAGTCCCGCGTGGCGCGCGACCACGCCCGCTCGTACGCTCCCGCGTCGTCGAGGTGGCGCACCGCGGCGTCGGCCTGGGCGAGCCCGACGCGCACGCCCTCGCCCGTGAGCGCGTCGACGTACCCGGACGCGTCGCCGACGAGCCGCACCCGCCCGGCGGTGCGCCGTCGGGCGCGCTGGCGCAGCGGCCCGGCGCCGCGCACCTGCCCCACCGCGGGGGCGTCGCGCAGCCGGTCGGCGAGCTCGGCGAACGCGTCGAGCCCCGCCCGCGCGCCGTCGCCGTCCCCCCGCGCCGGGCTCGCGTCGCCGCGCCGCGCCAGCACGGCGACGCCGACGACGTCGGGCGCGACGGGGGTCACGTACGCCTCGGCGTGCGGGGCCCAGTGCACCTCGACGAGGTCGCTCCACGGCGTCGTGCGGTAGTGGGTGCGCAGCCCGAACCGGGCGCGGCCGTGGGCGGGGGCGTCGAGCCCGGTGAGGCGCCGGACCGTGGAGTGCAGGCCGTCGCACCCGAGCACCCAGGACGCGCGCACGTGCGTGCGTGTGCCGCCCGCGTCCTGGCCGAGGCGGTGCGCGGCGCGGGGCGAGGTGTCGAGCGCGACGTCGACGCCGCGGTCGTCCTGGCTCAGCCCGCGGAGGGTCGCCTGCTCGATCAGGACGCCCTCGGCCAGCGCGCGCTCGCGCAGCGCCGCGTGCAGGGCGGTGCGTCGCACGCCGCGCCCCGGTCCGGCGGCGAAGGGGTGGTCGGCGTGGCGGGTCGCGTCGCGGTAGCTGATGCCCGCGAGCCGGTGCCCGGGCGGGTCGACGCCGAGGTCGAGCACGGCGGCGAGCGCGCCGGGAAGCAGGCCCTCCCCGCACGCCTTGTCGATGACGCCCGCGCGCCGGTCGACCACGACGACCTCGCGCCCGGCCCGCCGGGCGTGCAGCGCCGCCGCCAGGCCGACGGGGCCGCCGCCCACGACGAGGACCTCGGTGCGTGCCGGGACGCTCACGTCGCGCCCGTCACGACCGGGGGCGCGGCGGGCCGTCGGCGCTCGCCCCCGCCGCGGTGGCGAGCGCGAGCGCACGCTCCTCGGCGGGGATGCGGAACCGGGCCAGCAGCACGGCGTTGAGGACGGTGAACGCGAGAGCCGTGACCCAGCACGAGTGCACGAGCGGGAGGGCGAAACCCTCGACGACGACCGCGACGTAGTTGGGGTGACGCAGCCACCGGTACGGACCGCGCGCCACGAGCGGGAGGCCGGGCACGACGATGACGCGCGTGTTCCACCGCGGTCCGAGCGTCGCGATGCACCACCAGCGCAGCCCCTGGCTCGCGAGCACCAGGGCGAGCATGGGCCAGCCGAGCCAGGGCAGGAAGGGCCGGTCCGCGAGCCACGCCTCGGCGACGCACGCGACCAGGAGCCCGATGTGCAGGGCGACCATGGCGGGGAAGTGCCCCCGGCCCGACTCCACGCCGCCGCGCGCGAAGGACCAGCGCGCGTTGCGCGCGGACACCACGAGCTCCGCGAGGCGTTCCACCGCCGTGGCGCCGACGAGCACGACGTACCAGGCGAGGCTCATCCGTCCGCCCCCGCGCGGGGTGCACCGCGCCCGTCGAGGCGCAGGAGCACGAGCTCGGTGCTGACCCCGGGGCCGAACGCCAGGAGGACGGCGGGCGTGCCGGGCGGCGTGCGGTCGCGTCCGAGCGTCGCGGCGAGCACGTGCAGCACGGACGCCGACGACAGGTTCCCGACGTCGCGCAGGGACGCGCGGCTGAGCGCGAGGTCCTCCTCGGCGAGGCCCAGCGCGTCGCGCACGGCGTCCAGGACGCGGGGGCCGCCCGCGTGCACGACCCACGCTCCGACGTCGGCCGGCTCGAGGTCGTGCTCGGCGAGGAGCGCCTTGACGTCCCCGAGCAGGTGCGCCCCGATGAGCTCCGGCAGGCGCGCGGACAGCACGATCTCGAACCCCGTGTCGCCCACGCGCCACCCGAGGTCGCCCGTCGTGCCGGGGTGCAGGTGGGAGCGCGAGTCGACGACGCGCGCGCCGCACGCCCGCCCCCCGTCGCGCGCGGCCCGCCCGTACGGACCGGGGCGCCGCGCGAGCGGGTGCTCGTCGCCCACGAGGACCGCCGCCGCCGCGCCGTCGCCGAACAGGCCCGACGCGACGAGGTTCGCCGTCGACGGGTCGCCGCGCTGCAGCGTCAGGGAGCACAGCTCGACCGCCACGAGGAGCGCGACGTCGCGCGGCCGGCCCCGCAGCAGGTCGTCCGCTCGCGCCAGGCCCGCGGCGCCCCCGGCGCAGCCCCACCCGAACGACGGCGTGCGCCGCACGTCGGAGCGCAGGCCCAGCCGGGCGGCGACCAGCACGTCGAGCGTGGGCGCGCCGACGCCCGTGACGGTCGTCAGGACGACGTGGTCCACCGCGTCCGCGCGCAGCCCCGCGTCGTCGAGCGCCGCCCGGCACGCCCGCTCCGCGAGGTCCGTGCCGAGCGCGAGGAACACGTCGTTGGCCGACCCGAACGACAGCCCGCCGTAGTCCTCGACCGGCAGGGCGAGATGACGGGTCTCCACTCCCGCGTGGGCGTGCAGGCGGCGCGTGAGCGCACGCCGCACCGGGTCGTCCGTGAGCAGCTCGCTCGTGACCCGGGAGATCTCGTCCTGGCGGTACGCATGGTCGGGAAGCGAGGTCCCGACGGCGACGACGCGCGACATGCCCGCATCGTCCCACCGGCCTGCGCCGCCCGCGCGGGGGGCGAGCCGCGCCGCGCGGTCGGCCGCGTCGACGTCCGACGGGTGACGAGCCGCGCTCAGGCGTCCCGACGGCGGGCACCGCACCCGCAGCCGGACTACGGTGCGGCCATGGCGTCGGGGCGGTCGCGGGGGCTCGTGCGGGGGCTGGTCGTCGCGAGCCACTTCCCGCCCACGGTGATGGTCACCCTGTTCGCGCTCGCGCTCTCGGCCGGGATCGGTGCGGGTGCCCGCACGACGACGCTCGTGGCGCTCGCGGTCCTCACCGGCCAGCTCTCGGTCGGGTGGAGCAACGACTGGC
This sequence comes from Cellulosimicrobium sp. ES-005, assembly GCF_040448685.1. Classification (NCBI taxonomy): domain Bacteria; kingdom Bacillati; phylum Actinomycetota; class Actinomycetes; order Micrococcales; family Promicromonosporaceae; genus Cellulosimicrobium; species Cellulosimicrobium sp. ES-005. Next base: position 2,018,649 of record NZ_CP159290.1, read on the forward strand.
TCGACGCGCGCCGCGACCTCGCGGTGGGGCGTGCCGACAAGCCCGTCGTGACCGGACTCGTCACGCCCGCGACCCTGCGCACGGCGGCGCTCGCGGCCCTCGGCGCGTGCGTGGTGCTCTCGCTCGCGACCGGCGTGGTGCCGGGGCTCGTGCACGTCGTCGCCGTCGCGATCGCATGGTCGTACAACGCGGCGCTCAAGGCGACGTGGTGGTCCTGGGCCCCGTACGCCCTCTCGTTCGGGCTGCTCACGGTGTTCGTCGTGCTCGCCGCGCCCGGGGACGGCCGGCCGGCTCCGTGGGCGGTGGCCGCCGCGGTGCTGCTCGGCGTGGGCGCGCACGTCGCGAACACGCTGCCGGACCTCGAGGACGACGCCGCGACCGGGGTCCGCGGCCTGCCGCACCGTCTCGGGCGGCGCGCGAGCAGCGTCCTCGCGCCCGCGCTGCTCGGCGTGGCCGCGCTCCTCGTCGTCCTGGCGCCCCCGGGTGCGCCGGACGCCGCGGCCTGGGTGCTGGCCGGGGCAGGTTTGCTCCTCGCCGTCGCGGCGGGGGTCGTGGGCGTGCTGCGGCCCCGCAGCCGGGCCCCGTTCGCGCTGTCGATGGCGGTGGCGGGCGTGTGCGTCGTGCTGCTCGTGCTCGCGGCGCCCGCCGTCGTCGTCGCGGGCTGAGCGGGCGGCGCAGGAGGCGACCGACGCGAGCCCCGGACGCGGGTCAGCGCGTGAGGTGGACGGACGCCTCGGCGGTGTAGGTCTGGAACGTGAGCGAGGCGAACAGGTAGAGGCGGACCTCGTCGGCCGTGTGGTCGAGGTAGCCGATGGACACGTCCTGCCCGATCGTCAGCTCGTGGTCGCCGCCGCGCGTGGTGAGCAGGTACCCGCCGCGCAGCGCGGGCGCCCACACGATGTCGCGCTGCACCATGCGCTCGAGCTGCTCGCGGATCGGGTACCCGTGGTCGCGGGTCTCGGACACCGCCGTGTACAGGTCGGCGTCGAGCACGAGGGCGTAGGGTCCCTCCACGCCCGCGAGGCGCAGCTCGGTCTGCGCGGCGGCGACGGCGTCGGGCAGGTCGCGCGGGTCGGCGGGGACCGCGATCGGCGGGTTGTCCGACCCGGGGCCGATGCCGCGGATCCCGGCGGCCGCGTACCCCTCGAACACGGCCCGGTCCTCGGCGCGCGCGAGCGCCGTGGCGGCGTCCTTGACCGGCTGCCAGTCGGAGTCCTTCGAGCCGCGCGCGACGTCGTCGACCGCCTGCCGCGACACCGTGAACGGCACCTGCAGCTCCACGAGCGGCACGACGTCGCGCAGGCGCGCCCGGATGCCGTCGTGCGGGGCCTCGACGTCGGTCACGTGTCCCGTGCGGGCGGACGCCGTGCCGAAGCCGAGCGGGCCCGTCACGTCGACCACGCGGCGCCCGGCGACGTTGCGCACGAACGTGCGCCGCGCCTCGTCCGCGATCTCCTCCCACGCGGCGTCCGTGACGGGCGCGAGCCAGCGGTGCAGGTTCGAGTCCCCGGGCGCGCCCGCGCCGCTCGTGGGGACGACCGAGCCCAGGTCCGGTTCCGAGGTGCTCACGACGGTTCTCCCTTCAACGACCCGATCGCGAGAGTCCCGACGGGCGCGGTGGTGGCGGGTGCGGCAGGCTGCGCGGTCGCGGTCGCGGTCGCGGTCGCGGTGCCGGGTGCGGTGGGCGCGGGCCGTCCGGCCTCGTCCGGGGCGTCGTCGGCCAGCGACTCGAGCAGGTCGAGCGAGGGGACGAAGAACGACGTCCCGGTCAGCGCGGTGGACACGTCGAGGATGTGGTCGTAGCGCCCCGGCGGGTTCCCCACGAACATGTTGTCCAGCATGCGCTCCACGACGCCGACGTCCGCGGCGTAGGCGATGTAGTAGGTGCCGAACTCTCCGGTCGACGGGTCGCCGAACGCCATGTTGTCGCGCAGGACGTCACGCTCGGTCCCGTCGTCGTCGACGATCGTGTTGAGCGACACGTGCGAGTCCGGGGGCTGCACGTCGTCCGCGAGCTCGACGTCGTCGAGCTTGGTCCGCCCGATGATGCGCTCCTGCGCCTCGACGGGCAGCGCGCCCCAGGCCGCGAGGTCGTGCACGTACTTCTGCACGACGACGTGGCTGCCGCCCGCGAACGGGCCGTCCGGGATGATCGCGGCGCCCGCGGCCGAGCGGCCCGTCGGGTTCTCGGTGCCGTCGACGAAGCCGAGCAGGTCGCGCGAGTCGAAGTAGCGGAAGCCCGTCACGTGGTCGTCGACCCGCACCGCGTCGCCGAGAGCGGCCATGACCTGCCGGGTCAGCTCGAACGTGAGGTCGGCGCGGTCGGCCCGGACGTGGAACAGCACGTCTCCCGGGGTCGAGGGGGCGTCGTGCACGGCGCCCTGCACGGCGCGGAACGGGTGCAGGCCGTCGGGCCGCGGCGCCCCGGGCGGGCGCACGGCGTCCCAGAACGCCGCACCCAGCCCCACGACGCACGTGAGCCCCGCGGCCGACTGGCGGAACCCCACCGCGCGCACCAGGTCGTTGACCGACGAGGCGACGTCGAGCAGGCGCTCGCGCGACCCGGGCGAGCCCGTCGCGCTGACGACGAGGAACACCGCGGACTCGGTCAGACCGCCCAGGACGGGCTGCGGCTCCGGGACGTCGGCCGGCACGCCGATGCTCGCGCCGGTTCCCTGGGTCGTGTTCTGCGGCACGAGGCGAGCGTGCCACGCGTGCCGGGGGAGCGCACCCGCGCGGCGGCGTCACGCCGCCGCGCGCACCAGGCCCTCGACGACGGCCGCCGTGCCCGGCGCGGGGCGGTCCCCGTACGTGACCGCGAGGACGCGGCGGGCCGCGCCGGGCAGGGCCCGCACGTCCACGCGCGGGTCGCGGTGGGCGCGCAGCGCCAGGGCGGGCAGGAGCGAGACCCCGACCCCGGCCGCCACGAGGGACTGCACCGCGACGTAGTCGTCCGTCTCGAACGCGACCCGTGGCGTGAAGCCCGCGCGCTCGCACCGGCCCACCAGGTCGGCGCGGCACCGCTCGCAGCCCGCGATCCACGCCGCGTCCGCGAGCGTCGCGAGGTCCCCCGGCGCGGCGTCCGCCCCCGGCACGCGCTCGCGCCCGCCGGGGGTCGGCGCGCCGTCCGCCGCCCGCACGAGGAACAGCTCCTCGGCGAGGACCGGCACCGCGCGCAGGCCCTCCACGTCGACGGGGGAGCGGTCGTGCTCGAACACCAGCGCCACGTCCACCGCGCCACGCCGCAGCGCCTCCAGCGCCTCCGGCGGCTCCGCCTCCACGAGGCCCACGCCCAGGCCCGGATGGTCCCCCGCGAGCCGCGCGACGACGTCGGGCACGAGCGTCGCGAGCGCCGAGGGGAACGCCGCCAGCCGCACCCGCCCCGCCGAGAGCGACACCAGCGCGTCCAGCTCGTCCCGTGCCGCGCCCACGCGCCCCAGGATCTCCTCCGCGCGCGTCGCCAGGAGCCGCCCCGCCGCCGTCAGTCGCACCCCGCGCCCGTGCCGCTCCAGCAGGGGCACGCCCACCTCCGCCTCCAGCCGCGCCAGGTGGTGGCTCACCGACGGCTGCGCGTAGTGCAGCGACCGCGCCGCGGCCGTCACCGACCCCTCGCGGGCCACGGCCGCCAGGACGCGCAGCCGTGTCAGGTCCATCTCGACTCCCTCACCGACGAAGCATAGATCCGATCGATCGATCCACTCAGAACAGGCATTGGACCTATGGGACGGCACCCGTCACCGTGGACGCATGGCCCCCGCAGACCTCGCCCCGCCCACGATGCGCGACGTCCTCGACGCCCGCCGCCTCCTCGCCGCACACCTCGACCCCACCCCGGCGCGCACCTACGCGGCCCTCGACCACGCCACCCGCGCCCACGTCGTCGTCAAGCACGAGAACCTCCAGCCCACCGGCGCGTTCAAGGTCCGCGGCGCCCTCAACCTCCTCCAGCGCCTCACGCCCGACGAGCGCGCCCGCGGCGTCACCGCGTTCTCCACCGGCAACCACGCCCAGGCCGTCGCCCACGCCGCCCGCACCACCGCCACCCCCTGCACCATCGTCATGCCCACGAGCCCCAACCCCACCAAGGCCGACGCCGTCCGCGACCTCGGCGCCCGCCTCGTCCTCGCCGGCACCACGTTCGACGACGCGCGCGAGCACGCCACGGCGCTCGCGGCCGACGACGGGTCCCGGCTCGTCAGCGCCGCCAACGAGCCGCTGCTCGTCGCCGGCGTCGCGACGGCCTACCTCGAGCTGCTCGAACGCGCGCCGGACCTCGACGTGCTCGTCGTGCCCGTCGGCGGGGGCAGCGGCGCCGCGGCCGCGTGCCTCGTCGCCCGCGCGCTCGCCCCCGACCTCGACGTGGTCGCCGTGCAGTCCACCGCCTCGCCCGCCGCGCACGACTCCTGGCGCGCCGGGGACCTCCTCGCGCGGCCCAACGCCTCGCGCGCCGAAGGCCTCGCCACCGGCACCGGCTTCGCGCTCACCCAGGCGATGCTGCGCGAGCACCTCGCCGACTTCGTCCTCGTCGACGACGACGCGATCGACCGCGCCGCCGCGATCTACCTCACCGCGGCGCGCACCGTCGCCGAGGGCGCGGGAGCGGCGGCGCTCGCCGCCGTGCTCGCCGACCCGGAGCGGTTCGCCGGACGTCGGGTCGGGGTCGTGTGCTCGGGCGGCAACGCGAGCCCGGCGGAGCTGCGCCGGGTCGCCGCGCACCTGCCGGGGTAGCTCGGGTCGCGTCGCGGTCACGGCACGCCGGGCACGCGCACCGGGCCCTCCCGCTGGACGGGCCTAGGCTCGGGGCCATGGCCCGCTACCTCGACGTCCACCCCGACAACCCGCAGCCGCGCGCGATCGCGCAGGTCGTCGCCCTCCTCGAGGACGGCGGGCTCGTCGCCTACCCGACCGACTCCGGCTACGCCCTCGGGTGCCGCATGGACGACCGGGAGGGCGCGGACCGCATCCGCCGGATCCGGCACCTCGACGACCGGCACCACTTCACGCTCGTGTGCGCCGACTTCGCGCAGCTCGGCCACTTCGTCATGGTCGACAACTCCGCGTTCCGCTCCATCAAGGCCGCCACGCCCGGCCCGTACACGTTCATCCTGCGCGCGACGTCCGAGGTGCCGCGGCGCCTCGCCCACCCCAAGAAGAAGACCGTCGGCGTGCGCATCCCCGACGACACGGTCGCGCAGGCCATCGTGGCCGCGCTCGGCGAGCCCATCCTGTCGAGCTCGCTCATCCTCCCCGGTTCCGCCGAGGCGCTCACCGACGGGTGGGCGATCAAGGAAGAGCTCGACCACGTCGTGGACGCCGTCGTCGACGGCGGCGAGCGAGGCAGCGCGCCGACGACGGTCGTGGACTTCTCCGACGGCGCCCCCGAGGTCGTCCGCGTGGGTGCGGGGGACCCCTCCCGCTTCGAGTAGGGATCGCCCGCTCAGGCGGCACGAGACCGTGGCCGCTCAGGCGCCGGGACCGAGGAGGCGGCGCAGGCGCGCGAGGTCGACCGGGTCGACGAGGGTGCCGCGCGCCTCGCGCACCCACCAGTCGCCCGAACGGCGACGCTCGTCGCGCGTGGTGTAGCGGTAGCGGAACACGCGGGCCCGGACCCATTGGGGCGCGGGTCCCTCCGGGTCGAGCGCGAACGGGTCTGCGGCGAGCAGGCGCAGGGTCGCACGGTCGGCCTCCAGGAGGCGCAGCAGCAGCACCTCGAACCACCGTGTGCCCGGCGACCCGAGCGCGAGGAACCACATCTGCCAGTCCAGTCGCAGGTGGTACGGCGCGACCTGCGGCGGGCGCCGCCCCACGTCGCCGGGCTTGCCGCGGAACGCGTACTCGACCCAGTCGTCCGGCCCGGGGGAACCGGCTGTCGACCCCTCGATCACGACCTCGTCCCGTCGCCGCGACACCGACCCGAACGCCCCGTAGGCGTTGACGAGCCGGAACGGCTCGAAGCTCGCGTTCATGAGCTGCCGGCGCGCGACCAGGTTGCGCGCCGGGCGCACGCTCAGTACGAGCAGCAGCGCCGACACGCCGAGCACCGCCAGGACCAGGGACACCGGACCGCCCAGGCCCGTCCCGCCGTCGGGCACCGGCGCCTCGCCTCGCCCGAACGCCGGCACGAGCCACGACCCCACCGCCGCCCACGCGCCGTCGCTCACCACCCCCAGCCCGAGCACGACCGTCAGCCAGTTCAGCCACGCGAAGTTCCCCGTCACCAGCAGCCACGCCTGCGTGAGCACCACGACGCCGCCCGCGACGCTCGCCACCGGCTGCGGCGCGAACAGCGCGAACGGCACCACGAGCTGCGTCACGTGGTTGCCCGCCACCTCCACCCGGTGCCACCACCGCGGCAGGTGGTGCGCGTGCCACGAGAACGGGCCGGGCAGCGGCTGCGTCTCGTGGTGGTAGTACAGAGCCGTCAGGTCACGCCAGACCCGGTCGCCGCGGATCTTGATGAGCCCCGCGCCCAGCTCGACCCGGAACAGGCACCACCGGGCCGCCAGCAGCACCAGCACCGGGGGAGCGACGCCCCCGCCCGACGACCCCAGCCAGCCCACGAGGAACGTCACCTCGCACAGCAGCGACTCCCAGCCGAACCCGTAGAACCGCTGCCCGACGTTCACCACCGACAGGTACGCCGCCCACAGGAGCAGGAACGCGAGCGTCGTCACCCACCACGGGCCGCGCTGGGGGAGCCCCACGACGAGCAGCCCCGCGAGGACCGCCCCGCACCACGCCATCCCCGTCACGAACCGGTCGCCGCACCGCCACCGGAGCACGCTCGGCCCGTCCCGCCACGACGTGCGGTCCACGAACGCCGCCACGGGCAGCAGCCCGTGCTCGCCCAGCAGCGGCCGCCACTGCCGCACCACGACGACGAACGCCACCACGAGCACGGCCGCCGTGCCCCGCTGCAGCACCTCGCGCGCCACGTCGTAGTCCGGCGCCCAGAACCACGACCCCAGCCACGTCGCCACGCGGCCGGGCCACCCGTCCGCCATCCCTCCACGGTAGGCGTGTGACCCGTGTCTCACCCGGCCGCGGTGAGCACCCGCCGCCCTGCCCCGGACCATGCCCCGCCCCTACGATCGGGGCATGAGCAGCCAGGGCCTCACCCAGTCCACCGACCGCATGCGCGACGCCGGAGTCGCCCCCGCCGCCATCGACGTCTTCACGCGCTTCTACCGGCTCCTCGAGTCCGGCGCGACCGGCATGATCCCCGAGACCGACGTCGAGCCCCTCACCGACGTCGCCCACCGCGACCAGCTCGACGTCCCCGACGCCGCCGCCCGCGACGCCCTCCAGCGCACCGCGATCATCAAGCTCAACGGGGGCCTCGGCACCTCCATGGGCATGGACCGCGCCAAGTCCCTCCTCACCGTGCGCGACGCCGACCCGCAGCGCCCCGACAGCGGCCCCCTCACCTTCCTCGACGTCATCGTCGCCCAGGTCCGCGCCGCCCGGCACACCACCGGAGCACCCCTGCCGCTCCTCCTCATGAACTCGTTCCGCACCCAGGACGACACCCTCGCCGCGCTCGCCCCCCACGACGACCTCCCCGTCGCCGGGCTCCCGCTCGACTTCCTCCAGAACCGCGAGCCCAAGCTCCGCGCCGACGACCTCACCCCCGTCGACTGGCCCGCCGACCCCGAGCTCGAATGGTGCCCGCCCGGCCACGGCGACCTCTACACCGCCCTCTACGCCTCCGGCGCGCTCCGCGCCCTCCTCGACGCCGGCTACCGCTACGCCGCCGTCTCCAACTCCGACAACCTCGGCGCCGGCCCCGACGCCGCCATGGCCGGCTGGTTCGCCGCCAGCGGCGCCCCCTTCGCCGCCGAGGTCGCGCGCCGCACCCCCGCCGACCGCAAGGGCGGCCACCTCGTCGTGCGCCGCAGCGACGGGCGCCTCGTCCTGCGCGAGACCGCGCAGACCCCCGCCGACGACCAGGACGCCGCCGCCGACATCAGCACGCACCGGTACTTCAACACCAACAACCTCTGGTTCGACCTCGACGCGCTCGCGGCCGAGCTCGACCGCACCGGCGGCGTGCTCGAGCTCCCGCTCATCAAGAACACCAAGACCGTCGACCCGACCGACCCGTCGTCGCCCGAGGTCGTGCAGATCGAGTCCGCCATGGGCGCCGCCGTCGAGGTGTTCGACGGCGCCGCCGCCATCGAGGTCGGGCGCGACCGGTTCCTGCCCGTCAAGACGACGAACGACCTCCTCGTCCTGCGCTCCGACGTCTACGACCTCGACGACCACTACCGCTTCGTGGCCCGGACCGACGCGCCGCTCGTCGACCTCGACCCGGCCCACTACAAGACCATCGCGGCGTTCGACGCCCGGTTCGACGACGGCACCCCGTCCCTGCGCGCCGCACGCTCCCTCACGGTCCGCGGCGACTGGACCTTCGGCTCGGGCGTCACCGTCACCGGCGACGCCGAGCTCGCCGACCCGGGCGGCTCCTCGCGCGTCCCCGACGGCGCGGTCGTCGGCCCGGACGGAGTCAGCGACTGACCCGGGGGAGACTCGCGGTGGGCCGAGGAAGAGCCCTTTCGCTGGAGGAGGGATCTTCGTCGTAGCAGGGCTGCCGGTGCTTTGTGCACGACGTCGAGGATCGCGCCCAGAGTTTCGGCCCCCGGGAAGAAGCCTTGGCGAGCCGGAGGCAGGGAGAGCGAGCCTGCCCCACTGGGAGGATGCTGACATGATTCTCGTGAGGGCTCGTGTCACGCGGTGGTTGACCGACGTGCCGCAGCCAGGGCTGGTCGAGATCCAGCTCGACGATGTCGAGGGCCGCACGCACCGCCTCGTCGAGAAGTCCGCGATCGTCGACTCGACCGGGGCCGTCCGTCGCGATGGGAGCTTTCCGATCACTGTCGACCTCGCCTGCCGACCTCGCCTGCCGACCTCGCACGCAGTACCCCGGTCTCGACGCCAGGGGCCGGGTCAACGTCGTGGACTTGTCACCCTGGGGGATCGGTGACGATGACGTCGTCTACGCGGTCGGCCGAGAGAACCTGACCTTGGCGCGTCCGGCGGCGTACTCCGACCTCTCGGTTCGAGCCCGCCAGGCGGCGGGCCTCGTGACCTTTCGCCGTTGGCGAGCTTCCGTCGGGTTGACCGCCCCCGAGCTCGACGCGCTCGAGGAGCATCTGTGGCAGTATGCGCTCGTCACCCCTGAGACGTTCGACGAGTGGCACGAGGCCGATCCCCTGGCACGACTGGGCTCGTCCGAGCCGCTACCTGTGTCGCTGCTCCGCACGCTCGAAGCGTCCGGCATCGAGCCAGAGGAACTCAGGTCGGTCATCGACTCTCTCATCGAGATCACCTACGGCGGACTGTTCGGTCGGCTCGAGAGCAGATGGTCACTCAGCGAGCTGGCCACGGTGGTCGCGTTCGCTCGGCGTCAAGGAGTCGCACCGGCTCCCGCGGATGCGTTCGACGACTGCCTCTGGATCGATGACGACTGGGGTCGCCCCACTGAGACGATCGTCGGCAGGTGGCGCGCGGGCGAGTAGACCATCGCTGGGGCGAGCGGCCGCACGGACGAGCGGCGGATGACGGATGCCGCATCACGACCCGCCGCGACCACCAACTCATACAGTGAGCCGCGAAGCACGGCGAGCAGGGTTCTTGCCGCGGGTGACCACGGTTCTATCTCGGCGGATCGTGTTCAGGCGGGGAGGTCGACGACGCGGTCGGTGCCGCGCCAGGCGGTGAGGGCGCCCGAGGTGGCGGCGGCGAGGTCGGCGTCGAAACGGTCGAGCTCGGTGGGCGGGACGAGGACGGTGAACCGCGCCTCGGTGCCGTACGTGACGTCGTCGAGGGTGCCGTCGTGCTGAGCGCACCAGTCGCGCAGGACGCCGTGCAGGCGGCCGGCGTCGGCGTGCGGGACGTCGACGCGCACCTCGGTGAGCACCGCGCGACGGACGGGGCGCGCGACGTCGAGCGCCTCGCTCACCGCGGACGAGTACGCCCGGACGAGCCCGCCCGCGCCCAGCAGGACGCCCCCGAAGTAGCGCGTGACGACGGCGACGACGTCCGTGACCTGACGGTGCCGCAGCACCTCGAGCATGGGGACGCCCGCGGTGCCGGAGGGCTCGCCGTCGTCGGTGGAGCGCTGCTGGTCGGCGTGGGCGCCGACGACGAGCGCGACGCAGTGGTGCCGCGCGTCCCAGTGCTCCTTGCGGACGCGCGCGATCACGACGTCGGCGTCGGCGACCGACGTGACCGGGGAGAGGTGCGCGAGGAACCGGGACTTCTTGACGACGAGCTCGTGGTCGACGGGTCCGGCGATCGTCCCCCACAGCTCACCGGTGCCCGCGCTCATCCCGCGAGCCTATCCGTGGGTGCGGTCGCCCGGAGCAACCGGCGAGCGAGCGGCCTGCCGCCGAGAGAGCGACGGGCGACCGTGCGGAACCGGCGTTCCGTGCGGTCGCCCGTCGCTCTCTCGGCGGGTGTGGCCACCGGGGTCAGTCCGTGCCGGACTCCATGGCGGCGCGGTCGAGGAGCGCGTCGTCACCCTCGGCCATGCCGCGCGAGGCGATGACCTCGGCGCCACCCTCGGGCATCGCGCCGATGAGCTCGGTCGTCGCCCCGGCTCCGATGAGCGCCGCGTGCGCGGTGCCGACGATGCCGATGCCGGCGTACTGCTCGAGCTTGGCGCGCGAGTCGGCGATGTCGAGGTTGCGCATGGTGAGCTGGCCGATGCGGTCCATGGGACCGAACGCGGAGTCCTCGGTGCGCTCCATCGAGAGCTTGTCCGGGTGGTAGCTGAACGCGGGCCCGGTCGTGTCGAGGATCGAGTAGTCCTCGCCGCGGCGCAGGCGCAGCGTGACCTCGCCCGTGACGGCGGTGCTGACCCAGCGCTGGAGGGACTCGCGGATCATGAGCGCCTGGGGGTCGAGCCAGCGGCCCTCGTACATGAGGCGACCGAGACGGCGGCCCTCGGTGTGGTACTGCGCGAGCGTGTCCTCGTTGTGGATCGCGTTGACGAGGCGCTCGTACGCGGCGTGCAGGAGCGCCATGCCGGGCGCCTCGTAGATGCCGCGGCTCTTGGCCTCGATGATGCGGTTCTCGATCTGGTCGGACATGCCGAGGCCGTGGCGGCCGCCGATCGCGTTGGCCTCCTGGACCAGGGCGACCGCGGACTCGAACTCCTGCCCGTTGATCGTGACGGGGCGGCCCTGGACGAAGCCGATCGTCACGTCCTCGGCCGCGATCTCGACCGAGGGGTCCCAGAACCGGACGCCCATGATGGGCTCGACGGTCTCGATGCCGGTGTCGAGGTGCTCGAGCGTCTTCGCCTCGTGCGTGGCGCCCCAGATGTTGGCGTCCGTCGAGTAGGCCTTCTCGGTGCTGTCCCGGTAGGGGAGGTCGTGGGCGAGGAGCCACTCCGACATCTCCTTGCGGCCCCCGAGCTCGGCGACGAAGTCGGCGTCGAGCCACGGCTTGTAGATGCGCAGGGCGGGGTTCGCGAGGAGGCCGTAGCGGTAGAACCGCTCGATGTCGTTCCCCTTGAACGTGGAGCCGTCGCCCCAGATCTGGACGTCGTCCTCGTGCATCGCGCGCACCAGCAGGGTGCCGGTGACGGCCCGGCCCAGGGGAGTGGTGTTGAAGTACGCGCGCCCGCCGGAGCGGATGTGGAACGCACCGCAGGCCAGGGCCGCGAGGCCCTCCTCGACGAGCGCCGCGCGGCAGTCGACCAGGCGCGCGACCTCCGCGCCGTACGCCGTGGCGCGTCCCGGCACCGACGCGATGTCGGGCTCGTCGTACTGGCCGATGTCGGCGGTGTAGGTGCAGGGCACGGCGCCCTTGTCGCGCATCCAGGCGACGGCGACGGACGTGTCGAGGCCGCCGGAGAACGCGATCCCGACGCGCTCGCCGACGGGGAGGGAGGTGAGAACCTTGGACATGCTCAAAGTATGCGCGAATCTGCATAGGTATTCAATCTCGCCCGACGGGTCGGGCTCTCGCGCGCCGGTGCCGGCGTGTCTCAGTCGTAATAGTGTGCCAAGCGGAGTACGTTCTCGAGCGTGACCACCGACTCCGCCATCTCACCTTCCGAAGGCCCCGACCGCACGGGTGCCGACCCCGCGGCCTCCCCGTCTCGCTATCCCCGGCCGACGGTCTCGCTGGACGAGGCCGAGTGGGTGTGGCGGACGCTCGCCACCGAGGCGATGGTCGAGTCGGCGAAGCCGGAGACGGTGCGGCTCGCCGTGATCGCGGGGCTCACGCGCGCGACGGGCGCCCGGTACGGCGACTTGCTGCGCTGCACCGCCGACGCGATCGACCTCGGCCCCGCGACGGCGCGGGCGGGGGAGGGGAGGGTCGTGCTCACGCACGGCAAGCACCGCACGGTGCGCGAGCACGTGCTCAGCGCGAGCGTCGTCGTCGTGCTGCGGCGCTGGATGGCCGTGCGCGAGGTGCTCGCGGCGGACCTCGAGGGGTCGGTGCCGCGCGCGCTGCTGCTCACGGTGCACCACACGCACGACAACGGCGTGACCGTCTCCAGCGGCCTGCCCATCACCAAGCAGGGTCTCGTGCTCTCGTGGCGGCGGTTCGTGCACCGGACGAACGCCCGCTACGGCGCCGTGCGGGCTCCGCTGCCGACGCGCTTCGAGCAGGTCCGGCGGGCGTGGGTCGAGGCGTCAGCGCCCGTCGGCAGCGGGATCGTCGCCGGTCCCGGGCTCGGCGACGACGCCGGGCGGGACGCCCTCCTCGCCGCCGAGCTCCTGGAACAGGGTGACGTGGAGGCCGGCGGGGGCGTCGAGCCGTGAGTTGAGCGAGCCCCACGGGGTGCGGGTCGGGGGAGCGACGAGGTCTGCCCCGGCCTCGACCGCGCGCTCGGTGGCGGCCCGCGCGTCGTCCACCTCGAACGCCACGCGCAGGTGGCCGGCCACCTGGCGCCCGACCTCGACGTCGTCGATCGCCCGCTTGTGGGCCGGGTTCGCGATCTCGAGCGTCGCGTGCCCGACGTCGAGGATCGCCACCCGGTCCTCCTCACCGTCGGCATACGCGATGCGCTCGGGGAGGCCCAGGACGTCGCGATAGAAGGCGAGAGCGGCGTCGTAGTCCTCCGCCTCCACGACGAGACGGAGCTGGCGGACGGTGGGCTGGCGAGGAGTGTTGTCGCTCATCCGGCGACACTACGTCACATCGGAGAAAAATAGTGTGCCAAGCGCCCTCAACCAACCCCACCCACCGGACACAACTCACCACACAGCACGGAAAAGCCGGCCGCGCGCCGGGTCGGGTGGACCGTGGCGCGCGGCCGGCTCTGAGCTGTGGAGCAGCGGTCCGGCAGGGGAGCGGGCGTCAGGGCTGGCCGGCGGCCGCCTGCTCGGCCTTGCGCGCCGCGCCCGTCTCGGTGCGCGCGCCGTCGGTGGAGAGGTCGCCGCCGGTCGACTCGAGGTGCGCCCGGACGAACCAGTGGAACAGCTCGAGGTCGTGCAGGTGTCCGATGAGCAGGTCGTTCGTGACGTCGTCGAGGCCCTCGGTGGCGGACGCCGCCTCGCGGTGCGCCGTGATGACCCCGACGTACACCTCGTCGAGTGCCCCCAGGTGGGCGATGGTCGAGGCGCGGCCGAGGGAGTAGTCCTCCCAGGTCCGCTCCGCGACGAGCGCGCCGGGAGTGCCCTTCGGGGAGACGCCGAGGGTCGCGATGCGCTCCGCGACGGCGTCGACCATCGCGCGGACGGCGTCGACCTGCGGGTCGATCATCTCGTGCACCGCGATGAAGTGCGGCCCGACGACGTTCCAGTGGATGTGCTTGAGCGTGAGCTGCAGGTCGTTGAGCGCGTGCAGGCGCTCCTGGAGGATCCCGGCGACCTTCGCCCCTTCCTCGGGGGTGAGCGACGGGACGGTGTACTTCGGCAGGTCGGAGCGAGCGGCCATGGGTGCCTCCTCGGGTCGGTTCGTGCGCCGCGGCGGCGGCGGGACGGTCTCGGGTGCCGTCCCCGCCATCGTCGGGCGGTCCTCGGCCGCTCGCAGGGCGAGGTCAGTCCCGCGGCGTGACGAGCAGCACGAGGCCCAGCACGACGACACCGCCGAGCGCGGTCGCGACCGCGGACGAGACCTCTCGCGCGGTGACCGCCTGGACGCCGAGCGCCACCACGAGCAGCGCGGCCTGCAGCACGACGACCCGACGGAGGTCCGGCAGGACCGCCCGCAGCTCGGCGCGCGCGTCGGGTGGCACGTGGTCCGCCCACCAGGCGGCGCGCAGGACGAGGTGGCCCAGCGGGAGGAGCGCGAACACGATGGGGTCGAAGGGGCCGTCCCCCTCCACGATCAGGAGGAGGCCGCCGAGGAGCACGAGCACGTGCGGGACCGGCGGCGCGGGGAGGAAGGCCGTCGCGGTCCCGAGGGCGACGGCGGTGCCCCCGACGAACGACGGTGCGAGACCCGTCGTCTGGAGCGCGGCTCCGGTGAAGGCGGTGGCGAGGACGAGGAGGACGACGCGCGGCCACCAGCCCGCGACGGCGCGCCCGGTCTCGACCTCGAGGCGGGGACGCGGCCCTGCGGTGACGACCTCGCGTCGGACGAGGCGTCTCATCGGGCACCCCCGAGAGGGCCCGGTCGACCGGGGCCCTGCCGGTCGAGCCGTCGTGCCGCGAGCTCGAGCGTTCCGCGAGCGCCGTCGGCGCCGGGTGTGCCGTCGTGCCAGCGAGCGACGACGATCCCGCGCTCGCGCAGGTCGTCCACGCGGTCCGCGCGCTCGTGGCGCGTGACGGCCCAGGCGGTCGCGACGTGGTCGTCGACCTCGGCGAGGGAGACCGGTGGGAGGACGTCGACGACGACGACCACGTGCCCGGTGTCGTGCCACTGGCGTGCGAGGCGGGGCGCCTCGTCGTCGAGGAGGGTCGAGAAGAGGTAGACGGCGGCGCCGGCGGGCACCTGGGGCGGGCGGAGGCGCGCGGAGGGGTCGCCGACGGGTCGGGCGAGGGCGAGGCCGTGGAGGACGCGGCGCAGGTGGCGTCGTCCTCCGCCGGCGCGGACGGGCCGGGCGAGGCGGCCGAGGTCGTCGAGGGCGACGCGGTCGCCGTCGGCGAGGACGGTCTGGGCGACGGACGCGGCGGCGTGGCGCGCGAGGTCGAGGGAGGTGGCCTCGTCGGGGCGCTGGGCGCCGACGCCGCTCCAGGTGGCGAGGTCGGGGGCGACCTCGTCGCGGGAGTCGACGACGAGGACGACGGTCGCCTCGGCGGTGCCGAAGGTGCGGCGGACGTACAGCGTGTCGAGGGTGGGTGAGCGGCGGGCGGTGGCGCGCCAGTCGATGCGGCGGAGCCGGTCGCCCGGGCGGAAGACGTCGACGTCGCGGAGCTCGGTGCCGTCGCCGGGGCGTCGGGAGGTGTGGGGCCCGGAGAGGCCGCGCAGGCGGGAGGCGATGGGCAGGCGTCCGAGCGGGAGCGGGCGGGGCAGGACGAGGCGGCGTGGTCCGCGGGCGACGCGGGGGACCTGCTCCTCGACGCCGTCGGGCCCGTAGGCGGCGTAGTCGACGCGGAGGGTGTCGGTGACGCCGGTGCGCGCCGAGGGCGCGCGCCAGGTGAGCTCGCGGGTTCCGGCCGTGGTGCGGACCAGGCGTTCGGTAACGAGGCCACCGGGGGCGAGGGCGCGCAGCCGCAGGAGCTCGACGCCGGGCGGCACGTCGGCGACGGTGCGGGCTGCGAGGGTGCCGGGTGGGGCGTCGGCGTCGAGGACGACGCGCACGGTGACGGGTCCGTGGGGGCGGCGGGTCCAGCCCCAGACGGCGCCGAGGAGGGGCGCGACCCCGAGGAGGGCGGCGTCGGGGCGGCGGAGGAGGACGCCGAGGGCGAGGAGGGTGGTGCCGAGGAGGACGCCGGCGGCGAGGTGGACGGTGGTGCGCCAGCGGGGCGCGTCGGTGTCGCGGTCCGCCGTGGTGGTGCTCATCCGCGGTCGCCGACGGTGGCGGGTCCGGGGACGGTCTGGAGGATGCCGGCGACGACGGTCTCGGGCCGCAGGTCGGCGGCCCAGGCCCCGGGGGTGAGGGTGAGGCGGTGGGCGAGCACGGGGACGGCGACGCGCTTGACGTCCTCGGGCAGGACGACGTCGCGTCCGTCGAGGACGGCGACGCCACGGGCGAGGAGAGCGAGGTTCTGCGAGCCGCGGGGCGACGCGCCGACCTCGAGGTCGCGGTGGGTGCGGGTGGCGGCGGCGAGGTCGACACAGTAGGCGACGACGTCGGGGTGGACGTCGACCTGCTCGACGGCGGCCTGCATGGCGAGGACGGTGTCGCGGTCGACGACCTGGCGCACGACGGGGTCGTCGTGGCGGCGGGCGATGCGGCGGGTGAGGACCTCGCGCTCCTCGTCGCGGCCGGGGTACCCGACGGAGAGACGCACCATGAAGCGGTCGAGCTGCGCCTCGGGGAGCGGGTAGGTGCCCTCGTGCTCGACGGGGTTGGACGTCGCGACGACGTGGAAGGGGCGGGGCAGCGCGTGGGTGGTGCCCTCGACGGTGACCTGGCGCTCGGCCATGGACTCGAGCAGCGCGGACTGCGTCTTGGGGGCGGTGCGGTTGATCTCGTCGGCGAGCAGCAGCCCGGTGAAGACGGGCCCGGGCCGGAACTCGAACGTGCGGGTCGCGGGGTCGTACACGGAGGACCCGGTGACGTCCGACGGCAGGAGGTCGGGGGTGCACTGCAGGCGGGTGAAGTCGAGGCCGAGGGCCCGGGCGAGGCTGCGGGCGGCGAGGGTCTTGCCGAGCCCGGGGACGTCCTCGAACAGCACGTGCCCGCCGGCGAGGACCGTGGCGAGCGCGAGGGTCAGGGGTTCGCGGGCGCCGACGACGGCGGTCGCGACCTCGTCGAGGACGGCGCGGCCGTGCGCGGCGACGGTGGGCACGTCGAGGGTCGTGCCCGGTCCGGCGGTGCGGGGGGCGGGGTCGGCGGTCATCGGGGTGTCCCTCCGTCGGGGCGGTCCGGGCGGTCGTGGATGGTCGTCGGGTCGAGCCGGTCGAGCCGGTCGAGCCGGTCGAGCCGGTCGAGCCGGTCGAGCCGGTCGAGCGCAGCGAGCCAGGCGTCGAGCTCGGCGGGCGTGGGGAGGCGCCCGTCGGCGACGAGGTCATGGACGGTGCGCGCGACGCGGGGGCCGAGGAGACGGGCCACGTCGGTCGCGGCTCCGGGGTCGGCGAGATCGTCGATCCCGTGGCGTGACAGGCGACGCTCCGTGAGGTGGCGCACCCGGCGGGCGGCGCCGACCGTGACGCGTCCGTCGCGGCCCAGGACCGACCAGCCGAGGTCGGACACGTCGCGCCGGTTGCCGTCGCGCCGCACGTCGGGGACGCGCGGCCACACGGTGTCCCCGGCGTACCCGGTGCGGTGCCACAGCACGACGCCCGCGACGCCGAGGGCGGTGAGCATGAGGGCGTGCGCGGGCGAGGAGCCGAGCAGCACGAGGACGACGCCGAACCCGACGGCGGTGGTGGCCGCGAGCAGGGCGCGCCGGTCCGCCGGGCGCAGCCGGTCCCAGCGTCCGCGCGCCCTCACGGCCGCGCCTCGTCGTGGAGCGGGCGGTCGTGGGACGCGGCCGTGGCGGGGTCCCCGGTGCCGACGACCCGCGTCGTGAGGTCCGCCGCGATGCGGGCGAGCGCCGCGCGCGCCGCCTCCAGGTCGCTCTCCCCGAGCGGCGTCTCGCCGAACCGGGCCCGGTGGTACAGGCCGCGCAGCGTCGCGACCGCGTCCGCGTCCACCCGGGTGCTCGCCAGGACCGCGGTCGTGAACTCCGTGGGCGTCTGTGCGGGGTCGCGCCGGGTGCCTGCCCGCTCCGCAGCGCGCTCGAGCGCGACCCAGGCGGCGACGACGGCGTCGTGCGGGTCCGCGTCCGGCGCACGCAGGTCGTCGTGCGCCCGCTCGACCGCCGCCCGCAGCTCCGGCACGACCGGGTCCTCCGCAGCGTGGACGGAGACGTCGCCCGGCGCCGTGACGAGGAGGTCGCGTCGGCGTCGCCGCACGAGGAGGGCCGGGAGGTAGCGGCGCGCCAGCACGACGAGGACCACGAGCACGACCGCGCCCAGGGACCAGAGCAGGTACGTGTCGAACGACAGGCCCCCGGTGTCGGTCAGTGCCCGGAGGTCCTCCCGCTCCTGCGACAGGACGTCGGTCGCGGCGGTGTCCGGCGGCGGCGCGACCGGGTCCCGCGCGACGTCGTCGAACCAGCCGGGCGCGTCCCAGCCCCACGGCGCGCCGACGGCCGCGGCGAGCACGGCCGCGAGCGCCAGCGCCGTGACGGCGGCGAAGCGGGCCGGTCCGGGCCGGCGGTGGTCGTCCCCCTGCGGTGCGGTCATGCGGGTCGGAGCGACTCTGCGTGGACTCCGGCGACGGCGGCGGCGACGAACGCGGCGGGGTCGGCGTCGAGGCCGCGGCCCATGGTGGAGAGCCGGACGGGGGCGTCGTGGAGGGCGTCGAGGAGGTCGGGGTCGGCGGGGACGGCGACGAGGTGGTGGCGCCCGGTGGGGGCGGCGAGGGTCGCGGCCTGCTGGGTGACGCGGCGGGTGAGGTCGGCGCCCCACCCGGTGAGGGCTTCGAGGTCGGGCGCGGGGACGGGCACAGGGACGTCGCTGGGGGCGAGGGCGACGCGGCCGTAGGCGGTGAGGGAGTGGTGGGAGACGCCGAGGTGGCGGTCGCGGGCGTCGGCGCCGGAGACGCGCAGGGAGGCGACGGGGCGGCCGCGGAGGGCGGCGACGGCGTTGAGGGCCTCGCCGGCGGCGACGCCGGAGAAGCCCCAGCGGGTGCCGGTGCCGAGGTTGCCGGGTCCTTGGGCGACGACGACGAGGTCGGCGCCGGTGACGTGGCGGGCGGCGAGGAGTCCGGTGTGCACGGTGACGGCCTCGAGGTCTCCGCCGAACGCCTGCCCGACGGTGAGGCAGGTGTCGATCCAGCCGGTGTCGCGCAGGGTGGCGACGGTGCGGGAGAACGCGGCGGGGAGGGCGCCGCCGTCGGTCATGACGTAGGCCACCCGTGGCGTGGGGCGGCCTGCGAGCGCCGCGGCGTGCCGGGCGCCGGCGACGACGGCGGGCAGGGCGGAGTGGAGGTCCGCGACGACGACGGGGGTGCCGTCGAGGTCGTCGGCGTCGCGGAGGGTGTCGTGGTGGGGGGACTCCTGCTCGTCGACGCCGAGGACGAGGGCCTGGAGAGGGGTGTAGCGGGCCTTGACGAGGTGGCCGGGCCCGGGCGCGGGGTCGGGCGGGAGGGGTGTGCCGGGCTGGGCGGGGCCGACGACGAGGGCGTACCCGCCGGTGCCGAGGCCGCGGGCGAGGGCGGAGACGTTGAGGAGCACGTGGTCGCCGGGTCCGGGGGTGCCGACGAGCTGGGTGTAGGCGAGGGCGCGCACGGTCGCGTCGGGGTCGTCGTCGCGCCCGGGCAGGGGGGTGTGGAGCCGCACGTGCAGCTCCTGGGCGCCGGTCCAGGTCTTCGCGTGCGACACCACGGTCGCGGTCCGCCACGTGATCACGCGGCACACCCTATCGACCGACTAGCGTGGTGCCCGATGTCCGAGCCCACGCCCCCCTCGTCCGTGCCCGACCCTGCGCCGTCGTCGTCGGGGTCGTCGCCGACGAACCCGGCCGCGCGTCTGCTGAACCTGGTGATCGCGCTGGTGAACACGAACGCGTCGATGACGAAGCAGCAGATCCGCGTCAGCGTGGCGGGATACGGCGACGCCCCGTCCCCGGACGCGTTCGAACGGATGTTCGAGCGCGACAAGGACACGTTGCGCGACCTGGGGATCCCGATCGTGACGGTGGACGCGGGCGGGCACGCGGACGAGGTGGGGTACCGGATCGACCAGGACGCGTACGCGCTGCCCGCGGTGGACCTGACGCCGGCGGAGCTGGGGGTGCTGGCGCTGGCGGCGCAGTTCTGGCAGGACAAGACGCTGCGGACGGACATCTCGCGGGCGCTGACGAAGCTGCGGGCGGCGGGCGCGGGGGAGACCGCGATGGACGTGGTGGCGGGTCTGGCGCCGCAGGTGCGGCCGGTGGGGGACGCGTACGCGACGCTGATGGACGCGATCTCGGCGCGGCGCGCGGTGTCGTTCACGTACCGGGCGGCGAGCACGGGCGAGGTGCGGGCGCGGCGGGCGCAGCCGTGGCGGATCGCGGCGCGGCGCGGCGGCTGGTACCTCGTGGGGTTCGACCTGGACCGGGGGGCGCCGCGGTCGTACCGGCTGAGCCGGGTCGAGGGCCGGGTGCGGGCGACGGGTCCGCGCGACGCGTTCGAGGTGCCGGCGGAGGTGGACGTGGACGCGGCGCTGGGCACGCGCGACGCGGGCGGGGTGGCGCGTCTGGCGGTGGTGCCGGAGCGTGCGGGCGCGCTGCGGGCGCGCGGCACGGTCGTGGGGTCGGTGCCGGACGCGCGGGCGGGCGACGGCGCGGGCCGCGACGTGCTGGAGGTGGCGTACGACGTGCGGTACGCGCTGGCGGACGAGGTCGTGGGGTACGGCGACGCGGTGCTCGTGCTCGGGCCGCCGGACCTGCGCGCGGCGGTCGTGCGCCGGCTGCGGGACGCGGCGGCGCTGGGATCGTCGTCGGCACCCGTGCCGGGTTCCGGGCAGGGCGAGGGGTCGACGGAGGTGGCGGGGCGTGGCTGAGCGCGCGGACGACCGGCTGGTGCGCCTGCTGGGCATCGTCGCGTACCTGGACGGGGCGGGCCCGGTGCCGGTGGGCGAGCTCGCCCGGCACTTCGGCGTGAGCGAGCGCCAGGTCCTGGACGACGTCGACGCCCTGTGGGTGTCCGGCACGCCCGGGTACTGGCCGGACGACCTCATCGACTTCGACGCCGACTCGATCGAGCGCGGCGTCGTGCGGCTCACCGAGGCGCGCGGCATGACCCGGCCCCTGCGCCTGGGCACGCGCGAGGCGGTGGCGCTCATCGCGGCGCTGCGCGCCATGCGGGAGACGGCGGCGGTGCAGGCCGACCCCGAGCGCGCGGGCGTCGTCGAGTCGGTGCTGCGCAAGCTCACCGACGCGACGGGCGAGGCGGCGGCGGCGCTCGACGTGCAGCTCGCCCCCGAGGGCGACCCGCGCGTCGTCGCGGCGATCACGAGCGCGCTCGTCGCGGGCCACCGCCTGCGCATCCGGTACGTGACGGCCGCCGACGAGGAGTCGGAGCGCGAGGTCGACCCCGTGTCCCTGCACACCCAGGACGAGCACGCCTACCTGCTCGCCTGGTGCCACCGCGCGCAGGGCCGGCGCACGTTCCGCGTCGACCGGATCCTCGCCGCCACCGAGCTCGACCAGCCCGTCGAGGGGCACGACGTCGACCCCGACGTCGACTTCACGCCCACCGGCGACGCGCCGCTCGCGACGATCACGTTCGCCAGCCCCGCGCGCGCCGTCGCGGAGCAGGTCCCCGTCGAGTCCGTGCGCAACCTGCCCGACGGCGCGTTCGAGGTGCGCCTGCGCGTCACCAACCCGGTGTGGCTGCGCCAGCTCCTCACGGAGCGGGCGCGGCACGTGCTCGCCGTCGAGCCGGCCTCGGTCGCGCGCGACGTGCGCGAGGCCGCGAGCGCCGCCCTGTCCGCGTACGCGCACCTGCCGGGCGAGCCCGACGGCGCGTCGGGCGGCGTCGCGTCCGGCGGCACGGCTGCTGGCTAGGGTGGGCGGCATGTGGTTCTGGGTCTGGACGCTGCTCGTCGTGGGCACGCTCGTGGGCGCGTTCTTCCTCGCGCGGCGCCTGTGGCGGTCCGTGAAGGGGCTGGGGCGCGAGCTGTCGCGCGCGTCGCAGGTGGCGGCGGACATGAGCGCGCGGGCGGACGAGCTGTCGCGCGCCCTGGAGGAGGCGCAGCCGTCGACCGCGCCGACCCTGTTCGACGACCCGGTCGCGCTCCAGGAGCGCGTGGACCTGCTGCGCGCCGAGCGGGCGGAGCGGCGTGTCCAGCGGCGCCGGCGCGACGAGCAGGTCTGGTCCCGCTGGCGCCGGTTCAACGCGTAGGGTTCACCACGTAGACTCGCTCGCGTAGCGCCGTTCGCCTCGAGGAGGAGTTAGCCCATGGGCATGCTCAAGCCCTGGCACATCATCGTGCTGGTCGTCGTCATCCTGCTCCTGTTCGGTGCGCGTCGGCTCCCCGACCTGGCCAAGAGCGTCGGGCAGTCGCTGAAGATCTTCAAGAGCGAGGTCAAGGACCTGCGCGAGGACGACGCCACGCCGCCCGCGGCGGGTGGCGCCGGGTCGTCGTCCGCGTCGACCGGCACGTCCTCGCCGACCGTGACCGGAGGGACGACGTCGCCCGAACCGGGCGACACCTCGAAGGGATAGTCGGTGTCACGTACGTCCCGTGACCCCGAGGGGCGGATGCCGCTCCGCGAGCACCTCCTGGAGCTGCGCAAGCGGCTGTTCCTCGCCGCGTGCGGCCTCGTGGTCGGCGCGATCGTCGGGTGGTTCCTCTACGAGCCGCTGCTCGAGGCGCTGCAGGCGCCGCTGCTCAAGGCGGCGGAGGAGCAGGGCAAGGTCATCAGCCTGAACTTCTCGGGCCTGGCCTCCGCGCTCGACATGAAGGTCAAGGTCTCCCTCTTCCTCGGCGTCATCGTCACCTGCCCGTGGTGGCTTTACCAGCTGTGGGCGTTCATCACACCGGGCCTGACCACCCGGGAGAAGCGGTACGCGTTCGCGTTCCTCGGTGCGTCGGTCCCGCTGTTCCTCGGGGGCGCGTTCCTCGCCTGGTGGGTGCTGCCGCACGCGGTCGACATCCTCGCCGGGTTCGTGCCCGACGGCGCGACCAACCTGGCCGACGCGCAGGGCTACCTGAGCTTCGTCATGCGCCTCGTGCTGGCGTTCGGACTCGCGTTCGTGCTGCCCGTCGTCCTCGTCGCGCTCAACGCGGCCGGGATCCTGCGGGCGTCCGCGATGGCCAAGGGCTGGCGGTGGGCGGTGCTCATCGCCTTCGTGTTCGCGGCCGTGATGACCCCGACCCCGGACGCGCTGACGATGATCTTCGTGGCGCTGCCGATCTGCGGCCTGTACTTCGCGGCACTCGGCATCAGCTACCTCCACGACCGGCGCGTCGACAAGCTCGACGCCGCACGGCTCGCCCTGTGAGCGCCCCGCCCCGGCCGCGCCCCCGCGGGCGCGGGGGTCGCGCGTGAGCACGGTCGCCCTCGTCGTCAACCCGACGGCGGGGCGCGGCCGCGGCCGCGCGGCCGGGGACCGCACCGCCGACGCGCTGCGCGCCGCCGGGCACGCCGTCGTCGACCTCAGCGCCCCGAGCCTGCCCCTCGCCCAGGAGTCGGCCGACGCCGCCGTGCGCGGCCCGGGCGGCGACGGCGCGGGAGCACGGCCCGGGGTGGACGCGCTCGTCGTCGTGGGCGGGGACGGCATGGTGCACCTCGGCGTCAACGCGACCGCCGGGACCGGCGTCCCGCTCGGGATCGTCGCGGTCGGGACGGGCAACGACTTCGCGCACGGCCTCGGGCTGCCCACGACCCGCACCGACCGGTGCGTGGACGCCCTCCTCGCGGCCCTCGGCACCGCCACGAGCACCGTGTCCTCGGCGAGCGCGCCGCCGTCCGTGCGCGCGGTCGACGCCGCGCGCGTCACGGGCGAGCACCTGGCAGCGCCCCGCTGGTACGCGGGCGTGCTGTCCGCGGGGATCGACGCCGCCGTCAACGCGCACGCGAACGCGGCCACGTGGCCCCGCGGCCGGTCCCGGTACGCGCGCTCGGCCCTCACGGAGATCACGCGCTACCGCCCCTACGGGTACCGGGTCACGCTGCACGGCGTCCCCGCGGGCGACCAGCTGCCCGACCTGCTCGCCGGGGCGCCCCTCCTGCTCGACGGCGCCGCCGTCGGGACGAGCCCCGACGGCGGCGGCACGCAGGGCGGGCGGACCGTGGTGTGGGAGTCGCCGGGCGCGCTCGTGTCGGTCGCGAACGGTCCGCGGATCGGCGGCGGCATCCGGATCGCGCCGGGCGCGGCGCTCGACGACGGCCTCCTCGACGTCGTCGTCGCAGGCCCGTTCGGGCGCTGGGGCGCGACGCGCATCTTCCCCGGCATGTACGCGGGGCGGCACCTGGCGAACCCGGGCGTGGGGACGCTGCGCGCGACGTCGGTGACGGTCGCGGCGACCGAGGCGGGCGCGACCCCGCCGCACGCGTTCGCCGACGGGGAGCACCTCGGCCCCCTGCCGCTGCGGGTCGACGTCGTCCCGGGCGCGCTGCACGTCCTCGACGCCCCGGCCCGTCCCGCCGCGCAGCGCTGACACCCCGCCGGCGACCGGGAGGCGGCCGGTCGGCGAGGCGGCCCGCGCGCCGACCGGCGAGGTCGGCGGTGGACCGTAGGCTGGCACCATGACGGCCGCTGAATCGCCCGCCGCCCGTTATGCCGCGTCCCGGGCCCGCCAGGCGGCGTCCCGCACCCGGCTCGCGGAGTTCCGGCAGGTCCTCGACTTCCCCCTCGACGACTTCCAGGAGCGCGCGTGCGAGGCGCTCGAGGAGGGCCGCGGCGTCCTCGTCGCCGCGCCGACGGGCGCGGGCAAGACGGTCGTGGGCGAGTTCGCCGTCCACCTCGCCCTCGCGGGCGGGCGCAAGGCGTTCTACACCACCCCGATCAAGGCGCTGTCGAACCAGAAGTACGGCGACCTCGTGCGCCGCTACGGCGCCGACTCCGTGGGTCTGCTCACCGGCGACACGACGATCAACGGGGAGGCGCCCGTCGTCGTCATGACGACCGAGGTGCTGCGCAACATGCTGTACGCGGGCTCGCGCACGCTCGACGGCCTCGCGTTCGTCGTCATGGACGAGGTGCACTACCTCGCCGACCGGTTCCGCGGGCCGGTGTGGGAGGAGGTCATCATCCACCTGCCCGACGACGTCCAGCTCGTGTCCCTGTCCGCGACCGTGTCGAACGCCGAGGAGTTCGGCGACTGGCTGGAGATGGTGCGCGGCGACACCACCGTCGTCGTCAGCGAGCGCCGGCCCGTGCCGCTGTGGCAGCACGTGCTCGTCGCGTCGGCGAACCCGGCGACCGGGGTCGCGCACGCGGGCGGCGGGCGGGCGCTCGGCGCGGACCTGCTCGACCTCTACGCCGGGCACGTGGACCCCACGGACCCGGGCGTGAACCCGCCCATCAACCCGGACCTGCTGGCCGCGTTCCGCGCGGCCCCGCGCACGAGCGCGTCGGGCCCGGGCGGGCGGCGCGGCGCGGGCGACCGCGGGTACCGGGGGCGGGGCGGGCGGCGCCCCGGTCCCGACCGGTCGGGGCTCGGGGCGCGCCGCACCCCGGCGCGGTTCGCCGTCGTGGACGCCCTGGACGCGGACGGGCTGCTGCCCGCGATCTACTTCATCTTCTCCCGCGCCGGGTGCGAGGGCGCCGTGCAGCAGTGCCTCGCGGCGGGGCTGCGCCTCACCTCGCCCGCGGAGGAGGCGGAGATCCGGCGCGTCGCCGAGGAACGCACCGAGACCATCCCCGCGGAGGACCTCGAGGTGCTCGGGTACTGGACGTGGACGGAGTCGCTCGCGCGCGGGATCGCGGCGCACCACGCCGGCCTGCTGCCCGTGTTCAAGGAGACGGTCGAGGAGCTGTTCAACCGCGGCCTGGTCAAGGTCGTGTTCGCCACCGAGACGCTCGCGCTCGGCATCAACATGCCCGCCCGGTCCGTCGCGCTGGAGAAGCTCGTCAAGTGGGACGGGACCGCGCACGTCGACGTCACCCCCGGCGAGTACACCCAGCTCACCGGCCGGGCGGGGCGGCGCGGCATCGACGTCGAGGGGCACGCCGTCGTCGTCGACCACGCGGGCCTCGACCCCGTGCACCTCGCGGGCCTGGCGTCCAAGCGCCTGTACCCGCTGCGCTCCAGCTTCCGGCCCACGTACAACATGGCGGTCAACCTCGTCGCGCAGGTCGGGCGCGACCGGGCGCGCGAGGTGCTGGAGACGTCGTTCGCGCAGTTCCAGGCCGACCGCGGGGTCGTCGGCCTCGCGAAGCAGGCGCAGGCGCACGCCGAGGCGCTCGACGGGTACGCGCAGGCCATGACGTGCGATCGGGGCGACTTCGCCCAGTACGCGGCGCTGCGGCGGCGCATCACCGCGCGCGAGGGCGACCTGTCGCGCGCCGCGAGCCGGTCCCGGCGCGCGGAGGTCGTGGCCGCGTTCGAGCGGCTGCGGCCCGGGGACGTGGTGGAGGTGCCGTCGGGGCGGCGCGCGGGCTACGTCGTCGTGCTCGACCCGGGGGAGGGGGCCGGGTTCGACGGCCCGCGCCCCACCGTGCTCACGCAGGACCGGCAGGTGAAGAAGCTCACCGTGGCCGACGCGCCCGGCGGCATCCGCACCGTCGCCACGGTCCGGGTGCCGAAGTCGTTCAACCCGCGCGTCCCGGCGCAGCGGCGCGACCTCGCGTCCACGCTGCGCAACGCCCTCGGGGCGCTCGACGAGCCCGGCACGCGACCCGGGCGCACCACCCGCACCCGGTCCGCCGCCGCGGACGACGCCGAGCTCTCCCGCCTGCGCGCGCAGCTGCGCGCCCACCCGTGCCACGACTGCCCCGACCGCGAGGACCACGCCCGCTGGGCCGAGCGGTGGGCCCGGCTCAAGAAGGAGCACGACCAGCTCGTGCGCCGCGTCGAGGGCCGCACCGGGTCCATCGCGCGCGTGTTCGACCGCATCTGCGACGTCCTGCTCACGCTCGGCTACCTCGCCCCCGGCGAGGTCGCGGACGACCCGGCCGCACCGCTCGAGGACGCCCTGGACGCGGAGGAGCCCGCCCACGGGGCCCGGGCCG
Source organism: Cellulosimicrobium sp. ES-005 (assembly GCF_040448685.1). Taxonomy (NCBI): domain Bacteria; kingdom Bacillati; phylum Actinomycetota; class Actinomycetes; order Micrococcales; family Promicromonosporaceae; genus Cellulosimicrobium; species Cellulosimicrobium sp. ES-005. Next base: position 2,045,377 of record NZ_CP159290.1, read on the forward strand.
GCGGCGAGCGCGACCGCGCGGGGCGGGCCGGGCTGCGCGTCACGCGCGACGGACAGTGGCTGCGGCGCCTGTACGCCGAGAACGACCTGCTGCTCGCCGAGTGCCTGCGCCGCGGCGTGTGGGAGGACCTCGACGCCCCCGCCCTCGCCGCGGTGGTGTCCACGTGCGTGTACGCGGGACGGCGTGAGGACCGCGGCGAGCCCGACGTCCCCGGCGGGCCGCACGGCACGCTCGCCCGTGCGCTCGAGGCGACCACGCGCGTGTGGTCCGAGGTGGACGACCTCGAGGAGGCCCACGACATCGACGCCACCGGCGCCCTCGACGAGGGCCTCGTCACCGCCGTGCACCGGTGGGCCGTGGGCCGCAGCCTCGACGCCGTGCTGCGCGGCTCGGAGATCGCGGCCGGCGACTTCGTGCGCTGGTGCAAGCAGGTGATCGACGTCCTCGACCAGGTCGCGACCGCCGCGCCCACGCCCGCCGTGCGGCGCACCGCGCACCAGGCGATCGAGAAGCTGCGGCGCGGCGTCGTCGCGTACTCGAGCGTCTGAGCCGCCCGCGCCCGCACCGCCGGGAGCCCGCGCGGGCGCGTGACGTGCGCGACACCCGCCGCCACCTGCGCGGACGTCGCGCCGGAACGGCGAGGTTCGGGCGGTTGTGGCGGTATCGTGAAGGATTGTGGCCTCAACCCTGTACCGCGGCGGCGTGATCCACTCCCAGGCCGACCCGTTCGCAGAAGCGCTCCTCGTCGACGACGGCGTCATCGCCTGGATCGGCGCCGACGACACGGCCGACGGGCTCGCCGCCCGCGCCGACCGCGTGATCGACCTCGACGGCGCGCTCGTCGCGCCCGGGTTCGTCGACGCGCACGTCCACCTGTTCGAGATCGGGCTCGCCCTCGCGGGCGTCGACCTGTCCGCGAGCGCCGGCGTGACGACGCTCGCGGCGGCGCTGGAGGCGGTCGCGAAGGCCGCGGCGGGCGTCGGGGACGACGACGTCGTGCTGGCGTTCGGGTGGGACGAGCGGTCCTGGCCCGAGGGGCGTCCGCCGACGCGCGACGAGCTCGACGCGGCCGCGGGCGGGCGCGCGGTGTACGCGGCGCGGGTCGACGTGCACTCCGCCGTGGTCTCCACGACGCTCGCGCGGCGCTGCGCCCTGGCGGAGCGCCCCGGGTGGGACGAGTCGGGCTGGGTCACGGGGGAGGCGCACCACGTCGCCCGGGACGTCGCGCGCGACGTGTCGCCCGCGCGGCGCACCGCCCTGTACCGGGCGGCGCTGCGCGCGGCGGCGGAGCAGGGGATCGTGTCGGTGCACGAGATGAGCGCCCCGCACATCGACACGCGCGCCGGGCTGCGCGAGCTCCTCGCGCTCACAAGCGACGCGTCCTCGGGGCTGGCGCACGTCGTCGGGTACCGGGGCGAGCTGTGCACCACGGTCGACGACGCGCGCGAGGTCCTCGCGGACGTGCCGGGACTGACGGGGCTCGCGGGCGACCTCAACGTGGACGGGTCGATCGGGTCGCGCACCGCGGCGATGCGCCTGCCCTACCAGGACGGGCCCGACCCCACCGACCGGGGGAACCTCTACCTGAGCGCGGAGCAGATCGCGAACCACCTGTCCGCGGTCGGGGCGGCGGGCACGCAGGGCGGCTTCCACGTCATCGGGGACCGCGCGATGGACGAGCTCGTCCTCGGGCTCGAGGTCGCCGCGCAGGTCCACGGCCAGGGCGCGGTGCGCGCGGCGCGGCACCGGGTGGAGCACGCGCTGTTCGTGGACGCGACGGCGCTGGCGTCGCTGCTGCTGTTCGGCGTGAGCCTGAGCATCCAGCCGGGGTTCGACGCCGCGTGGGGCGGGCCGCAGGGCATGTACGCGGCGCGCGTGGGCGCGACCCGGGCCGAGGGCCTGAGCCCGTTCGCGGACCTGGCGGGGGCGGGCGTCCCGCTCGCGTTCGGGTCGGACGCGCCCGTCACGCGCCTCGACCCGTGGGCGGGCGTGCTGGCCGCGATGTCGCACGTGGACCCCGACCAGCAGATCTCGGCGCGGGCCGCGTTCCGCGCGCACACGCGCGGCGGGTGGCGCATCGCGGGCCTGGACCACACGGGGGCCGGCCAGCTGCGCGTCGGGGCGCCCGCGCACCTCGCGGTGTGGCGGGGCGAGCACCTCGTGGTGCAGGGCGCGCTCGGGCGCACGACGTCGTCGTGGAGCACGGACGCGCGCGCCGGGCAGCCGCTCCTGCCGGAGCTCGGCCCCGACGTGCCGCGACCCCGGTGCCTGCAGACGGTGCGCGACGGCGTCCCCCTGTTCGACACGTTCGTGTGACCGCTACCGCTTGACAGGGCCGTGAGCCGGAGTAGGTTCGACAGGGTGTTCCGGCCCCCGCGGCCGCAGGGGGATCAGCCACCGACGACGACCCCTCGGCGTTCCGCGCCGGGTACCTGGCCGGGCTCGCGCGCTCAGTAGAAAACGTGCTCCGCCGGTGGCGGCGGCGTACGGGCCGAAGGGCGTGCGAGCCCGCACACACCACCCTCGGGCCGCCTGCGGATCACCCGCCGGGCCGACGCCGCGGACCCCGGTCCGCGCAGGTGCGTGGCGTAGGGTGCACCCGTGCACGCCCCCGAGCCCGCGGCCACCCCGGCCGGGCGACCCCGCCCCGCAGGACCGGCCACCTCAGGACCGGAGACCCCGTCGTCGCACGCCTCGTCCCCGGCGCCCCCCGCGCCGGTGCGCGCCGAGAACGGACGCGGGACCCCCGCGGTGGTGGACGGCGGCAGCCCCGTCGGGCCCCCGTCGCGGCCGCTCTCGCTCCTCCTGGCCCTCGCGGGCGGCCTCGCCACCGACGCGGCCTTCCCCGACCGCGGGTGGTGGCCCCTCGCGTTCGTCGGCGTCGCCGCGCTGTTCTGGGGGCTGCGGCGCGACGGCGCCCGCTGGGGCTTCCTCGTCGGGCTCGTGTGGGGTCTGGCGTTCTTCCTGCCGCACCTGTGGTGGGCCAACTACGCGACCGAGACCGTGCCGTGGGTCGCGCTGTCCGTCATGGAGGCGTGCTTCGTCGCCGTGCTCGGTGCCGCCTGGGCCTGGGCCCGCCGGTGGTCGTGGCTGGCCGGGCGCCCGGGGGCGCAGGCCGTCGCGTTCGCGCTGCTGTTCGTCGGCGTCGAGCAGGCGCGCACCGAGGTCCCGTTCGGCGGCTTCCCCTGGGGCCGGCTCGCGTTCTCCCAGGCGGACTCCCCGCTCGGGCGCGCGGCCTGGCTCGGGGGCGAGGTCCTCGTGTCCCTGCTCGTCGCGCTCGCCGGGTCGCTGCTCGCGGTCGCGGTGCTCGCGCTGGTGCGCCGCCGCGACGTCGTCACGGGCGCCGTCGTCCCGGGCGCCGTCGTCCCGGCCGCCGTGGCCGGTGCGCTCGTGGCCGCGCCCCTGCTCGTGCCGCTCGACACGCGTGCCGAGGCCGGCACGCTCGCCGTCGGGGCGGTGCAGGGCAACGTGGGCGAGCCCGGGCTCGGGTCGTTCGCGAACCGGGCCGAGGTGCTCAACAACCACCTGCAGGGGACGGTCGCGCTGCTGGACCAGGTGGAGCCCGGCGACCTCGACGTGGTGCTGTGGCCCGAGAACGGCTCCGACCTCGACCCGCAGACCGCGCCCGACGTGGCGCGCGCCATCGACGACGCCGCGCGCGAGGTCGAGGCCCCGATCCTCGTCGGCGCGCAGGAGTACCCCGACACCGGCGGCCGGTACAACGTGTCGCTGCTGTGGGAGCCCGGCGCGGGCGTCGTGGACCGCTACGCCAAGCAGCACCCCGCGCCGTTCGGCGAGTACATCCCCCTGCGGTCCCTGCTGCGGATCTTCTCCGACCAGGTCGACCGGGTCACCATCGACATGATCCGCGGCACCGAGACCGGGGTCGTGGACCTCGCGTCCGAGCGCCTCGGGCGCACCGTGCCGCTCGGCGTCGTCATCTGCTTCGAGGTCGCCTACGACGGCCTCGTGAACGACGCCGTGGACGCGGGCGCCGAGGTGCTCGTCGTCCAGACCAACAACGCCTCCTTCGGGTACACCGCCGAGTCCACGCAGCAGCTCGCGATGTCGCGCCTGCGCGCCGTGTCGACCGGGCGCGCGACCGTGCAGGTCTCGACCGTCGGCGTCAGCGGCGTCATCGCCCCCGACGGCGAGCTCCTGCAGAGCACCGACCTGTTCACCGCCGACCAGATGGTCGCCGACCTGCCGCTGCGCACGAGCCTCACGCCCGCCGTGCGGGCGGGGGACTGGCCGGGCCGCGTCGTCGAGCTCCTCGCCCTCGGGCTCCTCGCCGCGGGCGTCGTCACCGCGGTCCGCGAGCGCCGCACCCCGACCGCCGCGGCCCCGGCCGGAGACGAGGCGCCGTGAGCGGGCCTGCGGGGGAGGGCGGCGTCCCGGGCGGGCGCGTGCTCGTCGTCGTGCCCACGTACGACGAGGCGCTGACCCTGCCGGGCACGCTGGCACGCCTGCGCGCCGCGGTCCCGGACGCGGACGTGCTCGTGGTGGACGACGCCAGCCCGGACGGGACGGGCGACCTCGCCGACGCCGCCGCCGCCGTCGACCCGGGCGTGCACGTGCTGCACCGGGCCGGGAAGGAGGGCCTGGGCGCCGCGTACGTCGCGGGGTTCGGGTGGGGCCTGGACGCCGGGTACGACGTGCTCGTGGAGATGGATGCCGACGGCTCCCACCAGCCGGAGCAGCTGCCGTCCCTGCTCGCCGCCCTCGGCCCCGCCACGGGGGACGGCGCGCACGACGGCGCGGACCTCGTCATCGGGTCGCGCTGGGTCCCGGGCGGGCGCGTGGAGAACTGGCCGCGGCACCGCGAGGTGCTCTCGCGCGCGGGCAACGCGTACGTGCGCCTCGCGCTGGGGCTGCACCTGGGCGACGCGACGGCGGGCTACCGCGCCTACCGCGCGTCCGCGCTGCGCGCCGTCGACCTCGCGAGCGTCGAGTCGCACGGGTACTGCTTCCAGGTCGACATGGCGTGGCGAGTCGTGCGGGCGGGGGGTCGCGCGACGGAGGTGCCGATCACGTTCGTCGAGCGCACGGCGGGGCGGTCGAAGATGAGCCGCGCGATCGTCACCGAGGCGCTGTGGAAGGTCACGGTCTGGGGTGCTCGACGGCGCGCGGCCCAGCTCGCGAGCCTCGCGCGGTCGGTCGCGGGGCGGCGCGGCACGCGCTGAGGCGTCGCCGTGGTGCGGGCCGCGTGAGTCCGCGACGTGCCGAGCGAGTCCGTGCCGTGCCGGGCCGCGTCGGCGCGCACGGGCCCGTGCGAGGGCGACGGCCCCGGCCGCGACGCAGAGAGGCCCGGACCCCCGCGGGGGTCCGGGCCTCTCAGTGGTCGCGGGCGGTCAGGCGCTGCGGCGCAGCTTGCCGGCGCGCAGCAGGCCGAGGCGCTCGTCGAGCAGCTCCTCGAGCTCGGAGATCGTGCGCCGCTCGAGCAGCATGTCCCAGTGGGTGCGGGCCGGCTTGCCGGCCTTGGGCTCGGGGCGCTCGGCGTCGCGCAGGAGCGCCTCGGCGCCGCAGCGGCACTCCCACACCGGGGGGACCTCGGCGTCGGTCGAGAACGGCAGGATGATGGTGTGCCCGTTGGGGCAGTCGTAGTGCGCCTGGAAGCGGGGGGCGAAGTCGACGCCCTCGTCCGACTCCATGCTCTTCGCACCGATGCTCATCCCGCGCAGCGAACGGTCGGCCATGGTGTCCTCCTGAGGGGTCTTCGGGGGTGGGTGGGCGCGCCCGGTGGGTGCGGGCAGCGGCCCGGTCTACGAGAGGCAACGCCTCACCGTCGGTCGGTGTTCCGGCACGCCGTGAAGGTCCGGTGAACGTCGCGGGGTGTGTCCACGGCCTGGCCGCCGCCCACGGCGTCGAGCCGGTCCGCCTCGGCGCGTCGCGGTCCCAGGCTCCCGGGTTTCGATGCCCGACGCAACTCGTCACGGTCGCCACGGCCCCCGACGTGCGCACGCTCACACCCGTGCCGGGAGGGCCCGGGAACAAACCCGGGGGACACCCGGTTGAGGCGCATGTACATGCAAACGCATCGACCTAGGACTCACGGGAGCACACCATGCAGTTCGGCATCTTCACCGTCGGCGACGTCACGACGGACCCCACGACGGGCCGGACCCCCGACGACACCGAGCGCGTGCGCTCGATGCTGACGATCGCGAAGCACGCGGACGAGGCGGGCCTGGACGTCTTCGCCACGGGCGAGCACCACAACCCGCCGTTCGTGCCGTCCTCGCCGACGACCATGCTCGGCTACCTCGCCGGTGTGACGAAGAACATCGTCCTGTCGACGTCCACGACCCTCATCACGACGAACGACCCCGTGCGCCTCGCGGAGGAGTACGCGATGCTCCAGGTCATCTCGGACGGCCGCATGGACCTCATGATGGGCCGCGGCAACACGGGCCCGGTGTACCCGTGGTTCGGTCAGGACATCCGCAACGGGATCCCGCTCGCGATCGAGAACTACGCGCTGCTGCGCCGCCTGTGGACCGAGGACGTCGTGGACTGGGAGGGCAAGTTCCGCACCCCGCTGCAGGGCTTCACCTCGACCCCGCGGCCGCTGGACGGCGTGCCGCCGTTCGTGTGGCACGGGTCGATCCGCAGCCCCGAGATCGCCGAGCAGGCCGCCTACTACGGCGACGGGTTCTTCCACAACAACATCTTCTGGCCCATCAGCCACACGAAGCAGATGGTGCAGTTCTACCGCCAGCGCTGGGAGCACCACGGCCACGGCCCCGCGGACACCGCGATCGTCGGGCTCGGCGGCCAGGTGTTCATGCGCAAGGACTCCCAGAAGGCGTGGGACGAGTTCCGGCCCTACTTCGACAACGCGCCCGTGTACGGGCACGGCCCGTCGATGGAGGACTTCACGCGCGAGACGCCGCTCACCGTCGGCTCCCCGCAGCAGGTCATCGACCGGTACGCCGCGATGCGCGAGCACGTGGGCGACTACCAGCGCCAGCTGTTCCTCATGGACCACGCCGGCCTGCCGCTCAAGACGGTGCTCGAGCAGATCGACCTCCTCGCGGGCGAGGTCGTGCCCGTGCTCCGCAAGGAGATGGAGGCCGCGCGCCCCGCGCACGTGCCGGCGAACCCGCCGAGCCACGCCGAGCGCGTCGCCGCCGCCAGGGCCTCCGGGACCGAGGGCGCCGCGCACGTCGGCGGCACCGAGGACCGCTGGACCGGGCGCACCGCCGAGGACGACCAGGAGCCGGCGAAGGCCGGCGCCGCGTTCGGCCTGTAGCCGGACCTCGCGGCCCGCGCCCACCCGGGCGCACGAGCCGCACGACCACCCGCCCGACGGAGTACGGTCGACAGGTGCCCCGCGCACCCGGGCGACCGCACCACCCGGCCCGGTGACGGGCCGCACCCGCACCGCACGCCAGACCTCAGGAGCACCGCATGACCGCCAGCACCCCCGCCCCGGACCGCCGCCTCGTCGTGGTGTCCGCCGGGCTGTCCAAGCCGTCCTCCACGCGCCTGCTCGCCGACCGGCTCGGCGAGGCCACGGTGCGCGAGCTGCAGGGTCTCGGCGTGAGCGCCGAGGTCGAGACCGTCGAGCTGCGCGACCACGCGCACGCCGTCGTGGACGCCATGCTCACCGGGTTCCCCACGGGCGACCTCGCCGGGGTCCTCGAGCGCCTCACCGCCGCCGACGGGATCGTCGTGACGACCCCGCTGTTCACGACCACGTACTCCGGGCTGCTCAAGTCGTTCGTCGACGTCCTCGACAAGGACTCGCTCACCGGCACGCCCGTCCTGCTCGGCGCGACCGGCGGCACCGCCCGCCACTCGCTCGCGCTCGAGTACTCCCTGCGCCCGCTGTTCACCTACCTGCGGGCCGACGTCGCCACGACGTCCGTGTTCGCCGCCACCGACGACTGGGCGGCCGCCGAGTCCGACTCCGGTGGCGGTCTGCCCGCCCGGATCGCGCGCGCGGGCCGCGAGCTCGCGGAGAAGGTCGCCCTGCGCAAGAACTCCGGGCCCGCCGACCCGTTCGCCGCCACGCCCGACTTCACGGCGCTCCTCGGCGGGCTCTGACCGCCCCCACGCTGCGCGCCCCCGGCCACCGGTGCTCCCGGCCGGGGGCGCGCTCATGTCTCCCTGACCTGCGGCGACACCACCCGAGGGGTTGCTCTCCGCAGGGGTCGCGCGGCAGGATCGGAGGACCGACGACGACGGGGGAGCACCATGAGCACGAGCGCGACCGAGGACCACGCCGGGCAGCACCCGGCAGGACCCGCCCCGGAGCCCGGTGCCGAGCCCGTCGCCCCCGTCACGGTCGCGGTCCCCGTCGTGGAGACCCTCGCGGCGCACGCGCACGGAACCACCCCCGCGGTCCCGCCCCGACGGCGGACCGTCGGCGTCGTCACGATCCCCGGCCGCGCGCCCGACACGTCGCGCTTCGCCGCCGCGCCCCGCTACCCGGCCATGTTCCACGTCGCGGGCGGCCGGCTCGTGTGGGACGGCGCACGGCTGCGCCTCGTCCGCGGCGACGACACCGTGCTCGAGCCCGCCGGGCGACCCGTCGTGACCGTCACCGGCGACGGGCCCACCGTCGTCGTGACCTGGCGGGACGAGCACCCCGGGGCCCGGACCACCCGCGCCGTCCTCCTCGACGGGTCGTCCGCCCGGTTCGCACGCTTCGCCCGCTCGCTCGCCGACACGCGCCCCGGGAGCATCGTCGTCGACGACCGGACCGTGCCCTCGCCGCGCGTACCGCGCCTGCACCCCGGCCAGGCGGGCACCACCCGGCGCCCGGGCGTGTTCGCCCGCGCGCTGTGGCGCGTCGTCGGGCGCGGCGCACCCGCCGCGAGCGCCACCACGGGCGATGGGGGAGCAGCCCTCGTCGGCCGCCTCGAACGGCTCGCCGCCCTGCACCGCGCCGGCGACCTCACCGACACCGAGTTCGCGCGCGCGAAGCAGGCGCTGCTCGGCTGAGGAGTCGATCGAGGACGGGCGGCCGTCAGTCCGCGAGCGGACCCCACCCGGTCACGTCGAGCTCCGTCATGACGGACCGGCCGTCGCGGAAGTCCCCGTACCGCGCCCACGTCACCGCGACGCGCAGCAGCACGATGCCCTCGTCGGTCAGCGAGGCGGCGAACTGCGGGAACGCCGCAGCGTACGCCGCCGCGCACCGGTCCCGGTCCGCCCCGACCGGGACGTCCGCCAGGCCCTCGCACTGCAGCGTCGTCCCGTCCGTCCCGCCCACCGTCACGGCGACCCGCGCGTCCCGGGCCAGGTTCGCCACCTTGCGCGACGTCGCGCGCGCGTCGAACACCAGCTCGCCCGCGCCCGTCGCGGCCACCGCGAGGAACGCGGCCTGGGGCCCGCCGTCGTCGCCCAACGACGCCACGACGCCCCACCCCTGCGAACGGACATAGCCGACGAACGCCTCACGATCCATGCCGCCACCGTAGCGGCCGCGCTCCCGACACGAGGCGCGACGACACGAAAACCCTGGACCACCGCAGACGCCACCTGGCACCGTCGACCCGATGGCCCACCCCCGCACCGACCTCGCCGGCACCGACCAGGAACGCCTCTGGGACGCCGTCGCCGCCGCCCGGTACGACACCCCCGGCGAGGGCATGTTCGCCCCCGACGTCCTCGACCCCGCCGTCGACCGGCTCGCGGCGCTCGCAGGCCGGGGGAGCGCCGTCGAGCTCGCCGTCGGCACCGGCCGCGTCGCGATCCCGCTCGCCGCACGCGGCGTGCCCGTCACCGGCATCGAGATCTCCCGGCACATGGTCGCCCGGCTGCGTGAGAAGGCCGACGAGACGACCCTGCCCGTCGTCGTCGGCGACATGGCCACCGCCCGGGTGCCGGGGGAGCACGCGCTCGTCTACCTCGTGGACAACACGATCTCGAACCTGCTCACCCAGGAAGCCCAGGTCGAGTGCTTCCGCAACGCCGCCCGCCACCTCGCCCCCGGGGGCCGGTTCGTCGTCGAGCTCTGGGTCCCCGAGCTGCGCGCCCTCCCGCCCGGGCGCACCGCGACCGTCTGGCACGACGAGCCCGGCTACCTCGGCGTCGACACCTACGACGTCCTCCACCAGCGCGTCGTGTCCCACCACGTCCAGTTCGACGACGACGGCAGCGCCACGGTAGGACGCTCGCCCCACCGGTACGTCTGGCCCGCCGAGCTCGACCTCATGGCCCGCCTCGCCGGGCTCGAGCCCGAGACCCGGCACGCCGGATGGGCAGGGGAGCCGTTCACAGCCGAGTCCCGCTCCCACGTGTCCGTGTACCGCCGCCCCACCACAGACGTCGCATCGACCGGCGGGGAGCCGTCGTACCCGGAGGACCACGTCGTCGACGGCGGACGATAGACCTCCTCACGCACCCCAGGACGCCTCCACCGCCTCCAGGTCCCGCACCGCGAAGCGGTGGTGCTCCCACTCCTCCTCCAGGATCACGTGCAGGCACGACAACGTCGTCTCCGGATACTCCGGCGACCACGGGTTGCGCCGCACCACCACCAGCTCCTCCGGCGTCACGCCCGCCAGGAACTCCCGCACCATCGCCACCCGGCCCGCACGCGCCTCCAGCACCTCCCCGTAGGGCGGCGTCCCCGTCACGAACAACGACAGGTCCAGCCCGTCCTCCGCCGCCTGCGGCCCCGCCTGACCCAACGGGTGGAACGGCTGCGCGATCCCCAGCACCGCCCGCCCCAACCACGCGTCCGTCGCCAGCACCAGGTGCCGCACCGTCTGCGCGAACGACCACTCACCGTCCACCGACACGTCCACGGCGCTCGCGGGCAGCGCCGCCACCCGGTCCAGCGTCGCGGCCCACGTCGACTCCAGCGCCGACCACGCCGCGCGCAGCCCCGCCGGGTCACCGGCACGACGCAGCTCCCGGCCCGGGAACCGGCGGTCCAGCTCCGCCTCCACGAAACCCGTCACGTCCACCCCGTTCACCCGGAACGACGCGTCGCCGTCCGCGAGCCAGGGCGCGTCGATGTCGACACCCTCCACCTGCACGCCCCGCATCACCGCACCGGACAGATCGGACTCCACGAACCGCGCACCGCGCAGGTCCGCACCGTCGAACCTCGCGCCGCGCAGGTCGTCAGAGCGGGTGAACCGGGCCATGAACGCCTCCTCGGGGAGCGACCCGCCCGCAGCAGCCGACCAGCCCGGGGGAGCGGCCTCCGTGCGGCGACAGCGCCGCACCGGGGGCACCCGGGCGGGGGAGGGGCGTGCACCTCGGCGACGGTCACGACGAGCGGGGACGACGAACGCACCGTACGCCCCGCCACCCACGCCCACCAGAGGGGGACGCGACCCCGCAACCCCACCGCTCTCGTCGCAACGGCCACCAGGGTGGTCGGCAGGCGTCGACCTGCGGGAGCATCGGACCATGCCGATCCTGCCCACCGCACGCGACCCGCGACTCGTCACCGTCCGCCGCGGCGGCACCCTCACCGACGACCACCACCGCCAGCTCGCCCAGTGGGCCGTCGACTGCACCGAGCACGTCCTGCCGATCTTCGAGCACGCCCGGCCCGACGACACCCGACCCCGCGACGCCCTCGACGTCGCCCGCGCCTGGATCCGCGGCGACGTCCCCATGAAGACCGCCCACAGCACCGCGTTCGTCGCCAACGCCGCCGGCCGCGACCAGCCCGCACCCGTCAAGTTCGCGGCGCTCGCGGCCGGGCAGGCCGTCGCGGTCGCGCACGTCGCGGCGCACGACCTCGGCGCCGCGGCCTACGCGATCCGGGCTGCCGCCGCGGACGCCGCCGCCCGGGGCGAGGACCCGGAGGCCGCACGGCTCGCGGAGCGGGACTGGCAGCGCGAGCGCATCCCGGCGGAGCTGCGCGAGCTCGTGCTCGACGACCAGAGGCGGCGCAGCGCGATCTGCTGGGACGTGTTCGACGACTGAGACCGGACCGGTCGGCAGGCGAGACCGGAGCGGTCGTCGCGGGGGGACTCAGCGCAGGAGGTCGTCGTAGGAGACGAGGGGAACCCGGCCGTCCGCGGCGGCCGCGACGCGCTCGTCGCCGGCGACGAGGACGTCGGCCTGCAGCACGGCCACGGCGACGTACTCGGTCAGCGCCGTGTCGTCCGCGTCGAGCTCGCGCGCGATCCGCCACGCCGTGGCCCGCGACACGCGGTCGCCGAGCAGGCGGATCTTCAGCGTGGCGAGGCCCTCCAGGCGTGCGCGTGCCGTCGTCTCGTCGAGCACGCCGCGGCGCACGTCGCGGTAGAGCATCGACAGCGCGTGGCTGCGCAGCACGACGGGGCCGACGAGCGGGCGCCGCGCACCGAGGCCGACGTCGTCGCGCACCAGGCGCAGCGCCGTGACGGCGTCGATCGCGCACCGGCTCGTCGGAGCGACGCCTGAGGAATCCATAGGTCTCAGTAGACACCCCGGCCCTACCGGCGCGGTACGGTCGGGCTCATGGAGGTGGTGGGGACGGCAGCGGGTGGCTCGTGCTCGGTGGCGGCATCATCGTCCTGGCCCTCCTGATCGGCTGGTACGTCGCCCGGGCGTCACGTCTCGACATCCGTCGGCAGACCGAGAAGGGCGACCCTCTCGACCCCCGTGACGACCACTACGCGCCGTAGGTCGGCTCGACCGGTGGCGGTGGGGTGGTCTCGCCGGTGAACGTCAGCAGCAGGTAGATGACCAGGGCGACGGCGAGGATGACGGTAACGACCTTGCCCACGTGCCTGGGGCGTGTGATGAGGAGCCCGACGACGGTGGGCGCGACCAGCATCACGATCGACTCTGCATACCCCTGAGCTGCCGTGTGGTCGCACGTGTCAGGGATCGGCCCCGACTCCCGACAGGTGCCGTTCTGGAAGTCCTTCGCGACGCCGAACGAGAGCGCGGCCGGGACGAACAGCGCGACGGTGCCGAGGACGGCCACGAACAGGCCGAGCAGCGCACGCCACCACGGGACCGACCGCGGTGCCTGTGGGATTCCTGCCTGCGAGCTCACGGATGAAGTATCCCGGGTGCGATGACTGCACTGACGGTGGCTTCCCGAGAATCGTCCGTCAGCGCGAAGCCTTGGTGAGCTACGGACACCTGCACCGACAGGGCGCCGATAATGTACATTATGTCATTTTGAGGTCGGACGAGTCGCTCCGACGCATCACGGAGGGCCCGCGCACACTCCCCTTCGTCATGAGCACGACGACGTACGCACCCCGGCTCGGCATGCGCCGCCCGGGCGCACCGAGCACGGACCGACGCGCCGGCCGGCGGCCGCTCGCAGGTCTGGTGGCGCTCGCGCCGTCCCGGGCGTCGTCAGGAACCGTCTCCAGGACGTTCGCGGCGACGTCGCCGTTCACCGGGCTCGCACCGGACGGCCGTCGTCCGCGACGCCTCGTCACGGCGACGCTGGTGACGCTGGCCTGGGTCCCGGCCCTCGTCCTGACTCTCGTGGCGTTCGTGCTCGTCGGTGCCGCCGCCGGCGCGGCGACCGTCGCCGTGTGGGTCTGGCGCTCGGTGTCCCCCGCGCGGGCGCCGCGGTCCGGGCCCGACGACGTCGACGCGCCACGGGACGAGCTCGAGCCGTCGATCGCGCCAGGCGTCCGAGCGCCTCGACGACGTCTGGTGCGCGACCGCACGCTGGGCTACGATGCCTAGAATCGGACATACAACGCAAACCATTGTGTTTAGGTCAACAGCATGGTGACGCAGCATCGCCGGGCCGGCGGGCCTCGGCAGTCCGCCGCGGTCCGGTAACCAGCGGCGGGCACGTCGCTGCGTCCGACCGAGCCCACGCCGGGATCGCGCCCACGCCCGGTCCCCTGCCCTCTGGCCGACCGCACCGCCTCCGGCGTCCCGACGCCCGAGCGTGTGTCAGCCTGGGCACGTGCTCGACTCCACCCGCTCCCGGACCGCCTTCCCTCCCCCGCCCCTGCCCGACGTCGTCGGCGCGCGCGAGCGCACGGTGCACGTCGTGACCCATCCCGAGGCGACGCACCACGTCGCGGGCCTGGTCGGCGGCGTCCACGACTCCGACCTCACCGCGCGCGGCGCACGGCAGGCGGCCCTGGTCGCCGCGGCGCTGCGTGCCCGGATCGAGCACGACGCCGCCGTCGACGTCGTCACGTCCGACCTCCTGCGCACGCGCCGCACCGCGACCGCGATCGGCGAGGCGCTCGGCGTCGTGCCGTCGCCGGACGCGCGGCTGCGCGAGGCGTCCTACGGCGACGCCGGCGGGCGGCCACAGTCCTGGCTTGACGCCCGGTTCGTGCCGCCGCCGGCCGTGGGCGACCGCCTGCGGCACGACGTGGGCATCGTCGGCGCGGAGACGAGGCTCGAGGTCGCGCTGCGCGTGTACGCGGCGACCACGGATCTGCTCCGTCGCGCCGCGGACCACCAGGTCGTGGTCACGCACGGGTTCGCGGCGACGTTCGTCGTCGCGGCGTGGATCGGGATGCCGGTCGAGGCCGCCGGGCACGTCGCGTTCCCGGTCGCCTCCGGGAGCATCACGACCCTGCGCGAGGACGGGTTCTTTCACAACCGTGCCGTGCTGAGCGTCGGGGACGTCGCGCACCTCGACGAGGGGCACTGAGCCGTCGACCCCGCGGTTCCGGCGTCGGTGCAGGTCAGGGCGCCGCCCGGCCGCGTCGTTGTCGGTGGCACGACCTAGGCTGGCCGCGACCGCACCCCGAAGGAGGCTCGCTCATGGTCGCCCCGCCCCGCCTCGAGCGGATCACCGTCGCCGAGGCGGCCGACCGCTACCTCGCGTCCGTGGCCGCGCAGACCCTCCGGGGCGTCCTGTCGCCGACGACGCGCCGCAGCTACGAGCGGGACGTGGCCGAGTTCGCGCGGCTCGCCGGCCCGACCCGGGTGCTGGACGACGTCGCCGGCGAGGACGTCGACGACGTCCTCCTGCGTTACCAGACGACGCCCGACGGCCGGTACGCGGACGCGTCGCGCAAGCCGGGGAGCTCGGGCCGCTCCGCCATGACGGTCAACCGGTTCCGCCAGTCCGTCACCCGCTTCTTCTCCCACGCGGCGCGCGAGGGGTGGGTCCAGGCCGACCCGATGCAGTGGGCCTCTCCCCCGGCCCGCGTGCGCGACGGCCTGCGCGTCGCGCGCACCGCGTTGTCCGCGGGGTCGGCGGCGTCGCTGCTCGAGGTCTCCGCCGCCCGGGCCCCAGGAGACCCGGCCGCGGCGGCGCGCCGCGACCAGGACCTCCAGCTGCGCGACCGACTCGTCGTCGCGCTCCTGCTGGTCCTCGGCCCCCGCGTCTCCGAGCTCGAGCGCGCGAACCTCGACGACTTCTCCCGCGAGCCCGACCAGACGCGCTGGCGCATCCAGGGCAAGGGCGGGCACGTCCGCACCGTGACGCTCTCTCCCCCGCTCGCCGCGGCGCTCGAGGAGTACCTGGAGCGCCTGCGCCCCGCACTGCTCGCCCGCCGCCCGGACGACCCGGACGCGCGGCGCGCGCTCCTGCTGTCCTGGCGGGGCCGCCGCATCGACGCGCAGGCCGTCCGCGGCCTCCTGCGACGCTGCGTCGCGCGCATGCCCGCGCAGTACCGGCGCGAGGCGACGCCGCACGCCCTGCGCCACACGACCGCGACCCTCCTCGCCGCCGAGGGGTGGGACGTCAAGGTCGTCGCCGAGCTCCTCGGGCACGCGTCCATCGCGACCACCGGCGTGTACCTCGACCGGATCGAGGGCGAGCTCGCCGCGGCGATCCGTGCCCACCCCCTCTCGGCCGCGCTCGAGCCCGCCGAGACCTGACGCCGGCCCGGCGGGCGCGTAGCGTCACCGGTATGGCCTCGCTCCACCGGGTGGAGCTCGTCCCGGACGACGAGCCCGCGCCGGCCGGGCGCGGCGCACCCGCGGAGGGGGCCCACGGGCCCGCGGCACCGGCCCGACGACGTGCGCTGCTCCTGCGCGTCGTCGCGCCGCTCGTCCTCCTCGTCCTCGCCCTCGTCGCCGTCGGGACGTGGCGCACGACCACGGCCGAGCGGGAACGCCTGGCCCGGCCCGGCGCCGTCGCCTCCCTCGCGGTGGCGCCGGCGCCCGACTGGGAGACGGACGCCGCCGCGCCCCGGCTGTCCGTGGTCGGTGACGGCGACGACGCGGCCCTCGCCGTGGTCACCGGCGCGGGCGTGGAGGCGTACGACGTCGGGTCCGGCGCGCGGCGCTGGCGGGCGCTCGACCCGACGGCCTGGTGCGGGCCTGCCGCCGACGAGACGTCGGCCCCGGCTCCCCACCCGGCTGTCATCACGTGCCTGACCGGCCCCGCCCTCGCACCCGTCGCGCACGTCCTCGGCCCGGGAGGACCGACGACGGACCCGGTCCCCCTCGGCGACGAGCTCGGGCGCGCGGTCCCCGCCCCCGGCGCGACCGTGCTGCGCTGGTCGCGCACCGGCGGCGTCGTCCACCTCGCGCTCCAGGACGCCCGCACCGCAGGCGTGCGCTGGCAGCAGGAGGTCCGGCCCGACGACGCGGAGCGCACCGCGATGTGCCGGCCCCAGGTCGCCGGCCAGGCCGCCGTCACCGTCGAGGACGACCTGCTCGTCGTGCGCGGCTGCCGCCTCAGCGCAGTCCTCACTCTCGCCGGGACCCGGCTGGACGCCGCCGGCGAAGCGATCACGACGACCGTCACGCCCCGCGCCGACGGCACGTTCTGGCGCACGACCGCCCGACCCCCGGACCGCACCGGGTCCACCCAGCTCCTCGCTCCCGACGGAACGGTCCGCGTCGCCGTCTCCGGGCGGCTGCTCGTCCCGCTCGCCGGACCGGGCCGCGACGCGACCACCTGGCTCGTCACGACCCCGGGCGGGGTGCGCGCGCTCGCGTCCCCGGCGGCGTGGCTCGCGCCCCGCGCGAGCTGTGGCGCGCCGACGTGCCCGTCGTGCAGGCCGTGGCGCTCGCGGACGACCGCGCGGTCCTCGCCACCGGCGGCGCGCTCGTCGCCCTGGACGCCCGCACGGGCGAGCGGGTGTGGTCGTGGTCGGGGTCCACCCCGGGAACGTCCGCGGGCGAGCCCGGGACCCGGCCGGACCTCGCGGGCGGCGTGACGGCCGCGTTCTCCGACGGCGCGACGCTCGCCGTGGTCGTGCCCGACCCGGACTCCTCGCGGCGCTCGCTCCTGGTCGGCCTGTCGCTCCACGACGGCGGGGTGCGCTGGCAGGCCGGGTACGACGCGGACCCGCACGGGTTCGCCGCGGTGACGGGGCGGGTCGTGCACGTGGACCCGGGCACGTCGCGCGTCGTCGTGCTCGGGTGAGGTGCCCGCGCGAGGTCCGCGTGCGAGCGCGCGGCGTCGGGGCGAGCCTGACGGGAGACCGGCCGCGCCCCGATGCGGCCGGGCCGAGACGAGGGAGGACGCCGTGCCGAAGCGCGACCCGGGACCCAGCGTGAAGGACCCCGAGCTGTACGAGAAGCTGCGGGACGAGGGCGACTCGAAGGAGAAGGCGGCGCGCATCGCGAACGCCGCGGCGGGCTCGTCCCGCCGGAGCGTCGGCCGCAAGGGCGGCAAGGCCGGCGACTACGACGACTGGACGGTCGAGAAGCTGCGCAAGCGCGCCGCGGAGATCGGCATCGAGGGCCGCTCCTCGATGCGCAAGGCCGAGCTGATCAAGGCCCTGCGCTCCCACTGACCGGACGCTCGTCGACCCCGGCGGCGGTGGGGGTGCGAGATCTCACCCGCGGCGCGCACGCCCTCGGGTCGCGCCGGGAGGCGCGCCCGCTACGGTGAGTCCGTGCACCTGTCCGCCGACTCCGCCCTGCGCACCGCCCGCCGTCTGCTCTCCCGTGCGCTCGTGGTCGCCGTCGCGGCGCCCGTCACGGTGGCAGGCGTGCTCGTCACCGCCGACGCGATCCGCAAGCGTCGCAACACGACCGAGGCGTCGTTCCCCCGCTCCTCCCCCGCCGACGTGGAGGTCGCGGGCACCACGACCACGGTCTTCACGTACGGCGAGGACGTGTACCGGGAGATGCTCGGGGCGATCCGCGAGGCGCAGCGCCGCATCCTGCTGGAGACGTACATCTGGAAGGCCGACGCGCTCGGCGAGGAGTTCAAGCAGGCGCTGGTCGAGGCGAGCGACCGCGGCGTCGAGGTGTTCGTCGTCTACGACGGGTTCGCCAACCTCGTCGTCCCGCAGTCGTTCTTCGACCTGCCGGAGCCGATCCACGTGATCCGCTACCCGGTGTTCCGCCCGGGCGTGCTCATGCTCAACGTGCGCAAGTCGGGCCGGGACCACCGCAAGATCCTCGTGGTCGACGACGAGATCGCTTTCGTCGGCGGGTACAACCTCGGAGCCCTGTACGCGACGCAGTGGCGGGACACGCACGTGCGCCTCGTGGGGCCGAGCGCGTGGGAGCTGCGCAACGCGTTCGTCGACTTCTGGAACGCGAACCGCAAGCCCGGCCAGCCGCTCCTCGCGGACCCGGGGTCGGTGCACTGGGAGCCGCGCCTGCGCGCGGCGCGCAACGCACCCGCGCACCTCGTCTTCCCGATCCGCGGCATCTACCTCGACGCGATCGACCGCGCGAGCTCGCACGTCTACATCACGCAGGCATATTTCATCCCCGACCGGGAGATCCTCGCGGCGCTCCTCGCCGCCGCCGCCCGCGGGGTCGACGTCCGCGTGCTGGTGCCCGAGCGCTCCAACCACGTGCTCGCCGACTGGCTCTCGCGCGGCCTGTACACGGCGCTGCTCAAGGGCGGGGTGCGCATCCACCTGTACCGGGACGCGATGGTGCACGCGAAGACGGCGACGATCGACGGCGCGTGGACGACGATCGGGACGGCGAACATCGACCGGCTCTCCCTGACGGGCAACTACGAGGTGAACCTCGAGATCACCGACCCCGGGGTGGCCGAGCAGATGGAGAAGGTGTTCGAGGTCGACCTGTCGAACTCGCGCGAGCTGACGCTCGCCGAGTGGGACTCCCGCTCGGTGGCGGCGAAGCTCAGCGAGGTCGTCCTGACGCCCCTGCGTCCGCTGCTCTGACGCGCGGGCCCGCACGGGTCACGAGTCCCGACCGGGCCCGGCGCGGGACCAGCGCCGCGTCAGTCGCAGTAGTGGGGAGCCTCGCCGCAGACGACGCCCTGCACCATGAGGACGAAGAACACCACGACGGCGGCGACGACCGCGAGGGCGAGGAGCACGCCCAGCACGATCGCGACGATCGCCCCGGGGTGCATCGTGCGAGGGCCGCCCGCGCCCGCGGGACGGTCCCGGACGTGCGGCGTCCACGCGCGCCCGTCGAACCACCGCTCGGCTCGCACGCCCCACGGGTCCGGATACCAGCCTGGCACCGGGGGGCCGCTCACCGGCCGGTCTCCGCGCGGGCGACGTCGGCCGCCTCCTCCTCGGGGCGCGGGGGCACGGTCTCGTCGGCCTCGAGCAGGGTCACCTCCCCGTACTCGGGGTGCTCGTCGCGCAGGGCCCGCGCCGCGGCGTCCGCGGTCCCGTCCAGGCTCCCCGCGGCGACGTCGAGCGCCTCGCCGGGCGCGAGGGGCCGGTACGCGTAGGTCCCGCCGGTGCGCTGCTCGCCGAGCAGACGGTCGACGAGGCCGTGCCCGGCCGCCGAGAGCAGGGCGTCGTGGATCGGGACGACGACGCGCGGGTCGAGCCCGCGCACGAAGTCGATCGTCTCGGCGAGCTTGAGCCACGGCGCGGCCACCGGTGCGAGGAGCACGTCGAGCCGCCTTCCCTCGAGCGCGGCGTCGTCGGGCGCGTCGAACGAGTCGCCCGGGTGCAGGAGCGTCGCGCCGTCCCCGCGGACGAGGTACGTCACGTTCGCGATCCGGGGCACGTCACGGTGGATCACCGCGTGCTGCCCGCCGCCGACCACGACCTCCAGCCCGCCGAGGTCCAGCCCGTCACCCGGCACGACCACGCGCGCCGACGCGCCCTCCGGCAGCGACGGCCGCAGCGCGGCGACGACCGCCTCGGGCCCCCACACCACGAGCCCGGGCCGCGCGGCGAGGGCGGCGCCGAGCGCGGCCGCGTCGACGTGGTCCGGGTGCTGGTGCGTGACGAGCACCGTGTCGGCGTCGCGCAGCGCGGTCGCCGCGTCACTGAACGTGCCCGGGTCGATCACGACGACCTGCCCGCCGTGGCGCACCGACACGCACGCGTGGCCGTGGAACGTGACTCGCATGGATCCTCCTCAGCTCACCCTGCCCGGCGCGACGGCCGTCGCCTCAGGCTGCCACCCCGATCACGAGAGCGCCCACCGCTCAGCCCACGACGAGGACCAGGTCGCCGCCCTCGAGCTGCTGCACCGCCCCGATCGCGACGCGCTGGACCGTGCCCGCGACGGGCGTCGTGATCGCGGCCTCCATCTTCATCGCCTCGACCGTGGCGACCGTCTGCCCCGCCTCGACGACGTCACCGGCCACGACGACCGGCGTCACCGCGCCCGCGAACGGCGCCGCGACCTGCCCGGGCTGCGACGGGTCCGCCTTCTCCGCCGTGCGCGCGTCGACGTCGACCGCACGGTCGCGCACCTGGATCGGGCGCAGCTGACCGTTGAGGGTGAACATCACCGTGCGCATGCCCCGCTCGTCGGGCGTCCCGATCGCCTCGAGCCCCACGAGCAGGCGCACGCCCTTGCCGAGCGCGACCGCGACCTCCTGGCCGGGCTCGAGCCCGTACAGGTACGTGGGGGTGTCGAGCACGGACACGTCGCCGTACGCCAGGCGCACCTGCTCGAACTCCTTGGTCGGGCCCGCGAACAGCAGGTGGTTCAGCCGCCGGCGCCGCACCTCCCCGGCCTGCGCGAGCTCGGCCTCGTCCTCCGACGAGAGCGGGGTCACGCCGCCGCGCGCGGCACGTCCGGCGAGCGCGCGCGAGCGGAACGGCTCGGGCCAACCCCCGGGCGGGTCGCCGAGCTCGCCGCCGAGGAACCCGATCACCGAGTCCGGGATGTCGAACGCCTGCGGGTAGGCCGCGAACTCCGCCGGGTCCGCGCCCGCCGCCACGAGGTGCAGCGCGAGGTCGCCCACGACCTTCGACGACGGCGTCACCTTCACCAGGCGCCCCAGGATGCGGTCCGCCGCGGCGTACATCGCCTCGATCTGCTCGAACTTGTCCCCCAGGCCCAGCGCGATCGCCTGCTGGCGCAGGTTCGACAGCTGCCCGCCCGGGATCTCGTGCTCGTACACGCGCCCCGTCGGCCCGGGCAGCCCCGACTCGAACGGCGCGTAGACGCGACGCACCGCCTCCCAGTACGGCTCCAGGTCCGCGACGGCGGTCAGCGACAGGCCCGTGTCCCGCTCGGTGTGCTCCAGGCCCGCGACGAGCGCCGACAGCGACGGCTGGCTCGTCGTGCCCGCCATGGCGGCGCTCGCGGCGTCCACCGCGTCCACGCCCGCGGCCGCCGCGGCGAGCAGCGTGGCCATCTGACCGCCGGACGTGTCGTGCGTGTGCAGGTGCACCGGCAGGTCGAAGCGCTCGCGCAGCGCGGTCACGAGGCGCGTCGCCGCCGCGGGGCGCAGCAGCCCCGCCATGTCCTTGATCGCGAGCACGTGCGCGCCGGCGCCGACGATGCGGTCCGCGAGGCGCAGGTAGTAGTCGAGCGTGTACAGGTCCTCGGCCGGGTCCAGCAGGTTGCCCGTGTAGCACAGCGCGACCTCCGCGACGGTCGTGCCCGTGGCGCGCACCGCCTCGATCGCGGGCCGCATCTGGTCGACGTCGTTGAGCGCGTCGAAGATGCGGAACACGTCGATGCCCGTCGCCGCGGCCTCCGCGACGAACGCCTCGGTGACGCGCGTCGGGTACGGCGTGTACCCGACCGTGTTGCGGCCGCGCAGGAGCATCTGGATCGCGAGGTTCGGCATCGCCTCGCGCAGCGTCGCGAGCCGCTCCCACGGGTCCTCGCCGAGGAACCGCAGCGCGACGTCGTACGTCGCCCCGCCCCACGCCTCGACCGACCACAGCTGCGGCGTCGCCCGCGCCACGTACGGCGCGACGGCGGCCAGGTCGTGCGTGCGCACGCGCGTCGCGAGCAGGGACTGGTGGGCGTCGCGGAACGTGGTGTCCGTGACCCGCAGCCGCTGCTCGCCCCGCAGGGCGCGCGCGAAGCCCTCGGGGCCCAGCTCGAGGAGCTGCTGGCGCGTCCCGGGCGGCGGCGCGACCGACAGGTCGACCGCGGGCAGCTTCGTCGCGGGGTCCGTCGTGCGCCGCGGCTCGCCGTGCGGGCGGTTGACCGTCGTGTCCCCCACGTACGCGAGCAGGCGCGTGCCCCGGTCGGCGCTCTCGCGCGCGGCCAGCAGCTCGGGCCGCTCGTCGATGAACGACGTCGCGACGTTGCCCGCGACGAACTCCGGGTCCGCGAGCACGGCCTGCAGGAACGGGATGTTGGTGCGGATGCCGCGGATGCGGAACTCGGCGAGGGCCCGCCGCGCGCGCCGCACCGCCGTCGGGAAGTCACGGCCGCGGCACGTCAGCTTGACGAGCATCGAGTCGAAGTGGCCCGACACGACGGACCCGGCCGTCGCCGTCGCGCCGTCGAGCCGCACCCCCGCCCCGCCCGGGGAGCGGTAGGCGATGATGCGGCCCGTGTCGGGACGAAACCCGTTCGCCGGGTCCTCCGTCGTGATGCGGGTCTGCAGGGCGGCGCCGTTGACGCGCACGTCCTCCTGCCGGATGCCCAGGTCCTCCAGCGTCTCCCCCGACGCGATGCGCATCTGCGCCGAGACGAGATCGACGTCGGTGACCTCCTCGGTCACGGTGTGCTCTACCTGGATGCGCGGGTTCATCTCGATGAACACGTGCTGCCCGGCGCGCTCCCCCACGGTGTCCACGAGGAACTCGACCGTGCCCGCGTTCTGGTACCCGATGTGCCGGGCGAACTTCACCGCGTCCGCGCACAGCGCGTCCCGGACCGCCGGGTCGAGGTTGGGCGCCGGCGCGATCTCGACGACCTTCTGGTGCCGGCGCTGCAGCGAGCAGTCCCGCTCGTACAGGTGCACGACGTTCCCTGCGCCGTCGGCGAGGATCTGCACCTCGATGTGCCGCGGGCGCAGCACCGCCTGCTCCAGGAACACCGTCGGGTCACCGAACGCGCCGTCGGCCTCGCGCATCGCGGCAGCCAGCGACTCGGGCAGGTCCTCCCGCGTGTCCACGCGGCGCATCCCGCGACCGCCGCCGCCGGCGACCGCCTTGACGAACACGGGGAACCCGATCGCGTCCGCCTCCGCGACGAGCTCGTCGACGTCCGACGACGGCTCGCTCGACGCGAGCACCGGCAGCCCGGCCTCGCGCGCGGCCTTGAGCGCGCGCACCTTGTTGCCCGCGAGCTCGAGCACCTCCGGCGGCGGACCGACGAACGTCAGCCCGGCATCCGCGCACGCGCGCGCCAGGTCGGGGTTCTCCGAGAGGAACCCGTACCCCGGGTAGACCGCGTCCGCCCCCGCCTCGCGCGCGACGCGCACGATCTCCTCGATGTCGAGGTACGCACGCACCGGGTGACCGGGCTCCCCGATGAGGTACGCCTCGTCGGCCTTGAGCCGGTGCTCGGAGTTGCGGTCCTCCTGCGGGAACACCGCGACGGTGCGGGCCCCCAGCTCGTAGGCGGCGCGGAACGCCCTGACGGCGATCTCCGCGCGGTTGGCGACCAGGACCTTCGAGAACACCGGCACTCCATCCGTCGACCGTGCGGCGCTGCCGGGGAGAGCGTGACGCGCCGCGTACCGGGCGATCCTCCCACGGCCCCACGGGGCAGGCCGTCGCACCGACTGTGACGTGCTCCACAGCCGGGTGTCACGGCGTCCGGCCTCGGCGGGCCCGGTGTTCCCCGCCCGCCTCAGGAGCCGGCGGCGCTCGCGGTCGTCAGCCGGCGGAGCGGGCCCGACGGCGCTGCGCGAGCTCGTCCTGCGGGCTCGCCGTCGTGTCGTCCTCGTCGTCGAGCGACTCGGTGGGCAGCTCGGCGAGCGTGCCCTCGACCTCGCGCCACACGCGCCCGACCGCGATGCCGAAGACGCCCTGACCACCCTGGACGAGGTCCACGACCTCGTCGGGGGACGTGCACTCGTACACGCTCGCCCCGTCGCTCATGAGGGTGATCTGCGCGAGGTCGTCGACGCCGCGCTCGCGCAGGTGCTCGACCGCCGTGCGGATCTGCTGCAGCGAGACCCCGGTGTCCAGGAGCCGCTTGACGACCTTGAGGACGAGGATGTCCCGGAAGCTGTACAGGCGGTGGGAGCCCGACCCCGAGGCGGGTCGCACGGTGGGCTCGACCAGCCCGGTGCGGGCCCAGTAGTCGAGCTGGCGGTAGGTGATGCCTGCGGCGCGGCACGCGGTCGGGCCGCGGTAGCCGGTCGTGGTGTCCTGCTCGGTGATGTCCTCCCCGAAGAGGAGGCCCTGCGCACCGTGGGGAACTGCCGCGCCGGCACCGACGCTCGCCTCACCGCTGCTGTTCACTGTCGCCTCCTGGGGTGATGTCCACGACCACGCTATGGGCGCCGTCGGGGGTCGTCAACGACCGACGACCCGAGCGTGCGGGCGTGTCGCGCCCGCACGTCCGGCGGTCCGGCCGCCCAACCCTCGACCTGAGGTCGAACGTCTGCCTTGTCCGTTGTGTCCGGAGGGCTGGTCCTCGCCCGACGGTCGGCCCGTCCCGCGCGGACCGCCCTCTACTCGTCCACCGAGAAGTCCTCCGGCTGGACGTGGTCCAGGAAGTCGCGGAACTTCTCGACCTCCTCCTGCTGCGCGACGTCGACGACCTCGACCCCCGCCGTCGCGACGACCTCCGCCGAGCACAGCACCGGGCTCCCGGTGCGCACCGCGACGGCGATGGCGTCCGAGGCGCGCGAGTCGAGCCGGACCCCGTTGCTCAGGACCAGCTCGGCGAAGAAGATGCCGCCGTCGAGCGCGACGATCTCCGCCCGCTCCAGGCGCACCCCGACGGCGTCGAGGAGGTCCCGCAGCAGGTCGTGGGTCATGGGCCGCGGTGTCGGCAGGCCTGCCTGCGCCATGGCGATCGCGCTCGCCTCCCGTGGTCCGATGACGATCGGCACGACGAGCTCGGACGCGTCGTCGAGCAGCAGCACCACGATCTCCTGGTCGCGCTGCTGCTGACGGACCCCCAGCACCTCGACGGGGACCATCGGGACGTCGTCGCTCACCACTCCACGGTACGTCGCCCTCCGTCATCCGGCAGGGGTTGAGGCCCGTCTCGTCCGGGTGCCTCGCGGGACCGGGGAACCGGTGCGACGGTCAGCGCGTGAGGTCGTCGATCCCCTGGCGCACGAACACCGTGTGCAGCTGCGCGCACAGCTCCCCGACCTCCGAGGCCACGGTGCCGGCGTGGGCGCGGGCGGACGCGCTCTGCTGCCCGCGCCACGGGGAGACGACCTGGTGCACGAGGCTCACGTGCCGGTCGGCGGCGGTGCGCAGGGAGCGCAGGTGCCGCGGCTCGATGCCGTACTCCGACAGGCCGGCGGCCAGCACGACCACGTCGAGCGAGCGCGCGTCGAGCTGGCCTCCGGGCGCCTGGCGCAGCACGCCGGCCTCGATGAGCCCCTCGACGAGGTCGCGCTCCACCCCCGCCGCGGACACGAGCGCGTCCACCGTGTACCGCTGGCGGACGGTCGCCGAGCCGGGTTCGCCGTCGTTCGTCGCCAGGCGCGGGGCGAGGACCTCGACCTCGGTGCCGGCGTCGAGCGCGGCGAGGCGCTCCTTGATGACCTTGAGCGGCAGGTACCGGTCGCGCTGCTCGACGAGCACGAACCGCAGCCGCTCGACGTCCGCGGGGCTGTACTGGCGGTAGCCCGACGCGGTGCGCACGGGCTCGATGAGGCCCTGCTCCTCGAGGAAGCGCAGCTTGGAGTGGCTGACGTTCGGGAACTCGGCCCGCAGCGCGCGCAGCACGTCGGAGATGCGCATGGTCGCGCGGCGCGAGATGCCCTGCGGCCACGGCTCCGTGCCGTCGGGGGGCTCGGGGACCGTGGCGTGCGCCGCGCCCGTCGAGGCGTTCACGACCGGGGGGCCGTGCCGCCCGCCGGTGCCCCCGCGTGCGGGCTGGCGTGGAACGTGAGCCGGTACTTGCCGATCTGCACCTCGTCGCCCGTCGAGAGCGCGACGGCGTCGATGCGGCTGCGGTTCACGTACGTGCCGTTGAGCGACCCGACGTCGCGCACGAGGAAGTGCTCGCCCTCGCGCACGAACTCGGCGTGCTTGCGCGAGACGGTGACGTCGTCGAGGAAGATGTCCGCGCGCTCCGACCGGCCGGCGACGGTGCGCTCGGCGTCCAGGAGGAAGCGGGACCCCTGCCCGGGACCGCGCTGCATGATGAGCAGGGCGGAGTGGCGCGGCAGGGCCGCGACCGCGGCGTGCTCCTCGGGGCTCAGGCCGCCGGGCTGCACGCCCTCCTCGATCGGGGCCTCGATCCGGCCGAAGCTGACCGTCGTGTCGCTACCCGCCCGGTTCGGCACCTCAGGACCGCCTGGGACACTCATCTCGCCTCCTCGGGGCTCACGCACGTCGTGCTCGACCTCGGAACACCGCACCGCGGGGCCGTGGCCCCGCCGCGCGGGAATCGTGCTCGAAAACTACTACACCCGCAGGTCACGCGGTGCGCGCGACCCACGGTCGTCCCAACCTACCCCGGCCTGCGGGGATGCGGGAAGCCGCGGTCACTCGTCGGCCGGGACCGGGGTGGCGTACTGCGGCGCAGCGGGCTCGACGGTCGCGGCGACCTCGACCCGGTCCTGCTGGGTGATCGTCGTGCGCGCACCGTCGGCGCGCAGCGACGCCATCGCGCCGCCGGGGATCTCGAGGGCCGTCTCGAGCGTGGACGGGTCGCCGATCACGTTCCACCGGTACGGCGAGGAGATCGTCTGCCCGTCGACGACGACGCCCTCGGCAGAGTCCTCGAAGTAGCTGCTCGCCACGAGACGGACCCCGTTGACCTCCATCGCCTCCGCGCCCGCGTTGCGCAGCTCCTCGAGCACGTTGAAGAGCGAGAACGCGTCGAGCGCCTCCGCGCCCTCGACGACCTCGATCTCGACGCCCGGGCCCTCCGCGGGGAGCCGACCGGACAGGATGCCGAGCGTCTCGGCCTGCTGCTCGGCGAGCTCGAGCGCCGCGCGCTCGCGCCCGGTCCCCGACTGCAGCTCGTCGCGCGTCGACTCGAGCGAGGAGACCTGGTCCTCGAGCTCGCCGGAACGCTGCGTCACGTCGTCGAGCAGGCGCACGAGGTCGCTCTGGCGCAGGGACGAGAGCTGGTCCTCCTGCGTCTGGCTCACCTGGACCACGAGCGCGAAGCCGAGGAGCGCGCACAGGACGCCGACGACGATCTGGGACCGGGACGCGCGGGGGCGCAGCGCGCGGCCGAGCCCGCGCAGGCCCCGCGGTTCCGGCCGGGTGGGGGCGCCGTGGCGGCCCACGGCGCCGATCGTCCCGGTCGTCGCGGGCGGCTCCGCCGGCGACGACGCGTCGGTGCTGGCGGAGCCGCCGGTGGTCGTGTCGTCGTGCGGCGGGGCGGGGTGCGGTGCGTCGGCCGCGGCGAAGGGGGCGCGGTCCGGGGTCTCCGGGTCCTCGTCGCTGTTCTCCGGCGGTGCGGTGCCGGTCGGGTCGTCCTCGGGCTCCTCGCCCGTCACGGGGGTCGAGGGCTCGCCGCGCTCGTCGTCGACCGAGGAGTCGTCGCCGATCGCGTCGTCCTGGTCGGTGTCCCGGTCCGCTGCCCCGCTAGCGGCGTCGGGCTCGCGCGCGGGACCGTCGGTCGGGGCGTCGTCCTCGACGCCGGTCGCGTCCGGCGCGCCGTCGACCGCATCGCCGGTGCCCGCGTGCGCGGCGGCGGGCTCTTCCTGGCCCTCGGGCTGACGCTCGGGCTCGCTGTCCGCCTCGACGGCGCCCTCGTCCGGGTCCGCGGGGGACGGCCGGGCGGTCGCGGCGTCGCCGGCGGTCCGCCGGGCGGTCGGGTCCGTGGTCTCGTGGGCGTCGTCCGGGGCGGGGTCCGGCGTCACGTCGTCGGTGGCCGCGTCGCGCGGGTCCTGGGGGTCGCGGGTCACGCTCACGCCTTGAAGATGTGGCGCCGGATCGCGGCGGCGTTGGAGAAGATGCGGATGCCGAGCACGACGACGACGGCGGTGGAGAGCTGGCTCCCGACGCCGAGCTGGTCGCCGAGGAAGACGATGAGGGCGGCGACGACGACGTTCGAGAGGAACGAGACGAGGAAGACCTTGTCGTCGAACAGCCCGTCGAGCCGGGCCCGCAGGCCCCCGAACAGCGCGTCGAGCGCGGCCACGACGGCGATCGGCAGGTAGGGCTGCAGCGACACGGGCACGGTGGGTTGCAGGACGAGGCCCGCGACGATGCCCACCACCAGTCCGACGACTGCGATCATTCGACGATCTCCTGCCCTGTCTCGTGCGGTTCCGGGCCCGTCCCGAACCCGTCGGTCGTGCCGTCCGTCGTGCCGTCGGTGCTCCCGGCGGGCGTGTCGGAGTCTACGGTCGCCGCCGGGGCCTTCGCGAAGAACAGCGTGGGCGCGGGCCGGCCGGGCAGGTCGAGGCGGCTCTGCGTCGTCACGCTCGACCGGATGCCGTACTGGGTGCCCAGGATCTGCAGGTAGTCCGACGTGCCGGAGCGCAGGAGCGAGGTGCGCAGGGAGTCCGGGTCCCCGATCGCCTCGACCCGGTACGGGCCGACGAGGGGCTGCAGGTCGACGAGCACCGCGTCCCCGGCGGAGCGGATCGCCGAGAGCCCGGTGAGTCGCTGGTCGTTGATCGCGACCGCCTCCGCGCCGCCGGCCCAGAGCGCGTTGACGACGCGCTGCAGGTCGGAGTCGTGCACGAGCGAGCTCGAGTCCACGGTGTCGGAGGACAGGCCGCCGCTCGTGTCGTCGAGCGTGACGACGACGCCCTGGCCCTCGACCGCCTGCGTGCCGGTCAGCGCGCCCTCCGCCTGGAGTCCCTGCAGCACGTCGGCGCTCGCGCCGCTGAGCGCCGCGCCCTGGAGCTGCTCGATCTCCGCGGACAGCTCCGCCCCGCGGGCGGCGAGCTCCTCCGCGGCGCCCTGCCGGTCGAGGATCTCCTGCTCCAGGGTCTCGCGCGCCGCGATGACGCCCGGTTGCGGGGCGCGCAGCTCGACGGCCGCCGCCGTCGTCACGACTCCGAGCGCGACCGCGAGGGCGACGAGGACCAACGTGCCGGTGCGACCACGGTGCGGCGCCCGCCCGGCGGCCCGGCGCGCCGCGGCGTCCGCGTACCCGGGGTCGAGCGGGCGGTGCATGACCTCGTTGAGGAGCGTCATCGACGCGTCGACGGGGGCGCGGCGCGCGGCGCCACCCGGGTCCTGACGGTTCTCGCTCACGGCGCCTCCCGCGTCGTCGTGCCGGTCTCGTCGCCCTCCGCGGCGGCCGCCCGGTCGCGGACCACGAGCGAACGGGTCTGCAGCACGTACTGCGCGCCCGCGAGCCAGTACAGCCCCACGCCCCACCAGGTGAACGCCCACCCGGTGACCGCGGCGACGTCGCCCAGCCAGCCCGGCATCTCGGCCAGGAGCAGGAGCGGGAACGCGTACAGCAGCGCGAACGTCCCGGCCTTGCCCGCGAAGCTCACCGGCAGGGGCCCGTACCCGTGGCGCGCCAGCAGCGGCAGGAGACCGGCGAGGAGCAGGTCGCGTCCCACGATGACCACGACGAGCCACACGGGCACGACGTCGCGCCACGCGAGCCCCAGGAGGGTGACGAGGATGAAGAGCCGGTCCGCGGCCGGGTCGAGCATCTGCCCGAGGCGGCTCACCTGGTCCAGGCGCCGCGCGAGGACGCCGTCGAGCCAGTCCGACGCCCCCGACACCGCGAGCACGACCAGCGCCCACACGTCGTCGCCGCGCACGATGAGGACCGCGAACACGGGCACGAGGAGCAGCCGGAGGAGGCTGATGACGTTCGGGACGGTCAGGACGCGGGAGCTGACCTGCTGCCCTGCTGACACACCCACCGCCCCGTGCTCACGTCGCGCCGTCGCGGCGACCTGCCGCGCGCGGACCATCCTACGTACCGGGCCCGCGCACCCGGGCCCTCATTTCGCGGCGCGGCGCCCGCGGCGGGCGGAAATCACCCGTTTCGTCCGTCGTGCCCGGCGACCGGGTGGCGGCCGCGGTGAGGGAGGTCACCGGGGCCGGCCCGCGAGCCCGCCGCGACCTCCGGTAGGATGGGCACACCTCTGGAGTTCGTCGCTCGTCCCGCGTGTGTCCGTGAGAGCGGCCGTCCCCCTCGATCGTCCCTGATCGTCCTGGTGGCCGGCCTGGTGTGTTCGGGAGTGCGACCTGCGAGAACCGTCCTGGTGACCGCACGCCACTCCACACCCCGAAACGAACGGTCCTCACCCCTTCATGACTGCTGACGTCCTCGCGCCCTCGCACGCCCTCGACCAGTCCGCCGACGCCCCCGAGCGCGCGGAGCGCACGCGCCCCGAGCCGGCCGCTCCCGCCGGTCCCGTCTTCGCCGACCTCGGCCTGCCCGCTCCCCTCGAGCGCGCCGTCGCCGACCTCGGCTTCGTCACCCCGTCCGCGATCCAGGCCGAGGCCATCCCGGCGCTCCTCGCCGGCCGCGACATCACCGGCGTCGCGCAGACCGGCACCGGCAAGACCGCCGCGTTCGGCCTCCCGCTGCTCGCCGCGATCGACCCGTCCCTGCGCCGCGTGCAGGCCGTCGTCCTGACCCCGACGCGCGAGCTGGCCATGCAGGTCGCCGACGCCGTCGAGTCGTTCGCGACCCACCTGCCCAAGGTCGACGTCGTCGCCGTGTACGGCGGCTCGCCCTACCAGCCGCAGCAGCGGGCGCTCGCGGCCGGCGCGCAGGTCGTCGTCGGCACGCCCGGGCGCGTCATCGACCACATCGAGCGCGGCACCCTCGTGCTCGACGACGTGCGCTTCCTCGTCCTCGACGAGGCCGACGAGATGCTGCGCATGGGCTTCGCGGAGGACGTCGACACGATCTTCTCCCGCGCCCCGCGCGAGCGTCAGGTCGCCCTCTTCTCCGCGACGATGCCCGCCCCGATCCGCCGCGTCGCGAACGAGCACCTCACCGACCCGGTCGAGATCGCCGTCGCCCGCCAGTCCTCCACGGTGACGAGCGTGCGCCAGACGTACGCCGTCGTCCCGTTCCGGCACAAGACCGGCTCGCTCGTGCGCGTCCTCGCCACCTCCGACGCCGAGGCCGCGATCGTGTTCACCCGCACGCGCGGCGCCGCCGAGGAGGTCGGGTCCGCGCTCGTCGAGCGCGGCATCTCCGCCGCCACCATCTCGGGCGACGTCGCGCAGAAGGAGCGCGAGAAGATCGTCGAGCGCCTGCGCTCCGGCGCGCTCGACGTCCTCGTCGCGACCGACGTCGCCGCGCGCGGCCTCGACGTGGACCGCATCGGCCTCGTCGTGAACTTCGACCTGCCGGGCGAGCCCGAGGCGTACGTGCACCGCATCGGCCGCACCGGCCGTGCCGGACGCACCGGCGAGGCCCTGAGCTTCGTCACCCCGCACGAGCGGGGCCGTCTGCGCGCCATCGAGCGCACGACCCGCACCCCGCTGCAGGAGATCGAGATCCCCTCCCCCGCGGACGTGTCCGCGCACAAGGTCCGCACCCTCCTCGGCCAGGTCCCGGCCCGCCAGGAGGCCGGCCGCCTGTCCATGTACGCCGACATGGTGCGCACCTTCCTCGCCGAGCACGACGTCGACCCGGTCGACCTCGCGGCGGCCATGGCGGCGCTCGCGGTCGGCGACGACGGCCCCCGCGCCCGCGAGGAGCAGGAGCGGTTCGAGGCCGAGCGCGCCGCCGCGCGCGAGCAGGCGAAGGCACGCCGCACCGAGCGCACGGGCGAGCGCCCGCGCGGCGAGCGCGCGTCGGGCCGCCGCGAGGGCGACGGCACGCGCGGCATCCGCCGCGACGCCGTCGGGACCCGCTACCGCCTGTCCGTGGGCCACAAGGACGGCGTGATGCCCGGCGGGATCGTCGGCGCGCTGACGAACGAGGCCGGCCTGGCCGGGTCGGACGTCGGCAAGATCGACATCTTCCCGTCGTTCTCCCTCGTGGACATCACCGCGCCGCTCGACGCGGAGACCATGGACCGCATCTCCCGTGCCCGGGTCGCCGGGAAGGCGCTGCGCATCCGCGTGGACGAGGGCGCGCCCGCCTCGCGCGGCCCGCGCGGCGGTCACGGCCCGTCGGGCCGTCGCGACGAGCGTCGCGACCGCTTCGACCGCGCCGACGACCGGGGCGAGCGCAAGCCCCGTCATCGCACGGCGTACTGACGCACCCGCGTCGCCGTCGGCGACGCGAGCAGAGGGACGGCCCCGGATCCGCTGGATCCGGGGCCGTCCGTGTTCTGCCCCTGTGCCGTCGCGCGTCAGGTCCGCGGGCCCTCGTGCGCCTCGCCGTGCGCCTGGACCAGTGCCGCCAGGCGGCGCGCCTCCGCGTCCCCGCGCGCGCCGTCGGCCCGTTGGATCCCCATGACGGCGAGCGTCGACCCGTCCGCGAGGTCCAGGCGCACCCACGCGTCGCCGGAGCCGAACCGGACGGACACGACCTGCGCCCACTCGAGCTCACGCGTGTAGATGACGTTGCGCACCCGCAGCCCCTCGCGCGTCGGGACAGCGTGCACGCCCCCCAGGCGCCACAGCAGCCACGCCGCGAACAGGGCGAACGCGGCCAGCGAGAGGCGGTTCACCCACGACGTGCCGAGCGGGCCCGTCGCCGACAGCCCGACGACGACGCACCCGCCGACCACGACGACACCCGTCGCCCACGCCGACACCAGGCCGAACCGGGGCCGGAACGGCCGGTAGGGGTCGTCGTGGCGCTCCCCCGGCAGGCCAGGATCAGGGAACGGGTCGGTGCTCATGCCGCCACCGTCTCACACCCGCACGACGCCCACCGGCGCCGCGCCCCGGGGCGAGCGGTGTCAGAGGCGGGACGCGTGGATCCGGGTGACGAGGATCGCACGCGCACCCACGTCGTACAGGGCGTCCATGACCTGGTTCGTCTGGTCGCGACGCACCATCGCCCGCACCGCCGCCCAGTCGCGGTCGTGCAGCGGCGACACCGTCGGCGACTCCAGGCCCGGCGTGATCGCGACCGCACGCTCCACGAGCGACACCGGCACGTCGTAGTCCATGAGGACGTACTGGCGCGCCGTGAGCACGCCCTGCAGGCGCCGGCTCAGCACCTCCACCCCCGCCGGGACGTCCGCCTCCGCGACCGCGCGCGGACGGATCAGCACCGCCTCCGACACGAGGATCGGGTCGCCGAACACCTCCAGGCCCGCGCCCCGCAGCGTCGTGCCCGTCGAGACGACGTCCGCGACGACGTCCGCCACCCCGAGCTGCACCGCCGACTCCACCGCGCCGTCCAGGTGCACGACCGTGGCCTCCACCCCGTGCGAGCGCAGGTGCCCCTCGACCAGCACCTCGTACGACGTCGCGACGCGCAGCCCCTGCACCTGCTCCAGCGACGTCACCGTGCCCGCCGGGGCCGCGTACCGGAACGTCGACCCCCCGAACCCGAGCTGCATGTGCTCCACCGCGTCCGCGCCCGAGTCCAGCAGCAGGTCGCGGCCCGTGATCCCCACGTCGACCGTGCCCGACCCCACGTACACGGCGATGTCGCGCGGGCGCAGGAAGAAGAACTCGACATCGTTGTCCGGGTCGGCCAGCACCAGCTCGCGCGAGTCACGACGCTGGCGGTACCCCGCCTCGCGCAGCATCTCGACGGCGGGCTCGGACAGGGACCCCTTGTTGGGGACGGCGATACGCAGCATGACAGGACCTTCGTTCAGGGGATCGGGCAAGGAGCGGGGAACAGCAGGGACGTGCGAGGGGCGAGCGGCGCTCGCGGCCGGGAGCGGGGACGCTCACCGGCACGGCCGCTCACAGATGCTCGTACACGTCCTGCAGGCTCAGACCCTTCGCCAGCATGAGGACCTGCAGGTGGTAGAGGAGCTGGGAGATCTCCTCCGCCGTCTTCACGTCGCCCTCGTACTCGGCGGCCATCCACACCTCGGCGGCCTCCTCGACCACCTTCTTCCCGATCGCGTGCACGCCGGCGTCCAGCTCCGCGACCGTGCCGGAACCGGCAGGTCGCGTCGTGGCCTTCTCGGACAGCTCCGCGAACAGGGACTCGAACGTCTTCACGCGCCCAGGGTATCCGCCGCCCGGGCAGGGCCGGGGCGCGGTCCGCCCAGCGGGCACGCCCCGACCCGGTCCGTCACAGGTCGCGCAGCGCCACCACCGTCGCGACCGCCGCCTCCGCGGCCTCCGCACCCTTGTCCTCGCGCGACCCCTCCAGCCCCGCCCGGTCCAGAGCCTGCTGCTCGTCGTCGCACGTCAGCACGCCGAACCCCACCGGCACCCCCGTCCGCACGCTCACGTCCGTCAGACCCGACGTCGCCGCCTGGCACACGTACTCGAAGTGCGGCGTCCCCCCACGGATCACCACCCCCAGCGCCACCACCGCGTCCGCGCCGTGCTCCACCGCGCGCGCCGCCGCCACCGGCAGCTCGAACGACCCCGGCACCCGCACCACGCTCACGTGCGACACGTTCGCCGCCGCCAACGCCCGGCGCGCACCCGCCAGCAACCCGTCCATCACCTCCGTGTGCCAGCTCGCCGCGACCACCGTCACCCGCAGCCCCGACCCGTCCACGCTGATCGACGGCGCACCTGCCCCGCTCATCCCTCGTCCTCCTTCGACTCCTCGGCACCGGACCCGTCGTCCGGCCCTCCCCGGGCAGCCCCGTCCGGGACCGCCACCGTGTCCAGCAGATGACCCATCGCCACCTTCTTCGTCACCAGGTACGCCCGGTTGTGCTCACCGTGACCCACCTCGATCCGCTCCGTCCCCACCACGTCGATGCCCGAGGCCACCAGCCCCGTCACCTTCGCCGGGTTGTTCGTCAGCAACCGCACCCGCGACAGCCCCAGGTCCGCCAGGATCGCCGCCGCCGCCCCGTACTCCCTGCGGTCCACGGGCCACCCCAGCTCCAGGTTCGCCTGCACCGTGTCCAGACCCGCGTCCTGCAGCTCGTACGCCCCGATCTTCGCCAGCAACCCGATGCCACGCCCCTCGTGCCCCCGCAGGTACACCACCGCACCGCCCTCCGCCGCGACCCGCCCCATCGCCGCCTGCAGCTGCGGACCGCAGTCGCACCGCAACGACCCGAACGCGTCCCCCGTCAGGCACTCCGAGTGCACCCGCACCACCGGCACCACCTCCGGCCCCACGGCGCTCGCGGCCTCCGCACCGGCCTCACCGCGGTCTACCGAGCCGGCCGGGGCGACCGCAGGAACGAGAGCGACGTGCTCCGCCCCCGTCCGCAGGTCCCGGTACCCCACCACCCGGAACCGGCCGTGCGCCGTCGGAAGCTCCGCCGAGGCGGTCCGGTGCACCCGCCGCGCCAGCGCCTCACGGTCCGGCACCTCCACAGCCGCCGCCGGTGCCGGGTCGTGCACGCGCCGCCACGCCACCAGGTCCGCGATCGTGAGGAGCACCAGCCCGTCACGCTCCGCCAGGGCCGCCGCGTCCCCCAGCCGCATCATCGTCCCGTCGTCGTGCACCAGCTCCGCGATGCCCCCGACCTCGCCCCTCCCCGCCAGGCGCACCAGGTCCACCGCCGCCTCCGTGTGCCCCGCACGGTGCAGCACACCCCCCGGCACCGCCCGCAACGGCAGCACGTGACCCGGCCGGATCAGGTCCACCGGACCCGACGCCGGATCCGCCAGCACCCGCAACGTCCGCGCCCGGTCCTCCGCCGAGATCCCCGTCGTCACCCCCGTCGCCGCGTCCACCGTCACCGTGTACGCCGTGCGCCGCGGATCCTGGCTGTGCGGCACCATCAACGGCAGCTCCAGCGCGTCCGCCCGCGACGCCGGCATCGGCGCGCACAGGTACCCCGACGAGTGCCGGATCGTCCACGCCACCCACTCCGCCGACACCCCCTGCGCCGCGAACACCACGTCCGCCTCGTTCTCCCGGTCCGGCGAGTCCGCCACCAGCACCGGCCGCCCCGCCCGGATCTCCGCCAGCGCCTCCTCGACCGACCCCAGGCGCACGCCCCCCGACCCCTCCGGCACGGCGGCGCTCGCGGACGGCGCGCGTCCGCCCGTCACGACGCGCTCCCGGAGGTGGTGCCGGCACCGGAGCCCGACTGGAGCAGGCGCTCGACGTACTTCGCGAGCACGTCCACCTCGAGGTTCACCCGGTCGCCCGGGACGAGCCCGCCGAGGATCGTCGCCTCGAGCGTCGTCGGGATGAGGGAGACGCCGAACGTCCCGCCGTCCACCCGCGTCACCGTCAGCGACACCCCGCTCACCGCGATCGAGCCCTTCTCCGCGACGTATCGCGTCAAGCCCGCAGGCGCCGAGAACACCAGGTCGTCCCAGCGCTCGCCCGGGTCGCGGCTCACCAGCGTCCCCACACCGTCCACGTGACCCTGCACCACGTGACCCCCCAGCCGCGCGTCCGCCCGCACCGCACGCTCCAGGTTCACCGGCGAGCCCGCCACGAGGTCGCCCAGGGCGGTCCGGCGCAGCGACTCCGGCATCACGTCCGCCGTGAACGACCCGTCGCCGCCCAGGCCCGTCACCGTCAGGCACACCCCGTTGACCGCGATCGAGTCCCCCGGCGCCGCGTCCGACGTGGCGAGCGGCCCCTCCACCGTGAGCACCGCATCCGCTCCCTCGCCGCCCGGGAACCCGACGTCCCGAACCTTCCCGATCTCCTCCACGATCCCCGTGAACATCAGCCGACCCGTCCTTCCGTGCTCGTCCTGGACACCACCAGCGCGTCGTCCCCGACCCGCCTCACCTCGACCGTGCGGAACCGGTGCGCGTCGGCGATCGTCGCCACGCCCAGCCCGTCCACGACCCGCCGACCGCTCCCCAGCAGCACCGGGGCCACGTACGCGTGCAGCTCGTCCACCACGCCCGCCGCGAGGAATGCCGTCGCGAGCGTCGGGCCGCCCTCCACGAGCACGTGCCGCACCTCGCGCTCCCCGAGCCGTTCCAGCACGTGCCCGACGTCGCGCGTCAGCAGGTGCAGCAGCTCGCCGCCCTCCCCGCGCACGCGCGCCGCCGGCGGGATCCCCCGCAGCCCGACGACGACCCGCAGGGGCTGGTGCGCCGCGAGGGCCTCGGCGCTCGCGGCGTCGTGCGTGCGCACCCGTGCGGTGAGCGCCGGGTCGTCCGTGAGGAGCGTGCCCGTGCCGACGACGATCGCGTCGACCTCGGCGCGCACGCGGTGCGCGTGCTCGCGGGCCGCCGGCCCGGTGATCCAGCGGCTCGTGCCGTCCTCGGCCGCGACGTACCCGTCGAGCGTCGTCGCCGTCTTGAGCGTCACGTACGGCGTACCGCGTCGCACGGACGTCAGCCACACCCGGAGGAGCTCCTCGCCCTCGGCGGCGCGCAGGCCGCGCACGACGCGCACCCCGGCCGCGCGCAGGCGGTGCGCACCACCCGTCGCCACGGGGTTCGGGTCGTCGACGGCGTGCACGACCTCGGCCACCCCCGCGGCCACGAGCGCGTCCGCGCACGGCCCCGTGCGGCCGGTGTGGGCGCACGGCTCGAGCGTCACGACGGCGGTCGCGCCGGTGACGTCGACGCCGCGCGCCCGGGCGTCCGCGAGGGCGGCGGCCTCGGCGTGCGGCGTCCCCGCACCTGTGTGGTATCCCTCGGCGAGGACCGGCCGCGGGTGCGGGTCCACCGAGTCGGGCGCGGCGCCGTCGGGCAGGGCAGGGCCGTGCGGGGCGGGCCCCAGCAGGACGCAGCCGACCCGGGGGTTGGGTCCGTGCGCGGGTCCGCGTCCCGCGAGCTCGAGCGCGCGCGTCATCGCGGCGTCGATCGTCAGGGTCCTGGGGTGCTCGCCCATCGTCCTCCTCCCGGGCACGCGTGCTCCGGGGTGAGGGCGGGCGGCGGGGTCAGGCCTGGACGGGCCCGACGGCGTCGCTCACCACGGCGAGGCCGTCGCCGTCACGGACGGGTGCTCCGACGGGTCGCCGGAGCACCACGCCCAGGCGTGGCCGCGCCGCACGTGCTTCCTCCCATCCGGACTGTCACCGTCGGTCCTGGAGTTCCACCAGGTCAACCGCGCGTGGGCGCGGGTCGCGGACTGTCACCGCCGGCTCGGAATTGCACCGACCCCGGAGCACGTTCGTGCGTACTGCTGCTTCCAACCGAGCATGCTACTCGCGCATTCCCCGGGGCCCGCCTGTCCGCCTGCCGAGCAGACGTGACCGAACGACCCCTCCCCTCCGTGCTGTGTGGTGACCGGCCTCGGTAGGTCGGGGTCGTCATGACCGCTTGGCACACTATTTTTGTCGCTACGAGAGAGGGAGCCCGAAGTGCGGGCTCCCTCTCGGCCGGTCGTCAGTGTGCGTGCGCCGACGCCTCCGCCAGCTCGCGCAGCGCCTGGATCTCACCCGGCACGCTCTCCGCCCCGTACACCGCCGACCCGGCGACGAAGACGTTGGCCCCCGCGTCGGCCGCCCGCTCGATGGTCGTGCGCGACACTCCCCCGTCGACCTGGATCCACACGTCCAGCCCGGACTCACTCACGGCCTCGCGCGCCCGTCGGATCTTCGGGAGGGTCCCTTCGATGAACGACTGCCCGCCGAAGCCCGGCTCGACCGTCATGACGAGGATCATGTCGACCTCCGCCAGGAGGTCCAGGAAGGGCTCCACGGGCGTCGCAGGGCGCAGCGCGAGGCCTGCACGGGACCCGAGGCGCCGGAGCTCGCGTGCGAGCCGCACAGGGGCGGCAGCGGCCTCGGCGTGGAACGTCACCGACGCGGCACCCGCCTCCGCGTACGCCGGCGCCCAGCGGTCCGGGTCCTCGATCATGAGGTGCGCGTCGATCGGCACCGGCGACACCTGCGCCAGGCGCTCGAACACCGGCAGCCCGAGCGTGAGGTTCGGCACGAAGTGGTTGTCCATGACGTCGACGTGCGCGTAGTCCGCCGTCGAGATGGCGTTCAGGTCGCGCTCGAGGTTCGCGAAGTCGGCGGACAGGATGCTCGGTGCGATGAGGGCTGCCATGGCTCCAGCCTAGGGTGCCTCCGCCCGCCCCCGACGCTCGTAGGCTCGTCCCGTGAGCAGCCTCCCCTCCCCCGGCACCCGACGCCCACCTGCGCCGACAGGGCCGACAGGGCCGACACCGGTCCCCGCGGGCGTCCGGGTGCGCGCCGCCACGCGGGCCGACCTCGGCCGCGTCGCCGCGATCGCCGCGCCCTTCGTCCGCGACACGTGCGTGACGTTCGAGGAGGAGGTCTGGGACGTCCCCGCGTGGGAGCGCAAGCTCGACGACGTCACCGCTCGCGGCCTGCCGTTCCTCGTCGCCGAGGTCGACGGGCCGCCAGGTCCGGACGGCACGGGCCACCCGGTGGTCGCTGGCTACGCCTACGCGTCCGCATGGCGCCCGAAGCCCGCGTACCGACACACCGCCGAGGACACGATCTACCTCGACCCCGACCACACCGGGCACGGGATCGGCACCGCGCTGCTGGGCGCGCTGCTCGACGCGTGCGTCTCCGCAGGCGTCCGGCAGGTCGTCTCGGTCGTCGCCGACGTCCCCGAGGCGGCGGGCTCGCTCCCCCTCCACCGGCGCTTCGGCTTCGTCGAGACCGGCCGCCTCACCGCCGTCGGCTTCAAGCACGGCCGCTGGGTCGACACGATCCTGCTCCAGCGCTCCCTCTGACCCGGCGACGAGACCCTCACAGCCCGCCCGACGCGCCGAGGTAGAGGCGTGGTCGTGCCGTCGGGCACGACCAGGGCTCTACCTCGGCGAGCCGGGATCAGGCGAGGATGCCTCGGCGGAGGTCGGTGGTGCGCTGCTCGACGGTGCGCCAGGCGTGGCGGCTCACGCCGGGGTGGGCGTCGCGGTCGACGTCCGCGAGCGCCGCGAGGAGTGCGTCGAGGGTCTGGGTGACGGCGCGCTGGGCGCGGCGTCGGGGCAGGCCCCAGGTGGTGCCTTCGGTGACGAGGTGGTCGGCGGTGAGGCGGTCCATGTCGCGTTCTCCGGCGACGTCCATGGCGAAGACGCGGGAGGCGTGGTCGTGGTGGAGGTGCATGGAGACGTCGTAGGCGGGGGCGAGGCGGACGGTGCCGTCGGCGTGGCGGAGGACGGAGATGTTCTTGGCGTGGGCGTCGGTGTTGCCGAGGGCGAGGTTGAAGGTGGTGAGGGCGAGGAGGGGGTCGGGGCGGGTGCCGTCGTCGCGGAGGGTGCGGGCGATGGCGGCGAGGGAAGGGAAGCGGCGTCCGTGCTGGAACTTGCGTTCGGGGTCGCGGGTGTTGATGCCGAGGGCCTGGGCGGCGTCTTCCTGGTGGAGGCGGGCGGTGCCGCTGGGTTCGCGGGGGTCGGGGATGCGGTCGTAGCGGGTGACGACGATGGCGCGTTCGCCGTCGAACTCGGTGACGTGCGCGTCGACGGTGGTGAGGCCGACGCGGCGGGCGAGGTCGAGGGCGGCGGCTTCGGTGTTGACGAGGTCGGCGGTGGGTGAGTCGGAGGGGCGGGCGACCTTGAGGATGTGGGTGGTGGGGGCGGATCCGTGGGGGCGGGCCCAGCCGTGCTCGTCGTGGAGGAGGGTGATCTTGGGTTCCATGCCGGGCAGGGAGCTGGTGAGGTGCTTGCTTCGTCCGACGCCGCCGAATCGCGCGACGCCTTCTCGAAGGAGCCTGGCGACCGCGGCGTCGTCGAGCCGTTCGGCGGGAACGGATCGATGGCCGGCTTGGCCTGGAGGGCGCAGCTCTACGGCCCCGATGGTGTCGCCTGCGTACGCCGTGAAGAACGAGAGGTGGTCCTCGGGGTCGACGGCGGCTTCCATGGCCATCTGGTCGCGGGCGCGGCCCTCGGGCATGAGCCCGTCGAGCCATGCGGTGGCCCGGGCGGGGTGTGGTGGTTCGTCGGGTTCCATCGGGAGGAGGTGGGACAGCGTTCGCGCGCCGATCCCCCACCGTTCGTAGGCCTCGTCTGTCCATGTGAGGTCGACGCGATCGTCTCGTCGTCGCGTGAAGCGCCCGGCGTGAGTCCCGTAGAGCCAGAGGTCGAGCTCCTCGGCCCGTCTCACGATCGGTCCTCGAGGCGGAGGGAGATGTCGAGGTGGTCGAGGACCTCGAAGAGCCGGGTGATGTAGAGGTTGTCGACGCCGTTCTCGAGCTCGGAGAGATACTGGCGAGTGATTCCGAGGTCGTCGGCGAGCTCCGCCTGAGTGATGCCCTGCGCTCGCCGTACCCTGCGGACGGCCGCGCCGATGTCGCGCGCGCTCCGGGCGCCCGTCCAGTGTCCTGTCATCGCGTCTTCCCTCCTGCCAGCGAACCATGTCCGACTATCATGACACGGACTTCCGCCGAATATCCTGACAAAGGCACTGTGGCCTGGTCAGACGCGACGGAGGAGCGTGAGGTGCATGGCGTCGGTGCCGTGGACGTGCGGCCAGAGCTGGACGTCCTGGCGGTCGCCGAGCTCGATCGCGTCGCGCGCCTCGGGGCGCACGACGTCGCGCACGACGGCCGGGGCGTCGAGGACCTCGACGTCGTCGCGGCGGCGGAGCACGTCGGCGACGACGACCTGGGTCTCGGCGAGGTGCGGCGAGCACGTGACGTACCCGACCACTCCCCCGGGCCGGACGGCGTCGAGCGCGGAGTCGAGGAGCTCGCGCTGGAGCCCGGTGAGGGTCGCGAGGTCCGCCGGGGTGCGCCGCCACCGGGACTCGGGACGACGGCGCAGCGCACCGAGGCCGGTGCAGGGGGCGTCGAGGAGCACGCGGTCGTACGCACCCGGCTCGTCCTGCCCGACGGCGCGCCCGTCGCCCGTGCGCACGGCCTCCACGGCGTCCGCGGGCACGGCGGCGAGCGCGTTCTCCACGAGGCGTGCGCGGTGCGGCTGGACCTCGTTGGCGACGAGGCGTGCCCCGCGCTCGGCCGCGAGCGCCGCGAGGAGCGCGGCCTTGCCGCCGGGGCCGGCGCACAGGTCGAGCCAGCGCGCGTCGTCGCCGGTGGAGCCGGGCTGCGGTCCGGTGAGCGGTGCGGCGGCGAGCGCGAGCGCGACGAGCTGGCTGCCCTCGTCCTGGACGCCGGCGCGGCCGTCGCGCACGGCGCCGAACGCGGCGGGGTCGCCACCGTCAAGGGTGAGGGCGGTGGGCGCCCAGCGGGCGGGGGTGACGCGGTCGTCGCCGTCGGAGAGCTCGTCGGGGGCGGCGAGGCCGGGACGGGCGACGAGCGTGACGCGGGGGGCGTCGTTGTCGGCGGCGAGGAGGGCGTCGAGCTCGTCGACGGGGCGCCCGTTGCCGGCGAGGGCGTCGCGCAGAGCGCGGGCGATCCACACGGGGTGGCTCTGGGTAGCCGCGAGCGCCGCGAGGGCGTCCGGGGCGTCGTCGGCGATGGTGGTGAGCCAGTCGTCGAGGGGGGTGCGGGCGACGCGGCGCAGGACGGCGTTGACGAGCTGGGCGCTGCCGGCGCCGGTGCGCTCTCGGGCCAGGCCGACGGTCTCGGACACGGCGGCGTGCTGGGGCACGCGCATGCCGAGGAGCTGGTGCGCGCCGAGCCGCAGGACGTCGAGCACGGGCGGGTCGAGGCGGTCGAGGGGGCGGTCGAGGCACAGCGCGAGGATCGCGTCGTAGCGCCCGCGCAGGCGCAGGGTG
The DNA here is from genome assembly GCF_040448685.1 of Cellulosimicrobium sp. ES-005. Classification (NCBI taxonomy): domain Bacteria; kingdom Bacillati; phylum Actinomycetota; class Actinomycetes; order Micrococcales; family Promicromonosporaceae; genus Cellulosimicrobium; species Cellulosimicrobium sp. ES-005. Next base: position 2,087,951 of record NZ_CP159290.1, read on the forward strand.
CCGTAGGCGAGCTCGGTGGCGAACCCGGCGTCGCGGCCGCGGATGCCGCGCTCGCGCAGCAGCGGGGGCAGGACGAGGTTGGCGTAGGCGTCGGATCCGTCGACCTGGCGCAGGACGTCGTAGGCGACGGCGCGGGCAGGGTCGGTGCCCTTGCGGCGCTGGGAGGGTGCGTGCGCGCTGCGGGACGTCTCGCCCCGGGAGCGGGCGGCGCCGCGCTGGCGGCCGCGGGCGTCGCGGCGCGCGTCGGCACGGCGGTCCTGGCCACCGGCGGACCTGTTCGAACGGGCGTTCGAGCCGTTGCGCTCGGCCTCTCCGCGCGCATTCGAACGCGCGTTCGACTCGCGGTCGTCCCGCGCGGGTCCGTTCGCCCGATCGTTCGAACGTGCGTTCGATCCCCTGGTCGACGGCGGGCGGTCCATGGCGTCGCGGTCGCGGTCCGCGGGCGTGCCGCCGCTCATCGGGCGACCTCCGCGCCGAGCACGAGCTCTTCGGGGAGGCGTGCCCCGCGCGCCCAGTCGGCGGCGGGCATCTGCTTCTTGCCGACGGGCGCGACGTCCCCGAGCCGGACGGCGTGCGTCGCGGTGCCGACGAGCACCTCCTTCTTCCCGGCGCGCACCTGCCCGGGGGCGAGGTCCGTGACGTCGGGGCGCGGCGTCACCGGGCCGAGGCCGAGGCGGGCGCGCGCGCCGTCGGGACCGGGGACCGTGGTCCAGGAGCCCGGCGCCGGGGTGCAGCCCCGCACGAGGCGGTCGACCGCGAGCGCCGGGTGGTCCCAGCGCACCTCCGCGTCGGCGGGCGTGAGCTTCGCGGCGTGGGAGACGCCGTCGGCGGGCTGGGGCTGCGGGCGCAGGGTCCCGTCCTCGAGCGCGTCGAGCGTCGCGACGAGCAGCCCCGCGCCGGACACGGCGAGGCGGCCGAGGAGGTCCCCGGCGGTGTCGCGAGGACGGATGGTCTCGGTCGTCGTGCCGAGGGTGGGGCCGGAGTCCAGGCCCTCCTCGATGAGGAACGTCGTGGCGCCGGTGACCTCGTCCCCGGCGATGATCGCGCGCTGCACGGGCGCGGCGCCGCGCCAGGCCGGCAGGACGGAGAAGTGCAGGTTGACCCACCCGTGCCGCGGCACGGCGAGCACGTCGGGGCGCAGGATCTCCCCGTACGCGACGACGGGTGCCGCGTCGACGTCGAGCTCCGCGAGGCGCGCGAGGAACTCCTCGCCGCGGGGGCGGTCGGTGATCACGGGGATCCCGGCCTCCTCCGCGCGCACGCGGACGGGGCTCGGGGTCAGGCGCCGTCCCCGGCCCGACGGCGCGTCGGCGCGCGTGAGGACGGCGACGACGTCGTGGCGGGAGTCGAGGAGGGCGTCGAGGGACGGGACCGCGGTATCCGGGGTCCCGGCGAACAGCAGGCGCATGGGCCCGAGTCTAGGTCGCGCGGCGCTCCCGACCGCGCGGTCGGGAGCCGCGCTACCCGAGCGCGGGAGTCTCCTCGTGCCCTGGTCCGCCCACCGTCCGCGCGCCGAGCGGCACGTCCAGGGGACGTCCACCCGGCGCGAGATCGCCGCCTCGGGGCACACGAACCCTCCTCCGGTCGCCGGACGACCACCCGCACGGTGATCTCGACCGCGTCGTCGCTCTCGACGACGTCGACGCCCGCGTACTCCTCGCAGGCGGCGCCGTGCTCGACCACGATCGGCAGCACGTCCCCCGCGAGGTCCGCGTCCGGAGCGACGTGCCACCGTGCGGTCGCGCTCGGCGCGCCGTCGGAGCAGGCCGCGAGCGCCGCCACCACGAGCAGCGCGGACGCCATGAGGGCCGGTCGCCGAGCGGGGAGCACGGCTCTCATCCCAGCAGACGCCGCGCACCCGCGGAAGGGTCGGCGCCCGTCAGCCCAGGGACCCCGGTCGACCACCTCCGGCCCGCGCGGTGCGGGACGCGCCACGGACGCCCGCGGCGACCGTCACCGCGCGACGGGCACGCCGAGGTCACGCAGGGCGGCGCGCAGGCCGGGCGTGCCGTCGAAGAGGTGCGTGCGCAGGCCGAGCCGGGCCGCGGCGTCGATGTTCGCGGGACTGTCGTCGGTGAAGAGCGTGCGCGCCGGGTCGAGGCCGAACCGGTCGACCGCGAGCGCGAAGATCGCGGGATCGGGCTTGGCGAGACCCTCGCGCCCGGAGACGAGGACGTCCTCCATGAGGGTCGTGGCCGGGGCGGCGGGCCCGGCGTGGGGGTACAGCTCGGCGGACCAGTTCGTCAGCCCGTAGAGGCGCAGCCCGAGGTCGCGCAGCTCGCGCACCAGCTCCTCGGAGCCCTCCACGGGGCCGGTGAGCGTCGCGGGGAACTCCGCGACGTAGCGGTCCAGGAGCGCCACGTGGTGCGGGTGGGACGCCGCGACGGCGGCGCGCGCGTCCGCCCACGTGGCCCCGGCGTCGCGCTCGTGGTTGAGGACCCGGAAGTCGACGTCGGCGAAGAACGCGTCGACCACCTCCCGCTCCAGCCCGGCGTACGCGCCGTACGGGTCCCAGCCCACCAGCACGTTGCCGAAGTCGTACAGCACGGCGTCGATCGCGCGCTCGGGGGTGCCGCTGGTCGGCGCGGGGTGGTGAGTCGTCACAGGATCTCCTTCGGGTCGAGCTCCACCCGCACGCTACCCGGCTCCCGGCGCGCCGACCGCACCGCGAGGGACGCGGCGAGCTCACGCGCGAGCCGCCGGCCGTCGCGCACGGGCACCCGCACGACGGCGCGCACGGGTGGGGCGTCCAGCATCCCCGGCCCCGGGCCGTCGACGGCCCCGCTCCCTGGGCCGCCCGCCCCCGGCGCCCGCCCGCGCGGCGGGGGCGCGGGCACCTCCACGGGACCGAGGACGGCGTCGGGCCGCGCCAGCTCCACCCGCCCCAGCAGCGCCGCGACGGCCGGGCGGTCCCCCGTCACCGCCGCCACCCGGACGGCGGGCGGCAGGGACAGCTCGGCCCGCTCGTCGAGCTCCCGGTCCGCGAGGAGCGCCGGGTCCCAGCGCACGAGCGCGTTGGTCGGCGCCGGGGCGGCGTCGCCGACGAGCAGCACCTGCCCGCCCGCGGTCGCCGGACGCACGAGCGCCGCCGCGGCGAGCCAGCGCGCGAGCGCGTCCTGCGCGACGTCCAGCCCGACGTGCGCGGTGCTCACGGCGGCGTCGAGCAGGAGCGCCGCCGCGTACCCGCCCTCGGCGACCGGCTCCGCACCCGGCGTCGCGACGACGAGCGCCGGTCGGGACGACACCGCGCCCAGCACGCCGCCCGCCGCGGCCGCGCCGGACACCTGCACGGGCACGCCCGCGAACGCGCGTCCCAGCTCCTCCGCCGTGCGTTGCGACCCCACGCGCACCGACCGCAGCCCCGTCCAGTGGCACTCCGCGCACGACCAGCCGCCCGCGAGCGCCCCGCACCACGCGCACTGCGGCGTCGCCTGCGGGCCGGACAGCGCGAGCGGGCCGTGGCACACGGTGCAGCGCGCCGGCGTGCGGCAGCGCCCGCACGCGACGACGGGCACGTACCCCGAGCGGGGCACCTGCACCAGCACCGGCCCCTGCTCGAGCGCGGAGCGAGCCGCGCGCCACGCCGCGGTCGGGATGCGGGCCGCGGCGCCCGGGCCCTCGGCGGCGAGCTCCACGGAGGTCAGGGCGCGGACCCGGGGCGCCCGTGCCCGCACGACATCGCGCGGCGCCGCCAGATCGTGCGCCCAGCCCCGGGTCACGAGCGCGTGCGCCGCGACCGTGCGGCCGTGCGACCCGAGGAGGAACGCGGCACCCTCCTGGTCGCTGCGCAGCGCGAGCACCTCGCGCGCGTGCGGGTAGGGGGCACGCGGCTCGGCGAGCGTGTCCTCGCCGTCGTTCCAGCACACCACGAGACCGAGGTCCGCCACCGGGGCGAACGCCGCCGCCCTGGTCCCCACGACGACCCGCGCCCGGCCGTGCAGCACCGCGAGGAAGCCGCGGTACCGCGGCGCCGGTCCCTCGTCCGCGGTGAGGCGCACCACCTCGCCCCCGGTCGCGGCGTCCCACGGGGGCAGCCCCGCGGCGTCCAGGGCGGCGCAGACCTGGTCCACGTCCCGCGCGTCGGGCACGACGACGAGCGCCCCCCGGCCGCCCGACCGGGCCGCGCGCACCGCCTCCGCGACGGCCGCGGCCCAGTGCGTCACGGGCAGCGGGTCCGCCGCCCGGCGCACCCGCGCGGCACCCTTCCCGCGCTCGACCGGCCCCGGCACCGAGGCAGGAGGGGCGGGCGGCGCGAGGCCCGGCAGCGCGGTCCACACCGCCCGTGGCGCGCCCCCGCCCGCGACGTGCGCGAGGAACGCCGCGCCGGCGCGGTACGGGGCCCACACGGACCCGCCGGACGCCGCACCGGACCCTGCGGCCTCTGACGGGGCGGGGTGTGCCGCGCCGGACTCGCCCACCGGCGTCGTGCCCCCCGCGGCGCCGCTCCCGGGTGCCGCGGCGACGGCGGCCGCGAGCGCCTGCTCGGCGCGCGCGTGCCGGGGCGGGACGGCGAGGCGGAGCACGTCCGACAGAGTGCCCGCGTAGTGGTCGGCGACCGAGCGCGCGAGCCGCGCCACGGCCGGCGAGAGCACCGGCTCCGGCGAGACGACCCGGCGCAGCGGCAGCAGGCGGCCGTCGTGGTCGGAGCGCTCGGTCCGCTCCAGGACGTACCCGTCGACGTCGCGTCCGGCGAACCGCACCTTGACCCGCACGCCGGGCTGCGCGTCGTCGGACATCGTGGCGGGCACGAGGTAGTCGAACGCGCGGTCCAGGTGCGGGGGCGCCAGGTCGAGCGCCAGGCGCGCGACGGGCAGGTGCGCCGCGACCTGCTGGGACGCCGGGACGGCCGGGCGCCGTGCCGCGGGCGCCGAGACGCCCGGCAGGGTGTCCTGCACCGCCTGCGCCGTGTCCTCGGGCTCGCTCACGACGTCATCGAACCACGCGCCGCCGTCACGACCGGGCGGGCGGGCGGCACCTCGCCGAGCGCGCGGACGCTCGGGCACGCCAGCAGGTCGACCGGCAGGCGAGCCGGCGCGGCCGTGCGAAGCCGGGCCGGGCTCGTCACACCTGGGACTGCAGGTCCGCGACGCGGTCCGTGCGCTCCCACGTGAACTGGTCCAGCTCGCGCCCGAAGTGCCCGTACGCGGCCGTCGCGGCGTAGATGGGGCGCAGCAGGTCCAGGTCGCGGATGATCGCCGCGGGCCGCAGGTCGAACACCTCGCGGATCGCGGCCGTGATGCGCTCGACCGGCACCTTCTCCGTGCCGAACGTCTCCACGTACAGGCCCACGGGGTGCGCCTTGCCGATCGCGTACGCGACCTGCACCTCGCAGCGGCGCGCGAGGCCCGCCGCGACGACGTTCTTCGCGACCCAGCGCGTCGCGTACGCGGCGGAGCGGTCCACCTTCGACGGGTCCTTGCCGGAGAAGGCGCCGCCGCCGTGGCGGGCCATGCCGCCGTAGGTGTCCACGATGATCTTGCGGCCCGTCAGGCCGGCGTCGCCCTGCGGGCCGCCGACGACGAAGGTGCCCGTCGGGTTGACGAACAGGCGCGTCTCGCGCGTGTCGAGGTCGACGCCCGCGGCCTCGAGGACCGGCGCGACGACGTCGTCCGCGACGAGCCGGTGCAGCGCGTCCTGCCGCACGTCCGGGTCGTGCTGCGTGGACAGGACGACGGTGTCGAGCGTGACCGCACGGTCGCCGTCGTACCCGATGGTGACCTGCGTCTTGCCGTCCGGGCGCAGGCCCGGCACCGTCCCGTCGCGGCGCACGAGCGCGAGACGCTCCGCGAGGCGGTGCGCGAGCCAGACCGGCAGCGGCATGAGGCTCGGCGTGTCGTCGCTCGCGTACCCGAACATCAGGCCCTGGTCGCCCGCGCCCTGCGCGTCGAGCGGGTCGTGGTCGCGCTGGTCGTCGCGCTCCTCGAGGCTCTTGTCGACGCCCTGCGCGATGTCGGGCGACTGCTGCCCGATCGACACGGAGATGCCGCACGAGTCCGCGTCGAAGCCGATCGCGGACGACGTGTACCCGATGCGGCGCACGACGTCGCGCACGATCTGCGGGATCTCGACGTACGCGTCCGTGGTCACCTCGCCCGCGACGTGCACGAGGCCCGTGGTGACCATTGTCTCGACCGCCACGCGGGACGTCGGGTCCTGCGTCAGGAGCGCGTCGAGGATGGAGTCGGAGATCTGGTCGCAGACCTTGTCCGGGTGCCCCTCGGTGACGGACTCGGACGTGAACAGACGCAGATCAGCCATGCCGCACAGCCTACTGTCCCGAGGCGTGGGCGCGGGCATCCGGTAGGCGAGACGAGACGCGGGTCACTCGACCCGTGCGACCCCGTCGTCCGCCGTCGCCGCGGCCACCCGGCCCGCGACGACGTCCCACACGGCGTCCGCCACCGCGCGCTTGGTGCCCCCCGCCGTCGCGACGACGTCGCCGGACCCGTCGACGACGGTCACGTCGTTCGCGTCGACGCCGAACCCGAGGCTCTCGCCCACCGCGTTCACGACGAGCAGGTCCGCGCCCTTGCGGCGCGCCTTCGCCCGGCCGTGGTCGAGCACCGAGCCGTCCGCGTCGCCCGTCTCGGCCGCGAACCCCACGACGACCTGGCCGGCGCGCAGCCGGTCGTGCGCGAGCTCGGCGAGCACGTCCGGGTTCTCGACGAGCGCGATCGGCTCCGGCCCGCGGCCCGGCACCTTCTTGATCTTCGCCCCGGGTGCGTGCGCCGGGCGGAAGTCCGCGACCGCAGCGGCCATCACGACGACGTCCGCCGACGCCGCCGCGGCGCGCACCGCGTCGCGCAGCTGGGCCGTCGTCTCGACCCCGACCACGTCGTCCAGGCCGGCGTCCCGCACCAGCGCGGCGACGTCCGGGGCCAGGTTCGCCGCGACGAGCGTCACGTGGGCGCCCCGCGCCCGCGCCGCCCGCGCGAGCTCGACCCCCTGGCGCCCGCTGGACCGGTTGCCGATGAAGCGGACCGGGTCGATCGGCTCGCGCGTGCCGCCCGCGGAGACCACGACCCGACGACCCGCGAGGTCGCGCACCGGCGCCGGTTCCCCGCTGGCGCCCGCCTCGTCGTCGGCGCCCCCCGCGACGGCCAGGGCGACACGCGCGATCTCGTCGGGCTCGGGCAGGCGCCCCGGGCCCGTGTCGGCACCCGTCAGACGGCCCGACGCCGGCTCGATCACGTGCACGCCGCGCTCGCGCAGCGTGGCCACGTTCGCGCGCGTGGCCGGGTGCTCCCACATCTCGGTGTGCATCGCGGGCGCCATCACGACCGGGCAGCGCGCGGTCAGCAGCGTCGAGGTCAGCAGGTCGTCCGCCCGGCCCGACGCCGCCCGCGCGAGCAGGTCCGCGGTCGCGGGCGCCACGACCACCAGGTCGGCGCCCTGGCCCAGCGCGACGTGCGGCACGTGCTCCACGTCCTCGAACACCTGGTCCGTCGCGGGCTCGCCCGACAGCGCCTCCCACGTGGGCGCGCCCACGAACCGCAGCGCCGACGCCGTGGGCACCACGCGCACCCGATGCCCTCGCTCGCGCAGCAGCCGCAGCAGCAGCACGGCCTTGTACGCCGCGACCCCGCCGCTCACCCCGAGCACGATCCGCATGTCGCTCCTCCCGCCGGTCCCGCTCGAACTCCGCGTCCACCCCGGGGGCGGACGGCCGTGGACGCACGAACGCCGCGCCCTCGTCGTGAGGGGCGCGGCGTACGGGCTCAGGCCTCGTCGGCCTCGTCGGGCTCGGCCTCGATCGTCAGCAGGCCCGCGTTGATCTCGCGCATCGCGATCGACAGCGGCTTCTCCTGGTTGCGCGTCTCGAGCAGCGGCCCGACGTTCTCCAGCAGGCCCTCGCTGAGCTGCGAGTAGTACGCGTTGATCTGGCGCGCGCGCTTGGCCGAGTAGATGACGAGCGCGTACTTCGAGTCGACGTGCTCCAGCAGGTCGTCGATCGGCGGGTCGGTGATGCCCTCGGGGGCGGCGACGGTTCCGGACACAGTTCGCTCCGTGGGTTCAAGGGTCTGCAGCCGACGGCTGCAGCTGGTCGATGGCGGCGGCGCGCCGACCGCTCCGTCCGGGGCCGGGCGGCGCGGCCCCGGGCAGTCGCCGGGTCCGCGGACCGGGCCTGCGGCCCACCGGGGAGCGGGCCCGCGCGCGGGCACCGCAGGACAGTCTACTCGGTGTGCTGCTGAGTGTGCTGCTCGGTGCGCTGCTCGGTGCGCTCGGGCGGCGCGGGATCCGCCGACCGCGCGGCGTCACCCGTCCCGCCCACGACGGGCCGGGGCTCGAGCCCCATGACGCGCACGAGCTCGTCCGTCGCGCGGTGCACCTCGTCGTTGACGATGACGTGGTCGAACTCCGACTCCGCCGCGAGCTCGACCCGCGCCGTCGTGAGCCGACGCTCGCGCTCCTCCGCGTCCTCCGTGCCGCGGCCGACGAGCCGGCGCACCAGCTCGTCCCAGCTCGGCGGGGCGAGGAACACGAAGCGCGCCTCGGGCATCGAGGCCCGCACCTGGCGGGCGCCCTGGAGGTCGATCTCCAGGAGCGCCGGCACGCCCGCGGCGAGCTTCTCCTCGACCGCACGCCGGGGCGTGCCGTAGCTGTTGCGACCGTGCACCACCGCCCACTCGAGCAGCTCCCGGTCCGCGACCATGCGGGCGAACTCGTCGGCGCCGACGAACAGGTAGTGGACGCCGTCCACCTCCCCCGGCCGCGGGTCGCGCGTGGTGGCGGACACGGACAGCCACACCTCCGGGTACCGGGCCCGGATGTCCGCCGACACCGTCCCCTTCCCCACGGCGGTCGGACCGGCAAGGACGGTCAGGCGGGCGGGGCCGGGTGAGACCACCGACGCCGACGTCCCCTCGGCGGGGGCGTGCGGCGTCGGGTCGGACGGGTGCGCGGAAATGTCAGCCAAACCTCTCGATGAGGGCCGCGGACTGGTGGGGGCCGAGGCCGCGGACACGACGTGTCTCGGCGATCCCGATCTCCTCCATGATCGCCCGAGCCTTCACCTTACCCACGCCGGGCAGGGACTCCAGCAACGAGACCACCTTGAGCTTGCCGATCATGTCGTCCGTCTGCCCGCGCTCGATGACCTCCTTCAGGGAGCCCTGGGAGTACTTGAGCCTGTTCTTCACCTCGGCGCGCACGCGTCGGGCCTCTGCGGCCTTCTCGAGCGCCGCCGCGCGCTGTTCTGGGGTCAGGGGTGGAAGTGCCACGCAAGTCACCTACTCGTCGTCAGGCGGATGGGCCCACTCAGTCGTCCCGGCGTGCCCCGACGAGGAGCCCTAATCGGGTGAATCACCCGGGCGACCTGCGCCGACGCACGGAGCCGACCCCTCGAAAGTAGCGAGCCTCGACCGATCGGGCAACGACTGGGCAGGGCGCGTCGCGCGCCGTCGGCGCAGCGAGGGGCGTCGTGAGGTGACCGAGGGGACCGTCAGGACGCCACGAGGCGCGCGACGAGCGCGTCGCGCACGGCCGTGGTCACCCCGCACGCGACGAGGTAGCCGTCCACGCTCCCGTGCTCGCGGGCGGCGAGCTCCCACGCCGCCTCGAGGTACTCCGGCTCCACCGTGAGGACCGGGGCCAGCGCGTCCGGGGACAGGCCCGGGATGGGCGGGACGAGCGCGGCGAGTCCACCCACGGCCGACCGGCTCGCGAGGTACTCCGCCCGGCGGTCCTCCTCCCCGACGCCCGCGACGTACTGGGCGAGGGCGACCACCCACCCGGTGCGGTCCTTGCCCGCCGAGCAGTGCACGACCGCGGCGCCGTCCGACGACGCGACCTCGCCGAGCACGCGCCCGACCGTCGCGCGGATGCCCGGGTCCTGGACGAACGTCGCGTACACGCCGTGCATCATGCGGCGCGCGACCGCGGTCGGGTCGTCCGCCGCCAGCAGGCCCGCGATCAGCGCCGCGGGGTCGGCCGACGCTCCCCCGCCGCCCCCGGCCTGCAGGCCCTGCGCGGGGTCCATGCCGCGGCGCAGCACCCGCACGCCGCCCGGCACCGCGTCCGCACCGTCGCGCTCGAGCTCGTCGTCCCCGCGCAGGTCGAGGACCGTCGTCACCCCGAGGTCGGAGAGCGCCGCCTGGCCCGCCGGGGTCAGGCGCGACAGGCTCGCCGTCCGCAGCAGGACGCCGGTGCGCAGGGGCTCGTCGTGGCCGATCGGGACCGCCCGGCCTCCGACGTCGCGCGCGTTCCACGTGCCCGGCAGGTCCAGCGCGCCCGGCACGGCCGCGCCCTCGGGTGCGGGGACGGCGGCAGCCGCCTCCGTGGGCGTGCCGGAGCCGCGCGGGCCCGCGTCGTGGGACGTGTCGTGGGAGGTCATGGGCGCAGTCTCGCACGGCACGACGACGACCAGCGTGCCCGGACCCTCGCCGACCACGTCCCGGAACGACGGCGGGGCCGGCACCCGCAGGTGCCGGCCCCGCCGCCCGGGTCGGTCTCTCAGCCGCGCAGGGCCTGCGCCGCCTCGTCCGTGGCCGCTCGCGCCGCGGCGCGCAGGGCGTCGGCGTCCGGTCCTGCACGCAGGACGCCGCGCGAGGAGGACGCGAGCACCTGGCGCCGCGCGTCCCCGAACACGGCGGCGAGCTCGGCCGCTCCCGCGCCCTGCGCACCCACGCCGGGGGCCAGGAGCGGGCCCCGCACCGCCGCGAGGTCCGTGCCGGTGCGGGCCGCGGCGTCGGCGATGGTCGCACCGACGACGAGCCCGACCGGTCCGAGCGCGTCGCCCGACTCGACGACGGGCGCGTTGAGCCGCGCGGCCTCGCGCGCCACGTGCGCCGCGACCGACTCCACGTCGGCTCCGGCGCCGCGGCGCGCGTGCTGCACCTCGGCCCCCTCGGGGTTCGAGGTGAGGCACAGCACGAACAGCCCGCGCCCGGTCTCCAGGGCGGCGTCCACCGCGGGCTGGAGCGAACCGAAGCCGAGGTACGGCGAGACCGTCAGCGCGTCCGCCGCCAGCGGGGAGCCGTCGCGCAGGTACGCGTCGGCGTAGGCGGCCATGGTCGAGCCGATGTCGCCGCGCTTGGCGTCCATGATCGCGAGCGTGCCCGCCGCGCGGGCCGCCGCCAGCACCTCCTCGAGCGCCGCGACGCCGCGCGACCCGTGCCGCTCGAAGAACGCCGACTGCGGCTTCACCGCCGCCACGCGCCCGCCGACCGCCTCGACGACCCGCAGCCCGAACTCGCGCAGCCCCGCCGCGTCGTCGGGCAGGCCCCAGTCCGCGAGCAGGCCGGGGTGCGGGTCGATCCCGACGCACAGCGGCCCGTGGTCGTCCGTCGCGGCAGCGAGCCGCGCGCCGAAGCCCCCGCTCACGCGCCCACCCGCTCCGCGGCGGCGGTAGGCAGCGTGACGCCGGCCGTCAGGCCCTCGCCCGCCATGTGCTCCTGGAGGCTGGCCACCGCGAACGGGCCCGCGAGAACCGCCTCGATGCCCTGCACCGCCGCGGCGAGCTGGTCGACCGTCGTCGCGATCGGCTTGTCGGCCGCCGTCGTGGCGGCGCGGATCTCGTAGCCGTCGGCGCGCGCGCCCTGGCCGGACGGGGTGTTGATGACCATGTCCACCTCGCCGGCCGTGATGAGGTCGACGATCGTCGGCTCCCCGTCGGCGCCGCGGCCAGCGGAGAACTTGCGCACCACGCGCGACGCGATGCCGTTGCGGCGCAGCACGCTCGACGTGCCGTCCGTCGCGAGGATCTCGAACCCGAGCTCCGCGAGGCGCTTGACCGGGAAGACGATCGAGCGCTTGTCGCGGTCCGCGACCGAGACGAACACGCGGCCCGACGTCGGCAGCCCGCCGAACGCGGCGGCCTGCGACTTGGCGAACGCGTGCGGGAAGTCACGGTCGAAGCCCATGACCTCGCCCGTCGAGCGCATCTCCGGGCCGAGCACCGTGTCCACGACGGCGCCGTCCGCGGTGCGGAAGCGCTTGAATGGCAGGACCGCCTCCTTGACCGCGATCGGCGCGTCGAGCGGGAGCGTGCCGCCGTCGCCCTCGGCGGGCAGCACGCCCGCGGCCCGCAGCTCGGCGATCGACTCGCCCGCCATGACGCGCGCCGCGGCCTTCGCGAGCGACGTGCCCGTCGCCTTCGAGACGAACGGCACCGTGCGCGACGCGCGCGGGTTGGCCTCCAGGACGTACAGCACGTCGGAGACGAGCGCGTACTGCACGTTGAGCAGGCCGCGCACCCCGACGCCCTGGGCGATGGCCTCGGTCGAGCGGCGGATGCGCTCGATCTCCTGCTCCGAGAGGGACACGGGCGGCAGGACGCACGCCGAGTCGCCGGAGTGGATGCCCGCCTCCTCGATGTGCTCCATCACGCCGCCGAGGAACAGCTCGGTGCCGTCGTAGAGCGCGTCGACGTCGATCTCCATCGCGTCGTCGAGGAAGCGGTCGATGAGCAGCGGCGCGGGCAGCGTGCCTGCCGTGCGGTCCTCGGCGGCGGCCGCGGCGAGCGCACGCTCGACGTAGCCCGTGAGCTGCTCGGCCGAGTAGACGATCTCCATGCCGCGCCCGCCGAGCACGTAGGACGGGCGCACGAGCACCGGGTAGCCGATGCCGGCCGCGACGTCCTTCGCCTCGTCGAGCGAGCGCGCCGTGCCGAACGCCGGGGCGGGCAGGCCCGCCTCGACGAGCACGCGGCCGAACTCCCCGCGGTCCTCGGCGGCGTCGATCGCCTCGGGGCTCGTGCCGAGGATCGGCAGGCCCGCGTCCGCGAGGCGCTGCGCGAGCGCGAGCGGCGTCTGCCCGCCGAGCTGCACGATGATGCCCTTGACCGGCCCCGCGGCGAGCTCGGCCTGGTAGACCTCGAGCACGTCCTCGAACGTGAGCGGCTCGAAGTAGAGACGGTCGGACGTGTCGTAGTCGGTCGAGACCGTCTCCGGGTTGCAGTTGACCATGACCGTCTCGTAGCGCTCGCGCAGCGTGAGCGCCGCGTGCACGCACGAGTAGTCGAACTCGATGCCCTGGCCGATGCGGTTGGGGCCCGAGCCGAGGATGATCACGGCCTCGCGCTCGCGCGGGGCGACCTCGGTCTCGAGGTCGTAGGACGAGTAGTGGTACGGCGTGCGGGCCGCGAACTCGGCCGCGCACGTGTCGACCGTCTTGTAGACGGGGCGCACGCCGAGCGCGTAGCGCACCTCGCGCACGGTCGCCTCGCCGGCGGGGCCCATGCCGCGCAGGCGCGCGACCTGCGCGTCGGACAGGCCGTGCTTCTTCGCCTCGCGCAGCACGTCCTCCGTGAGCGCGGGCGCGTCGGCGACGGCCGCCGCCACCTCGTTGACCAGCTGGATCTGGTCGAGGTACCACGGGTCGATCTTCGTGGCCTCGAACACCTGCTCCACGCTCGCCCCGGCGCGCAGCGCCTGCTGGACGCCGATGATCCGGTTCTCCGTGGGGCGCGCGATGCGCACCAGGAGGTCGTCGAGGTCCGCGCCGGAGACGGGGTCGCCGTCCCAGTGGAAGACCGAGCCGCCCTTGTCGATCGAGCGCAGCGCCTTGCCGAGCGCCTCCGTGAAGTTGCGCCCGAGCGCCATGGCCTCGCCGACGGACTTCATGGTCGTCGTGAGCGTCGGGTCGGCGGCCGGGAACTTCTCGAACGCGAAGCGCGGCACCTTGACGACGACGTAGTCGAGCGTCGGCTCGAACGAGGCCGGCGTGACCTGCGTGATGTCGTTGGGGATCTCGTCGAGCGTGTAGCCGACGGCGAGCTTCGCCGCGATCTTCGCGATGGGGAACCCGGTGGCCTTGGACGCGAGCGCCGACGAGCGCGAGACGCGCGGGTTCATCTCGATGACGATGACGCGCCCCGTGTCCGGGTCGACGGCGAACTGGATGTTGCAGCCGCCCGTGTCGACGCCGACCTCGCGGATGACCGCGATGCCGATGTCGCGCAGCTTCTGGTACTCGCGGTCCGTGAGCGTCAGCGACGGCGCGACCGTGATCGAGTCGCCCGTGTGCACGCCGACGGGGTCGACGTTCTCGATCGAGCACACGACCACGACGTTGTCGTGCTTGTCGCGCATGAGCTCGAGCTCGTACTCCTTCCAGCCGAGGATCGACTCCTCGAGGAGCACCTCGGTCACCGGGGAGTAGTGCAGGCCCTGCCCGACGATGCGGCGCAGCTCCTCCTCGTCGTACGCGAAGCCCGAGCCGAGGCCGCCCATCGTGAACGACGGGCGCACGACCATCGGGTAGCCGAGGTCGCCCGCGGCCGCGACGGCCTCGTCGACCGTGTGGACGATGACCGAGCGCGCCGACTCGCCGCCGCACTTCTCGACGACGTCCTTGAACTGCTGGCGGTCCTCGCCCTTCTGGATCGCCTCGATGTTCGCGCCGATGAGCTCCACGCCGTACTCGGCGAGGACGCCCGCCTCGTCGAGCGCGATCGCCGCGTTGAGCGCGGTCTGCCCGCCGAGCGTGGGCAGGAGCGCGTCGGGGCGCTCCTTGGCGATGATCGAGGTGAGGACCTCGGTCGTGATGGGCTCGACGTACGTCGCGTCGGCGAACTCGGGGTCGGTCATGATCGTGGCCGGGTTCGAGTTCACGAGGACGACCCGCAGGCCCTCCTCCTTGAGCACGCGGCACGCCTGGGTGCCGGAGTAGTCGAACTCGCACGCCTGGCCGATGACGATCGGGCCGGACCCGATGACCAGGACGCTGGAGATGTCGGTTCTGCGAGGCACGGTCAGCTCTCCTTGGTGTTCTGGTCGGCGGCTGCGGAGCTCTGAGCGCGTCGGGACGCCATGAGCTCGACGAAGCGGTCGAAGAGGTACGCGGCGTCGTGGGGGCCGGCCGCGGCCTCGGGGTGGTACTGGACGGAGAACGCGGGCAGGTCGAGGCACTCGAGCCCCTCGACCACCTGGTCGTTGAGCCCGACGTGGGACACGACGACGCGCCCGTAGCGGCCGCCGTCGTGCGGGGCGACGGACTCGCCGTCCAGCGGCGCGTCCACGGCGAACCCGTGGTTGTGCGCGGTGACCTCGACCTTGCCGGTGCGGCGGTCCATGACGGGCTGGTTGATGCCGCGGTGTCCGTACGCGAGCTTGTACGTGCCGTACCCGAGGGCACGTCCGAGGATCTGGTTGCCGAAGCAGATCCCGAAGAACGGGGTGCCGCGGTCCAGGACGCCGCGCAGCAGCTCGACCTCGTGCGTCGCCGCCCCGGGGTCGCCCGGGCCGTTGGAGAAGAACACGCCGTCGGGCGCGTACGCCTCGATGTCCTCGATCGTCGACGCGGCGGGGACCACGTGCACGCGCACGCCGCGCTGGGCGAGGCGCTGCGGCGTCATGGACTTGATGCCGAGGTCGACGGCGACGACGGTGGCGACGGGCTCGCCGTCGGGCGTCGTGCCCTCGAAGGGCTCGACGACGTACGCCGTGTCCGTGCTCACCTCGCGCGCGAGGTCGGCGCCGGCCATCGCGGGCGCCGCCTTCACCTCGGCGACGAGGTCCTCCACGGTGCGCGGGTAGCCGTCGCGCACGAGCGCGTCCCCGGAGAAGATGCCGGCGCGCATCACGCCGAGCTCGCGCAGGTGGCGCGTGAGGGCGCGCGTGTCGACGTCGCTGATGCCGACGACGCCCTGCGCGGCGAGCTCCTCGTCCAGGGTGCGCTGCGCGCGCCAGCTCGACGCGCGGCGGGCCGCGTCGCGCACGACGTACCCGGCGACCCAGATCTTGCCCGACTCGGGGTCCTCGTCGTTGACGCCGGTGTTCCCGATGTGGGGCGCCGTCATGACGACGATCTGCCGGTGGTAGGAGGGGTCGGTGAGCGTCTCCTGGTAGCCGGTCATGCCGGTGTTGAAGACGATCTCGCCGACCGTGGTGCCGCGCGCGCCGTAGGCGCGCCCGGTCTGCACGGTTCCGTCCTCGAGGACGATCAGGGCCCGCTCGGCGGGCGGTGCGGTCGCTGAGGCCAGGGTGGTCGCTGTGTTCACTGGGGCGGTCACGGTGCTTCCTCGTCGTTCTCGTCGGTGCCGGGGGCCGCGCTCTCGCGCGTCGGCGCCGGGTCTGCGGGGTCTGCGGGGGCGGCGCCGCTCGGCGCCCCGGGTCGTCGCTCGTGCGTGCCGGCGGCTACGGGTTCGTCGCGGTCGGCGTCGGCTCGTCCGGCGAGGCCGCGGACGGCCTCCAGGAGGCGCGCGACGTCGTGGTCGTGGCGGGGCAGGAGGCCGGTGTCGAGCCGAACCTCGGGGTTCGCCGGAGCCTCGGGCGCGTCGGCAGGGACCGGCTCCCCGGGCACGGTCCACGTCACGACGACGATGGCCTCCTTGCCGACGAACTTGCCGGCCATCCCGGGCGTGAGGGCCACGCCCCCGACCGCGGCGGCGGGCACCCACAGGTCCGGGGCGCCGCTGCGCTCGATCAGCAGGCCGCCGTCGTGCACGGTGGCCTGGGCCTGGGACCGGTCGCCGAGCCCGTGGGCCCCGACGCGGGCGAGCCAGTCGCCCGCGAGCGTGCTGGACACGTAGAGCGCGTCGAGCGGCCCGAGCACCACGGCACCCCGCGCGGCCTCGGCGGGCACCGCCGGGGGCGTGGGGACGACGCCGGCCGAGCGACGCACGAGGCGCCGGCGGCCGACGAGGACGAGCGTCAGGAGGACGACGCCGAGGACGACCCAGATGCCGACCGCGACGGGCTGGGGCAGGTTCACGCCCCCACCCCCTGCGCGTCCGCGGGTGCCGGGACGGGTGCGCCGTCGAGCACGGTCGCGCGCCCCCGCAGGAACGTGGCGACGACGGCGCCGGGCAGCTCGCGGCCCTGGAACGGCGTGTTGGTGCTCGCCGTGACCTGCCCCGCACCGTCGACGACCCGGCGCGCGGCCGGGTCGACGAGCGTCACGTTGGCGGGCTCGCCGACCTCGAGCGGGCGGCCCTGGGCGCGCGCGCCGGTGTCGATGCGGCCGATGCGCGCGGGCGCGCTCGAGAGCACGCGCGCCACGTCGGCCCACGTGAGTCGGCCGGTGTCGACCATGGTCTGCTGGACGACGCTGAGCGCCGTCTCCAGGCCGGTCATGCCGAAGGCTGCCGCCGCCCACTCGCAGTCCTTGTCCTCGCGCGCGTGCGGCGCGTGGTCGGTCGCGACGATGTCGATCGTGCCGTCGGCCAGGCCCTCGCGCACCGCCTCGACGTCCGCGGCCGTGCGCAGCGGCGGGTTGACCTTGAACGTCGGGTCGTAGCCGCGCGCCAGGTCGTCGGTGAGGACGAGGTGGTGCGGCGTGACCTCGGCCGTGACGTCGATCCCGCGGCCCTTGGCCCAGCGCACGATCTCGACCGAGCCCGCGGTGGACAGGTGGCACACGTGCAGGCGCGAGCCCACGTGCTCCGCGAGGAGCACGTCGCGCGCGATGATCGCCTCCTCGGCGACCGCGGGCCAGCCCGCGAGGCCGAGCTCGGCAGAGACGACGCCCTCGTTCATCTGGGCGCCCTCGGTGAGGCGCGGCTCCTGCGCGTGCTGGGCGACGACGCCGTCGAACGCCTTGACGTACTCCAGCGCCCGTCGCATGAGGATCGGGTCGTCGACGCACTTGCCGTCGTCGGAGAACACGCGCACGCGCGCGGCGGAGTCGGCCATCGCGCCGAGCTCGGCGAGCTGCTCGCCGGCGAGGCCGACGGAGACGGCGCCGACCGGGTGCACGTCGACCCAGCCCGCGTCGCGCCCGAGGCGCCACACCTGCTCGACGACGCCGGCCGTGTCCGCGACGGGCGTCGTGTTCGCCATCGCGTGCACGGCGGTGAACCCGCCCGCCGCGGCGGCGCGGGTGCCGGACTCGATCGTCTCGGCGTCCTCGCGGCCCGGCTCGCGCAGGTGCGTGTGCAGGTCGACCAGGCCGGGCAGCGCGACGAGGCCGGTCGCGTCGACGACCACCGTCTCGTCGTCCGCGGACCCAGCCCGCGCGGCACCGACCGGCGCGATCTCGGCGATCACGCCGCCCGAGAGCACGAGGTCGACGGGGTCGCCCCCGAGCGGGCGCGCGCCGCGCAGGACGTACGTGGTGGTTGCGGCGCTGCTCACGAGGCGGGGACCCTTTCGACGACGGGAGGCTGGACGGGCGGGTGCGGGACGGCTGTGGCAGGGGCGGCGTCGGTCTCGTCGCTGCCCGCGAGGAGGAGGTAGAGCACGGCCATGCGCACGGCGACGCCGTTCGCGACCTGCTCGACGATGACGGCGCGCGGCGAGTCCGCCGCCTGCGCGGAGATCTCGAGCCCGCGGTTCATCGGGCCGGGGTGCATGACGATCGCGTGCTCGGCGAGCAGCCCGAGGCGCCGGGCGTCGAGCCCGTACTTGCGGCTGTACTCGAGGGGGTTCGGGAAGAACGCTCCCCCGCCGGCACCCGAGCCGCTCATGCGCTCGCGCTGCACGCGCAGCATCATCACGGCGTCCGGGCCGCCGTGCGCGGTGTCGCCGGCGAGGGTCGCGTCGAGGTCGTAGGAGACCGCGCACGGCCACGTCTGGACGCCGACCGGCAGGAGCGTCGGCGGGGCGACGAGGGTCACGCGCGCACCGAGCGTGTGCAGCAGGTGCACGTTGGAGCGCGCGACGCGCGAGTGCAGCACGTCCCCGACGATCGCCACGTGACGCCCGTCGAGGCCCGCGCCGCGCGCGGCGGCGTCGTCCGGGCCGCTCGCGCCGGGAGCGGTGAGGCCCGTCCCGGACAGGTGGCGGCGCAGCGTGTACGCGTCGAGCAGCGCCTGCGTCGGGTGCTGGTGCGTGCCGTCGCCGGCGTTGAGGACCGCGGCGTCGAGCCAGCCCGCGTGGGCGAGCAGGTGCGGGGCGCCGGACGCCTGGTGCCGCACGACGACCGCGTCCGCGCCCATCGCCTGGAGGGTCAGCGCCGTGTCCTTGAGCGACTCGCCCTTGGACACGCTCGAGCCCTTGGCCGAGAAGTTGATGACGTCGGCCGACAGGCGCTTGGCCGCCGTCTCGAACGAGATGCGGGTGCGCGTCGAGTCCTCGTAGAAGAGGTTGACGACCGTGCGGCCGCGCAGCGTCGGGAGCTTCTTGATCTCGCGCGCCTGCGTCGCGGCCATCTGCGCGGCCGTGTCGAGGATGCGCACCGCGTCGGCGCGCGCGAGGTCCTGGGTGGACAGCAGGTGCCTCATGCGGGGGCCTCCGTCCCGGTGGTGGCGGACCGGATCACGACCGCGTCCGTCGAGGACCCGTCCGCGGGCGCGCCGTCGACCTCGGCGAGGCGCACGCTGACGCGCTCGGACGTCGACGTCGGCAGGTTCTTCCCGACGAAGTCGGGGCGGATCGGCAGCTCGCGGTGGCCGCGGTCGACGAGCGCGGCGAGCTGCACGGCACGCGGGCGGCCCAGGTCGCTGATCGCGTCGAGCGCGGCCCGGATCGTGCGCCCGGAGTACAGCACGTCGTCGACGAGGACCACGACCTTGCCGTCGATGCCCGACCCGGGCAGGCGCGTCGCGCCGATCGTCCGCGTCGGGTGGCGGTGCAGGTCGTCGCGGTACATCGTCACGTCGAGCTCGCCGACGATGGCGTGCGGGTCCGGCGCGCCGTCGGCGGGCGTCCCCTCGATCGCGGCGAGGCGCTCGGCGAGCCGCGTCGCGAGCGGGACGCCGCGCGTCGGGATCCCGAGGAGGACGAGGTCGTGGGCCCCCTTGTTGCGCTCCACGATCTCGTGGGCGATGCGCGTCAGCGCGCGGGAGATGTCGGCGGCCGTCAGGACGACGGTCCCGGCCTCGGGCGTCGTCTCCGGGGTCGATGGGGGTGGTGTGGGCACAGCAGCGCCAGAGCTCATGTCCGGCGACCTCCTTCCCCGCCTCACGGGACGGGCCTTAAAGGATGTCTGACGGTCACCCACCCTACCGCCGCGGGCCGCGGCGGCGGGTACGCGTCCCGCCGGATAAGACGCGGCGTCGGTCACACCCGTGACCGACGCCGCGTCGAGGGTCGCGCCGGCCCGCAGCAGGGCCGTGGAGCGCTCAGGCCGTGATCGTCGGCTTCATCTCGACGATGCGGGCGAGCAGCCCGTTGACGAACGACGGCGAGTCGTCGGTCGACAGGGAGCGCGCGAGGTCGACGGCCTCGTCGATCGCGACGACGTCCGGGACGTCGTCGTTGAAGAGGATCTCCCAGCCGCCGATGCGCAGCAGGGCCCGGTCGACCGCCGGCATTCGCTCGAGCGTCCACCCGTGGGAGTACGTCTCGATCAGCTCGTCGATGCGGTCGCGGTGCGCGAGCACGCCCTCGACGATGTCGACCGCGTACTGCGGCAGGGCGGTCTGCGCGGTGCCGGGGTCGGCGACGCGCTCCGCGAGGAGGGTCGCCGGGTCCACCTGGCGCTGCTCCGCCTCGAAGAGGACGTCGAGCGCGCGCTTGCGCGCCTTGGTGCGTGCGGCCATGTGTGTCGTCAGCCCGTCGTGCCGGCGGTCAGTCGTTCACGCGGCCGAGGTACGAGCCGTCGCGCGTGTCGACCTTGACCTTGGTGCCCTGCTCGAGGAAGAGCGGGACCTGGATCTGCGCGCCCGTCTCGAGCGTGGCCGGCTTGGTGCCACCCGTGGAGCGGTCGCCCTGGAGGCCCGGCTCCGTGTACGTGATCTCGAGGACGACCGAGGCGGGCAGCTCGATGTAGAGCGGCTGGCCGTCGTTCGACGCGATGAGGACGTTCTGGTTCTCGAGCATGTAGTCCTTGGCGTCGCCCACGATCTCGGCACCCACCGTGATCTGGTCGTACGTCGAGGTGTCCATGAACACGTAGTCCGCGCCGTCCTGGTACAGGTACTGGAAGTCACGGCGGTCGACGTTGGCCGTCTCGATCTTGAGGCCGGCGTTGAACGTCTTGTCGATCGTCTTGCCCGTCATGACGTTCTTGATCTTGGTGCGGACGAACGCGCCACCCTTGCCGGGCTTGACGTGCTGGAACTCGATCACGGTCCACAGCTGGCCGTCGAGTCGCAGCACGGTGCCGTTCTTGATGTCGTTGGTGGTCGCCACGTTCGTCTTCCTGTCGGAGGGTCTGCGGTCTCCGCCCCACGCGGAGCCGCGTGCCGGGACGGCACGACAGGGTCCTCGAGGACGGGATGCGGAAATGGGCCTTGACGATCTTACCGGAGCGCGACGAGGACCGCGTTCGCGACCACGCCCACGGTCGCCGCCCAGCACATCGAGGCGAGCGTGCCGATGACGAACCGCTCGGACGCGACCGGGTGCTCCCGCAGCTCCGGGTAGCGCCCGAGGCCCTTGATCGCCACGACGAAGGCGATCCCGCCGGGCTCCCCGGCGAGGAGGCAGCCGGTGATGGCGAACCGTTCGAGGATCCCGATCCACGTGCCACCGCGCAGCGCCTTCACGGCCTCGGTCCCGATGGGTCCCGTCGTGGGAGGCGGCGGCGGGGGGACGGGGACGGAGGCCGGGTCCGCCGCGGCGGCCCGCGACCTCACGCGCCCCGCCCGCCGGGAGCCCGCCCGGGCCGGGTCGCCGGAGCGGGCAGCGGCGCGCAGCACCCACTGCGTCACGGTCCCTCCGCCGAGGACGCTCACCGCGAGCGCCACGACCCACACCAGCACGACCAGCACGACCGACACCGGGTCCGTCATCTCCCGCCCTCCCGCAGATCCTCCGACGGCTCACCCCGTCGGCTCGCCCCGAGCTCGCCCAGCAGCCTCGCCACCACGGGCCGCACCGCCGCCTCCTCGGGCCACAGCGCGACGCGCAGCCGCTGGCTCACGGCCTGCTCGGAGACCCCGAGCACGCGGGCCACATCCTTCTGGGTGCCACCCACGCGCGCGAGCGTGTCGACGGCCTCCCACCCCGGCGCGGTACGCCGGTCCACGACCGCCGCGAGGAGGCGCAGGAGCGCCTCGACCTCGGCGGCGCGCGCCGGCGGCTCGCCCCGGACGGCGACGGGCGCCGTCGCCGCGCGCGACTTGGCCTGCTCGACCGCCTCGCGCGCCCGCACGAACGCCTCCCCCGACGCCTCGCGCGAGACCGCGGGCAGCGGCTCGTCGACGCTCCCGGCGCCGACGCCGACGCTCCAGCCGCCGTCGCGCAGCAGGTCCAGCACGACCTCGACCACGGTGTCGGCGTCGTCGAGCACGCCCTGCACCTCGTCGCCCACGGTGCGGTCGAACGGCACCACGACGCCGGGGCGTGCGTCGAGGAGCTCGCCCAGGCGCGCGAGCACCTCGGGCACCCGGTCCGGGTGCCCCGTGCTCCCGCGCTGGTCGACGGTGAGGACGAACATGCGATCCAGGCTAGGCCCTTGAGGGGATCGAATCAAGCATGGGGGCTTGATGGAGAGGGATCAAGGCCGACGGTCGGCACGGGAGGGCGCCGCGTCAGCCCCGCAGCCGGGCCGCGAGCGCCTCGAGCGCGAGCCGGTACGAGTCGAACCCGAACCCCGCGATCGTCCCCGTGGCGACCGCGCCGACGACGGAGTGGCTGCGGAACGCCTCGCGCGCCGCGGGGTTGCTCAGGTGCACCTCGACGAGCAGGAGGCCGGAGGTCGTGACCTGCGCCGCCGCGTCGCGCACCGCGTAGGAGTAGTGGGTGAACGCGGCCGGGTTGAGCACGACGTGGGCGCGGGCGTCGACGGCCTCGTGGAGCCAGCCCACCAGCTCGGACTCGTCGTCGGTCTGCCGCACGTCGACCGTGAGGTCGAGCGCGCTCCCCCACGCGAGGGCGGACTCCTGGAGGTCGGACATCGACGCCGAGCCGTAGATCTCCGGCTCGCGCACTCCGAGCCGGCCGAGGTTGGGTCCGTTGAGGACCAGCACGCGTTCCATGGCGCCCGAGCCTAGCGGCGCCGCGGGGCGCGGCGCGTGGGTGCTCGTGCCGTGGTCGGGCCCACGGCACGCGACGGGCTTCTCGACGCGCGGCGGCCGGCGCCGTCGGGCACGCTGGCGGGGTGAGCCTCGTCGCCGTCCCCCGTGCCCGCTGGGAGCCCGACGCGCTGGTCGAGGGGTGGGAGTCGCTCGGGCTCCCGGCCCCGCGGCTGCCGGGCGTCGCCACCCCGGGCAGCGCGCGCGAGGCGGTCCCGCCGGTCCTGACGCTCGTGCGGCGCGCGCACCGGCCGGTACGCGCTGTCGGGACGGTCGTCCTCGTCCACGGCTACAACGACTACGTCTTCCAGGACCACGTCGTCGGGGCGCTCGCCGAGGCGGGGTGGGACGCGCTGGGCGTCGACCTGCGGCGTGCGGGCCGGTCGCTGCGTCCCGGGCAGGTGCCGCACTACGTGGACGACCTGCGCGAGACGGCGGCGGACCTCGGCGTGGCGGTCGCGGCCGCGCGGCGGACGCCGGGCCCGGTGGTCGTGCACGCGCACTCGACGGGCGGCCTGGTCGCGGCGCTGTGGGCCCACGCCCACCGGGGTGGGGGCGGGTGCGACGCGCTCGTGCTCGACAGCCCGTTCCTCGACCTGCGCGCGTCGTGGGTCGAGCGGACCGTGGGGACGCGGGTGCTGGACGCCGTCGGGCCGTGGAGCCCGCTGACGGTCGTCAGCGCGGGGCCTTCCGCGTACACCGGGCACCTGCTCGCGGACCGGGGCGGCCGGTGGACCTTCGACACCACGCTCAAGCGCCCCGAGGGCGTGCCGGTGCGGGCCGGCTGGCTGCGGGCGGTGCGGCAGGGGCACGCGCGCGTGGCGCGCGGCCTGGAGGTCGCGTGCCCGGTGCTCGTCGCCCGGGCCGAGCGGTCCGGGACGGACGACCCGACGAGCCCGGACCGCGAGCGGGACCTCGACGCGAGCGACACCGTGCTCGACGTCGCCCACATCGCCCGGCTCGCCCCGCGGCTCGGGCGCGACGTGACGGAGCTCGTCGTCCCCTGCGCGGTGCACGACCTCACGCTCTCCGCCGACGGACCGCGCGCGAGCTACCTGGGGGCCCTCGCCGGCTGGCTCGACGAGCGCGTCGTGCGGGTGGCGGCGTGAGCGTCGCCGCGGGCCGCACCGGCGGCTACCTGGAGGCGCCGTTCGTCGCGCTCGCGCACCGCGGCTTCTCGCGCGCGGGCCTGGAGAACTCCATGGCGGCCTTCGCCGCCGCCCGCGACCTCGGGCTGCGGTACGTCGAGACGGACGCCCACGCGACGTCGGACGGCGTGGCGGTCGCGCTCCACGACGCGTCGCTGGACCGCACGACGGACGCGCGCGGGCTCGTCGCCGACCTCCCGTGGCGGACCGTGCGCGCGGCCCGGATCGGCGGGACCGAGCCCGTGCCGTCGCTCGAGGACGTGCTGGGCACGTGGCCGGACCTGCGCGTGAACGTCGATGTGAAGTCGGCGGCGGCCGCCGAGCCGGTCGCGCGGGCGATCGAGCGCACGCGCGCGCACGACCGCGTGTGCGTCGCGTCGTTCGCGGCGTCGCGCCGGGAGGCGACGGTGGCACGGCTCTCGCGCCCCGTCACCGTGTCGGGGGCGCGGGGCGCGGTCCTGGGCATGTTCCTCGCCGGGCGGGCGCGGACCGACGCCCTGGCCCGGCTCGCGGCGCGCTCGGTCGACTGCCTCCAGGTCCCCGTGCGCGGGGGCTGGGTGCGCGTCGTCGACTCGGGGTTCGTCCGGGCCGCGCACCGGGCGGGCGTCGCGGTGCACGCGTGGACCGTGAACGACCGCGCGACGATGCACCGACTGCTGGACCTCGGGGTCGATGGGATCGTCACCGACCGCGCGGACCTGCTGCGCGACGTGCTCCGCGCACGCGGCCTGTGGGCGTGAGCGGCTCCGGGCTCCCCGGGCGCCGCGTCAGAGGGCGACGGGGCCGCGTCCCACCGGCGCGTCGGCCGCGATCTCGGCGTACGCCGCGGCGAGGAGCGTCGGGTCCGGGCCCTCGAGCCGCGTGGGCCGCGCGACGTCGTCGAGCACGACGAAGCGCAGGAGGTCGCCGCGCGACTTCTTGTCGCGGCGCATGGCGGACAGGAGATGCTCCCAGCGGTCGCCGCGGTACGTGAGCGGCAGCCCGAGCGAGCCCAGGATCGCGCGATGCCGCTCGACGACCGCGTCGTCGAGCTTCCCGGCGAGGCGCGACAGCTCGGCCGCGAACACCATGCCGACGGACACCGCCGCGCCGTGGCGCCACTGGTAGCGCTCCGTGAGCTCGACCGCGTGGCCCAGCGTGTGCCCGTAGTTGAGGATCTCGCGCAGGCCGGCCTCCTTGAGGTCCTCCCCCACGACGCGCGCCTTGACCGCGATCGAGCGCTCTACGAGCTCGGCGACGACGGCCCACGTCTCGTCCGTGGTCGGGCGCGTGCCCCACGCGCTCAGCGCGTCCGCGTGCTCCTCGACGAGCTCGAGGATGCGCTCGTCGGCGATGAAGCCCGTCTTGACGACCTCCGCCATGCCGGCGACGAAGTCCCAGCGCCCGAGCGACTCGAGCGCTGCGAGGTCGCACAGCACGCCCGCGGGCGGGTGGAACGACCCGACGAGGTTCTTGCCCTCGGCGGTGTTGATGCCCGTCTTGCCGCCGACCGCCGCGTCGACCATCGCGAGCAGCGTCGTCGGCACGTGCACCACGCGGATGCCGCGCAGCCAGGTCGCGGCCACGAACCCGCCGAGGTCGGTCGTCGCGCCGCCGCCGACCGTCACGACCGCGTCCGTGCGCGTGAAGTCCAGCTGCCCCAGCACGCCCCACAGGAACGCCGCGACCTGCGCGGTCTTGGCCTCCTCCGCGTCCGGGACCTCCGCGACGTACGCCTCGTACCCCGACGCCTTGAGGTCCTCGTGGATCACCTCCGCCGTCGCGGCGAGGGCCGCGGGGTGGACCACGAGCACGCGGCGCACCCGGTCGCCGAGCATGGTGGGCAGCTCGCCGAGCAGGTGCCGTCCCACGACGACGTCGTACGGCTGGTCCCCGGCGACCCGCACGCGCGTCGGGACGGAGGTGGGCTGCGCGTCGGTCGGCCCGTCGACGGGCTCGGTGGCTGCCCGGGTGCCAGCCTGGGCGTCGGGGGCGGGGGTCGTGTCGCTCACGCGTTCTCCTGTTCGGCCGGGGTGTCGGCGGGGGTGGGCGCCGCGGCGCGGTCCGCGTCGGCGCCGCCCGCGAGGTGCGCACGGATCTCCTGGGCGACCTGCGCGGGCGTGCGCGCGTCGGTGACGACGTGCAGCGTCGCGACCCGCTCGTAGACGGGGCGACGCGCCTCCATGAGGGCGGCCCACCGCGCCCGGGGGTTGCCCAGCAGGAGCGGGCGGGACTGGTTGAGCCCGACGCGCGGGGCCGCGTGCGCGAGGCTCACGTCGAGGAACACGACGGCGCCGCCCGCCGCGACGTACGCCGCGAGGGCGGCCTGGGTGTGCTCGTCGAGGACGGCGCCGCCGCCCAGGGCGAGCACGCCGTCGTGGGTCGCGAGCGCCGTCGTCACGGCCTCGCGCTCGAGCTCGCGGAAGTGCGGCTCGCCGTGGTCGACGAAGATGTCGGCGACCGGCTTGCCCGCCGTGGTCTCGACGTCGGTGTCCGTGTCGCGCTGCGCGAGGCCCAGCAGGTCCGCGAGGTGGCGCGACACCGTCGACTTGCCGCTGCCGGGCGGGCCGACGAGGACGACGACCGGGCGCGTGCCCGGAGGGACGGGCGTCATCAGCGCTGCAGCTCCGGGATCGCGGCGAGATAGGCCTCGGCGTTGCGGCGGACCTCCGCGACGGAGTCACCGCCGAACTTCTCGAGCGCCTGCTCCGCGAGCACGAGCGCGACCATCGCCTCGGCGACGACCGCCGCCGGCGGGACGGCGCACACGTCCGAGCGCTGGTGCTGGGCCTTGGCGACCTCGCCCGTGACCACGTCGACCGTCGCGAGCGCGCGCGGCACCGTCGAGATGGGCTTCATGGCGGCGCGCACGCGCACGACCTCACCGTTCGACATGCCGCCCTCGACGCCGCCCGCACGGTTGCTCAGGCGGTGGATCAGGCCGTCGGCGCCGCGCTCGATCTCGTCGTGCGCGGCGGACCCGCGGCGGCGCGCGGTGCGGAAGCCGTCGCCGACCTCGACGCCCTTGATGGCCTGGATGCCCATGAGCACCGCGGCGAGCCGCGCGTCGAGGCGCCGGTCGCTCTGCGCGTAGGTGCCGAGCCCGGACGGGACGCCGTAGGCCAGGACCTCGACGACGCCGCCGAGCGTGTCACCGGCCTTCTGGCACGCGTCGATCTCGGCGACCATCGCCGCGGACGTGGCGGCGTCGAAGCAGCGCACCGGGTCGGCGTCGAGCGCGGCGACGTCGTCGGGCCCCGGCACCGCGGCGTCCTCGGGGACCTCGACGGGACCGATGCCGACGACGTGCGACACGAGGCGGACGCCCAGCGCCTGCTCGAGGAACTTCGCGGCCGCCGCGCCGAGAGCGACGCGCGTCGCCGTCTCGCGCGCCGACGCGCGCTCCAGCACGGGGCGGGCGTCATCGAAGCCGTACTTGCGCATGCCCACGAGGTCGGCGTGGCCGGGGCGCGGGCGCGTGAGCGGACGGTTGCGCGCGATCTCGCGCGCGTCGCCCGTGCCGGCGTCGACCAGCAGCGCCTCGGGCGGCACCGGGTCCGCGGACATGACGTCGACCCACTTGGGCCACTCGGAGTTCGCGATCTCGAGCGCGATCGGGCCACCCTGGGTCACGCCGTGGCGCAGCCCGCCCAGGACACGCAGCACGTCCTGCTCGAACTTCTGGCGCGACCCGCGCCCGTACCCGAGGCGACGGCGCGCGAGCGCGGCCTTCACGTCGTCCGTCGTGAGCTCGACGCCAGCAGGCAGCCCGTCGAGGATCCCGACCAGCGCCTCACCGTGCGACTCACCCGATGTCAACCAACGCAGCATGATCGCCATCCTCCCACGTCGGCACCCACGTCCCGGCGGGCGCCCGCAGTGCGGACCGGCGGTCGCCGACGAGGTCCCGGACGGCCGACACCCGGGGATCGGGGAGGCGGAGACACCGTCCGGCCCGCTGTGGACGACGGCGGCGCGCGCGGTGGCGGGCACGCTACGGTGCCGCGCATGGTCCAGCAGGGGGACGGGACGACGACGGACGGCACGCCGGCGCGGGTCGCCGCACCGGAGGCGGTCGAGCGTGTGACGGCCGACGACGAGCCGCCCTGGGTGCGACTCCGGGGCGACGACCTCGTCCGCGAGCTCCGGATCGCCGGGCGGCTCGGGGCCGTCCTCGCGGGGCTCGCCGCGGCCGGCGCGGCGTGGTGGTCGGGTCCGTCGTGGGCCCCGGCCCTCGTGCTCGTGGCCGCGGCCGGAGCGGTCGTCGCCGTGGTCGACGCGCGCACGCACCGGCTGCCCGACGTGATCGTCCTGCCGTCCTGGCTCGCGTCCGTGCTCCTGATCGGCGCCGGCGCGGCCGGCACCGGTGACGGCGCCGCCCTCGGCCGTGCCGTCGCCGGCGGCGTCCTGGGCTTCGGGGCCTACGCCGCGCTCCGGATCGCCTACCCGCCGGGCCTCGGCTTCGGCGACGTGAAGCTCGCGGGGATGCTCGGCACGCCGCTCGCCTGGCTCGGGTGGGGCGAGCTCGTCGCCGGTCTCGTCCTGCCGTTCGTGCTCGGCGGCGTGTGGGCGCTCGCGCTCGTCGTCACGCAGCGCGCGCGCCGTGACACCGCGGTCCCCTTCGGCCCGTTCATGGTCGTCGGAGCGGGGGTCTCCGCCGTGCTCGGCGGCGCAGCGCTCCGGGCGTACGCGATCGCCTGACAGCGGCGTCCGGCGCGCGCGACCCTGTCCGACGGTCTCCGACCGGCCGTCAGGCCGCGACGCCGAGCGCGGCCTCGAGCGCCTGGTCCATCGCGGCGAGCGGGGCCACCTTTCCCGTCATGAGGCGCACCTGCTCGGCCGCCTGATGCAGGAGCATGCGCTCGCCGCCCACGACGATGCCTCCCGCCGCAGCCCAGGCGGCCGAGAGCGCCGTGGGACGGGGGTCGTAGACGACGTCGAGCAGCACTCCCGTCACGCGCGGGGCCGCCTGTGCCAGCGCCTCGGCCACCGGGTCGGCCGCACGCGATGGAAGGGTCGCGACGACCGCGTCGGCCTGCGCTAGGCGGGCGACGAGCGCGGGCGACGACGGGTCGAGGATCTCGAAACGCGGCTCGACGCCCATGCGGTGCGCGGCGCGCTGGAGGGTGCCCGTGCGCCCGAGCGAGCGCACCAGGACCGTCGGCGCGGTGCAGCCGAGCTCGGCGAGGGCCGCGAGCGTCGACGCGGCGGTCGCGCCGGCGCCGAGCACGACGGCAGTCCGGGCACCCCGCTCCCCCAGTCCCTCACGGAGCGCGGCGACGAGACCGTGCACGTCGGTGTTCGTCCCGACGAACGTCGGGCGCCGCCCGCCCGTGGGCTGCACGACGAGCGTGTTCACCGCGCCGACGACGCTCGCGAGCGGGTCGACGTGGTCGAGCAGCGGGATCACGGCGTGCTTGAGCGGCATGGTCAGGCTCAGGCCCGCCCACGACGCGTCGAGCCCGTTGACCAGCGCCGGGAGCTGCTCCTCGGTCGTGTCGATCGCCTCGTACGACCAGCCGTCGAGGCCGAGCGCCTCGTACGCGGCCCGGTGCAGCACCGGGGACAGCGAGTGGGCGACGGGGTGGCCGAGGACGGCCGCCCGTCGCGGAGCGCGCGCGGCGCTCACCCGCCGTTCTCCGCGAGCCACTGCCGGTACTCCTGCTTGAACTGCTCGAACTCGGCGTACGTGTCGGTGAACTTCGTCTCGCCCGTGTCCAGGTTGACGGTCACGTACCAGAGCCAGGGGCCCTCGGGGGCGTTCATGACCGCCTCCACGCTCTCGCGGCTCGGGCTGCCGATCGGCGTCGGGGGCAGGCCCTGGTGGACGCGCGACGCGTAGGGCAGGTCGGGGTTCTGGAACTCCTCGGTCGTGATCTGGTCGGCCGGCTTGCCGAGCCCGTAGACGTCGATCGCGTCCATGCCGAGCGGCATGCCGTCCTCGATGCGGTTGTAGATCACGCGCGCGACCATCCCGCGCTGCTCCGCGTTCTTCCCCTCCCACTCGACGATCGACGCCATCGTGAGCACCTCCTGGAAGCGCTCCGGCGGGACCCCGAGATCGGCGAGCTCGCTCGTGGTCTGGCTGACCATGCCCTGGATGATGCCTGTCGCGTTGACGTCTCCCGGCTCGAGGACGTACGTCGTGGGGTAGAGCCAGCCCTCGTAGTTGCCGTTGGCCTCGGCCGGCAGGCCGGTGGCGGCGGTGTCGGCCATCGCCGCCTCGAAGTCCGCGACCGGGATCCCGGTGACCGACGACGAGCGCTCGAGGATCTGCTTGACCGTGTAGCCCTCGGGGATCGTGATCTTGGTCTCGACGCGCGAGTCGTTCGCCACGAGGCGCGCGACGGCGTCCTTGGCCGACATGCCGAGGAGCAGCGTGTGGGTGCCCGGCTGGATCTTCCCCGCGTTCGGGTTCTCCTCGAACGCCTTCGCGAAGGCCGCCGAGCTGGCGACGACGCCGGCCTCGGTGAGCACCGCGCCCATGTCGCGGCCGGTCGAGCCGGGCTCGATGACGACGTCGACCGGGTCGGTGCCCGGGCCCTCGAAGTCCTTGGCCTCGAGCGGGTTGTCGAACCCGAAGAGGTCGGAAGCGTTGTCGAGCAGCAGGTACCCCGCGCCGCCCACCACGAGGAGGGAGACGAGCAGCACCACGAGGGCGCGGCGACGCCGGCGCTGGCGTCGCTTCTTCGCCGCACGGCGGGCGCGCTGCTCCGAGCGCGACGAGCGCGCGGGCTGCTGCTCGCCCTGGACGGCGGGCCGTTCGAACAGGTCGGTCACGGTCGGTGGTCTCCTGTCGGGTCTACAGGTTCTCCGGCGCGCGCCCCCGCGCCCCGCTCGGCGTCGAGAGCGGATTGCAGAATGATAACGGCGGCTGCCTGGTCGACGACGCTCCGGTGCTTGCGACCGGCGCGCCCCGACGCGTGCAGCGCCTGGTGCGCGCTGACCGTCGTCATCCGCTCGTCGACGAGGTGGACCGGCACCGGCGCGACGGCGCGTGCCACGAGTCCAGCGTACGCCCGCGCCCCCTGGGCGGCGGCACCCTCGCCACCGGAGAGGTGCCGTGGGAGGCCGACGTAGACCACCTGGGCGCCGCGCTCGTCGGCCTCGGCGGCGATCCGCGCGACGTCCGCCGGGACCGCAGCCCCGGCCTTCGTGTCGCGCGCGAGCGTCTCGACGGGCGTCGCGACGAGCCCGTCGGGGTCGCTCGCCGCGAGGCCGACGCGCACGCTGCCCACGTCGACGCCGAGGCGCGCCCCCCGCGGGAGGGGGACGCGCCCGTCGTCACCGGGCGGTGGAGGGACGGCCGTCACGCGGCCGCCGCGGCGCCGTCGCGCACGCCCTGGAGGGCGGCCGGCAGCGCCGACACGTCCGTGCCGCCGCCCTGGGCCATGTCGTCCTTGCCGCCGCCACCACCACCCAGGGTCTGGGCGGCCGCCTTGGCCAGCACGCCGGCGCGAAGGCCCGCGGCACGGGCCGACGCGTTGGTCACGACGACCACCTGCGGGCGGTCCTTCGCGACCCCCCCGACCGCCACGACGGCCGGCTCGGACTCGCCGAGGCGGCCGCGCACGTCGAGCGCGAGCGCACGGAGGTCGTCCGCGGAGGCGACCTCGCCGGCGTCGTGCACGACGACGCGCGTGCCGCCCGAGAGCTCCGCACCCGCGGCGAGCGTGCCCGCCACCGCGAGGAGCTGGGACTGCCGGAGCTGCGCCAGCTCCTTCTCCGCGTCGCGCAGGCGGGACACGAGCGCGCCCACGCGGTCCGGGAGCTCCTCGGTCCGCACGTTGAGCAGACCGGTGAGCTGGCCGACGAGCGCGTGCTCCTTGGCCTGGAAGCCGTACGCGCCGTCGCCGACGAGGGCGTCGACGCGACGCACGCCCGAGCCGATCGACGACTCGCCGAGCAGCGTGACGAGGCCGAGCTGGCCCGTCTGCCGCACGTGCGTGCCCGCGCACAGCTCGCGCGACCAGTCGCCGCCGATCGACACGACGCGCACGACGTCGCCGTACTTCTCGCCGAACAGCGCCATCGCGCCCAGCGCGCGCGCCTCGGTGATCGGCATGAGCTGGTCCGTGACCTCGAGGTTCTCCTGGAGCTGGGTGTTGACCCGCTCCTCGATCTCCGACAGCGCGCCCGCCGGAACGGCGGACGAGCGCCGGAAGTCGAACCGGATGCGGCTCGGCGCGTTCTCCGACCCGGCCTGGGTCGCGTCCTTGCCGAGCGACTCCTGGAGGGCCTTGTGGATCATGTGCGTCGCCGAGTGGGCGCGGCTGATCGCCTTGCGACGGTCACGGTCGATCGTCGCGGTGCCCGGGTCGCCGAGCGCCGCGGTCCCCTCGACGAGGCGGCCGCGGTGCACCGACAGGCCCTTGATCGGGCGCTGGACGTCGTCGACCTCGATGGTCGCGCCGCCGTCGAGCACGATCGTGCCGTGGTCGGCGAGCTGGCCGCCGGCCTCCGCGTAGAACGGCGTGCGGTCGAGCACGACCTCGACGTCGGCGGGCGCGGTCGCGGCGGGCGCGGGCACGCCGTCGACGAGCAGCCCGGCCACGCGCACGGCGGCCGAGGACTCGGTGTAGCCGAGGAACTCCACCGGAGCGGACAGCTCCGACGCGAGCGACTCGTAGGCGGCCGTGTCGACCCCGCCCGAGCGCTTGGCGAGCGCATCGGCCCGGGCGCGCTGGCGCTGCTCGGCCATGAGCGCGCGGAACGCCTTCTCGTCGACCTGGACGCCCTGCTCGGCGGCCATCTCGAGCGTGAGGTCGATCGGGAAGCCGTAGGTGTCGTGCAGCGCGAACGCCTGGTCGCCCCCGAGCACCGGCACCCCGCCGGTCCCCGCCGCGGACTTCGCCTTCGAGACGGCCGTGTCGAGGATCGTCGTCCCCGAGGTGAGGGTGCGGCGGAACGCGTCCTCCTCCGTGTAGGCGACGTTCGAGATGCGCTCGAAGTCGGTCGCGACCTCCGGGTACGACGGCGCCATCGCGTCGCGGCTCACGGGGAGCAGCGCGGGCATCGCGCGGTCTTCGACGCCGAGCAGGCGCATCGCGCGCACGGAGCGGCGGAGCAGGCGGCGCAGGACGTAGCCACGACCCTCGTTGGAGGGACGCACGCCGTCGCTCATGATCATGAGCGCCGAGCGGACGTGGTCGGCCACGACGCGCATGCGCACGTCGTCCTCCTGGTTCGCGCCGTAGCGCCGGCCCGAGAGCGCCTCGGCGGCCGCGATGACGGGGAACACCTCGTCGATCTCGTAGAGGTTGTCCTTGCCCTGGAGCAGGTAGGCGACGCGCTCCAGGCCCATGCCCGTGTCGATGTTCTTGCGCGCGAGCTCCGAGACGATCCGGAACTCCTCCTTGGACTTCACGTCGTCGATCGCGTACTGCATGAACACGAGGTTCCAGATCTCGAGGTAGCGGTCCTCGTCGACGACGGGGCCACCCTCCTGACCGAACTCCGGGCCGCGGTCGATGTAGATCTCCGAGCACGGGCCGGCGGGACCGGGCTGGCCCGTGGACCAGTAGTTGTCCTTCTTCCCGCGGGCCTGGATGCGCTCGTCCGGCAGGCCGGCGATGCGCTTCCAGAGCTGCCGCGCCTCGTCGTCGTCGTGGTAGACGGTCACCCAGACGCTCTCCGGGTCGAACCCGTACTTGCCCTCCTCGCGCGAACCCGTGACGAGGTCCCACGCGTAGGTGATCGCGCCTTCCTTGAAGTAGTCACCGAAGGAGAAGTTGCCGTTCATCTGGAAGAACGTGCCGTGACGGGTCGTCTTGCCGACCTCGTCGATGTCGAGCGTGCGCACGCACTTCTGGACGCTCGTCGCGCGGTCCCAGGGCGGGGTCTGCTCGCCCGTCATGTACGGGATGAACGGGACCATGCCCGCGATCGTGAACAGCGTGGACGGGTCCGGGGAGACGAGCGACGCCGAGGGCACGACGGTGTGGTCGCGGTCGGCGAAGTAGTCGAGCCAGCGCTTGCGGATCTCGGCGGTGCGCATGATGTCCTTCGGGCAGTCGGTGGGTCGTGCGGGGTGCTTGCTGTGGGTCGCGGCGGCCGGGCCGCGCGGGTCCTAGAAGGAGTAACCGAGGAGGTCCTCGACGTCGTCCGTGTCGTCGAACGGGCTGGGGTCTCCCGCGGCCGGGCGCGTGTGGCGGCCGGCCGCGCGCCGCGCTCGGACGACGTCCGGGTCCTCCTGGCCCTCCGCGAGGAGCGCCGCCATGAGCTCCTGCTCGCGCGCGTCGCGCGCGAGCGTGAACTCGGTGCGGAAGTCGCGGGCGATCTCGACGACCTTCTCGCCCAGACCGTTGACCTGCTCCGTCGCCTGGTCCACGAGCGACGCGGGTGCGTACCGCGCGAGGATCTTCTTCCCGCGGACGACGACCACGACCGTGATCGCGACCCCGACGCCGATCCAGAAGACGCGGCGCATCAGCGCGATCCCTCGGCACGTCCGGTGCCGTCCGACGAACGGCGTCGGCCGAACGAGCGGGCGGCCGCCTGGCGCACGCCGTAGGTGAACGCGGCGACCTTTACCAGCGGGGCGCCGAACGTCGCGGCGTACAGCCCCGTGAGCGCGGACACGTTCTCGCTCACCTGGGCGGCCGACGTCGTGATCGTGTCGACCTTGACGAGCTGGCTGTTGGTCGTGGCGACCGTGGTCGCGGCCTCGTCGAGGATCGGGACCGAATGGTCCGTCACCTCCTTGATGCTCGCGCGCGCCTCGTCGAGCACGCGGCCGAGCTTGAGGAGCGGCACGGCGAGCAGGCCGACGAGCAGCACGAACGCGATGGCTGCGATGAGGCCGGCCACGTCTCCCAGGGACATTCTTCCTCCAGTGCCAGTCAGGGTGCGTCGTGCACGGACGTCGCGCGTCGTGCGCGGGACGGTCCTCCTCGTCGCGGGGTCCTCGCGGACGTGCCCACGACTCCGCGAAACACTACCCGCACCAGGGCGGGGACCGCCGTCGGGCACGACACGACGACGCCGTCGCCGCGGTGCGGCGCGCGTACCGGTCCGGACGCACGAACGCCTCGCTCGCCGACGAAGCGGTGAGCGAGGCGTCCGGAGCGAGGGTCAGCGAGCGTAGTACTCGACGACGAGCTGGACCTCGCACTGCACGGGGACCTCGGCGCGCTTCGGGCGACGCGTGAGGATCGCGCTCAGCTTCTCGAGCTGGACGTCCAGGTAGCCCGGGACGGCCGGGAGGACGTCGCGGTGCGCGCCCGCGGCCGCGACCTGGAACGGCGTGGTCGCCTGGCTCTTCGGCTTCACCTGGAGGGTCTGGCCGGGCTTCACGCGGAACGACGGGCGGTCCACGATCTTGCCGTCGACGAGGATGTGGCGGTGCGTGACCGCCTGGCGCGCCTGCAGGATGGTACGGGCGAAGCCGGCGCGCAGCACGAGCGCGTCGAGACGGGTCTCGAGGTTCTCGACGAGCGCCTCACCGGTCAGACCCTTGTCCTTGCGGGCCTCCTCGTACGCACGCGCGAGCTGCTTCTCGCGGAGCATGTACTGGGCGCGCAGACGCTGCTTCTCGCGGAGACGGACCGCGTAGTCCGACTCGGTGCGGCGGCGGGCGCGGCCGTGCTCACCCGGGGGGTACGGGCGCTTCTCGAAGTGCTTGACGGCCTTCGGGGTGAGGGCGATGCCCAGGGCGCGGCTCAGGCGGACCTGGCGGCGCGAACGCTTGACAGACGTCACAGCGATATCTCATTCCTGTCGTGTGGGTACTGACGTCACACCTGGTCCCGGGAGTCCGGGTCCGGGTGCGGGACCAGCCGATGGACCGCGCGCTTCTCCGAGGGAGAGTGCGGGTCGGGGCCGAGGTCCCAGGTGGTCACCGTGAAGGCAACCTGAGAAGTCTACCGCACGCCCGGGGCGGCGATCCCCCGACGGGTCAGCGCGCCGGCTCGTCCTGCGCCAGGATGTCCCGGATCCGCCCGAGGCGGTCGGAGACCTGGCGCTCGTACCCGCGGTCGGTCGGCGTGTAGTACCGCGACCCGACGAGCGTGTCGGGCAGGTACTGCTGCGCCGCGACGCCGTGGGGCGCGTCGTGCGCGTACCGGTACCCGGTGCCGTGCCCGAGCTGCTTGGCACCGGGGTAGTGCGCGTCGCGCAGGTGCGGCGGGACGGACCCGGCCTTCCCGGCACGCACGTCCGCGAGCGCCGCGTCGATGCCGAGGTAGGCGGCGTTGGACTTGGGCGCGGTCGCGAGGTGCACCACGGCCTCGGCGAGGACGATCCGTCCCTCAGGCATGCCGATGAGCTGGACGGCCTGGGCCGCGGCGACGGCGGTCTGGAGCGCGGACGGGTCGGCCATGCCGACGTCCTCCGCGGCGGCGATGACGATGCGTCGGGCGATGAAGCGCGGGTCCTCCCCCGCCGCGATCATGCGGGCGAGGTAGTGCAGGGCGGCGTCGACGTCGGAGCCGCGCATCGACTTGATGAACGCGGACACGACGTCGTAGTGCTGGTCGCCGTCGCGGTCGTAGCGCACGGCGGCGACGTCCACGGCGCGCTCGACGGCCTCGAGGTCCACGCTCACCGGCGAGCCGTCCGCCGGGCCGGGCTCGCCGTCCTCGTCGGTCGTCGCGTCCTCGGAGGCCGCCACGGGGACCGGGACCGGGGCGTCGGAGAGCGCGGCGCCGGCCGCCGCCTCGAGCACGGTGAGCGCCTTGCGCGCGTCGCCGCCCGCGAGGCGCACGAGGTGGTCCTCCGCCTCGTCGGTGAGCGCGACGAGACCACCCAGCCCCCGGTCGTCGGCGACGGCGCGGCGCACGAGGGCGCGGACGTCGTCGTCCCCGAGGGGCTGGAGCGTGAGCAGGAGCGAGCGGGAGAGCAGGGGCGAGTTCACGGAGAAGCTCGGGTTCTCGGTGGTCGCCGCGACGAGCGTGACCCAGCGGTTCTCGACGCTCGGCAGGAGCGCGTCCTGCTGGGACTTGGAGAAGCGGTGCACCTCGTCGATGAACAGGACGGTCTCCTCGCCGCCGGTCGCGAGGCGGCGGCGGGCGTCCTCGACGACGGTGCGCACGTCCTTGACGCCCGCGGTGACGGCGGAGAGCTCGACGAAGCGGCGGCCGGACGCGGTCGCGATGAGGTAGGCGAGCGTCGTCTTGCCCGTGCCGGGCGGGCCCCAGAGGATGACGGAGCCGGGCGCGGCCCGGCCGCCGGACGCGTCCGACTCGATGAGGCGCCGCAGGGGCGAGCCGGGGACGAGCAGGTGCGCCTGGCCCGCGACCTCGTCGAGGGCGGCGGGACGCATGCGCACGGCGAGCGGGGCCCCCGGTCCGGGTCGCGGCGTGCCCTGCGCGCCGGAGGTGGCGGCGCCGAAGAGGTCGCCGCCGAACAGATCACCGGTGGACATGCCCCGAGCCTACGCACCGCCGCCCACGCGCCCGGACGCCGCCGGCGTGGGGAGGTCGGGTGAACGTCGTCCACAGCGCCGCGAGGGATCTGACACGCGGCGCGGACGGATGGGATGCTGGCGCTCGTGTTCTCGAGCCTCGGTCGTCGTGTCGCCCGCCATCCCCGCCTCACGGTCGTCGTGTGGGTCGTCCTCACCGGGCTCGGGTTCGCGCTCGCGCTGTTCGGCGTGCACGGGGAGAGCGTGTTCGACCGGGTGACCACGGGGGCGCCCTCCATCCCCGGCTCGGACAGCGAGCGCGCGACCGAGATCCTCGCCGAGAACGACGAGGGCGGTCCCGAGATCACGCTGCTGGTGAGCGAGGTCGACCCGGGGGACGCGCAGGTCGTGGAGGCCATGACCGGGGTGAACGCGGACCTCGTGGCGATCGAGGGCGTGGACACGGTCATCAACCCGTACGTGATCCCCGGCGGGGTCGAGGACCCGGCCGCGCAGTCGCTCGTCGCGAGCGACGGGGACGGGTTCCTCACCGTGGTGACGCTGCGCACCGACCTCGACGCCGAGCGCACGGACGCCGTGGCCGAGCGCGTCGTCGAGCAGCTCGAGGCGGTGCCCGGCGTCCTCGCGGAGGCGGCTCCGGACGCGGCCGGGGACGCGACGGGCCTCGTGGGCTCGAACGCGCTCATCGTCGACGCCATCACGGGGCAGGTCGAGGAGGACCTGACGACGGGCGAGAAGGTCGCGCTGCCGGTCGCGCTGCTCATCATGGTGCTTGTCTTCGGCGGTTTCCTCGCCGCCGCGATGCCGATGGCGGGGGCCGTCGCGTCCATCGGGACGGGCCTGGGCGTGCTGCTGGGGCTCACGTACGTGCTCGACGTCGACGCGTCCGTGGTCAACGTCGTCACCCTGCTCGGGCTCGGGCTCTCGATCGACTACGGGCTGCTCGTCGTGTCGCGGTTCCGGGAGGAGCTGCACCGGCTGGTCGCCGCCGGCGACGACCCGTCCCTGCGCCGACGTCGCGGGGACGGCGTGGTCCACGCCGCGCTGATCCGGACGATGGAGACGGCGGGCCGCACGGTCGCGTTCTCGGCGCTCACGGTCGCGATCTCGATCGCCGGGCTCATGGTGTTCCGCCCGGACATCCTGCGGTCGGTCGGCGCGGGCGGCCTCGGCGTCGTCCTCGTCGCGGTGGCGACGGCGCTCACGCTCGTCCCCGCGCTCCTCGCGTTCTCCGGCCGCCGCCTCGCGAAGCCGGGGATCCTCGGCCGGATCCCCGGTCTGCGCCGCGTCCTCGCCCGGACCGCGGACGTGCAGTCCGACGAGGGTGCCTTCTCCCGCCTCGCCGCGCGCGTGCAGCGCCACCCGGTGTGGGTGCTGCTGACGACGGTCGTCGTGCTCGTCGTCCTCGCGCTGCCCGTGCTCGGCCTGCACATGCGCAACTCGGGCATCGAGCTGCTGCCCCAGGGGTCCCCGCAGAGGGAGTTCGTCGACGAGCTCGCCGCGCAGTACCCGTCGAGCGAGAGCGCCCAGGTCGTGGCCGTGGTCGACGCGAGCGTCGAGGACGCCCAGGCGTGGGCCGACGAGGTCGCGGGGCTCGACGGCGTCGCGAGCGTCGACCCCGCGGCACCGCTCGGCGACTACGCCGTCGTCGGCGTGCACGTCGACGCGGACGACGCCGGCGGGCCTGAGGCGGTGTCGGTCGTGCGGGAGGTCCGTGCTACCGACCCGGGGTTCGAGGTGTGGGTCACCGGGCAGGCGGCCGGGCAGGTCGACTTCCTCGACGCGCTCGGCGAGCGCGTGTGGTGGGCCGTCGGGATCGTCGTGGGCGCGACGCTCGTGCTGCTGTTCCTCATGACGGGATCGGTCGTCGTGCCGGTCAAGGCGCTGCTCACGAACGCGCTCTCGCTCGCGGCCTCGCTCGGCGTGCTCGTGTGGGTGTTCCAGGAGGGGCACCTCGAGGGCCTGCTCGACTTCTCCTCGGTCGGCGGGATCGAGACCTACGTGGTCGCGCTGGTCGTCGCGTTCGCGTTCGGCCTCGCGATGGACTACGAGGTGTTCCTGCTCGCGCGCGTCAAGGAGCTCTTCGACGCCGGCCACCCGAACGACGAGGCGGTGCGCCTCGGGCTCCAGCGCTCCGGGCGGATCATCACGTCCGCGGCGGCGATCATCATCGTCGTCTTCGCGGGCTTCGTCTTCGGCGACCTCCTCGTCATCAAGGAGGTCGGGTTCGCGCTCGCCGTCGCGGTGCTCATCGACGCGACGATCGTCCGCCTGCTCCTGGTCCCCGCGACGATGACGCTGCTCGGCCGGTTCAACTGGTGGGCGCCCCGCCCGCTGCGCTGGGTGCACCGCAGGCTCGCGATCACGCACTGAGCGTCCGCGCGGGCCGCACCGCCGGACGCCGCCCTCAGCGGCGCTCGAACTCCTCCGACGAGCGCGTCGTCGCGCGCCACGACGTCCAGGACGTCCCAGCCGTCCCGCTCCGCCCGGGCCGGGTGGTCCGCCCAGCGGCCGAGGCTCGGTACGACGCGCGAGGGCGCGCCGACCCGGTCGTCGCGGGTCGGCGCGCCCTCGCGCGCGGTGCGGGTCGTCACGCCTCCGGCGTCGGCTCGCCCGGGTCGCTCTTCGGTACGGGCTTCGCGTCGACGCCCGCCTCCTTGCGCTGCTCGGGCGTGATCGGCGCGGGCGCCTGCGTCAGCGGGTCGAACCCGCCGCCCGACTTCGGGAAGGCGATCACGTCGCGGATCGAGTCCGACTTCGTCAGCAGCGCGACGATGCGGTCCCAGCCGAACGCGATCCCGCCGTGCGGCGGCGCGCCGAACTTGAACGCGTCGAGGAGGAAGCCGAACTTCTCCTGCGCCTCCTCGGGCCCGATGCCCATGACGTCGAACACGCGCTCCTGCACGTCGCGGCGGTGGATACGGATGGAGCCGCCGCCGATCTCGTTGCCGTTGCAGACGATGTCGTACGCGTACGCGAGCGCCTCGCCCGGGTTCTGCTCGAACGTGTCGACCCAGTCGGGCGTGGGCGACGTGAACGCGTGGTGCACGGCGGTCCAGGCGGAGTTGCCGAGATCGACGTCGTCGTCCTCGCCCGTCGGCTTGAACAGCGGCGCGTCCACGATCCAGACGAACGCCCAGGCGTCCTCGTCGATGGCACCCGTGCGCTTCGCGATCTCCTGGCGCGCGGCGCCGAGCAGGGCGCGCGAGTCCGACGTCTTGCCCGCGGCGAAGAACACGGCGTCGCCCGGCTGCGCGCCGGTCGCGTCGCGCAGACCCTCGCGCTCGGCGTCGGACAGGTTCTTCGCGACGGGGCCGCCGAGCGTGCCGTCCTCGCCGAACGTCACGTACGCGAGGCCGCGAGCGCCGCGCTGCTTGGCCCACTCCTGCCACGCGTCGAACTGGCGACGCGGCTGCGACGCTCCGCCCGCCATGACGACCGCGCCGACGTACTCCGCCTGGAACACGCGGAACGGCGTGTCCTCGAAGTAGTCCGTGAGCTCGACGAGCGGGTTGCCGAACCGCAGGTCCGGCTTGTCCGACCCGTAGAGGCGCATGGCGTCGTGGAACGTCATGCGCGGGATCGGGGTCGGGATCGTGTATCCGATGAGCTCCCACAGCGCGACGAGGATCTTCTCGGCGAGCGCGATGACGTCGTCCTGCTCGACGAAGCTCATCTCGACGTCGAGCTGCGTGAACTCGGGCTGCCGGTCGGCGCGGAAGTCCTCGTCGCGGTAGCAGCGCGCGATCTGGTAGTAGCGCTCCATGCCCGCGACCATGAGGAGCTGCTTGAACAGCTGCGGCGACTGCGGCAGCGCGTACCAGGAGCCGGGCGCGAGACGCGCGGGCACGAGGAAGTCGCGCGCACCCTCGGGCGTCGAGCGCGTGAGCGTGGGCGTCTCGATCTCGACGAACTCCTCCGCGTCGAGCACGCGGCGCGCGGCCTGGTTGACCTTGGCGCGCAGGCGCAGCGCGTGCGCGGGCGCGGGGCGGCGCAGGTCCAGGTAGCGGTGCTTGAGGCGCGCCTCCTCGCCGATCGTCTCGGTGTCCGCGAGCGCCGTGGAGACCTGGAACGGCAGCGCCTCGGACGTGTTGAGCACGACGACGTCGCTCGCGACGACCTCGATCTCGCCCGTGGGCAGGGCCGCGTTCTCGTTGCCGTCGGGCCGGCGCGAGACCTCGCCGGTGACCTGGAGGACGAACTCGTTGCGCAGCGGGTGCGCGACGGCCTCGTCGCGGATGACGACCTGGGCGATGCCGGACGCGTCCCGCAGGTCGATGAAGGCCACGCCTCCGTGATCGCGCCGACGGTCGACCCAGCCCGTGAGGGTGACGGTCTGACCGGTGTGCTCGGCCCGCAGTGAGCCGGCCGTTCGGGTGCGCAGCACGGAGGGTTCCTTCCAGGTGGGCGGTGGGGGGTCGCGCTCCCGGGGCGGGCGCGCGTCCGGACGAGTCTAGTGCGGGCGGGCGCGCTGCTCGACCGGATACCGTGGCGGTGCCGCCGCTCCACCAGCGTTCCGACCGTGTCGTGCGTCCGGGCCGGCGGCACCGGCGCGCGCCGACCGGCCCGCCGCCCGCACAGAAGGGGTGATCGTGGCACGCACCATCGCGACGAACCGGCGCGTCGAGCGCGACGAGCTCGAGCAGTTCCTGCGGTCCCGGCACGACGGCGTCCTCGTCACGACGCGCGCCGACGGGCGGCCACAGCTCAGCCCCGTCACGTACGGGGTCGACGACGCGGGCCGGGTCGTCGTGT
Source organism: Cellulosimicrobium sp. ES-005 (assembly GCF_040448685.1). Classification (NCBI taxonomy): domain Bacteria; kingdom Bacillati; phylum Actinomycetota; class Actinomycetes; order Micrococcales; family Promicromonosporaceae; genus Cellulosimicrobium; species Cellulosimicrobium sp. ES-005. Next base: position 2,129,976 of record NZ_CP159290.1, read on the forward strand.
CGACCTACCCGGAGCGCGCGAAGGCGGCCAACGTGCGTCGCGACCCGCGCGCGTCGCTGCTCTCGCTGGGCGAGCGCTTCTCGGACCCGTGGGTGCAGGTCGACGGCGAGGCCGAGGTGATCGACCTGCCCGAGTCCGTCGAGCCGCTCGTCGACTACTACCGCTCCGTCAGCGGCGAGCACCCGGACTGGGACGAGTACCGCGAGGCCATGGTGACGCAGGGCAAGTCGCTCGTGCGCCTGACGATCACGCGCTGGGGCCCGGTCGCGACGGGCGGGTTCCCGGCGCGCCTCGCGGACGGCTGACGATCCCGCCGGCGCGGCGGCGTAGCGTGCCGACCATGCCGATCACCCTGTGCGTGATGCTGTGGCCCACCGAGGGCAGCGCCGACCTGCTGAGCGAGTACGAGGACGACGTCCTCGCGCTCGTGCCCGCGCACGGCGGGCGCGTGCTGTCGCGCGTGCGCGCGCTGCCCGGTCAGGAGGCGTCGCTGCCGACCGAGGTGCAGGTCATCGAGCTGCCCGATGACGACGCGCTCGCCGCGTACCTGGCCGACCCCGCCCGGGTGGCGCTGGCCGACCTCAGGGACCGGGCTGTGGCACGGACGGACATCGTCCGTGTCGGTGCCGTCCCGCACCGCGACCAGCCCTCCTGATCCAGCCGCCGGACGCGCGCCGGCGTCGCGGTCGCGGTGTCGCCCGGACGGTGCCACCAGGTCAGAACAGGACCTGCTCCACTCCCCCGCCGACGACGTCCAGACCCCCGCCGTCGACCGGCATGCCCGCGAGCGCGCCGCCGTGGCCGCGCCCGTCCGATTCCTGAGGCGACCCGGCGAGGCTCCCCCTCGGGTAGGCGCCGTCCGTCGGCGGCCCCGGGTCGCGGTGACCGTCCCCGAGACCGCCGAGCTCGCCCCGGCGGTACCGCCCCTCGACGCCCGCGGGACCGCGGTGGCCGGACACCGAGAAGCCGCGCGCCTCGAGCATCGGGCGCACGCGGTCCCACAGCCACGAGCGGTACGCCTTCGAGGCGTACGCGCCACGGGCGTAGACCCGCTCGTAGCCGGGGACGAGCTGCGGGTGCTCCCGCGCGAGCCAACCGAGGTACCACTCGCGCGTCCCGGGCTTGAGGTGCAGCGGCAGCACGGTGACCCCCGTGGCCCCGGCGTCCTTCACGGCGTCGAGCAGGTCTGTCAGCGCGCGCGTGGAGTCGGTGAGCCACGGCAGCACGGGCGCGACCATGACGCCGCACGGCAGGCCCGCCTCGCGGACGGCGCGGATCAGGTCGAGGCGGGCGCGCGGTGAGGGCGTGCCCGGCTCGACGCTCGCCTGGAGCGTCGGGTCCAGCAGCGCGAGCGAGACGCCGATCCCGACCTCGACGCGCGAGGCGGCGTCGGCGAGGAGCGGCAGGTCGCGGCGCAGGAGCGTGCCCTTGGTGAGGACCGACAGGGGCGTGCCGGAGCCCGCGAGCGCGTCGATGATGCCCGGCATGAGGCGGTAGCGCCCCTCGGCCCGCTGGTAGGGGTCCGTGTTCGTGCCGAGCGCGACGGGCTCGCGGCCCCACGACGCGCGGGCGAGCTCGGCGCGCAGCACCTCGTCGACGTTCACCTTGACCACGACCTCGCGGTCGAAGTCGTCGCCCGCGTCGAGGTCGAGGTACTGGTGGGTGGGCCGGGCGAAGCAGTTGTGGCTCACGACCCCGGCGGCGACGAAGTCCCGCGTCCCGGTGGTGATGTCGACGAGCTCGGTCTCCTCCCCCGGCCCGTCGAGCGCCTCGAGCGAGTCGACGCGCAGCGCCTCGTCGCCCGTGACGTCCCGGCCCTCGAGCGCGACCCGGCCGCCCGCGAGCGCGGCCGCCCCCGGGCCGACGAGGACGTCGCCCAGCGCCAGGTGGGCGCGGCGCCCGGCCCCGCCGACGACATGGCGCCAGCCCCGTTCGGTGAGGAACCGGTGGTCACCGCTCGCGACGAGGCGCGTGCCGTCCGCGAGGGTCACGCGGTACGCGCGCTTGCGGGTGGTCCAGCGGTCGAGCACGCGCGTGCGCACGTAGCGCCGGTAGGCGCCGTGCGGCGCGGTCCCCACGATCTCGTCGCCGACCCGCAGCTCGCCGATCGGTCGCTGCGTGCCGTCGGCGAGCAGCACCGGGGTGGACGGCGCGAGGCAGTAGGAGCAGGCGTGGCTGCACCCGCGGTACGGGTTGACCGTCCAGCGGAACGGCATGCGCGACATCGCCGGGACCTTCGACAGCGCGCTCTTGGCCGTCACCTCGTGGAACGTGATGCCCGCGAAGTCGGGCGTGCGCACGCTGCGCACGAGGCCCGCCCGCTCCAGCCCCGGGAGAGCGCCGTCGTCCGCGCCGAGCGCTTGTCCGTCCCACCTCACCCGCACATTCGAACAGGTGTTCGATCTCCAGGTCAAGCCCCGCGGTCCTCCCCGGGGGACGCCTGCTCCGCGTCAGCGGCGACCCGCACCCTGCGCAGGGCCGGTGCACGGGCGGCCCAGGGCCCGTCCCGCGGGCTGAGACGCCGGGATTGTCCGCGTGGCCCCGAGGGCCTAGGGTCGGGCCGAACGCCCCCGGGGAGCGCACGAGCGCTGAGAGTGCAGGCCGGACACCCGTCCCACCTGCAGACCCGTGGAACCTGATCTGGTTCGTACCAGCGAAGGGAGCAGGGCCGACGTCACCGTCCCCTGCGCGCTCGTGCCCGTGCGCCCCGCACGCGGCCGGGCGCGCCGGGCCCGGCGGTGGCGCGCCGTCGTGCACCCCTCGCCCCGGGGGCCCGACGGAGGGAACCCGCATGGCCGAGCCCCGCACCACCCCGCAGCAGGCGACCCCGACCGCCGCCGCACCCACCGACCAGCCGCCCACCGGATCGGCCGGCGTGCCGGCCGACCTGTCGGCCGGCGGGGTGCCCGGTCTCGCGGTCCGCCCGACCGGGCGCCCCGCACGGCGCCGCGGGCTGACGCTCCACGAGACGGTGCTCGTCGCCGTCCTCGGCGTCGTCTTCGGGTTCGTGTACTGGGCGTTCGTCCAGCTCTGGGCCCCGCTCCAGCTCGCGATGGGCCCCCTCGCGGACCTCGCCGCGAACGTCCTCGCGGGCGCGTGGATCGTCGTCGGCCCGCTCGCCACGTACATCGTGCGCAAGCCGGGGGTCGGCATCCTTGCCGAGACCCTCGCCGCGCTCGTCGAGGTCGTCTTCCTCGCGTCCCCCGCGGGGCCGCTGCTGCTCGTCGTGGGCCTGGTCCAGGGCGTCGGCGCCGAGCTGCCGTTCGCGCTCACGCGCTACCGCCGGTTCGGATGGTGGGTCTTCGTCGCGTCGGGCGTGAGCGCGGCCCTCGTCACGTTCGCCTTCAACGCCGTGCGCTTCGGCTGGATCGGTCAGGACTACGCGATGCTCCGGCTCGGGATCCAGGTCGTGTCGTGCGTCGTGCTGTGCGGCCTCGCGGCCCGCCTCCTCGGCGACGCGCTCGCCCGCACGGGCACCCTCGACGCGTTCGCGATCGGCGCGGCCCGCCGTGGGTGAGGCGACCGCGCACGTGGCTGACGTGACCGCGCACGCGCGCGACGCTGTCACCGCCGCCGACGTGACCGTGCACCTCGGGCACCATGGCACCCGGGTGCTCGACGGCGTCGACGTCACCGTCCCGGCCGGGACGAGCCTGCTGGTCCTCGGCCCGTCCGGGTGCGGGAAGTCGACCCTCCTGCGCGCGCTGGTCGGTGTCGTCCCGCACACCCTCCCGGGCGTCGTCCTGGGCGGCCTCCGCGTGACCGGCGCCGACCCGCGCGAGGTGCCACCGCCCGTGCTCGCCGCCCGCGTGGGCCTCGTCCAGCAGCGGCCCGGCGACCAGCTCTGCCTGGCGCGCGTGGACGAGGAGCTGCGGTTCGCGCTCGAGAACCGTGGCGCCGACCCCCGCACCACGGACGCCCGCGCGACCGCGGCGCTCGCCGCCGTCGGCGCCGCGCACCTGCACGACCGCGCGACCCACGCGCTGTCGGGCGGCGAGGCGCAGCGCGTCGCGGTCGCCGCGGCGCTCGTCGCCGAGCCGGAGCTCCTCGTCCTCGACGAGCCCACCGCGCTGCTGGACCCCGCCGCCGCCCACGACGTCGGGGCCCTCGTCGCCGGCCTCGCGCGCCGCCCCGGACCCGACGGCGGCGACGACGCCGCGCCGCGGCACCGCTCGGTCGTGCTCGTCGAGCACCGCCTGGACGACCTGGGCGCGCTGCCGGACGCGACCCTGGTCCTCGGGCGCGACGGCAGGGTCGTCGCGCACGGCCCCACCGACCGCGTCCTGCGCGAGCACGCGCACGACCTCTCCGGGCTGGGGTGCTGGCTACCCCTCGCCGTCCGCCTCGAGCAGGCGGGCGCGCCCGGGGCGCTCGGCTCCCCCGAGACGGACGACTGGCTGGTCGACCTCGTGCGGTCCTCGCCGTCGCGCTCGACGACCACGGACCGGCCCCCGTCCGGCACGGCGCGACCGGTCGCGCTCCGGGCGCGCGGTCTCTCCGTCCGCCGCAGCGGACTCCGCGCCGGGCGGTCCCGGAGCGACGACCCGGCCGTCGTGCGCGGTGTGGACCTGGACGTCCGCGCGGGCGAGGTGCTCGCCGTCGTCGGTCCCAACGGGGGCGGCAAGTCAACGCTCCTGCGCGGCCTGGCCGGGCTCGAGCGCACCACGGGCGAGGTGGCGACCGCGACGGGCGAGCCCGTCGCGATGGTGTTCCAGGACCCCGAGCACCAGCTCGTCGCCCGCACGGTGCGCGAGGAGGTCGCCTGGTCGGCCCGGCTCGCCCGCGTCGACGACGTCAAGGCGCGCGTGGCCCGGACCCTCGCCGCGTTCGGGCTCGCGCACCTCGCCGACGCGAACCCGTACCGGCTCTCGGGCGGCGAGCAGCGGCGCCTGTCCCTGGCGACCGCGACCGTCCTGGACCCGCCGGTCCTCCTCGCCGACGAGCCCACGTTCGGGCTGGACCGGGCCCAGGCCGCCACGGTCGCCCACGTGCTGCGGGGGCGCGCCGACGCGGGCGGCGCCGTGGTCGTCGTCTCGCACGACCTCTCGCTCGTCGCGGCGCTCGCCGACCAGGTCGCCGTGGTCGTGGACGGCACGCTCGCCACGGTCGCGGAGCCGTCGGCGGTCCTCGCCGACGACGCGCTGTGCGCGCTGGCGGGCCTGCGCCGACCCCCGCTGCTCGACTGGTGGGCGCGCGTAGGCCGCGGTCGCGGCGTCGACCCGGGGGCGCTCGTCCGCGCGCTCGACGCGGCGTTCGACGCCCGGCACGACGTCGTGCCGGGCGCCGATCCCGGGACGGCGAGACTCGCGCCCACGGCCGCGGTCGCCGCGGAGGTCGCCCCGTGACCGGCCCCCGCCCGACCGCGCTCGAACGCTGGAACCCGACGGTCAAGCTCGCGACGGTGCTCGTCGTCTCGACGGCCGCACTCCTCGTCACCGACCCGGTGACCCCGACGATCGGCTGGGTGCTCACCGTCACCGCGCTGCTGACGCTCGGACGCGTCCCCGTGCGGACCCTCGCGCTCGCCCACGTCCCGTTCGCGGTGTTCGCGACGAGCCTCCTGGTCGTCAACGTCGCCACCCGGCCCGGGGGCGACGCCGTCCCGCTGGGTCCGCTCACCGTCGGCGCGGACGGGCTGACGATCGGCGCGGCGCTCGCGCTGCGCACCCTGCTCGTCGGCGCGCTGTCCCTCGCGCTCGTCCTCACGACCGACCCCGTCCGCCTCATGACGAGCCTGCACCAGCACGCGCGCCTGCCCGCGACCTGGACGTTCGCGGTGCTCGCCGCGCACCGGCTCCTCGTCGAGCTCCCCGACGCGTGGCACACGATCCGCTGCGCCCAGGCGGTCCGCGACCCCCGGCGGCGCCGGGGCACGCTCCCTCGGTCGCCGCGGTCGCTCGGTGCGGCCGCCTTCGCGCTCCTCGTCGGCGCGGTGCGCCGGTCCGAGCGGCTCACGGTCGCGCTCGAGTCGCGCGGGCTGGGTTCCGGACCCCGGACGTCCTCACGGCCCGTCCCGCTCGGCGTGCCCGACGTCGTCGCGGCAGGCGCCGTCCTGGCCGTCGCCGGCGCGGTGGTCGCGGCGGGCGTCCTCGGGGGGTGGGTGACCGGGATCGGCGCGCTCACTGCCTGAGGCGACACCGCCGCCGACGCTCCCGGGCGAACCCGGCCGACCGATCGACCGGCCAACGGGCGAGCAGCCTCACGCGGGCTCGACGACCGTCCCCTCGCCCGGGACCCCGAGCGCGACCGCACGGACGCCGCCGTCACGCCCGTGCTCGCGATAGGAGCGGAACGCGAGCGGCACGCCGCGCGCGACGTGCGCGTCGGGCCCGTCCATGGCCTGCACGTGCACGTGCGGCTGCGTCGAGTTCCCCGAGTTCCCGCACCGACCCACCACGTCGCCCGGCCCCACCCGCTGCCCGGGGCGCACCTCGACCGACCCGCGACGCAGGTGGGCCAGGACCACGAACACGCCCGGGACGTCGAGCGCGAGCACCACGTGGTTGCCCGCGAGCGCCGCGCCGCCGGCACGCGCCCGGGACGCCTGCGTGAGCGCGTACCCGAGCAGCGCGAGCGGCGAGCGCCGGGCCTCGTGGTCGCGCTCGCCGTCGTGCGCCGCGACGACCGTGCCCGTGCCGGGCGCGAGGACGGGCAGGCCGAAGCCGAGGAACCGTTCAGGCGGCTCGGTGCCGAGCGCGGTGCGCCAGTCGCGCACGTCCGCGGTGCGGCGGCCGCGGACCGCGACGAAGTCGATCGCGTAGGTCGTGGCGAACAGGTGCGTCCCGTGGCTCGGGACGCGCCGCGCCGGGCTGTTCTGCACGAGCCACGTGCCCGCGAACGGCAGGGCGAGCTCGACCGCGTCCGCCACGTCGTCGCGCCTCCCCTCGCCCCGCACGCCGTCCGGTCGGTCCGTCAGCCGCCCGCCGGCACCACCCGCGGGTGCAGGTCCTCGGCGGGCGGCGCCCACGTCGCGGCGTCGGCGTCCACCTGCTCGCCCGAGCGGATGTCCTTGACCTGGTCGGGCGAGCGCGTCCCGTCCTCCTCGGCGCGCCCCGGGAACCAGACGAACGGGATCCCGCGCCGGTCGGCGTAGCGGATCTGCTTGCCGAACTTGGCGGCGGCGGGCGCGACCTCGACCGGGACGCCCCGCGACCGCAGCGCGGTCGCGATGGCGTCGGACGCGCCGCGCGTCTCCTCGCTCGTCACCGCGACGACGACGGCGCTCGGCACGGAGCGCGTCGCCCGGACCAGGCCCGCCGAGAGCAGGCGCGACACGAGGCGGGACACGCCGATCGACAGGCCGACCCCGGGGTAGGTGTTCGCGCCGTCGGACGCGAGCGTGTCGTACCGGCCGCCCGAGCAGATGGACCCGAGCTGCTCGTGCCCGACGAGCACGGTCTCGTAGACCGAGCCCGTGTAGTAGTCGAGCCCGCGCGCGATCTTGAGGTCGGCGACGACGACGCCCGGGGCGCGCACGCTCGCCGCCTCGACCAGCGCGCCGAGCTCGCCGAGACCCGTCTCGAGCAGATCGCTCACCACGCCGTGCTCGGCCGCGAGCGCCCGCACGCGGTCGACGACGCCCGTGTCGCTCCCGCTGATCGCCGCGAGCGCGAGGCACGCCTCGGCCTGCTCCGGGGTGGTGCCCGCCTCGGCGACGAGGAGCCCCGCGACCTTCTCCGGCCCGATCTTGTCGAGCTTGTCGATCTGGCGCAGGACCTCGTCCACGGCGTCGATCCCGAGACCGCGGTAGAAGCCCTCGGCGACCCGGCGGTTGTTGACCAGGACGCGGACCTCGGGCACGCCGATGTCGCGCAGCGCGCCGAGCGCCTCCGCCATGACGAGCGGCAGCTCGACCTCGTAGTGGTACGGCAGCTCGCCCGCGCCGACGACGTCGATGTCGGCCTGGGTGAACTCGCGGAAGCGTCCGTCCTGGGGGCGCTCGCCGCGCCACACCTTCTGGATCTGGTAGCGCTTGAACGGGAAGGCGAGGTGCCCGGCGTTCTCCAGCACGTAGCGCGCGAAGGGGACCGTGAGGTCGAAGTGCAGGCCGAGCTGCTTGTCGCCCTTGTCCCGGCGGGTGTCGTCGGCGTCGCCGGCCTCCTCCTGCAGGCGCCGCAGGACGTAGACCTCCTTGGACGTCTCGCCCTTGCGCAGGAGCTGGTCGAGCGGCTCGACCGCGCGCGTCTCGATCCCCCCGAACCCGTGCAGCTCGAACACGCGGCGCAGGGTGTCGAGGACGTGCTGCTCGACGATCCGACCGTCGGGGAGCCATTCGGGGAAACCGGAGAGGGGTGTGGGCCTGGCCATGGGTCAGATCTTCCCAGACGCTGGCACGGTCGTCCGCATCGTCCCGGCCGACGGACGGGCCGGCCCGCGCACGTCAGGCCGCGAGGAACGGGTTGGTCGCGAGCTCGCGCGCGACCGCGGTCGCGGGCCCGTGGCCCGGCAGCACGTCCCACGCGGGGTCGAGGCGCCCGACGACGTCGCGCAGCGTGCGGGCCATCGTCGCGCCGTCCCCGCCGGGCAGGTCCGTGCGGCCGACCGAGCCCGCGAAGAGCACGTCGCCGCTGAGCACGATCCCCGTCCCGGGCTCGCCCACGAGGTAGAGGGTCGACCCTTCGGTGTGCCCGGGGGCCCCGACGGCGCGCAGCACGAGGTCGCCCCAGCGCAGCACCCGCTCCTCACCCGCCGCGACGTCGAACGTCTCCACGCGGGTCGGCTCGCGGTAGTCCTCCGGCCGGGCCCCGGCCGCGGCGAGGGCCGCGCCGAGCGGACCGGAGACGAGCGAGCGCGCGCCCCGGTCGCCGGTGGGCGAGCCGTGCTCGAGGCTGCCGAACGGGTCGGCGAGCCGGTAGGCGTCGGCCGCGTGCAGGACGACGGGCACGTCGAACCGGTCCGCGAGCGCCGCGGCGTCCCACGTGTGGTCCACGTGCCCGTGCGTCGCGAGCACGGCGCGCGGGACGAGCCCCGCGGACTCGACCAGGGCGACGACCGCGTCCACCACCCCCGCGCCGGCGTCGACCACGACGCAGTCGCCGCCCGGGGCGCTCAGCACCGTGCAGTTCGTCCCGAAGACGGGCGCCACGACGACGCGCACCGTCACGGCGGGCACGTCGCGGGGCTCGGCACCGGGCTCGTCGGAGGGGGCGTCGGACGGGGGCGTGGGCGGGTTGCCACGGGGTCGGTCCACGCGCCCGAGGGTAGCCCGCGCCGCCTCGCCCGGTCTCCGGCGACGGGCTCGCGCCCGGGCGGGGCCGGAGCGGTCGATACCGGACCGTGACCTGCGCGCGGCAAATCCACCCGCCACCAGGGCGCTCGGTGCCTAGACTGTCCCGTACCGACCGCGGCCGCACCGGGGTCGACCGTGCGCGCCACGACGGCGCCGGACGAAGGAGCTGGGGTGTCGACGAAGAGTCGCGAGCGCGAGCAGGCGCGCCGTCGTGAGGAGAAGTGGGACCGCCACGTGGCCCAGCTCCGCGCGAAGCGCCAGCGGACCTGGTCGATCGTCGGCGTCGTCGCGGCGCTCGTCGTGATCGGCGTCGCCGTGTGGTGGGCGCTGTCCGCCACCCAGGCACCCGGCACCGACGCCGGCGGCGACGGCGACGCGACCGCTCCGTCGGCGTCCGGCGAGCACACCCTGCCCCCGGCCTCCGCCGCCGAGGGGCGCGACTGGACGTCGACGCTCACCACGAGCGCGGGCGACATCACCCTCACCCTCGACGGAGCGGACGCGCCGCAGGCCGTCGCGAGCTTCGTGTCCCTCGCCGAGTCCGGGTACTTCGACGGCACGACGTGCCACCGCCTCACCACGTCCGGCATCTACGTGCTCCAGTGCGGCGACCCGACCGGCACCGGAACCGGCGGCCCGGGCTACTCGTTCGGCCCCATCGAGAACCCTCCGTCCGACGACGTGTACCCCGCGGGGACCGTCGCCATGGCGCGCCAGGGCGGCAACGCCGAGTCGATGGGCTCCCAGTTCTTCCTCGTCTACGAGGACTCGACCATCCCGTCCGACGCGGCGGGTGGTTACACGGTGTTCGGCACCATCACGTCCGGCCTGGACGTCGTCCAGGCAGTCGCTGACGCGGGGACGCAGGACGGATCCGGCGACGGGTCCCCCGCCACCCCGGTCACCATCGAAGGAGTTGAGACCCAGTGAGCGATCCCGCCAAGGACCAGGCGAGCGCACCGGCACCGGAGCCCGCGGAGGCGAGCGAGACCGGACGGGTCGACGCGACAGACGTGGAGACGACGGATTCCGCGGCCGTCACCGACGCTTCCGCCGGGAGCGCCGACGCGAGCGAGGTCTCGACGACCGAGACCCCGGTCCCCGCGGCCGAGCAGCCCGCGGCCGAGGAGCCCGCCGAGGCGCCGACGACCGAGCAACCCGCCGAGGAGCCTGTCGTCACCGAGCAGCGGCCGGACGCTGCCTCGGAGGCAGCCGACGCGCCGGGTTCCGCGCCGAGCGGCGAGGAGACCGCGCCGGCCGTCGCCGAGACCGCCGCCGGCGCCGAGCCGACGGACGAGGCCGCCGTCGAGACCGAGCCCGGCGACGCGTCGACCACCGTCGCGCAGGACGCCGAGACAGCCGAGGACCCGGCACCCGCCGAGGCCGAGACCGAGACCGCGCCTTCCGCCGAGGCTCCGGCTGCGGCGAAGCCCGCCGCCCCGCGGCCGGGCCCGCGCCCCAAGCCCTCGGCCGTACCCCGCCCGCCGCGCAAGCCCGCTCCCGCGGCCGGGGGCGCCCCGGCCGCGCCGGCCGCCGTGCCCGAGGTGCCCGCCGTCCCGGCGCTCGCCGACGACTCCGCGGCGGCGAAGGCCGCGGCCGAGTTCGGCCGAGTCGACGAGGACGGCACCGTCTACGTCCGCGAGAGCGCCGGCGAGCGTTCCGTGGGTCAGTTCCCCGGCGTCGACACCGACGAGGCGCTCGCGCTGTACGTGCGGCGCTACCTCGACCTCCAGGCGAAGGTCGCGCTCTTCGAGGCGCGGCTGACGAGCACGGACCTGTCGGTCAAGGAGATCGACCAGACGATCGCCCGCCTGACGGAGGAGACCGCCGAGCCGTCCGCCGTCGGCGACCTCGACGGCCTGCGCGCGCAGGTCGAGTCGCTGCGCGGTGCCGCGGCCGAGCGCCGCGGCCAGCTCGAGGCGGAGCGGGCCGCCGCGAAGGCCGCGGCCCTCGAGGCGCGGACCGAGATCATCGAGGCGGCCGAGAAGATCGCCGCGACCGACCCGAGCCGCATGCAGTGGCGTCCCGCCGGCGAGGAGCTGCGCGGCCTGCTCGACCGCTGGAAGGAGGCGCAGCGCTCCGGCCCGCGCATCGACCGGGCGAGCGAGGAGGCCCTCTGGAAGCGGTTCAGCCACGCGCGGACCGCGTTCGACCGGGAGCGCCGGCACTACTTCGCCGAGCTCGAGCAGCGCAACGCCTCCGCCAAGGCCGCCAAGGAGAAGCTGGTCGCCGAGGCCGAGGCGCTCTCGTCGAGCACCGACTGGGGCCCGACCGCCGGCGCGTACCGCGACCTCATGGCGCGCTGGAAGGCCGCGGGACGTGCGAGCCGCAAGGACGACGACGCGCTGTGGGCCCGGTTCCGCGCCGCGCAGGACACGTTCTTCCAGGCCCGCGACGCGGTGAACTCGGCCACGGACGCGGAGTACGCCGCCAACCTCGAGGTCAAGGAGGCGCTCCTGACCGAGGCGGAGAAGCTCGTCCCGGTCAAGGACCTCGGGGCGGCGAAGGCCGCGCTGCGCGACCTCCAGGAGCGGTGGGAGGAGGCCGGCCGCGTGCCCCGCGGCGACCTGCAGCGCGTCGAGGGTCGCCTGCGCGCCGTCGAGAACGCCGTCCGCGACGCCGAGCAGGCGCAGTGGACGCGGACCAACCCCGAGACGCGTGCGCGCGCCGAGGGTGCCGCGGCGCAGCTGGAGGCGGCGATCGAGGGCCTCGAGGCGGACCTCGCGGCCGCGCAGTCCCGTGGCGACGCCCGCGCGGTCAAGGATCTCGAGACCGCGCTGACCGCGCGCCGCGCCTGGCTCGAGCAGGTCGTGCGCGCGGCGGAGGACTCGCGCGGCTGACGCGCCGTCCTTCTGCTCTCGGTCCGGAGGGGCCGGCACTCGTCCACAGGCGAGCGCCGGCCCCTTCCGCGTGCCCGGGCCGATGGTGCACGGTGTGCGCATGCCTCCCGCCCCTCCCACCGCCGCACCCGCTGCCGGAGCCGCCGCGACCCTGGCGCGCCTCCTCGCGCCCCGCACCACGGATGTGGGGCTCCTGGTCGTCCCGGCCGACGTCGGGGGGCGCGCGGCCTTCCAGGACCTCGTGCGGTCCGGCGCGCTCCGCCGCCTCTGGGGCGAGGTCGGCGCGCCCGCGCGGGTGCCGGACACGCCGACCCTCCGCGCGCTCGCCGTCCGCGACCTCGTCCCGCCGGGGACCGTCCTCGCCGGGAGCGCCGCGGCCTGGGTGCTGTGCGGGTCGACCGCGCCGCGCGTGCTCGACGTCGTGTACCCGCCCGGTCGGCACCGTCCCGCGCCGCTCGCGGGACGCGCTCCGCGCCAGTCCCACGTGCTGCGCGACGACCGCACCCTGGTCGCGGGGGTGCTGGTGACGTCGGTCGTGCGGACCGCCCTGGACGTCGCCACGCGCTGCGAGCCCGCCGAGGCGCTCACGACCCTCCGCCGGCTACGCGACGTGTGCGGGCTGGAGCCGCGGGTCGCGACCCGGTCGCTCGAGCTGCGCCACCGGTGGGCCGGACGGCCGCAGGCACGGCGCACCCTCGCGCTCCTGCTCGCCGGGGAGGAGGACCCGGTCTAGGTTGGTCGGCATGGCCGCAGCCACGACCCCTCCCGTCGAGCTCGACGTCCGCGGCCGGACCGTGCGCGTCACGAGCCCGGACCGCGTCGTCTTCCCTGCCCGCGGGGTGACCAAGCTCGACGTCGTGCAGTACTTCCTCAGCGTCGGGGACGGGATCCTCGGCGCCCTGGTCGACCGTCCGACGACGCTCGAACGCTGGCCCAAGGGCGTGTTCGAGGGTGCACGGATGAGCACGCGCACCGACAACACCGGCGACGCGTTCTACCAGAAGCGCGTCCCCAAGGGCGCGCCGGACTACGTGCGCACCGCCCGCATCGCCTTCCCGAGCGGGCGGACCGCCGACGAGGTGTGCCCGACCGAGCTGGCCGTCGTCGCCTGGGCCGCGAACCTGGGGACCCTGACCTTCCACCCGTGGCCCGTGCGGGGCGAGGACGTCGAGGCCGTGGACCAGCTCCGCATCGACCTCGACCCCCAGCCCGGGACCGACTTCGACGACGCCGTGCGCGTCGCGCCGCACCTGCGCGAGCTGCTCGACGAGCTGGGCCTGCCCGGCTACCCGAAGACGTCCGGCGGCCGCGGCATCCACGTCTTCGTGCCGATCGCGCCCGAGTGGGACTTCGTCGCCGCGCGGCGCGCGACGATCGCGATCGGGCGCGAGCTCGAGCGTCGCCTCCCCGACCAGGTCACCACCAAGTGGTGGAAGGAGGAGCGCGGCGCCAAGATCTTCGTCGACTACAACCAGATGGCGCGCGACCGCACCATCGCCTCGGCGTACTCGATCCGCTCCAACCAGCGCGCGACCGTCTCGGCGCCGCTGCGCTGGGAGGAGCTCGGCGACGTCCACCCGGACGACTTCGACGTGCTGTCGATGCCCGCGCGCTTCGCCGAGGTAGGCGACCTCTTCACGCCGCTGCGCGCCGACCGGGACGACGCGGGGGCGTCGCTCGAGGCAGCGCTCGAGCTGTCCCGGAGGGACGAGGCCGAGCACGGGCTCGGCGACCTCCCCTATCCCCCGGAGTACCCGAAGATGCCGGGCGAGCCCAAGCGCGTCCAACCGAGCAAGGATCGCGACCGGCCCCGCGCCTAGCCCCGAGCGTCCCGACGCCCGGCCGCGGCACGACCCACCCGTCAGTCGACGCCGGGAGCGCCTGGCAGGATGTCGGTGAGGTCGTAGCTGACCGGCTCCTCGAGCTGGTCGTACGTGCACGACGACGGGTCGCGGTCGTCGCGCCAGCGCCGGAACTGGGCCGTGTGCCGGAACCGTGTGCCCTCCATGTGGTCGTACGCGACCTCGAGGACGCGCTCGACGCGCAGCGGCGTGAACGACAGGTCCTTGCCGGAGCTCCACCGCGACACCGCGCCGGGCATCCGCTCGCCCGCGGGGTTCTCCCAGCCGGACCAGGGGTGCGCGTCGGCTTCCGGCGTGCCCGGCTCGACGACGAGCGGCGCGAGCTCGGCGACGAGCGCCGCCCGGCGCGCCGCCGGGAACGACGCGGCGACGCCCACGAACTGGAGCTGGCCGGCGTCGTCGTACAGGCCGAGCAGCAGCGACCCGAGCAGCGGCTTCGCGGGCGTCGACGTCTTGTGCAGCCGGTACCCGGCGAGCACGACGTCCGCCTCGCGCCCGTGCTTGATCTTGAGCATCGCGCGCTTGTTCGGCTGGTACGTCCCGTCGAGCGGCTTGGCGACCACGCCGTCCAGGCCCGCCCCCTCGAACGTGTCGAACCAGTCGCGCGCCACCGCGACGTCGCGGGTCCGCGGGGTGGCGTGCACGTCCGGGCCGTCGAGGCCGAGGGAGTCCAGCACCTCGTGGCGGCGCGCGAGCGGCTGACCCGTCAGGTCGTCGTCGCCGAGGGCCAGCACGTCGAAGACGACGAGCGCGGCCGGCGTCTGTTCGGCGAGGAGGCGCACGCGGGACGCCGCCGGGTGGATGCGCTGCTGCAGCACCTCGAACTCGAGGCGACCGCCGCGCGCGACGACGATCTCGCCGTCGACCACGCAGCGCGCCGGGAGCGCCGCAAGCACCGCCTCGACGACCTCCGGGAAGTAGCGCTCCATCGGTCGCGCGTTGCGGCTGTCGAGCCGTACCTCGTCGCCGTCGCGGTACACGATCGCGCGGAACCCGTCCCACTTCGGCTCGTACACGTACCCGCCCTCGACCGCGTCGGGCTCGGGCACCGCCGGCACGGACTTCGCGAGCATGGGCAGCACGGGAGGCATCACGGGCAGGTCCATGTGCCGATGCTGCCACCGGGCGCGCGGCGCGGCACGACGACGCGGCCGGGGCGCCGCTCCGGGATGCCGCGCTGCGCGGGCGGGCGGCGCCGGGTCAGGCCGGGAGCTGCGTCGCCTCGGCGGCCTTCGTCCCGGTGATGCGGTAGACGTCGAACACGCCGTCGACCTTGCGGACCGCGCTGAGCACCTGCGCGAGGTGCGCCGGCTCGGCCATCTCGAAGACGAAGCGCGACATCGCGACGCGGTCGTTCGAGGTCGACACGGTGGCCGAGAGGATGTTCACGTGGTTGTCGGACAGGACGCGCGTGACGTCGGAGAGCAGGCGCGCCCGGTCGAGCGCCTCGACCTGGATCTGGACCAGGAACATCGCGTTGCTGCCGGTGGTCCACGAGACGTCCACGATGCGCTCCGGCTGGTTGCGCAGCCCGACGACGTTCCCGCAGTCCGCGCGGTGCACGCTCACGCCCTGGCCGCGCGTGATGAACCCGATGATCTCGTCGCCCGGGACGGGGGTGCAGCACTTGGCGAGCTTGACCCAGATGTCGTCGACGCCCTTGACCATGACTCCCGGGTCGCCGGTCCGCACGCGGCGCGCGGTGTGCCCGGGGCGCGCGGTCTCCGCGACGTCCTCGACCGTGCCCTCCTCGCCGCCCATCGCCTGGACCAGCTTGGAGACGACGTTCGCCGCCGACACCTGCCCCTCGCCGATCGCGGCGTACAGCGCCGTGACGTCGGCGAAGCGGAGCTCGTTGGCGAGCGCGACGAGCGACTCGTGCGACAGCAGGCGCTGGATCGGCAGGTTCTGCTTGCGCATCGCCTTGGCGATCGCGTCCTTGCCGTGCTCGACGGCCTCCTCGCGGCGCTCCTTGGAGAACCACTGGCGGATCTTGTTGCGCGCGCGGGGGCTCTTGACGAACGCGAGCCAGTCCCGGCTCGGGCCCGCGTTCTCCGACTTCGAGGTGAGGACGTCGACCGAGTCGCCGTTCTCGAGCGTCGAGTCGAGCGGCACGAGGCGCCCGTTGACGCGCGCGCCCATGGTCCGGTGCCCGACCTCGGTGTGCACCGCGTACGCGAAGTCGACCGGGGTCGAGCCGGCGGGCAGCGCCATGACGTCGCCCTTGGGCGTGAAGACGTAGACCTCGGCGCCGCCGATCTCGAACCGCAGCGAGTCGAGGAACTCCGCGGGGTCCGCCGTCTCGCGCTGCCAGTCGACGAGCTGGCGCAGCCACCGCATGTCGTTCGCGGCGGTGTCGTCCTTCGCGGTCTTCCCGCCCGACTTGGCGGTCTCCTTGTACTTCCAGTGCGCCGCGACGCCGTACTCCGCGCGCCGGTGCATCTCGTGCGTGCGGATCTGGATCTCGACCGGCTTGCCGCCGGGGCCGATGACCGTCGTGTGCAGCGACTGGTACATGTTGAACTTCGGCATCGCGATGTAGTCCTTGAACCGCCCGGGCACGGGGTTCCACCGCGCGTGCAGCGCGCCGAGCGCCGCGTAGCAGTCCCGGACGCTGTCCACGAGGACGCGCGCACCGACGAGGTCGTAGATCTCCGCGAAGTCGTGCCCGCGCACGATCATCTTCTGGTAGATCGAGTAGTAGTGCTTGGGCCGGCCGGTGACCGTCGCCTTGATCTTCGCGCTGCGCAGGTCCGCCGTGACCTGCTCCCGTACGACGGCCAGGTACTCCTCGCGCGCCGGCGCCCGCTCCGCCACGAGGTGCACGATCTCGTCGTAGACCTTGGGGTACAGGGCCTGGAAGGACAGGTCCTCGAGCTCCCACTTGATCGTGTTCATGCCGAGCCGGTGCGCGAGCGGCGCGTAGATCTCGAGCGTCTCGCGCGCCTTGCGGCCCGCCGACGACGACGACACGTACTTCCAGGTGCGCGCGTTGTGCAGGCGGTCGGCGAGCTTGATGACGAGCACGCGGATATCGCGCGCCATGGCGACGACCATCTTGCGCACCGTCTCGGCCTGCGCGGCGTCCCCGTACGTCACCTTGTCGAGCTTGGTCACGCCGTCGACGAGCATGGCGATCTCCTCGCCGTACTCCTCGGTGAGCTGCGCGAGCGAGTAGTCGGTGTCCTCGACCGTGTCGTGCAGCAGCGCGGCGGCGAGCGTCGACCCGTCGAAGCCGAGCTCGGCGAGGATCGTCGCGACGGCGACCGGGTGCGTGATGTACGGGTCGCCGCTCTTGCGCAGCTGACCCCGGTGCGCACGCTCCGCGGTCTCGTAGGCGCGCTCGATGACCGTGAGGTCGGTCCGGGGGTGGTTGGTGCGGACGGCCTGGAGCACGGGCTCGAGCGCGGGGCTGCCCGCGTTCGGTCGGGCACCGAAGCGGACGAGGCGCGACCGCACCCCGCGACCGCCGGAACCGCCCGCGCCGGGAGCGGGCTGCGCGCCCGCCTTCTCCGGGGCGCGCGACGTCCGGGTGTTCTCGCTCATGCGCGCCTCCTTCCGCAGGCCGGCGATCGCCGACACCGTGTCGGCGACCAGCCGAGACGACCGGAGTGGCAATCCTACGACTCGACGTGGACCAGCGTGGCCACGTCGCGGCCCGCGAGCCGCTCCCGACCACCCAGTCCCTCGAGCTCCAGGAGGAACGCGAGGCCGACGACGACGCCTCCCCCGCGCTCGACGAGCTCGGCGCCTGCGGCCGCCGTGCCCCCGGTCGCGAGCACGTCGTCCACCACCAGAACACGCGCACCGGGCGGCAGTGTTCCCGACCGGAGCTCGATCGTCGCGGTGCCGTACTCGAGGTCGTAGGTCACGGCGTCCGTCGGCGGCGGCAGCTTGCCGGCCTTGCGCAGCGGCACGAAGCCGACGCCCAGGTGCGTCGCGAGCGGGGCTCCGATCAGGAAGCCCCGCGCCTCCATGCCCGCGACGAGGTCGATGCCGCCCGCCGCGCGGGCCACGTCCCCGAGCGCCTCGACGACGTGCCCGAAGGCGGCGCCGTCGGCGAGGAGCCCGGTGATGTCGCGGAACGTGATGCCGGGCCCGGGGTAGTCGGGCACGGCGCGGACGAGCTCGAGCACGCGGGAGGCCCGCTGTGCGCCGAGACCGGCGAGGCCGACGGCCCGCAGGCCGTCCACCTCGCCGGTCGGCGTGTGGTGCAGGTCCGTCATCGGGGACGACGGCGACGCGGCTGCGCCTTGTTGCCCAGGTGCTCGCCCGGCTGGAGCTGACGGTGACCCGCCACGCCCGCCGCGGCGAGCACGGCGTCGTCGTCCGACTCCTCGCCCGCGTCCGCGAGCCGCTCGGCGCGCAGCGCCTCGACCTTGCGCGTGTGCGCGGCGATCGCCGGCTCCCGCGTGCGGAGCCAGACCTCGAGCGGCGTCGCGAGGAAGATCGACGACGCGGTGCCCACGGCGATGCCGACGAAGAGCGAGAGCGAGATGTCCCGCAGCGTCCCCGCACCGAGGGCGAAGGCACCGATGAAGAGGATGCCCGCGACCGGGAGCAGCGCGACGACTCCGGTGTTGATCGACCGGACGAGCGTCTGGTTCACACCGAGGTTGGCCCGCTCGGCGTAGGTGCTGCGGGTCTGGTCGAGGATGCCCGCCGTGTTCTCGCGGACCTTGTCGAAGACCACGACCTTGTCGTACAGCGAGTAGCCCAGGATCGTGAGGAACCCGATGATCGTCGACGGCGTGACCTCCCACCCCACCGCGGCGTAGACGCCCGCCGAGATGAGCAGGTCGGCGAGCAGCGCGATGATCGCGGCGAGCGACATGCGCCAGGCGCGGAAGTAGATCGCCATGAAGACCGCGACCAGACCGATGAACACGACGACGCCCCACAGCGCGCGCGACGACACGTCGGCGCCCCAGGTCGGGCCGACGAACGCGCTCGCGACCTCGTTCACGTCGACGCCGTAGGCGTCCGCCAGCGCCTGGCGCACCGCGTTGACCTGGTCCTCGTCGGCGAGCTCGGCGGTCTGGACGCGCAGCGCGCTCTCGCCGACGCTCGACACGCGCGGCTCGGCGTCGGGCGCGACCGAGTGCACGGCGTCGACGGCCGGCTCCTGTGACTTGTCCGTGATGCTCGTGACCGTGAACTCCGAGCCGCCGCGGAAGTCGAGACCCAGGTTGAGCCCCTGGACGGCGATCACGATGACGGACAGCAGGCTGAGGACGCCCACGACGATGAACCAGCGCTTGCGCTGCTGGACGATCGGGTAGGACTTGCGCCCCGTGTAGAGGTCGTTGCCCCACTGCGCGAAGCTACGGGCGGCCATCAGCGGTTCTCCTCGTTCTCACCGTCGATGGCGGACGGCGCGGCGTCCGCCGGCCCGTCCGTTCCACCGGGTGCCGGTTCCTGGGCGGCCGCGCGACGCTCGGCCGCGCGCCGCTCGGCGATCGTCAGTCGTCGTCCGTCCTCGGTGCGCGCCGGCGTCCGCGGGGCGGAGCCGGCGAGGACGAGCTCGTCCTCGCCCTTCGCACCGGTGGGCTCCTGCGCGGCCGTGGGGGTGCGACGGTCGGCGGGCTGACCCGGCCCGACCACCTTCCCCGCGCCCACGTAGCGCGGTCCGCGGGTCTGGAGCCGGTCCGGCGAGAGGCCCGACCACTTGTGCCCGTCCCGGAAGAACGGGACGCGCGCGACGAGCTCCATCACCGGGTGCGTGAACCAGAAGACGACGGCGACGTCGATGATCGTCGTGAGACCGAGTGTGACGGCGAAGCCCTGGACGCCACCCACCGCGAGGAAGTAGAGCACGATCGCGGAGATGAGGTTGACGGCCTTCGCGGCGAGGATCGTGCGGCGGGCACGCCCCCAGCCCTTGGAGACCGCCTGCTGGAGCGTGCGCCCGTCGCGCAGCTCGTCGCGGATACGTTCGAAGTACACGATGAACGAGTCCGCGGTGAAGCCGATCGCGACGATGAGGCCCGCGACGCCCGCCAGGGAGAGCCGGTAGCCGATCCCCCATGACATGAGCGCGATGGTCAGGTAGGTGACCACGCCCGCCACGATGAGCGACGCGATGGTGAGGAACCCGAGCATCC
This sequence comes from Cellulosimicrobium sp. ES-005, assembly GCF_040448685.1. NCBI lineage: Bacteria > Bacillati > Actinomycetota > Actinomycetes > Micrococcales > Promicromonosporaceae > Cellulosimicrobium > Cellulosimicrobium sp. ES-005. The sequence continues at coordinate 2,150,011 of NZ_CP159290.1, forward strand.
GGTACTGGAAGAGCGAGTAGATGAACACCAGCAGCAGACCGATGACTCCGGCGATGAGGCCCTTCTGGAGCTGCTCGCTGCCGAGCGTCGCCGAGATCTGCTCCTGGCTCTGCACCTCGAACGTCAGCGGGAGGGCGCCGAAGTTGAGCTGGTTGGCGAGCGTCGCGGCCGAGTCGCGCGTGAAGCTGCCGGAGATCTCCGCCTTGCCGTCGGGGATGACGGCCTGGGAGACCGGGGCGGAGATGACGAGCCCGTCGAGGACCATCGCGAACTGGTTCTGCGGGGCCGGCAGCGACGTGAGGCGCGTGGTGACCTCGCGGAACTCCTTGGTGCCCTCGGAGTCGAACTCGAGGTTGACGACCCACTCGTTCGTGACGACGCCGTTCTGCCCGACGCGCAGGCCGGAGTTCGCGTTCGAGATGTCGGTGCCCTCGATCTCGACTGGGCCGAGGATGTACTTGGCCGAGCCGTCGTCGGCGCACGAGACGAACGCGGAGTCGGTCGGGCCGCTGTCGCCGCCGACCTGGTTCTCCGGCAGGGTGCAGTCGAGCGCGTCGAACTCCGCCTGCAGCTCCGGCGTGATCTGCGCCAGGTCGCTGGGGTTCTCCGGGCGGGTCGCCTCCGTGTCGGTCCCGGTCGTCGCGTCGTCGGCGGGGGCGTCCGTCGCCTCGTCCGCCGCGGGATCGGTGGCCTCGTCAGCAGCCGGGTCCGTGGCCTCGTCCGCCGCGGGGTCCGTCGCCTCGTCGGTCGCGGGGTCCGCGGACTCGGTCGCGGGGTCCGCGCTCTCCTCCGTCGCCGCCTCGTCGCCCGTCGCGTCCTCGGCGGGCGTCGCGGTCGGCATGCCGACCGCGAGGACCGGCCGGAACCGCATCTGCGCCGAGGCGCTGACGAGGTCGATCGTCTCCTGGGACGGCTGGCCCGGGATGCCGACGACGATCTTGTCGCGCCCCTGGCTCGTGATCTCCGTCTCGGAGACGCCCTGCGCGTCGATGCGCTGGCGGATGACGTTGATCGCCTGGTTGATCGTCTCGGGGGTGACTGCGGACGCGTCCTCCGTCACGGGCTGCAGGACGATCTGCGTCCCGCCCTCGAGGTCGAGCGCGAGCGCAGGGGCGAAGGAGGCGCCTCCCGGGTTGTCCGCCGAGCGGCCGTCCGTCTTGGTCCCTGCGAAGAGCACGCCGAATAGGACGACGCTCAGGAGCAGGAACAGGACGATCGTCCGGACGGGCCGGGAACGGCGCGTGCTGGAGTTGGCCAACTGTCTGTCTCTTCTCGTGCGGTCGGCCGGGAGGCCGACCAGGTCAGGCGCCGGTCGCTCGGGGCGACCGGCGCACGGTCACTTGCTCTCGGTGCCTTCGTCGCGACGGTCACGGTCCTTGTCCGTGGGCCCGCCGGTCAGGCCGGACAGGTCGTCGGGGACGACGAGGTCGTCGACGTCCTCCTTGGACCCGGACGGCGCGCTGCCGTAGAGCGCGTCGCCGTCGGTCGCCTCGTCGGACGCCGACTCCTCCTCCTCGGGCTCGACCGGCGGGTCGACGAGCTTCGCGATGGCGGCCCGGAGCCACCGGGACTGGTTGCCCGGCGTCGACTCGATCGTGATGACGTCGGCGTCCTCGTCGACGTCGACGATCGTGCCGAACATGCCGGAACCCGTCATCACCTCCTGCCCGGGGGCGAGGTTCGCCCGGAAGTTCTGGGCCTCGCGCTGCTGCTTGCGGGTGCGGCTGGTCATGAGGAACATCGCGCCCGCCGCGAGGGCGAGGATGAGGATGAAGCTGATATCCATGACGGAGTCTCGTGTCCTGTTCTGTGCGGGATCTGCGCGCAGTCTAGGCGTGCGCGCACGGTTCACCAACGAGCCGTCCCGCCGGGGAGTTCCGCCCGCTCGGGCCCCACCCATTCTAGGACCACGTTCGGCGCACCTGTGACCGTCGTCACGGGACGCGCGCCGGACGCGCGGACGGGCTCGCCTCCGGGCTCCCGACGGGACCGCCGTCAGGCGTCGAACAGGGTGCCGCCCTCGCGCGGCGGCGTGAGCCCCAGGTGCGCCCAGGCGGCGGGCGTCGCGACCCGGCCCCGGGGAGTCCGTCCGATCAGACCTTCGCGCACCAGGTACGGCTCGGCGACCGTCTCGACCGTCTCCGCCTCCTCGCCGACCGTCACGGCGAGCGTCGTCAGCCCGACCGGGCCGCCGTTGAAGCGCGTGCACAGGGCCGTCAGGACCGCCCGGTCGAGGCGGTCCAGGCCGATGGGGTCCACCTCGTAGACCTCGAGCGCTGCGCGCGCGGCCGCGAGGTCCATGCTCCCGTCGCCGCGGACCTGCGCCCAGTCGCGCACGCGCCGCAGCAGGCGGTTGGCGATGCGGGGCGTGCCCCGCGAGCGACCGGCGATCTCGCGCGCGGCGTCCGGGTCGAGCACGACGCCGAGCAGCCCGGCGGACCGGGAGAGCACGCGCTCGAGCTCCTCGCTCGAGTAGAAGTCGAGGTGCCCGGTGAACCCGAACCGGTCGCGCAGCGGCGCCGGCAGCAGGCCCGCGCGCGTCGTGGCACCGACGGCGGTGAAGGGCGGCAGCGAGAGCGGGATCGCGCTCGCGCCCGCGCCCTTGCCCACGACGACGTCGACCCGGAAGTCCTCCATCGCCATGTAGAGGAGCTCCTCCGCGGGCCGCGCGAGGCGGTGGATCTCGTCGATGAAGAGCACCTCGCCCTCCTCGAGCGAGGACAGGACGGCCGCGAGGTCCCCGGCGTGCTGGATCGCCGGCCCGGACGTGACGCGCAGCGACGTCCCGAGCTCCGCCGCGATGATCATGGCGAGCGTCGTCTTCCCGAGCCCGGGTGGCCCGGACAGCAGCACGTGGTCCGGCGAGCTCCCGCGGGCGAGCGCGGCCTGGAGCACGAGCGAGAGCTGGTCGCGCACGACGGCCTGCCCGACGAACTCCTCGAGCCTGCGGGGGCGCAGCGCCGCCTCGGCGGCGCGCTCGAGGTCGTCCGCTCCCGCCGCGACGATCCGCTCGGACGAGAACGTGCCGTCCCCGCCGAAGCCGTCCACGCCCACCTGGTCGAAGTTCGCCACGGTCAGCCCCTCGGTCCGCCGAGGACGCGCAGCGCGGCACGCAGCGCGCCGGCCACGTCGGGCGCCTCGACGACGTCGACACCGGCCTCGGCGAGGACGGTGGAGACGGCGTCGTCCGCGGCCTTGAGGTTCCAGCCGAGCCCGACGAGCGCCTCGACCACCTGGTCCCGACGGTCGTCGACCGGGCGCGGGCCGGTCCCGGTGGCCGGCGCGCCCGCCCCGGGGGCGTCGGCCCCGGTGGGCGGCCCGAGCTTGTCGCCCAGCTCGAGCGCGATCCGCTGCGCGCCCTTGGTGCCGATGCCGGGGACACGCACCAGGGCGGCGATGTCGCCACCTCCCACGGCGCGTCGCAGGGCGTCGGGCGTGTGCACCGCGAGCATCGCGAGCGCGAGCCGCGGCCCGACGCCGCTGACGGTCTGGACGGTCTCGAAGACGGTCCGCTCGTCGTCGTCGGCGAACCCGTAGAGGGTGAAGGAGTCCTCGCGGACCACGAGGCTCGTCGCGAGCCGAGCGTCCTCGCCCACGCGCAGGCCCGCGAGGGTCGCCGGCGTGGCGTGCACGAGGTAGCCCACTCCCCCGACCTCGAGCACGGCGCGGTCGAGCTGGACGCTCGCCACGACTCCGCTCAGCGACGCGATCACCCAGGCTCCTCTCCCGGTCGGCTCCGCCGACCTGGTCCGATGGTCCGCCGGCGCGACGACCGCGGACGGCGCCGAGAAGGTGTGTCGAACACCCGTACGACCGCGGTCACTCTAGCAAGGTGCGCCCACGCCCCGGCCGACCGACACGGGCGCCGTCAGCGCGGTGCCCGCCGGGCCTTCGCCGCGTGCTCGGCCGCGGCCCAGGCACGCTGCGCCGGCGTCAGCTCGTGCCGCTCGCCGCCCTGGAGCGCGCCCGAGGGTCGCCACAGGTGGCAGATCGCGAGCGCGAGCGCGTCGGCGGCGTCCGCGGGCCTCGGCGGCTCCGCGAGCCCCAGGATGCTCGCGACCATGCGCTGGACCTGCTCCTTGCCCGCGCGCCCGCTCCCCGTGACCGCAGCCTTGACCTCGGACGGCGTGTGCAGCGCGACGGGGACGCCCCGCTTTGCCGCGCCGACCATCGCGAGACCCGCGGCCTGGGCCGTGCCCATCACGGTCCCGACGTTGTGCTGGGCGAACACGCGCTCGACCGCGACGACGTCCGGAACGTGCTCGTCGAACCACGCGTCGAGCCGCTCCGCGATCCGCAGCAGCCGCAGGTCCACGCTGAGGTCCGGGTCCGTCCGGATCACGCCGACGGCCACGAGCTCGGCCCGCCGCCCCCGCGCGGAGTCCACCACCCCGACGCCGCACCGGGTCAGCCCAGGATCCACACCGAGAACGCGCACCCCGCTAGCCTCCCACGAGCCGACGACGGAACCTCGGCGCCTCGCGGGCACGCACCGAGGTGAGCCGACACCGGCGGGGTGGGTGGGACGCGCGCGGTCGTGGCGGGCCTGGCGGGAGCCGCGAGGGACGAGCGGCGGATGGTAGACCGCGCGCGTCCCACCCACCCCGCACCCAGGGCGACCAGACCTCACCTCGGGCGAACCCAGCGGTCAGTCGTCGTTCTCGAGCTCCGCCATGACCTCGTCCGACGCGTCGAAGTTCGCGTAGACGTTCTGCACGTCGTCGCTGTCCTCGAGCGCGTCGATGAGGCGCAGGATCTTGCGCGCGCCGTCGGCGTCGACCTCGACCTCCATGGACGGGTGCCAGATCGAGTCGGCGGAGTCGTACTCGAGCCCCGCCTCCTGGATCGCCGTGCGCACGGCGACGAGGTCGCTCGCCTCGCACAGGACCTCGATGACCTCGCCGGAGTCGGTGACCTCCTCGGCGCCCGCCTCGAGCGCGGCGAGCATGACGTCGTCCTCGGTCACGCCGTCCGCCTTCGGCACGACGACGAGGCCCTTGCGCGAGAAGAGGTAGGACACGGAGCCCGGGTCGGCGAGGTTGCCGCCGTTGCGGCTGAACGCGAGGCGGACCTCGGAGGCCGCCCGGTTCTTGTTGTCGGTGAGGCACTCGACCAGGACGGCGATGCCGTTGGGGCCGTAGCCCTCGTACATGATCGTCTGGTAGTCGACGGCGTCGGCGCCCGTGCCGGACCCGCGCTTGACGGCGCGGTCGATGTTGTCGTTGGGGACCGACGACTTCTTCGCCTTCTGGATGGCGTCGAACAGCGTCGGGTTGCCCGCGGGGTCACCGCCGCCGGTGCGCGCCGCGACCTCGATGTTCTTGATGAGCTTCGCGAAGAGCTTGCCGCGCTTGGCGTCGATGGCCGCCTTCTTGTGCTTGGTCGTGGCCCACTTGGAGTGCCCTGACATGCGTTCCTACCCCTTCGCGATTCTGACGAACAGCTCGTGCACGCGCGCGTCCCCGGAGATCTCCGGGTGGAACGAGGTGGCGAGCAGCGATCCCTGCTGGACTGCGACGATCCTACCGGCGGCGGCCGCGGGGATGCCGGGCGCCTCGTGATCGGGGATGCGCGCGAGCACGTCGACGCCCGGGCCGACCTCCTCGACCCACGGCGCGCGGATGAACACCGCGTGCACGGTGCCCGCCCCCTCGGCCCCGGCGCGACCGCCGTCCTGGGGGGCGATGCCGGCGAACGCGAGGTCGGTCTCGAACGAGTCGACCTGCCGGCCAAAGGCGTTGCGCCGGACCGTCACGTCGAGCCCGCCGATGGTCCGCTGGTCGGCCGTGCCGCCGAGGATGCGGTCCGCGAGCAGGATCATGCCGGCGCACGAGCCGTAGACCGGCAGGCCCTCGGCGATGCGTGCGCGCAGCGGCTCGTCGAGCTCGAAGATCCGCAGGAGCTTCTCGATGGTGGTCGACTCGCCCCCGGGGAGCACGAGCCCGTCGACCGCGGCGAGCTCCTCGGGGCGCCGCACGCCGACCGTGCGCGCGCCGGCGGCCTCGAGCGCGGCGCGGTGCTCGCGCACGTCGCCCTGCAGCGCCAGGACTCCGATCGTGGTCGTCACGAACGGGAATGATACGTCCGTCGCCGCCCGCACCCCGCCACACCGGTTGCTAGCCTCGCCGTCGTGACCACTCCGCCCGGCCCCGGACCGACACCGCCGTATCCTGCCCAGCCGCCGTCCGGGTATCCCGGTCCTTCGGTCCCGTACCCCGGTCTCCCGCCCCGTCCGCCGCGGAGCACGCGCGGCGCGACGGTCCTGATCGTGGTCGGCGCGGTCCTGCTGGCGGTCGCGCTCGTCGCCGGCGTCCTGGGCGCCACGACCTTCCTGCGGGCGCTGCCGACGGGCGTCGTCGACAGCACGGGCGCCCCCGGCTCGGCCGCGCTCGCCTCCGGCGACGTCCCGGGCGAGGCGGACGTCGCGCTCTCGGGCGGTCGACCGTTCAGCGTGTGGGCGGTCGTGCCGATCGGCGCCGAGGGATTCGACGCCGACGACGTCACCGTGACCTGCCCCGACGGCGACCTCGACGTGCGGCACCCCTCCGTCTCCGGGAGCTCCGGCTTCGGCTCGCACGAGGCGACGACCGTCGCCGAGGTGACCTCGCCGTCGGCCCAGACGTGCACCGTGGCCGTCGCCCAGGGCGACGCGTCCCCCGGGGCGACGTTCGTCGTCACCGAGGGCTGGCGGTTCGGCGAGTTCTTCGCGACGGTCGGCGGCACGATCCTGCTGTGGTTCGTCGCGATCGGCGGGGCGGTCCTCGGTCTGGGGCTCCTCGTCGGCGGGATCGTGTGGCGGGTCGTCGCCCGTCGTCCGTAGCACCGGGCAGGCACTCGCGCGCCGCGGCGGGACTGCCGCGTCGGCCCGGACCTCAGTCCTCGCGAGCTGTCCCGAGGTGGTGCGTGACGCCGTCCCACCCGCGCAGCAGCGGCGCGACGAGGTCGGCCAGGCCCTCGGGGAACACCTCGATCTCGACGCCGCGCAGGTCGTCGAGCGACCACCAGCGCATCTCGTCGACGACGTCGTGCTCGACGTCGGTCCACCCGTCCCGGCTCAGCTCGCCGCGGGCGGTGGTGCCGTCCGTGCGCGCGAGGTAGAGCACCTCGTCCTGGCGGCAGTGCCGGCGGTAGAAGTCGAAGATCGCGCTGCGCGTGTAGACCGGACCCACGAGCGCGTCCGGGTCGAGCCGGATCCCGGTCTCCTCGTGGACCTCGCGCAGCGCCGCGTCGCGGTCGCTCTCACCGGGGTCGACGCCCCCGCCGATGGTGAACCACCACGAGCGCTCGGGCTGGTCCACGTCGTGCCCGCGGGCCAGGAGGATCCGGTCGGCGTCGTCGAGGAGCAGGACGCGGGCGCCCCGACGGAAGTAGAGCCCGTCGTCCCCGAGAACCCAGTCGGGTCCCAGGGACGACGGCGCTCCGGCGGCCTCGGCCATGCGCGCGCGTCAGCCGTCCGTCGCCGGCACTGCGACGGACGGCAGGCCCGTGGCGCGCTCCGTCACCAGCCGCGCTCGGCGAACTGGATCGACCGCGCCGGCTCGTCGACGTTGAGGCCGACCATCGCCTCGCCCAGACCGCGCGAGACCTTCGCGACGACGTCCGGGTCGTCGTAGAACGTCGTCGCCTTGACGATCGCGGCGGCACGCTGCTCCGGGTTGCCGGACTTGAAGATGCCGGAGCCGACGAAGACGCCCTCGGCGCCGAGCTGCATCATCATCGCGGCGTCCGCCGGCGTCGCGATGCCGCCCGCGGTGAACATGACGACGGGCAGCTTGCCCGTGGCGGCGACCTCCTGGACGAGGTCGTACGGCGCCTGGAGCTCCTTCGCCGCGACGAACAGCTCGTCCTCGGGGAGCGAGGCGAGGCGGCGGATCTCGGCGCGGATGGTGCGCATGTGCGTCGTCGCGTTGGAGACGTCGCCGGTGCCCGCCTCGCCCTTCGAGCGGATCATCGCCGCGCCCTCGGCGATGCGGCGCAGCGCCTCGCCGAGGTTCGTCGCCCCGCACACGAAGGGGACCGTGAACTGCCACTTGTCGATGTGGTGGGTGTAGTCGGCGGGCGTGAGCACCTCGGACTCGTCGACGTAGTCCACGCCGAGCGACTGGAGGACCTGCGCCTCGACGAAGTGGCCGATGCGGGCCTTCGCCATGACCGGGATCGAGACGGCCTCGATGATGCCGTCGATCATGTCGGGGTCGGACATGCGCGAGACCCCGCCCTGCGCTCGGATGTCCGCGGGGACGCGCTCGAGGGCCATGACCGCGACCGCGCCGGCGTCCTCGGCGATCTTCGCCTGCTCGGGCGTGACGACGTCCATGATGACGCCGCCCTTGAGCATCTCGGCCATCCCGCGCTTGACCTTGGCGGTGCCGACGGCGCCGGCGCCCTCCGCGGTCGCGGCGCCCGGGGCGCTCTCGGCAGGGACGTTCTGGTCGGCCACGTTGGTCACCGGTACCTCACACCTTCAGGTCAGGGGAACGTCGCGCGCACGCGCGCGGACGCCGTCGAACAGGCTCGACGGCACATGCTCCCACGCGCTCCCATCCTATCGCCGGGGCGTCCACCCGACCGGGCCGCCGGGGCTCGCGCGGAGCGCGCTGACACCCGCCGGCACGGGGGGTCAGTCCGGCGTCGTGGCGGACGCGGCCGGGCGCACGAGGGCGTCGGGTGCGGCGTCGTCGAGCTCGACGGTCGCCGGCATCGGGGCGTGCCCGGCGAGGTGGAACAGGCGCACCCACCACTTGCGCCGCACCCGCTCGGCCTGCGCGACGGCCTCGTTGTGGAACCGCCGGGCGAGCTGCGCGCGGTACCAGGCCGCGGAGAGCGTGCCGAGGAGCTCGTCGCCGACGGGACCCGACCGGAGCTCGGCGACGTCGTCGGCGTCCTCGAGGGCCGAGCGCAGCGTGGCCGTGAGGTCGCTCTCGGCGAGGGCGCGGGACTCGGCCATGCCGCCGAGGAGGCGTCGGGGCCGGGGTCCCTCGCCGCCCGCCAGGCCGGGCACCTGGTCCGCGAGCCGGCGCGTGTCGTCGTCGTCGTCCAGGACGGCGTGCGCGGCCTCGGCGACGAGCATCGAGCTGGCCGGGTCGAGCTCGCCGGAGGCCGCCAGGTCGACGGCGGCCGAGGCACGCCGCACGAGCTGCGCGTCGAGCGCCAGGCGCGAGGCCATCACCTTGCGGTGGAGCCGGTCGAGCCGAGACGCGGCGACCCACAGGACCCACGCCACGAGCGCGGCGACCACGAGGACGAGGACGGTGATCTCGGACCAGGTCACGGGCGAGCCCCTTCGTCGTCGCGCGCCCGGCCCAGGAGGCGACCGCCCCGGCGCGAACGCGGGTCCTCGTGGACCGGGATGACCGCCTCGGACGCCGCGAGCACCGTCTCGTAGACGGCGAGCACCTGCGCGGTCACGGCGGACCAGTCGAAGCGCCGGACGAACTCGCTCGCCCGAGCGCGGTAGGCGTCGCGCCGCGGCGGGTCGGCGAGCACGTCGAGCACCGCGGCGGCGAGCGCGTCCGGGTCGCCCACCGCGAACAGCGCGCCCGCGGCGCCGTCGTCGAGCACGCGGCGGAACGCGCCGAGGTCGCTCGCGACGACGCACGCGCCGGCGCTCATCGCCTCGACGAGCACGATGCCGAAGCTCTCCCCGCCGGTCTGCGGCGCGATGTACAGGTCGACGGACGCGAGCATGCTCGCCTTGTCCTCGTCGCTCACGCCGCCGAGGAACTCGACGGACGCGGCGTGCGCCCCCAGCGCCTCGATCGCGGCCTCACGGCCGTCGTCGCCGCGTCCGGCGACGAGGAAGCGTGCGCCCGGGACCTTCTCGAGGATCGCCGGGATCGCCGCCGCGAGCACGGGCAGGCCCTTGCGCGGCTCGTCGAGGCGTCCGAGGAACCCGATGGTGGGCGCGTCGGGCGTCCCCTGCCACGCGGGGTTCGCGGTCGCGGACGCGAACGTGTCGACGTACACCCCGTTGGGGATGACGACGGCGTCCCCGCCGAGGTGGTCGACGAGCGTACGGCGCGCGTCCTCCGAGACCGCGATGCGGGCGTCGATCTTCTCCAGGCTCTGCCGGACGAGCGGGTAGGCGACCTGGAGGGCGCGCGAACGCACGATGGAGGTGTGGAACGTCCCGACGATCGGGCCCTGCGCGATCCACAGCGCGACCATGCTCAGCGACGGGTTCACCGGCTCGTGGATGTGGAGCACGTCGAAGCGGCCCGCCTCGAGCCAGCGGCGGACCCGGCCGGCGGTGCGCGGCCCGAACGTCACGCGCGCGACCGAGCCGTTGTACCGGACCGGGACCGCGCCTCCTGCGGGCGTCACGTACTCGGGGACCGGGGTGTCGTCGTCCGCGGGAGCGAGGACGGAGACCTCGTGACCCTGGGCCATGAGCGCCTCGGCGAGGTCGCGGACGTGGAACTGGACCCCGCCGGGCGCGTCGAAGGAGTAGGGGCACACGATCCCCACGCGCAGGCTCATGCGGCGCGCTCCGCGTCCTGCTCGCCCGCCGCGACCCGGGTCCGGGCGTACCGCTCGGGGTCGAGGTCGTCGACGAACACCTTCTGGAGCATGTGCCAGTCCTCGGGGTGCTCGCGGATCGCGACGCTCAGCGCGTCGACCCAGCCCTGGGTCGCGGCGGCCACCCGCTCGGCGCGGGGGACGTCCTGCGCGACCTCGACCCTCGGGAAGAAGCGGATGACGAGGCCCCAGGGCGACCGCGCGGCGCGTCGGCGCGCACCGTGGAGGCGCTCGTAGTAGATGCCCGCGGGGACGAGCGGCGTGCCGGTCGTCACGGCGAGCGCCGCGGGGCCGGCGGCGACGCGCGCGCGGTGGCCGAACAGGTCGACCTCGACGCCACGGTGGGTGAGGTCGCGGTCCGCGAGCAGCGGGATGATCCGTCCCGGCCTGCTCGCCCCGCGGACGAGGTCGCGGAAGACGTCGCCGTCGCCGAGGGCGAGGATCTCGAGGCCGATCGAGTTCCGGAACGCGAGGAACTCCTCGAACAGCTCCTCCGGCTCGAGCCGCTCCGCGACCGTGAGCACGGGCGCGATGTTCGGCGTCGCGTACGCACCCGCCAGGTCCCAGTTGCCCTGGTGGGACAGCGCGAGCACCGGGCTCCGGTCGCCGTCGAGGTGCGGCGCGAGGTTGTCGAGCCCGACCACCCGCACCCGGGCCCGGACGAGCTCGGGGCCCCAGGCGGGCAGCGTGAACGCCTCGCGGTAGTAGCGCATGTACGAGCGCATCCCGGCGCGCGAGAGCCGGCGCAGGGCCCGCGGCGCGAGCTCGGGGCGCACGCGCGCGAGGTTGCGCTCGAGCTGGCGCACTCCCCCGCCGCGCAGGAGCCACGTCACGTCGGCGATCGCGGTGAACAGCCCGCGCAGGACCGGTTCGGGGACCTTGCGCGCGTTGCGCCAGGCGAACGTGAACGCCTTGCCGGCGTCGAGGGCCATCAGCGACCGTCCTCCTTCTCCTCGGGGCGTGCGGCCACCAGCGCGAGGGCCTGGCGGCGCACGGTGGCGACCCGCTGCACGACGGTGACCGCGCTCGCGAGCGCGAGCAGCCCGAGGACGACGACGAGCACGACGGGCGGGACGCCCAGGCCCACGATGCCGGCGGCGACGAGCGCGGCGACGAGCCGGTCGGCACGCTCCGCGATCCCGACCTGTGCCGTCATGCCGACGCTCTCGGCCCGGGCACGGGCGTAGGGCACGACCGCGCCGAGCGCGAGGCACGCGAGCGCGACGCCGGTCCCCCAGGCAGCGAGGTCGGGGGTCAGGCGCGGGTCGTCCGCCCGGACGAACCACAGGGTGAGGCCGACGAACACGGCCGCGTCCGCGAGCCGGTCGAGCGTCGAGTCGAGGAACGCGCCCCACGGGCCGGACCGGCCCGCGCGGCGCGCCATGACGCCGTCGAGCACGTCGGCGAAGGCGCAGACCATGACGACCATCACCCCGGCGAAGAGGTGTCCGGTCGGGAAGAGCCAGAGGGCGCCGACGACGACGCCGAGGGTCCCGGCGACCGTCACCGCGTCCGGGCTCACGCCCAGGCGGAGCAGGAGCGCGGCGAGCGGCGTGAACAGACGGGTCGTGAGCGCGCGCAGGCGTCCGAACATCAGGCACCCTCCCCGTCCGCGGGGCCACCCGCTCCGCCCGGCCCCGCGAGGTCCGGCCAGGCGGCGGCGAGACGCGCCCGGGTGTCGCCGAGGAGCTCGGGCACGGCCTTGGTCTGCGCGACGATCGGCAGGAAGTTGGCGTCGCCCGCCCAGCGCGGCACCACGTGCTGGTGCAGGTGCGCGGCGATGCCGGCCCCGGCGACGGCGCCCTGGTTCATGCCCAGGTTGAACCCGTCCGGTCCCGACACCTCGCGCACGACGCGCATCGCGGTCTGCGTGAGGTGCGCGACCTCGACCGTCTCCGCCTCGGTGAGGTCCGTGTAGTCCGACACGTGGCGGTAGGGCACGACCATGAGGTGGCCGGGGTTGTACGGGTAGAGGTTGAGCACGACGTACGCGGTCTCGCCGCGCGCGACGATCAGCCCGTCCTCGTCGGAGCGGTCCGGGATGCGGCAGAACGGGCACTGCCCGCGAGAGTCGTCCGCCGGCTTGTCCTGCCCGCCGATGTACACCATGCGGTGCGGCGTCCAGAGCCGGTCCAGGCCGTCGTCGAACCGCGGGTGGGCGTCCGGCGTCTCGACCGTCGCGCCTGTGCCGGGGTCGGGGACGGCGCCCGGCGCGGCCTCCTCGGCCGCGCCGGGCGCCCCCGTGCGCTCGTCGCTCACGCGCCGTCAGACCTGGACGCGGTCGCGGACGGCGGCGACGATGCGCTCGACCGCCTCGGCGACGGGCACGCCGTTGTCCTGCCGGCCGTCGCGGTAGCGGAACGACACGGCGCCCGCCTCGGCGTCCTCGCCGCCCGCGATGAGGACGAACGGCACCTTGCGCGTGCTCGCGTTACGGATCTTCTTGCCGAAGCGGTCGTCGGAGTAGTCGACCTCCGCGCGGATGCCCTGGGCCCGGAGCTGCGCGACGACGTCGGCCACGTAGTCGTTGAACGGCTCCGCGACCGGGACGGCGACGACCTGGACGGGCGCGAGCCACGCCGGGAACGCGCCCGCGTAGTGCTCGACGAGGATGCCGAAGAACCGCTCGATCGAGCCGAACAGCGCGCGGTGGATCATGACCGGGCGCTGGCGCGTGCCGTCGGACGCCGTGTACTCGAGCTCGAACAGCTCCGGCTCGAAGAAGTCGAGCTGGATCGTCGAGAGCTGCCACGTGCGGCCGATCGCGTCCTTCGCCTGGACCGAGATCTTCGGGCCGTAGAACGCCGCACCGCCCGGGTCCGCGACGAGCTCGAGGCCTGACTCCGTGGCGACCTGGCGTAGGACCTCGGTCGCCTCCTCCCACGTCGCGTCGTCGCCCACCGACTTCTCCGGGTCGCGCGTCGACAGCTCCAGGTAGAAGTCGTCGAGCCCGTAGTCGCGCAGCAGGTCGAGCACGAACGACAGGAGCGAGCTCAGCTCGTCGCGCATCTGCTCGCGCGTCGTGTAGATGTGCGCGTCGTCCTGCGTGAAGCCGCGGGCCCGCGTGAGGCCGTGCACGACGCCCGACTTCTCGTAGCGGTACACCGTGCCGAACTCGAACAGGCGCAGCGGCAGCTCGCGGTACGACCGCCCGCGCGAGCGGTACACGAGGTTGTGCATCGGGCAGTTCATGGGCTTGAGGTAGTAGTCCTGGCCGGCGCGCTTGACGTTGCCCTCGTCGTCCAGCTCCTCGTCGAGGTGCATCGGCGGGTACATCCCGTCCGCGTACCAGTCGAGGTGGCGCGACGTCTGGAACAGGTTCGCCTTGGTGATGTGCGGCGTGCTGACGAACGAGTAGCCGGCCTCGACGTGCCGCTTGCGCGAGTACTCCTCCATCTCCATGCGGATCGTCGCGCCGTTGGGGTGGAACACCGGCAGGCCCGAGCCGATCTCCTCCGGGAAGGAGAACAGGTCGAGCTCGTTGCCGAGCCGGCGGTGGTCGCGCCGCTCCGCCTCCGCGAGTCGCTCGAGGTACGCCTTGAGCTCGTCCTTCGTCGGCCACGCCGTGCCGTAGATGCGCTGGAGCTGCGGGTTCTTCTCGCTGCCGCGCCAGTAGGCCGCGGCCGAGCGCATGAGCTGGTAGCCGTTGCCGATCAGGCGCGTGCTCGGCAGGTGCGGGCCGCGGCACAGGTCCTTCCAGACCACCGTCTCGCTCTCGCGCCCGGCGCCGCGCACGTTGTCGTAGATCGTCAGCTCGCCGCCACCGACCTCGACGCTCGCGCCCTCGGTGTCGTCCGCGGTGCCGGAGCCCTTGAGCCCGATGAGCTCCAGCTTGTACGGCTCGTGCGCGAGCTCTGCCCGCGCCTCGTCCTCGGTCACGACCCGGCGGCGGAAGGTCTGGCCCTCCTTGACGATCCGCGACATCGCCTTGTCGAGGGCCTTGAGGTCCTCCGGCGTGAACGGCGTCTCGACGTCGAAGTCGTAGTAGAAGCCGTCCGTGATCGGCGGGCCGATGCCCAGCTTCGCGTCCGGGTTGACCTGCTGGACCGCCTGGGCGAGCACGTGCGCCGCCGAGTGGCGCAGCACCGCGAGCCCGTCCGGCGAGTCGACGGTCACGCCCTCGACCACGTCGCCGTCGGCGACCGGCGTGTCGAGGTCCTTGAGGACGCCGTTGACGCGGATCACGACGACGTCGCGACGAGCGGCGAACAGGTCCGTCCCCGTCGTGCCCGTCGTCACCGTGGTCTCCTCGGCGTCGAGGGTGATGGTGAGGGGTGACGAGACGACGTCAGACACGTCCGTGCTCCGATCTGCTGGCGGGAGGCGCGCGGCGCGCGCCCGGTCGAGGTCCTGCGGCCGGCGGGCCCTGCCCGACAGCACGAAGGGCGCCGTCGTGGACGGCGCCCCTCGATCGTACCGACCTGCAGGTCAGTCGTTCGCCTCCTTGGCCTTCTCGGCCAGGGTGTCGACGTGCTGGTCGACCGAGTCCGGGGCGACGGACTTGATCTTCTCCGCCACGTCGTCGATCCGGTCGTCGGTGAGGAACTCCTTCGCCTTGCCGAGAAGGTCGCCGAGGCCCCCCTCGTCCTTCGGTGTCTGCTCGCTCATGTCGGCTCCCTCGAGGGTGGTGGTGCGCGCGTCCCGCGCCCGGGCGTCGGACCGTCCCGCGCCCGTCCGGAACGCTACCCGCGCCCGCGGCGCCCCGCGACGGGAGCCGCGACGTCGGCCGCCCGCACCGTGCACCCGCACCGCGCCCGTGCCGCCACGTGCCGCCACGTGCCGCCACGTGCCGCCACGTGCCGCCACGTGCCGCCACGTGCCGCCACGTGCCGCAGCCTGTCACAATCGTCGCCATGGACGACGACGTGGCACCCGGCGAGCGGACGGCGCGGGTCTTCCGCCGGCGGCTCAACGAGCTCTTCGCCCGCGGGCGCGGCGGACGGCCCGTGACCAACCGCGAGGCCGCTCAGTGGATGACGGAGCGCGGGTACTCGATCAACGAGGCGTACCTCAGCGCGCTGCGCGGCGGGCACCGCACCTCGCCCAGCCTGCGCGTCGTCGAGGGCATCGCCGCGTTCTTCCACGTGAGCACGGGCAGCCTCGTCGACCCCGAGGAGAACCCCGACGACCGCCTCCGGGCCGCGCTCGCCGACGAGGGCGTCGAGCAGTTCGCGCTGCGCGCCCAGGGCCTGTCGCCCGAGAACGTCCGGGCGATCATCGAGATCGTCGACCGCGTGCGACGCCTGGAGCAGCTGCCTCCCGTGACACCGCCCGCGTCGGACGACGGCCGTGGATGACCTCCTGCGCGCCGCGGGACTCGACCGCGCACGCAGCCTCGAGGAGGCCTGCCGTCTGGTCGCGGCGGTACGCGGCCGGCCCCTCGAGGTCGTCGAGGGCGACCTCGGCCCCGGCGTGAGCGGGCTCTGGCTCGCCTTCCCCGAGCGCGACCTCGTGCTCGTCGACGCGCGCCAGACCCTGCCCGGCCCGCACCGCGACCACGTCGTCGCGCACGAGCTCGTGCACGTCCTCGACGCGGCCGCCACGGCGGGCGCCCCCCGCGTCGGCGCGTGCCGCGACGGGTACGAGGACCCCGACGAGCTGCGCGTCGAGCGCCTCGCGAGCGAGCTCATGATCTCGATCGCGTCCCACGGCAGCTCGGGGACCCGGCTCACGTCCCTGGAGCTGTACCGGTGAACCACGCCCTCGACGTCCTCGTCGTCGCGCTCTTCGCCACCGCGGCCGTGTGGACCGGCCTGCGCGCGCGCACGCGCGCCGACGCGGCCCTCCCCCTCGGCCTGGGCTTCGTCGCGGTCGCGAACGCGCTGCGGGCGCCGGTCGTGGCCGACCTCCTCAAGGAGCACGCCCCCGGAGGGACGCACGAGGTCGCCAAGCACGTCGCGCTCGTCATCGGCTGTCTCTTCGTCGGCGTGTGGGCCTACAGCGCGACCACCGGCCGGGCTCCGCGCACCCGGCACGTGGCGCTCGCGGCCGTCGCCGTGGGGACCGCCCTGGTCGCCCTCGCGGCGGCGAGCGGACCGTGGGCCACCCACGACCTCGACGCGCAGGTCCACGACCGCCCCCTCATGTGGGGCTACTGGGCGCTCTACTACGGGACGTTCCTGACGGCGACCGCGACCTTCGCCGTCTCCTGCCTGCGCACGCGCTCGGACCGGCCGCTGCGGCTGCGCTGGGGCATGGACGTGGCGGGGGCGGGCGCGGTCGTCGCCGTCGTGTGGGCCGTCGTCAGCTTCGTGGCGATGGTGCAGCACGAGCCGGGCAGCACCGAGCCGTACCTGGTCCTCGGCCTGCGGACGCGGTACCTCGTGCTCGCCGCCACGATCCTGCTCACCGCCGGCATCGTGGGCCAGCTCGCGTCGTCCGCCGCGTTCGCGCGCGAGCGCCGACGCGACCTCGGCTACCTCCACACGTTCCTCCGCGCCGTCGTGGGCGACGGCGGCCTGCGCGGCTCGAGCGCCGCGGTGGACGAGTACCACCGGACCATCGAGATCTTCGACGGGCTCACCACGCTCGCGCTCCACTCGCGCCGCGACGACGTGGACCACGTACGGATCGCCGTGCCCGGGAGCCCGCGCGAGGTGATCCTCGCCTACCAGCTCCAGGTCGCCGCGATCCGCAAGACCCGGGGTGACGCCCCGAGCGACGACCCGGACGACTGGTCCGGGCTCCTCGCCGACGACGACGCGCTCCGCCGGCTGGGTCGTGCGCTGCGCGACCGGACGAACCGGGAGGGGACGACCCGCGTCCTCGTGGGCGTCTGAGACGGGCCGCCGTGGCTCGACGCCAAGCTCCCCCTGCGCGCTTGGCCCCGCGCCGAGCCTCGGCCGGCGGGCCTCAACCTACAGACAGACCACCTACGGCGCAACATGCCTCTCAGTTGAAATCTCAACGTTCCCGGTGCCACGAGCGGTCTCGGCGACGACGCCCGGGAGCGGACCGGTGAGGTAGCCCTGGATCGTGGGCCCGACCGCCCGCACCACGGTCTCCGCGGGAGACCCCGCGAGCGGCTCGACCCGGAGCACGTACCGCGCGACGACGAGCCCTGCGAGCTGGCTCGCCATGAGCGCGCCGCGCCACGCGGCCCGGTGCGGGTCCGCCTCGCTCCGCGCGACGGTCGGCCGCACGACCCGGGCCAGCACGAACTCGCGCAGCATCCGCGCCGCCCGCTCGGAGCTCGTGGCCGAGCGCAGGAGCGCGAGGGCGACCCGGCCGCGCGGGGAGTCCCAGGCGCGCAGCAGCGTGCGCACGACGTGCTCCCCCAGTCGCGCCATGTCCTCGGGCGCACCGTCGAGCAGGAGCTCCTGCGGGTCGAAGGGCACGTCGACGGCTGCCTGGAAGAGCTTCTCCTTCGTCCCGAACCAGTGGTGCACCATGGCGGCGTCCACGCCCGCCCGGGCCGCGATGTCGCGGACGGTCGCACGGTCGTAGCCGTGCTCCGCGAACGCGTCCCGCGCGGCGGACAGGACGTCGGACCGCGTGTCGGACCCGCCCGGGCGCCGCCCCCGCCGGCCCGTCACGCCGCTCCCGCCCGGGTCGTGGCCGCGCGGTCCACGAGCACCATGGTCTCCTCGAGCGTCGCCGGGACGACGTCGCAGGTCGCGACCACGCCCGCCGCAGCGAGCGCGTCCCGGACCGTCGCGAGCGTCGTCCCCGCGACGCGCGCGGCCCGGCCGTCGAGCATGACGGGCAGGCCCGCGGCGTCGAGCGCCGCGAACGCCGCCGGCCACTCCCGGGACCGCACGACGACCGCCTCGCGCCCACCGACGACGTCGGCGACGGTCCCCGACGCCACGGAGCGTCCGCGCGAGAGGACGTGCAGGCGGTCGCACTGCTCGGCCTCCTGGAGGTAGTGCGTCGTCACCAGGACCCCGACGCCCGCGTCCGCCTGCGCGTGGATCGCGTCCCACGCGCGCGCCCGCGCGAGCGGGTCGACGCCGGACGTCGGCTCGTCGAGGACCAGCAGGCGTGGCGCGTGCAGCAGGGCGCAGTGGAACGCGAGCTGGCGCCGGCGCCCCAGCCCGATCTCCGCCACGGGCCGACGGCGGACGGCCGCGAGCGCCGGCGGCAGCATCGGCACGTCCCGCACCCCGTACACCGCCGCCACGAACTCGACGTTCTCCTCGACGCTCAGCTCGCCGGAGAGCCCGAGGCCCTGCGGGACGTAGCCGACCGCCCGGCGGCCCGCGCGGTCCGGCGGTGCGCCGAGGACCTCGACCCGCCCGCCGTCGAGCCGGTCGAGGCCGAGGACCATGCGCAGGAGCGTCGTCTTGCCCGCGCCGTTCGCGCCGAGCAGGCCCACCACCTCGCCGGGGCGCACGACGAGCGAGACGTCGTCGACGGCCGCGACGTCCCCGAACCGCCGCTCGGCGCCGTCGACCCGCACGAGGGGAGCGTCCGCCCCGGCGGCGAGCCAGCCCGGGCCGTGCGGCGCCGGGCCCACCGCGTCGCGGGCGGCGTCGTCCGTGCCGTGCGCCTCTTCCGCGCCGGCCGTGCCGTGCGCGCCGCGACCGAGCGTGAGGGCCACGACGGCATCCTCCAGGTCGGGGTCCACGGGACCCCCGGTCGGCGAGGACGAGCCGTCGGGCCACCAGGTGCGGACGGTCCGGCCGCGTCGCCACGACCGGTCGGCCGCGCCCGCGGGCGCGACGGACGCGACGGTGATCCGGCCGGGGGCGGCGGCGCGCACGTCGTCGGGCGTCCCCGCGGCGAGGACCGTACCGGCGTCGAGGACGACGACGTCGGCCGCCCGCTCGGCCTCGTCGAGGTAGGTCGTCGTGACGAGGACGGCTGCGCCGGACGCCGCCGACTCGGCCACGAGCCGCCACAGCTCGACGCGGCTCACCGGGTCGACGCCGGTGCTCGGCTCGTCGAGGAGCAGGACCTCCGGCTCGTGCAGCATCGCGAGACACACGCCGAGCTTCTGCCGCATCCCCCCGGAGAGCTGCGACCCGAGCCGGTTCCGCGCCTCGGCGAGCCCCGCGCGCTCGAGCAGCTCGTCCGCGCGCCGGTCCCGGCGCGCGGCCGGCATGCGGTACGCGTCGCCGACGAGCTCGACGTTCTCCGCCACGGTCAGCCCGGGCCACACGCCGCTGGACGACGGCTGGTAGCCGACCCGGTCGCGCGCCGGGACGTCCACGGTGCCGCCGGCGACCGGCAGCTGCCCGAGCAGCGCGCGCACCAGCGTGGTCTTGCCGGCGCCGTCGCCGCCCACGACCGAGGTGACCTGTCCGCGCGGGAGGTCGAGGTCCACGCCCGCGAGGGCGCGGACCACGTGCCCGCGCCCGGGGCGGAAGGTGACGTCGAGACCGCGTGCGCCCCAGGTCACCGGACCGTCCCGCTCGTCGTGGGTGCGACGGCCGCGAGCGCGTCCGCGCGGCGTCGGCGGTGCTCCCGTGCGGGCGAGAGCTCGCGCGAGAGCCGCAGGACGGCCATCCCGAACACGACCACGGCCATCACCGCGAGCACGGCGAGCGGCAGCCACAGCGCGGACCACGACGCCCCGCGGACCATCACGCCCTGCGAGACCTCGGTGAACCACGTGAGGGGCAGGAGGTACCCGATCCAGCGCACCCCTGCCGCCATCGCGTCGAGCGGGAAGATCATGCCCGAGAGCAGCACCTGCGGGAGCATCGTCATGAGCGCGACCTGCACCGCCTGCCCGGTGGTCTGCGACACGGTGGAGATGAGCGCGCCGATGCCGAGCACGACGAAGAGGAACAGCGCGGCTCCCACCACGAACGGGGCCACCGGTCCGGCGAACGGCACGTCGAAGATCCACATCCCGAGCAGCGTCACCGCGACCATGTCGAGGCAGGCGAGCAGGAAGTAGGGCGTGATCTTGCCGAGGATCACCGCGGCGGGGCCGAGCGGCATCACCGCGAGCTGCTCGAACGTCCCCGCCTCGCGCTCCTTGACGAGCCCGATCGACGTGATGATCGTCCCGATGAACGTGAGGATGAGGCCGATCAGCGCGGGCACCATCACCCACGACGTGTCGAGGTCGGGGTTGAAGAGGATCTCCGAGTCCACGGCGTCCCCGAGGGACGCGACGAGCACCTTCGCCGACTGCGCGGCGAAGAGGTTGGACCCGTCGACGTAGACGGTCGGGCGGTCGTCCCCCGGTGCGGGCGCGACGACCGCGACGTCGCTGCGGTCGTCGCGCAGCGCCGCGCGGGCGTCGGCGTCCGTCCCCGCGGGGTCGACGCTCACGACGTCGAGCGCGTCGGCGGCGGCCGGGTTCGCCTCGATCGCGGCGACCGCCTGCTCGGCACCCGGGCCCACGGCCGTGACGGTCAGCGTCTCGACCGTGAAGTTCGCCGCGAACCCGAACACGACGAGCAGGAGCAACGGCATCCCGACGAGCATCGCGACCGTGCGCCGGTCCCGGCGCAGCTCGCGGAACTCCTTGACGACCATCGCGCGCACGATGCCTCCCCGGCCCTGACCGCGCCCCGGCACGCGGTCGAATTCATCACCTGTTGAAAACAGACGATAGGACGCGGCGGTCGAGGGGTCAAGGGCGTGCGGACCTGGCTCGGGTCGCCGGTCAGCCGAGGAACACCTGGGCACAGACGAGACCGCCGGCGCCCTCGGTGGCGTCCGCGACGCACGCGATCCCGACGGACGTCAGCGTCGGGTCCAGGAGGTTCGCCCGGTGCCCGGGGGACCCCATCCACGCGTCGACGACCGCGGCCGGCGCGGCGCTGGCCCGGCTGAGGTTCTCCGCCGCGGTGCCGCTCGCAGGAGCGCAGTCCGTCACGACCTCGTCGAGGGGGGCGTGCTCGAGCGGGGCGCCGACGAGCGCCGTGGCACGGGACAGCGCCTGCTCGGTCGCGCAGCCGCTCTCCTCCAGCCGGGGGACCCCCGCCTCGTCGCGTTCCTCCTGCGTCTCCGCCAGCAGCCGGGCGGCGTACTCCGTCGGCTCCCAGGGCCGGGCCGCCGCGGGGTCGTCGGCGCTCGGAGCCCCGCGCCCACCGTCGTGGCCCGGCGCGCAGGCCCCGAGGGACAGGCTCGCGAGCGTCGTCACCAGCGCCGCGAGCCGACGCGCTCCGGCACGGGGCCCGGAACCGGCGCGTGCCGCCGGGCCGCCGTTCACCGCCGGCCGAGCGCGCGGTACGTCCACCCCGCCTCGCGCCACACGGTCGCGTCGAGCGCGTTGCGGCCGTCGACCACGCGGGGGGCCGCCACGAGGCCGTACAGCTTGCCCGGGTCCAGGTCCCGGTACTCCTGCCACTCGGTGAGGACCAGCACGGCGTCCACACCGTCCACCGCCTCCTCGACGGTCTCGGCGAAGCCCAGCGAGGGGGCCTTGGCGCGCGCGTTGGCCAGCGCGCGCGGGTCGGTCACCACCACGCGCGCGCTCCGGTGGTGCAGCCGCTCCGCGACGTCGAGCGCTGGCGAGTCGCGGACGTCGTCGCTGTCCGGCTTGAACGCCGCACCGAGGACGGCGACGCGCGCGCCGGCCAGCGGACGCCCGTCCAGCACGCCGACCGTGAGGTCGACCATGCGCTCGCGCCGGCGCAGGTTGATCGAGTCGACCTCGCGCAGGAAGCTGACGGCGGGGTCGGCGTGCAGCTCCTCGGCCCGTGCCATGAACGCGCGGATGTCCTTCGGCAGGCAGCCGCCGCCGAACCCGAGCCCGGCGTTGAGGAAGCGCCGCCCGATCCGCTCGTCGAGGCCGATCGCGTCGGCGAGGAGCGTCACATCTCCCCCGGCGACCTCGCACAGCTCCGCCATCGCGTTGATGAAGGAGATCTTCGTGGCGAGGAACGAGTTCGCCGCGACCTTGACGAGCTCGGCCGTCGCCCGGTCGACCACGAGCCGCGGCGTACCCTCGCCGAGGGCCGCGGCGTAGACCGCGTCGAGCGCCTCGACCGCACGAGCGCCCGCCGCGTCGTCCGGGACGCCGTAGACGAGCCGGTCGGGTCGCAGCGTGTCCTGGACGGCGAACCCCTCGCGCAGGAACTCGGGGTTCCAGACGAGCGTCGCGGTGGGACGGACCGCGGCGAGCTCGTCCGCGAGCCGCGCGGCCGTCCCCACGGGGACCGTCGACTTGCCCACCACGACCGCGTCCGCGTCGAGGTGCGGCACGAGCGACCGGAAGGCTGCGTCGACGGACGACAGGTCGGCGGCGTACGAGTCGGCGCGCTGGGGCGTCCCCACGCACACGAAGTGGACCTCGGCGTCGGCCGCCGCGGCGAGGTCGGTCGTGAAGGTGAGCCGTCCGGAGGCCCGCGCCTCCGCGAGCATCCCGTCGAGCCCCGGCTCGTAGAACGGCGCCCGCCCGTCGCGCAACGACCCCACCTTCCGGGCGTCGACGTCCACCCCGACCACGTCGTGCCCCAGCGTCGCCATGCACGCCGCGTGCACCGCGCCCAGGTAGCCGCAGCCGATCACCGAGATCCTCATGCCGTTCCCCCTGCTCGTCGCCGCCGGCCACCCGGCGTCCCGTCCGTGGCGCTGCGTGCGACCGGCGAACCGGGGCAGCGCCGCCCTCCTCACTGCCGCTCGCTCGGCAGCACCACCTCGTCGAAGGTCCCCGCACGGACGCGACGGCCGACCGAGACCGCCGGCTCGTCCGCGGCGTCCCGGTCCCCTCGTGCGGCGTCCGGTGCCGCACCGTCTGCCGCACCGTCGGACGGGGCGACCCGTCCCGGCTCCTCGGCGCCGACGCGCGCCCACGCACCCGGGACGGCCGGCGCGGTGGCGCCCTGCGGCGTCGGCCGACGCGCGTGCCGACGCGCCCCGCCCGCGCGACCCCGGGCCCCGCGGCGCGTCGTGCCCGCGGACGCGCCGGGCTCGTCCGCGGTGTACTCCTGGTAGGCGTACTCGTACGCGCCCGCACCGGGGCCCCGCACCGGCACGCGGTTGACGACGATCCCCAGCGGGGGGACGCCCACGGTGACCAGAGCAGAGAGCGCGGTCTCCAGCTGGTCCCGGTGCACGGTGCCGGCACCGACCACGACGATCGCGCCGCCGACCCCCTTCGCGAGGATCGCCGCGTCGGTGACCGGGAGGAGCGGGGGCGTGTCGATCACGATCACGTCGTAGTCGGCCCGCAGCCGGTCCAGGAGCTGCGTCATCGGGGCCGCCCCGAGCAGCTCGCTCGGGTTCGGCGGGATCTGCCCGGAGGCGATGACGTCGAGGTTGGCGTTGCCCCAGGGCTGCAGGGCGTCCTCGACGCCCACCTTCCCGATGAGGATCGTCGTCAGCCCGACCGAGCCCTCGACCCCCAGGTACCGGGCGACCGACGGCCGCCGGAGGTCCGCGTCGACGAGGACGACGCGCTGACCCGCGTCCGCGAGCGTGATGGCCAGGTTGATGCTGGTGGTGGTCTTGCCCTCGCCGGGGAGCGCCGACGTCATGAGGTACGTGCGCGCGGCCGGGCCGAGCTCGAGGAACTGCAGGTTGGTGCGCAGCCTGCGGAAGGCCTCCGCCCGGACGGCCTGGGGCGACTCCTGGACGATGAGCGGGTGCTCCGGCGCCTCCTCGTCGTACCCGACGACGCCCAGCACCGGGGCGTCCGTCACGTCCTCGACGTCCGACGTGGACCGGACGCGCGTGTCCAGGAGCTCGCGCACGACCGCCACCGAGACGCCGAGCACGAGGCCGACGACGAGCCCCAGCGCCAGGTTCAGCCGGACGTTCGGCGACGCGGCGGAGGTCGGCACCGACGCCGCGCGGACCGTGCTGATCTGCACGGGCGAGTCGCCGCCCCCGACCGGGGTCTCGAGCTCCCCCACGACCGCCGCGAGCGACCGGGCCGTCGCGTTCGCGATCTCGGCGGCGAGCTGCGGCGACTCGTCGGTCGCCGTGACGTTGATGAGCGCCGTGTCGAGCGGCGAGTCGGCGCGGACCCGCTGCGCGAGCGACCCGGCGTCGTCCGCGAGGCCGAGCTCCTCGATCACGGGGTCCAGGACGCGCGGGCTCGTCACGAGCTCGATGTACGACTTGACCTGGCGCACGGTGAAGTTCGACCCCTGCAGCAGGTCCGTCGTGGAGTCGGAGCCCTGCACGGACACGTACACCTGGGACCGGGCGGAGTACGTCGGCGTCGTCAGGAGCGAGTACGCGCCCGCGAGCGCCAGCCCGAGCGCCCCGACGACCACGATCGTGACCCACCTCTTGCGCAGCAGGACGAGGTAGTCCCTGAGCTCCATCGTCGTCCCCCTCACCGGGCCGCTCCCCCTGAGCGTCCACCCACGACCGCCTCAATCTCGCACAGGGCACCGCACGTCGCGAGCCTGGGCACCTCCACCCGCACCGGGGTCACGCGCGGACCCGCCCGGCCTGCTCGCGGTACCACGCCACGGTCCGCTCGATCCCCTCGCGCAGCCCCGTCCTCGCCTCCCAGCCGCTCGCGCGCAGCCGGGACACGTCGAGCAGCTTCTGCGGCGTGCCGTCCGGCCGCGACGTGTCCCAGCGCGTCGCGCCGTCGTACCCGACGACGTCGGCGACCGTCTCGGCGAGCTCGCGGACGGTGACGTCCTGCCCGGTGCCGACGTTGACCTGGACGGGGCCGTCGTAGTGCTCCAGGAGGTGCAGGCACGCGTCGGCCATGTCGTCGCTGTGCAGGAGCTCTCGCCGTGGCGACCCCGTCCCCCAGTTCGTCACCTCCCGGGCGCCGGTCCGCACGGCCTCGTCGTAGCGCCGGATCAGCGCGGGCAGCACGTGCGACCCGGTCGGCGAGAAGTTGTCGCCGGGTCCGTAGAGGTTCGTCGGCATGGCCGAGATCCACGGCAGCCCGTCCTGGCGGCGGACCGCCTGGACCTGCAGGATGCCGGTGATCTTCGCGATCGCGTAGGCGTCGTTGGTCGGTTCGAGGGGCCCCGTCAGCAGCGCCTCCTCGACGATGGGCTGCGGCGCGAGCCGCGGGTAGATGCACGACGAGCCCAGGAACAGCAGCCGCTCGACCTCGGACGTCCGCGCGGCGTCGAGGACGTTCACCTGGATGCGGACGTTCTCGCTGAGGAAGTCGACCGGGTACGCCGCGTTCGCCATGATCCCGCCGACCTTCGCCGCCGCGAGGACGACGTAGCGCGGGCGGTGCGCACGGAAGAAGTCGTGCACGGCGTCGCGGTCGGTGAGGTCGAGCTCCGCGGAGGTCTGCCCCACGAGCCGGGAGAACCCCGCCCGTTCCAGCCGGCGCCAGATCGCCGAGCCGACCAGGCCGCGGTGGCCGGCGACGTAGAAGACGGCGTCCCGGTCGAGCGGCGCCGTTTCGTGGCGGACGAGGTCGCGCTCGTCGGGCGTCGTCATGCCGCGTCCCACGTCGCGAGCGCGACCCGGTCGATCCACGGCGACCCGGCGTGGCTCAGGGCCTCGACGTCCGCGTCGACCATGATGCGCGCGAGCTCGCGCCCGTCGACGGTCGGCTTCCACCCGAGGTCGACGTGCGCCCGGCTGGGGTCGCCGACGAGGGCGTCGACCTCCGTCGGGCGCAGGTAGCGCTCGTCGAACCGCACGTGCCGCTCCCAGTCGAGCCCCGCGTGGGCGAACGCCTCCTGGAGGAAGTCGCGTACCGACAGCCCGATCCCCGTGGCGAGGACGTAGTCGTCCGGCCGCTCGGCCTGCAGCATCCGCCACATGCCCTCGACGTACTCGGCCGCGTACCCCCAGTCACGGACGGCGTCGAGGTTGCCCAGGTACAGGTGCTCCTGACGACCGGCCTGGATGGCCGCCACGGCGCGCGTGATCTTGCGGGTCACGAACGTCTCGCCGCGGCGCGGGCTCTCGTGGTTGAAGAGGATCCCGTTGACCGCGAACATGTCGTAGGCCTCGCGGTAGTTCTTCGTGATCCAGTATGCGTAGAGCTTGGCCGCCGCGTAGGGCGAGCGCGGGTGGAACGGCGTCGTCTCGTTCTGCGGCGGCGGGGTGGCGCCGTAGAGCTCGGACGACGACGCCTGGTAGTAGCGCGTCTCCACGCCCGCCAGGCGCACCGCCTCGAGCAGGCGGATCGCCCCCGTCCCCGTAGTGTCCGCCGTGTGCTCGGGCTCGTCGAACGAGACCCGCACGTGGGACTGCGCCGCGAGGTTGTAGACCTCGTCCGGGCAGATCTGCGCGATGAGCGACACGAGGCGCGCGCCGTCGGACAGGTCCGCGTAGTGCAGGAAGAGCCGCGCGTCCTCCTCGTGCGGGTCCTGGTAGAGGTGGTCGATCCGCGCCGTGTTGAACGTCGAGGCGCGGCGGATCAGCCCGTGCACCTCGTACCCCTTGCGGAGCAGGAGCTCCGCGAGGTACGAGCCGTCCTGCCCCGTGATCCCCGAGATCAGTGCCTTCTTCGTCATGCCGTCTCCCCCTTGCTCTCCGCGAGCCCACCCGGACCGGTGAGCACCCTCTCCTCGTCGTCCCGCTCGGGCCCGGGCGGTTGGTATCCCGGCCCTCCCGCACGCCAGCGCGACAGCCATCGCTCGAAGCGCGCCACCGCCGCGTCCTCGGAGAGGACGGAGCGGCGGTACCGCCGCCCGGCGGCCCCGAGCCGGTCCGCGCCCGCCGGGTCGTCCGCGAGCCGCACGACCGCGTCGACGAGCGCTCCCGGGTCCTCCGGCTCCACGCGCAGGCCCGCGCCGGCGGCCGCGAGCTCCTCCGCGGTCGTCGACCCGGCGGCGGTCGCGGCGAGCACCGGCCGGCCGGCGTCGAAGTAGGAGGTCAGCTTGCTCGGCACGGACATCTGCGACAGCCCGGCCAGCTCGTTGACCAGGAGGACGTCGGCCGCCGCCATCGCCGCGACGAAGCCCCCGTCGGGCAGCGGGTCGACGAACTGGACCGACGTGACCCCGCCCGCCGCCGCCTCGAGCTCGCGACGCCGGCTGCCGTCGCCCAGCAGCACGAACCGGACCCGCAGCCCGCGCCGGTCGACCAGCCGCCCGGCCTCGACGACGTTCTCGAGCCCCTGCTTCGCGCCCTGGTTGCCCGCGTGGAGCACGACGACCTCGTCGTCGCGCCAGCCGAGCGCGCGCCGTGCCGCGGCGCGGTCGACGGGCGCGCGCTCCGGCAGGTGGGTCCAGTTGCGGACCGTCGTGACGCGCTCCGGCGGCACGCCCAGGACGCTTACGAGGTGCGCGGCGAACCGGTCGTGGATCGCGACGACCGCGTCGGACCCGCGCGTCACCGCGCGCTCCACGGCCTGGACGACCCGCGCGACGGCACCGGTCGCGGTCCCGGTCTCCTCGACCCCGAGGGAGTACAGGTCCTGCGTCCAGAGCACGACCCGGTGCTCGCGTCCTACGACGCGCGAGAGCCGTGCGCGGGCCAGGGCGGCGGCCGCCGCGAAGAGGGACGGCGAGACGAGCAGGACGACGTCGCTCGCCGGCCAGCGCACCGCGGCCGAGCGGAGACCGAACGTCGTCTCGGCGACCAGCCGGCGACCGGGGGTCGGCACGCGCGGCACGTAGTGCCGCAGGCGCCGGACCGGCACCCCGTCGACGACCTCGCGCGAGGACCAGGCGCCGTAGCCGGCGCGCACGCGCCACTCGGGATAGTGCGGGTGGGTGGTGATGACCTGGACGTCGTGCCTCCGCTCGGCGAGCCGACGCGCGAGGGCCGACGTGTACGGGGCGTTGCCCGACGGCTCGGGCGCGTAGTTCGCGCCGATCACGAGCACGCGCATCCTCGACGCCGTAGTGTCGGCAGCGGCAGACCGATCGTCTCGACCCCGGGGGCTGTGTTGACGACCGACCGGAACGACCACGACGTGCCCGTCGTCCCGCTGCGGCGGGCGCCCGGCGAGCGGCAGGCGTGGGACCGGCCCGCCGCCGTCGTGTACTTGTGGGGCGTCGTCGAGCTCTTGCTCGTGACGAACCCCTGGCAGGTCAGCTCGCGCCTTCGCGTCGCGGCGCTGCGGGCCTTCGGCGCCCGCATCGGGGAGGGCGTGATCATCCGGCCCCGCACCCGCGTCCGCTTCCCGTGGAAGCTGCGCGTCGGCGACGGCTCGTGGATCGGCGAGGGCGTCTGGTTTCACAACCAGGACCTCGTGGACGTCGGTCGCGACGTGGTCGTCTCCCAGGAAACCTTCGTCACGACGGGCAGCCACCGGCACCGCACGGACATGGGGCTCGTCACCGCCCCCGTCCGGATCCGTGACGGCTCCTGGGTGACGGCGCGCTGCGTCGTCCTCGGCGGCACGGACATCGGCCGCTCCGCGCTCGTCGCCCCGGCCTCCGTCGTGCGCGGCCAGGTCCCGGACGGCCGTGTCTGGGAGGGCCGGGCGCTCACCGAGCGCCGCAGGTTCTGACCGGTCGGCCCGCGGGGTCATCGCTGCCTCCTCCGTGCTCGTTCGTCGAGCGCCCTGCTGTGCCGGGCCGCGTCCGCGGCGTCGAAGCGCTGGCGCACGACCCGCGCGGGCGAGCCCACGGCGATCGAGTACGGCGGGACGTCCTCGGTGACGACGGAACCCGCGCCCACGATGCTGCCCTCCCCGATCGAGACGCCGCTGAGCACGACCGACCCCCCTCCGACCCACACGTCGCGCCCGATGCGCACCGCGTCGCGCGGCGTCGCGGGCCGGTCCCCGGACCAGGTCGACTCGGAGACCGGGGTCCCCACCTCGTCGAACGCGTGATCGTCACGACCGACGACCTGGACACCCTGGCCGATGAGCGCGAAGTCGCCGATCTCGCCGTCGACCTCGACGATCGACCACGGGCCGATGGACACGTCGTCCCCGAGGACGAGCCGATGGGGTGCGCTGACCACGGCGAACCGGCCGAGCCTCAGGCCCCGGCCGTAGGTCACGTGCTGCCGCACCGCGAGGCGGCGCATCACGGCGCGGACCGGCCGCACGAGGAGCGGGGACAGCTGGGTGCGGGTGCCGTACACCGGCGTCGTGCTGCTCGTCACGCGACCGTCACCTCCTGCGTCCGCGCGACGCCCGCGCCGAGCGCGTCGACCAGGCCCCGCGCCATCGACTCCGCGGAGTAGGCCTCGCGGACCCACGCGGACAGCTCGCGGTCGGGGACCTGCTCCCGCTCGTCCCACGCGTCGAGCGCAGCCTGCGCGAGACCCTCGACCGAGTCGGTCGGGAACCACCGGACCGCACCGTGGTCGGCCAGCTCGATCTCCGGCGAGTGCGGCTCGTCGCGCGACACGAGGGTCGGGACACCGAACCCCGCAGCCTGGGTGAGGGACAGACCGGCGAAGCCCGGGGAGACGGCCGCGAAGGCGCGCGCGTACACCGCCCGGAGCGCCTCGACCTCGTCGACCCATCCCGCGAACGTCACCACGTCGTCCAGCCCCTCGCCGCGGACGAGCCGTTCCAGCTCGGCCTTCTGCTCGCCGTCGCCGACCAGCGTGAGCCGCATCCCGGGCCGCCGACGGTGCGCGACGGCGAACGCCCGCACGAGCAGGTCGACCTTCTTGGCCCGGACGAACCGGCCCACGTACACGAGCTCGTCCCGGACATCGCCCGCGTCCGGGGACACCCGGATCGCGTCGCGAGGGTAGAGCGCGTTCGTCGCGACCCAGACGGGCGAGCCGGGCAGCTCGGCCCGCGCGTCGGCGGCGTCGGCGACGGTGTAGGAGATCGTGCCGTGCGCGAGGCGGCGCATGAGGCGGCGAACCGGTGCGGTCCGCGCGTCCTGCCCCGCCCGGGGATGCACGTGGCCCCACACCAGCACCCGGCGCCCCGTCGCGCGCCGCAGACCGAGCAGCAGCCACGCGGTCACGCTGCGCGGGTTCAGGTCGACGACGGTCGTGCCCTGGCGCCACGCGTCGCGCCAGTGCCCCACCTGGAGGAAGACGGCGGGGCGACGCACCCGGACCATGCGCACCCGCTCGTACCACCCGACGCCCGTGTCGGTCCGCACGCTCGGGTCCTGGTGCGCCTCGCTCACCCACACGGAGAGGTCGCCGGGATAGCTCTCCCGGACGATCTCCGTGCACGCGCGCCGGTAGCGCGGCATCACAGCGAGGTAGAAGCCTGCGCTCTCTCTCATGGCACACCCTTCGTCAGGTGGTCGGGTACTCGGGACGGGGCGGGCGGCGGGGTTGCGTCGCTCGCGCCGGGCGGGTCCGCGCGACGGGACCGGGGCGGTCCCGTGCCCAGGAGGAGCCGCAGCAGCCAGAGGCCGACGATCGTGAGGACCACGACCTGGGCGAGGATGGCGAGCTGCGCGGCCGGGTTGCCGCGGACGACGTTCGGGACGAAGGAGATGAATCCGAGGGTCAGGACGAGCCTCGCGCCCCGCGCCGAGGGCAGCGCCGCCTGGCTCGCGTGCACGAACCACCCGAAGACGAGCATGCCCAGCACGACCCCCGCGAACGCGAAATCGAGGTAGAGGGCCCCCGGCAGGCTCGGCACCGGACACAGGTACTCGGCGCACGAACCGCCGAACATGGCGCGCAGCCGCGAGTTGCTCCAGGACTCCGTGCCGAGGACGCCAGCCGGCAACGGTGCGAGCACCAGCTCCAGCACCGTCCCGCGCCCCCACCCGACCGGCAAGTCTCCGCCCAGACGCGGCGCCGCGTACGCGACGTAGGAGAACATCTCCGTGTCGTAGGACAGCAGGAAGCTCTCCGCGATCCCCCGGGTGCCTTCGACCTCGTAGAACTCCTGCATCGCCGTCCCCAACGACGCCCCTTCCGACCGCGACCCGGCGCTGCGCACGAACGGGACGATCGCGAGCGCGAGGAGACCGACGACGGCCAGCGCGACGTGGCGCGGCCGTACCCGGCGGTCCCACACCCTCGCGGACGCCGCGACGACGGCCAGGAGGACCACCGGGAGCAGGAAGCGGCGGGTGCCGAGAGCCGTGGTCGGCACGACCGCGAACGCCACCGCCGCCCAGAAGAGCAGGCGCTCGCCGGTCGTGGGTCGCACGCGCCGGTCGCGCACGACGCGGACCGCCGCGAGCGCCAGCGCGCCCATGACCGGCAGCGCCATGACGATCGCCGGCATGCCCTCGAGCCGCGCGTCGACCGCGGCCGACCGCCCCAAGAACATGAGCGAGAGGAAGCCCGCGCCGCCCCCGTAGGCGGCGATCGCCGCGAACCAGAGCAGGACCGTCGCCACGCAGAACGCCGCGGCACCCGGGAGCGGCACGCGCGCGAGGGCATCCGCCACCCCGGCCCGTCCGTCGTCGCCGTCGTGCGGCACCGCCCCGCGCCCCGGCGCCGGGACGCGCCGCGCGGCGCGCGCCGCGTACCCCACGAAGAGGGAGACCACGGCGACCAGCCCGACCCACGTCGCCTGCTGGAACCCGTCAGTGACGCGCAGGCCGTAGAAGTCGTAGGCAGCGCGGTCGATCATGAGCAACGGGCGCAACCCGTAGATCGCGACGAGCATGAACACCGTGAGCCCGAGCGGGCCGACGAGCACCCCGCGCCGGGTCCCCCCGAGCGCGAGGAGGAGCACCGCCCCGAGGACGGTGGTCAGCACAGGGACGGTGGGTGACATCTCAGGAGCCGCCCTTCAGACCTTCGGCGCGCGCGACGACGAGCGCCCGCACCTCCTCGACCGCCGCCCGGGCTGCCCGGCGGTCGACCGCGACCGGGTCGCCCAGCGGTGCCAGGAGCGCACCGACGTCGCCGGGTGGCTCCCTCGTGGGGAGCACGGCGAGGGTCGTCGACAGCTTGTCGCTCGTCGGCGTGCTCACGGGCACCACGACCGCCCCGTTGCGCGCCCCGAGCAGCAGCGCGTGGAGCCGGTCGCTCACCACCACCCGGGCCGAGAGCATCGCCCGGGTCACCCGGGCGAGCTGCTCCCGGTGGTCCCCGGCCCACGCGACGTGGTCGATCCCGTGGACCTGGGCGAGGCGGGCGTGCTGCGCGCCGTCGCGACGGACCTGGGTCACCAGCACCGGGCGCGTCCCGGTGCGCCGCGCCGCCTCCAGCGCGTCCCGGACGAGCGCGTCGTCGACCGGCCGGTCGCCGCGGAAGGAGAGCACCATCGCGTCCTTCGCCCCGCCCGGCGACGACGGGCCGTCGTCGCGCGCGAGGGCGAGGTCCGGCCCGACCCGGACGCGCGGCCCCAGGATCCCCCGGGTCACCTCGTCGCGCGCCACGTACAGGGACTGCAGGCGGACGCTGGCCGACTCGACGAACCGACCGGCCCGGCTGTCGCCGCGCACCGCACGGCCGAGCGTCAGCGCCTCCCCCCGACCGAGGCGCACGAGCACGACGTTGGCGAGGTTGACGAGGCTCTTGAGGAGCGCACGAGGACGCCCGTCCAGACGCGCCGGTCCGGGCGCGAAGACGAGGAGCGGGCGCTCGCGGCCCACGACCGCCCGCAGGAGCCGCGCCTGGAAGCGCGAGGGGCGCGTGACCACCGTCGTCCCGTCCAGGTCGTACGAGGCCCGGTAGGAACGGCCCGCCCCTCCCGCGAACACCACGACCTCGTCGCAGCACTCCCGCAGGACGTGCAGCATCTCCTGCCGGATGACGACGTCCCCCAGGTTGTCCTCCTGGGCCAGGATCGAGCAGAAGCCCACGACGGTCATGGCCGCGCCTCCTCGGCCCGCGGGGTGGTGCTCACCGGCGTCGCGCGCACGCTCGGTGCCGCGCGGTGGTGCCCGACCAGCCTCCGGGCCAGCAGGGCCGCCTGAAGGAGGAGCGCCACCCCGTAGGCCACCGCCGCCCCGGCCGCGCCCGCGACCAGCGCCCCGAACCCGGCCCCGACGAGCGCGACCGCCGACATCGTCACCGCGGCGCGCGAGACGAACCCGGCGTCGCCATACCCCTGGAGGAGCGACGTGCAGACCGAGGCGACCGCGCCGAACGGCAGCGCGAGGAGCATGATCTGCACCGAGAGGACGGCGGGGCGGTACTCGTGCAGCACGGGCAGCGCCTCGACGAGCACCGGGACGCACGCTGCGAGCAGCACGTAGACGGCGGCCACGCCGGACACGAGCCAGGCGAGGTGCGACAGCACGCGCCTGCGCGCAGCGGTGTCGGAGGCTCGCGTCGCGTGCGGGAGCAGGGCGACGGCGAGCGAGGTGGGGACGAGCCGCAGCGGGACGGTCGTCCGGCTCGCCAGCGAGTACAGGCCCCCGGCCGTCGCGCCGCCGGTCAGGGCGACGATCGGGACGTCCAGGTTCCGTGCCTGCACCGCGACGGTGTTCACCCAGAAAGGCCGCGCCTCGCGGACCACCTGGGAGAGCGGCGCCCGGTGGCCGTCCGGGAGCCGGCGGCGGTTCGCCGCGTTGAGCCAGACGACCGACAGCAGCGCGCCCGTCGCCATCGCCGTCCCGTACGCGAGGACCGGCTCGGTGCCCCCGGCGCACAGCGCGGCGAACCCCACCGCGGCCACCGCGCGGCGTACCACGAGGTTGGCCGTCGCGAGGGGCGCCCGTCCGTCGGCGATCGCGATGCCTGCGACGGTCTCGGCGTTGCGCTCGGCGGCGGCCCACACGGCGAGCGGGAGGACCGGCGCCAGGCTGCCACCGTCGAGGACGGCCAGGACGAGCCAACCCGCGAGCGCGCCCGAGACGAGCAGCGGCCCCGTCGTCAGCCGGCTGAGCACGACTGCCGACCGCACGCGTCCGTCGTCCGGGGCCTCGGCGCGCGTCCGCACGAGGTACGTCGACAGGCCGAGGTCCCAGACCGCCTGCAGGACCGTGAGCGTGGCGACCACCGACCCCACGACGCCCAGCTCGCTCGGCCCGACGAGCACGGCGAGCGCTCCGAACGTCACCGCCTGCAGCGCCGCGGCCACGAGCCGGCCGGTGGTGAGCCAGGCGAACGCGCCGATCACGGCGCCCCACGATCAGTACGCGCCGTCACGCCCCACCACCGCTCGCAGCGTCCGCAACAGGATGAGGAGGTCCCCGGTCACGGTCCAGTTCTCGACGTAGTACAGGTCCAGCCGCACGCTCTCCTCGAGCGTGAGGTTGTTGCGGCCCGAGACCTGCCACAGCCCGGTGAGCCCGGGCTTGACCAGCAGCCGCCGGCCGATCTCGTCGTCGTACTGGTCGACCTCGAGCGAGACCTGCGGACGAGGTCCGACGAGGCTCATCGAGCCCCCGAGCACGTTGAAGAGCTGCGGGAGCTCGTCGATCGAGTAGCGGCGGATGAACGCACCCACCCGGGTGACCCGAGGATCCTGCTTGGGCTTGTAGAACACGCCGACGTTGCCCGCGCCGAGGACGTCCTCGAGCCGGGACTCCGCGTCGACGACCATCGAGCGGAACTTGAGGACGGTGAACGGCTCGCCGCGCAGCCCGACGCGCTCCTGCGCGAACAGGACCGGACCGTGGCTCGTGAGCCGCACCGCGAGCGCCGTCACGAGGAGCGGGACGCAGAAGAGCACGAGGAGGCCGAGCGCGCCGACCACGTCGAACGCGCGCTTGAGCACGTGCTGGGGGCCCGAGTACCCGGGCGCCTCGACGTGCAGGAGCGGCAGCCCCGCCACCGGCCGGGTCCGGATGCGTGGTCCCGCCACGTCGGTCAGCGCGGGCGCGAGGACGAGGTCGGCTCCCCACGGCTCGAGGTCCCACGCGAGCCGCTTGACGGTCCGGGGCGTCACGAGGTCGGACCCCGTGACCATCACGGTGTCGGCCCGCAGCGGCTCGACGAGGCGCGCGGTGTCGCTCACCTCGCCGACCACCGGCACGCCCGCCACCGTCTCGTGCGGCTCGACCGCGCCTCCCGGGACGCACGCGCCGACGACCTGGTAGCCGCTGTCCGCCGCCTCGCGCAGCCTCTCCACGAGGTGCGCGGCCCCGTCGCGACCGCCGACGACGAGCGTCCGCGACCGGCAACGGCCGCGCCTGCGGAGGCGGACCAGTCGGCGCCGCACCGCCCACCGCCCCAGCAGGAGGAGGACGAGGCCGACGGGCAGCGCGACGGCGACGTACCCTCGGGCCAGGTCGTACCGGACGAGGTACGCCGCGATCGCGACCATCCCGAACACCCCGATCGTCGTGTTGACGACGCGCGCGTACTCGGGCGCGCCGGAGCCCAGGCTCCGGCTGTCGCGCGAGAACGCCACCCGCAGCGCGCACCACCAGATCACGAGCAGGCCGACCGAGATGGCGACGTACCGGGCGTCCAGGACGGTCCCGCCGATCCCGTCGAACCGGACGAGGTACGCCGTCGCGATGGCGGCGCCCACCGCCAGCGCGTCGACGGCGGCGACACGCCGCGCGAGCCGCGGCTTCCAGCCCGGGCGCCGATAGGCGCCGAGGGCGATACGGACGAGCTGTCCGGTGTCGAAGGACGGCGTCGTGACCGGCCGTCCCGTCCGTTCGAGATCGACGGCGTCGACCTCGTGATCCTTCTCCAACGTCATGGCGCCCCCTGCGACGTCCGTGGACGCAGCCCCGACGGTCCGCCGGCGCGCGACCGCCCCTCAGGGCGTGCCGGACGCCGCCGTCACCGACGGTCTGCCGAGCTCTCCGCCGCGGGTCCGGACGTCGTCGTCACGGCGGCGGCCGGTCGCCGGGCGACCGGTGTGCCTGCGCTGCACCCGTCGTCGAGGACGGGTGCCCGGCTCAGGCCTTGGTCCCCGCCGAGCGGCGTCGGCTGCGCGCGACCAGGACGGCCGTCGCGCCACCCGCGACGAGCAGGACGGCGCCGCCGAGCAGCAGCACGTCGTCGGACCCGGTCTCGGCGAGGCCGCCCGAGGTCCCGTCGCCCGCGCCGTCGGCCGAGCCCGTGCCACCGGCCCCGTCGGAGGCGGGGACGGAGACGATCTGCTGGCTCGACAGCACGGTCCCGTCGGCGTCGGTCGCCACCAGGGAGAAGGTCCCCGGCTCGGAGAGCGTCACCGCGAACGACGCGAAGCCGTCGACGGTGTCCTTGGTCAGCGCCTTCGTCCCGGCGATCGAGATGGCGCCGTCCGGGACGTCGGGCGACGAGATCGTCAGCGTGATCGTCGGGTTCCCGGCCGGTCCGCCCACCGTGACGGTGAACGTCTCGCCGACCTCGGGCGTCGCGGTGGAGACGCCGACCTCGTACTCGTCCGCCTCGTAGGCGGACGCGACGGCCGGTGCCGCGGCGAGCGCCGCGGCGAGGAGCAGCGTGGTCGCTGCGCGTCGAAGCTTCATGTCAAAGGCCCCCTGCCTTCGTCGTCGGGCGCGGGGGCCTACGGTCGGCCGACGTCACGGACGTCGGTCGTCGCACGTGCCCCCGCCGTGCTCCCTCAGGAGAACACACCCGTGCCGCACCCGACAGCCGGGAGGGCCGTCGTCTCGTTCCTGGCACCTGGAGTTTTCCTCACGGAAACACTGCCTCGCTGGTTCTTGCCGCTGACGACCTCGTACTCGTACGTCGCGGACTCCCCTAGCGCGAGCTCGACCGACCGCGCTCCGACGACGAGCCCGTCGTGCACCTGGGCGAAGAGCCCGGGCTCGCCCTCGCCCGTCGACGCCCCGCGGATCCCTCCACCCCGCGGCGCGTAGACGAGCAGGTTGGTCCGTATCGTGCCGTCCCCTCCGGCTCCGAGGACGTACTCGGGCAGCTCTGACGCCTCCGCGCGGGTGAGCGTGGAGGCGAGCGTCACATGCACCGTGAAGGCCTGCGAGCCGTCGGGACGGCACGTCACGTCGTCGACCGCCACGGTGGAGTCGAGGTAGTAGCCGGTCTTGGACGCGGTCGTCGCGTTGAGGTAGACCCCGACGACAGGAGACGTCGGACCGCCCGCGGGGTCGGTGCGGCGGCCCTCGAGCTCGCCGGAGAGGACCGTGCCCGCCAGGAGGTCCTGCTCCGCGGCCCGGG
This sequence comes from Cellulosimicrobium sp. ES-005, assembly GCF_040448685.1. Lineage (NCBI taxonomy): Bacteria > Bacillati > Actinomycetota > Actinomycetes > Micrococcales > Promicromonosporaceae > Cellulosimicrobium > Cellulosimicrobium sp. ES-005. Next base: position 2,187,196 of record NZ_CP159290.1, read on the forward strand.
CGGACCACACGAGCAGACGACCGTCCCGGGCCGACCGGGCGAGCGCGTCGACGAGCGCCGCGGCGTCCCCCTCCCCCGTGGTCAGCGAGCCGAGCACCTCGCGGGCGACCAGGGCCAGCACGGCGTCCTGCTCCGCCGGGTCCGCGTGGTCGACGTAGACGCCGTGGAGCAGGTAGGCGGCCGCGTCCTGCGTCGTGAGCCGGAGCGTCCCGCCGCCCGGCGTCGCGACCTCGACCGGCCCGACGCCGCCGAGCACCCCCGCGAGGGCCACGGGGTCGACGGCGACCACGCCGTCGACCTCCGCACCCGTCTGCCGCAGCCAGGCCTCGCGCGCCACGCGTGCGGCGCGCGGGAAGTCGGGGGTGGACGTGACGTTGAGCATGTACCTGCCGAGGTCGTCACCGAACAGCGCGGCCTCGGAGCCGCTCAGGTCGACCACGCTCTCCGGGAACGCACCGAGCGCGCTGCCCGGACGGACCTCCACGAGCTCGACGGCGCCCGACTCCGCCCGGAGGTGGAGCACCGAGCCGGCGATCCCGCCCGTCGCGCGCGGCTCGGCGTTGTTCTGGACGAGCACGAGGTAGTCCCGCACGCCGTCGGCGCCGAGCATCGGCGGGACGAGCTGGACCGCGCGTGCCGCGGTCGCCGTCTGGGCGGCGACGCCGCCGAGCTGCTCGCGCAGGTCGTCCACCGCTGCGGCCAGCGGGCTCACGAGGGTGGAGGTGTCGATCCTCGCGACGGTCTCGTACGACGTCACGACCGCGCGGTCCGCGGCGACGACGTCGTCGCGCGCCGCGCGGAGAGGTCCCAGGTCGACGGCCCCGGCCGTCGGCGCGAGGGCGGACGGGGACGCGACGGTGACGGCGTCCGCGAGGCGCGGGAGCGCGTCCTGAGCGACCCGGTCGACAGCGCCAGTGGCCTCCCCGAGGGCTCGCGCGTCGTCGCCGACGAACGGCAGCGCGCGGGCGACCGTCCAGTGCGGGCCGTGCGTCGCGGACGCCGCGACGCGTGCGGACCGACGGACGTCGTCGATCGCCGCCCCGGCGTCCCGGCCCGTCCGCACGTGCTCCTGCACGGCGGGCAGGGTGGAGGCCACGTCCTGGAGTGCGGCACGCGCGCGCAGGACGTCCGTGACCAGCCACGCGGACCACGCCAGCGCCACGACGAGGGCGATCCCGCCGGCCACGGCGACGCGCCTGCGCCGCCGCGGAGAGGGCGCTCGGCGGGACGGTCGCCGTGCCGCAGGACGACCTCGTCCTGGCTCCGGTCGTGCGGAGGGCGCGACCAGCGTCGCGGCCCCTGCCCACCGTGGACCCCACCCGTCGTGCACCATGCCGCCCCCCGCGACTCGCCCCCGACGCGACGGCTCCGGTGCGGGCCGCCGCTCGCGCTACATTACCCAGACCCGCGGTCGCCAGGAGGTCTGAAGCGTGCTCTCCGTCCTCGTCGTCTGCACCGGGAACATCTGTCGGTCGCCCGCGGCACAGCTCGTGCTTGGTGCCGCGCTGGACGACTCCGTGGTCGTGGCCAGCGCCGGGACGGGCGCCGTGGTCGGCGCACCCGTCGCGCCCGTCATGGCCCGTCTCCTGTCGGACCGCGGCCTCGACCCGTCGGGCTTCGTCGCCCGCTCGCTCACCGAGGACCTGGTCCGCTCCGGGGACCTCGTGCTCACGATGACGCGCCAGCACCGGGCCGCGGTCCTCGAGCTGGCGCCGTCGGCGCTCCGGCGGACCTTCCTCTTCACGGAGCTCGCGTCGATCGCGGAACGGCTGGGAGCTGGCGCACCCGGGGCGGACGACGCCGCGCGGCTCGCCGACGTCGCCGCCGCCGCGCCCCGGGCGCGCGCGAGCCTCGACCTGGAGCGCGACGCCCCGGACGTCGAGGACCCCTACGGGCGGTCGGAGGACGTCTACCGCCGCGTGCTCGACCGCATCGAGGCCGACGCGCGGCGGCTCGTCGCCGCCCTGCGAGGGTGACCGGTCCACCTCCCTGCCCCCTGCACAAGGAGGGGGACCGGCCGCCGTCAGGGTCGTTGGAGCACCGTGACGACCACCACCACGACCACTCCCCACAGTGCGAGGCCTCCGCCGCACCCGATGGCGAGGCCCTCGGCGCCCGTCGCGCCACGGCGACGGGCACGTCCCGCGGGGACGATCGCGGTCGCTGCGCCGAGGACGACCAGTACCCAGCCGACCGTCACCCAGAGCATGCGGGCAGCCTGCCCGGCACCCGGGCGGCTCGCAGGCTGGACATCTGTCCAGAACTGGCCGCTTCGTCCGGTATCGACGCTATCTCCGGCATGCACGTGCGATTTGTCGCGAACATTCACCCGCTCCCACCGACGCCTCGGCTCAGATGGCAAGACGGCCTCGGCATCTCAGGCGTCGGTCGAGCGTCCCGGACGCCGCGCCGAACCCTCCGCCGGACCCGGTCCCGGGTCTACGGGGAGGGCCCGCACGGCGGGTCCGATCCGGTAACGGCGGTCCGTGCCCTGGACGAGCCAGCGGTGCGCGACGAGGGTCTGCGCGATGCGGAAGGCCCCCGGGCGGCTCACGCCGAGACACGACGCCAGCTCGGCCAGGCGCATCGCCCCCGACTCGGCGACCAGCTCGACGGTGCGCACCGCGCGTGACACGGACGCCAGGACGTACGACCCCCTGCTCGACATGCTCGGAACCCTAGGAGCCCTCCCCGCCGCTCGCACCGCACGCCCGGGCTCTCACGCCAGGCCCGCCAGGCGGTACAGCACCAGGCTGCCCGCGACCGCGACGTTGAGGCTCGCGCCCCAGCCCGCCATCGGGATCTCGACGCACTCGTCGTCGCGCGCGAGGACGTCGTCCGGCACGCCGTGCCGCTCGTGCCCGAGCAGCAGCACCGTCGGCTCCCGCGCCGGACCGAGCCGCGGCAGCGGCGTCGCGCCCTCGGCGAGCTCGACGGCGACGAGCCGCTTCCCGGCGGCCTGCTCGGCGTCGAGCCACCCCTCCTTCGACGGCGCGACCCGGTGGAGGCACAGACGTCGTCCCTTGAGCGTGTCGCCCACGGCGAGCGCCCGCCGGTAGTGCGGCGTGCGCGGCACGGCGAGACACGCCCCCACGGCGTCGCACGTGCGCAGGAGGGTTCCGAGGTTGGCGTCGTACGCGACCCACAACGGCGCGACGACCAGGTATCCCCAGCAACCGTGCCGGGACGACCGGCGGGCGCGGCGCAACTCGCGCGGCGTGGACTTGGCGCCGCTCATCGGCGCGGTACGGGAGCTCCCCAGGTGAGGTCGTTCATCGTGAGGCGCCTTTCAGCGGCGGCGCCGGGCCATCGTCGGACGACGACGGTGCGTCGTCGTGCGGAGCGCCAGGCTACCGCGTCGGCCTGTCCACCGGCCGCCCTGACGCACGTCCTCGACACGACAAAGGCCCGGAACCATACGGTTCCGGGCCTTGATCTCGGGTGGGCGATACTGGGTTCGAACCAGTGACCTCTTCGGTGTGAACGAAGCGCGCTACCACTGCGCCAATCGCCCGAGTGCGTGGTCGATACTAGCCTGAAACGGACCGTATCGAAAAACCGGCCCGGATCAGGGGTCGAGACGCTCGCGACGGCGCCGCTCGAAGAGCTCGCGCGCGGCGAGCGACAGCTCCCCGGCCGCCACGTCGACGCCGTCGAGCCAGGTCACGGGCTGGACGTTGCGGACCGAGCCGGTGAGGAGCAGCGCGGCGTCCCCTGCGGTCACCTCGTCGAGCACCGCGAACGGCAGCTCTCCGGGGCGGGCCTCGCGCACGGGCAGCCCGTCCTCCGCGGCCCACTCGAGCAGCAGCTCGCGCGTGATCCCGGCGAGGCACCCGGACGCCAGGAGCGGCGTGACGAGCTCGCCCCCGCGCTCGACGAACACGTTCGCGCCCGTGCCCTCGCACAGGTCGCCCGCGGTGTTGGCGAGGAGCGCCTCGTCGCCGCCCCGCGCGACGGCGTCGGCGAGCGCGACGACGTTCTCGGCGTACGACGTCGTCTTGAGCCCGGCGACGGCGGACCGCTCGTTGCGCGTCCACGGCGAGCGCACGGCCCGGCCGGTGGGGCTGATGGTCGCGGGTCCCGCGGCGACGACGACCGTCTGCGCGCCGGGAGTCCGGCCGGACCCGAGCGGGCCGATGCCCGCGGTCACGGTGATGCGCAGGCGGCCGACGTCGCCCGCCCCCGTGCGCGTCCGGGCGTCGGCCTCGGCGAGGACGGCCGCGACGCCGTCCAGCACGCGCTGCTCGTCCGGCGCGTCGAGGCCGAGACCCGCGGCGGACCGCGCGAGCCGGCGCAGGTGGCGGGTGAGCGCGAAGGCCCGCCCGTCGAACACGGCGCACGTCTCGAACACGCCGTCCCCGACCGTCAGGCCGTGGTCCACGGCGCTCAGCGCCTCCTCGCCCGGGCGGACGAGACGTCCGTCGGCCCAGATCACGAGGTTCCCGGACGGGCGGTCGGACGTCGGCGTCGTGGCGGCAGCGGGGCTCATGGGTCCAGTGTGCCGGAGGCGAGGCCGACGAGGCGCCGCGCCTTGAGCTCGGTCTCCTCCCACTCCCGCGCCGGGTCGCTCCCCCACGTGATCCCGGCCCCCGTGCCGAACCGGAGCACGCCGTCGGCCCACCAGAAGGTCCGGATCCCGACCGCGAGCACCGCCTCGTCGCCGTCGACCCAGCCGACCGCGCCGCAGTACGGGCCGCGTGGGACGGGCTCGAGCGCGTCGATGATCCGGAGCGCCGACGACTTCGGGGCACCGGACACCGACGCGGGCGGGAACGTGGCGTCGAGCAGCGCCGGCCACAGCGACGCGCCGGAGCGTAACCCGGGACGCAGGCGGCCGGTGACCGTGCTCACGAGGTGCACCAGGCCGGGGTGGGGTTCGACCGCGAGCAGGTCCGTGACCTCGACGGTGCCCGGGTCGCACACGCGCTGCAGGTCGTTGCGCACGAGGTCGGTGATCATGACGTTCTCCGCCCGGTCCTTGGCGGTGAGCCCGTCCGGGGCGGGGGCCGTCCCCTTGATGGGGCCGGAGGTGACCGTCCCGCCTGCGACGCGGAGGAAGAGCTCGGGCGACGCCGTCACGACCCACACCGGGTCGACGCCGGAGCTCGCCGGGACGTGCAGGACGCCCCCGTACGGCGCCGGGTTCCCCCGGGCCAGACGCCGCCCGAGGGCCAGGGCGTCCGGCTCGCCCGCGTCCGGGTCGACGAGCGGGGCGGACAGCACACGGCAGACGTTGGCCTGGTAGACCTCGCCCTCGCGGACCTCGTCGCGCACCCGGGCGACCGCGGCCTCGTACGCGGCCCGGTCCATCGAGCTCGTCCAGCCCGACGGCGCAGGTCCGCGCCACGCGCCCCCGCCGTCCCGGGAGAGCGCGGCCGGGTCGACGCGCTCGGCGAACCGCCACGCGCGCGCCCGCCCGCCGCGGGCCGGCGCGTCGAAGTCCGCCACGACGAACCACGGCCCGTCGTCGGCGAGCCGCTCCGGCTCGCGCCACAGGTCGACGACCTCCACGGCGCCGGTGGCGGCGCGGTCCGCGAAGAGGGCGAGCCCCGGCCTCGACGACGTTCTCCCAGGTCCTGGCACGGGACCACGCTACCGACCGCCAGTGCGCCGCTCGCCCGGCGCCCGGGTCGACCTCGACGCGCACGGGACGGCGCCGGTTGGACGCCGGGCGCGAACGTGGACTAATGTCTGGGACGCGCCGGAACGCCGGAGGGCAGCAGGAAGCGATTCCTCGACACCTTCCAGAGACCGGCCGCGCGGATGTGGCTCAGTTGGTAGAGCATCACCTTGCCAAGGTGAGGGTCGCGGGTTCGAGTCCCGTCATCCGCTCGGAGGCCCACTCTCCGTCCGCCCTCGCGGCGGCGGAGGGCAGGTCGCGGTGGAGTGGCCGAGAGGCGAGGCAGCGGCCTGCAAAGCCGTATACGTGGGTTCGAATCCCATCTCCACCTCGCAACAGCACCACCCTTTGGGCGATTGGCGCAGCGGTAGCGCGCTTCCCTGACACGGAAGAGGTCACTGGTTCGATCCCAGTATCGCCCACGAGCACCTGCGAGAGGCCGCCCCGGCACCGTCCGGAGCGGCCTCTCGCGTGCCGACTGCCTCCCGGACCGGATGCACGGTTCAGGTCGGAAGTCGGCTAGTATGTGCTTCGCGCCGGAACACCGGAGGGCTCGCGAGAGCTCTCGCAGGACCGGCCGCGCGGATGTGGCTCAGTTGGTAGAGCATCACCTTGCCAAGGTGAGGGTCGCGGGTTCGAGTCCCGTCATCCGCTCGGAGGCCCACTCTCTGGCCTGCTCCTCCGGGAGCGTGAGAGGACGCGTCTCAAGGTGGAGTGGCCGAGAGGCGAGGCAGCGGCCTGCAAAGCCGTATACGTGGGTTCGAATCCCATCTCCACCTCGCAGCAGTGCAGCACCCCGGGCGATTGGCGCAGCGGTAGCGCGCTTCCCTGACACGGAAGAGGTCACTGGTTCGATCCCAGTATCGCCCACCGGCTCGAAGGCCGCCCCGGTTCCCCGGGGCGGCCTTCGTCGTCCACTACCCTCGGCCCATGCCCGACCTGAACCCCGCCCACGACGTGCTGCCGTTCGGCGCCGCCCCGCGACCCACGACCTCCGTCGACCTCCGCGCCCGGCTGCGCCCCGCCCTGCTCGACCTGCTCGGGCCGACCGTCGAGGGTGCCGACCGGGCCCGCCTCGACGCCGAGCTCGACGGCCCCGACGTCTCCCGGCTCGACGTCGACCTGACAGGGGTCCGCGTGCGCGTCGGAGGCCAGGGAGCCGCTCCGGGCGCGGAGCGCGCCTCGACCGACGGGCACGAGACCCGCGACGTCGAGGACGTGCGGGCGCGCGAGGACGCGGTCCTGCGCCGGGTGCGCGTCGACGCGCACCCCCTCCTCGTCGAGGACGTACCGGTCGACGTCGTCGCGGAGGCCGAGGGCCTCCGGTTCCGCTGGGTCGAGGACACCGCCGGCGGTCTGGGGATCGAGCCCGTCGAGCCGGACGACGCCGCGCCTCTCAGCGGCCACGTCCGCGTCGCCGCACCCCGCGACGCCCTCGTCGAGACCGCCCGGCGCCTCGTGGCGACGGAGCTCCAGAACCTCGGCCTCACGCTGGCGTCGCTCGACGTCGACCTCGAGTCCGCGGGGCCTCGCAGCGTGACGCTCCGCGGGTTCGCCCGGGTCCGCAAGGGCATCCTCTCCGCGAGCGTGCGCGCGGCAGGGACCGCCGAGGTCGACGCGCACATGGTGCTCACCGTCCGGGACCTCGAGCTGTCGAGCCGCAACCCCGTCGTCGCGGCGCTGCTCCTGGCCGCGCGCGGCGAGCTCGCCAAGGCGGAGGGGCACCGGGTCGACCTCGTGTCCGACCTGCCCCCGGGCGTGCGGCTCGCGGACGTCCGCGTCGACGTCGGGGAGACGCTCGCCGTCACCGCACGCTTCGCCTGACGGGGCCGCCCTTGTGATGCTCCTCGCTCGCACGTAGCGTCGAGGGCATGTGCCGGAACATCACGACCCTGCGCGGCCTCGAGCCCCCTGCCACGGACGAGGAGATCGAGGCGGCCGCACGCCAGTTCGTCCGGAAGGTCACCGGGATCCAGCGGACCAGCGCCGCGACCCAGGAGCCGTTCGAGCGCGCGGTCGACGAGGTCACGGCCGTCGTCGCGCGGCTGCTCGGCGAGCTGCCGGAGCGCCGCAACCCGCCGTCGACCGTGCCTCCGCTCCGTCGCGAGGAGGTCCGGGCGCGCATCGCCGCGCGCGAGGCCGCCGAGCGGGAGCACGAGCGGGCGCACGCCCTGGGGATCGCGCACACCCACTGAGCGGGAGCAGGTCCGGCGCCCGCACGGTCGGAGCGCGGCGACCGTGCGTGCGCGGCAGCGCGACGAGGCCGTCTAGGCTCGGGACCTGTGAGTGCCGCACCCGCCCCGAACCCGTCGCCGGAGGCCACGCGCCCCGAACCCGTCAGCGCGAGCATGCGCCGCGCGAAGGCGGACGCGCGGTCCGCGCACGTCACGATCGGGCAGGTCCGCGAGGAGGGGGCCGGGCGGGTGGCGATCGACTGCTCGTGCGGCATGTCGCTCACGAACGGCCCGGACTGGACCGTCGACGAGCACATCCGCCTCCATCGGGCGGAGGCCCGCTACCTCGCGCTCAGCGCGGTCGCCCCCGCCGGGATGCCCCGCCTCATCCCGGTCGACGCCGACCGGCTGCCGCGCGTCGATTGACGCTCAGAGCTCGTCGGGGTCGTCCCAGGACGTGCCCGACGACGCACCGTCGATCGGCCGGCGCTCGTTCTCCGACAGCGACTGCGGGGCCTTGGTCGCGTCCCCACCGGTCAGCACGTCGCCCACGGCCTCCCCCTCCTCCTCGCGGCGCGGGGACAGTCGTGCGGAGGCGACGTCCGACTCGTTGAGGTCGTCCCGGTGGTCTGCGTGGGTGCTCATGGCACGGGTCTACCAGGTCCGACGCCCCGATGCACGACCGTCCGCGGCCGCGTCGTCGTGGAGACCCGTTCCGGGCTGGGGCGGTGAGACGAGCGCCGGCCGAGCCGCGGGACCCATGGGCGCTTGGCACACTATTTGATGGCGAGTGTCCGTCGTCACCCGGCGTCGGGCGTCGTCTGCGACGACAGCGACCCGGGGTGCGTGGAATCCTCAGGGGCATGCAGACCTGGCCCGGCCACCCCTACCCGCTCGGCGCCACCTACGACGGGACGGGGACGAACTTCGCCCTGTTCTCCGAGGTCGCGGAGCGCGTGGAGCTCTGCCTCCTCGGCGACGACGGCACCGAGACGCGCGTCGACCTCGAGGAGGTGGACGCGCACGTCTGGCACGTCTACCTGCCCGGGAAGGGCCCCGGCACGCGCTACGGCTACCGCGTGCACGGGCCGTACGACCCGGCGAACGGTCACCGGTGCAACCCGGCCAAGCTGCTCCTCGACCCGTACGCGAAGGCGATCGAGGGGCAGGTCGACGGCGACGAGTCGCTGTTCTCCTACCGCTTCGCCGACGCCGGCGACGCGGCACCGGCGGACGAGGCACCCGAGGGCGACGACGCGGACGCGCCCCCGCCCGCCGCTCCCCCGCTCAACGACGACGACTCGGCCGGGCACACGATGGTCTCGGTCGTCATCAACCCGTACTTCGACTGGGGCCACGACCGCCCGCCGAACCGGGACTACCACGACAGCGTGATCTACGAGGCGCACGTCAAGGGCATGACGATGCTCCACCCGGACGTGCCGGACGACCTGCGCGGCACGTACGCCGGCATGGCCCACCCGGCCGTCGTCGAGCACCTCGTGACGCTCGGCGTCACGGCGGTCGAGCTCATGCCGGTGCACCAGTTCGTCAACGACCCCACGCTCGTCGAGAAGGGCCTGTCGAACTACTGGGGCTACAACACCATCGGCTTCTTCGCGCCCCACAACGGGTACGCGGCGTACGGCACGCGCGGGCAGCAGGTCATGGAGTTCAAGACCATGGTCAAGGCCCTGCACGAGGCGGGCATCGAGGTCATCCTCGACGTCGTCTACAACCACACCGCGGAGGGCAACCACCTCGGCCCGACGCTGAGCTTCCGCGGCATCGACAACAAGGCGTACTACCGCCTGGTCGACGGCGACGAGGCCCACTACTTCGACACCACGGGCACGGGCAACTCGCTGCTCATGCGCTCGCCGCACGTGCTCCAGCTCATCATGGACTCGCTGCGGTACTGGGTGACCGAGATGCACGTGGACGGGTTCCGCTTCGACCTCGCGGCGACCCTGGCCCGGCAGTTCCACGAGGTCGACCGCCTCTCGGCCTTCTTCGACATCGTCCAGCAGGACCCGGTGATCTCCCAGGTCAAGCTCATCGCCGAGCCGTGGGACCTCGGCGACGGCGGCTACCAGGTGGGCGGCTTCCCGCCGCTGTGGACCGAGTGGAACGGGCAGTACCGGGACACCGTGCGCGACTTCTGGCGCGGCGAGCCCTCCACGCTGCCCGAGCTCGCGAGCCGCCTCACCGGCTCGTCCGACCTCTACGAGCACAGCGGTCGCAAGCCCATCGCGTCGATCAACTTCGTCACCGCGCACGACGGCTTCACGCTCAACGACCTCGTGTCCTACGACGAGAAGCACAACGAGGCGAACGGCGAGGACAACAACGACGGCGAGAGCCACAACCGGTCCTGGAACTGCGGGGCGGAGGGGCCGACCGACGACCCCGAGGTGCGGGCGCTCCGCGCGCGCCAGCGCCGCAACTTCCTCGCGACCCTCCTGCTCTCCCAGGGCGTGCCCATGCTCGCGCACGGCGACGAGATCGCGCGCACGCAGGGCGGCAACAACAACGGCTACTGCCAGGACAACGCGATCACGTGGATGGACTGGGGCGGCGAGGAGGGCCTCGATGACGAGCGGGCCGCGCTGCTCGACTTCGCCCGCCGCGTGGTGTGGCTGCGGCGCGACCACCCCGTGCTGCACCGGCGGCGCTTCTTCCTGGGCCGCGGCGGCTCCGGGACCGTCGACGACGAGCTGCCGGACATCGAGTGGCTCGACATCACCGGCTCGCGCATGGACCAGCAGGACTGGGACCACGCCTACGCGCGCACCGTCATGGTGTTCCTCAACGGCGACGCGATCCCCGAGAAGGACCGGCGCGGCGAGCCGATCGTCGACGACTCGTTCCTCCTGCTGCTCAACGCCCACTCCGACGCGCTCGAGTTCACCGTGCCGCCCGCGCGGTACGGCGAGGGCTGGGACGTCGTGCTGGACACCGACGGCACGGTGGACGTCGGCGACGCCCTGCGCCCGGGCGACACGGTCTCCGTGACGGGCCGCAGCGTCATCGTCCTGACCCGGCCCCCGCTGCGATGACGGCCACGCCCGACGTCGGCACGCCCGGCGCGCCGCCCCGCGTCCCCGTCTCGACGTACCGCCTGCAGCTCGGCCCCGGCCTCACGTTCGACGACGCCGCGCGCCAGGTGCCGTACCTCGCGTCCCTCGGGGTCACGCACCTCTACCTCTCCCCCGTGCTCCAGGCCGCGCCCGGCTCGACCCACGGCTACGACGTCGTCGACCACACGCGCGTGAGCGCAGAGCTCGGCGGGCGCGAGGGCCTGGGGCGCCTGGCCGCGAGCGCCCGGGCGGCGGGCCTGGGCCTGGTGCTCGACGTCGTGCCGAACCACATGGCGGTGCCGACGCCCGCGTGGCACAACCACGCGCTGTGGTCGGTCCTCGAGGACGGCGCCGACTCGCCGTACGCCCGGTGGTTCGACGTCGACTGGTCGGCGGGCGAGGGCGCGGTGCTCATGCCGGTCCTCGGCGCGCGCCTGGGCGACGTGCTCGCGGCGGGCGAGATCACGGTCGACGAGGTCGAGGTCCCCGGGTCGCCGGGGCCGCGGCGCGTGCTGCGGTACTACGACCACGTCTTCCCGGTGCGGGCAGGCACCGAGGACCTGCCGCTCACCGAGCTGGTGGAGCGTCAGCACTACCGGCTGGCGTACTGGCGCGTGGGCGACGAGGAGCTCAACTACCGGCGCTTCTTCGACGTCGGGTCGCTCGTCGCGGTCCGGGTCGAGGACGAGGAGGTGTTCGACGCGACGCACGCGCTCGTGCTCGGCCTCGTCACGGACGGCACGGTCGACGGCCTGCGCATCGACCACCCGGACGGCCTCGCCGACCCGGCGCAGTACCTCCGGCGTCTCGCCGACCGTACCGACGGCGCGTGGGTCGTCGTGGAGAAGATCCTCGCGGGCGAGGAGCAGGTGCCCCCGGACTGGGCGACGGTCGGGACGACGGGCTACGACGTCGCGTGGCGGCTGCAGCAGCTCTTCGTCGACCCCGGCGGCCGGTCCGGTCTGGACGCGGTGATGACCCGCCTCACGGGCGCCGTGCCGGGCGGGCTGGGGGCGCTCGTCGAGGAGGCGAAGCGCGAGGTCGTCGCGGGCCCGCTCTACGCGGAGCTGCACCGCCTGACCGACCTCGCCGCCGCCGTCTGCCACGACGACCCGCGCCTGCGCGACCACACGTGGCGCGGACTGCACCAGTGCCTGCGCGAGCTGCTCGTCGCGTTCGACCGGTACCGGGCCTACGTGGTGCCGGGCACCCCGCCACGGCACGAGGCGGTCCGTGCGGTCGAGGACGCCGCCGCGCGCGCCCGGGCCCGCCTCGACCCGCAGCGCGCGGAGACGCTCGACGTGGTGGTCGACCTCGTGCTGGGCCGGGAGGTCGGGAGCGCGGGTCGGCGCCGCGAGGCGCGCCGCGACGAGCTCGTGGTGCGGTTCCAGCAGGTCTGCGGCGCGGTGACGGCGAAGGGGGTGGAGGACACCGCGTTCTACCGGTGGACCGAGCTCGTGAGCCTGTGCGAGGTGGGGGGCGAGCCGGACCGGTTCAGCCTCGGCGTGCACGACTGGCACGCGTTCGCGCAGCGGTTCGCCGCGCTCACGCCGCACGCCCTCACGGCGGGGTCGACGCACGACACCAAGCGCGGTGAGGACACGCGCGCGGCGCTCGGAGTGCTGTCCGAGGACGCGGCGGGCTGGTCGCGGCTCGTCGACGAGGTCCGCGCGGCGACGGCCCCGTACCGCGGGGCGCTCGTGGACGGCCTCGCGGAGAACCTGCTGTGGCAGACGGTCGCGGGGACGTGGCTGCCCGACGCGGGCGCCGGGGCCGACCCGGCCGACGGCGCGTCGGACGGCCCGTCTGGCGCGTCGATCGCGCCCGACCGCCTCGTCGACTACCTGCGCAAGGCGCTGCGCGAGGCGAAGGTCGCGACGTCGTGGACGAGCCCGGACGACGCCTACGAGGAGGCCGTCGCGGACCTCGCGCGGCGCGCGCTCGCCGACCCCGCGGTGACCGGCGCGTTCGCCCGGTGGTCCCGCGACCACCGCGAGGAACTGCGCGCCGCGAGCCTCGGGATCACGCTCGTGCGGCTCACGGCGCCCGGGGTCGCGGACGTGTACCAGGGCGCGGAGTCGTACGCGCCGACCCTCGTGGACCCCGACAACCGCCGACCGGTGGACGTCGACGCGCTGATCGAGCGGCTCGCGCGGCTCGACGGCGGGGCGCCCGCACGGACGCTCGCGGACGAGAAGCTGCTCGTCACGGCGCGCGCGCTGCGGGTGCGCCGCGCCCTGGCCGACGCGTTCGTGGGCGACGGCGCCGGGTATACGCCCGTCGCGTCGTCGACGCCGTGCGCGCTCGCGTTCGCGCGCACCACGCGGGGCCGCGGGGAGGCGGACGTCGCGCGCGTCGTGACCGTCGCCACGCGGCTGGCCGGCACGGTCGACCGGCTGGGCGGGTGGCGCGACCACGTCGTCGCGCTCCCCCCGGGCGCGGGGGCATGGGTCGACGTGCTCACCGGGCGGGAGCACGCGTCCGGCACGGTGCGCGTGGCCGACCTGCTCGCCGACCTGCCGGTCGCGCTCCTCGTCGACCAGGACGACGCGGCGGCCGCCGCCGTCGCGAGCCCGGGCGAGACCCGGGAGCCAGCGGGGGACGCGCCGTGACGACCGACCCGACGAGCCAGGCGCCCGGGATCCCGCCGCCCCGGGTCCCCCCACCGCGGTCGACCCCCATGCTCTCCGTGCCCGGGCCGCGGCCGGTCGTGTGGGCGCCGACGGCGCGCAGCGTCGAGCTGCTCCTGCCCGAGCCGGGCTCCGGGACGTTCGAGGGCGCGCAGCGGCTGCCGCTGCGCCTCGTGGGCGCGCACGTGCCCGGGTGGTGGGGCTACGACCACGAGCTGCCGTGGGGCACGGACTACGGCTACGCGGTCGACGGCGGACCGGGCCGGCCCGACCCCCGCAGCCCGTGGCAGCCCTACGGCGTGCACGGTCCGAGCCGCACGTTCGACGCGACGTACGCGTGGACCGACGACGCGTGGGCGGGCCGCGACGTGCGGGGCGAGGTCGTCTACGAGCTGCACGTGGGCACGTTCACGCCGCAGGGCACGCTCGACGCCGCGATCGACCGGCTCGACCACCTCGTCGCCCTGGGCGTCGGCGCGGTCGAGCTCCTGCCGGTCGCGGCGTTCGGCGGCGAGCGGGGCTGGGGCTACGACGGCGTGCACCTGTACGCGGTGCACGAGCCGTACGGGGGCCCCCGCGCCCTGCAGCGGTTCGTGGACGCCGCCCACGCCCGGGGCCTCGCGGTCGTGCTCGACGTCGTCTACAACCACCTCGGGCCGTCGGGGAACTACCTGCCGGAGTTCGGCCCGTACTTCACCGACGCGCACACGACCCCCTGGGGCGCGGCGGTGAACCTCGACCGGCCGGGCAGCCGGGAGGTGCGCGAGTGGGTGATCGACAACGCCGAGCGGTGGTTCGTCGAGTTCCACGTCGACGCGCTGCGCCTCGACGCCGTGCACGCCCTCGTCGACGACTCCCCCACGCACCTGCTCGCGGAGCTCGCGCGGCGCGTGGACCGCGTGGAGCAGGAGCTGGGGCGCCCGCTCACGCTCGTCGCCGAGTCGGACGAGAACGACCCGGCGACCGTGACGGGCGTGGAGCAGGGCGGCCGCGGGATGCGCGCCCAGTGGGCCGACGACGTCCACCACGCCGTGCACGCGCTCCTCACGGGCGAGCGGCGGGGCTACTACGTGGACTTCGGCTCCGTCGCGGTGCTGCGCAAGGCGCTCACGGGCGTGTTCGTGCACGACGGCACGTTCTCCACCTTCCGCGGTCGCTCCTGGGGCCACCCCGTCCCGGCGGGGACCGACGGGCACGCGTTCGTCGTGAGCTCCCAGAACCACGACCAGGTCGGCAACCGCGCGTCCGGGGACCGGACGTCGGCCACGCTCGACGGCGGCGGGCTCGCCGTGGCCGCGGCGCTCGTCCTGGTCTCCCCCTTCACCCCGCTGCTCTTCATGGGCGAGGAGTGGGGCGCGTCGACGCCGTGGCAGTTCTTCACCGACCACGCCGAGCCGGAGCTCGCCGAGGCGGTCCGGCGCGGGCGGGCCGCGGAGTTCGCCGACCACGGGTGGGGCGACGGCGCGCCCGTGCCCGACCCGCAGGACCCGGCGACCCGCGACGCGAGCGTCCTCGACTGGTCCGAGCGCGACCGCGGCGAGCACGCACGGCTGCTCGCCTGGTACCGGACGCTGGTGGCGCTGCGGTCGCGGCCCGACGTCCGCTCGGGCGACCTCTCGGTCGTGCGCGTGCACGGCCCCGGGGGCGTGGACGACGACGCCTCGGGCGAGGAGACGGCGTCGGCGTCTGCGCCGCGCGGCGGTCCCGCGTTCGTCGTGGACCGTCGGACCGTCGCTGTCGCGGTCAACCTCGGCGAGGAGCGCCGTCGGCTCCGGCTCGCGCTCGGCGGCACGCCGCGCCTGCTCGCGACGTGGGACCCGGAGACGACCGTGCACCGGCGCCACGTCGACCTGCCCGCGCGTTCGGTCGCCGTCCTGTCCTGGGTGTGACTACGCTCACGCCCATGTCGACGACGAAGAAGCCGAAGAAGAAGCACGCCAAGGGCACGCGGTCCGGCTCAGGATCCGGGTCCGTGCCGGCGCTCGACGCCGACTGGGAGGTCGCCCCCACGGAGTCGTTGCGCGTGCCCGCCGGCTTCGACCTCGCGGCGTTCGACCGCGGGTCCACGCCGGGGTTCGCCGGCGACAAGGCGGCCGGCCAGGCGCTCGTCGCGCGGCACGCGGACGAGCTCTCCGAGCTGCAGGAGCGCCTGTTCGCCGAGGGCCGCTCGGGCGGGTCGCGCTCGGTCCTGCTCGTGCTGCAGGGCATGGACACCGCGGGCAAGGGCGGCATCGTGCGGCACGTCGTCGGGCTCGTCGACCCGCAGGGCGTCGCCCACCGGTCGTTCGGCGTCCCGACGCCCGAGGAGCGCGAGCACGACTACCTGTGGCGGATCCGCAGGGCGCTGCCCGCGCCCGGGTACATCGGCGTCTTCGACCGCTCGCACTACGAGGACGTGCTCGTCGCGCGCGTGGACGCGCTCGTGCCGCCGGACGTCTGGGAGGCGCGGTACGACGAGATCAACCGGTTCGAGGAGGAGGTCGTCGCGGCGGGCACGACCATCGTCAAGGTCGCGCTGCTCGTGTCCTACGAGGAGCAGCGGGCGCGGCTCATGGAGCGCCTCGAGCGTCCGGACAAGTACTGGAAGTACAACCCGAACGACGTCGACTCGCGCCAGAAGTGGCCCGCGTACCAGGAGGCCTACCAGGCCGTCCTGGACCGGACGAGCACCGAGGTCGCGCCGTGGCACGTCGTCCCGGCCGACCGCAAGTGGTTCGCGCGCCTCGCGGTGAGCGAGCTGCTGCTCGACGCGCTGCGCCGCCTCGACCTCGGCTGGCCCCCGGCCGACTTCGACATCGAGGTCGAGAAGAAGCGCCTCGCCGCGACATGAGCCGCCCCGGCGGCGACGTGCCCGCTCGGGCCGGCCGTCAGGCGGAGGCGCGCGCGACCGCGCGGCCGTCCTCGGCGAGCGCGCCGAGGCGCGAGAGCGCGCGGTAGTACTTCTTGCGGTACCCGCCGCGCAGCATCTCCTCCGTGAACAGGCTCCGCTCCCCCGTGTAGTCGCCCGACCCGGCGAGCAGCACGGGCACGTCGCGATCGTAGAGGCGGTCGACGAGGACGACGAGGCGCAGGGCGGCGGACTGCTCGGTCACGGTGTGCACGCCGGTGAGCGCGACGACCTCGACGCCGTCGAGCAGCGCGCGGTAACGGCTGGGGTGCACGTGCGAGAGGTGCGCCAGCAGGTCGTCGAACGCGTCGAGCGTCGTGCCGGGGCGACCCACGGCCGCGGCCCGAACGGCGTCCTCGGGCAGCGGGGCCGAGTCGGTGACGACCGCACGGTGGCGGTAGTCCTCGCCGTCGACGCGCAGCACCTCGAACCGGGCCGCGAGCGCCTGGATCTCGCGCAGGAAGTCCTCCGCCGCGAAGCGGCCCTCGCCGAGCGCCTCGGGCAGCGTGTTCGACGTCGCCGCCAGCGCGACGCCGCGGTCGGCGAGCTCGCGCAGGAGGCGCGACATGAGCACGGTGTCGCCCGGGTCGTCGAGCTCGAACTCGTCGATGCACACGAGCTTCTTCGTCGCGAGCGCGTCCACCGTCGCCTGGAATCCGAGCGCGCCCACCAGGTTCGTGTACTCGACGAACGTGCCGTATGCGCTCACGTCGAGGCCCACGGCGTGCGCGAGCGACGTGAGGAGGTGGGTCTTGCCGACGCCGAAGCCGCCGTCCATGTACACCGCGGGCGCGGTCTGCTTCCGGGTGCCGAAGAGCCCCTTGCGCGCGGGCTTGGCGACGGCGGCCGCGACCTCCTCGAGCCGCGCGACGGTGCGCGCCTGGCTCGGGTACGCGGGGTTCGCGCGGTAGGTCGAGAAGCGGGCGTCGGCGAAGTGCCGCGGCGGCAGCAGGTCGGCCAGGAGTCGCGCGGGCGGGACGGACGGTCGAACGTCCGCGAGGGCGCGCGTGCGTCCGGGCGCGTCGGGAGTCGCGTCGGGGGCCGACGCGCGGGCGGTGCCGGGGAGGGCTGCCGGGGCCGAGGCGCCACCGGCGACGGGCGCAGTCACGAGGATCCAGCCTACGCCTGCGGCTAGCCTGGCCGCTGTGACCTCCACCACGGCACCCTCCGACGAGCCCCCTGCGGCACCCGCGGGACGCACGGACCTGCCCCCGCTCGACGTGCTCCTGCCCGCCGCGGAGCACCTGCCGCCCGACCCGCGCGAGGAACGCCTCGCGGCGCTCTACGCGTACGGCCCGCCCGCGCGGGGGGCGCACGTCGTGCGCGCCAACATGGTCGCGAGCGTCGACGGCGCGGCGTGGGGTCCGGACCACCGCTCGGGATCGATCAACGACGACGCGGACTGGCGCGTCTTCCGGGTCCTGCGCGCGCTCGCCGACGTCGTGCTCGTCGGCGCAGGGACGGCCCGTGCCGAGGGGTACACCGCGCTCGACCGGCCGCGCGGGCTGCGGCACCTGCACGACGCGCCGCTCGAGCTCGCGATCGTGACGCGGACCGGCCGCGTCCCCGAGGCCCTCGCCCGCGGCGACCGGCCGCCCCTCGTGCTGACCGGCCCCGCCGGGGCGGCCACGGCGACGGGCGACGTGCCCGCGGACCGGGTGCTCGTCGTCGGGCAGGACGCCGCGGGCACGCGGGACGGGCACGCGCCGGGAGCCGCCGTCGATCTCGCCGCGGGGCTCGCCGCGCTCGCCGAGCGCGGGCTGGCCCGCGTGCTCACCGAGGGCGGGCCGACGCTGCTGGGCGACCTGCTCGCGGCGGACCTCGTCGACGAGCTGTGCGTCACCACGACGCCGAGCGTCGTCGGGCAGGGCCCGGGCCGCATCGTGGCCGGGGCGCCGCCGTCGGGCACGACGGCGCTCCCGCCCCGGGGCGCCCGCCTCGCGCACCTGCTGCACAGCCCCGAGGACCGGCCCGGCTCCCCCGCCGGTACGACCGCCGCGCGCTGGCTCCTGCCGATAGGCTGACCCGCGTGACCGACACGATCCTCGTCCTGACCGAAGACACGCTGAACCCGGCCGACGTGCAGCACATCCTGTCGCTGCACGAGGGCGAGCAGCTCGCCTACCGGGTGCTCGTGCCCGCGGACACGGAGCGCAACGTGATCTCCGGGATCATCGACCACCTCAGCGTGGGCGAGCTCAAGGAGGCATGGGACGAGGTCCTCGGTCGCGAGCCCTCGCCGGTCCAGGCCACGGCGACGGCGGGCGAGCAGCTCGAGCGCAGCGTCGCGGAGCTGCGCGCGGCGGGCCGCGAGGCCGACGGCGCCGTCGTCGACGACGACCCGCTGCCCGCGCTGCACAAGGCCGTCGCCGCGGACGGCGTGCGCGAGATCGTCGTCGTGACCTACCCGCACGCGGTCGAGGACACGTTCCACACCGACTGGGCGTCCCGCGCGCGCGAGGAGCTCCACGTCCCGGTGCTGCACCTGTACTCGGGCACGAGCGAGCTCGGCTGACCCGGCTCCGAACCCCTCTGCCGAGGGAGAGACCCGGTCCGCCGAGGGAGAGAGGCCTGGTCAGCCCTCGCGCACGCGGTGCCCCGCGCGACGGATGGTCGCGCGGGCGAGCTGGTCGGTCGAGTCGAGGTAGAGCGGGTCGGCGAGCAGGTCGTGGTCGACGGCGACGACCGACAGCTCCGTGCAACCCAGCACGATCACCTGGGCACCCCGCTCGACGAGCCGCCCCGCGACGGCGCGGAACGTCTCGATGTCGACCGGCCGGCCGGCCTTGACCTGCTCGTAGATGATCTGCGAGACGAGCGCCTGGTCGGCCTCGTCCGGGACGAGCGCGTCGACGCCGTGACGCGCGAAGGCGTCCTGGTAGACGCCCGACGCCGCGGTCCCCGCCGTCGCGAGCAGCCCCACCGCGCGCAGGTCCGCGACCCGCGCCCGGGCGGCGTCGACCGTCGTGTCGATGATGGACACGAACGGGACGCTGATCGCGTCGAGCACCTGCTGGGTGAAGTAGTGCGCCGTGTTGCAGGGCATGACGAGGAAGTCCGCCCCGAAGCGCTCGAGCCGTCCCGCGTCGCGCGCGAGCACCGGACCCGGG
This sequence comes from Cellulosimicrobium sp. ES-005, assembly GCF_040448685.1. NCBI lineage: Bacteria > Bacillati > Actinomycetota > Actinomycetes > Micrococcales > Promicromonosporaceae > Cellulosimicrobium > Cellulosimicrobium sp. ES-005. The sequence goes on from NZ_CP159290.1 coordinate 2,206,697, forward strand.
TCCGCGTCCGAGCGGCCGAGGATGAACGCCGTGCGGTCGGGGATCGTCGCGTGGTTGAGCACGACGGCGTCCACGTGGTCCTGGTCGCGGTCCGCCTCCGTGAGCTCGACGAGGAGCTGGAGGAAGTACGCCGTGGCGAGGGGCCCGACCCCTCCGAGCACTCCGACGAGGGGCTGGGCGTGGTCCTGGTCCGGTCGCGACGTCACCCGTGGATCCTACGGCGACCCGCCCCACCGGCCGCCACGGTCACAGGTCCCGGCCTGACGACCCCGCCGCTAGGGTGGCGGCCATGACCGTACGCCACGTCCTGTTCGACGCCGACGGCGTGCTCCAGCACATCCCCGACGGCTGGTACGCGGCGGTCGAGCGCTACCTCGGGGACCGGACCCGGGAGTTCCTGCTCGAGACCTGGAGCGAGGAGCTGCCCATGCTCGTCGGCGAGGGCGACTATCTCCCTGTGCTGGCTGCCGGGCTCGAGCGCTACGGCGTGACGGAGCCGGCGGAGGACGTGTACCGCGCGATCTGGTTCGACGCGCTCGAGGTCGTGGACGCGTCGTTCGACCTCGTGCGGGCGCTGCGCGCGAGCGGCTACGGCGTGCACCTCGGCACCAACCAGGAGAGCCGTCGCGTGCCGTTCATGCGCCGGACCCTCGGCTACGACGCGGAGTTCGACACGAGCTGGTACTCGTGCGAGCTCGGGATCGCCAAGCCCGACCCGCGGTTCTTCGCCGAGGCCGCCCGCCGCATCGGCGCGGACCCGGACGAGGTGCTGTTCGTCGACGACACCGCGCGCAACGTCGAGGGCGCGCGCGCCGCCGGCATGGTGGGCGTGCACTGGGACGTCTCACGGGGCCACGACGAGCTCGTGCGCGTGCTGGCCGGGCACGGCGTCGTCGTCCGCGCCGGTCAGGACCCCACGGGCGTGGGTGTCGCAGGCGAGGGCCTCGGCCCGGGCGCGGCCGTACCCGGCCCGTAGGATGGCGGACGCCCGCCGACCACACAGAGAAACGGACGACCCTCCGCGATGACGTACGGCAACGCCGAGTTCCTCCCCATCGTCCTGGGGACCAACCTCAACACCTACAACATCGCGAGGTCGTTGCACGAGGCGTACGGCGTCCGCACGCTGGCCCTGGGCCGCTTCCCGCTGCGCGAGACGGCGGACTCCCGCATCGTCGACGTGCGCACCTACCGCGACTTCGACGACCCGGAGCGCATCGTCGCGGTCCTGCGCGAGCTCGCCGAGGAGTTCCCGGGCCGCAAGCGCCTGCTCATCGCGAACATCGAGTTCTACACGAACGTCGTGATCGCGCACCGCGCCGAGCTCCAGGACCTGTACGTCATCCCGCTCGTCGGCCAGGAGCTGGCCGCGCGCCTCATGAACAAGACGGACTTCTACCGCACCTGCGCGGAGCTGGGCGTGCCGCACCCGGAGACGGTGATCGCGACGGCGGCGGACGTCGACGCGCCGGGCTTCGGCGAGGACCTGCCGTTCCCGTACCCGCTCATCCTCAAGCCGTCGGACACGGACACGTACCCGCGCCTGCGGTTCGAGGGCAAGAAGAAGGTCTACCTCGTCCAGGACGCCGCCGAGCTGCGCGACGTCGCGCGCCGCATCTACGCCGCGGGGTACGCGGACGACCTCATCGTCCAGGAGTACCTCGCGGGCGACGAGTCGGTCATGCGCGTGGTCAACACGTACTCCGACCGGCACGGCCGCCTGCGCTTCCTCTCCGCGGCGCAGATCGTGCTCGGTGAGTACGACCCGAAGCTCGTCGGGAACTACAACGCCGTCGTCACGATGAAGGACGACAGGCTCACCGAGTCGGTCCGGCACCTGCTCGACAGCCTCGGCTACGTGGGCGCGGCGAACCTCGACGTCATGTACGACCGCCGCACGGGCACGAGCAAGATCCTCGAGGTGAACCTGCGCCAGGGCGCGGCGAGCTTCTACACGATGGCCGCGGGCGGCAACCTCGCGCGCTGCTACGTCGAGGACCTGGTCCACGGGCGCGAGCTGCCCGAGCAGATCACGTCGGAGGCGCGCCTGTGGGTCAACGTGCCCTACCCGGTCGTCCGGGCGCTCGTGCCGGTGTCGCTGCGCCACCGCGTGAAGAAGGCCCGCAAGCACGGCGTCTGGCACACGCTGCGCTACGCGCCCGACCGCAGCCTGCGCCGCCGCCTCGACGTGTGGCGCGTCGACCTGCGCCACACGGTCGACTACGTGAAGTTCGCGCGCTCCCGCCCGTCGGCATGACCCTCCCGCCGACCAGGCGGTCTCGGCGCGTCCAGCATCGCTGACGCGCAGGGATCGCCTGGTCGGCCCGCGGGGATCGCCTGGTCGAGAGGCTCAGGCGCCCAGTGCCGACCGCACGGCCTCGACGATGCGGCGCGCCGTCGCGACCCCGACCGTCGTCGGCAGGTTGACGACGCGGGCCACGAGGTCCTCCGTCGTCGCGAGCGCGGGGTCGCCCGGCGTGTACCCGTAGACCGCCGGGTCGTCCGGGCCGGGGAACAGCGCGGGGCGGTACCACTTGCCGACGTAGAACCCGGCCGCCGTGAGCTCCCGCACGAGCCGGTCGGCGGTCGGCGCGTCGGGCGCGAAGAAGGGGAACCGCACCAGCGGCGCGCGCCCGCCGACCCCCGCCGGCACCTCGACGACGTCGGACAGCCCGCGCACGTACTCCGCCACGGTGTCCGCGCGACGCGCCTCGACGTCGCCGCTCGACCGCAGCGCGTCGACCATCCGGCCCGTGACCCACGACGACGGGCGCTGCGGCGGGTGCGCGAGGCCGCCTCGGTTCTCCACGGGGGCGATCGCCGGCTCGTACGCGCCGACGGCGGTGAGCGCGCCGCGCACCTTTCCCGCGGCGCCGCCCGGGAGTCGGTTGAGCACCCGCACCTGCGTCCGGAAGCTGCGCGCGGCGAGGTCGAGCCGGGCCCCGACGACCGGCAGCGCATCGAGCGCCGACACGATCGCGGCGCGCAGCGCCGGGTCGAGCGCGGGGCTCACCCACACGGCACCGCCGAACCGCGTCGGCAGCATCTTCTCCACGCCGAACGAGTGGAACGAGACGTCCGCGACCGGCGACCCGTCGGCGTCGCGCGCGAGGCGCGTGACGCAGTGCGCGCTGTCCTCCACGAGGAGCGCCCCGACCGAGCGCGCCGCGGCGCGCAGCCGGAGCGCGGCCGCGTCGTCGACGATGCCGAACGTGTTCTGCAGCACGACGGCGCGCGTGGCCGGCCCGACCGCGAGCCGGTCGGGGTCGATCGCGACGGTCGCCGGGGAGACCTCGGCGTAGACGGGCCGCAGGCCCGCGACGAGGACGGGGTCGACGGCCGTCGAGCACGTGAACACCTGGGTGACCACGTCGCCCGCGCCGCGCACCTCGGCGAGCGCCCGGAACACGACCTCCATCCCGTAGCGGGCCTTGAAGACGAGGAACCAGTCGGCCGGGTCGGTGCCCGTCCGGTCGGCGAGCATCCTCGTCGCGGTCGCGTCCTGGGGGTGGCGGCTCATCGTTCTCCGTGTCGTCCGGCGTCAGAGGGGGTCAGACAGGTCGAGCCGACGCAGCGGCCCGCCGGGCCTAGCCTGCCACGTCACCCGACGGGCCCGGTCCGCGCGTGCGGCGTCGGGCCCCGACCCGGGAGGGGCGGACACGCGACGGCGGCCGCCGCGCCGGAGCGCGACGACCGCCGTCGGTGCGTGCGGTGGTGAGCCGTCAGGCGTCGGACTCGGTCCGGTCGCCCGACCACTCGGTGTGGAACGTGCCCGGCTTGTCGACGCGGCGGTAGGTGTGCGCGCCGAAGAAGTCGCGCTGCGCCTGGATGAGCGCGGCGGGCAGGCGCTCGGCCCGGACGCCGTCGTAGTAGGCGAGCGACGACGAGAACGCCGGCGTCGGGACGCCGTTGAGGGCGGCCTGCGAGACCACGCGGCGCCAGGCCGCGAGGCCGTTGCCCACCGCGGCGGTGAAGTACTCGTCCGCGAGGAGCAGCGGGAGCTGCGCGTCGCGCTCGTACGCCTCGGTGATGCGGTTGAGGAAGCGCGCACGGATGATGCAGCCGCCGCGCCAGATGCGGGCCATCGCGCCGCGGTCGATGTCCCAGCCGTACTCGGCGGACGCCGCCGCGATCTGGTCGAAGCCCTGCGAGTACGCGACGACCTTCGACGCGTAGAGCGCGAGGCGCACGTCCTCGACGAACGCGTCGCGGTCCTGCACGTCCCACGCCGCGGCGTCGGCGGGCAGCGCGGCGCGACCCGCCTCGCGCTGCGGGACCGAGCCGGACAGCGCGCGGGCGAACGTCGCCTCCGCGATGCCGGTGATCGGCACGCCGAGGTCGAGGCCGTTCTGCACCGTCCAGCGGCCGGTGCCCTTCTGCTCCGCCTGGTCGAGCACGACGTCGACGAACGCCTTGCCGGTCTCCGCGTCCACGTGCTGGAGCACGTCCGCGGTGATCTCGATGAGGAACGACTCGAGGTCGCCCGTGTTCCACTGCGCGAAGATCTCGCCGATCTCCTGCGCGGACGCGCCGAGGCCCTGCTTGAGCAGGTCGTACGCCTCGGCGATGAGCTGCATGTCGGCGTACTCGATGCCGTTGTGCACCATCTTGACGAAGTGGCCGGCGCCGTCGGGGCCGACGTAGGTGCAGCACGGCGTGCCGTCGACCTTCGCCGAGATGTCCTCGAGGATCGGGCCGAGGCTCTGGTAGGACTCGCGCGTGCCGCCCGGCATGATCGACGGACCGTTGAGCGCGCCCTCCTCGCCGCCCGAGACGCCGGTGCCGACGAAGTGCAGGCCCTGGGCCGCGAGCGCCTTCTCCCGGCGGATCGTGTCGGGGAAGTGCGCGTTGCCGGCGTCGACGACGATGTCGCCCTCCTCCAGCAGCGGCACGAGCTCGTCGATGACGGCGTCGGTGGCCGCGCCCGCCTTGACCATGACGACGACCTTGCGCGGGCGCTCGAGCGACGCCACGAAGTCGGCCATCGACTCGGACGGGACGAAGTCGCCCTCGCTGCCCGCCTCGGCGATCAGGGACTCGGTCTTGGCGTACGAGCGGTTGTGCACCGCGACCGTGTAGCCGTGCCGGGCGAAGTTGCGGGCCAGGTTGCGACCCATGACGGCGAGTCCGGTCACACCGATCTGTGCGCGTGCTGACATCTGCTTCCCTGCTCCTCGAGGGTCGGTCCCGGCGCACGACGGCCGCGCGCGGGAGGGCGCGGAGCCGTTCCGGGCCGGGCGCGGGCGCGCGGCCGGGTGCACCGGTGATGGATACGGCGCCAGCCTAGTCCTCGTGCGCCGCACCGCTCCCGAGGGGCCACGATCCGGTCACCCGCAGCGTTCTTGACGAAGTCGGGATCACGATTCGATGACAGCCGCGCGGCGCGCGTCCGGTTCGTCCGGTCGGCTCGTAGTGTGCCGAGAGTGATCACCGCTCACGGGACCGACGCTCCCCCGGCGTTCCGTGCCGTCCTCGACGCCCTCGGCGCGCGGCGGCTCCGACCCGAGGTGACGTTGCGCGAGGTCCCCGCCCCCCGCCGGATCGCGCCGTGGTCGGTCGCGCTCACGGGCGAGGTCGAGGCGGCACGGTCCGAGGACCCCGACCTCGCGTCGGGGCGGTTCATCGTGCTCCACGACCCCGAGGGCCAGGAGGCGTGGCAGGGCAGCTTCCGCGTGGTGACGATGGTGCGCGCGACGCTGGAGCCGGAGATGGCGTCCGAGGAGATGCTCGCCGAGGTCGCGTGGACCTGGCTCGAGGACGCGCTCCACGACACGGGCGCGGCCGTGCGCGCGGAGGGCGGCACGGTGACGCGCGTCCTGTCCCAGAGCTTCGGCGCCCTCGCCGGCAAGCACAACGACGTGGAGCTCGAGATGCGCGCGTCGTGGACCCCCGTGGCCGCGGGACCCGCGGGCGCCGCGGACCTCGGCGACCACCTCGCCGCCTGGGCGCAGCTGCTGTGCACGGCCGCCGGGCTGCCGCCCCTGCCCGACGGCGTGACGCCCCTCGGTGCTCGACCGGCCACCCGACGCAATACCGTGAACCCATGAGCTCGACCGCAGCACCCGCACCCCCGCCGCTCGACCCGACCCCTGCGACCGGAGTGGCCGGCGACGGGCCCGGGCCCGTCGTCACCCCGCTGACGGAGCCGTCCGACGGGCTCGGGCCCGTCGTCGACACCCCCGCCGCGTTCGCGTGCGTCGTCGAGGCGTTCGCCGCCGCGACCGGCCCGGTCGCCGCCGACGCGGAGCGCGCGTCGGGCTACCGCTACGGGCAGCGCACCTACCTCGTCCAGGTCCGCCGCGAGGGCGCGGGGACCGCGCTCGTCGACCCCGTCGCGGTGCCCGACCTGTCACCGCTGCGCGAGGCGGTCGGGGACGCGGAGTGGGTTCTGCACGCCGCGTCGCAGGACCTGCCGGGCCTCGCCGAGCACGGCGTGGTCCCGGCGAGCGTGTTCGACACCGAGCTCGCGGCGCGCTTGCTCGGCATGGAGCGCGTCGGCCTCGCGGCCGTCGTCGCCGACGTGCTCGGCCTGGGCCTCGCGAAGGAGCACTCCGCCGTCGACTGGTCGACCCGACCGCTCCCGGACGACTGGCTGCGGTACGCCGCGCTCGACGTCGAGGTGCTCGTCCCGCTGCGCCGCGTGCTCGGCGAGCGGCTCGAGGAGGCGGGGAAGGCCGGCTGGGCGGCGGAGGAGTTCGAGGCGGTGCGGACCGCGGGCCCGCCCGCGCCGCGCCCCGAACCGTGGCGGCGCACGTCCGGCACGCACACGCTCCGGGACCCGCGGCGCCTGGCCGTCGTGCGGAGCCTGTGGGAGGCCCGCGACGCGACTGCCCGCGCGCGGGACATCGCGCCGGGCCGGGTGCTGCCCGACCGTGCGATCGTCGCCGCGGCGGAGGCCCTGCCCCGGACGGCCGGGCAGCTCGTCGACCTGCCGCCCTTCGCGGGCAAGGGCACGCGCCGCCGGGCGGCGTACTGGCAGCGCGCCATCGACTCCGCGCTCGCGCTGCCCGCGAGCGCGCTGCCGACCACCCGCGGTCCACGCACGGACGCCCCGCCGCCGCCGCGCGCGTGGGCCGATCGCGACCCCGGCGCGGCCGCCCGTCTCGACGCGGCGCGCGCGGTCGTCCAGGGCCTCTCCGAGCGCTACGCGGTCCCGGTGGAGAACGTGCTCCAGCCGGACGCGCTGCGCCGTCTGTGCTGGACGCCGCCGGACCCGTTGGACGCGGCGGCGATCTCCGCGTTCCTCCACGGGCGGGGTGCTCGCGACTGGCAGGTGGCGCTGGTCGCCCAGCCCCTCGCTGAGGCGTTCGCGAGCATCGCCGGGGCGTAGCGAGCGGGTAGGGTCGTCCGCGTGCACGACGCGAACCTGACGATCCGGACAGTCACCGACCGCGCCTCCTGGGACGCCCGGGTGAACGAGCTCGGCGGCCACCCCCTCCAGCTCTGGGGCTGGGGCGAGGTCAAGGCCACCGGGGCGTGGACCCCGCACCGCGTGGAGGCGGTGGACGCCGACGGCCGCGTCCGCGGTCTGGCGCAGGTGCTCGTGCGCTCGCTGCCCGCGCAGTTCAAGGCGCTGTGCCACGTGCCCCGCGGGCCCGTGATCGCGCCGGCGGGAGACGGCTGGGGCGTCGGCCCGGGCGTGGGCGACGACGCGACGCGCGACGCCGTGACCCGTGCGGTCGTCGCGTGGTGCAAGTCGAGCGTGGGCGGCGTGGGCGTCACGATCGAGCCCGACTGGCCGGTCGGGACGCACCTCGCGCTGCCCGACGCCCGCCCCGCGGCGAACCCGATCCTCTACCCGGTCACGCTGATCCTCGACCTCACGAAGTCCGAGGACGAGCTGACGAAGGCCATGGGCAAGTCGACGCGGTACGACATCCGCAAGGCGGCGCGCACCGGGCTCGAGGTGCGGCGCGTGACGGACGAGGGCGAGGTCCGCCAGGTTCTCGACGTCTACCACGAGACGGCGGAGCGCGCGGGCTTCGCGCTGCACGACGACGAGTACTACCTCGCGATCCACCGCGAGCTCGGCGAGCACTCGGTGCTCGTCGCCGCGTTCTCCGAGGGCGCCCCGGTGTCGTTCGTGTGGTGCGTGTCGTCGGCGACGACGTCGTTCGAGCTCTACGGCGGCATCAACGACGCGGGCCGCAAGCTCCGCGCGAACGCGCCGGTGAAGTGGCACGCGATCACGCTCGCGCAGCAGGCCGGTCTGGTCCGGTACGACATGAACGGGCTGCTCAACGACGGCATCAGCGAGTTCAAGCGCAGCTTCGCGCAGCACGACGACGAGCTCGTGCACAGCGTCGACGTGCCGTTCTCGATGTGGTACTCCGCCTGGAACAAGGGCCTGCCCACCGCGAAGAAGGTCGTGCGCAAGCTCCGCGGGAGCCGCTGACGCGGGCTCCCGACCGCCCCGAACCCCGGAGAGACCCGGTATCGCGCGATGCGATACCGGGTCTCTTCATGTCGTAGCATCGGTCTCGTGCTTTCCCGATACCCGCGGTAGCGTGTATCGCACGTACGACCCCCGAGCGGTGCCGCTCCGGACACCGCCGTCCCGACCATCTGCATCGGATGGAGATGCCATGACCGTGGCCAACGAGGCCCCCTCTCCCACCTCGGCACCCACCCAGGCGGCTACCCAGCGCTCGCGCCGACGCCCCGTGCGCGACGTCGTCTTCGTCGAGGGCGTCCGCAGCCCGTTCGGCAAGGCGCGCCCCGACGGGATCTACGCCGAGACCCGCGCGGACGACCTCGCCGTGAAGACGGTCCGCGAGCTCCTGCGCCGCCGCCCCGAGCTGCCCGCCGAGCGCATCGACGAGCTCGCGCTCGCCGCGACCACGCAGACGGGTGACCAGGGCCTCACCCTCGGCCGCAGCGTCGCCGTGCTCGCGGGGCTGCCCAAGTCGGTGCCCGGCTTCGCGATCGACCGCATGTGCGCGGGCGCGATGACCGCGGTCACGACCACGGCGGCGAACGTCGCCGTGGGCGCGCAGGACGTCGTCGTCGCGGGCGGCGTCGAGCACATGGGCCACCACCCCATGGGCGAGGGGTCGGACCCGAACCCGCGGTTCGTCGCCGAGCGCCTCGTCGACTCCTCCGCGCTCGTCATGGGCGCGACGGCCGAGAACCTGCACGACCGGTACCCGCACCTCACCAAGGAGCGTGCCGACGCGTACGCCGTCGCGAGCCAGGCCAAGTACGCCAAGGCCCTCGCGAACGGCGACATCTCCCCCGACCTCGTGCCGATCGCGACCCGGTCGACCGAGCTCGGCTGGGGCCTGGCCACGGCCGACGAGCTGCCCCGCCCCGGCACCACGGTCGACTCGATCCGCGACCTCAAGACGCCGTTCCGCCCCGGCGGGAAGGTCACCGCGGGCAACGCCTCGCCGCTGACCGACGGCGCGACGGCGTGCCTGCTCGCCGCGGGCGACGTCGCCGACGAGCTCGGGCTCCCGGCGCGCATGCGCCTCGTCGCGTACGCGTACGCGGGCGTCGACCCCGAGGTCATGGGCATTGGGCCGGTCCCCGCGACCGAGCGCGCGCTCGCGTCCGCGGGCCTGACGATCGACGACATCGGCCTGTTCGAGATCAACGAGGCGTTCGCGGTCCAGGTGCTCGCGTTCCTCGACCACTTCGGCATCGCGGACGACGACGAGCGCGTCAACCAGTACGGCGGCGCCATCGCCATGGGCCACCCGCTCGCGTCGTCGGGCGTGCGCCTCATGACGCAGCTCGCGCGCCAGTTCGAGCAGCACCCCGAGGTGCGCTACGGCCTGACGACCATGTGCGTCGGCCTCGGCATGGGCGGCACCGTGATCTGGGAGAACCCGCACCACGCCGACTACTCCGGCCACACCTTCGAGACCGCGGAGAACTGACGATGAGCGCACCGACCGACACCACGCCCACCATCTCCGCGGACGCGACGAAGGACGCCGCGCGCGGGGAGCGCGTCACGCACTCGCTCGTGCGCGACGTCGCGCTCCCCGGCGGGACGGGCACGCTCGCCCTCGTCACGCTCGACAACGGGCTCGACCACACCAAGCCGACGACGCTCGGCCCCGAGGGCCTCGCCGAGCTGCACGCGGCCCTCGAGACGCTGCGGCGCCGGGCCGCGGACGGCGAGATCGTCGCCGTCGCGATCACCGGCAAGCCCTACTTCCTTGCCGCGGGCGCGGACCTCACGCAGGCCGCGGCCGTCCAGGTGCGCGACGACGCGCTCGCCCTCGGGCGCGCCGGGCACGCCGCGTACACGCTGCTCCAGGACATGGGCGTGCCGACGTTCGCGTTCGTCAACGGCGTCGCGCTCGGCGGCGGCCTCGAGGTCGCGCTGAACTGCACGTACCGGACCGTCGCGTCCGACGCCGGCGCGCTCGCGCTGCCCGAGGTCGGCCTGGGCCTGGTCCCCGGCTGGGGCGGCGCCTACCTCGTGCCGCGCCTGCTCGGCGTCGAGAAGGCGATGGACGTCATCCTCGCCCGCCCGGCCGCGAACAAGCCGTTCAAGGCCAAGGAGGCGTACGAGATCGGGCTCGTCGACGCGCTCTTCGAGGCGCCCGACTTCCTCGAGTCCTCGCTGCGCTGGGCCGAGGCCGTGCTGCGCGGCGAGATCGTCGTCGAGCGGCGCGAGCTCGACCCGCAGCCCGTGTGGGACGCCGTCGTCGCCGGGACGCGCCAGCGCCTGGACGCCGTGGTCGCGGGCTCGCGCCCCGCCCCGTACCGCGCGCTCGACCTCGTCGCCGCCGCGCGCACCGCGTCGCGCGAGGAGGCGTTCGCCGCCGAGGACGAGGCCCTGGCCGACCTCATCATGAGCGACGAGATGCGCGCGAGCGTCTACGCGTTCCAGCTCGTCTCGAAGGGCAAGCGACCCCAGGGCGCGCCCGACGCCAAGCTCGCCCGCCCCGTCACCCGCGTCGGGATCGTCGGCGCGGGCCTCATGGCCGCGCAGATCGCGCTGCTGTTCGCCCAGCGCCTCCAGGTGCCGGTCGTCATGCGCGACCTCGACCAGGAGCGCGTCGACAAGGGCCTCGGCTACGTCCGCTCCACCGTGGAGAAGCTCGTGCGCTCGGGCCGCATGTCCGCGGACACCGGCGCGCGCATCGTCGGCTCCGTGCACGGCACGACCGAGCTCGGCGACTTCGCGGGCTGCGACGTCGTCATCGAGGCGGTCACGGAGATCCTCGGGCTCAAGAAGAAGGTCTTCGCCGAGCTCGAGGGCGTCCTGTCGCCCGAGGCCGTGCTGCTGACGAACACGTCCGCGCTGTCGATCACGGAGATGGCGGCCGACCTGCAGCACCCCGAGCGCGTCGTCGGGATGCACTTCTTCAACCCCGTCGCCCAGATGCCTCTCGTCGAGATCATCCAGGCGGCGAAGACCGACGACGCGGCCCTCGCGACGGCGTTCGCCATGACGAAGAAGCTCCGCAAGACGGCCGTGCTCGTCGCCGACCGGCCCGGGTTCGTCGTGAACCGACTGCTCATCCTGCTCATGGGCAAGATCGTCGAGGCGGTCGAGAACGGCACGTCGGTCGAGGTCGCGGACCGCGCCGTCGCGCCGCTCGGCCTGCCGATGCCGCCGTTCGCGCTGTTCGACCTCGTCGGCCCGGCCGTCGGCCTGCACGTCCTCACGTCGCTGCGCGAGGACCTGGGCGACCGGTTCCCCGAGTCGCCCGGCCTGCAGCGCATCGTGGACGAGCAGATCCCCGTCGTCCTCGACGCGCCGAAGGGCCTGCCCAAGCCCGTCGACCCGGCGATCCAGCGGGTCTTCGGCACGGGTGAGGCAGGCGGCGACGGGGCGCTGGACGAGGCCGGCGTCCTCGACTCCGTGCTCACGGCGCTCACGCAGGAGATCGGGCTCATGCTCGACGAGGGCGTGGTCGCGAGCCCGTCGCAGATCGACCTGTGCATGATCCTCGGCGCGGGGTGGGGCTTCCACCTGGGCGGCATCACGCCGTACCTCGACCGCACGGGGTACAGCGAGAAGGTCCTGGGCCGCCGCTTCCTGCCCGACGGCGTCGCGAACGTCCCGGCGGCGTCGCGCGCCTGACCGACCGGGGTCGGACGCCGGGCCGCGAGCGCCCTCCCGTGGTCGTACGACGACCGCGCGGAGGTTCCGCTCGCGGCCCGATCCGCCGACGCCACGCGCTCCGTAGCGTCGTGGCCATGACGAACCGCACCCCCGCCCAGCCCGCCACCGACCTCCCTCTGACCACCACACCCCGCGGCACGACCGAGCGCCGGCTGCTCGGCGCCCTCACGCTCGCCGCCGGCGCTGCCCTCCTGCTCTCCGCGTGCGGCAGCATCGGCGAGGCCGTCGCGGAGAACCGTGCGGGCCACACCAAGACCTACGAGTTCGCGACGGGCGAGGCCGGCAAGGCGGACGGCGTCCTGCCCGACTGGGTGCCCGACTCGGCCACGGACGTGCGCGAGGTGGTCCGCACGACGGGCGACGAGCGGATCCTCTCGATGACCGCCGACCTGGGGGCGCTGCCCGCGAGCTGCACCGCAGTCTCGTCGGAGCACCCCCTGGAGCCCCGGCCCGAGCGCGGCGACCTGACCGCGGACGACTACCGCACCGCTGCGACGCTCGAGGCCGCCTGGTGGGAGGCGGGCACCGAGCAGGGCGCGACCGCGATGTGCGGGAAGTGGTGGGTCGGCGCGCAGGACGGCAGGCTCTACGGGTTCGCGCCCGAGCTCAAGGTCGTCACGATCGAGGAGCAGCCCGACCGGGCGTGAGTCAGTCCTCCCAGCCCATGCGCAGCACCTCGAACGCGACCGCGTGCGCGACCCCCATGCGCTCCCCCGTGGGCGCGCTCATGGACGCGAGGAACGCCGCGGGGTCGAAGTCCTCCCACCCCAGCCCGTCGAGGTAGGCGGCGTGCGCGCGCAGCGACGCGACCCCCGCGTCGAAGGTCGCGCTGACGTCGACGCCGTGCGCGGCGTCGGGCGAGCCCGCGACCCAGACCTGGCGCACGCCGCCCCAGGGCTCGACCCCGTCGGTCTCGACCTGCTCGCGGAACACCCACCTGTTCCCCGCGTCGCGCACGGCGTCGACGACGGCCCGTCCCGTCGCGATGTGGTCCGCCTGGTTGAGCATCCCGCCGGGGAACGTCTCGCGGTAGTTCCCGGTGATCACGACGTCGGGCCGGTGGCGCCGGATCGCGCCCGCGATCGCCCGCCGCAGCGGCAGGCCGTACTCGAGCACGCCGTCGGGCAGCCCGAGGAACTCGACCTCCTCGACGCCGACGACCCGACCGGACTCGACCTCCTCCGCCTCGCGCACGCGTCGCGCCTCGTCCGGGTCCATGCCGTCGATGCCGGCTTCGCCGCTCGTGACCATGCAGTACACGACCCGCTTGCCCTGCCCCGTCCATCGCGCGACGGCGGCGGCCCCGCCGAACTCCATGTCGTCGGGATGGGCGACCACGGCGAGCGCCGTGGACCAGTCCTCGGGCAGCGGGGTCAGGGGCGGGGCGGGGATCGCGGACGTGCCGGTGTCGTCGGTCATACGACAGACGCTAGGCCGTCAGGCGCACCGGCGCGTCCGGACCGTCGCTCAGTCCTCGGTGACCGCGTCCTCGACCGACGTGACGGCGGGGTCGACGAAGAGCCGCGCCCGCTCGGCGTCGACCACGGCGCGCGCGAGCGACGCCTCGGACACGTCGACCGCGCCCGCGACCTCCTCGGCGAGCGCGCTGCGCCGCGCGTACGCGTCGAACAGCCGCGCCTTCGTCCCGAGCAGGCGCACGAGGTGCTCGTCGACGCTGTCGACCGTGAGCAGGCGGTGCACCTGGACGGTCTCGACCTGCCCCATGCGGTGGGCGCGCGCGACGGCCTGCGCCTCGGTCGTGGGCTTGGTCTGGGGCTCGCACAGGATGACCACGGAGGCCGCCTGGAGGTTGAGGCCCACTCCCCCGACGTCGATCTGGCTCACGAGCACGCGCGGGACCTCGGCCGCCGTGAAGTCGTCGACGATCGTCTGGCGCGTCCGGGCGGGCACGGAGCCGGTCAGCGGAGCGAGCGCGAGGTCGCCGAGCGCGCGCACGACCGTGTCCACCACGTCGCGGAAGTACGAGAACACCACGACCTTGCGTCCGTTCTCGGCCGCCTCGCGCGCGAGCTCCACGAGTCGGCGGAGCTTCGCCGAGTCCTCCGGGTGGTCGACCGCGAACGCCGCTCGTCGCATCGCCATGAACGACCCCGCCGCGACCGCCTCGCGGTACGCCGCGCCGTCGACCGCCCCGAGCCGTTCCCACTCGTCGACCTGCACGAGCTCCGGCAGCTCCTCGAGCACGTCCTCGGCGTTGCGCCGCAGGTAGGCGGGCGCGACGGCGTGCCGGAACGCGTCGGGGCCCGCCGCGCCGTGGGCCGCGTCAAGGCGTGCGGCGAGCGCGGGCTGGAGGTAGCCCAGCAGGGTGCGGAACTCCTCGACCCGGTTCTCCATGGGCGTGCCCGTGAGCAGGAGCACGTGCTCGGTCCCCCGCGCGAGGGCCGCGACGGCCGCGGACCGCTTCGCGAGCGGGTTCTTCACGTAGTGGGCCTCGTCCACGACGAGCACGGCCGGTGCCGCCGCCGCGAACGCCTCGGTCCCCGCGCGGCGCAGGCCCGCGAACGTCACGACGGCGACACCACCGGACGCACGCCACGCCTCCGCCGCGTCGTCCCGTTCCTCGCCGTGGACGACGTGCACGGCGACGTCCGCGTGCGTCCGCAGCTCGCGCACCCAGTTCTCCAGGACGCTCGCGGGGCACACGACGAGCGCGTGCGTCGCGCCGCGCGCGAGGAGGTGCGCGACGACGGCGATCGCCTGCACGGTCTTGCCGAGCCCCATCTCGTCGCCGAGGACGACGCGCCGCTGGGCGAGCGCGAAGCGCGCCCCGAACGCCTGGTACCCGCGCAACGACACCCGCAGCAGGGTCTCGTCGAGCGCCTGCGTCTGCACGCGGTCGACGAGCTCCGCGGGCAGGTGGCCGGCGGCAGCGACGACGTCGCGCCCGGTGGGGGCCACGCCGTCGAGCAGCGCGTAGTACGCCGCGGACCGGCGCCGGAAGTCCGCCCAGGCGTCGTAGGGGCGCGCGGGCTCCACGAGCAGCGCGGTGACGCGCCGGGCCTCCTCGCCCAGCCCTGTCTCCCGCGCCCGCTCCGCGACCCCGGCGAGCGTCGTCACCGCCGCGAACGCCCGACGCCGGCGCTCGCCCCAGGCGAGGAGGCGACGCGCTCCGCTCGCGGCGACCCGCGCGTCGTCGCGCACGCGCTCGTGCTCGGCGAGCGCGGCGCGCACCTGGTCGCCGTACCGCGCGACGGCGGCGTCGGCCTGGTCGAGCGTGTGCAGCGCCTGGACGAGCGCGGTCGCGACCGGGTCGGTCGGCGTGAGGTCGATCCGGAAGCGCAGGCTCTCGCGCACGGCACGCGCCACCTGCTCGGCGGCCGCGAGCAGATGCGTCGCCGTCTGCGGGCCGATGTCCGGGACCCGCTCCAGACCGTCGCGCCCGAGCCGCGCGACCGCCCCGACCGTCCGCACGCCCGCGTCCGCGAGCGCCCCGAGCCGTAGGCGCTCGCGCGTGACGTCGCGCAGCGACGCGACGTCGACGGTGTCGAGGCGCGCCAGGACCTTCTCCTCGCGGCTGTCGCCGAACGCACCACGCACCTGCTCGCGCGCCGTCCCGGGTGCAGCCGCGAACGCCGCGAGCAGCCCAGCGAGGGCGTCCCCCTCCGCGACGACCGCCCGGGCCGTAGCGGCGTCGGGTCGCACCGGGCGCGGCTCGATCACGTGTGCCAGAGGGCGAGACTCTCGGCGACGTGCGCGACGTCCTGCGTCGAGCCGTCGGCGATCGACATCGTCAGCTCGTACACGTCGTCGTGGGGAGCACGCAGCGCGACACCGTTCATGCCGTAGAACACGACGACGGCGACCAGACCGAGCCGCTTGTTGCCGTCGACGAGCGCGTGGTTCTGGACGACGGAGAGCATCAGCGCGGCCGCCTTCAGGTCGAGCGACGGATACGCCTCCTCGCCGAACATCGAGGCGCGCGGACGGTGCACGGCCGAGTCGAGCGCTCCCCAGTCGCGGACGACCGGCTCCGCCCCGAGCAGCGCGCGCGCCGCCGCGAGCAGATCGCCGACCTCGAGGTACTCGACGTCTCGCGACGCGGTCACGTCAGGCGAGCTTGTCGAGCACGGGACCGTACTCGCGGATCGCATCGGCGATCAGCCGGTCACGCAGTGCGTCGCGTTCAGCGCCGTACCGCCGCACGGCGTCGCGAACGATCTCGTTCTGGGACCGTCCCTCGCGCTCCGCGGCCGCCTCGAGAACCCGCTTCTCGTCCTCGGTGAAACGCACGACCATCTGCTTGCCGCTCATCCCCGCACCTCCCGTCGTGGTATCACCACAGTATCGCTCCCGGGAGCCTAGGTCCCGCCGTCGCGGGCACCGAGATCCGCCTCGGGGGCAGTCCCGTCGAGACGTGAGAAGTGGCCCCAGCAACACGTCGGTCCGGGGCCACTTCTCTCGTCTCGGCGCGTGGTCGCCCGTCAGTACGTCGTCAGGCCGTGGGCGCGGAACTGGTCGCGCACGCGCTCGGTGAGCTCGGCCGACGGCGCGGGCGTGTCGTCGAGCTCGTAGGTGCGCCCGAGGGCGTCCCACTTGTCGCGGCCCATCTGGTGGAAGGGCAGCACCTCGACGCGCGTCACCGTGCCGGGGCGGATCGCGTTGAGCGAGGCCGCGTACTCCGCAACCTTCTCCACGTTGTCCACGTCGTCGGTGAGGCCCGGGACGAGCACGAAGCGCACCCACACCTCGGGCGCGTGGCCGGTGAGGCCGCGCTCGGCGATCCGCCGCCCGAACCGCAGCGTCGGCTCGAGGTCGCGGCTCGTGACCTTCGTGTACGTGTCGGGGTCGCCCGACTTCACGTCGAGCAGCACGAGGTCCGTGTCGTCGAGCATCGCGTCGGTGGCGTTCGCGCCGAGGAAGCCCGACGTGTCAAGCGCGGTGTGCACGTCCATCGCCTTGGCCCCGCGCAGCACGCGGGCGGCGAACGCAGGCTGCATGAGCACCTCGCCGCCGGAGAGCGTGAGCCCGCCGTGGGTGGCCCGGAAGACGGGCAGGTAGCGCCGGACGCGCCCGAGGAGCTCGTCCGCGGTAACGGGCCTGCCGTCCTTCATCGCGAACGTGTCGGGGTTGTGGCAGTACAGGCACCGCAGCGGGCACCCGTTGAGGAACACGGTGAGCCGGGTCCCCGGCCCGTCCACGGCGGTGACGAGCTCCCAGGAGTGGACCGAGCCGAGCTCGCCCGCACGCATCGCCGCGAGCTTGTCGGCCCGGTCCACGTCCGCGACCGTCAGCCCGTCCAGGCCCGCGCCGGCCCGGCGCGCGTGGCCCACGGGCGTGCCCGACGCCGCGGGCTCGGCCGCGGAGGTCGGGACGCCCGGGACGTCGAGGCGCGTGGCGTCGTCGGGCAGGGTGCCCCCGGCGACGCCGCACCCGCGCGACGGGCGGACGGCGGGGCCGGGAAGGGTGACGGTCATGGCTGGCTCCTCAGCGCTCGTCAGAGCGCGCCGTGGAAGGTGCGCGAGAGCACGTCCAGCTGCTGCTCGCGCGTGAGGCGGACGAAGTTCACCGCGTACCCGGACACGCGGATCGTCAGCTGCGGGTAGTTCTCCGGGTGGTCCATGGCGTCCAGGAGCGTCTCGCGGTTCAGCACGTTGACGTTCATGTGGTACCCCTCGGACCCGATGTAGGCGTCCAGGAGGCCGGCGAGGTTGGTCACCTGCTCCTCCTGGGTGCGCCCGAGGCCGCTCGGTACGACCGTGTTGGTCAGCGAGATGCCGTCCTGCGCCTCGTCGTACGGCAGCTTGGCCACCGACAGCGCCGAGGCGAGCATGCCGTGCGTGTCGCGCCCGTTCATCGGGTTGGCACCCGGGGCGAACGGCTCGCCGGCGCGGCGGCCGTCGGGCGTGTTGCCCGTCGCCTTCCCGTACACGACGTTCGACGTGATCGTCAGGACCGACTGCGTCGGCACGGCGTCGCGGTACGTCGGGTGCGTGCGCACCTTCGCCATGAACCGCTCGACGAGGTCGACGGCGATCGCGTCGGCCCGGTCGTCGTCGTTGCCGTACGTGGGGTACTCGCCCTCGGTCACGTAGTCGACGACGAGGCCGCGCTCGTCGCGGACGACGGAGACCTTCGCGTGCTTGATCGCCGACAGCGAGTCCGCCGCGACGGACAGGCCCGCGATGCCGCACGCCATGGTCCGCAGCACGTCCTTGTCGTGCAGCGCCATCTCGATGCGCTCGTACGCGTACTTGTCGTGCGACCAGTGGATGCAGTTGAGCGCCTCGACGTACGTCTCGGCGAGCCAGTCCATCGTCGCGTCGAACTTCGCCATGACGTCGTCGAAGTCGAGCACGTCGCCCTCGACGGGAGCCGCCACCGGCGAGACCTGCTTGCCGGAGATCTCGTCGCGCCCGCCGTTGATCGCGTAGAGCAGCGTCTTGGCGAGGTTCACGCGAGCGCCGAAGAACTGCATCTGCTTGCCGACGCGCATCGGGGACACGCAGCACGCGATCGCCGCGTCGTCGCCCCAGTGCTGGCGGATGAGCTCGTCCGACTCGTACTGCACGGCCGAGGTGTCGATCGACACCTGCGCGCAGTAGTCCTTGAAGCCCTGCGGCAGCGCCGGGCTCCAGAAGACCGTCATGTTCGGCTCGGGGGCCGGGCCGAGGTTGTAGAGCGTCTGGAGGAACCGGAACGAGTTCTTCGTGACGAGCGGGCGCCCGTCCTCGCCCATGCCGCCGATCGTCTCGGTGACCCACGTCGGGTCGCCGGAGAACAGGGAGTCGTACTCGGGCGTGCGCAGGAACCGCACGATGCGCAGCTTGATGACGAAGTCGTCGATGATCTCCTGCGCCTCGGACTCCGTGATGCGTCCGGCCTCGAGGTCGCGGTCGATGAACACGTCGAGGAAGGTCGACGTGCGGCCGAGCGACATCGCGGCGCCGTTCTGCTCCTTCACCGCGGCGAGGTAGGCGAAGTAGAGCCACTGGACGGCCTCGCGCGCCGACGTCGCGGGGCCGGAGATGTCGTAGCCGTACTCGGCCGCCATCTCCTTGAGCTCGCCCAGCGCGCGGATCTGCTCGGCGTGCTCCTCGCGCTCGCGCACGACCTGCTCGCTGAACGGCTGCGTGTCGAGACCGAGCTTGTCGAGCTTCTTCGCGGCGATCAGGGCGTCGACGCCGTAGAGCGCGACGCGGCGGTAGTCGCCGATGATCCGGCCGCGGCCGTAGGCGTCGGGCAGGCCCGTGATGATGTGCGAGCTGCGGGCCGCGCGCACGTTCGGCGGGTAGACGTCGAACACGCCCTGGTTGTGCGTCTTGCGGTACTCGGTGAAGACCTTCTTCAGCGTCTCGTCGACCTCGTAGCCGTAGGTCTGGAGCGCGCCCTCGACCATGCGCCAGCCCCCGTTCGGCATGATCGCGCGCTTGAGCGGGGCGTCGGTCTGCAGGCCGACGATCACCTCGTGCGCCTTGTCGATGTAGCCCGGGGCGTGCGCCGTGATCCCCGCGGGCGTGTGGGGGTCGACGTCGTAGATCCCCATCTCGCGCTCCTCGGGGAACATCGCGGA
The DNA here is from genome assembly GCF_040448685.1 of Cellulosimicrobium sp. ES-005. Classification (NCBI taxonomy): domain Bacteria; kingdom Bacillati; phylum Actinomycetota; class Actinomycetes; order Micrococcales; family Promicromonosporaceae; genus Cellulosimicrobium; species Cellulosimicrobium sp. ES-005. The sequence goes on from NZ_CP159290.1 coordinate 2,226,316, forward strand.
CAGCGTGTCCCAGATCCCCGTCGTGCGCTCCGTGGGCCCGGCGAGGAACGACGCGTCGCCCGTGTACGGGCGGTAGTTGCGCTGGATGAAGTCGCGCACGTCGACCGTGTCGCGCCACGGGCCGTCGGTGAAGCCCTCCCACGCGGGGACGTGCGCGGTGTCGTGCTGCGGGTCGACGCCGCCCTCCACCGCACGGCCGCCGCTCGTCGTGCCGGGTGCCTCGGAAACGCTGGTCATCTGGACCTCCCTCGTGCCTGACGCGCGGGTCCGCGCGCCGGCCGGACCCGCCGGCCTCGCGGGGGCCTCGGGTGGAGGCCCTCGGTCGAGGTTCCGACGGGCTCCTTCGCCACCTCCAGGCTAGGTTCGCGCGGCGTCGCGCGGAGGGGTTTCGGGCCGTCCGGGGACCTAGGTCCCGAGCCGGGCGGGACCCCGCAGGAACCGCGGGATCTCGCGGTTCTCTCGCCCCTCGCACCCTGTCGGAACCACCCCTTGTGATGACCTTCACAAGCCCTCGGGACCCGGGCGCGACCGAGGCGGCACGCGCCCGTGACGCACGACACGGACGCACGTCACACGCCCGCCCGACGTGCTCGCGGCTTCCGTGTGAGACTGCCCGGGTGAAGCGCACCGTAGGGGTCGAGGAAGAGTTCCTGCTCGTCGGCGACGACGGCCATCCGGTCGCCCGGGCCGCGGAGGCCCTGGAGGCGTCGGGCACCGACGAGAAGGGCGGCGGGACCGGCTCGCTCGAGTCGGAGTTCATGGAGGAGCAGCTCGAGACCGCGACCCACCCGCGTCGCGAGCTCGACGACCTCGCGACGGAGATCCGCGCGGGACGGCAGCGCGCCCAGGAGGCCGCGGACCGCGTCGGCGCCCGGGTCGCGGCGCTCTCCACCTCGCCCCTGCCCTTCGAGGGCACCACCGTCTCCCGCCTGCGCTATCTCGAGGCCCGCGCCGCGTTCGGCCTCACGGCGCGCGAGCAGCTCACGAGCGGGTGCCACGTGCACGTCGCCGTCGCGGACGACGCCGAGGGGGTCACCGTCCTCGACCGCATCGGGCCGTGGCTCTCCACGCTCCTCGCGCTGAGCACCAACTCCCCGTTCTGGCAGGGCCAGGACAGCGGGTACGCGAGCTTCCGGTCCCAGGTCTGGTCCCGCTGGCCGACGTCGGGCCCGACCCGCGCGTTCGGGACGCCCGAGGCGTACCGCGCGGCGGTCGACGGCCTCGTCGCGACCGGGACGATCCTCGACGAGAACATGGTCTACTTCGACGCGCGGCTCTCGTCGCGCTACCCGACCGTCGAGATCCGCGTCGCCGACGTGTGCCTCGACCCCGACACGGCGACGCTCCTCGCGGCCCTCAGCCGCGGCCTCGTCGAGACCGCGGCGCGCGAGGCCGCGGACGGCGTCGCGCCCCCGGAGCTCCGCCCCGAGATCCTGCGGACCGCGTCGTGGCGCGCCGGGCGCTCGGGCCTCGAGGAGGACCTCGTCTCGCCGCTCACCTGGCGTCCCGCCCCGGCGCACGACGTCGTCGGACAGCTCGTCGCGCACGTGCGGGACGCCCTCGTCGACGCGGGCGATCTCGACGCCGTGACGGAGCTCCTCGGACGCCTCTGGTCCGGCGGGAACGGCGCCCAGCGCCAGCGCGCGTGGCACGCGGCGTCCGGCGGGGACCTGCGTGCGGTCGTCGAGCAGGCGGTCGAGGTCACGCACTCCTGACGCCCCGCCGCGGCGCCGGTGGCCGGGTGCCCGGCGCTCGCTACGGTGCGGTGAGGGCCGCCGCGCGGGCGCGGGCGACGACGTCGTGCACCGTCGCCCCCAGGACGTCCGGCAGCGGCCCGTCCGTCCATGGGCGCCCGTGGGAGACCCAGCCGGTGCGCGTGCCGGCGGCCCGGCCGGCGGCGACGTCGGCGTGCGCCGCGTCCCCGACCATCCAGACCTGTGCGCGGTCCGCGTCGGCCGCACCGACGCGGTCCAGCGCGATCTCGAGGAGCCGCGGGTCGGGCTTGTCGACGCCCTCCTCGCCGGACACGACGACGGCGTCGACGTGCGCCCCGACCCCGCAGCGGGCGAGCTTGCCGCGCTGCTGGGGGGACGTCCCGTTCGTCACCACGACCACCAGGTCGCCGTCGGCGCGCAGGGCGTCGAGGAGGTCGAGCACGCCGTCGTACGCGCGCACGTGGTCGAGGATGCCGGCGCGGAAGCGGTCGACCGCGGCGGGCAGGTCCTCGTCCCAGCCGAGGCGGTCGACGATGACGCGCGCCACGTCGGTCTTGACGGCGAACCCGCCCTGGTCGGCCGCGACGATCGCCGCGAGGTCGGACGCGTCACGACCGGCGTGGGCGACGGCGTCGGCCGCCCAGGCGGCGAACGCGTCGTCGCGGCCGACGAGCGTGTTGTCGAGGTCGAGGAGCCAGATCACGCCTGGACCCTAGCCCGGACGACCCCCGCACCGCTGAGGCGTCCGCGACGAGCGCCCTCGCTCCGACGGCTCAGCCGCGGGTGAGTGCCGCGAGCGCGTCCAGCACGTCGCGCGCGACGTCGGCCGGCGTGAGCCGGTACGCCGAGGCCACCTGGTCCCGCGTCGCGTGGTCGAGGAACTGCGCGGGCAGGCCGAGCGCGTGCACGGGCGTGCGGACGCCGCCCTCGAGCGAGCGCTGCGCGAGGAGCGCGCCCACGCCGCCGTCGGCGACGCCGTCCTCGACGCTCACGACGAGGTCGTGCTCGCCGGCGAGCTTGACGAGCGCGCTCGGCATCGGCAGGACCCACGTGGGGGACGCGACGGTGACGTCGACGCCGTGGGCCGTGAGCGTCTGCGCCGCGTCGAGCGCGACACGCGCCATGGACCCGGGGCCGACGAGCAGGACCCGGGCGCGGGGGGCCGCACCCTGCGGAGCGATCTTCGGCGCGTCCTCCGGCACGGCGAGCAGGTCCACGCCGTCCACCGTGTCGACGGCGGGCAGCGCGTCCCCGAGCGCACCCTTCGGGTAGCGCACGACCGTCGGGGCGTCGTCCACGTCCACGGCCTCGCGCAGCGCCGTCCGCAGCGTCTCCTCGTCGCGCGGCGCGGCGAGCCGCAGGCCGGGCACGATGCGCAGCATCGCCATGTCCCACATGCCGTTGTGGCTCGCGCCGTCGTCGCCCGTGATCCCGGCGCGGTCGAGCACGAACGTCACGCCGGCCTTGTGCAGCGCCACGTCCATGAGGACCTGGTCGAACGCGCGGTTGAGGAACGTCGCGTAGACGGCGACGACGGGGTGCAGGCCCGCGAACGCCATGCCCGCGGCGGACGTGGCGGCGTGCTGCTCGGCGATCCCGACGTCGAACGTGCGCTCGGGGAATGCCTGAGCGAACGGCTTGAGGCCCACCGGCTCGAGCATCGCCGCCGTGATCGCGACGACGTCGGAGCGGCGGCGGCCGATCTGGACGATCTCGTCCGCGAAGACGCTCGTCCAGCCGAAGCGCGACGGCGCGACCGGGAGCCCGGTCTCGGGGTGGATCTTCCCGACGGCGTGGAAGCGGTCGGCGACGTCCTGCTCGGCGGGCGTGTAGCCGCGGCCCTTCTCGGTGATCGCGTGCACGATCACGGGCGCCCCGTACGCCTTGGCCCGGCGCAGCGCGTGCTCCATCGCCTCGACGTCGTGCCCGTCGACGGGGCCGACGTACTTGATGCCGAGGTCCTCGAACATGCCCTGCGGGGCGACGACGTCCTTGAGGCCCTTCTTCAGGCCGTGCAGCCACTCGTACGCGAACCGACCCGGGGCGCCGGACCGGTTGAGGGTGCGCTTGCCCCACTGCAGGAAGCTCTCGTAGCCGTGCGTGGTGCGCAGCGTCGACAGGTGGTGCGCGAGCCCGCCGATGGTCGGCGAGTAGGAGCGGCCGTTGTCGTTCACCACGACGACGAGGCGCCGGTCCTGGCTCTCGGCGATGTTGTTCAGCGCCTCCCAGGCCATGCCGCCCGTGAGGGCGCCGTCGCCGATGACCGCGACGACGTGCCGGTCGGTAAGACCGCGCACGACGTTCGCCTTCGCGATGCCGTCGCCCCACGAGAGGGCGGTCGACGCATGCGAGTTCTCGACGACGTCGTGGTCGGACTCGGCGCGCGACGGGTAGCCGGACAGGCCGCCCTGCTTGCGCAGCGCGGAGAAGTCCTGGCGCCCGGTGAGGAGCTTGTGCACGTAGGACTGGTGGCCCGTGTCGAACACGAACGTGTCGGTCGGCGACGAGAACACGCGGTGCATCGCGATCGTGAGCTCGACGACCCCGAGGTTCGGACCGAGGTGCCCGCCGGTGCGCGAGACCGAGTCGACGAGGAACGCACGGATCTCGCCGGCGAGCTCCCGCGTCTGCTCGAGGGTCAGCCGTTGCACGTCCTCGGGCGAGGTGATCGTGCCAAGCAGGCTCATGCAGATGCTCCGTTCCGTTCCCGTGCGACCAGCCCGACAACTCTAGGCCGTCCGGGCAGGTGACCTGCGCAGCGGTGCGCGGGGCGACGGGACCTTCACGCCATTGACGCACACTCCGGCGCCCGACGCACGGACCACCCGTTGGTGGAATCTCACTTCCGCACTGCGGACAACGACGGGCTCCGACCTCGTAGGATGGGGGCATGCGCTTCCTGCCCGGCCAGTCCCCCGCGACCGACCTCACGTACGGCGACGTCTTCCTCGTCCCGTCGCGTTCCGAGGTCGCCTCGCGCTTCGACGTCGACCTCTCCTCCGCCGACGGGACGGGGACCACGATCCCCGTCGTCGTCGCGAACATGACCGCCGTCGCGGGCCGCCGCATGGCGGAGACGGTCTCGCGCCGCGGAGGCGTCGCGATCATCCCGCAGGACGTGCCGACCGACGTCGTCGCCGACGTGGTCGCCGACGTGAAGTCCAAGGACCCCGTCATCGAGACGCCCGTGGTCGTGGGCCCGCACGACACCGTGCACACGGCGCTCACCCTCATCGGCAAGCGCTCGCACGGCGCGGCGGTCGTCGTGGACGACGGCCGGCCCGTGGGCGTGGTGACGGAGGCCGACTGCGCCGACGTCGACCGCTTCACCCAGGTCCACCAGGTCATGACCACCGACCCCCTCGTCCTCGACGCGTCCGTCCTCGACGGCGGTCGCGCCGGGCTCGAGGCGGCCTACGAGCAGCTCCACAGCGCGCGCCTCAAGGTCGCGCCCGTGACGCGCGACGGGGCGCTCGTCGGCGTCCTCACGCGCAAGGGCGCGCTGCGCTCGTCCGTCTACGCACCCGCGCTCGACGCAGCGGGCCGCCTGCGGGTCGGAGCCGCCGTCGGGATCAACGGCGACGTCGCCGCCAAGGCCAAGGAGCTCCTGGCGGCCGGCGTCGACGTGCTCGTCGTCGACACGGCGCACGGCCACCAGGCCAAGATGCTCCAGGCGCTCGACGCCGTGCGCTCCGTCGGCCCGGACGTCCCCGTGGTCGCGGGCAACGTCGTGACCGCGGACGGCGTGCGCGACCTCGTCGCCGCGGGTGCCGACATCGTCAAGGTGGGCGTCGGCCCGGGCGCGATGTGCACGACGCGCATGATGACCGCCGTGGGGCGCCCGCAGTTCTCCGCCGTCCTGGAGTGCGCCGCCGCGGCGCGCGAGCTCGGCAAGCACGTCTGGGCCGACGGCGGCGTGCGCCACCCGCGCGACGTCGCCCTCGCGCTCGCCGCGGGTGCCTCGCAGGTGATGATCGGCTCGTGGTTCGCGGGGACGTACGAGTCCCCCGGCGACCTGCACGACGACGGGACGGGTCGGCTCTACAAGGAGAGCTTCGGCATGGCGTCGGCGCGGGCGGTCGCGGCGCGCACCGCGGGCGGGTCGCCGTTCGAGCGTGCGCGCAAGGCGCTCTACGAGGAGGGCATCAGCTCGGGGCGCATGTTCCTCGACCCGCAGCGCCCGGGCGTCGAGGACCTCCTCGACCAGATCACGTCGGGGCTGCGCAGCTCCGCGACCTACGCGGGCGCGTCGAGCCTCGCGGAGTTCGCCGACCGCGCCGTCGTCGGGATCCAGTCCGCCGCGGGCTACGAGGAGGGCCGCCCGCTCCCGGTGAGCTGGTGACCGCCGACCCGGCGGGCTCGCGCCCGGCCGCGCGCGAGCAGCTCGCCGCGCTCGCGCGCGACGGGGGCGCCTGGCCCGAGCCGTGGCGGCACGCCGTCGGCGCCCTGCGCGCCGACGCCCGTGGGGCCGCCGTCCTCCTGCTGTTCGGCGCGCTCGACCGCGTCCCCGCGGAGCACGCCGCGGCCTCGGTGCCCCGCGACCTCGACGTGCTCCTGCTCGCGCGCGCCGCGACGCTCGGCCACCACCCCGGCCAGGTCGCCTTCCCCGGAGGCCGCCTCGAGCCCGAGGACGCGGGCCCGGTCGGCGCCGCGCTGCGCGAGGCCGAGGAGGAGACGGGGCTCGAGCCCGACGGCGTCGACGTGCTCGGGACGCTCGGCGAGCTGCCCGTGCCGGTGAGCAACCACCTCGTCACCCCGGTCCTGGCGTGGTGGTCGCGGCCCACGCCCGTCCGCGCGGTGGACGCCGCCGAGTCCGCGCACGTGTTCCGCGTCCCCGTCGCCGACCTGCTCGACCCCGAGCGGCGGCGCACGGTGACGGTGCGGCGCGACCGCCGGGTGCACAAGAGCCCCGGCTTCCTCGTCGAGGCCGACGGGCGCGAGCACCTCGTCTGGGGGTTCACGGGCGGGATCCTCGACGCGCTGTTCGACCGGCTCGGCTGGACGGAGCCCTGGGACCGGACCCGCACGCTCGACGCCCCGCTCTGACCCGGCGGCACCCTCGCGTCATGAGGAGGGCCCCTGCGCCGTCGGATCCTGCGCCGTCGGACCGGAGAGCCGCCTGCCGAACGCGGGGTCGCCCGTGAGCGTCGCGGAGGAGCGGCGCACGACCTCCTCGAGCACGCCGAGGTCGACGGCGTCGAGGTCCTTGACGTAGACGCAGCCCTTGCCGACGGTGTGCGGGCCGAGCCGCTCCAGGAGCGCGGCGTGGGCGTCGACGCCGTCCATGAGGTACACGGTCGTCGCGGCCTTGCGCGGCGAGAAGCCCGCCGCCGCCATATCGCCCTCGCGCCCGCTCGCGTAGCGGTAGTGGTAGGTGCCGAACCCGACGATCGACGAGCCCCACATCCGCGCGCGCTCCCCCGTGACCCGTCCCATCAGCTCGACGAGCCGGTACGCGTCGCGACGCCGGACGGGGTGCTCCACCGCCGCGAGGAACGCCTCGACGTCCGCGCCGCTCGGCCGGGTCATGTTCTCGGTACCCATGCCCCAGTCTCTCGCCGCAAGGCGGCGACGCGCGAGATCGGCACTCCCGTGACGGTTCGGCGATCGTGGCCGCCGATGTCGGCCGGACGTGCCGACCTCGACCGAGCATGCCGATCTCAGGGCGAGATCGGCGCGCCGTCCGGAGACGACGGCGGGGCGCCCACCTCGAGAGGTGAGCGCCCCGCCGGGGTGCGCGTGCGCCGTCGGGCCGGACCGGGGTCAGGCGACGAGCGACCGGAGCACGTACTGCAGGATGCCGCCGTTGCGGTAGTAGTCCGCCTCGCCGGGGGTGTCGATGCGCACGACCGCGTCGAACTCGACCGTCGTGCCGTCGGCCTTGGTCGCGGTGACCTTCACGGTCGAGGGCGTGGAGCCGTCGTTCAGCGCCGTGATGCCGGCGATGTCGAACGTCTCCGTGCCGTCGAGGCCGAGCGACCCGGCGTTCTCGCCCGCCGGGAACTGCAGCGGCAGGACGCCCATGCCGATGAGGTTCGAGCGGTGGATGCGCTCGAAGCTCTCGGTGATGACGGCCTTGACACCCAGGAGCGCCGTGCCCTTGGCCGCCCAGTCGCGCGACGAGCCGGAGCCGTACTCCTTGCCGCCCAGGATGACGAGCGGGGTGCCCTGCGCGGCGTAGTCCTGCGCGGCGTCGTAGATCGTGTCCTGCGCGCCCTTGACGAAGTTGAAGGTGTAGCCGCCCTCGACGTCGTCGAGGAGCTGGTTGCGCAGGCGGATGTTCGCGAACGTGCCGCGGATCATGACCTCGTGGTTCCCGCGGCGCGAGCCGTAGGAGTTGAAGTCGCGACGCGCGACGCCGTGCTCGGCGAGGTACTTCCCGGCCGGCGAGTCCACCTTGATGGCGCCCGCGGGGCTGATGTGGTCGGTCGTGACCGAGTCACCGAGCTTCGCGAGGACTCGCGCGCCGGAGATGTCCGTGACCGGCGACGGCTCCATGCCCATGCCCTCGAAGTACGGGGGCTTGCGCACGTAGGTCGACTCGGCGTCCCACGCGAACGTGTCGCCCTCGGGCGTCTCGAGCGCGCGCCACCGGTCGTCGCCGGTGAAGACGTCCGCGTAGTCCTTGGTGAACATGTCGCGGTCGATCGACGCGTCGATCGTCGCCTGGACCTCGTCCGGCGTCGGCCAGATGTCGCGCAGGAAGATGGGGTGGCCCGCCTCGTCCCGGCCCAGCGGGTCGTGGTCGAAGTCGAACTCCATGGTGCCCGCGAGCGCGTACGCGATGACCAGCGGCGGCGACGCGAGGTAGTTCATCTTCACGTCGGGGTTGATGCGGCCCTCGAAGTTGCGGTTGCCGGAGAGGACCGACACCACGGCGAGGTCGTGCTCGTTGACCGCCTCCGAGATCTTCTCGTCGAGCGGGCCCGAGTTGCCGATGCACGTCGCGCACCCGTAGCCGACGAGGTGGAAGCCGAGCTTCTCGAGGTACGGCCACAGGCCGGCCTTCTCGTAGTAGTTCGTCACGACCTGCGAGCCCGGGGCCATGGACGTCTTGACCCACGGCTTGGCCTCGAGGCCCTTCTCGACCGCCTTCTTCGCGAGGAGCGCGGCGGCGAGCATGACCGACGGGTTCGAGGTGTTGGTGCAGCTCGTGATCGACGCGATCGCGACGGCGCCGTGGAACAGGTCGAACGTCTTGCCGTCCGTGTCCGTGACGCTCACGGTCTTGCGGCCGTTGGGCGTGATGGCGGGCGAGTCGGACGCCGGGAACGACTCCTTCTCCGCCTCGTCGACGAGGTCGCGGACCTCGGGCGCGTAGGTGGGCAGGTCGCGCTCGAACGCCGACTTCGCGTTCGAGAGCTCGATGCGGTCCTGCGGGCGCTTGGGGCCGGCGATCGACGGGACGACCGTCGCGAGGTCGAGCTCGAGGTACTCCGAGAAGACGGGCTCGACGTAGCCGTCCGACTCGGGGTCGAGCCACAGGCCCTGCTCCTTGGCGTACGCCTCGACGAGCGCGAGCTGCTCGTCGCTGCGGCCCGTGAGGCGCAGGTAGTCGATCGTCACGCCGTCGATCGGGAAGATCGCGGCGGTCGAGCCGAACTCCGGGCTCATGTTGCCGATCGTCGCGCGGTTCGCGAGCGGCACCTGGGCGACGCCCGCGCCGTAGAACTCGACGAACTTCCCGACCACGCCGTGCTGGCGCAGCATCTGCGTGATGGTGAGCACGACGTCGGTCGCGGTCACGCCCGCCGGGATGGAGCCGTTGAGCTTGAAGCCGACGACGCGCGGGATGAGCATCGAGACGGGCTGGCCGAGCATGGCCGCCTCGGCCTCGATGCCGCCGACGCCCCAGCCGAGCACGCCGAGGCCGTTGACCATCGTCGTGTGCGAGTCGGTGCCGACGCACGTGTCCGGGTAGGCGCGCAGCACGCCGCCCACCTCACGGGTCATGACCGTGCGCGCGAGGTACTCGATGTTCACCTGGTGCACGATGCCGGTGCCCGGGGGGACGACCTTGAAGTCGTCGAACGCCGTCTGGCCCCAGCGCAGGAACTGGTAGCGCTCGTGGTTGCGCTGGTACTCGAACTCGACGTTGCGCTCGAACGCGTCCGAGCGGCCCGCGACGTCGATCTGCACCGAGTGGTCGATGACCATCTCGGCCGGTGCCAGCGGGTTGATGCGCGACGGGTCGCCGCCGAGCTCCGCGACGGCCTCGCGCATGGTGGCGAGGTCGACGACGCACGGCACGCCGGTGAAGTCCTGCATGATCACGCGCGCGGGCGTGAACTGGATCTCGGTGTCGGGCTGCGCGTCCGGGTCCCACGACGCGAGCGCTCGCACGTGGTCGGCCGTGATGTTGGCGCCGTCCTCCGTGCGCAGGAGGTTCTCGGCAAGGATCTTCAGGCTGTACGGGAGGCGCTCGACACCCTCGACGGCGGACAGGCGGAAGATCTCGTACGAGTTCTCACCGACCTCCAGCGTTCCCTTCGACCCGAACGTGTCGACGCTGCTCACTCGTAGCTCCTTCGTGGCGAGACGGTGGCACGGATGCCATGGTTCAGGGGGCTTCGCCCAGCCTACGCCGGGCCGGCGCGCCGCTCAGGCCGGGCCCGGAGGACCGCCCTGGCGGTGGTCGGCGGCTCGTCCACGACCCGCTGCGACCTGCACCGCGACCAGCATACCCCATATATCTTGACGTCAAGATATATGCCCGGTGCGCCCCCTCCCCACGCCCTCACGGCTCGCGCTCAGAGGTCGCAGTCGCACAGCAGGTTGAGCTCGACGACCTGCTCTCCCTCGTCGGGGCGCGCCCACGCCTCCGCCTCGGCGCGCGACGCGAAGCTCCGGCCGGCGAGCCGCCCGTTCGGCATCAGGACGCCGACGCCGACGACGTCGCGCACGTCGTCGGGCACGGGGACCGCCTGATCCGGCGCGCGACCCGCCACCGGCGTCGCCCCGCTCGTCGTGCTGGTGCTCGTCACGTCACTCACCGTCCCGCTCGTCCGACCGTCTCCTCCATCGTCCTCCCGGCACGCGCCTCGGCGCACCCGTTCGCGGAGGCCCGAGCGCGCCGGTGGCGTCAGCGCGTCAGGACCGCGACGGCCTCGAGGTGGTGCGTCATCGGGAAGAGGTCGAACGCGCGCAGGGACGCGAGCCCGTAGCCGTGGTCGGCGAGGTAGGCGACGTCGCGCGCGAGCGCGGCCGGGTCGCACGCGACGTACACGACCCGGGACGGCTGCCGGGAGGCGATCGCCTCGACCACGGAGCGGCCGGCGCCGACGCGCGGCGGGTCGAGCACGACGACGTCCGCGCCGGTCTCGTCGGCCGCGAGCACCTGCTCGACGGGGCCGTGGTGCAGCTCCACCCGGTCGAGCCCGTGCGCGTTGCGGCGCGCGTCGCGCACGGCCCGCTCGTCGCCCTCGACCGCGACCACCGAGCCGGTCGCCCCGACGGCCGCCGCCAGGGGCGCGGTGAACAGCCCGGCACCCGCGTAGAGGTCCAGCACGCGCGCGCCCTCGACGTCCCCCGCACCGTCGAGCACCGCGCGCGCCAGCGTGGCCGGTGCCTCGCGGTGCACCTGCCAGAACCCGCCCGCCGCGACCCGGTACTCGTGCTGCCGGTCGCCGAGCACGACACGCTCGGTCACGCTGCGGCGCGCGTTCGGGCGCTGGTCGGGCGAGCCCGACCGCCACGGCTCGCCGTCCACGAGGAGGACCGGCGCCGAGCCGGCCGGGGCGACGAGCTCGATCCGCGTGCCCGGGCGCCAGGTGCGGGTGAAGACCTTCTCGCGCGCCGCGAGCTCCGCGACGTCCTCGGTGGCGAGCGGCATGCCGTCCAGCGCGACGACGTCGTGCGACCGGAAGCGGTGCATGCCCGCGCGGCCCGTGCCGTCGGCCACGAGATCCACGCGCGTCCGGTAGCCGAGGCCGCCGCGCGCGGCGTCGCCGGGCAGACCCTCGACCTCTACCTGAGGGTCAACCTCGTCGAGGTCGACCTTCCCGAGCCGACGGAGCTGCTCCGCCAGCACGTCCCGCTTCCAGCGGCGCTGCGCGTCGAGCGCGACGTGCACCAGCTCGCCGCCCCCGACGCCTCCGGGGCCGGCCTCCGGCCACACCGACGGGACGCGGTCGGGCGACGCCTCGAGGATCTCGACGGCGTCGGCGCGCCAGAACTTCGCGGCGTCCCCGCCCTCCGTGACGCGGGCGCGCACGCGCTCCCCGGGCAGGGTGTGACGGACGAAGACGACGCGACCCTCGTACCGCGCGACGCAGTGTCCGCCGTGCGCGACAGGGCCGACCTCGAGCTCGACCTCGACCTCAGGTCGAGGGTCGACCCGTGCCGACTGTCGCGTCGCCCGCCCCGCCGCGCGACGGGTCGTGCGTCGGCCACCCCGCGCGGAACGGCGGTCGGCGAAGGGGTCGGACGGTCGGTCGGAGGGCACGGCAGGACCACGCGAGGAGGACGGCATGCCCCCAGTATCCCGGACCCGGCCCGACGCACCCGCCGGGACGCCGCTCCGCGCACGCCGAGGGCCCGCTCCCCCCTCGGGAACGGGCCCGGGTCACGACCGTGGCCGCGCGGGGATCAGTACCCGGTGAAGCGCTGGCGGAACCCCTCGCCCTCGAGCCCGGTCTGCCCCTCGGTCGAGGCGAGCTGCCACGGCACGGACGCCACGACGACGCCCGGCGTGAAGAGCAGGCGGCCCTTGAGGCGCAGCGCGCTCTGGTTGTGCAGGAGCTGCTCCCACCAGTGGCCCACGACGTACTCGGGGATGTAGACGACCACGAGGTCGCGCGGCGACTCTCTGCGGACCGAGCGCACGTACGACAGCACCGGGCGCGTGATCTCGCGGAACGGCGAGTCCAGGACGCGCAGCGGGACCGGGAGGTCGAGCGCCTCCCACTGCCGCATGAGGTCCTCGACGTCCTCCGAGTCCACCCCGACGGTGACGGCCTCCAGCACGGACGGGCGCGACGCCCGTGCGTACGCGAGCGCCCGCATCGTGGGGCGGTGGATCTTGGACACGAGGACGATCGCGTGCACGCGGCTGGGCAGGGCGCGGGCCGCGGCGGCCTCGTCGCCGAGCGCGAGCTCGTCGCGCACCCTGTCGTAGTGCTTGCGGATCGACTTCATGAGCACGAACACGAGCGCCATCGCGAGGATCGCGATCCAGGCGCCGTGGGTGAACTTCGTGATGAGGACGATGACGAGGACCGTCCCGGTCATCGCCAGACCCACCGTGTTGACCACGCGCGAGCGCCGCATGCGTGCCCGCTCGCGGGGCTGGTGCTCGGTGCGCAGCGCGCGCGTCCAGTGCCGCACCATGCCGAGCTGGGACAGGGTGAACGACACGAACACGCCGACGATGTAGAGCTGGATGAGGCGCGTGACCTGCGCGTCGAACGCCCAGATGAGCACGATCGCCGCGACGGCCAGCGTGATGATGCCGTTGGAGAACGCGAGCCGGTCGCCGCGCGTGTGGAGCTGGCGCGGCAGGTAGCCGTCCTTCGCGAGGATCGAGCCGAGGACGGGGAAGCCGTTGAACGCCGTGTTCGCCGCGAGCACGAGGATGAGCCCCGTCACCGCGGACACGACGTAGAAGAGCACGGGCGCCCCGCTGAACACGGTCTCGGCGAGCTGCCCGATCACCGGGTGCTGCACGTAGTCCACGGGCAGCGGCTCCCCGTTCAGCGAGAGCTGCGTGTGCGGGTCCTCGGCGTAGTGCACGCCGGTCGCGCGCGCGAGGAAGAGGATCGACATCATCATCACGGCGGAGATGCCACCCAGCAGGGCCAGCGTCGTGGCGGCGTTGCGCGACTTGGGCTTGCGAAACGCCGGGACGCCGTTGCTGATGGCCTCGACGCCGGTCAGGGCGGCGCAGCCGGAGGCGAACGCCCGGGCCACGAGGAACGCGCCCGCGATGCCGATCAGACCCTGGTCGAACCCGCTCTCCGCCGTGAGCTCGAACTCCGCGCTCTCCGCCGGGCCGAGGTTGCCGGTGACGTACTGGAAGAACCCGACGACCGCCGTCGTGCCGATGGCCAGCATGAAGAGGTAGACCGGGATCGCGAAGAACGTCCCGGACTCCTTGACCCCGCGCAGGTTGACGAGCGTGAGGACGACGACGAGCCCGATCGCGAAGGCCGCCTCGTGGTCGCGCAGCGCCGGGATGGCGCTGGCCGCGTACTGCGCCCCCGACGAGATCGAGACGGCGACGGTGAGGACGTAGTCGACCATGAGCGCCGACGCGACGCCGACTCCCGCCGTCGGGCCGAGGTTGACCGTGGCGACCTCGTAGTCGCCGCCGCCCGAGGGGTAGGCGCGCACGTTCTGGCGGTACGACGCCACGACGGTCAGCAGCACGACCACGACCGCGAGGCCCACCCACGGCGAGATCATCGTCGCGCTGAGGCCCGCGAGGGCGAGCGTCAGGAGGATCTCGTCCGGGGCGTACGCGACCGACGACAGGGCGTCGGACGCGAACACGGGCAGGGCCACACGCTTGGGCAGCAGCGTGTGCCCCAGGTGCTCGCTGCGGACCGGCCGCCCGAGCAGCAGCCGCTTCGCGGCATCAGCGATCTCCGACACGAGGCCACATGCTATGCCCGACGGCGCCCGGTCGCGCTGGTGCGCGCCCGACCGCGCCGCGAGCGGTAGCGTTCGGTGCGTGCACTTCGTCATCATGGGCTGCGGGCGCGTGGGCGCGACGCTCGCCCAGTCTCTCGAGTCGAGCGGTCACTCCGTCGCCGTCGTCGACCAGAACCCCGACGCGTTCCGGCGCCTCCCGGCCGAGTTCACCGGCAAGAAGGTGACCGGGGTCGGGTTCGACCGCGACACGCTCGTGCAGGCCGGGATCGAGGAGGCCTACGCGTTCGCCGCGGTCTCCGACGGCGACAACTCGAACATCCTCTCCGCGCGCGTCGTGCGGGAGACGTTCGGCGTCGAGAAGGTCGTGGCCCGCATCTACGACCCCCAGCGCGCGGAGATCTACCAGCGCCTCGGCATCCCCACGGTCGCGACCGTGCGCTGGACCGCGGACCAGGTGCTGCGCCGCATGCTCCCGTTCGGCGCGACCGACGAGTACCGCGACCCGTCCGGGCGCGTGCGGCTCGCGCAGGTCGACTTCCACCCCGACTGGGTCGGGCGCACCGTCCGCGCCATCGAGGACGCCACCGGCGCTCGCGTGGCGTTCGTCAGCCGCTTCGGCGACGGGGTCCTCGTCACCGACCGCACCGTCCTGCAGGAGAACGACGTGCTGCACGTGCTCATGGACGACGAGCAGGCCGCCGTCGTCGAACGCAAGCTCACCCACGCCCCGAAGGTCGAGGCCGAGTGATGCGCGTCGTCATCGCCGGGGCGGGCTCGGTCGGCCGCTCGATCGCCCGCGAGCTCCTCAGCCACGACCACGAGGTCATGCTGATCGACAAGCAGCCGGCGGCCATGCGGGTCGCCCAGGTCGCGGAGGCCGACTGGCTGCTCGCCGACGCGTGCGAGCTCTCGACGCTCGCCGAGGCCAAGGTCGAGGAGTGCGACGTCATCGTGGCGGCCACGGGCGACGACAAGGTGAACCTCGTCGTGTCGCTCCTCGCCAAGACCGAGTTCGGGGTGCCCCGCACGGTCGCCCGCGTGAACAACCCGAAGAACGAGTGGATGTTCGACGAGTCGTGGGGCGTTGACGTCGCCGTCTCGACGCCCCGCATCATGACCGCGATGGTCGAGGAGGCCGTCGCCGTCGGCGACCTCGTCCGCATCTTCACGTTCCACCAGTCCGGCGCGGACATCCTCGAGGTCACGCTGCCGCCGACCTCGCCGCTCGTCGGTCACCGGGTCGGCGAGGTGAGCTGGCCCGCGGACACGGTGCTCGCGGCGATCGTCCGCGGCACGCGGCCGATCGCGCCCAGCCAGGACGACACGCTCGAGGCCGGGGACGAGCTGCTGCTCGTCACGGGCGACGAGGCGGACGAGGGTGCCCTCGGCCGGCTCCTCGCCGGCCGGACCGAGGTGGAGCCGACCGCTCCGGACGCGCCCGTCGAGGCGCCCGAGGCCGACGACACCCTTCTCTGACGGGGCGCGCGGCCGCGGTCGTCGGCCCTACGCCGACGGGGCCGCCGCGCCGTGCGGCCGGCGCACAAGGATCCACGTGAGCCACAGGACGAGGGCCCACAGCGGGATGCCCATGACGAGGCGCGCGGTGCCGAGCCAGCCGACGTCGCCGTCGAGGTAGAGCGGGACCTGGACCGCGAGCCGGGCGGCGAACAGGCCGATCCAGAGCCACGTCGCGGCGGTGTACCGGCGCATCAGGGCCCGGTCGGACCGCCAGGCGCGGGCCCAGCGGGCGAACGCGCCGGGCTCGCCGCCGTTCGCGTCAGCAGGTGCTGCGGCCGACGTCGCGGCCCCCACGGGCTGCTCGGCCGAGGCGTCCGGGGCGGCGGCCGCGTCGGGCGTCCCCTCCGCCGTCGTCCCGGCCGACCCGGACGCGCCGCCCGCGCCGAAGCCGCTGCGGAAGCCCTCGACCACGAGCCCGACGAGCGGCCAGCGGGCCAGGACGGAGACGAGGAGCGCGACGAGGTAGGCGGCGTTCGTCCACAGGCCCCACGCGAAGTAGTCCTGCGCCTCGCCCGAGCGCCACGCCCAGACCACGCCGATGCCGACGCCCAGGAGACCGCCGAACGCCTGCGTGACGGGAGTGCGCTGGACCAGTCGCGCCGCGACGGCGATCAGCGCCGCCGCGACCGAGGTCACGAGCGCCCACCGCAGGTTCGTCGTGGCGACGTAGACGACGACGAAGACGAGGCCCGGGGCGACCGACTCGACGAGCCCGCGCACGCCCCCGATGGCGTCGGCCACGGAGAAGTCCTGCCCGGCGAGCGCGCGGACGCCCCGGGCGCGACCGTCCTCGGGCGCGGCGACGTCGTCGACGACCGTCTCCGCGACCTCGGCGTCGTGAGCGATCCCCTCCGGAGCCTGCCCGGGGCCGGGACGGCCGTCCGCGGGACCGCCGCTCGCGTCGCTGCTGCTCGTCATCTGGTGGCGTCCTCGGTGGCTCGGGATCGGTCGGTCACGGTCCGGGCATGCGGCCCGATCGGCCACCGCACGTCCGCAGGATCGTACGGCACCGCCGCGCGGGCGGGCGCGAGGTCACTCCCCCGGCTTGGCGAGGAGCTCGTAGCGCGGGTTGAAGATGGTGCGGCGACCGTCGACGTCGCACACCAGGCCCTCGACGAGGGCGCGACGGCCGGGCTCGATCCCCGCGATGCGACGACGGCCCAGCCACACGAGGTCCACGACGCCGGAGCCGTCGAACAGCTCCACCTCGACCGTCGGGACGCCCTCGCGCGGACGCAGCACGACCGACCGGAGGACGCCCGAGATCTTGGCCCGGCGGCGGTTGGGGAGCTCGGACACGGCGCGGCAGCCCTTCTGCCGTGCGGCCTCGGAGCGCTCCTCGTCGGCGGCGAGCTCCTCCTGGGAGGCGAGAGCGGTGCGCCAGGCGTCCCGCAGGGTGGGGGCCATGTCAGCGGATCTCCGTGATCTCCGGCCCACGCGTCAGCGGGTCGAACGAGGGCGTCTCCGGCGCGCCGGCGGGTGCCGGTGCCGCCGCGGCCGGCCCCTTGCCCGGCAGGTGCAGGGCGAGGAGGTCGCGCGGCGGGCGCGGGCTCTGGTCGCGCACGACGACGATGTTGGCGAACACGGACTCGAGCAGCCGGGCCTCGGCAGGGTCGACCGCCGCCTTGCCCGTGAGGACGCCGCGGAGAAACCAGCGGGGGCCGTCGAAGCCCACGAACCGCGCGGGGCGCACGCCCGGGCGCCCGTCCGGCGTCTGCGCGGGGATGCGGGCGAGCAGCTCGCGGCCGAACGGGCCGGGGAGGTCGTCGACCGTGCCGCCCTGCTTGGTCACCGACGCGGCGATCTCGCCGCGGATCTCGTCCCAGATGCCCTCCGTGCGCGGCGCCGCGAAGGCCTGCACCTGCAGCCCGGAGCCCGCCACGGCGCACGCGACGCCGGTGATGCGCTGGGTCTTCTTGTCGACCTCCATGCGCAGCTCCATGCCGGGCACGCCGGGCAGCCACACGGCGCCCAGGTCGAGGCGGGGCCCGCGCTCGGGCACCTGGGAGGAGTCGTACGGGCCGCGGGCCGGCTTCGCGTCGGTCGGGTCGGCGACGGGAGCGCCGTCGTCGACCTGCTCGGACGTCGCGCCCGACGGCGCCGACGGCTCGGGCGACTCGGTCGGCTCGGACGACCTGGAGCGACGGAACAGACCCACGGAGGAACTCCTTCACCTGCCCGGCCCTCGGCCGGGACTCCTCGCGGGGCGCTCGCCCCGCGCTGCTTCCACACTAGCCCGCGCAGCGACGGTCGTGGTGCGACGTTCGCTGTGCGACGACGGGCGTGCGGCTCCCGCGCCGGCGCCCGTCCGCGACCTGTCAGGTCGCCGCGCCCCACCCGCCGCTCGACCCGAAGCCGCCCTCGCCGCGGTGCGAACCGGGCAGCCGCTCGGCCTGCACGAACCGCGCGCGCTCGACCTTCTGCACCACGAGCTGCGCGACGCGGTCGCCGCGGCGCAGGGCGACGGCCTCCCGCGCGTCGGTGTTGAGCAGCGTCACCTTGATCTCGCCGCGGTAGCCGGCGTCGACGGTGCCCGGCGCGTTGACGACCGTCAGGCCGTGCTTCGCGGCGAGACCGGAGCGCGGGTGCACGAACGCCGCGTAGCCGTCGGGCAGCGCGATCGAGACGCCCGTCGGGACGACGACGCGCTCCCCCGGTGCCAGCTCGACGTCGACGGTCGTCACGAGGTCGGCGCCGGCGTCGCCCGGGTGGGCGTAGGACGGCACCGGGACGTCGTCGAGGAGCGTGATGAGGACGTCGACGTCCCCGGTCTCGGGCTGGTGGTGGTTCGGCACCCGGCAGAGCCTAATGGTCCGGGGCGGGCCGGGCGAGCACGTCGGGCGAGGCCCCGACTGCTGGGATGATGGACCCATGACGGACCCCGCCGACCGCAGCACGCCCTCCTCGACCCCGGGAACCGCCGGGGCACCCCGCGCCGAGGGCCTGACGTCGTACCGCGAGCGGCTCGTCCCGGGCGTCGGCGGCTGGGCCGCGGCCCTCGGGTTCGCCCTGGTGCTCGGGATCGCGCTGTGGCCCGCGAGCCACGCGATCGCGCTCGGCGTCGGCGCGCTCGCCGCGGTGGCGGGCGTCGTCGCGCTCTGGTGGACCTCCCCGGTCGTCGCGGTGGCGGACGGCGAGCTCCGCGCCGGGCGTGCGCACGTCCCGGCGTCGCTGCTCGGTCAGGTCACGACCCTGGACGCGGAGGCGATGCGCGTCCAGCTCGGGCCCCGGCTCGACGCCCGCGCCTACGTGTGCCTGCGCGCGTGGGCCCGCACCGGCGTGCACGTGGTGCTCGACGACCCGCAGGACCCGACGCCGTACTGGCTCGTCTCCACACGCCACCCGCAGCGCCTCGCGGACGCGGTCCGGGCCGCACGCGCGTCCTGACGGGTGCGGCGCGAGGCGCCGCCAGGAACGGCGAAGGCCGCCGCCCCGGGGGAGGGGGCGGCGGCCTTCGGGCGTCGTGCAGGTCAGGCGGCGCACTCCGAGCAGATCTGCTGCCCGTTCTTCTCGTACGCGAGCTGGCTGCGGTGGTGCACGAGGAAGCAGCTCGAGCACGTGAACTCGTCGGCCTGACGAGGCAGGACCCGGACGGAGAGCTCCTCGCCGGACAGGTCGGCACCGGGCAGCTCGAAACCTTCCGCCGCCTCGGTCTCGTCCTCGTCAACGACGCCCGAGCTCTTGTCGGAGCGACGAGCCTGGAGCTCCTGGAGCGAGTCCTCGCTGAGCTCCTCTTCACTCTTGCGGGGGGCGTCGTAGTCTGTTGCCATCTGTGGGGTCACTCTCCGGAGTATTCGTCGATCGCGACAGTGCTCGCCCGGGACCACCGGCGATGGCCGGTCGTGCCGGGCGGCACAGGTGCGGGGCGCGGGGGCACCCCGTGACGTGTCGTGCCCCGAGGTCGTCGAGGCGTTGCACGCTGGTCAATGCACGGCGCACCGGAATTGTTCCCGGCGGGCCACCGGATTCTGCACCATTTCCGGGAGGGATGCACCCTGTGGCACCCCGCCCGCCCGGTGTCGTTCGTCACGGGCGAACACGGGGTCGTCCGGGCCGGCCGGGCGGGAACGCTTCCAGTCCGCCCGGTCGCGCTCAGGAGTCCGAGTCGGCGTCCACGTCCTCGAGGATCCGGACGAGCCGGGCGACCGCCTCGGGCGGCCCCGCGACGGTCATCTCGCGGTCCGCGGCACGGCCTCGCAGACCCGTCACGCGCGCGCCCGCCTCGTGCGCGACGAGGGCGCCCGCAGCCATGTCCCACGGGTTGAGGCCGCGCTCGTAGTAGAGGTCGAGCTCGCCCGAGGCGACGAGGCACAGGTCGATCGCCGCGGAGCCGAGGCGACGGATGTCCCGCACCCGGGGCAGCACGTCGACCAGCACGCGCGCCTGCGCGCGGCGCCGCCCCGCGTCGTACCCGAAGCCCGTGCCGACCAGGCACTGCCCCAGGTCGGTCTCGGCGTTCACGCGGACCGGGCGCCCGTCCACCGTCGCCCCGGCCCCGAGGCCCGCGGTCCAGGTGCGGCCGTCGACGACGGAGTGCACCGCACCGGCGAGGACGGTCCACTCGAGCGGGTCCGGCGGGCCCACCACGGCGGCGACGGACACCGCGTACGACGCGATCCCGTAGAGGTAGTTGACCGTGCCGTCGACGGGGTCGATGACCCAGGTGATGCCGGACGTGCCCGCCGACGCGCCCTCCTCCTCGCCGAGGATCGCGTCGTCCGGGCGGGCCGCCGCGATGCCGCGTCGCAGGAGCGCCTCGGAGTCGGCGTCCATGCGCGTCACGACGTCCGTGGCCGTCGACTTCGTGGCGGCCACCTCGACGCGGTCGGGGCGGCCGGAGCGGACGAGGTCCCCGGCCTCGCGCGCGAGGCGCTCGGCGAGGTCGCGCAGGTCGGCCACGGTCACGTCGTCGGGCTGTCGGGGGTCGTCGATGAAGAGGCGCACGGGTCACATCCTGCCCGACCCGCGGCGTGCGGTGCGACCCTCCCAGGGGCCCGGGGCGGACCAGCCCAGACGGAGGGAGACGAGGCGGAAGCCGAACACGAGCGCGAGGACCGCCGCCTGGGAGAGCAGGCCGAGCGCGCCGGCCTCCGCGAGCGCGGCGGTCAGCGCGGCGCCCGCGAGCGCCGGGATCGCGTAGAGCTGCTTGTCCTGGAACAGGAGCGGCGCCTCGTTGGTCAGCAGGTCGCGCAGGATCCCGCCGCCGACGCCGGTGATGACGCCCGCGAAGACCGCCGCGAGCGGGCCCACCCCGTACTCGAGGCCCTTCATCGTGCCGGAGAGCACGAAGAGCGCGAGCGCGCCCGCGTCGAGCACGATGATGCTCCGCCGCAGCCGTTCCAGACGTGGGTGCCAGAAGAACGTCACGACGCCCGCGAGCACCGCGACGGCGACGAGCCGCCAGTCCGAGATCCCGACCGGGGGGATCGCGCCGATCAGGACGTCGCGCAGCAGACCGCCGCCGAGGCCGGCGACCCAGGCGAGGACCAGGACGCCCACGAGGTCGAACCGCTTGCGCACGGCGGCGAGCCCGCCCGAGAGCGCCGCGAAGAAGACGCCGCCGAGCTCGAGGGCGTCGCCGGGCACGAGGTCGAGGATCACACCCGGCATCATCCCAGCCGCCCGCACCCGGGGCGCGGACGAGCGCGCGCCGAGTCCGCGGCACACCGCGCGTGCTGCGCGGCTCGCGGGTGGGACGATGGCACCCTCGAGGGAGCGGTGACGCGGTCGTCGCGGTCCGCCGGCCCGGGAGACGGGGTCGCGGCACGGCACCGGCGACCGGGGCGGCATCGGGCGACCGGGCGGCTCCGGGAGCGGCACCGCGAGCGCCACCGGGCGCGGCGACACGGGAGGGTCCATGGACGAGCTGGAGCTGGTGAGACTGCACGAGGACGGGGAGCACCTCGTCCTGCGCGCGCGGGGCGGCGCGGAGTTCACGCTGCCGATCACCGAGGCGCTGCGCGCGGCCGTGCGCCGCGACCGCCCGCACCTGGAGCACCTGCGCGCGGAGGGCGAGCGCAACCTCGCCCCGCGCGAGATCCAGGCCCGGTTGCGCGCCGGGGAGTCCGTGGAGGCGGTCGCCGAGGCCGCGGGCCTCGGGGTGGAGCACGTGCGCCGCTTCGCGGGCCCGGTCGTCGCCGAGCAGGAGTACGTCGTCGACCGGGTCCGCGCGTCCCGCCAGGGGCACGAGGAGGACTCGCCGACGGTCGGGGAGCTCGTCGCGCAGCGACTCGCCGCGCGCGACGTCGAGCCCGACGCCGTGGAGTGGAGCGCCGCTCGCCAGCCCGGGGCGTCGTGGGTCGTGACCGCGGCGTTCGAGGTCGGGACGGGCAGCCGGACGGCCCGCTGGGAGTACGACGCGGCGACGCGCGCGCTCCAGGCGCTCGACGACGAGGCCCGCTGGCTCTCGGGCACCGACGCCCCGCGCGACCCGACGCCCGGCGCCGTCGCGGTGTTCGACGTCGACGCGACGGGGCGCGGCCGGGGGCTCCGTGCCGCTCCCCCGACCCCGCCCGACGACGGGACGGCCGAGCTCCTCGACGACCTGAGCCAGCGCCGGGGCGTGCGCCCCCGCAAGGCCCCGGCCGGCCCCGTCGAGGTCGAGGGTCAGGAGCCGTTCGAGGGGTTCGGGCCGCAGGTGGGGGCCCGGCACGACGAGGACGCGTCGCAGGACGCTCCGGACGACACGGCCGCACCCGCGGGGGCGACCGTGGTCCACCTCCCGACCGTCCGTCCGCTCGACGCGGTGCGCCTCCCGGACCCGGTGCCCGACGACGCCCCGGACGACCCCTCCTCGGGCCCGCAGGACGGCGCGGGCGGCCCTCCTCCGCGCGAGGAGCGCTCGGGCGGCACGGTCTCGGTGGACGCGGACGAGCCGCAGCGCGCGGCGCGGCCCCAGACCGCGCGCGAGCCCCGCAAGGGCAAGAACCGCTCGCGCGCGACGGTCCCGAGCTGGGACGAGATCGTGTTCGGGGCGCGCCCCGAGTAGGCGCAGCGCGCCGGCCGAGGGCACCGTCGCCGGGCGCCTGCTCAGTGCGGCAGGTCGAACGGCAGCCCGTCGGCCGCGGCCTGGCGGCGCGCGACGGCCGTGGTCATGCGGCGCATGTGGTGCCGACGGCACAGCACCTCGTAGCCGATCTCCCCCGAGCCCGCCCCGACGTCCCCGACGACGACCTGGTCGCCCTCGATGACCATGCTCCCGTCGACCGTGCGGGCGTTGTGCGTCGCGCGTCGGCCGCACCAGCACAGCGACTCGACCTGCAGCACCTCGACCCGGTCGGCGAGCTCGATGAGCCGGGCCGAGCCGGGGAAGAGCCGCGTACGGAAGTCGGCCGTGATGCCGAACGCGAAGACGTCGATCTCCGTCTCGTCGACGAGCCGCGCGAGCTGCTCCACCTGCGCCGGAGAGTAGAACTGCGCCTCGTCGCAGACCAGGTAGTCCACCGGGTCCAGCTCGGCCGTGACGAGCGACCAGAAGTCCGTGTCGTCGCGCACCTCGCGCGCGACGACCTCGAGCCCGAGCCGCGACGAGAGCCGGTCGGAGCCGGCCCGGTCGTTGCGGGAGAAGATGAGCCCCCGGCGGCCGCGCGCGGCGTGGTTGTGGTCGAGCTGCAGGGCGAGGGTGGACTTGCCGCAGTCCATGGTCCCGGAGAAGAAGACGAGCTCGGCCATCGGGCGTTCCTTCGCGAGGTCGGTGCGGGTCGGTGCGGGTCGGTCGGTGCGGTCGCGGGCGGCCGCGTCGTGGCGTGGCGTGGCGCGGGGCGTCGCCGGGGTCAGGTCCCCGCGACGAGCAGCGGGACGCGCATCTCGCGCTCGGTGAGCGAGCCGTGCACGCCGACGAGCGCGAGCGACGCAGGCGTCTGGGTGCGCGAGTCGACCACCGTGGCGCGGCCGCGCAGCGCGACGATCACGTCGCCCGCCGCCGCGACCGCCTCCGGCCGCGGGTCGGGCCCGAGGAGACCCAGGGCGAGCACCTCCTCGCGCTCGAGGACGAGCGCGTCGTCGCCCAGGACGTCGCGCCAGCGCGCCGCGACGGCGGTCGTCTCCCCCGGCTCCGTGTAGACGTGCACCGCGCGCGGCTCGCCGCCGACGAGCGCGACGCCCCGCGCGAGCACCGGGTCCGTGGCGACGTCGCGACGCAGGGCCGGGTCGACGTCGACCATCCCGTGGTCCGCGGTGACGAGCACGAGGGTGCCGCGCGGGACCGACCGGGCGAGGCGGGCGAGCTCGCGGTCGAGCGCCTCGAGCTCGTCGCCCCACTGCCAGGACGTGCTGCCGTGGTGGTGCCCCGCCTTGTCCACCTCGCCCCAGTACAGATAGACGAGGCCCGGCCGGGACAGGGCCCGCACCGCGGCGTCGACGCGCGCCCCGAGTCCCTCGGCGGCCGCGTACGCCCCTCCCCGCAGGGCGGCGACCGTCATGCCGGACCCGGCGAACCGCGCGGGGCCGGTCGAGGTCACGGCGAGGTCCGCCGCGGCGAGCCGCTCGAGCACGGGCGTCTCGCGCTGGAGCTCCGCGGGCGGCGGGGCGCCGTCCCACGACACCATGTTGGCGAGCCCGCCCGTCGCCGGGTTGCGCTGCGTGTACCCGAGCATGCCGGTGCGGCCGGGTGCCGTGCCGGTGCCGAACGCGCCGATCGCGGCGGCCGTCGTGCTGGGGAAGGTCGAGGTGAGCGCCCGCGCGTCGGGCAGGAGCGAGCGGAGGAACGGCGCGTGCCCGGCGCGCTCCGCGAGGTTGACGTGCCCCAGCCCGTCGACGAGGACGACGCACACCCGCTCGGCGCGCGGCAGGTCGAGCGCCGAGCGCGCTTCCTCGCTCCCGAGTCCCGTGGCGGTCGCGAACCGGACGCCGAGCGCGCCCGCCGCCCCGGGGAGCACGGCGGCGAGGCCGCCGAGCCCGAGGTCGGGCGCGAGCAGGCCCGCGGGGAGCGCGGGGGTGGCAGGGGCCTCGTCCGTGCGTGCCTCGCTCACCGGGCGCTGTGCCTCGCGGTGGCGCGCGAGAGGGCGCGCGCGAAGTCGACCGCGGCGCGCACGGCGTCACGACCCTCCGCCTCGGCGCTCACGCGGACGACGACGTCGTCCGGCGTGATCTGCCCCGTGAGCCCGTGGTCGGCGTCGCAGCTCGGGTCCGCGCACCCTGCGGGCTCGAGGTCGACGCGCGAGACCGCGCCCCAGCCGAGGGCGAGCGTCACCTCGAGCGGGGCGGCGCCCGCGCGGTGCTCGTGCGGCTCGGCCACGACGTGCGTGAGCGACACGGACCGCACCTCGGCCAGCGGCACCGACTCGGTCGTGGCGGCGGCGGACGCGGACGGGTTCTCGCTGTCGGCCGGGTGGTCGTCGACGTGCGCCGTGACGAGCCGCGTGGGGGTCAGGACGAGCACGGTGAGGTGCCGGCGCACCTCGGACGCGTCGAACGTCGTCTCCGGGAGCACGAGGTGCGAGACGATCTCCTCCCCCGCGACCGCGAGGTCGAGGACGTCCGCGACGAGCTCCGGGTAGTAGCCGGCGCGGTGGAGCTGGGTCGTCAGGTCGGTCCAGGGGTTCGAGGTTGCTGAGGGCACCCGCGCATTCTCCCATCCGGCGAGCGGCCGCGGCCACCCGCTCGTACCGCCTGTGGACGGACGACCGGACGTCAGCCCGGCAGCGCGCGGCGCAGCGCGTCGGCGCGCTGGGCGTCCGCGAGCGTGACGCGCGCGCTGAGCACCGCGGCCTCGTGCTCGGACACGACGACGGGGTAGAGCTCGAGGCTGCGCACCTCCGG
The DNA here is from genome assembly GCF_040448685.1 of Cellulosimicrobium sp. ES-005. Lineage (NCBI taxonomy): Bacteria > Bacillati > Actinomycetota > Actinomycetes > Micrococcales > Promicromonosporaceae > Cellulosimicrobium > Cellulosimicrobium sp. ES-005. Next base: position 2,251,899 of record NZ_CP159290.1, read on the forward strand.
CAGGTCGTCTGCGAGCACGGACACCCGCGCCAGGACGTCCTCGAGCGCGGCCGTGGCCACGACGTGCGTGCCCATGTACCCGAAGAGCCGCGGCGCCGCCCGCACCGAGCGCACCATGGCCGCGACGTCCACGTCGGTCAGCGGCGGAACCCCGTACGCGACGTCGCCCAGAAGGTCGACCGCGTCACCCGCGAGGCCGAACGACACGACCGGCCCGAAGAGCTGGTCCTCCGTCGAGCGCACCACGCACGCGACGCCCGCGTCGGCCATCGCCTGCACCTCGAACGGCTGGTCGGCGGCTCCGGGCAGCACGGCCGCGAGCGCCTCGCGCATCTGCGCGACGTCGGACCGCAGCTCCGCCTCGTCCGCGATGTCGAGGCGCACGCCGCCGAGGTCCGCGCGGTGGCGCAGCCCGGCCGCCGTGCTCTTGAGCGCGACGGGCCAGCCGATCTCGCGCGCGGCCGCGACGGCCTCGTCGGCGGTCCGGACGCGGCGGGCGGGCCACACGCGGACGCCGTAGCACCCGAGCAGCTCGGCGGTCGTCGCGGGGTCGAGGTCGATGGCGTCCCGGCCCGCCAGGGCGCTCTCGACGAGGGCGCGGGCGCGGCTCGCGTCGACGCCCGCGGGGCGCACCGGCGTCCCGTGGTCCGCCTCGCGCCAGCGGGCGTAGCGCACGACGGCCCCGAGCGCGGCGACCGCGTCCTCGGGCGTGGAGTAGGCCGGGACCCGCAGCAGGACGTCGGACGCACCGCCCGACGCGTCGGGCGCCGGGGCCGCGAGCTCGTCGGTGAGGCCGTGGAGCCCGAGCATGCTCGCGACCGTCGTGCGGCCCGTGCGCGCCGCCGCGCGCGCGACGGCCCGGGAGAGGTCCTCGCGGCGCGGGTGCACCACGGGGACCTGGACCACCACGACGACGTCGCACGCGTCGGGCGCGTAGAGCGCGTCGACCGTGGCGGCGAGCTCGTCCGACGACGCGTCCTCGGGCAGGAAGTCCGACCGTGCGACGACGAGACCCGCCGACGACGACGCCTCCGCGACGAGCGCGGCGAGCGACGCCGAGCTGGCGAGGATGCCGACGCGGCGCCCTCCCGGGAGCGGCTGGTGCGCGAGGAGCTGGGCGATGTCGATCATGTGGTGCGTGTTCTCGGCCCGGATCACGCCCGACTGGCGCAGCATCTCCTCGAGCGTGCGGCGGGGCGCCCGCGTCGAGCGCACGGCATGGCCCGGCGGCACGACCTGGCCGGAGCGTCCGGCCGTGACGACCACGACGGGCTTGACCGACGCGAGGCGGCGCGCGATGCGCGAGAACTTGCGCGGGTTGCCGATCGACTCGAGGTACAGGCAGACCACCTGCGTCGCGGCGTCGTCCTGCCAGTACTGCATGAGGTCGTTGCCCGACACGTCGGCCCGGTGCCCCGCGGACAGGAACGACGACACGCCCAGCCCGCGTCGCGCCGTGGTCGCGAGCAGCGTGACGCCCATGGGCGCCGACTGGCTGAACAGGCCCACGACGCCGGGCAGCGGCAGGTCCTCGGCGAGCGTCGCCGCGAGCGCGGGCCGCTCGCGGGTCTCGCCCGTGCGCAGCAGGCCGTAGCTCGCGGGCCCGACGACGCGGAGCCCCGCCGTGTGCGCGACGCGCAGGAGCTCGCGCTGGAGCGCGAGCCCGTCCGGCCCGGTCTCGGCGAACCCGGCGGACAGCACGACGACGCCGCGCACCTCGTGGCGCGCGAGCTGGCGGACCGCCTCGATCGCGTCCGAGGGCGGCAGCGCCACGACCGCGAGGTCCACGGGGCCCGGGACGTCGGCGAGGGTCGCGTGCGTGCGGGGCGCCGCCCCGCCGTCGGGCCCGCCCACGCCGGCACCCACCACGTGGACGGTCACGTCGGGGCTGCGCACGAGCGCGGCCAGGGCGCGGTGCGCGAGGACGCGGTCGAGGGGCGCGCCGTCGGGGTCCTGGCCGTCGTCGACCGGCGCGCCCGGACCCACGAGCACGACGCTCGTCGCACCGAGCAGCCCCTGCATGCTGCGCGCCTCCGCGCGGTGCTCGCGGTCCGCCATGACGGCCCGCGACCGTTCCGTGGGGTCGAGGTCGACGCTCACCTGGACGAACCCGTCGTCCATCTGCTGGCGCACGTCGTACCCGGCCTCGCGGAAGACGGCGAGCATCTTGCCGTTCTGCGGCAGCACCTCGGCGGTGAAGCGCCGCACGCCGCGCTCGCGCGCCGCCGCGGCGACGTGCTCGAGCAGCACGGACCCCAGCCCTCGGCCCTGCGCCGAGTCGGCGATGTTGAAGGCGACCTCGGCCTCGCTCGCGCCCGTGCGGTCGAAGCGCGCGACGCCGATGATGTCCTCGCCGACGTCGCCGGCCCTCTCCTCGCCGGCCGGTTCCGCGGGTCCGGCCGCCTCGTCGCGCGGACGGACCGCGACGAGCGCGACGCGGTCGACGTGGTCGACCCGCGTGAACCGCTCCAGGTCGCGCTCCGAGAGCCGTTCCATGGGGGCGAAGAAGCGCAGGTACGTCGAGCGCTCGGACTGGCCCACGTGGAATCGCTGGAGCGCGTCGGCGTCCTCGGGGCGGATGGGGCGCACGTGCGTCGTCGTCCCGTCGCGCAGGACGACGTCCGCCTCCCACTCCACCGGGTACCGGTCCGGGCCCCGCCCGGCTGCGCCGCCGTCGCTCACGCCCCCAGGCTATGCGGTGGGCGGCGCGGTGCGCCTGCGCCACCCCGGCCCGACCAGGGAGGACAATGGTCCCTCGACAGGCGACGCGACGCGGCGTGTCGGACGGTTGGCGTACCCTCGCGTGCGGCGCGCGACCGCAGCACGTCACCACCGGCGCACGCCGGCACAGATCCCGCGCCCTCGCGGCGCACCGAACGGCAGGAGCCCGCAGGCACATGGCGCGCAAATCCTCGACCCCCTCGCTCGACCCGGCCGAGGTGAACGAGAAGATCGTCGACGTCGACGTCCAGGCGGAGATGGAGACGTCGTTCCTCGAGTACGCCTACTCCGTCATCTACTCCCGCGCCCTGCCCGACGCGCGCGACGGCCTCAAGCCCGTCCAGCGCCGCATCCTCTACATGATGGCCGACATGGGCCTGCGCCCCGACCGCGCGCACGTGAAGTCGGCGCGCGTCGTCGGCGAGGTCATGGGCAAGCTGCACCCGCACGGGGACGCCGCGATCTACGACGCGCTCGTGCGCCTCGCGCAGGACTTCTCGCTGCGCCTCCCGCTCGTCGACGGGCACGGCAACTTCGGCACGCTCGACGACGGCCCCGCCGCCTCCCGGTACACCGAGGCGCGCCTCGCTCCCCCGTCGCTCGCGATGACGGCGGGGCTCGACGAGGACGTCGTCGACTTCGTGCCGAACTACGACAACAAGCTCCAGCAGCCCGAGGTGCTCCCGGCGGCGATCCCCAACCTGCTCGTCAACGGGGCGTCGGGCATCGCGGTCGGCATGGCCACCAACATGGCGCCGCACAACCTCGTCGAGGTCGTCGCCGCGGCACGCCACCTCGTCGCGCACCCGGACGCCGACCTCGACGCGCTCATGCGGTTCGTCCCCGGCCCCGACCTGCCGACGGGCGGCAAGATCGTCGGTCTCGACGGCGTCCGCGACGCCTACCGCACGGGCCGCGGCACCTTCCGCACGCGCGCCACCGCCCGCGTGGAGAACCTCACCGCGCGCCGCAAGGGCATCGTCATCACCGAGCTGCCCTACCTCGTCGGCCCGGAGAAGGTGATCGAGAAGATCGCCGAGGGCGTCAAGACGAAGAAGATCCAGGGCATCACCGCCGCGACCGACCTCACGGACCGCGAGCACGGGCTGCGGATCGTCGTCGAGGTGAAGACGGGCTTCAACCCCGAGGCCGTGCTGGAGCAGCTCTACAAGTTCACGCCGCTCGAGGACTCGTTCGGCATGAACAACGTCGCGCTCGTCGACGGGCAGCCGCGCACGCTCGGCCTGCGCGAGATGCTCGACGTCTGGGTGAAGCACCGCATCACGGTCATCGAGCGCCGATCGAGGTACCGGCTGCGCAAGCGGTCCGAGCGGCTCCACCTCGTGGACGGCCTGCTCATCGCCATCGTCGACATCGACGAGGTCATCCAGGTGATCCGCTCGTCCGACGACGCCGCGACGGCCCGCGGGCGCCTGCAGACCGTGTTCGACCTCTCCGAGCCGCAGGCCGAGTACATCCTCGAGCTCCAGCTCCGCCGCCTCACCAAGTTCTCGCGCATCGAGCTCGAGAAGGAGCAGGAGACGCTGCGCCGCGAGATCGAGGAGCTCCAGGAGATCCTCGGGAGCGACGCGAAGCTGCGCGCCGTCGTGTCGGCAGAGATGGCGGACGTCGCCAAGACGTACGGCACCCCGCGCCGCACCATCCTCCTGGAGTCGGCCGGCGCCGCGCCGACCACGACCGCGGCCGTCCCGCTCGAGGTCGCGGACACGCCCTGCTGGGCGCTGTTCTCCGCCACCGGTCTGCTGGCCCGCACGAGCGACGAGACGGAGCCGGCGCGCTCCGGCCCGCGCGCCGCCCACGACGTGCTGCGCGCCGCCGTCCGCACGACGGCGCGCGGTGAGGTCGGGCTCGTCACGAGCCGCGGGCGGATGGTCCGCGTCTCCGTGCTCGACCTGCCCGCGCTGCCGCCCACCGACAGCGCGCCGAGCCTGTCCGGCGGCGTGCCGCTCAGCGAGGTCGTCGCGCTCGCGCCCGGCGAGGAGGCCGTGACGATCGCGTCGCTCGACCCCGACGCTCCCCCGCTCGCCCTCGGCACCGCACAGGGCGTCGTCAAGCGCGTCGCCCCCGGCGACGTGCCGAGCAACCGCGACGACTGGGAGGTCATCGGCCTCAAGGACGGCGACACCGTCGTCGGCGCGGCGCCCGCGACCGACGCGGACGAGGTCGTGTTCGTCAGCACCGACGCGTCGCTGCTGCACTTCGACGCGTCCGCGGTGCGGCCCCAGGGGCGTGCGGCCGGCGGCATGGCCGGCATCCGGCTCGCGGACGGCCACCGGGTCGCGTTCTTCGGCGTCGTGCCGGCCGACGTGCGCGACCTCGGGGTCGTCGTCACCGTCGCCGGGTCGTCGGGCGCCCTCGCGGGCACCCAGACCGGGGCCGGCAAGGTCACGCCGTACGAGCTCTACCCCGGCAAGGGCCGCGGCACCGGCGGCGTCCGGGCGCAGCGGTTCCTCAAGGGCGAGGACGCGCTGATCCTCGCGTGGGTCGGCCAGGGTCCCGCCCGCGCCACAGGCTCCGGCGGCCAGGCCGTCGACCTGCCGGAGGTCGACCAGCGCCGCGACGGGTCCGGCACGCCGCTCGCCTCGCCGGTCACGGCCGTCGGGTAGCTCGCGGACGACGGCCCCCTGGGGGAACGCCCGGGCGCCCCGAGCAGGCGTCGAGGTCGCTCGCCCTTGCGAGTGCCCGCGAGAGGCGCAGGCTCGTGGTGTGGCAGGGAACCAGGGGGGCGCCGTCCGGACGCCTCGCGACGCGGACGGGGCCGCCGGCCCCGTCGACTACCACGCCGTCTTCGCGGTCCTCACGGCGCCCAAGGCCGTGCTCTCCCCGGACCTCACGGTGCTCGACGCCAACGAGTCGCTGCTGCGCACGATCGACGTGCCCGCGAGCGCCGTCGTCGGCCGCCACTACCTCGACGTGTTCCCCGCTCACGGCCCCGACGGCAGCTCCGTCGAACGGGTCGTCCGGTCGCTCGAGAGGGTCGCACGCACGGGCCGCCTCGAGATGATCGGGCCGCACCGGTACGACCTGCGCCGCCCCGACGGCAGGTGGGCCGAGCGGTGGTGGATCACGACCAACCTCCCCGTCCTGGACGCGGGCGGTCGGGTGTCGGCCGTCGTGCACCGCGCCGAGGACGTGACGAGCGTCGTGCTCGCGCGCGGCCCCGCGGCGCCCGACACCGGCCGGGGCGAGGTGAGCGACTGCCCGGACGCGATGTCGCTCGTCGACCGCGCGCTGCTCCTCGGCTCGTCGGTCGACCGCTACGCCGAGGTGATCACGCGCGAGCGGAGCGCGTCGCTCGCGATCCAGGACTCGATCCTCACCCCGCCCCCCGACATTCCGGGGCTGGCGATCGACGTGCGTTACCGGCCGGCGGTCCCCGAGGTGCACGTCGGCGGCGACTGGTACGACGCGTTCGTGCACCCCGACGGCGAGACGACCGTCGTCGTCGGCGACGTGACCGGGCACGACGTCGCCGCCGCGGCCCACATGGGCCACCTGCGCGGCGTCCTCCGCTCCGTCGCCTTCGCGACCGACGCCGGCCCTGCCACCGCGCTCGACGCCGCCGAGCAGACCGCCGAGGGGCTCGGCCTCCAGGCGCTGGCGACGGTCGCCGTCGCGCGCATCGGCGCCCCCGGACCTGCCGGACGGCGCGCGGTCCGCTGGGCGAGCGCCGGGCACCTCCCGCCGGTCGTGCGCCGCGCGGACGGGACCGCGCACCTGCTCACGGCGCGCCCGTCGCCCATGCTCGGCGTCGGGCTGGGCGGCCCGCGCACCGAGCACGAGGCGTCGCTCGACCCGGGCGACACGCTCCTGCTCTACACCGACGGGCTCGTCGAGCGCCGGGACCGGTCGTTGCGCGAGGTGCTCGACGAGCTCCCGGGCCGGGTCGAGGGGCTCGGCGACGTGGCCCCCGAGGAACTGCTGGACGCGCTCCTCGCGGAGCTCGTCCCCCACGGCGCCCAGGACGACGTCGCCCTCGTCATGGTGCACGTCGACGACGGGGAGCCTTCCACCGGGCCCGATGTCTGACCGTCCCCCGGTCGCTGCACCGATCCGGTCGTGGGAGGTACTGCCAGAACCCTGTAGGAGCGGGACTCCCAGGAGTACGCGCACCCGGTGTCGAATGGTGATCGCACCCAGTTCCCCACCGGCAACGGAGAGCTCCTTGAAGGCCACCGTCATCTACGGCGCGCGCGACGTCCGCGTCGAGACCCGCCCCGACCCGACGATCGTCGAGCCGACCGACGCGATCGTGCGCGCGGTGCGCGCGTGCGTGTGCGGGTCCGACCTGCACCCCTACCGTTCCATGCCGCACACCGACCAAGGCGTCCCGATCGGGCACGAGCTCCTCGGCATCGTGGAGGAGACCGGTTCTGCCGTCACGACCGTCCGCGCGGGCGACCTCGTGATCGCGCCGTTCGCGTGGTCGGACAACACGTGCCCCGTGTGCCGCGACGGCTTCCAGACCGCGTGCCCGCACGGCGGGTTCTACGGCAACCCCGGCGACGTGGGTGGCCAGCAGGCCGAGCTCGCGCGCATCCCGCTCGCGGACGGCAGCCTCGTCGCCGTGCCGGACGTCGACGAGACGAGCCCGCTCCTCCCCTCGCTGCTCACCCTCTCGGACGTGTACCTCACCGGCTACCACGCGGCGCACATGGCGCGCGTCTCCGCGCAGACGACCGTCACCGTCATCGGCGACGGCGCCGTCGGGCTGTCCGCCGTGCTCGCCGCACGGCAGATGGGCGCCGAGCGCATCATCCTCATGGGCCGCCACACGTCGCGGACCGACCTGGGGCGCGAGTGGGGCGCGACCGACGTCGTCGCCGAGCGGGGCGCCGAGGGGATCCAGCGGGTCCGTGACCTCACCGGCGGCCTGGGCAGCCACGTCGTGCTGGAGGCCGTCGGGCACATGCCCGCCTACGAGCAGTCCTACGGCGTCGTGCGCGCGGGGGGCGTGATCAGCCGCGTCGGCGTCCCGCAGTACGAGGACGGACCGGTCGGGTTCGGCTCGCTCTTCGGCCGCAACATCACGCTCACCGGCGGGCCCGCACCCGTCCGCGCGTACCTCGAGGACGCGATCCCGCAGGTGCTCCGTGGCGAGATCGACCCCGGCCGGGTGTTCGACAAGACCGTCGCGATCGACGACATCGCCGAGGGTTACGCCGCGATGGACCGCCGCGAGTCCCTCAAGACGCTCGTCGCGTTCTGAACGACGTCCTGACAGGAGGAGAGACATGAGCACCGAGAGGCAGCCGACGACGCCGACCGTGAAGGGACCCGCCTCGTGGTTCACCGGTGACGTCTGGTTCAACTCCTACTACGCGGGCACGGAGCCGTCGCGGGCGCGCCTGAACCTCGTCCGCTTCGCCCCCGGCGCGCACACCGCGTGGCACCGGCACGCCGTCGGGCAGACGCTGCACGTCACCGAGGGGTTCGGCTACGTGCAGTCGCGGGGCGAGGAGGTCGTCGAGCTCCGGCCGGGCGACACCGTCTACACGCCCCCGGGCGAGTGGCACTGGCACGGCGCGAGCGGTGACAGCTTCCTGTGCCATCTCGCGCTGTGGGAGGCGCCCGCGCCCGGCGTCGACGAGCCCGAGACGACGTGGGGCGACCTCCTCGCCCCCGAGGAGTACCCGGGCTGACGTGCCCCCGCGCGGGTGGGAGGCCACGGCACTCCCGCCCGCGCGGCCCGCCGTCGTCCCGACGTACCGTGAAAGACGTGGAGGCCATGGACAACCGTTCCGAGGTGCGCGAGTTCCTCATGAGCCGCCGGGCCCGGGTGACCCCCGAGCAGGCCGGCATCGAGACGTTCGGCGGCCGTCGCCGCGTCGCGGGGCTGCGCCGCGACGAGGTCGCCCGGCTCGCCGGCGTGAGCGTGGACTACTACACGCGGCTCGAGCGCGGAAACCTGCGGGGCGTGTCCGACGTCGTGCTCGAGTCGGTGGCGCGTGCCCTGCTCCTCGACGCGGCCGAGCGCGAGCACCTGCTCGACCTCGCGCGCACCGCGAACCCCGTCGGCGCCCGCCCGCAGCGCGGCCACGGCGACACCCCGGTACGCCCCGAGCTGCAGTACCTGCTCGACGCGATCACGACGGCGCCCGCGTTCATCCAGAACAACCGCATGGACCTCGTCGCGGCCAACGCGCTCGGGTACGCGATGTACGCGCCGATGACCGCGGGCTCCGCGCGCCCGGCGAACTTCTCGCGGCACATCTTCCTCGACCCCGCGTCGCACGACTTCTACCCCGACTGGGACCGCGCGGCGTGGACGAACGTCACGATCCTGCGCCGCGAGGCCGGCCGCAGCCCGCACGACCGGCGCCTCCAGGCCCTCGTGGGCGAGCTCTCGACGCGGAGCGAGCGGTTCCGCGAGCTGTGGGCGTCCCACGACGTGCGCCGGCACTACGCCGGGCAGAAGACGTTCCGCCACCCCGTCGTCGGGGACCTCGAGCTGCACTACCAGACGCTCGAGCTCCACGGCGACCCCGGGCTCGGCATGACCGTGTACACCGCGACCCCCGGCTCCCCGACCGAGGAGTCGCTGCGCCTGCTCGCGTCCTGGGCGGCCGCCGAGGCCCCGGCCACCGCGCCGTCGCGCACCGACTGAGAGGAACCCATGGACCTGGACGACCTGCTGGCCGAGCTCGACGCCGGGCGGACGATCCCCGGCGGCTCGCCGCTGCACGCCGTCATGCACCGCACCAGCCAGGAGGCGCTGCGCATCGCCGGCGAGCTCAACGGCGCGTACCGCTCGCCCGAGCGCGTCCGCGAGCTCCTCGCGGAGCTGACGGGCAGGCCCGTGCACGAGTCCGTGACCCTCTTCCCGCCGTTCACGGCCGACTTCGGCAAGAACATCACCCTCGGCCGGGACGTCTTCCTCAACTCCGGCTGCCGATTCCAGGACCAGGGCGGCATCACCGTCGGGGACGGCTGCCTCATCGGGCACAACGCCGTCCTCACGACGCTCAACCACGACCTCGACCCGGCCCGGCGCGCCGACATGCACCCCGCGCCCGTGGTCCTCGGCCGCAACGTGTGGCTCGGCGCCAACGTGACCGTCCTTCCCGGGGTGACGATCGGGGACGACGCCGTCGTCGGGGCCGGCTCCGTCGTCACCCGGGACGTCCCCGCACGCACCGTCGTCGTCGGCACGCCCGCGCGCGTCGTCCGCTCGCTCGACGCCTGAGGTCGGATCAGCGGCAACCGGATCAGCGGGCACCGGCGAGCGTCACGTCGATGCCCACGCGGCGCCGCCCTTCTCCTCGACGGGGGCCGGCGTGGCGCGCTCCCGGCGCAGCACGCCGAGGACGAGGAGCACCTGCCCGACGACGTAGGTGAGCATCACCCAGAAGCCGTGCGCAGGAAGGGCGTACCACGGCGCGAACGCGTTGAGGGCGATGAGCGCGTCGGACACGAGGAACACCGCCCCGCCGACGGCCGCGAGGCGGTCGACGCCCGTCGCCGTCACGGCCATCAGCACGAGGCACGCGCCGTACACGACGACCGGGACGAGCAGCGACCCGGCACCGGGCGCGCACGCGACGACGAGTGCGACGAAGGCGAGCAGGTACGGCGCGAGCGCGAGCGGGCGACGCAGCACCGACCCCGCGCGGAAGGGCCAGAACGCGAGTGCGTACGTCACCTGGGCGCACAGGAAGAACCCGACCATGACGAGGAACGCCGTGTCGCCGTCGGCGAGGTCGGGGGCCGTGTCGCCGAGCCACGAGAAGCCCAGCGCGACGAGCGTGAGCCGGACCAGCCGCGAGCGCCGGCCCGGGCCGTCGCCGTCGCGTCGTCCGCCGTCGCGTCGTCGCGTGGCGAGCCACAGGCAGGCCGCGAGGAGGGGCATGAGGAACCACTGCGACGCGTCGGCGAGCGTCGAGGCGCCCGCGAGCTGCGCGGCGAGGTGGACGAGGGTGAGCAGGGCGAGCGCGCCCCACGCGGCGAGCATGGGTGTCGGGACTCCTTCGGTGGTGCTGCCGGCACCGTTGCTGGGACGAGCGATTGTAGGCCCGGGAGTCCTCACCGCCGGGCGACGTCGTCGGGAGCCCCTGCGACGACCGACTCCATTGCCGCCCGGCAGCGGGCGAGGAGCTCGGCGATGTCGGCGGGAGCGGCGCCGCGGGGATGCTCGGCCGGGAGGATCGTCAGGCGGATCGGCGGCCGGGGACGCCACCACGGCCGGCGGCCGTAGGTGAAGACCATCGGCACGACGGGCACGCCCAGCCGGCAGGCGTACACGAACGCGCCGCGCCGGAACGGCCGCAGCGTCGTGTCGTACATGACCAGCGCGCCCTCGGGGAAGAAGTGGACGCCCTGGCCGGCGTCGACGGTCCGCCGCAGTCGCGCCTCGAACGCGGAGAGCTCTCCCGGCCCGCGGGGCAGCGGGACGGCGAGCAGGTGGCTGACCAGGACGCCCGCCACGGGAAGGTGGAAGTTCGAGGGCTGCGAGACGACGGCGGTGCGCCGGCCGCGGTGCTGTCCGGCGACCCACGGGCCGTCCAGGTAGTGCACGTGGTTGGCGACCGTGACGACCCCGCCGCGCTCGCCGGCGAGGTGCTCGCGCCCCGTGACCCGGAGCCCGTGGACGACGTACCCGTACCACCGCACGACGGCCATCGCGACGTCGAAGAAGACCGCGTCGAAGCGGCTCCAGAGCCGCGGCGCCGCCGACCCGTGACCGCGGTCAGCGCTCATGCGAGCGCCCCGGCGCCCGGCCCGCGGCGTCGTCCCGGTCGACCGGCGCGGGGTCGACCGCGCCGCCTCCCTCGAGAACGGCCTGGCGCAGCATCTCCTCGATCTGCGGGACGCACACGTCGAGCGCGTGCTCCCGGCCGACCGCCGCGTACGCCGCACCCATGCGGGTCCTCTCCTCGTCGTGCTCGATCCAGTAGTCGATCGCGCGCGCGAGGTCTGCGGCGTCCCCGGCACGGAAGAGGCTGCGCTCGTCGAGCGCGAACTGCCCGGTCGCCGACGCACGGGAGTCGGAGATCACCGGGACGAGGCCGGTGGCGACGGCCTCGAGGCAGCCGAGCGCCTCGATCTCCGCGTCGGCGGCGTGCACGTACAGGTCGCTCATGGCCAGCACGTCCCGCAGCGAGTCCTGGGCGAGGAAGCCGATCCGCGGCGGGTGCGGCAGGCTCGCGCCCTGCTGGGCGTACCTCTCCGCGAGCGGACCGCGCCCGGCGAGCACGAGCTGGATGCGGTCGGCGTGCCGGGAACGGCCGACGGCGTCGAGGAGCACGTCCTGCCGCTTCTCGCGCGAGAGCCGCCCGGTCATGGTGATGACGAACCGGCCCGCCAGGTCGGCGCTCTTCGGCACCGTGCGCGGGACGAACCCGGGGTCGACGCCGTTGGACACCACGTGCAGGGTCGCCCTGTACCGGTGGTCGCGGAGCTCCCCGGCGATGAACCGGCTGGGGCAGTGGACGTGCCCGAACCGGTCGTAGAACGGGCGGAACACCGCGTACACGAGGTCGTTCAGCGGGGCGACCCGCCCCAGGCCGAGGCTGTAGGTGACGTTCTCCGGCTGCACGTGGAACGCGGCGGTGGACGGGACGCCGAGCGCGTCGGCGAGCCGCTTGGCCCGGGAGCCGAGCCAGAACGGTGACATGACGTGCGCGACGTCGGCCCATCCCAGGGCGTCGCGCAGCACGTCGTCGTCGGGCTGAGCGAGCACCCACCCCTGGCCAGCGATCACCCGGTTGAAGCCCGGGACGCCGAGCGCTTCGAGCCGGTAGTGCACGACGTCGTCCGCCGAGGTCTCGTGGGCGGCATCCCCCGGGCGGACGGCGCCGCGGCAGCACGCGACGCGCACCTCGTGGCCGCGCTCGCGGAGGGCGACCGCGAAGCGGCGGGCCGAGATCGTGGTCCCGTTGGTGGGATCCTCGAACTGGTCGATGACGAGCAGGACGCGCACCCGCGGCTCCCTTGCGACGCGCGGCGCGTGGTCCGCGCCTGCTGACGGGGATGCCGTCAGGCTAGGGGATCACCCGTGGCCTGGGCCGGACCGCCGGGCGCGTGTCGTGCCGTGCTCGCGGGGCGACCTTCCGCGCGCGTGCCCGCCGGTCAGGGCGAGGGCGCGGACGCCCCGGGCGCGTCGGCGACCAGGACGCGACCGTCGCGCACCTGCGCCGCGAAGACCGCCAGCGGCCTGCGGTCCTTGCCCCCGGCGTCGAGCACCTCGCCGGTGTCGACGTCCCACACCTGCTTGAGCATGGGCGTGGTGACCGTGTTGACGTCACGCTCCGCGCCGTCGTCGCCGGTCACGCGGTGCGTGCCGACGAGGCCGCGCGACATGACGTTGGCGCCCGAGTACGGGTCCCGCTGCTGGACGGCGCGCACGGTGCCGTCGGCGAGCCGGAAGACCGCGACCTGGGTGTCGCCCAGGAGCGCGCCGGCCCCGCGCTCGGGGTCGAGGTCGTCGAGCGCGCAGATGTCGACGAACGTGCTCATCGGGCGTCCTCCAGCTCGGCGCGGGCCGCGGCGAGCGCGACGTCGCGCGCGGCACGTGGGTCGGGGTAGGCGTCGGCGTCGCCCTCGGCTGCGGGTCGGACCTGGCCGCGCTCGGGGACGAACGCGAGGTCGCCGTCGATCGCCTCGGGCGCGTTGACGAACGGCGTGAACTTGCGCAGCTTGGCCGGGTCGGCGAGCGTCGCGCCCCACTCGTCCTCGTAGTCGCGCACGTGCTCGGCCATCGCGGCCTCGAGCTGGTCCGCGATCCCGAGCGAGTCCTCGACGACGACGCGCCGCAGCTCCTCCAGCCCGCCCGCGCGCTCCGCGACCCACGGCGCCGTGCGCTGCAGGCGGTCGGCCTCCTGGACGTAGAGCATGAGGAACCGGTCGACGTAGCGGACCAGCGTCTCGTCGTCGAGGTCCTCGGCGAGGAGCTGGGCGTGCGCCGGCTGGGCCCCGCCGTTGCCGCCGACGTAGAGGTTCCAGCCCTTGTGGGTCGCGATGACGCCGACGTCCTTGCCCCGCGCCTCGGCGCACTCGCGCGCGCACCCGGAGACGCCGAGCTTGATCTTGTGCGGCGAGCGGAGCCCGCGGTAGCGCAGCTCGAGCCGGACCGCCATCGCCGACGAGTCCTGCACGCCGAACCGGCACCACGTGCGCCCGACGCACGTCTTCACCGTGCGCAGCGACTTGCCGTAGGCGTGCCCGGACTCGAAGCCGACGGCCGTCAGGCGCCGCCAGATCTCCGGGAGCTGGTCGAGCCGCGCGCCGAACATCGCCAGCCGCTGGCCGCCGGTGACGCGCACGTAGAGCCCGAAGTCGTCGGCGACCTTCGCGAACTCCAGGAGCTGGTCGGCACGCACCTCTCCCCCGGGCATCCGTGGGATCACCGAGTACGTACCGTTCTTCTGCAGGTTCGCCATGACGTGGTCATTGGTGTCCTGCAGCGCGGCCTGCTCGCCCTCCAGGACGTGCCCGCGACGCAGCGTCGAGAGGATCGAGGCGACCGTCGGGCGGCAGACGGCGCACCCGCGCCCCGTCCCGTGCGCCGCGACGACCTCGGTGAACGTGCGCAGCCCCTCCTCGCGGACGAGCCGGTACAGCGTGGCGCGGGACATCGCGAAGTGCTCGCACAGCGCGTCCGAGACCGTGACGCCCGCCCGGGAGAGCTCGGCGTTCAGCAGCTTGGTGAGCGCAGGCACGCACGACCCGCACACCGTGCCGGCCGTCGTGCACTCCTTGACCTGACCGATCGTCCGGCACCCGTGCTCGGTCACGGCCGAGCGGACCGTCCCGGCGTCGACGTTGTTGCACGAGCAGACGACGGCCTCGTCCGGCAGCTCGGTCTCGGCCAGGCCCTCGCCGTCGGGCGCGATGACGGCGGCGGGGTCGGCGCCGAGCGGGCGCCCGAGCAGGGGCCGCAGCGCGGGGTAGAGCTCGATGTCGCCGACGAACACGCCGCCCAGCAGCGTCGTCGCGTCGTCCGAGAGCACCAGCTTGCGGTAGCGGCGGTGGATCGGGTCGACGAACGACACCTCCAGCGCGCCCGCGCTCACCGCGTTCACGTCGCCGAACGACGCGGCCTCGACGCCCACGCCCTTGAGCTTGGTGCCGTCGTCGGCGCGGCGGTGCACGCGCTCGCCGCCCAGGAAGCGGTCGACGACGACGTCCGCCATGTCGTTCCCCGGCGCGACCAGGCCCGCGCACACGCCGTCGACCGACGCGCACTCGCCGATCGCCCACACGCCCGGGTCGGAGGTCTGGCACGCCTCGCCGACGACGACGCCGCCGCGCTCGCCGATGGCCAGGCCGGCCTCACGCGCCACGCGGTCGCGCGGGCGGATGCCCACGGAGAAGACGACGACGTCCGTCGGCAGGGCGGACCCGTCGGTCAGCTCGACGGACCCTACGGACCCGTCGCCCGCGGGCAGGAACCGGTGGGCGCCCGCGCCCGTGCGCACCGTGACACCGAGGTCCTCGATCAGCAGGCGCAGCATCTCGCCGCCGCCCTGGTCGAGCTGGACGCTCATGAGGCGGTCGGCGAACTCCACGACCGTGGCCTCGGCACCCAGGCGCTGGAGCGCCGCCGCGGCCTCGAGACCCAGCACGCCACCGCCGACGACGACGCCGCGCACCGCCCGGCCCAGCGTCCGCTCGCGGAGGCGCACCCACTCGGCCAGCCGCTCGACGTCGTCCAGCGTGCGGTAGGTGAACAGGCCCGGCAGGTCCGTGCCCTCCGCGCGCGGCGTCCACGCCCACGATCCCGTCGCGAGCACGGCGCGGTCGTAGTGGACCTGGCGGCCCGAACGCGTCGTCACGACGCCCGCCGTGCGGTCGAGCGACGCGACCGCGTCGCCCGTGACGAGCGTGACGCGCGGGTCGTCCCACACGGCGCCGTCGAGCGTGAGCGCCTGGGCGTCGCGCGTGTCGAACCACTCCGACAGGTGCACGCGGTCGTACGGCTCGTGCGGCTCGTCGCCGATCACCGTGAGCGACCAGCCGCCCTCGGGGTCGCGCGAGCGCAGGCCCGCGACCAGGCGGTGGGCCGTCATGCCGGCGCCGACCACGACGATCCGGTCGCCGTCCAGGGGACCGCCTGCGGCGGGCGCGTCCGCGTCCGACGGGGCGTGAGAGAGGGGGGCCACGGGGAGCACTTTCGAGAGGCGGGGGCTGCGTCGAGGTCCCGGTCGGTGTGCGACCGGAACCCTGCTCCCGACCCTAGGGGAGGTGGTCCGACCACATCAGCCGTCTGGGACCAAGGTCCTCACTACCCCCATCGAAGGCCATCGCGTCCTGCCCCGGTGCGGTCGGGACGGCACGACGCCGCGCCCCCGGGACGGGGGCGCGGCGTCGGTCGGTGGGCGCGTCCGGCGTCGGCCAGGTGGCCGGACGGGCGGGCGCGACGACGTGCGTCAGGCGTTCGCGAGCTCGCGGTCGTCGTCGGCCACGGGCCGCTGGTCCTCGAAGCGGCGCACGACACGGCTCACGGTCGACCGCGACGCCGAGACCTTCTGGGCGATCTCGCCCTGCTTCATGCCCTGGCGGGCGAGCTCGACGATGCGGCGGTCGCGCTCCGCGGTCGGGTCCTCCTCGCCGACGGGGGTGTCGTCGGCCTCCGTCGCCGGGGCCGACGCGCCGGTCGATCCGCCGACGAGGTCGAAGACTTCGACGCGCCGGGTGTGACCCGTCACGGCCGGGGGCTCCACGACCGGCGCCGAGGTGTCCTCCTCCGGGACGGGCTGGTCCCAGGGGAGCGGCTGGGCGCGCCCGAACAGCTCCTTGACCCGCGCCTCGAGATCGGGGAGCGCCTCGAACGCCGTCTGCGGCACGTAGGGCTTCTCGTCGTCCGCCTCGTCCACCGGCTCGTCGTCCTGCGCGACGGCGGGTGCCTCGACCGGCGCGAAGGCCTCCGGGCTCTCCTGGTCCGACGCGGCGGAGGCCTCGTCCGGGACCGGCTCGGCGGCCGGCGATGCCTCCTCCGCCGCGAGGAGCTCGGCGTCGCGCGCGGGCTCCAGCGCAAGGGTCTCCTGGCGGTGCGCCTCGACGAGCCCCTCCGCGGGTGCCACCGTCCGGGCGACCACCACCGCGGGAACCTCCGACGCCGCAGGCGCCTCGGCCGACCCGCGCGCGGTGCCGCGCTTCACGGAGCTCGCCCCGATCAGGTCGAGACGGTTGCCGTGGCGCTCCGCGGCCTCCAGGCGGTCGACCCAGACCTGCATGCGGCGCTCGAAGTCCTCGACCGTGAGCAGCTTGAGCGCCGCGTCGCGCGCGGCGCGCTGCCGCTCGTGCGCGGCCCGGACCTTGCGCAGGTCCGCGGGCGAGCCAGCGCTGTCGGCGCGCGCGTCGCGCCACTGCTCCAGCGCGGAGACGTACCCGTGCACGCGCAGCTCACGACGCCGCTCCTCGAGCGTGTGGCCCGTCACCATGTGCCGCTCCCCCACGAGGGCGAGGTGCCACATGAGCGCCGCCACCAGCGGCGGCACGAACCGGAACACCACCATGTACGGGGTGCTCGCCGTCGGGACCGCCACCTCGTGCAGCGCGGCGAACAGACCCGACGTGCCCGAGAGCACCCACGTCAGCGCGAGGAGCACGCCGTACGGGCGGCCCTCCAGCGCCGCGTTGCGCGCCATGAGCGCCACCGCGACGAGGCTGATCTCGAGGAAGCCCGCGAGCCCGTACGCCTCGAGCGGCGACATGTGCGCCACCTCGAGACCGAACAGGACCATGCCGCTGTACGCCAGCGCCGTGGCGATGGTCGCCGCGATGACCACCGCGACCATCGGGAGGTGCCGGCCGCGGTAACGCACCTGCCGCGGGGAACCGCCCGCGCCGGTCTGGTCCTGCTGTGTCACGTCATCCTCCGAAAAGTGGTGTGGGCGCACATATCCCAACACTCAGGACACTCCTCGTCAACGCACCGGAAGGATCGAAACCTGATCGTAAACAGCGATCGCACGGACGATGCCACCACGGTGGGCTCAGCGGGCCCGAGTCTCCGATTGAATCGGCCGTGACGATCTGAACGGCGCGACCCACGCTCATCCTGGACGGATCCGATGAGTGGCGGGGCGGTAAGACTGACGAGAGACAACTCTCAGCGCGGACCTGCGCCGCGCACCCAGACCTTCCTCCAGTCCTTGACGTACTTCGTCGTCGTGAAGTCGTCCGTGTCGGTGTCGTCGAAAGCGTGCAGGACGTAGCGCACGCGGTCCTCCGTCGCCGGGCCTTCAGACACCTCGACGAGGGCCAGGCGATGGGAGTCACCGAGGTTCTTGGCGTGTACCACCTCGTTCTTGGTGACGGTGAAGTCGACCGCCCCAGCGATCCTGCCCTTGACCTCGATCTGCACGACCGAGCCGTCAGCCCGGACCGAGCGCACGTCGAAGCCGGGGTTGTTGTGAGGCATCTCCTCCGGGTCGGCCCCGAGCGCACGCTCCGCGGCAAGCACCGCGTCGACGGCGCGGCGGTCCACCCGGGCAGTGTCCTTCGCGTGCACGGGAGCCTCGACCACCAAATCGGCCGTCACCGTCGTCGGCGGCACGGAGTGCGGAACCATTCCCGCCGGGACGACCAGCGCCGCGCCGAGGACCCGCGGTGGCCGCGCCGTCAGGCGTTCATCGAGGTCGAGCTCGACCATGCGCCGACGCAGCCGCTCCTCCAGGTCTCGGGCGCGCCGAGAGGCGGTCTCGGGACGCGTCCGCACACGCTTGCCGGCCGCGACGAGGTCGGTGAGCCGCGCGTGCTCGGCGTCCCAGTAGTTCACCGCGGAGATCAGCCGGGCACGGACCGCTGCCCGGGTCCTGCCCACCCTCGCTGCGACGGCGCGTCCAGCCTCGTCGGAGTGTGCGGGCAGCGCGTGCTCCGTCGCCCAGTCCTTGGCGAGCTCCTCGGCGCCGTCGGCGAGCCACCGCCCGACGGCGCGCTCGACCGCCCCGGCCAGGCCGTCCGGGAGGGGCTCATAGTCCAGGTACGGCGCCGGGCCGCCATCATGCGCGGCACCCGAGACCGTCACCTCGGCGTAGGCGAAGCGGCAGGACACGGTCCGCCCGTGCCCGTCGTCGATCGCATCGGCGGTCGCGACAAGCAGCCAGGGCTCGACTGCCTCGGACTGCTGGTCGTACAGCACGGTGCCACGCTCCAGGAGCGGGCCGAGCTCATCGATCGTGAGGTCGACGACGGCGTCGAGCAGCGGGTGGCCAGGAACGAGGAGCTCGGCGACCGGTCGTCCCGGCCTTTTGATCTGGGACCGTTCGAAGCACACCCGCTCGTAGCGTTCGAGGATCGGGCGCAAGCCGCTCCCCCGGGATCGGTCGCGGACGCACAGCGGGACCCGCGTAATCTCGTAGCTCCCGGACTCCCTCGGGACGATCCGCCCCCCGAGGCGGGAGAAGGCCGCGTGGAAGAAGGCCCGCACGAAGTATGGCTGCAGCCGGCGCGCCTGCGCCGCCTCGAGCTGCCGGGCGATCTCCTCGGAGTCCGCGACGGCGAGCGTGTCCGAGCTCAGCGCTCGCTCGGCGAGTAGCCGGTCGATGCCCTCGCCGACCGTCGCGTCGATGACCTCGTCGAGCCGGGCCCGGACCTCGGGCCGGTCGCCGTACCTGACGGCACGCAGCAGCAGCCCGCGCAGCGGTTGGTCCTCGAACGCCTCGCCGAGCACGTCGAAGACCTGTCCGCCGTAGTCCTGGCGTTGCTGCTCCACCTTCGCCAGGAGCCGGGTGAACACCTGCCCCTCCCGCGTTCCCGCAGCGACGAGGTTCCAGAGGTGGCAGGTCTCGGTCTGCCCGATGCGGTGGATGCGCCCGAACCGCTGCTCGATCCGGTTCGGGTTCCACGGCAGGTCGTAGTTGACCATGAGGTGCGCCCGCTGGAGGTTGAGGCCCTCGCCGGCCGCGTCGGTGGCGACGAGGACCCGGACCTCCCGGTCCTGCGTGAAGCGTTCCGTGGCGACCCGGCGCCCCTCCCGGGACAGCCCTCCGTGGATCGCGACCACGGCACCCGGGTCGCCGAGCAGCGTGCCGATCTGCCCGACCAGGTAGGTCAGCGTGTCCTTGTGCTCGGTGAAGACGATGAGCTTGCGCGGCGTGCCGTCCGCTCCCGTCGCTACGCCGCGGTCGACCAGGATCGACCGCAGCTCGGTCCACTTCCGGTCTGTCCCCGCCAGCCGCACGCGGCGTGCCAGCGCGGTCAGGTGGTCGAGGGTCGAGATCTCCGTCCGCAGCTCGGCCACCGTCCGCGCCGCAGTCGCGGCGTCGAGCACCGCGTCCTCGAGGTCCTCGACCTCGCCGGCGTCGAGGTCGTCCAGGCGTTCGTCGAGGTCCTCGCCGTCCCAGCCGTCGAGCCGCACGTCGCGCTGCCCGACGTCGGCCGCGACGCTCCCAGAGGCAAGCTCGCCGGCGCGTGCCTCCAGCCGGTCACGGCGTCGTTCGAGGCTCCGCAGGATCGCCTCCGGGCTGGATGCGAGGCGGCGCTGCAGCACCGTCAGCGCGAAACCGACGGCGTTGCGCCGCCTCCCGTCGGCCGCCAGGCGCTCGGCTCGCCCCATCTCGGAGCGCACGTACTCGGTGACCTGCTCGTACAGCTCGGCCTCCCCGGTCGACAGCTCGTACGGCACGGTGTACGCACGGCGCTCCGGGAAGAGTGGCTTGCCCTCCATCGTGAGGAGCTGCTCCTTGACCATGCGCCGCATCAGGTCGGTCGGACGCGATGCCGCTCCCCCGCGAGGCCTGCCCTCGAACCGGTCGGCATCGAGCAGCGCGAGGAAGAGCTGGAAGTCGTCGGCGTGTCCCGAGTGGGGTGTCGCGGTCATGAGCAGCAGATGCCGGGCCACGCGGCCGAGCAGCAGCCCGAGCTGGTATCGCTTGGTGCGCTTGAGCTCCTCACCCGCCCAGTGCGCCGACATGCGGTGCGCCTCGTCGACGACGACGAGGTCCCAGTCGGTCGTCGCCAGCGCCTCCAGGAGGCCTTGGTGCCGCGCGAGCTGGTCCATGCGCGCGATCAGCCGGGGATGCTGGGCGAATACCTGACGCGGTTCGCGGACGCCGTCGATGTCGGCCCTCGTCAGCACGTCGAACGACAGGCCGAACTTCTCGGACAGCTCGTCCCGCCACTGCTCGACCAACGACCCCGGCGCCACGATCAGGCACCGCTCCAGGTCTCCGCGGAGGATGAGCTCCTTGAGGTAGAGGCCCGCCATGATCGTCTTGCCCGCGCCCGGGTCGTCCGCCAGCAGGAACCGCAACGGCGTCCGCGGCAGCAGCTCCCCGTAGACCGCCCAGAGCTGGTGCGGCAAGGGATCGAGGTCCGACGTCGAGACGGCCAGCATCGGGTCGTAGAGCGCGGCGTACCGGATCCGCAGGGCCTCGGCGGCGAGGCGCCACTCGGCAGGGTCCGCGTCGAACGCCCACTTCGCATGCAGTGCGCGCTCCACGGACGAGACGCCGTCGACCGAGGTCCCGTCGGCGGTCACCGCGCGAGCCGATCCCAGAGGTCGCTGCCCAAGGGCAGGACGTCCCAGCCCTCTGACCGCAGGTCGCTCCGGGAGAGGTCGTCCATGTCCGCAGTCTCTAGGGCGATCCTGTCGTCGGACCAGGAGATCGCGATGGGCACGCCGGTGGTGGACTCGACGCCGATGTCTGGGACGGGGACGCCCCGGGCGGCAAGGACGTCGAGCACCGCGCGCTCGGCCGGCGTCGCCAGCGCGAAGGCCTGTTCCCACCCCGCCGGGACCTTGTCGCCGCCGTCGCCACCGTGACCGTCCGCCGTGCCCCCGAGGCCGAGCAGGCTGCGCAGGATCTCCGCGGCGTCGCCACGGGACAGCTCGTCGTGGTCCCGCTGGTTGCTGAACGACCGCAGGCAGCCGTAGCAGGAGGTCTCCGGGCCGCACTCGCACGAGCTGACACGGCGTAGTGCGGCGTGGAGCACGCGCTCCAGGTTCTCCTCGACGTTGAGCACATGACCAGCGCCGCCGGGGACCCGGTCGAACAGGGAGATCGACCAGTCGTCGAGGCCCTCGGGGACGAGCGACCCGCCGATGTCGTCTCTGGCGATCTCCAGCGTGTGACAGGCCGCCTCGACGATCGCGTAGAGAACCGACTTCCAGGCGCCCTGCGACCGTCCGCCGCCGACGACCGAGAAGCGCAGGGAGACGAGGTCGGTCTCGTACTGGTGCGCCAGGTCGCGGAGCATCATCGGGCCAGTGCAGTCGATGTTGCGCTTGGGGTCCTTGTGCTTGGCGGGCGGCTTGGCCATGTGGTTGACGCGCGCCGTCCCGAACCCGCACCACTCGCAGATCCAGAACCCGAGCCTTCCCGGGCCGTCCGCGACGGACACGAGCCGCCCTCGCGGCCCCGCCTCCGACTCGATCCTCCCGCCGGGCAGCAGGACGTCGCGGGCGTGAGCCTCCGGCGACGTCTCAAGGACGTGGACAGCGCCGGACCAGGACCGCCGCGGTGGGCGGGCACCAGGACGCTTCGGTTCGGACCCTGCGACGAACCCGAACTCGGGGACGGTGTACGTCCGCGAGCTCGTGTCGCTCGGGTGCTTGCACACGGGACAGACGCCGTCGACCGCCTCGACGTCCTGCCAGAACGCTCCACAGCGTCCGCACACCTGGTACGTGAACTCCTGGAGATCCCTCCCCGGGAGCTTGTAGATGCCCCTCGATACCCACAGCTTCCCGCCGGCGACCAGCTCCGCGTCGGGTGCGTACTCGTGGATCGCCGCCGAGAGGTCGCGGGTCAGATCGAGGTCGGCGCCGCTGTCCTTGCCGTAGCCGAAGTCGGTGCGCAGCTCCACGGAGTCCACCGGGAAGCCGTACTTGGGCAGGACGTTGTGGTTCGCGAGGTAGCCGAGCAGGTCACGGCGCCGCAGGGTGTTGCCGACCTTCTGGTACCGCTCAGCGAGGAAGTACCTCTTCTGCTCGGACGCGCCCTCGCTCAGTTCCTCCAGCTGCGCGATCTCGCCGGCGAGCTGGAGCCGCACGCGCTCCAGCAGCTCGACGAGGCGACCGGACCAGCTCCCGTCGCGCAGCCCGACCTCCGCCGCGATCTCCGCCGGGATTACCCGGGCGACGGACTCGGCCACGCCCGGAGGCACGGGCGTGAGGAATCCCGCGACGAGCGTCACCGGCGGGTCGTTCCCCTCTCCGTCGGAGAGGAAGAACTCGCCGGCCGTGCGGCAGATCCGTCCCGTGCTCTCGTAGAGCCAGCGGAAGAACGCGGCCATCGCCATGGACTGCGCGTGCCGCCGGTCGATGCGCTCGTTGACCAACGGGATGTACGGCGCGCGGACCTGGCCGCTGATCATCACCTCAGGTTCGGCGAACCTGGACAGGTCGTGGGACCGGCGCTGGGCGAAGGTGACGACGAGCGCCGCCGCCCCCGACCGCCGCCCCGCACGACCGGCCCGCTGGAGGTAGTTCGCGGTCATCGGGGGCATGTTCCGCATCATCACGGCCTGAAGCTCGCCGACGTCGACGCCGAGCTCGAACGTCGTGGAGCACGACAGCGCGTTGACCTGGCCTCGGACGAACTGGTGCTGAATCTCGGCGGCCCGCGTGTTCGCCCACTGCGCGGTGTGCTCGATGGCCGCCAGAGAGACCGCGTTCATGGTGCGATACACGGTGCGGTAGTGGTCGCGGTCCTCGCCGACCAGCGGGGGCGCGAAGGGCTCGAGCCTCCCCTCGCAGCCCATGGCAGGGCAGACGTCGCGCACGGACACCGGCGCCATCCTCCGGCAGACCATGCACTGGAAGACCGGGCTCTGCGCGGTCACCAGCGAAAATCGGAGCTGCTCGTGATCGAGCTGGTGAACCACTCCCAACGCGGGCTCGGCCTTCGCGCGAAGCCACGGCACCGGCGATGTCGGCGCCGTGAGCATGCGCCACATCCCGTCGAGGACCTGTTTCGGGTCCGCGTCGGAGCCCAGCGCGGCGAGCACCTTGGTCAGGTAGTCGACGCGCCGGTTGGTCCCCTTGGTCGGAAGCCACGAGAGCACCTTGCGCAGGGCCTCCGAGCCCTGCAGGCGGACCCTGATCGGCCCGAGCCGCGGTGCGAAGATCTCGTCGTTCGACGGGACCGACTCCGGCATCTCCACGGCACCCTGCTGACGGAGCGTGCGGACGAGCTCCTGCAGAAGGTCCCATGCCTCCGCGTCGCTCAGCCCCAACGCCATCAGTGGCCTCGGCGCCGGCGCTGTCGGGCGCTCCAGCACGATCCTGACGAGGCCGAGGCCCTCCAAGGACTGCCGGTCGTCCGTCGCGACGGCCTCGGCCATCACCCAGGGCGCGACCTCGCGCGCCTCGCTCTGTGCCGTCATACCGCTCCTGAAGTGCTGCGCCTTCTTCGCGGCGGACCGGGTGCTGAAGACGAGATCCTCCACAGAGACCGGATCCTCGTCCGCACGGGCCTTGACCAGCCCCTGCGTGATCAGGCGCCGTCGCTGGAGCTTCGCGTAGGAGTCCTGGAGGTACGGAGCGAAGTAGGCGGCGGCCTGGCGCGAGTCACTGAACGCCAGCAGCTTGCGACCTTCACCGGGCAGGAGCCCACCGAGCGCCTGGTCGTTCGCGGGAGGAAGGTTCTGGTACAGCGACGTCGCGATCACCGCGCCGCTCGCGTCGGACCCCGTCTCAAACACGCGCACCGTACCCGGACCGCGAGCGCCGCAGACGAGGCACCCGGAGATCTCGTCGCCGCGCTGCTTGAGCCTGCGCACCGTGCGGAGCGTGCCCGCACCGCACCCCGCGCACGTCCGCGACTCCTTCGGGTTGATCGCGCCGCACGCGGTGCACAGCCGCTCCTCCTCCCCGGCGGCCGTCACGGGGGCGTCGCTGCCCGACGGCGGTCCGCCCGGCTCGTCGTCCGGCGCGGTGAGGTCGACGGCAGCATCCTCGTCCTCGTCGTCGACCGGGGCCTGGTCGCCGAGCACGTACCACGTGCCGCGGGTCATCGCCTTGCGGGGTCGCAGGCGCAGGAGGCCTTCGTGCGCCTCGACGGCACCGATCACGTGGACGGAACCGCAGCGTTTGCAGGACCCGATCTCGAAGACGGGTGCGTCGCACTCGGCGCACTCGGTGTGCCGCGCGAGCTGGACATGCGGTCCCGACGGCGAGAGGCACGTGAACGCACCCTCGGTCGCGCGGAGGAACAGGTGATACCGCGCTGAGAGCGCCGTCGTCCCGTCCGGCCGGCTGAGCCCGCTCGCCAGCGCAACAAGCGCGGAGAGTCCGCGTTCCCCGTCGGGCTCGTCGCCGAACAAGGCCCGCTGCACGCGGCCGAAAGTCTCGGGGCCGTGCGCGAGCCGAGACCGGAGGGTCGCGAGGGTCTTTTCGTGCAGGATCGCGTCGGCGGCACAGCCGTCCTTCGTCCAGCCAGCGGCGCGCGCGGTGTCGAGTACGGCGGTCTCGCGGTCCCAGTCCTCGGCGAGCTTTACGTAGTCGCTCGCGGACAGCGGACCCCAGAACGGCCCGTCGGGCATCGCGACCCGCTCCGCGCCGATGAGGTCCTGCCGCGTAGGATCGTCGGCGACCCATTCGAACCGCTCGCCGAACAGGTTCTCGGCGAACCTTGTCACCGCGGTCGGGTCCGTGTCAGCGCCCACGGTGGCGGACGTGGCGATGCACTGGATGCGCCGGTCGGGGGCCACACGGTCGCGCACCCGACGCAGCAGCATCGCGACCTCGGCACCCTGGCTGCCGTCGTAGACGTGTGCTTCGTCGACCACGATGAAGCGCCACGGGTTGTCCGCTCCGCTGCCAAACAGGTCCATGTCGAGCGGCCGCAGGAGCAGGTACTCCAGCATCGCGTAGTTGGTCAGCAGCAGGTGCGGCGGCGTCTCGCGCATCTCCTGGCGGCTGAGCAGCTCGTTGCGCAGGATCGGCTCGCCGATGTTGAGGTTTCCGAACGCCTCACGCGCCTTCAACGGGTCGGTCTCCGTGTCCCCGGTGTAGCGGCCGAACGTGATGTGCGGGTACGCGGCCAGGAGCTGGCGGAGGCGTTTCATCTGGTCGTTGGCCAGCGCGTTCATGGGATACAGCAGCAGCGCCCGAACGCCGGGACCCAGCGTGCCGGCCTCGTGCTCCCGAACCAGAGCGTCGAGGATCGGCAGGAGGAACGACTCCGTCTTGCCCGAGCCGGTGCCCGTCGCGACGACGACGTTGCGCCCCGCCGCGACCTTGCGGATCGACCGCTCCTGGTGGACGTAGAGCGGGCGGTCCAGCGGGAGCGCGTCGCTCGCGAGCTCTGCGAAGCCAGGGGCGAGCACACCCTCGTCGAGGAGCGCACGGAGGCTGGACCCTGGCGCGTACGGCGGCGTGGCCTCCAGGTACGGCCCTTTGTCCAGCATCGGCGTGCGGTCGATTGTCTCGGCGAGCGCGTCGCTGATCTCCGAGTCGCGCACGGCGAGCAGCGTCTGGAGGTAGCGGCGGTATGTCGAGGTGATCTCCTGCGAGGTGCGGATCGCGTCGATGCTCGCGCTCATCGGGCCTCCGTTCGGTTCGTGGTGGTGCTAGAGACGAGCAGCTCGGCAAGGACCAGGTCTACGGTCACCAGCTCGGGCGCGACCTCGGCGAGCGTGGCCCACGTCGCCTTGTGGCTGCCTTTCAGCCACGTCGCCGCGCCGGTGTGGCCGCGCGCCGCGAGCCGGGCCGCGAAGGCGTATGTCAGCGAGATCGCGGGCACGACGCGCCAGCCGCCGTCTGTGTCCCGCGGGGTCCTGGCCCGCACGCTCACGGTGGCGACGGGCGACCTGACGTACTCCAGGAATCGCTGGCCCTCGACGAACAGCTGGTGTGCGTTCTTGACGATCGTCCCGAGCCGGCCCGCACGGCGGTCCTTCACGTACTCGATGACCGCCATGACCCGTGCGTCATTGCTCAGCAGGCCCTTGGGAACCAGGCCCATCTGCCGGAGCATGGCGTCGCGCTTCTCGGGCGACTCGTCGAACAGCCGGGCCCCGGCGTCGAGCAGCCCCGCGCTCGGCGCCGGGTCCTCGCCCCCGAGGAGGGAGATCACTTCGGCGCCGCAGACAGCCACGGCCGCCTCGACCTCCTCCGGCGTCCACTCGCCGTCGGCCGCCGAGAGCAAGGTGGCCGGCACGACATTGCGCACGGTCCAGATCGGCGGCTCGTCGTCGTGTGCAGCGACCAGGTTCGCCCACGCCAGCCCGGACCGGATGATGAACGACGGCACGAGCTCGCCGGGCGCACGCGACTCCGTCACGGACAGGAGCGCCTCTCGCGGCCGGGCCCGGAGGATCCGGTCCAGCGCGGCGGTCACCTCCGCGGCCCGGGACCCGATGCCGAGCTCCCCCGCGAGGCCTCGGGCCGTCCAGACCGCCGAGAGGTCCGTCACGACCGCGGGTGCGGGACCGTCGTCGGCGAGGAAGGCGGACAGGGCCGTCAGCTCCGCGTCCTCGGACACCACGTGGCCCTCGCACCCGACCAGGACGCCGTCCCCCGCGCTGGGCCATTCGGGAACGTCGAGGGGGACCCACGGGTCCTCGATGCGCACGAGGGCGACGAGGGGTCCGGCCTGTCGGAGGTGGTGCGGCAGCTCGGCTCGCCCGGCGACCACAGGCACCGACACCGGGGCCAACCACGGGGCGGTCGTCGCATAGACGAACGCGGTCAGGCCCTCGACGTCGACGCAGTCGGTGAGCTCCAA
Organism: Cellulosimicrobium sp. ES-005; assembly: GCF_040448685.1. NCBI lineage: Bacteria > Bacillati > Actinomycetota > Actinomycetes > Micrococcales > Promicromonosporaceae > Cellulosimicrobium > Cellulosimicrobium sp. ES-005. Next base: position 2,279,258 of record NZ_CP159290.1, read on the forward strand.
CCCGTCATCTACCGGCAGCACGCGGGAGAACAGGCGTCGGGGCCGAACCTGGCCGACGACGAGCACGCCGTCCGGGTCGAGGGCGAGGACGCCCTGCGGAAAGGCCCGCAGGGTGTCCGTGAGACGCGCGAGGTTGAACTGGTAGACGCCGTTGCGCCCTACCCTCGGCTCGACGACCTGCCGCAGCCCGCCGGAGCCCAGGTAGTGAAGCCGGGGATCCACCGCCTGTCCCACGTCCAGGACGAGGGCACCGGGTTCGTCGACGAGGTCCTCCTGCGCCAGCTGGAGCGGACGGATCGACGGCGGCATGCTCCACCCCGACGCCAGGTAGGCCACGGTCATGTGCGGCGGGCCGACGACGAGCGACAACCACCGGCCGTGCGCGCCGGCGCGCATCGTCGTCTCGCGGTCGCTCGCCGTGAGCTCCAGGTCGTCTCGGGAGAGGACCACCCCGTCGGTCGCCCGCAGCATGGCCCGCGCGGGCTGCAGACCGCCCTCGGCGAAGCGCCGCCAGGACGGCGTAGCTGCCGCGTGCAGCCCCTCGACGACGTCGAACGACCGAGTGGTCCCGCGGCCCCAGGGACCGCGGACCTGCAGCGTGTACGAGCCGACGACCGGCCTCTCGACCTGGTCCCAGACCTCGTCCGGCTCGCCGCTGTCGCCACTGGTCCAGCGCTCAGGCGTCTCCCCGTCCGCACCGAGCAGGGTGACTTCCCAGTCGGCGCCGCGCAGCTCGTCCGGGATCACGACCGATGGCAGCTCGGCGTAGACCGGCCGCCCCAAGGTGGTGCGCACACCGGGCACGGGGTCGTCGAGCCGCACCCTGGCCGACGCGTAGCCGCGGACCGTGCGCCGCGACTCCGTGCTCGCCAGTGATACCGACCGGGCGTTCTCGAGGTCGAGGAGAAGCAGGCACCAGCCCGCCCATCCCGGCGGCAGCGGGCTCTCGGTCAGCACGTGCCGGGTGCCCGTGACCTCAAGGTCGTCCGGCGCGCCCGGGAAGAGGAACCAGACCGGACGCCCGGGAAGCGGCACGGCGGCGGAGCGCAACTCGCCGTTCTCGTCGAACGCAAGCAGCGGGTCCGCCTCGTCGACGACGCTGAGTGTCGTGGTCAGGTCCTCGCGATCCGCCAGCGCGGCCGAGAGCATGCGCACCGGTCGGTGCACCGGGACGTCGGTCGGCGGCGCCTCGTCGAGTCCCGCGAGCATCGCCCTGGCCTGGACCCGCTGCCGGGTGTCGTCGGCGTCGACGACCCAGTTCGTCGCGCGGTCGGTCACGGAGGTCACCGAGGGCAGCCGCAGCACGAGGCCGAACCCGAACGGGTCCAGCACGACGCGCGGCTGCTCCGCCGCGTTGGTCGTCGACGACGAGCCGCGGGCCGCACGGGCTACCCGCCCCCTGCGATGCAGCTCCTGGGCGACCGCCGCAAACCGCCCTGGCAGCGCGACGTCGGCGCCGTCTCCGCCCCCCGACACGACGTCGAGAAGATCGAAGACGCGTCCCGTGACGTCGACCGCGAACTCGCCGCCGTACTGGAGGAAGCGGGCGGCCGGCTTGTCGACGGCGTAGAGGGCGCCCCGCGCAGCCTGGGCGCTGGCCCACGCGACGAAGGCCTCCGGGCTGAGCCCGGCGATCCCCGCGCGGCGGCGGCTCACCAGCTCGAAGTAGTCGTCGAGGCAGGACGTCGGCATGCCGGAGTGCATGAGGATCCGTCCGACGTAGCGCGTCCCGGCGTCGTCGCTGTCCTCGAACGTCGGCAGGCCGAGCGCACGCAGGTTCTCCAGGAAGGCGGTTCCCCAGGTCGGCTGGAAACCCTGGTCCCCCGCGCCGACGCCGACCGAGTCCCTGAGGTACGGCCAGAAGGTGTTCGAGGCGAAGTGGTCGGTGGCGACCCCCGTGGTGGTGACGACATGCACGGCGGGCCAGCGCCGGAGGATCCGGCTGTGGTCGCGTGGCGCCGTCTGCCGATAGATCCGACCCAGCACCTCGAGCGCCTGCTGCCGATTCTTCTGCCGGATCGTGCCGTGCGCCTCCGCGACCAGGGACACACGCGACAGCCAACTGCCCCAGCTCCGCTCGCGGAAGTCGAGCAGCTCTCGCGATGTCATCTTCGGCCTCGCGCCGCCCCCCTCGGACATCGCTACCTCTCCTCGAAGCCCTGCTGGTCGAGTCCCAGCACCGTGCCGTTCTCGCTGACCGTGCGGATGGTGCCCTCGGGGAATCCGTCGGCGTTCTCCGCCTCGATCTCGACCGTGATTCGCAGCGCGGTGCCATCCGTGGCGGTCAGTGCGCTGAAGATCTCGTCGCGCAGCAGGTTCCAGTCCCGCACGTACGAGACGGGGTCGAGGGCCTTGGATCCGTAGAAGCGCCGCTTCACCGCGACGCGCGGCGGGGTCGGCGGCTGCGGGCCGACGGCGCCGCCGCCCTGGCCGCCGGCCTCGCCCCCGCCCGACGGCGGCACGGGCGACACGCCCCCGGGGACGCCGTCGGTCGAGGTGCCGCTGCCGGCCCGCGCGTCGGCCGCGCGCTGCGCGACGGCCCGTTCGAGCCGCACGATCAGCCACGGGTCGGGAATCGACTGCGGTTCGGGCTGGTCGCCGGGGATCCAGAGGTCGACGTACCGGTCGCTCGCCTCGTCGTAGCCGGCCGCGAGCGCGAAGCCCCGGGTGTTCCAGGTGACGGAGTCCGCGACCGCGAGCACGGCCTGCTCCAGCACCCGCCGCGTCGACAGCCGCTGAAGGTACGGGTACTGCGCGTACCAGGTCCACAGCGTCCCGAACTCGACGTGCCCGCCGGTCCACGCGGAGGCAAGCGGACCGTCGAGCGCGATCCGGACCAGCTCCGTGCCGTAGACGTCCGTAAGCTTGCCGACGCTCTTCAACTTGGTCGTGACGCGGTCCGCCATCGACGTCGAGCCGTCGGCGAGCCGGTCGAACGACAGCGTGATCTTCTGCCCCGGCTGACCCACGGGCGTGAGCAGCGCCGTGTACGCCGCGCGCAGCCGCGCGTCGACCATGAGATCCAGGTCGCCCGCGCGCTTGGTCGCCTGGTTCTTCTGCTGGAGTGACAGCCCGAGCTCCTCGGCGCGACCGACGACGAACTCCCAGCCGAGATGCTCCCGCACCGCGCCCTCGAGGTCCCCGAACCGGCCGCGGTCGGCCGCGAGGAAGACCACGCGGTTCTTGCGCTGGCGCTGGCCGGAACCCGCTCGGTTCAACGCCTCGTCGGCGAATTCCGTCGCCTGCGAGGCGTCCTTGGCCCAAGTCCGGCGCGGGTGAACGAGTACCAGCCGGAGCGGGTCACCGTCGGGCACGTCGCCGGTGTCCTCCGGCGCGGCGTGCACCGAATCGAACAGCCCCCTGGACTTCTTCGGCTCGAAGCGCAGACGGTCGACGATCGCCGCGTACACGTCCTCCTCGGAGTACCCCGCCGCCTTCTCTGCGGCGAGCCGGGTCGACGACGCCGCGGTGTCGTACCAGGAACGGTCGCCGTCCTCGTAGAAGTAGGTCGCGCGCTGTGAGAGCAGCTCCCGCGCGTCCCCGAGGTGGCTCATCACGTCGCCGGGCACCGCCGCGCCCAGCCGGAGCCGGCGAACGTCGACGCCCACGTGCTGCGTGCGCAGCGTCGGCACGGTCGCCATGAAGACCGTGCGCGCCACGCGGCGGGTGAGGTGCCGGGCGCCGAACGCGGGGCGCTCGCCGTCGATCACCACGGGGGTCGACCCCGGCCCGTCGACGTCCTTGTCGATGATGGGCCGCCAGTTGTCGTCCAGGTAGTGCGTGATCTCCGAGTACACGTCCGGCGACGACACGGGCACGATGCCCGGCGTGATGAGCGGCGCGGTGTCCCCCGCGTTCCACAGCGCGGAGATCACCTGGGACATCAGCCGCAGCACGCCGCGGGTGCGCTGGAACTTCGGCAGCGCCGACCAGTCCTCGTAGAGCCGGTCGAACAGCTCCGGATGGATCGGGTACGCCGCCTTGATCCGCGCCTCGTAGGCGGGCTGGGCGACGTCCTTGGGGAAGAACCCCGTGTTCTCCTGGTAGTACTTCACGTACTGCTTGGCGACCGCCGCGATGTCCGCAAGCGCCGTCGCGTCTGGCTCCTGGAACAGCCGGCGCCGGACGATCTCGAAGGACTCCAGGCCGGTGGCGGGCCGCCAGTCGTCGGCGTTGCGGCCGATCACCTGCTGGAGCATGTCCAGCGCCACGCGGCCCTTGGGCCCGCCGACCTCGAGCGCCGACCCGCCGCCGCCGGTGTCGATAGTCTCCGAGTCGGGGATGGAGACGACGAGCATCACGCCGGGCGTGGACTTCGCCAGCTCGGTGAGGTGCTGGGCGAAGGTGAACTGTCCCTCGAACGTGCCGCCCGGCAGGGGTGCGGGCGCGTCCACGAGCAGACGTGCGTAGGCCACCCACTCGTCGACGAGGAGGAGGATGCGCTCCCCGCCGTCGACGATCTCGCGCACGAGCTCGTCCAGCGCGGTGCCCGGGGGCACCCCGTTCGCGTCGGCCTCGGCGACGCGCGCGTACGTGGCCGCGCCGCCGCCCGCGCCGCCCGCCTCGCCGAGCTGCCACGCGAGCTCGCCCCACAGGGTGCGCACCGTGGTCCCGTCCGGCTTCGGCGCCGGCTGCCCCGGCGAGAGCCGCGTCCCGACAAGGGCGACGCGCCGCACGGTCAGTGCGGCGAGCGGGTCCGGCCCGTCCGTCGCGGTGAGGACGTGCCCGACGACGTCCTGCGTCGCCGCGGGGAGCGACCGCGACTCGATGCCGGAGAACAGGTGGTACAGCGCGAGCATCGAGTGGGTCTTGCCACCGCCGAACTGCGTCTGGAGGTTGACCACGGGCGACGCGCCGCCGTCGCCCGAGATGCGACGCAGCGCGCGCTCCAGAAGGTCCTGGAGGCCGGAGGTGATGAAGGTGCGGGCGAAGAACTCGCGCGGGTCCGCGTACTCGGGCGAGGTCGACTGCCCGGTGGCGACCTGGTGCAGGTCCGCCGCGAACTCCGCCGAGGAGAACTGCCCCTTCATCACGTCGGGGTGCGGGGTCACGACGTCGCGCCAGGGCTTGACCGTCACCCCGGCGACGGTGCCCGCCACCGCGAGCGGGGTCACCTTCGCGGCGCGATTGCGGGCCTGCTTCTCGTACACCTCGCGCTGGTGCTCAGTGCGCAGCGTCGCGACTGCGTCGGCCTCGTCCGCCGCGCCGATCGCGGTGAGCAGGCGCTCGATCGAGTCGAGGGCGCGGTAGGTGTCGTCAGAGGAGAACTTCTCCCCGTGATGGGCGCGGTTGGCCGTGTCGCGCAGCTCGGTCGCGAGCGCGGACTGCGGGCGCTCGAGGTCGTCCTTGAAGACCTGCCAGCGCTCGGTCACGACCCGCAGCAGGACACGCACATCGTCCTTGCTGTACGTCTTGGCGGTACCGAACTTCGCGTTCTCCGCCGCCGCCCACAGCTCCAGCCAGTCCGAGCCGGCCGGAGCATGCATGCTCATGCGCAGGTCGACCCACGGGAGGATCCCCTCCTGGAGCAGGTCGAGGCCGCGCAGCACCTTCTCGTTGTTCGTCAGGGTTGCCATCAGGCAACTTCCCCCTCGTAGTCCTCGACGTCCAGGTCCGCGTCGTCAATGTCGTCCGGCTCGTTCTCGTACGCCTCGGGCAGGTCGGTCGGCCGGCCCTCGGACAGGTCGCGGAAAATGCGCTTGCCGATAGCCTGCTCGACCACGCCGACGAGCGCCTCCTGCCGTGCGCGGAAGAACGCCTCGAAGTCCGCGGCGCGCAGGGCCGCGGGATCCACGAGGTGGGTCGCGAGCAGCTCGTCCAGCTTCTCGGGCGCCAGGCTCTGGTCCTTCTGCAGCCGCTCGACGTAGACCGCCGGTGAGTCGCCCCGTAGCCAGATGTTCGTCTTCTGCGCCAGCGGCGTCTTGTTCACCACCGAGTTCCACCGCGCCTTGTCCAGGCCCGCGTCCTCGCAGTACTTCTTGGGGAAGATGTGGTGGATGTCGACGTTGAGGTCGAAGTACGCGGCGTGGTCCATGAGCAGGTCCCGCTTCCAGTCCACCGGCCCCTGCGCCAGCATGAGCGCGTACAGGCCCTTGTAGGCGGCGGCGTTCCGGGTCTGCAGGGACCATAGCCGCGACTCCGCGAACTGGGCGTCGGCCACGGTCTTGGGGGTCGCACCCTCCTCGCCCGTCTTGGCGGCGCGCGCCCAGGCGGGGACCTGCTCGACGTCGCGCGCGAAGCGGGTCTCCGTGGACCCGCTGTACAGCTCGCCCAGGACCCCGCACCAATACCAGCGCCGCAGGCGCGCGCGCACCGTGTGCACATCGGCGTCGTCGCCGAGCAACACCCGGAACACCGTGAGCGGAACGGCCTGTGTCCGGTACGGCAGGAATTCGTCCGTGTGGATGTGCAGCGACGTGAAGAAGTGCGCCGTCCACGGGAGGGCGTCGCGCACCCGCGGCGCCCACGTGAGGTACTCCTCGAGCGTGAGGTCGAGAACGTCGTCGCCGCGGCCGGTCACACGGCGCGGGCGCTCCTTGCCCGCCGCGACGTCGGCGTCGCGACGCGCGAGCGACGCGAGCAGCAGCACCATCTGAAGGAAGTCGGTCTCCTTGAGCTGGCTGAGCACCGACCAGGAGTCCTTGACCTTCCGCGTCTCGTCCCAGTCGTCGCGGAGCCGGAAGTCCGTGCCGGTCCGCTGGAAGTGCTTGCGGTCACCTGCGAAGATCGCGGTCAGCAGCTCGAAGTTGTCCAGGCGCAGCCCACCCTGGTTCACCTTGTTGAAGACCGTCGCCACGGCCTCCTTGGTGGTGTTCTTGTCGAGGCGGATCGCTGGGATCTTGTACGCCTGCACGGGGTTGACCACCCGGGCGTTGAAGTCCGCGAAGACGGCCGTCCGGCGCGTCTGCTCCTCCTGGCCGCCCGCCGTCATGTAGGCGATGAGCCAGCCGGTGGCCGAGCCGTCGAACAGCGCCGTGAACGGCATGACCCCGGCCGCCACCTGGTTCTCGAACGTGGACAGGTCCCGCACGACGTCGCGGTCGAAGTTCCTGCGCTCGATCCCGTCCTCCGGGAGCGACTGCACCGCGTCGTTCTGGTCTTCCGCGGAGCCCAGCGCGAGCTCGACGTCGACGAAGTACCGACGGCGGATCTGCTTCTTCTTCGCGTCCCGGGTGTCGACCACGCCCGACCCCGCCAGCGCCTGGTACAGCGACGTCAGCCGCTGCTGCCCGTCGAGCAGCAACTCCTCCGGCACGGCGAGGTCCCGCTTGTCCGCGGCGGCGTCCTGGTCGACCCGCTCCAGCGCGCGCGGCTGGAAGTGCACGTGCTCGCCGCCCGTCACGAGCAGCATGAGGACCCCCATCGGGTGCCCGCGCAGCACGGTGACCAGCAGCTCGCGGATGCGCTCGTCGTCCCAGCGGTACGACCGCTGAAAGTCGGGGAGCTGGATCGTGCCGAGGCCAGCCTTCTTCACCAGCTCCTTGAGCTCCGGCTCGGGTGTCTCGAACCCCATGTCAGTCGTCCCCCTCGCTGAAGTTGAAACCCTCCTGGACGGAGACCTTCGGCAGGCTCTGCGCGGTGGCCGCGACGTCGGCCCAGGCGCCGCCCAGCCCGTTGAACAGGCCCGCGGTCGCGGCGTCCTTGGTCTCCATGAGCTCGTACAGGCGCAGCGCGAGGCGCTGCACGTCGTCGAGGGAGACCTTGCTGCCCGACGACGTCCCGGGGCCTTCGCCCGTCAGGCCCGCCATGAGGCGGGCGGCGGCCTCGCGCCCCTCGGTCGCGTACGCGCGGGCGAGGTGGCACGTGGCCTCCCAGACGGAGGTGCGGTCGTCGCGGGTCGGGTCCCAGCGGGGGTCGAGATCGAGCGGCTTGATGAGCGCGACCTTGCCACCACCGGAAGTGATGATCCCGCCGCGCGCCACGCCGTCGACGCTCACGCCGAGCGGGACCGCGAGCGATTCCGCGTCACCGTAGGGGCGCGTCGCCCAGCCGTACGACTTGAACCAGTCGAGGCAGAACCGCGTGTCGGCGTCGACGTCGGCGTCCTGCTCGGTCTCGATCTCGTCGAACGTCGCGTTGATGAGCGCGAGGGCGGTCTTGACCGACATGCGCGAACCGTCGGCCTCCAGGACGCGCGAGTAGCGCGAGTAGACCGCCATGCCAGGGCCGAGGACCGTCTGCCGCAGGTCGGCGGGCGCGATCGCGCCCTCGCGGATCTTCGGAAGGGCGTCCGCAAGCTCGGTGTGGAGTGCCGCGAGGAAGCCCGTGCGGTCCGTCGCGGCGGCGGTCTCTGGCCGCGGGCGCAGGGCGAGGACGATGGAGGATGCGAGGGCGTTCGTGCCCACGGAAGTCATCCGTCCACCGCGCTCCGACCGCACGGGCCATGTCGCGGTGATGGTCCAACCTTCACGAATCATGCCTTCCAGGAACGTCGACCAGCCCGTGCTGGCGACGCCCTCCTTCTCCAACTCCGCCTGCTTGAATGCGTAAAAGACGGTGATCGGATAGTCAGGACTAGCGGAGTCGCGAGCGCGGCCGAAAACACGCTCGAAGCCGTCTTCGAAGAACTTCTCGGCCTGCTGCTTGCCACCGTGACGGTAGGGGTTGGCAACAAGCTCTTCGGCCTTTGGCACGAGCATCGTTCCGAAGAGGTCCGGATGAATCGAGCGCAATGAGCGTCGAAGCCAGACGTAGAAGAAGTCACTAAGGTCGGAATAGCCAATATTGTCATAGTATGGTGGATCTGTGGCGATCAGCAGGCCTCGATAATCTCGCGTCGACGCGTCGCTTTGAGTGACTCGCCCTGTGCGGGGCCCCGCTGGGAGCGCGTCAATCCCCGCGGACACCCATTCGAGATGCGCGCCGAAGTTGCCGACCGACGTGGAGAACACATTAATCTCAACATAATCCCAAGTCATGGCCATTGCATGGCGCGGAAATGTATTACGCACCTTCTCGTGGCCGTTGATCCAACTACAGAGCGATGATGACCAGTCGACCTGCTTCGATACTGCCATCGCCAGGTACGTTGCGATCGCATCAGCGTAGGCCTCCGCGGTCACGCCATCATCGGACTTGGAGGGGGCGCTCGAGAAGCCGGCGGCCATCGCGTCCTCTCGGACCTGGGCGCGCATTTCGGAGACCAAGTCACTAAACGTCGACAATGCAACGAGCTGTCGGTCCGAGAACAAGTCTGACCACTCGGTCATACCATATCCCTGAACGCGAAAACCGAGTGCAGCGCTCGGAAGCGAACCAAGAGGTGCCAGGTCGGGTGAAGCGGCATGGGCGGCTCGGACGTGCTCGACTGTCGGCTCGAGGTAAACGCGCTGGCGCTTCCCCTCGGCCACCGTCGCCATCAACTGAGCGCCCATTCGCTTCGCTCGGCTCTCTGCGCGAACATACTTCAAGTCGACCGCAGTCTGGCACGCAAAGCAGCGCGCACCTTGCCGACCGACGGTCCCTTCGTTCACGCCACTGGGCGCGTGGGCCACGTCATGCCTGATATGGAATCGAACACCTCCACTTTCCGAAGCCGAGGCATTCTCGACAACCTCAGGAGAGACGTAGGTCTCCTTGCCCTTCTTCTTAGCGAGCCACCACGACCGGACAAGGGGCATCTGGATGCGACAAGCAGGGTTGGGACATGTGACCGTCCTAGCCCAGATCCAGGCGACGACTGTCGCCTTCTCACCGGAGGGCAGCGTCGCTTGCGGGTATAGGTGGCCGATGCGATCTTCGGCGCGGATGCGCATCAGGGCGCCGTAGCGCCGGACGTCCTCGGCCATCCCCGTTCCGCGAGGCCAATCGCCAAGCCGAGAGTCGGCGGCACCAGGGAAGACTGGTGGCTGCCCAGCGAACGTCGGAGGGATCTCGATGAGCGCCTTCGTCTTGAGCGTGGGCACTGGATTGAGGTCGCTGGCGTGTGCCTCCAGGCCTAGACGCTGGGCTTCGAGGGGGATCGTGCCTCCGCCCGCGAACGGATCGAGAATCGCCGGCGGGTTTCCGCCAGTCGACGCCAGGATCTCGGCGCGGGCCCGGGCGTAGAGGCCCTCGTTGTTGATCTCGTCCCACTTGACCAGTTCTCGGATGATCCCGTGTAGCCGTTCACGCTCGGCCTTCTCCGCCTCACCCGGTGGGAAGCGGTCCGGGTGTGACGACGGGTCGTCGACCAGTTGGGCGAACAGTACGGCCCGCGCGGCCGCCAGCGGCCGAGGAGCCCACCAGAGATGCATCGTCGCAGGATGACCCTTACGCGGCACCGCCTTCTCCGCTGCGGACTCCGCATTGATCTCCTCCAGCGGAAGCGAGACCTCGATGAGCTTGCGGTGGGGAACGGGTGTCGTCACCTGGCCCAATATAGGTCCAGGGGTGCCGTTCGACGTGGTCGGAGGAGGTGAAATTCGCACGGTCGTACCGCTTTCTGGGGCGTGGCGGCGGATTCTGTGGTAGCGGTAGCGGCCCGGGCGACGCCCGGGCCCCCGCCCGGCTACGAGACGGTCCAGGCGCCGTCGGCGGTTACCGTGACGATCGACGGGCCGGCGGAGACGGGCACGGTCCCCTGGAACTGCCCGATCTCGTTGACGAGCAGCCCCGGAATGATCCCGCCGTGCTGGAACACCGCGAAGTTGCTCGATCCGGCGTGGGTGAACGTCCACTGCGCGGCGCCGCCAAGGTAGCGGAACACGCCATCTCCCGCGCCCTGGTACGGGGCCGCGAGTTCGGGCGCCGTCGCCAGCGGAGCGATGGTGATCGTCCACTTCCCGTCGGCTTCGACCTGGAGGCTGACGGGGTCGCCGCCGAGCGCGTGCATGCCGTAGGCGGTGGTGCCGGAGTAGTTCCCGATCGTGTTGACCAGCAGGTCCCCGGTGGGCTGGTTGGCCGCGTCCAGGACGTTCAGTGCGAAGTTGGACTGCCCGGTGTGCTGGGCGGTGACCATGGCCGCGGTCACGCCCGCAGGCAGCGTGACGACGGACTTGCCCGCGCCCGACGTCGTGACCGGCTCGAACGTCCCGTACGCCTCGACGAACGGGTCCGCGGGCGGGGGCGGCGGGGTCTCCTCCTCGACGGGCTCCGCGGCGGGCTCCTCCGCGGGCGCGCCTGCGTCATCGGCCGGCTGCTCCTCCCCCGCGTCGGCGTCCTGCGTGATCGAGGTGGCCGCGTCGTCGGGCCCCGCGTCGCCGCCGCCGGCGATCGCGTTGACCAACCCGATCCCGACGAGCAGGCCGACCCCGGAGAGCACGATCCCCGTGATCGCCTTGCCCTTGCCGACCGGCGGTGTGGTGCGTCCGGCCCGCTGGAGGCCGACGATCCCCAGCACGACGCCGACGACCGCGGGGACGAAGAGCAGGCTCGCGAAGAGCGAGACGATCCCGAGTACGAGGCTCGCGGTCGCCAGGCTGTTCTTCACCGGCGGGGCGCCGTAGGGCTGCTGTGCGGGCGGGAACTGGGGGCCGGGTGCAGGCGGATAAGGCTGGGTGGGCGGGTACTCGGACATGTTGGCTCTCCAGGTGAGATTGGCGGCGCCAGGCGAGCGCCCCGCGACACGTCCACCCTCACCCTGCGCCCAGGCGGCGCACATCGGCCGATCGGGTGCGGGCACGTCCACCGAACGGGTGGCCGCGATACCCGATCGGGTGCCTCGGGGCATGCCCGCGCCCTACTCTGTGGCTCGTGACCCGAGTGCTCATCGTGGACGACGACGCCTACACGCGGACCATGATCCGCACGATCCTCGCCGCCCACGGGCTGGACGTAGTCGGCGAGGCCGACGACGGGGACCAGGTCCTGGCCGCGGTCGCCGAGCACCGGCCCGACGTCGTGCTCATCGACCTCCAGATGCGCCGCGTCGGCGGGGTCGAGGCAATCCGACTGGTCGCGGCAATGCGCGACCCACCCCGCTGCGTCGCGCTGACCGGGTACGGGAGCGAGGACGCGGTCGTCCAGGCGCTCGACGCCGGGGCGGCCGGGTTCCTGTCCAAGGACGACGCGCCCGACACCCTCGCCGGTCACGTGCGCGCCGTCGCCGACGGCCGCGGCGCACTCGGTCCTGACGCGGCAGCCGCGGTCATCCGACGCATGACGACACCGGGCGGCGTGCCCGTGGACCGCGCGGCCGACGCCCGGGCCCGGATCGCCACACTCACCGACCGGGAGCGCGCCGTCGCGCACCTCGTGGCCGGCCTGACCAACCGCCAGATCGCGACGCGGCTACGCCTGTCCGAGAACACCGTCAAGGCGCACGTCGCGCACGCGCTGACCACGCTCGGCCTCAGCACCCGAGCCGAGCTCGCCGTCATCGCCGCTCTGGCGGGCCCCGACGCCTGAGATTCACCCGCCGCCGCGGGGCCCAGGCCGAGAGGCCGCTGCATCCGCCCCTGACCTGCGGATAGCCTCGCCCCGTGCCCCAGGTGATCATCCCCGCCGACATCCCGTCGCTCGACGGCAGCGTCCGGTCGCAGGCCTACGCGTTCATCGACAAGCTCCGCAAGGACGACACCACCCCGGGCCTGCACATCGAGCCGATGGAGCAGGCCGCCGACAAGCGGGCCCGGACGGGTCGCGTCAACCGGTACTGGCGCGCCGTGCTCATCAAGCTCACGGGCTCCGACGACGAGCCGCGCTACATCTACCTGGGCACGTTCCCGCACGACGAGGCGATCGCCTACGCCCGGAGCGTCGTCTTCCAGCGCAACCCGCACACGAGCCTTCCCGAGGTGATCCGCGTCGATCCGGCAGGCGTCGCGGCCGCGGAGCACCCCGCCCCTGCCGCGAGCGCGGATGGAGACGTCGACGCGCCCGGCGTGCCCGTTCTCCAGGTGCTCGGCATCACGTTCGAGGACCTTCTCGACCTCGGCATCGCCAGCCTGACCGCGCACGAGGCGATCCTCGCGGCCGACCAGGACCGGTTGCTGGACGTCGCACTGGCCGCGCCGTCCGCGGTCCAGACGGACGCGCTCCTGCTGCTCGGTGACGGCACGAGCGTCGATCAGGTCCGCGCCGGGTATCAGGCCGACACCGTGGCGGTCGACACCGGACACGACACCGACGACGACCTCATCGGTGCCCTCGACCACCCGGCGTCGCGCATGCTCTTCGCCTACCTCGAGGACGACGACGACCTGCGGGCCGCGATCGAGGACGAGAACTTCGCCCACTGGCGGGTCTTCCTTCACCCCGAGCAACGCGAGCACGCCACCGCTTCCACGCGGGGCGCCTTCCGGCTCTCCGGCGGCGCGGGTACCGGCAAGACTGTCGTACTGCTGCACCGTGCGCGCCACCTGCACGCGCAGGACCCGACTGCGCGGATCGTGCTCACCACGTACAACAAGACCCTCGCCGCCTCGCTCCGGGCCCACCTGCTGCTGCTGGACAAGACCGTGCGGATCGCGAAGCAGCTCGGCGAGCCGGGGGTCTACATCGGCACCGTCGACGCCATCTCCTGGCGCCTGGTCTCGCGCGCGGCGGAGTACGGGCTCGACGTCCAGCACGCTGCCACGGAGCTTCTCGGCCGTCCGCGGACGCAGGTGGTGCAGGCCACCGCGCACGGGGCGTGGGACGCCGCGCTGTGGGGAGCCGGCGGGGCGCTCGCACCCTCGGTGCGCACGGCGGACTTCCTGGCTGCGGAGTACGGGACCGTCGTCGTGCCCGGGCGGATCGCGACCGAAGACCAGTACTTGCAGGTGCGCAGGCAGGGCCGCGGCGTTGCCCTCGCGCGGGCACAACGCCTCGCTGTGTGGGACGTGATCGAGGCGTACCGGGCGGCTGCCGCCGGCGCGGGCACCACCGACTACGACGAGAAGGCGATGATCGCCGCGGCCGCGCTCGACGTGTCGGCGGCGGCCACCGCTCGACGGGTCGCGGACCACGTCCTCGTCGACGAGGCGCAGGACCTCACCCCGGCGCGGCTCGTCCTGCTGCGGGCGCTCGTCGCCGCGGGACCGGACGACCTGTTCCTCGCGGAGGACTCCCAGCAGCGCATCTACGCGCCCCGGACCGTCCTGTCCCGGCACGGCATCCACGTGGTAGGTCGGTCCCGTCGACTGCGGCTGAACTACCGCACCACGGCCCAGAATCTCGACTACGCCACCAGCATCCTCGCCGGCCATGAGACCCTGGACATGGAGGACGGCCTCGTCGACGGCGCCGGCTCCCGCTCTGCCCGGTCTGGACCGCCCCCGGTGGTCGAGGGCTACGACACGCTGGACGAGGCTCACGAGACCATCGTCCGAACGGTCCGCGACTGGCTGGCCGACGGGACCGCACCCGAGACGATCGCCGTCCTCGTCCGCACCGGCAACGACGGCACCACACTCTCCAGGAACCTGACCCAGCACGACGTGCCCAACCAGTACTACGGCGCCAACGACACGCCGGGCGCCGGCCGGGTCGCCATCATGACCATGCACCGCTCCAAGGGCATGGAGTTCCGCAACGTCCTCGTGTTTGGCGCCACCGCCGAGTCTCTGAAGGCCGTCGACCGGTCGCCGGAGGGAGACCGGCCCGACGTCCTCCAACGGGAGCGGTCGCTCCTCTACGTCGCGACCACCCGGGCGCGGGACCGCGTCGCCGTCGTGTGGGACGGCGCCGCGAACGGGCTGCTGCCCGAGCCGCGCTCCCGCGACACGCACGCCGGAGAACTCCAAGAACACCCGGTCACCACCGAGGGCGCCGTCCGCGCCGCAGGCCAGGTCACCGGCATCGACGAGCGCGAGGCGCTCGCCCGCGATGCCCTCGCCCGGGAAGTGCACGACACCGTCGGATACTCGCTCGCGCAGATCGCCATGCAGGCATCCGTCCTGGAGACCGTGGCGGGGAACGACCCCACGGTCCGCGAGGCCTTCGCCTTCATCCGAGCCGCGGCCGCGCGTGCTGGCGCCGAGCTCCGCGGCGTCCTCACCACGCTGCGCACCGGGGCCGACGGGCTCGCAGCCGTGTCCTTCGACGACCTCACCGTCCTCCTGAGCGACCTCAAGGACCGGGGCGCACGCATCGTCAGTAACGTGGCCATCGCCGACGGTGATACGGCACACAGCACGGTGACTCGCACCTGCTACCGCATCGTGCAGGAGTCGGTCACCAACGCCCTCAAGCACGCCCCGCAGATGCCCATCGACATCACCCTGCGTGGCGCACCAGAGACGGGAGTCACGCTCGTCGTCCAGAACCCGTTGCTCGACGGCGCCGGCGCGTCGCTCGCTCCTCGGCCACGCTCCGGCATCGCCGGGATGGCCGACCGAGCCGCGCTCGCTGGCGGGACTCTCTCTGCGGGCGTGGTCGCCGGTCGCTTTGTCGTCGATGCCCGGCTTCCGTGGACCTCCGTCGGCGATCACGCTCGCTGACTCGAACGCGCACCTGACCAGTGTGAACGCGCGATAGATTCCCGCCATGGGTTTCTGGCACACGGGCTACATGGACCACGCCTGGGACTCCACGGACCCCCGGAACGTGCTGTCGCACCGCTGGATCGTGTCGAAGCACTTCGACTACCGGGTCCCAGAGCCGCTGCCGAAGGTGGAGCCTGTACAGCCGCGGTGTGCTACCTGCGGGATCGCCTTCGAGTCGCCCCTTGCACTCGACGTGCACCGGCGGCTGGGGCACACCCGACGTCGACCTGGATTGGTGTTCCAGGGGCGCGAGTGCGGACGGCAACGCCTGCTCGTCACCCGGCCGAGCGCGCCGGAGGACTGGGCGGTGCTCGACGCGGACGTGATCTCGATCGACGGACGCGAGCTGCCCGCCGACGACGTACCCGGCGAGCTGGCGAGTCTGCGCTCGGGCGTCCATACCGTGGAGCTCTTCGGTGCTGGCCGGCCCATCGTCTATGAGTTCGACTTCCAGCTCGCGCTCGAGGAGGATCTCCTGGGCGTCGATGTGCACATCGTGACGTTGATCGACGGTCGTGAGCTGAAAACGCGCTCGATCGACGACTTCATCGTCAAGACCAGGGCGTTCCCGACGGCACGGCGGTACGTGGAGGGCTTGTCCGCGTATCTCTTCGCCGCGCTCGCCCACGAGGAGGCGGTGCTCGGTGGGACGGGTGGAGATCGGTTCCGAAGTGGGTTCCGCAAGGCCGCGCATCTGCTCGGGGAGTTCGACAGACCGCCGGCCGAGGCGGTGTGCGGGCTCGTCGCGTTCCACCTGAACCAGTTCGCGCGAGCTGCCGGGAGGACGCGCAGCCCCAGAGTCGCCGGGGTCAGCCTGCGGCTCGGCGCCCTCGCCTCGGGACGGCGGTGGGTGTCGAGCGATCAGCGCACCCTGGAACACGTCAGCTTCGACGCGGCGTTCTCCGATGTCGCGGTCGAGAACGTGCTCGGCCTGTCCGCCGTCCCCTTCGACGGTACGGCCGCCGATGCCGTCGCGACGCTGGAGCGGGACCTGCCGATCCTCGACGTCTACGACCAGGTCAAGGCACATCTCGTCGCCGCCGAGCACTACCTTGCTTCCGGAGACGTAACCGCCGCGCGGCGGCACGCCTCCGCCCTCGACCACGAATCGTCCACACGGGAGTGGCGGACAGCCGTCCGCCCCCGTCTCGCAGAATGACACCCATGGAACCAACCGCCTCCCCCACGTCCGCCGCTCTCCAGGCAGACCCGCCCCCGGCGACCTCGACCGGCCGGGCATCGGATACCGCCGCGACGACGATCGAGCAGCTCGTGCGGCTCGCGTTCGACTCGTCGGCCAAGCCCGTGCACGCCCCGCTGGACCTTCGATCGATCGTCCACGACACCTCGGACGCGACGCTGGACGACGATCGGGCGTTGGTGCGTCGCCTCGCCCGCTCGGACACGTTCCTGCAGGGACCGTGGCGGCTGCTCCTGTCCCTGGCGCGCTCGTCCCTGTCGGAGACCGGCCCCATGTACCGCCAAGTTCTTGGCCTCTCCGCGGAGGCGCTCCTCACGAGCCCGGTGTTTGCCGGGCTCGCGGGACGACTCGAGACACCGTCGCCGGGGAGGCCCGTCACGGCCGTCGACGTCAAGACCGCCGCGAACGACGTGCGTGCGGAAGATCTCGGCCTGAAGCCCCGCAGCCTCACCCCACGAGACCGAGAGAAGCTCAGGACGGCGGCTGTGTCCTGCTTCCTGCTCTACCGGGTTCTCGGTCACAGATGGACTCTCGACCAGGTCGTGGACGAGGCGATCGACGCACGCCTGTGGCGCAGGGACCCCAAGATGTCGCCCGGTTCCGCCACTGCGGTGCTCCTCTCGGCCCGAGGTGCCTCGAACGGCGTCCTCGTCGACTACGTCGCCACGCGCCACAACGAGGCTGAGGAGGCGGTCCGGGAGTCGCGCGCCTCCGCCGCCCAGCAGGCACGCCGCGCGGCACGGGCAGAGCAGCTGGAACGGGATCTGCGGGCCGATGTCGCGCGTTCGGAGGAAACCTCGGCAGCGCTCCGCGCACGTGTCGCGGAGCTGGAGGCGGAGGTCGCCGTCGAGCGGAGGAACCGGGTCGCGGACACGAGCATCCACACCGACGACTACGAGCAGCTGCGAACCCGAACGTTCCGCAACCTCACGGTCCAGGTGCAGCTGCTCTCAGACGGCCTCGCGGCCCTGCGCGAAGGGGTCCACGACGTGGCGGACGAGTACATGGAGCGCGCGCTGGACGCGATTCGCAACGAAGCGGACCGGCTCGCTGAGCTGGGGAAGGCGGGACGGTGACGACAGTCGGCTTCGACTTCGGGACGACGAACAGTCTCGTGTCGGTGGTCGTGACCGCCGACGGCACGGATCGGGTGGTCGACGTCGTCGCCGACGATGGACTGCCGTACCCGTCCGTCGTGCGGTACGAGGGCGAGGAGATGCTCGTCGGGCGGCAGGCACGCGAGCTGCTCGACGACCAGAGCGTCGGCGTGCACGGGAACGTCGTACGCTCGCCGAAGTTCCTCCTCGGACGGCGCGCCGTCGAGGTGGGCGGCATCGAGCGGGACCCGATCGACATCGTCGCCGACGTGGTGCGCTTCGTCCGGCAAGAGGCACTGCACAGCTCCCACCGCGGGGCGCTTGACGGGGCCGAGCGTGCCGTCGTCACGATCCCCGTGACGATGAACGGTCCTCGACGCGCCGCACTGCGCGAGGCCTTCGGCCGTGCGGGGGTCACCGTGGAGCAGTTCGTGCACGAACCGCTCGCCGCTCTGTACGGATACCTGCGCGAGCAGGACGATCCCGCCGCGACGCTCCGAGAACTGCGGGGACGGTACGTCCTGGTGGTCGACTGGGGCGGTGGCACCCTAGACCTGACCTTGTGCCGGGTCGACGAGCACCAGATCGTCCAGCTCCGCAACGGGGGCACCGACGAGATCGGCGGCGACCGCTTCGATCGTGCGATCCTCGACGAGGTCGTTGCCCGGACCATGCTCCGCGAGGGGCTCGGCGCCGACGACGATCCCCCGTCGGCTGCTCGCCCCAGCCTGCTCAGCCGAGTCGAGCACGCCAAGATCGCCCTCTCCGAACGGAACGAGGTGAGCATCTTCGCACCGCGGACATTCCCCGCCTCAGGCAAGAGCCTCCACTACCGCCTGTCCCGCGAAGAGCTCGACCTGATCACCAAGCCACTCGTCGATCACGGAGTCCGGCTCGTCGAGTCGCTTCTCGAAAGTGTCGGGGTAGTGCCCGCAGAGATTCCGCTCTGCCTCGTCGTCGGCGGCATGGCCGCGATGCCGGTGATCCGTGGGCGTCTCTATGAGCTCTTCGGGCCCGCGAGGGTCGTGGTCCCCTCCAGTGCGGGAACGCTCATCTCTCGAGGTTCGGCCTGGATCGCCCACGATGGCCAACGGCTCACCCTTGCCAAGCGCGTCGAGCTGGAGATGGCCCGCGGTTCGAGGATGACGATCCTGCGGGCCGGCACGCCGATGCCCACCGCCGGTGAGGAGCTCCATCGTGACGAGTCGTTGTATTGTTCCGACCCGACCAACGGCACCGCAAAGCTACCGATCGTCCAGATGGTCGCCCTCACAGACCACCCGCAGGCGAGCGACCCACGGTCGACTCTCGGCGTGCTCTCCGTGGGGGTCGACCGGACGGCGCCGCCGCTCGTCGAGCGGCTGACTATCGACGTGATCGTCGATGACGATCTCGTGCTCACCGCCACGGCGTCCTCGCACGGAACGCCGCATAGCAGCGCCGACCACACCGTCGAACGTTTCCACGACCTGGAGTTCGGGATCGGGTTCCCCGGTCTCGGTGAGGCCACTGCTCAGAGCGCTCTCGCGTCCGGGCGGAACAGACGCCGCCGCGCGAAAGGCCTCGTCCTGAACGCCAACGTTGTCGACCGGCGTGACCAGTCCGCCATTCCCGGCGACGTGCTCTACCGGCATCGGCGGGGAGCCTTCGACCGGCTCGCGTTCCCCCAAGACCGGGCGACCGAGGAGCAGCTGATCGAGCACCTCTACTACCAGCCGTGCGCCGTCTGCCGTAGGCCCTGGGGCGATCCCGGGTGCCGGTGTGGAGGGGAAGTCACGAGCCGATCGGGAACCACCCGCAGGTGAGACGAACCTGAAGCGGCGCGCGCACGCGTCGGATGAGTAAGCACAGGGTCACTCGGCAGGATGCAAGGGCAGTGGCCCACTGCGGCCAGATCAGATCGGAGCCCCTCAACGGCGACGCTCTGCCGACGATCAGTCGTCAGAGGAGAGAAATACGTCCTCATCGAACTCGGCGGGTGCGTAGTCAGGGAGCGCGTCCAGAGCCCTCGACGCGGCCGCCTCCCATGCCTGTTCGCGTTCCAAACGGACTGCGGAGAGCAGCGCCTTGATGCCCGCGATGGTTAGGTGACGACCTGCCAAGACTGCCGCCATGCCCACCTCGGTAAGGAAGGGCTCTCCGTTGTACGCGTCTCGTATGGCGGAACCAGCGGTGGCTGACGCGGGCTCCACGTGCGGATACACGTGGCGGATCACTCGCCGATACAGCTCCGCGGGGACCGAGTCCCCTGGCGCGAGCTGTGGCGCGGTGATTCTGTCGGCCTGGTTGCCATATTCATCCTCTCCGAGGATGCTCGCGAGCCTCGCCACGAGATGTGCGGGGGTTCCCGTGGCGACCCACCGGGGCTGTTTGCGCGTGCCGATGTTCGCGATTCGGCCCTGCCTGCGTGCTTTCGCCAGGAGGTTGGGAAGCCTCTTCGACGTGAACTCGACGTCATCGCTGAGGCTCGCGTTCCGCGGTGCGAGAAGTCTCTCGACGGCGCGGCGGGATGCCTCGCCGTTTTGTCGCAGGTAGCCCGTAAGTAGTTCGATCTGCTCGGCGTCTGAGAGTTCTGGAGCGGCTTCAGAGGGCCTGGCGGTGGCCGGCTGACCTGGCTCGGACCCGACGGTGGGTGTGACCGTCGGCGCGGGAGGAGCGAAGACCGCGGTGCGAAGGTCCGCGAGCTGCTCGTCGTCGGCGCGCCAGACGGACGAGATACCCGGGAACGCGATGTCCGCGCGGTACGGGATGTCGGGTTTGGCGGGCACTGTGTAGCGGCTCCGGGCAAGCCTCTCGTCGGCGTCGTCGTCGAGCCACTCGGAGCGACCGGGGAGTGCGTGGAACTGCACCCCAGTGATCCGCCCATCGTCGTCGATCGCGAGTTGTGGCAGGTAGTAACCGGCTGCCCACCAGGCGCGCACCTGCGGCCTGCCTGTCGAGCTTCGTCCGGTCCCGGACCACCACGCCTTGTCACGGACCGCGCTGGGAGGAAGGTCGAACCACCCACGGTTGGTCTTGATTCGCGTCCGCGCCGGGTCGATCTCGAGCGTCGGGTGATCCTCGCTGGTCGTTGCCAAAGCCTCGTAGAGGCCCCGGTAGCGGGATCCAGAGGCGGGAGCCGTGAAGGTGTCGCCGGGGCGGTACACCGTGGCGTTGCGGTCTCCGTCGGGGTTGTACCGCTTGCGCAACGCCGCTCGGAGGTCATCGACACTCGCGAGATCAGCCAAGGCGTCGTCGATCCGCGCACCCAACGAAGCGGTGTTCAGCAGCAGCCAGCCGTAGCCCTGCTCGTGACGGGCGACTTCCTCGAACACGGGCGGGACCGTATCGAGCGTCTCCGCGGTCATGCTCATGAACCGGGTCATCGGTCCGTGCTCCTCACCGGCCAGAGGCAGGAGTTCGGTCAGGAACTCGACCGCGAGGTCGTGGTCTGGGGTTCCAGCGGTGGCGAGCATGTCGGCCAGGACGGCTCCGAACTGGGACGGGTCGCCAAGCCGCCGGCGGTCCTTCAGTGCGGCGCGGGCCGCGTCGAGGCTGACGGGAGTCCGAGAAGAGAGCCGCTTCACCTGGTCGTACATCGGCCCCACCGTGGGAACGTCGCCCGCCTGAAGCTCGGCATCGAGACGACGTGCCAGCGCCAGCCTGACTTCCGTCATCAGCCCTTCGACTATCCGTCCGACCTGATCAGTCGCCTCACGGGCCCGCTCAGCAACGAACGACGTCCAGGTCGAGACTGTCGATGCCTCGTCAGAGGGGTCGATGTACCGCAGATCCAGGAAGCGGCACATCGCGAGGAACTGCTCAAATGCCAGACCCTGCGTGGCGTCGAGCACGCCACCCAGACGGGCCCCGGAGCATGTCGCCGCCCAGCATACGGAACCCACGATCTCCTCAGGCGTCCTGTCTGCCGCCCCGTACGCCGCAACGAGCGCGAGGTCGAGCCTGCTGGCCGCTACCTCCCGCAAGCGCCGCTGAGCCTTCCGCTCGCCCGACTCTCGAGCAACGACGTCGAACTGCGAGAACGGGTCGAACTCTTGGTCGTACGAGAGCTCAGGCCAGTACCAGGCGAGAAGCGTCGCCCGGTCCTCCCGCGCGAGCCCAGCCGCGCCCTCGAGTCGGGACGACTCCCCGGGTAGTCGGCCGTACCCCACGACGTCCCGCAGGAAGGCGACAGAGCGGTCAGGGTCAGCAGCGAGCGAGTAAGGAGTCACGTAGTCAGTTATACATCATCGCGCTATTCGGGTGTTGCACGACGCCCGAATCGGGTGCATCATGAGATGCACTATCCCGCCGGAAAGCACGGCACCGAAAAGGAGAACTCGTGAACGCCAGCGACGCCCCGCGCACGATCCGCTTCATCGACATCGAGAACCTGACCGGCACGGGTTGCCTCTGCGAGGACGCCGTCCGAGTCACGCAGGTCTTCATCGACCAGGTCTCCCCGCGGTGTGTCGGCGACCACGAGGTCCTCGCCGTGTCACACGAGCGCAACGCTCCCGCGGCCTTCCTCGGCTGGAACGGATCCGCCCAGTTTCTGCTGCGCCCCGGTCACGACGGCGCTGACCTCGCACTGCTCGCCGAGCTCGAGAACGTCGAGTTCCTCGCCACCCGCTACAACCGCGTCGTCATCGCCTCCGGAGACCACGCCTTCGCACCAACGATCACCGCGCTCAAGGCCGCCGGCATCGATGTACTCGTCATCGGACCGGTCGGCCATGTCGCCCGGCAGGTCCGCCTGGCCGCCGGCCCCTCCTGCATCACGTACGTCACCACACCCACCGACCTCGCCGCCCGCCACGCACTCGCGGCCTGACCCCTACCAGTCGACGCAGAACGGAAACCATGATGAACGGCCCACTCTGGCTCGCCGCACTCGCTGCGGCATCCCTGCTCGCGTACCTTCTCTACCGCGCGCGGACAAGGAAGCCCCGGCAAGAGCGCCTTCCGGCGAACACGGCAGTTCGCTTCACGACACACGCTAGGGAGCGGATGGAACTGCGTCGAGTCTCCTCTGAGCAGGTCATGCACGTCCTCGCAAACCCGGACCGATTCACGCGCGACACCATCAACAACAGCGTCCGACTCGAACGCGACGAGCAGGGCCGAACTCTCAAGGTCTGGGTCGCGGAGCCATGGCCCACCCACCGAGAGATCGTCGTGAAGACGACGGCCTGGCACCACGCCACGAGCTTCGCCATTCCCAGCAACACGGTCGGCCGAGTCATCGGCCGCGGCGGAGCGACCATTCGACAGCTTCGCGCAGAGACGGGGGCCTACATCGGCGTGAGGTCCGACGGCACCGTCAGCGTCAGTGCCGACGACAGTGGCACCGTCGAGCATGCACGCCAGCGAGTCTGCGCCCTCGCGTTCCCTGCCGCGCCTCACGCGACCGATAACAACCTTGAGAGGAGGTGAAACACATGACCACAAACCGCTCCTCAGAAGGCACCCGGAGTTACGGCCGGTCCAGCAGCTCGTCAGCGAGCAGCTCGAACCGCTCGACGGGCCGCGTCAGCAGCGCCCCACTGCACCAGCAGTCCGGAACTCAGCACTCCTTCGGCGGCTACACGAAGATCGCCCGCGACGGCGGGACCTTCACCATGCGCAACACCGGAAAAAGCCAACACGAGCGGTGCCTCACAGAGTGGATACCTTAGTGAGGCACCGCCACTGCGCAGTCTCAGACGTTGAACCCCAGCGCGCGGAGCTGCTCCTTGCCGTCGGCCGTGATCTTCTCCGGGCCCCACGGCGGCATCCAGACCCAGTTGACGCGGAACCCGTCGACGAGGCCCTCGAGAGCCTGCGCGGACTGGTCCTCGATGACGTCGGTCAGCGGGCAGGCCGCGGACGTGAGCGTCATGTCGATGACGGCGTGGTTGTTCTGGTCGATCTGGATGCCGTAGACGAGGCCGAGGTCGACGACGTTGATGCCGAGCTCGGGGTCGATGACGTCGCGCATGGCCTCCTCGACGTCGGCGACGTTCGGCGGGCTGGGCGTGACGCCCTCGGCGGGCGCGCCGGTCTCGGTGGTCATCGGTTCTCCTCCGTCGTTCCCCGCGCGGCGAGCGCCGCGTCGGAAGCTGCTGCCGTTGATGGGTCGCCCACGGCGCTCAGGGCGCCCGAGGTGACGAGCGAGTCGCGCAGCGCGGCCCAGCCGAGCAGGGCGCACTTGATGCGAGCAGGGTACTGCGAGACGCCGGTGAACACCGTGGCGTCGCCGAGCTCGTCCTCCGCGGCCTCGTCGAGGCCCTTGCCACGCGAGCCCATGAGCTCGCGGAAGACCTCGCCGAGGTGCTCGGCCTCGGTCACGGGCCGGCCGGACACGAGGTCGGTGAGCACGGACAGGGACGCCTGCGAGATGCTGCAGCCCTGCCCCTCCCAGCTCACGCGGTCGATCGTGTCGCCGGCGAGCTCGACGCGCAGCGTCACCTCGTCGCCGCACGTGGGGTTCACCTGGTGCGACTGGCCGCTCGCCGCGCCGTCCGCCACCTCGACCAGGCCCCGGCCGTGCGGGGTCTTGGCGTGGTCGAGGATGACCTGCTGGTACATCTGCTCGATCGAGCTCATCGGGTCCTCTCTCAGTCCACCGAGAAGAACGCCCGGACCCCGGCCAGTGCTTCCCGGAACGCGTCGACGTCCTCGCGCGTGGTGTACACCGACGCGGACGCGCGCGCGGTCGCGGCGACCCCGAACCGGCGGTGCAGGGGCTGGGCGCAGTGGTGACCGACGCGCACGGCGATGCCCGCGTCGTCGAGCACCTGGCCGACGTCGTGCGCGTGCACGCCGTCCACGACGAACGACACGACGGCGAGCCGGTCCTCGGGCTCGCGCGGGCCGATGATGCGCACCCCGGGGATCTCCCCGATGCGCAGCAGCTCCGCGGCGAGCTCGTGCTCGTGCGCGGCGACGCCGTCCATGCCGAGCTCGTGCAGGTACTTCGCCGCGGCGCCGAACCCCACGACCTGCGCGACGGGCTGCGTGCCCGCCTCGAACCGCTGCGGCGGCGCCATGTACGACGACTCGGTCATCGTGACGACCTCGATCATCGACCCGCCGGTCGTCACGGGCGGCAGCGCCTCGAGCAGCTCGCGCCGCCCGTACAGCACGCCCACCCCCGTGGGCCCGAGCATCTTGTGCGCCGAGAACGCGGCGAAGTCGACGCCGAGCGCGGGCAGGTCGACCGGCAGGTGCGGCACGGACTGGCACGCGTCGAGCACGGTGAGAGCGCCGACCTCGCGCGCCCGGGCCACGATCGGCTCGACGGGCGTGACCGCGCCCGTCACGTTCGACACGTGCGCGAACGCGACGATCCGCGTGCGCTCCGTGATGACCGTCGCGGCGTCCTCGACGCGCACGCGCCCGTCGTCGTCCACCTCGAACCAGCGCAGGACGGCGCCCGTGCGGGCCGCGAGCTCCTGCCACGGCACGATGTTCGCGTGGTGCTCGGCCTCGGTGAGGACGATCTCGTCGCCGGGCGCGAGCGCGAAGCGGCGGGCCGCCTCTCCCCCGCGGCCGAGCGTCGCGTTCGAGATCCCGTATGCGACGAGGTTGATCGCGGCCGTCGCGCCGGACGTCCAGACGATCTCGCCCGGGCGCGCGCCGACGAACGCCGCGACGTCCGCGCGGGCGTCCTCGAACGCCTCGGTCGCCTCCTCGGCGAGCTGGTGCGCGCCGCGGTGCACGGCCGCGTTGCGCTCCTCGTAGAAGTCGACCTCGGTGTCGAGGACGACCTGCGGCTTCTGCGACGTCGCCGCGGAGTCGAGGTAGACGAGCGGACGACCACCGCGCACGGTGCGCTCGAGCAGCGGGAAGTCGGCCCGCACGGCGGCGAGCTCGACGTCGGTCAGGCGCGCCGGCGGACCGGCCTGCTGCCCCGCTGGATGCTCCGCGGGGTGCGCGGTGGTCGTCATGGTCGTCTCCTCGAACGTGGTGCGACCGCTCAGGCCGAGGCGGCCGAGGCGGACTCGACGGCGCCGGAGAGGTAGCGGTCGTAGCCCTCCTCCTCCAGGCGGTCGGCCAGCTCCGGGCCACCCTCCTCGGCGACCTTGCCGTCGACGAAGACGTGGACGAAGTCCGGCTTGATGTACCGCAGGATGCGCGTGTAGTGCGTGATGAGCAGGATGCCCGCGTCGGTCGCGCCGTGGACGCG
Source organism: Cellulosimicrobium sp. ES-005 (assembly GCF_040448685.1). Lineage (NCBI taxonomy): Bacteria > Bacillati > Actinomycetota > Actinomycetes > Micrococcales > Promicromonosporaceae > Cellulosimicrobium > Cellulosimicrobium sp. ES-005. The sequence continues at coordinate 2,305,091 of NZ_CP159290.1, forward strand.
GTTCACGCCCTCGGACACGATGCGCAGCGCGTCGACGTCGAGGCCCGAGTCGGTCTCGTCGAGGACGGCGAACTTCGGCTTGAGGAGCTCCATCTGGAGGATCTCGTGGCGCTTCTTCTCGCCACCCGAGAAGCCCTCGTTGACCGAGCGCTCGGCGAAGGAGTCGTCCATGCGCAGGCGCTCCATGGCGCCCTTGACGTCCTTGACCCAGTGGCGCAGCGCGGGCGCCTCGCCGTCGATGGCCGTCTTCGCGGTGCGCAGGAAGTTCGACACGGAGACGCCGGGGACCTCGACCGGGTACTGCATGGCGAGGAACAGGCCCGCGCGGGCGCGCTCGTCGACGCTCATCGCGAGGACGTCCTCGCCGTCGAGCGTCACCGTGCCGCCGGTGACCTGGTACTTGGGGTGGCCGGCGATCGAGTAGGCGAGCGTGGACTTGCCCGAGCCGTTCGGGCCCATGATGGCGTGGACCTCGCCGCTGGCGATCGTCAGGTCGACGCCGCGCAGGATCGGCTTCGGCCCTTCCTTGGTCTCGACGCTGACGTGCAGGTCGCGGATCTCGAGAGTGGACATGTGGTTCTTCTCCAAGAGGTTCTGGTGAGCCGTGGGGCGCGCTCGGCGCGCCAGTTCAGGATGTGGGTCAGGTGGGAGCGACGACGCGGTCGACGTCGACGAGCACCTGCTCGCCGTCGACCGTCACCGGGTACACGGGCACGGGCCGCATCGCGGGCAGCGCGGTCGGCATGCCGGTCCGCACGTCGAACTGCGAGCCGTGCAGCCAGCACTCGACGAAGCAGCCCTCGACCTCGCCGTCCGACAGGGACACCGCCCCGTGGGAGCAGATGTCCGAGATCGCGTGCCAGTCGCCGTCGCCGTCACGGATGACCGCGACCTCGACGACGCGCCCGTCCTCGGCCGGGAGCTCGACGCGGAGCGCCTCCTCCGGGCCGAGGTCGGACGTCGTGCAGGCGGGCTGTGCGGTCACGCCGTCGCCTCGGCGAGCTCGGCGCTCCCGTCGATGATCGACATGGACTTGCTCAGCTCGCGCTCGATCGCCTCGAGCAGGCGCTCCTCGACCGACGCGACGCCGATCTCCTGGATGAGCTCCGCGAAGAAGCCGCGGACGACGAGGCGGCGCGCCTCGACCTCCGGGATGCCGCGGGCCTGCAGGTAGAAGAGCTGCTCGTCGTCGAACCGGCCGGTCGCGGACGCGTGACCCGCGCCCTCGATCTCGCCCGTCTCGATCTCGAGGTTCGGCACCGAGTCCGCGCGCGCGCCGTCCGTGAGGACGAGGTTGCGGTTGAGCTCGTACGTGTCGGTGCCCTCGGCCTCGGCCTGGATCAGCACGTCCCCGACCCACACCGCGTGCGCGCCCTCGCCCTGCAGCGCGCCCTTGTACGTCACGCGCGACTTGCAGCGCGGCACGGCGTGGTCGACGAACAGGCGGTGCTCCTGGTGCTGGTCCGCGTCCGCGAAGTAGAGGCCGACCATCTCGACGTCGCCGCCCTCGGCCGTGAACGTCGCGTCCGGGGTGATGCGCACGACGTCGCCGCCGAGCGTCACGACCACGTGCTTGAGCCGCGCGTCGCGCCCGATGCGGGCACGGTGCGACGACGCGTGCACGGCGCCGTCGGCCCAGTCCTGGACCGAGACGACGGTGAGGTGCGCACCGTCCTCGACCACGATCTCGACCGTCTCGTTGAGCGTCGCGGTCCCGACGTGGTCGAGCACGACGACGGCCTCCGAGTGGCGCTCGGCGCGAACGAGCACGTGGCTCGCGGTCGGCGTGGAGCCGTGGCCCTCGACGCGCACGGACGTGACGTCGGAGGCGACGGCCTCCTTCGGCACGGTGACGACCGTCGACTGCTCGAACGCGTTCCACGACGTCACGGCGGTGCGGTCGCCGGGCTTGCCGGCGGTGCCGAGCCGCTCGTCGTCGCGACCGACGATCGCGACCTCGACCTCGGGGGCCTCGACGACCGTGACGCGCACGTCACCGCCGCCGCTCTGCCCGACGAGCTTGTCGTCGAACAGCGGCGCGAGGCGCGCGACGGGCGAGAAGCGCCACTCCTCCTCGCGCCCGGAGGGCACGGGGATGTCGGCGAGGTCGAACGACGTCAGCCGCTCGGCGCGCGAGCCCTGCGGCACGACGCCGTGGGAGTGCGCCCCGTCGGCCTGCGCGCGCGAGTGGTCGGTGGTCAGGCCGGCCTCTTCGGGAATGGTGGTGGTGGTCATATCAGCCGACGGACCCTTCCATCTGCAGCTCGATGAGGCGGTTGAGCTCGAGCGCGTACTCCATGGGCAGCTCGCGCGCGATGGGCTCGACGAACCCGCGCACGATCATGGCCATCGCCTCGGTCTCCTCCATGCCTCGGGACATGAGGTAGAACAGCTGGTCCTCGCTCACCCGCGAGACCGTCGCCTCGTGCCCCATGGACACGTCGTCCTCGCGGACATCGACGTACGGGTAGGTGTCGGACCGGGAGATCTGGTCGACGAGCAGCGCGTCGCACAGCACGGTCGAGGCCGAGTGCGAGGCGCCCTCGAGGACCTGGACGAGGCCGCGGTAGGACGTGCGGCCACCGCCGCGCGCCACCGACTTCGACACGATGGACGACGACGTGTGCGGCGCCGCGTGGACCATCTTGGCCCCGGCGTCCTGGTGCTGACCCTCGCCCGCGAACGCGATCGAGAGCGTCTCGCCGCGCGCGTGCTCGCCGAGCAGGTAGATCGCCGGGTACTTCATGGTGACCTTGGAGCCGATGTTGCCGTCGACCCACTCCATCGTCGCGCCCTCGGCCGCGGTCGCCCGCTTGGTCACGAGGTTGTACACGTTGTTCGACCAGTTCTGGATGGTCGTGTACCGGACGCGGGCGTTCTTCTTGACGATGATCTCGACGACCGCCGAGTGCAGCGAGTCGGACGAGTAGATCGGCGCAGTGCAGCCCTCGACGTAGTGCACGTACGAGCCCTCGTCCGCGATGATCAGCGTCCGCTCGAACTGGCCCATGTTCTCCGTGTTGATGCGGAAGTAGGCCTGCAGCGGGATCTCGACGTGCACGCCCGGCGGCACGTAGACAAACGACCCGCCCGACCACACGGCCGAGTTGAGCGCCGCGAACTTGTTGTCGCCCGACGGGATGACGGTGCCGAAGTACTCCTGGAAGAGCTCCGGGTGCTCGCGCAGCGCGGTGTCCGTGTCGAGGAAGATGACGCCCTGGCGCTCCAGCTCCTCGTTGATCTGGTGGTAGACCACCTCGGACTCGTACTGCGCGGCGACGCCCGCGACGAGGCGCTGCTTCTCCGCCTCGGGGATGCCGAGCTTGTCGTACGTCTCCTTGATGTCCTCCGGCAGGTCGTCCCACGAGGCGGCCTGCTTCTCCGTGGAGCGCACGAAGTACTTGATGTTGTCGAAGTCGATGCCCGTGAGGTCGGAGCCCCAGCTCGGCATGGGCTTCTTGTCGAAGAGGCGCAGGGCCTTGAGCCGCGTCTTGAGCATCCACTCGGGCTCGTTCTTCAGCGCCGAGATGTTGCGCACGACGTCCTCGGACAGGCCGCGCTGCGCGGCCTCGCCGGCGGCGTCGCTGTCGTGCCAGCCGTAGCCGTAGGCACCGATCGAGGCGATGATCTCGTCGTCGGTCTGCTTCTCACCGGTCGGCTGGGCCGTGCCGGTGGCGTCCTGGGTGGGAGCGCTCATGGTCGTCCTTCCACTGTCCGTCGTTGCGGGCGGGGGCAGTCGGTACAAGGGTTCTTGCGGGGGATGTCGTTCGTGGCCTCGGGGCGGCGGCGCGCCCCTCGGGTCAGGTCTCGCCCGACGTCGGGCGGCCGCGCGCCCGGACGGGGACGTTCGTCGTGCACGCGTGCGCGCCCGTCGCGAGCGTCGAGAGTCGCTGCACGTGCGAGCCGAGGAGCCTGGCGAAGACCTGCGCCTCCGCCTCGCAGAGCTGCGGGAACTCCTCCGCGACGTGCTGCACCGGGCAGTGCCCCTGGCAGAGCTGCACCGCGGACGTGCCGGGGACGGGGCGCACGCTCGCCGCGTACCCGTCGTCCGCGAGCGCCGCCGCGAGCTGGGCGGCCCGGCCCTCGACGTCGTCCGCGTCGAGCCGACCCTCGTAGCGGTCGGCGAGCTCGGCGAGCCGGTCGTGGGCGAACCGCTCGACGGCGTCCGGCCCGGCGACGTCGCGCAGGTACCGCAGCGCCTGCGTCGCGAGGTCGGCGTAGGTGCCGCTGAGCTCGCCCTGCCCGGCCGACGTCGTCACGTACCGCCGCGCGGGGCGGCCGCGCATCCCGGTGGGGTGCCCGGCGTCGTGCACGGCGACGAGGTCGTCCTCCTCGAGGAGGGCGAGGTGGCGCCGGACGGCGGCGGGCGTCAGCCCGAGCGTCGCGGCGAGGTCGGCAGCGCTCACGGGACCGGCGCTCGCGACGAGCTCGAGCACGCGCTCGCGCGTGCGACGGTCGGCGTCGGTGGCCGGGACGGTGCCGGGCGCCTGCCCGACCGCGGGGGTGGCAGCGCGCAGCGCGTCCGGTCGGACGGGTCCTGCGGCCATGCTCACCTCCCGTGGTGCGTCCCGTGGGCGCGCGTGCGCGTGGCGCGGCGTGACACGGGGCGACAGATCTGGAACCGATATAGACAACATGGTTGTTCCCTAATTGCCCGAACGCAAGCAAGGCGACCCTCAGACCGCCCCCTGGGTGCCGAGATGTGGCGTACGCGACACCCGTGCGGTCTGGGCCGGGCCCGGGTCCTGAGCGGCAGACCCGCCCCCTACAATCGGCCGGGTGCCCGCCCCCGCCGTGCTCGTGCACGACCTCGTCAAGCGCTACGACGGTCGTGCCGTCGTCGACGGCGTGTCCCTCACCGCCGAGCGCGGCGCGATCACCGCGGTGCTCGGCCCCAACGGCGCCGGCAAGACCACGACCGTCGAGTGCTGCGAGGGCCTGCGCTCCCCCGACGCCGGGCGCGTCGAGGTCCTCGGCCTCGACCCCCTGACCGACGCGCGCGACCTGCGCCCGCGCGTCGGCGTCATGCTCCAGGACGGCGGGCTCCCGACGGGCGTGCGCGCCCTGGAGATGCTGCGGCACGTCGCCTCCATGTACGCGCGGCCGCGCGACGTCGGCGAGCTCACCGAGCGCCTGGGGCTGGAGAGCTTCGCGCGCACGACCGTGCGACGGCTGTCCGGCGGGCAGCGGCAGCGCCTCGCGCTCGCCGCGGCGATCGTCGGGCGCCCGGAGGTCGTCTTCCTCGACGAGCCGAGCGCGGGCATGGACCCGCAGAGCCGGCACGCCGTGTGGGAGCTCGTGCGCGAGCTGCGCGCGGAGGGCGTCGGCATCGTCCTCACGACGCACCTCATGGACGAGGCGGAGGACCTGGCCGACCACGTGTACGTCGTCGACCACGGCAAGGTCATCGCCGCGGGCGCGACGCGCGACCTGCTCGAGACCGGGGCCGACGGCGAGGCGGACCGCACCGTGCGCTTCGAGGCCACCCCCGGGCTCGGCCTCGACGGCCTGAGCCAGGCCCTCGCCGGGGCGGGCCTGCCCGACGGCGCGGGCGCACCCGCCGCGTGGAGCGTCGCCGAGCCGCAGCCCGGCTCGTACACCCTCACCGGGCCTGCCGACCCCGCGACGCTCGTGGCGCTGACGACGTGGCTCGCCGCGCGCGGCGTCCTCGCCTCGCGCGTCACGGTGGGCCGCCGCACGCTCGAGGACGTGTTCCTCGACCTCACGGGACGGCACCTGCGATGAGCGCGACCTCGACGACCACGTCGGAGACCCAGGACCCGAGCCAGACCCCGAGCACGGAGCTCGCCGCTCCCGCGTGGCGCCGCGTCGTCGCCCAGACGGCGTTCGAGACGCGCATGATCCTGCGCAACGGCGAGCAGCTCCTCGTCACGATCATCCTGCCCGTCATGCTCCTGCTCGGGCTGGTGCTCACGTCGTTCGTCGACCTCGACACGGGCGGCGCGACGCGCGTCGACTTCGTGACGCCCGGCGTCCTCGCGCTCGCCGTGATGTCGACGGCGTTCACGTCGCAGGCCATCGCGACCGCGTTCGACCGCCGCAACGGCGTGCTGCGCCTCATGTCGACCACGCCCCTGGGCCGCGGCGGCCTGCTCGCCGGGAAGGTGCTCGGCGTCCTCGCCGTCGAGGTCGTACAGGTCGTCGTCATCACGGCCGTCGCGCTCGCGCTCGGCTGGCAGCCCGACCCCGCCGGGATCCCCGCGGCCCTGCTCGCCGTGCTGCTCGGGACGGCGGCGTTCACGTCGCTCGCGATGCTGCTCGCCGGGACGCTGCGCGCCGAGGGCGTGCTCGCCGTCGCGAACCTCGTGCTCGTGCTGCTCACCGTCGGCGGTGGCGTCCTCGTCCCGGCCGACCAGCTCCCCGGCCCGCTCGAGCACGTCGCGCTCCTGCTGCCGTCCGGGGCGCTGGGCGAGGCGATGCGCGGCGCGCTGCTCGACGGCGCCGTGCCGCCCTTCTCCGTCGTCGTGCTGCTCGGCTGGACCGCGGCGCTCGGCTGGGGCGCGGGCAAGCTCTTCCGCTGGACCTGAGGTCCAGGCGCATCTCACACGCGCTGGGTTCCGGGGCTGCACGGTCGTCCCGATACCGTGGGACCGTGAGCACCCCGCCCCCCGCGCTCGACCCCGCTCCCGCCGACAGCCCCGCAGGCGCCGCCGCCGGTGGCGGCGCCGCACGACCGGACCGGCTCGCGCCGCTGCGCCGCTGGACCCGGCCGGTGCTCGTCGCGAACCTCGTGGCGCAGATCGGCATCATCGTCACGGGCGGCGCCGTGCGGCTCACGGGTTCGGGGCTCGGGTGCTCGACCTGGCCGCAGTGTGAGCCGGGCCAGTTCGCCGCGAAGTTCCACCCCGAGACGACGTACCACCAGTTCGTGGAGTACGGGAACCGCACGCTCACCGGGGTGCTGAGCGTCATCGCGATCGCCGCGCTGGTGCTCGTGTGGACGGACCGGTCCCGCGTCCTGTCCTACCGGCTCCTCGGCGCCGTCCCCCTGCTCGGCGTCGCCGCGCAGGCGGTCATCGGCGGCGTGATCGTCCTGCTGCACCTGCACCCAGGGTGGGTGTCGCTGCACTTCGTCGTCTCGGCCGCGCTCGTCTCCGTCTCGCTGCTCCTCCTGCACCGGTCCGGGGAGGGCGACGGGCCGCCCGTCCCGACGGTCGCCCCGCGCTCGCGCACGCTCGCCTGGACCCTGTACGGGCTGACGGCGCTGATCGTCGTCCTCGGCGTCGTCGTCACGGGGGCGGGCCCGCACAGCGGCGACGAGGAGGTCGGGTACCGCCTCGCCGTCGACCCGGCGCTCATGAGCAAGATCCACGCGTGGGCCGTGTGGGTGTTCGTCGCCGTCCTCGTCGCCTACCTCGTGAGCGTCCGTCGCGGCCCCGAGCAGGTGCGCCGCGCGGCCTGGATCCTGCTCGCCATCACGCTGGGGCAGGGCCTGATCGGGTACGTGCAGTACTTCACGGGCCTGCCGGCGCTCCTCGTCGGCCTGCACATGCTCGGCTCGGCGCTCCTCGTCGCCGGCTCGACGCGCGTCGTCCTCACGACCCGCACCCGCGCCTGAGCGGACGGTGGCCCGGGCCTGAGCGATCCGGGCCACCGCTGCGTCAGCGCACGTCAGGTGCCGGTCAGTTCCGGTCAGTGCCCATCAGCGCCAGAGCGCTGCGACGCGCTCCGCGAGCGCGGTGCCCCGCTCGTACCCGGCCTCGGCCGCGGCCGGCCGGAGCGACAGGTCCATGGCCTGCGGGCCGAACAGGTGGTCGGCCGCGGGGCCCGGGACGATCACCTCGACCTCGCTCCCCCGTGCGCGCAGCTCGTCGACCTGCACGGCGAGCTGCAGGCCCCAGTCCAGTGGCGCGCGCGTCCTGCCCCCGAACGGCGACAGCACGAGCACCCGCCGGTGCCCGACCGCCAGGTCCGCGTTCTCGTTGCGGCGGTAGCCGCCGTCGAGGTACTGCCGCTCCCCGATCCGGTAGGCGAACCCGCTCGCGCAGCTCGCCGCGACGGCATCGACGAGGTCGACGCCGCTGTGCCGGTCGAAGACGGCGGGCTCGCCGGTCCGCGCGTCGACGGCCGTGAGCAGCAGCGACCGGCCGGGCCAGGACGGGTCGGGCAGGCGCGCACCGACGGTCGCCCGCCACCGCGACCGGACCGCCTCGTCCGACGCCCCGGGCAGCGCGAGCGCTGCCGCCCCGAGCCTGCGGCGCATGTCGGCCGCGTCCTGGGCACCGGCGATGATCGCGGCCGTCCGCGCCATCTGGTCCGCCGCCTGCCGCGTGCGGTCCCCGCCCGCGTCCGGGCCGCCCGGCCCCGCGGGCGGGCGCGTCGGAGCGACCAGCGCGGCGGCGTACAGCTCCGTGGGCGTCGCGCCGGCGAGCTGCGCCGCCGTCGTCGAACCGGCCGACGTCCCGACGGTCAGGTCGGCCGTCGTGGACACGTCCAGCCCGGCGTCGGCCAGACCGGCGACGACGCCGATCAGCCACGCGTTGCCGGTGGACCCGCCGCCCCCGAGCACGAGGGCGCGCTCACCCGTCGTCGGGACCGGATCGGACGGCTGGAGGTCAGGTACCGGAAGGCCTACGGCCGAGATGCCCGGTGCAGAAGAAGGTGTGGTGGTGTTCATGGGAGTCGCCTCTCGCGATGATGCGGCGAGCGCTCCCGACGACGACTACGGCCGTCGCGCGATCGTGGGCAGCGAGGGAGCGCCCGGTACGGACACAGCGTTCACGGGACTCACCCCCTCGGCTCGGTTCACGATCGGCCCCGACGCTAGCACGCCGGCCCGCCCCGACCCACGGCCTTTGCCGCCGTCGGGAGGACGTTCACCGGGCGGGTCTCAGGCCCGCGCGGCACGAACCGCACCTGCCGAAAGAGAGCCGTCGTCGCACTGGGTAGAGCCGTGGTGGACCGGGGTAGAGCCGTGTCTGCAGATGGAGGGCCGTGGTCTGCCGAGGAAGAAGCCCAGGCCGTGCCCGACGAGTCGGTCGCCCCGACGGTCGGACCCACCCGTGGGCCAGCACGGCACAGGCTGGCCGACACCGCGGGCAGTCGCCCGAGGTGAGCGGAGACCAGGGCGAGACGACGCCGGTCGGGGTGGGTGGTGGTGCCGCGTCGTGGCGGGCCTGGCGGGAGCCGCGAGGAACGAGCGGCGGATGGTAGACGCGGCACCACCACCCACCCCGACCACCCAGGGCAACCACACGCCGTCGGGCACGGTGACCACGCCTCTACCTCGGCCGACCACGGCTCTACTTCGGCAGGTGCGAGCGTGACAGCGGCGTGACAGCGGGTGGTGCTCCGCTGACAGCGCGCTGCGAGGGCGCGCGTCGAGCGTGGGTGGTGAACCCACCGACCAGGAGGACACATGACCACCCCCGCGATCGAGGCCCACGGCCTCGTGAAGGTCTTCGGCGAGAACCGCGCCGTCGACGGCGTGGACCTCACCGTGCGCACCGGCACCGTCTACGGGGTCCTCGGACCCAACGGTGCCGGGAAGACCACGACCATCAGCATGCTCGCGACGCTCCTGCGCCCTGACGCGGGCACCGCCCGGGTGTTCGGGCACGACGTCGTCGCACACCCGCACAAGGTGCGCCAGCTCATCGGCGTGACGGGCCAGTACGCCTCGGTCGACGAGACGCTCAGCGCGACGGAGAACCTCGTGATCTTCGCGCGGCTCCTCGGGCTGTCGCGCACGCAGGCCCGGCGCAAGGCGGTCGAGCTGCTGGAGGCGTTCGGCCTCACGGAGGCGGCGTCCCGCCCGCTGAAGAGCTTCTCGGGCGGCATGCGCCGCCGTCTGGACCTCGCGGCGAGCCTCATCGCGCAGCCGCCGCTCATCTTCCTCGACGAGCCGACGACGGGTCTGGACCCGCGCACGCGGGCCCAGATGTGGTCGACGATCCGCGATCTCGTCGCGAGCGGGTCGACCGTGCTGCTCACGACGCAGTACCTGGACGAGGCGGACCAGCTCGCGGACCGGATCGCGGTGATCGACCGTGGGCGTGTGGTGGCCGAGGGCACCGCGGACGACCTCAAGGACGCCGTCGGCGACCAGTCGCTGCAGCTCGCCCTGGTCCACGCCGCCGACGTCGCTCCCGCGCTCGAGATCGTCGAGCGCGCGCTGGGCCTCGCCGCGACGGTCTCCCCCGAGGCGCGCCGGCTCACCGTGCCCGTCTCCGGGCCGGACGTCGTGACGGACCTCCTCGTGCGCCTGCGCGAGGCCCGCATCGAGGTCGGCTCGCTGAGCATGGACAAGCCGAGCCTCGACGAGGTGTTCCTCACCCTCACGGGGCACGGCGCCGAGCAGCCCGACGCGGCCGCCGGCGACGGCGCGCCCAGATCCACGGACGACACCCCGGGCGCGCGCGAGGACCGCGCGGCCGTGACGCGAGAGGCGGCGCTGCGATGACCACCACGACCACGACCCCCGGCCCGACCGGCGCGGCGGTCGCGCCCCGGCCCCGCATCCAGGCCGGTGCCGACCGCGCGCTGTCCGACCGCACGTCGCTGCGCGCCACCGCCGACCACACGCTGACCATGGCGTACCGCGGTCTGCTGAAGATCAAGCGCACGCCCGAGCAGCTCTTCGACGTGACGCTGCAGCCGATCCTCTTCACGCTGATGTTCACGTACATCTTCGGCGGGGCGATCGCGGGCGACGTCACGAGCTACCTGCCGATCATCATCCCGGGCATCCTCGTGCAGACGGTCATCACCACGTCGGTCGTCACGGGCACGCAGCTGCGCGAGGACATGGACAAGGGCGTGTTCGACCGCTTCCGGTCGCTGCCCATCGCGCGGATCGCGCCCCTGTCGGGCGCGCTCCTCGCGGACACGGTCCGCTACCTCATCGCGACCACCCTCACGTTCGCGATGGGCTACCTCATGGGCTACCGGCCGGGCGGCGGGCTCGGCGCCGTCGTGCTCGCGGGCCTGCTGGTCATCGTGTGCTCGTGGGCCGTGAGCTGGATCTTCGCGTTCTTCGGCGTCGTCGCGCGGACGGCGTCGAGCGTGCAGGGCATCTCGATGATCGTGCTCTTCCCGCTGACGTTCCTCTCGAACGCGTTCGTCCAGCCGGAGACGATGCCGGGCTGGCTCCAGGGCTTCGTCACCGTCAACCCGGTGTCGCACCTCGTCACCGCGGTCCGCGAGCTGGCGAACACCGGCACGCTCGGCTCCGACGCGGCGATCTCGCTCGTCGGCGCCGCGGTCATCGTCGCGGTCTTCGCACCGCTCACCGTGCGCGCGTACATGCGCAAGGCCTGACGGGCCCCCGCCCGACGACGGTTCCCCGCAGGCGGGGCCGGCACCCGAGCGGGTGCCGGCCCCTCGCCGTCAGGCGTCGTGGGAGCGGTCCCCGCCGGCGTCGCCCTCGAGCTCGGCCTCGGCCTCGTCGAGGAGCGCGAAGCCCCGGCGCGCGAGCTCGCCCCGGTCCAGGTCACGAGCCTCGGCCCGTGCGCGCTCCGCGACCGCGGCACCGGCGACGTCGGTCACCCGCGCCCAGGCGTTCTCGTGCCGCAGCGACGGTTGGTCCTGGCGCGAGCCCATCCGTTCCGCGAGCGCGACGAGGAGGGCCCCGCGCGCCGCGCCCGCGTCCGGCGTGCCCTCCGCACCGGGTACGGAGGCGACGCCGAGCGCGAGGAACGACGTCCCGACGACCGGGTAGTCCACGAAGTGCGGCCGCGCCCGGTGCATCCCGAGCACGAGCGACCGGAGCTCGTGGGCGACGGTCGGGACCAGCGCGGACCTGGCCGCCGCGAGGCGCACGAGCCACGACGAGACGAGCAGGACGTACCAGGGCGACCAGCGCGCCTCGTCGTCGAACGAGGCGGCGGCCTCGCCGTAGAGCGCGAGGGCCGCGTCGTCGTCACCGTGCATCGCCGCGACCTCCGCCCGGCCCATGGCGACGACGGACCGCACGTCGGGCGGGACGTCCGTGCCGCCCACCGTGCCGTCGAGCGCCGCGAGCATCCGCTCGGCGCGCTCCGTCTCGCCGAGCGTCACCGCGGCCGACATCTCCACCCAGTCGAGCTGCTGCAACGTCGCCGTCGCGCCCAGCGCGCGCAGGTGGTCGCGCGCCGCCTCGGCCCAGCGTCCGACGTCCTCCGCGTCGCCCGCCTCGCTCGCGCACGAGGCGAGGAACATCGCCGTCGTCGCGCGCGCCGCGACGTCGCCTCGGGCGACCGCGCGCTCGTGCGCGAGCGCGCCCCACGAGCGCGCCTCGGCGAGGCGCCCCTCGTTCTCCGCCATCTGGGCCGTCGTGAACTCGGCCAGCATCGCGACGAACGCGTCGTCGTCCGCCCGCAGGCTCGCGAGCGTCGCCTCCATCTCCTCGGTGCTGCGCACCGTCAGGAGCCGCGCGAACGCCCGGGTGCGTCGCCCGACGTCGGGCCAGCGCAGGAGGCGGCGCAGCCTCCCCAGCGCCCGGGCGGTGAGCTCGGGGCGCGCGAACGCCCCGGCGCCGGCGACCGCGGCGAGCGCGAGCGCCGCGGGCTGGACGTCCTCGGCCGGGACGGCCCAGCCGACGACGGAGTCGAGCACGACCTCCACGAGCCCGGCCGCCTGGTCCTCGATGCCGAGCAGGAGCCAGGACCCCATGAGCGCCGTGAACACCCGCACGACGACGTCGGGTCGGCCGTCCTGGACCGCCTCGCGGAGCGCGAAGAGGAGGTTCTCCTGCTCGCGCCGCAGGTCGGTCGCGGCGGCGGCCTGGTCGCCCCCGACGAGCGCGTCCGCGCAGCGGTCCGCGAGCGCGGCGGCCCAGCGCTGCACGGCCTCGTGCGCCGCGGCCGTGGTGCCCGCGTCCTGGAGCCGCAGGGCGCCGAACTCCCGCACGGTCTCGAGCATCCGGTAGCGCACGACCCCGTCGTCCTCGGTGACCCGCAGGAGCGACTGGGCGACGAGCCCGTCGAGCGCGTCCAGGATCCCCCACACGGGCGCGCCGAGCACCGCTCCCGAGGACGGGCCATCGGCCACGGCCTGTGCCGCCTCGGCCGAGAACCCGTCGGGGAACACGGCCGCACGGCACAGCAGGTCCTGCTCCGTCTCCCCGAGCAGGTTCCAGCTCCACTCGATCACGGCCTCGAGCGTGCGGTGCCGGTCGGGGGCGAGCCGGTCGCCGGAACGCAGCAGCGCGAAGCGCTCGTCGAGGTGCCGCTCGACGTCCTCGACGCTCATGGTGCGCACGCGGGCCGCGGCGAGCTCGATCGCGAGCGGGAGACCGTCGAGCCGGTCGCACAGCCGGGCGACGACGTCAGGGGGCAGGCTCGCGCCGGGCCGGACGGCGCGCGCACGCTCGACGAAGAGACGCACGGCAGGTCCGGCCCCACCGTCCGCTTCCAGGGCGTCGAGGGGGTACACGTGCTCGGCCGGGAGCCGCAGGGGCGACCGGCTCGTCGTGAGGACGGTCAGGTGCGGTGCGGCGCCGAGCAGGTCGGCGGTCCAGCGCGCCGCGCCGTCGAGCACGTGCTCGCAGTTGTCCAGGACGAGCAGGACGTCGCGCCCCCGCACGCGCTCGAGCACCTGCTCGCGCAGCTCCGGCGCCGCCAGGCGGTCGGCGAGCCGCCCCGTGCGCGCGGGTGGCGAGATCCCCAGCCCGTCCGCGAGAGCCACGACGACGTCCTCGTCGGACCGCACGCCCGCGAGCTCGACGACGACCACGAGGTCGGCGGACCCGGTCGCGGCGGCGCGGCGCGCGACCTCCTGCGCGAGGCGCGTCTTGCCGAGCCCGCCCGGACCGAGCACCGTGACGAGCCGCGACCGGGCGAGCGTGTCCCGCACGCGGTCGACGTCCTCGTCCCGGCCGACGAGCGCGTCGGGCGCCACGCGCACGCCACGCACCTGCGCGACGCGGGCGCCCGGGGCCCTGCCGGGCACCGGGGCCGCGGCGCCAGGGCCGCCGGACGGTGCCGCGGCAGACGACGGCGCCGGGGCGCCCGCACCGGACGGAGGGTCGAGCAGGGCGGCGGCGAGCCGCTGGAGGTCCGGGGCCGGGTCCGTGCCGAGCTCGCGGACGAGCGCGTGGCGGACGCGCGCGTACGCGGCGAGCGCCTCGCGCTCCCGGCCCGACGCCGCGAGGACCGTCATGAGGTCGCGCGCGGCGTCCTCGTCGGTCTCGTCGCGGTCGAGCGCCGCCGTCGCGAGCGCGACGACGGTCTCCTGGTCCCCGGCGGCGGCCGCGGCCGACCGCAGCGCGGCCGTCAGCCCGTCGTGCAGCCGCGCCGCCTCCACGCGCAGCGCGTGCCCGACGGGTCCGGGCACGTCGGCGCCCGGCTCCTCGTCGTGCCACAGCGCGAGCGCGGCCCGCAGGTCGGCGACGGTCGCCGCGTCCCCCGCGTCCCCCGCGGCCCGGCGCGCGGTGCCGGGACGCGTCCCGGTCCGGGCGTCCGCGAGCGCGCGACGAGCGTGGTCCAGGTCGCTCGGCACACCGAGGGCGTAGCCGCCCGCGCGCGAGAGGACGGTCCCGGGTGCGGCGTCCCGCCGGAGCCGGGAGACGAGGCTCTGGAGCGCGGCGCGCGGGTCCTGCGGCGCGTCGGACCCCCACAGGTCCTCGACGAGCGTCGTCACGCCCAGCGCCCGACCACCCGCGAGCGCGAGCGCGGCGACGAGCGCGGCCGCCCGCGACCCGCGCGGGACGACGGGCGCGCCGTCCGCTCCCGGGACCCGTACCGGTCCGAGGACGCGGACGCGCGCGTCCCCCGGTGGGGTCGGGGCGTCGGGTGCGGGCACGTCGTCAGAGCCTAGTCCTCGGCACCGACGACGGCGGCGGCGTCCCCGGCGGCGGGCGGGAACGTCAACGGCGTCCATCCGAGCGGCAGGAGGCCGGGGACCTGCGCCCGGGCGCGGTCCGCCGCGTCCGACCAGCCCTGGGCGGCGGGGACGCCCGGCTCGCCCACGGCGCCCCGCGCGACCCGCAGCCCGACGTCCTCGATCCGCGCGTCGGGCGCGCTGCCGCGGCGCACCCCCGCGCGCACGCTCCACGGCCGGTCCGCCCAGCCACCGCCGCGCAGGCTCCGGTACTCGCCGTAGCGCGCCGTGTCGGCGTAGTCCCAGCACCACTCCCAGACGTTGCCGAGCACGTCGTGCAGACCGAACGCGTTCGGGAGCCGCGTGGCGACGGGCCGTGGACCGTCGGCGTCGTCGTCCGCTGTCCAGGCGACGTCACCGATCGGACCGTAGCGCGGACCGGACGTCCCGCCGCGGGACGCGTGCTCCCACTCGGCCTCGGTCGGGAGCCGGTAGCCCGCCGACCGCACGTCCCAGCGCACGTCCCGACCCTCGACCCGGTACGCGGGGTCCAGGCCCGCCACCCGGGAGGCCGCGTTGCACCAGAGCACCGCCTCGAACCACGTCACCCCGTGCACGGGGACGTCGTCCGGCTCCCCGGACGTGCGGTCCTGCTCCTCCGCCGTGGAGCGTGGGCGCCCGTCGGCCGACGGCCCGCGTCGAGGCCGGAGCGGGTCGGCGGCGAGCACGGCTCGGTGCTGGCCGACGGTCACGGGGGTGCGAGCGACGTGGAACGGTTCCAGGACGACGGGTCGTGACTCCCGGGTGCGCGCGTCGACGACGTCGATCCGGCCGCCCGGGACCGGGACGAGGTCGGGAAGAGGAGAGCCCACGCTCCAGGACGCTACCGGAACCGGTGCGGGGGCCGGCGGCGGGCGCCGCCGGGCGCGTTAGCCCCCGCGGCGCTCCGGCCACGGCGCGTCGGCCGGGCGCAGCGACGCCCAGCCGCCCGCGCGCGACGCGGCGGCGGCGAGGATCCCGACGACGGCGGACGGGTTGTGCAGCTCGCCCGCGAGGACGCCGCGCAGCGCCTCGTCGAGCGGCACCCACCGCAGCTCCATGTCGAGCTCCTCGGCCTCGCGCTCGAACCGCTCGTCGTCGGGGACGGGCGACAGGTCCCGCGCGAGGAAGACGCGCAGCGCCTCGTTCGAGCCGCCCGGCGTCGTGAAGTAGTCGACGAGGACGTCCCAGCGCGCGGCCTGCAGGTCGGACTCCTCCGCGAGCTCGCGGGCCGCCGCGAGCCGCCCGTCCTCCCCCACGACGTCGAGCAGGCCCGCGGGCACCTCCCACAGCTCGCGCCGCACGGGGTGGCGGTACTGCCGCAGCAGCAGGACGCGCTCCTGCTCGTCGAGGGCGACGATCGCGACCGCCCCGGGGTGGTCGAGGTACTCGCGCGTGACGCGGCCCCCGTCCCCCAGGTCGACCACGTCGGACCGCAGGTCGAACACGCGACCCGCGTGCACGACCGTCGTCTCGACGACGGGGCGCGGGGCGAGGGCGTCGACGACGGGCGCGCCGCCCGTCGCCTCGGCCGGCACCGGGCCCGGCTCGGCGGCCACTCAGTCGGCCTGGTTCTCGAGCGCGGCGCCGACGAGGCCGGCGAACAGCGGGTGGGAGCGCGTCGGGCGCGACTTGAACTCCGGGTGGGCCTGCGTGCTCACGTAGTAGGGGTGCACGTCCGCGGGCAGCTCGACGAACTCGACGAGCGACGAGTCGGGCGACGTCCCGCTGATGACGAGGCCCGCCTCCTCGAGCTGCTTGCGGTAGGTGTTGTTCACCTCGTAGCGGTGGCGGTGGCGCTCCGTGACGCGCTCCGACCCATAGGTCTTGGCGACCACCGATCCCGGCGCGAGCGCGGCCTCGTACGACCCGAGGCGCATCGTGCCGCCCAGGTCGCCGTCGCCGCCGACGATCGCGAGCTGCTCCTCCATCGTCGCGATGACGGGGTGGGACGTGCCCGGGTCGAACTCGGTCGACGACGCGTCGTCGATGCCGAGCACGTTGCGCGCGTACTCGATGACCATCGACTGCAGGCCGAGGCAGATGCCGAGCGTCGGGACCTTGTTCTCGCGCGCCCAGCGCAGCGCGCCGAGCTTGCCCTCGATGCCCCGCACGCCGAAGCCGCCCGGCACGAGGACGGCGTCGACGCCGTGCAGCGCGTCGTCCGCGCCGGCCGGGGTCTGGCACTCGTCGGACGCGACCCAGCGGATCGTGACCTTCGCGTCGTTCGCGAACCCGCCCGCGCGCAGCGCCTCGGTGACCGAGAGGTACGCGTCCGGGAGGTCGATGTACTTGCCGACGAGCGCGACCTCGACGCGGTGGGCGGGCTGGTGCACGCGCTCGAGGAGCTGGCTCCAGCCGTCCCAGTCGACGTCGTGGAACGGCAGGCCGAGGCGGCGCACGACGTAGGCGTCGAGGCCCTCCGCGTGCAGCACGCGCGGGATGTCGTAGATGCTCGGCGCGTCGATCGCGTTGACGACCGCCTCGTTGTCCACGTCGCACATGAGGGCGATCTTGCGCTTCACGGACTCGGGCACCACGCGGTCCGCGCGCAGCACGATCGCGTCGGGCTGGATGCCGATCGAGCGCAGCGCGGCGACCGAGTGCTGCGTCGGCTTCGTCTTGAGCTCGCCCGACGGGCCGATGTACGGCACGAGCGACACGTGGAGGAAGAAGACGTCGTCCCGGCCGAGCTCGTGGCGCACCTGGCGCGCGGCCTCGAGGAACGGCTGCGACTCGATGTCGCCGACGGTGCCGCCGATCTCGGTGATGATGACGTCGACGTCCTCACCGGCCTGGGCGCGCATGCGCGCCTTGATCTCGTCGGTGATGTGCGGGATGACCTGGACCGTGTCGCCGAGGTACTCGCCGCGCCGCTCGCGGGCGATGACCTGGGAGTACACCTGGCCGGTCGTGACGTTCGCGGAGGCCTCGAGGTCGACGTCGAGGAAGCGCTCGTAGTGGCCGATGTCGAGGTCCGTCTCGGCGCCGTCCTCGGTGACGAACACCTCGCCGTGCTGGAACGGGTTCATCGTCCCGGGATCGACGTTGAGGTACGGATCGAGCTTCTGCATGGTGACGCGCAGGCCGCGCGAGCGGAGCAGACGACCGAGGCTGGATGCCGTGAGGCCCTTGCCGAGCGAGGAGGCGACGCCGCCGGTGACGAAGACGTGCGCGGTGCGGTGCTCGGTGCGAGCGCCCGAGGCGTTGAGGCGGGAGGAGGGCCGGTTCAGGTGATCTGCCACGGAACTCCATCCTAACAGCGCCCCCGACGACGGCACGCTGGCCGGCGAGTGCGACGCGCCACGTCCGTGGTCACCCCGAGGACGCCCCCGTCGTCGGGGTGCCCTCCCCCGGTCCTCGGCGCAGGACGCCCAGCAGCGCGGGACGGTCGCCGACGAGCGACACCCCGACCACGACCGCGCCCGCCACGAGCGCGGCGAGGGCGCCGACGCCGACGGCGGGCAGCCAGCCCGCGTCGTCGGGCAGCAGCGCGCCCGAGACGGCCGAGCCGCCGAGCGCGCCGAGGGCCACGCCCACGGCGACGACCAGGAGGGTCCGCGGGACCCCGTGCGTCGCCTCGGGCCCCGCGTGGCGGCGCGTCGCGAGGAGCAGCCCGGCGCCCGCGACCGACATCCCGACCGCGGTCGCGAGCCCGAGCTGGAGCAGCACTCCCGCCTGGTCGCGGACGCCGGTCACGGCGGGCAGGACGTAGGCGGTCGCCGCGACCACGAGCCACCCCGCGGCGGTCACGACGACCGCCACGCGCTGCCGGTCGATGGCGTACAGCGCACGCGAGAGGTGCAGGATGAGCGAGAAGCCGACGATGCCGACGGCCATGCCCGCGACCGCGCCCCCGAGTCCGGCGACCGATCCCGTCGCGATGTGCGCGAACACCGCCTCGACGGCCGCCGAGGCGGCGATCAGGGCCGCCGCGCCGAGGCCCGCGACGACGATCAGCGTCCGCGTCGTCGTCGCGAGGAGGCGTCGGTAGGCGTCGTGGCGCGCGTGGGCGACGTGCTCGGCGAGCCGTGGGAACGCGCTCGTCGCGAGCGGGAACGCCAGCACCGCGTAGGGCAGCAGGTACACCTGCTGGGCGAACCAGTACGTCGGGAAGGTCTGCTCCGGCCCGTACCGGTAGGCGGCACCCATGATGGCCAGCACGGAGAGCTGCTGCGCGACGAGCGCCCCGATCCCCGCGAACGCCAGGTTGCGCGCCCGGACGGCCTCGCCGCCCGGGAACCGCAGGGTGGGCCGCAGCCGGACGCCCAGCCGGTGCACCGGCAGCACGAGCGGCAGCGCGAGGACCGCCACGCCCGCCGTCGTTCCCCAGCCCAGCCAGGCGATGGCGTCGCCCGACAGCGCCGCGACGTCCGCCTGGTCCCCGTCCGCCAGCCGCGCGAACACGAGGAAGACCACGATGACGGCGAGGCTCGACAGCAGCGGCGAGAACGCCTGCCAGAAGAAGCGCTTGTGCGCCTGGAGGATGCTCCCGAGCACGACCGCCAGCCCGTACAGCGGGACCTGGAGCGCGAACACGCGCACGAAGGTCGCCGTCACGTCGACGAGCTCGGGGTGCTTCGCCAGCATGAGGAGGGACGCGATCGGCTGCGCGAGGAGCGCGAGGAGCGCCCCGAGCGGGACGAGCACGACGAGCGTCCACCCGAGCATGGCCGAGGCGATGCGCGAGACGTCGGTGCCCGCCCGGCGCGCGATGGGCCCGGCGAGGAGCGGCACGACCGCGCCCGCGAGCGCGCCACCTGCCGCGACCTCGAAGAGGACGTTCGGCAGGAGGTTCGCCGCCGTGTACGCCGACCCGACGCCCTCGGTGCCGACCGCCGCCGACTGCACGAGCGACCGGGCGAAGCCGACGAGGCGGCTCGCGATCGTCACGAGCGTGATCATCGCGGCGGCGCCCGCCAGGGTGCCCGTGGCGGCGCGCAGCCGCCCCGCCCGCGCGCTCACGCCGGGCGCCGGCCCCACGCGTCCACGCGCCGCAGCACGTCGTTGCCCTCGATGACCTTCGAGAAGCTCACCTTCTCGCTCGCCAGGGTCAGGCCCACCACGCCGGTGAGCGCGAGCCAGCGCACCGAGCGGGGCGCCGCGAACGCGACCTGCGAGCCGAGCGCCGCGCCGAGCGCGTTCGCGCCGCAGTCTCCGAGCATGTCGCGCTCGCCCAGGTCACCCGGCGCCGCGGCGACGGCCGCCCCGAGGACGGCGCCCGTCGTCGGAGCCGCCGCGGTGCCGAGGTACGGCACCGTCGCCACCCCCGCCGCCTTGAGCGCACGGCCCGGGCGGAGGTCCAGGAGGTTGAGCAGGTTGGCCGTCCCGGCGATGAGCGCGCCGTTCACGCCGACGTCCACGAGGTGGCCGAACGCCCCGCCCGTGCGCCGCGTCCCGACCGCCGCCGCGACGAGCGAGACGCCGCTGATCCCGAGGACCTTCAGCGCGCCCGTGGTCACGCGGCCCTCGGCGAGCGCGCCGAGGTGGCCGCGCAGGCCCTTCGTCCGGGTGGACGTGTCCTCCGCGAGATCGTCGACCAGGCCGAACGCGCCCGCGCTCGCCGTCGCGAGGGCGACCGCGCCGCGCGTGCGGGCGGCGCCGCCCGTCGCGAACGTCCCGGCGACGAGGCCGGCGGCGACCGCCGGGCCCTCGAGCAGGCTGATCGGCTCGCCACGGTGGTTGGTCCGCGTCCAGCGCTCCGTGCCGCCCGGCGGGCGCGAACCGGCCGCGCGGCGCGCCGTCGCGGTCACGACGGCGGCGACCCCGGCCGCGGCGAGGGTGCGCAGCGCGCGCGCCACGTCAGCCCTCCCCCGCGCCGGCGGTGGTCTGCTCGACGTCCGCGGAACCGCCGTCCTCCGTGCCGCCGGAGGTGCCGCCCGAGGTGTCGCCCGCCGCCGCGTCCTGAGCGCCCGCGTCGGACGACGTCGTGCGCGTCACCGGCGGGAGCTCGACGGCGGGCGGGAGGACCGCCGTCGCGCTCTCCTCGAACCCGAACTGCCCGACCTGGTCGGCGACGCGTGCGGCGAGGGCGAGCGGGACGTTGATCCGGCCGGGCTCGGCCTCGATGCCGCTCACCGTGGACAGCGTCGCGGCGAGGTCGTCGTTCGCGCGGATGCTGGAGACGACGTCGCCGCTCACCGCCGTCGGGCCCGCGACGAGGGCCGCCTCGGCGACCTCCTGGGCGGCGACGGCCACCTGGACCTCGATGTCGACGACGTACGTGTCCGGTGCGGGGGCCTCCCCGCCCTCCCCCGTCGGGGCGGCCTGCTCGGGCGCCGGGCCGCTCAGCAGCAGGACGACGTCCGCGGGGAGCGTCTGCTCGGACACCACGTCCACGAGCGCGAAGCGCTCCAGGAGCGCCTCGAGCTCGGTGGCCTCCGGGCTGCGCTCCTCGGAGCTCGCGGGCGTCGACCCCGTGAGCGCGAGGGCGAGGGCACGGGCGAGCCGCTGCTCGGGGGTGGCGTCCTGCGGGACCTCCCCCAGCTTCTCCCCGAGGCCCTCGGCCACGGTCTGGCGCGCGCTCTCCTCGTCCTGGTCCGTCCACGAGTCCGTCAGCCGGACGTGGCCGACCACGGAGGCGCCCGCCAGCTCGAGCTGCTCCGCGATCGCGTCGTCGCGCTCCTTGTCCGCCCCGTCCAGGTCGACGACCGCGACGCGACGGTCCTGGAGCGACCCCGCGACGAGCTGCGGACCCGCCGCCTCGATGTACCGCGAGTCGTTGCCGAGCGTCACGTTCGCCTCGTCGAGCTGGTCGCGCAGCTCGTTGCGCTCGGTGCGCAGCTGCTCCACCTGCCCGGTGAGCTGGTCGCCGATGGCTCCCTGGAGCGGGCCGGCGCCGAGGATGATCCCGACGGCCAGGGCCAGGAAGACCGAGATCAACGAGACGATGTGGTACCTGAAGTCGATCACTGTGCGGTGGTGTCCTTCGGTTCGGGCTGCTGCGTGCTGGCAAGGTCAGGGTGCGCGGGAGCGCGGGTCGGGCGCGGTCGGGAACGACGCGCGCGGGCCGACGACGGCGGCCCGGTCGGGTCAGCCGCCGCCCGTGAAGAGCGACCCGACCCACGACCAGAGGTCGTCGAACCGGGCGCCGACGATCCCGAAGAACGTCTGGCCCGCTGCCGTCGACCACAGCGCCGCGACGACGGCGAGGAGCCCCGCGATCGACAGGAGCCAGAGCTGGAGGTTGGAGATCCGGTGCCGGTACAGGCGCGAGACGCCCTTGGCGTCGACGAGCTTGCCACCGACGCGCAGCCGGGTGAGGAACGTGCTCGCCATGCCCGCGCGGCCCTTGTCGAGGAACTCGACCAGGGTCGCGTGCGTCCCGACGGCGACGATGACCTCGGCGCCCTTGTCGTCGGCGAGGAGCATCGCGATGTCCTCGCTCGTGCCCGTCGCCGGGAAAACGACCGGCTCGACGCCGAGCTCCTGGACGCGCTCCAGCCCCGGCGCCTTGCCGTCGCGGTACGCGTGGACCACGACCTCGGCGCCGCTGCTCAGCGCGCGGTCGGAGACCGAGTCCATGTCGCCGACGATCATGTCCGGCTTCCAGCCGGCGTCGAGGATCGCGTCCGCGCCGCCGTCCACGCCGATGAGGACGGGCCGGTACTCCGTGATGTAGGGGCGCAGCGTCGCGAGGTCCTCGCGGTAGTGGTAGCCACGCACCACGATGAGCACCTGCCGCCCGTCGATCGGGGTGCGGATGTCCGGGACGCCGACGCCGTCGAGCAGCAGGTCCCGCTCGCGCCGCAGGTAGTTCATCGTGTTCTCGGCGAACGACTCGATCTCGACCGAGAGGTTGGCGCGCGCCTCCTCGAGGCTGCGCGCGACCGTCTCCTCGCTCTGCAGGACGCCCTCGGCCACCAGGTCGTCGCCGAGGTAGACCTTGCCGCCGTCGAGCCGCAGCTCACGGCCCTCCGGGACGGCCATGATCGCCGGGCCCAGGTCGTCGACGAGCACGATCCCCGCCTCGACGAGGACGTCGGGCCCCAGGTTCGGGTAGCGCCCCGAGACCGACTTGGCGGCGTTGAGGACGGCGGACGGCTTGGCCGCGACGAGGGCGTCGGCGGCGACGCGGTCGATGTCCACGTGGTCGATCACCGCGACGTCGCCCGGCTGGAGCCGCTTCGTGAGCGCCTTGGTGCGCGCGTCGACCTTGGCCGGGCCGAGCGTGCCGGACCCGGCCTCCGGCAGGGAGGCTTTGCGCAGAGTGAGTCTCATCGTGCCCTATCGTCCCACGACCGAGGACTCCAGAAGCTCCACCGCGTGGCGGCGGGCCGCGTCCGAGTCCTCCTGCCCGGAGAGCATCCGCGCGAGCTCGCGGACGCGCTCGTCCCCCGTGACCTCGCGCACACCGGTGACCGTGACGGCCGCGGCCGGGTCCCCGTCGTCCGTGCCCGACGACGAGTCCGAGGACTTCGTCACCACGAGCTGGACGTCCGCGAACGCCGCGACCTGCGCGAGGTGCGTCACGACGACCACCTGCGCGCGGGTCGCGAGGGACGCGAGCCGGCGCCCGACCTCGACGGCCGCCTTGCCCCCGACACCGGCGTCGACCTCGTCGAAGACGAACGTCGGCAGCACCTGTCCGGTGCCGTCGACCGCCGCCGTCGCGAGCGCCACCTCGATCGCGAGCATCACGCGGGAGAGCTCGCCGCCCGACGCGCCCTTGCCCAGCGGCCGGGCCGGCGCGCCGGCGTGCGCGACGAGCGAGAACGTCACCACGTCGACGCCCCACGGTCCGGGCTCCTCGGCGCGCTCGACGTCGACGACGAGGCTCGCGCCACCCATCGCCAGCCCGCGCAGCTCGTCGGTCACCGCCGTCGCGAGCTCGGCCGCGGCGCGCTCGCGCGAGGCCGTGATCGCGGTCCCGAGGCGCTCCAGCTCCGCGTCGAGCTCGTCGCGGCGCGCGGTCGCGGCATGGAGCCGCTCGCCGCCGTCGTCCAGGTCCAGGAGCCGCAGCCCGGCGTCGCTCGCCCAGGCGAGCACGTCGTCGACCGTCTCGCCGTAGCTGCGGGTCAGCGTGCCGAGCTCGGCGAGGCGCGCGTGCGCGGTCTCGAGACCCGCGGGATCGGCGGCGAGGTCCTCGACGTAGCCGGAGATCTCCGTCGCGACGTCGGCGAGCACGTAGCCCACCTCCGCGAGCCGCTCCGCGAGCCGGGCGAGCACGGGGTCCGTGCCCGCCACCGCCTCGAGCGCGCGCCGCGCTCGGTCGACCGACACGACCGCGTTCTCCTGCGGCTCCACGGCCTCGTCGCCGGCCACGGCGTCGTGCGCGAGCTGGGCCGCGACCCGCAGCTCCTCGACGTTGCCGAGCCGCGCGACCAGAGCCGTGAGCTCGACGTCCTCGCCCGGCTGCGGCGCCACCCGCTCGACCTCGGCGAGGCCGAGGCGCAGCAGCTCGGCCTCCCGGGCACGCTCGCCCGCGCGCGCCTCGATGTCGTCGATCTCCGCCTGCAGCGCGGACCGCTCGGTCCACGCGTCGCGGTACGCGGTCAGCAGCTCGGCGTGCGGTGGACCGGCGAACGCGTCCAGCGCGCTGCGCTGCCGGCTCGCGGTCCGCAGCCGGAGCTGGTCGGACTGTCCGTGGACCGTCACGAGGTCGTCGGCGATCTCCGCGAGCACGCCCTGCGGGACGCTGCGCCCGCCGAGGTGCGCGCGCGACCGGCCCTCCGCCGCGACCGTGCGCAGGATGACGACCGTGCCGTCGTCGTCCACCTGGCCGCCCGCGTCGTCGACCCGCTGCGCGACCGCCGGACGGTCGGTGACGCGCACGCGCCCCTCGACCACGGCGCTCGCCGCGCCCGGGCGCACCGTCGCCGGGTCCGCCTTGCCGCCCATGAGCAGGCCGAGCCCGGTGAGCACCATGGTCTTGCCCGCGCCCGTCTCGCCCGTGATCACGGTCAGGCCCGCCCCGACCGGGACGCGGGCCGACCGGATCACGCCGAGGTTCTCGATCGCGATCTCCTCGAGCACGCTCACTCCTCCTCGTCCGTGACGTCCGGCTCCCCCGGTTCCCTGCCCGCGGTCGCGGCCGCGCGCTCCGCCGTCGTCCCTGCCGTCGCGGCGACGCTCGCCGCGCGCTCGCGCCACCCGACCACGGGGAGCGAGAACTTGGACACCAGCCGGTCCGTGAACGGGGCCGTGCTGAGGCGCGCGAGGCGCAGGGGCGTGTCCGAGCGCCGCACCTCGACCCGCGAGCCGTTGGGCAGGTCGATGCGCCGACGGCCGTCGCACGTGAGCACGCCCGACGACGCCGAGTCCGGCAGCACGTCCACCGTGATCGTCGAGCGCGGACCGACCACGAGCGGCCGCGCGAAGAGCGCGTGGGCCGCGAGCGGCACGACGAGCACCGCGTCGACGTCCGGCCACATCACCGGACCGCCCGCGGAGAACGCGTGCGCCGTCGAGCCGGTCGCGGTCGCCGTCACGACGCCGTCGCACCCGAACGACGACAGCGGCCGGCCGTCGACGCCGAGGACGACCTCGATCATGCGCTCGCGCTGCGCCTTCTCGACCGTCGCCTCGTTGAGCGCCCACCCCACGAGCGGCTCCGGCTCGCCCGGGAGGAAGGCGCGCACCTCGACGATCGTGCGCTCCTCGACCGTGTAGTCGTACGCCGCGAGCCGCCCGACGGCGGCGCGCAGGTCCTCGCGCTCGCTCTCGGCGAGGAACCCCACGTGCCCGAGGTTGACGCCGAGCAGCGGCACCCCGGTCCCGTGCGTGAGCTCGGCGGCGCGCAGGATCGTGCCGTCGCCCCCGAGGACCATGACGACCTCGGACTCCGCGACGCCCTCGCGCGCCCGAGTGTGCGCCATGTGGTCGCCGAACTTCTCCGCGAGGTCGTCGTCGTGCAGCGTCACGGTGAACCCGGCGCGCTCGAGCTCGGTCACCGCCTCGTGCAGCGCCACGACCGCCTCGGGGCGGCCGCCGTGGGTCACGATCAGCACGCGTCGCGTCACGGTGCTCCTCCTGTCAGGGGTCGGTCGGGCGTCGTGGCGTCGCGCGTCGGAGCCGGTCCGTCCGCGGCCGCCCGGGCGACGAGGACGACGGGCGGCAGGCCTCCGTCGGGCGCGGGTCGCCACGCCACCGCCGCGGCGGCGGCGTCCTCCAGCGCGGAGTCCTCGAGCCCGGTGCCGTCGGCACGGCCGGGATCGCCCGCCCGCAGCCACCAGAAGTACTCGCGGTTGCCGCTCGGTCCGGGCAGCGGGCTCGGCACGACGGCGAGCGGGCGCAGCCCGACGACCGCCGCGTGCCGCGCGACCGCGGCGACGACCTCGACGTGGAGCGCGGGGTCGCGCACGACGCCGCCGCTCCCCAGGCGTTCCCGGCCGACCTCGAACTGCGGCTTGACGAGCAGCAGCAGGTCGGAGCCCGGGCCCACCACCCCCGCGACGGCGGGCAGCACCATCGCGAGCGAGATGAACGACAGGTCGCCGACGACGAGGTCGGGCACCGCCCCGACGTGCTCGGGAACCAGGTCGCGGACGTTGAGCCCCTCGTGCACCTGCACCCGCGGGTCCGCGCGCAGGGCCGGCACGAGCTGGTCGTGCCCGACGTCCACGGCGACGACCTCGCGCGCGCCCCGGCGCAGCAGGACGTCGGTGAAGCCCCCGGTCGATGCCCCGAGGTCGAGGCACCGCGCGCCGTCGACGGCGGGCGGTCGCAGCGGCGCGCCCGCAGGGTCCAGCGCGTCCAGCGCGTCGAGCACCCCGGCGAGCTTGAACGCGGCGCGCGAGGCGTAGCCCGGATCCTCCGGGTCGGGAGCCACCGCGAGCAGGTCGTCCGGCCCGACGGCGGCCGACGGCTTGGTCACGACCGTCCCGCTGCGCGTCACCCGGCCCGCGGCCACGAGCTCGGCGGCCTGCCGGCGCGAGCGCGCGAGCCCGCGCCGGACGAGCTCGCCGTCGAGGCGCGCACCGGAGCGCTCGGCCACGCTCAGTCCTCCGTGCGGGCGAGCTCGGCGACCAGCGCGTCGTGCACGGCCTCCAGCACCCCCACGTGGTCCGCGGTGGCGAGCCCGTCCAGCTCGTCGAGCCGTCCGAGCGCGGCGTCGAGCGGGCTGACGACCGGCGACGGCGCCTCGCCGTCCCGCCCGGCTGCCGGGCTCACCGGTCGTCCGCCGGGAGGCGGTCCGGGAACCGGACGCAGCGGACCGTCCGTCATGTCCTGCCTCCTGTCTGCTGGGCTGCGCGAACGTCGCCCGGCCGTCGCCGGGCATCCCGGACCACGCTACCGGTTGCGTCCCACGGACGGGCACGACCGGCGGCCTGCGCCAGGCGGCGCGTCGCGCCGCCCGACCGTCGGGCTCAGTGCGTCCCGACGGGCAGCTCCGGGACCGTCGACGGGTCCACGGGGAGCCCCGCGTCGGCGGAGGCCCACGCCGCGGCGGCGGCCGCCCGGACGGTGTCGACCGTCGCGGTGCCGCGCACGTCCAGGCGCAGCGCGCCGTCGTCGACGCGCGCCGCGCTGTCACCGCACGACCACCAGCCGGCCTCGGTGCGCACGGGCACCGGGTGCGGCTCGAGGAGGCTGCGCAGGTCGGCGCCCACGTAGTGCGGGCGCAGGTGCGGCTCCGCCAGGATCGCGTCCCGCGCCGTGCTCACCCCGGTCAGGACGTGCAGACCGGGATAGCCGCCCGCGCGGGCGCCCGCGAGGTCCGTGTCGAGCCGGTCCCCGACGACGAGCGGCGCCTCGGAGCCCGCACGCTCGATCGCGAGCCGGTACATGGTCGGCGACGGCTTGCCCGCGCTGTCGGGCTCCACGCCCGTCGCGGCGCGGACCGCACCGACGAGCGACCCGTTGCCCGGCGCGAACCCGCGCGCGGTCGGCAACGAGAGGTCGAGGTTGCTCGCGACGTGCCACGCGCCCCGCTGGACGGCGTACGCCGCCTCGGCGAGCTGTGCCCAGCCGAGCTCCGGCGCGAAGCCCTGCGCCACGGCGTCGGGCTCGTCGTCCGCGCTCTCCACGAGCACGAACCCGGCGTCGTGGACCGCCGTCACCAGGCCCGCCCCACCGACCACGAGGACGCGCGCGCCCGGCTCGAGGCGGGTCCGCAGCAGCGCGGCGGCCGCCTGCGCGGCGGTCATGACCTCGTCCGCCGAGGTGGGGATGTCGAGGCCCGTCAGCTGCTCGGCCACCGAGCCGGGCTCGCGCGACGCGTTGTTCGTGACGAACACGAGACGCATGCCGCGGGCGCGCGCCGTCGTCAGGCCCTGGGACGCGTGCTCGATCGGCTCGTGCCCGCGGTACGCGACGCCGTCGAGGTCGACGAGCGCGAGGTCGTACCGGTCGGCCAGCGCGACGTCGCTCCCGAGCAGCCCGGCGCTCACCGGTCCGCCCCGTCGGACGGCGCGGCATCCTCCGTCGCGCCCGGACCCTCGTCCGCGAGCTGCTCGGACTCCTCGAGCTCGTCCGTCAGGTCGTAGACGACGACGTCGTCGTCCTCCTCGCCCAGCGCCGCAGCGAGCAGGCTCGCGTCGATGCCCGCGAGGATCTCCGCGGCCTCCTCGGTCCGCCCCGCGACCTCGAGCACCGATGCGCGCGCCTGCAGGACGCGTGCGCCCAGCTCGCCGCGGGTCCCGACGGCGGGCACCTGCTCGAGCGCCCCGAGTGCCGCGTCGAGCTCGCCGAGGTCGACGCGCGCGCCGCTCACGACGATCGCGAGCTCCGTGCGCCCCACCTCGTCCAGGGTCGCGGCCTCCTCCGACGCCGCCAGGGCGAGCGCGCGCTCCGGCCGCCCGAGCCCGCGCTCGCAGTCGGCCATGATCGGCAGGTGCTCCGACGACCCGTTGAGGCGTCGCACCGTGCGCAGCTCGCGGAGCGCCTCGGCGTACCGGCCGGTCGCGTAGGCCGTCAGGCCCGCCGCCTCGCGCGCGACGTCGACACGGCCGGCGCGACGCACGGCGGCCTGCGCGTGCTCGTAGGCGAGCTCCGGGTCGGAGTCGATGAGACGTCCGGCCATGACCAGGTGACGTCCGACGACCTCGGCCGTCTCCTTGCTCAGGGTCCGTAGGCGCCCGCGAGCCGCGCGGTCGAGCTGAGAGATCTGCACCTCGTCGGGGATCGCCGGCCCCGCGGGATGACGCGGCTCGGGACGACGGTCGAAGCCCTCGCGGTCCCGGCCCGCCCCTGCGCGGGGTGCGTGCCCGCCGCGGTCGCCGCCCCGGCGGTCGTCACGCGGGCCCGTGCCGCCCCGACGGCGGTCGGTCGCGTCCCGGTCGTACCGCCCGCGGTTCCCCTCGCCGGCTCGCGCGGGACCCTGGTACCCGTCGCCGCGCGCCCCGGACGTGGCACGCCCGTCACGAGCGGGTGCCCGGTCGTCACGGCGACCCGGACGGTCGCCGGCGCGACGGTCGCGGTCCGCGCCCCCGTACCCGCGCTCGGGGCGGCCCCTTTCCCCCCGGCCGCGCGTGCCGTCGGGCTTGCCCCGGTAGCCGCCGTCCTGACGTCCGCGCGACTCGCCTGCGCCGCGCCGGGCGTCGTCGCCACGGCGACGGTCGCGGTCGCCGGAGCTCGTGTCGCCACCGGACCGCCCGGGCCCCGCCCCGCGCGCGTCGCGCGAGTGACCCTGTCGCCCGTCACGGTCGCGGCGACCACCACGGTCGTCGCCCGACGACGGGCGGTCCGACTCGGGATCGTGGGAGGTGTCGTTCACGGGGTGACCTCTCGTTCTGGAGTTTGCGCAGGCCATCTTCCCATGTCGGCCCCGCCGTGACACGTGACGGAGGGCGCGGGGAGCACTGCGGCGCGACGTCCGCACGGGCCGGCCCCGACGAGGGCGGTCCGGCGTGACGGTCTGGAAATGCCGAAGGCCCACCCCGGTGTGGGGTGGGCCTTCGGTGAAGGGTTGTCCGGCGGCGTCCTACTCTCCCACCCCGTCTCCAGGGCAGTACCATCGGCGCTGAAGGGCTTAGCTTCCGGGTTCGGTATGGGACCGGGCGTTTCCCCTTCGCTGTGACCGCCGTAACTCTGTGAACCTGTCAACACGCTGGGGCACCCCTTGGGGGGTGTGGTGTTGGTGGTTCGGGAACCGCACAGTGGACGCGTAGCAAAGTGTGTTGGTGTTGAAGTTGTCGGCTGATTAGTACCGGTCAGCTGCACGGGTCTTTCGTCCCCGCTTCCACGTCCGGCCTATCGACCCAGTGTTCTGCTGGGTGCCTCTCACCCCGTAGGGTATGGAAACCTCATCTTGAAGCAGGCTTCCCGCTTAGATGCTTTCAGCGGTTATCCCTTCCGAACGTAGCCAACCAGCGGTGCTCCTGGCGGAACAACTGGCACACCAGAGGTTCGTCCGTCCCGGTCCTCTCGTACTAGGGACAGCCCTTCTCAAGTTTCCTGCGCGCGCAGCGGATAGGGACCGAACTGTCTCACGACGTTCTAAACCCAGCTCGCGTACCGCTTTAATGGGCGAACAGCCCAACCCTTGGGACCTACTCCAGCCCCAGGATGCGACGAGCCGACATCGAGGTGCCAAACCATGCCGTCGATATGGACTCTTGGGCAAGATCAGCCTGTTATCCCCGGGGTACCTTTTATCCGTTGAGCGACGGCGCTTCCACAAGCCACCGCCGGATCACTAGTTCCGACTTTCGTCCCTGCTCGACCTGTCAGTCTCACAGTCAAGCTCCCTTGTGCACTTGCACTCGACACCTGATTGCCAACCAGGCTGAGGGAACCTTTGAGCGCCTCCGTTACATTTTAGGAGGCAACCGCCCCAGTTAAACTACCCACCAGGCACTGTCCCTGGTCCGGATCACGGACCGAGGTTAGACATCCGAAGCGGCCAGAGTGGTATTTCAACGTTGACTCCACCCGCACTGGCGTACGGGCTTCACAGTCTCCCACCTATCCTACACAAGCCGCACCGAACACCAATACCAAGCTATAGTAAAGGTCCCGGGGTCTTTCCGTCCTGCTGCGCGTAACGAGCATCTTTACTCGTAGTGCAATTTCGCCGAGTTCGCGGTTGAGACAGCGGAGAAGTCGTTACGCCATTCGTGCAGGTCGGAACTTACCCGACAAGGAATTTCGCTACCTTAGGATGGTTATAGTTACCACCGCCGTTTACTGGGGCTTAAATTCTGAGCTTCACCCCGAAGGGTTGACCCGTCCTCTTAACCTTCCAGCACCGGGCAGGCGTCAGTCCGTATACATCGTCTTGCGACTTCGCACGGACCTGTGTTTTTAGTAAACAGTCGCTTCTCCCTGGTCTCTGCGGCCGTCCACGCTCCCACCGCGAGGGTGTTCACGCTTCGGGCCCCCCTTCTCCCGAAGTTACGGGGGCATTTTGCCGAGTTCCTTAACCACGATTCTCTCGATCGCCTTAGTATTCTCTACCTGACCACCTGAGTCGGTTTGGGGTACGGGCGGCTAGAACCTCGCGCCGAGGCTTTTCTTGGCAGCATAGGATCACCCAGTTCGCGCTTGTGCGCTCACCGTCAGCTCTCAGCCTGTGTGTCTGGCGGATTTGCCTACCAGACGGCCTACGGCCTTGGACGTGGTCTACCATCGCCACGCCGGGCTACCTTCCTGCGTCACCCCTGTTAATACGCTTACCTACTACCGGTTCGGGTCCCGCGCGCCCCTGCCCGGTGGCCCCGAAGGGCCGGTGGACAGGTTTGGGCGGTTAGCATCACCGGGCTCGGTATGGGCGGTTCTTCGCCGGTAGGAGAATATCAACTCCTTGTCCATCGACTACGCCTGTCGGCCTCGCCTTAGGTCCCGACTTACCCAGGGCGGATTAACCTGGCCCTGGAACCCTTGGTCATTCGGCGGACGGGTTTCTCACCCGTCTTTCGCTACTCATGCCTGCATTCTCACTCGTGTGGGCTCCACCACTGGGTTCCCCCGCGGCTTCACTGCCCACACGACGCTCCCCTACCCACCTGCGCCTCTGGACCACGAAGGCCTGAGTTGAGCGCAGATGCCACGGCTTCGGCGGTGTACTTGAGCCCCGCTACATTGTCGGCGCGGAATCACTTGACCAGTGAGCTATTACGCACTCTTTCAAGGGTGGCTGCTTCTAAGCCAACCTCCTGGTTGTCTGTGCAACTCCACATCCTTTCCCACTTAGCACACGCTTAGGGGCCTTAGCCGGTGGTCTGGGCTGTTTCCCTCTCGACTACGGAGCTTATCCCCCGCAGTCTCACTGCCACGCTTCCACTTACCGGCATTCGGAGTTTGGCTGACGTCAGTAACCTTGTAGGGCCCATCGGCCATCCAGTAGCTCTACCTCCGGCAAGAAACACGTGACGCTGCACCTAAATGCATTTCGGGGAGAACCAGCTATCACGAAGTTTGATTGGCCTTTCACCCCTAACCACAGGTCATCCCCCAGGTTTTCAACCCTGGTGGGTTCGGTCCTCCACGCGGTCTTACCCGCGCTTCAACCTGCCCATGGCTAGATCACTTCGCTTCGGGTCTAGACCCAGCGACTATGGGCGCCCTGTTCGGACTCGCTTTCGCTACGGCTTCCCCACACGGGTTAACCTCGCCACTGAGCACTAACTCGCAGGCTCATTCTTCAAAAGGCACGC
This sequence comes from Cellulosimicrobium sp. ES-005, assembly GCF_040448685.1. NCBI lineage: Bacteria > Bacillati > Actinomycetota > Actinomycetes > Micrococcales > Promicromonosporaceae > Cellulosimicrobium > Cellulosimicrobium sp. ES-005. Next base: position 2,337,427 of record NZ_CP159290.1, read on the forward strand.
TGTCACCCCAACCAAGGAGGCTCCAACGGATTGTAGGCACACGGTTTCAGGTACTATTTCACTCCCCTCCCGGGGTACTTTTCACCTTTCCCTCACGGTACTGGTCCGCTATCGGTCACTAGGTAGTATTTAGGCTTAGCAAGTGGTCTTGCCAGATTCACACGAGATTTCTCGGGCCCCGTGCTACTTGGGATCCCCTTCGGGAGGCCACGCCATTTCGTCTACCGGACTCGCACCGTCTATGGTCCGCCTTTCAATGCGGTTCGACTATGACACGACTTTCTCACTCCCCGGCGGACTGTCAGATCCACCAGAAGGGTCCCACAACCCCGAACACGCAACGCCTGACAGCTTTACCACGCGCCCGGTTTGGCCTCATCCGCTTTCGCTCGCCACTACTCACGGAATATCTCTTCCTGTCGGTACTGAGATGTTTCACTTCCCGACGTTCCCTCCACACACCCTATATATTCAGGTGCAGGTCACACGACATGACTCGTGCGGGGTTCCCCCATTCGGAAACCCTCGGATCACAGCTCGTTTGCCAGCTCCCCGAGGCTTATCGCAGGCTACCACGTCCTTCTTCGGCTCCTAGTGCCAAGGCATCCACCCTGTGCCCTTAAAAACTTCAACAAAAACAACAAAACTGCAGAGAACCAAGAACCACACCCGAAGGCGTGTCTTGATCTTTACAAAGATGCTCGCGTCCACTGTGCAGTTCTCAAACAACCAACGACCCCGACCCCCACCAGACCCGCCTACCACCCCCACCCCTCCACGAAGGAGGACCAAGGACAGCGGTTCGTGGCCCGAGGACCGGCCCGTACCAGGCACCCCACCAACCGGTGGCCGGTGACCTGAGGACCCAACAGTGTGCTCGACAAGCCCCCACCCCCCACCAGCGATGTTCCACCACCACCACACCCGACCCCGACACCCCCGAAGGGACGACCAGAGCCTGGCGGGCCGGCAGGTACTGACACCAGCGAAGACCAGGACGCTCTTTCGTCAATGTTCCACCCATGAGCAACCACCCACCACACGTGCGGCGATGGCGTGGCACCTGTTCAACCCACCCACCAGCGAAGCCGGCCGGGCGAGCGTTGGTAGCTCCTTAGAAAGGAGGTGATCCAGCCGCACCTTCCGGTACGGCTACCTTGTTACGACTTAGTCCCAATCGCCAGTCCCACCTTCGACCACTCCCCCCGCGAACGGTTGGGCCATGGGCTTCGGGTGTTACCGACTTTCGTGACTTGACGGGCGGTGTGTACAAGGCCCGGGAACGTATTCACCGCAGCGTTGCTGATCTGCGATTACTAGCGACTCCGACTTCATGGGGTCGAGTTGCAGACCCCAATCCGAACTGAGACCGGCTTTTTGGGATTCGCTCCACCTTACGGTATCGCAGCCCTTTGTACCGGCCATTGTAGCATGCGTGAAGCCCAAGACATAAGGGGCATGATGATTTGACGTCATCCCCACCTTCCTCCGAGTTGACCCCGGCAGTCTCCCATGAGTCCCCGGCATAACCCGCTGGCAACATGGGACGAGGGTTGCGCTCGTTGCGGGACTTAACCCAACATCTCACGACACGAGCTGACGACAACCATGCACCACCTGTGCACGAGTGTCCAAAGAGACCACCATCTCTGGTGGCTTCCCGTGCATGTCAAGCCTTGGTAAGGTTCTTCGCGTTGCATCGAATTAATCCGCATGCTCCGCCGCTTGTGCGGGCCCCCGTCAATTCCTTTGAGTTTTAGCCTTGCGGCCGTACTCCCCAGGCGGGGCACTTAATGCGTTTGCTGCGGCACGGAACTCGTGGAATGAGCCCCACACCTAGTGCCCAACGTTTACGGCATGGACTACCAGGGTATCTAATCCTGTTCGCTCCCCATGCTTTCGCTCCTCAGCGTCAGTTGCGGCCCAGAGACCTGCCTTCGCCATCGGTGTTCCTCCTGATATCTGCGCATTCCACCGCTACACCAGGAATTCCAGTCTCCCCTACCGCACTCTAGTCTGCCCGTACCCGATGCAAGCTCGAGGTTGAGCCTCGAGTTTTCACACCAGACGCGACAGACCGCCTACGAGCTCTTTACGCCCAATAATTCCGGACAACGCTTGCGCCCTACGTATTACCGCGGCTGCTGGCACGTAGTTAGCCGGCGCTTCTTCTGCAGGTACCGTCACTTGCGCTTCTTCCCTGCTGAAAGAGGTTTACAACCCGAAGGCCTTCATCCCTCACGCGGCGTCGCTGCATCAGGCTTGCGCCCATTGTGCAATATTCCCCACTGCTGCCTCCCGTAGGAGTCTGGGCCGTGTCTCAGTCCCAGTGTGGCCGGTCGCCCTCTCAGGCCGGCTACCCGTCGTCGCCTTGGTAGGCCATCACCCCACCAACAAGCTGATAGGCCGCGAGCCCATCCCTGACCGAAAAACTTTCCAACCACCCCCATGCGAGGACGGCTCATATCCGGTATTAGCCCCGGTTTCCCGGAGTTATCCCGAAGTCAAGGGCAGGTTACTCACGTGTTACTCACCCGTTCGCCACTAATCCACCCAGCAAGCTGGGCATCATCGTTCGACTTGCATGTGTTAAGCACGCCGCCAGCGTTCGTCCTGAGCCAGGATCAAACTCTCCGTAAATGAACAACGCCCACCACCAGGACAAACCCAGCAGTGAACAATCCATACGAAGCGAACCCACCAGGGTTCACAAAACTGGCATCAACACGAAAGATGACATCATCTTCCGAAATCAACCAAAGGAATCCCAGACACAACCAACCACCCCACCCGACGGGCGAAGACGATCAGCCATGCCACAGGGACAAAAAATTGGCATTGACTAACAAGCACACTGTTGAGTTCTCAAACAACCGACACACACCAACTCAGCACCACCCGACCGGGCAGAACCTCGCTTGGGGCAACTTCTCTAATCTACCAGAGCCTCAGCGCCCTCTCCAACTCGGTGATCCGAGCGGAGGGAGCCGGGGGAACCGGCATCCCCGATCATGTCACGGCGCGCGAGGCTCCGTGTCCTTCTCGAGGGGGACCGCCCGGGGGACCAGCCACCGTCTCGTGCGATCGAGAACCGGTGTCCGTTCCTCCCTGCCGGGCGAACGTCGAGAACACTACACGCGCTCCGACCGGGTGCCAAATCCGTGTGGTGCGCTCCCTTCTCCCCCGCCACGCTCGGTTCGCGGTCGCCCCCTCGCGGCGCGGGACGGCCGGGTCGCGCGGTCCTCCCACCACGACGGGACGACGAAGGGGCCGGTCCCGCTCGACGCGGTCCGGCCCCTTCGTCGTCACGCCGACTCGGCTGCTCAGCCGGCGGCGCAGTCCGCGACGGCGACACCGAGCGTCTTCTTCCCCCGGCGCAGGAGGGCGAACTGCCCGTGCAGCAGGTCCTCCGCCGCGAGGACGGCGTCCTCGCTCGTCACCTTGACGTTGTTGACGTACGCCCCGCCCTCGGCCACCGCTCGACGCGCGGCCGCCTTGGAGGCGACGAGGCCCGACGCTGCGAAGAGGTCGACGACCGCGTCGCCCACCTGCGCCGCCGTGCGCGGCAGCTCGGCGACGGCCGCGCCCAGGGTTCCCGCGTCCAGGCCGGCGAGCTCACCCCGGCCGAAGAGGGCCTGGCTCGCGGCGATCACCGACGCCGTCGCCTCCGCCCCGTGCACGAGCGTCGTCACGTCCGACGCGAGCGCGCGCTGTGCCTCGCGCGCCCCGGGCCGCTCGCGCACCGCGGTCTCGAGCTCGGCGATCTCCTCGCGCGTGCGGAACGTGAAGATCTTCAGCCAGCCCACCACGTCCTCGTCCGCGGCGTTGAGCCAGTACTGGTAGAAGGCGTACGGGCTCATCATGTCGGGCGCGAGCCAGACCGCCCCGCCCTCCGTCTTGCCGAACTTGGTCCCGTCGGCCTTGGTGATGAGCGGCGTCGTGAGGACGTGCACGGCCGCCCCCTCGGTCTTGCGGATGAGCTCGACGCCCGAGAGCAGGTTGCCCCACTGGTCGTTGCCCCCCGTCTGGAGGGACACGCCGTGCCGGCGGTACAGCTCGAGGAAGTCGATCCCCTGGAGGATCTGGTAGCTGAACTCGGTGAAGCTGATCCCCTCCTCCGAGCGCAGGCGGCGCGCGACGGTGTCCTTCGCGAGCATCGTGCCGAGGCGGTAGTGCTTGCCCACGTCGCGCAGGAAGTCGATCGCCGACAGCTCGGAAATCCAGTCGAGGTTGTTCACGAGGAGGGCGGGGTTATCCCCCTCGAAGTCGAGGAAGCGTGACACCTGCGACTTCAGCCGCTCGGTCCACTCCGCGACGGTCTCCTTAGTGTTGAGCACCCGCTCCCCCGACTGGCGCGGGTCGCCGATCATGCCCGTCGCCCCGCCCACGAGCGCCACGGCGCGGTGGCCCGCGAGCTGGAGGTGACGCAGCACGACGAGCTGCACGAGGTGGCCGTGGTGGAGGCTCGGTGCCGTCGGGTCGAAGCCGCAGTAGTACGTGATCGGGCCCTCGGCCAGCGCGGCGCGCAGCGCGGCCTCGTCGGTGGACTGCGCCACCAGGCCCCGCCATTGCAGCTCGTCGAGAACGTCGCTCACTTCTGCTCCTTCGTCGAGTACCCGTGGACCGGGCACGTCCGGTGCTGCCGTGCGGCAGCGTGTCCTAGTCTGCCGTGCCGCGCGGCGTCCGACGTCCACCGCCCACCGGGCGGGCGCTCACCGCGCGCGGGCGCTCACGCGGCGGTAGGCCGAGACCGTGGGGTCGCCCGCGAGCCAGGAGCGCCACGGGTAGAGGTCGCCGTCTCCCCCGTCGCCCGAGACCCCGACCCTCGGACCGGTCGCGATCGCGGGACGCAGCGGCCCCCCGGACGCGCGGTGCAGCACGAGCTCCCCGTCGGGGTCCGTGAGCTCCGCGCCGTACTGGCGCAGGTCGAGGTCGAGCGCGACGGCGAGGCGCGCAGGACCCCGCGCGATCTGGCGGTCGGAGTCGCACCTCCCGGCGACGAGCCGCCGCGACCGGGCGAGGTCGACGCCGTCGGTCACCTCGCCCGCGCGCAGCAGGACGGCGGACGCACTGCCGACCGGCCCGCACACGACGTTGACGCAGTGGTGCAGCCCGAGGTGCCGGTACACGTACAGCCGGCCGGGCTCGCCGAACATCGCGCGGTTGCGCTCGGTGCGGCCACGGAAGGCGTGCGACCCCGGGTCGCGCTCGCCGTCGTACGCCTCGACCTCGGTGATCCGCAGGGTGACGTCGCCCGCGTCGCTGCGGCGGGTGAGGAACGACCCGAGCAGGTCGCGCGCGACCTCGTGGACGTCGCGCGCGTACCACCCCCGGGCAGGGACGTCCCACGGTCCGACGGCGCGGGACTCCCCGGTCCCCGTCGTCTGCGCCACGGCGTCCGTCACCTTCGCACCACCTTCCGTCGTGGGCAATCTACGCCCCGTCGCGCTCGCGCGGGCTCCGCCGCGGCGGGCGGGGACCCACGTACCAGGCCAGCACGGCGACCAGGGCGAGGCTCACCCACGTGGCAGGAACCCAGCAGCCGGCCGCGAGGCTCCGCAGACGGCCGGGGACGGCGTCGCCGGACCAGGCGACGACGAGGGCGAGGACCCACCACGTCCCCGCGGTCGCGGCCACGACGGCGCTCACGAGCGCGAGCGGTGCCGGGTAGGCACGCCGACGCTCCACCCAGCGCCCTTGCCGGACGACCCGCCGACGGGCCGCCGCGGCCTCCCGAGCACGGCGCTGCGCCGCGCTGGGTGCGCTCCGCGCGCCGCGTCGTGGTCGAGACGCCGGCGAGCCCGCCACGGGCGGACGTCCGCCCTCGCGGGCCAGCCCCGTCTCGATCTCGGCACGCCGACGGCGCGTCCGCCGCGCACCGACGAGCGCCGCGACCGCGGGCGGCAGCAGGACGGCCACGGTGATCCACCACACGTCGGCGGTCGGGACGTCCCACACCCACCACGTTCCCGACCTGGTGCTGCTCCGGCTCGGGAGCAGGAACCAGGTCGAGAGCGTCGCCGAGCGGGCGGTCGCGGCGAGGACGACGGCCGTCGCCGAGCCCGCGACGGCGAACGTCGTCACCCCGGCCGCGAGGCCGTCGGTCGCCCGGACGGCGCGGTCCCAGGCGGACCGGGCGGCCTCGACCTGCGCGTCGGACGCGCCGTCGCGGCCGGCGCTCATCGGTCCGCCGCGCGCACGACGTTCCCCCACCCGTCGAGCACGACGTCCGCGCGCTCGCGCGAGGCGTTGCGGGCGTAGTGCTCACGCTCGTCGAGCATCCACGCGAGCCAGTGCGCGCGCTGGTCCTCGCCGTCCCGGTCGAGCCCCCGGCGCAGGCGCACGTCGTCCGGGGCCTCGACCCACAGGCGCAGCGCGGCCACGCCGTCCGCCTCGCGGCGACCCGCCCCGCACCCCTCGACGACCAGGTACGGCGCCGGGGCGACGTCGTGCCACTCGGCGAAGCGGTCGAGCGTCCAGTCGAACCGGCGGTACCGACCCGGACGACCCGCGGCGAGAGGCGCGAGGACCCACTCGTCCAGGCGGCTCCACGCGGGCTCGAGCCCGCGCCAGCCCTCGTACAGGTCGTCCATGTGGAGCACCTGTGCGGGCAGTGCCTCGCCCAGCTGGGCGGCGAGCGTGGTCTTGCCCGAGCCGGCGGGCCCGTCAATCACCACGAGCCGGGTGCCCGACGCGCGTTCTCCGGCCGGCCCGTTGCCCGGGCCGTGCGACGGGCCGAGTCGCGGGTCGGCGTCGCGCACGCGACGCACGAGGTCCGCGAGGACGTCCTGGTCGACGCTCACGCGCGCACCCTCGGCACGGGCGCCGTCAGTCCTGGGCCCAGAAGCGGTACTCGGCCGAGCGCTCCTTCGCGGCCTCGAGCTGCTCGGCGACCCGCACCGGGGCGGTGCCGCCCACGGCGTCGCGCGACGCGAGCGAGCCCTCGACGCTCAGCACGTCGCGCACGCCCGGCGTGAGGTGCTCGGAGATCGACGCGAGGTCGTCGTCCGAGAGGTCCCACAGCTCGATGCCGCGCTCCTCGCACGCGCGCACGCACGCGCCCGCGACCTCGTGCGCGACACGGAACGGCACGCCCTCGCGCACGAGCCACTCGGCGACGTCCGTCGCGAGCGAGAACCCCTGCGGCGCGAGCGACGCCATGCGGTCGGTGTCGAACTCGAGCGTCGCGACCATGCCCGAGAACGCGGGCAGGAGCACCTCGAGCGTGTCGACCTGGTCGAACACGGGCTCCTTGTCCTCCTGCAGGTCGCGGTTGTACGCGAGCGGCAGGCCCTTGAGCGTCGCGAGCAGGCCCGACAGGTCGCCGATGAGGCGGCCCGCCTTGCCGCGCGCGAGCTCGGCGACGTCGGGGTTCTTCTTCTGCGGCATGATGCTCGACCCCGTGGAGTAGGAGTCGTGCAGGCGCACGAAGCCGAACTCCTTGGTCGCCCAGAGGATGACCTCCTCCGCGAGGCGCGAGAGGTCGACGCCCAGCATCGCGGCGACGAACGCGAACTCCGCGACGACGTCGCGCGACGCGGTGCCGTCGATCGAGTTCTCGACCGGGCCGTCGAACCCGAGCTCGGCGGCGACGGCCGCCGGGTCGAGGCCCAGCGACGAGCCCGCGAGCGCCCCCGACCCGTACGGCGAGCGCGCGGCGCGCACGTCCCAGTCGATGAAGCGGTCGACGTCGCGCAGCAGCGGCCACGCGTGGGCGAGCAGGTGGTGCGCGAGGAGCACCGGCTGGGCGTGCTGGAGGTGCGTACGGCCGGGCATCGCCGCGCCCGGGTGCGCGGCGGCCTGCTCGATCAGCGCGTCGACGACGTCGAGCACGAGTCGCGCGATCGTGCGCGCCTCGTCGCGCAGGTACATGCGCGTGAGCGTCGCGATCTGGTCGTTGCGCGACCGGCCCGCGCGCAGCTTGCCGCCGAGCTCCGGCCCGGCGCGCTCGATGAGCCCGCGCTCGAGCGCGGTGTGCACGTCCTCGTCGTCGTCGGCCGCGACGAACGCGCCCGACGCGACGTCCTCGCGCAGGCGCTCGAGCGCCGCGAGCATCCCGTCGAGCTCGTCGTCGTCGAGCAGGCCCGCAGCGTGCAGGACCTTCGCGTGGGCCTTCGAGCCCGCGACGTCCTGGCCCGCGAGGCGCCAGTCGAAGTGCGTCGACTTGCTCAGCGCGGCGAGCGCGTCGGCGGGACCGCCGGCGAAGCGCCCGCCCCAGAGGCTCACGCGCCCGCCCGCCGGCGCGTCCTGGTCCACGTCCCCGGGCGCGGCGGTCACGTCGGGCTGGGTGGCGTCCGTGACGCCCTGGTCGTCGTGCGTGCTCACAGTGCTCCTGCCCCGAGGTCCACACCGTTGCCGAACTTCTCGTCGCGCGCGGCGGCGAGCTTCGCGGTGAGACCGTAGATCTCGATGAACCCCTTGGCCTGCGACTGGTCGAACGAGTCGCCCTCGTCGTAGGTCGCCAGGTTGAAGTCGTACAGGCTCGCCTCCGAGCGGCGGCCGGTCACGGTCGCCCGTCCGCCGTGCAGCACGAGGCGCACGTCGCCGGAGACGTACCGCTGCGTGTCGTCGATGAACACGTCGAGCGAGCGCTTGAGCGGGCTGAACCACATGCCGTCGTAGACGAGCTCGGTCCAGCGCTGCTCGACGCCGCGCTTGAAGCGGGCCTGCTCGCGCTCCAGGGTGACGTTCTCGAGCTCCTGGTGCGCGGTGATGAGCGCGATCGCGCCCGGAGCCTCGTAGACCTCGCGCGACTTGATGCCGACGAGGCGGTCCTCGACGATGTCGATCCGCCCGACGCCCTGGGCGCCCGCGCGGCGGTTCATCTCCTGGATCGCCTGCAGCGGCGTCACCGCGACGCCGTCGAGCGCGATCGGGACGCCCTGCTCGAACGTGACGACGACCTCGTCCGCGACGGGCGGGAACGTCGGGTCGTCGGTGTAGTTGTAGACGTCCTTGGTCGGGGCGTTCCAGATGTCCTCGAGGAAGCCGGTCTCGACCGCGCGGCCCCACACGTTCTGGTCGATCGAGAACGGGTTGTGCTTGGTCGTCGCGATCGGCAGGGAGTGCTTCTCGGCGTACTCGATGGCCTTCTCGCGCGTGAGCGCGAGGTCGCGCACGGGCGCGATCGTCTTGAGCTCGGGCGCGAGCGACGTCGTCGCGACCTCGAAGCGCACCTGGTCGTTGCCCTTGCCCGTGCAGCCGTGGGCGACGGTCGTCGCGCCGAACTGGCGCGCCGCCCGCACGAGGTGCTTGACGATGACCGGCCGCGAGATCGCGGAGACGAGCGGGTAGCGGTCGAGGTACAGGCCGTTCGCGCGCAGCGCGGGCATGCAGTACTCGGCGGCGAACTCGTCGCGCGCGTCGGCGACGTACGCCTCGACGGCGCCGCAGTCGAGGGCGCGCTGCCGGATGACCTCGAGGTCCTCCCCGCCCTGGCCGACGTCGACCGCGACGGCGACGACCTCGGCGCCCGTGGCCTCGGCGATCCAGCCGATGGCCACCGACGTGTCCAGGCCGCCCGAGTAGGCGAGCACGACGCGTTCAGTCATGACGGTCTCTTTCTGTGACGTGCGGGTGGGGTCCGGGGTCCAGTCTCGCAGGGCGGTCCGCCGCGCGAGGGATGGTCCGACGGCGGTCAGTCCGGCGTGCCGGGGACGGGCCCGCCGTGGGGCCCGGACAGCTCGAGGAAGCGGCGCGCGAGCTCGGCGCCGCCGTCGGGGTCGCGCGCGATGACGAGGATCGTGTCGTCGCCCGCGATGCAGCCGAGCACGTGCGGGAGCACGGAGTGGTCGATCGCCGACGCGAGGTAGTTCGCCGCGCCGGGAGGCGTGCGCAGCACGACGAGGTTCGCGGACGCCTCGGCGGACACGAGCATCTCCGAGCACAGGCGCGCGAGCCGGGCCGCGAGGTACTCGGGCGACTCCGCGGTCTGCACGCTGCGGTCCCCGCCCTCCCCCGGCACCGCGTACACGAGCGCGCCCGAGGCGCCCCGCACCTTCTCCGCGCGCAGCTCGATGAGGTCGCGCGAGAGCGTCGCCTGCGTCACCGACAGCCCCTCGCGCTCGAGCTCGCGCGCGAGCTCCGCCTGGGAGTGGATCTCGGTGCGGCGCACGATCTCGGCGATGCGCGCGTGGCGCGCCGTCTTCGTCGTCGCCGTGCGGGCCTCGGTCACGACCGCTCCAGGAGGAACGTGAGCAGCGCCTTCTGGGCGTGCAGCCGGTTCTCCGCCTCGTCCCACACCGCCGAGCGGGGGCCGTCGATCACCTCGGCGGTGATCTCCTTGCCGCGGTAGGCGGGCAGGCAGTGCAGGACGATCGCGTCGTCCTTCGCGTGCGCGAGGAGGTCGTCGTTCACCTGGTAGGGCACGAAGGGCAGCGCGCGCTGCTCGGCCTCGGCCTCGTCCCCCATCGACACCCACGTGTCGGTCGCGACGACGTCCGCCCCCGCGACGGCCTCGACCGGGTCGGACGTGACGCGCACCGAGCCGCCGGTCTCGGCCGCGATCCGCTCGGCGTCGGCGACGAACACGGGGTGGGGCGGGTACCCGTCGGGCGTCCCGATCCGCACGTGCAGGCCGGCGGTCGCGCCACCGAGCAGGTAGGAGTGCGCCATGTTGTTCGCCCCGTCGCCGACGTACGCGAGCGTCTGGCCCGCGAGCGCTCCGGTACCGCCGCGGAGCTGGGCGATCGTGAGGAGGTCCGCGAGGATCTGGCACGGGTGGAAGTCGTCGGTGAGCGCGTTGACGACCGGGACCCGGCTGATCGCCGCCATCTCCTCGATCCGGTCCTGGCCGAACGTGCGCCACACGATCGCCGACGCCTGCCGGTCGAGCACGCGCGTGACGTCCGCGACGGACTCGCGCACGCCGACCTGGGCGAGCCGGCCGTCCACGACGACCGGGAAGCCCCCGAGCTCGGCGATGCCCGTCGCGAACGAGAGCTGCGTGCGCAGCGTCGGCTTGTCGAACAGCACGGCCACGCCCTGCGGTCCGGCCAGGGGCTGGCGGAACGTGCGGTCGTCGCGGAACGCGAGGCCGATCTCGAGGACCTGACGCTGCTCGGCGGGCGTGAGGTCGTCGTCGCGCAGGAAGTGCCGGGGGGCCATCAGGAGCTCCTCGTCGTGGGGCCGGTAGGTGTGGGCGTCGCGCCGGACGCGGCGGTCGGGTCGGCCGGGACGGTGACGGTCGCGAAGAACCCGACGACGTCCCGCACCTGCTCGGGCGTGAGGATCAGGGGCGGCGCGAGGCGGATCGCGTCGGGCGCGACGGCGTTCACGACGAACCCTGCGTCGAGCGCCGCACGCGCGACGTCCGCCGCGACGGGCCGGGTGAGCTGGACGGCGAGGAGCAGCCCGCGCCCCCGCACGCCCGCGACGAGCGGGTTCCCGGCCCCGGCGATGCCGTCGCGCAGGAGCGCCCCGACGGTCCGCACGTTCTCGAGGAGCCCGTCGCGCTCGATCACCCCGAGCGTCGCGAGCGCCGCCGCGGCGGCGACCGGGTTGCCCCCGAACGTCGTGCCGTGCTGACCGCGGCCGAGCAGCGTCGCCGCCCGCTCGCCGTACGCGACCACGGCACCCACGGGGAAGCCGCCGCCGAGGCCCTTGGCGAGCGTGACGACGTCGGGCACGATCCCGCCGCCGACCTCGGGCTGCTGGTAGGCGAACCACGAGCCCGTGCGCCCGACGCCCGTCTGCACCTCGTCGAGCACGAGCAGCGCGCCGTGGCGCGCCGTGAGCTCGCGCGCCGCGACGAGGTAGCCGGGCGAGAGCGACCGCACGCCCGCCTCCCCCTGCACCGGCTCGACGACGAGCGCCGCGACCTCGCCGCGCGCGGCGACCGCGGCGGGCGAGAAGGCCTCCTCGAGCGCGGCGACGTCGTCGAACGCGACGAACTCCACCCCGCCCGGGAGCGGCTCGAACGGCTCGCGGTACGCGGCCTTCGACGTCAGCGCGAGCGCGCCCATCGACCGGCCGTGGAAGCCGCCCTGGAGCGCGAGGACCCGCGTCCGACGCCCCGTGCCATTGTTCCGGCGCGTCATCTTGAACGCCGCCTCGTTCGCCTCGGTGCCCGAGTTCGTGAAGAACACGCGCGACCCCTCGGGCGCCTCCGAGAGCGCCAGGAGGCGCTCGGCGAGCGCGATCTGCGTCGGGGTCCCGAAGAAGTTCGAGACGTGCCCGAGCGTGCCGAGCTGGGCGGAGACCGCCGCCGTGAGCGTCGGGTGGGCGTGGCCGAGCGCGTTGACCGCGATGCCCGCGAGCAGGTCGAGGTAGCGCTTCCCGTCGGCGTCCCACACGTACGCGCCCTCGCCGCGCACGAGCACGCGCTGCGGCGGGCCGAACGTGTCCATGACGGCGTGGGTGTACCGGTCGGTCCACTGGGCGACGGAGCCGTCGGCTTGGGCAGTCACGGCGCTCGTCGTCGCGGGCGCGGGCGCGTCCGCCGGGTGGTCGAGGGCGTTCACGCGGCTCCTCCGGTGGTCGTGGCGGGCACGGGCGCCGATGCGCCCGCGGGGTCCGGGACGACCATGGTCCCGTTGCCCTGGGTGGTGAAGACCTCGAGCAGCGTGGAGTGGGGCACGCGCCCGTCGATCACGGTCGCCGCGGGGACGCCGCCCTCGACGGCGCGCAGGCACGCCTCCATCTTGGGGACCATGCCCGCGGAGAGGGACGGCAGGAGCGCCGCGAGCTCGGAGCGCGTGATCTGCGCGACGAGCGAGTCCGTGTCGGGCCACGACGTGTACAGACCCTCGACGTCGGTCAGGACGACGAGCTTCTTCGCGCCGAGCGCGACCGCGAGCGCCGCGGCGGCGGTGTCCGCGTTGACGTTGAGCACCTGGGTCGGGTCCTCGAGGTCGGGGGCGATGGTCGACACGACGGGGATGCGCCCGGCGTCGAGCAGGTCCTGGACCGCGGCGGGGTGCACCTCGACGACGTCGCCGACGAGCCCGACGTCGACCGGCTCGCCGTCGACGGTCGCGTGCCGGCGCTGGGCCTGCAGCAGGCCGCCGTCCTCGCCCGAGAGCCCGACGGCGTACGGCCCGTGGGCGTTGATGAGGCCGACGAGCTCGCGCGAGACCTGGCCCGTGAGCACCATGCGCACGACGTCCATCGCCTCGGGCGTCGTGACGCGCAGGCCGCCGCGGAACTCGGACTCGATGCCGAGCCGGTCGAGCATCGCCGAGATCTGCGGGCCGCCGCCGTGCACGACGACGGGGCGCAGCCCGACGCGGCGCAGGAAGACCATGTCCTCGGCGAACGCGGCCTTGAGCGCGTCGTCGACCATGGCGTTGCCGCCGTACTTGACGACGACGAGCGCGCCGGCGAACTCCTCCAGCCACGGCAGGGCCTCGACGAGCACCTCGGCCTTCTGCTCGGGGCGCAGGTCGGTGCGCGTGTCGAACGCGGCGTCGTCCGGGTGGGGCGTGGGAGTGGTCGGGTCGCTCATGAGGAGTACGCGCTGTTCTCGTGGACGTAGTCGTGCGTGAGGTCGTTGGTCCAGACGGTCGCGGTCGCGGAGCCGGCGTGCAGGTCGATCTCGACGCGCACCTCGCGCTCGGCCGCGAGATCGACGAGCTCGCGCGGCTCGCCCACTCCCCCGGCCCGGCACACCTGGACGCCGTTGACCGACACGTCGAGCAGGAGCGCGTCGAACGGCGCGACGTCCTCGGGGACCGTCCCGACGGCCGAGACGATGCGCCCCCAGTTCGGGTCGTTGCCGAAGATCGCGGCCTTGAACAGGTTGGAGCGCGTCACCGCGCGCGCGACCGCGACCGCGGCGTCCTCGCTCGACGCGTTCACCACGGTGACGGCGACGTCGTGGCTCGCGCCCTCGGCGTCGGCCACGAGCTGGCGCGCGAGCGACGCGCTGGCCTCGGTCACGGCGTCCGTGAGCTCGTCGAGCGTCACCTCGACCCCGGACGCACCGGAGGCCAGGAGGATCACGGTGTCGTTCGTCGACATGCAGCCGTCCGAGTCGACGCGGTCGAACGTCGTGCGGGTCGCGGCCCGCAGCGCGGCGTCGGCCGTCGCGGCGTCGACGACGGCGTCCGTCGTGAGCACGCACAGCATCGTCGCGAGGCCGGGCGCGAGCATGCCCGCGCCCTTGGCCATTCCCCCGACCGTCCACGTCGCCGCACCGTCCGGCGCGGTGGCGTCGGCGACCTCGCGGACCACGGAGACCGTCTTGGGCACGGTGTCCGTCGTCATGATCGCGAGCGCGGCGTCGCCGCCCCCGTCGACGGTGGCGGCCGGGTCCACGAGCGCCGCCGCGGCCGCGTCGACCCCGGCGAGCAGCTTCTCCAGCGGCAGGCGCACGCCGATGAGGCCCGTCGAGCACACGAGCACGTCGCCCGCGGACGTCGCGAGCACGTCGGCGACGTGCTCCGCCGTGCGGTGCGTGTCGGCGAAGCCGTCCGTTCCGGTGCACGCGTTGGCGCCGCCCGAGTTGAGCACGACGGCCGTCGCGCGCCCGTCGCTCACGGCCTGCCGCGTCCACGCGACCGGTGCGGCGAACACGCGGTTCGTCGTGAGCACGGCGGCCGCGACGTCGAGCGGCCCGTCGTTGACGACGAGCGCGACGTCGCGGGCGCCCGTGGACTTGAGCCCGGCGGCGACGCCGGCGGCCCGGAAGCCCTGCGGGGTGGTGACGGTCACGGGGCGACCCCCTCGGTCGTGAGGCCCGCCGTCTGCGGCAGGCCGAGCGCGATGTTCATGGACTGCACCGCGGCGCCCGCGGTGCCCTTGACGAGGTTGTCGATCGCCGTGACGGTGACGACGCGACCCGCCGCGTGGTCGACGGCGACCTGGACGAGCGCGGTGTTCGCGCCGAGCGTCATCGCCGTCGTGGGCCACTGCCCCGCGGGCAGCACCCGGACGAACGGCTCGCCGACGTAGGCGTCCTCCCAGGCCCGGCGGACGCGCGCGTCGAGCTCCGCGGGGTCGAGGCACGCGGCGTCGTCGGACAGGCGCGCCGTCACCGTGGCGAGGATGCCGCGCGACATGGGCACGAGCGTCGGCGTGAACGAGATGCTCACGGCCGGGGCCCCCGCGGCCCGCAGGTTCTGCCCGATCTCCGGGATGTGCCGGTGCGACCCGCCGACGGCGTACGGCTGGGCCGACCCGAGCGCCTCGGACGCGAGCAGGTGCGGCTTGAGCGACTTGCCCGCGCCCGAGTACCCGTTGGCGAGCACCGCGACGAGGTCGCGCGCCTCGACGAGCCCGGACGCGACACCCGGCTGGATGCCCAGCGTGACCGCCGTGACGTTGCAGCCCGGCACCGCGATGCGGCGCGCACCGGCGAGCCGTTCGCGCTGCTTCGTCTCGCTCGCGGCGGCGCCGGGCTCGTGCGTGAGGAGCAGCTCCGGCAGCCCGTACGGCCACGTGCCCGCGTGCTCGGAGCCGTAGAACGCCGCCCAGTCCGCCGCGGACTCCAGCCGGTGGTCCGCGCCCAGGTCCAGCACGAGCACGTCGTCCGGGAGCTGCGCCGCGATCTCGCCCGACGCGCCGTGCGGCAGCGCGAGGACGACGACGTCGTGCCCCACGAGGTGCTCGACGCTCGTCGGCAGCAGCACGCGGTCGGCGAGGGATCGCAGGTGCGGCTGGTGCTCACCGAGGAGCGTCCCCGCGTTGCTGTGCGCCGTGACGGCGCCGATCTCCACCTCCGGGTGCCCGGCGAGCAGGCGGAGCGTCTCTCCGCCCGCGTACCCGGACGCACCCGCGACCGCGACTCTGATCGTCATATGCATCACTATACATACTTATGCAACGCGCGGGCCTATGGCCCCACCCACGGTACGCGTGGTCGGGTCCGCGGTGGGGTCGGGTCTCCTGCCCGCCGGGTCGGGTCCGCGGTGGGGTCGGGTCTCCTGCCCGCCGGGTCGGGTCCGCGGTGGGGTCGGACCGTGTGCTTGGACTGGCGCACCGTCACCCTGGTCTTTCGGGCGGGGGTTCAAGGAGTGCGCCTCTGACGTCCTGCGCACACGGTCCGACCCCACCGCTCGTCCTGCCCGTCACCGCACGACCCGCAGCCCCGGTCCGGCGGTCACGCCCGGTCCGCGCGTGGGGACCGTCCTACCGCCCGCGTGGCGGGTGGTCCCCGGCCGAGATGCGAGAAGTGGCCCCGTCAGACCTCGCTCGTGGGGCCACTTCTCCCGTCTCGTCATCGCGTGTACGGCTCGATCGAGGGCGCGGACCCCGCGACCTCAGTCCGTCGCCGCGCAGACGGCGCGGACGCCCGCGCCGAGGACGGAGGTGTCGCGGCCGACGGTCCAGCGCGGGGCGCCGTCGGGGCCGCGGTGCTCGAGGTAGGTGATCGCGGTCGCGTCGCTCCCGCTGCCGACGGACTGCTGGGTGAGCGAGAGGACCTCGACCGGGCGGTCGAGGCGGGCCAGCGCGTCGACGAGGGCGTCGACCGCGCCGCTGCCCGTCCCGGACGTGGCGACGCGCTCGCCGTCGACTGTGACCTGGAGGTCGAGGTGCTCCGTCCCGTCGTCGGCGCGTCGGCTCGTCCACGCGAGGGGCTCGACGGCGCCGGGGCGCGCGTAGGCCGCGTCGAACAGCGCGAGGAGCGCGTCGGGCGTCACCTCGGCGCCGGTGGCGTCGGCGTGCTCCTGGACGCGGCGCGCGAGGTCGACCTGGAGACCGCGGGGCAGGTCGAGGCCGTGCACGGAGTGCAGCACGTACGCGACGCCGCCCTTGCCGGACTGGCTGTTCACGCGGACGAGGGCCTCGTACGTCCTCCCGAGGTCGGCGGGGTCGACGGGCAGGTAGGGCACGCGCCACGGCGCCCGGGCGGGGTCGAGGCCCGACGCCGCGGCGTCGGCCCGGTGCCGTGCCATGCCCTTGCGGATCGCGTCCTGGTGCGTGCCCGAGTAGGCGGTGTGGACCAGCTCGCCCACGTAGGGGTGGCGCGGGTGCACGTCGATCCGGTTGCACGCGACGACGACGTCCCGGATCCCGTCGAGGTCCGAGAAGTCGACCATCGGGTCGACGCCCTGCGCGTGCA
Organism: Cellulosimicrobium sp. ES-005; assembly: GCF_040448685.1. Lineage (NCBI taxonomy): Bacteria > Bacillati > Actinomycetota > Actinomycetes > Micrococcales > Promicromonosporaceae > Cellulosimicrobium > Cellulosimicrobium sp. ES-005. The sequence goes on from NZ_CP159290.1 coordinate 2,354,429, forward strand.
GGTTGAGGCCCAGGGTCACGAGGTCGACGTTCCCGGTGCGCTCACCGTTGCCGAACAGGCACCCCTCGACGCGCTGCGCCCCGGCGAGGACGGCGAGCTCGGCGCACGCGACGCCCGTCCCGCGGTCGTTGTGCGGGTGGACCGAGAGGATCACCCCGTCGCGCCGCGCGAGGTTCCGGTCCATGTACTCGATCTGGTCGGCGTAGACGTTGGGCGTCGCGACCTCGACCGTCGCCGGCAGGTTGAGGATCACCGGGCGCTCGGGCGTCGCGTCCCAGAGCGTGGTCATGCGGTCGCACACGTCGAGCACGTAGTCCGGCTCGGTGAGGTTGAACACCTCGGGCGAGAACTCGAAGCGGACGCGCGGGTCGTCGCCGGCGTGGCGCAGCACGTCGGCCCCGGCGTCGGTGATCAGCCGGGCGAGCTCCTCGCGGTCGCGGCCGAGGACGACGTCGCGCCAGACGGGCGCCGTCGCGGCGTAGACGTGGACGACGACGGGGTTGCGCAGGCCCCGCACGGCCTCGACCGTGCGCGCGATGAGGTCCGCGCGCGCGGCGGTGAACACGACGACCGTCACGTGCTCGGGCGCGAGGTCGGTCTCGGCGAGCAGGCGCACGAAGTCGAAGTCGGTCTGCGACGCCGACGGGTAGCCCACCTCGATCTCGGTGTAACCCATCGCGACGAGCAGCTCGAAGAAGCGGCGCTTGCGCGCCGGGTCCATCGGTTCCGCGAGCGCCTGGTTGCCGTCGCGCAGGTCGACGGGGACCCACAGCGGCGCCTGCGTGAGGCGGCGCGAGGGCCACCGACGGTCGGGCAGCTCCGGCACGTCGACTCGCACGTGGACGTCGGCATACCGGAACGAGGGCATGCGCGAGGGGCGCTGGCGGTACCAGGAGGGAGCGGGCCCGGTCGAGCGATCGGTCGAGGCGCCGGGGGTCCGCGCAGGGAGGGTGGGAGCGGTCATGGTCTGGCTGTCCTTCGGCTCGCGCCCCGCGGAAACGGGGCGGTGGGCGACCGGCGCGCGACGGACCCCCACGGCGGGGGGCCGGTCCGGTCAGACCCCGCCGTGGCGCAGAAGGAGGAGCGCCGTCCAGGACATGCCAGGTACGCTAGCGCCGAACAAGTCCTCAGACAACCTGAGAGGTGACCCATGACCGCGCTGCACCGGCGCCCCCTCGCGGACCAGGCGGCCGAGCTCCTGCTCGACCGCGTGCGCTCCGGCGTCTGGCCCCTCGACCACCGGCTGCCCGGCGAGCAGGCGCTCGCGACCGAGCTCGGCGTCGGACGCTCCACCGTCCGCGAGGCGATCCGCCAGCTCGCGGGGCGCGGCGTGCTCGACAGCCGGCAGGGGTCGGGCGTGTACGTCGTGTCGACCGACACCGCGGACGACTGGGACGAGGTGCTGCGCCGCGGGGAGATCGTCGACGTGCTGGAGGTCCGCGCTGCCCTCGAGACCGAGGCTGCCGGCCTCGCCGCCGCGCGCCGCACCCCCGCGGACCTCCGTGTGATGACGACGGCGCTCTCCCGCCGCGGGCAGGTCCCGGCGACGTCCTCGGCCGCCGAGTACGTGGACGCGGACCTGGTCTTCCACCGGGCGGTCGTCGACGCCGCGCACAACGCCGTGCTGGGCGAGCTGTTCGCGACCTTCGTCCCGCGCCTGCGGCGCGCGATGGTCGCGATGGTCGACCTCGACCGCGCGGGCGAGGCGCACCGGCACGACCAGGACGCGCACGAGGCGATCCTCGACGCCGTGCGCGAGCGCGACGCCGTCCGCGCGTCCGGGGCGGCGCGCGCGCACCTGGCAACCGTCCACGCGAAGGTCGCCGGGCGCGGCTCCCGCACGACGGGCGGTGACCGGTGAGCGCCGAGGTCCTGTCCCTGCGCGGCGTCGACCTGGTACGGGAGGGACGGGCGATCCTCGACGGCGTCGACCTCACCGTCCGGGCGGGCGAGCACTGGGCGCTGCTCGGGCCGAACGGGGCGGGCAAGAGCACGATCCTGGGGCTCTGCGGGGCGCGCCGGCACCCGACCCGCGGCACGGTGCATGTGCTCGGCGAGCGCCTGGGTCGCGTGGACATTCAAACCCTGCACCGCCGCATCGGCCACGTCGACCCGCGCCACGACCTGCGCTCGCCGCTGACCGTGCTCGAGGTGACCCTGACCGGCCTCACGGGGACCGTCGACTGGCGCCCGCGCTGGCAGCCGACCCCGGCCGAGGTCGCCGTCGCCCGCGGGCTGGTCGCCGACCTCGGCCTCGCGCACCGCGCGCACGACCCCTGGCCGACGCTCTCCCAGGGCGAGCGGGGACGGGCGCTCGTGGCGCGCGCCCTCCTGCCCGGCCCCGCGCTCCTCCTGCTGGACGAGCCGTCCACCGGGCTCGACGTCGCCGCGCGCGAGCAGCTCCTCGAGACGCTCGACGCCGTGCGCGCGACCCGCCCGCACGTCGCCTCGGTGCTGGTGACGCACCACCTCGAGGAGCTGCCGACCACGACGAGCCACGCGCTCCTGCTCGCGCACGGCCGCGTCGTCGCCGCGGGCGCCGCCGCGGACGTGCTCGTCACGGAGCACGTCACGCGCTGCTTCGACCACCCGGTGCACGTCGAGCGCCGGTTCGGCCGGTGGCACGCGTCGGCGGGCCACGCGCGTCCGCCCCGCCTGGTCGGGGACGACGCGGTCGGCGCGGGGGTCGCGGGCGGCGCCGGGACGGACGCGACCACGACCGGGAGGGCGGCCGGGCTCGCCGCACGACCCTAGGCTGGGGCCATGCACGCGATCGTGGCCCGCGCGGCGGGCGGCCCCGACGTCCTGGAGTACACCGAGCTGCCCGACCCCTCGCCCGGGCCGGGTCGGCTCCTCGTCCGGTCGGCCGTGGCCGGGGTGAACTTCATCGACACGTACAAGCGCTCCGGCGTGTACGCGATGGAATACCCCCACGTGGTCGGCAGCGAGGGCGCGGGCGTGGTCGCCGAGGTGGGCGACGGCGTCGAGGGCTTCGCCGTGGGCGACCGCGTCGTGTGGACCGAGGCGCCCGGGTCGTACGCGGACCTCGTCGTCGTGGACGCCGCCCAGGCGTTGCACGTCCCCGACGCCGTGTCGCTCGAGGACGCGACCGCCGTCGCGCTCCAGGGCCTCACCGCGCACTACCTGTGCACGTCGTCCTACCCGGTCCGCCCGGGCGACCGGGTGCTCGTGCACGCGGGCGCGGGCGGCGTCGGGCTTCTCCTGACCCAGATGCTCGTGGCACGGGGCGCGCACGTGATCTCGACGGTCTCGACGCCCGAGAAGGCGGAGCTGTCGCGCGGCGCGGGCGCCGAGCACGCGATCCAGTACACGGCGTTCGCGGACCTCACCACCGAGCTGCCGGAGGTCGTGCGCGGGCTCACGGGCGGCGAGGGCGTCGCGGCGGTGTACGACTCGGTGGGCAAGGACACGTTCGACGCGTCGCTCGCGTCGCTGCACCGCCGGGGCACGCTCGTGCTCTACGGCGGCTCGTCCGGGCAGGTCCCGCCGTTCGACCCGCAGCGGCTCAACGCGGGCGGGTCGCTCTTCCTCACGCGCCCCAAGCTCGCCGACCACACGGCGACGCGCGCCGAGCTCGTCGAGCGGGCGACCGAGGTGCTCGGCGCCGTCGCGGGCGGCACGCTGCACGTGCGCGTCGGCGCCACGTTCGCGCTCGCCGACGCCGCCGACGCGCACCGCGCGCTGGAGGGCCGCGCGACCACGGGCAAGGTGCTGCTCGTCCCCGACGCAGCGGCGGCGCCCGACCCGGCCGCGGAGACGGGCACCGCGTGAGCTGGGACTGGGTGCCCGCGCCGCCGGGCGAGGAGGACGGGTCCGACGGCGGCCCCTCCCCCGCCCTCCGCCGCGCCGTGACGGTCCTCTCCGTCCTGCTCGCCGCGGCGCTCGCCGTGTACTGGGTGACGGTCGGTCTGCGCCAGCAGGCGGACGCGTGCGTCGCCGACCGCCCGGACGGCGTCGCGATCGAGGACGTCGACGCGCGGTGGCGCTGGGTCCCGCCGGGCTACGAGTGCGTCTACGCGACGGCCGAGGAGGACGTGGCGCGCGCCTGACCGACGTGACCGCTGCTCGCGCGCGGTCCGTCAGCGCGGCACGACGGGCGACGAGGCGTGCAGGTGGTCGACCGGGCCCCGGCCCGTCCCGACGCGCAGCGCCGCCCCGCCGCGCAGCGCGCCGGTGAGCCAGTCCTTGGCGTCGCGCGCCGCCTCCTCCCAGCCCGCACGCTGCGGGCGCAGGGCAGCGAGCGCCGCGGAGAGCGAGCACCCGGTGCCGTGCGTATGGGGCGTGTCCACGCGCTCGCCGTCGAACGTCGTGACGGTCGGCGCCGCGTCCGACGACGGGCCGGCGGGCACGACGAGGGCGTCCGGCGACGTCGCACCGGTGAGGTGGCCGCCCTTGAGCAGCACGACGGCACCGCTCGTCGCCGCGTACGACGCGGCCTGGGTCAGCGCGTCGTCCCACGTCGTCGCGACGTCGCGGCCCGCGAGGACGGCCAGCTCGGGGAGGTTGGGGGTGACGACGTCGGCCCGTGCCGCGAGGTCGCGCACGGCCTGCTCCGCGCCCGCGTCGAGCAGCCGGTGCCCCGACGTGGCGACCATGACGGGGTCGAGGACGACCCAGGGCCGCGGGAGCCCGGCGTCGGTCCGCGCGGCCGCGAGCGCGTCGTGCCACGCCCCGATCTCGCGGGCGTTGGCCTCGTCGGCCACCATGCCGATCTTCACGGCGTCGATCTCGACGTCGTCGGACACGGCGTCGAGCTGCTCGCGCAGGAACGTCGGACCGGGGACGTGCACGGACCGCACGCCGTGCGTGTTCTGCGCGACGAGCGCCGTCGTGACGGCCATGCCGTACGCGCCGTGCGCGGCGAAGGACTTGAGGTCCGCCTGGATGCCCGCGCCTCCGGTCGGGTCGGTCCCCGCGATCGACAGGACGCGCGGCCGCGCGGGCAGGGCACCCGGGCCGCCGGCCGCACCGGGCGTGCGGTCGGCCGCGGGCCGGTGGGCGCGGTCGCGCCCGGGTGCGGGGTCGTGCGGGGGCAGGGCGAGCGTCATCGCGGGACATCCCTTCGCTGGTACGAGCCAGAGCAGGTTCGACGGGTCTCATCTCAGCCCTCGGCGGGGCACCCCGTGTCGCGCGTCATGCTACGTCCTGCGCGCCCGAGGGTTTCACCCGGTCTCGCGCGCGAGAACGCGTGCCGGACCGCGTCCTCCTGGGCATGCCGCACGACCGACCCGCCCGCCGACCCGCGCCGCGCTCCCCCGCGACGCCGCTGCTCCCTCCGGTCCCCGCCCGCTGGACGACCGTCGACCGCCGGGGGCGCCGCGTCGTGCTCGCCGGCGTCGTCACGCACGAGGACGGCGGCCGCGTCGCCTTCGAGCACGTCCACCCGGAGCGCGGTGTGTGGCACGTCTGGGTCGCCCGCGGGGCCGTCGCGCGGGACGCACCCTGACGGACCGGACGTCAGGCCTGGTGCAGGGCCTCCCCCGCGATCTCGAGGCCGATCTTCTTGCCGACGAGGAACCCGCCCGTCTCGAGCAGCACGTTCCACACGAGACCGAAGCTCTCGCGGTCGATCTCGCCCGCGGCGTGGAAACCGAAGATGTCGCGGCCGTAGGGGTCGCGGCGCGCGCCCCCGTACTGCATCGACAGCACCGTCCGGTGCGTGACGCCGCGGACGGTGAGCAGTCCCTCGACGAGGAACCGCCCGGCCTGCGCCGTCCGGGGCTGCACCCGCTCCGGCGCGAGCTCGGCGCGCTCGGGCGAACGGTTCCGCAGTCGCGCCCACGCGAGGATCTGGTCCTGCTGCTCGCCCTGCCACGTGACCGCGGTGCTGCGGAACTCGATCGTCGGGTACGCGTCGACGTCGAGGAAGTCGGCGCTGCGCAGGTGCGCGTCGCGCTCCTCGTGGTGCGTCGTGAGGCTCGCGGTCTCGATCGTCGCGGACACCGCCGAGGCGAGCGGGTCCTCGCCGACGAGGATCGTGGCGCGCGCCCGGGTGAACTCGCCCCGGACGGGCGAGACCATCATGTGCATCCCGGTGAACCCGATGCGCTTGTGCGCCTCGTCGAGGGTGTAGGTGCCGGCCTCGGGAACGGTGAGGCCGTTCCACTGCCGGACAGGGCGTGCCGTCGTCATCCGTCGCTCCCAGGCGTCGTCGAGCCGCGACGTCGGTGTCCGCCCGGTACTTGGTCAGGTGTCCAGGACAGCATCCCCGATGAGTGAGTGAAGTTTCAACCAGATGCCGGGTGATCTCCCCCGCCCGCGCTGCCCGCGCAGGCGTCGCCCGCGGACGCACGAGCGCCGCCCGACCGGAGGGGTCGGGCGGCGCTGCGGGTCGGTGCGGGCGGGTCCGCGACGCGCCGGGTGGTCGCGGCCACGCCGCGGGACGTCAGCGGCTCGGCAGCTCTCCCGGCATCGGGTCGTCCGCGCCCCAGCGCGTGACCCGCAGGCGCCGCGCGTCGGGGCCGGGCAGGGAGGACCCGCGGCCCAGGGCCTCCTCGGCCGCGGCGCGCAACGACGCCGGGGAGTCGTGCGTCACGCGCACGAACGCCCCCGAGAACGCGTCGAGCTCGCCGCGCGCGATCGCGACGACCATCTCGACCGTGCGCTCCACCGGGGTCCACTCGGTGCGGCCCTCATGCATGACCATCGAGGCCGTCATGTCGGTCTGGACGACCCCCGGCGAGACCTCGAAGGTCCGCAGGCCGCGCGCGAACCCGGACCGGTGCAGGTTCGCGCCGAGCCGCAGGAGCGCGGTCTTGCTCGCGTTGTACGCGCTCGCGCCGTCCATGTCGTGCGAGCCCGCGCCGCTGTTCAGGTCGACGACGCGACCTCCGCCGCGCGCGAGCATCCCCGGGACGACGGCGCGCGCGAGGAGGAACGGCCCGCGCACGTTGGTCTCGACGACCGACCACCACTCGTCGGGGTCCGCCTCCCAGAGCGGCACCTCGGCGTCGACGCGCCCCGCGTTGTTGACGAGGAGGTCGACGCTCCCGAGCGCGTCCTGTGCCGCGCCCACGGCCGCCGCGACCGCCGCGGCGTCCGTGACGTCCGCCGTGACCACGACCGCGCGCCCCGCACCGCCGACGGTCAGGGCGCCGATCTCGTCGGCCACGCCCGCGAGCCGGTCGGCGTCGCGCGCGAGGAGCGCGACGTCGAGACCGGCGGCGGCGAGGCCGACCGCGATCGCGCGACCGATGCCACGCGACGCGCCGGTGACGAGCGCCGTCCGGGCGGGCGCGACGGCACCCGCCGCGTGCACGCTCACGCCCGCAGCTCCGCGCCCACGCGCTCGCGCGCGGCCGTCACGGCGCCCTCGCGGACGCGCGCGACGTCGTCCGCGGTGAGCGTGCGGTCGGCCGCGCGCAGCCGCAGCGAGAACGCCAGCGACTTGCGCCCGGCACCGACCTGCTCGCCGGTGAAGACGTCGAACAGCGCGACGTCCTCGACCAGGTCCCCGGCGCCGTCGACGATCGCGTCGCGCAACGCCTGGGCGGTCACGCCGGCGTCCACCACGAACGCGAGGTCCTCCTTGGCGGCCGGGAAGCCCGAGACGGGCGTCGCCTGCACGGGCGCGTCCGACGAACCGGCGACGACCGCGGACAGGTCGACCTCGAACGCCACCGCGCGCGCGGGCAGGCCGAGGTTCTCGAGCACCTTGGGGTGCAGCTCGCCCGCGTGCCCGACCACGGTCCCGTCCGCGAGCTCCAGGCGCGCGCAGCGGCCCGGGTGGAACGGGGCGCGCTCGGTGTCGGCCACCACGGACACGTCCGCACCCACGTGCAGGCCGGCGCGCTCCACCACGAGCCGGGCCGCCGCCAGCGCGTCGGTCCAGTCCGCGGCGCGGCCGGCTCCCCACCAGCCGGCGCGCTCGCGGCGGCCGACGAGGACGCCCGCCACGTGGCGCGGCTGCGCCGGGAGCGACGCGTCGATCGCGGCGAGCTGGTCGTCGGACGGCCGGACGCCGCCCGGCAGCGCGGGCGCCGCAGGAGCACCCGCGCGCGGGTGCGTCACCAGACCCACCTCGAACAGCGCGACGTCGCCCAGCCCGCGGCCGACGTTGCGGCGCGCCGTCTCGAGCAGCGTGCTGAGGAGGTCGGTGCGCATCAGCGGCCGGTCGTCGGCGAGCGGGTTGAGCAGGCGCAGCGCCCGGCGGCGCTCGTCGTCCGCGGGCAGGCGCAACGCGTCGAGCTCCGCGTCCCCGACGAACGGGTAGCTCAGCGTCTCGACGAAGCCGTCCTCCGCGAGCGCCCGGGCGACCGAGCGCCGCACGCGCTGCTCGCGCGTGAGCCCGCGACCGCCGGGCGCGGCCGGCAGCAGGGACGGGATCTCGTCGTACCCGACGAGACGCGCGACCTCTTCCACGAGCTCGGCGGGCTCGGTGAGGTCGGGTCGCCACGACGGCGGGGCCACCACGAGCACGCCGGTGGCGTCCGCGTCGTCCGCCTCGACCGAGCACCCGATCGCGCCGAGCGTCCCGACGACCTGCTCCAGCGTGTACGGCACGCCGACGAGGCGCTCGGCCTCGCCGGCCGGGAGGCGGATCGCGGCGGGGGCGACGACCCGGTCGAAGTCGCCCACCGCCGGGTCGGCCGTGCCGCCGCCGAGCTGGACGAGGAGGTCGACCACACGCTGCGCCGCGACCGCGGGCAGCAGCGGGTCGACGCCGCGCTCGAACCGCTTCGCGGCCTCGCTCGACAGCTTGTGGCGGCGCGACGTGCGCGCGACCGTCACCTGGTCGAAGTGCGCGGCCTCGACCAGCACGGCCGTCGTCGTCGGGCCGACCTCCGAGGAGGCACCGCCCATGACGCCCGCGAGCCCGAGCACGCGCGACGCGCGCGCACCTCCGGGGCTGTCCGTGATGAGCAGGTCCTCGGGGTCGAGGGCACGGTCCACGTCGTCGAGGGTCACCAGGCGCTCGCCCGGCGCGGCGCGACGCACGACGATCGGCGCCGCGACCTGCTCGAGGTCGTACGCGTGCAGCGGCTGCCCGAGGTCGAGCATCACGTAGTTCGTCACGTCGACCGCGAGCGAGATCGGCCGCATGCCGGACGCCGTGAGGCGGCGCTGCATCCACGCGGGGGTCTGCGCCGCGGGGTCGATCCCCCGCACGACGCGCGTGACGAAGCGGTCGCACCCCACGACGCCGTGGATCGGCGTCGCGTCGTCCACCTCGACGGGGAAGCCGTCGGGCGTCGCCGCGGGCGGGGGCGTGGGCAGGGAGCCGGGCAGGCCCGGGTCCGTGAAGCGCGCCCCCGTCGAGTGCGAGAACTCGCGCGCGACGCCGCGGTAGGAGAACGCGTACCCGCGGTCGGGCGTCACGTTGATCTCGAGCACCTCGTCGCCGAGGCCGAGCAGCGCGACCGCGTCCTGCCCCGGGGTCAGGTCCTCGGCCGCGTACCCGAGCCGCGGGAGCACGATGATGCCGTCGTGGTCCTCGCCGAGCCCGAGCTCGCGCTGCGAGCAGATCATGCCGTCGGACACGTGTCCGTAGGTCTTGCGGCTCGCGATGGGGAACGGACCGGGCAGGACGGAGCCCGGCAGCGCGACGACGACGAGGTCGCCCGGCGCGAAGTTGTGCGCCCCGCACACGATCCCGCGCGCACCGCCCGCCGGGACGTCGGCGGGGTCGACGCCCGTGATCTCGGCGGCGTTGTGCTCCGGTCCGACGTCGACCAGGCACCAGTTGATCGTCTTGCCGTTCTTCTGCGGCTCGGGCGTCATCGCGAGGACGCGCCCGACGACGAGGGGACCCGTCACGGCGGCGCCGTGGATCGCCTCCTCCTCCAGGCCGACGCGGACGAGGTCGGCGGCGAGCCGCTCGGCGGTGAGCCCCTCGGGCAGCTCGACGTGGTCGCCCAGCCAGTCGATGGCGACGTAGGGCATCAGATCTCCGTTCCGAACTGGGCGGAGAAGCGCACGTCGCCCTCCACCATGTCGTGCATGTCCGCGATCCCGTGGCGCAGCATGAGCGTGCGCTCGATGCCCATGCCGAACGCGAAGCCCGAATAGACGTCGGGGTCGACCCCGACGGACCGCAGCACGTTCGGGTTGACCATGCCGCAGCCGCCCCACTCGATCCAGCCGGGCCCGCCCTTCTTCTGCGGGAACCACAGGTCCATCTCGGCGCTCGGCTCGGTGAACGGGAAGTAGCTCGGCCGCAGGCGCGTGCGCGCCTCGGGGCCGAACATGGCGCGCGCGAACGCGTCCAGCGTCCCCAGCAGGTTCGCCATCGTCAGGCCCTCGTCGATCGCCAGTCCCTCGACCTGGTGGAAGACGGGCGTGTGGGTCGCGTCGAGCGCGTCGGTGCGGAACGTCTTGCCCGGGCACGCGACGTACAGCGGCACACCGCGCTCCAGGAGCGAGCGCGCCTGCACGGGCGACGTGTGCGTGCGCAGCACGAGGTTCGACGGGGCGTACGGACCGTCCGGTCCCTCGTCCAGCCCCGCCACGTAGAACGTGTCCTGCATCTGCCGCGCCGGGTGGTCGACGCCGAAGTTCAGGGCGTCGAAGTTGAACCACTCCGCCTCGACCTCGGGGCCCTCGGCGATCTCCCAGCCGAGCCCGACGAAGAAGTCGGCGACGCGCTCCTGCAGCGTCTCCAGGGGGTGGCGCGCGCCGGCGGGCACGCGGTCGACCGGGAGCGTGACGTCCACCGCCTCCTCGACGAGCACGCGCTCGTCGCGCTCGGCCTCGAGCTCGGCCTGGCGCGCGGCGAGCGCCTGGTTCACGCGGCCGCGGAGCGGGCCGAGGAGCTTGCCGGCGGTCTTCTTGTCCGCGGGCGCGAGCGAGCCGATCTGGCGGTTCGCGAGCGCGAGCGCGCTGCGGTCGCCCGTGTGCTCGGTGCGCACGAGCTTGAGCGCGTCGAGGTCGCCGGCCCCGGCGATCGCGGCGAGGGCGGCGTCGAGCGCGCGCTGGAGCGCGTCGGCGTCGAGCGGAGAGGGTGCGGTCGGGGTGTCCGGGCCGCCGTCCCCCGTGACGGGGGTGACGACGTCGGCGTCAGGGCTGGACATGCGTGCCTTCCTGGCGAGGGCGGGACTGCGGGAGCGGGCGACGACCAGGTCAGGAACCTCGATGGTGGCCTGGACGGGTGCCGCCTCGCGGGGCGCGACGCACGCGGCGCGCGCAGGCGCGCGCTGGTGCGCGCGTCGCGGTCATTCTAGGGCGCCCGTCCGGGCCCGGTCCGTCCCGCCTCAGGCGGGAGGTGTGCACGCGTCAGTCGCGCGGGCCCGTGACGGGCCCGGGAAATCGACGACCACCGTGCATGTTCATGGCCGCCATCCTCGCACAGCCGTCGTGCGCGCGCCGGGCCGTGCCCGTGCGGGGCTCTCGTCGCCCTCCCCGCGACGCGGTCGTCAGCCGCGCGCGGCCACCCCCGCCAGCGGGAAGGTCTCGACCGTGCGGTACACCCGCCGGCCCGACGTGTCGCCCGGCAGGTCGCCGGACGTCGACTCGAGCAGCAGGAGCTCGTGCGCGGTCCAGTCGGGGCCCGCGTAGACGGACAGCGCCGCGGCCGGACCGGCGAGCGGGTCACCGGCGGCGAGGTCCGCGAGGCCTCCCCCCGAGCGCCGCGCGTGCGCGCGACGTCGAGCCTGCCGGGCCCCGGCGGCGGCGCGCGCCACGGTGAGGTGGGCGCGCTGCCGCGGTCGCCGGTCGACGCCGACGCCGACCTCGCGGGCCGCCTCGGCCACGGCCACGCTCAGGCCGGGGAGCGCGTCCGCGCCGAGCCCCCCGACGCCGACCCACAGCACACGCCGGTCGAAGACCCCCGCACCGCGCAGGCGCAGCGACGGCGGCGGCGTCTCGTGCGCCACCGGCGCGAGCGCGGCAGCGAGGTCGGGCACCGCCCCGTCCGGGACCGACCCGAAGAACGAGACGGTCACGTGCCACAGCTCGGGCGGGGTCCAGCGCACCAGCGGGGCGCCGTCGGGCCGGCGCGCCTCCTGGGCCTGCGCGCCCGAGAGCGCGAGCGCGAGATGGTCGAGCGCGGCGGTGCTCGGGCGGAGCGCGGCGAACAGGCTCACGCGCCGGCCCCTCCCGCCGCGGCCGGACGCCGGGCAGGCCGGTGCGCCCGGCTCGAGGCGTAGAGGCACACCGTCGCGGCGGTCGCGAGGTTGAGCGACTCGGCGAGCCCACGGATCGGGACGCGCACGACCGCGTCGGCGAGCTCCCGGTCCCGCTCGGGCAGGCCCCAGGCCTCGTTCCCGAAGACCCAGGCGGTCGGGGCCGCGAGGTCGACGCGCCGCTGTCCGTCGTCGAGCGCCCCCGCGCCCGCGGGCCCGGCCACGTCGAGGAGGTCGTCCAGATCCAGGTCGCCCGCGCCGTCGGCGGCGAGCACCGTGAGCCCGGCATCGCGCAGCGCGGCCACCGCGTCCGCGAGGCTCACGCCCGTGACGACGGGAAGGTGGAACAACGATCCCGCGGTCGAGCGGACGACCTTGGGGTTGTGCACGTCCACGCTCTCGCCCGCGAGCACGACCGCGTCCGCGCCGGCCGCGTCGGCGGCCCGGATCACGGTCCCGGCGTTCCCCGGGTCGCGCACCGTCGCCAGCACCGCGACGAGGGCGGGCCGCTCGCGGCCGGGCCCGGCGAGCGTGGCCACGACCTCCCCGAGCGTCGGCTCGTGCGCGCGGACGACGGCGAGCACGCCCTGCGCGTCGGCGCTCATCGCGGTCAGCACCTCGGCCGTCGCGACGTGGACGTGCAGGCCCGCCGCGCGGGCGTCCCCGACGATCTCGGGGTAGCGCTCGCCCGCCGTCGGCGTCACGTAGACGTCGCGGACCCGGTCGGGCGCGAGCCGCACGGCCTCGCGCACGCCCTGGGGGCCCTCCACGAGGAGCTGTCCGTGCCGCGAACGCGCCGGACGCCCGGCCAGCGCTCGGACCGCCTTGACCCGGTCGCTGCGAGGGTTCGTCAGCGTGGGGTCGAGCGGACCGGGCGCCGACCGGGCGTCCGGGGCCGACGCGCGGCCTGGTGAGGTGCTGGTCAGGCTGCGGCCTTCGGCGCGTTGACGTCCTCGGGGAGCGCGTCCTTCGCGACCTGGACCAGCGCGTTGAACGCTGCCACGTCGTTGACCGCGAGCTCGGCGAGCAGGCGACGGTCGACCTCGACACCCGCGGCCTTGAGGCCCTGGATGAGGCGGTTGTACGTCAGGCCCTGCGCGCGCGACGCCGCGTTGATGCGCTGGATCCACAGCTTGCGGAAGTCGCCCTTGCGCGCCTTGCGGTCACGGTAGGAGTAGACGAGGGAGTGGGTGACCTGCTCCTTCGCCTTGCGGTAGAGGCGCGAGCGCTGGCCGCGGTAGCCGCTGGCGCGCTCGAGGGTCGTACGGCGCTTCTTCTGGGCGTTGACCGCCCGCTTCACGCGTGCCACGTGATGCTCCTTGCAGTTCGGGGCTCAGGGGGTGAGCCGGTCGGTGGCGGATCCCGCCACCTGCCGGGTCACTTGCCGAGCAGCTTCTTGATGGTCTTGACGTCGGCGGGCGAGACCACCTGGTCCTGGGCGAGGCGGCGCTTGCGCTTGGTGGCCTTGTGCTCGAGCAGGTGTCGAGCGTTGGCCTGCTCGCGCATGACCTTGCCGGTACCCGTGATGCGGAAGCGCTTCTTGGCACCCGAGTGCGTCTTGTTCTTCGGCATGACTGCCGTCTCTCCTTGTGTCCGGTCAGCCGCCTCGCGGCGGCCGACGTGTTCGGGTCCTGGCCGGTGGGCCCGGACCCCGAGCAGGGTCGGTCTGTGCTGCCGGCCGTCAGCCGGCCTTGCCTCGCGGTGCCGGCTTGGGCGCCGGGCGCGGGGCGCTCGGCTTGGGCGCGGCAGGCTTGGGGGCCGCCGGCTTGGCACCGGACGCCGGCGCGGACGGCGCCGCCGGTGCCGGACGGGGGGTGGCCGGGCGCGGCGCCGCGGGCTTCGAGTCCGCAGCCGGTCGGGCAGCGGGACGCGGTGCCGCGGCCGGACGCGGCGCGGGCGCCGATCTCGGTGCGGCAGCCTTCGGCGCGGGCGCCTCGGCGGCCGGAGCCTCGGCGGGGGCAGCCGCCTCGGCCGGGGCCGGGGCGGTCTCGACCGCAGGGGCCTCGGCGCTCTCGGTGACCGCGACGGCCTCGGGCGCGTCGAGGTCGCCGGGCTCCGCGCCGTCGCCGGTCCGCGCCGCGGCGCGCTGGGCGGACTTCGTCAGCCGGGGCTCGGCCTCCTGCGCCCGCTTGCGCTGCTCGCTCTTGGCGTCGGCCTTCTTCTTCACCGGGCCGAGCACCATGGTCATGTTGCGGCCGTCCTGCTTCGGCATCGACTCCACGAAGCCGAGCTCCGCGACGTCGTCCGCGAGGCGCTGGAGCAGGCGGACGCCCATCTCGGGGCGCGACTGCTCACGGCCACGGAACATGATCATGACCTTGACCTTGTCGCCCGCGGCGAGGAAGCGCTCGACGTGGCCCTTCTTGGTGCCGTAGTCGTGCGGGTCGATCTTCAGGCGGAAGCGGATCTCCTTGAGGACCGTGTTCGCCTGGTTGCGCCGCGCCTCACGCGCCTTCATGTCGGACTCGTACTTGAACTTGCCGAAGTCCATGAGCTTGGCGACGGGGGGCCGGGCGTCCGGGGCGACCTCGACGAGGTCGAGGTCCGCGTCCTGGGCAAGGCTCAGGGCAACCTCGGTGCGGACGACGCCGACCTGCTCCCCGCCGGGACCGATGAGTCGGACCTCGGGGACGCGGATCCGATCGTTGATGCGAGGCTCGCTGATGTGATGCTCCTAGGAAGTCGTCGGTAGACCACCCGGGACGAAGAAGGCCTCCGTCCCTGAGCGCAGGGCGGAGGCCATCAGGTCGGGACGTCGCACCGGGCGACGACCACGTCGGAACGCCCCCGAAGGGTGCGTCCCGGACCAGGACCCGGCCTCTGTCGCGACGTTCGTCGGCGGTCGAGACCCGGGTGGGATGAGATCCACTTGCGCACTCGCACCCCTCCCGTCGCCCGGAAGCCGGACGAGGAGACGCGCACGAGTCGGTCAGCCATCAAGGATAGCAGAGGGCGGGCCGGATGTTCGCACCCGCCCGACGGCGATCTCCTGATCGCCTCCATCATTGGAACTCTTCCAGTTTACGTGGTTAGAGTGGTGCCATGACGACAGGACCGACGCCCGGCGCGGGGACGACCCTCGACGACGGGCCACGACGCGCCCGCCACGAGGGCGAGCTCCGGGAGCACGGCTTGCGCGTCACCGCGGCCCGGTTGGCCGTGCTCGACGCGGTCGAGCTCCAGCAGCACGCCGACGCCGACGACGTCCTGCGCGCCGCGCGCGCGTCGCTCGGCTCCGTCTCGGTCCAGGCGGTCTACGACGTCCTGCACACGCTCACCGACAAGGGCCTGGTCCGCCGGATCGAGCCCGCGGGCCATCCTGCGCGGTACGAGCGCCGCCTCGACGACAACCACCACCACGTCGTGTGCCGGGGCTGCGGCGCCGTCGCCGACGTGGACTGCACCGTCGGTCACGCCCCCTGCCTGACGCCGAGCAGCACGTCGGGGTTCCGGATCGACACCGCCGAGGTGACGTTCTGGGGCCTCTGCCCCGACTGCGCGGACTGACCGCCCCCGCCCGCTCCCCGTGCCTCGTGCACCCGGAGCGCGCCCGTTTTCTCACGAAGATCCCGGTATGAGAACGCCAGACGGGCCGCGACCGCGGCCCACGGAAGGAGACCCATGACCGCCCCCTTCACCACCACGAACGCCGGCGCGCCCGTCGCGTCGGACGCCCACGCCCAGACCGTCGGTGCCGACGGGCCGATCGTCCTGCACGACCACTACCTCGTCGAGAAGCTGGCCCAGTTCAACCGCGAGCGCGTCCCGGAGCGCGTCGTGCACGCCAAGGGCGGCGGTGCCTTCGGGACGTTCACGGTGACGAACGACGTCAGCGCGTACACGCGCGCGGCGCTCTTCCAGCCCGGCACGACCACCGAGATGCTCGCGCGCTTCTCCTCCGTCGCGGGCGAGCAGGGCTCCCCCGACACGTGGCGCGACCCCCGCGGCTTCGCGCTGAAGTTCTACACGACCGAGGGCAACTACGACCTCGTCGGCAACAACACGCCCGTGTTCTTCCTGCGCGACGGCATCAAGTTCCCCGACTTCATCCGGTCGCAGAAGCGCCTGCCGGGCTCGAACCTGCGCGACAACGACATGCAGTGGGACTTCTGGTCGCTCTCCCCCGAGTCGGCGCACCAGGTGACCTGGCTCATGGGCGACCGCGGCCTCCCGTCGAGCTGGCGCCACATGGACGGGTTCGGCTCGCACACCTACCAGTGGATCAACGCGGCGGGCGAGCGGTTCTGGGTCAAGTACCACTTCAAGACCCAGCAGGGCATCAAGAACCTCACCGCTGACGAGGCCTCGCAGCTCGCCGGGTCGGACTCGGACCACCACATCCGCGACCTGTACGAGCACATCGAGGCGGGCGACTTCCCGCGCTGGACGCTCTCGGTCCAGATGATGCCGTACGAGGACGCCAAGACCTACCGGTTCAACCCGTTCGACCTCACGAAGGTGTGGCCGCACGCCGACTACCCGCTGGTCGAGGTGGGCGTCATGGAGCTGAACCGCAACCCGGAGAACTACTTCGCGCAGATCGAGCAGGCGACGTTCGCGCCGAGCAACTTCGTCCCCGGCATCGCGACGAGCCCGGACAAGATGCTGCTCGCGCGCATCTTCTCCTACGCCGACGCCCACCGGTACCGCGTGGGCACGAACCACGCCCAGCTCCCGGTGAACGCGCCGCACGCCGCGGCCGAGGGCGGTCACTCGTACGCGAAGGACGGGTCGATGCGCTACTCGTTCTCGTCGGCGACCACGCCGGTGTACGCGCCGAACAGCCGGGGCGGCGCGCACGCCGACCCGGCCCGCGCGGCGGAGTCCGCCGGCTGGGAGGCCGACGGCGAGCTCACGCGCAGCGCCGCGACGCTGCACCCGGAGGACGACGACTTCGGCCAGGCGGGCACGCTCTACCGCGAGGTCTTCGACGACGCGGCACGCGCGCGCTTCCTCGAGACGATCACGGGGCACGTCGGCGCCGTGCGCAGCGAGGACATCCGCGAGCGCGCCGTGCAGTACTGGACGTACGTCGACGCGAACCTGGGTCGCGACCTGCGCGCGGCCCTCGCCGCCGCGGACGCCCCGCTCGAGGGCGGCCAGCCCGGGACGGCCGCGGAGCCGGTCCGCGTCTGACCCCGTCGTGGCCGCCCTGCGGGGCGGTCGCACCCCGTCGGCCGTCGCCCCTCGCCGGGGCGGCGGCCGACGTCGTCCCCGGCTCGGGGCGCGTCGGCCGCCCGTCCCGCGCACCGGGCCACCACGCCCGCCGCCGGATGGAAAGATGGTCGCCATGAGTACCGAGAACGCCGCCGTGCCCGACCCCGCCACCGACGCGGTGCGCGACATCGCCGACGTCGCCGCCGTGGAGGTCATCACGTCCGCGGCCGTCCACCTCATGAGCGCCGCGGCCGTCAAGTGCGGCCTGGCCGAGGACGCGCAGGAGCAGGGCCACCTCGACCTCGACGAGGCGCGCAAGCTCATCAACGCGCTCGCCGCGCTCGTCACGGCGAGCGCTCCGGACATCGGCAACCAGCACGCCCGCTCGCTCCGCGACGGGCTGCGCTCGCTCCAGCTCGCGTTCCGCGAGGCGTCGGTCTACCCCGACGCCCCGGGCGAGGGCCCGGGCGAGAAGTACACGGGCGCCGTGAGTTGAGCACGCCCCCGGTGCCCCCGCCGCACGGCGGGTCCCACGAGCCGCCGCCGTCGCCGACCCGACCGGAGAGCGTCCCGCGGGGGACGACGCCCCCCGTGGACCCGGGCGCGCGCGCCTCGGCCGGTGGACCGCCGTCGTTCGCCCCGGCCTCCGCGGCGCGGGGCACGGCCTCGGGCACCGCGCCCGGCACCGTCGGCGCGGGCGCGGTCCCGGGAGCCACCGTCCCCCGGAGCGTCGGCGCTCCGGGCACCGGCGCACCCGGACCGGAGGGGGTGCCGTCCGCCGGTGACGCGACCGCGCCAGCGCGCCGCCGCCGCGGTGCGGTGGTCGCCATCGTGGTGCTGTCCCTCCTCCTCGCGGCCGCCCTGGGGGTGGGCGCCTACCTGTGGGTCACCACGACGCGGTGGCAGGAGTCGAGCGCGGACTGGGAGAGCGAGGCCCGCGGCCTGGGCGAGGACGTCGCCCGGCTCCAGACCGAGCTCGACGGCGCGAACGCCGAGCTCGACTCCGCGCGCACCCAGCTCACGGCCGCGCAGGACCGCATCAGCGACCTCGCCAACGAGAAGGCACAGCTCGGCGACGAGAACGAGGCGTCGCAGCAGTACCTCGACTACCAGAGCCGGGTCTCGGAGGCGGCCGGCAAGGTCGCGGCCGCGCTCGGCCAGTGCACGACGGCGCAGACGCAGCTCATCGGCTACCTCAACAACCGCGACGCGTACGACCCCGCGGACCTGGAGCGCTTCGCCGACCAGGTCGACCTGCTGTGCCAGGAGGCCACGGACGCGAACTCCCAGCTCCAGCAGGAGCTCGCCGGATGACCCGGCGCCGACCCGGGCCGTCCGCCCGGGGCGACGCCGGGCGCTCCGTCCGCCGGCGTGTCGTCGGGTCCCTCGTCTCGGCGTCCCTGCTCGCCGGCTCGCTGGCGGCCTGCGGCGTCCTGCCGGAGCTCCCCGAGCCCGTGCCGGACTCGGTCGTTCCGTCGCTCGTCGCGCCCGACGACCCGGCGGGGTCGGAGAACCTTTCGGCGGACGGCTTCGACGCGGTCCGGCGCATGGCCGTGCGCATCCGCAACGTGCGCTGCGACGGGCTGTCGACCGGCTCGGGGTTCGCCGTCGACTCCCGGACGCTCATCACCAACAAGCACGTGGTCGACTCGTCACGCTCGCTGCAGCTCCTCACCTACGACGGCCGCGACATCGCGGCCCAGACCGCGAGCGTGGCCGGTCTCGCGGACCTCGCGATCGTCCGGACGGCGGAGGACCTCCCGTCGGCCCCCACCCTCGCGGCGGCCGACCCGGCGCCGGGCGACCCGGTGACGGTCGTGGGCTACCCCGAGGGCGGTCGGCTCACGGTGACGCAGGGCTCCGTCATCGGGACGACGACGGACCCGTTGCACGAGAACCTCGGCGAGGTGCTCGTCACCGACGCCCCGGTCGAGCCGGGGAGCTCCGGCTCCGCGGCGCTCAACGACGCCGGCGAGGTCATCGGCGTCGTCTACGCGAAGACGTCGACCGACAAGTCGCTGCTCGTCCCGGTGAGCACGCTGCAGACGATGCTCGGCGACGAGTCGGCGTTCACCGTCCTCCCGGAATGCGACGCCTGACCGCCCGTGCGGGAGCGCGTCGGTGCGGTGCGGCGGGCCGGTACGACCCGCCGCGCCGCACCCCGCGCGCACCCGGGACCGCAGGTCTACCCTTCCTGCCATGAGCACACACGCGAGCTCGGACACGTCCCCGGTCGACCCGGCGCACATCACCCACGCGGCACGCGACACGCTCACCGTGCGTCGCGTCTTCGGAGAGTCCTACGAGCGCGACGGCACGCTCGTCATCCCCGTCGCGACCGTCTGGGGCGGCACCGGCTCGGGCTGGGGCTCCGGCGCGGGAGAGCTGTCCGGCAAGGGCGCGGCCGACTGGCGTCGCCGCATCGGGGCCGCGTCCGCGCCGGCGGAGGGCGAGGAGGCCGCGACGCCGAGCACGGGCGCGTCGTCCGACCCCGGGTCCGGCAACGCCGGCGGCGAGGCGGGCGGCGAGGGCTCCGGAGGCGGGGGCGGCTTCGGGGTCCGCGTCGTCGCCAAGGGGGTCTACGTCGTCGACGACGCGGGCGTGCGCTGGCAGCCCGCGCTGGACCTCAACCGCGTGATCCTCGGCGGGCAGGCGCTCGGGGCGGTCGTCGCGTTCTCGGCCGCGCTCGCGTGGGGCCTGAGCCGCCTGCGCCGTCGCTGACCCGGGACGGTCAGTCCGCCCGGCCGACCCGCAGCTCGAGGCCGTCGACGCGCTCGGACACGACGGCGTCGTTCGCCAGGGCGGCGTTGACCTGACCGAGCACCGCGTCGAGGCCCGCCCGGTCCAGCCCGGCGTCGATGCGCAGCACGACGGCGACCTCCGCGCGCCGCCCCGGCTCCGCCCACGCCCGCGCGACGTGCGGGATCCCGGCGAGCGCGCCCTGGACCGCCGCGAGCACCTCGGGGTCCACCGCGCCGTCGACGACGGTCGGCGACCAGTCCTTGCCCTGGGCGAGCGCCCACACGGCCGGCCGGGGCACGAGCGCCGTCACGGGGCCGCCCGGGTCGAGGACGAGCAGCGACCAGTCCTCGCTCACGGCGGACAGCGCCGCGCGGCGGGCGTCCACGGGGACGGGGCGAGCGCTCGCGCGCCACGCCGCCATCGTCGCCACGGACGTGAACACCGGGAGCGCGCGGCGACCGTCCGGCGCCTCGATCGCGACGACGCCCGCCGATGCCTCCTTGTCGACGGTGTGCCCGTGCTCGCCCTCGCCCGCGCTCTCGAGCTCGGCCAGGATCGGGATGAGGACGCGCGTCTCGCCGAGCCGCGCGACGACCTCGGCCAACGAGCCCGAGCCCGCGGCGTAGGCGTCGAGGAGCGCGGCCAGCGCCGGGTCCGCCGAGCCGTCGTCGCCCGCGAAGCCGGAGGACGGCGGCAGCGCCTTCCCTGCGGAGCCCGTCGTCACGGCCGACCCGCGACGTCGAGCGCCTGGGGCAGCGTGAACGCGCCCGCGTAGAGGGCCTTCCCCACGATCGCCCCCTCGACGCCCGCGGGGACGAGCGCGCGCAGCGCCTCGAGGTCGGCGAGGCTGGAGATGCCGCCCGACGCGACGACCGGCGCCTCGGTGCGCGCCGCGACGTCGCGCAGGAGGTCGAGGTTGGGGCCGCGCAGCGTGCCGTCCTTGGTCACGTCCGTGACGACGTAGCGCGCGCACCCGGCGGCCTCGAGGCGGTCGAGGACCTCCCAGAGGTCGCCGCCCTCCTGGGTCCACCCGCGCGCCGCGAGCGTCGTGCCGCGCACGTCGAGGCCGACGGCGATCGCGTCGCCGTGCTCCGCGATGACCTTCGCCGTCCACTCGGGGTTCTCGAGCGCCGCGGTGCCGAGGTTGACGCGGCGCGCTCCGGTGGCGAGCGCGCGCTCGAGCGACGCGTCGTCGCGGATCCCGCCGGAGAGCTCGACCTGGACGTCGAGACGCGCGACGACGTCGGCGAGCAGCTCCGCGTTGGAGCCGCGGCCGAACGCGGCGTCGAGGTCCACGAGGTGGATCCACTCGGCACCGCCCGACTGCCAGTCGAGCGCGGCGGCGAGCGGGTCGCCGTACGAGGTCTCGGAGCCGGCCTCGCCCTGGACGAGGCGGACGGCCTGGCCGTCGGCGACGTCGACGGCGGGGAGCAGCACGAGGCGGTCGGTCACGGGGTTCTCCATCGGTGTCGGCGGCGCGTCGCTGTCGCGCCGGGTGGTGCGCGCCGGGCGAGGTGCACCCGGCGCGCGGTCGGTCAGAGCGAGCGGACCCAGTTCTCGAGCAGGGTCGCGCCCGCGTCGCCGGACTTCTCGGGGTGGAACTGCGTGGCGGACAGCGGCCCGTTCTCCACGGCGGCGACGAACCTCCCGCCGTGGTCGGACCACGTGACGAGCGGTCGCCGGATCGGCGAGTCGGCGGGCAGGTCCTGGCCAGTCGTGAACGACCGGGCGGCGTAGGAGTGGACGAAGTAGAAGCGCTCGTCCTCGACGCCGCGGAACAGCACGCTGCCCGCGGGCACGTCGACCGTGTCCCATCCCATGTGGGGCACGACCTCCGCCTCGAGCCGGTCGACGAGACCGGCCCACTCCCCCAGCCCGTCGGTCAGGGTGCCGTGCTCGTCGCCCCGGTCGAACATGACCTGCATGCCCACGCAGATGCCGAGCACGGGGCGCCCGCCGGCGAGCCGCCGTCCGACGATCTCGTCGCCGCGGACGCCGCGCAGGCCCGCCATGACCGCGGCGAACGCGCCGACGCCGGGGACGACGAGCCCGTCGGCGTCCTGGGCCGCGGCACGGTCCGCGGTGAGCTCGACGTCCGCGCCGACGCGCTCGAGCGCACGCACGGCCGAGCGGACGTTGCCGAACCCGTAGTCGAGGACGACGACGGACGGGCGCCGCACGCCCGACGCCTCACCGACGACCGGCTCGCTCATGCGCCGCTCCTCCGGGCCCGGCGCGCGGCGGACGTGAGCAGCCGCATCGCCTTCCAGCGCGAGATCGACGAGCTCGCGACGACGCCGGCCTGGTCGGCGAGCGTCGTCGTGCCGGTGAGCAGGTCCTCGAGCGCCTCGGGCGCGCCGCCGAGCACGAGGCCCGGCGCGAGCTGGTCGCCCGGGGCGCCGTCGGTCCAGCGCGTCATCGTGAGCTGTTCGCCGCTGCGCGCCACGAGCACGAGCGGCACGCCCTTGACCAGGGTGGTCAGCGCGGCGGCGGCGTGCGCGGGCGCGTCGCCGGCCGTGTCGCGGAGCACCGCGACGGCGCCCACGTCGGTCGGCACGACGTCGGCCTCGACCTGGGCGAGCGAGCACGCCGCGGCGAGCGGCTCGGCCCCGGCGATCTGCGTGATGAGCGCGACGAGGTCGGGCGCCGCGGAAGGACCCGTGAGGGACGAGAGGTCGTCCGGGATCTCGACGCCGTCGAGCGCGTCGTCGTCGTGCGTGCTCACAGGGCCCCCTTGGTGGACGGGACGCCCTCGACGCGCGGGTCGGGAGCGACCGCGGCGCGCAGCGCGCGGGCGAGGGCCTTGAACTGCGCCTCGACGATGTGGTGCGGGTCGCGACCGGCGAGGACGCGCACGTGGATGCAGATGCCCGCGTGGTGCGCGATCGACTCGAGCACGTGGCGCGTGAGCGACCCCGTGAAGTGCCCGCCGATGAGGTGGTACTCCTGGCCCTCCGGCTCGCCCGAGTGGACGAGGTACGGGCGTCCGGACACGTCCACGACGGCGAGCGCGAGCGCCTCGTCGAGGGGAACGGTGGCGTCGCCGAAGCGGCCGATGCCGGCCTTGTCCCCGAGCGCGACGCGCAGCGCCTCGCCGATCGTGATCGCCACGTCCTCGACGGTGTGGTGCGCGTCGATGTGCGTGTCGCCCGTCGCGACGACCTTGAGGTCGATGAGCGAGTGCTTGCCCAGCGCCGTGAGCATGTGGTCGTAGAACGGGACGGTCGTCGAGATCTCCGTCCGTCCCGTGCCGTCGAGGTCGAGCTCGACGAGCACGCTCGACTCGGACGTCGCGCGCTCGATGCGCGCGGTGCGCTTCACAGTCCTGCCACCTCCACGAGGGCCTGTCGGAAGGCCCGCATCTCCTCGCCGGTGCCGATCGACACCCGCAGCCAGCCGTCGGGACCAGTCTCCCGGATGAGCACGCCCCGCTCCAACAGGCCCGCCCAGACCGCGTGCCGGTCGTCGAACGTGCCGAAGAGGACGAAGTTCGCGTCGGACTCCGCGACCGCGAGCGCGCGCCCGTCCGGGTGCCGCAGCGAGCGCAGCCACGCGACGGTCTCGTCGCGCCGCTCGCGCAGCGCCGAGACCTGCGCGAGCAGCTCCGCCGAGTGCGACAGGGCCGCGCGCGCGACCGCCTGGGTCACGGCGGACAGGTGGTACGGGAGCCGGACCACGCGCAGCGCGTCGACGAGCTCGCGCGACGCCGCGAGGTAGCCCACGCGGGCGCCCGCGAGCGCGAACGCCTTGGACATCGTGCGCGTCACGGCGAGGTTCGGGTACCGGTCGAGCAGCTCGAGCGCGGAGGGCGTGCCGGCGCGGCGGAACTCGCCGTACGCCTCGTCGACGACGACGACGGCCGGCGCCTCGCGCCCGTCGGCGAGCGGCACGCGGACCGCGAGCGCCGCCTCGCACACCGCCTCGACGGTCGCCGCGGGCAGCGCGGTCCCGGTCGGGTTGTTGGGGCTCGCGAGCAGGACGACGGACGGCTGCTCGCGCGCGACCACCTCGCGCGCGTGCTCCGGATCGAGCGTGAAGTCCTCGGCGCGGCGCCCGACGACCCACGCCGTGTGGGTGTCGCGCGCGTACTCCGGGTACATCGAGTACGTGGGCGCGAACGACACCGCGGTGCGGCCCGGGCCGCCGAACGCCTGCAGCACGTGGAGCATGATCTCGTTCGACCCGTTGGCCGCCCAGAGCTGCTCGGCGCCCAGCGCGACGCCGGACTCCGCGCCCAGGTACGCCGCGAGGTCGGCGCGCAGCCCGAGGAAGTCGCGGTCGGGGTAGCGGTTGAGGCCCGCGGCGGCGTCGCGCACGGCCTGCGTGATCGTCGCGACGACTGCCTCGCTCGGCGCGTGCGGGTTCTCGTTGACGTTGAGCAGGACCGGGACGTCGAGCTGCGGCGCGCCGTACGGCTCGACACCGGCGAGCTCGGGGCGCAGCGGGAGCAGGGGCCGTCCCGCGACGGAGGGTGGGGTCACCCGGACAGTCTACGAACCGCGTGCGCACCGACGTCCGTGACGTCCGGCACGCGGGCAGCGGCGCTGGTCGTGGCCGGGCTCGCGCCGACCTCGCGCCCGGCGCGCGGTCGCCGGCCGCCACGTCATGCGGACGTGACCTCGCCGCCGTCGACCGTCACGGGCACCTCGGGCAGGGACGCGGGTGCCGGCCCGCCGAGCACGGCGCCGGTCGCGAGGTCGTAGCGGGACGCGTGGCACGGGCACAGGAGCTCGCCGTCCCCGGGCGCGACCGTGCAGCCCTGGTGGGTGCAGATCGCGCTGAAGGCCGCGAACGTCCCGTCCTCGGGCTGCGTGACGAGGAGCGGGGCGCCCGCGACGGTGACCGCGAGCGCCCCGCCGACCGGGACGTCGTCGGTGCTGGCGAGCGCCTGTCCGGGCTCGACGACGGCCTCGCCCCCGCCGGAGCCGTCGTCGCCGCTCGTCGCCCCGTCCTGCGTCCCCGACGGCTCGCCGCCGCACGCGGCGAGGAGGGCGAGCGCGGCGCCCGCGCCGGACCCGGCGAGGACGACGCGCCGCGTCGGCGTCGCCGCGTGGGGGACACGCGGCCGCGGGGCCGAACCCCGGTCCGGGCCACGGGCCGGAGCCCTCGTGCTCCGGTCGGGTCCGGCGCCGTGCGCGGCGTCTGCGCGGTGCGGTGCGTCCATGTCCGGCCTCCCTGCACGGTGCCTGCACGGCGGACCCCTCGACCCGCCCCGGCCGCCCGGCGCGCGCGACGACGTCGGCGGCGGTTCCATTGAAGCACCGGGGCGCGCGGGCCCGCGCCCCGACCGCCCACGAGCGGAGGAGACGACGATGTCCGTGACCACGGGGCCGCCCACGCCGCCCGTCCGGGAGGGCCGCGCGCTCGGCGCGTGGGTCCTGCGCGGCCTGACCGCCGCCGGGCTGCTGCTCTCGGCCGACGTCCACCTCGCCCTGTTCGTCGAGGGGTACCGCGACATCGACGTGGTCGGTCCGCTCTTCGCGCTCAACGCGGTCGCGGGGCTCGTCCTCGGCCTCCTCGTCCTCGTGTGGCGGCACTGGCTCCCGCTCCTCGGCGCGGTCGGGTTCGGGGCGCTCACCCTCGCCGCGTTCTACCTGTCGACGACCGTGGGGTTCTTCGGCGTGAACGAGACGGTGGGCGGGACGCAGCAGGTGCTCGCCGCGGTGAGCGAGTGGGTCGTCGTGGTGGCGGGGACTCTCGCCCTCGTCGTGGAGAGGCGAAGGTCACGAGCCGCACGGCCCTGAGTCGTCGATACCGCCGCTCACCGCGCCGGCCCTCCCCGGCGCGCGTAGCGTCGAGGACGAGGCAGGACCGCCGGCACGGTCCGGCCGCCACTCTCCCCGAGCAACCGAGGTGATCGTCATGCCCACCATGCGTGCCGCCGTCGTCCACTCCTTCACGGACCCGCTGCGCGTCGACGAGGTCGAGGTCCCCACCCCCGGACCGCACGAGGCCCTCGTCAAGGTCGACTACACCGGCGTGTGCCACACGGACCTGCACGCCGCGCACGGCGACTGGCCGGTGAAGCCCTCGCCCCCGTTCGTGCCCGGACACGAGGGCGTCGGCACGGTCGTCGCGGTGGGCGACCAGGTGACCCGCGTCCGGGTCGGCGACACGGTCGGCAACGCCTGGCTCTGGAGCGCGTGCGGCGAGTGCGAGTACTGCGAGACGGGCTGGGAGACGCTGTGCCCGCACCAGAAGAACGGCGGCTACTCGGTCGACGGCTCGTTCGGCCAGTACATGCTCGTCGACTCGCGCTACTGCCCGGTGGTCCCGGACGGGGTCGACCTGTCCGCCGTGGGGCCGATCCTGTGCGCGGGCGTCACCGTCTACAAGGGCCTCAAGGTCACGGACACCCAGCCCGGCGAGTGGGTGCTGGTCTCCGGGATCGGCGGGCTCGGGCACATCGCGGTGCAGTACGCCGTCGCGATGGGCCGCCGCGTCGCCGCGGTGGACGTGGACGACGAGAAGCTCGCCCTCGCGCGCAAGCACGGCGCGGAGGTCACGGTCAACGCCGCGACGTCGCCCGACGCCGCGGCCGAGATCCAGGAGCAGACGGGCGGCGGCGTCCACGGCGCGCTGGTCACCGCCGTCAACGCGCACGCGTTCCCGCAGGCCGTGGGAGCGCTGCGCCGCGGCGGCACGGTCTCGCTCGTCGGGCTCCCGCCGGAGAAGTTCCCGCTCGACATCTTCACGACCGTCCTCTTCGGGCTGACCGTGCGCGGGTCGATCGTCGGGACGCGCAAGGACATGGCGGAGGCGCTCGACTTCTTCGCCCGCGGGAAGATCAGCCCGACGTACACGGTGCGCCCGCTCGACGACGTCAACGCGATCTTCTCCGAGATGGAGGAGGGCAGGATCGACGGTCGCGTGGTCATGGACATGCGCTCCTGACGTCCCACGCGCTCGGCTCCCGCGGCCCGCGACCCCGTCCCCGGGGTCCGCGGGCCGCGGCCTGTGCACGACGACCCGAGGGTCGGCAGGTGCGCCTACGATCGTGCGGGTGAGCCCCACCGACCCGTACGCCGACCTGCCCTTCGACCCGGCCGACGCGCCGCCGCTCGACGAGCCCGCCGACCCGTACGGCGACCCCTGGGCGGAGGCCGCGCCGTCGGGGCCCGGCCCGGACCCGGCGCCGGCGCCGCGCGTGGCGGTACCGGACGGCACCGACCTCCCGACCCGTGCGTCCTCCCCCGCGCCCGACGGCGGGGAGGCCGCCAAGCGGGCCAAGCTCGCCATGCTGCGGGGCCTGCTCGACGGCCAGTCGCTGCGCGAGGACGCCGAGACGGCGCTGCGCGCGCTCGTGGGGCGCGACGACGCGGCGCTGCGCGAGGACCAGTGGCGCGCGATCGAGGCGCTCGTGGCGTTCCGACGTCGTGCGCTCGTCGTGCAGCGCACCGGGTGGGGCAAGTCCGCGGTGTACTTCGTGGCCACGCGCCTGCTGCGCGACCGCGGCGCCGGGCCGACCGTCATCGTCTCCCCGCTGCTCGCGCTCATGCGCGACCAGATCTCGGCCGCGGCGCGGGCGGGCATCAAGGCCGTCACCATCAACTCCGCCAACGTCACCGAGTGGGACGACGTGCACCGGGCCATCGCCGCCGGCGAGGTCGACGTGCTGCTCTGCTCGCCCGAGCGGCTCAACAACCCGGGCTTCCGCGACGAGGTGCTCCCCCGGCTCGCGGCCGACGCCGGCCTCGTCGTCATCGACGAGGCGCACTGCATCTCGGACTGGGGCCACGACTTCCGGCCCGACTACCGCCGCATCCGCACGCTCCTCGCCGACCTGCCGCCCGGCATCCCCGTGCTCGCGACGACGGCGACGGCGAACGCGCGCGTGACGGCGGACGTCGCCGAGCAGCTCGGCGTGACCGCGGCGCACGCGTCCGGCGCGGCCGCCGGTGCCGGCGAGGCGGGCCACGAGGACGTGCTCGTCCTGCGCGGCGGGCTGGACCGCGAGTCGCTGCACCTCGCCGTCCTGCGCCTGCCCGACCAGCCCACGCGCGTCGCGTGGCTCGTCGAGGCGCTGCAGGACGTCGACGGGTCGGGCATCGTCTACTGCCTCACCGTCTCCGCGGCCGAGCAGGTCGCGAGCCAGCTCCGCGCGGCGGGGCTCGCCGTCGCCTCGTACACGGGCCAGACCGACCCGGCCGAGCGCGAGCGCCTGGAGGAGGACCTCAAGGAGAACCGGGTCAAGGCGCTCGTGGCGACCTCGGCGCTCGGGATGGGCTTCGACAAGCCCGACCTCGCGTTCGTCGTCCACCTCGGTGCGCCGAGCTCGCCCATCGCCTACTACCAGCAGGTCGGGCGTGCGGGCCGCGGCGTGGACTCCGCCGTCGTCGTGCTGCTGCCCGGCGAGGAGGACCGGCGCATCTGGGAGTGGTTCGCCTCGACCGCGTTCCCGCCGCAGTCCCAGGTCCGCGCGACGCTCGACGCCCTGAGCACGGGAGGGACCCAGTCGGTCGCGCAGCTCGAGACGCAGGTCGACCTCAAGCGCTCGCGCCTCGAGGGCATGCTCAAGGTGCTCGACGTCGACGGCGCCGTCCGGCGCGTCAAGGGCGGCTGGGAGGCCACGGGGCGGCCGTGGACGTACGACGCGGAGCGGTACGAGCGCGTCGACGCCACGCGCACCGCCGAGCAGCAGGCGATGCTCGACTACGAGGCGACCGACGGGTGCCGCATGGCGTTCCTGCGTGCCGCGCTCGACGACCCGGAGCTCGAGGACGGGTGGCGCTGCGGGCGCTGCGACACGTGCGGCGGCGTGACGCTGCCCGCGCTCCCGGACGCCGAGGCCGTCGCCGCCGCGCGCGCCGACATGGACCGCCCGGGGGTGGAGGTCGTGGCACGTCGCCAGTGGCCGAGCGGCATGGACCGCCTGGGCCTCGACCTGCGCGGGCGCCTCGGCGCGGACGAGCTCGCGGAGACCGGCCGGGCCGTCGCGCGGCTCGACGGGCTCGGCTGGTCGGCGCCGCTGCGCGAGCTCTTCGCCCCCGGGACGCCCGACGGCGACACGCCCGTCGCGCTCCGGCGCGCGGCCGCGCGGGTGCTCGACGACTGGGCGGAGCTCTACGAGGCCGCCGCTGCGCCGGAGGCGGAGACCGGGCCCGGCGAGGGCGCCGAACCCGGCACCACGGCTCCCGCTGGACGCCGGCTCCTCGTGGACGGCGTCGTCGCGGTCCGCTCGGCGACGCGACCGCGGCTCACGTTCCACCTCGCGAACGGGCTCGCGAGCTACCTCGGCAAGCCGCTCATCGGCGCCGTCGGGCCGGTCCCGGGCCGCGAGGAGCCGGGCCGGCACGACGTGAACTCCGCGACCCGGCTCGCGGGGGTCGCCGGCCGCCTGCAGCTCGAGCTGTCGGACGCCGCGCGGGCGGGGCTCGCCGGTCGCCGCGTGCTCCTCGTCGACGACTACACCGAGTCGGGCTGGACCCTCACGGTCGCGGCGCGCCTGCTGCGCCAGGCGGGCGCCACCGCCGTGCACCCCTTCGTCCTCGGGGTCCGCTGACGGCTCCGCGAGCGCATCACCACCGCAGGCGCAGCTCCGTGTACGTCGTGTCGACGAAGCCCAGCCCGCGGTACAGGGACTCGCCGTCGGGCGTGGCGTGCAGGGAGACCGAGTCCGCCCCGTTCGCGCGCGCCCAGTCGAGGGCCGCGACGACGCACGCGCGCGCGTAGCCCTGGCCCCTCGCCCCGGGCACGGTGCAGACGTTCGACACGTGCGCCGTCGTGCCGTGCGGGTTCCGCGCGGACGGCACCGACCGGTGCAGCTCGACGAGGGCGCACGCCGCGACCTGGTCGGGCGCGTCGACGACGAAGGCGACGACGTCCTCCGAGCCGAGCCTGCGGGCGAACCACTCCCTCGCCCGGCGCTGCCAGGCGCCGTCCTCGGCGTCCGACTCCCCCATGGCGCGCATGAGGTGCACGCGCAGGGCGACGAGGTCGTCGGCATCGCGCGGGACCGCGCGCCGCACCGGCACGCGGTGCTCGCGCGCGGCCGTCACAGGAATCGCGCCCGCACCGCCTCGCCGTGGGCCGGGAGGTCCTCGTCGTTCGCGACGGCGACGATCCGGTCCGCCAGCTCCTCCAGGGCGTCACGGTCGTACTCGACGACCTGGACCGCCTTGACGTAGCTGTGCACCCCGAGGCCGCTCGAGAAGTGCGCGCAGCCGCCGGTCGGCAGCACGTGGTTGGACCCGGCCATGTAGTCGCCGAGCGAGACGGGCGACCAGGGGCCGACGAAGATCGCACCCGCGCTCGTGACCCGCTCGGCCAGCGCTGCCGCGCCGTCCGCCTGGATCTCGAGGTGCTCCGCGCCGTAGGCGTCGACCACCTGCAGACCGTGCTCGAGGTCGTCGACGAGCACGATCGCGGACTGCGGACCGGCGAGCGCCTGCGCGACGCGCGCCGCGTGCTTCGTCGCCGTCACGAGGTCCGCGAGGCGCGCCTCGACCGCGGCGGCCAGCTCGACGGACGGCGTGACGAGGACGGCCGCCGCGAGCGGGTCGTGCTCGGCCTGGCTGATGAGGTCGGCCGCGACGTGGCCCGGGTCGGCGGTGCCGTCCGCGAGGATCGCGATCTCGGTGGGGCCGGCCTCCGCGTCGATGCCGACGACGCCGCGCACGAGCCGCTTGGCCGCGGCCACGAACACGTTGCCGGGACCGGTCACGACGTCGACCGGCTCGCACAGCACGTCCCCGTCCTGCGGCTCGCTGCCCGCAGCGCCGTAGGCGAACATCGCGACCGCCTGCGCACCGCCCACCGCGTAGACCTCGTCGACCCCGAGCAGCGCGCAGGCCGCGAGGATCGTCGGGTGCGGCAGGCCGCCGTTCTCCTTCTGGGGCGGCGACGCGACCGCGAGGCTGCGGACGCCCGCCTCCTGCGCCGCGACGACGTTCATCACCACCGACGACGGGTAGACCGCGAGGCCGCCGGGAGCGTAGAGCCCGACGCGCCGCACCGGCACCCAGCGCTGGCGGACCTGCGCCCCGGGCGCGATCTCGACCGTGAAGTCCTGCGGGCGCTGCGCGGCGTGCACGAGCCGCACGCGACGGATCGCCTCCTCCAGGCCTGACCGGACGTCGGGGTCGAGGCCGGCGAGCGCGTCGGCGAGCGCGTCGGCCGGGACGCGCAGGTTCTCGGGGCGCACGCCGTCGAACCGCTCGGCGTACTCGCGCAGCGCGTCCGCGCCGCGCCCCCGGACCGCCTCGATGATCGGGGCGACCCGATGCGCCGCGTCCTCGACGCCGAGCTCTGCGCGCGGCAGGGTCTCGACGAGCTCGCGGGCGGACAGGGAACGTCCTCGAAGATCGATGCGGGTGATCATGGGGTCGAGTCTAGGAGCCCGCGTGCCGCCGCGACGAGGCGTTTCGTCCACCGGTCGTCCGGGGCCGGCCTCGTCGCCACGGGGTCGTGGCGGCGCCCGCGGGCGGGGACAATGGATCCATGAGCTCCCCCGACGACGCCCGCCCGGTCGAGATCTCCGACGACGTGATCCGCCTCGGCCAGTTCCTCAAGCTCGCCGGCCTCGCCGAGTCCGGCGCCGAGGCGCGCGAGCTCGTCACGGAGGGCGAGGTCCGCGTCAACGGGGAGGTCGACACGCGCCGCGGCCGCCAGCTGCACCGTGGCGACGTCGTCTCGGTCGACCACCCCCAGGGCACCGAGAGCGCGATCGTCGCCTGAGCGACCGTCAGGCCATGTAGGTCGAGGCCATCACCTTGTCGGGCGTGAGGCGCAGGACGACGCGCTCGGGGTTGTGGTCGAGCGGGCGGTACCGACGGGCGTAGCGCGCGACGGCGTCCGCCACCTCGTCCTCGTCCTCGACGACCTCGATCGTGCCCTCGAGCGTGATCCACCGGCCGCCCTCGACCTGGCACACCGCGGCACGCGGGGCGCCCCCGTCGGCGCCCGGCAGGCGCGCGTTGCGGGCCTTGACCGACGCGCGGTTCGTCGTGATGCGCAGCACGCCCGCGTCGGGGTCCCACGTGAAGGCGACGGGGACGACGTGCGGCGTGCCGTCGGCGCGCAGCGTGGTGAGGGTCGCCAGGTGGCGTTCGGTGACGAAGACGAGCTGTTCGGGGTTGAGGCGCATCACGGCGTCGAGCCTACGGGTTCCGGCGCCGACGCTCCCCGCGCCCGCGCGCGTCAGGCGTCGAACCCGAAGGTCATGACCGCCGGCACCGTGCCCGCCCGCAGGGCGCGCAGGACGTGCAGCTCGTGCGGGACGACCGGGTCGGGCAGGGCGTCCAGCGCGAACCACCGCAGGTCGGCCGCCTTGTCCTGCTCCTGGAGCGTCGGCTCGCCGGACCAGGCCGCGGTCGCGAAGAAGAAGTCGGCGCGCTGCTCGAGCGCCGGCCCGCCCGGCTCGCCGCGGTGCAGGGCGGTGAGCGGACGCAGGTCGGCGGGGTCGATCTCGACCCCCAGCTCCTCGCGCGCCTCGCGCACCGCCGCCGCGACGACCGACTCGCCCGCCTCGACGTGCCCGGCCGCGGCCGCGGCCCAGAACCCGTCCCGGTAGCCGGTGCCCTGCCGGAGCTGGAGCAGCACCGCGTCGCCGCGCCGCAGCAGCACGTAGGCCGCCGGCACGACCCGGAACCGGTGCGACGCCGAGCCGTCGTCCCACGACGCGCGTCCGGGACCGTCGACCGCCGCGGTCATCCGCGTCAGCCGACCAGGCACGACGGCCCGAGCAGGGCCTTGAGGTCGCCGAACAGCGCCGGTGACTTCTCGACGCGCAGCCCGTCCCCCGCGCGCACGACCGTCGTCTTGCCGGGTTCCAGGACCTGGACGTGGACCTCGGCCGAGCCGGGGTGCGTCGCGAGCACCTCGCGCAGCCGCACGATGATCGGCTCCACGCAGCGCGTGTGGGACACCTTCACGGCGAGCGGCGACTCCGCCCCCACGGTGATGTCGGGCAGCGACACCTCCATCGCCTGGAGCTGCATCGTGTCGTCGCGACGGCGCACCCGCCCGCGCAGCACGACGACCTGGTCCTCGGCGAGGATCGTCGAGTAGGCGAGATAGGTCTCGCCGAAGAACATGACCTCCACAGCACCCTCGAGGTCCTCGATGGTCACCGCCGCCCACGGGTTGCCGTTCTTGCTCATCTTGCGCTGGAGCGACGTGACCAGGCCCGCGATCACCACCGTCGACCCGTCCGGCCGCCCCTCGTCGGCGAGCAGGTTCGCGATGCCGGTGTCCGCGGCCCGCGTGAGCACGTGCTCCAGGCCGGAGAGCGGGTGGTCGGACACGTAGAGACCGAGCATCTCGCGCTCGAACGCGAGCCGCTGCTTCTTGTCCCAGTCCGGCAGGTCGGGCACGTCGACGGAGAACGACATGCCGTCCTCGGCGTCGCCGCCGAAGTCGGCGAACAGGTCGAACTGCCCCTCGGCCTCCTTGCGCTTGACGCTGATGACCGAGTCGACCGCCTGCTCGTGCACGACGAGCAGCGCGCGCCGGGGGTGACCGAGCGAGTCGAACGCGCCCGCCTTGATGAGCGACTCGATGGTGCGCTTGTTGCAGACGACGGCCGGCACCTTGTCGAGGAAGTCGGTGAACGACGAGAACGCGCCCTTCTCCTCGCGCGTGCGGATGATCGCGTCGACGACGTTAGCGCCGACGTTGCGCACGCCCGTGAGGCCGAAGCGGATGTCGTTGCCGACGGCCGTGAACTTGGCCGCGGAGTCGTTCACGTCGGGCGGCAGCACCGTGATGTGCATGCGCCGGCACTCGTTGAGGTACAGGGCGAGCTTGTCCTTGTCGTCCCGCACGCTCTGCAGGAGCGCCGCCATGTACTCGGTCGGGTAGTTCGCCTTGAGGAAGGCCGTCCAGTAGGCGACGAGGCCGTAGCCCGCGGAGTGCGCCTTGTTGAACGCGTAACCCGCGAACGGGACCAGCGTGTCCCAGACCGCCTGAATCGCGCCGTCGGAGTACCCGCGCTCGCGGCAGCCCGCCTGGAAGGGCACGAACTCCTTGTCGAGGATCTCCTTCTTCTTCTTGCCCATCGCGCGCCGGAGCAGGTCGGCCTGGCCGAGCGAGTACCCGGCGAGGATCTGCGCGGCGCGCTGCACCTGCTCCTGGTAGACGATGAGCCCGTAGGTCTCGTCCAGGATCTCCGCGAGCGGCTTCTCGAGCTCCGGGTGGATCGGCTCGATCTTCTGCAGGCCGTTCTTGCGCAGCGCGTAGTTCGTGTGCGAGTTCATGCCCATGGGGCCCGGGCGGTACAGCGCGATGACGGCCGAGAGGTCGTCGAACTTGTCCGGCTTCATCTGCCGCAGCAGCGCGCGCATCGGCCCGCCGTCGAGCTGGAACACGCCGAGGGTGTCACCGCGCGCCAGCAGGTCGTAGGACGCCTTGTCGTCGAGCGCGAGCGACTCGATCTCGATCGGGTCCTTGCCGTTCATCACGATGTTCTCGAGCGCGTCGTCGAGGATCGTGAGGTTGCGCAGCCCCAGGAAGTCCATCTTGATGAGCCCGAGGCCCTCGGACGTCGGGTAGTCGAACTGCGTGATGACCGCGCCGTCCTGCGGGCGGCGCATGATCGGGATGATGTCGATGAGCGGGTCGCTCGACATGATGACGCCCGCGGCGTGCACGCCCCACTGCCGCTTCAGGCCCTCGATGCCGCGCGCGAGCTCGACGACGCGCTGCGCCTCGGGGTCCGTGTCGTGGAGCTGACGGAACTCCGCCGCCT
The DNA here is from genome assembly GCF_040448685.1 of Cellulosimicrobium sp. ES-005. Classification (NCBI taxonomy): domain Bacteria; kingdom Bacillati; phylum Actinomycetota; class Actinomycetes; order Micrococcales; family Promicromonosporaceae; genus Cellulosimicrobium; species Cellulosimicrobium sp. ES-005. Next base: position 2,389,094 of record NZ_CP159290.1, read on the forward strand.
CGGGGTACCGCTCGTGCTTCGGGTCGAAGATCCCGGACAGCGGGATGTCCTTGCCCATGACCGCGGGCGGCATCGCCTTCGTGAGCTTCTCGCCCATCGCGAAGGGGAAGCCCAGGAGGCGCGCCGAGTCCTTGAGCGCCTGCTTGGCCTTGATCGTGCCGTACGTGACGATCTGGGCGACGCGGTCGTCCCCGTACTTCTCCGTGACGTACCGGATGACCTCCCCGCGCCGACGCTCGTCGAAGTCGACGTCGACGTCGGGCATCGACACGCGCTCGGGGTTGAGGAACCGCTCGAAGATCAGGCCGTGCTCGAGCGGGTCGAGCTCGGTGATCCCCATGAGGTAGGAGGCCATCGACCCGGCCGCCGAGCCACGGCCCGGCCCGACCCGGATCCCCTGCTCCTTGGCCCAGTTGATGAAGTCGGCGACCACGAGGAAGTACCCCGGGAAGCCCATCTGGATGATGACCTCGGTCTCGTACTGCGCCTGCTTGCGCGACGCGTCCGGGATCCCGTTCGGGTACCGCCGGTGCAGCCCGCGCTCGATCTCCTTGACGAACCAGCTCGTCTCGTCCTCGCCGTCGGGGACGGGGAACCGCGGCATGTAGTTCGCCGAGGTGTCGAACGACACCTCGCACTGCTCGGCGATGAGCAGGGTGTTGTCGCACGCCTCGGGCAGCTCGGCGAACACCCGGCGCATCTCCGCCGCCGACTTCACGTAGTAGCCGGTGCCGTCGAACTTGAACCGGTCCGGGTCGTCGAGCGTCGACCCCGAGTTGATCGCGAGCAGGGCCTCCTGGCTCGACGCGTCCTCCTCGCGGACGTAATGGAGGTCGTTCGTCGCGACGAGCGGCGCGCCGATCGTCTCCGCGAGCCGCAGCAGGTCCTGCGTGACCCGGGTCTCGATGTCGAGACCGTGGTCCATGAGCTCGACGTAGAAGTTCTCGCGGCCGAACACGTCCTGGAGCTCGCCCGCGGTCCGCACGGCCTCGTCCCACTGGCCGAGGCGCAGGCGCGTCTGGATCTCCCCCGACGGGCAGCCGCTCGTCGCGACGAGGCCCTTGCCGTAGGTCTGGAGCAGGTCCCGGTCCATGCGGGGCCACTTGCCCATCTGCCCCTCCAGCGACGCCAGCGAGGACGCCCGGAACAGGTTGTGCAGTCCCTCGTTGTCCTTGGCGAGGAGCGTCATGTGCGTGTACGCGCCGCGCGCCGAGACGTCGTCGGCCTCCTGCCCCTGCTGGCCGAACCGCACGCGCGTCTGGTCGAACCGGCTCGTCCCCGGCGTGATGTACGCCTCGACGCCGATGATCGGCTTGATGCCCTTCGCCTGCGCGCGCGACCAGAACTCGAACGCCCCGAACACGTAGCCGTGGTCCGTGGTCGCGATGGCCTTCTGCCCGAGCCGCTCGACCTCGTCGAACAGGTCCCCGATCCGCGCCGCGCCGTCCAGCATCGAGTACTCGGTGTGGACGTGGAGGTGGACGAAGTCCTCAGCGGCGGTCGGCATGCACCGATCCTAAGTCGCCCCACCCACGCGCCCGGGCACCGTCGGCGGTCTCCGGTGTGCTGCGTCGCACACTCCTCGCCGGGGCCCCGGACGAGGGGTCGGGCACGCCGGTCGCCGACGCGTCAGGCGTCGGTCGAGAGGGTCTTCGCGGCGTCGCGGTGGTCGATCCCCGCGTCGAGGTAGACGGGTCCCGAGACGGTGTAGCCGAGCCGTTCGTAGAAGCCGATCGCCTGGACCTGGGCGGAGAGCAGGACGCGCACGAGGCGCCGCCCGTCGGTCCCCGGCGTCGCGTGCTCGGCGAGCGCGATCCCCTCCAGCGCGCGCATCACCGCGGTGCCCGCGCCGGTGCCGCGCGCGGCCGCGGACACCGCGACCCGCCCGACGTGGACCTCGCCCGGGTGCGCCGGGTCGGTCAGCAGCCGCCCCGTCCCGACGACCAGGTCCTCCTGCTCGCGGTCGCGCACGAGGACGTGCGTCGTCGTCGGCGCGGTGTCGAGGTCGTCGATCTCCTCCTCGACGGGGACGCCCTGCTCGTCGACGAAGACCGCGAGCCGCAGCGCGTGCGCCGCGGCCAGCCCGGCGTCGTCGACCACGCGCTCGACGACCAGCCGACCGTCCCCGGCCGTCTCGGCACCCGCGGCTGCCCTCGAGCTCACGCGTACGCCCCGCGCAGCACCTCGAGCGCGTGCGCGAGGTCGTCCGGGTACGCGCTCGTCAGCTCGAGCCACTGCCCGGTCGTCGGGTGCTCGAACCCGAGGCGCACGGCGTGGAGCCACTGTCGTGCCAGGGCGACGCGCGAGGCGAGCACCGGGTCGGCACCGTAGGTGAGGTCGCCGACGCACGGGTGGCGCAGCGCGGAGAAGTGCACGCGGATCTGGTGCGTGCGCCCGGTCTCGAGGTGCACCTCGACGAGCGACGCCGCGGGCAGCATCTCCAGGACCTCGTAGTGCGTGACCGACGGCTTGCCCTCGGCGGTGACGGCGAACTTCCAGTCGGCGCTGGGGTGGCGTCCGATGGGCGCGTCGATCGTCCCGGTGGTCGGCTCGGGGTGCCCCTGGACGAGCGCGTGGTAGACCTTCTCGACCGTGCGCTCCTTGAAGGCACGCTTGAGCGCCGTGTACGCGACCTCGCTCTTCGCGACGACCATGAGGCCCGAGGTCCCGACGTCGAGCCGGTGCACGATGCCCTGACGCTCGGCCGCGCCCGACGTGGAGATCCGGTAGCCCGCGGCGGCGAGCGCGCCGACGACGGTCGGGCCGGTCCAGCCGGGCGACGGGTGCGCGGCCACGCCCACGGGCTTGTCGACGACCACGACGTCGTCGTCGTCGTAGACGATGCCCATCCCCGGCACGGGCTCGGCGACGACCTCGACCGCCGCCGGGGCGGCGTCGGGCACGTCGACCTCGAGCCACGCTCCCGGGACGAGCCGGTCGGACTTGCCGACCTCGCGGCCGTCGAGGCGGACCGCACCGTCCGCGGCGAGCTCCGCCGCCCGCGTGCGGGAGAGACCGAGGAGACGTGCCAGCCCGGCGTCGACCCGCTCGCCCGCGAGCCCGTCCGGGACCGGGAGGGAGCGCAGGCTCACCGCTCCTCCTCGCCCTCGGCGTGCACCGTCGTCGGGCCGGTCTCGGCCGCCGCCCCGGCGTCCGGCTCGGGCGCCTCGTCGCCACCGTGACGCGTCCCGTCCAGCCCGATGCCGAGGACCGAGAGCACGGCGATCATCACCGCGGCGGTCACGATCGCGATGTCCGCGACGTTGCCCACGAACCAGTTCGCGTAGGCGATGAAGTCGACGACGTGCCCGCGGGCGAAGCCCGGCTCGCGGAAGAACCGGTCCACGAGGTTCCCCAGCGCTCCGCCGAGCAGCAGCCCGAGGGCGACGGCCCACGCGCGGGAGCCGATCCGGCTCACCATGCGCACGATGACGACCACCACGGCCACGACGACGATCGTCAGGACCCAGGTCATCCCCGTCGCGATGGAGAGCGCCGCACCGGGGTTGTAGATGAGCCGGAGCCCCAGCAGGGACCCGAGGAGCGGGATCGTGTCGTCGCCGACCGTGAGGCTGGACTCCGCCCACCACTTGGTGAGCTGGTCGAGCACCAGGACGAGTGCGGCGAGGACGACCGTCCAGACCACGAGGACGCGCCGCGGCCCGCGGCCGGGGGTGCCGGCCTCGGGACCGGACGGGACGCTGGTCTCGGTGCTCGTCTCGGTGCCGGTCTCGGTGCCGGGCGCACCGCCGGGATCGGGGGCGTCGGCGGGTTCGGTGGGCTCGGGGAGCGCGGAGGTGGACATCGGCGGCAAGTCTGCCACGTCGGCCACGACCTCTGCGCGGGCCCCGCCCGACCGTCCGTGCGAGCGACGCTCAGCGCCGCTCGGCGCGCTGCTTCGCCTCGACCGAGAGGTTCGCCCGCGGGAACGCCTGGAGACGTGCCTTCCCGATCGGCAGCCCGGTCTCCTCGCAGGTCGCGTACGTGCCCGCCGCGATGCGGTCGAGCGCGTGCGACGTCTGCGCGAGGAGGTCGCGCACGTTGTTGACGAGGGTCAGCTCCTGCTCCCGCTCCAGCGCGCTCGAGCCGGAGTCCGCCTGGTCGTCGCCCGCCCCGTCCCCGGAGTGGCGCAGGAGGTTCGAGAGCTCCTCGTCGGCGGAGGCGAGCTCCCCCTCCAGGCGCTCCTTCTCCGCGAGGAGCTCGGCGGCGAGCTCCTCGGCCTCCCGCAGGGTCCAGGGCTCCTCCCCGTCGCGCACGGGGAAGGACTTGACGTCCTTCGCGAGGTTCGGGAATCGGTCGCGCACGGCCGTGCGGGCCGCGGTGGTGAGCTTGGTCATGTCGCCCCTCCAAGTTCGAGTCACGCGAGAGTAGACGCAGCGGCCGGTACGCACAACACACCACGCCGGGCCGCCGAGGCGGAAAGACGCAGGTGCGAGGCGTACCGGCCGCTGCCGGACGGTCGACGCAGGTGCTAGATGCCGGGAGCGAGGTCGCTCGTCCGGCTCGCCCCGCCGACGTTGCTGCGCGGCGGGAGGGCGCTGCCCCGGTTGTCGAGGTCGCCCAGCAGGTTCTGCAGGTAGCTCTTGAGGCGCGTGCGGTAGTCGCGCTCGAAGATGCGCAGCTCGTCGATCTTGCGCTCGAGGAGCGAGCGCTCCTGCTCGAGCTGCGACAGCGTGCGGTGCGAGGTCTCCTCGGCCTCGCGCACGATGCGCGTGCCCTCCTCCTTCGCCTCCGCGATGAGCCGGTCGCCCTCCTCCTGGCCCGAGCGCACGTAGTCGTCGTGCAGCTTCTGGGCGAGCTGGAGCATGCCGGTCGCCGACTCGGGCTCCGCGCCGTTCTTCGCGACCACGGCCTGCGAGATCGGCGCGACCGGGGCGGGCTCCGGCTCGGGCGCCTTGGGCGCCTCGACGACGGCGGGCTGCACCACGGCGCTGGACGCGTCGGCCCGGCTGAGCTCGGCGATACGACGCTCCGCGGCAGCGAGCTTCGACTTGAGGTCCTCGTTCTCCTCCTGCACGGAGTTGAGAGTCCTCACCACCTCGTCCAAGAAGTCGTCGACCTCTTCGACGTCGTACCCCTCGCGGAACTTCGTCGCCGAGAACTTCTTGTTCAGGATGTCCTCTGCAGTGAGCAGTGCCATCGGTTCACCTCATAGCGTTTGCGTGTCGGTCCGGGCGACCTCGCGATCACCAGAGTCCAAAGTAGCGGAGATTGCCCGTGGGAGCCGGGAGCGGTCGTGCGTTCGCGCGCCGCGCGCCCGTGTGGATGACGTGACGGTGTGGCGTCGGGCCGGTCGCGGTCGGGGCGAACCGGACGTAGCACACCTCGGTGGTCCGCCCGCAGCGGACCTCCGCGTGACGTGCGTCTCAGAGCGACGACACGATCTGCGCCGCGATCGTCACCGCGAAGAAGAGGATGATGAACGCCAGGTCGAGGCGCACCTGCCCCAACGAGAGCGGCGGGACGAGACGGCGCAGCGCGCGCAGCGGCGGGTCCGTCGCCGAGTAGATCACCTCGGCGAGCACGAGCATCACGCCTCGCGGTCGCCAGTCGCGCGCGAAGAACTGCACCCAGTCGAACACGAGCCGACCGATGAGCAGCAGCAGGTAGAGCCAGAGCAGGAATCCGACGATCCCTGTGATGAGGTCCCAGATCACGGGTCAACTGTGCCAGACGCACGTCGCGCGGCCGGGCACGGGACACGCGGGCCGCGAGGCGGACAGCAGGAGAGGGACGGACGTGTCGCCACGTCCGTCCCTCCGTGCGCCGTACGCGGGGCGCGTGCTCGGCGGGCGCTGCGCGCCCCGCACGCCGTCAACTCTGGTTGTAGAACCCGGCGCGCCCGGGGGCCGGCGCCGCGGCCTGCTCCTCGCCGGTGATCTCCACGTGCTCGGGCGAGAGCAGGAACACCTTGTTCGTGACACGCTCGATGGCGCCGTGGAGCCCGAAGATGAGTCCGGCGGAGAAGTCGACCAGGCGCTTCGCGTCCGCGTCGTCCATGTCCGACAGGTTCATGATCACGGGCGTCCCTCCGCGGAACGCCTCCCCGATCACGCGCGCGTCGTTGTACGACCGCGGGTGGACCGTCGTGATCCGGCGCAGCTCGGCGGCCGACATGCTCGTCTGCGGCACCTCGCGCGGTCCGAGCGCGCGGTGCAGCGGCGTCACCTGGGCCTGGTAGTCGTGCGACACGTCCGCCCCCGTCTCGTCGAGCTCGTCGACGTACTCGTCCTGCTCGTCCTCGCCGCGATCATCAGCGAGGCCCAGATACAGCATGGTCTTGCGCAGCGCTCCCGCCATGGGCCTTGCTCCGTCCTCGATCGATCCGTCGGTCCACCGGCCGTCGGACCGGTGCGTTCACGCTAACCGAGGGCGTCGGACGATCACGGGACGACACGCCCGTCGTCCTCAACCTCACCCGGAGGTCGAGGCCGGGGGTGTCACGCGCCGGAGAGCGTGACCAGTCCGGCGAAGCGACCCGTCGTCGTCCCGCCGCGCGCCGCGCGCCGGTGCGAGAAGAACCGGTCGTCCTCGATCGTGCACGCGTCGACGTGCACGACGTCCTCGACCCCGGCGGCGACGAGGTCGGCCACCACGCCGGCCGGCAGGTCGAGCGCCGGGGTGCCCCACGACGTCGTGGACCGCGTGGCCGGCCGCGCGAGCGCGACGTCGTCGCGCATCGTCGCGGGGACCTCGTAGCACCGGCCGCACGCGCTCGGCCCGACGGCGGCCCGGACGTTCCGGGTCCGGGCGCCCGCCGCGCGCATCGCCTCGAGGACCGCCGGGACGACGCCGTGCGCGAGCCCGCGCCGTCCCGCGTGGGCGACCCCGACGACACCCGCGTCGGCGTCCGCGAGGAGGACGGGCACGCAGTCGGCCACGAGCACGCCGAGCCCCACGCCCGGGGCGGTCGCGACGATCGCGTCGGCCTCGCCCACCGAGTCCACGGGCGCACCGGCCGCGTCCCGGGGCGGCGAGCCGAGCCGCACGACGTCCGTGCCGTGCACCTGGGAGGAGAAGGCGACCGGAGCCCCGAGCCACGCGGACGCGCGCGCACGGTTGCTCCGGACGCGCGTCGCGTCGTCGGTCACGTTGAGGCCGAGGTTGAGCGAGTCCCAGGGCGCCGGCGAGACACCGCCCGTGCGGGTCGTGAACCCGGCGCGCACGCCGGGACCGAGGTCGACAGCGAGCACGACGGGAGGGGCGGCGTCGAGGACGCCGCCCCTCCCGTCGGACGCAGGTCGGGTGCTCATCGGGTCCGGTCCCGGGTCAGCACCGGGTCACTTGAGGAAGTCGGGGACGTCGAGCTCCTCGACCTTGCGGCGCGCGGGCTCCTCGTCGAAGATCCGCGGCGGCACCTCGACGCCCGCGTTCTGGCCGCCCGGCACGGCGTCGGCGTTCTGGTTCGCCGCGTCGCCCGAGCCGACCACGGTGAACGTCGGGGCGGGCGACGGCTCGACGGGGACCGGGCCCGAGCCGCCGTCGAGCGTGACGGGCACGTCGTCGGCCTCCGGCTGGATCGGCACCACCGGACGGGGCAGCGTGTGGGCGCCCGTCGTCGGCGCCGGCGCCGGCGGCACCGGGCGCGCCGCCGGGACGGCCGGGATCGCGCTCGTCGCCGGGCGCTGCGCCCCGGCCACCTGGCCGAGCGCGCGGGCGTCGCCACGGACCTGCGGCGCACCGCCGTCGAAGCCCGCGGCGATCACGGTGACGCGCACCTCGTCGCCCAGCGCGTCGTCGATCACCGCGCCGAAGATGATGTTGGCCTCGGTGTGAGCGGCCTCGTGGACGAGACGCGCCGCCTCGTTGATCTCGAAGAGCCCGAGGTCGGAGCCACCCTGGATCGACAGGAGGACGCCGTGCGCGCCGTCGATGCTGGCCTCCAGGAGCGGCGACGAGATCGCCATCTCGGCGGCCTGGACGGCGCGGTCGTCGCCTCGCGCGTTGCCGATGCCCATGAGGGCGCTGCCCGCCCCCTGCATGACCGACTTCACGTCGGCGAAGTCGAGGTTGATGAGGCCCGGCGTCGTGATGAGGTCCGTGATGCCCTGCACGCCGGAGAGCAGCACCTGGTCCGCCTGGTGGAAGGCCTGGAGCGCGCTGACGTTGCGGTCGGACATCGACAGGAGGCGGTCGTTGGGGATGACGATGAGGGTGTCGACCTCGTTGCGCAGGTTCTCGATGCCCTGGTCGGCCTGGACCGAGCGACGACGACCCTCGAACGTGAACGGGCGGGTCACGACACCGACGGTGAGCGCGCCGAGCGAGCGAGCGATCCGCGCGACGACGGGCGCGCCGCCCGTGCCGGTGCCGCCGCCCTCGCCCGCGGTGACGAAGACCATGTCCGCGCCGCGCAGCACGTCCTCGATCTCCTCGGCGTGGTCCTCGGCGGCCTTCTTGCCCACCTCGGGGTCCGCGCCGGCACCGAGCCCGCGCGTCAGCTCGCGGCCGACGTCGAGCTTGACGTCGGCGTCCGACATGAGGAGCGCCTGCGCGTCCGTGTTGATGGCGATGAACTCGACGCCCTTGAGGCCGACCTCGATCATCCGGTTGACGGCGTTCACGCCCCCACCGCCGATGCCGACCACCTTGATCACTGCTAGGTAGTTCTGCGGAGTTGCCACGTCAATGCCTCTCGATCGGTCAGCCCTGAACCTTCACCCTCAACTAGAGGGTTATAGTTATGTCAGGTCGTTCATGGGTCGACCGTAGGTGTCGACGTGCCCATCATCAACGACCGCCTCGCGCGTGTCGGGTATCGCCGTGCACGGCGCTCCCGTGCTGCTCACCGCGTCACCGGCATCGTGGGTGCCGAGACGTCGTAGAGCGTCACGCCCGCGTTCTCGGGGACCGCGCGCAGCGTCTGCAGGACGCGGACCTTGAGCGCCGCCTCCTCCGCGCTCCCCCACTCCACCACCACGCCGTCCCGCAGCGTCATCCGGACCGCGTCGCGCGTCGGGGCCGACACCTCGGCGACCTGCGCGTGGAGGTCGGCCGGCAGCGCGTTGAGGAGCACGAGCGCCGCGTCGAGCGCCTTGGCGCCACGGTCGTCGAGCGGGGCGTCGATCTCCGGCAGCCCCTCCGGGACGGCGGGGTCGGTGCGCACCTGCACGCCGTCCGCGTCGAGCAGCGCGAACCCGCCGTCCACCGGGACCGCGACCACCGGCTCGCGCGACTCGAGCAGCACGGTCAGCCCGGCCGGCCAGGCGCGGCGGATCTCGACGTCGCGGACGCCGTTGAGGGCCAGGACCCGCTCGCGCAGCGCGACCGTGTCGAGCCGCGGCAGCGGCACCCCGGCGGACTCCGCGACCACGGCCTCGACCTGGGCCGGGTCGATCACCGTGCCCTCTCCCGAGATCGTCACGTCCTCCGGGTCCAGCCCGAGCACCGACGAGAAGAACGCGACCCACACGAGCGCGGCCACCACGAGCGCACCCGAGACCCACCCGAGCACGCGCGTGCGCACGCGGTGCCGGCGCATCGCGTCGCGCTCGGCCAGCCGCTCGGCCATCCCGTGCGACACGACGCCGACCGGGGCGGTCGGCGTCCCGCGCGGGGCGGTCGGCGTCCTCGCGGAACCCCGCGGCCGCCCTCGGACGCTCTGCGGACCCGTCGCGGGCCCGCTCGCCCGGGGGCGCTCGGTGGTCGACGGCACGAGCTCGCGCCCGGCGGAGGTCACGCGGCGGACGGGCCGTGTGGGCGTCTCCTCGGCCGGCGCCCGGGTGACCGGCTTCGGCGTCCCCGACCGTGCCGGGGACGCGGGCCGCGCGGCGCTCGCCCCCGCGCCCGACCGGTCCGGTCGGGGTGCGGCGGGTCGGGGCCGGGGCGGCGGGCGCATCAGGCCGCGCCCCCTCCGGGAGCCCCGGCGCCGGCGGTCCGCTCGGCGATCCGCGCGAGGACCACCGCGCCCAGCTCCGTCACGTCGCCGGCGCCGACCGTGAGGACGAGGTCCCCCGGCCGCGCGGCGTCCGCGACGCGGCGCGCGGCCTCGACCCGGTCCTCCACGGCCGCCACCACCACGCCGGGAGCGTCCATCAGGTCCGTGATCGTGCGCGGTCCCACGGTCGGGTCGGGGTCCTCGCGCGCGGCGTAGATCCCCGTGACCACGACCTCGTCCGCGGCCCCCAGCGCCCGCGCGAACTCGCGCGCGAACGTCGCCGTGCGCGAGTACAGGTGCGGCTGGAAGAGCACGAGCACCCGGCCTCCCGCGGCGACGGGCCGCGCGGCAGCCAGCAGCGCCGCGACCTCCGTCGGGTGGTGCGCGTAGTCGTCGACGACCCGCACCCCGCCCGCCTCGCCGCGCGCCTCGAACCGGCGTCCCGTGCCGAGGAAGCCGTGCGCCGCGGCGACGGCCGCCGCCGGGTCCACGCCGAGCACGACCGCGGTCACGACGGCCGCCGTGGCGTTCAGCGCGTTGTGGTGGCCGGGCACGCGCAGCCGCAGCTCGAGCCCGTCGAGCGTGGCGCCCCCGACGGCCCCCGCGAGCGCCGCGCGCACGCCCGCGCGTCCGTCGTCGGTGGTCGGGCGCACGTCCGACGCGCGCACGTCGGCGTCGGCGGCGGTGCCGTAGGTGACGACCGCGCCCCCGCCCGCGGCGTGGGCGGCCGCGAGCGCGCGCGCCCCGGCGTCGTCGGCGCACGCGACCAGCGTCCCGCCCGGGACGATCCGCGCCGCGAAGTCGACGAACGCCTGCTCGAACGCCGCGCGCGACCCGTAGTGGTCGAGGTGGTCCGGCTCCACGTTCGTCACGACCGCGACGTCGGGCGCGTAGTTGAGGAACGAGCCGTCGGACTCGTCGGCCTCGGCCACGAGGACGTCGGACCCGAGGTGCCCCCCGGCGACGGGCCCGTCCGCCGTGAGCACCGTGCCGCCGATCGCGAAGGACGGGTCGAGACCCGCGCCGCGCAGGACCGTCGCGATCATCGCGGACGTCGTCGTCTTGCCGTGCGCGCCGGCGACCGCGACCGAGCGCCCGTGGGCCATGAGCGACGCGAGCGCCTGCGAGCGGTGCAGCACGCGCAGGCCCGCGGCGCGCGCGGCCACGAGCTCCGGGTTCGACGCGCGGACCGCGCTCGAGACCACGACCGTGTCCGCGCCCGTGACGTGGGCGGCGTCGTGCCCCGCCCAGACCTGCACGCCGTCGGACCGCAGGGCCTCGAGCGTCTCGCTCTCGCGCGCGTCCGAGCCCTGCACGCGGACGCCGTGCGCCGCGAGCAGTCGCGCGACCACCGACATGCCTGCGCCGCCGACCCCGACGAGGTGGACCGTGCCCAGCTCGTCGAGCGGGACCGGGGCGGAGTCGCCGTGCGTCGTCACGAGCGCGTCCCGGTCTCGTCGGCGGCGGCGACCGCCTCGGCGACGAGGTCGGCGACGCGCGCCGCGCCGTCGCGCACGCCCGCCCGCGCCGCCGCGCCCGCCATCGCGCCGAGGCGCCCCGGGTCGCCGAGCAGCGCCGGGACCTCGCGCGCGACCCAGGCCGCGTCGAGCTGTGCGTCGTCGACGAGCAGGCCGCCGCCCGCAGCGACGACCGGGCCGGCGTTGAGCCGCTGCTCGCCGTTGCCGATCGGCAGAGGGACGTACACGGCCGGGATGCCCAGCGCCGCGAGCTCGCCCACGGTCCCGGCGCCCGCACGGCACACGACCAGGTCCGCGACGGCGAGCGCGAGCTGCATCTCGGCGAGGTACTCGCGCACGTCGTACCGCGCGCCCGGACGCGCGGCGACCGCGGCCGCCGCCGCGTCGCGGACGGCCGCGTCCTTCCCCTTGCCCGTCAGGTGGAGGACCTGCGCGCCCGCGCCGAGGAGCGCGTCGGCCGCCCCCGAGACCGCCTCGTTGAGGCTCTGCGCCCCGAGCGACCCGCCCGTGACGACGAGCGTGCGCCGACCCGGGTCGAGCCCGAGTCGCGCCGCGGCGTCCGCGCGCACGGCCACCGCGTCGGCCGCGCGGGCGGCCACGAGATCCTGGATCTCGCGGCGCAGCGGCAGGCCCGTCACCACGCCGCCCTTGAGCGGCGTGCCCTCGAACGTCACCCCGACGCGCGCGGCCCACCGGGCACCGAGCCGGTTGGCGAGGCCGGGACGGGCGTTCTGCTCGTGGATCACGACCGGCACGTCGCGGCGGCGCGCCGCGAGGTACGCGGGCGTCGACACGTAGCCGCCAAATCCCACCACGACGCGTGCGCCCGTCTCGTCGATGACGGCGCCCGCGGCGTCGACCGCGGACTTGAGGCGGCCCGGGAGGTTGACCCACTCGGCGCTCGGCCGCCGCGGGAGGGGGACGCGCGGCACGTGCCGCAGGGGGTAGCCGCGCGCGGGGACGAGGTCGTCCTCCAGCCCGCCCGCGACCCCGAGCGCGGTCACCACCACGCCGGGCTCACGCGCCCGCAGCTCGTCCGCCACCGCCAGGAGCGGGTTCACGTGCCCCGCCGTCCCGCCGCCTGCGAGCACCACCGAACCGATCGTCGTCACGTACCTCGTCGTCCTTCCTTGCGGCGGGTGCCGCGTCCTGGCTGTGGTCTGAAGCTGTGGGCCGCCGGAGCCGGGCGTCGCCCGGTCCCGGGACCGGGGGTCATCGCGCCCGGCGCCGGGGCCGCGCCGCCCGGCCGACGACCGCGAGCGAGCGCCGCACGACGCTCCCCCGCGCCGCCAGCGCCTCCGCCGCGCCGGGCTCGGTGCGGGCGAAGGAGATGAGCACGCCGAGCGCGGCCATGGTCATGATGAGCGCGGAGCCGCCCGCGGAGACGAGCGGCAGCGGGACGCCGATCACGGGGAGCAGACCGATCACGACGCCGATGTTGATGAACGCCTGCCCGACGATCCAGCACGCGATCGCGGCGGTCGTGATCTTCACGAACGGGTCCGGGTGCCGCCGGATGATCCGGCTCGTCGCGACGCCGACGATCACGAACAGGCCGAGGACGAGCAGCGTGCCGAAGAGCCCCAGCTCCTCGCCGATCACGGCGAAGATGAAGTCGTTGTGCGCCTCGGGCAGGTAGCTCCACTTCTCGCGGCTCGCCCCGAGGCCGACGCCCGTGAGGCCGCCGGTGCCCAGCGCCCACTGCCCGTGCAGGGACTGGTAGCACTCGCCGAGCGTGTCCGTGCACTCACGGTAGGTGGCCATGATGCGCCCCAGCCGGTCGCCGCCCGACTGGTTGAGGATGAACACGTAGCCCACGACGAACGCGGCGATGCCGGCACCGAGCGCGAGCAGCCGGCCGTCGGCGCCCGAGACGAAGAACGCGCCGGCGACGAGCGCCATGAGCACGAGGGCCGTGCCCAGGTCGTGTCCCGCCAGGACGAGCCCGATCACCACCACGGCGACCGGCACCGCGGGGACGAGCACGTGGCGCCACTGTCCGAGCAGCCGCTGCTTGCGCCCGAGCACCGCGCCGAGCCACAGCGCGAGGGCGAGCTTGGCGATCTCCGCCGGCTGGAAGCGGAAGGACCCGATCTCGACCCAGCCGATGTTGCCGTTGACGTTCACCGCGAGGGGCGTGAAGACCAACGCTTGGAGTGCGAGAGCCGCGACGAGCGCGGGCCAGGCGAGGCGCTTGTACCAGGCGATCGGGATCCGGGTCGCGACGAGCAGCACGGGCAGCCCGAGGAGAGCGAACCGGGCCTGGTCCAGGAACGCGCCGAACGGGGACTTGCCCGCCGCGATCTGGGTGACGGCCGAGCTCGAGAAGACCATGACGAGCCCGATGATCGTCAGCAGCGCGGTCGCCCCGACGAGGAGGTAGTAGCTCGTCACGGTGCTGTTCCACTGCCCGAGCCAGGGCCGCTCGGCCGGGACGGCGGTCGTGCGAGGGCGCGCCCCGCGGCCGGCCGGCAGCTTCGCCCGGCCCCGTGCCGACTTCCGACCCGCGCCCGTGCGAGGGGTCGTGCGCGTCGACGGCGCCCCTCGTCCGTTCGCGGTCTGTGTCATGGCCGGACCGGCCTACCCGTGGTCGGGGCGCAGCGCGCGCGCCGCGTCGGCGAACGCGTCGCCGCGCGCCGCGTACGAGCGGAACTGGTCCATCGACGCGCCGGCCGGGGCGAGCAGCACCGTGTCGCCGGCCTGCGCGAGGCGGCGGGCGGAGTCGACGGCGCGGGGCATCACGGTCCCAGTGTCGCCAGGATCGACCCGCACGACCGGGATATCGGGCGCGTGTCGGGCGAGCGCGCCCGCGAACGGCTCCGCGTCCACGCCGATGAGCACCACGGCCCGCAGCCGGTCGGCGCGCGCGGCGACGAGCTCGTCGAACGAGGCGCCCTTGGCGAGGCCGCCCGCGACCCACACGACGGTCCCGGGCGCGAACGACGCGAGCGACGCGGAGGCCGCGTGCGCGTTGGTCGCCTTGGAGTCGTCGACGTAGGCGACGCCGTCGACCGACGCGACCTGCTCGATGCGGTGCGAGCCCGTGCGGAACGCGCGCAGGCCGTCGCGCACGGCGACGGCCGGGACGCCGTGGGCCCGGGCGAGGGCGGCCGCGGCGAGCGCGTTCGCGACGACGTGCGCGGGCACGACGCCGTCGGCCCCGGCCAGGTGCGCGAGGTCGCCCAGCGTGGCGAGCTCGGCCGCGTGCGTGTGCCGGTCGGGAGCGTCCGCGGGCGCGTGGAACGCGCGGTCCACGAGCACGTCCTCGATGACGCCGAGCTGGCCGCGCGTCGGGGCGCCGAGCGTGAAGCCGACGGCGCGCGCGCCCTCGACCACGTCGGCCTCGCGCACCAGCGCCTCGGTGCGCGGGTCCGCGGCGTTGTACACGCACGCCACCTGCGCGTCCTCGAAGACCCGGCCCTTGTCCGCCGCGTACGCGTCGATCCCGCCGTGCCAGTCGAGGTGGTCCGGGGCGACGTTGAGCACCGCGCCCGCCTCGGGCGACGTCGTGTGCGTGAAGTGGAGCTGGAAGCTCGAGAGCTCCACGGCGAGCACGTCGAGCGTCGGGTCCAGCACGGCCTCCACGACCGGCGTGCCGACGTTGCCCACCGCCGCGGCGCGCAGGCCCGCGGTCCGCAGGATCGTCTCGAGCATCTCGACGGTCGTCGTCTTGCCGTTCGTCCCGGTCACGGCGAGCCAGGGCGCGGGACGCCCGGACGGGCCGTCGACGCGCAGGCGCCAGGCGAGCTCGACCTCGCTCCACACCGGGACGCCCCGCTCGGCCGCCGCCACGAGGAACGGGTGGCTCGGCGGCCACCCGGGCGAGACGACGACGAGATCGGTCGCCGCGAGGTCGACGTCCTCAGCGGCGTGCAGGTCGGCGTCCTCCGCGCGGTCGTCGAGCGTGACGACGGCGGCGGCCCGGGTCGCGAGGGCGGCGGCGGCCGCCCGGCCCGAGACCCTGAGGCCGGCGACGACCACGCGCGCCACGTCGAGCGGGACCGCGAGGTCGTGACGGTCGCGTGCCACTAGCCGACCACCCACTCGGCGTAGAAGATGCCGATGCCCAGCGCGGCGAACAGCCCGGCGATGAGCCAGAAGCGGATCACGATGGTGACCTCGCCCCAGCCCGACAGCTCGAAGTGGTGGTGCAGCGGAGCCATCTTGAACACGCGCCGACCGGTCATCTTGAAGAAGCCGATCTGGATGACGTCGGAGAGCACGATGATGACGAAGAGGCCGCCGATGATGAGCGCGAGGAACTCGGTCCGCGTGAGGATCGAGAGGCCGGCGAGCGCGCCGCCGAGGGCGAGCGACCCGGTGTCGCCCATGAAGATCTTCGCCGGGCTCGCGTTCCACCACAGGAAGCCGAAGCACGCGCCGACGATCGCCGCGGCCACGATCGCGAGGTCCTGCGGGTCTCGCGTCTCGTAGCAGCTCGGACCGGCCGAGGCGAGGCGCTGGCACGTCTGGTTGAGCTGCCAGATCCCCACGAGCACGTACGAGCCGAACACGATGAGGGACACGCCCGTCGCGAGGCCGTCGAGGCCGTCCGTGAGGTTCACCGCGTTCGACCACGCCGTGATGAGGAAGTTCGCCCAGATCACGAACAGGATCAGCCCGACCGTGGCGCCCGCGAACGCGAGGTCGAGGTTCGTGTCGCGCAGGAAGGAGATGCGCGTGGACGCCGGCGTGCGGCCGTGCTCGTTCGGGAACTGCAGCGCGAGCACCGCGAACGCGATGCCGACCGCGCCCTGGCCGATGATCTTCGCGCGGGCCGTGAGCCCGAGGCTGCGCTGCTTGCGGATCTTCGTGAAGTCGTCGAGGAAGCCGACGATCCCGAGCCCCGTCATGAGGAACAGGACGAGCAGGGCGGACACGCTCGGGAACCGCCCCGAGACCACGTACGACATCGCCCAGCCGAGCAGCGTCGCCCCGATGATGACGACCCCGCCCATGGTGGGCGTCCCGCGCTTGGTGAAGTGCGCCGTCGGGCCGTCCTGGCGGACGAACTGCCCGTAGTTGCGGTGGACGAGGAACCGGATGAACAGCGGCGTGCCGAACAGGGCGACGAGCAGGGAGACGCCCGCCGCGACGATGATCGCGATCATGCGCCGTCACCTCCGGACGTGTCCGCGCCGGCCGCGGCCAGCTCGTCACCGAGCCGCCACAGGCCGGACCCGTTCGAGGCCTTCACGAGCACGACGTCCCCTTCCCGCAGCTCGTCGCGCAGCAGCGCGGACGCCGCCTCGACGTCGGGGACGAACCGCGTCTCGTCGCCCCACGACCCCTCCTGGGTCGCGCCGTCGTGGATCCCGCCGGCGCCCTCGCCGACCACGACGAGCAGCTTGACGTTCAATCGGACCACGAGCCGGCCGATGTCGTCGTGAGCGACGCGCGAGTCCTCGCCGAGCTCGAGCATCTCGCCGAGCACCGCGACGGACCGCCGGTCGCGCCCCGCCATGACCGCCAGAGCCTTGAGCGCGGCCCGCATCGAGTCGGGGTTGGCGTTGTACGAGTCGTCGATCACCGTCACGCCGTCGGGGCGCTCGGTGACCTGCATCCGGTGCGGGCTCAGCGCGCGCGCGTCGGAGAGCCGCGCGGCGACGTCGGGCAGCGCGACGCCGAGGCGCAGCGCCGCCGTCGCGGCCGCGAGGGCGTTCGTCACGTGGTGCTCCCCGACGAGGCCGAGGGTCACGCGCGCGTGCGCCTCCGCGCCCGTCGCCCCGGACGCTCCCGGGCGCACGCGCAGCGTGAACGACGCACGGCCGGTCCGGTCGATCCCGAGGTCCTCGGCGCGCACGTCGGACGCGGGGATCGTCCCGAACGTCACGACCTCGCCCGGCGCGGCGTCGGCCATCGCGGCGACGCGGAGGTCGTCGGCGTTGAGCACCGCGACCCCGCCCGGGGCCAGGCCCGTGACGATCTCCGCCTTCGCGCGCGCCACGGCCTCGATGCCGCCGAACTCCCCGAGATGGGCGCTGCCCACGACGAGGACCACCGAGACGTCGGGGGGCGCGATGCGGGTCAGGTAGGTGAGGTGGCCGACGCCGCTCGCCCCCATCTCCAGCACGAGGAAGCGCGTCGAGTCGTCCGCCTCGAGCACGGTGAGCGGGAGCCCGATCTCGTTGTTGAACGAGCCGCGCGGCACGACCGTCGCGCCCTCGGGCCGCAGGAGCTGCCCCAGCAGGTCCTTGGTCGTGGTCTTGCCCACGGAGCCGGTCACCGCGACGACCCGCAGGTCGCCACGCTCGCGCAGCGTCGCGAGCACGTGCCGGGCGAGCTCGCCCAGAGCGGTCTGGACGTCGTCGACGACGACGCACGGCACGTCGAGCTCACGGGCCGCGAGGACCAGGGTCGCCCCGGCGGCGACCGCCCCGGCCGCGTAGTCGTGGCCGTCGACGTGCTCGCCGGGCAGCGCGACGAAGAGCGATCCCGGCTCGACCCGGCGCGAGTCGACGACGACGGGCCCCCCGACCCGCGCCTCCGGGTCGGCGGACAGCCGTCCGCCGGTCGCTGCGGCCACCTGCGCCGCAGTGAGCTCGATCATGCGTGGTGCTCCTTCAGGTCGTCGGGGGTTCCGTGGGGTGCGTCGCCCGCATCCCGCTCCTCGAGCGCGGCGCGCGCCTCGACACGGTCGTCCAGGGCGTGGTCGACGCCGGCGATCTCCTGCCACACCTCGTGGCCGCGGCCCGCGACGAGCACCGTGTCGTCGGGGCCGGCGGCGGCGATCGCCTCGCGGATCGCGCGTGCGCGCGGCGCGACCTCGAGCACCACGACGTCGCGCGCCTCCGGGGCGGCGGCTGCCGCCGCGCGGGCGGCGAGGGCCCCCGGGAGGACCTCGGCCCGGATCGCGGCCGGGTCCTCGCCGTGCGGGTCGTCGTCCGTGACGACGACGACGTCGGCCCCCTCGACCGCGACGCCGCCCATCGTGGGCCGCTTGCCGCGGTCGCGGTCGCCCGTGGCGCCGAACACGACGACCAGACGACCGGGCGTCGTCGGGCGCAGCGCGTCGAGCGCGAGCGCCAGCGCGTCGGGGTTGTGGGCGAAGTCGACGACGACGCGCGGGCGGTGCGGAGGACGCGAGACGAGCTCCATGCGTCCCGGGACCGCCGGGGTGAGCCCGCCGGCCGCCTCGAGCGCCGCCTCCAGGTCGCGCGGGTCCGTGCCCGCCTCGAGCACGAGCGCGAGGGCGAGCGCCGCGTTGGCGACGTTGAACGCACCGGGCAGGGCGGTCGTCGTGCGCACCCGCCGCCCGTCGCGGTGGCGCAGCGTGAACGCGGAGCCCCCCGCCGCCGACGGCTCGACGTCGTGCACGGTCCAGTCGGCGGCAGGCTGCGCGTCCGCGGCGTCCTGCGTGCCCACGCGCAGCGACGCGACCGGGATGCGGGCCGCCGCGACCATGCGCTCGCCCCACGCGTCGTCCACGACGACGACGCCGCGGCGGGCGTGCTCCGGCGTGAACAGGAGCGCCTTCGCCTCGAAGTACTCCTGGAGGTCGCCGTGGAAGTCGAGATGGTCCTGGCTGAGGTTCGTGAAGCCCACGACGTCGAACACGAGGCCGTCGACCCGGTGCAGCGCGAGCGCGTGCGACGAGACCTCCATCGCGAGGGTGCGCACCTCGTCCTCCCGCATCGCCGCGAGCAGCGCCTGCAGGTCGGCGGCCTCCGGGGTCGTGAGGCGGCTCGGCAGGACGCGGTCGCCCGACCGCATCTCGACCGTGCCGATGAGACCGCCCTTCCAGCCGAGCGCGCGGAGCGCGTGGTCGACCAGGTAGGTGGTGGTGGTCTTGCCGTTCGTGCCGGTCACGCCGAACGTCGTGAGGTCCTGCGCGGGGCTGCCGTAGACCCACGCGGCGACGGGGCCGAGCAGCGCGCGCGGGTCCGCGGCGACGAGCACCGGGACGCCCAGGTCCGCCTCGGCCGCCAGCGCCGCGCCCTGCTCGTCCGTGAGGACGGCGTGCGCCCCGCGCGCGACGGCCGCGGGAGCGAAGCGCGCCCCGTGCGCCCGGGCACCGGGGAGGGCGACGAAGAGGTCGCCCGCGTCCGCCGTGCGGTCGTCGGAGGCGACCCCCCACACCTCGACGGGGCCCGGTGCCGACGGCGCTGCGGGCCCGTCACCTGCGCGGACGTCGAGGCCGAACCGTGCTGCCAGGTCCTCGACCGACCGACGGGTGGTCGCGGCAGGACGAAGGCGGTCGATCGGGGATGTCACGTGTAGAACCTACCGTGCCGCGACCGCCACCCCCGCAAGCCGTCCCGCCCTCGCCGCCGCTCCGGACCATGATTCACCGGACCTCCACGGACGCCGCCCCGGACGGAGCGACGGGCTCGCCGGGCGGGGCCGACCGACGAGGTGAGGTTCACCACGTCGTCGGGAGCGGCACGTACGGCTCCGTGCTCGGCTGCACGCCCTCGTGCTCGAGCGTGAAGCCCATGATCTCGCTGAACACGGGTGCCGCGACGACACCGCCGAAGATCGACGAGTGGGGGTCCTTGAGGAACACGGACACGGTGTAGCGCGGGTCGTCCGCGGGCGCCACGCCGATGAACGACGCCATGATCGAGGACAGCCTCCCGTCGGAGCCGGCCATCTGCGCCGTGCCCGTCTTGCCGGCCACCCGGTAGCCGGGCACCGCGGCGCTGGAACCCGTGCCCTCCTCGACGACCGACTCCATCATGTGCAGCACCGTGTCCGCCGTCTCCTGCGAGACCACGCGCACCGGGGCGGGGCGCTCGGCGGGGACGAACGCTCCGCGCTCGTCGGTCGTGCCGGCGACGATGCTCGGCGTCGTGCGGACGCCCCCGTTCGCGATCGTGGAGAAGACGCTCGTGGCCTGGATCGCGTTCACGGACACGCTCTGGCCGAAGAGCACGGCGTACTCGGTGCGGCCGTCCCACGCGTCGGCGGGGTGCAGGATGCCGGCGGACTCTCCCGGCAGGCCGAGGCCGGACTTCTCGCCGAACCCGAACTTGTGCAGATAGTCGTAGCGCACCTGCTTGGGGATCTTCTCCCCGACCTGGACGGTCCCGGTGTTCGACGACTCGGCGAGCACCCCGGCGAGCGTGAGCCGCTCCACCGGGTGCTCGTGCGAGTCCCGGAAAGTCTCGCCGTTGGGCGTCGTGTAGAGGTAGGGCACCTCGAACTGGGTCGCCGGGTCGGCGTACCCGCCCTCGATGGCGGCGGCCATCGTGACGACCTTGCCCGTCGACCCGGGGTCGAACACGTTCGACACCGCGCGGCTCGGCCGCGCGACGGCGTCCGTCGTGCGGTCGTTCGGGTTCACCGTGCCGGAGTCCGCGAGCGCGAGGACCTCTCCCGTGCGGACGTCCTGCACGACGGCGATCGCGTACTCCGCGCCGGTCTCGCTCACGGCGCGGTCCACCGAGTCCTGCGCCTTCCACTGCACGTCGCGCGCGACCGTGAGCTGCACGTTGCGCCCGGGCACCGCCTCCACGACGTCGCACCGGCCGGTCGGGATGACCTGGCCGCCCAGCCCGGCCTCGCACTCGCGCGACCCGGAGACGCCGGCGAGGACGTCGTCGTAGGACGCCTCGACCCCGCCGCCGCCCGCCTGCTCCTCGTTGACGAAGCCGACGAGGTTGCCCGCGACGGTGCCCGCCGGGTACGTCCGCTCGCTCGTCATGGTGGTGCGCACGTAGGCGGAGAGCCGGAGGTCGGCGATCTGGCGCTGCACCTCGGGCGTGACGTCCTTGGCGAGGACGACGTACCGGGACGTCCCGTTGAGCTGCGCGGCGAGCTCCGGGGCGGACCGTCCGAGGATCGGGGCGAGCAGCTTGGCCACGCCCACGGCACCGCCCTCCTCGAGCGGCTCGCCGTCGACGAGGTCCGCGGTGCGGGGCGTGAAGTCGGCGATCGTCTTCGGGTCCGCCGCGACCGTGTACCGGTCCACCGAGGTCGCGAGCACCACGCCGTCGGCGTCGGTGATGTCACCGCGGTGGGCCAGGAGCGTCGAGCTGCGCGTACGGTCGGCGCGCGCGTCCGCCGCGAGCGCCGGCCCGCGGAGCACCTGGACGTTCACGAGCTGACCCACGAAGACCGCCGTGATCACGCCGGCGACCACGATGAGCCACCGCTGGCGCCGCTCGGGACGCCCCGGCTCCCGGCTCGCCCGCGCGGGGCGGGCGGGCGGGCGGGCGCCGTCCCGCGGGGCTCGGGAGCCGGTGCCCCTCGACGACCGGGCGGACGCGGCCACGCTCCGCGTGCCGTTCGCCGGCGTCCGCGACCCGGTGCGCGCCGCGCCGCCCGCCGCGGCCCGGCCCGCGCCGGAAGCACCGCGGCCTCCCGGCGAGGGCCGGGAGGCCGTGGGGGCGGGTCGGGTCCGCTGCGTGCTCGCTGCGGGTCGCGACCGGCGGTCGCGTCCCGCTCCGGCGTCGCCCGTCACTGCCCGGCCTCCTCCAGCACGCCGCCGACGACCGTGCCGTCGGACAGCCGGAGCATCGCGGGGTCCTCCGCGGGAACCATGCCGAGGGACGCCGCGGTGTCCGGCAGCGAGGTCTTCCGGGCATCGACCTGCGCCTGCAGGCTCTGCGTGTCCTGGGCCACGCGGCTCACCTCCCGGCGCAGCTCCGACATCTCGTAGGAGTTGCGCGCCATCGTCGTGTTCACCAGGAGAGCACACAGGAGCGCGGCACCGAGGATCGACATGCAGACGACGAGGAACGGGATCTTGGACCGCGCCTGCAGCGGCGCGCGGACGATCTCGAGCCGCGAGCGGAGCGCGCGCTCGGACGCGCCACCCGGCAGCGCCGTGAGCGACGGACGCGGTGCCGGGCGCGCCGTGCGCGGGAGCGGGCGGGCGGCGGTCGACCTCTGTGCGCTCATCGTGTCCTCTCCCCCGGGTCGTGCGGTCGGTCGGTCTGGCGGTGCGTCGGGCGCCGGTGCTGCGGCGTGGGTCGGGTCCGCTCGGCGGCGCGGAGCCGGACGGACGCGGAGCGCGGGTTGGACTCCCGCTCCTCCGCGGGTGCCTCCTCCGCGCCCCGGGTGAGGAGCCGCAGGTAGGGCTGGTCGTCCTCCGGCACCACGGGCAGCCCGGGCGGGGCGCTGACGGTCGCCCCCGCGGCCAGCACCCGCTTGACGATCCGGTCCTCGAGCGAGTGGTACGACTCGACGACGACGCGTCCCCCGACGGCGAGCACGTCCACCGCGGCGGGGACCGCGCGCTCGAGGACCTCGAGCTCGCCGTTCACCTCGATCCGCAGCGCCTGGAAGGTGCGCTTGGCCGGGTTCCCGCCCGTCGTGCGCGTCGCCGCGGGGATCGCCCCGCGGACGACCTCGACGAGCTCGGCGCTGCGCTCCCACGGGCGCTGCTCGCGACGTCGGACGATCGCCCGGGCGACGCGCTGCGCGAACCGCTCCTCGCCGTAGTCGCGCAGGATCCGCGTGAGCGCGCGCTCGTCGTAGGTGTTGAGGACGTCGGCGGCCGTCTGGCCGGTCGTCGCGTCCATGCGCATGTCGAGCGGCGCGTCGTGCGCGTAGGAGAACCCGCGGTCCGCCTCGTCGATCTGCAGCGACGAGACGCCGAGGTCCATGAGCACGCCCTGGACCGGCCCGCCGACGACGTCGGCCACGACCTCGCCGATCTCGTCGTAGACGGCGTGCACCGCGCGGAACCGGTCGCCGAAGCGCTCGAGACGGCGCGACGCGCGCGCGATGGCCTCGGGGTCGCGGTCGATGCCGACGACGCGCGCGGTCGGGACCTGCTCCAGGACCGCCTCGGTGTGCCCGCCCATCCCGAGCGTGCAGTCCACGAGGACGGCGCCGGGCTGCGCCAGCGCCGGAGCGAGGAGGTCGACGCACCGCTGGAGGAGGACCGGGACGTGCCGCTCGGCGGCGTCGTCGGGAGTGCTCGTCATGTCCGTCTCCTCTCCGTGCTGGTCGGTGGCCGGGTGGCGCGGGACGCGCCGCCGGGTGGTGCTCCTCGTCGGCCCGGCCCCGTACGGTCAGGTCTCCCTCCGCGTCCTTTCTGGCGCCGGGGAAGTGCGTCAGACCGGGCGGGAGGAGGCCTCACCGTGCGGGAGCCGGGGGTGACCCTAGAAGCGCAGGTCCGGGAACACCTCCTCCGCGGTGTCGGAGTACGCCGACTCCTGCTCCGCGAGATACGTCTCCCACGCCTGCGCGTCCCAGATCTCCACCCGCGTGCCGGCGCCGATCACGGCGACGTCGCGGTCGAGCCCCGCGTACGCCCGCAGGGGCGCGGGGATCGAGACGCGTCCCTGCTTGTCCGGGATCTCGTCGCTCGCCCCCGAGAGGAAGACGCGCAGGTAGTCCCGGGCCTGCTTGCTCGTCACCGGCGCCTGCCGGATCTGGTCGTACATGCGCCGGAACTCGTCCATCGGCAGCAGGAACAGACAGCGCTCCTGCCCCCGCGTCATGACGAGACCCGGTGCGAGCCGCGACCGGAACTTCGCGGGGAGGATGAGCCTCCCCTTGTCGTCCAGCCGTGGCGTGAAGGTGCCCAGGAGCAGGCCGGAGGAACCGCCGAGCACGTCGTCCACGAAACCGGACATGCACCAGGCAC
Source organism: Cellulosimicrobium sp. ES-005 (assembly GCF_040448685.1). Taxonomy (NCBI): domain Bacteria; kingdom Bacillati; phylum Actinomycetota; class Actinomycetes; order Micrococcales; family Promicromonosporaceae; genus Cellulosimicrobium; species Cellulosimicrobium sp. ES-005. The sequence goes on from NZ_CP159290.1 coordinate 2,412,990, forward strand.
CTCCTCTCCTGCTCCCTTCTCCTCCACGGTACTCCACTTCCCTCCACCGCTCTCGGTGAATCCACCGGCTTTCACCCGCCTTCGCAGGATCTCCGCAGGTCAGGCGCGTGGAGCGCGGTGGAGGGGAGTGCTCCCCATGGCGCGTCGCGGCGGCGGCCCGCCCGCAGGCCCCCGCGGCGGGCGCGCGCCGGCGCGGCGCGTCCCGCTCGCGCGACGACGCTCGGCGCACGGCCGGCGGTCCACTAGGCTCTTCCCACCCGCGGTCTCCCTGGTCCGCGGCCCTGCGCCACCGACGACGGAGGTCTCCGTGCTCCCCGACATCGCCCCTGTCGCGCCCTCCGACGAGCCCGGGGGCGGCCCCCTCGCGGGACTCGACGAGCTGGTCGAGACCACGGGCCGGATCCGCTCCGGCATCGAGTCCGTGGTCACGGGCCGGCCGGACCTCGTGACGGTCACCGTCGCCGTCCTCCTCGCCCAGGGTCACCTCCTCATCGAGGACGTCCCCGGCGTCGGCAAGACGACGCTCGCCAAGGCGCTGGCCCGCACGATCGACTGCAAGGTCGGCCGCATCCAGTTCACGCCGGACCTCCTGCCGAGCGACCTCACCGGCGTCAACATCTACCGCGCGGCGAACCACGAGTTCGAGTTCCGCCCCGGCCCCGTCTTCTCGAACATCGTCATCGGCGACGAGATCAACCGCGCCTCGCCCAAGACGCAGTCGGCGCTCCTCGAGTGCATGGAGGAGGGACAGACGACGGTCGACGGGACCACCCACCCGCTGCCGAGCCCGTTCCTCGTCGTCGCGACGCAGAACCCCGTCGAGATGGAGGGCACCTACCCGCTCCCGGAGGCGCAGCGCGACCGCTTCATGGCGCGGCTGACCGTCGGCTACCCCGACGTCGACGCCGAGCTCCGGATGCTGGACCGGCAGGAGTCGGACAACCCGCTGGCGCACCTCCGCCCCGTGACGACCGGCGCGGCCGTCCTGCGGTTCGCCGAGGTCGCGCGGGCCGTCTACGCGTCCACCGCCGTCAAGCGGTACGTGCTCGCCCTCGTCACCGCGACGCGCGAGCACCCGGGCCTGCGGCTCGGCGCCTCGCCCCGCACGACGCTCCAGCTCCTGCGCGCGGCGAAGTCCCTCGCGGCCATGGCGGGGCGCGACCACGTGCTCCCCGACGACGTCCAGTACCTCGCCGTCCCCGTGCTCGCGCACCGCCTCGTCATCACGACGGAGGCCCGGCTCTCGGGCCAGGACGCCGAGGCCGTCGTCGCGTCGATCGTGGCGCAGACGCCGATCCCCGCCCTGGACGCGACCGAGCGACGCTGACGTGCGCGCCCCGTCGTTCCTCGCGCGGCTCCGCGGCAGGGGCAGGAGCCTCGCCAGCGCGCGCCTGACCCGCCGCGGCACGGTGGTGCTCGCCGCCGGTGCCGCGCTCGCCGTCCTGGGCGTCACGCTCGGGCTGCCCGACCTCGTCGGGCTCGGCGTCGCCGGGGCGCTCGCCGTCGGCGCCGCCTGGTGCTGGATGGCCGTCCGTCGGATCGACCGCGGTCGTGGTGCCCTGCACGTGTCGCGCCGCGTCCAGCCGAACCCCGCCGTGCGCGGGCAGTTCACGACGGCGCGCCTCACGGTCGCGGCCGCGCGGGCGACGTCGTCCACGGCCACGACGCTCGCCCGCCTGCGGATCAGCGAGCAGGCGGCGCACGAGCTGTGCGACCAGGGCTCCCTGCGCGCCCAGGTCGCGACGGTGGGCGACCACATCGCGGTGCGCTACCGGCTGCGCCCCCTCCGCCGCGGGCGGTGGCCGCTCGGCCCGCTGCTCACGACGCGGGTCGACCTGTTCGGCCTGGTCAGCGCGACCCAGGAGCTCGGCGAGCCGACCGCGGTGGCCGTGTGGCCGCGCACGGTGGAGCTGCCCGTCCGCGGGTCGCGCGCGTTCGGCGAGCACGAGCGCTCCGCGTCGGGCGCCCGGCTCGCGTCGAGCGACGACTCGGTGCTGCGCGACTACGTCGCCGGCGACGACCCGCGGCGCGTGCACTGGGCCAGCGCGGCCCGGCACGGTCAGCTCATGGTCCGCGCGGACGAGAGCGCGGGCCTGCCGCCCGTCAGCGTCCTCCTCGACCGCGGGCTGCTGCCCCACCCGGAGCTCGCCGCGTCGAGCCCGCGCGCGCTCGCCGACGGCGAGTGGGCGGTCGAGTGCGCGGCGTCGATCGGCGTGTCGCTCCTCCAGGCCGGCCACCCCGTCCGGCTCGTCCCGACGTCGCTCGCGCCGGTCGTGTCCGGCACGGGCTTCCGCGTCAACCGCTCGGGCGAGGGCCCGGCCGACCTCCTGGACGCCACCGTCGACCTGCACGGGCACCACGTCGTCGCGGACGCCGACCGCTCGGTCGTCGCGACGTCCGAGGCGCTGCGGCGGGACCGGCGCCCGGGCGAGATCACCGTCGCGGTGCTCGGCCCGCTCGGCTCGGTCGCCCGGCACACGGTCGCGGCCATGGCCGGGGACGGCCTGCACCGCGCGCTCGTGGTGAGCGCTCGCCCCTGGGCGCCCGAGCACGCGGACGCCCTCGAGACGGTCGCGGCCCTGCGCTCGACCGGGTGGCACGCCGCGCTCGTCGACCCGTCGGCGTCCCTGGAGCACGCCTGGACCCTGCTCGTGGAGGGCTCACGATGACCACGTCCCGCCCCGACTCCACGACCTCGGTCGGCCTCCGCGTGCTCGCGACGACCGCGCTCGTCGCCGTCGCGGTCACGGCGTCGACCTACGCGCTCGGCAGCGTCATCGGTCCGGGCGGCTGGACCGGCACCGCCGTGCGGACCATCGCGGTCCTGGCCCTCGTGACCGGCGTCTCGCGGTACGCCCTCGAGCGCGGCCACGCCGCTCGCGGGGAGACCCTCGCCCCGCCGGCCGCGCTGCTCCCCTCGCTCGCCGGGCTCGTCGTCGGGCTCTGGGCCCTGCTCGGGCTCTACGGCGGCCCGACCGACCGGTTCTCCCTGCTCATCGGTCTCTCGAACGTCGACCGGGTCCTGTCCCGGCTCTCCACCGCGCGGGACCTCACGCTCGCCGAGGTCGCCCCCATCGACCCGAGCCTGCCGATCGCGCTCATGGCCGTCGGCGGCGCCGTCGTCGTGTTCCTCGTCGCCGACCTCATGGCCGGCGGTCTCCGGCTGGGTGCGGGCGTCGCGGTGCCGCTCCTCGCGCTGTGGGTCCCCGGACTCGTCATCATGGGCGAGATCCCGCCCCTGGCGTTCGTCGTGACCGTGACGGCGCTGGTCCTGCTGCTCGCGGTCGACAACCCGCACCGCACCGTGCGGCGTGGCGCGGCCGCGCGACGGGCCGAGGACCGTGCGGCCGGTGGCCTGCGTGCCGCCGGGGCGCTCGTCGTGGCGGTCGCCGTCGCGGTCGTCGCCCTGGGCCTCGGGTCGGCGAGCGCTTCTCTCCCCGAGGTCGCGTCGGCGTCGTGGTCCCGGCTCTTCTCGTCGACCGGGCAGACCGTGCGGCTCTCGGACGACCTGGACATGCGGCGCGACCTCGCCGAGCGCTCGGGCGAGGTCGTGCTGCGCTACCGCACCGACGGCGACGAGGTCGGCCCGCTCCGCGTGTTCACCCTCACGGGCTTCGACGGCACCAACTGGCGGCGCGGCGCGGACCGCGACGGCACCCCGATCGAGGCGGCCGACCAGATGCTGTGGCCCACCGACCCCGGCGGGGTCGAGGAGCCGACCTCCGTGCGCGTCACGCTCGAGTCGCTGCGGGACACGAAGCTCCCCCTCCCGACCGAGCCCCGCACCGTGGACATCGACGGCGACTGGTCGTACGACGACGTCCGCGACGAGGTGCTCGGCGAGCAGCCCACCGGCGCGGGCACCGCCTACGAGCTCGCGGTCTTCTCCCGCCCCCTCGACGCGGAGTCGCTCCGCGGGGCGAGCGGCGCGGACCCGGACGACCCCAACTACCTCGACGTCCCGGCGACCGAGCACGAGCAGGACATCCGCGACCTGGCGGCCGCGGTCGTCGAGGGGGCGCCGACCCGCTACGACCAGGCGCTCGCGCTGCAGACGTACTTCCGCGACGTCTCGCAGTTCACGTACTCGACCGAGGTGCCCCCGGGCGACTCCGGCGACGCGGTCTGGGACTTCCTCCAGGACCGCACGGGCTACTGCGTCCAGTTCGCGACGTCGATGACGATGATGGCGCGGACCCTCGGGATCCCCGCGCGCCTCGGCGTCGGGTTCCTGCCGGGCGAGCGCGTCGACGACTCGAGCTTCCAGGTCACCGGCCGCGACTCCCACGCCTGGCCGGAGCTCTGGTTCCCGGGCCAGGGCTGGGTGCGGTTCGAGCCGACCCCGGCCCAGCAGACGGGGCCGACGCCGCGCTGGGCGACGCCCGTGGCCGTCACCCCGGGAGGCCCGCAGGACCCGGGCAACGTGCCGACCCCCGGTGCGACGACCGGGGCGCCCTCGGCCCCCGCGAGCCCGGCACCCACGACGTCCGGGACCGGTGGGACGACCGGCGGCGGTGCGGACGAGGGCGCGCCGTGGCCGCTCGTCGTGGGGGTCGCCCTCCTCGTCGCGGTCGCCGTCGGCGGGGCGCTGTGGCTCGTGCTGCGGCGTCGGTCCGAGACGCCGAGCCTGCGTGACGCCGAGGACGCGTGGGACGAGCTCGTCGACAGGCTCGGGGCGCTCGACGTGCGGTGGCCGACGTCCACGACTCCCCGCCGCGTTCCCGCCGCCGTCGTCGCGAGCCTGCAGGCGCGTCGCGGGCAGCACCCGCGCGACGAGGACGTGGCCGAGGCGGTCGCCGGGCTGGCGTCTGCCCTCGAGGCCGAGCGTTACGCCCCGGAACCGCGGACGGTCACCCGCCCGGAGCGGCTCCAGGAGCTCGTCGACGCGGCGGTCGACGCGGTCGAGGGATCGCTCAGCGACCGTCCTGCTCGCGCCGACGGTCCCAGCGCTCTTCCAGTCGGCTGAGGAACGGCTTGCGCGTCGACTTGCTCGGCGCGGCCGGGCGGACGGTGCCGTCCGCCTCGACGGTCCCGACCGGTCCCTTGCGCGACGAGCGCGGGGACTGGAAGACCAGGACGACGCCCCCGAACATGAGGACGAAGCCGATCACCCCGAGCCAGGTCTGCGAGAGCGCAGCGCCCAGCACGAGGAGGAGGAGGCCGCCTACCACGCCGACCCCGGCCAGGACGTAGCGCAGCGCCGAACGTCGTCGTGGCGCCTGGAGCGTGTTCGCCAACCGCGGGTCGTCCGAGGTGAGCGCGCGCTCCATCTGCTCCAAGACCCGCTGCTCGTACTCAGACAGAGGCATGAGCACCCCGTTTCTCCACGCTGGTCGTGTGTCACCCTCAGGATAGATCGACATCCGCGGGGGTGGTAGTCGAGCGGGCCCTGGCGGGCCCCATGGCGATGGATCTCACGCCGAACCGCCCTCGGACCGCGTCGACGGCCTCCTCCACGCGGCGCCGCGCCGCGCTCGTCTCCTCGACGGCCTCCTCGAGCGTGGGCTGCACGACGGCCTCCGCGCGCGGCTCGAGACCCTCCGCGCGGACCCCCACGAGCCGGACGGCCAGGCCCCGCAGGTCGACGCTCGAGACGAGCTCCCGTGCCACGAGGTAGATCTCCCGCGCGACGTCCGTCGGGGCGCCGAGGGTCCGCGCGCGGGTGACGGTGCGGAAGTCGCTCGTGCGGACCTTCACGCTCACGGTGCGTGCGACGAGACCCTGGTGGCGCAGCCGGCCCGCGCACCGGTCCGCGAGCTCCAGGACGCGCGCCTGGACCGCCGCGAGGTCGCGCAGGTCGTGGGCGAACGTCGTCTCGGCGCCGATGCTCCGTTCCGACCGCTCGGGCTCGACCGGCCGGGGGTCGCGCCCCCACGCGAGGTCGTGCAGGTGCGCGCCCGCGACCTTGCCGACCGCTGCCTGGAGGGAGGCGACGTCCGTGTCGGCCAGCTCGGCGACGGTCCGGATGCCCCACTGCGCGAGGGCGCTCTCGGTCCGCTCCCCCACCCCCCACAGCGCGCCCACGGGCAGCGTGCGCAGGAACGGGACCGTGGCCGCGGCCGGCACGAGGAGCACGCCGTCCGGCTTCGCGTGCGTCGAGGCCAGCTTGGCGACGAACTTGTTCGTCGCGATGCCGACCGAGCAGGTGATGCCGTGCTCGGCCCGCACGCGGCGCCGCAGCTCGGCCGCGATCCGCGTCGGCGGCCCGAGCCGTCGCCGGGCCCCGCTCACGTCGAGGAACGCCTCGTCGACGCTCACCTGCTCCACGAGCGCCGTGATCTCGCCGATCGCCGCCATGACGGACCGGGAGACCTCGTGGTACCGCGTGTGGTCCGGCGGGACGACGATCGCCTGCGGGCACAGGCGGCGCGCCGTCACCATCGGCATCGCCGAGTGGACACCGAAGGCCCGCGCCTCGTACGTCGCCGCGAGGACGACACCCCGTTCCGCGCCGCCGACGATCACCGGGCGACCGACGAGCTGGGGGCGCCGGGCGAGCTCGACGGACGCGAAGAACGCGTCCATGTCGACGTGGAGGATCGAGCACCCCTCCTCGTCGTCGCCCCAGTCGCGGCGGACGCTCGCGCGCGGACCGCGGCTCATCGCCGCCTCACCGGGCGCTCGACGCAGGCAGCGCCCGGGTCACGACGCCACCGTCCGCAGGCCGGGCATCCGGACGAACCCGGCGTCGGGGTCGACGAGCATCGCGACCTCGTCGCGGAAGTCCTCGGCGCACGCCACGAGCTCGTCGGCCCGGCGCGGGTCCACGGCGTCGAACCGGCCCGCGTCGACGGCGGCGCGGACGCGCGCCCCGCTCGCGAAGTAGCCGGACCAGGCGGCGAGCGACGGCTCGGCGTCCGCGAGCTGGTCCCACACCGAGCGGGCCCGGCCGCGGCGCACGGGCCGGGCACGCAGCGCGACGACCGCCGCGGCGGCGCGCAGCGCACCGAGGTGCGCGTGCACGAAGCGCTCGCCCGCGTCCTGCGCGAGCGCCGCCGCGACGAGCTCCGCGTCCGCACGGTCCAGCAGCCGACGGACCTCGGCGGGGACGGCGACCGCCCCCTTCGCGCCTGCTTCGTTCGACATCGCGCACCTCCTCCTCCACTATCGAACACCTGTTCGATCCTGTCAACGTCCGGTGCCGGCCGGCCCTACGGTGAGCACATGGCTCGCCGCACCTCCCGACGTTCCCCAGGGTCCTCCGCGCCACCCACACGGTCCCGGCGCCGGGCGAACGGGAGCCGTGGCGCGGCCCCCGACCTGCCGACCGGGCCCGTGGCCACGTCGACGGGGACGGCGCACGTCGAGCGCGACCCCGACCACCCGTCGGCGGTCACGCTGTACGTCAACGGCGTCCCCAGCTCCTACCTCGACCTCGACGACCCCGGGATGCTCGCGTTCGAGTACATGCAGCAGATGGCGGCCGTCGTGGACGAGCTCGCCCCCGGCCCTCTGCGCGCGCTGCACCTCGGCGCGGCGGGGTGCAGCCTCCCGCGCTGGGTGGAGCACACCCGGCCCGGCTCGTCCCAGCTCGGGGTCGACCTCGACTCCCGCCTGCTCGAGCTGGTCCGCACGTGGTTCGACCTCCCGCGCTCCCCCCGGCTCCGGCTGCGCGCCGACGACGCGCGGCACGCGGTGGCGAGCCTTCCCGACGCCTCGTACGACGTCGTCGTCCGTGACGTGTTCGACGGCGACCGCACGCCCGACCACCTCGCGACCCGCGGCATGGCGGACGAGGTGCACCGGGTCCTGCGCCCGGGCGGGGTCTACCTCGTCAACTGCGCCGACCGGCCGCCGCTCACGACGGCGCGCCGCGAGACCGCGACCCTCGCGGCCGCGTTCGGAGAGGCGTCCTGCGCGGAGGACCGGGTCGCGGCGATCGCGGAGCCCGCGCAGCTCAAGGGCCGCCGCTACGGCAACGTCGTCCTGGCCGCGGTCCGTGCCGGGTCGGGTGCGCCGAGCCTGTCGAGCGCGACGCTGGCGCGTGCGGTCCGCTCGCTCGCCGTCCCGGCACGCGTCGTCACGGGCGACGAGCTGCGCGCGTTCGTGGGCACCGCCCCGGTGCTCGACGACCCCGAGGTCGCGCCGGCCGACGGCCCGGCGGCAGACGGGTCGTGAGACGCGACAGGAGCCGCGCCCGAGGGACGCGGCTCCTGCGACGACCGGGTGATCCGGCCGCGAGACGTCGTGGACGTCAGAGCGGACGAACCTTCTCCGCCTGCGGGCCCTTCGGCCCCTGGGTGATCTCGAACTCGACCCGCTGCGCCTCGTCGAGCGTGCGGTACCCGTTCGACTCGATCGCCGAGTAGTGCACGAAGACGTCGGCACCGCCGCCGTCCTGCGCGATGAAGCCGTAGCCCTTCTCGGCGTTGAACCACTTCACAGAACCCTGCGCCATGCTCTTCCTCTGACCTTCTGTCCGTCCGGGGACATCAGCGAGCGGACCCTTCGTCCACCCCCGTGCGCCGCAATGCCATGTCCCACGTCCTTCGCCGGCGCCCGGCCGTGTGCGGCCGGCAGGCCCGACGCCGGACCACCCCGCCGGGCGGACCCACGTACCGGCCCTGCACCGGGTCGTGCGCAAGTACGTCACTGCAACGGGTGACAGTGTGGCACGGACCACGTCCGGTCCGCCACGGAACTCGCCACCTCTCGTGATGATTTTTCGGCACATTCCGCCCCGGTCCGCGGACCGGGGCGGGTGGGGCGAGCCGCGGCTCAGTCGCCCGACTGCTGGGCGAGGAAACGCTCGAACTCCGCACCGAGCTCGTCGGCCGTCGGGATCGGCGCGGACTCGGCGAGCAGGCTCGTCCGACCCACGGAGCGCGCGAACGCGTCGTACTGCTCCTCGAGAGCGCGCACGACGGCGGCGACCTCCTCGGAGTCCCGCACCTGACGCTCGACCTCGGCCTTCGCCTCCTGCACCGCCTCCGCGAGCCCGCTCGTCGCGAGGTCCAGGCCCGTGACGCGCTGCACGTGCTCGAGCGCGACCACCGCCGCGGGCGGGTACGACGACTGCGCCAGGTAGTGCGGCACGTGCACGGTCACGCCGAGCGCGTCGTGCTCGGCGCGGCCGAGCCGCAGCTCCAGCAGCGCGGCGAGGCTGGCCGGGACCTTCACGGTGCCGAACCACGACGTGTGCTCGCCGAGCAGCTCGGGCCGGGTCGCGTGCGCCGTGACCGAGAGCGGGCGCGTGTGCGGGATCCCCATCGGGATGCCGTGGAAGCCGACCGTGAGCGACACGCCGAGGCGCTCGACGACGTCGCGCACCGCAGCCACCACGCGCTCCCACTGGACGTCCGGCTCGGCGCCGTGCAGCAGCAGGAACCCCGTCCCCTCGGCGTCGCGCACGTGGTCGATCACCAGGTGGGGCTCGTCGTAGTCGGACCAGCGGTCGGTGCTGAAGGTCATCGTGGCCCGCTTGGAGCGGTAGTCGAGGAGCTGGTCGACGTCGAACGTCACCACCCGGGTGACCTCGCCGAGCTCCAGCAGGTGGTCGACCGCCACCGCGCCCGCGCTGCCCGCGTCGACGAACCCCGCGACGGCGTGCAGCAGCACGGGCCCGGCGCCCGGCTCGGGCGGCGTGGGCCACAGGCGGGCCACCGCCTGCTCGTCGAGCTCGTAGATCCCGCGAGGGTCCAGCATGCATCCTCCTCGTGACGTCCTTCGCCCGCGCGCTGCCGACGGCGCGGCGGGCCTGACGAGGACAACACGCCTCGGCCCGCGGTTCTTCCCGGAGCGGCGGCCCGCACGCGCCCGCCCGGGACCGCGCCCAGGTCAGCGACCGGGCAGGCGCACCACCGAGACGAAGAAGTCGTCGATCTGGCGCACCACGTCGATGAAACGGTCGAAGTCGACGGGCTTGGTGACGTACGCGTTGGCGTGCAGCGAGTAGCTGCGCACGACGTCCTCCTCGGCCTCCGACGTCGTCAGGACGACGACCGGGATCTTGCGCAGCGCCTCGTCCGCCTTGAGCTCGGCGAGGACCTCGCGCCCGTCCATCCGGGGCAGGTTGAGGTCGAGGAGGATGAGGTCCGGCGTCGGGGCGTCCGCGTGCTCGCCCTCCTTGCGCAGGAACTGCAGCGCGCTCACGCCGTCGGAGACCACCGACAGACGGTTCGTCACCTTGTGGTCCTCGAACGCCTCGCGCGTCATGAGCACGTCGCCGGGGTCGTCCTCCACCAGGAGGACGTCGATCGGCTTGCTGCCGTGGCTCATGCGGGGCTCTCCTCGTCGTCGTCGCGCGCGCGGGCAGGGGTGACCTGCTCCGCGCCGTCGGGGTCGGAGCGAGCGTAGCCGACCTGCGCGTGCACGTACGCGTGGGCGAGCGTGAAGCGGATCGTCGTCCCGCCCTCGCGCGGCTCGATCCAGATCCGGCCGCCGTGGTACTCGACGATGCGCTTGCACAGCGCGAGCCCGATGCCGGTCCCCTCGTACACGTCCTTGGCGTGCAGACGCTGGAAGATGACGAACACGCGCTCCGCGTACTGCGGGTCGATCCCGATCCCGTTGTCCTCGACGGAGATCTCCCAGTGCGTGTCGCGCGCGAGCACCCCCAGGTGCACGGCCGGCGGCCGGTCCGGGTCGCGGAACTTCAGCGCGTTGCCGACGAGGTTGGCCAGCAGCTGGTGCAGGAGCGCGCGCTCGCCGACGACGACGGGCAGCGGGTCGTGCGTGATGCTCGCCCCGGTCTCCGCGACCTTCTCGGACAGGTCCTCGAGCACGCCCTCGAGCTCCCGCTCGAGGTCCACGTCGACGCGCTCGCTGCCCGTCCGGCCGACGCGCGAGAAGCCGAGCAGGTCCTGGATGAGGCGTTGCATGCGCTTGGCGCCGTCGACCGCGAAGTCGATGTACTGGTCCGCACGGTCGTCGAGCTCCCCGCCGTACCGCTTCTTGAGGAGCTGCGTGAAGCTCGCGACCTTGCGCAGCGGCTCCTGGAGGTCGTGGGACGCGACGTAGGCGAACTGCTCGAGGTCGCGGTTGGACCGCTCGAGCTCGCTCGCCTGCTCGGCGAGGAGCTCGTGCGAGCGGGCGGCGTCCTCGTGCGACGCCTTGATCTCCGCGACCTGGTTCACGAGCTCGACGCGCATGTGCTCGACGTCCTGGGCGAGGTCCGCGATCTCCGCCGGGCCCGAGGTCACGACCGGCTCGTCGAGGCTCCCGGAGCTCACGAGCCGCACGCGGTGCGCGAGCTCGGCCATCGGCTCGGTCACCCACCGCTTGAGGCACACCCAGAGGATGATCCCGACCGCGAGCGCCGAGCCGACCAGGACGAGGACGCTCCCGAAGAGCGCCCGGCTCCACCGGTCGAGCGCGTCGAGCCGCTCCACGCGCTCGGCCCGGAGCGCGTCGACGTACCGCGCGGTGTCGGCCCGGGCGGCCGCGAACAGCTCGGCACCGTGGGCCTGGTCGACGGCACGCACCCGTCCCGGTCCGTCGTCCTCGGTGGTCGCGATGGCCGGCTCGGCGTAGTCGGCGACCCAGGCCCGCACGGAGGCGTCGGACCGCCCGGCCAGCGCCGCGAGCTCCGCGTCGAACCCGAGGCGGTCGACGAGGGTGGGGTCCGGGACGACGCCCTCGGCGTCCGTCCCCACCGCACGGGTGTAGGCCTCGAGGGCGGTGTCGTCGCCGGTCGCGACGTACGCACGGACCGCGACCTCGGCGTCGAGGAGGCCCACGTACGCGGCGTCCGCCCCGGTCACGGCGTCGAAGAACGGCCCGGTGACCTCGTTCTGGATGGTGAGCACGCGCGAGAGCGCGATGGCCGACGTCGCGAGGACGCCGAGGAGGATCACGCCCGCGACGACGAGCGCCCACCCGAGCCGGCGGCGCAGGGTCGGGGCACGCCGGCGCCCGGCGCGTCCCGCGACGGCCGTCTCGCCCACCGGGGGCGTCACCGGGCCCACTCGTCCGAGTCGGCGAGGGTCGCCGTGCGCTCGCCGGGGGTGCCCTCGTCCCCGCCCCAGCCGAGCACGAGGAGCGCGGCGTCGTCGGCCAGCGGGCCGCCGTGCAGGTCGCGCACGCGGCGGAAGACGCGCTCCACGACCCCCTCGACGCCCTGCTCGAGAGCGCTGTCGACCGCGCGGCGCAGGCCGTCGACGCCGACGCGCTCCGGTCGGGCGCGCGGCCCGACCACTCCCCCCGGCCCCGCGACGGTCGCCTCGACGAGCCCGTCCGTGTAGAGCATGAGCGCCCAGCGTTCCCCGAGGTCGACGGACTGCGACGTCCACCCGCCCTGCACGGGGATGCCGAGCGCACGGCCGCGCGCGGTGGGCGTGATCTCGGTCGCGGTGTCGCGCAGCAGGAGCGGGGCGAGGTGCCCGGCGAGGTACACCTCCGCGCGGCGGCGGTCCGCGGAGACCACGACCTGGCAGAGCGTGACGAAGACCTCGGGACGGGCGCGCTCGGGCACGAGGACGCGCTCCAGGAGCGGGAGGATGCCTTCCGGCTGGGTGTCCGAGAGCACGATGGTGCGCCACGCGGTGCGCAGCGTCGCACCGAGCGCGGCCTCGTCGGGGCCGTGGCCCGCGACGTCGCCGATGATGCACAGGACGGTCCCGTCGGGTCGCTCGACCGCGTCGAAGAAGTCGCCGCCGAGGAGGCCGTTGCCGCCGGGGACGTAGCCCACCATGACGTCGAGCCGGTCGTCCTGGACGAGCGGCGTGGGCAGGAGCGCGCGCTCCAGCCGCGCGGTCTCGGCCGCTCGGACCTCGCTGCGGTACAGCGCGCGCTGCTGCTCGACGGACATGCGGCGCTGCACGGCGTAGCGCACCGACCGGCTCAGGAGGTCGCCGTCGACCTCCCCCTTCACCAGGTAGTCGTCGGCGCCGGCCGCGACGGCCTGGACGCCGAGGTCGATGCCGGAGTGCCCCGTGAGGACCACCAGGGCGGGCGGGTGGGTGCCGGTCCGCACCCGCTCGACCGCCGACAGCCCGACCGAGTCGGGCAGCCCGAGGTCGAGCAGGACGCAGTCGACGTGCCAGGAGACGAGCATCTCGAGCGCGGCGTCGAGGGTCGTCGCACGGTGGAGGTCGACCGTGAGGTTGCCGTCCGCCAGCAGCTCCTCGACGAGGATCGCGTCGCCGTCGTCGTCCTCGACGAGGAGGATGCGCAGCTCGTCCGTCGGGGCGAGGACCGCGCGCTCGGACAGCGCCTGGTCGCGCGCGTCGGCCTCGTCGCCCCGCGCCGAGGGCCGCGCGGGGACCTGACGGTCGGTCCCGGTCACGACGCCCGCTCCCCTCTGGTCGCCATGGCCCACGATCCTAGCGTCAGCCGCGCGTCCGGCCCGGTCACGGGCCCGGGACGCGCCGAGGACCGGTCCCGGGCCCGGCGCCCGTGCGCCATAATGGACGGCCGTGTCACGGGCGGGCGCCCGGGCGCGACGCCCGGCCGAGGGAAGGGACAGCGTGGGACGCAACGACGAGCTCCGGCTCGAGCAGGAGGTCGTGGACACCCTCTACGCACGCCTCGACGAGCTGCGCGCCGCCGCCCGCGCGCGGCTCGACGCCGTCCGCCGGTCCGGACCGTCGGGCTCGCCGCAGAACCGGAGCGAGCGCGACGCGTTCGCGACGCTGTACGAGGACCGCGTCGCGCAGCTCGACGCGGTCGAGGACCGGCTCGCGTTCGGCCGCCTCGACCTGGACGACGGCACGCGCCGCTACGTCGGGCGCATCGGCCTGACCGACGCCGAGCACACGAGCCTCCTCACCGACTGGCGCGCGCCCGCGGCGCAGTCGTTCTACCGCGCGACGGCGGCCCACCCCGACGGCGTCGTCCGGCGTCGGCACCTGGTGACGGGCGGGCGCGACGTGACGGGCCTCGAGGACGAGCTCCTGGACCTGGACGCGCCCGAGGCCGTCACCGGGACGACGCTCTCCGGCGAGGGCGCGCTCCTCGCCGCGATGGCGGCAGGACGCACCGGGCGCATGGGCGACATCGTGGCGACGATCCAGGCCGAGCAGGACGCGATCATCCGGTCCGGGCTGGCCGGTGCGCTCGTCGTGCAGGGTGGGCCCGGCACGGGCAAGACCGCCGTCGCGCTGCACCGCGCCGCCTACCTCCTCTACGCGCACCGGCGACTGCTCGAGCGCTCGGGCGTCCTCCTCGTCGGCCCGAGCCACTCGTTCCTGCGCTACATCGACCAGGTGCTGCCGTCGCTGGGCGAGACGGGCGTCGTCAGCACGACGATCGCCGACCTCCTGCCGGGCGTCGTCGCCGACGGCACGGAGGACCCCCGCGTCGCGCGCGTCAAGGGACGGGCGGTCATGGCCCGGGCCGTGCGACGCGCGGTGCGAGCGCGCGAGCGCGTGCCCGCGGAGGACGTCCCCGTGCGCCTCGACGGCCACGACCTGCTGATCCGGCGCCGCGACGTCCGCGACGCCATCGCGAAGGCCCGGCGCACCCACAAGCCGCACAACCTCGCGCGCGTCACGTTCGTCCGCGAGATGCTCTCGCGCCTCGTGGACCAGTACGGGCGCCAGCTCGGCGAGCCGCTCGTCGGCGAGGACCGCGCGCTCGCGCTCGAGGACCTGCGCTCGCACCGCGACGTGCGCGTCGCGCTCAACCTCGCGTGGCTCCCCCTCACGCCGGAGCGCCTCGTCGAGGACCTGTGGACCAAGCCGCACCGGCTCGCCGAGGCGGCGCCCGAGCTCTCGCCCGCCGACCGGCGGCTGCTCGAGCGGCCGAAGGGAGCGCCGTGGACGCCCGCGGACGTGCCGCTCCTCGACGAGGCCGCGGAGCTGCTCGGCGAGGACGACCAGGCGGAGCGGGCCGAGGCCGCCGCACGGGCGGCGCAGCGGGCTCAGGACCTCGAGTACGCGCGGCAGGTGCTCGAGTCGTCCGGTGCGGGCGGCGGGATCGTCGGCGCGGACGTGCTCGCCGAGCGCTTCTCGGCGAGCGGCCCGCGCCTCACCACCGCGGAGCGCGCCGCACAGGACCGCACGTGGACCTACGGGCACGTCGTGGTCGACGAGGCCCAGGAGCTCTCGGCCATGGCGTGGCGCATGCTCGTGCGCCGGTGCCCGACGCGCTCGTTCACGGTCGTCGGCGACGTCGCGCAGACGTCGTCGCTCGCGGGGGCGCGCTCGTGGAAGGGCATGCTCGACCCGGTCTTCCGCGACGCGTGGCGGCTCGCGGAGCTGACCGTGAACTACCGGACCCCCGCCTCCGTGGCCGACGCCGCCCGCCGCGCCGCCCTCGCCGCCGGGCTGCCCGTCTCGCCGCTCACGTCCGCGCGCGACGTGGAGGACGCG
The DNA here is from genome assembly GCF_040448685.1 of Cellulosimicrobium sp. ES-005. NCBI lineage: Bacteria > Bacillati > Actinomycetota > Actinomycetes > Micrococcales > Promicromonosporaceae > Cellulosimicrobium > Cellulosimicrobium sp. ES-005. Next base: position 2,428,241 of record NZ_CP159290.1, read on the forward strand.
CTGCGCGTCGTCGAGGCGACGCCCGACGGCCTCCCCGCCCAGGTCCGCGCCGAGGCCGACGCGGCGCGCGCGGAGTTCGTCGCCGCGGAGTCGGGGCGCGTGGCCGTCGTCGCCGCGGCGCAGGCCGTGCCCGCCCTGCGCGCCGCGCTGGGTCTCGTGGACGCCGGACCGGACGCCCCCCTCACGGTCCTGGACCCGGTCCAGGTGAAGGGGCTCGAGTTCGACGCCGTGGTGCTCGTGGAGCCCGCCGAGATCGCGACCGGCCCCTCCGGCGCCTCGGACCTCTACGTCTCCATGACCCGCCCGACCCAGCGCCTGGTCGTCGTGCACGCCCGCGCGCTCCCGGAGGGCGTGACCGGGACGGGCTCGACGACGGCGGGCACGGCCGCGCGCGACGGGGCGCGCGTCGCGCCCTGACCCGGTCGGCCGCCGGCGCGTCCGGCCGTTCGGATCGGTCGTTCACCTCGTCCCGAGGGTCAAGACCCGTTTGGCCCGGACCATGGACCGGGCGCACCATGGGAGCGTGCTACGCGCCCTCCTCCTTGAAAACCTGCACCCTCTCGCCGCCTCGAACCTCGAGGCGGCGGGGATCGACGTCACCGTCCGCACCGGCGCCCTCGACGAGTCCGAGCTGATCGAGGCCCTCGACGGGGTCCACCTCCTCGGCATCCGGTCCAAGACGAACGTCACCGCGAACGTGCTCGAGAACGCCCCCGACCTGGTGGCGCTCGGCGCGTTCTGCATCGGCACGAACCAGATCGACCTGCGCTCCGCCGCGTCGCAGGGCGTCGCCGTGTTCAACGCCCCGTTCCAGAACACGCGCTCCGTCGTCGAGCTCGCGCTCGCCGAGATCATCGCGCTCACGCGCCGGCTCACCGAGCGCGACCGCGCGCTGCACGAGGGCCGCTGGGACAAGTCGGCGGAGGGGGCGCACGAGGTCCGCGGCCGCACGCTCGGCATCGTGGGGTACGGCAACATCGGCACCCAGCTCTCGGTCGTGGCCGAGAACCTCGGCATGTCCGTGGTCTTCTACGACACGGCGGAGAAGCTCGCGCTCGGCAACGCGCGACGCATGGACACGCTCGACGAGCTGCTGGAGCAGGCGGACGTCGTCACGCTGCACGTCGACGGCCGCCAGGGCAACGCCGGGCTGTTCGGCGCCAAGCAGTTCGCCCGCATGCGCCAGGGCTCGATCTTCCTCAACCTGTCGCGCGGGTTCGTCGTGGACTACGGCGCGCTGCGCGAGGCGATCGAGGAGGGCCGCGTGTCCGGCGCCGCCGTCGACGTGTTCCCGCACGAGCCCAAGCGCAAGGGCGACGCGTTCGACTCCGAGCTGCGCGGCCTGCCGAACGTCATCCTCACGCCGCACATCGGTGGCTCGACCGAGGAGGCGCAGGAGGCGATCGGCCAGTTCGTCTCGGCCAAGCTGCGCGACTACCTCACGACGGGCTCGACGACGCTCAGCGTCAACGTGCCGAACCTCGCGCTCGAGCAGACGACCGGGATCACGCGCATCACGCACCTGCACCGGAACACGCCGGGCGTCCTCGCGGCCGTCAACGCGACCCTCGCGGAGCACGGCACGAACATCGAGGGCCAGCTCCTCGCCACGCGTGGCGAGATCGGCTACGTCGTCACGGACGTCGGCTCGCGCGTCGAGCCCGCCGTCATCGAGGCCCTGGCCGCGATGGAGCAGACGATCGCCCTGCGCGTCCTCGACTGACGCCCACCGCGAGCGCCTTCGCCGCGTGCACCGGGTCGCCCCGGCGCACGCGGCGAAGGTCCTCGGGCGGCATGACCTTCGCCGCTGAGCGCCCCGCGCTCGGCGGTGCCACGATGAGGCATGACCGGATACACGCACGACGGGCCGCAGATCCTCGACGCCGACGCGTCGTGGGACCTCGTGGAGGGGACCCACGTCGCACGCCTCGCCGTGAGCGTGCGGGGCGAGCCGGACATCTACCCCGTCACGGTGCGGGCGCACGAGCGCACGCTCGCGTTCCGCACCGTCCCCGGGACCAAGCTCGCGACCCTGGCGACCAACGAACGCGTCGCTCTCGAGTGGGACCACGTGGACGACGACGGGGCGTGGAGCGTCGTCGCCCGCGGCACCGCGCACCGGCCGCGCAGCGAGCACGAGGTCGACGCCGTCCAGGAGGACGCCGCACCCCTCGTCCCCGTCGTGGACGTCCCGACCGAGGAATGGGTCGTCATCGAGGTCCGCGAGGTGACGGGGCGACGCTTCGCCCGGTCGGAGGCCTAGCCGCACTTCCCCGTCAGGGCGCCGACGCAGGTCGTCCGGCCGCCCCCGACGGGGCGACCGGACGACGACGAACGCTGAGCCGGAGGCGGCCGTCAGCCGGACTTGCGGCGGAACGTGCGCTGGACCGGCCCCACGGTCTCGGACCCGTGCACCGACCCGGTGTTGGACTCGCCGTCGGCCGTGCGGTGGCGCGCCGCGTTCTTCCGGTCGAGCGCCTCCCGGAACTTCGCCTTGGCCTCGTCGGTCGGTGCGGTGTCTGCAGCGGATCGCTGCTGGTCGGACGCCATGGCGGTCTCCTCGTCGATGGGGGAACTCGGTCGTGCACTGCGGTCGGCCCGACGGTGCGGGCACCTCGCCAGCCTCCCGCACCGCGTCGCCGGACGCCACCTGATTTGTCCGCCGGTCGGCCGGTCTCCGACGGACGGCCGGACGGTGTCGGGTAGCGTCGGCCGCGTGCCGACCGACTCCTCCGCCTCCGCCGCTCCCCCGTTCCCGGACCGGGCCCCGCTGCCGCACCGCCGTCTCGGTCGGTCCGGGCTGGCGCTGCCGGCGGTGTCGCTGGGCCTGTGGCAGAACTTCGGCGACGCCGACCCGCGGGCGACGCAGCGCGAGATCGTGCTGCACGCGGTCGACCGCGGCGTGACCCACCTCGATCTCGCGAACAACTACGGCCCGCCGGGCGGAGCGGCCGAGGAGTCCCTGGGGCACCTCCTCGCGCGCGAGCTGCGGACGGTGCGCGACGAGCTCGTCGTGACGACCAAGGCCGGCTACCGCATGGGGCCCGGCCCCTACGGCGAGGGCGGCTCGCGCAAGTACCTGCTCTCCTCGCTCGACGCCTCGCTGCGTCGCCTCGGGCTCGACCACGTCGACATCTTCTACTCCCACCGCTTCGACCCGACGACGCCGCTCGAGGAGACGGTCGGTGCGCTCGCCACCGCGGTCCGTTCGGGTCGCGCGCGGTACGCGGGCATCTCGTCCTACTCGGCGCGTCGCACCCGGGAGGCGCTGCGGGTCGCGGAGCAGGTGGGCGTCGACCTCGTCGTGACGCAGGTATCGTACTCGATGCTCAACCGGTGGGTCGAGGAGCCCGACCCGCACGACCCCGCGGGCGCGTCCGTGCTCGACGTCGCGGGCGCCGCGGGGCTCGGCGTCGTCGCCTTCTCGCCGCTCGCCCAGGGGATGCTCACCGACCGGTACCTGCGCGGGGTTCCGGACGACTCGCGCGCGGCGCGCGGGGGGCCGCTCCGACCGGCGTTCCTCTCGGAGGCGAACCTCGACCACGTCCGCCGGCTCGACGACCTCGCCCGCGCCCACGGGCGCAGCCTCGCCACGACGGCGATCCTCTGGGCGATGCGGGACGAGCGCGTCACGTCCGTGCTGCTCGGCGCGAGCTCGACGCGGCAGCTCGACGAGAACCTCGCCGCGCTCGACGCGCCGGCGCTCTCCGCCGAGGAGCTCGCTGCCGTCGACGCGCTGCCCGCGGACACCGGCATCAACATCTGGGCGTCGCGGTCCAGCGACCTGTAGGCCCGCCGGACGCGCGCCGACGACGCGGGACCCCTGCCGGGGCCGCGACGTGCCCTCGCGCGTGCGGCCTCAGGCGTGCGGTGCGACCTCCCCGCGAACGTCCGCCCCCGGAGCGGTGCCGCTCGAGCCCTCCTCGGCCCGGGCCGCGGCCGTCTCGCGCTCCTCGCGCTCGACGCGCAGCGACGTGATCGCGCTCTCGAAGTCCTCGAGCGAGTCGAACGCCTGGTAGACGCTCGCGAAGCGCAGGTAGGCGACCTCGTCGAGCTCGCGCAGCGGCCCGAGGATCGCGAGCCCGATCTCGTACGCGTCGAGCTCGGCGCTGCCGCTCGCCCGGATGGTCTCCTCGACGCGCTGCGCGAGCACCGCGAGGTCGTCCTCGTTGACGGGTCGCCCCTGGCAGGCCTTGCGCACGCCGTTGACGATCTTCTCGCGCGAGAAGGGCTCCGTGACGCCGGAGCGCTTGACCACGGACAGGCTCGCGGTCTCGATCGTCGTGAAGCGGCGGTTGCACTCGGGGCACTGGCGGCGCCGACGGATCGACGCGCCGTCGTCCGAGGTGCGCGAGTCGACGACGCGGGAGTCCGCGTGGCGGCAGAACGGGCAGTGCATGGCGGGCTCCTCCGCGGGGTTCGCGCCGACAGGTCGGCGCGACGAACGTATGCCGTCGCGGCGGGACCGTGCAACACGCCTCCGACGCCGGCCGCTCGCGCCCGCCGCGTCGTCGGCGCGCAGACGGCCGCACCGGTGCTCGTGGACGGCAGAACGGGGGCGGTCGTGGTCGACCGCCCCCGTCGGGACGCCCCCGTCCCCATCTCGCGCGTGACTCGCCTCACGCGCGGCGACGTGCACAGGAGTCGCGGTGGACCGCGCGCTCCTCACCTCGTCCGCCCAGCCCCCCAGCCGGCGTTGTGAGGTGACACTAACTTAGGGCGACCTAAATGATGCCGCAACCCCTGCGCACCGCACGGGGCCCGGTTTCGCCCGTGTCCTGCGTCACAGCGCGCTCTCGCGTCCGCACCGAGGGCGCCCAGCCGGCCTCAGGCGGACGCCGGGAGGAGGATCTTCTGGCCGGCCTGGAGGCCCGAGGACGAGAGCCCGTTGAGCTCGGCGAGCCCGCTCACGACGTCGCGCAGGTCCTCTCCCGGCGCCGCCACCCCCTGCGCGAGCTCCCACAGCGTCTCCCCCGAGCTCACGACGTGCACCCGGACCTCCACGGGCTCGCCCGGGCCGCTCGCGACGGCGACGCCCACCCGCGCGGCCAGCAGCAGGACCACGGCGGCCAGGAGCACGAGGACCACGCGGCCCCGGCGCGTGAGCCGCAGCGGCCGCTCCTCCGCACGCCCCGTCGCCCCGCCCGCAGGGCCGAGAGGCCCGACCGTCGAGATCGCCATCGCATCCATGCCTGCTCCGTCCCGGCCCGCGGGCCCGATCGCCTTCCCCGGTCGATCGGACGCCGCGAGCCCTTCGCCTCCGCGCCGACCAGGTCGGTCGAACACGTGTACGTAGAACACCTGTACGAAGGTCTATCACGAACGACCGACAGAGTCGAGACATGCTCGAACAGGTGTTTGATTCGTGTCGCAACCTCCCCTAGCCTGGGGTCAGGTCGGTTCGCCGGACATGTCCGCTCGGACCCGGAGGGGCGACCGAGGTCCCGGAGCGCACGCCCCGGGGAGGGGAGGCCGCACGCCCGGGAGGCGTCGGCGGCCGCGACGGACGAAGGCGGAGCGACCATGGCGGGACGAGGCACGGACAGGGCACGGGGGCTCGCCGAGGTGCGGGAGCTCCCGGACGGGTCGGCGGGGGGTGACGGGCTCACGCCGCGCCAGCGCCTCGTGCTCGAGACCATCCGCGCGTGCGTCGAGCAGCGCGGCTACCCGCCGAGCATGCGGGAGATCGGCGAGGCCGTGGGCCTGACGAGCCCGTCGTCGGTGAAGCACCAGCTCACGACTCTCGAGCGCAAGGGCTTCCTGCGTCGCGACCCGAACCGCCCCCGCGCGATCGAGGTCGTCCAGCCGGACGACGCGCGCCGCGCCACCCCGCTCACGGCAGCGGGCTCCGCGCCCGAGCCCGCGTACGACGAGGCGCACCCGGCTCCGTCCTACGTCCCGGTCGTCGGCCGCATCGCCGCCGGCGGCCCGATCCTCGCAGAGCAGGTCGTCGAGGACGTCTTCCCGCTGCCTCGCCAGCTCGTCGGCGAGGGCGAGCTCTTCCTCCTGCGGGTGCAGGGCGACTCGATGGTCGACGCCGCGATCTGCGACGGCGACTGGGTCGTCGTCCGCCGCCAGCCCGTCGCGGAGAACGGCGAGATCGTCGCGGCGATGATCGACGGCGAGGCCACGGTGAAGTCCCTGCGCCGCGCGGACGGTCGCGTCTGGCTCATGCCGCACAACGCCGCGTACGACCCGATCCCTGGCGACGACGCCCAGGTCCTCGGCCGCGTCGTCTCCGTGCTGCGCAGCCTCTGAGCCGCACGGACCGTCCGTCGCCGCACCCTCCCGAGCGGTCCCTCGCGGGGCGGACGAGGCGGGCGCCGGCACGTCGCGGTCGGAAGCGCCGAGAGCCGGGTGGTCGTCGACCACCCGGCTCTCACACGCCGTTCCGGACCCGCCGGCGAACCGGTCGGTCAGAGACCGAAGCGCCGGGCGACGGCGTGCAGCGACTCGGCGGACGAGCGCAGCCCGGCGAGCTCCGCGTCGGACAGCGGGACCTCGACCCGCTCGGTGGCGCCACGCCGGTCGACGAGCGTCGGCAGCGAGAGGCACACGTCGTCGAGCCCGTACGCGCCGTCGAGCAGCGTCGAGACGGGCAGGATGCGGTGCTCGTCGTCGAGCACGGCCTCGATGATGCGCGTACCCGCGAGCCCCACGGCGTAGTTCGTCGCCCCCTTGCCCGCGATGATCCGGTAGGCCGACTGCACGACCTCGCGCGCGATGTCGTCGCGCACGTCCGCCGTGAGCGGACCGCGGCCGCCCAGGCCCGGCCACTCGAGGAGCGGGACGCCGCCGATGGTCGCCGAGCTCCACAGCGGGATCTCGCTGTCGCCGTGCTCGCCGGCGATGTACGCGTGGACGTTCTGCACCGCGACGCCGCAGTGCTGGGCCACGAGGAAGCGCAGCCGCGAGGAGTCGAGGACGGTCCCGCTGCCGAAGAGCTGCGAGGGCGGCAGCCCGGAGAACTTGAGCGCCGCGTAGGTGACGATGTCGACGGGGTTGGTCACCATGACGTAGACCGCGTCCGGGGCGACCTCCACGAGACCCGGCAGGATCGTCCGCATGAGGCCGATCGTGCCCTCGGCGAGGTCGAGCCGCGTCTGGCCCGGCTTCTGCTTCGCCCCGGCCGTCACGACGACCACGTCGGCCCCCGCGCACACCGCGACGTCGTCCGACCCCTCGACCCGGGCCATCGGCATGAACTGGATGCCGTGCTGGAGGTCCGCCACCTCCGCGTCGACCTTCGCCCGGTTCACGTCCAGGAGCGCCACGGTGCGCGCGGCCCCGCGCATGAGGGCCGCGTACGCCAGGGTCGACCCGACCGCACCCGCGCCGACGATCGCCAGCTTGGTCGTCCGCGCTCCCCCTCCCGGCCCACCCGTGCTCGCGTCGCCCGTGCCCTGCGGGGACGTGCTCGTCGTCATGTCGCCTCCGTGAAGTCGCTGGAATCGTGAAGACCGCGGAAAGGACTCAGCCTAGGGCGGCGAGGCGCCGGAGCGCACCGGTGGCGACGTCGCGGTCGGTCGTCTGCCAGAACCCCGGCATGGACCGCGTGAGGAACGTGCCGTAGCGCGCGGTCACGAGACGCGGGTCGAGGACCGCGACCACGCCTCGGTCCGTGGTGGACCGGACGAGCCGGCCGGCGCCCTGCGCGAGCAGGAGGGCGGCGTGCGTCGCGGAGACCTGCATGAAGCCGTTGCCGCCCGCCGCCTCGACCGCCCGCGCCCGGGCCGACTTCACCGGGTCGTCCGGACGCGGGAACGGGATCCGGTCGATGAGCACGAGCTGGCACGACGGCCCGGGCACGTCGACGCCCTGCCAGAGCGACAGCGTGCCGAACAGGCAGGTGGCCGGGTCGTCGGCGAACTCGCGCACGAGCGTCGGGAGCTGGTCGTCGCCCTGGCACAGGATCGGCACGTCGAGCCGCTCGCGCATCGCCTCCGCCGCGGCGACCGCCGCACGGCGCGACGAGAACAGGCCGAGCGTGCGCCCGCCGGCGGCCTCGACGAGGGCCGCGATCTCGTCGAGCTGGTGCTCCGTGGAGGCCTCACGGCCCGGCGTCGGGAGGGCCTTGGCGACGTAGAGGATGCCCTGCCGCGCGTAGTCGAACGGGCTGCCGACGTCGAGGCCGCGCCACCGTGGTCCGTCGGCGTCGCCGCCCTCGCCACCGCCCCCGAGCCCGAAGGTGCGCGCGACGGCGTCGAAGCTGCCGCCGAGCGCGAGCGTCGCGGACGTGAACACCCCGGTCCGCTCGGCGAGCAGGTGCGTACGGATGAGGCCCGCGACGCCCAGGGGGGCGGCGTGCAGGCGGCTCGCGCCCTCCCCGAACCGGTCGGCCGACCAGCCGCCCTCGCCGGGGCGCGAGCACCAGAGCACGTCGTGCCCGGTCGGGTCCGCGGCCATGCGCTCGGCGACCTCAAAGAGCTGCAGCATCGTCGACTGCGCCATCTTCAGCCCGGAGTCGGGCTGGGCCGGCTTGGTCACCCCGGTCTCGGGCTTGAGCGTCGAGAGGATCTCCCGCGCGGCGTCGCGCACCGCGGCGACCGCCGAGCGCGCGCCGTCGGGCAGGCCGTCGGGGAACCGCTCGGCGGGCAGCGACCCGACGACCGTCCCGAACGCCGCCGACGCCGCGTCGAGCGCGTCCGTGGTCACGCCGCCGTGCCGCCGCGCGAGGCGTGCCGCGCTCTCGATCGCCGGTACCGACAGGTCGACCGTCGCGGCCGCCGTCACGCGGTCGGCGAGCTCGTGCGCCTCGTCGACGACGAGCACGTCGTGCTCGGGCAGCACCCCGGGCGACCCCATCGCGGCGATGCCGAGCATCGCGTGGTTGGTCACGACGACGTCGGCCTCGCGGGCCGTCGCGCGCGCCTTCTCGGGGAAGCACTCCGCGAGCAGAGGGCACCGCTGGCCCAGGCACTCGAGGGCGGTGACCGAGACCTGCCGCCACGCCTTGTCGCTCACGCCGGGCACGAGGTCGTCCCGGTCCCCGGTCGACGTCTCCTCGGCCCACGCGCGCAGGCGCACGACCTGCTCGCCGAGCGCCGCGGCGCTGGTCCCGCCGCGCGCGGCGGGGTGGTCGGCGGCGCCCGCGGACTCGCCCGGCAGGTCGAACAGCGTCGGTTCGTCGGCCGGGTACCCGCCCGCGATCTTGTGGACGCACAGGTAGTTGTGCCAGCCCTTGAGGAGCGCGATGGTGACGGGGCGCGGGAGGCGGTCCGCCACGGCGTCGGCCACCAGCGGGAGGTCGCGCGTGATGACCTGGCGCTGCAGCGCGAGGGTCGCCGTCGAGACGATCACCCGCTCGTCGGTCGCCACCGCGTGCCGCACGGCCGGCACGAGGTACCCGAGCGACTTGCCCGTGCCCGTCCCCGCCTGCACCACGAGGTGCTCCGACCCCTCGATCGCGTCGGTGACCGCGCGCGCCATCGCGTGCTGGCCGTCGCGCCGCGCACCGCCCAGCCGCGTGACGGCGACGTCGAGCAGCGCGTCGACGTCGGGCACGTCGCCTCCCGCGGTGCCGGCCGGGGTCCGCGGCCCCTCGGCGTCGACGCGGTCGGGGGCGGGTCGCGTGGAGGGGGGCACCCGCCGAGTCTACGGTCGGTCGCCCACGGGGCGGCGGCCCTGTGGACGACGGTGGCGGACACGCCGCGACCCCGTGCGGCGGGTGCCGCACGGGGTCGCGGAGAGCGTCGAGCCGGGGTCCGGCGCGGGTCGCTCAGCCCTGGGCCGAGGCTCCGACGAGCTCGGTCGCGAGCGCCTGGGCGACGCGTCCGCGCAGGAGCGTGCCCTCGGGCGTGTGCTCCTCGTGGTCGATCTCGCCCTCGGTGTGCACGCGGTGCACGAGGTCGCCGCGGTGGTAGGGCACGACGACGTCGATCTCCACGTCCGGGCGCGGGAGCTCGTGCGCGATGAGCTCGCGCAGGTGCTCGATCCCCTCGCCCGTGTGCGCCGAGACCACCACCGTGCGCCGCTCGCGCAGCCGGATCCGCGCGATCGTCTCGGGGTCCGCGACGTCCGCCTTGTTGAGCACGATCACCTCGGGCACGTCCTCCACGCCCGGGATGTCGGCCAGGACGTGGCGCACCGCGGCGATCTGCCCCTCGGGGTCGGGGTGCGAGGCGTCCACGACGTGGAGCAGCAGGTCGGCGTCGCCGACCTCCTCGAGCGTCGACCGGAACGCCTCGACGAGCTGGTGCGGCAGGGCGCGCACGAACCCGACGGTGTCGGCGAGCGTGTACACGCGACCGTCCTCGGTGCGCGTGCGGCGCACCGTGGGGTCGAGCGTCGCGAACAGGGCGTTCTCGACGAGCACGCCCGCACCCGTGATGGCGTTGAGCAGGCTCGACTTGCCCGCGTTCGTGTAGCCCGCGATCGCGACGGACGGGATCGCGTGCCGCTTGCGCGACGCGCGCTTGGTCTCGCGGCCCGGGGCCATCGCCTGGATCTCCCGGCGCAGCTTGGCCATGCGGTTGCGGATGCGGCGGCGGTCCAGCTCGATCTTCGTCTCACCCGGACCACGCGAGCCCATGCCCGCGCCCGCCCCGCCGACCTGGCCACCGGCCTGCCGGGACATCGACTCGCCCCACCCGCGCAGGCGCGGGAGGAGGTACTCGAGCTGGGCGAGCTCGACCTGCGCCTTGCCCTCCCGGGACTTGGCGTGCTGGGCGAAGATGTCGAGGATCAGGGCGGTCCGGTCGATCACCTTGACCTTGACGATGTCCTCGAGCGCGCGCCGCTGGGAGGGCGCGAGCTCGCCGTCGATCACGACGGTGTCCGCGCCGCTGGCCGCCACGACGTCCGCGAGCTCCGCGGCCTTGCCGGAGCCGAGGTACGTGCCGGGGTCGGGCTTCGCGCGGCGCTGGATGACGCCGTCGAGCACCTGGGAGCCCGCCGTCTCGGCGAGGGCCGCGAGCTCGCGCAGCGAGATCTCGGCCTCCTCCGCGGACGTGGGCGCGCCGTCCTCGCGCGGGTCGGAGCCGGGGCTCCACAGCCCGACGAGCACGACCTTCTCGAGGCGCAGCTGCCGGTACTCGACCTCGGTGACGTCCTCGAGCTCGGTCGACAGACCGACCACGCGGCGCAGCGCGCTGCGCTCCTCGAGCTCGAGCTGCTCGCCGTCGTGCCGTGCGTGGACCGTGCCGCCCTCGGCGCGCGCCGTCCCGGCCCGAGCGAGCACCCGTGCCACGACGTCGCTCGCGATGTCCCGCGTCGCGCCGGTCGGCTCGTCCTGAGCCGGGGTGGGGTTCGCCGGTGTGTTCGCCGGGGTAGCGCTCATGTGCCGCCTTTCGTCGGGGAGGGGCGCGCGTGCGCCCGGTTGGCACAACAAGCGTGGCACGGGAAATCGTCCCGGGGCCAGCGGATAAGCGGGTGAGCCCCGCGCCGACGCGCCCGGCCGCCCTCGTCCGCGCGCCCGCCCGCGTAGGATCGGCCGACGTGACCGAGGACCAGGACCCCGCCGTCGACCCCGCGCACGACGGCACGCAGGACCACTACTTCACCGCGAAGCCGGCGTCCGCCGCCGAGCGCCGCACGATCTCCGTGCGACTCGCGGGCCGGGACGTCGAGGTCGAGGTCGCGTCCGGCGTCTTCTCCCCCGGCCGCCTCGACCTCGGCACGCAGGTCCTGCTGCGCACCACCCCACCGCTCGACGACGTCGTGGCGGCCCGGTCCGCCCGCGCGGACGACGGGTCCGACGGCGACACGGCGCACGTCCTCGACCTCGGCTGCGGCTGGGGCCCGGTCGCCCTGACGATGGCCCTGGAGGCCCCGGCCGCGACCGTGTGGGCCGTCGACGTCAACGAGCGCGCGCTCGATCTCGTGCGGCGCAACGCGGAGCGGCTCGGCCTGTCGAACGTCCGCGCGGTCGTCCCCGACGACGTGCCCGACGACGTCGCGTTCGCCGCGCTGTGGTCGAACCCGCCGATCCGCGTCGGCAAGGACGTCCTCCACGCGATGCTGCTGCACTGGCTCCCGCGCCTCGCGCCGGGCGCGAGCGCGCACCTCGTCGTGCAGCGCAACCTCGGGTCGGACTCGCTCCAGCGGTGGCTCGCCGAGGCGCTGCCGCCCCTGCTGCCGGGCGCGGTCGTCGAGCGCGCCGCGAGCGCGAAGGGCTTCCGGGTGCTGGAGGTCGTGGCCCCGGCCTGAGCCCGGCGGTCAGGCGGACGCGCGGTCCGTCTCGGCCGTCTCGGGCGCGCGACCGTCCGCGGGCGCAGGCACCTCGACGGCGGCGGGCTCGTCAGGTCCGGGCGACGTCTCGCCGTCGGCGGCGCGCTGGGGCGCCGGCGCGGCCGGTGCCGGCAGGAACGACGCGAGGTCGACCTCGCCCGAGTAGACGAGCTCGGCGGGCCCGGCGAGCTCGACGCGGTCGCCCTCGAGCGCCCGGACGCGGACCGTCCCGCCCGGGACGTCGACGAGCCAGGTGTCCGGCGCGTCCGGACCGCCCCAGACGCGGACCGCGAGCGCCGCGGCGCACGCACCCGTGCCGCACGACGGCGTCTCCCCGACGCCGCGCTCGTGCACGCGCATGCGGACGCGCCCGACGAGCGTGCCGTCGTCGGCCGTCGTCTCGCCCAGCGGCACCACGAGCTCGACGTTGGTGCCGTGCGCCGGGTGCGGCTCGACGACGGGCGCCTGGGTGAGGTCCGCGCGCGCCAGCACGTCCTCGCGCGCGACGGCGAGGACCGTGTGCGGGTTGCCCAGGTCGACGCTCAGCGCGGGGCGCGGGACCTCCCAGCCACGGACGACGACGGTCGCGTCGTACCCGTCGTGCAATGCGGGCCGCCCGCCCGGGAGGAACCACGGGCCCATGTCGACCGCGAACCAGCCGTCGTCCTCCTTGCGCACGCGCTTGACGCCCGCGCGCGTCCCGACGGGGACCTCGGTCCCGCCCGCGAAGCTCACGAGGCCGAGCCGCTCGGCGAACGCGGCGAACACGCGCACGCCGTTGCCGCACATCTCGGCGACGGAGCCGTCGGCGTTGCGGTAGTCCATGAACCAGATGGCGTGCGGGTCCTCCGCGAGCACCTCGCGCGACTCCGGCACGAGCGCCGTCGGGACGAGGCGGATGACGCCGTCGCCGCCGATCCCGCCGCGGCGGTCCGCGAGCGCGCGCACGAGCTCGGGCGTGAGGTCGAGCTCGCCCGTCGTGTCCGCGAGCAGCACGAAGTCGTTGCGGGTCCCGTGGCCCTTGGTGAAGCGGGTGCGCGTCATGAGCCCAGACTACGGCGCACCGGGGCGGCGCTGTCCGCTTCGTCCGCCTCCGTGGCCGCGCCCCGGCCGGGCGCGGCGGCGTGCTCGTCGGCCGCGGCGACGAGGGCGAGGGCGTCCTGGACACGGGTCGGGGACTGCGCGTCGAGCCAGTGCACGCGAGGGTCCCGCCCGAACCAGCCCATCTGCTTGCGCGCGAGGCGGCGCGTGTTGGCGGTGACCGCCTCGCGCGCGGCCTCCTCCGTCGTCTCCCCGTGGAGCGCGGACAGCACCTCGGCGTACCCGACGGCGCGGCGCGCCGTGCGCCCCATGCCCCGCGCCTCGACCCGACGGACCTCGTCGACGAGCCCTTGCGCCCACATCCGCTCGACGCGGCCCGCGACGCGCGCGTCCAGCACCGTCCGGTCGCAGTCGAGGCCGAGCTGGACGGTCGGGCGCACGAAGGCCTGCCGCGGGAGGTTCGCCGTGAACGGCGCCCCGGTGAGCTCCATGACCTCCAGGGCGCGCACGATCCGCCGCGTGTTGGCAGGGCCGATGCTCGCGGCGGCCGCCGGGTCGCGCCGGGCGAGCTCGTCGTGCAGCGCGCGCGTCCCCTCCCTCTCGGCGCGCGCCTCGAGCGCCGCGCGCACGGCGGGGTCGGTGCCGGGGAACCGCATGTCGTCGAGGAGGGCGCGCACGTAGAGACCCGACCCCCCGACGACGACGGCGCGCGCCCCGCGTGCGGCGATCTCGTCGAGCGCCCGACGCGCCTGCTCCTGGTAGCGCGCGACCGACGCGTCCTCGACGGGGTCGAGCACGTCGAGGAGGTGGTGGCGCACCCCGCGGCGCTCGTCGACGGGGACCTTCGCGGTCCCGACGTCCATGCCGCGGTAGAGCTGGTACGCGTCGGCGTTGACGATCTCCGCCGGCGCGCCGGGCACGGACAGCCGCTCGGCCAGGTCGAGGGCGAGGTCCGACTTGCCCGTCGCGGTCGGTCCCACGACGGCGACGACGACGCGACGGCCGTGCGGGTCGTCGCGGTGCTGCGCGCCGGTCGGGTCGTGCTCGGTTTTCACCCGCGCAACGGTACCGGCCGGGTGGTCCGAGCCTGGGTCGTGTGGGCGGTGATGCGTAGTGTGTCCGGTGGACGGTCCGCCTGCTCGCGGGCCCGCCACCGACCCCGTCGCGTGCCCCGACCCGCCCTCTCGCGGGTGGCGCACGGACGCACACACCGACGACAAGGACTCGAGACATGGGTTTCTTCACCAAGCCGGACGCCGCCCCGACCAGCCAGAACGCGCCGGTCACGCGCGAGCGGGTCGAGGCGTTCCTCAAGAGCCGCGACTGGCGGTACTTCGTCGACTCCGACGGGGACCTCGGCGGCAACTGGGACGGCAAGGTGTTCTTCTTCTTCCTCATGGGCGAGAAGCAGGAGATCCTGCAGGTCCGCGGCCGGTGGAACCGGACGCTGCCCGCGGCCGCCGAGGCGCAGGTCGTGCTCGTCGCCAACGAGTTCAACCGCGACAAGATCTGGCCCAAGGTCTACACGCGCGTCGAGGACGACCAGGTCGCCGTGTACACGGAGGTCGCCACGGACCTCGAGTTCGGCGTCGCCGACGACCAGCTCGGCCAGCTCGTCGAGTGCGGCCTGTTCACGGGCCTGCAGTTCTTCGACGCGCTCGACGAGCGCTTCCCCGACACCGCGGCGCAGGCCGTCGTCACCGACGGCGCCGACGTCGACCCGCGGTGAGCGCGGCGCACGAGCGCACCGACGGCGGGGGCTCCCCGCACGGCACGGCCCCGGGCGGGGAGGCGACGGCGGCGTTCCAGGTCGACCTGCGCGGCGTCGTCGACCTCCTCGCCCGGCACCTGTACTCCAGCCCGCGCGTCTACCTGCGCGAGCTCCTGCAGAACGGGGTCGACGCGATCACGGCGCGGGTCGCGCTGGAGGGCCCGGAGGCGCCGAGCCGCATCCTGCTGCGCCCGCTCGCGGACGGCGGTCTCGAGGTGCACGACTCGGGAGTGGGCCTGACCCGCGACGAGGCGCAGGAGCTGCTCGCGACCATCGGGCGCAGCTCCAAGCGCGACGTCGAGCTGGGCTCGGGCCGCGAGGAGTTCCTGGGCCAGTTCGGCATCGGGCTGCTCTCGGCGTTCATGGTCGCGGACGAGATCGAGCTCGTCTCGCGCTCGGCCCGCCCGGACCCGTCGGGCGCGCCGGTCGCGCCGGTGCGCTGGCGGGGCCGCGCGGACGGGCGGTACGAGCTCGTCGAGCTGGGCCCGGACGGCGCGGACGCCCCCGTGGAACCCGGGAGCGTCGTGCGCCTGCGCCCGCGCCGGGACACCGAGCACTGGCTCGCTCCCGAGACCGTGGTCGCGCTCGCGCAGGACTTCGGCTCGCTCCTGCCCGTCGAGCTGCTCGTCGAGACGCGCCTCGACGAGGCGCCGGGCGGCGCGGACGCGGTCGGTGCGGACGCGCGCGTCGTGCTGCGCCGGCTGAGCGGCGACGAGCTCCCGTGGCGCGCCGCGCACCCGACGCCCGCGGCGCGCGACACGGCGCTCACGGGCTACGCCGAGCGGACGCTCGGCTTCGCTCCGCTCGCCCGGATCGACCTCGACCTGCCCCTCGCGGGGCTGTCCGGCGTCGCGTACGTGCTGCCCGCGGCGGTCGCACCGACGACCACGGCGCGGCACCGGGTCTACCTCAAGCGCATGCTGCTCGGCAGCGCGGTCGACGACCTGCTGCCCCCGTGGGCGTTCTTCGTCCGGTGCGTCCTCGACGCGTCCGTGCTGCGTCCGACCGCGTCGCGCGAGGGCCTGTACGAGGACGAGGTCCTGCTCGCGACCCGGGACGCGCTCGGCGCGCAGGTCCGCCGGTGGCTGCTCGAGACGCTCGCGGCGGACACCGTCCTCGCGCGACGCTTCCTGGAGACCCACCACCTCGCGGTCCGGGCGCTCGCGCTCACCGACGACGAGATGCTCGACGTCGCGGCGCGCGTGCTGCCGTTCGAGACGACCGCCGGGACCGGGACGCTCGCCGACCTCGCGGAGGCCCACCCGGAGGGCCGCCTGCTCTACACCTCGAGCGTCGAGGAGTTCCGCCGCATCGCCCCGGTCGCGGCCGCGCAGGGCCTCGCCGTCGTCAACGGCGGGTACGTCTACGACGCGGACCTGCTCGAGCGCGTCGCCGCACGGTTCCCGCGGTGGCGGTTGTCGCCGGTCGCCGCGACCGACGTGGCGCACGTCCTCGCCGAGGTCGAGCCGCTGCGCGAGCTCGAGGTGGCGGACGCGCTGGCGTCGGTCGACGCCGCTCTCGCCGAGCAGGACTGCGACGTGGTGCTGCGCCGGTACGAGCCCGACGCCCTGCCGGCGATGCTGCTGCACGACCGTGACGGCGACCACGCGCGCGAGGCGGCCCGGGTGGCCGAGACCGACGACCTCTGGGGCGAGATCCTCGCGGGGATCAGCGGACCGGCCCGACCGCGCCGGCTCGTCCTGAACGACGCCAACGACACCGTGCGCGACCTGCTCGCGAGCCCCGACGCCGAGGTCCGTGCCGCCGGCGCGCGGTCCTTGTACGTCACGGCGGTGCTGGCCTCGGGAAAGCCGCTGCAGCCGGTCGAGGCCGCGCTCATGAACGACTCGTTGTCGCTCCTGCTGGCCCGCGCCCTCGCGACCCCCCGCCCCGACCAGCACACCGACCCGCACATCGACCCGCACACCGACGAGGAGAACCGATGACCCGGTCCGTGGACCAGGTGAACGCTGCCCTGTACGACGTCCGCCGCATGCCCTACGGCCTCGCGCGCTCCACGGCCGCCGCGGCCGAGGTGGAGCGCGTGGAGGCCGAGGGGCCGGACGGGGCGCGCGCGTACGCGCTCTTCGTCCTCGTCGAGTCCTTCGTCTGGGGCGGCGAGGTCACCAAGGCCTACCTGCCGTTCACCAAGATGCTCCGCTGGTGGGACGAGCACCCCGAGCACTTCGACGCCGAGGACGCGCACTCGCTCTTCTGGTCGTTCAAGTGGATGGTCGGGCACCTCATGGAGTTCCCCACGGTCCCCGCCGCGCAGATCGAGCGCACGCTCGACGACATGGCGCGGCGCTACGCGCTCGCCGGGAACGGCACGAACGCCGTCGCGCTGGAGCGCTTCGAGTGGGCCCGCGAGCGCGGCGGCGCGGACGTCGAGGACGCCTATCGCGCGTGGGTCGCGACCCCGCGGGACGAGTACTCCCAGTGCGAGGCGTGCGAGCCGGGCGACCGCGCCGCGTACCTCTTCGAGACGGGTCGCCACGAGGAGGGCATCCGGCTCCTCGAGCAGGTGCTCCAGGGGTCGCCCTCGTGCGCCACGGAGCCCGGCGACATGCTCTCCCACCTGCAGCTCGCGTACCTGGAGGTCGGCGACGCGGAGGCGGCCGCCCGTACGCACCGGCGCGGGGTGCGGCACCTCGACACCGGCGTGTCGATGACGGGGCCGAAGGGCCGGCACGTCGAGTTCCTCGCGCGCACGGGCAACGCGTCGCGCGCGCTGCGCCTGCTCGCCGAGCACCAGACGTTCCTCACCGAGGCCGACTCGCCGGGCGACCGGCTCGGCTTCCTCACGAGCGTGAGCGTCGCGACGGGCGTGCTGCGGGCCGAGCACGCGGACGCGCCGCTCGCCCTGCGCGACGTGCCGGCGACGACCGTCGCGGAGCTCGACGACTGGGCGCGTCGCGAGGCCACCGGGCTCGCGCGCGCGTTCGACGAGCGCAACGGCACGACCGCCGCGTCGGAGCGGCTCCGCGCCGCGTGGGACCACGGGACCCGCTCCCTGCCCGTGGACCTCTCGGTCCTGTCGGCCGCACCGGAGCCCGTGGTCGGTGCTCCGGCCGGACCGACCGTCCGCGGCGCCGACGTGGCGGACGACCGGGCGGCGGTGCTCTCGTCGGACGGCCCGGCCCCGTCGCCCACCGGTGACGTCCCGGGCGCGGACCTCGCGCGCACCGCGCTCGGCGCGGACGACGCCGGGCACGCCACGGACGAGCCCACCGACGCCGAGGGACTTCTCCGGCTCGCCGACGAGGTCACGCGCGAGGACCCGGTGCGCGCCGCGCAGCTCCTGCGGCGCGCGTCGGCGCTGCTGGAGGCGGCGGGCCACCTCGACCGGGCAGGGTTCGCGCTCGCCGAGGCCGCCCAGCTCGCGGCCGTCGAGGGCGACGACGAGGGTGCCGCCCCGGCGTTCGTGCACGCGCTCGCGCTGGTGCGCGCCGGCGGTGTCGCGCCCCGGTTCGTCGGGCCGGTCGTGCGTGCGTACGCGCGGCTGGAGGCCGGGCGCGGCGACGTGACCGGCGCGCTCGCGCAGCTCCAGCGCACGCTCGACGACCTCGACGCGCCGGTCCCGGACGCCTCCGATCAGGCTCCGCGCGCGGCCGACCTCGTCGAACGGGACTCCGCGGCCGACGAGCGGGAGCGCCGCGACCTGCGGGACACCCGTGCCCGGCTGCTGGCGACCGCGGGAGAGCTCGACGCCGCGGCCACGCTCGCCGAGGCGGTGGCCGAGGAGTTCGCCCGCGCCGGCCAGGTCGCCGACGCCGCGCACGCGTTCTGGCTCGCGGGTCGCTCCCGGAGCGAGGCCGGCGCGGACGCGGACGCCGTCGACCTCCTCGAGTCCGCGATGGAGGGCTTCGCGATCGTCCACGACCGCGACGCGCGGACGATGGTCGCGAACGAGCTCGTCGCGACGCTGCGTCGTCTCGGGCGCGAGCAGGACGCCGCCGCCGTCGGGGCGGGGCTCAGCGGCTGACGGACCTGGCCGGCCCCGGCGCGGCGAGGGCGCCGTCGTCGTACCAGCGCACCTCGTAGCCGCGCCCCTCGTACTCCCCGGTCGCCACGTGGCGGTGACCGGTGCCGGGCGTCGCGCCGAAACCGGCGAGCACGGCGTCCGGTGCCGCGCTCCGCGGGTCGTGCACGACGACGAGCCGCGCTCCCTGCCGCGCGAGGTCGGCGCCGAGCGCGCGCGCGGCGGCCGGGTCGTCGTCGAGCTCGACGACGTCGGCGGGCCCCGTCCAGCCGGCGCCGGCGAGGGCGAGGAGCCCGACCGACGCAGCCGTCCCCGCCACGGCGGAGCCCGGTCCCTCCGCGCGGGTCGCGACGGCCCACGCGGTGTCGAGCCAGGCGTCCGCGACGCCCGCCGCCGCGAGCGACGCCCGTGCCGGTCCCCGCGTCCGCGCGGTTCCCGGCGCCACGACGACCACGGGGGCCAGGGCGGACCGGTCTCTCCGCGGAGGCGGGACGCCGTCCACCAGTCGACCCAGCGCCAGGAGCGCCGCGGTGCGCGTGGCGTCGAGCACCGAGGCGGCGCCCGCCGCGCCGGGGACGAGGAGCGGGGTGCCGGGCAGGACGACGGCGCGGACGGTCACGCGCCCACCGTAGCGGTCGTCGCGACGACGTCGGCGATGCGACGTCCGGGGGCGTGCGCGAGTACGGTGGGTGGGTGAGGTTCTTCGGGGCGCGGGACGACGACGACCGGCGGGACGGTGATCCCGGCGGGGCTCCGGACGGCGGCGGTGTGCCCGGCCGCGCCGGGGACGAGCTGCAGTCGCAGGTCGAGGACCTCCTGGCGCGGGAGCTGGGTCAGGTCGCGACGGACGTGCTGCGTCCCCCGACTCCCCTGTCCCTCTCGCGGGTCGTCGAGTGGATCACCGACAGCGGCTACAGCTACTTCGTCGACTCCGACGGCGACGTCGGCGGGCTGTGGCACGGGCGGCTGTTCTACTTCCTGCTCTTCGGCCACGGCGACGAGATCCTGCAGGTCCGCGGTCAGTGGAACCGTGACCTCGCCCTCGAGCGGCTGGAGGAGATCCTCGAGTTCTGCAACGAGTGGAACGCGGACCGGATCTGGCCCAAGACGTACACGCGCGTGCGCGACAACGGGATGATCCAGGTCTTCACCGAGGTGACCGTGGACCTCGAGCACGGCGTGACGGACGACCAGCTCGACCAGCTCCTCCAGTGCGGGCTGAGCACCGGGTCGATGTTCTTCGACGCGCTCGACGAGTTCTACCCCGACCCGGCGAGGCAGGCGCCATGACGCAGGCCCGCACCAACTGGTTCACGCGTCTGTTCGGCAACCGCCGCCCCAAGGCGCCCGACTCGCTCCCGCGCGAGGAGGAGCTGCCGCGCGCGCTGTCGATGGCGCGCATCGGCGACCACCTCACCCGTCGCGGCTACCACTTCCGCGTGGACGACGACGGGGACATCACCGGGACGTGGGACGGGCACCGCTTCTGGTTCCTGCTGCTCGGCGACCGCTCCGAGATCCTCCAGGTGCGGGGGCGCTGGTCGACGTCGCTCCCCCTCGAGTCCCGGCTCGTGACGCTGCAGGCGGTGAACGACTGGAACCGCGAGCGCATCTGGCCCAAGGTCTACGTCCGCGAGGAGGCGGGCCGGCTCGCGCTCTACGCCGAGGTCTCCGTGGACCTCGAGCACGGCGCGACGGACGACCAGCTCGCCCAGACCGTCTCGTGCGGCCTCGGCACCGCCGTACAGCTCTTCCACGCCATCGGCGCGCAGCTCCCCCCGGGGACGCTCGACGACTGACGCCGGTCAGGACGTCCCGGCGCGAACGGCCGGTTCCGCCGGTGGGGTTCGCCGCTCAGGCGCGGACCGTGGGGAGGCCGAGGACGACGGGACCGGACGCGGCGCCACCGCCGTGACCGTGCCCGTGGTCGTCGTCGCCACCGCCGAGACGGGCGCGCTCGCGCGTCGCCCACGCGTCGCCGGAGCGGGTGCGACGCACCGCGAACGTGCCGCCGTCCGCGAGCGCCGAGTCGGCGATGAGGTGGTGCGGCGCGGAGCGTGTGACCTCGACCGTGACGACGTCGCCGGGCCGTGGCAGGCGGGCGTCGAGGTCGTCCGCGAGGCGCGGGTCGACGGACCCGGGCGTTCCCGCGCCGGCGGACGCGGCGTCGTCGGGCACCCCGGGTACGACGTCTTCGGGGAGCGCGAGGTGCACGAGCCGGTTGTCGGGGGCGCGGCCGGTCACGCGGTGCGTCGCGCCGTCCTTGCGTCCCGCGCCCTCACCCACGAGCACGTCGATCGTCCGGCCGACCTGACGGGCCGACTCCTCGCCCGCGATGCGCTCCTGGAGCGCCTGGAGCCGCTCGAACCGCTCCTGCACGACCTCCTTGGGGAGCTGCTCGTCCATGGTCGCGGCGGGCGTGCCGGGGCGGGGCGAGTACTGGAACATGAAGGCCGAGGAGAAGCGCGAGGCCTCGACGACGCGCATCGTCTCCGCGAAGTCCTCCTCGGTCTCGCCCGGGAATCCCACGATGATGTCGGTGGTGATCGCGGCGTCGGGCATGACCGCCCGCACCCGGTCGAGGATCCCGAGGAACCGCTCGGAGCGGTACGAGCGGCGCATCGCGCGCAGGATCCGGTCGGAGCCCGACTGGAGCGGCATGTGGAGCTGGGGCATGACGTTCGGCGTCTCGGCCATGGCCGCGATGACGTCGTCGGTGAACGCGGCCGGGTGCGGCGACGTGAACCGGACGCGCTCGAGGCCGTCGATCGTCCCGCACGCGCGCAGGAGCTTGGCGAACGCGCCGCGGTCGCCGAACTCGACGCCGTAGCTGTTGACGTTCTGGCCGAGCAGGGTGACCTCGATGGCTCCGGCCTCGACGAGCGCCCCGACCTCGGCGAGGACCTCGCCCGGGCGCCGGTCGCGCTCCTTGCCGCGCAGGTGGGGGACGATGCAGAAGGTGCACGTGTTGTTGCAGCCGACGCTGATCGACACCCAGCCCGCGTAGACCGACTCACGCTTGGTGGGCAGCGTGGACGGGAACACCTGCAGCGACTCGGCGATCTCGACCTGGGCCGCCTCGTTGTGGCGCGCCCGCTCGAGCAGCACGGGCAGCGCGTCGAGGTTGTGCGTGCCGAAGACGACGTCGACCCACGGCGCCTTCTCGACGATCGTGCCGCGGTCCTTCTGGGCGAGGCAGCCGCCCACGGCGATCTGCATCCCGGGCCGCGCGGCCTTCACCGAGGCGAGCTGGCCGAGGTTCCCGTAGAGACGCGTCGCGGCGTTCTCCCGGACGGCGCACGTGTTGATGACGACGACGTCGGCGCGGTTCGAGGCCTCGTCGTCCGCGCTCGCGCGCGTGTAGCCCGCCTCCTCCAGCATCCCGGCCATGTGCTCGGAGTCGTGGACGTTCATCTGGCAGCCGAGCGTGCGGACGACGTAGGTGCGCGGGCGCGCGTCGTCGGCCGACGCGGCGGGGACGGCGCGAGGCGCGAGTGCGGCCGGGACGGGGGCGGGGGCGATCGTGGACATCACCGTCCAGGGTACGGCGCCGGGTGCCGTGTTACGGAACTGTTGCCCGACTGTTGCCGGATGAGGTGGCACCGTGCAACAGAAGGGACATAGTGTCCAGGAATGGCCGACGAAACCTCTTCGCCGTCCGACGCGCAGCGCAGCGCGCAGGACGCTCAGCCCCGCCCCGCCGAGCAGGTCCTCGGTGAGCCGCTCGTCGAGCTGCGCGACGTCAACAAGCACTTCGGGGAGCTGCACGTGCTCCGCGACATCAACCTGACCGTCCGGCGCGGGGAGGTGCTCGTCGTCATCGGCCCCTCGGGGTCGGGCAAGTCGACGCTCTGCCGGGCGATCAACCGGCTGGAGACGATCGACTCCGGCGAGATCCTGGTGGACGGCGAGCCGCTGCCCGAGGAGGGCAAGGCGCTCGCGCGGCTGCGCTCCGACGTCGGCATGGTCTTCCAGTCCTTCAACCTCTTCGCCCACAAGACGATCCTCGACAACGTCACGCTCGGCCCCGTCAAGGTGCGCCGCGAGAAGGGGAAGGTCGCGAAGGACCGTGCGCTCGCGCTGCTCGACCGCGTCGGCGTGAAGAACCAGGCCCAGAAGATGCCCGCCCAGCTCTCGGGCGGGCAGCAGCAGCGTGTCGCCATCGCCCGCGCGCTCGCGATGCAGCCCAAGGTGATGCTCTTCGACGAGCCCACGTCGGCGCTCGACCCGGAGATGATCAACGAGGTCCTCGACGTCATGGTCGCGCTCGCCAAGGAGGGCATGACGATGATCGTCGTCACGCACGAGATGGGCTTCGCCCGCAAGGCCGCGAACCGGGTCGTCTTCATGGCCGACGGCCAGATCGTCGAGGAGGCCCACCCCGAGGAGTTCTTCACGGCGCCCACGAGCGACCGTGCCAAGGACTTCCTCTCGAAGATCCTCACCCACTGAACCCCCGGGCACGCACGAGCCCGGCCCGACAGCCCCAGAACCCGGTCGACCGTCGAGGCACACCTTCGACGGGCGGCCACCACTCACGAAGGGTAGGAACGATGCGCACACGACACGCAGGTGCTGCCGTGCTGGCCGCTCTCACCGCGCTCACGCTCGCGGCGTGCGGCGGCGGCGAGGTCGGCGGCGGCGACGACGACGCGACCGACACGGCCACCGACACGGGCGACACCGGCGGTGGCGCCGAGGGCTCGATCAAGATCGGCATCAAGTTCGACCAGCCGGGGCTCGGGTACCAGGACGGCTCCACCTACACGGGCTTCGACGTGGACGTCGCCACGTACGTGGCAGGCGAGCTCGGCTACGGCGAGGACCAGATCGAGTGGGTCGAGGCGCCGTCCGCCCAGCGCGAGACGATGCTCCAGACCGGCCAGGTCGACATGATCTTCGCGACCTACTCCATCACCGACACGCGCAAGGAGACGGTTGCGTTCGCCGGTCCGTACTTCGTGGCCGGGCAGGACCTGCTCGTCGCCGAGGACAACACCGACATCACCGGGCCGGAGTCGCTCGAGGGCAAGAACCTGTGCTCCGTCACGGGCTCGACGTCGGCGCAGCGCATCAAGGACGAGTACGCCGCGGGCGTGCAGCTCCTCGAGCGCCCCGGGTACGCGGAGTGCGTCACCGCCCTCACCGCGGGCCAGGTCGACGCCGTCACGACCGACGACATCATCCTCGCGGGCCTCGCGGCCCAGCCCGCCAACAAGGGCAAGGTCAAGGTCGTCGGGGCGCCGTTCTCGACCGAGCGCTACGGCGTCGGGCTCCCGCAGGACAACGACATCTGCGAGGACGTCAACACCGCGATCGAGAAGATGATCGAGGACGGCTCCTGGGAGGAGTTCGTCACCAAGAACACCGAGGGCACCGGGTACACGCCCAACGCC
This sequence comes from Cellulosimicrobium sp. ES-005, assembly GCF_040448685.1. Lineage (NCBI taxonomy): Bacteria > Bacillati > Actinomycetota > Actinomycetes > Micrococcales > Promicromonosporaceae > Cellulosimicrobium > Cellulosimicrobium sp. ES-005. The sequence goes on from NZ_CP159290.1 coordinate 2,452,599, forward strand.
AGCGAGAACCCGCCGACGGTCGACCCCTGCGCCTGACCGTCCACGGCCGGGGGGGGCGCGCGCCCGCCCCCCGCCCGCCGGGCCGTCGACTCGGCCCGGCACGTACCCTCCCGGAGGACCACCAACCGTGGGTGACTACCTGTCGCAGACCTGGGCGCTCGCCCGGGAGTACGACGTGCTCGGCGCGTTCTGGGTCAACATCCAGCTGACGTTCTGGGCGGCGATCCTGTCGCTCGTGCTGGGCACGGCGCTCGCGCTCATGCGCATCTCCCCCGTGCCGAGCCTGCGCTGGGCGGGGACCGCGTACGTCAACGTGTTCCGCAACACCCCGCTGACGATCATCATGACGTTCATGGTGCTGGGGCTGTGGGGCCAGCTCAACGTCACGCTCGCCCCCGACTTCGCGGCGAACTTCTTCCGGCTCGCCGTCCTGGGCCTCTCCATCTACCACGCCGCGTTCGTCTGCGAGTCCATCCGGTCGGGCGTGAACACGGTGCCGATCGGTCAGGCCGAGGCGGCGCGTGCGATCGGCCTGTCGTTCCTGCCCGCGGCGCGCCTCGTCATCCTGCCCCAGGCGTTCCGCGGCTCCGTCGCGCCCCTCGGCAACACGCTCATCGCGCTGCTGAAGAACTCCACCGTCGCGGCGGCGGCGAGCGTGACGACGGAGACGTCGAGCCTCATGAAGAACATGATCGAGTTCAACTCGAACTACATCTACGGGATCTTCCTGACGTTCGCGATCGGCTACGTCATCCTCGTCATCCCCATCGGCCTGCTCACCACGTCCCTCTCGAACCGACTGGCGGTCCGCCGATGAGCACCCAGCAGTCCGTCCTCTTCGACGCCCCCGGCCCTCGCGCCCGGCGCGCGATCCTCGTCGGGAACGTGATCGGCGCGGTCGTCGTGCTCGGCGTCGCGGCGCTCGTGCTCGTCGCGCTCGGCCGCAAGGGCCAGCTCGCCCCGGAGCTGTGGTCCTCGCTGTTCACGTCGGACGCCTGGCAGTACTACTTCATCCCGGGCCTGCAGAACACGTTGCGTGCCGCCGGCTTCGCGATCGTCGGCGCGCTCGCGTTCGGCCTCGTGTTCGGCACCGGGCGGCTCTCGCACCTGCGCGCCGTGCGCATCGTGAGCGGCATCGTGGTCGAGTTCTTCCGCGCCGTCCCCGTGCTGCTCATGATGATCTTCTTCTGGCTGCTGCTGGGTCTGAGCAAGGTCGACGACGCGCCGTTCCTCGCGGTGGTCTTCGCGCTCGTGCTCTACAACGGCTCCGTCATCGCGGAGCTGGTCCGCTCGGGCGTCGGGAACCTCCCGCGAGGCCAGAGCGAGGCCGGGCTCGCGATCGGGCTCACCGCCGGACAGACGCTGCGGTCGATCCAGCTCCCGCAGGCGCTCATCGCGATGCTCCCCGCGCTCGTGTCCCAGCTCGTCGTCGTCCTCAAGGACTCGGCGCTCGGGCAGATCATCACGTACAACGAGCTCCTGCGGGCCGCGCAGCTCTACGGCGTCGGCAACGGCAACATCCTGCAGTCGCTCGTGCTCGCCGCGGTGATCTTCATCGTCATCAACTGGCTGCTCACGCTCGTGGCGCGCTGGCTCTCCCGCTTCCTCAGCGGTCGCACCGCGGGTGCGACCGCCGCCGGCCCCGGCATCGGCAACCCCACGGTCGTCGCGGGTGGACCGACCGAGGACGCGCCCGCGGTCTCCGCCACCCGCTGACGGACTCAGTCGAGCGGGGGCTCGACGGTCTCGGCGTCGAGCTCGCGCTGGACGATCTCGAAGGCCAGCGACGGGCTGTAGCCCTTGCGGGCGAGCGCCCCGACGGTCCGGCGCACCCGCACGTCGCGGTCGAGGCCGCGCGTGCGGGCGAGGCGCGTGCGCGCCAGCTCGAGCGCCGCGTCGGCCTCGGAGTCGTCGTCGACCTGCTCGAGCGCCGCGGCGCCGACCTCGCCGTCGATGCCGCGGCGCCGCAGCTCGGTCGAGATCGCGCGGCGGGACAGCCCGCGCTCGGCGTGCCGGGTGCGGACGATCATCTCGGCGTACTGCGCGTCGTCCACCAGACCCACCTCCTCGAAGCGGTCGAGGATCGGCAGCACGACGTGCTCCGGATAGCCCTTGCGCGCGAGGGACTGCGCGAGCTCCGCGCGGCTCTTCGGTGCGGCCGTGAGGATGCGCAGCACCGTCTCCCGAGCACGCTCGGCGAGATCGGCGTCGCTGATCTCGCCCCGTTCGACGAGCTCGTGGAGGGTCGGGCGCGGGCGCCGCGCAGCCTTGCGGCCGGCACGACGCCCGTCGTCCACCTCGGGCGGGTCGGAGCGCTCGACGCCCTCGTCCCCGCCCTGCCCGCCGATCAGAACGGCGACTTCTTCCCCTTGGCGGCCGCGGCCGGTGCCTTCGCCGCGGCGGGAGCCGCAGCACCGTCGGCCGCGACCGTCACGCCCGCAGCCGGGTCGGCCGGCGCGTCGACCTTGGCGCCGACGCCGAGCTTCTCCTTGATCTTCTTCTCGAGCTCGTTGGCGAGGTCCGGGTTGTCGCGCAGGAACGAGCGCGCGTTCTCCTTGCCCTGGCCGAGCTGGTCGCCGCCGTAGGTGAACCACGACCCGGACTTGCGCACGAACCCGTGCTCCACGCCCATGTCGATGAGGCCGCCCTCGCGCGAGATGCCGACGCCGTAGAGGATGTCGAACTCGGCCTGCTTGAAGGGCGGGGCCATCTTGTTCTTGACGACCTTGACGCGGGTCCGGTTGCCGACCGCGTCGGTACCCTCCTTGAGCGTCTCGATGCGGCGGATGTCGAGCCGGACGGACGCGTAGAACTTCAGCGCCTTGCCACCGGTCGTCGTCTCGGGCGAGCCGAAGAAGACGCCGATCTTCTCGCGGAGCTGGTTGATGAAGATCGCCGTCGTCCCGGACGCGTTGAGCGCACCCGTGATCTTGCGCAGCGCCTGCGACATGAGGCGGGCCTGGAGGCCGACGTGACTGTCGCCCATCTCGCCCTCGATCTCGGCCTTGGGCACGAGGGCCGCGACGGAGTCGATGACGATGATGTCGAGCGCGCCCGAGCGGATGAGCATGTCCGTGATCTCGAGCGCCTGCTCCCCCGTGTCGGGCTGGGAGACGAGCAGCGCGTCGGTGTCCACGCCGAGCTTCTTGGCGTACTCGGGGTCGAGCGCGTGCTCGGCGTCGATGAACGCCGCGATGCCGCCCGCGCGTTGCGCGCTCGCCACCGCGTGCAGCGCGACGGTCGTCTTGCCGGAGGACTCCGGGCCGTACACCTCGATGACGCGCCCGCGCGGCAGGCCGCCGATCCCGAGCGCGATGTCGAGCGCGATGGACCCCGTGGGGATGACCTCGACGGGAGCGCGGCCCTCCTCGCCGAGGCGCATGACGGAGCCCTTGCCGAAGCTCCGGTCGATCTGGGCGAGGGCTGCCTCGAGCGCCTTCTCGCGGTCTGCGGGTGCGGGCATGTCAGTCCACCTTCGGTTCGACGTTCATCTGTTCGTTGTGGCCCGACGCTACGGGCAGCCACCGACACGCGGCTCCGGCGACCCGCGAACCTGTGGATCGTCGTGCTGGACCGGCGTCCTGGGCCCGCCGCGGCGGGCCCTGTGCACAACTCTAGCCGAACACGTGTTCGATCCCGGAACGCGCACCTCGGCGTGTCACGCGTCTCGCGCGTCGCCGGACGACGACCACGCCTCCCCCGGCCGCAGCACCACGACCCGCGTGCCCGGCGCCTCGCGCTGCGCGGCGGCCTCGAACGCCGCCCCCGCGTGGTCCATCCAGCCCCGCGGGAGGTGCCGTCCGCCCGGTGCGTGCAGCGTGCCCCAGTGCACCGGGATCGCGACGCCGACGCCCACCTCGGCGCACACCCGCGCCGCCTGCGCGGGGCCGAGGTGCCCGCCCGACAGGCGCGGGCCCCACCCGCCCACCGGGACGAGCGCGACGTCCACGGGGCCGCCCGCGAGCGCCGGGAGGTGGACCATGTCCGGGTAGTGCTCGGTGTCCCCGACGGCCCAGACCCGGACGCCGCGCGGGCCCGGGGACCGTACGAGGTGACCGTTCGCCGCGTTGGGCCGGTGCGGCATCGGCCGGTGCCCGTGCACCGCCGTCACGAGGCGCACCTCGACCCCCGCCGCGGCCGGACCGACCGCGTGCCACGCGTCGTCGAGCCCGACGCCGCGCAGGCCCCGGGCCCGCAGCCACCGCGCGTTCGCCGGGGCGGTGAGCACGGGCACGTCGCCGAGGAGGCGCAGGGAGCGCAGCTCGGCGTGGTCGTGGTGCAGGTGCGAGAGGAGGACGGCGTCGCTGCCCTGCCACACCGCGGCGGGCCGCTCCCCGCGCCGCCGCAGCATCCCGGCGTGCCGGTGCAGGAGCGGGTCGGTGACGAGCCGCACGCCCGGGACGCCGGCGCGGCCGGAGCCCAGGTCGAGGACGACGCTCGAGTGGCCGAGCCACGTCACGCGGACGCTCACGGCTCCCCCTCCGCCGCAGGCGCGGCGGGTCGCAGGCCGAGGTCGCCGAGCCAGGCGACGAGCCGCCGGTGGACCGCCTCGGCCCCGACGAGCATGCGCGCGCCGTCCACGTCCTCGAGCTCGTCGTCGGGCAGCGCCAGGTGCGCGGGATGCAGGAGCACGGCCTCGTTCTGCGCCCCGCCGAGGCCGCCGTGCGACCCGACCAGCCCCTCGAACGCGTGCACCATCCCGACCTCGTCCACGCGCGAGACGAGCACGAGGTCGCCCGCGTCCTCGAGGTCCGCGACGCGCAGCAGGTCCGCCGCCGCTCGCGACCCGTAGCCCGTGAGCGGGTCCTGCCCGACGACCTCCCCGGTCCGCAGGTCGCGCGAGCCGCCCCGTCCGTGCGCCCGCAGCGCGCCGCCGGTCCCGCGCTCGACGACGACGCCGACGGCGGGGCTGGCCACGAGGCCCGGGAGCAGCGCGGGCCACCGCGCGCGCACCTCGTCCCCGGTGAGCCGCCGCGGCTCGCGCGGGAACCACACCATGCCCAGGTTGCCCGACCCCACCACCGCGACCTCGGGCAGCTCGGGCAGCGCGGCGGCCCCGGGACCGCCGCGTCGCTCGGAGCGGTCCGGGCCGACCAGCATGCGCCCCGCGCCCTCCGGGACGGCCTCGGGCGCCGCGGGCCGCAGGGCGTTGAGGGCCGTGTTCGTCGGGCCCCACGCCTCGCTGTCCGGGGCCGTGGCCCGACGGCGTCCCTCACCCCGCGACCTGCCCTCGCCCGCGCGGGGGCCCTCGTGCGGGCCGGGTCGGAGCGCCATCAGACGACGGACCTCGTCGAGGAAGGACCGGCCCTCGACCTGCTCGAACGTGGACCCGAGCGACTGCCCGTGGTCGGACAGCACGACGACGTCGTACCGGCGCGGGGACACGGCGGCGACCTGCTCCCAGAGCCCGACGACGCGGTCGAGGCCTTCCAGGGCGCGGAGCGACTCGGGGCGCAGCGGCCCGGCGTGGTGGGCGATCTCGTCGTAGTCGACGAGGTCGACGCACACGACCGGCGCGCCGCGCACGAGCTGCTCCGCGACGAGCGTCGTGTTGAGGTCGCGCAGCACGACGTTCGTGACCGCGCGCAGCACCGGGTACCAGCCGAGGCGCGAGACGCGGGGCTCGACGCCGCGCACGGCCTGCTGCCAGCCCTGGTAGAGCTCCTTGAAGAACTCTCCCAGCGCGACGACGACCGCACGCACGAGCACGAACGGGCTCGCGAAGAAGTGCACGAACATCTGGCCGGGCCCGAGCCCCTCGCGCGCCCGGCTCATGACGAGCAGGCTCGTCGCCGCGTCGCCGGAGAACATCGTGGAGACGGCGACTCCCCCGCCCGCGAGCAGCCCGGAACCGTCGCTCGTGCGGGCCTCGACCGCCGCCGCGTCGGCGGGCCGGTTCGTCACCACGAGCCGCCCGAGGGCACGCGACCACCAGCGGAACGCGGGCACGTGCTCGGTCGAGCCGTGCAGGAGTCCGATCGTCGAGGCGGGCGTGGTCGCGGGCACGCGGGCCCACCACGTCGTGAGGTGGTGGCTGCCGCTCCCGAGCCAGCGCGCGAGGGTCGGGGTGAGCCCGGCCTGGAGCGCGTAGTCGAGCGTGGGGCGCGCGACGCCGTCGAGCAGGACGACGAGCAGGCCGGCCGGGCGCTCGGCCGCGCTCACCGCGCCGCGGTCCCGTCGCGGCAGACCGGCCTGCCGGCGCGCGCGCCGGAGGAGGTCGCCCAGGACGTACTCGTTGTCGCTCGCCCCCACGACCCAGCGCCCGATCGCCATGAGGACGGCGGCGAGCACGAGGACCGCGAGGACGTCCACCCAGGACCCGCTCCGGAACCCCGGCAGGTACGTGAGGGCCGCCCACGCGACCGCGAGCTGCGCCACCACGCCGGACACGAGCGCGCCGACCACGCCGAACCGGTGCGCGAGGCTCCGCAGCACGGGGCGCAGGAGCACGTCGCCCAGACCGACCGCGAGCGCCGCGAGGAGGAGCGACCACGGGTTGGTGACCTCGACCCCGGGCACGAACCAGATCGCGAGCCCCAGGCCGACGGTCGTCGAGACGAGCGACCAGACCGCGCCGCGGACGTCCGCGGCGGTGACGCGCGGTCCCGGCGCGGGGCGACGACGGGCGGGGACGCTCATGGCGCCATCATGGTCGCGCGCGGCGCGGTGTGCCCCTCGACCGGGTCGGAGGCCGGGACCCGGCGCGCCGCGCTCACCGGCGGGGCGGCGCCTGGCGGTGATCGTCGTGGCCCCAGCGCCGCGCGTCGGGCACGTCGAGCGCGTCGCACAGGGCGTGCCAGACGACGCGCGGCTCGACGCCGTCCTCGAGGGCCTGGGCGGCCGTCCGGTCGTCGAGCGCGGACAGCACCTGCTCACGGACGTAGGCGCGTCCCAGGGACGCGCCGAACACCTCGTCGACCAGCTCGGAGAACTCGCGGTAGCGCACGGCACCAGCCTCCCACGGACGAGGGGCGGGTCCACCCCCTCCCCGCCCGGACGGGCCCGGCCCCGCGACGGGCGACGCGTCCCGGCACGCGGCGTCGGCGCGGCGACGCGGCGCTCGGCCGCCGTCCCTCGCGCGGGCGGCACACCGGTCTCCCGTCGCGCGGCGCGTGTGGGTGGGCGCGACGACAATGAGCGGGTGACCACGGACCCGCTCGCGCGCTTCGCCGCGCCCACGCGCTCCTGGTTCTCGGGCGCGTTCGACGCCCCGACCGCCGCGCAGGCGGGGGCGTGGGACGCGGTGTCGAGCGACCGGCACGCGCTCGTCGTCGCCCCGACCGGGTCGGGCAAGACGCTCGCGGCGTTCCTCTGGTCGCTCGACCGGATCATGGGCGCGCCGAGGGCCGGCGAGGAGGTCGCCCGGGAGCACCGCTGCCGCGTCGTGTACGTGTCGCCCCTCAAGGCGCTCGCCGCCGACGTCGAGCGCAACCTCCGGTCGCCGCTCGCGGGCATCCGGCAGGCGGCGGTGCGCCTCGGGCTCGAGGTGCCGGACGTCGTCGTCGGCACCCGGACGGGCGACACGCCCACGAGCGAGCGGCGGCGCCTCGCGACGCACCCGCCGGACATCCTCATCACGACGCCCGAGTCGCTGTTCCTCGTGCTGACCTCGCAGGCCCGTGCGGGTCTCGCGGGCGTCGAGACGGTGATCGTCGACGAGATCCACGCCGTGGCGGGGACCAAGCGCGGCGCACACCTCGCCGTGTCCCTCGAACGGCTCGACGCCTTCCTGGAGGCGCAGGGCCGACCGCCCGCGCAGCGCGTCGGGCTCTCGGCGACGGTCCGACCCGTCGAGGCCGTCGCGACGTTCCTCGGCGGCCACCGCCCGGAGGCGGAGGCCGGGCGCGAGGTGGTCGTCGTGCAGCCGCCCGCGAGCAAGCGCATCGAGGTCGACGTCGTGGTGCCCGTCCCCGACCTCGCGGACCTCGGCACGGCCGCGCTCGTGCCCGACACCTCGAGGCGGACGGCGGCGGGGGCAGACGATCCCGGTGGTCGTGACACGGCGCCGGGGACGACGACCGACGGCCTCCCGCCCCTGCCCCCCGGCGAGCCCGACCTGTCGGGTCCGGCGACCTCGCGACCCACCGGGGCGCCAGACGTGCGCCCGCCGCGGCCGTCGGTGTGGCCGCACGTCGAGGAGCGCGTCGTCGACCTCGTCGCCGACCACCGCTCCACGCTCGTCTTCACCAACTCGCGCCGAGGCGCCGAGCGGCTCACGGCGCGCATGAACGAGGTGTGGGCGGAGCGTCAGGGCGAGGACGTCCTCGACCCGGGGACGGTCACCGCGGCCCAGGTGCAGGCCCAGTCGGGCGCGAGCTCGGGCGTCGAGCCCGTCATCGCCCGCGCGCACCACGGGTCGATGAGCCGCGCCGAGCGCACGCGCACGGAGACCGAGCTCAAGGACGGACGGCTGCCCGCGGTCGTCGCGACGTCGAGCCTCGAGCTCGGCATCGACATGGGCGCGGTCGACCTCGTGGTGCAGGTCGGCGCCCCGCCGTCGGTCGCGTCCGGGCTCCAGCGCATCGGGCGCGCGGGGCACCAGGTGGGCGCCGTCTCGCACGGCGTCGTGTTCCCCACGCACCGGGGCGACCTCGTGCCGTCGGCCGTCGTGGCCGAGCGCATGCGCACCGGGGGCATCGAGGAGCTGCACGTGCTCGCGAACCCGCTCGACGTGCTCGCGCAGCAGGTGGTGGCCATGGTCGCCGTCGACGAGTGGACGGTGGCGGAGCTCGCGACCGTCGTGCGCCGCAGCGCGCCCTACGCCCACCTGGGCGACGCGTCGCTGCACGCGGTGCTCGACATGCTCGCGGGACGCTACCCGAGCGAGGACTTCGGCGAGCTGCGCGCACGGATCGTGTGGGACCGCGCGTCCGGGCGGATCACGGGTCGTCCGGGGGCGCTGCGCCTCGCCGCGACGAGCGGCGGGACGATCCCCGACCGCGGGATGTACGGCGTCTTCCTCGCGACGGACTCCGGGACCGTCGCGGGCGACCCGGACACCGCGGGCGGCCGGGCGCCGCGCGGCGGGAAGCGCGTCGGCGAGCTCGACGAGGAGATGGTGTACGAGTCGCGCGTCGGCGACACGTTCACGCTCGGGTCGAGCACGTGGCGCATCGAGGACATCACGCCCGACCGCGTGCTCGTGACCCCGGCGCCGGGCATCCCGGGGCGCCTGCCGTTCTGGAAGGGCGACTCGCCCGGCCGGCCCGCCGAGCTCGGCCGCGCCCTCGGTGCCTGGGTCCGCGAGACCGACACCCTCGCGGCGGACGACCACGACGCCGCGGCCGATCGGCTGCGCTCCGCGGGGCTCGACGCGTGGGCGAGCGACAACCTGCTCGCCTACCTCCGCGAGCAGCGCGACGCGACCGGCCGCGTCCCGGACGACCGGACGGTCGTCGTCGAGCGGTTCCGCGACGAGCTCGGGGACTGGCGCGTCGTCGTGCACTCGCCCTACGGGGCGAAGGTCCACGCCCCGTGGGCGCTCGTGCTCGCCGCGCGGCTGCGGGAGCGGTACGGCGTCGACGCCGCCGCGATGCACGCGGACGACGGCATCGTCCTGCGCCTGCCCGACACCGGGGACTCGTGGCTCGAGGGGTCGAGCGACGGGACCGGCGGGCTCGGCGGCGACGCGCCGGTCGTCCCCGTGGAGGACCTGCTCCTCGACCCCGACGAGGTCCTCGACGCGGTGCGCGACGAGCTCGGCGGGTCCGTCATGTTCGCGTCCCGGTTCCGCGAGGCCGCGGCGCGTGCGCTCCTGCTCCCCCGGCGTCGCCCGGACCGCCGCCAGCCGCTGTGGCAGCAGCGCCAGCGCTCCGCCCAGCTCCTGTCGGTCGCGTCGCAGTACCCCGAGTTCCCGATCGTCCTCGAGGCCGCGCGCGAGTGCCTGCAGGACGACTTCGACGTCGCGGCGCTCACCGACCTCATGCGTGACCTCGCCGCCGGGCGCGTGCGCCTCGTCGAGGTGACGACGCCGACGCCGTCGCCGTTCGCGCAGTCCCTCCTGTTCGGGTACACGGCGCAGTTCCTCTACGACGGCGACGCCCCGCTCGCGGAGCGGCGGGCGGCGGCGCTGTCTCTCGACCCGACGCTGCTCGCCGAGTTGCTCGGCGGGGACGGCGTCGCGGCCCAGCTCGCCGACCTGCTCGACCCGGCGCAGATCGAGCGGACCGAGGCGGAGCTCGGCGCGCTCGCGCCGGAACGCCAGGCCCGCCACGCCGAGGACGTGTGGGACGTGCTGCGCCGCGTCGGCCCCCTCACGGACGCCGAGGTCGCGGCCCGCACGCGCGAGGACGTGCGCGCCGGCGCACAGGAATGGCTCCGCGAGCTCGAGGCGGCCCGGCGCGTGATCCGCGTCCGGCTGGCGGGCGTCGTCCCCGAGCGGGCGGTGCAGTGGGCCGTCGTCGAGGACGCCGGGCGACTGCGCGACGCGCTCGGCGTCGCGCTGCCCGTCGGCATCCCCGAGGTGTTCACCGAGCCCGTGCCCGACCCGCTCGGCGACCTCGTGCGGCGCCACGCGCGCACCCACGGACCGTTCACCGCGGCGGACGTCGCGGCGCGGCTCGGCCTCGGCGTCGCCGTCGTGGCGCAGACGCTGGAGCGGCTCGAGGCCGCCCGGATGGTCGTCCGCGGTCGCCTGCGGCCGGAGTCGATCGGGGGCACCGGCGACGACTGGTGCGACGCCGAGGTGCTGCGCGTGCTGCGGCGCCGCTCGCTCGCCGCGCTGCGCGCGGAGGTCGAACCGGTGGCGTCCGAGACCCTCGGCGTCTTCCTCCCGCGGTGGCAGGGGCTGGGTGCGCTGCGCGGGGCAGACGGCCTCCTGCGCGTCGTCGAGCAGCTCTCGGGGGCCGCCGTGCCCGCGTCGGCGCTCGAGACGCTCGTCCTGCCGTCGCGGGTCACGGACTACACGCCGACGATGCTCGACGAGCTCACGACGACCGGAGAGGTCGTGTGGTGCGGCCACGCCCCGCTGCCCGGCTCGGGCGGGGGCGACGGGCTCGTGAGCCTCCACCTGGCCGAGTGGGCGCCGCTCACGCTGCCGGACCCCGGTCCCGCGCCGGAGACCGGGCTCCACGCGACCCTCCTCGACCTGCTCGACGGCTCGGGCGGCTACTTCCTCCCGCGGCTCGCCGAGCGGGCGGGCGCCGAGGTCGGGCCGACGCTCGAGGCGCTGTGGGACCTCGTCTGGTCGGGGCACGTGACCAACGACGGGCTGGGCTCGTTGCGCGCCCGGCTCGGCACGGGCGGTGGTGCGCACCGCGCCCCCCGGGCTCCCGCGCGCGCCCGTCCGGTGGGGCGCGGCCGGTTCGCGGGCCTGCGGCCGCCGACGTCCCCGGACACCACGCTGCGCGGCGGAGCGGGCCGCTGGTCGGCGCTGCCGCGGCGCGAGACCGACCCGACCCGGCGCGCGCACGCGCTCGCGCGCGTGCTGCTCGACCGGCACGGGGTGCTCACGCGCGCCGTCGCCCCCGCCGAGGGCGTCGCGGGGTCGTTCCGCGCGGTGTACCGCGTGCTGAGCGAGCTGGAGGCGACCGGGGCGGCGCGGCGCGGGTACTTCGTCGAGCACCTCGGCGGTTCCCAGTTCGCGCTGCCCGGCGCGGTCGACCAGCTCCGCACCGACGCCCAGGACCGTGAGCGGGCGATCGAGTCCGCCGCGGCCCGTGGGTCCGGCACCGGGCCGGACGGCCTGCCTCGGCCGCGTCCCGACGACGGCACGTCGCGCGGGGGCCCTCGCCCGGGCGCGGTGCTCCTCGCGGCGACCGACCCCGCCAACCCCTACGGGGCCGCGCTGCCGTGGCCCGCGCGACCGGCCGCGGCGAGCCCGGGGCCGGGCACCGCGGCGGCCGCGCCGGCCGGCGGCGGAGCGCCGTCGGATCGTGCGGCGACCGGTGCCGAGGCGTCTCGCGGGCACCGCCCCGGGCGCAAGGCCGGGGCCGTCGTCGTGCTGAGCGACGGCGACCTCGCCCTGTACGTCGAGCGCGGAGGACGGTCGGTCCTCTCGTTCGTCGACGGCCCGCGGCTCGCGGAGGCGAGCGCCGAGCTCGTCCGCGCGGTGCGCGCGGGCCGGCTCGGCAAGGTCGTGGTGCAGCGGGTCGACGGCGTCGAGGCGCTGGCCGGGGCGGGCACGACGGCCACGTCCGCCGACGAGGCGGTCCGTGCCCTCCTCGACGCCGGGTTCCGCGCGACGCCGCGCGGTCTGCGGGCGGCCTGACGTGGCACCCCTGCGATCACGACCCGGTGGGAGCCGGGGACGCCCGCCGAGCATCGGGAGGGACGGCCGTGCCCGAGGGTGACATCCTGCGGCTCGTGTCCGCGCGTCTGGACGAGGCGCTCGCCGGGCGTGTGCTGGTGCGCGCGGAGCTGCGGTGGCCGACCGCCGCGGAGGTCGACCTCACGGGCCGCACGGTCGTGGCGAACGTCCCGTACGGCAAGCACCTGTTCACGCGGCTCGACGACGGTCGGTCGCTGCACACGCACCTGCGCATGGAGGGGTCGTGGCGGATCGCGCGCACGGGCGCCCGGGACGCGCGCGCCGCGGAGCCGTCGGTGCGCGTGGTGCTCGCCAACGCGTGGTGGACGGCAGTCGGGAACCGCATCGGGATGCTCCACGTGCTGCGCACCGCCGACGAGCGGACCATCACCGGCCCGCTCGGCCCCGACGTGCTGGCCGACGACTTCCCCACGGAGGGGGTCGCGGAGGCCGTCGCGCGCCTGCGAGCGGATGACGCCGCGGGCGGCACCGGACCACGGCACCGGCCGGGCCGGGAGAGGACCGGCGTCCCGGTCGCGGAGGCGCTGCTCGACCAGCACCTCGTCGCCGGCATCGGCACGATCTACACGGCCGAGTCGCTCTTCGCGGAGCGGATCTACCCGTGGACGCCGGTCCGGGACGTCGAGGACCTCGCGGGCGTGCTCACGACGGCACGAGCGCTCATGCAGCGCACCGTCCGGCACGGGTTCGACCCCCGGGCCGGCGTCGTGCGTCACGTGCACGCGCGCACACGAAAGGCGTGCCACGTCTGTGGCACGCCTGTCGCAGAAGGTACGGCGAACGAGCCGCCGTACGAACGTCCGGTCTTCTGGTGTCCCTCGTGCCAGGCGCCGCCCGCGAGCGGGTGATCGCGGGCGTCTCTGCCCGGCACCTGCTCCGGGGCGGCCCCGGCGTGGACCGTCAGCCGACGGGCTGCAGGTCCTCTCGTCGTGCGGTGCCGTCGGGGTTCTGCCGCCCGAGGACCGCGGTCGCGAAGTCTGCCGGGATCGTGTCCGGGATGAGCAGACCCTCGGCGACGGCGACCCGGTCGCTGACCTCGCGCAGCACCAACGACATCGGGATGTCGAGCGCCTCGCAGATCGAGCCGAGGAGCTCCGACGACGCTTCCTTCTGACCGCGCTCCACCTCGCTGAGGTAGCCCAGCGAGACCCGTGCGGCGGAGGACACCTCTCGCAGGGTGCGCCCCTGTCGCTGGCGAGCGTCTCGCAGCACGTCCCCGATCTCTCGTCGAAGAACAATCATCTGGCGACCCCCTTCCGTGTCCCGTGCGCCCCCGGGAGCCGGTGAGGCCCCCACCGGGGTGCGCGTACTGCTCGTGCCGGTCTTCCTGTTCACTGCCCCGCGTGACGGGGTCGTCCTACCGTACCCCGCCCGCGGTCCGCTCACGTCTCCGGTGCGGCGTGCCGGACCGGCCGTCGGCGCGTTGTCCGTGCGGCCCACCGGTCGGTTGACGGTCCTGTTGGCGATCACGTGCTGTGCAACGTCCCGACGTGGGGCCTTGTTCCCGCACCCCGCCGCCCGGCGAACCCCCCGCGGCACGTTCACGACCTCTCCACCTGCACCTCCCGGACCGGGCTCTGCGGGCCGCTCGGGCGACCACGGTTCACCCGCGGATTTCACCCTGCCGGTCCGCGGAGGGCCGGTCCTCCGTCACCGCGCGCGCGAGGTCGACCGCCGCCGCGACGGTCCCGGCGCGGACCGCCGCGCGCTCGCCGTCGAGGTGCAGCCGCCGTACGTGCGTCCCGCGGGGCCCGCTCGCCGCCACGAACACCGTGCCCGGTGGTCGGCCGTCCTGCGGGTCCGGTCCCGCGACGCCCGTGGTCGCGACCCCCACGTCCGCGCCGAGCACCTCCCGTACCCGCTCCGCCATCTGGCGCGCGACGTCCGGGTGGACCGCCCCGTGCGCGGCGAGGAGGTCGCCGTCGACCCCGAGCACCGACTGCTTGACGTCCGTCGCGTAGGCGACGACCGCGCCGCGGAGCACGCGCGACGCGCCCGGGACGTCGACGATCGTCGCGGAGAGCAGCCCGCCCGTGAGCGACTCGGCGGTCGCGAGGGTCCACCCGCGCGCCTCGAGCGCGGCGAGGAGGCCGACGACGTCCGGTCGTGCGACCAGGGGCCCCGCGGCCTCGACGTCGCGGGCGGCCCCCGTCATGACGCCGACGCGGCGCCCGGCGTCGCTCCGCGCTCGGCGAGGCGGGCCGCGCGGATCGCGTCGCGCCGCAGCCGCCAGCCCTGGTAGGCGTACTCCACGCCCGTCACGACGGTGACGAGGATCGCCGCGGCGAGCACCACCCACGCGACGACGCCGATCCACGCGGGCAGGTGCGCCAGCGGGAGGAGGAAGAGCGTGATCGCGACCGTCTGGAGCACGGTCTTGAGCTTGCCGCCGCGGGACGCGGGCATGACCGCGTACTTGAGGACCGCGAACCGCAGGAGCGTGACGCCGAGCTCGCGCGCGAGCACGACCACGGGCACCCACCAGGGCAGCACGCCGAGGGGCCACGCGAGCAGGACGAGCGCGGTGCCGACGAGCAGCTTGTCCGCGATCGGGTCGAGCAGCTTGCCGAGGTCCGTGACGAGGTCGTACCTGCGCGCCAGGTAGCCGTCCAGGCGGTCCGACGTCGCGGCGAGGACGAAGATGCCCGTCGCGACCAGCCGCCACGTGACGGACTCCCCGCCGTCGACGAGCAGCGCCCACGCGAAGAACGGGACGAGCAGGATCCTCGCCATGGTGACGAGGTTCGCGGAGTTCCACGGCGAAGGGACGGCGGTGACCACGCCACCAGCCTAGGGGGTGCTCAGGGGTGCCCCGACCGGCGACCGCTCGTCGCGGCGCCGATCCCGGGGCCGCTCCGGTCCCACCCCGTGCGCCCTCAGCGCCAGCCTGACTCCACGTCCGCCCCGTCGTGGTAGTCCGTCGCCACCGGCGGCATGTGCCCGTCGGTGCCCTCGCCGTAGTCGTGCCCCGTCCCGCCACCAGGCGCCGCTGCGGACGCGGGGGCCTGGCCGTCGAAGACGTCCTGTGCCGGCTCGCCGCGGATCAGCGCGAGCGCGGACGGCAGCTCCTCGGGCGAGACGAGGACCTCGCGCGCCTTCGACCCCTCGGAGGGGCCGACGATCTCGCGCGACTCGAGCAGGTCCATGAGGCGGCCGGCCTTGGCGAACCCGACGCGCAGCTTGCGCTGGAGCATCGACGTCGAGCCGAACTGCGACGTCACGACGAGCTCCGCGGCCTGCAGCAGCAGGTCGAGGTCGTCGCCGATGTCCTCGTCGATCTGCTTCTTCGCCGCGGCCTGCGTGACGTCCTCGCGGTACACCGGCTTGAGCTGGCCCTTGACGTGCTCGACGACGGCGTGCACCTCGGACTCGGAGACCCACGCGCCCTGGACGCGCATCGGCTTCGCCGCGCCCATCGGGAGGAAGAGGGCGTCGCCCTGGCCGATGAGCTTCTCGGCGCCCGGCTGGTCCAGCACGACGCGCGAGTCCGCGAGCGAGGAGGTCGCGAACGCGAGGCGCGACGGCACGTTGGCCTTGATGAGGCCGGTGACGACGTCGACCGACGGCCGCTGCGTCGCGAGGACGAGGTGGATGCCCGCGGCGCGCGCGAGCTGCGTGATGCGCTGGA
This sequence comes from Cellulosimicrobium sp. ES-005, assembly GCF_040448685.1. Lineage (NCBI taxonomy): Bacteria > Bacillati > Actinomycetota > Actinomycetes > Micrococcales > Promicromonosporaceae > Cellulosimicrobium > Cellulosimicrobium sp. ES-005. The sequence continues at coordinate 2,468,495 of NZ_CP159290.1, forward strand.
TCGACGCCTCGACGTCGCGCGGCGCGACCATCATGAGGTCGGCGAGCTCGTCGACGACGACGAGCAGGTACGGGTACGTGGCGATCTTGCGCTCGGAGCCCGGCAGCGGCTTGACCTTGCCCGAGCGCACGGCGGCGTTGAAGTCGTCGATGTGCTTGTACCCGAACGCGGCGAGGTCGTCGTACCGGGCGTCCATCTCGCGCACGACCCAGTCGAGCGCCTCGGCGGCCTTCTTCGGGTTGGTGATGATGGGCGTGATGAGGTGCGGGATGCCCTCGTAGATCGTCAGCTCGACGCGCTTCGGGTCCACGAGCACGAGGCGCACCTGCTCGGGCGTCGAGCGCATGAGGATCGACGTGATCATGGAGTTGATGAAGCTCGACTTGCCGGCGCCCGTCGCGCCCGCGACGAGGATGTGCGGCATCTTGGCGAGGTTCGCGACGACGTAGCCGCCCTCGACGTCCTTGCCCACGCCCATGACCATGGGGTGCTCGGTCCGGCGCGCCGCCGACGAGCGGAGCACGTCGCCGAGCACGACCGTCTCGCGGTCGGTGTTGGGGATCTCGATGCCGATCGCCGACTTGCCGGGGATCGGCGCGAGGATGCGCACGTCCGCGCTCGCGACGGCGTAGGCGATGTTGTTCGAGAGCGACGTGATGCGCTCGACCTTGACCTTGGGGCCGACCTCGACCTCGTACCGCGTGACCGTGGGGCCGCGCGTGAAGCCGGTGACCTTCGCGTCGACCTCGAACTGCTCGAAGGTCTGGGTGAGCGCCTCGACGACCCGGTCGTTCGCGGCCGAGCGGACCTTGTGCGGCGCGCCCTTCACCAGGGAGTCCTCGTTCGGCAGGAGGTAGACGGTGTCGCCCTCGAGCATCGGCTGGACGCCGCGCGGCAGCGGGCTGCTCGGCGGGGGCGGCGGGACGCTGCCCGCGCCGTCGCCCGGGGCGGGGGCGACGGCGCCCATCGCGGCTGCCGCGGTGTCCTGCGCGAGGCCCTGCCCGACGGCGGGCACCGCCTCGGTCGGCGCGGTGCCGGGTGCCGGGTCGTCGCCGCGGCGCTTCTTGCCCCGGCCGCGAGGGGAGTCGTCCTCGTAGTCGAGGAACGCCGCCGTCTCGAACGCCTCGTCGCCCGAGAACCCGCCCTCGGGCTTCTCGATCTCGGCGGCCTCCGCCGCGCGCTGCGCCTTGGTCTTCCGGGGCTTGCGCGGGCGACGACCCGCCGGCACGTCCGTGCCGTCGTGACGCGAGACGCCCTCCGCGAGCGCGAGGCCGTCGGCGTCCAGCTCCTCGTCGTCCGCGCGGTGGTTGCCCGTGAGCACGTCGTAGAGGCCGCGCAGCCGGCTCGGGATCCGGTGCACCGGGGTCGCGGTGACGACCAGCAGCCCGAAGAACCCGAGCAGCAGGAAGATGGGCACCGCGAACCAGGGCGTCAGGCCGGTGGTCACGGGCGTCGCGGCGAGGTAACCGACGATGCCGCCCGCGTCCTGCACGGCCTCGAACCCGTCGCGCGGCGCCGGGAGGTCCTCGGAGATGTGCACGAGCGAGCACACCGACACGACGATGAGGGTGAGGCCGATCGCGACCCGCGAGTTCGCCTGGGCGCGCTCGGGGTGGCGCATGATGCGCACGGCGAGCCAGAGCAGGAGCACGGGCACCGCGACGCCCGCGAGGCCGAACGTGCCGGCGACGACGCCGTGGACGACCAGGCCGAACGTGCCCTGGATGCCCCACCACTCGCGGGCCGCGACGACGACCGCGAGGGCGATGAGGAAGAACGCGACGCCGTCGCGCCGGTGTGCCGGGTCCAGCTCTCTTGCTCCCTTTCCGATGGTGCGCACGAGCGCTCCGAGGCCGTGCGCGGCGCCGAGCCAGACCGCCCGCACCGCGCGGACGGGCCACGGCGGACCCGACGCGGGGCGCCGCGCGGGCCGGCGCGTGCCGGAGGAGGAGGACCGCCCGCGACCGGTACCGGCGCGCGACGTGCCGCGGGCCGAGGACGAACCGCCGCGCGCCGAGGTGCGGGGCGCTGGCGTGCGGTTGCTCGCGGTCCGACGTGCCTGCGGGGACGTGCGGGTCGCCATAGTGGTCCTAACCTACCTGCGGGGGACGACACGGACGCGGACCCGGCGGCGCGTGTCCCGGCCGGGACGCGACCGGGCCACGACCCGTGAGCGACCACCCGTGACGAGGACCGGTGGCGGACGAGGACCGGAGGCACCGTGCACGAGCCCACGCACGCCGGGCGACGCGACGTACCGAGCGACCGACCGAGCGGCCCACCGGCCGGCCCGGACGGCATCGCGCCGCTCGGGGCGACCACCGCGCCGCGAGCGCGCGACCTCGTCGAGGTGGCCCCCGGCGTCTGGGTCGCCACGGCGGAGATCTGGACGACGACGTCGACCGTGGTCATCGCGCCGGACGGCGACGCGCTGGTCGTCGACCCGGCGGTGACGGTCGCCGAGGTCGAGGGGCTCGCCGCCGCGGTCCGAGCGCGCGGCTGGCGCGTGACCGCCGGGTTCGCGACGCACCCGCACTGGGACCACGTGCTGTGGTCGCCCGCGCTCGGCGACGCGCCCCGCTGGGCGACGGCGCGCACCGCCGACGCGACGCGGCGGCGGCGGGCCGCGGTCCTCGCGTCGGCCGACGCCGCCGCACCCGGCCACGACCCCGCGCTCGTGGGGACGCTCACCCCGCTCCCCCGCGGCGCACGACGGGTCCCTTGGCCCGTCACCGCGCCGGAGGGCCCGGGGCCCTCCGGCCTGGGCACGGTGACCGTCGTCGAGCACGACGCCCACGCACCCGGCCACGCCGCTCTCGTGGTGCGCACGCCGCACGCGAGCGTGCTCGTGGCGGGCGACATGCTCTCAGATGTGGAGGTACCGCTCGTCGACACCGACGCCCGGGACCCCGTCCGGGTCTACCGGGGCGCGCTCGACGCGCTCGAGCTCGCCGCGCGCGACGTGGACGTGCTCGTCCCCGGCCACGGGAGCCCTGCCGTCGGTCGCGCTGCGGTCGCCACGCGCTTCGCGGCCGACCGCGCCTACCTCGACGCGCTCGACGCGGGGGTCCGGCAGGGCACGGCCGTGGACGACCTGCGGATCGCCGGGTACGTCGCCGGGTGGCACGCCGACCAGCTCGACGCGCTGCGCTCCCGCTGACGCTCTCACGGCCGCCGACCGGCCCGTGGTCGTCGGGGCCGCCTCAGTCGTCGAGCCCGAGCTCCGTGGACCGGGCGAGCGCCGCGTCGAGCGCCTGCTCGTCCGTGACCAGGCGGTGCAGGTGCCGGGCCGCGGCATGCAGCGCGTCGAGGTCCGACCCGTAGACGCTCACCATGCCGCCCTCGGGGTCGAACCCGACGGCGTCGAGGACGCTCGGCTCGTGGTCGGTCAGCGTTGCCTGGAGCGCGCCGGAGAAGTCGTACCCGGAACCCTCGACGCCGCGACGCTCGAGAGCGTCCCGGTGCTGGTGCCACTCCGGCCCGCCGGGCGAGTAGATGACGCTCCATCCCTGGGCCTGGGTCACGAGGCGGACGGGTTCGAGCGGGGCGAAGTCCTCGGCGGTGGTCATGCGGGAACCGTAGCGGTGACCACCCACGACGCCGCAGCGGACCTCCGGGGACGCCGGCCGAGCCCGGGATCCGCCGTCGTCACCCGAGGAAGAGCCCGATCGCGAGCGTCACGACGCCCGAGGCGAGGACCAGCCCGCCGGCCGGGAGCAGCACGACGGCCCGGTTCGGCGCCTCGCGTCCCGAGCCCACGGCGGAGAGGAAGAACCCGGCGGGCAGGAGGATCGCGGCGACGAGCACCCCGGTGGCCGCGAGCCACCGCCAGAAGCCCGTGAGGTCGGTGGCCTCCGCGAGCAGCAGGCACACGAGACCCAGGACCACGAGCACGCCCGCGTGCGCGTGCCCGGCGCGGAAGAAGGACGTCTGGAAGCCCGTCGCCGGCACGCGCCGCGTGACGACCTTGACGAGGAACGCGCCGCCGGACTCGATGCCGACGACCGTGAGCAGGACGATGCCGGCGGTGATGCGGGCGGCGTCGGTGAGCTCGAGCACGGGAACCTCCGGGGTGGGACGGGCAGGACGACCCGGGCACCGCGCGCCGCCCGGGTTTACGAACACTGTTATAGAACACCGTTCGCATACGCGGGTCAAGCCCCCTAGACTCGTCGCGTGGCACGCCCCCGACTGCACGACGACGCGCTGCGCGACCGCCTCCTCGACGTCACGTCGCGCGCCCTCTCCGAGCACGGCGAGGGCGCGGTGACGGTGCGGTCGGTCGCGGTGGCCGCCGGCACGAGCCCGTCAGCGGTGTACGCGCTCTTCGGCAGCCGCGACGACCTCGTCGCCGCCGTGTCCGCCGAGGGCTTCCGGCGCTTCGCCGCCCACCTCGCAGCGGTCGAGCGGACCGACGACCCGGGAGCGGACCTCGCCGCCCTCGGCCGCGCGTACCGCGCCTTCGCGCTCGCGGACCCGCACTTCTACGCCGTGATGTTCGCGCGCGGCGTGCGGCCCGGCGCGGACCGACCCCGCGCCGTCGAGGAGGCGACCTTCCTCGTGCTGCGCGACGCCGTCGCGCGCCTCGTGCCCGACACGGGGGCCGTCGACGACGTCGCGCTCGGGCTGTGGGGCCTCGTGCACGGCCTCGTCTCGCTCGAGCTCGCCGGCCTCGTCCCCGGCGACGACGCGGAGCGCACCGCGCGCTACGGCGCGACGCTCGCCGCCGTCGGCCCCGGGCTGGTCCGCAGCGCCGGGACGTGACGACCCCAGCCCCGAGACGTGAGAAGTGGCCCCCGCCAGACCGACGGCAGGGGCCACTTCTCGCTTCTCGCGCCGGCGAACGACGTCGCCGGTCAGGCCTCGACGACCACCGGGACGATCATCGGGCGGCGCCGCAGGCGGTTGGAGACCCACCGCCCGATGACGCGGCGCATGACCTGCTGGAGCTGGTGCGTGTCGGTCGCGCCGCCGGCGATCGCGTCCTCGAGCGCCTTGACGACCTCCGGCTGGATGTCCTGGAACACCTTGTCGTCCTCGGCGAAGCCGCGCGCGAGGATCTGGGGGCCGGCGAGCACCTTGCCGGTCGCGGAGTCCACGACGGCGAAGACGGACACGAAGCCCTCCTCGCCGAGGATGCGCCGGTCCTTGAGCTCGGCGTCGGTGATCTCGCCGACGCTCGACCCGTCGACGTACACGTACCCGCACGGCACCGCGCCGACGACCGACGCCTTGCCGTCGACGAGGTCGACGACGACGCCGTCCTCGGCGAGCACGACGCGGTCCGCGGGCACTCCCGTGCGGACCGCGAGCGCCCCGTTCGCGACGAGGTGACGGACCTCGCCGTGCACCGGCATGACGTTCTTGGGCTTGAGCACGTTGTAGCAGTAGAGGAGCTCGCCCGCGCTCGCGTGCCCGGACACGTGCACCTTGGCGTTGCCGCCGTGCACGACGCGCGCCCCGAGCCGGGTGAGCCCGTTGATGATGCGGAACACGGCGTTCTCGTTGCCCGGGATGAGCGACGACGCGAGGATCACGGTGTCGCCGTGGCCGACCTGGACCTTGTGGTCGCCGTTGGCCATGCGCGACAGCGCCGCCATGGGCTCGCCCTGGGATCCGGTGCACATGAGCACGATCTCGTCGTCGCGCAGCGAGTCGACCTTCTTGAGGTCGATGAGCACGCCCTCGGGCACGTGGAGGTACCCGAGCTCGGCGGCGATGGTCATGTTGCGGACCATCGAGCGCCCGACGAGCGCGACACGGCGCCCGTGGTGGTGCGCCGCGTTGAGGACCTGCTGCACGCGGTGCACGTGCGAGGAGAACGACGCGACGATGATGCGCTTCTCCGACGCCGCGAAGACGTTGTCGAGCACCGGGCCGATCTCGACCTCGGGCGTGACGAACCCGGGGACCTCGGCGTTGGTCGAGTCGACCATGAACAGGTCGACGCCCTGCTCACCGAGGCGCGCGAACGCGCGCAGGTCGGTGATGCGCCCGTCGAGCGGGAGCTGGTCCATCTTGAAGTCGCCCGTGTGCAGCACGGTCCCGGCGCCGGTCGTCACCGCGACCGCGAGCGCGTCGGGGATCGAGTGGTTGACGGCGACGAACTCGCAGCGGAACACGCCGAGCTGCTCGACCTGGCCCTCCTTGACCGCGAGGGTCACGGGCGAGATGCGGTGCTCCTTGAGCTTCGCCTCGACGAACGCGAGCGTGAGCTGCGACCCGACGAGGGGGATGTCGCGGCGCAGGCGCAGCAGGTACGGGACGGCGCCGATGTGGTCCTCGTGGCCGTGCGTGAGGACGATCGCCTCGATGTCGTCCAGCCGGTCCGCGATGTAGTCGAAGTCCGGGAGGATGAGGTCGACGCCGGGCTGGTTGTCCTCGGGGAAGAGGACGCCGCAGTCGATGACGAGCAGGCGCCCGTCGTACTCGAGGACGGCCATGTTGCGGCCGACCTCCCCGAGCCCGCCGAGGGCGACGATGCGCAGCCCTCCGGTGGGGAGCTCGGGAGGCAGGGAGAGTTCGGGGTGGGGATGGCTCACGGGGCCTCCTGTCGTGGCTGAGCCGGGGGTTTCGAGGGCTCCTGCCCTCGCTAGTTCGTGGGTGCGGCAGCGCCGGCGAGCACGCCCGCGGCCGCGAGGGCGTCGCGGACCAGCGCGACGTCGTCCTCGGTCGCCGCGACGTTCGGCAGGCGCAGGAACCGGTTGTCGGTGATGCCGAGCAGCTCGACGGCGGCCTTGGCCATGACGGCCTGGAAGCCCGCGCCGTTGAGCGCGTCAATGACGGGCGTCGTGGTGAGGAAGACGTCGAGCGCGCCCGCGTGGTCGCCCGCGTCGAAGCGGCGCACGACCTCGGCGAACGGTCCGGCCACCACGTGCCCGGAGACGGAGACGATGCCGGCCGCGCCGTGCGCGAGGAACGGCAGCAGCAGGCCGTCGTCGCCGCTGTAGAACGCGAGCCCGGTCGCGGCGGAGAGCTTGGCGGCGGCGTACACGTCGCCCGTCGCGTCCTTGCTCGCGACGACCCGGTCGTGCGCCGCGAGCCGCGCGTACGTCGCGGGCGCGATCCGCACGCCCGTGCGGCCGGGGACGTCGTAGAGCATGACGGGGAGGTCGGTCGCGTCGGCGATCGCCGTCACGTGCCGGTACACGCCCTCCTGGCTGGGGCGCGAGTAGTAGGGCGAGACGACGAGGAGCCCGTCGGCCCCGGCCTCGGCCGCCTGCTCCGCCATGCGCAGGGCGTGGTCGGTGTCGTTGGATCCTGCCCCGGCGACGACCGCCGCGCGGTCGCCCACCGCCTCGACGACGACGCGCACGAGGTCCTGCTTCTCCGGCGCGTGGGTCGTGGGCGACTCGCCCGTCGTGCCGCTCAGCACGAGACCGTCGTTCCCGTCGTCCACCAGGCGCTTCGCGAGCCGGGTCGCCGCCGCGAGGTCGACGGCGCCGTCGGGCGTCATCGGGGTGACCATGGCCGTGAGGACGGCACCGAACGGGCGCGCAGGGGTGGCGGGAAGGACCATGTGCACAAACTACCGTGCGGCGGGTCCCCGCACCGCGCCCGTCCAGGCGCGGGACCGCCCCGCGCGACCGCCGCCCGGGTGCGGCCCCGCGACCCCGAGGGCGATACTCGGAGCATGTCCCGCCCCGCCTCGACGTCGAACCTCTCCCCCGCGCTCGTCGCGCACGTGCCCACGGGGCTGCTCGTCGACGGGCACTGGGGCCCGGCGGAGGGGGGCCGGACGTTCGAGGTCGAGGACCCGGCCACGGAGGAGTCCCTCTTCGACGTCGCCGACGCGAGCCCCGCCGACGCGCTCCGCGCGCTCGACGCCGCGCACCGGGCGGCGCCCGCGTGGCGCGCGACGCCCCCGCGGGAGCGCGGCGAGGTCCTGCGCGGGGTCTACGACCGGGTCGTCGCGCGCGCCGACGACGTCGCCGCGCTCATCACGGCCGAGTGCGGCAAGCCGCTCGCCGAGGCGCGCGCCGAGGTGCTCTACGGCGCCGACTTCCTGCGCTGGTACGCGGAGCAGGCGGTGCGCGCCGACGGGCTCGCCCGCACCGCACCCGCGGGCGGCAACCGGCAGCTCGTCTTCCGTCGCCCCGTGGGCCCGGCGCTGCTCGTCACGCCGTGGAACTTCCCCATCGCGATGGCGACGCGCAAGATCGGGCCGGCGCTCGCCGCGGGCTGCACCGTCGTGATCAAGCCCGCGCGGCTCACGCCGCTGACGACGGCGCTCGTGGCCGAGGTCATCCGCTCCGAGCTCGCGGACCGCGGTCTGCCGACCGGCGTCGTCAACGTCGTCCCGTCGTCGCGCGCCGCGGACGTCACCGAGCCCCTCCTCGCCGACGAGCGCCTGCGCAAGCTGTCGTTCACGGGCTCGACGGCCGTGGGGCGCACGCTCCTGGAGAAGGCCGCGCCCCAGGTGCTGCGCACCTCGATGGAGCTCGGCGGCAACGCGCCGTTCCTCGTGTTCGCCGACGCGGACCTCGACGCCGCGGTCGAGGGCGCGCTCGTCGCGAAGCTGCGCAACGCGGGCCAGTCGTGCGTCGCGGCCAACCGCTTCCTCGTGCAAGACGCCGTCGCGCGCGAGTTCGCGCAGCGGCTCGCCACCGCGTTCGAGGACCTGCGGGTCGGCCCGGGCGCGCAGGACGGGACGCAGGTCGGCCCGCTCATCGAGGCGAAGGCGGTGGACAAGGTCGCCGAGCTCGTCGACGCCGCGTCCGACGGCGGCGCGCAGGTCCTCACGGGTGCCGACCGGCCGCGGTCCACGGGATACTTCTACGCGCCGACCGTGCTGTCCGGCGTCGACCCGGACGCGCGCGTCGTCACCGAGGAGATCTTCGGGCCGGTGGCGCCGGTCGTCGCGTTCGGCGACGACGACGAGGGCCTCGCGCTCGCGAACGCGACCGAGTACGGCCTCGCCGCCTACGCGTACACCACCTCGCTCGACCGCGCCGTGCGGGTGTCCGAGGAGGTCGAGGCCGGGATGATCGGCATCAACCGCGGGATGGTGTCGGACGCGAGCGCGCCGTTCGGCGGGCTGAAGCAGTCGGGCCTCGGCCGCGAGGGCGGGGAGGCGGGTCTCGAGGAGTACCTCGAGACCGTGTACGTCGCGCTCTGACGCGGGACGTCGACACGACGCCCGCGGGGCCGGCGGGCGCGTCCGGCACCGTGGTGACCGACGACGTGCCGACGCCGCACGTTGGTAGCCTGACGCTCCCCTGCCACCGACTCCCGGAGAGCCCACGCCCGTGCCCTCGTCGCCCGCGTCGACCGTCAGCCCGAACGTCCCCTCGCCCAGCGCCCGCGTCACGACCGTCGGGTACATGATCTTCGCGTCCCGCTGGCTCCAGGCACCGCTCTACTTCGGCCTCATCGTGGCCCAGGTGGTCTACGTCTGGCAGTTCCTCAAGGAGCTGTGGCACCTCATCGTCGGCGGCTTCACCGGCGAGGTGTCGGTCATGAACGCGGACACGCACCAGCTCGAGACGCACACCTACGGCGCCGAGGAGATCATGCTGGCCGTCCTCGGCCTCGTCGACGTCGTCATGATCTCCAACCTGCTCATCATGGTCATCGTCGGCGGCTACGAGACGTTCGTGTCGCGCATCCGCCTCGACAACCACCCCGACCAGCCGGAGTGGCTGAGCCACGTCAACGCGAACGTGCTCAAGACCAAGCTCGCGATGTCGATCATCGGCATCTCGTCGATCCACCTGCTGCGCACGTTCATCGAGTCGTCGAGCAACCGCATCACGTCCGAGACCATGCTGTGGCAGACGATCATCCACCTCGCGTTCGTCGTCTCGGCACTCGCGCTCGCGGCGATCGACCGCATGTCCCTCACCGCGCACCAGCGCGCGGCCAACGCCGCCGCGGCGGGCGAGGGCCCGGCCGACCCGCACGCATGAGCCGGCCCGACGACGCCCCGCGCCCAGGCGCCGAGCCGGACGCCCCCGCGTCGCTCGACGCCGAGGTGACGGGCGCCGTCGAGCACGCCGTCGAGGACGAGGTCCGCGCCGCGGTCCGCCAGGCCGTCTCGGTCTCCGTCGCGACGGGGCTGTACGGGATCTCGTTCGGGGCGCTGTCCGTGGTCGCGGGCCTCGACGTGGCGCAGACCATGGCGCTGAGCCTGCTCATGTTCTCGGGCGGCTCGCAGTTCGCGCTCATCGGCGTGGTCGGCGCGGGCGGCGCGCCGACGGCTGCGATCGCCACCGCGGGCTTCCTCGGGGTCCGCAACGCGCTGTACGGGGCGCAGCTCGGCCCGCTGCTCGCGCTGCGGTCGTGGCACAAGGTCGTCGCGGCGCAGTTCACCATCGACGAGTCGACGGCGGTCGCGACGGCGCAGCGGTCCCGCCGCGCCGTCCGGGCGGGGTTCTGGTGGACCGGCGTCGGGATCTTCGTGCTGTGGAACGCCATGACGCTCGTCGGCGCGCTCGCGGGCGACGCGCTCGGCGACCCGCGCGCGTGGGGGCTCGACGCCGCCGCGGCGGCCGCGTTCCTGGCCCTCCTGTGGCCCCGGCTCGCAGCGCGGGCGATGCAGCTCACCGCGGCGGCGGCCGTCCTCGTCGCGGTCCTGCTCGTCCCGGTCGCGCCGGGCGGCGTGCCGGTGCTCGCCGCGGCCGTCGTCGCGATCGTCATCGGGCAGGTGGACGCGCGACGGCGACGCCGCGCCGCGGGCGCGCCACCCTCGTCGTCCACGGACGAGAAGGAGACCTCATGACGTCAGCGACCGTGTGGGTCGTCGTGCTGGCCGCGTCGGCGCTGTGCTTCGCGCTCAAGCTCGCCGGGCACCTCGTGCCCGAGCACTGGCTCGCCGACGAGCGCGTCGCGCGCACGGCCGCGCTCGTGACCGCCGCGCTCCTCGCCGCGCTCGTCGCGGTCCAGACGGTCGGCGACGGCCAGGCCCTGGTCGTCGACGCGCGCCTGCCCGCGCTCGGCGTCGCGGCCGTCGCGCTCGCGCTGCGCGCGCCGTTCATCGTCGTCGTGGTCCTGGCGGCGGCCACGGCCGCCGGCCTGCGCGCCCTGGGCTGGGGCTGACCGCCGGCCCGAGGCGTGGCCCACGTCTCGTAGGGTGAACCCGTGAGCCTCTTCCGCGAGACCGCCGACGTCTCCGTCCGCCCCGCCGTGCCCGGAGACGACGTCGCGATGACCGCGATCCAGGTGGGCGCGTGGCGCTCGTCGCACGAGGAGGTCCTCGGCGAAGACGTGCTCGACGCCCTCGACACCGTGCGGATGCGCGAGCAGTGGGCTGCCGCCATCTCCTCCCCTCCCGGGCCGGGGTTCGGCGTGCTCGTCGCGTGCGTCGGCGCCGACGTCGTCGGGTTCGCCGCCGTGGCGCCCGGGCAGGTCCTCGCGCTCGAGGTCGAGCCGCGGCACCAGCGCGGCGGGCACGGGTCGCGCCTGCTCGCCGCCGCGGTCGACCGGCTGCGCCGCGACGGCGCGGAGGAGGTCGTCACGTGGGTGCTCGACGGCGACACCGCGCGCGAGACGTTCCTCGCCGGCGCCGGGCTCGGGCCCGACGGGCGGACCCGGACGCTCGCCACCGGGGTGCGCGACGTCGTGGAACGCCGGTGGGCCGCCGAGATCTGAGGGCTCGTGCGACCGTTCGTCACGCAGCCGTGACACCGTCGTGACCCGTTCGCGCGGGTGACCTGCGAGGATCGACCGCCATGGGCATCCTCACCGACTACTTCTCCGCACCCGACGACGTGCAGGCCGGTCGCGCGGCACGGACGGGCCCGAGCAGCCCCGACCCGCTGACGAACCAGCCGGTGTTCCCCACGGTCGAGCTCAAGGGGATCGACCCGTTCGTCGTGCTGGGCACGCTCGCGGGCCTCCTCACGGACCGCCCGTACGCCGAGGCGAAGAGCGACCCCCGGCACGGGGAGCTCGTCGCGAGCGCGGGCGACGAGGGTCCGTGGGTCGTCGCGGTCACCGCGGAGCTCGTCACGGCGCTCGCCGCGGCGACACCGACCGACCTCGACGCCGTCGCCGTGCGCTGGGCCGCCACCGAGGAGCTGGAAGGCTCCGACCCCGCCGACCTGGCCGGTGCCCTGCACCGGCTCGCGACCCTGTGCGTCCAGGCGGACGACGCGGGCCACCGCCTCTACTGCTGGACGAGCCTCTGACCTGCCGACGTGGTCCGCCCACGCCGGGTGGACCGCCTCGGTCAGCGACGGGCGCGGTAGAGAGCCGCGGCCTTGCGCAGCGCCTCGCGCGCCCGACGGCGGTCGCGCGCGGCGTCGTACGCGAACGCCAGGTGGTACCACGCCTCCCAGCTCTGCGGGTCGGCGTCGACCGCGTCGCGGTACGGCCCGAACGCCGCGTCGGCGGCGTCCCGGTCGATGCGCCCGCCAGGTGAGCGCGGCAGGTCGTCGACCGGGAGCCGACCCTGGGCGGCGAGGTCGTCGGCCATGCGCTGCACGGTCCCCGCGAGCAGGAACTCGCGGCCGACCAGGCCGACCACGAGCAGGGGCAGGACGAGCACGCCCGCCCCGATCACCATCGCGACGGGTTCGCCCGTACCGATGAGCGCGGCGGCACGCCACGCCACCTGCGACACGTAGATCGCGAGCAGGATCGTCACGAGCACCGCGCCGACGATCGCCTTCCAGGGCCGGACGGCGCGCGACCGCCCGGTCGTCCCCTCCGGACGGCCGTCGTCGCTGCCGCCGCCGGCGTCGGGACCGACCGGACCGCCGGGCGCGCTCACGCCAGGTCCAGCACGTTCTCGAGACCGACCGTCAGGCCCGGGCGCCCGACGACCTCGCGCACGGCGAGCAGCACGCCAGGCATGAAGGAGACGCGGTCGAACGAGTCCTGGCGGATGACGAGCTGCTCGCCCGCGTTGCCGAACAGGATCTCCTCGTGCGCGACGAGGCCGCGCAGACGCACCGCGTGCACGCGCACCCCGTCGACGTCGGCGCCGCGCGCCTCCCACCCCGTCTCCGTCGCGTCGGGGCTCGCCGCGAGGCCCGCGTCGGCGCGCGCTGCGGCGATCGCCGCCGCGGTGTGCCGGGCGGTGCCGGACGGCGCGTCGACCTTGTCCGGGTGGTGGAGCTCGATCACCTCGGCCGACTCGAAGTAGCGGGCGGCCTTCGCGGCGAACGTCATCGCGAGGACGGCCGAGAGGCCGAAGTTCGGGGCGATCAGGACGCCGAGGGCGGGGCCGCCGCCCGCGGCGACACGCTCGAGGTGCTCGGTGACGCGGCCTCGGCTCTCGTCCGTCCAGCCCGTGGTCCCGACGACGGCGTGCACGCCCGCGTCGATCAGCGCGTGCACGTTCGCCTCGGTCGCGGACGGGACGGTGAAGTCGACGGCGACGTCGGCGCCGCCGAGCGTGGCGGACGTGACCTCGTCGCCGGCGTCCAGGCGCGCGACGAGCTCGAGGTCCGCCGCGCCCTCGACGGCCGCGCACACGGTCGCGCCCATGCGTCCGGCCGCGCCGAGGACGGCGACCCGCAACGGGCGGCCCGGCCCCTGGCCGGGGGCGGTCGCGGCGGGATCGGGCGCGGGGATGTTCTGCTCGCTCACGCCCGTCACCCTATCGCCGGTGCGCGGACCGGCCGGTGCGCCGTCCGCGGCACCGGCGCCGAGCCCGCCCACCGCACCGGCCCGGCACGACGGCGGCCGCCCTCCGAGAGGAGGACGGCCGCCGCGAGTCGCCGTGGTCGGCGACGGTTCAGCCGCCGAACGGCCCGACGCGCACGACGGACCGGGGCCGCGAGGCGAGCTCGCTCGCCAGCTTCTGCACGTCGTCGGCCGTGACCGAGCGGATCGCGTCGAGCGACTCCTCGACGCTCAGGAGCTCGCCGTAGACGAGCTCGGCCTTGCCGAGCCGGCTCATGCGCGAGCCGGAGTCCTCGAGGCCGAGGACCATGCCGCCGGAGAGCTGGCCGATGCTGCGGTCGAGCTCGGCACCGGTGATGCCGTCGCCGGCGAGGCGGTCGAGCTCGGCGTGCAGGAGCTCGGTCACCTCGTCGACCTTCGACGGCGCGCACCCGGCGTAGAGGCCGAACGTGCCGATGCCGCCGTGACCCGAGGCGAAGGAGTACGTCGAGTACGCGAGGCCGCGCTTCTCGCGGATCTCCTGGAAGAGGCGCGAGCTCATGCCGCCGCCCAGCACCGCGCTGAGCACGGAGAGCGTGAAGCGACGGTCGTCGGTCGCCGACAGGCCCGTGCCGCCGATGACGACGTTCGCCTGCTCGACGGCCCGGTGGACCGAGAGCTCGACGCCCGTGGTCCCGACACCGGCGAGGGCGGGGTCCTCGGGGTCGCGCCGGGGTCGTGGCGCGGTGGCCGCGTCGAGCGACCAGCCGCCGTCGTGCAGCGCCTGGCCCAGCTGCACGACGAGCGTGTCGTGGTCGACGCCGCCGGCCGCCGCGACGACGAGCGTCTCCGGGCGGTAGTGCCACCGGTAGTGCTCCCAGACCGCGTCGCGCGGGACCGCGTTGATCGTGTCCGGGGTGCCGCCGATGGGGCGGCCGAGCGCGTGCCCGCCGAGGACGGCGGCCGCGAACTCCTCGTGCACGACGTCCGAGGGGTCGTCGTCGTTCATCGCGAGCTCTTCGAGGATCACGCCGCGCTCGGTCTCGAGCTCGTCGGGGTCCAGGCGTGCGGACGTCACCATGTCGGCGACGACGTCGACCGCCATGGGCAGGTCGGCGTCGAGCACGCGCGCGTAGTAGCACGTGTGCTCCTTGCCGGTCGCGGCGTTGGCCTCGCCGCCGACGGCGTCGAACGCCTCGGCGATGTCCATCGCCGAGCGGCGCGCGGTGCCCTTGAACAGCAGGTGCTCCAGGAAGTGCGTCGAGCCGAAGTGGCCGTCGGTCTCGTCGCGCGATCCGACGCCCACCCACGCGCCCATCGTCGCCGAGCGCAGGCCCGGCATCGACTCGGTGAGCACGCGGACCCCGCCGGGCAGGACGGAGCGACGGATCGTCGCGCCGTCCTGCCCGGCGGTCAGCTCGGCCCCGGCGTCACCCGCCGGGACGAGCGGGAGGTCCCAGGGCACGTCAGGCGTCCGCGCCCTCGGTCGCGGGAGCGTCGGCCGGAGCCTCCTCCTCGACCACGGCGTGCAGCGAGAGCTTGCCGCGCGGGTCGATCTCGCCGATCTCGACCTGGACCTTCTGGCCGATGGACAGCACGTCCTCGACGTTCTCGACGCGCTTGCCGCCCACGAGCTTGCGGATCTGGCTGATGTGCAGCAGACCGTCCTTGCCCGGGGAGAGCGAGATGAACGCGCCGAACGACGTCGTCTTGACGACCGTGCCGACGAAGCGCTCGCCGATCTCCGGGACGTGCGGGTTGGCGATCGCGTTGATCGCCGCGCGGGCGGCCTCGGCCGACGGGCCGTCGGTGGCGCCGATGTACACGGTGCCGTCGTCCTCGATGGAGATGTCCGCGCCCGTCTCCTCCTGGATCTGGTTGATCATCTTGCCCTTGGGCCCGATGACCTCGCCGATCTTGTCGACCGGCACCTTCACGGAGATGACGCGCGGGGCGTTCGGGGACATCTCGTCGGGCACGTCGATGGCCTCGGCGAGCACGTCGAGGATCGTCAGGCGCGCGTCGCGCGCCTGGGTCAGCGCACCGGCGAGCACCGAGGCGGGGATGCCGTCGAGCTTGGTGTCGAGCTGGATCGCCGTGACGAACTCGCGCGTGCCGGCGACCTTGAAGTCCATGTCGCCGAACGCGTCCTCGGCACCGAGGATGTCGGTGAGCGCCGCGTAGCGGGTCTCACCGTCCACCGTGTCGGAGATGAGGCCCATCGCGATGCCCGCGACGGGGGCGCGCAGCGGCACGCCCGCGTTGAGGAGCGAGAGCGTCGAGGCGCACACGGAGCCCATGGACGTCGAGCCGTTGGAGCCGAGGGCCTCGGACACCTGACGGATCGCGTACGGGAACTCCTCGCGGCTCGGGAGCACCGGCACGAGCGCACGCTCGGCGAGCGCGCCGTGGCCGATCTCGCGGCGCTTGGGGCTGCCCACACGGCCGGTCTCGCCGGTCGAGTAGGGCGGGAAGTTGTAGTTGTGCATGTAGCGCTTGCGCGTCTCCGGACCGAGCGAGTCGATCTGCTGCTCCATGCGGAGCATGTTCAGCGTGGTGACGCCCATGATCTGGGTCTCGCCACGCTCGAAGAGCGCGGAGCCGTGCACGCGCGGGAGCACCTCGACCTCGGCCGACAGGGTGCGGATGTCCGCGAGCCCACGGCCGTCGATGCGCACGCCCTCGGTGAGGACGCGCTGGCGCACGAGCTTCTTCTGCAGCGCGCGGTACGCGGCGGAGAGCTCCTTCTCGCGGCCGTCGAACCCGGCCTGGAGCTTGCCGACCATCTCGTTCTTGATCTCGTCGAGACGGTTCTCGCGGTCCTGCTTGTCCGCGATGGCGAGCGCGGCGCGCAGGTCGGTGGAGACCTCGGCCTCGACCGCGGCGAACGCGTCGTCCTGGTAGTCCAGGAAGACCGGGTACTCCTTGACGGGCTTCGCGGCCTGGGCGGCGAGCGCCGACTGCGCGTCGCACAGGGCCTTGATGAACGGCTTGGCCGCCTCGATGCCCTCGGCGACGACCTCCTCGGTCGGCGCGGCGACGCCCTGGTCCTTGACGAGGCCCCAGGCACCGTCGGTGGCCTCGGCCTCGATCATCGCGATCGCGACGTCGTCACCCACGACACGGCCGGCCACGACCATGTCGAAGACCGCGCGCTCCTTGTCGGAGTACTTGGGGAACGCGACCCACTGGCCGTCGACGAGCGCGATGCGGACCGCGCCGACCGGGCCGGAGAACGGCAGGCCGGAGATCTGCGTCGACGCCGAGGCGGCGTTGATCGCGAGCGTGTCGTACGCGTCGTCCGGGTGGATCGCGAGGACCGTGATGACGACCTGGACCTCGTTGCGCAGGCCCTTGACGAACAGCGGGCGCAGCGGGCGGTCGATGAGGCGGCACGCGAGGATGGCGTCCGTCGAGGGGCGGCCCTCGCGGCGGAAGAACGAGCCGGGGATGCGGCCCGCGGCGTACATGCGCTCCTCGACGTCCACCGTCAGCGGGAAGAAGTCGAACTGGTCCTTGGGGTGCTTGCCGGCCGTCGTGGCCGACAGGAGCATGGTCTCGTCGTCGAGGTACGCGGCGACGGAGCCGGCGGCCTGACGGGCGAGGCGCCCGGTCTCGAACCGGACGGTGCGGGTGCCGAAGCGACCGTTGTCGATCGTGGCCTCGGCGAACTGGATCTCGGGACCCTCCACGGGTGCCCTCCCTTTCTCGAAGCGCCGCCCGGGTAGCCCCTGTCGAGGGTTCCGGTCCGCGCCCCGGCGCGCGTGGCGCGGGGGCTCCGGTCGCACTCGACGCTCGGCGGTCTTCGATCGAGGTCCACGGCGGTTCCCGCACGATCGCGTCCGGGGACGAGACCGCGGGGGTCCGTGAGCCACTACCGAGGACCGAACGAGAGGCCGGCGGCGCGGTGGGTGGTGTGCGGCTGGGTGGTGCTCAGCCGGGGTGTGACGGGTACATCACACCAGACCAGCCCGGTCCCCGCAGGGACCGGGCTGGCGGTGTCGTGTCAGCGACGCAGACCGAGGCGCTCGATGAGGCTGCGGTAGCGGTTGATGTCGACCTTCTGCAGGTAGCCGAGGAGGCGACGGCGCTGGCCGACGAGGAGGAGCAGACCACGACGGCTGTGGTGGTCGTGCTTGTGCTCCTTGAGGTGCTCGGTGAGGTCCTTGATGCGCTGCGTGAGGAGCGCGACCTGGACCTCGGGCGAACCGGTGTCGCCCTCGCTCGTCGCGTACTCGGTCATGATGCGCTGCTTCGTGGCAGTGTCGAGCGGCACGGTTCTCCTTCGGGTTCGTTGCGCGGTGCGCCGGGGACGGTTCTCCCGGGCTCTCTCGATCCGCGGCCGGTCAGACGGCGCATCCATCGTACCAGCGCGCGGCCGCGCCGCCGGCGACGGCCGGTGCGGCCGCCGTCCGGACGCACCTCCGCCGACGGCGCGACCGCACCGCCCTCGGCCTTCAGGCCCCGTCGTGCCCGGCCGTCCCGTCGCCGCGGAACCGGCCCGCCGCGTCGGGCAGCACGCCCGCGAACCGGAGCAGGTCCGGCAGCGTGAGGACGAGGGACCCGTCCTCGAAGTGCACGCCCTGCGCCGGGGTCCAGTGGTTGCTCGCCCGGACGTACGACGTGTCGTCCTGCCGCAGCAGGTACACGAACGTCTCCGCGAGCACGCGGCTGCCGACCTCGCCGAGGAAGCTCCCGTCGCCCTGGAGCTCGGCCTCCTTGAGGACGTAGTACCACAGCGGGGTGCCGCCGTGGTCGCCGTCCCGCAGGGCCGCGAGCGCCTGCTTCACGTCGTCGCCGGCCCGGTCCTCGAGCTGGGCCGGGGTGAGCGGGGTGACGCCGAGCGCCGAGGCGACGGCCTCGCCCGTGGGCAGCGCGAGCATGTAGCCGCGCAGCAGGTTGCGCTGCGCGAGCTGCTTCTGCAGCGCGCTGGCCACGAGCTGGGCCTGCGTGTGCGCGGGCGGCTCGGGCGGCAGCGCGCCCTCCTTGACGAGATCGCCGAGGCTCGGTGCCAGGAACGTGTCGATCTTCTCGGCGGCCCGGAACGACGAGGGGTCGCCCTTGTCGACGAACCGGGCCCACTCGATCGGCCAGTTGGACGGCAGCGCGGGGACGCCCGCGGGGCCGGGGCGCAGGCTCCCGCCGTTGCCGGTGAACTGGAAGAGCTGGACGAGGCTCGCGTTCCGGGGCGGCGGCCCCGTGAAGTTGACGTTGTAGTCGTACGAGTCGCGGATCATCGAGTGCCCGAACCGGAACGCCGCGACCGCGAACTCGAGCGGCATCGAGACCGGGTAGCGCGGCCGGAAGAACGACGTGTCACGCAGGAGCGTCGCGTCGAGCACGCCCGGCTTGGTGAGGGTGCGCAGGTAGTCGTTGACCACGAGCCACTGGTAGTGCCAGCGCACGAGCTGGCTCGCGCGCTCGAAGACGCCGCGCTCGCCGCCCGTGAGCCGCGTCCACGGCTCGACGTCGTCCACCCAGTCCACGACGGCGTTGTGGAACCGGATCATGGCGAGGTGGAGCTGGGCCACGACGAGGTTCTCGTCGTTGCGCCCGTCGGGCACGAGCGGTGCGCCCTGCTCGTCGCGCGGCAGGTCGCGCTGGGCGTCGCCGCCGGGCTCGACGACGGCGAACGACGGGCCGCCCGGGATCACGAGCGGCTCGGTCGAGATGCGTCCGAGCCGGAGCTTGGCGGACCCGGGGACGTAGGACGCCTCGCTGCGGGTGGTCCGGTAGCCGCGCTCCCCCGCGAACACGGGGCCGCTCCCGTAGAGCGAGTCGAGGTTGAGGGCGGGGTGCCGCCCGTTGTGGAGCGAGCGCACGACGACGCGCGGCGCGAAGACCTGGAACGGGACGGTGTCGACGTCGCCGAGCGCCTGGTCGCCGTCGCGGCCGGACGTCGTGTCCGGGCCGTTCGTGTTGAGCGTGATGTCGTGGTCGATGAACTGGCCCCAGTACGTGTACACCGCCGGCACGTGGGAGTTCAGGTCGCGTGGCGGCTGCCCGGGCGGGGCGATCGGCCGGGCGACCATGGACGCCCCGAGCGTCTTGAGCGCCTCGACGGTGCCCGCCGTCGCGCCGTCGCCGACCGGCAGGTGGAACGCGGGGAAGCTCTCCGCGAGCTCCGGGAACAGGTAGTCGAACGCGGTCGTGGAGTCGTAGCGGTGGAGCTCGTGGTCCCGCGCGACCGCGGCCTCGGCCGCGGGCAGGAGCGGGGCGTTCGACTCCGCGGGGTCCACGTCCGCGTCCGGCGTCGGGCCGTCGGGCGCGACGGCCGAGCCGTGACCGACGCTCCGGACGGTCCGGCCGATCGGGGTGGACGCCTGGTCGACGGCGTCGGGGGCGACGTCGTCGACCACCGTCTCGGCGACGGGTGTCGCCGCGTGCTGCTGAGCCTCCATGGCTCTGCCTCTCTGTGGGGAGGTCGTCGTGCGGCCCGCTCGACGGGCCACCGGACGCCCCCGCGGGCGGCTCGCGCTCGCGCAGGGGCGTGTGCGACCGCCCCCTGGACTGCGGCCCGGGGATCGCGCGGCCGCGACGGACGCCGTGCACGACGGCGCCGCTCACCGGGAGGGAGGGGCCGCACCCCGGCCTGTGACACCCCGCGGGCGACGACGGACGCCCCGCCCGCAGGCGTCCGCTACCCGCGCAGGAGGCCGCGCCGTCGGGCCTCGGCGACCGCCGCGGTGCGCGAGGGCGCGCCGAGCTTGTCGTAGACGTGGACGAGGTGCGTCTTGACGGTCGCGCGCGAGAGGAACAGCTCGTGCGCGATCTCGTCGTTGGTGCGCCCCTCGGCGACGAGCGAGAGCACCTCGAGCTCGCGCGCGGTGAGCGCCGTGCCGGGGCTGCGCAGGCGGCCGAGCAGGCGCCGCTGCACGGCCGGTCCGAGCGCGACCTCGCCCGCCGCGGCGGCGCGCACGGCGGCGACGAGCTCGTGCGTCGGCGCGTCCTTGAGCAGGTAGCCGCGGGCGCCCGCCTCGACCGCCGCGAGGATGTCGGCGTCCGCGTCGTAGGTGGTCACGACGAGCACGGCGGGCCCGTCGGTCGCGACGATCTCCCGGACCGCGTCGACCCCTCCGAGCCGGCCGGGCCCGAACTGCAGGTCGAGCAGCACGACGTCGGCCCGCAGCCCGCCGCGCAGCCGTGCGAGGAGCTCCTCGGCCGAGCCGACCTCGGCGACGACCCGCACGTCCGGCTCGGCCTCGAGCACGGCACGCAGCCCGGTGCGCACGACCGGGTGGTCGTCCGCGAGCACGACGTCGACGACGGCCGGTCCGGTCATCGCCCCTCCTCGACGTCCTCGGCGGCCCCGAGCGGCACCCAGGCCGCGACCGCGGTGCCCGCGCCGGGCGCGGACTCCACGGACAGCGTGCCACCCAGCTCGGCGAGCCGCGCACGCATCGCCACGAGGCCGAACCCGCCCGACGGCCCCGGCCCGTCCTCGGACCGGCCGGGGACGCCGCCGGCGTCGAAGCCACGCCCGTCGTCGACCACGTCGAGGGCGACGGCCTCCTCCCCCGGCGCGACCCCTGCCAGGAAGCTCAGCGTGACCGCGACGCGCGACGCATCCGCGTGCTGCTCGACGTTGGCGAGCGCGGACTGGGCCACGCGCAGCAGCGCCGCCTCGACGTCCGTCGGCAGCGCCCCGGGGTCGCCGCTCACCTGCACGACGACGTCGGGCCCGCGCCCGTCCCCGTGCGCCGCGATCCGGGACGCCGTGCGCGCCGAGGTGCGGCGCAGCGCGTCCACGAGGTTCGACGACGCGAGGTCGGCCGGCGCCAGCGCGCGCACGACGCGGCGCGCCTCGGCGAGGTTGTGCCGCGCGACCTCCCGCGTCTGCTCGACGTACCCGCGCGCGGTGCCGACGTCGCCGGCATCGAGCGCGGTCTGCGCGGCGCGCAGGAGGAGCTCGGCCGAGGAGAAGCCCTGGGCGAGCGTGTCGTGGATCTCGCGCGCGAGGCGTTCGCGCTCCGCCGCGACGGCGCGCTCGCGCTCGGCCGTGGCGAGCTCGTCGCGCGTCCGGACGAGCTCGTCGAGGGTGCGCTGCCGCTCCTGCGACTCGCGCACGACCGCCTCGAGCGCGAGCACGACGACGACCGCGACGGCCCCGCCGATCGCCGGTCCGAGCACGAACGGCAGCGCGACGTCCGCCGTGTAGGCCCCCATGACACCGACCACGAGGAGCACGAGCACCCCCACCGCGACCGGGCCGCGACGCGGGCCGAGCACGTGCATCGCGACGAACATGAGCGGGAACGCGACCCACACGGCCGTGACCGAGACCAGGCACAGCGCGACCCACAGCACCACGAGCCCGGTCACCCACGCGCCCGCGGGCCACCACGCGCCCCGGGGCACCCGCACGTCGGCCGGGAGCGGCAGTCGGCGCCGTCCCAGCACGTAGAGGGCGAGCAGCGCGGCGCCCACCCCGACCGCGACGACGCCGCGCACCGTGCCCGTCGCGAGAGCGCCGACGAGCGCGAGCACGAGCAGTCCCACGAGCAGGACGTCGAGGCCCCGGCGCAACCACCGCGTGGCCGCCGGGACGACCCGCGCACCGTCCCCGACGAGCCCGGCACGCCCACGGGGCGCGGCAGCGGGGCTCGAGGACGCGGTCGGGATCACGCCGTCACCCTAGCCACGCCGCCCGCGCCCGGCATCGTCCGAACGGTCGATGCCCGGCTCCACCCCTCGGCGCCGCAGGACCGACCGGCACGGCGATCCGGACCGGCTCCCGCCGCGGGACCGTGGAGAGGACGTCGGGCACGCACGGCACCCACGGGGTGCCGGGTCCGTCGTCGTCCACCCGCCCACGGCACCCCTGGAGGTCTCCCCGTGTTCCTCGCCCTGCGCGACCTGCGCCACGCCCGCGGGCGCTTCGCGCTCATGATCACGGTCGTCGCGCTCATCACGTTCCTCGTCGCGTTCCTCGCGGCGCTCACCGCCGGGCTCGGTCGCGCGAGCACGTCGGCCGTGACCGAGCTGCCCATCGACCGCCTCGCCTTCGCGCCGCCGGCCGAGGACGCCTCGCCGACCTTCACCGAGTCCGAGGTCACGGCCGCGCAGCAGGAGGCATGGGCAGACGTCCCCGGTGTCCGGTCCGCGGAGCCGCTCGGCGTCGCGACCGTGCGCGCGTCCGGCGAGAGCACGGCCGCCGTCACCGCGTTCGGCGTCCGGCCGGGCTCCGGCCTGGTCCCCGGGACGGGCGACGGGGGCGCGGACGTCTCCGCCGGGACGGTCGTGCTCTCGCGCGGCGCCGCCGACGCGCTGGGCGCGGACGTCGGCGACCAGGTCGGGGCCGGACCGCTCGACCTGCGCGTCGCCGCGGTCGAGGACGTCGAGGCCGACTTCGCCCACACGCCCGTCGCGTGGGTCGCCCTCGACGACTGGCAGGCGGTCGGCGCGCGCGGGGGCGACGCGCAGGACGGCCCGACCGCGACCGTCGTCGCGCTCCGGTTCGGCGACGACGCGCCGTCGGCGGACGCGCTCGCCGCGGCCGACGCGGACCTCGGGACCGTCACCGCCACCCCCCGCGAGGCTCGCTCGGCCATCTCCTCGTTCACCGCCGAGAACCTCTCGCTGACGCTCATGCAGGTGTTCCTCCTCGCCATCTCCGCGCTCGTCGTCGGCGCGTTCTTCACCGTCTGGACCATCCAGCGCGCCGGCGACGTCGCCGTGCTGCGCGCGCTCGGCGCCTCGACGCGCTACCTCCTGCGCGACGCGATCGGCCAGGCGGGCGTCGTGCTCGGCGTCGGCGTCGGTCTCGGCACGGCGCTCGCGGCCGGGGCGGGGCTGCTCG
Source organism: Cellulosimicrobium sp. ES-005 (assembly GCF_040448685.1). Classification (NCBI taxonomy): domain Bacteria; kingdom Bacillati; phylum Actinomycetota; class Actinomycetes; order Micrococcales; family Promicromonosporaceae; genus Cellulosimicrobium; species Cellulosimicrobium sp. ES-005. Next base: position 2,491,842 of record NZ_CP159290.1, read on the forward strand.
CGGCGCAGGTCATGCCCGTCGTCGTCGACCTCTCCACGACGCTCGTCCCGGCCGTCGTGCTCGTCCTCCTCGGCGGGCTGGGCGCGGTGCTCGCCGTGACGCGCGTCGCGCGCGTGGACCCCCACGCCGCGCTCGCCGCCCGCTGACCGCCGCCCGCCCTCGGCCCACCACGCACCCGATCCCCGCACCGAAGGAGTCCCCGTGGACCTCGTCCTCGACCGCATCCGCCTCGCCTACCCCGACGGCGACGACGTCCTCGTCGCCGTGGACGGCGTCTCGCTCACCGTGCCCTCGGGCACCACGACGGCGCTCCTCGGCCCGTCGGGTGCCGGCAAGTCCAGCCTGCTCGCCGTCGCCGCCACCCTCACGCCGCCGACGTCCGGCGTCGTGCGCGTCGGCGACGACGTCGTCAGCGCCCCGCTCTCCGCGCCCGACGTCTCCGCGGGCGGGCCGAGGACGGGCCGCGGCGCCCGCCGTCGGGCGCGGCGCGCCGCCGACCGCGCGGCCGCCCTGCGCCGCGAGCGCATCGGGATCGTGTTCCAGCAGCCGCAGCTCGTCGCGTCCCTCACCGTGCTGGAGCAGCTCGAGCTCATGAGCCACCTCCGGGGCCGGCCCGCCGCGTCGCGCCGCGCGCACGCGCTCGCCCTCCTCGACGCGGTGGGCGTCGCCAACCGGGCGGACCGTCGCCCGGAGCACCTCTCGGGCGGGCAGCGCCAGCGGGTGGCGATCGCGCGGGCGCTCATGAACGACCCCCAGGTGCTCCTCGTCGACGAGCCCACGTCGGCGCTCGACCACGAGCGCGGCGTGCAGGTCGTGGAGCTCGTCGTGCGGCTCGCGCGCGAGCTCGACGCCGCGACGCTGCTCGTCACGCACGACGAGGCGACCCTCGGCCCGGTCGACGCCCGCGTGCACCTGGCGGACGGCCGGGTCGTCGAGGCGCCGGTCGTCGCCTGACGGCTCCCCCGGCCGCCGACCGCGGTCAGCGCGCGGCGCGCACGTGCGTCGCGACCGCGAGCGCCAGCCCCGCCGCGACCGCCTGGGCGACGACCGCTCCCCAGCCGGGGACGCCGACGAGGAGCGCCACCCCGAGGGGGACGGCGCCGAGGACCGCGACGTCCGGCCCCTTGCGCAGCACCGCGGCGGCGCCCGTGGGCACCCCGCCCGCGGGCGTCGCGAGCAGCGGGCCGCCCCAGTTCGGCGGCTCGCGGTAGGCGCTGCGCACGGCGGCGGCGCCCTGGACGACGGCCGCGAGCGCACCGAGGGCCAGCCAGCGCGCGTCGCCCGTCGCGACGACGAGCGGCACCGACCCGGCGACGAGGCAGGCGGCGGCCGTGAGCGTGGGGACGACGCCGCGCGCGAGCCGGGTCCAGCGCGCGGCGAGCGGCACGAGCGCGTCGACGACGGGCGCCATCTCGGCGGTGCGCGCTCCCTCGGCGCCGAGCACCGCGGCGCCGAGGCCCGCCACGACCAGCACCGCGAAGAGGCCGAACCCCGAGCCGAGGCCCGGGACCTGCTGGGCGACGACCGTCAGCGCGCCCAGGCCGACGAGCTGCGCGAGCGCGGACGGGCTGCGCCCGAGGAGGACGAGGTCGGCCGCCACCACCGCGCCGAACGCGCCGCGGACCGCGGCGAACCGGCGCGAGCGCCGGACGCGCACGCGCGTCGCGCCCGCCCGGCGCAGGGCGCGGCCGAGGTCGCGAGTGTCGAACGAGAGCACGGCTCCACCGACCTGGTCCGCCACCGAGCTCTGCGCGCGCAGGACGGTCGCCCCGAGCGACTCCAGCCCGCGCCACCAGCGCAGCACGAGCACGGCCCCGACCGCGAGGAGGCCGAGCGCGACGAGGGGCGGGGCGACGAGCGCGGGCAACCCGGGTCGGCCGGCGGCGACGAGCACGAGCCCGGCGACCGGGACGGCGGCGACCGCGACGTCGCTCGCGCGGGCGAGAGCGCCCGCCGCCCGGGGGTAGGGCTGGACGAGGCCGGCGACGGCCACGAGCAGGAGGCCGAGCGCGCCGCCCGTCAGCGTCGCCCGGAGCGCGGTGACGGCGTCGAGGCCGGCGGCGACCGACACGACCGCCGTCCCGACCGCGCCCAGAACCCCGCCCAGGAGCACCGCCCGGACGAACGACGGCGACACGAGCCCGTGCCGGTCCGCCGGTGTCGGCACCCACCAGCGCACACCCGCGCTGCCCGCCCCCACGGGTCCGAGCCGCACGGCCGTGCCCGTGAGGAGCGCGAGCAGCGCGGCGGTCCCGAGCGCCTGGACCGCGCCCGGCCCGAGCACCGGCGCTCCGGCCGCCGAGCCGGGGTCGAGGGTCGAGCGCAGCATCGAGGCGAGTCCGATCACCCAGCCGGTCGCGAGCGCGACGGACACGACGGCGTAGGCGGCGTCGACGACGATCTCCCCCGGGCCCGCGTCGGCGCGCGCCGCCGCGGCGCGCGCGGTCAGACGGCGCAGCTCGCGTCCGGTGAGCAGCTCGTCGGGGTCCGTGCGCAGCGCGTTCGCCGCGTCGGCATCGTCGCGGTTCGTGCGGCGGGCCTCTCCGGGGAGTCCGCCGGGGCGCGCGTCGGTCACCGTCAGCGCACCGCCAGGAGCGCGTCGTGGGTGTCCGACGGGTCGAGCGCGACGCACGCGTCGTCGCCGACGAGGAGGCCGCGGGCGCCGGTCCGCGCGACGAGGTCCGGGTCGTGCGTGGCGAGGACGACCGCGACGCCGCTGCGCGCGTCGTCCACGAGCAGGCCCGCGAGACGCTCGCGCATCCCGGGGTCGAGGCGCTGCTCGGGCTCGTCGAGCACGAGCAGCTCGCGGGGCCGCACCAGCCCGGACGCGAGGAGGAAGCGGCGCCGCTGGCCCGACGAGAGCGCCGACGGCAGCGACGCCGCCTGCTCCGCGATCCCGAACCGCTCCAGGAGCCCGTCCACGGCCGCCCCCGCGCCCACCACGCCGTGGCCGCGCGCGACGAGGACGAGGTGCTCGCGCACCGTGAGCGCGGGGAAGAACGCGTCGTCGTCGAGCACGCCCGCGACGCGGGCGCGGAAGCCCCGCTCGCGCTCGTCCACGTCCCGACCGAAGGCGCGCACCGTGCCGCCGAGCGGTGGCTGCAGGCCGATCACCGTGCGCAGGAGCGTCGACTTCCCGCTGCCGTTCGCGCCGATGACGACGACCAGCTCGCCGGGGTGCACCGTGAGGTCGACCGGCGCGCACACGGCCACGTCGGCGTAGCCGACGCGCAGGGCGCGCGCCTCCAGCACGGGGGCGGGCGCCGGTGCGGGAGCCACCACGGTCAGGCCCCCGACGTCGGCGCGGCCGGCTCCCCGCCCGTGCCGGCGAGGATCTCGCGGGCGCGGGCGACGTCGTCGTGCATCTGGGCGACGAGCGGCTCGATCCCGTCGAAGCGCAGCGTCGGGCGCAGGCGCTCGACCAGCTCGAGGACGACGTCCTCGTCGTACAGGTCGAGGTCGGCCCGGTCGAGGACGTAGGCCTCCACGCGACGTTCGACGCCGTCGAACGTCGGGTTGGTGCCGATGGAGATCGCGGCCGGGAGCCGGACGTCGGCGTGCCGGGGGTCGGCACCCGCGAGCTGCGGGCGCTCCAGCCAGCCCGCGTACACGCCGTCGGCCGGGACCATGCCGCTGATCGCGCCGAGGTTCGCCGTCGGGAAGCCGAGCTCGCGGCCCCGGGCGTCGCCGTGCACGACCGTGCCCCGCACGCGGTGCGCTCGGCCGAGGATGCGGGCCGCCTCGCGCACGTCGCCCGCCGCGAGCAGCGCCCGCACGCCCGTGGAGGACCAGCGCACCTGCGAGTCGCCCGGCGTCGCCTCGTCCGTGACGGGCACGCCCTGGTGCTGCCCGACGTCGTCGATCGCCACGACCTCGAACCCGAACCGCGACCCGAGCTCGATCATCGTCTCGATCGTCCCCGCGTTGTCGCGGCCGAAGCGCACGTCATGCCCCACGACGACCGTCCCCACCCGGAGCCCGTCGACGAGGTACGTGCGCACGAACTCCTCCGGGGTCTGGCGCGCGAACTCGAGCGTGTACTCGACGAGGAGGACGGCGTCCAGGCCCGTCGCCGCGAGCAGCTCGACCCGGTCGGCGATGCCCGTGATGAGCTCCGGCGCGCTCTCGGGGCGGTGCACGACCGCGGGGTGCGGGTGGAAGGTCACGGCGACCGCCCGCGCGTCGCGCGAGCGGGCGAGGTCGACGATCCGCCCGAGCACCTGGGCGTGGCCGCGGTGGACGCCGTCGAAGTTGCCGATCGTCACGACGGACGGGCCGAAACCCGGGGGAACCTGGCTCAGGTCCGTCCACAGGTGCACGCGAGAACTCCTCCGGTGAGGGGGCGGGTCGGGCGCGCCGGCAGGGAGTCGTCGGCGCCGCTGGACAAGACTGCCACGCCCCGGCCCCGACGCCGAACCGAGGACGTCAGGCGGGCGCCAGGACCAGCACGGGCTTCGCGAGGTCGGCGCCGCCGCGGCGTGTGTCCTCGACGAGCGCGACGAGCTCGCCCGCCGGGGAGATCGCCGCCGCCGTGCCCCGCGTCCCCGTCGCCGGGATCCACTGCCCGTACGACAGGGCCGTGGCCTCCTGCGCCGTGAGGTCGCGCACGGGGAACGTCGCGCGCGCCGCCTCGGCGAGCGGCAGGGTCGCGAGGACGCCGTCGCGGTCGGCCTGTGCCTCGAGCTCCTCGAGCGTCGAGGCGACGTCGAGCCCGTACCCGCCGACGCGCGTGCGCCGCAGGGCCGTGAGGTGCCCGCCCACGCCGAGCGCGGCACCGAGGTCGCGGGCGAGCGCCCGGACGTAGGTGCCGGACGAGACGGTCACGGCGACGTCCACGTCCAGGGCGGGGGGCGCGCCGTCGGACGCCTCCCCCGGGCCCGCCGGGCGCACGTCGAGGACCTCGAAGCGCGAGACGACGACGGGCCGCGCCGCGAGGGCGACGTCCTCGCCCGCCCGGGCGCGCGCGTACGCCCGCTTCCCGTCGACCTTGATCGCGCTCACCGTGCTCGGCACCTGGAGGATCTCGCCCGTGAGGTCCGCGATCGCGCGGTCGAGGTCCGCGCGCCCGACGCCCGACGCGTCGGCGCGCGCGACGAGTTCGCCCTCGGCGTCGTCGGTCGTCGTGCTCGCGCCGAGCCGGATCGTCGCGTCGTAGTCCTTGTCCGCGCCGACGACGTACGTGAGGAGCTTCGTCGCCCGGCCGACCCCGAGCACGAGGACGCCCGTCGCCATCGGGTCGAGCGTGCCCGCGTGCCCGACCTTGCGCGTACCGGCGAGCCGGCGGCCTCGACCGACGACGTCGTGGCTCGTCCAGCCGCCCGGCTTGTCGACGACGACGAGACCGTCGGGTGCGGTGGGCCGGCGCGGGGCCGTCGTGCGGGGTCGTCCCGAGCGCGACTCGGTCATCGTGCCTGCTCCGTCGCGACCCGCCGCAGGGCGGCCGAGGGGTCGATCGTGCACCGCACGAGCATCGCCAGCGACGGGTCGTCGTCGGCGTGCGCGTCGGCCTGGAGCGCGAAGAGCGTGTTGAGGAGCATGCCCTGCGCCACGAAGTCGCGTGCCTCGACGTCGCTCGCACCGGTGCGCGCGCGGTAGAGGTCGAACGACCGCGCCAGCACCTCGCGCCCCCGCGATCCGAGCACGGGGTCCGAGCCGAGGACGAAGCCGTGCATGAGGACCCGGAGCTGGTCGGGGTCGGCGACGAGGCGCGTGTAGGCCTCGACCATCGCGGCCTTCGCGTCAGGACCGGGCCGAACGGCCTCGAACCGCGCGAGGACCTCCGTCGCGATGCGGTCGAACACCTCGCGGAACAGCTCCTCCTTGGTCCCGAAGAGCCGGACCACGTACGGCTGGGAGACGTTCGCGGCGCGCGCCACCTGGTCGGTGCTCGTGCCCGCGTAGCCGCCCTCGGCGAACACCGCCGTCGCGGCGTCGAGGATCTGCTCGCGACGCTCGTCGCGCGTCATGCGCCGGGTCGGGACGTCGGGACTCATGGTTGACAGGTTATCAGTCGATAACTAGCGTTCGTCGGGTAGTAATCAATCAATGCTTACTAGCCGGAGGATGCCATGTCCGTCTCCCCGCCCGACGCCGTCGCCCGCGACGACGAGCACCTCGCCACCGTCGCGGAGCCGTCGCCGTCCGCCGCGCACGCCCCGCCCGAGGCGGGCCCGCGGCGCGCGCGGCCGGTCGCGCTCGCACTCGTCGCCGCCTCGCTCCCGATGTTCATGGCGACGCTCGACAACCTCGTCGTCACCGGCGCGCTCCCCGTGATCTCCGCGGCGCTGCGCCCGACGGTCGAGGAGCTGCAGTGGTTCGTCAACGCGTACACGCTCACCTTCGCCGCGCTCATGCTGCCCGCGGCCGCGCTCGGAGACCGGTTCGGTCGCCGCCGGGTGTTCGTGGCCGGGATCGCGCTCTTCACGCTCGCGTCGGCGGGGGCAGCCCTGGCGTCCACCCCGGGCGCGCTCGTCGCGGCCCGTGCGGTGCAGGGCGCAGGAGCCGCCGCGATCCTCCCGCTCTCCCTGGCCCTGCTGGTGGGCGCGGTGCCGCCGGCGCGACGCGCCCTCGCGATCGGCGTCTGGAGCGGCGTCTCCGGCCTCGGCGTGGCGCTCGGCCCGCTCGTCGGCGGCGCCGTCGTCGAGGGACTGAGCTGGGAGGCGATCTTCTGGCTCAACGTCCCGGTCGCGCTCGTCGCCGTCCCGCTCGTCCTCGCCGGGCTGCGCGAGACCTTCGGGCGGCGCCAGCCGTTCGACGTGCCCGGGCTGCTGCTCGCGGGCAGCGGGATCCTCCTCGCGGTGTGGGGCATCGTCGACGCCGAGCGGCGCGGCTGGGGCTCGGGGGCCACGATCGCCACGCTCTCCCTCGCGACGGCCCTTCTCGTGCTCTTCGTCGTCCACGAGTCGCGCACGGCGCACCCCCTCGTGCCGCTGCGGCTGTTCCGCTCGCGGAGCTTCAGCGCGGCGAACGTCGCGAGCCTCGCGTTCGCGGTCGGGATGTTCGGCGCCGTCTTCCTGCTCACGCAGTTTCTGCAGGTCGGGCTGGGCTTCTCCCCCCTCGAGGCCGGCGTCCGCACCCTCCCCTGGACGGCCGCACCGATGGTCGTGGCACCGCTCGCGGGCGCTCTCGCGGGCCGCCTCGGCACCCGTCCGCTCGTCGTCGGCGGCCTCGTGCTCCAGGCGGCGGCGCTCGGCTGGATGGCCGCGCTCGTCGGGTCCGGGACGTCCTACGCCGCGCTCGTCCCGGCGTTCGTCCTCGCCGGGGTGGGCATGGGCCTGACGTTCGCCCCGGTCTCGACGGCGGCGCTCGCCGGGGTGGGGGACGCCGACCACGCGACGGCGAGCGGCGTCAACGCCACCGTGCGGGAGGTCGGCGTCGCGCTCGGCGTCGCCGTCCTCACCGCCGCCTTCCTCGGCGCGGGAGGTGCGCTCACCCCTGCCGCCTTCGCCACGGGCCTCGCTCCGGCGCTGGCCCTGGGCACGGCGGTCCTCGTCGTCGCCGTCGTGGCGGGCCTCGCCATCCCGCGCGGCACAGGTCGCTGACCGGCGGCGCACGACGACGGGACGCCCCGCGAGACGACGGTGCCCGGCCGGGGAGCGCGTGTCCGCCGCTCCCCGACCGGGCATCGATGTCCTGTGGCGCAGGACGCTACGCCTCGGTGGCGCCGTCCTCCTCGCTCGTCCGGTACGGGTCCGCGTCCCCGGCGAAGGCCTTGCCCTCGCGCAGGGCCGCGAGCTCCGCGTCGCGACGGCGCGCCTCGACGAGCGCGGCGTCGAGGTGCGCGGCCGTCTCGGGGACCGAGTCGAGGTGGAACTCGATCGTCGGCGTGAGACGGATCCCCGTCTGCTTGCCGACCTCGGACCGGATGAGCCCCTTGGCGCTCTCCAGCGCGGCGGCCGTCCCGGCCCGCTCCTCGTCCGTGCCGTACACGGTGTAGAACACGGACGCGTTCTGCAGGTCACCGGTGACGCGCACGTCCGTCACCGTGACGAACCCGAGCCGCGGGTCCTTGATCCGCGTGTCGAGCAGCTGCGCGACGATCTCCTTGATGCGGTCGGCGAGCTTCCTCGCCCGGGGGTGGTCGACCATGGCTTCTTCCTTTCGTGCCGAGCGTTCCGGCGACGGTCCCGACGACCGTACGCCGACGGTCCCCGTCGGCCGGGCGGGACGGGAGACGAACGCCCGGGGGCGGCCACGATCCGTGACCGCCCCCGGGCGTGACGAGCGTCAGGAACGCGGCTTCTCCCGCATCTCGAACGTCTCGATCGTGTCGCCGACCTGGAGGTCGTTGAACGAGCCCAGTCCGATACCGCACTCGAAGCCCTCGCGGACCTCGGTGGCGTCGTCCTTGAACCGCTTGAGCGACTCGACCGTGAGGTTGTCCCCCACGACCTTGCCGTCGCGCAGGACGCGCGCCTTGGCGTTGCGGCGGATCTCGCCCGACCGGACGATCGAACCCGCGATGTTGCCGAACTTGGAGGAGCGGAAGATCTCGCGGATCTCCGCCGTGCCCAGCTGGGCCTCCTCGTACTCCGGCTTGAGCATGCCCTTGAGCGCGGCCTCCACGTCCTCGATCGCCTGGTAGATGATCGAGTAGAAGCGGACGTCGACGCCCTCGCGCTCGGCCAGGTCCTCGACGCGCTCGCCGTACTTCACGTTGAAGCCGATGATGATCGCGTTGTCGACCGTCGCGAGGTTGACGTCGTTCTGCGTGATCGCACCGACACCGCGGTGGATGACGCGCAGCTCGACCTCGTCGCCCACGTCGATCTTGAGCAGCGCGTCCTCGAGAGCCTCGACGGCACCGGACACGTCACCCTTGAGGACGAGGTTGAGAGTCTCGACCTTGCCCTGCTGGAGCGCCTGCGTGAAGTCCTCGAGGCTGATGCGCTTGCGGCGCTTGGCCAGGAGGGCGGCGCGCTCGGCGGCCTCGCGCTTCTCGGCGATCTGGCGCGCCGTGCGCTCGTCCGGCGCCACGAGGAACGTGTCGCCCGCGCTCGGCACGGACGCGAGACCCAGCACGAGGACCGGACGGGCGGGGCCTGCCTCGGTCACGGCGTTGCCGTGCTCGTCGAACATCGCGCGGACGCGGCCGTGGGCCGTGCCGGCGACGATCGCGTCACCGACGCGCAGCGTGCCGGACTGGACGAGGACGGTCGCGACGGCGCCGCGGCCCTTGTCCAGGTTCGCCTCGATGGCGACGCCGCGAGCGTCCTTGTCGGGGTTCGCGCGCAGGTCGAGCGAGGCGTCGGCCGTGAGCAGGACGGCCTCGAGGAGGTCGTCGATGCCCATGTTCTGCTTGGCCGACACGTCGACGAACATGGTGTCGCCGCCGTACTCCTCGGCCACCAGGTTGTACTCGGTGAGCTGCTGGCGGATCTTGGCCGGGTTGGCCGACTCCTTGTCCACCTTGTTCACCGCGACGACGATCGGCACGTTCGCCGCCTGGGCGTGGTTGAGCGCCTCGATGGTCTGCGGCATCACGCCGTCGTCCGCGGCCACGACCAGGATCGCGATGTCCGTCACCTGGGCACCACGGGCACGCATGGCGGTGAACGCCTCGTGACCCGGGGTGTCGATGAAGGTGATGGCGCGGTCGGTGCCCTCGTGCTCGTGGCGCACCTGGTAGGCACCGATGTGCTGGGTGATGCCGCCGGCCTCGCCCGCGACGACGTCCGTCTGGCGGATCGCGTCGAGGAGCTTGGTCTTTCCGTGGTCGACGTGACCCATGACGGTGACGACCGGCGGACGAGCCATGAGCTCGTCGTCGCCCTCGGCCTCGAGCTCCGCGTCCAGGTCGATGTCGAAGGACCCGAGCAGCTCGCGGTCCTCCTCCTCCGCCGAGACCATCTCGATGACGTAGCCGAGCTCGGCCGCGAGCGTGCCGAACGTGTCCTCGTCGAGCGACTGCGTCGCGGTCGCCATCTCACCGAGGTGGAAGAGGACCGTGACGAGGCTCGCGGGGTTCGCGTCGATCTTGTCCGCGAAGTCGTTCAGGGACGAGCCGTGCCGCAGTCGCACGACGGTCGAGCCGTTCCCGCGGGGAACCTGCACGCCGCCGAGCGACGGCGCCTGCATCTGCTCGAACTCCTGGCGCTTCGCGCGCTTCGACTTGCGCCCGCGCACGGGACGGCCGCCGGCGCGCCCGAAGGCGCCCTGCGTGGAGCCGCGACCCGCGCCGCCGCGACCGCCGCCACCGGGACGACCGGCGAAGCCGCCGCCGCCACCGGGCGCGCCGCCACCACCGGGACGACCGCCGAAGCCGCCACCGCCGCCACGACCGCCGCCGCCACCGCCGGGACGACCGCCGGGAGCGGGACGCTCGCCGGGGCGACCGATCGAGGTGCGGCCGGGCATCATGCCCGGGTTCGGGCGCGGGCCACCGGGACGCGGAGCGGGACGGGGGCCACCCGGGCGGGGGCCGCCCGGACGCTCGCCCGACGCCGCCGCGGCACCCTCGGCGCGCTCGGGACGCGCGCCGGGCCGGGGCATGCCCTGGCTGGACGCGAAGGGGTTGTTGCCCGGGCGCGGGGCGCCCGGACGCGGGCCGCCACCCTGCCGGGGCATGCCCTGGCTGGAGGCGAACGGGTTGTTGCCCGGGCGCGGGGCACCGGGGCGCGCGCCCGAGCCACCCGGACGGGGGGCGGGCGCGTTCGTGCCGCCGCCCGGCTTGGGCGTGGCGGTGGGCTTCTGGGGCGCCGGGCGCTCGGCCGCGGGGGCCTGGGGCGCCGGAGCCTTCGGTGCCGGCGCGGCGGGCGCCGGGGCCTGAGGTGCCTTCGCGGGCTCGGCCGGGGCCGGGGCCGCCGACCGGGGCGCGGGAGCCTCCGCCTTCGGCGCGGCCGGCTCGGCCTTCGCCTCGGGCTTCGGGGCCGGCTTCGGCGCGGCCGGGCGCGCGGCGGGTGCCGCCGCGGGCTTGCTCGCGGCGCCGCCCCCGGCGGGGAAGGCGTCGCGCAGCTTGCGGACCACCGGTGGCTCGATGGTCGAGGATGCCGAGCGGACGAACTCACCGAGCTCCGTCAGCTTGGTCATGATGGTCTTGCTCTCCACCCCGAGCTCCTTCGCGAGCTCGTAGACGCGGACCTTTGCCACAACTCTCCTGTCTCGGCCCGTCCCGGACAGGGAGGACCGTCGTTAGTGCTGGGTGCTCATCGCTGGGTACTCATCGGGTGCCCATCGGCTTCTAACCCGCTTCCTTGTCGACGTGTCGTGCAGTGCGGCCCCCGGGGACGGGGCCGTGACGCATGGCTCAGACGTGCTCTCCCGGCCGCGCCTCGATCACGGTGCGGACCGCGGCGAGGTCGAGGGGCCCGGCGACGCGCAGGGCCCGCGGGACGGCCCGCCGGCGTTCCGCCGTCTCGAGGCACCGGGCCGACGCGTGGAGCCACGCACCGCGACCCGGCAGCGACCGTCCGGCGTCCACCACGAGCCGGGGCTCGTCGGCGCTCGCACCGGACCGGTCGAGGACCAGACGGAGGAGAGCTGACCGCAGGTCGCGCTCCCGGCATCCGACGCACGTACGGACAGGACCCGAGCCCGTGGGTACGGGGCGGGTCGTGGTGTCCTGGGGCATGGTCGAGGTGCGGGCGCGCGGCCCGGTCGAGGACAGTCTACCGCGCCGTCCCGTCATCCGTGACCGTCCCACCCCCGTCGACTACCGGTCTCCGGTGCGAGGACCTGCGGGAGCGTCGTCGCCGGACCGCTCCGCCGGGGCGCCGCCCTCGTCCGAGCGGATGTCGATGCGCCACCCCGTGAGCTTCGCGGCCAGGCGGGCGTTCTGCCCCTCCTTGCCGATCGCCAGGGAGAGCTGGAAGTCCGGGACGACGACGCGCGCGGCGCGGGCCACCTCGTCGACGACCGTGACGGACGACACACGAGCCGGTGACAGCGCGTTGGCCACGAACTGCGCCGGGTCGTCGCTGTGGTCGACGATGTCGATCTTCTCGCCGTGCAGCTCCGCCATGACGGCGCGCACCCGGGAGCCCATGGGGCCGATGCAGGCGCCCTTGGCCCCGAGACCGGGGACCCGGGAGCGCACGGCGACCTTCGTCCGGTGCCCGGCCTCGCGGGCGATGGCGGTGATCTCCACCGACCCGTCCGCGACCTCGGGCACCTCGAGCTCGAACAGCTTGCGCACGAGGTTCGGGTGCGTGCGGCTCAACGTGATCTGCGCGCCCTTCATTCCCCGGGCCACCTCGAGCACGTACGCGCGCAGGCGCTCGCCGTGCACGTACTCCTCCGTGGGCACCTGCTCGTGCGGCGGGAGGACCGCCTCGGTGCCGCCGACGTCGACCAGCACCACGCGCGGGTCGCGGCCCTGCTGGATGACGCCCGCGAGGACCTCGCCCTCCTTGCCGCGGAACGTGCCGAGGATCTGGTCGTCCTCGGCGTCGCGCAGGCGCTGGACGATGACCTGGCGCGCGGTCGACGTCGCGATCCGGCCGAAGTCGGCGGGCGTGTGGTCGAACTCCGGCCCGTACTCGACCGGGCCGCGCGGGGCGTCCTCGTCGTCGGTCTGGGGAGCCGGCAGCTCCTCGCGCGCCCACACGGTGACGTGCCCCGTCTTGCGGTCGAGCTCGACGCGCGCGCGGGAGTACGCGTCCGGGGTGCGGTGGTACGCCGAGAGCAGGGCCTGCTCGATCGCGGCCACCAGGACGTCGAGGCTGATGTCCCTCTCGCGCTCCAGCAGGCGCAGCGCGCTCATGTCCACGTCCATCGTCAGGCCTCCTCGTCGTGGGCGGTCGTGTCGTCGGTCGAGCCGGGCGCCGGATCGTCGGCAGCGTCGTCGAGCTCGGGCAGGTCGGCCTCCAGGGCGCGCCTGAGCTCCACCTGCACCTGCCCACGGACCACGTCGGCCAACGGCACGACGCGCTCCGTCACGACCCCGCGCGCGCCGGGGACGTCGAGCAGCAGGTCCGGGCCGACCTCGGACCCGGCCCGCAGGCGCCCCTCGACCGTGCCGCCGTCGGCGAGCACGAGGCGTACGAGGCGACCGCGGGCGCGCCGGAAGTGGCGCGGCTCGGTGAGCGGACGGTCGGTGCCGGGCGTCGAGACCTCGAGCGTGTACGCGCCGCGGAGCGGGTCCACCGCGTCCAGCGCCGTGGAGATGGGGCGGGTCGCCTCCGCCACGGTGTCGAGGTCGAGGTTCCCCTCGACGTCGTCCGGGAGGTCGAGCACGACGCGCACCACGGAGCGGGCTCCGGCGCGCGACACCGTGACGTCCTCGAGGAAGAGTCCCGCGTCCCGGACCGCGGGCTCGATCGCCGCGCGCACGCTCTCGCGGAGCGCGTGCGACGTCGCGTCGCCCCCGGGTGCCTTGCCGGACTGACCGCCCGCCTGCCCTGCCATGACTCAGCTCCTGTCCGTGTCCCACGCCGGGTACGGAAGACGACCGGTGTGTTGTTGTCTCGGGATCTCCCGACGATCCGCTCGTCGGGACGTTCGACCGGGGACCAGCCTAACGACTCGCGGGCCCCGGACGTGACATCATCGCCCCCGATGACTCCCCACGCGACCGCGGCACCCGCGGCGACCCGTTCCCGCCCGGGCCGGACGCCCCGGCCCGGGGGCCGCCTGCTCGCCGCCGTGACGGTGCTCGCGACCGGCGTCCTGACGGCCGGGTGCGGCCTCCGGCTGGAGACGCCGCCCCCCACCGAGCCGTCGCCCGACGCCGTCGAGGTGCTCCGCGCCGGCGCGGTGGACGACGCCCTCGCGATCGCCGACCTCGTGGCGGACGTCACGCCGGGCGTGACCGACCCGGCCACCCTCGCAGCCCTCGCGGACGTCGCGACGTTCGCCGGGCAGCACGTCGACGCCCTCGGCGGGGTCTACGACTCCGGGCTGGGCGACCTCGACCTCCCCGGTGACGACGACCCCCCACAGGGTCCCCCGCCGGGGGACGACGACGAGGCCGCCGGCGACGAGACGCCGGCCGGCGGCGAGGGCACCGACGACGGCTCGCCCGACGCCCCCGGCACCGGCGGCGACGTCGCCACGACCGACGACGTCGTCGTCGCGCTCGTGGAGGCCGCGCAGCGCACGGGCGCCTCGGCCGACGCGTCGACGGACGCCGGGCTCGCCCGGCTCCTCGCGTCGGTCGCGGCGTCGGACCACGTCTCGGCGCGACGCCTCGCCGCGCTCACCGGGTCCGCCGCGGCCGACGGGCTCGCGACGACGGCCCCACCCGTCGAGGAGTCGCCCGCCGGCATCGGCGCGCCGGACCTCGCGACGCTCGTCGAGTCGGAGGACGCCGCGGGGTACGCGTACGAGGTGCGCGCCGCGCAGTCCGAGGGCGACGCCCGCACGGCAGCGGTCGCGCGCGCCGCCGAGCACCGTGCGCGCGGCCAGGCGTGGGCCCTCGCAGCCGGGACGGACGGCACCGCGCAGGACCCCCGGCGCGTCGCCTACGCGCTGCCGGACGACGCGGACCTCGCCTCCCTGGCGCGCCAGGTCGAGTCGGGCCTCGCGCAGTCGTACGCGAGCCTCGTCGCGACCGCCCCGGCCGCCTCCCGGGCCGAGGCGGTGGCCCTCCTCGTCGACTCGTGGGCGGGCGCGGTCGCGTGGGGCGAGCCGCCCGTCGCCTTCCCCGGGCTCCCGGAGCAGGCCGCCGGCTGAGCCCGGCCGCGCCCCGGCGCCGGACGGGCGCCACCCGGCTCGGTGCGGGAGCGGCCCGCGACCCGCGCGGGACCGCCGCTCCTCCCGCTCTCCTCCGGGGACGACGGAGGCGCCCCCGGCCCGTGAGACCGGACCGGGGGCGCCTCCGACGCTGCGACGTGTCAGCCCAGGAGCTCGGCCACCTGCGCCGCCACGTGCTCGACGGCGTCCGCGACGGCGACCTGCACGGCCTCGCCCGCGCGGGGGCGGACCTCGACGACGCCGTCGGCCAGGCCGCGGCCCACGACGAGGAGGAGCGGCACGCCGAGGAGCTCGGCGTCCTTGAACTTCACGCCCGGCGAGACCTTCGGACGGTCGTCGTAGACCACCTCGACGCCCCGGGCCGTGAGCTCGGTCGCGAGGCGCTCGGCCTCGTCGAAGACGCTCGCGTCCTTGCCCGTCGCGACGACGTGCACGTGCGCGGGCGCGACGTGCGCGGGCCACGCGAGCCCGGCGTCGTCGTGGTTCGCCTCCGCGAGCGCCGCGAGCACGCGCGTCACGCCGATGCCGTACGACCCCATGGTCACGACGACCTGCTTGCCGTTCTCGTCGAGCACGGTGAGGCCGAGCGCCTGGGCGTACTTGCGCCCGAGCGCGAAGATGTGGCCGATCTCGATGCCGCGGGCCAGCTCGAGCGGGCCCGAGCCGTCGGGCGCGAGGTCGCCCGCGCGGACCTCGGCTGCCTCGACCGTGCCGTCGGCGGCGAAGTCGCGCTCGGCGACGAGGTCGAACACGTGCCGCCCCGGCTCGTTCGCGCCGGTGATCCAGCGCGTGCCGGCGACGACGCGCGGGTCGAGCAGGTAGCGCACGGAGTGCCGCTCGGGCACCTCGCCCTCGACGACCTCCGCGGGCACGTCGCGCCGGACGTTCGGGCCGAGCACCTGCGGGCCGATGTAGCCCTTGACGAGCTCGGGGTGCGCGACGAAGTCCGCGTCCGTCGCCGGCTCGACCTCGGCCGGCTCGAACGCCGCGCCGACGCGCTTGAGGTCGACCTCGCGGTCGCCGGGCAGCCCGACGACGACGACCTCGCGGCGGCCGTCGGGGTGCGTGAGGGCGAGCACGACGTTCTTCAGCGTGTCCGCCGCCGTCCACGCGCGGTCGGGGCGCGGGAAGCGGGCGTTGGCGAGGGCGACGAGCGAGTCGATCGTCGGGGTGTCGGGCGTGTCCTCGACGTGCGCCGCGGGCGCGTCGGCGTAGTCGACGTCCTCCGGTACGGGCGTCACGACCGCCTCGACGTTGGCCGCGTACCCGCCGGGCGAGCGCACGAACGTGTCCTCGCCGATCGGCGTCGGGGTGAGGAACTCCTCGGAGCGCGAGCCGCCCATGGCGCCCGACGTCGCGGCCACGATCACGTACTCGAGCCCGAGCCGGTCGAAGATGCGCCGGTACGCCGCGCGCTGCGCCTCGTAGGAGCGCTCCAGACCCTCGTCCGTGGTGTCGAACGAGTAGGCGTCCTTCATGACGAACTCGCGGCCGCGGATGAGGCCGGCGCGAGGACGCGCCTCGTCGCGGTACTTGGTCTGGATCTGGTAGATCGTCAGCGGCAGGTCCTTGTACGACGAGTACAGGTCCTTGACGAGGAGCGTGAACATCTCCTCGTGCGTCGGCGCGAGGAGGTAGTCGCCCTCCTTGCGGTCCTTGAGCCGGAAGATGTTGGGCCCGTACTCCGTCCAGCGGCCCGTCGCCTCGTACGGCTCCTTGGGCAGCAGCGCCGGGAAGTGCACCTCCTGCGCGCCCGCCGCGGCCATCTCCTCGCGGACCACGTCCTCGACCTTGCGCAGCACGCGCAGGCCGAGCGGGAGCCAGGTGTAGATGCCAGGCGCGGCGCGGCGGATGTAGCCCGCTCGCACGAGGAGCTTGTGGCTCGCGACCTCGGCGTCGGCCGGGTCCTCGCGCAGCGTCCGGACGAACAGGGTGGACAGGCGCAGGAGGTCGGCGCCCCGGACGCGGGTGGAGGCCGCGGCGGGCGCGCCGGACGTGACGGAAGACATGCGCCCCACCCTACCGGCGGGGAGGATGTCCCCATGCCCGAGCTGCCCGAGGTCGAGGCCCTCGTCCGGTTCCTCGACGACCGCGCGACCGGACGCACCGTCGTCGCCGCCGACGTCGCCCAGATCGCCGCGCTCAAGACGTTCGACCCGCCCGTCGGGGCGCTCGTCGGGCGCGTCGTGACCGGTGCCCGCCGCCACGGCAAGTGGCTCGACCTCGTCCTCGCGCAGCCCGTGGACGGCCCGCCCGCGCCGGGGCCCGACGACGAGGTCCACCTCGTCTTCCACCTCGCCCGCGCCGGGTGGCTGCGGTGGTCGGAGAAGGCACCGACGACGCCCGTGCGGCCCCGGCTCGGCGGCAGCGGGGGCGGGAAGGCCGCGGTGCTCGCGCTGCGCGTGCGGTTCGACGACGGCTCAGGGTTCGACCTCACCGAGGCGGGGACGCGCAAGCGGCTCGCGGTGCACGTCGTCCGGCACCCCGAGGAGGTCCGGGCGATCGAGACGCTCGGGATCGAGCCGCTCGACCCGGGCTTCACCCCCGAGGCGCTCGGGGCGCTCATGGCCGCGCGCAACCAGCAGGTCAAGGGGCTCCTGCGCGACCAGTCGTCGATCGCGGGGATCGGCAACGCCTACTCCGACGACATCCTCCACGCGGCCCGCACGAGCCCGTTCAAGCTCACGCGCTCGTTCACGCCGGACGAGGTCGCCCGGGTGCACGCCGCCGTCGGCGAGGTGCTCGCGGAGGCCGTGGCGGCGTCGTCGGGCAAGCCCGCCGCGGAGCTCAAGGACGCCAAGCGCGCGGGCATGCGCGTGCACGGACGCACCGGGCTGCCGTGCCCCGTGTGCGGGGACGTCGTGCGCGAGGTGAGCTTCGCCGACCGCAGCCTGCAGTACTGCGCGACGTGCCAGACGGGGGGCCAGGTCCTCGCCGACCGCCGGATGTCGCGGCTGCTCAAGTAGCGCGCGGGTCGCGGACCGTCAGAAGAGGACCGTGGCGTACGTGCCGACCTGCTCGAACCCGACGCGCCGGTACGTCGCGAGCGCGCGCGCGTTGTAGTCGTTGACGTACAGCGACACCACCGGCGGCGCGACGCGGCGGGCGGCCTCGGCCGGGGTCCCCCGGCGGGCGAGGTGCACGACGGCGGCCATCCCCGGCGCGGCCAGGCCCTGGCCGCGGTACCGCGGGTCGACCCACACGCCCTGGACCTGCGCGACGAGCGGCGTCACCGCGCCGAGCTCCGCCTTGAAGACGACGTGCGGCGCGCCGTCGCCCCCCGCGATCCGGACGAACGACCGGCCCGCGAGCACGAGCGACCGCACCCGCTCCTCGTAGGCGCGCCCGCCGCCCTCGACGGGCGAGTAGCCGACCTCCTCGGTGAACATGCGCACGCACGCGGGCAGGACCACGGGCACCTCGGCCGCGACGGAGCGACGCACGCCCGGGTCGGGCTCGACGTCGGGGTCGCGGTCGATCGCGAGCGACGGCTGGTTCGCCCGGATCTCGCGCGGCGACGGCCAGTGGGGCGCGAGCTGCTCCCACAGCGCGAGGACGGCGTCACGCTCCCCCACCACCGACGACGACCGTCGTCCGGCGTGCCGCGCGAGCACGGCGAACGCCGCGACCGCCGCGCGGGCCCGGTCGGGGTCGAGCGACGCCGGGACGACCGGCACGAGGTTGGCACCAGCCCAGCACACCGCCTCGAGCGGCCCGACGGCCGGGAACCCCCAGGCCTGCCCGCCCGCCGCGTGCAGACCCGCGTGCTGGGCGACCGCGAGCCGCGCCGCCGCGAGCGTCGACGCGACCGGGTCGCCCGCACAGACCGCCAGCGCCTCCGGGACGTCCGCGTCGACGAGGACGCGCGCCCGGGCGTGCTCGCCGGCACCAGCCTCCCCGCGCGACCGCGGCCTCAGGGCCGGGACGGTCGGACGCCAGCGGGCCACCGGACCGTCAGCCGACCGTGACGACCGGCGGACCGGCCTGCGCGTCGTTCTCCGGCGTCATGGTCTCCGCGATGCGCAGCGCCTCCTCGATGAGCGTCTCCACGATCAGCGCCTCCGGCACCGTCTTGACGACCTCGCCCTTGACGAAGATCTGGCCCTTGCCGTTGCCCGACGCGACGCCGAGGTCCGCCTCGCGCGCCTCGCCCGGGCCGTTGACGACGCAGCCCATGACGGCGACGCGCAGCGGCACCTCCATGCCCTCGAGCCCGGCCGTGACCTTCTCCGCGAGCGTGTAGACGTCCACCTGGGCGCGCCCGCACGACGGGCAGGAGACGATCTCGAGCTTGCGGGGGCGCAGGTTGAGCGCCTGGAGGATCTGGTTCCCGACCTTGACCTCCTCGACCGGGGGCGCGGACAGCGAGACGCGGATCGTGTCGCCGATGCCCTTGCTCAGCAGCGCGCCGAACGCCGTGGCCGACTTGATCGTGCCCTGGAACGCCGGTCCGGCCTCGGTCACGCCGAGGTGCAGCGGCCAGTCCCCCGCCTCCGCGAGCAGCTCGTACGCCCGCACCATGACGACCGGGTCGTTGTGCTTCACCGAGATCTTGAAGTCGTGGAACCCGTGCTCCTCGAAGAGCGACGCCTCCCACACCGCCGACTCGACCAGCGCCTCGGGCGTCGCCTTGCCGTACTTTGCGAGCAGTCGCGGGTCGAGAGACCCGGCGTTCACGCCGATGCGCAGCGACACGCCCGCGTCCGAGGCCGCCTTCGCGATCTCCTTGACCTGGTCGTCGAACTTGCGGATGTTGCCCGGGTTCACGCGCACCGCGGCGCAGCCCGCGTCGATCGCGGCGAACACGTACTTGGGCTGGAAGTGGATGTCCGCGATCACGGGGATCTGCGACTTCTTCGCGATCGCCGGCAGCGCGAGCGCGTCGTCCGCGCTCGGGACCGCCACGCGCACGATGTCGCAGCCCGACGCCGTGAGCTCCGCGATCTGCTGGAGCGTCGCGTTGATGTCCGTCGTCGGCGTCGTCGTCATCGACTGGACGCTGATCGGCGCGTCGCCGCCGACGTCCACCTTGCCGACCTTGATCTTGCGGCTCTTGCGTCGCGGGGCGAGGACCGGCGGCGGGGCAGCAGGCATTCCGAGACTGATGGGTACGCTCACGCCCCTAGTATCCCCCGTCGGCCGACCCGAGGGCGCGCCCGCCCACGAGCGACCACGCACCTCTCCTCCGCGTCCCGGACTTCGTCGCGGATCCTCCACGGCGACGGACGCTCGGCGCCCGACCCCTGCGCATGCCTTGACACATCTGCCGCAGCGACTTAGTTTGCCTCTAAAGTTATTGCGAAACAAAGGAGTTCCGGATGCGCCAGACCCCGAACCGGGGAGACCTGAGCGGAGCCGCCACGCTGGCGCTGGTCGGCTCACGCGGCCCCCGCAGCCGGGCGGCGATCGCTCGGGAGCTGGGCGTCAGCCCCGCGACCGTCACACAGGTGACCAAGGACCTCGTCGACCGGGGCCTCCTCGTCGAGCTGGAGACCGTGCCCAGCACGGGCGGACGGCCCGGGCGCCTTCTCGGCCTCGCCGACGGGCCGGCGCCACGGGCGATCGGCGCGAAGGTCACCGCGGACCACGTCGCGATCGTCTCGGTCGGCTTCGACGGCAGCACCTTCGACCAGTCCTCCCACCCCTTCGACCCGGCGAGTCCCGACGCCCTCGACACGCTCGGCCGCCTCCTGCGCGAGACCGTCGACGCGCAGGAAGGTCCCGTCCTCGGCGCGGGCGTCGGTCTTCCCGGCTCGGTCGACTCCCAGGCCTCGGGCGTCGTGGTCGCGCCCACGCTCGGCTGGAACGGCGTGCCGGTGGGCGCGTCCCTGCGCCGCGCGCTCGACCTGCCCGTCCTCGTCGAGAACGACGTCAACACCCTCGCGGTGGCCGAGCAGCTCTACGGCGTCGGTCGCGACCACAGCTCCTTCCTCGTCCTGACGATCGGGCGCGGCATCGGCTCGGGTCTCGTCGTCGACGGCACGATCCGGCGCGGCGCGGCCGGTGGGGCGGGCGAGATCGGCCACTTCCCGGTCCACGACGACGGGCCGCCCTGCACGTGCGGCAACGTCGGCTGCCTCGAGTCCTTCATCGGAGACGACGCGTTGCGCGCTCGGGCCGTCACCGCCGGGATCCTGCGCCCCGGCGAGACCGTCGCGGACCTGGCGGTCCGGGCCGAGGCGGGCGACCCAGCGGCCCGCGACCTCTACCGCGACGCCGGTCGCATGCTCGGGCGCACCCTCGCCGGTGTCGTGCACCTCCTCGACCCCGAGCTCGTGATCCTCCTCGGCGAAGGCATCGGCGCCTGGGCGCACTGGCGGAGCGGGTTCGACGCGGCCTTCCGCGCGCACCTGCTGCCCTCGCGTCGCGCCATGCCGTTCGTCGTCGAGCCGTGGGCAGACGACAAGTGGGCGCTCGGTGCCGCAGCCCTCGTCCTCGCGACGCCCTTCGACGCCGCGGGCGCCTCGGGCGAGCAGGGCCGTCTCGTCGTGGCCCGCCTGCACTCCGACGTCGGTGCCGAGCCGACCCCGACCGCCGCGAGGAGGGCGTGATGACCGTCCCGGCCACCGCACCGCCACGACCCGCAGCCGAGGGCGGCACCGCACCCCGTCGCCGCCGTCGCACCTCCGCGGGATCGCGGTGGCGCAACCGCGGGTGGGTCGCGTTCTTCCTGCTCCCGAGCGCCGTCCCGCTCGCGCTCTTCACCCTCGCACCCATGGTCAGCTCGCTGTGGGTCAGCCTGCACGACTGGAACCTCGTCTCCCCCATGGAGTGGGTCGGGCTCGACAACTACGCCGACCTGCTCACGTCGGGCGACACCTGGCGGGTCCTCGGGAACACGCTGTTCTACATCGTGGGCTACCTGCCGCTCGTGTACGTCGGCGGTCTCGGTCTGGCCATGCTCCTCAACCGGGCGTTCAAGGGCCGCACGATCTTCCGCGCGGCGTACTTCCTTCCCGTCATCACGAGCTGGGTCGTCGTCGCCCTCGTGTGGCAGTGGCTGCTGAACCCCTCGAACGGGCTCGTGAACCAGCTCATCGAGCCCGTCCTCACCGGGATCAACGGGATCCTCGGCACCGAGCTGACGCCCCCCGGCTGGTGGACGGACCCGCAGTGGGCCATGCCGTCGGTCATCCTCGCCTCGGCGTGGAAGGACCTCGGTTTCGTCATGGTCATCCTGCTCGCAGGGCTGCAGTCGATCCCCGGGGAGGTCCTGGAGGCCGCCCGGGTCGACGGCGCGGGCGGTTGGAAGCGCTTCTGGCACATCACCCTCCCGCTGTTGTCCCCGTCGACCTTCTTCGTGGTCGTCATCTCGCTCATCAACGGCTTCCAGGTCTTCGACCAGGTGTACGTGATGACCGGCGGCGGGCCGTCCGGTGCCAGCCAGGTCGTCGTCGGCCAGATCTACGACCTGACGTTCCGATACGGCCGGGCGGGTGACGCGTCCGCCCTGTCCTGGATCCTCTTCGTCCTGATCCTCATCGTCACCGCGCTCCAGATGCGCGGTCAGCGCAGGTGGGTGAACCATGCCTGAGACCCTCGTCCCGACCGCCGTCACGAGTCCCGCCTCACCGGCTCGCGCGAGGCCACGTCAGCCCCGGCGCAACGCGCGCCAGGTCCTCGGCCGGGTCGGCCTCTACCTGTCCGTCGTCGTCGGCGCGGTCCTCATGCTGTTTCCGTTCCTGTGGACCGTCATCACGTCGATCACGCCCAGCGGCTCCCTGTCGGGTGGCCCGTCGCTGATCGTCGAGGACCCGACGCTCGACGCGTACCGAACCCTCATGGCGTCCATGCCGATCTGGCGGATCATCGCGAACTCGTTCGGGGTCGCGGTCGTCGCGACCCTGCTCCAGATGATCACCGGCTCCATGGCGGCCTACGGGTTCAGCCGCCTGCACTTCAAGGGCAAGCCCATCCTGTTCGCGGCGTACCTCGCGACGCTCATGATCCCGCTCCAGGTCCTCGTGGTGCCGCTGTTCATCCAGATGACCCGGCTCAACCTCAACGACACCTACTTCGCGCTCCTCGCGCCCACGATCGCGTCCGCGTTCGGCATCTTCCTGCTCCGCCAGGCCGTCGACGGCGTGCCGCGCGAGCTCGACGAGGCCGCGACGCTCGACGGCGCCGGGCACCTGCGGATCTTCGGGCAGATCGTCCTGCCGCTCGTGAAGCCCGCGCTCGCGACCCTCGCGGTGTTCGCGTTCATGGGCTCCTGGAACAGCTTCCTGTGGCCGCTGGTCGTCATCCGCTCGCCCGAGCTGATGACCCTCCCCCTGGGCCTGTCCACGCTCCAGGGCCAGTTCACGACCCAGTGGGACGTCGTCATGGCCGGCTCGGTCGTCTCGATCCTGCCCATCGCGGTCGTCTACATGTTCGCCCAGCGCCACATCATCGCCGGGATGTCCCACACCGGGCTCAAGTAGACCCCGACCCACAGCACGCACCCGCACCGAAAGGAGAGGTCTCATGGCCTCACGCTTCACCCAGCGCACCGCTGCGCTCGTCCCCCTCGCCCTCATCTGCGTCACGGCCCTCACGGCCTGCGCCCAGGGTTCCGCCACGACGACCGCGGGCGAGGACGGAAAGACCGTCGTGCGCTACATGAACTTCACGTCCAACGACGGGCACGAGCAGGACCTCGACACCATCGTCGCGGCATACGAGAAGGACAACCCCGAGGTCGACGTCCAGGTCGAGACGATCCCCTTCGCGGACTACTTCACCAAGCTGCAGACCGCGTTCGCGGGCCAGACCGTCGCGGACGTCGTGGACCTCAACTACGAGAACTTCGTGTCCTACGCCGAGTCGGGCGCCCTCGCACCGCTCGAGGACGTCGACGCCTCGGCGTACAAGGACACCCTCCTGGAGTCCTTCGCGCTCGACGGCACGCAGTACGGCCTTCCGTCGTCGTACTCGAACGTCGTCATGTACTACAACACGTCGCTCTTCGACGCCGCGGGCCTCGACTACCCCACCGCCGACTGGACCTGGGAGGACGAGCAGGCCGCGGCCACCGCGCTCACCGACGTCGCGGCAGGCGTGTACGGCGACTTCCAACCCGTCACGTTCCACGAGTTCTACAAGGTGCTGGACCAGGCAGGCGGCCAGTTCTTCACCGAGGACGGCACGGCCACGGCGTTCGACAGCCCCGAGGGCATCAAGGCCGCGACCTGGCTCGTGACCAAGCCCGGTACGGTCATGCCGACCGAGGCCGACGGGTCCAGCACCCCCGACTACGACAAGGACCTGTTCTCTGCGGGCAAGCTCGGCATGTGGCACTCGGGCATCTGGATGTTCGACGCCCTGTCCCAGGTCGAGGGACTCGAGTGGGACATCGTCGTCGAGCCCGGTGACGTCGACAAGGCTTCGGCCCTGTTCACCAACGGTGTCGCCGTGACTGCCGCCTCGAAGCAGAAGGAGGCCGCGCAGGACTTCGCCGAGTTCCTCACGTCGTCGCCGACCGCGATCGACACCCGTCTCGCGAGCTCGTGGGAGCTGCCGCCCGTCGCCGACGAGGAGGACCTCGCCCCGTACCTGGAGCAGACGCCGCCCGCGAACCGTCAGGCCGTGATCGACTCGCTCGACTCCGTCGCGCTCCCGCCCGTGACCGCCTCGCAGCAGGAGATGCAGGACGCGATCAACGAGGAGCTGTCGAACGCGGCCGCGGGCCGCAAGACGGTCGAGCAGGCCGTAGCCGACGCCGCCTCGCGCGTCGACGCACTGCTCGGCTGACCTCACCCAGCCGGGGCGGGGGGGGGGGGGGGCGCCCCCCCCCCCCCCCCCCCCCCCCCACGACGGAGGCTGGGTCGGGGTGGCTGGACGGGGGCGTCAGCCGACGGACGGGTTGATCTCCGCGGTCTCGAGCGCGGCGTCGCCGCTGCCCCACGCACCGAGGATCTCGACGAGCTGGCCGCTGTCCATGAGCGACTGCAGCGCCGCCTGGATCGCGGCGGCGAGCTCGGTGTCGTCCTTCGCGACGACGACGCCCTGCGGCGCGCTGTCGAACACGTCGCCGAGCTGCTCGAGCTGGCCCCCGGTCTGCTCGACCGCGTAGCCGATGACCGGCGAGTCGGCGTAGAGGACCTGCGCCTTGCCGCCCGCGACGTTCGTCGTGGCGTCGGACTGCGACTCGTACTGGAGGATGTCGATCTTCTCCTCGCCCGCGTCGGTGCACGCCTGGCTCTGCACGGCGATGTCCTCGTCCTGGATGGTGCCGGTCTGGACGGCGACGGTCAGGCCGCACAGGCTCGCCGGGTCGACGTCGTCCGGGTTGCCCGCCGCGACCGCGTACGCGGAGCCCGCGTTGAGGAAGGAGATCATGTTGGCCTCCTGCATGCGCTCCTCCGTGATCGTGAAGGAGGAGATGCCGGCGTCGTACTTGGTGCCCAGCGCCGGGATGATCGCCGGGAAGTCGGCCGACTGGACGTCGACGTCGAGGCCGAGCGTCGCGCCGACGGCCTTGATGACGTCGATGTCGAACCCGATCGGGGTCGTGCCGTCCGCGTCGATGAACTCGGCGGGCGCGTACTCCGTGTTTGAGGCGACGACGAGCGTCCCCGCGGACGCGACGTCCTCGGGCAGCAGCGCGGCGGCCGCCTCGTCGACCTCGATCGTCGAGGGGTCGAACGACGGCGCGGACGACGTCTCGTCGGATCCTGCGGTGCTGCCGTCCGTCCCGGTCTGGGACGCGTCGGTGCACGCGGTGAGCAGGAGGGCGCTCGTCGCGGTGAGCGCGACGAGGCCGAGGGGGAGCTTGCGCAGGGTCGTACGCATGGTGTTCTCCGATCGGGTGGGGGCCGGGCAGGGGCAGCGTAGACACCGATCGTCTCCGTCGTGTTACGTCGGCACCCGGCCCGGAGGACCGAGGAACGTACGGGGAACAGAGGACCCGGCGGTGCGCAGCACCTGCGCACGAGTGTGAGGCCGCACCGCTCCACTCACCAAACCGGCGGGGACATCGACGCCGAACCGTGACGAACCACCCCGCCGAGCACGACATGAGGGTCGTCAATCTCCCGATGGCGACCCTCATGTCGTGCTCGACGGCGGGTGGGGGCGGGGGCGGGAGGGGGCGGGGGCGGGAAGGGGGGCGGGAGGGGGGCGGGGGTCAGGATGTCAGGAGGCGCTCGACGTAGCCGCCGAGGAAGCGGCCCTCCGGGTCGTGGCGCTGGACGAGGCTGCCGAAGTCGTCGAAGCGGGGGTAGAGCGCCGCGACGGAGCCGGGGTCGTGGACGAGCGCGTGCGAGAGCTTGCCCCAGTGCGGGCGCGCGCCCAGCGGGAGGAGCGCGGCCTCGACGTCGGGCAGGACGCGCGCGACGTCGTCGGGCAGGGGCTTCCACGTGAGGTGGACGCCGACCGCCGGGGCGTCGAACGGGCTCAGCCAGAGCGGCTCCGCGTCGGCCGCGACCGTGCGGATCTCCCCCACCTGGAGCAGCGGGGTCACGCGCGGGCCGAGGTCGCGCATCGCGGCGAACGCCTCCTGCGCGCGGGCGCGCGGCACGAGGTACTCCGACTGCAGCTCGGCGCCGTTGCTCGGCGTGAAGTCGAGCCGGAAGTGCGGCAGCCGCTCGTTCCACGGGCCGGGCTCACCGAGCTGGCGCGTGCAGTGCACGGGATCGACGCCGGGGAGGGGGTGCAGCGTCGTCGCGGCGGGCGTCGCCCCGAAGAGCTCCGCACGCGCGGTCCCGGTCTCCCCCGGCGCGAGGCGCGACTTGCGCCAGACCTGCTGCACGCCGTCGGGCCCCCAGTCCGTGAAGAGGCTCACCGAGTACGCCGACGCCGTGAGCTCGTCGTAGTGCGCGGTCACCGCGTCCCACGGCAGCCCGACGTGCACGTCCTGGCGCACGTCGAACGTCGGGACGGTCTCGAGCTCCACCCGGGTCACCACGCCCAGCGCCCCGAGCGCGACGACCGCGCCGGCGAAGTCCGGGTCCCCGCGTCGCAGCGTCCGGCGCACGCCGTCGCCCGTCACCAGCTCCAGCCCGACGACGGCGCTCGCGAGCGAGCCGACGCGGTCGCCCGAGCCGTGGGTCGCCGTCGCGACCGACCCCGCGACGGAGATGTGCGGGAGCGACGCGAGGTTCGCGAGCGCCCGGCCCGCGGCCTGCACCTGCCGGGTCACGTCGCCGTACCGCAGCCCCGCGGCGACCGACGCCACGCCCGTGGCGGGGTCGACCACGACGGGCGGGCGGCCGTCGTCGTACCGGTCGAGCACGACGTGGGTGCCGGTCGTGTCCGCGACGTCCCCGAACGAGTGCCGCGAGCCGAGCGCCTTGACGCGCGGCGAGCGCCGCACGACGTCGGCGAGCTCGTCCGGCGTCGCGGGGTGCACGACCTCCGCCGAGGAATAGGTGAGGTTCCCCGCCCAGTTCGCGGGCCGGGCGGGTTCGGGCGTCGCGGTCACGCCCCCACCCTGCCACCCCTCTCCCCGCCGAACACGACATGAGCGTCGTTCTGGGGCCCGGAACGACCTCCAGGTCGTGCTCGACGACGGGTAAGCCCGTGCTCGGCGAGCCGGACCGGGGGGTTGTCCCCACCTTCGGTCGGGGGCGGCCCGGGGTCCGCGGAACGGGACGAAGCGGTGAGATCGAGACATGACGACCAGCGCACGTCCTCTCCCCGCTGCCTCACGGTCCCGGCGCGTCTCGCCCGCCTCGTCCCCGGACGGCTCCGCCCTGTCCCCGGACGGCCCCGAGCGGCCCCTCCGCGGCGGGCTCGCCGCGTTCTGGGCGCTCGCGTTCGGGCTGTCCTGGGCGTCGTGGGGCGCCGCCTGGCTGCTCGGCGGCGACCTCGTCGACCCCGTCGTGCTCGCGCTCTTCGCGCTCGGCGGCTTCGGCCCGACGCTGGCGGCGCTCGTGCTGCGCGCGGCGGGGCGCCGCAGCCCGCGCGCGGCGCGCTGGGGCGCGGCCGGCCGATGGCTCCCGGCCGCGGTCGGGATCGGCGCCGCGCCCGCGGTCCTGACCGCGCTCGTCGTGCCGTTCCTCGGCGGCCCGACGGCGGACCTGTCGGCCGGGGCGGCGGCGGTCGCCGGGTCGGGCGGACCGCTCCTGTTCGCCCTCGTCTCGCTGTGCGCGGGGCCGCTGTCGGAGGAGTTCGGGTGGCGCGGCTACGCGCAGCCGCGCCTGCGGCGTCGGCTGTCGCCGCTCGCGACCTCGGTCGTGCTCGGCGCGGTGTGGGCGGTCTGGCACCTGCCGCTGTTCGCCCTCACCGGGACGTGGCAGTCGTCCCTCGGTCTCGTGAGCGTCGAGGCGGCGCTGTTCCTGCTCGCCATGATCCCGCTCTCGAGCGCGTACTGGCTGGTCAGCGAGCGCCTGCGGGGCGGGGTGCCGGCGGCGGTCGTGCTGCACCTCGTGGGGAACGTCGCGCTGACGGTCCTCGCCGTGACGTCGCCCGTCGCGATGGCGGTGTACGTCGGGGTGATCGTCCTGACGTCGGTGCTGATCCACCTCGTCACGCGCCCCGGCCCGCCCCGCCCCTGAGCGGTGCGGGTCAGGGCGTGGCGAGCTCGACGGGGTGCTCGGCCAGGACCTCGCCCGTCTCGGCGTCGAGCACGACGACGGTCGACGGCGGGAGCGCGGACAGGTCCGGCGCCGTCCAGTCCTCGACGCCCGTGCAGGTCCGGCGGTCGAACGACTCCAGGACGGTGCCGGTCGTCGTCTCGACCGTGACCGTGGCGGGGTGGTCGAGCACCTGACGGGGCCACTTCTCGACGTCGAGCCACCCACCGGCGTCGCTCGCCGGCGTGCTGTTCCACCAGCCCTCGAGACCGCCGAGCTCGGTCGGCTCGCCGTCGTCGCCCCGGACCTGGACCGGCGTGCCCGCGGTACCGGTGACGGCGCCGCACTGCTGCACCCCGTTCGTCTCGACCGGTGCCGGCGCGGGGGTCTCCGCGGCGAGCGCCGGGTCGTCCCCGGGGGCCTCCGCGGCCGGGGCACCGCCGACGGCGTCGCTCGGCTCGGTGCCCGCCGCGCGGCCGGTCAGGGCCGCGGCGATCCCGACCCCGAGCACGGCGACGACGAGCGCCCCGCCGACGAGCGGCGCCCGCCAGCGGGTCGACCGCCCCGGTCCGTCGTCGTCCCCGGTGCCGTCCGGGCGTGCCCTGTCGTCCCGCGCCGTGTCGCGCATCGTTCCCCCTGTCCCCTGCGTGACCCGCCGCTCTGCGGGTGCCCGCACCCTACCGGCCGCGGCGGGCCGTGTCAGCGGTTCGCCCCCAGTGGGCCGAGACGGCGGCGACCTGCTCGTCGAACGCCGCCGTCTCCGCGCGTGTGGGCGTGCGGCGCCACTGCGGCTCGACGACGACGTCGCGCGTCCCGACGACCCAGCGCCACCGCCCGACCACCACCCCGTCGACCGCGAGCCCGTGGATGAACGACCCGAGCCGGTCGCCCAGGTCGACGCCCTCCGCCACGACGAGCCTGCGCGTCTCGCCGTAGGACGTGAAGAGCTCGTCGTAGCTCTGCAGCAGGTCGACGACCGGGCGGTCCGGGTCGCCGTCGGGCGCGAGGGCGCCCACGAACGGGCCGGGATCGACCACGCGAGGGTCGGCGTCGGCGAGCCGCCACAGGGTCGTGCCCTCCAGCGCGCCCGCGCCGGGCACGGCCACGACCTCCGCCCCGAGCAGGTCGAGCCCGTGCCGCACCTCGGTGAGCGTGAAGCCCGACCACTGCGCGACGTCCTTGACCGTCGCGTAGGCGCGGCTCGCGAGGGAGCGCCGCAGCAGCTCGACGAGCGCGGCGTCGCGGTCGAACCGCTCGCCGAGCGGCCCGTAGCCCGCGGGGACGCGGTCGTCGAACGCGGCGTAGGTCTGCTGCTTGCCGTCGAGCGGCCCGCTGACGAGCTGCCGGTCGAGCTCGGCCTGCATGAGCACGTAGCCGAGCGCGATGCCTTCGAGGGGGCGACCGTGGGCGGCGAGCAGTCCCGCGAGCTCGCGGCGCGTCCGGGGCCGCTCCTGCACGGCCGCGACGACGAGGTCGGTCTCGGCGGCGTGGCCCGCCGTCCCGACCTGCCGGTACATCGTCCCGTTGGCCTGGTGCACCCGAGGTGCGCTGAGCTTGACGAGCCAGCGGGCGTCGTCGGAGCGGACGAGGTGCCAGGTGGGGCGCAGCACGTGCGTGCGCACCACCTCCCCGCGGTCGCAGACCGCCGCGGCACCGGCCGCCCCGGGCCGGGCCTCGGGCCGCAGCCGGCGCGTGAGGCCCCACAGCGCGGGGTGGAACTCCTGGCCCTGGACCGCGACCAGGTGCCCGACGGCGGTCGGCACGTCGGGCAGGTCGGGCGACCGCAGGCGGTGCGCGGCGAGGCGCGCCGCGCGCACGTGGCGCTCGTCGACCGGCGCCCCGCTCACCGTGCCGCCCCCGTCCTGCCCGGCCGGGTCACGACGCCACCAGGTCCTCGGCGACGACGTCGGTCCCCGTCACGCCGACGCGCACCCCGCCCTCGACGGCGGACACGGAGTCGAGCGCGACGCCGTCGGGCAGGTCGAGCGGGACCCGCAGGTCGGACAGGGCGCGGGAGATCCCCGACGGCAGGTCGTCGACCGACACCGTCCCGAGGCCCGTGCGGACCGCGACGACGTCGACCGCGAGCTCGGCCGGCCCGGAGACGCGCGGCGTCACGTCGACCGTGATCGTCGCGCCCAGCAGGTCGAACCCGAGCGACAGGACGTCGTCGGCCGCGGTGAGTCCCACGTCCAGGCCGGTCTGCTCCGCGACGATCTGCTGCAGCGACTCCACGGCGATGACGCCCGACGCCGTCCCGGACGCGATCCGGTGCGGTTCCGACGTGCTCACGCCCTCGGCCTCGACCTGCAGGTCGGAGATCGCGTAGCCCCCGAACGACGCGGTGTCCGCCGAGCCCGTGACGTGCGTCAGCTCGCCGCGCGCGAGCTGCGTGAGGAACGGGAAGCCCGTGATGTCGAGCTGCGCCCCGGTCACGTCGTCGGCCTGGTCCTCGAACGCCGTCACCGCGCCGCGCTCCGCGGCGCGGACCGCGACCCGGTCCGCCACGACGGCGACCGCCACGATCACCACGAGCGTCACGATCAGGCCCACCAGTCGCTTCATGCGCCCACCCTAGGTCCGCCGACCACGACCTTGCCGTCGTTCTGACGCTCGTGGCGACAGCAACCCCGTGCTCGACGCGGGCTGTCGTCGTCCTCGACCCGGACGTAGATTGCCCGGCATGACCTCATCCCGGCACCCGTACCGCATCGGCGTCCAGCTCCAGCCGCAGCACGCCGACTACGCCCAGGTCCGCGACGCCGTGCTGCGCGCGGAGGACCTCGGCGTCGACGTCATCTTCAACTGGGACCACTTCTTCCCCCTGACCGGCGACCCCGACGGCAAGCACTTCGAGTGCTGGACGATGCTCGGCGCATGGGCCGAGCAGACCTCGCGCGTCGAGATCGGCGCCCTCGTCACGTGCAACAGCTACCGCAACCCCGACCTCCTGGCCGACATGGCGCGGACGGTCGACCACATCAGCGGCGGTCGACTGATCCTCGGGATCGGGGCGGGCTGGTTCGAGAAGGACTACGACCGGTTCGGGTACGAGTTCGGCACCGCGGGCGGGCGCATCGCCGACCTCGCCGCGGCGCTGCCGCGCATCAAGGCCCGTTGGGCGGCGTCGAACCCGGCGCCCACGCGCGACATCCCCGTCCTCGTCGGTGGCGGCGGCGAGCGCAAGACCCTGCGCGTCGTCGCGGAGCACGCGGACGTGTGGCACTCGTTCGGCGACGCGGACACGCTCGCGCGCAAGAGCGCGATCCTCGACGAGCACGGCGAGGCCGTCGGCCGCGACACCGCCGCGCTCGTCGAGCGCTCGGTCGGCATCTCCCGGCCGCCGTCGGAGTCCGCGGACGCGCTCGTCGCCGCGGGCGCGACGCTGTTCACGGTCGGCACGAGCGGGCCGGACTACGACCTGTCGCTCGTGCGGGAGTGGGTCGCCTGGCGCGACGCCCAGGGGTGACCCCCGCGCCGAGCACGACCTCGCTGTCGTTCTGACGCCCCTGGCGACAACAAGGTCGTGCTCGACGGCGCGTGTCGTCGTGCTCGACGGGGCGGGGCGTCCGTCAGAACAGCGCCCGCGCGAGGTTCGACAACGCGGCGTGGACCTCGGAGCGCAGACCGTCGTCGGCGACCACGACCGCCACGCCGACGCCGACCACGACGAGCAGGAGTCCTGCGCGCCACCACCACGGCGACCGGTGCACCGTCCGCCCTCCCTCGTTCGATCCTTCGGCTCCACGGACCGCCCGACCGGCCCGTGCGTCCCGGGCCGTCGAGCGCGCCGCCCGCTGCCCGGTCGCCGGGCAGCGGGCCGGCACCGTCAGTACGACAGTGTCCGCCACGGAGACGACTCGGTGTCCAGGAGTCGTCGCACCGCGCGCTTGAAGTCGGGCAGGTCCTGGTCGATCGGGGTGCGGTTGCCCGCCGACCAGAACGCGCGCCCGGCGAGGAACCCGTCGCCGAACTGCTCCCACGACGCGTACGCGGGGCGCGACATCACGACGGCCTCCTCGATCGCCGCCCACGCCCGCTCGGGCGAGACGAACCCGGCGTCGACCGCGAGGCGGCTGACGTGCACCACCCGCGCCGCGTCCCACGCCGCGATCGACGGCGGCAGCGGGTCCGCGAGCTCGCCGTGCCCGCCCACCTGCGCCGACGCGCTCCAGCCCTGGTAGAACGCGACCGCGCGCTCGGGGTCGAGCCCGCGCGCCGTCGCCTCCTGCCGCGCCTGGGCGGCGTGCTGCTCGGCCGCACCCTTCGCGTCACGGCGGCTCAGCCGGCCCGAGTACAGCTCCTCGACCTTGGGCATCGCGATCGCGTAGTAGCCGCGGTGCCCCTGGGTGAGCAGGAACTCGTACGTGCGCTCGACGTCGTCCGCGCCCCGCACGTCCCACCCCGCCGCGAGCGGCTTCGCGGCCGTGCGGGCGTCCGCCTCCACGGTCAGCGCGTTGATGGGCAGCACGCCCTCGACGGCGTAGACCGCGCCGAGCGCGAGCCCGCGCTGCTGCGCCGGCGTGAGCGCGCGAGCGTCCTCCTTCGCGTACAGGTCCGCGGTCCCCGAGAACA
Organism: Cellulosimicrobium sp. ES-005; assembly: GCF_040448685.1. NCBI lineage: Bacteria > Bacillati > Actinomycetota > Actinomycetes > Micrococcales > Promicromonosporaceae > Cellulosimicrobium > Cellulosimicrobium sp. ES-005. Next base: position 2,524,544 of record NZ_CP159290.1, read on the forward strand.
TGTCCTTGAGCTTGTCGAACAGGCCCACCGTCGCTCCTTCGTCTCCCCGCGCCACCGACGCGGTCCGTCGCGCCGCGGTCGTCGCGGCCTCCGGGCAGCGTGGCTGCCGGGCGGCCCCCGGGGCACGCGCCCCGAACGATCCCGAACGGCGCGGGCGCGTTCTTCACCCGGCCGTCCGCGCCCGGCACCTCCGCGGCGCGGTCACGTCGGGCGCCGGTCGGTGGCCGTCGCTAGCCTGGCGCGGTGCCCCTCGACCCGCCGCCGTCCCCCGTGGGCGCCGGGTCGGTGGACGAGCTCGCGACCCGCCTACGGGCGCTGCGCTCCTGGGCCGGCGACCCCTCGTACACGGAGATCGCGCGGCGCGTCGGCGCGCTCCGCACCGCGCGGGGCGTCCCCGCCGCGGAGGCGCGACCCGGCCGCGTGACCGTCTACGACGTCTTCCGGGAGGGTCGCTCCCGGCTCGACGTCGACCTCCTCGCCGACGTCGCGCAGGCCCTCGGCGACGCACGGCCCGCGGGGTGGCGTGCGGCGTACCGGACGGCCGCGCGGGCGGCCTCCGCGCAGGGCACCGCCGTGGACGCGGCGGCGCGCACCGGGCCGCGCGCCGCCGACCGACCGCACGGCGCGGCGCCGACCGTGCGACGAGGGCCGGTCGCGCCCGACCGTCCGCTCGTCGGCCGGGACGGCGAGGTCGCCCGGCTGGTCGCGGTGCTCGCGGAGCCACCGGACGAGGACGCGCCCGGCAACGCCGCGCCGCGCGTCGTGACCGTCACGGGTCTCGCCGGGACGGGGACGACGAGCGTCGCGCTCGCCGTCGCGCGCGAGGTCCCGGCGGACGTGGTCGTGCGGGTCGACCTCCACGGGGAACCGGGCGGTGCGACGCCGTCGGCCGCCGTCGTGCTCGACGCGCTGCTCCAGGCGCTCGGCGCGCCGCCGCCCGACGCGCAGGCGCGCGATCTCCCCGCGCTCGCCGCGGCCCTCGCGGCCGCGCTCGCTGGGCGCCGCACGACCGTCGTCCTCGACGACGCGACCGACGCCGCCCAGGCCGCGGACGTCGTCGCGCACCTGCCGGCCACGGCGCGCGTCGTGGCCACGGCGCACCGCGTGCTCGACCTGCCCGCCGCGGTCGGCACGACCCTGGACCCGCTCCGCGAGGACGACGCGATCGCGCTCCTCGGGTCGGTCGTCGGCGCGGACCGCGTGGCCGCCGAGCCGGAGGCCTCGACCCGGCTGGTCCGTGCGTGCGGGGGCCTCCCCGCCGCGCTCGTGCGCACCGCCGACGACGTCCGTGCGCGGCCCGGCTGGTCGCTCGCCGACCACGCCCGGCGCGTGGAGGACCTGCCCGGGCCGGTCCTCCACCCGGCGCTCGCCGCGGCGCACCGCGACCTTCCCGCCGACCACGCCCGCGCCCTGCGCCTCCTCGCCCTCGTCCCGGTGCCGCTCGACGCCGCCTGGGTCGCCGTGCTCCTCGGCGTCTCGACGAGCGAGAGCCGCGACGCGCTCGCCGCGCTGGGGCGTGCGCACCTCGTCACGCACAGGCCGCGCGGCGAGGTCGTCGTGCCCGACGCCGTCCGCACGCTCGCCGCCGACCTCGCCCGGTCCGACGACCCGTTCTCCGCGCGGGCCACCGCCGTCGGGCGGCTCGCCGCCCGGCTGCTCGACGACGCCCGGCCCGCCGTGCATGCGGCGGCGCCCCACCACGACGCCCCCGGGCGCACGGCCGGGCCGGGCGCGACCGGGCCAGGGGCGGCCGGATCGGACTCGGCCGGGTCGGGGGGCGCGGCGGCGGCGCGCACGACCGACGTCGCGCTCGCGTGGCTCGACGCCCACCGGGACCTGCTCGTCGCGACGTCGACGCTCGCCGCGGAGCACGAGCTCGCCGACCCGGTGACCGACCTCTCCGCCCTGCTCGCGCCGTACCTCGACTCGGCGGGGCACTGGGACGACGCGGTCGCGGTGCACACGGCGGCGGTCGAGCACGGGCGGGCGTCCGGGCGGTCCCAGGCCGGGCGCGACCTCGGGCGCGCGCTCGAACGGCTCGGCCGGTACGACGAGGCGCTCGCCCAGCTCGTCCGCTCGCTCGAGCGCGGCGACGACCCACGCCCCGGCCAGACGCTCAACCGCATCGGCAACGTGTACAAGCGGCTCGGTCGCTTCGACGAGGCGGAGACCGCGTACCACGACGCCGCCGCCGGGGCGCGGACCGCGGGCGACCCGGTCAGCGAAGGCCGCGCCGTCGGGAACCTCGCGGACGTGCACCGGATCCTCGGGCGGCACGACGACGCGCGTGCCGGCTACGAGCGGGCGCTCGCGCTGTCGCGTCGCGTGGGCGACGTCCTCAACGTCGCCATCGTGTCGAGCAACGCCGCGATCCTCTCCGAGGCCGAGGGCAGCGTCGACCGCGCGCTCGCGCAGCACCGCGACGCGCTCGCGAGCGCGACGTCGCTCGGCGACGCGGGCCTCGCGACGCGCGCCCGGGTGCACGTGGGGCGGCTCCTCGCGGGCTCCGGCGAGACCGGAGGCGGCGTCACGGAGCTGCGCGCCGCGGTGCGGGCCGCCGTCGCGCTCGGGGACCCCGACGCCGAGGCCGAGGCCCGCAGCGCCCTCGCGACCGCGCTGCTCGCCGCGGGCTCCGTCGCGGAGGCGGTCGCGGCGGGCGAGGCTGCGGTCGAGCTGGCGCGACGCGTCCGCGCACGACTCGTCGAGACGGAGGCGCTCAACGCGCTCGGGGAGGCCGTGCTCGCCGCGGGCGACGCCCGCCGCGCGGCGGACCTGCACGACGCGGCCCGCGCGCTCGCCGTCGAGCTCGACGACGCCGCCGAGGACGCCCGTGCGCGGCGCGGGCTCGCGGCCGCCGGGCGCGCAGGCGGGTCCGACGCCGCCGACCGCGCCCGCGAGGCGCCCGGCCGCGCCTGACGCTCGTCCGCCGTCTCAGCATGCGATCGCGTACGGCGTCCGGGAACATGTGGCGCCCCGCCCGCGGTTGCCCCTGTCATGGCCTCCACCCCACCCGCGACCCCGGCGCCGACCGCGCCCGTCGCCGCCCAGCCGGGCACCGGACCTTCCACGAGCCCCCCCGCTCCCGCCCGACCCGGGCGCATCAGCGCGGGGCTCGTCCTGCTGCTCTCCGCGCTCACCGCGATCGGTCCGCTGACGATCGACCTCTACCTCTCCGCCTTCCCGCGCATCGTCGACGAGCTCGGCACCACCGAGTCCCGTGTCCAGCTCACGCTCACCGCGACCCTCGCGGGGCTCGCGCTCGGCCAGCTCCTCATCGGGTCGGTCTCCGACGCGATCGGCCGTCGCGCACCCCTGCTCGTGTCCCTCGCGGTGTACGTCGCCGCGTCCGCGGGCATCGTGTTCGCCGGGTCCGTCGCCGCGCTCACCGGCCTGCGGTTCGTCCAGGGCCTCGCCGCGGCCGCCGGGATGGTGCTCTCCATGGCGATCGTGCGCGACTCGTTCGAGGGCTACCAGATCGGCAAGGTCATCGCGCGCCTCATGCTGGTCGTGGGCGTGGCACCCATCCTCGCGCCGACGATCGGCGCGCAGTTCCTGCGGCTCGGCTCATGGCGCGGCATGTTCGTCGCGCTGGCCGTGGTCGGCGCGGTGCTGTTCGTGCTCGTGCTGCTCCGCCTGCGCGAGACCCTGCCCGCGGACCGCCGCCGCTCGGGCGGGACCGTCGCCGCCCTGCGCTCCTACGGCTCGCTCCTCACCGACTGGTCGTTCATCGGGCTCGCGCTCATCGCGGGCTTCTACATGGCCGCGATGTTCACCTACATCTCCGCGTCGACGTTCGTGTTCCAGGACTTCTTCGGCATGTCCGCCCAGCAGTACGCGATCGTGTTCGGCGTCGGCGCGGTGTCCGTGACCGCCGGCAGCCAGATCAACGGCGCGCTCGTGGGCCGCGTGGCGCCCGAGCGCATCCTCCAGGGCGCGGTCGCCGCGGGCTTCGTCCTCTCGGGCGGGCTGCTCGTCGCGGCGCTCGCCGGCGGCGGGCTCGCGTGGCTCGTCCCGCTCATCGTCCTCACGCTCGGCACCGCGGGCTTCGTCATGCCGTCCGTCCCCGCCATCGCGCTCGAGCGCAACGCGCACCGCGCCGGGAGCGCCGCCGCGCTCATCGGGGCCTTCCAGTTCGGCGTCGGGGCGATCATCGCGCCGGTGACCGGGCTGCTCGGCGGGTCGCCGCCCGTGACGATGGCCGCGGTGATGTTCGGCGTCGTCGTCATCGCCGGCGCGGTCCTGCTCGGCCTGCGGCACACGTTCGGCGCGCCCGTCCCGGACGAGGCGGCGGACGCCCTCGGCACCCGGGACGCGGCGGAGGTCGGCAGCACGACCACGGCCGACGAGGAGGCCGGCGGACCCCGTGCCGCGGGCGTCGTCGACCAGACCGAGCGCGAGGCCGCCGTCGGCGTCCCCGACGACGCCGCGGCGCTCGCCGAGGCCACGGTGCTCGCCGACCGCGGCGCCTGACCCGGCGGGCTCTCCCCGCCGAGAACGACCCCACGCGCCGTCGACCACGAGGTTGCTGTCGTGATCCACCGGATGACGACAGCAACCCCGTGCTCGGCGCGGAGAATGGGCGGGTGACGCCCGACGACCCCGAGTACCCGCTCGCCGCACGGGCCGCGCCGTCGCTCGCGGCGCTCGACGACCACCTCGTCGAGTGCCGCGCGTGCCCGCGGCTCGTCGCGTGGCGCGAGCACGTCGCCGACGTCAAGCGGGCGTCGTTCCGGGACGAGGACTACTGGGCCCGCCCCGTGCCCGGGTTCGGCGACGAGCGCGCGGGGATCCTCGTCGTCGGGCTCGCGCCCGCCGCGCACGGGGCCAACCGCACGGGCCGCATGTTCACGGGCGACCGCAGCGGCGACTTCCTGTTCGCGTCCATGCACCGCACGGGTCTGGCCAACCAGGCGACGTCCGTGTCCGCCGACGACGGGCTGCGCCTCACGGGGATCCGCGTCACCGCCCCGGTGCGGTGCGCCCCGCCCGACAACAAGCCGACGCCCGAGGAACGCCGACGGTGCGGGCCGTACCTCGCGCGCGAGGTCGAGCTGCTCGGTGCGACCGTGCGCGTCGCGGTCGTGCTCGGCGGCTTCGGCTGGCAGGCGCTGCTGTCGACGCTCGCGGAGCAGGGCTGGGACGTCCCCCGGCCCCGACCGCGGTTCGCGCACGGCGCGGAGGTGACGCTGCGCCGTCGGGCCCCCGCGGCGGTCGGCGACGCGGCGGGACGCCCCGCGAGCGCCGTGCCCGACGCCGGGCAGGCGGCTCTCGCGCCGACCCTCACCCTCCTGGGGTGCTTCCACGTGAGCCAGCAGAACACGTTCACCGGACGCCTCACGCCGCAGATGCTCGACGACGTGCTCCTGCGGGCGCGCGACCTCGCCGGCCTGGGCGCACCGGGCTGAGCGCCCGCGTTCCGAGAGATGCGCTCCGGGACGAGGGAACCACCCGGACGTGCAGCGCGCGGCCGCAGACGCAGCGCTCGGCCGCGGTGCGACGCTCGACCGGCGTGCGCCCCACGTGCGCCCGACGGAGCGCGTCGGCGGAGTCGCGGCGGCCCGTGGGGTCGGCGCCGGGCCGTCTACCGGGCCGCGGTCGTCGGGGACTGACGGCGCGGGGCGTCCGCCCAGCGACGGCGCTCGGCCACGCGCGGCAGGACGCGGCCCACGAGCCGGAGCTGCTCGCGGCGCGCGATGACCTCCATGCGCCGCAGCTCGCGCTCGAGCGGGGACGATGCTGCTGACATTGCTGCTCTCCTTCGACGGCACCGGGCGGCGGTCCACCCCGTCGCGGTCGCGACGGTCCCGGCGATGACGCGCGACGACCGCGGTCGGCCGTCGCCCTGCCCCCGTAGGAGGGACGGACGCGGCCCGGGTTCGTGACACCCGGCGCCCCGCCCGTCCGGTGCGCTACGCGGGGCGGGGGGCGTGACACCGGGCGCCGCCCACCCGGTCCGCTACGCCGTCGGGAGCGCGGACTCCTCGTACTGCTCCACGAACTCCCCCGTCGGCGGGATCGGCGTGATGACGTCGAGGAGGACGCCGTTCGGGTCGGCCGTGATGAAGTGCCGCTGGCCGAACGCCTCGTCGCGCAGCGAACGGAGGATCGGCAGGCCCGCCGCGACGAACCGGTCGTGGACGGCGTCGACGTCCTCGACCTCCAGGTTGAGCAGGAGGCCGCTCGCCCTCCCCCGCCCGCTCTCGGGGATCGTCTCGTGGTCGCCGTCCAGCACGGCGAGGTTCACCGCGTCGTCGTGCACGGACTGCAGGTGCACGTACCAGTCGCTCGTGAAGAGCGGCCGGAGGTCGAGGTGCTCGACGTAGAACGCCGCGGTCGCCGCGACGTCCCCGGTCATGATCACCGGGTACCAGCTCGTGATGCGCACGGATCTTCTCCTCCTGGTCGGGGCGGGCAGCCGCGTGAGAAAACAAACAGGCTGTATGTATCTAAGGATGACCTACAGTCTGTCGGTATGCAAGAGAGCCGTCGCACCAACGCCGAGCGCACCCTCGCCACCCGGTCCGCCCTCGTCGCCGCCGCGCGCGAGCTGTTCGTCGACCCCGGGTACGCGGAGGCGTCGACGCCGCAGATCGCCGCGGCCGCGCACGTCACGCGCGGCGCGCTGTACCACCACTACGCGGACAAGCGAGACCTGTTCCGGGCGGTCGTCGAGGCCGAGGCGGAAGCCGTCGCGCGCGAGATCGAGGCGCGGACCGGCCCGCTCGGCGGCGTCCACGAGGCCACAGCCGCGAGCGCGACCCGGACGGCACCTCCTACGAGCGACGCACCCCCCGCCCCCCGCTCTCGGCACGAGCCCGACGCACCCGACGCCCGCGGGATGCTCGTCGAGGGCGCGCGGGCCTACCTGGACGCGATGGCGGTCCCCGGCCGGACGCGCCTGCTGCTCGTCGACGCCCCGGCCGTGCTCGGTGCCGTCGAGGCCGACGCCCTCGACGCGCGCCACGCCCGTCGCACGCTGCGCGCGGGCCTCGCCGCCGCGCTGGACACCGCGCCGGACCAGGAGCGCACCCGCGAGGGCAGCGCGCACGACGACCACGGCACCGAGGAGCCGACGGCGGGACCGCACCACGGGGAGCACCCCGCGCCCGAGCGCCCGAGCCCCGTCCCCGCGCGCGAGCACGGGCCGACCGCACCGCGCATCACGGACGACGCCGCAGACGACGTCGCAGACGACGTCGCGCGCGACATCGCGCACGACGACCGTCTCGACGCGCTGACCCTCCTGCTCTCCGCGGCCTTCGACCGTGCGGCGCTGGCGCTCGACGGCGGTGCGCCGCCCCGCCCCGTCCGCGCGGCGGTCACCGAGCTCGTGGACCGGGTGTGCGCGCCGCGAACCACTCGATGACGCCCGCCCGCGTGCGCTCGTGCCGCTCGACGGTGAGCCCCGCGTCGAGCACCCAGCGCAGCGGGCGGCGGCGGAAGTGCTCGCCGGCGAGCGGGACGCTCACGACGTCGGCCGCCGCCTGGAGCGCGCGGAGCGGCCACGACGTCGACCCGACGTGGTCCGCGAGGACGAGCAGGCCGCCGGGCCGCAGCACGCGGACCATCTCCGCGAGCGCGGCACGGTGGTCGGGGATCGCGCAGAGCGAGAAGGTGCAGACCACGGTGTCGTAGGCGCCGTCGGGCAGGTCGAGCCGCTGCGCGTCGCCGAGCCGGAGGTCGACGTCGATCCCCCGCTCCACCGCCCGTCGCCGCGCGAGCGCGAGCATCCCCGGGCTCCACTCGACGCCCGTCAGCCGGCCGTGGAGCACGTGCGCGGGGTAGTGCGCGAGGTTGAGGCCCGTGCCGATCGCGACCTCGAGCGTCTCGCCCGTCGCGAGCCCGCACGCGCGGGGGCGGACGTCCGGGAAGAGACGGCGCTCGGCGACGGCCATGCCGCGGTCGTAGGCGCTCGCCTCCCGGTCCCAGCGCCGCCGCAGCCGCGCGTCGCGCGGGCTCGCCGTGCCGCCCGGCTCGGTCGGTCCGGCCATGCGCACCACCTCTCGCCGCCGGTGGACGGCCGCTGCACCGGCCACCTCGACCGGTCGGCGGCGCGCTCGGCCGACGTTCTCCGCCGGGCGCGCTCGGCCGACGTTCTCCGCCGGGCGCGCTCGGCCGACGTTCACCGCCCGGCGCGCTCGTCGGCGTTCTCCGCCCGGCGACGCCGGACGTTGTCGCCGGGCCGGCGTCTCGGGCGAGCGCCGTCGTCCTCACGCTCGCACGGTGAGCGTGCTCCCGCCTCCGGGCACGCGCCGTACCTCGATGCGCTCCGCGATGGACTGCTTGAGCGCGTCGACGTGCGACACGACGCCGACGACGCGCCCACCCGCCCGGAGCCTCCCGAGGGCGGCGAGCACGGCTTCCAGCGTCTCGGGGTCCAGGCTGCCGAATCCCTCGTCGACGAAGAGCGTCCCCAGCTCGACGCCGCCCGCCTCGGCCGTGACGACGTCGGCGAGCCCGAGCGCCAGGCACAGGGACACGTAGAACGTCTCGCCGCCCGACAGCGTGCGCGGGTCGCGCTCCCGCTCGGTGACGTGGTCGAGGACCTTCATCGCGAGCCCGCGCTTGTGCGCGCGCACGTCCTCGCGCGTCGCGCTGCGCACGAGCTCGTACCGGCCCGACGACATCTCCGCGAGGCGCTCGTTCGCGGCGGCGACGACGTCCTCGAACCGCTGGACGAGGACGAACGTCGCGAGCGTGAGCGCGTGGGCGTTGTCCCCGGAGCCGGACGCCAGCGCCGCCATGCGCGCGACCGGCTCGGCGGCGTCCCGGGCCCGGGCCCAGTCGTCCACCGCCGTCCCGATCCCCTCCGCGGCGACGCGCGCGGCCTGCGCCTGACGGGCGACGAGCTCGTGGCGACGACCCGCGGCCCGGGCCGTCGCCTCGGCCTCGGCGACGGCGGCCCGCGCCGCGGCGACGTCGGGCGCGGCGTCTGCGGGGAGGTCCGCGAGGGCGGGGTCGGCGAGCCCGGCGGCCGTGGCGGCGCACGCCGCCTCGTGCTCGGCGACACGGCGCGCGAGCGCCAGCCGGTCCGGCTCGTCGAGGACGGCGGCGAGCGCGTCGGCGGCGTCCGCGAACCCCGACCGGTCGACGATCGCGCCGAGCTCGGCCGTGCGGTCCGCGACGGCCCGGGCCGCGACGGCGACCGCGGTGCTCGCGTCGGCGAGGGCGTCGATCGTGCGGAGCCGCTCGTCGAGCGCCGCGGCGAGCACGGCGACGGGGTTGCGGGTCCCGCCCTCGTCGGCGAGGGCGTCGGGCAGGTCGGCCAGCTCCACCAGGGGCCCGGCCGCGGCGATCTCCGCGCGGATCTCGGCCCGGTCGGCGTCGAGCGCCGCCTCGAGCTCGTCGAGGCGGGCCGTCGTGCCGGCGATCCCCTCCGCGAGCGCGGCGGCACGTTCCTGGAGCGCGGTCGTGCCGGCGTCGAGGGCGTCGAGCTCGCGCTCGGCGTCCGCGCGGTCGCGGGCCGCCGCCCGCGCGCCCGAGACGAGCGCGTCGACCTCCGCGACGCGCCCCGCCGCCTCGTGGGGCGTCAGGCCCTCGGCGTCCCGACGGCGCGCCGTCAGCCGTTCGGCGAGCACCCCCGCGCGCGCGGAGGCGTCGTGCAGCGCCAGCTCCGCCTCGGCCCGGCCGCGCTCCGCGTCCTCGACGTCCTGCGCGGTGGGGTGGCCGTCCGCGAGCGGCGCCGGGGCCGGGTGGTCCGTCCCGCCGCACACCGGGCACGGGGACTCCTCGACGAGGCCCGCGGCGAGCTCGCCCGCGAGGCCGGCGATCCGGGCCGCCCGGACCCGCGCCTCCTGCTCGACGGCGGCGCGCGCGACCGTCGCGGCCCGGGTCCGCGCGGCCCGGGCCGCCTCCTCCTCCCCCGCGAGCGCCGCGGCCTGCCGCGCCGCTTCCTCGACCGCACGCGCACGCAGCGCCTGCTCCTGGAGGGCACCGAGCGTCCCGGCGGTCTCCGCGAGCGACGTCAGCCGCAGGCGCAGCTCCTCGCGGAGCGCCGGCCGCGCGGCGAGCTCGTCGAGCGTGCGCGCTCGCTCCTCGACGGCCTGCACGACGGCCTTGCGTCCGTCCTCGACCTCCCGGTCCCGGGCCGGGAGCGAGGCGCCCACGGGGAGCAGCCGGGCCACGCGCACCCCGGCCGTCGCGACGTCGGCGCGCAGCGCCTCGAGCGTCGTCGGGTCGGCGTCGGCGAGGGACGCGGGCGCGCCCGTCCGGGCGAGCGCGAGCCGGTCGTGCGCGGCGGCGAGGAGCTGCTCCGCGCGGACGAGGCCCTGCGCCGCGGGGGCGACGACGGCGGCGCGGGTCGCGGCGTCGACGCGGCGGCGGTCGTCGGCGACCCGGGGCTCCTCCTCCGCGAGGCGCGCCTCCTCGGCGCGCAACCGCGCCACGCGCTCCACGGCGTCGGCGAGCGCCCGCTCGGCGTCGAGCCGGTCGCGCGCCGCGACGAGCGTCGCGTTGGTCGCGATCTCGCGCGCGGCGAGCGCCTCCGCCTCGGCCTCGAGCCCTGCGACGTGCGCGAGGGCGAGCGCGTGCACGCCCGGGGCCGGGGCCACCGTCCCCGCGCCCGCCGCCGTGGGCAGGAGCGGGCCCACGTCCGCGACCCGTCCGTCGGCGAGCGCGGACCGGGACGACGGCACGCCGTCCGCGGCGTGGACGCTCGCGGACCCGTCCGCCGCGGTTCGCGCCAGGTCCGCCGCGGCCCGGGCGAGGTCGGCCTCGTCGGCGCGGTGCAGCCGCGCGTCGTCGTGCGCGGCCTCGCGCAGTCGCCGGGCGTCGTCGGGCACGAGCCCCGCCGCCCCGGTGAACCGCTCGACCGCGCCGCGGACGCCCTGGCGTGCGCCGTCCGACCGTGCCCGCGCCGTGCGCGCGAGCTCGGCGAGCCGCACCGTCGCGCGGTGGTAGAGCTCGGTGCCGAAGACCTTCTGCAGCAGCACCGCCCGGTCCTCGGGCTTCGCGCGCAGGAACGTCGCGAACTCGCCCTGCGGGAGCACGACGGTCTGCACGAGCTGGCGCCGGTCGAGCCCGACGATCCGGCGGATCTCCTCCCCGGCCTCGTCGAGCCGCGTCGAGAGCAGCTCGCCCGGCGGGCCGTCGACGCCCGCGCAGGCCTGCGCGGACGGCACGCCCGCGAGCCGCCAGAGCCGGACCGACGCCTGCTGGGTCGTCGTGCCGGTGCCGCGCTTCTTGGGCCGGCGGTACTCGGGCGTCCGCCGCACGCGGTACACGCCCGACGGGACCTCCAGCACCAGGTCGACGAACGACTCGACCTCGGGCGCCGCGAACGCCGACCGGAGCCGGTCGTCGCTCGCCGCGTCGGACGCGACCTTGCCGTACAGCGCGAAGACGATCGCGTCGATGACCGTCGACTTGCCCGCGCCCGTGGGCCCGTCGAGGAGGTAGATCCCGGACGCGCCCAGGGCCGCGAGGTCGACGTGCTGGAGGCCCGCGAACGGCCCGATCGCCTGGAAGGTCAGCGAGTGCAGGTGCATCAGGCGCTCCGCTCCTCCGCCAGCGCGAGCTCGAACGCCTCGCGCAGCACGGCGATCTCCGCGTCGCTCGGCGCGTGGCCCGCGACGTGCTCGACGAAGTCCCGCGCGACGTCGAGCGGGTCCCGCCCCGGCCCGACGGCGGTCACGACCTCCCGCTCCTCGGGGCGCGGAGGGCGGTGGGTCACCTGGAGCGCGTGCGGGAACCGCCCCCGGACGCGCGCGTAGAGCTCCGCGGGTCGCACCGCGTCCGTCACGACGACCCGCAGCCAGTCGTCGACGTGGGGTTCGCCGGCTGCCCCGAGCAGGTCGTCGAGCGTCCCCGTGACCTCGGCGAGCCGCCGCGGCACCGGCGCGGGGACGAGCTCGACGGCCGCGTCCGGGTCTCCACCGGCACCCCCTCCCAGCCGGTCCAGGTCGACGAGCGCCGTGGACTTGCGCTGGTGCCGCTCCGAGAAGGAGAACGCGAGCGGAGATCCCGAGTAGCGCGCGACCGTCGCCGAGCTGCTGCCATGACCTGCGGTTTCACGTGAAACGTCGGGCACGGCGACGCGCTGCGGCCCGTGCAGGTGCCCGAGCGCGACGTAGTCGACACCCCAGCCCCCGAACGTGGCCGCGGGCACGGCGTCGACGCCGCCCACGCGGATGTCCCGCTCCGACTCCGACGCGAGCCCGCCGACCACGAACGCGTGCCCGACGACGACGGCACGGGCGCTCGGGTGCTGCGCGCGGCGACGTGCGAGGTCGGCCCCCACGCGCCGCATCGCCGCGGCCATGACGGCCTCGTGCGACCGGGCGAGCGGCCTCCGCGCACCGCCGGCGCTCGGGTCCGGGCGGTCGGCCCCGGCGTCGTGGCCCTCGGCCAGCGCGTGGCGCGCCGTGTCCGGGTCGAGGTACGGCAGCGCGTAGACCAGCAGCGAGGCGTCACCCTCGGCCGCCCGACCCCGGGGCCCGGGGCGCGGCGCGAGGACGACGGGCGTCCCGACGTCGGACAGCCGCGCGCGCAGGTGCACGCCCGGGCGCATCACGCGGTCCCCGAACCCGAGCCGGACCGCGGAGTCGTGGTTCCCGGGCGTGACCACGACGTGCGCGTGCTCCGCGAGCCGCGTCAGCGCGTCGGACAGGAGCGAGACCGCGTCGACCGGCGGGACGGCGCGGTCGTACACGTCCCCCGCGACGACGACGGCGTCCACGTCCTCCGTGCGGGTCAGCTCGACGAGGTGGTCGAGGTGCGCGGCCTGGTGCTCCAGCAGGTCGACCCCGTGCAGCGTGCGCCCGAGGTGCCAGTCGGACGTGTGCAGGATGCGCATGACCGCACCGTACCGGCGGGGGCCCACAGCCCCCGGGACCCGGGCGGTCGGGCGCGGACCGGGTCAGACCGCCCCGACGACCTCGATCGGGCCCGTCGACGCGCCGCTGCGCTCCACGGAGATACGGCCGCCCATGCCGATCATGTCGAGCAGCTCGACGATGCTGGTCGACGGGTCGCGGAGCACCACGTCGCGGCCGTCCTCCTCGCCGAGCATGTAGAGCTGGATGATGAACGCGATGCCCGACGAGTCGATGAAGGTCACGTCGGCGACGTCGACCACGACGCGCCCGCGCGTGTCCAGCACGTACGACATCGCCTCGCTCGCGCGGTCGCGCAGCGCCGCGTCGATCTCTCCCCACATCGTCACGACCACGCCGCCGTCAGCCGGGGCGTAGACGATCCCGCTCGTCCGGTCGATCGCGCTGCCTGTGTCCACGGTTCCCGCTCACCGTCTCTCTCGAGTCGTCCTGCGTGCTGTCGGCCGCCCCTCCGGACAACGTCCGGTGACGACGGCCTGTTCCCCGCGCGCCCCCGCGAGGCTCCGTCCGGTCGCGTGCGCCGCCGTCTGGCGACGGACCGCGCCGGGCGACCGTGACCGGAGCAGAACGAGTCTGCACCCGACGCGCTGCGCGCACCAGCCCTCGCGGGGGTGGTCCTCGACCTTTCTCCGAACCCACACAACCGCCGCGCCGCGGCCGGTCGCACGCGCTACAGCGGCTCCGTGACGTCCGCGACCTGCGCGCCCAGCGCGCCGACGAGCGCCCGCCCGTCCACCGTCGCCGCGACGCCGTGCGCGCCCCCGCCGATCGAGACGAGCCGCGCCGCGGCGTCGGGCTGCGTGCCCTCGCCCCCCGCGACGTCGACGTCGTCGCCCTCCCCCGGCCCGGCCACGACCCGGACGTCCGCGACCACGGGCCAGGCGTGCGTCGAGCCGAACGGGGTGATCGTGCCGCGCTCGTAGCCCGTGACGTCGCGCGCGACCTCCTTGTCCGGCATCGACAGGCGCGAGACGCCGAGGAGCGCGCGCAGCTTGGGCCACGAGATCTGGCGGTCGCCGGGGACGAGGACGAACAGGTAGTCGTCCTCCGCGCGCCGTACGACGATCGTCTTGAGGACGCGCGACGGGTCCACGCCACGGGCCGCGGCGGCCTCCTCGAGCGACCCCACCCGGCCGTGCCGCGTGACGGTGTAGTCGATGCCCGACGCCTCCAGCGCCGCCAGGGCGCGCTCGCTGCTCATGGCACCGACCCTAGCCGCCTCGTCCGTCGCCCATCCCGGCGCACGCCCCGGCGCCGGGCGTCATACGTCGTCGAACTCCGTCACGACCGTGCGCCAGTACTCCGCGCCGTCGCGCGTGCGGTGCACGAGGCCGGCGTCGACCATCGCGCGGCGCAGCGACACCGGGTCCGCCGCGCGGGCCGCGAGCCGCTTGGTCAGCGTGAGCTCGGTGACGGGCTCCTCCAGCGGCAGCACCTGTGCCGCCAGGAACCGCACCACGAGCTCGCGGTCCCGCTGCCGCTTGGGCGAGCGCAGCAGGCGGCCGTCGACGAGGAACCGCTCGGGACCCGTCGGCCGGGGCGTGGGCACCGTCGCGAGCAGCGCCGCGAACCGCTCCGGCGCGGCGCGCAGGAACCCGGTCTCGTCCCGCACGACGACCCCTGCCGCGAGGAGCGGCGCGAGCCGCCGCCGCTCGTCGGTCGACAGCACCGCCTCGGCGGGGCCCTCCGTCACGACGCGCGCGAGCACCTCCAGCCGCCCCGCGTCCGCGAGCGACGCGACGACCTGCTTCCACGCGTTGTCCGGCGCCACGGCACCGGTCTGCTCGACGTCCACCCACCGACCCTAAGCACCCTCCGGCGCCCGGGCCAGCGACTTGTCAGCGCCCCACCGGTCGCGAGAGGCGTGCGGCGCTGACCGGCGCAGGGCTCACGCCAGGTGCACGACGTCGCCCGTCCAGCGCTGCCGCAGCCACCGGTCGTGCGACGCGACGACGACGGCGCCCGGCCACTCCTCGACGGCCTCCACGAGCTCCCCCGCGAGCGTGAGCGACACGTGGTTCGTCGGCTCGTCGAGGAGCAGCACGTCCGGCGCCTGCGTGACGAGCATCGCGAGCACGACGCGCCGCCGCTGGCCCACCGACAGCTCCGCGAGCGGACGCCCGAGGTCGCGTGGCGCGAGCAGCCCGTGCGCGTCCACGGCGGCCTCGCGCGCGCCCGCCCGGTCGGCCGGGTCCCAGCCCTGCGCGAGGGCGAGGAGCTCGCGCGGGGTGCGGTCGTCGTCGTGCAGGTGGACGTCCTGCTCCAGCAGGCCGACGCGCACCCCGCGCGCCCGCCCGACCGTGCCCGCGTCAGGCACGAGGTCGCCCGCGAGGACGTGCAGCAACGTCGACTTCCCCGCGCCGTTGGCGCCCGTGACGAGCAGCCGCGTGCCGCGCGCGACCTCGATCGAGGGCACGCCCGACGCGGTCATGTCGAGCCGGTCGGAGCGCTCGCCGGGCGCCCCCGTGCCCGCCGGCCGGTGCACGACGACGCCCCGCGCCCACGCGACGACGTCGCCGCCGCCGGGGGTCGCCGCGCCGCCGCCGTCCGGCGGCGCGAACCGCAACGGCGCCGGGGGCTTGCGCACCTGGTCGCGCTCCAGGGCGTCGAGGCGCTGCTGCGCGTTGCGCACGCGCCGCGACACCTGGCTCTGGACGCGCTCCCCCTTGAAGTCGTAGAGGATCTTCGCCTGGTTGCCGCGCTCGCGGTTCTTCGAGACGTCGCGCGCGGTGACCGCGACGGACCGGCGCAGCTCGACGAGCTCCGCCTGCTCGGCCTCGAACCGCTGCTCCCAGCGCGCGCGCTCGACGCGCTTGGCCTCCAGGTAGTCGCTGTACGTGCCGCCGTAGAGCGTGGCCGCGCCGCCGCCGGGGCGCGGGCTCCCGTTCGCGGCTCCGCGCAGCGGCTCGGCCACCGGGTCGAGGTCGAGGATCTCCGTGCACACCTCGTCGAGGAAGACCCGGTCGTGGCTCGCGAGCACGACGGCACCCGGGAGCGCGCGCAGCGCCGCCGCGAGGAACTCGGTGGCGTCGTCGTCGAGGTGGTTCGTCGGCTCGTCGAGCAGCAGCGCGCCCGGCTGACGGACCAGCAGGGCGGCGAGCCCGAGGCGCGTCCGCTGCCCGCCCGAGAGCGAGCCGATGGCGCGGCCGGCGACGCCGTCGACGTCGAGCCCCAGGCCGGCGAGCGTGCGGGCGGCCCGGGCGTCGGCGTCCCACACGTCCGCGAGCTCGGCCCGGTCGAGGGCGCGCGCGTACGCCGCGTCGGCACCCGCGACGGGCCCCGCTCCGTCGGGACCCGTGAGAGCGAGCGCCGCCTCCTCGAGCTCGCGCTCGATCGCGCGGACGCGCGCCAGCGCGTCGTCGACGACCGCACGCACGGTCGTCGACGGCGGGTACGGGAACTCCTGGTGCAGGAACCCGAGGTCGTCGGGCCGGGTCACCGCCCCGTCGTCGGGCGCGAGCGTGCCCGCGAGCACGCGCAGCAGGGTGGACTTGCCGACGCCGTTCTCGCCGACGAGACCCGTGCGGTGGCCGGGGTCGACGGCGAGGTCGACGCCGCGCAGGACGGGACGTCCTGCGAACGACACGCGGACGTCGGACGCACGCAGGACGGGGGTGGAACGGGCCATGGGTGATCACCTACCAGGGTGCCCGGGCGGCACGCGCACGCGCCGGGACGGCGCGGGGCCACGACGACGGGCTCGACGGGACGGAGCGGGGGCCACGACGACGGGCTCGACGGGACGGAGCGGTCGGGGCAGGTGAGGATCACATCGTCGCCGAGGCTACGCGGTCGCCGCGCACGGCGCACGGGAATTACCGGACGGTGCGCAGCGCGGGCGGGGCGAACCCGCCGCCCTCCTGGACCCGACGGGTCACGCGTCAGGGTGCGGTCGTCTCCGTGGCGCCTGCCGTGGGCTCGTCGGCCGGCGCCGACGTCGGCGCGGCGGTCGGCTCCTCCGTGGGATCCGGCGTCGGCTCGGGATCCACCGGGGGCTCCGGGTCGGCGGGCCCGGTCGAGACGACGATCGTCACCGTGCTCCCCGGCGCGACCTGGGCACCGGAGCCCGGGTCGACCGCGATCACGGTGCCCGCCGCGGCGGCGTCCTCCCGGGTCGTCACGCTGGCCTTGAGCCCCACCTTCTCGAGCGCTGCCACGACGTCGGCCTGCGTCCGTCCGACGAGCGCGGTCGGCACGGTGACCTTCGCGGGCTCCGGATCGGGCGGCGTCGTCGGGTCGGGCGGCGTCGTGGGTGTGGTCGGGTTCGTCGGCGTCGGCGTCGGCGTCGTCGGAGGCGTCGGCTTCGGCGCGGGCGGCGGGGTCGGGGTCGACGGCTTCTGCGGGGTCGACGGCGTGGTGCCCTCGGAGGGCGAGTAGCGCGTCGGCATCTTGCCCGCGGCGAAGAACTCGAAGTGCCACGGCTCGGGCTTGGACCCGTTCGGCCGAGCCCAGGCGGGGTTGTCCCAGCCGTAGTCGGGGCCGTGCATGCGCAGCCAGACGTACTCGCGCGACGTGCCCGACGGGACGTTGCCGCCGATGTCGATCGCCAGGCCCCAGCCGTGCTGGGACGTCCCGGGGACCGCGGCGAGGTAGGGCTTGATGGCCTTCAGCCGCACCTGCTCGTCGTAGGGGCGGTACGCGTCGGTGATCTTCAGCGCGTACCCGAACTCCTTCTGGAACTCCGCCGCGAGGGCCTCGAGCTGCACCGCGGCGTCGCAGCGCAGCGTCTTGCCGGGCGCGAAGTCGAGGGCGCACAGCGCCTCGGGCGGGATCCGCCCGTTCTGGTACTGCGCCGTCGAGCCGGCGTACCGAGCGACGACCTCCGCGAGCCGCTCCGCGAGCGTCGTGCCCGCGAGCGCCGTCGCACCGGCTGCCGGCACGACGCCGACGGGAGAGAAGTCGGTGCCGAGCAGGTCCGCGAGGTGCGTCGCCGAGACGACGACGTCCTCGAGCGTCACGTCGCCGTGGGCGTGGTCGTCGTCCTCGGCGTGCTCGCCGTCACCGCTGTCAGACGACGGGTCGGCGGGGTCGCCCGAGGTGCCGTCGAGCTCTCCCGGGGCGACGCCGTCGGGAGCCGGCACGGCGTCCTCGGGGAGCGTCCGGTCCCCGGGCGACGTCGCGCCGCCGGTGGAGCCCGGCCCCGTCGGCGCGTCGCCCGACGGCGACGGGCTCGGCGACCCGCTCGGGCTCGGCGACGCGCTCGGGTCGGGGCTGCTCGTCGGGGTCGGGGACGAGGCGGTGCGGGTGGCGGAGGTGCGCACCACGTCCGCGTCGCCCGCGGCGTCGACCGACGCCGGCTTCTGCGCGGGGCGCCCAGGGGGCGAGCCGGGGACCGCGGCGTCGTCGGGGCCCGCGCCCGGGTCGAGCGGCTCCGGGAGGTCGGGGACCTCCGCGTCGTCGAGCGACTCGTCGAGGTCCAGACCGCCGTCCGGGACCACCTGGACCGGCACGCGGCGCGCGGCGTCCTGCTGGGCGAGGTACGTGGCGAGGAGCATGCCGAGCTCCGCGCGCGCCTGCTCCACGGGCGCGGTGACCTCCCCGTCCGAGAGCGCGTTCGCCGTGGCGAGGACCTCGATCGCGCCGTCGAGCTGCTGGTCCTCGTCGAGGCCGGCCCCGAGGGTGCTCGACAGCGCCGAGACCTGCGTCGCGGTCGTGGCCTCCGCGGTGAAGAACGAGGCGCCCGGTCGGGGCTCGACGCTCCCGGCGAGCGCGGCGGCGAGCGTGATCGCGAGCGCGGAGGAGATGAGGACGTGGGAGACGGTGCGGGCTCGCCGCACGAAGGTGGGCGTCGGGGCGGGTGCGGGCGCAGCAGGCTCAGTGGCCTCGGGGACGTCGTCCGTCGCGCCCTCGTGCTCCGCCGTGGTGCTCACCGCTCACTCCCGTGCTTCGTGCCCTGCCACGGACCTGCGTCCCGCACGCCGGTTCAGCGCGTCGTCGCGCCCGACGTCACGGCTGCGCGCGCCCACCGGTCGGTGTGCCGCACGCCACAGTGCCCTCGTCCGCCTACCGTACACCGCCTCCACGAGGCTCTCACCCCTGTCTCATGTTCGCGGGGGAGAATGCCGACATGAGTTCACCGACGCGTCACCGCAGGTCAACGTCACGCTCGTGCGCGCTCGGCGCGGCCGTCGTGGCGGCCCTCGCGCTCGCCGGGTGCGCGGAGGACGGCTCGGTGAGCGTCCCGGAGTTCACCCTCACCGGGGACCAGGTGCAGCAGTTCCTCGACGACGCCCGCTCGCAGGCGGAGACGATCGGCCACGACGTCCGGTCGCTCGCCGACGACCTCGGCTCGCTCTCCGGCGAGACCCGCACGCGCGCCGAGGACGCGGTCGCGGCGGCGCAGGAGGCCGCGGACGAGGCCCGTGCCGCGGCGGACGAGGTGTCGACGGCCACGGAGGACACGCGCGCCGAGGCCGAGCAGCGTCTCGCGGACGCCGAGACCGCGCTCGAGGACGCGTCCACCGAGCTCGACGCCGTCGCGGACTCCCTCTCCGGCGCCGACGCCGCCGTGCGCGACGCGATCGAGAGCCTGCGCACGCGCGTCGACGAGCTGCGCGCCGACCTCGACGGGTCCACGGGCTCCTGAGGGAACGTCGCGCCGGCGAGATCCCGGCACCCCGGGGACCTAGGTCCCCGGGGGCGGCGACCTTTGCCTGACGTCCACCCTTCCTTCACAGGGGTTTGCTTGGTCTCAGGAGCCCGACCGCACCGGCCGGGTCGATGAGAGGGGACAGTGATGAAGGGGACGATCGAGCGGAACGCCAACGCGCCGCTCCCCACGGTCGAAGGCAGCGAGCCGGAGACCCTCAGCCTCGCGGAGCGCGCTCCGCGACACACCCAGGTCGTCCTCGGCGTCCTGCGGATCGTGATCGGCTTCTACTTCCTCTGGGCGTTCCTGGACAAGACGTTCGGGCTCGGGTTCGCGACCCCCGCCGAGCGGTCGTGGATCAACGGGAACAGCCCGACGACCGGCTTCCTGTCGAACCTCGAGGGCACGTTCTCGGGCTTCTTCAGCGGCCTCGCGGGGAACGCGTTCATCGACGTGCTCTTCATGGTCGGCCTGCTCGGCATCGGGCTCGCCCTGATCCTGGGCATCGGGATGCGGATCGCCGCGGTGAGCGGCACGCTCCTGCTCCTGCTCATGTACCTGGCCGAGCTCCCGCTCGTGACCAACCCGATCATCGACGACCACATCACGATGTCGCTGACGATCATCGCGCTCACCCTCCTCGGGGCGGGCAGCGTGCTCGGGCTCGGCAGGACGTGGAAGAAGATCCCGTTCGTCCAGCGCAACACCTGGCTGGTCTGACGGTTCGACCGCCCGCCGTGTGCGGCGGGCCACGGGGCGACCGATACCGCGCGACGATTCTGAGGCCGTCGCTGCAGGGAGTCGCTCCCGGGGGAAGAGGGACGTGCGGGCGGTGGGGAGACCACCCGCACGTCCCGCCCCTCGCGCCCGGCAGGGCGACCGACGCTCGACGGAGCGGGTCGCCCGCCGGGCGCCTCTCTGTCCGTACCTGCGCGGCCCGTCCCCGTGCGTCAGCCGAAGCGCGCGAGCAGCTCCGCCGCCTGGGGGTCGCCCTGGGCGGCGGCCTCGCTCCACAGGGTCATCGCCTCGGCGACCCTGCCGGCCCGCAGCCGCAGGACCCCGAGGCTCGTGCGCGCGGTCGGCTCGCCCGCGAGCGCCGCCTGCTCCAGCAGGACCTCCGCGTCGAGCGCCCGGCCCGCGCGGACGTAGAGGTCCGCGAGCGCCGCCGCCACGCGGGCCTCGCCCGCCGCGGCCCAACCCTCCAGGAGGGCGACGGCGTCGTCGCCCGTGAGCGCGCCGCTGCGCGTCAGCTCGACGGCGGCCTCCCAGCTCTCGCCCGACGTCGCGACGAGGAGGTCGGCGGCGGCGTCCTGCTCCCCCAGCTCGGCGAGCACCTCCGCGAGCCGCACGGAGGCGCCCTCGACCTCCTGCGCCTGCTCGTACCACCGCCGGGCGGCGTGCAGGTCCCCCCGCTCGGTCGCGACCTGCGCGGCCATGAACGCACCGAGCACGTCGCCCGCGAGCCCCGCGAGCTCGAAGCAGCGGAACGCCTCGGCGGCGTCGCCGGCCTCGTGGTGCGCGACGGCCAGGCGGTAGACCGCCCCGGGGACGCCGTGCTCGACGGCCGACTCGTAGAACGGCACGGCCGCGGCGGGACTGCCGAGGGCGCGCAGGTCGTCGGCGATCGCGACGAGCTCGGCGGGGTCGTCGGGGTGCAGGTGCCCGACGGCGGCCCGCAGGTCGGCGAGCGCGGTCGCCGTGGCGGGGGTCGCGCTCTGGTCGGTGGTCGGCATGCGGCACCGCGTCCCTTCGGCCCCCTGCGTCGACGGCCTCGGTCGGCTCGCGCCGGGCAGGCCGCGGTGGGCGACCGGCAGGACGGCGACGGACGTCCCGAGATGTGGACGCACGATAGCGCGGGGGTGTCGCCCACGTCACACCTCGACGTCGGGCGGGGTGCTGCCCGGGGCCTCCCGTCTGGGAGACTGGCTCGGGTGAGCGGAACGACGGACCTGCCGGCCACCGCCGGGCAACGTGTGCTGGACGCGGTCGTGGCCGTGACGAGCGACCTCGACCTCCCGCAGGTGCTGCGGCGCATCGTCGAGGCGGCCATGGAGCTGACCGGCGCCCGGTACGGGGCCCTGGGCGTGCTCGACGCCTCGGGCCGCGAGCGCCTCGCGCAGTTCATCCCGCTGGGCCTCTCGGACGACGAGGTCGCCGCGATCGACCACTGGCCGCACGGCGAGGGGCTGCTCGGCGAGCTCATCGACCACCCGGAGCCCATCCGCGTCCCGGAGATCGCCGACGACGTCCGCTCGGCGGGCTTCCCCGAGGGACACCCGCCGATGCACACGTTCCTCGGCGTCCCGGTCCGGGTGCGCGAGACGGTGTTCGGCAACCTCTACCTCACGGACAAGCGGGCGCCAGGAGCGGACGGCCAGGAGCTCACGGAGGAGTTCACGGCGGACGACGAGGCGGCGGTGATCGCGCTCGCCGCCGCGGCGGGCGTCGCGATCGAGAACGCGCGTCTCTACGGGCGGGCCAAGCAGGTGGGCGTGCTGGAGGACCGCGACCGCATCGCGCGCGACCTGCACGACGTCGTGATCCAGCGCCTGTTCGCGTCCGCGATGACCCTCATGAGCGTGCAGCCGCTCGTGGCCGACCCGAACGCGCGGACGCGGATCGAGGAGACCGTCTCCGACCTCGACGAGACGATCCGGCAGATCCGTTCGACCATCTTCGCCCTGCACACCGCGACCGACCCGGACGCGCCGTCGATCGAGGACAGGTTCCGCGCGCAGGCGGAGGCCGCGACGACGGTGCTCGGCTTCGCGCCGGAGGTCAGCGTGGAGGTCGCGGCCGAGGGGTCCGGCGCGGGCGTGACCGACGGCGGTCCGAGCCTGCCCGCCGAGGTCGCCGACCAGCTCGTCGTCGTGCTCGGCGAGTCCCTGACCAACGTGGCCCGGCACGCGCAGGCGCGTCACGTCGTCGTGCACCTGTCCGTGACCGCGCACGAGGCGCGCCTGGCCGTCACGGACGACGGCGTGGGCATCCAGCCCGGCGGGCGTCGCTCGGGTCTGCGCAACATGCAGGCGCGCGCTGCGGCTCTGGGCGGGTCGAGCACCGCGACCGCCCTGCCCGACGGCGGGACGCGGCTCGAGTGGTGGGTGCCGCTCGCCTGACGCGGCCCCGGGCGCCTCGGTCCGGGTCGGCCGAGAATCGGCCGAGGATCGGCAGAGGGTCAGCGCAGTATCCGCCGCCCGGTGACGATGCGCGGGACGACCTTGATGACGCGGTCGCGCACGCCCGGCACGAACGTCACGAGCGGGAGGGCGAGCAGCCGCGCCCGCTCCACCGGCTCGGTGACCTCGAACGTGCGGCCGACGAGCACGACGGACCAGCCGGAGCGGGCCTCCGCGTCGAACTGGTCCACCTCGAACGCGACGACCGCGCGGCTCGCGGCGACCGCGAGCTTGGAGCCCTCGGCGGTGCGGAACACGACGTCCGGCCCGTCGAGGACGAAGTTCACCGGCTGGATCGCCGGCAGCGCGTGGTCGGTGTAGACGATCCTGCCCACGGGGACGGTCGCGAGGAGCGCGTAGCTCTCCTCCGGCGTGAGCTCCGCGAGCCCTGCCGAGGCGCGCGGGCGCTCGGCCGTCGCGAGCCCCCCGCTCCCCACCGGTGCCCCTGTCCCGGTCCGCTCGACTGTGTCCATCTCCACATCGTCGCGCCGCGGTGTCAGATCCGGGAGTGCCGAAGGTCCCGACGCCGCGCGGTCGCCCGGACCCTCGCCGCCGGCCCCCGGACCGTCCGGCGGCGAGCCCTCGGGCCCCGCGGGGCGCGCCCCCGCGCCGCCCTCAGGGACGGAAGGGCTGGCCACCGTGCCGCCGGTCCCCTGCCGGCGCGCCCGCGCCCGGGGTGCCCTGGCGCGACGCCTCCTCCTGGCGCATCTCGGTCGCGAGCACCGCGACCTGGGTGCGCCGCTGCAGGCCGAGCGTCGCGAGGACGTGCGAGACGTAGTTCTTGACCGTCTTCTCCGCGAGGTAGAGGCGCTTGCCGATCTCGCGGTTCGTCAGCCCCTCGCCGATGAGCGCGACGATCTGGCGCTCCTGCTGGGACAGCCCTTCGAGGCGGTCGGGGGTCTCGTCCGCGGCGTGGCGCAGGCGCTCGAGCACGCGCGCCGTGCTGGCCGGGTCGAGCAGCGACCCGCCCGCCGCGACGGTGCGGACCGCGCCGACGAGGTCGGAGCCGTGGATCTGCTTGAGCACGTACCCCGACGCCCCGGCGAGCACGGCCTGGAACAGCGCCTCGTCGTCGGCGAACGACGTGAGCATGAGGCAGCCGACCTCGGGCAGCTCGGAGCGCACCTCGCGGCACACCTCGACGCCGGAGCCGTCGGGCAGGCGCACGTCGAGGATCGCGACGTCGGGCCGGGTCGCCTTGATGCGCGCGAGCGCGGAGGCGGCGGTGCCGGCCTCGCCGACGACGGTGATGTCGCCGGCCGCCTCGAGCAGCGCGGCGACGCCGCGCCGGACCACCTCGTGGTCGTCGAGCAGGAACACACGGATCGGGTGGGGAGAGCCCATGCCCTCAACGTAGCCCGTCGGGGGCGGATTCTCGCGCGCGCGAGGGGGTGACGCCGCAGGTGCGGGACCTTCGTCCCACCACCTCGAGCCGTGGGTCCTCGCGCGCGAGGGCGGTCGCAGGGTGCGCACGCCCGGGCTCGGGGGGTATCCAGGAGGTGTGCAGGCGGCGGGCACGACCCGCCGCGAAGGGGACGAGGGACCGAGGTGGGAACCGTGAGCGGATCGACGCAGCAGGTCGTGCTGGTCGGGGTGGACGGCAGCGCGACGAGCGGCAAGGCGCTGGACTGGGCCGTGCGCGAGGCGGCCCGCCGCGGCGCGCAGCTGCGCGTGCTGCACGTCGCCTACGTGCCGGTGGTCGCGACGCCGTTCGTCGGGGGCGCGTACTACCCGAGCGTCGAGGAGCTCGGCGAGATCGCCGGGCCCATCCTGTCGGCCGCCGCGGAGCGCGCCGCGCACGTCGACCCCACGGTCCCCGTCCGCACCACGCTGCGCTCCGGCCCGCCCGCGGAGGCGCTCCTGGACGAGGCCAAGGACGCCGACCTCGTCGTCGTGGGGTCGCGCGGCCTCGGCTCGGTCGGCTCCATGTTCTTCGGGTCCGTCGGGACGCGGCTCGCCGCACGCTCGCCCGTGCCCGTCGTCGTCGTGCCGCCCGTCGTGGAGCGGAGCGAGCGGACGACGGACGTCGTGGTCGGCGTCGACGGGTCCGTGCACGGCGACGCCGCGCTGCGGTTCGCGCTCGACGAGGCCGCCCGCACCCGGTCGCGCGTCGTCGCGGTGTGCGCGTGGCGGCTGCCCGTGGGGCCGCTGTGGGAGGAGAACCCGTCGTTCTACACGTCGGCCGAGCGCGACGCGCGCGCCGAGGCGTCGCGCACCGTCGAGGCCGCGCTCGCGCGCGTGCGGACCGCCGACCACGACGACGTCCTCGTCGAGACGTTCGTCGTGGACCGCGAGCCGTCCGTCGCGATCCGGGAGGCCGCGGCGGGGGCCGCGCTGACCGTCGTCGGCTCGCGCGGCCGCGGCGACCTGCGCGGCATGGTCCTCGGCTCCGTGAGCCAGCAGGTGCTGCACCACGCGACGCACCCGGTCGCGGTCGTGCACGCGAGCAAGGGCTGACCCGCCGTCAGGCCCAGGGGTCGGTGATCTCGCGCAGGCGCGCGAGCTGGCGCCGCAGCGACGCCATGCCGCGCACCCCGAGGTGCGCGGTCCACTCCGCCTCGACGCGGGCCAGCTCCGCCGCGGCGACGCGCGAGGCCGCCTCCCCGCGCGGCGCGACGCGCACGAGGCGCGCCCGACCGTCGGCGGGGTCGGGGACCCGCTCCACGTAGCCGGCGGCCTCGAGCTGGTCGACGAGGAACCCCGCCGTCTGCTTGGTGATCTCGGCCGCCTCCGCGAGCTCGGTGAGGCGCGTGCCGTCCGGCCCGATCCGCTGGAACACCCGGAGCTGCGCAGGCGTCGCGTCGTCGAAGCCCGCCTCGCGGACCGCGGTGTACACCCGGAGCTCGAGCGCGCGGTACGGGATGAACAGGAGCAGCCCGGTGTTGAGCTCGTCCTGCTCGCTCACGGTGCCTCCGTCGGGTTGTCGGGGGGGTTGACCATCGTCAGTGCGACTGACTAAAGTAGTCAGATCATCGTATCAGTTCTGGAGGCGCTCCGATGAGTGCACCTGACTACTGGATGACGGAGGACGGCGTGTGGGCGGCCGTCACGGCCGCGCGGACCACCTTCGTGGAGCTCGTCGGCGGGCTCGGTCCTGCCGACTGGGAGCGCCCCAGCCTGTGCGCGGGGTGGCGCGTGCACGACGTCGCCGCGCACCTCACCCTCGCCCCCACCTCCTCGCGCGCGGCGCTCGCCCGCGGTCTCGCCCGGGCGCTCCTCCGGGGCCGCACGAGCTTCGACGGGATGATGGACCTCCTCACGCGCGAGGCAGGGACGCGCCCGCGCGAGGAGATCCTCGACGCCCTGCGTGCGGCCGTCGGGTCGCGCCGCCTCGCGCCGGGGACGAACCCGCACGTCGCGCTCGTCGACGCCCTCGTCCACACCCAGGACGTCGCCGTCGCGCTCGGCATCGAGGTCCCCGCCCCGCCCGTCGCCGCCCGCGAGGCAGCCGAGCGCGTGTGGGCCGTCTCGTTCCCCTTCCACGCCCGACGACGGCTCGCCGGGTTCCGCCTCGTCGCCGCCGACGTGCCCTGGCAGCGCGGCGAGGGCCAGCAGGTGACCGGGTCCATGACGGCCCTGCTCCTGCTGCTCACCGGGCGACCCGCGGCCCTCGCCCACCTGGACGGTGACGGGGCACGCCGCCTCGCCCGCTCGTTCGGGTCGCACGACCGGGAGGAGCTCCCATGAGCACGCTCGCCCAGGTCCTCGCCGTCGCCGCCGGCGTGCTGCACGTCGGCGTCGGGGTCGTCGAGGCCTTCTTCTTCCACCGCCCCTGGGCCCAGCAGTTCCTGCTGCGCACCCGGTCCTCGCCGCGCGAGGTCACCCTGTGGGCGTTCAACGTCGCGTTCTACAACATGTTCCTCGGCGCCGGCACGGTGCTCGGCGTCGTGCTCGCGGCGAACGGTCTCGTGGACGAGGGCCGGACCCTCGTCCTGTACACCGCGGGCTTCATGACGCTCGGCGGGGTCGTGCTGTGGATCTCCGACCACCGCCTGTGGACCGGGACCCTGGGGCAGTCCGGGCTGGGGCTCGCGACGCTCCTCGCGACCCTCTCGTCCTGACGGACCCTCGGCCGGCGACGCGCGTTGCTACGGTCGAGGCGTGAGCAGCGCCGCGCAGCCCTTGTCCCACGACCCGTCCTGGCCCCGGGCGGGCGGCTGGCCGCCGCTCGGCCAGGACGACGTCGACGTCGCGATCCTCGGCGTCCCGGCCTGGCGCACGTCGCTCTCCCCCACCGGCGCGCACGCGACGCCCGCCGCCGTCCGCGACGCGCTGCGCCGCTTCAGCCCCGCCCTCGTCGCCGACCGCCCCCTGCCCGACGGCGGGCCCTCCGCCCGCGTGCGGCCCGCCGTCGCGAGCGCGTCGGACGCGACGAGGTCCTCCGGGACCGGGCGGGGAGCGACGTCGGGCCGCGCCGTGCCCGTCGACCTCGCGGACTTCGCCTTCGCGGACCTCGGCGACGTCGACGAGCCGGACGGCGCGGACGGCGAGGCGCGGACGCGCGCGACGGTCGGCGCCGCCCTGGAGCGCGCGCGCCTGCTCGTCGCGCTCGGCGGCGACAACTCCGTGACCGTCGCGACGGCGCTCGGCGCCTGGGGCGACGACCTCGCCACCGCGGGCCTCGTGACGCTCGACGCCCACCACGACCTGCGCGACGGCGTGTCGAACGGGTCGCCCGTGCGGCGGCTGGTCGAGGCCGGCCTCGACCCGCGCCGGGTCGTGCAGGTCGGGATCGCCGACTTCGCCAACTCGGCCGAGTACGCGCGCCGCGCGGCCGACCTCGGGATCACGGTCGTGCACGTCGACGAGCTGCGCCGCCGCGGCCCCGAGGACGTCATGCGTGCGGCCATGGAGGTCGCCGGCGCCGCGGGCGGGCCGGTGCACCTCGACGTCGACGTCGACGTGTGCGACCGCGCCGTCGCGCCCGGCTGCCCCGCGAGCGTCCCGGGCGGCATCGCGGCGTGGGAGCTGCGCGCCCTCGTCCGCGCCGCGGCGGTCGACGAGCGTCTCCGCTCCGCCGACGTCGTCGAGGTCGACGCCACCGCCGACTCCGCCGACGGCCGCACCGTCCGCCTCGCCGCCCTCTGCGTCCTCGAGCTCGCCGCAGGCCTCGCCCGACGCGAGGTAGAGCGTCCGGTCGCGACGTAGAACGCGGCGAGCTCTATCTCGTGACCGGAGGCTCTATCTCGGCGGGAGGCGGACGCCGTTCTGCCAGACCGCGGCGACCAGCGGGACGCCGGGGCGGTAGGCGAGGTGGGTGCGGCTCGGGGCGTCGAGCAGCACGACGTCGGCCCGGGCGCCGGGGGCGAGGTGCCCGACGTCGTCCCGTCGCAGCGCGAGCGCGCCTCCCGCGGTCGCGGACCAGACGGCCTCGGCGACGGTCATGCGCATCTCGCGGACCGCGAGCGCGACGCACAGCGGCATGGACGACGTGTAGCTCGACCCGGGGTTGCAGTCGCTCGCGAGCGCGACGACGGCGCCCGCGTCGAGGAGGCGTCGCGCGTCGGGGTAGGGCTGGCGCGTCGAGAACTCCACGCCGGGGAGCAGGGTCGCCACGGTCCCGGCGACCGCTCCCGACGGCCCGCCCGCCCGCGTCCCGCCGCTGGTCCACGAGCCCGCGAGCGCCGCGACGTCGTCGTCGGTGAGGTAGGTGCAGTGGTCCACCGCGGCGGCGCCGAGCGCGACGGCGAGGCGGACCCCCTCCCCCGGCCCGAGCTGGCTCGCGTGCACGCGCACGCCGAGGCCCGCCGCGGCCCCGGCCTCCAGAACGCGGCGCGACTGCTCGGCCGTGAACGCGCCGGTCTCGCAGAACACGTCGACCCACCGCGCGTGCGGGGCGCACGCGGCGAGCATGTCGCCGCACACGAGGTCGACGTACGCGTCGGCCCGACCCGCGTACTCGGGCGGCACGACGTGCGCCCCGAGGAACGTGACCTCCGGCGTGACCTCGCGCGCGAGCCGCACGGACCGCTCCTCGTCGGCGACCGTGAGGCCGTAGCCGCTCTTCACCTCGACCGTGGTCGTACCCTGCCGGGCCGCCTCGTCGAGGTGCCGCGCGAGGCCTGCCCGCAGGTCGTCGTCGGACGCGGCGCGCGTCGCCGCGACGGTGGAGCGGATGCCGCCCGCCTCGTACGGGCGCCCGGCCATGCGCGCCTCGAACTCGGCGGCGCGGTCGCCCGCGAACACGAGGTGCGTGTGCGAGTCGACGAACCCCGGGAGCACGGCACGCCCGCCCGCGTCGACGGTGACGTCGGGCTCGCGGCCGCCCAGCGCGCGCCCGACGGCGTCCCGCGCCTCGCGGGCGGGACCTGCCCAGGCGACCCGGCCGCCGTCGAGCAGCACGACGGCGTCCGCCACCACCCCGGTCGGGTCGCCCGCGCGCGTCCCCGACCCGCCGGGCGCGTTGGTCGTCAGCTCCCCGATCCCGACGAGGAGCGTCGACCCGCCCGCCGAGGCGGGGCCGACGGTCCACCCCGACGACGCCGAACCCGGGGTCTCTCCCCAGGATCGGCCGTCCGTGAGGAACGATCCCGGGTTCGGCACCGTGGGGTGACCCATCAGGACTCCCGCGTCGGGATGCGGAGGCCGTTCCGCTCGGCCGTGGCCACCGCGTCGTCGTAGCCCGCGTCGACGTGGCGCAGCACGCCGAGGCCCGGGTCGTTGGACAGCACGCGTGCGAGCTTGGCCGCGGCGAGCGGCGTGCCGTCGGCGACGGACACCTGGCCGGCGTGGATCGAGCGACCCATCCCGACACCGCCGCCGTGGTGGATCGACACCCACGTCGCGCCCGACGACGCGGCCGTGAGCGCGTTGAGCAGCGGCCAGTCGGCGATCGCGTCGGAGCCGTCGGCCATGGCCTCGGTCTCGCGGTACGGCGACGCGACGGACCCGGCGTCGAGGTGGTCGCGGCCGATGACGACGGGCGCGCGCACCGCGCCCGACGCGACGAGGTCGTTGAACGCCAGCCCCGCGCGGTCGCGCTCGCCGTGCCCCAGCCAGCAGATGCGCGCGGGCAGGCCCTGGAACGCGACCCGCTCCTGGGCGGCGCGGATCCAGCGGTGGAGGTGGTCGTCGTCGAACAGGTCGAGCACGGCGGCGTCGGTCGCGGCGATGTCGCGCGGGTCGCCCGAGAGCGCGGCCCACCGGAACGGGCCCTTGCCCTGCGCGAACAGCGGCCGGATGTACGCCGGCACGAACCCCGGGAAGGCGAACGCCCGGTCGTACCCGCCGCGACGCGCCTCGTCGCGGATCGAGTTGCCGTAGTCGAACACCTCGGCGCCCGCGTCGAGAAAGCCGACCATCCCCTCGACGTGCCGCGCCATGGACTCGCGCGCGCGGTCCGTGAACTCGTCGGGCTTGGCCGCCGCGTAGTCCGCCCACTCCTCGACCGGCACCCCGAGCGGGAGGTACGAGAGCGGGTCGTGCGCCGACGTCTGGTCCGTGACGACGTCGACCTCGACCCCGCGCCGCAGCAGCTCCGGCACGACCGTCGCGCTGTTCCCCTCGACCCCGACCGACAGCGCCCGACGCTCGCGCCGCGCGTCCTCGACGAGCCGGACCGCGGCGTCGAGGTCGTCGGCGACCACGTCGAGGTACCGCTCGCGCACGCGCCGGTCGAGGCGCGACCGGTCGACGTCGACCACGAGGCACGCGCCGCCGTTGAGCGTCACCGCGAGCGGCTGCGCGCCGCCCATGCCGCCGCACCCGCCGGTGAGCGTGAGCGTCCCGGCGAGGGTCCCTCCGAACCGCTTCGCGGCGACCGCGGCGAGCGTCTCGTACGTGCCCTGGAGGATGCCCTGCGCGCCGATGTAGATCCACGACCCCGCGGTCATCTGCCCGTACATCGTCAGGCCCATCGCCTCGAGCCGCCGGAACTCGGGCCACGTCGCCCAGTCCCCCACGAGGTTGCTGTTCGCGAGCAGCACGCGCGGCGCCCACTCGTGCGTCCGCAGCACCCCGACCGGCTTGCCCGACTGCACGAGGAGCGTCTCGTCGTCCGCGAGCGTCGTGAGCGTGCGGACGATCGCGTGGTAGCTCGGCCAGTCGCGCGCCGCGCGGCCGGTGCCGCCGTAGACGACGAGGTCGTCGGGCCGCTCCCCGACCTCGGGGTCGAGGTTGTTCATGAGCATCCGCAGCGGCGCCTCGGTCTGCCACGACCGCGCGGTGAGGGTCGTGCCGCGCGGGGCGCGGACGGGGACGGGGGTGCCGAGTCGGTGGGTCGGCTCGTGGGTCATGTCGTCTCGCTCCTTCGGGGTCGGGCGGGCGGGAGGTCAGGCCAGGTGCCCGACGGCGGCGCTCGCCGCCACGACCACGGCACCGCTCGTGACGAGGCGCGTCACGGCCTCGATGTCGGGCGACAGGTAACGGTCCGGTCCGGGACCGTCGACGACGGTCCGCACGAGGTCTCGCACGGCACCGGTCCCCCGCGCGGGGTGCAGCGACCCGCCGCCGCAGCGGAGGTCGAGCGCGCGCGTCGCGGTGAGCAGCTCGATCGCCAGGACGCGGCCCAGCCCGTCGACGGCGCGGCGGAGCGTGCGCGCCCCCGCCCAGCCCATGGACACGTGGTCCTCCTGCATGGCCGACGACGGGATCGAGTCGACGCTCGACGGCACCGCGAGCCGCTTGAGCTCCGAGACGATCCCCGCCGCCGTGTACTGCGCGATCATCAGGCCGGAGTCGACGCCCGGGTCGTCGGCGAGGAACGGCGGCAGACCCTCGTTGCGGGCCTTGTCGAGGAACCGGTCGGTGCGGCGCTCGCTCATGCTCGCGACGTCGGCCGCGACGATCGCGAGGAAGTCGAGCACGTACGCGACCGGCGCGCCGTGGAAGTTCCCGTTCGACTCGACGCGCCCGTCCACGGTGACGACCGGGTTGTCGATCGCCGCCGCGAGCTCCCGGCGCGCGACGGCGGCCGCGTGGTCGAGCGTGTCGCGTGCGGCGCCGTGCACCTGGGGCGCGCACCGCAGCGAGTACGCGTCCTGCACCCGGGTGCACTCGGGCCTGCCGTCGGCGTCGAGCGTGCGGTGGCTCGCCACGACGGGCGAACCGTCGAGCAGCGCGCGCAGGTTCGCGGCCGACGCCGCCTGGCCGGGGTGCGGTCGCATCGCCACGAGGTCGGCCGCGAACGGGGCATCCGAGCCGAGCAGCGCCTCGACGCTCGCCGCCGCCGCGACGTCGGCCGTCGTGAGCAGGGACCGCAGGTCGTGCAGCGCGAGCGCGAGCATGCCGAGCATGCCGTCCGTGCCGTTGATGAGCGCGAGGCCCTCCTTCTCGCGCAGCGCGAGCGGCGCGATCCCGGCCGCGGCGAGCGCGTCGGCAGCGGGCACGAGGGCCCCTGTCGCGTCCCGGACCTCGCCCTCGCCGAGCGCGGCGAGCGCCACGTGCGCGAGCGGTGCGAGGTCGCCCGAGCAGCCGAGCGAGCCGAACTCCCGCACCACCGGGGTGATCCCGGCGTCGAGCATCGCGGCATACGTCTGCGCGACGACGGGGCGCGCCCCGGTCCGCCCGGTCGCCAGGGTCGCGAGCCGCAGGAGCTGCAGCGCCCGCACGACCTCGCGCTCGACCTCCGGCCCCGACCCTGCGGCGTGGGAGCGCACCAGGCTGAGCTGGAGCTGCGCGCGCCGCTCGACGGGGATGTGCCGCCGCGCGAGCGCACCGAACCCGGTCGACACGCCGTAGTGCGGGCGGTCGTCGTCCGCGAGCCCCTCCACGACGGCGCGGCTCGCCGCCATCGCCTCGACCGCCGCGTCCGCGAGCCGGACGCGCGCGCCGTGCCGCGCGACGTCGACCACGTCGTCGATCGTCAGCGGGCCGTCGCCCACGACGACCACGCGCGCGGCGCGGGCCGGGTCGGGAGCGAGGCCCGCCGTCGGGCCTGCCGTGAGGGCCGCCGTCGGGCCGGGCCCGACGGAGCCGGGCGCGCCCGCGCCGGAGCGGTCGGGGACGGCCGGGGAGTGCGTCGTCGCTGCCATGCCCCCAGCACACACCGCGCCCCGGCGCCCCGCGGGCCCGTCACGACAGGTTCCGTCTGGGATCCCAGACTCACCGCCAGGAGCCGACCACGCCCCCACCCGCCGTCGAGCACGACATGGGGGTCGTTATCGCGCGGATGACGACCCCCATGTCGTGTTCGGCGGGTCAGGCTCCGACGTAGGCCGCGAGGTGCTCGGCCGTGAGGGTGGACCTCGCCGCAACGAGGGCGGCCGGGGTGCCCTCGAAGACGACGCGGCCGCCGTCGTGGCCGGCGCCCGGGCCGAGGTCGATGATCCAGTCCGCGTGCGCCATGACCGCCTGGTGGTGCTCGATGACGATGACCGACTTGCCCGAGTCGACGATCCGGTCGAGCAGGCCGAGGAGGTTCTGCACGTCGGCGAGGTGCAGGCCCGTCGTCGGCTCGTCGAGGACGATGACGCCGCCCTTGTCGCCCAGGTGCGTCGCGAGCTTGAGGCGCTGACGCTCGCCGCCGGACAGCGTCGTGAGCGGCTGGCCGAGGCTCACGTACCCGAGGCCGACGTCGTCGAGCCGCTCGAGGATCGCCTTCGCCGCCGGGACCTTGGCCTCGCCGGACGAGAAGAACTCGCGGGCCTTCGCGACCGGGAGGTCGAGCACGTCGGCGATGTTGAGCCCGCCCAGCGTGTAGTCGAGCACCGCGGCCTGGAAGCGGCGCCCGCCGCAGTCCTCGCAGGGGGTCGAGACGGTCTCCATGAAGCCGAGCTCGGTGTAGATCACGCCCGCGCCCTTGCACTCGGGGCACGCGCCCTCGGAGTTCGCGCTGAACAGGGCGGGCTTGACGCCGTTGGCCTTCGCGAACGCCTTGCGGATCGGCTCCAGGAGCCCGGTGTACGTCGCGGGGTTGCTGCGGCGCGAGCCCTTGACCGCGCTCTGGTCGATGGTCACGACGCCCTCGCGCCGCGACACCGACCCCTCGACGAGCGAGCTCTTGCCCGACCCGGCCACCCCGGTCAGGACGACGAGCACCCCGAGCGGGATGTCGACGTCCACGTCCTGCAGGTTGTGCGCGTCCGCGCCACGGATCTCCAGCGCGCCCGACGGCGAGCGCACCTCGTCCTTGAGCGTCGCCCGGTCGTCGAGGTGGCGGCCGGTCACGGTGTCGCTCGCGCGCAGCCCCTCGACCGTGCCCTCGAACGTCACGTGCCCGCCGGCCGTGCCCGCGCCCGGGCCGAGGTCGACGACGTGGTCGGCGATGACGATCGTCTCGGGCTTGTGCTCGACGACGAGGACCGTGTTGCCCTTGTCGCGCAGCTGCAGCAGGAGGCCGTTCATGCGGTCGATGTCGTGCGGGTGCAGGCCGATGGTCGGCTCGTCGAAGACGTAGGTGACGTCGGTGAGCGACGACCCGAGGTGGCGCAGCATCTTGATGCGCTGCGACTCGCCCCCGGACAGCGTCCCTGAGGGGCGGTCGAGGCTGAGGTAGCCCAGCCCGAGCTCGACGAACGACGCGAGGTTGTCGCCGAGCGCGTCGACGACGGGGGCCATGTTCGGGTCGTCGAGGTCCCTGATCCAGGCCGCGAGGTCGGTGATCTGCATCGCGCACAGCTCGGCGATGTTCACGCCGCGGATCTTCGACGAGCGCGCCGACTCCGACAGGCGCGTGCCGCCGCAGTCGGGGCACGGCGCGAACGTCGCCGCGCGCTCGACGAACGCCCGGACGTGCGGCTGGAGCGAGTCGACGTCCTTGGAGAACATCGACTTCTGGATCTTGGGGATCAGGCCCTCGTAGGTGACGTTGATCCCCATCGCCTTGATCTTGGTGGGCTCCTTGTAGAGGAAGTCCTGCATCTGCTGGTCGGTGAACTCGCGGATGGGCCGGTCTCCCGGGAAGAACCCCGACTCGGCGAACCCGCGCACCATCCACCCGTCGGCGGTGTATCCCGGGACCTTGATCGCGCCGTCGCGCAGCGACTTGGAGTCGTCGAAGATCTCCGTGAGGTCGAGGTCGGAGACCGAGCCGCGCCCCTCGCACCGCGGGCACATGCCGCCGTGGTAGATCGCGTTGCGCACGATCGTCTTCTCGCCCGTGGCCGACGTCATGATGCCGCTCGCCTTGCGCGCGGGGACGTTGAAGGAGAACGCGGGCGGCGGGCCGATCTGCGGCTCCCCGAACCGGCTGAACAGGACCCGCAGGATCGCGTTCGCGTCGGTCACCGTCCCGACCGTGGAGCGCGGGTTCGCGCCGAGGCGCTCCTGGTCGACGACGATCGCCGTCGTGAGGCCCTCGAGCACGTCGACGTCGGGACGGTCCAGCGTCGGCATGAAGCCCTGCAGGAACGCCGGGTACGTCTCGTTGATGAGGCGCTGCGACTCGGCCGCGACCGTGTCGAACACGAGCGAGCTCTTGCCGGACCCCGAGACTCCCGTGAACACCGTGAGGCGCCGCTTGGGGATCTCGACGCTCACGTCCTGCAGGTTGTTCGACCGTGCCCCCTGGACCCGGATGACGTCGTGCCCGTCCGCGCCCCGCGGAGCCGCGGTCTGCGTTCCCGTCGTCGTTGCCGTGCTCATCGTGTCTCCTCGTCGTCGAGCCTCGTCGCGCGGCCACCGCCGATCCGGTCGACCGGCCGGTCGACGGCGCCGACCGTCCGACCTCGGCAGCCCCGTGAAAGTCTGCCCGAGAACCGGTCGGTCCGGCGCGCGTCCTGCCGCGCCGCGCGACCGTCCGGTGCCGGGCGCGCGGCCGTCCCTGTCAGGACCGGCCACGCGGGCGCCGCTCATCGCGGCGTGAGCCGCACGAGCGGGTACTGCCGCTCGGCCTTGCTCTGGTACCGCGCGATGCGCGGCTGCTCCGTCGCGACGCGCCGCCACGCCCGCTCCCGGTCCGCGCCCGCGAGCTCGTGCGGCACCGCGGGGACGGGCGCCCTGCCGGGCAGCTCGATCGCGACGTCGCCGGGGTGGGCCACGAGGTTCGCGTGCCAGTCCGGGTTGCGGCTGCCGCCTCCCGAGGCGACCACGAGGACGGCGTCGCCCTCGTCCGGCAGCCACATGAGCGGCGTCTCGCGCGGCGCCCCGCTGCGGCGGCCCACGGTGTGCAGCACGAGGACGTCCATGCCCATGAACGTGGCCTTGCCGCCCCGGACCTTGCGGACGAGCCGCGCGTTCGAGCGGCGCTGCATCCAGCGCGAGAACCGTCCCGGCGTGCCCGGGGCGCGCCCCGCGCCGTTCGTCGTGCGTCCTTCGGTGCTCATCGTCGTCTCCTTCGTCCTCGTGGTCGGCCCCGCCCGTCGGGCCGGTCCGTGGTGCGTCGTGGTGCTGCGTCGTCGGTGCTGCGTCGCCCCCGGGGGGTGGCCCGGGGCCGACGGCGGTCCTCACCGCTCGTCGAGCACCTCGCCGTCGAGCGCCTCGTGGTCCGTCGTGAGGCCGAGCGTCGCCCCGACGAGCGGGACGTCGCGCGCGGCCTGGGCCGCGGTCTGCATCGCGGCGGCCGAGTCCCAGCGCCAGATGTCGAGGTACGTCCCGTCCTCGAGCCGGACGAGCGTGGCGGCGGTGAACGCGGGGTTCGCCGCCCGCAGCCCCTGGATGAGCGCGCTGCGCTGCTCGAGCATCTGGGCCAGCCGGCCCGTCTCCACCGTGTACCGGTGCGTCCTGACGACGGCCATGGTCGTCTCCTCTCCGTCCCGCCCGGCGCCTCTCGCCGCGCCCTTCCAGGCTCGGGCCGCACGCGCGGGCGAACAACGGCCGATCCGGCAACGGTGGTTGCGCCCGGGGTTAACGAACGCGACGATCGTCGGGTGGAGCTGCGCGACATCGAGATCTTCCTGACGCTCGCCGAGGAGCTGCACTTCGGGCGCACTGCGGAGCGCCTGCACGTGTCCGCGCCCCGGGTGAGCCAGGCGATCGCCAAGCAGGAGCGCCGCATCGGCGCCCCGCTCTTCGAGCGGACCAGCCGGCGCGTCGCGCTCACGCCCCTCGGGGAACAGCTCCGGGCCGACCTCGAGGCCGGGTACCGCCGCATCCTCGAGGGCGTCGAGTCCGCCGCGAGCACCGCTCGGGCCGCGCGCGAGACCCTGACGTTCGGCGTCATGGGACCCCTGTGGCAGGAGATCGCCCCCGTCACGGCGCTGTTCCGCGCCCGCAACCCGCACGTCGACCTGCGCATGCGCGAGGTCCGCCTCGACGAGCCCTTCCGCCTCCTGCGCGACGGCGAGGTCGACGTCGCGCTCCTGTGGCTCCCCGTCGAGGAGAAGGACCTCGCGGTCGGCCCGGTGACCTTCACCGAGCCGATCGTGCTCGCCGTCGGGCGGACGCACCCGCTCGCCACGCGCTCGTCGGTGTCCGTCGCCGAGCTGGCCGACGAGAACGTCCTGCCCTCCGGGCTGCCCGTCCCCGACTACTGGGAGGACGCCGTCAGCCCCGTCCCCCGCAGCGAGCCCGACCGCGGCGGCACCACCCCGACGCGCGAGGAGGTGCTGTGGCGGGTCATGTCCGGCGACGGCGTCGCGGTCGCGTGCGCCCAGGGCATCCGCTACCTCGAGCGCTCCGACGTCGCCTACGTGCCGCTCGACGAGCAGCCCGTGCTGCGCTGGGGCCTCGTCCGGCGCGCCGGTCCGATCCCGCCGCTGGTCGCGGAGTTCTCCCAGGTCGCGGCTGAGCTCGGTCCGCTCGCGCTCTCGCTCGACCTCGCGGCTGCGGGGTCGAGCGGCCGGGTCTGACGACCCTCAGCGGCGCTGCTGGATGCGGATCTCGTTGCCCGCCGGGTCCCGGAACGCGCAGTCGCGCACGCCGTAGGGCTGGTCGATCGGCTCCTGCACGACCTCCGCCCCCGCGGCCTCGATGCGCGCGAACGTCTCGTCGACGTCGGTCGTCGCGAGGTTCACCCCGAAGTAGGCGCCCTTCGCGACGATCTCCAGGAGCGCGCGCTTGTCGTCGTCGCTGAGGCCCGGCGTCGCGGCCGGCGGGTGCAGCACGATGGCGGTGTCCGGCTGGTCGGCCGGGCCCACGGTGATCCACCGCATCCCCTCGTAGCCGACGTCGTTGCGGATCTCGAAGCCGAGGACGTCGCGGTAGAAGGCCAGCGACGCGTCGGGGTCGGTCTGGGGCAGGAAGCTGGAGTTGATGGTGAGGTTCATGGGATCGACGCTAGGCGCGTCACCCGGCCCGCGCTTCTCGATTCCTGACCGGTCGCGTGACGCGGCGCGCGACGCACGCCGGCATCCCGTCGAGCCGCTCCGCGCCGGGGACGGCGGCGCTCCCGTCCGGCAGCGCCTCGACGGCGTCGGTCGCGGTGCCGGCCCCGCGCGACGCGCCCGCCGCGGCCGTCCGGGACTCCACGGGCGCGGGAGACGCGGCGTCGGCCTCCGCCGCGCGGCGCCGGTAGACGCTCGGCGGCACGCCCACGAGCTCCGTGAACCGCGTGCTGAAGGTCCCCAGCGACGAGCACCCGACGGCGAAGCACACGTCCGTGACGCTCAGGTCGCCGCGGCGCAGCAGCGCCTTCGCCCGCTCGATGCGTCGCGTCATGAGGTACGCGTACACCGACTCCCCGTACGCGGCCTTGAACTCGCGGCTCAGGTGCCCGGCCGAGACGTGCACACCGGCCGCGAGCGCCGCGACGTCGAGCGGCTGCGCGTACTCGCGGTCGATCCGGTCCCGCACGCGCCGCAGCCGCGCGAGGTCGCGCAGGCGCTGGTCGTCGGGCACGGTCGTCACGCCTCGATCGTGCCACGGCCCTACCGTGGTCCTCATGCCGAGCGACGTGCCCGCCGCGCGCCAGGCCGTCCGCGTGCTCACCTACCTCGCCGCGCAGGCCGGCCCGTCGCCCGCGGCCGCCGTCGCGCAGGGCCTCGGGCTCCCCCGGTCGACCGTGTACCACCTGCTGTCCGTCCTCGTGGACGAGGGGTTCGTGACGCACCTCCCCGAGGAGCACCGGTACGGGCTCGGGACGGCGTCGCTCGCGCTCGGCTCCGCGTACGCGCGCCAGGCACCGCTCGCCCGGCTCGCGCGGCCCGTCGTCGCGCGCCTCGTCGAGTCCACGGGCGAGAGCGCCCACCTCGCCGTCCTCAACGGGCGCGAGGTGCTCTACCTCGTCGAGCAGCGCGCGCCGCGCCGCCCCACGCTCGTGACCGACGTCGACGTCCGTCTCCCCGCCCACCTCACCGCGAGCGGGCGCGCCGTCCTCGCCGGGCTGCCCGCCGCCCAGGTGCGCGCCCTCTTCCCCAGCGCCGCCGCGTTCGCCGACCGGACCGGCGTCGGGCCGCAGACCCTCGGCGCGCTGCGCGAGGTCCTGCGCGGCGTCCGCCGGCGCGGCTGGGCCGAGGAGGACGGCGAGGTCACCCCCGGCCTCGCGTCCGTCGCCCACGCGGCGGTGGACCACACCGGCCTCCCCGTCGCCGGCATCGCCCTCACGTTCTGGGCCGACGACGCCCCACCCGCCCGCCGTGCCGAGCTCGCCGCCGCCGTCGGACGCGCCGCCACCGAGGTCAGCCGCCGCCTCGGCGCCCGCGCCACCTCGACCCGCCCGTCCGGCCCGACCGCCCCGAGGTAGAGCCCGGTCTGCCGAGCTAGAGCTCTGGTCTTCTTCTCGCTGAACCAGGGCTCTACCTCGCGGGACCAGGGCTCTACCTCGCGAGGGGACGCCGACGACGTTGCGCACGGCCGACGTCCCGACTAGATTTTTCGGTATGCCGAACTTTTTCACGCGGAGGTCCGCAGGTCGTGCTGCCGCAGCCGTCGCGGTCCTCGCCGCAGCGACGCTGAGCGGCTGCTCGAGCGCCACGGACGCGGGGTCGGCCCCGCCCGACGACGGCCGGCCCGTCGTGCTCACGACGTTCACCGTGCTCGCGGACATGGCGCAGAACGTGGCGGGCGACCACCTGCGCGTCGAGTCGATCACGAAGGTCGGCGCGGAGATCCACGGCTACGAGCCGACGCCCGGCGACGTCCGCAAGGCCGCGGACGCCGACCTGATCCTCGACAACGGCATGGGGCTCGAGGCGTGGTTCGGGCGGTTCGTCGACGGGCTGGACGTGCCGCACGTCGTCGTCAGCGAGGGCGTCGAGCCCATCGCGCTGGGCGACGACACCGCCGAGGAGTACCAGGGCAAGGAGAACCCGCACGCCTGGATGTCGCCCGTGAACGCGCAGGTCTACGTGCAGAACATGGCCGACGCGTTCGCGGAGCTCGACCCGGCCCACGCCGACGACTACGCGGCGAACGCCGCGGCCTACTCCGCCGAGCTCGCCGCCGTGCACGACGAGCTCACGACCGCGCTCGACACGCTGCCCGAGGGCCACCGCGCGCTCGTCACGTGCGAGGGCGCGTTCCCCTACCTCGCGCGCGACGCCGGGCTGGCGGAGAAGTACCTGTGGGCGGTCAACGCCGAGCAGCAGGCGACGCCGCAGTCGGTCG
The DNA here is from genome assembly GCF_040448685.1 of Cellulosimicrobium sp. ES-005. Taxonomy (NCBI): domain Bacteria; kingdom Bacillati; phylum Actinomycetota; class Actinomycetes; order Micrococcales; family Promicromonosporaceae; genus Cellulosimicrobium; species Cellulosimicrobium sp. ES-005. The sequence goes on from NZ_CP159290.1 coordinate 2,564,506, forward strand.
TCGGCGCCATCGAGTTCGTCGAGCAGCACGACGTCCCGGCCGTGTTCTGCGAGTCCACCGTCTCCGACGACGCGATGCAGCAGGTCGCGCGCGAGTCCGGCGCGGCCTTCGGCGGGACGCTCTACGTCGACTCCCTCTCCGCGCCCGACGGCCCCGTGCCGACCTATCTCGACCTCCTGCGCCACGACACCGAGACCATCGTCGCGGGCCTCACCGGCACCACCGCGGGCGTTGACGCGTGACCGCGGGCGGGCAGACGCCGTCGGGCACGCCCGCGATCGACGTGCGCGACCTCACCGTCCACTACGACGACGTCCTCGCGCTCGACGGCGCGACCCTCGCCCTGGGGTCCGCGCACGGGCCGGGGACGGTGTGCGGGCTCGTGGGCATGAACGGCTCGGGCAAGTCGACGTTGTTCAAGGCGGTCATGGGCATGGTCCGCCCGGACCGCGGCACGGTCCTGGTCGACGGCGCACCCCCGGCCCGCGCCCGGCGCGCCCAGGCCGTGGGGTACGTGCCGCAGAGCGAGGACGTCGACTGGGCGTTCCCGCTGAGCGTGCGCGACGTCGTCATGACGGGCCGCTACGGCTACCAGGGCTTCACGCGGCGCACGCGGCCCGCGGACCGGGAGGCGGTCGAGCACGCGCTCGCGCGCGTCGAGCTCACCGACCTGGCCGACCGGCAGATCGGCGCGCTCTCGGGCGGGCAGCGCAAGCGCGCGTTCGTGGCCCGGGGGCTCGCGCAGGGCGCGACGATCCTCCTGCTCGACGAGCCGTTCGCCGGTGTGGACAAGCGCACGGAGGCGACCATCACCACGCTGCTGCGCGAGCTCGCGGCCGACGGGGCGACCGTCCTCGTCTCGACCCACGACCTGCACGCGCTGCCCGAGCTCGCGGACGAGGCCGTGCTGCTCCAGCAGCGGGTCCTGCTGCACTCGACGCCCGCGGAGGTCCTGCGGCCCGAGAACCTCGCGCTCGCGTTCGGCGTGGAGGTGGCCCCGTGACCGACCTCCTCGCCACCCTCCTGGAGCCCCTGTCGTTCGAGTTCCTGCGCACCGCGCTCGCCGTCACGGTGACCGCCGGGATCGTGTGCGGCGTCCTGTCGTGCTGGCTCGTGCTCGTGGGCTGGTCCCTCATGGGCGACGCCGTCTCGCACGCCGTGCTGCCCGGCGTCGTGCTCGCCTACGTGGTGGGCGCGCCGTTCGCGCTCGGCGCGCTCGTCTTCGGGCTGCTCGCGGTGCTGCTCATCGGCGCGGTGCGCGACACGTCCCGCGTCAAGGAGGACGCCGCGATCGGGGTCGTGTTCACGACGCTGTTCGCGCTCGGCCTCGTCCTCATCTCCGTGACGCCGAGCCAGACGGACCTCAACCACATCCTCTTCGGCAACCTGCTCGGGGTGTCGCGCGCGGACCTGCTCCAGGTGCTCGCGCTCGGCGCGGTGACGCTCGCGGTCGTCGTGCTCAAGCGGCGCGACCTCACGCTCTACGCGTTCGACCCCACGCACGCGCACGCGATCGGGCTGTCCCCGCGACGGCTCGGCGCGCTGCTGCTCGGCCTGCTCGCGCTGACCGTCGTCGTCGCGCTCCAGGCGGTCGGCGTCGTGCTCGTGGTCGCGCTGCTCATCACGCCCGGCGCGACGGCCTACCTCCTCACCGACCGGTTCTCGCGGATGCTGTGGATCTCGCCGCTCGTGGCGGCCGTGTGCGGGGTCGTCGGCATCTACGTGAGCTACTACCTCGACACGGCCTCGGGTGGCACGGTCGTCGTCGCGCTGGGCGTCGCGTTCGCCCTCGCCTACCTGTTCAGCCCGCGCCACGGACTGATCGGGACGCGAGCGGCCGCCGCCCGGCGCCGCCGCCTCGTCCGGGTCTGACCTCGCGCTCGGCGCACCCCGCGCCGTTCCGGACGTGTCGCCCACGTGCGCTGTGTGCGAAATCTCCATGAATTCGCCCACGATTCCCTGGCTCTTCTCAGGTTCGACCGGGAGACTAGGTGCCATGTCAGCGAGGACGAGCGAGCCCACGACGCCGCAGCGCACGCGCACGTCAGCCCGGTTCGCCGCGGCGAGCCTGCTCGCGCTGGCCATGATGCTCCCGATGTGCGCCTCGGCGAACGCCGCGGAGGTCCAGCAGCTCATCGCGGACGCGCAGGTGCAGACCGAGACCATCGGCGACGACCTCGACCGGGTCCACGCCCAGCTCCCCGCCCTGCACCCCGTCCTCCGCAACGACGTGCTCGACGCCGTCGAGTCGGTCCAGGCCGCGACGGACGAGGCCCGCTCCGCGCTCGACCGCGCGACCGACGGCGACGAGGCCGCGGACGGCCGGGCCGCCGTCGCGCTGGCCGACGCGCAGGTCGCCCTCGACGCGGCGTCTGCGCAGCTGCGCCACGTGACGGACCTCGCGCACGACGCGGGCGAGGGCGTCGCCGTCGCGCTCGAGCGGCTGCAGGCCCACATCGACGTGCTCCGCGGCGAGACGAGCCGCGCCGGGGTCTGACCCGCCTCCCGTCCCCTCGCGAGATCGACCCGCACGGACGAGATCGACCCTCGGTGGGTCGATCACGTGACGGTGGGGTCGATCTCGGGGTGCCGACCGCCGCCGCGCGGTCCGTCGCGCGGCTTCCTACGATGGCGGGATGCCGCGCGTCACCGGGATCGTCAAGCCGCACGAGGCGTTCCCCGGGGTCGCCCGGCTCGACCGCGCGGTCAACGACTGGACCAACCGCCGCGCGCTCGGCCCCCGCGCCGACGCCGCGCTCTCGCGGCTGTCCGCCGCGGCCGACCACAGCGTCCTGTGGGCCGGGGCGGCCCTGGGCATCGCCGCGACGGGCCGGCGCGGGCGCGAGGCGGCGCTGCGCGGCTACGGCTCGCTGCTCGTCTCGAGCCTCCTGGCCAACGTCGTCGGCAAGACCGTGTTCGGCGGCGAGCGACCCTCGCTCGAGCCGCTGCCGCTGTGGCGACGGCTCGCCGACCCGCCGACGTCGCCGTCGTTCCCCTCCGGCCACTCGGCGTCGGCGGCGGCGTTCGTCACGGGCGTCGCCACCGTGTGGCCCACGCTGGGCCTCGCCCTCGCGCCGCTCGCGGGCGCGGTGACGTACTCGCGCCTCCACACCGGCTCGCACTGGTTCTCCGACGTCGCCGCGGGCGCCGCGCTCGGAGCCGGGGTCGCCCTCGTCGGCCGGGCGCTCGTCCCCGACCGAGCCGAGCGTGGCCCCGACGTGCCCGCGGGACCGCCCGCCGTCGTCCCTGCGCTCGACGACGGGGTGGGGCTGTTCGTCGTCGTGAACCCGGCGGCGGGGTCGGGTCGTCTGCTCAAGGAGGACCCGCTCGTGGCGCTGCGCGAGGGCCTGCCCCGCGCCGAGGTGCACGTGCTCGGCGAGGGCGACGACCTCCGGCGCGTCTTCGACGACGCCGCCGGCAGGGGCGTCCGGGCGCTCGGCATCAGCGGCGGCGACGGCACCGTCTCCACGGCCGCGGCGGCGGCCCGCGCGCACGACCTCCCCCTCGCCGTCTTCCCCGGGGGCACGCTGAACCACTTCGCCCGGGCCGCCGACCTCACCTCGATGAGCGCGACGGCGGCCGCCGTCCGCACAGGATCCGGCGTGACGATCGATGTCGCGGACCTCGAGGTCGACGGGCAGGACGGACCGCCACGGACCGTGCTCAACACCTTCTCGGCGGGCGTCTACCCGGAGCTCGTCACGGAGCGCGAGAAGCACGAGCACCGTCTGGGCAAGTGGCCGGCGGCAGTCCTGGCCGCGGCACGGGTCCTGCGGCGGGCCCACCGTGTGCGGATGGAGGTGGACGGGCACGAGGGCGAGTACTGGTCGCTCTTCGCGGGGGTCAACCGCTACTTCCCGCAGAGCCTCGCCCCGGTCGAACGGCGCCGGCTCGACGACGGGGTGCTGGACGTCCGCACCGCCCGCGCCGAGCGACGCGCGAGCCGGCTGCGCACGTTCCTCGAGGTCGCGGCGGGCGACACGGGGACGCGCCTCGCGCGGCGGGTGCCCGGTGTGCGTCGGCACCTCGTGGTCGACGCGACGACCGTCCCGGCGCTCGAGCTCCGGTTCCCCGCCCGGGGCGCGGTCGTCGGCCCGGGCAGGTCCGCGCCCGACGACGGGACCTCGCCCACGGCCGCCGGGTCGCCGCCCGTCGTGCTCGCGCACGACGGCGAGACGCTCGCGCTCGACGCGGTCGCGGACGCCGAGCCGGTGACCGTCCGTCTCACCATGCGGCCCGGCGCGGTGCGCCTCTACGCGCCGAGCGACCCGACCGCCGGGTAGCGCGCCTGATCCGTACTATTTGTCTGCCTTTCACGGACATCGGGGAGAACTCCCCCTGTTCAGACACACACGACATGGCCCACAATGAGCCCCGCACCCGCGGACGGCCCGTCCGCGCATCCTCAGGACCTGGCCTCGACGGCCCACCCAGAAAGCAGAACAACCATGGCCCAGCAGTACCCCGCCGCCCCCCAGGCCCCCGCCGGCTACGCCGCCCCGATCGAGGACCCGGGCAAGACCCTCGGCATCGTGGGCTTCGTGCTCGCGTTCGTCTTCGCCATCGCGGGCATCGTCGTCAGCGCGATCGCGCGCAAGAAGAGCAAGGAGGCGGGCTTCGACAACCAGCTCGCCAAGTGGGGCCTCATCCTCAGCATCATCTTCACGGTGCTCGGCGCCATCGGGACGATCATCTACATCGTCGCGATCGCCGCGCTCGTCGCGAACGGCGCCGTGACCTCGACGTACTGACGTCGCCGCGCCGCTGCCGGCGCACCGTCCGACGGCCGTCGTCCCACCCGGGGCGGCGGCCGTCGTCGTGATCCGCGCGCCCACGGACTGCTCCGGGCCCGTCCACCCGGCACGCTGCCCGGTCGCGGAAGATCCCACGGCCGGGCACCGTTGAGACGGCGCACGACCGCGCCGCCGGTGAGAGCACCGGTCCGCCGACGGTCGACCGACCGCAGGAGCAGACGATGACCGACACGACTCCCCCGACCCCCACCGGACCCGAGAGCACCACCGCCGGACCGCCGTCGGACCCCACGACGGTCGAGCTCGGCCTCGACACGTTCGGCGACGTGACCGCCGGTCCCGACGGCGCGCTGCTCAGCGGGGCGCGCACGATCCGCGACGTCGTCGAGGAGGCGGTCCTCGCGGACGAGGTCGGGGTCGACTTCTTCGGCGTGGGCGAGCACCACCGCGCGGACTTCGCGATCAGCGCACCGGAGGTCGTGCTCGCCGGCATCGCGACCCGGACCTCGCGGATCCGGCTCGGGTCCGCGGTGACCGTGCTCAGCTCCGACGACCCGGTGCGCGTCTTCGAGCGCTTCTCGACGCTCGACGCGCTCTCCGGCGGACGCGCGGAGGTGATCCTGGGGCGCGGGTCGTTCATCGAGTCGTTCCCGCTGTTCGGCTACGACCTCGCGGACTACGAGGTGCTGTTCGAGGAGAAGCTCGACCTGTTCGTCCACCTGCTCGACGAGGGCCCCGTCACGTGGTCGGGCACGACGCGCGCCGGGCTCGCCGACCAGGAGGTCTGGCCCAAGACGGAGAGCGGCCGGCTGCGGACCTGGGTCGGCGTGGGCGGGTCGCCCGAGTCGGTCGTGCGGACCGCACGGCACGGCCTGGGCCTCATGCTCGCGATCATCGGTGGCGAGCCCGAGCGGTTCCGCCCGTACGTGGACCTCTACCACCGCGCCGTCGAGGAGCTCGGCAACCCGGTGCTGCCGGTCGGCGTGCACTCGCCCGGCCACGTCGCCGACACCGACGAGCAGGCGCAGGAGGAGGTCTACGAGCACTTCGCGGCGATGAACAACCGGATCGGCCGCGAGCGCGGCTGGCCCGCCTACCACCGCGGACGCTTCGCCCACGACGTGCGCGACGGCTCGCTCTACGTCGGCTCGCCCGAGACGGTCGCGCGCAAGATCGCCCGCACCGTCCGCCTCCTGGGCGCGGGCCGGTTCGACCTCAAGTACTCGACCGGCACGCTGCCGCACGCGACGATGCTCCGCAGCATCGAGCTCTACGGCACCCAGGTCATCCCGCGCGTCCGCGAGCTCCTCGCAGACTCCTGAGCCGCCCGCCCCGGCCCCCAACCCCGCGCCGAACACGACATGAGGGTCGTTATCCGGTCGAAAGCGTCCTCCATGTCGTGTTCGACGGCGGGCGGGTCGGCGGGGTCGGCGGGTCAGCCGGTGGCGGCTGCGCGGAGGGCGGCGGCCTCGAGGTCCGGCGGGAGGCCGACGGCGGGGCGGTCCGCGCGCTGCGGCGTCGCCTCGCCCGCGACGTCGAGTTCGCGGAGCCACGCCCAGGTGTCGCGCACGGTCTCGCGCACGTCCCGGGGGTGGAGCCCGAGGGCGTACGCGCGCGAGGTGTCGGAGCCGTGGAGCGCGTCGTGCAGCTCGCCCGGTGGGAGCCACACCGGGAGCTGGCTCCACGGCTCGATGCCTGCCGCGAGCACGGCCTCCGGCTCGACCCACACGAGCTCGGCGGGCGGGTTCCCGGCCGCCGCCGCGTCGTCCGCCGTCGCCTCGACGCACGCCGCGAGCAGCTCGCCCGTCGTCGTGTGGCCCGGTGCGCTGACGACGTCGACCGGTCCCGACGCGCCCGCGAGCGCCGCATCCAGCGCGAACGCCGCGAGGTCGCGCGCGTCGACGTACTGCAGCGGCAGGTCCTCCGGACCGGGCGCGAGCACGGGCCCGCCCCGCGCGACGCGCCGGAGCCACCACGGCAGCCGCCCGACGTTCTCGCGCGGGCCGAGGATCAGCCCCGCGCGCAGCAGGACCGCCCGGTCGCGGAGCGCGTCGACGGCGGCGATCTCCGCCCCCCGCTTCGCGCGGGCGTAGTCGTCGTGGCTCGTGTCGTCCGGGTCGCCGTCGACGACCGACGCCGTCTCGTCGGCTCCGCGGGGCGTCGGGAACGGGTACACCGAGCGCGACGACACGTAGACGTACCGGCTGTCGCCGGGGATCCTGCCGGCGAGCAGCCGCGCGGCGTCGCGGACCGCCGCGGGGGCCCACGACCACGTGTCCACCACGACGTCCCACGTCTGCGGGACGTCGCCGGCCCGCAGCGCATCCAGGCCGTCCGCCCGGGTGCGGTCCCCCACGAGCTGTCGGACGCCGTCGGGCACGGGCGTGCTGCCGCGGTTGAGGACGGTCACGTCCCAGCCGCGGGCGAGCGCGTCGTCGACGACGGCACGTCCCACGAAGTCGGAGCCGCCGAGGACCAGGAGTCGGGTCATGGACCCACTCTGGTGTGTCGTCGACTCGCCCGCAGGCGGTTTCGCCGCGGGCAGACGGCCGGAGGCACGCGCGCTCGGACAGATCCTTCTCGACCTGGGTCCCCGCCTGGCCCACCTGGCCAGGTATCCTGGCCATGACGCCCGACACCAAGGAGGCACCGTGCAGGTCAACGTGCTCGAGGCCAAGAACAACCTCTCCCAGCTCGTGAACCGCGCCGCGGCCGGAGAGGACGTGGTCATCGCCCGCCGCGGCGTCCCGCTGGTCCGGCTCGTGCCGGTCCGCGCGGACCTCGCGCACGGCACGGGCGCGGCGATCGTCGAGTGGCTCGACGACCATCCGCCGTCCACGCGCTCGATCCGCCCCGCGGAGCAGGTCGACGCCGGGATCGAGGCCGAGCGCGAGGGCTGGGAGTGATCTACCTCGACTCGTGTCTCGTGATCTACCTGGTCGAGGACGCGGAGCGCGGGTCCCACGTCCGCGGGCTGCTCGCCCGGCACGGCGAGGAGGAGTTCGCGATCAGCCCGCTGGTCCGGCTCGAGTGCCTCGTCGGGCCGCTCCGGTCCGGGGACGTCGAGCTCGAGGACCGGTACCGCGCGGCACTCGGGCTGTTCGCCGAGGTGCCGCTCGACGCGACCGTCTTCGAGCGTGCCACGCGTCTCCGCGCCACCTCGTCGCTCCGCACGCCTGACGCACTCCACCTCGCCGTCGCGCAGGTGCACGGGTGCACCGCCCTGTGGACGAACGACGCGCGGCTCGCCGTCGCCGGGCGCGGGCTCGCCGTGGACGTGCTACGCGGCGCCTGACCCGGACCCAGGTGCGCTCGCGCACCGGCCGACGCTCAGTCGGGGTCGGTCGGGTCCAGGGGTGCGTCGGGGTCGAGGTTGACGACGCCGCGGCGCCAGTAGCCGTGCACCTCGACCTGGTCGGGCCGCGCCCCCGTCCGTCGTAGGTCGCGACGCACCGGGACGAGGTCGGTCGCCTCTCCGGCGCCGAACACGTACTCGTCGGCGTCGAGCGGGCCGATCGCCCGCACGGCCTCGGCGAGCTGGCCGGGACCGTCCGTGCGGTAGAGGATCTCGAGCGTCGCTCGACCGAGCTCGTCCTCGACGAACGCCTCGTCCACGTCGTCGCCGATCTCGACGATCGCCGTCACCGGCACGTCCGTCCCGACGGCGTCGACCCACCGGGCGAGCGCGGGCAGCCCCGTCTCGTCCCCGACGAGCAGCAGCCGGGCGACGCCGTCGGGCACGCCGCGGCTCGTCGTCGGGCCCGCGAGCACGACCTCGTCGCCGACGTCGGCGCCCGCAGCCCAGGCCGACGCCGGACCACCCTCGCCGGTGGGCGGCACGCCCGGGGCGTCGCCGCCGTGCAGCACCCAGTCGACGTCGACCTCCGCGACCCCGTCGACCGTCCGCGTCGCCCGCACGGTCAGCTCGCGCGAGATCGACACGACGCCGGTCGGGCGCTGGAGCGCGCCGTCCGCCGTCAGGGTCGGGGCGTGCAGCACTCCGCTCGCCGGGTCGGGCAGGAAGACCTTGACGTGGTCGTCCGGGCCCGGGGCGCGCAGCGTCGCGAGCGACACCGCGCGCGAGCCGCCGGCGCCGGTCCCGGCCGCCCGTCCGCCGCCGTCCATAGCCGGGACGGCGTCGCGGAACGTGATGCGCCGCAGCGCGCCGGACATCTCCCGGACGGCGTGCACCCGGACGCGGCGCGGGACGAGGTCGAGGCGGGTCACAGGTCGGTCGAACACCGCCCCATTCTGCGCCGAGCACGACGTTGCTGTCGTTGTCCGGGCGAAAACGACAGCAACGTCGTGGTCGAGGGCGCGTCACCCCGTTCTCGACGATCAGGGGCGTCAGGCGAAGAACACCCGGAGGTCGGCGACGACGTCCTGCGGGACCTCGAGCGAGGCGTAGTGGCCGCCGCGCGGGAACTCGGACCAGTGCTCGATCCGGGCGTTGTCGCGCTCGGCGAAGGCGCGGATCGTCTGGAAGTCGTCCCGGAAGACGGCGACGCCGATCCGGCCCTGGCTCACGACCGGCTCGGCACCGGAGCGCTGCTCCGCGTAGTGGTAGCGCGCGGCGGTCGCGTAGGAGTTGGTGAGCCAGTAGAGCGTCGCCTGCGCGAGCACCTGGTCGGCGCTCACGAGGCTCGTCCCGTTGCCGAAGCTCTCGAACAGCTCGTGGTACGCGAGGACGGCGACGGGCGAGTCGGCGAGGCCCGCGGCCATGGTCTGCGGCCGGGACGCGTTCATCGTGTTGTAGGCGCCCACGGACTGGAACCACTGGAGGTGGCCGAGCGCCGCGTACTCCTTCTCCCCGAAGCCGTCCATCTCGCCCGGCGCACCGGACGGGAAGGAGAAGAGCTGGAGCACGTGCGCGCCGCGGAAGCCCTCGGGGTCGAGGACCGCGAGCTCGCGCGAGACCATCGCCCCGCCGTCGCTGCCGTGGATGCCGTAGGACGCGTAGCCGAGGTCGCGCATGAGCGCGTCGTAGGCCCGGGCGACGCGCGCCATGGTCCAGTCGGTGTCGCCGACGACGGGCGTGGAGAACCCGAAGCCCGGCATGGACGGGATCACGAGGTGGAACGCGTCCTCGGGGCGGCCGCCGTGCGCGACGGGGTCGACGAGCGGGTCGATCATGTCGAGGAAGTCGAGGAACGACCCGGGGTACGAGTGCGCGAGCAGCAGCGGGGTCGCGTCCTCGTGCTGCGAGCGCACGTGCAGGTAGTGGATCGGCTGGCCGTCGATCTCGGTGCGGAAGCCCGGGTAGGCGTTGACCCGGTCCTCGACGGCGCGCCAGTCGAACGCCGTCCAGCGCCCGACCATGTCGCGCAGGTAGGACTCGGGCGTGCCGTAGTCCCAGGAGTCGCCGGGGGCGGCCGGCGCGAAACGGGTCCGCTCGAGCCGCTCGCGCAGGTCGTCCAGGTCGGCCTGCGGGACGGCGACGGAGAACGGGCGGTGCTCGAGGGTGGTGCTGCTCATGATGCCTCCTCGGTCGGAGCGGGCCTCGTGCCCTGCTCTGCTACCGACGTTATGCAGGGTTCCGGAACGTTTTCTTCCGCTATTCTGACCTGGTTCCGACTTTCTTCCGGCGGCCCCTCGGAGGGACCTCGTGGCTTCCACCTCCGCCCGCACGCTCGCGCTGCTCGGGCTGCTCCAGTCTCGTCCCGACTGGTCGGGCGCCGACCTCGCCGCCCGGCTCGACGTCACCGACCGCACCGTCCGCAACGACGTCGCCCGGCTGCGCGAGCTCGGCTACCCCGTCGACGCCGTGCGCGGCCCGGGCGGCCGGTACCGGCTGGGGGCGGGTGCACGACTCCCCCCGCTCCTGCTCGACGACGCCGAGGCCGTCGCGGTCGCCGTCGGGCTGCGAGCCGCGACCGGCACCGCGGGCTTCGAGGAGTCCGGGGCGTCCGCGCTCGCGAAGCTCGAGCAGGTCATGCCCGACCGCCTGCGCCGTCGGCTCTCCGCGCTGCGGTCCGCGAGCGCCGCCGGCCCCGCGAACACCGACTCGAACGTCGAGGACCCGGTCGTCGACCCGGACACGCTGACCGCCCTCGCCGACGCCGTGCGCGACCACCAGGGCCTGCGCTGCTTCTACCAGGACGAGCCGGTCGAGCTCGAGCCGTACCGCCTCGTCGCGTGGCAGCGCCGCTGGTTCCTCGTCGCGCGCGACCCGACGACGGGTGCGTGGGCTCCGTACCGCGTCGACTGGCTGGTGCTGCGCGTCCCCGGTGGGCGGCGGTTCACGCCGGTGAGCTTCCCCGGGGACATGACGGAGTTCGTCGTGCGGGAGGTCGCGCGCACGGGATGGGCGGTCCACGCCCGGATCGTCGTGGACGCCCCGGCCGAGGAGGTCCTGCGGCGCATCAACCCGACGGTCGGCACGGTCGAGCCGCTCGACGACGACCGCTGCGTCCTCGTCACCGGCGGCGACAGCGTCGAGGTCGTCGCGGTGTGGGTCGGCATGCTCGGCCTCGACTTCCACGTGACGGAGCCGCAGGCCCTCGTCGACCACGTCCGCACCCTCGCAACCCGCTACACCCACGCCACCCCGCCCTGACCCCCGGCCCCGGGCCCCCGGTCGGTCGCCGAACACGACATGAGGGTCGTTCTCGGGCGCTTTCCGTCCTTCAGGTCGTGCTCGACGGCGGGTGGGGTCGTTCTCGGCGCCGGTCGGTCCTGGGCGGGGTCCGACGGCGGCGCTCGCCCGCTGGGGCGGGCGCGCCTAGCGTGTGGGGGATGGACGTGGAGGCGCGCTCCGCCGTCGGGCGCTACGACGACTTCGCCACCGTGGTCGGGCCGCGGAAGGCCGGGGTGCGCGGGTGCTGGTGCATGTCCTACCGCGACAGCCGGGTCAGCGCAGAGGACCGCCCCGGCTTCATGGCCGACCTGTGCACGACCGAGCCGGGGCCGGGCGTGCTCGCGTACGTCGACGGCGAGGTCGCGGGCTGGTGCTCCGTCGCGCCGCGCAGCACGTACCGGCGGCTCATGAACGCCCGGACCATCCCGTTCGTCGACGACCTCGACGCGTGGAGCGCGGTGTGCTTCGTCGTCCGGGCCGGCTACCGGCACCGCGGGCTGATGCACCACCTGCTCGCTGGCGCCGTCGAGCACGCCGCAGCACACGGCGCGCCCGCGGTCGAGGGCTATCCCGTCGACGCGGGCGGCGAGCGCGTCGACGTCATCTCCGGGTACGTCGGTACCGTTGCGCTGTTCGAGCGGGCCGGGTTCGTGCGCGCGGCCCCGACCACCGGCGTGAGCGGCGGCGTGCCGCGCGTCGTCATGCGCCGCGCGCTCGGCTGAGCGCGCTCGGCCAGGACGGCCCCGCGCCCCACGGGTCGACGACGGCCACGCCGGTGCCGTCGAAGTCGTGCACGTCGCGCGTCGCGAGCGTCGCGTCGTGCACGCGGCAGATCGCGGCGATCTGCGCGTCGGCCATGCTCATCGGCCGCCCCGCTCGCTCGCGGAGCGCGAGGAGGGTGCCCCCGACGCGCGCGGCGTCGGCGTCGTACGCGAGCACCCGGCCCGAGAAGGTCGTGGTGACGTGCTCCTCGACGAGCGCGGCGAGGCGGTCCCGGCGCCGCCCCTCGGGCAGCCGAGCCACGCCGTGGACGATCTCGCCGACGGTGACGGCCGTGATCCACAGCGTCTCCGGAGCCTGCGCGTCGAGCCAGCGGAGCACGCGCGCCTCGGGTACCGGGCGGATCGCCTCGGACACGACGTTCGTGTCGAGGACGATCACGCGTCCGCGACCTCGCGCTCCGACCCGCCCGGCTCGTCGGAGAAGTCGACGGCGCGTCCGTGCTCCGAGCGCGGGGGCAGGTCGAGCTCGACCGTCAGCCCGGCGTCGGCGAACGAGCTGTGGATGAACGTGCCGAGCCCGCGTTCCAACCCGCTCGGTGCCGTCACCGCAGACGTGAGGATCGCGCGGATCTCCGCCTCCATCGACCGGCCGTGCTCTGCGGCCCGCGCACGCAGCCGCTCGCGCACGTCGTCGTCGAGCCCTCGGATCGTCAGCGTCGCCATCTCGACCACCTCCGTACACCACGCTAGCAAAACGACAGCACTGCCCACCGGGGTCGCCCCGCCCTCGGGAGCAATGAAGTTGCGGCGGGTTGAGAGAATGGACCGTCGTGAGTACCGAGCCCGCAGCGAACCCGCCTGACGCGCGCCCTCCCCAGCAGGGCGGCGCCGCCGAGGGCACCCCGCGCGAGGGTCGTCGGCGCCGCGGGAACCGCCGCGGCCGCGGGCGGGGCGACCGCCCGACGTCGGGCACCCCGACGACCGGCACGACGGCGCGGCGCAGCCGGGGCGAGCGAGCGACGTCGGGCCCGCGACAGGTGAGCCGCGCGCAGCTCGAGCGGGCCGCGCAGGCGCGCGAGACCGTGACGGTCCCGCCGATCACGTACCCCGAGCAGCTCCCCGTCAGTGCCCGACGCGCGGACATCGCCGCCGCGATCCGCGACCACCAGGTCGTCATCGTCGCGGGCGAGACGGGCTCCGGGAAGACGACGCAGCTCCCCAAGATCGCGCTCGAGCTCGGCCGGGGCCGTGCGGGGCAGGTCGGGCACACGCAGCCCCGCCGCATCGCCGCGCGTACCGTCGCCGAGCGCATCGCGGAGGAGCTCGGCACGGAGCTGGGCGGCGTCGTCGGGTACCAGGTGCGGTTCACCGACACCTCCAGCGAGGACACGCTCGTCAAGGTCATGACGGACGGCATCCTGCTCGCGCAGATCCAGCGCGACCCGGAGCTGCTCGCGTACGACACGATCATCGTCGACGAGGCGCACGAGCGGTCCCTCAACATCGACTTCCTGCTCGGCTACCTCGCGCGGCTCCTGCCGCGCCGCCCCGACCTCAAGCTGATCATCACGTCGGCGACGATCGACTCCGAGCGCTTCGCGCAGCACTTCTCCCCCGCGCACCTCGCCCGGCTCGGCGGCGCGCCGGAGTACGTGGTCGACGCGCTGCCCGACGCCGCGCCCGTCGTCGAGGTGTCAGGCCGCACCTACCCGGTCGAGATCCGGTACCGGCCGCTGTCCCCGGACGTCGACCCCGGCGCCTCCACCGGAAGCGCCACGAAGGCGAAGGGCCGCGCGGGCGCCGAGGAGAAGGACCTCGTGACCGGCATCGTCGACGCGTGCGACGAGCTCATGCGCGAGGGGCACGGCGACATCCTCGTGTTCCTCTCCGGCGAGCGCGAGATCCACGACGCCGCCGACGCGCTCACCGGCCACCTCAAGGACCGCGTCACCGACCCGAAGCACCCGCAGCGAGTCGAGATCCTGCCGCTGTACGCGCGGCTGTCGTCGGCCGAGCAGCACCGCGTGTTCCAGGCGCACTCCTCGCGGCGCATCGTGCTCGCGACGAACGTCGCCGAGACGTCGCTCACCGTGCCGGGGATCCACTACGTCGTCGACCCCGGCACGGCCCGCATCTCGCGCTACTCCAAGGCGACGAAGGTCCAGCGCCTGCCCATCGAGCCCGTCTCGCAGGCGAGCGCGAACCAGCGCTCCGGCCGCTCCGGCCGCGTCGCCGACGGCATCGCGGTGCGCCTCTACTCCGAGGACGACTTCGCCTCCCGGCCCGAGTTCACCGAGCCGGAGATCCTGCGCACCTCCCTCGCGTCCGTGCTGCTCCAGATGATCTCCGTCGGCGTCGTCGAGACCCCCGACGAGGTTGCCCGCTTCCCGTTCGTCGAGCCCCCGGACACGCGCGCCGTGCGCGACGGCGTCCAGCTCCTCACCGAGCTCGGCGCCCTCGCCACGTCCGACGGCGTCGCGCGCCTCACCGAGGTCGGGCGCGTCCTCGCGCAGCTCCCCATGGACCCGCGCCTCGCCCGCATGATCTGGGAGGGCTCGAGGCTCGGCGTCGCGCGCGAGGTCGCGATCATCGCCGCCGTCATGTCGATCCAGGACCCGCGCGAGCGCCCCGCCGAGGTCCGCGCGCAGGCCGACCAGGCGCACGCGCGCTTCACCGACCCGCACTCCGACTTCCTCACCTACCTCAACGTCTGGGAGTACGTCCGCGAGCAGCAGCACGAGCTCTCGTCGTCGGCCTTCCGCCGCCTGTGCAAGGCCGAGTACCTCAACTTCCTACGCATCCGGGAGTGGCAGGACGTCGTCGCGCAGCTCCGCGAGATGTCCAAGCCCCTCGGCATCGACATGTCGTACAAGCCGCGCGCACGCGGCGCGGCCGGCAGCCCGAGCACCTCGGGCGCAGTCGCGGCGGACCCGACCACCGCCCCCGACCCGACCCCCGACAGCCAGGCCTACAAGCGCGCCTGGGACGGCGACACGATCCACAAGGCGCTCCTGTCCGGCCTGCTGTCGCAGATCGGGATGCAGGACACGGGCGAGGTGAAGGCGTCGTCGGTCGCGCACCTCAAGGGCGAGGCGCGTGCCAAGGCGCTGCGGCGCGCGCAGAAGCAGGCGCGCAACGAGTACACCGGCGCGCGCGGCGCGCGGTTCGCGATCTTCCCCGGCTCGCCGCTGAGCAAGAAGCCGCCGGCCTGGATCATGGCGGGCGAGCTCGTCGAGACGTCGCGGCTGTGGGCGCGCGACGTCGCCCGGATCCAGCCCGAGTGGGCCGAGGACCTCGCGGGCGACCTCGCGCGGCGCACGTACTCCGAGCCGCACTGGTCGACCAAGCGCGGCGCCGCCATCGCGACCGAGAAGGTGCTGCTGTACGGCGTGCCGATCGTCGCGGACCGCAAGGTCCTCTACGCCAAGGTCGACCCCGAGGCCGCGCGCGAGATGTTCGTGCGGCACGCGCTCGTGCAGGGCGAGTGGACGACGCACCACCGGTTCTTCCACGACAACCGGAAGCTCCTCGCCGAGGCGGAGGAGCTCGAGGCGCGCTCGCGCCAGCGCGGGCTCGTCGTCGACGACGACGTGCTGTTCGACTTCTACGACGAGCGCGTCCCCGACGACGTGGTGTCCGCCGCGCACTTCGACCGCTGGTGGAAGACGGCGCAGCGCCGCGACCCCGACCTGCTCACCTTCACGCTCGAACAGCTCGTGCCCGACGCCGAGCAGGTCGACACGTCGCAGTTCCCCGAGACCTGGCCCCAGGGCGAGCTCACGCTCCCGCTCACCTACCAGTTCCAGCCCGGGACCGAGGCCGACGGCGTGACCGTGCACGTCCCGATCTCCGTGCTCAACCGCGTCGTCCCCGACGGGTTCGACTGGATGGTGCCGGGCCTGCTCGACGAGCTCGCCACGGCGACGATCCGCTCGCTGCCCAAGCCGGTCCGCGTCCAGCTCGTCCCGGCACCGGACGTCGCGCGCGACGTCGTCGCCTGGCTCCGCGCGCACACGCCCGCCTGGGAGGACATGGCCCGCGCGGGCGACATGGCCGAGCCGTTCCCCGTCGCGTTCACGCGCGCCGTCCGGGCGCTGCGCGACGTCGTCATCCCCGACGACGCGTGGGGCCCCGAGCAGGAGGCACGCCTGCCCGCGCACCTGCGCATGACGTTCCGCGTCGAGGACACCCGCGGTCGCGGCTCCGTCGTCCTGGACGAGTCGAAGGACCTCCTCGCCCTCCAGCGCCGTCTCGCCGCCCAGAACCAGGCGGCGGTCCGCGCGGCGGTCAAGGGCGCGGTGGGCGCTGCTCTTCGCGAAGCGGCGTCGGGGTCGGGAACGTCGGTCTCTGGGTCGGGTCCGGCGGCGGAGGGGGCGTCGGTGCTCGGGCTACCATCCGCGCCGCTCGTTCCTCACGGCGCTCCCGCCAGGCCCGCCACGCCCTTCGCATCCGACGCCCCCTCCACCACCTCCGCGTCCGGCTCGCCGTCCGCCAGTGGTCGGGCCATCGGGCCCGACGGCGCCGTCTCACCCTCGGCGACCGGCTCGCCCGGGCGCGCGGCAGCCGCTGCCGCTGCCGCTGCCGCTGCCGCTGCCGCGACCACGAGCGTGCTCATCACCGAGCAGAGCGGGCTCACGACGTGGCCCACAAGCCTCCCTGACGGGACGCTGCCCAGCACCGTGTCGACGGACCTCGGGGGTGGGGTGGTCGTGCGGGGGTTCCCTGCGGTCGTCGAGGAGCAGGACGCGAAGGGGAAGCCGGCCGTCGCGCTGCGCGTGCTCGCCGACGCGACCGCGCAGGCGCGCGAGCACGCGCGCGGTGTGCGGCGTCTGCTGCTGTCGGAGACGGCGCTGCAGACCGGCAGGATCACCAGTCGGTGGAACGGGACGCAGTCGCTCACGATGGCGGCGAGCCCGTACCGGAACACGGACGCGCTCGTCGCGGACCTCCAGCTCGCCGCGGTGATCGCACTGACGAGCGGGGGCAGCGGGCAGTACGGCACGCAGCCGGACGCCACGGCGATCCACGACGGCGAGGCGTACGCGGCGGCGCGGACGTTCGTCCGGGCGCACCTGGAGGACCAGGTGCACCAGGTGGTCGGGCACGTCGTGGCGGCGCTCACGGCGTCGCGGAACCTCGACGCGGAGATCCGCGCGTCGAACAGCCTCGCGCTGCTCAACACGCTCACCGACCTGCGCGACCAGGCCGCGGGCCTGATCCACGACGGCTTCGTGTCCCAGACCCCGCCCCGACGCCTGCCGCACCTCACGCGCTACCTCCGCGCGGCGTCGTACCGGCTGGAGAAGGCGCAGACGAACCCGAACCGCGACGCCGAGCTCGCGTGGCGCGTGCACGACGTCGAGGAGGCGTACCAGCGCGCCCGGGCCGCCTACGCCCAGGGCTCGGCCGACCCGGTCCGCGCGGCGGACCTGGCCGAGGTCCGGTGGCTGGTCGAGGAGCTGCGCGTGTCGCTGTTCGCGCAGCAGCTCGGCACGGACGGCCCGGTGAGCGAGAAGCGCATCCGCAAGCTCCTCACGCCCGACGGCTGGTGACACGAGGCCGCGCACGGCGCGGGCACCGCCCGCCGCCTCGCCGTCAGCAGGTCTCGAACACGTACGAGTACGGCTCGCCCGTCTCCTCGACGGGGTCGAACCCGCTCACGTCCGTGTCGGGCGTGACGAGGTAGAGGTCGCGCAGCACGGTGAGCGGTGCACGGTCGGGCAGGGCGCACGCGTCGGCGAACGTCAGCCCCTCGCCTGCGAGCGGGCCCGGGTACTCGACCTGCAGCACGTGGTCGCCGTACACGTCGGTGTACGCGGCGCACTCGTCCCAGACTGCGCACTCCTCGGTCACGGCGAAGTCGAAGCCGAGGTCGTCGTGCGCGACCTGCGTGATCTCCGCGGCGTTCTTCTGCGCGATGGCGAGCCCGGCGTCGTGCGCGAGGTCGACGTACGCCGTGGCGAGCGCGTGCGCGCCGGCCTCGTCGATCTCGGCGAACCGGGTCCAGGTGTCGAGGTTGTCGATCTCGACCGCGTCGAACCCGTCGCCCGCGCAGCCGGTGACCACCGGACCGAGGATGTCGAGGATCCCGTCGCGCTGCGCCGCGGTCGACGGGTCGAGCACGAACTCGTCCGGCCAGTCCGGGTCGACGACGAGCAGGCCGTCCGCGTCGTGCAGCAGCAGGTCCTCGTGCGCGAGCCACAGGTCGGCGTCGTCGGGCTGCGTCTGGAAGCCGTTCACGTAGCAGACGTTGTACGCACCGGAGAGCGGCGCCGCCGTCGCGTCGCGCACCACGACGTCGGGAGTCACCGGACCGGAACCGGCGTCGACCTCGTCGTACGCGCCGCCGAGCTGGTAGTCGAGGACCCCGCTCGTGGGCGGCAGCTCGACCAGCGCCGCGGTCGTCGCGTCGGTCGTGGTCGTGCGCGCCGTGTCCGGGACGGGGCTCGTGCCGCCGACGGCGGGGCCGCCCGCGCACGCGGTCAGCACCAGCGCCGAGCCGAGTGCCAGGCCGGTCGTCGTTCGTCTCATGTGCTCGTTCCTCTCGTCGTGACGCGCTGCCCGCGCGCCATGGTGGGGGTGCCGATCAGGAGATGCAGGACGGTCCGAGGTGTCAGGCGAACACCTGCGTGCAGAGCCGGTCGACGGCGTCGCGCACGGCCCCCCGCGCCGGGGCGAGGTACTTGCGGGGGTCGGTGACGGCGTCGTGCGCGTCGAGGAAGTCTCGCACCTGACGCGTGTAGCCGACGTTGAGCGCGGTCCCGACGTTGATCTTGCGGATCCCCCGCGCGACGGCGTCGCGCAGCATCGGGGCAGGGACACCGGACGACCCGTGCAGCACGAGCGGGACGGGGACCTCCGCGGCGATCCGCTCGACGAGGTCGAGGTCGAGCTCCGCGGTCGTGCTCGTCATGGCGTGGGAGCTGCCCACGGCGACGGCGAGCCCGTCGACACCGGTCGCGGCGACGAAGGACGCCGCCTCGTGCGGGTCGGTCCGCACGCCGGGTGCGTGCGCACCGTCCTTGCCGCCGATCTCGCCGAGCTCGGCCTCGACCCACAGCGTGGTGTCGTGCGCGGACCGGGTGAGGTCGCGGGTCGTGGCGACGTTGTCCGCGTAGTCGAGGTGGGCAGCGTCGACCATGATCGACGTGATCCCGAGTCGCCACGCCTGGTCGACGACCTGACGCGCGAGGTCGACGTCCTGGACGTGGTCGAGGTGCAGCGAGACGGGGACGCGTGCCGCGACGGCGATCTCGCGACAGGCCGCGACCAGGGCCGTCATGCGACCCTCGTGGTAGCGGACGGCGTTCTCGCTGATCTGCAGGATGCCGGGAGCCCCGGCGTCCTCGAGGCCGGCGACGATGCCCTCGGCGTGCTCGAGCGTGATGACGTTGAACGCGAGCACGGCGCCGCCGTCGCGCGCCGCCGCAGCGACGAGGTTCCCCGTCGCGGCCAGGGTCACAGGGCACCTGCCGGCACGAGGGCGCGGAGCGGCTCGGGGAGCAGGTCGCCGTGCGCCGTGACGAGCTCGTCGCACAGGGCCCAGATCTGCTCGGGGGTGAGGGTCGAGGACGCGTTCGGGTCCATGAGCACGGCCTGGCGCACGAGCCGAGGGTCGCCGGTGCGCGCCGCCTCGACGGTGAGCGCGCCGACCGAGACGTACGGCTGGTTGAGCGCCGCGCACTGGGCCGGGAGCGAGCCCATCGGCACGGGGCGCAGGCCGTCGCCGTCGACCGCCGCCGGGACCTCGACGACCGCGCCCTGGGGCAGGTTGTCGATCAGCCCGTGGTTGGGGACGTTGACGTGCACCTCGCGCGGCGTCCCGGTGACGAGCGAGTGGATGATCTGGGGCGCGTACTCGCTCGCGCCGTCCTCGAGCGCGAGGTCCTCGCCGGCGGCGAGCGCACGCCGCGCCGCCTCGAACTCCGCGACGTTCTCCCGGCTGATGCCGACGTACTCGAGCGGCTGCAGGCGGTAGCGCTCGATCTGCTCGTCGGAGCGGAGGAACCACGGCAGGTACTCGGAGGAGTGCTCGCTCGTCTCCGTCGGGTAGTAGCCGAGGCGACGAAAGATCTCGACCCGGACGCGACGCTCGAGCCCGGGGTCGCGGCGGATCGTCTCGCGCAGCCGGGGGTACAGCGACTCGCCCTGGTGCTCCCACTCGAGCAGCCACGCCTGGTGGTTGACGCCCGCGGCCCGGTACCGCGTCTCCTCCACCGGGACGCCCACGAGCTCCGCGAGGTCGTGCGCCGTCCAGTAGACGGAGTGGCAGAGCCCGGCGACCTTGAGGTCGGGAGCGACGGTGGAGACCCACCACACGTTCATCGCCATCGGGTTCGTGTAGTTGAGCAGCCACGCCTCGGGGCACAGCTCGCGCATGTCGGTCGCGATGCCCTCGAGCACCGGGAACGTGCGCAGCGCGCGGAACACGCCACCGACGCCGGTCGTGTCGCCGATGGTCTGGCGCAGTCCGTGGCGCGCGGGGATCTCGAGGTCCTTCAGCGTCGCGTCGATGCCGCCGACCTGGATCATGTTGACGACGAAGTCGGCACCGTCGAGGGCCTGGCGACGGTCGGCGTACGCCTCGACGGTGGCCGACGCCCCGAGCTGGCGGCTCACCTGACGCGCGGTGCCCTCGGCGACGCGGAGCCGCTCGGGGTCGATGTCGTGCAGCACGAGGCGGGCGTCGGCGAGCTCCGGGTAGCGCAGGATGTCGGCGACGAGCTGGCGGGTGAAGACGACGCTCCCGGCGCCGACGAACGCGATGCTGACCATGTCGACGATCCTCGGCGCCGTCGAGCGCACTGTGCAAGAATACGATCAGATTTCGCTGATAACACTCACTTTGAATGAGCGATTTGCCTTGTCCGGGCGCCGAGGGCCTCGGGCGTCCGCCCCACAACCGCCGGAAGGAAGCGCATGTCCGTCGCACCCGACGCCGCGCCCCGCGCGATCTCCCACAAGCGCAGCGACCGCATGATGCGGGCGCTGACGTACGTCAACGAGCACGGCACGGCACGCCTCACGGAGCTGGTCCGCGAGCTCGGCGTGTCCTCGGCCACGATGCGGCGCGACCTCGCGGACATGGAGGAGCAGGGCCTCGTGTTCCGCACGCACGGCGGGGTGCGCGCCCTCGACCCCACGACGGAGGTCCCGGTGCTCCTGCGCGACTCCCGGTTCCGCGAGGCCAAGCTGCGCATCGCCCAGCACGCCGCCGGGCTGCTCCCGCCGGGGCGCTACTCCGTCGCGATCAGCGGCGGCACGACGGCGGCCGCCGTCGCGCGCGCCCTCGCGACGCGACCCGACCTCGCGATCGCCACGAACGCCCTGACGACGGCGACCGAGCTCGCCGCGCGCAGCAACCTGCAGGTCATCATGACCGGCGGGTTCGTCCGGTCGAGCTCGCTGGAGGCCGTCGGTGTGCTCGCCGAGCACACGTTCAACGCGATCAACGTCGGCACGGCCTTCCTGGGCACGGACGGCATCAGCGTGCGCGGCGGCGCGACGACGCACGACGAGACCGAGGCGCGCACCAACCACGCGATGGTCGCGCACGCCGAGCGCGTCGTCGTGGTCGCGGACGGGTCGAAGGTGGGGCGCGTGACGCTCGCCAAGATGGCGGACCTCGAGGAGATCGACGTGCTCGTGACGGACTCGTCCGCCGACCCGGAGGCCCTCGACGCGATCGCGGCGGCCGGTGTCGACGTCCAGGTCGTGCCCGACGACGGCCCGGTCACGGCCGTGCAGCCGGCCGAGGGGCCGACCACGCCGCTCTGACCCCGCAGCGGGTCTACGACACCGGGAGCGCCACGGCCTCGACCTCGACCTCGCCGACGAGACGGCGGGCCAGGTCCGCGTCCAGGACGGCCGCACCGGGGACCTGGGCGTTGGCCGTGCCCGCGGCGGCACCGAGCGCCACCGCCGCGGCGAGGGAGGCCCCCGTGTCGAGCGCGACGAGCATCCCGCCCAGGAACGAGTCGCCGCTCCCCACCGGGAAGCGGCCGACGTGGCCCCCGAGCCGCACGCGCAGGACGCTCGTGCCGTCGCTCGCCCACGCCCCCTCGGCGCCGTCCGTGACGACCACGAGGCCGCCCGACCGGTCGCGGATCCCGGTGACGAGCGCTGGCCCCGGGGTGTCCTCGGGGACGCCCAGCAGCTCTGCCGCCTCGACCCGGTTCACCTTGACCAGGTCGGGCCCCTCCCCCACGGCACCCGCGAGCGCCGGACCGTGGCTGTCCACGGCGACGCGGGCACCCGCCGCCCGCAGCCGACCGACGACGGCGCCGACCACGCTCGGCGCGATGGTGCCGGGGAGGCCGCCGGACAGCAGCCACCACCCGCCGTGGTGCGCGGCGAGGTCGAGCGCGAGCCCGACGGCACGGTCGAGCGTGTCCGGCCCCACCGGGACGGCACGCTCGTAGATCTCGGTGAGCGCACCGGTCTCTGCGGCCAGGACCGAGACGCACGTGCGCGTCGGGTGCTCTCCGGGCACGACCCGCAGGTCCACGCCGTCGGCTCTCGCCCCCGCCGCGACGTCCTCGCCCGATCCCCCGGCGAGGACCGCGACGGCGGTCGTGCGGGCGCCGAGCGACGCCGCGGCGCGGACCGCGTTGAGCGCCTTCCCCCCGCCGACGCGACGGACCTCGCGCGGGCGCTGGATCCCCTCGAGCGCGTCGACGACGTACGTGACGTCGAGCGAGGGGCTGAGGGCGAGCGCGGAGATCATGCGAGCGCGGCACGCAGCGCGGCCAGCGTGGCCTGCGCCCCGGTGCCCCCCGGGCCGCGCGTCGACAACGAGCCGGCGCAGGCCGCCCAGCGCACGCGTTCGGTCTCGTCCTCGATCCCGTGCGCGAGGGCCGCGAGGTAGCCGGCGTCGAAGCTGTCTCCGGCGCCGGTCGTGTCGACCACGTCCACGGCGAGCCCCGGGGCACGCACGTCGGCTCCGGCCGGTCCCACGGACCACCCGCCGCGCGCACCGTCCTTGACCACGACGCGGGGGCCGCGCGCGGCGACCGCCCGGGCGAGCGCGACGTCGGGATCGCCGGTGTGCGGCGCGTCCCGCACGCCCGCGCCGAACGCCGCCGCGACGGCTCGCAGCTCGTTGCGGTTCGGCAGCAGCACGTCCACGTGGGGCAGCAGGTCCGCGAGCCCGGTCCAGCGCTCGGCGGGATCCCAGTTCGTGTCGAGGCTCGTCGTCCACCCCCGCGCGCGTGCGGACGCGAGGACCGCGGGCAGGTCCGCGGCGAGGCGCGGCTGGAGGAAGAACGACGCGACGTGCACGACGCCGGGCGGCCCGTGCCAGCCGTCGAGCACGGCGAGCGCGTGGGAGCCGGTGAGGGTCGGGATCGTGCCCGGGACCGTGAGGATCGCCCGGTCGTCGGGCGTGGAGAGGATGACCGAGAGCCCTGTCGGCTCGTCGTGCGCGACGTCGACGGCGGAGACGTCCACCCCGGCGGCGCGCAGCGCGTCGAGCGTGAAGGTGCCGAACGTGTCCGCGCCGACGCGCGCGACGAGCGTCGTCGGCACCCCGAGGCGTGCGACGCCGGCCGCCGCGATGCTGGCCGAGCCGCCGAGGACGAGGTCGCCGGAGTCGGCGAGCTGCTCGGCCTGGCCGAAGCGCGGGACGACGTCGCCGCGCAGCACGAGGTCGACGTTCGCGTCGCCGACCACGACGACGGGTCGTGCAGTCGTCCGGTCGGTTCCGTGGGGCAGGGTGTGGGGCGTGGTCATCCCTTGACTCCGGTGAAGGTCATGGTGGCGATGAACTGGCGCTGGGCGAACAGGAAGAACAGCACCAGCGGCAGGGTCGCGACGACGTTGCTCGCCATGAGCAGCGACCAGTCGGTCCGGCGCGCGCCCTGGAAGTTCGTGATCCCGAGCTGGAGCGTGAACGACGACGGGTCGTTGATGGCGATGAGCGGCCAGACGAGGTCGTTCCACGAGCCGAGCAGCGTGAAGATCGCGAGCGTCGCGAGCGCGGGCCGCGCGAGCGGGAGGATGATCCGCCAGAACGTCGCGAGCCGGGAGCACCCGTCGAGGACGGCCGCCTCCTCGAGCTCGGGCGGGAGCGACAGGAAGAACTGGCGCATGAGGAAGATCCCGAACGCCGACGCGAGCCACGGGACCATCGCGGCGGCGAGCGTGTCGATGATGCCGATGCGCGCGAAGAGGACGTACGTCGGGACCATGAGGAGCTGGGTCGGGATCATGATCGTCGCCATGATCGCGAGGAACCCGAACGTGCGGCCCGGGAACTTGAGGCGCGCGAACCCGTACCCGGCGAGCGAGCACAGCACGATGTGCGACGCGACGGCGACGACCGAGACGAGGACGGTGTTCGTCGTCCAGCGCAGCACGTCGGTCTCGGTGAAGAGCTTGACGTAGCCGTCGAGCGTGAGCTGCGAGGGCCAGAACCGCGGAGGGAACCGGTTGATCTCCGCCTCGGGCGTGAGCGACGTGAGGAACATCTGCACGAACGGCGTCGCGAACAGCGCGGCGACGGGGACGAGCAGCAGGTGCCACAGCCAGGCGCGTCGCCGCCGGCGCCGCGGTGCGGGGGTGGCGGTGGTGGTGGCGGGGAGCGGGCCGTCCGGGGCGCCGGGTGGCGCCGCCTGCGGTCCGCCGGGCGTCGTGGCGTAGGCGGCAGGTCCGGGAACGGTCGTCGACATCAGAGTCCACCAACCTTCGTGCGGCGGGAGTAGAGCGTCACGGCGATGGTGATGAGCAGGGTCACGGCGAACAGCCCGTACGCCACGGCCGAGGCGTACCCGAACTCGAGCTCCTTGAACGCCGCCTTCCACAGGTAGTACACGATCGTCTCGGTCGATCCGAGCGGGCCGCCGCGCGTCGTCGTGTAGACGAGGTCGAAGAGCTGGATCGCCTGGATCGTCTGCCAGATGGCGACGAACACCGTGACCGGGGCGAGCTGGGGGAACGTCACGTGCCAGAACGACTGCCACCGGTTCGCGCCGTCCACGCGGGCGGCCTCCGCGAGCTCGACCGGGATGTCCTGGAGCGCGGCGAGGTAGATGACGGTCGTGAACGCGGCCTGCCCCCACAACGACATGATCGTGATGACGACCATCGCCTGCGACGGGTCCTCGAGCCAGCCCTGCTGCGGGAGGCCGAGGACGCGCAGCACGTTGTTCACGAACCCGAACTGCGGGTTGAACAGGTAGGTCGTGAGGATGCCGGTGGCCGCCGCGGAGACCACGAACGGCAGGAACACGAGGGTGCGGTAGACCCCGACCAGGACGAGCCGGCGGTTGAGCGCGACCGCGAGACCGAGCCCGAGGAAGAGCGACGCCGGGACGAACAGCGCGGTGTACAGGAGCGTGTGCCCTACCGCCGCTCCCAGCTCGGCGTCGGTCAGCATGCGCCGGTAGTTGTCCGCGCCCACCGGTTCCGGGGCGGAGAAGCCGTTCCAGTCCTGCAGCGACAGCAGGAACGCCCAGACCGCGGGAAAGATCGACAGGCCGACGACGAGGAGCGTCGCCGGGGTGACGAAGCCCCACCCGGCGAGCGCCTCCCCCGTCCGGCGGTGCCGCGGGGGCCGCCGGACGGGGGTGGGCGCGATCGTCGTCGTCACTGGTCCGCCAGCGCTTCGTCCGACCGGTCGGCGGCCCGCTCGAGCGCCTCGCGCGGTTCTCCCTTGCCCTGGAGGACCTCCGAGACCGCTGTGCCGACCGCCTCGGAGAGGTTCACGTACCCCGGCACGGTCGGGCGGGGGATCGTCGCGTTCTCGCTGTTCTGCGCCATGACGTCCAGGCCGGGCATCGCCGCGACCTGTGCCTGGAACTCCGGCGAGTCGATCTCGCTCTCGCGCAGCGGGAGGTTGCCGTAGACGACGTTCCAGCGCACGTCCTGCTCGGGGTCGGTCAGCCACCTCGTGAACTCGTACGACCAGTGCTCACGGTTCGCGTCCTGGTGGTCGAACAGGACCCAGAGGTCGGCGCCGGAGATGGTCGTGTGCTCGCCGTCGTAGGCCGGCAGGGGGACGACGCCGTACTGCGTGCCCGCGACCTGGAGGTCGTACAGCGTCCACGGCCCGGACGTGACCATGCCGATCTGGTCGCTCGCGAAGATCTGCGTGAACTTGGTGTCGGTCTGGTCGAGGTAGACCGACCCGTCCTCGACGGCCATGTCGCGCAGGAACGTCAGCGCGTCCACGCCGGCGTCGGAGTCGAACGTCGCGGTCGTGCCGGACTCGTCGAGGATCTCCCCGCCCCGCTGCCACAGGTGCGGCCAGAACTGCCACGTCGTCTCCTCGGAGCCGGAGACCCCGTAGGCGTAGCCGTACGTGCTCGTCGCGGGGTCCGTGAGCTCCTTCGCCGCGGCGCGGAAGTCGTCCCACGTCCAGTCCTCGGTCGGGTAGTCCACGCCGGCGGCGTCGAACACCGTCTTGTTGTACAGGAGGGAGAGGTTGTCGACGACGGCCGGGAAGCCGATGGTGGTCTCGCCGTCCGGCTGGGCGGTGGCGCGAGCGGCGCCGGAGAACTCGTTCCAGCCGACGTCGGGGTCGCTCACCTGGTCGGTGATGTCGAGCGTGCGCTCCGACTCGGCGAGCTCGCTCGCCCAGGAGCCGAACGCGTAGGAGATGTCCGGGTAGGTTCCGCCGGCGAACGAGGACGACAGCTTCTGCAGCAGGTCCTCCGTCGACGGCGCGCCCGACGACACCTCGATCGTCACGTTGGGGTGGAGCTCCTCGAACTCCTCGGCGAGGCCCGTGAGGATCGTCTGGGCCTGGTCGGCCTGGCCGGTCCACCACGTGAGCGTGACGTCGGCCTCGGGGTCGAGGGTCGTGGCGCCCTGCGTCCCGGACGAGCACGCGGCGAGCAGCAGCGCGCCGGAGACGACGACCGCTCCGGCGGCTCCCCGGGCCACGGTGAGAGGACGGTCGGGACGGCGGCGGGTGGGATGACGGAACATTGTCGGCCTTGTCTCTTGGGCGGTCTCTTCGTCGAGTGTCCGGGTACTGCGTCCCCGTCGGTGACGGGCTGTCGCGGGTCGTCCTCAGCCGAGGACGACAGAGCGGGTGAGGTGGCGCGGCGCGTCCGCGTCGAGGCCGCGGTCGGTGGCGAGGGCGACGGCGAGGCGCTGGCACTGCACGAGCTGGACGAGCGGGTCCCCCTCGAGGTGCACGACGGTCGCGCCGGTACGCCGCACGTCGTCGGCGAGCGCCGGGTCGTCCTCGCCCAGCAGGATCACGAGCGTCGCGGCGGTCGCGACGGCGACCGGCCCGTGCCGGTAGTCGAGCGCCGGGTACGACTCGGACCACGCCTGCGCCGCCTCGCGGATCTTCAGCGCCGCCTCCTGCGCGAGGCCGTAGGCCCACGAGCGGCCGAGGAACACGAAGTGCTCGAAAGCGCCCGGCTCGACGGGCAGCGGCGCCGCGAGCGCCTGCTCGGCCTGCTCGACGAGGTCGGAGAGGTCCTCGCCGAACGCCTGGCGGGCGACGGCGAGCACGGTGGTCGGGAACCGCGTCTGGACGACCGACTCCTCGTCCGCGAGGTCGAGCACGAGGACGTCGTCCGCCGCGAGGGCGACGGGCGTACCCGCGACCCCGACGACCGCGGCGGTGCGCGTTCCTGCGGGGACGGCCGCGAGCGCCTCGAGGCACTCGCTCGTGGTCCCGGAGCGGCTGATGACGACCACGCGGTCGTAGGGACGCGTCGGGTTCCACTCCGACGCGTACGCGGCGTCGGTCTCGCCGAGGCCCGCGTCCTCACGGAGGACCGCGATCGCCTCGGCGACGAACGCGCTCGTCCCGCACCCGAGCACGAGGACGCGCTCGCCGGGCGCGCCGAGCACGGAGCCGGTGGCGGGTCCGCCCGCGAGGGCCTTGGCCCACACGTCGGGCTGGCTGTGGATCTCTCGCTCGGTGACGGCGCTCGGGCTCACGTGCTTGTCCTGTCGTCGGCGGGGTCGTGACCCCGGGTCCAGCGGTGGTGGGTGCCGCGCGGCGCGGACCCGATGCCCAAGATCCTGCTCATCGTCTGCGCGATAGTCACGCAGAGTGGCACATTCACTCACTCTGGATGATCGGTTCGCGTAACATCCGTGAAATCTGCGCGCGGGGGGCAGATGCTCGGGGACGTGACCGATCCTCTCCACCACGCCACCCCGCCCCCGGTGCCGCCCGCACCCGACCTGCGGCTCGCCGACTGGGAGCCGCGTGCCCGCGTGCGGCTCCCCCGGACCGACGTCACCCGGGCCGCGGTGCCCGCCGTCGACGTCCACAACCACCTGGGCCGCTGGCTCACCGCCGACTGGTGCGCGCCGGACGTTCCCGCGCTGCTCGACCTGCTCGACCGCACGAACGTGCGCACGGTCGTCAACCTCGACGGCCTGTGGGGCGACGAGCTCGAGGCCAACCTCGACCGGTACGACCGCGCCCACCCGGGCCGGTTCCTCACCTTCTGCCAGGTCGACTGGGGGGCGCTCGCCCACGCGGGCGGCGAGCGCGAGGTGCAGCGGCAGCTCCGCGACGCCGCGGCGCGCGGGGCGCGCGGCCTCAAGGTGTGGAAGGACCTCGGCCTGACCGTCACCGGCCCCGACGGCGCGCTCGTCGCGCCCGACGACCCTCGCGTCGTCGAGACGCTCGCGCTCGCGGGCGAGCTCGGGCTGCCCGTCCTGATCCACGTCGCCGACCCGAAGGCGTTCTTCGAGCCGCTGGACCGGTACAACGAGCGCGTCGACGAGCTCACCGCGCAGCCGTCGTGGTCGTTCGCCGACCGGTCCCGGTTCCCGTCGTTCGAGCACCTGCTCGACGCGTTCGAACGCCTGCTCGTCGCGACGCCGGGGACCACCTACGTCGGCGCGCACGTGGGCTGCGTCGCCGAGGACCTCGACCACGTCTCACGGCTCCTGCGGTCCGCACCGAACCTCGTCGTCGACGTCGCGGGCCGGCTGGCGGAGCTCGGGCGTCAGCCACGGCGCTTCCGCCGGCTCGTCGAGGACTTCCCCGACCGCGTCCTGTTCGGCACCGACGCGTTCCCGTTGTCCCGCGAGCAGCTCGAGACGCACTTCCGGTTCCTCGAGACGGCCGACGAGCACTTCTCCTACGCTCCCGGCGACCCCGTTCCGCCGCAGGGTCGGTGGGCCATCTCGGGCGCGGACCTCCCGGCGCACCTCCTGCCGGCCCTCTACGCGGGGAACGCGTGCCGGGTGCTCGGGCTCGACGGGGCCTGACCCGCCGGGTCAGGGCAGCATGACCTCCCGCGCCGGGTGCACCGACGCGTCGAGCACGACGCGGTCGCCCAGCGGTTCGTCGAGCTCGACGACGAACGGCGTCGGCGGGTTCGACGGGCAGTCCGCCACGCCCGTGCGCGGCTCGACGCCGACCGTCACGGCGATCGCGTCGTCGCGCACCGCGAGGTCGGAGAGCCGCACCCGGCCCTCGGCGTCCTCCCCCGCTGTTGCACTCCATCTCGGTGACGAGCAGGCGCACCTCGCGCGCGTCGGGCACCGGCGGGTGGTCCGGGTCCAGGGTGAGCGTCGCGGTGCCGAGCCCGCCGAGGTCGGCCCGCAGGGCGCAGGTCTGCGCGGCGGTGAGGAACCACGTCGGCACGGGGTCGACGTCCGTGGCGTCGGTCAGCTCGATCACGAGCATCTCGTGGGTCCGGACGTCGCCGGCGCCCAGGTCTTCCGGCTGGTCGAGCGCGCGCAGCAGTGCGACCCGCTCGGCCCCGACCACTCTCCCCGTACGTGCCACGCGGTCCTCCTTCATGTCCCGAATGCGTGCCGACCGGGCGCGACCTTGCGGGCCCGCCGTGGCCGGGATGACGACCCGCCGCTTTACTCGTGGTGGGTGACAGCGTGCGCACTGTCACACTGTCGGACAAGACAAACCCCATACGGATGTCTTGAAATGGGACCCATCGACCACAACCGTCGTCCGACGAGGCGACGCCCGCAGGTAGGGGGACACCATGACACGAGCCGTCGTCACGGGCTACGGGGCGGTGACCCCGGTCGGGCTCACCGCGGCAGGCACCTGGGACGCGCTGCTGCGCGCCGAGCCCGGGGTGCACGCCATCAAGGACGACTGGGCCGCCGACCTGCCCGTGCGCATCGCGGCGCGGGTGGACGACGCGTTCGCGGAGGGGCTCGCCGTGCGCGAGGCGCGCCGCACGGACCGGGCGGAACAGCTCACGCTCGTCGCGGGCCGCGAGGCCTGGGCCTCCGCAGGGTCGCCCGACGTCGACCCCACGCGCCTCGCGGTCGTCGTCGGGTCGGCGAACGGCGGCATCGCGACGACGCTCGACCAGTCCCACGTGCTCGACGAGCAGGGGCCCCGGCGGGTCTCGCCGCACACGGTCACGATGCTCATGGCCAACGGGCCGGCGGCGTGGCTGTCGATCGACCTGGGTGCCAAGGCCGGTGCGCGTGCGCCCATCAGCGCGTGCGCCGCGGGCTCCGAGGCGATCACGATGGGTCGGGAGATGATCCTCTCCGGGTCCGCCGACGTCGTCGTCTGCGGCGGGGTGGAGGCGGGCGTCCGGCCGTTCTCCCTGGCCGCGTTCGCGGCGGCGCGCGCCATGTCGACCCGCAACGACGAGCCCGAGCGCGCATCGCGCCCGTTCGACGTCCACCGGGACGGCTTCGTCATGGGCGAGGGGGCGACGCTCCTCGTCCTCGAGAGCGAGGAGCACGCGCGGGCGCGGGGCGCCGCGGTGCACGGCGTCGTCGCCGGGGCCGCGCTGACCTCGGACGCGTTCGACATCGTCGGCGGGGACCCCGAGAACCAGGCCCGGACGATCGGGATGGCCCTGCGCGCCGCGGACCTCTCCCCCGCCGACGTCGGCCTCGTCCACGCGCACGCGACGTCGACCCCGGTGGGCGACGTCAACGAGTCGGACGCCCTGCACGCGGCGCTCGGCGTGCCCCCGCCCGTGACGAGCACCAAGGGCGCGACGGGCCACCTGCTCGGCGCCTCGGGCGCGCTGGGCATCCTCGTCGCGCTGCTCGCCGTCCGCGACGGCCGCGTGCCGCCCACGCTCAACCTCGACGCGCTGGACCCGGCGATCGACCTCGACGTCGTCCACGGCGCCGCCCGGGACACGACCGCCCGCCACGCGCTGGTCAACGCCTTCGGCTTCGGCGGCCACAGCGCGAGCGTGGTCGTCTCGCGTGACTGACCTCCCCCGCCGAACACGACCTGAAGGTCGTTATGGGGCGCTTTCCGTCCTTCAGGTCGTGCTCGACCGCGCGTGAGGACGTGCTCGGCCGTCGCGACGCGCCGCGAGGCACGATGGGGGCATGGACCTCGACGCCCGGCTCGCCGACATCACGACGCTCGCCGTCGACGCGATCGTCAACGCCGCGAACTCGTCGCTGCTCGGCGGCGGGGGCGTGGACGGCGCGATCCACGCCGCGGCCGGGCCCCGGCTCCTGGAGGAGTGCCGCCGGATCCGGCGCACGACCCTCCCCGACGGCCTGCCCGTCGGCGACGCCGTCGCGACCGACGGCTACGACCTCCCGGCCCGCTGGGTGATCCACACCGTCGGGCCGGACCGCCACCGCGGCCAGACCGACCCCGCGCTCCTCGCGTCGTGCTTCACGCGCGCGCTCGACGTCGCCGCGGGCCTCGGCGCCGCGACCGTCGCCTTCCCCGCCGTGAGCGCGGGCGTCTACGGCTGGGACGTCGACGACGTCGCGCGCGTCGCGGTCGAGGCCGTCCGCGGGTGGACCGCCGTCCGTCCGAGCGCCGACCGCGGCGACGGTGTCGCCGCCGCGACGTTCGCGCTCGTGTCGCCCCGCGCCCTGGCCGCGTTCGAGGCCGCCCTCGCGAGGTGAGCCGGCCCGTAGGGCCGAGCCCCGGGTCAGGGTCGGCGTCGGGAGGATCAGGGTCGGTTCGGGGGACATCCCGATACCGCCGCGACGAGCGTGCTCCTACCGTCGAGGTATGAGCACCTCCGACGCCTCCGCAGCCTCCTTCCGGCCGACCCTGTCCCGGCCGCGCCACGGTCGGATGATCGCGGGCGTGTGCGCAGGGATCGCCCGCCGCTTCGGCTGGGACCCGACCGTCGTGCGCATCGTCGCCGCGGTCTCGATCCTGCTCCCCGGCCCGCAGGTCATCGCCTACCTGATCCTCTGGGCCCTCATGCCCAACGACCGCGACTGACCCTCCGCGCCGGCCGCGGCACGCGGCCGAACCCGGGGTTGCGGGTGGTGGCCTCGGACTCGAGACCGCCCGCAAGCCCGGGTTCGGCGCGGGGCCGGGCCGTCAGCCCGGGAGGCCGCGCATGCGGCGCCGAGCGACGACGATCGTCGCGCCGCCGGCGACCAGCACGACGGCGAGGCCCACCAGGGCGCCGACGTGCGCTCCGGTCGTGGCGAGCCCGTCGGGGCGACCCGACCCTGCGCCGTCGGACCCGCCGGCCGTGCCGTCCGCGGCGAGGACCTCGAGCTCCGTCCACAGGACGCGGCCGTCCACCTGCCCGACGAGCGCGAACCGGTGCACGCCCGCCGCGGCGTCGGCGGGGACCGTCACGGTCGCGGTGAGGGTGCCCGAGGCGTCGGCGCGGACCATGCCCAGGTCCGCCGGGGTCGAGAAGAGGGTCGCGGAGACCCACTCGCCGGGCGCGAAGCCCTCGGCCGTCGCCGTGACCTGCTCGCCCGCGCGGACCCGCGCCGGGGAGAGGGTGACCCCGCCGTGGTTCGCGTCGGTGAGGTCGTCGGCGTCGACCGTGTGGAGCGGGGTCGACGGCGGCTGCTCGCCCGCACCGGGCGTCTCGCCGGGCTCGCCCGGACCGCCCGGGTTCTCGCCGTCGAGGTGGCCCTCGAACACGTCCGACGCCGCGCCGAGGCGCAGGAGCACCGTCTCGCCCGTGGCGTCGGCGAGGCCGTCGTTGTCGGTGATCGCCCAGACCGTGCCGTCGCCGCCGACCGTGAGGCCCTCGAGCTTCTCCTGCGTCCAGCCGTGCGTGGCGCGCAGGTCGGGCAGGACGTCGTGCGCGAGCGTCTTGGTCACGGCGACGGGGGTCGTGGCCGCGGCCCCGACGGCGACGTCTGGGACGTCGACCGCGTAGACGCGCTTCACCACGGCGGCGGGGCCGTTGAGCTTGTCGCGCTCGATCACGGCGAGCGTGTCGTGGTCGACGACGGTCACCTCGCTGAGGCCCAGCCAGTCGCCGTCCGTCGTGGTCTGCTCGAGCGGGTAGGCGAACCAGTCCCACGTGCCCGACGCGACGTCGTAGCGGCCGAGGCGCGCGGTGCCCGCCGTGCCGCCCTCGTCGGTGGTCAGGCCGCGCTGGAGCGCGACCCACACCTGCTCGCCCGCGGCCGCGGACCCGTCGTCCGTCGAGACCGCCGGAGCGACCGCGACGCCCTCGATGCCCTGCTTGCCGAGGCCCGCGGCGACCGCCTCCGGCAGCGCGACGGTCTCGACCACCGCTCCCGCGGCGTCGACGCGCACGATCGCGTTCTCCGCGCCCTTCGCGCCCTCGACCCCGAGCCAGAACCCGCCACCGGGGCGCGCCGCGACGCCCTCGACGTCGAGGCCCACCGGGGCGCCGTCGCGCGTGAGGGTCACGGTCCGGTCGATGACGGCCGGGGAGCCGGCGCCGTAGCCGCGGACGTCGAGCGACAGGAGCTGCGTCGTGGAGTACGCGGCGTCGGTCGCCGTCCACAGGCGCTGGGGA
Organism: Cellulosimicrobium sp. ES-005; assembly: GCF_040448685.1. NCBI lineage: Bacteria > Bacillati > Actinomycetota > Actinomycetes > Micrococcales > Promicromonosporaceae > Cellulosimicrobium > Cellulosimicrobium sp. ES-005. The sequence continues at coordinate 2,598,203 of NZ_CP159290.1, forward strand.
TCGGTCGGGTCCGCGGTCAGCGCGCCGAGCGCGCCCCAGCCGATCGGGGCGCCGGCCTGCGGGCCCTCGGCCGCGTCCGCGGACACGACGCTCGGGAACTGCGGCGTCCCCGCGCCGTCGGCCCACTGCGCGCCGCGGCCGAACACCGTGACGGCCGACCGCACGCCCGCACCGGCGTCGTCCTCCTCGCTCGACACGACGAGCAGGTCGCGCTGCGGGACGACGAGCAGGCCCTCGGGGCCGTTGGTCGTCGCGAGCACCTGGACGAACCGCGGGGCGCTCGGGTCGGAGACGTCGTAGACGGCCACGAAGTTCGAGCGCTCCGAGCCGACGAACGCGTAGCGCGTGCCGCCGAGCGTCGCGACGGTCAGGCCCTCGGGCTCGACGCCCTTCTTGGCCGCGCGGTCCTCGGTGTGCAGGCCGACGCGCACGGCGAGGCGCTCGAGCTCCGCGCCCGCGTCCCACACGACCTCGCCCGACGCGGCGTCGAACACCGACCAGCCGCGCGACCCGCCCTTCCAGTCGCCCTCGTTCGCGGTCGCGACGTGCGCGTCGTCGAGCCAGCCGATCGCGTCGGGCTCGCGCGGCGTCGCCGGGATCGACCCGGTCTGGTCGATCACGCCGTCCTTCCTCACGTCGATCCCGGACACGGCGACCGCGCCCGCGGAGAAGACGTTCTCGACCTCGCCCGTGGCGATGTCGACGACGGCGACCCCGTTGTTCTCCTGGAGCGTCACCGCGACCTTCGTGCCCGCCGGGTTGACGGCGACGTACTCGGGCTCGGGGTCCTGCGGCGTGTCGAGGCCGGCGGCCGCGACGACCGGGAGCGGCGCCCCGGCCTCGTCGAGGAAGGAGACGGCGCGGGTCGACCAGGCGGCAGGGTCGTCGCCCGGCAGGTCGAGGATCTGGAGAAAGCCGCCGGGGAGCTGCGGGAGGTCGCCCTCGTCACCTCCGCCGGCACCGCCCTCGGGCGTCGCCTCCTCGTCGCGCTGGTTCTCGATCGCGACGACGGCGTGCGCGCCGTCGGGCGTGACGGCGATCGAGTCGGGCTGGCCGCCGAGGTCGAGCGACCGCACGCGCTCGCGCGTCGCGAGGTCGACGACGTCGAGGCGACCGCTCGGCTCGGTGAAGCTCACCGACGTGTCCACGACGACGAGGACGTACCCGCCGACGACCGCGACCGACGTCGGCTCGTCGTGCTCCGAGCCGAGCTCGGCGAGGCTCAGCGTGCCGAGGCCCTGCGGCGCGCTCGGGTCGGTGAGGTCGAGGAAGCCGATGCGGCGCGCGAGCGCGTCCGTGTGGACGACCGTGCGCCCGTCCTCGCTCACTGCGGAGATCTCGGCGACCGTCTCGGCGGCGGCGTCCTCGCCGGCCGGGCGGTTCTGGAACACCGGGTACGTGGCGAGGCGGTGGAACGTCTCGTCCGCGGCGGGCGCCGTCCAGGCCGTTTCCGTCGCGAGACCGAGCGCCGCCGTCGGGACCGGCGCCGCCGCCCCGGCCGGGTGCGCGGGAGCCGCCGCGAGGGCGGGCAGCGCGCCCAGGCCCAGGGTGAGCGTCGCGCCCGTGGCGACGAGCGCTGCGAGGCGCGTGCGGCGGGCCGGGGTGCGCGCGGACGTGCGCGCCAGGGTCCGCTCGGGGATGGCTGACATGTCTCTCCTTCGACGTGGGTCGAGCAGAGGGTGGTGGTCCGCCGTGGCGCGGCGACGACCTGCCCGGGGCCGCCGGGTGACCGCCGGATGAACAGTGCGCGACGGCCCGCTCGGCCTCGGGAGCGGGGCGCCCGTTGCCCTCGGCGACGGGTTCCGGGACGGAGTACCTGATACTTCGACGCCGTGACCGAATCGTGACGGCGCAAGTACCTAGTACTCGCTGTCCGGCCCGTCCCGGCGGTTGCTAGCGTCTTTCGAGATTTACCTGCTACTCCACGTCCCACCAACGGTGGCGGGCCGCGGCCCCGGCGAACTCCCGCGTCGGGCGGACGCACGACCCGCCTCTCTCTCCCCGCTCCTCTCCCCTTGTGCCGACCGCCCCGCGACAACGCCGGGCGCGAGGAAGGACGACCGATGACGCAGCACGCCTCTCCCCGACCGTCGCGCACCCACACGGTCCTCACGTCCGTCGCGCTCGCCGTGCTCGCCCTCGCGGTGGCCGGCCTGATCGCGTTCCTGCTCGTGTACCACGGCAAGGTCGCCGACGGCGCGACCCGCCTCGACGACGGCGCCGCACAGCTCTCCGACGGCGCCGCGACGCTCGCCGACGGCACCGCCGAGGCCCAGGCCGGCGCCCAGCGGCTCTCCGACGGGGCGGGCGACCTGCGGGACGGCGCCGGCGACCTCGTCGCCGGTGCGCAGAAGGCGTCCGACGGCGCGACCCAGCTCGCCGCGGGCGGCACCACCGCGCTCGACGGCGCGAGCGAGCTCGCCGCCGGTGCTGACGAGCTGAACGCCGGGGCGGCCCGCCTCGCCGCGGGCACGGGCGACGCGGCGAGCGGCGCAGCCCGCCTCGCCACGGGCAGCACGGACCTCGACGCCGGGGCCGCGCGCCTCGCGGCCGGCAGCACGCGCGCCGCCGACGGTGCGTCGCAGCTCGCCGCGGGAGCGGGCGACCTCAGCACGGGCGCCGGCGACCTGAGCGCGGGGGCTGCCCGCGCCGCGACCGGCTCCGCCGACCTCGCGACCGGAGCCGATCGGCTCGCGACCGGGGCCGGCACCCTCGCCGCGGGCACCACCGAGCTCCGGACGGGCGTGCGCGACAGCCTCGGCGCAGGGGTCCTGGCCCTCGACCAGGGTCAGGCCCAGCTCTCCGCGGGTGCGGCGCGCCTCGCCGGCGGGGTCGCCGCAGCGGGAGCAGGGGCCGACGCGATCCAGGCGGGAGTCGACCAGCTCCGCGAAGGAGCGACCGGGGTGCGCGGTGGTGCGGTCACCCTGGGCGGGTACGCCGAGCAGCTGCAGGGTTCTGCCGGCGAGCTCCAGCGCTCCGCCGTGACCGTCGGGACCAACCTGGACGGCCTCGCGGCGCAGCTCGACACGATCGCGCGCGGCGAGGTCGCGGCGACCCCGGAGACCCTCGGGACGATCGCCGCGAACCTCCGCGCCCTGGGCAACGGCACCGAGTCGGCTCCCGGCGCGTCGGCGCAGATCGCGGGCGGCGCGGGACGGCTGGCGTCGGGCGCGGGCGAGCTCTCCGCGGGGGCGGCCGCCGTCACCGCCGGGATCGACCAGCTCTCGGCCGGCCTCGGGACCGGCACCCCGGAACGGCCCGGGCTCACCGCGGGGCTCGCGCGGCTCCGCACGGGCCTCGGCGAGGGCACCCCCGCGCAGCCGGGGCTCGCCGCCGGGGTCCAGCAGCTCCGGACCGGCATCGACGTCCAGCTCGCCGGCGGGATCGACGCGCTCGCCGCCGGTGCCACCACGCTGGACGGCAAGATCGGCGAGCTCGAGACCGGCGCCGCGACGCTCCACGGGAAGGTCGGGGAGCTCAGCGCGGGCGCCTCGACGATCGCGGGCGGCACCGCCGACCTCGCCGCCGGCGCGGCGCGCGTGAGCAGCGGCAGCGCGCTCCTCGCGACGAAGACCTCCGAGCTCGCCGCCGGCACGGCCGAGCTCGCGACCGGCGCGTCCGACCTGCACGCCGGGACGACCCAGGCCGCCGCGGGCGCCGCCGACCTCTCCGCCGGGACGGTGCGGCTGCGCACGGGCGCCGGCGACCTGTTCGCCGGGACCACGCGCCTGGAGGACGGGACGCTGCGGCTGCAGAACGGGCTCACGACGTTGTCCACCGGTGCGACGACGCTCGCCGCCGGCAACGCGGCGCTCGCCGAGGGCTCGACGACGCTGCACGCCGGGACGACGACGCTCGCCGACGGCGCGTCCGACCTGCACGACGGCAGCACGCGCATCGCGGACGGCGCCGCCACGCTCTCCGACGGCACGGAGACCCTCTCCGACGGCACGACCGAGCTCAGGGACAGCGTCGAGAACAGCCCCGTCGGACGGGTGTCGCTCGGCATGTCGGCGCTCGTCGGCGGGACCGTGCTCGCGGGCGTCGCGGGCGTCGGGCTCGGGCTGCGCCGTCGGCTCGCGGCGGTCTGACCGACCGCCGCGCACGGCCGGGCGGCATCTCCTCACCGCCCGGCCCTCGGCTCGAGGGCGGCTGCACGTCGACGGTGTCGCCCTCGCGGGCGGCGGTCCCGGTGGACAGGACTCCGGGCCCGCCGCCCTTCTTCGTGCGCGCCGGCCGCAGCAGCCCGGGGTCGACCGCCCGGCGACCCGGCACGGCCACCGGACCGGCACCGACCACCGGACCGGCACGGGCTACCGTGGCCGCGTGACGCTGCTCCTCAAGCTCGTGCTGGCACCCGCCCTGGTGGTCGCGTCCACGCTCGCCGGACGGCGCTGGGGAGCCCGGCTCACCGGGGTGCTCGTCGGGCTGCCCGTCGTGGCCGGGCCGATCCTCCTCATCACCACGCTCGACCACGGCACCGGGTTCGGCGCCGCCGCGGCGTCGTCAGCGCTGCTCGGCCTCACGTCTCTCGCCCTGTTCGCCGTGGTGTTCGCCTGGTGCTCGCGCCGGACGGGCTGGCTCGGTGCGCTCGCGGCGTCCTGGGCCGCGTGCCTCGTGGCGGACGTCGCGCTCGCCCGGCTGACGCTGCCCTCCGGGATCACGTTCGTCGTGGCGCTCGCGACGTTCTGGGGCGCGTCTCGGGTCATGCCGCCCGACGAGGCGGGCCCCGCGCCGTCGACGGTCCCGTCACCCTGGTGGGACCTCCCCGCCCGTGCCGCGACGACGGCGGCGCTCGTCCTCGCCGTCACCACCGCGTCGGGTGCGCTCGGCCCGGCGATGACGGGCGTGCTCGCGCCGTTCCCGATCGCGTCGAGCGTGGTCGCCGCGTTCGCGCTCGCACAGCGCGGGTCGGCCGAGACCGTCCGGCTCCTGCGCGGTCTGCTGGCCGGGCTCACCGGGTTCGCGGTGTTCTGCCTCCTCGTCGCGCTCCTCGTGGACCGGCTCGGCATCGCCGCGGCCTTCGGGATCGCCCTCGCCGCGAGCGTCGCCGTGCAGGCCGCCGTGCCGCTCGCCGGGCGGCTCGTCGGCGCAGGACGGGACGCCCAGGACGACGACGCGCCGACCACGCCAGGCGACGGAGCCCGCGACCCGTTGCGGACAGGTCGTCACTGACCGCCGGCGAGCACGCTCAGCACGCCGCGGACGACGATCACCGGCAGGGCGACGAGCATCGCGCCGAGCCCCCACCGGGACAGGTCCGACGCCTCCAGGTCGGGGCGGTCGAGCCGGACCGAGTCGGGGTCGCCCGCGCGCCGGACGACGGGCACGACCTGACCCGGCCGGTACTGGCCCGCGGGCACCTTCTGCTCCGGACGCACGCCGCGTGGCCGGTCACGGGTCGCCAGGACGACCGTCTCGGTGGGGTGCTCGACGACCGAGCGTCGGTTGAGCAGGGGCGTGGGCACGACCTGCACGACGACCGCCGTGCCGCGCAGACCGCGGCGGTACGTCCCCGCGACCCGGTCGGTCGCCGACCCTCTCGCCCTGCGCGGCACCGCCGCGGCGACCGCCGGACCACGCCTACTGCCGACGGCGCCGGGCGAACACGGACGCCGCCCCGCCGAGGAACACCGCGACCAGGCCGGCGCACCACGCGAGGGCGAGGGCCGCAGTCGGGCCCAGGTCGGTGACCGGCGCTCCGGTCGAGCCCGTCCCGACGAGCAGGCCGCGGATCGTCTCGATGACCGGCGTGACGGGCTGGTGCTCCGCGAACCCGCGCAGCCACGTCGGCATGGTCTCCGGCGGCACGAACGCGCTCGACACGTACGGCAGGAACAGCATGAAGAAGCTGAACCCCCCGGCCGCGGCGGGCGACCGCACCAGCACGCCCACGAAGGCCGCGACGCTCGTGATCGCGAGCACGTACGCGGCGACGACCCCGACGGCTCCCAGCCACTCGATCGCGGTCGCGTCGGGCCGGAAGCCGATGAGGAACGCGACGCCCAGCACGACGGCCGTCGTCACGAGGTTCTTCACGACGCTCGCCACGACGTGCCCCACGAGCACCGTCCCGCTCGCGATCGGCATCGACCGGAAGCGGTCCATGATGCCGCCGGACATGTCCTGCTCGACGGCGATCGCCGTGTTCGACGCCCCGTAGCCCGCGCACAGCAGGATGATCCCCGGCGTCGCGTACGTGACGTAGTCCGTGCCGACGCTCATCGCGCCGCCGAACACGTACACGAACAGGATCATGAGCATCACCGGCAGCACGAGCGCGAGGATCAGCTCGTCCGGCTCGCGGCGCACGAGCCGCAGCGAGCGCGCGACCATCGTCCCGGCGTCGGCGAGCACGTGGCGGCCCGGCCGGGCCGTAGGGGCAGGGAGACGCGGCGTCGTGCCCGACGGCGCAGCGGCGGTCTGGGCGGTCATGCTGCGGTCTCCTCACGGTCGGCCTCGTGGTCGGTCTCGGTCGTGCCGCGGTCCCGGTCACGCGTCCGTGCGGCGTGGCCCGTCAGGGTGAGGAACACGTCGTCGAGCGTCGGCTCCCGCACCTCCCACCGCACCGGCTCGACGCCGGTCGCCGCCACCGCGGCGAGGACGTCGCGGACGTGCTCGACCGACCCGTCGGTGGGGACGCGGAGCGTCGCGGAGGTGAGGTCGAGCGCCTCCGGCCACGGTCCCGCGGCCCCGACCGACGCCGCCGCGGCGGCCGACGCGAAGGTGAGCTCGATGCTCGCGTCGCCGACGCGGCGCTTGAGGTCGGGCGGGGAGCCCTCGGCGACGACGCGGCCGTCGTCGATCAGCGCGACGCGGTCGGCGAGCTGGTCGGCCTCCTCGAGGTACTGCGTCGTGAGGAACAGGCTCGTGCCGTCGGCGACGACGCCACGGATCACCTCCCACATGGTCTGGCGGCTGCGCGGGTCGAGGCCGGTGGTGGGCTCGTCGAGGAACATGACCTGGGGACGGGTGAGGAGCCCGGCCGCCAGGTCGAGCCGGCGGCGCATGCCGCCGGAGTAGGTCCCGACGCGGCGGTCGGCGGCCGCGGCGAGGTCGAACGCGTCGAGCAGGCCGTCGACGCGGGCGCGCGCGGCCCGGCGGGGCAGGTGCGCGAGGCGGCCCATCATCGTGAGGTTCTCGCGGCCCGTCTGCTTCTCGTCGACCGCCGCGTACTGGCCGGTGAGGCTGATGAGGCCGCGGACGCGTGCGGCCTCGCGCACGACGTCGTGGCCCGCGACCGTCGCCGTGCCGCCGTCGGGACGCAGGAGGGTGGCGAGGATGCGGACCGTGGTGGTCTTCCCCGCCCCGTTGGGGCCGAGCAGGGCGAGGACCTCGCCGCGGCGCAGCGTGAGGTCGACGCCGTCGAGCACGCGCACGGGGCGGCGCGGTGTCCCGTAGCTCTTGCGCAGGCCGTCGGCGTGCACGAGCACGTCCGGTGCGGGCATGAGGCCTCCAGGGTTCAGGCGGCAGAACCGCGTGTGAGAGAAACTGTTTATGCGATCCACTGTTCTGTGTACGGTAGACACGGTTTCGTGGGCGGTCAAGGCCCGCGGGAGGATGACGAGATGACCACGCCCGAACCCACCGAGCGGCACGCGCCCGACGAGTCGGCCCCGACGACGGAGCTGCCGCCCGCGATCGCGCGCCTCTGGGGTCGCGCACCCGGCCCGCGGCGCGGCCCCAAGCCCGCGCTGACGGTCGAGCAGGTGGTGCGGGCCGCCGTCGACCTCGCCGACGCCGAGGGCCTGCCCGCGGTCTCCATGGCGCGCGTCGCGGAGGCGCTCGGCTACACGCCGATGGCGCTCTACCGGTACGTCGAGAGCAAGGACGAGCTCCTCGTCCTCATGGCCGACGCCGCGGCGGACGTGCTCACCCTGCCCCCGTACGACGAGGGCGACTGGCGCGCCGGGCTCGAGGCCTGGACCCGCGCGCAGATCGCGGGCGTCCTCGCGCGGCCGTGGTTCCTCGACCTACCGCTGACGACGGCGCAGGTCGGGCCGAACCGCCTGCGCTGGATCGACCGCGCGTTCGCGATCCTCGCACCGCTCGACCTGACGGTGGACGAGAAGCTGCAGATCGTCGGGCTCCTCGCCCAGCACGTGCTCGGCGAGGGCCGCGTCCAGGTCGAGACCCGGCGTGCGGCCGCGGAGGCCGTGCGCCGCGCCCAGGGCCTGCCCGCCGACACCCCCGAGTCCGACCTCGACACGGACGCGGTCGCCGCCGCCAACCCGTACGCCGACTACGAGCTCGTGCTCACGCGGCTCGTCGATCCCGAGACCTATCCCGCGCTCACCGGCGCGCTGGCCTCGTGGTCGCCGACCGCACCGCAGCCCGACGACTGGGAGAGCGACATCGGCTTCGGCCTCGACATCCTCCTCGACGGGATCGAGGCCTTCGTCGCCCGGCGCGCCACCGCCCGCAGGGCCGCCGACCACGGCTGACCGCCCACGGTGCCCGGGTCGCGAGCGGGCCGTAGTCGGCGCTCGGAGCCGGTCAGGGCGTCGGCTGGACCGGGGCGTCGGGCACCTGGACGTCGGGCAGGTCCGGCAGGTCGAGCGTCGGGACGTCGATGCTCGGGATGTCGACGTCCTCCATCCGGTCGCGCAGCTCCTCCTGACGGATGCGGTTGTTCTCCTGGATGCAGGAGAGCCGGGTCACGGGACGGCCGCCGCACTCCTGGACCTCCGAATCCGGGTCGCGCGGGGCCTTCGGCGACTGGACGTAGCGGCCGTCGGCGTCGTGCGCGTTCGGCGTGACGGGCAGCGCGACGACGGCCGCGACGCCGCTGACGGCGAGGAGCGCCGTCGTGACGAGGAGGACCGCCGCGCCCAGCCCGGCGCGGACCGCGGCGCCGGCGCTCACGGGCAGGCGCTCGTCCGACGCCGCGCGCTGCCGCTCCGCCGCACGCCACGCGACCCACAGGCCGACCGTCACCGGGAGCACGAACGCCACGGCGGCCAGCGCCGCGACCGAGCGGGCGTCCTCGCGCGCGAGCGCCCCCGGCCCGATCGCCGCGACGACGACCGCGACGATCCCCGTCACGACCGTGCGGCGCACCGCGGCGCCGCGCAGACCCGAGCGCAGCCCGGCGATCCGCGCCGCGCCCACCGGGCCGGGCGGGAGGTACCCCAGGTCGCGCGTCTGCGTGACCATGGCCGCGTACAGGACGGCCGAGGTCACGGTCGTCACCGCGAGCACCGCACCGAGGGCGACGAGGAACCACCGCACGACGACGGCGTCGCGCACCACGTACAGCAGCGCGAGCCCCGCGAGCACGCCCGCCCAGCCCACGACGACCGCCGCGACCGCCCCGCCGCGCAACGGCGTCTGGCGGAGGGTGCGGCGCAGCAGCCCGCGGGGGACCTGGAGGAGCACCGGGAGCACGCGCAGGGCCGTGATCGCCGTCCACAGCAGGACGACGATCCCCCAGAGCGGCACGCCGCCGACGTGCGCGTCGCTCATCGAGAACGTGACGACGAGCGCGACCGCCCCGACGAGCAGCACCGGCATCTCGACGAGGCGCAGCACCTGCTGCCACACGCTGAGATGCAGCAGGTAGCCGGCCTCGGCGTGCTCCGGGTTCGCCGCGAGGACGCTGCTGTACCCCTTCGCGCTGCGGCCGGTGTCGAGGGCGAGCGCCGCGTCGAGGTAGAGCAGGTCCTCGTGCTCCGGGGCGACGCCGAGGCCGTGGCGCACGAGCGCGCGCGCCCGGTCGTCGTCCCCGAGGCGCGACCACAGCCGCGCCGCCTGCGCGAGCCGGTCGGGGTTCTCGGGCGCGAGCGCGAGCGCCGCGTCGATGCGCTCGCGCGCGAGCCTCCGGTCGGCACCGCGGACCCGGCCCGACAGGTGCGTGTCCGCGAGCTGCAGGTGGTACCGCGCGTCGTCGGGGTCGAGCTCGAGCGCCTTCGCCGCGGCGTCGCGCGCTCCCGGCACGTCGCCCGTGTTCTGGCGCGCGATCGACAGCAGGTGGAGCGCGCCGTCGGCCGTGGGCTGGGCGCCCACGACCTGCTCCAGCAGCGGCAGCGCCTCGGCCGACCGCTGCAGGTGCAGCCGCACCCAGGCGGCGGTGAGGAGCAGCCGCGGGTCGTCGGGCACGCTCGCGAGCGCGTCGTCGACCTCGTCGAGCGCACGCTCGGGCCGCCCCATCTGGACGAGCAGCTCCGCGCGCGAGGCGACGGCGCGCGGGTCGGTCGTGGTGCTCACGGTCCGGGGTCCTCCGGCGCTCAGAGCATGCGCCGCGCGCGCAGGTACGCGGCGAGGTCGTCGTAGCGGCCGTCGTTGTTCGCGAACGTGACGACGTTGCGCGCGGACTGGAGCCACGCCGTCGTCGAGGGCCGCACGTCCGCGAGCGCCGCGTCGAGGTCGGCCATGGTGATCGGGCGCACCTGCCCGGTCGCGATGGAGTCCATCATCGCCTTCTCCGCCGCCGTCGCCGCGAGGTGCTCGAGGTCGGCGCCGGAGAAGCCGTCGGTGCGCTGCACGACCGCGCGCAGGTCGATCCCCGCGACCGGGCGGCCCGCGAGGTGGTGGCGCAGGATCGCCTCGCGCGCGGGCTCGTCGGGCGGCAGCACGAGCACGACGCGGTCGAACCGCCCGGGCCGCAGCAGCGCGGTGTCGACGTCCCACGGGTGGTTCGTGGCGCCGAGGACGAACAGCCCGTCGTTGTCGGAGCCGATGCCGTCCATCTCCTGGAGGAGCTGGTTGACCACGGTCCGCATGCCCGACGAGCCGGAGTACTGCGCGCGCTTGCCGCCGATCGCGTCGACCTCGTCGAGGAACAGCACGGCCGGCGCGAGCTGGCGCGCGCGCTGGAACAGCGCGTGGAGGTTCTGCTCGCTCTCCCCCATGAACTTGTCGAGGATGTCCGCGAGCGTCACGGTGAGGAACCGTGCGCCGAGCTCGCCCGCGACGGCCCGCGCCATGTACGTCTTGCCGGTCCCGGGAGGCCCGTAGAGCAGAAGCCCGCCGCGCAACGACTTGCCGAACGCCTTCGCGATCGCCTGGTGGCGCATCGGCTCCAGGAACGCCTCCCGGATGCGCTGCTTCACCGGCTCCAGGCCGCCGACGTCCGCGAGCGTCACCGTCTCGCGCGAGACCTCCAGCAGGCCCGAGCCGTCGTCGGGGGCGTCGTCGCGCGCGGGGACGAGGAACGGCCCGTCGCCCGGTGCGGGCGGGACGGCGTCGTCGTCCGTGCGGGGCACGCCGCCCGGGCCGGCGGGCGGTGCGGCGGGCACCTGTGCGGGCGGCGCCTCGACGACGGGTGTCTCGACGAACGGTGCCGGGACGTGGACGCCCACCTCGTGCTCCAGCCGGTCCCAGTCGATGCCCGACGGCGCCGCCGGGCCCGGGGCTGCGGGGGCGCCGGGCCCGGTGGACGGGGCGGGCTCGGCGGGGATCCCCGCGGTCGGGGTCGCGGGCGCGCCGGGGGCGCGCGGGACGGTCGCGTCGGACGGGACGCCCGTGATGATCCCGTCGTCGGGGCCGCCGGGGGCGGACGCCGGCGCGTGCAGGCCGGTGACCGGGGCCGGCGGTGCAGCGGGGGCCGTCGCGGGCCGGTCGGCCGCGGGGCCGCTCCCCGTCGCCGCGGCGACGGCCGAGTCCTGGACCAGGCGCAGCGCCTCGCCGTCCGCCGGGTCGATCCGGAGCGCGGCGCTCGCCTGCTCGAGCGCCTCGACCGGACGCCCCGCCGCCAGCAGGAGGCTCGCGTAGTGGACGCGCAGCGGGGCGCTCGACGGCGCGGCCGCCACCGCGGCGGCGAGCGCGGCCAGGGCGTCGGACATGGGTGCTCCTTGGGTCGGGCGGGGACGACGACGCCGGTGCGCCCGTGAGCGCGGCCGGCCGGGAACAGTGTGCCCCGGACCGGTGACGCCGACCATCGGCACCCTGCCACCTGCGCCGTCCCCGGGAGCCTGACCGTGCACAGGCCCGGACACCGCGGTCCCCGTCCACAGCGCGCACCGGAGGGCGCCTCCGTGTCGGCGGGACCGGGCAGAGTGGACGCATGACGACCGACACGACCGCGTCGACACCCCTCGCGGTGCCCGACGACGCGCCCGCCGAGGCCCCCGGCGGTCCCCGACCCGGCGCCCGCTGCTTCGGCGACGGCGACCCGCTCTACGAGGAGTACCACGACACCGAGTGGGCGGTCCCGGTCCACGGGGACACGGCGCTGTTCGAGCGCCTGGCGCTGGAGGGGTTCCAGTCCGGCCTGTCGTGGATCACCGTGCTGCGCAAGCGCCCCGCCTTCCGCGAGGTGTTCGCGGGGTTCGACCCGGAGGCCGTCGCCGCGTTCGCCGAGCCCGACGTCGAGCGCCTCCTCGCCGACGCGCGCATCATCCGCAACCGGCAGAAGATCACGGCCACGATCGACAACGCGCGCGCCCTGCTGGCGCTCCAGGAGAGCGGGCGCACGCTGGACGAGCTGATCTGGTCGTTCGCGCCACCGGCCCGTCGCGAGCGCCCCGCGACCTGGGGCGACGTCCCGGGGCTCACCCCCGAGTCGACCGCGCTCTCGAAGGCGCTCAAGAAGCTGGGCTTCCGCTTCGTCGGGCCGACGACGGCCTATGCCGCGATGCAGGCCTGCGGGCTCGTGGACGACCACCTCGCGACCTGCCCCGTCGTGCTGCGCCGCCCGTGAGCGGCGGCGAGCCGCACCTCGGTCCGCGCCGTCGCCTCCGCGGACGGCTCGCGACTCCGGTGTGGCAGGGCGAGCGGACCGTCAGGCGTCTCCGTGCGCGGCCCTGCCCCCTGGCGGCGACCACATGGTGAGACGAGGTGCGACGATGGCCTCATGAGCGCGTACGTGTCCGTCCTCGACCTCTTCTCCGTCGGCGTGGGTCCGTCGAGCTCGCACACCGTCGGGCCGATGCGGGCCGCGAAGGCGTTCGTCGCGACGCTGGACGACCGCGGCGTGCTGGGCGAGGTCGCCGGGCTGCGGGTCGTGCTGTGCGGGTCGCTCGGGGCGACGGGAGCGGGCCACGGCACGCCGGACGCCGTGGTCGCGGGGCTGCTCGGCCTCGACCCCGAGACGTGCGACCCGGCGCGCGTCCCCGGCTCGTGGGAGAAGCTGGGCGACGGCGCGCCCGTCGCGCTGCTGGGCCGGCACCGCATCACGATGACGAGCGCCGACGTGCGCCTCGCGCCGCTGACCCGGATGCCGGGCCACCCCAACGGCATGCGGTTCACCGCGCTCGACGCGAGCGGGGCTCCGCTCGCGGAGGAGGCGTACTACTCGGTCGGCGGCGGCTTCGTGCTCACCGCCGCCGCGCTCGAGTCCGCGGCCGCGAACGAGGCGGCGCAGCTCGGCGCCGAGCTCGCGGGCGAGGCGATCGACCCCGGGACGGAGCCGTCGGGCGTACCGTTCCCGTTCGCCAACGCCGCCGAGCTCCTCGCGCTGTGCGAGCGCGAGCGCACCTCGATCGCGGCGGTCGCGTGGGCGAACGAGTCCGCCCTGCGCCCCGCCGCCGAGGTCGGGGCGGGCGTCGACCGGATCTGGGACACCATGAGCGCGTGCGTGGACGCCGGTCTCGAGCGCGATGGGGTGCTGCCCGGTCGTCTCCAGGTCCGCCGTCGGGCACGGGCGCAGCGCGAACGTCTCGAGCTCGCCGACGAGCGCGGCGCCGACACGACAATCGAGTGGCTCCAGGCGTTCGCCATGGCCGTCAACGAGGAGAACGCCGACGGGCGCCGCGTCGTCACCGCCCCGACGAACGGCGCCGCGGGGATCATCCCCGCGGTCGGGCGCCACTTCCTGCGCACCCACCCGGACGTCGCCGCGGACCCCGCGCGCCGGCGTCGGGCCATGCGCACGTACCTCCTCACCGCCGCCGCGATCGGCGCGCTCTACAAGCGCAACGCGTCCATCTCCGGCGCGGAGGCGGGCTGCCAGGGCGAGGTCGGCTCGGCGTGCTCCATGGCGGCGGGAGCGATCTGCGCCGTCCTCGGCGGCACGCCCGCCCAGGTGGAGAACGCGGCCGAGATCGCGATGGAGCACAACCTCGGGCTCACGTGCGACCCCGTCGGCGGGCTCGTCCAGGTCCCGTGCATCGAGCGCAACGCCATCGCCGCGTGCACCGCCGTCTCCGCGGCGCGCCTCGCCCTCCAGGGCGACGGCTCGCACGTCGTCTCGCTCGACACCGTCATCGAGACGATGCGCCAGACCGGCGTCGACATGTCGACCAAGTACAAGGAGACCTCGACGGGGGGCCTCGCCGTCAACGTCATCGAGTGCTGAGCCGGAGCGCAGCGAAGCAAGCAAAGGCTTCAGCACGACCACCAGGCCGAGTGCTGAGCCGGAGCGCAGCGAAGCAAGCAAAGGCTTCAGCACGACCGACAGCCCGAGTGCTGAGCCGGAGCGCCGCTCACCAGGTGCGGCGCACGGACGCCTTGGTGCCGGTCACCAGGCTGCGCGGCGGGACGTCGTCGGCCACGACCGCACCGGCGGCGACCACGGCGTCGCGGCCGATGGTCACGCCGGGCAGGATCGTCGCCCCGGCGCCGATCCACACGTTCTCGTGCACGTCGATCGGACCGCCGGTGAGCCAGACCTTGCGGTCGTCGGTGTCGACCGGGTGCCCGACGGTGACGAACGTGACCTTCGGCGCGACCATGACGCGGTCGGCCAGCCGGATGCCGGCGTAGTCGAGGAACGTGCAGTTCTGGTTGACGAAGACCCGCTCCCCCAGGTCGAGGTTCAGCCCGTGGTCGGTGAAGAACGGTGGGTAGATCGTCACGCTCGGGGGCAGCGGGCGGCCGAGGATCTGCGCGAGCAGCCGCGCCCGACCGTCCTCGTCGTCGAACGGCAGGACGTTGAGCCGGGAGGTGAGCTCGGTGGCCCGCAGCACCCTCTCGGACATGGCGCGGAACTCGGGACCGTGGATGCGCATGAGCAGGTCGCTGGGCATCCCCCGATCCTGCCTCCGGGTCAGCGGGCGGCGCGCGACGCCTCGCGGGCGGCGACGACCTCCTCGACGACGTCGGCCACGCCGGCCTCGCCCGGCGAGGCGGCGATGTGCCCGCCGAGGCGCTGGCTCGCGCGGGCGTACGACGGGTCGTCGAGCAGTCGCCGCACCGCGCGCCGGACCTGGCCGGGGCGCGGGGTGCTCGTCCGCAGCCGCACGCCGGCGCCGGTCCACGCGACGCGTGCGGCGACCTCCGCCTTGTCCTCGGTCTTGCCCGCGACGACCACGGGGACGCCGTGCCGCAGCGCGTGGTGCACCCCGCCGTAGCCGCCGTTCGTGACGAGGACCGAGGTGCGCGGGAGCAGCGCGTCGTACGGGAGGTACTCGGCCGCGCGCGTGTTCGCCGGGAGCGGCCCGAGCGACCCGACGGGCCGTCCGCCGGTCGCCGCGACGACCAGCACGTCCTCCCCCGCGAGCGCGCGCAGCGTGGGGACGAGGAGCTGGGTCGGGTCCTCGTTCGCGACGGTCCCCTGCGTGACGTGCACGACCGGCCGGCGGGTGTCGAGGTCGCCCCACCACGCGGGGAGGTCACCGTTGCCCGGCGCCGGGCGCGGCGGGCCGACGAACCGGACCGGGGTCACGACGTCGGGCCGCGGGTACTCGAGCCCGGGGACGGTGAGCTGCACGACGGCGTCGGCGTCGGCAGGCCAGCCGAGGAAGAACGTGCCGCTCGGCTCCCCGCCCGCCGCCCGGACCATGTCCTGTGCCGCGCGCTGCGGGGCGGCGAACGCGACCCGCTCGACGACGGCGTGGAGGGCCCGGTTGCGCAGGACGCCGAGGGGGCCCCGCGCGGGCAGCACCCCGAGGCCGAACGGCGCGGTGTGGTCGCTCTTCAGCCCGAGCGGGAAGATCCCGAGCGCGAGCACCGGTGGTCGACGGTCGGCGGGCACCGAGACGAGCGGCATCGCGCCGAGGAACAGGGGCTCGACGAGCACGACGTCCGCCGGGCGCTCGGCGAGGGCCGCGAGCACCGCCCGGTGCTGCGCCGCGCCGGGCGCCACGAAGATCTCGAGCATGTCGTGCCGGATCGCGTCGAGCCCGGTGCGTCCCGCGCGGCCGGGGAACGCGGCGGCGAGGTCGCGGTCGTCGAAGTCGGCCACGGCCGGGAGCGGGACGTGCTCGGCGCCGGCGGCCTCGACGGCGGCAGCGAACCGGGCGCCGGTGAGGAACCGGACGTCGTGCCCGCGGGCGACGAGCGCCCGGGTGACGGCGAGCAGCGGGGTGACGTGGGCGTGCACCGGGGTGGAGCAGAGCAGGACGGTGGCCATCGGTGGGGCCTCTCTCGTGGCGGCGCGCGTCGCGCCGGTCGGACGGGAAGGCGCAGGACCGGGCCGTCTGCGCGGGGGACGCCGGTGGGGAGACGGCGTGTGAGAAGATCGATCAACCGTCAGGAGTATTCATCACCTTCGAGGGGTAGTCAATAGTGGTGCCTCGTGCCTACACGTCCGACCTCCGCACCGAGCAGGCCGCGCGCACGCGCGAACGGGTGGTGCGCGCCGCCGCGCACGAGCTGACCGAGCACGGCTACGAGCGCACGACGCTCGCGCGCGTCGCCGCGCGCGCAGGCGTCTCGCTCGAGACGGTGAAGGCGCACGGCCCCAAGCGCGCCCTGCTGCTCGCCGCGTTCGAGCTCACGTTCGCCGGGTCGGAGGGCCAGGAGTCCCTGGGCGAGCGGCCCGAGGGACGCACGGTGGCCGGCACGACCGACCCCGAGGAGTTCCTCGACGGCCTCGTCGCGCTCGTCGCCGCGGCGAACGAGCGCGTCGCCGGCCTGTGGTCCGCCTTCACCTCGGCGGCGCGCTCCGACGACGCCGTCGCCGCGGAGCTCGACGCTCTCCTCGAACGCCGCCGCGCGGACCTGCGCGCGAGCATCGACGTGCTCGCCGCGCACGGGTTCCGCCCCCGGGCACCGCGGGACGAGGCGGCCGAGTCGCTGTCCTACCTCCTCGCACCCGAGGGCTGGACGCACTTCGTCGCGGGCGCCGGCTGGTCGGGCGAGCGGTACCGCGCCTGGCTCTGCGACGGCGTGGTGCGCCTCGTCGCGGCGCCCCCGGAGGACGACGCCGACGCCTGAGCCCTGGCGCGCCGTCGGGCACCGCGCCTACGGTGTGCCATGAGCACGCTCACCCCCGGCTTCCACGGCCGGCCGCGCCCGCAGGGCGTGGCGCTCCCGCCGGGCCAGTACGTCGAGACCGGGTTCCCCGTGCTCTCGGCGGGGCCCACACCGCGCGTCGACACCGCGACCTGGCGGCTCGACGTCACGACCGAGACCGGCGCGACGCGCGCGTGGTCGTGGTCGGACCTCATGGCGCTCCCCCAGGACGAGCCGACGGTCGACATCCACTGCGTCACCCGCTGGTCGAAGTTCGGCACGTCGTGGCGCGGCGTCTCGCTCGACACGCTCCTCGCCGACGTCGAGTCGACCGCCGACTTCGCGATGATCGGCTGCTACGGCGGGTACACGACGAACCTCCCCGTCGCGGAGCTGCTGGGCGGCAAGGCGTGGGTCGTGCACACGTTCGACGGCGCCCCGCTGCACCCCGTGCACGGCGGCCCGGCGCGGCTGCTCGTGCCGCACCTGTACTTCTGGAAGTCGGCCAAGTGGGTCAACAGCATCACGCTCATGCCTATGGACCGGCAGGGCTTCTGGGAGCGCCTCGGCTACCACGACCTCGGCGACCCGTGGCGCGAGCAGAGGTACCAAGGTGATTGAGGTCTCACGATGACCGAGGCGCCGGTCCGCCTCGGCGCCCGCTACGCGACGCCGTCGGGCTGGCAGGTCGCGACGCTCGTCGACGCGTGGGCCGAGAGCCCGTCCGCGCGGACGCTCGTCCTCGAGGTCCCCGCCTGGCCCGGGCACCTGGCCGGTCAGCACGTCGACCTGCGCCTCACCGCGCCCGACGGCTACACCGCCGAGCGCAGCTACTCGATCGGCAGCACGGCGACGCGCGCGTCGGTGCCCGACGACGGCTCCCCCGCGCGCGTCGAGGTCACCGTGCAGCGCGTCCCCGGCGGGGAGGTCTCGACCTACCTCACCGACGTGTTCGCGGTGGGCGACGCGATCGAGCTGCGCGGGCCGGTCGGCGGCTGGTTCGTCTGGTCCCCCGAGCGCGACGGCGGGACGCCCGTCCTCCTCGCCGCGGGCGGGTCGGGCCTCGTTCCCCTCATGGCGATGCTCCGCACGCGCCGCGACGCGGGCGACCGGACCCCGTTCCGGCTCGTGTACTCGGTCCGCCGCCCCGAGGACCGGCTGTACACCGCGGACCTCGACCGGCTCGCCGCCGCGCACGACGGGCTCGACGTCCAGGTCGTCTACACGCGCTCGGTGCCGCTGGGATCGATGCGCGGGCCGGGTCGCCTCGAACGACGCGATCTCGCGGCGTGGGGCTGGCCCGCCGAGATCGAGCCCGCGTGCTTCGTGTGCGGGCCGACGGGGTTCGTCGAGGCCGTCGCCCGCCAGCTCGTCTCGCTGAGCCACGACCCGGCGCGCGTCAAGACCGAGCGCTTCGGGCCCGCCGGGGACTGACGGGCGCGACTACGCCGGCGGCGGCGTCCAGCCGCCCCGGGCGCGCGCCTCGCGCTCCGCGAGCACGCTGCGCAGCAGCCGGATCGTGAGGATCAGCGCCCAGATCACCAGCACGGCGACCGTCGCGAGCACGGCGACGTAGAGCAGCATCAGCAGGGGATAGATCGGCCCGATTCCCATGGGCGGACCCTAGCGGCGCGCAAGCCCGGCCCGCGGTGCGACATAGTCAGGTCGTGAGCGTGGCGCGCGTGCGCCACGGCAGTTCCACGACAGGGGGCGGTATGAGTACCCGGACGAGACGTCGACCTGGCAGGCGGCGCGCGGCCGCTCTGCTCGCGGTCGCGACCGTCGCGACCCTGGTGCTCGGGGCGTGCGCGACGGCGGCGGGCGAGCCGCTCACGGTGACGACCGCGGACGTAGAGCGCCGTGTCGTGACCGTCGCCGACGCCCCGGCGACGACCCCCGTCGTCGAGGCGACCGAGCGGCTCGGCCTGACGATGCTCGACGCGGCCCCGCGCGAGGGCAACGTCGTCGTGTCGCCGGCGAGCGCCGTCGTCGCTCTCTCGATGCTCGCGGAAGGAGCCCGCGGCGAGACCGCCGCGTCGCTCGACGCCGCGCTCGGCGCGACCGGCCAGGACCGGACCGACGCCGTCAACGCCCTGCTCGCCGCGCTCCAGACCTACGACGGCGACCCCGCCCTCGTGCAGAAGGACGAGCTCCCGAAGACCCCGCTCGTGCACGTCGCGAACCAGGTCGTGCTCGACGACCAGGCACAGGTCCACGACACCTACCTCGAGGCGCTGGCCGCCGGGTACGACGCGGGCGTGCTCGAGGCCGACCTCGGCTCGAAGGCGGGCCTCGAGCCGCTGGACCGGTGGGTCCGGCACCACACGGGCGGGCTGATCGAGGAGTCCGCAGTCGAGCCCGACGCCGACTCGCGTCTCGCGCTGCAGAACGCGGCGCTGCTCGCGGCGCGCTGGTCGTCGCCGTTCGAGGAGCAGGCGACCCGTCCGGACTCGTTCGTCCTCGCGGACGGGACCGAGGTAGACGCCGAGGCGATGCACCAGGAGCACGACTGGCGGTACGCCGAGGTGGACGGGTGGCAGGCCGTCCGGCTCCCGTACACCGAGGGCTTCCACGCCGACGTCGTTCTCCCACCGGACGGCGTCGACCCGGCGACGCTCGCGCCCGAGACGAGCGCCGCCCTGCGTGAAGCGCTCGACTCCGCACGGCGCCGCAGCGTCGCGCTCACCCTCCCGACGCTCGACGTCGACGCCGCGGCACCGCTCGACCTGGCGCCCGCGCTCACCTCGGCCGGGCTCGGCGGCCTGCTGGACGAGCCGGACCTGACCGGCATCAGCGACGAGCCCGGCCTCAGGGTGACGCAGGCGTGGCAGCAGGCCGTGCTGCGCGTGGACGAGGACGGCACCGTCGCGGCGGCGGTGACCGAGGTCGTCGGCGGCGTCGAGTCCGCGCCCATGGTCGAGGACGTCGTCGAGCTGCGCGTCGACCGGCCGTACGTGTTCTCCGTGTCGCACACGGGCACCGGGTGGCCGCTCTTCACCGCCGCGATCCGCGACCCCCGCCACTGACGAGAGGACGGCGAGAGCACCATGGCTCCGCAGACGAGCAGAGTCCGGACCGGCGCGGCAGTCGCAGCGGCGGCAGCCGTCGTCGGGCTGGTCGCCGCGTGCGCGACCGGTGTCCCGGCCGGACCGGACCTGCCCCTCGCGACGTCCGATGCGGCACGGCACGTCGTGGCGGTCTCCGAGGCGGACGCCACGCCCGACGTGGTCGGCGCGACCGAGGAGCTCGGCCTGACGATGCTCGACGCGGCCCCGCGCGAGGGCAACGTCGTCGTGTCGCCGGCGAGCGCCGTCGTCGCGCTGTCCATGCTCGCGGAGGGCGCACGCGGCGAGACCGCCGCCTCGCTCGACGCCGCGCTCGGCGCGAGCGGCCAGGACCGGACCGACGCCGTCAACGCCCTGCTCGCCGCGCTCCAGACCTATGACGGCGACCCCGCCCTCGTGCAGAAGGACGAGCTGCCGAAGACCCCGCTCGTGCACGTCGCGAACCAGGTCGTGCTCGACGACCAGGCCCAGGTCCACGACACCTACCTCGAGGCGCTCGCGACCGGGTACGGCGCAGGGGTCCTGCACACGGACCTCGGGACGGCGTCGGGCATCGCCCCGCTGAGCGCCTGGGTCCGGTTCCACACGGGCGGGCTGATCGAGAAGAGCGCGATCGAACCGGACACAGACCTCCGCCTCGTGCTCCAGAACGCCGCGCTCTTCGCCGCGCGGTGGGAAGCACCGTTCGACGAGGGCGAGACCCGGCCCTCGCCCTTCGTGCTCCCGACCGGTGAGGGGGTGGACGTCGAGTCGCTGTCGCTCACCGAGTCGTGGGCGTACGCGGAGCACGACGGCTGGCGCGGGCTGCGCCTCCCCTACGTCGACGGGTTCCACGCGGACGTCGTCCTGCCTCCGGAGGGGACCGACCCCGCGACGATCACGCCGACACGCACGGCTGCGCTGCGCGAGGCCCTCGACTCCGCGGCACCGCAGCGGGTGGCGCTGACGATGCCGACCCTCGACATCCCCGTCGAGCGCGCGACGGACCTGCGCCCCGCGCTCGCCGCCGCCGGTCTGGGCGGGCTGTTCGACCGCGTCGACCCACCGGACCTCGGCGGCATCAGCGACGAGGACCTGTACGTGTCGCAGGCGAAGCAGCAGGCGATGCTCCAGGTCGACGCCGAGGGCACGGTCGCGGCGGCCGTGACGGAGCTCGGCGCGCAGGCGATGTCGTCCGAGGTCGAGGTCGTCCCGCTCACTTTCCGCGTCGACCGGCCCTATCTCTTCTCGGTCTCCCACACCGAGACGGGCTGGCCGCTGTTCACCGCCGCGATCCGCGACCCCCGCCACTGACTCCCCCGGCGAGCCCTCCGGTCCGCCGAGGTAGACCCGTGGTCACCATGCCCGACGGCGCTCGGGTCGCCGCCCGAGGTGGGCGGGTCGTCCGAGGCGGACCCTCGGGAACAGCGCGACGGTCCACGCGGACGACGCGGCGCGGACGGACCCGCACCGCAGGCAGTCCGCCCAGGCGAGCGAAGACCACGGCGAGACGAAGCCGGGTCGGGGTGGGTGGTGGTGCCGCGTCGTGGTCGGGCCTGGCGGGAGCGACGCGAGGAACGAGCGGCGCGGATGGTAGACGCGGCACCACCACCCACCCCGACCACCCAGGGCGACCACGCGCCGTCGGGCGCAGGAACCACGCCTCTACCTCGCGTGACCACGCCTCTACCTCGGCGGAACGGGGCTCGTCTTCCTCGCGGGGCCAGCGGTCCAGGGCCTGTCTCGACGAACCGGGCGCATCGGGTGCTTGCGACATCTCTTGACGCGTCCTTCACCCGGCAGTAGCGTTCTTGCGTGTTGATGCAAGAAATCAACACTCCGTTGTGCGGTGCGGCACAGCGGGTCCGCAATTCTCGAAGGTACTGACCCGAGCCACCCGGCCCCGGCCGGACGTGCGCCGTGGCCCGTCCTCCGAACCGGGCGTCCGGTCCGGTGCGAGGTCGCGCGCGGCGCGGCCTGACGCCCGTCGACGACGACGGGAGATCGAGGACATCGATGAGACATCGACCCAGCACGTCGAACCGCACACCCGCCGGGGCGCCGACGCGCCGGCTCCGCACCCTCGCCGCCACGGCGACGGCGACGGCCCTGCTCGTCCCGCTCGGCCTGACGACCACGGCCACGGCTGCGCCCACGGTGCTGTCCGCCGGGAAGTCGACGGCCGCGAGCAGCAACAACTCGCCGTACCTGTCCGGCAACCTCACCGACGGCAACCAGGGCACCTACTGGGAGTCGACCAACAACACGTTCCCGCAGTGGGCGCAGGTCGACCTGGGCGCGGCCGCCACGGTCGAGGACCTCGTGCTCAAGCTGCCCGCGGGCTGGGAGACGCGCAGCCAGACCCTCAGCGTGCAGTCCAGCACCGACGGCTCGACCTTCTCCACGATCAAGGCGTCGCAGGCGTACGCGTTCGACCCCGCGTCGGGGAACACCGTGACGGTCGACGTGCCGGACACGTCCGCCCGCTACGTGCGCGTGCAGATCACCGCGAACACGGGCTGGCCCGCGGGCCAGCTCTCCGAGCTCGAGGTGCGCGGCACCGCCGGCGGCACCGACCCGGGACCCGGGAACCCCGAGCCGCCCACCGGGACCAACCTCGCGCTGAACAAGCCGATCGAGGGGTCGTCGACGGAGTGGCAGTTCGTGGCGAAGAACGCGAACGACGACAGCACGTCGACCTACTGGGAGGGCGCGGGCGGCCAGTACCCCAGCACGCTCACGGTCTCGCTCGACGCCGCGGCCCAGCTCACGGACGTCGTCGTCAAGCTCCCGCCGGCGTCCGTGTGGGGCCCGCGCACCCAGACGTTCGAGGTCCAGGGTCGCGCGACCGCGACCGGCGCCTGGCAGACCCTCAAGCCGTCGGCGGGCTACGCGTTCTCCCCGGCCACGGGCAACACCGTCACGATCCCGGTCACGGGCACGGCCAAGGACGTGCGCCTGCGGTTCACCGGGAACACCGGCTCCGGCAACGGCCAGGTCGCCGAGCTCCAGGTGTTCGGCACCGCCGCCCCCAACCCCGACCTCGTCGTCACGAGCGTCACCGCGACGCCCGCGTCGCCGCTCGAGTCGCAGGCGATCACGCTGTCGGCCGTCGTGAAGAACATCGGCACGCAGGCGTCCGCCGCGACCGACGTCGCGTTCACGCTGAACGGCCAGACCGTCGCGACGAAGCCGGTCGGCGGCCTCGCGGCCGGCGCCCAGGCGACCATCACCGCCGACGTGGGCGCGCGGCCCGCCGCGAGCTACACGATCGGCGCGGTCGCCGACGCGGGCGGCACGGTGGCCGAGCAGAACGAGGGCAACAACGCCTACGCGAACCCGACCCCGCTCGTCGTCACGGCCGTCCCGAGCTCGGACCTCGTCCCGACGCTCACGTGGTCGCCCAGCAACCCGTCCGCGGGCGGCCCGGTGACGTTCTCCGCGACGATCGCGAACCAGGGCAACGTCGCAACCTCCACGGCCGCGCACGGCCTCACCGTCACCGTGACGAACAAGGCGACGGGCGCCGTCGTGCGCACCCTCACCGGCTCCGTGAGCGGCGCGATCGCCGCGGGTGCGAGCAGCGCGAGCGTCGACCTCGGCACGTGGACCGCCGCGAACGGCAACTACGACGTCAAGGTCGTCGCCGCGCCGGACTCCACCGAGGTCGCCGCGAAGCAGGCCAACAACACCGCGACCCGTCCCCTGTTCGTCGGCCGGGGCGCCAACCTGCCGTTCGACACGTACGAGGCCGAGGACGGCGTCACGGGCGGCGGCGCGACCGTGCTCGCGCCCAACCGCGTCGTCGGCGACCTCGCGGGCGAGGCGTCCGGCCGCCGGGCGGTCACGCTCAACCAGACCGGCGCGTACGTCGAGTGGACCACCAAGGCCCCGACGAACACGCTCCTCACCCGCTTCTCCATCCCGGACTCGGCGGGTGGCGGCGGGACGAACGCGACCCTCGCGATCTACGTGGACGGCCAGTTCCTCAAGAACATCGACCTCACCTCGCGCTACGCGTGGCTCTACGGCAACGAGACCAACCCGGGCAACCAGCCGGGCCAGGGCGCGCCGCGCCACGTCTACGACGAGGCGAGCACGCTGCTCGGCACGACCGTCCCGGCAGGCTCGACGATCCGCCTCCAGAAGACCGCGCAGAACACGTCGCAGTACGCGATCGACTTCGTGGACCTCGAGCTCGCGACGCCGCAGGCGAATCCGAACCCCGCGCAGTACACCCAGCCTGCGGGCTTCACGCACCAGGACGTCCAGGCCGCGCTCGACAAGGTCCGCATGGACACGACGGGCACGCTCAAGGGCGTCTACCTGCCCGCCGGCGACTACCAGACGTCCAGCAAGTTCCAGGTCTACGGCAAGGGGGTCGACGTCGTCGGCGCCGGGCCGTGGTTCACGCGGTTCTTCGCGCCGCAGGGCCAGGAGAACACCGACGTCGGCTTCCGCGCCGAGGCGAGCGCGAACGGCTCGACGTTCCGCGACTTCGCGTACTTCGGGAACTACACGTCGCGCATCGACGGACCGGGCAAGGTGTTCGACTTCGCCAACGTGAAGAACATGACGATCGACAACATCTGGGTCGAGCACATGATCTGCATGTTCTGGGCCTCCAACATGGACGACTCGGAGGTCAAGAACTCCCGCATCCGCAACACGTTCGCGGACGCGATCAACATGACCAACGGCAGCGCGAACAACCACGTGCACAACAACCAGGCGCGCGGCACGGGCGACGACTCGTTCGCGCTCTTCGCGGCCACCGACAACGGCGGCAGCGGGCAGCGCGGCAACGTGTTCGAGAACCTCACGTCGACCAACACGTGGCGTGCGGCGGGCCTCGCGGTCTACGGCGGCCAGGACAACACGTTCCGCAACATCTACATCGCGGACACCCTGGTCTACTCGGGCGTCACGATCAGCTCGCTCGACTTCGGGTACCCGATGGAGGGCTTCGGCCCGGCGCCCACCGTGTTCGACGGGCTCACCGTCGTCCGCTCGGGCGGGCACTTCTGGGGCGACCAGGTGTTCGGGGCCGTGTGGATGTTCTCGGCGTCCAAGGCTTTCGGGAACATCCAGGTGAACAACCTCGACGTCATCGACCCGACGTACTCCGGGATCATGTTCCAGACGAACTACGTCGGGGGCCAGCCGCAGAACACGTTCCAGAACCCGACCTTCACCAACGTGACCATCACGGGGGCGAAGAAGAGCGGCGACCGGTACGACGCCAAGTCGGGCTACGGCATCTGGGCCAACCCGATGCCGGAGGCCGGCCAGGGCCCGGCGGTCGGCACGGCGACGTTCACCAACCTCACGTTCTCGGGCAACTTCCGGGACATCGAGAACACGACGTCGACCTTCACGATCACGCGCAACTGAGCACGTCCGCGCTCGACGCCGCAGCCCGCCCTCACGGGGCGGGCTGCGGTGCGCGCGCCGCGCCCAGGCCGGTCGACGGCGCGTCGGCACCGAACCGCCACCGCATCGCCGTGTGCTCGGCGCCGCGCGCGTACGCGAAGACGACGTCCGGCCGCACGGCGAACACGTACGCCTCCCCACCCCCGTCCGCGGTGTCCCAGAACGCGCCGTCGCGGACCTCGAAGTGCCAGTCGTACTTGCAGCGCCACCGCTCCGCGAGGCGGTGCAGCATCGCGTCGTCGGTGACGCGCGCCGCGTCACCCTCCACCACGACGTCCATGCCCTCCTCGAACCGGTTCGCGCCGGTCGTGAGGACGACGTGCGCGTTCGCCGCGAGGTTGCGCGCCTTCCGCTCGTCGCGGCCCGTGCAGAAGAACAGAGCGCCGTCGGCCGTCACGGTGAGCAGCGGCGTGACGTGCGGACGCCCGTCGGGCCGGACCGTGGACACCCACGACACCTCCGCGCGCTCGAGCGCCTCCCGGACGGCGGACCACGGCACCCGTGGCGCCTCCGGCGTGCTGTAGGCGGCGAGCAGGTCGCCGTGGTCGGCGGTCGGGGCAGGCGTCTCGGTCATGGGTTGCTCCTGTCGAGGCTCGTCGGACGTCGGGGTCGACCCGGGCGGCGCCCGGAACTCATCGGTGCCCGGCCCGCGGGACGGCCGCGTCGGGACGGTGCGCCGTCACCGGGATGTGACACAGTGGGCAGCAGCCCCCGACGTCGACCGGAGACCGCCGCGCCCTCATGACCTCGACCCCGACCGAGCACGCCGTGACCCAGCGACCGCACCGGGCGGCCCGGATCGAGGACCGGTGGCGCGCCGTCGTCTCCCGCTTCCAGAAGGCGCGCGGGTGGCGCCCCCGCGTCGAGCCGTTCGCGGGGTACGGCACCCCCCGGCGCGTGCGCGTGCTCGCGCGCGTGCTCCTCGCGAGCCCCGCGTTCGACCCCGCCCTGCACGAGCGCGAGTCCGCCGACCGGCGCGGCTGGCGCTACTTCTTCACCGCCCCCGCCCCGCGCGAGGAGGTCCGTGTGCACGTGGGCGACGCGACGGTCGACCTCGTGTCCGACCGCAGCGGCTACCTCGACGCGACGATCGACGTCGCGCTCGCCCCGGGATGGCACGACGTGACGTTCCGCCCGTCCTCGGGCGCGATCGCGAAGGGCCGCGTGCTCGTCGTGGCCGACGGGCGCCGGCTCGGCGTCGTGTCCGACATCGACGACACCGCGATGGTGACCGCCGTCCCGCGCCCCCTCATCG
Organism: Cellulosimicrobium sp. ES-005; assembly: GCF_040448685.1. Lineage (NCBI taxonomy): Bacteria > Bacillati > Actinomycetota > Actinomycetes > Micrococcales > Promicromonosporaceae > Cellulosimicrobium > Cellulosimicrobium sp. ES-005. The sequence goes on from NZ_CP159290.1 coordinate 2,624,990, forward strand.
CCGCGTGGAACACGTTCGTCCGGCACTCGAGCGCGCGCGTCCCCGTGCCGGGCATGGCCGCGCTCTACCGCGGGATCGCGACGGCGCGCCCCGGCACCCCGTTCGTCTACCTGTCGACCGGCGCGTGGAACACCGCCGCGAACCTGCGCCGGTTCCTCCAGCGGCACGGGTTCCCGCCCGGCCCGCTCCTGCTCACCGACTGGGGCCCGACGAACACCGGCTGGTTCCGCAGCGGCCAGGAGCACAAGGACACCTCGCTCGACCGCCTCTTCCGCGAGCTGCCCGACGTCGACTGGCTGCTCGTGGGCGACGACGGCCAGCACGACCCCGAGATCTACGCGCGCGCCGCGCGGCTGCACCCTGACCACGTCGCCGCCGTCGCGATCCGCGAGCTGACGCCCACGCAGCAGGTCCTCGCCCACGGCTCACCGCTGCCCACGCCGGGCAGCCTCCCGGGCGAGGTCGGCCCCGGTGTCCCGACGGCGTTCGGCCCTGACGGCGACGCGCTCACCCGTGCCCTCGCCCGGGCCCTGCGCCGCTGAGAGCCCGCGGCGGACGAGTCACCGGTCACGTGGCACCGGCAGCAGCAGCGGCCGGTTCTTCCGCGAGGGAACTTTTCCCGCTCCCGCTGCGTGCTGAGGGCGTGACGATCTCGACGAGGGCCACGCTCATGACCGCGGACGACCCGCCACGACCGGGCGCCTGGGTCGACCGCGACCTGCACCTGGTCACCGGCGCGGGCCACGCCGAGGAGTTCGTGGCGTTCGTCGAGACGGCGAAGGACCCGCTCTACCGGCTCGCGTACCTGCTCTCGGGTGACCACCACCGCGCGGAAGAGCTCACCCAGCAGACGTTCGAGCGCACGTGGCGCTCGTGGCGGCGGGCGCGGCAGGGCGACCCGCTCGCGTACGCCCGCACGATCCTCGCGAACCTCCGCGTCGACACCTGGCGGCGCACGCGCCGTGAGGTGCTCACTGGCCTCGACCACGACTCACGCCGCCACGCGCCCGACGCGACCGGGCTGGTCCACGACCGCGACGCCGTCGTGCGGGCGCTCCTCACCCTCCCGCTGCGGCAGCGCCGCGTGGTGGTGCTGCGGCACCTGCTCGACCTCTCGGAGGCGGAGGTGTCGCGCGAGCTCGGGATCCCGGTGGGGACCGTGAAGTCCACGGCCTCTCGCGCGCTCGCCCGGCTCCGCACGGCCCTCGCCGACACCGGCTCACGCAGCGGCCCGCCGACCGCTCCGACCGAAGGAGACCCCTCGTGACCGACCACGACGACGCGGCGTTCGCCGCCGGGCTGCGCGCCGCCGTCGCACCAGACCACCTGCACTCGGCCCTCGACGCCCACCGCGTCCTGACCTCGTCGCGTCGCGCGCAGCGCCGCCGCCGGACGGCCGCGCTCTCCGCGACGGCCGGGTGTGCCGCGGCGGTCGGGCTGCTCGCGGGGCCGCTGTCGGCCCGGACGGGGACCGACGACGCTCCGCTGCCGGCGGCCGCGCGCAGCACGGGTGCCGCGGGGGTGGTCGAGCTCGCCCCGGGCGTGACGGCCGCCGTCGACCCGCGCGTCCACGACCGCGCCGGGGGCGGGGTCGTGGTGGACCTCGGCCTGCCGACGTGGGAGCCCGGGACGCGGTTCCTTCTCACGGTCGAGCCGGACGACGTCGACCAGCCGCTGCGGGTCTGGGCCGGCGACGACACCGACCTCGAGACGCTGCTGGCCGGTGGGAGCCTGCCCACCGGCCCGGTCGCCGGGTCGCGGGGGGACCTCGCCCTCGTGACCGGTCCGGACGGCAGCGACCAGCTCGCCGTCGGGCTCGTGGACGACCCGGGCACGACTGAGAACCCGACGATCGCGACCGTCGTGGCGCGGGAGACGCTGCTCGGTCCGGGGGAAGAGGCGCGCGCCACCGTCGACCTTCCCGTGACTGCCCTGGCCCCCGGCCCGTGGGGCGGCGTCTTCGCGATGCGGGTCACGGACGCGCGGACCGGTCTCCCCGCCCCCGCCGTCCGAGGGGTCTTCGTGCGCAGCCTGTACGACAGCGGCTACGGGTACGGCGGGTGCGACACCGACGGCGACGTCTGCACCACGGTGTGGGACGCGACGGAGGGCTCCCGGTCGGCTCCGACACGCAGCAGCGCGCTGTCGGCGGACGACGTCGCCATCCAGACCTTCGCCGAGGACTACGTGGCCGACGACCCGTGGGCCAGCCCCGCCGGGTTCGTCGCGGCATGCGTGGACGAACGCCGGGCGCTCGACGCATCGAGAGGGATCACCCGGGACGACGAGGACGACCTGACCTGGCAGTGCACCGCGGACGACATGCTCGACCCGCTCCGCTGGGAGCGTGACACCACACCGTGACGCGGCGCGCCGGGGTGCCACGCGTCGTCGCGGGTGGTTGCCTGAGGGAATGACGACGCCCGAGCTGCCCTTCCCCACGCCCGAGCCCGAACCCGAGCAGCCACGGCGGACCTGGCCGTGGATCGTGCTCACGATCGTCGCGGTCCTGGTGATCGCCCTGGTCGTGTGGCTCGTCAACCGTCCGACGCAGGACGCTCCCGCGGCGGAGACCCCGACCGCGACGGAGTCCCCGAACCCGTCGCCGACGGACACGGGCACGCCGACCGACGACACGTCGTCGCCCGCCGCCGAGGGGTGCCCCGCGGCGGGCGACGGCGTCCCCGCGGGCGCGGGCACGCACGAGATCGTCGACGTCGACGGCGACGGCCGCCCGGACACCGCGTGGCTGACCGGCGGCGCGGACCGCGCGTTCGGGATCACGACGGCGTCGGGCGCGACGTTCTCCGCGCCGATCGAGTCCGCGAGCCCGGTCGCGGCGAGCGCGATCGTCCAGCTCGTCGCCGCGGGCGACGCGACGGCCCCGATCGCGCTCGTCGACACGGGCCGCGAGGTCCTGCTGTTCTCCGCCGCCGACTGCGCCGTCACGCCGACGCAGAACGCCCAGGGCGAGCAGTACACGTTCGACAAGGGCTTCACCGGGTTCGGCACGGGCGTCGGCTGCACCGAGGTCGACGGGGAGCTGCACCTCGCGGGCCTGAACGCCGTGTCCGACGACGGCACGTCCTTCACCGTGTCGCGCACCTTCGTCGACCTCGACACGGGCGCGCAGACCGCCACGAACGGCGAGGAGGAGACGGTCGCCCAGGACGCAGCCCCGGACGACCCGGTGGTCACGACCGCCCAGGAGACCACCTGCGGCACCCTGGTAGCGGGCCAAGACGGCCCGGTAGAACCCCAGTAGCCCGCCGAGCACGACGTTGCTGTCGTTATCGGGCTGATAACGACAGCAACATCGTGCTCGCCGGGGGGTAGCGTCGTGGTCGGCGGAGCGGGCTCACCCGCGGCCGCAGGCGCGGCAGGTGCCGCGGCGGCGGAGCCAGTAGGCGTAGGTGGCCGCGCCGAGGGCGAGGGACCACAGCGGCCACAGGAACATCGGGCCGACGGCGCCCCACGAGTCCGCGGTGAGCGCCAGGCGGCTCTCGCCGAGGCCGAGGACGATGAGCGAGAGCCCCGCGGGGAGGACCGCGACCGCCACGATCGTCGCGGGGATCACCGCCAGCCCGACCGGGACCCGCCGGCCCGCGAGCCCGACCATCCACCGGGGGAAGACCTCGCCCCAGCGCTGGAAGAGTCCGAGCGTGAGCACCGCCCCGACGAGCGCGAAGCCGCCCAGCCCGAGCGCCGCGACCCACCCGTCGTCCCCGGCGAGCTGCGCGACGTCGTCGGGCGAGAAGCCGAGCGGGATGCCGAGGACCCACGCGATGCGCGTCACCGCGTAGAGGGCGGGGACCGCGGCGGCGACGAGCGCGGCCGTCCGGCCCCAGCGGGCCGCGGTGGCGGGCGTCGTCCAGGCGGGGTCGTGGCCGTCGTGGCGGCGCCCGCACGACGCGCACGCACCGACCCCTCGGCGCACGAACCGCCACGTCGAGGCGACGACCAGCGCGCCGCCGACCAGGAGCGCGAGCTGCGTGAGCGGGCCCGCGCCGACGAAGTTCTCGAAGGCCGCCCGCATCACGGGGTCGAACGGCGCCATGACGAGCGTGACCGGCAGGTACCCGAGACGGGCCAGGATGGACGCGTCGGTGAGCGCGAGCACCCCGGCCGAGACGACCGCGGTGGCCGCGACCGTCAGCGCGCGGTCGGCCCGGGCGACGGGGCCGTGCCGGGCCCCGAGCCACGCCCGCAGCGCGGTCGCCGCGCCGACGAGCGCGAGGACCGCGACCCAGGGCGTGAGCGTCGCACCCGCGACCTCGCTCAGGGCGCCGAACGACAGGTCGTTCGCGTCACCCACCGCGAGCGTGCCGCCGGTCAGGGTGACGACGAGGGCCGCGACGCCCCCGACCGCCCACCACGCGGCGGCGGTCGGGGCGATCCACCGACCACGGGCCGCGTGCCGGCCGGGGCCGGGCGGCGCACCGGCGAGGGACCCGACGACGACCGTGCGCGGGCCCGACGGCGTGGTGACGGAGGACGGGGGCGGGGTTCGTGTGCTCATGACTCGACCCTCGCGTCCGGCGGTCCGCGCCGGATCCCCCGCGGCGACGACGACGCTCCCCCGTGCGGGGGAACGCTCGCGGCGGTCAGCCCGCCCGGACGAAGCCCGACTCGTAGGCGCGCACGACGGCCTGCGTGCGGTCGCGCACCCCGAGCTTGGCGAGGACGTTGCCGACGTGCGTGCGCACCGTCTCGACGCCGAGGTAGAGCTCGCCCGCGATCTCCGCGTTCGACAACCCCTGCGCCACGAGCCGCAGCACCTCGCCCTCGCGCTCGGTGAGGTGCGCGTCGCGCAGCGCGTCGCCCGCGGGCGGTCGCGCCGTCGCGAGCCGGCGCACCGCGTCGGGGAACAGGAGCGACTCGCCCCGCGCGACGACGCGGACCGCCTGCGCGACCTCCTCGGGCCGCGCGCGCTTGAGCAGGAACCCGTGCGCGCCCGCGCGCAGCGCGTCGAGCACGTGGTCGTCGTTCTCGAACGTCGTGAGGACCAGCACGCGCGGCGCGTCGTCGCGCGCGAGGAGGGCGCGCGTCGCCGCGATGCCGTCGACGCGCGGCATGCGCACGTCCATGAGCACGACGTCGGGTCGCGTCCGCGCGACGACGCCCGGCACCTCCGCGCCGTCGCCCGCCTCGCCGACGACCTCGAGGTCCGGCTCCGCGCCGAGGATGACGCGCAGCCCCGCGCGCACCAGGGGCTCGTCGTCCACGAGCACCACGCGCGTCGTCCCGTCGGTCATCCGCCCGATCCTGCCAGCGGGAACGTCGCGCGCACGACCCACGCGCCGCCGTCGGGCGCCGGACCCGCCGACACCTCGCCGCGCAGCAGGTGGGCCCGCTCGCGCATGCCCGCGAGGCCGCGACGCTCGCGGCCGGGGTCGTCAGGTGCCCGACGGCGCGTGCCCGGCCCGAGCGGGTTGCGCACCTCGACGACGAGCGCGCTGCCCGGACCCCGCGCCACCGCGACGGCGACCGGCTCGCCGGGCGCGTGGCGGAGCGCGTTCGTGAGCGCCTCCTGCACGACCCGGTACGCCTCCCGCGACACCGCGCGCGGGACGTCGGGCAGCAGGACCTCGTCCTGCGCGAGGTGCACGTCGACGCCCGTGCGGCGCGCGTCGTCGAGCAGGGCGTCGAGGTCGGCGAGCGTGCGCGCCGGGCTGCGCACGGGTGCGCCGCCACGCGTGGCCGCGGCGGCGTCCGCGCGGAGCAGGCCGAGTACGTGGTCGAGGTCCGCCATGGCGGTGCGGCCCGTCTCCTCGATCGCGGCGAGCGCGGCACGCGCGGCGACCGGGTCGCGATCGAGGAGGCGGGCGGCCGCGGCGGCCTGGAGGGTCGTGACGGTCAGCGCGTGGCCGACCGAGTCGTGCAGCTCGCGCGCGAGCCGGCCCCGCTCGGCGTCGCGGTCGGCCGCCGCCTCGAGCTCCGCGATGCGCTCCGTCTGGTCGGGGCCGAGGAGCGGGAGCGCCGCCTGACGCAGCACGGCGCGCGCGAGCGCGACGGCGTACGGGACGGCGAGCAGCGCGAGCACCGCGGTGACCAGCCACGCCCACGGGGGCAGCGCCTCCCACGGGCGCCAGTCGGCGAGGAGCACCGGCTCCACGCCCGTCGCGGAGAGGACGAGCTGGGTCGCCACCGGGACGAGGAACAGCACCACGACGAGCACCGCGGCGCCGAGCGCGAGGTGGAGCCCGTACCAGGCGGCGGCGCGCCAGCGCGTGGCCGCGCCCGGCGGCGGGGCGCCCGGCGCCGGCTGGGGCACGGCCACGTCGAGGAACGTCCGCACTGCCGCGATCTCGAGCGCGCGGACGGGAGCGAGGAACGGCGGCGTGCTCACGAGGACCGCCGAGACGAGCGCGAGGACGACCGTCGCGACGCGCGGCGTCTGCAACGAGGCGAACATCTGCACGAACCCGGCGACCAGCGTCACGTACGCGCCGGCGACCACGCCGCCGACCACGAGGTAGACCCCGGCCCGCACCGTGGCCGCGCTGCGCAGCGGCGCGACGACGCGCTCCCACCCGGCCTGCCCCGGCGCGGGCGCCGCACGGGTCGTGCGGGCGTCGTCGGGCGTCATGCCCCCAGTGTCGCGGGACGGCGCGGGGAGCGCCTCCCCCGGCCGGGGGAACGTGGCGCCCTCCTGCGGCCCTCCCCGCGTGCCGCGCACGTCCCCCGCGCGGTCCCGCCCCGCCGCTGGTCCAATGGGCCCATGATCGGCTTCTGGTGGGGTCTCGTCGGGGCGTCGTCGCTGCTCCTGGGTGCCGCGCTGGTCTTCTGGCGACCGCCCGGACAGCGGCTCGTCGGGCTCATCATGGCTTTCGGGTCGGGCGTCCTCATCAGTGCGGTCGCGTACGACCTCGTGGAGGACGCGTCCACGCACGCGAGCGGGCTCGTGCTGCTCGCGGGCCTCGCGGGCGGGGCGCTGACGTTCTTCGTCGGCGACCGCATCATCGACCGGATGGGCGGCGAGGGCCGCAAGCGGTCCACCGGCGTGCAGGCGGAGTCCGTCCAGGCGGCGGGCGGGACCGGCGGCGCGGCGATCGCGCTCGGCACGGTGCTCGACGGCATCCCCGAGTCCGTGGTGCTCGGCGCGACCCTCATCGGGGGCGGCGGCGTGAGCGTCGCGATGCTCGCCGCCGTGTTCGTCTCGAACCTGCCCGAGGCGATGTCCGCGACGTCGGGACTGCTCAAGGCGGGCACGAAGCCGTCGCGGCTCTGGGTGCTGTGGGGGTCGACGACCCTGGTCTCGGCGCTCGCAGCCGGGATCGGCTACGTCGCGCTCGACGGTGCGTCGCCCGCGGTCGTGGCGATCACGCAGGCGTTCGCCGCGGGGGCGCTGCTCACCATGCTCGTCGACACGATGATCCCCGAGGCGACGGAGTTCGGCGGCCCGGTCACCGGGCTCGTCACGGTGCTGGGTTTCGCGACGGCGTTCGGGCTGAGCTCGCTCTGAGCCTCAGGCCGCGAGGTCCTGGCCGCTCATGCGGTGGATCGACGCCATGACCTCGTCCGTGAGCTCGCGCCGCGCCTGCGCGGGCTTGGTGCCGGCCGTGATCTGACGCTGCGGGTCGATCGGCTTGCCGAAGTGCACCTCGACGCGGTGCAGGCGCGGGATCCGCTTGCCGATGGGCTGCACCTTGTCCGTGCCGCGCACCGCCACGGGGACGACCGGCGCGTGCCCGGCGAGCGCGAGCCACGCGACGCCCGTGCGGCCCGGGTGGAGCTTGCCGTCGCGCGAGCGCGTGCCCTCGGGGTAGATGCCGAACGCGCCGCCGCGCTGCAGCACCTCGAGCGCGTCCTCGAGCGAGCGCTGCCCCGCCCGCGGGTCGTCGCGCTGGACGGGGATCATGCCGATCGTCGTGAAGAACCAGCGCGACAGCCGGCCCTTGAGCCCGCGGCCCGTGAAGTACTCGGCCTTCGCGAGGAACGTGACGTGCCGCGGCGCGACGATCGGGATGAGGATCGAGTCGATGAACGACAGGTGGTTGCTCGCGAGGATGACCGCCCCGTTGCGCGGGATGTTGTTGCGTCCGGTCACCTGTGGCCGCAGCAGCACGTAGGCGAGCAGCGACAGGATGAGCCTCAGGACGCGGTAGGTCATCCGTTCATTGTGCACCGTCGTCGGCGCACGTCCGTGCACGCTGCGTTCGACGCCGGCGTTCCCGCAGGTCGTCCGACGTCACCTCCGGTTCATGCGTCGCCGCGCGCCCCCGCCGACGCCACGCGGCGCGCGCGGCCGCCGCGCGTCACCGCGTAGAGCGCCAGGATGACGACCACGAGACCGGCCGTGGACAGGAGCTGGGCGCGCGCGGCGTCGTCGGTCAGCATGAGGACGGCCAGCGCCGCGAGCCCGGCGAGCACGGCCCACGTGAGCCACGGGAAGCCCCACATGCGCAGCGTCATGGGCTCGCCCGACGCGCGCGCCTGCGCCTCGATCCGACGGCGCAGCCGGAGCTGCGACACCGCCACGAGGACCCACACGACGAGCAGCGCCGCGCCCACGGCGTTGAGCAGGATGCCGAGCAGCGCCTCGGGCAGGAGCCAGTTGAGCCCCACCGCGACGAGCGCGAAGAACACCGAGACGAGCACTGACACCCACGGGACGTCGCGACGTGACACGCGCCGCAGGGCCCGCGGGCCGTCGCCGCGCCCGGCGAGGGAGTACGCCATGCGAGAGGTGCCGTACACGTTCGCGTTGAACGCGGACAGCAGCGCGACGACCACGACGACCTCCATGACGCGGGCCGCGCCCGGCAGCCCCGCGAGGTCGAGCACCGCGACGAACGGGCTCTCGGCGAGCAGCGGCGAGTCCCACGGCAGAACGAGCACCATGATCGCGACCGAGCCCAGGTAGAACACGAGGATCCGCCACACGATGCTGCGGGTCGCGCGCGCGACCGCGGTACGCGGCTCGCGCGCCTCCGCCGCGGCGATCGTGACGATCTCGATGCCGCCGAACGCGAAGACGACGACGAGCAGCCCCGCGGCGATCCCGCCCCACCCCTCCGGCGCGAAGCCGCCGTGGCCCAGGAGGTTCGACGTGCCGACCGGGTCGGTCCCGGGCAGCAGCCCGAGGACCAGAAGGACGCCGACGACGAGGAACCCGACGATCGCCGCGACCTTGACGAACGCGAACCAGAACTCGAGCTCGCCGAACTGCCGGACGCCCCACAGGTTGATCACGGCGAACACGACGACCACGACGAGCGCGACGCCCCACTGCGGCACGTCCGGGTACCAGCCGGTGACGATGCGCGCGGCGCCCGTGATCTCGGCGCCGAGCACCATGACGAGCATGAACCAGTAGAGCCAGCCGAGCAGGAACCCGGCCCACGGCCCGAGCGCCTCCTCCGCGTACACGGAGAACGACCCGCTCGCGGGCCGCGCGCTCGCCATCTCCGCGAGCATCCGCATGACGAGGATGACGACGACGCCCGCGATCGCGTACGACACGAGGACGGCGGGACCGGCGGTCGCGATCCCGACGCCCGAGCCGAGGAACAGCCCCGCGCCGATCGCGGAGCCCAGCCCCATCATCGTCAGGTGCCGCGTCCGCAGCCCGTGCCCGAGGTGGTCGGCCGCCGGGCTCTCGGTCGGTGCGCCGCTCGCGGTCGGTGCCGGACGCTCGGGCGTGGGGGTGCTCATGGTGCGGTCCTGCGGTCGGGGTGCCGGCGTCGTGCTCGACGCCGACCCACGACGCTACACGTCCCGGGCACGACGGCGCCCCGCACCCGGCGCGAGGGGGTCGCTCGGGGGCGGGGCGGCGTCGGGCACGACGCTGTGCCTGCTCGGCGGGTGCGTCTACGGGGTCGCGGTCCGCGGGAGCGGGGCGACCGCGTGCTGCCGGGGCGCGGTGCTCTCGCCGTCGGCCGCACCGTCCGCGGGAGCCGCCCCGGGTGCCGGGGAGGGCACCCCGTCGACGTGCTGGTCTCCCGCGACGGTCGCCGGGTTGGCCCCGGGCTCGGCGGCGGGAGCGACCGTGTCGGTGGCCGCGGGCCGGCGCGTCGAGCCGTTGATGACGCCGTCGTCCTCGAGATCGTCGAGGTCGTCCTCGTCCACCGCGCTCGCCCCGTGCTCCGCGCCCGCGGCGAACACGGACGGGTCGGGCGGGTTGCCGAGCTTGACGTGGTTGAAGAGCAGGTTGAGCAGGATCGCCATGACCGCGGCGGAGCTGATGCCCGAGTGGAAGATGATGCCGAACCACGTGGGGAACTGGTCGTAGAAGTCGGGCTTGGCGATGGGGATCATGCCGAACGAGATCGACGCCGCCACGATGATGAGGTTCATGGGGCGCGAGTAGTCGACCTTCGCCAGGGTCCGGATGCCCGACGCGGCCACCGAGCCGAACAGCACGACGCCCGCACCGCCGAGGACCGGCGTCGGGACGGCGGCCACGACGCGGCCCAGGACCGGCAGGAGACCGAGGACCACGAGGATCGCGCCACCCGCCGCCACGACGAACCGCGACTTCACGCCCGTGATGGCCACGAGCCCGACGTTCTGCGCGAACGCCGACTGCGTGAACGAGCCGAAGAACGGCGAGACGACGGACGACGCCATGTCGGCGCGCAGGCCGTTCGCGATGCGCTTGCGGTCCACCTTGGTGCCGACGATCTCGCCCACGGCGATGATGTCCGCCGTCGTCTCGGTGAGGGTCACGAGGATGACGATGAGCATCGAGATGATCGCGGCGATCTCGAACGTCGGGGCGCCGAAGCCGAGGAACGACGGGAAGGCGGCGACCGGGCCGTCGCCGACGCCGGAGAAGTCCGCCTTGCCGAGCGCGAGCGCGATGAGCGTGCCGACGACGATCGCGATGAGGATGGACAGGCGCGAGATCGTGCCGCTGCCGACCTTCGACAGCAGGATGACGATCGCGAACGTCAGCGCGGCGAGGCCGATGTTGCTCACCGAGCCGTAGTCGGGCGCGCTCGCGTTGCCGCCCATCGCCCAGTTCGCCGCGACGGGCATGAGCGTCAGGCCGATCGTCGTGATGACCACGCCCGTGACGACCGGCGGAAAGAACCGGATGATCTGCGCGAAGAACGGCGTGATGAGCAGGCCGACCGCCGACGCGACGAGCACCGCGCCCAGCACGCCCGGGATCCCTCCCCCGCCGTTGACGATCGCGACCATCGTGGACACGCCCGCGAACGACACGCCCTGCACGAGCGGGAGCTGCGACCCGAAGAACGGGATGCCGAGCGTCTGGAGGATCGTCGCGAGGCCGCCCATGAAGAGGGACGCCGCGACGAGCGTCCCGATCTCGGCCCCGGTCAGCCCGGCGGCGCCACCCACGATGAGCGGCGGGGCGATGATGCCGCCGTACATCGTGAGCACGTGCTGGAACCCGTACCCGAACGTCGACCCGATGGGCAGCCGCTCGTCCTCGGGGCGTACCGGACGACGTTCGGCGCCGTCCGTGGCCCTCGTGGCTCGCGCGTTCATAGCGGACCTCCTCGTCAGCTATCGTTCCGCTTGGCGGAAAACTACTTCCACTATTCGAACGCCAAGTGTGACGTGTGTCAAGTCCCTCCCGGCAACTCGCGCGTGGCCTGCGGTGACGGCCCTCGGTCGTCGGCCGCCGCAAAGCACTGGCACCTGCCCGCCCGGCTCCGTAGCCTCCAGCCGTGACCGCCACGCTCCGCCCCTACCGCCCCACGGACCTCGACGCCGTCGTCGACCTGTCGCTGCGCGCGTGGGAGGACGCCTTCACCTCGTGGCGCGCGATCCTCGGCGAGCGCCTCTACGGGCTCGCCTACCCGGACTGGCGACGCAGCCAGGAGGCGGACGTGCGCGGCGCGTGCGAGAAGCACCCCACGACGACGCTCGTCGCAGAGCGGGCCGGCCGCGTCGTCGGGTTCGCCACCACGGTGATCGGCGAGCCTCCCGCCGAGGGAGCCCGCACCGCCGACCTCGAGATCATTGCCGTCGACCCCGACGCTCAGGGCGACGGCATCGGGAGCCTCCTCGTGGACGGCGCCCTGCAGCTCATGCGCGACGCCGGGTGCGCGTACGCCAACGTCTGGACCGGCGGTGACCCGGGGCACGACGCCGCGCGCGCCCTCTACGAGTCGCGCGGCTTCACCGCCCTCCCCGTCGTCCACTACTACCGCGAGCTCTGAGCGGGGACGCCCCGGCCGGTGGCCGGGCACGTCCCCGCTCGGCCGCGGGTCAGCCCGCGACGAGGCGCCGGGCCGCGGCCGAGTGCTCGGCGACCAGGGCGCCGAGGTCGAGGTCCGGGATCGCGCCGTCGACCACGCGCCACTCGCCGCCGACCATGACGCGGTCCGCGCGGTCGGCCCCGCACAGCAGGAGCGCCGCCACCGGGTCGTGCGCGCCGGAGAAGCGCAGCTCGTCGAGGCGCCACAGCGCGAGGTCGGCCTGCTTCCCGACGGCGAGCACGCCGACGTCGTCCCGGCCCAGCACGCGCGCCGACCCGCGCGTGCCCCAGCCGAGCGCGCGCGTCACGGGGATGTCGGCGCCGTACCTGAGGCGCTGGAGGTAGAGCGCCTGCCGTGCCTCGAGGATCATCGTCGAGGCGTCGTTCGACGCCGAGCCGTCGACCCCGAGCCCGACGGGCGCGCCCGCGTCCTCGAGCTCCACGGCGCGCGCGATCCCGGACGCGAGGCGCATGTTCGACGTCGGGCAGTGCGCGACGCCGGTTCCCGCGGCCCCGAGGCGGCGCACCTCCTCGTCGTCGAAATGGATGCCGTGGCCGAGCCACGCGCGGTCCGTGAGCCATCCCACCGACTCGAGGTAGTCGACCGTGCGCATCCCGAAGCGATCGCGGCAGAAGTCCTCCTCGTCGATCGTCTCCGCGAGGTGCGTGTGCAGGCGGACGTCGAGGTCCTCCGCGAGCGCCGCGCTCTCGCGCATCGCGTCGGTGGTCACCGAGAACGGCGAGCACGGCGCGAGCGCGATCTGGACCCGCGCCCCGGCGCCGCGCTCGTGGTACCTCTCCACGAGGCGCTGCGAGTCGGCGAGGATCACGCCCAGGCTCTGCACGACCGACTGCGGCGGCAGACCGCCGTCGTCCTGGCCGAGCGTCATGGACCCGCGCGTGAGGGTCGCGCGCATCCCGAGCCGCTGGACGGCGGCGACCTGGAGGTCGATCGCGTCGTCGAGGCCGGCCGGGAAGACGTAGTGGTGGTCGGCGGCCGTCGTGCAGCCGGAGAGCAGCAGCTCGGCGAGCGCGACCGTCGTCGCGAGCTCGTGGTCGCGCGGGGTCAGGCGCGCCCACACCGGGTAGAGGCGCTGGAGCCAGGGGAAGAGCGGGGCGTCGGCGACCGGCCCCCAGGCGCGCGTGAGCGTCTGGTAGAAGTGGTGGTGCGTGTTGATCAGCCCGGGCGTGAGCACGTGCTGGGACGCGTCGAACGTCGCGTCGACCGGGGCGGACGGCTCCGCGCCCGCCGCGACGACCTCGGCGATCACGCCGTCCTCGACGACGACCCCGCCGCGCGCGTCCGGGGCGTCCGGGGAGTCGTCGGCGGTGAAGACGCCGAGCGGGTCACGGACCCAGGTGCGGGTGCCGGACGACGGGCTGGTCATGGTGCCTCCTGGTGGCTCGTCGCTCACCGGGGCGCGGCTCCGGCGCCACGGTGCGCCGGCTCAGTGGTCCTGTCTGCCGATCCAGGTGCCGCGGGATCCGCGGCTGGGCCGACCGTAGGCCGGGGCGCGACGCACCGTCAACCCCGACGGACGACGCCGCGGGCCTCCGCCGCGCGCGACCTGCGGCGCTGCGGGATCCTGGGACCCGCCGCCCGCCGACACCCGGAGAACCGCCCGTGAACGTCTACGCCCCGCTCGTCCCGGTGTTCGTCGTCGCGCTGCTGGCGCCGCTGCTCGCGGGGCTCATGCCGGTGCGGTCGCGCGTGCCGCAGGTCGTCGTGCTGCTGCTCGGCGGCATCCTCATCGGGCCGGCCGCGCTCGACCTCGCGACGCCCGACGACGTCACGCTCCTGTCCGACCTCGGCATGGGGTTCCTCTTCCTCCTTGCCGGGTACGAGCTCGAGCCGAACCTCCTGCGCGAGCGCGTGGGGCGACGTGCCGGGGCGGCGTGGCTGACGTCGCTCGTCGTCGGGGCGGCCCTCGTCCTCGCCGTCGTCGGCCACGACTCCCCGCACGCGGTCGCAGCGGGGGCGATCGCGCTCACGACCACCGCGCTGGGCGTCGTGCTCCCCATCCTGCGCGACGGCGGTCAGCTCGGCTCGCGACTCGGCCGCGCGGTGCTCGTGGTCGGGGCGGTGGGCGAGCTGGGACCGATCGTCGCGATGGCCGTTCTCCTCGGGACGCGCGAGAGCGGGGTCGCGGCGGTCCTGCTGGTCCTGTTCGCCGTCGTCGCGATCGCGCTGTCCGCGCTACCGGGGAGGCTGGGGCGCCTCAAGGCGCTCGGCGGCGACCGCCTCTTCAGCGCGGCGGAGCACGGGACCGGCCAGAGCACCCTGCGCCTCACCGTGCTGCTGCTCGTCGCGCTGCTCGCGCTCGCCGCGGGGCTCGGGTTCGACGCGGTGCTGGGCGCGTTCGTCGGCGGGATGGTGCTGCGCCGCTGGGCGCCCGGCGACGTCGAGGCGCTGGAGAAGAAGCTCGACGCGGTCGCGTGGGGCGTGTTCGTTCCGGTGTTCTTCGTCAGCTCCGGCATGGGCCTGGACATCGACTCCATCGTCGCGTCGCCGCTGCTGCCGCTGACGTTCTTCGCGCTCATGGTGATCGTGCGGGGCGGGCCGGTGCTGCTGTGGTTCCGGCGCGAGCTGCCGTCGGTCGAGCGCGTCCAGACCGCGCTCTACGCGGCGACCGCGCTGCCGCTGCTCGTCGCGCTCACCGAGATCGCGGTCGAGCAGGACGCGATGACGTCGCGCGTCGGCGCGGCGCTCGTCGGCGCGGGCGTGCTGTCCGTGATCGTGCTCCCGATGGTCGCGAGCCGGCTCGGCTCGCGCCCTACGGAGCCCGACGACGTCGCGGCCCCGCCGACGGGAGAACGCGGCGCCGGATGACCCCGGGCGAGTGATGCGTCCGCGCGCGAGCGACGCGTCCGGGGACGCAGCGCTCGCACACGGACGCCTCGCTCGGCTGCGGAGGACTCAGAAGGTCCACTGCTGGTTGGTCGACCCGTGGCAGTCCCAGATCACGAACCGCTGACCCTCGTAGAGCGGGTTGCCGCCCTCGGCGTCCAGGCACCGACCCGACTGCGGGTTGCGCAGCGTCTTCGACCCCGCGTCGTAGGACCACTTCTGGGCGCCCGTGCCGTTGCAGGTCCAGAGCTGGACCGCCGTCCCGTTCGCCGTGCCGCTGCCGCTCACGTCGAGGCACTTGCCGAGCGCCCGGATCGTCCCGTCGCTGCCCCGCGTCCACGACTGCGCGACGTTGCCGTTGCACGGGACGATCTGCACGCGGTTGCCGTCGTGCGTCTGGCCCCACGGGACGTCGAGGCAGTACCCGTTCGCGATCCGGATCGTCCCGGTCCCGGTCGGCAGGCTGCCACCGGGGTTCGGGTTGGAGGTTCCCGAGCCGTTGTCGTAGACCCGGACGTAGTCCACCTTCATCTGCTGGGGGAACGAGGTCGTGCCGTCGGGGTACCCCGGCCACTGCCCGCCGACCGCGACGTTGAGGATGAGGAAGAACGGCTGGTCGAACACCCACGCGTTCGCGCCGACGCTCGCGCGCGTCACCCGGTGGAACTGCTGGCCGTCGACGAACCACGTGATCTCGCCCGGCTTCCAGTCGACCGCGAAGGTGTGGAAGTCGTCGGCGAACGACCAGCCCTGCGGGTGCTGGTACATGCCCGTGATGCCGGCGCCGCCCGAGTACCCCGGTCCGTGCACCGTGCCGTGCACGCGGTGCGGCTCGAAGCCGACGTTCTCCATGACGTCGATCTCGCCCGACGCCGGCCAGCCGACCCCCGGCAGGTTGCCGCCGAGCATCCAGAACGCCGGCCAGATGCCCTGGCCGCGCGGGATCTGGATGCGCGCCTCCACGCGCCCGTACTGCGGCTGGTACTTCCCCTGCGTCGTCATGCGGGCGGAGGTGTAGGACCCGTCGGCCTCGCGGCGCGCGGTGATGACGAGGTGGCCCTGTCCGTCGAGCGCCGAGTTCGCGCGCGACGTCGTGTAGTTCTGGAGCTCGGCGTTGCCCCACCCTCCGGCGCCCGTCTCGTGGTTCCAGCGGGCGGAGCTCGGGGCCGAGCCCGCGGCGCCGTCGAACTCGTCCGACCAGATGACGTCACCCGGCGCGGCGGTCGCGGCGGGGGCTGCGACGAGCGCCCCGGCGCTCACGGCGATCACCGCGACCGCGCCCGCCAGGACGCGGCGCGCGGCGTCGCCGAGGTGCGGTGCCGGACGGCGTCGTGGCCTGCCAGGTCGTGGACGGGCGCCCCGCAGGGGCGTGGGACGGGGTGAACGCTGACGTGCGAGGTCCATCGATCCTCCAGGTCCGGCGGCGACTGCCACCTGCGTCTCGCCACGGTGCGCGACGTGCTTCGGCGCGACTCCGCACCGGGGCGGGGGCCGTTCCTCGGCCCTCCGCCCGCGAACCTACGGGCACTCGCCGCGCCCGAGCAAGCGCTCTCTCGGCGTGTCGTGGAATCGCTCCCACTCCCACGCCTCCGTCGGGCGTCGGGGCCCGCGAGCGCCCCGAGCTCAGACCACGGGGGCGCGGGCACCTTCTGGCGCCTCAGGCCGTCGCCGGGACCGCCGCGTCGAGGATCGCCTCGGCCGCACGGCGCGCCTGGCGCGCGACGTCGACGTCCTGCGTGATCGCCGCCGTGGTCTGCGCGCCCTCGGCGAGCAGGACGACCTGGAGGGCGACGTCGTCGGGCAGGCCCGCCTCGCGCACGACGTCGCGCGCGTACCGCTGGAACGACTCCTTGTGCTCGCGGACCGCCGCGGCGACGGCGGGCGACGTCGCACCGAGCTCGCCGAAGGAGTTGATGAACGCGCACCCGCGGAACCCGTCCTCGCGGAACCACGCGTCGAGGAAGTCGAACACGGCCAGCAGCCGGTCGCGGGGCGTCGTCGCACCAGCCGCCGCGCGGGCGATCCCCGCGTCCCACTGCTCGGTGCGGTGCCGCAGCACGGCGACGACGAGGTCGTCCTTGGACGGGAACAGCGCGTAGATGCGCTTGAGCGACACCCCGGCCTCGGTGCGGACCGCGTCCATCCCGACCGACTGGACGCCGCGCGCGTAGAACAGCCGGTCGGCGGCGGCCACCACCAGCGCGCGAGCGCTCGCGTCGTCGAGCATCGTCACCTCCTGTTCATCGCCCCCCTCTTGCGGGGAGAACCATCGTTCTCTAGTGTAGCGACCAACGGGAGAACGACCGTTCTCCCGACTCCGCGAAGGGAGCACGACCATGGGGTACATCACCGTCGGGCAGGAGAACTCCACCGACATCGAGCTCTACTACGAGGACCAGGGCACCGGCCAGCCGGTCGTCCTCATCCACGGCTACCCGCTCGACGGGCACAGCTGGGAGCTCCAGAAGCGCGAGCTGATCGACGCCGGCCACCGCGTCGTCACGTACGACCGCCGCGGGTTCGGCGCGTCGAGCAAGGTCGGCAGCGGGTACGACTACGACACCTTCGCGGCGGACCTCGACACCGTCCTCGAGACGCTCGACCTGCGCGACGTGATCCTCGTCGGGTTCTCCATGGGCACGGGCGAGCTCGCCCGCTACGTCCACAACCACGGGCACGAGCGCGTCGCCAAGCTCGCGTTCCTCGCGTCGCTCGAGCCGTTCCTCGTCCAGCGGGACGACAACCCCGAGGGCGTCCCGCAGTCGGTGTTCGACGGGATCGTCGACGCGGCCCGCGCCGACCGGTACGCCTGGTACACCGACTTCTACAAGAACTTCTACAACCTCGACGAGAACCTCGGGAAGCGCATCAGCGAGGACACCGTGCGCGCAAGCTGGATCACCGCGATCGGGTCCGCGCCGGTCGCCGCGTACGCCGTCGTGCCCACGTGGATCGAGGACTTCCGGGCCGACGTCGACGCCGTCCGCGCGGCGGGCAAGCCCACGCTCATCCTCCACGGCACGAAGGACAACATCCTGCCGATCGACGCGACCGGGCGCCGCTTCCGCCGGCTCGTGCCGGACGCCGAGTACGTCGAGATCGAGGGCGCGCCCCACGGTCTGCTCGTGACGCACGCGGACGAGGTCAACGCGGCGCTGCTCGCCTTCGTCGCCCGCTAGGTGACCCGCTTGGCGACCGACACGCGGTAGTCGTCGGCGTCGTCGTCCCAGGCCAGGTCGACGGCGCCGGCGGCCTGCGCCGCCTTGCAGAACTGCAGGAAGCCGCGGTAGCCGAGCGCCTTCTCGCTGAAGTCCGGGCGCTTCTTGCGGATCGCGTTCTTCAGCCCGGACAGGACGGTCGAGCCGCCCTCCTCCTGCACGACCTCGCGCACGAGCGCGAACGCCTGGTCGGTGTCGCCCTGCGCGGGCAGGGAGACCTCGGGGTCGCCCGTCGCCGGCCCCGGTGCGAGCTCGACGAAGCCCCGGTCGGCCAGGAACCGCAGGAACTCGCCGAAGTTGCGGAACCCGTAGTCGGCCTCGCTGAACGTCGGGTCCTTGCGCAGCAGCGTGCGCTTGAGCACGGACGCGGTCACCGCGCCGCTCGTCGAGGCCTCGAGGTCGGCGAGCGTCTGCGCGACGCGCACCTCCATGGGGAGGTCCTCGCCGGAGGGTGCGTCGTCGTCGGCCTCGGACGCGGGCGGCTCGACCGCCGCGAACGCCTCGACGGACTCCGACGCCTCGGCGACCGGCGTCGTCGTCACGTCGACCTCGTCGCTCTCCGTCACGACGGGCTCGCCGCGGCGGGTCGTGCGGCCGACGGCCTCGCCCAGCTCGGCGAGCGCCGCGGCAGCCGGCGTCTCGACCTCCGGCTCGGCGATCTCGGTCGCCTTGCGGCGCCCGGTCGAGCGCCCGCCGCCGCGCTTCGACTTGCCGGCGCCCGTCGTCGTCCCGCTCGCCCCGGCGCGCGAGCCCCGGACCGACCGGGGCTCCGGCTCGTCCGGCACGTCGACGCCCTCGAGCCGGTCGTAGAAGAGGAACTCGTCGCACGCGGGCGGCAGGAGGCGCGACGTCGACTTCTCGACACCCACCCCGATCACGCGCTTGTTGAGCTCGCGCAGCTTGTGGACGAGCGGGGAGAAGTCGCTGTCCCCCGTGCACATGACGAACGTCGAGATGTAGTCGCGCTCGAAGGCCATCTCGATCGCGTCGACGACCATCTTGATGTCGGCGGCGTTCTTGCGCGACGCGCCCATGCGCTGCGGCATCTCGATGAGCTCGACCTGGTGCCGTGTGAGCGAGCGCCGGTCCTCGTCGAAGTACGACCAGTCGGCGTAGGCGCGCCGCACGACCACCCGCCCGCGCACCGCGAGCGCGTCGGCGATCGGGCCGAAGTCGAACGTCATGCCGCCCAGGTGCTCGCGCGCGCCGAGCGCGAGGTTCTCGTAGTCGATGAAGACGGCCAGGCGTTCCTCGGTGTCCATGCCCGCCAGCCTAGGTGCAGACGCCGCCCCCGCACCCGTGCTGTCGTCTCCCCCACCCCGCCGAACCCGGGGTTGTTCCCCACCTCGGTGCCGAGGTGGGGACCAACCCCGGGTTCGGCACCAGGTGTGTGTACGGACGTACACATCGTGTGTACGATCGTCCGCATGTCGTCGCCTCCCCCTGCGCGGCCGGCGCCGGACGTGCGGCGGGCGCGGGTCGCCGTCGCCGCGCTGTTCCTCACGAACGGCGCGCTGTTCGCGAACCTCGTGCCGCGGTACCCCGAGATCAAGGCCGGGCTCGACCTGGGCAACGCCACCTACGGGCTCGCCGTCGCCGCGTTCCCCGCGGGGGCGATCACCGCCGGGCTCGCGGCTGCGGCGCTCGTGCGGCGCTTCGGCTCGGCACGCGTCGCCGTCGCGGGCACGGTGCTCACCGCGGCCGGGCTGCTGCTCGCAGGCCTCGCCCCGGCGCTGCCGCTGCTCGTCGTCGCGCTGTTCGCCGCAGGCGCGATGGACGCGTTCACCGACGTCGCGCAGAACGCGCACGGCCTCCGGGTGCAGCGCCGCTACGGCCGGTCGATCATCAACGGCTTCCACGCGCTGTGGTCGGTCGGCGCCGTGGTCGGCGGCGGCATGGCCGCCGCCGCGATCGCGCTCGACCTCCCGCTCGCCGTGCACCTGGCGATCACCGGCGCGCTGTTCTCCGTCGTCGCGCTCGTCGCCCTGCGCGCGTGCCTGCCCGGGCTGGACGGCGAGGTGCCCGACGGCGTCGCGGGCGAGGCCGGGACGCTCACCACCCCGGGCGCCCCGACCAGCGCCGAGGCCGCCGCGGCGGGCGCCGCCGCGCGCCCGTCCCGCACGCGCACCGCCGCCGTCCTCGCCGCGCTCGTCCTCGTCGCCGTCGCGGGCACGCTCGTGGAGGACGCGGGCAGCACGTGGGCGGCGGTCTACCTCTCCGGGTCGCTCGGCGCCCCGGCGACGCTCGCCGCCGCCGGGTTCGTCGCGCTCGTCGGCGCGCAGTTCGTCGGTCGGCTCGTCGGCGACCGCCTCGTCGACCGCTTCGGCCAGCGCGCCGTCGCCGGGACGGGGGGCGCGCTGGTGCTGCTCGGCACCGGGCTCGCGCTCGCGTTCCCCTCCGTCCCGGGCACGATCGCCGGGTTCGCCGCCGCCGGGTTCGGCGTCGCGACCCTGGTCCCCGCCGCGATGCAGCAGGCCGACGAGCTCCCGGGACTGCGCGCGGGCACGGGGCTCACCCTCGTGTCGTGGCTCCTGCGCCTCGGGTTCCTCCTGTCCCCGCCGATCGTCGGGCTCGTCGCCGACGCCACGAGCCTGCGCGCCGGGTTGCTCGTCCTGCCGCTGGCCGGCCTCGTCGTCGTGCTCCTGGCCGGCGTGCTCGCCCCGCGCCGGCGCTCCGCGGGCCGACCGGGCCCGGCCGGCCACGACCGGCATGATGACCACGACCGCCGCACGACCGCGCCCGAGGAGGCCACCACCGCATGACCACCGACTACTTCGCCGGTGACGACCGCACGAGCTACGAGCGCATGGCCGCGGGCGACCTGTACGTCGCCGACGACCCCGAGATCGCGCGCGGGGTCCACCGGGGCATGGTCCTCGTCGACGCGTTCCACCGCGCCGTCCTCGACGGCGACGGCGACGACACGCACGCCCGCGCGATCCTCGCCGACCTGCTCGGGTCGCTCGGCGAGGGGTCGTGGGTCAAGCCGCCGCTCGCGGTCGACTTCGGCAGCAACGTGCACCTCGGCGACCGGACGTTCGTCAACTCCGGGCTCACCGCGCTCGACGTCGCGGCGATCACCGTCGGCGACGACTGCCTCCTCGGGCCGAACGTCCAGCTCCTCACGCCGACCCACCCCGTCGACCCGCAGCCCCGGCGCGACAAGCTCGAGGCGGCCGAGCCCATCACGCTCGGCGACAACGTGTGGCTCGGCGGCGGCGTGATCGTGTGCCCCGGCGTGACGATCGGCGACAACACCGTGGTGGGCGCGGGGTCCGTCGTGACGCGCGACCTGCCCGCGAACGTGGTGGCGGTGGGCAACCCGGCCCGGGTGATCCGCGAGAACATCTGACCATGAGCGCCCCCGAGGCCCCGACCGGGCCGACCCCCCGCGCCCGCCGCCACGACCCGGAGCGCCGCGACCGCATCGTCGACGCGTGCCTCGACGTCGTCGCCGAGCACGGCGTCGCCGGCACGTCGCACCGGCGCGTCGCGGCCGCCGCCGACGTCCCGCTCGGGTCGATGACCTACCACTTCGCCGGGATGGACGAGCTGCTGCGCGAGGCGTTCGGCCGGTTCGCGCGCGACGCGGCCGCCCAGTTCGAGCGCCGCATGAGCGCCGCGCGCACGCCCGAGGAGGCCGTGCAGGCGGTCACGACGCTCATCACGCACGACGTCTTCGCGACCCAGCGCGACCTCGTCCTGTCCCACGAGCTCTACACGCTCGCGGCGCGCGACCCGGCCTACCGGACGCTCACCAACGACTGGATGCGCCGCAGCCGCGACGCGCTCGGGCGTCACTTCGACCCTGCGACGTGCCGCGTGCTCGACGCGTTCATCGAGGGCATGACCATCCACCGCGCGCTCGACACCGAGCCGCACGACGACGTCGACGTCCTCGGCGCGGTCCGGCGCCTCACGCAGGTCCTCTGACCGGCGCTCCCGTCAGGGGGCGGTCACGTCGAACAGCTCGCAGGTCGTGTCGTAGTACGCGTCGGTCGTGCCGCGGTGCGTCATGCCGATCCGCCGGCACACCGCCTGGGACGCCGCGTTGTCGGGGTGCGTGACGGCGACGACGCGGTCGAGCCCGCGCTCGAAGGCGTGCGCGAGCACCGCGGCGGCCGCCTCCGTCGCGTAGCCGCGCCCCCACACGTCGGGGTGGAAGTGCCACCCGATCTCCGTGTCGCCCGAGGGCTGCGACGGGTCGCCCGTGCCCGACGCCGGGATGAGCTTGAGCAGGATGGTCCCCACGGGCGCGGCGTCCGGCAGGTCCGCCCCGTCGCCCTCGCGCGGGACGACGGCCCAGACCCCGTGCGTGCCGTCGTCGACGGCTGCCCAGCGCTCGACCCGCTCCAGCGCCTCGTCGCGGTGCTCCAGGACGCGTGGCGTCACCCCGATGAACCGCATGACGTCCCAGCGCGAGTAGATGTCGAGGGCGGCGTCGGCATCGTCGGGCTGCCACGGGCGGAGGGTGAGCCGGGCCGTCGTGAGGGTCTGCATGGCCCCAGGCTACGAGGGTGCGCGCCCCCCGAGGCGGGGTCAGACGATCTTGGGGAAGGTCGCGAGGAAGACGACGCCGACGACGAGGACCGCGCACGCGAGGCCGACCATGGCCCACGCCGCGCGCTCGGAGCGGAACCGGCCGGCGAACGCGCCGAAGAACAGCACGAGCGCGAACAGCACGGTGGTCAGCGTGTAGTTGTCGCCACGCTGGTTGTTGACGAGCGCCTGCGCGAAGAGGGCGTCCGCGCGCTCGTCGGCCTCGACCGCCTCGACGGCTCCCGGCGGGACGTAGGCGTCGAGCGCGAACGGGCTCGGGGCGGCGTCGGGGTTCTGGAGGGGGCGCGAGGCGAGCCACTCCTCGAACGCGGGCCGGAAGTGCGGCGTGAAGCGCGCGCGCGTGAACTCCTCCAGCTCGGTGTCCCCCGTCGCGTACGCCTCGAGCCAGAGGCTGAAGACCTGGAGATCGATCGAGCGGGCGGTGTCCGCGTGCGCGCGGTGCGTCGAAGCCTCGATGCGCTGCGTCGACGCGCGCGAGAACGCGATCGACATCTCGCCGCCCCACTTGCTCGCCTCGAACCCGCTCCACGCCGTGAGGACGGCCGTCACCGCGAGCAGCACGACGGTCACGGTCTCGCGCCACGACCGGCCCGCGTGCCCGCCGTGCTGCGCCGTCTCACTCGTCTCGCCCGGGTCGCCCTGCCCTGCCCGCGCGACCTGCTCCGGCTGCGCGGTCCGCTCGGTCTGCTCGCCCTCGTCGGCCACGGCAGGACAGTAGCCCGCAGGACCGGGTGTCGCGCGGCGAGCCGCGGTCAGCCGCGGGCCGGAGCGGTCCCGCTCACCCGCGCCGGCGCCGGACCCCGAGCAGCGTCCCGCCCGCGACGAGCGCCGCGAGGGCCGCGGCGAGCAGCACGACGACGTCGGTCCCGGTCGTGGCGAGGTCCTCGCCGGGCGTCGCTCCCGGCGTCGGGGTGTCGTCCGTGCCCGGCGTCGGTCCGTCGGTCGGGGGCGAGGTCGGGTCGGTCGGGGTCGGGGTCGGGGTCGGCGGGTCCAGGACCGTGTTCACCACCGTGCACTCGACGTCCGCGCCGTCGTCGACCCGCACGGTGTCCGCGTCGACGAGCACGCCGCCGTCGCACGCCCACTCCTCCTGGGTGTAGTCCCAGTCGCTGCCCGACTCGGTGAGGTCGTACGTCCCGGCGGCCACCGGGACGAGCGTGACGTCCTCGCTGCCGTCGAAGCCGGAGATCGCCGTCGGTCCCGCGGCGGTGAGCTGCCAGTCGTCGGCGGGCGCGGCGCCGTCGACCACCTCCTTGTGGAGCGTCAGCGTGCCCGCGAGCCAGTGGTTGGTGACCGTGCACGTCACGTCGTCGCCCGGCTCCACCACGACGGTCGAGATCAGCGACCCGGCCTGCGGCGTCTGCACGACGCGCGCGTCGTCGCACACCCAGCGCAGGGCCGTCCAGCCGTCCGGACCTCCGGACTCGGACAGGAGGTACCGGCCGGGCGCGACGGTCACGTGCGACACGTCGGCGGACCCGGTGACACCCGAGATCTCCCGCCCCTCGCCCGTGGCGGTCAGGGTCCAGTCCGTCGCGGCGACGTCGCCGGTGAAGCCGCGGTCGTCGAGCTCCTTGACGAGCGTGAGGTGCGGCAGCTCGGCCCGGTTCGTCACGACGCACGTGACGTCGTCGCCGGGACCGAGCGTCACCGTCGACCCCTCGACCGGTGCGGGCCCGCACGTCCACCCCTCCGACGCGTAGCCGCTGTAGCCCCCCGACTCCGCCAGGTCGTAGGCCCCGGGTGGGAGCGGCACCGCGGTGACCGCGTCGCTGCCCACCGGCCCGCTCGCGACGGTCTGCCCGCCCGCGTCGGTCGCCGTGAGGGTCCACGCCTCCGGGTCGCCCGACCCGCCGACGACGACCTTCACGAGGGTCAGCATCGACCCCACGTAGGTGTTGGTCACGGTGCAGACCACGTCGTCGTCCGGCCCGACGAGCACGCTCGCACCGCCGAGCTGGACCCCGCCGACGCAGACCCACTCCCCCGGCTCGTACCCCTCGGGCCCGCCGGACTCCGACAGCTCGTGGATCCCCTCCCCCACGTCGACGTGGCTCACCGCCGCGCCGCCCGAGGGGCCGGAGATCGCCCCGGTCGTCCCGTCGGCCTGGGGACCGGTCGCGGACAGCGTCCAGTCCCGAGGAGCCGCGGGTCCGCCGTCGACCACCTTGACGAGGGTGAGCCGCGAGGGCAGGGGCGTATTGACGATCGTGCACGTGACGTCCGCGCCCGGCTCGATCGTCACGACGGCGCCGGTCACCGGGCCGCCGTCGCACACCCAGTCGCCCGCGGTGAAGCCCGACCAGCCGTCCTCCGCGAGCGTGTAGGCGCCCGCGGGCACCGGGACGTCCGTGACCGCCGCGGTCCCGGAGCGGCCCACGACCTCGGCGTCCGACCCGGTCGCGCTGAGCGTCCAGTCGACGGGGCGGGCGAGGGTCTCGCCCGCGAGCTCCTTGACGAGCGTGAGGGTGCCGCCGGCCCACGTGTTCGTGGCCGTGCAGACGACGTCGTCGCCCTCGGCGACGGTCACGGCGCCGTCCGAGCCGTCGCCCGACGTCGCGCCCGTGCACGACCACGCGCCGTCGTACCCGGCGGGACCGTCCTCGGACAGTGCGTACCGCCCGGGGCTCACCTCGGCCGCAGTGACCGCCGCGTCCCCCGTGGTTCCGGTGAGGGTCGCCGCGCCGTTCTCCGCCGTGAGCGTCCAGTCTGCTGCCGTGGCCGGCCCGCCGACGACCTCCTTGACGAGGGTCAGCGTCGGCACGGTCGGCACGACCGGCGCGACGTTGGTGACGACGCACGTCACCGAGTCGGCGAGGTCGATCGTCACCGTGCTCCCGACGACCTCCGCGCCCTCGCACACCCACCCGTCGTCGCGGTAGCCGGCCGGTCCGCCCTCCTCGGAGAGGGTGTACTGGCCGATGCGGACCGCCTGGTCGGTCACCGCGTCGGACCCGGAAGGCCCGGCGATCGACGACGGTCCCTGCGCCCGCAGCGTCCAGTCCGCGGGCGACGCCGTGCCCCCGACCACCTCCTTGACGAGCGTGAGGGTCGGAGAGATCGCCTCGTTGTCCACCGTGCACGTGAGCGTGCCGCCGGGCGGGACGACGACGTCGGGAGTGGGGTCGAGGATGTCCTCCCCGCCGCAGTTCCAGTTCTGGAACCGGAAGCCTGCGACGCCGCCCGTCTCCCAGATCCGGTACGTGCCCGCCGGGACCTCGAGCGACTGCACGCCGTTGAGGCCGTCGCCCTCGACCACCTCTCCGGTCTCGAGGTTCCGCGCGTGCATCGTCCACAGCTCCCGCCGCCCCTCCGACGAGCCCGTGTCGAGGTTCTCGATGCGCTTGAAGAGCGAGAGCCTTCCCGTCTCGGCCTGCGCGGACGCGGGCAGGGCACCGGTCGCGGCGAGCGCGAGGACGGTGCCGAGGACGACCACGAGCGCGACGACCGCCGCGAGCGCCGCGGCGGGACCGGGCGTGCGGGACGTCGGGTGCGTCGAGTGCGGCGGCGAGGGGGACGGCATCGGTACGGGCACCTCCGGCAGGGTCGGATCGAACGTATCGCCGGGCTCGTCGCGACGCGCGGCGGGCGCCGTTCGTCGCACGCGGGGCACCGTTCGTCGCACACCTCGACCGCCGGTCGACGTGACCTGGATCACCCCCGCGCGGGCTCCCTAGCCTTCCGAGGTCGGACGCAACGACGCGACCCTGGAGAGGCTCGATGACGACAGACACCCGCGCGGCGCGGAACGCCGCCCCCGACGAGCCGGAGATCGTGCCGGACCCGTCGCTGCCCCCCACGGCGGTGCCCGAGGACCGCACCCGGACCCGCTGGACCCCGCAGAAGATCGCCCTCTGGGTCGCGATCTCGCTGCTCGGCGGCATCGCCTGGGTCATGCTCGCGGTCGTCCGCGGCGAGACCGTCAACGCGATCTGGTTCGTGTTCGCCGCCGTGTGCACGTACCTCATCGGGTACCGCTTCTACTCCAAGGTCATCGAGCGCTACATCACGCGCCCCGACGACCGCCGGGCGACGCCCGCCGAGTCGCGCGAGGACGGCAAGGACTACGTCCCGACCGACCGCCACGTGCTGTTCGGCCACCACTTCGCCGCCATCGCCGGCGCCGGCCCGCTCGTCGGCCCGGTGCTCGCCGCCCAGATGGGGTACCTGCCGGGCACGATCTGGATCATCGTCGGCGTCGTGCTCGCGGGCGCGGTGCAGGACTACCTCGTGCTGTTCTTCTCCATGCGCCGCGGCGGGCGGACCATCGGCCAGATGGCGCGCCAGGAGCTCGGCCGCGTGGGCGGCACCGCCGCGATCGTCGCGTCGCTGCTCATCATGATCATCATCGTCGCGATCCTCGCGCTCGTCGTCGTCAACGCGCTCGGCGAGAGCCCGTGGGGCGTGTTCTCCGTGTCGATGACGATCCCGATCGCGCTCTTCATGGGCGTCTACCTGCGCTACCTCCGCCCGGGCAAGATCACCGAGGTCTCGGTCATCGGCTTCGTCCTGCTGCTCGCCGCGATCATCGGCGGCGGCTGGATCGCCGACACCGCGTGGGGCGCCGACCTCTTCACCCTCGACCGCACGACCATCGCCGTCGGGGTGATCGTCTACGGCTTCGTCGCCGCCGTCCTGCCCGTGTGGCTCCTGCTCGCCCCGCGCGACTACCTGTCGACGTTCATGAAGGTCGGCGTCATCGTCGTCCTCGCCGTCGCGGTGATCGTCGTGCGACCGGAGATCACCGTCCCCGCGATCAGCGAGTTCGCGAGCGGCGAGACCGGCCCGGTGGTGTCCGGCGCCCTCTGGCCCTTCCTGTTCGTGACGATCGCGTGCGGTGCCCTGTCCGGGTTCCACGCCCTCATCGCGTCGGGCACGACGCCCAAGCTCGTCGAGAAGGAGCGCCAGACGCGCTTCATCGGCTACGGCGGCATGCTCATGGAGTCGTTCGTCGCGATCATGGCGCTCGTCGCCGCGATCTCCATCGACCGCGGCATCTACTTCGCGATGAACTCGTCCGCGGCCGCGACCGGGGGCACCGTGGAGGGCGCGGTCGCGTTCGTCAACGGGCTCGGCCTCATGGGCGTCAACCTCACGCCGGACATGCTCACGTCCACGGCCGAGGCCGTCGGTGAGCCGTCGATCGTGTCCCGCACGGGCGGCGCCCCCACGCTCGCGCTGGGCCTCGCGCACATCATGCAGCAGCTCGTGGGCGGCACCGCGATGATGGGCTTCTGGTACCACTTCGCGATCATGTTCGAGGCGCTGTTCATCCTCACCGCCGTCGACGCCGGCACGCGCGTCGCGCGGTTCATGCTCCAGGACACGATCGGCAACGTCGTGCCGAGGTTCCGGGACGTGACGTGGCGGCCCGGGGTGTGGTTGTGCACCGCGGTCATGGTCGCCGGGTGGGGATCGATCCTCTACCTCGGCGTGACCGACCCGCTCGGCGGGATCAACACGTTCTTCCCGCTGTTCGGCATCGCGAACCAGCTCCTCGCGGCCATCGCGCTCGCCGTCGTGCTGGCGATCGTCGCCAAGCGCGGGCGCAGCTACCAGCGCTGGCTGTGGATCGTCGCGGCGCCGCTCGCGTTCACCGCGGTCATCACCATCTGGGCGTCGATCGAGAAGATCTTCTCGCCCGTCCCCGCGGTCGGGTACTGGGCCAACCACGACGCGTTCCAGGACGCGCTCGCCGCCGGCGAGACGTCGTTCGGCACCGCCGGCTCGGTCGAGGCCATGGAGGCGGTCGTCCGCAACACGTTCGTCCAGGGCACGCTGTCGATCGTGTTCGTCGTCCTCGCGATCGTCGTCATCGTCGCGTCGGTCCTCGTGACCGCGAAGGCGCTGCGCGACGGCGGCGGCACGAACCACGAGGACCCGCCCGTCGCGTCGCGCCGGTTCGCCCCAGCCGACCTGTTCGCGACGAAGGCCGAGAAGGAGATCCAGAAGGAGTGGGCGGCCCTGCCGCCCGAGAAGCGTCCTGCCGCGACGGGGCACCGGTGACGGTGCGGCAGGGCTCGCAGGGCTCCGCCGCGACGGTCGTCCCGGCCGTCGCGGCGGGGTCCCGCTCCCGTCTCCCCGCGCTCGCGGCGGGCGTCGCCCGTCGGGTGCGCGACGGCGCCGCGTCCGTCCGCTGGTACGTGCGGCAGGTCATGGGCGACGACGCGTACGCGACCTACGCCGCGCACCAGCGCGCGGTGCACCCGGGCGGGGTCGTGATGACCGAGCGCGAGTTCTGGCGCATGCGCCACGCCGAGCAGGACGCCAACCCGGGCTCGCGCTGCTGCTGACCGGCCCTCTAGCCGGTCGAGCACGACCCTGCGCGCCGTCGAGCACGACGTCGGTGTCGTTATCCACCCGATAACGACACCGACGTCGTGTTCGGCACCTGGCCCGCGGGCGCGGACGGCGCCTCCGGAGCGCTAGCGTGACCGCGTGGCTCGTCCTCCTGTTCCCATCACGCTCGACCCGCCGCGCGGTCAGATCCCCACCGTGTCGGTCGCGCTCGCCACCGATCCGGCGACGGCGGCCGGCTGGGTCGCCGAGGCGTTCGGCTCCCAGCGCTGGAAGCGCCGTGCCTCGGACGCCGCCCACCAGGCCGGTGCGGCGCTGTGGGAGATCGGGGGCGCCGGTCGCGCCTTCTTCCTCGACGACCTCGACGTGCTGCGCTGGGTCACCCCGCGCGCGACGGCGTTCGTCTCGCACGGCCGGGCCGTCGCGACGGTCGGCCCGCTCGACCCGGGGACGGGCCACGCTCCCGCCACGACCGTCGCCCTGTCCCTGGTCGACGGCGCCTTCTCGTGCCGCGAGAGCCTCGGCGCCGTCGCCCGCGGCCTGTGCGACCGTGCCGTCCGCGCCGGCGCGCTGCGCCCGGACGACGTCCCGGTCTGGGCGAACGCCGTCGAGATCCCGGCGGGGTCGCCCCTGCACCCGGCCACCGGGCGAAAGCTCTTCCGCCGTGGCTGAGGCGATCGCGGGTCGCGGGACGGTCCCGGCCCTGACCGTGCTGGCCATGGGCGACGCGGCGAAGCGTCAGGTGCTGCGCTCCAACATGACGGTGATCTCGATCCTCGCGCCGCTCGTGGGCCTCGCTCAGCTCCCGGCGGCGATCATGGGCGGCTACCCGTGGCTCGCCCTCGGCCTCCTCGCGTTCGCGCTCGCGATGATCCCGCTGACGTACGCGCTCGCGCGCCGCATGGTCGACCGCGCGCGGATCGTCCTCGGCGACGGGACGTACACCGTGCACGGCTGGGGCCGGTCGAAGCGGTTCACGGTCGCGGACGTCGACCGCGTCGTCACCGTGGACCGCATGGCGTTCGGGGCGGCCGGAGCGACGCACCACCTCATCGTGGTCGGGCCGACCAAGCGGCTGCTCCTGCTCGTCGGGCAGATGTGGGACCGCGACCAGCTCTCGACCGTCGCGCTCGACCTGGCGCGCCGCGGCGTCCCGCTCACGCCCTGGCACCAGCCGGTCACGCCGGTCCAGCTCCGTGCGTTCGACCGGCGGCTCGTGCCCTGGCCGCAGGCCCACCCGGTCGCGCTCGCCCTGCTGGTCGGGATCGGCACGCTGCTGGCGTGCGTCGTGGTGTTCGTCGTCGTGGTCGCGATCCTCGTCTGAGCGTCGCGAGGGCGTGGCCCCGGAGGACACGTGCGGTCCTCAGGCGCGCGCCGCGCCGTCGTCCGGCTCCGCCTCTCGCCGGGCCCGGTCGTGCCAGTAGCCCTGCGCGTGCACGCGCGACCTCTGGATCCCCGCCGCCACGAGCTCGGCGCGGACCCGCGCGACGGTCGCGCTCTCCGTCGCGCACCACGCGTAGAAGCCCGCGCCCGCGTCGGCCGCGGACCGGCCGTGCTCGACCGCCCAGGCGCGGACCGCGCCCAGCACGGCCCGCTCGCCCCCACGGCGGCGGCGTACGTGCTGGACGCGCACGGTCCCGGGCACGTCGCCGACCGGCGCGTCCGCCGGGTCGTCGGCCTCGACGAGGACGTGCGCCCGCACGTCGGGACGCAGGCTCGCGAGGATGCCGCGCACCGCGGGCGCCGAGGTCTCGTCCCCGACGAGCAGCACGTGCGCGACGTCCGGCCCCGGGTCCCACTGGGTGCCGTGGTCGGTCACGCCGAACCGCACGTGCGGCGCGGACAGCAGCACGCGGTCGCCGGGCGCCGCGCGCCGCGCCCAGGCGCTCGCCGGGCCCGCCGGCTCGTGCAGGTACACGTCGAGGTCCACCTCGGCGTCCCGCGACCGGACGGCGACGGGCGTGTACGACCGCATCACCGGACGCACCGCGTCGTCGAGCGCCGCCCACTCGCGCCGCCACGCGCTCTCGCCCGCCAGGCGCGCCCGCCGCGCGAGCTCGTCCGCTCCCGGTCCGGGCAGGAGGATCTTCACGCGCTGGTCGAGCCCGACGTCGGCGCACCCCGCCAGGTCAGGGCCCGCGAGGGTCACGCGCACCAGGCGCGGGCCGACGTCGTGCACGCGCACGACCGCCGTCGGGAAGAGGACGTTGGGCGACCGGTGGAACCGGCACCCGGCCTCGCCCCCGACCGTGCTCCCGGCCGGGCTCCCGACCGCGACCGGAGGCCCGGCCGGCCGGTCAGGACCCGGCACGGTCCTGGAGGAACTGCTCGACGTCGTCGAGCACGGCCTGGCCACCGAGCGGGCCGACGCCGCTGATCCAGTACGACTGGTCGACGACGCGCACGTCGGGGAACGACGCCGCGTTGAGCGGGATCTCGGCCGGGACCGCGGACGCGTCGTCGGGGTCGGCGGCCGAGACGAGGACGAGGTCGGCAGCGGCCTCGGTCACGCGCTCGGGCGAGAGGTCGACCGAGATGTCCTGGCCCCAGTCCTGCGCCGGCGTCGAGAACCCGACGCACTCGAGCGTGCTGCCGGCGAACGACCGGGGCCCGTAGGCGGACACGATGCCGTCGCGCGGGCGCAGGAGCTGCGCCGTCCCGCTGACGTCGTAGTCCTCCTGGAGCTGGGCGCACCGCGCGTCGTAGGCGTCGAGCAGGGCCTGGGCGTCCGTCTCGCGGCCGAGCGCGCGGCCGACGAGCAGCACGTTCTCCTGCCACGGGTCGGTCTGGGTCGCCATGAAGACGGTCGGTGCCACGCTCGCGAGCTGGTCGTAGAGGTCGGAGTGGCGTGACTCCGTGCCGAGGATGAGGTCCGGCTCGAGCGCCGCGATGGCCTCGAGGCTCGGCTCGGGCACGGTCCCGACGACCTCGATCGACTGCGCCTCCTCGCCGAGGTACGCGGGCACGCCCGCCTCGACGCTCAGCACGGCGGCGCCCACGGGGACGACGCCGAGCGCGACCGCGGTGTCCGTCTCGACGGGCTCGAGCGTCACGACGCGCAGGGGCGCCGCGTCGAGCTCGGCGGTCCCCCGCGCGTGCTCGACGGCATACCCCGACGCGGTGTCGTCCGGCGCGGGCGTACCGGTCGCGGCGGGCGCGGGGTCGGACGAGCAGGCCGCGAGCAGACCGGAGGCGAGCACGACGGCACCGGCGAGCACGCCGCGCACGCGAGGGCTGGACGAGGTGGTCCGGGAGATGGGCACAGGGGTTCCTTCGCCTTCCGTAGGGTTGCCTCACCTTACCTTCGTGCGGACACAGGACGGGACGTGACGCTGGTTACGATCGCTGCATGTCCGGGCCCGTGTTCGCCGGCGCCGTCGCCGGTCTCGTCGTGGGCGTGCTGCTCACCCTCGGGCTCGTGCTCGCGTGGCGGCTCGCGCGCGGGTCGCGCGAGCTCGGGAGCGACTCGGACCGCGCGACGTTCCGCACCCTGCACCTCGCGTCGCGTGCCGCGACGCACCTGCGGGGCGGGCTCGACGGCGACGACGTCGGGCGCGCGGCCCGCTCGCTGCGCCAGCTCCTCGGCGCGGACGCGCTCGCCGTCGTCACGGCCGAGGGCGCGGTCGCGCTCGACGGCAGCACGACGCTGGAGCCCGACGCGCGCCGGGTCGCCGAGCGGGTGCTCGCCACCGGTCGGCGGCACGTCGAGAGCCGGGACCACAAGGACGGCGACGAGGCGGGCGGCGACGTCGCGGACGCCGTCGGGGCGCCGGTCGTGACGGGCGGGCGCGTCGCGGGCGTCGTCGTCGCGTTCGCGGGCACGGTGCGCCCGCCGCTCGTGCGCGCGACGGGCGAGGTCGCGCAGTGGTGCTCGGCGCAGCTCGAGCTCGGCGAGCTCGAGGCCTCGCGCACCGCGCTCGCACAGGCCGAGCTGCGCGCGCTGCGCGCCCAGATCAGCCCCCACTTCGTCTACAACGCGCTCGGCGCCATCGCGTCGTTCATCAGCACGGACCCGGAACGGGCGCGCGACCTCGTGCTCGACTTCGCCGACTTCACGCGCTACTCGTTCCGCGGCCGCGGCGACTTCACGACCCTCGCCGACGAGCTGCGCTCCATCCACTCCTACGTCGAGCTGGAACGGGCCCGGTTCGGCGAGCGCCTCGCCGTGACCCTGCAGATCGCGCCCGAGTCCCTCACGGCCGTCATCCCCTTCCTGTCGGTGCAGCCGCTCGTCGAGAACGCGGTCCGGCACGGCCTCGAACCCCAGGAGCGGGGCGGGACGATCGTCATCACCGCGCGCGACGAGGGCACCCAGACGGAGATCACGGTGGAGGACGACGGCGTCGGCATGGACCCGGCCGTCGTGCGCGAGCTCCTCACGTCGCGCGGGAGCGAGCACGTGGGCCTGCGCAACGTCGACCGGCGCGTGCGCCAGCTCTACGGCGACGACCACGCGCTCGACATCGAGACCGCCCCCGGCTCCGGCACGCTCGTGCGCCTGCGCGTGCCCCGCTCCCAGCCCCTGCACGAGACGGAGGTGAGCGTGCCGTGACCGGCACCGACCCGGCCCCCGGCCCGGCGCCCCAGGACCCGGCCGCCGTCGGGCTGGACGTGCTCGTCGCCGACGACGAGCGGCCCGTGCTCGACGAGCTCGTCGCCCTGCTGCGGCGCGACCCGCGCGTGCGGACCGTGCTCGGCGTCGCGACCGGGTCGGAGGCGCTGCGCGAGCTCTCCTCGCGCACGGTCGACGCGGCGTTCCTCGACATCCACATGCCCGGGCTGACCGGCCTCGACCTGGCTCGCGCGCTCTCGCGGTTCGCCGACCGCCCCGCGGTCGTGTTCGTCACCGCGGACGAGGCCCGCGCGCTCGAGGCGTTCGACGTCGAGGCCGTCGACTACGTGCTCAAGCCCGTGCGCCGCGAGCGCCTGACGCGCGCCGTCGACCGGGTCGTGGAGCGCGTCGCGGACCGCGCCGGGCGAGGTGTCAGGGCCGGCGGCGTGCCCGACGGCGCAGGGTCGCCGCCCGCGAGCGCCGCCCCTCCCGCCGCGCCGGCCGCCCCGCCGCGCGAGGCCCCGGAGGACGAGACGCTCGTCGTGACGGTCGGGACGACGACGCGCCTCGTCCGCCGCAGCGCGGTGCGGTGGGTCCAGGCGCAGGGCGACTACTCGCGCCTCGTCACGGACACCGAGCAGTTCCTCGTGCGCGAGCCGCTGTCCGACCTCGAGGAGCGGTGGGCGCCCGCCGGGTTCCTGCGCGTCCACCGGTCGTACCTCGTGGACCGGGCCGCCGTGACCGCGGCGCGGTTCGGCGGGGCGCAGCCCGCGCTCGTCGTGGCGGGGCACGAGGTGCCGGTGAGCCGCCGCATGGTCCCGGCCGTGCGGGAGGCGCTGCTCGGTCCCCACCGGGGCCCGTCGTGAGCGGCCCGGACCCCTCGTCGGCCCCGCCCCCGCCCGACGACGGACGCGCTCCCGGTCGAGAGCCGCACCCCGGGGTGCATCCCCCGGCCCGGAGTGCGGCGCCCGACGGGCGTCGACCCGAGCGCGTGCGCGTCCGGTCGACCGATCCCCCGGCCGGCGTCGCGTCGGGCGGACCGTCGTCGGGCACACTCACGGTGTCCCCGCGTCGCCCCGAGGAGCCGGACGACGCCGCCGCGCACTACACGCGCGGCCTCGTCCGGGCGCAGCTCCGGCTCGGGCTCGCGTGCGTCGTCTCGTTCCTCGCGGTCGTCGCGCTGCTCACGGTGACGATGAGCGCGGTGCCCGCGCTGGACGCGGTGGCGGTCGCCGGCGTCCCGCTCCCGTGGCTCGTGCACGCGTACGGCTTCTACCCCGTGATCGTCGCGTTCGCCGTCGTGTTCGCCGTCGGGGCGGCGCGCAACGAGCGGCGGTACCGCGCGCTCGCGGAGGGATCGGGCGGGTCCGCCGAGGCCGGCCCGGACGAGGCAGGACCCGACGAGGCGGGCGCCGCGTGAGCGCGCTGCCCCTCGTCGCGATCGGGCTGCTGCTGCTCGCGACCGGCCTCATCGGGTTCTACGGCCTGCGCATCTCGCGCACCACGAGCGACTTCTTCGTCGCCTCGCGCACGGTGCGGCCGGTGTGGAACGCGTCGGCGATCAGCGGCGAGTACCTGTCCGCGGGCACGTTCCTCGGCCTCTCGGGGCTCGTGCTGCTCTCGGGCGCCGAGGCGTTCTGGTTCCCCGTCGGGTACGCGGCCGGCTACCTGCTCGTCCTGCTGTTCGTCGCGGGCCCGCTGCGCCGCAGCGGCGCCTACACGATCCCCGACTTCGTCCACGCCCGGCTCGACTCCGTCGTCGCGCGCCGCGTCACGAGCGTGCTCGTGCTCGTCATCGGGTGGCTGTACGTGGTGCCGCAGCTCCATGGCGCGGCGCTCGTCATCACGAGCGTCGCGCCCGTCCCGCCGTGGGTCGGGTCGGTGGGGATCGCGGTCGTCGTGAGCGCGGTCGTCGCGGCGGGCGGCATGCGCTCCATCACGTTCGTCCAGGCGTTCCAGTTCTGGGTCAAGCTCACGGCGCTCGCGCTGCCCCTCGTGTTCGTGCTCATGGCGCTGGGCGGGGCGTTCGAGCCCGGCGGCGCCACCGTCGTCTTCGACCCCGCGGCGGTCTTCCCCCACGACGCCGGTCCCGGCGGCCTCGACGCCTACGCGACGGTGTCTCTGCTGCTCGCGCTCCTGCTCGGCACGACCGGCCTGCCGCACGTCCTCGTGCGCTTCTACACGTCGCCCGACGGCGGCTCGGCCCGCCGCACGACCGTCGTCGTGCTCGTCATGATCAGCGTGTTCTACATGGTGTCGAGCACGCTCGGGCTCGTGGCGCGGGTCGTCGCGCCCGACCTCGCGGCGCCCGGCGTCGCCGACACCGTCGTGCTCACGCTGCCGACCCGCCTCGTCCCCGGCCTCGGGGGCGAGCTCCTCGCCGCGCTCGTCGTGGCCGGGGCCTTCGCGGCGTTCCTCGGCACGTCGTCCGGGCTCGTCGTGGCGCTCGCGGGCGTCG
The DNA here is from genome assembly GCF_040448685.1 of Cellulosimicrobium sp. ES-005. Lineage (NCBI taxonomy): Bacteria > Bacillati > Actinomycetota > Actinomycetes > Micrococcales > Promicromonosporaceae > Cellulosimicrobium > Cellulosimicrobium sp. ES-005. Next base: position 2,661,098 of record NZ_CP159290.1, read on the forward strand.
TGAGCCAGGACCTGTTCGGCGGGACCGTGCGGTCGTTCCGGTGGTCCGCGGTCGTGTGCACGCTCATCCCGCTCGCGTTCGCGCTCGTCACCATCCCGCAGGGGCTCGTGACGAGCGTCGGGACGGTGTTCGTGTTCGCCGCCTCCGCGCTGTCGCCCGTGATCCTGCTCGGCGTGTGGTGGCGCCGCCTCACCGCGCGCGGCGCGGTGGCGGGGATGATCGTGGGGTCCGTCCTGTGCGCGACGGCGCTGCTCGCCTCGTCCGCGCTCGTCGCCGCGGGCTACGGGACGGTCTCGTCAGGCGCGACGGCGGACGGCGTCCCCGGCGTCGTGCGCGCGCTGCTCGCCCAGCCCGCGGCCTGGACCATCCCGCTCGCGACCGCGACCGTCGTCGTCGTGTCGCTGCTCGACCGGCACGGCCCGCCGCTACGCACCGACCGGTTCCTGCAGCGCCTGCACGTGCGGGAGCGCCGCCGGCCGTGACCCCCGGCAGACAGGCAGGGTGAGGACGCGAGCACCGGAACACGTAGAAGGGCCGGGAATCTGTAGCGTGGAGGGCATGAAATTTGTAGCGTAAGAGTCCTGAAATCTGTAGCGTAGGAGGCCGACGAGCCTCCTGGTCGGTTCTCTACCGGGGCCGGGAGCACGCGAGCACCAGGGAGCCGATCAGTGATGGACTACCGCAGGCGCGTCATCGACGACGTGCTCGACGAGCTGGTCGCAGAGCTGCCGACGATCGAGCTCCACGGGCCGAAAGGCGTGGGGAAGACAGCCACCGCGCAACAACGCGCCCGCACGGTGATGCGCCTGGACGATCCTCGCGAACGTGAGTTGTTCGCCAGCGACCCGGCACGAATCCGCGCCGTAGAGCACCCGCTGCTCGTGGACGAGTGGCAGCGGGTCCCGGAGTCGTGGGACGTGGTTCGACGAGCGGTCGACGACGGCATCGGGACCTACCTGCTGACCGGCAGCTCCGTCCCCCTCGAAGCACCCGTCCACTCCGGGGCAGGCCGGTTCGTCACGTTTCGCATGCGTCCCATGAGCCTCCTGGAGCGAGGGTTTGCAGAACCCACCGTCAGCCTCGGCGACCTGCTGGACGGGTCTCGGCCCGAGATCACCGGGTCGTCGAGACGCGGCACACGTGACTACGTCGACGAGATCGTGCGTTCCGGGTTCCCGGACATCCACGCCCTCGCGCCGCGAGCCCGTCGGCACCGGCTCGAGGGATACGTGGACCTGATCGTCACGAGGGCGTTCCCCGAGCAAGGACTCGTCGTGCGTCGCCCGGGCGTCCTGCGCGCGTGGCTCACGGCCTATGCAGCCGCGACGTCGACGACTGCGACCTACCAACGGATCCTTGACGCCGCCACACCCGGCCTCTCCGAGAAGCCCGCTCGGAGCACCGTGACCGCGTACCGCGACGTGCTTGAACAGCTCTGGATGCTCGATCCCGTCGAAGCGTGGCTCCCAGGCAGGAATCACCTCACCCGGCTCGCGCGCGGACCCAAGCACCAGCTCGCGGACCCCGGTCTCGCCGCTCATCTGCTCGGTGCAGACCAGTCCGCGCTTCTCGGGGGCAGCGACGGCCCGGTCCCCAACCTGCGCGACGGGACCTTGCTCGGATCGCTGTTCGAGCACCTCGTCACTCTGGACGTCCAGGTCTATGCCGAACGGTCCGAAGCACGGGTACGTCACCTCCGGACGGCTGACGGCGCGCACGAGGTCGACATCATCGTCGAGCGTCCGGACGGCCGGGTCCTGGCGATCGAGGTCAAGCTCGCGACCACGGTCACCGACCACGACGTCCGGCACCTCGCATGGCTCCGCGACAGGATCGGCGCCGACCTCCTCGACGCGGCCGTCGTCACGCCCGGGCCCCACGCCTATCGGCGGCGGGACGGGATCGCCGTCGTACCGGCCGCGCTGCTGGGTCCTTGACCGTCACGATCGGTGACCTGGCGGGGGGGCGACGACCACGGCCCCCGACCTCGGCCTCGCGTGACGCCCGTCACGGCAGGAGCCAAGCGCCGTCTGAACACGTGACGGGGTGGGCCCGCACGTGGGAGGACGGGACATGGAACTGGCACGCTCGACGACGGCTGCGCTCCCGACGATCTGGGGGTACGCCACGCTCACCACGACGCGCCACCGAGCGCTGCCGTGCGCCACCACCCAGCGGGTGGACACCGTGCTGGCGCCCGTGCTCACGCCCGACGAGCTGGAGGACCTGCACGATCGTCTCGACGCCCGGCCTCGCAGGTGGTGGGGCCGTACCCCACTGCTCCTCGGCGCGAGCCGCTCGGCACGCCATGCCCTCTCGCACGCGATCGACGTCCGGACGACGACCGTGCTGCAGTGCCCACCGGACCACCCCGGTCACGGCTCTCCGGTGGCCCGCCTCCTGCGAACCATGGTCGTCGTGGAGGCCGCCCCGCTCACCGTGACGGGCGAGGCCCTCGCGCGCGAGCTGCTCTGGGCGGGCCTGTGTGCCGCACGCGTGGGCGAGACGGACAGCGTCCTCAGGGCCGCCGGTGCACTCCGCGGGCTGACCGCGGCGAACCGGCCGGACCTGCGCAGCCTCGCGGAGGACTCGTGAAGCCCTGCTCGGGCCGGTTCGGCCGTGTTCGCCCGATCTCATCCCACTCATCACCCTCGTCCGACCGGTCGCAACGAGCGCGGGCGACGTCTGATGTGGAGCGGGGGGTCGACCGGAGAGAGGCGGACGGGCGTGGATGACTTCGTGCACGAGATCGGGGCGTACGTGAACCGGGTGGAGCGCCTGCACTGGCGGCGTACCGGCCTGTTCAGCAGGACGGTCGTCGACGCTATCGTGCCGCTGTGCCAGGCCTACGCGGCCGGAGCGGACGCGGCCCTTCTCTACCTGGCCGTGCAGGACCTGTGCGCGACGCTCCGCGCGCTCGGCGTCCCACCGGGCTGCCGGGCGCGCGCTGCGGCGGCAGTGGCCGACGACCTCGATCTCGCACTGCTCGCGTGGCTTCCCCAGCCCGATCTCGGGGTACGAGACCCGCTGCTCGCGCGAGCCTTCCGCTCGGCCGAGCCGCTCGACCGAGACGACCTCGACCCCGTGCCCGCCACGGCCGTAGGAGCCGCCGCATGATCGCACGACGACGCGCGGCCGCGGGCCGCGACGAGGGCGAACGGCCGTCACTGCTCACCCCGGCCGAGGTGGCGGCTCTCTTCCGGGTCGACCCAAAGACCGTCACCCGCTGGGCCCAGGCGGGCAAGATCACGTCCGTCCGGACGCTCGGTGGCCACCGACGCTTCGACGCCGACGAGATCGAGCGCCTGATCGAATCCGCACGCACCGGCCGGACGAGCGAGACACCGTCGTGACGGGATCGCGACTCGGCACATGGCTCGCAGCCGCCGTCTGCGCGGCGGGTCTCTGCTGCGTCGCGGCCTCCCTGCTGCTCGCGCTGGGCAGCTGAAGAAGCTCAGAGGCCCTGCGGGGCCTCCCCAGCTTCACGGACGGCCGCGAGATGCGCGTCCGTCCCACCGCGCCCTGTCCGCGGGTTCGAGCGACGCCCGGTGGCTCCCTGCGTGACGGGGGCGCGGCACGCTACCGACAAGCTTCACCTGCCAGTTCACCCACGGTGGTCCGCCATGACCGTCCGCTTCACCAGTCTGTCTTCACAGAGAGGCACGCCTCGGGGGCCTCTGCGGACGAGGAGCAGACCATGACGCATCCCACGCTGTGGGACCAGCTCGAGGAGATGGCCGCCGGGAGTCCGCTCCCCCCACCCCCTCCGCACCATCGTCGCGCCGCCACCGGACCGGGCTCCGGGCGTGGTGCGGTGTCGTCGGTCGTGGGTGTTCTCGGGGAGCTGCTCATCACGCTCGGGATCGTGCTGGGCCTGTACGTGGTGTGGCAGCTGTGGTGGACGGACGTGCAGGCGGACCGGGTGCAGGCGCAGGTGTTGGAGGAGATGGGTGCGCCCACGCCGGACGCGGGCGACGTCGCGACGACCGTCCGGCGGGACGAGCCTCCGGTCATGGAGGCGCTGGCGCTGGGCGAGGTGTGGGGCACGCTGTACGTGCCGCGGTGGGACGGGAAGATGATGCCGATCGCGGAGGGGACGGACAAGCGGACGATCCTCGACCAGGGCCAGGCGGGCCACTACGCGGAGACGGTCATGCCGGGCGACGTCGGGAACTTCTCCCTCGCGGGCCACCGGCAGACGTACGGCAAGATCTTCCACGACGTGGAGGAGCTGCAGGTCGGCGACCCGATCGTCGTGGAGGCCGGTGGGATCTGGTACGTGTACCGGGTGGACCACCTGCAGGCGGTCAAGCCTGACCAGGTGGAGGCCGTGGCGCCCGTCCCGTGGCAGCCCGGCGTCGAGCCGACGGAGCGGTACCTCACCCTGACGACGTGCCACCCGATCGGGCTGAACTCGCTCGTGGCACGGTTCATCGTCAACGCGAAGCTGGACTACTGGATGCCGGTCGAGGACGGCACGCCGCCGGACCTGGTCGGCCAGACGGCTCCTGCCGCTGAAGGGAGCGCGTGATGTACGGGGCGCTGTGGCGCGTGCTGCCCGGGCCCGCGTGGGTCCGGGCGGGGATCCTGCTCGTCCTGCTGGCCGCCGTCGTGCTCGCGTGCTTCGAGTGGCTCTTCCCGCTCCTGTCGGAGTACATGCCGTTCAACGACCCCAACATCCAGACCGACGCCGCCGACTGAGCGGATCCGGCTTCTCGTGGCGGCTCCGAGCGCGTCGAGGACCGCGGCGCAAGCGGGGGGGCGTCCGTCCTTCACTGCTCGGGCAGCGGAACGCTCCCGAGAAGATCGTCGATCTCGAGCTCTACCGGCGCACCCCCGGCACCGGGCATCTCCGCCACGGGGTCGGCCACCACGACGTCGTACCCCTCCTCCCGGAGGACACGGCGGACCTGCGCGAGGTCTGCCTCCGGGAGGACCAGCCAGTCGGGATCCTCGAGCGGCGCACAGACCACCTGGTGATCGGCGTCCAACGTCGTGCGCAGCTCCTGGAGCCACTCCACGCGCACCGGGCAGTACCCGTCGTCTGCTGCGGCGTCGGCCTCCGTGTCCCACACGCTCGCGCTCAGCGGCATGACGACCACGGCCGTCCCCGCTGCCCAGATCGCCACGCTCTCCCGCACCGTCACGTGCTTCTCCTCAGGCACATTCCATCCACCCCTGTCCAACCGTTCCGTTCCGGAGGACGACTCGTGTCGCCTCCGTCCTCACGTGGCCCGACGTGTGATGGTGCCGCATCCCGGCACCGTCCCTCGCCCCGCCTCATGCACCCGCCGTTCGGCTCTCGTCCGACCCCCAACACCCTGACCAGCCTCGACACCGCACGAGAGCATCCCTGCCTCACCCCTTCCGGGCATGTTGAATCACCCTCTCGATCACCACCTCGATCCGCGACACGATGTGCACCGTCTCGCATCTCAGTGGGTGAAGTCACACACGACCTGCCTCGTCGGGGCGGCGGCGCGGCCACGACGAGCATCTGAGGACGGGGCACCACGGATGGACCTGAGCACTACCGACGAGCAGACGACGACCGGGCGCCGGTATGCACCGCGCCACCTCGACACGGGCGATACCGACACCGTGCTCTGCGAGCGTGCACGCGAGGGAGACCAGGAGGCGGTCGCCGAGCTCTGGCGCAGGCACTACCCGTACGCCCTGGTGGTCGCCCGCCGCTACACCCGCTCCCAGTGGGAAGCGGACGACCTCGCGGCGGAGGCCTTCACCCGCATCCTCATCCTCTTCCGACGCGGTCAGGGACCCGTCGAGTACGCACGGACCTACATCGCCCGGGCCGTGCGCAACGCCGCCACCGACCGTTCTCGACGCAAGACGCTCCCGACGGTGGAGATCGACGAGGCCGTCGACGTCCCCTCGGCCTACGACCTCGGTTCGCACGCGACGAGCTCGGTGGAGCTGGACGAGGCCGTGGAGGGCATGTCCGGCTGCTCGGAACGCCAGCGCTACGTCCTCTGGCAGGTCGCCATGGCCGGACGGACCGTGGCAGAGCTCGCGACCGAGCTCGACACGACTCCGAACGCCGTCTCCGCGCTCCTCGTCCGCGCTCGTGCGACGGTGCGTCGCACGATGGACGCGAACCGGGAGGCGCGCCGCACGGCCGCGCGACTGCGAGGCGCGGAGGCGGCCGGCCTCTGAGCCGGCACCAGCGCTATCCCGCGGGCGGCGGAGACGATCTGCCGCCCGCGTGACTCACCACCGTCCGATAGACCCGCAGTCTCTCCACCTGGAGCTCGGCGAACAGCGGCGCGTCGACCTCGTCCGCCGGCACCGCGAGGAGCCGCTCGAGGATCTCCCGCTGCGCCGCGTCGAGCTCGTCCAGGCGACGCCGGTCTGCCGAGGTGAGGAGAGGCCACGTCTCCGTGTAGGTAGGAAGGTCCGCCGTCATCGGTCGTTCTCCCGCGGGGACCCGCTGCGCACGACATCGAGCAGGTCGCCCGCCGTGTAGAGCGCGCGCCCGTCCGATGCTCGCAGGGTGCGCAACGCACCGCGTCGACCGAGCTCGACGAGGACGGTCTCGTCCACGCCGAACAGCCGGGACGCGGTCGAGGACGTCAGCAGACCGCAGTCCGGGTCGGCAGGATCGCTCGTCGCTCCCCAGAGCGTCATCGCGACCACTACCTACGAGACCAGGATCTCGGCGCGGTCCGCCGCCCCGGCATCGGTGGCCGCTCCACGCGCTGTGAGCATCGCTCGTAGCGCGATCACCGTACGCTCGGCCGCCCTACCGTCCCCGAACGGGTTCTCGGCACGAGCCATGCGGGCGTGGAACTGCTCGTTCGTGAGCAGCTCGCGCAACGTGCGCACGATGCGGTTCTGGTCCGTGCCGACGAGGACCGCGCCGCCGGCCTGGACGACCTCGGGCCGCTCCGTCGTGTCCCTCGTGACGATCACTGGCACGTCGACCGCCGGCGCCTCCTCCTGGATGCCACCCGAGTCCGTGACCACGACGGTCGAGCGCGCGAGCAGATGACAGAACGGCGCGTAGTCCATGGGCTCGGTCAGGTGGACGTTCGGCACCTCGGACAAGATCGGGACGACGACGTCTCGCACGAGCGGGTTGCGATGCATCGGGAGGACCACGAGAACGTCCGGGTAGAGGTTGGCGACGCGGACCAACGCCCCCGCGACCTCCCCGATCCCCGCACCCCACGACTCACGACGATGCGCAGTGACGAGCACAATACGGCGCCCCTGGGACACGGCCACATCGATCACCGGGTCGCCCGTCGAGCCCTGCCGCTCGACCGTACGCAGCAGGGCGTCGATCACGGTGTTGCCCGTGACGACGACCTTCTCGCGCGGCACGTTCTCGACGTAGAGGTTGTGGGCCGCAGCCTCGGTCGGGGCGCAGTGCAGTGCCGCGACCGACCCCACGAACTTTCGGTTTCCCTCTTCAGGGAACGGCGAGTACACGTCACCGGTCCGCAGGCCGGCCTCGACGTGCACGACCGGGATCTGGCGGTGGTACGCGGCGAGCGCCCCCGCGAAGGCGGTGCTCGTATCCCCCTGCACCACGACCGCGTCGACCGGGTGACGGTCCAGGTAAGCACCGAAACCCTGGAGAGCGCCGGCCACGACGTCGTCAAGCGACTGACCGTGCCGCAAGAGCCCCAGATCGTGGTCCGGAACGATCCCAAACAGGTCGTTCACCTGGTCGAGCATCTCGCGATGCTGACCCGACGTGACCACGACGGGCGTCAGATCACGAGACGCCCGCAACGCCGCCACCACGGGCGCCATCTTCACCGCCTCGGGCCTCGTCCCGTAGAGCACGGCGATCCTGCGCCGGCTGCCATCAGTGCTCATCGTCTTGCTCCTCGTCATCGTCCCGGAACGCCCCGTGCAGCGGGACAGACGAGAACGACCGAGCGCAATGACGGGGGGATGCCGTGCCGATACAGGCCGGGCTCGGTCGATGGGCTCACCCTGCGGTTCACACCGTCAGACCCACCCCCGACCCACCGTCTACCCCAGAGCAAGCCCAACCCGGTCACGGCACACACGCGCCCACAGACCGGCACACGGAAAGGGAAAAGACATGTCCTTTACCCCCCCCGCAGATAGGGGACTGAGAACAAGGGCGCGCCACTCCCTAGGACGCGCCGCCCGCGCCACCGCCGTAATCGGCCTGTGCGCCGGACTCACCCTCAGCAGCGCCACGCTCGCGAACGCGGCCCCGGCAACCGGCGAGGGAACCCAGTCCAACCTGCTCTACTCCGTCGACGGCGGGACCACCTGGACCGACACCGTCACCGCCGAGCGTGGCCAGCAGGTCCTGGCCCGCCTGTTCTACGACACCACCAAGGACACCCCGGTGACGGGCACGTCCCTGACCACCCAGATCCCCGACGGATTCACCTACGTCCCCGGCACCACCCGCAACGTCCTGGCCCCCGGCTCCGACGTCACCACCGGTACCGTCGGTGCCGAGACCAAGGCCACCGCCGTCACCGACTCCGTCTGGTCCGGCGACAACCTCCAGGTCTCCCCCTCGGCCGGGTTCAACGGCGAGTCCAACGCCTCCCAGACCGGCATCCTGCGCAACGGCACCAAGCGCTACCTCAACCTCCACGAGTGCCAGGTGCAGAACGGCCAGAACGCTGCGACGTACAACGTCACCACGCCCAGTTGGATCGGCGTCGGAACCAACACCTCCAACTCGGCAGACAGCTCGGCCTCATGCGAGGGCAGTCTCTCCGGCGGCTACTACGTTTCGGGGCAAAACGTGGAGCCGATCGACCTTCTCGGGAACCGGTACCTCAACTTGCACGAGTGCCAGGTCTCCAACGGGAGGGACTCGGTCACCTACAACGTCACCACCCCGAACTGGATCGGGATCGGGACCAGCGGTTCCAACAGCGCCGACATCACCCCCGCGTGCGAGAACAACCTCTCCGGCAACTATGTGATCCAGGGGCAGAACGTCCAAGCGCTGGACCTCGTCGGCAACCGGTACGTCAACCTGCACGAATGCCAGGTGTCCAACGGTTCGAACTCGGTCACGTACAACGTGACCACACCCAGCTGGATCGGCGTCGGCACCAACGCCTCCAACAGCGCCGACACCACCCCCGCGTGCGAGAACAACCTCTCCGGCGGCTACGTGATCCAGGGCCAGACCGTTCAGGCGCTGGATCTTCTAGATGCGGCGCGTGGTCAGGGGTTCATCGAGTTCGCCTTCACCTCCGAGGCACCTGAGCCCCCGGCATGCGAGCAGACCGTCACCGAGCCCGCGATCACCTCCACCCGTCAGGGTGTGCTCAACGGCACCGGGACCGGCACCCCGACCTCCACCGCCGCCATCACCCTGGCCGAGTACACCGCCACCGGGGACCCCTGCCCCGAAGAGCTGGCAGCGAACACCGACGAGTACACCACCGTGCAGGACACCACCCTGACCGGGAACGTCCTGGACAACGACGTCATCCCCGACGGATCCACCATCACCGTCACCGGCCCGGGCGCCGGCCCCTGGAACGGTGACCTCACCCTGAACGAGGACGGCACCTTCACCTACACCCCGGCCCCCGGGTACGTCGGCACCGACTCGTTCAGCTACACCATCACCGACCAGGACGGCAACACCTCCGTCGGCACCGTCAACATCACCATCACCGAGGACGAGAACGGCATCCCCCTCATCGCCCCCGGCGCCGCCGCCACCGCAGGCCTGCTCGGCCTGGCCGGCCTCGGCCTCGGCTACACCCGCCGCCGCGAGACCACGAACGAGGTGATCTGACCCCACCAACCGATCCACTTCCTGACAGCGGCCCTCCCACCACCAGGCGGGAGGGCCGCCGTGCTGCATGTGACCCGCATCACACGACACGAACTGTGAGGCTCGGCGTCCTAGTGGTGCAAGACCCCACCGAATCGGAAATATCGGCTTCACGCTGGGAATCTGGGAGGACTGCACAGTGGAGTGTCAGGCGATGCCGACCCGAACCACCAACGCGAGCGAGGTCGATACGCTGCTGGGAGCCATCCGGACAGGCGACACCGACGCCGCACGGAGCGTGCTGGAGCACTGCTGGACCGGCCTGCTCGACGAGGAGGACGGCACCGCCCTCCAGGATGTCCAGGCCGCGGTGCTCGCCGGGGACCCGCCGTCGGTCCCCTCCGACCTCCTCGACCTCGTGTCCGTGACACGCCCGATGCCCACCCACCCGCAATACCGGGCCACCAGCATCTCCCCCGACGAGACCCTGTCCGGGCTGTCCGCCTTCATCCGGACGGCCAACCAACGACGCGCGGGGCAGCCCGGTCCTTCGTCGGCGACCGCCTCGCAGTGGCTCCTGCGGGCGAGGAACACCGAGCTCCCGCGGCCCCGGGTCCTGGTCATGCTCCAGGCCTTCGTCAGCGCACTCGAGGCAGGACGGACGACGGAGGCACTCCTCCACGCCGAGGAGGCGTACCGGCTGTCGATCTCCACCGGGGCGGCGAGACTGGCACGGGCGGCCGCCGAGGCCGCAGCCCTCGCGCTAGCGCTCGACGCGCAACGCCACCGCGCGCAGAGCTGGATCGCCGAGGCCTGTCTGCTCCCCTCGCCACCACCGTGGTGGCGGCAGACGTTCGGCGACCCGCTCCTCCTCGCCACCAACGTCGCGCTCCTCGAAGCAACAGTCCCCACCGGCGCTGTCGCCGACCCTTGCCTCCGGGACGCGCACTGGGCGACGGACCTCTGGTTCGTCGCATTGCACCTGGACACCTGGCACGCCGCCCTGAGCCCGACGCCCGCCGTCGCCCTCGACGGCCTCCACGCCTCGCTGCTGCAGCGCTCTCCCGCGGCCCACACCGGTGACGTCGCACGAGACCCGCACCGACCCCGGCCGATCCCCCCTCTGCTCGCGCTCGACCTCGGGCGCCTGTACCTGGAGCACGGCCGCGGCACGAGCGCCGAGCTCGTGGCCGAGCTCCTCGACCAGGAGCCCGCTGCGCACTCGCTCCTGACGGCGCGGCTCTGCCTCGCCCATCGGCGCCCCCGCGAGGCCCTCGCCGCCGTCCGCAACCCAGCGGTCGCCCACTCCGCCTCACCACGCGTTCGCATCGAGGCGCGCCTGCTCAGCGCGGACGCGCACCTCGCGCTCGGATCCGATGACGACGCCCACCGCGAGCTTGCCCACGCTCTCGACACGGTCCGCCGCACCGGAGGGTCCTTCCCGCTGCGCTGGGGATCGCCCGCCGTCCTTCGCGTTGCCGCGCGCCTGTTCGGGCACCCCGTCGTCGAGGAGCTCGCGCGCACGGCACGCGAACCGGTCGAGCCGACGTTTGCCACGCTCTCCGAGCGGCAGTCGGAGGTGCTGAGCATGCTCGCGCAGGGGCTCACCGCCACCCAGATCGCCCGTCGGTCGTTCGTGTCGGCGAACACCGTGAAGACGCAGGTGCGCGACATCTACCGCCGGCTGGGAGTGCACGACAGGGCATCCGCACTGCGGAGGGCGCACGAGACCGGTCTGCTCGACCCCGTCGTCCGGCCCGGGCTCATGACCCACCCGTGACGACGGTGAGCGCCCCCACCCAGAAGTCGTCCCCCGTACTCACGGCACGCAGCGCGGCACGCGAGGCGAGCAGCGCTGCCGGCCGGAACGGCTTCACGTCGACACCAAGCGAGTTCGCGTAGGACGACCCCCACGCCGTCGAGTCGAAGGCATTGCTGCCCGATCCGACCGCGCCGGGGCCGGATCCGGTCCACCGCAGCGGTACCAGCGCGGTGCCGTCGAGGAAGAGCTGGTCCCCACCGGTCGCGCGGTCGCCCTCCCAGGCGACCGCACCGATGCGGGCCTGCGACCCTGCGCGACCTGCGACGACCGTCTCGCGGCCTCCGTCCCCCTTGGTGACAGCCAGGAGACCGTCGTTCACGATCGCGAGTCTCGAGGCGGTGCCGGTCGGGTCCCGGTGCACCACCACGAGTGCCCACCCGGCCATCGACCCGCTGCCACCGGCCGCGCACACGTCGGCGACCCCCCAGGTTCCCGACCCCCCGGCCCGGACCTGCGCCGTCACGTCGACGCTGGCCTGGTAGACCGCGTAGTCGCGCCCGGGCGCACGCTCGACCACGACCGCGCCGACGGGCTGCCTGAGCGATCCACCGGGCGAGGCCAGCCGCACCGTCCCGACGGACCCGTCACACATGCCGGTGCGGTACTCGCCGCCCCAGTACAGCCGCGCGCTGACGATCTCGCTGCCGGACGGCAGGTCGAGACGAGCCCGGGACGACGGCGTTCCCGTGCCCAGCTCGTCGACCGTCACCATCTGCCACGCCTTGTTGTCCTGCAGGGTCCCGGTCGCGGTGCCGTCGACGACGCTCGCGCACCTGCTGTCGGACGGCGGGCAATGCAGGACCGGGGCCCCCACCTGGGTGACGCCGACGTCCCCCACCGCGACGTAGCGCGCGGCGAGCGGCGAGTCCCGCACCACGACGTCCTGGCTGAACACCGCGTCCGACTGCCCGTCTGCGGGCCGGACGGTGACGGGAACCGCGCCCTGGGTGGTGTGCGGTGCGACGACGACGGGGACGAGCAGCGTCGAGGCCGCCCCGAGGGCGAGCCCGCGTACCGTACAGAGAGCACCAGCGCCCGACGCCTTGCACGTCCAGTCGGAAGAAGCCCGCCCGAGGTCGGCAGAGTCGAGGGCGACGCCGGTGGGCAGCACCACCTCGAGCACGACGGTCGCGACCGAGGCCGGGCCGGCGTGCGTGACGGTGACGCCGAGGACCCCGGGGCGCCCGGGCGCGAGGTCTCCGAGATCCTCGAAGACGACGTCGAGCTCGACCACGTCCGGGGACGTCGTCGAACCGCCGGGATCTACCGCCCCCGGCGACCCAGGCACCCCGGGCGGTGCAGCGTCGCCCGGCGCGCCGGAGCCGTCCCTGGTGCCCTGCCCCTCCCCGCCCGCGCCGTCCGGTGCGCCCACCGGAGAGCCGTGCTCTCCCGGCGTCGGAACCGCACCGCTCCCCTGAGCCTCGGTCGGCACCGACGGGTCACCCTCGTCGACCTCCACGCCGGACTCAGCATCCGCGGGGCCCGCCCCGTCGGAGGCCACCGGCGCACCGACCGGGGCGACGACCACCGGGACGGGGAGCATCCCCGATGCCGCCACACCCAGGAGCACGACGAGCACCGTCGACACCACACCGACGGACCAGGGCCAGGTCCGCGCGGGGCGCGACCACCACACCCGGCGCACGAAGCGCCCCGGGTGACGCACCGTCCCCACCACCGCGGACCACCACCGCGGCCACTCCCCGAACCACCCCACGATAGGAAGCAGGAGCAGACCGCCCGACGACGCGCCGTCGCGCTGTCTGACGGCGCTGGCACCTGCGGCGCCGCCCACCCCACGGCGGCGTCCCCGACGAGAGAGCGCCGACGGACCTCGCTCCGCCCCAGCAGCCGCCACGACGGCCGCCGCAGCCCCTGCTGCGGCACCTGTTCGCTCGCCCCCCAGGGGTACTGCCGCCGTCGCCCGGTCCACGCCGTCCGCCTCGTGCACGCCTGCCACACCACCGACCACGCCCTCGGGCGGGCTACCGAGCACACCGGTCGCGAGATCGTCGGCCGGGCCGTCCGAGCCGTCGTCCGTGGGACGGGCGGAGGCCATCGTCCCGGACGCACCAACCACGGCGAGGGCGCCGGCGGCTGCGCCACGAGTGCGGCGCCGTGCCGCCCACCGACCACCCAGCGCCGACCTGCCCGCCCGGGGCGAACGCGGGCCGTCCGACGACGCTGCCAGCACTGCCGGGGCTCCAAGGGGCAGGAGCAGGATGCGCATACGACCGCGGAGGTCGCTCAGCTCCTCAACGACTGCGGTGCACGGGGCACAGGTCGTCAGATGCGTCTCGATGCGCCGCCGTACCTGCGGGGTGAGACCACCCTGCGCGTACCGCGCCAGGTGCGGCGAGAAGTCCGCGCACCCGGGGTCGGCCCGCCGTACGTGGGCCTGGAGATAGCCGTGGCGCAGGCGGTCGCGCGCTCGCCGGGCCAGGGACGACGCGGCGTTCGGCGAGATGCCGAGCATCGGCGCCGCCTGAGCCGGCGTCATGCCCTCCACGTCCAGGTACCAAAGCACCTGCTGCCAGCGGGCCGGCAGCGTGCCGAACGCCGAACGCACGAGGGAGACGTCCTCGGCCACGGTCAGGCGGTCGGGGTCGTGCGCCGGGCCGTCGAGAGCCTCATGCGACGCTGGCCGGACCCTCTCCTGCGAGCGGACGTGGCTCAGCGCCGCGTTGCGCACGGACGTCAGTAGGTACGAACGGACGTTGCTCGTCGGTCCGCCGCCCTCGCGCGCCTTCGTCAGCAGCGCGGTGAAGGCCTCCGCCACCGCGTCGTCGGCGCTGGGTCCCGCTCCGAGGACGCGCCGGGCCACCCCGAGCGCCGCGGGACCGTGCCGACGGTAGAGCTCAGTGAACGCCGCGTCCTGCCCTGCTCGCAGCGCGTCGACGAGCCGGTCATCGTGGAGCTCCGCCCAGCCGAGCGAGGTCTGCGACGCGCCGCTCTCTGCGCGATCAAGCATGCTCGGACACCTCGTGACACCTGGACGGACGGTATCACCGCGCATGTGTGCTGATCCTCACGGCGCGGTGGGCACTGGACGTGCACAATCCCCACCGGACCATACCTCTCCGACTTCGGCCGATCTAGCCGGTCTGACCGGTTCACCCGGCCCACACCTCCGCCCCTTGGCCGCGCTGCCACGACACGACCGTGGCGCGCCCCGACACCGGGACGCGCCACGGTCATCCGCCGCGCGAGCGCGCGTCGGTCAGCGGCGTGCCCGGCGCCGCACCGCCACGAAGGACAGAGCCCCGACACCGGCCGCGAGGGACCCGAGCGGCGCGACCAGCGGGACGCCGCTCTCATCCTCGGTCACGGTCACGGTCACGGTCGCCGAGCGCGCCACCCGGTCCGGCCCGACGACCTGGTAGGTGAACGAGTCGGTGCCGACGAACCCGGCGGGAGGCGTGTAGACGACGAGCCCCTCGGGCGTCACGGTGACCGCGCCTCCGTGAGCGGATGCGGCCTCGACCGTCGGCAGGCTCGACCCCTCGGGCAGGACGTCGTTGGCCAGGACGTCGATCGTCGTCCCCGCACCGGTCACGGTGGCCGCCGCGTCGTCGACGAGCTCTGCGGCGTCCCGCTCCACGGTCACGCGAAGGTCACCGAGGAGCCGCGCGTGCGTCGCGTTGGACCCGGTCGCCGTCACGGTCACCTGCTCGACTGCGGAACCCTCGAACACGCTCGCCGCGCCGGACACGTTCTCCACGCCGCAGAGCTGACGGGTGTCCGGGTCCCAGCGGTGCCGGGCGCTGATGCTCACCGGATCAAGAGCCTCCGAGACGGAGACGCACTCCTGCCCCGCCGCGTTGTCCTGAAGGCTCCAGATCGTGAGCTCGAGCTCCACCGGCTCCGAGAAGGAGACGGTGGCCTCCTGCCCCTGAGTCAACGTGGCCTGTCCACCGGAGAGCTCCGCAGTCGACTCCCAGCGGACCCCGGACTCCAACGTCCCGCTCATCCCGGAGCCGTCGACAACGTCCGTGACGGGTGCGGCCGCCGCGACGCCGGCCAACCCGACCAGGGCCGCCGTCGCCAGACCTACCGCTCCGGCGGACGGTCCGAGCGCCCTCCGCCGCCATGACACCCGCGCTCGTGCTGTCATCGAGACCTCCCGTGCTCGTGCGCCGGACCGGTGCCCGGCGTTCGGCTGTACCGACGGCACGACGGACTGCCCATGACGCCCTCCTCGGGGTCGCTCCCGATTCCATACCGCTTCCACACCGCGGGCGGGGCGCGCGACGGCGGCCCTCCCGCCGGGTGGTGGGAGGGCCGCTGTCAGGAGAGGCGCGTGGTGGTGGGGTCAGATCACCTGGCTTTCGCGCTTGCGGCGGGTGTAGCCGAGGCCGAGGCCTGCCAGGCCGAGCAGGCCTGCGGTGGCGGCGGCGCCGGGGGCGACGAGGGGGATGCCGTTCTCGTCCTCGGTGATGGTGATGTTGACGGTGCCGACGGAGGTGTTGCCGTCCTGGTCGGTGATGGTGTAGCTGAACGAGTCGGTGCCGACGTACCCGGGGGCCGGGGTGTAGGTGAAGGTGCCGTCCTCGTTCAGGACCAGGTCACCGTGCCAGGGGCCGGCGCCCGGGCCGGTGACGGTGATGGTGGATCCGGCGGGGATGACGTCGTTGTCCAGGACGTTGCCGGTCAAGGTGGTGTCCTGCACGGTGGTGTACTCGTCGGTGATTGCCTGGAGCTCGTCGGGGCAGGGGTCCCCGGTGGCGGTGTACTCGGCCAGGGTGATGGCGGCGGTGGAGGTCGGGGTGCCGGTCCCGGTGCCGTTGAGCACACCCTGACGGGTGGAGGTGATCGCGGGCTCGGTCACGGTCTGCTCGCACGCGGGCGGGTCGGGGACCTCGGAGGTGAACGCGAACTCGATGAACCCCTGACCACGCGCCGCATCCAGAAGATCCAGCGCGCGGACGCCCTGCCCGTTCAGCTCCCAGCCCGCGGAACCCGGCCCGCAGAGCGCCGCCGCGTCGGCGGCGTTCGACGCGTTCGTCCCGACAGCCCAGTTGCCCGTAGCGGACCCGGCGTTGGTCGTGTAGCGGTAGCGCGGGTTGCCGGTCAGGTCCGACGCGATGGCGTAGTCGCACTGGTGAAGGTTGACGTACCGGTTGCCCAGCGTGTCGAGCACCTCGACCTGGTCGCCGTTGAGCTCCCACGTCAGACCGTTGTTCGTCCCACCCGGCCCGCAGTCGCCCGCGGCCTTCGGCGCGTTCGCCGCGGTCGACGGGGCACCCCAGTTGCCGCCGCCCAGGTTCGTCACCCAGCGCGCCACGTCGCCGCGGCCGACGCTCGGCATCACGTAGTCGCACTCCTGGAGGTTCACGTAACGGTTGCCGAGGAGGTCCAGCGCCGCGACCTGGCTGTTACGCAGTACCCACGTGCCGCCCGCATCCCCCGCCCCACCGGCGCCACAGCTCGCCGCGGAGTCGGCGGTGTTCGACGCGTTCGTTCCGGCACCCCAGTTGCCCCCGCCGAGGTTGGTCACGTACCGGAACTGATCACGCTCGGTACCCGTGGAACTGCGCAGGACGAAGTCACACTGGTGCAGGTTGAGGTAGCGCTTGATGCCGTTGCGCAGGATGCCGGTCTGGGAAGCGTTGGACTCGCCGTTGAACCCGGCCGAGGGGGAGACCTGCAGGTTGTCGCCGGACCAGACGGAGTCGGCGACGGCGGTGGCCTTGGTCTCGGCACCGACGGTACCGGTGGTGACGTCGGAGCCGGGGGCCAGGACGTTGCGGGTGGTGCCGGGGACGTAGGTGAATCCGTCGGGGATCTGGGTGGTCAGGGACGTGCCCGTCACCGGGGTGTCCTTGGTGGTGTCGTAGAACAGGCGGGCCAGGACCTGCTGGCCACGCTGGGCGGTGACGGTGTCGGACCAGGTGGTCCCGCCGTCGACGGAGTAGAGCAGGTTGGACTGGGTCTGGTCACCGGTCGCAGGCGCGGCGATGGCCATGGCGGACCCGGAGAGCGCGAGCCCTCCACACAGACCGGCGATCACGGCAGCGCGTGCCGTCCTTCGCAGTGTGGTTCTCATCGAGTTCTCTTCCTGTCAGGCCGGGAGCACCTCGCCCCCGACGCCGTGCAACCACCGTCGGAGACGGAGGTCACACCAACAGACGGGAGATCGACCCGCCGGTGACGGGGTGAGGCAGCAGGTGAGGCAGCGCGCTACGCGTCTCCGTCTCCCTGCTCTGCCGTCACCGCGTCGATCTCCGCCGCCACCCACGGCGCGATCCACGCCAGGCCGGCGCGCGTGAAGTGCACCGTGTCCAAGTACACGGCGTCGCCCTCGGGCGTCTCCTGGATGCAGGCATCATCACGACACACCTGCTCGTCGAGCTCGAGCACGTGGACGTCGGCATGGTCCTCGGCGAAAGCACGGAGCTGGGCCGTGTGGCACTCCGCCCACGCCGGCGTCACGACGTTGGTGTGCCGGCGGGACGAGGTGAAGAGCACCTGGCGACCGTCGCGCCCGGAGGTGAGGACCTCGTGCGCCACCTCCAGCTGGCGGTCGTAGTGCGCGGCGTACTCCGCCGAGCACGCGTCCATCCACCGTCCGTCCAACTGCATGCGGGTCGCGTCCCAACCCAGGGTGACGACGACGACGTCGGGGTCGTGCTCGTCGACGGCCGCGGCCCACCGCGGCTCCCACGGGTTGCAGCCCGCTCCGGGATCCTGGTCCACGTCGCTCTCCGCCGACCGGCTCGTGTCCTGACCGAAGATGCCGCACCCGTCGAACGCGGCGTCCGTCACCGTGAACTGCCCGGGCGCGTACAGCACGAGCGCGTCCGCGACGTCGTGCCCGAGCGAGTCGCCCACGACAAGAACCCGGCGCGCGCCCTCGCCCTGCGTCGAGTCCACCAGTCTCGGCACCACCGCCACTCCACCGACCACCACCACGGCCAGAGCCGTGAACACCGTGACCCCCGCCCGGCTCCACCGGCGCAGACGGGCAGGCTCGCCGATGATGTGGTGGAGGAACGCCGCGAGCACGATCGACAACGGGAGCCCGACGATCAGCAGCACGATCGGCCGCGGGTCGGGCAGACTCTTCGAGAGCGCCCAGAGCACGGGGACGTGGACAAGGTACAACGAATAGGAGAACTTCCCGATGCCGACGAGCGGCGCCGCCCCGAGCGCACGCGCGACCACGGTGTCCTCGCGCGTGAGGGACAGGACGAGCAGACCCACCAGGAGCGCGACGACCGTCAGCCCACCCGACGCGTAGAGCCACGGCTCCCGATAGCTCGGTGTGAGGACCGAAACGACGACGAGGGCCGTGAGCAGCACCGCGGAGAGCAGACCCCCACACCAAGAGGGGATCCGCTGGCGACGGGTCCGGACCCCGGCCGCGCGCCGCGCACCATCGGCGACGAGCGCCGCCACCACGGCACCGACGGCGAGCGCTGACCCGTGCGTGTGCGTGCCGAGATAGAGGGCGTCGGCGTTCGTCCCGTCGTACAGGAGCGCGGTGGCGAAGCCCGTCACCACCGCGAGGGCTCCGGCGAGCGTCCCGACGACGACGGGAACCCGACGCCACGCGGGGACCAGCAACAGGATCAGCACGAGGAGCGGGGGCCACACGAGGTAGAACTGCTCGGTGATCGACAGGGACCACATGTGCGCAAGGGGCCCGGGCACGCCTCCGGTCGCGTCCCAGTAGGCGTCACCGCGCAGGATCTGCTCCCAGTTGGCGAGGTAGAGCAGCGAGGCGAGCCCTTGTCGCGCGAACACGTCTGCGTCCGTCGCGCGCCCGAGCTGGGCGACGGCGAGGGCCGACGCCCCGAGGACGACGAGCAGCGGCACGATGAGCCGCTTCGCGCGCCTGCGGTAGAAGGCACCAAGGCCGACGCGGCCGCGACGCGACCGCTCGCGCAGGAGCGTCAGCGTGATGAGGAACCCGGAGAGCACCATGAACACGTCGACGCCGAACAGCCCGGCCTCGTACAGCCCGGTGTGGTAGACGACGACGGAGAGCACCGCGACGCCACGCAGCCCGTCGATGGCGCGGTAGTACGTCGACGCCAGCGGGACGTCGTCGTGATGCCCGGCACTCCTGCTCGGGACGACGTCGACCACACCCGCAGGAGCGCCGACCATGCTTCGCGTGATCGTCACCGGCGCGCGCCGTCCGACCCGCGCCGTGCCGCGCTCTCCCGCAGTGCCGTGCTCGCCCCCGAGAGTGCGGTCGCGCCGCGCGACGCCGCCCAGCGCAAGCCCGCGACGACAGGGGACGGACCGCTCGGGCGGGACGCCACCAGCAGCACCACCGCTAGCAGCCCGCTCAGGGCAGCGGGCACCACCGCCCGGTCGGGTGCGACGCCGACGCCGAACGCGACCGTGGCCGTTCCGAGCATGGACCCGGCGAGCAGGACGAGGGATGCCCGTGCGGCGCTCCGCGTCGACGCGACGGTGTTCGTGGACCGTGCGCGCCGGAACGCCGCCAGCGCGACGAGCGCCCAGCCGGCACCGAGGACGATGAGCCCTCCGCCCGCGAACCATCCCGTGACCGACGAGACCACCACGACGCGGTTATCCTGGGCCTTCGGCGGCATCTGCGAATCGACGGGGTAGGAACCGAGACCTGCCGGTCGAGGAGTGAGGTAGTCGCGCGCGGCGTCGTCTAGCGCGCTGACGGCCCGTCCGGGATGGGCGAGGAGGAAGGACCACACGGTCGACGGCCTGAGCACGCCGGCGTTGGCCTCTCGCTCGTCGCTGCTCTCGAACGTCGTGGGCGACGTCGTCGCGAGGTCCACCGCGCCGGGCGTCAGCCCGGTGGAACGCAGCTCCGCGGACGCCGCCTCCGGATCGAGCAGACCGCGCTGCGTCAGCATCGCCCAGGTCTCCGCGACCCGTGCCCGCTCCGACTCTCCGGCGACGGTCCAGACGGCCGGTGCGACCAGTGCGAGGACGGCGGCCACGGCCACCCCGTGGTGCGCGAGGCGCGCCGCCCACCGTCGACGGTCAATGCGGCTCCCGCGTCGCCACCAGACGATCGCCACGTAGATGGCCACCGGCACCGCCAGCACCGCGGTCGTCGACCGCGCTCCGGCGACCAGGGCTGACCCGAGCACGGCGACCACCAGCCCGACCCACGCCCGCGGACCCCGGGAGTCCACCAGGACGAGCCCGGCGGCGAGCAGGAGCACGCCCAGCACCGCCGTCGACTCGGCGTAGAGCGACCCCGCGAACCCGACGAACGCCGCGTCAGCCACTACGAGCAGCAGACCCGTTGCGACGACCACCTGGCGGCGCACCGAGCCGCCGATCACGAGCAGGACGAGGGCGACGAGAAGGCCGCAGAGCGCCGCGTAGAGCAGCGAGACGACCCGCAGGTCGACGACGTCCTGGCCGAGGAGCCCGGTCATCCACCGCAGCGCTCCCGCGAGCCACGTCACGCTGCTCGCGTGCGCGGGGCACCCCTCGCTCCCGGTGGCCGCATCGCCGACGGACCAGCGCAGGATCGCGAAGTCGAAGAAGCGGGGGCCGCCCGCCGTATCTGCCGTGAGCCCGGTCTGGCAGGCGTACCGGACGGCGCCACCGTCGTCGGCAAGCCCGATCGGGCCCGGCACGAGCGCGCGGACCGCGACGAGCAGCGCCACGATCCCTCCGAGGAGGACCGCGAGCCCCCGGGGGCGGTCGGACTCGACGCCGGGATCGGTGCGGACGTGCCGCCGTGAGCTCTCTGTGGTCGGGTCGGTGCTGCGCGCCTCGTCAGGCTCGATGAGGCTCCAGGTCGTCGTCATGCCCCGACTGACGGAGCGCCCGGCCGGACGTGACGGGCGGTCCTGCTCGGGCATGCCAGGCGTTCAGCCAGCGGTCGCGACGACGGGCTGAGGGCTCGGCCCGTCGACGGCGGCTGCACCTTCGCGCACGCGGGCGGTCTTGTCCCAGGACGTCTCGCCACGCAGGATGCGGGCCAGTGCCTTCCAGACGCACGCGAACGACAGGTAGTTCATGAGGATGAACGAGTTGCCCATGAGCAGGCTCTTGAGCACTCCCCACCGCTTGTCCCGCCGGTAGTACACCCATCCCGTCGCGAGAGCCGGCAGGAAGGCGAAGAGGTAGAACACCGTCGCCAGCACGAGTACCGCGACACTGTCACCGCCCGCGACGACGGCGATCTGGTCCCAGTTCAGCCCGAGCATGAGGAGGCAGTAGTGGAAGAGGATCGACCACGGGAGGTCGAGCACCCACGGGACCAGGCAGTACGACGTGAGCTCGAGCGCCTTCGCGTTGCTCAGGTCACGGGCGCGCCAGATCTCCGGGACACGTTTGATCGCCATCATGTGCCCCTGGTACCAGCGGGTCCGCTGCTTGACGAGCAGGGGGAGCTTCTCCACCGCCTGCTGGTCGACAGAGGCGTGCGGCGTGGTCTGCAGCTCCCACCCCTTCAGCGCGAGCGTGATCGCGAGATCGAGGTCCTCGGTCAGCGAGGCGGACCACGGCTTCTCGCCCGCGTCGTCCAACGCCGACAACCGTGCGAACTGCCCGTTGCCGCCGAGGCTGACGGTGCCCGTTGCTTGGCGCCCGAACTGCGTCACCGCGGCGATGCCCCAGAACTGGTAGTCCTGGTACCGGGTGAGGAAGGAACCCCGGTTGCGGATGCGCACCTGGAGCTGCACTCCCCCGACGTTCTCGTCCTCGAACAGCGGCAGGACGTGCTCGAGAGCGTGGTCCGAGAGCCGCCCGTCGGCGTCCATGACGCAGACGACGACCTTCCCGGGGTCCAGTCCCCGCGCCGCCACGTCGTCACGGACCCACGCGATCCCGTTGTTCAGCGCCTCACCTTTGCCCTTGCGCGCCTCCGGGAGCACGCGGCGCAGGACCCGGACCCGATCTCCCCCCGCCTCCTCGGCGCAGCGGGCCGTGTCGTCGTCGGAGCCGTCGTCGATGACCAGGGTGGTCGTGCCGGCCAGGAGCGTCAGCGCCGAGACGGTCTGCCCGATCACGGCGTCCTCGTTGAGGCAGGGGACGAGGAAGTAGACATCGAGGTGCTCGTGCGCCCGCGAGTCGCGCGACCCGTAGGTCGCCTGGCCCTGCACCCCGAGGCTCGCCCGCGCGCGGCGCAGCTGCACGAGTCCTGAGCCCATCAGGAGGATGAAGTAGACCATCGAGATGCTGATGACGACCCGCGCGAGGATGTCGAGCACGACCATCACGGCTGCTCACCCTGCGCCCCGCGCGTCCTGCGACCGCGCCGACCGAAGAACCCAAGCCGGAAGAAGAGCACGAGTGCGACGGTGAGTCCACCGAGCATGAGCGCCGAACCGAGCGTGTCGTGCACCCACTGGAACACCTCAGCCCCCCAGCGGACGATCGAGAGCACCATCACCTCGACACGCACGACGTTCAACAGCTCGAGGAAAACCCCCGCCCCCAGGGTCGCGAGCACAATCCTGACGACGCTCGAACGCCCTGTAGCGAGCACGAACGCCGCGATGAGCGCGAGCGGGACCAGGAAGTACAGCGCGCTGCAGTCGGGGGTGATGCGCAGCGCGAACCATGTGCCGTCGTCACCCGCGACCCGTTCGAACGCAAGGACGGGCTCGTACGTCATGACCCGCACCTCTCGCGCAAAGACGAAGCCAGTGACCTCGCCCGCGAGTCGCGCCTCGAGCTGGCGGAACGCCTGCGCATGCAGGATCACCACCACCGAACCGACGACGAGCGCCGCGGCGAGCGTCCACCGCATCACCCGGTCGAAGACACGCGAGACGCTCCCCGGCACGAGCGGTACGGTCGCCTCCGCGGCGCTCACGGGTCAGGCCTCGGCCCCAGCGACTGCCTCACGTCGGCGGCGCGAGGTCCGCAGCAGCAGCAGACCTCCCACGACGAGCGCCATGGCGAGCGCGACGTAGGCGAACGTCGTGGCACCCGTCACTGCGAGCGCACCGGCACCCGCGGTGGCCCCACTGATGCCGGTGCTGATTCCAGGGGTGTTGTACATGGACTGCCCTTCCGTAGAGCCGGGCGGGACGCCCTGCGCGGATTCGAGTCGCGACGGACGTGGAGCCCGTCGCTCGGGGGTACAGACGGGGGATCTCGGAGCCCGGTGATGGGGCATTGATGTGATGTACGTCACATAGAGTTGCTCGAGCGTCGGCGGCGTCTGTCCAGACATGGCCCGGAAGAGCTCAGCCGCGGAACCGACCCGTCCCTCGCGGGAGATCGTCGCTCCCTGGTCGTGGGGCAGCGGTCCGCGAACCTTCGCACCACCCACCCACGTGGTGCTCCGCGCCATCCGCACCGACGACTACGAGGAGCTGCGCGGCTGGGAAGCGCCGGTCGTGACGTGGAAGCCGCCGACGCCCCGGCGACAGCGCCGGACAGCACGCCTCCTCGCCGTGCTCAGCGTGTGCTGCGTCCTCGGTGGCCTGCTCGTGCTGGTCATGCTCGTCGTCTCGGCGTGGTAGAAGAGCTCGACGAGTGACACTGCTCCCGCCCGCCTGGTCCGGGCGGCTGCCCCGGACTACGTCTTGAGCAGTCTCTGCACGAGCCGTCCGAGCCCACGCGAGTCGTCCGGGAGGGCCTCGACACCGACCCGGACAGGCACCCTCAGCGAACCTGCCGTCCATCGTGCAAGCTCGTCTCGCACACGGGTCGCAACGACGTTCCGCGTGGTGTCCGGATCCTCGCAGGGGACGCGCCAGGCAACCACCAGGGCGACGCCGTCCACGTAGCAGGCGGGTGCGGGCGGAGGGAACACGCGGCGCAGAGACTCCCCGAGTGCGAGGTCGCGCTCCCACCTGTCGAGGGGGACCGACGAACCGGCCCGGCCGTCGACCACCACGACGATCGGCACGTCGCCCTCCCGGCCGTGGCGATAGGAGGCGACGACCGCGCCACAGCCGCTCAGGAAGTCGTCCACCGTCCCGAGACCGCTCAGGCTCCCGTGCGCTGCCGCCCCGCCCAGCATGCCCGACGTCCGCTCCCACCCGTCGGCGAGAGCCGCGACGACGGGGCCGGGCAGACCTGCGCCGCCCAGGGAGTACAAGACCGCCAGATCCCGGATCCCGTCGGCGATACCGACCCCCGCGTTCGCGCGAGCGATGCCGAGGGCTCGCGCAGGCCCGGTGACGTCCCGGCCTCCCAGGTGCGCGGCAGCCACGTGGACCACCGCGGGGACCGCCCAGTCCGCGAGCGCGTCCCAGCCCGCTGCGAACGTCGCCGCGCGCCACCTCTCGCACAGCTCGTCGAGCGGCGCGCCTGCCCCGGTCGTGGTCATCGTGGAGAAGGACGTCCGCGGACCCGTCTCATGACGGACCGGGACCGACACGTCGCTCGCCCGCCGAATCACCCTCTCCTGCCGCGCGCAGGCCACGCTCGCGCGTTTCCCTGAACAGGTGACCCTCGACACCGGGTCGCCCTCGCTCACGGCGCCCCTCTCGGACGAGCAGCTCGTGGCCAGGCTGCGCGAGGGCGACGACGACGCGTTCGCTGCGCTCTACCGCTCTCACCGACCGTACGCACTGGTCGTGGCCAGGGCGCTCGTCGGCCCGTCCTGGGCCGACGACGTGGTCGCCGAGTCCTTCACGGCCCTCCTGGGTGTGATCCGCGCCGGACGCGGTCCGTCACGGCACGTGCGGGCCTACCTCCTGACGATCGTGAGACGCGTCGCGTGGTCCACGCTGCGGTCCCAGGACCGCGTCCGGGCGACGGACCTGCACCGGCTCGACGGGACCCACCACGATCCAGACGTTCTCTTGGACGAGATCGAGCGACATCGCGTCCTCGACGCGTTCGCCGCTCTCCCGGCACGATGGCAGAAGGTGCTCTGGCACATCGAGGTCCTGGGCGCTTCGCCCGCAGAGTTGGCCGACGTGCTCGGGATCAGCCCCAACGCCGTGTCGTCCCTCGCGCGGCGGGCGCGGCAACGCCTCCGACACGCCTATCTGCGCCACCACGGGCAGGTGACGACGGAGCCCTAGCCGGGGCCGACCGGCGCCGTCATCGATGTTGCTTCGTACCTGCCGCCGAGGCCGCGTTCACGCCGCGCCGGACCGCTCCCCGGCTCGCCGCGACGAGACCGAGCTGCTTCGCGCGCATCACCGTCTCCGCACGCGTGTGGGTGCCCAGGCGACGGTAGATCTCGCGGATCTGAGTCTTCACCGTGTTGTGCGAGACGTAGAGCCTGCGGGCGATCTCGGGGCCGCTCAGCCCGTCGACGACGAGCTGGAGCACGAGGAGCTGACGCTCGGGCAGCAGGACCGTCCCGCCCTCGGGCGAGGCCCGCCGCCCAAGCTCCGCCACCGGCTCCAGCTCGGCACGCTCCGCACCGTCGACGTCCGCGAGCAGGAGGTCCATCGCCTCAGGAGAGGCCCACCGGAGCTCGAGCAGCGCGTTCGCCCGGCGCGCAAGGCCCCACGCCCGCCGCATCTCCGCGCGGGCCTGGTCCTTCTCTCCCAGCGCCACGAGTGCGCTGGCCGTGACGGCGAGGCCCTCGATGCGAGCCCCCGTCGTCAGCCGGGCCCTCTCGCCGAGCCTCGCGACGCGACGGAACGCCTCGACCAGGCTCCCGCTCGCCACGAGCGCATGGGCGTTGACGACGTCTCGGACCGGCGCGGACCGCGGGAGGGTGTCGGCGACGCGGATGGCGGCTGCACCGCGACCCGCCACCAGGTGCAAGCGAGCGACGTCCTGCACGACCAGGAAAGGTGCGCGCCGCTCGCTCGCGTCGGGCTCGACCGCCATGCCTCTCCTCGCGGCATCCGCCACCAGGACGTCGAGCGCGAGATCCGGAGTACCGCTGAGCTCGGCCATCACCGCCATCACATGCCTCCGCACGAACCAGAGGTCACCGCCCGGCCTCTCGATGCTCCTCCCGAGCGACGCCTTGGCCTCGTCGATACGGCGACCCTCCAGGTGGACCAGCGCTGCGACGACCGACGGGACGTCCCCCCCGCACCCGCGCCACCAGGCGGGCGGGGCCGGCAAGGACCGCGACTCGCGCACCCACTCGTCCGCGGCCACGAGATCACCACCACACGCCTCCGCGACCGCCGCCAGCTCGCACGCCACGGCAGCGACGGAGAGCGCACCCGAGCGTGTGGCCCGCTGCGAGGCCGAGTCGGCGAACGCTGCCGCGACCCGGACCAGACCTGCGCAGAGCGCGCTCATCGACGCCTGCAGCTCGAGCAGCACTGCCGCGCCGATCGACCGCGGCGCGCCGCGGTCGGCACCGAGATCGTCGAGCGCACCCTGTGCCGCCTGCAAGGACTTGTCGTACAGGCCGGCGCGGCGCAGGAGTGCGACCCGACAGAAGGCGTCCAACGCCCGCGCTTCAGGCGATGCGGTCGTCGGCGCGACGGCCTCGGCAAGAGGCTCGTCGTGCTCGTCGAGCGACTCGATGCGGCCGATCGTGGGTCGTATCGCCGCGCGCAGGATGCGGAGTCGGCCCGGGATGCTCTCCGGACATCGTTCGACGGCGCTGCGCCACAGCTCGTCGAAGCCCGGCCCGGAGCTGACGGCGAGCAGGTCGGGCCAGGTCGCGACCAGCGCGCGGTCCACGACTCCGGGCTCTCTGGAGTCGAGCGCCCGCGAGAGGGCCGCCCACGTGGCCCCCCGGGCGACGTGAGCGTCCACACGCTGCTGGAAGCGGCGCACGTAGCCGGCCGGATCCAGATAGCGCAGGTGCGAGAGCAGGCTCTGCCGCATCCTGGGCTCGTACTCGAGCACGCCCGCGTCAGCGCCCACATGACGGTAGAGGATCCCCCCCTCGACGAGTCGCCGAGCCGTCGAGCGCGCGTCCGGCACCGCCGTCAGGTCGTCGAGCTCGTCCACCTGGAGACGACGCTCGACGCAGGTGTCGAGGAGGAAGGGCATGATCTCCGGAGGCACGAACGACCCCAGAGCTCGCGTCGTCTCTCGACGGACGACGGCGGGGACCGCGTCGTGGAGATCGACTCCTCCCGAACCGCCCGAACCCAGGTCGGCCACCGCGGTGACGATCGACGCCGGGTAGCCGCCAAGTCCGTCGGTGACGAGCCCCGCCACCTCCTCGGTGATCTCGATCCCTCGCACCCGGGCGAAGCGCACCGTGTCCTGCGCGCTCCATGCGAGCGCAGCCATGCCGACCTCGACCATGCCTGTGCCCCGCCGGACGGGCGTGGGACCGACGGTGCTCAGCACGACCGCCCGTGCCCCGAGAGCGACCGCCGCCGCGCAGGCCGCGTCGATGAGGCCTGCATGGCCTGCACGGACGTCGTCGACGACGACGGTCACCGGGCCCAGAGCGCGGAGCAGCGCCCCGAGGCGCCCGGGTCCCGCGCCGTCGAGATCGGTGGACCCCGTGGGCCGGAGCACGTACCGCACCTGGTCGAGAACGCGGTCCGCGAGCTCTCCGGCACCGATGCACCGCCGCGCCGGGTCGCTCGCGGACGCCGAGAGCCAGACGATCACCTGGCCCTCGGCGAGCGCGGCCCGCGACCACCGTGCGACCGACACGGTCTTCCCGAAGCCGCGCGCGGCGCGGACCAGGACGTGACGGGTGGTGCTCGTGAGCGTGTCGTCAAGGAGCGGACGCTCGATCGCCGCAGAGGTCGTCGCCAGACGCGGGAGCAGACCGCGAAGCGCCGCTTCCACCTCGGCCCGTCCCGCGCCGCCCGCCTCTTCCCGACCGGTCAGCACCTGCTGCCACCCGCTGATCGAGGGTGAACCCTGCTCTCGCTGTCGTCCGCCGTCTCTCGCCTCCGCCACCGCTCCATACCTCTGACAGACGTCGGTCGGCCGGAGTCACGACGGGTGATCCGTCATGCGCCCGGCACAAGGACGCAGGGCGACACGGTTACCGCGCGCCCTACGTCTGCCCCGATACAACCTCACGGACCGGCGAAGTCAGGAGGTACGGAGGGTGATCCTGAGGGTGACCACAGGACGGAGCGACGGCCCGACCTCACGGGAACCGGCTCCCGCTCAGCCCTCGCGGAGGCGCACGAGGCGGCGCCCGGCAACGAGCAGGACACCGGCCAGGAGCAGCGCACCGGACGCCGCCGCGACCGGCACCGTCTCAAGCCCCGTCGCCGCCAGCTCTCCCTTCTCCGCGGGCTGCGCCGCACCAGGTATGGCGTCCGTGGTCGGCTCGGCCACGACCATGTCGACGGGCTGCGACGGCACGACAGGCTCCGCCGGATCGCTCGGGTCCGCCGGGTGCGTGGGCTCGGCCGGACCTGTCGGTTCGGCCGGGCCTGTCGGCTCGGCCGGGTCTGTCGGCTCGGCCGGGTCTGACGGCTCGACCGGATCCGACGGCTCAACCGGGTCTGACGGCTCAACCGGGTCCGACGGCACGCTCGAGCAGACGGGATCCTGGCCGCCTTCACCGAAGTGCTCGTCGTAGTGGGCGACCTGGACCCACGTGATGCAGTAGTCGTCCGAGTGGACGAGCGCCGACCACGGGAGGAAGCTCGAGCCGACGAACCGGCCCGACGGCTGGTCGTTGAGCGTCTCGAAGTGGATGCCGACCGACCGCTCGGCGCCCTCGACCGTGTAGCGGACGTTCACGTGGCCACCGTCCGGGAACGCGTCACCCGCGGGGAGATAGAGCCCTTCCGGGGCCACGCGGTAGGGCGTGGGCGAGTCGGACCCGCCAGCGAGCGCGGGTGCCGCGGACAGGCTGAGGATGAGGGCAGCGCCGAGCATTGCCCCCGATGCGATACGCATGGGACAGTGAGGTCCTTCCTTGAGAGGGAGAGATCTGCCCGGTTCGTACTCCGCCAAGAGGGGCCGGGCAGATCGCATGTCAGAGCGGGTCGACCACGCCTTTCGACGGTAGACCTGAACGACCGTCCAGTTGAGCGCTCCTGAGAGCCACGGCGCGCATCGTCGCAGGCGAGAGCATGCTTGGCGGCCCCACCCGTGATACCACTCACAGCATCCTTCACCCGCGGTCACCCCCGGGGTCACCCTGTTGCGATCGCACTCACACCGTGTTCTCGCCGTCCAGGGACGCGGACACCGGCCCACGTCCCCGAACGTCACGGCACCCCCGGGCAACGCCATCCCGTCTCACGTGACGGGCACCCTCGACCGTATGCCGGATGGCCCGTAGGATCGTGGCAACCATCCAGAGCGGTCGAGAGTCCTGGCTCGACGACACCGCAGCAACCCGCCGACGGAAGCCTCCCGAGGACAAAGGTGCTAACGCCAGGGTCGATGGAGTGACGCATGACCTCAGAGGCATCCTTCGCGCACCGTCCGGGCACGTGCCCGACGGCGGTCGCGCCCTTCCGTGTCCCGGCGCCGCGTGCCGTGGCGCGCCCCGGCGAGGCGACGTCGTGAGCGTCGCGGACGCCGTCGGGCAGGCGCACGGCGGGGCGGCACGTCCCACGGTCTCGTTCGAGCTCATGCCCCCGCGGCGCCCGGACGCGGCGCCCAAGTTCTGGGAGACGGCACGCCGTCTCGTCGCGACGCACCCCGACTTCGTGTCCGTGACGTACGGCGCGGCGGGCACCGACCGCGCGACGGCTCGCCAGGTCGTCGGCCGCCTGCTCCAGGGCACGCCCGTGCTGCCGATCGCGCACCTCACGTGCGTCGGGGCATCGCGCGAGGACGTCGAGGAGGTCATCTCCGACTTCCTCGACGAGGGCGTGCGGAGCTTCCTCGCGCTGCGGGGCGACCCGCCGCGCGACCAGCCTGACTGGCAGCCCGCGCCCGACGGCGTCCGGTCGTCGACCGAGCTCGTCGCGCTCCTGCGCGAGGTCGAGGCGTCGCGGTGCGCGGCCGACCCGGCCGCGGCGCTGCGCGGCGCGGCCCGGCCGCTGACGATCGCCGTCGCGACGTTCTGCGACGGCAACCCCGCCGCCGGCACGACGCGCACGCAGGAGGTGCGCCGCCTGTTCCAGAAGCAGCAGGCCGGCGCGAGCTTCGCGATCACGCAGCTCTTCTACGACGCGTCGTCGTACACCGACTTCGTCGCCGAGGCCCGCGCGGCCGGCGTGACGATCCCCATCCTCGCCGGGCTGCTGCCCACGACGGAGCCCGCACGGCTCCGCCGCGTCGAGGAGCTCACGGGCGTGCGCGCGCCCCAGCACCTGCTGGACGCGCTCGACGCCCTGCCCGACCCGGAGGCGCAGCACGCCTACGGGATCGCGTACTCGGTCGACCTCGCGCAGCGCGTCCTCGACGCGGGCGCGCCCGGTCTGCACGTGTACACGTTCAACAAGCACCGCGCCGCTCTTGACCTGCTCGAGGGTGTCCACCTCGGCGGCGGGTCGCGCGGGACCGGGGGCAGCGCCAGCGCTGCCGCCACCCCGCTCGTCCCGGACCTGGCCAGCGGGCCGTGGGTCACCGGCACCTCCCTGCCCCCGACGAGCGCCGCCACGCACGGCACGCCCGTCTGACCGGTCCTCCGGACCAGCAAGAGGTTTCGATCATGGCCACTTCCGTACCCTCCCCTACCCAGATCCAGGCCGGATTCCCCGCCGGCACCGTGCTCGGCTACCCCCGCATCGGGCGCCGCCGCGAGCTCAAGAAGGCCGTCGAGGCCTTCTGGGCCGGCAAGACGTCGGCCGACGAGCTCGAGGCCACGGCCCGCGAGCTGCGCCTCGCGACCGTGCGCCGGCTCGTCGAGCTCGGCCTCGGCGCCGACGACGCGTCCGTCCCCGGGTCGTTCTCCTACTACGACCAGGTGCTCGACGTCGCCGCCTCGCTCGGGGCGATCCCGTCGCGGTTCGCGTCGCTCACCGACGACGCGGGCCGCCTCGACCTCGCGGGCTACTTCACCGTGGCGCGTGGCCAGGGCGACGACGCCCCGCTCGAGATGACCAAGTGGTTCGACACGAACTACCACTACCTGGTCCCCGAGATCGGCCCGGACACCCCGATCCGGTTCGTCGACGACCGCATCGTGCGCGAGTTCGTCGAGGCCAAGGAGGCGGGCATCGTCACGCGACCCGTCGTCGTCGGGCCGGTGACGTTCCTCGCGCTCTCGAAGGCCGCCGACGACGCTGCGTCGTCGGTCGCAGGCTTCCGCCCGCTCGACCGCCTCGACGACGTCGTCGCCGCCTACGCCGACCTGCTCCGCGCGCTCGCCGCCGCCGGCGCGCCGTGGGTCCAGCTCGACGAGCCGATCCTGGTCACCGACTCGGTCGACGTGCCGTTCACGGAGCTCGCGGCAGCGGTGGAGTCGGCCTACCGCACCCTCGCGACGGACCTCCGCCCGGCGCCGAACCCGGGGTCGCTCCCCACGGAGTCCTCCGGCTCGGGAGAGATCCCGGGCTCGGCGCAGGGGGCGCGGCCCGCGATCCTCGTCGCCGCGCCGTTCGGCGGGCTGCAGGCCGGTGCCGAGGACGACGGCGGCGACGCGCGGGACGGGCTCGCGCTCCTCGCGGGCACCGACGTGGAGGCGATCGCGATCGACCTCGTCAAGGGCGCCGTCCCGACGGCGGCCGACGGCGGCGTCCCCGGCCTCGCAGGGAAGACGCTCGTCGCGGGCGTGATCGACGGGCACAACGTGTGGCGCGCGGACCTCGCGGCGAAGCTCGAGGTCGTCGACGCGCTCCAGACGCTGGGCGCCGGTGCGGTCGCCGTCGGGACGTCGACGTCGCTGCTGCACGTGCCGCACGACGTGGAGGACGAGGTGTTCGCCGAGGCGGGGACCGCGTCGGGCACCACGCTCGACCCGCGCCTGCGCGACTGGCTCGCGTTCGCGGACCAGAAGGTCGGCGAGGTCGCGACGCTCGCCCGCGCGCTCACGGAGGGTCGCGACGCCGTCGCCGCCGAGATCGAGGCGTCCCGCGCGGCGGTGGCCTCGCGAGCCGCGGCGAGCGGCGTCGTCGTGCCCGCGGTGCGCGAGCGCGCCGCCGCGCTGACGGACTCGGACTTCGCGCGCGGTGACTACGCCGAGCGCGCGGCCGCGCAGCAGGAGCGTCTGAACCTGCCGCCGCTGCCGACGACCACGATCGGCTCGTTCCCGCAGACGCCGGAGATCCGCCGCGCCCGCGCGCTGTGGACGAAGGGCGAGCTCTCGGACGCGGACTACACGGCCGCGATGCGCGAGGAGATCGCGCGCGTGGTCGCGCTCCAGGAGGAGCTGGGCCTCGACGTCCTCGTGCACGGCGAGCCCGAGCGCAACGACATGGTGCAGTACTTCGCGGAGCACCTCGACGGGTTCGCCGTCACGGCGAACGGCTGGGTCCAGTCGTACGGGTCGCGGTGCGTCCGCCCGCCGATCCTGTGGGGCGACGTCACGCGGCCCGCGCCGATCACGGTCGAGTGGTCCGCGTACACGGCGTCGCTCACCGAGAAGCCCGTCAAGGGCATGCTCACCGGACCGGTGACGATCCTCGCGTGGTCGTTCGTGCGCGACGACCAGCCGCTCGGCGACACCGCGAACCAGGTGGGCCTCGCGCTGCGCGACGAGATCGCCGACCTCGAGGCCGCGGGCATCGGGATCGTGCAGGTCGACGAGCCCGCGCTGCGCGAGCTCCTGCCGCTGCGCCGCGCGGACCAGCCGGCGTACCTCGACTGGTCCGTCGGGTCGTTCCGGCTCGCGACGTCGGGCGTCGAGGCCGCGACGCAGATCCACACGCACCTGTGCTACTCGGAGTTCGGCGAGGTCATCGGCGCGATCGACGGCCTCGACGCGGACGTGACGTCGGTCGAGGCGGCGCGCTCCCGCATGGAGATCGTGCCGGAGCTGCGCGACGCCGGGTACTCCCGCGGCATCGGGCCGGGCGTCTACGACATCCACAGCCCGCGCGTGCCCTCCACGGAGGAGGTCACGGAGCTGCTGGAGCTCGCCGTGAAGTCGATCGACCCGACGGTCGTGTGGGTCAACCCGGACTGCGGCCTCAAGACCCGCCGCTACGAGGAGACCGTGCCGTCCCTCGAGCACCTGGTCGCCGCGGCGAAGGCGGTCCGCGCCACGCTCGGCTGATCCCCGCACACGCCGGAGGCCGGGTCCCGTCGGGACCCGGCCTCCGCGTCGTGTCGGTCAGCGCTCGGTCGTGCCCGTCCCCGCCATCGGGAGGGCGAACGCGAGCGTCGCGGCGAGGAGCCCGCCGACGAAGAGCCACACGCCGCCGTCGACGCCGGACATGCCCGACCCCATGAGGACCAGGCCCCCGACGAACAGCGCGAACGAGACGACGAACCGCGCCAGCGCGCCCGCGTGCCCGGGGATGTCGCGGCCTTCCGTCCCGGTGGGGAGGGGGCTGTCGGCCGCCTGCTCGCTGGTCGTGGTCATGGCGTTCTCCTTCTGAGGTCGGTGCGTGGGCCCGGGCGTCGTCGTCGGCGACGATCAGTCCAGGTAGTTCTCCACCGTACCGGGGTCGCGCACGGTCGCCGCATCCGGGTCGCTCCCGAACTCGCGGGCCGCGTCGCGCTGGCGCAGCAGGTCCCAGCACTGGTCGAGCTCGACCTCGATCGCACGCAGTCGCTCGTGCTCCTGCCCGCCGGTGATCTCGCCGTGCGCGAGCTGCTCGCGGAGCTCGCGCTCCTGCGCGACGAGGTCGCTGATCGTCCTGCGGATGCCGCCGTCGGTCGCCATGCGGTCCACGGTATGCCCGACGGCGCACGCGCGCCCGTGAGGGCGGGCGCCGGGCGGGCGCGGTGTCGGCGGCACGGCCTAGGCTCGCCGCCATGACGACGACGATCGGCCGCACGGTCCTGCTCTGCCACGACCTCGACGCGAGCGCCGCGTTCTGGGCGGACGGGTTCGGGTTCGGCACGCTGTTCCGCGGCGAGACCGACGGGTTCCCGCTGCTGCACGTCGGACCCGGCCGCGTCGACGAGCCCGGGCTGTGGCTCGTCCCGCTCCCCGACGGCGGCGCACCCCTCGTGCGCCACGGGCTGCCGAACCTCGTCCTCTACGTCGACGACCTCGACGCGACCCTCGCGCGGCTCGCCGCCGCGGGCGTCGAGCCGTTCGTCGGGCCGGACTCCGACGCCGAGTCCGGGGACCGGTTCGCGCACGTCCACGACCCGGACGGGCACCGGATCGTCGTCGTGCAGCTCGGTCCGGCGGCCGACCCCGCCTAGGGGCTACCGGGCCTGCACCCACGTCGCGTCGTCGGCGAGGATCGTCACCTCGTCGTCGTCGACCACGAGGAAGCCGCCGCCGATGCGCAGCTCCGCCGTCGGACGGTCCGGGGTCCGCAGCCGCACGCGACCCGCCGTGAGGGTCGCAGCGACGGGCTGGTGCCGCGCGAGGATCCCCAGCGTGCCCGACACCGACGGCACCGTGACGCTGCGCGCCGGGCCCGACCAGAACACCCCGGACGGCACCACCACCTCGACGGACACCAGGCGCTCCCCCACGGGTACGGCGGTCTCGGACGGTGACGGCGCGACGGGCACGGAGGATCCTCCTCGACGACGGGTGGCGGAGCCTCCGAGTCTCGCGCCCGCGGGCGTCCCGCCGCGTCGTCTTTCGTCCCTCTCCGGGCGCCGGAGGTCACCGGTCGCGACATCGCCGAACCCGGGGTTCCTCCCCACGTGGAGCGCAGCCTGGGGAGGAACCCCGGGTTCGGCGACGACCGGTCTCGCCGTGCGAGGGGGAATCACGTTGACGACGGCGGTGTGCGAGGCGCACCATCGAGGGTGACGGTTGCCGAGGGCAGCCGTTCGTCGTGCCGGTCGGGCACGGCCACGGTTCAGGTCGCGCCGGACGGGCGCACCGCACGGGACGAGGAGACGCGGATGCACAGCACCGCAGGCTGCGAGGTGGCCATGGCGGCCTGCTCGGGCACCCTCCCCTCCCGCACCGTCTCCCGCTGAGACCACCCTCCGGACGCCGACAAGGCGCCCCGCCCCGCTGAGTGCTGGGATTCGTCGTCACGACGCGTTCCTGACGACATTTCCCCCGCACCCAGCAGGTCTTGGCGACGGCGGTAGCGGGCATGCCGTCCTCCCCGCCTTCCCCGCCTCGGACGAGCGCCGTCGTCGTGCGGCCACCGCGACCCCGCGTCGCGGTGAGCCGGCCGCCTGCGCCGCCGCACGCCGTCGGGCAGGGTGGGACCGTACCGACACGGAAGCCCTGAACCCATGAACCCCCTGACCGAGAAGCAGATCCGCGCGTCGTTCGTCAACGCCTCCAAGCGCGAGGCCGCGCAGGCGACCCTCCCCGAGCTCGACTCGCTCGACTGGGACCGCCTCGACTACCTCGGGTGGCGCGACCGCAAGGCGCCGCTGCTCGCGTACGCCGTCGTCGAGGTCGACGGCGAGCCGCGCGGCGTCCTGCTGCGCTCCACCGACGCCAAGACGGGCGGCATGCGCAAGCGCGCCGTCTGCGCGTGGTGCGAGGACGTCGTCGTCACGGACGACGTGAGCCTCTACGTCGCGCGGCGCGCCGGCGCCGCCGGGCGCCGCGGCAACACCGTCGGCACCCTCATCTGCACCCACTTCCTGTGCTCGCAGAACGTGCGCCGCACCCCGACCCGCACCGAGATCGGCGACGACGAGTCGATGCGCGAGCTGTTCGTCGAGCTCCGCGTCGACGGCCTCCGCGAGCGCTCCGCCCGCTTCGTCGCCGAGGTCATGCGCGACGCCTGACGCACCACGGCTCTCCCTCGGCCCACCAGACCTCTACCTCGGCAGACCAAGGCTCTACCTCGGCAGACCAGGGCTCTACCTGGGCCTACCAGGGCTCTACCTCGGCGGCGCGGAGGGTGAGCCGGACGCCGAGGGCGAGGGCGGAGCGGGGGTGTGACGGGTCGTGGTGGGTCTGGCGGGAGCCGCGAGGGACGAGCGGCGGATGGAAGACCCGTCGCGCCCCCGCGGAGCCCTCGCCCGGACTGAACCCTCGGAACCGTCCCGCCACGACGGCCACCAGTTCCATCGCCCGAGAAGCGTCATGGTCGCCGGGAGGAGGAGGCCGCGCACGACGGTCACGTCGAGGAGCACGGCGACGGCCATGCCGACGCCGACCTCCTTCATCGCGACGAGCTCGCCCGCCGCGAAACCGAGGAACACGATGCCGATGGCGACGGCGGCCGTCGTGATGACCGGGCCGGTCGCGGTGATGCCGCGGAGCACGGCCCGGTCGTTCGCGGCGCGCAGGTCCTCCCCGGGCGTGCGGGCGCGCCACTCCTCGGCCGTGCGCGCGAGGAGGAACACCTCGTAGTCGGTGGACAGACCGAACACGAGCATGCCGATGAGCAGGGGCGTCGTGACGTCGAGCGCACCCCACGGCTCGAACCCGAGCAGCGAGGCCCCGACGCCGTGCTGGAACACCGAGACGAGGACGCCGAGCGTCGCGGCGAGCGTGAGCAGGTTCATCACGAGCGCCTTGAGCGGCACGACGAGCGAGCCGGTGAGCAGGAAGAGGAGCACGAACGTCGCGAGCACGACGACGCCCGCGGCGAGCGGGAGGCGCTGCGCGAGGTGCTCCTGGGTGTCGACGACCTCGGCGGCCGGACCGGCGACGTGCACGTCGAGGTCGCCCGTGTCGATCGCGCGGATCGCGCGCAGCAGGTCCTGGGCCTCGGCGGCGGTCGCGTCGCCGCCCTCGCCGACGTCGGGCGTGACGTCGACGACGAGGACCTCGGACGGGTAGTCGGTGTCCTGCATCGCGTCCTCGACGCCCGGCAGGGCCGCGACGCGGTCGAGGTAGGCGGAGGCGGCCTCGTCGCCGCGGGGCGCCTCGACGAGCACGGTGATCGGGGTGACGCCGAGGTCGGCGAAGCGCGACGTCGACGCGTCGGCGGCGAGGCGCGCCTCGGCGTCGGCGGGCAGGGAGTGGACCTCGGAGCTGCCGAGCGTCATCGAGCCGAGCGGCGCGGCGAGCGCGAGGAGGAGGGCGGTCGCGCCGAGCGTGACGAGCACGGCGTGCCGCTGGGCGGTGCGCGCGAGGCGCCCGAGCGTCCCGGCCCCGCCGCGACCGGTCCACGGGTGGGACCAGGTGCGGGCTCCCGGGGCGGGGATGGCGCGGTGCCAGGTCGCGACGAGCGCGGGCACGAGCGTCAGCCCGGCGGCGGTCGCGACGAGCACCACCACGGCGCCGCCGACGGCCATGCCGGAGAGCAGCGAGTCGCCGAGCAGGAGCAGGCCGGTCAGGGCGATCGCGACGGCCAGCCCGGACGCGAGGACGGCGCGCCCGGCGGTGGCGAGCGTGCGCCCGACGAGCTCGTCGAGCGGGAGGCCCGGGTGCTCGGCGCGCTCCTCGCGGAAGCGCGCCAGGACGAGCAAGGAGTAGTCGACCGTGAGCCCGAGGCCGAGCAGAGTCACGACGTTCACCGCGAACTCGTTGACGGGCACGATCCCCAGCAGGCCGCTGAGCACGAGCAGCGCGACCGCGATGGCGGCGAGCGCGGACAGCAGCGGCACCAGGCCCGCGCGCAGGCCGCCGAGGACGACGACGAGCACGACCAGCAGGACGGCGATCGCCACGCCCTCGCCCACGGCGGCGTCGGTGATCGCCTGGTCGACGAACGCCTCCTCGGCGAGCAGCGCCCCGCCGACGAGGACCTCGGGGGTGTCGACGGTGTGGAGCGCGTCGGCGACCTGGTGCGCGAGGGCGAGGGCGTCGTCGTCGGACAGCGCGGGGTCGAGCTCGACGATCACGAGCGAGCCCTGGCCGTCGTCGGCGATGAGGCCGCCACCGGTGTACGCGTCGAACAGCTCGACGACGCCCGGCATCGCCCGGATGCCGTGCATCACCTCGCTCGCCTGGGCGATCAGCTCCGTGGAGAAGTAGTCGCGCCCGGACAGGACGGCGACGACGGTCTCGCCCTCGGGCTGGAGCTCGTCGAGACGCTCGGCCGCGAGGGCGGAGGGGCTCCCGGGCGGGGCGGGATCGACGTCGGTGGTCTTGTCGAAGACGGCGCCGCCGAGCACCGCGCCGAGGACGAGGAGGACCGCCCAGACCCCGAGGACGACGCCACGGCGACGCGCGGCGAACCGTCCGGTCCGGTGCAGGAGGCGTCCGAGCGCCATGGGCAGTCCTCCTCGTCGAGGGACGTCGTGCGGAGAGAGCCGGTCGGGTGCAGGAGCTCGTGCGGGTCCTGCGCGGACCGTGAGGTGAGGTCAGCACCCTACGCGAGGGTGGGAGCGCCGTCGGACCACGCTCCGCCCGTGCGAGGGGTGCGCCTCGGGACCACCGGGGTGGAGAAGGGGGGTGAGACGGGACGGGCGGGGACGGCTCGTGCTGCCGCCCCCGCCCGGTCCGTCCCGGGGCGGACGGCTCACGCCGCCCGCCCCGGGGTCTCAGCTCAGCCGCAGGTCGCGGCCTCGTAGGCGACGTCCGCCTGGAACGTCAGGTCGCCGCCCGTCGCGGACACCTGGGCGGTGCCCGCCTCGACCGAGGTCGAGCGCGTCGCGAACGACTGGTACGCGGAGGCACCCGGCTGGACGCCGGTCACCGTCTTCGTCCCGAACGGCGTCGTCAGCGTGATGTCCGCCGGCACCGTGTCGTCGTTCGTGGCACGGACCGCGACGTAGACCTTGCCCGCCATGCAGCGGGTCTGGACCGTCGTCGAGATCGCGAGCTCCTCGACCGGCTCGTCGGTCAGCTCCTTGAACCGGATGTTCCGGTAGTTGACCATCTCGCCGCTGCCGTGGTTCTGGATGCCGACGAAGCTGTTCACCAGCCGCGCCGGGTCGGTGCTCGTGAAGTCGTTGACGAGCACGTCGTTGAGGTAGATGCGGATGCGGTCTCCCTCGACCCGGATGTCGTACGCGTTCCACTGCCCGACCGGCTTGAGGGCCGCGTCCCGGGCCGCCTCGTCGGCACCCTGGAACGTGTAGACCGCGCCGGTGGTGCGGTCGGGGGCGTCCGTCGCGTCGATCTGGATCTCGTAGCCCTTGTTGACGGCGACCCACGGGTCGTCGCCCGGGTTCGGGAACCCGACGAACACGCCGCCGTTGTCGTCCTTGGTGAGCTTCCAGTCGAGCTTCAGGCTGTAGTTCTCACCGAGCTCCTGCGCCGTGTACCAGAGCAGGCCCATGCCACCCGCACCGCGGATCGAGCAGTCGTCCTGGCGGCCGAAGCCACCCGGACCTGCCATGCGCCAGCCCTCCTGCAGGCTCGCGAGGGTGCCGTCGAAGAGGGCCGTGTAGCCGTCCTCGACCTCACCCGGCGAGCAGATGTCCGGGTTCTCGCCGATCGAGAGCACGTCGATGTTGATGTTGCCCTCGTCGCCGGTCTCGTACGCGAGCGTGATGGTGTTGACTCCGGCCTGGAGCTCGAGGTTGCGCGTCAGCACACCCCAGTCCTTCCAGCTCCCCGTCGTGGGGAAGTTCCACTGACCGAGGTCCTGGCCGTTCACGTGCAGCGAGACGTTCTTCGCGCGCAGCGTCGTGTACGGGTGGATGCCGTTGGCGTAGCGCACGTTGACCGGGTAGGTGCCCGCCTCGGGGACGGTCACGGAGAACGTCCGGCCGGCGCCGACGCTCGTCATGCCCGCGGCGAAGCCGGAGCCCGAGTAGTTGCTGTGGTCCGAGCCGATGCTCGAGCTGCCGAGCGGCTGCGCGAGCTCCGCCTCGTACCAGCCGCGGTCGGCCGGGGCGACGTAGCCGGGGAGCGAGTTGAGCGTGTACCAGGCCTCGGTGCTGAGGAGCTCGGCGCCGTCGGCGGACGCGAACGGACGCGGCGACCGGATGTAGACGACGTGGCCGGGCTTGAGGCCGTCGATCTTCAGCGTGACGGTCGTGCGGTCCTCGGACACCGTGGCGTCGGTGACGAAGAGCGGCTCCTCGTCGACCTTCGGGCCGCCGTACTGCTGCGTCGGCACGTAGCGCCACTGCTTGACCTGGTAGGCGTCGGCGAGCTTCTCGACGACCTCGTCGGAGACCGGGTCGGTGTACTCGATCTCGAAGCCGCCCTCGACCACGCGCATCTCCTTCATGTCGAAGGAGTCCTCGTTGACGGGGACGAGCTTCTGGAGGCCGTACCGGAGCTTGCCGGACTCGCCCCAGTTGCCGCCCTCACCGGTGCCGCCGGCGTAGAGCGCGCCGTCGGGGCCGTAGATGACACGGTTCACGCCGACCTCGAGGCCGGCGGTGTGGCGGAAGACCGCACCCTGGAACTCGCCGTCGACCTTCTCGAGGAACGCGCGCTGGATGCCGCCGTAGGTGACGTCGCCGATGAGCATCTGGCCGGCGAACTCGCCGTCCTGGACGAGGATCGGGTTGCCCGGGGAGTTCGCGATCTCGTTCTGCGGGAGCCACACGGCCGGCGGGGAGACGGGGTTCGCGTCGAACGGCCCGGCCGGGTTCGTGTAGTGGTTGTAGAACTTGCCCGGCTGGATGTGGATGAGCTTGTTCGCCGGCAGCCAGGCACCCTGGTTGTCCGTCCCGAAGATCGCACCCTCGGGGCCGAAGCCGATGCCGTTGGGCGTGCGGAGGCCGCCCGCGACGTACGTGACCTCGCCGGTCTCGCGGTCGATCTTGATCGACGTGCCGCGGTTGGCCGCCGGCTGCGGGTTGGTCGTCGCGCCGCCGTTGTTGATGGCCACGGAGAGGTTGACGTAGAAGTAGTCCTCGTCGTGGATCAGGCCGAACGCGAACTCGTGGAAGTTGCCGCCGTCGGGCCACTCCGCGATCTTCGTGTGCTGGTCGTAGAAGCCGTCCCCGTCGGGGTCGGTGAGCTGCGTGAGCTGGTAGCGCTCCGAGACGAAGATCGAGTCCTCGACGACCTCGATGCCCATCGGGTTGAGCAGCTCGTCCGCGACCAGGGTCGCCGTGACGTCCTCGGGGCCGTCCGCCGTGGTGACGCCGTCGAGGAAGTAGACCTCGCCGGACACCGGGTCGGGGCGCCAGCCCCCGGAGCTGACCTCGCCCGTCGTCACGACGGCGAGCTTCTCGTCCGGCGTGAACGCCAGGCCCGAGACCTTGGGCTCGAAGCCCTCGGGGCGCAGGTCGACGAGGTCGTAGTTCGGGTTGACGGCGTCCAGGCGCAGGCCGTCGCCGGCCGTGTCGGTCGCACCCTCGCAGTACTTGTAGCCGGGCGCGGTCACGCGCACGACGCCCGCCTCGGTGCTGAGCGCCGACGTCGGGATGACCTCGAACGTCGAGCTGCCCGGCGTCTTCCACGCGAGCGTGAGGCGCTGCTTGTCGCTGCCCTCGTAGTAGTCGACCCGAAGGTCGTGCACGCCCGCCGTGAGGGTCGCGCTGCCCTCGACGGAGGTCGAGTCGTTCGGGCCGTCGTTCTCGAGGACGAGCTGGCCGTCGATGTAGACGAGGGCGCCGTCGTCGTTGGTGACCTTGAACTGGTACTGGCCGTCTGCGGGGACGGTCAGGTTCGCGGTCACCTGCGAGATGAAGTTGTCCTCGGCGCCGAACTGCTCGGCGGTCGACCAGTCGATGGTCGGCATGAGCTTGTCGACGTTGGGGGTCTGGCCGGACTTCAGGGTGCAGACGGCCCCGGGGTTCTGCGCGAGCTGGAAGGTCCGCAGCGTGACGCCGGGCTCCTGCTCGGGAAGGTCGGCCGCGGCGGGGACGGCCCAGCCCGCGACGACCACGGCGCCGAGGGTCAGGGCGGCCGCGCCGCGTCGGTACCTGATCCGGCGGGACACCGGCAGGCTGGTGCGTTCGAGCATCGTTGCTCCCTCATACTCGGTCGGACTTCGAGTCCACGGAGCGTAACCCCTGCCCGGCTCCGTCGATGACAACGCTGGACAGGCTAGCCCTCGTTCTATCGATGTGTCTACAACTTCCGACTTGCAGTCGACAAAAGTGCCCTGGCCTGCTCGGACGTACGCTCGGAGGCATGAGCGCACGCCACGGCGACATCGCCGACAGCACCGCGTCCCGGCCGTTCGCGCAGGTGGACGTCTTCACCGAGGTCCCGACCCTCGGCAATCCCGTGGCGGTCGTGCTCGACGCCGACGGGCTCACGGACGACCAGATGGCCGCCTTCGCCCGCTGGACGAACCTCTCGGAGACGACGTTCCTCCTCCCGCCCAGCCCCGAGGGGGCCGCCGGAGGCGCCGACTACCGCCTGCGGATTTTCACCCCCGGCGGCGAGCTCCCCTTCGCCGGGCACCCGACGCTCGGCTCCTGCCACGCGTGGCTCGAGGCGGGCGGCGAGCCCCGGGCGGGCGACGCCGTCGTG
Organism: Cellulosimicrobium sp. ES-005; assembly: GCF_040448685.1. NCBI lineage: Bacteria > Bacillati > Actinomycetota > Actinomycetes > Micrococcales > Promicromonosporaceae > Cellulosimicrobium > Cellulosimicrobium sp. ES-005. The sequence continues at coordinate 2,703,677 of NZ_CP159290.1, forward strand.
CAGGAGTGCGGCGTCGGCCTGGTGACGATCCGGCGCGAGGCGCCGGCCGCCGGGTCGGACGCTGCCGGACCGGACGACGAGCCGGACGGGGACCTCCCGCGCGGGCTCGCGTTCGCCGCGCCCGACCTGCTCGCCGACGAGCCGGTCCCGGACGACGACCTCGCGGCGATCGTCGCCGCGCTCGGCGTCCCCGACGACGCCGTGGTCGACCACCGCGTCCTCGACAACGGGCCCGGGTGGCGCGTCGTGCTGCTGGACTCGGCGGACCGCGTCGCCGGGCTCGTACCCGACTGGACGCGGCTTCGCGTCGAGCACCCCGACCTCTCCGTCGGGGTCGCCGGCCTGTACGGGGACGACGGCGGCCCCGACGGCGCCGCGGTCGAGGTCCGCGGGTTCGCGCTCGCCATGGGCATCCCGGAGGATCCCGTCACCGGGAGCCTCAACGCCGTCGTCGGGCAGTGGCTCACGCGGGACGGCCGCCTCCCCGACCGCTACCTCGCCGCCCAGGGCGCGGCGCTCGGCCGGGCCGGGCGCGTGCGCGTCGAGCGCGACGGGTCGGGGACGGTCTGGGTCGGCGGCGCGAGCGTCACGTGCGTCGCGGGCACCGTCCGCCTCTGAGCACCCGTCGGCGACGGGCCGAGGTCCGGGTGCCGAACCCGGGGGACGTCGCCGGCATCGGCGCTCGATCTCGGCGATATCCCCGGGCTCGACGGTCCCCGGGCTCCGTAGACTGGGGCAAGTGTCAAGAACCCCACCTGTTTCCGGGTCCGACCGCGCCCTGACGGACCGCGCGGTCGTCGCGCGCGCCCGCTGGGCGCTCATGGTGCAGTTCGGGCTGTTCGGGGTCATCGGCGCGTCGTGGATGAGCCGCCTGCCCTCGGTCCGCGAGGCGCTGGGGATCAGCGCGAGCCAGCTCGGCCTGCTGCTCGTCGTCGGTGGCCTGGGCTCGCTCGTGTCCGTGGTGTCCGCGGGCGCGGTCGTCGCACGGTTCGGCAGCCGCACGACCCTCGTCGTCGCGACCGCGGGGAACGTCGTCGGGTTCGGCCTCGTCGCCCTGGGCACCGGGACGGGCGGGGTCGTCCTCTTCGCGACCGGCGCGTTCCTCAACGGGGTGTGCGGCGCGCTCACCAACGTGCCGATCAACATCTGCGCGGCCTCCGTCGAGCAGCACGTCGGACGGGCGATCCTCCCCCACTTCCACGCCGCGTTCTCCATCGGCGCCGCGTGCGGGGCGCTCGTCGCGGCCGCGTTCTCGTGGGCGCACGTGGGCATCACCGCGCAGATCCTCGTCGTGACGCTCGCCGTCACGGTGGCGCGCGCCGTGCTCGTCGCCCCCGCGACCGCGCTCGCCCCCGACCGCACGGCGCCCGCGCGCGCGGCCGCGCCGTCGGGCACCACCGAGCCGGCCGACGACGGCGCGGCACCCGCACACCCGACCTCGCCGCGCCGCGGGGCGGGGGTGCGCGCCGCGCTCGCCGCGTGGCGCGAGCCGCGCACGCTCCTCATCGGGCTCGTGCTGCTCGCGTCGTCGCTGTCCGAAGGGTCGGCGGGCAACTGGCTCTCCATCGCCGTCGTCGACGGGTTCGCGGTGCGCGAGGCGCTCGGCGCCGTCGCGTACGGCACGTTCGTCGGCGCGATGACGGTGTTCCGGTTCGCCGGGACCGGGCTCATCGACCGGTTCGGGCGCGTGGCCGTGCTGCGCGCGTCGGGCGTCTCCGCGCTCGTCGGGCTGCTCGTCTTCGGCCTCGCACCCAGCCTGCCGCTCGCGTGGGTCGGCATCGTGCTCTGGGGCTGCGGCGCGGCGCTCGCCAACCCCGTCGCCATCGCGGCGGCCTCCGACGACCCTGCCCACGCCGCCCCGCGCGTCGCCGTCGCGACGTCGTTCTCGACCGTCGCGATGCTCACCGCGCCGCCGCTGCTCGGCCTGCTCGTCGACCAGGTCGGGGCCCGCCACATGCTCCTGGTCATCTGCGCCGCGACCGTCCTGTCGCTCGCCGTGGCCGGCCAGGTGCGCCCGCTCCCCCGCCCGGCACCCCACCCCGTGGCCGCGGTGCCCGCCGAGGAGCCCACGAGGTAGGACCCGGTCGCACGAGCGAGCAACCCTGGCCCCCGCACCGGCCCCCACCTCGCGCACGATGACCGAGAATCGACCCGTGGAGCTCACCCAGAGGGTCACGACGCTGCGACGCGAGGCGCGCGAGCGCGCCCTGGCCCGTCCGCGGTGGCCGTTCGCGGGGACGGTGCAGGACGAGACGCGGGACGGCGTCGGGCTGCGACGCTACGTCCCGGACGCGCACGGCTCCCGCCGCGAGCCCACGACCGCAGTCGTGTTCCTGCACGGCGGGTACGGGCTGTTCGGGGACCTGGAGCTGCAGGACGCCTCGTGCCGACGCCTCGCGACCGCGCTCTCGACCACCGTCGTCTCCGTCGACTACCGGCTCGCGCCCGAGGGCACGCTCGCCGAGGCGACCGACGACGCGCTCGTCGCGCTCGCGCTCCTCGCCACGGAGGGAGTCGGGAGGCCGGCCCTGTTCGGCGACTCCGCGGGCGGGGCCGTCGCGGTCGCCGCCGCGCACCGGGCCCACGGCACGCCGCTCGCCCCGGCGTGGCTCGCGCTCACCAACCCGAACCTCGACCTGACGCTCGGGTCGTTCGACCCGGACCGGCCGGGCGGGCCCGACGCCGCGCTGTCCGCGGAGTCCTTCCGCGCCTGGACCCGGGTCGCGGACCTCGCGGACGCGCCGCGGCTCGACCTCGACGCGTCGCTGCTCCCGACGACGTTCCTCGCGGTCGGCGACCAGGACGCGCTGCTCCCCGAGGCACGGACGCTCGCCGCGTCGTGCGCGCGCGACGGCGTCCGCTGCGAGCTCGTCGAGGTGCCCGGCGCGAGCCACGGGTTCCTCGGCGGCGACGCCGCGCCCGGGGTCCTCGCGGACCTCCGGGCGTTCGTCGGCGCCGTCTGACCGCGCACGCACGAGGGCCCGCGCACGCACGAGGGCCCCGCCCGCGCAGCCGCGGACGGGGCCCTCGAGGCCGGGTGCCTCAGCCGCGCAGGCCGAGGATCGACGTGTAGCTGCGCCGGGCGTTGCCGAACGAGTCGACCGGGTTCGGCGGGACGGCGGTCGTCGGGGCGTTGTCCTGCTCCCAGATGCCCCAGCGCGTGCCGCGCGCCTTCGTCGCGCGGAGGAACTCGCGGTAGGGCAGGTCGCCCGCGTCGAACTCGATGATGTCGAACCCGTTCGGGTTCGCCTCGTTGCGCGCCCCGTCCTTGAGGTGCAGGAGCGGGTAGCGGTGCGGGTTGTTGCGCACGTAGTCGATGGGCTCGAAGCCGGGGAAGCGGTACTGGCCCACGAAGGCCCAGTAGACGTCCATCTCGAGGAACACGTGGCGGGGATCGGTGTTGTCGAAGAAGACGTCGTACAGACGCACCTCGGGCTGGTCCGTCGCGAACGCGAACTCGCCCGCGTGGTTGTGCTGGTAGAGCTTGAGCCCTGCGGCGCTCGCCTGGGCACCCCAGGCGTTGAACTCGTCCGCGGCGGCGCGGTACCCGTCGACCGTGTTGACGTTCGACGGCGCGTTCGCCGTGCCGACGTGCGGCATGCCGAGGATGTTGGCGATCTCGAGCTGGCGCGGGAGGTCGGTGCGCAGCGCGTTGATGCCGACGTGGGAGCCGACGGCGCGCAGCCCGTTGTCGTCGAGGAGCTGACGGATCTCCTCGGGAGTGATCGGCCCGACCTGGTTCTGGGTGTAGCCGGCGAACTCGATCTCCGAGTAGCCGATGTCCGCGAGCTGCTCGAACACGGTCCGGAACCCGAGGCTCGAGACCTTGTCACGGATCGAGTAGAGCTGGATGCCGATCTTGCCCGGGGGGACCAGGCGACCGTTGCCCGCGGCCGCGAGCGGCCCGGCGGCCGTCGGGGCGGGGGCGGCGCCGGCCGCCGGCGCGACGGCGGCACCGAGGCCCACGGCCACGGTCGACGTCGCGAGCGCCTTGATCAGGCTGCGGCGCGTCATCTGAGACTTGCTCATCGTCTCTCCTTCGAGGGATGGGACGGTGCGGCTCGGGCGAGCCGCACCGCGGGTGGTGCAGGTCGGCGGCGGTCGGCGGCACACGCGCTCGTCGTCACGCCGACGACAGGTCCTCGGGCGGCCCTCTTCGTCGTCCGTCCTCGTCAGGGCCGTACAGCGCCCTGCGTCTGGTCCTCCTCGTCTCGTCGTCGAGCGAGTCCTCCGCACGTCGTCGTGCCGGAGGAGCGCGTCCCACCGTGTCGGGCGGCCTCTCACCTACCACCCGGTCGTCATCCTACGAGGCTTCTGTCGGGTGTCAATCAAAAGTCGAAAGTTCGTCGTTGGACCTGTGGGCGGGGGCCCGGGGAGCGCACCTAGGATCGCTCCATGTCTCGACGTCGAGGTCCCGGTCACGGTCGGATCGCGTTCGAGCTCGAGGAGGGTTCGCACGCCGCGGACGGGGCTCCTGACGGCGACCCGGCGGGCGCGCCGGCGGGCACCGGCTCCCCGGACGGCGACACCGGGAGCGCGGACCCTGACGCCGCGCGCGCGACCCGCACCGCACGGCGGCGACGCCGACGGGGAGCCCTCGTCGCGGCCGCAGCGGCCGTGGCCGTCGTGGGCGGCATGATCGTCGTGGACGCCGTGTCGTCGCGCGGGTCGCTCGAGACGGTGCGGCGTGCGGTCGGCGGCGTCGAGCCCCTCCCGGCCGCACCGACCGAGCTCTGGACCGTGCCGGCGCAGACGGCGGGGAACCCCGCCACGCTGCCCGGTCTCGTCGTCCTCGTGCGGGACGACGAGGCGGTGGCCCACGACCTCGACACCGGCGACGTCCGGTGGACGGTGCCGCTCCCGCCCACCTCGCGGTGCGGCGGCGAGCTCGTGGTCTCCGCGTCGGCCCCGGTGCCCGACGACGAGCTCGTGTGCGTGACGGACGACGTCCCGTCGCCCCTCGATGCGACGACCGCCCTCACGCCGCTCGGAGACGAGCCGGTCCCCGCCGCCGAGGGCGCGGAGGTCACCGTGATCGACGCCGAGGGGAACGCCGAGACCCGCACGCTGGACGCGACGCGCGGCTGGTCCGCGCCCGGTCCGGACGGGAGCGTCGCCCGGTTCCGCCGAGCGGGCGACGCGCCGGACGGTCCGCGCGTCACGGTCGACCCGACGACGGGTGTGCCCTCCGACCTCTCCGCCGGCCGCCCCGCCGTCGTCACGCTGGAGGACGCGAGGACGGGCCAGGTCCGCTGGGAGCACGAGCTCCCGTTCGTGCCCGAGGAGGGTTCGTGCGCGCCGTACTCCGACACGGAGAGCGTCACCTACGCCGACGTCGACGGTGCGACGTTCGTCCTGGGCGCAGGGCTCGTCGTCGTGCAGGGATGCGGGGTCGACGCCTGGTTCACGGCCGACGGGACGCGGGTCGACGACCCACGGGCGCCCGCCGACGTGCTCTCGCGGCTTCCCGACGGCGCGCTCTCCCGCGCAGTCCCACGGGAATCCGTCGCCGACGGCGCGCCGTCGCCGGGACCCCCGGTCGTGCTGGAGCCGTCGGGCGAGGTCCGCTGGGAGCCCCCGGGCACGGTGCTCGTCCCGCAGGCCACGGACGGCGCCGCGGGCGGCCTCGTCCTCTCGCGCGAGGTCACCTCTCTCGTCGCCCGCGACGCGACGGGCGCACGACGCTGGGAGAGCGCCGGGGTGAACGGCGCCGAGTCCGCCTACGTCGTCGCGGCCGGCACTGCCGTGGTCCGCCAGGGGATGGGCAACGTCGTCGTGGGCGTCGACGTGGAGACCGGACGCGTGCTCTGGACGCGAACCGCCGAGGTGCTGGCCCCGCCCGAGCCCGACGACGCCCCGACCCCCGCCCCGATGTCGATGGTCACGCAGGCGTTCACGGACGGGGCGCGGGCGCTGCTCGTCGTGACGACCTGGTCGGAGGACGGCGAGGACACCGCGCGGCTCGTCGCGCTCGACCTCCGCGACGGTGACGTCGAGTGGCGCGGCGACGCGACGACCGGCTCGTGGTACGTCGCGGTCCAGGGCCGGCTGCTGCGCGCGGACCGCGGGGACGCGACCGTCACCCGGCTGGGCTGAGCCGGCGGCTCCCGTCGGTCAGGTCCCGCCCGACCTGGCGGGGACGAGCGCGGTGTGGACGCAGCGCCACGCGTCGCCGCGACGGACGAACGTGTCGACCGACCACTCCTCGTCGCGGAACGGCGTCCCCCGCCACGTGCCCGCGGACACGCCGCGCGCGAGGGTGACCGCGACGTCGTCGTGCACGCTCACCGCGACGAGCTCGGACGACATCTCGGTGTGCACGAGCTCCCCCGACGCGACGACCGCGAGGAACCCGGCGCGGGGCTGCGCGTTCCCGTCCGTCCCCACGACCACCCAGCCCGGGTCGACGAACGCGTCGATCGCGGCGGGGTCGTTCGCGACGAGCGAGTCACCCCACGCGCGCAGAAGCGCGGCGAATGCCGTACGGGTCCTCGGGTCCTCCGTCATGACGTCGCTCCTCCGCTCGTCCGGGCCAGGTCAGCGTGCGAGCCACTCCTTGCGCTCCGCGGGCGGCAGCTTCTCCACCGCGGCCCGCAGCACGTCGCGCGGCATGGTCGCGGCGTGGTCCTCGAGGAACGTCCGCAGCCGCTCGGGCTCGACGTCGCCCGCGTGGCGCAGCATCCACCCGACGCCCTTCTGCACGTAGGGCTCGGGGTCGTCGACGAGGACCTCGGAGAGCCGGAACGTGTCGTCGACCTGGCCGCGCCGCAGGAAGGCGGCCGTCGCGACGATCGCGGAGCGCCGGCGCGGCCAGTCCGGCGCGCGGGCGAGGTCGTCGAGGACGTCCCGTGGCCGGTCGAGGAGCCACGACCCGAGCACCTGGTAGGCGGTGAGGTCGACGAGGTCCCACGTGTCGATCCGGTCGTGGCGGCGCAGGAAGAGCTCGACGAGCTCCGCGTGCCGCTCGACGGTGACGCGCCGGGCCGTCGCGGCCTTGCCCATGATCGAGCAGCCGCCGGCCCGCACCTCGTGCACGCGGTCCTCGAGGAGCAGCTCGATCTGGTCCACCGGCAGGTCGAGCGCACCCTTCGCGAGCGTGAACACGTCGCCCATGCGCACCCCGGCGAGCGTGTCGTCGCCCGGGAAGTGCCGCGCGTAGGCGCGGCGCTGGGCCGCGGTCGCGCGCGCGAGCAGGTCGGCGCGGAAGTCGGTCGCCGTGGTGTACGGCGGCATCGTCCTTCTCCTCTCGTGCGGGCGGTCGCCCGCGGTCCGTGCGGTCCGCGCCGCGGCGCGGTCCGTGCGCTCAGCGCGGCGCCATGCGGATCGCGCCGTCGAGGCGCACCACCTCGCCGTTGAGCATCGGGTTCTCGACGATCGCGCGCACCAGGTGCGCGTACTCCTCCGGCCGCCCGAGCCGACTCGGGTGCGGCACCTGCGCGCCGAGCGACTCCTGCGCCGCCTCGGGGAGCGACGCCATCATGGGGGTGCGGAAGATGCCCGGTGCGATGGTCATCACCCGGATCCGGTGCTGCGCGAGGTCGCGCGCGAGCGGCAGCGTGAGGCCCGCGACGCCCGCCTTGGAGGCCGCGTAGGCGGCCTGCCCGACCTGCCCGTCGAACGCCGCGACCGACGCCGTCTGCACGACGACGCCGCGCTCCTCCCCGTCCGGACCGGGGCCGTCAGGCCCCAGGGGGTCGAGGGCGAGCATGCGCTCGGCCACGAGGCGGACGACGTTGAACGTCCCGACGAGGTTGACGTCCACGACGCGCCGGAAGGCGTCCAGGGCGTGCACGCCGGACTTCCCGAGCACGCGCTGCGCGAGCACGATCCCGGCGCAGCTCACGACGACGCGCGCCCCGCCCAGGTCGTCCGCGGCGTCCAGCGCCCGCGCCACGTCGTCCTCGCTCGTCACGTCCGTGGGGACGAACCGCGCCGCGTCGCCCAGCGCCCCGGCGACCGCGACGCCGTCGGACGACGCGAGGTCCGCGAGGACCACCCGCGCCCCTGCCGCGACCAGGCCCTCCGCCGTCGCGCGCCCGAGGCCCGAGGCCCCTCCGGTCACCAGGGCGACCGTGCCCTCGATCCGCATGTCTCACCCTCCGTCACCTGCGCGGGCGTCGTCGCCCGCCCCGCTGACCGTACCCAGGTCGACCCGCGGGTCGCGAGATCGACCCACCGAGGGTCGATCTCGGACGCTCGGGCCGATCTCGTCGGCACCGGTCGAGGCTGTCAGTGCGACGGCATCTCCAGGCACCCGCCGTCGGCGATCGGCCCGCCGGAGTCGAGCGTCACGGCGTCGGGCGCGACCGCCCCGTACACGCAGCCACCGGGGACCGCGACCCCGACGCCGACGACCGGGACGACGTCGCCGAACGCGTTCCTGTCCACGACCTGCACGTTCTCGAACCCCGCCGCGACGAGCGCGGCCGAGACCTCGTCGCCGTCGACGGCCGACCCGTCGGCGACCGGGTCGAGCGCGGCCTGGACGGCGGGCATCGCGAGCGCCGCCTCGGCGTCGCCCTCGGGCGTGCCCGTCCGCTGCCGGTACGCCTCGTTGGACGCGTCGAGCCCGGCCTCCTGCCCGACGGCGGTCGCGTCGTCGGCCGTCACGGTGGCCTCGGGCTGGGACGAGTCGTACGACCCGGCCCACTGCTTCATGGTGACCCCCACGAACACGGAGTACCCCACGACGCCCACGCACGCGAAGATCACGAGCCCCACGACCACGCCGACGACGGCGCTCCCGAGGCGCGACGTGCCGTCCGTGCGGGAGTCGTCCAGGTCGGGCGTGGTCATGTCGCGAGTCTGACGGGCCCGGTGGTGGACGGCGACCGCGGGCGCGACCTCGGCCCGAGATCTTCACATCTCGGGCGCCGCCGGGTGCAGGATGGGAGACGACCCGTCTCCGCCCGACCGTCAGGAGCGCCCCGCATGAGCCTGTACGACATCCCGTTCGACGCCATGGACGGGACGACGCGCACCCTGCGCGAGCACGCGGACGACGTCGTGCTCGTCGTGAACGTCGCGTCGCGGTGCGGCCTCGCGCCGCAGTACGCGACGCTCGAGGCGATGCACGAGAAGTACCGCGACCGCGGGTTCACCGTCATCGGGTTCCCGAGCAACCAGTTCCTCCAGGAGCTCGGCACCAACGAGGCGATCCAGGAGTTCTGCTCGCTGACGTACGGCGTGACGTTCCCCGTGGTCGACCGCGTGCGCGTCAACGGGCGGCACGCGCACCCGCTCTACCAGGAGCTCAAGAAGGCGCCGGACGCCGAGGGGAAGGCCGGCCGGGTCACGTGGAACTTCGAGAAGTTCGTGGTCCTCCCCGGCGGCGAGGTGCACCGCTTCCGCCCCCGTACCCTCCCCGACGACCCGGCCATCGTCGACCTCGTCGAGGCGCACCTGCCGCGCTGAGCGCACGCCACCTCGCGTAGCGGGCGTCAGCGCACGACGAGCGCGGGGTGCCGCGCGTCGTCGACCCGCACGACGACGTCGGCCGCCTCCGCAGGCCGGACCTCCCGCTCGTAGCGCGCGTACGCGTCGAGAGTCCACGCGTCCGCGGGCGCGGTGCGGCGCGCGAGGGTCGCGTCGCGCAGCGCGAGGTGCACGGAGAGGTCCACCGCGAGCCCACGGCCGAGGGACAGCGCGCCGTCGAGCACGACGACGAGCCCCGGCTCCGCGGCGACGGGCGCCGCCCGCGTGGACCGGCTCGTCGCCGGGTCGCGCAGGCTCGGCAGGTAGCGACCCGTCCCGCCCGGGCCGACGGCGTCGAGCACCTCGCGGTTGAGGCCCGCCACGTCGATCCACTCGTCGAGCAGCGCGTCCGGGTCCTCGCGACCGCGCTCGAGCCGCAGCGACGCGGGGCGCCAGAAGTCCTCCACGCGGACCCGCGCGACGGGTCGGCCCGCCGCGCGCAGCGGGGCGACGAGCCGGTCCGCGAGCGCCTCGGGGTGCGTCGACGGGTGGCCGTCGACGAGGAGCCGCACCGCGCCGTCGGGCACCGTCGCCCGGTCGCGGCGCCGGAACCCGAGGACGCGGTCCACGACCCGGTCCACGAGCACGTCCTCGGTCACCGGTTCGACGCGCACCGCGTCAGGATGCCAGATCGTGCGGCAGCGTCTCCGGGACGCCGGGCAGGTCCGGCTCCTAGGGTGGACGCATGCTGCGCACCGTCGCCCTCAACTACCCCGCTCCCCTTCCCGTCGGGCACACGGTGGAGGTCACCGAGTTCGCCGACACCCGCCCCGAGCGCAAGCGCCGGGGCTTCAGCCAGTCCGAGGCGTTCGCGCACCCGGTCGTCGTCGACCTCGACACCGGCATCCGGTACATGAACCACGTCCACGCGTCCCCGCACGGCAACGGGGGCAACAGCTTCACGGCCAACCGCTACCCCCTCGAGCCGCGCGCGGACCTCGAGGTCGCGGCGCGGTGGAAGGGCCGGGTCACGGCGTGCACGATCGTCATGGTCGAGGGCCTGGAGAACCCCCACACGACCCTGCAGGTCGAGACGGACGCATGACCGCACCCTTCCGGCCGGGCACGGTGCGCGAGGCCGCGGGCGGCATCGTCGCCCTGGGCCTCGCGACGTTCGTGGCGATCACGACCGAGCTCGTGCCCGTCGGGCTGCTGCCGCTCCTCAGCGCGGACCTGGACGTCACCGAGTCCGTCGCAGGCCTGCTCGTCACGGCGTACGCGGTCATGGTCGCGGCGCTCGCCGTGCCGCTGACGCTCGGCACCGCCCGGCTCCCGCGCAAGGGACTGCTGCTGACGACGCTCGTGCTCTACACGGTGAGCAACGTGCTCGTCGCCGTCGCGCCGACGTTCGCCGTCGTCGCGGCGGCGCGAGCCCTGGGCGGCGCGTCGCACGCGGTGTTCTTCTCGGTGAGCATCGGGTACGCGTCGCGGCTCGTGCTGCCGCACCTCACGGGGCGCGCGCTCTCGCTCGTCACCACCGGGGCGGCGGTCGGGTTCGTGCTCGGCGTCCCGCTGACGACGACGCTCGGCACCGCGATCGGCTGGCGTCCCGCGTTCGGCGTCCTCGCGGGCGCGTGCGCACTGGCCACCGTGCTCATCGCGTTCCTGCTGCCGCCCGTGCCGGGAGGCGGCGCTCCGCCGTCGGACGCGTCGAGCGCGAGCCGACGCTCCGCGCTCGCGGTGGCCACGACCACGAACGCTCTCACGTACCTGGGCCAGTACACGGTCTACACGTTCGTGTCGCTCCTGCTCCTGGGCGCGGGCCTGCAGGAGTCGGCGCTCGGCCCGGCGCTCCTCGTGCTCGGGGCGCTGGGGCTCGTCGGGACGGCGTTCGCCGCCGCGCGCCTCGACCACCGGCCGCGCCGGACGACGGTCGTCACGCTCGTCGCGGTCGTGGCGGGCATGCTCGCGGTCGGGCTCGCGTTCCCCGGGACCGTGGGGGTGCTCGTCGCGATCGGCGTGTGGAGCGCGGGGTTCGGCGCCGTCGCACCGGTGTTCCAGGCCGCGGCGATCCGCGCGCACGGGGCGTCGCCGGACCTCACGGGAGCGCTCGTCAACGCGTCGTCGAACGTCGGCATCGGCGGCGGCGCCGCGCTCGGCGCGCTCGTCCTCGCGCGGTCCGGGCTCGACGTCGTCCCGCTCCTCGGGGCGGGGATCGTCGCCGGCGCGCTCGTCGTGGTCCTCGTCGCGCGGCGCACGTTCCCCGCGCGGCCGACCGCGGCGACGGCGGTGGCGGACGTGTCGACGGCCGACGCGCCGGTGGCCGACGCGCCGGTAGCGGACGCGCCGGGGCCGGAAATGCCCTCCGACCAGGAGGGCCCGCGTGCCTAGGGTGGCGGGATGACGACGACGGTCAGGCAGGTCCAGGTCACGTTCGACTGCGCGCGGCCGGAGCGCGTCGCCCGGTTCTGGTGCGAGGTGCTCGGCTACGTCCCGCCGTCGCCCCCGGACGGCTTCGCCACGTGGGACGACGCGAACGCCGCGCTCCCGCCCGAGCAGCGGGACGCGTGGTTCGCGTGCAGCGACCCGGACGGCGTCGGCCCCCGCCTGTACTTCCAGCGCGTCCCCGAGGGCAAGGTCGTCAAGAACCGGGTGCACCTCGACGTGCGCGTCGGGACCGGGCTCGTCGGCGCCGAGCGCCTCGCGACGCTGGAGGCCGAGCGCGACCGTCTGGTCGCCCTCGGCGCGACGTGCGTGCGCGTCATGGTCGCGGACGAGGAGAACGAGTCGTGCATCGTCATGCAGGACGTCGAGGGCAACGAGTTCTGCCTGGACTGACGGCGGGCTCGGCTGCCGCGGCGCGGCTCAGCGCAGGAACGGGTCCATGATCGCGGCCACCGCCTCCGCGGCAGCGTCCGCGTCGGCGTCGGCGATCGCCTCGACCAGCTCGTGGTGGTGCCGGTGGGCCGCGTCCTCGTCCTCGTTCTCCTCGTCGCGCATGTGGACGGCGAACACGTCGAGCATGCTCGAGTACAGCGTCACGTACAGGGGGTTGTGCGTCGCCTCCACGATCGCGCGGTGCAGGTCGAGGTCCGCGCTCGCGCGCGCGTCGGGATCGTCGGTCGACCACGCCGCCTCCCGCCGGTCGCGCAGCTCGCGCAGCAGCACGACGTCGGCGTCCGTGCGGCTCGCGGCGGCGAGCGAGGCCGCGGTGCTGTCCAGGGCGAGGCGCAGCTCGAGGTAGTGGCGGCGCGTGCCTCCGGCGAGCTGACGCTCGAGGGTGCCGGTCAGCTCGGAGCGGGAGATGACGAAGGTGCCACGCCCCTGCTCGCGGCGCAGCAGGCCCGCGTGCACCAGCGACTGGAGCGCCTCGCGGACCGTGTTCCGCCCGATGCCGAACTCGGCCACCAGGGCGACCTCGGTCGGGATGCGCTCGCCGACGGGCCAGCGCCCGGAGACCACCTCGTCGCGGAACCGTGCCGCCGCCTGGTCGATGAGTCCTACTCGACGCAGCGGCTCACGCGTGTCAGACTGCTCAGGATTCATCCCATGATCCTATCGACGGCCGACCTCGCAGCGGAGTTTGACATGGCCACACTCTCCCCCACCCGCGTCCCCGCCGGGCGGGTCCGCCTCACCCTGTGGGCCGGGCTCGCCGTCGCGCTGACGGCGATCAACCTCCGGACCGCCGTCACGGGGTTCACCCCGCTGCTGGAGACCATCGGCGCCGACCTCGGCTACGGCGTGGCCGTGGCCGGCCTGCTCGGCACCGTCCCCGCGGTGTCGTTCGGGCTCTTCGGGTTCCTCGCTCCCGTGGTGACGCGCAGGTTCGGGCTCGAGCGCACGGCCACGGTCGCCCTGGCGCTGACGGCCCTGTCGCTCGTGCTGCGCGCGATCTCCCCGTCGACCACCTGGCTGGTGGCGTCGACCGTGCTGGCCCTCGCCGGGATCGGCGCGGCGAACGTCGTGATCGTCCCCCTGGTGAAGGCGTGGTTCCCGGACCGGATCGCCCTGTGGACGTCGCTCTACCTGATCCTCATGCAGACCGGTCAGTTCGTCGCCCCGCTCCTCGCCGTCCCCGTCGCCGAGGCGACCAGCTGGCGGTTCTCGGTCGGGATCTGGGCGGGGCCCGCGGCGCTCGCCGCCGTCGTGTGGCTCGTCCTGGCGACCCGGATGCCCGCGAACCACCACGCGCCCGGCACCTCGACCGCCGTCGGCGCGAGACCGCGGATCGGCCGGTCCTCGACCGTGTGGGGCCTCGTCGTCCTGTTCGCGGCGATCTCGCTCTCGAACTACGGGATCATCACGTGGGTCCCGGCCGTGCTCACCGACGCGGGCGGCAGCGCCGCGCTGGGCGGCACCATGGTCGCCCTCTACTCCGCCTGGGGCATGGCCGCCGCGCTGGTCGTCCCGCACCTCGCCACGCGCCTGGCGAACCCGTTCGTCGTGGTCGTCGTGTGCGCCGTCGTGCTCGTGACCGGGTACGTCGGCCTGCTCCTCTCCCCGCTCGACGGGACGGCGCTCTGGATGTGCGCGCTGGGGATCGGGGTGAGCACGTTCCCGCTGTGCATGACCCTCATCAACCGGCGGACCCGGACTCCGCAGACCGCGTCGGCCGTGTCGGGCTTCGTCCAGGGCCTCGGGTACGCGCTGGCGTGCTTCGGCCCGATCGGCCTGGGCCTGCTGCGCGAGGCGACCGGGTCGTGGTCGGTCCCGCTCCTCGTGCTCGCCGCCACCGCCGTCCCCGGCGTGGTCGGGGGCTGGTTCGCCTGCCGCCCCCGCTTCGTGGAGGACACCGTGCCGTCGGTGCCCGTCGCCGACCGGCCGTCCCCGCGCTGAGCCCCGCTGTGCGGGCACCCGCGGCGTACCCGGCGTCCGCCGGAGAGCGCCCGTCAGGCCGTGGCGACGGCCGCTCGTGGGACGACGGCCGGGACGTCGCTCGGGGTCCAGATCCGGTTGCGCAGGTCGAGGCCGCGGATCACCTGGACGCGGTAGGGGTCGAGGCGCAGGACGTGGAGCCGCGGGTCCGTCGGTGACGCCCAGAAGGCGCCGAGGTCGTAGCCGGCGCCCTGCGGGCTGGTCCGCGCGTAGAGGTCCCACACGCGGCGGCGGTCCTGCTCGTCGTCGACCCACCTGGCGACGACGTCCGCGGCCGCGAAGTCGCTCCCGCGGGGCGCCCAGTAGGAGAAGCTCGCGTGCGGGTTGTTCGCGAGGTGGGCGGCCTTCACCGGCGTGCGGTACGTCGCGAGCCAGCCCAGCGGGGCGCCGTCGACCACGACCTTCCCCGCCCTCGAGAACGACATGGGAGTCGCTATCCGGCGGATAACGACCCCCATGTCGTGTTCGGCACCGCGAGGGTGGGCGAGGTGGCCCCCTATTGGCCCGTGAAGGTGAATTGCGAGCCGGGCTCCTTCGCCACGTCGCCGTCGCGCGAGCTCGTGACGGTGACGTTCGAGAGGATCGCGTTGCCACGGGCGCCGCCCATCGCGAGGATGCCGGAGCCGTTGTTGGACTTCTCGATCCGCACGTTCGTGATCTTCACGTCCGGCATGTTCCCGCCGCCGTTCTTGAACTGGATGCCGTCGTACGTGGAGTCGACGATGTCCGTGTCGCGGATGGTCACGCCGACGATGTCGTGCGTCTGCGGGAAGATCGTGATCGCGCCGAACTCCTGGTCCTCGTTCCAGAACGCCCCGCCGGTGCGGTAGAGCCCGTTGTTGGCGATGAGCGTCGTCCCCGAGAACGGCAGGGGGTCGTGGTCGGTCGCCAGCATGATGCCGGGGTAGTTCATGGTGTCGTAGACGAGGTTGTTCTCGATCGAGTTGTCGTAGCCGCCGTAGATGGCGATGCCGTTGGCGCGCCACGGGAGCTGGACGGTGTTGTTGCGGAACGTGTTGGAGTGGCCGATGTCCACGGCCCGGTCCTTGACGTACGGGTTGGCCCAGACGGCGAGCGCGTCGTCGCCGGTGTTGCGAAACGTCGAGTTCACCACCGTCGAGTTGCGCGTCCCGTTGCTGAAGTTGATGCCGTCCGCGTAGGTGTTGCGGATCCGCATGCCGGAGAAGACGATCCCGTCGCCCGGGTTCCACAGCTCCGGGATGTTGGAGTAGTCGCGCCCGACCCACACCCCGACGTTCGCGTGCTCGATCCACACGTTGGTGATCTTCGTGTTCTTGCCGAACCGGCCGTTGAGGCCGACGCCGCCCTCCTCCTGGGCGTTGTTGCCGCGGATCGTGCCGGAGCCGAAGATCGCGAGATCGGAGATCTGGGTGTTGTCGTCGATGTCGAACCCGAAGTTGCCCTCGTGCGGGTGGTTGATGACGCCCGGGGCGAGGTGCGGCGGGATGAGGCTGTAGAGCTGCGAGTGCCACATGCCCGCACCACGGATCGTCACGTCGCGGATGCCCACCTGGTTGTGCATGCCGCGGTTGAGCGGGTCGTCGGTGAGGATCTTCTTCTCCTGGCGCCACTGCCCCGCCGGGATCCACACGCAGTCGATCTCTCCGTTCTGGTTCGCGGTGACGGCGGCCTGGATGGCGGCGGTGTCCTCGAGCCCGTCGTTCGGCACCGCGCCGTACTCGGTGATCGACGTGCACTGCGCGGGCTTGGCCAGCGGAGGGGCGACCTGCTCCAGCTCGACCAGGTCGATGACGTAGAACGCCGCGTCGTCGCCCGCGTCGCGCTGGAGCCTGAAGACCGTCCCGGCCGGGAACGACCGCCCGAGCAGCGCGTGCGACTCGTCGAAGAGGCGACGCGCGTCTCCGCCCGGCGTGTTGACCAGGCCCTCGGGCTGGTCCGTCGTCCCGTAGAGCCACGAGTGCTTCGACGAGAGCGTGAGCTTCTGCACGAACTGGCCGTCCGCGTAGAGGCTGATCGTCTTCTCCTGGCCCCCGCCGCCGGGGGCGTCGGGGATCGAGTTGCGCACGACGATCGAGTTCGTCGGGTTGGTGGACGTGAACTGGACGTACTGGCCCGTGCTGGTCAGGCGCACGGACTCGCGGCCCGACGACTCGGTCGCGAAGTTCGTGTGCCCGAACGTGCGCAGCGCGTCGGTCTGGAGCAGCGTGCCCGTGTACTGGCCGTCCTCGGCCTCGTACGTCGTGTACGGGACGGCGGCGCCGCGCCCGACGGTCACGGCGAGCGTGCCGGTGTTGTTGTCCTCGTTCGTCTCGGCGACCACGCCCGTGGCGTCGGCCGTCGCGGTCACGGTGACTCCGCCGCTCGTCGCGGTCCACGAGCCGCTCGGCGTGACGGTGACGGTCGCGCCCGCGGGGACGGCCGGCGTCGTGCCGTCGAGCGTCGTGGAGCCGGCGACGACGCGCGTCACCGACCCTGCCGCGACGGGCTGGTTGCCGCGGTTGCGTACCTGGACCGAGAACGTCACGGCCGAGCCGACGGCCGGGTTGGCCGGGTTCGACGACACGGAGACGACCTCGAGGTCCGGCCCGGGCGCCTCGCCCACGACGAGCTTGGCCGTCGCCGTGAACGCGTTGTCCGTCTCGTCCTGCTCGACGACGGTGTTCGCCGGGTCGACGACGGCACCGACCGTGTACTCGCCCGCGGGGCGGGTGCCCGCCGCGACCTGGACCTGCGCGCTCGCGCCGGGCTGGAGCGCGGCGACGGCGGCCGAGCCCGCGGTCGACCCGCCGAGCTTCCCGTCCAGCGTCGTGGCCGACGACGCGCGGTCGCCCGTGTTCGTCACCGTCGCCGTGAGCGTCACGGGGGTCGTCGCCGTGGGCGACGCCGGCGACGCCGTCACCGCGGTGACGGTGAGGTTGGGGTTCGGCGCCGGGGCGCCGTAGACCTCGAGCTCGGCGACCTGGCCGTTGCCCGCGCCCGTGTTGCCGGTGAAGCGCAGGCGCACGTCGGTCGCGGTGCCCGTCACGGGCACGTCGACGAGGTTGCCGCTGCCCGGCGCGAACGCGTACCCGGCCGAGGCCTTGAGCTCCTGCCAGGCACCCGTGCCGGTGCGGCCCCACACGGAGAACGTCTGCGTGCGCGGGCCCCACGCGGCGTCGGGGTTGAGCCGGACGCGGACGCTGCTGAGCTGCGTGGGCGCGGCGAGCGCGACGTCGAGCGTCGACGGGTACTGCCCGCCCGCGCCCTCCCAGTAGGTGGTCGCGCTGCCGTCGACCGCGTTCGCGGCGACGAACTGCCACTCGGTCGACGAGGCCGTCGCGGGGCGGCTCTTCGCGTAGTTGGTGCCGGTCGGGTCCGTGGGACCGGTCGGGTCGGTGGGGTCCGTCGGGTCGGTGCCGCCCGTGGGCGTGCCCCAGACCTGGAGCTCGGACACCTGACCGTTGCCCGCACCGGTGTTGGCGGTGAAGGCGAGGCGCACCTCGTCGACCTCGGCGTCGAGCGGGATCTCGACCGTGTTGCCGCTCGCGGGGTCGAACCGGTACGCCGCCGACGCCTTGAGCGTCCGGAACGCCGTCTCGCCGTCGGAGCGGCCGAGCACGCTGAACGTCTGCGTGCGCGACGACCACACGGAGGGCGGGGGCAGCGTGACGACGACGCGGTCGACGTCGGCCTCCGCCCCGAGGTCGACGGTGAGGTGCGACGGGTACTGGCCGCCCGCGCCCTCCCAGTAGGAGCCGGTGTTCCCGTCGTTCGCGTTGCCCGCGACGTAGGTCTGCGTCACCGACGACGCGGCGATCGGCTTGCCGAGCGCCAGGTTGGTGGCGTCCGCGGCGTGCGCCACGGCGACGACGCCGAGCGGCGCGACGAGCGCCAGCGCGGCACCCGCCACGACCGTGTGCTTCCAGGGGGTTCTCATGAACGTCCTCGTTCTCCCGCCGGGGCGGGCTCGTCCACCCGCGGGCGACGGTGCCCGACGGCGGACGCGATCGTGCTGGTGCGGCGCCACCGTCACGGGTGGGTCGGGTCAGGGCTGGTTCGGGGTCGGGACCGGGCCCGAGGTCGGATCCGGTCGGCCGGGTGCCACGAAACGACCCGTCAGGGATGGTCACCGGTCGGACCCGTGGCGGAATTCGAGAGTTGCAGCGTGTGCACTGCTTTGTGCTGGACTTCTGTCAACTTCTTGCGTTGTGCAGTACGGACGTTACGAGACGGACATCCAGGGCGTCAAGGGTCGGCGTGGCGTGGGTACCCCGAGCGACGATGGGCCGGGATCCCCGGAGACGAAGGAGTCGTGCGATGGCGAAGTACCTGATCTCGTTCCCCAGCGGCGAGATGGAGCTCGGTCCAGGCGGCCTCGAGGCCGCCGCGGACGCGGCGCACACGGTGGTGCGCGAGGCCAAGGAGGCCGGAGTCTGGGTGTTCGGCGGCGGGATCGACGAGAGCGTCCCGCCGGTCCTGGTCTCCGGGGACGGCACCGTCACCGAGGGCACGTACCCGCAGACCGCCCGGATCGAGGGCGGCTACACCGTGCTGGACGTACCCACGCGTGACGACGCGCTCCGGTGGGCGGCGAAGATCGCCGTCGCCTGCCGCTGCCGCCAGGAGGTGCGCGTGTTCCAGGACGACCCCGAGAGCTGACGGCTCCCCGGCGCGGCCGTGCGCACCGGCGCCGGCGATCCTCGTGCTGCTACCCGGTGGTGCGCGTGAGTCCGGCGGTCGCCACGGCCGCGTGCAGCGCCGCGCGTGCGGCGGCGACCTCCGGGTGCGCCCGGGTCCCGCGACGGTAGGCGAGCGAGGTCCGACGCCGGATGGCGAGCGGCGTGAGGACCACGCCCGTGGGAGGGTTCCCGGCCGCGAGGTCCGGGACGAGCGCGACGCCCTGCCCGGCGGCGACGAGCGCGAGGACCGCACCGAAGTCGTCCGCGTGGTGACGGATGCCGGGGGCGTAGCCCGCGGCCTCGCAGGCCCTGACGGTCAGCGTGTGGCACAGGGTCCCGGGCGTCCCGGCGATCCAGGGCGCGTCGCGACGGTCGGCGAGCGACCCGGCGTCCAGGGCGGCCAGGTGGACCGTCTCCTCCAGCAGCGGCTCCGTCTCGACGCCGGGCCCGACCGTGAGCGGGACGTGGTCGTACTCCTGGACCAGCGCGACGTCGACCGCGTCCCCGCGCAGCGCGGCGGGGACCGTCGCGGGGTCGAGCTCGGAGACCAGGAGCCGCAACCCCGGGTGGTCGGAGCTCAGGCGCACGACCGCGGGCGTGAGCAGGGTCGGCACGGCGGTCGGGAAGACGCCGATGCGCAGCGTCCCGCGGAGCGTCGTGGCGGCCGAGGCGAGGTCCGCGTCGGCCTCGCGGAGGATCTCCAGGATCTTCTCGGTGTGCTCGACGAGCCGCTCGGCGGCCGCGGTGAGCCGGACCCGGCGGCCCGACCGCTCCAGCAGGGCCACCCCGGCGTCGCGCTCGAGCGCGGAGAGCTGCTGCGACACGGCCGACGGCGTGTAGGTGAGCGCCTCGGCCACCGCCGCGATGGTTCCCCGGTGCGAGAGCTCCCGGAGCAGCCGGAGCCTGCGGACGTCGAGCATAAGGAGAACTTACGGCATGCCGCACGAACAGGAACTAGACCCGACCGTGGCGGCGGGCCCAGAGTGGCCGTCATGGAGCTCTCCGGTCTCTACGTCCCCCTGGTCACCCCGTTCACCGACGACGACCGCCTCGACCTCGACGCGCTCGCGACGCTCGCCGCCACGGTCCTCGACGAGGGCGCGGCGGGCGTCGTCGCCCTGGGCACGACCGGAGAGCCGGCGACGCTGACTCGCGCCGAGGCGCGTCAGGTCGTCGACGTCTGCGCCGAGGTCTGCGCGGGACGCGACCGGCACCTCGTCGTCGGCACGGGGACGAGCAGCACCGCCGCGTCCGTCGACCTCATCACGGCCCTCGACCCCCGGGCGACGGCCGCGCTCGTCGCGGTCCCGTCGTACACGCGCCCCTCCCAGGAGGGCGTCGTCGAGCACGTCCGGCGCCTCGCGGCGGCGGCCCCCGTCCCGCTGGTCGTCTACAACGTCCCGTACCGGACGGGCCTGACCCTCACGGCGGACACGCTCCACCGGCTCGCCGACCTGCCCGGCGTGGCCGGGTTCAAGCACACGGTGGGCTCGATCGACGACACGACGGTCGCGTTCCTGAGCGCCCTGCGGCCCGACGTGTCCGTGCTCGCCGGCGACGACCTGTACGCGGGGCCGCTGATCTCCCTCGGCGCCCGCGGCGCGATCACCGCGAGCGCCAACGTGGCCCCGCGCGCCTATGCCGAGCTGATCGAGGCCTGGCGGCACGGCCCGGCGCACCGGGCCCGCACGGTGCACGACGCGCTCGTCCCGCTCACGCGCGCCCTCTTCGCCGAGCCCAATCCCGCGGTGATCAAGGCCGTCCTCGCCGCCGACGGCCGGATCGCCAGCCCTCGCGTGCGGCTCCCGCTGCTCCCGGCGTCCCTGGACGCGCTCTCGGCGGCCCTCGCGTCCCGCGACGCACTGCTGGGCTCCCTCCGGGCAGCCGGACCGGCGGCGGCCTCGGCCCACCGGCGCACCACCGACGCACCACCGCGCGGCACACGCGAGGACGCGCGGCCGGTCGGGAGGTGACCTTCCTCGATCATGACGATCGATTCCAGTATCGTTGCGACATGCATGCGATCGGATTACTCGCGAGCCTGCGCCGAGACCTCGGCTCGCGACGTCGAGCGGTGCTTCCGGTGGCGCTCGTACTGATCACCGCTGCTGCCACCGTGTCCTGCGGGACCGGGACCTCCGCCTGCGACCCGTCCCGGGTGCTGGCCACGGAGGCCGGGCCGGAGGACTCGGTGGACCTGAGCTCCCCGGACGTCGACCCGGGATCGATCGGCGAGACCCGGCTTCTCCACGAGCAGGACGGGTACGCGTTCTTCCTCGCCGAGTCGCTCGAGGCGGACACTGCCTTCTGCCTGTGGATCGAGCGCGACGGCGCGTTCATCGGCAGCGGGTGCGGGGGTCCGACGATCCGCACGAGCCTGCCCCCGGAGCAGGTCAGCGCTGCCTACGACGCGGGCGGTGACGTCGCCGAGCGGGCAGCGAGCGACTGGGACTGGACCAACGGGTGCCTGGCGGTCTCGACGTAGCGACCGCTCCCCCGACGCCGGCACGCGAGGTGGGCGTCAGAGCGCCCAGCCGATGCGGCCTTGCATCGGACCACCGCACGCCTCCGACCCTCCGGTGCGGACCATCTCGACGGACTTCTTCGTCTCGGCGACGACGACTCCGGCGGCGTCGAGCGCACGGAGCCCGATCGGGTTCCTCGGGGAGGAGAACGTGAAGGTCCAGGTGTCCCCCTCCCGTCCCGGCGAGAGTGCGGGTTCTGCGGTCCCAGGATCCGTCGGCAGCGGCGGGTACCACGGTTCGCCGTCGCCGTTGCTCAGCTGCACGTGCGCCACGTCGGCGGTCTCTCCCGTCAGCACGACCTCGAGGAGGCTGGGATAGGCGATCGCCGGGCAGTCTCGACCACCGCCGGAGAGCCGTGACACCAGCGCCACGACGACGACGAGCGCCCCGACGACGACGGCGGCCGTCCCGACCCAGACCGGCGGGCGCGGGCCCCGTGGTCGTGCCGGCCACGGCCTGTCGTCGACGTCTCGCTCTTCCATGCGTCCTCCCCGTCGTCGACCTGCCACGCATCATGCCCGAGGCCGTGCCGAGACTCCACGGGCCGCCGGGGTGGGCCACCCCCAGGGCGCTCGGAGAACCAGATGGCCTCGGACGGTGACGGTGCATTCGGTGGCGATTTTCCGTTGCCCCCGGGTGCGCACGCGTCGAGAGTGTCGGCATGCTGATCAGACGCGAGCGCCCGTCCGACGTCCCGGCGATCCGGGCGGTCACCGCGGACGCGTTCTCCGCGGTCGAGCACGCCGCCCCGTCCGTCGAGCCGGACGGCGCACCCGGCGAGGCCACCCTGGTCGGGTGGCTGCGCGAGGACAGCGGGTGGGTCCCGGAGCTGTCGCTGGTCGCCGAGACCGGGCGCCCCGACCCGCAGGTGGTCGGACACGTGGTCGCCACCCGCGGGCGGCTCGGGGACCGGCCGGCGCTGGGGCTCGGGCCGCTCAGCGTCCGTCGCGACCACCAGCAGCGCGGAGTGGGTTCCGCGCTGATGCACACGATCCTCGGCGCGGCGGACGCCCTCGCGGAACCCGTCGTGGTGCTGCTCGGGGAGCCGGCCCTCTACTCCCGGTTCGGGTTCGTGCCCGCGAGCGCCCTCGGGATCGAGGCTCCCGAGCCGGCGTGGGGGGACTACTTCCAGGCGCGCGCCCTGAGCGCGTGGCGCGACGAGTACGCGGGCCGGTTCACCTACGCCGCCCCGTTCGACCGCCTGTGACGTGAGGCCGGGCGGCGTGCGCACGACGACGGGACGCCTCCCGGGCGCCGAGCGCGCCCCTCTGCCTAGCCGAACGCCACGACGGCGACGCCCGCAGCGACCGTCAGGGGCGCGAGCACGAGGCCCTGCCGGACCACGTGCCACGTGGGCGGCGGCCCCTGCTCGAACGCGTGGCGGCGGTACTGCTGCCACCACAGCACGGTCGCGAGCGACGCCCACGGCGTGACGAGCGGCCCGGCGTTCACCGCGACGAGCAGGGTCGCGAGCCGGTCGACGCTCTCCCCCGCCGCGGGCAGCAGCGCGAGGAACGCGGGCAGGTTGTTGACGAGGTTCGCCGCGACGACGCCGGTCGCGGCGAGCCGCGCGAGGTCGCCCGGGCCGGTGCCCGTGCCGGCGACGGCGGCGAGGAGGTCGCCGAGCCCGTGCGCGTGCCACGTCTCGACGACGACGAACAGCGCGGCGACGACGAGCGCCGACCGCCACGGCAGCATCTCCCGCACGGGCACGAGGGGCTGCACGCGCCGCCACCACGTCGCGAGGGCGAGCACCGCGGCGCCCGCGAGCGCCGTCGGCGCGACGGGCAGCTCGAGCGCGAACGCGACCGCGAGGAGCGCGACGACGGCGGCGGTGACCCGGAGGAGCACCTGGTCGGGCGGCGTCGGGCCGGCTCCCCCGAGCGTGAAGCGTCCGCGCAGGTCACGGCCGTGCAACACGAGCAGGACCACGATCGTGACGGCGAGGACCGCCAGCGCGGGCGCCCACATCACCCCGACGTACCCGGTGCCGAACCGGTGCGCCGCGAGCAGGTTGGTCAGGTTCGAGACGGGCAGGAGCAGCGACGCCGTGTTGGCGAGCGCGAGCACGGTGAGGGCGAGCGGCAGGGGCCTCGTGCCCGTGCGGCGCGCGAGGGCGAGCACGACGGGCGTGACGAGCACCGCCGTCGTGTCGAGCGACAGCACGACCGTGCTCGCCGTCGCGAGGACCACGACGAGCCCCCACAGGGCGAGCCGCCGCCCCCGGGCGAGCCGCGCCGCCCGCCCGGCGACGGCGTCGAACAGGCCCGCGCCCGCGCACAGCTCGGCGACGACCGTGATCGCGAGCAGGAAGACCAGCACCGGGCCGGTCCGCGCGAGCAGGTCGCGCGCGTCGGCGGCGGGGAGCAGCCCGGTCGCGGGCAGCACGACGACGACCACCGCCGCGACGAGCCACAGCGGCACACGGCGGCGCGCCGGTGCTCCCGAGGCGTTCACGTCGCGATCGTAAGTCTCGCGACACGGCCACGGATCAGGGCCGCCCCCGAACCGCCGAACCCGGGGTCGGTCCCCACGACGCCGCGCCGGTGGGGAGCGATCCCGGGTTCGGCCTCGTGGGCGTGCGGACTCCGTTAGTATCTGCGTATGCGTGAAGATATGAAGGCGTGCACCTTCGGGGTGGAGAGCCAGTACGTCGAGCTCGCGGCGGAGGTGTTCTCGCTGCTCGCGGACGCGACGCGCGTCCGGATCGTCCTCGCCCTGCGCGACACCGAGCTGCCGGTCAACGCGCTCGCAGAGATCGTCGGCAAGTCGCCGACGGCCGTCTCGCAGCACCTCGCCAAGCTGCGCTGGGGTCGCATCGTCCGCGCCCGGCAGGAGGGCAACCGCGTCTTCTACTCGCTCGTCGACGAGCACGCGCGGACGCTCGTGACCCAGGCCGTCTTCCAGGCGCAGCACGCCGTGGACGACCACCCCGCGCACCACGCCGACGACGCGCACGCCACGGTCGACGGCTCCTCCCCCGCCGCCGGGACCGCCACGTCCACGGCGGCGGACCGATGAGCACGACCCGCCCGGCCGCCGTCGACCACGACCACGACCACGACCACGACCACGACCACGACCACGACCACGACCACGACCATCCTCACCCGGCCGGGCTGCGCGGCTGGCTGCACGAGGTGTTCGTGCCGCACTCGCACGACGCGGCCGACTCGATCGACGACGAGCTCGTCGCGAGCGGGCAGGGCATCCGGGCGGTCAAGGTGTCGCTCGTCGTGCTGGGCACGACGGCGCTGGCGCAGCTCGGCATCGTCGCGGTCAGCGGCTCGGTCGCGCTGCTCGCGGACACCGTCCACAACCTCTCCGACGCGCTCACGGCCGTGCCGCTGTGGATCGCGTTCGTGCTCGGCCGCCGCGCGGCGACGCGCCGGTACACCCACGGCTACGGCCGGGCCGAGGACCTCGCGGGCCTGTTCATCGTCGCGATGATCGCCCTCTCGGCGGTCGTCGCGGGCAACGAGGCGGTGCGACGCCTCGCGGATCCCCAACCTGTGGACAACCTGGGCTGGGTGATCGCGGCGGGGATCGTCGGCTTCGCGGGCAACGAGGCGGTCGCCGTGTACCGCATCCGGGTGGGTCGCCGCATCGGCTCCGCCGCGCTCGTCGCGGACGGCGTGCACGCGCGCACCGACGGGTTCACGTCGCTCGCGGTCGTGCTCGGCGCGCTCGGCGTCCTCGCCGGTCTCCCCCTCGCGGACCCGCTCGTCGGCCTGCTCATCACCGCCGCGATCCTCGTGCTGCTGTGGGGCACCGCGCGCGACGTCGGGCGCCGGCTCCTCGACGGCGTCGACCCGGACCTCACGGACCGGGCGCGCCACGCGCTCGACGGCGTGGACGGGCTGCAGGGTGTGGACGACGTCCGGCTGCGCTGGTCGGGCCACCGCCTGGCCGTCCAGGCGCGCGTCCTCGTGCCGCCGCAGACGCCGGTCGCCGTCGCCGACCGGACCTCGGCCGCAGCCGAGGCCAGGCTGCGGGGCGCGCTGCCGTCGGTCGGGACGGTCGACGTCGTAGTGGCGCCCGCCCGCTGACCGGCCGCCGGCGTCCCGCGCCGCCGAACCGGGGCTCGCTCCCGATTGGGCGCTCCCCTGGGCCGCCGAACCCGGGGTTCCTCCCCACGGGGCGGCGATCGTCGGGAGGGACCCCGGGTTCGGCACCGGCGGGAGCACGGGCGGACGTGGGTGGTCGGCGTGAGGATGGAGCATGCTGCTCGCCGAGGTCGCCGCCACGTCCGACGCCGTCGCCGCCACCCGCTCGCGCCTCGCCAAGCGCGCGGCGATCGCGGACCTGCTGCGCCGCGTCGCCGCCGACGTCGGCCCGGCCGGCCCGGCCGGTACGGCCGGCACCGCGGACGGTACCGACGGCGGGAGCGGGCGCGACGAGGTCGAGATCGCCGTCGCGTACCTCGCGGGCGAGCTGCGCCAGCGGCGCACGGGACTCGGGTGGCGCTCGCTGCGCGACCTGCCCACCCCGGCCGAGGAGCCGAGCCTCACCCTGACCGCGGTCGATGCCGCGTTCGCGCACATGGCCGACCTCTCCGGCCCCGGCTCGGCGACGGCCCGCCAGGCCGAGGCCGCGGCGCTGTTCGGTGCCGCGACGGCGCGCGAGCAGTCGCTCCTCGCGGGGCTCGTCTCGGGCGAGCTGCGACAGGGCGCGCTCGACTCGGTCGTGGTCGACGCCGTCGCGGAGGCCGCCGGGGTACCCGCCGACGCGGTGCGTCGCGCGGTCATGCTCGCGGGCGCGACGGGACCGGTCGCGCGCGCCGCGCTCACGGCCGGGAGCCCCGAGTCCGCGACCGAGGCTCTCGCGACGTTCCGGCTCACGGTGGGCCGCCCCGTCCGGCCGATGCTCGCGCAGTCGGCGCCCGACGTCGGCGCCGCGCTCGAGAAGCTCGGCGCCGGACCCGGGGCGGCCGCCGAGGACGGCGACGACGATGCCGGGGGCGAGCACCCGCCGTCAGGCACCGCGGTGGCCGTGGACGTCAAGCTCGACGGGATCCGCATCCAGGTGCACCGCGACGGCGACGACGTGCGCGTCTTCACGCGCTCGCTCGACGACATCACCGAGCGCGTCCCGGAGATCGTCGCCGCGACGCGGTCCCTCCCGGCCCGGGCGCTCGTGCTCGACGGCGAGGCGCTCGTCGTCGGGCCCGACGGCGTCCCGCGCCCGTTCCAGGAGACCGCCGCCCGCTCCGCGACCCAGGGCGAGCGGAGCGCAGCCGAGGAGGCCGAGCTCGCGGCGTCGCTCGAGCTGTCGCCGTTCTTCTTCGACGCGCTGCACGTCGACGGCCGCGACCTGCTCGACGAGCCGCTGCGCGACCGGCTCGCGGTGCTCGACGACGTGGCGGGCCCCCACGCCGTGCGGCGCCTCGTCACCGCCGACCCCGACGCCGCGACCGCGTTCTTCGAGGGCGCGGTGGCCGAGGGGCAGGAGGGCGTCGTGGTGAAGTCGCTCGACACCCCCTACGCGGCCGGGCGGCGCGGCGCGGGCTGGGTCAAGGTCAAGCCGCGGCACACGCTCGACCTCGTCGTGCTCGCGGTCGAGCAGGGCTCGGGCCGCCGCCGCGGGTGGCTGTCCAACATCTGGCTCGGCGCGCGCGACCCCGACGGCGGGTTCGTCATGCTCGGCAAGACGTTCAAGGGCATGACGGACGAGATGCTGGAGTGGCAGACGCGCCGGTTCCGCGAGCTGGAGACGTCCGACGACGGGTACGTGGTGCACGTCCGGCCAGAGCAGGTCGTCGAGATCGCGTTCGACGGGCTCCAGCGGTCCACCCGCTACCCCGGCGGCCTCGCGCTCCGGTTCGCGCGCGTGCTGCGCTACCGCGACGACAAGACCGCCGACGAGGCCGACACGATCGACGCGGTGCGCGCGCTCGTGCGGTAGGGGGTGGTCAGCGCGGGCGGGCCGAGGGGTCCGGCGCGACGAGCCGGACGGTGCCGTCCCGGTCGACGAGCGCTCGCCGGCCGGTCGCGTGGTCGAGCACGTCGACGACGTCGTCCTCCGGCGTCACTGTCACGGTGAACAGCGGTCGGCTCCCGCCGAGCGCGGGGTACGGCTGGAGCGCACCCACCCCGGCCTCGGCGCGTGACCTCTGCTCGGGCGTCAGCCGTGCCCACGAGAGCCGCTCGCGCAGCCAGGTCGGCTGCGCCTCGACCGACCGCGGGAACCGCTCCAGGTCGCGGGCGAAGTCGGCGGGGCCGGCCGGGGGCAGGAAGCCGGGTTCGGTGTCGACGTCGAACGACGCGTCGACCTCGCCGTCGGCGCGCACCGTCATGGAAATGGTGAACCAGGCCCCCCGGCCGGGCGCCGCCGTCGCCGCCCGCAGCTCGGCGAGCGCCTCCGCGAACGTCGAGGAGGTCGGCTTCTGCGCGAGGGGCGGTGGCCACGCGCCGCGGAGCGACACGTGCGACTGCGTCCGGTCGGCCACGACGAACGCGCGGTACGACAGCTCGTCCCACGGCTCGGTCTGGGCCGCCGCCAGTTCCTGCGCCAGCACGCCCAGCAGGCGCGTCTGCGCCTCGGCCGCGGCGGCCTGCTCGGCGGAGGGCCGCTCCTCCCCTCGCCTTCCGAACGGCCACCAGCCGCCGCGCGGGCTCACGGGCGCGCCGTCCTGACCCGCGCCGCGCCGCGACCCGGCGCTCCGAACACGACGACCGCCATCGCACGCCTCCCCGTCCCGGCCCTCGACCGGGGCCGACCCCCGCGCATTCTTCCGCACGCCCGAGCCCCGTCCGTCCCGGGAGACGACCGTGCCCGCGTCACGGCACGAGGCCGTGACGCGGGCACGTCGGGTGCGGGTCAGCAGGTCGGGATCGTGACCGTCTGCTCGACCGTCTGCTCGCCGTCGGGACCGGTGGCGGTCACGGTGACCACGAGGTCACCGGTCACGCCGCGCGCCGCGAACGACTGGTAGGCGTTCGCCCCGGGCGCAACGTCCGTGAACGTCTTGGCCCCGAGCGCCGAGGCGAGCTCGACGTCCACCGTGGCGTCGGAGACGTTCACCGCGCGGACCGCCACGTACGGCTTCCCGGCCAGGCAGCGCGGGCTGAGCGTGACCTCGACGAGCTCGACGTCGGCCGGCTCCTCCAGGGCGTCGATCGCGCCCTGGAGCGCGAGGCGCGCGTCGCGCAGCGCCTCGTCCGACGCGGCGGCGTCGTCCCGGGTCTCGGTCGCCGCGGCGAGCGCCGTGCGGAACGCCTGCCACGACTCGGGGCTGTACCCGTCGTCGGTCAGGGCCTCCGCGCTCGTCACGAGGTTCTCGAGCCGACGACGCTCGGCCGGCACGAGCTGGTCGGTCGCCAGCCCGAGACGGCGCGCCCGCTCGTCGACCTGCGCCTGGGCGGCGCCGGCGTCGGCGAGGAGCGACCGCGCGGCGGTGAGCTCGCGCGAGAAGACGCCCGCATCGATCCGGCCGTACCGCTCGATCTCCGCCACGAACGCCGCGGCGTCCTCGACCGACGCCGCGAGCGCGGCCGTGTCGGTCGGCGGGACCTCGACCTCGTACGCGTCGGTGAAGAACCGCATGCTGTCGAGGTTCGCGACGTACGGGTGGTCGGCGTACGCCTCGGTGGACAGGCGCACCCACACCTGGTGCTTGCCGCGGACCGCGGTCGGCAGGTCGACGACGGCCGTGCCGTCCGTCGTCCAGCTCGACCCGGTGTTGGCCAGCGGGACGGTGACGAACGGCTCGCCCGGGTTCGCCGGGTCGAACGCGTCGAGGTACACCGACAGCGCGGAGTTGCGCCCAGACCGGTTCGAGTTGTGCACGTAGTGCACGGAGAGCTGGTCGAGCGCGGCGGAGCCGAGGTCGATCTCGCCATAGGCGAGCCAGTCGCCGTCCGCGGTCCCGCCGACGTTCGTCACCGGCCCGCTCGTCCACGTCGAGCTCTCGTTCTTCAGCCCGCGGCCCGAGTTCGAGGTCCAGGCCTCGGACTCGACGACGACCGACGTCGGGCCGCCCGGCGCGAACGTCAGGCTGTCGAGGTTCGCGACGTACGGGTGGTCGGCGTACGCCTCGGTCGACAGGCGCACGAACACCTCGTGCGTCCCCTGCACCGTCTGCGGCAGGACGACGGTCGCCGTCCCGTCCGAGGTCCAGCTCGACCCGGTCGTCGGCAGCGGCACGGTGACGAACGGCTCGCCCGGGTTCGCCGGGTCGAACGCGTCGAGGTACACCGACAGCGCCGAGTTGTTCCCCGACCGGTTCGAGTTGTGCACGTAGTGGACCGACAGCTCGCCGAGCGGGAGCTCACCGAGGTCGACCGGCCCGTAGGCGATCCAGTCGCCGTCCGCGGTGCCGCCGACGTTCGTCACCGGCCCGCTCGTCCACGTCGAGGACTCCTTCTTGAGCCCGCGACCGGAGTTCGCGGTCCAGTCCTCGGCCTCGATCGTCACGGTCGGCGACTCGCCCGGCTGGCCGGGGGCCGACGGGTCCTCGGCGCTGAAGCGGAACCAGTCGAAGTTGCCGACCCAGTTCCGCCCCGACGGGGCGAGCAGCTCGAACGTGACGGCCTTCGCGTCGACGAGCGCCTGGACGTCGCCGAGCTCCGCCGTCACCTCGGTGTACTTGCCCCAGCCGCTCGTGCCCTTGAGGTCCACGGTCGCGACCACGGGGCCGTCGACCTCTCCCGCGTGCACGCGCACGGTGCTCGGCGTGTCCGTCGGGGCGAAGCTCGTGTCGTAGCGGACCGTGAGGAAGCGCGGCGGCGTGTTCCCGGCCGCGGTCTCGAAGGTCATGTCGCGGTACTGCACCCACGACCCGGAGCGCACGCCGCCGAGGTTGCCCGACGAGCTGTTCGCCTCGTTCTTCAGCTCGCCGCCCGACCACGCCTCGGACTGCTCGGCCTCGAGCGTGCGGTAGCCGCCGCCCGTGAGGTCGAGCGCGTCGATCGCCGCGCCGAGCCGGTCGGCCGCGAACCGCAGCGCGATGCTCGTCGCGGCCTCGTCCGCGAGGGCGTCCTGCGCCTGGGTCAGCGCGGTGGAGAACCGGTCGAACGTCACCGAGGAGTAGTTCCCGTGCCGCACGAGCACGGCGTCGTCGACGAGCCCGGCGAGCGCGTCGCGCTCGGCGGACGCCACGGACAGGCGCAGCGGGGAGAGCACCGAGACGCCTTGCCCGCGCAGCGACGACGCGGCGACGCCGTCGGCGAGCGCACCGTCGCCCAGGTGGACGTAGAAGCGCGCGTCGGCGGACGCCGTCCCCGTCAGGGAGACCGTGAGCGCGGTCGGCGACGCGACCGTCACGGCCGCCGTGACGCCGTCGGGCAGCCCGACGACGTTCGCCGCCCCGCTCTCGACGAGGTCCGTGCCGGCGGACGCGGCGAACCGCGCGCCGTCGAGCGTGAGCGTCACGGTCGCGTCGAGCGCGCCGCCGTCGCCGGTCTGCACGGTCGTGGGGTCCGCGCTGACGCGCGGTCCCTCGGCGGGCTCGTCGGTGGCGGTGCTCATCGAGAACGCGGGCTCGGTGTCCGTGCCCCAGTCGCTCGGCTGCTCGCCCATGCGGAACGCGAGGTCCGCGCCCCCGATCACGGTCGCGTAGTCGACCCACGTGTTGCCGAACGGTGCGCCGTCGAGCGTCGCGGACTGGACGTAGAACGCGTCCTCGGAGACGCCGTCGGCCGTGACCGTGAAGGCGCTGCCGTCGTCGTAGGTGATGGTCGTGGAGTCGAAGAACGGCGAACCGATCTGGAACTCGTCCGACCCGGCGGTCACCGGGAACAGGCCGACGGCCGCGGCGACGAACATCGTCGACATCGTGCCCGCGTCGTTGTCCATCGTGGGGAGCATCCCGCGCGGGTCGAGCTGGTAGACCTTCGTCTTCACGGGCGGCGTGAACTCCCCGCCGCCGCTCGGGACCGCGCTGGAGGAGCCGGTCGCGATGTACCTGTTCCAGGTCTCCTTCGTGTAGATCGCGCGCGCCCACTTCTGCGTGAGGCTCGGCTCGCCCGTGTAGTTGAAGAGGTACGGCGCCTGCAGGTCGATCTCGTTGGCGTTCGAGTGGAGCATGGCCTTGCCGTCGTCCGGTGCGTGCTCGCCGAACATGTGGCGCATCGCGAGGCGCGCCGCCTCGGGGCCGCCCATCGCCTCGACGAGCGCGTCCATGTCGTACGCGTCGTACCAGTGGTACTGCCAGAGCGTGCCCTGGTAGAGGCTCGCGGCCTCGAACTTCGCGTAGTCGGCGCTCTGCCACGAGCCGTCGGCGGCGCGCGGGGTGAGGAGGCCGACCTGCGTGCCGTCGGCCGCGGTCCACGCGCCCGGCTTGGTGAGCTTCTCGATCGGCCACGACGCCTGCTCGCGCATCGTCTGCGCCTCGTCCGTCAGGCCGAGCTCGTCCGCGATCACGGAGAGGCCGTACTGGTCGTAGCCGCGCTGCACCGACGCGCCGGGGTTGCCCGCCACGTAGCCGCGCTGGAGCTCGTCCGCGCTGTACTGCCCGGCGAGCCGCTTGAGCGCCGGGTACGCCTCGTCGAGGCGGTCGAACCCGTCGAACCCCTTCGCGATCGCGTCCGCGACCACGACGGACGACCGCTCCCAGCGGACCGTCGGGACCGAGTGCACGAACCCGCCGAGGCCGCTGCCCGTGCCGGTCGCCTCGGCGTCCGCGAACAGGTAGACGAGCGACTGCACCATGTCGCGGTACAGCGCCGGGTCGATGTAGGCGATGACGGAGAACTTGCGGAAGTCGTCCCACGTGGCCCACGAGTCGTAGTACGTGAAGCCCTGCGCCGCGTGCACCGCGCCGTCGACGCCGCGGTAGGTGCCGGACGTGCTGGTCGCGTTCATCGGCATGGCGAACATGCGGTACAGGTGCGTGTAGAAGAGCTGCTGGAGCTCGCCCGTCGGGTCGGTCGCCGTCGAGGCGTCGATCGCGACCCGCCCGAGCGTCGCGTTCCACTCGGCGCGCGTGCGGTCGCGGATCGCGTCGAACGACAGGTCACCGAGCTCGACCGCCTGGTCGGTCCGCGCCTGCTCGACGCTCACCGGCGACAGCGTGACCTGCAGGCCGACGTCCCCCGCGTCGGCCGGGTCGAACGTGAGGATCGCGCCCGTGTCGACGCCGTCCTGGGACGTCGCGTCGACGAGCTTGTCGTCGTCGCCCCACGTCTGCACCGTCGCGGGCTGCAGCGTGCGCGCGGTGTAGTAGAGCGTGTAGGCGGCGTTGTAGAAGTAGCCCGTGACCTGGCCGGACAGCTCGACGGTGCCGTCCGCGCGCGTCTCGACCTGCACCGAGGACGAGCGGCGGCTCGTGTTGTTGGTCTCGAGGTCGACGACGAGGCTCGGCGTCGAGCCCTCGGGGAACGCGTAGCGGTGCACGCCCGAGCGCGTGGTCGCCGCGACCTCGGCCTCGATCGTGCCCGGCGCGGCCGCGATGGCGCCGTCCTTGCCCGCGACGTTGCCGAGCCCGACGGAGTAGAAGCCCGGGCCGGCCTGCTCGTCGTCGTGCGAGAAGGTGTGCGCGTACGTGCCCGTGCCCGGCCGCGCGGTGTACGACCCGGAGGTCGGGACCACGAGGATGTCACCGCCGCCGCCGGAGCCCCCCACCCCGTCGAGGTTGGTGTGCGTGAAGCCCGAGATCTTGGACTGCGCGTAGTCGTATCCGGTGTTGTTGCGCCCCGGCGTCGTGCGCGGGTTCACCTTGGCCAGGCCGTTGGGCGCCTGCGCGGCGGGCATGTCGTTGCCGTAGTCGCCCTCGGTGCCGACGAACACGTCGACGAGCGACGCGAGGTCGCTCTCGGCGGCGGGCACCACGGGGGCCGCGACCGCGGCGGCGGGCGGCAGGACGCCGACGGCGAGCGCGGCGGCCAGAGCCCCGGCGAGGGCTCCGCCGAGCCGGCTGCGGCCTCGTCGGGGATGGGGGTCGGACGTCGGGCTGGCCCCGCGTCGTCCGACAGCGCTGTCAAGACGCGCGGCAGATGGTCTGGCCACGAGAGTTCTCCTTGGGGGGGTCGTGCCGAGGCTGCTCCGCCTCGCCGCCCTCACGGTACGTGTCGTCCCCGCCGACCTCAAGACCCCGCCCCCGAAGTTCACCTGCCCGACGGACGGTCGTCCCCGCGGCGCTACCCGCCGCCCGGGCGCCCGCTCGCACCGTCCGCGACCGGGCCGAGACGGTCGAGCCACGCCCGGACCGGGCCGAGCGACACGAGCCCCGACCCGGCTCCCGCGAGCTCGTCCGGGGTGCGCGCGAGCGCGTCCCGGGCACGCCGCGCGAGGCGGGCGCCCCCGAGCCGGACGGCGGCCTCGGCCACGAGCGCCCACCGCAGCTCGCGCAGGTGGTCGGCCGGAGGCTCAGGGGCTGCGCGGACCAGGTCCGCGGCGGCCTCGCGGTCGCCCGCGTCGAGCGCGAGCAGCGGCGCGACCCACGGCGCGTACGGCCCCGGGTCGCCGAGCCCGGCGAGCGGGCGGCCGTGGCGGAGCCGCACCGTGAGCAGCGCGAGCGGGAGCAGCCCGTCGCGCACGCCCGGCATGCGCACCCCGGCCAGCAGGTCGTCGGCGGCCCGGTACGCGCGCGCCGCGGCGTCGGGCGAGGAGGTCTCGGCGTCGCGCATCGCCCGGTACCAGGCCGTGAGCATGGGGACGACGGGCGACTCGTACCCGGCCGCCACGTCCTCCGCCGCCGCGGCGTGGGCGTCGGCGTCGCCGAACCGCCCGGCCCCCGCGGCGGCCTGCATCCGGACGAGGTGCCCGAGGATCGCGAACGTCGGCAGGTCGTGGGCGGCGGCGAGCGCGACGAGCTCGGCGCCGGTCGTCTCGCGCTCGGCGGCCGCGCCCGGACGTTGGAACGACTGGAGGAACCGGGCGTTGAGCGCGAGCGCGAGCGTCCCCGGGTCGCCGACGGCGCGCGCGACGCCCACCGCGTCCTGGGCCGCGGCCCAGGCCCACGCGTCGCGCGTCCCCCGGTGCTCGATCCCGACGACGGCGAGCAGGCGCGCGCGGAGCACCGGGCTCGCCTCGGGGCCCAGCCGGTGCAACGTGCGCCGCGCCACGCCGACGAGCACGTCGGCCGCCTCGGGGTCGTCGCTCCGGGTCCAGACCGCCGGGACGTCGTACGCCGTGACCGTGCGCGCGGTGAGCACCGGGTCGCCCGTCGCCTCGGCCGCGAGCGCCGCGGCGACCCGCTGCTGCTGTGCGGTCGCGAGGTGGTCTCCCCCGGCGATCGCGAGCGTGCGCGCGACGTCGACCGTGGACCGCAGCTGGGCGCGCGAGGTCGGGGCCGTGACCGCGAGGCGGGCACCCGGCGTCGGGCCGTCGAGCGCCGGCGCCTGGGCGAGCAGGTCGCGCTCGAGCCGCACGAGCTCCGGTCCTGGGTCGAGGCCGATCTCGTCGGCGAGCCGGCGACGCGCGCCGCGCACGACGGCGAGCGCGTCCGTCTGGCGCCCCTCGCGGTACAGCGCGAGCGCGAGCAGCGCCCACGCGTGCTCGCGCCACGGGTGCGCGGCGGCGTGCGCGTCGAGCGCGGCGACCGCCTCGCCCGGGCGCCCGTCCGCGAGCAGCGCCTCCGCGAGCAGCTCGACGGCCCGCGCGTGCACCTCGGCGAGGTGCCGCCGCTCCGCCCGCACCCACGCGCGGTCCGGCAGGTCGGCGTACGGCTCCCCGCGCCACGCCGCGACCGCGTCCTGCAGCGCACGCGTGTCCGACGGCGCGTCCCCGACCCCGAGCCCCGGCGTGGCGCCGGGTGCCGCGGCGGCCAGGCCGTGCGTCGTGCGTCCACCGACCGGGGCGACGGCCGCCTCCAGGCGTGCCGCGTCGAGCGCGCCGTCCGGGACCCGCAGCGCGTAGCCGCCGTGCTCGGTGACGAGGACGCGCGGCCGCGTGCGCGGTGCGCGCTCGGGTTCCAGACGACAGCGCAGGTCGCCGACGAACGTCGCGAGGGCACCGCGCCGGGCGCGGAGGTCGCGCTCCGCGGCGTCGTCCCACAGGTCCGCCGCGAGCCGCTCGAACGACACCGGACGGCCGCGCGCGGCCGCCAGCCGCGCCAGGAGCTCGCGCTGACGCGGGCCGCCCGGGTCGACCTCCGCGCCGTCGCGCAGCAGCCGGACCGGCCCGAGCACCTCGATGCGCAGCTCCACCACCCGGCCATTCTCGCCGGGCCGTGCCGCGGCGGCGACGAGGGCGGCGTGCGCGCGGCCCGGGCGGCGCGCGGCACTGATCGGACGCTGATCCGCCGCTCCGAGGATGGTCGCGAGCCGCCCGGCACGACCTCCGGCGGCCCGAACCACCCGAGAGAGGACCCACCCATGCACATCCCCGGCTTCGAGACCCGCACCGTCGAGGTCGCGCCCGGCGTCGCGCTGCGCGCGGAGACCGCGGGCGACGGCCCGACCGTCGTCCTGCTGCACGGCTTCCCCCAGACCCGCCACATGTGGCGGCACGTCGCCCCGGACCTCGCGCGCGACCACCGTGTCGTCGTACCCGACCTGCGCGGGTACGGCGACAGCGCCAAGCCCGCCGCGACGACGCCCGACGTCTACGCCAAGCGCGCCATGGGCGCCGACGTCGTCGCGCTCGCCGACGCGCTGGACGTCGACCGGTTCGCCCTGGTCGGCCACGACCGGGGTGCGCTCGTCGCGTTCCGCGCCGCGCTCGACCACCCGGACCGCGTGAGCCACCTCGGGATCCTCGACGTCGTGCCCACGCTCGACACGTGGGGCGTGCTGCACGGCGTGGACGCCGCGGTCGCGTTCCACCTCTACCTCATGGCCCAGCCGCCGGGCCTGCCCGAGGCGATGATCCGCAACAGCGCCGACGCGTTCTTCGGGTTCTTCCTCGACGCGTGGACCCAGGACCCCGCGGCGATCCCCGCGGACGTCCGCGCGCACTACCTCGCGGCGAGCCGGGACGCCGTCGACTCGATCGTCGCGGACTACCGCGCGACGGCGACCGTCGACGTCGAGCACGACCAGGCGTCGCTCGACGCCGGGGACCGGCTGGCCATGCCGGTCACCGTGGTGCAGCAGGACTGGGGCGCGCAGCTCGGGTACGACGCCGCGGGCGTCTGGCGGCGCTGGGCACCGGACCTGGAGCACCTCACGACGACGGCCGGCCACTTCATGGCCGAGGAGGCCCCGGCCGACGTCGCGGCGGTCGTGCGGGCGCTCGGCCGGCGCTGACCGGCCGGCCCCGCGATCCGCCCTGCGGACGTCAGCCCCGGGCACCACCGTGAGATCGACCCACCCGTCGTCAGGTCGACCCCCTGAGGGTCGATCTCGGACGCTCGGGCCGATCTCGCGCACCTGTCGCGCGTCCGTCTCAGCGGTACCAGTCCTCGTCGATCGTCGCGAGGCGCGACGGGTGCGCCTCGGGCCCGAGGCCGTAGAACCGCTGGAAGCTCATGAGGAGCGGACGCCACCGGTCGGGGTCGACGCGGTGCGCGGTCCCCGGCATGCGGACGCTCTCGTGGACGTGCACCCGCGTCACGCGCACCTCGAACGCGACGAGCGACCCGGCGCGGGCGGGATCGTCGCGCCCGAGCGGGTGGGCGTGCACGAGCCGTGCCTCGACCGCGACGGGGCACTGCGCGGCGCGCGGCGGCGCGACCGTGTCCGACGCGACGGGCGTCAGCCCCGCGCGCGCGAACTTGTCCGACTCGTAGCGGTACCCGACGGACGCCTTGCGCTCCGGGACCGGGTCCCGCCCGGTCGTCAGGGCGAGGCGGTCGACGGCGTCGACCTCGGCCGTCGAGGGCAGGTTCACGACGACCTCGCGCGTCGCGAGGAGGTTCAGCGCCGTCTGCGAGCGCGCGCCGAGGCCGAGCACCGCCGTGCGGCCCAGCCAGAACACCGACGACATCGGGGCGAGGTTGACGCGGCCGTCGGTGCTCACCGTGCTGAGCAGCGCGACCGGCGTGCCGAAGTACAGGATCCCCGGGTCGATCACGACGTGCGACGGGGCGGGGCGGGTCGAGGTGGTGGTCACGGACCCAGCCTCGCCGCGCGCGGACGCGACGTCTGGCGGCCGTCGGACGTCGCGTCCGGGGCGCGACGGCGGCGCCTACGACAACAGCACGGCGACCCGGTCGGCGCGGTCGTCGTCGGGCCGCGTGCCCTCCTCGACGACCTGCCGCGCGAGCTCGCGCAGACGGACGTTGCGCTCGTTCGACGCGCGCTTGAGGAGCGCGAACGCCTGCTCGGGCCGGACCCCGAGCGTCGCGGCCACGACCCCCTTCGCCTGCTCGATCGGGCCCCGGCTGTCGGCCGCGGCCGTGATATCCCGCTGCGCCTGGCGTCCGGCCTGCGCACGGACCGGTCGCGTCACGTCGACGAAGTACCCGAGCAGCTCGACGACCCGACCCGTGTCGCGGTCGCGCCGCCCCTGGCCGACGACGACGAGGACACGCTCCCTGCCGCGCGCGTCCATGATGCGGTGCAGGCTCGAGAAGGGTGCGCCGTCCCGCCGTGCGCGTTCCAGCACGTCCCGGACGCGCTCACGGTCGTCGGGGTGCTTGTGGGCCAGCACGAGCGACGTCGTCGGCACGACGTCGCCCGGCTCGAAGCCGTGCAGGCGGTACGTCTCGGCCGACCACCACCAGGTGTCGGTCGCGAGGTCGACCCGGTACTGCCCCAGGGTCGTGTCGTCGGCGAGGGACAGCGGGTGCAGCGTGGCGTGATCCTCCAGGGACATGGGTCGTCTCCGTCGTGGTTCAGCGGGTCGTGAGCCAGGTCCAGACTCAAGACCCGGACTGTAGTCCGACGCGATGTTTCTGCAACCCGCCGCCTGCACGGTGCTCCGACGGTGCAGGTGGGTCGCCGAGCGAGCGCCCGGGGTGGTGGAAAACTGGACGAGGTGCACGAGGACCGGACGGAGGCGGACGTGGGCGCGTCGGAGCTGCTGGGCCTCCTCGTCCGAGCGCTCGCCGAGGCCGACGGCGACCTGCCGATGCCCGAGCGCATGTGTCAGGCGTGCGCCACGGCGCTCGGCGCCGAGAGCGCCGCATTGACGGTCGCGGCGACGGCGGACGAGCGGCTCACGGTCGCCACGGCCGACGGGGTCGCGGCGCGCGTCGAGGACCTCGAGGAGACCCTGGGCGAGGGGCCAGCCCAGCTCGCGCTGGCCGAGGACCGCGTCGTGGTGCGCGAGGCCGACGGGAGCCGTGACGGCGGCGCCTTCCCGGTGTTCTCCCGCGTCGTCGGACCGATCAGCGGGCCCGCCACGTACCACGCCGTCCCCATGCACGCCGGTGGCCAGGTCGTGGGGGTGCTCAGCCTGTTCACCGCCTCCACCACGCTCGCGCGCGAGGCGGGCGACGTGCAGTTCCTCGCTGACGTCGTCGGGCTGTCGCTCCTGGCCGAC
This sequence comes from Cellulosimicrobium sp. ES-005, assembly GCF_040448685.1. Classification (NCBI taxonomy): domain Bacteria; kingdom Bacillati; phylum Actinomycetota; class Actinomycetes; order Micrococcales; family Promicromonosporaceae; genus Cellulosimicrobium; species Cellulosimicrobium sp. ES-005. Next base: position 2,742,441 of record NZ_CP159290.1, read on the forward strand.
CTGGAGTCGCTCGACTGGTCGACGCGCGCCGAGGTGCACCAGGCGACGGGGATGGTCACGGTCCAGCTCCGGGTCGCGCCCCGCGACGCGCTCGCCGTGCTCCGGGCTCACGCCTTCGCTCGGTCGGCCACGCTCGAGGAGGTCGCCGAGGAGGTCGTCGGACGACGCCTGAGCTTCACGTACGACGCGAGCGACACCGTCCGGACGCAGCGGGCCGAGGAGCCCTGACGCACGACCCGAGCGGGCCCGGCCGGGCAGCCTTAGGCTCGACGGCGTCGTCCTGTCCGCCCGAGGGGAGCCGCCGTGCGCGCGACCGTCATCCACGCCCCGTACGACGTCCGCGTCGAGCAGCGCGACGACCCGCGACTGCTCGCACCGACCGACGCGATCGTGCGCGTCGAGGCCGCGTGCGTGTGCGGCTCGGACCTGTGGACGTACCGCGGGGCGAACCCGATCGACCACCCCGTGGCGATGGGTCACGAGTACGTCGGCACCGTCGAGGAGGTGGGCGCCGACGTCCGGACCGTGCGCCCGGGAGAGCTCGTCGTCGGGTCGTTCTTCGCGTCCGACAACACGTGCCCGATCTGCCGCGCCGGCTACCAGACGTCGTGCGTCCACCGGGAGCCCGTGCGCGGCGCCCAGGCCGAGCTGCTGCGCGTCCCGCTCGCCGACGGGACGCTCGTCGCGACGCCCGAACGTCCCGACGACGACCTGCTGCCCGGGCTGCTCACCGCGTCCGACGTGCTGGGCACCGGCTGGTTCGGCGCCCGCGAGGCGCAGGCGGGACCGGGCCGGTCGATCGTGGTGGTGGGCGACGGCGCCGTCGGCCTGCTCGCGGTCCTCGCCGCCGCGCAGCTCGGGGCGGAGCAGGTCATCGCCATGAGCCGGCACGCGCCTCGCCAGGAGCTCGCGCGGGCGTTCGGCGCGACCGAGGTCGTCGCCGAGCGCGGCGACGACGGCGTCGCGCGCGTCCTGGATCTCACCGACGGGCTCGGCGCGCACGGCGTGGTGGAGGCGGTCGGCACGCCGGAGTCGGTGGCCCAGGCGCTCGGGGCCGTGCGCCCCGGCGGACACGTCGGCGTCGTCGGGCTGCCGCACGGCGTCGAGCTCCCCGTCGTCGACATGTTCTACCGGCACGTGCACTGGTCGGGCGGTCCGGCGCCGGTCCGCCGGTACCTGCCCGAGCTGATGGACCTCGTCCTCGAGCGTCGCATCGACCCCGCGCGCGTGTTCGACCTCGAGCTGTCGCTCGACGACGCGGCCGAGGGCTACGCCGCGATGGACGAGCGCCGCGCGATCAAGTCCCTGCTGCGCCCCTGACGCCGGCCACGGACGCCCGCGCCACCGACGAGGCCGTCCGTGTGCGAGCAGCGGCTCCCGGCGGGACCATCGCTGACGTGGGACGTCGCGCGCGCATCACCCGCTCCGGGGCCGTGCCGAGGCACGCGCACGCGCTCGTGCTCGCGCTCGTGCTCGTGCTCGGGACGACCGCGGGCTGCACGGTGAGCCGGCAGGACCCCGGGCAGGCGACCGCGGCCGTGGCCGACGCGCTCGCCCAGGCCGGGTCGGCGGTCGAGACGACGCGGCTCACCGTGCGCCTGCTCGACGCCGACCGCGTCACCACGCCCGTCGCGGACGCCGCGGTGCTGGACCAGGTGCGCGTGCTCGAGGAGTCCACCACGGCGCTCACGACCCTCGTCCCGCCCGACGACGTGTCGTCCGCGCAGCGCGACGCCGGTCTGGTGGCCGTCGCGGACGCGACGCGCGAGGTGGTCGCGGCGCGCGCGTGGGTCGCGCGCGAGGCGGGCGGCGACCTGTCGGAGGCCGGCGGGGTCCCCCTCACGGCGTCCGAGCTCGAGGCCGACCTCGCCCGCGCCGCCGACGACGTGGACACGGCCCTGGCCCTGGCGGGTGGCGCGTGAAGCGGCTCCTCGGGGTCGCGCTCGGCATCCTCACGGCGATCGGCGGGTTCGTCGACATCGGGGACCTGGTCACGAACGCCGTCGTCGGGTCGCGGTTCGGGCTGTCGCTCGTGTGGGTCGTGGTCGTCGGCGTGGTCGGCATCTGCCTGTTCGCGTCGATGTCCGGCCGCGTGGCGGCGGTGAGCGGGCGCGCGACGTTCGAGATCATCCGCGAGCGCCTCGGCCCCCGCGCGGCGGGCGCGAACCTCGCGTCGTCGTTCGCGATCAACCTGCTCACGCTCACGGCCGAGGTGGGCGGCATCGCGCTCGCGCTGCACCTCGCGAGCAGCGTCGAGCCGCGGCTGTGGGTCCCGGTGGCGGCGCTCGCCGTCTGGCTCGTGCTGTGGCGCGTGAAGTTCCAGGTCATGGAGAACGTCGCGGGGCTGCTCGGGCTGCTGCTCGTGGGGTTCGGGGTCGCGCTCTTCCTGCTCGGCCCGGACTGGGGCGAGCTGCTGCGCCAGGCCGTGCCGCCCTCTCCCCCGGCGACGGAGCACGTCGCGACGTACTGGTACTACGCCGTCGCGCTGTTCGGGGCCGCGATGACGCCGTACGAGGTGTTCTTCTTCTCGTCCGGCGCCGTCGAGGAGGGGTGGACCGCGAAGGACCTCGCGCAGAACCGGGTCAACGTGCTCGTCGGGTTCCCGCTCGGCGGGCTGCTGTCCGTCGCGATCGCCGCGTGCGCGGCCGTGGTGCTCCTGCCGGCGGGCATCGAGGTGTCGTCGCTGTCGCAGATCGTGCTGCCCGTGGCCGAGGCCGGCGGGACGCTCCTGCTCGCGGTCGTGATCGTCGGGATCGTCGCGGCGACGTTCGGCGCGGCGCTGGAGACCGCGCTGTCGAGCGGGTACACGCTCGCGCAGTACCTCGGCTGGTCGTGGGGGAAGTTCCGCCGCCCGGCCCGCGCCGCGCGCTTCCACGTCACGATGGTGGTCGCGCTGCTCCTGGCCGTCGCCATCCTCATGACGAGCGTCGACCCGGTGGCGGTCACCGAGATGTCCGTCGTGTTCTCCGCCGTCGCGCTGCCCCTCACGTACGTGCCGATCCTCCTCGTCGCGAACGACCCGGAGTACATGGGCGAGCACGTCAACGGGCGCGCGACCAACGCGCTGGGCATGGTGTACCTGGTGATCGTGGTCGCCGCGGCCGTCGCGGCGATACCCCTGATGATCGCGACGGGAGCGGGGTCATGAGCCGGGACGCCTCCACGCCGACGGGGGTGCGCGTCGTGGACGCGCGCCTGCACCTGCTGAGCCGCCAGGTGCTCGACGTCGACGGCGAGCCGGTCACGACCGTCGACGACCTCGAGCTCGTCGCCACGGACGGCGCGGACGGCAGCGCTCGGGACGACGGGCCGCGCGACGCGGTGCCCGGCGAGCCGGCGGAGGTCGGCGCGATCCTCACCGGCCCGGTGCTCGTGACGCGCCTCCTCGGCGGCCGACCGCCCGCGTCACGCTGGGAACGGGTCCGGTGGGCCGACGTCGGGCACGTGGGGACGGCGCTCGAGCTCACCGTCCGCGCGGACTCGCTCGACCTGCACTGGACCGAGGACTGGCTGCGCGAGCACGTCGTCGGCCGCGTCCCCGGCGGCCGGCACGACCCCGAGGAGGAACCGTGATCCTCGGCGACCTGCTCGACGCGCACGTCCTGGGCCCGGACGGCGAGGGCCTCGGCTTCCTCGTGGACGTCCGGCTCGCGCTCGACACGCTGCCCGACGGCGGCCCGTCCGACGCCGGGGACGACCCCGACGACGCGCACCCGGAGGACCGTGCCCTGAGCGCGAGCGTCCGGCGACGCAGCCGGGTCGGGCGGGCGCGCGTCGTCGGGATCCTCGTGAGCCCGCGCACGGGCGGGTCGTTCCTCGGGTACGAACGCACGGGCGTCACCGCTCCGTGGCCGGTCCCGCAGCTCGTGCGTCGCCGGCACCGCGGGACGTTCCTCGTGCCGTGGGACGACGTCGCCGCCGTCGGGCAGGGCGAGGTCCGCCTCGCGCCGGGGTACCGGCAGGACGACGCCGCCCTGCCGTGACGTCGGGCGCGACGGCCGGCCCGAGAGGCACTCCCGGTCGGGAGAGGCACCTCCGCGTGCGGCGCCCGCCCGGGGCGCAGCGCTCGGCGCGTTGCGAGCGGGCCGGGGCCCCGTGACGCTGGACGGGACGGTGAAGCCACCCGCCGTCAGCCGTCCGGGCGGAGGCACGAGGACACCGTCGCCCTGCCCGGCGACACGGGAGGACCCATGAAGGCGCTGTTCGTGAGCTGCACGCTCAAGAAGTCCCCGGAGCCGTCCAACACCGAGGCGCTCGGGCGGGTGGTCGCCGAGGCGCTGCAGAACCGCGGCGTCGAGGTCGAGCACGTGCGGCTCGTCGACCTCGACGTCCTGCCGGGCGTCGTCACCGACGCCGGTGCGGGCGACGACTGGCCGCGCGTGCACGAGCGGCTGCTGGCGTCGCAGATCCTCGTCGTCCTCACGCCCACGTGGCTGGGCCGCCCGTCGTCGGTCGCCCAGCGCATGCTCGAGCGCATGGACGCGATGCTCTCCGAGGACGGGCCCGACGGCGCGCCGGTCGCCTACAACCGGGTGGCGGGCGTGGTGGTGACGGGCAACGAGGACGGCGCGCACCACGTCATCTCGGAGGTCAGCGGCGCGCTCGCCGACATCGGCTACACGATCCCCGGCCAGGCCTGGACCTACTGGAACCAGGGTCCCGGCCCGGGCCCGGACTACGTGCAGACCGGCCACGGCCACGAGTGGGCGCGAGAGACGGGCCGCCTCATGGCGCACAACCTGCACGCGGTCGCGACGGCGCTCCAGGAGCACCCCGTCCCCGCCCCGGGGTCGTGATCGCCCGGCCTACGACTCCGCGATGCGCTTGATCGCCGCGAGCCGGCGGTGCGTCGCATCGATCACGCCCGCTCACGCACCCCCGGCCGCGATCCCCGCCACCGCGGCCGCGAGGCACACGGCGAGCATCCCGAGCGCGTGCAGCAGCGCGACGGCACCGCGGCCCGCGAGCAGCAGGCGCGCGCCCTCGACCGACGCCGTCGAGAACGTCGAGTAGCCGCCCAGGAAGCCGACCCCGAGCACCGCCGCGACGTCGCCGTGGCCCGGGTGCGTCACGCCCCAGCCCGTGAGCAGCCCCAGCAGGAAGCACGCGCTGACGTTCACGACGACCGTGCCGAGCGGCGTCGACCACCGGTTGTGCCGGGCCACGAGCGTGTCCAGCAGGAACCGCGACGCCGCGCCGAGCCCGCCGGCGAGGGCGACGAGCACCAGCTCGGGGACGCCCGTCACCGCGCCCCACCGCCCCGGGCGACCAGCCGCCGTCGGGCCACGGCGGCGAGCGCGATCCCGCCTGCCGCGGCCGCGACGCCGAGCGCGACGCTCCCCAGCGCGTACGCCGCGCCGAGCGCGGCGTGCCCCCCGCTCGCCAGCCGCTCGACCTCGACGGCGAACGTCGAGTACGTCGTGAACCCGCCGAGCACGCCGGTCCCGCAGCCGAGCCGCACGCCCCGCCGCCACCCGGCGTCCGGTCCCGAGCGGAGCAGCGTCTCGAGCAGCGCGCCGAGCACGAACGACCCGGCGAGGTTGATCCAGAACGTCGTCCACGGCCACGACCCGGGCGCCGGGGCGAACGCCTGCTCGAGGAGCGCGCGCGCCGTCGTGCCGACCGCTCCCCCGGCCGCGACGAGGCCCGCGAGCGCGAGGAGCGGCGTCCGTCGTCTCACTTCTCCCACGGCGTGCGGAGCTCCTTCCAGTCCACGACCGCGAGCGGGACCGTGAGCACCGGCCGGTGCTGGTGGTGGGCGAGGTGCGCGGCGACGGACCCCTCGACGAGCTCGCGCAGGTGGGCGGTCGACCCGGGCGCGCGCGTCCCGACGACGATCACCGCGGCGTCGACCGCCCGCGCGAGGTGCGTCAGCGCGCGGTCGGGGCGACCCGCGAGGTAGCGCAGCTCCCACGCCACGCCCGTGCCCCGCAGCGCTTCCTCGGCCTCGGCCCGCAGCCGGGCCTCGACCTCCTGCCAGGAGTCGTCGGCGGAGTCCGGGTCGAGCGGCGCGTGCGTCACCGAGCCGTCGGGGTGCTCCGCGACCACGTGGCGCGAGGTGTCGGCGTACCCGGCGACCACGCGGGACCCGGCGGCGTCCGCCCAGGCCGCGGCCGTGCGGACCACGAGCGGGTCCCCGCCGGGGGCCACACCGACGACGACGGGGTGTCCTGCGAACGGGACCATGCGGTCGAGCGCGGGCTGGGGCACGGGTCTGGCTCTCATGCGGACCTCTTCCCGCGGGCAGCACCCTGCCCGCCGACGTGCGACGAGGCAGGAACCATCAGCCCTGGCGGCGGTTCGGGCGGCTACGCCCCGGCGGGATCCATCACCGCCCCCAGGGTAACCAGCCCGGCCGCCGAGCGCTCAGCCGGCCTTGGTGTCCAGCCACTTCTTCTCGCCGAACGACTTGGCGAGCTCGTGGTCCGTGATGACGAACCCGACGGCCTGCGCCACGGGCAGGATCTGGTCGCGCTCCAGCCCGTCGTCGATGCCGAGCCGGTACATCATGACGACGGTCCCGGTGTTGAACATGACCCCGGGCGAGTCCCCGTCGTCGAGCAGCGCGTACGTGCCCTGGAACCCCGGCTGCGGCACCGCGGCGGCGAGGGTCGGGTGCGCAGGTCCCGAGGTGTCGGCGAGGGGGTCGCCCTCCGGCGCGGCGTTGAAGGCCGCGGCGATGCGCTCGGCCTCCTCCTCCGACCCGACGTCCACCAGGACCAGGTCGAGCGCGAGGGTCGGGCCGTCGTCCGACACGACGCGGGCCTCGAACCCGGCCTGGCACGAGCCCGCGATCGCCTCGATGGCGGGGATCGCGGGCAGGTCGTCGCACGCGAAGTCCCGCCGCGCCACGAGCGCGATGCGGTCCTCGTTGACGAGGTAGTCGTTGTCGGAGAAGTAGTCCCACGACATCGGCGCGAGCGCCGGGCCCGACTCCGGGTCCATCTCCGCGCCCGCGCGGTACTGCTGCTCGAGCCACGGCTCGTCGTCCGTGACGTCGGTGTCCACCGGCTCCTCGGTGGCCTCCGGCTCGTCGGTCTCCTCCGGCTCCGCCGGGGCCTCCGTCGCGGGCGCCTGCTCGGCGGTCGTCGGTTCCGGGGCGGGCGACGCGTCGTCGCGCACCGCGAGCCACACGCCGAGGCCGCCCGCGACGAGCACGAACGCGCCCACGCCCGCGAGGACGGGCACGAGCCACTTCCGCGAGCCGCGACCGGGCGGCGTCGTGTACGGGGAGAAGCCGTAGGGGTCCGACGGCGGGGCGGGCGGGCCCGGCACGACCGTCGCGTCGTCCGGCGCGCCGTAGGCGTGGCCCGACGGGCCCGGGTACGGGGTCGTCGGGGCGCCGTACGGGGCCGTCGAGGTGCCGTACGGAGCGCCGGGCGGCGGCGCGTACCCGGGCGCGGTTCCCGCGGGCGGCCAGGTCGCCCCCGTGTCCGCGGGCGGGAGCGTCGCGTGGGGGTCGCCGGGCCCGCCCGGCGCGCGGCGTCCTCCCGTGCCGTAGGGGTCGGTGTCGTAGGGCGCCTGGGCGTGGGGGTACCCGTAGCCGGGCGCGGACGGCCCCGGTCCGGCCGAGCCCGTCCCGCCGTCGTCCCCGTACCGTCGCGGCGGCCGCATGACGGTGTGGTCGTCGACCGGGTGGTTCGGGTCGGTGGGGTGGGACATCGGACGGGTCCTCTCGTCGCAGGCGGCTCGTGCAGGGTAGCGGAGTCGCTCGCGCGGGCGTACCAGCCCCCGCGGCCCACGACGCACGGGTGCCACCCCTGGCAAGAGGACCGTCGGGGCGCCAGGATCGGTCCATGAGGAGACGACTGTGCGTGACGCTCGCCACGATCTGTGCCCTGGCGCTCGGCCTGGGCACCGCGACGGCGCTCGGGCAGGACGTCGGCGCGGCGAGCGGAAGCACGGTCACCACCGCCGCGGGGGTCACTGCCACGCCGGCCGGGGGGTACGTCTTCCGACCCGGCGACCCCATGATCTTCAGCAACGGCGGGACGGCGTCCGGGGGCTACGAGGGTGCCTGCACCGGCGGTTACGCCGTCGCCGGTGACAGCGGGACCTTCCTCCTCGGCCCGCGAGCCTGCTCGGTGATCTTCTCGTCCGTGCGAGGCAGCGACCGCCTCTACGGGTGGACGTTCTCCCAGAACTACCCCGACGGGAACGCTCTCGTGCGCGAGGTCCCGGGGGACGACGCGTACCAGATCGTCCGCGACCCGCTCACGGGGAGGACGCCGGGCGACGGCCGCGTCGTGGGATGGACCGCGTCCGCGGCGCAGACGCGGGGGATGCTCGTGGGCAAGATGGGGATCGGGACCGGCTGGACCGAGGGCCGGATCACCGGGGCGGTCATGTTCCGCGGGATGACGCTGCTCTGCACGGACATGCGCACCGACCTCGGCGACGCGGGCGCCCCGGTCTGGCGCTCGGACGCCACCGGCCTGCGCGCGCTCGGCACGATCCAGGCGTACGACCCGAGCACCCGGACCGGGTGCTACCGGCCCATCCAGGAGACCCTGGCGATCTACGGCGCGCACCTCCCCGCGTTCGGGCCGTCGCAGGGCCGCCCCGGCTTCGGCACCCTCGCGCCGGGGATGCCGTGGCTCGGCGGCGGCGACGCCTTGGCGGTACCCGTGAAGAACATCCCGGTCGGCACGGACTGGCGGGCGCCCGTCGCCCCGCTCGGCTCCTGACACCGGCCACCCCGCCGCGGCGGGTCGTCCGTGCGACGGACGGCGTGTGACCTGCGCGACGGGTGATCTCCTCCCCAGGGTGGACACGCCCGCGGGGCGGGCAGCGTACGCTGCGGGTGGGTCACCGGACGACGGACAGGGGGAACTACCGCTCGACCGACGAGAGACCGGACCGCCGTCCGACCCGCACCAGCGCTCATGAACACACTCACCTGGACTGCCGAAGACGACGCGACGTGGCGCGCCCGCAGCGCGTCGCGCGAGTACGTGATCCGGCGCGACGAGACCGACGGCTGGACGCTCGACGGGCCGGAGCGCACCTGGGTCGCGCTGCCGAACCTCGAGGTCGCCAAGGAGGTCGCCGCGCTCGCCGACGAGGTGCACCACGACGACGACAGCATGACCCGCTACCGCGTGGTCACCGCCACCGGCGCGCGCCGCGGCGAACCGTTCGGCGCCGACAGCGACGAGGACGCGATCGACGTGCTCCGCGCTCGCCGCCGCGCGGGCAACCTGCCGCTCGCGCCGTTCCGGCTCGAGACGAGCGACGGGCGGCTCGTCGGGTCGTGGCAGAAGGCGACCGAGATCCCCGCCCGGCCGGCCACGTCGCACGACGGGACCGTCGGCCCCGTCTGAGCCCCGGGCCGAGCCCACGGTCCCGTCGACGGGCCCGTCAGCCCCCCGAGCGCAGGGCCGCGACGTGCGCAGCGCGCTCGCGCCGGCTGCTGTCGACGTGCGCCTCCGCCAGCGCCGCCGCCCGCTCGCCGTCCCGCGCCGCGACCGCCTCGAACAGCTCCGCGTGCTCCTCGGTCACGTGCGCGAGGTCGTCGTGCTGCGACAACGCCCACCGCACGCGGCTGCGGATGCCCTGCATCATGTCCCGCAGGAGCCGGTTGTCCGCGAGCTCGGTCACGATCTCGTGGAAGTCCGCCGCGGACCGGCGCGACCCGATGCTGTCGGCGGTGCGCGCGCCCTCCTGCTCTCGCGCGAGGGCGCGTCGGAGCCGGTCCAGGCCCTCCGCGCCGTGCCGCTCGGCGGCGAGACGGAACGCCAGCGGTTCCAGGACCTCGCGCACCTCGTCGAGGTCGGCGAGGTCCGCGTCGGAGAACTCCCGGACGACGGCCCACGTGTGCGGCCGCAGCACGACGAGCCCCTCCCCCTCGAGCGCCTTGAGCGCGTCGCGCACGGGGATGCGGCTCACGCCGAAGTCGGCCGCCAGGTCCCGCTCGACCAGCCGGGACCCCGGGCGTCGCACCCCGTCCAGGATCTCGTCGCGCAGCGTCGCCGCGACCCGGGCGGACTCCAGCACTCGCTCCTCGGCTCCGGACACCGGTCGATTCTCCCACCGCGCCCGACGCGCGCACGCGGGTGCGCACGGGGCGCGGCCCCGGGTGCGCGCTCGCTCCCCGTGCCGTGGAGAGCGCCCGGCATCCGTGCGAGGGTGGAGGGACACGCGTCGAACGAGGGAGTTCCGATGTCGAGCACCACCCGTCCCCCCGTCCTCCGTCGGGCGCACCGCGTCCGCCTCGCCGGGGCGGCCGCGCTCGCCGTCGGGGTCGCGCTCGCGGCGCCGGCCGCGGCGGTCGTGCCCGCGGCCCAGAGGACCACGGCGCAGGAGACCACGACGGCCGTGGCCGCGGCGCCCGACGACGGGTACGACGTGATCTTCGACGGCACCGCCGAGTCGTTCGCGGCCTGGGAGTACGCGGGCGACGGCGGGTTCGACCTGCTCGACGACGGCACGATCCGCTCCCGGGCGGGCGCGGGCGGCGGGTTCGGGACGCTCTGGTACCCGGTGCGGCAGTACGGCGACTTCTCGCTCGTCGTGCAGTTCCGCGACGACGCGCCCGACGACGCGCGCGCCAACAGCGGCGTCCAGGTCCGGTTCCCGGACCTCTCCGGGCCGGTCGAGGGGTGCCCGACGACGTTCAACGGCAACGAGACCGGCAACCTCTCCTGGATCGCCGTGAACTGCGGCCACGAGATCCAGGTGAACGACTCGCCCGAGGGAGGGTCGAACGACCCGCGCAAGACGGGCTCGGTCTACGGGTTCGCCGACATCGGGCTCGACCGCGCCCGACCCACCGCGAAGGGCACGTGGAACGAGCTGGAGGTGCGCGTCGTCGGGCAGCACTACACGGTGATCCGCGACGGGGTCGTCATCAACGAGTACGAGAACCTGCCCGGCGTCCCGTTCCCCGACCGCCCGCTCGACCCGGACTCGAGCAGCCGGGGCCTCGTCGGGTACGTCGGCCTGCAGGCGCACGGGTCCGCGCCCGACGTCGTCGCCTACCGCGACGTGCGCGTCCGCGAGCTCCCGCCCGTCCACGTCGAGGTGGACGCGCGGTGCCTGGCCGGGACGGCGCACGTCGCCGTGCGAGCGCTGAACGTCGGGGAGGACGGCGTGGACCTCACCCTCGGCGCAGCCGCGGGCGAGCGCTCGTTCGCCGACGTCCGGCCTGGCCGCAACGCTTACCAGGCGTTCAGCACGCGGGCCGCGTCGGTCGAGGCGGGCACGGCCACGCTGACGGTGGCGACCGACGACGGCCCGGTCGTCGTCGAGACGCCGTACGCCGGGGTCGACTGCGGCTGAGCAGGGCGGGCGGCGTCAGAAGTACTGGCTGGCCGCCTGGTAGCCGCTGATCGCGCCCAGGATGAAGCCCACCGCGGTGCACGCGATCGCGACCCCGAGCGCGATCTTCGCCGTCTTCTCGTTCCGGCGGACCGCGATCGCCGAGAAGACGATCGCGAGCACGCCGAACACGATCGGCAGGAAGAACACCGCGATCGGGCTGAACACGTACGCGAGGATCGTGCGCCACGTCATCGGCTGCGGGCCGGCGGGCGCGTACGCGCCGTAGCCGGGCTGGCCGTAGGGCGCGCCGTACGGCTGCTGACCCTGCGGCGGGTACGGCGCCCCGTAGGGCTGCTGGCCCTGCGGCGGGTACGGCGCCACGGGAGGAGCCTGCGGCGCCATCTGCCCGTAGGCCGGCTGGTGCTGCTCGGGCGGCGCGGGCTGTCCGTACGCGGGCTGGCCCTGGCCGTACGGCGCCGGCGCCCCGTAGGGACCGGGAGCGGCCGGCTGCCCGTAGGCGGGCTGGCCCTGCCCGTACGGCCCGGGGGCCTGCGGGGGCTGCTGGGCGTCGCCGCCCGGGTGCTGCTGGTACGGAGGCTGGCTCACGGCGTGTTCCTTCGTCGCGGGTGACGCCGTCCCGACGGCGGCGTGGTCCGAAGGCTAGCGCCTCCGGCCCCCGCGCGGGGAACGGCTCGGGACGGCGAGATCTCGCGGCCTACGAGCCCGCGGGCACCGTGATCTCGACGAGCCCCGCGTCACCCAGGTCGCCCGTCGCGACGACGACGCCCCGCTCGCGGTAGTCGCCCGCCCGCGGGGTCGTGGTGACGTCGGCGAGCGTGCCGAGGTCGGACCCCGCGCGCACCCGCACGCGCTCGCCCGGCTCGACGACCCGGTAGACGACCCGGCGCGTCCGTCCGGCGAGCTCGAGGTCGACGGCGAGGCCGTCGGCCGCCGCGGGCAGCACGGGGTCGACGACGAGCGCGCCGGACGACCCCGAGCGCTCCGTGAGGCCGAGCACGCCCTGGACGAGCTGACGCAGGTAGATGCCCGGCCCGCTGGAGTACACGCGCCAGCCACCGCGGACGCCCACGGTCCCGTCGCGCAGCCGGTCGAAGTCGCGCGCGAAGCTCTGGCGGTCCGGGAAGTCGGCGTCGCTCGACGAGAAGTACGCGTTGCGCTGGCGCGGCGCGGCGTGCGCGAGGCGGCTGCCCAGGTCGACGGGGCTGATGCGCAGCAGCTCGTCGAGCGCGCGGCCGCGGCCCAGGGCCGCGAGCGCCTCGACGTAGCGGATGTGCGCGTGCACGTACATGAGCCCGATCTCGCGGCCGACGTTCGCGGCCTGCTCGGCCCGCAGGAACGTGTGCGGGACGCCCTCGTCGAACGCGGCGGGGTGGTCCATGAGGCGCACGCCGTCGGGGAAGTGGAGGTGCTCGACCACGAGGCGCTCGTGCTGCTCCGCCTCCTCGGGCGTGAGGATGCCCGCGATGATCGACTGCGTCATGGGGATGAGGCGATACCGCATCCCGGAGACCGTGTCGGACGGGTGGATCACGAGCTCGTCGCCGTCGGACCCGTGCCGCACGTACCCGGCCATGACGCCGTCGACGAGCGCGCGCTCGCGCAGGTCGGCGCGGACCTCGGCGGCCAGTGCCCCCGCGCGCTGCGAGAGCGCGGCGTGGTCGTCGCCGCCGGACGTGGTGCGGGCGAGCAGCTCGGCGGCCTGCACGAGCAGCGCGGACGTCCACGTGGACGCGAGGTCCGTGCGCATGCGCGGGTCGGCGGGCTGGAGCGTGTCGTCCCAGTCGCCCTCGCCGTACGCGGGCAGGGCGGTGCCGGGCAGGCGGTCGCGGTCGAGGTGGTCGAGCAGGCGCGCGACGTGGTCGCGCACGGTCGCCGCGGCGTCGGGCCCGGACGCGGCCGGGCGCCGGTGCGCGTGGTCCCAGAACGGGACCGGCTCGTCGAGCACGGCGAGGTCGCCGCTCGCGTCGAGGTACTGCGCGAGCGCGAACAGCGGCCACACGACGACGTCGCCGTGCGACGAGTCGTTGTAGCGCTCGCCGTAGGCGTCGAACATGAACCACTGCGGGAACTCGCCCCACGTGTGCTGGTGCGCGAGGACGCGCAGCACGATCGCGCGCGCGACGTCGTGCCGCCCGCCCGCGAGCGCGAGCTCGAACGGTCCCTGGCACACGTCGCGCGTGCCCCACGCGGCGCCCGAGTACTGCTCCAGGCCGTGCGGGACGAGGAAGTGGATCAGGGCGTCGTGCGCGTACCAGGGCACGAGCAGGTCGAGCTCCTGCGTCTCCAGCTCCGCGTGGGGCGCGAACCGCAGGCCGCGCACGACCCCGCGGACGGTCGCGAGGTGGCCCGCGAGGGTCGCGTCGACGTCGGTGAGCGGGTCGTGCGCCGGCGCGGCGAGCGCGAGCGCGGCGTCGGCCCCGTCCAGCGATCCGGTGATCGCGAGCCGGAGCGCACCGGTGTCGGTCGCGCTCGTGAGGCGGTGCGCGGTCCCGGCAGGGGCGCCCGCCGGGTGCTCGGGGTCGAGCACGACGGACGCGCTCGACGACACGACGTACCGCAGGTCGGGGTAGTGCGCGTCGACGTCGCCGCCCGGGACGGGGTGCACGACGACGGCCTCGCCCGCGTCCGCCGTCGGGGCCACGTGCTCGACGACCCAGCCGCCCGCCTCGTCGTCGAGCTCGAGCGTCGCGGTGACGTGCAGCGGCCGGTCGCAGCGCACGTCCACGTCGATGCGGTTCTCGCGGTCGTGCGCGACGGTCCGCACGTCCACGCGGCCGAGCGGCGTCTCGTAGACCCAGCGGACGCCGCCGACGTCGAGGACGAGCGCCGAGGGGAGCCCGAGCAGCCGGGGGCCGCGGCCGTCGTCGACGAGGACCCGCAGCCCGCTGCTGCGGAGCAGGTTGAGGTGGTGCCGGTGCACGGTCGCGAGGCGGTTCGCCGTGGTGTTGCCGAGCACGACGTGCGACGCGAAGACGCCCGGCGCGAACGCCGTCGTGGAGAGCACGTCGTCCGTGGGCAGCACGTCGTCGCCCGCCTTGAGCACGTGCCCGTGCGAGCGCTCGGTCACGGTGTCCTTGCGCGCGTCCACGACGTGCGTCCCGTCCGCGGTGAAGAACGACAGCAGCGTGCCGTCGGCGTCGCGCTCGGGCAGGAGCACGTCGTCGGCGCCGAGCCCGACGGCGGCGAGCAGCCCGGCCTCGTCGAGCTCGTCGCCCGCGAGGAGCGGCGCGTCGCGCAGCACGGACCCGGTCCGCGGCAGCGGGGTGGTCGCGCGCTCGTCGGCGGCGGCGGCGACCGCGGCCGCCGCCCAGCCGGCCACCTCGTCGAGGTGCGCGGCGAGCGGGCCCGGCGCGTCGGGGTCGACGACGGTCACCGCGTGCACGCGGGCCGTCCCGCCGGACAGGTCGAGCGGACGCGAGACGAGGGTCGGCATCGCGTACTCGTACTGGAGCACGCCGGAGTCCACGGGACCGAGCAGGCCGTGCGGGACGCCGTCGCGCCGGGTCCGGGCCGTGAAGACCTGGAGCGAGTCCGTGAGGTGCGCGACGGCGCCCTCGACGAGGAACGCGACGGCGAGCGGGAGGCGCGGCTGGGCGGACATGGTCTGCCGGCTGACGAGCACGGTGCCCGCGTCGGGGTGCTCCAACGCGCGGTGCAGCAGGTACTGGCACACGTACGGCTCGCTCGACAGCGCCGCCGCGGGCGGCGCGAGGGCGAGGTCCTGCGCGTGCACGACGTCGTAGCGCGCGTCCGCGGGCGTGCTCGCGCCGGCCGTGAGGTCGACGCGCCAGACGAGCGTGCGTCCGTCGAGCGTCAGCGCGACGCGCGTGGCGAGCCCGAGCGCCTCGCCCGACCACACGACCCGGTCGGTGCCGACCTCGACCGACGTCACCGCGGGCGCCGACCCGGTGAGCCGGGCGACCTCGACGCCGCCGTCCGCGCGGGTCGCGCGCAGCAGGACACCGCCGGGCATGCGGTCGTGCTCGCCCGGCAGGTACTGGTTGACGAGCAGGCCGCCCGTGCTCACGGTGCGCACGTCACCCCCGCCGGTGAGCTCGACGGTCAGCTCGCCCGAGGCGAGCGTCGCTCCCGCGAGGGGGGTCGTGCGTGCGGGGCTGGCGGTGAGGGTCACGCGGTCTCCTGCTCGGTGGTGCGGGTCTCGGGTGCTGCGGGGGTCGTGCCCTCGGGGCGCAGCAGCGCGAGGAACTGGTCGAAGAGGGCGACCATGTCGACGTTGTCGGGGTCCAGCAGCCACTGGAGCTGCAGGCCGTCCATGACGGCGGAGAAGAGCTGGCCGATCGCCTGCGGGTCGACCTCGGGGCGCAGCTCGCCGCGCGCGACGGCGTCCTGGAAGCGCGTGTCGTCCTGGTGGCGCAAGGCGCGGTAGCGGTCGCGCACGACGTCGTGGGCCGGGTGGGCGGCGTCCGTCGCCTCGGCGGCGACCACGACGTGCAGCGAGACGAGACCCGGCGTCTCGGCGTTGCGCCGGACCTGGTCGCGGATGGTCGTCAGGAGGTCGGCGCCCGCGGCCTCGTCCTCGGTGCGTCGCACGAGGTCGCGCCGGTCGCGCTCCTCGAGCGTCGCCGTCAGGAGGCCCGCCTTGCTGCCGAAGTGGTGCAGGAGCCCGGCCTCGGAGATGCCGACGCGCGCCGCGATCTCGCGCAGCGAGCTGCCGCGGAAGCCCTGCTCGCCGAACACCTCGACGGCCGTGCGCAGGATCTCGCGACGGCGCTGCTCGCCCCGGACGATGCGTCGGTCGGGCAGGCCGGCCGCCGTCGTGCCACGCGTCCCGGTCGTCGTCGTCGCACGGCCCCCCGCGCCCCCTGCCGTCCCCGTCGTGGCGCCGCCACCTGCGGAGTCGCTCTCGTTCATCACCGTCTCCTTCGCCCAGTCTCTCGGCGCCAACGGTACGGCCTGGACGCCCCGGTTGAAAATACTAACCGAGCGCACGCTAAGGTAGTTTCCACAGCGGCTCACACCAGACGAGCCGACTGCTCGATGAGGAGGATTGCTCATGAAGCTCGGACGCAAGGCGGTCGCCATCGGCGTCGTCGGACTCCTGGCCCTGACCGCGTGCGGTCGTGCGGACGACGAGTCGACGGGTGGCGAGACCGACGCCGGGTCCACCACGACGGTGGACGACGCGCCCGCGAAGGGTGACATCACGATCTGGGCGATGGGTGAGGAGGGCGAGAAGCTGCCCGACTTCGTCCAGGGCTTCACGGACGAGAACCCCGACGCGAACGTCGAGGTCACCACGATCCCGTGGGCCGACGTCATGACGAAGTTCCAGACCGCCGTCGCCGCGGGCACCGTGCCCGACGCGATCATGATCGGCTCGTCCTTCATGCCGACGATGGTCGCCACCGGCGGCCTCGCGCCCGTCCCGGACGGCCTCGTCGACAGCGCGGACTTCGTCGAGGGCGCTGCCGCCTCCACCGTCGCCGACGGCGTCGAGTACGGCGTGCCGTGGTACGTCGAGACCCGCGTCCTGTACTACCGCTCCGACCTGGCCAAGGCGGCCGGGGTCGAGGCGCCCACGACGTGGGAGGAGCTCACGTCGTTCGCCGAGGCGATGCAGGCCAACGGCTCGACCTTCGGCCTCCAGCTCCCCATGGGCGACGCCGAGGACTCCACGCAGGTCATCCTGCCGTTCTACTCGCAGGCCGGCGGCTCGGTCCTCAACGAGGCCGGCGACGCGTTCGACCTCGACAACCAGGCGATGGTCGACGCGCTCGACTACTACGCGTCGTTCTTCACCGAGGGCCTGTCCCCGCTGTCCGGCTACGGCGACTCGCAGAACAGCGCGTTCGTCGACGGCTCG
The DNA here is from genome assembly GCF_040448685.1 of Cellulosimicrobium sp. ES-005. NCBI lineage: Bacteria > Bacillati > Actinomycetota > Actinomycetes > Micrococcales > Promicromonosporaceae > Cellulosimicrobium > Cellulosimicrobium sp. ES-005. The sequence continues at coordinate 2,759,548 of NZ_CP159290.1, forward strand.
GACCCGGCGTTCATCTCCGGCCCGTGGATGGTCAACGTGCTCGCCGACCTCCAGGGCGAGGACTGGGTCGAGCAGAACGTCGCGACCGTCCCGGTGCCCGCGGGCTCCGCGAACAACGACTCGTACATCGGCGGCGGGCACCTCGGCGTCTTCGCCGAGGCCAAGAACCCCGACGGCGCGTGGAAGCTCGTGCGCTGGCTCGCCCAGCCCGAGACGCAGCAGGCCTGGTTCGACGCGACGAGCGACCTTCCCGCCCTCACCACCGCGTGGGACTACGAGCCCCTGACGTCCAACCCCCGCACGCAGGTGCTCCAGGAGCAGCTCGAGAACACGATCGCCCCGCCGACCGTGCCGAGCTGGGACGAGCTCTCCGCGACGATCGAGACCGAGGCCGAGAAGGTCGCGAACGGTCAGGTCACGTCCGAGGACGCCGCCAAGGCGATCCAGGCCAAGGCCGACACGCTCGGGCTCGGCTGGTAACAGGACCCGTCGGTCATGACCACCACCACCGAGGGACGGCGCCGGCGCACGGCCGGCGCCGTCCACCGGCGACGGCAAGCGCTCGTCGCCTGGCTGTTCGCGCTCCCGTTCGTCGCGGTCTTCACGGTCTTCATGCTGGGGCCGCTGCTCGCGTCGTTCGGGATGTCGTTCTCGGACCTCACGATCCGTGACATCAAGACGCCGTTCGCGGTGAACTTCGTCGGGCTCGAGAACTTCACCGGTGTCTTCCAGGACGAGCTCTTCCGCAAGGCGCTGCTCAACACCTTCTACTTCGTCCTCGTCGGCATCCCGCTGACGATGGTGCTCGGCCTCGCCCTGGCCGTGGCCCTCAACTCGGGCATCGAGAAGTTCCGCAGCGTCTTCCGCGTCGGCTACTACACGCCCGTCGTGACGTCGATCGTCGCGGTGGCCGTCGTGTGGCGGTTCATCCTCCAGGACTCCGGCCTCGTCAACACCGTGCTCGGCTGGGTCGGGATCGACGGTCCCGACTGGCTCAACGACAGCACCTGGGCCATGCCGTCGATCATCCTCATGGCCGCCTGGCGCAACATGGGCACGCTCATGATCATCTTCCTCGCCGGGCTCCAGGCGATCCCGCGCGACGTCTACGAGGCCGCCGAGGTCGACGGCGCCGGCTCGTGGCGCCGGTTCCGCTCCATCACGGTCCCGCTCATGCGCCCCACCCTGCTGCTCGGCGCGGTGCTGCTGTCCGTCGGCTTCCTCCAGGTGTTCGAGGAGCCGTTCGTCATGACCAAGGGCGGCCCGGTCAACTCCACGCTGACCATCAGCTACTACGTCTACAACCAGTTCGGGTACGGCAACTACGCGTTCGCCTCCGCAGCCGCGTACGTGCTCTTCGCGCTGATCGCCGCGCTCGCCGCCGTCCAGTTCCGCCTGCTGCGGTCGAAGGAGGATTGACATGACCGTCACGTCCTCGCGGACCACCCCCGCGACGCCCGGGACCGCCGGCACGACCACCCGGCGCCGCCCGCGGCGCCCGATCCGGTGGTCGCGCGGCGCCACGTACACGGCGCTCGTCGTCGGGCTGCTCCTGACCCTCATGCCGTTCATCTGGATGGCGCTCGGCAGCTTCAAGACGCAGGGCGAGCTGCTCCAGCGCCCCATCACGTGGTGGCCGCAGGACCCCACGCTCGACAACTACGAGCGGTGGCTCTCCCAGCTCAACTACGGGCAGTACTTCACCAACTCGATCGTCGTGGCCGTCGCCGTGGTGCTCGGCAACATCGTGTTCTGCTCGATGGTCGGCTACGCCCTGGCGAAGATGAGCTTCCCCGGCAAGCGGGTGCTGTTCGCCCTCGTCATGCTCACGCTCATGGTCCCGGGCGTCGTCACGCTCGTGCCGATGTTCGTGCTCGTGTCCAACATGGGGCTCGTCAACACCTACCCGGCACTCATCCTGCCGTTCCTCGCCGGACCGCTCGGCGTGTTCCTCATGCGGCAGTTCATGCTCGGCATCCCGGACGCGCTCATCGAGGCCGCCCGGATCGACGGCGCAGGCGAGTTCCGGATCTTCTTCCGCATCGTGCTGCCCCAGTGCGGGCCGCCGCTCGCGACGCTGAGCATCCTCACGTTCCTCGGGTCGTGGAACAACTTCCTGTGGCCCCTGGTCGTGGCGCAGACCGAGAACATGTACACCCTCCCGGTCGCGCTCTCGCTGTACTCGGTCGGCTCGAACGGCACCTACTACGGCCTCCTCATGGCCGGGTCCGTGCTCGTCGTGACGCCGATCCTCATCCTGTTCCTGTTCCTGCAGCGCTACTTCGTGCAGGGCATCGCCATGACCGGCATCAAGTGACCGGCGACCGACGAGGAGAGCCCGTGTCGATCACCTTCCCCGAGAACTTCGTCTGGGGCGCCTCGACGGCGGCCCACCAGATCGAGGGCAACAACGTCAACAGCGACTGGTGGGCGCGCGAGGTCGACCCGGCCTCGACCCTCGCCGAGCCGTCGGGCGACGCCGCCGACTCCTACCACCGGTACGCCGACGACATCCGGCTGCTGGCCGAGTCCGGGCTCACCTCGTACCGGTTCTCGATCGAGTGGGCGCGCATCGAGCCGGCCGAGGGTCGCTTCTCGCGGGCCGAGCTGGACCACTACCGCCGCATGATCGACTGCTGCCTCGAGCACGGGGTCACGCCGCTCGTCACGCTGCACCACTTCACCTCGCCGCGCTGGTTCGCGGAGGACGGCGGCTGGACCGACCCGCGGTCCGTCGAGCGGTTCGCGCGGTACGTCGAGCACGTGCTGCCGCTGCTCGACCGCGCGTCGCACGTGTTCACCATCAACGAGCCGAACATCCTCGCGATGATGATCACGGCCGCCAAGGGCACCGAGCAGCTCCAGGCCGGCACGATGCACGCGCCCGACCCGGTCGCGACCGAGCACCTCATCGCCGCGCACCGCCGGGCCGTGGAGCTCGTGCGGACCGTCGGGGTGCCCGTCGGGTGGCCCGTCGCGCCGCAGCAGTTCTTCGCCGACCCCGGCGCCGAGGAGGTCCTGCGCGAGTACGCCTACCCGCGCGAGACCGTCTTCCTCGAGGCCTCGCGCGGCGACGACTTCGTCGCCGTCCAGGCCTACACGCGCACGCGCATCACCGTGGACGGGCCGCTGCCCGCCCCCGAGGACTCGGAGAAGACGCTCACCGGGTGGGAGTACTACCCGGCCGCCATCGCGGAGGCCGCGCGCCTCGGGCACGAGCTCACCGGCCTGCCGGTCCTCGTCTCGGAGAACGGCATCGCGACGGCGGACGACGCGCGCCGCATCGACTACACGCGCGACGCCCTGCGCGCGCTGCACGCCGAGATGGAGGCGGGCCTCCCGCTGCTCGGCTACCTCCACTGGTCGCTGCTCGACAACTACGAGTGGGGCTCGTACGCCCCGACGTTCGGGCTCGTCGCGTGGGACCCGGAGACCTTCGAGCGCACGCCCAAGCCCAGCCTCGCCTGGCTCGGCGGCGTCGCCCGCGGCACGGTCTCGCTCGACGACTGACGCGACGCGGCCGGAGCCGCGCGCCGCACCCTCCTGCAGGTCACGACGCGGGGCGGGGACATCGTCCCCGCCCCGCGTCGTCGTCCGTCCGGAGGACGTCACCCCGCCGCGCGGGCGTCCGTCTCGAACTGCGCCGCCGCAGCGACGGTGTCCGGGTTCTCCAGGAGCGCCGCGCAGAGCGCGGTGGACAGCGTGAAGTCCTCGATCCCGCGGGCCGCGAGCGCCGCGACCTGGGTCGTGTCGCGCAGGCTCGCGGCGAGCACCCGGCACCCCTGGCCCGACGCGCGCAACGTCGCGTGGAGGTCGACCGTCTGCTCGACGCCGTCGAGGCCCAGGTCGCTCATCCGCCCGACATAGGGCGCGATCCAGCCCGCACCGGCCGCGTCCGCGAGGAGCGCCTGGGACGCGTGGTAGACCGCCGTGACGAGCACGGGCACCCCCTCGCGCGTCAGCCGGCGAGAGACGGCGAGGCCGTCGCGGGTCGCGGGCAGCTTGACGACGACGTCCGGGCCGAGGCCGACGAGCTCCCGGCCGTGCGCCTCCAGCGCCGCCTCGTCCGGGCCGACGGCCTGGAGGAACACCGTCCCCGCGCCGGCCGCGCGCGCCCACCGGTGGACGTCGGGGGCGTCGTCGACGGTGAGGCCCGCCCGGCGCAGGATCGTCGGGTTCGTGGTGACGCCGGCGAACAGGCCGGTCGCGAGGAGCCGCTCGACCTGGTCGCGGTCGGCGGAGTCGATGTACAGCATGCGTTCTCCCTGGTGGTGCGGTCAGGCCGCGGGCGGCCGGGGCCGGTCCGCGACCGTGGCGAGCAGGTCGTAGTAGGGGGCGTCGATCGTCGCGGGCACGTCGCGGGGCGGGACGACGTCGAGCACCTCGGGCACCCACGACGCGGCGACTCCCGCCACGGTGGTGCCCTCGAGGACGGCGACGGCCTGGACGCACGCCCCGCGCGCCGTCGCCTCGGGGGCCGCACGACGCACGACGGGGCGGCCGAGGGCGTCGGCGAGGACCTGCCGGTACGCGAGCGACCGGGCGCCGCCGCCGTTGACGACGACCTCCCCGCTCGTGTCGACGCCCACCCGCTCGAGCGCGCGGGCCGCCCCGACCAGGCCGGCGACGACACCCTCGAACGCGGCCAGCGCGAGGTCCTCCCGCGTGGTCTCTCCGGTGATCCCGCCGAGCACGCCGGTCGCGCCCGGTCGCCGCGGGGTGCGCTCGCCGTCGAGGTAGGCGACGAGCGTCGGCCGCTCTCCCCGGACGGGGGCGGCGAGCGCGAGGCGTTCGAGGGTCGCGTGGTCGACGTCGAGGAGCCGCGCGAAGGTGTCGGTGACCTTGGCGGCGTTGAGCGTGCACGCGAGCGGCAGATACCCGCCGGTCGCGTCGCACACGGAGTCGACCGTGCCGAGGGGGTCGACGACGGACGTGCGGCGCGGGCTGAGGACGACGCCGGACGTCCCGAGCGAGACCCCGAGGTCGCCCTCGACGAGGCCGAGCCCGACGGCGGCGAGGTGCTGGTCTCCCCCGCCCGGACCGACGACGACGCCCGGCCGGAGCCCGAGCTCGGCGGCGACGTCCGGCCGCACGGTCCCGGCCGGGGTGTCGGGACCGAGGACGGTCGGGAGGACGTCCTCCCAGCCGACGTCCGGCGAGACGAAGCGGTCCAGCAGCTCGGGCCGCCAGACGCCGCGGTGGACGTCGAGGTAGCCGGTCCCGGCGGCGTCGGACCGGTCGGTGACCGTCGACCCGGTGAGCCGGTAGGTGAGGTAGTCGTGCGGCACGAGGACGTGCGCGACGCGCCCGAGGAGCGCGGGGTCGATCTCCGCCACGTGCGCGAGCTTCATGATCGTCAGGGCGGACGACGGCGCCATACCGACGTCCTGCATCCACCGCTCGAGCCCGTACTCCTCGGCGATCCGCGCCGCCGCCGGGCCCGCCGTCGTGTCGTTCCACAGCGGCGCGGGAGCCAGGGGCTCCCCGCTCCGGTCCAGGAGCACGAGCCCGTGGCACTGGGCGCCGACGGCGAGCGCGACGACCTGCGTCGGGTCGGCGTCGGCGTCGCGCAGCGCGCCCGAGAACGCCGCCCGGAACGCGGCCCACCAGTCCCGCGGGTCCTGCCGGCTGACCGGAGGCGCGGTGCGGGGATGGGGGGCCGACGCGGTCCCGACGAGCGCGCCGTCGTCCCGGCGGCGCAGCTCGACGGTGCAGGACTGGGTCGAGGAGTCGACCCCTGCGACAAGGTCCATGGCTACTTCCAGTAGGGCTCGAGGGGCGGCAGCTCCTGGGGCGCCTCGTCGATCTTGCCGACCGCCCCGGAGGGGTGCGAGTGCAGGACGTTCGCCCACGAGTACCCGCGCATCCGCATGAGGACCACGGCGAGCGCGTCGCCCCACGCTGCCGTCACGAGGGTAGATCCCATCGCGATGACCTCGCCGGGGTCGATCCCCGGGATCATCGTCAGCTCGACCACGACGTCCGCGTTCCGCGCGAGGCGCGAGGAGGCGTCCGCCGTGACCGCGACGACCGTGTCGACGCCACGCTCCTTGGCGCGCACGACCAGGTCGTTGATCTCGTCGCTCCCGCCCCCGCGCGAGATCGCGACGAGGATGTCGCCCGGGGCCATCGCGCCCATCGTGCCGTGCAGCGCGTCCGCGCCCGAGATGAACACCGACGGGGTGCCGGACACGGAGAGCAGGTGCGCCATGCGGCGCGCGACCGCGCCGGACGTGCCGGCCCCGGTGACGAAGACCTTGCCCGTGCACTCGTACACCCGCTGGACCACGTCCAGGAACACGTCGCCCAGGTCGGTCACGCTCGCGGCGACCCCCTGCGCCTCGTGCGCGACGACGGCCCGGGCGGTCTCGAGCACGGCGGCACGGCGTCGCGTCGTGGTGTCGGGGATGGTCATGGGTACTCCTCGTCCAGGGGTTCTCGGTGTGGTCACGCGGCGCTCCAGGCCGCGTGCCGCAGGTCCACGGAGGACAGCTCGCCGGCCGCGACGACGTCGCCGTCGCACCGGCCCTCCGTGAGGGTGACGACGTCGTCCGCGAGCTCGAGGATCTCCTCCTCCTCGCTGGACACGACGACGACCGTGAGCCCGTCGTCGTGCGCGAGCGAGCGCAGGAGCCGGTGGATCTCGGTCTTGACGCCGATGTCGACGCCCTTGGTGGGCTCGTCGAGCAGCAGCACGCGCGGCGCCTGCGCCAGGACGCGGGCGAGCAGCACCTTCTGCTGGTTGCCGCCGGACAGGCGCTCGACGGGGCCCTCGCGGTCCCCGCGGACCTGCATGCGGTCCATGAGGGCCGTCGCCTCGCGGCGCATGCGTCGCTTGTCGAGCAGGCCGAGCCGGCGGTACCGGTCGAGGACCGGGAGGACGACGTTCGTCGTCGCGTCCAGCCCGCCGACGATGCCGTCGACCTTGCGCTCCTCGGTCAGGTAGACGAGCCCGCGCCGCTGGGCCTCGGCGGGGGTCGCGGGCCGGTACGGCGCGCCGTCGAGCTCGATGCTCCCGGCCAGGACCTTGTCGAGGCCGACGAGCGTGCGCAGCAGCTCGGTGCGGCCGGCGCCGATGAGCCCGTAGACGCCCAGCACGCGGCCGGGGCGGGCCGTGAGGCTGACGTCGGCGAGCGCGGGCGTGCGCAGGTTCCGCACCACGAGGGACGGGCGGGCGCCCGCGTCGAGCGGGACGACGTCGGTGCGGCGCGCCGCCTCCGTGACCCCGCCCGTCGAGGCGACGGCCTCGTCCCCGGCGATCGCGTGCACGACCGCCTGCCGGTCGACCGTGCCGGCCGGGCCGGCGATGCGGACCTCGCCGTCGACGAGCGCGACGACGTGGTCGGCGACCGCGTAGAGCTCGTCGAGCTTGTGGTCGACGAGCAGGATCCCGAGGCCCTCGGTGCGGGCCAGGTCGCGCACGGTCTCGAGGAACCGCTCGACCTGCCCGCCCTCGAGGCTCGTCGTCGGCTCGTCGAGCAGCAGGTAGCGCGCGTCGCGCGCCACGGCCACCGCGATCTCGAGGAGCTGGCGGGTCGCGACGGGGTAGGCGCCGAGCTTGCGGTCGACGTCCACCGCGAGGCCGAACCGGTCCGCGAGCGCGCGGGACTGCTCGCGCATGGCGCGCCGGTCGAGCGCTCCCCCGCGCGTCAGCTCACGACCGAGGAACACGTTCTGCGTGACCGTGAGGTTCGGCAGGAGCGACAGCTCCTGGTAGACGGTGGAGATGCCCGCGTCGAGCGCGGCCGTCGGGGAGCCCTGGGGCAGCGCGTGGCCGTCCACGGTCACCGTGCCCTCGTCGGCGGGGTGCGCGCCGGCGAGGACGCGGAGCAGCGTCGACTTGCCGGCACCGTTGTGCCCGACGAGCCCGGTGACCGTGCCCGCCGCGAGCGTCAGGTCGATGCCCTTGAGCACCCGCACGTGCGAGAAGCTCTTGACGATCCCGCTGGCCCGCAGGGCGCCGCGCTCGGCGGCGCCCCGCGGGACCGACGTCGTGCCGTCGGTCATGTCAGCCGACCTCCCCCGGCGCAGGGGTCTCGCCGACGGTGAACGCCTTGAGCGGCAGGAGGATCTCCGGCTCGACGTCCTCGCCGTCGACGTACGCGCGGATCTGCTCGGTCACCTGGGTGCCGTAGCTCTCCGGCTCCTGCGCGACGCAGCCGCGGTACACCTCGGTGAGCGGCTCCTCGGAGGCGCAGAACCCGTAGAGCGCGACGTCGGTGCGGTTGCCCAGCGCCTGCAGCGCGCCGTAGACGGCGGGGCCGGTCGAGGCCCAGATGACGTTGATGTCCTGGTTGCCCTGGAGCATCTCGCCCGTGACGCGCAGCGAGTCGTCGGGCTTGACGTTGCCGTCGACCTTGGCGACGACCTCCGCGTTCGGGTTCGCCGACACCGCGTCGGTGAAGCCCTCGTCACGGATGACGACCGGGCGCTCGTCGGGCTCGGTGATGAAGCCGATGCTCAGCGCGGCGTCGGCGCCGAGATCCTCGAGGACCTTCTCGCCCATCGCGCGGCCGCCCGCCTCGTTGTCCGCGCCGAGGTACTGGACGATCGTCGCGCCCTGGGCGGCGAGCGCGTCCTCGTCGACGATGACGTTCACGGTGAAGACGGGCACGCCGGCGTCGTTCGCCGCCTTGACGATCCCCGCGGCGGGCTCCGACTTCACGGGGTTCAGCGCGAGCGCGCACGGGTCCTTCTGCAGCATGGCCTCGACCTGGGCGAGCTGCTGGGCGTCGTCGTCGTTCGCGACCTGGACCTCGACGTCGAACCCGTTGGCGGCGCCGCCGTCCTCGAAGCCCTGCTTCATGGCCACGTAGTACGGGTTGGTGAGGTTCGGGAGGCTGACCGCGACGTACGGGTTCTCCCCGTCGCAGGACGCGGGCAGGGTGGTCTCGGCCTGGTCGGTCGAGCCGCTCCCGCTCGTGTCGCCGGTGCCGGTGTCGACGGCGGAGCAGGCGCCCGCGAGGGCGAGGGCGGTCACGGCGAGGGCCGAGACGATGATCTTGCGTCGCATGAGTACTCTCCTTCGAGCGGTGGGGGTCAGGACGTGGCGCGCTCGGCGCGACGTGGTTGGAGGAGCTGGAGGAAGAGGCGGCCTCTCCCCCCGGTGGTCGAGAGCGAGCGGCGGTAGGTGTCGAGGCTGACGCCGGCGAGGATGATCACGCCGATGACGAGCGGCTGCCAGAAGCTGTCGACGCCGACGACGTTCATGCCGTTCGAGACGGTCGCGATGAGCACCGCACCGAGCAGCGCGCCGCCGATCGAGCCGACCCCGCCGAACAGGCTCACCCCGCCGACCACCGCGGCGGCGATCGAGTAGAAGAGCTCGTTGCCCGAGCCGGCGGACGGGTAGCCGACCATGAGGCGCGAGGTCGTCACGACGCCGGCGAGCGCGGCGCACAGTCCGGAGACCGCGTAGACGAAGAGGGTGGTGCGCCCGGTGTGGATGCCCGCGAGGCGCGCCGTCTCCTTGTTGCCGCCGAGCGCGTAGATGTGGACGCCCGTGCTCGTGCGCGCCAGGAGGACGCTGAAGACGACGGCGACGAGCGCCACGATGAGGATCGGCGTCGGGATCCCGAAGATCCCGCCGCGCCCGAGGAAGGCGAACATCGGGTCGCGCACCGTGACCGACGCCGCGCCCGTGAGGATCATGGGGATGCTCCCGGCGATGCCGAACATCGAGAACGTCGCGATGAACGGGGGCAGGCGCAGGTAGTGCACGAAGACCCCGTTGACGAGGCCGACCGCGACGCCGACGACGAGCGCGAGGACCGTGGCGGCCCACCAGGGCAGCCCCGCCTGCATCCCGAGCGCTGCGGCCATGCCCGTGAGGGCGAGGTTGGACCCCGTCGAGAGGTCGATGCCACCGGTGAGCAGCACGAAGGTCTGGCCCAGCGCGAGCAGCGCCACCACGGCACCGTTCAGCAGCAGGACCTCGAAGTTCCCGGCGGTGCGGAAGTTCGGGGACAGCAGACTCATCACCACCACCACGAGGACCAAGATCCCCGCGATCCCGACCTCGTCAGGGACGCGTCGTCGCGACATGTACTTCTCGCCTCCTTGCGATGCTCATATGAGCACTCGATTGCTCGTATGTCGATAGTATGAACACCACGAGGCCACAAGCAACGCGCCTCGATCACAGATCGGTAACACATGCGCAGACGAGCGCTCAGATGAGCAAGAATGGGTGACATGACGGACTTCTCGCGCCACGAGCTCGCACACGTGGCCCGCCGCTACTACGTGGACTCGGCCTCCAAGGTCGAGATCGGCGAGGAGCTCGGCGTCTCACGGTTCAAGGTCGCCCGGATGCTCGAGCAGGCGCTCGAGGCCGGGATCGTGACCATCACCATCGACGACGCCGGCGTCGTCGACCCGGCCCTCTCCGCGCGTCTGCGCTCGCACCTCGGCCTGGACGAGTGCCTCGTGGTCCAGGGCCGCGACACCGTGCCCGAGCTGCGCGAGGACGTCGGCGCGGCCGCCGCGGAGCTGCTCACCCGGTCCCTGCGCCCGGGGAACACCCTCGGCTTCGCCTGGGGGCGGACGCTCACCGCCATGACGGAGCGCCTCACCGCGCTGCCGCCCGTCACGGTCGTCCAGCTCACGGGCGCGGTCGGCTCCGACCTCTCCGACTCCCCCGTCGAGGTGATCCGCCGCGTCTCCCTGCGCGCCGGGGGCGACGCGCACGCGATCTTCGCGCCGCTGGTCGTGGAGGACGCCGCGACCGCGGCCACGCTGCGCCGCCAGCCCGACATCGCCCGTGCGCTCTCGCTCTTCGACCGGGTCGACGTCGCGGTCGTCGCGATCGGGTCGTGGGACCCGCCGATCTCCCAGCTCCGCGAGGTCCTCGGGCGCGACGAGCGGGACGACCTCACCGCGCGCGGGGTCCGCGCCGAGATCGCCGGCATCCTCCTCACCGCCGAGGGGGACCTCGTCCCCGACTTCGCCGAGCGGTGCCTCTCGATCTCCGCACGCCAGCTCGCCCGCGTGCCCAAGGTGATCGCCGTCGCCGCCGAGCACGAGAAGGCGGCCGCGGTCCACGCCGTCACCCGGTCGGGCCTCGTCTCCGCCCTCGTCACCGAGCAGCGCTGCGCCGAGGCCCTGCTCGACCTCCCGCCCGTCGCGCGCGGCACGGGCCGATGAGCGCCCCCCGCACCCGCGTCGCCGCCTCGTTCTGGTCCACGCCGCGCGACCGCGTCGCCGCGGAGGCCGACCGGCTCGCCCGGGCCGGGCTCCGCACCGTCCACTGGGACCGTACCGACGGGCGCTACGCCGCGGCGGGCGGTTTCACCGCCGCGGAGGCGTCCGCCGTGACCGCCGGCAGCGGGCTGGCCGCCGAGGCGCACCTCATGGTCGAGGAGCCGCTGCGCGAGGTCGACCGCTGGACCGACTTCTGCGAGCTCGTCGTCGTCCACGCCGGGACGCGCGACTGGCGCGCCGCGCTCGACCGCGTCCGCGCCCGGGGCGCGCGTGCCGGCGTCGCGCTCTCGCCCGGCGTCGAGGTGCCGGAGGTCGAGCCCGGGACCGACGTCCTCGTCATGTCGATCACCCCCGGCCACGCCGGGTCGACGTTCCAGGTCGACGCGCTCGCCACGGTCGGGCAGGTCGCCGCCCCGGGTCACGCCGTCGGCCTGGACGGCGGCGTCACGCGCTCGATCATCCCGCGGGCGCTCCGCGCCGGGGCCACGTGGCTCGTGTCCGGGACGGACCTCGTCGCGAGCAAGGACCCGCACGGGTGGCTCACGGCGGCGCGCGCGACCGGAGTCGCTCCGCGGCGCGACGAGGACGTAGGAGCCGGATGAGCACCGCGCAGCCCGGTCGACGGAACGTCCCGCTCGCCGCCGTCGCGGCCGAGGCAGGGGTGTCCGTCCCGACCGTGTCGAAGGTGCTCAACGCGCGCGCGGACGTCTCGGCGGCGACGCGCGAGCGCGTCGCCGAGGTCCTGCGGCGCCACGGCTACGAGATCCGGCCTCCCGCGGCCAGGCGGACGGGACTCGTCGACGTCCGCATCGTCGACTTCGAGGGTCCCTGGTCCGAGGCGGTGGTGCGCGGCGCGGTCGCCGAGGCGCGGCGCCTGGGCCTGGACGTCGTGCTGTCCGTGGAGCTGGACCCCGACGACTGCGGCGCCTGGGTCCGGCACGCGCTGACCCGGGGCACCGACGGGCTCGTGAGCGTCGTCGCGGTACCCGACCCCGAGGCGCGCGCGACGCTCGCGGCCGCCAGGGTCCCGCTCGTCGTCGTCGACCCGCGACGACGCCCGCCCGAGGACGTGCTCAGCGTGGGCGCCGCGAACTTCCAGGGGGCGCTCGAGGCGACCGCGCACCTGCTGGCGCTCGGGCACCGGCGCATCGCGACGATCACCGGCGTCCCGGAGCAGGACAACGCGATCGCGCGGCTCGCCGGCTACCGCGCCGCGATGATCCAGGCGGGCGTGCCCGTCGACGACGACCTGGTCTGCCTGAGCACGTACGGCGTCCCCGCGGGTTACGAGGGGACGCAGCGCCTGCTGGCCCGCGACGACCCCCCGACCGCGATCTTCGCGTGCAGCGACGACACGGCGCTCGGCGCGCTGCGGGCGCTGCGGGAGGCGGGGCTGTCCGTGCCGGGCGACGTCTCGCTCGTCGGGTTCGACGACCTCCCCGTCGCGCCCTGGACCGACCCGCCGCTCACCACCGTCCGCCAGCCGCTCGTCGAGATGGGCGCGTCGGCCGTCGGGCTCGTCCACCGCGCGCGCACCGCGAGCGGGCACACGCTGCGCACCGAGCTCGCGACGAGCCTCGTCGTCCGGGAGTCCACCGCTCCGCCGCGGTCGTGAGACGGCCGTGGCGCGCGGTGCTGACGTGCGGTCCCGACGTGCGAGCCTGACGCGGCCTGGGGCGGTCCTGACGCGTGCCCCGGACGCATGCGCCCGGGGCACGCCGGGACCACGACGGACGGGAGGGACGCGGTCCGCGTCCCTCCCGTCGTCGCGTGCCGGTCGACCGGCGAGCAGGCGGCCGGTCAGCCGCAGGAGACGCCCGCGTAGCGGTAGGACAGCTCCTGGGTCGTCGACCCGTCGTCGGACGTGACCGTGACCGTCGCGGTGCCGGACGGGATCTCCGCCGTGCGGGCCGCGAACGACTGGTACGTGCTGCGGTGCGGGACGACGTCGTCGAACGACCGCGTCCCGTAGGGCGTGGCGAGCGTGATGTCCGCGCGGCCGTCCCCCGTGCTCGTCGCGCGGACGGCGACGGCCGCCCGGTGGCCGAGGCAGCGCGCCTGGACCTGGACGTCGGCGCCCACGCCGGGCGTGAGGTCGGCCGTGGCGGAGAACGTCTCGGCCGCCATGAGCGGGCGCAGGCGCTGCTCGAGCTCGTCGTCGACGAAGTAGTCCTTGAGGCGCGAGTCGTCGAGGACGTTCCCGATCGCGGCGACGATCATCGCCTGGTCGAGCGACAGGTAGCGCTCGGCGACCGTGCCCGAGCGGACGGCGACCGAGTCGTAGAACCCGCCCGGCCCGTACGCGCCGAGGTCGTCGGCGAGGTGGGCGAGGTTGTCGAGGACGCCCTCGGTGTCGTACGCGAGGCCGAGGAACGACGCGTGCGGCGTCACGACGCCGTCGCCGAACTCCGGCGTCGGGTTCGTCGCCTCGCGGCAGCCGTCGAACCCGAGGTCGACGTCCGTCTCGCCGTCGGACAGGTAGCCGTCGGAGCGGAGCCCGATCGCGTCGACGCCGTACTCGGCGTACCCCCCGGACGGGTTGCTCGCGGGCGAGAAACCCCAGGCCCCGTACCCGGCCTCGTCGAGACCGTGCTCCTTGTGCGCGCGCACGACGAGCGGGTGGTTGACGCCCCACGACGTCGGGCCCCACTCCGCCTCGGGCACCAGCATGTCCGGCATGAGCGCCTCGAACATCGAGCCGCCCCAGCCCGGCACGACCGCCATGTCGCGGTAGCGGTACGCGCCCTCGAAGACGGGGACGCCCAGGTACTCGCGCGTCTCGCCGATCGGCTTCTGCTCCTGCCACGACCAGTCGCACGTGTCCGGGAACGTCCGGTAGCTCGCGTAGTACGCCTCGGGCGGCACGTCGCCCTCGGCGATGCCGAGGTAGGTCGCGATGCGCGTCTCGGAGACCGTCGTGTCGTAGTGGTGGCACGTGTAGTAGACGTCGGTGCCCGTGCCGAGGTAGTCGCCCGCCACGGAGCAGCCGGGCGGCTCCTCGTCCCAGAACCCGCCGCGCAGCAGCCCCACGCCGAGGTCCGGACGCGCGTCCGGGTTGTAGAAGGCGCCGAAGTGCATGTCGTCGTAGATCGCGCGCGCCTCGTCCGCGAGGCTCGGCTCCGCCTCCGCGACGACGCGCAGGCCCGCGGCCAGCCAGCCGTTGTCCACCGAGCTGAGGAACTGGTGGACGACGTCGCCGCTGTCCGGCCACGTCTCGACCCGGTCGCCGGTCGCGGGGTCGTACCAGTTGTAGAACATCCCGCTCGCGTCGTGCCGGTCGAGGGACGCGACGGTGTCGAGCGTCGTCGCGAGGCGGTCGTGCGCCTCGTCGGCGTCGACCAGGCCGAGGTCGCGGGCCACGACGGTGGACCAGAGCCAGCCGCCGATGTTCGTCGGCGACGTGTACGCGCTGCTCGATGCCGGGTCCAGGTCACCCTCGATGTTGTCCGCGGGCAGGCCGGTCCCCTCGTCCGTCATGGCCTCCAGCGAGGTGTACGTGTCCTCCAGGTATGTCTCCAGCGTCGCGCGCTGCGCGCCGGTCAGGCCGGGCGGCCCGACGCCGGGCGTCGCCTTCGCGGGGACGCTCCCCGCCGCCGGGACGCTCTCCGCCGCGGCGGGGGCGGCGAGGCCGGCCGCCAGGGCCAGGCCGCCGACGAGTCCGCTCGCGACGAGCGCGGCTCCGCGGCGGCGGTGCACGCCGTTCCGCGCGTTCGTGGTCGTTCCATCCATCAGGCACTCCTTCGTGTCGTGACCCCCGAAATTTCGGGCGCACTTTCCGAATGGGGGCGCAGAGAGTAGCCCGGGTGCCGGACGGGGTCAACGGAGGCCGCGTCGGGCGACGACGCCGCGACGGGCGGCCGTGCGCGCACCGCGCGAGCTTCTCCTCGGCCGCTTCGCGGCAACCGTGGTCAGGAGGCTCGGGCGAAGAGGTGGTCCAGGTGCTGGTCGATGGCGGCGAGCGCGGCCCGCGGCTCGATCACCTCGAGCTCGAGCAGCGGGGTGAACCCGGTCAGCGCCAGGAGCAGGTCGGTCTCGACGTCCGGGTCGCGGTCCGGTGCGATCTGCCCCTGCGCCATCGCGTCGCGGACGAGCTGCGCGACCATCGCCCGGCCGTCGCGGAGCCCGAGGCTCGCCCGCTCGCGCAGCGCCGGGTCGTGCAGCGCCTCGAGGACGTACGCGGCGCTCATGCGGCTCGACGCCCGCGCGTCGGGGCCCAGGGGGAGCATCTCGACGAGGACGAGACGGAGCACGTCCCGCGGGTGCGGGGGCTGGTCGAGCGCGGCCAGTCCCCGCGCGACCCGGTCCGCGGTCTGCTCGGCGACGAACTCCATCGCGAAGGTCAGCATCCCGGCGCGCGACGCGAAGTAGTGCTGCACGTGCCCGAGCGAGACCCCGGCCTCGCTCGCGACCTCGCGCATCGTGGCCTTCGTCCAGCCGTGCTGGTCGACGACCCGCCACAGCGCCCGCGCGAGCGCCTCCCGGCGTTCCTGGTGGTCCACCAGCTTCGGCACCCCGGACTCCCTTCCTCTGGCAGCACCCGTGACACAATACAGTTGTATGGCAAACCCTGGGAGGGAGAGACGATGGCCGACCCGCACCCGTCCCCCGCGCTCTTCAACCCGTACGCCGTCGCCATCGACCAGGAGGTGGCGATCGCCCTGCTGGCCGACCTGCAGATCCGCAAGGCCATCGAACGCGGCGAGTTCGACGACCTCCCCGGCAGCGGCAAGCCGCTCCCCATCCCCGACCGCTACGACCCCGACTGGTGGCTCAAGAACCTCGTCAAGCGCGAGCGGCTCGTGGTGCTGCCACCCTCCATCGAGCTGCGCAGAGAAGACGCCGCGCTCGACGAACGCCTCGACGAGCTCTGGGTCGAGGACGACGTGCGCCACGAGGTCGAGGAGTTCAACCGCCGCGTCCTCCGCGGCCGCTACCAAGCACCCGCCGGCCCACCCCTCGTCACCATGCCGCGGGACGTCGACCAGACCGTCGCCGCATGGGCACAGCGCCGCGCGTCGCGCGCCGCGGAGGCACGGGCGGCAGCAGCCGCGGAGACGACCGAGACGAAGCGTCCCCGCCGTCGACGCTCCCGTCGACGGTCCGAGTAGGCGCCGTCGCCGACCGTGTCCAACCACCTCGGCGCACGTGCCTGGCCCGTCTTGACGCGCCGGCTCCATCGCACTGGATTCGCCCTCGGCGACGAGGATTCCCTGCGCCAGACGGCCGCCGCTGTTGACGTGCAGCGCAGATCGCGCGGACCCGCCGCTGTGCCGCGTACGACCTCGGGCGTGTCGGTCGGGTCGCGCAGGGTTGGTTGCACTCAGCGGTCCCACGGCGGCGGAAGAGGGTGTGTCTCGTGGCCGCGTGAGCCATGGGGCGATGGCTCGTCAGACGGCATCGGCGCGGGTAGGCGGTGGCCTGTAGCGTCGCCGAGATGGAACGCTCCGAGATCTTCGACATCGCCCACCTGCGCCATCCGATCGGGGCGCCGGTGGCGCCCGAGCGGCTACGCGAACTGGTCGGCTGGCTGAGCCCGAGCGACGGTGCCCGCGCCGTCGACCTCGGGTGCGGCGAGGGCGAGTGGCTGCAGGAGCTGCTGCTCGCCCACCCCGGAATCACCGGCGTGGGGATCGACCACATGCTCCCGGCCTCTGCCGCCCGGCGTGCCGAGGAGCGGAAGCTGAGCGACCGGGTGCGCTGGATCGAGACGGATGCCGCCACCTGGGACGACGGGGTCTTCGACGTGGTGCTGTGCATCGGCGCAAGCCACGCCTTCGGCAGGCTGGAGGACATGCTGGCCGCTGTCCGGCGGCAGCTGCGCCCCGGTGGCCAAGCGCTGATCGGTGACAGCATCTGGGAGGGCGCTCCGTCGGCTTCTGCGCTGGCAGCGCTCGATGTTTCCGTCGACGCCTATCCCGACCTCGCCGGCTTCGTGCGGGCCGTCCACGAGCACGGCTTCGAGCCGTCGTACGGGCACGTCAGCACGTTGGCCGAGTGGGACGACTACCAGTTCAGCTGGACCGGGTCGCTCGTCGACTGGGCCGTGCGGGAGGCCCCGACGACCGAGGATCGCGACCAGGCACTTGCCGCTGCACGTGAGAATCGCGATGCCTGGCTGAGCGGCGCACGACGCGAACTAGGGTTTGCCACCTTCGTCCTGCACGACGTCGCCGTCAGCACGCGTGACTGACCGGCGTGCACGTCGCTGCCACGTGATGACTGCCGCGGTACTTCCGTACTGCCGGACGCCGCCACACACGTCGCGCGTACGCCTGTGGTTGCTCAGGCAAAGCACTCCCCATGCAGCATGTGTGCAGGACTCTGCAATCTAGGCTGCACGTCTGTCGACGTGCCACGCAGATTGCACGGACACGCCGCCCTACCTTGCACGATCCCGTGCGTAGCGCGGGTCGTGCGCGAAGTAGGTTGCATCATGCCTGGTCAGCGCCGGAAGCTTCGCGCGAGCACGAGGGGGCGACCCGAGCCGCGACGCGCACCATTGTCGGGGTGCCGACCTGCAGTTCGACCTACCCAGCGCAGAACCGGTACCCCAATGAGTGCGCCCGCCCGATCCCCGGGCAGGGGGCGACCGCCACACTGGGCCTTCCCGCGCATACCCGGCGGTGTCTTCTCAGTCGCAGCCGTGCTTGCTGATCGTTGTGATCCACTGGTGATGCGTCGTTGCTGCTCGCGCTTCTGATCGAGTACGAACCTCATCGCCCCGCCCGAGACGATCGTGCCGATCGCTGTCGCCGAGGCCCCCACGGGAGTCAGCGGCGGCGACGATCAGCGCGATCAACGACGCGACCACGCAACCGCGACGAAGAAGCCCAACCAGTTGTAGCGGCGAAGCATCGATGCCTCGTACTCCCGCTGCTGCGCGAAGAAGGCACACACCGGCGTAATGGTGCACACGGACTCGCGCACCGCGTTGGGCCCACAGCGCACCGTGGCAATCCGTAGCCAGCGCCCTGACGTGGCTGCCGGCGCCCGCAACGACGGCGACGGCCCACCCCCGTGGCACCGGTAGGCGTCCTGGCCGCCGTACCTCGGCGCGTCCACCGACGACGACATAGCACGACGGTCGTGCAGGCACTAGATTGTGAGCGTGCCTGTTGCCCGGGAAGGCAGTTCCGAACGGTCGCAGGGCGAGGCCCGGCCTGAACGGCTGGAGCTGTACAAACTCGCCTACGCCGAGAGTTCGCGTGCGCTCGAGTTCCAGCTGAAGCAACTCGAGGGTGTGCGGCAGCGCACCGTGCAATACCTCGCATTCGTCGGGACAGCCACGGCTTTCCTGGTCGGTACCAGCCTCAGCGGCTCGACCCGTGACACCCTTTTCTTCATCGTCGCCGCGCTGGGGACACTCATCGCCATCGCATCGGTCGTTCTCGCCGCGCACATTCTCCTGCTCGCCGCGCTCCGCTGGGGCCTGCCACGATTCCAATGGTCGTTCGCGATGTCCGGAAAACGCTTGGTCGAGTGGATCGAGCCACAGGTCGGCGCCCCGAACGAAGTCGACTACATCCGCGCCCTCACCCTCTTGAACGACGAAGCCTACGAATCCAACGAGTCGTCGCTACAATCACTGCACCGCTCCTTCTCGACCTTCGTCGTACTCGGCTTCGTGCAACTGAGCGTCTGGGTCGTGCTGGCGTGGCTGAGGGGATAAGTTCGCCCGATCAATCAGCAGAATCGAGGAGCTGAGTGCCTGACAAGCGCCATCGCGACGACGCGAGCGGTGAACCGACCCAGGACCCATCCCCGTCCCCTGCCACGGAACCTGCCTCCGATCCGTCCCCCACCCAGACGCCGTCGCCAACCCCGAGCGCCGATCCCGAACCCGCAAAGACTCCGTGGCGTCCCCCAGACGGCCCCAGCCCTATGCGTAGGGGCCCGCTCCTCGAACGTGGTCATGTGAAGCTGAGTGCACGCGACCTCATCGAGCAGTTTCGGGGCTTGAACCTCATCGAGCTCAACGAGTTCGTGAAGGCCTTCGAGGAGACCTTCGAGATCACCGCCGCCGCCCCCGCCGCCATCGCGGTCCCCGCCCCCGCGGGTGGCTCGGGCGACGCCCCGGCCGAGGAGGAGAAGGACGAGTTCGACGTCATCCTCGAGGCCGCCGGCGACAAGAAGATCCAGGTCATCAAGGAGGTGCGCGCGCTCACGTCCCTCGGCCTGAAGGAGGCCAAGGACCTCGTGGACGGTGCCCCGAAGCCGGTCCTGGAGGGCGCGAACAAGGAGACGGCCGAGAAGGCCAAGGCTGCCCTCGAGGGCGCCGGCGCCACCATCGCAGTCACCTCCTCCCACTGACAGCTTTCGGACGAGGAGCGCCAACAGGTCGTTGCCGCACGCCGGCCACATCCTCGGTGCCGGTGCCCGGCGCCCCGCGCTGCATTCACATACGGGCGCACTTCTGGGCCCCGGACTCTCCCCCGCCTGATCCCTGGTGTCATGGACCGGTCCGGACTCATCCGAGGAGGTGCCTCCTTCCTTATGGACGCTTCACCGGCGCCATCGTCTGGCTCGGTCGGTGAGTTCGGGATTCGAATGTCGGTTGTTCCGGAGTCGTTCGGGACTGCCCCAGCATCGGTTGACTCTTTGAGTTAGGCCGCGAGGGCCAGGGTGTTAGCAGCGTAGACGGTCTCGAACTCGATGGGTGTCATGCGGCCGAGTCGGGTCTGTCGGCGTCGGCGGTGGTAGGTCTTCTCGATCCAGGTGATGATCGCCAGGCGTAGTTCGTCTCGGGTGGCCCACCGTTTGCGGTTGAGGACGTTCTTCTGGAGCAGGGCGAAGAAGCTCTCCATGGCGGCGTTGTCCCCGGCGGCGCCGACCCGGCCCATGGAGCCGGTCACGGCGTGCCGGCCGAGCGCTTGGACGAAGCGCCTGGAACGAAATTGCGATCCCCTGTCGCTGTGGCACGTCGTGCCGGCCTGCTCGCCAGCGGCGGGGATCACGGTGCGGCGGGCTGCGGCGTGATCGAGCGCGGCCACGGCCAGGGAGGATTTCATGCGTGAGTCCATCGAGTAGCCCACGATGCGCCCCGACCAGACGTCCTTGATCGCACACAGGTAGAGCTTGCCCTCGCCGGTGGGGTGCTCGGTGATGTCCGTGAGCCATAACCGGTTCGGACCGGGCGCGGTGAAGTCGCGTTGGACGCGGTCGTCGTGCACGGGCGGACCCGGTCTCTTGCCCGACCCGCGACGCTTGTGGAACGAGGCAATCAGGCCCGCCTCGCGGCACAAGGACCAGACGGTGTTAGGTGACACGCTCAAGCCGGCGTCGACGAGTTCGTCGGCGACGAACCGGTACCCGAACTCCGGGTCGTCTCGGTGCACGTCCCAGGCCGCGTTGATCGGGTGCGCCCGCTGCAGGTCTGCGGGCGTGACGGGGCGGGCCTTCCACGCGTAGTAGGCCTGCTTGGAGAACCCGAGCACCCGGCAGGTCACCGCGACGGGGATACCGTCCGCGGCCAGGTCACCGACCAGCGGGTACGTCATTTTGGGGAGATCTCCTTCGCGAAGTACGCCGCCGCCCGGCGCAGGATCTCGACTTCCTGCTCGAGCTGACGGTTGCGCCGCTTGAGCTCGCGCAGCTCGGCCGACTCGGTCTTCGTGACTCCGGGCTTGGCGCCGTTCTCGACATCGTCGGCGGCCAGCCAACGGCGCAGGCACGACTCGGTGATGCCGAAGTCCTTCGCGATCTGCGCGATCGAACCACCCTGACGGGCGACCGCGATCACGTCGCTACGGAACTCGGCGGGATAGGGCTTGGGCACGGGGACATCCTTCCAGCGAGGACCACAGTCCTCACAGATCAGGAGTCAACCGATGCTGGGGCAGTCCCCTTCGACCCACACGGCCCTACCGCTTAAAGGCGGCGGCGTACTAGGATTAAGACGTCTGAGCTGAGCGAACGGCAAGGAGGTGGGGAGGTGCTGTACGGTCCGCGCAGACTCAGCCCCCGCCGGATCGTCGGGGTGCCGCTCGACCTGCTGCGCGCGGCAGGCATGGAACCACCGACCCGCGTCACCCTGGAGACCCACGACAGTGCACCCGAGACGATCGTGATCCAGGCCTACCGCGCAGGGTCCGAGCATGCGGGAACGATCTCCTGCGTCGGGCAAGTCGTCCTGCCCCGTGGCATCGTCGAGACCCTGAACCTCGACCAGCCTCAGGTGGTGTACATGCGTCTGGGCGACCCGCACACCGGGATCGAAGTCATGTCCCCACGACAAGGGCTCACCGTCGCCGCGGCCCGCTACCAGGTCACGGCCTCATGAGCAGCCAGTACCGGCTGCACGCCGCACCCCTCACCCGCACCGCCCAGCGGTGGTGGCGCACCACCGACCCCGCGGCATCAGCCCGCGAGGTCCTCGAGCACGTCATCGGGATCGGTCAGCTCCTCCCGCTGGTCCGGTTCGCCGACGCCCGCGTCTTCCCAGTGGTCACCTTCGACCCCCACGCCCTATGGACAAGACGCCACCAGGCACCGGCAGCACTGCTCGACCCCGCCACGGTCCGCGATGTGCTCACCAGTCCCGGACATGACCAGCACACCCCGTCCGCGGTGCGCATGGTCGCGTTCATCGGGATCGACCCCCTCTACCGGGCCAGGCAGGACCTGCTCGGGCTACGCCCGCTCGCCCGCACCATCGCACTCACCCCGTCCGGGGCCATACCGCAAGCCATGACGCTGACGAGCTTCGACCTGCAAGGCACCGCGGTCGTCACAGCAGGGAATCCGCCCCAGGTGGTCGTCGGCGGCGACCCAGGCGTGCGCGCAGGCACGGCGATGTCACCCGTCTGGCGGCGGTTCTTCGAAGAACAGCTCTACGACTGGGCCATGCGTACCGACTCGATACCTGCTCAGGAGCCGGTGGTCCACGCCTTCAGCGACTTCGGGTAGTCCCACTTCAGGTTCACCGCGATGTCCGTGTGGATGAACTGCGCGGAACGGCACTTCGCCTTCCAGGACGCCATCGCGGTGCTCGCCTCGCCCGAGGCGAGCACGCCGGCGGCCAGGTCCTGCAACGACTCGATGGAGTGGATGAACGCCGCCGTCGGGTCCACGATGTCGTCCAGGCGCGCGCCCTCACATCTCGAGCAGTGGTGACAGCGCCAGTAGCTTTGCTCGGGCGACGAACCGATCGCGCGGGCCAGGGTGTCGCTGCGGTGGAAGCTCAGCCCCTCGGGCAACAGCACCGAGAACAGTCCCGGCACCCGGCGCCCCCGACCTGCACTGGTGTAGATGTGTCGCCGGCCCGAGGACGTGCCCATCGCACCGAGAACCGCCCCACCGGCCAACGCCCCCAACGCCGCGTGATCCGCCCGCACCAGAGCCGAAGGCACCGGGGAGCCAAGCAGGTGCAACAACCCCTGCACGCTCGCCCGCGTCTCCAACGGGTCACCCGAGGAGCCGAACATGTACGCCACCGGGATCTGGTACCGGTCCACCCGCTCGCGCACCTCGTCCGCACGCTTGGACACCCACTGCGAGTCCGCGGGCACCTGCAAGAAGAACTTCGCCCCCACCGGCGCCTGCTTGCGCATCGCCACCGCGCTGTCGAACAACGCGTCCAGCTGGTCGACCCGGTCACGGTCCACGTACCCGCTGTCCGTCATCGCCCACTCAAGGCCCCGGTCCCACTGCTGCGCCAACCACTGCGGCGTCAATGCCGCATCGGCGCCCACCCTCCCCGCGCCCCCATACCGTGCCGCGTCCAGGAGGAACGACGAGCCCAGCACACCCTGCTCCCTGTGTTCCCGAACGATCTGACCCGCCCGCTCATCACGGGCACGCCCCCCGGGCACCGTGTAGATCGCGCCCAAGCTTCCCGGCACGCACAACGGCGCCACCTTGCCCACCTCCGCCCCCGAGGCGTGCAGGAACAACGGCTCGCTCAACCCGTCAACCGGACGAAGAGACCCCGCTCGTTGCCGACGAACCCGATACGCGTCACTCATCGATACCCAATCTCAGCCTCGGGCGCGAGACGTCCTCTCCCGCGCGATGAAGGAGCAAGCACTCCGACGACAGAACGCTTACCCCACGCGAACGCACCACCCACTGACCCTTAACAGACACCCACCACTCCGACATCAGACCACCCATCCGCGGACCAAAGGCAAAGAAACAGTCACGTTACATAGCGGGAGGATTGTGCAAAGTAGGCCGCATATCGACAACGTCGACAACAAACGATATTGCTACATCTGCATGTCGGCAAAGCGCTGGTAGTGACCTTGGAACGCGACGGTGATCGTGTCGGTGGGGCCATTACGGTGCTTGGCGACGATAAGGTCGGCCTCGCCCGCTCGCGGTGACTCCTTCTCATAGGCGTCCTCGCGGTGGAGCAGGATCACGACGTCGGCGTCCTGCTCAATACTGTTGTGTGCGGCAATGCCGTTGGCGACGAAGTTGTGCCCGTCGAGGACGGTGGCGTCGTAAACCTGCTTCTCGCCCATCGGCTCTACGGAGACGACCTCATCCCACAGAAGGTCGTTCACGGCCATGATCTCGAGCTCCTCGCTCTCGAGCACCGCCGCGATCTTGCCGAGGCGATGCCGTGACGGAGAGTTCTTCCACAGCGCGCTGCCGCAGAACTGGGTCCCGATCGCTTCAGCGAACTCACGGTGCGTCATGCCGCGCTCGACGAGGATGTCGCGGACGTCGTCCCAGACCCGACGCGGGACGGTGTCGACGTTCGTGTTCGCGCGCGTCTCGCGGATGATCGTCAGCAGCTTCTCGGCGATATCGCCTCGGTCGCCGTGCACGCCGATCTCCTGGAGGAAGCGGCGCTGGTCGTCCACCCCGCTCACGTCCAGCGTGTACCCGGGACGGTACGACCCCTTGGGTGTCGCCGTCCGTACACGCGTCGAGATGCCGAATCGCAGCAGGAGGCGTGACAGCCCGTCGACGATCTCGCGCGAGGTCGAGGCGTAGTAGATCCGCCCGCTGCGCCCGTTCTTGTTGATCGTCACCGAGCCGTCCGTGGCCCAGATGTGCTTGATGAAGAGCGCGATCTGGCGCTTCGGCAGGTGGAAGACGCTCGTCGGGATGAACTTCTCGTGGCTGCGTGCGCCGAACAGCCCCATGTCGTCGAGCCACTCGGCGATCGGGTTCCGGCGCCCCCTGGCGAGCCGGTAGGGCGCGGGGAGGCGCAGGGTCGTGACTCGGGCCGCGGCGTAGTCGTCGCGGATCGGGGTGATCCCGAAGGCACCCGCCGCGTCGGAGACGGTGGCGAGGTTCCGCTCGTCGATGGAGGCGTAGCGGATCGGCTGCCGCTTCACGAACGACCCGTCGCCCAGGAGGTGCGCGAGCATGACGACCTTGCGGTCGTCCCACTCGAGGTTCCGTTCCGGGCCGGGGACGTGGCGCGGCACGCCGATGCGCGACCCGACCTCCAGGTCGCCGAGCGCGGTCCAGCCGTCGTAGGTGAGGAACGGGTGGTTCGCCGTCGCCTCGATCTCCTTGCCCGATGCGAGGCGCATCCGGAACACGGGCTTCACGCCCGTGGGGAACACGTGCGTCAGGTGGCGGCGGACGTACTGGAGCCGGTCGTTGAGCGCCCACACCGGGACGTCCTTGGCGTTGAGCGCGAAGAGCTCGCCCAGGCTCGTCTCTGCGCCGGTGTCGGCGCGCAGGATCTTCGTGTCATCGGTGAGGCAGCCCGACTCACGCAGGTCGCTCATCTGCGGCTTCTTGTCGCCGCGCTGCTCCGGACCACGGTTCAGCTGCGAGATCGCGATGACCGGGACTTCGAGCTCCTTCGCGAGGAGCTTGAGCGCACGCGAGAACTCCGAGACCTCCTGCTGGCGCGACTCGACGCGCTTGCCGGAGCTCATGAGCTGGAGGTAGTCGATGACGACGAGCTTGAGGTCGTGACGCTGCTTGAGGCGCCGACACTTCGCCCGGATCTCCATGAGCGACATGTTCGGCGAGTCGTCGATGAACAGCGGCGCCTCGGCGACCTTGCCCATCGTCGACGCGA
This sequence comes from Cellulosimicrobium sp. ES-005, assembly GCF_040448685.1. NCBI lineage: Bacteria > Bacillati > Actinomycetota > Actinomycetes > Micrococcales > Promicromonosporaceae > Cellulosimicrobium > Cellulosimicrobium sp. ES-005. The sequence goes on from NZ_CP159290.1 coordinate 2,784,740, forward strand.
GCTTCTGCCAGTCCTGCTCGTCCATCTTTCCGGACCGCATCCGCGTCAGCGGGACCCGCGCCTCCGCGGCGAGAAGACGCATGGTGATCTCGTTGCGGCTCATCTCCAGGGAGAAGATGACGGACGCCATCTGGTGGTGCACCGCGGCGTGAGTCGCGACGTTGATGCCGAGCACGGAGTTGTGCGTCGGCACCATCGATCGTCCTGCCAGGTACAGGTGCGAGGGATGGTCCACTTCGACGCAGCGCACCGGCACCGACTCGACCCGGCGGACGTCGACGACGAACCGTGACGTGAGGCGCGCGGTGCCCGGACGGCGGCGCTCCTTGTGGACGAGGCGCTTGCGCTCCAGCCAGAACACGTCGTCCTCGGTCGTGAAGGTGATCGTGTACGCCGTCGACGACGCCTCGGTCCGCCCCTTCACGGTCTTCGTCGACCAACCCGTGCGATACCCGAGCGACAGGATGAGCTCACGCGTCTCGCGCGCGAGCCGCTCGTTCGTCAGGCTGATCTGGACGCTGCCCTGCGGCATGACGGTGCCGTCGGTGTCGAGCAGACCCGCCAGAAGGTCCCGACGCTGTGCCTCGCTCGCGCGCAGGTACGCAGCCGGGATGTGGTCGGTTCCCGACACACCGGGCGCGCGCAGGTCGTCCGCGTCCGGCCGCGCGACGTAGCCCAGCCCCTCGAGCCGCATCGCGATCTCGGGATCGGCGGACGCGAGCTCGGCACGTGGGGAGCTGCCGTCGCCCAGCCACACCCCGAGTGCGTAAGGGTGGATCGGGAGGTCCGCGTCCGGCAGGTCGAGCGGCGCCGCGGTGACGATGGAGTGGTTCGCGCGCTTGTCGGCCGTCGCGGTCCGGAGCGTGGCGGCGAGCTCCTCGGTCGTGCGCACGGACGACTCCGGCGTCTCGCCGGCGCGCACCGCGCGTCGCTGGGCGCGGGTCGAGGTCACCCACTGGTGCTGCGCGTCCGCGACGATCACCGTGCCGTCGTCGAGCTCGACCTCGTAGCACGGGCGGTTGACCATGACCTCGGTCGCGGCGACGACGCGCGTGGGCGTCCCGTCCGCGGAGACGAGCAGGTCACCGACGGCGACGTCACCCATCGTCGTCCAGCCCGACGGCGTCGGGAGCGGCGTGTCCAGCGCGAGGGCTTTGCCGATCGCGGGTCGCGCCGCGACGACGATCATCTGGCCGGGGTGCAGGCCGTTGGTGAGCCGGTCGAAGTCGGAGTAGCCGGTCGGGACGCCGGTCATGCCCTCGCCGCGGCCCTGCGCGGCCTCGATCTCGTCGAACGTGGGGCCGAGGATCTCCGAGAGCGGGAGGTAGTCCTCGGTGGTCCGACGCTCGGTGACGGCGTAGACCTCGGCCTGGGCGTTGTTCACGATCTCGTCGACGTCGCCGCCGTCGGTCGCGTAGCCGAGCTGGACGATGCGCGTGCCCGCCTCGACGAGACGCCGGAGCACGGCGCGCTCGCGCACGATGCGGGCGTAGTACCCGGCGTTCGCGGCGGTCGGGACGCCGGCCATGAGGTCGTGGATGTACGGGGCGCCACCGATGCGCTGCAGCTCGCCGCGCTTGGTCAGCTCCGCGACGACGGTGATCGCGTCGGCGGGCTCGCCGCGGCCGTAGAGGTCGATGATCGACTCGTACACGACCTCGTGCGCGGGACGGTAGAAGTCGGAGCCGCGGATCTGCTCGATGACGTCGGCGATGGCGTCCTTGGACAGCAGCATGCCGCCGAGCACGCTCATCTCCGCCGCGACGTCCTGCGGCGGCGTCCGGTCGAAACCTGACGGCCCCGGGCCCCCGTAGCTCTCCTCGAGCTCCTCGATCGACATGCGCCCCTCGCTCCCCCGAAGCCGCCACGACCCACGAGGGACCGCGCGACCGGGACAAACCTTCGTCGTACACGTGTTCTACCGCGGGCCACCCACACGACTGTCCCGGTGACCGCGCCTCCCGCCTCCGACAGGCACGACCCCGCGACACTAGAACGCCGTCCTGCACGCCGCAAACGACCCTGTGCACGCCCGGTGGACAGGGACCCCCGAACCTGTGGACACAGTCCCCGTCACTGTGCACACCCGGTGGATAACCGTGTGGACAACGTCACGATCTCCCTGTGTACATCAGCGCGAGCGGCCTCTGACCAGCCTCGTCACTACCCTCAGGGGTGTGGAAGAAAGAATGTCCGACGACACGCCGACGACACGCCGGACACCGCCCGGCCACTCCGGCGACACCCGGACGCCATCCGACCCCGCGCCGTCGTCCACAGGACGCCGCACCCGCTCCCTGCTCGACCGCGAGATCCTCGCGCTCGCCGTCCCCGCCCTCGGCGCGCTCGTCGCGGAACCGCTCTTCGTCCTCGTCGACAGCGCCGTCGTCGGCCACCTCGGCACCGCGCAGCTCGCCGGGCTCTCCCTCGCCTCGACGCTCCTGGTCACGCTCGTCGGGCTGTGCGTCTTCCTCGCCTACGCGACCACGGCCGCCGTCGCCCGCCGCATCGGCGCCGGGCACGCGCGCGAGGCGCTCCAGTCGGGCGTGGACGGCCTGTGGCTCGCCGTCGGGCTCGGCGTGCTCCTCGCCGCCGCCCTGTGGGCGACCGCGCCCTGGGCCGTCGGCGCGATGGGCGGGACGGGCGACGTCGCCGAGCACGCCGTCGTCTACCTGCGCTGGTCCGCCCTCGGCCTCCCCGGGATGCTCCTCGTCCTCGCCTCCACGGGCGTCCTGCGCGGCATGCAGGACACGAAGACGCCCCTGTGGGTCGCGGCAGGCGGCGCGACGTTCAACGCGGTCCTCAACGTCGTCCTCGTCTACGGCGCGGGCCTCGGGATCGCCGGCTCGGGCATCGGGACGGCCGTCGCGCAGCTCACCATGGGCGCGGTGCTCGTCGTCGTGGTCGTGCGCGGCGCCCGGCGCCACGGCGCGTCCCTGCGCCCCGCGGCCGGCGGCATCTGGTCCAACGCGAGGGCCGGCGCGCCGCTCTTCGTCCGCACCCTCTCGCTGCGCCTCGCGATCCTCCTCACCGTGTTCGTCGCGACCGGGCTCGGCGAGGTCACGCTCGCCGGCTACCAGGTCGTGAACTCCGTCTGGGGGCTCGCCGCCTTCGCCCTCGACGCGCTCGCCATCGCCGCGCAGGCGCTCGTCGGCCACGGGCTCGGGGCCGACGACGTCCCGCGCGTCCGGGCCGTCCTGCGCCGGACCCTGCAGTGGGGGGTCGCGGCGGGCGCGGCCCTCGGGGTCGTCATGGCCGCGGGCGGCTGGTGGTTCGCGCTGCTCTTCACGTCCGACCCGGAGGTGCGCGCCGCGGTGGCGGTCGGCATGGCCGTGTGCGGGCTGCTCCTGCCCATGGCGGGCTGGGTGTTCGTGCTCGACGGCGTCCTCATCGGCGCCGGGGACGGCCGCTTCCTCGCCTGGGCGGGCATGCTCACGCTCGTGGTCTACGTGCCGTTCGCCCTCGCCGTCCGGCAGTGGGCGCCCGACGGCGCGGCGGGCCTCGCGTGGTTGTGGCTCGCCTTCGCGGGGGTCTTCATGGCCGCCCGCGCCGTCACCACCGGACTCCGCGCCCGGGGCAGCGCCTGGATGGTCACCGGGACGGCGTGAACAGCACGAAGGCCCGGCCCCTCCGAGGAGGGACCGGGCCTTCGAGGACTGCTCAGCAGCAGATCAGGCAGCGACGACCTTCACCGCGAGGGTCGCGGAGACCTCCGGGTGGAGGCGGACGGAGACCGTGTAGTCCCCCGTCGCCTTGATCGGCTGGCCGATCTCGATCTTGCGCTTGTCGACCGACGCGCCCGCGGCGGTCACGGCGGACGCGATGTCCGCCGTCGTCACGGCACCGAAGAGGCGACCGGCAGCGCCGGCCTTCGCCTCGACGACGACCGGCTTCGACTGCAGCGAGTCGCGGATCGCCTTCGCGTCGTCGAGCGACGCGATCTCGCGGGCCTTGCGCGCCTTGCGGATCGCAGTCACCTGCGACTCGGCGCCCTTGGACCACGGCGTGGCGAGCTTGCGCGGGACGAGGAAGTTACGGGCGTACCCGTCCTTCACCTCGACGACGTCGCCGGGCTCACCGAGACCGGTGACCTCGTGGGTCAGGATCAGCTTGGCCATGAGTTCTCTCCCTTCCCGCTCAGCGAGCCGTCGACGTGTACGGCAGCAGCGCCATCTCGCGCGCGTTCTTCACCGCACGGGCGATCTGGCGCTGCTCCTGGACGGAGACGCCGGTCACGCGACGCGCACGGATCTTGCCGCGGTCGGAGATGAACTTGCGCAGCAGCGCGGTGTCCTTGTAGTCGACCGACTCGATCTTGGCCGACTTCAGCGGGTTGGACTTCTTCTTGGGCTTGCGCACCACAGGCTTCGCCATGGTGTTGCTCCTCTACAAGGTGCGATCCCCGCGCGCGGTCCGTGCCGACGAGCGGCGCGGCACCCGCGGGGACGGGTGTGTGTTCTGGGAGTGGCGGGCGATCAGAACGGGGGCTCGTCGGAGAACGAACCACCGGACGACGCGGGGCCAGCCGAGGCCCACGGGTCGTCGCTCTGCTGCTGACCGCCGCCGGAGCTGAATCCGCCACCGGAGGCACCGCCGGAGTTGGCGCCACCTCCGTAGCCGCCACCGCCGCCGAAGCCGCCGCCACCGCCACCCGAGCGCTGGGCCCGGGTGACCTTCGCGGAGGCGTAGCGCAGGGAGGGACCGATCTCGTCCACCTGCAGCTCGACGACGGTGCGCTTCTCCCCCTCGCGGGTCTCGTACGAGCGCTGGACGAGGCGGCCCTGCACGATGACGCGCATGCCCTTCGTCAGCGACTCCGCGACGTTCTCCGCGGCCTCGCGCCAGATCGAGCAGCGCATGAACAGGGTGTCCCCGTCCTTCCACTCGTTCGACTGGCGGTCGAAGGTCCGCGGCGTCGACGCCACCGTGAAGTTGGCCACCGCCGCACCCGAGGGGGTGAAACGCAGCTCCGGGTCTCCCGTGAGGTTCCCGATCACCGTGATGACGGTGTCACCTGCCATGGCCAGCTCCTTCGTGTGTCGTCTGTGTCGTCGACGGCGCCGCGCGCCTCGCTCGTAACGTTCTCGCGTCGCTCATCCCATCACGCGGCGCCCACACGCGCTACGGCGTGGAGATCCCGTGCGGGACGGTCGGACGGGGGACGCGGGGAGGGTCAGCGAGCGTCCGTGCGCAGGATCTTGGTCCGCAGGACGACCTCGTTGAGGCCGAGCTGACGGTCCAGCTCCTTGGCGGTGTCGGACGTCGACGTGAAGTCGACGACCGCGTAGATGCCCTCGGACTTCTTGTTGATGTCGTACGCGAGGCGGCGACGACCCCAGATGTCCACCTTGTCGACGGAGCCGCCGTCGGTCTTGATGACCGACAGGTACTTGTCGAGCGACGGGGCGACGGTGCGCTCCTCGATCTCGGGGTCGAGGATGATCATCAGTTCGTACTGACGCATGCGGATAACCCACCTCCTCTGGTCTTCGCGGTCACGGTCTCTCCGTGACAGGAGGGTTCATGCATTCGTGCTGCTGCCGTCCGACGTGCGGACGGCAGCTCCCCAGGGTACCCGCTCGGCGCGGGCCCCTGGAAATCTGCGGGACGGCCGAGGTCAGGGGTTGCCGTTCCCGCCGCCGCCCCCGTTCCCGCCACCGCCCGGGGGCCCCGTCTCGGTCGGGGACGGATCCGGGTTCTCCGGGTCTGGCGGGTCGGTCGGCTGCTGCCCGGGATCGGTGCCCTTCGAGACCACGAGCGCGATCGTCGACCCGGGCGGCACCTCGCTCATCGACGACTGGCTGATGACGAAGCCCCGCGGCTGCTGGTCGGAGAACTCCTCGGTGATCCGCACCTTGAGCCCTGCCGCCTCGAGCTGGGCGCGCGCGGCCCGGCTCTCCATGCCGACGACGCTGGGCACGGTGACGTTCTCCGGCTGCTCCGGCTCGACCGGCTCCTCCGGCTGCGTGTCCTCGGTCGGGGTCTCCGTCGGGGTCTCGGTGGGCGTCTCCGTCGGCTGCGGCTTGGGCGGCGTGTACGCCGGGAACTCGCCGGCAGGCAGGTTCGCCACCGCCGTCTGCATGTACGAGGTCCAGGCCTCGACCGGCCACGAACCACCCGTGATCTCGTCCCCGACCCACTTGCCGAACGGGGTGATCTGCTCCTGCTCGCCGTCCGGGCCGGACTGGTAGAGACCGACGACCGTCGCGAGACCAGGGGTGAATCCCGCGAACCAGGCCGACTTGTTGTCGGTCGAGGTTCCGGTCTTGCCGGCGGCCGGGCGGCCGATGGCCTGCGCCGGCTTGCCCGACCCCTTCTCGACGACCTGGGACAGGGCGTACGTCGCCGCAGCCATGACGTCGGGAGCGAACTCCTGCTCGCGCTTGTCGGCGCCCGGTGCCTGGTACACCAGGTTGCCCCGGGAGTCGGTCACGGAAGCCACGATGTGCGGCGTCGACCGCATGCCCTGCGCGGCGATGGTCGCGTAGGCGTTCGTCAGCTCGAGCGGCGTCACCGTCGCGTCACCGAGCACGTTCGCCAGGTTCGACCCGACGTCGGCCTTGATGCCCAGACGTGCCGCGACGTCCGCGGTCTTCTCCGGCCCGACCTCGAGGTTGAGCTCCGCGTAGGCGGTGTTCACCGACTGCGCGGTCGCCTCGGTGAGGTCGATGTTTCCCCAGTCGTGGTCGCTGAAGTTGCGGACCTTCCAGTCGCTGCCGTTGTCCGCGCCAGGGAACGTCTTGGGCGAGTCGCCGTCGAACCGCTCGTCGAGCGTGTGGCCGTTCTCGAGCCCGGCGATGAGCGTGAACGGCTTGAAGGTCGAGCCGCCCTGAGCCGCGCCGCGGGTCGCGTTGTTGTACTCGTTCTGGACGAAGTCCGGGCCCCCGTAGAGCGCCCGGATCGAACCGTCGTTCGGATCGATCGACACGAGCGCCGCCCGGATGTTCTCGGAGACGGGGTTCTCGTCCCCCCGACCCTCGCGCGGGAGCGAGTCGGCCGTCGCGACGGCCGCGTCCTGCATGCCCTTGTCGATCGTCGTCACCACGGTGTACCCGCCGGTGGAGAGGCTGTCGAAGTCGATCGGGTTGTCGCTCCCGGCGAGCTCCTCCTCCACCATGCGCAGGAGGTAGCCCGTCGACCCCGCATACCGCTGCGACTTCGTGTACTCGACCGGCTCGGGGAAGCCCGCGGCGAGGGCCTCGTCGTACTGGGCCTTGTCGATGTGCCCGTCCTCGTACATGAAGCCGAGCGTCCGGTCCCAGCGGTACGCGGCCTGGTCGTGGTTGTTGATCGGGTCCCAGTTGGTGGGGTTCGGGACGATGCCGGCGATCATGGCGGACTGCGACACGGTGAGACCCGCGGCGTCCACCCCGTAGAACTTCTGCGCGGCGGCCTGGATGCCGTACGCCCCGCGGCCGAAGTAGATCGTGTTGAGGTAGTTGCCGAGGATGTCTTCCTTCTTCTGCTGCTGCGTGATCTTCAGCGCGAGGATGGCCTCGCGGGCCTTGCCCGCGTAGTCCGTGACGGTGTCCGTGTAGTAGCGCTCGACGTACTGCTGGGTGAGCGTCGAGGCGCCCTGGCGGTCGCCGCCCTTGAAGTTGTTGTAGAAGGCACGTGCGATGCCCCGGAAGTCCACGCCCGAGTTCGTCCAGAACGTTCGGTCCTCCGACGCGACGACCGCGTCGCCCACGTACTTCGGAAGCGTGGCGTAGTCGACGATCTCGCGGTTCTCGACGGCGTACTTCCCCATCTCGGTCCCGTCGCCCCAGTACACCGTGGACGTCTGCGCCTCGACGCTCGGCAGCTTCGTCGGCACCTCGGTCGTGAACCACGCCGCGACGAGCACGCCCGCGACGAGCGCGACGCCGGTCAGCATGGTCCCGACGACGACGCGCCACGACGGCAGCCAGCGACGGAAGCTCTTGACGTGCGAGCGCGGGTAGTTGAAGAACCGACGTCGCCCGCGGGGGGTCGTCCGTCCGTTCGTCCTCGTGGATCGCGCCACGGTCTACCTTCCTCTGGGGGGCAACGGGAAGCCGGCTCCACGTCGTCCGCGGACCTGCTCGTGGCCCGCCGCGAGCGGACCGCCTGCCCGACGGCGCGTCCCCGCCTCGGGCGTGGGACGTCGTCGGGCACGGGGTCGGCACACGCCGGACCACCCTGAACAATAGGGCGTCGCCCTGTCGGGACAAGGGTCTGCAGCACTGACAGCGCGATCGTGCGCCATTGATTCGCCGCGGCGTCCCGCCGCCTCCGCGGGTCCTTCACATCTGTGGCGCGGTGCGCGACACTCCCCGAAGATTGCACGACACATCGAGACGACCTAACCTGTCGATGTATCGACTCGATACATCGAGTCGACCATCAGGTCACAGCGAGCCCGCCGGGGCACGCCCGAGGAGCGTCAGGAGGTGGGTTCGTGCGCAGCAAGACGCCGGTGCTCGAGACCGCGATCCTCGGCCTCCTCAAGGAGTCCCCTCTGCACGGGTACGAGCTGCGCAAGCGGCTCAACCTCATGCTCGGGTCGTTCCGCGTGCTGTCCTACGGTTCGCTGTACCCCGCCCTCAAGTCGTTGGTGGCCCGCGGGCTCATCAGCGGCACCGAGCAGTCCGCGGCGCAGTCGACGCTCGCGCCCGCCCTCTCGGGCAAGCGCGCGCGGATCGTCTACGAGCTGACCGCCGAGGGCAAGGAGCACCTCCAGAGCGTGCTGGCCTCGTCGGGGCCGGCAGCCTGGGAGGACGAGAGCTTCGACGTCCGGTTCGCGTTCTTCGCGCAGACCGACGCCGAGACCCGCATCCGCATCCTCGAGGGCCGGCGCACCCGGCTCACGGAGAGGCTGGAGGCGGTCAGAGAGTCCGCGGCTCGCACCCGCGAGCGGCTCGACGAGTACACGCTCGAGCTGCAACGTCACGGACTCGAGCAGGTCGAGCGCGAGGTGCGCTGGCTCGACGGTCTCATCACCACCGAGCGCGACCGGAGCTCCGGGCACTCCCGGAGCACCACCCGTGCGCGGACCAGCAGCACCCCGCATCCTGCGGAACCATCCGAGCAGGAGCCCGACGGCGCGAGGCGACCCGAGGACCCTGGAACATCGAACACCAAGGAGCGAGGATGACCTCCATCCGCGTCGCCATCGTCGGAGTAGGCAACTGCGCATCGTCCCTCGTCCAGGGCGTGCACTTCTACCGTGACGCCGACCCGAGCAGCACCGTCCCGGGCCTCATGCACGTGCAGTTCGGCGACTACCACGTGTCGAGCCTGGAGTTCGTGGCGGCGTTCGACGTCGACGCGAAGAAGGTCGGCTTCGACCTCTCGGAGGCGATCAACGCCTCGGAGAACAACACGATCAAGATCGCGGACGTCCCGCCGCTCGGCGTGACCGTCCAGCGCGGCCCGACCCTCGACGGCATCGGCAAGTACTACGCGCAGACGATCGAGGAGTCGGACGCGGAGCCGGTCGACGTCGTCGCCGCGCTGCGCGAGGCCCAGGTCGACGTGCTCGTCTGCTACCTCCCCGTGGGCTCCGAGCAGGCCGCGAAGTTCTACGCGCAGGCCGCGATCGACGCCGGCGTGGCGTTCGTCAACGCGCTGCCCGTCTTCATCGCGTCCGACCCGGAGTGGGCCGCGAAGTTCGAGGAGGCCGGCGTCCCGATCGTCGGCGACGACATCAAGTCGCAGGTCGGCGCGACGATCACGCACCGCGTGCTCGCCAAGCTCTTCGAGGACCGCGGCGTCGTGCTGGACCGCACGTACCAGCTCAACGTCGGCGGGAACATGGACTTCAAGAACATGCTCGAGCGCGAGCGCCTGGAGTCCAAGAAGATCTCCAAGACGCAGGCCGTGACCTCGAACCTCGAGGGCCCGCTGGGCGGCAAGAAGGAGGACCGCAACGTCCACATCGGCCCGTCGGACTACGTCGCGTGGCTCGACGACCGCAAGTGGGCCTACGTGCGCCTCGAGGGCCGCGCGTTCGGCGAGGTCCCGCTGAACCTGGAGTACAAGCTCGAGGTGTGGGACTCCCCGAACTCCGCCGGCATCATCATCGACGCCGTGCGCGCCGCGAAGATCGCCAAGGACCGCGGCGTCGGCGGCCCGATCCTCTCGGCCTCGACCTACTTCATGAAGTCCCCGCCGGTCCAGATGGAGGACACGAAGGGCCGTGCGCAGCTGGAGGCCTTCATCGCCGGTGAGGTCGAGCGCTGATCCGGAGCGCAGCGAAGGTTGAGGGCCCGGCACGCTTTTCGCCGGGCCCTCGGCCGTAGCGGAGCGCAGGACCAGCGCGACCAGCAGAGTCGAGCGCTGATCCGGAGCGCAGCGAAGGTGGAGATACGGGCGAGGCCCCTGCCGGTGATCGGCAGGGGCCTCGCCCGTGTGCTCGTCGTGCGGTGCGTCAGGCGCAGGGGCTGCCCGCGTCCCAGGCGCCGTGGACGTCGGTGCCGGGCTGGGAGCCGGTGGTCCACCACTGCGCGGTGTAGTTCACGCCCGCGCGGGTGACGACGTCGCCCGCGGTGTAGGTGCGCCCGGCGTCCCAGGCGTCGCCGCAGGCGGGTGCCTCTCCCGCCGGGGCGGTGCCGGGACCGCCGATGGCGCGCCAGGGCCCGTTCGGCTGGCCGGGCTCCTGGTTCCGGGTCCACCAGGCGGCGCGGTACTCGACGCCGTCGTGGTAGACGACGTCGCCCGTGGCGTACACGCCGGAGGCGTACCAGGGGGCGGCCGCGTCGGCGGGGAAGAGCGGTCCCGGGGTGGCGGTCTCGAACGTGCCGCGCAGGGTCCCGAGGAGCTCGTTGTCGAGGTCACCCGCGAGGTCCCAGAAGTAGCCGCCGCCGTAGCCGTGGGTGGCGAGGTACTCGGCCTTGGCCGTCACGGAGCGCGGGGTGTCCGCGGTCCACCACTCGCCGTCGCCGTAGAAGTACCCCTGTCCGGCGACCTCGTCGTAGTACTCCGGGAGGCCCTTGGCCTTGATCTCGGAGTAGTAGGTGAACGGGAGGGCGCCGTCGGCGGCGGCACCGGGCGTCGAGTCGGTGACGTTCTTCCAGCCGTAGCCGTACGCGGCCATGCCGAGGACGAGCTTCTCCTTGGGCCACCCGGCCGCGTGGTAGGCGCCGAGGACGCCGTCCGCGGCGAGGCCCCAGTTGGCGGGCTCGCCGGTGGTCGGGTCGTCGTAGACGTGCAGGTTGCCCTGGTGCCCGGTGCGGGTGGTGTTCCAGTCGCCGTGGTAGTCGTAGCCCTGGACGTTGATGAAGTCGAGCGCGTCGACGAAGCGCGGGTCGAGCCAGCCACCGTACGTGCGCGGGGCCCAGCCGGCCGGTGCGAAGCCGGTGATGAGGTAGTCCTCGCCGGTCTCGGTGCCGAGCTCGTCGAGCTCGGCGCGCAGGAGCTGCGCGAACTGGACGAAGTTCTCCGCGTCCTCCTCGGGTCGCGGCGTGGGGTGCTCACCGGTCGCGCCGGGCCACTCCCAGTCGAGGTCGACGCCGTCGAAGATGCCGGCGGCGACGCCGTCCCCGCCCTTGGTGCCGTTCTCCGCGTCCTGGACGACGGGAAGGTTGCCGCGGAAGTACACGTCGAGGCAGGACTCGACGAGCCGCTCGCGGTTCTCCGGCGTGGACACGGCGTCGGAGAAGTTGTCCGACCAGGTCCAGCCGCCGAGCGAGATGAGGACCTTCAGGCCCGGGTTGGCCTCCTTGAGCTTCTTGAGCTGGTTGAAGTTGCCCGCGAGCGCCTGGTCGGCGGTGTCCGCGACGCCGTCGACGGCCTGCCCGGCCGGCTTGAGCTGGACGTAGTCGTTGAGGGGGTCGCCCTCGAGGCCGCCGTCGACGGGGTCCTCGCGGTCGGTGATGTCGCAGACCAGGTCCGTCGTGACGTTGCCGAACGCGTAGTTGAGGTGCGTCAGGTCCGACGCCGCCCCGGTCCTCTGGAGGTCGGCGACCTGGTAGCCGTCCTCGTTGCCGGCGTCCCACGCGGGGTAGTAGCCGACGGTCTTGTAGCCGTTGGCGCCGTCTCCGCCGGCCGTCGCGGGTGCGGCGTGCGCCGCCCCGACCGTGCCGGCGACGAGTGCCGCCGTCGCTGCGAAGGCGAGCCCTGCGGCCGCCGTCCTGGGGGTTCGTGTCATTCGAGAATGCCTCGCTGCTTCTCCGGGCCCGGCCACTGCGGCGGGTCGTGACGAAAACGAAAAGGTAACCTTCCTAAGCATTCTTCGCCAGGGGGTTCCCAGGATGCGAGAACGGCACGTCCCAGCCCGGGTCTGCCTGCGGCGGCTCGGTGGGCCGTGACGACCGCCTAGGGTTGAGGGGTGAGTGTCGTCGCCGAGCTGCGAGCGCTGCTGCGGCTGCGCGGGTTCCGCAGGCTGTTCGCCGTCCGCCTCGTGTCGCAGGCCGGGGACGGCATGTTCCAGGTGGGCCTGGCGTCGCTGCTGTTCTTCTCGCCCGAGTCGCAGGGCACGGCGGCGGCGATCGCGGGCGCGTTCGCGGTGATGCTGGCGCCGTTCACGATCGTGGGCCCGTTCGCGGGGGTGTTCCTCGACCGCTGGCAGCGCCGGCAGGTGCTCGCGTGGGGCAACGCCGTGCGCGTGGTCATCACGCTCGGCATGGCGGCCCTCATGCTCTCGGGCGGCGTCAGCGGGTGGATCTACGCGCTCGGCCTCGCGGCGCTCTCGGTGAACCGCTTCCTCCTCGCGGGCCTGTCCGCGGGCCTGCCCCGCGTCGTGGACGGCCCGCTGCTGCTCACGGCGAACTCCCTGACCCCGACGCTCGGCGCCGGCGCGGCGTTCGTCGGGGGCGGGATCGGGTTCGTCCTGGGTCTCGCGTTCGACCCGGGCCGGGTCAAGGACTCGTCCGCGCTCGTGTGCGCGGCGCTCGTCTTCGGTGTCGCGTCGCTGCTCGCGCTGCGGCTCGGCCGTACGGAGCTCGGCCCGGAGCGGCCCGCCGAGTCGGCGATCCGGTCGGAGATCGTCAAGGTCGCACGCGGTCTGGCCGACGGCGCCCGGTACCTCGTCGCGCGGCGCACCCCGGGTCAGGCGCTGCTCGCGATGGCGACGCACCGCTTCCTCTACGGCGTGGTCTTCATCGCGTCGATCCTCATCGCCCGGAACCTCCTCGACGCGGGGAGCCAGACGGCGGGCATGGCGACCTTCGCGATCGTCGTGGGGCTCACGGGCGCGGGTGGCGCGGGCGCGATGGTGCTGACCCCCACGCTCTCGCGGTACACGGGTCCGCAGGTGTGGATCGCGATCATGCTGCTGCTCGCCGCGGCGAGCCAGCTCCTGCTCGTGACGACGCCGTCGCGCGCGGTCGTGTACACGGGCGCCGCCCTGCTCGGGCTGGCCGCGCAGGGCACCAAGATCGCCGTGGACACGATCGTCCAGCGCGACACCGACGACGAGTTCCGCGGCCGGGCGTTCGCGTTCTACGACGTCCTGTACAACGCGGCGTTCGTCGGCGCGGCCGCACTGGCGGCGTTCACGCTCCCCGACACGGGCTGGTCGCGCGGCGTGTTCGTCGCCCTCGCGGTCGCGTACGCGCTCGCCGCACTGGTGATGTGGACGCGCGGGGCGCGGACCCCGGCCGGGGCGGGGGACGCCGTCGTGCCCGACGCCGAGGCGGCCTCGCGGACCACGCCCGCCTGATCGAAGCGCACCGCTCCGGCGCCGTTCCGGCACCGGTTCTGCCGTCGGCGTACCGATGAGTCCGGGGCGGAAAAGAAGTCGTCACCGTCGGCGGGAATAACGCAGGATGGTGAATGGTCGTACAGGGTACGGATCGTCGTGGCCGACCGCGTCGATCGTCCCGGGTCACCCACCCTCCACCGTGGCCCCGCCGACCGAGAACCGACACCGACGTCGCGTGCACCGCACGCGAGCCCGTGCTGCCCCCGCGCAGCCCGCCCTGCCCCGAACCGGGTCCGAACCGGAGCCCGGGCCGCCACCGACGCGAGCGGAGACACCCCCGTGACAGCCTCCCCCACCCACGACACCTCGGCACCCGTCGACCGGCTCCCCCGGGCGGACTTCCTCGTCATCGCGCTGCTGCTGGGCTCCGCGTTCGTCGTGATCCTCAACGAGACGACCATGAGCGTCGCGCTGGCGCCGCTCATGGCCGACCTCGGCATCACGGCCAGCACGGGTCAGTGGCTCACGACGGCGTTCATGCTGACGATGGCCGTCGTCATCCCGGCGACCGGCTTCCTGCTGCAGCGCCTGGGGACCCGCGGCGCCTACCTGCTCGCGATGTCGCTGTTCAGTGCGGGCACGCTGCTCGCCGCCGTCTCCCCCGGGTTCGCGTGGCTGCTGGTCGGCCGCGTCGTGCAGGCGTCGGGCACGGCGATCATGATGCCGCTGCTCATGACGACGATCATGACCCTCGTCCCACCGACGATCCGCGGCAAGGTCATGGGCAACATCTCGATCGTCATGGCCGCCGCGCCCGCGCTCGGCCCGTCGCTCTCGGGCCTCATCCTCAACTCCCTGAGCTGGCGGTGGGTGTTCGGGATCGTGCTCCCGATCGCGCTCGTCGCGCTCGTCCTCGGCTTCCTGTACATCCGGGACGTCGCCGACCGTACGCACTCGCGCCTCGACCCGTTCTCGCTGGTCCTCGCGGCGTTCGCGTTCGGCGGCCTGGTCTACGGGCTGTCGAGCATCGGCGAGGCCGCGCGCCACACCCCGGTCGTCCCGCCGGCGGTGCCCATCGCGTTCGGGGCCCTCGCGCTCGGCGCGTTCGTGTGGCGCCAGATCGTGCTGCAGCGCGAGGACCGCGCGCTCCTCGACCTCCGCGTGTTCACGCACCGTGGGTTCAGCGTGCCCCTCGGCATCATGGCGGTCGGCATGGTCGCCATGTTCGGCTCTCTCATCCTCCTGCCGCTGTTCCTGCAGGACGCGATGGGCCTCGAGCCGCTCGCGACCGGCCTCATCGTGCTCCCGGGCGGGCTCCTCATGGGTCTGCTCGGCCCGACCGTCGGCCGGCTCTACGACCGGGTGGGACCGCGTCCGCTCGTCATCCCCGGCGTGAGCGTCGTCGCCGTCGCCCTCGCGGCGTTCACGACGATCCACGCGAGCTCGTCGCCGTGGTTCGTCCTCGCGCTGCACGTCACGCTGAGCCTGGGCCTCGCGTTCATGTTCACGCCGCTGTTCACGTCCGCGCTCTCGGCGCTCGAGCCGCACCAGTACTCGCACGGGTCCGCGTCGATCGGCACCGTGCAGCAGCTCGCGGGCGCCGCCGGCACGGCCATGTTCGTCGCCGTCATGACGACCCGCTCCATCGCCTACGGCGAGGCGGGCGCGTCACCGCAGGCGGCGCTCGCCGAGGGCGTCGGCGACGCGTTCGTCTGGGGCACGGCCGTCATGCTCGTGGCCGTGGGCCTCTCGTTCCTCCTGCGCCGCCCCGCGCCGCAGGACCACGGCCCGGGCCACGGCCCCGCGCAGGACCGGACGCAGGACGCACCGGTCGACGACGTCAAGGTCGAAGCCGCACTGGCCACCGACGACGTCTGAACCGTCACCGCGGCGTCGACCACGACGTCATGCGCCCTCGAACACGACATGGGTGCCGTTATCAGCCCGATAACGGCACCCATGTCGTGTTCGGCCCAGCGCAGACCAACCTCAGGAAGTCGACGACTCCGGTTGGTTGGCCCACCAGGCCAGGAGGTCCGCGCGCGCCGTCTCCTCGTCGACCGGCCCGCGGTCGAGACGGAGCTCCAGCAGGTGCTTGTACGCCTTCCCCACCACCGGTCCCGGCCGGATGCCGAGGATCGCCATGATCTGCTGGCCGTCGAGGTCCGGGCGGACGGCGTCGAGCTCCTCCTTCTCCTGGAGGGCGGCGATGCGGCGCTCGAGGTCGTCGTACGACTCGCGCAGCCGCTGCGCCTTGCGCCGGTTCCGTGTGGTGCAGTCGGCGCGCGTGAGGCGGTGCAGCCGCTCGAGCAGCGGGCCGGCGTCGGTCACGTAGCGGCGCACGGCGGAGTCGGTCCAGGCGCCGTCGCCGTACCCGTGGAAGCGCAGGTGCAGCTCGACGAGCCGTGCGACGTCCTTGACGACCTGCTTGTCGTAGCGCAGGGCCTTGAGGCGCTTGGCGACCATCTTGGCCCCGACGACCTCGTGGTGGTGGAAGCTCACGCCGCCCCCCGGCTCGAAGCGCCGCGTCGGCGGCTTGCCGACGTCGTGCAGCAGCGCCGCGAGGCGGAGCACGAGGTCGGGGGCCGGGACCGCGCCGTCAGGCCCGGTCTCCTGGGCGATCGCCTGGTCGAGCACCGTGAGCGAGTGCTCGTAGACGTCCTTGTGCCGGTGGTGCTCGTCGATCTCGAGCTTGAGCGCGGGCAGCTCGGGCAGCACGTGGTCGGCGAGGCCGGTGTCCACGAGCACCTCGAGCCCGCGGCGCGGCGACGCCGCGCACAGCAGCTTCGAGAGCTCGTCCCGCACGCGCTCGGCGGACACGATCTCGATGCGCTCGGTCATGAGGACGAGCGCGGCGAGCGTCCCGCCGTCGACGTCGAACCCCAGCTGGGCCGCGAAGCGCGCGGCGCGCATCATGCGCAGCGGGTCGTCGTCGAACGACCGCTCGGGGGCGATCGGCGTGCGCAGCACGCGGCGCGCGAGGTCGTCGAGGCCGTCGAAGGGGTCGACGAACGTCATCTCCGGCACCCGGACCGCCATCGCGTTGACGGTGAAGTCCCGGCGCGACAGGTCTCCCTCGAGCGTGTCGCCGAACGCGACGGCCGGCTTGCGCGACGTCGGGTCGTACTCGTCCGTGCGGTACGTCGTCACCTCGACGACGAGGTCGTCGGCGGCTCCCCCCCGGCCGAACCGCTTGGCGCCGATCGTGCCGAACTCCTTGCCGATGTCCCAGTGCGCGTCGCCCCAGCGCGCGAGGAGCGCCTCGGTCTCGTCGGGCGACGCGGACGTGGCGAAGTCGAGGTCGTTGCTCGCCCGTCCGAGGAACGCGTCGCGGACGGGTCCGCCGACGAGCGCGAGCTCGTGACCGGCGGCGTGGAACGCCTCGCCGAGCTCGATCGCCGCGGGTGCCATCTCGGTGAGGACGGCGAGGGCGCGGCGCTGCAGGTCGAGCGACTGCGGCGTCGGCTGAGATGCCGGCGGGGGCGACGGCTGGGACGACGAAGGCTGGGGCACGACACCCAAGCCTGCCAGATGCGAGGCCCGCACCGGGGAGCCGGTCCCGGGGAGCCGACGTCCACTCGGTAAAGTTGGGACATGTCCACCCCTGCGCACGCCGACGAGCCCCGGAGGGATCCGGCGGGCGGGCGTGGCAACGGTCGCGGGCAGCCCCTCCCGGTCCCCGCCCCGCCCGGCGGGCACGCGCTGCGCATCGACCCGCGCTCGCGCCCGGCCCCCGCGCCCCCACCGCTGCCCGTGGTCGACGAGGTCTCGGCCGGCGGGCTCGTCGTCACGATCGCCGGCGGCGACGTGTGCGCGGCGATCATCGCGCGACGCAACCGGGGCGGACGCCTCGAGTGGTGCCTGCCCAAGGGTCACCTCGAGGGCGACGAGACGCCGGAGCAGGCCGCGGTCCGCGAGATCGCGGAGGAGACGGGCATCCACGGAGCGGTGCAGGAGCCGCTCGGCGTCATCGACTACTGGTTCACCGGCGACGACCGCCGCGTGCACAAGGTCGTCCACCACTTCCTCCTGCGCGCGACGGGCGGCTACCTCACGGTCGAGGGCGACCCGGACGGGGAGGCCGAGGACGTCGCGTGGATCCCCGTGGCGGACCTGCCCGACCGCCTCGCCTACCCGAACGAGCGCAGGATCGCCGCCGTCGCGCAGAGCGTCCTGGAGGGCAGGCCGGCGCGGTTCCACGGGGTGGTCGAGAGTAGGGTGACCCGGACGATCGTCCGCTCGCCCGGCCGTCCGCACGACGGCCGCGGCGGCCAGGCACCGCCCGCCCCACGGAGCTCGACCGACCACTCATGACGCCCTCCCCCAGCAGCGGCGCGCGCCCCGCAGGCGCCGCGTCGGTCCCGCTCCTCGGCAGGTCCGCTCGGCTCCTCGTCGCCCTGGTCGTCCTCCTGGTCCTGACCGTCGGCGTCGTGCTCGGCGGATCCCTCACCGCGGCGGGCGCGGCCGCCGGGACGACGGCGACCACCGCCACGGAGACCGAGGACGCGGTGACGCTCGAGGTGTCGTCGCTGCAGCCGACCGTCCTCGGCCCGGGCGCCACGCTCACCGTCACCGCGCGCGTGACCAACGGGACCGCGGAGACGCTCGGGTCGCCGGAGGTGGCGCTCGGCATCGACCGGCGCGTGCTGAGCACCCGGTCGGCTCTCGAGAGCTGGGCCACGACCGGGCCCGACGGCCGCGTCGGCGTCGGCGTCACGACCCAGGACCTCGGAGCACCGCTCGCACCGGGCGCGAGCGCGGACGTGACGCTCACGGTCCCGGTCGCGGAGCTCAACCTGAACGCCGGCAGCGACTGGGGCCCGCGCGGCATCTCCCTCACGGTGTCCGACGGCGGCGCACGCCTGGCCGTGCAGCGCACCTTCGTCCTCTGGGAGCCGTCGAGCGAGGTGACGCCGCTGCGCCTGAGCGTGGTCGCCGCCATGACCGGTCCGCCGGTGGACCCGGACCCCCAGGCGTACGACGACGCGCTCTCCACCGCGACGGGGACGGACGGTCGCCTCGGGCGGCTGCTCGCGGCGACCGGCGGGGCGCCGGAGGTCGCGTGGGTCGCCGACCCGGCCCTGCTCGCCGCGGCGACGGGCGCGACCGACCCGGCGGTGAACGCCTGGGCCGACGCCGTGGGTGCCGCCGCCGCGGGCCGGTCCACGTTCGCCCTGCGCGCCTACGACCCGGACGTCGCGGCGTTCGCGCACGCGGGACTCGCGCTGCCGGAGGGGACCCCGCTCCCCACCGACCCGACGACCGACGGGCCGTCGCCCGACGACGCGACGGCAGACGGCACGACGACGGACGACACGACGGCAGGCGACACGGCCAGCACGGACGAGGTGGCCGACGGCGCGGACGCTTCCACCACCGGCCTGACCGCCGGGTGGCGGACCGACCTCGCCTGGCCGGGCGACGCCGTCCCCGACCTGGCCACGACGACGCTCGCCGCGGCGTCGGGCGCGACCGCGACGGTCGTCGGTCCCGGCGGGCTCGTCCCGGACGAGTCGCTGACGTACACGCCCTCCGGGGTCGCCGAGGTGTCGACCGCCGCGGGGCCCGTGAAGGCGCTCGTCGCCGACCCGGTGCTCACCGCCCTGCTGTCCGCCGGTGACGGCTCGGGGGTCACGGCGACGCAGCGGATCCTCGCCGAGACCGCGGTGATCGCCCGCGAGCGGCCGGCCGAGCAGCGCCACGTCCTCGTCGCGCTGCCCCGGAGCTGGGAGGCCGAGCCGGCCGTCTTCACGGCACGGATCGACGCCCTCCGGGCCGCCCCGTGGGTCGACCTGGCCCCCGTGGACGACCTCCTCGCGGCCGCGCCGCCCGCGGTCGAGCGCGCGCCGCTCCCGGACTCCGGCGCGTCCGAGGGCGAGATCACCGTCGCCCAGCTCCGCGCTCTCGACCGGTCGCGCACCGACCTCGCCGCGTTCGCGACGGTCGCCACCGACCCCGCGACGATCACACGGCCGCTCGAGCCCGGCTTCGTGACGCCGACCGCCGTCGCGTTCCGTGCCGCGCAACCGTCGCGCGTGCTCGCCGTCCAGCACGCCGAGCAGCAGTCCGCCGCCGTCCGGGGCACGCTCTCCGTGGAGACGCGCACCCCGTTCCTCTTCGTGGCCGAGCAGGAGGACCTCCCGGTCCGGGTGCGCAGCACCCTGGAGCAGGACGCGACCGTCGAGGTCGTGCTCCGGCCCGACGATCCGCGGCTGCGCGCCCCGGAGCGCAGGACGGTGACGATCCCGGCGGCCACGCGGGACACCGATGGCGACCTGGTCGCGACCGAGACGAGCGTCGGCGTGCCCGTCGAGGGGTTCGGGAGCGGGAACGTCACGGTGGAGGTCGAGCTCGTCAGCGCGGCGCAGCCCCAGGTCCGCGTCGCGGAGCCGCAGGAGTTCGTCGTGCGCGTCCGAGCGGACTGGGAGTCGGTCGGCACGGTGGTGGTGGCCGTGCTCCTGGCTCTCGCCCTGGTCGCGGGGATCTGGCGCACCGTGCGGCGCGGCCGCTCGCCCCGCCGTCTGGCGGGCGCCACCGTGGACCAGCCGGCACCGCCCGCGCAGGACCCGGCGCCGGCAGCGCAGCCCGGCCGGCGGGACGAGGAGCGCGTCGAGTGAGCCCGGACCAGCCCCGGCACGTCCGGCCCGCCGGCGCCGGGCACGGCACGCGGCCCGGCACGACGCGCGACGTCGTCCCGTCCGGGGCGCTCCCGGGCGACCCCGCGGCGTCGGGCACCCCGGACGAGACCGCGGAGGCCGGGGCCACCTCGGCGCCCTCCCCCCGTTCGGGCGGGCTCGGCCGCTCGTCCGCGCTCATGGCGTCGGGCACCTTCGTCTCGCGCGGGCTGGGCCTCGTGCGCAACGTCCTCCTCGTCGCCGCGATCGGGACCACCGGCCTGGTCGCCGACGCGTTCGACGTCGCGAACAAGATCCCCAACGTCCTCTTCGCGATCCTCGCGGGCGGCGTCCTCAACGCCGTCCTCGTGCCGCAGATCGTCCGTGCCTACCGCGCGCACAACACGCAGGAGCGGCTCGACAAGCTGCTCACGCTCTCGGGCGTCGTGCTGATCGCCCTCTCGGCGCTGCTCACGGCCGGGTCGAGCATCCTCGTCGCGCTCTACACCGGGCCGGGGTGGACCGCGCCGCAGACGTCGCTCGCGGTCGCCTTCGCGTTCTGGTGCACGCCACAGCTCTTCTTCTACGGGCTGTACACGCTGCTCGGGCAGGTGCTCAACGCGCGGGGCCAGTTCGGCCCGTTCATGTGGGCGCCCGTGCTCAACAACGTGGTGTCGATCGTCGGGTTCGGCGCGTTCATCGCGATCTACGGCCCCGCCGCGGTGGGCAACGTCGACGACCTCACGCAGTGGGACGGGCCCAAGATCGCGCTGCTCGCGGGGACCGCGACGCTCGGGGTCGCGGCGCAGGCGCTCATCCTCGTCGTCCCCCTGTGGCGGGCGGGCTTCCGCTGGCACCTGCGGTTCGGGCTGCACGGCATCGGGCTGCGCTCCGCGGGCCAGGTCGCGCTCTGGACGTTCGCCGCCGTCCTCCTCGAGCAGGTGGGCGTCCTGTTCACCACGCGCTTCGCGAGCGAGGCGCCGCGCGCGGCGCTCGCGCAGACGTTCGGGCCCTACCGCGACGACCCCGGGACCCTCGGCGCCGTCACCGGACTCGTCACCGGCGCCCCGGACGCCTTCTCCGGCGCGCTCGCGGTCGCGGGCAACGCGGCCTACACGCAGGCGCTCATGATCTACCTGCTGCCGCACTCGCTCGTGACGGTGTCGATCGCGACGGCGCTCTTCACGGGCATGAGCGCAGCCGCGCACGCGGGCGACCTCGCGCGCGTCCGGCACGACCTCTCGCGCGGCGTGCGCACCGTCGGGGTCTTCACGGTCTTCGCGACCGTCGTCCTGGTCGTCCTCGCCCTGCCGATCACCAAGCTCCTCGTCCCCTCCGTCGACGCCGCGTCCGGCGAGGCGGTCTCCGAGGTGCTGCGGGCCATGGCGCTCGGGCTCGTGCCGCTCGGCGGCATGGTGCTCATGAAGTGGGTGTACTACGCGTTCGAGGACGGCCGGACGGTCTTCTGGATCCAGGTCCCGGGCACGCTCGTGCTCGTCGGCGTGTCCTGGCTCGCGACCCAGGTCCTGGCGCCCCAGCTCTGGGTCGTGGGGATCGGCCTCGCGATGAGCGTGTCCAACCTCGTGGCCGTCGCGCTGCGCACCGTCGGGCTGCGGCGCACGCTGCGCGGGCTCGACGGCGCCCGGATCCTGCGGCTCCACGTCAAGGCCGGCCTCGCCGCGGTCGTCAGCGCCGTCGCGGGCTGGGGCGTGCTGCGGGGGTTCGTCGTCCTCACCGGAGACGGCCCGGACGGCATCTACGGGCTCTCGTGGTGGCAGGCCGTCGTCGTGGTGGCCGTCGCCGGGGCCGTCATGACGGCCGTCTACGCGGGCGGGCTCAAGCTCATGCGGGTGCGTGAGCTCGACCAGCTCGCCGGGCCCGTCGTGGGCCGCGTCCGACGGCTCGTGCGCCGGTGAGCGCGGCCCGACCGCCCGGAACCAATCGGGTGATACGCGGGCAATCAGGGCCCGCGTACCATGGTGTGTCGACCACGAGTCCCACGGAGGAGGTCCGGTGAACGGCGTGGCCCCAGGAACGCTGCTCGTCGCGCGCTACCGGCTCGACGAGCAGCTCGCGTCCGACCTGTCGGACGTCACCGCATGGTCGGCGCACGACCAGATCCTCGACCGGCCCGTCCGGATCTCGCTGGTCTCCGGCGCGCACGTCGCCGACGCCCTCGACTCCGCCCGGCGCGCCGCGCTCGTCGTCGACCCGCGCCTGACCCGCGTCCTCGACGTCGGGACGGAGGACGGCGTCGCGTACGTCGTGACCGAGCGGTACACGGGCATCACGCTGAGCGAGGTCGTCGCGGGCGGCATCGTCGACCCGCAGCAGGCCCGCGCGATCGTCGGCGAGGCCGCGGCCGCGCTCGAGGTCGCCCGCCGACGGGGGGTCCACCACCTCGCGCTGCGACCCGACGCGGTCCGCGTCGACGGCAGCCGCGTCCTCCTCACCGGCCTCGGCCTCGACGCGGGAGTGGCCGGGCACGACCAGCACGACGCCGACCTGACGTCGCGCACCGACGCCGTCGGGCTCGTCGCCCTCCTCTACTACGCGATGACCGCGCGCTGGGCCGGGCCGTCCCTCGACGTGCCCTGGATCGCCCCCGACGCCATCCACCCGCTGCCCGCGCAGCGCGCGGGCGACGAGATCCTGCCGCTCTCCGCCGTCCGCCCCGACGTCCCGGCCGAGCTCGACGCGCTCTGCGCGCGTGCCTTCGCCGGCACGCAGGGCACGGCGGAGGAGTGGACGGCACCGCCTGCGGGCGACGCGCCCCGCTCCCCCGCGGACGTCGTCGGCGCGGTCGAGCCCTGGGGCGAGGTCTCGGTCGTCGCCGCCCTGCCGTCCTTCGTGCAGCCCGCGACGGCGGGCGTGAGCCGCCAGTCCGTCCGCACGGCGTTCGACGGCGCGACGAGCGCCCCCCCGGGCACGCCTCCCCCCGCACCCCCGGTCCGACGACCGACCACCGGACGCATCCACCGCGTGGGGGACGTGCCCGGGTCCGCCGGTCCGGGCGTCGCGTACGCCGCCGGGGCCGCCACGGGTGCGACCGCCGCGGTCCCGCCGCCGGCACCGGACCCGGCGACCGCGGCCTACGCGGTCCCCCCGCCGCCCGTCGGGTACGACGCCGGCGCAACGCCCGTCCAGTACGCGGCCGCGCCGCCGCCCGTGCCCCCGGTCACGGAGGAGCCGCAGGCCTGGAGCGAGCCCGCACCCCGCCGACGCGGTCCCCGCCGCTTCAACGCGACCCCGATCGTCCTCGTCCTCGTCCTCGGCCTCGTGGTCTGGGGTGTCGTGTGGGCGGTCGGCACGGCGTTCGACGGCTTCGGGCCTGCTCTGCAGACGAGCGAGGAGGAGCCCACGGGCGAGGGGTCGCAGGCCCCGTCCGAGGGTGACGGAGAGACCGCGGAGGGGGAGCAGGCGCCCCCGGCGACGGAGGTCCGTCCCGTGATCGCCTCGGGCCAGGCCCTGGACCCCGAGGGCGACGCCTCCGGGAACAACGACGGGGAGCACCCCGAGCTCGCCCCGCTCGCCTACGACCAGCAGCCCGACACCACGTGGTTCTCGCGCCGGTACAACGCCGCCAACTTCGCCGGCCTGCGCACCGGGATCGGGTTCGCGGTCACGCTCGAGGAGAAGGCGCCGGTCTCGACGGTCGTGCTCGACACGGCCGTCACCGGCGGCAACGTCGAGATCCGTGCCACGAGCCCGGACGCCCCCACGGAGGGCCCGGTCCTCGCCTCCGGGCCGCTCGCCCCCGGTGCGGAGTTCACGTTCGACCAGCCCGTCGAGGCGGAGTCGATCGTGCTGTGGTTCACCGAGCTGCCGCAGAACCCGTCCGGGGAGTTCCGCGCGGAGATCAACGAGATCCTCATCTCCTGACCTCCGGTCGCCGGAGGACCTGACCCCGGTCCGGCCGTCACCCACCCACGGTGCGTGGACGGCCCGCGCGCCGTGCGCCCGGTCCCCGTAGCGTGCCGAACACCCGTACCGTGGAACAGAAGCCGCCCCAGCGGCGTTCACACTCTCGCGTGGTCGGCCGCCACGCACCGAGCATCGAGGAGAGCACGTGACCGAGCAGTCTGCCGTCCAGAACCTGATCGTCGTCGGGTCCGGTCCCGCGGGGTACACCGCGGCGATCTACGCGGCGCGCGCGGGGCTGGCCCCGCTCGTGCTCGCGGGCTCGGTCACCGCCGGTGGCGCGCTGATGAACACGACGGACGTCGAGAACTTCCCCGGGTTCCCCGACGGGATCATGGGCCCCGACCTCATGGAGAACATGCGCAAGCAGGCCGAGCGGTTCGGCGCGCGCATCGAGTGGGACGACGCCACGCTGCTGGACCTCGAGGGCCCGGTCAAGACCGTCGTGACGGGCAACGGCGACACCTACCGTGCCCGCGCCGTCATCCTCGCGACCGGGTCCGCGTACCGTGAGCTCGGCCTGGACGACGAGAAGCGCCTGTCCGGCCGCGGCGTCTCGTGGTGCGCGACGTGCGACGGGTTCTTCTTCCGCGACCAGCACATCGCCGTCGTCGGCGGCGGGGACTCCGCGATGGAGGAGGCCACGTTCCTCACCCGCTTCGCCGAGAAGGTGACCCTGGTGCACCGTCGCGACGAGCTGCGCGCCTCGAAGATCATGGCCGACCGAGCCCTGAACGACCCGAAGATCGAGTTCGCCTGGAACAGCGAGGTCACCGGGATCGACGGCGAGAACAAGGTCGAGGGCGTGACCCTGCGCGACACCGTGACCGGCGAGGAGCGCGAGCTCCCCGCGACGGGCCTGTTCGTCGCGATCGGGCACGAGCCCCGCACCGAGCTCGTCAAGGGACAGATCGACCTGGACGACGAGGGCTACATCCAGGTCGTCGGGCGCACCACCGCGACCAACCTCGAGGGCGTGTTCGCGTGCGGCGACGCCGTCGACCACACCTACCGCCAGGCCATCACGGCGGCGGGCTCCGGCTGCGCGGCCGCGCTCGACGCGCAGCGCTACCTCACCGAGCTCGCCGACGCCGCCGGCCTGGAGGACCTCGCCGGCACGCCGACCACGCCGAACCCCGACGAGCTGCCCGAGGCGCTCGCCGAGCTGCAGGCCTGAGCGTCCCTCACCCACCGAGTCCTACCGCAGGAGGTCACCATGCCGACCGTTCCGGTCACCGACGACACGTTCCGTGCCGAGGTCCTCGAGTCCGAGGTCCCCGTCCTCGTCGACTTCTGGGCGACGTGGTGCGGCCCGTGCCGCCAGGTCGCGCCGATCCTCGAAGAGCTCGCCGAGGAGTACGACGGCAAGATCAAGATCGCCAAGCTCGACACGGACGCCAACCCCGAGACGACCGGTGCCTACGGGATCGTGTCGATCCCGACGCTGAACGTCTACGTGGGCGGCGAACTGCAGAAGTCGATCATCGGGGCGCGCCCCAAGCGCGCGCTCACCGAGGAGATCGACGCCGTGCTCGCCACGGCGGTCTGAGCCGCACCCGATCACTGCCCGGAGGGCGGACCGCGCGCACCGCGGTCCGCCCTCCGGCGTCTTCACGGGATCCCCCGATGCACCGTGCGACACTGGGGGTCGTGACTGGACCGACGACTCCCCCGCAGCAGCCCGCTCCCGGCGGCACCCGCCTCGACCCGTGGTTCGGTGCCTACGCAGAGCGAGCGCACGGGATGCGAGCGTCGGAGATCCGGGCGCTGTTCGCCGTGGCGAACCGCCCCGAGGTCGTGTCGCTCGCCGGCGGGATGCCGTACCTCGAAGGACTCCCGCTCGACCAGATCGCCGACACCATGCAGCGGCTCGTCGCGACGCGCGGCGCGACCGCGCTCCAGTACGGGTCCGGGCAGGGCGACGAGACGCTCCGCGAGCAGATCCTCGACGTGGTCCGGCTCGAGGGGATCGAGTGCCACCCCGACGACGTGGTCGTGACGACGGGCTCGCAGCAGGCCCTGGACCTCGTGACCCGGATCTTCGTCGACCCCGGTGACGTCGTCGTCGCCGAGGCACCGAGTTACGTCGGCGCCCTCGGCGTGTTCCGGTCGTACCAGGCCGACGTCGTCCACGTGCCCCTCGACGAGCACGGCCTCGTCCCCGAGGCGCTGGAGGAGACGCTCGCCCGTCTCGCCGCCGACGGCCGACGCGTCAAGCTGCTCTACACCGTGCCCAACTTCCACAACCCCGCCGGTGTGACCCTCACTGCGGAGCGCCGCCCGCGCATCCTGGAGATCGCGCAGCGCTACGGCGTCCTCGTCATCGAGGACAACCCCTACGGGCTCCTCGGCTTCGACGGCCAGACGCTCCCCGCGCTGCGGTCGCTCGACGAGGACGGCGTCCTCTATCTCGGGTCCTTCTCCAAGACCTTCGCCCCCGGGTACCGGGTCGGCTGGGTGGTCGCGCCGCACGCGGTGCGCGAGAAGCTCGTGCTCGCAAGCGAGTCGGCGATCCTGTGCCCCTCCAACGCGTCACAGCTCGCGATCGCCGCCTACCTCGACACGTGCGACTGGAAGGGCCAGATCAAGCAGTTCCGCGAGCTCTACCGGGAGCGGCGCGACGCGATGATCGGTGCGCTCTCGGAGCATCTCCCGTCGGCCCGCTGGACCGTCCCGGACGGTGGCTTCTACACGTGGGTGCAGCTCCCCGAGGGCCTCGACGCCCGATCGATGCTGCCGCGCGCCGTGACGGCCCGCGTCGCCTACGTCCCCGGGACGGCGTTCTACGCGGACGGCACGGGCTCGAGCCACGTGCGCCTCTCGTACTGCTTCCCGACCCCCGAGCGGATCCGTGAGGGAGTTCGGCGCCTCGCCGGCGTCGTCAACGCCGAGCAGGAGCTCGTCGAGATCTTCGGGACGAACGCCGAGCTCGACCCTGACGTCACGGACGTCGAGAACCCGTCGCCCGACCTGGCCTGAAGCTCTTACACCACGACGCCGAGCGGACCCTACCGGGCGACGCCGGCACCGAACAGGAGTCCGTCAACAGTGGACACGACCACGAGCACCCCGACGACGGCGGACGAGGCCGGTGGCGCGGCCGAGACCGACGCGCAACGCCCTGACCAGCACCTTCGCCTTCTCCGGCCCGATGACGAGGTGCCCGCGGGCAACCACGTGGTCATCCTCGCGGGCGGGCTGTCCCACGAGCGCGACGTCTCGTTGCGGTCCGGACGCCGCGTCGCCGAGAGCCTGCGCGCTGCCGGCCTCGAGGTGACGGTCCACGACGTCGACGCGGACCTCCTCCCGTTCCTCGATGCGACCCGCCCTGATGTCGTGTGGCCGCTCCTGCACGGCGCGAGCGGCGAGGACGGCTCCATCCGCGACGTGCTCGAGCTCGTCGGCGTGCCCTACGTGGGGACCGGACCGCGGGAGAGCCGCTCGGCGTGGAGCAAGCCCGTCGCGAAGAGCGTCGTGCTCGGCGCGGGCCTGTGCACGCCCGAGTACGTGACCCTCCCCCAGAGCCTCTTCCGCGAGCTCGGCGCCCAGCCCGTCCTGGACGCGGTCGTGGCCCGGCTCGGCCTCCCCCTCGTCGTCAAGCCGACCCATGGCGGTTCGGCGCTCGGTGTCACCCTGGTCGAGCGAGCGGACCAGCTCCCGCGCGCCATGGTCGACTGCTTCGCCTACGGGGACGTCGCCCTGATCGAGCGCGCGGTGCGTGGCGTCGAGCTCGCGGTCAGCGTCGTCGACGTCGGCAGCGGTCCCGAGGCGCTGCCCCCGGTCGAGATCGTCACGACGGGCACGTACGACTTCGACGCGCGGTACAACCCCGGGCGGACCGAGTACTTCGCCCCCGCACGTCTGGACGACGACGTGCTGGACATCGTCCGCGAGGTCGCGGTGCGTGCGCACGCTGCGCTCGGGCTGCGCGACCTCTCCCGCACGGACGTCATCCTCGACCCCGACGGAGTGGTGCAGTTCCTCGAGGTCAACGTCGCACCGGGCATGACCGAGACGTCGCTCCTCCCCCAGGCCGCGCGTGCCGCCGGCCTCGATCTGGGTCACCTCTACCGCTCGCTCGTCCACACCCACGTGCGCCGCTGAGCGTCCTCGACCGCCGCGGCGCCCCGTGCGCCCCGTGCGCCCCGTGCGCCCCGTGCGCGCCGTGCGCGCCGTGTTTCACGTGGAACGTCGAGTGTCGATGGGCTCTCGCCGGCGCCGGACCGTCCTCGCCGCCGTCCTCGCCCCCGACCTCGAGGCTTTCCGATCCGGTGCTCGGCGGACGATGCGCCTCTCGTCACGGGGCGATGGCGGGATCGATCCGTGGTGGGGCTCAGGCCCTCGGGCAGCGAGCGGCGGCGGCGAGGTCCGGGACGACCCGCGGAGGACTGGGCTGCTGAGCTCTGCGAGCTCGAGCGGTAGCTGAGTCCGGGCCACGAGCTCGCGGGACGGATCGCACGCGTCGAGCCTCCCTCCTGGCACTCGGATGACGTCGTCGTCAGTCTGGACGACGGTACTTTCTCCCTGGTCCTCCACCCGACGTGGTCGGGTCGTGCTGAGGCCCCACAGTGGCGGAAGTCGACCCCCGCGGCGATGAAATGGTCACCTCGGTCGCGATCGCAACATGGGCCGAGCGGCGTCCAGTCCGCTTCGACGCCCCCGGCTCGGCACACGGTCGACGCTCGCTTCGGCAGAGCGCTCGCACACGTTCGATGCTCGCTCCCCTAAGGCGCGTCTCCCTAGTGACTGGCCGCGCCGCGAGTCTGTGCTTGCGCGCGTAGGTCTGCGATTCGCGCTGCATGGTCGCTCGCGCTTAGTGATGTGAGGACTGAGCGCTGCCAGCGGAGCTCGTCCTGGACGACTTCGTGCGCCGTGTCATCGGCAAGCGGTGGGAAGAAGGCGTCGCTGCCGTCTCTAGGGGTGCGTTCGTAGGCGTCGTCGAGAAGGCGGCGGGCGCCCCATGCCGCGGCGTCGTGGGATCCGCGGAGGGCCTCGACCGCATGGAGAAGGGCGGCCAGCTCATCGTGGTCGTCGATGTCTGGGCGCTGGGCGAGGGCCTCGGCGATCGTTGAGAGCTCTGAACGGTCTGCGCCGATCGCGTCCCAGATGGCGTGGAGATACTCCTGGCCTGCGGCGTCTCGTGCCGGGTGCATCGACAGGAT
Source organism: Cellulosimicrobium sp. ES-005 (assembly GCF_040448685.1). Classification (NCBI taxonomy): domain Bacteria; kingdom Bacillati; phylum Actinomycetota; class Actinomycetes; order Micrococcales; family Promicromonosporaceae; genus Cellulosimicrobium; species Cellulosimicrobium sp. ES-005. The sequence goes on from NZ_CP159290.1 coordinate 2,814,040, forward strand.
GCTCTCGACGCAGATGAGGATGAAGACTGCCTGGTCCTCGAGCGGGAGGGCTTCGCGCTGCGCCTCCAGTGCTCTCCAAGGCGCGAGCGGATCATCGACCCAGTCCATGAGGGAAACGTACTCGCGTCAGTTCTCAAACCACAGGAGCAGAGCGGCGAGCACCACCGCGCCACGGTAGATCACGGCGTGCTTGTCGTAGCAGGTCGCAAGTGCTCGCCATTGCTTGATGCGGTTGAAGAACCGCTCGATCGTGTTGCGGCCCCGGTAGGCGACGGGGTCGTAGGTCACGGGGCGACCGCCGCGTGACCCACGCCTGCGCCGGTGGGCTTGCTGGTCGCGCGGTTCGGGGATGACCGCGACGATGCCGCGCCGGCGCAGCTCGGCACGGATCGCGCGCGAGGAGTAGGCCCTGTCGCCCAACACGGCGTCCGGGGTGGTGCGCGGGCGCCCGGCACTCGCGCGTGGGACTCGGATCGCGTCCAGCAGGGGCAGGCACATCGGCGCGTCGCCGCCCTGGCCTGGTCCCACGAGCACTGCGAGCGGTCGCCCGTAGCCGTCGACTGCGGCATGGATCTTCGTCGACAACCCGCCTCGAGAGCGGCCCAGCGCGTGGTCAGCCGGTTCGCGCCGTTCCGGATTCTTGTGATTCGTCGGTGCCCCCTGTGGTCCGGGGCAAGGTCGCTGCGTGCTGGTGGGCCCGGTTGATCGTGGAGTCCACGCTCACCCGCCAGTCGATACCGCCGTTCGCGTCCGCGCGAGCCTGCGAGGCCGTCAGGATCTTGTCCCAGGTCCCATCACGGGAGAACCGCGCGTGGCGCTTCCACACCGTCTGCCACGGGCCGAACCGCTCGGGAAGATCACGCCACGCGACCCCGGTCCGGTACCGGTGAACGATCCCCTCGATGACCTGACGATGATCACGCCACGGACGCGACCGCCCAGAAACCTGCGGCATCAACGGGCCGATCACTGCCCACTGCTCGTCCGACAACTCCCGACCACGTTCCACGACCGCAGCCTGCAACACCGTGGCTGCGCGACTAAGGAGACACGCCCTAGGGCGCTCGCGCGGACGACCGGCGGGTGCGTGCCGGTGAGGGCCCCTGCTCGAAGCAGGCACTCGTCGGTGTGCCGCCGCTCTTCGCGCGGCGCCGTATGACGGACGCCCCGTCACCTGCTGGGTCGGAGATCCCTGGGCGCGGCGGATCGGATCCCCGCCCACCGCCTGGTCACGATCGAGATTCGAGCCTGCTTCAGTGCACAGCGATCTCGCCCGCTCTCCGCCGGGAGCGGCACTTACGTCTCCTGGCGCACGGAGTCCATCGCCCCGTCGGAGTCCGCTTCTCGGCAACTGCTCCTTTCAGTGTCGGGCCTCGGGCCTCGGGCCTCGGGCCTCGGGCCTCGGGCCTCGGGCCTCGGGCCTCGGGCCTCGGGCCTCGGGCCTCGGGCCTCGGGCCTCGGGCCTCGGGCCTCGGGCCTCGACGCAGGATATCGACCACGACGGACTCCGGCGCCCCCGCTGTGCGGGAACAGGAGAGATGCGAGCACTCCGGAGCCGTCGTTGCCCAAGTGCATGGACGCTTCGCGTCGTCCGCGCCTCAGCGGCCTGCCCGTCGCCCCGGGGCCATCCGCTCACCGTCGTCCCGGGCCCCTCTGTTCGGTGACGCTGCGTTGGGGTCCCGGTGGGGACCTCTGCACGCCGGTGTACGATCCCCCTCAGCGGGAATCCGCTCCCTGCTGCCGCGCCAAAGCGCTGGGCAGGTCTCACCGGGGCGATATGGAACGAGTGCCGCCGACGCTTCGCAGGCTCGGTGAGTGGACGACGGTCCCGATCGATCGCCCACGCGGCGCTGGAACTCCGTTTCACGTGAAACAGAGATCCATCCCGCCCTGCCAGGCGCATCCTGCGCTACCTGAGGCGTCGTCCCGCACCAGGCTGGGGCCGGGGTTTCACGTGAAACGACGCCAGGGAACCGCGCAGCGACCGTGGTGCCACGTGAAGTGCCGACGCCATGCCGGCGACCGCTGATCGAGGCCAGGTCGGCAAGCGGTGGCGCGCTGTCCCCTGGGATCTCGCGTCCCACGCGGGCCGCGCGGCGAGTGGCCCTGATCCGCGCGTGCTCGTCGCTGCCGACCAGCCATCACGAGCAGCACGGCGCGGGCACGTTGCCGAACCGGCCGATGCGCTGCCGGACGAAGAGCTGATCTGTGCGGGCCACGACCCCCGCGGTGCCCGGGTACGCGATGTTCCACGTGAAACGACGGAGCTGGCCGCCGCCCCCAAGCTGCTGCACCGCTCCGATCGCGACACGCTGGACCCACGTGCGACGAGACGCTGCCCCCGCCCGGGCACGCTCGCACGCCTGCCTGCGGCGGCGCCGAACGCAGGAGTGCTCGTCGTCGACGACGCGAGCCCTGACGGGACGGGCGACCTCGCGACGACGGCGGGGCCGCCGCGGACCCGGGCGTGCACGTGCGGCAACCCCGCGGGCAAGGAGGGGCTGGGTGCTGCGTACGTCGGGGGTTCGGGCGAGCCCCCGCGGCGCGCGCGGGCATCGTTCGAGCTCGCGCGGCGCGCGGACGTTGTTGTCGCGTGGCAACGTTCCGGCCAGCCCGCCTTGTCGCGCCACGGCGGCGTTCCGGCGAGACCCAGCGTCTCGGCTCGGCCGTGCGCTCAGAGCGCGCAAGGGCGCGGTCATCTTCCGGCGATGCCCGTGCGAGGTACCACGTGCTCGGCCACGGGGGCACCGACGAGCCAGTTCTCTCGGACGAGCCTTGCTCGACCGATCCGGCGAAGGTGGCTCGACAGGAACTCGGCCGACCCAGTGAGGGCGGGTCGACACGCTGCTCGAATCCCTCTCTCGCCGCCTGTTCCACGTGAAACGTCCAAGCCCTCAGGAGCCGCGACGGCTATGAGTTTCACGCGGACCGCTGTGTAGACGGTTGTGCCGGCGTCGCGACGGGCACCCGGGCGCCACTGGTGCTCCCAGACACCGCACCTCGAAGCGCAACCGCAGACACTCTCTCAACGTCGTTCGGGGGCGAGGCACTCCCCTCCCCCACGATGATGGGCCAGGGCGCGCCCGCCGACGCGAGACGACCGATCTGCGGGAACTCCTCATCTGCGCCAGCGACGTGGCGCAAGGCCAGCGCACGGACCCGACTCCGCCATTGTCGCCCGCAGCGCCGTGAGAAAGGCCGATCTGGACATCCCCGCCTGCCGCGGCGCGGTTGGGCCGGTCAGGAGCCTCCGACGCTGAGCCAACTCCGAAGACGGCTAGACCCAGCGCGGGCCCAAGCCAGGGCCCGCCGAGGCCCAGACCCAGCCCAGGCCAGCCCAGGCCAGGCCGGGCCCAAGCCAGGGCCAGACCGAGGTCCGACCCAGACCCAGACCCAGACCCAGACCCAGACCCAGACCCAGACCCAGACGAATGCTCCCCGACTACTTGCGCAGGAGGCCCGGGTCGTCCGGTGCCATGACGTCCAGGATCCGGTTGAGGTCCTCTACCGACGCGAACTCGACGGTCAGGCGCCCCTTGTTCTTGCCGAGGTCGACCTTGACCCGCGTCTCGAAGCGGTCCGAGAGCCGGTGAGCGAGCTCGTCGATCGCGGCGGAGCGTTGACCCGCCCGCGGGGCACGGGGAGCTCGACGCTCACCGTCCAGACTACCCATCGCGACGATCTCCTCGGTCGCACGCACTGAGAGCCCCTCGGCGACGATGCGCTGAGCGAGACGCTCGATCTCAGCCCCGTCGGTCAGGCCGAGCAGGGCGCGGGCATGTCCGGCGGAGAGGACACCCGCCGCGACCCGACGCTGTACGAGCGGCGGGAGCCGCAGCAGTCGCAGCGTGTTCGAGATCTGGGGACGACTGCGGGAGATCCGCTCAGCGAGCTCCTCGTGGGTGCACCCGAAGTCGTCGAGCAGCTGGCGATACGCCGCGGCCTCTTCCAACGGGTTGAGGGCGCTCCGGTGCAGGTTCTCGAGGAGCGCGTCGCGCAGCAGGTCCGCGTCATCTGTCTCGCGGATGATCGCGGGGATCACGTCGAGCCCGGCCGCCTGCGTCGCGCGCCAGCGCCGCTCGCCCATGATCAGCTCGAAGGAGCCGTCCTCCCCCGGAACAGGCCGGACGACGATCGGCTGAAGGACACCGATCTCTCGGATCGATCCCACTAGCTCGTCGAGGTCGCCCTCGTCGAAGACCGTGCGCGGCTGACGAGGGTTCGGCCGGATGGACGCTGTCGGCACCTCAGCGAACCGTGCCCCGGGGACCGGGACGAGGTCGTCCGCAGCGCCCCCTGTCCACTCCTGGGAGACGGCGGTGTCCTCGCCGGCAGGGATCTCCGATGCCGACTCGACGACAGGACGTCGCGTCGTTTCCTCACCCGTCGCGGTCTCCGTCACCGTTTCACGTGAAACAGCGTCGGAAGCCTCGCCGTCGTGCGCCGCGGTCTCGTCGTCCGCGTCGCGCGCGGCCGGCGAGCCCCCGACCTCGGGGACGCTCACGGGCAGAGACTCCACGCTCAACGCGTCCAGCTCGGCGAGGTCGTGGGCAGAGAGCGAGGTCAGCGAGTCCACGTCAGCGGGCCCCGAACCGGACTCGGCGACCAGGGTCACGACGGGTGTGGCGCCCGCGCTGCTCTCCGCGGCGCCCTGCTCGTCTGCCGCCGCAGCAGCGGCCGTGGCCGCACCGTCACTCGATACCTCATCGGTCCGCGGTTCGTCCGTCGTCGGGCTCGGGAAGAACACGTCGACGGGACGCTTCCCCTCCGAGCTCGTCGGGATGAGAGCCCCGAGCCCTCGACCGAGCCCTCGACGCTTCTCGCTCATCGCAGTTCCTCCTGCCGCAGGCCGGGACCACCGATGGTGCCGGCGAACTCGTGTTCCGTTCGGACCGTCTGTGTCTCGCTGCCGGGCACGGCGGCGACACCTTGCTCCCACTTCGGCTCCTGCTGCGGGAGCGCATCAAGGTCGCGATCCTCCGGCCGGTTGGCACCACGTTGCGTCAGCTCGCGCGCGGCCTCGAGATAGGCGAGCGCACCCGTCGAGCCGGGATCGTAGGTCATCACCGTCTGCCCGTGACTTGGCGCTTCCGAGATGCGGACCGAGCGCGGGACAGTCGTCCTCAGCGTCTGGTCGGGGAAGTGCTCGCGGACCTCCGCCGCCACCTGCTGCGCGAGATTGGTGCGGCCGTCGTACATCGTGAGAAGGATCGTCGACACGTGCAGGCCAGGATTGAGGTGCGACTTGATGAGCTCGATCGTCTTCAGGAGCTGGCTCAGTCCCTCGAGCGCGTAGTACTCGCACTGGATCGGGATGAGCACTTCCCGACCGACGACGAACGCATTGACCGTGAGGAGGCCCAGGCTCGGAGGGCAGTCCACCAGGACGTAGTCGATCGGTGCCAGGCCCTCACGCTCGCGCTCTGACAGGTACTCGTCGAGGGCACGTCGGAGCCGTGTTTCACGTGAAACGAGAGAGACCAGCTCGATCTCGGCCCCGGACAGGTCGATCGTCGCGGGCACGCACCAGAGCGTCGGGATGTCGGGGCACTGTTGCACAGCGCTGGCCAGCGGGTCGCCGTCGACGAGGACCTCGTAGACGGACGGGGTCCCGGCGCGATGCTCGACCCCGAGCGCTGTGGAGGCGTTTCCCTGGGGGTCGTTGTCGATGACGAGAACGTTCAATCCCGCCAGGGCGAGGCCGGCGGCGAGATTCACCGTCGTGGTGGTCTTCCCCACGCCGCCCTTCTGGTTCGCCACGGTGATGATGCGCGTCGATATGGGGCGTGGGAAACGCCGACCCTGGAGGTCGATGCGACGACGGGCATCCTCGGCGAGCTGAGCGGCGAGAGGCGTCGAATCGTCCGTGACCGGCAGGCTTGCCATGAGCGCCGCTCTCCGGTCCTCCTCGCTCCCGGAACTCCGAGCCCCTCCGCCGCCGGGGGAGAGTGAGGTCGCCGACCGATCCTGAAGCTCCCCAGGGTCGACAGGGCTTTCCGTCACGCGTCTCATCCTCTCCGTCGTCGCTTCCCAGCATGCGCCGTCCGGTCCACTCATCGGTGGAGGTCGAGCGCGGGTCGTCCCCGTGTCGTCGCACCAGCCGCGCCGGCGCACAGGGACAGGTTCAGCGTGACCCAGTCTGCCGCACGATCCGCACGACAGTCGTGGTCTCCACACCGGGGATCGTCGGTGCGTCCACGATCTCGGGTTCACTTCCCTTGAGTCGGCGCAGTACCTTGCGGGCGGGCTCGATCTCTCGGATGACGTTTCGACCCTTGAGGACGATCATCTCCCCGCCCGGTCGGACGAGCGGTAGCGAGAGCCGCACCAGCTTGTCCAACGCGGCCACGGCGCGCGACGTCACGGCATCGCACTCGAACGCATCGTGGTACTCCTCGGCGCGCCCCCGCTTGACCTCGATGTTCGCGAGGTTCAGGTCCGTCGCGATCTCCGACAACCAGGCACACCGACGCTCCATCGGCTCGATCAGGTAGACGGTGGCCTCTGGACGCATCGCGGCGATCACCACCCCCGGGAGACCTGCGCCTGAACCGATGTCCGCGATAAGACCGGACTCTGGAAGGAACGGGACGACCGCGGCGGAGTTCAGGATGTGCCGGTCCCAGATGCGGGGGACCTCGCGGGGCCCGATGAGCCCGCGTAGCTCACCCTCGTCACGCAGCCGGTCTGCGAACCGCTCGACGGTCGGGAACGACGCACCGAAGTACTCGGCCATTGCCTCCCGCGAGATCTCCGGCTCTGCGTTGCCGTCAGCCTGGTCGTGCATCGGCTCTTCTGCCTCCTCGTCAATGGGCACGCCACATCGTTTCACGTGAAACGCCCGGCGGCGTTCCCGCTCAGCAGGTGACCCTCCATACTCCGCGAGGTCAACCAGGCACGACGTCGATCCCGGCATGAGCCGCCCAGGAATGCGGAGGCGCCGGATTGCGGAGGTCGTACCGTCACGCCCCGACCACATCCCAGAGCACGACGACGCCATGCTCACGACCACCCGTCCGGGCCGACATCCGGCGATATGGTCGCCACGACGACGTTCGCCCCTCGTTTCACGTGAAACGAGGGGCGAACGTCGAGCACGGAGAGAGCGGCGTCAGTCCGCGGGGTAGATCACCACGTAGCGCTGCGGCTCGACGCCCTCGGAGTCGCTCCGCAGGCCGGCTGCGGCGACGGCGTCGTGAATCACCTTGCGCTCGAACGCGTTCAGCGGCTCCAACGAGACCTTCGCACCGCCCGACTGGACGCGGGAGATGGCCTCCTCGGCCCGTGCGGTGAGCTCACGTCGACGGTCAGCGCGGAAACCGGCGACATCGAGCATCAGACGGCTGCGCTCCCCGGTCCGCGCCTGCACGGCAAGACGCGTCAGCTCCTGAAGAGCGTCGAGAACCTCCCCGCCGTCACCCACGAGGGAACGCAACGCCGCAGGGTCGTCGGCGACGATCTCGACCGCTGCACGGTCGTGCTCGACGTCGATGTCGATGTCACCGTCGAGGTCGGCGATATCGAGCAGTTCCTCGAGGTAGTCCGCGGCGATCTCGCCCTCCTCCTCCAGGCGGGTGGTCTCGCGCGACGACTCGTCGGTGGCGGCCTCTTCGGGCGCGGGGGTCTCGGTAGGCGTCATGACGGTGCTCCTCACGGCGGGCGCGCTCGGGCGCGGGTCTACTTCTGCTTCTTCTTCTTGGGCGCGGGCTTCGGCGTCGCGGGAGACGACGAGCCCTTCGCACCGTTGTCCGTCACAGGGCCGTCCTCAGCCACGGGCGCGTCCTCCACCGGTGCGTCCTCAGAGCGCGTCGACGACGACGCGGCGGGCCGCGCCGGAGCGGCACCCTTCTGCCGATCCTTGCGCTTCGGCTGCTGACGCTGGCCGCGCGGCTGCTCGATCACGGGCGTCGCATCCTCAACGATGCCCTTCGCGGCACGCTTGCGAGCCTGACGCTCCTTGAGCAGGCGCTCGGCCTCGGAGCCCGGCGCAGGCATGCGCCGGATCGTGTAGAACTGCTGCCCCATCGACCAGAGGTTCGTCGTCGTCCAGTAGACGAGGACGCCGACCGGGAAGTTGACGCCCGAGACCGCGAAGATGAACGGGAAGACGTAGAGCATCATCTTCTGCGTGGACGCCATCGGGCCCTCGAGGGCGGCCTTCGGCATGTTCTTCATGGTGAGCTGGCGCTGCGTGAAGAACGTGGTGGCGCACATCGCGACGATGAGCACGGCGATGACGATCTTGGTCTGCAGGTCGTCGGTCCGCAGGAAGACGTCGGAGAGCTGGGCCCCGAACACGGACGAGCTCTCGATGTCGGACGCGACCGACGCGTCGATCGGGCCGATCGGCTTGGCGGAACCGTCGGAGATCGGCACGAGCCCGTTCAGCACGCGGAAGAGCGCGAAGAAGATCGGCGACTGCAGCAGGATCGGCATGCACGACGCGAACGGGTTCGTCCCGTGCTTCCGGTAGAGCTCCATCGTCTCGCGGCTCATCGCCTCACGGGACGCCGGGTCCGTCTTCCCCTTGTACTTCTTCTGGATCGCCTGCATCTCGGGCTGCAGCATCTGCATGCCGCGCGACGCCTTGATCTGCTTGAAGAACAGTGGGATCAGCAGGATCCGGATGATGATGACGAGCCCGACGATCGACAGGACCCACGCGGGGCCCGGGCCGTCGGAGAACCCGAGGAACACCAGACCCTGGTGACACAGGTACATGATCCACGCCACGACCCACTCGATCGGGGCGAGGAACGCGAAGAAGTCCATCAGTGACTGCTCCCTCAACTTCGGACAAAGCTTGTGAATCGCCCGCTACGGGGCTCGGGACTAGTGCGTGTGTCGTGCCGGCGGAACGTCGTCGACCCCACCGAGGCTCCAGGGGTTGCAGCGCAGCAGCCGCCAGAGGGCGAGGCCCGTTCCACGCAGGGCGCCATGACGACGCACCGCCGTGAGGGCGTACTGGGAGCAGGACGGGTAGTACTTGCACGTGGGGCCCGTCATCGGTGAGATCACCGACTGGTAGGCCCGGATCATGCCGATGAGGGTGAGCGCCGGGACGCGACGCAGCACGGCGACCACGCGACGCACGATGCCGGGAGCTCCGCCGGCGTCCTCGGGGGACTCCACGCCGGGAGCGTCGACCGGGTGCGTGGTCGTCATCGATCCACGCCCGAGCGTTCGTGGAGTCGCCGGACCGCGTTCTGGAGGCCACGGTCGAGGTCGGCGCTCAGGGCGTCGAAGGACGACGACGCCGAGGCGGGAAGCGCTCGGACGACAGCACGTCCGTGCGCGGGGAGCACGTCGAGGCGTGCCGCGGCCGCGGCACGCAGACGACGCTTCACGAGGTTGCGGTGCACCGCGTTCCCCACTGCCTTGGAGACGACGAAGCCGACCTGTGGCTGCGCATCCCCCTCGAGATCCTCCGAAAGGTGCACGACCACGGTCGACCTACCCGCACGCACGCCGCGGCGCACCGCCCGCTCGAAATCGACGGAACGGCGCAGTCGGTGCGCCGCGGGGAGCACGTGGGATCAGGCAGAGAGCTCGGTGCGGCCCTTGCGACGGCGGGCAGCCAGGATGGCGCGGCCGGCACGGGTCCGCATGCGCAGCCGGAAGCCGTGGGTCTTCGCCCGGCGCCGGTTGTTCGGCTGGAAGGTCCGCTTGCTCACGAGGTACTCCAAGAACGTCGGGGAGGTACACCGTCTATGTCCTCGACGATGCAGTGACAGGTCCCGGTTGGAGCCTGTCGGTGGTTCAGGTGGTGCATCGCGCGGTCTCCCGCACGCACGCCGTCCAGGCACGCAGATCGAGTGGGCCATTGCTGGGGGCACCGGATCCGTGCAGTCAGCTCACGACGCGAGGCCTCGTGTCGAGTCTCCTCCACGCGGGCGCGCCAAGAACACCTGGAACGGCTGTCTGACGTTACGCTGCGCGACCCCACCGGGTCAAACCAGGAGACGTGACATACCTCGCGGCGCGGGGTGCCGCACCGTCGCGGTCGCCACGGCATCCTCCGGGCGCTGAGAGCAGGCTCACCCTACAACCCACAGCCTGTGGACAACTATGTGGACGAGGGGTTCCCATGGCACGATCGACCTCAGCATCACCACACCCGTGACCTTCCTTCGTCGGCGCACCCCGCCCGGCCCGTCAGCGCGCGCTCGACGGTCGGCTCCGCGCGCCGACGCACACCCTCGACCTGTGAGGAACTGCCCGTGGCCAACCCGGACGAGAACATCGCCGACGTCTGGGTGCAGACCCTGAGCATCCTCGAGGCGAGCCCGGACATCACGCCACGGCAGATCGCCTTCATCCGCCTCGCCAAGCCTCTCGCGATCCTGGACGACACGGTCTTCATCGCGGTGCCGCACGAGCAGACCCGCACCTATCTCGAGACCCGCGTGCGCGACGAGCTCGTGACGGCGATGTCGTCGTGCCTCGGCCGCGACGTCCGCTTCGGGATCACGGTGGACCCGGAGCTCAGCTCGGACCCGGTCGTCGCTCCCGCGTCCCGCCCCGCCGTCGAGCGGCCGTACATCGAGCCGGACGACGGTCTGCCCGACCTCCCGCCCCCTCCCCCGCCCCGACCGCAGGCCGAGCCGAGCAGGCTCAACCCCAAGTACGTCTTCGAGACGTTCGTCATCGGGTCGTCGAACCGGTTCGCGCACGCCGCGGCCGTCGCGGTGGCGGAGGCACCCGCCAAGGCCTACAACCCGCTGTTCATCTACGGAGACTCGGGTCTCGGCAAGACGCACCTGCTGCACGCGATCGGCCACTACGCGCACAACCTGTACCCCAACGTCCGCGTGCGCTACGTGAACTCGGAGGAGTTCACCAACGACTTCATCAACTCCATCGGCGAGGGCAAGGCCGGCGCGTTCCAGCGCCGCTACCGGGACGTCGACGTGCTGCTCATCGACGACATCCAGTTCCTGCAGGGCAAGGAACAGACGATGGAGGAGTTCTTCCACACCTTCAACGCCCTGCACAACGCCAACAAGCAGGTCGTCATCACGTCCGACCTCCCGCCCAAGCAGCTCAACGGGTTCGAGGACCGGCTCCGTTCCCGGTTCGAGTGGGGTCTCATCACCGACGTCCAGCCGCCGGACCTCGAGACCCGCATCGCGATCCTGCGGAAGAAGGCGTCGAGCGAGCGGCTCGCCGCCCCGGACGACGTGCTCTCCTACATCGGGTCTCGCATCTCGACGAACATCCGCGAGCTCGAGGGCGCGCTGATCCGCGTGACCGCCTTCGCGAACCTGAACCGGCAGCAGGTGGACCTCCCGCTCGCCGAGATCGTCCTCAAGGACCTCATCACCGACGAGGACAGCGCCGAGATCACCCCTGCCGCGATCATCGCGCAGACGGCCGCGTACTTCGGCCTGACGATCGACGACCTCTGCGGGAGCTCGCGCTCGCGCGTCCTGGTCACGGCACGGCAGATCGCCATGTACCTGTGCCGCGAGCTGACCGACCTGTCCCTGCCGAAGATCGGGCAGCAGTTCGGCGGCCGCGACCACACGACGGTCATGCACGCGAACCGCAAGATCACCGAGCAGATGGCCGAGCGACGGTCCACCTACAACCAGGTCACCGAGCTGACGAGCAGGATCAAGCAGCAGCACCGAGGCTGAGACGCGATGTCGGGCCCGGCCGCGCATCCCGTGGTCCGGGCCGTGGTCTACCGCGCTCCGGGACGCCCGCTCGTCGCCGTCCCGAGAGACCCCACAGATCCACAGAGATGCCCACCGGGGTGCATCATCCTGTGGATACAGCTCTCCCGAACGACACCACGAGGCCCGCGATGCCCTCCGCACGCCTTCGTACACAGCGTGTGGGTCGAGTTGTCCACAGTCATCCACAGGCCACCTGTGCGTTGTGACATCCGCGTGATCTGGCGATCTTCGATCAACCACACGGCGCAGCGGCGCCCCACGATCGGCGCAGTATCGTGCGTTTTCCCCGGTACTGCTGTGGAAACGGCACGTCGTGCACAGACTGTGGACGACACCCGGACCACTCCGCTGTGCACGCTTCTGTGGATAACTGTGGACGACGGGCCCTACGGTGTGGACGACGAGGCACCGATCGGTGGACGGCGTGTGGGGACAGATCGTCCGCCCACAGGCCGTGCGACTTTCCCACAGCGAGGCCACGGGTTCGTCCACACGCGTTTCTGCCGCTTGACCTGCGACGACACCCGTTTTCCACGCATTCCACAACCCCTATGACGACGACGAAGGTGTGATCTAGGGGGAAATTCCACACGCCTTCATCAGGCTCCGGCGGCCGACCCTCGCCTCCGCCCGACCACCGACCCGACCACGATGCCGCACCCACCACCCGACAGCCGTCGACGAGCGTCGGGACGCACGGCGCGCACGAGTCGACGCCACGACGCGATCGGCGCACGAGGCCATCCACAGGCCCGTCGTTCCAGTTCCTCCCGACCGGCTCCTCGCGTAGGGTTCATGCACGACACGTGTGCGCGGACCTGCGACCCGAGCTCCTCGCGTCCACCGCCCACGGGCCTTCCCGCGAGCGGCCAGGACGCGCCCGGCCCGACGACGGTCCGGGCGCCGAGGCGGGGCCGGACGGCACATGTGAAGATCGAGTCCGATCAGGACGTTGGGACGAGAGGGTGTGGGATGAAGTTCCGGGTTGAGCGTGATGTCCTGGCCGACGCGGTGACCTGGACGGCGCGGACCCTGCCGACCCGCCCACCGGCCCCGGTGCTCGCCGGCGTGCGGCTCGAGGCGGACGCGTCCGGGACGATCGGCCTGTCGAGCTTCGACTACGAGGTCTCGGCCCGCTCGGAGATCCCCGCCGAGGTGAGCGAGCCCGGCACGGTGCTCGTGTCCGGCCGTCTGCTCGCCGAGATCTCCCGCGCGCTCCCCGCGAAGCCGGTCGACGTCGTCCTCGAGGGCAACAAGGTCACGGTGACGTGCGGCGCGAGCCGCTTCACGCTCCTCACCATGCCTGTGGACGAGTACCCGGCGCTGCCCGCCATGCCCGAGCTCTCCGGCACGGTCTCCGGCGACGAGCTGACGAACGCCGTCGCGCAGGTCACGGTGGCGGCGAGCCGCGACGACACGCTCCCCCTGCTCACCGGCGTCCGGGTGGAGATCGAGGGCGAGAAGATCACGCTCCTCGCCACGGACCGCTACCGCCTGGCGCTCCGCGAGCTCACGTGGACCCCGGTCACCCCCAGCTACTCGGCGGTCGCCCTCGTCCGCGCCCGCACGCTCAACGACGTGGCGAAGTCTCTCGGCAGCTCGGGTCTCGTGAACGTCGGCCTGAACACGGGCGCCGGGGTCGACCTCATCGGCTTCGAGGCCGGAGGCCGCCACACCACGTCGCAGCTCGTCGACGGGGACTACCCGGCGGTCCGCCGGCTGTTCCCCGACGAGACCCCGATCCACGCGGTCGTCCCGACGGCCCCGCTCATCGACGCGGCCAAGCGCGTGTCGCTCGTCGCCGAGCGCAACACGCCGATCCGGCTGTCGTTCACGGACGGGCAGGTCGTGCTCGACGCCGGTCAGGGCGACGACGCGCAGGCGTCCGAGGCGCTGGAGGCGGTGCTCGTGGGCGAGGACATCTCGGTGGCGTTCAACCCGCAGTTCCTCCTCGACGGTCTCGGAGCCCTCGGCACGGACTTCGTGCGCCTGAGCTTCACGCACCCGAACAAGCCCGTGGAGTTCACCGGGCAGGACTCGCTCGACGGCGAGGACTCGTCGCACTACCGCTACCTGCTCGTGCCGATCCGCTTCGCGGGCTGACCCGCGAGGACCGCTCTCGCACCACCGCCCCGACCGCATCACCGCACCCCGGAGGACTCGCATGGTCACGCGCATCGGACTCGTCGGCCTCGGCAAGATGGGCAACAACATGCGGGCGCGCATCCGCGCCGCCGGCATCGAGGTGGTGGGCTACGACCCGCGGCCCGAGGTGTCGGACGTCGCGACCCTCGCCGAGCTCGTCGCGGCCCTGCCCGACGACGGCCCGCGGATCGTGTGGGTCATGGTCCCGGCGGGCGAGCCGACCCGGAGCGTCGTGACCGAGCTGGGCGGCCTGCTCGGCGCGGGCGACTTCGTCATCGAGGGCGGCAACTCGTACTACGCCGAGGACCAGGCGCGTGCCGCCGAGCTGAGCGAGAAGGGCGTCGGCTACCTCGACGTCGGCGTCTCCGGCGGGGTCTGGGGGCTCGAGAACGGCTACGGCCTCATGGTGGGCGGCGACCGCACGCACGTCGAGGCCGCCATGCCGGTGTTCGACGCCCTGCGCCCGGAGGGGCCGCGCGAGGAGGGCTTCGTCCACGCGGGCGAGGTCGGCGCCGGGCACTTCGCGAAGATGGTCCACAACGGCATCGAGTACGGCCTCATGCAGGCCTACGCGGAGGGCTACGAGCTCCTCGCCGCGAAGAGCGGGCTGGTCAAGGACGTGCACGGCACGATGAAGGCCTGGACGCGCGGCACGGTCGTGCGGTCCTGGCTCCTCGACCTCTTCGTGAAGGCGCTCGAGGAGGACCCGCAGCTCGCCGCGATCGACGACTGGGTCGACGACTCGGGCGAGGGCCGCTGGACGGTCGACGAGGCCATCGACAACGCCGTTCCGCTGCCCGTGATCTCGGCGGCGCTGTTCGCGCGCTTCGCCTCGCGCCAGGAGCAGTCCCCGGCCCTCAAGGCCGTCGCCGCGCTGCGCCAGCAGTTCGGCGGGCACGCCGTGAAGGCCGCCGACCCGGCCTGACCGGTCGGCCGTCCCCGGCACGTCCTCGCGATGTACGTCTCCCACCTGTCCCTCGTCGACTTCCGCTCCTACGAGTCCGTCGACGTCGAGCTCGCCCCGGGCGTGAACGCCCTCGTCGGGCAGAACGGTCAGGGCAAGACGAACCTCGTCGAGGCGATCGGGTACGTGGCGACGCTCGCGAGCCATCGGGTCGCCGGGGACGCGGCGCTCGTGCGCGCGGGGGCCACGCGCGCCGTCGTCCGGACGCGGGTCGTCCGGGGCGACCGGGCGAGCACCGTCGAGCTGGAGATCGCCTCCGGCCGGGCGAACCGGGCGCGGATCAACCGGTCGCCCGCGAAGCGGCCGCGCGACGTCCTCGGCATCGTGCGGACCGTCCTCTTCGCGCCCGAGGACCTCGCGCTCGTCAAGGGCGACCCGGACGGTCGTCGCCGGTTCCTCGACCAGCTCGCCGTGCTCCTGGTGCCGCGGGTCGCCGCGCTCCTCGCGGACTACGAGCGCGTGCTGCGCCAGCGCGGGGCGCTCCTCAAGTCCGCGACCGCGCTCCGGGGGCGCGGCCGCGGGGCGCGCCGTCCCCTGGCCGCGGAGCCACCGCCCGACGACGACGCGCCCGAGGGCGCGCCCTCCCCCCTCGCGACGCTCGAGGTCTGGGACGCGCGGCTCGCGAGCCTCGGTGCCGAGATCACGGCGCTGCGCCTCCAGCTCGTCGCGGCCCTGACGCCGTACGTCGCGGAGGCGTACGAGCAGGTCAGCGCCGGGCAAGGCGAGGCACGGATCGCCTACCGGTCCTCGGTCGACGAGGCGCTCGACCCGGACGGGGCCGTCGGCGGCACGCCCGCCCCGGGCGAGCCGGACCGGGACGGCGACGGACCGCCGTCGGGGCTCCCCGACGCACCGACGCTCGAGAAGCGCATGCTGGATGCCATGCGGGCGGTGCGGGCGAAGGAGATCGAGCGCGGGGTGAACCTCGTGGGACCTCACCGGGACGACGTCGTCCTCACCCTCGGCGGGCTTCCCGCGAAGGGCTACGCGAGCCACGGCGAGTCCTGGTCGTTCGCCCTCGCGCTGCGTCTCGCGTCGTACCGGCTCCTCCGGGACGGGGCGCCGGCGGGACTGGACTCCCTCCTGTGGGCGGACCAGTGGGGTCCCGACGGCGAGCCGGTCCTCGTGCTCGACGACGTGTTCGCCGAGCTCGACGTCCGGCGCCGCGAACGGCTGGCCGAGCTCGTCGCGGACGCGGGCCAGGTCATCATCACCGCGGCGGTGCCCGACGACGTGCCCGCCCTCCTGGACGGAGCGCGGTTCGTCGTGCAGGACGGGACGGTGAGCCGTGCCGAACCGTGACGCGACGCCGGGCGCCGAGCCGTCGGACGCCGTGGAGGACCGGGACGGCGCGGAGCCTCGCGCCACGGGCCTGCCCGTGGGGGACATCGTGGAGCTCACGCCGCCTGCGGAGGTGGCGCGGCAGGCGCTCAACCGGGCGAAGGCGGCGGCCCGGGCCAAGGGCCTGCGGCCCGGCCAGGAGCCACGGCGTCGGATCCTGGCCGACCCGCCGACGTCGGGCGCTCGACCGGGTGGTCGCGACCCGCAGCTCCTGGGCGACGTCGTCGCGCGCCTGCTGCGCGAGCGCGACTGGGTCGCCGACGTGTCGGTGGGGGGCGTCGTCGGGCGGTGGCGCGAGGTGGTCGGGGACCAGGTCGCGGACCACTGCGAGCCCGAGACCTTCGAGGACAAGGTGCTCGTCGTCCGGGCGGACTCGACGGCCTGGGCGACGCAGGTACGCCTGCTCGCACCACAGCTCCTCGAGCGGCTCGCGCACGAGGTCGGCGAGGGCGTCGTGGAGACGGTCACGGTCCTCGGGCCCGCGGGCCCGAGCTTCCGGCGGGGGAAGAAGTCCGTCCGCGGGCCGGGCCCGCGCGACACCTGGGGCTGAGTGCCCGACGGCGCGTCCTCACGCCGTCCTGCGGGCCGCGTCCGGGCGTGGGTCGCCGGAGACGACGAGGCCCGCCGTGACCGGGGGCACGGCGGGCCTCGCGGGGGTGACCGGGTCAGGTCACCGCGTCGGCGTCAGGACTGCACGCGGCGACGCAGCCAGAACACCAGGGCACCGCCGCCGACGAGCAGGGCGGCGAACGCCGCGGCACCGGCGACGGTCGCGCCCGTCGTGGCGAGCGCGGGGCCGGCCGGCTCGGCGGGGCCGGCGACGTTCTCGACCGCCACCGGGGCGACCGGCGGGTTGGCGCAGGCGCTCGTCGTCGGCGGGTAGGAGACGACCTTCGAGTAGGACGGGTTCACCTCGAAGAGGACCTCCACGCCGTCACGTGTCCACGCGTAGTTGCCCTCGGTCTCGGTGTACGACCCGTCATCGTTGCGCACGAAACCGGGCCACTGCCGGGGCTCCTCGGCGGAGGCGCCCGGCCACAGGATCGTGCCGCTCAGCGGCTGGTCCGTCATGACGTAGCTCTCGCCGCCGCTGGGGTGCAGGAACGTGATCGTGAGCGGGTTCTCGTCGTCGACGGTGACCCCGGCGGGCAGCGCGACCTCGTAGCCGAGGTACGGGACGTCGCCCTGGCAGACCGCCTCGATCGTGCCCGGCACGAGCGCGCACGCCTCGTCGCCGGGCTGCAGCTTCTCGAGCGGGAAGACTGCGGAGCGCCCGTCCGGTGCCACGACGTAGCCGAGCTGCGCGGTATCCGGAGAGAAGGTGAGGTTGTCGTCCGTCAGCTCGGCGAGCACGCCGTCAGCGGTCGGGCTGTAGACGATCTCTGCGGAGTCGGACGGCAGGTTGTCCTCCGTGAGCTCGGCCTCGCACGTGGTGAGCGCGTCCGGGACCGTCGGGGTCGCGGT
The DNA here is from genome assembly GCF_040448685.1 of Cellulosimicrobium sp. ES-005. NCBI lineage: Bacteria > Bacillati > Actinomycetota > Actinomycetes > Micrococcales > Promicromonosporaceae > Cellulosimicrobium > Cellulosimicrobium sp. ES-005. Next base: position 2,831,635 of record NZ_CP159290.1, read on the forward strand.
CTTCCCCGGCGTGGGGCCGGGCGTGGGGCGGTCGTCGCACGATCCGGCGGGGAGCAGGTCCACGAGCTCCGCGTGGTCCCATTCGATGAGCGTGCCCTCGGGGAACGGGTTGAGGTGCTTCCCGTCCTTCGAGTACTGGACCTCGCGAGGCACGTCCTCCAGGCCACCCGGAAGGTCGACCAGGTCCTGCTGGACGCCCCAGGCGGTGCAGAGCTCGTCGAGCTCCACCTGGGGAACGGCCTGCAGCACGGTCTCCAGCGTGAGGGGCTGGACGAGCCAGCCGGCCTTGTCCCTGGGGTTCGCCGGCCGATCGATCTCGGCGCTCGTGACGATCCGCTGCAGCCCGGAGTTCTCCCAGGCCGCGGGCTGGTCCGCGCGGAGCTTGGGGTACACGTACACCGCGACTTGGACGGAGTCGTCGTCGGGGACGTCGCAGGCCTCGGTCGTGCCGGACTTCGTGACGTCGTACTGGGTCCCGTCCTTGCCGTCCGGCGCGTCGACGGCCACGCTCCACGTGTGGCTCGTCGTCCCGTCGAGCGGGTACGACTTCTCGAACCGGCCGGTGAACTGCGCCTTCTCGAGGATCTTGCCGTCGACCGTGACGGTGACGTCGTTGCTCTTGGCGGGGTACTGCGTGAGCTTGACCGAGAGCGTGGAGCACGACGCCGAGATCTGCGGCGTGTGGGCGGAGGCGGGGGCAGCGGTGGCCACGAGCAGGCCACCGAGCGCGAGCGCTGTCGCCGCAGCGCTCGCGAGGAGTCTCTTCACGAGGTGAGGGTCCCTTCGGAGTGAGGCCGCCCGCACGCGGATCACTCCTGCGCGGACGACGCGCGAATCATGATGGTGTGTGGTATTAGACCACTTTCAGCGCGAAATGCCGATTCCCGACTTGTCCCGAAGGGAGCGTTCCCACGCCCGGGTCGTGGGAGCGTTCCTCCGGGGCTCCGGCGGCCGTGCGGAGGCATCGCTCCCACCGGTGGACAAAGGCTGTGGACAACTGTGTGGAGGAGTCTCGACGGCGACGCGCGGATCACGTCGGGAATGCCGGTTCAGCCGTCCCCAGGAGGGCCACAATCCGCGGAATTCGGCTCGTGGCGGGTAGACTGGGGAGGTCATTCCGGGTCTGTTCACCACCCGCGCGCGCAGCCCTTCCGAGGAGGTGCGGCCGGCCGTCCACGGCCGGTCGTCCCCCGTGGCGGAGGAGCCGACGTCGACCGTGGTACGGGCCCGGAACCCTTGAGCAGCGGCGACCGCTTCCGCACGAACGCGGGCGCAGCGTGCACGACGACGAGGAGCAGTCCTGCCCGTGGCAGACCACACCGACACCGCCATCTCCGACCCGACGGCGTCCGCGGAGGCGGCACCCTCGGCGGACGGCGGCTACGACGCGAGCAACATCACCGTCCTCGAGGGCCTCGAGGCGGTCCGCAAGCGTCCGGGCATGTACATCGGCTCGACCGGCGAGCGGGGCCTCCACCACCTTGTGTACGAGATTGTGGATAACTCTGTGGACGAGGCCCTCGCCGGGCACGCGGACACGATCGACGTGACGCTCCTGGCCGACGGCGGCGTCCGCGTCGTCGACAACGGCCGCGGCATCCCCGTCGCGATCCACCCGACCGAGGGCAAGCCGACGCTCGAGGTCGTCATGACGATCCTCCACGCGGGCGGCAAGTTCGGTGGCGGCGGGTACGCCGTCTCCGGCGGTCTGCACGGCGTCGGCATGTCCGTCGTCAACGCGCTCTCGACGCGCATGGTGTCCGAGGTCCGTCGCGACGGGTACTCGTGGCGCCAGGAGTTCACCGAGGGCGGCAACCCGGTGACGCCCGTCGAGCGGCTCGAGCCGTCGGACGAGACAGGCACCACGCAGACGTTCTGGGCCGACCCGGAGATCTTCGAGACGACCGAGTACGACTTCGAGACCCTGCGGGCCCGCTTCCAGCAGATGGCCTTCCTCAACAAGGGCCTGCGGATCACGCTGACGGACGAGCGTCCCGCCCACCTCGACACGGGTGACGAGGTCACCGGCGGCGACGGCGCGGCCGACGCGGACGGCGTCTCCGAGGCGGACGACGCGACCCCGGGCGCGTCCACGCCGGCTCGCACCGTCTCGTACAAGTACGACGGCGGCCTCGTGGACTACGTCACCCACCTCAACGCGGCGAAGAAGGTCGAGCTCGTCCACCCCGACGTCATCGACTTCGAGTCGGAGGACACCGAGAAGCGCATCTCCGTGGAGATCGCGATGCAGTGGACCAGCTCGTACTCCGAGTCCGTCCACACGTACGCGAACACGATCTCCACGACGGAGGGCGGCACGCACGAGGAGGGCTTCCGCGCGGCGATGACCTCGCTGGTCAACCGGTACGCGCGCGACAAGGGCATCCTCAAGGAGAAGGACGACAACCTCACGGGCGACGACATCCGCGAGGGCCTGACCGCCGTCGTCTCCGTCAAGCTCGGCGAGCCCCAGTTCGAGGGCCAGACCAAGACGAAGCTCGGCAACACCGAGGCGAAGACGTTCGTCCAGCGCGTCGTCCACGAGCAGCTCACGGACTGGTTCGACTCGCACCCGAACGAGGGGCGCGACGTCATCCGCAAGGCGATCCAGGCGTCGCAGGCGCGGCTCGCCGCCCGCAAGGCGCGCGAGGCGACCCGGCGCAAGGGCCTGCTGGAGTCGGGCGGCATGCCCGGCAAGCTGCGCGACTGCCAGTCGAACCGCGCCGAGGAGTGCGAGATCTTCATCGTCGAGGGCGACTCCGCCGGTGGTTCCGCCGTCCGCGGTCGCAACCCGCGGACGCAGGCGATCCTCCCGATCCGCGGCAAGATCCTCAACGTCGAGCGCGCGCGCCTCGACCGGGCCCTGTCCAACCAGGAGGTCCAGTCGATCATCACCGCGTTCGGCACGGGCATCGGCGAGGACTTCGACCTCACCAAGCTCCGCTACCACAAGATCGTGCTCATGGCCGACGCCGACGTCGACGGCCAGCACATCGCGACGCTCCTGCTCACGCTGCTCTTCCGGTACATGCGCCCCCTCATCGAGAACGGGCACGTGTACCTCGCGCAGCCGCCGCTGTACCGGCTCAAGTGGTCGAACGCCCCGCACGACTACGTCTACTCGGACAAGGAGCGCGACGCGTTCCTCGCGTCCGGGCAGGCCGCGGGCAAGCGGATCCCCAAGGAGAACGGGATCCAGCGCTACAAGGGTCTGGGCGAGATGGACTACTCGGAGCTGTGGGACACGACCATGGACCCCGAGCACCGCACGCTCAACCAGGTCACCCTGGACGACGCCGCGGCCGCGGACGAGATCTTCTCCGTCCTCATGGGCGAGGACGTCGAGTCCCGCCGCAGCTTCATCCAGCGCAACGCGAAGGACGTGCGGTTCCTTGACATCTGAGCAGCCGGTGCCCGCGCCCCGCGGGCGACCGGCCCTCGGACGCGCCCCGGCGTCGTCCGCGGCAGACACAGAGCCAGCCACCGAGCGCAGCGAGCACGCAGAGACGAACGAGCGAGGTAGACCGTGACCGACGAGCAGAACCCCGAGACCGAGCCCACCGCCCCCGGCGACGGGGACGAGGCGGTCGTGCACGCGGACGGCACGGCGGTCGCGGTGCACCACGGGCGCATCGAGCAGGTCGACCTCCAGCTCGAGATGCAGCGGTCGTACCTCGACTACGCGATGAGCGTCATCGTCGGGCGCGCGCTGCCCGACGTCCGGGACGGCCTCAAGCCGGTGCACCGCCGCGTGCTGTACGCGATGTACGACGGCGGCTACCGCCCGGACCGGTCGTACTCGAAGTGCTCGCGCGTCGTCGGCGACGTCATGGGCAAGTTCCACCCGCACGGCGACAGCGCGATCTACGACGCGCTCGTGCGCCTGGTGCAGGACTGGTCGCTGCGCTACCCGCTGGTCGCGGGCCAGGGGAACTTCGGCTCGCCCGGCAACGACCCGGCGGCCGCCCCGCGGTACACCGAGTGCCGCATGGCCCCGATCGCCATGGAGATGGTCCGGGACATCGACAAGGACACCGTCGACTTCCAGGACAACTACGACGGCCGCACCCAGGAGCCGGCGGTCCTGCCGTCGCGGTTCCCGAACCTGCTGGTCAACGGCTCGGCGGGCATCGCGGTCGGCATGGCGACGAACATCCCGCCGCACAACCTGCGCGAGGTCGCCGAGGGCGTCCAGTGGCACCTGGACCACCCCGAGGCGAGCCGCGAGGAGCTCCTCGCGGCGCTCCTGCTGCGCATCAAGGGTCCGGACTTCCCGACCGGCGCGACGATCCTCGGCCACAAGGGCATCGAGGAGGCGTACCGGACCGGCCGCGGGTCGATCACGATGCGCGCGGTGGTCAACGTCGAGGAGATCCAGGGCCGCGTGTGCCTGGTCGTCACCGAGCTCCCCTACCAGGTGAACCCGGACAACCTCGCCGCGAAGATCGCCGACCTCGTCAAGGACGGCCGCGTCCAGGGCATCGCCGACATCCGCGACGAGACGTCGGGCCGCACGGGCCAGCGCCTCGTGATCGTGCTCAAGCGCGACGCGGTGGCGAAGGTCGTGCTCAACAACCTGTACAAGCACACGCAGCTCCAGGACACGTTCGGCGCGAACATGCTCGCGCTCGTCGACGGCGTCCCGCGCACCCTGAGCCTCGACGCGTTCGTCCGGCACTGGACGACGCACCAGCTCGACGTCGTCGTGCGGCGCACCCGGTACCTGCTCGCCGAGGCCGAGCGCAGCATCCACATCCTGCGCGGCTACCTCAAGGCGCTGGACCTGCTCGACGAGGTCATCGCGCTCATCCGCCGCTCCCCCGACGCCGACGAGGCCCGCGCGGGCCTCATGGGGCTGCTGGGCGTGGACGAGATCCAGGCGACGGCGATCCTCAACCTCCAGCTCCGCCGTCTGGCGGCGCTCGAGCGGCAGCGCATCATCGACGACCACGACGAGCTCGAGCGCAAGATCCTCGACTACGAGGACATCCTCGCCAAGCCGGAGCGCCAGCGGTCGATCGTCGGCGACGAGCTGGGCGAGATCGTCGCCAAGTACGGGGACGAGCGTCGGACGACGATCCTCCCGTTCGACGGCGAGGTCTCGATCGAGGACCTCATCGCCGAGGAGGAGATGGTCGTCACGATCACCCGCGGCGGCTACGTGAAGCGCACGCGCAGCGACAGCTACCGCGCGCAGAAGCGCGGCGGCAAGGGCGTGCGCGGCGCGCAGCTGCGCGAGGACGACATCGTCGACCACTTCTTCGTGACGACGACGCACCACTGGCTGCTGTTCTTCACGAACCTGGGGCGGGTCTACCGCGCCAAGGCGTACGAGCTGCCCGAGGGCGGCCGCGACGCCAAGGGCCAGCACGTGGCGAACCTCCTCGCGTTCCAGCCCGGCGAGAAGATCGCCCAGGTCCTCGACCTGCGCGACTACGGCGCCGCGGAGTACCTGGTGCTCGCCACGCGGCGCGGTCTGGTCAAGAAGACGCGGCTGTCGGAGTACGACTCGCCGCGCTCGGGCGGGCTCATCGCGATCAACCTCCGCGAGGACGAGTCGGGCACGCCCGACGAGCTCGTCGCGGCGCTCCTCGTGGACGCCGACGACGACCTCATCCTCGTCTCGCGCAAGGGCCAGTCGATCCGGTTCCCGGCGGGCGACGACACGATGCGACCGCTGGGCCGCGCGACGTCGGGCGTGACGGGCATGAAGTTCCGCGAGGGCGACGAGCTCCTCTCGGCCGACGTCGTCGAGGAGGGTTCCGACCTCTTCGTCGTGACCGAGGGCGGGTTCGCGAAGCGCACGCGGATCGACGAGTACCGGGTCCAGGGTCGCGGCGGTCTGGGCATCAAGGTCGCGAACCTGGTGGAGGCTCGTGGAGATCTCGTGGGGGCTCTGGTGACAGAGGCCGACGACGAGGTGCTGGTGATCATGGAACGCGGGAAGATCGTGCGGTCCGCGGTCGACGAGGTGAACCTCACGGGCCGCAACACGCAGGGGGTGACGTTCGCGAAGCCCGACAAGGGCGACCGCATCATCGCGGTCGCGCGGAACGTCGAGCGTCGCCTCGGAGAGGATCGGGATACCGTGGAGGGCGAGGACGGGACCGGCACGGCCCCGGGCGGCACCGACACGAGCAGCGCACCGACCACCGACCCGACCGCCTCGTCCGACGGGGCGAGCGGGACCGAGCCGGCCCCCGGAACCACCGAGGAAACCAGATGAGCAGCGAGAACAACGCACCGCCGACGATCACGCCCCGGCTGACCGTGCCGCGTCCCGACACGGACCCGGCCTCGCGCGCTGGGGGTGCGCCCGCGCCGAGCAAGCACGGGGAGTCGAACGGCGCGTCGAACGGTGCGGCGTCGGGCGCCGTCCCGCCGCCTCCCCCGCCCCCGCCGCCGGGCCAGTCCGCGGGCCGGGCCCCGAGCCAGGCCGCCCCGGAGCGCGGGGTCGACGACGACGGCATGGAGCGCGCGTCCGGCGAGAGTCGCGTCGCGGTCGCCCGCGCCGGCGCCGTGAAGGCTGCCGCCGCGGCCATCGCCGCGGCGAAGAGCGCGGCCAAGAAGGTCTCGGCGGCGGTCCCGGCCGCTCCCGCGGAGACCGACCCCCAGCCCGGCCACGACGAGATCGACGACGAGACGGTGAGGCGCGTGCCCACGACCAGCGCGGCAGCGCCGAGCGCCCCAGCGGCGTCCATCAACACCCCGGCGCCGGCGGCGATGCACTACTCGGCCGCGGGCGTCTCCGGCTCGGCGACCCCCCTCACCGGTGCGACGCCCGCCGTCGGCCCGGCGACGGGCGCGACGCCCACGGTGCGGCACGACGGCGGCCCGCGCCGCGTCCGGCTCGCGGTCTCGCGCATCGACCCCTGGTCCGCGATGAAGCTCGGCTTCCTGCTCGCCGTCGCGATCGGCATCATGACCGTCGTCGCGACGGCCGTGGTCTGGTACGTCCTCGACGGCATGCAGGTCTTCTTCAAGATCGAGGAGCTGTTCACGCAGATCGTCGGGACCGAGACGGACGTGGACATCCAGCAGTACGTCGCGTTCGGGCGTGTGATCTCCATCGCCACGCTGCTCGGCGTGGTGAACGTGGTGATCATCACCGCGCTGTCGACGATCATGGCGTTCCTGTACAACATCGTCGCCGCCCTGGTGGGCGGCGTGCACCTCACGCTCACCGACGACTGACCGAGGACGGCTCCCGGACCGGGGGCCACGGGCCCTCGGTTTGGGTCTGCGGCTCCCGGTGGGGTAACCTCAATCGCTGCCTGCGAGCGGAGCGGCCCCCCGGGGCTGTCCGGCGAGGCGCGTACGGGCCTATAGCTCAGACGGTTAGAGCGCTTCCCTGATAAGGAAGAGGTCAGAGGTTCAAGTCCTCTTAGGCCCACTGCCGAACCCACTCGAGGGGGAACGTCATGAAGAAGCTTCTCGTCCTGCTCCTCGCCGCCGGCGCCGGATATCTCCTGTGGCGCAAGTACACGGAGGACAACGCCGAGCGTGACCTCTGGGCAGAGGTCACCGACACCTTCGAGTGAGCACGTCTCACTCCTGACCGGCCCCTGGCCGCGTCACCCGGGGCCATGGCGCAATTGGTAGCGCACCTGCTTTGCAAGCAGGGGGTTGGGGGTTCGAGTCCCCCTGGCTCCACTCCGTCGACCAGCATCGAGAACTTCGATGCTGGTCGTCTTCGTCTGACACCTCTCTTCGCGAGTGCGCGGCTCCGGCGCGTGCGGCGTGCTCCTCGATGGCGTCGTGGCAAGCTCTCGACGTGGAGAAGCTCGGCCGGCGGCGCGCATGGTTGCTCATGGCCGCGGGAGAGAACCGCGGCCACGGTGGTCATTCGGGCTACGACGATCAGTACGACGCGTACTACTCCTGGGACAGCAACGTGCCCAACCACAAGAACCTTCGGGTGGGCGACCCGATCGCCCTGTGGGACAAGGTGCGCCTCCTCGGCATCTCGGTCATCGAGCAGATCGACACCTCACCGGGCCAGAAGGTGCTCAACAGGTGCCCGGAGTGCGGGACGACGCGAATCTCCCTCCGCAAGAGGGCTACGCCGCGCTATCGGTGCATGAAGTGCGGTGCAGCGTTCGAGGCTGCGAGAGCCGACGTCGCCGAGGTCGAGCTCTACACGGCCCGGTACGACGCTGCGTGGACCTCGCTCGAGGGAGTCCTGGACGAGCACGAGGTCCGCGCGGTCCAGACGAATGCCGTGGACATCAACGCGATGCGTCCGTTGGACTGGGACGCGTTCCGCGACGCGCTCGCCCGCAAGGACGCCGACCGTGCCCTGAGCCGCGTGCAGGGGCGACTCCCGGATGCCGTGTGGAACGACGGCGCGGGTGTGACGCTGGAGCTCTCGGGTGGGTTTCGCCGTTCGCTCGTGCGCGTCAGACGCGGGCAACGTCAGTTCCGGGCGCATCTCCTGTCGAGCCAGGGAAGCACCTGCGCGTTCACCGGCGGTGCGCCGGAACGAGTCCTCGACGCGGGACACCTCTACAGCTATGCGCGGCTCGGCGAGCACCACGCGCACGGTGGGCTCATGCTTCGCCGTGATATCCACAGGCTGTTCGACGACGGGATGCTCGCCGTCGATCCCACCACCCTGAGGATCGACGTCGACAGCGAGCTCGCGGCGTTCCCGCAGTACGCGTGCCTCGATGGCAGGCCGTTGCAGCTCGACCTTCGAGAACAGCAGGTCGACTGGCTCGGCAAGCACTGGGGCGAGCATCGTGCGACGGCCTCGAGGGCGCCGTAGGACACGCCACTCGGTGACCGGGAGCCCCATCGTCCCGAGACGACGCCGGGCCCACCTCGCGGTGGGCCCGGCGTCGTGCGTGCGTGTCCAGCGTGCCGCTCTGGCGGGGTCAGACGTCGTCGGCCTTCTTGGCCGCGTCCTCCGCGACGTCCTCGGCCGCCTCGCGGGCCTTCTTGGCGGCGTCGCCCAGGTCGTCCTTCGCGTCCGCGGCGGCGTCCTTGGCGGACGAGGCCGCGCTGCGGGTCGTGCTGCGGGCGCGGCTGGTGGCCTTCTTGGCCGCGTCCTTGGCGTCCGAGACGGCGTCGCTGACGCGGTCGCTGACGTCGTCGCGCACCTCGGCGGCGCGCTCGGCGAGCTTGTCGGTCGCCTCGCGGCCCTTCGCGACGGCGACGCCCGCGGCCTCGCCCAGCGACTCGGCGGCGTCCCCGACGGCGTGCCGGGCGTCGCCGACCACGTCGTCGAAGTGGACCTGCTGCTCCTCCTGCTCCCACGGCTCGGCCCAGGGGTCGGTCGTGGGCTGTGCGCGACGGTAGAGGACGTAGCCGACGCCCGCGGCCGTGACGCCGCCGGCGATCCACCAGAGGGTGCGGCCCTTGCCCTTCGACGCGTCGGCCTCGGCGGCCTTCGCCGCGGCCTTGTCGGCTGCGGCCGCGAGCTTCGCCGCGGCCTTCTCGGCGGCCTTGTCGGCGTGCTTCGCGGCCTTCTTGCCCGCCTTGCCCGCGGTCTTCTGCGCCTGCTTCGCCGCCTCCGCGGCGGCCTTCTGCGCCTCCTTGGCGAGCTTGCGGGCCTTCTTGCCGGTCGCCGCTGCCGTGGCCGCGGACGCGGCGGCGGTCGCCTCGGCCGCGTTGTCGGCCGCGCGCTGGGCGGAGTCGGCGGCGCTGGCGGCGGCGGCGTTGAAGCTGGCGACGATCTTGGGCAGCACCTCGTCGACGAGCTTGTCGTGCGCGGTGTCGATGGCGGGCGCGGCCTTGCCCGCCGCCTTCTCGACGCGCGGTGCGGCGGCCTGGATGCTGTCCTGCCACGCCTTCTCGACGCGCGGCTGGAGCCACTCGAGGAACGCCTCCACCTTGGGCGTCCCCCACTCCTTGGCCTGCACCGCGGCGTCCTTGGCCTGGTCGGCGAGCTGGCTCGCCGCGCTCTGCGCGGTCGCGGCGGCCTGCGCGGCCTGGTCCTTGAGCTTCTCGGTGTCGATCGACTCGAGCGTGTCCTTGACGGAGTCGCTCGCTGAGCGAGAACGGGTCATGCGTGCTCCCCGGGGTCGTCGTCCGACGGGACGAAAGTGTGGATGCGATGGGCGTTTCCGACCACTCTGCCACCACCGTGCCCGCCCCGCGAGACATCGCGTCGGACGGGTCGCGCGCGGGTCTCGTGGGAGGATGGTGCCCATGTTCGCAACCCTCCACACGACCGCAGGTGACATCCGGATCGAGCTCCTGCCGAACCACGCCCCGAAGACGGTGGCGAACTTCGTCGGGCTCGCGCAGGGCACCACGACGTGGTCCGACCCCCGCACCGGCGCAGAGCGCACCGAGCCCTTCTACGACGGCCTGATCTTCCACCGCGTGATCCAGGACTTCATGATCCAGGGCGGCTGCCCGCTGGGCACCGGCACGGGCGGTCCGGGCTACACGTTCAACGACGAGATCCACCCCGAGCTGCAGTTCGACCGCCCCTACCTCCTGGCGATGGCGAACGCGGGACTGCGCCGCAACCCGGTCACGGGCGAGGCCGAGGGCACCAACGGGTCCCAGTTCTTCATCTCGACGGTGCCGACGCCGTGGCTCAACGGCAAGCACACGATCTTCGGCGAGGTCGCGGACGACGCGTCCCGGGCGGTCGTCGACGCGATCAACGCGACGCCGACCCGCCCGGGCGACCGCCCGCAGGAGGACATCGTCATCACGTCCGTCACGATCGAGGACTGACCATCTCGACGACACCTCCCGGGCCGCCCGGCCCGCCGACGTACGGGACGGCAGGACCGCACGACGGTCCTGCCGTCCCGCCCGTGTGCCCGCGGCACCCGGACCGGGTGTCGTACGTGCGCTGCCAGCGGTGCGGGCGCCCCGCGTGCCCCGAGTGCCAGCGCCCGGCCGCCGTCGGCGTGCAGTGCGTCGACTGCGTGCGCGACGCCGCCCGGCAGGCGCCGACGCAGCGCACCGCGCTCGGAGGCAAGGTCCGCGGCGGCCCGCCGGTCGTGACGTTCACGATCATCGGCCTGTGCGTGGTGAGCTGGATCCTCCAGTTCGTCACGGACGGGACCTGGACGGCGCTTCTCGCTTTTCGTGCCGACTTCGCAGAGATCGAGCCCTACCGGTTCCTCTCGTCGGCGTTCATCCACTCGACGAGCCCAGTCCACATCCTCTTCAACATGTACGCCCTGTGGGTGACGGGACCATTCCTCGAGCAGATGCTTGGCCGCTGGCGCTTCGTCGCGCTCTACATGCTCGCGGCAGTCGGCGGGTCCGTCGGATACCTCTTGCTCGCCGGCGGGCCGGCCGAGCAGGCGTGGTACGTCTGGGTCTTCGGTGCTTCGGGAGCGGTGTTCGGGCTCTTCGGCGCGATCCTGCTCGTGCTGCGCAGGACGGGCCGGAACGCGATGCAGATCGTCGTGCTCATCGGCATCAACTTCGCGATCGGGCTGTTCTTCACCGGCATCGCGTGGCAGGCGCACCTCGGTGGGCTCGTGGTCGGCCTCGTCCTCGGGGCCGCGTACGCGTACGCGCCGAAGGAGCGCCGCACCCTGGTGTCCATGGGCGCGACGGCGGTCGTCGCCGTGGCGCTCGTCGCCGCGGCATGGCTGACGTACGCCTCGGCGGACCAGTTCGGCCACCTCGTCGGGTGACCCCGTCGAGCGGCCCGGGAGAGTTATCCCCAGGGTTACTCACAGGTGTGGAACTACACCGGTGTCGTCGTGCTCTCCGGGGGAGCCGGTCGCCGTCCGGGGCGCAGGAAACCGCCCGCGGCCCGGACGGCCGACGTCGTCGGGACGGCTACTTCCAGCGCGTGGTGAGCGCGAAGCCCGCGATGATGAACGCGAAGCCGACGCCGAGGTTCCAGGCGCCCAGCGGCGGGATCGGGAGCTGCTTGGGCCCGCTGAGGTAGAACAGCACGATCCACGCCAGCCCGAGGAGCATCAGCCCGAGCATCGTGGGCACGAGCCAGCGCGGGTTGCCCGACTCGGGCTTGGGCACGCTCGGCGGGCGCTGCGGCTTGGGCTTCTTGCGCGACTTCGACTCGGGCACGAGGGTGGGCTCCTGTCCTGGTGGGGTCCGCTGCGGCGGCGTCGGGACGCACCGCGGGAGCGGACGCCTGCCGTCGTCGTGCAGGAACCGTGCATGGCTCGGGCGAAGGTCGTCGACGCGCCGCGGGGCTCCGTGAGAGCACGGGTCCGTCACGATCGTGGACGACGTTCGTCGACTAGCGTAGTGGGCGCACACAATAGGCAGGGACACCGCGCGCGGGCAACGGCCCGGTCGCGGCGACGACGACACGACAGACGCGCGGCCGAGACACGTCGGAGAGACGGTCGACGCCCTCGTCCGCCCAGGAAGGAGACGGTCCGTGAGCGGCACCGACCCCGCCTCCGCGACGCCGGACGAGCCCGCCGCGCCCCCGCGCTCGCGCCGGGTCCGGTCCGCCGTGACGGTCGCCCTCGTCCTCGCGCTCGCCGGCGTCATGTTCACCGCCAACGCGCGCCTCGCCCGAGGCGAGGACTCGCGTCACCCCGAGAACCTCGCCCAGCTCGTCGACCGCGAGTCGGACCGCGTGGCGGACCTCTCGGCCCAGGTCGACGCGCTCACGGAGGAGATCGCGGGACTGTCGCAGACCGGCGACGCGCCGGCCGGCGTCGACCCCGACCTCGCGTCGCGCACCGCCGTCGCGGCGGGCACGACGCCGGTCAGCGGCACGGGCCTGACCGTCACGCTCGACGACGCCCCGCCCGAGGGCAACTACCCGCCGCAGATCCGTCCGGACGACCTCGTCGTGCACCAGCAGGACATCCAGTCCGTCGTCAACGCCTTGTGGGCCGGCGGTGCGGAGGCGATGACGCTCCAGGGGCAGCGGGTGACCGCGACGTCGGCGTTCCGGTGCGCGGGCAACATCCTCCTGCTGCACGGACGCGTATACTCGCCGCCCTACGTCGTGGAGGCCGTGGGCGACCCGGACGCGCTGCGCGACGCCCTGGAGCGCTCGCCGGGCGTCCAGGTGTACCAGGAGTACGTCGACGCGGTGAACCTGGGCTGGTCGGTCGAGGACACGTCCGACCTCGAGCTCCCCGGCTACGAGGGCGCGCTCGAGCTCCGCTACGCGCGCCCGTCCGACGCGGTGGCGTCGTGACGGCCACGGCGCCCACGCCGGTGCGGCACGCGGGCCGCCGTGCCTCGGGGCGCGGCCCCGTGTCCACGGTCGTCGGCGTCGTCGGGGAGCTGCTCATCACGCTCGGCATCCTGCTGGGGCTGTACGTGGTGTGGCAGCTGTGGTGGACGGACGTGCAGGCGGACCGGGTGCAGGCGCAGGTGTTGGAGGAGATGGGTGCGCCCACGCCGGACGCGGGCGACGTCGCGACGACCGTCCGGCGGGACGAGCCTCCGGTCATGGAGGCGCTGGCGCTGGGCGAGGTGTGGGGCACGCTGTACGTGCCGCGGTGGGACGGGAAGATGATGCCGATCGCGGAGGGGACGGACAAGCGGACGATCCTCGACCAGGGCCAGGCGGGCCACTACGCGGAGACGGTCATGCCGGGCGACGTCGGGAACTTCTCCCTCGCGGGCCACCGGCAGACGTACGGCAAGATCTTCCACGACGTGGAGGAGCTGCAGGTCGGCGACCCGATCGTCGTGGAGGCCGGTGGGATCTGGTACGTGTACCGGGTGGACCACCTGCAGGCGGTCAAGCCTGACCAGGTGGAGGCCGTGGCGCCCGTCCCGTGGCAGCCCGGCGTCGAGCCGACGGAGCGGTACCTCACCCTGACGACGTGCCACCCGATCGGGCTGAACTCGCTCGTGGCACGGTTCATCGTCAACGCGAAGCTGGACTACTGGATGCCGGTCGAGGACGGCACGCCGCCGGACCTGGTCGGCCAGACGGCTCCTGCCGCTGAAGGGAGCGCGTGATGTACGGGGCGCTGTGGCGCGTGCTGCCCGGGCCCGCGTGGGTCCGGGTGCTGATCCTGCTCGTCCTCGCGGCCGCCGTCGTGCTCGCGTGCTTCGAGTGGCTGTTCCCGATCGTGTCCGAGTACATGCCGTTCAACGACCCCAACATCCAGACCGACGCCGCCGGCGCAGCGTCCGTGGAGGCCCCGCGATGACCCACCCGACCCGCATCCTCGTCGTGGACAACTACGACTCGTTCGTCTACACGATCGTGGGCTACCTCGACCAGCTCGGCGCCCAGACCGTCGTCGTGCGCAACGACGCCGTGCCCGAGCCCGACGCCGAGGGCCGGTTCCACGACGCCGACGGGACCGTCTTCGACGGCGTCCTCGTCTCGCCCGGGCCCGGGACGCCCAAGGAGGCCGGCCAGAGCGAGCAGGTCATCCGTGCGTGCGCGACCTCGCGCACGCCGATGCTCGGCGTGTGCCTCGGCCACCAGGCGCTCGCCGAGGTGTACGGCGCGACGGTCACGCACGCCCCCGAGCTCATGCACGGCAAGACGAGCCTCGTCGAGCACGAGGGCGAGGGCGTCCTCGCCGGGCTCCCCGACCCGTTCACCGCGACGCGCTACCACTCGCTCGCCGTCGTGAGCGACACGGTGCCCGCCGAGCTCGAGGTGACCGCCTCGACCGCCGGCGGCGTCATCATGGGCCTGCAGCACCGCGACCTGCCCCTGCACGGCGTCCAGTTCCACCCGGAGTCCGTGCTCACCGAGGGCGGCCACCGCCTGCTCGCGAACTGGCTCGAGGCCTGCGGGCTCGACGGCGCCGTCGAGCGCTCGGCGGGCATGGCACCGCTGGTCCGCCAGTAGACCCGGGAGCCGACCCGTCCGCGGGCCACGACACGGGCCCAGGACTCCGGCGCCGCTGGTCCCGGCTGCTGACCGCTCGTCCTCCGGACGACGACGGGCCCCCACCTCGCGAGGTGGGGGCCCGTTCGTCATACCGAGCCGGGCGGCGCGTCAGCCGTCGTTGTTCCCGCCGCCGCCTCCGCCGCCCCCACCGCCGGGGCCGCCGCCGTTGTCGCCACCGGTCGACGGGCCGGGGCCGGTCGAGACGATGAGCGAGACCTGGGTGCCGACGGGAACCTCGGAGCCACCCCGTGGGTCCGAGCCGATGACCGTGCCGGCGGGCCACTGGTCGGACTCCTGGGTCTGCCGGGTGCCCACGTTGAGCTCCGCGCCGCCGAGCGCGTCCGCCGCCTGGTCCTCGGTCATCCCGACGAGGTTGGACGGGACCGTCGTCGTCTCCGCGGCACGCGGGATCGCGACCTTGAGGGTCACGCGCGACCCCTGGGGGACGCTCCCGGCGTTGGGCTGCTGCGAGAGGACCTGGTTCTCGGCCTCGTCGGACTCCTCGTCGCTGCGGTCGACCCCGAGACCGAGGGCCTCGATCGTCGCCTTCGCGGCGTCGAACTGCTGACCAGTGACGTCAGGCAGGGTGACGAGCCCGCTCGACACGAACAGGTTGACCGTCGACCCGGCGGGCACGGACTGGCCCGCGCCCGGGTCCGTCTGCGTCACGGACCCCTTCGCGACGTCCGGGGAGTCCTCCGTGGCGACGTCGCCGACGTTGAGACCGTTGTCCGCGAGGTACTGCCGGGCCTCCTCCTGGGTCTTGCCCTTGAGATCCTGCAGCGTGACGGCGTCCGGTCCGGCGGAGAAGAACGCCGTGACGGTCGAGCCGAGCTCCTGGGTGGTGCCTCCCGCGGGGTCGGTCCTCGTGAACGTCCCCTCGGGCTCGGTCGACTCCTGGTCGATGGCCTGCGCGTACTCGAAGCCGGCGTCGGTGATCGCCTTCTCTGCCTCCTCGGGCGTGATCGGCGCCGAGAGCGTCGGGACCGTGCCCGTCGTCGGCTCCTCCTCGCCCTGGCTGTTGATGACGAGCATCGTGATGATCGCCGCGAGGGCGAGCACGCCGATCGCGATGAGGGTCCACATGAGGCCCTTGCGGCTCTTGGGCTCCTCCTCGTCCTCCCCCGGGACCTCGTCCCCGGGCGGGACGGCCGGTGCGACGCTCGTCGCCCACGGGTTCGGGGCGGCCGCTGCGGGCGCCATGACCTGCGTCGCGGACTCGACCATCGTCGGCTGGAGATCGGCGGCCGCGGCAGCGGCACCGAGGCCCGCCGCGGCGGCGGCGACTCCGAGCGCAGGGGCCGTGATCGCCCCGCCGCGTACGGCGTTCTCGAGGTCGGCGCGGAACTCGGCCGCGTTCGAGTAGCGGGCCGTGCGGTCCTTGGCGAGCGCCTTGAGCGTGATGCGGTCCAGGACCTCGGGGACGTCCGGCGCGACGGCGCTCGGCGTCGCCGGGGCCTCGCGCACGTGCTGGTAGGCCACCGCGACGGGCGAGTCGCCGATGAACGGCGGGCGGCCGGTGAGCAGCTCGTAGAGCAGGCAGCCGGTGGAGTACAGGTCGGAGCGCGCGTCGACCGTCTCGCCGCGCGCCTGCTCCGGCGAGAGGTACTGGGCGGTGCCGATGACGGCCTGCGTCTGCGTCATCGTCGCGGCCGAGTCCGCCATCGCGCGGGCGATGCCGAAGTCCATGACCTTGACCGCGCCCGTGGGCGTGATCATGACGTTCGCGGGCTTGATGTCGCGGTGCACGATCCCGGCGTGGTGCGAGTACTCGAGCGCCGCGAGCACGCCCGCCGTGATCTCGACGGCCTCGTCGATGGGGACGGCCTGGCCGTCGCGCAGGATGTCGCGGACCGTGTGGCCCTCGACGTACTCCATGACGATGAACGGGACGTGCACCGAGTTGCCGGTGGCGTCCGCGTGGACGTCCTCGCCCGTGTCGTACACCGCGACGATCGCCGGGTGGTTGAGGGACGCCGCGGCCTGGGCCTCGCGGCGGAAGCGCGCGAGGAAGGTGGGGTCGCGGGCGAGGTCGGACCGCAGGATCTTGATCGCGACCGTGCGACCGAGGCGGTTGTCGTGCCCGATGTGCACCTCGGCCATGCCACCACGGCCGATGAGCTCACCGACCTGGTAGCGCCCGGCAAGCACTCGGGGAGCGTTGTCCACCACTCATTCGTCCTTCGGTGTCGTCGGAGCCGCGGGCGCGTCCGCGCGCGGCACATCTGGCGCAATCATCCCACTGGAGGGCGTCCGGGAAAGCCGGGAACACAACGATGTCGTCACGATGTCACCCGTCCGGAGGGCCCCGGGGAGCCCGACGCGTCGGCGTCGGTGACCGTCTCGACGACGGCCGCGGGAGCCGCGTCGGCGTCGCCCCCGTCCCGGTCCCCGAGGGAGGCGATGGTGGCGATCACGAGCACGAGCAGGAGGCCGAGGAGGGCCACCAGAGGCCACGTCAGGCCGTTCGGGAGCCCGCCGAGGCGCCGCCCCGTCGTGGTGGACGTGCGGCGCCCGGAGGACGACCGGGACGGGGCGGCCTGCGACTGCCGCCGGGCCTCGGCCCGCGTGGCCGGTGCCGCCGGCGGGGTGCTCGCGGCCGACCCGGAGCCCGGCCGCGTGCCGCCGCGAGCGGGCTGGGGGCGCCGCGACGAGCGGGTGCCGCCGTGCATCTCGCGGCGCGGCGGGTAGGCGCGGGGACCGGCCGGGTCGTCGCCCGCGGTCGTGGGGACGGGGCGCTCCCACGGCAGGGCGGGCCCGGGCGCGGGCGGCGTGTCGGACGGCGGAGCGGTCGCCCGCCCGACGGGCTCGGCGTCGCTCTCGGCGAGGTGGCCACCTGCGGGCTCGGCCGCGTGGGCGCCTGGTCGGGCCTCCGGGGCGATCCACGGCGTCGCGGGGTCGACCGGGTGCGGGTTGCGCACGGCGGCCGGGATGACGAGCGGCGTGATGACGGGCGCGGGGTCGGGCTCGGGTGCGCGCGGGGCGTCGTCCGCCGTCGTGCGGGCGCGCCGGCCGCGCCGGGTGTTGGCGGCCGCGCCGGCCCGGGCGGACCACGGGTCGGCCGCGAGGCGGGCCTGGATCTCCTCGAAGACGCGCGCGAGGGCGTCGGCCGGGTGCGGCCGGGCCAACGGGTCCTTGGCGAGCATGACCATGACGAGCTCGGCGAGCTCCGGGTCGACCGACGACGGGAGCGGCGGCACGGGCTCGTTGACGTGCGCGACCGCGATGTCGACCGGCGTGGACCCGGTGAACGGCCGGTTCCCGACGATCGACTCGTACGCCACGATGCCCAGCGCGTAGATGTCCGACGCCCCGGTGGCCGCCTGCCCGACGGCCTGCTCGGGCGAGAGGTACTGGGCCGTGCCCATCACCATGCCCGTCGCGGTCATCGGGACCTGGTTGGCCGCGAGCGAGACGCCGAAGTCGGTGATCTTCACGGTGCCGGAGCGGTCGATGAGGATGTTGCCCGGCTTGACGTCACGGTGCACGACGCCGGACAGGTGCGCGGCGTGCAGCGCGCGGGCGGTCTGCGCGAGGATCGGCAGGAGCCGCGCGGGCGGGAGCACGGGCTCGCGCTCCAGCAGGTCCGCCATGGGCTCGCCCACGACGAGCTCCATCACGAGGTACCCGGAGCCGTTCGTCTCGCCGTAGTCGTACATCTGCGCGATGTTCGGGTGCGAGAGCGCGGCGCTGTTGCGGGCCTCGGTCCGCAGGCGGTTGAGGAAGTCCTCGTTGCCCGCGTACTCGGTCCGCAGGACCTTGACGGCCACCTCGCGCCCGAGCGCGTCGTCGGCCGCGACCCAGACCTCGCCCATGCCGCCGACGGCGATGCGCCGCACGAGGCGGTAGCGGTTGCCGAGCGTCAGCCCCCTCACGGGCTTCATCCGTTCAACACCGCCTCCATGACGGCGCGCGCGATCGGCGCGGCGATCGCGCCGCCCGTCGCCTCGTTGCCGAGCGAGCCGCCGTTCTCGACGATGACCGCGACGGCGACCTGCGGGTCGTCGGCGGGCGCGAAGCTCGTGAACCACGCGTGCGGGGCGGCCTCGCCGCCCGTCTCGGCGGTGCCCGTCTTGCCCGCGACCTGCACGCCCGGGATCTGCGCCGCCTTCCCGGAGCCGTTCTGCACGACGCCGAGCATCATCTGCGTGAGCTGCTCGGCGGTCGACGGCGACACCGAGGTGCGCAGGCGGCGCGGCTCGGACTGGCGGACGACGTCGAGGTCGGGGTTGCGGATCGTCTCCACCGTGTACGGCGCCATCTGCACGCCGTCGTTCGCGATCGCGGCGGCGACCATCGCCATCTGGAGCGGGGTGACCTTGACCTCGCCCTGCCCGATGCCCGCGCGCGCGATGCCCGCCGGGTCGGCGCCCGGGGTGCCCTCGGCGGGGAACTGGCTCGGCGTGACGTCCATCGGGATCTCGAGCGGGGCGTCGAAGCCGAAGTCCTCGGCCTGGTCCCGCATCGCGTCCTCGCCGAGCGTCATGGCCAGGTCGCCGAAGGCGGTGTTGCAGGAGATGCGGAGGGCGTCGGCGAGCGTCATCTCGCCCGTGGGCGAGCAGCGGGTGCCGCCGAAGTTCTTCATCGTCTGCGTCGACTGCGGGTACGGGAGCTCGTCCGGGGCCGGGATCACGGTCTCGGCCGTGTACTGCCCGCTCTCGAGCGCCGCGGCCGACGTGACGATCTTGAACGTCGACCCCGGCGGGTAGGTGTTGCCCCGGATGGCCCGGTTCGACATCGGGTTGCCGTCGGCGTTGAGCAGCTCCTGGTAGCGCTCGCGCGCGAGGGCGGTGTCGTGCGTCGCGAGCTCGTTGGGGTCGTAGCTCGGCTTGGACACGAGCGCGAGGACGCGGCCGGTCTTCGGCTCGATCGCGACGACGGCGCCGCGCTGGTCTCCCAGGGCGTCCCAGGCGGCCTGCTGCGCTGCGGGGTCGATCGTCAGCTCGACGGACGCGCCCTGGGGCTGCTTGCCGGTGAACAGCGCGCTGAGGCGGTCGAGCCACAGCGAGCTCGCCTCGCCGTTCAGGTAGTCGTTCTCCTTGTCCTCGATCTCGGTGCGCCCGTTGGTGAGCGAGAGGAACCCCGAGACCGGCGCGTATAGCGGGCCGTTCGCGTACTGGCGCTGGAAGCCGAACGCGTCGTCCACCGGGGTCGACGAGGCGATCGCGTCGCCCGCGACGACGATCGGGCCGCGAAACTTGTTGTACTCGCGGTAGATCGTGCGGGCGTTGCGCGAGTCGTTGTTGAGCGAGTCCGCCTGGACGAACTGGATGTACGTCGTCGACACCATGAGCGCGAGGAACATGACGAGGACGACCGTCGCGACGCGACGCAGGGGGACGTTCACCGGGCTCCTCCCCAGGGGTCGGTCTCCGGGTGGGTGCCGTCGGGACCGGGGCGCCGCACGACCTCCGTGCGCAGCTCGTCGGGGTGGGCCGAGACGTCGCCGGTCTGCCCGACGGCGGGCTGCACGCCCGTCGTCGCGCGCGTCGGACCTGTGACGGGTCCTGCCGAGGCGCCCGCGGCGGGCGCCCCGACCGTGGTGGGCGCGTCGTCGGGCCGGGCACCGACGGCGGGAGCCCCGCCGCCCACGACCTCGACCGGCTCCGAGTCGGGGCGCGTGCGCGCCCCGCCGGGGGCCACCTGCCCGCGCACGGGCAGGGACGACGGCCGCCGCGCGTCGTCGGAGATGCGCAGCAGCAGGCCCACGACCAGCCAGTTCGCGAGGAGCGACGACCCGCCCTGGGCGACGAACGGCATGGTGAGGCCCGTCAGCGGGATGATGCGCGTGATCCCGCCGACGACGACGAAGAGCTGCCACGCCATGACGAACGCGAGCCCGCCGGCGAGGAGCTTGCCGAACCCGTCGCGGACGCCGATCGCGGTGCGCAGGCCGCGCTCCACGAGGATGAGGTAGGCGAGCAGGATGCCGATGAGGCCCGTGAGGCCGAGCTCCTCGCCGAGCGACGCGTAGATGAAGTCGGAGAACGCGTACGGGACCGTGCGCGGGTAGCCCGCGCCCCAGCCGGTGCCGAACAGCCCGCCGTTGCCGAGCGAGAACAGGCCGCCCACGAGCTGGCCCGAGCCGCCGGGGCTGCGGCCGAAGATCTCGGGGTCGAACGGGTGCAGCCACACGTCGACGCGCGCCTGGACGTGGCCGAACGTCGACGCCGCGAGGACCGCGCCGACCGCGATGAGCAGGAGGCCGATGACGACCCAGCTCACGCGCTCGGTCGCGATGTAGAGCATCGCGACGAAGAGCCCGAAGAAGAGGAGCGACGTGCCGAGGTCGCGCTCGAACACGAGGATCGCGAGCGAGACGAGCCAGACGATGATGATCGGCCCGAGGTCGCGCAGGCGCGGGAGCTGGAGCCCGAGCACCTTGGGCCCGGCGAGCGCGAGCGTGTCCCGGTTCGTCACGAGGTAGCCGGCGAAGAAGATCGCGAACGCGATCTTCGCGAACTCCGCGGGCTGGAGCGAGAAGCCGAAGACGTTGATCCAGATCTGCGCGCCGTTGATGCGCGTCCCCAGGCCCGGGACGAGCGGCAGCGCGACGAGCACGATGCCCGCGATCATCGCGGTGTACGTGTAGCGCCGCAGGGTCCGGTGGTCGCGCAGGAACCAGATCACGGCGAACGCGCAGAGGATGCCCAGCGCGGTCCACTGGAGCTGGCGCGGCGCGAGGTCCTGGGTCCCGCCCGTGACCTGCGAGCCGAGGTCGAGGCGGAAGATCATCGCGAGGCCGATGCCGTTGAGCGCGACGGCGATCGGCAGGATCACCGGGTCCGCGTACGGCGCCTTGAAGCGCAGCAGCAGGTGCGCGGCGCCCGCGAGCACCACGGTGCCGATGCTGTACACGTAGAAGCGGCCCGGGAGCT
Source organism: Cellulosimicrobium sp. ES-005 (assembly GCF_040448685.1). Lineage (NCBI taxonomy): Bacteria > Bacillati > Actinomycetota > Actinomycetes > Micrococcales > Promicromonosporaceae > Cellulosimicrobium > Cellulosimicrobium sp. ES-005. The sequence continues at coordinate 2,853,289 of NZ_CP159290.1, forward strand.
CGCCCGTGAGCTGGAGGCCCACGAGCGCGTACGCCCCGATGCCCAGCGCGAGCGCGAGGACGAGCAGACCGAGCTCCGCGCCCCGGCCGGGGCGCACCTCGGTGGTCTCCACCGTGGCCATCAGGCCCCCGAGCCGGCGCCGCCGGTGGGTGCCGGGGTCACGTCGGGCGCCCCGGCCTCCGGGGTCTCGGTGGCGCCCTCGGTGGGCGCCTCCGTGGTGTCGTCGGTCGCGGGCGCGTCGGTGGACTCCTCCGCGGCCTCGGCGACGAGGCGCTCCGCCCGCGCGCGGGCGTCCTCGAGCGACTCCGCGGGGATCGTGGTCTCCAGGCGGTCGACGACGTAGCCCGGCAGGTCCGTGACGCGCGTCCCCGTGAGCTCGATCGGTGTCGACAGCGTCACCGGGCCCGCGTTCTCCGGGATGCCGCGGAACACGGCGACCTGGCCGTCGGCGACGCCGACGTAGTACTGCGTCTGCGTCCAGCGGTAGCCCGCCCAGCCGGCCACGCCCAGGCCCGCGACGACGAGGAGGATCGCGACGACCGTGATCCAGCGGCGAGGCGCGCGGCCGGGCCGCACGTCGTCGTCGCCGTCCCCCGGGGTCTCGGCCGGGGCTTCGGCCCCCTGCGCGGGATCCGCCGCGCCGTCCGCGGCGGGCTCCTCGGTCGCGGCGGGCGCGTTCGCGCTCGCCATGAGGGCCGCCGCCCGGGCGGCGGGGCCGTCCGCGGCCGACGTCGGGGCGTCGCGGTCGATCGCGGCCGACCCGACGACCTGGGCCCCGGTGCCGGGCGCCGTGCCGTCGGGCAGCGTGTCGAGGTCCACGATGTCGGCCACCACGACCGTCACGTTGTCCGTGCTGCCCGCGCGCAGCGCGAGCTGCAGCAGGTGGTCGGCGCACTCGTCGACGTCGGGGGTGTCCGAGAGCGACTGGGCGATCGTCTCGGGGCTGACGAAGCCCGAGAGCCCGTCGGAGCACAGGAGCCAGCGGTCGCCCGGCTTCGCCTCGCGCACCGACATGTCGGGCGTGAGGTCGATGTCGAAGTCGCCGAGCACGCGCATGACGACGTTGCGCTGCGGGTGGGTCTCCGCCTCGTCGGGCGAGATTCGGCCCGTGTCCACGAGGTGCTGCACGAACGTGTGGTCGGTCGTGACCTGGGTGAGCTCGCCGTCGCGCAGCAGGTACGCGCGCGAGTCGCCGAGGTGCGCCATCGCGAGCTTGTTGCCCGCGCGCAGGATCGCGGTGACGGTCGTGCCCATGCCGACCAGCTCGGGGTCGGTCACGCTGCGGTCCACGAGGTCCTGGCGCGCGTGGTCGATCGAGCGCTCGAGCTCGGCGAGCGCGTCGTCCGGGCCGTGCGACTCGCCGTCGAGCGGTGCGAGCGCCGCGATGGCGATCGACGAGGCGACGTCTCCCCCGGCGTGGCCGCCCATGCCGTCGGCGACGACGAGGAGGTGCGGGCCGGCGTAGCCGGAGTCCTGGTTGTTGGAGCGCACGAGCCCGACGTCGGAGCGCGCGGCGTAGCGCAGGGCGATGTTCACTGCGGGCTACCTCTGCAGCTCGACGACGGACTGACCGATCCGCACCCGCGTGCCCGGACCCAGCGGCGTCACCTGGCCGATGCGCTGGTCCTCGACGTAGGTGCCGTTGGTGGAGCCGAGGTCCTCGACGAACCAGGACCCGTGCTGCGGGAAGATGCGCGCGTGGCGCGACGAGGAGTAGTCGTCGTCGAGCACGAGCGTGCAGCTCGGTGCCCGCCCGATGAGGATCGACGACGTCGTGAGGGGGATCGTCGTGCCCGTCAGCGGGCCGGCGGTGACGACGAGCCGCGACGGCCCGGCCGGCGAGGCAGGACGCGCGGGCTCGGGCGCCGCGGCAGGGGTGGGGCCCGACGTCGGGCGCGCGGCCTGCGCGGTGCCCTTGCGGCCCCGGCGCGGCGTGATCTTGGTGCCGTACAGGTCCCGACGCAGCACCCCGATCGCGGAGAGCACGAACACCCAGAGCAGCACCAGGTAGCCCAGCCGCAGCAGGGTGAACGTGAGGTCGGTCATGCGGGCCGGATCACCACTCCTCGTTGTCGGACGCGCCGGTCCAGAACATGATGCGGGTACGGCCGATCGTCAGGGAGTTGCCGTCCAGCAGCGTCGCGGCCGGCACCTGGTGACCCTCGACGAACAGGCCGTTGGTCGAGCCGAGGTCCGTCGCGATGACCCCCTCCGGCGTCACGCGGATCTCCAGGTGGCGGCGCGAGACCCCCGGGTCGTCGACGACGATGTCGGCCTCCGAGCCGCGGCCGATGACCGTGACCGGGCCCGTGAGCAGGTAGCGCTGCCCGTCGATGTCGACGAGCGGGTGCCGCGTGCTCGGGGACGCGGACGTCGCGGGCGCCACGTTGCCCCGCACGCTCGCCGAGCGGAGCTGGAAGCGGCCGACGTCGAGCGTGTCGTTCTGCTCGAAGCTCACGCTCACCGGGCCGACGAACGCGTAGTGCTGCGACGCCGCGTACTGCGTGACGTTCGACGCCAGCTCGTCGGCGAGCGTCTCCGCGCCCCACCCCTCGACCTGGCCGAAGTCGTCCACCGACAGCTCGATGGTGAACTCGTTGGGCACGACCGTGCGCTCGCGGTCCACGACGGCGGCGCGGTCGTCGACCTCGCGCCGCAGCGCGCTCGCGAGCTCGACGGGCTTGACCTCGCTGCGCCCGACCTTGGCGAACGCGTTGTTCACCACGCGCTCCACGCCCTTCTCGAAGCGGTCCAGGACTCCCATGCCACCTCCTCCCTCGTGCTCGCTCGTGCCGCGGCTCGCGCCGCGCGGTCGTCGTCTGCTCCTCCGGACGTGCTCCTGGTGGCCCCCTCGTGCATACCCGCGTCCCGGGCAGACTACCTAGATCGTATCGATCACGTCTGCGCCGGAGGCCCGATTCGTCGCACGATCTCCGGACGGATGTGGCGCGTTCGGGGCGGAGCGTGTGAACGTCGGGCGCCCGGCCGTCGGGGCTCTCGTCGGTGCGCGACGACCGGCACGTGGCGGCCGTCACGTCGGGCCGAGCGGTTCCAGGCGCCGTCGTGCGTCGTGCTAGTCTTCTGCGGCACGCGCGAGTGGCGGAATGGCAGACGCGCTGGCTTCAGGTGCCAGTGTCCGAAAGGGCGTGGGGGTTCAAGTCCCCCCTCGCGCACGTGAAGAGGTATCGGCTTCAGGGCCGGAACACCTTCGGAAAGTCCCGGTCAGGTTCTCTTGGCCGGGACTTTCTGCGTTCCGGAAGGTGCAGTCGGGCCCTGGGCGACGGCGCAGGCCCTGTACGGGGGCGTCGACACTGGTGAAGCCCGCTGTTGTGGGACGAGTGGGGCGTCCCCGGGGCGCGGCGGTGGGTGGCGCGGGCCGGGGTCGCGCAATGCCGATGGTCTTAGTTGTCGCCGGGTACCTGGTGCGCAGCGGTGGTCCTCGGCGATGTCGGCGCGCCGACCGAGTGGCTCGGCCCATGGGTCGGGTGGTCGTGACTGGAGGTCCACCGGAAGATTTCGACCGTGTTGAGCCGACCAATAGATCGTAAGCAGCAGCTCGGTGGAGTGCCGGTCGAGGACCTGGAGAAGAAACCCGCGGTTCAGGTTGTGTCCGTGAAACAGATCCTCGCGTTGAGCGTCTTTCGCGAGCGGTGATCGCGCTGGTACTAGCAGTCAACGGCACGTTGGGAATCCCGCACATTGCACGCCCATCTGGGCATCAGTTCGAAGTTCCGGTCGAGTCGGACAGAACCTCCAGGTCAAGGCTCTCCGTCCGCTGGTACTGCTGGTACGTCATCTCGGCATCCGACAACACCTCTACCCTGAAGGATGCGACTTCGGCGTCGAGAGACGGGGCCAGCAACTTCGACTCGACGGTCGCCCCGAAGATACTCCAGAGATGCGCAAGCGAGGTCGGGTCGCGATCGAGGTTGGCGAGAATGAGTTCGCAGGCGCGGTCGAGCGACAGGCTGCTCGCCGCGTCACCCGCACGGAGACCGGCAACGCGAGAGGGATCCCACCGCCAGCTCGGGTCCATGTCGTCCGGCGGGATCAAACGCTCCTCGACCACGACGATGTACAACGTCAGGTTCCGACCCGGGCTCGCCCACTGGTCCGCAGAGACTCGAAGGTCCTCCACTAGGTCGAGTACGCGGCCGAAGTTTCCCGACGAACCTGCCTTGTCCTGCGCTTGTCGCCGGAGCTTGCTGAAGGCCGGGTAAACCTCGTCCGGAAATGGGAAGCGGCTGAAGGCCCGGCCGACCCGCCACGCGACCGCCCGCGCCTCCGGCCCGCTTGTCTCCGTCACGTAACGAGCCACAAGCCGAGACCGGCCAAGGTCGGCCTTGAGGATCGAGACTGCCCGCTCCATGTCGGCGATGCACTTCGCCGCCTCGGTTCCATGTGACTCCAGGTAGAGATGCAGGGGCTTCTGTCCCTTCCGCGCGCCGGAGAGCGCGGCGTCGGTCGGATCGACGACGACCGGTGCAACAAGACACCGGGTCTTGCTCGGTTGGACGACATCGCAGGTCTGGCTGAGGATGGCAACGCCCGCAGGTGTGGGCACGCTCTCGAACCCACCGTCGGCGGCAGGCAGGCGCAACTCTGCCAGGTCGACGACATCACCTTGTCGGAGGTTCGAGCAGTCGTCCGCTACCACCTGCCCGTCGGTGGCATTAATCACAGCCCAATCCGCTCCTTTGCCGACACACCCGCGACCTGCAGTCGCACGGCCTCGCCCCTTGTCGCGATGAGTTGATGGAACAGGCTCGCGCCACTGCTCGAGTCGAGAAGCGCGTAGCGACGCTCCTCTGGAGTTGAGCCCGGCAACGCCTGGACGATGGCAAGAATCGCAGCAGCCCGCTCCTCGTGGTGCGGAGCCATCGCATTGCCGTTGATCCAGTTGTGCACAGATCGTCGCGAGACACCGAAAAGCCGTCCGACCTGATCGGTCGTGAGACCGACCAGCGCTCGAATCTCGGCGATGCGCTGGGACAGCGATGTTGCCACCCCGCTGGCCACTGAGCCATCCGTCTTCAGCACGCCCGAACTCGTCTGGCCCATCTGGACGGCGAACTCCGGGACGGACACAGGTGAGTAGTCCTCACGGACCGAGGTGGTCATCCACGGGTGCGCAGGCGGAGCGACTCCCACTGCCGACGAGGTTACGAGCGCGCAACCGAACGCGAGAGCGAACGGAACGCGAGTGCCGACGAGGCGGCGGTCAAGAGTTGCGCCTGAAGTAGACGTCACTCGGCATCACCGAACTCCCTGAGGAACCCCTCGGTCGAGACGTGCTTGAAGAAGTCGTATGCGAAGTCAGACAACCTTCCGGCGGTCGACAGCACGTTCGACGGGTCGAACGGAGCCACACGCTCCGACGACGCATCCAGGTCGAGGACCCACGAAGGGACCTGTGCCGGCGAAACGGCAGGATCGACGGTCTCGCCTGGAGGCACGATCCCCGAACGGACTTGCAGCGCAGCGTCGTCAACCACGTATCGGGCCTGGTTGGCGCTTGATGCGAGACGAACATCGTCTGACATGCCAACCAGGCCCGAGTACCCCAGGACTTCCGGCCGCACGTACTCCCCGAGGTTTTCGACGAGCCGCGAGTCCGTGACTTGGTTGACATACCGAACACCAACTCGCTCGACGAGTGGGACCTTGACCTGCGCCCGGACCGCTTCCAAGACAAGCTCGAGCCGCTCCAGGAACTCCGGGAACGACGTGTACGTCGTGCAGTACATAGTCACGAATCGACGGCTCAGGCTGATGTGCCACACGCCATCGATCGAGTGCCACTGGAAGATCTTGTCGCCGGGCTGCTGCGAGACGCCCTCGGGCGTGAGCGTGTAGGCCACCTCGTGCAGGTTCGAGATGACCGGATACTCCTCAAGCACCGAGCCGAACGCCTGCGCGGTCTCGCTCAGATCTCCCCTGAGATGCTGGAACTCGGGCCAGCGGATCTGGCACAGCACGAGGGCCAGAGGGGCGTTCTTCAGCCGGATCTTCTTCTCCGTGTCGCCAGTGAACGGTCGGAAACGCAGTCGATCTGCCATGCTTCACACCCTACTTCACACCCCTGACAGCTTCCTGTGAAGCAACCGGCGCACCGCCGACACGTGGCGTTGCCCACCAATATGGCGAGTTCCCGCAGGCACGAGCATTTCGGAAACCTCCCACGTGACGAGGCTCCGACTGGTGCAGTTGGAAGACCCTCGAGAAGTCCCGGTCAGGTTCTCCTGGCCGGGACTTCGTGCATCCCCGGACGGTGCGGTCCGGGCGTGGCCGGGGACGGTGTCGCGCCCTCGCGCCGCGGCGTCCGTCGGGTCAGCCTGACGGTCGTGGGTCGCCCTCGGGGCCGAGGTCCTCGAGCTCGGCGACGAGCGTGCTGTGCTCGGCGTCGCGCCGGACGGCGGCGCCGAGCGCGGCGGCCCGGCGCCGGTACGCGGGGTCGCCGAGGACCTGCCCGACGGCGCGCGCGACCCGCTCGGCGGAGGCGTTCCGCGAGAGCGTGACGCCCGCGCCCCGCAGCGTGACGCGCACGGCGTTGTCGCTCTGGTCGCGCCCGTGCGGCAGGACGACGACGGGGCAGCCCGCCGCGAACGCCTTGAGGAGCGTGCCGTGCCCGCCGTGCGTGACGACGAGCGCGGCGTCGCGCAGCACCTCGTGGTGGGGAGCGGCGGAGACCACGGAGACGTTCGCCGCGCCCGGCACCGCGTCGGGCGCGAGCCCCTGCCCGGTCGTGACGACGCCGCGCACGGGCAGCGTCGCGAGCGCGGCGACGATGCGCCGCAGGAGCGCCGCCTGGTCCTGGAACGTCGACGACAGCGCGACGAGGACGAGCGGGGCGTCGCCCGGCGGTGCGGCCCACGGGACGTCGTCGGCCCACGCCGGGTCGTCGAGCACGGGCCCCACGTACCGGGCGTTCGCCGGGAGCGGGCCGGGGAGGTCGAACGCCGGGCTCGTCATGACGAGCTGGCGGCGCGCGGCGCTCATCTGCTCCCACGAGCGCGCGAGCGGGTCGAGGCCCAGGTCGGCGCGCAGGGCGTTGAGCCGGTCGCGCGTGTACCGGTCGAACACGCGCGTCGAGAGACCGGTGATCGTGCGGTCCCGCAGCCGGCCGAGCGGCCCGCGCGCGGGCGTGAGCCCCGCACCGAACGGCGTGCGGCCGGGCGTGGGCAGGGCGTAGACGTTGGGGATCAGGACGTCGAACGGGATCCCGCGCGACTGCGCGGCGATCATCGCGCCGAACGCGAAGACGGACGTCACGACGAGGTCGGGACGCTCGTCGTCGACGGCCGCGAGCACGTCGCGCGCGTAGTCCGGCGCGGGCCCCGCGATGAGGTGGTCGCCCATGTCGCGCGCCTGCGCGAGCAGGCTGGGCGCCGCCCAGTCCTGGAGAGGGTCGTGCGCCGGGTCGCGGTCGGGGCGGTTCGGCGCGGTGCGCCACGGGGCGAGCGTCGCACCCGTCGCGCGGACCTCGGGAGCCATCGAGTCCTCGGCGAGCACGCGCACGCGGTACCCGCGCTCCACGAGCCGCCGCACGGCCCCCACCTCCGGCGGGACCGTCCCGCCGCCGTCGGTCAGGGCGAAGAGGTACGTGCGAGGCATGGCCCACCCCCCGGTCGCGGCCGGCGAGGGGCGTCCCGCTCGCGACGTGACGACCGCGTCGCAGGACCACGCTAGCCCCCAGGACCGCTCCGCGAACCCTAGATCTGCTAGGGTCTATATCCCTAGAAGAACTAGGCATAGGAGTGCCATGCGTATCGACAAGGACCTCGTGGCCGCGTCGGCCACCCCGCTCGTGCTCGGGATCCTCGCGGACGGCGAGTCGTACGGGTACGCGATCCTCAAGCGCGTCGACGAGCTCTCGGGCGGCCGCATGCAGTGGACCGACGGCATGCTGTACCCGCTGCTGCACCGGCTGGAGCGGCTCGGTCTCGTCGAGGCGTCGTGGGGCACGTCCGACGTCGGGCGGCGCCGCAAGCACTACGCGATCACCGCCGCGGGGCGCGAGGCGCTCGTCGAGCGCCAGGCGCAGTGGGACGTCGTCACGCACGCGCTCCACCAGGTCTGGCGCGCGGCGCAGGACGGGCTGCCGACCCCGCCGCGCGTCGCGGAGGGGTGGGCCTGATGGGCGCCACGACCGCTCCCGCGGGCGGGGCGAGCCCGGGCCCGCACGCCGCGCTCGAGGCCCAGATCGACCAGTGGCGCGGCTACGTCCGCCGCCGCGAGGCCATCTCCGGCGCGGACGTCGACGAGATGGAGGACCATCTGCGCGAGCGGGTCGAGGACCTCCGCGCGACCGGGCTCGACGACGACGAGGCGTTCCTCGTCGCGGTGAAGCGCATGGGCACGCTCGACGACCTCTCGCGCGAGTTCGCGCAGGAGCACTCCGAGCGGCTGTGGAAGCAGCTCGTCCTCGTCGGCGAGCAGCCGACCGGCCGCACGCGGTCGTGGCGCGAGCTCGCGGTGGTGCTCGCGCTCGCCGTCGCGGTGGGCGTCACGGTGAAGGTCGCGACCGTGCTCCTCCCGTGGGAGACGGTCGGCCTCAACGTCGGGCTCCTCGTGCTGCCGTTCCTCACGGCCTACCTCGCGTGGAAGCGGCAGGTCACGGCGCGCGTGGTCGGCGCGCTCGTCGTGCCGTTCGTCGCGCTGGGCCTCGTCCTCAACCTGTACCCGTTCCAGCCCACGGACTCGACGTTCGTCCTCGCGGCGCTCGCCGCGCCCGTGACGCTGTGGTCCGTCGTCGGGCTCGCGTACGTCGGCGGGCGGTGGCGCTCGGACGCACGACGCATGGACTTCGTGCGGTTCACGGGCGAGCTCGCCGTGTACTACACGCTCATCGCGCTCGGCGGCGGCGTCCTGCTCGGCCTGACGATCGGGGTCTTCTCGCTCGCCGGCGTCGACCTCGAGCCCTATCTCGACGCCTGGATCCTGACCCTGTGCGTCCCGGCGGCGCTCATCGTGGCCGCGTGGCTCGTCGAGGCCAAGCAGAACGTCGTCGAGAACATCGCGCCCGTGCTCACGCGCGTCTTCACGCCGCTGACGCTCGTCATGCTCCTCGCCGCGTTCGTCGTCCTCGCGACCGCGGGGAACCTCGCCGCCGTCGACCGCGAGCTGCTCATCCTCATGGACGCGATCCTCGTGCTCGTCCTGTGCCTGCTCCTCTACTCGGTCTCGGCGCGCGACCCGCTCGCGCCCGGGTCGTTCTTCGACGGCCTCCAGGTCGTCCTCGTCGTCGCGGCGCTCGCGGTCGACGCCGTCGCGCTCACGGCGATGCTCACGCGCATCGCCGAGTTCGGCGTCAGCCCCAACAAGGCCGCCGCGCTCGGGCTCAACCTGCTCCTGCTCGTGCACCTCGTGTGGTCCGCCGTCCTCGCGACGGCGTTCCTGCGCGGGCGGCGCCCGTTCGCCGACCTCGTCGCCTGGCAGACCCGGTTCCTGCCCGTGTACGCGGCGTGGGCCGCGATCGTGGCCGTCGTCTTCCCGCCCGTGTTCGGCTTCGTCTGACGACCCGCCGTGCCGGGCCCGCGGCGGGCCCGGCACGGCAGGGTGCCGGGCGGTCGTTCAGCGGACGGGCTGCGGCGCCGCGTCGGTCGCCGGGAGCGACGGCGCCTCGCCACCCGCCCGGAACATGCGCCGCACCAGCGGGCGCAGCGCGCGCGACCGCATGACGCCGGTGGTCGCGCGCAGCACCGCCGCCTCCAGCCGGCTCCCCGGCACCATGCGGGCGATGCCCCCGCCGGGGATCTTCTTCCCCGCCTCGACGAACGGGGCGACGTCGGCCGCGTAGCGCGGCGCCGCGCCGGCGGGGTCGTCCGGGGGTCGCCCCCAGCCGCGTGGCGAGGAGGTAGGCGCCGACCAGGGCGGTCGCGGTGCCCTGGCCCGTCATGGGCGAGCCGCACGACGCCGCGTCCCCCAGGAGCACCACCCGGCCGGCGACGGGGTCGGGGACGTCGAGAACGCCGCGTAGCCGCCGAGGGAGGTCACGAACTGCTCCTCCGGCCCGAACGCGAGCCGACGCGTCGCGGAGTGGACGCCGTCGGCCCCGACGACAAGGTGGAAGCGTGCGGCGTCGGGCGGGCGGCCCGGCCCGAGCTGAGCGAGGCCGACCTCGCGGCCGTCGCCCGGCTCGACTTCGTGCTCGTGCAGAGCCTCGGCATCCTCTGGCTCCTCGACCCGGACGCCGTCCCGAGCGGGGACGAGCTCGCGCGCGCCGTCGCCGTCGTCGCCGGACGGGCGGACGACGAGGGCTGACGCCGCGTGCGCCCGGGCGTAGCGTGGCGGGATGGCCGCTGCCACTCCCGGAGGGCCGCCCGAGGACGGGCTGGTCGACTGGTTGCTCGACGCCGACCCGGCGCTGCGGTGGCGGGTCGAGCGCGACGTCGTGCACGCGCCTCCCGAGGTCTGGGAGGCGACGCGGGCGCGCGTCGCGACCGAGGGCTTCGGCGCGCGCCTGCTCGCGCTGCAGGACCCCGACGGGCAGTGGGCGGGCGGCGCGTACTTCCCGGCGGACGCGGGAGCGGTGGACGCCGGCGGAGCGCCCGAGGAGGGCCAGCCCTGGACGGCGACGACGTGGTCGCTCGTCGCGCTGCGCGAGTGGGGGCTCGACCCTGGCGTGCTGCGCGCGCGCCGCACGCCCGAGCTGCTCGCGGCGCACAGCCGCTGGGAGTACGACGACCTGCCCTACTGGGGCGGCGAGGTCGACTGGTGCATCAACGGGTACACGCTCGCCGCGGGTGCGTGGCTCGGGGCCGACGTCTCGGAGCTGCTCGCCGCCGTCGTGGCGGGCCGGCTGCCCGACGGCGGGTGGAACTGCGACTGGGTCGAGGGCGCCACCGTCTCCTCGTTCCACTCGACCCTCAACGCGCTCAAGGGCCTGCTCGCGTACCAGGAGCTCGCGGGCGGCAGCGACGAGCTGCGGGCGGCGCGTCGCTCCGGCGAGGAGTACCTGCTGCGCCGCGGCCTGTTCCGCCGCCTGAGCACGGGCGAGCCCGTCGGGGACTGGGTGTTCCGTCTCGCGTACCCGTTCCGTTGGTACTACAGCGTGCTCAACGCGCTGGTCTACCTGCGCGAGGCGTCGCTGCTCGACGGGACGCCTCCCGACCCGCGCGCGGCGGACGCCGTCGAGCACGTCCGCCGCGCCCGGCGCCCGGACGGCACCTGGCTCCAGGGCCGGCGCCACCCGGGCCGGGTGTGGTTCGAGGTCGACGCCCCCGCGGGCGAGCCGTCGCGCTGGCTCACCTACCACGCGACCGTCGTCCTCGACTGGTGGGACGGCGCGGGCGTCAGGACGTCGGCGCGCCCGACACGACCTCGGCGCCGTCGAGCACCGCGATGAGCTCGTCGAACCACTCGACGTAGCTCGCGTAGGTGAACGGCCGCTTGTCGTCCCACCCGACGACCTGGCCCGCCTGCACCGCGGGCAGCCCCGCGTAGACGGGGTTGGCGGCCATCGCCTCGTCGGAGCCCGTGTAGCTCAGCACGAGGTCGGCCGGGTGGTCCGGCACGCGCTCCCAGCTCAGCTCGGCCCAGCCCTCCTGGTCCTGCGGCCCGCCGATCGTGAAGCCCAGCTCCTCGAGCAGCGCGAGCTGGCCGAGGTTCTTCTGGCCCACCCACAGCTGCTCCGCGCCGTTGAGCGGCAGGATCGTCAGCGGCTTCTCCGCCGCGATGCCGCGCAGCGTGTCGAGCCGCTCGTCGAACGCGGCCTTCGCCTCCGCGACCTCCGGCGAGTCGACGTCGCCGCCGAGCGCCTCCGCGAGCGACGCGTAGTCCTCGATCACCTCGACGACCGGCCGGCCCGAGAACCTCATGCCGACGAACGGAGCGACCGCCGTCGCCTCCTCGGTGACCGTGTCGTCCCACCAGGTCCAGGCCGTGCCGTCCTCGTTGCCGAACCCGATCACGAGGTCGGGCTCGAGCGCGAGCAGCTTCTCCAGGTTGAGCTCGGCGTCGGCCCCGACGACCTCCATCTCGTCGACCCGGGCGTTGCCGATCGACAGCGCGCCGGCGTCGGAGAAGCCGTAGCCGAACACCCCGGCGGGCCGCACGCCGTAGTCCCACAGCGCCGCGGCGGTGTAGCCGTCCACGACGAGGCTGTCCGGCGCCTCGTCGAGCGCGTACGTCGTGCCGTAGCCCGAGGACGTCCAGGACCACCCGTCCGCGGCCGCGGACGGGTCCGCGCCGTCGGTCCCGGGTTCGGTGCCGGCCGAGCACGCGGCGAGCGTGGCCGCGAGCCCGACGGCGAGCGCGCCCGCGGCGAGGGAGCGCACCGGGCGCCGGTGCCGGGTCGGGCGGGCTGCCGTGGGCAGGGTGGACGAGGGACGGGTGGTGCGGGTCATGCGTTGCTCCTCCGACGAGGCGGTGCGGGCGAGCGCAGGACGGTGGGGGGCCGGTCGGGCGGGTGGGTCGACCGGCGGGGAACGGGGGCCGCGCGGTCAGGCGCGGCGAGGACGACCCTCGGGCACGACGAGCGGGGTGCCCGTCACGGGGTCGGCGATGATGCGGCACGGCAGGCCGAACACGTCCTCGACCAGGTCGGCCGTCACGACGTCGGCCGGCGCGCCCTCGGCGACGACCGCGCCGTCCTTCATGGCGATGAGGTGCGTCGCGTAGCGGCACGCGTGGTTGAGGTCGTGCAGCACCGCGACGAGCGTGTGCCCGCGGTCGCGGTTGAGGTCGGCGCACAGCTCCAGCAGCTCGATCTGGTGCGCGATGTCGAGGAACGTCGTCGGCTCGTCGAGCAAGAGGAGGGGCGTCTCCTGCGCGAGGACCATGGCGACCCACACGCGCTGGCGCTGCCCGCCGGAGAGCTCGTCGACGAGACGGCCCGAGAGCTCGGTCGTCCCGGTCGCGGCGAGCGCGCCGACCACCGCGGCCTCGTCCTCGCGCGACCACTGGCGCAGGAGCTTCTGGTGCGGGTAGCGCCCGCGGGCGACGAGGTCGGCGACGGTGATGCCCTCGGGGGCGATCGACGTCTGCGGCAGGAGGCCGAGGCGTCGCGCGACCTCCTTGGCGGGGATCGAGGAGATCGAGCGGCCGTCGAGCACGACCTGCCCCCGCGACGGCTTGAGCAGGCGCGACAGCGCGCGCAGCAGCGTCGACTTGCCGCACGCGTTCGGCCCGACGATCACCGTGAACGACCCGTCGGGGATGCTCACGTCGAGGTCGGAGGAGATGACGCGGTCGTCGTAGCCGACCGTGATCCCGTCGGCGTGCAGGCGGTCCGCGGGCGGGACGCGGTCGGCGCGCGCGTCGGTCGGCGCGTCGGCGACGGCGCCGCTCGGGGCGGCCGCGAGGTTCGTGAGAGCCACCGGGGTCCTTCCGGTCTGCGGGTTCGTGGTCACTTGCGGGCCTCGCGGACGAGGAGCCAGACGAGGTAGGCGCCGCCGACGCTCACGGTGACGACGCCGACGGGGAGCTGGGTGGGCGCGAACGCGCGCTGGGCGACGAGGTCGCTCGCCGCGAGCAGCACGGCGCCCATGACGGCGGCGGGGAGGATCCGCACGCCCGCGGCGCCCGTGAGGCGGCGCGCGAGCTGCGGGGCGGCGAGGGCGACGAACGCGATGGGCCCGGCCGCCGCGGTCACGAGGGCCGTGAGCGCGACGCCGACGATCACGAGGGCGAGGCGCACCCGCTCGCTGCGCAGGCCGAGGGCCGCCGCGGCGTCGTCCCCGAGCTCGAGCAGCCCCATGCGCGGCGCGAGCCACAGGAGCGGGAGCGCGAGGAGCGCCGCGAGCACGCACGCGGGGACCGCCTGCGCCCAGGTCATGCCGTTGAGCGACCCGGCGCCCCACACGGCGGCCGCCATCGCGGTCTCGAGATCCGCCTTGACGATGAGCCACTGGTTGACGGACGCGAGCATCGCGGACACGGCGATCCCGACGATGATGAGCCGGAAGCCCTGCACGCCCCGCCGGTAGGCCAGGAGGTACACGACGCCCGCGGTGACGATGCCGCCGACGAGCGCGCCCGCCGCGACGCCGACGTACCCGCCGCCGAGCAGCATGATGACGACGAGCGCGCCCGTGTACGCGCCGGTGTTGAACCCGATGACGTCGGGGCTGCCCAGCGGGTTGCGCGTGAGCGACTGGAAGATCGCGCCGCTCGCGCCGAGCGCCGCGCCGAGCACGAGCGCCATGAGCGCGCGCGGCAGGCGCCACTCCACGACGACCATGTGCACCGGGCCGTCGGCGGCGCCCACGAGCGCCTGGAGCACCTGGGGCACGGTGAGCGGGTAGTCGCCGGTGGTCAGCGCGACGACGCCGATCGCGAGCGCGACGAGCAGCAGCACCCCGCACACGGCGAGCGTGCGCAGGTCGAGCCGCAGGCTCGCGCGGCCGCTGAGCCCCCGCACGACGCGCGTGGGGCGGCCGAAGTCGACGCGGTGCGCGCGGTCGGACGAGGGCCCGCCCACGCGCGGTCCCACGGGCGCGTCGTCCCGGACCGGGGCGCTCACAGCCCGCTCGCCTTCGAGCGGCGCACGAGCGCGATGAGGACCGGCGCACCGACGAACGCCGTGACGATCCCGACCTGCAGCTCGCCGGGCATGACGACGACCCGGCCGACGACGTCGGACACGAGCAGCAGGACGGGCGCGAGCACGGCCGAGTACGGCAGGATCCAGCGCTGGTCGGGACCGACCGTCCAGCGCGCGACGTGCGGCACCATGAGCCCGACGAACGCGATCGGCCCGGCCGCCGCCGTCGCGGCGCCGCACAGCAGCATCACCGCGACGCCGACGAGGACGCGCGTGCGCCCCACGTGCGCGCCGAGCGAGCTCGCGAGGTCGTCGCCGAGCGCGATCGTGTTGAGCGGGCGCGCGACGACGAGCGCGATGACGAGCCCGACCACGACGAACGGCGCGATCGTGCCGGCCATCTCCATCGTGCGGCCGGCCAGCGAGCCGGCGCCCCAGAAGCGCATGCGGTCGAACGCCGCGGGGTCGAGCAGCGTGATGCCCTGCGAGACGCCGCCCAGGACGGCCCCGAGCGCGACGCCCGCGAGGGTGAGGCGCACGGGCGTCGCTCCCCCGCGCCCCTGGGAGCCGATCGCGTAGACGGCGATCGTCGCGACGACCGCCCCGGCGAACGCGAACCAGATGAAGGACTGGATGTCCGTGAACCCGAGGAACGCGACCGCGAGCACGACGGCGAACGCCGCCCCGGCGTTGACGCCGAGGATGCCCGGGTCGGCGAGCGGGTTGCGCGTCATGGCCTGGATGAGCCCGCCCGCGACCCCGAGCGCGGTGCCGACCAGCAGGCCGACGATCGTGCGGGGCAGCCGCAGGTCGCGGATGATCACGTGGTCGCCCGAGCCGTCGTACCCGGTGAGCGCGTCCCAGACGGTGCCGAGCGGGACCGGCTTGGAGCCGACGACGAGGCTGAGCACGATCGCGACCGCGAGGACCACGACGGCGACGAGGAGCCCGAGGGTGCGGCCCGCGTTGGTGCGGGCGACCCCGGCCGGGCGGTCGTCACGGCCCGTCGCGGGCCGGACGGGCCCGTCGGGGACGCCGATCGGCGCGTCGGCGGTCGCGGGCGAGGTCATGGTGCTCGGATCTGCTCGGGGGCGCGTGCCCGGTCGGTGGTGGCCTAGTGAGGTTACCCTCACCTTAATTCACGCCAGGGTGGGCCCGGCAAGACGGTGGGGCGCGACGTCGGGGTGACTCCCCTCACGGCCGAGCCTCGCCCGCCGTCCTCCCCGGGGCCTCGCCGCGGCGTCCTGCAGACTCCTGACAGGTTTCCCCGTGCAGGTCCGGCGTGTGCGAGAGTGGCCGCATGACCTCGCACGTCCCCGTCGCCGCCGACCACGTCGTCACCGTCGACGACCAGGGTCGCCGAACCGGCACCTTCGAGCGCGCCGCGGTCCACACGACCGAGACGCCCCTCCACCTCGCCTTCTCCTGCTACGTGCTCGACGACGCGGGCCGCCTCCTGCTCACGCGGCGCGCGCTCGGGAAGCGCACGTGGCCGGGCGTGTGGACCAACTCCTTCTGCGGGCACCCGCGCTGGACCGAGACCACCGAGGAGTCGATCGTCCGCCACGGGCGGCACGAGCTCGGGCTGGAGATCGCGGGCCTCGAGGTCGCGGTGCCGGGCTTCCGCTACCGCGCGGTCGACGCGTCCGGCGTCGTGGAGAACGAGATCTGCCCGGTCTACGCGGCGCGCGCGGCGGGCACGGTCGAGCCGAACCCTGACGAGGTCATGGAGACCGCCTGGGCGGACCCGCGCGACGTCGCGCGCGCGGTCGCCGCGACCCCGTGGGCCTTCAGCCCGTGGATGGTGCTCCAGGTCGCCGCTCTCGGCGCCGCGAGCACCGAGGGCGACGGCCCGACGGCGCTCCTCGCCGCGGCGTTCGGGCCCACCTCGGCCTGACGCCCGGTCGACCGTCCGCGAGACGCTCAGCGCGGCGTCTGCGGGTGTCGCGCCCGGGCGCTGCGCAGCCGCTCCGGGACCGCGAGCCGGTCCGCTCCCTGGGGCGATACCTGTACCGGCTGCGCGGGCAGCGCGAGCGCCTCGACGTGCTCGGCGCCCGGCACCCCGGCCGCGCGCGCGGCGTCGCCCAGCGCGCGGACGACCTGCTCCTGGCGACGCGGGTCGCGGGCCGAGAAGACCCAGAGGTCGACGGCCGTCGCGGTCGCGAGGTCGACGTGCAGCCCCCGTGCGCGCGCCTGTCGGAGCTGGCTCGGCGCGACCCCCACGAAGGTCACGGCGCGGCGCGACCAGAGCACGGTGCGCGACGCCGTCGACACGCCGCGGTCGGTGAGCAGCAGGCCGAGGGTGCGCGGGCTCGCGACGGCGGCGCGCACGGTCCGGACGTCGAGGGCCGCGAAGGGCACCGCGACCGGACGCAGGAACGGGGCGAACGAGCCGACGAGGATCCCGTGGTCGAGCACGACCAGCTTCTCGGACCCGAGGAACCAGAGGATCACGGCGGCGATCGCCGCGAACGACGGCAGGAGGTAGCCGATCGCGGCGGGCCCGGCGTTCCCCACGAGCGCCGGCCCGACGGAGAACACGAGCACCACGACCACCGTCACCGCCCACGCCGGGGCGTTCGGCGTCGCCGCCGACACGTGCCGGACCGTGCCGAGGCCCGACCGCGCCGCGTGGTGCCGGACCTTGCGCGTCGCGCGCGCGCCGGTCGCGGGCGCCGCCGTCGGCCCGCTCATCGACCGAGCAGCTCGAGCGGGAGCCGGCGGACCGTGGCCGCCCCGACCTCGGAGAGGGTGAGCGAGGTCGGCGCGCCGTCGGCCCCGTGCTCGCCGCCCCGGACCGTGTACACGCCGTCGGGCGTCGCGTAGACGCTCACCTGCTCCAGGACGTCGGAACCCGCGCGCACGGCGCCGAGCGTCGTCACGGCCAGCGCGTCCGCGAGCTCCGGCAGGCTCGGCGCCCGGGCGGCGAACTCGTCGGGCGTGAACGTCTGGGAGCGCCCGTCGAGCAGGGCCTTCGAGCCCGGGTCGACGAAGACCGCGAGCCGGCCCGCGAGCTCGGACAGCGGGTAGACGCTGAACGCGTGGTGGCCGCTCGGGGCGACCTCCTCCTCCAGCACGCGGTCGTCCTCGTGGAGGTAGACGTACACCCAGTGCCGGCCGATCGACGTCGTGCGCTCGACGGACAGGATCGCGTGCGCCGTGCGGCGCAGGACGAGCGGACCCGTGATCTCCGGGCCGGCCTCGATGCCGACGGCCCGACGGCCGTCCACGGGCTCGGCCGCGGCCGCGTCCTCGCTCGGCACGACCATGCCGCGCGCGAGGAGCGAGCGGAGCGCGACGCGGCCCACGAGCGTGCGGTCCGCGCCCTCCTGCGCGTCGAGCCACGGGACCGCCACGAGCTGGGGGTTCTGGAGGCCGTCGAGGATGACGATCTCCTCGTCCGTGAGCGTCACGACGTGCGTGACCTCGCCCGGGGTCGCTCGCTCCAGCGCGCGCTCGGCCGCGGCGACGTCCGACGCGGACCACCGCATGGTCTGCTGGGTCACGAGAAGAGCCCTCCGACGAAGTCACCGGCGGCGGAGAGACCGTCGCCGATCGCGTCCCCGACGTCGGACGCGACGTCCCCGATCGTATCGACCGCGTCGCCCGCGAAGTCGGTCACGGTGTTCCACCCGTCCGCGAGGTACGGGCCGGGGTTGGTCGCGAACCCGGAGATCGCGTCCCAGTTGTCGACGACGAGGTTCCCCAGCGCCCAGGCGCCCGCGACGACGCCCGCGCCTACTACGATCCCGATGCCCACCGGGTTGGTGAGCATGCCCGCCATCATGAGCATCGTCCCCGCGCCGCCCACGACCGACAGGCCGCCCATGACGCGGTCGACGCCGCCCCGGACGCCGTCGTACTCGGTGTTGAACATCTGGTTGAAGCCGCCGATGACGCCGAACAGGCCGCCGACGCCGCCCGCGAGCCGGCCTGCGGTCCCGAGGCCGCCGAGGAGCCCCATCGCGTCGTCGAGGACCATGCCGCGCGCGAAGACCGACGCGCTCGCGGCGGCGTCGGACAGGTCGGCGAGGCGGCTGGCCTGCAGGAACGCGGTGAGGGACTGGCCGACCTTCCATGCCTTCAGCCCGTCGAGGACGAACATCGTCGACTCCCCGAGGGTCTCCCCGACGTCCCAGATCGACCCGGCGAGCGTGGTCCCGCCACCGAGCGGCCCGCCGCCGGGGCCCGTGGGCACGCCCGGGCCGGGCACGCCGGGGGACGGGATGGCGCCGCCCTCGGTGCTCGTCAGGTACTGCTCGTCGGCGTTGCGCAGCACCGCCTGCGACGCCTCGGCGAGCGTCTGGCTCACCCCGCGCAGGAGCGCCACCGAGGACCCGGTCCACTCGCCCCGGAACTGGTCGGCGTCGCCGCCCTGCCACCGGCCGGCGGCCTCCACGAGTCCGCTGACCTCGGACGTCGTGCTCACGAGCTGGTCGGAGGCGGAGCGCAGCGACTGCGCGAGCCTCCTCAGCTCGGTGACGTCGGCGCCCCACATCCCGCTCACGTCGTCTGGTCCCCTCGCTGGTCGATCGGTGTCCTCGCCGCGCGCCGCCTGTCACGGAACGCGCGAAACGGGCATCGCGGAGGTTACCGCGCGCACCTGCCCCGCGGCGACGGGGAGGGCTCCCCGTCGGCGCGCGACGGGCCCGGCGCGCATGTTCGGCGACGGCACCCGCACGGGTGACAATCGACGCATGCCTGCCGCGGTCCCCGACACCCCCGCCACCTCCGACCGGGCGGCCGACGTGCCCGTCCCCGCCCGGGACGCCTCGTTCGAGGAGCACGTGGCGTGGGCCCGCGCCGTGCCCGTGGTCGGGTTCGACCTCTCGCCCGTGGCAGACCGCGTCGTCGAGGACGCGCTGCCGTGGGACTACGCCGCGCTCGCTCGCGAGCTGGTCGGCAGCGGGCGCGGCCCGGTGCTCGACCTCGGGACCGGCGGCGGCGAGCTGCTGTCCACGCTGGGCCCGCTGCCCGCCGGGTCGGCGGCGACCGAGGGCTGGGCGCCCAACCTGCCCGTGGCCCGACGTCGGCTGGAGCCCCTGGGCGTCGACGTCCGGGCGGTCGAGGGCGACGAGGAGCAGCTCCTGCCGTTCTTCGACGGCCAGTTCGCGGTCGTGCTCGACCGGCACGAGGAGTTCGACCCCGACGAGGTGCTGCGCGTGCTGGAGCCCGGCGGCGTGTTCCTCACCCAGCAGGTCGACTCGCGCGACGGCCTGCGCCTCAACACCGCGCTCGGCACCGAGCTCCCGTGGGACCCGGACTCCGTGACGCTCGCCGCGGCGGTGGAGGTGCTGCGGGACGCGGGGTTCGTCGTCGACGTCGCGCGGGAGCACGAGGGCCTGCGCCGGTTCCGCGACCTGTCCTCGCTGCTCTGGTACCTCAAGCTCATGGCGTGGCAGGTGCCGGACCTGGCGTCGCTCGCGCCCGAGGCGGTCGCCCGGTACGAGGCGCCGCTGCGCGCCCTGCACCTGCACCTCGCCGCGGGCCACGAGTTCGTCGACGAGGCCCCGCGCTTCCTCGTCGTGGCTCGCAAGCCCTTCTGACGCCCCCGCCCCATTTCATGCCCACAGCGGGCCGGGCCGGGGCGGGGCCGTCGAGTCACGGACCACGAGCTCGTGGTCGGTGCGCTTGCGGCGGGGGCGGCCCGACGGCGGCCGGAGCGCGAGCTCGAACGCCGTCGCCCCCATCTCGCTCATCGGGAGGCGCACCGTGGTCAGCGCGGGCGCGAGGTCCTGGGCGACCTGGATGTCGTCGAACCCGGTGACGGACATGTCGCGCGGCACGACGACGCCGCGCTCGCGCAGCAGGGACAGCACGCCCGTGGCCATGGCGTCGTTGAGCGCGAGGATCGCGGTGGTGTCGGGGCGCTGGGCGAGGATGCGCTGCGTGGCGTCCCGCCCGCCCTCGCGCGTGAACGGCGCGTGCACGACGAACAGGTCGTCGGGGTCGAGGCCCTGGGCCGCGACCGCGCTCCGGATGCCGGCCATGCGGTCCGCGACGGTCGTGAGCCGCTCGGGCCCGGCCGCGACGGCGAGGCGCCGGTGGCCCAGACCGAGGACGTGGTCGGTGAGGCTCGCGGCCGCCGCCTCGCTGTCGGGGAGCACCGCGTCGCTGTGCAGGTGGTGCCGCCCGATGACGACGACGCGCCCCCCGGACTCCTGGAACGCCTCGAGCTCGCGCGCGGCGTCGGCCTCCATCGCGGGCTCGACGTACCCGGACCCGGCGACGAGGATCGCGCCCACGCGGTGCGCGCGCATGAGGCGGATCTGCGTGACCTCGGCGCTGGGCTCGCGCTCGGTGTGGCTGATCTGCACGCTCCAGCCGTGCTCGGTCGCGACGCGCACGACGCCGCTCGCGATCTCGGAGAAGTACGGGTCGCCGATCTCGTAGACGAGCAGGCCGGCGACCGACGTCGTGCCCCCGGCGAGCGTGCGCGCGTGCGGGTTGGCGATGTAGCCCATCTCCGTGGCGACCTCGCGGACGTGCTCCGCGAGCACCTCCGAGACGCCGTCGCTGCCCGACAGCGCGCGCGACGCGGTCGCGAGGGACACGCCCGCGCGCTCGGCGACGTCGACCAGCCGCAGCGCGCTGCGACCCTTCGTGGTCCGACTCTCTCGACGCACCCCTGCTCCGCTCGTCCGTGCGTCGCCCGGTCGGTGGCCCGAAGGCCCTCCCCGACGTGACGCTTGCCACATCCGCTGTCCGCACCGTACTCTAGCGGAAGCGCTTACGAAAGCGCTTTCGCAATGCAGCAGTCTCGTACGGAGCAGTACGGCCTCAGGTCTTCACTACGACGAAGTAGGGAGAGTCACGTCCATGCATTCTCGGTCGACTCCACGGATGTCCACCCGCCCCCGCTCACGCCGCGCGCTCGCCCTCGCGGCCGGCGTGTCCGCGACGGCGCTCGTCCTCACGGCGTGCTCCGGCGGGTCCGACGGCGAGGGCGGAGGCGGCGGGTCCGACGACCCGATCGTCATCGGTATCTCCCTCCCGCTCACCGGCGACTTCTCCGAGCCCGGCAAGGGCGTCCAGCGCGGCTACGAGGCCTGGGCGCAGTTCGTCAACGAGGACGGGGGCCTCCTCGGGCGGCAGGTCGAGCTCAAGATCCTCGACGACCAGTCCAACGCGGACCGCGTCGTGCAGGACTACGAGGCGCTCATCGCCCAGGACGAGGTCGACCTCGTGTTCGGGCCGTTCTCCACGCGCCTCGTCGTGCCGAGCGCCCGCGTCGCCGAGGAGTACGGGATGCTCTTCGTCGAGCCCGCCGGCGCCGCGAACGAGGTCTTCGAGCAGGGCTTCGAGAACCTCTTCTACGCCGCCCCCGCCGTCGCCGACGACCACTACAACTACCTCGCGGACCACATCCTCGACATGCCCGAGGGCGAGCGCCCGCAGACCGTCGCCGTCGCGGCCATGGACGACCCCTTCGCCCAGGGCACGGCCTACGGCCTGCGCGACAAGCTCGCGGACGCCGGGCTCGAGATCGTCGTCGACGAGGTCTACCCGCCCAACACCACCGACTTCTCCTCGATCGCCGCGAAGATCAACGACTCGGGTGCGGACATGGTCATCGGCGGCACGCAGTACCAGGACGCGGTGAACCTCATCGTGGCGCTGCAGCAGCTCAACTACCAGCCCACGCTCGCGGCGTTCTCCACCGCGCCGACCAACCCCGAGTTCTCGGCGGCGATCGGCGCCAAGACCGAGGGCATCCTCTCGCCCACCGGCTACACCGAGACCGCGAGCTGGCCGTCCAACGTCGACTTCGTCGAGCGGTACACGGAGCTGCACGGCAACCCGCCCGGCGAGGACGAGGCCAACGCGTACACGACCGGCCAGGTCGTCGCCGCCGCGGTCGAGGCCGTCGGGTGCGCCGAGCAGGGCGAGTGCCAGCAGGAGCTCATCTCGTGGCTGCGCAGCAACGAGGTCGAGACCGTCGTCGGGCCGCTGACCTGGGACGAGACGGGCAAGCCGCAGGGCGCCCACCTCATCCAGCAGTACGTGGACGGCGAGATCCAGATCGTCCTGCCGCAGGACGCCAAGGAAGCCGACTTCGTCTTCCCCAAGCCGGCCTGGTGATCACCTCGTGACAGGAACGCTCCTCTTCCAGAGCCTCGTGCTCGGCGTGCTGCTGGGAGGGCTCTACGCCCTCCTGGCGGCGGGCCTCACCCTGTACTTCGGCGTGATGCGCGTCGTGATGATCGCCCACTCGGCGTTCCTCATCCTCGCCGCGTACCTCGCCTGGTTCTTCAACCAGCAGACCGGCATGGACCCGCTGCTGTCGCTCGTCGTCACGGTGCCGCTGTTCTTCCTCGTCGGCGTGGGCATGCAGCGCCTGCTCATCACGCGCCTGCGGCCCGCGACGCTCACGATGATGTCCGTCCTCCTCACGTTCGCCGTCGCGCTCTTCATCGAGGGCATGATCGGCTTCGTCTGGAGCGGCACGCAGCGGCGCATCCAGCTCCCGTACTCGGGCGCGAGCATCGAGTTCTTCGGGGCGCGGATCGCCGTCGTGAAGCTCGTGGCCTTCGGGCTCGCGGCGCTGTCCCTCGCGCTGCTGTACCTGCTCATGAAGCACAGCCGGTTCGGCCAGGCGCTGCGCGCGACGATCCAGCACCGCGAGGCCGCGCAGCTCGTCGGCATCAAGACCGACCGCGTCGCGGGCTACGGCTTCGGCCTCGGGCTCGCGACCGCCGCCATCGGCGGGACCGCGCTGTCGCTCGACGCGACGATCTACCCGTCGCTGCACTGGCACTGGATCGGCCCGCTCATGGCGATCATCGTCGTCGGCGGCCTGGGGTCCATCCCGGGCGCCGCGATCGCCGCCATGGTGCTCGGCATCGGCCAGAGCCTGCTCCAGGTGCCGCTCGGCACCACGTGGGCGCAGACCATCTTCTACGTCGCGCTGTTCGCGACGCTGATGCTGCGGCCCCAGGGATTCTTCGGAGGTCGCCTTGCCCAACGCTTCTGACACCCGACCCGCGAGCCGCCGCGCGGCCGCCAGCCCGGTGCCCGACGGCGCGGGCTCGGCCGCCGCTGCCGCCGCACCTCCCGCACGCCGCCCCTGGGGCCGCGTCGTCCGCCTCGCCGTGCTCGTCGTCCTGGCCGTGCTCGTCCTGGCCTTCCCCACGATGGCGCCCAACGCGTACATCCTGTCGGCCGGCATCGTCGTCCTCAGCTACGCGTGCACCGCGACCGCCTGGAACTTCATGGGCGGCTTCACGGGGTACGTCTCGCTCGGGCACGCCGCGTTCTTCGGGCTCGGTGCCTACGGCACGGGCCTGCTGATCCGCGACCTCGGGCTCCCGAGCTTCGCCGCGTGGCTCGTCGCGGGCGCGCTCGTCCTGCTCATCACCATCCCCGTCGGGATCGCGGCGCTGCGCGTGCGCGGCGCGTCGTTCGTCATCGTGTCGATCTCGTTCGTGCTGATCCTGCTGCTCGTCTTCCAGGCGTGGGGGTCCTTCACGGGAGGGTCCGACGGCCTCGTCGTCCCGCGCCCGTTCCCCGACCTGCTGCGGCCCGAGCACCACCGCACGTTCTTCTACCTGTTCGCCGCGCTGCTCGTCGTCATGCTCGTCGCGTGGTGGGCGATCGACCGCTCGCGGTTCGGCACCGGGCTCAAGGCGATCCGTGAGGACGAGGACAAGGCCCAGGCGCTCGGCGTCCCGACGCGCAACTACAAGCTCGTCGCGTACGTCGTCTCGGCGACGTTCACCGGCCTCGCGGGCGGCATGTACGCCCTGTGGTTCGGCGACCTCGACCCGATCTTCCAGTTCTCCATCATGCTCGGCTCGTACATGGTGCTCATGGCGCTGTTCGGAGGCGTCCGGCACCTCTTCGGCCCGCTGCTGGGCGCCGTCGTCGTCGGCACGGGCCTGGAGTACTTCAAGCTCGAGTTCGGCGACACGCAGTTCCACCTCGTCGCCACCGCCCTGCTGCTCGGCGTCGTCGTCCTCTTCATGCCGGACGGGATCATCCCCGCGGCCCAGGCCCTCTTCAAGCGCTTCGGCCCGCAGGACTCCTCGATCCGCGAGATGACCGCGGCCGAGCTCCTCGAGCGCAAC
This sequence comes from Cellulosimicrobium sp. ES-005, assembly GCF_040448685.1. Classification (NCBI taxonomy): domain Bacteria; kingdom Bacillati; phylum Actinomycetota; class Actinomycetes; order Micrococcales; family Promicromonosporaceae; genus Cellulosimicrobium; species Cellulosimicrobium sp. ES-005. The sequence goes on from NZ_CP159290.1 coordinate 2,877,841, forward strand.
CGCGCGGCCGCCGCCCCGGCCGAGGGCGAGCCGACCGCAGGACCCACCACCGCCGTCGTCCCGCCGGACGACGACGGCGACGCGGCCCCTCGGACGGGCCCGGAGGAGGACCGATGACGACGACGACCACCGCGCAGACGACCCGCAACCTCGAGACCGTCGGCCTCACCAAGTCGTTCGGCGGCGTCCACGCCGTCCGCGACGCGACGGTCACGTTCCAGCACGGCAAGATCAACGCGCTCATCGGCCCGAACGGCTCGGGCAAGACGACGTTCTTCAACTGCGTGACGGGCATGATCAAGCCGGACTCCGGCACGGTCACGTTCCGCGGCGAGGACATCACGCGGCGCGCGCCGCACAAGATCGCGCGCGCCGGGATCGGGCGCAGCTTCCAGCTCTGCCGCGTGTTCCCGCGCATGACCGTCCTCGAGAACATGCTCGTCGCGGTCCGCCGCACACGGGTGCGCGAGCTGCTCGCCGGGGCGCGCAACCCCGAGGAGATCGACAAGGCGCGCGCGCTGCTCGTGCGCGTCGGCATCGACCACCTGGAGAGCGTCGAGGCGCGCAACCTGTCCTACGGGCAGCAGAAGCTCCTCGAGCTCGCGGGCGTCCTCATGGGCGACCCGGACACGATCATGCTCGACGAGCCGGCGGGCGGCGTGAACCCGGCGCTCATCGGCCGCATCGGGACGCTCGTGCAGGAGCTCAACGCCGAGGGCAAGACGTTCCTCGTCGTCGAGCACAACATGGACATGGTCATGAGCCTGTCCCACCACGTCATCGTGTTCGACCGGGGACGGCCCATCGCCGAGGGGACCCCCGCCGTCGTGCAAGCCGACCCGCGAGTGCTGGAGGCCTACCTTGGTGTCTGACCCGACCCCCGGGACGGGGGCGAAGCAGGAGTACCTCCTCGAGCTGGACGACGTCCAGGCTGGTTACGGGCGCGCCGCGATGGTGCTGCGCGGGCTGACCATCAAGGTCCCCGCGTCGACGGTCGTGTGCCTCGTCGGGCCCAACGGCGCGGGCAAGTCGACGGTGCTCAAGGTCGCGAGCGGGCTGCTCAAGCCGCGCTCGGGCCGCATCCTCGTCGGCGGGCGCGACGTCACCGGCCAGGGGCCGCAGGAGATGCTGCAGTCCGGGCTCGCGCACGTGCTCCAGGGGCACAGCGTGTTCCGCGAGATGACGGTCGCGGAGAACGTGCTGCTCGGCGCGTACACGCTCCGCGACAAGCAGAAGATCGCGGAGCGCGTGGCGTTCGTGCAGAACCTCTTCCCCATCGTGGGCGAGCGGTGGAAGCAGCTCGCCGGCCTGCTGTCCGGCGGGCAGCAGAAGCAGGTCGAGTTCGCGCGCTCGCTCATGGTGAGCCCCGAGGTCGTGCTGCTCGACGAGCCGTCGATGGGCCTCGACCCCAAGACGACGTCGACCGTGTTCGAGCAGGTCGTGCGCATGCGCGACGCCGGCGTCGCGGTGCTGCTCGTCGAGCAGAACGCGCGCCGCGCGCTCGAGACGGCCGACATCGGGTGCGTGCTCGACCTCGGCCGTGTGCACATCACCGGCCCCGCGCCCGAGCTCCTCGCCGACCCCCAGCTCTCCGAGCTCTACCTCGGCGGCCGGCCCGCCGAGCGCTCGCTCTCGCAGAACGGATGACCGCCCGCATGACCAGCCAGACCACGGACGCCGCAGGGGGCGACCGACCGACCACCCGCACCGTGCGCATCGTCATGAACGGCGTGACCGGGCGCATGGGGTACCGCCAGCACCTCGTCCGCTCGATCCTCGCGATCCGGGACGACGGCGGCGTCGAGCTCGACGACGGCACGCGCCTCCAGGTGGAGCCCGTGCTCGTGGGCCGCAACCGCGCCAAGCTCGCCGAGCTCGCCGCGCGCCACGGCGTCGCCGAGTACACGACCGACCTCGACGCGGCGCTCGCGGACGACACGGCCACGATCTACTTCGACGCCCAGGTGACGTCCGAGCGGACGAAGGCGATCCTCAAGGCGATCGCGGCGGGCAAGCACGTGTACACGGAGAAGCCGATCGCGGAGTCGGTCGCGGAGGGCGAGGAGCTCGCGGAAGCGGCGCGCGCGGCCGGGGTGATCCACGGCGTCGTGCACGACAAGCTGTACCTGCCCGGCCTGCTCAAGCTCAAGCGGCTGATCGACGGCGGGTTCTTCGGCCGCATCCTGTCCGTCCGTGGCGAGTTCGGGTACTGGGTGTTCGAGGGCGACTGGCAGCCCGCGCAGCGCCCGAGCTGGAACTACCGCGCCGAGGACGGCGGCGGGATGGTCCTCGACATGTTCTGCCACTGGAACTACGTGCTGGAGAACCTGTTCGGCCCGGTCGAGGCGGTCATGGCGAAGGCCGTGACCCACATCCCCGAGCGCTGGGACGAGCACGGCAAGCCCTACGTCGCGACGGCCGACGACGCGGCGTACGGGATCTTCGAGCTCGCCGGGGCGGACGGACCGATCCTCGCGCAGGTGAACTCGTCGTGGGCGGTGCGCGTGGACCGGGGCGAGCTCGTCGAGTTCCAGGTCGACGGGACGCACGGGTCCGCGGTCGCGGGCCTGTTCGGGTGCCGCATCCAGCCGCGCGCCCGCACGCCGAAGCCGGTGTGGAACCCGGACCTGCCGACCGACCAGGACTTCCGCGCCCAGTGGGAGCAGATCCCGGACAACCAGGAGTTCGTCAACGGGTTCCGCGCGCAGTGGGAGGAGTTCCTGCGCGACGTCCACGCCGGGCGACCGCACCCGTACGACTTCGACGCGGGCGTGCGCGGCCTGCGCCTCGTGGACGCGGGGTACACGTCGTCGCGCGAGGGACGTCGGGTGGAGCTGGGCGCCGCGTCCGGGGCCGTGGGCGGCGCGGCGTCCGGAGCGGTCGCGTGAGCGGCGCCGGCGGGGTGCGGATCCCGCTGCCCGACGGCGGCGCGCGGCTCGTCGCGCTGCGCGCGCCCCGGGAGTGGGCGGACCACCCCGGCCCGTACGCGTCGCGCGTCGCGTTCGCGGCGGCGCACGTCGTCGCGGACCCGCGGGGCGAGAACGTGCCCGGCGCACCGGCCGTCGTCGACTGGGACTCGACCCTCGCGTTCCGGCGGCACCTGTTCCGGTACGGCCTGGGGGTCGCCGAGGCGATGGACACCGCGCAGCGGAACATGGGCCTCGACTGGCCCGCGGTCCAGGAGCTCGTGTCGCGCAGCGCCGCCCAGGCGCGGGAGCTGGGCGCGCGCATCGCCTCGGGCGCGGGGACGGACCACCGGGCGCCCGACGAGCTGCGGACCGTGGACGACGTGATCGCGGCGTACGCCGAGCAGGTCGCGTTCGTCGAGGGCACGGGGTCGCAGGTCATCCTCATGGCGTCGCGGCACCTCGCGCGCGTCGCGACGTCGGCCGACGACTACCTGCGCGTGTACGACGCGATCCTGTCCCAGGTGTGCGAGCCGGTCGTCCTGCACTGGCTCGGCGAGGCGTTCGACCCGAACCTGCGCGGCTACTGGGGGTCCGGGGACGTCGACACCGCGACCGCGACGTTCGTCGACCTCGTCCGGGCGCACGCCGCGAAGGTCGACGGGGTCAAGGTGTCGCTGCTCTCGGCGGCGCACGAGGTCGGTCTGCGCGCCGTACTTCCCGAGGGCGTCCGGTTGTACACCGGCGACGACTTCCACTACCCGGAGCTGATCCGGGGCGACGGCGAGCGGCACTCCGACGCGCTGCTCGGCGCGTTCGCGGCCGTGGCCCCCGCCGCCTCGGCCGCGCTGACCGCCCTCGACGACGGCGACCTCGACCGCTACGACGCCGAGATGGCGCCGACGCTCGCGCTCTCGCGCCACGTGTTCGAGGCGCCGACGTACTACTACAAGACCGGCATCGCGTTCCTCGCGTGGCTCGCGGGACACCAGCCCGGCTTCACGATGGTGGGCGGGCTCCAGTCGGCCCGGAGCGTCGTGCACCTCGCGCGCGCGTTCGAGCTCGCCAACGAGGCCCACCTCCTGCCGGACCCGGACCTCGCCGCGCACCGCCTCGGCCTCGTCCTCGCGGCGGCCGGCATCGACCGTGGCGAGATCGCGGGCGCGCCCGCCGAGGTCGCGGAGGTGGTCGCATGAGCACCGAGATCTCGGAGTTCCCGTCCTCCGCCCCCCGGTCTTCCGCCGACCAGGCGATCCTGCCCGCCGACCGGGTGGGCTCGGCTCGTCCCAGCGGCGGGACGGACCAGGACCACCTGCTCGGCGGAGCGGTGGGTGTGGTGGACGTGCCCAGCGGGGCGGCGGCTCGGGTGGTCACGCCGGAGCCCGGCGACCCGCGGCTCGCTCGGCTCTCCCTGAACCAGCGGACGACGGCGCACTGGTCGCTGCGCGAGGCGATCGACGGCTGCGTCGCCGCGGGGCTCCCGGCCATCGGGGTCTGGCGTGAACCCGTCGCGGAGGTCGGGCTCGACACCGCGGTGCGGTGGGTGCGCGACGCCGGGCTGCGGGTGTCGTCCGTGTGCCGCGGCGGGTTCTTCACCGCGAGCGACCCGGACGCGCGCGCCGCGGCCCACGCGAGCAACCTCGCCGCGATCGCGGAGACGGCGGCCCTCGGCGCGCCGACGCTCGTCCTCGTCCCGGGCGGGCTGCCCGAGGGCGACCGCGACCTGATCGGTGCCCGGGCGCGCGCGGCAGACGCGATCGCCGCGCTCGTCCCGGCCGCGCGCGACGCGGGCGTGACCCTCGGTATCGAGCCCATGAACCCGATCTTCGCGGCGGACCGCGGCGTCGTCTCGACGCTCGAGCAGGCCCTCGACCTCGCCGAGCCGTTCGCGCCCGCGGAGGTGGGCGTCGTCGTCGACACCTACCACCTGTGGTGGGAGCCCAAGGTGCACGAGCAGATCGCGCGGGCGGGCGCCACGGGCCGGATCGTCAGCTACCAGGTGTGCGACTGGATCACGCCCCTGCCCGCGGACACGCTGCTCGGCCGCGGCATGATGGGCGACGGCCACGTCGACTTCGCCGCGTTCACGCGCTCGGTGGCGGCGGCGGGCTACGCCGGTGACGTCGAGGTCGAGATCTTCCACGCCGACGTCTGGGCCGCGCCCGGCGCCGACGTCGTGGCGACGCTCGCCCGTCGGTACGTCGAGCTCGTCGAGCCCTACCTCGTGCGCTGACGGACGCCGACCGACGGGCCGGGCGAGACCGCCTCGGCCGGTCGGTCGGCGCCGGGTAGGGTGCCCGGAGGCCCGAGCACGGAGGTGGACGGATGGACGGGGCGCCGCGGACGCGGTTCGTGGGCGACACGAAGCAGGCGCGCACGTACGCGTGGTTCCTGACCTTCGCCGCCGTCGTCCCTCCCGCCGTCGTCGCGGTCTTCGTGCTGGGCTGGTATCGCGCCCAGGTGTACGGCTGGACGGAGGGCTTCCGCAGCTACCACGCGGGCGACCCGTTCCCCTGGGGCTGGGTGGCCGTCGGCGTGCTGGCCTGCGTGTTCCTCGGCCGGTTCGCCGTCCGGCAGTGGCGCCGGTACCGCGCGCTCGTGGCCGACGACCGCCGCCGCGGCGTGCGCCCGTCCTGACGGGCATGGGGACCGGTCACCATCGACCTCTCCCGCTCCGCCTCCGTACCCTGTCGGCGGCGCCGGCACGGCGTGGCCGACCCGGGAGCGTGCGGGGGGTGTGGGTGAGAGCGCAGAGGGGCGAGGAATGAGCAGCGGGATGTACGGGGCCGACGTCGAGGCCCTGCGCTCGCTCGCGGGCCGCGTGGCGGACGGCGCGCAGGTCCTGGAGCTGGCCGCGGCGGCGATCGAGACGGCCGTGGGCCGAGCGGGCTGGGAGGGCTCCGACGCCGCCGAGTTCCGCACCGCGTGGACGTCGACCCTGCGGCCGAGCCTCACGGGCACCGCCGCGCTGCTCACGGACGCCGCCGACCTCCTGCGCGGCAACGCCGAGCAGCAGGACGCGACGAGCCGCGACGGTGGCGCGGGCGGTCCGGGCGGTCCGGGCGGTCCGGGCGGTCCGGGCGGCCCCGGTGGGCCCGGCGGACCGGGTTCTCCGGGTGGGCCGGAGGATCCCGTGACCCAGGGCGGCGACGGCGGCCCGCCGGACTGGCTGGTCCCGCCGTCGTGGCTCACGACGGACATGACCCAGGGCGGCGTGCTCAACTGGGTCGCGTCCCAGGGAGTCGACGCCTGGGCCGCGATGAACAAGCTGGACGACCCGCTCAACGTGGCGGGGCTCGCGGACAACCTCGCGTCCGCCGGCAAGGTGCTCAAGGGCGCCGGGTTCGTGTTCGACGGCTACTCGGTGTACAGCGGCTCGGTGCAGGCGTGGGAGGGCTTCGCGGAGGGCGACGGGTTCAAGGGGACGGACGGCGTCATCACCGCGGGGCTCGGCGCCGCCGGCATCGGCGCGGCGATCTTCCTCGCGAGCAACCCGGTCGGGTGGGCGATCGCGGGTGCGGGAGCCGTGTGGGGCGTCGCGACCCTGCTCTCCGGCGACGTCCCCGTGACGAAGCGCATCGCCGACGGCGCGGGCTGGTTGTGGGATCGTGGGGGCGACCTCGCCGACGGTGCCGCCGACCTCGCCGGCGACGTGTGGGACGCGGGCGGGGACTTCGTCGACGGGGCGACCGAGACGCTGAAGAAGGTATGGCCGTGGTGACCGCGGCCCATGCGCCGGACCGCGGCCGCGGTCCGCACGAGGAGAGGGACGACCGATGACCACGCAGACCGAGGCGGCGAGCCGTCCGGACGACGGGCTCATCGAGCTCACGGGGCCGGAGCTGCTCGTGCTCCTGTCGCTCAACGAGGGACCCGCCGCCACGAGGACGCGCGAGAACCTGCGCCTTCCCGACGTGCCCGCCGACTCCCCCCTCCTTGCGGCGGGGCTCAGCTCGCTCGTCGTGCGGCGGCTCGCGCGTGTCGAGGGCGAGGTGCTCGCACCCGTCGGCAACGTCGTCCCGCTCACGCGCGTCCTCACGACCGCGACCGAGTGGGTGGAGGCGGCGGCGATCGCGGACGAGCGCACCAACGCCGCGCTGCTCGTCGGCGCGCAGGGCGGTGCGGTCGTGCTCGAGCCGCGCCCGTTCGGCATCTGGCACGTGCGCCCGCTCCAGATGGGCGACCCTCTGCCCGACGCCGCGTCGCGGTTCGTCCGGGCCGCGTTCGCGCAGCTCCCGGGGCGGCCGTTCGGGGGGAGCGTCAAGGTCGTCGACGCGTCCGGGGCCCGCACCGCCGCCGTCCGCGTCGAGAGCGACGGGACGTGGGAGATGACGAGCGGTCCGGCCGGCGACGAGCCCGCACCGTCCCCCATCACGCCCGACCCGACGTTCGGCGTGCTCGCGACCGCGGTCGCGTGACCCGCGGCCCTCAGAGGTCCTGGAGCGACGCCTCGCGCTCGTCGTAGGCGCTGCGCGCGGCGGCGATGCGCTCCTGGTGCGCCTCGGTCCACACGACGAGCGCCTTGGTCGTCGCGTGGAGGGAGCGCCCCATCTCGGTGAGGGCGTAGTCGACGCGCGGCGGGACGGTCGGGTAGACCGTGCGCTCGACGATGCCGTCGCGCTCGAGCTGGCGCAGCGTGCGCGACAGCATGCGCTGGCTGATCCCGTCGATCTCCCGCTTGAGCTCGGTGAACCGCATGACCCGCCGGTCGAGCAGCGCGATGGCGAGCAGCGACCACTTGTCCGCGATGCGGTCGAGGATCTGCCGCACCTCGCAGTCCTCGCGCGCGTCCCACTGCCAGACCTCGACGTCGCTCTCCCACTTCGCCGGTGGGCAGCCGTGACGGTCCTCGGGGGACGGGACGTCGTCGGGCGCGCCCGCGCGAGCAGCCTCGTGCCCGTCCGCGGTCCGTCCGCGCGCCGCCACGGTATCCACGGTGATACCTGGTGAGTCGAATGTGCCGTCTTCCATGCCTCCCGATCCTGGCCCACGATGGGCTCGGTATCAAGGGGTAACCGAGTACCGAGCGGTACTCAGGAGGAAGGGGACGGGCATGACCGACGGGACGACGAGCCGCAGCCGTGAACGAGCACGAGCGGCGGGACGCTTCACCCTCCGGGACTGGGGGCTGCTGCTCGTGCTGTGCGGGGCGATCTTCCTGGAGGGCAGCGACATCGCGATGCTGTCCGTCGCGCTCCCCGGCATCCGCTCCGACCTGGGGCTCGCGACCGGCGAGCTGGGCGGTGTCGTGACGGCGTACGTCGTCGGGTACGGCGGGTTCATGCTCCTCGGCGGGCGCGCGGCCGACCTCTACGGCCGCCGCCGGATGTTCGTCCTGTGGCTGCTCGTCTTCCTCGTCTTCTCGGGGCTCGGCGGGTTCGCGACCGACGCCTGGATGCTCCTCCTCTCGCGCTTCGTCACGGGGGTGGCGGCCGGGTTCCTCACGCCGGCCGGGATGTCCCTCATCACGACGTCGTTCGCCGAGGGGCCGCGCCGCAACCGCGCGCTCGTCGTGTACGGCGCGGCGGGCGCCGCGGGCTTCTCGCTCGGCCTCGTCGTGGGCGGGCTCCTGGCCGCGATCCACTGGCGGTGGGTGTTCTTCGCCCCGGTGCTGCTCGCCGTCGTGCTCCTCGCGCTGGCCCTGGTGACGGTCCCGCGCGACACGACCGCCCGCGAGCGCGGCGCGCTCGACGTCCTCGGTGCCGTCCTGGCGACGAGCGCCATGGTGCTGCTCGCCGTCGGCATCGTGCGCCTCGAGCACCCGGGCGAGGGGCTCGCGTGGACGGTCGCCGCGCTCGGCGGCGGTGCCGTGCTCCTCGCGGCGTTCGTCGCCCGGCAGCGCCGGGCGCCGCACCCGCTCCTCCCGCTGCGGCTCTTCCGCTCGACCGAGCTGGTCCGGGCGAACGTCACGGCGGTGCTCTTCGCGGGCGGGTTCTACGGGTTCCAGGTGCTCCTCACCCTCTACCTGCAGGAGCTGCGGGGCTGGACACCGCTGCAGACCGGGCTCGCGATGCTCCTCATGGCGATCGACGTCGTCCTCGCGCCCGTGCTCACACCGCGCCTCGTCGAGCGCTTCGGGGTGCCGCGCGTGATCGTCGGCGGTCTCGTCGCCGGGACGCTCGCGGCGGCGTGGTTCCTCGCGTCGGGGCTCGACTGGACGTACGCCGTCATGGTCCCGTCGATGGCGCTCGTCGGGGTCGCGTTCGCCCTGGTCTACGGGCCGATCGCCATCGCGGCGACCACGGGCGTGACCGACGCGGAGCAGGGCGTTGCCGGCGGCGTGCTCAACACGGCGTTCCAGCTCGGTGCGGCGATCGGCATCTCTGCGGCGACGGCCGTCAGCGTCCTCGCCCTCGGCGACGCGACGGGGCCGGAGGCAGGCCTCGCCGCCTTCCACACCGCGCTGTGGGTCCCGGTCGCGGCGTTCGCGCTCGCGGCGGTGGCGATGGGAGCGCCGCGCCGCCGTCGGCCCGTCGTCGAGCCGGCCGGTCCCGCCGCCGCCGCGACCCCGGTCGCCGAGGCCGCCCTCCCGGAGCCCGCCCCGGCCCCGGTCACCCGTTGAGCGCAGGAGAACAGTCGCGTCCGGACGTGCCGGACGCGACTGTCTCGTGCACGCAGCGCAGGGCGCGGGCAGCGAGAAGCCCGCGGGCTGGAGGGTTCCTCCTGTCGTGCTGGACGAGGGCACGACACCCGCGGGCTCCGGTGGTTGCGTGGTACTCGCTCGCCGTCGGGCGTCTCCCCTCGGGAGACCCCGCCCGGTTCACGGGCTCACCGCATCCGGTCCGTTGCTGGATCGGTTGCGCGACGACTAGCGCGCAACCACCTCACGAGTCCGAAGAATCTTCACTTCCAGGACCACCTCCTTTCGCGTGTACGACGACGGTACGTCCGCCCCCCGCGGCGACGCCAGGGGTTTTCGCGCACGGCGTGGAACCGCCGAGATCGACCCGCCCGTCGCCGGATCGACCCACCGAGGGTCGATCTCGGACGTGCGGGTCGATCTCGCGCTGGCGCGCCGACGGCAGCGCGCCGAGCTCACGCGGGGCGCAGGTGCGCCCACTCCTCGGGGTAGTCGTCGAGCCACGTGGCGAACGACTGCGCGGGGCGCTCGACGAGCCGGGGGACGGCGTCGCTCACGTGCGCGAGCTCGCCCGCGGCGATCGCCGTGTACGACGACACCCAGCCGTCGACCTCGAACCGCGGCACCCCGTACCGCTCGCGGGACGCGTACGCCTCGTCGACGGTCTCGGCGTGGTACGTGATGTCGCGGCCGGTCGCGGCGGTCAGGGCCTGCGCGACCTCGTCGAGCGTGAGGGCCTCGGGCCCCGTGACGTCGTAGGTGACGCCGTCGTGGCGGTGCGTGTCGGCGTCGAGCAGGACGACGGTCGCGACGTCCGCGATGTCGTCGTGCGACACGGACGCGACCCGCCCGTCGCCCGCGGGTCCGCGGATCACGCCGTCGTCGCCGACCATGAGCGCGAGCCCGCGGTGGTAGAGGTTGTCGCGCAGGAACGTGTGCCGCACGCCCGTCGCGCGGATGTACTCCTCGGTGCGCCAGTGGTCGCGCGCGAAGGTGAAGACGGCGTCCGGTGCCGCGCCGACGAACGACACGTAGACGAGGTGCCCGACGCCCGCCGCGATGGCGGCGTCGACCGCCGCGCGGTGCTGCGCGACGCGGTCGAGGTCCTCGTGGGCGGACACCAGGAACACGGTGTCCACGTCGGTGAAGGCGGCGACCATCCCGCGCGTGTCCGTGTACCCGTCGACGACGGCGACGTCCGACTCGGGGAGCGGGTCGTCGCCGAGGCGGGGCGCCCGGGCGGCGTCGCGCACGACGAGGCGCTGCGTCGCGCCCTCGGCGGCGAGGCGGAACGCGAGCTTCGACCCCAGGAGCCCGCTCGCGCCCGTCACGGCGATCCGCCCCGACCCCGCCCCGATCATCATGTCCTCACGGTAGACGTGGCGGTCGCGGGCCGCCCGGCGACCGGCCGCACGTGAGGAGCGCGCGCGCCTCCCGCAGAATGGGCCCATGACCAGTACCGAGGCCCCCGTGCCCTACCGCGTCATGACCGTCTGCACCGGCAACATCTGCCGGTCCCCGATGGCCGAGGTGGTGCTGCGCGACCGCTTCGAGGCGGCCGGGCTCGGCGACCGCGTCGTGGTGGACTCGACGGGGATCAGCGACGAGGAGCGAGGGAACCCGATCGACCGCCGCGCGCGGGCCGTCCTCGCCGAGCACGGGTACGTCGTCGACGGGACGCACCGCGCCCGACAGGTGCGCGCGGGCGACCTCGCCGCGCGGGACCTCGTGCTCGCGATGACGTCCCAGCACGCCCGCGCCCTGCGCCGCCTCGACGCCGCCGGCCCGGTGCGGATGTACCGCTCGTTCGACCCGGCCGCTCCCCGCGTCGCGCCGGGCGAGCCCGAGCACGTGCTCGACATCGCCGACCCCTGGTACGGCGGTCAGCAGGACTTCGAGGACTGCCTCGCCGAGGTGGAGGCCGCCGCGGACGGGATCGTCGACTTCGTCCGCACGCGGCTCGACGGCTGAGCGTCGGTCGGGCGGTCGCGCTCCGCCGCCGCGACACGCCGCGGACCCGGGCAACCGTCAGTGCGGATGCACGCGACGCAGGTCCGCTTCGCCAAGGCGCGCTCGCGGTCCTGTGGACCAGCGGAAACGTTCGAGGAACGCGTCGAGCACGGGGACGCGGCACAGGAGGACGAACAGCGCGTAGCCGAGCACGCCGCCCACGACGTTGAAGAGCAGGTCGTTCACATCGGCGATGTGGCCGCCCCCGAGCAGGTGCGAGGTGACGTACTGGACGACCTCGATCGCCAGGCTGAAGGCCGCCGCCGCCGCCACGGCGCGCCACCACGACGTCCGCGCCAGGAGGAGCGGCAGGAGCATGCCCAGCGGCACGAACACGAGGACGTTCATCACCGCGTCGGCGACCTCGTAGTCCGCCAGCGGCACGAGGGCCAGGTGGGCGTTCCACGGCGCGCTGCTCACCGGCTTGTCGAGGAAGATCGGGAACACCGTGTTGGCCACGACCCCGGCCGCGTAGACGGCGAGCGCGAGCGCGACGGCGGCCCGCGGCACCGTGAGCCGGTCCGCGCGGCGCAGACGCCGGAGCAGCATCCCGAGCACGGCGGCAGCCAGGGGCACCACGACGGGCAGGACAGGGACCTCGCGAAACACTCGTACCGCTCCTTCTGCTGGGCACCTCGCGCACGACGTCGCCGACGGTAGTGCCGGACCGCCGTCGGAGTATCCACCGAGGGTGCGAGCCCCGACCCGGCGCCCTCCCCCTGCGGTGGGAGACGGCGTGTGCGCGGCGCCCGGGAGCGGCAGCACTCAGTTGATGATCTCGCCCCGCTCGTCGGACAGGAGAGCCGCCAGACGCGCGCGCCAGGCCGCCAGCGCCTCCTCGCTCAGCCGCGGCCAGTCGGTGACCTCGCCGACCACCCGCAGCGGTGCGCTGCTCCGGTACGACCGCGTCGGGTTGCCCGGGAACTTCTTGTCGGTGACGTTGGGGTCGTCCTCGAACGGACCCGTCGGCTCGACCCGGTAGACCCGAGGTGCCGCGTCGCCGGCCGCGAGCTCGGCGGCGAGGCCGGCGCCGTCCACGAGGGCGGTGAAGTACACGTGGTTCATGGTGACCTCGGGCCGGTAGTTCGACCGGAAGCCCGCGGTCAGCAGGTCGCCCTCCCGGAGATCGGCCTTGGTGCCGTGGAAGAAGGGCCCCTGGTCGAGTGTCTGGCTCACCTGCTCACCGTAAGGCCGCGGGTGCGCGGGGCGGGTCGCCCTGGGCGGGGTGCGGCGTCGTGGTCCAGCCCCGTCAGCGCTCCGCTCACCGGCGGCCGGCCCTCGTGCCGCGCAGCGTCCCGACGGCGGAGCCCACCGCGCGCGCGACGGCCCGCCCGGCACGGTGGGCGCCCGCCCCGAGGCGGGAGAGCAGCGGACCGAGGCCGCTCGCCGCCCGTGGTGCGTCGTCCGGCGCGGGTGCCCGGTCGTCGTCGGGCACGGGAGGCGTGGGACGCGGGAGGTACGCGCCGACCCACTGCGCGATCCGCCCGTACGCGAGCGCGCGCACGGGCCGGGCCGAGAGCACGACGTCGTGCAGGGCGCCGTCGAGGCGCGCGACCGTGACCAGATCGCCGAGCTGGACGGACCGCTGCGCGACGCCGTCCACGTCGATCGCCGTGTCCGTGTGCATCATCTCGGGCGTCCAGCGGGGCAGCAGCGTGCTGCGGGCGGAGAGCAGCACGAGCACCGGCGCCCCGATGGACAGGCCGCGCGCGACCGTCTGCTGCCCGTGGAAGACGGCGGACAGCCACGCGGGCGTGGTGCGGAACCCGTGCTGGGGGCGCCACGCGAGGTCGTACGTCCACTCGCCGTCGAAGTCCTTGCTCACCGATCGCGTGTAGAAGCCGAGGTCGACGTTCGGCAGCGGGCGCGTCGGCGTGAGCCGCGCCCTCGCCCCGATCACGGGCTCGAGCAGCAGGCGCCCGACCTCGCGCGTCTGGAACTCCAGCCACGGGCTGTTGAGGACGAGCGCCGCCGCGCGGCCGGGGTTCCGGGCGAGCCAGAGGCTGAGCGTCAGCCCGCCCGTCGAGTGGCCCATGAGCACGAGCTCGCGCGGCGAACGCCCGTCGCCGTGGTGGCCGATCGCCGCGAGCGCGGCCTCGATGTCCTCGTCGTACGTCGCGAGGTCGGTGACGTAGCCCGGCGTCTGGCCGGGCCGCAGGCTGCGCCCGTACTTGCGCAGGTCGAGCGCGTGGAAGCGTGCGCCGTGCGCCTCCCAGAAGTCGGCGAGCTCGGTCTGGAAGAAGTAGTCGGACCACCCGTGCACGTACAGGACGTCGAGATGCTGCCCGTCCCCCGCGGTGGTCCCTGCGCCGGCGCCGTCCGCCGCGGCTCCCCCGGGCCGACGGCGCCGCACGAGCGTGGCGACGACGTCGCCCTCGTCGTCGGGGGCGAGCGGCAGCGTGAGCTGCTCGTAGTCGTCGCCGAGGACGTCGGGCTGCCAGTCGGCCATGCGGCCGACCCTAGGCGCCCGGGCGCGAGGCCGCTCGGCGCGGCAGCGCCGGCGACGTGCCGCGCCCCCGACGTCGCGTGCGTCGGCAGGTCCGGGACCACCCGTACACCCCGCGGGTCCGCGCCCGGACGAGCCGTGCGGATCGTGTGGTTCTCCCTCATGCGCGACGCCGTGGCCCGCTTGCAGACTGGCGGGATCATCGGCCGACGGCGCCCGCCTCGGCCGCCGTGCGACCGAACTCGAGGTGCCCCGTGAGATCTCGTCCGACCCCGCTCCTCGCCGGAGCGGCCACCGTCGCCCTGGCGGCGGCCCTCGTGGGCGGCGCGGCCGTCGTCCCGGGTGCGCTCGCCCCCGCGGCCGCGGCCCAGTGCGCGGCCACCGCCTGGGCGGAGGGCTCGACGTACACCGCCGGGACCCAGGTCACGTACAACGGGCGCACCTACACCGCGCGCGTGACGCACACGGCCTACGTCGGGGCGGGCTGGACCCCCTCGTCGACCCCGACGCTGTGGTCCGACGGCGGGGCGTGCGACCCGACGGACCCCACCGACCCGACGGACCCCACGGACCCGACCGACCCCACCGACCCGACCGACCCCACCGATCCCACGGATCCCACGAACCCGACCGATCCCACGGACCCCACCGACTGCGCGGTGCAGGGCAAGCCGGCGGGCAAGGTGCTCCAGGGGTACTGGGAGAGCTGGGACGGCGCGTCCAACGGCGTGCACCCCGGCCTCGGGCACATCCCGATCGACGACCCCCGGATCTCCGCGCACGGGTACAACGTCGTGACGCTCGCGTTCCCCGTGATCCTCTCGGACGGCACCGTGCTCTGGCAGGACGGCATGGACACCGGCGTCGACGTGCCCACGCCCGCCGAGATGTGCGCGGCGAAGGCGAACGGGACGCGCCTGCTCCTGTCGATCGGCGGCGCGACCGCCGGGATCGACCTGTCCAGCCCGGCCGTCGCGGACCGCTTCGTGGAGACGGTCGTGCCGATCCTGCGCGACAACCACTTCGACGGGATCGACATCGACATCGAGACGGGGCTGTCGGGCAGCGGGAGCATCAGCACGCTGTCGACGTCGCAGTCGAACCTGATCCGCATCATCGACGGCGTCCTCGCGGAGATGCCGAGCACCTTCGGCCTCACCATGGCGCCCGAGACGGCGTACGTGACGGGCGGCAGCGTCGTGTACGGCTCGATCTGGGGCTCGTACCTGCCGATCATCAAGAAGTACGTCGACAACGGCCGCCTGTGGTGGCTCAACATGCAGTACTACAACGGCTCGATGTACGGCTGCAGCGGCGACTCGTACGGTGCCGGGACCGTCCAGGGCTTCCAGAAGCAGACCGACTGCCTGAACGCCGGACTGACGATCCAGGGCGTCACGGTGAAGGTGCCCTACGACAAGCAGGTCCCGGGGCTCCCCGCCCAGGCGGGAGCGGGCGGCGGCTACATGGCACCGTCGCTGGTGACGCAGGCGTACCAGCCGTACGCGTCGCGCCTGAAGGGCCTCATGACGTGGTCGATCAACTGGGACGGCTCCAAGGGCTGGACGTTCGGCGACAACGTCCGCGCGCTCCAGAGCCGCTAGCCGCTCGGACGCCGCTCCGCCGAACACGACATGGGGGTCGTTATCAGCCCGATAGCGACCCCCATGTCGTGCTCGGCGGGGGGGTTGTCGCGTCAGGCGGTCCGGTCGCGGCGGGCGCGCCAGCGTGCGACCTCGTGGTCCACGTCGCGCGTCGGGGTGACCACCGGTGGTCCGCCCAGGAGCTGGCGGCGGGCGTCGACGACGCGCGCGTTGAAGTCCGTCAGGATCTCGCGGACGGTCGTCTCGTCGAGCTCGCGGTCGAGCCGGTCGTCGAGCTCTCGGTCCTCCTGCCGGAGCAGCATCGCGGGCGGTCCCAGCCCGGTGAGCTGCTCGCGCTCGATGACCGACTTGAGCCACCAGTCGGGGTCGTGCGTCCCCGTGAGCCCGGGGATCGGCTTGCCCGCGAGCGGGAGGTCGTCGAACTCCCCGCGTCGGATGGCCTGGTCGATCACCGTGTCGACGTACATCGCTCGGTCCTCGGGTCGTACACGCCGCGGTCCGCGGGAGCCGGCGTCGTCGTCCGGCTCTCGGGACGCCGCGGCGGGCGCCTCGCCCCCCGGCGGAGCGGGCGTGTCCGACCGCCCGGCCTCGTCACGCCCGGCCTCTCCGCGGTCGGACCTCTCGCGCGCGGTCTCGCGGTCGACCCGGTACTGCGCGGCGCGCCGGACCGGGTCGTCGTCCGAGGTGGCGCGGGACCGTCGTCGGAACACGAGAACCTCCCCTGTCGGTGTCCCTCCACCCTAGGCAGGCTCCGCGACGCGGGACGAGGCGGCGGGTCAGCCGTCCAGGAGCGGGTGGTACCGACGCCGCAGCCCGCGGTCGACGGCGGCGACCACCCCGGCCACGGACAGCACCGTGTTCACGGAGGCGGGCAGGTCGGGCACGAACGGCGGCGTCCAGCCGGTGAACCCGGAGACGAGGTCGAGGAGCTGGGGCACCTGCGTCACGAGCGCGACCACGAGCACGACCCACGCGGCGACGCCGACGGCGCGGCTCGCCGTCGGGCGCTCCCGGTCCATGCGGTCGCGCCACGCCTCGGCCGTGCCGGGCATCGGCGGGACGTCCCGGACGTCGCCCACGGCGTCGACGACGCGCACGTACCGCATCCCGTAGAGGCTCATCCGGGCCTCGATCCGCGCGTCGCCGAGGTCGAACCGGGCCCGGGACCGCTGCTCGTCGACGAGGAGCCGGTCGCGGTAGAGCCGGATCCGCTCGTCCCAGTCGAGGAAGTCCACGTCTACGACGTACTCGCGCCCGCCGTGCCACAGCACGAACGCGCTGCGCCACAGCACGCCCCATCCCCGGACCGGCCGGAACGTCTCGTCGCGACCTCCTCGCGCGTGATCGTCCCTCGCCCGGTCCTCGGAGCCGTCGTCCCACACGTCCTCGGCCATGCCGTCCATCCGACCCCGCCGGCCGACGACGGCGCGTCGCCCGGACGACCGATCCCTCGCCGTCGCCGACATCCCTCGAACGGATGACCGACCCGGCGCTGAACCCGGGGTTGTGCGCCGTCCGACCGCCGAACTCGCTCGCAACCCCGGGTCCGGCGCCGTGCGACGGCGACAACCCCGGGGTCGGCGGTGGTCGGGTCCCGTTGACCCGGCATGATGGCTTCATGCCCGGGTCGATGAAGGTCTCACGCCGCTCGCACGTGCCGCCGTTCGCGGTGATGGAGGTGCTCGCGGAGGCGAACCGGCTGCGCGACGCGGGGGCGTCGGTCCTCAACCTGTGCGCGGGCGAGCCGTCGACGGGGGCGTCGGACGTCGTCCGCCGCCGGGCGATCGAGCTGCTGGAGCGCGGCGACCTCGGCTACACGGAGTCGCTCGGCGTCCCGGCGCTGCGCCGCGCGATCGCGGAGCACTACGACCGCTGGTACGGCGTCGAGGTGGACCCGGCGCGCGTCGCGGTGACGACCGGGTCGTCCGGCGGGTTCCTCCTCGCGTTCCTCGCGGCGTTCGACGTCGGCGACCGCGTGGCGCTCGCCCGTCCCGGCTACCCCGCGTACAAGAACATCCTGCGGGCGCTCGGCTGCGAGGTCGTCGAGCTCGACTGCGGCCCGGAGACGCGCTACCAGCCCACGGTGTCGCAGCTCATGGAGGCGTACTACGACGGCGGCCTCGACGGCCTGGTCGTCGCGAGCCCGGCGAACCCGACGGGGACGATGATCCTGCCCGCCGAGCTCGACGCCGTCGCCACGTGGTGCGCCGACCACGACGTCCGCCTCGTGAGCGACGAGATCTACCACGGCATCACGTACGGCGACCCGGGCGCCTCGCCCGCCGCGCTGCCGACCGCGGCGCGGTACGTCGGCGAGGGCGCCGTCGTCGTCAACTCGTTCTCCAAGTACTGGGCCATGACGGGCTGGCGGCTGGGGTGGCTCGTGCTGCCCGACGAGCTCGTCGGTCCGGTCGACGCGCTCGCGGGCAACGTCGCGCTGTCGCCGCCCGCGCTCGCGCAGCACGCGGGCGTCGCGGCGTTCTCGCCCGAGGGGTACGCGGCCGCCGCGGAGAACGTGGCGCGCTACGCGGCGTCGCGCGAGCTCGTGCTGTCGCGGCTCGACGACCTCGGCTGGTCGCGCGTCGCCCCGGCCGACGGCGCGTTCTACGTCTACGCCGACGTCTCCGGCGACGGCCTGGACTCCGTGACGTGGTGCGAGCGGCTGCTCGCCGAGGCGGGCGTCGCGCTGACCCCGGGCACCGACTTCGACGGCGTCCGCGGCGGCGACTGGGTGCGCCTCTCCTTCGCGGCCGCTCCGGAGACCGTCGCGGAGGCGGTGGAGCGCATCGTCGCCTGGCGCCGTACTCGCTGACGAGGTCGCGACGGCGGACGACCGCCCCGACACCGCGACCCGCGGGCCGAGAGCGCGACCGGCGCCCAGGGACTGGGTGCTCCCGCGGCCCGGAGGTCGCTGTCTCGCCGGTGTGGTCGCAAGGATCGTCCGTCCGCGCGAGGATCGTGCGGTGCCGACCGCCGCCGCCTCACCCGGACTGCCCCCGCGACCCGACGGCGCGCTGCGCCTCGCGACGTTCAACGCGCTGCACGGCGCCGCGCTCGACGGGACGGTCGACGTCGAGCGGTTCGCGCGCGCCGTCGCGTACCTCGACGCGGACGTGCTCGCGCTGCAGGAGGTGGAGCGCGACGCGCCCCGCTCGCAGCGTGCGGACCTCGTCGCCGTCGCCGCCGAGGCGCTGCGCGCCGACCACCGGCACTTCTCCCCCACCTTGCGCGGCGTCTCGGGTGCCTGGGTGCGCGCGGCGCGACCCGGTGCGGGCGTGCGGCGCGTGCCGGGCGTCGCGTCCTACGGGATCGGGCTGGTCAGCAGGTTCCCGGTCGCGCGGTGGTCGCGGCTCGAGCTCGACCGGATGCCGTGGCGCTCGCGCGTCCGGCGACGGACGCCCGGTTCGGCGAGCGGGGCCGCGCGCCTCCTCCCGTTCCGCGTGGTGCCGGACGAGCCCCGCGCGGCGCTCGCGGCCGCCGTCGTGACGCCGTGGGGACCGCTCACGGTGGTGACGACCCACACCACGTCCCGCCCGGAGTTCACCGCGGACCAGTTCCGGTCCCTCGTCCGGGCGTGCGCGCCGCTCCCCCGGCCGCTCGCGCTGCTCGGCGACCTCAACCTGCGCGCGCCGGAGCCTGCGGAGCTCAGCGGCTTCACGTCACTCGCCGACGTGCTGACCCACCCGACGGACCGGCCCGTCCGCCAGATCGACCACGTCCTCGTCGACGCCACGCCCGGGCAGGCGACGATCCGTGCCCTCGGCCCCGCGACGGCCGTCGACACCGGCCTGTCCGACCACCGCGCGGTCGTGGTCGACGTGGTCGTCGGACCGCAGGCGGGCGCCACCGCCTGAGCGCTACGCTCCGAGCGACGGCGTCGACGCGAGGGAGCGGTCCGATGGTTCCGGAGATCAACTACTGGGCGGTGCTGGCCGCGACGGTGTCGAGCATGGTCGTGGGCTCGGTCTGGTACACGCCGAAGGTGTTCGGCACGTACTGGATGCGCGTCGCGAAGGTCGACCCGTCCGGCGAGGGCAGGGACGCCGTCGTGCCGATCGTCGTCACGGTCGTGGTCAGCTTCGTCACCGCCTGGGTGCTCGCCGGGGCGACGTACCTCGCGTGGTCCTTCTACGGCGGCGCCTACCTGGGCAACGCCCTGCTGACCGCCCTCGTGCTGTGGGCGGGGTTCACCGCCGCGCGGTTCGTCACGCACGACGCGTTCGAGGGCCGGCCGGCCGGCCTCACGGTCCTCAACGTCGCGCACGAGCTGGTCACCGTGCTCGTGATGGGCCTGCTGATCGGACTCGTCACGCCCGCCGGGGTGTAGTCAGGCGGCGAGCCCGACCTCGCGCGGCGAGGGGTCGCCGTCGGGCAGGGCCGACTCGGGGGCGGTGGCCGTGACCGCGCCGGGGACGACCGCGGGGGCCGGGGCCGCCACGTCGTCGACGGTCGCGCGGCGGCGCGCCCGCGCGCGGACGATCACGACGATCGCCTGCACGCCGATGAGGATCCACACGATGTTGGCGGCCACCGACGGCCACACCCCGTTCGCGGCCGCGACCATGCCCATGAGGCCCGCGGCGGTGAGGTTGGTGAGCTGGAACGGGGCGGACGACGCGGCCCAGCGGCCGCGGCTGACCATCGCGTAGGCGACGACTCCGGCGGCGGCGCCGATCCAGCCGAGGAACATGACGAACGCGTCGAGGGTGACGGGCACAGCGGTACTCCGGTGACGAAGAGGGGTGGAGGGGGTACCGCGACGCTGCGGTGGCTGTGCGCTCCGGGCCGATGGCTGGTGGCGCGGGTGGTGCGGAAGCTCGGGCGCCGACCCGTAAGGAGGAGGAGTTAACCGACCGGCGCCACGACAAGTGTGAGGCCTCGCGCGCTTCAGCACAATCGAAGGATTCTGCACCGGCCGTTTAGCATATCTACATGGCGACGGACCCACGCAGACTTGGCTTTCTCCTTGCCGTGCACCGTGGCGGGGGCATTCTCGCGGCAGCAGACCTTCTGCACGTCACCCCGTCCGCGGTCTCCCAGCAGATCCAGCGGCTCGAGGCCGAGGAGGGCGTCGCGGTCCTCGACCGCGGACCACGCGGCGTGACCCTCACGCCGGCCGGGCGCGTGCTCGCGGAGACGGCTGAACGCATCGAGACGGAGCTCGTCGAGGCGCGCAAGGCGCTCGCCGCGCTCGGCGACGAGGTCATGGGCCGCGTCGCGGTCGGGTCGTTCCAGACGGCGATCCGCGCCGTCGTCGCGCCCGTCGCCGGGCGCCTGGCCGAGACGGCGCCCGGCATCGAGCTCGACGTCCAGGAGCGCGAGCCCACCGAGGCGCTGCGCCTCCTGCGCGCGGGCGAGCTCGACGTCGTGCTCCTGGAGCGCGACTACGAGGCCGACTCCCCCGCGCCGCGCGGCACGCGCGAGATCGTGCTGCTCGACGAGCCGTGGCGGCTCGTGGTCCCCGCCGGGATGTCGACTCCGACCCGCCTCGACGACGTGCGCGACGCCGTCTGGCTGGGTCCCGAGCCCGGCACCGCCGCCGCGCGCGCCCTGCGCCGTCTGGCCCGCGGGCTCGGCGGGACGCTGCGCACGCGGCACAACTACTACGACTTCGACGTCGCGCTGTCCCTCGTCGCGGCGGGGCTCGGCGTCGCGATGCTCCCGGCGCTCGCCGTGGAGGGCGGCGCGTCGGACGAGGTGCCCGACGGCGTCACGGTCGTCGGCCTGCCCGGCCTCGGCTCGCGCCGCCTCGTCGCGCGCCACCGCGCGACCCGGCACGAGCCCCGGCCGGTCGTCTCCGCGGTCCTCGACGAGATGGTCGCCGCCGCGGCCGACATCGCGTTCGCGTGACCTGGTCTCTACCTCGGCGGGAGGTCGAAGCGCGTGGCGCCGTAGGGCTCGGCCGTGCCGAACGCGAACACGCGCTCGGGGATCAGACGGTAGACCGCCCATGGCGGCGGGCCGGCGGACGGTGCGCTGAACTCGGCGGTGAGCGCGTCGCCGTCGACGGTCGCGGGCCACCCGTCGGCGCGGAAGCCGGCCGCCGCGCGTTCCAGGGCCTCGGGGTCCGTGACGCGCTCGGCCCTGCCCTCGACGGTGAGGTCGAACGGCTCCGTCGCGACCGTGAGCGTGCAGCGCGGGTCGCGGTGCAGGTTCCGGTTCTTGCGCGTGCCCTCGCCGGAGCACAGGAAGATCTCCTCGTCGAGGACGAGCGCGCCGAACGGCACGACGTGCGGCTTCCCGTCGGGGTCGGTCGTCGCGAGCCACGTCGTGTGCCGGTTCGGCCCGCCGGACCCGGGCTCCTGCGGGAGCCGGCCGAACAGCGTGTCGTGCACGCGCGCCCACTCGATGGGCGGCGTCCCGTAGCCGTCGAGGTTCTTCACCGTCGGGTCGGCGGTCGTCATCGTCCTGCTCCTCTCGTTCCCGCTGCGTCGAGATGGTCACCCGTCCTCACCTGTCACGACGCGCCCGGGCGCCCGGACTCATCGGTCGGGACGTAGCCTGCCGGGGTGGACGTAGCGGTGGTGGGGGCGACGGGCGACGTCGGCCGGCAGGTGTGCACGCAGATCGTCGAGCGACGGGTGCTCCCGCCGACGGCGCGGCTCCAGCTCGTCGGCCGGGCCGGTGGGGCGTCGGGTCGGGCCGTGCACGGGCTGCGCGCGGACCTGGTCGACGCGTACGACGAGCACGCGCCGCTCCTCGACGTCGCGCACTCCCCCGAGGACGTCACGGCCGACGTGATCGTGGTCGCCGCCGGGCTCACTCCCCCGGCGCGCACGGGCGCCGACCCCGACCGCCGCGTCCTCGCCGCGACGAACGGCGCCGTCCTCGCCGAGTACGCGGACGCGATCGCGCGCCACGGATCGGGGCACGAGGTCGTCGTCGTGGTGACGAACCCCGTGGAGCTCGGCGTCGCCGTCATGGCGGAGCGGCTCGGGCGGCACCGCGTGCTCGGGATGGGCGCGTGGCTCGACACGCTGCGGTTCCGGCGCGAGCTCGCGGTCGAGCTGGGCGTGCGCCGGCACCGCGTCGGCGGGTTCGTCGGGGGCCAGCACGGCGAGGACGCCGTCCCGCTGTGGTCGACGGTCCGCGTCAGCGGTCTCGACGCCGACGAGCGGGCCCGCGCGGTCGCGGCGCTGCGCCGGGGCCGGACGCTCGACGCGCTGCCCGCCGAGATCGCCGCGGCGAAGACCGAGCTGGCGCGCGTCGCGACGGCGGACATGGGCGCGGCGTTCGACCTCATCGACACGTGGCCCGCCGACCTGCGGCTCGTGACGCGACCGTGGATGACGCACCAGTCGGGAGCGAAGACGCCCGCCGGGACGGCCAGCGCGACGGTCGACCTGCTCGAGGTGATCCTCGACGGCCGCGAGATCGTGGTCGCCGGGCAGGTCGCGCTCGACGGCGAGCTCGACGGACGGCTCGACGGACCGCTCGACCGGACCCTCGCGGGGCACGACGGCGTCCCGCACCGCGGCGTGCTCGGCGTCCCGGTGGTCCTCGGGCCGGGCGGGTGGACGCGGGTGCTCCTCGACGACCTGCCCGACGACGAGGCCCGGCGCCTCGCGGACGCGGCGGACGGCATCGAGCGGATGGTCGCCACGAGCACGGTGTCGCGGGACGACGACCGGCCCGCCGGCCGGGAGCGGGCCCGGACCGGTGCGCCCGTCCCGGGTGCGTCGTCCGCGACCGGCGACCGGGCGCCGTCGGGCCGGG
Organism: Cellulosimicrobium sp. ES-005; assembly: GCF_040448685.1. Lineage (NCBI taxonomy): Bacteria > Bacillati > Actinomycetota > Actinomycetes > Micrococcales > Promicromonosporaceae > Cellulosimicrobium > Cellulosimicrobium sp. ES-005. The sequence continues at coordinate 2,901,103 of NZ_CP159290.1, forward strand.
CCGGGGCGGAGGCCGCGTGGGTCGCGACCGTGCACGGCCTCGACCAGCCGGGCACGCTCACGGCGCTGACCGGGGTGTTCTCGACGCGCGGGGTCAGCTTCGACTCGCTCGCGACGGAGCCGGTCGACGACGACGGCCGGGCGGGGCGGATCGTCGTGACCTTCCGCGCGACGCCGCGCCGCACGCGGGCCCTCGAGCGCGCGGTGCGGCGCCTCGCGACGGTCCGGTCCGTCGTCGTCGAGCCCGCGTCGGGTGCGGAGTTCTCACAGGGTGGCCCCGCGCGCTGAGCGACCCCGGTAACGAGGTCGCTCCCCGGCGGGAACGCGGGCGAAACCGCGGGTTCCTAGCGTGGGACGCGCCGTCGGGCGCTCCCCTGCCGCGACGTCGCCTCAGAGACCGGAGCCCGCCCATGTCCTACGTCAAGCCCGCCGAGCTCGTCCCGACGATCATCGACGCCGGTGCCAGCAAGGTCCTGCTGTCCACGCGCGACACGCTCGTGCGGTCCGCGATGGGCGGCGCGATCCTCGCGATCGCCGCCGCGTTCGCGGTGACGGTCACGGTCACCACGGGCCACGCGATCCTCGGCGCCGTCCTCTTCCCGGTCGGGTTCATCCTGCTGTACCTGCTCGGGTACGACCTGCTCACCGGCATGTTCGTCCTCGGCCCCCTGGCCTGGCTCGACAAGCGTCCGGGTGTCACCGTGCGCGGCGTCCTGCGCAACTGGGGCCTCGTGTTCGTGGGGAACTTCCTCGGCGCGCTCGCCGTCGCGGTGATGATGGCGATCGTCGTCACCTACGGGTTCGACACCCCGCCCAACGAGGTCGGTCAGGCGATCGGGCACATCGGCGAGGGCCGCACGGTCGGGTACGCGGAGCACGGGGCGTCGGGCATGCTCACGCTGTTCGTGCGCGGCATGCTGTGCAACTGGATGGTGTCCATGGGCGTCGTCGGCGCGATGATCGCGAAGGACGTGCCCGGCAAGGCCGTCGCGATGTGGATGCCCGTGATGCTGTTCTTCTTCATGTCGTTCGAGCACTCGATCGTCAACATGTTCCTGTTCCCGTCCGGGCTGCTGCTCGGCGGCGAGTTCACGATCATGGACTACCTCGTCTGGAACGAGATCCCCACCGTGCTCGGCAACCTCGTCGGCGGGCTGCTCCTCACCGGCCTCCCGCTCTACCTCACCCACGGCCGCCCGGCGTCGCGCCGCCCGGCCCAGGAGTCCCGGCCCGGCCCGACGGCGGAGCGTGAGCTGGTCTCCGAGCCCGCCTGACGCGGGGCCCGCCCGACGCGATCCCGACCCGAGCGCGCGTCACCGGCTCCGGTCGGCCTCGCGTCGCACGGCGCGCGTCCCGACGACGAGCCCCCCGATCGTGAGCGCGAGCGTCAGGCCCGTCGCGACCAGCACGACGACGAGACCTGCCTCGTCGCCGACGAGGAACAGGGCCGGGGCGGCGGCGACGAGCACCCAGCCCGCGGCCTCGCTCAGCGGCCGGGCCGCCCGGTGGGCGGTGCGCCACGCCTCGTCGCTCGCGAGCGTCGTCGCGGTGCGGATCCCGGCGAGCTGGTTGCGCCCGAGGCGCCCGGGCGCCGTCGCCCGGGCGCACCAGACGAGCAGGACCCCGGCACCGACGAGCACGAGCAGGAGGACGACGTCGGCGATCGTGTCGGCGGTCATGTCCCCACCCTGTCAGACGGCCGTCACCGGTAGGCGCGGGCCTGGAGCGCGTACATCTCGGCGTACGACCCGCCCGCGGCGGCGAGCTCGTCGTGGGTGCCGAGCTCGGCGACGCGGCCGCCGTCGAGCACGACGATGAGGTCGGCGTCGCGCACGGTCGAGAAGCGGTGCGAGACGAACAGCGTGACGCCGCCGGACGTGCTGCCCGTCCGGTGCGCGGTCTCCGTGAACCGCTCGAACAGCGCGTGCTCCGCGGTCGCGTCGAGCGCGGAGGCGGGCTCGTCGAGCGCGAGCAGGAGGGGGTCGGCGCGCAGCAGCGTGCGGGCCAGACCGAGCGTCTGCCACTGCCCGCCCGAGAGCTGGGCGCCGTCCGCGTAGCTCGTGCCGAGGACCTGGTCCAGGCCGTCGGGCGAGCGCTCGACGATGGGGCGGGCGCGGGCCTCGTCGAGCGCGGCCCACAGGACGTCGTCGTCGTGGAGCGCGTCCACGCGCCCGATCCCGACGTCCTCGCGCAGCGAGAGCTCGAGGCGTGCGAAGTCCTGGAACAGCGTCGCGACGCGCGACTGCCACGCGCTGGGCGCCACCTCGGCGAGGTCCACGCCGTCCGCGAGGATGCGGCCCGACGTCGGCCGGTACAGCCCGCACAGGAGCTTGACCAGGGTGGACTTCCCCGCGCCGTTCTCCCCCACGAGCGCGACGGTCGCGCCCGCGGGCAGGTCGAGGCTGACGCCGTCGAGGACGGGCCGGTCCGCGCCCGGGTAGCCGAAGGTGAGGTTCTCGACGCGCAGGCCGCCGGTGAGGTGATCGGGTAGCTGCCCGACGGCGGTCGCACCCTCGGCGGGCGCGCCACCCGCGACGCCGGCCGCGCCCGGCGGCGTCGCCGTCGCGCGCAGCTCGAGGAGCTTCTCGACCGTCCGTCCGGCGTCCTGCAGGTTGCCGAACAGCGACAGCGCGCCCGCGACCTGCGTGCTGACCTGGATGGCGAGCGTGACGACGAGCACGACCTGGCCGATCGCCGCCGTGCCCGACGCGGCGCTGCGCAGCACGAGGAGGACCGCGGCCCCGTAGGCGAGCGCGAACCACACCTGGCCCGCCGCGCGCAGCAGCGCGGAGCGCCGGTGCGCGCTCCACAGGACCGCGGTCGTGCGGTCCCACGCCGCGCGCTGCCGGTCCGCGACGAGGTGACGCGCGCCGAAGAGCCGGATCTCCTTGGCCGAGGTGCCCGTCGTCCCGGCGGTGACGAGGTGCCGGGAGAGGCGTACGTCGTCGGCCGCGGCGTCGCGCGCCCGGTCGAGCACGCGCTGCGCGCGGTCGGCGAGCCAGACGGGCGGCAGCGCTGCGAGGGGCAGCAGGAGCAGCCACGGCTCGACGAGACCGAGGATGACGGTGGTGACCAGGACCTGGAGCACCATGCCGCCGAGCTGGAGCGTGCCCTCGAGCGCGAGCCGGACCCGCTGCAGGCCCTCGGTCACCGACGTGAGGAGGCGGACACGGTCCGGGTCGTCGAGCTCCGCGAGGTCGGACGAGCCGTGCGTGAGCTGGGCGACCTCGTCCAGCAGGTGAAGCTGCTGGAGGTCCGCGACCTCGAAGTACGACAGGTGGGCGAAGTGGCCCAGCATGAGCTCCGCGACGACGAGGGCCGCCACCGCGCACGCGAGCCCGACGGCGCGCGCGACCTCGGTGTCGACCAGCGCGTCGGTGAAGAGGCCCAGCCCGACGCCGACGAGGGGGCCGGCGAGGAACCCGATCGTCAGCAGCACGCACGCGACCAGCAGGCGGCGCCGGTCGGTCCGCCAGGCGTGGGCGAGCATGAACCGGGCGGCGAGCGCGACGCGCTTCATCGGGCACCTCCGGAGGTCACGGCGGTCGGGGCGCCGGTGGCTCGGGCATCACGGTCGGGACCGAGGTCGGGGTCGGGGCCGTCGGGTGAGCCGTCGCGGAACCGGCGGGCCTGGAGGGTGAAGAGCTCGGCGTAGCGGCCGTCGGCGTCGAGCAGCTCGTCGTGCGTGCCCTGCTCGACGACGCGGCCCTCCGCGACGACGACGATCTGGTCGGCCGGGCGGACCGTCGAGAAGCGGTGCGAGATGACGACGGACGTCACGGCGCGCTCGCCCGCCACCGAGGCGACCGCGCCGTGGGCGAGGAAGCGCTCGAAGAACTCGGCCTCGGCGCGCACGTCGAGCTGCGCCGTCGGCTCGTCCAGGACGAGGACGTCGGCGCCGCCCGCGACCGCGAGGAGGGCGCGTGCCAGGGCGACCCGCTGCCACTGCCCGCCCGAGAGGTCGCGGCCCCCCGCGTACCCGCCGGAGAGCACCGTGTCGGCACCGTCGGCGAGGCCGTCCACGACGCCGTCCGCGCCGGCCGCGACGATCGCCTCGCGCAGCCGGTCGGCGTCGTCGCGCAGCTCGGGCGCGCCGAGCCCGACGTTGTCGGTGACGGAGAGCTCGAGGCGGACGTAGTCCTGGAAGATCAGGGCGAGACGGCGCCGCCACGCCTGGAGCGGGAGGTCGCGCACGTCCACGCCGTCGACGGTGATGCGCCCCCGCGTCGGCTCGTAGAGGCGCGCGAGGAGCTTGGTGGTCGTGGTCTTGCCGGCGCCGTTGAGCCCGACGATCGCCGTCGACGTGCCCGGGACGAGCGTGAGGTCGAGGCCCCGCAGGACCCACGCGCCGTCGTCGGAGTATCGGAACCACACGTCCTCGAAGCGGATCACGCCGTGCGGGACGGGGACGTCGTCGTCCTCCCCGGTGCGCTCGGGCGTGGCCGACCGCAGGCGCTGCTCGAACCGCTCGAGCGCGTCGAACGACAGCAGGCCGAACTGCGTGCGCACGTCGCACTCGGGGAAGTACACGCCGAACCGCAGGGGGATGAGCACCGCCTGGATCGCGACGCCGAGCGCGAAGAGGTCGAGCGTGTCGTCGACGGCGACCAGGACCAGGACGATCGTGCCGCCGACCAGGCCGATCGCCGAGAACCCGACGAACGGCCAGAGCTGGAGCCGACGGTTGACCGCCCACTGCGGCTCGAGGTAGGCCATCGTCTCCCGACGCAGACGGTCGCGCAGCCACCCGAGGAGGCCGAGGAGGCGGACCTCCTTGGTGACCCCGGGCGTGGTCGCGAGCTCCCGCAGGTAGTACATCCGGCGCCGCTGGGGGTGGAGGGTCTTCCAGATCGGGGTGAGCTTGCTGAACGTGCCCCGCACCCCCGCGCGCATGGCGAGCGCCGTCGCGAGGATCACGGCACCCGCGACGGGCGAGACGACGGCCGCGACGAGCACCGCCGCGCCGACGACCTGCACGTAGCGGCCGACGAGCGGGACGAGCGCCCCGGCCGCGTCGCCGGGGCTCATGCTCTGGCGCGCGAACGCCGCGCGCGCGTCGGCGACGACGTCGAGCACCTCGGAGTCGTCCAGCAGCGCGAGCGGGGCGTCGGACAGCGCCGCGCCGAGGAGCCGGTCGATGCAGCGCTGGTCGACCCGCCGACCGATCGTCTCGACGATCCCCGCCTGGAACGGCGCGAGGAGCTGCTGCACGACGAGCGCCCCGACCGCGACGCCGAACACCGCGAGGAGGTCGCTCCACCCGGCGCTCGCCGCGCCGTCGGTCATGCTCGGCAGGAGGAAGAGCACGCGGCCCAGGGCGACGATGGACACGAGCGGCAGGAGGGCGAGGAGGACGGTCAGTGCGAGGCCCGCCGCGACGATGGGGACGCCTGCGTGCCGCAGCAGCCCCCACATGGTCGTCCAGCGTCGGACCCGCTCCCCCAGCGGCGGCTGCGAGGCCGCACCTTCGGTCGTCATGACTCCCCCACCCGCGTCGCTCCGTCGCCTCGTCCGCCGCGACGCTAGCGCGGATCGTTCGGGGTCCGTAGTTATTACCCGTTCGATGAGACGGCCGTGGTGCCCGCGGCGCGGCACGCGCCGGGGCCCGACCGGTATGATCGAGCCCACAACTGCAGTACAGCCGCCCGAACCACGACGGGAGAGCTCGGCGCCACGGTCCAGCGGGCCGCCGCCGGCGCCGAAGGAGCAAACCCTCCCCGGGAATCTCTCAGGCCCCCGTACCGTCGTGGCGAGGCAACTCTGGAAAGCGGCCGTGCGCTCGTCGGACCCCCGGCGGTCGCGGCCCACCGACGGTGCAAGTCGGCGCGCCCCGGCCCTCGCGGCACGGCGGACCGGCAAAACTCTCAGGTCGACGCGTGCGTCCGATGACAGAGCGGGGAGGGACCCGCCGTCGTCCCCTCCACCGGGAGTCCCTCGTGACCCAGCCGTCCTTCGACCCCAGCTCACGGCACAACGCCGCGACCGGTGCGTTCGCGCCGCGCCACCTCGGCCCGCGCGGGCGCGAGGTCGGCGTGATGCTCGACCAGCTCGGCTACGCCTCGCTCGACGCGCTCGTCGACGCGGCCGTCCCGGCGTCGATCCGCACCGAGCGCGCGCTCGACCTGCCCGCCGCGCGCACCGAGACCGAGGTGCTGGACCACCTGCGCGCGCTGGCCGGCAAGAACGTCGTCAAGACGCAGATGATCGGGCTCGGCTACTACGGCACCGTCACTCCCCCGGTGATCCGCCGCAACGTCCTCGAGTCCCCCGCCTGGTACACCGCGTACACGCCGTACCAGCCGGAGATCTCGCAGGGCCGCCTCGAGGCGCTGCTCAACTTCCAGCAGGTCGTCGAGGACCTCACGGGCCTGGACGTCGCGAACGCGTCGCTCCTCGACGAGGCCACCGCGGTGGCCGAGGCCGTCGCGCTCATGTGGCGTGCCTCGCGCGCGAAGAGCGGCTACGTCGTCCTGGACGCCGACCTCTTCCCGCAGACGCTCGCCGTGACGCTCGGTCGCGCGCACGCCGTCGGCCTGCCCGTGGTGGTGGCGGACCTCTCGGGCGGCCTGGACGCCGGCCTCGCCGCCGCCCGCGCGGCGGGGGGCTTCCCCGCCGGGGTGGACGACGACGCGCAGCTCGTGGGCGTCGTCGTCCAGCAGTCCGGGGCGTCGGGCCGTGTCGTGGACTGGCGTCCCGTGGTGGCGGAGGCCAAGGACGCGGGCGCGCTCGTCACCGTGGCGAGCGACCTGCTCGCCCTGACGCTGCTGGTCTCCCCCGGCGAGCTCGGCGCCGACGTGTCGGTGGGCTCGGCGCAGCGGTTCGGCGTCCCGCTGTTCTACGGCGGTCCGCACGCCGCGTTCATGGCCGTCCGCAAGGGTCTGGAACGGTCCCTCCCCGGCCGGCTCGTGGGCGTCTCGATCGACGCCGACGGCGACACCGCCTACCGGCTCGCGCTCCAGACCCGCGAGCAGCACATCCGCCGCGAGAAGGCGACGAGCAACATCTGCACCGCGCAGGCGCTCCTCGCCATCGTGGCGTCGATGTACGCCGTCCACCACGGCCCCGACGGCCTCCGCGCGATCGCCGAGCGCACCCACGCCCACGCCACGACCCTCGCCGACGCCCTGCGCGCGGGCGGGGTCACCGTCGAGCACGACACGTTCTTCGACACCGTCCGCACCGTCGTCCCTGGCCGCGCGGAGGCCGTCGTCGCTGCAGCCGCAGCTGCTGGCGTGAACCTGTACAACCCCGACGCTCATCATGTACAGATCGCCTGCGACGAGACCACCACCGCCGCTACCCTCGCCACGGTACTGGCGGCCTTCGGCCTCACAGACCAGGCCTCTACCTCGCCAGACCAGGCCTCTACCTCGCCGGACCAGGCCTCTACCTCGCGAGGTGGAGGCGTGGTCACGAGCGGTGGTGAGGCGGACGGCGAGGCCGCCGTCCCCACCGGCGGCGTCTCGGACGCCCTGCCCGCGGCGCTCCGGCGCGAGACGAGCTACCTCCAGCACCCGATCTTCCACCTGCACCGCTCGGAGACCTCGATGCTCCGCTACCTGCGGCGGCTCTCGGACAAGGACCTCGCGCTGGACCGCACGATGATCCCGCTGGGCTCGTGCACCATGAAGCTCAACGCGACGGCCGAGATGGAGGCGATCTCCTGGCCGGGGTTCGCGGACCTGCACCCGTACGTGCCCGCCGACCAGGCGCTCGGCTACGCGGAGCTCATCGACGGCCTGGAGTCGGCGCTCGCCGAGATCACGGGCTACGCGGGCGTCTCGGTGCAGCCCAACGCGGGCTCGCAGGGCGAGTTCGCGGGCCTGCTGGCGATCCGTGACTACCACGTGTCGCGCGGCGACACGGAGCGCGACGTGTGCCTCATCCCGGCGTCGGCGCACGGGACGAACGCGGCGTCGGCGGCCCTGGCGGGCCTGAAGGTCGACGTGGTGAGGACCGCGGAGAGCGGCGAAGTGGACCTCGACGACCTGCGGGCGAAGCTCGCCGACCACGGCCCCCGGGTCGCGGCGATCATGATCACGTACCCCTCGACGCACGGCGTCTACGAGGAGCACGTGCGCGAGGTGTGCGACCTCGTACACGAGGCTGGCGGCCAGGTGTACATCGACGGCGCGAACCTCAACGCGCTCGTGGGCCTCGCGCGCCCGGGCGAGTTCGGCGGCGACGTCTCGCACCTGAACCTGCACAAGACGTTCTGCATCCCGCACGGCGGGGGCGGCCCCGGCGTCGGCCCGGTCGCGGTCGCCGAGCACCTCGTGCCGTTCCTCCCGGGCGACCCGCTCGCGCCGACGGCGGACGCGGGAGGAGCAGGAGCGGTACCCCAGGCCACGCCGGTCTCCGCGACGCGGTACGGCTCGGCGGGGATCCTGCCGATCTCGTACGCGTACGTCGCGCTCATGGGCCCCGACGGGCTGACCGAGGCGACGAAGACGGCGGTGCTCACGGCGAACTACGTCGCGAGCCGCCTTGCGGACCACTACCCGGTGCTCTACACGGGGCCGGCCGGGCTCGTCGCGCACGAGTGCATCCTCGACCTGCGCGGGATCACGGCGGAGACGGGCGTGACGGCGGAGGACGTCGCGAAGCGCCTCATGGACTACGGGTTCCACGCGCCGACGCTGTCGTTCCCGGTCGCGGGCACGCTCATGGTCGAGCCGACCGAGAGCGAGGACCTGGCCGAGCTCGACCGGTTCGTCGACGCGCTGATCGCGATCTGCGGCGAGATCGACGCCGTCTCCTCGGGCCGCTGGAGCGTGGAGGAGTCGCCCCTGCGCGGCGCCCCGCACACCGCGGCGGCGCTCGTCGCCGAGGCGTGGGACAAGCCGTACTCGCGCGAGCTCGCGGCGTACCCGGTCGCGAGCCTGCGCGCCGGGAAGTACTGGCCGCCGGTGCGCCGCATCGACGGCGCGCGGGGCGACCGCAACCTGGTGTGCTCGTGCCCGCCGGTGGAGTCCTACGTGACGGGAGACCTCGCATGACCGACCAGCAGACCGACCAGCCGACCGGAGACCCGACGGGCCGGCCGGCCGACGAGCCGACGGACAAGCCGACGGACAAGCACAGCCCGCTGCACGACGAGCACGTCGCGCTGGGCGCGAACCTCACGAGCTTCGGCGGCTGGCAGATGCCGCTGCGCTACACGTCCGACCTCGCGGAGCACCGCGCGGTCCGTGAGGCCGCGGGCCTGTTCGACCTCTCGCACATGGGGGAGATCGAGGTCGCGGGACCGCAGGCCGCGGCCGCGCTGGACCACGCGCTCGTCGGCAACCTCACGGCGGTCACGCCGGGTCGGGCTCGGTACACGATGATCTGCCAGGAGGACGGGGCGGTCCTCGACGACCTCGTCGTGTACCGGCTCGACGACGAGCGCTTCCTCGTCGTCGCGAACGCGGGGAACGCGGACCTGGTCGCGCGCGAGCTGGTCGAGCGCGCCGCCGGCTTCGACGCCACGGTCACGGACCAGGGTGCGGGCACGGCGCTCGTCGCGGTCCAGGGCCCCCGCGCGGAGGAGATCGTCGTCGGGCTGACGGACGTCGCTGGCGCGGACGCCGGCTCGGACGCTGCCGAGACCGTGCGCGGGCTGAAGTACTACGCGGCCGCCCCGCTCGCACTGCGGACGGACGCCGGTCCGGTCGACGCGCTCGTCGCGCGCACCGGGTACACGGGGGAGGACGGCTTCGAGCTGTTCGTGCCCGCGGACCGTGCGGCCGACCTGTGGCACGCGGTGCTCGCGGCCGGTGCGCCGCTGGGCCTCGTGCCGGCCGGCCTGTCCGCGCGCGACTCCCTGCGCCTGGAGGCGGGCATGCCGCTGTACGGGCACGAGCTCGACACGACGACCACGCCGTACGAGGCGGGTCTCGGTCGCGTGGTCAAGCTCGACAAGGTCGCCGCCGACGGCACGCCGCTCGAGTTCGTCGGTCGGACCGCGCTCGCCGCGCGCCGGGAGTCCGCGCCCGCGCGGGTGCTCGTCGGCCTGAAGGGGCTGGGGCGCCGTCCTGCCCGGGCGGGCTACGCCGTCGTGCTGCCCGGGACCGAGCCCGGGGGAGCGGTGGGGGAGTCGGCGCGTCGCGTGGGCACCGTGACCTCGGGGGCGCCGTCGCCGACGCTGGGGTACCCGATCGCGCTGGCGTACGTGACGCCCGAGCTCTCGGCGGAGGGCACCGAGCTCGCCGTCGACGTGCGCGGCCGGGCCGAGCCCGTGGTGGTCGTGCCGCTCCCGTTCTACCGTCGTCCCCAGCAGTCCTGACCCCGCAGTCGTCCCGAAGAGCTCGAAGGAGAACCCCATGACCGAGGCCCAGTTCCCGGCCCACCTGCAGTACACGGCGGAGCACGAGTGGATCGACGGCTCGAACCCGGCCGTCGTCGGCATCACCGCGACGGCGGCCGAGGCGCTCGGCGACATCGTCTACCTGGAGCTGCCGGAGGTGGGTGCCGAGGTGACCGCGGGGAGCGTCATCGGCGAGGTGGAGTCCACCAAGTCCGTGTCGGAGCTCTTCTCGCCCGTCACGGGCACCGTCGTCGAGGTGAACCAGGCCGCGATCGACGACCCGGCGGTCGTCAACTCCGACCCGTACACCGACGGCTGGCTCTTCAAGGTCGACGTGGTGGAGACGGGGGACCTGCTCACCCCGGACCAGTACGCGGCGCACGTCGGGAGCTGATCTCCTGGACGAAGTGTGACGTAGATCACACCGCTGAACCGGCGTCAGACGGCCTGTGGAGACCTTCCACCGCGCCGTCCGGCGCCGGTTCCGTCTGTCCGGAAAAGCCCTCTGACCTGCGAAGACCCGGCCACGCGCGACTCGGCCGACCGGCTTCTGACGTTCGGTCAGATCTCGGGGTGAAAAGTCGCGTCATGAACGGGACCTTCGTCCATCTCTTCTTGTAGCAACACACCGGAACTCGCCACGTGGGGATGACGTGACCGGAGAGCACCTGGAGGAGAACATGAGCACGATCGAGCTGGTCCGCCCCGTGGCGGCCCCGTCGGAGATGATCGCCACGCCGATCGCTCCGCTGACCCGCCGCGAGCGGGTCGTCCTGTCCAACCTGTCTGAGGACGTCACGCTCGAGCAGATCGCCACCAAGCTCTTCGTCACGCGCAACACGGTCAAGTCGCAGGTCCGCAGCCTCTACCGCAAGCTCGGGGTCTCGACCCGCGCCGAGGCCGTCGCCTGGGCGCGGGCGGCCGGCCTGCGCTGACCGACGGCCCGTCCACGCCGGCGGGCCGTCGGCGTGACCGCGTCACCCGCACGACACGACGCCGTGCGACACTCCGCGTATGACTCTGCGCAGACTGGTGGTGGCCGCGGCGATCGTCGACGATCTCGTCGCTCCGCGGCTCCTGCTCAGCGCGCGCCGGTCACGGCCGTCGCACCTCGCAGGTCGCTGGGAGTTCCCCGGGGGCAAGGTCGACCCCGGTGAGACCCCGACGCAGGCGCTGCACCGCGAGCTGCGCGAGGAGCTGGGCGTCGCCGTCGAGCTCGGTGACGAGCTCGTGGGGCCCGACCACGGGACGTGGATCATCACGGACCGGCACGTCATGCGCCTGTGGTTCGCCCGGATCACCGCCGGGGAGCCCCAGCCGCTCGTGGAGCACGACGCGCTGACCTGGCTCGACGCCGGGTCCTGGCTGACCGTCCCGTGGCTCGACGCCGACGTCCGGATCGTCGAGGCGCTCGCACGCCAGGTGGCGGCCGAGGCGGTCTGAGCCGTCTGACGCGGCACCCCGTGCCCGAGAGGAACCCGCGCCGACCCTACCGGCCCGCCCGCCGTGAGTGCTGGGTAGGTGTCGTCAGGAGCGCGGTGACACGACAGATACCCAGCACTCGGCGGGGGTGGGGTCAGCCGACCGGCTGGACCCAGGGGGACGGCGCCGGGGGAGCGACGACCGGCGGGCGGTCGTTGCAGCTCGGCGCGTTGGGCACGAACCGGCCGAGCCAGTTCACGGTGCCCGGCTCCCACGGGCTGAGCGACGTGCCGTCGTTGCCGCCGAGGTCCGTGAGCGTGAACTCGGTGCCGCCGTCGGGGAAGGTGAACGCCCCGCAGTTGTTGACGCCTGCCCAGCCGACGTTGCGCGCGTCGACGTTCTCGAACGTCGCTCCGCCGCGCACGCGCGCGCTCACGACGGACGTCCCGGTGCCGTCGACCCGCACGTCCTTGAAGGCGACGCCCTCGATCGCGACCTGGTCCTTCACGCCCCAGTCGGAGACGAGCATGATCGCGTTGTACGTGCTGTCGAGGTAGTGGTCGCCGGTGACGCGGACGTCGGCGTCGATGTCGCGGTCGAGCGCGTAGAACCAGATCGCGCCGAGCCCGATGTTCCAGTTGAGCTCGAGCGTGCCCGCCCGAACGGCGGTGTTGTCGGTGAGGTCGAGGCGCCCCGCGAACGGCTCGGCGCCGAACCGCGACCCGACGTGCAGCCCGCTGCCCTCGCGCACCGGATCGGCGACGAGGTTCGCGCGGACCGTGTTGTCCGTGCCGCCGTAGACCGCGATGCCGTTGGCCAGGGTGTTGGACTGGATCGTGTTGTTCTCGAACACGTTGCCCGCGTTCGCCAGCTTCTCCGACCACATCGCGAGGCCGTCGTCGCCGGAGTTCCGGACGAAGACGTTCCGCACGACCGAGTTCGTCACGCCCCCGTGGAAGTTCAGCGCGTCGGCGATCTGGTCCACGACGACGGTGTTCTCCACGCGCAGGTCGTCCATCGGGCCGTCGAACCACAGCCCCACCTTGGTGTGCTGGATGTACAGGCCGGAGATCGACGAGCTGCTCAGCGCGCCGCCGACGCCGTTGACCTGGTCGGTGTCGACGCGCTCGCGCACGTCCCCGACGATCGCGAAGTCGCGCAGGTGCACGTTCGTGCTGCCGCCCTCGTCGGCGTACCTCCCGTAGAACCCGACGCCGGTGTGCACGGACCCGTCGGGTGCGGGCGTGTCGAGCGCGACCTCCTTGCCCCGGAACACGGTGTACCAGCTCCCCGCGCCCTGGATGGTCACGTCGTCGACGAGCACGTGCCGGTTCACCTGGTAGACGCCCGGCGGCACGTACACCTCGAGCCGGTGCTTCCTGGCGAACGCGATCGCCTTGTCGAGCGCGTCGGCGGAGTCGCGGCGGCCCGTGGGGTCGGCGCCGAAGAGCAGCACGTTCGCCGCGAGCAGGCGCACCTTCGGGGGAGCGACCTTCTCGGAGTCCAGCAGGTCGATCACGGTCCACTCCGCGGCTCCGCTCGCGGGCACCGTGAGTCGGACGACGTCGCCCTTCTTGTAGGTCTGGCCGAGCAGGAGGCGCTGCTCGTCGTAGAACTTCATGGGCCGGAACGGCTTCTCGAACGTCGGCGACGGCGACGTCTGGGCGGGGACGCACGCGCACTCGGTGACCCACCAGCCGGGCTGGAGGAGGTCCGCCGTGGGGTCGTTGGTGAACGGGTACTGGTTGTACAGGTAGGAGTACGCCGAGGTGAGCGTCATGCGCCGGTCGAGCCCGACCTTCTTGCCCTGGCGCAGGACCGACACGTCGAGCGGCGACGTGATCCCGCCGCCCGTGGGGGAGTCGGGGATCGAGTACCGGACCGTGATCGCGTTCGCGTCCGCGGGGAGCGTGAACTCCACGTTCTGCCCCGCCGTGAGCCGGACGGCCGAGCGACCCGACGCCTCGGCCTCGATCGTGTACGCGTCGCGTCCCGGGCCGATGACCGTCCCGGTCGTCACGGCGTTCTCGGCCTCCTGCTCGAGGAACGGGACGGCCGCGCCGCGTCCCTCGATGAGCGCCGGGTCGACGGCGGCCCGGGTCACGACGGCGGGCGCCGGCAGCTGGGGCTTGCCGTGGGCGAGGGCCGACGACGCGGTGCCCGCCACGAGCGTGAGGGCGACGGCCGTGGCGGCTGCGACCCGGGCGCGTCGCCGCGCCACGGGGTGATATGTGCTGCGAATCATCGTTGACCCGTCTTCTCTCGGGAGGCGGTCGGCCTCCGTGCTCACCGGAGGGTGTGCTGACCTCCGGGCCGCTGCGCAGCCGCACCTCCGCGCAGGGTCGTTCGTGCCGAACACTAGAGCGACGTCGATGCGAGCACAAGACTCTGTAGCGATATTGCGATCGTTCGTCTACTTTTTGCGTCGGGTCCTGCCCGTTGGTCGGCGGAGCGCGAGCCGTGGACATCGGCGGGCCACGTGTCTACCTTGGGTAGACGAGCGGTTCTGCCACGGTAGAAAGGTGCCCATGAGCCTCAACATCAAGAACGAGCGCACGCACGCGCTGGTGCGCCGGCTCGCGGAGACCACGGGCCAGTCGCAGACGAGCGCGATCGAGGAGGCCGTCCAGCACCGTCTCGACGAGGTGCTCGAGTCCCGGTCGAGGGGCGACGAGGCCGTCGCCGCCCGACGCGCCGAGATCGCCCGGCTTCTCGACGAGATCCGCGTCGACCTCGACGTCGATGACGTGCGCGCAGCCGAGGCGACGCTCTACGACGAGAGCGGTCTCCCTCGGTGATCGTCGACACGTCCGCGCTCGTCGCCATCGTCCTGGACGAGCCGGGCGCCGACACGCTCTCCGAGATCCTGCTCGCGGCCAGCCGTCCGCGCATGGCCGCCCCGACCCTCGTCGAGCTCTACGCCGTCCTGGACAGCCGATCGTCCCCGGCGCAGCGCCGCCGGCTCGACGCCCTCCTCGAGCTGTACGGGATCGAGGTCGAGCCCTTCACGGCCGAGCACGCCGAGATCGCCCGCGAGGCGTACCGCGAGTTCGGCCGGGGCAGCGGCCATCCGGCGCGCCTGAACCTCGGCGACTGCTTCGCGTACGCGCTGGCCGCGGCGACGCGCGACCGGCTCCTCTTCGTCGGCGACGGTTTCTCGCGCACCGACCTGCGCCCCGCGCACGAGGCCGCACCGCCGGCCTGAGCCGGGTCCGCGCGCCGCGCTCGACTCCGGACGACGCGCGGACCTGCACCGCGCCCGGTACGGTCGCCGCGTGAGCCGCCTCGGAGCCAGGACGCGTGCCTCCGCCGCCGCCGCGGGGGAGAGGGTCCCGCCGTGGGTCTCCGTCACGCTCGGCGTCGTGTGCGCGGTCGTCGGCGCGGTCCTCGTCCTGCGGCCGTTCGCGTCGCTCGCGCTGCTGGTGGTCGCGGTCGTCGTCGGAGCCGTCGTCCTCGGCGTCACGGAGCTCGTCGGGGGCCGGTCACCCGAGCGGCCCGACGACCCCGGTGCGCCGCAGTCTCCGCGGTGGCCGCACGTCGCGCGCGGCCTGCTGTTCCTCGCGCTCGCGGTGGCGGTCGTCGTGTGGCCGGCGGCGTCGATCGTCGTCGTGGCGGTCCTCGTCGGCGTCGGGCTCGTCGTCGCGGGCGTCCTGGACGGGTTCGAGGGGGCCCGGTCGGCCGGCGTCGACCGCTGGACGCGCGTCGCGCTCGGCATGGCCTCGGTGGTGCTGGGCGTCCTGGCCCTCGCGTGGCCGGACGTCACGGTGCTCGTCGTCGCGGTGGTCTTCGGCGCGCGCGTCGTGGTCCTCGGCGTCCGCCTCGTCGTCGCCGGGGTCCGCCGCGCTCGCGGGCCGGCGGGACCGTCCGGCGCCACCGACGGTGCCGTGCCCGGCGGCGGGGGAGGCGCGCCCGCGGCGCCCGGCACGTCCGAGCCTCGCCGCCACGGCCGGGTGGCGCTCGTCGGCGCGGTCCTCGCGGTGGTCGCGGCCGGCGCGCTCGCGGCCGTCAGCGTCGGGCTGCACCGTGCGGCGCCGCAGGTCGACGCGTTCTACGACCCGCCCGCGTCCGTCCCGGGCGAGCCCGGTCGGCTCCTGCGCGCGGAGGCGTTCACGCGCGAGATCCCCGACGGTGCGACGGCGTGGCGCATCCTCTACACGACCACCCGCGACGAGGGCGAGCCCGCGGTGGCGAGCGGGATCGTCGTCGTGCCGGACGCCCTCCGGGACGACGCCGCGCCGCCCGTGATCGCGTGGGCCCACGGCACGACGGGCTTCGCCCGCGGCTGTGCGCCGTCGGTCCTCGCCGAGCCGTTCGAGTCCGGCGCGTTCTTCCTGCTCGACGACGTCCTCGCGCACGGCTGGGCGCTCGTCGCCACGGACTACGTGGGCCTGGGTACCGACGGCCCGCACCCGTACCTCGTCGGGCAGGGCGAGGCGCGGTCCGTGCTCGACGCCGTCCGCGCCGCGCGGGAGCTGGACGGCGCGACGCTCGGCGAGCAGACCGTCGTCTGGGGACACTCGCAGGGCGGCCACGCCGCGCTGTGGACCGGGGCCGTCGCCCCGGAGTACGCGCCCGACGTCCCCCTCGCGGGCGTCGCCGCGCTCGCGCCCGCGAGCGACCTCACCGGCCTCGTGCCCCACCTGGAGAACGTCGCGGGCGGCAGCGTCTTCGCGTCGTTCGTCGTGGAGGCGTACGACGCGATCTACCCGGACAGCGACGCGGCGGGGTACGTCCGGCCCGGTGCGCGGTTCGTCGTGCGGGAGATGGCGTCGCGCTGCCTGTCGGAGCCGAGCGCGCTCGTCTCGGTCGCGGAGGCCCTGTCGATGGACCAGCCGCTGTGGACGACCGACCCGACGACCGGCCCGCTCGGCGAGCGCCTGGCCGAGAACGTGCCGACGGGTCCGGTCGCCGCGCCGCTGCTCGTCGCCCAGGGGGCTTCCGACACGCTGATCCTCCCGACGGCGCAGGAGGCGTACGTCGGCGCGCGGTGCGCGGCCGGGCAGCCGGTCGACTACCGCACCTACCAGGGCCGGGACCACGTCGGGCTCGTGCAGGCGGACTCGCCCGCGGCGACGGACCTCGTGCGGTGGACCGAGGCGCGGCTCGCGGGCGAGCCGCCGACCCCGACGTGCGCCGCCGGGTGACCGGTCCTCAGGGAGCGACCAGACCGCCGTCGGGCGCGCGTACGCCCGCGGCCCACGCGTCGTGGCCCGCGAGGTCCGCGGGGTAGCGGGCCGCGGCGCGCTCGTCGAGGTCGACGCCGAACCCGGGCGCGTCGTGCGGGCGCAGCCAGCCGTCCACGATCCGCAGCATGCCGGGGAAGACCTCGTGCACGGCGTCGGAGTACACGTGGCCCTCCTGGATGCCGAACGCGGTCGACGTGACGTCGAGCGCGACGTTCGCCGCCGCGCCCACCGGGGAGGTGTCGCCCGGCGCGTGCCAGGCCGTGCGCACCCCGACCAGCTCGGCGGCGGTCGCGAGCGCCCGGCCCGCGCTGAGCCCCCCGATCGCGCTGATGTGGCACCGGATCAGGTCGACGCCGCCACCGAGGACGAGCCGGGCGGCGTCGGGGAACGACGTCGCGAGCTCGCCGACCGCGATCGGCACCGGTGACGCCGCGCGCACCTCGGGCAGGCGGTCCCAGTGCTCCGGCGCGAGGACGTCCTCGAGGAAGAACGGGCGGTACGGCTCGAGGGCTCGCGCGAGCATCACGGCCTGCTTGGGGGTGAGGCGCGAGTGGACGTCGTGCAGCAGCTCGACCTGCTCGCCGAGCGCCTCGCGGGCGGCGGCGAAGAGCCGGGGCGTGCGGCGCAGGTACTCCTCGACGCTCCACCCGCGCGGGTTGGGCGCGGCGGGGTAGCCCGGCTCGGGGTCGGCGGCCGTGCCGTAGTGGCCGATGCCCGGCTGGCCGGTCTGGATGCGCACGTGCCGCCACCCGGCGTCGACGATCCGGTGCGCGTCGTCGATCGTCTCCTCGACGGTGCGCCCGCTCGCGTGGAGGTACGTGTCGGCGGCGTCGCGCACCTTGCCGCCCAGCAGCTCGTGCACCGGCATGCCCGCGCGCTTGCCGGCGATGTCCCACAGCGCCATGTCGAGCCCGCTGATCGCGTTGTTCCCCACTGGCCCCTCGCGCCAGTACGGCGCGAGGCGCACGAGGCGCACCAGGTCGCCGACGTCGCCGGGGTAGCGACCGACGACGATCCGCTCGAGGTGCTGCTCCACGTACGCGGCCACCGCGTGCCAGCGCTGCGTGTACGTCGCGCACCCGAGCCCGTAGAGGCCGGGCACGTTCGTGTCGACGCGCACCACGACGAGCGGGATGCCGTCCGGCGCCGTGACGATCGCGCGCACGCCCGTGATGCGCGTGCCGTCGCGCGCGGGCCACGGGTTCGCGAACGCCGGGTCGACGGGGTGGACGGTGCTGAGCGGGGCGTCGGTCACGGGGTCTCCGGGGTGGGTCGGGCGTCGGGCTGGGTGCGGGGCCGGGCGGCAGTCCCGCCGTCGGGTGGGGCGGGCGCGTCGTCCGGGCGGTGGAGCGAGTGCCGCGGCCGGAAGCCGAGCAGCTCGCGCGCGCGGCGCGTGTCGACGAGGCCGTCGCGCGGCCCGATCGCGCGGGTGAGGGGTACCTCGGGCGCGTAGCGGGCGAGGAGCTCCGGGGTCGGGGCGTCCAGGAGCGTGTCGTCGGCGGCGAGCCCGACGACGTGCGCGCCCGTGAGGTCGGCCGTCAGCCCGGCCTCGATCGCCGCGACCGCGTCGCGCAGGTCCAGGTAGGCCCAGCCCTCGCGTGCCATGACGCGCGGGTCGCGGGCGACGGCGGCCGCGGTCTCCCGGAGCCCGGCGGCGTCGCGCACGTGCGGGAAGCGCAGCGCGACGACGTCGAGACCCCACCGGCGCCACGCGGCCCGGGCAGCAGCCTCGTCCGCCTGCTTCGAGAGCGAGTAGGCGTCGGCGACGTCGGCCGGCACGTCCTCGTCGAGCGGGTAGTAGGCGGGGTGCACGTCGTGGGGGTTCATGGGGACCCCGAACGCGTTGATGCTGCTCGCGAGCACCGCGCGCCGCACGCCCTGCTCGCCCGCGAGCGAGAGCACGGCCCAGGTCGCCGTCGTGTTGGTCGCGTACACCTCGAGCGGGGTGCCCAGGTTCGGGTGCGGGATCGCCGCGAGGTGGACGACGGCGTCCGCGCCCTCGAGCCCGCGGCCCACGTCCTCGGGGGAGCGGGCGTCGCCGACGACGAGCCGGTCGGCGGGGCAGGGGTGCTCGAACGCGGTGGACAGGGCCGTGACGACGTACCCGCGGTCGAGGAGATGCTGCACGGTCGCGCGGCCGATACCGCCGTCGGCGCCGGTGACGAGGACGCGCGTCATGCCCTCACCCTACGTCCCGGTCAGGCCTTGTCGTCGCGTTCTTGCGGGCTGTCTGTCGTCGTCTTGCTCTCCGGGGTGGCGGCGATCGCCCGCGCGCGCAGCATGCTCGCGACGTCCGCGAGCGTGCTGCCCACCGCGCGCGGCGCGCGCTCGGGGCGGAGGTAGCGGGCGTCGTCGTCCCCGTCGTCGATGTCGCCCCGCAGCGCGTCGGCACCGGTCCAGGGCGGCGGGGCGTCGGCCGGGACGGCGGTCGCCGTCGTCGCTCCCGGCACCACGCGGCCGCCCCCGGCTCGCCACGCGAGCGTCGCGTCGACGAGGCGGCGGTACACGCCCGCGTCGAGCGGGTCGCGGAGCCACGCGTCCGCCGCCTCGGCGACGTGCCGCGCGAGCCGCGCGTCCTGCTCGGTCATGCGGTCTCCTCGGGCGCTCGTTCCTGCTGCGCGCGAGCCTAGTCCCGGCCGATCGTCGCCACCGGACGACAGCCCTCCGGGAGGCGGGTGCACACCGAGGGTATACACCGAGTGTGCACCTGTGGTTCACTCGCCCCATGACGGTCCCCATGGCGATGCTCGCGCTGCTCGACACCGGTCCTGCGCACGGGTTCGTGCTCAAGCGGAGGTACGACGGACTGCTCGGCCACGAGCGCGAGCTGCGGTACGGGCAGGTCTACGCGACCCTCTCCCGGCTCGAACGCGACGGGCTCGCGGCGGGCGTCGGGGTCGAGCCCGGAGCGGGGGCTGACCGCAAGGTGTACGCCATCACGCCCGGCGGCGTCGCCGAGCTCGACCGCTGGCTCACGACCCCGAACCTCCCGGGCGGACGCCCGAGCGAGCTGTTCACACGGGTCGTGCTGGCGCTCGCGAGCGGGCGGGAGGTCACGGGGATCCTCGACGCCCAGCGCGACGTGTACCTCGTCCGGATGCGCGAGCTCACGGCCGCGCGCCGGGCGGGCGACGCCGTCGACCGGCTCGCGGGCGACTACGAGACGGCGCACCTCGAGGCGGACCTGCGCTGGATCGAGGTCGCTGGGGCGCGGCTGGGGGACCTGCGCCGTGACGTCGCGGAGGCGCTGGGCGCGCCAGCGGCGGGCGCGCACCCGGAGGCCCCGGCCGGCGACGACGGCGGTGCCCGGTGAGCGACGGGGCGGCGCGGGACGTGGTGCTGTCGGCGCGCCGGATCGAGCACGCGTACGGCGCCGACCCCGTGCTGCGCGGGGTCGACCTCGACGTCGTCGCGGGCGAGGTCGTCGCGCTCATGGGGCCTTCCGGCTCCGGAAAGTCGACGCTGCTCCACCTCCTCGCCGGCCTGCTCGTGCCGGACGCCGGCCAGGTGCGGCTGCTCGGCCGGAGGCTCGACACCCTGGGGGAGCGCGCCCGCGCGCAGGTGCGCCTGCGTGACCTGGGCTTCGTGTTCCAGTTCGGCGACCTCGTGCCCGAGCTGACGGTCGTGGAGAACGTCGAGCTGCCCCTGCGGCTGCTCGGCACCCGGCGGCGCGAGGCGCGGTCGGTCGCGCTCGGGCAGCTCGACCTCCTCGGCATCGCCGACCTCGCCGACCGACGCCTCGTCGAGGTCTCGGGCGGGCAGGCGCAGCGCGCCGCGGTCGCCCGTGCGCTCGTCCACCGGCCCGCCGTCGTGCTGGCCGACGAGCCCACCGGCGCGCTCGACACCGTGGCGGGCGAGCTGGTGCTCGAGGCGCTCGTCGGCGCCGCGCGCGACACGCGGACCGCGGTCCTGCTCGTCACGCACGAGGTCGGCGTCGCGGCCTGGGCCGACCGCGACGTGCAGATCCGCGACGGCCGCGTGCGCCCGACGGCGGTCCTCGCGTGAGCCCTCTCGTCCTCCTCGGCGCGCGTCTCGTCCGGGCCGGCGGACCGCTGCGCGCCGTCTCGCTCGTGACCGGGTGCGCCGTCGCCGTCGCGCTCCTCGCAGCCGCGTGGGCCCTTCCGGACGCGCTGTACCCGGTCGTGCGGCCCGGAGACGTGAACCCGCAGCGCGGTGTGCTCGTCTCGCTGCTCGCGCTCGTCGTCGTCCCGGTCGCGGCGCTCCTGCTCGCCGTGGGGCGGCTGTCCTCGACGGTCCGCGACCGGCGGCTCGCGGCCCTGCACCTCCTCGGCGTGAGCCGGGCGCGGCTCGCTCTCGTCGCCGCGGTCGAGAACGGGATCCCCGCGCTGCTGGGTGCGGGACTCGGTGCCGTGGGGTTCGTCGTGGTCCGGGGTGTGCTGGAGCACCTGCTCGACCCGGTGCTGCGGGCGCCGATCACGGGCGGATGGCGCCTCGCCACGGTCGTGCTCGGCGTCGTCGTGCTGTCCGTCGTCCTCACCCTCGCGTCGTTCCGGCGGCTCGACGACCCGCGCGCCGCGACGAGCGAGTCCGCCCGGCCCCGGCTCTCGCTCTGGCGGCTCGCCCCTGTGCCCGTCGCCCTCGCCTGCTTCGGGATCCTGCTGACGACCCCGCCCGACGAGGTGGACGACGCGACGGTCGTGGCGCTGCTCGTCGGTCTCGCCGCCTCCGGGGTCGCCGTCGTCCTGGTCACGCCCCTGGTCTCCTCGCGGGTCTCCGGGACGCTCACCCGCACGGGGAGCGTGCCCGCGCTGCTCGCCGGCAGGGCGGTCCAGACCCAGCCCGCGGCGACCGGCCGCCGCGTCGTCGCTCTCGGCCTGACGGTCTTCGTCGCTTTCGCCGCCGCGGGGTACCTCGGCGTCTACGAGTCCACGCCGCACCTGGCGTACGCGATCCACAGCATCGAGGAGGGCCCGCAGCGGATGTTCGTCACGGCGGGCGACTCGCAGGAGGACCTGCGCGACAAGGTGCTCCCCGCCGTGGAGCGGGTCGACGGCGTGCTCGACGCCGAGCTCTCCTACGCCGTCGACCCCGTGACGTGCGCCGAGGGCGACGGGTCGGACTGCCCGTCCGTCTACGTGGGCACGTGCGAGCGGCTCGGGCGCGCGATCGTCGTGGCCGGCTGCCGCGACGACCAGGCGGCGTGGATCGTGCACGGCGCCGGCGACGCGTCCCCGGCGTGGGCGCCCGAGCGGGTCGACACGCTGCTCCTCGCCGACCGGGACTCCGGCGCCACGCACACCGTCCCGCTGCCCGGCGAGATGACGCAGGACGACGACGCCGTGACGTCGCAACGTCCCCTGGGTGGAGCGTCGTACGACGTGTTCGTGCCGCAAGGGCTCGCGGACGGCTGGGGCGTCCGGGTCTCGGGTGCCGAGCTCACGGCCCTCGGCGGGCCGGACGTGCGGGAGCGGCTGCTGGCCGTCGTCGAGGCGCACGGTGCCTGGGGAGACGTGCCCGAGCTGCACGACTACCGCCAGGTCGTCACCGTGCGCACCACGGTGTGGAGCGTCGTCGGGATCGCCGTCGCGGTGTCGCTCCTGACGTACGGACTGACGACGATCGACCGCGCGCGGGAGCGGCGCCGCGGACGCGCGCGGCTCATGGCCGTCGGCGTCCCCGCCCGGGTGCTGCGCCGCGCGCAGGCGCTCGCCGGCGCCCTGCCGCTCGTCGTCGCGGTCGTGGTCGGGACCGGTCTCGGCGTCGTGGCGACGGCGGCGTACTCCCACGTCGCCGGAGCCGTGTTCGCGATCGAGCCGACCGTCCTCGCGCTCATGATCGCCACCGTGCTCGTGGGAGCGCTGGCCGTCTCGCTCGCGACCCTGCCTCTCACACGGAGCACGGTCACGGCGGAGGACCTCCGGCAGGAGTGACGCGGCGCGTTGCGAGTGCTCGCGCGGCGCGCGACGGTGGCGAGCGGAGGTGGTCGCCGTGGCCGACGTGTTCCCCCGGATCGCCCAGGTCGTGCTCGACACGACCGACGCGCGCGCGCTCGCCGAGTTCTACCGCGCGCTGTTCGGGCTCGCGTACCGCGCGGGCGACGAGCCGCCGCCGGCCGGCGAACCGGATCCGGCGGGTGCGGACTGGCTCGTGCTGCGCGCCGCGCCGGGCGGGGTCCAGATCGCGTTCCAGCAGGTCGACGCCCTGGCGCCGTCGACGTGGCCGGACGAGGGCGTGCCGCAGCAGCTCCACCTCGACTGCACCGTGCCGGACGTCGCGGAGCTCGACCGGCAGCACGAGCGCGCCCTCGCGCTCGGGGCGCGCCTGCTCCACGACCGCTCGGACGACCCGGAGGAGCCGCTGCGTGTCTACGCCGACCCGGCGGGCCACCCCTTCTGCGTCTTCGTCGGCTGACCGCCGGAGATCGACCCTTGCATACCCCCCACCCGTATAGTACCTTCACCGCCAGATACCCCCATGGGGTATCTGGCGACGGGTTGCCGTCGCCTCGCGTGCCGCCGTCCCCGGCGGCCGGACAGGGCCGTCGAGGCCCGGAGGAGGACGCTCGATGTCGGACGCATCGAGGCGGGGGTGGGCCCTCGGGCTCATCGCCACCGCGCAGTTCATGGTCATCATGGACACCTCGATCATCGGGGTGGCCCTCCCACGCATCCAGGAGGACCTGGGCTTCACGCCGGGGAACCTGTCGTGGGTCTTCAACGCGTACGTCGTCGCGTTCGCCGGGCTCCTGCTCCTCGGGGGCCGGCTCGCCGACCTCTTCGGCGCCCGGCGCATCTTCGCGATCGGCTGGGCGGTGCTGCTCGTCGGCTCCGTCGTCGCCGGGGCGGCCGAGACCGTCGCGGTCGAGCTCACCGGGCGCGTGGTCCAGGGTGCCGGCGCCGCGCTCGTCGCCCCCGCCGCGCTCACGCTGCTCATGTCGATCTTCGGGTCCAGCCCTCGGGAGCTCACGCGGGCGCTCGCGGTCTACGGTGCCGCCGCACCCGCGGGCGGTACGGCCGGCGTCTTCCTCGGTGGGCTCATCACCGAGTACGCGAGCTGGCCGTGGGTGTTCTGGATCAACGTGCCGATCGCCGTGCTCGTGCTCGCCGTCACCCGGGTCCTGCTCCCCGCCGGCACGACCACGCGGGGGTCCGTCGACGTCGTGGGCGCGCTCACGGTCACCGTGGGCCTCGGTGCCCTCGTCTTCGCGGTGGTGCGGGCGCCCGAGGTCGGGTGGGGCGCGGCGCAGACGTGGGTCGTGCTCGGCGCCGCGCTCCTGCTGCTCGTCGGCTTCGTCGTCAGCCAGGCCCGGCGCAGCCAGCCGCTCGTCCCGCTGCGGATCTTCCGGACCCCGAACCTCGGGGCGGCGAACCTCGCCCAGGCGCTGCTCGGCGCGGCCTGGGTCGCGATGTGGTTCTACCTCAACCTGTACCTGCAGCAGGTCCTCGGGCTGGGCGCCTTCGCCTCCGGCGCCGCCCTCGTGCCGATGACCGCGCTCGTCATGGTCGGGATGGTCGCGCTCGCGCCGCGCCTCATCGCCCGCTGGGGGAGCAAGGCCCTGGTCGTCGCCGGTCTGCTGGTCCTCGCGGTCGGTCTCGGGTGGCTCTCGTTCGTCCGGCCCGACGGCGCGTACGCCGTCGACGTCCTGCCCGCGACGCTCGTCGCGGCGCTCGGGATGTCGCTCGCCTTCATCCCGTCGCTCGGGACCGCGATCTCCAGCGCCCCGCCCCAGGACGGCGGCCTCGCGTCCGGGATCGTCAACACGAGCTACCAGGTGGGGTCCGCCCTCGGCCTCGCCGCGATGACGGCCGTCGGCGCGGCGTTCGGGGCGACCGCGAGCGACGACCTCGTCGCGCTCACCGACGGGTACTCAGCGGTGTTCCTCGGGGCCGGGGTCGTCGCGCTCGTCGCGGCGCTCCTCAGCGCGGTGCTGCTCCGCACGCCGCCCCGCACCGGGGCCGGCGAGCCGGCGCGCGAGAGCGAGACCGTCGGCGCGTGAGCCGCGCACGACACGCCGCGGGCGGTCGCGGGCGACGCGCGCGACCGCCCGCGGCGTGCCCGGCGCCGAGCGAACAGGTCAGGCGGACTTCTCCCGCGGGGTACGGCTGCGCGCGGTGGAGGTGCGCGGCACGATCGTGGGGTTCACGTTGTCCAGCACGACCTCACGCGTGATCACGACCCGCTCCACGTCATCACGCGACGGCACGTCGAACATCACCTGCTGCAACACCTCCTCCATGATCGCCCGCAACCCCCGCGCCCCCGTCCCCCGCAACAACGCCTGCTCCGCGACCGCCTCCACCGCACCCTCGGTGAACTCCAGCTCCACCCCGTCGATCGCGAACATCCGCTGATACTGCTTCACCAACGCATTGCGCGGCTGCGTCAGAATCCGCACCAACGCCTCGGAGTCCAACGCCGACACCGACGCGATCACCGGAAGACGCCCGATGAACTCCGGGATCAACCCGAACCGATGCAGATCCTCCGGGCGCACCTGCGCGAACAGATCCTCCCCCGCACCCGTCTCGATCGACGCACCAAACCCCACCCCCCGCTTGCGCGCCCGCGCCGCCACGATGTCGTCCAACCCCGCAAACGCCCCCGCCACGATGAACAACACGTTCGACGTGTCCACCTGGATGAACTCCTGATGCGGATGCTTACGACCACCCTGCGGCGGCACCGACGCGCTCGTACCCTCGATGATCTTCAACAACGCCTGCTGCACACCCTCACCCGACACATCACGCGTGATCGACGGGTTCTCCGCCTTGCGAGCCACCTTGTCGATCTCATCGATATAGATGATCCCCGTCTCAGCCTTCTTCACGTCGAAGTCCGCCGCCTGCACCAGCTTCAACAGAATGTTCTCCACGTCCTCACCGACATACCCCGCCTCGGTGAGCGCCGTCGCATCCGCGATCGCGAACGGCACGTTCAACATCCGCGCCAACGTCTGCGCCAGATACGTCTTACCCGTCCCCGTCGGACCGATCAACAGAATGTTCGACTTCGCCAGCTCCACGTAGTCCGGGTCGTCGGCCGCGGGGGAGTCGCCGGCCTCCTCGGCCGCGGCGGCGGCGCGGACGCGCTTGTAGTGGTTGTGCACCGCGACGGCCAGCGCCCGCTTGGCGCCGTCCTGCCCGACGACGTAGCGGCTCAGGTGCGCGAAGATCTCGTGAGGCGTGGGGAGGGGGCCGTCGCCGGTCACGACGTCCTGCGCCGCGCTCTCGGCCTCGCGGTCCTCCTCGACCATCTCGAGGCACAGGGCCACGCACTCGTCGCAGATGAACACGCCCGCGGGCCCGGCGATGAGTCGCTTCACCTGGCGCTGGGACTTGCCGCAGAAGGAGCACGTGAGCGCGTCCGCCGCGCGCGGACCGCGCTGCCCGCGCGTGTCGTCGGTGCCGTCGGAGCGTGCCACCGGGTGCCTCCAGTCCAGTCGGTTGCGGCCGATCGTAGCCGCCGCCCACGACACGCCGACAGGTTCCGCTCCCAGGAGGCGCGTCGGGTCAGCGACCCTCGGCAGGCCCGAGGCCCGCCGACCGCTCCGTCAGGAGCTGGAGGCGGCTCGCGGCCCGGAAGGCGTCGGGTCGGTCCGGCATCGCTGTGCGGAAGGCGCCGAGCGCGTGGGCCGACGTGACCACGAGCTCGACGTCGGCGTCCACGAGCACGTCCACGACGGCGATGAACCGCTGCTGGGCCTCCCGGTCCGCGTCCGTGAGGAGGGGGACGTCGGTGACGACCCAGCGACGGAAACGCGCGGCCCAGTCGAGGTACTCGAGGGTGGACGTCGGCCGCCCCGCCAGGTCCGCGAACGTCACCCACAGCTCGGGCTCGCTCTCGCGGGCCGGGCCGTCCACCCGTGCGGCCGTCACCTCGAACGACCTGGTCCCGGTGCGGACGACCGCCCGGGAACCCGGGGCGGGGGCGACGAGCCCGTGGGCGGCGAGCTGCGCCGTCGTGCCGGGGGAGAGCCACGCGCCCGCGGCGAAGCCTGCGCGACCGCGCCCCCCGAGCGCCCGGTAGTCCGTCGCCCCGGCGAGCTCGACCACGTCGAGGTGCGCGCGCAGGAGCGCGATGCCCGGCTCGGCGACGTGGTGCCACAGCGGGTTCGGGAGCAGCGTGCCGGGCTCGTAGTTGGACGTCGCGAGCACGACGACGCCCGCCTCGAACGCGCGGCGCAGGAGCCGGGTGAGCAGGGTCGCGTCGCCGGTGTCGTGCAGGTGGAGCTCGTCGAGGTAGAGCAGCGTGCTCCCGCGCAGGAGGTCGTCGATCGCGGCGTCGACGGTGCCGGGGCGTGGCTCCGCCGACTCCTCCGGCGGCCCGGGCGGCGGCTCCGCGGCCGGGGCGGCCGCGCGGGTGCGCCACCCGCGCGTCGGGCCGCCCTGCCCGACGGCGGGCCGCGGCCCGGCGAGGGCGCTCGCCTGCTGGGCGTGGATCGCCGCGTGCAGCGCGCGGAACAGGTCGTACACATGCACCCGCCGGGCCGCGCCGGCCGGGAGCCCGCCCGCGACGGCCGCGAAGAACGCCCCGGCCAGCCACGACTTCCCGCGCCCCGCGGGGCCCCACACGTACAGCCCGCGGACGGGCCGCCGTCGGGCCCCGGCGAGCTCGTCGCCGAGCCGGGCGAGCCGGTCGAGGAGCGCGGACTGGTCCGGGTCGAGCGCGAACCCCTCGCGCGACGCCGCCGCCTCGACCGCACGCCGGGTGCGGTCGAGGCGGGAGCGGGTCACCGGGCCAGCCTAGGCACGGGGGCTGCGCAGGGCCTTCACCCAGACGCTGACGACGTCCCAGCCGGTGATGACCAGGGTGCCCGCGACGATCGCGTTCGAGAGCCAGGTGACCGAGTCGCCGCCCGTGACCTCGAGGAACGCCGGGTTGACGAGGCGGTCGGCGCTGGCGAGCCAGACGACGGCGGCGGCGAACAGCGCCCCGACGACCGTGTTGGCGACCGCGAGGCCGACGGTCCACCGGCCGCGCGCGTACACGAGGATCGTGAGCACGATCTCGACCGCGACGAGCGCGACGAGCACGCCGGTCCAGACCGGCCACAGGTCGGGCTGCAGCACGGGGACGGCGGTGCCGTCGGGCCCCCGGTACGTCGCGACGTTCTGGAGGAGGAGGACGGCGGCGACCAGGACGAGCAGGCCGACCGACACGACCGTGTCGACGAGCGTGACCTCGCGGGGCGCGCGCTCGGTCGGGAGGCGGTCGACCGTCCAGGGGCCGGTGAGCTCGTCCTGGCTCCGCGGGGAGCCGTACCGTTCGAGCAGGACGAAGACGAGCGTCGTCCAGAACGCGATCTGGAGGGCGACCGAGGCGGTCGTCCAGATGCCGCTCCAGATGGCCGACCCGACGGCGTCGCCGTCGACGAGGTCCGTCGCGAGCACGATCGCCCCGGGGATGAGGCTGACCCAGAGCAGCACCTTGAGGAGCCGCAGCCAGTCGAGGTAGAGCGTCGGGCCGATGAGGTAGAGCGGGCGCCCGGCGAGGTCGGCGGCGAGGCGGTCGGGGTCGCCGAGGTCGTTGAGGACGTCGGTCTCGGCCCGTGCCGGGTCGGTGCCGGCCTCGACCTTGGCCTCGACGGCGTCGGCGACGGACGCGCGCAGCTCCTGCTCGAGGTCGGCGTGCTGGTCCGCGGGGACGCGGCGCAGCGTGGCGGCGACGTAGCGGTCGGTGAGCGTCATGACGTGCCTTCCTGGGAGTCGATGGTCTGGAGGCTGCGCGCGATCGCGAGCCACTCGTCGAGCAGGTCGCGGGCGAAGCGCTCACCCGCGGGGGAGGTGCGGTAGAACTTGCGCGGCCGCGCCTCGTCGGTGTTCCACTCGCTCACGAGGAGGCCCTGCTTCTCGAGCCGGCGCAGGAGCGGGTAGAGCGTGTTGGCGTCGACGGGGACGCCCGCCGCGGCGAGCGCCTCGAGGAGCCCGTAGCCGTAGCCGGGCGTGCGCAGCAGCAGCAGGCTCGCGACGACGACGGAGCCGCGGCGCACCTCCTGGCTGTGCCCGGCGAAGATCTCGGGATCGGTCATGTCTCACACCATAGTGTGTGACACACAGTATGCACAAGAGGCACATCATCGTGTCGGCGCTGGAGCGCTAGACTGGAACGGTTCCAGAGAAGAGTGCGTACCTGCCGCGGGAGGCCGAGTGACCGACCTGATCGACACCACCGAGATGTACCTGAAGTCGATCTACGAGCTGCAGGAGGAGGGCATCCCTCCGCTGCGCGCGCGGATCGCCGAGCGCCTCGGGCACTCCGGGCCGACCGTCTCCCAGACCGTCGCCCGCATGGAGCGGGACGGCCTCGTCGTCGTCGGCGGCGACCGCCAGCTCGAGCTCACGACGCTCGGGCAGCAGACGGCGGTACGCGTCATGCGCAAGCACCGCCTCGCCGAGCGGCTCCTCACCGACGTCATCAAGCTCGACTGGGAGCAGGTGCACACCGAGGCCTGCCGCTGGGAGCACGTGATGAGCGACCTCGTCGAGCAGCGCCTCGTCGCGCTCCTCGACCACCCCGCGCACGACCCCTACGGCAACCCGATCCCGGGCCTGCGCGAGCTGGGCGAGGACCTGCCGGAGGTCGAGTACCTCGACGGCGTCGTGTCGCTGCCGGCCCACCTCGCCGCGAGCGGCACGGCCGACGGGGGCGAGGTCCGCGTCGTGCTCCAGCGCATCGCCGAGCCGGTCCAGGTCGACGTCGAGCTCCTCGCGCGCTTCGCCGAGGCGGGCGTGTTCCCGCGCCAGACCCTCGTCGTCGCCGTGCACGACGGCGCCGTCACGGTCTCGGGCGACGGCGCCGACACGGTCCTGGACCTCCCGGACGACGTCGCGCGCCACCTCTTCGTCACGGCTGACTGAGCCCGACGCCGCCGTCGTCAGGCTGTCGAACACGACATGAGGGTCGTTATCCATCGGATAACGACCCTCATGTCGTGTTCGCCGGCGGGCGGTGTCGTGCTCGCCGGGCGGGTGGAGCGGGTGCCCGTCAGGCGGGGACGATGAGTCCGGCGGTCTGGGTCTTGGCGCGCTGGAGGCGGGCCTCGGCGTCGGACCAGTTGACGAGGTTCCACCAGGCGGTGACGTAGTCGGCGCGCACGTTCTGGTAGTCGAGGTAGTAGGCGTGCTCCCAGACGTCGAGCAGGACGATCGGGGTGAGGCCGAGGGTGAGGTTGCCCTGCTGGTCGTAGAGCTGGACGGTGACGAGCTTGGAGCCGATGGAGTCCCAGGCGAGGATGGCCCAGCCCGAGCCCTGGACTCCGGCGGCGACGGCGGCGAACTGCTTCTTGAAGGCGTCGAAGGAGCCGAAGTGCTCGTCGATCGCGGCGCCGATCTCGCCGGTGGGCTCGCCGCCGCCCTCGGGGGAGAGGTTGGTCCAGAAGGCGGAGTGGTTGACGTGGCCGCCGAGGTTGAACGCGAGGTTCTTCTCGTGCAGGTTGATCGCGGCGAAGTCGCCGGTCTCGCGGGCCTCGGCGAGCTTCTCCAGGGCGGTGTTCGCGCCGGTGACGTAGGCCTGGTGGTGCTTGGAGTGGTGCAGCTCCATGATCCGCCCGGAGATGTGCGGCTCGAGCGCACCGTAGTCGTAGGACAGCTCGGGGAGAGTGTAGACAGGCATGGTTCCTCAGGTTCCTTCCGTCGGTATGCAGCCACGCTAGGACCTCGACCACGGTTGAGGTCAAGGTGGGCGCACTGTGATCTTGCAGGTCGGACGTGCGGTCCCGCTCGCCGAGCGGCCCAGCGCCGACGGCGGGACGATGACCGGATGGGGACCGTCACCGACTACCTGGGCGGCGTGGACGAGCCGGACCGCGCGACGCTCGCGCGCGTCGTCGAGGTCGCGCGCGGCGTCGTCCCGGACGCCACCGAGGGCACGAGCTACGGCATGCCCGCCCTGCTCTACCGCGGCAAGGCGCTGCTCAGCGCGATGGCCTCGGCGAAGCACCTCGCGGTCTACCCGTTCAGCCCGGCCGCGGTGACAGCCGTCGACGCGCGGCTGGACGGGTACTCGCACGCGAAGGGGACGGTCCGGTTCTCCAGCGACCATCCGCTTCCCGACGACGTCGTCCGCGACCTCGTCGCGGCCCGCGTCGCGGAGATCGACGCGCAGCTCGACCGCTGACCGCCGGGCAGTCGCCCGCCGTCGCCGCCGTCGCCCGCCTCCGCGCGCGGGTCGCGACCGAATCCCCTGGGCCGCACGGCCGCCGTCGGGCACGATGGACGGATGCCCGACGACGCCCGTCCCGGCCTGCGCGTGACGACCACCCTGGTCGTCCCCGAGGCGGAGCTGTCGTGGCGGTTCTCGCGGTCGTCCGGGCCCGGCGGGCAGGGCGTCAACACGACCGACTCGCGCGTCGAGCTGTCGTGGGACGTCGCGCGGTCGGCGGTGCTCACGGAGTCCCAGCGCGTCCGGGTGCTGGACCGTCTCGGCAGGCGGGTGGTCGGCGGCGTCGTCACCGTCGCCGCGTCGGAGCACCGCGAGCAGCGGCGCAACCGCGAGGCCGCCCGGGTGCGCCTCGCCGCCCTGCTGGCCGACGCCGTCGCCCCGCCCGGGCCGCCGCGCCGCGCGACGCGGCCCACGCGCGGTTCGGTGGAGCGCCGGATCGGCGCCAAGAAGCGGCGGACCGAGGTCAAGCGCCTGCGTCGCTTGCCGCAGGACTGAGCCGAGCACGACGTCACCCGCCGTCGAGCACGACCTGACGGACGGAAAGGGCCGGAGAACGACCCCCGTGTCGTGTTCGGCGGGAGGCCGGAGGGCTAGAGGCGGCGGGCCAGGTGCGGGTATTCCAGCACCAGGCCGTCGGCGTCGACGGTGAGGTCTGCCGTGAAGTCGCGCGTGGCGCTCGTGTACGTGACGACGCCCTGACCGGTCATGGGGTCGAGCGGCTCGCGCGCGGCGTAGACCTGGTCACTGCGCAGGACCGCCAGGGACGGCAGGTCGACCCACGCCATGACCAGGCGCGTCTCGCCCGCCGGCGGGCGGTCGCCGAGCAGCCCGAGGCGCAGGATCGGCATCGTGTTGGTGACGGGGCACAGCGCGATGTCGCAGTCGAGCGCGCCGTCGAGCGAGGCCGGGTCGGCGATCCCCGGCGCGGCGAGGCCCGACGGCGGCGTCCCCGACTCGCGCACGTCGTCGCGCCACGCGCCGTCGGGCGTCCGGAGGAGGTCGAGGTGGCGCGACCACCCGAGCCCGCGCACGGAGACGTCGAGGTGCTCGGTCACCCAGCCGGGACCGGTGCGCAGCGCCCACGCGGTCGCGTACGCCGCCGCGCGCGACGTGCCGAGCGCCGCCAGCCGGTCGTCGCGCACGGTGACGGTCGCGGCCTCCAGGCGGTCCGGGTCGTCGTCCCAGCCGGACCACACGACGTGCCTCGTCGATGCGCTCACGCGCGCCAGTCTCGGACGAAAAGGCGGTGCCCGCGCGGCGAGGGCGTGGCAGGGTCGCGCCCATGACCTCTCGCATCTCCCACACCACGTTCGACGCGCGCGACTCCTACGCGCAGTCCGTCTTCTGGGCCCAGGTCCTCGGGTACACCGACGTGCCCGGCGACCCCAACCTCCCCGGCCACGAGGAGTGCATGATCATCCCGCCGGCGGACGCGACGACGCCCGCCGAGAGCCGCGGGCACGTCCTGTTCGTCGAGGTGCCCGACGACAAGGAGCTGAAGAACCGCGTCCACCTCGACCTGCGGCCCACGGACCGCACGCGCGAGGAGGAGGTCGAGCGCGTGCTCGCGCTCGGGGCGACGCAGGTCGCGGACCGGCGCACGCCCGACGGCGGGGGCTGGGTCGTGCTCGCCGACCCGGAAGGCAACGAGTTCTGCATCCTGCGCAGCGACGCCGAGCTCGCGGCGGCCGCAGCCCGTTAGCGGTCGGTGATCCGGATCCAGCCGCGCTGGGCTGCCCGGGCCCCGGCCTCGAACCGGCTCGTCGCGCCGAGGCGCCCCATGAGCCCGGCGGCGTGACGGCGGACCGTCCGCGGGGACACCCCGAGCCGCGCGGCGACGGCGGTGTCCGTCTTGCCCTCGGCGAGGAGCCGCAGGAGCGTGTCCTCGCTCGGGGCCAGCGCGTCGTCGGCCGCCCGCGCCCGGTCCCACTCGGCCTCGGCGAGGGCCCGGAGCGCGCGGACGGCGTCCCGGTCGGTCACGGCGCGCGTGCGGTCCGGGCGGGCGACGAGCACGACCGTGTCGTCGAGGGCGACGAGGGTCAGGGGCAGCGCCGGTGCCACGCGGTGCTCGACGCCGGGGCCGTCGTCGAACTCGTCGTCGCGCTCGGCCTCGGGGGCGTCCGGGCCCGGGTGGTCCGCAGCGGGCGGCGTGCCGACGAGCGGTCCGTCGGGGACGGCGCCGCCGTCCGGGGCGGTGTCGTCGAGCGCCCCGTCTCTCGGCGGCTCGGGTGGCTCGACCGTCACGACACGGACGCGGGCGTCGCGGCGCGCCCGTTCGCGCACCCGTGTCCACAAGGGCTCCGGGGCCGCTCCGACGCCGGAGTCGAGCACGAGGACGTCGCGGGCGCGGCGCAGCGCGACGGCCCGCGCGGAGTGCCTGGCGCCGAGGGCCGGGTCTCGCTCCGTCGACGTCACACGGTGGGACTCTAGCCGACCTCCCTCGGCGTGCAGAGGGCCGTCCCGGCGGTCGGACCTGTGTGACGAACGGGGAGGTCAGCGGGCATTTGTCCTCTTCCGGACACGTCGGATTTGTTTACACCGCGGCCTTCCGCTGCCAGGCTTCCCCCGGACCGCCGGGTCGGGCTTCGTGCTGCCCGGCGTCCTACGTGCCGGGACGGTCCCGGCGCCGGTGACGGAGGGGGCCACATGGGCGCGCAGCCGGACGACCTGACCCTCGTGGACCTCGTCCACGAGCACGCACGCGAGCGGCCGGACCACGCGGCGGTCGTCGTCGTGCCGGAGGTGGGCGAGCGGCGCACCCTGACCTACGCCGAGCTCGACGCGCAGGCGGCGGCGCTCGCGGCCGACCTCGCGGACCGGCACGAGCAGGGCGACCGCGCCCTCGTGCTCTACTCGGCGACCGCGTCCTTCGTCGTCGGGATCGTGGCCTGCTTCTACGCGGGCCTGATCCCCGTCCCGTCACCGCTCCCGGGCGGGCAGGCGTACCAGCGCGAGCGCGTGCGCGGCATGCTCGTCGACTGCGACGCCGCCGTCGTGCTCGTCGACCCGACCGCCGCGAGCGAGACCACCGAGTGGGCCGAGCCGCTGCGGCGCGCCGACGGCGGCCCCGTCGTCGTGACCGTGGTCGACGGCGCCACGGGCGGCCCGTCCCGGCGCGGCCGCCCGGGCCCGCAGGACGTCGCGTTCCTGCAGTACACCTCCGGGTCCACGAGCAGCCCCAAGGGCGTCGTCGTCACGCACGCGAACGTCCTGCACCACCACGACGCCTTCTCGACGACCCTCGGCCTCGTCCCGGAGGACGTCTTCTGCAGCTGGCTGCCGGGGTACCACGACTTCGGCCTCGTCGGGATGCTGCTCGTCCCCCTGGGCCTCGGCGCGACGGCCGTCATCGTCCCCTCCACGGCCTTCCTCAAGCGCCCCGTCCGCTGGCTCTCCGCGATCACCGAGACCGGCGCGACCGTCACGGCCTCGCCGAACTTCGGCTACGACCAGTGCGCGCGGCGCGTGCGCGACGACCAGCTCGCCGAGCTCGACCTCACCCGCCTGCGCTGGGCGCTCGGCGGGGCCGAGCCGGTGGATCCCGCCGTCCTGGACGCCTTCACGCGCCGGTTCGAGCCCGTGGGCTTCCGCGGCTCGGCGCACGGCCCGGGGTACGGCCTCGCGGAGGCGACGCTGACGGCGACGTACCCGGACCGCCGGCTCCCGCTCGTCATCACCGCGGACGAGGCGGCGCTCGCCGACGGCCGCCTGGTCGTGCTCGAGGAGGCGTCGTTCCTCTCCGCGCTCCCGGACGCCGCGGCGCAGGGCCGGGGCAGCGTCCCGGGCGCGCGGCTCGTGTGCTGCGGCCTGCCGAGCGGCGTGGAGCTGCGCCTCGTCGACGACCAGGGCGTCGAGGTGCCCGACGGCGCGGTCGGGGAGGTCTGGCTGCGCGGCGGGACCGTCGCAGCCGGGTACTGGGGCGACGCGGCGGCGGGCGCGACGGCCGAGACGTTCGGCGCGGTCGCGGCCGACGGCACCGGCCCGTGGCTGCGGACCGGCGACCTCGGCGCGCTGCACCGCGGCCAACTCGTCGTCACGGGCCGGATCAAGGAGCTCCTCATCGTCGCGGGGCGCAACCTGTACCCCTACGACCTCGAGCGCGAGCTGCGCCGTCTGCACCCCGGGGCCGAGGGCCGTCCGGGCGCGGTGTTCGAGGCGGAGGGCCTGCCGGGCACGCTGTGCGCGGTCCAGGAGTTCCGCCCCACGCCGGGCGCGCGGCTCGACGGCGCGAGCGCCGAGGACGAGCTCGACGCCGTGGTGCGCCAGATGGCCTCCCACCTGGCGTCCGTCTCGGGCGCCGCCGTGCACGACGTCGTCCTCGTCCGTCCCGGCCAGGTGCCGCGGACCACGAGCGGCAAGATCCAGCGCGGTCGGGCGCGCGACCTGCACGGCGCGGGCGACCTCGCCGCGCTCCACTCCCTGCGCGCGTCCCGCGACCGCGCGCGCACCGAGCTCGCAGGGACCCGCTCATGACCGCACCGCTGCCCGACGCTCTCGACGACCTCGTGCTCCGCCACGTCGCCACCGCCCTGGGCGTCGCGCCCGCAGACGTCGACCCGGCGGGCGACCTCGCCGGGCTCGGGCTCGGCTCGGTCCAGGTCCTGGCGCTGCTGGGCGACCTGGAGGACGCGCTGGGCGTCGACCTGGACCCGGAGGCCGTCGTCGACAACCCGACGCCCCGGGCGCTCGCCGAGCACCTGCGCAGCGTCGTGGACGTTCCCGGGACGGCGGCATGACGACCCTCGTCGACGTCGGCGCGCACGTCCCCGCGACGCGCGTGCCCATCCGCGACCTGGCGGACGAGCTGGGGCTCGACCATCTCGAGCTGGGCGTGTTCGAGCGGTTCTTCGGGCTGCGCGAGGTGTGCACGGCGCCGGACGAGAGCCTCACCGACCTGCTCGTCGCCGCGGCGCGCGCCGTGCCCGGCCTCGCGGGGAACGAGCACCGCGTCCGGTACGTGCTGGGCGCGCGGACCATCGCGACCGTCGCCCCGGTCGGGGTCAACCCGCTGCACGACGCCGCGGACCGCCTCGGGCTCGACCACGCGGTCGTGTGGACCCTCACCCAGCACGCGTGCGCGTCCGCGCTGCTCGCGGTCGGCGTCGCGGGGCGCCTGCTCGCGGCCGACGGCGACCCGGGCGCGCTCGCGCTCGTCCTCACCGGGGAGAAGGCGTTCAGCCCCGGCTCCCGGCTCATCGAGGGCACGACCATCATGGGCGAGGGCACCGCGGCCGTCCTCGTCGGGGCCGACCCGACCGGGGTCTCGGCGCGCGCGGGCAGCCCCGTCCTCTCCTACGCGACGCGCACCCTGGGCGAGTACCACCAGGTCCCGCTCCCGGAGGACCTGGCCGCGCCGTTCGGCGTCGCGTACACCGAGGTGCTCGCGGAGGTCGTGGTCGAGGCCGTCGAGCGCGCGGGCCTGACGCTGGACGACCTCGCGCTCGTCCTGCCGCACAACGTGAACCGCGTGTCGTGGCGGCGCCTGTGCTCGCGCCTCGGGCTGCCGATCGCGCGCGTCCGGCTCGACGACGTGCCGGTGACGGGCCACTGCTTCGGCGCCGACTCGTTCATCGGCTACGCCGCCGCGCGCGCCGAAGGCCGACTGCGCCCCGGCGACCCGTTCCTCATGGTGGCGGTCGGGCTGGGCGCGACGTTCTCCGCCATGGTCCTGCGCTACGCGCCCCACGAGACGGAGGAGCCCGCATGACGGTCGAGCAGGTGGCGGAGGCCGCCGCCCAGGACGCTGCCCCGGACGCCCTGACGGGGGCCCCTCGCGAGCCGTTCCTCGCGCGGACCAAGCGCGCGCTCGCAGGCGCGCCCGACGCGCCGCTCGTGCTGCTCGGGAACTTCGAGGTCGAGGACGCGTGGGCGGTCGGGGAGGTCGGCCTGCCCTCGGTCGGGGGCGCGTCGGCGACGGCCGCGCTCGTCAACCGCATGGACGAGCTCGCGCTGCTCCTCGCCGGGCCGGACGACCACGTCGTGCTCAAGGCCGAGCCCGACCCGGACCACCTCGCCCACCTGGACGCGCTCGGCGTCGGGCTCCCGACCGTGCACGTCGCCGAGTCGAGCGACCCGCTGCGCACCGTCACGCTCGACGCGCTCGACTCGCCCGCCCTGCTCGCTCGCCTGGGCGACCTCGCGGCGGACGGCGTGCGCCTCCTCGCGCACGGGACGTCGTCGGCGGAGGAGGACCTCGCGGCCGCCACCGGCCTGCGCTCGGTGCTCACCGACGCCGCCACCACCAAGGCCGTCAACAGCAAGGTCTACAGCCGCGGGCTGTGCGACGAGCTCGGGATCGAGCAGGCGCGCGGCTGGGCGTGCCGGACCGTCGAGGACTTCGAGCGCGCGTGCGCCGAGGCGGCGCGGCTCGTCGCGGACGGCGCGACCGTGGGCGTCAAGGACGCGTACGGCGTCTCCGGCAAGGGGATCCTCGTCGTCGACGACCCGCGTCGCCTCGACCAGCTCGTGCGCATGGTCACGCGCCGGGCCGCGCGCTCGGGCGACGACCGCCTCGCCGTCGTCGTGGAGGTCTGGGCGGACAAGGCGACCGACCTCAACTACCACTTCACCGTCGCGCAGGACGGCTCGGTCGCGTTCGACTTCGTCAAGGAAGCGATCACCGAGGGCGGGGTCCACAAGGGCCACCGCATCCCGTCGCGCCTGCCCGCGGCGCAGGTCGACGCGCTGGCCGAGCTGTCGTCCCGGCTCGGGGCGCGCATCGCCGCCGACGGGTTCCACGGTCTCGTCGGGGTCGACGCGCTCGTGCGCACGGACGGGTCGCTGCTGCCGGTCCTGGAGATCAACGCGCGCAGCAACATGTCCACGTACACCGTGCCGCTCCAGGAGCGGTTCCAGCCGGACGGGTGGGTCGCGCTCGCGCGCCAGTACCCGCTCGTGCTCGACGCCCCGCTGTCGTTCGCGGCGCTCCACGACGCCCTCGGCGACCTGCTCCCGGGCGCGGCCGGGCAGGCGGGGCTCGTCGTCCAGGGGACGGGCACGGTCAACGCCGGCGCGCCCGCCGCGGCCTCGGGCGGCACGTTCGCCGGCCGGTTGCACGGCCTCCTCGTCGCGCCCGACGAGGACGCCCTCACCCGCCTCGACCGCGCCGTGACGGAGCGGCTGACGGAACGGACCGCCCGGCGCCCGGCGCCGACGGCCGCGACCCCGACCGAAGGAGACCCCCGATGACCACGACCCCGAGCCGGCCGACGACGCCCGGGAGCGCGGACCTCGCCGCGGTCGCGGAGGAGTTCGGCACGCCCGTGTACGTGTACGACGGCGACGTGCTCGCCGCGAACTACCGCGCGCTGCGCGAGCGGCTGCACCCCGCTCTCGGGATCTTCTACTCGCTCAAGGCGAACCCGAACGTCAGCATCTGCGGGCTGCTGCACTCGCTCGGCGCGAACGCCGAGGTGTCCTCGCTCACCGAGCTGCGCACGGCGCTCGCGGCCGGCGTCGAGCCGCAGGACGTCCTGTTCCTCGGCCCCGGCAAGAGCCGCGACGAGCTCGTCGCCTGCCTCAACTCGGGCGTGCGCGCGATCATCGTCGAGTCGCTGCCGGAGCTCGCGCTGGTGGACGAGCTCGCGCGCGCGACGGGGCGCGCCGCGCGCGTGGTGCTGCGCGTCAACCCGTCGTTCTCCGTCAAGGGCTCCGGGCTCACGATGGGCGGCAAGCCGCGCCAGTTCGGCATCGACGAGCAGCAGCTCCTCGACGCGCCGGACCTGTGCGCCGGGCTCACGACGGCCCGCGTCGTCGGGGTCCAGGTGTACATGGGCACGCGCATCCTCGACGAGGGCACGATCGTCGAGAACACGACGCGCATCTTCGAGCTCGCGGAGCGCCTCGCGGACCGGCTCGGCTTCCCGCTCGAGCTCGTGGACGTCGGCGGGGGCCTGGGCGTGGCGTACTTCGAGCGCGAGCGCGACCTCGACGTCGAGGTCCTCACCGCGGCGCTCAACCCCGTGGTCGAGGCGTTCGTGCAGCGGCACCCCGCGACCGACCTCGTCATGGAGCTGGGGCGCTACCTCGTGGCGCTGTGCGGCACGTACGTCGCACGCGTGCGCTACGTGAAGGAGTCGATGGGCGAGCGGTTCGCCGTCGCCGACGGCGGGACCAACCACCACATGGCGGCGGTCGGCATCGGCTCGTTCGTCAAGCGCAACTTCCCGATGCGCAAGGTGGGCCCGGCGACCGGCGCGGAGGACGTGCCGTGGAACGTCACGGGTCCGCTGTGCACGCCCAACGACACGATCGGCAAGGCCGTCCCGCTCCCGGCGGACCTCGCGGCCGGCGACCTCGTCGCCGTCGACCGCTCCGGCGCGTACGGCGCGACGGCGTCGCCCGTGCACTTCCTCAGCCACGGCTACCCCGCGGAGGTGCTGACGCTCGGCGACGAGTCGTTCCTCGTGCGGCACGCGGACACGCCCGACGACCTCCTGTCCCGCCAGGTCTTCCACGACCTCGGCGCGCGCGTCGCCCCCGCCGAGGCCGTCGCCGCCCCCTGACCCGCCGGCCGACCGGCCGCCACCCGCCACCCGCTCCCGCGGGCGCCCGACCCACCACCCGGAGGAACATCGTGAGCACCAGCACGAACACCGAGTCCCAGGAGGCCCTCGGCCGCGAGCGCGTCGTCGGCGCGGTCGTCGAGGCGCTGTCGAGCGTCCTCGGGCGGCCGCTGCCCGACGTCACGGACGCGACCCGCCTGTTCGACGACCTCGACCTCGACTCGACGAGCGTCCTCGGCCTGCTCATGGCCCTCGAGGACTCGCTCGACATGGAGGTCGACCCGGAGTCGCTCGAGCAGCACCACCTCGAGACCGTGGGCTCGCTGACGGACTTCGTCGTCGAGCACTCGACCCGGAACTGACGTGTCGCTCGGGGGCAGCAGCGGGTCGTCGTCCGGTCCGGCGTCCTGGACGGGACCCGGCGGCGCCGCCCTGCGCGTGCGCGGCGTCGTGGACGTCCCGGTCGATGATCTCGTCCCGGTCGGGGACGGGACGCGCCGGTCGGTCGCCGAGGACCTGCGGTACGTGTACGGCGAGGACCAGCCGACCGACTGGCTCGAGAGCGGCCCGGGGCGGGACTACCCGACGATGATCCGCGCGGCGCGCGCCGCGCTGGGCGACCGGGGCCTGCTCGACGACGTGCGCCTCGTCGTCCTCGTCGTCACCACCCCGGACCTGCAGCACGAGCGCCTGCTCGGCGGGTTCGTCGCCGACCTGTTCGACGACCGGCCGTACACGTTCTGCGTGACCGAGCAAGGGCTGGCCGGACCGTTCACGGCGCTGCGCCTCGCGCACGAGGAGCTCGCGCACGGCGGCCCCACGGGCACCGGGCTCGGGGGCGACGCCCTGGTCCTCGTCCTGGAGCAGTGCACGCTGCCCCCGACGGCGACGCGTGTCCCCGCGCGCGACCGGGTCGTCG
This sequence comes from Cellulosimicrobium sp. ES-005, assembly GCF_040448685.1. Taxonomy (NCBI): domain Bacteria; kingdom Bacillati; phylum Actinomycetota; class Actinomycetes; order Micrococcales; family Promicromonosporaceae; genus Cellulosimicrobium; species Cellulosimicrobium sp. ES-005. The sequence continues at coordinate 2,941,545 of NZ_CP159290.1, forward strand.
CGCTCGTCGTGGGCCACGGCGGCGCGGGCCGGCCGGTCGAGGCCCTGTCGGTCGCGCGGGCGTCGCGCGGCCCCCGGCCGGACGCGGCGGAGTCGCCCCGCGACGGTGCTCCCGCGTCGGCCGGGGAGAGCGCCCCGGCACCGGGCGCCCGGCGCGTCGTGCTCGGCGTCGACATGGACCCGGGCGACGTACCCGATCTCGACGGCGTCGTGCTGCGCGCCGACCCGGGCGCGGCGGCGACGGGCGTCTGGGAGGTCCTCGCCGCGTGCGACGACGTCTCTGACGCGCCGGTCGCGCTGCACGAGCGGTGCCTCGAGCTGGGGTACCGCTGCTCCCTCGTCCTCGGCCCGCGTCCCGTCGAGGCGTCCCCGGACGTCGACGACCTGTCCCGAGAGGCGGTGCTCGCATGAGCACGGACGTCGTCGCCCCCGCCCCCGTCGGGGCGGGCGTGCTGCCCGAGGAGGGCACCGTGGACGGCCCCGCCGACCTCCGCGCCGTCGCGCGCGAACGTGGCGCGGTCGCGGCGCTCACCGCGCTCGGGGGTCTGCTGCCCGTCGCGGCGCTGCCGGGCGAGTGCGTCCTGCTGCCCGACGACGTCCCGCCCCCGGGCGGGTGGGCGCGGGTCGGCGAGGTGGTGTCGGACGTCGGCACGCTGCGCGTGTGGCGGGCACCCGGCGGCACCGTGGCACCCGGATCGGCTGCGCCCGCCGCCGAGGCGACCGGGCCCGTCGCACCCGCCACCGACGAGAGCACCGCGTCCGCCGCGGCCGACGCCGCCTGGCGAGTCGGGGTCGCGTGGGTCCGGACCGGGCTGTGCGAGCGCCTGACGGACCGGGCCGTGGAACGCCTGCGGGGCCGCACGGTCGGCGGCACGGCGACGGTGAACCTGCCGCCCGTCCGCCTCGTGCTCGCGGACGCGGCGCTCGCGCACCTCGAGGCGCAGGCGCTCCTGGGCGGGGTCGCGGCGGGGGACGCCGCCGCCGGGTCGCCCGACCGCGGGCCCGCGGTCTCCGGGACGTCGCTCGCGCGCGTCACCGCGGTCCTCGACCGCTCGTCGCGCGCCGTCCACAACCTGTTCGGCGCGTCGGGGTACGTCGACGGCGACGCCGCGCGGCTCGCGCGCACGATCGACCTGCTCGGCCACGCGAGCGGGACGCTGCCGGGCCGCGACACCGAGACACCCCACGGCCGGGAGGGCCAGGACGCATGAGCACCGTCGACCTCGTCGCGCTGCGCGAGCACCTGCGGCCCGTGGGCGCCGCGCTCCGCGAGCACGCCCTCGCGATCGACGCCGACCCCGCCGCGCTCCAGGTGCTCCTGGACTCCGGCGCCCTGCCGTACCGGCAGCTCGGCGGGTTCCCGCCCGGCTATCTCGACGACCCGCTGCGCGTGCGGGGCGCGCCGGTGCACGTGCGCACGTGCGTGGAGCGCGTCGTCGTGGCCGAGGCGCTCGCCCGGGGCGACGCGTCCGTCGTCGTCGGGGCGCCGGGGCCGTCCATGTCCGGGGTCGTCGTGGACGACCTCGCCGACGAGGAGCAGCGCGACCGCTTCTACCGTCGCGTGGCGCAGCCGGGCACGTGGACGTTCTTCGGCCTCACGGAGCCCGAGCGCGGCTCGGACGCCGCGGCGCTGGAGACCGCGGTCGTCGAGGCCGAGGGCGCTCCCGTGCTGCGGGGCCACAAGAAGTACGTGGGCAACGTGGCGCGCGCGAGCCTCGGCGTCGTGTTCGCCCGGCACCGCCCGGGCCCGCTGGGCGTCGGGGTCCACCTCGTCGACACCGACCGGCCGGGGTTCGACGCCGCGCCGCTCGTGACCACCGGGATGCGCGCCGTGCAGCTCGGCGAGGTGCGGCTGCGCGACGTGCCCCTGCTCGCCCAGGACACGCTCGGGCGGCACCTGTCGCCGTCGCGCCGCGGCCTCCTCGGGGCCGTGCGCACCTTCAACCGGCTGCGCCCCGTCGTCGCGTCGCTGGCGGTGGGCGTCACGCAGGCGGCGCTCGACTACGTGCGCGCGGAGCGGTCGTCGTTCACCGCCGACGAGCGGTGGCGCCTGGAGACGTTCGACGACCGGCTCCACGCCGCGCGCGCCCTCGTGCTCCAGGCCGCGCGCGCCGCCGACGCGGACCCCGCAGACGGGACGCTGCCGGCGGCGGCCAAGGCCACCGCGCTCGACCTCGCCGAGGAGGTCACGCACGCGGTGCCGCCGCTCCTCGGCCCGGGCGCGCGGTGGGAGCACCCGTACCTCGACAAGCTGGTCCGCGACGTGCCCGGCCTGGAGATGATGGAGGGCACGCGGACCGTCCAGCGGCTCACCCTCGCGCAGGGCTGGTTGCAGGGCAGGGCACGGCATGCCGAGCTCGTCTAGGGAGGCGGCCGCGACCCCGGTCGCGACCGCCTCGCCGCGACCGGAGGCGCTGCCGCCCGTGCCGCCGCCGCCGGCCGCGGGGCCGACGGTCGAGGCCCTGCGCCGCCGCGTCGTCCGCCTCGCCGCCCCGATCTGCGCGGCACTCGTCGTGGGGGCGCTCGCACAGCTCGTCATCGCCGCGCTGCTGGGGCACATGGGCGACGACGCGCTCTACGTCCGGTCGCTCTTCATCCCCGTGACGTTCCTCGTCCTCGCCGTTCAGGAGGGCCTCGACGTCTCGACCCAGGTCGGCTTCGCGCGCCTGCACGGGTCCCGGGGCCGGGGCGAGGGGTCCGACGCCGAGGACGGCGGCGGGGCCGGCGCGGGCGAGGACGGCGGCGCGGCCGTCGTCCCGACCTCGGCCACCGCGGCGCTGCTGGGGCGGTTCGTGGCGGCGGGTGCGGCCGTGCTCGGCGGGGTCGCCCTGCTGGTGGTCCTGGCCGCGCCGGCGCTCGCCGACGTGCTGTCCGTGCCCGCGCCGCTCGTCGCCGAGTTCGTCGCGTTCGCGCGCTGGACCGTGGTCGCGAGCGTGCTGTCCGTCCCGACGGCGGTCGCGGCCGCCGCGCTGCGCGGGTGGGCGCGCACCGGGGCGTCGGCGACCGTGGCGCTGCTCGTCGCGGGCCTCCAGGTGCTCGTCGTGTGGCTCGTCGGGCTCGTGGGCGGGTTCGGCGTGCTCGCGGTCCCGGTCGCGATCACGGGCTCCACGCTCGTCGGTGCCGCCGTCGCCTGGGCGCTCCTCGTGCGGGCCCGCCTCCTCCCACGGCCGGGTCACGTCCCCGGCCTGCGCCGCGCCCTCGCCCTGCGCCACCACCCGGCGCCGCAGCGGGTGGCCGCGTGGTGGCGACGGGTGCTCCGGGCGCTGCCCGCCGGCTCGTGGACGACGCCGACCCCGCCTCCGCCTCCACCTCCGCCCCTGCCGCCGTCGTCCGCGACGACGACGGCTCCGACCCCGGCCACGGCACGGCCCGGCCGGCCGGGTGCTGCGGCGTCCGTCCCCCCGGCCGCCCCGGACATCGCGGAACCGTCGACGTCGGACGCGCCCTCCGAGGGTGCGGTCGCCGAGCGGGTCGACGTGCGCGGGCTGCTCCTCGGCGTCGGCCTGCCGGTCGGCCTGTCCTACCTGCTCCTCACGGTGACGAACCTCGTCATGGTGTGGGTCCTCGGGCCGTCGGGCACGGACGTCGTCGCGGGGTTCGGCGGCGCCGCGACGGTCCAGACGCTCGTGATCGTGCCGGCGATCGGGCTCGCCGCGGCGGTGAGCATCGTCATGAACCAGCAGTGGGGCGCGGGCGAGCTCCGGCTGCTGCCGCGCACGCTGCGCGCGGGCACGGTCGTCGTGGCGGGCGTGTACGTGGTCGTGGGGGCGCTCGTCCTCCTGACCGCGCCGTTCGTCGCGGGCCGGCTCTCCGCGGACCCGGACGTCGCCGCGCAGGCGGCGCTCTACCTGCGGGTCGTCGGCCCGTCGTACGCGGGCGTCGGGCTCGTGCTCTTCCTCCTGACCCTGCTCGAACAGCTCGGGTACGGGCGCGTCGCCGTGACCCTCAACGTGCTCTACCACGCCGTCTCGCTCGGCGTCGGCGGCGTCCTCGCGCGCGCGGGCGGGGGACCGGCCGCGCTGTACGCGACGATCGCGGTGACGAACGTCGTCGGCCTCGTCGTCATGCTCCCCGTCGCGGTGCGCCTCGTCCGGCGGCGCGCGACGGCCGAGCCGGCGGAGCAGGCCGGCGCGGCCGTGGGGGTCGCGTCGTGACCGCGCGGGGGACGACGCCGCCGGTACAGGACGCGCCGGACCGCACCGCCCCGGTGCGCACCGCACCGGTCCGCGACGTGCCGGGAACGGGCGCGGCCCCGCGTGCGGCGGCCGGTCCGGGCTCGGAGGCACCGGAGCCCGTGCTCAGCGTCGTCGTCATGCACCACCCGGCGCGGGGCGACGTGTCGGACCTGGTCGCGGCGTGCGCGCCGCTCGACGTGCGGGTCGTCGAGGACCCCGAGCCGGACGGCCCGCCCAGCCCGCTGCGCACCGCGAAGCGCGCGTGGGCCGCCGTGGCGCCCGGTGCGACGCACCACCTCGTGCTCCAGGACGACGTCGCCCCGGTCCCCGGGTTCGCCGAGCTCGTGCTGCGGGCCGTGCGCGCGCGGGACCGGCACGCCGTCGCGCTCTACTCGAACTGGAACAGCCCGCGCAACGCCTACCTCGTGCGCGCCGCGGCCGTCGCCGGGCAGGCGTGGGCGCCGCTCGGGCACGACGAGTGGGTGCCCACGCTCGGACTCGTCCTCCCCGCGGACGGCGCGCTGCGTCTCGCCGCGCACCTCGCGACGCTGCCCGACGACGAGCGCGACGACGACGAGGCCGTCGTGACCTTCTGCGCGCGCGAGGGCTACCCCGTCGTCGCGACGCTGCCGCACCTGCTGGAGCACGGCGACGGCCCGAGCCTCGCGGGCAACGACGCGCACGGGGCCCGGCACGCGACCGTCCCGGCGGGCGACGCCGTCGACCCGGACGCGTGGGACCGGCCCGGCCTCGACCGCGAGCCGTCGCGCTCACCGGCGACCCTCCGGCCGGTCGCGGTCACGCTCGAACGCTCCCGCTGCACGCTGCGCATGCTCCGTCCGGGCACCGGCGAACCGCTCGAGCACCCGTTCGGCTGGGGCTGGGACGCGTGGTCGTGGTGGCTCGGCGTCGACCCGGCGGCCGTCGCGCACGACGTGACGGCGCTCGTCGCGGGCGCCTCCCCGGCGCTCGGCCGGGTCTCGCGCGACGCGCTGCTCGAGCTCGGCGCGGCGTGCTGGCTGCTGGGCCACGACGTCGCCCGCACGGACTGGCCCCCGCCCGCCGGTCCCGACGCCTCGGCGCACCGGGCCGCCGCGGTCCGGACGTGGGTGCTGTCCGGCCTCCTCCCCGCCGACCGCCCGGAACACCTGGTCGACGAGCTCGTCGCCTTCGCCCTCGACGCGCTGCTCGCGGGCTCGTCGTGGACCGCCACCCCGTCGAACCCGGGGTTACGGGCGGGTTCGGCGCCGGGGTCGCCCGCAACCCCGGGTTCGGCACCCGCTGGCGGGGTGGGGGCGCGCGACGGCGCGGCGGGGGTCGCGGTCGACCGGGCCGTGCTTGCCGCCGCTCGGCTCCTCGGGGAGCGCGACGCCGAGGTCGTGTGCCGGGCGGCGGGTCCGGCGGTGCCGGTGCGCGTCGTCGTGCACGACTGCGCGGCGTGCGGCGCGCGCGCCGAGGACGCGGTGCGGCGCCTGACCGCGCAGGTCGACCTCGACGGCGCCGCCGAGCACCGGGTCGCCGGGACCGACGACGTCGCGGGCGGGGGTGGGACGCCCTCCGGCCCGTCCGACCGTCCCGTGCCACCCCTGGCACCCGAGGCGTCTGATGCGCCTGACGCACGCGAGGCACGCGAGGCGCCCGACGGCGCGGACGGCCCGGGCGGCCGGGCCGTCGTCGAGATCCTCGCGTGCGAGCACGTCGAGCCGCGCGGGCTCCTCGGCGTCGAACCCGGCGGGCGTCACGTCTCGCGCGGGCTGTGGGTGGCGCGCAGAGCGGCCCTCGCACCGCCGGGCGCGACGACGCGCGAGCCGCACCGCACGACGGCGTCCCTGTCCCCCGCCGCGCACGGCACCGTGGCGGAGGCACTGGTGACGCTCACCGATGCCGATGCGGCGCACCTCACCGTGGCGGACGTCCTGGTGGCGCTCGTCGACGCCGACGCCGCGCACGTGCTGCCGGTCGTCGCGCGCGCGGACGGTGACGCACCGGGCCGGCCGAGCCCGGCCACGCTGGGGCTGCAGCACATGCCCGGGCTCGCGCAGCGGTACGCCGACCTCCATGCGGAGGCGCGGCTCGCGCGCGCGGTGGAGCTGCTGTGAACGCGGCCCCGACCGGTGCGTCGGCGCCCGCGTCGACCGGCGTGTGGGCGTGGCGCGGCGCTGCCCTGCTGCTCGACCTCGACGGGACGCTCGTCGACTCCTCGGCCGCGATCGAGCGGCACACGCTCGCGTGGGCGGCCCGGCTCGGGCTCGACGGCGACGCGGTGGTCGCGGCGTCGCACGGCCGCCGCGACGTCGAGGTGGTCCGCCTCGTGGCGCCGGACGCCGACGTCGCGCGCGAGGTCGAGTGGCTGCACCGCATCTCGTGCGACGACACCGAGGGGGTCGTCGCGGTGCCCGGCGCGGCGGACCTGCTGGACGGCCTGGACCCGCGCGCCTGGACGGTCGTGACGTCGGCGGCGCGCGAGGTCGCGCTCGCGCGCCTGACCGCCGCCGGGCTGCCCGTGCCGGCGCGGTTCGTGTGCGCGGAGGACGTGGAGCGGGGCAAGCCCGACCCGGAGGGCTTCCTCGCGGGGGCGCGGCTGCTCGGCGTCGACCCGCGGCGCTGCCTCGTCCTCGAGGACTCCGCCGCGGGGGTCGCCGCCGGTCGGGGCGCGGGCGCGACCGTGCTCGCCGTCGGCCCGGACGACGTCCCCGGCGCGCACCACGGCGTCGCGGACCTACGCCCGGTCGTCGCGCGCGCGGTCGACCGCCGGGTGGAGGTCGTCGTGACGACGCGCGCCACGGGCGCGTTCGGGGGCGCGGCCGAGGGAGCGCTCGACGACGGCCTGCCGGAGTTCGTCGCATGAGCGCGGTCGATCCCGAGCCGGAGGTCGAGCTGTGGTTCGTCACCACGACCCCGCCCCCCGCCGAGCACGACATGAGTGTCGTTCTGGGCTCGATTCCGACCGCCAGATCGTGCTCGACGGCGGGTGACGTCGTGCTCGGCGCCGACGTGCTGGACGTGGTGGAGCGTGACCGTGCTCGTCGCCTCGCCTCGCCCGCCGACGCCGCGCGGTACGTGCGCGCGCACGTCGCCGCGCGCGAGATCCTTGCGGCGCGTACGGGCCTGTCGCCCGCGGACGTGCGCTGGGAGGTGGGGCCGCACGGGAAGCCGGGCCCCGTCGTCGGGCAGCGGTGGAACCTCAGCCGCAGCGGCGACCACGCGCTCGTGGCGCTCGCCGGGACGGACGTGGGCGTCGACGTGCAGGTGCGCGACCCGCGCGTCGACGTCCACCGCCTCGCCGCGCGGTTCCTCGCCCCCGAGGACGCACGGTCGGACGCGGACGCCGACCCGTGGCGGCGCCTCGCACGGCTGGAGGCGTGCGCCAAGGCGGTCGGCGGACGGCTGCTCGACGTGCTCGGGCTCGACGTCCGGGCGTCCGGGCTGGTGCGGGCCGACGGCGGCCCCTGGCGCGGGCAGGAGTGGTGGGTGAGCGACGTGGCGGCACCCGCGGGCGCCGTCGCGGCGTGCGCGACGCCGGGGCCGCGGCCGCACGCGCTCCGCACCCGGGTCCGGGGCGCGGAGCACCCGTCGCCCCCGGTGCGTACGGGCGCAGGAGGTGCGTGATGAGGGTCGTGCACCGTGTCGAGGTGAGCGGGCGAGCGGGCGAGGGGCCCGCGACGTGGGGCCAGACGGCGATCCGGCGGGCGCTCGCCGCCCTGGAGCCGCTGGACCACCAGTTCAACCTCGTGTGGGGCGGCCCGCTCGACGCGCCCGTGCCGACCGAGGCCGCGACCGCCGTCGTGCGCGGGCTCGTGGAGCGGCACGACTCGCTGCGCACGCGGATCCACCCGAGCGGGGACGGTTACGTCCAGGAGCTGTGCGGGGCCGGGACGGTCGAGGTCGTCGAGGAGCGTGTGCCCGACGTGGCGGACGTCGCCGCGCACGGCGCGCGGCTGCGCGACGAGCTCTGGGGCCGCGCGTTCGACTACCCGGCTGAGCTGCCCGTGCGGGTCGGTCTCGTGACGGTGGACGGCGCGGTGCACCACACCGTGCTCGTCGTCGCGCACACCGCGCTCGACGGCTGGGGGCTGCCCGTGCTCGACGGCGACCTCACGGCTCTCGCGGCGGGGGCCACGCTGCCGGACGTCGAGGCGTGGACGCCGCTCGACGAGGCGGCCTGGCAGACCTCGGACGAGGGTCGGCGGCACGACGCCGCCGCGCGCGCACGCACCCTGCGCACCATGCGCGCGGCCCCGACGCAGGTCTTCGCGCCGCGCCCCGCCGAGGCCCTCGACGGGGGGCCGCGGTACCGGCAGACGGTCCTGCGGTCGCGACGCCTGGGGCCCGCGGCCGAGCGGGTGGCGGCGCGCTGGCGCACGAGCGCGTCCGGCGTCCTGCTCGCGGCGTCGTGCCGGGCGCTCGCCGCTGCCGCGGGCCGGGACGACCTCGCGCTGCAGGTCATGGTGAGCAACCGCTTCCGCCGGGAGCTCGCGACGGCCGTCGTGACGACGGCGATGGAGGGCCTGGTGCACGTCGACGGTCTCGACGCGCCGTTCGACGAGGTGGGCGCGCGGGTCTGGCGCGCGGCGATGACGGCGTACCGGTCGGCGTACTACGACAAGGACCGGCTCCAGGCGGAGGCCGCGGCCGACCCGTCGACCGCCCACGACGGCACCTGCTGGTACAACGACCGCCGCGGCACCGGACCCGACCGGACGCTGCGCGCCCGCCCCACGCCGTCGCGGCGGCTCGCGCGCGCCGACGCGTCCGACGAGCAGGGCGGCGTCACCCTCACGCTGCACCTCGTCGACGCCCCGGGCGGGGGCATCGACGTCGTCCTCACCGCCGACACGACGCGCGTGGACGACGCGACGGCGGAGCAGGTCGTGCGCGACGTCGAGCGCTGCGTGCTCGACGCGTCGCGCGCGGGGAGCCCCGGCGGGACGGTCACGCGCCGGTAGCGTCCCCCGGCGCGGCGAGAGCGCGGACGACGAGGGCCTGCGCGAGCGTCCCGAACGGTCCGGCCTCGTCGTGGAGCGTGCTGTGCGTGACCCCGGAACCCGCGGTGCCGAAGACGACCGAGGTGTCCAGGCCGACCCAGCCGCCCAGCGGCGCGCGGAAGAGGTGGGCCGTGAGGTCGACGTTGGGGAAGGCGACCTCCCGCGGGTCCGCGCGCACGGCCATGCCGTTGGCGGCGTCGAGCAGCGCTGCGGTGCGCGCGAGCGGCCCGGCCTCCTCGTCGGCGACGAGCGGGACGTCGGTGCGCACCCAGACCGTCGCGCGCCCCGGCTCGACCGCGGTGCGGCGGACCTCGACGGAGTCGATGAAGCCGCCGGGCCAGACGGTCGCCGGGTCCAGGGCGGCGTCCGGTCCGGTCCCGGCACGGGTGCCGGCGCACCGCCGGCGAGGTCGACGGTGTCGCCCGTCCGCACGAGCCACGCCCGGAGCGAGACGGCGCAGCGCCCCGCGCACCAGAGCGTCGCCTCGACGAGCTCCACGCCCCGCCCCGGGCGCACCACGCGGACCCGAGTCTCCACGTCGCCGATCGGGAACACGCCCCAGATGTCGTAGGCGAGGCGCGACGCCGCGAGGTCGTCGCGCCCCCGGGCGACGCGGTCGGTCTCGACGACGTGCGCGAGCAGCCCGAGCGCGGGCGCCACGTGCTGCTCGTCGGTGCGCCACGCCCCGCCGACGTGCGGGCTCGCGCGGAACGTCGTCGGGCCGGTGCGGAAGAAGTACGCCATCGTGCTCCTCGGTGGGGGTGGTCGCTCGGCTCTGCGAGCGGGTGACCCCACGAGTGTGCCCCGGTGCGACGGCGGCCGGTGCCCGTCGGCGGCACCGACACGTCCGAGGGGCGACCACGGGGGCGAGGTCGAGCCGTTCCGTCGACCTGAGAGGATCCGACCATGAGCGCGCCGATCCTCGACTCCCCGCTCCCGATCGTCGCCGCGCCGATGGCCGGCGGCCCGACGACGGTGGCGCTGTCGACCGCCGTAGCGTCCGCCGGAGGGTTCCCGTTCCTCGCCGGCGGCTACACGACGCCCGAGGCGCTGGCGGCCCAGATAGAGCCGCTCCGCGCCACGGGGCACGCCTTCGGGGTCAACCTGTTCGTGCCGTCGCGCGACGTCGTCGACCCGGACGCGCTCGCCGCCTACGCCGCCGAGCTCGCGCCGGAGGCGGACGCGCTCGGGGTCGTGCTCGACCCGACGCCCGTCGCCGACGACGACCGCTGGGAGGAGAAGCTCGCGCTCCTGCTCGCGCGGCCGGTGCCGGCGGTGTCCCTGACGTTCGGGCTGCCCGACCGGGCCGCGGTCGCCGCCCTCCGCGCCGTCGGGACCCGGGTGCTCGCCAGCGTCACCGCTCCCTCCGAGGCGAGGCTCGCGCGCGACGTCGGAGTCGACGGGCTCGTGGTCCAGGGCTCCGACGCGGGCGGCCACAGCGCCGTCCACGACCCCGGCCGGGACCCGGAGCCCGTCGCGACGACCGAGCTCGTCCGGCGGGTGCGGCGCGAGGTGGACCTGCCGGTCGTGGCCGCCGGTGGCGTCGACGGACCCGGGGCGGCGCGTGCGCTCCTCGACGCCGGGGCGCAGGCCGTGGCCGTGGGCACGCTGCTGCTGCGGACCGACGAGGCGGGCACGTCGCCCACCTACCGTCGCGCCCTCGCCGACCCCGCCTTCACCGAGACGGTCCTGACCCGGGCGTTCACCGGCCGGCCCGCCCGGGCGCTGCGCAACGGCTTCGTCGAGCGCCACCGGGGGAGCGCACCGGTCGCCTACCCCGCGGTGCACCACCTGACCCGCGGGCTGCGGCAGGCGGCCGCGGCGGCGGGCGACGCCGACCGCCTGCACCTGTGGGCGGGGACCGGCTACCGGAACGCGTCGGACGGGCCGGCGGCCGACGTCGTGCGGGCGCTCGCGGGCGTCTGAGCGGACGGGTCGGCGTCCGGACCTCAGGGGTCGCCGAGCGCGGCGCGGGCCGCGCGCGCGACGGCGGTCGCCAGGCGGTCGAGAGACGTGGAGTGCAGCCGCCACTGCTGCCAGTGCTGCGGCACGTCCATCGCCCGGGCGTCGTCGAAGCCCACGAGGCGTCCCGCGCGCTCGGCCCGGGCGCTCTGGAGGTCGGGGAGCATGCCCCACCCCATGCCGAGCTCGATCGCGCGGCGGAACTCGTTCGACGCGGGGACGTGGTGGCGGGGCGGGTCGATCACTGCCCCCGCCGCTGTCCCGACCGCCTCCTGGGCGCGCAGCCGCAGGTAGCGCTCCTGGAGGTCGTCCTTGCGGTCGAACGCGAGGACGGGCGCGCGGGAGAGCGCGACGGCGGTCGGGCCCTCGGGGAACCAGCGCGCGGCGAACGCGGGGCTCGCCATGGGGCGGTAGCGCATCCGGCCCAGCAGGGTCGAGCGGCAGCCGGGGACGGCCTCGGCGACCGAGGTCACCGCCGCGACGGCCGTGCCGTCGCGCAGCAGGCCGATCGAGTGCTCCTCGTCCTCGCGCAGCACCTCGAGCCGGGCCCACTCCGACGCGTCGACGAGCGCCGGCAGCGCCCAGGTGGTCAGGGCGTCACCGGAGACGACGAGCGTGACCTCGGGCAGCGGCACGGCGGCATCGTCGGTGTCGGCCGGGTCGTCCGGCCGCCCCGCGGACCCGATCCCCAGCTCCGCGAGCACGTCCGCCTGCTGCAGCGCGAGGTGGCGCGCGTGCCGGACGAGCACCTGGCCCGGCGGCGTGAGCTCGGCGGGCTTCCCGCGCCGCACGAGCACCTGGCCCACCGCCGACTCGAGCGCGCGCACGCGCTGGCTCACGGCGGACGGGGTGACCCCGAGCCGCTGGGCGGCGGCCTCGAACGTCCCGGCGGCGGCGATCGCGTCGAGCGTCCGGAGCTGGTCGGGCTGGAGGTCCACCATGAAGCAGATCTTAGGGAAGTGCAGAATCTTTCGCTGTACTTCATCGGGCCGCGTACCTACCGTCGAGGGCGTGCTCGCCGCTCTCTCGCCCCTCGCCGCCGGTCTCGCCGCCGGGCTGTCCCTCATCGTCGCGATCGGGGCGCAGAACGCGTTCGTCCTGCGCCAGGGCCTGCGCCGCGAGCACGTCCTGCCCGTCGTGCTCGTCTGCGCGCTCTCCGACCTCGTCCTCATCGCCGCCGGGACGGCCGGGCTCGGCGCGCTCGTGACCGGCGCGCCCGCGCTGCTCACCGCGGTGCGGTGGGGCGGTGGCGCGTTCCTCCTCACGCTCGCGGTCCTCGCCGCCCGCCGCGCCCTGCGACCCGGCGGTCTCGACGCAGCGTCCGGCGAGGTGTCGGGCGCCGGCGCGACGAGCGCCCGCTCCGCCGTCGGGACGTCGCTCGCCCTCACGTGGCTCAACCCGCACGTCTACCTCGACACCGTGCTTCTCCTCGGGTCGCTCGCGGCGGGCTACGCCGCCGCGCACGCCGGGGGAGCGGGCGACCCCGACGCCGCCCGCTGGCTCTTCGGGGCAGGCGCGATGGTCGCGAGCATCGCCTGGTTCACCGCGCTCGGCTTCGGCGCACGCCTGCTCGCACCCGTGTTCGCCAGGCCCGGCGCGTGGCGCGTGCTCGACGGCGCGATCGCCGTCGTCATGGCGACCATCGGGGTGTCGCTCCTGCTCGGTGGCTGAGGCGGCGCGTCCTCAGGACGTCGCCCAGACCCCCAGCTCGTTGCCGCTCGGGTCGAGGAAGTGGAACCGCCTGCCACCGGGGAACGCGTACGGGCCCTCGACCACCTGGCCGCCCGCGCCCTGCACGGCGGCGAGCGTCGCGTCGAGGTCCGCGGAGAACAGCAGCACGAGCGGCCCGCCCCGCGAGACGTCGGCCGCCTCCGCCAGGCGCAGCCCGCCCGCCTCGTCCGCACCCGACTCCGCGGCGGTGCGGATCCCCGCGTACCCGGGGCCGTAGGGGACGAACTCCCAGCCGAACGCCGCGCCGTAGAACGCCTGCGCCGCGGCGAGGTCGGTCGCGGGGAGCTCGACGTAGTCGATCGAGTGGTGGATGCCGTGCGCGTGGGTGCTCATCCGGGCATCGTCGCGCGGGCCACCCACAGGGACGCGGCCTCGGTCAGCGGTCGGCGACCACGACGAACAGGGTGACCGACGCGAAGAACACCGCGGTCGTGAGGTGCGCGACCCAGCGCTCGTACGCGTCCGGGTCGAGGTACCCGGCCTCCCGCGCGCGTCGGGCGACGCGCCCGAGACCCAGCACGGCGTCGGCCTCGCCGACGTCCCGGAAGACGGCCGTGACCGGGACGACCCGGCGGACCGAGAGCCCCGAACGCGCGGCGAGCGCGGGGAGCTGCCGGCCCGTCCACGCGTTGCGTACCACCTCCTCGACCACGTACGCCTGGTACGCGTGCGTCGTCGCGCGGTCCGGCCCGTCGATCGCGAGGGTTCCCCAGTCCGGCTCCGCGAGCACGGCGCGCCCGCCCGGGCGGAGCACGCGAGCGATCTCGTCGACGGCGCGGCCGGGGTCCGCGACGTGCTGGAGCACGCGATCCGTGTGGGCGCGGTCGACGCTCCCGGCGTCGAGGTCGAGCTCGTGGGCGTCGCCCGTCCGCACCGTGACGTTGCGGGTCCCCGCCACGCGCTCCCGCGCCGCCTCGACCGCGTCGACGTCGTGGTCGATCCCCACGACCAGCCCGTCGGCGCCGACCGCCGCGCTGAAGGCGAGGAGGTCGGCACCGGGGCCGCACCCGACGTCGACCACGGTGTGGCCGTCCGCCAGGGCGAGCTCCGCGGTCACCATCGCCTTGTAGCCGCGCCCGAGGTCGGACGCCGCCAGGCGCATCAGGTAGTCGTCCGGTCGGGTGGCCTCGAAGATGTCCGCCATCCGACGATTCTCGGCTCTCGTCGGCGGCGTCGGCGGGAGGGAACGGCAGGATCCGGGACGGAGACCGTGAAGGGGCCGAACCGTCGCCGAAGGATCGAACGTCACGGATCCATGACCGTGGTCGACGGACCCGCGGGCGGCGACCGGTCAGGTGAGGTGGTCGAAGTCGCCGCGGACCCAGGCGGCGTGGCGCTGCGCGGAGCGGAGCACGACCTCTCGCGCGTCGGCCGGGACGACGCCCTCGAAGTTGTTGTAGAGCCGCTCGAACGGGCGCCGCGCGACGTGCTCGGCGACGCGCAGCACGACGGCGGCGGACAGCGGGATGCGGTTGGGGTAGGACCGCATGAAGCTGACGGACGTCCGGTCCGGGTTGGCGAAGATCGTGTCGCCGGACAGCAGCACGCCCCGGCCCTCCGCGCCGGCCGCCCAGTGCACGACGGCGCTCCCGGGGAAGTGGCCGCCCGGCTGCGACAGGACGATGCCGGGCAGCACCTCGCGCTCGCCGGTCCAGGTCTCGATGACCGGGTCCGGGCGCGCGACCCAGTGCGCGTCCGCCTCGGCGACGAGGACCGGGACGCCACCGAGGGCGCGGCTCCACGCGACCTGGACGCCGAACATGTGGGGGTGGCTCGCCGCGATCGCGACGACCGGGCCGAGCGCGCGCACCTGCTCGACGGCGTCGTCGTCCACGTAGCCGGGCGGGTCCCACAGGAGGTTGCCCGCCGGGGTGCGCACGATCTTGGCCTGCTGGCCGATGCCGACGCTCGGCTCGCTCGACAGGCCGAACAGGTCGGGCTCGAGCTCCTCCAGCACGAGGCGCTCGCCGGCCGCGGCGAGCTCGGCGAGCGTCGTCCACGCCTGCCCGGTCGCGGGGACCCACTGGCGCTCGTCCGCGCAGATGGCGCACACGTCGGGTCGCTCGGCGTGCTCGACCGCGCACGTGCGGCAGATCCACCACTCCTCGCGGGATGCGGGAGCGTCGGGCGCGAGGGGCTCGGGGGACGGCGTCGTCGACATGGGCACAGGTCTACCGTGACCCGCCGACACGCGTCACCCGTCACCCGGCACCCGGGCGCCGACGCACCAGGGCATCCGGCACCTGCGAGACTGGCCGCCCATGATCGCCACCGTCCTCGTCGCGCACCCCTGGCTGTCGCCGCTCGCCCTCCTCGTCCTCGTCGTGGCGGGTCCGCTCGTGGGCGCGTGGCTGGCGGGCCGCCGACCGCTCGCGTGGGTGCTGTTCGGCGTCTCGCTGCTCCCGGTGCTCCTGCTGACCCTCGTGCCGGTCGACCGCGAGCTCTTCGCGGTGTGCACCGTGAGCTGGTCGCTGCCGACCCCGGGTCGGGTCGAGCTCCTCGCGAACGTGGTGCTGTTCGTGCCGCCGGTGCTGCTCGCCGCGGTCGCGCTGGGCAGGCCCCTCGCCGCGCTCCTCGGCGGCGTCGTCGCCTCCGCGCTCGTCGAGGTGGTCCAGGCGCTCGTCCCGGCGCTCGGGCGGTCGTGCGACACGAACGACTGGCTCTCCAACTCGATCGGGGCGCTGCTCGGCGCGGTCCTCGCCGTGGTCGCGCTCCGGCTCGCGGCCCGCCGGGAGCGCGCGACGAACCCGGGCTCGGTCCCCACCGCGCGCCGGTCCTGAGGAGCGACCCCGGGATCGACGACGGACCGGGCTCCGACACGACCGTGGGAACGCTTCCACCGACGGCCCTCCGCGGGTTAGCGTGGTGCTCCGGGCGCCGCCCGTCATCGCCGACCGGACCGCCCAGGAGATCGCCATGCCGCCCACCACGCTCAACGACGTCGCCGCGGCGGCCCGCGTCTCGCGGTCCACGGCCTCGCGCGTCGTGCGCGGCACGGGCCCCGTCTCCGATGCGGCGCGCCGTGCCGTCCTCGCCGCCGTCGAGGAGCTCGGGTACGTCCCGCACCCCGGTGCGCGGTCGCTCGCGAGCGGGCGCGGCGAGCGCGTCGTGGTCGCGGTCGGGTCGCCGTCCGCGGACCTGCTGGGCGACCCCTACGTCGCGCGCGTCGTCGCGGCGGCCAGCCGCGCGGCCGACACCCAGGGCGTCGGCGTGGCGCTGCGCTGGCTCGGGCCCGACCCGCGCGACGAGCTGGCCCGTCTTGCGCGCGACCCCGGCGTGGGCGGCGTGCTGCTCGTCGACTACTCCGCGGAGGTGCTCGCGAGCGTGCCGCGCGCGCTCGTCGACCGCGTGGCGGCGATCGGCCCCGCCGACGGGCGCGTGCCCTCGTACGACGTCGACGCCGCGGCCGGGATCGCCGCGCTCGTCGAGCACGTGCTCGCCGACGGGCGCCGCGACGTCGTCATGCTCACCGGCCCCGGCTGGCTCCCGGGCGCGCGGCGCGCGGTCGAGGCGTACGACGCCGTCGTGCGCGCGGCCGGGCTCCCGCACCGCGTCGTGGCCGCCGACCTCACGTCCCTCGCGGGTGCGGAGGCGGCGCGCGAGGCCCGCCGGCGCTGGCCCGGCGTGGACGCGCTCGTCGCGATGAGCGACACGCTCGCCGTCGGCGCGATGCGCGCGCTCGCGGAGGACGGCGTCCGCGTGCCCGACGACGTCGCGGTCACCGGGTTCGACGACCAGCCCTTCGCGGCGCAGGCCGGGCCGGGCCTGACGACCGCGACCCACCCCGTCGAGCGGATCGCGGCCGCGGCGACGGCAGCCCTGCTGGACCGCCGCCGGCGCGACGACGAGCGCACGTTCCCGTCCGTCGTCGTCCGCCGCACGAGCGCCTGAGCGGAACCTCGGGCAGACGTCGGATCCGGTCGTCGGCGCCGAGCCCGCCGCGCGCGCAGTAGGGTCGGCTCGCGCCGCCGACGGGCGGCCGCACGAGCACCCGGGGGGAACCATGACGCTGCAGCCCGACCTGCCCACCGCCGGTACGCCGGTCCCGCCGGTCGCGAGCCCGACCCGGCGTCGCGGGCGCCCGGTCCTCGTCCTCTCGCTCGTCCTCGTCCTCGTCGTCGCCGCCGCGCTCGTCGTCTACCTCACCGTCCGCCCGCGCCTCGCCCGCGAGGCGAACATCGAGGACGTGGCGACGGCGTTCGAGGCCTGCGATCTCGACTTCACGGGCGCGACCCTCGACCCGGACAACGGGTCGATCGACTTCGGCGCGGTGGAGGCGGCGACCGGGCCCGGCGGGTTGGGCACGACCTGGGACGACGTCGAGTGCGTGGGCGACGCGCTCGGGATGCCGGCCGAGCACCTCTCCCGGCTCCAGGAGCCGGGCAGCGGGTTCGACACGGAGGAGCTCCGCTGGGACGTGTACATGGTGCTGCGCCTCCAGGGTGACGGGGACACCCACGTGTCGCTGTACCACGACTGGCAGGCGCCCGCCTACGGCGACTGAGGGTCACGGCCCAGCGCCGGGAGCCGATCACGACGCCGGCCCCGACGCCCACCGCCCCGGGCTTCCTCCTGCGCCCGCCGGACGGACGTGGCAGCATCGCGCGTGGTCGCTGCGGACGATCCGGACGGAGGGGACGGGATGGGACTGGACGTCGACGGGGTCGAGCAGGAGGTCGCGACCGGGTCCCTCCCGGGGTGGGACCGCGTCGAGGAGCACGTGCGCGCGGCCCACGAGCGGTACCGCGCGCACGACGACGGTGCTGTCGCCGACTACATCCCCGTCCTCGCCGAGGCGGACCCGGCTCTGTTCGGGGTGTGCGTCGCCGAGTCGGGCGGGGCGGTCCACGCCGTGGGCGACGCCGACGTCGAGTTCTCCGTCCAGTCGATCTCCAAGGCGTTCGTCTACGCGCTCGTCTGCGAGGCCTACGGCCACGAGGGGGTGCTCGAACGGGTCGGGGTGGACAACACGGGCCTCGCCTTCAACTCGGTGATGGCGGTCGAGCTCCACGACGGCCACCCGCGCAACCCCATGGTCAACGCGGGCGCGCTCGCGACCACGGCCCTCATGCCCGGCTCGTCCTTCGCCGAGCAGTGGGAGAACGTGCGGACCGGCCTGTCCCGTTTCGCCGGTCGGTCGCTCGAGCTCGACGGGGTCGTGTACCGATCGGAGTCGGCGACGAACATGCGCAACAAGGCGATCGCGCGGCTCCTGGAGAGCTACGGACGAATCGAGGTCGACCCGCTGGAGGTCGTCGACGTCTACACCAAGCAGTGCGCGCTGCGCGTGAGCGCGCGCGACCTCGCCGTCATGGGCGCGACCCTCGCGGACGGCGGGGTCAACCCGGTCACGGGCGAGCGCGTGGTCTCCGCGCAGGTCTGCCGCGACACGCTCGCGGTGCTCGCCGCGACGGGCATGTACGAGCGGTCCGGGGAGTGGCTGTTCGAGATCGGCCTGCCGGCCAAGTCCGGCGTGGCCGGGGGCATCGTCGCGGTCGCCCCCGGCAAGGGGGCGATCGGCACGTTCTCACCGCCGCTCGACCCGGCCGGGAACAGCGTGCGCGGCCAGCGTGCGACCGCGTACCTCTCGCGGACGCTCGGCCTCAACCTCTTCGCGTCCTCCCCGCACGTCCCCGTGACGACCACTCGCCCGACCGAGAGAAGGGACGCCGCCCTGTGAGCACCCGAGACGCCGTCGACGCCACCGCCGCACCGGCGACCGAGGACCGTCGGTCGTGGGTGCCGATGGTCGGCCTGTTCCTCGCCCAGGTCCTCATGTCGTTCAACGTCGCGGCGCTGCCCGTGTCGCTGGGCGGGATGGTGGAGGACTTCGGCGTCCCGCCGACCGTCGCGAGCACGACGATCGTCGTCTACGGCCTCGCGGTCGCCGCGCTCGTCATGACCGGGGCGAAGCTGGGGCAGCGGATCGGGTGGGTCGCGATCTTCCGGGTCGTCGTGGCGACGTTCGCCGGCTCGGCGCTGCTCATGATCCTCTCGCCGACCGTCGCGTGGGCCATCGCGGGCCAGGCCGTCGCGGGCGCCTCGGCCGCGATCATCGTGCCCGCGCTCGTCGCCCTCATCGCGGAGAACTACCGCGGGCCCCAGCAGGCGACGGCGATCGGCTCGCTGGGCTCGGCGCGCGCGGTGTCCGGCATGAGCGCGTTCTTCATCGGCGGCGCGCTCGGGACGCTCATCGGCTGGCGACCCACCTTCGGCATCGTCCTCGCGCTCGCCGTCGTCGTCTTCGTGCTCAGCTTCCGGCTCCGGTCCGACGCGGGCGACCCCGGCATCCGCATCGACCTCGTGGCCGCGGTGCTCATCGGCGTGGCCGTCGTGGCGCTCACCCTCGGCTTCAACAACCTCAACGCCTGGGGACTGTTCTTCGCCGCGCCGGGCGCCCCGTTCGACCTGGTCGGCGTCTCGCCCGCACCCGTGCTCGTCCTGCTCGGCATCGTGCTCGGGCAGGCGTTCTTCTGGTGGACGCGGCGCCGGACCGCCGCCGGCAAGGTCCCGCTCGTCGACCTGTCCGTCCTCGCACGGCCCAGCGAACGAGCGGCGGTCTACGCGATGTTCGTCGTGGTCGCCCTCGAGGCCGCGCTGAACTTCACCGTGCCGCTGTACATCCAGATCGTGCAGGGCCGCACGCCGTTCGACACGGCGCTCGCGATGATGCCGTTCAACCTCACCGTGTTCGTCACCGCGACGCTCGTCGTGCGCTTCTACCGGCGCTACCCGCCGCGCACGATCGGGGTCTTCGGCTTCACCCTGACGACCGCCGCGCTGCTCTGGCTGTCGTTCGTCGTGACGAACAACTGGGAGACGCTGCCCACGATCCTCGGCCTCGTCGTCTTCGGGATCGGTCAGGGTGCGCTCGTGACGCTCGTGTTCAACGTGCTCGTCACGGCGGCGCCCAAGACCCTCGCGGGCGACGTCGGCTCGATCCGCGGCACGACGCAGAACCTCGCCTCGGCGGTCGGCACGGCGCTCGCGGGGGCTCTGCTCGTGACGATCCTGTCGTTCAGCGTCGGGCGCGCCGTCGTCGAGCACCCCGAGCTGCCGCCGTCGCTCGTCGCCCAGGTCGACCTCGACACCGTCAACTTCGTGAGCAACGACGACCTGCGCACGGTCCTCGCGGGCACCGACGCGACGCCCGCCCAGGTGGACGCCGCCGTCGCGCTCAACGAGGACGCGCGCCTCGGGACGCTGAAGATCGGCCTCCTCGTCCTGGCCGCGGTCAGCGCGACGGCGATCCTCCCCGCGAGCCGCCTGCCGCGCTACCGGCCCGACGAGATCCCCGACCCCGCGCCCGCCCGGTAGCCCGCTACGCCTCGCGGCCTCCGGCGCCGTCGGGCCCGTCGGCGGAGCGGTGGGCACCGCGACCCGACTCCTGACCGGGGCCGCCGTCCCGGGTCTCGGCGTCCGCGGAGCGCCCGCCGCTCCGGCGCAGCGCACGGGCCTGCTCGACCGCCTCGTCGCGCTTGGCCGCCTTCTTGTCGCTCGCGCGCGTGTCCCGCGGCGGGAGCTGGAGGCGCTCCTCGGCCTCGAGCCCGCCCTGGAGCTCGCGGCTGCGCTCGACCTCCGCGTCGAGCTCGGCGCCGAGCAGGAGGGCGAGGTTCGTGATCCACAGCCAGAGCAGGAAGATGATGACGCCGGCGAGAGTCCCGTACGTCGCGCCGTAGCTGCTGAGGCCGCTGCCCAGGTAGAGCCCGAACGCGGCGGACGCCAGCGCCCACACGAGGATCGCGAGGAGCGCCCCGGGGCTGACCCACCGGAAGCGCGGCTGCTTCACGTTCGGCGTGAGGTGGTACAGCAGCGCGACGAGGACCACCACGAGCAGGAGCGCGACCGGCCACTTCACGACCTGCCACACGGCGATCGCGGTGTCCCCGAGGCCCACGAGCTCGCCCACCTGGCGCGCGATCGGTCCGGAGAGCACGAGGCTCGCGACGACGAGCGCCGCGAGAACCACCACGACGACCGTCACGCCGAGCATGACGGGCCGCAGCTTCCAGATCGGGCGCCCCTCCTCGACCTCGTAGATGCGGTTCATCGACCGGCCGAACGCCCCGACGTAGCCCGACGCGGACCACAGGGCCAGCACGACACCGATGACCAGCGCCCACCCGGCCTTGTCGGTGTCGGCGGCCTGCTCGACGAGCGGCTCGATCATGCTCAGCGTGGTGGACGGCACGACCCCCTCGACGCTCGTCAGGACCGAGTCGACCGCCTTCTCGCCGTCGCCCACGAGCCCGAGGATCGACACGAGCGCCAGGAGCGCGGGCGCGGAGGCGAGCACGGCGTAGTACGTGAGGGCCGCGGCGAGGTCGGTGCACTGGTCGTCCAGGAACTCGCGCACCGCGCCCTTGAGCGCCAACCCCCACGACGGCTTGTGCAGGTCGGTGGGGGAGCCCGGCTTGCGCTCGGGGGCAGGCCCGGCCTCGGCGTCCGCCGCGGTTTCGGACGCGCGGCGTCCGCTGCTGCTCTCGGTCATGGCGGCCTCCTCGGTGGGCGTCGCCTCGGCGCACGACGCTCGCGTCGGCGGACCGGCCTCGCGGCCCGTCCCGGACCCTCACCACGCTCGGGGCGCCCGGCTGCACCCGCAAGCCGGGGACGGTCAGTGCGAAGTGCCCGCACGCTCCCCGCTGTGCCAGGTGAAGGCGACGGCGTGGGGCGGGTCCCAGCGCGTGACGCGGCCCGCTCGGCGGTGAAGACGCCGAACGCGCGCTCCGGCGGGCCGGGACGGCGAGGGTCGTGACGAGCGGTGCGGTCGTCGCGGTCATGAGGTCCTCGCGACGGGTGCGTCCTGTCGACCGTGGCCCCGATGCGCGAGCAGGCAGCCGCGGCTACGGCGCGGCCGCGGTCGACCGCCGCTCGACCAGCGCGACGTCGATGCGGGTAACGCCGGTGGGTCGGTCGGCCAGCTCGTCGCGGGCTGCGTCCTGGGCGGGCCGCCGCGGTCGCGACGCACCGTCGTCGAGCGCGTCCAGGAGCAGGTCCGCCGCGGTGCGCCCCTTGAGCGCGGTGTCCTGCGCGACCGTCGTGAGCGGCGGGTCGACGTAGCGCGCGATCTCCGCGTCGTCGAACCCGACGACCGACACCTCGCCCGGCACACGGACCCCGGCCTGGGTCAGCCCGCGCGAGATCCCGGCGGCGAGGACGTCCGCCGTGGCGAACACCGCCGTCGCGCCGGGATGACTGGCCGCGACGCGCGCGGCCGCGTCGAGGCCGTCGTCGTACGTCGTGTTCGCCGGTACGACATGCAGCACGACGCCGTCCCCCGCCTCGCCACGGACCACGTCCTGCGCCGCTCGCTCCTCCCGGGTGTGACGGTCGGGCGCGCTCGGCTCGGCCGCGTCGGCCGGGTCGAGCCCGAGCCCCGCGCGGAAGCCGGCGAGGCGCTCGCGGACGACCTGGCTCGTCGTGCCCACGGGCCCGCACAGCACGACCTCGCGGTGACCCAGGGCGCGCAGGTGCTCGCCCGCGAGCCGCCCGCCCTCGAAGTCGTCGGCGCGCACGGTCGCGGCACCGGGGGCGTCCACGTAGGTGTCGACGACGACGGCGGGCACGCCCCGCGGCAGGTCGAGCGTCGCGAGCTCGTCGTCGGTGAACCCCATGACGACGATCCCGTCGAGGTTCCAGCGCTGGACGGAGTCGAGCACGTCGCGGTGGTGCGTGACGCCCCGCAGCATGAGGTGGTGGTCGCGCTCGCGCAGGCGCGCCTCGACGGCCCCGGCGACGGCGACGTCGTGCGGGCTGCCGAGCAGGCTGCCGCCGTCGGCGCGGTCGGGTAGCAGCAGGCCGACGAGGCGGGTGCGCCGCGCGGCGAGGCTCTGCGCCGGACCGTTGGGCACGTAGCCCCGCGCGGCGACGATGCGCTCGACCTCGCGGGCCGTCGCGGGGGAGACGCGGCCGAGGTTGCCGTTCACCACGTTGGAGACGGTCATGACGGACACGCCCGCCTCGCGGGCGATGTCCTTGAGCGTGACGCGGGCCATCGTCGGCGCGGCTCCTTCGGTCGTGGGCGGGGCGCGGGTCGGCCCGAGGGTCGACGGTAGCGGCGACGGCGTCCGGGCACCGTGACCAACTCGTGACCGGTCGGTCGCTTGACGCCGATCCTAAGCGCGTTTAGCGTTAAACGTATACCGCTAAACCTGCACTGCTCACGGTGGGGACGGCGACCGACGGGACGTACCGGCGGCGTCGAGGGGCAGCGCGTTCCCGACACCCAGCAGACGCGGGCATCATGGCCCGGAGTCCTCAGCGAGGAGAGACGATGAAGTCAGCAACCACGGTGGGCGCGGCTGCGCTCACCGGCGCCCTTGTCCTCACCCTGACCGCGTGCGGCACCGGCGACGACGCCGAGGGTGACGGCGCCGCCACCTCCGGCGCGGTCGAGATCGAGGTCTCGATCGACGCCGGCCTGGACGACGACGCACGAGCCAAGTTCGACGAGCGCGTCGCGCAGTTCGAGGAAGAGCACCCGGACATCACCGTCACGGCGCGCGAGTACACGTGGGAGGGCACGACCTTCGCCACCGAGCTCGCGGGCGGCACGCTCCCCGACGTCTTCACGATCCCGTTCACCGACGGCCGCGGGCTCATCGAGCGCGAGCAGATCGCCGACATCAGCGACCTCGTCGCCGAGCTCCCGTACGCGGAGGACTTCAACCCGAACGTCGCGCAGGCCGGCCAGGCCGCCGACGGCTCGATGTGGGCCGTGCCCATCGCCGCCTACAGCCAGGGCCTGCACTACAACCGCACGCTGTTCGAGCAGGCGGGGCTCGACCCCGACGACCCGCCGACCACGTGGGAGGAGGTCCGCGAGGACGCGAAGACCATCGCGGACGCCACCGGCGTCGCGGGCTACGCGACCATGACGTCGGGCAACACCGGGGGCTGGATCCTCACGACGCTCACCAACGCGTTCGGCGGCTCCGTCCAGGAGTTCGACGGCGAGACCGCGACGTCGACGATCGACACGCCCGAGCTCACCGAGGTGCTCGAGTACCTGCACGCGCTGCGGTGGGAGGACGACTCGATGGGCGCGAACTTCCTCTACGACTGGGGGAGCATCAACCAGGACTTCGCCGCGGGCCAGATCGGGATGTACGTCTCGGGCGGCGGCAACTACGGCAACCTCTTCACGCAGAACGCGATGAACCCGGACGACTACGGGCTCACCGTCATCCCGCTGGTCGGCGACGGCGGCGTCCTCGGCGGCGGCACGCTCGCCGCGGTGAGCGCGAAGGCCTCGCCCGAGGAGCAGGCGGCCGGCGTCGAGTGGATCGACTTCTACTACATGGAGAAGCTCACCGACGAGGCGGCGGCGAAGCTCGACGCGGAGACCGCCGTCGCGAACGACCAGCCGGTCGGCGCCCCGGAGCTCCCGGTCTTCGACGAGCAGACGTACCTCGAGTCGCGCGCCTGGACCGAGGAGTACGTCAACGTGCCGGTGGACCAGATGAGCTCCTACACGGAGAACATCTTCGACCAGCCGGTCGTCCCCGAGCCCGCACGCTCGACGCAGGAGATCTACGCGCTGCTCGACCCGGTGGTCCAGGCCGTGCTCACCGACGAGGACGCGGACATCGACGCGCTCGTCGCCCAGGTGCAAGAGCAGGCCCAGGCGCTCCTCGACGCCGCTCAGGGCTGACGCCCACCGCCGAACCCGGGGTTGCTGCACTGCACCCCCCGGTGCCGAACCCGCCCGTATCCCCGGGTTCGGCCGCTCCCCGGTCCAGAACCCCGGGTTCGGCTTTTCGCCCGACGGCCCCCTCGGGTGAGCGCCCCGACAGACCACCACCAGCCCGCCCGTCCGCCCTGCGGTCGAAGGAGATCATCGTGCACCGAACCTGGCCCACCTCCACCCTCGCTGAGGGCATGAAATGGGCACGCTCGCGTCGTTCCGACAGGGCCCATTCCATGCCCACAGCGGGGGCTGTGGTCGCCGCGCTCGTCGGGGCCGCGCTGGTCGCCGGGCCCGCGGCGGCGGAGCCCGCCGTCGCTCCCGCCCTGCCGACCGAGGTCGCCCCGGCAGTCACCGCCACGCTGCCGATCGAGCTCGAGGCGGAGGATGCGGTGCTCGTCGGGGGCGCGGGCGTCAACGACAACCACCTCGGGTTCTCCGGGACCGGGTTCGTCGACGGGTTCGTCATCGACCACACCGGGACCGCGAGCGTGACGTTCACGCTCGACGTCCCGGAGGCCGGCGAGTACGGCCTCAACCTCCGGTACGCGAACGGGCTCGGTTCCGACATGACGCTCTCGCAGGTCGTCGTGCACGACGGCGCGGTCGAGGACCGGCAGGTCACCCTGCCCTCCGCGGTGGGGGCGTCGTGGAGCACGTGGTTCGTGCACCAGGAGGTCGTGTCGCTCGACGCGGGCGAGCAGACCGTCGTCTACCGCTTCGATGCTGACGACACGGGCAACGTCAACCTCGACGCGATCGCGCTGACGTCGGTCGGCGACCTCTCCGTACCCGGCGGCGGCGCGACCCAGCCCGGCACGGAGCCGGGCTCCGGCCCGGACACGCGGTACGACGACGTCGCGGACGTCCTGCGCACCACCGCTCCACGTGCGGGGCAGCAGTACGAGGCCGAGAGCGCGTTCACCGCGAACGGCGCAACCGCCGGGGTGGAGGGCGTCGATCTGGCCGCACCCCGTGCGCGCCTCGTCGTCGCGGTGGACGCGGCGAAGGCCGGCGACCAGACCGTGACGTTCCGGTACCGCAACAGCACCGGCGCCGACCAGGACGTGGTCCTCGCGGTGGACGGGCAGCCCGTCGGGCGTCTCGTCCTGGCCCCGCGCGAGCGCTGGGGCGACGTCGCGGTGACCCTCCCGCTCCGCGCCGGGCTGGGCAGCGTCGAGCTGCGCCGCACGGGCGCCCAGGGGGACGCGTCCGCTCAGGGTGCGCCGGCGCCGTCGGGCCTGGAGATCGACCGCGTGACGCTGCAGCGCGGCGAACCGTTCGCGGACCGCGGCGCGTCCACGCCCGCGACGACGTACGAGGCCGAGCACGGCCGCACGACCGGCGAGGTGCTCGCGCCGAGCCGCGCGTTCCGCACGGTCGCGGCCGAGGCGTCCGGCCGACAGGCCGTCACGCTCGACCGCACCGGCGAGCGGGTCGAGTGGACCCTCACGGAGCCGGCGAACGCGATCGTGCTGCGCGCGTCGGTCCCGGACTCGGCCGACGGGACCGGCCAGGACGGCTCGCTCGGCGTCTACGCGGGCGGGCGCAAGGTCGCCGACGTCGACGTCGCCTCGCGCTACTCCCACGTCTACGGCGGCTACCCGTACGGCAACGACCCGACGCAGGGCGGGGCGCAGCGGTTCTTCGACGAGACGCGCGTCGTCCTCCCGCGCGAGCTGAAGGTCGGCACGACGCTGCGCCTCCAGCGCGACAGCGCCTCCGCCGACCTCCCGTACACCGTCGACCTCGTCGAGACCGAGGTCGCGCCCGCGCCGCTCACGGCACCTCCCGGTTTCGTGGACGTGCGCGACCACGGCGCCACGGACGACTCCTCCACGGACTCGTCCACAGCCACCCCGACCGACGACACCGCCGCGTTCGTCGCTGCGGTCGCCGCGGCGCGCGAGGCCGGGACGGGGGTGTGGGTCCCACCGGGCCGCTTCACGCTGACCGATCGCGTGCGCGTGCACGACGTCACGGTCCGCGGCGCAGGGCCCTGGTACTCCGTGGTCGCGGGCCGCGACGGCAAGGGAGGGTTCTACGCGCAGGGGTCCGGCGTGACGATCGCGGATCTCATGGTCGACGGCGACGTCCGGTACCGCGACGACGCCCGGTTCGACGCGGCGCTCGAGGGCAGCTTCGGGCAGGGCTCGTTCGTCCAGAACGTGTGGGTCAGGCACACGAAGGTCGGCCTCTGGGCCGACACCGGCACCGACGGGCTGTACGCGCTCGGGCTCCGCGTGCGGGACACGTTCGCCGACGGCGTCCACCTGCACGGTCGGGTCACGGACACGCGCGTCGAGCACACGACGGTGCGCAACACCGGCGACGACGCGATGGCGATGTGGTCCTCGGGCGGCGCGGTGACGCGCTCGTCGTTCGTGCGCAGCACGGTCACGAGCCCGCTGCTCGGCAACGGCGCCGCGATCTACGGCGGCGACTCGAACAGCGTCTCGGGGCTCGTCGTGCGCGACACGCTCACCGCCGCCGCGGGTGTCGCGGTGAGCACGCGGTTCAACCCCGTGCCCTTCTCGGGGACCACGGTCGTCGAGGACAGCACGCTGATCCGCACCGGCGGGTGGGAGCCCAACTGGAGCACGTCGTTCGGGGGCATCTGGGTGTTCGCGGACACGAGCCACATCACGACGCCCGTCGTGATCCGCGGCACCCAGATCCTCGACTCGACGTACGAGGGGCTCCTGGTGAGCGGCAGCCACTGGGTGAACGACCTGCGGGTCAGTGACACCAGGATCGAGCGGACCGGCTCGTACGGCGTCGCCGCGCGCCTCGGCGGTGACCATCGGTTCTCCGACGTCCGCGTCTCGGGCGTCACCTCGCAGCCCGACGGCGACCACCACCTGTGGGGCACCGTCCACGACGAGGGCGGCAACTACGGCCTCCTCGAGAACGCGCCCGCAACGTGCTCGGTCGGGGCGGGGACGCTCACCGTCGGGGGCACGACGCTCACGACCGTGCGCGTCACCAACACCGGCACCGAGCCGCTGGATGGCTGGGAGCTCGCGTGGTACGCGAGGCCGGACGACGTCGCGGCCACGGGGATCGGCGTCACCGTCGCGCAGGACGGCACGCGGGTCACGGCCTCGGGACGGACCGCGCTGCGCCCGGGGCGCAGCACGACGTTCGTCGTGCTCGGCACCACGCGCGTCCCCGGCCTGGGAGCCGGCCCGGCGTTCGACGCCGCCACGCTCGACGGCCTCGCGTGCGGGGTGACCCGCCCGTGACCTGAGCCCCGCCCCGCCACGACCACCCCCCGAACCCGCACCGACAGGAACTGCCGCACATGACCTTCCCGCCCCGCCTCGCCACCAGCCCCGTCGCCCGCCCCGGGGCGACGATCCTCGGCGACCAGTACCGGATCACGGTGCTCGCCGACGGGTTGGTGCGCCTCGAGCGCGCGGAGGACGGCGTGTTCGAGGACCGCGCCTCGGCGTTCGCGCTGCACCGCGACCTGCCGGTGCCGGACTTCCGGGTGACCCGGCCCGGCACCGGGCACGCGGACGGGGTCGAGATCGTCACGGACCGGCTGCGCCTGCGGTACGACGGGGGGCCGTTCAGCGCGAGCGGGCTCAGCGTCGAGGTGCTCGGTGCGCACTCGGCCTACCACGGGGTGTGGCGGTACGGGCAGCGCGGGCCGGGCGTCCCGGCGACGGCCGTCCTCGTGGAGCCCGACGCCGTCGGGAACGGGCCGGGCAACCTCGGCGGGACGGCGCGCACGCTCGACGAGGCGGACGGCCCGGTCCCGCTGGGCCCCGGGGTCGTCTCGCGCGACGGCTGGGCCGTGATCGACGACTCGGCCGGCCTCGTCCTGGACGACGACGGCTGGGTCGCTCCGCGCGACGGGTCGCGCCAGGACCTCTACGTCTTCGCGTACGGGCACGACTACCGGGCCGCGCTCCGGGCGCTGTACGCGCTGTCCGGGCCGCAGCCGGTGCTGCCCCGGTACGCGCTCGGCACGTGGTGGAGCAGGTTCCACCGGTACTCGGCCGACTCCTACGCCGAGCTCGTGCGGCGCTTCCGTCGCGAGGGCGTCCCGCTGTCGGTCGCGGTGCTCGACATGGACTGGCACGTGACCGACGTCGACCCCCGGCACGGGAGCGGCTGGACCGGGTACTCCTGGAACCGCGACCTCTTCCCCGACCCGGCGGCGTTCCTGCGGTCGCTGCACGACGATGGCCTCCGCGTCACGCTCAACGTGCACCCTGCCGACGGGGTCCGGGCGTTCGAGGACGCCTACCCGGCGATGGCGGAGGCGCTCGGGCTCGACCCGGAGAGCGGCGAGCCGGTCGCGTTCGACGCGACCGACCGCGACTTCCTGCGCGCCTACGTCGAGGTGCTGCACCGCGGGCTCGAGCGCGACGGCGTCGACTTCTGGTGGGTCGACTGGCAGCAGGGCGGCGTCTCGCGCGTACCCGGGATCGATCCGCTGTGGATGCTCAACCACGTGCACTACCTCGACAACGCGGGTGAAGCGTCGCGCGCCGCCGCGAGCCGGGCGACGCGGGCCCTGACCTTCTCCCGGTACGCCGGGCCGGGGAGCCACCGCTACCCGGTCGGGTTCTCGGGCGACTCCGTCATCTCGTGGGAGTCGCTCGACTTCCAGCCCTACTTCACCGCGACCGCGAGCAACATCGGGTACGGGTGGTGGAGCCACGATGTGGGCGGCCACATGCACGGCACCAGGGACGACGAGCTCGCGACGCGGTGGGTGCAGCTCGGCGTCTTCTCCCCGATCCTGCGGCTGCACTCCGCGGGGAACCCGTTCACGCGCAAGGAGCCGTGGACGTTCGGCCCCGAGGCCCGCGACGCGCAGGTCGCGGCGCTGCGCCTGCGCCACCGCCTGCTGCCGTACCTGCACACGATGAACGTCCGCGCCGCGCGCGCTGGCGTCCCCCTCGTCCAGCCGCTCTACCACGAGTGGCCCGAGGCTCCCGAGGCCTACAGGGCACGCAACCAGTACCTCTTCGGTTCCGAGCTCGTCGTCGCGCCGATCACCGCCCCAGCGGACCGCGCCTCCGGAACCGCCGCGGTGCGCGCGTGGCTCCCGGAGGGCACGTGGGTCGACCTGCTCGGCGGGCTCGTCTACGACGGCGGCCGGGAGGTCTGGCTGCATCGCGACCTCGCGAGCATCCCCGTCCTCGCGCGCACCGGCGCGGTCGTGCCGCTCGACGGCGCGACCGTCCCGGGCAACGGCGTCGTGCACCCCGAGCACGTCGAGGTGCTCGTCGTCGTCGGGTCCGACGGCGCGCTCGACCTCGTCGAGGACGCGGAGGGCCTCCCGTCGGGTGGCCTCCCCGGCGGGCTGCTCCGGGAGACCCCGGGGGACCCCGCCCACGAGGCGCGCACGCCGGTGACGTTCGACCAGGCGGCGGGCCGCGCCGCCGTCGGGCCCGTCCAGGGCGACGTCCGCGTGGTCCCCGCGGCGCGGCGCTGGACGCTGACGTTCCCGGCGCTCGGGGGCCTGCGTGCCCCCGCCGACGTCGCGCCCGTCGTCACGGTCGACGGCACGCCTGCCGACGCTCTCGTCGAGCGCGACGACCACGGGCTGCACGTCACGGTCGAGGCAGTCGCACCGACGTCCCGCCTCGTCGTCGACCTCGGTCACGACCCCCGCCTCGCGGACAACGACGTCGCGGCCCGCGTGTTCACCGCGCTCGACCGCGCTCGCGTCCCCTACGACGACAAGGAGCGCGCCCACCGCGTGCTCACGGCGGACCGGCCCCTGTCGGTGCGCGTGTCGCACCTGCACGCGCTCGGACTGCCGCGCGCGCTCGAGTCCGCGCTCACCGAGATCCTCCTGGCCCGCGCGCCAGGGCAGCACGTCGCCGGCGGGGACGTCCTCATCGGTCTGTCGGAAGCCGTCCGACCGGCCTGAGGGTCCATCGGGGTGCCGCGCCGTTCGTGCTGGGGCGGCGCGGCACCCGGACGAGCGCCGCCGCGCCCCGTCGTGGTCGTCATGCGTTCTGCGTGACGACCCCGCGCCGTGGCGTCGTCATGCTGGCGGGGAGGGGCGATCGGGCAGGGGACAGGCGCGGTGGGCGGCCCCGGCCGGGCCTGGGTCGGAAGGGTGGGTGGTCGGCGTGGACCATGCGGAGGTGCTCCGGCGGCTCACGATCAACGACGAGCGCGTCGCCGACGGCGCGGCGCTCGGGGACGACGCGCTGTCCGGGCGCGACCGTGCCCTGGTGCGGATCGCGGCCGCGGTCGCCGTCGGCGCGTCGGTCCCCACGTACGGCGCCGAGATCGACGCCGCGGTCGAGGCCGGGATCGACCCGGCGGAGGTGGTGGGCGTCCTCGCGGCGGTCGTGCCGGTCGTCGGGCTGCCGACGGTCGTGGCGGCCGCGCCGCGGGTCGCGCTCGCCCTGGGCCTGGAACCCGTCGAGGGGTGGGACGACGCCGACGCCGCCGCGGACGACGCGGCGGCGGAGGGCGCGCCCCGGCGCCCCGGGTGATTTCCCCCGCTCCGGTTGAGGGCCTCGGGGGCCGCTCCTAGGCTGCTCGCGTGTCCGACGGGAGCCGTCAGGCGGTCACCGCGCGACCGGATCTCAGCACCGCGCTGCTCGCGGGCAAGGTCGAGCCTCCGGTGCCGCGCCGGGGTGCGGTCTCGCGGCGCGGGCTCGTCGAGCGCGCGCGGCGCGACGGCGCGCGGGTCGTCGTGGTGACGGCTCCCCCGGGGTACGGCAAGACGACCATGCTCGCGGAGTGGGCGAGCGTCGAGGACCGCGCGGTCGCGTGGGCCAGCCTCGACCGGCTCGACGACGACCCCGGCGCCCTGCTCACGCTCCTCGCGCTCGCGTGCGCGCGCGTGTCGCCCGAGGTCGCCGCGGTCGCCGCCGAGATGCGCGGCACGGGCGCGGCGATGCTCGGCCGGTCGGCCCCGCTGCTCGCGTCGGCGCTCGCGCGCACGGGCACGCCGTTCGTCCTGTTCGTCGACGACCTCCACGAGGCGGGCTCGGCATCCTGCCGGGACGCGCTCGAGATCGTGCTCGGCGGCGTCCCGCGGGGGTCGCAGGTCGTCGTCGCGAGCCGTCGTGGCCCGGGCTACGACGCGCGACGCCGCGTGGAGGGCGACCTCGTCGAGGTCGGCCCCGACGACCTGCGGGTCGACGCCGACGGCGCGCGCGAGATCTTCCGCGCGGCCGGGGTCGTCTCGGACGAGGCGCTGGACCGTGTGGTCGAGCGGTGCGAGGGCTGGCCGACGGGCGTCTTCCTCTGCGCGCTGCTCGTGCGCGAGGGCGAGGACCCGTCGTCCCTCACGGGGACCGACCGGTTCGTCGCCGACTACCTGTACCGCGAGTGCATGACCCTCCTCCCCGCGCGGACCCAGCACTTCCTGCGGGCCACGGCCGTCCTCGACCAGCTCTCGGCGGCGACGTGCGACGCCCTGCTCGGCACCACGGACGCCGCGGAGCGGCTGCGCGAGCTGGAGGACGCGAGCCTGTTCCTCGTCCCGCTCGACCACCACCGCGGCTGGTTCCGCTACCACGCGCTGTTCCGCGAGTTCCTGCTCGCGGAGCTCGACCGGGTCGAGCCCGACGCCGTCGCGCCGCTCCACCGGCGCGCCGCCGCGTGGCACGTCGAGGAGGGGCTGGAGGCCCGCGCGGTCGAGCACCTCCTCGCGGCGGGCGACGTCGAGGAGGCGGCCGTCCTCGTCGGGCGCCTCGCGCTGTCGACGTACCAGGACGGCGGGGTGGCCGTCGTGACGCGCTGGCTCGACACGCTCGGCGACGCCGTGGTCGAGGCGTTCCCCGAGCTCACGGTGGTCGCCGCGTGGCGCGCGCTGCTGCTCGGCGAGTCCCCGGCGGCCGAGCGGTGGGCCGCCGTGCTGGAGGGCTTCGACGCCGACCTCCTCCCCGACGAGGACCGGGTCGCGCTCGAGTCCGCCCGGTGCCAGGTGCGGGCCGCCATGTGCGCCGACGGGCCGGAGGCGTCCCTCGCGTGCGCGGCCTACGCCGTCGAGCACGAGCCCGCGTGGAGCCCCTGGCGTGACCAGGCGCTGCACCTCCTCGGCTCCGCGCACCTGCTCGTGGGCGACCGGGACGCGGCGCGCGAGGCGTTCGTCGAGGCCGTGGCGTGCGGGACGGAGGCGGGGAACCCGGACTCCGTGCTGCTCAGCGAGGCGGAGCTGGGGATCCTCGCGATCGACGACGGTCGGTGGGACGACGCCGAACGGCACGCGCGTGTCGCGGTCGCCACGGTCGACGACCACCACATGGAGGGCTACTCGACCACGGCGATCGCTCTCGCCGTGCGTGCTCGCGTCGCCGCGCACCAGGGCGAGCGCACCGCGGCGGAGCGGTTCGTCGCCCGCGGGATGCGCGCGCGCGTGCCGTGCACGTACGTCATGCCGTACCTCGCGCTGCGCGTCCGGCTCCAGCTCGGCTACGCGTGCCTCGCCCTCGGGGACCGCACGACGGCGACCCACCTCGCCGCCGAGGCGGCCGAGCTGCTGCGCCGCCGCCCCCGTGTGGGGCTCCTGGTGGGCGAGGTCGCCGCGTTCCGGGCCCGGCTCGAGACCGTCGCCGCGACGCGCGGCGCCCCGCCGCTCACCCCGGCCGAGCTCCGCCTCCTGCCGTACCTCCAGACCCACCTCACGATGGCCGAGATCGGCCGTCGGCTCTTCGTCTCCCGCAACACCGTGAGCACGCAGGTCGGCGCGATCTACCGCAAGCTCGGCGCCACGACGCGCGGCGCCGCCGTGGAGCGTGCCGTGACCCTCGGCCTCCTCGGGAGCTAGGTCGCCGAGGGGGAAGCGCGTGCCCCCGGCGCCCGATTCCCGGGCCCCCCACATTATGGTGAGGCTTTCCTTTCTTGCCTTTCCATCAATGGTGTTCGGCAAGGCTCTGCTTGCTTGAATCAATGCGAATCATCGATAAACATGTTTGGCATGAGCCGCATTTTCTCCGCTGCGCGCGCCTTTCCGTGGGTGACCGCGACCCTCGCCGTGATCGCCGTCGCGGGCGTGCTGTCGGCGCTGCGGCCCGAGGCTGTGCCGTGGGTGCTGGGGGTCTACGCGGGCGCGATGGCGCTGCGAGCCGCGGTCGCGATGGTCGCGGAGCTGCGCTCGGGGACCTTCGGCGTCGACATCCTCGCGGTGACGGCGATCGGGTCGACGATCGCGGTGGGGGAGTTCTGGGCGGCCGCCGTCATCGTGCTCATGCTCACCGGCGGCGAGGCCCTGGAGGAGTACGCGTCGGGCCGGGCGCGCAAGGACCTGACCTCGCTCGTGTCCAACGCCCCGCGCACCGCGCACCTCCTCACCGCCGACCAGACCGTGCGCGACGTCGACGTCGCCGACGTCGAGGTGGGCGAGCGGGTCCTGGTCCGCGCGCACGAGATCGTGCCGCTCGACGGCGTCCTCGTGTCCGACGCGGGGGTCTTCGACGACGCGTCGCTCACCGGGGAGTCGCTGCCGCAGGAGCGCGTCGCGGGGGACACCGTGTACTCGGGGGCGATCAACGGCGCGGGCGCCGTGACGATCCGGGTCACCCGACGCGCCGCGGACTCGCAGTACCAGCGGATCGTCGCGCTCGTCGAGGAGGCCGCGGCGAGCCGCGCCCCGATGGTGCGTCTCGCCGACCGCTACGCTCTCCCGTTCACGGCGCTCGCGCTCGCGATCGCGGGGATCGCCTGGTGGGCCTCGGGCGACCCGCTCCGGTTCGCCCAGGTGCTCGTCGTGGCGACGCCCTGCCCCCTCATCATCGGCGCGCCGGTGGCGTTCATGGCGGGCATGAGCCGTGCGGCCCGCCGGGGCGCGATCATCCGGTCCAGCGCCACCCTGGAGAAGCTGCACCGGGCAGCGACCTTCGCCTTCGACAAGACCGGCACCCTCACCCGAGGCACGCCCGCGCTGACCGACGTGCGACCCGCGGGAGACCTCGACGCGGGCACGCTGGTGCGCCTGACCGCCGGGGCCGAGCAGGCCTCCGTCCACGTGCTCGCCGACGCGATCGTGCGGGGTGCGACCGCCCGCGGCGTCGCGCTGCCGGTG
Organism: Cellulosimicrobium sp. ES-005; assembly: GCF_040448685.1. Classification (NCBI taxonomy): domain Bacteria; kingdom Bacillati; phylum Actinomycetota; class Actinomycetes; order Micrococcales; family Promicromonosporaceae; genus Cellulosimicrobium; species Cellulosimicrobium sp. ES-005. Next base: position 2,976,095 of record NZ_CP159290.1, read on the forward strand.
CCGCAGGACGTCACCGAGACCACGGCCGGTGGCGTGACCGCGACCGTCGACGGCGTCCGCGTCGTCGTCGGCAAGCGGACGTTCGTGGCCGAGCAGGGCGGGGTGGACGTGCCCGCGCCCGGGCTCGCTCCGGGCGAGCTCGCGGTGCACGTGGCGGTCGACGGTGCCTACGCCGGGTGCCTCGTCCTGCGCGACGAGGTGCGCGCCGACGCCGCCGAGACGGTGGCCGGCCTGCGTGCGCGCGGCATCGGCCACGTCCTCATGGTCACGGGCGACGAGGAGGCGACGGCCCGCGCCGTCGCCGACCAGGTCGGCATCGACGACGTCCGCGCCGGGTGCCTGCCCGCGGACAAGGTCGCGGCCGTGCGCGACGTGCCCGAGCGGCCCGTGGTCATGGTCGGGGACGGCGTCAACGACGCCCCGGTGCTCGCCGCGGCCGACGTCGGCATCGCCATGGCCGCCCGCGGCTCGAGCGCCGCGACCGAGTCCGCCGACGTCGTCATCCTCCCCGACGAGGTCGGGCGCGTGGCCGAGACGCTGGAGATCGGGCGCCGCACCGTCGACGTCGCCCGCCAGAGCATCTGGATCGGGATCGCCGTGAGCGTCGCCCTCATGCTCGTCGCGACCACGGGTGCGCTGCCGGCGGTGGTGGGCGCGTGGCTCCAGGAGGCCGTCGACGTCCTCGCGATCGCCTGGGCGCTGCGTGCGGCCGGCCGTACCGTCCGGCTCCCTCGCCTGCGCCGGAGCCGGTCCGCGGCAGCAGAGGCAGCCCCCGCACCGAGCCCACGACCAGCGACGAGAGCGCGCACGGCAGCCTGACGGGCGGCTAGAACCGGCCGAAGAACGCCCGCAGCTCGTGGGCGTAGACCTCGGGCTGCTCGAACGGGGCGAAGTGCCCGCCGCGCGACGGCTCGGTCGCGTACACGGTGTGCGCGACGCGGTCGAGCCACGCACGCGGGGGCCGGACGACGTCGCCCGCGAACACGGAGAACCCGGACGGCACGTCGACGTAGCGGGCGAGCTGCTCGCGGGGGATCGCGGCGTTCGCCCGGTAGGCGCGGACGCCGGACCCGACGTTCGCGACCGCCCAGTGCTCGGTGAGGAGGTCGAGGACCTCGTCCCGCGTGTACACCGACTCGAGGTCGCCCCCGCAGTCGCTCCACGACCGCAGCTTCTCGACGACCCACGCCGCGAGACCGGCGGGGGAGTCGGTGAGGCCGACCGCGAGCGACTGCGGCTTGGTGGCCTGCACGGCGGCGTAGCCGCCCTCGGCCGTGCGCCACCGCGCGCTCTCCTCCAGCCAGTCGCGCTCCTGGGGCGTGAGGGACGCGGGGTCGCCCGTGAACACGGGCAGCCCAGCGTCGGTGCGGTGCACCGCGATCACCCGGTCGGGGAAGTCGAGCGCGAGGAACCGGGCGACGTGGCTGCCCATGTCTCCGCCCGCGACGAGGAACCGGTCGTAGCCGAGGGCGGTCATGAGCTCCGCCCACAGGGCGGCGACCGTGCGGTTGTCCGGGGTTGGGCCGGAGGGGACGTCGGAGAACCCGAAGCCGGGCATGTCGGGGACGACGAGGTCGAAGGTGCGTCGACCCGCCTCACCCGGGGCCGCGGGGTCGCCCGGGTCGGTCAGGAGCGGCACGACCTTGCGGTACCGCCACGCCGAGTCGGGCCAGCCGTGCGCGAGCAGGAGCGGGAGCGGGGACGGGTCGCCAGGACGCGGGCTCGCGAGCGCGTGGAGGAGGTGGACGCGGGTGCCGTCGATCGAGGCGCGCCGGCTCGGGAGCGCGGAGAGCCGTGCCTGGTGCGCGGCGAAGTCGAAGCCGTCGGCCCAGTACGCGACGAGGTCGCGCAGGTACGCGACGTCGGTGCCGGCGTCCCACCCGAGCCCGTCCGGGGCGTCGACCCACCGGGTCGCGCGGAGGCGGGACCGGAGGTCCGCGACCACCGCCTCGGAGATCCGCGGGGTGTAGTCCTCCAGGTCGGTCACGAGGTGCGCCATGCGACCGAGGTTAGCCGGGCCCGGAGCGCGGGAGCGTCGTTCGCGCGATCTGCGTGATGCCCTGCCCGTGGTGGCGGCCCTACGGTCGAGAGCGCCGTCCGTGAGGTCCTGGACAGACAGGAGAAGTCGATGAGTGACGAGCCCCGCCGTACGGTCGTCGGACCGCCGCTGCCCGCCGAGCGATCGCTGCCGTTCCCGCCCCGTCGGTCCGGCAGCGTCGCCGGACGCACGATCCAGGAGTCCACGTACTCTCCGCGCCCGCCCGAGCGGCACCTGCCCGCGGACGCCCCGAACGTCGTCGTGATCCTCATCGACGACGCCGGGCCCGCGCTCCCGACGACGCTGGGCGGCGCCGTGCGCACCCCGACGCTCGACCGGGTCCGCGCGAACGGCATCGGGTACAACCGGTTCCACACGACCGCGATGTGCTCCCCGACGCGCGCGTCCCTGCTCACCGGGCGCAACCACCACCGGGTCGGCAACGGGCAGATCGCGGAGCTCGCGAACGACTGGGACGGCTACTCCGGGCACATCCCGAAGAGCAGCGCGACGATCGCCGAGGTGCTGCGCCAGTACGGCTACGCGACCGGCGCGTGGGGCAAGTGGCACAACACCCCGGCGGAGGAGACGACGGCGGCCGGCCCGTTCGACCGCTGGCCCACCGGGTACGGGTTCGAGTACTTCTACGGCTTCCTCGCGGGCGAGGCGTCGCAGTACGAGCCGCACCTGGTGCGCAACACGACCCCGACGCTCCCGCCGAAGACCCCGGAGGAGGGGTACCACCTCAGCGAGGACATCGCCGACGACGCGATGCGCTGGCTCCGCGACCACAAGGCGAACGCGCCGGACAAGCCGTTCTTCGTCTACTGGGCGACCGGCGCGCTGCACGGGCCGCACCACATCATGAAGGAGTGGGCGGACCGGTACGCCGGTGCGTTCGACGACGGCTGGGACGTCTACCGGGAGCGGGCGCTCGCGGGCGCGAAGGCGGCGGGCTGGGTGCCCGAGGACGCCGAGCTCACGCCGCGTCCGGACGGGCTCGCCGGGTGGGACGACATCCCCGACGACCAGAAGGCGTTCCAGGCGCGGCTCATGGAGGTCGCGGCCGGATTCGGCGAGCACGCGGACGTGCAGGCCGGCCGGCTGCTCGACGAGGTCGAGCGGCTGGGGTACGGGGACGACACGATCGTCGTCTACATCTGGGGCGACAACGGGTCGTCGGGCGAGGGGCAGAACGGGACGATCAGCGAGCTGCTGGCCCAGAACGGCATCCCGTCGACGGTCGAGCAGCACCTCGCCGCGCTCGAGGAGCTCGGCGGGCTCGACGCCCTCGGCACCCCGGCGACGGACAACCAGTACCACGCCGCGTGGGCGTGGGCCGGGTCGTCGCCGTACCAGGGCATGAAGCTCCTCGCGTCCCACCTGGGCGGCACGCGCAACCCGATGTTCGTGAGCTGGCCCGGTCGCATCGAGCCGGACCCCGTGCCGCGCACGCAGTTCCACCACGTCGTCGACCTCGTGCCGACGATCTACGAGATCCTCGGCATCTCCCACCCCGAGACGGTGAACGGCGTCCCGCAGGACCCGATCGACGGGACGAGCTTCGCCTACTCGATCGACGACGCCGGTGCCGAGGGCCGTCGTCGGACGCAGTACTTCGAGATCATGGGCAGCCGGTCGATCTACGCCGACGGCTGGATGGCCTCGGCGACCGGTCCGCGCCTGCCGTGGGTGCAGGGGATGCCGGCCGGGATCCGGACCTGGACCCCGGACGACGACCCCTGGGAGCTCTACCACCTCGACGAGGACTGGAGCCAGGCGCACGACCTCGCCGCGCAGCACCCGGAGAAGCTCGCCCAGCTCAAGGAGCTGTTCGCGATCGAGGCGGCCCGCAACGACGTCCTGCCCGTGGGGGGTGGCCTGTGGGTCCCGGCGATCCACCCCGAGGACCGGATCAGCCCGCCGTACACGGAGTGGGACCTGTCCGGGGACACGGTGCGCGTCCCGGAGTTCTGCGCGCCCGCGCTGGGCAACCGCCCCAACCGGGTCGAGATCCGGCTCTGGGTGCCCGACGCCGCGAACGGCGTGCTCTACAAGCTGGGGGGAGCGGGCGGCGGGCTCACGTGCTTTCTCCTCGACGGCGTCCTCACCTACGAGTACAACCTGTTCCTCATCCAGCGGAGCGTGGTCCGGTCGAGCGCTCCGCTCGCGGCCGGCGACCACACGGTGGAGGTCGTGACGACGTACGTCGAGCCACGGCCCGGCGGTCCGCTCGACGTCGTCCTCCGGGTCGACGGCGCCGACGTCGGCTCGGGCACGGTGCCCGTGAGCGCGCCGCTGCTGTTCTCCGCGAACGACTGCCTCGACGTCGGGCGCGCGTACGGCGGCGCGGTGTCGCGCGCGTACGCGGACCGCATGCCCTTCGCGCTCGACGGGCGCATCGACGCCGTGCACGTGGAGTACCTGCTGCCCGCGAGCGACGGGACGGACCGGTAGGGGCCGGCGGCGCGGCCGGTCGGGAGTTCACTCGTTCTGGGTGAGGACGCGGCCGACGGCGACGACGAGCCTGAGGACACACCCGCGCACGGCGCGCGGGACGGACGCGGAGAGGACGCGACGATGACGCAGGAACTCAGCGACGGGGTCGGGAGCGAGCTCGGCGACCTCGAGGAGAGCGGGCCGATCGACTTCCTGGTGATCGAGCTCCCGACGGACCGCGCGACGGGTGACAAGGCCTTCCCGCACCTCGTCGACCTCGTGGACCGGGGGATCATCCGCGTGCTCGACCTCGTGGTGGTGCGTCGCGAGGACGACGGCAGCGTCGTCGGCCTCGGCCTCGAGGAGCTCGACGACGGGTCGACCGAGCTCGCGGTGTTCGAGGGCGCGCGGTCGGGCCTGCTCGGCGACGACGACCTCGACGAGGCCGCGAGCGCCGTCGAGCCCGGCATGACGGCCGTCGTGCTGGTCTACGAGAACGTCTGGGCGGCGCCCTTCGCGACCGCCCTGCGCCGCAACGGCGCCCAGCTCGTCGCGAGCGGGCGCATCCCGGTCCAGGCGCTCATCGCGTCCCTGGACGCCACCGAGCCGGACGCCTGATCCGGCCGCCCCGAGGAGGATCCCGTGCCAGGACTGATCCGCGGCGTCGCGCGCACCGCCGTCGTCGCCGGAACCGCGACCGCCGTCTCCAACCGTGTCTCCCGTCGCCAGGCGGGGCGCTGGGCCGCGCAGGAGGCGGCGCAGGAGCCGCAGTACGCGCCGCCCCCGCAGCAGTACGCGGCCCCGCAGCCGGCCTACGCGCCGCCGCCTGCCCCCGAGCCCGCGGCGGCGCCGGACATGGACGCGCGCATCGCGCAGCTCACGCAGCTCGCCGCGCTGCGGGACCAGGGGGTGCTCAGCCCCGCGGAGTTCGAGGCGCAGAAAGCACGCATCCTCGCGGACTGAGCGAGGACGACCCCGACACGAAAGGCACGGACATGGACACGTTCTGGGACTGGTTCTGGCTCATGGTGTGGTGGTTCTTCTTCGTCATGTATCTGGTGATCCTCTTCCAGATCGTCGCGGACCTGTTCCGCGACCGGCACCTGAGCGGGTGGTGGAAGGCGGTGTGGCTGCTCGCGCTGATCGTCGTGCCGTTCCTGTCGGCGCTCGTCTACCTGATCGCGCGCGGCAAGGGCATGGGCGAGCGGCACGCGCAGAGCGTCGCGAGCGCCCAGGCGGCGACCGACGCGTACATCCGCGGCGTCGCGGGCTCGTCCCCGTCGTCGCAGATCGCGGACGCGAAGGCGCTGCTCGACGCGGGTGCGATCGACGAGCGGGAGTTCTCCGCTCTCAAGGCCAAGGCCCTCGCCTGACGCGACCTCGCCAGGACCATCGAACGAGCCGGAACCCGGCGTGTCGGGAGGAACCAGCATGACCGACGAGCAGCACGTCCTGCGCCCGACCTACACGCGACCCGGCGTGCGGGCGGTGGCGCCACGCTTCACCCTGCCGGACGCCGAGATGGAGCCGACGTCCGCCTACCAGGTGGTCCACGACGAGGTGATGCTGGACGGCAACTCGCGCCTCAACCTCGCGACGTTCGTCGCGACGTGGATGGGCGACGAGGCGGACCGCCTCTACGCCGAGGTCTACGACAAGAACATGGTCGACAAGGACGAGTACCCGCGCACGGCTGCGGTCGAGGAGAACTGCTGGCGCATCCTCGGGTCGCTGTGGAACGTGCCGGACGTGCGGGACTGCATCGGCACGTCGACCATCGGGTCGTCCGAGGCGTGCATGCTCGGAGGCCTCGCGCTCAAGCGGCGGTGGCAGCTCGCGCGACGGGCCGCGGGGAAGCCGGCGGACCGGCCGAACCTCGTCATGAGCTCGGCCGTGCAGGTGTGCTGGGAGAAGTTCTGCAACTACTTCGAGGTCGAGGCGCGCTACGTGCCCATCACCGAGGAGCACCCGTGCCTCGACGGCAGCGCTCTCGAGCAGTACGTCGACGAGAACACGATCGGCGTCGTCGCGATCATGGGCGTCACCTACACGGGCATGTACGAGCCCGTGCAGGAGATCGCGGCGGCGCTCGACGCGCTCCAGGAGCGGACCGGTCTCGACGTCCCGATCCACGTGGACGGGGCGTCGGGCGCCATGATCGCGCCGTTCCTGCAGCCGGACGTCGTGTGGGACTTCCGCCTGGAGCGCGTGCACTCGATCAGCACGTCGGGCCACAAGTACGGCCTCGTGTACCCCGGCGTCGGCTGGGTCGTGTGGCGCACGCTCGACGCCCTGCCCGAGGAGCTGGTCTTCCGCGTGAGCTACCTCGGCGGGGACATGCCGACCCTCGCGCTCAACTTCTCCCGGCCCGGCGCCCAGGTCCTGCTGCAGTACTACCAGTTCCTGCGGCTCGGGCGGGAGGGGTACACCGCGATCCAGCAGGAGTGCCAGGACGTCGCGAAGTACCTCGCGCACGGGATCGAGGGCATCGGCGCGTTCGACCTGTGGAACGACGGGTCCGACATCCCCGTGTTCGCCTGGCGTCTCAGGCCGGGCCACACGGAGAACTGGGACCTCTACCACCTCTCGGACCGGCTGCGCATGAAGGGATGGCTCGTTCCCGCCTACCCGATGCCCGACGACCTCGCCGACCTCACCGTGCAGCGGATCGTCGTGCGCAACGGCGTGAGCCGCGACCTCGCGGACGACCTGCTGGAGGACATCCGGGTCGAGACGGCGTGGCTCGACGGGCTCACGTCGCCCATGCCCGCCGAGGGCCGACGCTCGGGCTTCCACCACTGACGGTCGTGGACCGGCGGGAGCGTCGTCTGCGGCGCGAGGCGTGGGGGTTCGCGGTCGGCTCGCTGTGCTTCCTCGTCGGGGCGCTCCCGCCCTACGCCGACGCCGTCGGCGCGGTGGCCACGAACGTCACGTTCGTCGTCGGCGCGGTGTTCTTCACCGCCGCCGCGTTCGTGCAGCTCGGCCTGAGCGGGCGGCGTCCGCCGCGTGCCGGGACCCACCCGGCCGACCGGTGGGACTGGTGGGCGGCGGCCGTCCAGCTCGTCGGCACGCTCTGCTTCAACGTGAGCACGACCGCGGCGCTCGTGGCGGCGGTCCACGACCCGACGCGGCTGGGCGTGGGCTGGAAGCCCGACGCCTACGGGTCCGTCGCGTTCCTCGTCTCCTCGGCGTTCGCCGTCGTCGCGACGCGCGACCGCGGGCACCTGTGGGACCGCGACGCCCGCACCTGGCACGGCACGTGGCTCAACCTGGTCGGGTCCGTCGCGTTCGGCGCGTCGGCGGTCGGGGCGTACGTCTCCCCGGCCACGGGCACCTACGTGAGCGAGTGGTGGGACGACGCGGGCACGCTCGTCGGGGCGGTGTGCTTCCTCGTCGCGGCGCTGCTGTCGCGGCGGACGGTCGACGTGCCGGCGCCGAGCGCCGCGCACCCGGTCGTGTGACGCACGTCGGGGTGCGTCGCTCGACCGGGTGCGCAGCGCTCGCGGGTCAGGCGCAGGTCGTCGCCGCGTAGGCGGCCTCGACCGAACCGGGCCCGGTCGCGGCGCTCGCGGTCCCCGCGTCGACCGAGGCCGTGCGCACCGCGAACGACTGGTACGCCGAGCCGCCCGGGGCCACGCCCGCGACCGTGCGCTCGCCGTACGGCGTGCGCAGGGTGACGTCGGCGGGGGCGTCCCCGGTGTTGCGCGCGGTGACGGCGACGTACGCCCGGCCCGCGAGGCACCGGCTCGTCGCCCGGACGTCGAGCGGGACCGCGCTGCCGAGCTCGACCGTCGGACCGTCGAGCTCGACGACGGTCACGCTCGACCCCGCCGTCGACGTCCACGTCGTGTCGGGCGTGAACGACCCGCGGTCGAGGTCGCCCTGGGTCACCACGTGGTGCGCGAACGTGCACGTGTACGACCCCTCGGCCGGCAGGGTGCGGTAGCGGCAGTTCTGGGCCGCGGTAGCGGGGTCGAGACCGGCGAGGTTGCCCGTGGGGACCACCGAGGTCGCCGTCGTGGAGAGGTTGCGGACCGTGTACGTGAACCGCAGGACGTCGCCGACGGCGTACGTCTCCTGCGGGTTCGCGTGCACCCCCTGGACCGAGATGTTCCCGGGCGCCCCGAAGTAGACGGCCGGGCCGTCGTGCTCGACCGTGGTGACGGTCGCGCCGGAGGTCGACGTCCAGGTCGTGCGCGGCGCGAAGAACCCGGCGTCGAGGTCGGCCTGCGTGACCGTGTGCCGCGCGGACGTGCACGTGTACGCGGCGCGCGCGGCGAGGTCGCGGAAGCGGCAGTTCGGCGCGCCCTGGGCCGGGTCGAACCGCTCGAGGTCCCCGGTCGGGGAGACCGTCGTGACGGCGTCGGACAGGTTCGTGACCGTGAACGAGTACGTGACGACGTCGCCGACGCCGTACCCGCCCGCGGGAGCCGTGCTCGTCACGCTCGCTCGCGTCACCTCGATGTCGCCCGGCGTGCTGCTCGGCGCGGCGAGGAGCCAGTCGTGGTCGAGCTTGGCGAACCGGATGCCCCCGCCGCCGCCGTCGGGCTCGTAGAGCAGGCCGACCGTGCCGTCGGGAAGCGTCGCGAGGGTGGAGTACGCCATGCCTCCCGGCTGGAAGACCCGTGCGACGGGCCAGGTCTCGCCGTCGTCGTAGCTGACGCGGACCGTGCCGTTGACGCGACCGGACTGCGAGGCGGCGTTGGAGAAGAGGAGCACCTTGGCCTCGGCGGAGCCCTGCGGCGCGTTCGGGTACGCCCGCACGATCGCCGCGTTGTTCGTCGGGTCGGGCAGCTCGCGGTCGAGGGTCACCGCGCCGTAGGTCACGCCGCCGTCGGTCGAGTAGGCCACCTTGCGGAAGCCCGAGCGCGCCGAGTCGCGCGAGTTGAGCATGACGCGCCCGTCCGAGAGCTCGACCGTCTTGTTCTCGTCCATGCCGGTGCCGACGGGGGTCCCGACCTGCCACGTCGCGCCGTGGTCGTCGGAGTACACGGACACGGCCTGGAACTGCCCCGAGCCGTTGATGATCGTGTACTGCTGGAGCAGGCGCCCCGCGTGCTCGCCGTAGCGGAGCTGGATGCCCTGGCCCGAGGCGGCGAAGCGCGAGCGCCAGCCCAGGTCGGCCGTGACGTCGGCCGTGATGGTGCGGTGGGTCCACGTGCGACCGTCGTCGGTCGAGGCGGACACGTTCGCGTGGATGACGTTGCGGGCGCTCGGGTCGACCCCCGGCTGGGAGCCGCCGAAGCCCTGGTCGTACGACTTCACGTGGAAGTTGAAGACGGTCCCGGTCTCGCGGTCGACGACGTAGCTCGGGTCCGAGTAGCCCTCGATCGGCGCGGTGGTCTTCCCGGCAGCGACGACCTCCTGCGGGCCCCACGTGACGCCCGCGTCGGTGGACCGGCGCTGGAGGATCGAGTTCGGCCCGGGGGAGTCGGCCGCGGTGGGGCGGCCGTCGTAGGAGGCGAGGACGTCGCCGTTGGGTGCGACGGTGAGCGCCGGGATCCGGTAGTTGGGGAAGCCGCCCTGGCCGTTCGTCGCGAGCTGCTGCTCGGTGTACGTGCCCGGGCCGCCCGTCGCGGGAGCGAGGTCGTGGTCCGGCGCGAGGGTGGCGTGGTGCGCGGCCGCCGTCGTGACGGGGACGACGGCACCGCCCACGCCCAGCGCGAGCGCGGTGGCGAGGGTCAGCGCGCGGCGCGCGGGTCTGCGGAGGTGTCCGATCATGCCGTTCCTTCCGGTCGGTGCTCGGCGCGGCGGGGACGACGTGGAACGCGGCGACGCTGCCGAGGACGCTTGAACAGATGACGTCAGATGTCTGACGTCAGGAAGGTAGCCCGAGGGGGCGCGCGGGTCAAGGGGAGGGGTCGTGACGCAGCACGACGCCCGCCGGTCGCAGGGGTCTGCGTCCGGCGGGCGTCGCGGGGTGGTGGCGCGGGGGTCTCAGCCTCGGCGCGCGCGGCGCGACAGGAGCACGATGGCGGCGCCCACCGCGGCGAGGCCGGCGGCGAGGGCCGCGTACAGCCCGACCGTCGCGCCGGTCTCCGCCAGGCTCGGGTTCGACGCGGACGCGCTCACCTCGTTCGAGACGGGGACGACCTCGACCGGGTCGTCGTGCCCGGGCGGGTTCGTCGCGCAGTCGGGCGACGAGGGCGGGTAGACCGTGGTCACCAGGACGTGCGGGTTGACCTCGAAGCTCACGTCGACGGCGGGGCGCACCCAGTCGTACTCGTCGCCCTCGACCCACTCGCCGTCCTCGAGGCGCCACCCCGGCCAGTCGACGCCCTTGCCCTGGTCGTCGACGACGGAGCCCGGCCACAGCAGGCGGCCCTGGAGCGGCAGCCCGGACGTGACGACGCTCTCGCCGTCGGGGTTGATCCAGGTGACCGTGACGGTGTCGTGGTCGGTGCCCTCGACCTCGATCGCGTAGTCGAGGTACGCGGCGTCGTCCTCGCACGCCGAGACGAGGGTCGTGAGGCGCATCGACGGCTGGGACGGCACGTAGGTGTCGTCCTCCGCGGCGTGGGCGGCCGGGCCGGCGAGGAGCGCGGCGGAGGCGGCGAGGGCGGCGGTGGTGGCCCGCACCAGCGTGCGGCGTCCGGTCGTGGTGCTCATGGTGGGTCCCGTCGGGTCGTGGTCGGTCGAGCGCGACGGGTACCGTCCTAAGGCGCGACCGTGCCACCGCCGGACCGGCGGTTCGGGGTGGCAAGGGCGCGGGCGTGTCGGACGCGTGAGGCGGCACCGCCGTGATCGCCGGTGCCCGCACTGGCAGGGGGCTGAGCGTACGGGCACCGGCTGTCCCCCACGCTAGACAGGCAACTGGACAGACGTCCAGTTCGATGCCGGGTGAATGTCCGGCGCCGAGAACGACACTGGTGTCGTTATCAGGGCGAAAGCGACAGCAACGTCGTGCTCGACGGCGAGCGGCGTCGTTCTCGGCGCCCGGCGGAGGGTCTACAGGCCCTGCCAGTCCGGCTTGGACGCGTACGTCTGGCGGTAGTAGTCCCCGAGCTGCAGACGCGAGGCCGCCGCGTCGTCGACCAGCACCGTCGCGTGCGGGTGCATCTGCATGATCGTCGCGGGCCACAACGCGCTGATCGGGCCCTCCACGAGCTGGTGCACCGCCTCCGCCTTGCCCTTGCCCGACGCCAGCAGCACCAGGTGCCGCGCCGACATGATCGTCGCCAGCCCCTGCGTCAGACAGTGCCGCGGCACCCGCTCCACGTCGTCCCCGAAGAACCGCGCGTTGTCCTCGCGCGTCTGCGCCGTCAACGTCTTGATCCGCGTCCGCGACGCCAGCGACGACCCCGGCTCGTTGAACGCGATGTGCCCGTCCGTCCCGATCCCCAGGATCTGCAGGTCCACACCCCCGGCCCCCGCGATCGCCTCCTCGTACGCCGCGCACGCCGCGACCAGGTCCTCGGCGTTCCCGTCCGGACCCTGGACCGCGCCCGGGGCGAAGTCCACCCGCGAGGCGATCTCCGTCTCGATCACGTTCCGGTACCGCTCCGGATGCTCCACCGGCAGGCCCACGTACTCGTCCAGCATGAACGCCTTGACACCCGCGAACGACAACCCGCCCTCACGATGGCGCCGCGCCAGCTCGTCGTACACCTTCAGCGGCGACGAACCCGTCGCCAGCCCCAGCACCGACTCCGGCCGCGACCGCACCACCTTCTCGATCGCGTCCGCAGCCAGCACCGCCAACCGCTCCGCCGGAGCGATCACGACCTCCATCAGACCCTCGCCTCCTCGGGCACCGTCCGGTGCTCCACCGCGACCACGTCGCCCGTCTCGACCGAGCGGTACGCCGCGTCGATCACGGCGAGCGACGCGCGCGCCTCCTCGATCCCGTAGTCGGGCCGCTCCCCGGCGAGGACCGCGCCGACCACGTGCCGCAGGTACGCCGCCGCGGCGACCTGGCCCGCGTCGGCGGCGACCGTCGTGCGCCCGTCCGCGCCGAACCGCGCGACGGCGGGGGCGTCGTCGTCCGCGACGGCGTGGCCGTGCGACCCGAGCAGCCGCACCGACGACGTGGTGGGCGTCCCGCCGGGCGCGAACGGGACGCGCCCGAGGGTGATCGTCGCGGTCACGCCGCGCTCCAGCTCGAGCGTGACGACCGCCGTGTCCTCGACCCCGGCCTCGCGGTGCGGCTCCAGGAAGAGCGACCCCGCGAAGGCGTGCACCTCGACCGTGCGGAGCCCGGTGAGGTGGTGCGCCGCGTCGGCGCAGTAGCCGAGGAAGTTCAGCAGCTCGCCGCCCCCGGACAGCGCGCGGTCCACGACGAGGCCCGGGCGCTCGACCGACGTCGCGAAGTGCGCGCCGGAGGCGAGGAACTCGAGGTCCAGGTGGCGCGGCAGGCCCACGTGGCCGGCGTCGACCCACGCGCGCAGACGGCGCAGCGCGGGCGCGTGCGTGCGGTTCACGACGGCGCACGTGCGCCCCGTGCGGGCGGCGACGGCGACGAGGCGGTCGGCGTCGGCGAGCGTCGTCGCGACGGGCTTGTCGACGAGCACGTCGAGGCCCGCCTCCAGCAGCGCGGCGGCGAGGCGCGCGTGCCGGGTCGGCTCGGCGCACACGACGACGAGGTCGACCGCGCTGCCCAGGGCCTCCGCGACCGCCGCCACGTCGGCGACCTCGGCGTACGGCACCCCGGCGCGCTCGGCGACGGCGCGCGAGTCGTCGCGCACCCAGCCGGGCGCGTCCGCCTCCTCGACGACGCCGACGATCTCGACGCGGTCGTCGGCGGCGAGGATGCGCAGGTAGTCGGCCGCGTGGCGCACGGCCGACGCGAACGCGACGCGCAGGGTCGTGCTCATGCGGCCACCCCCGTGGTCGCGTAGCCGGGCACGTCGGCGACGCGCTCGCGCCGCCCGGAGACGAGCGAGCGCTGCGCGGCGAGCGCGGTCGCGAGCGCGGCCCGCACCTGCGGCGTCGTGACGACGGGCGCCGCGTCGCCGTGCACCACGTCGAGCCAGTGCGCGAGCTGGATCCCCAGCGCGCCCTCGACGGAGACGGGCGGGGCGGTCGTGGCGTCGGAGTGCAGGCCGTCCTCTTCGGTGGTCGAGTGCGCGAGCGTCCCCTCGGTCCCCACGAGCACGACCCGGCGCACGAGCTCGCCGCGGCGGCGCAGCGCGTAGCAGAGCTCGAGCGTGGCGAGCGCGCCCGACGCCGTGCGGAGCTGCACGTGGAACGAGTCGGGCGACTCCATCTCGGGCGAGAACGTGCGGAAGCCGCGCGCGAAGACCTCGACCGGCTCGTCGTCGAGCAGCCACGTCGCGAGGTCCATGATGTGGGTGCCGTTGTGCACGGGGTGACCGCCCGACAGCTCGGGGTCGAGCTGCCAGCCGCGCCACCCGGCGGGCCACGCGTGCCCCGTGTACCAGGAGACGTGCGCGAGCCGCGGGGTGCCGATCTCGCCCCGGTGGGCCGCGGCGGCGAGCGCCGTCACGGCAGGCTGGAAGCGCACGGTCTGCCCGACGACGAGCGTCGTGCCCCGGCCCTCGGTCGCCGCGACCATGGCGTCGAGGTCGGGCAGCGACAGCGCCGCCGGCTTCTCGACCTGGACGTGCTTGCCCGCCTCGCCGGCCGCGACCGTGTCGCGCGCGTGGGCGGGTGTCGCGGTGACGACGTCGACCGCGTGGACGGCGTCGTCGTCGAGCGCCTCGTCGAGGGACGTCGTGGCGCGGGCGCCGGGCACGAGCGCGGCGAGCGCCCGGGCCCGCGCGAGGTCGTGCCCCACGACCCACCGCACGTCCGCGCGGGGCAGCCCGGCGAGCGCGGCGACGTGCTCGCGCGCGAACGCGCCGATGCCGACGACGGCGACGCCGACGGGCGGGCGTGCGGGCGCCTGGGCACGGGCGGGTGCGGGTCTCACGCCGTGGTCACCCCGAGCGCGCGGTCGATCGGCTCGTAGTGCGAGACGACCGCGGCGCGGAACGCCTCGACGTCGCCGGCCTCGGCGGCGTCGAGCATCTCGCCGTGCGCGCGGGCGGTCTGGTCGAGGTCGGCCGCGACGGAGATGCCGAGCTTGGGCACCACGGCGGTGTGGACGTCCCAGAACGCGGCGACGAGCTGGCCGACGAGCGAGTTGTCGAGGCGCGCGAGCAGGCCCGTGTGGAACGCGCGGTCCTGTTTGGGGAAGCTCAGCCCGTCGGCCGCGGCGGCCACCATCTCGTCCACGAGGGCGTGCAGCTCGGGGTTCGAGGTCCCGGCCAGGCTGGCGACGATGACGTCCGCCATGGCGAGGTCGAGCGCCTGGCGGATCTCGACGACGTCGCGCAGCGCCCGCAGGTCGTCGCCGGGGGAGAGCACCCCGCGGAACACGAGCGCCTCGACGAGCGCGTCCAGGGACATGTTGCCGACGAACGTGCCGTGCCCGTGCCGGACCTCGACGATGTCGAGCGTCGACAGGGTGCGGATCGCCTCGCGCACGCTCGACCGGGACACGCCCAGGTGCTCGCAGAGCTCCGCCTCGGTCGGCAGCGGGTCCCCGGGGCGCAGCCCCTCGCCGAGGATGAAGTCCTTGATCCGGTCGGCGGTGGTGGTGCGCCGGGGAGCGGTCGCGCCGGGTCCGCCGTCGCGGGACGCGTCGAGCGTGCTGAAGCTCCTGCGCCGTGGTGTCGCCATCTTGACCCCTTCGGTTTCTGGTCCTAGTGTCATGCTACACAACGTCAGACATCAGACATCTTCTCTCCGGAACGATGTCGGTCTCATGTCAGGAGAACCAATGAAGCTTCACGTCAGCTCACCTCCCCGCAGGGGAGTCGCTGCGGTCGCCGCGGGCGTCGTGCTCGCGCTCGGCCTCGCGGCGTGCTCCGGTGGGGGCGCTGCGCAGGACGACCCGACCGAGGGCAGCGCCGCCCAGGGCGAGATCGACCCCGACGCCGTGATCGAGGCGGGCATCTCGTACTCCCTCTCCGGTGGCTTCGACCCGATGATCACCACCGGTGCCGTGACAGTAGCGGCCAACTGGCACGTGTTCGAGGGACTCACCGAGCTCGACCCCGCGACGCGCGAGGTCTACCCCGCGCTCGGCACCGACCTCCCCGCCCCGGTCGACGAGACGCACTACGAGGTGGACCTCCGCGAGGGCGCGGTCTTCCACGACGGCACGCCCGTCACCGTCGACGACGTCGTCTACAGCTTCGACCGCGTGCTCGACCCGGCCAACGAGTCGCTCTACGCCGGCTTCATCGACTTCCTCGAGTCCGTCACCCCCGTCGACGACGACACGGTCTCGATCAACCTCAAGTACCCCTTCAGCCTCGTGCCCGAGCGCCTCTCGGTCGTCAAGATCGTCCCGAAGGCCCTCGTCGAGTCCGACTACGAGGCGTTCAACGCGCTGCCCGTCGGCACCGGACCGTTCAAGATGACCCAGGCCACGCCCGACGACAAGATCACGTTCGAGCGCTTCGACGGCTACACGGGCACCCGCCCCGCGCTGGCGGCCGGCCTCGTGTGGAACCTGCTCTCCGACCCCGCCGCACGCGTCACCGCGATGAGCTCCGGCACCGTCAGCGCGATCGAGGACGTCCCCTACATCGACGTCCCGACGCTCGAGGGCACCGTGGACGTCGAGTCCGTCCAGTCGTTCGGCACGCTCTTCATGATGTTCAACACGGACCTGCCCCCGTTCGACGACGTCCGCGTGCGCCAGGCGTTCTTCTACGCGCTCGACATGGACAAGATCATCGACAACGGCCTGCTCGGCAACGGCGCGGCGGCCACGAGCTTCCTCCCGCAGAGCCACCCCAACTTCCACGAGGCGTCCACGGTCTACTCCTACGACCCGGACAAGGCCAAGGCGCTGCTCGCCGAGGCCGGGGTGAGCGACCTGTCGATCACCCTCATGACGACCGACACCGGCTGGGTCGCGGACATCGCCCCGCTCATCAAGGAGAACCTCGACGCGATCGGCGTCGACACGACGCTCGACATCGGCCAGTCCGGCGGCCAGTACACCAAGGTCGACAACGGCGACCTGCAGGTCATGGTCGCGCCGGGCGACCCGTCGGTGTTCGGCAACGACCCCGACCTGCTCATGCGCTGGTGGTACGGCGACAACGTGTGGTCGCAGTCGCGCTACCGCTGGAACGACGACCCGAAGTTCGCCGAGCTCCAGACGATCCTCGACGCCGCCGTGCGCACGTCCGGCGACGAGCAGCAGGAGCTGTGGAACCAGGCGTTCGACCTGATCTCCGACGAGGTGCCGCTCTACCCGCTGCTGCACCGCCAGCTCCCGACCGCGTGGGACGGCTCCACGCTCTCCGGGTTCTCGCCCCTGCCGATCACCGGCCTGTCGTTCCTCGACGCCGGCCTCGTCAAGTAGCCGCGGGCCCGTAGCCCTCGGCGCCGACCGGCTCCGGCCGTCTCGCCGGTCCCCTCGCCCGTCCCCCTCGGGGCGAGGGGACCGGTACCCGCCCGGCACCCAGAACGGACAGACCATGCACCGCACCCCCGACGCACCGGGAGGCCGACCGTGAGCGCACTGCTGCGACTCGTCGGACGCCGCCTCCTGCAGCTGCCGATCATGATCCTCGGCATCACGTTCCTCGTGTTCCTCGTGATGTCGTTCTCGCAGGTCGACCCCGCGATCCAGGCCCTCGGCGAGGGCGCGTCGGTCGAGGCGCGCGAGGCGTACCGCGAGGCGAACGGGCTCAACGACCCGCTCCTCGTCCGGTACGTCGCGTTCCTCGGCGGCCTCCTGCACGGGGACCTCGGCACGTTCAGCGCCCGCCAGGTGCCCGTCGCCGACGAGGTCGCGCGCGCCCTGCCCATCACGCTCCAGCTCACGCTCATGGGCCTCGTCATCGCCGTGGTGCTCGCCCTCGTCATGGGCATCCTCGCGGCGCTCTACCGCGACCGCTGGCCGGACAAGGCGATCCGCGTCGTGTCCGTCGCGTCGCTCGCGACGCCGTCGTTCTGGCTCGCCGTGCTGCTCATCCAGGTCGTCACGCTCGGGGCCGGGTGGCTCCCCGCGAGCGGACCGTTGCCGGACCCGTCCGAGGACCTCGGCGGCTACCTCGCCCGCATGGCTCTGCCCGCGATCGCGCTCGCGATCCCCGTCGTCGGCCAGCTCACGCGCGTCGTGCGCACGTCGGTCGTGGAGGAGCTCGACAAGGACTACGTCCGCACCGCGATCGGCGCGGGCATCCCGCGGCACGTCGTCGTCGGGCGCAACGTGCTGCGCAACGCGCTCATCACGCCGATCACGGTGCTCGGCCTGCGCGTCGGCTACCTCATCGGCGGCGCCGTCGTCATCGAGATCATCTTCGCGCTGCCCGGCATGGGCACGCTCATCCTCAACGGCGTCACCAACAACGAGCCCAACCTCGTGCAGGGCGTGACCCTCACCGTGGCGCTCGCCTTCGTGCTCATCAACATCGTGGTCGACATGCTCTACGTGCTCGTCAACCCGCGGATCAGGACGGTGTGACGTGCGCCGACAGCTCACCGAACGGCTCTCGACCCCCGGGATGCGCCTGCGCGCGCTGCCCCTCGGGTCCACGATCTCCCTCGCGTTCGTGCTCCTCGTGGCGCTCGCGGCCGTCCTCGCGCCGCTCGTCGCGAGCCACGACCCGCTCGCCACCGGCACGCCCGTCCAGCCGCCCAGCGCGGAGAACTGGTTCGGCACCGACCGCCAGGGCCGCGACATCTTCTCCCGCGTCGTCTACGGCGCGCGGTACTCGCTCGTCATCGGCCTCGGGGCGACGGCCATCGCGCTCGCCGCGGCGGCCGTGCTCGGCTCGGTCGCGGCGACCGCGCGCAAGAGCGTCTCCGAGACCCTCATGCGCGTCCTCGACATCATCATGTCCTTCCCCGGCATCGCGCTCGCGGCCGTGTTCGTCTCCGTCTTCGGCCGGTCGCTGCCCGTGCTCGTGCTGACGATCGCGTTCCTCTACACGCCGCAGCTCACGCGCGTCGTCCGGGCCAACATCCTCGACCAGTACGGCGAGGACTACGTCGCGGCGACCCGGGTCATGGGCGCGCGCACGGCCTGGATCCTCGCCAAGCACGTCGCGCGCAACTGCGCGGCGCCCGTGCTCGTGTTCACCACCGTGCTCGTCGCCGACGCGATCGTCTTCGAGGCGTCCCTGTCGTTCATCCAGGCGGGCGTGCCCGACCCGGAGCCGTCGTGGGGCAACATCATCGCCGCGGGCCGCGACCTCGTCATGGGCGGGTACTGGTGGGCGACGTTCTTCCCCGGCCTGGCGATCATGCTCACCGTCCTGTGCCTCAACATCCTGTCCGAGGGCATGACCGACGCGATGGTCGCCGCCCCCCGCGCGACCCGCGCCACCCCGGCGAAGGCCGTCGCGACGGACTCGGACGACGCCGCGGTGGCCGCGGAGCTCACGGCCATGGACGCCGACGAGCCGGTCGAGACCGCGGACGAGGACCGCCTCGCCGAGTCGGAGCCGGTCGTGCAGGACGTCGAGCCGGAGGTCCGGCACGTCGGCCGCGAGGTCCCGCTCGCCGCACGCCTCGCGACGCTCCGCGCGGCCGAGGTGGCGCGGACCGACCGCCCCGTGTACGACGGCGACGCCGAGCCCCTGCTCGAGGTGCGCAACCTGTCCATCCGCTTCCCGCGCCACGGGGACGTCGCGGTCGTCGACGACGTGTCGTTCTCCGTGCGGCCCGGCGAGACGATGGCGCTGGTCGGCGAGTCCGGCTGCGGCAAGTCGATCACGTCGCTCGCCGTCATGGGCCTGCTGGACCCGTCGGCGCAGGTCAGCGGCGAGATCCGCTACGGGGGCAAGGACCTGCTCGCGATGGGCAACCGCGAGCGTGCGTCGCTGCGCGGCACCGAGATCGCGATGATCTACCAGGACGCGCTGAGCTCGCTCAACCCGTCGATGCTCATCCGGTCGCAGATGAAACAGCTCACGCGCCGCGGCGGCACGCGCACGGCCGAGGAGCTCCTCGAGCTCGTGGGCCTCGACCCGCAGCGCACGCTCAAGAGCTACCCGCACGAGCTCTCCGGCGGGCAGCGCCAGCGCGTGCTCATCGCCATGGCCCTCACGCGCGACCCGAAGCTGGTCATCGCGGACGAGCCGACGACGGCGCTCGACGTCACCGTCCAGGCCCAGGTCGTCGCGCTGCTCGACGAGCTGCGCCACAAGCTCGGGTTCGCGATGGTGTTCGTCAGCCATGACCTCGCGCTCGTCGCGCAGATCGCGCACCGCATCACGGTCATGTACGCGGGCCAGGTCGTCGAGCAGGCGCCGACGAGCGAGCTGCTCACCGACCCCCGCCACGAGTACACGCAGGGCCTCCTCGGCGCGGTGCTCTCGATCGAGCAGCGCTCCACGCGCCTGCACCAGATCCCCGGCACCGTCCCGTCGCCGCGCGACTTCCCGACGGGCGACCGGTTCGCGCCGCGCTCGTCGCGCCCCGACCGCGGTCTCGACGTGCGGCCCGTGCTGCGCGCCGTGGACGCCGACGGGCAGCACCTCGTCGCGACGCCGCCGGACGAGCCGGTCGGCGCCGTCGCGGGCGGTGGCCACGCCCCGATCACCACCGGAGGGACGCGATGAGCGCCACCGACCAGACCCCGACCGCCGCGGAGCGGGGGGCCGCGACCGACCACGACACCCCCGTCGTCGAGCTGCGCGGCGTGCACGTCGTCTTCAAGGCCCGTACGGGCACGCTCTTCCAGGCCCACCGGGTGCACGCCGTGAACGACGTCAGCGTCGCGGTCCGCCGCGGCAGCACGCTCGGGATCGTCGGCGAGTCCGGCTCGGGCAAGTCGACCATGGCGAAGGTGCTCGTCGGGCTGCAGGCCCCGACGTCGGGCGAGATCCGCTTCCGCGGGCAGCCGGTCGACACGTACACGACGCGCGTGCGGCGCGACGTCGGGCGGGTGGTGTCCGTCGTCTTCCAGGACCCGGCCACCGCGCTCAACGCCCGCATGCGCGTGCGGGACGCCCTGCGGGACCCGCTCGACGTGCACCGCGTGGGCGACGCGGCGTCGCGCGAGGCGCGCGTCCGCGAGCTCGTGCACCTCGTCGGGCTGCCGGAGTCGGCGCTCGACGCGCTGCCCGGCCAGCTCTCGGGCGGGCAGCGCCAGCGCGTCGCCATCGCGCGCGCCCTCGCGCTCGCGCCGGACGTGATCGTCGCGGACGAGCCCACGTCCGCGCTGGACGTGTCCGTGCGGGCCCAGATCCTCAACCTGCTCGCCGACCTCAAGGCCGAGCTCGACCTGGGGATGGTCTTCATCTCGCACGACATCCAGACGGTGCGCCACGTCTCCGACGAGATCGTCGTCATGCAGGGCGGCCGCATCGTCGAGTCCGGCCCCGCCGCGCGCGTGCTCGACGACCCCCAGGACGACTACACCCGCACCCTGCTCGCCGCGGCTCCGGCGCTCCTGTGAGCGCTGCCGAGCGCCCCGCGCCGGGCACCACCCAGACCGCAACACCGCTGAACCCAGAACCGGAGCTCCTCGTGACCACCCCCACCTTCCACGGGATCGTCCCGCCCGTCCTCACCCCCCTCACGACCGACGGGGAGGTCGACGTCGCGTCGCTCGAGCGTCTCGTGGACCACCTCGTCACCGAGGGCGTGCACGGCGTCTTCGTGCTCGGGTCGACCGGCGAGGTCGCCTACCTCACCGACGCGCAGCGCGACCTCGTGGTCCGCACGGTGGTCCGCGCCGCCGCCGGCCGGGTCCCCGTCATGGGCGGCGCGATCGACCTCACGACGCCGCGCGTCGTCGAGCAGGCGAAGGCGCTCGCGGCCGCCGGGGCGGACGCGGTCGTCGCGACCGCGCCCGTCTACGCGCTCAACGACCTCGACGAGATCGAGCGCCACCTGCGGGCCGTCGCGGCCGCCGTGGACGTCCCCGTGTTCGCCTACGACATCCCCGTGCGCGTACGCACCAAGCTCCCGGCCGACCTGCTCGTGCGCCTCGGCTCCGAGGGCGTCCTCGCGGGCGTGAAGGACTCGTCCGGGGACGACGTCGCGTTCCGCCGGCTCGTCGCCGCCAACGCGGCGGCCGGCTCGCCCCTCGCCCTGTTCACGGGGCACGAGGTCGTCGTCGACGGGATGCTGCTCCTCGGCGCCGACGGCGTGGTCCCCGGTCTTGCCAACGTCGACGCGGGCGGCTACGTGCGCCTGTGGGACCTCGCCCAGGCCGGGAAGTGGGACGATGCCCGGGTGGAGCAGGACCGTATCGCCGCGCTGTTCGAGATCGTGTTCCAGGCGCGCGGCCGCTCGGGCGACGCCGCGGGCGTCGGGGCGTTCAAGGTCGCCGCGCAGCGCCAGGGCCTCATCGACACCGCCACCATGGCGTTCCCGGTCGAGGCGCTCGACGGCGAGGTCGCCGACCGCGTCGAGGAGATCACGCGCGCCGCGGGGCTCCTGCGTGGCTGACGCCTTCCCGGACGCCGCCGCGCCGACGGTCGTCGTCGGCGTCGACCTCGGCGGCACCAAGACGGCTGCGGCGACCGTCGCGGCCGACGGGACCCTCGGTCCCGTGCTCGCCGTGCCGACCCCGGCCGCGGCCGGCCCCGACGCGGTGCTCGACGCCGTCGCCGGGGTCGTGCGCGAGGTCGTCGCCGCGCTGCCGGGCGCGGCGCGCCTCCGCGCGCTCGGGGTCGGCACGGCCGGAGTGGTGGACGTCGGTCGCGGTGTGATCGTCTCGGCCACCGACACCCTGCCCGGGTGGCCCGGGACCGACGTCGCGGGCGGCCTGCGCCGTCGGCTCGCCGACCTCGCCGTGCTCGTGCCCGAGGGATCGCCCGGGGACGGGACCGCACTGCCCGTGTTCGTCGAGAACGACGTCGACGCGCACGCCGCCGGTGAGGTCTGGCTCGGCGCGGCCGCCGGGGCGCGCAGCGCGCTGCTCGTCGCGGTCGGGACGGGCGTCGGGGGCGCCGTCGTGCTCGACGGGCGCCCCCTGCGCGGGGCGCACCACGTCGCCGGGGAGCTGGGCCACGTGCCGGTCCCCGGCGCGGAGCTCCTGCGCTGCCCGTGCGGCCGGGCCGGCCACCTCGAGGCGATCGGCGCGGGACCGGCGATCCACCGTCGTTACCTCGCGCTCGGCGGCGACGCGGCGAGCCCGGACACGCGCGACGTCGTCGCGCGCGCGGAGGCCGGCGACGAGCTCGCCGCGTCGGTGGTGCGGGACGCGGCGCGGGCCGTGGGCCGTGCGGTCGCCGGGGTCGTGACCGTGCTCGACCCGGAGGTCGTCGTGGTCGGCGGCGGTCTGGCGGGCGCGGGCGACCTGTGGTGGTCGGCGCTGGAGGACGCGCTGCGCGCCGAGGTCGTCGACGTGCTCGCCGACCTCCCGTTGCGGCCCGCGACGCTCGGCAACGCGGCGGCGATCGTCGGGGCGGCGCGCGGAGCGTGGAGCCTCGTCGGCCCGTCCGACGACGAGCACGGGGCGGGGCCCGGCGGGCTGCCCGAGAAGATCCACCGAGAGAGGACGACGGCATGACCGGACCCCACGAGGCGCGGACGCGCTGGACGCGCGAGCGCGTCCTCGGCGCGATGCGTGGACGACTCACCGTCTCGTGCCAGGCCTATCCCGGCGAGCCTCTGCGCGACCCGCGCACGACCGCCCAGATGGCGCGCGCCGTCGTCGCCGGGGGAGCGGCCGCGGTGCGCGCGCAGGGTCTGGACGACGTCGCGGCGGTCGTCGCCGCGGTGGACGTGCCCGTCGTCGGGCTGTGGAAGGACGGCGACGGCGGCGTCTTCATCACCCCGACGCTGCGGCACGCCCGCGCCGTGGCCGACGCGGGGGCGCACGTCGTCGCGCTCGACGGCACGCGCCGGCCCCGGCCCGACGGGCTCACGCTCGCCGAGACCGTGGCGGGCCTGCGGGAGACGGCCGACGTGCTCGTCATGGCGGACTGCGGGTCGCTCGACGACGCGCTCGCCGCGCAGGACGCAGGCGTGGACCTGCTCGGCACGACGCTCGCCGGGTACACGGGCGAGCGGCCGAAGACCTCCGGACCGGACCTCGAGCTCGTCGACGAGGTGGTCGCGGCGTGCTCGCTGCCCGTCGTCGCCGAGGGTCGTGTCCACAGCCCTGCGCAGGCCGCCGAGGCGATGGCCCGGGGTGCGTTCAGCGTGTGCGTCGGCACGGCGATCACCCACCCCACGACGATCACGTCCTGGTTCGCGGAGGCGATCCCGACGCGCCACTGAGTCGTCCGCACGACCCCTTGACAGCGCAAAGTCGCGATGCCCTACGTTCGGGCGCGACGCGCCGGGCGGGCGCGCCGAGCCGTCAGGGGGACACGACATGGCATCACCGCACGACGACCTCGAGCCGGCGGGGTACGCCGAGCTGCTGACCGACCTCAAGGCGCGCGTGCGCGCGACGCAGTTCCACGCCGCACGTGCCGCGAACACCGAGGTGCTACGGCTGTACTGGTCGATCGGCCACGACATCCTCGAGCGCCAGCGCACCGCGGGCTGGGGGTCGAAGGTCGTCGACCGACTTGCTTCAGACCTGCAGCGCGAGTTCCCTGACCAGCGCGGCTGGTCGCGTCGCAACCTGCTCTACATGCGTACTTTCGCGCTCACATGGCCGGACGCGGGATTTGTGCAACAGCCTGTTGCACAACTTCCGTGGGGCCACGTCACGGTGCTCCTGAGTCGTCTGAAGACCACCGACGACCGCGACTGGTACGCCGAGCGCTCCGCGGTCGAGGGCTGGTCGCGCGGGATGCTCGAGTACCACATCAAGCTGGACCTGCGCCGTGCTCTCGGCGCCGCGCCGACGGACTTCGCGGGTGCGCTCGACGCGGCGGACTCGGAGCTCGCGCAGGCGATGGTCAAGGACCCCTACGTCTTCGAGCACCTGGGCCTCGTGCGGACCCGTGCCGAGCGCGAGGTCGAGCAAGCGCTCATGGACCGACTCCAGGACACGATGCTCGAGCTCGGGCGCGGGATGGCGTTCGTCGGGCGGCAGGTGCGGCTCACCGTCCCCGACGACGAGAGCGACGCCGTCGACGAGTTCTTCGTCGACCTGCTGTTCTTCCACGTCGAGCAGCTGCGCTACGTCGTCGTCGAACTGAAGGTCGGGAAGTTCGAGCCCGCCCACCTCGGTCAGCTCGGTACCTACGTCGCGATCGTCGACGACCAGTACCGCCGGCACGAGATCCACGCCCCGACCGTCGGGATCCTGCTCTGCACGGGCCGGAGCGGCGCCGTCGTCCGCTACTCGCTGGCGAGCACGAACGCGCCCGTCGCGGTCGCGGACCTCCAGGGGTTGCCCGACGAGGCGCGCGGGGCGCTGCCGAGCGTGGCGGAGCTCCAGGCGGTGGTCGCGGACGAGCTCGAGCAGCGCTCGTGAACGGGACCCGCGCGGGCGTGCGCCGACGAGGGCGTGTCGTCAGGCGCGACCCGTGCGCTCGAGGATGCCGCGCACGTAGGCGGCCTGGCCCGCGTGCTCGAGGCTGTCCACGGCGATGCTCACGAGCCGGACGCCGAGCGTGACGGGCGGGTCCCACGCCTCGTCGACGACGCGGTCGAGGTCGTCGTCGGTCAGCGCGGCGAGCACGTCGTGGGACTCGACCTGGACGGCGTGCACGTAGCCGAGCAGGAGGTCGTCGCTCGCCCGCACATGGCCGACGTCGGCGGCGGACTGTCCGTATCCCGTCGCGCGGTCGTCGAACGGCAGGTCGAACCGGCGTGCCCAGCCGTCGCGCGTCCACACCTGCTCCCGCCCGACGGCGGCGGCGACCTGCGCGTCCTGGCCGCGGGCGAGGTGCCACGCCAGCCAGGCGACCGTGTTCGCGCCGGGGTCGACGCGCGCGGTCAGCGCGTCCTCCCCGAGCCCGTCGACGGCGCGGGTCGTCGTCGGTCCGATCCGGCCGAACAGGTCCTCCAGCACCGTGCGCGCGTCCACGTCTCTCCCTCTCGTCGCCGGGCACCGTCCCCAGCAGCCTCCGACGACCCGCGTCCGGTCGCGACCCGAACGGCACCTCGGCCGAGGTGCCGACGACCGTCCCCGCCGTACGCCCTGCCCGACGTGCCGGCGCGCGTCGCGATCCGGTCGGGCGGGGCCCGCGGTGCTCCGGCGTGCCGCTCAGGGAGGGGTCAGGGCCACGACCAGGGCGTTCCCGGATCCGCCGGGGCGGGCCGACGTGGTTCGGTGCCGTCATGACCGCCACCCGGCTCGTCCGCCCCCCGACCGTCGCCCCCCGCGCCCGGGGCGCGCGCACCGCCGTCGCGACGCTGACGCTCACGTCGCTCGCGATCGCCGCCTTCGCCGTCCTGCCGTACCTCACGGCGTCTCTCCCCGCGCTGGCCCGCGACGACGTCGGGCTCGCCGCCGCGTACGCCGGGGCACCCGGGTTCGTGCTCGGCGCGTTCTACGCCCACGTCGTCGCGGGCGGGGTCGCGCTCGTGTGCGCCCCGTTCCAGCTCTGGGCCGGGCTGCGTCGCCGGCACCCGGGCGCGCACCGCTGGACGGGTCGGGTCTACGTCGCGGCCGTCGCGGTCGGCGGTGTGGCCGGGCTCGTCCTCGTGCCCGTCAACCAGGCCGGGGTCGTCGGGACGCTCGGCTTCGGGGCGCTCGCCCCCCTGTGGCTGTGGACGACGTGGCGCGGCGTCCGCGCGGTCCGTGGCGGCGACGTCGTCGCGCACCAGGACTGGATGACGCGCAGCTTCGCGCTCACCTACGCCGGCGTGACGCTGCGGCTGTGGACGACGACGCTCGTCGTCGTCCAGGCGCTCGCCCTCGGCGACGCGGTCGACCCCGACGTCGCGTTCGATCGCGCGTACGCGCTCGCACCGTTCCTCTCCTGGGTGCCCAACCTCGTCGTCGCCGAGCTGCTCGTCCGACGGCGACGCGCCCGCCGGGGCTCGACGGCGGTCAGGTCGGCGGTCCGGGCCGCTCAGCGCACGAGCCCCGACTCGTAGGCCGCGACGACGAGCTGGACGCGGTCCCGGCAGCCGGTCTTGCGCAGCGACTCCGAGACGTGGGACTTCACCGTCGTCTCGGAGATGAACAGCTCCGCCCCGATCTCGGCGTTGGACAGCCCCCGCGCCACGGCGAGCACGACCTCCCGCTCGCGCGCCGTGAGGTCGTCCACGCCGGGGAACGGGCGGGTCGCGGCGCGTGCCGCGAAGTCACCGACGAGGCGGCGCGTGACGTTCGGTCCGAGCAGCATCGAGCCGTCGGCGACGAGCCGCACCCCCTCCACGAGGCGCGGCGCCGGCACGTCCTTGAGCAGGAACCCGCTCGCCCCGGCGCGCAGCGCGTCGTAGACGTACTCGTCGAGGTCGAACGTCGTGAGCACGAGGACGCGCGCGCCCGGGTGCCGCGCCACGAGCTCGCGCGTCGCGGCGAGACCGTCGAGCCGGGGCATGCGCACGTCCACGACGGCGACGTGGGGTTCCACCCGCGCGACGAGCTCGAGGAGCTCGTACCCGTCGCCCGCGGACCCGACGACCTCCAGCCCGTCCGCCGCGTCGAGGATCGCGGCGAACCCGTGCCGGACGACGGGCTGGTCGTCCGCGACGACGACGCGCACCGGGGCGTGGGGCGGTCGGTCCGTAGCGTCTGCGGCGTCTGCAGGGTCCGCGCCCGCCGGGGCCGCGTGCCGGCTCACGCGCTCGCCACCGGCGCGGACGCCGCGGGGCTCGCGACCCCGACGAGCAGGATGCGGGCCTCGACCACGAACGTCGCTCCGTCGTCGCCCACGCCGGTCGAGAGCGTCCCGCCCAGGGCCTCGACCCGCTCGCGCATCCCGGCGAGGCCGCGCCCCGTGCCACCCACCCCGCCCGGCTCCCCGCGCTCGACCGGGTTGCTCACCCGCAGCACCGCCGTCCGGTGCCCGTCCCGGCCGACGACGCGCGCGTCGACCACGACCGGCTTCCCCGGCGCGTGGCGTCGCGCGTTGGTCAGCGCCTCCTGCGCCGCGCGGTAGAGCGCGTAGCCCGGGGCCGCGGGCACGGCGTCGAACCCGCCCGTGAGCGTCACGTCCTGGCCTGCCGCCCGGGCGGCCTCGACCAGCCCGACGACGTCCCCCGCCCCCGGCTGGGGCGCCAGGTCGGGCGCGGCGTCCTCGCTGCGCTGGAGCACCGCGAGCACCTGGCGCAGCTCGCCGAGCGCCTCGCGCGCGTCCGTCGCGATGTCGGCGAGCACGGCGCGCGCGGTGTCGTCGAGCCCCGGGTGCACGTACGGCGCCGACTCCGCGCGCACGGCGACGAGCGAGACGTGGTGCGCGACGACGTCGTGGAGGTCGTGCGCCACGCGCGCCCGCTCCGCGGTGACCGCCTGCGCCTCGGCGGCGCGCCGCGTCGCCGTAGCGGCCGCGCGTGCGGCCGACCGGGAGCGCGCGACCGCGCCGAGCGACGCGGCGACGGCGATCACGGCGACGACCCAGAAGCAGTACAGCGCCCAGATGACCAGGTGCTCGCCGGGCGCGGAGGAGATCTCGCTCGTCGTGCCGGACTCTGTGATCTCGGTCCATCGTGGGTCATTGCTCGACACCGCCCACACCGGCCCGATCGGCAGCAGGGCGACGATCGGCAGCCACGCGTACAGCCCCGCGAGCACGATCGCGACGAGGCCGGGGACGACGGCCCGGTGCCACCCGTCGACAGCGGCCACGACCGCGACGGCCAGGAGCCCGAGCCACCAGCCCCACACGAACGCGCCCGTGACCACGACGGTGACGAACGGGAGCGCCGTGAGGGCGGTGCCGAGGACGGGGGAGCGGCGAGCGACGAGCACCCCGGCGACGACGCACAGATCGAGCAGCGGCAGCACGAGGCCGGCGCCGAGCAGGAGGTCCTCCGTGAGGACCGGGGACTCCCACAGCCCGGCAGCCCCGGACCGGCCCCACGTGGGCGTCGCGAGGAGGAACAGCCCCACGACGAGCGCGAGGAACCCGGGCAGCGCCCAGGGCTGGAGCCGGACCCACCGGTCCGACGGGGCGGGCGTGGCGGCCGTGGCGGGAGCGTCCTGCGGCCGAGCGGCGACGGCGTTCATGCCGCCGATCCTCGCGCGCCCGACCCGGCGGCGGCCACCGTCCTGAGAAGGACCCGCCGTCGACCATACGCAGGGTGCCGAACCCTGGATCCCTCCCCATGATCGGCCCGCCGTGAGGAGCGACCCCGGGTTCGACGGAGTGGGGTGACGTCGGGCGCACGGCCCGACGGCGGTCCGGCGGTTAGCGTTGTCCCGTCCCCCGCGCGCGCCGACCCGGGCGTGGCGCCGTGGTAGCCGGAGGTGCCGATGGAGTTCCCGTTCAGCCTCACCGAGGAGCAGATCCTCTCGCTCATCGTCGTGGGCACGCTCGCGGTCGTCGCCATCGTCGGCGTGAACATCCTCGCGCCCAAGGCGGGGGTGGCGGCGCCGCTGGTCCTCGTCGCGGTGGGCGTCGCGGTGAGCTTCGTCCCCGCGGTGCCGGAGATCGAGTTCGAGCCCGAGTGGATCCTCGCGGGCATCCTGCCGCCGCTCCTGTACTCCGCGGCGGTCGGGCTGCCGACGATGGACTTCCGGCGGGACTTCACGGCGATCAGCGGGCTCTCCGTGGTCCTCGTCCTGCTCAGCACGGTGCTGCTCGGGTACCTCTTCACCTGGCTGATCCCCGGCATCCCGCTCGCCGCCGGGTTCGCGCTCGGCGCGATCGTCAGCCCGACGGACGCCGTCGCGACGTCGATCGTCAAACGGCTCGGGGCGTCGCCACGCGTCGTCACGCTGCTCGAGGGCGAGAGCCTGCTCAACGACGCCTCCGCGCTCGTGCTCCTGCGGTCGGCGATCGCCGCCATCGCGCTCACGGTGGCCAGCGACGGGGTCGCCCCCGCGTTCTCGCTGTGGGCGGTCGCGGGCGACTTCGTGTTCGCCGTCGTCGTCGCCGTGATCGTGGGGTTCCTCGTCGGGTTCCTCGGCCTCACCGTCCGGCGCCGGCTCGCCAACCCGGCGCTGAGCACCGCCGTCTCGTTCGTCGTGCCGTTCATCGCCTACCTGCCCACCGAGGAGCTCGGCGCGTCGGGCCTCGTCGCGGTCGTGACGGCCGGGCTCGTCACGGGCAACGGTGCCGCCAAGTACCTGCGGCCGCAGCACCGCCTCGCCGAGGAGTCGAACTGGCGCACCGTCGAGCTGCTCCTCGAGGGCACGGTGTTCCTCCTCATGGGCCTGGAGCTGTTCGCCCTCGTCACCGACGTGCAGGAGGCGCAGGGGAGCCTGTGGCGGGCCGTCGGCATCGCGGCGCTCGCGGCGGTCGTCATCCTCGTCGTGCGGTCGGCGTACGTCGCGACGCTCCTGCGGTCCCTCGCGCGCAGGGCACGCCGAGGAGAGTCGCTGCGCGGCGTGATCCAGGGCATGCAGGAGAAGATCGACGCACGGTTCGGTCCGGCCGAGTCGCCCCTCGAGACGTACGAGCCCTCGGGGCGCCACCGCGGCGCCCCCCGGACGGGCGGACCGAAGGAGGTCCCGCAGGCCCGCGTCGGGCGCATCCGCACGTCGTTGCGCCGCCGCGCGGCCGACATCGACTACCTCACGGCCGAGCCGCTCGGGTGGCGCGAGGGCACGCTCCTCGTCTGGGCCGGCATGCGCGGCGTGGTGACGCTGGCCGCGGCACAGACCCTGCCCACCGACACGCCGCAGCGCTCGTTCCTCGTGCTCGTCGCGTTCGGCGTCGCCGCGGGCACGCTCGTCGTCCAGGGCGGGACGCTGCCGTGGGTCGTGCGCCGCCTGGGGCTGGCGGGCGGGTCGACCCGCGCCGACGAGGACCGCGGCGCCGTCCGCGCCGAGCTCGACGCCGCCGCCGTGGCCGTCATCGACGCGCCCGACCTGCGCCGCGACGACGGCACGACGTACGACGGCGACGTCGTCGCCCGCGTGCGGCGCGACGTCGTGCGGGAGCTGGAGAACCGCGACACCGACGCCGCGACGTCGGCCGACCTCTTCGCCCAGTACAAGGAGCTGCGCCTGCGCGCCATCGCCGCGCAGCGGGTGGCGCTGCTCGACGCACGGACCTCCGGCGCGTACAGCTCGCAGGCCCTGCGGCACGCGCTCGACCTGCTGGACGCCGAGCAGATCGACCTCGAGCTGCGCCGCGGACCCTACGTCCCGGGCGACGACGACTGACCGGCCGGGCCGCCGCCCGGTGCTTGCGCCTTCCCCAGGGGAAGGACCTAGCGTCGCGGGCATGGACGAGCACACGACGGGGCAGGTGGCCCGGGCGACGGGGCTGAGCGAGAAGGCGGTCCGCCTGTACGCGGACCGGGGGCTGCTCGCCGCCCGGCGGGCCACCGACGACGGGCCGCGCCTGTTCGACGACGGCCAGGTGGCGCGGGCGCGGCTGGTGCGGCTCCTGCGGGGCGTCGAGCTGTCGCTCGCCGACGTCGGGGAGGTGCTCGGCGCACCGGACGCCGTCGCGGCCTTCGACACGGTGTGGGGCGCGCGGCGGTCCTCGCTCCCGGGGTCGCTCGCGGCCGGGGAGTACGTCCGGTCCGTGCTCGCCGGGGCGCCACGCCTCGACGTGGAGGTGCGCCGGCGCGCGGTGGCGGAACGGCTCGTGCTCGGGACCGTGCGCCGCGCGACCCTTGAGGAGCTCCCGCGCGTGCTCCCGGAGGCGACCGCGGCCGTGTTCGACGTCCTGCGCACGGCCGGCGTGCCGCTCGCCGGGCACCCGTACGTCGAGTACCACGAGCGCGCGACCGAGGGGTTCGCCGCGCGCGTCACCGTGCAGGTCCCCGTGGCCGAGGCCGTGCGGCCACCGCAGGGGTTCGTCCTCACCACGGACGGCCCCCACGACGAGGCGTACGTCGCGCTGACCGCCGCGGAGGTGGAAGACCAGGCCGGGCTCGTCCTGGTCCACGACCACCTGTCGTCGGGGCGCGCCCTCGCCGACGGCGCACCCGCGGGCGACAACCGCGAGATCTACCTGCCCACGTGGGCGACGCGCGGTCCCGGCCCTGTCGTCGAGGTTGCGGTGCCCGTGGCCTGACCCGGTCTCGGGTTCAGACGTCGGCGGCGGCCAGCGCGCCGTCGACCCCCACGACGCCGAGCTCGAGGCGCGCGATCCCGTCGACCGGGACGGCGGACGACGCCCCGAGCCCGTCGGAGCTCCCCGCCTCCGTGGACGACCACGTGGCGACGACCTCCCGGGTGCCGGCGTCGTCCACGAGGACGAGCTGGTACGTCGCGCCGTCCTCCCACTCCCCGACGGGGTACGAGCACGACCAGTCGAGGCGGGTCCCCCACGCGGCCGGGGTGAGCGTGAGGTCGGCGTGCACGTCCGCCGCGCCGACCGGCTCCAGCGCGACCTCCGTCGTCCCGGCCGCGACAGGCGGCGGTGCGTCGTCCGGGCGGGTGACGGCCACGCCGCCCGCGACGCCCGCCACGACCAGCCCGACGGCGGCCGCCCCGAGCAGCGCCCGGCGTCGGACCTGACGACGCCGCGCACCGGCCGCGACGACGGCGAGCGGGACGACGACGCCGTCGTCGGACCCGTTCCCCGTGCCGCTCCGGACGCCCGCGTCGCCCGTGCCGTCCACGAGCGCGTCGGCGTGCTCCGCGGTGAGCATGCCGAGGATCCCGGGCATGCCGGCGAGCTCGCCGACGGCCTCGCGGCACGCGGCGCACGTGGACAGGTGCTGCTCGAACGCGCGGCGGTCGCGCGGGCTCAGCGCGCCCAGCACGTAGGCCGCGTCCCACTCGCGGTACGGGTCCGGGGGAGGGGTGGCGGTCATGACGAGACTCCCTTCTCCTGCAGCGCGAGCCTCAGCGCGCGGAGCGCGTAGTGCATGCGGGACTTGACGGTCCCGGGCGGGACGCCGTGCGCCGACGCCATCTCGGCCACGGAACGCCCGTGGTAGTACGCGTCGACGACGACGGCCCGGTGCTCGGGCGAGAGCGACACGAGCGCGTCCGCGACGAGCCACGCGTCGAGGACGGCCTGCGTCGCGTCCGCCTCGCCGCGGTCGGGCACGTCGGCGCTCGTGAGCTCGCGGCGGTGGTGCGCGCTGCGCAGCTCGTCCACGACGAGGTTGCGCGCGACCGTGAAGAGCCACGCGCGCACCGAGCCCTCCGGCCGTTCGAGCACCTCGGGGTGGCGCCACGCGCGCAGGAGCGTCTCCTGGACCACGTCCTGCGCCTGCGCCGGGTCGTGGGTGAGGCGCGCGACGTAGCGCTCCAGCGCGGGACCGTGCGCGGCGTGGACCGCCCGCAGCAGGTCGTCGGCGTCGGCGCGCACGCGCGGCACCTCCCCGTCCGTCACGACCCGGACGCCGGCACGAGGTCGAGGCCGAACTCGACGCTGCCCGCGTCGTCGACCG
Source organism: Cellulosimicrobium sp. ES-005 (assembly GCF_040448685.1). NCBI lineage: Bacteria > Bacillati > Actinomycetota > Actinomycetes > Micrococcales > Promicromonosporaceae > Cellulosimicrobium > Cellulosimicrobium sp. ES-005. The sequence goes on from NZ_CP159290.1 coordinate 3,008,817, forward strand.
TGACGAACCCGAGGCTCGGTGCCTCGACGTCGAAGTCGGAGAACGTGATCGGCACGCTCCCGACGACCTGGACGCCGCCGGCGGTCGTGCCGACCTGCGCCTCGACCGTGACGGCCTGCGTCACGCCGTGGATCGTCAGGTCTCCCGCGAGCTCGACGTCCGCCGAGCCGGTGGGCAGCTGGACGGGGGACGTGAGCGCGAACGTCGCCGTCGGGTAGGTCCCGACCTCGAGCGCGTCGCCTCGGAAGTACGCGTCGCGCGGCGGCTCGTCGGTCGCGACGCTCGCCATGTCGACCTCCACCGTCGCCGCGGTGAGCGTGCCGTCGGCGACGGTGAACGACCCCGTGACCTCGTCGGTCCTGCCGGTGACCGTGACGTCCTCGCCCTGGAGCACCTCGTGGACGCGGTACCCGGCGTAGGAGCCGTCGGCCACGGTCCAGTCGCCCGCGAGGCTCGCCGGGTCGAGCGCGCCCGCGTCGCCCGACGGCGCGTCGAGCGTCGGCTCCTCGGCCGCGGCCCGGTTGGACCAGTCCGCGTACAGGCCGGGGCCGACCACGACCGCGGCACCGCCCAGCACCACGACACCGACCCCCACGAGCACCTTCGTCCTCCTGCGCACGTCCGCTCCTCCCGATCATCCTCCGTCGACCCCGTCACCCAGGGAGACGAGGCAGCCGCCCGATCGGTTCAGTCGAGTCTCGCCGTGCGATCGGATGAACCGCACGGCGAGCCGCGTCGTCGTGAGAGTAGGGGCCGTGCTCGCGACCCCGACCGTCCTCTCGAGGAGTCGACATGCGACGCACCCTGACCACTACCGCCCCGGCCCGGACCGCCCGCGCCGCCCCCGCCGTCGTGCTCGTCGCCGTGCTGGTCGGCGTGCTCGGCGGGTGCTCCGGCGGGGGAGGCGGCCTCTACGGCGGGGGCGGGAGCAGCCCGTCCACGGACTCCGGCACGACGAGCGACGGCGCGACCGGCGACGGCACGGGGTCCGGGCCGGCCCTCGGGACGGCAGACTCCTCGCTCGGCACCATCGTGGTCGACGGACAGGGGATGACCGTCTACTACTACGACAAGGACACGAAGGGCTCCGGGACGAGCGCGTGCGAGGGCGAGTGCGCCGCCGCGTGGCCCGCGGTCCACGCGGCGAGCGCGGAGCCCGAGGTCGAGGGCGTCACGGCGGAGGTCGGCACGATCACCGGCGTCGACGGCGAGCTCCAGGTCACGGTCGACGGCCGCCCCGTCTACACGTACGCGGCCGACCAGGCCGAGGGAGACGTGTCAGGTCAGGGGGTCAACGGCGTCTGGCACGTCGTCGCGCCGGACGGCACCGAGATCATGGACGCGGCCCCCGCCGCCGGGTCGGGCTACTGACCGACGCCCGGTCCTGGCCCGGACGGGCCCCGCGCCGGCCCGGTCACGGGTGGTCGAGCGGCGGCGAGCTCAGGCAGAACGGGTGGCCGTCCGGGTCCGCCGTGGTCAGCCGACCTGCTCGCGCAGCCACGCGACGTCGGTCGGGACGTCGGCGTGCGTCTCGCAGACGACCGACGTTCCGGCCGCCCGGACGACGCCGAGCAGGGCCTCGGGGTCGATCGTGCCCGCCGTGAGGCCGGCGTGGCGGTCGGCGCCCGACCCGGCGGTGTCGCGGCTGTTGTTGAGGTGCACGAGGTCGACGCGGCCGGTGATCGCGCGCACGTCGTCGACCGCCGTCGTGAGGTCGATGCCGCCCGCCCACGCGTGGCACGTGTCGAGGCAGAACCCGACGTTCTCGGCGCCGTCGGCCTGCTGCACGGCAGCCCACAGTCCCTCGATCCGGTCGAGGCGGCGGGCCATCGAGAAGTCGCCCCCGGCGGTGTTCTCGATGTACACGGTGACGTCCGTCTGGAGCGCGTCGATCGCCTTGCGCCAGTTGTCGAACCCCTTCTCCGGGTCCTCCTTCGCGGTGACGTGCCCGCCGTGGACCACGACGCCCGTGGCGCCGACCGCCGCGGCGCCGTCGACGATCTGCTGGAGCAGCTTGCGGCTGGGGATGCGGATGCGGTTGTTGGGGCTCGCGACGTTGATGACGTACGGCGCGTGCACGACGAGCTCGAGGTCCGCCGCCGCGGCCGCGGCCTTCAGCGCCTCCGCGCCGCCGGGAAAGGTGAACTCCGGTCCCTTCCAGGACTGGGGGTCGCCGAGGAAGATCTGGACGACGTCCGCGCCGATGCTCGCTGCCTGCGCGATGACGTCCGACTGGTCGAGGTGGGCTCCGATCCGCATGGGGACCAACCTACGCGGAGCCGCCCACGGGCGCGGAGCGGGCCGGGAGACGGTCGGCCCGGCACCGTCGAGCAGAAAATCCATCAGTTTGATTTATACTCGCTCCCACGGCGCGAGCGCGTCGAGCGCCCGTGCGTCGGCACGTCGCGCGCACCCGACGAGGAGGACGAGTGGCCGAGCCGATCACCCTGCACGCGAGCGCGACGGAGGCGGGGCGACCCCTGACCCACTTCTGGAGCACGGTCGTCGGCGCCGGGCGCGCGAACGAGGGGCTGCGCGCCGACTGGCAACGCCACCTCGCGGCCGTGCGTGCGGAGTGCGGGTTCGAGTACGTGCGGTTCCACGGCCTCCTGCACGACGACATGTTCGTCTACACCGAGCGCGAGGACGGCACGCCCGTCCTCAACTTCCAGTACGTCGACGCGCTCTTCGACGCGCTGCTCGACGCCGGGGTGCGGCCGTTCGTCGAGCTCGGCTTCAGCCCTCGTGCGCTCGCCCGGGAGACGGAGACCGTGTTCTGGTGGGGCGCGCACGGCGCCCCGCCCGTCGACCTCGACCGGTGGTCGTTCCTCGTGCGCTCGCTCGTCGAGCACTGGGTCGCGCGCTACGGCCTCGCCGAGGTCCGCGAGTGGTACTTCGAGGTGTGGAACGAGGCCAACCTGCGCGGCTTCTTCCGCGGCACGCGCAGCGAGTACCTCGCCCTCTACGCGGCGTCGGCCCGGGCCGTGAAGGCCGTCGACGAGCGCCTGCGCGTGGGCGGCCCCGCGACGTCGAACTTCGTGCCCGACGCCCGCTTTGACGGGGAGGACGAGGACTTCCAGGTGCACGAGGCGACGCTCGGCGCCGACCTCGACGCCCTCGACTGGAAGCCCGTGTGGCTCGAGGCGTTCCTCGACTTCTGTGAGCGTGAACACCTGCCCGTCGACTTCGTCTCGACGCACCCGTACCCCACCGACTGGGCGCTCGACGAGCACGGCCAGGGCGCGCGCCTGACGCGCGAGGTCGACGCGACCCCCAAGGACCTCGCCCTCCTGCGCCGCCTCGTGGACGCGAGCGCGTTCCCCGACGCGGAGATCCACCTCACCGAGTGGAACTCGTCGTCCTCGCCCCGTGACTTCACGCACGACACCGTGCCCGCCGCCGTCTACGTCGTCCGGTCCGTGCTGCGCTCGATCGGGACCGTCGACTCCCTCGCGTACTGGACGTTCACCGACGTCTTCGAGGAGGGCGGCGCGGGCGACGAGATGTTCCACGGCGGGTTCGGCATGATCACGCTCCAGGGCGTGCCCAAGCCGACGTTCCACGCCTACCGCATGCTGCACGCGCTCGGCGGCACGCTCCTCGCGACGGCGGACGACGGCGTCGTGACGCGCGACGACGCGACCGGCCGCGTCACGGCGCTCGTGCACCACTACCCGGCCGAGGTCACGCGCTCGGTCCCCGCCTCGTTCGACGACCGCGCCGTCGCCGACGCGACGGAGGCGGCGGGCTCGCCTCGCGACGTCGCGCTCGTCGTCGAAGGCCTGGCGCCCGGCGCCGTCGTCGAGCTCGAGACGCTCGACCCCGAGCACGCCAACCCGGTCGCCGCGTGGCGCGCGATGGGCGCGCCGTCGTCGCCGACGCGCGAGCAGACCGCGCTCCTCGACGCCGCCGCCCGCGCGACGCGGCGCGAGTCCGTGGTCGTCCCCGCCGACGGCGTCCTGCGGGTCGAGCGCACGCTCGCGCCCTGGTCGCTCCTCCTCGCCCGACAGGTCGCGTGAGGGGCCGGACCATGCCCGCCGGTGGGAAGATGTGGCGGGGCGGGCGCCCGGCCCGGTCGTCGTCGACCGGGCGCGAGCAAGGAGGCAGGGCGTGACGATCGACCAGGCGGAGCCGCAGGCGGGCGCGCAGTCCGCGGTGCGCCGCGGCACCAACCTGCCGCGCATGGGCGACTTCAACGAGTCCGTCATCCTCGACGCGATCCGGCGCGCGCCGGAGGGGCTGAGCCGCGTCGAGCTCGCCGGAGCGACGGGCCTGTCGGCGCAGACCGTGTCGAACATCTGCCGCCGGCTCCTCGAGTCGGGCCTCGTCGCCGAGGCGGGCAAGAAGAGCGGCCGCGCGGGCAAGCCGCGCACGGTTCTCCAGATCGTGCCCGGCGGCCGGTACGCCCTCGGCGTCCACCTCGACCCGGCAGTGATCACGTACGTGGTGCTCGACCTCGCTGGGCGCGTCGTCCACAGCCTCCGGCGCCCCACGCCCGCGGTGGTCGACCAGGAGTCGACCATCGCCGCGATGGCCGAGACGATCGACGCCGTCATCGACGCGTCCGGCGCGGACCGGGACCGCATCCTCGGGCTCGGGATCGCCGTGCCGGGGCCGATCGACCTCGCGAGCGGGTCCGTCGTCGACCCGCCCCGCCTCGAGGGGTGGGGGCGCGTCCCGCTGCGCGACCGCCTCGCCGAGGCGACCGGGCTCCCCGTCCTCATGGACAAGGACGTCATCGCGGCCGCCGTCGCCGAGCGGTGGGCCGGTGCGGCGACGCACTCGGGCAACTTCCTCTTCTTCTACCTCGGCGCCGGGTCGGGCATGGGCGTGGTGGTCGACGACGTCGTGCTGCGCGGCGCGTCCGGCAACGCTGGCGAGGTCGGCGGCCTCGACGCGAACTGCACCACGCGCGCCCTGGTCAACGAGGCGGTCGCCGCCGGCGTGCTCGACGCCGTCCCCGGCCGCGGCCCGAGCGTCGAGGGGGAGCAGCTCGCCCGGCTCGTCGAGCTCGCGGCGGCGGGGGAGCGCGGCGCGCAGGTCATCATCGACCGCTGGGCGCGGCGCGTCGGCACGGGTGTCGCCGCGGCCGCGGCCCTCCTCGACTCCGAGCTCGTCGTGTTCGGCGGACCCAACTGGCCGCTGCTCTCGCGGCGGTTCTTCGCGACGGTCGAGCCGATGATCTCCAGCTCGCCGTTCGTCGACAAGATGCACGACATCCGCGTCGTCAGCACGCACCTCGGCGAGGACGTCGGTGCCGTCGGCGCCGCCTGCCTCGTGCTCGACCAGACCCTCTCGCCCCAGCCCCAGGCCCTCCTCCTCGGCTGAGGGCGAGGTCCGGCCGACCGGGGTCAGCGGTCCTTCGCGAGGTCCGTCGGGCGCCGGAGCGCGAGGTCTGCGGTCGCGGCGAGGGTGACGACGGCCCAGGTCCCGGCGAGGACCAGCCCCCACAGGACGGGCGTCGTCGGATCGAGATAGCGGGCGTGGAGCGCGACGGCGGCCAGCGTCGTCGCCGTCGCGGCGACGCCCGCGACGAGGAGGGTCTCGAGCGCGACGAGGACGAGCAGCGAGCGTGCGGACGTGCCCGAGAGCCGGTACACGGCGAGCTCGCTCGCGCGCAGCCGGTACGTGACGGCGGTGGTGACGGCGCCCAGGAGCCCCAGGAGCACGGGCAGGAAGCGGCTCGGCCGGTCGAGGAACGCCTGCACCGGGTCGCTCGTCGCCCGCAGCGCCTCGGTGCCGACCACGGCGTTGCCGCTCACGTGCAGCGAGGCGATCTGGGTCGCGGCGACGTCGTCGAGGGCCACGAGGGGGTCGAGCACGACGACGCAGCGCTCGACCTGGGCGTCGTCGGGCCGGAGGGGCACCGTCAGGGAACGGCCCGTCCCGACCCCCTCGCGCAGGGCCGGGGTCCGCGCGGAGTCGAGCGCCTCGTCGCCGACGAGCACGCGCTGGTCCGCGGGCCCGGTCCGGTCGAGCAGGCCCGCGCCGACGAGGGCGTCGACGTCGGCGAGCCCGGGGACGAGGGCGGTCGACGCACGCTGCACGGGGACGTCCGGCCCGACGGGCACGACGAGCGCGCTGCCGCCCGGGACGACCGCTCCCGCGGCCTCGACCCCCGGCGCTCCCGCGAGCGCCTCGCACGACGCGCGTGAGACGAGGGCGGGCTGGTCGGGGTTCGCCTGCATGTAGCTGACGACGCCGCGCCCGCGTTCGGCGAGATCGTCCAGCTCGTCCTGGAGCGACGCGGTCTCGAGCGCGACGAAGGCGGCGGTGCCCGACCCGAGCACGACGGCGAGCGCGACCGCGGGAAGCAGCCGTGCGGAGCGGCCGACGGTGTTGCGCAGGGCCTCGCGCGCGAGGTCGGCGACGCGCCAACCGTCACGCACGGACGACCGCCTCCCGCCGGAGCGGGACGGTCGCGTCGGCTGCGGCGACGAGCACCGGGTCGTGGGTCGCGATGACGATCGTCGCGTGCGACACGAGCCCGGCGAGGATCCGGGCGACGAGCTCGGTGTTGGCGGCGTCGAGGTTCGCCGACGGCTCGTCGGCGAGGATGAGCTCCTTGCCCGACGCGAGGGCGCGCGCGAGCGCGACCCGTTGGAGCTCGCCGCCGGACAGGCGCCGGGCCTGCTCGTCGGCCCGGTCCGCGAGCCCGACCTGGTCGAGCGCGGCGCGCGCGGTGTCCCGGGCCTCTCGTCCGGGGCGGCCCGCCGCGAGCGGCGCGACGAGGACGTTGTCGAGGACCGAGCGGCGCCCCAGCGCGTTGGACCCCTGGGGGACCCAGGCGACGACGCCGGGCGAGGGCGGTCGGGGCGCTCCGTCGATCCCGTGGAGCTCGATCCGCCCGGTCGCGAGCGGCTGGTACCCCGCGACGGCGGCGAGGAGCGACGACTTGCCGCTGCCGGACGGCCCGACGAGCGCGGTGACGCGCGCGGGCTCGAACGTCGCGGTCAGCCCGGCGAACACCGGGACGGGCCCGAACGCGATGGCGGCGTCGATCACGTCCACGCGCACGCCGCTACCCGCACCCTGACGTACCGGTGGCCTGCGTCGCGTCGCGCAGCACGCGGGAGCCGACGAGGTCGGCGTCGACGAGCACCGTCGCGAGCTCGTTCCCGGGTTCCGCGACCTCGAGCCGGCGGGGCTGCGCCGCGGCCGTGGAGCCGTCGCTCAGCAGGACGCACGTCGTGCCGTCGTGGTCCACGCGCACGGCCGTCGAGGGGACGGCACCGCGCTCCGCCGGGTCCTGGAGCGCGAGGATCGCGCCCCGGTAGCGCACCGTCGACGTCGACTCGTCCGCGATCCGCTCGAGCGTGCCCGCGGCCGCGGCCTCCTCGAGCGCCGCCACGACGCCGTCCAGCTCGGCGCCCTGGGGCGCCGCGCTCGACATCGGTACCTCGACCTCGCCCAGGCGCAGCACGACCGGCTCCCGAGCGAGCCGGCCGAGACCGCCGCCCTCGGCGATCGGGGCCACGGTCAGCGCCTCCACGGGCTGCGAGCCCTCCAGCACCGCGTCGCCCGCCTCGACCCGGTCCCCCAGGCCGACGAGCGGACCGGTGACCGCCGGCACGGCGTCGTCGACCCGCACGACGTACGAGAGGCGGAACTCCCCGTCCCGGGGAACCCCGAGGCGCTCCTGGAGCGCCCGGACCGCCTCGCGCGTCGCCGGGCCGAACCGGTCGTCGACGCCGACCGCGTCCAGGTACCCGAGCGACACGAGGTAGTCCCCGAGCGCGCGCACGTCCGCACCACGGTCACCCGGGCGCAGGTCGCGCCACAGCGGGTCGCCGCGGTACGCGAGCACGTCGACGCCGTCGACGGCGAACAGCGCCTGCCCGGCCACGACGGGACCCGCCTCGGTGAGCGCGGTGACGACTCCCCCCGCGGGAGCGCGGACCTCGGGAGCCACGGCACGCACCGTCGCGACCTCGACCGCGGTCCGTCCGTCGTCGGAACGGGCGCCGACCTCGACGACCGTCGGCGCCGGCACCGCGACGCTCCGCTCCTCCGCGGCGTCGACGAGCGGGAACGCCACGGCGACCGCGACCACGGGCACGGCCCACAGCGCCACCAACGGCGCCAAGCGCACCCAGCCACGGGACCGGTCGCTCCTCACAGGGCGTCGTACTCCGCGACGCACGCCGCCTCGTCCAGCCCGGCACCGGTCACGGCGCGCTGCGCCTCCGCGAGCGTCGACGGGACGCCCAGCCCACGCTCCTGCAGGCAGTACCTCAGGGCGTCCAGCAGCGACGTCTCCTCCTGGTTCGAGGTCTGCCAGACGACGTCGACGAACCTGAGGTCACGGTCGTAGCAGGTCTTCTCGACGCCGGAGTCGACCGCCTCGGCCGGGATCCCGCCCTGCCACACCACCCCGACGAGCTCGACGTCCCGCAGCTCGTAACCCTCAGCGCGCAGACACGCCCGAAACCGCTCGAACCCTGCCATGTACTCGTCCTGGGTCACCTCACCGTCCGACAGCGCCTCGCGCTGCTCCGGACCAGCAAGAGAGAGGTCCTCGTCGTCGTTGATCGCGTCGAACTGCGGGACGTCGTCGGAGCCGGTGCCGCCGCAACCGGCCAGCAACAGCGTCCCCACGAGGACTCCGACGAAGGCCCCCGCACGACGGGAGGGGCGCACCATCACACCGCGGCGGGCACCGAGGCCCGCGTCGTTCCGGGACGAGTCACTGCTTCCCCTCAACGTTCGTCGTCGAACATCGGACAGTGGGGCTCAAGGTAGGGGCTCGCACCATATTGCACAACCCCGCAAAACAAAACGTCGAGCTCTCCCGCGGGCGCGACGCAGCGGCCAGAGCCCCGCGCTCGACGTGCGCCGGGCAGTCCGACGGGACCCGGCCTGCGGGCACCGGGTCCCGTCGTCGCGTCAGGCGCGGTGGGCGCTGCCGTCGGTGGCGCGCAGGAGCGCCCAGCGGTCGTGCTCGAGCGGGGCGCCGACGGGGTACTTCCGCGCCGCGGCCTCGTCGAAGTCGACGCCGAGGCCGGGGGCCTCGGGGGCGAGCAGGTGGCCGTCGGTCGGCACGGGGGCGCCGGGGAACACCTCGAGCGTCGCGTCGCGGAAGGTCGCGGCCTCCTGGACGCCGAACGCGGGGGAGGAGATGTTGAGCGCCATGTTGGCCGCCATCCCGACGGGCGTGACGTCGCCCGGCCCGTGCGGCGCGGTGCGCACGCCGAACATCTCGCACACGGCGACGAGCTTCCGCGTGGGCGTGAGCCCGCCGAGCGTGGGGATGCGGAGGCGCGCGAAGTCGATCGACCGGCCCGCGACCAGTGGGAGGTAGGCGCGGGGGTCGTGGTAGAGCTCGCCGACCGCGAGCGGGGTAGTGCCGGCGGCGCGCAGCTCGGGGAAGTGGGCGGCGTCCTCCGGCGCGAGCGCGTCCTCGAGGAAGAACAGGTGGGCCTCCTCGACGGCGCGCACGAACTGCCGCGCCTCGGCGGGGGTCATGCGCTCGTGGGCGTCGTGGAGCAGCTCGACGTCGGGGCCGACGCGGTCGCGCACGTCGGCGAGGATGCCGGGCACGTGGCGCAGGTAGGCGAGCGTGTCCCAGCGGTCGGTGCGGGCCCGACGGCGCGCGGCCTCGGCCTCGTCCCGGGGTGCGGTGCCGTAGGTGTCGCGGCCGGGGACGGCGACCTGGACGCGCACGTGCCGGTAGCCGCGCTCGACGGCGGCGAGGACCTTCTCGGCGACCTCGGCGGCGTCGGCACCGTCGACGTGCGTGTACGCGTCGGCGTAGGCGCGGGCCTTCCCGCCGAGGAGCTGGTGGACGGGGAGGCCGGCGACCTTGCCCTTGAGGTCCCAGAGCGCGACGTCGACCGCTGCGAGGGCGTTGTGCTCGATGGAGCCGCCGCGCCAGTAGCCGCTGTTGAGCAGCAGGCGGTGGAGGTCCTCGATGTCCGAGGGGTCGCGACCCACGAGCATCGGGCCGAGGTACTCGTCGATCACGGTGCGCGTCGCGAGGGGGCGCTGCGGGTCGCTGCCGTCGCCGAGCCCGTAGAGGCCGGGCTGGTCGGTCTCGACCCGCACCACGACGTACGGGCAGCCCTGCGGGCCCGTGAGGAACGTGCGCACCGCGGTGATCCGCAGGCCCTCGTCCCCGGAGCCCGAGCGCTCGGGCGTCCATGGCGCAGGGGCGAGGACCTCCCGGGCGACCTCGCGGACGGCCTCGGATCCCACCTCGAGGAGGTCGGCTCCGGTGCCGTCCGTGCCGGGCTGCTGCGCTGCTGTCATCGGTGACCTCGTTCCGCGGGTTCGGGAGTGCGCGGGACGGTCCGCGCGTCGGTGGACGGGGCCGGGAACAACGGGGTGTCCGGTCGCCGTCGTTGACACTGTACATCGAATTGATTTATGTTTCCGGAACCGCGACGCTGCCCCGGCGTCGCCCGTGGACCGAGAGGCTTCCCGTGAACCGACACCGACGTCGTCCGTTCCCCGCCCGCATCACCGCGACCATCGCCACCTCCGCCCTGCTCGCCGGCGCGCTCGCCGCGTGCAGCGGGCCGGCCGGTGGCGGCGGCAACGGCGGCGGCTCCGGCGAGGGCGACCCTGACAGCCTGACCATGTGGACCTTCAAGCAGTCCCACGTCGAGCCCCTCCAGAACGCCGCGAAGACGTTCGAGGAAGAGACCGGGATCTCGGTCGACGTGCAGGCGTACACCCCCGACGACGCGTTCATCACCAAGGTGCAGGCGGCCGCGCAGACGGGCGACCTGCCCGACGTCATGGAGGTCCACACGCACGGCGACGACTTCACGTTCGGGGGCGCCGGGCTGCTCGAGGACCTGTCCGACGACGTCGACGACGACTGGAGCTCGCGCTTCCTGCCCGCCGTCGCGGAGGACGGGACCGTCACCCCGGCGTACTACGAGCAGTCGCTCGCCGAGGGGTCCAAGACCGCCGGGATCGAGGAGGGTCAGCGGTTCTCCGTGCCCTTCACGATCGGGACGTTCGGCATCGTCTACGCCAACAAGGAGCGCCTCGAGGCGGCGGGGGTCACCGAGGCCCCCAAGACCTGGGAGGAGTTCGTCGCGGCGCTCGACGCCGTCAAGCAGACGAACCCCGACGACGGCGGCGTGAGCATCGGCTTCCAGTCCTCCACGACGGGCCTCGAGTGGCTCATGCAGCCCATGGCGTACGGCCAGCTCGGCAAGGACGACTTCGGCGCCCTGTTCGGCCAGGACCCGGCGAAGAACTTCGCGTCGCCCAACGGCGTCAAGGTCCTCGAGACGTACAACCAGATCCAGCCGTACTGGATGCCGGGCACGCAGTCGCTGACCATCGACGACGCCGACATCGCGTTCGCGCAGGGCAAGTCGACGTTCGACATCGGCGGCACGTTCACCCTCGCCTTCCTCGCCCAGAACGGCATGGACGCGGAGAACATCGTCACGTTCCCCGTCCCGGCCCCCGAGGGCGGCGCGATCGACGACCTGCAGCTCGCCCCGTTCGGCCTCACGGGCCTGTCGGTCTCCGCGACCACGGGCAACAAGGACGGCGCGCTCCAGTGGATCAAGTACCTGTCCGAGCAGGACGTGGCGGCCACGTTCGCGAAGGACGCCCTCGACGTCCCGCCGGTCGACCTCGGCGACGACCCGTCCTCGACGGTCGGCCCGGTCCTCGGCGCGATGATCGGCGCGTTCGGCGAGGGCGAGAACGCCTACAACCCCGGTGACACGTCGTACCGCCCCGCGGCGTACGACGCGGCCCAGGTGGGCGACGCCGTCATGGAGCTGACACCGCTCGCGACGCAGGACGTCGCAGCCGTCTCGACGACCGTGGCGACGCTCATCGACACGTTCTGGTCGCAGTCGAAGTGACCACCCCCGCGACGATCGCCGCCGACGCTCCCGCCCACGGGAGCGTCGGCGGCGGCCGGCGCCGCGGCCGGCAGAAGATGCGCTACCGCGGCAAGGAGGTGGCGTGGGGCTACGTCTTCATCGCTCCCGCGCTCCTGCTGTTCCTCGTCATGGGCGTGTACACGCTCTTCTTCGGCGCCCAGCTCTCGTTCGTGCGCTGGAACGGCCTCACGCCCACGTGGGAGTGGGTCGGGCTGAAGAACTACGCCGACCTGCTGTGGGCGAGCCCGATCTACGCCCCGGTCGTGCACCGCGCCGCGCTCAACACGCTCGTCGTGATGATCGCCGTGCCGATCCTCATCCTCGCGGTCGCGTTCCCGCTCGCGATCGTGCTCAACCAGGCGCGCCGGTTCGCCGGCGTCCTGCGCTCCGTCTACTTCGTCCCGTACGTCACGGCGGGCATCGCGGTCTACATGGCCTGGCAGTACGTGCTGGAGCCCAACGGCGCGATCAACCTCCTGCTGCGCGCGCTCGGCCTGGGCAGCCTCGCGCAGCCGCAGGGCTGGCTCGGCAACCCGTCCACGGCGCTGCCGACGCTCATCGTCATCATGGTCTGGTCCGGGGTCCCGGTCGCGATGCTCCTCTACCTGACGGGCCTCCAGTCGATCGACTCGTCCGTCCTCGAGGCGGCCCAGCTCGACGGCGCCGGGTGGTGGCGCACCAACTTCTCCGTGGTGCTGCCGCTCCTCAAGGGCACGACCGCCGTCATCATGCTGCTCAACGTGCGCGACGCGCTCCAGGGCTTCCAGATCTTCCTCATCATGACGAACGGCGGCCCGGCCGGTCGTACGAACGTGCTCGGCCTCGAGACGTACGACCTCGCGTTCCAGCAGCAGCTCGCCCCGACCCTCGGCCTCGCGAGCGCGCTCGGCTGGCTCCTGTTCTTCGCCGCGCTCGCCGTCGCGATCGTCAACCAGCGCGTCACGAGGGAGAAGTGATGACCACCGTCGCCGACCGCACGCAGCTTCCCGACGTGCCCGCCCTCACCCCGCGCCGTCGCGGCACCCCCGCCAAGGTGGTCGTCGCGCGCGTCGTGGTGGGCGTGCTCCTCGTCGGGTACGCCGTCGTGAGCCTGTACCCGTTCCTGTGGATGGTCTCGGCCGCGTTCAAGACGCAGCAGGAGATCGTCATGGGCGGGGGCAACCTCATCCCCGCCGAGCCGACGCTGTCGACCCTGGTCGACACGTGGAGCCGGCTGCACTTCTTCGACTACTTCCTCAACAGCGTCAAGGTGACGGGCCTGACGACGCTCGGCGTCGTCGTCGTGTACTCGGCCGCGTCGTACGCGTTCGCGGTGCTGCGCTTCCCCGGGCGGCAGGCGTTCTTCCGCCTGTTCCTCGTGCTGCTGTTCGTGCCGGGCGTCGTGACGCTCCTGCCGATCGTGCTGCTCGAGAACCAGCTCGGGATCCTCGGCACGCACCTCGGCCTCATCCTGCCGTTCGTCAACGGCACCGCGCCCCTGTCGATCCTGCTCCTCACCAACGCGTTCCAGTCCGTGCCCGGGGAGCTGCGGGACGCCGCGCGGGTCGACGGCGCGGGCGAGCTGCGCATCTTCGCGCGCGTCTACGTGCCGCTCGCGCGGCCCGCGATCATCACGATCGCGCTGCTCACCGCGATCCCGACGTGGAACGAGTACCTGCTGTCGCGGGTGTCGCTCAACGACCCGTCGACCTTCACGCTCCCCATCGCGCTGCAGCAGCTCCAGTCGTCGAACGTCGTCCAGTACAACCAGCTCATGGCGGGCGCGCTGATCGTCGTGATCCCGGTGATCATCCTCTTCCTCGCGACGCAGCGGTACTTCGTCAACGGCCTGGTGGGTGCCGTGAAGGGGTGACCCCGGGGGCCCCGGCCCCGACCGCGCAGCACGCACCACCGCACAGATCGGAACCACGCCATGAACTCCACCACGTCCACCGACGCGCCCGCCGGGCCCGCCCTCCTGCCCGGGGCGACGCTCCTCGTCACGGGGGCCGCCGGGGTCATCGGGCGGGTCGCCGTCCCGCGTCTCGCCGCCGCGGGGTACCGCGTCGTCGCGACCGACCGCGCGCCGTTCGACGCGCCGGCCGCCGTCGCGAGCCTCGTCGGCGACACGCGCGACGCGGCCTTCGTCGACTCCGTGCTCCGTGCGGGGCAGGACCAGGACGCGCCCGCGGTCGACGGCGTCGTGCACCTCGCGGCGATCGCGTCGCCGGGCCAGGCGCCCGACGACGAGACGGTCGCCCAGAACGTGCAGGGCGCGTTCTGCGTGCTCGACGGCGCGGGCCGGGCGGGCGTGCGCGTCGCCGTGGCGGCGTCGTCGTTCTCGGCGTACGGCTACCCGTGGGCGGGCCGCCACCTCTCGCCCGCCTACGTCCCGGTCGACGAGGCGCAGGAGTCGGTCGCGGTGGACGCGTACGCGCTGTCGAAGCTGCTGTCCGAGCAGGTGGGGGAGTACGTCACGCGGCGCTACGGCCTGCCGACGACCATGCTGCGCATGCCGTTCGTGGGGTCGGGCGACCGGCTGCGCGAGTGGGTCGACCTCGCCCACCGCGACCCCGGAGCGATCCGGCAGGAGCTGTGGACGTGGCTCGACACGCGCGACGCGGTGGACGTGGTGCGCGCGATCCTCGAGTCGGGCGTCACGGGCCACCACGTGGTCAACGTCGCCGCGCCCGACACGACGAGCGACGTCCCCACGGCCGAGCTCCTCGAACGCTTCCACCCGGGCTCCCGCGTGACGCGGCCCCTCGACGGGTTCGCGTCCGTCATCGACACGACCGCGGTGCGCGAGCTGTTCGGGTTCGTCCCGCGCCACGACTGGCGCACGGGCGACGCGCTCGACCCCGCGACCGAGGCGCCGGCCGAGGGGGTGAGCGCCTGACCCCCTGAGCACGCACGCGTCAGTCAGTCCGAGGACAAGGGTGTTGAGGATGAGCATGCATGCTGGAGCAGGACGGGTCGTCGCCACCGGCGCGGCCCTCGTCATGGCGGTGACGGGGCTCGTGGCCCCGGCCACCGCGAGCCCGGTGGTCGACGTCGACCGCTACCCGGTCGGGGTGGGCGCCGACCTGTCGACGACCCCGCGCACGCACGGGATCGCGGTCGCGACCGCGCCGACGACCGGTGCGCAGGAGACGGGCGAGGAAGGCGGTCGCGCGTTCTGGCGCACCGACGCCGCGGCCGGTGCCGAGCGGATCGCGCTCGACGTCGCGGACGCGTACGTCGGGCGCCTCGCCGATGTGCCCGGGTACCTCGTGGTGGACCACCGCACGGGCGAGCAGGTGGTCGCGACCGCGGTCGACGGCTCGGTGCTCGGTGCGGGCGCGCCGGAGGCGGACGCCGACGGCGACGGCTGGACGTCGACCGTCGTCGCGCTCCCCGCCGGGGCGCTGGAACCGGGGACGCAGGCCGGCGGAGACCCCGAGGTGTCGCTCGCCGCGGCCGACGGCGAGCTCTCCGTCGCGTCCGTGCGCGTCGTCGCGCAGGGCGCGAGCGTGGACCTCGGTCCGACCGTCGCCGAGCGCGGCATCGCGGTGCGCGCGGGCGACGCGACGGCGGGACTCGTCACGGGGACCGCGGACGGGCGCGGGTACTGGCAGACCGGCCGGGCGCAGGGCACGAACTTCGTCTACGCGAACGTCTCGGACGCGTACGCGCTCGACACGCGCGACCGCGTGCTCGTCGACGCGACCGTGCAGCAGGGCGGCGGCGACATGTTCCTCCAGTACGACTCGCCGGGCGACACGATCCCGCACATGTTCAAGCCGTCGCCGCGCCTCGCGCTCGGCACCGACGGCACGTGGGTCTCGCGCTCGTGGCTGCTCGACGACGCGATCCTCACCAACCGCTCCAACGGCTCCGACTTCCGGCTCTCCGTCGAGGGGTCGCCGCAGGACGTGCGGATCGACTCGCTCGCGGTGACCGTCGTCCCGCGCGAGGTGGACCCCGCGATCGCGCTGCGGCGCCTCGTCGAGCGCGCCGACGTCACGTACGCCGCCGCGCGCGAGGGCGAGCGCGACGGCCAGTACCCGGCGGGCTCGCGCGCCGGGCTGCGCGCCGCGATCGACGCGGCCGACGCCGTCGCGCAGGACCCGGACGCGAACGGCGAGGAGGTGGACGCCGCGACGACGGCCCTGGAGGACGCGCTCGAGGACTTCCTCGGGTCGCAGGTCACGACCGACCTCGCGCGCGGCAAGCCCGTGACCGTGAGCTCGGGCGGCCCCGCGGCGGCGGCGACGGACGGCGACCGCGGCACCGCGTGGACCTCCGCGCGCGACGGCGACACCGAGTGGGTCCAGGTCGACCTGGGCGCCGTCACCGAGATCGACGAGGTGCTGGTGCGCTGGACGCCGGACTACGCGCACGTCTACCGCGTGGAGGTGTCGACGGACGGCACGACCTACGACGAGGTCGCGAGCGCCGGCGCGATCGACGCGACGGGGGTGCGCACCCGGTTCGAGCCCGTCGAGGCACGGTACGTGCGCCTCGCGCTCGACGAGCGGGCGACGCAGCGCGCGACGTTCGCGCTGACGGACCTCGAGGTGCGCCGGGCCCCGGCCGTCCCGGTCGAGCCCCGCCTCGTCGAGACCGTGTTCCCGACGGAGGACGTCGTGGTCGCGGACCAGGTGGTCACGGACTTCGGCGCCGACCCGACGGGCGAGGGAGACTCGACCGCGGCGATCCAGGCGGCGCTGTACGCGTGCCAGGACGCGACGGGCGGCACGGTGTGGCTCCCCGCGGGCACGTACCGCGTGACGGGGACGCTGGAGGTTCTCCCGCACTGCACGCTGCGCGGCGACCACCCCGACCGCGCGATCTCGCCCGACGCCGACCCGCTCGACGGGACGGTCGTCGTCGCGGACCTGCCGTCGGGTGACGACGGCCCGAGCCTGTTCCGCGTGGGCGGGAACGCGGGCGTCGTCGGCGTCACGACGTACTACCCCGGCCAGGACGCGGCGGACCCGGTGCCCTACGGCTTCACGGTCGAACTCCCGGGCCGCGCGTGGCAGGGCGAGCAGAACTACATGATGAGCAGCGTCGAGCACGTGACGATGCTCAACTCGTACCGCGGCATCGGGATCTCCACGATGGCGCACGACCGCGGCGAGGGCGGGCCGGGCTCGCAGGTGCACGAGATCGCGAACGTGCGCGACGTCGTCGGGACCGCGCTGTTCGAGGGCGTCGTCGCCTACAACGGCGCCGACGTGGGCACGTGGCAGGACGTCACGTTCGACAACGGGGTGTGGGCCGGCGCGGGCGCCGCGTACGACGCCCCGGAGCGCGCGGTCCTCGACGCGTGGACGCGCGAGCACGGCACGGGCCTGGTGCTCGGCGACCTGGAGTGGGACGAGTTCTCCGGCGTCTCGGTCGCGGACTACGCGGTCGGCATCCGCATCGTCAAGGGTCAGCGCGCGAGCTTCACCGGCTCGTTCCTCGACACCGAGGTGCGCCGCACGGACGTCGCCGTCCAGGTCGAGGTCTCGGACGACCGCTGGGGCACCGCCTTCGCGGGCGGCACCCTGGAGGGCTCCGAGGCGGCGGTCCGCAACACGTCGGGCGGCTACGTCAAGCTCACGGGCACCGACGTGACCGGCGCCCTGGAGGGGACGGTCCACGTCCTCGACGGTCCGGACGGCGGCGTGCCCGCACGGCCGGAGCCGGTCCTCGCGCCGCGTCCCGCCGAGCGCCTGGTCGACGTGACGAAGGCGCCGTACGACGTCCCCCGCACGCCCGGGCAGCTCTCCGACGTCGACGCGACGGCCGCGATCCAGGCGGCGCTCGACGACACCGCGGCCGCGGGCGGCGGCGTCGTGTACCTGCCCGCGGGCTGGTACACCGTGCGCGGGCACCTCACGGTCCCCGCGGGCGTGGAGCTGCGCGGCTCGGCGGGCGTCGCGAACCGCGACTCGCTCGAGCTGAGCGGCGGCACCGTGCTCCTCGCGTACGAGGGCGGCGTGGCGCCGGCGGCGCCGGGCGAGCCCGACCCGTCGGTCGGCGCGACGGCGTTCGTCACCCTCGCGGGCGAGGACGCGGGCCTGCGCGGGCTGCGCGTCTTCCACCCCGAGAACAACCCGGCCGGCCCGGACGGCGTCCGGTCCTACCCGTTCGCCGTGCGCGGCGACGCGCCGGGGACCTACGTGGTGAACGTCGGCCTGACGAACACGTGGAACGCGATCGATCTCACCGCCGCGGCGGACGGGTTCCTCGTGCGGCGCGCCGTCGGGCTCTTCCTCTCCGAGGGCGTGCACGTCGGCGCCAACGCGGGCGGCACGGTCGAGAACGTGCTGTCGAACGGCAACGTCATCACGCGCCTCGCGTACGGGCTGCCGGGCTGGGTCGAGGGGGCCGACCTGTTCGGCCAGGTCATCGACCCCGTCGCGCGCGAGCGCGAGGTCCTCGTGCGGGCGACCGGGTCGCAGGACCTCACGGTGCTCAACACGTTCGCGTACGGCACGCACGACGGCATCGTCGCGAGCGACGGCGCCACCGTGCGGGCGTTCAACCTCGGGACCGACAACCTCGGTCCGGGCGGGCACACGGTCGACGCGGACGCGTCGAGCACGGTGAGCGTCGTCAACCTCATGCGGTTCAACGGCACCACGAGCCGCGGACCGGTGACGATCGTCAACCCCCTCGCCATCCACATGGCGACGTCGGCGCTGGACGTCGCGGCGGACGCCGCGGAGGGCGCCGCCGGGACCGTGCGCGTCGAGGCCAACGAGGCGGAGCCGGGCCGGTACGAGACCGGGAGCGCGGTGGCGGTGGTCGCCGAGCCCGCCGACGGGTCGGCGTTCGCCGGCTGGCGCGACGCCTCCGGCGCCGTGGTCTCCCACGACGCGCGGTACGCGTTCGCGCTCGCGGCCGACACGTCGCTCACGGCCGTGTTCGTCGTCGCGCCGACGACCGGCGTCGAGGTCGAGGCGACCGGGCGGTGCCTCGCGGGCCGCGCGTACGTCGCGGTCCGCGCCCGCAACGGGGGCGAGGACGCCGTGACGGTGCGCCTCGCGACGCCGTTCGGGGAGCGCACGGTCGACGACGTCGCCCCGGGGAAGAGCGCCTACCAGTCGTTCGCGACACGGGCGACGGCGGTCGAGGCGGGCACGGCGCAGGTCACCGTCACC
Organism: Cellulosimicrobium sp. ES-005; assembly: GCF_040448685.1. Classification (NCBI taxonomy): domain Bacteria; kingdom Bacillati; phylum Actinomycetota; class Actinomycetes; order Micrococcales; family Promicromonosporaceae; genus Cellulosimicrobium; species Cellulosimicrobium sp. ES-005. The sequence goes on from NZ_CP159290.1 coordinate 3,027,790, forward strand.
GCGGACGGCGGCGACGTCGTCCTCACGGCGCCGTACGACGCCGTGCGCTGCGGCTGACGTACCCGGCCGCGCACCCGCGCGGCCGGCACGACGGCGGGGCCCGGGGCGACCCGGGCCCCGCCGCCACACGGACGGGCCCGCAGGAGGCCCGCAAGAGAGGACACGAGACATGACGGCAGCGGGCGACGAACCCGGGACGATCCACGGGGCGGACCCCGGCGAGGTCCGGCGCCGCGCCGGGTGGCTCGGCCAGGTCGCGCGCGTCGAGCAGCTCGTCGACGCCGACGGCCCGGCCCGCGGTGCGCGCCGCGTGCGCGTCGTGACGGGCGGCGGGCTGGAGCTCGACGTGCTGCCCGACCGCGCGCTCGACCTCGGCCAGGTCACGGTGCACGGCGTCCCGCTCGCGTGGATGGCCCCCGCGGGGCTCGCCGCGCCCGGGCTCTACCAGGGCGACGACTTCGGCACGACGTTCGGCGGCGGGCTGCTCGTCACGTGCGGCCTCGACCACGTCGGCTCCCCGGTGTCCGACGGCGGCCGGCGGTTCCCGCAGCACGGTCGCCTCACCGCGGCCCCGGCGAGCGTGGAGCGCGCGGCGGTCGTCGGGGACGAGGTCGTGGTCGAGGGCGTCGTCCGGCAGGCGTCGCTCCATGAGGAGCACCTCGTGCTCCGGCGCCGGGTCCGCGCGGGCCTCGGGACGACGTCGGTCACCGTCGAGGACACCGTGACCAACGAGGGGTGGCGCCCCGAGCCGCACCTCGTGCTCTACCACGCGAACCTCGGGTGGCCGCTCGTCGCCGAGTCCGCGGAGCTCGACGTCTCGTCGCAGCACGTCGAGCCCGACGGTCCGGACGCCGTCGGCGACCCCTGGCGCGAGATCACCGCGCCCGCCGAGGGGTACCGCCAGCGCGTGCACCGGCACGACCTCGCGCCCGGGACCGGGCGCGCCATCGTGACGAACCGCGACCTGGGGCTGCGCCTGACCGTCTCGTTCCCGACCGCGACCCTGCCCGTGCTGTACCAGTGGAAGATGTTCGCCCCCGGGCAGAACGTCCTCGGGATCGAGCCCATGAACGCGCCCGCGATCGGCGGGCGCGTCGCCGCGCGCGAGGCGGGCGTCCTGCCCGTCCTCGCGCCGGGCGAGTCCGTCTCCTACGCCGTGCGGTTCGACGTCGAGCGCGTCTGACCGCTGTCCCGTCCCGCACCGCCCCACCCCGGACCCGTCCACCGAGCCCGTCCGCCCGCGCCCCGCGCGAGACCGCCCAGGAGGCCGTCGCATGACCGACCGCACGTCCCCGCCCACCGCCCTCGTCGTCCGCGGCGGCTGGTCCGGGCACCGGCCCGAGGAGACGACCGACCTGTTCGTCCCCTTCCTCAGCGCGCAGGGGTACGTCGTGCGCGTCGAACCGTCGCCCGCCGTGTACGCCGACGCGCGCACCATGGCGCAGGTCGACCTCGTCGTGCAGAGCGTGACCATGAGCGAGATCAGCCCCGAGCAGGTCGCCGGGCTCGTCGCCGCCGTCGAGGCGGGCACGGGGCTCGCGGGCTGGCACGGCGGGATCGTCGACTCCTACCGCGCGAGCAGCGAGTACGCGCACCTCGTCGGCGGGCAGTTCGCCCACCACCCGCGCCGCACCGCCGGGCCGGGCACGCCGCTCGGGCCGCTGCGCGGCGACGAGACGGACAACTTCGTCACGCACAGCGTGCGCGTCGTCCCGGAGCAGTCCCACCACCCCGTCGTCGCGGGGCTCGACGACTTCGAGATCACCACCGAGCAGTACTGGGTCCTCACCGACGACTACGACGACGTCCTCGCGACGACGACCGTCGAGGCCCGGCCCGAGGACCCCTGGCACGACCCGTCGACCTCGCCCGCCGTCTGGACGCGACGGTGGGGCGCTGGCCGCGTGTTCGTCTGCACCGTCGGGCACCGGCCCGAGGACCTCGAGCACCCGACCGTCCGTACGATGGTCGAGCGCGGGATGCTCTGGGCGAGCCGGCAGGAGCACGCGCTGTGACCGCCGAGGCGCGGACGCTCGAGCTCTCCGCCGGCGCGACCGGTCGCCCCGCGGGCGTCGGGATCGTCGGCTGCGGCGCGATCAGCGGCCAGTACCTCGAGACGCTGCCCCGGCTCGGCGGTCTGCGTCTCGTCGCCGTCGCCGACCTCGACCCCGTGCGGGCGACGGTCGTCGCGGCGGAGCACGGCGTGCGGGCCCTCGCCGTGGACGCGCTCGTGCGCGACCCCGAGGTCGACGTCGTCCTCAACCTCACCACCCCCGCCGCGCACGACGAGGTGGCGCTCGCGGCGGTCGCCGCGGGCAAGGACGTGTTCGGCGAGAAGCCACTCGCCGCCGACCGGGCCGCCGCCGCGCGGATCCTCGCCGCCGCGGACGCCGCGGGCGTGCGCGTCGGGTGCGCGCCCGACACCGTGCTCGGCACGGGGATCCAGACCGCACGCCGCGCCATCGACGACGGCCTGCTCGGCACGCCGGTCGCGGCGACGGCGACGATGGTCACCGCGGGCCACGAGCGCTGGCACCCGCACCCCGACTTCTACTACCTCCCGGGCGGCGGACCCCTGCTCGACATGGGCCCGTACTACGTCACCGCGCTCGTGCACCTGCTCGGTCCGGTGACCTCCGTGGTCGGTGCGTCGAGCCGGGCGCGCGCCACGCGCACGATCGGCTCGGGTCCGCGCGCGGGGGAGGAGATCCCGGTCGAGGTGGACACGCACGTCACGGGCGTCCTCACGCACGCGTCGGGCGCTCTGTCGACCCTCGTCATGAGCTTCGACGCACCCGCGAGCCAGGCGCCCCCGATCGAGGTCCACGGCACGCTCGCCTCGCTCCAGGCGCCGGACCCGAACGGGTTCGACGGCGTCGTCCGGCTCCGGGGCGTCACCGAGGGCGCTGCCGACGCGTGGCGCGCGCTCCCCGTGAGCGCCGGGTTCCCCGACGCCGGACGGGGGTACGGCCTCGCGGACCTCGTCGCCACGCCCGACGGCGTCGAGCCGCGCGCGAGCGGCCGGCTCGCCCTGCACGTGCTCGACGTCATGGAGTCGCTGCTCGACGCCGCGCGCACGGGTGCGCGCGTGGAGGTCGGCGCTGCCGCCGACCGCCCGCGCGCCGTCCCGCTCCCGACCGTCCCCGACGAGAGGGGGTGGCTCGCCGACGCTCTGCACGAGACGTGACCGACCGTGCTGGCGGCGACGACGACGTCGTACCGGCACCCCCAGAGAAACGGACGTGATCGCATGAGCTTCACCCGACGTTCCTTCCTCGGCCTGACGGCCGCCGCCGCGGCGACCGCCGCCGTCGGCTCCTCCGCCTCCGCCTCCGCCTCCGCCGCCGGCCCGGCCGCAGCCGCCCTCCCGGGCGCCGCCGTCGCGGTGAGCCCGCCCGGCGACGTCGTCGGCAAGATCACCGCCGGCTACCAGGGCTGGTTCGCGTGCCGGGGCGACGGCGCCCCGATCGACGCGTGGTGGCACTGGGCCCGCCAGGCCGACCAGGCGCCGTCGACCACCAACACCGTCATCAAGTCGTGGCCGGACGTCCGCGAGTACACGACGACGTACCAGACCGCGTTCCCCGCGCTCGGCGACGGCCGCCCCGCGCGCCTCTTCTCGTCGTACGACCAGCAGACGGTCGACACGCACCTGCGCTGGATGGCCGAGAACGGCATCCACACGGCCGCGCTCCAGCGCTTCAACCCGTTCGGCGGCGAGGGCCCGACGCGCGACGTCATGGCGAGCCGCACCCGCACCGCCGCGGAGCGCGCGGGCGTGAAGTTCTACGTCATGTACGACGTGAGCGACTGGTACGCGATGCGGAACCAGATCACGCAGGACTGGACGACGAAGATGTCCGCCCACGTCGCCTCGCCCGCGTACGCGCGGCAGAACGGCAAACCCGTGGTGGGCATCTGGGGCTTCGGGTTCGACGACGCCCAGCGTCCGTTCACGCCGCAGGAGTGCCAGGAGGTCGTCGACTGGTTCAAGGCGCAGGGGTGCTACGTCATGGGCGGCGTGCCGACGTGGTGGCGCGAGGGGACCGGAGACTCGCGCCCCGGGTTCGGGGGTGTGTACCGCTCGTTCGACATGATCTCGCCGTGGCTCGTCGGCCGGATCGGGACCGTCGCGGGCGCGGACGACTTCTACGCCCGGGCCACGGTCCCCGACCTCGCCGAGTGCACGCGCCTCGGCATCGACTACCAGCCGTGCGTCCTGCCCGGCGACCTCCAGGAGGGCCAGCGCGCGCACGGCGACTTCCTGTGGCGCCAGTTCTACAACCACGCGCGGGCGGGCGTCGCGAGCGCGTACGTCTCGATGTTCGACGAGTACAACGAGGGCAACCAGATCGCGAAGACGGCCGCGACGGCGGCGGACGTGCCCGCGGGCTCGGGCATGCGGGCCCTCGACGAGGACGGCACGGCGTGCTCCTCGGACTACTACCTGCGCCTCACGAACGACGGCGGCCGCCTGCTCCGCGGCGAGATCGCGCTGACGGCCGTGCGGCCCACACCGCCCGTGGTCGGCGGTGGGCCAGGGCCCGTGACCGGCCTCGTCACCCTGCGGGCGCGCGCGAACGCGCAGTACGTCCAGGCCCGCCAGACCGACGGCGGCACGCTCGTGGCGGCCGGACCGTCGGTCGGTTCGTGGGAACGGTTCCGGCTGGAGGAGCTGGGCGGCGGGGTCGTGGCGCTGCGCGCCGACGTCGACGGTCGCTACGTGTGCGCCGAGGACGCGGGCGCGCAGCCGCTCGTCGCGGATCGCGCCGCCGTGGGCGCGTGGGAACGGTTCCGGCTGGAGGACCTCGGCGGCGGGGCGGTCGCGCTGCGCGCCGAGGTGGTCAACGGCCGCTACGTGTGCGCCGAGGGCGGGGGTGCGCAGCCGCTCGTCGCGAACCGGACGGCCGTCGGGCCGTGGGAGACGTTCGACCTCGTCCGCCTCTGACGCGCCTCACCAGCCGGTGGCGCTGCGGCGGATGACGTCGCGCCGCAGGTCCAGCAGCGCCGCGCGGGCACGGCGGCGGCGGTCGGCCGGGTCCACGGTGAGCTCGTCGCCCGGGTTGGCGCGACGCTGCGGCTCCTCGCGGGGGCGCGGGTCCAGCGACATCCCGAGGTCGGTGGTCCGGCGCGCGGCGGTCCGGTGGTCCGTCGCACGATCGCCGGCGGACGCTCGCGTCGACGGAGCGTCGGCGCGGCCGGGGATCGACGGGGCGGAGAAGAGCGGGCGGTTGTCCGGCACGGGAGCCTCCTCGGGGACGGCCGCGAGGGCGGCCGCGGGTCGGGACGGATGCTGGTGCGCCGGGCTCGGGGCCCGGCGCACCTCCATCGTGCGACCGCGACGTTTCACCCGGTCGTCCGAGGCGTTTCGGCAGTGTTGCAGCAGGTCCGCGGTGCCATGAGAGGTCCCCGCCCCCGGCGTCGAGCACGACATGGGGGTCGTTATCCGGCGGATAGCGACCCCCATGTCGTGTTCGACAGCGGGTCAGGTCGTGCTCGTCAGGAGGGGCCGCGGCCTCCGCAGGAGGCGACCGTCTCGCCCTCGACGACGACCGACGCCTCCCAGTTCCACGCCGTCGGGAGCGCTGCGACCGTCGCCGCCGGGACGTGGACCGTGTACAGCCCTGCGCCGGCGGCCGTGGGCGGGACGACGTCCCACTCGCCGCTTCCGTCGGCGCGCTGCTCGACCCGGAACGGCGACCGGAACTCGCCCAGAGGGTCGCCCTGCCACGTCTCGAGGCGCAGGACGAGGGCGGCGTCCAACGGTCCGTCGGGCGTGGCGTCCGGGTCGAGGTCGACCGCGAACGACGCGTCGAGGCCCGTCTCGTCGCCGGCCTCGTCGGGGAGCGGGCTCGTCCGGGTCACGCCCCACCGGCTCTCGGTGCCCGGGGTCGACCAGCTGACGACCTGCACGTCGCCGACGGTCAGCGCGGACTCGTCCGACACCTCCGGGGTGCACCTCGCCGTCCACACGTCGCCGCCGGTGTACGAGGCCGGACCGAGGACGAAGACGGCGCTCCCCACCGAGAGGACGGTCGCCGCCGCGGTGACGGCGCGCGACGGCGTCGGGCCGCCCAGGCCGGTCCCCGGACCGAGGAACGGCACGGGCGGGCGGAGCCGCCGCAGCACGACCGTGCTGCACAGCGAGTCGGCGAACGTCCGGCGCTGCGCGTGCCACAGCGGTCGCAGGAAGCCGATGTACAGGATCGCGTCGAGGAGGTGGGCCAGGTGGCGCAGGACGGTGCGGATCAGCCCGGCGGGCCGGCCGGTCGTGTCGTGCACGACGACGATCCCCACCGTCCGCTTGCCGGGTGTCGCTCCGGTCCAGCCCTGGAGGGCGAAGAGCGCGGCCGAGGTGCCGAGAGCCCACCAGGTCCCGCCGGGGACGACGGTGCTCGTCGTCACGCCGACGCTGAATCCCGGGAGCCAGGCCACCTCGTAGGCGGGCCCGACCGCGAGGAACAGCACCGTCGCGACGATCGCCGTGTCGAGCAGCGACGCGACGACGCGGCGGGACCAGCTCGCGTACTCCTCGCGCGTCGGCTCCGAGCCGAGTCCCGGAAGGGCGGGCTCGAGGTCTCCGGCTCCGACGTCGTGCGTCGGCCCCCTGCCGGTCGGGGCGTCGATGGCCACGCGCCGATCCTGGCAGAGCCCCCGCCGGGCGGGAAGCCCGAGCCTCCTGCCGAGCAGCGGTTGCGGGTCAGCGGAAGGAGTGGCGCCGGCCCGCGACGACGGTCGCCAGGACGGGGACCATGAGGGCGAGCGAGACCCAGGGGAGCCCGGCCGGACCGCCGACGGCGAGCGCCGCGCCGCCGACCGCGCCGCCGAGCGCGACGGACGTGTTCCACACGGTGACGAGCGCGGACTGCGCGACGTCGGCCCCGTCGCCCGCGGCTCGTGCGGCGGCGGTCGTGTAGAGGGTGCCGGCCCCGCCGAACGCGGCGCCCCACGCGGCGACGGCGAGCACCACGACGACCGTCGACGTCGGCGCGAGGCCGAGCACGAGCATGGCGAGTGCGAAGACCACGACCGACCCCAGGGTGAGGGCGCGCAGCCGCCGGTCGATGAGCGCCCCGACGAGGACGAGGGCGCCGGCGGACGCGGCGCCGAGCACGAGCAGCAGCGCGCTGGTCCGAGGGCCCTGGCCGAGGTGCGCGAGGTGGACCGCGACGTACGTGTACAGCGACGTGTTGGCGAGCACGTTGAGCCCGGTGACCAGCAGCACCGGCCGCAGGCCGGGGCGGGGGAGCACCGCGCGGATCGCGAGCTGCGCGCCGCGCGGGGTGCCCGCGGCGTCGGGCACGCCGAGCCGGACCCAGGCGAGCAGGCCGAGGCCGAGGACCGACAGCACGCCGAAGGTCCACCGCCATCCGACGGCGGCGCCCAGCACCGCGCCCGCGGGCACGCCGAGCGTGAGGGCGAGCGGGCCGCCGGCCATGGCGATCGTCATGGCGCGTCCGACGCGGTCGGCGGGCACGATCCGCCGCACGTACCCGGGCAGGAGCGCCCAGGTGAGCCCCGCGACGAGCCCGGCGGCGAAGCGCGCGACGAGCGTCAGCGCGAACGACGACGACACGGCCGTGACGGTGTTCGCGACGACGAACCCGGCGACGGTCACGAGCAGCAGCGTCCGCCGGTCCCACCGCGCCGTGGCACGCGTGAGCGGGATCGCGGCGACGATCGCCCCGACGGCGAACGCCGTGACGGTCTGCCCGGCGGCCCCCGCCCCGACGCCGAGGTCGGCGGCCATGGCCGGCAGCACGCCCGCGGGGAGGATCTCGGTGAGGAGCGTGAGGAAGCCCGACGCCGCGAGCGCGAGGAGCGCGGCGACGGGCAGGACCCCGGGGCTGCGCTGGTCCCCGGGGCGAGGGGCGCCGGACGGGGCGGCGTCGGGATCCGGGACGGTGGCGGTGGTGGGTGTGCTCGTCGTGGACATGGGGTTAGCATCGATGTCTGACATTGATGTGAAGGTCAAGCGCGACGACCAGGTGAGGTGGATCACGTGCGGATCGGCGAGCTCTCCCGGCGCACCGGGACCCCGACGCGCCTCCTGCGGTACTACGAGGAGCAGGGGCTGTTCACGCCCGAGCGGGCCGAGAACGGGTACCGGGAGTACGGCGAGCACCTCGTCGACCGCGTGCTCCAGATCCGCGGCCTGCTCGAGGTGGGGTTCACGACCAGGATCATCAAGGAGTTCCTGCCCTGCCTCGGCAACGCGCCGGAGATCCACCTGCACAACGCCTACCCGGACAAGATCGCGCTCCTCGAGACGGAGCTCGGCCGCCTGGAGGACCGCATCCGCATCCTCGAGAAGAACCGCGACGCCATCGCCGACTACCTCGAGCGCATCCGCCCGTTCGCGCAGCGTCCCGAGGACCGACTCCCGGCGCGGTCCGGCGTGGCCGCACAGGCCGCCGACTGACGACGTCGCTGACCGACCTGTCCGGGCGTCGCCTGTCTCGGGCGGAGGGCCGGCCGGGCGAGTCGTCGGGCACCAGGGCGCGAAGCCCGGTCTCGGGGCGCCGTCGGACACGCCTGGCGCGACGAGCGCGCCGGTACTGTGGCGCACGCGGTCCCGACGGCGACCGGGGAGCACGGCCCGTCCGCGACCTGGTCCAGGCGCACCGGGACGTGCCACGGCGCGCAGCCGGACCCTCCGGCCCTGACCCGGGACGCCGTCCGGACGGACGGCTGAGCGACAGTCTCCGGCTCGCGGGGTCGCCCGACGTCGACGGAAGGACGGGAACGAACGTGAACAAGGTGGTGTACCGCACGCTCTTCCTCGGCACCGCCGTGGGCGGCGTGGCCGGAGCCCTGCTGCTGAGCACAGGGCGGACGGGGCCGGGGATCGTCTGCCTGGTGCTGGCCTTCTGCTGCGGCGCGAGCATCGTCGTGACGGCGGTGGTCAAGGTCGCGGCGCAGCAGCGGGGGCGCGCTCGGGTCACGGTGGTCGAGCGTCCGGTGGCGACCCCGGCGAGGCCGTCGTCGCTCGACGTGGTGGTCGGCGCTCTCGCCGAGATCAACGGCGAGGACCTTCCGTACGAGGTGACCGCGCAGAGGACCGAGCGGGGAGCCCGGGTCGTCGTGCGGTGGAAGACGGAAGATCTGCGCTGGCAGACCGTGTTCAGCCATGGTTCGCGCACCTACGCCTGGAAGATGGACGTGGATCTCGACGCGGCGCACTCCCGGTACCGCTTCGTGGAGTACTCGGCCTCCCGGGCGCGCACGACCCGGATGGGGCCCGGCGGGTCGCACGTCGACGGCGGCTGGGAGTGGGAGCGCGGCAAGACGGCCGGTCGCATCCGGATGAGCGGGGTCATGACGGCCGACGGGGAGGTCACCTCGACGTCGAACCAGGGGGTGCGCACGTCCTGGGAGGGCGCGGTCTCGATCCGTCCGGCGGACGCGAAGGTCCCGGTCTTCACGACTCTGCGCAACCACGGCTGGCGTCCGCGCGCCGACTGGTGGGGCGCGCGCCTGTTCGAGAAGTAGACCGCACGCCCGACCGCGACCCGCGCGTCGCCAGGTGTCCTAGTCCGTGCGTGGCGCGTACATGATGACGGCGACGCCGGCGAGGCAGAGGAGCGCGCCGACGACGTCCCAGCGGTCCGGTCGGAAGCCGTCCACGACCATGCCCCATGCGAGCGACCCGGCGACGAACACCCCGCCGTACGCGGCGAGGATGCGGCCGAAGTTCGCGTCGGGCTGCAGCGTCGCGACGACGCCGTAGAGCCCGAGCGCGACGACGCCCGCCCCGATCCACAGCCAGCCCCGGTGCTCGCGCAGCCCCTGCCACACGAGCCACGCCCCGCCGATCTCCAGCAGCGCGGCGAGCACGAACAGCGGGATCGAGCGCGCGAGGTCCATGCGCGCCAGCGTAGGCGAGCGCGCGCGCACGCCCGTGGGCCCCTGCCCTGTCGCGGCCGGTGCGGGCCGCCGTGGGTGCTACCGCCGGACCTGCTCCAGCGGCTCCGCGAGGCGCGTGCACTCGCTGCACCGCAGCCGTCGCGAGGTCCGCACCACGGGGTTCCCCACGGAGCTGGAGGGGATCTGGATCCGCACCTCTCGGGTGTGCTCCGCGCACGTGGCTGCGCCGCACTCGCTGCACACGGCCGTCGCGACCCGTCCGTCGCGGGAGGTGGTTCCGCACTCTGCACACTGCATGAGTCCTGCTCTCCGCCGGCGCCGGCGCCGGTGCCGGCTGTTCGGGTGAACGTGTCGTCCAGCGCCCCGGGGCGTCGTCGCCCCGGCGCGCGGGCGGCTTCAGTGGGCCGTGGTGGCCTCGGGGGCGGTCGTGATCGCGCGGACGGGTCGGCACGGGTTCCCCACCGCGACGACGCCCGCGGGGACGTCCCGCGTGACCACCGACCCCGCGCCGATGATGCTGTCGTCGCCGATCGTCACGCCGGGCGTGATGGTGACCGAGCCACCGATCCAGACGTTGCTCCCGATCGTGACGGGCTCGGGCCGCTCCCATCCCTCGCGGCGGCGGACGACGTCCTCGGCGTGGTTCGGCGTGTAGATCGAGCAGCGCGGCCCGATGAGGCAGTCGGGACCGATCGTGACGAGGCCACCGCCGATGACCATGAAGTCGGCGTTGATGAAGGTCCGCGCGCCGATCAGCAGACGGTCGCCGTAGTCGATCGTCAGCGGCGGGCGGAAGTCGATCCCGTCCTCGGCGCCGGGGACGAGTCGGTGGAAGAGGCGGCGCGCCTCGTCGACGTCCTCGAAGTACACGCTCCCGATCCGGGCGCACGTCGCGTGCGCGTCCCGGGTCAGCTCCTGGAGCGCCGGCGACGTGCGGTAGCGCAGCCAACCGCCGGAGAGCAGGCTCCGGAGGTCCTCGTCCGTGGCGGCCAGCTCGGCCATCCTCGTCGTCGGCTCGGTCGTGGTGCTCATCGGACTCCCTCGTCGCGGATTAGTATTTCGATTAAACATATAGGTGCGCGCCATGTGACGCAAGCCTTGTGGGCAACTTCCGCGCCACCGTCCCTGCCGACGTCCGGGCGACTCCCGTCGCACGGTCAGGCCGGGCGGTCGAGCACGCGGCGCAGGCGCGCCTTCTTCTCGTTCTCGCGCACGACCCACGCCACGTCCGGGTCCGACGACCCGCGCAGCGCGGCGAACCGCAGCACGCCGGCGGCCGGGTCACCGGCGACGGCGACGCTCCAGCAGTACCCGAGGGCCTGGCGCAGCGTGCGCACGTCGGCGTCGCGGCGTGCGTCCGAGGGGAGCGCGCCGATCGTGGCGGTCGCGGCTGCGCAGGCGTCCAGCGCGGCGGTCGCGGTCGCGGGGTTCCGGAGGAGGCGCGGCTCGCAGATCCCGGCGACCGCCGCGCGGCGGACCAGCGGGTCAGGGTCGGTGACCCACGACGACACGAGCGCACGGAGCGCGGCCGGCTCGGCGTCACCGATCCGCTGGAGCGCCATCGCGACGGCCTCGCGGACGCGCCACGACCCGTCCGACGCGCGGGCGCGCAGCAGGTCGGTCGGCGCCGCGCGCGCGTCGGCGGGGGCCTGGACGACGAGCCGGCCCAACCCGCACGTGCCGCAGCAGCGGAGGTACTCGTCGGGGTCGTCGGCGAGGGCGCGCACGAGGTCGTCGGGGGCGACGTCGGCGAACGCGCCCACGAGCTCGAGGTTCGCCCGGGGGCCCGGGAGCCCGGAACCCGCGGTGAGGTACGCCCGCACCGCGGCCGGGTCGTCGTCGAGCGCGCGCAGTGCTGTCCGGTGCTCGTCTCGCACGCTCATGACGACCACGCTAGGACGCGGCGCCCCCGCCGGACAGGGTCTTTCGGCCGGGTCGGCCGGGGTCGGCCGCCGTCGGGCTCAGCGCAGCGGGTCGAACGGGCGGATCTCGTCGGGGGTCTCCCCGGTCGTGACGAGGTGGGCGAGCGCGCGGCCCGTCGCCGGGCCGAGGACGATGCCCCACATGCCGTGGCCGCCCGCGACGTAGACGCCGGGGGTGCGCGTCGCGCCGACGAGCGGGAGACCGTCGGGCGTGACGGGGCGCGACCCGACCCACTCGTCGTGGCGGTCGTCGAGGTCGACGCCCTGGAACAGGTGCCGCACGGACGCGAGGATGGCCTCGATCCGGCGCGGCTGGAGCGGCTCGTCGGGGCCGCGGAACTCCATGGTCCCCGCGATGCGGAACCGCCCCTGGTACGGGGTGCACGCGACGCGGCGCGCGGGCAGGTAGATCGGGGTCTCGACGGGCTCGTCCGTCTTCACGGTGAACGAGTACCCGCGCCCCGCCTGGACGCGCGTGCGCACGCCGAGGGGCGCGGCGAGCGTCGGGAGCCACGCTCCGGTCGCGAGCACGACGGCGTCGCCCCGCAGCACGACCCCTTCCTCGCGCTCGGTGGGGGATCCGGCGCGGCGGGGCTCTGCGGCCTCCGGCCCGACGGCGTCGCTCCGCCCGGTCGTCGCGCCCGCCCGGGCGGCTCCGGACCCGCGCGTCGCGCCGACGAGCGCGGGGTGCGCGGCGGCGTCGGGGTGCACCGCGCGTGCGTAGACGCACGCGCCGAGGCGGCCGGGCTCGACGTCGAGGACCTCGAGCCCGGTGAGGATCCGCCCGCCGCGGGCGCGCACGGAGTCGGCGAGGGCGTGGACGAACGGGCCGGGCTCGAGGAAGCGCTGGCCCTCGAGGGCGTAGACCGTGGAGACGCGGTCGGTGAGCTGGTGCGCGCGCTCGCCGGCCTCGACGCGCCGGACGGGCACGGTCTGGCCGGCCGCGGCGACGTGCTCGAGCTCGCGGAGGAACGGTCGCGCCTCGCGGACGTGCTCGAACGCGACGGTGAACGGCCCGGGCGTGGTCCCGGCCTCGACGCCGTGCCCGAGGCTCCCGCCCGCGGCGAGCTCGTCGAACGCGTCGAGCGCGACGCGATCGATCGGGGTGAGGGCCGCCATCGCGTGGTCCCAGCGGCGCTGCGTCGCGTGCGCCATGAACCGCGCGAAGAACGACCACAGGCGCGGGTCGAACCGCAGCGGGACGTGCAGCGGCGCGGCGGGGTCGAGGAGGGCGCGCGGCCCGTACGTCCAGAGGGACGGGTCCGCCAGCGGCATCGCCATGCCGGGGGTCAACCACCCGGCGTTGCCCCACGACGACCCGGCGGCGACGCCCTCGCGGTCGACGACGGTGACCTCGACGCCCTGCTCCTGGAGGTGCCAGGCCGTGGCGAGGCCCACCATGCCGGCGCCGACGACGACCGCCGTGCGGGGCGCTCGGCCGGGCGGCGCGGACCGGGCGTCGCGGGTGCGGGGACGGGGACGAGAGGTCGTGCTCACGCCGGGCTCCTTCGACCGACGCCCGCCTCGCGGGTGGCGAGGCGGGCGCGTGGCTGGTGTGCGACGGGATGGTGTCGCACGACACTCAGCGTGGTGGATCCTTCGGTGTGCGGCAAGATGTGCCGAAGGATCGTCGTCAAGGCCGGTGGCGATCGACCTGAACTTCGTCGAACCCTCAGAGGAGGCTCCGCATGCCGAAGGATCTTCGACCCGCCGTCCTGGACGACGTCGACCGCCGCATCCTCGACGTCCTCGCGACCGACGCGCGCGCGACGAACGCGGCGATCGCGGCCCGCGTCGGGATCGCCGCGTCGACGTGCCACGCGCGCGTCCGCACCCTCGTGGAGCGCGGCGTGATCCGCGGCTTCCGGGCGGACGTCGACCCGGCGGCCCTCGGCCGCGGGCTCGAGGCGCTCATCGCGATCCGGCTCCAGGCGGGCGCGCGCAAGGGCCTCGAGGCGTTCCGCGACTACCTGCTCACGCTGCCCGACGTCGAGGGCGTCTTCTTCGTCACGGGCGACCGCGACTTCCTCCTGCACGTCGCGGTCGCCGACTCCGACGCCCTGCGCAACCTGGTCTCCAAGACGCTCAGCGTGCGGCCCGAGGTCGCGGGGACCAGCACGACCGTGATCTTCGAGCACGCGCGCCCCTGACCCCGGCCGCGTCGGGGTCGGGCGCGCGCGACGGGTCAGGTCGCGGCGCTCTCGCGGACCCGCGAGCGCAGCACGTGCTTGGTGAGCTTGCCGGAGGGGTTGCGCGGGAGCTCGGTGACGAGCACGACGTCGCGCGGCACCTTGTAGCGCGCGAGCCGGTCGGCGAGGAACGCGCGCAGCGAGTCGAGCGTCGGCTCGGCGCCGGGCGCGGGGACGACGAACGCGACGACGGTCTCGCCCCAGTCGGCGTGCGGGCGCCCGACGACGGCGACGTCCGCGACCTCGGGCGACCCGCGCAGCGCCTCCTCGACCTCCTGGGAGTAGACGTTCTCGCCGCCCGTGATGATGACGTCCTTGAGCCGGTCGACGATGAAGAGGTACCCGTCCTCGTCGACGCGCACGACGTCGCCGGTGCGGTACCAGTCGCCCACGAGCACGGCCTCGGTCGCCTCGGGGTCGTCGAGGTAGCCGACCATCCGGGTGTCCGACCGCAGCCAGATCTCGCCGGTCCCGCCGGGGCCGACGTCGTTCCCGTCGAGGTCGACGACCCGCACGTCGACGCCGGGCATCCCGGCGTGGCCGATCGAGCCCGCCTTGCGTTCCTGGTCGGCGGGGCCGAGAGCGGTGCCGACCGGCCCCATCTCGCTCATCCCGTAGACCTGGTGCAGCTCGCCCGGGTAGGCGGCGCGGATCGCGCGCACGATGTCGGGGCCGACGGGCGCGCCGCCCGCGAGCCACAGCCGCGCGCTCGACAGGTCGAACGCCGACAGGTCGATGCCCTGCGCGGCGGCGACCTGGAGCGGCGCGACGTACGCGATGGGCGCGCCGAAGAACGCGGTCGTGCGCTCGGCCGCGACCGTCCGCAGCATCTCGATCGGGTGGTACTCGCGCAGGAGGACCGTCGTCCCGCCGAGGAACACCATCGACAGGAACCAGTTGTTGAGCGGAGACGCGTGCCAGATCGGCATCGCGAGGAGGAACCGGTCGTCGGCGCGCAGCCCGACGGCGGCCGTCGTGTACGCCGCGACCGAGCTCAGCCCGCGGTGGGTGTGCTCGCAGCCCTTGGGGGCCGCCGTCGTGCCGGACGTGTAGAGCACCTGGGCGATCGTGTCCTGGTCGGGCGGGACGCCGTCCCACGCCTCGGCGGCGGCGACGAGCGCGTCGAAGTCGTCGGGCCCCGGCGTCCCCGACGCGCCTGCGGCGTCCTGCCCGACGGCGTCCGTCTCCGTCCACAGCCAGCGCACCGCGGGTGCGGCGGCTGTCACGACGGGGGCCAGGCTCGCGTCCGCGACGCCCAGGACGGCGCCGCTGTGGGCGACGAGCCGCGCGACCTCGGGTGCCTGGAGCTTGTGGTTGACGGGGACGAGCACGGCGCCCGCGCGCCACAGGCCGAACGCCGCGACCACGAAGCCCGGCGTGTTGAACGTCATGACCGTGACGCGGTCGCCGGGACGGACCCCGGCGTCGCGGAACACGGCGGCGGCGCGGCGCGCGGCGTCGTCCAGCTCGGCGTACGTGAGCCGGCGCGCGCCCAGCACGAGCGCCTCCTTGGCGGGGACCTTGCGTGCCGTGCTCTCCAGCATGCTGCCCAGGTGCATGTCGTCCTCCTCGACGTCCTGCTCGGCGTCGTCGTCGACGCCGTCTCGGCGGCCCGGACGGGGACCGGTGCCGCGATGAATTGAATCATGGTTCAATTCTTGGTGGGAAGCCGCGACGAGGCGGCGCACCCTCGACGACGACGGAGGAACCGTGCCCTACCGCGAGACGCCCGCCACGCGGGCCGCCCGCGAGCGCAAGCGCGAGGCGCTGCTCGACGCGGCGCGCACGATCGTCGCCGAGCACGGGTTCGCCGGGGCGAACGTGCAGGCGCTCGCCGCGCGCGCCGGGGTGAGCACGGGCGGCGTCTACTCGTACTTCCCCACCAAGGCCGACCTGCTCGTGGCCGTGTTCCGGCAGGCGGCGGACGTCGAGCTCGACGCCGTGCGCACCGCCGCCGCGGCCCGCCCGGACGATCCCCCGGGCGACCGGACCGTCGCCCGCCTCGGCCGCGCCGTCGACACCTTCGCGCGGCGCGCGCTGCGCGGCCCGACGCTCGCGTGGGCGCTGCTGCTCGAGCCCGTCCACCCGGCCGTCGACGCGGCGCGCCTGGAGTACCGCCGTGCCTACGCCGAGACGTTCGCGGAGGTCGTGCGTGCCGGTGTCGACGCCGGGGAGATCCCCGACCAGGACGTGACGGTCGTCGCGACCGCCCTCGTCGGCGCGATCGGCGAGTCGCTCACCGGTCCGCTCTCCCCGCTCGCGGGTGGCGGCCCGACCGCCTCCGACCGCACGGTTCCGCTCGCGGGTGGCGGCCCGACCGCCTCCGACCGCACGGTTCCGCTCGCGGGTGGCGGCCCGACCGCCTCCGACGGCACGGTCCCGCACGCGGTGCGGGACGCCGTCGTCGCGACGATCCTGCGCTTCTGCCTGGGCGCCGTCGGCGCCCGGGCGGCGGTCGCCGCCCCTGCGTCGGCCCCCGCCTGACGTCTGCCCGACCCGCCCCGAACCCTCTCCGGGCGCCGCCCGGCGGCGTCCCGACCCCGAGCCACCCGCAGACCCGCAGGAGGACACCATGACCCCGACCGACACCACCCCGGCCACGCGTCCCGCCGTCGACCCGGCCGACGGCGCGCACCCCGCGCCGCACGTCACGCACCGCGTGACCAACCAGCCGCCGGAGCGCGAGGGGGTCAACGAGTACCTCGACCACCCCGTGCTGCGCGAGGCGGTGCACGCGTACGGCGGGGCGTGGGGCGAGGACCGGCTCGTCGAGGTCGGCGCGCTCGTCGCGACGGGGGACTTCCAGCGCGCGGCCGAGCTCGCGAACGTCCACGAGCCCGTGCTGCGCACGCACGACCGCCGTGGGAACCGCATCGACGAGGTCGAGTACCACCCGGCGTACCACGAGGTGATCGGGGCGGCCGTCGCGCACGGCGCGCACACGAGCGCGTGGGCGGATCCGGGGCCGGGGGCGAACGTCGTGCGGGGCGCGGTGTTCTCGCTGTTCGCCCAGGTCGAGCCGGGCCACGCGTGCCCGGTCTCCATGACGCACGCGGCGGTGCCGTCGCTGCGGCACGCGCCGTCGCTCGCCGCGGTGTGGGAGTCGCGGCTGCTCTCCCGCGGGTACGACGGCGCCCTCGCGGCCCCGGGGAGCAAGCCCGGCGTGCTCGTGGGCATGGCGATGACGGAGAAGCAGGGCGGCTCGGACGTGCGCGCGAACGCGACGACGGCCGTGCCCGCCGGGGCGGACGGCGCCTTCCTGCTCACGGGGCACAAGTGGTTCTGCTCGGCGCCGATGTCCGACGCGTTCCTCGTGCTCGCCCAGATCCCGGGTGGGCCGGGCGGGACCGCGCGCAGCGGCGACGGCGCGCCGTCGTGCTTCCTCGTGCCGCGCGTCCTGGAGGACGGGACGCGCAACGTGTTCCGCATCCAGCGCCTCAAGGAGAAGCTGGGCAACCGGTCGAACGCGTCGTCGGAGATCGAGCTCGACGGCACCGTCGGGTTCCTCGTCGGGGAGCCCGGGCGCGGCGTGCGGACGATCATCGAGATGGTGTCGCGCACGCGGCTGGACTGCGTGCACGGCTCGGCCGCGGGCATGCGCCAGGCGGTCACCGAGGCCCTGTGGCACGCGCGGCACCGCAGCGCGTTCGGCGCGGCGCTCGTGGACCAGCCCGCCATGACCGCGGTGCTCGCCGACCTCGCGCTCGAGTCCGAGGCCGCGACGCTCACGTCGGTGCGCCTCGCCGCCGCGCACGACGGCGAGTCCGAGCACGACCGCGCGTTCCGCCGCCTCGCGACGGCCGTGAGCAAGTACTGGGTGTGCAAGCGCGGGCCGCACCACGCGTACGAGGCGATGGAGTGCCTGGGCGGCAACGGGTACACCGAGGCGTTCCCGCTCGCGCGCCGCTACCGCGAGCAGCCGGTCATGGCGATCTGGGAGGGGTCGGGCAACGTCATCGCGCTCGACGTGCTGCGCGCCATGGGTCGCGAGCCGGAGTCCGTCGCGGCGTTCCAGGCCGAGCTGGGCACGACGGCGGGGGCGCACCCCCTCCTCGACGCGCACGTCGCGCGCACGCGCCGGCTGCTCGCGGAGGTCGCGGGGGCCGACCCCGGGGCGCAGCAGGCGCAGGCCCGTCGCGTCGTGGAGTCGCTCGCCCTCGCGCTCCAGGCGTCGCTCCTGGTGCGGCACGCGCCGTCGGGCACGGCCGACGCGTTCGTCGCGGCGCGCCTCGGCGACGACCGCGGCCACGGGTACGGCGTCCTGCCGCGCGGGACGGACGCGCACGCGATCCTCGCGCGGCACGCGGGCGCGTGAGCAGGGGTCGTCGTCAGCCCTGGAGGTAGTGCAGGACGGCGAGGACACGGCGGCTGTAGCCGCCGGCGGCGTCGAGGCCGAGCTTGGTGAAGATCGCGTTGCCGTGCTTCTCGACCGCCGAGAGCGACAGGTGCAGCGCAGCCGCGATCCCGGCGTTCGTCCGGCCCTCGGCCATGAGGCGGAGGACGTCGTGCTCGCGCTCAGTCAGCCGCGAGAGCGGGTCGGCGCGGGAGGTGTCCGCGAAGAGCTGGCGGACGACCTCCGGGTCCACGACGAAGTCGCCGGACTCGACCCGACGCAGCGCGTCCAGGAGCTCCGAGACCCGCATCACGCGGTCCTTGAGGAGGTAGCCGACCCCCGCGCCGTCGCTCGTGACGAGGTCCCGCGTCGGCTCGGCCTCGACGTACTGCGAGAGGACGAGCACGCCGACCCCGGGGAAGCGGCGCCGCACCTCGATCGCGGCCCGGATGCCCTCGTCCGTGTGCGTCGGGGGCATGCGCACGTCGAGCAGCACGACGTCCGGCGCGGGACGACGCCCGAGCAGGGCGAGGAGCTCGTCCGCGTCGCCGACGGCGGCGTCGACCGTGACGCCCTCGTCCACGAGGAGGGCCCGGAGACCCTCGCGCAGGAGGGCGGAGTCCTCGGCGATCATCACGCGCACGGCAGCACCGCCGTCACGGTGGTCGGCCCGCCGGGAGGGCTGGTCACGTCGAGCGAGCCGCCGAGCGCCGCCGCCCGGGCCGCGAGGCCCGCGAGCCCGCGACCGCCGCGCGGGGACGCGCCACCCCGACCGTCGTCCGTGACGCTGGCCCGCACGACGCCGTCGGCGGAGGTCACCGTGACCGTCGTGCGGGTCGCGCCGGCGTGCTTGGCGACGTTCGCCAGGGCCTCGGCGACGACGTAGTACACGCACGCCTCCACCGCGGGCCCCGGTCGCCCGTCCAGGCGGTAGTCGAGCTCCGCGGACGGGGTCGCCCGTGCCGCCAGGCGTGCCAGGACCGGGCGCAGCCCCCGGGTGTCGAGCGCCGCGGGGTGCACGCGCCAGGCGACGTCGCGCACGCTCGCGAGCACCCGGGAGGCCTCGTCGGCGGCGTCGGCGAGGAGACGGTCGCGGACCACGGGGTCGGTGGCTCGTCGGCCGCGGTCGAGCAGCATCCCGAGCGCCACGACCTGCTGCTGGACGCCGTCGTGCAGGTCGCGCTCGACCCGACGGCGTTCCGCCTCGACGGCTGCGACGATGTCCGAGCGCGAGGCGGCGAGCGCCTCGACCTGGGCGAGGAGCCGCGTCCGGTCCTCCTCGCCCAGCAACCGGCTCGCCGCCGCCCGCTCGAGCGCCGCGGAGCCGACGAGTCCCATGAGCGCGAGGTAGAGCAGGATCCCGCCCGGCACGACCGCCGAGAGGACGGTGAGCCCGGTCGTCGGGTCGCTGTCGTCGTCCGCCAGCGCGGGGACCCGCAGGTCGAACGCCCACGACGCCGTCATGAGCACCGCCGCGAACGCCCCGTAGGCGAGCAGGAGGAGGATCCCCGCGCTGAGCAGGCCCACGGCGAGGCGGGCGGCGAGGTAGCGCAGGGGTCGGCCGGTGCCGTCCGGAGCGTCGGTGTGCCAGGCGAACCACCGCTCCAGGCGCCGCAGGTGCACGCGCACGGCGGCCCGGACCCGCCCGTCCCGCCAGGCCGCCGTCCGGGCGGACGCGCGGGCGAACGGGGCGGCCACGGCGGCAGCGAGCAGCGTCACCGCGTCCATCGGGACGAGGCAGACCCCGACCACGACGCCGCACGAGGCACGGACGACGGACGGCGCTCGGCTGGGCACGCGACTCACCCTAGCGACGCGACCTGCGACGCGGACTGCGGAAAACCGCACCCCGTGCCGCGGGGAACCGTCGCCGTCCGTGCGCGACACCGCGTTCCGGCGCGGCTCGCGCCTTCCTAGCGTCGTCGGCATGAGCCTCTCCTCGCCGTCCGTCCTCGCGGCCACCGCCTCCGACCCCGGCCCGATCACCCGCCTCACGGACTGGGCGGTGAGCCTGATGGAGTCCCTCGGCGCACCGGGAGCAGGTGTGGCGGTCGCCCTGGAGAACCTCTTCCCGCCGATCCCGAGCGAGGTGATCCTGCCGCTCGCCGGGTTCACGGCCGCCCAGGGGCGTCTCGGTCTGCTCGAGGCGATCCTGTGGACGACGGTCGGCTCCGTCGTCGGGGCGCTCCTGCTCTACGGGCTCGGTGCCGCGCTCGGCGCCGAGCGGCTCCGCGCCGTCGCGGCTCGCCTGCCGCTCGTCCGGGTCGAGGACGTCGACACCGCCGAGGCGTGGTTCGCCCGGTACGGGACGACAGCGGTCCTCGTCGGGCGCGTCGTCCCGATCGTGCGCAGCCTCATCTCGATCCCGGCCGGCGTCGAGCGCATGCCGCTGGGCAGGTTCCTCGTCCTGACCGCGGTCGGCAGCGGCGTCTGGAACACCACGCTGGTCCTGCTCGGCTACGGTCTCGGAGAGCGGTGGCCCGAGATCGAGGCCGCGATCGGGACGTACCAGAAGGGGGTCCTCGCCGTCGTCGCCGTGCTCGCGGTGGCGTACGTCGTCCACCTGCTGGTCCGCCGCGCGCGTGCCGACTCGCCGCCGCAGCCTGGTGGCCCCGCGCCGCGACGGCACGCGCGGCGCTGAGCACCCCGTCGGAGGAGCGCATGGGTTCGTGGGAACAGGGCGACGGCGTCGTGGAGCTGCCGGACGGGCGTCGGGTGCGGGGCCGCGGGCTGCGGTCCGGGCCGCCCGGGCCGGACGACGTGCCGGAGCTCGGCGTCTACCTCACCGGGACGCCGCCGCCGGCCACGGCATGGGAGTCGCGCTGGGTCCGGTGGCCGGACTTCGCGCTGCCGCGGTCCACGCCGGACGCCGTCGCGCTGCTGCGCGAGGCGTACGAGCGGGCCGCCGACGAGCGCGTGGAGCTCGCGTGCGGCGGCGGGACCGGTCGCACCGGCACGGCGCTCGCGCTCCTCGCGGTGTGGGGCGGCATCCGCCCCGACGACGCCGTCGCCTGGGTCCGCGCGCGCTACCGGCCCCGCGCCGTCGAGACGCCGTGGCAGCGCCGCTGGGTGCGGCGCACCGGGGCACGGACGGTCCCGTAGGCCCAGGGCGGGACCGCTGACGTCGCCCGGGCGTCGAGCGTCTGTGGGTGCCCGGCCGTACCGTCCGGTCCATGGATCGAGAGACCTTCTGGGAGATCGTCGACGCCGCGCGCGACCGGGCGGGCGCGGGCGCCGACGACCGCGGCGCGGAGGACGACCCGCTGCCCGGCGCCCTGACCGACCTCCTCGTCGAGCGGCTCACCGCGGACGAGATGCTCGCGTTCGTCGACGTGGCGGGCGGTCTGGCGCACGACGCGTACGCGTGGCCGCTGTGGGGTGCCGCGTACCTCGTCGAGGGCGGGTGCAGCGACGACGGCTTCATGGACTTCCGCGACGGGCTCGTCCTCGCCGGCCGGGCGGCGTTCGAGCGCGCCGTGGCGGACCCGGACTCCCTCGCGGACCACCCCGTGGTCGCTGCCATGTCGCGCGGCGGGTCCGCCTGGTTCGGGTACGAGTCGCTGGACTCGCTCGTCGGCGACGCGTGGTCGCGCGCGACCGGCGAGGACGACGAGGCGTACTACGCGGCGCGCGAGCGGACGTCGTCGGGGCCGGCGCGCAGCGAGCCCGCCGGCGAGCAGTGGGACTTCGACGACGACGAGGAGAACGCGCGCCGCCTCCCGCGGCTCACCGCGCTGTTCGCGGTGTGAGACCGCTCCGCGTCGACCGGCAGCGCTGACCCGACGTCACACGCGCCAGGCGAACAGCCCCGCCGGGTCGTAGGCCGACCGCACCGACGCGAGGCGCGCCGCCGTCTCCGGCGACCACGCCCGCGCGAGCGTCTCGTCCGTCCACGGGCCGGGCAGGAAGTTGATGTTGGTCTCCGTCGCGGCCCACGGCTCGGACCACTGCGCGAACGACGCCGCGGCCTCGACCATGTCCGGCACGCGCGGGGGGTTCACGCCGACCAGGCTGAGCAGGAACCCGGCCGTCCGCCCGCCCGCGGCGGACCCGCCGTCCACGTCGCGCGCGCCGGCCGCGCCGAGGTGCCGCAGCTCGGCCGCCACGAACGGCGAGCCGCTGCCGGGCCCGAGGTCCGCGAGGAACCGGTCGAGGAACGCCGCGTCCACCTCGCGCAGGCCGGCGCCGTAGACCCACGACGGGCCGGCGTCCTCGGGGTCGTCGTGGATCGACGCGATGGCGGTCGTCGGGATCTCCCCGACCGCGTCGGCCATGACCGGGGCGAGAGCCCGCAGCGGCGCAGCCAGGCGCTCGCCCTCCGCGGCGTCGCCCGGGTAGGCGAACCGGAGGGCGAGGACCGTGCGGCCGCGCAGGTGCTCGGGGATGAACGGCAGGTCCGGGAGGGCGAGCACCGCGACGGAGGTCGTGACGTCGTCGGGCGCGGTCGCGGTCCAGTCGACCCAGCCGCGCAGCACGTCCTCGACGTGCGGGGCGTCGAACGTGAGCGCCCCCGCGTACAGGGTGCGCAGCGGCGCGAGCTCGACGTCGACGCGCGTCACCACGCCGAGGCCGCCCTTGCCGCCGCGCAGCGCCCAGAACAGGTCCGGCTCGGAGTCCGCGCTCGCCTCGACGACCGAGCCGTCGGCCAGCACGACCCGGAACCCGCGGACCCAGTCCGTCGTGAGCCCGTGGCTGCGCGTCAGCGGGCCGAACCCGCCGCCGAGCGTGTACCCGACCACGCCGACCCCCGTGGACGACCCCGTGACGGGGAGCAGCCCGTGCTCCGCCGCGGCCTCGACCACCGTCTTCCAGCGGGTGCCCGCGGCGATGCGCGCGACGCGGGTCTCCGGGTCGATCTCGACGCCCGCGAGGTCGCTCGTGCCGAGGACGAGGCCGTCCGCGACGGGCGAGGACGCGCCATGGCCCGTCGCGTGGGCGCGCACGCGCAGCCCGTGCTGGGACGCGAACCGGACCGCCTCCACGACGTCGGCCTCGGTGGCGGCCAGCACCGCGAGGTCGGGGTCGTGCGTGACGAGCGTGCTGTGGGAGGCGACGGCCTCCGCAGCCGTCGGGCCGCCGTCGGGCAGGTCGCCCCGGGCGAGCACGCGACCCGTGACGCGGTCGCGCAGCGCGGCGACGTCGGTGGGCGGAAGAGTGGTGGCAGTGGTGGTCATGGTGGTCCCCTTCGTCGCGGTGTGCGCGTCTCGACGCCAGGTGCGGTCACCCACACGACGACGCGCGAGCACGGTGTGTGACACGTGCCCCGACGGGTAGGGAGGGCGCCGCGTCAGGTTCGTGGCGCCCCCGGCAGCGGCAGCCAGTCGAGGACGTCCTGGATCGTGCGGTCCCAGAAGCCCCACTCGTGGGTCCCGGGCGAGAACTCCGACCGCAGCGCCACGCCGGACTCATCGGCCACGCGCTCGAACGCCCTGTTGCCGTCGACGAGGAAGTCCTCCGTCCCGCACGCGAGGAACAGGTCGGGGAGGTCCGCCGTCCGACCCTCGGCGGCAGCCCGGCGCAGCAGCGCGAGCAGGTCGTCGTCGGAGCCCGCGATCTCCCGGTCGCCGAACACGCGCTCGATGTCGGGCAGGCGGCGCTCCCGGTACGACTCGTCGGCGAGGTCGAGCACCCCGGACAGGCTCGCCGCCGCCGCGAACCGCTCGGGGTGCCGCAGCGCCCAGCGGAACGCCCCGTACCCGCCCATCGACAGTCCGGCGACGAACGTGTCCTCGCGCCGCGACGACACCCGGAAGAACTGGTCGACCAGGCTCGGCAGCTCCTCCGACAGGAACGTCCAGTACCGGTGCCCGTGCACCTCGTCGGCGTAGAAGCTGCGCTCCACGCGGGGCATGACGACGGCCAGCCCCCGGTCGGCGACGTACCGCTCGATCGACGTCCGGCGCGTCCAGATCGTCTCGTCGTCGCTCATGCCGTGGAGCAGGTAGAGCACCGGGGCGCCCTCGGCGCGGGCGCTCGCGGACCCGGCCATGCCGATCTGGGTCGCCGTGGCCTGCGGGAGCACGACGGTCATCGTCGTGCTCACCTCGAGCACGTCGGAGTAGAAGGAGCAGCGGACGAGGGCCACGGGTCGCCTCCCGGCGGGTCGGATGTGCCGACGGGGGCGCCCGACGGCGCCCCCAGTCTGCCCGCTGTGAGCCATCGCACGGGCCGCACGCTCCGCTCCGGCGACGGATGAGGCTAGCCTTACCTTGCTCAGTCGCCGCGCCGGCGGCGCCACCGTCCCTTGGGAGAGATCCATGCGTCGTCCGACGTCCTCCGCCTCGCGCCGCACCACCGCGGCTGCCCTCCTCGCGCTCGGCGCGCTCGTGCTCGCCGGGTGCTCCGCGGGCGCCGACGACGGCGCCGCCGACGACACGAGCACGACCCCGGCCGCGGGCGGCGCCTTCCCGGTGACGATCGAGAGCGCCCTGGGCGACGCCGTGATCCCCGAGCAGCCCGAGCGAGTCGTGACCTGGGGCTGGTCGACGCAGGACGCGGTCCTCGCGCTCGGGGTCGTGCCCGTCGCGATGCCGCGCAACGACTACGGCGGCGGCGAGACCGGGATCCTGCCGTGGGACGAGGACGCGATCGAGGAGCTCGGCGGCGAGACCCCGACCCTGCTCTCCGGCTCCGACACGGGCGAGGTCCCGTTCGAGGAGATCGCCGCGGCGCAGCCCGACGTCATCCTCGCGCCCTACTCCGGCATCACGCAGGAGGAGTTCGACCGGCTGTCCGAGGTCGCGCCCGTCGTCGCGTACCCGGACCAGCCGTGGGCGCTGCCGTGGCAGGACCAGCTCGAGATCGTCGGGACGGCGCTCGGCAAGAGCGACGAGGCGGCGGCGCTGCAGTCGGAGACCGACGCGTACGTCACCGCGCTCGCCGACGAGCACCCGGAGCTCGACGGCACGACGTTCGTCTACGCGTCGGCCAACACCCCGGGCACGCTCAACGTCTTCCGGGCGGACGACCCGCGCGTCGACCTGCTCGAGGACATGGGCATGACGCTCAGCCCGAGCGTCGCCGGGCTCGACGCCTCGCCCGACGACGGCACGTACTTCTACGGGCTGAGCGAGGAGCGACTCGGCGAGATCGACACCGACGTGCTCGTCATGTACTTCGGCTCCCAGGACGAGGTCGACGCGTTCACGGCGCTGCCGTCCGTCGGCGCGATGGAGTCTGTGCAGCAGGGCCGGTTCGCCCCGATCGTCGGTGAGTCGTTCGTCATGGCGAGCAGCGCACCGACCGTGCTCTCCATCCCGTGGATGCTCGACCAGTACGTCCCGCAGCTCGCCGAGGCGGCCGCCGCGTCGAAGTGAGCCGTGCGGCCGCGTCGTGCGCGACGCGGCCGCGGCGGCGGGATCAGCCGCGCAGGGCGTCCAGCAGGCGCCGGACCGACGTCCCGAGGCCCCACCGCTCCGTGAGCTCGGCGAGCGCGTCGGGGTCCGCGGGGGCGGTCGGGAGCGCGTCGTGGACCTCCCCGACGGGGGCGTCCGGCGCGACGCGCACGACGAGCGGCGCGACCTCCAGGTAGGAGGCCGCCTCGGTGAGGCGACGGCGCTGGGTCGGTGTCAGGCCGGGGTCGCCCGCCTCGCGCGCCGCGAGCACGCCCGCGAGGTCGCCGAACCTCGCGAGCAGCGCGACCGCCGTCTTCTCCCCGATGCCGGGGACGCCGGGCAGGCCGTCGCTCGGGTCGCCGCGGAGCACCGCCATGTCCGCGTACGCCGCCCCCGTCGGGATCCCGTACCGCTCCGCGAGCCGCGCCTGGTCGACGACGTCGAGGTTCTTCACGCCCTTGGTCGGGTAGAGGACGCGGACGCCCGCTTCGTCGTCGACGAGCTGGAACAGGTCGCGGTCCCCGGTGACGACCTCGACGGCGGCCCGGCCCGACGCGTCCGGCGCGGCGCCCTCGGCCGCGCGCCGCGCGACCTCGCGCGCGGTGAGCGTGCCGATGACGTCGTCGGCCTCGTACCCCGCCGCGCCGACGCGGGCGATCCCCAGCGCCGCGAGCACGTCGACGATCACCGGGATCTGCGCGACGAGCTTCTCCGGGACCTCCTCGACGCCCGTGGTCCCGGGCACCTTCTCGGCGACCCGGTGCGCCTTGTACGACGGGATGGCCTCGACGCGGAACGCCGGGCGCCAGTCCACGTCCCAGCACGCGACGAGGCGCGACGGGCGGCGGTCCGTGACGAGCGTCGCGATCATGTCGAGCAGGCCGCGCACCGCGTTGACCGGCGTGCCGTCCGGGGCCTTGATCGAGTCGGGGACCCCGAAGAACGCGCGGAAGTACAGGCTCGCCGTGTCGAGCAGCATGAGCTCGCCGCCCGCCGTCGCGGGGGTGCTCGAGGGGGCGCCGTCGTCCGTGCTCTGCGTCATGCCGCCATCCTGCCGCACGGCCCCGACACGGGGCCCGCCGTGCCGCCGCGCGCCGCTGCCCTCGCCGTCGGACGGCGCGCGCGGTTCACTGGTGCCGTCGACCGCTACACGGAGGTGAGCGTCATGTCCACGACGGCACGACGAGGAGCCGGCGCGGCTCTCGCCATCGCGGTGATCCTGCTCCTCGGGGCCTGCGCCGCCGGGCCGAACGTCGCCGCGAGCCCCGGCGGCTACGGGTTCTGGTGGGGTCTGTGGCAGGGGATGATCCTGCCGTTCACGTTCATCGTGTCCCTCTTCACCGACACGGTGAGCATCTACGAGGTCGACAACAACGGGAACTGGTACGACGTCGGGTTCATGCTCGGCATCGCGCTGTTCTCCGGGCCGGTGATCGCGCTGCGCGGGCGTCGGTAGGCGGCCCGGGGCTCAGCGCTGCGCCGGTGCCGTCGTGCGTCCGACGCGACCCGAGACGAGGAAGACCGCCAGGATCGCGACGGCGATGAAGATGATGTTGAAGGTCCCGGCGAACGCGTTGAGCGCGTCGGACCCGGCGTTCGTCCCGTGCGTGTCGACACCGCCCGTCGCGAGGATCGTCGTCGGGTCGGTCGCCGCGTGCAGGAGGATGGCGGGGACGATGCTGCCCGTGACGCGCATCGAGAGGTACATCATGGTGCCGAACCCGAACGCGTAGACCACCGTCGTGCCCACGGTCAGGAGGTTCTGCCCCGAGACCAGGTTCGACGCGTGCAGGAAGCCGAAGAGGATCGACGACAGCACCATCACGGCCTTCTCGCCGTACCCCGCGCGGCGGAGCATCGTGACGGCGACGCCGCGCGTCAGGACCTCCTCGGCGAACCCGATGCACAGGCCGAGCGCGAAGACGGTGAGGATCACCGTGACGTCGTACGACGACCAGCTCGTCGCGACGAGGTGCAGCACGACCGGTACGAGGACGAGGACGACGGCGACCCACATCCACGGCCGCCCCGCGATCGGTTGCGGACCGAACACCTCGCGCCGCCAGCGCATCGTGGACAGGAAGGCGACGAGCAGCAGGCTCATGACGAGGATCGGCAGCAGCAGCCCGAAGAACACGGTTCCGGACGAGTCGAGGAGCTCCTCGCCGCTGTCCGGGCCCAGCCCGCTGACGCCGACGAGCCATCCGAGCCCGAGGTACACCGCGATGTAGAGGACCGCGAAGAGGAAGGCCCGCCACCAGCCGCCCTGGTCCCAGAACCGCTGCCAGCCCGACCGCGGGGTGGCCTGCTCGATCGATCCCGTCACCTCGGTCATGGGTGCTCCTCGTCCGTCGTCGTACGGCCGCCGGCGCAGGCCGATCGGTGCGAACGGCGCGACCGACAGGAGCGAGCGTAGGGACGGAGCCCGCAGGGCGCGCGGCGAACCGCCCCGTCAGCGAGCGGTGGTGTCGGTGAGGGCGGCCGCGAGCCGGTCGAGCGCGCCCGGGACGAGCGAGTAGTACGCCCAGCGGCCGCGCTGCTCGCGGGTGAGCAGACCGGCGTCGACCAGGATCTTGAGGTGGTGGCTGACGGTGGGCTGGGAGAGGCCGACCGGCTCGGTGAGGTCGCACACGCACGCCTCGCTGCCGTCCTGCGCGGCGACGATCGCCAGGAGCTGGACCCGGGTGGGGTCCGCGAGGGCCTTGAAGGTGCGGGCGAGCTCGCGCGCGGCCCCGGGGTCGACGGCCCGGGTGACGGGTCCGCAGCAGCCGGCGCCGTCGCCGACCGGGGTGAGGGTCAGTTCGGTCGTCGTCATGCCCACCATCGTCGCACAGATTGACAACATTCGATACGTCCTCCACGATGCTCATATCGACAACCTTCAATGCGAGGAGTGGTGATGGTCGAGGTGGTGCGGGACGAGCTCCCGGTCGTGGTGATCGGGGCGGGTCCGGTGGGCCTGGCGGCGGCCGCCCACCTGCTGGAGCGCGGGCTCGAGTCGGTGGTGCTGGAGGCCGGGGACGGCCCCGGCGCCGCGGTGGCGTCGTGGGGCCACGTGCGGCTGTTCTCGCCGTGGCGGTACGACGTCGACCCGGCGGCTCGGCGGCTGCTCGGACCGACGGGGTGGGTCGAGCCGGACCCCGACGCCCTGCCGACCGGCGCGGAGCTCGTCCACCGGTACCTCGCGCCGCTCGCCGCGACGCCTCAGATCGCGCCGCGCCTGCGCACGGGCACGCGGGTGCTCGCGGTCGCACGCGACGGGGCGGACAAGACGCGCTCGCTCGGCCGGGGCCGCCGCGCCTACCGCGTGCGGACCATCGGTGCCGACGGCGTGGTGCGCGACGTGCTGGCCCGCGCCGTGGTCGACGCGTCGGGCACGTTCTCGACGTCGAACCCGCTGGGGGCCTCGGGCCTGCCCGCCGTGGGCGAGGCGGAGTCGGCGGCGTTCGTGACCGGTCCGCTGCCCGACGTGCTCGGCGCCCAGCGTGACCGGTTCGCCGGCCGCGACACGCTCGTCGTCGGGATGGGGCACTCCGCGGCGAACACGCTCCTGAGCCTCGTCGAGCTGTCCGAGTCCGAGCCGGGCACCACGATCACGTGGGCGATCCGCGGCGGGTCGGCGCGGCGCCTGTTCGGCGGCGGCTCCGACGACGAGCTCCCCGCGCGCGGCCTGCTCGGGACGCGCCTGCGGGCCGCCGTGGAGGAGGGGCGGCTGACGCTGCTCACGCGCGTCTCGATCGACCGGCTCGTGCCCGGCGTCGGGACCGTCCAGGTGCTGGGGGCCGCGCGGGACGGGGCGCTGAACCTCGAGGTGCACCAGATCGTCGACGCGACGGGCTTCCGCCCGGACCTCGACATGCTGCGCGAGGTGCGCCTCGACCTGGACCCGGTCGTGGAGGCGCCCGCCGCGCTCGCCCCGCTCATCGACCCGAACCAGCACTCCTGCGGCACCGTGCCCCCGCACGGGGAGCAGGTGCTCGCCCACCCGGACGACGGGTTCTACCTCGCCGGCATGAAGTCCTACGGCCGCGCGCCGACCTTCCTGCTCGCCACGGGGTACGAGCAGGTGCGCTCGATCGCCGCGGCGCTGGCCGGGGACCGGACCGCGGCGGACGCGGTCGAGCTGAACCTGCCCGCGACGGGTGTCTGCTCGAGCGACCTGGCGCTGGAGGCCGACGGCGCGAGCGCGGGCGGGTCGTGCTGCGGCACCGCGCCGGCCGCGCCGCAGCTCGTGACCCTCGGTGTCGGGGCACCCGCCGGAGTCGGGTTCGCGACCGGCGTCGCGCACGGCCGCTCGGGCGACACGGAGCTCGGCTGAGCGCCCGGCCGCGCGTCTGGGTCCGGAGGACCGCCGCGCGGCCGGCTCCTCAGCCGCGCGGCAGGGCGACCGGGGTGACGCCGAGCTCGTCGAGGAGAGTCAGCACGCGGGCGCGGATCTCGTCGCGGATGGGGCGGACGGCGTCGATGCCCTGCCCGGCGGGGTCCTCCAGCGCCCAGTCCTCGTACCGCTTGCCGGGGAAGATCGGGCACGCGTCCCCGCAGCCCATGGTGATGACGACGTCGGACGCCTGGACCGCGTCGGTCGTGAGGACCTTGGGCTGCTCGGCACGGATGTCGATGCCCTCCTCGAGCATGGCGTCGACGGCGACGGGGTTGATCCGGTCGGCCGGGGCCGACCCGGCGGAGCGGACCTCGACGGCCCCGCCGGACAGGGCCCGCAGGTATCCCGCCGCCATCTGGGACCGGCCGGCGTTGTGGACGCAGACGAACAGGGCGGACGGCGTGGGCGGGGTGCTCTCGGTCATGGTGGTCTCCCGGGTGGTGACGGTCAGGCGATGGTCAGGACAGGTCGGGCAGCAGGTCGGCCAGCAGGCGTCGTACCCGCTGGTCGAGGTCGTCGCGGATCGCGGCGACCCCGGCGGGGGACGCCAGGGCGGGGTCGCCGACGAGCCAGTCCTCGTACCGCGTGCCGGGCAGGACGGGGCACACGTCGCCGCATCCCATCGTGACGACGACGTCCGCGGCGCGGACGGCGTCGTCGGTCAACGGCTTGGGGAACGCGTCGTCCGCGGTGATGCCGAGCGCGGTCAGGCTCGCGCGCACGCCGTCGTGGATGTCGGCCGCCGGCGCGGACCCCGCGGAGCGGACGGCGACCCGGTCGCCGGCGTAGTGGCGCAGCAGGGCAGCGGCGAGCTGCGAGCGCCCGGCGTTGGCGACGCAGACGAACAGGACGTGCGGCCGCGCGTCGTCGGCGCGGGTCAGGTCGCTCAGCCGCTGCCGGGCGAACCGTCCCGTGAGGGGCACCAGATGGGCCGAGACCTTCGCCGAGCGGGCCAGGTCGGTGTACGACTCGCGGACCACGCGCTGCACGACGTCGAACCGGACGTCGGCGAAGGCGCCGGCCAGGTCCTCGGCCAGGTGGTCGAGGGCGGCGTCGACGTCGTCGAGGCCCGTGAGTGCGGTCGCGGCGCGCGCCGCGCCGAGCGCCGCCGGGGCGAAGGAGTCCAGCAGCGTCGTGACGGCCGCCCGGTACCCGGGTGCGATGCGGTACCAGACCCAGGTGCCGCGGCGCTCGGAGGTGAGCACCCCCACGTCGCGCAGCACCTTCAGGTGGTGCGACACGGTCGGCTGCGAGACGTCCGTGAGCGCGGCGAGGTCGCACACGCACGCCTCGCCTGCGGCGGAGGTCGCGACGAAGGAGAGCATGCGCAGCCGCAGCGGCTCGGCGAGGGCCTTGAGCGTCGTGGCGACGGCGCCCGCGACCTCGGCCCCGATCGCGTGCGCCTCGACCTGCGGCGCGCAGTCGGCGTCCGCGACGGCCGGCGGCAGGGGGGTGGTCATGACCTCACCTCGTCCAGCTCGGGTGCTCGGGTCGGGGGTGCGGAGGGGTCGACGGCGTACCAGCGGCGCGCGACCCACAGCGAGACGTAGACGAGACCCACCAGGACGGGGACCTCGATGAGGGGGCCCACGACCCCGGCCAGCGCCTGGCCGGAGGTCGCACCGAACGTCGCGATCGCCACGGCGATCGCGAGCTCGAAGTTGTTGCCCGCCGCGGTGAACGCCAGGGTCGTGGTACGGGCGTACCCCAGTCCCAGCGTCTTGCCGACGACGACGCCGACGCCCCACATGGCCGCGAAGTACACCAGCAGCGGCAGTGCGATCCGCGCGACGTCGAGCGGGCGCGAGGTGACGGCCTCGCCCTGGAGGGCGAACAGCAGCACGATCGTGAAGAGCAGCCCGTACAGCGCCCACGGGCCGACGACGGGGAGGAACCGGTCCTCGTACCAGGCCCGCCCCCTGGCGCGCTCCCCGACCAGGCGTGAGGCGAACCCGGCGGCCAGCGGGACGCCGAGGAAGACGAGGACGTTGAGCGCGATCTGCCCCACGGACACGTCCAGACCGTGGGCGTCGAGGCCCAGCCACCCGGGCAGCACCGTGAGGTAGAAGTAGCCGAGCAGGGAGAAGGCGACGACCTGGAACACGGAGTTGATCGCGACCAGCACCGCCGCGGCCTCCCTGTCCCCGCACGCGAGGTCGTTCCAGATCACGACCATGGCGATGCACCGGGCCAGGCCCACGATGATCAGCCCGGTGCGGTACTCGGGCAGGTCGGGCAGGAACGCCCACGCGAGGGCGAACATCAGCGCCGGGCCCACCAGCCAGTTCAGCACCAGCGAGCTCACCAGGAGCTTCTTGTCGCCGGTGACGGCACCCACGCGGTCGTACCGGACCTTGGCCAGCACCGGGTACATCATCACGAGCAGGCCGAGGGCGATCGGGACGGAGATCCCGCCGACCTCCAGCGCGGCGAGCACGTCGGAAAGGGCAGGGACGAACCGGCCCAGGGTCAGCCCGGCAACCATCGCCAGCCCGATCCACAGCGGCAGCCACCGGTCCAGCGTGGACAACCGGCCGCGCGTGGGCGCCGTGGGATCGCTCGCGCGAGGCTCTTGAATTGACATTTGTCTATATTGACACCAGCCAATATAGGCGCGCAAGTCCCGGGTCGGGGTGCCGCGGAACGACGGCAGGGATCACGCGGATCACGTGATGGCGCCGGGAGCGCACGCCGGTTCTGATGGTTGGTGACGGATGCCGACGGTCGGCGCAAGGGAGGACAGCATGGGTATCGACGTCCGGCCCGGGTACAACACCGCGATCCCGGCCCAGATCACCACGCCGGACCGGGTGGCGACGAGCATCGGCGAGCTGCGGTTCGTCGACGGCGTCCCCACGCCCGAGACGGCGACCCGGGTCTTCGACCACCTCGACCTGGTGCGGGGTGTCGAGGCGTTCCTCGGCTGCATCCCGGCCGCCTCGTTGGAGGCGATCCGGCGGGGGATCGCGGAGGTCGCGGGGGACGCGTGCCACCAGGGCGCGATCGCCGACCGACTGCTCGACTCCGACCCGCTCTTCCTTACCGGCAACACCGACACGGTGTACGCGATCGTCGTGCTCGACGTCGAGCGCGACGGCCCGACGGTCATCGAGGTGCCGCCGGGGTGCGGTCCCGGCACGGTCGACGACGCGTGGTTCCGGTTCGTGGTGGACCTCGGCGCGCCCGGCCCGGACCGGGGCGCCGGCGGCACGTACCTGATCGTGCCGCCGGACTACGACGGCGCGCGGCCCGAGGGCTGGTTCGTCGCTGAGACGCCGAGCGCGGTGAACCTCGTCATCCTGCGCGGGTTCCTCGTCGACGGGCGGCCTGACGCCGCGGTGCGACTGTTCGAGTCGGGCGTCAGGGTCTACCCGCTGTCGCGGCGGGACGATCCGCCGGCGATGGAGTGGGCGTCGTTGTCGGGCGTCACGGTGAACACGGTCCATGCGAACGACTTCTCGTTCTACGAGGAGGTCGCCCACGTGGTGGCCAAGGAGCCGATCGGGGTCGTCGACCCGGAGACGCGCGGGCTGCTCGCCTCGATCGGCATCACCAAGGATGCGCCGTTCGCGCCGGACGACCGGATGCGCCGCATCCTCACCGACGCAGCGGCGGTGGGAAACGCCACGGCGCGCGCCATGGCGTTCCGGTCCCGGGAGCGCGCGTTCTTCCTCTACGAGGACCGCCGCTGGCTGAGCCCGTTCCCGGGCGGCGACTACCGGTTCCTGCGTGACGGCGGTGCCGGCGGCCGCTACCTCGACGCCCGCACCACCTTCTTCTACCTCGCGACGGTGAACACTCCCGCGATGGCGCTGAAGATGGTCGGCAAGGGGTCGCAGTACGCGCTGGCCACCGTGGACGTGGACGACGCGCCCCTCGACGGTGGGAGGGCGTACCGCCTCCGGCTCCCGGCCGACGTGCCGGCCGCGGACTTCTGGTCGGTCGTGGTGTACGACCCTCAGACCCGCTCGGAGCTGCAGACGGGCCAGCCGCTGCCGAGCCGGAACAGCAGGCGCGACGACCTCGTCCACAACGACGACGGCTCGGTGGACATCGTCTTCGGCCCCGAGGAGCCGCGCGAGCTCGCCGCGAACTGGGTCCAGACCGTGCCGGGCAAGGGGTGGTTCGTCCTGCTGCGCCTCTACGGCCCCCTCGAGAGCTGGTTCGACGGCACCTGGCGCCCCGGCGACGTCGAACCGCTGAGCGTCCCCTGACGCCGACGTCTCGACCAGCAATCCGCTTGAACCAGCCAGGTCCGGGGCGGGAGGCTCGTGCCATGGTCGACCTCCCGCTCCGCCCGGCCCGCCCCGACGACACCGGCGCGCTGGTGGACGTGTGGCGCCGTGCCGTCGAGGCCACGCACGACTTCCTTACCCCGGACGACGTGCGTGAGCTGGAGGTCGGCGTGCGCGACGAGTACCTCGCCGCCGTCGACGTGACCGTCGCGGAGCGCGACGGCCGGGTGGCGGGGTTCGTCGGGACGGTGGGGCACCGCGTCGAGATGCTGTTCGTCGACCCGGACCTCCACGGCCAGGGGATCGGGCGCGCGCTGCTGGCCCACGCCGGGCGGGACCACCCCGTGCTCGAGCTGGACGTCAACGAGCAGAACCCGGCCGCGCTCGGCTTCTACCGCGCACAGGGCTTCGAGGTCACGGGGCGGTCCGCGACCGACGGCCAGGGTCGCCCGTTCCCGCTGCTGCACCTGCGTCGCGAGTACTGACCGCGGTCATCGACCGATGAGCGGGCGCGCCCGCGCCGGTCGACCCTGGGGAGAGCGGGCCGTCCGGCCCGCACGACCCCAGGAGGCGACATGCTCGGCAAGGCGTTCAGCGGGTTCTCGGTCGACGACGTCGAGGCGGCGCGGCACTTCTACGGCGACCTGCTCGGGCTCACGGTCGAGGGCGACGACCTGCTGTGGATCCGGGTGCCCGGCGACTCCGGCGTGCTCGTCTACCCCAAGGGCGACGCGCACGAGCCCGCGTCGTTCACCGTCCTCAACTTCCCGGTCGACGACGTCCCCGGGACCGTCGCGGCCCTGCGCGAGCGCGGCGTCGCGTTCGAGCGGTACGCGGGGACGCCGGTCGAGACCGACGAGGACTTCGTCTTCCGCGGCGGCGGCCCGCTCATCGCGTGGTTCACCGACCCCGCCGGCAACGTGCTGTCCGTCATCCAGGACGACGACGCCTGACGGCGCGGGGCCTCCGCACCACGGCGCCGGCTCCGAACCACTGCTCCGTCGCGCGACCGCGGTTCTATCTCGGTTGGCCCAGGCCCTCCTCGCGCGCGCGGACGATCGCGGCGGAACGGTCGCGGACGGCGAGCTTGGCGAGCACGTTGGCGACGTGGTTGCGGACGGTCTTGGGGCTGAGCACCAGGCGGCGCGAGATGGAGGCGTTGTCGAGCCCCGCGGCGACCAGGTCGAGCACCTCGCGCTCGCGGTCCGTGAGCTGCGGGAACGGCACGCGCGCCGCCGCGCGCCCCCCGACGACGTACGCCATCGCCCGGTCGGCGACCGAGGGGGAGAGGATCATCGCGCCGTCGGCCACCGCGTGGACGGCGCGCTCGACCTCGGCGGGGCTCGCGGACTTGACCAGGAAGCCGCGCGCCCCGGCGCGGACGGCCGCGACGACGGCGTCGTCGTCCTCGTGCATGGTCACGACGAGCACGCGCGCGGCCGGGTCGGCGCGCACGAGGTCGCGCGTCACGTCCACGCCCGAGCCGTCGCCGAGGTCGAGGTCCATGAGCACGACGTCGGCGCTCGCCCCCGTCTCGGGCGGGTCGCCGCCCGGGTCGAGGCCGAGCAGCGCGCGCGCCTCGGCGGCGGACGCCGCCTGCCCGACGACGCGCACGCCGTCGAACGAGTCGAGCAGCGCCGCCATCCCGAGCCGGAACACGGGGTGGTCGTCCACGACCGCCACCCGGATCACGACGCGTCCTCGCGCGCGAGCGCCCCGGCCGGGACGAGCGGGAGGGTGGCGCGCACGCGCGTGCCCGGGCGCGCGCCGTCGGGCCGTACGGCGGAGACGTCGAGGCGCCCGCCGAGCTCGTCCGCGCGCTCGCGCAGCGACCGCGAGCCGACGCCGCGGGTCGCGTCGGGAGCGATCCCGCCCCCGTCGTCCTCGCACGTGACGAGGAGGCAGCGGTCGCCGAGCCGGACGGTCAGCCGGCACTCGTCGGCCCCGGAGTGCCGCGCGGCGTTCACGACGCTCTCGCTCGCGATCGCGTAGGCGGCCGCGGCGACCCGTGGGTCGAGGCCGTCGCACGGGTCGCACCGCACGTCCACGACGAACCCGGCGAGCGCCTGGCGGCCCGCGAGCTCCCCGAGCGCGACCTCGAGCCCGTGCTCGTCGAGCGACGGCGGCAGGAGGCTGCGCGAGAGGGTGCGGACGTCCTCGACGCGCTGGGCCACCTCGGCGCCGAGGGCGTCGAGCACGACGGCGGCCGCGGCCGGGTCCGTCGCGAGCGTGTTCCGTGCCCCCTGCAGCCCCAGGCGCAGGCCGACGAGCCACGGCCCGACGCCGTCGTGCAGCTCCCGGCGGATGACCCGCCGCTCCGCGAGGCGGGCGCGCGTCGTCGCGTCGCGCGCCTCCTCGAGCTCGCGCGCGCCCTGGGCGAGCGCGAGGCCCGCACCGAGCACGGGCAGGAGCTGGTCCAGCGCGTCGCGGGTCCGCGCGTCGAGCCGCTCGCCCGCCCGCGCGACGACGTGGACCCGGCCGAGCACGCGACCGCCGTGCACCACGGGGAGCGAGGCCGTCTGCCCGGTCGGCCGCGACGTCGGCCCGACCCAGGCGCTGGCGGGCGGGTCCTCGGGGGTGCCGGACGCCGTCGGGCGGTCCGGGGTGCGCTCGATCGTCACGCTCTCCAGGCGCAGCGCCTCGCGCACGCCCACCGCGAGGCTCACGACGAGGTCGTCGGCGGTCGACGCGGACGACAGGTGGCGGCCGACGCTCAGCGCGGCGCGGCCCGGGTCGTTGCCCTCGCCGTAGACGAGAGTGCGGACCCGGTGCCGCAGCCAGGTGTGCAGGGGCTGCACCGCGAGCGCCACCCCGACCGCCGCGACGACCTGCGCGGCGGGGCCGTCGACGACCGTCGTCGCGAGCACGACGACGACCGCGTAGACGACCGCGAGGCCGACGGCCAGCATCGCGGCGACGGTCGCTCGTGAGAGCACGAGGTCGATGCCCCACAGCCGGTTGCGCAGCACGCACACGAGGATGGCCGCGGGGAACAGCGCCTGGCACGCGAGGTGCGTGAGGGGGAGCGCGAGGATGACGTCGGCGCTCGCCCAGGTCCCGAGCAGCGGGAGGAACGACAGCGCCATGAGCGCGGTCCCGAGGGCGAGCAGCCCCAGCCCCCGGCGCTCCTCGACCGGCCCGCGCCGCCACCGCCACGCCGTCGCCGCGGCCGTGACGAGCCCCATGACGACGACGCCGACGATCGCCGGGCGCGGGTCGTCCGCGGGGGCGAGGAAGAAGAAGGCGATGGACGCGACGCCGCCCGCGACGCCGCACCACGCACCCGCGCCGAGCCGGCCGCCCCGCACGAACCACGGGACGAGGACGAACAGCCCGACCGTCCCGGGGACCCAGGCCCACCCGTAGGCGTCCGCGAGCGGCGTGAGCGGCGGCAGGCCGGGGTGGGTCGAGGCGTAGCTGCGCCACGCGCCGCCCAGGGCCGCGACCCCGCCGCCGATCCCGGCGAGCGCGACGAGCCATCCGACGACGTGCGGCCGCCGCACGAGGATCACGGCGGCGACGGTCCCGTACACGAGGGCGACTGTCGCGTCGACGACGACGAACAGCAGGTCGCCCAGCAGCAGCGGCACCCCGGACGTGAGCTGGAGCGCGAGGGCGGACACGCCGAGCACCCAGGCGAGGACGCCGATCGTCCAGCCCGTGCGGGGCATCCCGGCGCGGCCGGGCCCGGGGTCGGCCACGGGCCCACGGTAGGGCCGGGGCACGCGCGGCGAGAAGGGCCCGGGCGGGAGATCACCCGGCCGCGGCCGACGACGAGATCGGCGGTCCCTGCCCAGGTCGGCGGTCCGGACCGCCGACCTCGACCGGACGTGCCGATCTCGCCGCGTGCTGCCGATCTCGCGGGTCGCGCTCAGCGCCGGTCCCCGAGGGCGAAGCCGAGGGCGGTGACGAGGAGCCAGATCGGTCCGACGAAGCCCGCCATGTACTGGAGCGGCGACACGCCCGTGAGAAGCGCGATCCCGCCCAGCACGAACCCGACGACGCCGATCCAGCGCGGTGCCGCCGCGTGCCGCAGCGCCGCGACGCCGAGCGCGACGCCCGCGACGCCGGCACCGACCCACAGCCACGGGATCGTCGCGACCCAGTCGCTGTAGAACGCGCCCGACTCGGGGACGATGAGCGCGGTGTCGCCGAGGCCGAAGAGGAACTGCGTGTCCAGGCCCGAGCCGAGCAGCCCCGCGACCGAGACGAGCACGAGCCCCCAGCCCGCGACGGTCGGCAGGAGCGACCCGGCGGGCGCCTGCGCGTCGAGCCGCCGCTTGAGGCCCGCCGCGAACACGAGCACGAGGAGCGCGCACGCGATCGTCGCGGTGTGGAAGAGGATCTGGGTCCCCGTGCGGCCCGCGAGGTCGGCGACGATCGCGTCGGCGTCGCCGGCGGTCTCCTCCCAGTTCACGCCGAGCGCCATCGAGGACTGGATCGAGACGAGCCCCAGGACCCCGGCGACGACGCCGGTCCAGGCCCACGCGCGGGGCGTCGTGCCGCGCGAGCGGCGGGTCGGGTCGCCGGCGAGCGGCGACGGGGCGGTGAGCGAGCTGTCCTGCATGGGACGACCTTCCGTCAGGGCCGCCTGTCCCGCGGCCGGGGCCCGCCACGTGCTGCGACGGTCCCCGCAGCGTCGGCCGGGCGGCGTCCCGGGCCCCAGGGGCAGGCGTCCCGACCTGCCGGGCGGATCCGGGACGCTCCGGTGGCACCCCGCGGCGGGCGACCGTAGCGTCAGGTCGCCCGGTGAGCCGGTCACCGGCCCGAGCGCGGGAGGCGGGGATGACGGTGCCCTCGGACAGCGACCGACGCGGGGCGGTCACCGACCCGACCACGACGACGGCTCCCGCTCCGCCGGGGCGTGTGCTCCGGCTGCTCGTCCCCGCCGCGCAGCGGCGGCCGCTCGTCGACGTCGCCGACCGGCTCGACCTCGACGTCGGCGACGTGCGGGCCAAGCGGTCCGCGTTCTGGGCCATGCTCGTGCTCTCCGGCGTGATCGCCGTCGCGGGCGTCGTCACCGACTCCACGGCGACCGTCATCGGCGCGATGATCATCGCCCCGCTGTCGACGCCGATCCTCGGGATCGGGCTGGGCGTCGTCGCCGGCGAGCCGGGCACGATCGGGCGGTCCGTGGCGTACGTCGTCGGCGGCCTCGCCCTCGTCGTCGCGATCGGGATGGTCGCGACGCTGGTGCTCCCCGCGACCACCGACGTCCTGTCAAACTCCCAGGTGACGGGTCGGACGTCACCCGGCGTGGGCGACCTCGCCGCCGCCTTCGCGACGGGCTTCGCGGGCGCGATCGCGCTCGCCCGTCGCGACCTCGGCGACGTGCTGCCCGGCATCGCCATCGCGATCTCCCTCGTCCCCCCGCTCGGCGTCGTCGGGGTCTGCCTGGGGGAGGGGCAGCCGTCGCTCGCCGCGGGCGCGCTGCTGCTCTTCGTCTCGAACGCCGTCGCGCTCGTCGTGGCCGCGACCGTCGTCTTCTCCGGTGCCGGGTACCTGCGTGAGGCCCGTGCGGCGCGCGCAGGAGCGTCCGTACCGCGGCATCGGGTCGCGACGGTCGTCGCGGTCGTCGCGGTCCTCGTCGTCGCCGTCCCCATGGTGGCGAACACCGTGCAGGCGGCGCTCGCGGACCTCTGGCTCGGCCAGACGCGCGCCGCCGCGGAGGACTGGTTGTCCGGGACGGACGACGCGTCCGTCGACACCGTGCGGTGGGAGGGGCAGGACCTCGTCGTCGAGGTGCGCAGCCCCGGCGGCCTGCCCGACGTCGCGGTCCTGCAGGACCAGGTGGACGAGCTCGTCCCCTGGGACCCGCAGGTCGTCGTCGTCCACACCGTCGGAGAGCGCGTCGACCCGGCGGGCTGACGCCCCGTCGCGCGCCCGATCGGGGCCCCGCGGTCGCGGCCCGGAGCCGGCTCGGCGGGCGCCTCGTTCCGGATGCAGTCCTCGCGCGCCGCTGCCATGCTCCGAACCATGTCGACTCCGAAGCCAGCGACGCCCGCGATCGTCGCGCAGAACTCCGCCCTCCTCCAGACGCTCCCCTTCTCGGACACGCAGGACTTCGAGGACGCGCGTCGGGGACTGCTCGGCACGCGCGAGCCCAACGCCATCAGGAACGCCGAAGGAACGGTCGTGTGGGACAACGACACGTACGCCTTCATCCAGGGCGACGCGCCGGACACGGCGAACCCGAGCCTGTGGCGTCAGTCGACGCTCAACGCGATCCAGGGCCTGTTCGAGGTGGTCCCGGGCATCTACCAGGTCCGCGGGTTCGACCTCTCGAACGTCACGTTCATCGAGGGGGAGACGGGCGTCCTGGTCCTGGACCCGCTCGTGACGGAGGAGACGGCGGCGGCCGCGCTGGAGCTCTACCGGGAGCACCGCGGCGACCGCCCGGTGACGGGCGTGCTGTACACGCACCCGCACGTGGACCACTTCGGCGGGGTGCGCGGGGTCACCACGCAGGAGGACGTCGACGCCGGGCGGGTCCCGATCATCGCGCCGGCCGAGTTCACGGAGCACGCGGCCTCGGAGAACGTGTACGCGGGCACGGCGATGGCGCGCCGGTCGGCCTACATGTTCGGTGCGGCGCTCGCGCGCGGGCCGCAGGGCGCGCTCGGCACCGGCCTCGCGCAGACCGTCGCGACCGGCAACATCACGCTCATCGCCCCGACGCTGGACATCACCACCACCGGGCAGACCGAGACGGTCGACGGCGTCCGGATGGTCTTCCAGATGGCCCCCGGCACCGAGGCGCCGGCGGAGTTCCTCGTGTGGTTCCCGGACCACAAGGCGCTGTGCGCGGCCGAGGACGCGACCCACACGCTGCACAACCTGCTCACGCTGCGCGGCGCCCTCGTGCGCGACCCGCACGCGTGGGCCGGCTACCTCACCGAGGCGATCGACCTGTTCGGCGACGAGGTCGAGGTCGTCTTCGCGTCCCACCACTGGCCCACGTGGGGCAACGAGCGGGTCGTGCGGTTCCTCTCGGAGCAGCGCGACCTGTACGCCTACCTGCACGACCAGGCGCTGCGGCTCATCAACAAGGGCTGGACCGGGATCGAGATCGCCGAGGAGCTGAAGCTCCCGCCGGCCCTGGAGAACGCGTGGCACGCGCGCGGCTACTACGGGTCGGTGAGCCACGATCTCAAGGCGATCTACCAGCGCTACATGGGCTGGTACGACGGCAACCCGGCCCACCTGTGGCAGCACCCGCCCGTCGAGCAGGGCAAGCGGTACGTGAAGGCCATGGGCGGCGCGGACGCGGTGGTCGACCTGGCGCGCGCCGCGTTCGACGACGGCGACTTCCGCTGGGCCGCCGAGGTCCTGAGCCACGTCGTGTTCGCCCAGCCCGACCACGCGGCCGCGCGCGAGCTGCTCGCCGACACGTTCGAGCAGCTCGGCTACGGCGCGGAGAACGGGGTGTGGCGCAACATCTACCTCTCCGGCGCGACCGAGCTGCGCGAGGGATCCTTCGGCACGCCCACCGTCTCCGCGTCGGCCGACGTGATCTCGGCGCTCACGCCGGAGATGCTGTTCGACGCGATCGCGATCCAGGTCGACGGGCCGCGTGCGTGGGACGAGAAGCTGTCGATCGACGTCGTCCTGACCGACACCGGGGCGCGCTACCGGCTGCGGCTCTCCAACGGCGCCCTCACCTACTCCGCGGCCCCGCAGAAGGGGGACGCCGACGCCACGCTCACCGCGACGAGCCGTGCGCTGCCCGCGCTCGCGACCGGCGCGGCGACCCCCGAGGCGCTCGCCGCCGCGGGCATCGAGGTCACGGGCGACGCGGGCGTGCTCGCGCGGCTCACCGCCGTCCTCGACCCGGGCGACCCGGACTTCGCCATCGTCACCCCCTGACCCGATCCGGCCGCCCGCGTCGCCCCGTTCCGGACCGGGCGACGCGGGCGCCGTCGTCTCCGGGTGCGGTCCGCACAGGGCGGTGCCAGGCTCCGAACCATGTCGACTCCGAAGCCCGCGACGCCCGCGATCGTCGCGCAGAACTCCGCCCTCCTCCGGACGCTCCCCTTCTCGGACACCCAGGACTTCGACGACGCGGCGCGCGGCCTGGTCGCGCGGCGCACCCCGAGCGCGGTGACGGCGGACGACGGCCGCGTCGTCTGGGACGACGACACCTACGCGTTCCTCCAGGGCGAGGCGCCGGACACGGTGAACCCGAGCCTGTGGCGGCAGTCGCGGCTCGTCGCCGAGCAGGGGCTGTTCGAGGTCACCGAGGGGATCTACCAGGTCCGCGGGTTCGACCTGTCGAACGTGACGTTCATCGAGGGCACGACCGGCGTGATCGTGCTCGACCCGCTCATCTCGACCGAGACGGCGGCGGCCGCGCTCGCCTTGTACCGCGAGCACCGCGGCGACCGCCCCGTCACGGGGATCATCTACACGCACTCGCACGTCGACCACTTCGGTGGCGTCAAGGGCGTCACGACGCAGGAGGACGTCGACGCGGGGCGCGTCACCGTGCTCGCCCCGGAGGGCTTCACCGAGCACGCGGTCGCGGAGAACGTGTACGCCGGGACGGCGATGGGTCGGCGCGCCGGCTACATGTACGGCGCGGCGCTCGCGCGCGGCCCGCAGGGTCAGGTGGGTGCCGGGCTCGGCCAGACGACGTCGACCGGGACGGTCACGCTCATCCCGCCGACCCTGTCCGTCACCACCACGGGCCAGGAGGAGACGGTCGACGGCGTCCGCATGGTCTTCCAGATGGCGCCGGACACCGAGGCGCCGTCGGAGATGCTCATCTGGCTCCCCGACCGCAGGGCGCTGTGCGCGGCGGAGGACGCGACGCACACGCTGCACAACCTGCTCACGCTGCGCGGTGCCGTGGTCCGCGACCCGCACGTGTGGTCCCACTACCTCACGGAGGCGATCGACCTGTTCGGCCGTGACGTCGAGGTCGTCTTCGCCTCGCACCACTGGCCGACCTGGGGCAACGAGCGCATCGTCGAGTACCTCTCGCTCCAGCGCGACCTCTACGCCTACCTGCACGACCAGACCCTGCGGATGCTGAACCAGGGGTACACCGGGCCCGAGATCGCGGAGCGGATCACCCTGCCCCCGGCGCTCGAGAACGCCTGGCACGCGCGCGGCTACTACGGCTCGGTGAGCCACAACGTCAAGGCGATCTACCAGCGGTACATGGGCTGGTTCGACGGGAACCCGGCGCACCTGTGGGAGCACCCGCCGGTCGAGAAGGCGAAGCGCTACGTGGCCCTCGGCGGGGGCGCCGACGCGGTCGTCACGACGGCGCGCGCGGCGTTCGACGCCGGCGACTTCCGCTGGGTCGCGGAGCTCCTCAACCACGTCGTCTTCGCGGAGCCGGACCACGCCGCGGCGAAGGAGCTGCTCGCCGACACCTACGAGCAGCTCGGCTACGGTGCGGAGAACGGCACCTGGCGCAGCGTCTACCTCTCGGGCGCGACCGAGCTGCGTGACGGACCCTTCGGGACTCCCACGCAGACGGCGGCGCCCGACATCATCGGGAACCTCACGCCGACGATGCTCTTCGACGCCCTCGCGATCCAGGTCGACGGCCCGCGCGCGTGGGACGAGAAGGCGACGATCGACGTCGTGCTCACCGACACCGACGAGC
This sequence comes from Cellulosimicrobium sp. ES-005, assembly GCF_040448685.1. Taxonomy (NCBI): domain Bacteria; kingdom Bacillati; phylum Actinomycetota; class Actinomycetes; order Micrococcales; family Promicromonosporaceae; genus Cellulosimicrobium; species Cellulosimicrobium sp. ES-005. Next base: position 3,071,667 of record NZ_CP159290.1, read on the forward strand.
GCTACCGCCTGTGGCTGCGCAACGGGACCCTCACCTACAGCTCGGCTCCCCAGCGCGGAGACGCCGACGCGACCCTCACGACGACCAGCACGGCGCTCCCCGCGCTCGCGACCGGCGCCGCGACCCCGGAGGAGCTCGCCGCCGTGGGCATCGAGGTCGCGGGCGACGCGGGCGTGCTCGCGCGGCTCACCGCCGTCCTCGACCCGGGCGACCCCGACGTCGCCATCGTCACCCCCTGACCCGAGCCGGCCGCCCGCGTCGCCCCGTTCCGGACCGGGCGACGAGGGCGCCGTCGTCTCCGGGTGCGGTCCGCACAGGTCTCTCGGTGCCCGCGTCGTCGTGCGGTACCTGGACGGTCGTCCCGTTCGCCGCGACGAAGTGGAAGTCGTGTGTCAAGGTCGTGACGACTACGACGACGAGCGCGCCCGGGCGCGCCGTGGGTGCAGTGGGACCAGAGGGGCGAGGGCATGGCGAACGGGCGGACGGCGAGCAGCACCACGCGGGGCGGGCGGGCGCGTGCCGCACGGCGGACGAGGCGCCTGCGGCGAACGTGGGCGAGCCTGGGGTCGCTCCTCCTCGCCCTGCCGCTCGTGCTCGTGCCGACCGTGCCGGCGGCGGCGGCCACGTGGGGCATCCAGAAGACCGAGCTCAGCACCGGGCCGTACGCGCCCGGCCAGCAGGTCCAGTGGGCCGTCTCCATCTCCTGCTCCGACCCGAACAACACGCCGTGCACGCCGACGACGATGACCGACCCGCTGCCGGACGGCCTCGAGCTGGTCAGCGCGTCCATCCAGAGCGGGGGCGGTGCGACGAACCCGAACCTCGTCGCCGACCCGGACGCGGACACGGTGACCTACACCGCCGACAGCGTGCCGAACGGCGGACAGGTGCAGATCCTCGTCACCGCCCAGGTCTCGGAGGACATCCCGTACGCCGCGAACGGCGTGCCGATCACCAACACGGCGACCGTCGTCTCGGACAACGCCACGCAGAACCAGGCCAGCGACGACATCACGCCCGTGGTCCCGCTCGTCCTCGCCTCCACGACGACGAAGACCATCGAGCCGGAGGGAGCGCTCGCCGCGCCGGGTACCCCCGCGACCATGACCATCGGGTCGACGAACGAGTCGAACGACCCGGTCGACACCCTCGTCGTCCAGGACCCGGTCGACCCGACCGCGACACCCAACCCCTTCACCTACCTCGAGTACGTGAGCACCGGCGACGTCACGATGCCGCCGAACGCCACGCAGGTCACCGAGGAGTACTGGGACGGCGACTCGTGGGAGCCGCTCGACGACAGCGTGGACCCGGCGGCGGTCCAGGGCGTGCGGTACACGTTCAGCGGCGACATCCAGCCGGGCGCCACGGCGAGCATCCCGGTGAACGTCCAGCAGAGCGCCGCCGTCGAGGACCTCACCGACCCCACCACGATCACCAACGACACGTCGTCGTTCGTGACTCATCCCGAGGGCCAGTCCGACCCGACGACGGCGAGCGACACGTACGTCGTCACGCCGCCGAACAACTCCGTGACGGCGTCGAAGAGCTTCTCCCCCGCGACCGTGAGCGCCGGCGACCCGACGACGGTCACGCTCGGTGCGACCAACACGGGGACGCCCGTGACCTCCTTGACCATCACCGAGCCCGCTCCCGGAACCCCGAGCCCGTTCGAGGGCGCCGACCCGATCACCTTCACGGGGTGGGGCACGGACGGCGCGGGCGCCGGGGTGCAGTGGCCCGCGGACGCCGACGCCGCCTCCGTGACGTTCACGTGCGCCGACGGCACGACGACGGACCCGGTCCCCGCGACCGCGCCGAACACGCTGCCGGACCCGCCGGACGGGTGCGAGGTCGTCGGGTTCAGCATCGAGTACACCGGGAACATCGTCACCGGGGCCACGGCGACCGTGCCCTTCACGGCCGACACGGACCCCGACCAGGAGGCGGACGACGTCACGCACCCGAACCAGGTGCAGGCCGACGTCCCGAGCGCGGACCCGGCGACCGCGGACGCGTCACTGCTGACCCTCGTCGACCGGCTCGCGACGCAGACCACCAAGAACATCTCCCCGTCGACGATCCCGGCCGTGCCGGGCCAGGGCGTCATCGTCCAGCTCCCGACGCAGCTCCTTCCCTTCGGCCCCGAGGGGTCGACGACGAACGCGGACCAGGTCGTGGTCCAGGACCCGACCGACCCCACGAACCCGGACGCCTTCTGGGACCACTTCACCGCGACCGCGGTGCGCTCCACGGACGTGCCGGCCGGCTCCACGCTGACGATCAACTACTGGGACGGGGACTCGTGGGAGCCCGCCCCGGGCTGCGGGCCCTACACGGGCCCGGCCACGGTGAGCTGCGCCCTGCCCGACGGCGCGCAGGGCGTGCAGTTCGTCTACGACTCGACGGGCGACGGCTTCCCGCCGGGGACGCAGTTCCAGCCGAACTTCGCCGCCGAGTTCACGGGCCCGGAGGGCTTCGACGACCCGGTCGAGAACTGCGGCGCGTCGAGCGCGTCGTCGACCACCGTGGACGACACCCCGCTCGCTGCGGGCTGCGACACCGTGGACCCGTACCCCGTGGAGGGGAACGGCCCCGGCGACTTCCTGGCGAAGGACTTCCTGGGCGGCGACCCGCCGTCGGTGCTCGCCCGTTCGGACGACGAGGTGACGGCGCAGATCACGTGGTCCACCGGCGGCTTCACCGGCGTCGACCCCCTGGTGATCTCGGACATCCAGAACCCGGAGACGACACCGATCGCCGACTCGTTCTACGACGCGTTCGACCTCGTCAGCGTCGACCCGATCGACGGCGCCCTGGACCCGCTGCTCCGGTACGACCAGATCGAGAGCGTCGAGCTCTTCATCGACGGCGCGTGGGTCCCGGCGTCGGGCGACCCGTGCCCCGACGCGTGCGACGGGACCTTCCCCGGCTACACGCTGACGGCCGACGAGCAGGAGTCGGCGACGTCCGTGCGCCTGACCTACACGGAGTCCCCCTCGCGCAGCGCGACCCCCGCCGACCCGACGGCACCCGCCGCGGGCGACGGCGTCGCGCGGTCCACGCAGGCCGACGGGCGTCACCTGAACCTCACGTTCCAGACGCGGGACTACCGGCGCAGCGACGACAGCCCCGTGCTCGGCTCGACGCACGGCACGATCTACAACCTGCCCGACGACCCGGGCATGGTGCGGGACACCGCGGAGGGCACGGCGACGTTCGACGGCGAGGAGTACACGGACGCCGACTTCGACGACGTCCTCATCATCGACCAGCCGCTCAACGTCACGGTGACGAAGGACTGGACCGGCGGGCCGATCTCCGTGCCGCCGCCCGCCACTCCGGCCGAGTTCTACCCGACCACGACCGTGGTCGTCACCGGCACCAACGCGTCCGCGGCGAAGGTGGACCAGCTCCGGCTCGTCGACCCGGCGGACCAGGGCTCGGGCGAGGTGCAGACGGCCGAGGGCACGCACCCGTTCGACACCTTCACCCTCACGCACATCGACCTCACCCCGCCCGGCGGCGCGGAGACGACCACGGTCACGCTCACGTACGCGGACGGCACCACCGAGGTGTTCGACACCGAGAGCGAGGTCGAGGGGCTGACGCCGACGGAGCTCGCGGACGTCGTGGGCATCGAGGTCGCGTACGACGGGCTGGTCCTGCCCGGCGCGTCCGGCTCCATGGCGCTCACGCTCCAGCTCCGCGAGACCGACCGGTACACCGGCGAGCCGATCTACGGCGACGACGGCGTGATCGTCGTGGACGAGAACCCGGTGCCGAACGGGTCCGCCGCGACGATCACCGACCCGGGCGGCACGGGCGGGGACGTCCGGCTCGCCAACGACGACGCCGACATGCTGCTCCAGACGGCGTCCATCGAGCTCGCGGTGGAGAAGTCGTTCAGCCCGGCCACCGTGGTCGAGCCGTTCCACGGCGCGAACCAGTCGGAGACGCCGGTCGTCATGACGCTCACCGGTCAGCCGCTCGGCCCGTCCCGCGCGGTCGAGATGGTGCTGACCGACGACGAGCCGCAGTTCTGGAACCAGTACGACTTCGTGGGCTTCGACCCGAGCGCCGCACTGGTGACCCCGATCGACCAGGTCCAGGTGGACGCGTTCGTCGGCGGCACCTTCACGGGCGACGCGGACGGCGTCACGGTCACCGGCGGCGGCTGGGAGCTCGGCGAGCCGTCCGGCACGTTCGCCTTGCCCGAGGGCGTCGACCCCGAGGACGTGCAGGGCCTGCGGTTCACGTTCACGCGGGCCGACGGCGCGATCTGGGAGAACCCCGCGACGCCGACGCAGCCGATCCCGATCCAGATCCTGCGTCGCGACGACCTGCGCACGGGCGGCCCGGTGCTGCCCGACCTCGCAGCCAACGCGCCGGCGCCCGGTGAGGCGTCCCCGGGCGTGGCGAGCAACGACGTGCAGGGCACGGTGACCGGGGCCGACCTCGTCGTCGACCCCGAGACCGGAACCACCGGGCCGGTGAGCGCGGAGGACGACGCCGAGGCGTCGATGCTCTACCAGCACGCGACGAACGGTGTCCGGATCGTCAAGGACTTCGACGGGACGGTGACAGGCGGCACCGAGGCACCCGACGCGGTCGTGCCGATGCACATCGCGGTGACCAACACCGGCGACCGAGCGATCGTCGACCCGGTCATCGTCGACGACCCGATGCCGAGCGACCCCGACGGGCCGCAGCTCCGGCTCGCCGACGGCGTCCCCGAGAACTTCTCCTACGCGCTGGAGGACGGGGCGAGGACGCCGGACGACCCGTCGGGCCCGGCCATGCCGACGGACCCCGGCGAGGTGACGGTCGACCAGGAGGGCAACCTCGCGGGGCTGACCTTCACGTTCCCCGAGGGCACCGTGCTCGAGGTCGACCAGACGTACACGATCACCGTGCTCGTGCAGTTCCGCGTCACGCTCGACGCCGGCGCGGTGGTCCACAACACCGCCGGCGTGACCGGTGACCGCCCGTGGGACGAGTGCGTGACCCGGCTGAACGAGGAGAACGGCGCGTGCGAGGCCGACTCCGACGTGACCACGATCCCGGGCGCGGCGATCGCGCAGTCGAAGCTCGTCAAGGCGACGGACGACGACCAGCTCGACGTCATGGTCGATCCGGCCTACGCCGACCCGGCCTACGCGTGCACGCCCGACGCGTCGGGCTTCTACGCGTACCCCTGCACGCCCGTCATCGTGCCCGGGCACGACGAGACCTGGCACATCCGCGTGAACAACGTCGGCAACCTGCCGCTCGACAAGGTCGTGGTCTACGACCGGCTGCCCACACCGGGCGACACCGGCTCCTACGCCACCAGCGAGCCGCGCGACTCCGCGTGGTCCCCGCTGCTCACCAAGGAGTCGCCGCCCTCGGTGGTCAACGCGCCGGCGGGCAGCACGACGACGTTCTACTACACGACCGTCGACGACTACTGCATGGACGACATCGACGACCCGCTGAACGAGCCGCTCTGCCCGACGGACGACCCGACGACCGGCTGGGTCGAGCTCACCGCGGACACGAGCGAGGACACGTACGCGCAGATCACGGCGATCAAGGCCGTGGTCGAGATGGACCCCGACAACCTCTTCCGACCCGGGCAGTTCCTCGCCGTCGAGGGGACGACGACCACGCCGCCCGAGGCCCCCGAGGCCGGGGACCGGTCGATCGCGTGGAACTCCGCCGGCGCGTCCGGCGTCGGGATCGCCCAGAACGGGACGGAGTTCAACATGCTGCCCACCGAGGGCACCAAGGTCGGCGTCGCGACGGCGTCGGGCCCGCTCGCGGTGAACAAGGTCGTCACGGGCGAGGGCGCCGAGAACGCGCCCGACTCGTTCGTGCTGAACGTGCAGTGCACGTCGGCGGTCGGGAGCTGGGTGGAGACGGTGCTCGATCCCATCCCCGTCACGGTCGTGCCGGGAACCCCGACCGTCGTGCCCAACCTGCCGTACGGGGCCGAGTGCACCATCACGGAGGACGGGACGAACGGGCAGACCGAGCTGATCGTGGACACGGTGACGATCGACAGCGAGGACCCCGAGAACCCGACGACGATCACGGCGACCAACCGGTACGACCTGTCGAGCATCGAGATCTCCAAGGAGGTCGTCACCGACGCGGTGGACCAGGAAGGGAACCCGGTGCCGTTCGGCCCGTTCGCGGTCGACGTCGCGTGCACGTTCCTCGGCGAGGACGTCTACGCCGAGGGCTACGACGCCGAGAACCCGATGACCGGCCTCCCGATCGAGGACGGCCAGACGATCGAGCTCACGGACCTGCCCGTCGGCTCGGTCTGCACCGTCACCGAGTCGGGCACGGGCAACGCGTCGTCGGTGACGATCACCGTCGACCAGGGCCTGCCGGGACACCCCGTGACGACCGACGGCCCGGCGACGGACGTCACGCTCACCCCCGACGTGCTCGGGCAGAGCACGAACGACGTCACGCTGACCAACACGTACGACGTCGGGGCGATCGGGCTGCAGAAGGTCGTCGAGGGCGCCGGCGGCCCCGCGTACGGGAGCGGACCGTTCACCGTCACCGTCGTCTGCACGTACGACGACGACGGTGACGGCCCGCTCGCGCCGCGCACCGTCTACGACAGCCAGGTCGTGCTCGGTGGCGCCGGCCCGCTCACCGCACAGATCGCGAACCTGCCGACGGGTGCCGTGTGCGCGATCGAGGAGATCGACGACGGTGGGGCCACCGGCTCCGTCGTCGTCCCCGACACGGTCACGGTCGGCAGCGGTGACGTCGCGAACGTCGTCATCACCAACACGTTCGACCTCGGGACCGTCCAGGTGGACAAGGAGCTCGACGGGCTCGGGGCGCTCTACGGGCCCGGGCCGTTCGAGGTCACGCTGGCCTGCACCTACGGGGTGGACTCGGAGGGCGATCCCGTCACCATCGTCGTCCCCGGCGGTGCCGCGCGGACCTTCGTGCCCGGCCAGCCGGCCGTGTACGAGGACCTGCCCGTCGGGTCCGAGTGCGTGCTCACCGAGACGGACGACTTCGGTGCCACCCACGTGACGATGAGCGTGGACGGCGGCGAGCCCGTGGACGGCACGTCCGTGGACGTCGTCGTGCCGCCTGCCGCCGAGGACGGGTCACCGACCACCACGACCGTCACGGTGACCAACGTGTTCGACACCGCCCCGCTCCTCGTGGAGAAGGTCGTGGACGGCGACGCCGCGGGCTTCGCGCCGTCGATGCCGGACATCCCGCCGCTGCCCGAGCTGCCCGACGAGCCGGTCACGCCCGAGGAGCTCGCCGCCCTCATCGCGCAGCTCGAGGACTTCTACGCGCAGTTCCCGCTCGAGGGCATCCCGTACCGGGCGTCCGTCTCCTGCACGTTCCAGGGCGCCGAGGTCCCGGTCCCGGGAGGCCCCGTGCGGCCGTTCGGGCCGGGCCTGCCGGGCGTCTACTTCGGTCTCCCCGTCGGTGCGGTGTGCACCGTCACCGAGACCGAGACCGGCGGGGCGACGGCGGTCACGGTCGAGCCGAACCCGGTCCAGGTCGAGGAGCGCGTGCTCCCCGGCCCCGCGCAGGTGGTCACCGTGACCAACACCTACGACGCCGGGTCGATCGAGGTCACCAAGGTCGTCGACGGCGACGGCGCCGAGGCGTTCGGTGCCGGGCCGTTCACCGTGAGCGCGGCCTGCACGTTCCTGGGTGAGGCCATCGAGGTGCCCGGCGGTGCCGAGCGCACGATCTCCGGGGGCGAGGTCGCCGTCTACGACGGCCTGCCCGTCGGCGCGGAGTGCGTCGTCACGGAGACGGCGAGCGGCGGCGCCGCCTCGACCACGATCTCCGCGACGGTCGAGGGCGGCGAGCCCGGGGCCGCCACCATCGGTCCGGACCCCGCCCAGGTGATGGTGACGAACACGTTCGACGTCGGCCAGGTCGTCGTCACCAAGGCCCTCGCCGGGCCGGGCGCGTCACAGCACCGGGGCGACGAGTTCGTCGTCTCGCTCGCGTGCACGTGGGACGTCGACGGCGTCGAGACGGACGTCGTGATCCCGGGCGGCGCCGAGCGCACGCTCTCGGCCGACGACGACTGGACCGCCGTCTACGCGCTGGTCCCCCAGGGGGCCGAGTGCACGCTCGCGGAGACCGACGCGGGCGACGCCGAGGCCGTGACGCTCGCCGTCGCGGGGACCGACGTGACGGTCGACCCCGACGACGCGACGCCGACGTCGGACGCGTTCACCGTCCCGACGGGCGACGCCGCCGAGGTCGACGCGACCGTGACCAACGCGTTCCGTGCCACCGGCGGGGGCAGCCTCCCGCCGACCGGCGCGAGCGTCGGCGCGGCCGCGGTGCTCGCGATCCTGCTCACGGGGACCGGCGCGCTGCTGGCCGACGCCCGGCGGCGCGGAACCCGGACCGTGGGCCGCGTCTGACACGCCCCCTGGTCAGGCCGCGCCAGCGGTTGCGGAACCTGACCAGGGGCGGGACCGTTACCGCATGATCCGCTTCCTGCTGAGCTTCGCGATCAACGTGGTCCTCGCCGCCGTGGGCCTCCTCGTCGCCTCGAGCCTGTTCGACGGCGTCACCGTGCACGCCTCGGGCTTCGTCGTCGCGGTGCTGATCTTCGCGGTGGCCCAGGCGATCCTCGCGCCGTTCGTGTTCAACGTGGCGCGCAAGTACGCGTCGGCGATCCTGGGCGGGATCGGCCTCGTGTCGACGTTCCTCGCCCTGTGGGTCGCGACGCTCGTCGGGGACGGCCTGGAGATCTCGGGCGCGTCCACGTGGATCGGCGTGACGGTCGTCGTCTGGCTGATCGGCGCGCTCGGCGGCTGGTTCCTCGGGTGGCTCGTCCTCACGCGCTGGTGGGACCGTCGCCAGGAGCAGAAGCGGATCCGCGAGGCGACGAGCAAGGGCTGACGACGACGGCGCCGCCCGAGGGCGGCGCCGTCGTCCGTGCCGTCAGTGCAGGAGCGCGGCGACGCCGTCCGTGCCGCCCTGCGCCCCCTCGTGCACGACGAGCCGGGCGAGCTCGCGCAGCGGGACGTTGCGGTCGTTGGACGCGCGCCGGAGGCGGGCGAACGCCTCGTCCGGGTGCACGCCGTACGCGAGCGTCACGATGCCCTTGGCCTGCTCGATCGCACCCCGTGTCTCCGCGGCGGCGGCGATGTCGTGCCGGGCGCGCTCCTGGGCCGCGTCCGTGACGGTCCGCGTCACGTCCACGAAGTAGCCGACGAGCTCGGTCACCTCGCCGGTCGCGCGGTCGCGCCGGCCCTGGCCGACCACGACGAGGAAGCGCTCGCCGCCGTGGGCGTCCATGATCCGGTGCACGCTCGAGAACGGCTCGCCGGTGAGCCGTGCCTCGTCGAGGACCTGCCGGACGCGCTCGCGGTCGTCGGGGTGCTTGTGGGCGAGCACGAGGGCCGTCGTCGGGACGACGTCGCCCGGCTCGAAGCCGTGGAGGCGGTACGTCTCGGGGGACCACCACCACACGCCCGTGCTCAGGTCCAGGCGGTACTGGCCGATCTGCTGGTGCGCTCCGCGCGCGAGGGCTTGCTCGATGGCATGGTCGTCCACGGACATGCTGGCCTCCGGGTCTCCGGTGGATGAGGAGCCAGGTCCAGACTCGACCCTCCGAGCCTACCCCGGTTCTCCCGCCGTGCAGTGGCGGGCGTCGTGGCACCGTCAGGACTGGAGCGCGGAGAGGCCCTTCTGGATCTGGAGCAGCGCGATGACGAGGATCAGCGCCGCGTCGAGAGCGGCCGTGTGCCCGGCGATCCAGTGGCGCACGCGCTCGAGGGACGCCTGGGCGCGGGCGATAGACGAGCACCGCCGCCCAGAGCCCGGCCCGACGAGCAGCCGCAGGACGGGCACCCGCAGGGGCGGGTCGTGGCGCTCGTGGACCGGCAGCGCGTCGAGGACGCTGCCCCACGGCGCTACCTCGCGGCGGCCGAACCGGCGTCGGGGCCCGCGCCGTCGGCGCCCGACGCCCCGGCGCTCTCGGCGGCGATGGCGGCGTCGACGTCGGTGTAGACCCGCGGCCGCTCGGCACGCTCGACGGCGGCGCGCAGCTCGTCGCGGACCTGCCCGACGTTGCGCGCGAGGACGAGCGTCGCCCCGTGGCGGTCGAGGTCGGTCCGCAGCGTGGCGAGCATCTCGGCGGCGTCCACGTCGATGAACGGGACGGTCTCCGTGTCCAGGACGACGAGCCGCGGGGAGGTCGCGGCGGCGAGGTCGCGGACGTGGTTGCGGACGGCGTCGGCGTTGGCGAAGAACAGCCCCGACTCGGGCCGGACCACCAGCACGCCGGGGACGGACGTGCCGCCGTCCTTCTGGAGCACCGCGCGCCGGTCGGCGTCCACCCACACCCCGTGCGCCGAGCGCACGAGGACCGCGACGTGCGGGCGCGACGCGCGCGCGAGGAGCAGGAGCAGCGACAGCACGACGCCGATGACGAGGCCGGGCAGGGTGTCGAAGACGAGCACGCCGGCCGTGGCCGCGGCGGCGGCGTAGAAGTCGTCGCGTGCCGCGTTGCCGTACAGACGCCGCATGGTCGGGGTGCGCAGGCCGTAGAGGCGGCGCAGCGCGCGGACGTCGACGAGCTCGATCACCGCCGCGATGACGACCGCGGCGAGCGTCGCCTCCGGCAGCGACTCGAAGACGGGTGTGAGGAAGAGGAGCGTGAGGACGACGAGGACCGCGGCGGTGAGCCCCGAGACCTGGCTCTTGGCACCCGCCCCGCCGTTGACCGCCGTCTTGGACAGGCTGCCGTTGACGACCATCCCCGACGCGAGGCCCGACCCGAGGTTGGCCGCGCCCATGCCGATCAGCTCGCGGTTGGCGTCGATGTCGTAGCCCTCGCGCGCGGCGTACGTCTTCGCGGCGCCGAGCGCCTCGGCGAAGCCCACGAGCATGACCCCGGCGCACGGCCCGATCAGCGCGGTGTAGTCGGACCAGTCCATGTCCGGGAAACCGAGCGCGGGGAGCCCGGCGTCGATCGGGCCGACGATCTCCACGCCGTCGTCGTCGAGCGAGAACGCGAGGATCGCGACGATCCCGATGAGGACCGCGACGAGCGAGCCGGGGACCCGGGGCGCCCATCGCTTGATCGCGAGGAGCGCGGCGAGCGTCCCCAGCCCCAGCACCACGGTCGGGCCGTTCGCGGTGCCGAGCTCGGTGAGGATCGTCCACGCCTTCTCGAAGAAGTTGCCCTCCCCCTTCTCGACCCCGAGCAGGGCCGGGACCTGGCCGATGATGATGACCAGCGCCATGCCGACGATGAACCCCTTGAGCACGGGCTCGGAGATGAACGACGCGACGAACCCGAGCCGGGCGATCCCCGCGACGAGGCACAGCAGGCCGGTGACGAGCGCGACCCCCGTCGTCAGCGCGGCGTAGAACGCGGCGTCGCCCGGCGCGAACACCGCCACGACCCCGGCCGAGAGCGCGGCCGTCGCGGACATGGGCCCGACGACGAGGTGCCGTGAGCTGCCGAACGCCGCGTAGAGGATCAGCGACGGCGCGGCCGCGTAGAGGCCGACCACGGGCGAGACGCCCGCGATCGTCGCGTAGGCGAGGGACTCCGGGACGAGGACCGCCCAGACCGTGAGCCCGGCGACGAGGTCGCCCTGGAGCCACGCCTTCTGGTAGCCGCGCAGCGAGCCGAAGAGGAGCGGGGTCCGTGCCCGCGCCCGTCCCCCCGTCGGCACCGAGGGTGCCTGCGAACCCGTCATCGACCGTCCTCCGTCCGTCCGGCGTGCTCCGCGAACGATCATCCCGGGATCGGGACGAACCGCCACCGGGAGCCGGGGGCGTCCGCGCTCCGCGCGCGGAACCCGAGCCCCGGGGATACGTTCGACGCGTCCCGGGGCGCAGCGCCGCGCTCCCGTCGTCGGTACGAACGGAACGAGAGGTCTGACGTGGCAACGCTCACCGTGTGGAAGTTCGACACCCCCGAGGGCGCGCAGCGCGCCGAGGACGCGCTGCTCGCGCTCCAGAAGCAGGAGCTCATCCAGGTCCAGGACGCGGCGATCGTGTCCTGGGAGGAGGGCAAGAAGAAGCCGAAGACGCGGCAGGGCAACAGCACGACGGCGGTCGGGGCGCTCGGCGGCACGTTCTGGGGCCTGCTGTTCGGCCTCCTCTTCTTCGTCCCGCTGCTCGGGGCCGCGATCGGCGCGGCCTCCGGCGCGATCGCCGGCGCGCTGACCGACGTGGGTATCGACGACGACTTCATCGACTCGGTGCGCAGCAAGGTCACGCCGGGCACGTCGGCCCTGTTCGTGCTCACGTCGGGCGCCGTGATCGACCGCGTGCACGACGCGCTCCAGGCCGAGGGCGTGCACGGCGAGCTCATCCAGACGAACCTCTCCGCGGACGAGGAGGCCAAGCTCCGCGCGGCCTTCGACGAGAACGCCTGAGCGGTCCTCCCGGGTGAGGTGCCCGACGGCGGTGCGCGCCGCCGTCGGGCACCTCACCCGCCCGTACGCCTCGGCACCCGTGCCGTAGCCCGCGCAGACCCCGCCGTCCCGACCCGGGACCGGACCACGAAGGAGGCCGCCCATGGGCGCGGCGATCGGTCAGTCCCTCCCCGTCGCGGTGGGCGTGCTCATCAGCCCGCTGCCGATCGTCGCGGTCGTGCTCATGCTCGTGAGCGGCCGGGCGAAGGCGAACGCGTTCGCGTTCCTCGTCGGGTGGTTCGTCGCGGTCGGCGCGGTGACGCTGCTCGTCGCGACGCTCGCCGGGGCCGCCACGCCGGACGACGACGGCCCGCCGCTGTGGGCCGCGATCCTCAAGATCGTCCTGGGCGTCCTGCTGCTCCTCCTCGCGGTGAAGCAGTGGCGCGGACGTCCGCGCGCCGGGGTCGAGCCGCCGGCCCCTCGGTGGATGGCGGCGATCGACGCGTTCACGCCCGTGAAGGCCGCCGGCCTCGCGATCCTGCTGGGCGCGGTCAACCCCAAGAACCTGCTGCTCGTCGTCTCCGGCGGCGCAGCCATCGCGTCGGCCGCACCCGACGACACGAACGCGCAGGTCGTCGCCGCGGTCGTGTTCGCCCTCGTCGCGAGCGTCGGCGTCGCGACGCCGGTCTTCATCTACCTGTTCATGGGCTCCCGGGCCGCGTCGATGCTCGACGAGCTCAAGGCCTGGATGATCCACAACAACGCGGTCATCATGGCCGTCCTCCTGCTCGTCCTGGGCGCCAAGATGCTCGGCGACGGCATCGCGGCGCTCTGAGAGTCCCCGACCAGCACGCACCCGGTGCCTGGCGCCGGCTTCCCGAGGAGAGTGAGCATGGCCAAGCAGTTCCAGGGAAAGATCGAGCTCGACGTCCGCGACTCCGTGGCGGACTGGGACGCGTTCCTGCCGGACAAGGCGCCCGCGGGCGCGCCGAACGTGCTCGTGGTCCTGTACGACGACACGGGCATGGCGTCGTGGTCGCCGTACGGCGGCAGGATCAACATGCCGACCATGGACCGGCTCGCGCAGAACGGGCTGACGTACTCGCAGTGGCACACCACCGCGCTGTGCTCCCCGACCCGGTCGACGTTCCTCACCGGGCGCAACCACCACCTCAACGGCTTCGCGACGATCTCGGAGTCGTCGACGGGGTTCCCCGGGTACAACTCCCACATCCCCGACTCGAACGCGACCATGGCGACGGTCCTGCGCGACGCCGGGTGGGCGACCTTCTGGGTCGGGAAGAACCACAACGTGCCGATCGACGAGTGGACCGCCGGGGCCTCGAAGAAGCACTGGCCTCTCGCGCAGGGCTACGACCGCTTCTACGGCTTCATCGGCGGCGAGACCAACAACTGGTACCCGTCGCTCGCGGAGGACAACCACTACATCGACCAGCCCTACCTGCCCGAGGACGGCTACCACCTCTCGCGCGACCTGGCCGACCAGGCGCTGCGGATGATCCGGGACGTCAAGCAGACCGAGCCCGACAAGCCCTGGTACCTCTGGTTCTGCCCTGGTGCGAACCACGCGCCGCACCACGCGCCGCAGGAGTACATCGACCGGTACAAGGGGAAGTTCGACGACGGCTACGAGGCCTACCGCGAGTGGGTGCTCGCGCGCATGATCGAGCGCGGCATCCTCCCCGAGGGCACCGAGCTGCCCCCGCTCAACCCCATGCCCGACGGCACGTTCTCCGAGACGGACCGCGTGCGGCCCTGGGACGAGCTGAGCGACGACGAGAAGCACATGTTCAGCCGCATGGCGGAGGTGTTCGCGGGCTTCAGCGAGTACACCGACGCGCAGGTCGGGCGGATCGTCGACTACCTCGAGGAGTCGGGACAGCTCGAGAACACGCTCATCATCTACTGCGCCGACAACGGCGCGTCCGGCGAGGGCAGCCCGAACGGGTCCGTCAACGAGGGCAAGATCTTCGGCGGCTACCCGGACGACGAGGCGGAGAACCTGCGGCTCGTGGACAAGCTCGGCAGCCCGGACACGTACAACCACTACCCGACGGGCTGGGCGGCCGCGTTCTCGACCCCGTACAAGATGTTCAAGCGCTACACCTACCAGGGTGGCGTCGCCGACCCGCTCGTCATCCACTGGCCCGCCGGCATCGCGGCTCGCGGCGAGGTCCGCCACCAGTACCACCACTCGACCGACATCGTGCCGACGATCCTCGAGGCCTGTGGCGTCACGTTCCCGGACACGTACAACGGCGTGGAGCAGACCCCGCTGTCCGGGGTGTCCATGGTGCCGTCGTTCGACGCCGCGCCCGACGCGCCGACGAACAAGGAGACGCAGTACTACGAGATGTTCGGGCAGCGCGGCCTCTGGCACCGTGGGTGGAAGGCCGTCACCGTGCACGGACCGGTGAGCGGCAAGGGCCACTTCGACGAGGACGTGTGGGAGCTGTACCACACCGAGGTCGACCGGTCCGAGGCGCACGACCTGGCCGCCGAGCACCCCGAGAAGCTCGAGGAGCTCAAGGCGCTGTGGATGGAGGAGGCGAAGAAGAACGCCGTCCTCCCGCTCAACGACCTCCAGATCATCGGCAACCCGAAGGACTTCGAGACGTTCGTCGGCATGGAGTTCCACCAGCCCGCGCCGCCGTCGGGGCGGTTCGTGTACTACCCGGGGACGAGCGAGGTGCCCGAGCGCTCCGCGGCGAACACGCACGGCGTCTCCTACAAGATCGCCGCCGAGGTCGAGCTCACGCCGGAGAGCCAGGGCGTGATCTTCGCCCACGGCTCGCGGTTCGGCGGGCACGCGCTCGTCGTGAAGGACGGGCAGGTGCACTACGTCTACAACTTCCTCGGCATCCCGCCCGAGGACCGGATCTCCGCGCCGGTCCCGACGAGCGGCCGGCACATCATCGGCGTCGAGTTCACCAAGGAGGGCATGGGCAAGTACCGCGAGGGCGAGGGCCCGCTGAAGCTCTTCATCGACGACCAGCAGGTCGGCGAGCAGCGGATCCGCACCGTCCTCGGGCACTTCTCGCTCTGCGGCGAAGGGCTGACGATCGGCCGCGACAGCGCGGACCCGGTCTCGTCGTTGTACGGGTACGGGTTCGACTTCACGGGCGGCGAGATCGCCCAGGTCGTGTTCGACGTCGCGGACGACGCGTACCTCGACCTCGAGGCGCACCTGGCCGCGGCGATGGCGCGCGACTGACCGTCGCGATGACCCGACCCCTGCCGTCCTGGGCCGACGGCCCCGCCCGCGACGCGGTCCTCGCGTTCGTCGAGGCGGTGGCCGTCGGCCCGGACGCGCTGCGCCCGGAGGAGCGGGTCGCCGTCTTCGACAACGACGGCACGCTCTGGACGGAGAAGCCCATGCCCACGCAGCTCCACTTCATCGTGGAGCAGTGGAAGGCGGCGGCGGAGGCCGACCCGACGCTCGCCGACCGCCAGCCGTACCGCGCGGCCGTCAGCGGGGACCTGGCGTGGCTCGGCGCGGCCGTGGACAAGCACTACGCGGGGGACGACACCGACCTGAAGGTCATGGTCGGCGCGATCCTCGCGTCCACGGCGCACGAGAGCGTGGAGGACTACCACGCGGCCGTCGCGTCGTTCTACGCCCGCGCGAAGCACCTCACGCTCGGTCGCCCCTACGCCGACGCCGTCTACCAGCCGATGGTGGAGCTGCTGCGGCATCTCGAGGCGCACGGGTTCGCGTGCTACGTCGTCTCGGGCGGCGACCGCGACTTCATGCGGCCCATGACGCTCGACTACTACGGCATCCCGCCGGAGCGCGTTGTGGGGTCGGCGCTCGGTCTCACGTACGACTCGGGCACGAACCAGGTGCGCTACGGCACCGCGTTCGACTACCTCGACGACGGCCCCCTCAAGCCGGTCCGCATCTGGTCGCGCGTCGGCCGCCGCCCCGTCCTGGCCGCCGGGAACTCGAACGGCGACGTGGACATGCTCCGGTTCGTCCAGGGCAACCCGCGCAGCCTCAGCCTCCTCGTGCACCACGACGACGACACCGGTCGGGGCGACGTGCCGTACGACGCCGGCGCCGAGCAGGCGCTGTCCGCCGCGGCCGACCACGGCTTCACGGTCGTGAGCGTCCGGGACGACTGGACCCGCGTCTTCCCGACCGAGGACGCGTGAGCGACGGCGCCCCGGCGCGCGACCGGGCGAGCCAGGGGCCGACCCTGCTGCCCACGCTGCGCGGGTACCGGCGCGCGTGGGCGCGCCGTGACGCCGTCGCGGGGCTGTCGGCGGGAGCCGTCGTCGTGCCGCAGGCCATGGCGTACGCGACGATCGCCGGCCTGCCCGTGGAGTTCGGCCTGTACACGTGCATGGTCCCGACGGTCGTGTACGCGCTGCTCGGCGGGTCGCGCGCCCTGAGCATGAGCACGACGTCGACCATCGCCACCCTGTCCGCGTCCACGCTGCTCGCGGCCGGGGTCGCGGCGGGCAGCGACGACCCCGCGCGCGCGGTCTGCACGCTCGCCCTGCTCGTGGGGGCGCTCCTCGTCCTCGCGCGCGTGCTGCGCCTCGGTTCCCTCGTCGAGAACATCTCGCGGGCCGTCCTCGTCGGGATCAAGGCCGGCGTCGGGGCGACGGTGGCCGTCGGCCAGCTCCCGAAGCTGCTGGGCGTGCCCGCCGACCCCGACGCGACGGGGTTCTTCGGGGTCCTGACGTCCGCGCTCTCCCAGGTCGGCGACGCCAACCTGCCGACCGTCCTGCTCGCCCTCGGCAGCATCGCGGTGCTCGTCGTGCTCGGGCGGGTCGCGCCGCGGGTCCCCGCGCCGCTCGTCGTCGTCGCGGCGGGGATCCTGCTCGTCGCGGTCGCCGGGATCGACCGGTCCGGGGTCGCCGTCATCGACCCCGTGCCGTCGGGCCTGCCGCTGCCCGTCCTGCCGGACCTGTCGCTCGTGGGCGCGATGCTCCCCGGGGCGGCGGCCATCGCCGTCATGGCGTTCCTCGAGACCGTGTCCGTGGGTCGCGGCGTCCGTCGCCCGGACGAGCCCCAGATCGACCCCGACACGGAGCTCCTCGCGAACGGCCTCGCCGCCGTGGCCGGCGCGTTCTTCCGCGCGATGCCGCCCGCGGGCGGGTTCTCCCAGACCGCGGTGAGCCTGCGCGCCGGGGCGCGCACGCAGGCGTCGGGCCTCGTGACGGCGGCGCTCGCGGTGCTGGTCGCGCTCTTCCTCGCGCCCGTCCTCGACGACCTGCCGCAGGCGACGCTCGGCGCGATGGTCGTGGTGGCGACGGTGAGCCTCATCCAGGTGGGCGAGTTCGTCGAGCTGTGGCGCATCAACCGGGTCGAGCTCGCGTGCGCGGTGGTGACGGCCGCGATCGGGCTCGTGGCGGGCCTGCTGCCCGCGGTGGGGGTCGGGGTCGTGATGACGCTGGTCCTGGTGCTCCGCGAGGCGGACCAGCCACGCGCCGTCGAGCTGGCGCGCTCGCCCGACGGCGGGTGGACGTACGCGGACCGGGCCGGGGCGGTGCGGGCGCCGGGCGCGCTGGTCCTGCACCTCGAGGGCGGCCTGTACACCGCGAACACGCGCGCCACGGTCGAGGCCGTCCTCGCCCGGGCGCGGTCCGAGGACCCGACCCCGCGCGTCGTGGCGCTGGAGATGGAGTCGCAGCGGCTCGTGACGTCGACCGTGCTCGACGGCCTCGCGGACCTGGACCGCCAGCTCGCGGGCATGGGCGCGGCGCTGTACCTGGTCCGGGTCCCGGCCGCGGCGCGCGAGGGGGCGGGCGCGTCGGGCTGGTTCCGCGGGCTGGTGGACGACGGGCGCGTCGTCCCCAGCGTCGACGCCGCCCTGACCCACGCCGGGGTGCCGGTCCCCTGACCCGGGTCCCGCGAGCCGAGCGGACGATGTCGAGACCCTACTACCTTGCGACGCAAGGTATCTGGTAGCGTGCAACGCATGGTACCGACGCCCGACATGGTCCTCACCCAGCTCCGCAAGGGCGTGGTGGAGTACTGCGTCCTGGCGTGCCTGCGCGAGGCGCCGGCGTACGGTCTCGAGCTCGTCGAACGGCTCGGGGCGCGGGGAGTGCTGCTGACGAGCGACGGCACGCTCTACCCGCTCCTGTCGCGCATGCGCCAGCAGGGCTGGGTCACGACCGAGCTGGCCGCCTCGCCGCTGGGGCCACCACGGCGGTACTACGAGCTCACACCAGAGGGAAGTGCCGCGCTCGGGGTCTTCGCCGACACCTGGGCCCGCTTCTCCGCCGACGTCGACGCCACCCTGGAGGCACGATGACCCACCCGTTCCCCCCGCTGGTCGAGGCCTATCTCGCCGATCTCGACCGTGCGCTCGAAGGCGCCGATCCGCGTGAACGGTCCGAGACGCTGGCCGCCGTGCGCGAGCACACCCGCGAGGCGCTCGCCCTCCGCGGGAGCGACGACGACGCCGTGCGCCACCTGCTCGAGGAGCTCGGACCGGTCGACTCCATCGCGGCCGCGGCCGCGGCCGGCACGCCCGCACCGACCCCGGCGTCGGGCCCGCCGCTCGCCGACACGCTGCTGGTTGTCCTGAGCGTCGTGAGCCTGGTGCTGTTCATCGTGCCGCTGTTCGCCGTCGGCACCGTCGTGTGGGCGGGCACCCGGCTCCGCGCCGGCGCCGGCGACCGCTCGCGGCAGAAGACCGCGCTCGTGATCGGAGTCGTCGCGCTCGTCGCGTTCCTCGCGGTCCTCGTCTCCCACTACGTGGCGACGGCCTAGCACCACGTGCGGGGGGCGGCCGGGACCGCGCGGGACGGCCGTCCTCAGTCGATGCCCTCGGCGTGGCGCTCGTCGACCGTGCGCTCGGCCTCCAGGGCGGCCTCGCGGTTCTTGCGACGACGCCGCGCGGTGCCGCCCTCCCCGTCGCGGCCCTTCCCCTTGTGCGGGTGGTGGCCCTCGGCGTCGGGGTCGTGCAGCATGTGCGACTCGATGAGCTCGTGCCGCTGGAGGTAGGTGTTCGCGACCGCCTGGATCGTCGCGGCGATCGGCAGCGCGAGGAACGCGCCCAGCGCCCCGAACACCGCACCGAACGCGAGCACGACGACGAAGCTCACCGCCGGGTTCATCTCGAGCGCGCGGGCGGAGACCTTGGGGGAGAAGTAGAGGTTCTCGAGCTGCTGGTAGCCGATGATGAAGGCGAGCACGCCGAGCGCCTGCGGCAGGCCCTGGGACGTGAGCGCGACCGCGACGGGCAGGGCGCCGCCGATGTACGTGCCGATCGTGGGCACGAACTGCGAGACGACGCCCGTGAACACCGCGAGGGGGAGCGCGTACGGGGTCTGGAGGATCAGCAGGAACACGAACGTGAAGACGCTCGACAGCGCGGCGAGGACGATGCGCGAGTTGATGAAGTCGGAGACCTTGACCTGGGTGATCTCCCAGAGCCGCAGCACCTCCTCCTGGCGGTTGGGGGTGAGCCAGCGGCACACGGCCGCGCGGAACTTGGGCCCGGCCGCGAGCAGGTAGTAGGTGACGAGCATGATCGTCAGCGAGGCGAAGATCCCGCCGACGATGGTCGTGGTGACGACGAGCGCGCCGGAGGCGACGTCGTCGCCGAAGTCGTTGATGACCTGCTTGATGAGGTCGTCCGAGTCGGGGATGACCACGTCGAAGCGCTCCGCGACGAGGTCCTGGATGCTCGCGTACAGGTCCGGGAGCGACTGGACGAGCTGGACGAGCTGCTGGACGAACAGGTTCCCGAAGAGCGCGAGCACCACGAGGATCGCCAGGAGCGAGCCGATCAGGGCCACCGCGGCCGCCGCGCCGCGGCGCCAGCCGTGGCGGACCAGCCACACCACGATCGGCTCCAGGGCGAGCGCGACGAAGAACGCGATGAGGATGTTGACGCCCAGCGCCTTGAGCTGGCCCAGCGCGTACCACGCGAAGATCCCGACGAAGACGGCGACGACGGCCATCGCGAGCGCGCGCGGGACCCACCGCGGCGGGCGCCGGGAGTCGTGCTGGACGGGGCGCGTGCCGGCGTCGGGCACGCCCGACCACGGGTCCTCGGCGGGCGTCGGCGTCGTCATGTCCCGAACCTAGTGGCGGCGGTGGGGGCGGGCCCGGCGGGCGCGCCGTCGCTTCCGGATGCCGAACCTCCCGACCGGTGCCACGATCGACGCGCACGCTCGTCCGCTCGTCTCGCTCCGACCACGGTCGGCACCTCAGGAGGACTCGCATGGCACGCTCGTCGCAGGTGACGGCCTGGGTCGGTTGGGTCTGGTTCGCCGGGATCGTCCTCGTGACGATCGGTTTCTTCAACGCGATCAGCGGTCTGGTCGCCGTGTTCTCCCCGAACAGCCTCGTCGGCGTGACCGACGCCGGGATCGTCGTCCTCGACGTGTCCACGTGGGGCTGGATCCACCTCGTCATCGGGGTGCTGCTCGTCCTCACCGGCTTCGCCCTGCTCTCGGGCAGGGGCTGGGCGCGCATGGTCGCCATCGTCCTGGTGGTGCTCAACGCGATCGCCCAGTTCACGACGCTGCAGGTGACGCCGTGGTGGTCGCTGATCACGATCGTGCTCGACGTCTTCGTCCTGTGGGCGCTCGTCGTCCACGGCGACGAGGCCGAGCGCGCCGCGCGCTGAGCCGCCCCGCCCGGGGCCTCCGGGCCTCCCGCGTCCGCACCGTCGTCCTCGCCCACCGACAGACTCAGGAGTCCCGTCCATGGCAACGTCCACCTTCGGTCCCGTCGAGATCGTCGCGATCGCCTTCCCGTCGGACCGCATCCCCGCGGGGGTGCAGGCCTCCGTCCTCGAGGTGCTCGCGGAGGGCACCGTCACGCTCCTCGACCTCGCGGTCGTCCGGCGCTCCGAGGCCGGCGACGTCGAGGTCGCCGAGGTGACCGACCTCGGCGACGAGCTGGAGATCACCGACGTCGAGCTCACGGGCGCCGGCCTCGCCGGCGAGGAGGACCTCGACGCGGTCGCCGCCGGGCTCGCGCCGGGCACGTCGGCCCTCGTCCTCGTCGTCGAGCACACGTGGGCCCGCGGCGTGATCGCCGCGACCGGCGCGGCCGACGGCGTCGTGCTGCTCAGCGAGCGCATCCCGGCCGAGGTCGTCAACGAGGTCGCCGACCTCGCGCTCGTCGAGGACTGAGCCGCCCGCCGGCGCCCGCTCCGTGGCGCCTCCGCCCACAGAACCAGGAGAACCACATGCCCATCCGTCGCTTCGGCCGCCCCGGGCTCATCGGGACCGCCGCTCGCACCGCCGTCATCGCCGGGACTGCCTCCGCGACCGCGGGCGCCGTCCAGCGCCACCAGGCGAACCGTGCCCAGCAGTCGTGGGAGGCCCAGCAGGCCGAGGCCGCGCAGGAGCAGGCACGCATCGAGGCCGCGGCCCAGCAGGCCGCGGCCCAGTACGCCCAGCCCGCGCCGGCCGCGCCCGCCGCGGCCCCGGCGCAGGACGACCTGCTCGGCCAGCTCGAGCGGCTCGGTCAGCTCCACGCCTCCGGCGTGCTGAGCGACGCCGAGTTCGCCGCGGCCAAGGCCAAGCTGCTCGGCTGACGAGGAGAATCGCCATGGCCACGTTCACCGTCTGGAAGTTCGACTCTCCCGAGGGCGCGGACACCGCGTCCCGGATCCTGCACGACTCGGCCTCCGAGCACGCGATCCGCATCATCGACACCGCGGTCGTCTCGTGGCCGGAGGGCGCAGCCAAGCCGACGACGCGTCACGGTCACCAGGACGAGTGGCGCGGCACCGGCTGGGGCGCGTTCTGGGGCCTGCTGCTCGGCTCGCTCTTCTTCGCGCCCGTGCTGGGCGCGGCGGCCGGCGCCGCGATCGGCGCGTCGACCAAGGCGATGGCCGCCGTGGGGATCGACAAGGACCAGCTCGACCGCATCCGGGACGGCGTCACGCCCGGGTCGTCCGCGCTGTTCGTCGTCACCGAGGACGGCGACCTCGACCGCGTGGGCGAGCGGTTCCACGGGGTCCACGGCAAGCTCGTCGCCACGAACCTCACGGACGCCGAGCGGAGCACCCTCCTCGAGACGTTTGACTGACGGACCGGCCCCGCGCGTGCTCAGTCGTCGAGGCGCGCGGGGAGGCCGAACAGCGGAAACCACGAGGCCGTGTCGAGGAACGCGTTGATGGCCGTCACCCGCCCGTCCTCGGTCTCGATCACCTGCAGCGCCCACGGCTCGTGCCCGCCGTCCGCGGCCCGACGGTACTGGCCGAACCCGAACGTGCCGTTCACCGCGACCGGCACCATGCGGGACCCCTCGCACTCGTGGCCGGGCCCGGTCATCCAGGTCACGATGTCCGCCGTGCCCTTCATCCACAGCGGGTACGGCGGCATGGACAGCGTCGCGTCCTCGTGGAGGATCGCGACGAGCGCGTCCATGTCGTAGCGCTCGAACGCGTCGAGGTAGCGCTCCAGCAGCAGCCGCTCCTCGTCGCCGAGCCCGGCGTTCGACGCGACCGGCGCGGGCGCGGGCTCGGCGTCCTCGCGGAGGCCCGAGCTGTCCCAGTGGGCCCGTGCCGCCAGCGTCGCCCGCGCCCGCTGCAGCGCGCTGTTCACCGACGCGACCGACGTGTCGAGCAGCTCCGCGACCTCGCTCGCCTGCCACCGCAGCACCTCGCGCAGCAGGAGCACGGCGCGCTGCTTGGGCGGCAGGAACTGCAGCGCGGCCACGAACGCGAGCCGGATGGTCTCACGGCCCACCGCGACCTGCGCCGGGTCGCCGTCGTGCGGCAGCACGCGATCGTCGGGCACCGGCTCGACCCACGTCTCCTCGGGGAGCACCTGGCCCAGGTTCTCGGCCTCCGGCGCCTGCGGGCCGCCGAGGCCCATGGGGCGCTCCCGCCGCTTGCGCGCGCCCAGCGCGTCGAAGCACACGTTCGTCGCGATGCGGTAGAGCCAGGAGCGCAGCGACGAGCGGCCCTCGAACCGGTCGTAGGAGCGCCACGCGCGCAGGAACGTCTCCTGCACGGCGTCCTCCGCCTCGAACGAGGAGCCGAGCATGCGGTAGCAGTAGCCCGTGATCTCCCGGCGGTGGCCCGCGAGGACCGCGTCGAGGTCGTCGCGCTCGGGCAGGGGAGCGGGGCCGGTCGCGGTGGCTTCCGGGCGGACGCTCGTGGGGGTGGCGAGGTCGGTCATGGTGCTGCCTCTCAGGACTCGAGGTCTCGACGTTCGCGGGGGGTGCCTACGGTGGGTGCGCGCTGCCGCGACCGCCCGCGCGGGACCAGGGGAGTGGCCCACCTCACACACGCTACCTCTGCCCTCCGACACGGCACAGCCCGTGCCGACCCCGGGGTCGCTCCCCGGGCTCGCGTCGGGGCGGGGAGGAACCCCGGGCTCGACGACCGGGCTCAGTCGTCCAGGTCGAGCTCGAACCACACGGCCTTGCCCGGGACGCCGTCGATGGCGTCGACCCCCCAGCGCGATGCGCAGCGCTCGAGGAACTGCACGCCCCGGCCGCCCGTCTCGTCCGGGCGCGGGGACCGGAGCCGAGGCAGCGCCGGCGAGCCGTCCCGGACCGCGACGCGCAGGACACGGTGCCCGACCTCGAGCTCCGCCTCGACCGGGGCCGCGCCGTGCTGGACCGCGTTCGTCAGGATCTCGCTCGTGAGGAGCATCGCGATGCGGCGGACCGACGGGGAGACGTCACAGCTCTCGAGGACGTCGTCCACCCAGCGCCGGGCCGGTCCGATCGCCGACGACGCGTGCTCGACCTGCCGCGTCAGGACGGACGGCCGTCCCGGTCCGGGCGGTCGGGCGACGGCGTGCCGCACCCGCAGCGCGAGGACGGCGACGTCGTCGCGCTGGTCGGACACGAGCCGGCGCACGAGCGCGTCGGGCAGGGCGGACGTCGCGGTGGCCGTGAGCTCGGCGAGGACGGCCCGCACGGCGCCGAGGCGCTCGGCGTAGGACGCGCCGCGCCGCTCGACGAGACCGTCGGTGTACAGGAGGAGCGTGTCGCCGTGCGCGAGGTGCGCGCGGTGGTCGTGCCGCGTGGTGCCGGGGACGACGCCCAGCATGAGGTCCGGGGGCGCGTCGAGCGTCTCGACGGTGCCGTCGGCGCGCAGCACGAGCGGGGACGGGTGCCCGGCGTTCGACCACGTGAGGTCGAACCCGTGCGGGGTGCGGTCGAGCCGGACGACGGCGGCCGTGCCGCTCGAGTGCAGCGCGAGGCCGCGGTTGGCCCGGTCCAGGAGCCGCAGCAGGACCGCGGGGGGCTCGTCCTGGCACCACGCGAACGTGCGCAGCATGGAGCGCAGCTGGCCCATCTGCGCGGCCGCGCGCATGTCGTGGCCGGTGACGTCGCCGATCATGAGGACGCACGCGTCGTCGTCGAGCACCACCGCGTCGTACCAGTCGCCGCCGACCTGGTCGGTGCGGGTCGCGGACGCGTAGGTGGCGGCGAGCTCCGCGCTGCGGACCGACGGGAGCTCGGTGAGCATCGCCGCCTGGAGCGTCGTCGCGACGCGGTGCCGCTCCTCCAGGAGCCGGACGCGGTCGAGCGCGTGCGCGACGTACGACGCGACCGTCGTCTCCGTCTTCACCGCGTCCTCGTCGAACTCCCGGACCGCGTCCCACGCCAGCGCGACGACGCCGAGCAGCCGCTCCCCGGCGAGGACCGGGAGGAAGGAGCGCGCCTCGACGTCGTCGGACGTGATGAGGGCCGCCGCCTCGGGCAGCCGCGCCGTGTAGTGGGCGTGGTCGCGGAAGAACAGCGGCTCGCGCGTGCGGGCGGCGATCGCGGCGCCGCGCTCGTCGTCGATCCGCATCCGGCGGAACGACACGGGGACGCCCGGCTCCAGGTGGTCGAGCGTCGTGTACTCGAGGCGCGTGCCGCTCGCGTCGAGCATCGCGAGGCCCGCGTAGCGGGCGCCGATCGCGGCGCCGACCGCGGAGAGCCGCTCGGCGACGTCGCGCACGGACGTCGCGGCGGCGAACGACTCGGAGAGCTCCAGCAGGAGGCGGGACCGCCGGTTGGCCGCGAGCGCGACCCGCTGCATGCGCTTCGCCCGCGCCCGGGCGAGCCGCAGCCGCAGCTCGGACGTGCACGCGGACGCGAGGTCGGCGAGGGTCGCGAGGTCCTCGTCGGACCACGGCCTCGGGCGTCCGTCGAACGCGCACAGCGACCCGACGGCGCGCCCGTGCGGGTCGAAGATCGGGAAGCCGGCGTAGGACACGACGCCGATGTCGTCGACCGCGCGGAGCGAGGCGAGGTGCGGGACGACCCGGGCGTCCTCGACCACGAGCGGTCGTGCGTCGCTCGTGACGAACTGGCAGAACGTGTGGCTCAGGGGTGTGCGGCGCTCCGACTGGTACGGCTCGGGCAGGCCGAGCGCGCCGGGCAGCACCGCCTCGTCGTCGAGGACGAGCGTGACCAGCGCCGACGGCACCCCGAGCTGCCGCCGCACGAGACGCGCGAACCGGTCGAACGACTCGTCCGCCACCGGCTCGGCGAGCCCCGCCTGCGCGAGCTCGTGGATCGCCTGGGCGTCGGTCATGGTGCCAGTATCACCAGGACGAGGCCGGTCAAACAGTGCAAGCGGTGCCAGCCGGGCACGCGGACGGGGTGAAATCGGGAAGAAGGGAACCTCGGGCGGGGACGCTGCGTGTACCGCTCGTGAGACCACGACACGACGGCGGGCGCGGCCCGCGAGGGGTGAGGACGTGACCGCGACGGGTGCGGCCGGACCGGTCGGGGGGACCGGCAGGCTCCAGCTGCTGCTCGACGTCGCAGGTGACGACGATCGGGACGACGATCGGGACGATCATCGGGACGGCGAGCTGGACGGCGCGCCGGCGGTCGAGGTCGACCTCGTCGCCCGGCGCACGCGCGACGAGGAGTTCTCGGCGTTCATGCGGGACGCCCGCGACCCCCTGCACCGCATGGCGTACCTGCTCTGCGGGGACCGGCACCGGGCGGAGGAGCTCACGCAGCACGCGCTGGAGCGGACGTACCGCGCGTGGTCGCGGGCCCGTGAGCGCGACCCGCTCGCCTACGCCCGCCGCGTGCTGGCCAACCTCCGCGTCGACACGTGGCGCCGCACGCGGCGCGAGGTGCTCGCCGGGCCGGACGAGCTCACGCAGGCGGAGGGCGTCGGCCGGCCCGGCCGCCCCGGTGCCGGGGAGCCGACGGGCTCCGTCGACGATCGCGACGCCGTCGTGCGCGCGCTCCTGACGCTCCCGGTCAAGCAGCGCCGCGTCGTCGTCATGCGGCACCTGCTCGACCTCAGCGAGAGCGAGGTCGCCGCCGAGCTCGGCATGCCCGTCGGCACCGTGAAGTCCACGGCCTCCCGGGGCCTCGTGCGCCTGCGGGCGCTCCTCGGCGCACCCGACGGCACCGCTCCCGCCCCGACGACCACCACCCTGACCTCCCCGACCACCCCGACCTCCGGAAGGACACCCCGATGAGCCCCGTGACCGGACGCCCGGTGCCCACCCCGCCCGAGGACGACTTCCTCGCCCGGCTGCGCCGCACGGCCGACGACGCCGTCCCGCCCTCCGAGCTCGACCTCGACCTGGTTCTCCGGTCGAGCCGTCGCGGCGTGCAGCGGCGCCGGTCGCTCGCCGGCGTCGCGGGCGTCGTCGCGCTGGGGCTCGTCGGGACGGGCGTCGTGACGGCGGGCGGCCCGGACGGGTTCCGTGACCTCGCGCGCGAGGTCGTCTCCGGGTCGCCGGGGTACGAGGTCGTCACGGCGGAGCCCACGCTCGTCGACGTCGCGCCGGGCGTCGTCGCGGTGAAGGAGCCCGCGACGTACCGGCGCGACGACGGCACGTACCTCCTCGACCTCGGCCTCGGTGCGTGGCGCGACGGCGAGCGGTTCCTCGTCGAGTACCGTCCCGAGCCCGCGGGGAGCGAGCAGCCTCCGGGGCTGCGCGTCCTCGCCGGGGACGACGGCGACCTCGCGGTCCTGCGGCGCGGAGGCACGGCGGGAGCGGTCGTGCACGACGGCTTCCAGAACCTGGTCCTGCTCCAGCGCGAGGGCGGCGCCGAGGGTCTGGTGCTGAGCGTCGCGACCTCCGCCACGCCGCCCGGGTCGGACCCCTCGTGGGAGCGCGAGCGCATGGAGACCTGGATGCTCCTGGCCGGTGAGGGACCGGCCGCGACCGGCCCGACGTACCGTCTCCCCGACGCCTGGGCGGAAGGTCTCTTCCTCAACGTCGCGGCGCTCGGCCCGGAGGCAGGTCCGGCGACGGACGTCCGGGGGATCCTCACCGCGACGCGGTCCGAGAACAACCGGAGCCTCGGGGCGATGACGTGCGGCTCGCCGCTGACCGGTCCCGACCGGGACCCGAGCTGCCGAGCCTCGTACGACCCGACGACCCGGGAGGTCGTGCCGATCGAGACGTCGCCCGCGATCCCCCGGCTGCTCGTCGACCGTCTGCTCCCCGCCGCCCCCGCGCCCGGCGACACGTCCGACGCGGAGCTCAGGACGTGCCTCGACGTCCGCGGAGTCGAGACCGGCATGCTGCCGGACCGCTGGTACCTCGACCCCGGGGGCCTGGACGGGGACGCCTGGCGGCAGTGCCTGCTGGACGTGGCGCTCATCTCGTCGGCGCGCACGGCCCAGGCCCTCGGCTCCGCCACGCCCGAGTCGTGACGCCGGCGCGCACGGGCACGCCGAGGCGTCGTGACGGACGGGGTCCGTTCAGGTGCCGCCGCGGGACCTGAGGTCGCCGAGCGCGTGCTCGGCACCGTGCGCGTCGAGGTAGGTGCCGCCCCGGACCTCCGGGACGTGCGTGCCGTCGCGGCCGGGAGCGAAGCGGTGGACGAGCGGGTGGCCGGTGGGGACGTCGAGGTCCTGGACCTCCTCGGGCGTGAGGTCGTCCACGAGCACGGACAGCGCGCGCAGCGAGTTGCCGTGCCCGACGACGAGGACCGCCTCGCCCCGGGCGAGCGCCGCGCGCGTCTCCGCCCAGAAGGGACGCAGCCGTTCGACGACGTCCGCGAGCGACTCGGCGTCGGGGCGCAGGGCGGCGCGCGCGGCGTCGGGCAGGCGCAGCAGGGTGCCGTCGACGAGCGGACGCGCGGGGTCGTCCGCCGCGAGCGGCGGTGGTCGGTGCAGGTAGGAGCGGCGGTAGCGCCAGTAGGCGGCCTCGCCGTAGTCGCGCCGGACGACGTCGCGCGGCTTGTCCGTGAACGCGCCGTAGTGGCGCTCGACGAGGCGCCACTCGACCGCGAGCGGCGGCGGGCCGGGCAGCGCGTCGGCGACGATCGCGGCCGTCGTCGCGGCGCGCACGAGCGGGGACGTGACGACGCGGCGCGGCGCCAGGGCGGGCTCGCGCGCGACGGCGTCGGCGAGCAGCCGGGCCGCGCGCCCGGCCTCGGCGACCCCGACGTCCGAGAGCGGCACGTCGAGGAGGCCGGTGAAGCGGTCGCCCGCGTTGAACGTGCTCTGCCCGTGGCGCACGAGGACGAGGGTGCCGACCGACCCACCGTCCGGCGGTCCGGGTGACGCCCCCGGCGACGGGTCGGACGACGAGCCCATCGCGTCAGACCTCGAGCAGCCCGCGCTGGTGCGCGAGCGAGACGGCCTCGGCGCGACCGGACGCGCCGAGCTTGGCCAGGACGTTGGACACGTGGACGCTCACCGTCTTCGCCGAGATGAACAGGCGCTCGCCGATCTGCCGGTTGGTCAGGCCCTGCGCGACGAGCAGGAGGACCTCCTCCTCGCGCTCGGTGAGGACCGCCGTGGTGGACCGCCGGACGCCGGGCAGGTCGAGCCGGCCGCGGCGCCCGAGCGCGCGCACCGCCTCGGCGAGGGGGGCCGCGCCCATCGACTCGGCCTCCTCGAGAGCCTGCGCCGCCTCGATCTCGGCCGCGTTGCGGTCGCCCGCGCCGAGCAGCGCCTGGGCCCACCGGAAGCGCGAGCGTGCGACCTCGTACCGGTAGCCGTAGTCGAAGAGGCGCGTCGTCTCCTCCCACAGCGCCGGGTCGTCCTCGCCCGTGAGGCGCGAGTGCTCCGCCGCGGCGCGCGCGAGCCAGGCTCGTCCCTCGGGCCCGAGGCGACCGCCGCGCGGTCGGCCGCGCTCCGCCGTCGTGCGCGCCGCCTCCAGCAGCTCGTCGCCCCGCGCGACGAGCGCCGCGACCTGCCCGGTGCCCGACGCACCCTGGAGGCGCGCCGCGTCCGCGGCGTCGGCGAGCGCGGCGAGCGCGAGCGCCGAGATCCAGATGCGGCCCAGGAAGTAGTCGCTCCACGTGCGGCCCAGGTGGTCCACGAGCTCGACGGCGAGCGCGACCGCCTCCTCGTCCCGCCCCGCCCACGTCAGCGCGTCGATCGAGCAGCCGCCGGAGATGAGCGCGATCTGCCCGTCCCGGAACCAGTCCCGCCGCAGGGCCGTGCCGCGGGCGAGCGCGTCGTCGTCGCCGCGCGCCACCGCCGCGTAGAGCTGGACGCACGAGAGCTGCGGGGCGGACCCCTCGGGCATCGTCTCGCCCGTGGTCTCGGTGGGCGTGAGGTCGCCGAGCACGTAGCGCACGAGGTCGCGGAACAGGCGCAGCTCGACGCCGTACGCGCTCCAGCCGAGCCCGGTCGCGCGCGCCCGGTCGAGGCCGTCGGCCGTCACCTGCAGCGCCTCGTCGATGCGGCCCGCGTAGTAGCGGTTCGCCGCGATGTTGTACCAGCAGCGCAGCTCGGTGAGGATGTCGCCCGCCTCGACGGCGCGCTCCCGGGCCTGGGCGAGCAGCACCGCGGCGCGGTCGTCGTCCGCGACCTCGAGGATCGCCATCGTGGTGAGCACGTCCGCCTCGACGTCGGGCGCGTCGAGCCGGTGCGCGACGTCGAGGGCCTGCGCCGCGACCTCCGCGGCGAGCTCGTCGAGGTCGGCGTTCATCGCGGCGCGCGCCCGCATCGCGAGCGTCCACGCGCGGTCGAGCGACGGCGGCTCCTCCGGGAGCACGGCGAGCGCGGCCTCGGTGTGGGCGAGGGTCTCCTCGACCTCCTCCGTGCCGAGCAGGTACCGCGACAGGACGTGCCGCAGCGACGCCTGGCGCATCGGGTCGCCCGCGGTGCCCTCGACGACCTTGCGCGCGAGCGCGACCGCGCGGTCCGGCTCGCCGGCACGGCTCGCTGCCCCGGCCGCGGCGAGCGCGACGGTGACGCGGTCCTCGCCGAGGAGGTCCGCAGCGTCGGGCACCGCCTGCCAGAGCGCGAGCACCTGCTCGAGGTGCCGCAGCTCCTCCGCCGGCGCGAGCACGCGCGCGGCCTTGCGGGCGGCGGCGCGCGACGCCGTGAGCGCGGCCGGGAGGTCGTGCGCGGCGAGCGCGTGGTGCGCGCGCAGCGCGGGCGACCCGAGCCCCGGGTCGTCGTCGAGCGCGGCGAGGTAGGCGCGGTGCACGCCGACGCGCTCGCCCGGCAGCAGGTCGGACGCGACGGCCTCGGCGAGCAGCGCGTGACGGAACACGACCGTGTCGCGTGCGCCGTCCCCCTCGACCGCGAGCACGTGGTGGGCGATGGCCTCGCGCAGCGCGGCGTCGAACGAGCGCCCGGTGGCCGCCTCGCCGTCCGCGGCGTCGCGCGCGAGAGCGGCGCGCAGGAGCGGCTCGCTCACCTGGCGCCCGGACACCGACGCGACGCGCACGAGGTGCTGCCCGGCGGGGTCGAGCACCTCGAGGCGGGCGCGCAGGACGTCCGCGAGGGACCAGGGCAGCTCGTCGTCGAGGCCCGACTCGACGAGCTCCTCGGCGAAGTACGCGTTGCCCTCGGAGCGCGTCCGGACGGACTCGAACGCGTCGGGCAGCAGGGGAGCGCCCGCGAGCGCGGTGGTGAACTCGCGCAGCTCGCCCTCGGTGAAGGGGGAGAGCTGCACGTGCTCGACGCGCGGGTGGCGCAGGAGCTCCGCGAGGACGGGGCGCAGGGGGTGGCGACGGTGCAGGTCGTCCGCGCGGTAGCTCGCGACGACGAGGACGTGCTCCGCGCGCAGGCGCGCGACGACGAAGCGCAGGACGTCGCGGCTCGACGGGTCCGCCCAGTGCAGGTCCTCGACGACGAGCACGAGCGGCGCCTCGGCGGTCCCCGACGCGGCGAGCGCGGCCGCGATGCTCTCGAAGAGCTGGAGGCGCTCGCCCTGGCTCTGCTCGTCGTCCGCGGGCGTCCCGGCGTCGAGCAGGCGCGCGAGCGCGGGCCGCGCCGCGACGGTCTCGTCGACCGCGGGGTGCTGCGCGCGCAGCGTCGTCAGAGCTTCGGAGAAGGGCAGGTACGGAAGACCGACCTCGCCGAGGTCCACGCAGTGGCTCCAGACGACGGTCGCGCCGCTCCCGGCGGCGAGCTCCGCCGCACGCGTGAGGAGGCGCGTCTTGCCGACCCCGGCGTCGGCGCCCACGAGCACCACGCCGGGTTCGCCCCGGCGCGCGCGCTCGACCGCCGCGGAGAGCGCGTCGAGCTCGGCGGCGCGGGCCACGAAGGGCGCGCGCGAGGAGGGGCGTGGCACGGCTCCCATCCTCGCAGCGTGCACCGACACGTGACCACCGCTTACCTCGCCGGAGCCCGCGCCGGACACGACGACGCCGCCGACGAGAGAGTGCTCGTCGACGGCGTCGGGCGGCGCGGTCACCGCGCCGCGTGGTCGTGGCGCTGACGGCGCCCGCGCCACCAGTGCAGCAGCGAGGGCTCGTCGTGCCGGAACTCCTCGCGGAGCCGCTGCGTGCGGTACGCGAGATCCGCCTCGAAGGTCGGATCGAACTGTGCGCTCATGGTCGTCCCCGTCTCTGCAGGCACCCTGCCTGTCCGACGCTCACGTTCGTCCTGAGCACCGGGTCGTCGCATCGGACGACCGCGCAGCGTTCGGGGGAGGGTGCCTTAGGCGGTCCCCGCCCCCGACCCTGAGGCGCCTGAGGTGGGTCGTCGCGCCTAAGGCGCCCGGCCCGCACGGGCCGCCCCGCGCGGGCGCCACCAGGAGATGCGTGCCCACGGCGGCGCGCGAGCATGGGACGAGCGGCCGTCGGAGAAGGAGGTGGCGCGGTGGCACGGATCGACCGGATCGCGGAGCCGTGGGGGACGCGGACGCCGTACGGGCCGGGCGAGGAGTGGCCCGTCCGGGTCGACTCGCACCTCGCCGAGGGCGTCACCGGGGACGACGTCGAGCGGTGGGTCCCGTCGGCGTCGATCCTGCACTCGAACGGGGACGGGCTCGACGTCGCGGTCGCGGACGGCCGGATCGTCGGGGTGCGGGGCCGGGCCGAGGACCGCGTGAACCACGGGCGGCTCGGTCCCAAGGACCTGTACGGCTGGCAGGCGAACGCCTCGCCGGACCGGCTCACCCGACCGCTCGTCCGTGAGGACGGGCGGCTCGTCCCGACCTCGTGGGACGACGCGATGCGCCGGGTGGTCGACAGGGCCCGGGACCTGCTCGACGAGCAGGGCGCGAGCGCCCTGGGCTTCTACACCAGCGGCCAGCTCTTCCTCGAGGAGTACTACACGCTCGGCGTGGTCGCCCACGCCGGGATCGGGACCAACCACGTCGACGGCAACACCCGGCTGTGCACGGCGACGGCCGCCGCGGCGCTCAAGGAGTCGTTCGGGTGCGACGGGCAGCCCGGCTCGTACACCGACGTCGACCACGCGGACGTCGTCGCGCTCTTCGGCCACAACATGGCGGAGACGCAGTCCGTGCTGTGGACCCGGGTGCTGGACCGGCTCGCGGGGCCGAACCCGCCCGCCGTCGTGTGCGTCGACCCGCGCCCCACGCCGGTGGCGCGTGCCGCGACCGTGCACCTCGCGCCCCGGCCGGGGACGAACGTGGCGCTCATGAACGGGATCCTGCACGAGATCCTCGAGCGCGGCTGGGTCGACCACGACTACGTCGACCGGCACACCGTCGGGCTCGAGGAGCTGACCCGCGGGCTCGCCGACTACCCCGTCGACGCGGTGGCCCGGATCTGCGACGTCCCCGCGGACGACCTGCGCGAGGCCGCGCGGGTCCTCGGCACGGCGGAGCGGCTGCTGTCGACGGTGCTCCAGGGCTTCTACCAGTCCCACCAGGCGACGGCGGCGGCCGTGCAGGTCAACAACCTGCACCTGCTGCGCGGCATGCTCGGCCGGCCGGGCTGCGGCGTCCTGCAGATGAACGGCCAGCCGACGGCGGAGAACACGCGCGAGTGCGGCGCCGACGGGGACCTCGCGGGGTTCCGCAACTGGTCGAACCCGGCTCACGTGGAGGAGCTCGCGCGCCTCTGGAACGTCGACCCGATGCGGATCCCGCACTACTCGCCGCCGACCCACGCGATGCAGATGTTCCGGTACGCCGAGGAGGGCTCGCTCCGCCTGCTGTGGGTGCAGGCGACCAACCCCGCGGTGTCGTTGCCGGAGCTCGCGCGGATCCGGTCGGTCCTCGCCCAGGACCGGCTCTTCCTCGTGGTGCAGGACCTCTTCCTCACCGAGACGGCGCAGCTCGCCGACGTCGTGCTGCCCGCGGCGACGTGGGCCGAGAAGACGGGCACGTTCACCAACGCGGACCGCACGGTGCACCTGTCCGAGAAGGCGGTCGAGCCGCCCGGCGAGGCGCGGGCGGACCTCGACGTGTTCCTCGACTTCGCGGAGCGCATGGACCTCCGAGACGAGGACGGCGGCCCGCTCGTCACGTGGCACGACGCCGAGTCCGCGTTCGAGGCGTGGAAGGAGTGCAGCCGGGGCCGCCCGTGCGACTACTCCGGGCTCACGTACGACCTGCTGCGGGGTGCGGGCGGCATCCAGTGGCCGTGCGACGCCGAGCACCCGGACGGGACCGAGCGCCTGTACGCGGACGGGCGGTTCTTCGCCCACCCCGACGTGTGCGAGAGCTACGGGCGCGACCTCGTCACCGGGGCGCCGTTCGACCGCACCGACTACGCGGCGGCCAACCCCGAGGGGCGCGCGCTCCTGCGGGCGGCCGAGTACGTCCCGCCGCACGACCTGCCGACCGAGGAGCACCCGCTCCAGCTCGTCACGGGCCGCACGCTCTACCACTTCCACACGCGCACCAAGACGGGGCGCGCGCCGCAGCTCCAGGAGGCCGCGCCGGAGGTGTGGGTCGAGGTCTCCGAGCACGACGCCGTCGTGCACGGGCTGGTCGAGGGCGACGTCGCGGAGGTGCGCACCCGGAGCGGGAGCGTCCGGGCGCGGGTGCGCGTCAGCGGCATCCGGCCGGGCGTCGTCTTCGTCCCGTTCCACTACGGCTACTGGGACACCCCCGGCGGCCACGAGCCGGAGGAGCACGGGCGCGCCGCGAACGAGCTGACCCCCACGGACTGGGACCCGGTGTCCAAGCAGCCGATCTTCAAGACGGCGACGGCCGCGCTGCGCAAGGTCGCCGACGGCGGCGGCACGGCCTCGCCCGCCCCCACGACGACCGCCTCGGCGCCCCTCGCCCCCGGCGTGCCGCCGACGCGCGGGGCGCGCGGCGCGACCGCTGACGAGACGGTCCCCGCGACCGGAGACAGGAGCGCACCATGAAGATCGGCCTCGTCCTGCGCGAGCTCCACCGCTCCGAGGCCGACCTCGCCCACGAGCTGCTCCAGGCCAGGGAACGGCACCGCGCGGACCACGAGCTGCACCACGTGGCGCAGGACCTCGCGGAGTGGTCGTCGCGCCACGTGCGCGAGATCGCGGAGGTGGCCGGCCCGTACGGCGAGGAGCTCGACCCGGAGGCCGGGCGCGACACGGGGCTCGCCCGCGCGGTCCGCGACCGCGCGAGCGAGCTCCTGGGCCGGTCCTCGGCGCCGGGCCTGCTCCTGCTGCGCGACCTGCGGACGATCTACACCAAGGCCTCCGGCGTCACCGTCGACTGGGACATGCTCGGCCAGGCGGCGCAAGCCGTCCGGCACGCCGACCTGCTCGACGTCGTCCAGCGGTGCTTCCCCGAGACCCGGCGCCAGGCGCGCTGGGCCGAGGCCAAGCTCAAGGAGTCCTCCACGCAGGTCCTCGTGAGCTGACCGTCCACGGCGCGCGCTCAGCCGGCGTCGAAGCGGTCGTCGGCGTCGCGCTCCGGGTCGTCGGCGGGCACCTCGCCCGGGATCGCCTCGGTGGCGGCCGCACCGGCGCGGTCGGTGCGCGCCCGGCCGGGTGCGTGCCCGTCCTCAGGGGGTGCCTCGGTCGAGCGCTCCTCCGCGCCGTGACGTGCGGTGCCCTCGTCGTTCTCGCTCATGTCTGCCCGTCCCTGGGTCGTCGGTCTCGTCCTCGACGCTAGGGCGGGTCCGCGGGGCTCGCAGTCGGTGGCCGTGGCACCGGGCCTGAAGACGGGTGGACGGCGCCGGCCGACGGGGGCTATCACCAGGGCATGACGATCCTCGTGACCTCCCTGTTCGACGTCCGACCGCTGGAGCAGGAGGACCGCGAGCCGGCCCTGGACGTGGTGTGGCGGGCGTTCGGGTGGGGATATCGGCAGGACTCCGCCGACGACGTCTTCGCCGGCCGCTCCATCGAGGCCGACCGCACGCTCGTCGCCGTCGACGGCCCGGGTCGCGACGTCGTCGGGACGGCGAGCGCCTACTCGCTGCGGATGACGATGCCCGGCGGGGACCTGCTGCCCGTCGCCGGGGTGTGGATGGTGACCGTCGCGCCCACCCACCGCCGGCGCGGCGTCATGACGGCGATGATGCGCCGTCAGCTCGCCGACCTCGCGGCCGGGGGCGAGGCCGTGGCCGCGCTCTGGGCGACGGAGGCCGGCGTCTACGGGCGCTACGGCTACGGGATCGCGTCGTGGCGCCAGCCGATCGAGGTCGACCTCGCACGTGCCGCGTACACGCCGCGCGCGCGGGACCTCGCAGCACGGTCGTCGGCCCGTCTGCACCTGATGTCCCTGGACGACGCCCTGCCGCACCTGACCGCGATCCACGACGACCTCCTGGGCTCGCGGCCCGGGACCCTCGCGCGCGACGCGGACCGCTGGCAGTTCCTCCTCGGCGGCGGCGACGGCCGTCCGCCGGCCGAGATCGTCGTCGCCCTCGGTCCCGAGGGCCCGAGCGGGTACGCGGCGTACCGGGTCCGTGAGGGGAAGCCCGGGCTGGTGCCGGCGGGCGTGGTCGCCGTCCAGGAGGTGAGCGCCACGGACCCGGCCACCCACGCCCGGCTCTGGCGCTACCTGCTCGACCTCGACCTCATGAGCACGCTGACGTGCGAGTCGCGGCCCGTGCCGGACCCGCTGGCCCACCTGCTCGCCGACCACCGACGGATGCACGCGCGCCTCGACGAGGCGCTGTGGGTCCGCGTCGTCGACGTCGAGCGGGCGCTCGCCGCGCGGGCCTTCTCCGCCCCCGTCGACCTCGTCCTCGACGTGGCCGACGACGTGGCTCCCGCGAACGCCGGGCGGTGGCACGTCGTCGTCGGCGCGGCGGGCGGCACGGCCACGGTGCGCCGGACCGACGCGCGCGCCGACCTGTCGCTGGACGTCGGCGACCTCGGCGCGGCCCACCTGGGCGCCACCCCGCTGCACGTCCTCGCGCTGGCGGGACGCGTCGTCGAGCACACGCCCGGCGCGGTCGCCGCCGCGTCGGCGGCCTGGTCCTGGTCGCCCACGGCGCACGCCGCGGAGATCTTCTGAGCCCTCGCCGTCGACCCGGCGTGACCGGGGTCACTCCTCCCGTTGCCAACGACCCGGCCCCGGCGCAGACTGGACGAAGGACCGGACCCGCTGTGGGGGTGACCTCGTGACCGACACCTACGACATGCTGCCGATGCTGGGCCGTGGCAAGCACCGCAACCCGAAGAAGGGCGCGTGCTTCATGGAGCTCGCGTCCTACCTCGCGGGGGAGCGGTGGAGCGACCATCCACGGTGCACGCACCCGCTGCTCGCGATGCTCGCGCGCGCCGTGAACGACCTCACGGTCGACCCGGAGCGCCCCAAGCTCGCGCCGCTCATCCCGTCCGTCATCGGGCTGACGAGCGACGACCCGCACTGGGACGTGCGCATCGCGCTGCGGGCAGCGGTGACGGCGCTGCCGATCGCCCCGGCGGACCGGCAGCAGACGCTCGCCGTCGCGATCATCGGGGCGGAGAAGATGCTCGACGTCCTCGACGACCGCCCCGCGGGCACGCTCAGCGCCGAGTCCGCGGACGCGCTCGCGAGCTGCCCGCGCACGGCGCGCTGGGCGCAGCGGTTCTGCGAGGGCGCGCGGCTGCGGCCGAACCGGTTCGTGCGCGACGCCGCGCCGAGCATCATCTCCGCGGCGGTGCAGGGCATCGCCGAGGCGTGCGTGCCGGACCCGGACGAGCGCCTGCGCGCGCTGCTCGCCGCGACGATCGACGACTGCCGGGCCTGGGACGACGCCGAGCCCGCACCGGCGCTCGACCCCGAGTCGTGGGCACCCGTCGTGCGGCCCTCCGCCGTCGGGACCCGGTGAGCCGCCGGTGAGCGTCACGGGGGACGGGCTCGACGAGAGCCTGGGCGCGCAGCTCTGGGCCGCCGTCGACCCCGCCGTCCCGCCCAGCGGGACCGGCTGCGCCGAGTGCGACGCGGCCGGCGGGTGGTGGGTCCACCTGCGCCGCTGCGCGACGTGCGGGCACGTGGGGTGCTGCGACACGTCGCCGGCCCAGCACGCGACGGCGCACTTCCAGCAGACCGGTCACCGCCTCATGCGCTCCTTCGAGCCGGGGGAGGACTGGTACTGGGACTACGAGACCGAGCAGGTCCTCGAGGGCCCGCACCTCGCCGCGCCGCTCTCGCGCCCGCCGGAGCAGGGCTCGCCCGCCCCGGCCGACCGCGTGCCCTCCGACTGGACGTCCCTCATCCACCGCTGACCACCCGCACCCGTCGCCGACCCCGGGTTCGGCGTCTTCCGAGGGTCCCTGGGGCTGCCGCGTCATGTCCTGTGCTGTGAGGTGTTGTCTTTTTCTGGTGGAAGTTGTTTGATTCTGGGGAGACGTCGTGCGGTGCGCCAAGGAAGGCGACCGCCGGACACGGGAGCCCGGTACGCCGCCGCGTCGAAGCAGTCCCTGGATTCACTCGACGAGGAGGAAGCACGGATGCAGTCCATGACAGCGGTAGCGCCCCCACGGGGCAGACCCGCGAGGATCGTCGCGGCGGCGTTGGCCGCGGCGCTGACGGTCCCCCTGGCCGTGGCGACGGCGGTCGGTGCGACCGCGACGCCGGCGGCCACGACCACGGACGAGGCGGGCGCGCAGGACGTCGCGGCCCAGGACCTCGCCCTCGACAACGGCCTCAAGGGCGAGTACTTCCTGTCCGGCGGCCCCGGCTGGCCGCTCACCGACCTCAAGGCCACGATCCCCGACCAGCGGATCGAGTTCCCCAACCTGGTCCCGACGTTCGCCGAGCTCACGGGCCGCGGCGAGCGCACGTCCGCGCGCTGGACGGGCAAGATCACGCCCGACTACAGCGAGGCGTACACGTTCTCCGCGATCGGCGACAACGGCTTCCGGCTGTGGATCGACGACCGGCTCGTCATCGACCACTGGGTCGACGACTGGGACGTCGAGCAGACCTCCGCCCCGGTCCAGCTCCAGGCGGGCCAGGAGTACTCGTTCCGCATGGAGATGTTCCAGAACACCGGCGGTGCGCACCTCCGGTTGCGGTGGCAGAGCCCCTCGCAGGAACGTGAGATCGTGCCGACCGACGCGTTCACGTACCCCGACGACTTCGTCGTCTTCCCCGCGCAGGCCGCGCTCGAGAGCGACGGCACGAGCCTCAACGTGACGTTCCAGGGCGCCGCGGGCGGCGTCGACGAGAGCCTCGTCGACCACCTCAAGGTCCAGGTGGACCAGCTCGCGTGGCCCGTCGCGCAGGTCGCGGCGCAGGGCGACGTCCTCGGCATCACGCTCGCCGAGCCCGTCGACCGCGCGTCGACCGCCCGCCTGGTCTACGACGGCGAGGGCGACCTCACCGTCGGCGGCGAGAAGGTCGGCTCGCTCAACCTGCCGGTCGCCAACGGGTCCGAGTTCCGGATCCAGACCCCGTGGGCCGACGACTTCGACCCCACCAACCCCCTGCCGGAGTATCCGCGCCCGCAGCTCACGCGCGACGCGTGGCAGAACCTCAACGGCGTCTGGCAGTTCGAGGCGGCGGAGTCCGACGACGCCGTGCCGAGCGGTCGCGACCTCGACGAGGAGATCGTCGTCCCGTACGCGGTCGAGTCCGCGCTGTCGGGCATCGAGCGCCGCGAGGACGACATGTTCTACCGCCGCACCTTCGAGGTGCCGCAGGACTGGGCCGTGGGGAGCGACAACCGGCTGCGCATCAACTTCGGCGCCGTCGACTACGTCGCCACCGTGTACGTCAACGGCCAGCAGGTCGGCACCCACCGCGGCGGCTACGAGGCGTTCTCCGTGGACGTCACCGACGCGCTCGTCGAGGGCACCGAGCAGGAGCTCGTGGTGCGCGCCGTCGACACGACGGACGGCAGCAACCAGGCCGTCGGCAAGCAGACGCTCAACCCGGGCGGCATCTTCTACACCCCGACGTCGGGCATCTGGCAGACGGTGTGGATGGAGCCGGTCCCCGCGGCGGCGATCGACGCCGTCGTCACGACCCCCGACGTCGAGGCGGGCGTGCTCGCGGTGACCGCGCAGTCGGCCTCCGCGTCGGACGACGCCGAGGTGACCGCCGTCGTGCGGGACGCCGAGGGCACCGAGGTCGGCACCGTCACCGGCGCCGCGAACGAGCTGCTCACGGTCGAGATCCCGGACGCGCACCTGTGGTCGCCCGAGGACCCGTACCTCTACGACGTCGACGTCACGCTCACCGACGGAGGCTCCACCGACACGGTGGCCTCCTATGCGGGCATGCGGTCGATCGAGGTCTCCGAGGTGGACGGCGTCCAGCGCATCCTGCTCAACGGCGAGAAGACGTTCCTCATGTCGACGCTCGACCAGGGCTACTGGCCGGACGGCATCTACACGCCCGCGTCCGACGAGGCGTACGTGTTCGACATCCAGGCCCACAAGGACCTGGGCTTCAACACGCTGCGCAAGCACATCAAGGTCGAGCCCGCGCGGTTCTACTACCACGCCGACACGCTCGGCCTGATGATCTGGCAGGACATCCCGAGCGGCTGGTTCAACAACGGCGACACGAACCCGGCGTCCCGCGTCTTCTGGGAGCAGGAGATGAAGGACATCATCGACCAGCACCGCTCGGTGCCGTCGATCGTGGGCTGGGTGACGTTCAACGAGGGCTGGGGCGAGTGGAACCTCGCCGACACGGCGCGGATCGGCAACACGATCGACGAGTACGACCCGAGCCGCATCCTCAACACGCACTCGGGCTACAACTGCTGCGCGTCCAAGGGCGACTCCAAGACGGGCGACATCATCGACTGGCACATGTACACCGGCCCGGCGCTGCCGAAGCCGGACGCCACGCGCGCCGCGATCGACGGCGAGCACGGCGGCTTCTCGATGAGCGTCCCGGGCCACATGTGGCCGGGCGTGTCCGCCAACCCGTACGGCGGCGTCGCGAACAGCGAGGCGCTGACGGACGCGTACGTGCAGAACACGGAGAAGCTCGTGCGGCCGGCGCAGTGCTACCTGTCCGGCTCGGTGTACACGGAGATCTCCGACGTCGAGAACGAGCTCAACGGCTTCTACACGTACGACCGTCGCGTGCTCAAGATGGACGCCGCGCGCGTGAAGGACGTCAACGAGCGGGTCGTCGCGGCGGCGAAGCAGGGCTCGGCGCCCGTCGACCCGGGCACCCCGGGCCTGACCGGCACGGGCCGCTGGTCGTTCGACGAGGGCCAGGGCACGACGGCGGCCGACGGCGTGGGCGACCACGCGGCGTCGGGCACGGGCGAGTGGGTGGCCGGGCGCGACGGAACCGGGTCCGCCATCCACCTCGACGGCGTCGACGACCACTTCACGACCGAAGGGCCTGTCGTCGACACGACCGGCTCCTACACGGTCTCGGCGTGGGTCCAGCTCGACAAGAAGCCGAGCAACTGGTCGACCATCGTGGGCCAGGACTCCACCGTGGGCGCGAGCGCGTTCTACCTCCAGTACGGCGGGGGCGGCCGGTGGGCCTTCTCCTACGAGGGCGAGCCGCGGGCCGAGTACGTCGTCGAGCCGGTGATCGGCGACTGGTACCACGTCGTGGGCGTCCGCGACGCGGCCGACCAGAAGCTCAAGCTCTACGTCAACGGCGAGCTCGTCGGCCAGTCCGACGTGTGCGGCGGCACCACGCCGTCCGGGCCGCTCACGATCGGTCGCGGGCAGTGGAGCGGCAACCCCGTCGACTACTGGCCGGGCACGATCGACGACGTGCGCGTCTTCGACCGGGCGCTGTCCGACGCCGAGGTCGCCCAGGTCTACGCCGGCGACGACGGCGAGGAGCCGGAGCTCGACGTGACGGTCACCGCGCAGACGCGCTGCCTCGCGGGCAAGGCCTACGTGGCCGTGCGCGCGACGAACGGCGAGGACGTCCCCGTGGACGTCACGCTCGACACGCCGTTCGGGACCAAGGCGTTCAGCGCCGTGGCCCCGGGTGCGAACGCGTACCAGTCGTTCGCGGTGCGCGGCACGTCCGTCGAGGCGGGCGAGGCGACCGTCACGGCCTCGGCCACGGTCGACGGCGAGCAGGTCACCGCGGAGGTCGTCGCGCCGTACGACGCGACCACCTGCGGCTGACCGGCAGGCGCCGACAGCAGACGCCAGGCCCGTCCCGTCCGGTTCTCCGGGCGGGGCGGGCCTGGCGTCGTGTCGTGCGGGGAGCCGCCGGTCAGGCGGTGACCGTCGCCCGCACGGTCGTGACCGTCCCGGTGCGAGACGTCGTGGGTCCGGGTCCGTCAGGCGTTGCGACGGTTCCCCCGGGTGACCGCGCCGTAGATCCCGAGCGTGATCAGCGAGCCGAGGATCGCCAGGAGCCAGGTCCGGAAGTCGCCCAGGTCACCGAGCGACGTACCGAACAGGACGGAGCCGAGCCACCCACCGAGCAGCGCCCCGAGGATGCCCAGCAGGATCGTGACGATCAGCGAGCCCGTCTGCTTTCCCGGCAGCACCGCACGCGCGACGAGACCGGCGACGAGGCCGAGGACGATGTACGCGAGCCAACCCATAGGTTTCTCCTTTTCGTCTGCTGTGCGAGGTTTTGCCCCCAGCCGCGCCAGCATCGCAGCGACCGCGTGGACTCGCACGCGGACGGAGGGGGCCGCCGCCCGGCCCGCCGCGTCAGGCCGTGGTGGGCCCGGAGACGTTCACCAGCCACCCGACGCCGAACCGGTCGGTGAGCATGCCGAACTCGTCTCCCCACGGCGCGGTCTCCATCGCCATGACCTCCCGCGCGCCGTCGGAGAGCGCGGCGAACCACGCACGGAGGCGCTCGCGGTCGTCGGGGCCGCCGAACAGCGCGACCGACGCGTGGTCCGTGAGCGTCGTCCCCGGCGGCACGTCGGACGCCATGAGCGTCCCGACGCCCTCGATGGGGAGCTGGGAGTGCATGACCTTCGTGGCCTGCGCGGGGTCGTCGACGGGCCCGATCGAGTCGTAGGTGCTGATGTCCGGCGTGACGCCGAAGACGGTGCCGTAGAACTCGACGGCCTCGCGGGCGTCGCCGTCGAAGTTCAGGTAGGGGCTGAGCTGAGCGGCCATGATGACCTCCACGTCGTGGGTGCGGACCTGACTCCTGTAGGGACCGGTGGCGACCCCCGGACTGAGCGGACCGCCGCTCCGCCGGTCGGCTAGGGTGTGCGCGGCCCGACGGCGCGGCCACCGGACCGCGGGCCGCTCACCCGCGTGCGGCCCA
Source organism: Cellulosimicrobium sp. ES-005 (assembly GCF_040448685.1). Taxonomy (NCBI): domain Bacteria; kingdom Bacillati; phylum Actinomycetota; class Actinomycetes; order Micrococcales; family Promicromonosporaceae; genus Cellulosimicrobium; species Cellulosimicrobium sp. ES-005. Next base: position 3,114,698 of record NZ_CP159290.1, read on the forward strand.
CGGACCGAGGAGCGCAACAGGGGGGAGCGGGCGTGCAGCGCAACCTCGTCCACGTCTTCGACGTGACGGGCGCGGACCCGGCGCTGCTCGACGACGACCCGACGGTCCGCCGGTGCCTCGACGCGATCGTCCGCCACGCGGGGATGACGCCGCTCGGGGAGGCGTCCCACCGCTTCGAGCCGCAGGGCTCGAGCGTCGTGATCCTCCTCGCCGAGTCCCACCTCGCCGTGCACACGTGGCCCGAGCACGGCACCGCCTACGTGACGCTCACGACCTGCCGCGCCCCGGCGTCCGCCACGTTCACCGACGACGTGCGCGCCCTGCTCGCCGACGCGCTGGGCGCGGCCGACGTCGCCGTGCGGAGCCTCGTGTGAGCCGGACCCGACCGCGGCTCGCGATGCGGGTCGGCGAGGACCTCGTCGGCACGCCGCCCCAGCGCGCCACGCCGCGCGCCGTCGCCGTCCTGTCGACCGTGCACGGCGGCACCACGTTCACGTGGGAGGAGTGGCAGCTCCTCGGCCACGACGGCTCGGACGTCTGGGTCGAGTACGACCACGACACCCGCGACGTCACGCTGCTGCACCCGACCGAGGCGTGGCCGCCCGTGGTCGACCTCTCCGCGCTGCACACCGGGCGCACGCTCGCCCTGCGCCTCGACGGCCGGCAGCACTCGCTCGTCGTGCGCGAGCGCGGCACGGGTCGTGTCGAGCACGTCGAGGGGCAGTTCGCCGAGCCGTTCGTCGTGGGGCAGCAGGTCGAGTACGTCGACCTCTCGGCCCACGGGACGATCGTCTCGATCGAGCGCACGACCGGCCCGCTCGGTCCCGTGACGGCCGTGTACCGCGGCCGGCGCCTCGACGCCGCCGAGCAGCGCCGGCTCTTCGGCCGTCGCGTCGCGCCGCGCACGCTCCCCGGGGGACGGTTCGTGGCCCTCGCGGTCGCCGGCGTCGTGCTCGTCGGGCTCTTCGCGTCGTGCACGGCGCGGGCCGCGTCCGGCGACGGGGCGTGCACGCCCCGCACCGTCGAGACCGTCGCGCCCTCCGGCCAGGTGACCACCACCGAGCAGGGCGGCACGTGTGTGCGCCGCACCGTGTACGGCGGCGGTGGCGGGGGTCTCGGCAAGTGACCCGCCCGACCGTCGGACGCCCCTGCGGGCGGGACGCCGTGCCCGGCCGCCGACCGCCGTTCCAGCCCGACGCACCCGACCGCCCCACGACCTGACTCCGGGAGACACCGTGATCGCAACCGCCGCCGCCCCGCTGGCGTTCCTCTGGTCCTTCTTCTCGACCATCCTGTACTCGGCGCTCGGCATCGTCCTGCTGCTCGTCACGCTCGTGGTCGCCAACAAGGTGTTCCGGCTCAACCTGCACCGCGAGCTCGTCGACGAGCACAACGTCGCGTTCGGCGTGATGATCGCGGGCCTCGCCGTCGCGATCGGCCTCATCATCGCGGGGACGATCAGCTCCTGACCGTGCTCGACCAGGAACAGCTCCCGCCCGGCGCGCCCGCGGCCCCCGAGGCCGAGGGCGACGTCGCCCCCGCGGCCGGCCGCGCCGGGCGCGCGCGCCGCATGGACCGACCGACGGTGTTCGCCGCCGCGCTGCTCGTCGCCGTCGGCGGCCTCGTCTACGAGCTCATCCTCGGGACGGCGGCGTCGTACCTGTTCGGCGACTCCGTCGTCGCGTTCTCCGTCGCGACGGGACTCACGCTGTTCGGCATGGGCCTCGGCTCGCTCCTCGCGCCCCGGCTGCAGCGCGCCGCGGGCCTGAGCTTCGTCCGCAACGAGCTCGTGCTCTCGCTCCTCGGCGGCACGTCGGTGCTCGCGCTGTTCTGGGCGTACGCGTCGACCGAGCTCGCGTGGGTCGTGTTCGTGATCCTGTCGCTCGCGATCGGCACGGCGATCGGCGTCGAGATCCCGCTGCTCGTCGCGGTGCTCAAGGAGCGGGGGAGCGAGGGGTCCGTCTCGCTCCTGTCGAAGGTGCTCGCGCTCGACTACTTCGGGGCGCTCGCGGCGTCGCTGCTGTTCCCGTTCCTCCTGCTGCCGTACCTCGGGCTCGTCCGCACCGCGTTCGCCGTCGCCGTGCTCAACGTCGCGGTCGCGGCCTTCATGCTCGCGCGCATGGGCCACCCGCCGCGCTGGACCGTCCTCGCCGGCGTGACGCTCGCCGTCCTCCTCGCCGGGTTCGCCGCGTCCACGTGGCTCGAGACGCGCATCAGCGCGGGCATGTACCAGGACCCCGTCGTGGCGCAGGAGCGCAGCGCGTACCAGCAGGTCGTCGTCACCGAGTACCGCGGCGACACGCGCCTCTACCTGGACAACCAGCTCCAGTTCTCCTCCGTCGACGAGGCCCGGTACCACGAGACCCTCGCGCACGCGGCGATGACGTCCGTGGCCGCGCCCGCGTCCGTCGCGATCCTCGGCGGCGGCGACGGACTCCTCGCACGTGAGGTGCTGCGGTACGACTCGGTGCAGGAGGTCACCCTCGTCGACCTCGACCCCGCGGTCACCGACCTCGCGCGCGAGAACCGGCTCCTCACCGACCTCAACGAGCACGCGCTTGACGACCCGCGCGTCACGGTCGTCAACGCCGACGCCTTCCGCTGGGTCGAGGACACCCCGCAGGCGTTCGACGTCGTGCTCGTCGACCTCGTGGACCCGTCCACCGAGCGGGTCGCCAAGCTGTACTCGCAGGAGTTCTACGGCATGGTCGCCGCGCACCTGCGGCCGGGCGGCGCGTTCGCGACCCAGGCGACGTCGTCGTACTTCACGCCGGACGCGTTCTGGCAGGTCGTGTCCACCGTCCGCGCCGCGGCGCCCGACCGGGCGGTCGTGCCGCTCACGATCAACGTCCCGTCGTTCGGCGAGTGGGGCTTCGCGCTCTCCCTCCCCGAGGACGGGGCGGTTGGCGGGGCCGGGGCGCCCGACGACGTCCCCGGGCTCTTCGCGCGCACGCCGCTTCCCGAGGGCCTGCGGTTCCACGACGCTGCGTCGCTCGCCGCGACCACGCACCTGCCCGCCGACAATCCGCCGCGCGACCTGCCGCCGTCGACCCTGCTCTCCCCGACCGTGCAGCGCACGTACCAGGAGGACATGCGCGCCTGGCGCTACTGAGCCGCGTGCGCCACTGCCTCCAGCGCGTCGAGTGCCGCGAAGGGGTCGTCCGGGCGGGCCGGGTCCGGGCTCGTCGCGACGAGCACGACGCTCGACACCCCGCCCGCGCCGAGCTCGGCGAGCCGGGCGCGGAAGGCGTCGGGCGGACCGACGACGGCGAGCGCGTCGACCCACGCGTCCGGCATCGCGGCGGCGAACGCCTCGGGGGTGTCGCTCGCGTCGCGCAGGGCGCGGAAGTCGTCGGCGAACGGCAGCGGGTCGATCTGCGCCGACCAGTCCGCCTCGCCCAGCACGGCGAGGTGCGGCCGGACGATCGCGCGGGCGGTCGCGACGTCGTCGTGCACCGCGCCGAGCGAGAACGCGACGACGCGGTGCTCCGGCGGGGCGTCGTCGCCCGCGCTCGCCCGCCCGGCGTCGACAGCGGCGCGCGCGACGGCCAGGTACTCGGGCGTCACGGGCATGTCGAGGATCGTCCCGTCGGCGACGCGGCCGGAGACCTCGAGGGAGCGCGGGCCGCGCACCCCGGCGAGCACGGGCGGCGGCGAGGCCGGCGGGGCGTGCAGCGCGACGTCGTCGACCGTCACGTACCGGCCCGAGACCGTGACGCGCTCCCCGTGCAGGAGCGCGCGCACGGCCGACGTCGTCTCCTCGAGCATCGCGAGCGGGCTCGCGGGCCAGACGCCGATCTGCCGCATCCACGCGGGCATGCCGTGCCCGATCCCCAGGTGCAGGCGGCCCGGGTGCAGGGCGGCGAGCGTCGCGGCCTCCATCGCGGCGGTCGACGGCGCGCGCGTCGCGGCGGGGAGGATCCCGATGCCCACGGTGAGGCGCTGCGTCGTCGCCAGGACGGTCGCCGCCTGCGCGATCCCGCCGTGGAACGTGAGGTCCTCGACGACCCACACCTCGTCCAGACCCACCTCCTCGGCGCGGCGCGCGAACGGCACGATCTGGTCGGCGGGCAGCTCGCGCGGCAGGATCACGCCGAGCGCAGGAGTCGTCGTCGAGGTCGCCATGCCGCGACCGTACCCTGACAGCGCTCCCAGGGGCTGCGCCCGCCACCGGCGACCGCAAAGACCTGGCCGCCCCGGGTGCAGCCCGCCTACGGTCGAGGCATGACCGTGCTCGACGACGACGCCCTGGCCGCCCTCGACACCCACCTGCGCGGGGCGGCCGACGCCGACGCGTTCTCCGGCGTGGTGCGGATCGAGCGCGACGGCGACGTGCTCTTCGAGCGCGCGTACGGCGTCGCGTCCCGGCGCTGGGGCGTCCCGGTCCGTACGAGCACGCGGTTCGACGTCGCGTCCGTGACCAAGCTGTTCACCGCCGTCGCGGTGCTCCAGCAGGTCGGGGAGGGGCGGCTCGGGCTCGACGACCGCATCCACGACCACGTCGACCTCGCGGGCACGACGATCCCGCGCGAGGTGACGCTCCGGCACCTGCTCACGCACACCTCGGGCATCGCCGACGACGCCGACGAGGAGGCGGGCGAGTCGTACGAGGCGCTGTGGGTCGACCGGCCGAGCTACTCCGTGACGCGCACGGCCGACTTCCTCCCCGGCTTCGTCCACAAGGAGCCGAACTTCCCGCCGGGGGAGGGCTGCCGGTACTGCAACGTCGGGTTCGTCCTCGCGGGGCTCGCGCTGGAGAAGGTCACCGGGACGACCTACCGCGAGTACGTCCGCGAGCACGTCTTCGCGCGCGCCGGCATGGACCGCTCCGGGTTCTTCCGCATGGACGAGGCCGAACCCGACGTCGCGGAGGGCTGGGAGCCCGTCCGCGAGGGTCCGGACGACGAGGCGCCCGTCACCGGCTGGCGGCAGAACATCTACTCCTACCCGCCCGTCGGCTCGCCCGACGGCGGCGCGCATGTCACCGCGCGCGACCTCGCCCGGTTCTGGGCGGCGGTCCGCGGCGGCGAGCTCCTGCCGCCCGACCTCACGCGCGCGTTCCTCACGCCGCAGGTCAAGCACGACGACGGCGACACGGACGAGACGGACGACAAGGACGCCGAGGGCGTCGAGCGCGCGGCGAGCGTGCACTACGGGTTCGGGCTCGAGTTCGAGCTGCTCGCCGACGGGTCCGTGCGCTCCGCGTACAAGGAGGGGATCAACACCGGGTCGAGCGCGATGCTCCGTCACTACCCGGACGCGGGCGGATCCGTCCCGGACGGTCTCCCGCCGGCCGGGGCGCCGGGCGTGACGGTCGTCGTCGTCTCCAACGGCGAGGCGGGCGCCTGGGACCCGGTCCGGAGGATCGACGCGCTGGTGCGCGGCTGACGCGGGCCGGGCAGGGTCCGTCCGGGCGGCTTCGCACGAGACCTCCACACGGTCTCGCCCGCATCGGCCCAGCGGGGTCCCGACGCTCGCCTAGGCTCGGGGACCATGCCCTCCGGACTCTCGACCGCCCTCTCGGCCGCCCTGCCCGCCGCGTCGACGGCGGAGCCCGCGCTCGACGGCGTCGCCGGCTGGGCTGTGAACCTCATGGAGACGCTGGGGCCAGTCGGCGCGGCGATCGCGATCGCGCTCGAGAACCTGTTCCCGCCCCTGCCGAGCGAGATCATCCTGCCGCTCGCGGGCTTCACCGCGAGCCAGGGCAGCTTCGGGCTCGTCGAGGCGATCGTGTGGACGACGGCCGGGTCGGTCGTCGGGGCGCTGGCGCTGTACCTCGTCGGGGCGCTCGTCGGGCGCGAGCGCACGCGCTGGGTGGCGGAGCGCCTGCCGCTCGTCAAGGTCGCGGACGTCGACCGCACCGAGCAGTTCTTCCTCAAGCACGGCGGCGCGACCGTCTTCTTCGGTCGCTTCATCCCGATCTTCCGCAGCCTCATCTCGATCCCGGCCGGGGTCGAGCGCATGCCGTTGTGGAAGTTCCTCGGCCTGTCCGCGGCGGGCAGCCTCGTGTGGAACACGATCTTCGTCTACGCCGGGTACGCGCTCGGCGAGCAGTGGCACGTCGTGGAGGAGTACGCGGGCGTGCTCCAGAAGATCGTGATCGTGGTCGTCGCGGCCGCGGTCGTGTGGTTCGTCGTGACGCGCGTCTGGCGCTGGGTGAACGACGACGAGCGCCCCGCCCACGCGCGCGGCGCGCGGTCGTCGTCGCCCGCCCGGGACGAGGCCTGACCGCTCCCGACGCCTGACGGTCCGGACTCGGAGCGTTCCGACCCGGGTGCCCCCGCGCTCGTATCGCGGCCGCGCCCCGTGGCCGCCCGCCCGCGCGGTCGGGACGGGCCTGGCGGATGATCGGAGCGTGCCCGACGAGACCCACCGACCGAGCGCGTCGCCGAGCCCGTCAGCGAGCCCGTCACCGAGCGCGTCGTCCGGCGCGTCGCGAGCCGCGCAGGCCGTCGGCGCCGACGGGGCGCTCGTCGCGACGGGGCGGCACTCCCCGCTCGCGGCCCAGCGGCACCGGGTCCGCGTGCGCCGGGTCGCCGCGACCGTCGTCGTGGTGCTCGCGGTGCTCTCGCTCGCGGGCCTCGTCGCGCGGCGGCTCTGGGAACGGCTGACCGTCTTCCAGGACTTCCTGCCCGGCGTCGAGGCGAGCAGCCGCGCGTCGAGCATCCTGCTCGCCGCCGTCGTGCTGCTCCTCACGGCGCGAGGCCTGCGCAACGGCCACCGGCTCTCGTGGGTCGTCACGTGCGCGGTGCTGGGCCTGACGGCGGTCGCGCACCTGGTGCACCACCGGCACGCGCTGCCCGCGGTCGTCGTGCTGCTCGCCGTCGGGTGGCTGCTCACGCAGTGGCGCGCGTTCCCCGTCCTGCCCACGCGGCGCGCGGTGCGCCGGGCGGTGCTGCTCCTCGTCGCGATCGGCGTCGCGCTCGTCCTCGTCGTGGTCGCGGTCGCCGTGGTGCTCGCGGCGCGCGACGCGGGCGACGCCGAGCTCGAGAGCGCGGCCCGCGGGATCGCCGCCGTCGCGACGGTGCTGAACCTCGTGCTCGTGGTGCTCGTGCTCTGGTGGCTGCTCTCGCCGCGGTCGCCCAGGCCCGCGACGCCCGCGGAGCACCTCGCCGAGCGGGAGAAGGCGCGCGCCGTCGTGGCGGCGCACGGGGGCGGCACGCTCGACTACTTCGCCCTGCGCGACGACAAGGACTGGTTCTTCGTCGGCCACGGGGTCGTGGCCCACTCGGTCCGCAACGGCGTGTGCCTCGTCTCGCCCGACCCGGTCTGCCCGCCGGCCGAGCGCGAGCTCGTCTGGGCCGAGTTCCTCGACCACGTCGCGCGCAACGGCTGGAAGGTCGCGGTCGTCGCGGCGGGGGAGTCGTGGCTGCCCGTCTACGAGGCGTCGGGCCTGCTCCCGGCCTACCTCGGCGACGAGGCGACCGTCGACTGCCCGTCGTTCACGCTCGAGGGCAAGGCCCACAAGTCGCTGCGCCAGGCCGTGAACCGCGTCGCACGCGCCGGCTACACGACGACCTTCCACGACCCCACGACCCTCGACCCCGCGCTGCGCGACGAGATCGCCGCGATGAGCGACGAGTCGCGGCGCGGCGAGGACGAGCGGGGGTTCTCCATGACGCTCTCGCGCCTGTTCGACCCGCACGACACCGGGCTCATGCTCTCCGTCACCCGGTCCGCCGAGGGGCGCGTGGACGCGTTCTGCCAGTGGGTGCCCGCGAGCGACATCGACGGCTGGTCGCTCGACGTCATGCGGCGCCGCCTCGACGTCCCCGACCTGCCGAACGGCCTCGTCGACGCGACGATCGTCGCGACGATCGCGGAGCTCGTCGCGCGGGGCCAGAGCGGTCTGGGCCTCAACTTCGCCGTCCTGCGCGAGCTCATGGAGGGCGAGCGCGACTCGCGGCTCGACCAGCTCGTGCGGCCCGTCGTCAAGCGGTTCTCCGAGGGCACGCAGGTGGAGACGCTCGCGACGTTCAACGACAAGTTCGACCCCGGCTGGACGCGCCGCTACGTCGTCCTCGACTCGGCGGAGCAGGCCGCCGCGCAGGCGCTCGTCATGGCCGGCGCGGAGGGGGTCACGGAGATCCCCGTGATCGGCCGGTTCCTGCGTGGGGTGGGCACCGCGCCGGCGGAGCCCGCTCCGGGCGTCGCGCCGTCCCGACCCGACACCGCGGCCGAGGACGAGACCTCGTGATCCTGTCGCTCCTCGCCGCCGTCGCCGCCAGCGTCCTGTACGCGGTGAGCACCATCATGCAGGCGGTCGCGACGCGCCGGGCGCACGGCCTCGCGGTCGTGGCGCAGCCGCTCGTCATCGGCGGGCTCGTGGTCGACGGCGTCGCGTGGCTCCTCTCGCTCCTCGCCCTCGACCACCTGCCGCTGTTCGTCGTGCAGGCCGTCGTCGCGGCGTCGCTGGTCGTCGTCGTGCTGCTCGCGCGGCTCGTGCTCGGCGCGACGCTGCGCCGCACGGACCTCGTGGCGATGGGCGTCGTCGTGCTGGGCCTCGTCGTGCTCGCGCTCGCGGCGGGGGAGCAGCCCGCGACGCACCCGCCGGCAGGCTTCGTGACGTGGGTGAACGTCGCCGGGGCCGCCGTCGCGGTGGGCACGGCCGCCGCGTACCGGCGCGGGCACCCCGTGCTCCTCGCCGTGCTCGGCGGCCTCGGGTACTCGGTGGCGGCGGTGGCCGCGCGCGGGGCCCACGCGTCCGGCGACCTGCTCGACACCGTCCTCCAGCCGCTCGCCGTCGCGATCGTCCTCGGCGGCGTCGCGGGCGCGCTCGCGTACCTGCGCGCGCTCGAGCGCGGCGCCGTCGGCACCGTCGCCGCGACCGTGTCCGTCCTCGAGGTGCTCGTGCCCGGGATCGTGGGGCTCGCGGTGCTGGGCGACGTCGTGCGGTCGGGCTGGGCCGTGCCCGCGGGGCTCGCGACGCTCGCCGCGGTGGGCGGCTGCGTCGTCCTCGCGACGAGCCCGGCGAACGCCGCGGCGGAGGAACCGGTCCCGACGCCCGCGGCCCCGGACACGACCTAGGGTGGCCGAATCGACCCGCCGAACCCGGGGTCGCTCCCCACGCGCACGGCTTCCTGAGGAGCCGTCCCGGGTTCGGCACCGAGGGAGGAGAACGATGCGCACACCCCTGGACGTCCTCACGCTCGACGAGCTGCGCCGTCGGACGTCGGTGAAGTGGCGCGCGTTCGACCCCGACGTGCTGCCGCTGTTCGTCGCGGAGATGGACGTCGCGCCGTGCGAGGCCGTGGTCGACGCCGTCACCGCGGCCCTGCGCGCGGGCGACACCGGGTACGACGTCGGCACCGCCTACGGCGAGGCGTACGCGCGGTTCGCGGAGCGCCGGTGGGGCTGGTCGTTCGACGCGTCGATGTCGCGCACCCTGCCCGACGTCATGCTCGCGATCGTCGAGGTGCTGCGCGTGCTCACGGCACCGGGCGACGCGGTCGTCGTGAACCCACCCGTCTATCCGCCGTTCTACGGGTTCACCGCGAACGAGGGGCGGCGGGTGGTCGATGCGCCGCTGGGCACCGACGGGCGGCTCGACCTCGGCGCGCTCGAGCGCGCGTTCGCCGACGCGACGGGCGTCGCCGCGAACGGGCGCGGCCCCGGGAGCGGGCGTCGCGCCGTCTGGCTCGTGTGCAACCCGCAGAATCCCACCGGGACGATCCACACCCCCGCGGAGCTGGAGGCGGGGCTCGCGCTCGCCGCCCGGTACGGGGTGCGCGTCGTCGCGGACGAGATCCACGCGCCGCTCACCCGCCCGGGCCTCGACGGCCGCACGGCGACGACCCACACCCCGCTCCTCGCCGTCCCGGGCTCCGAGCGGGCCGTCGCGATCGTCTCCGCGTCCAAGGCCTGGAACCTGCCGGGGATCAAGGCGGCGGCGGCCGTCGCCGGACCGGACGCCGCCGACGACCTGCGCCGGATCCCCGAGGAGGCGAGCCACGGCGTGCAGCACGTGTCGGTGCTCGCGCACGTGGCCGCGCTCGACCACGGGGAGGCGTGGCTCGACGCCGTGCTCGCGGGCGTCGAGCGCAACGCGTGGCTCCTCGCCGACCTGCTCACGGAGCACCTGCCGGAGGTCGGCTACCGCCCCGGCGAGGCGACCTACCTCGCGTGGCTCGACTGTCGGGGGATCGACGGCGTCCCCTCCTCCGACGGCGCCCCGGCACCGGCGCGGGACCCGCGCGGCTGGTTCCTCGACCGGGCGCGCGTCGCGCTGGAGGACGGGCGCCGGTTCGGCCCCGGCGGCGAGGGCCACGTGCGCCTCAACCTCGCGACCGGCGTCGACGTGCTCACCGAGGCTGTGGAGCGCATGGGCACCTCCCTCGCGCGATCCTGACGCCCGGCGCCCCGGCGCCCCGGCGACCGACGACTTCGCGCCGCGCGCACGGTCATCACCTCGACCGACAGCCCGACCAGCACCCCGACCCCCGGAGGCACCATGCCGTTCGATCCCGTCCCCCTCGACCGCACGTTCACCGCGCCCGTCGGCGTCGACGTCAAGGGCGACACCTGGCCCTGCGTCGAGGTGCCGGAGGCGCGCGAGATCTTCGGGTCCCTGCGGTCGGTGCGGGTCGACGCGACCGTCGACGACGTCCCCCTGCGGAACGTCGGGCTGATGCCGACCGGCGCGGGCGGCCTGATGCTGTCGCTCAACGCGGCCGTGCGCAAGCGCCTCGGCAAGGACGTGGGCGACACCGTCACCGTGCGCCTCGAACGACGTCTGAGCTGAGGCCCGCCCGCGACCCGTCCCGCGCGACGACGCCCGTCGCGTCGGGCGGGATGGGCAGCGCTCCCCATCGCGGCGGACGTGCGCGCCGCGTAGCGTCGGCGTGCGACCGTCGAGACGAGGCTGTCGACACGTGCGCGTGAGGGGACACGCGCAGGTGCGGGGAGGAGACGGCATGAGCGGCTTGTGGGGCGCCGACGTCCGGGCGCTGCGCGCGCTCGCGTCGACCCTGCGCGGGGGTGCGGACGCGCTGCGCGCCCACCGGGCGCAGGTGACGTCCGTCGTCGACGCCGCGACCCGCTGGGAGGGCCCCGACGCCGCGGAGTTCCGCGGCGACTGGGCCGCGAGCCTCGGACCCTCGCTCGCCGCCGCCGCGACCCTCCTCGACACCGCGGCCGACCAGCTCGCCGCCGACGCCGACCAGCAGGAGTCCGCGAGCAGCGACGGCGGCGGCACCCTGGGCGGCCCCGGCGGCGGCCCCACGTCGGGACCCGGCGGCCCCCGGCAGAGCGTCCCCACGCCCACCCCCGCCGAGTACGCCGCGATGGACGCGAGCGAGCGCGCGGAGTGGCTCGCGAGCGCGACGGACGCCCAGGTCGCCGCGCTCTACGCGCAGCTCGTGCGGCTCGGCGTCGACCCGGACTCGCCCGGCTTCTCGGACCTCGTCGTCGCGCACTGGACGCGCGTCGCCGCGGCCGAGGCGGGCTTCGACTTCGCCGACTGGGACCCGTCGGCCGGGGCGTCCGCGAACCGCGAGATCATCGAGGGCGTCTACACGTACTACGGCGAGCTCTACCTCGACCAGCCGTGGATGCAGTGGGCCGGCATGGCGGCGATGATCGGGCCGTCGTTCGCCGCCGGGTTCTTCGACCTCGACATGATGCGGCAGCTCGCGCAGGACGTCGCGACCGGTGCGCGGGCCCTCCCGCCCGGCGTGGACCGCGCGGCCCTCGAGGCGATCGCGACCATGACCGACGCCGAGCTCGGGTTCTACGAGAACCAGTTCCTGTCGATGCAACGCGAGATCTTCGTCGACCAGGCCGTCATGCACGAGGCGTACCTGAACGGCGGCATGGAGGAGATGGAGCGGCTGCTCGAGGCCGGCGTCATCGACGACGCCGCGTACCAGGCGTGGGCGGACATCGAGGCCGGACGGGCGGGTGACGCGCAGGCGCTCGCGGACGGCAACACCGCGCTGCTGTGGCGCGAGCAGAACCAGATCATCGCTGACGACTGGCAGACCATGCGCGGCCACCCCGTCACGGGCGAGGCGTTCACGTACCTCATGACGCTCGTCGGCGAGCCGTCGATCCCGGGCGCGGGCACGTACGCGCAGTACGACCCCTTTACGGTGAGCGTCGAGACGCCCGGCCCGGAGAACATCGGCATCCCGTTCACGGGCATCTCCTTCGACAACCCCGTGCAGGGGACCGTGACGGTCGAGACCCCGCTCCCGGGCGGCAACATCGCCGACCAGGCGACGCGCTGGGAGTACATCGCGAACGACACCCTGCCCGCCTACCAGCAGCTCGTCACCCAGCACCCGGACCAGGCGGCGCAGATCATCGGCACCGACGTCTCCGACCGGATCGACGACTACCGGCTCACGAACCCCGCACGCATCGGCCGCATCCTTGACAGACTGACCGAGTGGGACGTGGACGTGGACCAGTGAGCCGGCTCGGCCTGGCCGGGCGGCGGCGGACGGCGGCTCGGGCCGCGGTCGTCGTGCTCGCCGGCTCGCTCGTCCTGACGGCGTGCACCGTGACGTTCGGCGGTCCGGACGACGCGACCGCGAGCCCGGGCGGGACGAGCACGGCGACCGGAGGGACGGCGTCGGGCGACGAGGCCGGGACGACGACGATCGAGGACATCGAGAGGGGCGAGCCCATGCGCTGGGACGTGAGCAGGCCGATCACCGCGGAGTCCGTGGGGCTGGGCGAGTCGCAGGCCGTCGTGCGGGTGCCCGACGGCGCGGCGCAGGTCGAGCTGACCCTCCCGGACGGGACGTGGTCCACGACGGCCGAGGAGCTGACGATCCAGCCCCGACGGGGGTACGTGAGCACGATCAACGTGTTCCGCACGCTGTCCGGCGGCCAGGCGGTCCACGACCAGCTCGTCGCCGACGCCGAGGTCCTCGGCTTCCCCCGGTCGCAGGTGGACCGCTGGCTCGACGAGCTCCCGGCGTCGCTCGACGCGTCGCGCACGGGCGGGACGCGCGAGCGCACGGGCATCAACGGCTCGAACGGCGACGTCGTCACGTCCGTGCAGATCAGCCACGAGCCCGGGCCGGGCGGCGACGAGAGCATCCGGCTCTGGTACGCGATCAGCCCGGTCACCCCGGACTGACGGCTCGGCCGGCCTCCTCCGCGTGCCCGGCGTGAAGAACCGGGGGACGAACCGGGCCGGTTCGTCCCGAGCGCCCGGGACGTCCGGGGCGTGAGGTAGCGTCCCTCCCGTCCCGAACGGCACGGAGCAGGGGAGCAGCGAGTGAGCAGCGTCGCGCACGACCACGGCCGGACGACCACGCAGGGCCGGCCGCGCGTCCGGCACCGGGCAGTGCGCTGGGCGAGCGCCGCGGTGCTCGCGCCCGTCCTGGCCCTCCCGCTCGCCGCGTGCACGCCCGACCGGCCGGAGGCGCAGGACGCGGCGGACGCGCTCGCGCAGGCGATCCAGGCGGGCGACGTGAGCGGTCTGGAGTTCCGCAACGGCGCCGCGAAGGACGTCCAGGCCCACCTCGAGGCGGTGCTCGAGCCGCTCGCGCCGTACGAGCGCACGGTCGAGGTCTCGACGGTGGACGTCGTGGAGGAGGGCGACGACGCGGGCGACCGTGCGACGGCGACGCTCGCCTACCGCTGGGAGGTCGCCGGGGAGCAAGCCTGGGAGTACACGACGACGGCGGAGCTGACGTTCGCGGAGGCGGCCGACGGCGAGGACGGACCCGGGGCGTGGGACGTCGTGTGGGAGCCGGACGTGCTCGTCCCCGAGCTCGGCCAGGGCGACCGGCTCGCGGTGAAGCGCGTGCCCGCCGTGCGTGCGGGCATCCTCGGCGCGGGCGACGTCCCGATCGTCCAGGACCGGCCGGTCTACCGGATCGGCGTCGACAAGACCCTCGTCGCCTCGGGAGCGTGGGACCGCGCCGCGCGCGAGCTCGCCGCGATCGTCGGGCTCGACCCCGAGGAGTACGCGCAGCGCGTCGCCGGGGCGGGGGAGAAGGCGTTCGTCGAGGCGATCACGGTCCGTACCGAGGACACGGCGGGGGTCGACGTCGACGCGGCGCGCGGGGTCGACGGCGTCCGCGTGCTCGACGACGAGCTCCCGCTCGCGCCGACGCGCGAGTTCGCGCGCCCCATCCTCGGGCGCGTGGGGGACGCGACGGCGGAGATCGTCGAGGAGTCCGAGGGGGCGATCGCCGCCGGCGACCAGGTCGGTCTCTCCGGCCTCCAGCGCCAGTACGACGAGCAGCTCCGGGGCGTCCCGGGCCTGTCGATCGAGGTCGTGCCGGGCGAGGGCGACGCCGACGGCGAGGTGACCGAGGTCTTCTCGGTGGACCCGGTGGACGGCGTCCCCCTCAGCACGACCCTCCGGCCGGACATGCAGGTCGCCGCCGAGGCGGTGCTGGCGGGGCAAGGGCCGAGCGCGATCGTCGCGATCCAGCCCTCCACCGGAGCCGTGCTGGCCGCGGCGAGCTCGACGGCGGGCGAGGGCCTCTCGACCGCGACGACCGGCCAGTACGCGCCCGGCTCGACCTTCAAGGTCGCGACGACGCTCGCGATGCTGCGCGCGGGGCTCACGCCCGACACGACCGTCGCGTGCCCGCCCACGATCTCCGTGGACGGCCGCGAGTTCCAGAACGTCCCGGGCTACCCGACGGCGGCGCTCGGCGACGTGCCGCTGCGCACCGCCTTCGCCAACTCGTGCAACACCGCGATGATCGGGCAGCGGGACACGGTGACGCAGCAGGCGCTGCACGACGCCGCCGCGTCGCTCGGGCTGGGCGTCGAGTCCGACCTGGGCGCGCCCGCGTTCTTCGGCGACGTCCCGACCGACTCGCAGGGCACCGAGCACGCCGCGTCGATGATCGGGCAGGGCAAGGTCCAGGCCTCCCCGCTGGCGATGGCGACCGTCGCGGCGAGCGTCGCCGCCGGGCACACGGTGGCGCCCGTCCTGGTCCACCCGGACGTGCAGACCGTCGCCGACGAGCAGCCCGCGAGCACCCTCACCGAGGAGGAGGCGGCGACGCTGCGGGACCTCATGCGCGCGGTCGTCACCGAGGGGTCGGCGTCGATCCTCCAGGACCTGCCGGGGGAGCCCGGCGCCAAGACCGGCACCGCGCAGTACGGCGACGGCAGCCAGTCCCACGCCTGGATGATCGCGACCCAGGGGGACCTCGCGGTCGCCGTGTTCGTCGAGACGGGCGACGGCGGCGCCGTCACCGCGGGCCCGCTGATGCACGCGTTCCTCGACGCGCCCAACGCCTGACCTCGCGAGTAGCGACGCCCGGCCCGGAACGGTGCCGGGCGTCGCTCTCTCGGCGGGGGGGATCGCTATCTCGCGGAGGTGGGGAATAGGGTCCCCGGTCGGGTCGTTGTGCACCAGCGGGTATGATCGGTTGCCGCGGGCGTCCGTCTGCCCGCTTTCCAGCGAGAACCCACCGTTCCGGGAGAACCTTCGTGTTCGTCAGCGTGCCTGCCTGGCAGCTCACCCAGCGCCGCGACGTCGACCTCCGTCGAGTCGCCAGCGCGCTGTGTCGCTGACCCCCCGTCGCCGCTGACGCCTCTCCGCCTCCGCACACCCGTCAGGACCCCGGGTCGCCTCGCGACCCGAGCCGCTGACGTGCGTGGCGCGCCCCGCACCGTCAGGACCTCACGCCCTCCGGCCTGATGCCCTGCCCGGGCCGCGCTGCTGCCGGCGCCCCGCGACGACGTCCCGAGCCCCTCTCCCGAGAGCGGGCGCTCGTGCGCCCGCGACACCCGAAAGGTCCCCTGTGTCCTCGACCCCCTCACCGGCCTCCTGGAAGGCCGGCTCGCAGCAGGTGAGCCAGGCCCCGGCCGCCGCACCCGCGACGAAGAAGCGCCGGTTCCCCTCGTTCAGCGTCCAGATCCTGCTGGGCCTCGCGGTCGGCGTCGGCCTCGGTGCCCTCGCCCTCGCCATGGGCCCGCAGGACGCGGCCGGCGAGGTTCCCAACGGCCTGACCACGACGCTCGACACCGTCGGCTCCTCGTTCGTCACGCTGCTCAAGGCCGTCGTCCCGCCGCTCATCTTCACCGCGATCGTCGCGTCGATCGCGAACCTGCGCACCGTCACCAACGCGGCGCGCCTCGCCGGCCAGACGCTCCTGTGGTTCGCCATCACCGCGGCGATCTCCGTGGCCGTCGGCATCGGCCTGGGCCTGCTGTTCAACCCGGGCCAGAACGCCTCGGTGTCCGTCGACGACGCCTACGAGGCGGGGCGCACCGGCACGTGGCTCGACTTCCTCACCGGCCTCATCCCGGGCAACGTCCTGGGCATCGGGGCGTCGACCCGCCTGACGACGGGGGACGACGGCGCGCTCACGGGTGCCGCTGAGACCTCGGTGAACTTCAACGTCCTGCAGATCCTCGTCGTCGCGCTGGTGATCGGCATCGCCGCGCTCAAGTCGGGCAAGAAGGCGGACCCGTTCCTCGCGTTCAACCGCTCCGCGCTCGCGATCGTGCAGAAGGTGCTGTGGTGGATCATCCGCCTTGCGCCGATCGGCACCGCCGGCCTCATCGGCTACGCCATCGCGGCCTACGGCTGGACGTCGCTCGCATCGCTCGCGTGGTTCGCCGTCGCGATCTACGTCGGCCTCGCGGTCGTGCTGTTCGTCGTCTACCCGATCCTGCTGCGCACCAACGGCCTGAAGATCTCGAGCTACTTCCGGGGCGCATGGCCCGCGATCCAGCTCGCGTTCGTCTCGCGCTCCTCGATCGGCACGCTGCCCGTGACGCAGCGCGTCACCGAGCGCAACCTCGGCGTGCCGAGCGAGTACGCGTCGTTCGCGGTGCCGCTGGCCGCGACCACCAAGATGGACGGTTGCGCCTCGATCTACCCGGCCATCTCGGCGATCTTCGTCGCGCAGATCTTCGGCATCGACCTGTCGATCACCGACTACCTGCTCATCGCGTTCGTCTCCGTCGTCGGCTCCGCCGCGACCGCGGGCCTCACCGGCGCGATCGTCATGCTGACCCTCACGCTCTCGACCGTCGGCCTGCCGCTCGCGGGCGTCGGCCTGCTGCTGGCGATCGACCCGATCCTCGACATGGGCCGCACCGCGGTCAACGTCGCGGGCCAGGCGCTCGTCCCGACGATCGTCGCCAAGCGCGAGGGCATCCTCGACCTCGAGAAGTACGAGTCCGCCAGCGCGGAGGACCTCTTCGTGGACGAGGACGACGCGTCCGAGACGACCGCCACCGAGACGACCGCCACCGAGACCTCGGCGACGACCGAGACCGAGGAGGCCACGCCGTCGGCCACCAAGGAGCCGGCAGGCGCCTCCGCCTGACGCGCCCACGCGCCGTCGAACACGACATGGGTGCCGTTATCCACGGGATAACGGCACCCATGTCGTTCTCGGCGTCAGGGCTGGGGGCGACCCTCGCGCAGGACCGCGAGGCGCGAGCGGTACTCCTGCTCGTCGATCTCGCCGCGCGCGTAGCGCTCGCCGAGGATCGCGACGGGGTCCGGGCCGGTGGCGCGCCAGCCGTTCGGGCCGCCCGGGCCCCAGCCGCGGCGTGCGCGGCGGGCGACCAGGAAGATCACGGACGCGAACAGCAGGAACCACAGCAGCGGGAAGACGAACCACCACGGTCCGGGTCCCCAGCCGGCGTGCGCCACGGACGCGACGGCCTCCGTGGGGACCACGGCCCCGGTGAGTGCGGTGAGCATGACGACCTCCGGTGTCGGTGCGCCCCGCCGGGCGGCGGGGGCGGCCGTGATCCGGCCGCACCTCCAGGCTTCCCGGTGCCCGACGCCGCGTCGTCCCCCGTGCGTGCCGACCTCGCTCGTCCCGCGGTGCCGGTCCGGGCGGCCCCTCGCGCCCGGCGGTCAGCCCACCCAGCCGGGCCGGACGAGCCCGGACTCGTAGGCCGCGACGACGAGCTGCGCGCGGTCGCGCGCACCCACCTTGGCCATGACGCGCGACACGTGCGTCTTCACGGTCGACTCCGACAGGTAGAGCGTGCCCGCGATCTCGTCGTTCGAGAGCCCGCCCGCGACCTCGACGAGCACCTCGCGCTCGCGCGGCGTGAGCTCCTCGACACCGGGGACCGGCCCGACGGTCCGCGTCGCGTCCGCGACGCGGGAGAGCAGGCGTCGGGTCACCGTGGGCGAGAGCAGGGCGTCGCCCCGCGCCGCGACCCGCACCGCGCGGACGAGGTCGACGGGCTCGGTGTCCTTGACGAGGAACCCGCTCGCGCCGCCGCGGATCGCGTCCGTCACGTACTCGTCGAGCTCGAACGTGGTGACCACCACGACGTGCACGTGCGACGCCGCACGGTCGGCGACGATCCGCCGGGTCGCCTCGAGCCCGTCGAGTCCGGGCATCCGGATGTCCATGAGCACGACGTCGGGCAGGTGCTCCAGCGCGAGCCGGACGGCGTCGTCCCCGGTCGCGGCCTCGGCGACGACGCGCATGTCGTCCTCGGAGTCGATGAGCGCACGGAAGCCACCGCGCACGAGCGCCTGGTCGTCGGCCAGCACGACGTCGATCATGGTGCCTCCTCGTGCCGCGGGGGTCCCTCGTCGGACCGCCCGGTGCTGCCCGACCGGGGCGTGGTGCCCGGCCAGGGAAAGACTGCCCGCACCCGGAAGCCGCGTCCAGCGGTACCTTCCTCCCGCTCCGACCCCAGCCCCGGTGTCGGACCGGGCACCGACCCCGCCGCGAGCGACCCGCCGACGCTCTCCACGCGCTCGCGCATGCCCCGCAGGCCGTAGCCCGGCTCGGCGTCGGAGGGTGCGCCCGCGCCGTCGTCGGTGACGGTCACCGTCACGCGGCGCGAGGTGCTGTCCCCGTCCGCCCGGGTGCCGCTCCGGTCGGACGCGGACCCGTCGCTCGCATCGACGACGACGCGGACGTCGACGTGCGTCGCGCCGTGCGCGTGCCGCCGCACGTTGGTCAGGGCCTCCTGCACCACGCGGTAGACGACCCCGGCGAGCCGGTCGGGCAGCCCGGCGGTAGCGGGATCCACGGCGAGGGCGACCGCGATCCCGCCTCCCTCCGCCCGCTGCACGAGCCGGGGGAGCGCGGCGAGGTCCCACGTCGGGGCGAGCGGGGCGTCGGCTGCGGCCAGGTCGTGCGCCGCGGCCGCCTCCGCGAGCGGCTCCCCCCGGACGACGCCGAGCACCGCACGGACCTCGTCGAGGGCCTCCGTGCTGGTGGTGCGGATCGCCGTCAGCGCGCTGCGGGCCTGGTCGGGGTCGCGGTCCAGCAGGTGCAGCCCGACGCCCGCCTGCACGGTGATCGCGGAGAGCGAGTGCGCGAGCACGTCGTGGACCTCGCGCGCGATGCGCAGCCGCTCGTCCGCGACGGCCGTGCGCTCCCGCTCGACCCGCGCGACCTGCTCGGCCTGCCGTGCGGCGGCGATCCGGGCCGACCGGTCGCGGATCGCGCCCGCGACGAGCAGCACGACGACGGTCCACGCCGCCCCGCCGAGGAGCGTCGCCCGCGGCGGGGCGTCGGGGCGGAGGGCCGCCGCCGCGACGACGGCCCCTGCGAGCAGCACGGCCCCGCCCCACGCCACGCGCCGCGCGCGCTCCGCGGGGCCGCTGAGGAGCACCCCGACCAGCACGCCGACGGGCCCCGCGAGGACCGGACCCCACGCGTACCCGGCGACGAGGAAGACCCCGGCGGCCGCGACCGACACCGCGACCGCGGCGACCGGACGCGGCACGAGGAGCACGAGTGCGAGCGGGGAGACGAGGAGGAGGGCGACGGCGGCGAGGTCGAGCGGGCGCGCGCCCGGCTGCCCGTGCGTCGCACCCACCGACCCGGCGACCGAGAGCACCGCGAGCACCACGGCGAGGAACGCCCGGGGGCGGCGACGGTCGAGCGGGCCCATGCGTCGCACGCTACGCCGCGCTCGGCCGGACCGCGTCCGACCGGGGTGCCGGGCGCCGTCGTCCCGGGGTGCCGTGCGGGCGAACCTGCACCCCCGGCGATCCTGTCCGAGGTGTCACACCCGAAGCCCCGCCGGTGAGGGCGATCCTGCTTCGCGCTCTGAGCGCCGGTAGCCTGCGACCCATGGCAGCGCACGATCCGCACGCGGACCCCGGGCTCGTCGAGGACGAGGACCGCGCGGCCGACGGCGGCGGGCCAGCACCGGCTCGCCCGGCCCGGACCGCGGAGCGCGTCGTCCTCGGGCTCTACGTCCTGGTGCTCGTGTGGGTCGTGCTGCTCAAGATCCACACCGGCGACCTCGGCGACCTCGGCGACCTCGTCGGCCGCCGGTCGGTCAACCTGGTCCCGATGGGCGGCACGGCCACCGGCGGCCTCGGCTCCCGAGAGCTGGCCGTCAACGTCCTCGTGTTCGTCCCGCTCGGCGTGCTCGTCCTCCTGGCGGCCCGGCAGCGGCGCTTCGCCAGGATGCTCCTCCTCGTCGTCGGGGTGTCCGTCGTCTTCGAGGTCGTCCAGTACGTCGCCGGCATCGGGGCCAGCGACGTCACCGACGTCCTCACCAACACGGCCGGCGGGCTCGTGGGCATGGGCCTCGCCTGGCTCGGCCTGCGCGTGTTCGGCGACCACGCCCGGCGCCGCGTCCTCGTCGCCCTCGTCGTCGTGCTGGTCGCGCTGGCGGCGGGGTTCTTCACCTGGCTCGGGGTGACGGGCGTCCGGTTCCGGCTGTAGCGCCGCCGTCCGTCTAGCCGGTCGGCTCGCGCACCGCGGCGAGCACGACGGGGTCGGCGCAGCCGCGCGCGAACCCGGCGATGCGCCGGTCGATGTCGCGCCCGAGCACCCACGAGCCGACGCGTTCGGCGAGCGGGGCGAGCCAGCGGGGGCGGCACCGGAAGGAGTAGCGCCAGGTGGCGCGCGTGCCGCCGGACGGGTCGGGCGCGAACCGCCACCCGCCCGCGAGGTTCTCGAAGAACCAGGACCCGCGGACCATGCGCATCCCGACGTTCGTCGGCGGGTTGTAGGAGACGTACTCGCTCACCATGGACAGTCCGCTGCGGTGCCGGGTGAAGGTGCGCACGCCCTTCGCGGGCGCCGTGGCGCCGTCGAGGAAGTGCTGTCGCCGGACGAACGGGTCCCAGCGGAGGCGGACGTCACCGGTCGTCTGGGAGACGGCGAACGCCGTCGCGGGGTCGACGGGGACCACGAGGGAGGACTCGACCACGGGCATGGTCGGATGCTCCCACGGGCGCCGCCGTCACGCCCCGCGCTCGGAGGTCGCGCCGCGTCCGGGTCCGGACGCGCGGACGGCCCGCCCCGGCGAGGGACGGGCCGCCCGGACCGCGGCGCGGGGGTGTGCGAGGGTCAGGACGCGAACGCGTACCCGGCCTCCGTGCACTGCGCGCGGAAGGCGTCGAGAGACTCCTGGAGCGACGACGTGTCGATCGTGGCCTCCTGCACGGCGGCCTCGAACGGGGCCTTGATCCCGTTGAGGTTCTCCTGGAGGTCGGGGTCTGCGAAGTTCTGGACCGCGATGAGGCGCTCGCGCGTGGTGTAGATCGCGGCGGCGGCGGCCTCGTCCTCGGGCGTCTCGAGCAGCGGCGTCGTCTCGGTGACGAGGCGCTCGGCGGAGTACTCGCCGCCGTAGAACATGTTGCACGTCGTGGTCACGGACACGACGGCCGGCGTGACCTCGGAGGCCGCCTCGGTCGTGGTCGTGGTCTCGGGGGTCGCGGTGTCGTCGCTCGCCGGGTCGGTCGGCGAGGCGCAGGACGCCAGCAGGAGGGCACAGGAGAGCGCCGCGGTAGCGGCAAGAAACTTACGCATGCTAACGATTTCACACTCTCGCGCACGCGGGGCGCAAGAAGATTCGCGGGCCGCACGCTCAGGAACGGCGGAATCCTGCGGTTCCCGGGGCAACCTTGTGCCCAGCGTCACAACCGTCCGGGACCGAGGTCCCGGTCACGGGACGTCGAGGACGACCTTGCCGCGGACGTGCCCGTCGGCGACGAGCCGCAGCGCCTCCGCCGCGTCCGTGAGCGGGAATCGTGCCGAGACCTCCGCCCGGAGCCGCCCGTCCTCCGCGAGCGCGAGTACCTCGTCGAGCGCGCCCTTCGCGTCGACCTTGTCCACGACGCCCGCGGCGCGCGACGCGTCGGACCCGACGATCGTCACCGCGCTCGGCGGGTCGTCCGGGGTGGCGGGCGCCAGGTCCTCGCCCAGCAGCGCGACGGTCGCGGCGAGCGCGTCCGCGGTGCCGACGAGGTCGACGACGACGCTCACCGCGTCCAAGCCGTCCGGCAGCGCCCGCACCGCGTCGACGAGACCGGGCCCGTACGCGACCGGGGCCGCGCCGAGACCGCGCAGGTAGTCGTGGTTCGCGGGCGACGCCGTCCCGACGACGCGCGCGCCGAGCGCGGTCGCGATCTGCACCGCCGCCGATCCGACGCCCCCGCTCGCGCCGTGCACCAGGACCACGTCGCCCTCGCCGACGTCGGCCTGGACGAGCGCGGAGAATGCGGTCGCGGCCGCGACGGGCAGCACGGCCGCCTGCTCGACGGGGACGGACGCGGGCTTGCGGCGCACGTGGTCGGCGCGGACGAGCGAGAGCTCGCGCTGCGCGCCGGTCCCGTGCCAGACGACCTCGTCGCCGGGAGCGAGGTCGGGCACGTCGGGCCCCACGGCGTCGACCACGCCGGCGGCCTCGAACCCGAGCACGCCGGGCACGCGGCCCCCGAACGCGCCGGCGAGCCGCTTGAGGTCCGCGGGGTTGACCCCGACGACGCGGTTCGCGACGCGTACCTGGCCGGGCCCGGGCTCGCCGACGTGCTCGTCGTCGACCCGCAACGTCTCCGGCCCGCCGAAGGACTCGAAGACGACGACCGTGCTCATGCAGACCCCCTGTGGTCTCGCCGTCGGACGTCGGTCGCGCGCCGCGGGGGCGAGACCGCGCGGCGGGCCCGGGGGGAGCCGGGCGGTTCCACTCTTCCACCCGTCGACCGCCGCTGTCATGCGCCCACCACGGGCAGGACTCCCCGTCCGGGACGGTTTCACCCCCTCCGCGACGTTGAGGGGACGAGATGACGACACCACGAGACCGCCGAGCGCCCGCCCGGGGCGACGCCGCGCGCGTGCGCCTGCTCGCCGTGCGGGCCGACGCCGCGGCACGGCTCCGCGCGCTGCGCGCCGAGGTCGCAGGGATCGTCGAGGCGTCGCGCGACTCGAACGCGGACGACGAGCACGACCCGGACGGCGCGACCATCGCGTTCGAGCGCGCCCAGGTGGACGCGCTCGCGCGCGACGCGGCGGCGCGGGTGGAGGAGGCCGACGCCGCCCTGGCCCGGCTCGACGCGGGCTCCTACGGCGTGTGCGAGGCCTGCGGGCAGCAGATCGCCGCCGGGCGACTGGAGGCGCGCCCGACGGCGAGGACCTGCGTCGCGTGCGCGGTCCGCTGAACCCTGACCGCCTGAACCGGCCCGCGTGACCGGTCAGAGCTGGCCGTGGCCCTTCTTCGAGGGCACGCCCGCGATGAGGCCGCCGTCCACGACGAACTCCGACCCCGTGGAGTAGGACGACTCGTCGCTCGCGAGGAAGAGGATCAGCCGGGAGACCTCCTCGGGCGCGGCCGGCCTGCCGAGGGGGATGAGCAGGTCGTCGGGGTTGAGCGAGGCCGTCATGGGCGTCGAGATGAACCCGGGGTGCACCGAGTTGACGCGGACGCCGTACGGGCCGAGGTCGAGCGCGACCGACTTGGTGAGCCCGCGGACGCCGAACTTCGACGCGACGTAGCCGTGCAGCCCGGCGCTGCCGCGCATGCCCTCGACGGACGAGACGTTGATGATCGACCCCGCGCCGGCCTTCGCCATGACGGGCGAGACCGCACGGATCCCGAGGAACGTGCCCGTGAGGTTGACGTCGATGATCGTGCGCCACGCCGCGGTGTCGAACTCGGTGATCGGGCCGCCGTTCGCGATGCCCGCGTTGTTGACGAGCACGTCCACGCGAGCGAACGCCGAGATCGTCGCGGCGACGGCCGCGGCCCAGTCGTCCTCGCTCGTGACGTCGAGGTGGACGTAGCGCGCGTCCGGGCCGAGCTCGGCGGCGAGCGCCTCGCCCTTCTCGTCGTCGAGGTCGGCGATCACGACCTTCGCGCCCTCGGCGACGAGGGCGCGGGCGTGCGTGACGCCCATGCCGCCGGTGCCGCCGGTGATGATCGCGACCTTGTCCTGGACCCTTCCGGGAGTGCTGCCCATGGTGGGGCTCCTTTCTGAGGGCGCGACGGCGTCGGCCCGCCTCGTGAGCGGGTCCGGCGTCGTCGCGCGGTGTGGTGTGCACCTGCCCGCCGGCGGCACGGTCGACCGGCGGAGGGGACGGCTCGTCAGGTCGACGGCGTGGTCCACCAGGCGGGCAGGGCGTCTCGGGCGACCCGGGGGAAGAACCCCGGGTCGCGGGGTGGAGGAGTGGCGAGCCAGACCTCGAGGGCGCCGACCGTGCCGAAGCCGACGTACGTGGCGAAGGCACGAGCCGTCGTCGCGACCTCCGCGTCGGTGCCGGCGCCCGTGGGCAGGAGCCCGGGGTGGGCGCCGAGGTGCTCCACGAGCGTCTCGGTGACGTGGCCCGCGAGCAGCCGGAACAGCGGGGCGCTGAGCCCGCCCTCGAGCGCCCGCTCGTAGACGGGCAGGTGCGCCTCGACGTGCTCGACGAGCGCGTGGCTCCAGTGGTCGACGACGTCGCGCGACCGGGCGGGGACGTCGTCCGCCGTCTCGGCCACCCGGACGTCCTCGAAGAACCGGTCGCGGATCGTGTCGAGCTCGGCGGCCAGCGCGCGGACGAGGAGGTCCGCGGGGCTCGGGGCGTGGTCGTAGAACGTCACGCGGTTGATGCCCGCGCGGGCGGCGACGGCCGAGACGGTGAGGTCGGCGACGTCCCGCTCCGCGGCGAGCTCGAGGATCGCGTCCCGCAGGAGGGCGGCGGTCCGCGCGCTGCGCTTGTCCACGGTCCACCACCTCCGATCGCGTCGTCCGTCGTCATCGACGATACGCCGAGGCAACGACTTAGGCAACAGGTGTCGCTTAGGCTCGCCCGGTCGGGAGGCGACCCTCAGGCGACGGTCGTACCGTCGGGAGAGCGGCCGCAGGTCCGCGGCCGCCACACCCGAGGGGGCGGACGGACATGGTCACCAACACGCGCCGTGCCGAGAGGCACCACGGAGAGCCCGACGTCGTCGAGCTCAACCCGGTCTTCGCCAGGCCCGGGGAGGCGACGACGCTGCCCAAGTTCCGCTTCCCGGACGACGAGTCGCTCCAGGAGACCGCGTACCAGATCGTGCACGACGAGGCCATGCTCGACGGCAACGCGCGGCTCAACCTCGCGACGTTCGTCGGGACGTGGATGGACGAGCGCGCCGCGCGGCTCTACCTCGAGGCCGCGGACAAGAACATGATCGACAAGGACGAGTACCCGCAGACCGCCGCGGTGGAGACGCGCTGCTGGACCATGCTCGCCGACCTGTGGCACGCGCCGGACCCGGAGCACACCATCGGCACCTCGACGATCGGCTCGTCCGAGGCGTGCATGCTCGGCGGCCTCGCCCTCAAGCGCCGCTGGCAGCACGCGCGCCGTGCCGCGGGCAAGCCGGTGGACCGGCCCAACCTCGTGCTGTCCAGCGCGGTCCAGGTCTGCTGGGAGAAGTTCTGCAACTACTTCGAGGTCGAGGCGCGCTACGTCCCGATCTCCGAGGAGCACAAGGTCCTCGACGGCCACGACCTCGAGAAGTACGTGGACGAGAACACCATCGGGGTCGTCGCGATCATGGGCGTGACCTACACGGGCATGTACGAGCCGGTCACGGAGATCGCGGCGGCTCTCGACCGGATCCAGGAGTCCACCGGCCTCGACGTGCCGATCCACGTCGACGGAGCCTCGGGCGCGATGGTCGCCCCGTTCGTCCAGCCCGAGCTCGTGTGGGACTTCCGCGTCGCCCGGGTCGCGTCGATCAACACGTCGGGGCACAAGTACGGCCTCGTGTATCCCGGGCTCGGGTGGGTCGTCTGGCGCGACACCGAGTCCCTGCCCGAGGACCTCGTGTTCCGGGTGAGCTACCTCGGTGGGGACATGCCGACCTTCGCCCTCAACTTCTCGCGGCCCGGTGCGCAGGTGCTGTTGCAGTACTACCTGTTCCTGCGCCTGGGACGCACCGGGTACGAGGCGGTGCAGCGGACGTCGCGCGACGTCGCCCTCTACCTCTCCGGGGAGATCGCGAAGATGCCCGCGTTCGAGCTGTGGAACGACGGCTCGGACATCCCGGTGTTCGCCTGGCGCCTCAGAGCGGGCCACACCGAGAACTGGAACCTGTACCACCTCTCGGAGCGGCTGCGGACCAAGGGCTGGCTCGTCCCCGCCTACCCCATGCCGGACGACCTCACCGACGTCACCGTCCAGCGCGTCGTCGTGCGCAACGGCTTCAGCCACGACCTCGCCTCGGCGTTCCTCGCGGACCTGCGCGAGGAGGTCGCCACTCTCGACGCCCTCACGAGCCCCATGCCGACCGAGGGCCAGCGCTCGGGCTTCCACCACTGAGGGGCCGGCGAGCAGGAGGGAACGGACCATGGCACAGGGGGCAGCACAGGATCCGCCCGGGGGCTCGGGACCGCACGTCCGGGCCGACGGCACGCACGCGCCGTCGGCCGCGCACGTCCGCCCGCACCCGTACGGGACGCCCGGCGCGCGGAAGCCGCCGGGTCACGCGGGGCCCGCGATCGGGGCGCCCGCCGCCACGGCGACCGCGTTCATGTCGGTCGTGCAGCTCGCGATGCTCACGGTGGTGGTGGTCGCGTCGCTGCGGTCGCTCCCCGCGATGGCGTCGTACGGGCTCGGCTCGGTGACGCTCTTCGTCGTCCCCGCCATCCTCTTCCTCGTGCCGACGGCGCTCGTCGCGGCCGAGCTCGCGACCGGCTGGAAGGGCGGCGTCTTCACCTGGGTGCGCGAGGCCTTCGGCGAGCGCGCGGGGTTCGTCGCGATCTGGCTGCAGTGGATCCAGAACGTCGTCTGGTACCCCACGCAGATCGCGTTCATCGCGGCGAGCCTGTCGTTCGTCGTCGGCGACCCCGACCTCACCCGGAACGGCCTCTACACGGCCGTCGTGATCCTCGTCCTGTACTGGGGATCGACGCTCATCACCCTCGCCGGCGGCAACCTCTTCGCGAAGGTCGGCTCCTGGAGCGGCATCTTCGGCACCATCCTGCCCGCCGTCCTGCTCATCGTCCTCGGCGCGGTCTGGCTCGGGACCGGTGAACGGTCCCAGACGACGCTCGAGGCGTCGGCGGTGGTGCCGCCGTGGACCGGCATCGCGTCGATCGTGCTCATCGTCTCGAACGTCCTCGCGTACGCCGGGATGGAGGTCAACGCCGTGCACGCGAACGACCTGCGCAACCCCGGGCGCGGCTTCCCGCGGTCGATCGCCATCGCGACCGTGCTCATCCTCGGCGTCTTCATCCTCCCGACCCTCGCGATCTCCGTAGCCGTCCCGAAGTCCGCGCTCGGCGTGACCGACGGCATCAACCTCGCCTTCAAGGCGTTCTTCGACCACTGGGGCATGAGCTGGGGCACCCCGGTGATCTCGCTCCTCATCGCGCTCGGCGCGTTCGCGTCCGTCGTCACCTGGATCGCCGGGCCGTCGCGCGGCCTCCTCGCGGCCGCACGGACCGGGCTCCTCCCGCCCGCGCTGCAGCGACGCAACAAGGCGGGCGTCCAGGTCGGGATCCTCGCCGTGCAGGGCGGCATCGTGACGCTGCTCGCGCTGCTCTTCGTGCTCGTCCGCAACGGCAACACGGCGTTCATCGCGCTCGTCGACATGGCGGCGGCGCTCTACCTGGTCATGTACATGCTCATGTTCGCGGCGGCGATCCGTCTGCGGCGCACGAAGCCGGACGTGGTCCGGACGTACCGGACCCCCGCGATGCGGCTCGTGGCGGGCGTCGGTCTCGTCGCGTGCGCCGCGGCGTTCGTCCTCGCGTTCGTGCGGCCCTCGGGCTTCAGCGGTCTCTCCGCGACCGCGTACCCGCTCGTCGTCGCCGGGGTGGTCGTGGTGCTCGGCGGACCGCCGCTCCTCTTCTACGCCCTGCGGCGCGACTCGTGGGACCGCCGGACCGCCGCCGAGCGAGAGACCGCCGACGACGTCCTGGTCAACCCACCGGAGACCCCTGCCACTCCCGGCGCGCATGCCACCCGAAGGCAGGCGGAGCCCACGTGACGGAGACCCCCGCCCACCGTCCGGGCGGGGGACGCCCCGGTCGGGGGCGGCGGGTCCGTCCCGCGCCGCCGTCTGACGGTCGGCGAGCCGCCGGTCAGAGGTCGGAGAGGAAGTCGCCGCCGATCCCCGCCTGGGTCTCCAGGAGGTCGCCGGTGTCGCCGAGGACCACCCAGTTCGGCCCGGCGAGCGCCGCCTGACCCTCCACGGGCGGCTCGACCGGCAGGAGGCCGAGGAACTCGCCCTCGTCGACGTCGTCCGCGAAGACGGCCAGGAGCGTGGTGTCGTCGCACTCGCCGAGCTCGACGTCGGGCGAACCGGAGTCCTCGGGCGTGAACGACAGGCACGTCAGCCCCGCGGTCGTCGCGGCCTCGTGGAGCGCGTCGAGCGAGTCGTACTCCACGTCCTTCTCGCCGGGGCCGGGGCCGGAGCACGCGGCGAGGAGCCCGGCGAGCACGACGAGGCCGGCGAGGGGTGCCCGGGCGGGCCGACGGGACGGGGGACCGGGTCGGGTGCGCATGTCTCGATGGTCCGCCGTCGTGCCCGGTCGCGCCACGGGAAGCCCGTGCCGGACCGTCCGGCGCGAGATCGACCCGTACGGTCGAGATCGGCCTTCGCGAGGTCGATCTCGGGCCGCAGGGGTCTATCTCGGGTCAGGCGCGGAAGCGCTCGTCGCGCTCGACGACGCGGCCTGCGCCGCGGCCGTCGGCCGCCGTCGGGTCCCACGTGTACGCCTCGGTGCCCGTGATGAGCACGTGCTCGGCGCGCGACGTCACGTCCAGCGGGTCGCCCGTCCACACGACGACGTCGCCGTCGAGGCCCGGAGCGAGGGCGCCGACCCGGTCGTCGAGGCCCAGGAACGCCGCCGGGTTGACGGTGAGCGCGCGCAGCGCGGTGTCGCGGTCGAGGCCCTCCTTGACCGCGAGCGACGCCTGGTGCACGAGGAAGTTGATCGGCACGACGGGGTGGTCGGTCGTGATCGCGACGCGCACGCCCGCGCGGGCCAGCGCGCCGAGGTTCGCGATGTCGCGGTTGCGCAGCTCGATCTTGGAGCGCGAGGTGAACAGCGGGCCGAAGATCACCGGCACGTCGCGCTCGGCGAGCACGTCGGCGACGGCGGCGCCGTCGGTCCCGTGGTTCACCACGAGCTTGTAGCCGAACTCGTCCGCGAGGCGCAGGGCCGTCGCGATGTCGTCGGCGCGGTGCGTGTGCTGGTCCCAGTACAGCTCGCCCGCGAGGACGCGCGCGAGGGCCTCCTTCGCGAGGTCGCGGTCGAACGGCTCGCCCTTCGCCTCGGCTGCGTCGCGCTTCGCGGCGTAGTTCTGCGCGTCGACGAACGCCGCGCGGATGACCTTCGCGACGCCGAGCCGCGTCGACGGCGTCTTCTTCTGGTCGCCGTACACGCGCTTGGGGTTCTCGCCGAGCGCCGACTTCACGGAGACCGTCTCGCGGATCACCTGCTCGTCGACGGTGCGGCCGCCCCACGTCTTGATCGCGACGGTCTGCCCGCCGATGGGGTTGCCCGAGCCGGGCTTCACGACGGCGCTCGTCACGCCGCCGACCAGCGCGTCGCGGAACCCCTCGTCCTCGACGTTGATCGCGTCGATCGCGCGCAGGGCGGCGCCGTTCGGGTCGGTCATCTCGTTGGTGTCGTTGCCGGCCCAGCCCTCGGCCTCCTCCATGACGCCCATGTGGGCGTGCGCCTCGACGAAGCCGGGCAGCACCCAGCGGCCGCGCGCGTCGAGGGTCGGGACGCCGTCGGGCACGACGACGTCCGCGCCGACCGCGGTGATGACGCCGTCCTCGATGAGCACGGTCCCGTCCTCGATCGGGTCCGAGGCGACGGGCACGACGTAGCCGTGCACGACGGCGACGGTGCGGCGCGCGGTGCGCGGGACGGGGCGGGAGGAGCCGGGGGCGGGGGTGGATGAGGTCGTCATGGTCCCATCATCGCCCCGGGCAAGCGTCGGGGGTGTGCGCGGGGGTGGGCGGGGCGCACTAGGCTCCTGAGCGCACCACCGCACCGCGCGCGAAGGAGCTCGCATGCACGTCGTCGTCGGGCTGTTCCGGCTGTTCCTCGTCGTCCTCGCCCTCGTCGGCACGCGCGCCATCTGGCGCGACGGCGACATCGAGGGCCTCGTCTACTTCACGAACCAGACCGGCTTCCTCATCGCCGTCGTGTTCACGTGGGCGGGCGTCGCGTCGCTCCTGCGCCGCCGGCAGCCGCCGGGGTGGCTCAAGGGGGGCGTGACGCTCTTCGCCGCGATCACCGGGCTGGTCGCGAACCTCGTGCTCGCGCCCGAGGACCCCGAGGCCCCGGCCGTGTTCCTCGGGCTGACCGACGGCCAGATCGAGCACGAGCTCCTGCCGCTCGCCGTGTTCGCCGACTTCCTCCTGCTCGACGCCCACCGGCGCCTGCGCGGCCTCGACGCCGCGCGCTGGCTCCTGTACCCGCTCGCGTACTTCGCGTTCACGACGATCCGCGGGTTCGTCAGCCCCGGCAGCGAGTACCCGTACGGCTTCGTCGACCTCGACGCGCTCGGGTGGACCGGGCTGCTCGTCAACGTCGTGCTCTACGGGGCGGGCTTCCTCGTGCTCGGCCTCGTCATCGTCGGGATCGACCGGCTGCTGCCCACCGGTCCGGCGATCGGCCGGTACGCGGACCGCTCGCCCGCCCCGGCGTCCCCGGAGACGGCGGGGGCCGAGGGCAGCCCGGACGACGCGCCCGCGTCGCGCTAGGGTGGCCGTCGTGTCCTCCCCGGTCGTCGGTCCGCTGCGCGTCGCGCGCGCCGCGCTCGTGGCGACCCTCGTGCTCGCGCTGACGGCGCTCGCCCACCGCGTCGCCGGGGGCACCCTCCCGGACCCGCTGGTCCTCGCGGCGCTCGCCGCGTTCACGCTCGCCGGCACGACGGCGGCCGCCCGGCTGCGCTTCACGCCCACGCGGCTCGTGGTGCTCCTGGGCGGCGCCCAGGTCGCGCTGCACCAGGCGCTCGTCGTGCTCGCGCCCGTCGGGTCGTGCGTCCCGGTCGGGGTCACGTCCGGACACGGCGGCCACGTCGCGCCGGTGCGCGACGTCGTCTGCGCGGCACCCGTCGGCGCGCCGGTCCCGGCCGCCGGCGGGGTGGGCCTCGTGCACCCGGAGCATCTCACGACGTCGGGCACGGCAGGCCTGTGGATGGTCGTCGCGCACGCCGTGGCGACCGTCGTGCTGGCGCTCGTCCTCGCGCGCGGCGAGCGCGCCCTCGAGCGGTTCCTCGCGTGGGTGACGCCGCGCGGCGCCCTCCCCGCGCGCGTCCTCGTCGTGCCGCGCGCGCGTCCCGGCGTGCCGGGGGCGCGTACCGTGCGCGTCGCGTCCCTGTGGCGTGCGCGCCGTGCCCCGACGCGCGGGCCCCCGACGGCGGACGGCCCGTCGGGAGCACTGCTGCGCCCCCTTGCCGCGTCCTGACGCGGCACCCGACGAGGCCGACCCGGTGACGACCGGGCCACGGGGCACCACCGTGCGGCGACCGCCGCGCCTCGGACGGAAGAACCCTCATGACTCTCTCCCTGCGCCGACCCGTGTCGGCCCTCCTCGCCCTCCTCGCCGCCGCCGCGCTGGCCCTGGGCCTCACCGCCGGGCTCGCGACCCTCACCGCCGCCCCGGCGTCCGCGCACGACCGCATCCTCAGCTCGGACCCGGCCGACGGCGCCCAGCTCGCGACGCCCCCGACCGCGATCACGCTGACCTTCAACACCGAGCCGCTCCCCGTCGAGCCGCAGGTCGTGATCTCGGACTCCGCCGGGACGGTCGTGACGCAGGGCGCGCCGACGATCGAGGGCAGCACCGCCACGCTCGCGCTCGACCCGGCGGTCGCGCTCGGCGGCGACACGTACACCGTCGCGTGGCGCGTCGTCTCGTCCGACGGCCACCCCATCGAGGGAACGTTCGCGTTCGCCGTCGCGGCCCAGCCCGAGGCGCCGGTCGCCGAGGAGCCCACGGCGGACGAGGCCACGCCGCAGGAGCCCGCCTCCGAGGGGGCCACCACGGACGCGGCCGACGAGACGACGCCGGAGCCCGCGACGACCCAGGCGACGGACGGAGCGACGGACGCGGAGGACGGCGGCTCGTCGATCGTCCCCGTGCTCGTGGGGCTCGGCGCGCTCGTGGTCGCCGCCGCGGTCGTCGTCGTGATCGTCCTGCGCCGCCGCGGTGCGGCGACGGGCGACGACGCGCCGCACGACCCCGAGGACTGACCGTGCCGGCGCACGCCGTCCTCCCCGGCCCGGGGAGGACGGCGGACGCCCCTGCCGCGCGCACCCCTCCTGCCGCTAGGGTGCGTCCGTGACGTCGCCCGGAGCAGGGGTGC
Source organism: Cellulosimicrobium sp. ES-005 (assembly GCF_040448685.1). Classification (NCBI taxonomy): domain Bacteria; kingdom Bacillati; phylum Actinomycetota; class Actinomycetes; order Micrococcales; family Promicromonosporaceae; genus Cellulosimicrobium; species Cellulosimicrobium sp. ES-005. The sequence continues at coordinate 3,147,157 of NZ_CP159290.1, forward strand.
TCCGCGGCGTGCGGGTGCTGCTGCTCGCCGCCGCGGTCGTCGGGCTGTCCGTCGTCGCGCACGGCCTCGCCGGGGGGACCGACCCCGGAGCCGTCCCGCTCGGCGTGCTCGCCGTCCTGACCGCCGTCGCCGTGCGACCCCTCACGCGTCGTCAGGTCGGGCTGCCACGGCTGCTCGGCCTGCTCGGCGCGGGCCAGCTCGTGCTGCACGTCGTCTTCGACCGCTGCGCCGCGCTGTCCCCGGCCGAGGCGTCCGCGCACGCGCACGCCGCGTCACCCCTGACGATGCTCGGCGCGCACGCCGTCGCGACGCTCGTCGTCGCGCTCGTCCTGCGCTACGGCGACGCCGTGCTGTGGCGCCTGTGGACGTGGCTCGCCGGGCGCCGGGTCCCCGGCCGCCCGCGGGCCGTCGTCGTCCGCGCGGCACCTCCCGCCGTCGGCGCGCTGCCGACGGTCCGCGACCTCCTCGCGCGCGGTGCCGCGCCGGGGCGCGGTCCGCCCGCCGTCGCCTGACCTCTCCCGGACGCCTCCGCGGACCCCTCCGCGGCGTCCCGCTCCCGCGCGCCCGCGCGTCCTGCACGCCCGCCCGGCCGGCTCCGCCCGGCCGCGCCGGGGCGTGCCCGTGACGTGCCGTCGCGCGCCGGAGCCCCCGTCTTCCTCTCCCCGAAAGGCACCATCATGCGAAAGACCCTGCGCGCCGTCGGCGCCGCCGCCCTGACCACCGGGATCGTCGTCGTCGGCGCGGGCGCCGCGGCGGCCCACGTCACCGTCACGCCGGACACGACCGACGCGGGCGCGTACGCGCTGCTCACGTTCGGCGTCCCGCACGGCTGCGGCGACTCGCCGACCACGAAGGTCTCCATCCAGGTCCCCGAGCAGATCGTCACCGTGACGCCCACCGTCAACCCCGGCTGGGACGTCGAGAAGGTCATGGCGGCCCTCGACGAGCCGGTCGACGACGGGCACGGCGGCCAGTACACCGAGCGCGTCGCCGAGGTCGTGTACACCGCCAAGGCCCCGCTGCCCGACGGCTACCGCGACGCCCTCGTGCTCTCGCTCCAGCTCCCCGACGCCGCGGGGGACACGCTCGTCTTCCCGACCGTCCAGGAGTGCGCCGAGGGCGAGACCGCCTGGGTGCAGGTCGCGGCCGAGGGCGAGGACGGGCACGACCTCGAGGCGCCCGCGCCGCTGGTCGAGCTGACGGCGGCCGAGGACGAGGGCCACGACGCCCCGGCCGAGACCGTCGCCGACGGGTCGGCGGGTGACACCGCTGACGCGGACGCGTCGGGCGACGCCGCGTCGGCGGGCGCGTCCGACGGGCCGGCCCCGGCGCTCACGTGGACGGCGCTCGTGCTCGCCGCGGCGGGCCTGGTGCTCGGGGCGCTCGGGCTCGTGCGCTCGCGCCCGAGGGCCTGACCCGTGGGCCGCCCCTCGGTGCTGCGCCGGGTGGTGGCCGTCGTCGTCGGTGCCGCGGCCGCGGTCCTGCTCGCGATCCTCGCGAGCGGCCCGGCCGCGGCCCACGCCGTCCTCGTGGGCACCGACCCGCGGGACGGCACCGTCCTCGACGCGCCGCCCGACGCGCTGACCATCACCTTCAACGAGCCCGTCCAGGTCGTGACCGGCGGGACGACGGTCCTCGCCGCGGACGGCTCGCCCGTCGACGTGGACGTCGCCGCGGTCGACGACGCGCTCGTCGTCACCCCGGCCACGACGCTCGACGACGGCACGTACGTCGTGAGCTGGCGCGTCGTGTCCCTCGACACGCACCCCGTCGCCGGGGCCTTCACGTTCTCCGTGGGGGCGCCGAGCGCGACGTCCGTCGAGGCCCGGGTCGCCGAGCCGACGGCGGCGCTCGTCGCCGTCCGCGCGCTCGACCAGGCCGCGGTCTACGCGGGGACGTTCCTCGTCGCGGGACTCGTGGGGTTCGAGCTCCTCGTGCTGCACGTGTCGCCCGGGGCCGCGCCGGTCCTGCGTCGGCGCCTGCAGCGCGTGCGGCGCGGAGCCCTGGCCGTCGCGGCCGTCGGGATCGTGCTCGCGGTCCCGCTCACCCCGGCCTGGCAGGCCGGCGGCGGGCTGGGGGCGCTCGTCGACCCGGCGACCTGGGCGGCGGGCGTCACGACCGACTCCGCGCTCGCGGGCGCGCTCGGTCTCGCGGGGCTCGTCGTCACGACCCTGCTCGCACCCCGCGCGGCCAGGGAGACCCGGGCGGCGTGGCCCGCCGGGGTCGTGCTCGGCGGGGCGGCTCTCGCTCTGGGGTCGCTCGTGCTCGTGGGGCACACCCGCACGTTCGGTCCGCCCTGGCTGGTCGTCACGGCGGACGCGCTCCACGTCGTGGCCGGGGCCGTGTGGCTCGGCGGGGTCGTCGGCCTCGCGCTCGTCCTCGCGCCGTCCGCGCACGTCGACACGCGTCGTGCGGGCGTGACGGTCGCGCGGTTCTCGACGCTCGGTGCGTGGGTCGTCCTCGCGCTCGCCGTCACCGGCACCGTCCTCGGGTGGCGCATCCTCGGCACCCTCGACGCGCTCGTGTCGACGACGTACGGCCAGACCCTGCTCGTCAAGGTCGGCGTGGCGCTGTGCCTCGTCGGCATCGCGGCTTGGAACCGGTACCGGCTCGTCCCGGCGGTCGCGGGCGACGACGGTCCGGGCGGGCGAGGCGCCCGGCAGGTCGGTGGGACGGCCGGGGCGGCCGCGCGCCGTCGGCTCGGCCGGACGGTCGCGGCCGAGGCCCTGCTGCTCGTGCTCGTGCTCGTCGTGACGGGCGTGCTCGTCTCGCGCAGCCCGGTCGTCACCGCCGACCCGTCCGCCGAGGAGGCCGCGACCCCGGCCGTCGAGGTGGTCGAGGAGCTCGGCGACGGGACGCTGCGCGCGCGGATCACTCCCGGCCGGGTCGGCGTCAACGCGCTCGAGATCGAGCTGCTCGACGCCGACGGGCAGCCCCTGGAGCCCGTCGCCGTGCCCGAGCTGTCGACGACGCTCGCCGACCCCGCGCTCGGCCCGTTCACCCGGCCCCTCACGCAGACCGGGACGGGCGCGTACGAGGCGACGCTCGACCTGCCGATGGCGGGCGACTGGACCGTGCACGTGAGCGTCCGGACGTCCAAGTACGAGAACCCGATCGTCGAGATCCCCGTGGAGGTGTCCTCATGACCGGTCCCCAGCGGTCGCTCCCCGGGCGGCGCGGGCTGCGCGTCGTCCTCGCCGCCGTCGCCGCGGGCACGCTCGCCGTGCTGACCGCCGGCCCGGCGGCTGCGCACGTGCTCATCGAGACCGTGGAACCCCACGGCGACGGCACGTCGACGCTCACCTTCACGTTCGACCACGGGTGCGACGGCGAGCCCACCGACGCGCTGCGCGTCACGCTCCCCGAGGGCGTCGAGGCGCTCGCCGCCGGCCAGCCGGACGGATGGACCTCGGAGATGACCGACGACGCGGTGGCCTGGTCCGGGGCGCCCGTGCCCGACGGCGAGCGCGCGGCCTACACGCTCGACGTCCGGGTCACGGGGGACGTCGGGCAGGCGTTCGTCTTCCCCGCCGTGCAGGAGTGCCCGTCGGGAGAGTCGTACGCGTGGACGGACACCGACCCGTCCGGCGCCCGGCCCGCGCCGACGTTCGTCGCGACCGCGGCGTCGCTCGCCCCGGCGCCCGTCGTCGCCGGGGCGTCCCCGACGCCGACGGCGCCCCTCGTCGCGGCCGTCGTGGTGGGAGCCGTAGGGATCGGGGCCGCGGGCGGCTGGTCGGCCCGGCGTCGGCTGCGGGCCACCTGAGAGGTCGCTGCGCGGGCGTCGGGACCGCACCCGTCGTACTGTGATCCAGATCACTGTTCGTGAACGTCCCGAACATGCGCCCACCGCCTCTTGCACTGGTGGGGGACGTCGCCGCGACGGGTCACGCGGCGACACCTGGACCGGTGGCGGTCCGCGACGAGAGCTTCGCTGGGGGGAGCTCTCGCGGCGGATCGCCACCGGTTCCTCTGTCTGCGGGCCCCTGCGCGGCGGCGTCAGGCCGCGACCGCGAGGGCCAGCAGCGCGAACGCGGCGACGAGCAGGGCGATGCGGACGAGGTGGTACCGGTCCCAGCGGTGGGCCTGCTCGCGCCAGTCGGCGGGCGCGGTCTCGGGGGTCCACGTCTTGCCGCGGTTGTTGATGGGGACGAGCACGGCGACCGACAGGACGATGCTCAGGGCCAGGATTGCGGCGGCGGTCCAGGCCGCCCACGCCCCGTCGGGCAGCACGAGGGCGGTGGCCGCGGTGAGCAGGAGCGAGCCGAAGTACCAGAACGGCATGGCCCGCCCGAGCATCCGGCCGCCGTCGGCCCGAGCGAGCAGGCCCGCGTTCCCCGGCAGCCGGTCGACGATCGGGTTGACGACGAACGCGACCGACACCTCGACCCCCACCATCAGCCCCACGACCACCACCGCGACAATCGGCAACCACTGCATGTCAGGCTCCTTCGATCCAGGGAACGGGCAGAGAATCTAGCAACGCTAGAAAAACTAGCAAGGACAATCTAGCGACGCTAGACTCGTCCCGTGAGCACACCGGCAGCAGCCCGCAAGGCACGGCTCCGCGAGGAGCGGGAAGCGCAGATCGTCGCGGCCGCGCGCGTGCTCGCCGAGGAGCAGGGGTGGGAAGCCGTCACCACCCGTCGGCTCGCCGACGCGATCGGCTACAGCCAGCCCGTCCTCTACGGGCACTTCCCGGAGGGCCGGTCCCAGATCGTCACCGCGGTGGCGCTCGTCGGCTTCCAGGAGCTCGCCGTCGCGCTGTCCGCGGCCCGTCCGGCGCCCGGCGCGGACAGGAGCGGCGAGGACCGGGTCCGCGCGCTCGTGCTCGCCTACCTCGACTTCGCCGAGCGCCACCCGGCGACGTACGAGGCGATGTTCCATCTGCCGATCCGGGCCGCCTTCGCGTCCGAGGAGACGCCGCGCGCGATGCGCGAGGGGTACGACGCGATCGTCGACACGCTCCTCGCGCTGGACCGCCCGCCGGCCGACCCGGGCACGGCTGCCGAGGTCGTGTGGGGGGCGATGCACGGCGTCGCGACGTTGGAGCGCGCGGGCAGGTTCTCCGTCGGGAACGACGACCGGCGCGTCGACGAGCTGGTCCGCCGGATCGTCGGCTGACCCCGCGTCACGACGTCCGTCCGTCCGGCACCCGACGAGGGGCGTCGGTCGCGGCCGCCACGGACGCGGTCCGCTGCGCCGGGTGGGTGTGCAGGTGCCAGAGGAGCTCCGCGCACTCCGCCGGGTCGAGGCTCGGGTCGCCGTGCTCGTCGGCGCCCGCGGTGACGAGCCGGGCGACCTGGATCCCGTCCGGTGCGAGCGCGTCCCGGAGCATGCCGAGGTACGCGGACACGGCGGCGGCCGCGACGGCCGCCCCGGCCGCGAACGGGCTGCCGGTGAGCGCGTCGTCGTCGGTGATGCCGAGGACGGATCCCCGGCCGAGAACGCGCTGCCCTCCGACCACGTACTCGACCGCGGTGACGAGGCCGACCACGGCCCGGTCGACCGCGTCCTGGATCTCCTCGGGCGACGTCTCGAGGACGTGCTGGCGCGCACCGGGCGCCGACGGTGGGTCGTAGACGAGGACCTCGATCGCCGACAGGTCCTGCGCGGTGCGGTCGAGCGCGAGGACCAGCGCGTCGGCGTCGTGCGCGTCCGCGGCGTAGACCCGCGCCCGCACTCCCTCACCGCGCAGCGCGCAGACGACCGGCCCGAGGCGGTCCAGGGACCGGGAGACGAACGCGACGTCGTGACCCGCGGCCCCGAAGCGCCGCGCGATCGCCGCACCGCGTGACGCGCTCGTCCCGACGATCGCCACGGTCGTCATCCTGTCTCCCTCGCCGTCGTCACCGTGCGCGGGGCCCTGGCCGTCGCGCGTACCGGACGGTAGACAGGTGGAGGGGAGTGCTGGGAGTCCCTGTCAGGACCCCCGACCGCCCGGTGAGACGGCGGCGGACCGCATCGCGGTCGACGCCGTCCTCAGGTGGTCGTCGAGGTGGGCGGTCGGCCGGCCCCCGTGAGGTCCGCGAGCCGGGCCATCCGCCGCGCCGAGGTCGACCCAGGCTCGGGGGAGTAGAGGGTGAGGGTGAGTCCTGGCTCGGATTCCATGGCGCAGGCCTCGTAGGCGATCGTGAGCTCCCCTACCACTGGGTGGCGGAACGTCTTGAGCCCGGTGCCGTGCCGGCGGACCTCGCCCGCGCGCCACCGGGTCTCGAACTCGGCGCTGTGGCAGAGCAGCTCCTCGACCGTCTCGTGCAGGTCGGCGCTGCGCGGGTCGCGCGCGGCCTCCGTGCGCAAGATCGCGACCGCGATGTCCGCGAACACGTCCCAGTCGGGGCAGAAGGTCCGGGCACGGTCGCTGAGGAACGTGAAGCGGGCCATGTTCGGCGTCCCGGGCATGTCGTGCAGGTCCTGGTGGAAGGCGTGCGCCAGGGCGTTCTCGGCGAGGATGTCCATCGCTCCGTTGCGGACGAACGCAGGTCCGGCGGTGAAGGCGTCGAGCACCCACTGGAGGCTGGGGTGCGGCTGCCACGACCGGGTGCTCGTGCGCCGGTCCGCCTCTCCGCCGCGGGCGACGATCTCCGCGAGGTTCGACAGGTGTGCGCGCTCGGCCTCGTCGAGCCGCAGCGCGCGGGCGATCGCGTCGAGCACCTGCGGAGAGACGCGGGAGATCGCGCCGCGCTCGATCCGCGTGTAGTACTCGACGCTCACGCCGGCGAGCGTCGCCACCTCGCTGCGGCGCAGGCCGCGGACCTTGCGCCCCGGGCGCGGGGTGATCCCCACCTCCTGCGGGGTGATCCTCTCGCGTCGCGCGACGAGGAAGTCGCGCACCAGCGCACGGGCATCCATGGCTCGAAAGTAGGCCATGGACCCCGGCTCGGCAGGCGGCGACGAGAAGCAGCGCCTCGGGGCCATTTGCATAGTTGACTAACACAACAATGCTGAAGAGCATGCAACTTTCGTCTTGGTGTCGACAAAAGTAAATCTCGAAGGTACGGTCGGTTTTCGTCGGGTACCGGGCATCCCCGGTCCGTCGCAAGCGCAGCCTCAGTGTCGAGGGCTCGCCATGCCTGTACCGGCGTGAGCCACAACGGAGTGGAGGTGGAGACCCCGCGTCCCGCTCGACCGCTGCGGCTGTCTGGTTCCCCCGAACGCCTCAAGGAGGACGTTGTGCACAGAACTCCACTAGGCCACCGATGGTGGTCTCGTTACGCCGCCGCGGCGGCGTCGGCCGCCGTGCTGGTACCGCTGACCATCGGCGGCGCCTCGGCCCACCCCGGGCACGAGCAGGACAGCACCGCGGTCACCGCCGCCGCGGACGCCGAAGCGGCTCTCGACTGGGACAGCTACGAGAAGGTGCTGCTGAGCAAGAACACCGGTGAGCCGATCGACCTCGCCGTCCTGCCGGACTCGCGGGTCCTCCACACCTCGCGCGACGGCGTCGTGCGCCTCACCGACTCCGCGACGGGCCTGACCACCCAGATCGCGAAGCTCGACGTCTACGCGAACTCCGAGGACGGGCTCCAGGGCATCTCCCTGGACCCGAACTTCGAGGAGAACCACTACCTGTACCTGGTCTACGCGCCCCGCGTCATGGAGGGCACGTCGCCCTCCGGCGTGGAGTACCCGGAGACGACCCCGTCGGGCAGCGCGCCGAACTCGCTTCCGGCGGGCGAGGACGAGAGCTACTGGGACCGCTGGCTCGGGTACAACCAGCTCTCGCGGTTCACGTGGGACCCGGCGACCGACTCCATCGACCTCTCCACCGAGCGCGCGATCCTCAAGGTCGACGCGCAGCGCGGCCAGTGCTGCCACGTGGGCGCGGACATGGCGTGGGACGCCGACGGGAACCTGTTCCTGTCCACCGGTGACAACACGCCGGCGGGCACGCCCGGCGCCGACGGGTACGCGCCGAACAACAACGCCCCGGGCATGAACCCGGGCTTCGACGACCGTCGCGGCGCGGGCAACACCAACGACCTGCGCGGCAAGATCCTGCGGATCAACCCGATCGAGGACCTCGCCCCCGGCACCGAGGTGGGCCCGGGGAGCACGTACACGATCCCCGAGGGCAACCTCTTCGACGACCCGCAGTACGACGACGTCCAGGACCTCGTGCGCAACGAGACCTACGTCATGGGGCTGCGCAACCCGTTCCGGATCGACTACGACATCGAGTCCGGCGCGCTCGTGTGGGGTGACTACGGCCCCGACGCGGCGAACGCCAACCCGAACCGCGGCCCCATGGGCTACGTGGAGTGGCAGCTGACGACCGAGCCGATGAACGGTGGCTGGCCGTACTGCCACGGCCCGAACGCGAACTACAACGAGTGGGACTTCGCGACGCAGACGCCGGGCGAGTGGTTCGACTGCGAGGCCGGGGCGAAGAACAACTCCACGTGGAACACGGGCCTCGACGTCCTGCCGCCGGCGACGGCGCCGCAGGTCTACTACGGCGACCGCCCCGGCGACCAGCCCGAGCTGCTCGACCCGCTGGTCGAGCTCGGCGGCGGCGGTCAGGCGCCCATGGGCGGGCCGATCTTCCGCTCCGCCGACTACCCGGACGCGCCGGGCAAGTTCCCCGCGTACTGGGACGGCAAGCCGTTCATGGCGGAGTTCTCGCAGGACTACGTCGTCGCCTTCACGCTGGACGAGCTGTCGTCGGCCGGTCAAGTCACCGCGGTCGAGGACTTCCTGCCCAACGCGCACCTGGAGACGGTCAACCAGCCGATCTGGGACAACGTCATGGACATGGAGTTCGGCCCCGACGGCACGATGTACGTGCTGGAGTACGGCGACGGCTTCTTCCGCCAGAACCCCGACGCGGGCCTGTACCGGATCACCTACGGCTCCGACAACAAGACCCCGCGCCCCGCGATCTCCGCGTCCCCGACCTCGGGCGGGGACGCGCCGCTCGAGGTGACCTTCGACGCGTCCGGGACCTCGGACGCCGAGACCCCGAACGCGGGCCTGACCTTCGACTGGGACTTCAACTCCGACGGCGTGTACGACGCCCAGGGCGAGACGGTGACCCACACGTTCACCGAGCGCGGCCAGTTCAACGTGCAGCTGCGCGTCACCGACGAGGGCGGCAAGTTCGGTCTGGCGATCCAGCAGATCACGGTCGGGAACACCGCTCCGGAGATCACGCTGAGCCAGCCCGACGGCGCCATCTTCAACTGGGGCGACGCCGTCCCGTACACCGTCTCCGTGCACGACGCGGAGGACGGCGACACCCCGGTGTGCCGCAACATCCAGTACACCTTCGGGCTGGGCCACAACACGCACGCGCACCCCGAGGTGAGCGGTCGGGCCGCGGACACGGAGGCCGGCTGCGGCTTCACGATCCAGACCAGCCCGGACGCCGTCGAGCACGGTGAGGGCGAGAAGATCTTCGGCACCCTCGTCGTGACCTACAACGACCAGGCGCAGGGCACCGTCCCGTCGATCCGCGGCGAGGCCACCCACATCCTCAAGCCGCAGGCGCAGCAGGCCGAGTGGTACGACGCGGCCGAGGGCGTCGAGGTCGTCGAGGACCCGGCGGCGCACGCCGGGCGCTACGTCACCTCGTTCGACGCGGGCGACTCCTTCACCTACCAGCCGCTGGCGCTCGTCCACGCGCCGACGGGCGAGGCGATCGACGAGATCACCGTCCGCGGCAGCGGCGAGGGCACCGTCACGCTGAGCTGGCAGGCCGAGGGGTCGGAGTCCGCCGAGCCGCTGGCCGACTTCGCCTTCACGGGCGCGGGCTGGCAGGACGTCACGAAGACCCTGGGCAGCGTGCCCGAGGGGTCGGGCTCGATCGTCGTGACGACCACCGGCGGCGTCGACGTCGACCAGCTCTCGTTCGCCGTGGGCGACGGCACCACCGAGCCGGTCACCATCCCGGTGGAGAAGGTCTCGATGCAGCTGTTCTCGCTCAGCTCGTGGAGCCGCCAGATCGGCTGGGAGGGCGTCTACGACCGCCTGGGCGAGATCGGCTTCCAGAACGTCGAGCCCTTCGGGTCGAACTTCTCCGGCCTCACGGCCGAGCAGGCTCGTGCCCAGTTCGACGCGGCCGGTCTTCGTGTCCCGTCCTCGCACTACACCGTGAACGAGGGCACCTTCGACGCGACCCTCGCGTACGTCAAGACGCTGGGCCAGGAGTACGTGGGCTCGGGCGGCTTCCCGTCCCCCGGCATCGGCGGGGGCCTGGAGAACGTGCTGGCCACGGCCGACGCCATGGACCGTCTCGGCGAGCGTTCGGTCGCGAACGGCACCGGCAAGCTGTTCGGTCACAACCACGACCAGGAGTTCAACACCAAGTACGAGTACAACGGTGAGCTGACCTCCGCGTGGGAGATCCTCGTGGCGGAGACGAACCCCGAGTACGTCGCCTTCGAGCTGGACACGGCCTGGGCGGCGAACGCCGGCGTGGACGTGCCGGCGCTGATCGACAAGTACGCGGACCGCATCGAGCTCCTGCACATCAAGGACGCGACCAACCTCAACGCGGGTGGGCGTCCGACGTTCACCAACCTCGGTGAGGGCGACATGCCGCTGCAGGACATCCTGCGGGCCGGTCTCGATGCGGACGTGGCGTACTTCGTCATGGAGTACGACGGCTCGCCGGCGAACGACGTGTTCTCCGTCGAGGGCTTCGAGTACCTCACCGGCATCCCCGCCGGTGCGGACACCCCGGAGGTCGACGTGACGGTCGAGCCGCGCTGCATGGCCGGCAAGGTCTACGTCGCGGTGCGTGCGCTCAACGCGGACGACTCCGCGCTGGACGTCGCGATCGAGACGCCGTTCGGCAGCAAGACCTTCGAGGACGTGGCCCCGGGCAAGAACGCCTACCAGTCGTTCAACGCTCGTGCCACGGAGATCGAGGCCGGTGAGGTGACCGTCACGGTCACCGACCCGGACGGAGCGACGGACACGGTCACGGCCGCGTACGACGCGCGGTCGTGCAGCTGATCTGATCCCGAGCGCCGGGTGAGGCGGGCGTCCGACACCGTCTCACCCGGCGACACCGGGGCGCCACGTGGGGCGGCGGCCGATGCCGCCCCACCCTCTCCACGGTGGTGCGCCCCCCGGCGGCGCCGGCACGCCCCGCAGCGGGCGCACCACCTCCTCACGATCCCTCGCGGACGCGGCAGTGTCGCCGCGCCTCCTCGCGACCGAGGGTCGAGACGGCAGGACGACGGGGTCCTGGCAGTCCGACCGCTCCGGAGCGCGTCGGTCACGACGACGTGACCGACGGACCCGATCGACGTCACGTCGGTCCCCACCACTCACATCCAGGAGCACACCCATGACCGCACGTACTCTTCGACGCGCCCTGCTGGCCGGATCGGCGGCCCTCGCGGCAGCCTTCGTCGCCGCGCTCGGCCCTGCCTCTGCGTCGACCGTCCCGGACGGCCCCCTCGAGGGTCTCCGGATCGTCATCTCCAACGACGACTCCATGCAGAACTCCCGGCCGAACGGCTCCGACGGGGAGGGGCTGTACGAGCTGCGCAAGGTCTTCTGCGACGCCGGTGCCGACGTCGTCGTGGTCGCGCCCTGGGGTTACCAGAGCGGGGCCGGGACCGCGGTGACGAACAGCGGCACGTTCCACATGCAGGAGGCGGACACGCTCCCCGAGCGCTACGCCGCAGACTGCGGCGACGCGCCGAGCCAGGGTGCCGTGTTCGGGGTGTGCCAGCCGATCGACGGGCGGTGCACGCCGGAGTCGCGCAGCGCCACCCCCGTCGACACGGTCAAGCTCGCCGTCCGCGGCGGCCTGCAGCACGTGCTCGGGTGGACGGAGCGCCCCGACCTGGTGCTGTCCGGCATCAACTCCGGACCCAACCTCGGCTCGTCGGTGAACGACTCCGGGACGGCGGGGGCCGCCCTGTCCGCCCTGTCCGTCAACACCCCCGGCTTCGCGATCAGCGCGTCGGCGACCGGCGCGGACCACCAGGCGGTCTACGAGCGGACCGCGCGGTTCGCCGTCCGGTACGTGGAGGAGGTCGTCCGGCAGGACGCGCTGACCACCGAGTACGTCACGAACATCAACTTCCCGCGTCTCACGGCGGACCAGAGCCCGGCCGGCGTCGTCGTCGCCCCGGTGGGCACCGGCACGACCGCGCGCCACTCCTACAACCCGAGCGGCGAGCGGTCCTTCACCGTCGGCCTCAGCGGGTGCCAGGCCGGCGACACCACGTGCGTCGCGGAGACCCGTCCCGACGCCGACTACCTCATGAACCGGGCCGGCTACATCACCGTCACGCCGCTGACGCCCGACCGCACCCACCTCGCCGCGACGCCCGAGATCGGCTCGGTCATCAGCGAGCTGTCGACGGTGGCGGTACGGGCCAGCGCGACCGGCCGCTGCATCGCCGGGACCGCGTACGTCGCGGCGCTCGTCCGCAACGACGACACCGTGCCCCTCGACGTCACTCTCTCGACGCCGTTCGGGGAGAGGTCCGTGAGCGACGTCCAGCCCGGTGCCGCCGCGTACCAGTCGTTCAGCTCCCGGTCGCGCTCCGTCGAGGCCGGCACGAGCCGGCTCACGGCCTCCGGCGACGGTCGGAGCGTCGAGGTCGACGTCGACTACGCCGCCGTCGCCTGCTGACGACGCCGGGGGTGGAACGTCGTCCGACGCGTTCCACCCCCGGCACCCGGGACCGATCGCCGCGCTTCCTCGGGTGGCGCGGGTGTGCCGAAGCGGCGACAGTGGCCGCAACGCGTAGAGAGCAGGAGACACCCGTGAGCGACGGACGAGTGGTGGTCGTCACCGGGGCGGCACGGGGGATCGGTCGCGCTGCGGCGGTCGCGTTCGCGGGCGCCGGATACCGTGTCGCCGGAGCCGACATCGCGGCGCTGGCGAGCCCGGCGATGGACTACGCCCCCGCTGACCCCGAGGACCTTGCCGAGACCGGCCGCCTCGTCGAGGAAGCCGGGGTCGAGTGGCTCCCGGTGGTCTTCGACCAGCGTGACCGGGCGGCCGTCCGCGCCGGGTTCGCCCAGGTCGTCGAGCGGTTCGGGGGCGTCGACGTGGTCTTCGCCAACGCCGGCGTGCAGGGCTTCGCGTCGCTGCTGGACATGAGCGACGAGCTCTGGGACGACCAGATCGACATCAACCTCACCGGGACGGCGAACGTCGTGCGGGCCTCTGCACCGCTGCTCATCGAGCGCGGCGGCGGGCGCATCATCATCACCTCGTCCACGCAGGGCCAGCACGGCACGCTCGGGGGCGCCGGCTACTCGGCGTCCAAGTGGGGGCTGATCGGGCTCATGAAGTCCGCGGCGCTCGACCTCGGTGAGCACGGCATCACCGTCAACGCGGTGATCCCGGGACTCGTCGACACCGCGCTGACCCGTCACGAGGACCGCTACGCGCAGATCATCCGCGCCGGCGGGCACGAGCCCACCGGAGACGTCGCCCAGGACGAGCAGACCGCCGCGGAGGCCCAGCGTGCCAAGCTCCCCTTGGGGGTGCCGTGGGTCGAGCCGGAGGACGTCGCACCGCTGGTCGTGTTCCTCGCCTCCGACGAGGCGAGGATGGTCAGCGGTACCAGCTTCGCCGTCACTGGCGGCGACAGCGCCAACATCACCGCATGACGTGACGCCCCGAGCGGTCACCCTGCGTGCCTGAAGGTCACACGGCGTCGCTGCGGGCGCCGAGCCAGGGCGCGAGGACGTCGGTGCGGCCGAGCCAGCGCAGGCCGCCGTCGGCGAGCTCGTCGGGCGTCGCCAGCACGTCGCGGAACGCGTCGAGGAGCCGGCGGCGACCGCCGTCGTCGTCCGCGTCGCCCGCGGCCGTCGCCCCGACGATCACGACGCGCGTGTGCGGCTCGACAGGCCGCCCCTCGGCCGTCGTGGCGTCGTCCCAGGTGCCGAGGGTGCCGATGCAGAGCTGGCCGCCCGCGCCGTCCCACGCGCACAGCGAGTCGGGGCGGTTCGCGACGTGGAACACCCCACGCGACCGGACCCGGCCGGTGCCGAGGTCCTCGATCCGGCGCAGCAGGCGCTCGGGATCGAACGGCCGGGCCGACCACAGCTCGATCGTCCAGCTCCGGTCGCCGGACGGCTCGTCGCGCCGGGGGAGCGGACCCCGCGCGCCGAGGGGGTGGGCGCGGCGCTCGCCGGCGGCGGGGTCGTGCGTGTACCGGGCGAGGTCGTCGGCCACGAGCGCGTGCAGCCCGTCGACCCGCCGGGTGCCGACGCCGCGGAGGCGGTCGACGAGCCCGGACCCGGTGGCCGCGGTCGCGACGTCACCGGTCGTCACCACGAGGTCGGCGTGCTCGAGCTGGGCGGCGAGCACCTCGCCGACCGCCCGCTGGTCGTCCTCCGTCAGCCCGACGCCGCGCTCGGAGACGAGGTCGTCGTCGAGCAGGTCGTGCTCGAGCGTGTCGACGTCGGCGACGGCGAGGACGGTAGCGAGACGGAGGCGCTCGAGCTCGCCGCCGGGGGTGGTCTGCGCGGCGAGCGCCCGCACGACCGGCAGCGACTCCGCAGCCACGGGCAGCGCGAGGACGACGTGGTCCCAGCGGCCGTCGTCGGCGAGCCGGCGCAGCGTCGGGACGGCGTCCTCCCGCACGGCGCACGACAGGCACGCGTGCTCGAGCGGCACGACCTCGTCCTCGATCACGCCGGTGGCGTCCACGACGACGCGCCGCAGCGCGTCCTCGGCGGCCCGGATGTCGTGCCGGAGCGCGACGACGCGCGGCGCCCCGACGACGAGCCCGAACACCGTGCTGTCGCGCAGCACGGGGTCGATCGTCGCCAGGACGCTCAGCGCGACGCGCGGGTCTCCGGCGTCGGAGGGAACGTCGGGCGTGGCCTCCGACGCAGAGGGTGACGAGAAGGGCATGAAGCGCTCCGATCCGTGGTCTGGGGCGCCCTGCGCGACCTCGTGGTCGACGCCGGGAACAACCCGCTCCTGAGAACTGTTCTCGACAGCGGGTCAGCATAGCGTCTTGACGGGAATGATTCTCACTATCTAGTGTCGTCCCCGTCGCCCCGACCGACCCCGAGAGGAACCGCCATGTCCGCCGTCTGCCAGGTGCTCGGCACCGCTCCCGGGTTCGGCCACGCGATCTCGCACTCCCACGTGCGGACCAAGCGTCGCTTCGACCCGAACATCCAGAAGAAGCGCTACTGGGTGCCGTCGCTGGGTCGTCACGTGACCCTGCGCGTCAGTGCCCGGGGCATCAAGACCATCGACCGCCAGGGGATCGACGCCGTCGTGGCGCGGATCCTCGCCCGAGGGGAGAAGCTCTGATGGCTACCCGCACCGACCTCCGTCCCGTGATCAAGCTCCGGTCCACCGCGGGCACCGGGTTCACGTACGTGACCCGCAAGAACCGCCGCAACGACCCCGACCGCATGGTCCTGCGCAAGTTCGACCCCGTCGTCCGCCGCCACGTCGACTTCCGCGAGGAGCGCTGATGGCGAAGCGGTCAAAGATCGCTCGCAACGAGCAGCGGGCGGCCGTCGTCGCCCGCTACGCCGAGCGTCGCGCCGAGCTGAAGCGCGTCGTCGCGTCGCCGTCGTCCTCGCCCGAGGAGAAGGCGGACGCGGTGCGCGAGCTCCAGCGCCAGCCCCGCGACGCGAGCGCCACGCGCACGCGGAACCGCGACGTCGTCGACGGCCGCCCGCGCGGCTACCTGAGGAAGTTCGGGCTCTCCCGCGTCCGCCTGCGCGAGCAGGCGCACCGCGGCGAGCTGCCCGGAGTCACGAAGTCGAGCTGGTGACCGCCGCCCCGAGCGGCGCCCGGCCCTGGCTCAGCAAGGAGACCACCATGAAGAAGGACATCCACCCCGTCTACGGGCCCGTCGTCTACCGCGACAAGTCCGCCGACTTCGCGTTCCTCACGCGCTCGACCCTCGCGGGCGACCACCCGCAGGGCCCCGGCGTCCCGCGCGAGACCGTGACGTGGACGGACGGGAACACCTACCCGGTCGTCGACGTCGAGATCTCGAGCGCGAGCCACCCGTTCTACACGGGCACGCAGCGCGTCGTGGACACGGCCGGCCGCGTCGAGAAGTTCCGCCAGCGCTACGGCGCCCGCGGCGGCGCGCAGGGCGGGGGTGCGCGATGAAGGTCCGCGCCTCGCTCCGCTCGCTCAAGGACAAGCCCGGGGCGAAGGTCGTGCGCCGGCACGGCAAGACCTTCGTCCTCAACAAGGCCAACCCGCGCTGGAAGGCCCGTCAGGGCTGACGCCGGATCGAGGCCCCGGCCCCCTCGGGGGTCGGGGCCTCGCTGTGTCCCGTGGGTGACCGCCCCGCGCCGAGGTCGCTCGAGAGTGGGACAGCGAGGCTGTCGAGCTTTGTGAGAACGATTATCGTTCGTATATAGTCCGAGCGCGGGCGGCCGTCAGGCGCCGCCCAGGACGAGCCCGCCGTCGGACCCGACGGCCTAGAGAGGATCCACCGTGTCAGTCGCCATCCGAGGCAGGGCGTGGGCCGCCGCCCTCGGCCTGCTCGCGCTGCTCGCATCGTTCGTCGTCCCGACGGCCGCCGGAGCGCTCCCGACGGCCTCCGCGCAGACCGTCCCCGATCGTGAGTTCGTGCTCACGCACGGCCACGTGGACGGGTTCGAGACCATCTACGACGCGGCGAGCGGCAGGCTCGTGCTGAGCGTCAAGGACGACACCCGCATCCACGACACCGGCGCCGTCTTCCGCGTGCCGGAGACGACGACGTTCGCCTACCAGGACGAACGGTCACGTACGACGCTGCCCCCGGCGACCGCGGGATGGGCGTTCCTCGGGAAGCACGGCGGCACGACGGCGTGGCTCGGCACCCAGTCCGGCGGGGACCAGACCTACGCGCCCTGGGTGGGGTGGAGCACGGAGCGGCTGCTGACGAGCCTTGCCGGGACGGGCGTCACGCCGGCAGCGGGCACGCCGGTGAGCCTCGACGTGCGCGTCCAGGGCCCGGGGGACGTGTTCTCGTTCCAGAACGACGCGTTCGGCGGGCCGATCAACGTGTACGTGAACACGCTCACGGGGGCCGGCACGATCCCGGTCGCGCAGAACGCCCACGTCCACACGAACTGGGTCTTCACGGCCGAGGGCGACTACACGTTCGTCGTGACCCCGTCCCTGGCCACGGCCGACGGCCGGACGATCGCCGGGTCCTCGGCCACCTACCACTTCCGGGTCGGCGAGCGTGCGCCCGAGCCGGTGACGACGACGGTCGCGGTCACCTCGGACCATGGGTCGTACCTCGAGGGTCAGTCGGCGGTGTTCACCGCGTCGCAGGAACCCGTGACGGAGCTGGCGGTGTACCGGTGGGAGGTCGCGGCGGCGGGTTCGCAGGAGTTCGTCGCGGTGGAAGGTGCCTCGGGCGCGTCGTACGAGCGCGAGCTGACCCTCGCGGACGACGGTGCGCAGGTGCGCGCCGTGCTGCTGGACGGGAAGCGGGTGGTGGGCACGTCCGAGCCGGTCACTCTCGCCGTGACTGCGGCCGCCGCGGCGCACACGGTGCAGATCACCGGGCTCCAGGACTGGTACGCCTTGAACAGCGAGATCCTTCTTGAGGCCGTGATCGAGCCGGCAGTCGAGGATGCGACCTTCCGCTGGGAGCGACGGTTCGTCGACGCCTCGGAGTTCACGCCGTTCTACCCGACCGTGTTCCGCGACGCCGACCTGACGCTCCTGGCGAACGAGTACGCCACCGGCGTCGCATGGCGCGTCGTCGCGCTAGATGCGCAGGGCGCCGAGCTCGCGATGTCCGAGCCGGTCGTGATCCCCGAGGTCCGCGAGGTCCCGTGGGAGGCACCCGTCCTCGACGACACGCCGGTCGTTCTCACCGAGGGCCACATCGACCTGTTCAGCCTGTACCTCGACGCCGGCCGCCTCGTGCTGTCGGTCGTCGACGATACGCGGGAGCACGCGAGCCGGAAGGTCGACCGCGCACCGAGCGCGGTGACGGTGTCCGTCGACCCGGAGCTGAGCGCCACGCCGGTGCCGGACACGGGCTACGACTTCCTCGGCGAGCCCGGGAACGAGGTCTACGTGCTGCCGGGGTCGGGGAAGACAGGGCTGCCGTGGCCCGGGTGGTCGACCGAGCAGCTCGAGAAGAGCCTGCCCGCAGGCGAGACGGTCTCCGACCTGCGCTACGAGATCGAGGTCGAGGGTCCGGGTGACGTGTCCGCCTGGGCCGGGGCGATGAACGGGTCGCCGAGCGTGCACTTCGACAGCGGCGACGACGAGCCCGACGTCATCTCGGTCCACCTGGGCGCGCACGTCCACACCAGCTGGGGCTTCACCGAGCAGGGCACCTACACGCTCCGCGTCACCGCGAAGGGCTCGCTGTCCGACGGCACCTCGCTGGTCAGCGACACCGAGACCTACACGTTCCAGGTCGGTGAGGCGGCACCCGAGCCGGTGACGACGACGGTGACGGTCACGTCGAACAAGGACTCCTACGCCGAGGGCGAGTCTGCGGTGCTCACCGCGTCGCAGGATCCGGTGACGGACCTGGTGACGTACCGGTGGGAGGTCGCGGAGGCGGGCTCGGACGAGTTCGTCGCGGTCGAGGGCGCATCGGGCGCGTCGTACGAGCGTGCGCTGACCACGGCGGACGACGGTGCACGGGTGCGTGCGGTCCTGCTGGACGGTGAGCGGGTCGCGGGCACGTCGGAGCCGTTGAGTCTGGACGTTACCGCGAAGCCGGACCCCGGTCCCGGCCCGAACCCGGACGCGTCGGAGCCCAACCGTGAGTTCGTCCTGAACAAGGGCCACATCGACGGTTTCGAGACCACCTACGACGCCTCGAGCGAGGAGCTCGTGCTGTCGGTGAAGGACGACACGCGTCTCTACGACGCGGGTCCGACGTTCCGCAGGCCCGCGGACGTGACCATCGCCTACGAGGACGCCCGGGCCGTGCAAAAGCTCCCCGCGGCCCAGGGCAACTGGTCGTTCCTCGGCGAGTACGGGGGCGCCGACGCGTGGATCGGCACCCAGACGGGCGAGGACCAGACCTATCTGCCCTGGATGGGGTGGAGCACCGAGCGTCTGCTGTCCACCCTGCAGGGAACCGGCATCACTCCGGCCGCGGGCAGCCCGGTCTCGCTCGCGGTCGAGGTCACCGGCCCGGGCGACGTGTTCACGTTCCAGAACGACTCCTTCGGCAACCCGATCAACCGGTACGTCGACACCACGACGTCGGCGGGCGGCACCATCCCCGTCACGGCCAACGCGCACGTGCACACCAACTGGGTGTTCACGGCCGAGGGTGACTATCACCTCACCGTCACGCCGTCCCTCAAGACGGCCGACAACAGGACGATCACCGGTGACAGCGCCGACTACCACGTCCGCGTCGGTGCCTACATGCCGCCGTTCGAGCCGCTGCCCGAGGACCAGCTCACCGACGCCAACCGGGGCGGGCTGACGCTCGACAAGGACAGCTACCCGCTCGGGTCGGACGCCGTCGCGTCGTCGTCGGCACTCACGGACGCCCGCAGGGTCGTCGCGTACGTCTACTCCGAGCCCACCTCGGCCGGTGAGCTGACGGTGGCCGACGGTGCGGTGACGGTCACGATCCCGTCGACGGTCGGGACGGGCGCGCACAAGCTTGCGCTCTACGACTCGCCCACGGGTGAGCTCCTCGGCTGGGCGCCGTTCACCGCGACCGCCGCCGCGAACGACGTCGGAGGCGCAGGAGATGGCGACGGCGGCGGTGCTGGCGCCGGGGACGGCTCGGGTGCCGATGCCGGGACGGGCGCAGGCTCGACGACGCCGGAGCAGTGCATCCCGACGCCCGTCACGAGCGAGGTCAAGACCGGCGCCGTCAGCGGCATCACGGAAGGTCACTTCGACTTCGGGTCGATGGTGGAGAACGGCACGCTCGTCGCGAAGACGAAGGACGACCGCAAGCAGCCGCCGAGTTGGGTCGACCCAGAGTCCCTGACGTTCCGGCTCGGGGACGCCGCCAAGCGCGAGGTTCCCGCCGGCGCCGACTTCGCCTTCCTGGGCAAGGCCGGGGCGACGATCTGGTCGATCGGCCAGGTCCAGGAGCCCGGTGTGCCCTGGGTCGGGTGGAACACGCAGCACCCTTCGCTCATCGAGGCGGCGGCCGGACCGGTGACGTACACGCTGGATCGCGTCGACGGCCCCGGAAAGCTCGGGGTCTACGCCACCGGGAACTTCGGCGGGGTGGGCACCAAGTACTTCGGGACGATGGACGGGTTCCCGCGCTCGACGTCGGTGCCGCTCAACCAGCACGTGCACGGCAACTGGGCCTTCAGCGAGCAGGGCGTCTACAAGGTGACGTTCACGCTGTCGGTGCCTCTGAAGAGCGGCGGCACGGTCTCCGATTCCGCGACGATCACGTTCTCCGTCGGGGACAGCTCGGGTACCGCGACGAAGACGACGTACGTCGGCAAGACCGCGTCGGGCGAGGACTGCGAGCTGAGCGCCGACCAGAAGGCGGCACTGGCGACGACTGGTGCCGACCCCGCGAGCGCTCTCGCGCTCGGTGCCCTCCTGCTCGTCGCCGGTACGACGCTCTACGGCGCCTCCCGCAGGCGGCGCGGCGCGCGTTCGACCGTCTGACGCGCCTGCAGCCCGCACCGTCCTGCGACGACACCTCCACCTCCTCCTGTGTCGTCGCAGGACGGTGTGCGCACCACGAGAACGAAAGTTGGACTCATGACCACGGGTAGGTGGCGTCGGCGACGCCGCGCGACCGCTACGGCGGCCCTCCTCGGCCTCGCCCTCGTGACGGCGGGCTGCGCGTCCGGCCCGGATGCTCCGTCGACGGACACGCTCGACGTCGTCACCACGACGGGGATCCTCGCCGACCTCGCGCGCAACGTCGCCGGGGACCGCGCGGTCGTGACGTCGCTCGTGCCGGAGGGCGGGGACCCGCACTCCTACGAGCCCTCGTTGCGCGACGTGCGCGACGTCGTCTACGCGGACGTCGCCTTCAGCAACTACATGCTGCTGGAGGAGCACAACATCATCAAGATGCTCGACTCCAACCTTCCCGAAGGGGTCCCGAACGTCTCGCTCGCGGAGTCGGCGGTGAAGTACGCGGCGGAGATCATCCCCCTCGTCGAGAACGTCAACCTCGACACCATCTGGCTCGGGCTGCGCGTGAGCGGCTCGGGCACCGAGCACGGCGCTACGCGGTCCTCGGACGTGCACCTCAGCGCCACCGGCCTGGAAGGGCCCGGCCAGCTCACGGGCTACCTCACGGAGGCGTTCGGCCAGCCACGCACCTACTTCGACTCCGCGGACGGGTTCGACGCCGGCGACGGGTACGCGGCGGACACCGTGACCCTGCCCACGAACGCCCACACCCACATGAGCTGGACGTTCTCCGAGCCGGGCGTGTACCGACTGACGTTGAGCGCCGCGCTCGCACCGACGCCGGACGCCCGTCCGGTCGGCATGGGCACCTCGACGATCACGTTCGCGGTCGGGGTCGACCCGTACTCGGTCCCGGGGATGGAGGACGCGGCGGTGCTCGCCGGCGGTCACGCGGACGTGTCGGTCGAGCTCGACGACGGGCGGGTCGTCCTCGCGGCCGACGACGAGCACGACGTCGGAGGTCACCACCACCTGCACGACCCGGCCGAGACGGTGATCTCCGTGCCGAACAAGGCGCTCGCGCCCGTGCCGGCCGGTCAGGACTTCCGCTTCCTGGGCAAGGCGGGGGAGCAGATCTATCAGCTCCCGCAGGCCGTGCTGGGCAAGCACGTGCACGGCGAGATCGACCCGCACCTGTGGCAGAACGTGCGCAACGCCGAGGCGTACGTCGAGATCATGCGGGACACCCTCGTCGAGGTCGACCCGGACGGCGCGGCCGAGTACCGCGCCAACGCCGCGGCGTATCTCCGGACCCTGCAGGAGACCGACCGGTACGTCGAGGAGACGATCGCCTCGATCCCGCGCTCGCAGCGCTACCTCGTGACGACCCACGATGCCTTCGCCTACCTGGGCGCGGCCTATGGGATCGAGATCGCGGGGTTCGTGACGCCCAACCCTGCGACCGAGCCGAGCATCGCCGAGCGGCGCAAGCTCACCCAGACCGTGCGCACGCTGCAGGTCCCCGCGGTCTTCCTCGAACCCAACCTCATCGCGCGCTCGTCGGTCCTCACCGAGGTCGCGAAGGAGAACGGCATCGAGGTGTGCCGCATCTACTCCGACGCGTTCGACCGCGACGTCACGACGTACGTCGAGATGATGCGCGCCAACGCGGACTCGCTCAGACGCTGTCTCTCCTGAACCACCCACGACCACGCGAGTGCCCGACCCATCGCGGCACCCTGCTAGCACGAAGGATCACCCATGAACACCCGCACCACCGACCGGTCGTACGCCGACGCGTCGTACGGCACCGCGCGACGGCCCGCGCTCGTCACCCTTGCCGTCGTCGGCGCACTCCTCGTCGGCTCGGGGGCGTCGGCACTGCCCGCCGACACCGAGGACGATCCGGCGCTGCAGCAGACCGTCGAGGGCGACGAGGCGAGCGTCGAAGGGCGTGAGGTCATCACCGACGGCCACGTCGACGTCGGCCCGCGCTTCCTCGACGACACGTGGACGCTCCAGGCCCGGGACGACCGGGCCGTGCCACCCGTCTGGCGGTTCCCCGACGAGACGGTCTTCCACGTCGTCGACGAGTCGATCCTCGAGGCACCGGACAGCGAGGACTACGCCTTCCTCGGCGTGGAGCCAGGAGCGCCTCTGTACGTCGTGCCGCAGGTCCAGAACCAGGCCGTGGTGTGGCTCGGCTGGAACACCCAGGACCCCGAGGTGACGCAGCGCATCGACCGGGGCGCGACCCTGCGCCTCGACGGGGTCGAGGGGCCGGGTTCGTTCTTGCTCTTCCTCCAGGAGGGGGTGACGGGCCCACCCAACGTCCTGTGGAACTCAGGGACGGCGTACCCGCAGGATCTGTGGATGGACGTCAACACGCACGTCCATGCCAACTGGGTGTTCACCGAGCCCGGCGTCTACACGCTCGACGTGACGATGCTCGCCGACCTCACCGACGGGACCCACGTCGAGGATCCCGGCGTCCTGCGCTTCGCGGTCGGCACCTCCACCGACCCGCAGACCGCTTTCCCCGCCGCGAACGAGGAACCGGCCGAGGGGACGACGGAGCCCACCGCGGACGCCCCGGACACGGAAACCGACCCGGCGGACGACGCCGACGAGGCGGACGAGGTCACCGACCCCGAGAGCGAGGATGCGTCGGCGTCCGGCGTGGCACTCTGGGTCGGGCTCGCGGCGCTGGTGCTCGTGGCCGCCGTCGTCGTGACGGTCGTCCGGGGCCGCCGCGCTCGCGCGCTCGCCGAGCAAGAGGCTGACGGCGGTGACGCCCACGCGGGGTCCGCCGACGGCGCGAAGGACCGCTCGTGAGCGCGCCGGCCGTTGCGGACACGACGTCGTCGACCACGAGAGAAGGCAGCGGGGGTGTTCCGGTGCTCCGGGTGCGCGACGTGTCGGTCGAGCTCGGGGGCCGGCTCGTGCTGCGTGACGCGAGTCTCGACGTGGGTGCCGGCGAGCTCGTCGGGCTGATCGGTCCCAACGGCGCGGGCAAGACGACGCTCCTGCGGGCGGTTCTCGGTCTTGTCCGACGCAGGTCGGGCGAGGTCCTCGTGGACGGCGCGGGCGGGCGTTCCGCCTCGGCGGGGATCGGGTACGTGCCCCAGCGGCACGAGTTCGCGTGGGACTTCCCGATCTCCGTGGAGGACGCCGTGCTGTCCGGGCGGGTGCGGAGCATCGGCTGGTTGCGCAGGGCCGGTGTGGCGGACTACCGCGCGGTGCGTGAGGCGCTCGACCGCGTGCGCATGACGCACCTGCGCCGGCGCCCGGTAGGGGAGCTGTCCGGCGGCCAGCGCCAGCGGGTCCTCGTCGCTCGCGCCCTCGCGCTGCGGCCCCGCGCGCTGCTCCTCGACGAGCCGTTCACCGGCCTCGACGTCCCGACGCAGGAGCTGCTCACCGACCTGTTCGCCGAGCTCGCGCGCGAGGACGGCCAGGCTGTGCTCATGACGACGCACGACCTCGTAGCGGCGATGCACGCGTGCACGCGTGTCTGCCTGCTCAACCGCACCGTCGTCGCGACGGGCACGCCCGCGGAGCTCGCGGACCCCGACCTGTGGATGCGCGCGTTCGGCATCTCGGCGTCCTCGCCGCTGCTCGCCTCGCTCGGGCTCGCTCCCGCTGCCTCCACCTCCGCTGCCCCGACCCACGAGAAGGAGGCGGACGCGTGATCTCGATCGGGGACTTCGTCCAGGACCTGCTCAATCCCGACCTCGCGTTCCTGCCCAAAGCGCTCCTCGTCGCCGTGATGTCGAGCGTCGTGTGCGGCGTCATCGGGTGCCACGTCGTGCTCCGCGGCATGGCGTTCATCGGCGACGCCGTCGCGCACGCCGTCTTCCCCGGCCTCGCGGTCGCCTTCGTGCTGCAGGGCTCGCTGGTCCTCGGCGGCGCGGTCGCGGGCGTCGTCACGGCGGTCCTCGTGGCCGTGTTCTCGCAGAACCGGCGGCTCAAGGAGGACTCGATCATCGGGGTCTTCTTCGTCGCCGCGTTCGCGCTCGGGATCGTCGTCATCTCGACGGCACCCGGGTACGCCGGGTCGTTGCAGCAGTTCCTCTTCGGGTCGATCACGGGCATCCCCGACGAGGACGTCGTCGTGGTCGCCGTCGCGGGGACCGTCCTGCTCCTGCTCGCCTTCCTCCTGCACAAGGAGTTCGTCGCGGTGAGCCTCGACCGGGAGATGGCCCGCTCGGCTGGCCTGCCGGTGTTCTGGCTCGACCTCGTGCTGTACGTGCTCGTGACGATCGCGATCGTCATCTCCGTCCAGACGATCGGGAACATCCTCGTCCTCGCGCTGCTCATCACCCCCGCGGCCGCGGCGCGGCTGCTCACCGACCGGCTCGGCGTGATGATGCTCCTCGCGCCCGTGATCGGCGGCGGCTCGGCGCTCGTCGGGCTCTACCTGTCGTGGAGCCTCGACCTGCCCGCGGGCGGCACGATCGTCCTCGTCGCGACCACCGTCTTCCTGCTCGCCTGGTTCCTCGCCCCGCGCCACGGCCTCCTGGCACGCCGCCGTGCGCACGCGTCCGCGCGCACGCCCGAGGAGGAGGCGGGCGGCCTGGCTCAGGCCCCCGGAGCGTCGGACGACCGAGAACCCGCGACGACGGCGCCGTAGGTCGCGCGCCGCGTCGACGTGGCCGGTCGCCCGCCCATGGCTCTGGCGAGCGGTGCCCGCTTCGTCCGCACGGTGAGACGTGAGGGCCCAGGGATTGCGCAGACGCTAACTGAGAATCATTATCAGTAATGCTCGCTCAGGGTGAGCGGGCTGGACAAGGAGACGACGATGCATCGGATGCGTACGGCAGGGGGTGCCCGGACGGGCGTGACGGTTCTGGGCACGGTCCTCGGGACGGCGGTGGCGACCGTCGGGCTCGCCTCGGCGCTCGCCACGTCGGCGGCGGCCGCCGACCGGACGAGCGGACACTTCGACGTGGCGGCGGAGATCGAGTGCGACGCGAACGGCGAGGTCGTGGATGTGCACGCGCACGTCCACGAGCACGTCGGTGGCGCGCACGTCGAGTTGCCCGTGGGTGACTGGCTGGCCTTCACGGGCGGTGGCGCGAACGGCCCGGCGGTCGGCTTCGCCGTGGAGGAGGACGCGACGTGCGACCTCTCCGAGGTCGAGTTCACGGCGAACACCCTGGCCGCGTCGAGCACGGGGACGTCGCTGTCGGCGAGCGGGCTCGCGGGCGTGTTCTCGGCGAGCAAGACCGCCTCCTCGGGATCGGTCACGCTCGGAGCCGGCGGTCACGAGGACGTCGGGTGGTCGTTCGCCACGACTGGCACGTACGTCCTCACGTTCGACGTGAGCGTCGACGGCGTGCCGTGGGCGACGTCCGAGGAGCTCCCCCTCAAGAGCTCCTGACGGGTGCACGTGCGTGCGGGCGGGGCGCTGTGCCCCGCCCGCACGCACGCCTGCCGCGCTCCGCCGGAGGGAGGCGTCGGCGACGAGGCTCGCGAGCGCCGGCCCGGCGGGTGCCGGACGTGAACGGATGGACGACGCGTCGACGCACGGCGCGTCCCGACGAACCAGGACGGACGAACGCAGTGGGACGACAGATGACAGGACGCCGGACCCCGGCCGGGCGAGCGGCGCGCCGCGCCGCGGTGGCGGGAGTGCTGGCAGCAGGAATCGCCCTGCCCCTCGCTCCGGTGGCCCACGGCCTCGACGGGGCGGGCGCGCTCGCCACGGTCCCCACGAGGGCTCCCGTCCTGATCGACGAGGGGGTGTCGTTCCTCACCGCTGCGTACGCGGACGGCCGGACGACGATCGACCTGGGACACGGGCCGACGACGACCACCGCTCCCAAGGACGTGCAGTCCCGGTACGGCGTGGAGGACGTCGTCGTCTCCGTGCCCCGCCCCAAGCAGGGCATCGTCCCCGCCGACGCGACGTGGGCACCGCTGGGACCGGAGGGGACCACCGTCTACGGGACGCAACGCTCCGTCCCGGCGAGCGGCTTCGAAGGCACGGCCGCGACGATCGTCCTGAGCACCTACGGGATGTCGCGGACCGACGTCGTGGCCGGCGGGGTGCGCTGGGTGGTCGACGACGTCGAGGGGGGCGGCCTGGTCGCGTTCGGCAAGCCCGGTGTCTTCATCGAGGGCACGCCGGCGCGAGGCTGGTACGCCGCACACGACATGGCTGCCCCGTTCGAGCCGTTGACGATGAACCCCGGCCAGCACTCGACGTCCGACTCGGTGTACTTCACCGAGCTCGGGCTCCACTGCGTGCACCTGCGCGCCGAGATCACCACGACCGGCGGCGAGGTCGTCTCCTCGGAGCCGGTGACGCTGCGGGTCGCGGTCGGCAACGTCCCGGACGCCGCCACGGCGGGTTGCGGGGCCGCCGTCGACCCGGGTCAGCAGGTGCTCCCGCCCGAGGGCGAGGAGCCCGTCGACCCGGTGGATCCTGTCGACCCGGTGGACCCCGTCGATCCCGGCGACCTCACCGACCCGCGCAACAACGCCCTGCTCCCGCCGACGCACACGGACCTCTCGTTGCGCCCCGGAGACGACGCGCTGCGCCTGCTGCTGCGCGAGTCGACCACGTCGTCGGAGACGTGGCACGAGCCGGCCACGACGGTCGTGCACGTCCCGGACGCCGCGCGCGTCACCGTGCCCGAGCCCACGGCCTCGGCGGACTCGACGTTCCTCGCGCCCGCGGGCGAGACGATCTACCGGTTGCCCAAGCAGCCCAAGCCGAACATCGCCTGGCTCGGTCTCGCGTCCGAGCACTTCGACGCGACGGACTACGAGCGGCTGCCGAACCTGCGCGTCGTCTCGGTGACCGGGCTCGACGGCCGTGCGGCACCGGGTGACTTCTTCTTCGGCGCGGACGAGGCGTTCGTGCGCTCCGGAGCGGCCCCGTACTTCTCGACGAAGCAGGGGCTTCCGCAGGCGCACCAGGCGCTCCCGCCGAGCCTCGCGCACAAGCACCTGAGCTGGGACTTCACGGCGCCCGGGACGTACTGCGTCCGGATCACGGCCGATGCCACCCAGACGGACGGCACGCGCGTCGGCGACGACACCGTGCTCACCTTCGTCGTCGGCGGGAGGTCGTACGACCCGACCTCGGCGCCCACGTGCCTGCAGTCGGACGTCGACCGCGCCGTCAGCCACGTCGTCGCCCCGGCCGAGGCGCCGGCCGGCGAGACGGCCGTCATCGAGGAGCCCCGCTACCTCGAGCACGTGCACTTCGCGCACCTGACGCCGCGCCTGACCGACGCCGGGCTGGACCTCTCGCTCGTCGAGGGCGACCGGGCGTCGTCGGGCGTGCGCCACGACCTCGCCGACGTCGTCGTCGCGACGGGCGACACCGTGCACTCCCTGTCCGTGGAGGCCCTGCGCGAGGACTGGCGCGACGCGGAGGAACCGTACGTGCGCGGCTACGAGCTGCGCGCGCAGTCCGCGGCGACGAACGACCTGAGCCTCGACCTGGCCGGCCTCGACCCGGCCGCCCTCGACGGCGACCTCACCTGGACGCTCGACGACGTCGACGGCCCGGGCTCGTTCCTCGTCGTCGACGAGTGGCAGTCCCTCGTCCCCGGGCACAAGGGCGCCCTGCTGTCGACGCACGCGGACTACCCGGCGACGTCGACGACGGTGGCTCCGGGGGCGGCGAACCTGCTGCGCTGGAGCTTCTCCGACGCCGGACGGTACTGCGTCACCACGACGCTCTCCGGCACGACGGCGGCCGGAGAACCCGTGGCGAGGACCACGACTCTCACCGTCGCTGCGGGTGTCGACCCAGCAGGCGTCGAGCCCTGCGAGCCGGCGGACCCCACGGACCCGACGGATCCGACCGACCCGACCGACCCGACCGACCCGACCGACCCGACCGACCCGACCGACCCGGTATGGCCCGTCACTGACCGGACGGTCCTGAGCAGCGGGCACGTCGACCTGCTCGCGCGCGTCTCGGCCCACGCGGCGGGCACGGTGCTCGAGACCGTCGTCCGCGACGACTCCGTGGTGCCCGCGCTGGAGCACGACCTGGACGAGGTCGTCCTCGATGTCCCCGAGGGCGCCCGCCAGCAGGTCCCCGCCGACCCTGCCTACGCGTTCCTCGGCGAGCCCGGCGACCCGGTGTGGCTCCTGCCCGAGAGCCCGCGGGCCGACCTCGTGTGGCCCGGGTGGAACCTCGACGCGGCCGAGGGCTCCGGCGCGAACGCCGTGCGCTGGGACCTCGACGACGTGCGCGGGCCCGGGTCGTTCACGCTCTACGACTCGGCCGGCGACGACTGGGGCGCGCCGCGCGTCCTGCTCGCCGGCGCCGAGCACGCGTCCCTCACGTACGCGGAGCACGCGCACGGGACGTGGGCGTTCGCCGCCGCGGGCGTGTACTGCCTCGACGTGCGCCAGACGGCGCTCGACGCGTCCGGAGCGGAGCTCCCCGGTGCGACGGACGGCGGGACGCTCGTGCTCGCCGTCGGGGTCGACGCCCGGCGCGTCGACGAGCAGCACTGCGGCATGACGGCCGACGACGTCGCCGCGGGGCCGACCGACCCGGGTGGCCCCACGGACCCGGGCGCCCCGAGCGAGGA
This sequence comes from Cellulosimicrobium sp. ES-005, assembly GCF_040448685.1. Lineage (NCBI taxonomy): Bacteria > Bacillati > Actinomycetota > Actinomycetes > Micrococcales > Promicromonosporaceae > Cellulosimicrobium > Cellulosimicrobium sp. ES-005. The sequence goes on from NZ_CP159290.1 coordinate 3,176,227, forward strand.
CGACCTCACCGATGCCCGCCGCGGCACCGTGCGCGTCGAGGGCGAGTTCTCGCCCGGCGACACGGTCCCGGTGTCCGTGGGTCCGGAGGCGGCGGGCGAGACCGTGGTGTCCTGGCTGTTCTCCGACCCGGTCGCCCTCGGCGCCGCGGAGGTCGCGGCGGACGGTACGTACACGGTCGTGCTGCCCGACGACGTCGCGCTCGGTGCGCACCGCCTCGCCGTGACCAAGGCCGACGGCTCGCTCGTCGGCTGGACGCCTCTGAACGTCGTCGCTCCGGCGGTCGACGACCCGGTCGACGACCCCACGGACGGCCCGACCGACGGCCCGACCGACGTGCCGAGCTCCGGCACGTCCGGCGATGGTGCTGGCGGCACCGCCGGCGCCGGGAACGGTGCGTCGGGCACGAGGGGTGGGTCGCTCGCGACGACCGGTCTCGACGCGGCAGCCGCAGCGGCGACAGCCCTCCTCGTCGCGGGACTGGGAACGCTGCTCGTCGCCTCTCGCCGCCGTCTGGCGCCGGCGCCCGGGCGGGAGCGCGCACCGCTGCGCAGGTCCTGAGCGCCACCCCTGCGTCGCGCCGGTCCCGGGTTCACGTCCTGGGCCGGCGCGACGTGGGCGACGTCGTCGCGTGCGCCTGCTGCGCTACCGGCCGGGCAGCCGACCGAGATCGTCCGCGGTCACGGCTTCTCCGGGCCGCAGCGGGCACGCGTCGAGCAACGCGCGCACGCGGGCGTCGTCCATGCCGGCCCCGAGGCACACGAGCCGGCTCGTCCCGTCGCCCGGGCCTCGGCGACGCGTCCAGCGCACCTGCCGACCCACGACCTGCAGCGTGAACGAGGACGCGCTGTCGGGCCCGGCGATGCGCACGACGCCCTTGGCGCGGAACAGGCCGGGCGGTCGCGGGTCGAGCAGCGCCGCGAGGCGCGCGGGGTGCAGCGGGGCGTCGGCGACGAGGTCGTGCGCGGTGTAGAGGTCGTGCACGTGGGTGTGCCCGTCGTGCCGATCGGAATCGTGGGGGCCGGGTCCGTCCCCGGTGGTCACGTAGCCCTCGCTCGCGAGGGCGAGCGACGGCTGCCACGGGGCGGTGCGCGGCGCGGGGTCGTCGAGCACGAGACGCGGGTCGAGCCGACCCTCGACGGTCCGCACGAGCGGAGCGGCAGCGTTGAGCCCGCGGCACCACGCGGTCGTCGCGTCGAGGTCGGGTGCGGTGTCGGCCTTGTTGAGCACGACGACGTCCGCCGCCGCGACGTGGCGCGCCAGGCGGGGGTGCTGGGCGAGCGTCGTCGGCCCCTCGGCGGCGTCGACGACGTGCACGAGCGCGGACACGCGCACGTCGGGGTGCAGCGCGACGCGCCGCGCGAGCGTCACGGGCTCCGCGAGGCCGCTTGCCTCGATCACGACGGCGTCGACCCGTCGTCGTGCGCGGGCGAGCCGCGTCAGCAGGGGTGGGAGGTCGTCGTCCTCGGCGGCGCAGCACAGGCAGCCGCCCGCCACGCTGTCGATGCTCTCGGTGCCGCCCTCGACGAGCAACGGGTCGATCCCCGTCGGGCCGAAGTCGTTGACGACGACCGCGAGCCGACGCCCGCCGGCACGGGCGAGCAGGTGGTTGACGAGGGTCGTCTTGCCCGTCCCGAGGAAGCCCGAGACCACGAGCACGGGGAGCGGTGCTCTGCGTGGTCGGGATGTTGGGGCCGTGCTCATCCCGCGCACGATAGCGCGCCGTCGAATCGGTGCACAGTGATGGCGAGGAGATAATGAGAATGATTCCAGTTTCTGTTACGGTGTCGCGCGGAGCCGCCTCGCGGCCACGTCCCCTGCACGGAAAGGAGTGGTCGTCGCGTCCGATCCCGCGACGACCGACCACGCATGACCCCCTCAGCACGCACCCGGACCCGGAGCCTGACGGCTCTCGGTCTCGTCCTGCCGCTCACGTTCCTCGCCGCCTGCTCGTCGGGCGAGACCGACGCGGAGCCCGGTGCCGACCAGACCGCGACCGAGGAGGCGACGAGCGCGCCCAACGAGGCCGCCACCGTGACGCCGCGGCTCGCCGTCACGTACGACGGCGGCATCCAAGTCCTCGATGCCACGACCCTGGAGGTCGTCGACGACATCGAGCTGGACGGCTTCAACCGCCTCAACGGGGCGGGCGACGGCCGCCACCTGCTCGTCTCCACGTCCGGCGGCTTCCAGGTCCTCGACGCCGGCACGTGGGCCGAGCCGCACGGCGACCACTCGCACTACTACACGGCGGACCCGGAGCTCACCGACACGGTGTTCGAGGCGGAGAAGCCGGGCCACGTCGTCGTGCACGACGGCCGGACCGCCCTCTTCGACGACGGCACCGGCCACGTGACCGTCCTCGACTCCGCCGCGGTGGCCGACGACGCTCGCGAGACGCGCGAGCACACGACCCCCGAGGCGCACCATGGCGTCGCGATCGAGCTCCACGACGGCACGCTCGTCGTGTCCGAGGGGACCGAGGAGGCCCGCACCGGCATCCGCGTGCTCGACGCCGACGACCAGGAGATCGCAGCCTCCGACGAGTGCCCGGGCGTCCACGGCGAGGCCGTCGCGGCCGACGACGCGGTGCTCATCGGCTGCGAGGACGGCGTCCTCGTCTACAAGGACGGGCAGATCACGAAGGTCGCGAGCCCCGACGCGTACGGCCGCATCGGCAACCAGGCCGGTTCCGAGGCGTCGACCGTCGTCCTCGGCGACTACAAGTCCGACCCGGACGCCGAGCTCGAGCGCCCGACGCGCGTCTCCCTGACCGACACCGCGACCGGCGAGCTGACGCTCGTCGACCTCCCGTCGAGCTACACCTTCCGCTCGCTCGCGCGCGGTGACGACGGCGAGGCGCTCGTGCTCGGCACCGACGGGCAGATCCACGTCATCGACCCGGAGACCAAGGTGCTCGTCCGCTCGATCCCGGTCATCGAGGCGTGGGAGGAGCCGGACGAGTGGCAGTCCCCGCGCCCGGCGATCTTCGTGCTCGACGGCTCGGCTTACGTCACGGACCCGGCGAACAAGGCGATCCACGCCGTCGACATCGAGACCGGCGAGGTGTGGAACAGCGTCGACCTCGACGTCGAGCCCAACGAGATCAACGGCGTCTCCGGTGCTGCCGCGACGAGCGACACCGCGCACGAGCACGGCGACGAGGGCGAGCACGCGGAGGAGGGTCACGAGCACTCCGAGGGCGAGCACGCGGAGGACGAGCACTCCGAGGACGGCCACGACCACGAGCACGCCGACGAGGAGACGGCCTCGCAGGGCTGACCCGACCGGAGCCCGCACGGTGCCGACACGCCGCGGTCCGCCCTCCCGGGGGCGGGCCGCGGCGTCAGCGTGCCCCGGAATCCCGTGAGATCCTCGGGCGTTGACCGAGCGGGAGGTGGGTGTCGTGCAGAGGATGACGCGCCAGCGGGCGGCACTGCTCGAGGCGATCGAGGAGCAGGAGGGCTTCCGCAGCGCGCAGGCGATCCACCAGGACCTGCGGGCCCGCGGCGATGCCGTCGGGCTCGCGACGGTCTACCGGGGCCTCCAGGCGCTCGCGGACGCCGGCGTGGTCGACAGCCTGCGCACCGCCGAGGGCGAGAGCCTCTACCGGCGCTGCGCCCGCGCGGAGCACCACCACCACCTCGTGTGCCGCTCGTGCGGCCGCGCGGAGGAGATCGACGGTCCGAGCGTCGAGTCGTGGGCGCGGAGCGTCGGCGGGACGCACGGGTTCGTGGACATCGAGCACGTCGTGGAGCTTTTCGGCACGTGCGCGGAGTGCCGGGCTCGCGACGGACAGGCGCGCTCCGATCGCGCCTGACGGCCCTGCGCGCGGGGCTCACGGCGCGGCGCGCCGGACGCGATCGGCCCGAGAAGTCGCGCGAAACTCCGCGTGTTCCCTAGTGTTGTCCCCGGTGCACGGCCTCGCGGCTGGCACACTGAGACCGTGACGACGGGTGGTGACCACCGCGCGTCGTGAACCGAAGAAGGGATTCGCATGTCGCTCAACAAGTCCGAGCTCGTCTCGGCCATCGCCAGCAAGGCCGACCTGTCGAAGGCGGACGCCGAGAAGGCCCTCAACGCCTTCCAGGAGGTGCTCATCGAGTCGCTGGGCAAGGGCGAGGCCGTCAAGGTCACGGGCCTCCTGTCCGTCGAGCGCGTCGAGCGTGCCGCCCGCACGGGCCGCAACCCCCGTACGGGCGAGGAGATCTCGATCCCGGCCGGCTTCGGCGTGAAGATCAGCGCCGGCAGCCTGCTCAAGAAGGCCGTCGCCAAGTGACGTCTCGCTGACCGGCCGCTGCCGGTCCGGTCAGCAGCACGAAGGCCCGGAACCCCGTGAGGGGCTCCGGGCCTTCGTCGTCCCCGTTCCCCGCCCCAGCGCCGAACACGACCTGAGGGTCGTTATGCGCCCGATAACGACCCTCAGGTCGTTCTCGACGCGGGGTGGGGGCGTGTTCGGCGCGAGGGGTGGGGGTCGGGGGCCCGGGGGGCCGGGGGGGTGGGGTGGTCAGGCGTGGACGACGTTCGCGAGGATGCCGTGCTGGGTCAGGCGCGTGCCGATCGCCTGGTCGACCTCGGAGAACGCCTTGTTCGAGCGGGCCACGCCGATGGCACCGGCCATGGCGCCGTGCCCCGTCGGGCGGTCGATGCGGGCGACGAGCTGGTCGCCGTGGAGCATGAAGTCGACCGTGAAGACGAGGTGCTGCGCCTTGCCGGCGAACGCGCCGAGCCAGAACGTCTTCTGCTTGCTCCCGCGCTCGGCGGCCCACTGGCCCGTCGGGCGCGTGGTGACGGTGAAGCCCTGCTCCTGGAGCGCGGCGTGCAGGTGCTGCTTGGCGACCTCGGGGTCGCCGGACAGGAAGTAGTCGACCGTGGCCATGCTGGCTCCTCGTGGCGTTCGTGGCTGGCTGTGACGGGGTGTGACCGCTGTGTCGCCGCCGCTCGGGCGGACGGCCCTCGGGATGCTACCGCCCGCCCGCGTCCGCCCGGCGAACGTCTTGAGAATCGTTCTCATGAACCGCTAGGCTGGGCGTACCACCCACCGGAAGGACTCCCCATGGCCGTGCCCAAGCGCAAGCTCTCCCGCTCGAACACCCGGGCCCGTCGCTCGCAGTGGAAGGCGCAGGTGCCGGAGCTCGTCACCGTCGTCGTCGACGGGCGCGAGGTCACCCTCCCGCGTCGCCTCGTCGCGGGCGTGCGTCGAGGCTACGTGACGCTCCCGGAGTGACCCCGGTGCCCGACGGCGCGTGCCGCCCCGCGCCGTCGGCCCGCCGTGGCAGCATCCTCGGGTGAGCGAGCCGAGCCCCGACCTGACCTCCGGCCCCGTCCCCGGGCGCCGGGAACGGCGCGAGCGGACCGGGTGGTCGCGCGCCGACCTGCACGGGCACGGCCACGCGCACGGGCCGGCGGCCCCGGCGACGCGGCGCGTGCGTCTCACGCTCGCGGCGTTCCTCGTCCCCGCCCTGCTCTTCACGCTGGCCGGGCTGGTCGCGCTGTGGCCCGCGTCGGCGGACGTCCCGGACCGCATCCCCGTCGCGGCCGAGGGCAGCTCGGTCCTGCGCGCCACGGTCACCGGGCCGATCGACGCGGAGACCGGCGAGGTGCCCGCCCGCCTCGACGCCGGTTCCCGCGCGGGCGGCGAGGACGTCGGTGGCGACGCCATCACCGTCAGCGCGCCGCCCGAGTACGTCGCCTACGGGTTCGACGAGGGTGACCGGCTTCGCGTCCTCTACATCGCCGAGGCCGTCGGGGCGGGCGCGAGCCCGTACGTCTTCATGGACTTCGAGCGCGGGCTCCCCATCGGGATCCTCGCGGTCGCGTACGCCGTCGTGGTGCTCGCGGTCGCACGCTGGCGGGGCCTCGCGGCGCTCGCCGGGCTCGCGGGCGCGTTCGTCGTCATCACCTGGTTCACCCTGCCCGCGCTGCTCACGGGGCAGGACGCGCTGGGCGTCGCGCTCGTGACGTCGTCGCTCGTCATGTTCGTCGTCCTCTACGTCGCGCACGGGTTCACCGCGCGCACGTCGACGGCGCTGCTGGGCACGCTCGCCGGGCTCGCGCTCACGGCCGTGCTCGGGTGGTGGGGCTCGGGCGCGGCCAACATCACGGGGCTCACCTCGGAGGAGTCCCTCTGGATACCCCAGTACGCGCCCGCCCTGGACATCCAGGGCGTCGTGCTGTGCGGCATCGTCCTGGCGGGCATGGGCGTGCTCAACGACGTGACCATCACCCAGGCCTCGGCCGTGTGGGAGCTGCGGGCGGTCGCGCCGCTCGCGACCCGGCGCGAGCTGTTCGCGCGCGCCATGCGCATCGGGCGCGACCACATCGCCTCGACCGTCTACACGATCGCCTTCGCCTACGTCGGCGCGGCCCTGCCGCTGCTCATGGCGGTCTACCTCTCCGACCAGAGCCTCGCGACGAGCCTCACCTCGGGCGAGATCGCGGAGGAGGTCGTGCGCACGCTCGTCGGCTCGATCGGCCTCGTCCTCGCCATCCCGATCACCACCGCCATCGCGGCGCTCACCGTGCCGGGCACGGCGTCCGTGGGGTCCGTTCCCGTGGGTAGGGTCGAGGTCCCCGCGGCCTGACGACGGCCCGGCGGGACGACGGGAGGACGACGGTGACGGGGACGACGAGCGGCCGAGACGGCCGGAGCGCAGCGGTGCTGGGGCCGGGAGGGGTCGGTGGGCTGGTCGGCGCGCTGCTCGCGCGGTCCGGGGCCGACGTGACGTTCCTCGCGGGGGAGGCCACGGCGGCGGCGCTGACCGAGCACGGGGTGCACGTGCGCAGCCGGCAGGTCGGCGAGCTCCACGTCCCCGCGCGGGCGGTCACGCGGCTCGACCGGCCGGTCGACGTCGTGCTCGTCGCGGTCAAGCAGACCGCGCTCGACCACGCGCTCGACCGGGTGCCGCCCGAGGCGCTCGGCGACGGCGTCGTCGTCCCGTTCCTCAACGGGCTCGACCACCTCGACGTGCTGCGCGCACGCTACGGGACCGAGCGCGTGCTGCCCGCGACGATCAGCGTCGAGTCGGCGCGCGTCGCCCCGGGGGAGATCGAGCACACGAGCGCGTTCGTCGACGTGGGGCTCGCGCCCGGCGCCGTCGAGCCGGAGCGCGTCGAGGCCGTGCGGAAGCTCCTCGACCGGGCCGGGATCGAGACGAGGGTCTACGCGGACGAGACCGCGCTGATGTGGGCCAAGCTCTCGTTCCTCGCCCCGTTCGCCCTGCTCACGACGACGTACCGTGCCCCGATCGGGGACGTGCGGACCGCGCACGGTGCCGAGCTCGAGGCGCTCGTGCGCGAGGTCGCGGCGGTCGCCGCGGCGAGCGGGGCGCCGTCGGACCCCGAGCGGACGCTCGCCCGCTACGAGCGCTTCGCGCCGGAGGCCAAGTCCTCGATGCTGCGGGACGCCGAGGCCGGTCTCCCGCTCGAGGTGGACGCCATCGGCGGCGCGATCGTCCGGGCCGCCGACCGTGCGGGCGTGGACGCGCCGCTCACGCGCGTGCTCGTCGCCGGCCTCGGCGGCTGACGGCGGCGTCCGCCGGGAGCCTTCACCGGACCGCCACGCGACCCCCTGTGGACGCGTCCCCAGGCGCCTCACAGGTTCGCCAGGATGTCCGTCATGAGAGAGCCGTGGGTCGACGTCGCGCTGGCGCGGCTGCCCGAGACGCGTTCCTGCCCCGCGTGCGCCGCGACGCTGCGGTCGTCCCGCTGCGACCGGTGCCTGCTCGACCTCACCGGCCCGCTCGCGTTCGAGGTCGCCGCGGCGTCGAGCGAGGCGGCCGACGCGCTCTCGCGTCGCCAGGTCGCCCTCGACGCCCTGCGCGCGGCCCAGCCCGAGGCCGCCGCGTGGGCGGCCCGCACGGCCGCCGCGCCGCCCGGTGCGCGCGCGGTCCCCGCCGGCCCGCCCGGCGCGATGCGCCCGCTCGACCCGACCGGCCGCGGACAGGCGGGCCCGCGCCCGCCCGCCGTCGCGCCGGTGGCCGGGACCGTGGCCGGCACCGTGCCCGCGCCCGGGCCACGCCGTCCGGCGCCGGTCCGTCCCTCGGTGCCCGGGTCGCCCGGGTCGCCGGCCGGGTCGGTCCCGCCCGCACCCGCGGGGTCGCGCGCCGTCGTCGTGCCGGGCGCGGCGCCGTCGCGCTCGGTGGGTCTCCAGCCCGTCCTCGCCGGGGCGGGGGCGGGGCTCCTCGCCGTCGCGACGGTCGTCTTCGTGTTCTTCACCTTCGCGGACGACCTCGCCCTGCGCGCCCTCGTGACCGGGGTCGTCACGGTGCTCACGGTCGGGGCCGCGGTGCTCCTGCGGTCGCGCGGCCTGCGCTCGTCCGCCGAGGCCGTCGCGGCGCTCGCCGTCGTGCTCGCGGTCGTGGACGTCGAGCTCGCGCTGAGCGCGTGGGGCCTCGACCGCGTCGGCACCGCGGCGGCGCGCGCGTCGCTGCTCGCCGCGGTCGTGGCCGGCCTCGGCGTGGTCGGGGACCGGGCGCGCGTCCGGGCGTGGGTGACGAGCGCCGTGGTGCTCGGGCCGCTCGTGCCGCTCGTCGCGGCGCCGGCCGCGCAGGCGCCGTGGGGCTGGGCGGCCGCCCTCCTCGCGACGGCGTGCCTCACGGCGCTCGCGGCACCCGTCGCGGCGCGCTCCGGCGCGCGGGTCGGCAGCGCCCTCCGGGGCGAGCAGGCGCTGCTCGGCGTCGTGCGCACGGTCGCCGTGCCGCTCGCCGTGGTCGTCGGGCTCGCCGTCGCCGCCCCGCCGGGCCTCCCGACCGGCTCCGGGGCTGCCTTCGCCGCGCTCGGCGCCGCGCTCGCGGCCGTGCTCCTGCGCGTCACGACCCGCGAGCGGCGCTGGTACGCGGTCGGCGGCGCGACGGCCGTCCTCGCGGGCGCGCTGCTCGGGACCGGGGGTGACGTCGCATGGCTCGGCCTCGTCCCCGCCCTCGCGGCCGGCACGTGGCTCCTCGTCCTCGCGCTCACCTCGCCGCGTGCGGTGTCCGGCGTGCTCGGCTCCCCGGTCCCGGCGGTCGGACGGTCGGACGCCCTCCTCGGCGGCGCGGTCGTCGCCCTCGTCGGGGCCGGGCCCGCGCTGGCCGTCGCGGGGGTGCGCGCGGCGGAGGTCCTCGTGACCGGCACCGCCGGGACCGCCGCGACGCTCGACGACGCGCCGCTCGGCGTCGGGGTCCTGTCCGCCGGGCTGTGGGGGGAGGGCCTCCGCGGCGGCACCGTCGGCGCGGCGCTGCTCGACGGGACGCTTCTCGGCCTGCTGTCCGCGTTGGTCGTCCTCCTCGTCGCCGCGCGGCTCCCGCTGCGCACGCCCGTCCCCGTGCCGTTCCCGCGCCTCGCCGGGGCGCGACGGCTCGGTGCCGCCCCGGTCGTGCGGACCGGGCGCGCGCTCGGACCGTGGGTGCTCCTCGCGCTCGTCGTCGCGCTCGTGCTGGACCCGCGGCTCGCGGGCGTCGCCTCCCTGGTCCTGCTGGCGCTGCTCGCCGCGCTGCTCGTCGTCGCGACCGCCCGGCCCGCCACGACCGCTCCGCCCGACGGGCACCGGGCGGGCCTGGCGGCCGGGGCCGGCGACCCGGGGGTCGGCGCCGGCGGCGCCGCGCCGGGCGAGATCGTCCGCGCCGTCCGACGAGGGCTCGGTCGTGCCCTGCGCCCGGTCGCCGGGGCGCTCCCCGCCCCCCGAACCGTCCTGCGGCACGGTGCCGTGCCGGTCGGACGGGCCGAGGCGCGCGTCTGGTACGCGGCCGCCGTCGCGGGCGCGATCGCCGCCGTCCTGCTCCTCGTCGCCGGCTCGTGGGTCGCGCGCCCGACCGCGACGGCCGGGGCGGTCGTCGTCGGCGGGCTCCTGCTCGCGGCGCGGGCCGCCGCGCCGCGCGCTCTGCACGCCCCGCTCGTCGGCACCGCCTACGGCTACGCGCTGCTCGTGCTCGGCGTGACGCTCGCGTGGAGCGGCGCCGGGACCGTCGCGGTCCTGTGCGCGGTCTCCGGGGTCGCCTCGCTCGCCGCGCTCGCGGTGACGCTCGTCCCGCGCGTCGACCGGGACTCGTGGTGGGCCGTGCTCGGCGTGACCGCGGTGCCGTTCGGCCTCGGCGTCCTCACGGTCGTCGACGAGCGCAGCTGGTGGTCCGTCGCCGCGTGCGCCGCGATGCTCGCGCTCGAGGTCGTGCTCGTCGGCTCGCGGCGGCCCGGGTCGGTCACCGCGCTGCGCGTCCTCGCCGCGGCGCTCGTCCTGCCGACGGCGGCCGTCGCCGTCGTCAGCGCGGGCGCCCTCCTCCTGCCGGGCAGCGGGTCGCCCGTCGTGCTGCCGGTCGTCGCGCTGCTCGTGGCGACGGCGCTCGCCGCGGCCTGCCCGGTCACGGCCCGGATCCACCTGGCCGCCGGTCGCGTCGCCGTCGAGGCGAGCGCCGCGCTCACGGGGGCGATCGCCGTCGGGCTCGCGTTCGGGCGCCCTGCCGCCGGGCCCACGGTCGCGGTCGCGGTGCTGCTCCTGCTCGCCGTGGGCGCCGGCCTCGCCGCGCGCGACCGGGACCGGCGCGGCGAGTGGTGGCTCGCCGCCGCGCTCGCGACCGCCGCGCTGTGGACGGCGCTCGCCGCGGCGGAGGTCGGGCTCGTCGAGGCGTACACCGCGCCGCCCGCCCTCGCCGCCCTCGTCGTGGGGGCGCTGCTCGCACGCCGCGGGCGCCGGTGGTGGGAGCTCGCGAGCGCGGGGCTGGTGCTGCTCGTCGTGCCGTCCGTGCTCGCCCTGGGCGCGGCGCCGGGCGCGGGCGACGTCCGGGCGCCGCTCCTCGTCGTGGCCGGGGCCGGGTGCGTCCTCGCCGCGGTGCTGCTGGGCCGCGGGACCGGCGAGGGCGGCTGGCGACGCGCCGCGGCCCTGCGGCTCGCCGGCGCGGGAGTGCTCGCGGCGACCGGCGGGACCGTCGAGTCGCTCCACGTCGCGCACGCGCCGGGCGGCGGCGCGGTGTTCCTGCTCGGGTTCGCCTGGGCGCTCGCCGCGGGCGGGGTCGCGCTCGGCGCGGGCCTCGTGGGCGCCCGGGTGGTGGCGGGTGGCCGGGGCCGGGGTGCCGACGTCGCGCGGCGCTGGGCCGTGGCGCCCGCCGCCACCCTCGCCGTGGTCGGGACCGTCGCGAACGTCCGGCCGGTGTGGGGCGTCATCGCGACCGTCTGGCTCGTCGAGGTGGCCCTGCTCGCGCTCCTCGTGGTCGGGGTGCGACGCGCGGTGCGCGGTCGGCTCGACCTCCCGCCCGCCTGGTTCACGTGGTCGCTCGCGCTCGTCGCCGCGATCGGCGCGTGGTCGCCGCGCGAGCTGCGCGTCGAGGTCTTCTCGCTCCCGCTCGGCGTCGGCCTGCTCGTCGCCGGGTACCTCGCGCTCGCGGCCGGCACGACGGCGGTGCCCGGCACCTCGGGCGGCACGGCGGGCGACGACCCCGGTGGTCCGGGCGGCCCGGCCGGGGCGGCCCGCCAGACGGGGGCGCGGGCGAGCGCGCCGCCGTCGCTCGCCGGGTGGCCCGTCGGGTTCGCCGGGTCGTGGCGGACCCTCGCCCCCGGCCTGCTCGCGCTCCTCGGGCCGTCGGTCCTCGCCACGTACACCGACGCGCGCACCTGGCGGGCCGTGCTCGTCGTCGTGCTCGCGCTGGCCGCGGTGCTCGTCGGGACGCGCAAGCATCTCGCGGCGCCGTTCCTGCTGGGAGTCGCGGTGCTGCCGGTCGAGATCCTCGTCGTGTTCGTGTCCCAGCTCGGCACGCGCATCTCCGCCGGACCCTGGATGCTGACGCTCGCCGCGGCCGGCGGCCTGCTACTCATCATCGCGACGTACTACGAGCGCCGGATCGCCGCGTACGACGGCGCCGCGGCGTACGTGCGCGACCTCCGCTGACGCAAATCCCTACCGACTGGCCCGTTTTCGCGCCGCGTGGCCCATAATGATCGGGGCCCGCCGCGTGCCGGCGGGCGAATCGGCAACGGAGGAGCAGGGCGAGGCCGCGACGGCACACGGCAGTGTCCGGTCGGCGCGGTCGTGCCCCGGGGGGCACAGTCCCTGGAGAACGGCATCGTGATCAGGATCGGCATCGTGGAGGACGACCCCGCGAGCAGCGCGCTGCTCGTGGAGTACCTGCGACGGTACGAGCGCGAGCACGACGAGCAGTTCGCGGTCGCCATGTTCACCGACGGCGAGCAGGTCGTCGCCGGGTACCGGCCCGACTTCGACATCCTGCTCCTCGACGTCGAGATGCCGCACCTGGACGGGTTCAGCGCCGCGCAGCGCATCCGGCAGGTCGACGCCGACGTCGTGCTGATCTTCATCACGAACATGACGCAGCACGCGATCAAGGGCTACGAGGTCGACGCGCTGAGCTACATGCTCAAGCCGCTGCGGTACTTCGCGTTCTCGCAGGAGCTCAAGCGGTCGGTCGCGCGGCTCCGGCGCCGGTCGGCGGACTACCTGCTGCTCGCGGTCGACGGCGGTCTCGCCCGCGTGTCGACCGACGACATCGTCTTCCTCGAGAGCGCGAAGCACCGGACGACCGTGCACACGGTGGACGGACGGTACTCCGTCGTCGGGCCGCTCAAGGCGCTCGAGGCGCAGCTCGAGGGCAAGGACTTCTTCCGCAGCAACAGCGGCTACCTCGTCAACCTGCGGCACGTGCTGGCCATCCAGGGCAGCAGCGTGCTCCTGGTGGGCGGGCACGACCTGCTCATCAGCCGGGCCCGCAAGAAGGCGTTCCTCGCGGCGCTCACCGACTACCTCGGGGCGCGGCGCGCATGACCCAGGCACCCTCGATCCTGGAGACCCTGCCGGACATCCCGCGCGCGCTGACCGGGCTGGCCGAGTGGCTCGCGTGCCTCGTCTACGTGCTCCTGCGGCGACCGCGGCTCCCGCGCCCGCGCCTCGTCCTCCTCGCCGCCGCGGCGCTCGGCGCGCAGGTCGGCGTGCAGGCCCTCGCCGACCTGCTCCCGCGGCAGCTCTGGACCGTGGGCATGGCGGCCGCGGTCGCGTGCATGTACGGGTTCATCGTCGCGGCGGCGCGCGTCTCGGCACGGGACGCCGGGTACTTCGCGGCCCGCGCGCTCGTGCTCGCCGAGCTCGTGGCGGCCCTGCACTGGCAGGTCCACTGCTTCTTCTTCCTCCCCGAGGGGCGGCCCGGCACGGCGTGGCAGGTCGCGTTCTTCGTCCTCGTCTACGCGGTCGGGTACGGGGTCGCGTACGTCGTCGAGTCCCGGCACTTCCGCCCCGACCAGGAGCTCGACGTCACGGTCGGCGAGCTCGCGTCGGCCGTCGCGATCGCGCTCGTCACGTTCTTCATGAGCAACATCAGCTTCCTCAACGCCAACACCCCCTTCAGCGGGCGCCTCGGCCTGGAGATCTTCTACATCCGCACGCTCGTCGACCTGTGCGGGTTCGTGGCGCTGTACGCGCAGCAGGGCCAGCGGCTCCAGCACCAGGCGCGGTCGGAGGTGCGGGCGATCGACGAGATGCTCCGCCGCCAGCACGAGCAGTACCTGCAGTCCAAGCGGAACATGAAGATCGTCCACCGCAAGTACCACGACCTCAAGCACCAGATCGGGGTGATCCGCGCCGAGGTCGACCCGCGACGCCGGGCGTCCTACCTGGACGACCTGGAGGCCAGCATCTCGGGTCACGCCCGGCAGGCGGACACCGGGAACGGGGTGCTCGACGTCATCCTCACGACGAAGAGCCAGGAGTGCGCCGAGCGCGACATCGACCTCACGTGCGTGGTCGACGGCGCGCTGCTCGACTTCATGTCCGCCATGGACGTCGCCGCGGTGTTCGGCAACGCGCTGGACAACGCGATCGACGGCGTCATGGCGGTGCCCGAGCCGGAGCGGCGGATCATCAAGGTCGCCGTCTACGCGCGCGACCGGTTCGTGCTGCTCACGGTGGAGAACTACTTCTCCGGCGAGCTCCACACGGAGGGCGGCGACATCGTCACGCGGCGCGCCGACCGGACCCGGCACGGGTACGGCCTCAAGTCCATCCGGTACACCGCGGAGAAGTACGGCGGCTCCATGACGGTCAACACCGAGGACCGCTGGTTCCTGCTGCGCGTGCTGCTCCCGCTGCCGCAGGACCGGCCGCCCACCGCCGCCGCCCGGCGGTCGGCCACGTCTGGGTCCACCACCGCGTAGGCCTTCCGGGCCCGACCCGACGGGACCTCCGGCCCCGCGCCGTGACCCCGTCGTGACCTCGCCGACCGATCGTGCACGCAAAGCGACGGTTCGTGCACCGCGCCGCCCGGGCCGCCCGGGCCGTCCATAGCGTGGCGGCGCGGCTCAGGACCACGACGTCCGGGCCTCGACGGGTTCGCAGAGCTCGCTCAGCCACGCACGTGCCCCGGTGGGGCGGCGGGGACGGCGCGGTGGCCGACGAGCGCGGAGACGACAAGGGAAGGTCGATGAGGACAACGACAACGGCGGGAAAGCTCGACGGCAGGGCGGCGCGCGTCCGGGGAGCGGCGGCGCTCGCGGGCCTGGCCCTCGTGGCCACCGCGGGGTGCACGGCCGGCACCCCGGACGAGGAGAAGGCGTCGGACGCGTTCACCACGCGGGAGGTCACCGACGGGACCACGGCCTTCGTGGTCGTCGACAACCCGGGTGACGGCCCCACGCTCTCCTACGGCGCGGACAGCGCCGTCGAGCTGCTGACCGAGGAGGTCGACGGTCAGGAGTACGCGTTCAAGGACATGAACGCGAACGGGACGCTCGACACCTGGGAGGACTGGCGCGAGAGCGCGCAGGACCGCGCCGCGGCGCTGTCCGAGGAGCTGACGATCGAGCAGATCGCCGGCCTCATGCTGTTCAGCTCGCACGAGCGGTCGCCCGCCGACGGGCTGACCGACGCGCAGAAGGAGTACCTGACGGACTCCCACCTGCGCAACGTGCTCAACGCCGGCCCGAACGACGTCGAGGCCAACGTCACCTGGTCCAACCAGATGCAGGCCTTCGCCGAGTCGCTCGCGACCGCGGACGAGCCCTACGTGCCGGTGAACTTCAGCTCCGACCCGCGCTCGACCGCCGGCGCCTCGGACTACAACGCCTCGGGCGACATCTCCCGGTGGCCGTCGAACCTCGGCCTCGCGGCGACGTTCGACGCGGAGCAGACGCGGAAGTTCGCGGAGGCGGCGTCCGCCGAGTACCGCGCGCTGGGCATCGCCACGGCGCTCAGCCCGCAGATCGACCTCGCGACCGAGCCGCGCTGGCTGCGCGTGGACGGCACGTTCGGCGAGGACGTCGCCCTCAGCACCGAGATGGCCCAGGCCTACGTGAGCGGCTTCCAGGGCACCCCGGGCCAGGAGGGCTGGGGGACCGAGTCGGTCAACGCGATGATCAAGCACTGGGCCGGCGACGGGCCGGGCGAGGGCGGTCGCGAGTCCCACACGACCGCGGGCAAGTACGGCGTGTACCCGGGCGGCAACTTCGACCAGCACACCGAGCCGTTCGTCGGGGCGCTCGACGCGGCGGCGGTCATGTCCGCCTACTCGATCGCGCTGGACGGCGAAGGGCAGCCGCTGTTCGGCGAGCGCGTCGGCTCGGCCTACGACTCGAAGCGCCTGAGCATCCTGCGCGACGACAACGGCTACGACGGCGTCGTCGTCACGGACTGGGGCGTCACCGCCGGCGGCACCACGGACCCCGACGCGATGATCGGGACGTCGTGGGGCGTCGAGGACCTCACGGTCGAGGAGCGCCACTACGCGATCCTCAAGAACGGCGTGGACATGTTCGGCGGCAACAACGCCGTCGAGCCCGTCCTGGCGGCCCACGAGCTGTGGCAGCAGGACTTCGAGGCGGGGACGAACGACGTCGACGCCGACACCCGCTTCCGCCAGTCCGGCACGCGCATCCTCACCATGCTGTTCCAGCCGGGACTCTACGAGAACCCGTACCTCGACCTCGACGCCTCCACGGCGACGGTCGGCAGCGAGGACAAGGTCGACGCCGGCTACGAGGCGCAGCTCGACTCCGTCGTCATGCTGAAGAACGACGGGACCGTCGCGGCCTCGGACGCCGAGGCGTGGAAGGACAAGACGGTCTACATCCCGCGGTCCTACGACACCGGCTTCGCCGGCGTGTTCGGCCCGGGCGAGTACACCGAGGGCACGGGCATCACGCAGGAGACCGCCGAGGAGTACTTCGGGAAGGTCGTCACCGACGAGGCCGTGACGGACGCCGACGGCAAGGTCACGAGCTACACCGCGCCGGACCTGTCCGACGTCGACCTCGTGCTCGTGGGCATGAAGAGCCCCAACAACGGCAACCCGTTCTCGCAGGCCGGCCACGACAGCGAGACCGGCGAGTGGTACCCGCTCTCCCTGCAGTACCGCCCGTACACCGCCGACGGCGCGAACGTGCGCCAGACGTCGATCTCCGGCGACCTGCTCCCGGACGGGACGCAGGAGAACCGGTCCTACTACGGCAAGACCTCGCGGATCGCGAACGAGTCGGACCTCGACGCGTTCGACCGGGCGCTCGCGGCCGTCGAGGCGTCGGGCAAGGACATCCCGGTGATCACCGTCCTCAAGGCGACGAACCCGACCGTCCCGGCCGAGTTCGAGTCGCGGTCCGACGCGATCCTCGTCGGCTTCGGGGTGAGCGACCAGGCGCTCATCGAGTCGGCCCTCGGCCTGCACGAGACGCAGGGCCGGCTGCCGATCGGCTTCCCGGCCTCCATGGACGCGGTCGAGAAGCAGCTCGAGGACGTCGGGGAGGACGCCGAGCCCTACACCGACGCGGCGGGCAACGCGTACGCGTTCGGCTTCGGCCTGAACTTCAGCGGGCCGATCACGGACTGACGGACCGCACGGGCGGGCGGGCGCACGAGCGGCCGCCCGTCCGGGGCGGACGGCGCCCGCCCGGCGCCGTCCGACCCCGACCAGGCCGCGGGGTGGGCCCGCGGCACGAACGAACCAAGGAGCAGGAAGTGAAGCGGAACAAGGCGCTGACCACGGGGATCGGGCTGCTCGTCGCCGTCACGGGGGCCTTCGGGCTGACGGCGTGCGGGAGCGGCGACGACTCCGCCGCCGGGCCGTCGTCGTCCGAGAGCCAGGCGACCGACGTCGACGTGGCGACCGACCTCGAGAACGCGCGCACGGCGGTCGCCGACGCGCTCGCGGAGGACGACAGCTGGGCGCAGATCATGCTCGCCAGCGACGTCAAGGAGCCGACCGTGAAGTACGGCCTCCTCGTGGTGCCCTTCGTCCCCTCGGACGCCGCCTCGCGCGTCCAGGGCACGGTCGACATCAAGGACGGGAAGTACACGATCGAGGCCGACTCCGCCGCGACCGGCGAGACGTGGCAGATCGACCAGGACGGCACCATCACCCCGGCCGGGGAGTAGCCACCCGTGCCTCGCCCGTCCGGCGGGCTCGTCCGGTCCGCCGGGCGGCACGTCGGACGGACGAGGCACCCCCCCGCGCACGGGTCGCGCACGACGACGACCGTCCGTGCCGCAGAAACGACCGATCGTGCAGCCGCGGCGGGCGGCGCCGTACCCCGCTCCTAGCCTGAGGAACGGGCCCGCACTCGAGGAGGAATGCAGTGAACGCCAGGGCGAAGAACGCCGACGGTGGCAGGACGCCGATGTCGAACAAGAAGTTCCTGTGGATCTGGGTACCCGTGCTCGCGACGGTGACCGTGCTCGTCGTCGTCGCGAACGTCGCGCTCAACGTCGCGGGCGGCTGGGTCGCGTCCCAGCTCGGGTCCGGCACCTACACGTTCACCAACTCCGAGGAGTCCTCGGGCTGGGACACCGAGTACTACACGGCCGAGCACGACAGCCAGGAGTCCGTCAACGAGGCCGCCAAGGCGCTCGTCGAGGAGATCGCCGCGGGCGGCATCGTCCTCGCGAAGAACGAGGCCGGCGCGCTGCCCCTCGCCGCGGACGCCCGCGTGACGATGCTGGGCCGCGCGTCCGCCGACCCGGTGTTCGGCGGCTCGGGCTCCGGATCGGTCGACACGAACTCCGCGGTGACCGTCCGCGGCGGGCTCGAGAACGCGGGCCTCACGGTCAACGACCAGGTCTACGCCACGATCGAGGCGTTCGCGGCGGAGAACCCGCGCGGCCACATCGAGATGGACAACCCCGACGCGTCGAGCTACACGATCGGCGAGCTGCCGGTCGGCGAGTACGAGGCGCAGTCCGGGACGTTCGCCGAGTTCGGCGACGCCGCGGTCGTCACGATCGGCCGCCCCGGCGGCGAGGGCGGCGACCTCACGCGCGACATGACGGGCTGGGACGACAACGCCGAGCCGGGGCAGCACCAGCTCGAGCTGAACAAGGACGAGAAGGACCTGATCGCGCTCGCGAAGGCGAGCTTCGACACGGTCGTCGTGGTCGTCAACGCGTCGACGACCCTCGAGCTCGGCGAGCTGCAGGCCGACCCCGAGGTCGACGCGATCCTGCTCGCGGGCTCGCCCGGCGCCACCGGCTTCAACGCCCTGGGGACGATCCTCACGGGCGAGGTCAACCCGTCGGGCCGCACGACCGACGTCTGGGCCGCGGACTTCACCGCCGACCCGACGTTCGCGAACTTCGGCAGCTTCTTCTACTCGAACATCGAGGCCTCCTACCCGGTCTCCGCGGTCGAGAAGGCGACGTCCAACGCGACCGTCACGAGCAACGCCCCGTTCGTCGACTACACCGAGGGCATCTACGTCGGGTACCGCTACTACGAGACCGCGGCGGCCGAGGGCTTCGTCGACTACGACGACGCGGTGGTCTACCCGTTCGGCTACGGCCTGAGCTACACCGACTTCGCGTGGGCGGTCACGGGCACCGAGGCGGGCGACGTCGACGGGACCGTCGCGGTCACGGTCGAGGTGACGAACACGGGCACGGTCGCCGGCCGCGACGTCGTCGAGCTCTACTACTCGGCGCCGTACACGCCGGGCGGGATCGAGAAGTCCGAGGTCGTCCTGGGCGACTTCGCCAAGACGGGCGTCATCGAGCCGGGCGCGAGCGAGACCGTGACCCTGGAGATCGCGGTCGAGGACATGGCGTCCTACGACCACCTGGACGCGAAGGCGTACGTCCTGGAGGCGGGCGACTACACGCTCAGCCTGCGCACCGACTCCCACACCGTCGCGGCGGGCACCGCGCCGATCACGTACCCGGTCGCGTCCGACGTCGTGTACGCGGGCGAGGAGCACCGCGCGTCGGACCTCGCCGAGGTGACCAACCGGTTCGACGACGTCTCGGCGCGCTTCAGCGCCGACGGCGCGGACGGCACGGTCGTCCCGATGTCCCGCGCGGACTTCGCGGGCACGTTCCCGCAGGCCCCGACGGCGGAGCAGTCGGTCGCCGACGAGGCCACGCAGGACGGCTTCGCCGCCTGGGACTACGACGCCGAGGCCGCCGCGTTCGACGGCGAGATGCCGACGACGGGCGAGCGCTCCGACCTGACGCTCGTCGACCTGCGCGGGCTGCCCAAGGACGACCCGCAGTGGGACGAGCTGCTCGACTCGCTGACGGTCGGCGACATGACGGACATGCTGCTGAACGGTGCGTACCAGACGGCCGCGATCGCCTCGATCGCCAAGCCGCAGACGGTCGAGCCGGACGGACCGGCGGGCTTCTCGTCCTTCATCAACTCGTCGATCAACGGCGTCGCCTACCCGTCCGAGGTCCTCATCGCGCAGACGTGGGACGTCGACCTCGGCACCGCCATGGGCACGATGATCGGCGAGGAGGCGCTCCAGAAGGGCCTCAACGGCTGGTATGCGCCGGCGGTGAACCTGCACCGCTCGCCCTTCGGCGGCCGCAACTTCGAGTACTACTCGGAGGACCCGCTCCTCTCGGGCCGGATGGCCGCCGCCGTGTCGAACGGCGCGGCGAGCAAGGGCGTCTACACGATGCTCAAGCACTTCGCGCTCAACGAGCAGGAGACGAACCGCGTCGACAACGGCCCCGCGACCTGGGCGACCGAGCAGACGATCCGCGAGATCTACCTCAAGCCGTTCGAGCTCGCGATCAAGGACGTCTCCCTGGACGTCCGCTACATCGCGGACGACGAGGGCACGATCGAGGAGACGACGGTCGGGGCGCTCGGCATCATGAGCTCGTTCAACCGCATCGGCGCGACGTGGACGGGCGGCTCGAAGCCGCTCATGACGGACGTGCTGCGCGGGGAGTGGGGCTTCGAGGGCTTCGCGATCACGGACTTCAACCTGTACCCGTACATGAACCCCAACGAGGGCCTCGACGGGGGCACGGACCTGACGCTCACCTTCCAGCCGTCGAAGTCGTTCGGCGACACGACGTCCGCGAAGGCCGTCACGGACATCCGGAACGCGACCCACAACATCCTGTTCACGGTGGCCAACTCGAACGCCATGAACGGGCTCGCCCCCGGCGCGACGGTCACCTACACGCCGCCCACCTGGGTCTACGTCCAGATCGGCGTGTCGGTCCTGCTCGGGCTGCTCGTCCTGGTCGGCGCCTTCCTCGTGGTCCGGCGCGTCCGCCGGCACCGGTCGGCGGCCGAGGAGGTCGCCGCACCCGCCTCCGAGCCGGCGGTCCCCGCCGCCCGGTAGCCGGTGACCACCGGGTCCCCGGGGCGGGCGACCGCCCGGGGACCCGGCACCCGGCTCCGTCGGGCCGGTGGCGCCCACCACCGCCGGCCCGACGCCGGGACCCCGGACCGCCGTCCGGCACCGGGCCCCGCCCCGCACGTCCCGAGCTGCGCCGTCGCCGACGCACCGCCGACGGCAGGCCCCGCCCTGCCCGCAGACCGCTCCGACAGACCCCGCACGACCCACGACCACGCAAGGAGAGCACCGTGCAGCTCCACGGCGAGACCACCGCCGCGGCCGGCGAGACGGCCTCGGCACCGGGCACGACGACCGCGACGACCGGCGTCGTCCCGACCGCGAGCCTGACGCTCCTGGAGAAGGCCGCGCTCCTGACGGGGAAGACCGTGTGGGAGACGCACGACGTCCCGCGGCTCGGCATCCGCTCGCTGTGGCTGGCCGACGGCCCGCACGGCGTGCGCAAGCAGCTCGGCGCGGCCGACCACCTCGGCATCGCGGCCTCGCAGGAGGCCACGTGCTTCCCGACGGCCGCCGCCGTGGCGAACACGTGGGACGTCGAGCTGGCCGAGCGCGTGGGCGCCGCGCTCGGCGCCGAGGCCGCGGCGCAGGACGTGGACGTGCTGCTCGGCCCGGGCCTCAACATCAAGCGGTCGCCGCTCGGCGGGCGCAGCTTCGAGTACTTCTCCGAGGACCCGCTGCTCGCGGGCCGGATGGCCGCCGGGTACGTGCGCGGCATCCAGTCCCAGGGCGTCGCCGCGTGCCCCAAGCACTTCGCGGCGAACTCCCAGGAGCTGCGCCGCATGGTCTCGGACTCCGTGGTCGACGAGCGGACGCTGCGGGAGGTGTACCTCACGGCGTTCGGGATCGTCGTCGCGGAGGCCCGGCCCCGGACGATCATGTCCTCCTACAACCTCGTCAACGGCGTGTACGCCCACGAGGACCCGTTCCTCCTCACCCAGGTGCTGCGCCGCGAGTGGGGCTTCGACGGCGCCGTCGTCTCCGACTGGGGCGGGTCCAACGACGTCGTCGCGGCCGCGGCGGCGGGCGGGACGCTCGAGATGCCGGCGGCCGGGCTCGGCTCGGCGCGCCAGCTCGTGGACGCGGTCCGGTCCGGACGCCTCGACGAGGCCGACCTCGACGCGCGCGCCGACGAGGTGCTGCGCCTCGTGGCGGAGGCCCGCGAGCCGGGCACCGCCCCCGCCGTCGACGCCGACACGCACCACGCGCTCGCCCGCGAGGTCGCGGCGCGCTCGGCGGTGCTGCTCAAGAACGACGAGGCGATCCTGCCGCTCGCCGCCGGGACGCGCGTGGCGGTCGTCGGCGACTTCGCGCGCACCCCGCGCTACCAGGGCTCCGGCTCGTCCGCGGTGAACCCGACGCGTCTCGACAGCGTGCTCGACGTGATCGGGGACTCAGGCCTCGACCTGACGGCCTTCGCCCCCGGCTTCCGCCGCGACGGCACGCCCGACCCCGCGCTGCGCGACGAGGCCGTCGAGGCCGCGCGCGGCGCCGACGTCGTGCTCCTCTTCCTCGGCCTGGACGAGATCGCCGAGTCGGAGGGGCTGGACCGCTCGACGATCGCGCTGCACCGGTCGCAGGTCGAGGTGCTCCAGGCCGTGGCCGCGGCCAACCCCGCCACGGTCGTGGTGCTCGCGGGCGGCGGCGCGATCTCGACCCCGTGGCTCGGCTCCGCCCGGGCGCTCGTGCACGGCTACCTCTCCGGCCAGGCCGGTGCCGGCGGGATCCTCGACGTGCTCACGGGCGTCGTCAACCCGTCCGGGCGGCTCGCCGAGACGCTGCCCGTGCGTCTGGCGGACACCCCGACCGCCGGCGCGTTCCCCGCGACCGGGCGCACCGCCGTCTACCGCGAGGGCCTGTACGTCGGCTACCGGTACTACACGAGCGCCGACGTCCCCGTGGCGTTCCCGTTCGGGTTCGGGCTCTCCTACACGACGTTCGCGCACTCCGGGCTCGTGGTCGACACGGACCCCGCGGCGGACCCGGCGACGGATCGCGCGACGGTCACGGCGACCGTGACCGTGACGAACACCGGGACGGTCGCCGGGGCCGACGTCGTGCAGGTCTACGTGCGCCGCGAGACGCCGGGCGTCCACCGCCCGGTGCGCACGCTCGCCGGGTTCGCGCGGGTCGAGCTCGCGCCCGGCGAGTCGCGCACGGTCACCGTGCCCCTCGGAGAGGCGGCGTTCCGGCACTGGGACGTCGCGACGGGCGCGTGGCAGGTCGAGCAGGGCGCGTGGTCGGTGCTGGTCGGCTCCCACGTGGACGACCTGCCGCTCGGGGCGACGGTCGAGCTCGCCGGCACCGTGCCGCCCCGCACCGAGGACGACCTGCCGGAGCCGTACCGCACCGGGCGCGTCCACGACGTGTCGGACGCTCAGTTCGCGGCGCTCCTGGGTCGCCCCGTCCCGACGGCGGCCTGGTCCGGTCCCCTCGGCGTCAACGACCCGCTGTCGCGCCTCGCGGACGCGCGCTCGCCGCTCGCCCGCCTCGCGTTCCGGATCCTGTCCTGGCGGCGCGACGCCGCGGACCGCAAGGGGACGCCGGACCTCAACATCCTGTTCCTGCTCAACATGCCGTTCCGGGCCATCGGGAAGATGACCGGCGGCCTGGTCGACGCCGCGATGGTCGAGGGCATCCTCCGCATCGTCAACGGCCACCTCTTCCGCGGCACCGGCGCCGTCCTGCGCGGGTTCGTCCGCAACCGCCGTGCCGACCGTCGCACCGCGCGCACCCTCCGCGGCGACGCCTGACCTGCTCGAAGGGAAGACCCATGTTCACCCGCCTCCGCGACGCCTGGCGCCGGTTCTCCGAGAAGCGCCCCGGGACCGCCCAGTTCGTCGTGTTCTTCGTGCTGAGCAACGGCATCACCGTGCTCCAGCTCGCGCTCATGCCCCTCATCAAGTGGGTCTTCGGCATGACCGCCCTGGTGGACGTGGCGTTCCAGGTCTGGCCGATCGGGACGAACCCGGACGGGTCGACGTACTACGTCTTCGACTACGCCGCAGGCCCGCTCCCGGGCGGTGGCGGTGGGCTGGCATACTTCCTCGCCGTGCAGATCACCTTGCTGGTGGCGCAGGTGATCAACTTCTTCGCTCAGCGCAACATCACGTTCAAGTCCAACTCGTCGGTCGCGAAGGCGGCGCTCTGGTACACCATCGCGTACGTCGTCATCTCCGTCGCCGCCGCCGCCGCGCAGGGCCTGTACAAGACGCCGATCTACGAGCTGTTCATCGACACGTGGGGCCTGGGCGCCGCGGGCGAGACCCTCGCGGACTTCACCACGATGATCATCAACGCGGCGATCTCGTTCTGGGTGTTCTTCCCGATCTTCAAGGTCATCTTCAAGCAGGTGCCCGAGGTGCCGGCCACGCCGGAGGCGGCGCCCGCCGGAGAGGTGCGTGCGTCGTGACCCCGCTCCTGACCGTCGTCGTCCCGGCGTACAACGCCGAGCCCTACCTGGCGCGCGCCCTCGACTCGCTCGTCGGGTTCGGGCCCGAGGTGGAGGTGCTCGTCGTCGACGACGGCTCGACCGACGGCACCGCGGCGCTCGCGCAGGGCTACGCCGACCGGCACCCGGGCGAGGTGCACGTGCTCCGCAAGGCCAACGGCGGGCACGGGTCGGCGATCAACACCGGGCTCGACCACGCGCGCGGGGAGTACCTCAAGGTCGTGGACGCCGACGACTGGGTGGACCGCGCCGCGCTCGCCCAGGTGCTCGCGACGCTGCGCGGGTTCGTGCGCCGGTTCGTGGACGCCGGGACCCCCGGCGGCGAGCCCGTCGACCTGCTGGTCAGCAACTTCGTGTACGAGAAGGTCGGCAAGCGCGTGAAGACGGCCGTCCGGTACCGCGGCGCGCTGCCGCGCGGGCGCGTGCTCACGTGGTCGCAGACCCGCCGCTTCGCCAAGCGGCAGTACATGATGATGCACGCCCTCATGTACCGGACCCAGGTGCTGCGCGACGCGGGCCTGCGGCTCCCCGAGCACACGTTCTACGTGGACAACCTGTACGCGTTGGTGCCGCTCGCGCACGTGCGCACGCTGTACTACCTCGACGTGGACCTCTACCGGTACTTCATCGGCCGCGAGGACCAGTCCGTGCACGAGGCGGTCATGCTCCAGCGCCTCGACCAGCAGCTCCGCGTCAACTGGCTCATGCTCGAGCACGTCTCCCGGACGCCCGTGACCGACCGCCGTCTGCGCCGCTACCTGCTGCACTACGTGGAGATCATCTGCGCGGTGTCGTCGATCCTGCTGGTCCGTGCCGGGACGCCCGCGTGCCTCGTGGAGAAGGAGCGGCTCTGGTCGCGCCTGCGCGCCCAGGACCCCGAGCTCTACCACCAGGTGCGCTGGTCGGGCCTCGGGCAGATCGCCAACCTCCCCGGCCCGGCGGGCCGGCGCGTGACCGTCCTGGCCTACCGGGTCGCGCAGCGCGCCATCGGCTTCAGCTGACGTCCCGCGGCCCGACGCCCGGAGCGGCGTCGCCGCGGACGCGCAGCCGTCCGCGTCAGCGGGCGCCGCGACGCTGCTGCTCGATGAGGGGGCGCAGGCGGTACGGGATGAGCTCGCCCATCGACAGCGAGGTCTCCGTGCGCTCGACGCCGTCGATGGCGAGGATCGCCGCGTCGATGCGGAACAGGTGGTCGGTGTCGCGGCACGCGACGGTGACGCGCAGGTCGGCCGTCCCGCTGCGCCCGAACGCCTGCACGACCTCGGGGATGCGCGCGACGTCGTCGACGATCCGGGCGAGCTCCTTCTGCCGCACCTGGACCTCGACGAACGCCGTGAGCGGGTGCCCGAGCACGTGCGGGTCGATCCGCCGGTCGAGCGCGAGGAACGCGCCCTCGGCCTCGAGCCGTGCGAGGCGTGCGGCGACGGTGTTGCGGGAGATCCGCAGACGGTCGGCGAGCGCGACGATCGTCGCCCGCGGGTCGTCGGCGAGGGCGAGCAGGAGGTCGAGGTCGACAGCGTCGGCGCTGTGCATGCTGCTCACCCTAGCCGAGTGACGGCGGTCACACTGCGCAGCGTGTCGGAGGTCGGTGGAGCCATGTGCGTGGCAGGGGTTACGTTCGCCCTACCTCGGTCCTCGACGGTGAGGACCGGCTCCCCGAGGTGAGGTGGCGACGATGCCCAGCGAACCTGCGGTGCGGACCGGACCGACGGCGGCGACCCCGCCGAAGGCGCAGAACGGTCACCGGGCGGCAACCCCGCGCGACGCACGAGCAGACCGGAAGACCATGGCCCACGACGTGCGCCCGGACACGCCCGCCGCCCGGCGCGCGGGTGCTCCGGGCAGGCCGCCCCGCGCCGGTGGCGCTCCCCGAGACGTCGGGGACACGCCGTCGGGCACGACCCCGACCCTGCGCGTGCTGACCGAGGACGGCACGCGGCTCCCGGAACCCGAGCTCGACCGGTGGCTCGCCGGCCTCGACCCCGCGGCGCCCGACGAGGCCGCGCGCGAGGCCGCCCGGACGACGCTCCTGCGGCTCTACGAGGACATGGTCGTCGCGCGGCGCATCGACGCCGAGGCGACGGCCCTCCAGCGGCAGGGCGAGCTCGCGCTCTGGCCCCCGCTCCTCGGGCAGGAGGCGGCCCAGGTCGGCTCGGCGCGCGCGCTGCGCGACGACGACTTCGTCTTCTCCTCCTACCGCGAGCACGCGGTCGCGCGCGTGCGCGGCGCCGAGCTCGTCGACCTCGTGCGCGTGTGGCGCGGCGTCGCGGTCTCCGGCTGGGACCCGTACGCGATCGGCATGGCGTCGCCGCAGGTCATCATCGGCGCGCAGACGCTCCACGCGACCGGCTGGGCGATGGGCGTGCAGAACGACGTCGACGCGGGCCGGGTCGACGCGGCCGCCGGGTTCCCGGTGGGAGTCGCGTACCTCGGCGACGGCGCGATGAGCCAGGGCGACGTCAACGAGGCGTTCGTCTTCGCGTCCACGTACCGCTCGCCCGTCCTCTTCTTCTGCCAGAACAACCAGTGGGCGATCTCGGAGCCGGTCGCGCTGCAGTCGCGCGTCCCGCTCGCCGAGCGCGCCCGCGGGTTCGGCATGCCGGGCGTGCGGGTGGACGGCAACGACGTCCTCGCGGTGCTCGCCGTGACGCGCGCCGCGCTCGACCAGGCCCGCCACGACGGCGGCCCGACGCTGATCGAGGCCGTCACCTACCGCATGGGCCCGCACACCACGGCCGACGACCCGAAGCGGTACCGCGACGCCGCGGAGGTCGAGGAGTGGACCGGGCGCGACCCGATCGCGCGGTTCGAGGCGTACCTGCGCTCCGTCGGCGTGCTCGACGACACGGGGGCGGCCCGGGTGCAGGGCGTCGCCGACGCCGCGGCGGCCGAGCTGCGTGCCGGGTGCGTCGCACTCACCGACCCGCCGCCGCTGTCGCTCTTCGACCACGTCTACGCCGAGCCGCACCACGCTCTGGAGCGCGAGCGCGCCGAGTACGCGCACTACCTGGCGTCGTTCGGGGACGGGGACGACGGCGCGGGTGGGCCGGGCGCCGCGGGCGACCGGGCGGCGTCGGGCACCGGGACCGTGACGGGGGTGGCGCGATGAGCACCCTCACCGTGGCGAAGGCGCTCGGCGCGGGGCTGCGCCGCGCGATGACGGACGACGACCGCGTGGTCGTCATGGGCGAGGACGTCGGCCGCCTGGGCGGCGTCTACCGCGTGACCGACGGGCTCCAGGCGGAGTTCGGGCCGCGGCGCGTGCTCGACACGCCGCTCGCGGAGTCCGGGATCATCGGGACGGCCGTCGGGCTCGCGTACCGCGGCTACCGGCCGGTGTGCGAGATCCAGTTCGACGGCTTCGTGTTCGTCGCGTTCGACCAGATCCTGTCCCAGCTCGCGAAGATGCACGCCCGCACCGGCGGGAAGGTGCGCCTGCCGATCACGATCCGCATCCCGGTGGGCGGCGGCATCGGCGCGGCCGAGCACCACTCGGAGTCGCCCGAGGCGCTGTTCGCGCACACGGCAGGGTTGCGCGTGGTGTCGGTCTCGAACCCCCAGGACGCGTACACCGTGCTCCGCCAGGCCGTCGCGTGCGACGACCCGGTGATCTTCTTCGAGCCCAAGCGCCGGTACCACCTCAAGGGCGAGGTCGATCTCGATCCCGTCGACCCGCTGCCGATGGACCGGGCGCGCGTCGTGCGCGACGGCCACGACGTCACGCTCGTCACGTGGGGCGGGCTCGTGGGGACCGCGCTCGACGCCGCCGTCGCCGCGTCGGACGACGGCGTGTCCGTCGAGGTGATCGACCTGCGCTCGCTCTCGCCGATCGACCACGACACCGTCGCGGCGTCCGTCCGCAAGACGGGTCGCGTCGTCGTGACGCACGAGGCGCCGCGGCAGGCCGGGCTCGGCGCGGAGATCGCCGCTACCGTGACCGACCGCTGCTTCGAGTACCTGGAAGCCGCGCCCGTCCGCGTCACGGGCCACGGCATGCCCTACCCGCCCGCGAAGCTCGAGGGCCACTACCTGCCCGACCTCGACCGCATCCTCGACGGCGTCGACCGCGTCCTGGGACGCGTCGAGCCGTTCGTGCCGTCGTCCGTGCCCGACGCCGGTTCACCGGTCGGGGCTCCCGCGTCGCCCGGCGCGCCCCGCGCCGTCGAGGCGGTGGCCCGATGATGACGATGCGCGAGTTCCGCCTCCCCGACCTCGGGGAGGGCCTCACCGAGTCCGACATCGTGAGCTGGCACGTCCACGCGGGCGACCACGTCGAGCTCAACCAGGTCATCGCCGAGGTCGAGACGGCCAAGGCCCTCGTCGACCTCCCGTCCCCGTACACGGGCGTCGTCGCGTCCCTGCACGCGGAGGAGGGCCAGACCGTCACCGTCGGCGACCCGTTGGTGACCTTCGAGATCGACGACGGCACCCCTGCCGCCCCGACCGGGGACAGTGCCCCTCCCACGACTCCCCAGGCTGCCGAACCCGGGGTCGCTCCTCACACGGCTGTCCCCGTGAGGAGAGACCCCGGGCTCGGCGAGCAGGGGGACGACGACGGGCCAGAGCCGAACCTCGTCGGGTACGGGGCCGCGCCGGAGCGTGCGGGCAGGCCCACGCGCCGCCGTCGGGCTCCCGTGTCTGCTGCTGGGCGCGCCGGGGGCCGGCCCGAGCCGGCCGAACCCGGGGTCGCTCCCCAGGCGGTCCCGATCGTGAGGACGGATCCCGGGCTCGACGCCGACCCGACGCCCGGCCGGGTCGGCGAGCGGCCCCGGTCGACGCCGCCGGTGCGGGCGCTCGCGAAGAAGCTCGGTGTGCGCATCGACCGCGTGGACGGCACGGGTCCGGACGGGCTCATCACCCGCGAGGACGTCCTCGCCGCGGTGAGCTGCCACCGCGACGTCGCGCGCCCGCCGCGCGACGTCCACGGCACGCTCACCGCCTCGGCCGCCTCGGCCGCCTCGACCGGCTCGGCCGCGTCGGCCGACGCTCCGTCGGCGACCGCGGACGAGAAGGGAGACGTGGCCCCGGGAGGGCTCGGGCGAGGGGCCACGTCTCCCGTCTCGGCGGCCGCCGGCGTCGACGCGCGGGCCGGGCTCGAGCCCGAGGTCGTGCCGGTGCGCGGGGTGCGCAAGCACACCGCGGCGGCGATGGTGGCGAGCGCGTTCACGGCGCCGCACGCGACGGTGTTCCTCACGGTCGACGTGACGCGCAGCGTCGAGCTCCTGGAACGCCTGCGCACCCATCGCCTCGCGCGCGGCGAGCGGATCACCGTCCTGGCGCTCGCGGCCCGCGCGCTGTGCCTCGCGCTGCCGCGCCATCCCGCGCTCAACAGCGCGTGGCACGACCTCGCGGACGGCACCGCGGAGATCGTGCGGCACCGCCGCGTGCACCTGGGCATCGCGGTCGCGACCGACCGGGGGCTCGTCGTGCCGCACGTGCCCGACGCGCAGGACCTCGACCTGCCCGACCTCGCCGCCGCGCTCACCGACCTCACGGTCACGGCGCGCGACGGCCGCACGACGCCCGAGCGGCTGACCGGCGGGACGATCTCGATCACCAACGTCGGGGTGTTCGGCGTCGACGCGGGCACGCCCATCCTCGTCCCCGGGGAGGCGGCGATCCTCGGCCTGGGCGCGGTGCGCCGTCGGCCCTGGGAGCACGACGGCGCGGTCGCGCTGCGCGACGTCGTCACGCTGAGCCTGTCGTTCGACCACCGCGTGGTCGACGGCGAGCAGGGCGCGCGCTTCCTCGCCGACCTCGGCGCCCTGCTCGAGGACCCGGCCCTCGCCCTCCTGGCGAGCGGTCCGCCCCCCACGGGTGGCGCCCCGTCCGGTCGAACCCTGGATCCCGCCCCAGGATCGGCCGCGCGTGGGGAGCGATCCCGGGTTCGGCAGGGAGGGGTGACCGGATGACCGTCCTGACGAGCGCCGTCGAGCCCGGGTCGGACGCGGCCCGGGCGAACGACGCCGCGCAGCGGGCGCTCGCCGGCGAGCTGCGGGAGCGCACGGCGGACGTCGCGCGCGGGGGCCCGGCGTCGGCGCGTGACCGGCACGTGTCGCGCGGCAAGCTGCTGCCGCGCGACCGCGTCGACCGCCTGCTCGACGAAGGCAGCCCGTTCCTCGAGATCGCGCCGCTCGCCGGGTACGGCGTGGACGACGGCGCGTGGCCGGCCGCGGGCGTCGTCGCGGGTATCGGGGTCGTCAGCGGGCGGCAGGTCATGGTCGTGTGCAACGACGCGACCGTGAAGGGCGGCACGTACCACCCGCTCACGGTGAAGAAGCACCTGCGCGCGCAGGAGATCGCGCTCGAGAACCGCCTGCCGTGCGTCTACCTCGTCGACTCGGGCGGCGCGTTCCTGCCCCGGCAGGCCGAGGTGTTCCCGGACCGTGACCACTTCGGCCGGATCTTCTACCACCAGGCGCGCCTCTCGGCGGCCGGGATCCCGCAGATCTCCGCGGTGCTCGGGTCGTGCACGGCCGGCGGCGCCTACGTGCCCGCGATGAGCGACGAGACGGTCATCGTGCGCAAGCAGGGCACGATCTTCCTCGGCGGCCCGCCGCTCGTGAAGGCGGCGATCGGGGAGGTCGTGACCGCGGAGGAGCTCGGGGGCGGCGAGCTCCACGCGCGTCGCAGCGGCGTCGTCGACCACCTCGCCGACGACGACGAGGACGCGCTCGACACCGTGCGCCGCATCGTCGCGACGCTCCCGCCCGACCCCGCACCCGCGTGGGACGTCGTGGCGAGCATGCCGCCCGCCGTCGGGCATGACGACGCCCGCGCCCCCGGCCAGGGGACGACGAGCGAAGGCTTGTACAGTGCCGTCCCGATCGATGTACAAGCCCCGTACGACCCGCGCGAGATCGTCGCGCGGCTCGTCGACGGCAGCCGGTTCGACGAGTTCAAGCGCGAGTACGGCGACACGCTCGTCACCGGGTTCGCGCGGATCCACGGGCACCCCGTGGGCGTCCTCGCGAACCAGGGCGTGCTGTTCGGGGCGTCGGCGCTCAAGGGAGCGCACTTCGTCGAGCTGTGCGACCAGCGCGGCATCCCCCTGCTGTTCCTGCAGAACATCTCCGGGTTCATGGTCGGCACCGACGCCGAGGCGGGAGGGATCGCGAAGGACGGCGCCAAGATGGTCACCGCCGTCGCGACGACGCGCGTCCCCAAGCTCACCGTGATCGTCGGCGGGTCGTTCGGCGCCGGCAACTACTCGATGTGCGGGCGCGCGTACTCCCCGCGCTTCCTGTGGTCCTGGCCCGCGAGCCGCATCTCCGTCATGGGCGGTCCGCAGGCCGCGTCCGTGCTGGCGACCGTCAAGC
Source organism: Cellulosimicrobium sp. ES-005 (assembly GCF_040448685.1). NCBI lineage: Bacteria > Bacillati > Actinomycetota > Actinomycetes > Micrococcales > Promicromonosporaceae > Cellulosimicrobium > Cellulosimicrobium sp. ES-005. The sequence continues at coordinate 3,207,539 of NZ_CP159290.1, forward strand.
GCGACCAGCTCGCCGCGCGCGGCGAGACGTGGGACCCCGACGAGGAGGCCGCGTTCTCCGCCGGGATCCGCGCCGACTACGACGAGCACGGCAGCCCCTACTACGCGACCGCGCGCCTCTGGGACGACGGCGTGATCGACCCCGCCGACACGCGCCGCGTGCTCGGCCTCGCCCTCGGCGTGTGCGCGCGCACGCCCCTCGCCGAGACCTGGACCGGTGACCGGTTCGGCCTCTTCCGGATGTGAGCCGATGACCTCCGACACCCCCCACGAGGCGCCCGCCCGGACGGCGGACCGACCGTCCGAGCGCCCGGCGGACCAGCGCACGGACCAGCCCGGCGGCGGTCCCGGGTTCCGCACGGTCCTCGTCGCGAACCGCGGCGAGATCGCGTGCCGCGTGATCGGCACGCTGCGTCGCCTCGGCGTGCGGTCCGTCGCCGTCTTCTCCGACGCCGACGCCGACGCCCGCCACGTGCGCGAGGCGGACGTCGCCGTCCGGATCGGCCCGGCCTCCGCCGCGCGCAGCTACCTCGACGTCGAGGCGGTCGTCGCCGCGGCCGTCGCGACCGGGGCCGAGGCGATCCACCCCGGCTACGGCTTCCTGTCCGAGAACCCGGCGCTGGCCCGAGCGTGCGAGCGCGCCGGGATCGCATTCGTCGGGCCGGGCGTGGCCGCCCTGGACGCGATGGCGGACAAGCTCGCCGCCAAGCGCCTCGTCGGCGCCCGGGGCGTGCCGGTCGTGCCCGGGGCGGGCGAGCCGGGGATGTCCGACGACGACCTGCTGGCCGCCGCGCACGACGTCGGGTTCCCGCTGCTCGTCAAGCCGTCCGCCGGGGGCGGCGGCAAGGGGATGGTCGTCGTGCGGACGGCCGAGGACCTTCCGGCCGCGCTCGCGTCGGCGCGCCGGGTCGCCGCGTCGTCGTTCGGCGACGACACGCTGCTGCTCGAACGGCTCGTCGAGGCACCGCGCCACATCGAGGTGCAGGTGCTCGCCGACACGCACGGGACCGTCGTCCACCTCGGCGAGCGCGAGTGCTCGCTCCAGCGCCGCCACCAGAAGGTGGTCGAGGAGGCGCCGTCGCCGCTCCTCACCGCGGAGCAGCGCGCCCGCATGGGCGAGGCCGCGTGCGAGGTCGCGCGGTCCGTCGGGTACGTCGGCGCCGGGACGGTCGAGTTCCTCGTTCCCGCCGCGCGCCCCGACGAGTTCTTCTTCATCGAGATGAACACGCGCCTCCAGGTGGAGCACCCCGTGACCGAGATGGTCACCGGCCTCGACCTCGTCGCGCTCCAGCTGCGCGTCGCGGCGGGCGCGCCGCTCGGCGTGGCGCAGGACGACGTCGTGCTCCGCGGCCACGCCGTCGAGGCGCGCCTCTACGCCGAGTCGCCCGAGCGCGGGTTCCTCCCTGCGACCGGCTCGGTCCTGGTCTACGACGACGACGGCGTCCCCGCCGGGCCCGGCGCCTCGCCGCTGCGCCTCGACTCCGGGATCTCCGCCGGTGCGGTCGTCGGGGGTCACTACGACCCGATGCTCGCGAAGGCCGTCGCGTGGGGCGAGTCCCGCGACGAGGCTGTCGACCGGCTCGACGGGCTGCTCGCGCGGACGGTCGTGCTGGGGGTCGAGACGAACACGGCGTTCCTGCGGTCTCTGCTGGCGGACGGTGACGTGCGGGCGGGGCGGCTCGACACGGGGCTGATCGACCGGCTCGTGTCTTCCGGTTCGTCGTCGGGGTCTGTGGTCGGGTCCGGTGAGGGGTCGGGGGGTGTGCGCGCCGTCTACCATCCGCACCCTCGTTCCTCGGGCGCTCCCGCCAGGCCCGACCACGACGGCGCGCACACCCCCCGACCCCTCACCTCTGCGGTCGGCTCGCCCGCCGAGCACGGCAGCGTGCACACCCGCCGTCCCCTCGCCTCGGAGGTTGGTTCGCCCACCGAGCACGAGAGCGTGCACACCCCCCGCGTCCTCACCCCGGAGGTCGGCTCGTTGTCCGACGACGCCGCGTGGATCGATCTCGTGGCCGCGGCGCTGTTCGCGACAACCCCGCGCCGTGCCGAATCCGGGGTTGTCGACAGGTTCGCTGACGATTCGCGCGACCACCCCGGGTTCGGCGGGGCGGCGGGGACGGGCGACGACGATCCGTGGCGGGTCAGGGACGGGTGGCGGCTCAACGCGGCCGCCGCGCCGTGGCGGGTCGTGCTGGTCGATGCCGCTGGGAGTGTGCACGAGGTGCGGGTCTCCGGGTCGGCGCGGGACGCCGTCGTGCAGTGTCCGCAGGCGCGCGACACCGACGGCGGGTGGGGACCCGGCGCCGCGCGGCCGCGTGAGGTGCGGGCGTCGATCGAGCGTGACGCCGGGGACGACGGCGCGTGGTGGCTCACCGTGGACGGCGTCCGGGAGCGCGTGCGGCTGGCGCTCGACGTGCCGTCCGCCGACGGCGAGCCCGCGACGGTGTGGGTGTGGCGCGACGGGCGGACCGTCGCCCTGGCCGCCCCGGACCGGGAGCAGCGCGCCGCGCGGGCGCGGGACGAGCGCCGTCGGGCCCGCGGCGACGCGCCCGGCGCGACCGACCCCGAGGTGCGGGCCGCCATGCCCGGCACGGTGGTGACGGCTGCCGCCGACGGCGAGCCGGTCGCCGCCGGGGCCGTCCTCGTGACGGTCGAGGCCATGAAGATGGAGCACCCGCTCCTCGCCCCGCACGACGGCGTCGCCGACGTGCGCGTGCGCCCCGGCGACCTCGTGCGCCGGGACCAGGTGGTCGCTGTCGTCCACCCCCACGACTCCGGCGCGGCAGACCCCGCCGCCCCGGTCCCGCAACCCGACACCCAGGGAGCATCATGATCGAGGCCGACGTCCTGCTCGACGACGAGCAGCGGAAGCTCAGCCAGGTGGTGCGCGACTTCGCGGACAGCGTCGTCGCGCCCGCCGCCTACCGGTACGACACCGAGCGCCGACTGCCGATGGAGATCATCGCGCAGATGGGGGAGCTGGGGCTGTTCGGGCTCCCGTTCCCGCGCGAGGTCGGCGGTCAGGGCCAGGACTACGTGTCCCTGTGCCTCGCCGTCGAGGCGCTGGCGCGCGTCGACCAGTCCATCGCGGTGACGCTCGAGGCAGGCGTCGGGCTGGGGATCGTGCCGATCTTCCGGCACGGCTCGCGCGAGCAGCAGGAGCGCTGGCTGCCCGACCTCCTCGCCGGGCGGGCGCTCGCGGCGTTCGGGCTCACGGAGGCCGACGCCGGCTCGGACGCGGGCGGCACCCGCACGACCGCGCGGCTCGACGGCGACGAGTGGGTGATCGACGGCTCCAAGCAGTTCATCACCAACTCGGGGACGCCGATCACGAGCCTCGTGACGATCACGGCCGTCACGGGCGAGCACGTCAGCCAGGACGGCGAGGTGCGCAAGGAGCTGTCGAGCATCATCGTCCCCGCGGGCACGCCCGGGCTCGAGGTCGGGCCGTCGTACGACAAGGTCGGGTGGCACACGTCGGACACGCACCCCCTCACGCTCACCGACGTCCGCGTGCCCGCCGGAAACCTGCTCGGCGAGCGCGGCCGCGGGTACGCGAACTTCCTCCGCGCGCTCGACGAGGGGCGCATCGCGTTCGCCGCGCTGGCGACCGGCGCCGCGCAGGGCTGCCTCGAGGAGGCGCTGCGGTACGCGAAGGAGCGGGTCGTGTTCGGGCGGTCGATCGGCGAGAACCAGCACGTCGCCTTCACGCTCGCCCGCATGCAGGCGCGCGTCCACACCGCGCGGCTCGCGTGGCTCGACGCCGCGCAGAAGCTCGTGCGCGGCAAGCCGTTCAAGGCGGAGGCGTCGGTCGCCAAGCTCGTCGGCGGCGAGGCGGCGATGGCGAACGCGCGCGACGCGTCGCAGATCTTCGGCGGCTACGGCTTCCTCAACGAGAACCCGGTCGCGCGCCACTACCGCGACGCGAAGGTCCTGGAGGTCGGCGAGGGCACCACCGAGGTGCAGCTGATGGTCATCGCGAGGAGCCTGGGACTGGACGGCTAGGCCACGACCGACGCCGAACACGACATGAAGGACGTTATCCGCCTCTTTCCGTCCTTCATGTCGTGCTCGGCGGCGGGTGAGGTCGTTCTCGGCGGACGTCGCCGAGGCCGAGGTGAGGAGGGAGGAGCAGCATGCGCGAGGTGGTCCAGCGGGGCCTGTACTACGACGAGCTCGAGACGGGCGTGGTGTACCGCCACCGGCCCGGCCGCACGCTCACGGAGGCGGACGACGTCGTCTTCTCCACGCTCACGATGAACCACCAGGCGCTGCACCTCGACGCCGCGTGGGCCGCGACGCAGCCGTTCGGGCAGCGCCTCGTCAACTCGATGATGACGCTGTCCACGCTGGTCGGGCTGTCGGTCGGGCAGGTCACGCAGGGCACGATCGTCGCGAACCTCGGCTTCCGCGAGGTCGAGTTCCCGAAGCCGCTGTTCCACGGCGACACGCTCTACGCAGAGACGGAGGTCGTCGAGAAGCGGCTGTCGGCGTCGCGCCCGGGCCAGGGCGTCGTCACGCTGGAGCACCGCGGACTCAACCAGGACGGCGTCCTCGTCGCACGCGCCGTCCGCACCGCGCTCTTCTGGACCCGAGCCGCCCACGAGGCGGCGTCCGCCGCACCCGGGGCCGGGCACCCCGGTGCTGCCGAACCCGGGATCGCTCCCCAGCCCGGCGCCCGCGTGGGGAGGGATCCAGGGCTCGGCGGCGAGAGCGGGTCTCACGACCCCGTCCTGGAGCGCGGCGACGAGGAGGGCGCGTGGTGAGCGACGCCGTCGGCATGCCCCGCACCGTGCCCGACGACGCGGGGTCGCCCGGGTGCGGACTCGGGCCGGCGCTGTTGTTCTGCCCCGGCGACCGGCCGGACCGGTTCGGCAAGGCCGCCGAGCGTGCCGACGCCGTCATTCTCGACCTCGAGGACGCCGTCGCCGCGCCCGCGAAGGACGCCGCGCGGCGGGCGGTCGTCGAGGCGTCCGCGACGCTGGACCCGGCGCGGACGGTCGTGCGGGTCAACGCCGTCGGGACGCGCGAGCACGCGCTCGACGTCGCGGCGCTCGCGGACACGCGGCTGCGCACGGTCATGGTCGCCAAGGCCGGACCGGAGCTGCTGGGCTCGCTCGGTGCGCTCGCGGCCACCCTCCCGGGTGTCCGGGTCCTCGCGCTGTGCGAGACAGCGGCGGGCGTGCTCGCGGCGCCCGAGCTCGCCCGGCGACCCGAGGTCGTCGCGCTCATGTGGGGCGCGGAGGACCTCGTCGCGTCGCTCGGCGGGACGTCGAGCAGGCGTCCGGACGGGAAGTACCGCGACGTCGCGCGGCACGCGCGGTCCGCGGTGCTCCTCGCCGCCGGTGCCGCGGGCAAGGCCGCGGTCGACGCCGTGCACGTCGACGTCGGCGACCTCGACGGGCTGCGGGCCGAGGCCGAGGACGCCGCCGCGTCCGGGTTCGCCGCGACCGCGTGCATCCACCCGAGCCACGTCCCCGTGATCCGCGCCGCCTACGCCCCGACGCCGCAGGAGGTGGCCACGGCGCGGGCGCTGCTCGACGCGGCGGCCGCGAACCCCGGCGGCCCGGACGCCGTCTTCACGCACGACGGCCGGATGGTCGACGGCCCCGTGCTGCGCCACGCGGAGGCCGTGCTGCGCCGGGCGGCCACCTGACCGGTGCTCCCATGGGGACCGGTCCCCATGCCGGGGCGGTGCGGTGCGTCGGGGGCGCCGCATAGCCTCTCCCCGTGACCGACGTGAACGCCCCGGACCCGCAGGAGCAGCACTGGACCGAGGGCTTCCCGCACCTCGCCGACCGGGCCGCGACGCTGCTCGGCGTCGACGTCGCGACGGTCGCGCGCCACCACAAGGTCGTCCCGGGCGGGTTCCACGTGTGGACCCCGGGTCGTGGGGGCGCGCAGGCGATCGTCGGGTTCGACGGCTCGGCGTACGTGCGGGAGTCGTGCTTCACGCAGGCCCAGATGGTGGAGGCGTTCCACGCCGGTCACCGCAACGACGCGAACGCCGCGACCCTCCCGGTGAACCACGCGGCGTCGGCGGTGGCCTCGATGGTCGGGATCCTGCGCGGAGGGCCGGCGCAGCCCGCGACGCCCGTCGGCCCGAGCGAGGCCGAGCTCGCCGAGCTCGTCGGCGGCGCGTTCGAGCAGACGACGCCGGACGAGATCGCTGCACGGCTGCGCGCCCGCGGCAAGGGCGCGTTCGTCGTCGTGGGCGTGGACCGCGCGCACGGGCCGGGCCACTGGTACGTCGCGTACTTCGACGGCGAGCAGGTGCTCGCGCTCGACCCGATCGCCAACGGCCGCACCGCGTGGCCGCCGCCCGCGGCGGACGCGGTGCGCTGGTGGGCGGACGGGACGCCGACGACGGCGCCCGCGCGGGTCGTGCTCGACGTCCGGTCGGCCACGGGTCGCCGCGTGTGGACGCAGACGACGCCGTTCCTCGCCCCGACGGCGCAGTCGTTCCTGGACTGGGTCGCGACCCTGCCCGCGGAGAAGGTCGTGAAGGGCTACCAGGTCTGGCACGGCTTCTGGTGGGTCGTCCTCTCGGCGTCGGGCGACGACCTGCGCGTCGCCGTCACGGACCTCACGAAGGACGGGATCTCGACGCTCACCTGGGACGTCGACCCGATGCTCGACACCTACCGGCAGCAGCGGGAGATGGTCGCGTTCTGCAAGGTCGGCTCGAAGAGCACGCGCTTCACGGAGACGGTGCTGGTCTACAACGACGTGTACGACGCCCCGGAGATGTTCGTCGAGCGCACCCGGCCGGTGGGCGACGGGGCGTCGGGGTGGGTCGTGAAGTCGATCGCCGCGCAGCCTCGGGGCGGCCTCGTTCCCGTGCCGGCGCACGAGCTGTACCGCCGGGCGCCGCACCTCGTGCGCTACCTCTCGCTCCCGGAGGGCTTCCGGGCGGTGTGGGCGAAGAACCGGACGAACCAGATCTGGAACCCGGACGGCGAGCTCGTCTGGGACGCCGACGCGCGCGACGCGGCGAACGCGGCCGCAGCGGCGCAGCAGGGGACGGCGACGGGCGCACCCGCTCCGGCGACGGGCACGGGGACCGGCGACGCCCGGGCAGCCGACGCCGCGGCCGCCTCCTCGTCGGCGGGTGACGCGTCGGCGAGCGCGACCGGCCAGGGGGCGTCGACGTCGGGCACCACCCGCCCTCGGGGGAGCGTCGCCTACGAGGCGGCGCGCGACGCGCTCGACGACCGCGCCGCGAGCCGCGAGCGGGTGCTGGCCGCCGCGCACGGGCTGCGCGACGCGTTCGTCCGCAACGAGCACATGATCGGCCTCCTGCCGGCCGACGCGGAGCAGGTGCTCGTCGACACGTACCGGAGGGCCGACGCGGGCGGGGCGGACGCGGTGTCGCGCGAGGCGGCGACGTCCTGGGTGCGCGAGGCGTACTTCCGCCGGCTGCCGCTCGCCGGGGAGGCCGCCGAGCGGGTCGACCGGCTCGCCGAGGACGACCCCGACGGAGCGGCGCACGTGCTGCGCGGGTGGATGCGCTACAACGGCTACGGGTTCGCGCAGGACGCCGCGGCGGCCGTCGCGGACCACGAGGAGGCGGCGCGCCGCGGCAACGCCGACGCGCTGTTCGAGCTGTCCGTCCTCACCGCGACCGGCCAGGGCACGCCCGTGGACGAGGCGCGCTCGCGCGCGTTCCTCGAGCAGGCCGCGGACGCGGGCCACCCGCGGGCGCTCTACAACCTCGCGGCGGAGCACGCGACGGGTCGGGGCCGTCCGCGGGACTCCGCGCGCGCCCTGGAGCTCTACCTCGCGGCGGGCGACCGCGGCAACGGCCGCGCGGCGTTCACGGCGGGCGTCATGATGCTCACGGGGGACGGCTCCCTGCCCGACCCGGCCCGCGCCGGCCGGGCGTTCGCGCTCGCCGAGGACCTCGGGTTCGACGTGCGCGACGCCGCCGCGCAGTTCCCGCCGCAGCTCGCCGAGCAGGTCGTCGGGGCGCTCGCCGCGGACTGACCGGACAAAAGACGCTCACAGCCCGTTCCACTTGCGGGCCCGGGCATCGTATGGTCACTCGCGTGAACGTCTACGTCGTCCTGTCCCGCAGCCGCACGGTCCTGTCGCGGACGATCGCGCTGGCGACCCGCGACGAGTTCACGCACTCCTCCCTGGCGCTCGACCCGGGGCTCGAGCTCATGTTCAGCTTCGGGCGCCGCCGGGCGGGGAACCCGTTCGTCGGGTGCTTCCGGCGCGAGCGGTTCGACGACGGCCTGTACCGCGGCATGGACGTCGTGCCCGGGGTCGTGCTCGCGGTCCCCGTGACGCCGGAGCAGCACGAGGCGATCCGGGTGCGGATCACCGAGTTCCTGCTGGACTCGCACGCGTTCTCCTACAACGTGCGCGGTCTCGTCGGCGCCCGCTTCGGCCGGGGTCACGAGGCGGAGGACCGGTTCTTCTGCTCCGAGTTCGTCTACCACGTGCTGCACGGCGCGGGAGTGTGCGACCTCGGCGTCGAGCGGTGGCAGGTGCGACCGCAGACGCTCCTCGACCTGCCGGGCCGGGTCGTCTTCCGAGGCGACCTCAAGGACTACGTCGCGGCGCACGGCGCGCTCGAGACCCTGCCGTCGCTCACGTTCGGCCACGTCCGCGAGCGCGTGCTCGGCTGATCCCGGCACGGCGGCACGGCGGCACGGCGGCACGGCGGCACGGCGGCACGGCGGCACGGCGGCACGGCGGCACGGCGGCACGGCGGCACGGCGGCACGGCGGTACCGCGGCACCGCGGGTCCGGTGCGACGCCGCGCGGGCCGAGACGCGCGTCAGCCGACCCGCAGCGCCGCCACGATGTCCTCGACCCGCTGCTTCGCGTCCCCGAAGAGCATGCCCGTGTTCTCGCGGAAGAACAGCGGGTTCTGCACCCCGGCGTAGCCGGCCGCCATCGAGCGCTTGAAGACGACGACCTGCCCGGCCTCCCACACGTGCAGGACCGGCATGCCCGCGATGGGGGAGCCGGGATCGTCGAGCGCGGCCGGGTTCACCGTGTCGTTCGCGCCGATGACGAGCACGACGTCCGTGTCCGCCAGGTCGTCGTTGATCTCGTCCATCTCCAGCACGATGTCGTACGGGACGCGCGCCTCGGCGAGCAGGACGTTCATGTGCCCGGGCAGGCGACCCGCGACCGGGTGCACCCCGAAGCGGACCTCGGCACCGCCGTCGCGCAGGAGCTCGACGAGCTCCGCGACGGGGTACTGCGCCTTGGCGACCGCCATGCCGTAGCCCGGCGTGATGACGACGCTGCGGGCGTCGCGCAGGAGGGCCGCGACGTCGTCGGCGCTCACCTCGCGGTGCTCGCCCTGCGGGCCCTCGCCGCCCCCGGCGGGCGCGGCGCCCTCCTCGGCCCCGAACCCGCCGAGGATGACGGACACGAACGACCGGTTCATGGCCCGGCACATGATGTAGCTGAGGATCGCACCGGAGGACCCGACGAGCGCGCCCGTGACGATGAGCAGGTCGTTGCCGAGCATGAAGCCCGCCGCGGCGGCGGCCCAGCCGGAGTACGAGTTGAGCATCGACACGACGACGGGCATGTCGCCCCCGCCGATCGACGCGACGAGGTGCCAGCCGAGCGCGAGCGACACGACCGTGAGCAGGAGCAGGGGCCAGATCGACGGCGCGACGACGAACCACACCACGAGCCCCAGGCTCACGACGAGCGCCGCGAGGTTGAGCAGGTTCCGGCCGGGGAGCTGGAGCGGGGCCGATCGCGTGCGCCCCGACAGCTTGAGGAACGCGACGACGGAGCCGGTGAACGTCACCGCGCCCACGAGCACGCCGAGGGAGACCTCGACGAGGTGCGCGACGTCGTCGGCCCCGGCGGCGTGCGCGGTGAGGTAGGAGTTGAAGCCGACCAGCACGGCCGCGGCGCCGACGAAGCTGTGCAGGATCGCGATGAGCTCCGGCATCTGCGTCATCTCGACGCGGCGCGCGCGCCACGTCCCGACCGCCGCGCCCACGAGGAGCACGAGCGCGATGAGCAGCGCGGTGACGAGCACGGGCCGGGCGCTCGTGCCGAGCGCGAGCACGATCGTCGCGGCCAGCGCGAGGACCATGCCGACCATGCCGAGCACGTTGCCGCGGCGTGCGGACTCCTGCTTCGACAGCCCCGCGAGGCTGAGGACGAACAGGACGGCGGCGAGGACGTAGACCGCCTGGGCGACGGACGTCGCGGTCATCGGGCCACCTCCTGCGCACGCGCCGGGGCGTCCTTGCGGAACATGCGGATCATGCGGTTCGCCACGAGGAAGCCACCGAAGATGTTGATGCTCGCGACGGTCGCGGCGAGCAGCGCGAGCGTCGTGACGACCCAGTCGTCGGAGCCGATCTGGAGGAGCGCGCCGACGAGGATGATGCCGGAGATCGCGTTGGTCTGGGCCATGAGCGGTGTGTGCAGCGAGTGCGTGACGTTCGAGATTACGTAGTACCCGACGATCACCGCGAGCGTGAAGACCGTGACGTGCCCGACGAGCGACGGCGGCGCGAACGACAGCGCGAGCGTCACGAGCACCGCGGCGAGCGCGGCGCCCACGGTCCGACGACGGCGGCTCAGGCTCGCGGCCGACGCCGCCTCCGCGGCGGCCCGCTCGCGTGCCGCGGTCTCCAGCGCGGGGTCGGGTGGTGGCGCGGTCGACCCCGGGGCCGGGGCCGCGCTCACCGCGACGGGCGGCGGCGGCCACAGCACCTCGCCGTCGCGCGCGACGGTCATGCCGCGCTGCACCGGGTCGTCGAGGTCGAGCGCGAGCTCGCCGTCCTTGCCGGGCGTGACCAGCTCCAGCAGGTGCACGACGTTCGTCCCGAGGAGCTGCGACGTGTGCTGGGGCAGGCGCCCGGCGAGGTCGGTCCAGCCGACGACCACGACGCCGTTCTCCGTCACGACGCGTTCGCCCGGCACCGTGAGCGCGCAGTTCCCGCCGCCCGAGGCCGCGAGGTCGACGACGACGCTCCCGGGGCGCATCCCGGCGACCGCCTCGGCCGTGAGGGTGCGCGGGGCGCGGCCGCGCACGAGCGCCGTCGTGATGACGACGTCGGCCTCGGCGGCCTCGCGCGCGTACACCGCGAGGGCCGCGGCCTCCTGCTCGGGCGTGAGCGGCTTCGCGTAGCCGTCGGCGGACATGCCCTGCTGCGCCGCGGGCTCGCGCACGGCGGTGCCGCCCATGGACTCGATCTGCTCGGCCGCCTCGGACCGCACGTCGAACGCGCGCACCTGCGCGCCCAGGCTCGCCGCCGCGCCGACCGCGGCGAGGCCCGCGACCCCGCCGCCGATGACGAAGACCCTCGCGGGCGGCGTCTTGCCCGCGGCCGTGACCTGCCCGGCGAACATGCCGCCGTACTCGCCGGCCGCCTCGACGACCGCGCGGTACCCCGCGACGTTGGACAGCGTGCTCAGCACGTCGAGGGCCTGCGCGCGCGAGATGCGAGGCACGGCGTCGAGCGCGAGCGCGGTGACGCCGCGGGTGGCGAGGCGCTGCACGAGGTCGGGGTCGTTCGCGGGGCCGAGCATCGCGACGAGCGTCGCGCCCGGGCGCAGGAGCGCGACCTGGGCGTCCGTCGGCGCGTTCACCGCCGTGACGACGTCGGCGCCCCACGCGGCCGCGGCGTCGACGACCGTGGCGCCCGCCGTCTCGTACGCGGCGTCGGAGAACGTGGCCCCCGCGCCGGCGTCGTGCTCGACGACCACCTCGTACCCGAGCGCCCGCAGGCGCTCGACCGTGCGCGGGGTCGCGGCGACCAGCCGCTCCCCGTCCCTCACCTCGCGGGGGACACCGATCCTCACGTGCGGGCTCCTCACCTCGTCGAGCATCGTGGGCGCCCGTGCGACCGGGGACGACGGCGGGTGCGCCGCGAGCCTATCGGGGGTCGCCCGCGTCGTCCCGGGTCGAACGTCCCCGGGCGGGCGAGCCTCGACCTGGTCGGCGCTCGTCGCGCCGCGGCGGGGAGCGGCGGGGAGTTCTCACCATCGCGCGAGGTGGCGCCCCCGGCGCCGGGTCCGCGAGGATCGGGGCGCCATCCGCTCAGACCCAGGGGGAACCATGCGCCGCACCACCACCCGTACCGCCGTCCTCGCGCCCGTCGTCGCGCTGTGCACCGTCGCGCTCGCCGCGTGCTCCGTCAGCGCGAACCTCACCGTGCCGGCCTCGAAGATCGCGCAGGACGCGGAGGGCGCGCTCGCCGAGATCGGCGAGGCGGACGTCGACTGCGGCGAGGAGAACGTCGACCTGGTGGACGGCGAGGTCGTCGAGTGCGAGCTCACCGACCCGGCGTCCGGGGAGGTCTACGACACGACCGTCACGCTGTCCGACGTCGACGGGACGAAGTACCACGTCGACGTGAAGGTCGCCGACGCCCCCCAGGGCTGACCCGGGCCGATCCCGCGGGCTACAGGTCGCCCTTCCTCTGCAGGTACCGCATCGCGGCCCAGCCGATCGGGATGCGGGCCCAGTAGGTCGCGACGCGGAAGAGCACGGTCGCGGACGTCGCGAGCGCGGCGGGGACGCCCGCGGTGGTCAGGCCGAAGATGAGGGCGGCCTCGATCGCCCCGAGGCCGCCGGGTGTCGGGACGGCCGCACCCGCGGCGTTCCCGACGAGGTAGATGACCGCGACCTCGACGAGCGAGAGCTCCTGCCCGAACGCGGCGAGGGCGGCGTCGAACGCGAGCACGTAGCCGAGCGTCATGACGACGTTCCCCGCGATGCCGAGCGCGAGCCGCCCGGGCTGGCCCAGCATCTCCGACAGCCGGGGCCACACCTGCTGGATCGTCGGGCGGATCTTGGCGAGCACCCAGGCCCGCACGGCCGGCACGAGGAGCGTCGCCAGGACGGCGAGCGCGACGCCGCCGATCGCGAGGAGCACCGTCGTCGACGGGAGCTGGACGAGCCCGCCGTCGCCGGTGGCCACGGACAGCACGACGAGGAGCAGGATCGTCACGACGAACTGCGACACCTGGACGAGCGCGACCGTCGCGACCGCCACCGGGGTCGAGATCCCGCGCCGGGTCAGGAGCCGGAGGTTCAGCGCCGCCGGGCCGATGCCGGCGGGCGCGGCGAGCGCGACGAACGAGCCCGCCGCCTGGGTGAGCGTGACGCGCCAGAGCGGCAGGCGCTTCGACGCGAACGCGACGAGCGTGAGCGCGGCGCCGAACCACGTGACGATCCCGAGCAGGAACGAGACGGCCGCCCACCAGGGGTTCGCCGACGAGACGGCCTCGGTGATCTGGTCGAAGTTGATCGTCGTGACGACGACCGTCACCGCGACGATCGTCAGGGTCAGCGTGAGGATCGTCCGCGCGCCGAACCGGGTGATGCGCTGCGGCTCGATGCTCGCCTCGGGCAGCCGCTCGACCAGCGCGGCGCGCAGCTCCTTGAGGAGCTCCTTGTTCTGCCGGATCTCCTCGCGCGTGCTCGGCGGCAGCGCGACGGGCTGGAGCAGCGGGCCGATGGCGGCGATGTCGTCGTCCGGCAGGACGCTCACCGCGGACTCGACGGCCCGGCGCGCCCCGACACGCAGCGCGAGGAGCGCGACCATCTGCGCCAGGTCCATGCGGCGCGCGAGCTCGGACGACGCGATGTCGCCCTGCTCCCACCCGGTGAGCCAGACCTGCGGGGCCCCCGTCGCGGGCTCGCGCGAGACGAGCATGACGTCGGACGTCAGCGCGCGGTGCGCGATGCCCGCCGCGTGCGCGAGCCGGAGCTGGCGCCACGCCTCGTTGAGCACCGAGCCCGTGAGGTCCTCGACGGGGAGGTCGCGCAGCGAGACCGCGCCGGTCGCGTGCTCCTGGACCAGGACCATGGAGTCCGCGGACTCGCCGATGCCGAGCAGCCGCGGGGTGCGGACGCCCGCGGCGCGCGCCGCGTAGGACAGCAGCGCGGTGCGCTCGGCCGCCGCGCGCAGCGAGATCGCCGCGCGTCCCTCGCTGCCGCGCAGGCGCAGCGACCGCCAGAACCGGGCGAGGAAGCCGACGACCTGCCGGTCGCCGTCGAGCACGACGACGTCACGCCGCACGCCGTCCTCCGCGAGCATCGCGTAGACGCGGTTGTCGCCCGCGCGCGTCAGCGCGATGGCCGCCGAGTCGGACGGCGCGTCCTGGGACTCCGTCGCGGGGGTCTGCCCGTTCGTCCCGTTCGCCCCGTCCGACGCCCCGGCCTCGTCGGGGTGCGGGGCCGAGCCGAGGTGCTGCGCGGCGAGCGCGGCGTCGGCCGTGAGGACCGTCCCGGCGTCGTCGGTGGCGCCGGGTGCGCGCAGGACGCCGACGTGCACCTCGGCAGTGATGCGCCCCTCGGCGTCCACCTCGGTGATGGGGTCGTCCGCCGCCTCGGCGAGCTCCTCGTCGTCGGTGACGTCGCGCACGCGCACGAGGGCCGCGGGGGAGAACCCGGCGCGCCGGACCCCGGCCACGAGGTCGGGTCCGTAGGCACGCTCGCTGCGCACGCCCGAGACGTACCGCACGGCGAGCCCGGCGATGCGGCCGAGGAGCAGCGTGATGATGATGCCCGGCAGCGACACCTGGCCCGTGATGAGCACGACGCCGATCGCGACGAACAGCAGGTTCCACGACCACTTGACGGTGCGGCGTCGGGTGCGGGTCCCCGCGGCCGTGAGCAGCCCGGCGATCGCGGCGACGTACCCCGGGATCGTCAGCCGCCACTCGCCGCGCGAGTACACGGAGAGCCCCCGGACGAGGTCGTCCGAGCCCCACGCGCGCAGGGCCAGCACGGCCAGCACGCCGAGGAGCAGGCCGAGCGCGGCGGCGACGATCGACTCGACGACCTGGCGGCCCAGCCGGCGGATGCCGAGCTCGGTGAGGACGGCGATCGGCACGAACAGCGTGATGAGGCCCTCGAGCACCGCGACGGGGACGAAGAGGATGCGCGCGAGCAGGTCGGAGAAGTTCCGGACGTCCTCCGCGACGCCCGCCGTCGTGCCGTGCGCGTAGACCGACATGAGCAGGACGACCACGACGCCCACCGCGCACAGCACGAGGTTGACGAGGTCGATCGGGTGCCGGACGCGCTGCTCGGCCGTGTCGACGACGCGGACCGTCCCCGCGTCGTCGTGCCCCCGACGCGCGAGCAGGGCCTCGAGCGCGCCCGTCTGGGGGCGGGGCTCCGCCTGCGCGGCCCGTGCCAGCGAGCCGACCTCGACGACCGCGCCGACGTGGGGAGCGGCGCGCTCTCTCGGCTCGGGGGCGGGGGAGGCCATGCGAGCGAGTCTAGGTCGGGGCCCCTGAGGAGGCGCGGTATTTGGCCGATTCCTCCGGGTGATTCGCCCGGTTCGCCCGCATGCTGGACGGCTCGCGGCCCCCGCTCGGCGGGCGGGTGTGAGCAAGGCCTCCCTAGCATGGGCGGAGGACCGGACCCGGGAGGTCGGCATGGCACGTGGCACGACGACGGAGCACGGCACCGCGGACGGGGCCGACCGTCCGGACCGCCCTGCGACGCCCGACGCGAACGGGCAGGAGCGCAACCCCTTCCGCAAGGTGTGGTGGCTGCCCGTGGTGCGGGGGAGCCTCCTCGTCGTCCTCGGCCTCCTCCTCATGATCGAGCCGCTGGAGCAGCTCGGGACGCTGCGCGTGGTGCTCGGCGCGTTCCTCGTGGCGGACGGCGTGCTCGTCGCCGTGCAGGGGTTCGTGCACCGCCGGCAGGTCGGGTCGGCGTGGTGGCTCGCGCAGGCGGGCGTCAACGTCGTGTTCGGCGTCGTCGTGGCGCTCTGGCCCGACCTCACCGCCACCGCGCTCTACTACGTGCTCGCGGTCTGGGTGCTCGTGCTGGGCATCACCACGATCGCCGGGGCCGCCGCGCTCGTCCGCAACCGCGACCTGGGCTGGGCCTGGATGCTCGCGGTCGGGATCGTCTCGGTGCTGTTCGGGGTCCTGCTCGTCACGCGGCCGCTCGACGCCTTCGACGTGCTGCGGCTCGTCACCGTCGTGTTCGCGCTGTACGCGTTCGTGACCGGCGCGATCCACGTGGTGTCGGGCTTCGCCGTGCGCGCCGTCGCGCGCGAGCTCGCGGACCTGCGCGCGCAGGCCGTCGCGGCGGGCGTCGTCGTGACGGGCGGGTCCGTGCTCGGCGCGCCCGCCGCTCACCCGGGCGTCGCCCCGCCGTCGGCCACGGGCGGGCCGACGCCGCGCGACCCGAGCGCGGCCCCGTCGCCGTCGCCCTCGCCGGCCCCGTCGCCCTCGCCGAGGCCGGAGTCGTCGCCCGGGCCGTCGCGCGGGTCGGAGCCGGACGAGCCCGGGGGAGCGGGACGGCTGCCCTAGCATGTGACCGCTGTCCGTCGAGAACGAGGAGCACCGGTGGTCACTGCGTACGACATCCTGTTCGGCCTGACCCCGCAGGACGCGGTGGACGGGTCACCGGTCGGGACGACGGACCTGCTGCCGCCGCCCGTCGCGCCCTGGGGCGAGGCCGCCTGGGGGTGGATCGGCGACGCGGGGCCGGGGATCGAGCCGCGGACGTGGCCGCGGAGCCCGAGCACCGGGCTGCCGATGCGGCACGCCGTCACGATGCGGCTGCCGGCCGAGTACCAGCGTCGGGGCCCCGGGCTCCCGGGCGTGGCGTACTTCCTCGGCGAGGGGCAGTTCGCCACCGCGCACGACGCGAGCGACCCGGACGACCCGTTCGTCGTGGACCTGCGCGCGGCCCGGCAGCACCCGCAGGCGCTCGTGCTCAGCGACATCATCGGCCAGAGCTTCGCCTTGGTCTGGCTGACCGAGGAGGAGCTCGCGGCCGGCCCGACGGCCGCCCCGCCCGACACCCGTCGTCCCGGTGAGCACGTCGCGACGGACGAGGGGCAGAACGCGTGGGACCCGCCGCTCGGCACGCGCCGCGGCGAGGACATGACGGTCACCCGGTGGGCCTACCTCGTCCCGAGGGTCGACGACCCGAACGCGGGTCGCGCCCCGGGCCGGGAGGAGGACGGCTGGGTCTCGCCCTGGGACGAGGACTGGACCGGGCCGCCGGAGGAGGAGCGCTCCTGGGCGGACGACCACCTCGGCGGGACGTCCGAGGCGATGGTCGACTCGCTGGAGGGCGACTTCACGCCGCACTACCTGGAGCTGTCCACGCCGACCTGGGGCGTCGACTACGGCAACCGCGAGACCCACCTGGTCGACCTGGAGACCGGCGCGTTCGGGATCGCCTGACCACGGCGTCCCAGGAGTCGCGAAGCGGCGCCGCGGCCGTCACGCGAGGCCCAGGGACTGCTTCCACTCCAGGGGGAGGAGCGCGTACCCGACGAACGCGACGACGTCGAGCAGAGTGTGGGCGATCACGAGCGGCATGACGCGGTGCCTGCCCCAGCGCGACGTGTAGAACCACGAGAAGACGACGCCCATGACGACGTTCCCGACGAACGGGCCGAACCCCTGGTACAGGTGGTACGACCCGCGCAGGAGCGAGCTCCACACGACGAACTTCACGCGGCCCCAGCCGAGGTCGCGCGTGCGCTCGAACAGGTAGCCGACGGCGATGACCTCCTCGAGCAGGCCGTTCTGCAGCGCGGCGAGGATCAGCACGGGCACCGTCCACCACGCGGCGTTGAGCGCCGACGCCTGCACCTCGACCGTGATGCCGAGGAGGCGCCCGAGCGCGTAGAAGCCCAGCCCGGGGATGCCGATGGCCGCGGCGAGCGCGAACCCCCACCCGACGTCGCGCAGGGGCCGCGCGCCGTCGAGCCCGATCGCCCGGACGGCCGAGCGGCCGCGCGCGCTGAGCAGGTACAGCGCGAGCGCGACGGGCAGCACCGCGAAGAAGATCCCGACGAGCTGGTACGTGAGGTCGAGGTACGGCCGGGCCGACCGGCTCACGTTGAGGCTCGCGGACTGCTCGCCGAGCGGGGTCCCGGCGGTGAGCCGCGCGACGATGTTGATGATCGCGTAGACCGCCGACTTGCCGAGGCTCAGCCCGAGGACGATCCAGATCTCCGCGCCGATGCGTCGTCGTGTCGCCCGGTCCGGGCGGTCGTGCGCCTCGGCGCTGACGGTTTCGGCCGCGCGGGGCGCCGCCGTCGGGCCGGGCGCGGGCAGCGGCTCGGGCGCGGTCGCGGGGGTGGACGCGGTCAGGTCGGGCACCGTCCGGTTATAGCACCGGTCCCCGGGAGCGGGCTCGACGCCGCCTGGACGCGCGCTGTCCGCCGAGCACGGGTCTGCTCCGCGTCGACCACGAGGTCCCTGTCGTTCTCGGCCCCAGAACGACAGCGACCTCGTGCTCGGCGGGTCAGGGTTGATCGCTCGGTGGGTCAGGGGTTGCGCGGGCGGCCCGGGCGGCGGGGCGGGCGGACGTCGCGGGGGAGGCGGCCGGCGTCGTCGAGCGCGCGACGCAGGAGCATCTCGATCTGCGCGTTGACGCTGCGCAGGTCGTCGCCGGCCCAGCGCGCGAGCGCGTCGTGGACGGCGGGGTCGAGGCGCAGGAGGACCGACTTGCGCTGGGGCCGCTGCGCTCGGCCCGTGCCCGACGCCGGCTGCTCGGCCTGCGGGGGTGCGTCGCCCTCCCGCGGGGCCGGCTCCCCCCCGGAGGGCACAACGCGGCCCGACGACGGCTGGTCGCCGTCGTCGGGCGCGTGGCGCTTCTCGGGCGGCGTGGGCCCGGCGGGCGTCACTGGTACAGGGACCCCGTGTTGACGACGGGCGTCACGCGGCTGTCCCCGCAGAGCACCACGAGGAGGTTGGAGACCATCGTCGCGCGGCGCTCGTCGTCGAGCGTCACGATGTCCTCGGCCTCGAGGCGCGAGAGCGCGTCCTCGACCATGGACACCGCGCCCTCCACGATGCGCGACCGTGCCGCGATGATCGCGCCTGCCTGCTGGCGCTGGAGCATCGCCTGCGCGATCTCCGGGGCGTAGGCGAGGTTGGAGATGCGGGCCTCGATGACCTCGACGCCCGCCACGACGACGCGCGCCGCGACCTCGGTGGCGATCTCCGCGGAGACGACCTCGGTGGCCCCGCGCAGCGACTGCTCGCCGGCCTCGGCGTCGTCGTAGGGGTGCGACATCGCGACGTGGCGCAGCGCCGACTCGGCCTGGACGCGCACGAAGTCGGTGTAGTCCTCGACGGCGAAGCTCGCCTTGGCGGTGTCCGCGACCTGCCAGACGACGATCGCGGCGATGTTGATCGGGTTGCCGTCGGCGTCGTTGACCTTGAGCTCGCTCGTCTCGAAGTTGCGCACGCGGACCGACACGCGCTTGCGCGTCGAGAACGGCACGGTGGCGACGAGCCCGGTGCGGCGGATGGTCCCGAGGTACCGGCCGAAGAACTGGACGACGAGCGTCTGCCCGGGGTTGATGACCTTGACCATCGTGAGCAGGAAGACGCCGAGCAGGATCGCGACCACGCCGAGCACGGCACCGACGGGGGTGGCCGTCGCGAACAGCGGGATCGACCCGCCGAGCAGCACGAGGACGAGCAGGATCACGAGACCGCCCCCGCCCGCGCCGAGCGACCACGCGGGCTGCTCGGTGACGTCGACGCGCGTGCCGTCGTGGCCGACGGGACGGCCGGTCGGCTCGCCGCCGACGGACTCCTGCGGGGGTGCTGCGCTCTCGGTCACGGGGCCCGTCCTCTCCTGCGGCCGACGGCCGCGCGTGTCGTGGATAGCAAAGTGATATCACATTATGCCGCCCCCCAGCACGTTCGCACCGGCCCCTAGCGTGCCGAGCACGACCCCGCCCGCTGTCCAACACGACATGAAGGCTGTTATCGACCGGATAACGACCCTCATGTCGTGTTCGGCGGGTGGGGGGTTGCGTGAGCGGTGGTCGGGGTGGCAGACTGCAAATAGGTTTGTAGCGCAAAGTAGTTTTCCGATCTCTCGAGAGGCCACCATGACGACGGACCACGGCGACGGCCCCCGCGACGGGGCTGGCGAGCCGGACGAGCCGGCGCTCGACGTCGCCGAGACGCTCCGCCTCATCAGCGAGCAGCAGGACCGCGCGCGCCGCGCGACCGAGCCGGACTCGCGGCTGCTGTTCCTCGCGTGGGGCGTCGCCTGGCTCGTCGGGTACCTGTGCCTGTGGGCGAGCGCGGTCCGCGTCGTCGACGGGACCGCGACCGTGCGCCTCACGACCCGCGCGGGGCAGGTCGTGGGCGCGCAGCCCGAGCCGTGGGCGTTCTGGGTCTTCTTCAGCCTCATCGCGGCCGCCGTCGCGTTCACGATCGTCCACAGCGTCACGCGCACCGCGGGGACGCGTGGCGTCAGCGCCCGCACCGGGGCCATGTACGGCTGGTCGTGGATGCTCGGCTTCGTCTGCTTCGGGTTCGTGCTCGGCGGGCTCGCCCGTGCGGGTGCGTCGGAGGAGGTCATGTCGCTCGCGAGCAACGCGTTCGCGTGCGTCGTCGTGGGCCTGCTGTACCTCGGTGGGGCGGCGGCGTTCGGCGACCGCGGGCTGTTCGTGCTCGGCGTGTGGATCCTGCTCACGGCGGCCGTCGCGACGTTCGCCGGGCTGCCGCTCACCTACCTCGTCATGGCGCTCGCGGGCGGGGGCGGGTTCCTCGTCATGGCCGCGATCGAGCACGTCCTGCGTGCCCGACGGCGGCGCCTCGCGACTCGTCCCGCACCCGCCCGGGCGTCGGCGGAGGGCGCGGCCGATGTCTGACGCCGGGCTCGACCCCGTCATCCACGCCCCGGCACGGCTGCGCGTCGTCGCGACGCTCGCGGCCCTCCCGACCGGCGACGAGCTGTCCTTCCCCAAGCTCCAGAAGCTCCTCGACATGACCGCCGGGAACCTCTCCACCCACCTGCGCAAGCTCGAGGACGCCGGCTACGTGTCCGTCACCAAGACCCACGAGGGCCGCACCCCGGCCACCTACCTCGCTCTCACCGCCCGCGGCCGTAGCGCCTTCGAGGACTACACGACCGCCCTGAACACCCTCCTGAAGGGAGCCGCAGGATGAGCACCGACGACGCCCCGCGCACTCGGGCCGCCCGGCCCGACCCCGCGCCGTCGACCACCGACCCCGCCCGACCCGTGGTCGCCGTCGACCACGTGACGCGACGCTTCGGCACGGTCGTCGCGCTCGACGACGTGTCCCTGACCGTCGGGGCGGGCGAGCTCGTCGGCCTGCTCGGCCCCAACGGCGCCGGCAAGTCGACGCTGCTGTCCCTGGTCAGCGGTCAGCGCAAGCCCGACGCCGGGACGGTCCGCCTGCTCGGCGGCGACCCGCGCGACGCGCGCAGCCGCGTCGGCCTGGGCCTCACCCCGCAGGAGACCGGCCTGCCCGCGACGCTCAAGGTGCGCGAGGTCGTCGACTTCGTCGCGGGCCACTACCCGGACCCCGTCCCGACGGCGGAGCTGCTGGAGCAGTTCGGGCTCACCGAGCTCGGGGGCCGCCAGACGGGCGCGATGTCCGGCGGGCAGAAGCGCCGCCTCGCCGTCGCGCTCTCGCTCGTGGGTCGCCCCCGCGTCGTCCTCCTCGACGAGCCGACGACGGGCCTCGACGTGAGCGCCCGGCAGGCGCTGTGGGACGCGATCCGCGCGTACCACGCGGCGGGGGGCACCGTGCTGCTGACCAGCCACTACCTGGAGGAGGTGCAGGCGCTCGCGCAGCGCGTCGTCGTCATCGACCAGGGCGTGGTCAAGGCCGACGACTCGCTCGACGCGATCCTGCGGCGCGTGTCGCTGCGGCGGGTCGTCGTCGGGTCGACCGCCGACCTCGCCGACCGGCCCGGCGTCGTGCGGTCCGACCGCCTCGGCGACGGACGCCAGGAGCTCTACACGCCCGACGCCGACGCCCTCGTCCGCGAGCTCGTCACCTCGGGCGTCGACTTCCACGACCTCGAGATCCGGGGCGCGAGCCTCGAGGAGGCGTTCGAGCAGATGGTCGCGCGCGACGCGGCCCCGACCACGGAGGCACGGGCACGATGACCACCACGACGATCCCCGGCGGCGCCACCGCCGCGGCCCTCCCCGGGCCGCTGCGCCTCACCTGGCTGCACCTCAAGTACCAGTTCCTGGAGACGGTGCGCGTGCCGGTCGCCGTGCTGGGCAACCTGCTGTTCCCGGCGCTCGCGATGTTCTTCTTCGTCGTGCCGCAGAAGGAGGTCGCGCAGAACCCGGTGGCCGCGACGACGGCCGTCGCGTCGCTCGGCCTGTTCGCGATCTGCTCGGCGAGCCTGTTCACCTACGGGCTCGGCGTCGCGGAGGACCGGCAGCTCCCGTTCGACCCGTTCGTGCGCTCGCTGCCCGCGGGCCCGGCGCCGCGCATGGCGGCGCGCGTGCTCAACGGCGGGATCTTCTCGCTGTTCGGGCTCGTGCCGCTCATCCTCATCGGCTGGCTGTTCACCGACGCGAGCGTCACGTGGAGCCAGCTCCTCGCGGGGGTGGGGACGGTGCTGCTCGTGTCCGTGCCGTTCGTGCTGCTCGGCATGGCGATCGGCTACTCGCTGTCCGCGAAGGCGGCACTGCCGGTCGTGCAGGTCATCCTCTTCCCGCTCGCGTTCGCGGGAGGCCTGTTCCTCCCGCCGTTCCTCTTCCCCTCGTGGCTGGACGCGATCTCGATGGCGACGCCGACGCGCGCGGGCCGTGACCTGCTCGTCCAGGCGCTCACGGGCGAGCCGGCGTACGGCGGCGCCTGGTTGGTGCTCCTCGGATGGACGGTGCTGTTCGCCGCCCTCGCGGTCGGCGCCTACCGCCGCGACGAGGGCCGCCGCTTCCGCTGACCCGCCCTGCACCCGCCGCCGAACACGACATGAGGGTCGTTATCCCCGGGGATAACGACCCTCAGGTCGTGTTCGGCGCGGGGACGGCCGGGTCAGGCGGCGCGGCGCAGGCGGAGCGAGTTGCCGACGACGAGCACCGAGCTCGCGGCCATCGCCGCGCCCGCGATCATCGGGTTGAGCAGGCCCGCCGCCGCGAGCGGGATCGCCGCCACGTTGTAGGCGAACGCCCAGAACAGGTTCTGCTGGATCACGCGCAGCGTCCGGCGCGAGAGCCGGATCGCCGTCGCGGCGCTGCGCAGGTCGCCGCGCACCAGCGTGAGGTCGCTCGCCTCGATCGCGACGTCCGTGCCGGTCCCCATCGCGAGCCCGAGGTCCGCCGTCGCGAGCGCGGCGGCGTCGTTCACGCCGTCCCCGACCATCGCGACGACGCGCCCCTCGCGCCGGAGCCGCGCGACGACGTCGACCTTCTGGTCGGGGAGCACGCGCGCGACGACGTCCGACTCCGCGATCCCGACGGCACGCGCCGCCTCGCGGGCCGCGCCCTCGCCGTCGCCCGTCAGCAGGTAGGGCCGCAGGCCGAGGTCGCGCAGCTCGCGCACCGCCTCGGCCGACGTCGGCTTCACGGGGTCGCGCAGCACGAGCACCGCGCGCGCCCGGCCGTCCCACGCGACGACGACGGCGCTCGCCCCCGACGCCTCGGCGGCCGCGAACGCGTCGTCGAGCGCCGGGTCGGGCGACACGCCCGCGCGCGCGAGCCACGACGGCTGCCCGACGAGCACGCGCCGCGCGGCGAGCCCGCCGCCGTCGCCCAGGGAGAGCCCGGAGTGCGCGGTGCGGACGACGGCCTCGACCCCGCCGCCCGGGGCGCTCCGGAAG
Organism: Cellulosimicrobium sp. ES-005; assembly: GCF_040448685.1. Classification (NCBI taxonomy): domain Bacteria; kingdom Bacillati; phylum Actinomycetota; class Actinomycetes; order Micrococcales; family Promicromonosporaceae; genus Cellulosimicrobium; species Cellulosimicrobium sp. ES-005. The sequence continues at coordinate 3,231,089 of NZ_CP159290.1, forward strand.
TCGAACGCCTGCAACGAGCCGATCACGACGCCGTCGACCCCCACCGGGACGTCCCCGCCGGTCGAGGACGACGCGGCCGTCCGGCGCGCGGCGTCGGCGACCGCCCGGGCGATCGGGTGCTCGCTCAGGGCCTCGACCGCGCCCGCGTGCCGCAGGGCGTCGCGCGCGTCGTCGACGGCCTGGCGCGACCGGTCGGCGTCGCCTCGCGCCGGAGCGCGGCCCTCCGCGGGCAGGACGTCGAGCGGCACGCGGCCCGACGGCGTCACGACCGCCTCCAGCGCCATCGCGCCCTGGGTGACGGTCCCCGTCTTGTCGAGCACGACGGTGTCCACGCGCCGCGTCGACTCGAGGATCTCCGGCCCCTTGATGAGCACGCCGAGCTGCGCGCCCCGGCCGGTGCCGACGAGCAGGGCCGTCGGCGTCGCCAGGCCCAGCGCGCACGGGCACGCGATGATGAGCACCGCGACGGCGGCCGTGAACGCGAACTGCGTCCCGGCCCCGGCGAGCAGCCAGCCGGCGAGCGTCGCCACGGCGAGCACGAGCACGACCGGCACGAACACCGCGGAGATGCGGTCGGCGAGCCGCTGCACCGGCGCCTTGCCCGTCTGGGCCTGCGTGACGAGCCGTCCGATCTGGGCGAGCGTCGTCTCCTCGCCCACGCGCGTCGCCCGGACCAGCAGCGCACCCGCCGCGTTGACCGTCGCGCCCGTCACGTCGTCGCCCGGGCCGACGTCCACCGGCACCGGCTCGCCCGTGAGCAGCGACGTGTCGACCGCGCTCGACCCCTCCAGCACCACGCCGTCGGTCGCGACCTTCTCGCCGGGCCGCACGACGAACACGTCACCCGCCGCGAGGTCCGCGACCGGGACGCGCTCGGTGACCCGTGCGCCGTCGGCACCCGTGCGCGGGGAACCGTCCGGCCCGAGGACCACCCGCTCGGCGTCCTTCGCGCCCAGCTCCAGCAGCGACCGCAGCGCGTCCCCCGCACGGCGCTTCGAGCGGTGCTCGGCGTACCGGCCGGCCAGCAGGAACGTCGTGACGACCGCCGCGACCTCGAAGTACAGCTCCGGCGCGCCCGTCATGTCGCGGGACGGGATCAGCGTCGGCTGCATCCGCATCCCCGGCTCGCCCGCGCCGCTCAGCAGCAGCGCCCACAGCGACCACAGCGTCGCCGCGACCACCCCGAGCGACACGAGCGTGTCCATCGTCGACGCGCCGTGCCGCGCCGCGCGGAACGCCGCCGTGTGGAACGGCCACGCGCCCCACGTGACGACCGGCAGCGCGAGCGCCGCGACGACCCACTGCCACCCCGTGAACTGCAGCGCCGGGATCATCGAGACCGCGACCACCGGGACCGTCAGCACCGTCGCGACGCGCAGACGCTGCAGCAGCACGGCGCCCCGGTCGGGTCCGGCGGCGGCGCGGCCGGAGGTGCTCGGGCCACGGTCCGGAGCCCTCGTTCCTCGGGTGCCTCCCGGCTCTCGGTCGCGATCCGCCTGCGTTCGCACGCTCGCTCCGGAGAGTCGCTCGGTCGGACCCGCCTCGCCGTTGGCATCGTCCCGCCGCTCGGTCGCCCCCACGGCGGACTCTCCGCGGTCGGCCGAGGTCGAGCCCTGGCCCGCCGACGGAGAGCCGTGGCCCGCCGAGGGAGAGCCCTGGTGTGCCGGAGGAGAACCGTGGTGCCGCGAGGCGGAACCCTCGTCCACGGGGGTGAGATCACGACGGGTGGTGACGCGGGCGGTGTAACCGGCCTTCTCGACGGCGGCGACGAGGTCGGCGTCCGTGACGTCGGCGGCGAGGACGACGTGCGCGCTCTCGAGCGGGAGGTTGACGGTGGCGGTGACGCCGTCGACGCGGTTGAGCCGCTTCTCGACGCGCGCGACGCACGACGCGCACGTCATGCCCCCGATCGCCAGGTCGACCTCGGCGAAGGGCCGACCGTCGACGGCGTCGCCCGGCGGGGTGGCGGTCGTCGGGGTGGGCGTGGGCTGGGCGGTCATGCGGGTGACTCCTCGACGGGTGCTCGGGTGGAGGTCACCGACGGCGGTCCGGGGTGGCGGACGTCGCGGCGTGCGCCGTACGGGTGCGGCGCCGGGGGCGCGTCGCGGTGGCGACGGTCGGCCCGTGGGGTGGTGCCCGACGGCGGAGGCGACCTCGCGCGGGCGAGGCGAGCCCCGTCGTCGGGCACCGGGGCGGTGCGACGTGTCCGCGGGAGGCGGCAGGTGCCGCGCAGGGTGCCGACCGTCGCGAGCGGGTCAGGCGCGGGGCGGGACCTGGAGGTCGTAGGTCTTGGTCACCGGGGCTGCGGCGTCCGCGGACGTGCTCGGGACGGTGCCGCAGCCGCACGCGCACGCGTGCGCCTCCTGCTTCTCCGCCGCCTGCTCGGCGTACTGGGCGGACAGCGCGTCCTCCTGCACCTCGAGCGAGGCGACCTCGTAGCCCGCCTCGTCCACGGCCTCGCGGAGCGCTGCCTCGTCGAGCGGGTCGTCGGAGAAGACCGTGACCTCGGACGCGCCGCCGACGCGCAGCTCGACGCTCACGTTCTCGACGCCGGCGACGGCCTCGAGGTCCTTGGTGACGTGCGCGACGCAGTTGCCGCAGGTCATGCCGGTGACGCCCAGGGTGGTGACGGTGCTCATGGTGCTCCTCGGTGGTGGGGTGGGTCAGCTGCGGACGAGGCGGGCGATGGCGTCGGCGGCCTCCTTGACCTTGGCCGCGCCCTCCTGCTCGGACTGGCGGGCCGCGTCGACGACGCAGTGGCCGAGGTGGTCCTCGACGAGGCCGATGCTCACGGCCTGCAGCGCCTTCGTGACGGCGGAGACCTGCGTGAGGATGTCGATGCAGTAGACGTCCTCGTCGATCATGCGCGCGATGCCGCGCACCTGGCCCTCGATGCGGCGCATGCGCTTGAGGTACGCCTCCTTGTCGGACGCGTAGCCGTGCGGACCGGTGTGGGCCGCGTGCTCGTGCTCGACGGCGGGGGCCTCGGTGGTGTCGGTCATGCTCTCCTCCTCGTCCAGGGCGCGGTGCCGCGACTGCGGCGGTCGATCGTCGTCCTATACCCCACCAGGGTAACTGATGCATACCCCCCAAGGGTACGGGCGCTCGGTCGTCCCGACGAGCACGGCCTGACACGTGTCATGCCCGCGGGGTGACGGGCCCACGTCCTGCGGTGAACGGGCGCACTGTCGACCCGCCGACGCCACCGAGAGGCTGGAGGCACCCACGACGAGAGGCGCACCATGACCGACATCATCACCGGGCTCCAGGAGCTCACCCAGGGTCTTCCGCCCCTGCTGCGCTGGGTCGGGGTCCTCCTCGCCGGCGCGATCCCCTACGTCGAGGCGGAGGGCGCCGCGATCCTCGGCGTCGTCTCCGGGGTGAACCCCGTCGTCGCGATCCTCGCTGCCGTGGTGGGCAACGCGATCGCCCTCGCGCTCGTCGTCTGGCTGATCGGTGCCGCACGCTCCGGCGTCACGCGCGGACGTGCCGCGGAGCAGTCGCCCAAGCGGCAGCGGATGCGGCAGGTGTTCGACCGGTACGGCGTGCCGGGCGTCAGCCTCCTCGGACCCCTGCTCCTGCCGAGCCACGTCACCGCGGCCGCCATGGTCGGGTTCGGCGCACCGCGCGCCCGCGTCTTCACGTGGGGCGTCGTCGCGGTGACGGCGTGGGCCGTCGTGCTGGGTGCGCTCGTGCACCTCGGCGTCAGCGCGGCGGTCGCCTGACACGGACCCCGGCCGTGCTCTCGGCCCGTGCCCCCGGCCCTGTGCCCCCGGCCCTGTGCTCCCGGCCCGGCCCCGGCCCGACGGCGCGCCCGGCGGACGGTCGGGAGCAGCGGGTCACGCTGCTGTCACGGCCTCATCACGATTGCGGCGCTCGTCGGGCGAGGCCCTGGGCGCGCCCCTACCCTCCCAAGCATGGGCAGGGGAGCAGGAGCAGGACGGGCGGCCCGCGCGGTGTCGATCGCGCTCGCGCTCGCGGGCGCGAGCGTCGTCGCGGCACCGCCGGCGAGCGCGTGCGCGTGCGGCGGCCTCGTCGACGGGCCCGCGTACGACACGTCGGTCTCGCAGGAGACGGCCGTGCTCCAGTGGGACGGGACGACCGAGACGATGCTGCTGGAGCTCGACACGCTGTCGAACGCCCCGGAGGTCGGGCTGCTGCTGCCGACCCCCGCGCCGGCCGAGGTCGCGCTCGCCGACCCGCAGGTCTTCCGCGAGCTCGACGACCTCACGCAGCCGCGCGCCGTCGTCTCCGACTACCGCTGGTGGCCCGAGCTGGGGTTCGGCGCGGCCGGGGCCGACGGGGCCGGCGCTCCGGCGGGTGTCGCGGTGCTCGACGAGGTGCGGCTCGGCCCGCTCGACGTCACGACGCTCGCGGCGACCGACCCGGGCGCGCTCGGGTCGTGGCTCACGGAGCGCGGGTTCCAGCTCCCCGAGTCGATCCAGACCGCGCTCACGCCGTACGTGAGCGAGGGCTGGTCGTTCGTCGCCGCCCGGCTCGCGCCCGAGGAGGCGGCCGCGTTCGACGGGACGCTGCAGCCCCTGCGCGTCACGTTCCCGAGCGCCTCGCTCGTCTACCCGATGCGCATGTCCGTCGTCGCCGACGACACCCAGAGCACGCGCACCTACGTGCTGGCCGACCACCGGGTCGACCGCACCGATGCGACCGCCGTCGCGCACGAGCCCACGCTGCGGTTCGCGGGCCGTGTCGACCCGGCGTCGGTGGGCTCCGACGAGCTCGCCGCGCTCCTCGCCGCCGGCGGCTTCGTCACGTCGCACGAGCAGGTCTTCGACGACCCGGGGGCGGAGATCGTCTCGGACTTCACCTTCGAGCCGGCCGCGGCCGACGTCGCGTACGCCACGACGTACGCCGTCGTGGCCGACAAGCGGATCGGCCCGTTCTTCGCAGGACCCGTCCTCGCGTTCTCGGCGGTGCTGGCGCTGGCCGCCCTCGTGGTCTGGTCGGGCCGACGTCGACGCGCACCCGCGCCGGTCCTCGCGCCGCGCCCCGCGCGGGCCTGACCGGGGGCGCGAGCGGGCGAAACGCGCGCTTCGCCGCGACACGCGGGATTTCTGGGTGTTCCATGGAGGCGAAGCGGGAGGCGACACAGGCCCCAGGCCGCCGGTGAGCCGGCCCGTCACCTAGCACGGGGAGTGACCATGACGACGCAGGACCCGATCCTCACCGCATTCTCCAGCACCGCGAAGCAGGTCTGGTACTGGCCAGTGCTCCGCGGCGTGCTCGCCATCATCCTCGGTATCGTCGCCCTGGCGTGGCCGGACAAGACCGCGGCCGTGATCATCTGGGTCATCGGCATCTTCGCGGTCGTCGACGGGATCGTCGAGATCATCGAGGGCATCCGGCGCCGCGGGACCGGCAGCGGCACCGCGTTCCTCGTGACCATGGGCGTCCTCAGCCTGGCCGTCGGCATCGTGCTGCTCGTCTGGCCGGGCAAGACCGCGATCGTCCTCACGTGGATCATCGGCTTCTGGGCCGTCGTCTACGGCCTGTTCCAGACCGTCGCGAGCCTCGACCTGCGCAAGGTCCCCGGCAGCGGCTGGGGCTGGGGAGTCTTCGCCGGCCTGCTAGGTCTCGTCTTCGGTCTGCTGGTCCTGTTCAACGTCAACGCCGGGCTGGTCTCCATCGTCTGGATCCTCGCGATCTTCGCGATCCTCTGGGGCGTCATGCTCATCGCGTTCGGCTTCCAGATCCGCTCGCTCGGCAGGCGAGCAGGGCAGGCCGCGACGTACTGACCTGAGGCCGCGGCCCCGCGGCCCCGCGGCCGAGCACGCGATCCCGCGGCGTCGAACACGACGTCGGTGTCGTTATCCGCCGGATAACGACACCGACGTCGTGTTCGGCGCCTAGCGGGGGTCAGGCGGGGCGGGCCTCCGCGGCGGCGCGGGCTGCGGCGGGGAAGGCGTCGAGGATGCGGGTCACCGCGGCGTCGTCGTGGGCGGCGGAGACGAACCACGCCTCGAACACCGACGGCGGCAGGCTGACCCCGGCGTCGAGCATCGCGTGGAAGAACGCGCGGTACCGGAAGGTCTCCTGCGCCTGGGCCTGCGCGTAGTCGCGCACGCCCGCGGTCGCGGCGAGGTCGCCGAAGAACACGGAGAACAGGGACCCCGCGCGCTGCACGCGGTGCGGCACGCCCGCCGCGTCGAGCGCCGAGCCCACGGCCGACGACAGCACGCCCGCGACCTCGTCCACGCGCGCGTACACGGCGTCGTCGGCGAGGCGCAGCGTCGCGAGGCCGGCCGCGACGGCGACCGGGTTCCCGGACAGGGTGCCCGCCTGGTAGACGGGCCCGAGCGGCGCGAGCTGGTCCATGACGGTCGCCGGACCCCCGACCGCGGCGACGGGCATCCCGCCGCCCACGACCTTGCCGAAGGTGAACAGGTCGGGCGTGTAGCCGTCCGCGCCCTGGCCGCGCAGCACCGCGTTCTCGAGGCCCCACCAGCCGCTCGGCCCGACGCGGAAGCCCGTGAGCACCTCGTCGAGGATCAGCAGCGCGCCGTGCGCCGCCGTGATGCGGCGCAGGCCCTCGTTGAAGCCCTCCGCGGGCGGGACGACGCCCATGTTCGCGGGCGACGCCTCGGTGATGACGGCCGCGATCTCGGAGCCGCGCTCCGCGAACGCCGCCTCGACGGCCGCGAGGTCGTTGTACGGGAGCACGAGCGTCTCGGCCGCCGTCGCCTCGGTGACCCCGGCCGAGCCGGGCAGGGCGAGCGTCGCGACGCCGGATCCCGCCTCGGCGAGCAGCGCGTCCACGTGCCCGTGGTAGCAGCCGGCGAACTTCACGACGACGTCGCGCCCGGTCACGCCGCGCGCGAGGCGGATCGCGGTCATGGTCGCCTCCGTGCCGGTCGACACGAGGCGCACGCGCTCCGCGGCGGGCACCCGACGGCGGATCTCCTCCGCGAGCTCGACCTCGCCGAGCGTCGGCGCGCCGAACGACAGCCCGCGCCCCGCCGCCTCCTGGACCGCGGCGACGACGTCGGGCTGCGCGTGCCCCAGCAGCGCGGGACCCCACGAGCACACGAGGTCGACGTACTCGCGCCCCGCGACGTCGGTGACGTACGGGCCGCGCGCCGACGCGAGGAACCGCGGGTCGCCGCCCACGGACCCGTAGGCGCGGACCGGCGAGCTCACGCCGCCCGGGAGCACGCCCTGCGCGCGGACGAACGCGGCGTGGTTGTCCGCCCCGCCCGCGCCCGGCGCGCCGAACAGCGCCGCGTTCTCCGCCTGGACCGCCTCGGCCGTCCCGAAGCCTCCGGTGTCCGTCATGCCCGCGTCCTTCCCTCGTTCTCGTCCAGCCAGCCCGCGAGCTCCGTCGCCCAGTACGTGAGGATCACGTCCGCGCCGGCGCGCTTGATGCCGAGCACCGACTCCGTGATCGCGCCGCGCCGGTCGATCCACCCGTTCGCGGCGGCGGCCTCGATCATCGCGTACTCGCCCGACACCTGGTACGCCGCGACGGGCACCGGCGACATCTCCGCGACCGCCGCGAGCACGTCGAGGTACGACCCGGCCGGCTTCACCATCACCATGTCCGCGCCCTCCGCGAGGTCGAGGTCCGCCTCCCGCAGCCCCTCGCGCGCGTTGGCCGCGTCCATCTGGTACGTGCGGCGGTCGCCCTGGAGCGCCGAGTCCACGGCCTCCCGGAACGGCCCGTAGAACGCGCTCGCGTACTTCGCGGAGTACGCGAGGATCCCGACGTCGTCGAACCCTGCGGCGTCCAGCGCCTCCCGGATCACGCCGACCTGGCCGTCCATCATCCCCGACGGCGCGACGACGTCCGCGCCCGCGCGCGCCTGCGCGACGGCCATCGACGCGTAGCGGTCGAGCGTCGCGTCGTTGTCGACGACGACGGACCCGTCGCGCCCGGTCGTCAGCACGCCGCAGTGCCCGTGGTCGGTGAACTCGTCCAGGCACGTGTCGGCCATGACGACCGGCCCGCCGCCGGCGTGCTCGCGCGCCGCCTCGACCGCGACCCGGATGCCGCGCTGCAGGATCCCGTCCTCGGCGTCGGCCTGCGTCCCGGTCGCGTCGCGCTCCGCGGGGATGCCGAACAGCATGACGCCACCGACCCCGGCGCGCGCGGCGTCGCGCACGGCGTCCGCGAGCGTCGCCTCGGTGTGCTGCACGACGCCCGGCATCGACGAGATCGGCCGCGGCGCGTCGAGGCCCTCCTTGACGAACAGCGGCAGCACGAGGTCCGACGCGTGCACGCGCGTCTCGGTCACGAGACGCCGTACGCGCGGGCTCGTGCGCAGGCGGCGCGGCCGGTGGTGCCCGACGGGGAGCTGGTGGGTCACGAGGGGTCTCCTTCGGAGGTCGGGTCGACGCCGGTCGTGCCGGCGGCCGGGGGAGCGGCCGGGTCGTCGGGCAGGGCGGCCGTGCGGGTGGCGGAGCCGGTGGCGGCGAGCGCGTCCCCGAGCGCGTCGGCCAGCGCGGCGTCGGTCGGGCGCTCCGCGACGGCGTCGAGCCGCAGCCCGACGGCGCGCGCCGCCCGGGCGGTCGGATCGCCGATCGCGACGCCCACGACGTCGTCGCGCGGGCCGAGCTGACGTGCCACCTCGCGCGCGACGCTCCCCGAGGTGAGCACGACGGCGTCCACCTCGCCGGCGCGCCACGCCGCGACGACGTCCGGCGCGAGCGCATGCGTGACGGTGCGGTAGACGGTGACGACGTGCGGGACGTACCCGAGGTCGTGCAGGCCGTCGTGCATCGTCGGTGCGGCGAGGTCCCCCTGCGGCAGCAGGACCACACCTCTACCTCGCGAGGGAGAGCCCTGGTCGGCCGAGGTAGAGCCCTGGTTCGGCGAAGGAGAGCCCTGGTTCGGTGAGGTAGAGGCGTGGTCGGTCGCGGCGAGGGTCGTGAAGGCGGCGACCAGGCCGCGGGCGGAGTTCTCGGTCGGCTCGAGGTCGACCTGGACGCCGACGGCCTCCAGGGCGCGGCGGGTCGCAGGCCCGACGGCGGCCCAGCGGGCTCGGCGGGCGGCGTCACCCAGGTGGACGCCCTGGCGGGCGGCGCTCGCGACGAGCTCGTCGATCGCGTTGACGCTCGTCACGACGACCCAGGCGAAGTCGCCGTGCGCGAGGCGGGCGACGGCGCCGTCCACCGGGGCGGTGTCCTCGACCCGGGCGCGCTCGATCGCGGGGCTGACGAGGACGCGCGCGCCGGCGTCGCGGAGCGTCGCGGCGAGCCCCGCGGCGCGTTCGGGCGCGCGGGGGACGAGGACCGTGCGGCCGGCGAGCGTCGAGCCCGCGGCACGCGGGACCGACGCCAGGGTGGCGGCCTCGGCGTCGCCGTGCGGGCTCGGTCGCCCGGGCGGGGGCGGCACGACGGGTGCGGGGCCGCGCGACGGGTCGCGCAGGGGGCCCGGGCTCATTCCGCCTCGCCGCGGTAGCCGCCGTCGCGGAGCTGCTCGCGCGCGGTCTCGACGGCGCGGTCGGGCGACGGGACGGCGTCGGCGTCCGTGGCCTGTCGCGTCGTCGCCGGGGCCGTCCCGGTCACGGTCCCGGACTCGGACCCAGCCCCGGCTCCGGGCCCGGAGCCGGTCTCGCGGAGCGGGGCGAGGCGGGCGGCGCCGTCGGCGAGGAGCGCGTCGGCGACGCGGGCGCCGAGGGCGCGCGCGGCGTCGTCCCGCGCGTCCTGCGACGAGGCACCGACCGGGACCGTCGTGCGACCGGAGTGCGTGAGCTGCTCGACGCCGTCGACCCGGGCGACGACGGCCGTCAGGACGACCTCGCCGTCCTCGACCAGGGCGTGCGCGCCGACGGGCGCGGCGCAGCCGGCCTCCAGGCGCGCGAGCAGCGACCGCTCGGCGAGCACGGCGAGGCGCGTCGGCTCGTGGTCGAGGTCGTGCAGGGCGCGCGCGAGCACGGGGTCGTCGAGCGACGCCGTGCGCACCTCCACCGCGAGGGCGCCCTGCCCGGCGGCGGGCGCCATGATCGCGGTGTCGACGACCTCGGACACCGCGTCGAGCCGGCCGAGCCGCGCGAGCCCCGCGTAGGCGAGCACGACGGCGTCGAGGTCGGCGTCGGGGCCGAGAGCCCGGGCGAGGCGCGTGTCGACGTTCCCACGGATGTCGACGACGTCGAGGTCCGGCCGGACGGAGCGGAGCTGCGCGGCGCGGCGCGGCGACCCCGTACCGACGCGCGCGCCGCGCGGGAGCGTCGTGATGGTGAGACCGCCGCGGGCGCACAGGACGTCGCGCGGGTTCTCGCGCTCCGGCGTCACGACGGTCAGCCCGGGGGCGGGCTCGGTCGGGAGGTCCTTGAGGGAGTGGACGGCGACGTCGCACCGTCCGTCGAGCAGCGCCTCGCGCAGCGCGGTGACGAACACGCCGGTCCCGCCCATCTGGGCGAGCGACCCGGTGAGGACGTCGCCGTCGGTGCGGACGCGGACGAGCTCGACGTCCCGGCCGGTCAGCTCCTCGAGGCGGCGGGCGACGTGGCCGGACTGGGTCGTCGCGAGGGCGCTGCCGCGCGTGCCCACGCGGAGGGGAGGGGTACCTGCAGGGCTCACGGTCCCAGTCTCTCCCCACTTCGGCATTCCACGGAAATGCGCACGTCACGCTGCCGGGAATACGTGCGGGAGTGACGTGGTCCTGACGCGCGGTCAGGAACTTCCGGACACGATGTCAGGACAATTCGCGAGCGCATTTGACGCCGCATTTCTCGGGATTCCGGTAAGGATTGCCTCAGTCGAGGACGGCGAGGCCCCGGGCGCATTCCTGGGCGTGCGCGACGATCGCCGCGAGCCCCGTGCCGGCGATCCAGCCACCCGTCACGGCGAGCCCGGGGACGGCGTCGACCCGCTCGACGAACGCCGCGACCTCGCGGCGGTACGCGGGGGTGGGCGGGGGCAGCGCGCCGTTCCAGCGCGTCACGACGTGCCCGAGCACGCGGCCGTGCAGGTCCACACCGAACAGCCGTGACGCGTCGGCGACGACGCGGTCGAGGTCGGGCTCCGTCGTCGCGCCGATGCGTCCGTAGCTGAGGCGCACCACGTGGTGGCCCGGTCCGACGGCGGCGCGCACGCGCTCGCGCAGCCACGGCCACTTCGCCGTCGAGTGCGTCAGGGCCTTCGCCTCGACGTCCGACGGCGGCGCGGCCCGCCCGGCGTCGCGGTGCGGCGGGGCGACGAGCAGCCCGGTCCCGCGCGGCGCGTCGTCGAGCTCGGGGGCGCGGAGCAGGAGCGTGACGAGGCGGACGTCCGCGCCGGGCTCCGGGTCGGGCAGCAGGTCCGCCGCGGTGCCGACGAGCGGGCCGAGCGCGTCCACGAGCGCCGGGGTCGTCACGACGAGGCGCGGCGCGGCGAGCTCGACGGGCCCGTCCGGCGTCTGCGCGCGGACGACCCAGGAGCCGGAGGGCGCGTCGCCGCCGGAACGCCCGCGGTCCGGGTCCCTCCGGGCGATCTCCGTGACCTCGTGGCGCAGCCGCACGTCGGCGTCCGCCGCGAGCTCCTCGACGAGCCGGTGCATGCCGCCGTCGATCCCGCGGACGGCCGAGCCGGCCGGGGCGAGCGCGCGCAGCGACGCGACGGCCCGCGCGAGCGACCCCTCGCGCTCGAACGCCTCGCGGAGCCCCGGCGCGACCGCGGCGACGTCCAGCCGGTCGAGCGGGGCCGAGTGCACCCCGGCCGCGACGGGCGCGACGAGCCGCTCCGTGACGCGCGTCCCCATGCGCGAGCGCGCGAACGTCTCGAGCGTGCGCAGGTCGGTGAGGCGGCGGGGCAGGACGCGGTCGAGGCTCGCGCGCAGCGCCCCGCCGACGCCGACCGCGCGGCGCACGTCGCGGGACCACGGGTGGGCGGGGATCCCGAGGACGCCGGCGCGCGGCAGGGGGTAGGCGCGGCCGGCGGCGTAGCCCCAGGCGCCGTCCCCCGACGGCTCGACGACGTCGAGGCCGAGCGCGGCGACCAGGTCGCCGACGGCAGTGCCGCGGGCCGCGAAGGACTCGGCCCCCAGGTCGACGCGGACCCCGTCGAGCCCGGGCAGGTCGCCGCCGCGGACGGGCCCGCCGGGGACGTCCGCGGCCTCCAGCACGACGACGCGCAGCCCCTGCTCGCGCAGGGACAGGGCGGCGGCGAGCCCCGCGACCCCCGCGCCGACGACGACCGCGTCCACCCCCTCGGGGACGGTCCCGGGGGAGGTGCGGGACGTCGTCGGCTCGGTGCTCACCGTCGGGTCGCCTCCTCGTGCGCGTCGTCCTGTCCCGTCCAGTCTGCGCCGAGCGCGTGGACCAGGCCGACGACACGCGTGAGGACGTCCGGGTCGGTGTCCGGCGGGACGCCGTGCCCGAGGTTCACCACGTGCCCGGGCGCGGTGCGCCCGCGCCGCACGACGTCGCGCACGTGCGCCTCGAGCACGTCCCACGGCGCGGCGAGGAGCGCGGGGTCGATGTTGCCCTGGACGGGGACGGGGTCGTGGCCCTCGCCGAGGAGCCGGGCGGCGTCGTCGAGCGGCGTGCGGTAGTCGACGCCCACGGCGACGTCGCGCACCCCGGCCGCGGTGACGGCGTCGCGCATCGTGGGGAGCAGGTGCTCCGTGCCGGTGCCGAAGTGCACGACCGGCACGCCGAGGTCGGCGACGTGCGTCAGCGCGCGCGTGCTCGCCGGGGCGGCGCCCGCCGCGTAGTCGGCGCGCGAGAGCGAGCCTGCCCACGAGTCGAAGAGCTGGGCGGCGCTCGCGCCCGCCCGCACCTGGGCGCGCAGGAACGTGCCGGTGAGGTCGGCGGCCCAGTCGACGAGGCGCTGCCACGTCTCCGGGTCGCCGCGCAGCAGGGCGCGCGCGGCGAGGTGGTCGCGCGACGGCCGTCCCTCGACGAGGTAGGCGGCGAGCGTGAACGGCGCGCCCGCGAACCCGATGAGCGGCGTCGTGCCGAGCGCATCGACGGTCAGCGCGACGGCCTCGCGGACCGGGGCGAGCGACTCCTCGGTGAGCTCGGTCTCCACGAGGCGCGCGACGTCGTCGGGCGTCCGGTACGCCTGGCCCATGACCGGCCCGACGCCCGGCACGATGTCGACCTCGACGCCCGCGAGACGCAGCGGCACGACGATGTCGGAGAAGAAGATCCCCGCGTCGACGCCGTGGCGTCGCACCGGCTGGAGCGTGATCTCCGACGCGAGGTCGGGGCGCAGGCACGAGTCGAGCATGCTCACGCCCTCGCGGGCGGCGCGGTACTCGGGCAGCGAGCGGCCGGCTTGCCGCATGAACCACACGGGTGTGATTTCCGGGCGATTTCCCGTCGTGCCCGCGCGCAGGGCCTGCACGAGCGGCGAACGGTCCGTGCGGCCGTCGGTCAGGGGATGGCCCGGGGAAAGGGCGACAGGAATCACAGCTACCGATTCTGCCTCCCTCCCGGTGGAATGATTAAATCGGAGGCACTGTGGCTCTTCTCTCCCTCACGGCCAGCCACCACGAGCTCGACCTCGACGCCCTGGAGCGACTCTCCACCGGGGCGCACTCGATCGGCGGCTCCGCGGTCGCGGCGTGCGACGTGATCACCGGTGCCGTCGTCCTCGCGACGTGCAACCGGTTCGAGCTGTACCTCGACGTGGACGCGCCCCTCGACGGGACGGGCGTGCAGCACGCGACCGAGCACGTCGCGCGCATGGTCGCCGACGCGTCGGGCGTCGAGCCGGCCGAGGCGCTCGCCTCGTTCCGCACGCGCGCCGGGACCGAGGTCGCCGAGCACCTGTTCGCCGTCGCGTCGGGGCTGGACTCGATGGTCGTGGGCGAGCGCGAGATCGCGGGTCAGGTGAAGCGCGCCCTGGAGACCGCGCACGCCGACGGCGTGACCTCCTCGACCCTCGAGCTCCTGTTCCAGACGGCGTCGCGCACGTCCAAGAGGGTCAGCACGCAGACGACGCTCGGCGGCGCGGGCCGCTCCGTCGTCGCGCTGGGTCTCGACCTCGCGGGTGCCGAGCTGCCGCCGTGGCACCAGGTGCGGGCCGTCCTCATCGGGACGGGGTCGTACGCGGGCGCGAGTCTCGCGGCGCTGCGGGCGCTCGGCTGCGACGACGTGCGCGTCTACTCGCAGTCCGGCCGGGCCGCGGAGTTCGCCGCCGCGCGCGGCGTGGAGGCGGTCACCGACCTCGTCGCCGCGCTCGAGGACGCGGATCTCGTCGTGTCGTGCAGCGGCGCGCGCGGGCGGGCGCCGGCCGACGGCGTCGCGCGTCCGGGAGGGGGCGGCGACCGCCGCGAGCAGGCCATCGAGCACGTGCTCGACGCCGCCGCCGTGGTCCGGGCGCGCGAGCGCGCGGCGGTCCGCGCCGGGGACGAGCCCGCGGCCCGCCCGACCGTGGTGCTCGACCTCGCGCTGCACCGCGACGTCGACCCGCGCGTCGCGGACGTCGAGGGCGTGCTGCTCTACGACCTCGCGACGCTCGCGGCGCACTCGCCGTCGATCGCGTCGGAGCTCGTCGTCCAGGCGCGCGCGATCGTGGACGACGCGACGCGCGCGTTCGAGGAGACGCGGCTCGGCCGCGCGGCGGACACCGCGGTCGTCGCGCTGCTCGCCGACGCGGAGCGGCGCATCGCGCTCGAGGTGGCCGACGTCGTCGCGCTGCGCGAGGCGGACGGCGACCCGGTCGAGCCGGACGAGGCCGACGAGCTCGCGCGCGACGTGCGCCGTCGCGTCCACGCCGACCTGCACCGCGCGATCGTCGAGGCCCGCGCCGAGGCCGTCGCGGCTGCGCAGGCGGAGGAGCGCGCCGTCGTCGCGGACGCCCAGGCCCTGGCCGACGAGGCGGCAGCGCCGGCGCGGCCGACGAGCCCGGGATCTCTCCCCGCACCCGCCGCGCGCTGAGGAGCCACCCCGGGTTCGGCGCGCTGCGCCCTCCACGCTCGACCCGGTCGTTCGCCCGGGCATGCAATTGACAGCGCAGTCATACGCGGGAGAGAGTGACCGGCGGACGCCCGTCGTCGACCAGGAGCACCGTCGCCCCGCCACGAGCGGCCCGGGCGGCACCTGGCCGGCGGACCCGGGGCGCCCCGGGCGACGCAGCCCGGTCGCACGTCGAAGAGGACATGGCATGAGACGACCACGACTCGCCCTGCTCGCCGCCGGGCTCGCGCTCGCCGTCGCGCCGGGCACGCTGCTGCCCGCCGCCGCGGGCGCGGCCCCCGCCGACGACGGCACCGTCACCGCCGCCGCGGGCGACGACCTCACGCTCGAGGTCAACCCGTTCGTCGGCACCGAGAGCGAGGGCAACGCCTACCCGGGCGCGACCGTGCCGTTCGGCATGGTCCAGCTCAGCCCGGACAACACGAACTCCTACGCCTCGACGTCGTACAGCACGAACGCGGGGCGCGTGTGGGGCTTCAGCCACCGGCACGTGAACAGCGCGGGCTGCCCCGCGGCGGGCGAGCTGCTCGTCACGCCGGACACGAGCGCGACCCCGCGCACGTCGCGCTCCTTCATCGCGATCAAGGACCAGAAGAACACCGAGCACGCCTCCGCCGGGTTCTACGAGGTGACGCTCGCGAACGACGTGCACGCCGAGCTCAGCGCGACCACGCGCGTCGGCGCGCACCGCTACACGTTCCCCGCCTCGACGACGTCGCACCTGTCGTTCAACGTGGGCCAGACGCTGCGCGACGCCGGCGCGAGCTCGGTGACGTGGGTCGACGACCGTACGCTCGAGGGCTGGGTCGACAACGGCGGCTTCTGCGGCGGCACGCCGGACAAGCAGCGGTACTTCTTCAGCGCGACGTTCGACCGTCCGGTCGCGTCGAGCGGCACGTGGGGGACCGACGCGCGGTACGTCGCGGGGTCCACGACGAGCGAGGTCGCGGGCGGCAACAACGGCGCCGTCGCGGTGTTCGACACCACGACCGACCGCGACGTCGAGGTGAGCGTGGGCGTGTCGTTCGTGAGCGTCGACGGCGCGCGCGCCAACCGCGAGGCCGAGGCCACGGACGAGGGCGGGCAGGTCGCGTTCGACACCGTGCGCGAGGAGGCCCGCGACGCGTGGAACGCCGAGCTGGGCCGTGCCGCGATCGACGCGTCGCCCGACCAGCGCCGGATCTTCTACACCCAGCTCTACAAGACGCTGCTGTCCCCGACGATCGGCAGCGACGTGGACGGCCGGTACCGCGGCATGGACCTCGAGGTCCACCAGGCCGACGGCTGGGACTACTACCAGAACTTCTCGCTCTGGGACACGTACCGCACCCAGGCGACGCTGCACGCGCTCCTGCTGCCCGAGCGCGCGCAGGACATCGTGCGCTCGATGTACCAGCACCGCGTCGAGGGCGGCTGGCTGCCGCGCTGGTCGCTCGGCGCGCTGGAGACCAACATCATGGCGGGCGACCCCGTCACGCCGTGGCTCGCGGAGAACTTCGCGCTCGGCACGGTCCCCGACGACATCGCCGACGAGCTGTGGGGCTACCTCGTGGAGAACGCCACGACGACCCCGCCGGACGACGTCGCGTCCGTCGGTCGGCGCAGCACCGAGTTCTACGCCGAGCACGGCCACGTGCCGTTCTACCCCGAGAACGAGGGCGGCCTCGGTGGCCAGTTCGAGGAGTACCGCCACGGTGGCTCGGCCACGCTCGAGCTCGCCCTCGCCGACGCGAGCCTCGGTGCCGCGGCGGAGCGCACGGGCCGCGAGGGCGGCCAGGCGTTCCTCGACAAGGGGCGCAACTGGCGCAACCTGTGGAACCCGGACGTCCAGCTCAGCGGCGGCTTCCAGGGCATGGTCAACGCGAAGCGCCCGACGGGCGAGTTCGTCACGCTGCCCGAGCTGACCGACGTCACGCGCTCCGGCTTCCACGAGGGCGTGCCGTGGCAGTACCAGTGGATGGTGCCGCAGGACGTCACCGGCCTCCAGGAGGTCATGGGCGGCGAGGACGGGTTCGTCGAGCGCCTGGACTACTACTTCGACCAGCCGGCGCTCGCCGCGAACCCCGGCGTCTCGCCGAGCACGTGGGCCAAGGGCGGCAGCTCGTACTACACGACGATCCGCTACAACCCCGGCAACGAGCCGACGATCATGAACGCCTGGCTCTACGGCTACGTGGGCCAGCCGTGGAAGACGAACGACGTGCTCGCCGCGAACCTCAACCGCTTCCCGGACACCCCGGGCGGCGGCGTGGGGAACGACGACCTCGGCACGCTCGCCGCCTGGTACGTCATGGCGTCGCTCGGGTTCGAGCCGGTGATGCCGGGCTCCGGCATCCTCGCGCTCAACGCCCCCAAGGTGCAGGCCGCGACGCTCACGACCGACGCCGGCACGACGGTGCAGATCGACGCTGCGGGCGCCAACGAGAAGCTCCCGAGCTACGTCGCGGGCCTCGAGGTCGACGGCGTCGCGCACACCGCCGCGTGGCTCGACGTCGCGGCGCTGCAGGACGGCGGCACGCTCGACTTCGACCTCTCCGACACGAGCGCGGGCCTCACGTGGGGCACCGCGGCCGCCGACCGGATCCCGTCGGTCTCCGCGGCCGCCCCGCCCGCGCCGGTCGAGGTCGAGGCGAGCGCGCGCTGCCTCGGCGGCCGGGCGTTCGTCGCGGTCCGTGCGACCAGCACGGCCGACGAGCCCGTCGACGTGACGCTCTCGACGCCGTTCGGCGAGCGGACGGTCCGGCACGTGCAGCCGGGCAAGAACGCCTACCAGTCGTTCACGACGCGCACCACGTCCGTCGCGGCGGGCACGGCCACCGTGACCGTCGTCGCCGCGGACGGGACCACGTCCCAGGTCGACGTGGCGTACGAGGCGCTCGACTGCGGCTGACCCGCGGTCCGGTCGCGACAGGGGAGCGCTCGCGCTCCCGCACGAGGGCCGTCGTCGGGCACCCCGCCCGGCGGCGGCCCTCGCCGCGCCGCTAGGCTTCGGCGGGTGAGCACCACCACGCGCCTGGGCGTCCTCGACATCGGCTCGAACACCGTGCACCTCGCCGTCGTGGACGCCGCGTACGCGGCACGCCCCGTGCAGGCGGCGGGTGCGCGCACGGTCGTGCGCATCATGCGCTACCTCCGGCCCGACGGGTCGCTGTCGCCCGAGGGCGTCGCCGCGATGCTCACCGCGGTCGACGACGCGATGGCGCTCGCGCGCGAGTCCGCCGTCGACGAGATGCTGCCGATGGCGACGTCGGCGCTGCGCGACGCGACCAACGGTCCCGAGGTGCTCGCCGCGATCGGCGAGCGCGTCGGCCAGCCGGTGCGCGTGCTCTCGGGCGAGGACGAGTCGCGCCTGACGTTCCTCGCGGCGCGCCGCTGGCACGGCTGGGCCGCGGGCCGCCTGCTCGTCCTCGACATCGGGGGCGGGTCGCTCGAGATCGCGTCGGGCGTCGACGAGGAGCCCGACCTCGCCGTCTCCCTCCCGCTCGGCGCCGGGCGCATGACGATGGGCTTCCTGCCCGACGACCCGCCCGCGCCCGAGCACGTCGAGGCCCTGCGCGAGCACGTGCGCGCGACGCTCGCCCCCGCCGTCGCGCAGTTCGCCCGGCTCCCGCGGCCCGACCACGTCGTCGCGACGTCCAAGACGTTCCGCTCGCTCGCGCGGCTCGCAGGCATGCAGACCGAGGCCGTCGGCCCCGACGACCGGTGGCGCATGCGACGCTCGCAGCTCGCCGACTGGGTGCCGCGGCTCGCGCGCATCACGGCCGAGGGCCGCACCGCGTTGCCCGGCATCACGCCCGAGCGCACGTTCCAGATCGTCGCGGGCGGGGTGGTCGCGGTCGAGACGATGCGCGCGCTCGGCGTCGACGAGGTCGAGATCTGCCCCTGGGCGCTGCGCGAGGGCGCGATCCTGCGCCGTCTCGACCACAGCTGACCTCGCCGGCGCGGAGCCTCGGGGTCCTCCTCGGCCGGGTCCGGCCCGGGCCCCGTCAGCCGGCGGCGGCCGACCTCGGCTCGGTGAGGCTGAACCAGTTGCCGGAGTCGTCGACGAAGACGGCCTCCACGCCGTAGGGGCGGTGCGCGGGCGGCTGGCGGAACGTCACGCCCTTGGCGAGGAGGTCGCGGTAGGTGGCCTCGCAGTCGTCGGTCTGGAGGACCCCGGCGCCCATCGACCCCTTGGCGACGAGCGACCGGAGCTGCGCGGCCGACTCCGGGTCCCGGCCCATCGCGCAGTCGGCCAGGATGATCGTGCGGGTCGGGTCGCCCTGGGGTCCGACCGTGAGCCAGCGGAAGCCGGCGCCGCCGCCCTCGAACTCCGCGCCCATCGAGAAGTCGTCGCGCAGCTCGAAGCCGAGCACGGTCGTGTAGAACTCCTTGGCGGAGTCCTGGTCGAGCACGAACACGGTGGTGTGGGACAGCGTGAGCACGGGTTCTCCTCTCGGGGCGCCGACTGCCGGCGCGGGGCCGACGGCCTCGCCGGCCGTCGTCCTCGACGCTACGACGCGCCGCCCTGGTCCTGCTTCTCCGATCGTGCGGAGCCCGACGCCGGCCGTGCCACGGGTTGCGGCCGGCCCCACGCGAGCGCGAAGCACCCGGGGACGGGCGGTCCGCCCGCGCGGGCGTGCTCGTCCCGGTAGGCGGTGGGGGTGACGCCGACGATCGCGCGGAAGCGCGCGGAGAACGTCCCGAGGCTCGTGAAGCCGACGGCGTGGCAGACCTCGGTCACGGTGAGGTTCGCCGTGCGCAGCAGCGTCTTCGCGCGCTCGACGCGGCGCGTGGCGAGGTAGGCCATCGGGCTCGTGCCGAACGCGGCCGCGAACGCGCGCGCGAAGTGGAACGGCGAGTAGCCCGCGACCGCGGCGACGCCGGCGAGGGTGAGCGGCTCCGTGAAGTGCGCGTCCATGTGGTCGCGCGCCCGCCGCAGGTGGACGGCGACCTCGGGCCAGGCGCTCACGCCGTCCACCGCGGCTCGTCCGCGCCCCACGGCCGTGCGGGCGCGGGGTAGTCGTCGACCGGCACGCCCGCGAGGTGGTCGAGCGCGGGGCGCGTCGTCGTCGCCGCTCTGTCCCGGCCGTCCCGGCCGTCCAGGCGCGCGGGGTGCACGACGACGCAGCGCGGGCCGGGAGTGCGCGGAGCGTCGTGCACGGGGTCGCGGCCCGGGGCGGCGAGCAGGGCGCGGGCCGTCCGGGCGAGCGCGCCGTCGACCGCGCGCCCGCGGCCGTCGCTCGCGCGGTCGGCCAGCGCGTCGACGACGGCGGCCGCGACGAGGTAGCCCGTCGCGTGGTCGAGCGCCTGGGCGGGCAGGGCGCCCGGGGCGGCGTCCTCGGGCGCGCACGCGGTGCCGTCCCGCGACCCCTCCACGAGCGCGATCCCGCTCACCGCCTGGACGATCGAGTCGAAGCCCCGCCGCCCAGCCCACGGGCCGTCGTCGCCCCATGCGGTGACGCGCGCGTGCACGGCACCGGGCGGGAGCCGCAGGCCGAAGGCCTCGACCGCGCCCGGGCGGTACCCGGTCACGAGCACGTCGGCCTCGTCGAGCAGGCGCTGGGCGCGGGCGAGGCCGTCGCGTGTCGCGAGGTCGAGCAGCGCCGACCGCTTGCCCTGCCCCGTGTCGAGGTGCTGGACCTCGATCTCGGGCAGACCCGGTGGGTCCAGGCGCAGCACGTCCGCGCCGAGCAGGGCGAGCGTGCGCGTCGCGACCGGGCCCGCGATGACGCGCGTGAGGTCGAGCACCCGGACCCCGGCGAGCGGGCGCGGCCCGGACCCGAGCGGGCGCGCGGGCGCGGCGTCCTCGCGCACGGCCGTGCGCACCGGTGGCCCCGACGCCGTCGCCCGGCCCGGCGGGGTGGCGCGCCACGCGTCCTCGCCGCGGACGCGCACGGCGATCGCGCCGGTCTCCGCGGCGCGGTCCTCGACGTCCTGGGCCGAGCGGTCCGCGAGGGCGCTCACGACGGCGTCGCGCGCCGCAGCCCCGTCGGCCGTCGCGGGCAGGTCGAGGAGGGCGAGCAGACGCGCGCGGTGGTGTGCGTAGTTCGCGTGCGTGCGGACCCAGCCGTCCGCGGTCCGGAAGAAGCCCGAGAGCGGCGCGAAGGCGTCCACCGGGGCGCCGTCGACGCGGAGCAGCCGGTCGCTCGCGAACGCCGCGGCGACGCGCTCCGGGTCAGGGGGCGGGCCGACGTCGAACCCGCCCGCGCGCGCCGCGGCGTCGCGCACGGCGACGACCGACGCGACCGCGAGGTCCAGGACCGGCAGCGTCGCGGCGAGGAACGGCGCAGCACCCACCCCGCGACACTACGCCGACGGGAGGCCCGGGTGCCCGGACCCGCGACCGATCAGTGGCCGACCGTGACCGTGCCGGGGAACCGGGCCGCCGAGCGGTCGGTCGCGGAACCGTCGCCCGCCGCGTTGATCTCGGAGATCATCATGACGAGCTCGAGGTCGGAGTCCGCGGCGCGGGCGAGGCTGGTCGCGAGCTGGTACGGGTCGGTGATCGGCCTCATGTCGTAGTCCGTGACGATCATGCGCGTCTGCATGCCCAGGCTGTCGTTCTCGACCGCCGTGCGCACGCTGTCCGCGAGGCGGTTCATCTGCGACTCCGTGAGCGTCATCGTCACCTGCTGGCCCGACGACACCTCGCTCGACGGGGAGAAGCCCGAGAACTCCTTCGTGTTGAAGTACTGCGACGACATGTCGTCGGCCGTGACGTCGAACGAGTACGTCCGTGCGGACACGTCCTCGGTCCCCGACGCGTCGAAGGCCTGCGACATGCGGAAGTCGCCGCGGTCGCCGTACGTCGCGGTGAGGAGCTGCTCCGTGCTGCCGTCGGGGTTGGTCGTCGCGACGAGCGAGCCCGTGTTCTTGCCGATCTCCCACTCGGCCCCGCCGACGGGGGTGTCGAAGCCGACGGTCGACGTCGAGTCGAACTCGACCCGCTCGATCTTCGTGGTGCCGGAGATCCCGGTCGACGCGTCGGCGGGGATCTCGCCGGTGACGAGGTACCTGTCGTACGCGGCCTGGCCCTCCGGGGTGGACAGGTCGAACTCGGCGCTGCGCAGCGACGCGCCGTCGAGCGACGTCGTGTTGCCGAGCATGACCTTCACGGCGTCGAAGTCGAGACCGAGGCCCGCGTGGTTCGCGATCGCCTCGGTGGGGCCCGCGGTGACGCGCACCGTGTCGTCGCCCGTGCGCTCGATGAGGCTCGTCACGCCGCTCGCGTCCTTGACGGACGATTCGACGGCGATGTGGCGGAACGCCGCGTTGAGCTCGGTCTCCGCGTAGCTGCCGCCGTCCATCGTGACCGACGAGCCGACCGGCATGCTGCGGGGGTCGAACGGGTTGATGCTCCCGGGGTCGGTGACGCCCGCGCCGTCGGGCACCTTCACCGTGTACGCGGACGTGACGCCGGTCGTGTACCCGCCGCTGACGCCCGTGCCGCCCTTGTCGACGCCGCCCTCGACGCCGATCGAGACGTCGGACTTGGACGTGTACGTGGTGAAGCCGTCCTCCGACTTCTCGCCGACCGTGTACTCCGCACCGCCGTTGACGCCGAACGAGATCTTCGACCCGTTCGTCGTCTTCATCCAGTCGGAGAGCGAGCCGCTGCCCGAGTACGTGGTCTCGCCGCTCTCCGGGTCGTGGGTCACGCCGAACCCGACCTTCGCGTCGGTGCCCTCCGTCGCCGGGTTGCCCAGGCTCCCGTTGTCCGTGCCGGACTCGTGGTCGCCCTTCACCGTGACCTTGGGGCCGCCGGGGCTCTCGTCGCCCGACGCGTCGCCTCCGCCGCCACCGGGCCCACCGCCGGAGCCCGGCCCGCCCCCGGAACCGGGCCCGCCGCCCGGCCCGCCACCAGGGCCGCCGCTGCCGCCCGTGCCGTCCGAGCTGGCGCTCTCCTGCTGGTCGGCGTTCTTGCGGACCTTGTCCGCCGCGTCCCGGAGCGTCGCGGTGGCGGCGGCCAGCGCCGGGCCCAGCTCTGCGGACCAACGGCCGCGGAGCTCGTCGCCGTCCGGTCCGGCCCAGCGGGCCCCGCTCACGGTCGAGTCCAGCGTGCTCCGCGTGGTCGTGAGCGCCTCGGACGCCGTCGTGAGGCTCTGCGCGAGCGCGCGCAGCTCGCCGATGTCGGCACCGTAGAACCCCATGGTCGTCCCTCTGTCGCTGCGGATCGTGCCTCCGGAGCGTACGCGGGCGGGCGCCGCCGCGTCTCGTCCCGCTCATGGGGCGAGGTCCCCATCGGGCGCGCGTCGCGGCACGCGAGCGCGGCGCGCGGTCAGGCGGAGAGGACCCCCGCGAGCCGGTCGAGGACGATCCGACCCGCCGGCGGGACGCGGTGCGCGTCGGCCGGGGTCAGCCACGCGAGCTCGGCGATCTCGGCGTTCGGCGCCGGCTCGGGCGACCCGGGAGCCGGCTCGGCGTACATGCAGTGCATGCGCACGACCCGCCCGCCGAGGCCGTGCCCAGGCGCCTCGGCGACGAAGCCGGGGCGGACCGACGTCGGGTCGAGGCGCACCCCCAGCTCCTCGTGGATCTCGCGCACCAGCGCCTCGGCGTCCGACTCGCCGGGCTCGACCTTGCCGCCCGGCATGAAGAAGCGGTCCTTGCCCGTCGTGCGGACGGCGAGCAGGCGCCCGTCGCGGACGTTCACCCAGCCGACGGTGCGCAGCGGCGGCAGCGCGGCGGGCTCGGGGGAGGGCGGGTCGGTGCGGGGGAGGTCGTGCGACGTCACGCCCCCACTGTGCCATCTCCGGCGCGCCGCCTCCGCGGCGCCGTCCGACCCGGACGGCTCGACGCTGACGGCTCGACGACGACCGGCACCCCCGACGGCGCGTGGCGCACCCAGCAGCCACGCGCCGTCGGGCCTGCCTCTCGCGCGGCCCCAGTTCCGGCGAGAGGCGATGGTGCCGGGCCGGGCCCGGCACAGACGATCGTCACACCAACCGGCGAACCGTGCGCGCTGCGCACCCGCGCTAGCCCCCCAGAAGACGCCGAACACGACATCGCTGCCGTTATCCGGGCGATAACGGCAGCAATGTCGTGTTCGAGGGCGAGCAGGGTCGTGCTCGCTGGCGTCGGGTTACCAGGACGCGTTGCGGGCGAGCTCGAGCGCGACGTCCTGCCACCACTGTCCGGCGGGCGGCCCGCCGTTGCACGACCCGTCGCTCTCGCCGGGCAGCTTGACCCAGAGCAGGGCGTCCAGGTGCGTGCCGTCGTCGACCGCGCGTGGCGGGTCGCCCAGCGCGCGACCGCGGGGGTTGCACCACTCACCATTGCTCCCGTTGCCGTTGCGGGACGTGTCGACGACGAACGACACGTCGCCGCCGAGCAGCGCCGCGACCTGCTCGCCGTACGCGCGCGACTCGGCCGTCGTGCGGTAGTTCGACGTGTTGAGCGCGAACCCGACGGCGTCGTCGAGGCCCACCTGCTGGAGGCGGGCCGCGGCGGTCGCCGGGCTCAGCCACGCGGAGTGACCCGCGTCGATGTAGACGCGCGCGCCGGCGTCGGTCAGGATGCGGGCGGCGTCGCGCAGCATGCCGACGCGGTCGCCCTGGCCGGAGCAGTCGCCGAGCTGGGCGAGCGCGTCGGGCTCCAGGACGACCCACGGCTCGCCGACGATGCCGGACGCGACCGTCTGGACCCAGCTCCGGTACGCCGCCTCGGCGGTGCCGCCGCCCGAGTGCGAGCCGCAGTCGCGACCGGGGATCGCGTAGATCGTCAGGAGCGGCGTCGCTCCCTCGGCCGCGGCGGCGCTCGTGAACGCGGCGACCTTCGCGCGCGACACCTGCGCGTCCGCGTCGGTGACCCACGTCGACTGGGGCGTGAGCGCGATCTTCGCGAGCAGGTCCCGGTCCGTGCCCGACGCCGCCTGCCAGGCCTCCCACGCCTGGTTCGTCTCGTCCACGTGGAACGTCACGTCGTCCGGCGTCTCGGGGGGATCGGTGGGGTCCGGCGGGTCGGTGGGGTCGGGTGGGACGTCGCCGCCGCACGCGACGCCGTCGAGCGTGAAGCTCGCGGGCACGGCCGGGGCGGACGTGGCCGTGCCCACGAGGCCGAACGAGGCGCTGCCGCCCGTGGCGAGCGACGCGTTCCAGCCCACGTCGCCCACGGTGACCCGGCCGCCGTCGCGCCCGAGCGTGCCGTTCCAGAGCTGGCTGATGCTCTCGCCCGCCGGCAGGTCCCAGGCCAGCTCCCAGCCTGAGCGCGGGGCGCCGAGGTTCGTGACGGTGACGTCGGCCTGGAAGCCGCCGGACCACGCGCTCGTGATGCGGTAGTCGACCGTGCAGGCCGCGGAGGGCGCGGCCGCGTGGGTCGTCGCGAGCGCCGCGCCGGCGGTCGCCGTGGCGCCCAGCGTCGCGAGGGTCGCGACGGCGGCGACGAGCGTCGCCGCACGGGGTCGTCGGGTGGGGGAGGTCGGTCTCATGCTCGGGGCTCCGTCGCCTCGGGGTCAGGACACCGCCACGGTAGGGACTGTCGGGGAGCGGCCGGGAGGGTGCGAAACGTTTCGCACTGCGGCGCGTCGTGCTCCATAGGTTCGCTGCGAGGGTATGGTCGTCGCCATGGCATCCAGACCGCTCCAGGAACCCGCGTTCCTCGTCCTGTCCGCGCTCGCGGCCGGTCCGCTGCACGGGTACGGCATCGCGCAGGACGTCGAGTCCAGCTCCGACGGCCGCGTGACGCTGCGCGCCGGGACGCTCTACGGCGCGATCGACCGGCTCGTCGCCGCCGGGCTC
This sequence comes from Cellulosimicrobium sp. ES-005, assembly GCF_040448685.1. Classification (NCBI taxonomy): domain Bacteria; kingdom Bacillati; phylum Actinomycetota; class Actinomycetes; order Micrococcales; family Promicromonosporaceae; genus Cellulosimicrobium; species Cellulosimicrobium sp. ES-005. The sequence goes on from NZ_CP159290.1 coordinate 3,256,668, forward strand.
GTCGAGGTCGACCGCGAGGAGGTCGTCGACTCGCGCCTGCGCCGCTACTACCGGCTCACCACGGAGGGCGGGACGCGCCTCGCCGCAGAGGCCGAGCGTGCCGAGGCCCAGGCGCGCCGCGCGCTCGAACGCCTCGGCGCCCGCCGTCGCGCGACCGCGGTGGCGCGCGACGGCGTCGCGGCGCGCCCCGCCCGCGGCGTCGCGGGAGGTCTCGCCGACGGCGGGGCGGTGCCGGCATGAGCGGGGACCGCGGGGGCCGCCCCGGCGCGGCGGGCGACGGGGTGACGGCCGCTCCTGCCGCGGCGAGCCCGACGGCGGAGCCCGGCCCGACGGTGCTCGTCGCCCCCGTGCTCGTGCGGGACTACCGCCGACTCCTGCGGCTCTTCCCGTACACGTACCGACGGGCGCACGAGGCCGAGATGCTCGGTCACCTGCTCGACGGCGCGCGGCCGGGGCGGTCGCGCCCGACCCGGGCCGAGCGGTGGGACCTGCTGCGCGCCGCCGCCCGCGAGTGGGCGCTCGCGCCGCTGGGCTCGACGCCGCGGCAGCGGCGGGCGGCGACCGGGCTGCTGTTCGTGCTGCTCCCGGCGGTGCTCGTGGTCATGGCGGTGCGCGTCCTCGCGTTCGCTGCCGCGATCGTCCGGGCGATGCTCGGCCCGGACGGCGGCGCGCCGCTCGCGGCGACCGTCCCGACGGCGCCGATGTGGGCCCTGTGGATCGCGGCGGTCGCCCTCACGCTCGTCGGGGCGCGACGCGTCGGCCTCGTGGTCGCGGTGCTCGCCGCCGGGGCGGGCGTGGCCGCGCTCGTCGGGTCGGTCGCTGCGGGCAGCGCCTATGCCGCGTACCTCGACGCACCGTGGGTCGTCGGGCTCGTCGCGTACGCGGGGGTGCTCGCCGCGGGACGGACGTGCCGGGTCGGCGCCGAGCCGGTCGCGCTCCGGGCGGCGACGGTCTGGGCCATGGCGCTGGTCCTCGGCGCCTTCGTCGCGGCGACCTCCGCCGACGCGGCGCACCTCGGGATGCCGTGGTGGTCGGGTGGCGCCCTGGTCTCGTGGACGCTTCAGGCGCTCGCCGTACCGGTCGTCCTGCTCCTCGGCGTCGCCCTCCTGTGGCGCCGGACGCGCCAGGCGGTCCCGGTGCTCGGCGGTCTCGCGGTCGCCGTGCTGCTGAGTCGCTCGACCTTCTTCTGGTCCGGCACGGTGAGCATCCAGACGGCGGACCTCGGGAACGTCGTCGGCCTCCTGGCGATCGCCGCCGCGGCGACGCTCGTGCTGCGCTGGGTCGTCAACCGTCTCGACGAGCTCTCCGAGGCGCGCGCCGCGCACGGGGCTCTGCTCGCCGCGACGGGAGGCACGCCGCACCCGGACGCGCCGCACCCGGGCGAGCCGACCGCCGTCTGACACCTGCGCCGCCGAGAACGACGCTGCGCGCTCGCGAGAACGACATGAGGGTCGTTATCCACCGGATAACGGCCCTCATGTCGTGTTCGGCGCGGGGCTGGGTCAGTCCAGGTAGGCCGTCACCAAGCGGGCCGCCAGGCCCGTGTAGGTGGCCGGGGTGAGGTTCGCGAGGCGCTGGGCTACGTCGTCCGGAAGGCCGAGGCCGGCGACGAACTCGCGCAGGCGCGCGGCGTCGACGCGCTGGCCGCGCGTGAGGTCCTTGAGGCGCTCGTACGGGTTCTCCATGCCGGGGACGCCCGCGACGGACGCTGCGCGCATCGCCGACTGGATGGGCTCGCCGAGCACCTCCCAGTTCTCGTCGAGGTCCGCCGCCATGAGGTCGGCGTTCGCGGCGAGGGCCTTGAGGCCGCGGCGCACGTTGTCGATCGCGAGGAGCGAGTGGCCGAACGCGGGACCGACGTTGCGCTGCGTCGTCGAGTCCGTGAGGTCGCGCTGGAGGCGTGAGGTGACGAGCGTCGCGCCGAGCGTGTCGAGCAGCGCGGACGAGATCTCGAGGTTCGCCTCGGCGTTCTCGAACCGGATCGGGTTGACCTTGTGCGGCATGGTCGACGACCCGGTGGCGCCGGGGACGGGGATCTGCGTGAAGAACCCGAGCGAGATGTACGTCCACACGTCGGTCGCGAGGTTGTGGAGGATGCGGTTGAAGCGCGCGACGTCCGCGTACAGCTCGGCCTGCCAGTCGTGCGACTCGATCTGGGTCGTCAGCGGGTTCCACGTGAGCCCCAGGCCCTCGACGAAGTGCTTCGACACCGACGGCCAGTCCACGCCCGGCACGGCGACGGTGTGCGCGCCGTACGTGCCCGTCGCCCCGTTGAGCTTGCCCAGGTACTCGGCCGCGCCGATCCGGCGGAGCTGGCGGCGCAGCCGGTGCGCGAGGACGGCGAGCTCCTTGCCGAGCGTCGTCGGCGTCGCGGGCTGGCCGTGCGTGCGCGAGAGCATCGGCACGTCCGCGTGCTCGCGCGCCATGTCCGCGAGCTGGTCGGCCAGGGCGGTCGCGGCGGGCAGCCACACCTGCTCGACGGCGCCGCGCACCATGAGCGCGTAGGACAGGTTGTTGACGTCCTCGCTCGTGCACGCGAAGTGCACGAGCTCGCCGACGCCGGGGAGCACGGTGTCCGGGCCCAGGGCGTCGGGCGCCGCGGCGAGGCGGCGCTTGACGAAGTACTCGACCGCCTTGACGTCGTGCACCGTCTCGCGCTCGATCGCGGCGAGCTCGGCGATCTCCTCGCCGCCGAACGTCGCGGGGATGCGGCGCAGGTACGCGACCTCCGCGTCGGAGAGCTGGGGGGCGCCCGGCACGACCGGGCGGACCGCGTTCTCGTCGACCGCCTGGACGCCGTTGCACAGCGTGATGAGCCACTCGACCTCGACGTGGACGCGCTCGCGGTTGAGCGCGGCCTCGCTGAGGTGGTCGACGAGCGGTGCGACGGCCGCGCGGTAGCGCCCGTCGAGCGGGCCGAGCGCGATCGGCGGGGTCACCTCGGCGAGCGACACGCGGGCAGGGGCGTCTGCGGCAGGGTTCTCGGGCACGCCCCTGATTCTCCCACGCGTGCCCGACGGCGGCCCGCGCCTCCCGCAGTCCGGGCACGCGTTCCTGGGCCGGCGCGCGATCCGTGGGCGCCGCGCGGTGCGTGGCCGTCCCCAGGACCGTCTTCCGAGCGGCCCGTCCACAGCGGCGGACGGGGCCGCGGCGTCCGGGGCGAGGCCCTGCGTACGGTCGCCGCCATGTCCTCCTCGTCGCCCCCGCCGCCCCCGTCGTGCGACGCTGCGCCGTTCGGCGTCTCGCTCGCCCGGGCCCGGGTCCTCACCGCCCAGGACGACGTCGCGCGGGCCGGTGCCGCGCTCGTCGTGCCGGACCTGCCGTGGGCGGGCCACGCGCGCGCGTCGTACGACGGTGCCGCCGCCGAGCGGCGCGGCGGGCTGCTCCGGCTCGGCATGCTGCTCGACAGCTGCCTCCTGCGCCTCGACGCGCTCACCGTCCTCGCCGAGGCCGAGGTGGCGAGGATCCGGGCCGAGCTCGCCGCGGCGGGGTTGCCGTGAGCGGCCCTCGCCCGGCACCCGTGGTCGTGGTGCGCGGCGGCACGGAGCCGACCGCGGTCGAGACGGCGGCGGTCGTCGCGCAGGCGGTGGCGCTCGGCGCGCGGGCGGACCTCGTCGCCGGGACCGTGGCCGCGCTCCGAGCCGCGCGGGACTCCGTGGACGTGACGACCGCGAGCCCCACGTCGTTCGCGGGTCGCCTCGCGGCACCGGCGCCCATCCAGGCCACGTCGGGCTGGGACGTCCACGCCACGCCGTGCTGGTCGGCGGAGGTACGTGCGGCGCGCGCGGCCGCGCTCGAGGCGTTCGACCTCGCGATCGGCCTCGCGCAGGAGCAGGAGCGGGGCCTGCGCGACCTCGCGTCGCGCCTGCAGCATGCGGTGCGCGTCTACGACGACGCGGACGCCGCGGCGACGGCACTGTGGCAGGACCTCGTGCTCCTCGCCGTCGGGGGCTTCAGCCCGGTCGGTGCCGCCGCCGCCGGGCTGATCGGCATCCTCTCCCTGGGGACCGTCGGGGTCCTGCACTCGTTCCTGGAGGGTCGTCCGTCCGCGCTGAGGGTCGTCACCTCGGGAGAGTCGCTGCACCCTGCCACGATCCGTGCGCTGAGCCGGGCGATCGGCCTGCTCGACGCCGACCGCCCGTGGCACCGGATGCCGACCGTCGGCAACGGCGCGTCGGTGCTGCGCGGCCTCGCGCAGCCGCTGCGGGACCGCTTCCTGCCCGACCCCGACGTCCGGCTCGTCGATGCGCCACGCGACCTGCCGACGCCCACCGACGTGCGGTCCGCGCTCGGCGCCGTGGACGCGCTCGCGACGGACTCGACGCTCAGCGTCCAGCGGATCGTCAAGGACGACGGCACCCCCACGTGGGTGGTCGCGATCCCCGGCACGCAGCCCGGCAATCTCCGGTCGGTCTTCACCATGACGTCCAACTACGACCTCATGGACGACGACCCGGCGGTGCGGGCGCGGGCCGACAGCACCCGCGCCGTGCTGGAGGCGATGCGTCAGGCCGGGATCGGGCCGGACGACGACGTCGTGCTCGTGGGGCACAGCCAGGGCGGCATGATCGCCGCGACCGTCGCGGCGGCGACCGTCGGGACGTACTCCGTGCGGCACGTCGTGACGGCGGGCTCGCCCGTCGCCGGCCACGCCCTCCCACCGGGGGTCAAGGGCACGCACCTGGAGACCCAGGGCGAGGGGATCTCCGACCTCGACGGCGCGGAGAACCGGGCGACGCCCGACAGGGTCACGGTGACGGGGACCCTGCCGGCTCCGGGCGGCGGGCCGTCGCTCGAGTGGCCGCACAGCGTGCACTTCCACCAGGAGGTCCTGGACGCCGCCGTCGAGGTGGGCGACCGCGGCCTCGAGGAGCACCTGGACGACGTCGAGCGGCTGCTCGACGGCCAGGCGGAGGAGCCGCTCGTCTACGAGGCGCGCCTGGTGCCCGACCCGGACACCACGTTCTGCATCGGGGACCTGGCGGTCCCGCGGTCGCTCACGCCCCCGTGGGCCCCGGGCACGCCGTTCCCGGGCGCGCCGGGGGTGCCGGCGCCGGGGGCGCCGTCGCCCGCGGTGCCGGGGACCCCGCTCACGGGGAGTCCGGGGGCCGGTGAGCTCACCGCGCCGGGCCCGGACGGCGGGGGAGGCGACGACGACGCGCGGTAGCGGCGCCCGTCCCGCGGACCGAGGCGGCCGGGGTCAGCGGTCCTGGGCCCGGGGCACGACGGCCGAGACGGCGAAGTTGATGAGCCCGATGATCAGGGCCGCGAGCAGGGCCCACCAGAACCCGCCGATGATGCGGATGCCCCAGTCCGTCTGCTCCGTGATCCACGCGGTGAGCATGAGCATGAGCGCGTTGACGACCAGCGAGAACAGCCCCAGCGTGAGGATGTAGAGCGGGATGGACAGGATCTGCACGATCGGCTTGATGATCGCGTTCACGAGCGAGTAGAGCAGGGCCACCACGAGGATGATGACGACCTGCCCGCCGGCGGTGTCGGACCCGACGATCTGGAAGTGCTCGTCGATGAACAGGCTCGTGAGCCAGATCGCGAGGCCGGTGACGAGGACGCGGACGACGAAGCTCATACCGGGCATCCTGCCATCCGGGCGGCGCCCGGGCACGGCGCCGGGCCGCGCCCCGGCGGGACCGCGCCGGGCAGGTGGCATGATCGAGGACCGTGGCCCACGAACCCCGCGTCCCCCTGCGTCCCGCCGTCGCCGCGCTGCCGGCCTACGTCCCCGGGGCCCGTGTCGCCCCGGGCGCGGCGGCGTTCAAGCTCTCCTCCAACGAGAACCCGTACCCGCCGCTGCCGTCGGTCGTCGCCGCGATCGCCGACGCCGCCGCGGACGTGAACCGCTACCCGGACATGTACGCGACCGAGCTCACCGAGGCGCTCGCGGCCGACCTGGGCGTCGGCGCGGACGAGGTCGTGGTGGGCAACGGCTCGGTCGCGGTGCTGGCGCACGTGCTGCAGACGGTCGTCGAGCCGGGCGACGAGGTCGTGTACCCGTGGCGCTCGTTCGAGGCCTACCCGATCGCTGTCGCGGTCGCGGGCGGCACGTCGGTCCAGGTGCCGCTGCGGACCGGGGCGGACGTCGGCCGGCTCGACCTGCCCGCGATGGCCGCGGCGATCACGGAGCGGACGCGCGTCGTGATGGTGTGCACGCCCAACAACCCGACCGGTCCGGTCGTGCACCGCGAGGAGCTCGACGCGTTCCTCGCGGCGGTGCCGTCGGACGTGCTGGTCGTGCTCGACGAGGCGTACCTGGAGTTCGTGCGCGACCCCGAGGCCCCGGACGGCCTCGCGGTGTACGCGCAGCACCCGAACGTCGTGCTGCTGCGCACGTTCTCCAAGGCGTACGGCCTGGCGGGACTGCGCGTGGGCTACGCCGTCGCGCGCCCGCGGCTCGCGGCGGGGATCCGCGCCGTGTCGACGCCGTTCGGCGTCTCCCACGTCGCGCAGCGCGCGGCCATCGCGTCGCTCGCGGCGCGCGACGAGCTGCTGCAGCGGGTCGAGCACCTCGTCGCCGACCGCGCGCGCCTCGTCGAGGGCCTGCGCGACCAGGGCTGGGTGCTGCCGGAGTCGCAGGCGAACTTCGTGTGGTTCGACCTGGGCGAGCGCACCGCGCAGCGCGCCGAGGAGGCGCGCGCCGCCGGGGCGATCGTGCGCCCGTTCGCGGGCGAGGGGCTGCGCGTGAGCGTCGGCGAGCCGGAGGCGACGGACCTGTTCCTGCGCGTGAGCGCCACCTGGCTCTGAGGCCGTCCGTCCCGGACCCGTGCCGAGCGGTCCCTGTTGCCGGGCGCCGACGGCGCGAGAACACTCGCGAGCATGGACTCCATCGATACCGACCAGCTCGTCGACGAGTACGGCTGGGCCTTCGGCACCGCCGCGCTGGTCCTCTACGTCGCGCTGGCGGTGATCTTCCTCGTCGCCTACGTCCGGATCATCCAGAAGGCCGGCTACTCGGGCTGGTGGATCCTCGTGGGCCTGGTGCCGATCCTCAACGTCGTCATGTTCCTCGTCTTCGCGTTCTCGCGCTGGCCGGTGCTGCGCGAGCGCGACGCGCTGCGCGCGGGCGGCGCGTACCCGAGGTAGGGCGGGCCCCCGTCGGCGCGGGGGCCGCCCGGTGGGGATTGGAGGATCCCTACAGCCTGTCGCGGCGGATCTTGGGCGACACGTCGGCAGCCGAACCTACGGTGTCGTAGCCTACGCTTGCGTAGGCTACGGAGACGTAGGTTCCGACGGCGCCCCGACCGGGCGCCTCCTGCCCCCGAGCGGGCCGGCCGCACGGCCGGGCCGCACCGAAGGAGAGTCGCGTGACCGAGAACGACGCGAGAACCGCCGCGCGGGACGGCGCGAGCACGCCCCCCGACCTCCCCGACGTCGCGGGCGGTCCCGACGACGCCCCCCTGCTCCAGCTCGTGACGCCGGCCGGATCTCGCGTCACGACCCCCGAGACGGACGGCTACCGCGAGCGCGTCGCCCACCTCGACGCCGCGGCCCTGCGCGGCCTCTACCGCGACATGGTGCTCACGCGCCGCTTCGACGACGAGGCGACGTCGCTCCAGCGCCAGGGTGAGCTCGGCCTGTTCGCGCAGGCGAAGGGCCAGGAGGCGGCGCAGATCGGCTCCGGCCGTGCGCTCGCCCCGCAGGACTACGTGTTCCCGTCCTACCGCGAGCACGGCGTCTCGCACGTGCGCGGCATCGACCCGACGGCGCGCCTGCGCCTGTTCCGCGGGGTCGACCACGGCGGGTGGGACCCCACGGAGCACAACGTGCACCTGTACACGCTCGTCATCGGGTCGCACACGCTCCACGCGACCGGGTACGCGATGGGCGTCCAGCGCGACGGCCTCGTCGGGTCGGGGGACCCGGAGCGCGACACGGCCGTCGTCACGTACTTCGGCGACGGCGCGACGTCGCAGGGCGACGTCAACGAGGCGCTGGTGTTCGCCGCGGTGAACAACGCGCCCGTCGTCTTCTTCTGCCAGAACAACCAGTGGGCGATCTCCGAGCCGACGACCAAGCAGTCGCGCGTGCCCCTGTACCGCCGCGGTGGCGGGTTCGGCGTGCCCAGCGTGCGGGTCGACGGCAACGACGTGCTCGCGTGCTACGCCGTGACGGCCGAGGCGCTCGAACGGGCGCGCACGGGCGGCGGTCCGACGTTCGTCGAGGCGTTCACCTACCGCATGGGCGCGCACACGACGTCGGACGACCCGACCAAGTACCGCTCGCGGGCCCAGGAGGAGTACTGGCGCCGTCGCGACCCGATCGACCGGCTCGAGAACCTGCTCCGCGCCGAGGGCGCGTGGGACGACGCGTTCGCCGCCGACGTCGCGGCCGAGGCCGACGCGCTCGGCGAGCGGCTGCGCGACGAGGTGCGCGCGCTCGCCGCGCCCGACCCGTCGACCATGTTCGACCACGTCTACGCGACGCCGAACGCCGTGGTCGAGCGCGAGAAGGCGTGGTTCGCCGACTACCAGCAGTCCTTCGAGGAGCCGGCCGCGGAGGTGGCCCGATGAGCGAGAACAAGACCCTGACCCTCGCCCGCGCGATCAACGAGGGCCTGCGCCGGTCGCTCGAGACCGACCCGAAGGTCCTGCTCATGGGCGAGGACATCGGCGCGCTCGGCGGCGTGTTCCGCGTGACCGACGGGCTCCAGAAGGACTTCGGCGAGGACCGTGTCGTCGACACGCCGCTCGCGGAGTCCGGCATCCTCGGCACGGCGATCGGCCTCGCGCTGCGCGGCTACCGGCCGGTGTGCGAGATCCAGTTCGACGGGTTCATCTTCCCCGCGTACGACCAGATCACCACGCAGCTCGCGAAGATGGGCTACCGCTCGGGCGGGAAGCTCCAGGTGCCCGTCGTGATCCGCGTGCCGTACGGCGGCGGGATCGGCGCCGTCGAGCACCACAGCGAGAGCCCCGAGGCGCTGTTCGCGCACACCGCGGGCCTGCGCGTCGTGTCGCCGTCCACGCCGCAGGACGCGTACACGATGATCCAGGAGGCCATCGCCTCGCCCGACCCCGTGCTGTTCTTCGAGCCCAAGGGCCGTTACTGGGAGAAGGGCCCCGTCGAGGTCTCCGGCCGCGGCGAGGGCGCGACCGTGCTGGACCGTGCGCGCGTCGTCCGCCCCGGCACCGACCTGACCCTCGTCGCGTACGGCCCGACCGTCGCGACCGCGCTCCGCGCCGCCGCGGCGGCCGAGCAGGAGGGACGCAGCGTCGAGGTCGTGGACCTGCGCAGCATCTCCCCGCTCGACACCGTGACCGTGGTGGAGTCCGTGCGCCGGACCGGGCGCTGCGTCGTCGTGCACGAGGCCCCGGCCTACCTGGGCTCGGGCGCCGAGGTCGCGGCCCGCGTGACGGAGGAGTGCTTCTACTCGCTCGAGGCGCCGGTGCTGCGCGTCGGCGGCTTCCACACCCCGTACCCCGTCGCCAAGATCGAGCACGACTACCTGCCGAGCCTCGACCGCGTGCTCGACGCCGTCGACCGCGCGTTCGCGTTCTGACGCGACCGTAGCGACCTCGACAGCGCCGACCGGGACCACCAGGAGGACCACGCAGTGCCCACCTTCGAGAAGTTCAACCTCCCCGACGCGGGCGAGGGCCTCACCGAGGCCGAGATCGTGCAGTGGCACGTCGCCGTCGGTGACGCCGTGACGGTCAACCAGACGATCGTCGAGATCGAGACGGCCAAGTCGCTCGTCGAGCTCCCGTCGCCGTACACGGGCGTCGTCACGGAGATCCTCGCGCCCGAGGGGACGACGGTCGAGGTCGGCGTGCCGATCATCGTCGTGGACACCGACCCGTCCGGCACCGCGCCGGCGCCCGCCGCGCCGGCCGGCGTCGTGCCCGACGGCGCGGACGCGGCTCCCGCTCCTGCCTCGCCCGCCCCGGGTGCCGGGTCGGAGGGCGGGGCGACCGCCGCGGCCGGCGGCTCCGGCTCGGTGCTCGTGGGGTACGGGACGGTCGAGCCGGGTACGGCCCGTCGCCGCCGCCGCGCTCCGGACGCGGCCCCGGCCGCCCCCGTCCCGGCTCCTGCCCCGGCACCCGCGGCCGTGCCTGCGGCGAGCGCGCCGACGCCCGCCGCCGTCGGGCACGTGCACCTGCCGGTGCTGGCGAAGCCGCCGGTGCGCAAGCTCGCCAAGGACCTCGGGGTCGACCTCGCCAGCGTCGCCGGCACCGGCCCGGGCGGGATCGTCACGCGCGAGGACGTGCAGGCGTACCACGAGCAGGCGAAGGCCAAGCCGCTGGCGACGTACGCCGACGACGACCAGCCGTGGCTCGCGTCCGGCGCCGTCACCCCGGACGGCCGCCAGACGCGCGTGCCCGTGAAGTCGGTGCGCAAGCGCACGGCCGAGGCGATGGTGACGAGCGCGTTCACCGCCCCGCACGTCACGGTGTTCCACACGGTCGACGTCACCAAGACCATGCGCCTCGTGCACACCCTGCGCGAGGACCGGGAGTTCGCCGACGTGCGCGTCACCCCGCTGCTCGTCACCGCGAAGGCGCTGCTCCTCGCCGTGCGCCGCCACCCCGAGATCAACGCGAGCTGGGACGACGCCGCGCAGGAGATCGTCTACAAGCACTACGTGAACCTGGGGATCGCCGCCGCGACGCCGCGCGGGCTCGTCGTGCCGAACATCAAGGACGCGCACCGGCTCGACCTGCACGGCCTGGCGGGCGAGATCGCGGACCTCACCGCGACCGCGCGGGCGGGCCGCACGTCGCCCGCCGACATGTCCGACGGCACCATCACGATCACGAACGTCGGCGTGTTCGGCATCGACACCGGGACGCCGATCCTCAACCCGGGCGAGGCCGCGATCCTCGCCTTCGGCGCGATCCGCGAGCAGCCGTGGGTCCACAAGGGCAAGATCAAGAAGCGCTGGGTCACGCAGCTCGCGCTGAGCTTCGACCACCGCCTCGTCGACGGCGAGCTCGGCGCGCGCGTGCTGGCCGACGTCGCGAAGGTGCTCGAGGACCCGGCGCGCGGCCTCGTCTGGGGCTGAGCCCGCGCGGTGCTCCGCTTGCGGGCACCCGGGGAACGGCGAGCATGGGCCTCGGAGGGGCCGGTGAACCTCACCGGTGTCGTTCGAGGGAGGTCGCGTGCGCAGCGCTCAGGGCAGGGCGGTCCGGCCGACGGCGGGAGCCGGGCCGGGACGCGGGCGCCGGGCTCGGGCGGCGATCCCCACGGGTGCGCTCGTCGGTCTCGCGGCGCTCGGCCTCACCGCGTGCGCCGGACCGGGGGCCGCGGACGCCCGGGCCGTCGTCGAGGAGCTCGCCGCCGCGGTCGCCGGGGGTGACGGCGCCGCCGCGTGCGACCTCCTCCTGCCCGACGCCGCGGACGCGCTCGCCGCGGACGAGGGCGAGCCGTGCGCGGACGTGGTCGCCGCGCCCGACGGTCCGCTCGCCGCGCTCGCCGCCGCGGGGGACGACCTCGTCGTCGAGGACGTCCACGTGGCCGGCCGCCAGGCGCAGGTGGTCACCGCGACCGACACCCTCTTCCTCGCCGTGTCGGGCGACGGCTGGGTCGTCACCGCCGCGGGCTGCACGCCGCGCGAGGACCGCCCCTACGACTGCGAGGTGGCGGCATGAGGGTCCCGCGGCTGATGTTCTGGGCCACGCTCGTGCTCGTCGGCGCGGGCCTCGCCGTCACGTTCGTGCTCGCGGCGGTGCACCGATGAGCGCCGGTCCCCGCAAGGGCGGCGTCCTCGGCGGGCTGCGCGCCAGCTCGCTGAGCCTCTTCTTCGCCGCCGCGTTCCTCGCGTCGCTCGTCGCCCAGGCGGTGAGCGGGGTCGCGGTCTTCAACACGGACCAGCGCGCGGCGGGGCTGGACCCCGTGACGTTCGGTCAGTACGTGGCGTCGTCGGCGTTCTGGGTCGACGTCACCGAGAACTGGCAGTCCGAGTACCTCCAGTTCCTGCTCTTCATCACCGCGACCGTGTGGTTCGTGCAGCGCGGCTCGCCCGAGTCGAAGAAGCTCGAGGAGGCCGGCCGCGAGTCCGACGAGGACCAGAAGGTGGGCGAGCACGCGACGCCCGACTCCCCGGCCTGGGCGCGGGCCGGGGGCTGGCGGCTCGCGGTCTACTCGCGCTCACTCTCGCTCGTCATGGGCGCGATCTTCCTCGGCTCGTGGGCGGCGCAGTCGGCGGCGGGCGCCGTCGCGTTCAGCGAGGAGCAGCTGCGCGAGCTCGAGGACCCCGTGCCCTGGACGGAGTACCTCTCGATGCCCGACTTCTGGAGCCGGACGTTCCAGAACTGGCAGTCCGAGATGCTGGCGGTCCTGAGCATGGTCGTGCTCGCGATCTACCTGCGCGAGCGCGGGTCGCCCGAGTCGAAGCCCGTCGGCTCGTCGCACGAGGCGACGGGCGTCGAGGGCTGACCCCGCGCGGCCGCACGCCGCACCACCTCGCCAACCGCTCACAGCGTCCCCGCGCTCGGTGTGCGGAAGACCTCACACGGGCTTAACGACGGCCGCGCGCGGGGGAAACACGGCGTTCCTAGCGTCCTCGGTACTGACCGGGACCTGCTGAAGGAGCCGCCATGTCCGCGCCCACGAGCCCCACCACCCACGAGGGTGAGCAGTCCGCAGAGCACCCCTCCGGCACCGCGACCACCACGACCGCCGCGGCCTCCGCGCCCGGGGCCACGACCGCCGTCGGGCCGACCACCGCCTCGACGGCCGGCCGCACGGCGACCGCCCCGACCCACCGCTCCGGACGCTGGATCGACCGCTGGGATCCGGAGGACCCGACGTTCTGGCGCGACGGCGGCCGGAAGGTCGCGACGCGCAACCTGTGGATCTCGGTGTTCGCCGAGTTCCTCGGGTTCGCGGTGTGGGCCCTGTGGTCGATCGTCGTGCCGCAGCTCCCCGCCGCCGGGTTCACGTTCACCGTCGACCAGCAGTTCTGGCTCATCGCCGTGCCGAGCCTCGTCGGCGCGACGTTGCGCATCCCGTACACGTTCGCGGTGCCGCTGTTCGGCGGCCGCAACTGGACCGTGGTCTCGGCGCTCCTGCTCCTGCTCCCGACGGCGGCGCTCGCCGTCGCGGTGCAGGACCCGGGGACGCCGTTCGGGGTCATGCTCGCGGTCGCGGCGCTCGCGGGCTTCGGTGGCGGGAACTTCGCGTCGTCGATGGCGAACATCTCGTTCTTCTACCCCGAGCGGGAGAAGGGCAAGGCGCTGGGGCTCAACGCCGCGGGCGGCAACCTGGGGACGGCGGTCGTGCAGCTCGCGGTGCCGCTCGTCATCGTCGCCGGAGCGGGCGTCGCGCTCGAGCGCGCGGGGCTCATGATGATCCCGTTCATCCTGCTCGCGGCGTTCCTCGCGTGGCGGTTCATGGACAACCTGTCCACCGCGAAGGCCGACCCGAAGTCGTTCGCCGCCGCGACGCGGAACAAGCACACGTGGATCATCTCGTTCCTCTACATCGGCACGTTCGGGTCGTTCATCGGGTACGCCGGGGCGTTCCCCCTGCTGCTCACGGGCCAGTTCCCCGAGGTGACGCTGTCGATCGCGTTCCTCGGCGCGCTCGTCGGCTCGGTCACGCGGCCCCTCGGCGGCGTCATCGCGGACCGGGTGGGCGGCACGCGCGTCACCATCGCGTCGTACGGCGTCATGGCGCTCGGGGCGTTCGGCGCGATCCAGGCGCTGCAGTCGCACAGCTTCGGCCTGTTCTTCGCCTCCTTCCTCGTCCTGTTCGTCGCGACGGGCATCGGCAACGGCTCGACCTACCGCATGATCCCCGCCGTCTTCCAGGCGAGCGCCGTCCCGGGCGGCGCGCTCGACGGGCCGACGGCGGTCGACGCCGCCGCTCTCGACGAGGCCCGGGCCCGCGCGCGCAAGGCCGCGGCGGGGTGCATCGGCATCGCGGGGGCGATCGGGGCGTTCGGCGGGTTCCTCATCCCGCGCGGGTTCGCGGCGTCGACGAGCCTCGCCGGCTCGCTCGTCCCGGCCCTGTGGGCGTTCATCGGGATGTACGCGGTCATGGCGGTCGTCGCCTGGGCGGTGTACCTGCGCAAGGGGTCGGCGCTCGCGTCGGCCGGGATCTGAGCGTGGACACGCACTGCCCCTACTGCGCGCTCCAGTGCGGCATGTCCCTGACGCCCGGCGCAGGACCGCTCCCGGTCACCGTCGCCCCGCGCGACTTCCCCACCAACCGGGGTGGGCTGTGCCAGAAGGGCTGGACGAGCGCGACGGTCCTCCGCGCGGCGGACCGGATCACGACCCCGCTGCTGCGCGGGAGCGACGACGCGCTGCACCCGGCGTCGTGGGACGAGGCGCTGGACGTCGTGGTGGCCGGGATCGCCCGGGTGCAGGCCGAGCACGGGCGGGACGCCGTCGCCGTGTTCGGCGGCGGCGGGCTGACGAACGAGAAGGCGTACGCGCTCGGCAAGTTCGCGCGGACGGTCCTGCGCACCGCGAACATCGACTACAACGGGCGCTTCTGCATGGCGTCGGCGGCAGCCGGGGCGAACCGGGCGTTCGGCGTCGACCGCGGGCTGCCGTTCCCGCTCGCCGACCTCGGCGGGGCCGACGCCGTGCTCCTGCTCGGCTCCAACCTCGCCGAGACCATGCCGCCGTCGGTCCAGCACCTCGCGAGCGTGCGCTCGCGCGGCGGGCTCGTCGTCGTGGACCCGCGCCGCAGCGCCACCGCGGCGCTCACGGGAGAGCCGGCGGACGTCGTCGGGCAGCGTGCCGTGCCCGACGACGGTCGGTCGCCGGGGCGGCTGGTCCCGCCTCCGGGCGCGGGGCCGGTGGGCGACCAGGGCGTGCACCTCCAGCCCGTGCCCGGGACCGACCTCGTCGTGCTGCTCGCGCTGCTGCACGTCGTGGTCACGGAGGGGCTCGGGGACGCGGAGTACCTCGCCGCGCGCACGTCGGGGTTCGACGACGTCCGGCGCTCCGTCATGGCGTGGTGGCCCGAGCGGGCCGAGACGGTGTGCGGGGTCCCGGCCGAGCGGCTGCGGCACGTCGCGCGGCTGCTCGCGGCCGCGTCGCCCGCCCACGGCGGCGCGGGCGCGTACGTGCTGACGGGGCGGGGTGTCGAGCAGTCGTCGCAGGGCACCGCGACGGTGACCGCCGCGATCAACCTCGCGCTCGCGCTCGGCCTGCCGGGACGCGTCGGCTCCGGGTACGGCGCGATCACCGGCCAGGGGAACGGGCAGGGCGGGCGCGAGCACGGGCAGAAGGCCGACCAGCTCCCGGGCTACCGCAGGATCGACGACCCGGCGGCGCGCGCGCACGTCGCGTCCGTGTGGGGCGTGGACCCGGCGACGATCCCCGGTCCGGGGATGCCCGCCGTCAGGCTCCTGCGCGCGCTCGGCGCCCGGCCTGGACCGGCCGGTGCGCGGACCACCTACGCCGAGGACGGGCGGCCGCGGGCGCTGCTCGTGCACGGGTCGAACGTCGTGGTCAGCGCGCCGGACGCGGACCAGGTCGCCGCGAACCTGCGCGCCCTCGACCTGCTCGTGGTGTGCGACCTCGTGCCGTCG
Organism: Cellulosimicrobium sp. ES-005; assembly: GCF_040448685.1. NCBI lineage: Bacteria > Bacillati > Actinomycetota > Actinomycetes > Micrococcales > Promicromonosporaceae > Cellulosimicrobium > Cellulosimicrobium sp. ES-005. The sequence continues at coordinate 3,272,173 of NZ_CP159290.1, forward strand.
GAGACGGCGCTGCTCGCGGACGTCGTGCTGCCGGTGACGCAGTGGGCCGAGGAGGAGGGCACCATGACGTCGCTCGAGGGGCGGGTCATCCGGCGCCGTCGCGCGGTCGACCCGCCCGGGGAGGCACGCTCGGAGCTGTGGATCCTCGCGGAGCTCGCGCGTCGCCTGGGCTCGTCGGTCTCCTTCCCGACGGACCCCGCCGTCGTCTTCGACGAGCTCGCGCGCGCGTCCGCGGGCGGGGTGGCCGACTACGCGGGGTTGAGCCACGCGCGACTCGACGCGGACGAGGACGACGGCGGCCCGGGGCTGCACTGGCCGGTGCCCACCGCGGACCACCCGGGGACGCCGCGGCTGTTCCTCGACCGGTTCGCGACCCCGGACGGGCGGGCGCGGATGGTCGTGGTCGACCACGTCGGACCGAGCGACGACGTGCGCGCCGACGCCCCGCTCTACCTCGTCACGGGTCGCGTGCTGCAGCACTACCAGTCGGGCGCGCAGACGCGCCGCGTGCCGGAGCTCGACCGGCTCGTGCCGGAGCCGTTCGTCGAGCTCCACCCGGTCCTGGGCGTGCGGCTCGGGGTCGACGACGGCGACCGCGCCCGCCTCACGACGCGCCGCGGAGCGATCGAGGCGGTCGCGCGGTGGTCCGACCGGATCCGCCCGGACACCGTCTTCATGCCCTTCCACTGGAGCGGGGAGGGAAGCGTCAACCGGGTCACCACCGACGCGACCGACCCGGTCTCGGGCATGCCCGAGTTCAAGGTGTGCGCCGTGGACGTGCGGCGCGCGTCCACGGCGCAGGAGGTGGTCGCATGACGCGCGTCGTCGTGATCGGCAACGGCATGGTCGGGTCGCGGTTCGCGAGCGACCTCGTGGCGCGCTGCGGGGCGCCCGCGGGGACGTCGGCCGTGGAGGTCACCGTGCTCGGCGCGGAGGAGTACCCGCCGTACAACCGCGTGCTGCTCAGCGAGGTCGTGGCGGGCAAGGTCGACGTCGCGGCGATCGGCCTGCCGGGGGCGGACGACGCCCGCGTCACGGTGCGCCGCGGCACCGAGGCCATCGCGATCGACCGGTCCGCGCGCCGCGTCGTCACGGGCGACGGCGCGCACCCGTACGACGTCGTCGTGCTCGCGACGGGTGCGGCCGCGCGGGTCCCCGACCTGCCGGGCCTGACGGACCTCCCGGGCGGCCTGCCTCGTGGCGCGCACGCGCTGCGCACGCTCGACGACGCGCGCGAGATCGTCGCGGCGTCGGTCAACGCGCGGCACGCCGTGGTCGTCGGGGCGGGCGTGCTCGGGCTCGAGGTCGCGTGCGGGCTCGCGCGCCGCGGCGTCGCGGTGAGCCTCGTGCACGGGGGTGCGAGCGTCATGGACCGCCAGCTCGACCGCGCCGCGGGGGGCGTCGTCGCGCGCAGCCTCGCGGGTCTCGGCGTGCGGACCTGGACGCGCGCGCGTACCGAGCGCGTCCTCGTGGAGTCGGGTTCCGTGCGCGGGGTGACGCTCCGCGTGCCCGACGGCGGCGCTCCCGCCGGCCCGTCGGCCCGCCCGGCGGGGGGCGCGGGGGACGACGCGACGCGGCTCGTCGGCATCGAGGCCGACCTGCTCGTGCTCGCGTGCGGCACCGTGCCCGAGGCCGGGCTCGCGCGTGCGGCGGGCCTCGCGGTCGACCGGGGCGTCGTCGTCGGGCCGGACCTGGCGAGCCCCGACGACCCGTGCGTGTTCGCGATCGGCGACTGCGCGCAGCCGCCCGAGGGCGGCACCGGGCTGATCGCGCAGGGCTGGGACCAGTCGCGCCGGCTCGCGGACCACCTCGCGGAGCGGTGCGCGAGCTCGACCGACCGGGGCGGCGCGGTGAACCCGGACGCCGCGCAGGGGGCGGCGTCGGGGCGCCCACGGGTCCGCCTGGGGGTCGACGCCGACCGGCCGAGCATGGCGCTGCGCCTCGCCATGAACGTCGTCGCGCGCCCGCTCGGAGAGCCGCCCGGGCCGTCGGCACCGGGCGTGTCCGGGGTCGCCGCCCACCCTGCCGGTCCCGGGTCCACGGGTCGTCCGCGCCCTCCTGGTCCCGGGAACCCCGGTGTGGACGAGCGCCCGAGGGCCGGGACCGACGTCGTGCGCGTCAAGGCGGCGGGGCTGGAGATCGTGACGATGGGCGTGTGCGGCGAGCGGCGGGCGCCCGACCCCGCGCACCGCTCCGTGACGCTGAGCGACCCCGCGTCGGGGCGGCACGTCGAGGTCGTCGTCGCGGACGGCCTGCTCGTCGGCGCGACGTGCGTCGGCGCGCCCGAGGTGGGCGCCGACCTCACCGCGACGTACACCCGCCGGGTCCCGGTCCCCGCGGACCCGGCCCACCTGCTGCTGCGCCCTGTCGCGCAGGCCCCCGCGCCGGCGTCGTCCCCGACCCACATGCCCGACCGCACGACCGTCTGCACGTGCAACGGCGTGACCAAGGGCGACGTCGTCGGGTGCTGGCACGACGGCGCCCGCAGCGTCGACGACGTCGCGCGGGCCACGCGCGCGACGACGGGCTGCGGAGGCTGCAGGGACGTCGTGTGCGGTCTGGTCGACTGGCTCGCGAAGGCGGACCCGGACCAGCCGAAGGACGAGGCAGCACCGGCGCCCGTCGGCCTCGGCACGTGAGATCGGCGGGCCTCGTCGAGATCGGCAGTCACGATCGCCGATCTCGGCACGACCTGCCGATCTCGCCCCGCTCCGCCGACCTCACACGGCGGTGCGGCGCCGGGTGAGAACACCGTTACGGACGGGCAACGGACGGGGCACGGCCGTGAAACCGCCCGTCCGTAGCGTCGTCAGCACCGTCCCGGGGACCCTCGTGGAACCCGCGGGCGGGTGACCGATCCGCCCGACGCCCCAGGAGCCCGACGTGACCGGACCTCAGACCGATCCCGCCCCCGCGCACAGCGCTCCCGCTGCCCCCCGGCACCTCGTCGTCGTCGGCGGCGGCATGGTCGCCCAGCGGCTCGTCGAGGCGCTGCGTGCCCGCGACACCGACGGCGCGTGGCGCGTCTCGCTCTTCGCCGAGGAGCCGCGCAAGCCGTACGACCGCGTCGCCCTGACGAGCTACTTCTCGGCCCGCGACGCCGAGGAGCTCACGCTCGGCGACCCGGCCCTGTGGGACGACCCGCTCGTCACGCTGCACCGCGACTGCGCGGTGACGTCGATCGACCGCGACGCGCAGACCGTCACCGACCGCCTCGGACGGGTGCACGCCTACGACGAGCTCGTCCTCGCGACGGGGTCGAGCGCCGCGATGCCGCCCATCCCGGGCAACGACCTCCCGGGCGTGTTCGTCTACCGCACGATCGACGACGTCGCGGCCCTGCGCGGGTGGGTCGAGGAGAAGCGTCGGCACGCGACGACCGAGGGCGGCTGGGAGCGCCCCGTCCGCGGCGCGGTGATCGGCGGCGGCCTCCTGGGCCTCGAGGCGGCGGGCGCGCTCAAGGCGCTCGGCGCGCAGGCCACCGTCATCCAGTTCGGCACGCACCTGATGGACGCGCAGATCGACCTCGGCGGCGGCGAGGCGCTCAAGCGCCTCATCAACGGCATGGGCATCGCGGTCCGCTGCAGCACCGGGACCCAGGAGATGAGGGTCTCCCGGAAGACCGGCCACGTGGGCCGGCTCGACTTCGCCGACGGCGGCCGGCTTGACGTGGACGTCGTCGTCGTCGCGACGGGCGTGCGGCCCCGCGACGAGCTCGCGCGCGCGGCGGGGCTCGCGATCGGGGAGCGCGGGGGCGCCGTCGTCGACCTCGCGTGCCGCACCGAGGACGAGCACGTGTGGGCCGTGGGCGAGGTCGCGTGCATCGAGGGTCGGTGCATCGGCCTGGTCGCGCCGGGCTACGCGATGGCAGAGGTCGTCGCGGACCGCCTGCTCGGCGGCGAGGCGACGTTCCCGGGCGCGGACACGGCGACCAAGCTCAAGCTGCAGGGGGTCGACGTCGCGAGCTTCGGCGACGCGTTCGCCCGCACCGAGGGCGCGATGGAGCTCGTGTGGGCCGACCCGGTCGCGGGCGTCTACAAGAAGCTCGTGCTGTCCGACGACGCGCGCACGCTCCTGGGCGGCGTGTTCGTCGGGGACGCCGCGCCGTACGCGTCGCTGCGGCCGATGCTCGGCACGGAGCTCCCGGGCGACCCGGGGCTGTTCCTGCTGCCCGAGGGTTCCGGGGGCGGGGCGCCGAGCCTCGAGCTCCCCGACGACGCCACGGTCTGCTCGTGCAACAACGTCAGCGCGGGCACGATCCGCGGCGCGGTCACCGAGCACGGGTGCACCGACCTCGCGGGCGTCAAGGCGTGCACGCGCGCGGGGACGAGCTGCGGGTCGTGCCTGCCGCTGGTCAAGAAGATCACGACGACCGAGCTCGCCCGCGCCGGCGTCGAGGTCTCGAACGCGCTGTGCGAGCACTTCGACCTCTCCCGTGCGCAGCTCTTCGACGCCGTGCGCGTCGCGGACCTGCACACGTTCAGCGAGATCGTCGGGCGGTTCGGTCGTGTGCCGGAACCTGTGACGGACACCCACGGCGCCGTGCTCGTGCGCGACGCCGGGCGCGGCTGCGACATCTGCAAGCCCACGATCGCGTCGATCCTCGCGTCGCTCGGCAACGGGCACATCCTCGACGGCGAGCAGGCGACGCTCCAGGACACCAACGACCACGTCATGGCGAACATGCAGAAGGACGGCACGTACTCCGTCGTCCCGCGCATCCCCGGCGGCGAGATCACGCCCGACGGGCTGCTCGTCATCGGCCAGGTCGCCAAGGACTTCGGGCTCTACACGAAGATCACGGGCGGACAGCGCATCGACATGTTCGGCGCGCGCATCGAGCAGCTCCCGCACATCTGGCGCCGGCTCGTGGAGCACGGGTTCGAGTCGGGGCACGCGTACGGCAAGTCCCTGCGCACGGTGAAGTCGTGCGTCGGGTCCACGTGGTGCCGGTTCGGCGTGCAGGACTCGGTGGGCATGGCCGTCGAGCTCGAGCTGCGCTACCGCGGGCTGCGCTCGCCCCACAAGCTCAAGCTCGGCGTCTCCGGGTGCGCGCGCGAGTGCGCCGAGGCGCGCGGCAAGGACGTCGGCGTCATCGCGACGGACAAGGGCTGGAACGTCTACGTCGGCGGCAACGGCGGGTTCACGCCCCGGCACGCGCAGCTCCTGGCCGAGGACCTGGACGACGAGGCGCTCGTCCGGACCATCGACCGCTTCCTCATGTACTACGTCCGCACGGCCGACCGCCTCCAGCGCACGGCCGCGTGGGTCGAGGACTACGAGGGTGGCCTCGACGCGATCCGCGAGGTGATCGTGGAGGACTCGCTCGGCCTCGGCGCCGACCTCGACGCCGCGATGGCCCGCCACGTCGGCGACTACGAGGACGAGTGGCGCGCGGTCCTCGAGGACCCGGAGAAGCTGCGTCGCTTCGGCTCGTTCGTCAACGCGCCCGCCGAGCCCGACCCCGACCTCGCGTACGTCACCGAGCGCGGCCAGATCCGGCCCGCGACGGCGGACGAGCGCGCCGCCCTGGAGGAGGCCCGCGCCGCGGGGCTCGCCACCGTCCCCGCCGGCCCTGTGGTGATCGCCGGCACGACCCTGGAGGTCCGTCGATGAGCGTCGTGTCCGCAGAGCAGGCTGTGCCCCCCGGGGAGACGACCACGTCGGCGACCACGGAGCGGGAGCGGGTGTGCCTGCTGCGCGACCTCCTCGTCGAGCGCGGCGTCGCCGCCCTCGTGGGCGGGGTGCAGGTCGCCCTGTTCCGCCTCCCCGACGACACGGTGCGCGTCGTGCAGCAGCGTGACCCGTTCTCGGGGGCGAACGTCATGTCGCGCGGGATCGTCGGGACGCGCGGCGGAGTCCCGACCGTCGCCGGGCCCATGTACAAGCAGGTCTTCGACCTCGCGACCGGGCGCTGCCTCGAGGCCGCCGGGTACGTGCCCGTCCAGGGCCTCGCCCCGGACCTGGCGACGTGGCCCGCCGAGGTGCGCGACGGCGTCGTGCACGTGGGGACGCGCCCCCTCGCCGCCGCGGACCCCACGGCCGACGACGTCTCGGACGGTGCGCCGTGACGACGCTCCTGGGCCTCGACCTCGCCGGGCGCACGGTCCTCGTCGCGGGCGGCGGGCCCGTCGCCGCCCGCCGCGCCCGGGCGATGGCCGACGACGGCGCGCACGTCCGCGTCGTCGCGCCCCAGGTCTGCGAAGACCTGCGCGACCTCGTCGCGGCCTCGCTGAGTGCGGGGTATCTGTCGTCGATCCGTCCTCGGGACGACAGACACCCCGCACCCGGCGGAGGGGGCGTCACCTGGGCGCCGCGCGAGGTGCGCGAGTCCGACGTCGAGGACGCGTGGCTCGTGCTCGCGGCGACGGACGACTCGGGGACCAACCGCGACGTCGCCGCGTGGGCGGCCGCGCGCCGCACCTGGTGCGTCAACGCCGGGGCCGCGCACGAGGGCACCGCGCGCACGCCTGCGACGACCCACAGCGGCGACGTGCTCGTCGGGGTCGTCACGGACGTCCCCGCGGCGCACCTGTCGGCGGACCGCCGCGCTCGGGCGCGACGAGCGGCTGACGGCGCGGCCGAGAGGCGCGGCGCGGACCCGCGGCGGGCCCGCGCGGTGCGCGACGCGATCGCCGAGCACCTGCGCTCCGGCGGCGCCGACCAGCGGCGGCACCGGCCGGCCGACGGCGGGCTCGGGCGCGTGACGCTCGTCGGTGGCGGGCCGGGCGCCGTCGACCTGCTCACCCTCCGGGGGCGCCGGGCGCTCGCGGAGGCGGACGTCGTCGTCGCGGACCGGCTCGGACCCGTCGACGTGCTCGACGAGCTCGCGCCCGGTGTCGAGGTGATCGACGTCGGCAAGACGCCCGGCAACCACCCGGTGCCGCAGCACGAGATCAACGCGATCCTCGTGGAGCAGGCGCAGCGCGGACGGCGCGTCGTGCGGCTCAAGGGCGGCGACCCGTTCGTCTACGGGCGCGGCGGCGAGGAGGTGATCGCGTGCCGCGAGGCGGGCGTGCCGGTCGACGTCGTGCCAGGGGTGTCCAGCGCGCTGAGCGTCCCGGCGCTCGCGGGCATCCCGCTCACGCACCGGGGGACGGTCGCCGCGTTCCACGTGACCAGCGGGCACGACGGGCTCGACGCCGCCGCGCTGGCCGGGGTGCGCGACCGCACGGCTACGCTGGTGGTCCTCATGGGTGTCTCGCAGCTCGCACGCATCACGGCCCAGGCCCTCGGCGCCGGGGCCGACCCCGCGATGCCCGTCGCGATCGTGGAGAGCGGCTCGACGCCGCACCAGCGCGTCGCGCGGGCCCCGCTCGGCGAGATCGTGGCGCACGCCGCCCAGGCAGGTGTCCGCCCCCCGGCGATCATCGTCATGGGAGACGTCGCCGCCGAGGGACGGCTCGACCCGGCGACGGTCGCGTGACCGGCAGCACTGAGATCGACCCGCCCGTCGCGACGTCGACCCACGGAGGGTCGATCTCGGACGCTCGGGTCGATCTCGCGTCCGACCCCGGTGTCGACCGCCCCGCCCTCGGCCAGGTCATGGCCGGCTGCACCGTGCTCGTCACGGCCGACCGCCGCAAGAGCGAGCTCGCCGCCGCCCTCCAGCGCCGGGGTGCCGAGGTCCGCCACGCGCCCGCGCTGAGCATGATCCCGCACGCCGACGACGAGCAGCTCCTCGCGGGGACGCGCGACCTCGTCGAGCACCCGCCGGACGTCGTCGTCGTGACGACCGGCATCGGCTTCCGCTCGTGGGTCGAGGCCGCCGACGCGCACGGCCTCGCCGACCGCCTGCTCGAGGTGCTCGCCGACGCGCGGATCGTCGCGCGCGGGCCCAAGGCGCGCGGCGCGATCCAGGCCGCCGGGCTCACGGCCGACTGGGTCGCCGAGTCCGAGACGTCGGCCGAGATCGCCGACGTGCTGCTCGGCGAGGGCGTCGCCGGGCTGCGCATCGCCGTCCAGCACCACGGCGCCGGGGCCGACGGCCTCGACGTCGTGTTCGCCGAGGCGGGCGCCGAGGTCGCGAGCCTCGTCGTCTACCGCTGGGGGCCGCCGCCCGACCCCGAGGCGCTGCGCGCGTCCGTCGAGGCCGCGGCCGTCGGGGAGATCGACGCCGTCGTGTTCACCTCCGCGCCCGGGGCCGAGGCGTGGCTGAGCGCGGCCGAGGAGCACGGCGTGGGCCGCCTCGTCGTGTCGCGGTTCCGGGACGGGTCCATGGTCGCGGCGGCCGTCGGGCCGATCACCGCGAAGCCGCTCGAGCACCGTGGGGTCACTCCGCTCCAGCCCGAGCGCGGGCGGTTGGGTGCGCTCGTGCGCACGCTCGTCGCGCACTACGAGCAGGCCGAGACCGTCGCGCTCGCGACCGTCGCCGGCGCGCTCCAGATCCGCTCGCGCGTCGCCGTGCTCGACGGCGAGGTGCTGCCCCTCTCGCCCAGCAGCCTCGAGGTGCTGCGCCTCCTCGCCGCGCGCCGCGGCGAGGTCGTCACGCGCGACGACGTGCTCGACGTCCTGCCCGGCGACTCGCGCGACCCCCACGCGGCCGAGGTCGCCGTCGCGCGCCTGCGCGAGGCGACCGGCCGGCGCGACCTCGTCAAGACCGTCGTCAAGCGCGGATATCGATTGGAGCTCGCATGAGCGCGGAGAGCCCGGCCTTCTTCGGAGGCGCTGTCCCGTCGGAGGCGTCGCCCGGCTCGGGGGCGTCGTCCGACGCCGGTTCGGAGGTCGCCGACGGCCGGACGTCCGGCGCCGCGCCCGTGCTGATCGGCTGCTCGCACGGCACGAGCGACCTCACCGGCCGCGACGTGATCCGTGCGCTCCTCGACGACGTGCGCGCCGCGCGCCCCGACCTCGACGTCCGCGAGGCGTTCGTCGACGTGCAGCAGCCCGAGGTCGCGGACGTCGTGACGTCGGTCGTCGCCCCGTCCGCGGCGACGGACGACCCGCGACGCTCCGCGACGAGCACCGCCGACGGCTCCGTGGTCGACGGGGCGCGGCCGGGCGACGCGGTCGTCGTGCCGCTGCTGCTCTCCGGCGGGTTCCACGTGAGCGTCGACGTCGCGGCGGCGGTCGAGGACCGCGGCCCCGGGAGCGGACGGGCCGCGGCAGGCACGCCGCTCGGCCCCGACCCGCGCCTCGCGGACCTCCTCGCCGAGCGGCTGGCGGAGGCCGGGCTGCGCCCGGGCGACGCCGTCGTGATCGCCGCCGCGGGGTCCAGCCGGCCCGGCGCCGCGCGCGACGTCGAGGAGCTCGCCGCACGGCTCCGCGAGCGCGTCCCCCACTCCGTCACGGTGGGCTACGGCGCCATGGCCGCACCGTCCGTGCCCGACGCCGTCGCCGCCGCCCGCGCCGACCTCGCCCCGGGCGCGCGCGTCGTCGTCGCGGCCTACCTGCTCGCGCCGGGCTTCTTCTACGACCGCGTCCTCGAGGCGGGCGGCGACGTCGTCACCGCCCCGCTGGCCCCCGACCCCCGGCTCACCGAGATCGTCCTCGACCGCTACACCACCGCCGCGGCGACCCTCGCCGCGCCGAGATAGCACCCGGGCCCCGCCCACCAAGACCCCCGGTCCGGCGAGGTAGAGCCCTGGTCGGTCGAGTGAGAACCAGGGCTCTACCTCGCCGGACCACCGTTCTCCCTCGATCCGACCGGGGTCCTACCTCGATCCGACCGGGGTCCTACCTCGTGAGGGTCGGGCGGGTGCGGGGGGCGAGGAGGGCGACGCCGGCGGCGAGCAGCACCGTGACGCCGAAGCAGACGACGTACGACGCGAGGCCGAGCGTCGGGTGCAGTGCCCACAGGAGCGACCCGGTGACGGCGAGCGCGGTGGCGGCCGCGACGGCGTCGGAGACCTGGAGCGCGGAGGAGTTGGCGCCCTGCTCCGCCACGGGCGAGAGCTCGAGCGTCAGCACCGACAGGGTCGGGTGGGTCATGCCCATGCCGAGGCCGGCGAGGGTCCACGCGACCATGCCGACGACGGGTGGCACGGCGGTCCACGCGAGCAGCGCCGCGCCGCCGATGCCGAGCGCGACGAGCGTCCCGCCGAGGCGCACGTAGCCGGCGTGCTGGAGCCCCCACGTCGCGCGGCCGCGCAGCCAGGACCCGGTCGACCAGCCGACGGCGCCGAACGTGAGCACCGCGCCGGCGAGCGACGGCGCGAGCCCGCGCTCGTGGGAGAGCAGGAGCGGGAGCAGCACCTCGGCGCCGGTGAATGCGGCGGCGACGAGCCCGCGGATCGCGATGACGCTCGGCAGGCCGCGCGCGGCGCGGGTCGTGCCCGGGGGCAGGAGCCGCGGGACGGCGAGCGCGACGGCCGCGAGCGACGCGACGAGGAGAGCGGCGAGCCCGAGCCCGCGGAGCTGGCCCGCGTAGTTGAGCGCCCCGATCCCGACGGCGGCCACGACGGCCCAGGCGAGCGACGCCTGGCGCGCGGTCCGGTCGAGAGGTGACTCGGCGTCGTCGGTCCCGTCCGGAGGGACGTCCTCCGACGGGGCGGAGACGTCGTCGGACGCCGGGGACGCGGCGTCGTCGGGGGCCGAGCCGCGGGCGGCGCGCATCCCCGGGCGCATGAGGATCAGCGCCGGGACGGCGAGCACCGGGACCGCGAGGAAGACCCAGCGCCAGCCGACGTGCTCGACGACGAGCCCCGCGATGGCCGGGCCGACGATCGACGGGACGACCCACGCGGCGGCGAACGCGGCGAAGACCTTCGGCCGCCGGTCGGTGGGGAACACGCGTGCCACGAGCACGTAGAGCGCGACGATGTACAGGCCCGTCCCGACGCCCTGGAGCACGCGGCCCGCGACGAGGACGAGCATGTCCTGCGCGAGTCCTGCCACCAGCAGGCCCGCGAGGAAGAGCCCGATGCCGGTCCACAGGGGCGTCGTCGGGCCGGCACGGTCGCTCCAGCGGCCCGACGCGACCATCCCGACGACGCTCGACGCGAGCGACGCGGCGAACGCGAGCGTGTAGAGGGTGAGGCCGTCGAGCTCGACGGCGACGGTCGGCATGGCGGTCGCGACGGCGAGCGCCTCGAACGCGCCGAGGAACACGAACGCGACCATGCCGAACAGGACGGTGCGCTGGGTCCCGGGGGCGAGCGCCGCGCCGGCCGCGGGCACGGCGGGGGCGTCGGGGGTGCCGTACGTCGGCGCGTCGGCGTCGGTGCGGGGCTCCGCCGTCATACGAGAACGACCTTTCCGGTGGTGGCGCGCGCTTCGAGCTCGCGGTGAGCGCGCGCTGCCTCCGCGAGGGGTACCTGGTGCGTGACGACGTGCCACGTCCCGTCCGCCGCGAGCGCGAGCGCGCGCTCCTGCAGGTCGAACAGGTCTCCCCAGGGTCGGGCCTGGGGTCCCACGGCCCACCGTACGTCCCGCGCGACCGCTCCCGCACCGGGATTCGGGACGTTCCCGGCGCCGTGGTCGACGTCACCGGCGCGGTTCGGTGCGCCCGAGGACCACCCGAAGAGCACGAGACGCGCGTCGGGGGCGAGGAGCGTCGCGGCCTCCGTGCCTGCGTCCCCGCCCACGCCGTCGAGCAGGACGGTCGCCCCGTCGGGGGAGTGCTGCCCGACGGCGGCCCGCGCCTCGTCGAGCCAGCCCTCGGCCCGGTAGTCGATCACGACGAGCCGCTCGGCGTGCGGCTCCCGACCGAGCCCGCGGACGAGCGCGACCTTCTCCGGGCCGCCGGCGAGCGCGACGACCCGTGCGCCGATCGCGAGCGCGCTCTGCACGAGGAGCGTGCCGAGCCCGCCGGCCGCGGCCGTGACGAGCACGGTGTCGGTCGCGCCGAGCTCGGCGAGGTCGAGGATGCCGACGGCGGTGCGGCCGGTCCCGATCATCGCGATCGCGTCGGGCGCCGTGACGTGGTCGGGGATGCGGTGCAGCAGCTCGACGGGGACGGCGGCGAGCCGCGCGTACCCGCCGCCGTCGGGCGTCGCGCCGAGGTGGGCCGCGACGCGGCGCCCGCGCCACGCCGCGTCGACCCCGGGCCCGACGGCCTCCACGACCCCGGCGACCTCGCGTCCCGGGATCGTGGGCAGGGTGGGCAGCGGGAGCGGGCCGCCCGCCGCCTCGCCCCGACGCAGGGTGGTGTCGAGCAGGTGGACGCCGTGCGCCCGGACGGCGACGAGGACCTCGCCGGGTCCGGGGACGGGGTCGGGGACCTGGTCGAGGACGAGGTTCTCGGGCGGTCCGAACGCGTGCAGGCGGATGGCGTCCACGGGTGTGCTCCCTCAGTGGCGACGGGCCGCGCCGGAGCGGCGGCACGCGACCCGGTCCGGGCGCGCCCTGCTAGTCTCGAACCTCAACAAATGTTGAGGTCAAGCAGTCCGCCGCGAGCCGCGCGGCGGCCGTCCGGCGAGGAGCCCGCGTGCCCGACGACGTCCCGTCCCCGAGCGACGAGCTCACCGTCGGCCAGCTCGCCGCGCGCAGCGGCGTCGCCGTGTCCGCGCTGCACTTCTACGAGCGCGAGGGGCTCATCACGAGCCGCCGGACCCCCGGCAACCAGCGGCGCTTCGCGCGCGAGACGCTGCGCCGGGTCGCGTTCGTGCGCGCGTCCCAGCGCGTCGGCATCCCGCTCGCGCGCATCCGCGCCGCGCTCGCGACGCTGCCCGGCGACCGCACGCCGACGGCCAAGGACTGGCACCGCCTCTCGGCGGGATGGCACGCCGACCTCGACGCGCGCATCGAGCAGCTCACGCGGCTGCGCGACCACCTCACGGACTGCATCGGCTGCGGGTGCCTGTCGCTGCGCAAGTGCGTCCTCGTCAACCCGCACGACGCGCTCGCCGACGAGGGCCCCGGCCCGCGGACCCTGCTCGTGGACGGGATCGAGGACTGAGGCCTCAGGCCGGCGCGAGCAGGGACCCGAAGCTCGTGCGGCGGCGCAGCGCGAACCCGAGCCGCTCGTACACGGCGATCGCGCCGGTGTTCTCGGCCGCGGCGTGCAGGAACGCGCGGTCGCCCCGCTCCTGCACGTGGAACGCGACGTCGCGGACGAGGCGGGACGCGAGGCCGCGTCCCCGGTGCGCGGCGTCGGTCGTCACGGCGCTGATCTCCGTCCAGTCTGCGGGGTGCAGGCGCTCGCCCGCCATCGCGACGAGCCGGCCGGCGTCGTCCCGGAACCCGACGTAGCGCCCGAGCAGGTAGGTGCGCGCCTCGAACGGCCCCGGCCGGCTGCGCTCGACGAGCGCGAGCATGTCCGGCACGTCGGCCGCGCCGAGCACGACCGCCTCCGGGTCGGGACGGGTGACCAGGCGCTCGGTCTCGACGAGCTGGACCCCCTCCACGCGGGCCTCGAGCGTCCAGCCCGTCGGCAGGTCGACGCCCTGGGGCGGCGCCGAGAAGCGTCCGCCCGGCCCGACGAGCGTGGCGATCGCGTCCCACACCCCGGGCTCGTCCCACGAGCGCACGCCCGTGATGGGCGAGACGTCGGCCGGGTAGCGCCGCGCGAGGTCGTCGCCCTCGGCGAGGTGCGCGTGGGCGCCGGTGAGGGCGCTCCACGACGGGTTGTCCAGGGCGGCGTCGTCGACGCCGGTGGCGCCGGTCTGCGTGCTCGTCGCGGTCATCGTGCTCCTCCTCGCCCGGTCGCCCGGGTGCGTGCCGTCGTCACGGTCGTCCGACCGTGCGTCTCCTCGGGGGCGAACGCTCGCGGGCGCGCGCCTCTTCCAGGTGCGCTCAGCCCTCCCACCGGTCCCGGTGGACGACCTCCGCGAGGGGCCGACGGCGCGGCTCGGACCAGCGCCCGCGAGCCGGGTAGCCGAGCGGGACCAGGCCCATCGTCAGGGCGTCGTCGGGCAGGCCGAGCAGCGCGGCGACGTCGGTCTCGCGGACCGTGTGGAAGGTCGTGAGCGTCGTCCCCAGCCCGTAGGCCCGGGCGGCGAGCACGAGGTTCTGCACCGCGCCGTAGATCGAGGCGCCGAGCCGGGGGTCCGTCGAGCCCGCCGCGTTCCGCAGCACCGGTACGACCCACACCGGTGCCTCCTCCAGGTGCAGGGCCAGGTGCTCGACGGCGCGGAAGCCCGCGTCGCTCACGCCCGCGTCGTCGGTCGCGGCTCCGAGGACGGCGTCGCGCCGGTCTCCGTACGCGGCACGCCATCCCTCGCGGTACCACTCGGCGATCTGCGCCTTGGTCGCCGGGTCCCGCACGACGATCCACGCCCACTGCTGGCGGTTGCCCCCGCTGGGGCCGCGGACCGCGGCGTCGAGGATCGCGTCGAGCACGTCGTCCGGCACCGGGTCCGGCGCGAGGTAGCGGCGCGACGGCGTCGAGTGGAGCGCTCGAAGGACGGTCAGATCCTCAGGTGTGGTCACGGTCGCCGAGGGTACGGGCCACCGTCCGGCGCGCTCGCGGGTCCCGGCCGCCGTCTCGCAGGGTGGTCACGCCTGCGGCACGTCCTGGTCCACGGGCGTCGGACGGGGGAGCGGGTGGTCACGGAACGGCTGCCCACCCGCGGGGGCCGGGGCCGCTCACCAGTTCTTGGTGCCGCTCCCGCTGCCGTCTCCCGGGTCGCTGCCGGTCCCGGCCTGGTCGCCGTAGAGGTCGCGGTACTCCTGCTCGAGCCGCTCCTGCTCCTCGCGCGCCTCCGAGCCCTGCTGCTGGAGCTCCTCCTGGCGCTGCTGCTCCTCGCGCTCGGCCTGGCTCTGCTGGCCGTCGCCCTCCGAGCCCTCGCCGCCCGAGGCCTCCGACTGCTCGTCGCCCTCGGAGCCCTCGCCCTCCTGCGTGTCCCCGTCGCCCTCGTTCTCCGGCTGCGAGTCCTGCGCCTGCTGCTGCTTGTCCTGGAGGCGCTGCTGCGCGGCCTCGTTCTGCTCCTCCTGCTCGGGCGTCTGCTCGGACTCCCCGCAGTCGGGCCAGCCGCGGATCTGCTCGGCCGTCGCGTACTCCTGCTCGGCGTACTCGTACCAGTCCTGAACGTCCTGGCGCAGCTCCTCCGGGTCGGGCTCCTCGCTCCCGTCGCCGTACGGGTCGAGGACCTCCTCGTCGTACGGCAGCCCCGCGTCGCGGGCGGCGATGGCCTCCTCGACGAGCGCGAGCTCGGCCGCCTTGCCCTCCGCGTACGCCATGTCGCCGTCGCCCTGGATCTCGTACGCGAGCGACAGGTTCGTCTGGATCATGCAGCGTTCCTCGGGGCTCTCGTGCTCCGCGAGGTCGTACGCGCGGTCGAGGGACGTGATCGCGTCGTACAGCGCCCACGAGTCCTCGGACCGGGCGAGCGCCGTCCCGTGGTTGTAGTGCGCCTTCCACGGCTCGACGATGTTGAGGACCCGCTGGATCCCGTAGTAGTCCGCCGCGGTCGTCGCCTCCCCGGCCTCGTAGCGGTCCTTGGCCGTCGCGGCGATCGGCGCGAGGAGGGCCAGCTTGATCCCGAGGACGACGAGCGCGAGCACGACGGGCAGCGTCCCGACGAGCCACCAGGTGCGCCGGCGCAGCCGCGCGGCGCGCAGGGCCGCGACACCCGTCGGGCGCGGCTTCCGCCGCCCCGTCGGGGGCGTCGGGGGAGAGGGCCAGGTCATCGACGCACCTCCACCCGGTCCGCCGTGGGGGTGCCCGACGGCGACCGGTCGCCGTCGCCGTGCGCGCCCGGTTCCCCAGCGCCCGGGCCGGGCGCGGGTCCGCCGGTCGCCGACGCCCGGGCCGTCGTCGGGCGCACGAGCGAGCGGCTGGCCGAGCGCGACCAGAACCACGCCTCGAGGCCGAGCAGCGCGACGAGCGCGAGCGCGAACGGCCAGACGACGGGGCGGTACGCCGTGACGTCGCGCCGGCCGTCGGCCGCGACCTGCTGCGGGTCGACGCCCGCGACGAGCGACGCCGTCTCCGACGGCTCCTGCCGGTGCACGTACGGGACGCCGAGCTGGTCCGCGAGCGTGGTGAGCGACTCCTCGTCGAGCACGGACAGCGCCTCCACGGGCTCGCCGTCCTCGCTCGGCTGCGACCAGTCGATGATGTACTCCGCCTCCTCGGGCTCGACGTCGGGGTCGTACTCCTTCATCCGGCCGCCCTCGGCGGTGCCGTAGCCGAGCACGGCACCGCCGTCGACGAGCGGCGCCAGGTCGGCGAACGAGCGCGGCTCGCCCTCCGCCGTCTGCTCGCCGTCGCTGAGGAAGAAGACGAGGCGCACGTTCGCCGGGTGCTGCTCGGCGGATCCCTGGAGCGCGGAGCGCAGCTCGTCGAGGGGTCGGTCGGTGAGGGAGCCCTGCGAGTACCGCGTGATCTCGCGGTGGAACGTGTCGGCCCACGACGTGATCGCGCGCGCGTCGGTCGTCAGGGGGAGCTGGCGCGAGGCCTGCGAGTCGAACGAGATGATCGAGTACCGGGCGCCGGGGATCGCCTCGGTGAGGCTCGTGATGTCGTGCCGCACGCCGTCGAGCCGCTCCTGGCCGCCCTCGGGCCCGTAGTCCTCGGCCGCCATGGACCCGGTGCGGTCGACGACGAAGAACATGTCGACGTTCGCGACCGACGTGTCGCGGTCCGTCGACGCGACCGACGGCGCGAGCCCGATGATCCCGAGCAGGACCACCGCTCCGGCGCGGCGCAGCCAGGCCGCGCGCGGCGCGCCCGGGCGCGGGGCGCCGTCGGGCCAGGGGCGCCCCGCCACGACCGCCTGCCACACCGCGAGGCCGAGCAGGGGCAGGACGAGCAGCGCGAGCGCCCACACGGGCACGAGCGGCTGGAGGGTCAGCCCGGCGAGGTTCATCGGTCCGTCACTCCTTCACCCGCCACGCGACCACGAGCAGCAGCGCGACGCCGAGGACCGCGACGAGGAACCAGCCCGCGGGCCGGTCCGTGACGATCACCTCGGGCGACGCGTCGAGCTCGACGGCCTGCTGCGCGACGACGTCGTCCACCATGCCCTGCACCGCGGCCGGGTCGTCGGCGAGGAAGTAGAGCCCGCCGCCGTCCTCGACCGTGCTGCGGTACTCGCTCTCCTCCGGGGTGCCCTCGTAGCGCTGCGACCCGCCGAAGATCCCGTGCAGCGTGATGTCGCGCGACGCGACGAGGTCGGCGGCCTGGGGGAGCGTGTAGATCGGCTCGCCCGAGACGTAGTTGTCGGTCGCGAGGATGATCGAGCGCGAGCGCTCCGTGTCCTCCGCGTCGAACTGGAGGGCACAGCTCGCGAGCCCGTCGCCGATGAGGCTCGCACCGGAGAGGTTCGCCGTCGTCCCGGCGGTGAACTGCGCGTACTCGAGGATCTCCGCGTCGTCCGACCCGCCGGTGTAGTCGAACGTCGACGGGTCCTTGTCGAGCGCGTCGATGCCGCCCTGGAGCTCCTCCTGCACGAGCGTGTAGTCGTCCGTGAGGGGGAAGACCGTGCGCGACGACGAGTTGAAGATCGACAGCGCGATCCGCTCGCCCTCGAAGTTGTCCACGAGCTCCTGGAACACCTTGAGCACGGCGCCGTCGTACTCGATCATCGAGCCCGACACGTCCAGGCACAGCACGATGTCGCGCGTGCCGAGGCGGTCGACGACGACGTCCGTCTCGACCGGGCGTGCCGCGACGGCGCCCGCCCCGACGACGGCGACGAGCAGCCCCGCCGCCGTGAGCCCCTGCAGCACGCGGTACCGCCGCACCCACGCGGCGAACGCCGGCACGCGCGCGAGGTAGTCGGAGTTCGCGACCCAGAGCACGTCGGCGTCGGCGTCACGTCTCCGGCGGTGCCGGGCGAGCCACCAGGCGACCACGCCGGCGGCGAGCACGGCGACGACGAGCACGCCCCACAGCCACGGCCACAGGATGGACGCGCCCTGGGGACCGGGCACGACGGCGGTGCTCGTCGCGAGCGCGTGCCTCACCATCCGCGCACCACCGATCGGGCGCGGTCGATCGAGTCCTCGGCGTCGGTCGCCCGGGCCGCGGGGTCGTTGTCGTGGTCCGCGAACGACGGCCGGTAGTACCGCGCGATGACCTGCGTGAGGCGTCCCGCCTCGCCGATCTGCTGGATCTCCGAGAGCGTCATGGACGACGCGTCCTGTCCCAGCCGACCGGTCGCGAAGCCGCGCATCTCGGCCGAGAGCGCGAGGTGCAGCGCGCGCTCGTCGAGCTCGCCCGCGCGGAAGCGTTCCGCGACGACGTCGAGGCGTCGCTCGTACTCGGCGCGCAGCGAGGCGTACGGGTCGTAGGGGCCGGTGGGGAGCCGGGGCGCGGGGGGTGGCACGGCCTTCTCCGCCGCGCTCGCGCGCGTCAGCCAGATCACGAGGAACACGACGGCGGCCGCCGCGAGGATCAGCACGATCCCCAGGACGGTCCACCACCCCGAGTAGCCCACGGGGTCGACGAGCTCATCGACGGGCACGCTTCTGCCTCCCCAGGAGCTCGACGAACCGCTGCACGACGTCGTCCGACCCCTCGACGAGCACGCCCTCGACCTGGAGCGCGCGCAGGCGCTCCGCGACCTCGGCCCGCCGCGCGGCGAGGGCCTGGGCCGCGGACGCGGCGAGCGCGGCCCGGCCGCGCAGGAACGCCGGCAGGCGCAGCGTCCCGTCCACGTCCGCGACCTCGCCCGTGGCGTGCGGCCCCGCACCCGCGCCGACGGGGGACAGGTCCGCGACCTGGACGACCATGACCTCGTGGCGCACGCGCAACGACCGCAGGAGCTGCTCGTGCTCGGCTCCCGGGCGCGCCTCGTCGGTCACGACCACGACCAGCGAGCGGCGCCGGAACGCGGACCGGGCGCGGTCGAGCGGGCGCGCGAGGTCGCTCGCGGGCGCGTCGGGCCGCCACAGGTCCTCCACCGTGCGCAGCAGCACCTCGAGGTCCTGCGTGCTCGCGCGGGGCGGGAGCTGGACCAGCCGCCGGGCGTCGCCCGCGACGAGCGCGACACGGTCGCCCCGGTCGCGCGCGAGGTACGCGACGAGCGCGCAGCAGAAGCTCGCGATCTCCGCCTTGGTCTCGCCGCTCGGGGCGGTCGCGCCCATCGTGCGGCCGGTGTCGACCACGAGCACGAGGTTGAGGTTCGACTCGCGCACGAACCGGCGGATGATCGGGAGCCCCGCGCGCGCCGACGACTTCCAGTCGATGTCGCCGACGTCCTCGCCGGGCGCGTACAGGTGGAGGTCGTCGAAGTCCTGGCCGTGCCCCTTGAAGACCGACCGGTGACGTCCCTCGAGCAGGCCGGACGCCCGGCGCGCGACCGGGAGGTCGAGCCGGGCCCGGACCTGGGCGAGACGGGAGACGTCGGGCACGTGGTGCTCTCTCGAGACGGTGAGGGGGACGCTCAGGGCGTGGGGACGGCGTCGAACACCGCGTCCACGAGCTGCTCCGGCGGCACGTTGTTGGCGAGCGCGTCGAACGTGCGCACCAGGCGGTGCCGCAGCACCGAGTAGCGCACGGCCTTGATGTCGTCCGGGATGACGTACGCGCGGCCCGCGAGGATCGCGAGCGCCTGGCCCACGCGCATGAGCGCGATGCCGCCGCGCGGCGACGCGCCCACGCGCACGTGACGGTCGAGCCCGGGGATCGGGCGCGGGCCGGACAGCCGCGTCGTGTTGATGAGGTCGACGACGTACCGCTTGATCGAGTCGTCCACGTACACGTCGTCCACGAGGCCGCGCAGGAAGCGGACGTCGTCGAGCGAGATCGGCTGCGCGGTGAGGGGCTGCGTCATCTGCCCGGTCGCGATGCGCTGGAGGATCTCGAGCTCCTGCGGCGGCGTCGGGTAGGTGAGCACCTCCTTCATGAGGAAGCGGTCCATCTGGGCCTCGGGCAGCACGTAGGTGCCCTCCTCCTCGATGGGGTTCTGCGTCGCGAGGACCATGAACGGGTCGGGCAGCGAGAAGTTCTCGCCGCCGATGGACGTCTGCTTCTCCTGCATCGCCTCGAGCATCGCCGACTGCGTCTTGGCCGAGGAGCGGTTGATCTCGTCGAGCAGCACGACGTTGGCGTGCACCGGGCCGAGCTGGGTCGTGAACTCGCCGGTCGCGTAGTTGAAGATCTGCGTGCCGACGATGTCGTTCGGCATGAGGTCCGGCGTGCACTGGATGCGGTGGAACGAGCCGTCGACCGCGGCCGCGAGCGTCTGCGCCGCCGTCGTCTTGGCGAGCCCCGGCACCGACTCGAGCAGGATGTGGCCGCCCGCGAGGAGGGAGCTGACCAGCGCCGTGCGCAGGGCGTCCTGGCCCACGACGCGCTGGTCGAAGACCTGGCCGACGCGCTTGAGCAGGTGGCTCGCGCGGTCGAGGTCCTGCGTCGAGATGCTGCCGTGCCCTGCGGCCATCGATCGTCCTCCGGGTCGTGCGTGGTCGTGCGGGTGTGGTCCCGTGCGCGGCCGGAGGGGTGTGGACGGTGCGTCGCGAGCCCCCGGCGAACCCGGCCCAGTATGCCAGCGCGGCCCGCGTCGGACCGGGCGTCGTCCACAGGTCCGGGTGGGGAGAGGTCCCCACCGGGGAGGGCTCGGACCTTCCCCACCGGGGGGCGTCCGCGCGCTCGTCGGGAATGTCGGGCGAGCGTCGCGGGGTTGGCCCGGCATGAGCCACGACGCCGTCGGGACGACCGACGCCACCGCCACCGCCCTGTCCACCCCCACCGGCACCGCCCTCGACCGCCTCGGCGAGCCCGCGCTCCTCGCGCTCGTCGCCGCCCGCCGCCAGGGCGTGCTCGCCACGGTCAAGAAGGACGGGCGCCCCCAGCTCTCCAACGTCCTCTACGCGTGGGACCCCGACGCGGGCGTCGCGCGCGTCTCCGTGACCGCCGACCGTGCCAAGACCCGCAACGCCGCGCGCGACCCGCGCGTCTCGCTCCAGGTGAGCGCCGAGGACTTCTGGAGCTACGCCGTCGTCGAGGGGGACGCGGAGCTGAGCGCCGTCGCGCTCGACCCGCACGACGACGCCGCCGACGAGCTCGTCGAGACGTTCCGCGCCGCCTCCGGGAGCGAGCACCCCGACTGGGAGGAGTTCCGGCGCGCGATGGTCGCCGACCGCCGTCAGGTGCTGCGCCTGCGCGCGACGCGGGTCTACGGGATGGCGCGGCTGCCGCGACCGTGAGGCGGCCGTGAGAGCGGTCGTCCACAGGCGATGACCGGAGGGGTCCGCGCGCTCGATACCCTGGTCCGGTGACCACGACTGCCCTGCGCCGCGCGCCGTCGGACGCCCGACCCGCGAACCCGTGGTGGCTCGTCCTTGCCGGACCGTTCGCCGTCGTCGTCGCCGTCATCGCGGTGCTCGCCGCCGGCGCGTTCTCGGCCGCGTTCACCGTCCCCGCCGGCTTCCCCGACCCGGGCGCGCTCGCGCGCCTCGGCACCCCGGTCGTCACGGTCCTCACCGAGCTCGCCGTCGCGCTGACGCTCGGCTCGCTCGTCCTCGCGGCGTGCGTGCTGCCCGCCGGGACGCCCGTGCGCAAGGCGCTCGGGGTCGCGGGCGCGTCGGCCGCGACGTGGGCGGTGCTGTCGGTCGCGCAGGTCGTGCTGCGCTACTCCTCGATCTCGAGCACGCCGATCACGGGCCCGACGTTCGGCGACCAGCTCGGCCTCTTCGTCTCGCAGGTCAGCCTGGGCCGCAACTACCTCGCGATCATCGTCGTCGCGGCGCTGACGTCCGCCGCCGCGCTCGCCGTGCGCGGCGCCACGGGAGCCATGTGGACGGCCGCGCTCGCGCTCGTCGCGATCGCGATGCAGGCCAACACGGGCCACGCGGCCGGCGCCGTGAGCCACGAGCTCGCCGTCTCGTCGATGTTCCTCCACCTGGCCGGAGCGGCGCTCTGGGTCGGTGGCCTGGGGACGCTCGCCGTCGTGCGCGTGCGCGGCGGGCTGGGGCGTGCGGACTTCGCGGCGTCCGTCGCGCGGTACTCCGCGATCGCGCTGTGGTGCTACGTCGCCGTCGCCGTCTCGGGCATCGCGAACGCGAGCATCCGGGTCGACACGCTCGCGGGCCTCACCACCGACTACGGCATCCTCCTGCTCACCAAGCTCGCGCTGCTGCTGGTCCTCGGCGCCGTGGGCTTCGCGCACCGCGAGCTCGTCGTGCGGCGGCTCTCCGGCCCGACGGCTGTCGCACGGCCGGGTGCCGCCCGCGCGTCGTCGAAGGGCTCGTCGACGGCCGCTGCCAAGGGCTCGTCGAAGGGCTCGTCGGGCAAGGCAGCGAAGGGGGCGACGTCGTCCGGGGGTGCGAAGGGCGCCGCGGCGGAGGGCACGCGGTGGCTGTTCTGGCGCCTCGTCGCGGTCGAGCTCGCGATCATGGGCGCGGTGTCCGGCGTCGCCGTCGCGCTCGGGTCGACCGCGCCGCCGGTGCCGCAGGAGGAGCCGCTCGACACCTCCGCCGCGTACCAGGTGACCGGGCACGCGCTGCCGCCGGAGCCGACGCTCGCGCGCTGGTTCACCGAGTGGCGCTGGGACCTGCTGCCCGCGTTCGCGTGCGTCGCGGCGCTCGTCGTCTACCTGCGGTGGGTGCGCCGCCTCGCGAAGCGCGGCGACTTCTGGTCGGTGGGCCGCACGGTCTCGTGGTGCGTCGGCATCCTCGTCCTCTTCTGGGTGACGTCGGGCGGGCCGGCGATGTACGGGCACGTGCTGTTCAGCGCGCACATGGTCCAGCACATGATCCTCGCGATGGTCGTGCCGATCTTCCTCGTGCTCGCGGCGCCCGTGACGCTGCTCCTGCGGGCGGTGCCGCCGCGCAAGGACGGGTCGCGCGGCCCGCGCGAGTGGGTGCTCGCCATCGTGACGTCGCGCGTGGGCCAGTTCTTCGCGAACCCGATCGTCGCCGCCGTGAACTTCGCCGGCTCGATGATCGTCTTCTACTACACGCCCGCGTTCGAGTACGCCCTGACGACGTACGCCGGGCACCTCGCGATGCTCGCGCACTTCACGCTCGCGGGGTACCTGTTCGCCAACGCGCTCGTCGGGATCGACCCCGGTCCGCACCGCCCGCCCTACCCGCAGCGCCTGCTCCTGCTCTTCGCGACCATGGCGTTCCACGCGTTCTTCGGCGTCGCGCTGACGTCGGGCGAGGTGCTGCTCGTGCCCGAGTGGTTCGGTCTGCTCGGCCGCGAGTGGGGCCCGAGCGCGATCGCCGACCAGCAGCGTGGCGGCGGCGTGGCGTGGGGCATCGGCGAGCTCCCGACGCTCATCCTCGCCATCGTCGTCGCGGTCATGTGGACGCGCTCCGACGAGCGCGAGGCCAAGCGTCGGGACCGCCAGGCCGACCGCGACGGCGACGCCGAGCTCCAGGAGTACAACGCGATGCTCGCGGAGATGTCGAAGCGCGACGACTGACCCCACCCCCTACCCGCCGAACACGACGTTGCTGGCGTTCTCGGGCCGATCACGACAGCAACCTCGCGTTCGACGGCGCGGAGCCTCGTGCTCGATCGAGGTGGCGACGCAGCGAGGTCGTCATGCGACCCGGTCGGCTCGTCCCGGGCTGCGTCAGGTCCCGACCCGTGAAGCGGAGGACCTCCACCCCGCCGTGCGTCACGAGCGCGTTCTGACGCGAGCGGTCGCGGAGGAGCGCGTCGGGCGAGCCGTGGACGTCCGTGCCGTCCATCTCGCCGATCAGCCACCGCCCTCGGGGCAGCCGCCACCCGAGATCTCCACGCCCGACGAACGCGCCGTCGTCGACCACCTCGACCTGGAGGTCGTCGGGTGCCAGCCCGACGTCCGCGCACTCGAGGCGAGCGAACGTCTCGAGCGGTGACTCGGACCGTGCGTCCGCCTCGGCCCACCAGGCGTGCGTCCGCGCGACACCCCGCCGCCCACGGGCCAGGTCGTGGGCGCGAGCCAGGCCTTCGGCGTCGAGGAGCCCGAGATGGCCGACGCTGTCCATCGCCGCGACGGCGCGCCGCCGACCCATCTCGGGGACTGCCTGGGCCAGCGCCCAGTCAGGGCTCGCGACGTTGCGGCCGTCGACCTGGACGACGGTCATCCCGTCGTCGAACTGGCGCAGCCGGATCCCGTCGCGCGGCAGCGCTCCCCGTGCCCCGGGGAGCGTCGCTTGCGGCACGACGCCCGTGCTGATCCCCTGGACACCGAGCAGGACGAGCGCGCACGGTCCGACGGCGATCGCCTCGGGTCCGTACGCGAGGAGCGCGAGCCAGGCGGCGCGGCGCCGACGGTGGTCGTGCACCCGGGGGTCCGACGGCGCGAACAGCCCCGGCGTCGCCTCGAACACCCCTCGCGTGGGTCGGCGCCAGCGGCCCTGGTCGACGAGTCGCGAGCGGCGGTTCGCGTTCACACCGTGCGCGTCGCACTGCGAGGCGGAGACGAGCCCGGCCTGACGCTCGGCGAGGACGAGGAGCTCGGTCGGGACCGTGGTCAGTGTGCGCACCTCCGGATCTGACCAGAGACGCGCCCGGCCGCGCACCGGCGGGATGCGCAGGCTGTGGACAGCGATCACGGAACGGGCCCTGTGGACGGCCCCGTTCCGCGTACCCCGGGACGACAGCCCGAGCTCTCGGCGCGCGCGGGCGCCCCGACCACGACCTTGCGCGGTGTCGAGGACGAGGTTGCTGTCGTTCTGGGCCCCAGAACGACAGCAACCTCGTGTTCGGCAAGGTCGGGGTGGGGGCGAGGGAGGGTCGCTGCCGTGATAGGACGTACGGGTGAGTAACGACGCCGCCATGCCCGGTACCTCCGACTCGTCCGCGAATCCGTTCCACGACCTCGACCAGTACCTCGCGATCCCGCGGGTCGGGGGGCTGGCGCTGTCGCCCGACGGGGCGCGCCTGGTCACGACCGTCCAGACCCTCGACCCGCAGCGCACGGGGTACCGGACGGCGCTGTGGGAGGTGGACCCCGCGGGCCACGCCCCGGCGCGTCGGCTCACGCGCAGCACCCAGGGCGAGTCGAGCGCGACGTTCACGGGGGCGGGCGACGTCCTGTTCACGTCCGCCCGCCCCGACCCGGACGGCGGTTCCGACGACGACCCGAAGGCCGCGCTGTGGCTGCTCCCGGCGACGGGCGGCGAGGCGCGCGTCGTCGCGACGGCGCCCGCGGGCGTGAGCGGCCCGCTCGCCGCGGCGGACGCACCGGTGGTCTCGGTCGCGGCGAAGGTGCTGCCGAGCGCGCGCGACCTCGCGCACGACGCCGAACTCCGCGCCGCGCGCAAGGACGCCAAGGTCGCGGCGATCCTCCACAGCGCGTACCCCGTGCGCCAGTGGGACCACGACCGCGGCCCGGACGAGGCGCACCGGTTCGTCGGCGACCTCACGACCCTCGTCGACGAGCCCGCCCACCCGCTCCCGGCACCGGCCGACGACGACGGGTCCGACGGCACCGACGCGCCCCACGACCCTCGGCTCCTCGACCTGCGCGACGTGGCCCGCGGCGTCGGGCAGACGTCCGCGCCGGGCCGCGCGCTGCACGACCACTCCGCAGACCTCTCCGCTGACGGCACGACCCTCGTCACGACGTGGCAGGTCGCCGGCCCGGGGCCGCAGGTGCGCAACACGCTCGTCGCGATCGACACCGCGACGGGCGCGCGCCGCACGCTCGTCGACGAGCCGAGCGCGGAGGCGCACTGGCCGCGCATCTCGCCGGACGGCGCGTGGGTCGCGTTCGTGCGCGAGACGATCTCGACGCCGCACCAGGCGCCGGAGGAGAGCCTCGCCGTCGTGCCGCTGCACGCGCCCGACGGGCCTGCCGGCGCGGGCGTCGACCACGACGACTCCGCGACGACACGCGCCGAGAACCACGCGACCCCGCGCACGCTCGTGCCGCACTGGGACCGCTGGCCGACGTCGCTGCGCTGGCTCCCCGACGGCTCGGGCCTGCTCGTCACGGCCGACGACGACGGCCGCGGGCCGGTCTTCCTCGTCGCCTTCTCCCCGGACGGCGCGGCGGAGAACGGCACCGCCGAGCGCGTGACGAGCGACGACGCCGTCTTCACGGACGTGCAGGTCGCGCCCGACGGGCGCACGGCGTACGCGCTGCGCACGAGCTACCTCGAGCCGTCGCACCCGGTGCGCATCGACGTCGGGGCGTTCCTCGACTCCGGTGCGGCGGGCGGCCGCACCCCGGTGCCCGCGACGCCGTTGCGCGGGCCGGTCGCGACGCCCGACCTCCCGGGCACGCTCGTCGACGTCGAGACCGCCGCGGCCGACGACGTGCGCGTGCGCGGCTGGCTCGCGCTGCCGCACGGTGCGTCCGCGGAGAACCCGGCCCCGCTGCTGCTGTGGATCCACGGCGGCCCGCTCGGTTCGTGGAACGCGTGGAGCTGGCGCTGGAACCCGTGGCTGATGGTCGCGCGCGGGTACGCGGTGCTGCTGCCGGACCCGGCGCTCTCGACCGGGTACGGGCAGGACTTCGTGCAGCGCGGGTGGGGCGCGTGGGGCAAGGCCCCGTACACGGACCTGCTCGCGATCACGGACGCCGTGGAGGCGCGCCCGGAGGTCGACGCGTCGCGGACGGCCGCGATGGGTGGCTCGTTCGGCGGGTACATGGCGAACTGGGTCGCGGGCCACACGGACCGCTTCCGCGCGATCGTCACGCACGCGAGCCTGTGGGCGCTCGACCAGTTCGGTCCGACGACCGACCACGCGTACTACTGGGCGCGCGAGATGACGCCGGAGATGGCGCTGGAGAACAGCCCGCACCGGTTCGTCCAGGACATCGTCACGCCGATGCTCGTCATCCACGGCGACAAGGACTACCGGGTGCCGATCGGCGAGGGCCTGCGGCTCTGGTACGAGCTGCTCGACTCGTCCGGCCTGCCCGCCGGGCCCGACGGGGAGACCGTGCACCGGTTCCTGTTCTACCCGGACGAGAACCACTGGATCCTCCAGCCGCAGCACGCGAAGGTCTGGTACCAGGTCGTGCTCGCGTTCCTCGCGGAGCACGTGCTCGGCGCCACCCCGGGCGAGGACGACGCGGCGCTGCCGACGACGCTCGGCTGAGCACGAGGTAGCCCGCACGCGACCACGAGGTTGCTGTCGTGATCGGCTCGATGACGACAGCGACCTCGTGCTCGACGCCGGTGATCCGCGGGGCGGTCACGGGAGGGTGCGGAGGCGGGCCGCGCGGAGCGTGAGGTAGTCGCGCTCCGCGGGGCTCGGCGTCGCCGCCGCGGCGGCGACGTACTGCCCGACGGCGGCCCGCGTCTCGCCCGCCCGCTCCAGCAGGTGCGCGCGCACCGCCGGCAGGCGGTGGCTCGTCGCGAGCGCGCCGTCGAGGCCGTCGAGGAGGGCGAGGCCCGCGCGCGGGCCGTCGACCATCGCGACCGCGACCGCGCGGTTGAGCGTGACGTGCGGGCTCGGGTCGAGGCGCTCCAGCACCGAGTACAGCGCCAGGACCCGTTCCCAGTCGGTCGCGTCCGTGCTCGGTGCCTGCGCGTGCAGCGCCGCGACCGCGGCCTGCACCTGGTACGACCCGACGAGACCGTGGCGGAGCGTCGCGGTGACGATCCGGACGCCCTCGACGATCTCCGCGTGGTCCCAGCGCGTGCGGTCCTGGTCGGCGAGCGGCACGAGCTCCCCGCGCGGACCGGTCCGGGCGTCGCGACGGGCGTCCGTGAGGAGCATGAGCGCGAGCAGCCCGCCGACCTCCGGGTCGTCCGGCAGCAGTGCTTGCACCGTCCGGGCCAGCCGGATCGCCTCGCCCGACAGGTCCGCGCGCCGCAGCAGCGGCCCCGAGGTCGCCGTGCGCCCCTCGGTGAACACGACGTAGAGGACGCGCAGCACGGCGGCGAGCCGCGCGTCCCACTCGCCCGGGCCCGGGGTCGCGAACGGGCGGTCGAGCGCGGCGAGGCGCCGCCTCGCGCGCGTGAGGCGCTGCGTCATGGTCGCCTCGGGGACGCCGAACGCGCGGGCGATCTCCGCCGTCGTGAGCCCGCCGACGGTCCGCAGCGTCAGCGCGACGGCGCTCGCGGGCGGCAGGTCGGGGTGGCAGCAGAGGAAGAAGAGGGTGAGCGAGTCGTCGACGTCGATAGCCCGCCCCGCCGCGCCCGGCCCGCCGCCGGGCGCGGCGGACCGGGCGGCGGACGAGGCCTCGCCCCCGAGGCCTGCGGGGGCGAGGCCCGCCGAGTCCGGGTCGCGCCGCGCGGTCGTCTCCTCCCGGCGGCGCCGCGCGACGTCGGCCCGGACGGTGTCCACGAGCCGCCGCTCCGCGACGCGCACGAGCCAGGCCCGCGGGTCGTCGGGGAGCCCGTCCGCCGGCCAGCGGGTCGCGGCCGCGAGCAACGCCTCCTGGAGCGCGTCCTCGGCGTCGGCGAGGTCGCCGCAGCGCCGCACCAGGAGGCCGAGGACGCGCGGGCGGAGGTCCCGCAGCAGGTCCTCCACGGGCTCGGGGGCCGTGGCGGTCACGTGGCGGTCACTGCTCGGACGCGGGCGCGCTCATGACCTGGCGGACCTCGATGTACTCGCCGATCGGGGCGCCTCCCGGGCCGGGCGCGGCCGACGCCTGCGCCGCGATCTCGACCGCGCGGTCCTGGCTGTCGACGTCGACGATCCAGTAGCCCGCGAGGAACTCCTTCGACTCGGGGAACGGGCCGTCGGTGACGACCGGGGCCGTGCGGCCGTCGGACGTGACGACGAGCGCCTGGTCCGGACCGGCCAGCCCCTGGGCGTCGACGAGCTCGCCCGACGCGGCGAGCTGCTCGCCGAGCGCGCGCTGGAACGCGATGTGCGCCTCGACGTCCTCCGGTGCCCACTCGTGGATCGGGAGGTCGCAGTGCGCCGCCTGCGTGTACGTCTTCACCAGCATGTACCTCATGGTCCGTTCCTTCCGTCGGTCGGCGCCCCGTCGGCGCCGTCACGAGGAGGTCGGAGCCGACGGCCCGCTCCCGACACGTCTCGGTCGTGGGTTCGTGTGAACTGGATCACACCACAGTCGCCCTGGTCGTGACGAGCGTCGGCGAGCCCGCCGAGTGCGACGTACAGCGCGGTCGAGCACGACGTCGGTGTCGCGAGGGGCCGTATTCCGACAGCAACGTCGTGCTCGGCGGGTCAGGCGTGGGCGCGGAGCTGGGCCAGGCCGCGGCGCGCGTGGCTCTTGACCGTGCCGAGCGGGAGGCCGGTCTCGGCCGCGACCTGGGCGTGCGTGCGGCCCTGCGCGTACACGAGGCGCACCACGCGCCGCCGCTCCGGGGACAAGCGGCGCAGCGAGCCCTCCAGGTCGACGCGAGCGACGACGTCGTCGGCCGGGTCGCGGACGACCGTCACGGGCCGGCCGCGCGAGGCCGCCTCGCGGCGTCGTGCCTCGCGTGCGCGGTCCGTCAGGAGGTCTGCGGCGACGTGGCGCGCGATGCCGAGCAGCCAGACGGGAAGGTCGCCCCGCGCCGGGTCGAACCGGTCGCGCGAGCGCCACGCGGCGAGGAAGACGAGCTGGGTGGCGTCGTCGGTGTCGGCCGGGTCGCCCAGGCGCCGGGCGACGACCGCGCGGACCAGCGGGGCCCAGCGCCCGTACGCGGCGCGGAGGTCGAACGGGCGGTCGCCGTCGAGGGCGCCGGGCGCGCGCTCGCCCCGCCTCGCGCCCTGCTCGGCGCGGGGGACACGTGCCACGGTCCCGACCATCGCGTCACCGGTCCTCGTCGCCCTCCTCCCAGTGTCCGACGCCGCGGCGCGGGACGCGAGGTCGCGCGGCGCGGCGGGGCCGGGAACGGCGGCGGCGGTGGCGGGCGGCCGCGGTCAGGCGGGCGTCAGCGGTGCACCGGGCGGCGCTGGTGGACGTGCCGGTCGTGCACGGCCTTGCCGAGCTCGTAGATCGAGCCGACGAGGATCGCGGTGATGACGAGCGCACCGAAGATCAGGAACCACTGCGACATGCCGTTCCCGATCCCCGTGACGCCGATCGTCCCGCCGGATCCGGCAGCGAGCGACGCGAACATGGCGACCTCCTCCCGAGGGGGCGGACGTGCCCTCTCGTCCGGGGTTCGCCCGCGGACCCTCGGACGGATGCGCTCGCGCGGTCCGGACCCGGCGGTCGCGCGTCAGGCGACGGTGGACGGGAGCGGGGCGAAGGCCGCGCGCCAGCGGCGCACGAGGCGGCGGTCGGCCGCACCCCGGGCCGCGGCCCACGCGCAGTGCTGGGTCGTCTCGCGGTGCTCCAGCAGGGCGTCGCGGTCGTGCTCGAGGGCCCAGAGCAGGGCCGTGCGCACCTCGGTGCGCGAGGGGGCGGAGGGCAGGGTGTCGTGCATGGTCCGTCTCGTCGTGGGTCGGTCTTCGGGCGGCCGGATGACCGCTTTCACCCGACAAGACGGCACAAGTCGCCGTCCGTGACGCGAGTTCGGTGACTTTTTTCCGGAGAACGTGTGATGCCGGTCGCACGGGTCCCTCCCGTGCGACCGGCTCACGACCAGCCGCTGCGCTGGGTGGGGCGTCGGTCAGGAGACCGCGTCGACCAGCGCGGCCGCGAGGTCGCGCGGGCGCGAGAACATGGGCCAGTGCCCGGTCGGCAGGTCGACGTAGGTGAGGTCCGTGAGCTCGCCCAGCTCGGTGTGCAGGGGCGGGCCGGGGTGGGCGAGCTCGGCGAGCACGGCCGAGGGGATCGAGGAGCAGATCGCGGTCGTCGGGACGTGCAGGCGCTCCGGGTTCGTCACGTGCACCGGGCCGCGCGCGACCGGGCCGGGCGTCGGCACCGCGCGCTCGCGGAACCGTGCGAGCGCGGCGTCGTCCAGGCCGTCGAGGCTCGACCCGTCCTCGGCCAGCACCTCCCAGCCCGGCAGCGGGACCTCGGCCGCGTCCGCCGGGAGGTCGGGCGAGAGGGCCGCACCGTCGACCAGGGGACCGGTGTCGACGTACACGATCCGCTCGATCCGGGCCGGGTCGCGGTCGGCGACCTGCTGCACGACAGGCCCGCCGCCGCTGTGGCCGACGAGCACGACCCGGCCGTCGAGCCCGGCGACGAGCCGCGCGACGGCGTCCACGTGGTCGTCGCGCGTGACGCGGGCACGGTCCTGCGCGGTCGCGCCGGGCTCCAGCCCGGGGAGGGTCACGGCGTGCGGCACGAGGCCGGCGACTTCGAGGTGGGGGACGACGTCGTCCCACGCCCACGCGCCCAGCCAGAAGCCGGGGACGAGGACGACGTGGACGGGCGGTTCCGGCGTGTCGTGGTGGCTCATGCACCCACCTTTGCAGCGCATCGGTGACACCTGTCTGTCACCATCGTCCGGTGAACAGGACGGAACGTCTCTACGCGATCGCGGAGGAGCTCCGGCGGGCAGGGCGGACCGGGACGACGGGTCGCGCCTCGCGGCCGCGCTCGAGGTGAGCGAGCGGACGATCAAGCGCGACGTGGCCGCGCTGCAGCAGGCCGGTCTGACGATCTGGGCCCAGGCCGGTCCCGGTGGTGGCTACGTGCTCGACCCGAGCGCGTCGCTGCCGCCGGTCAACTTCACGCCCGGCCAGGCGGTCGCCGTCGCGGTCGCGCTCGCGACGCTCCCGCACGGCAGCCCGTTCGCGGTCGACGCGCTCGCGGCGCGCGGGAAGGTCTGGGACGCGCTCGCGGCCGGCGACCGCGAGCGGGCCGAGGCGCTGGCCGCGCGGGTATGGGTCCGCCACGACGCCCCGGACGCGTCGCCGGACGCCCCCGCCGCAGCGGGTGGGGACGTCGTCGGGCGTGCCCGCTCGCACCTCGGGGTGCTGCGCGCGGTCGAGCAGGCGCTGGCCGGGTCGCGCGTGCTCGCGATCAGCTACCGGGACGGCCGCGGCGCGACCTCGGCGCGCCGGGTCGAGCCCGTGCTGCTCGCGCACACCGACGGTCGCTGGTACCTCGTCGCGTGGTGCCGGTCGCGCGAGGCGATCCGCTGGTTCCGACTGTCGCGCGTCGAGCGCGCGGACCTCACCGCCCAGACGTACGCGCCCCGCCCGGTCGAGGACGTCGGCGAGTCGCCCGCCGGCGCGGCGGCGGTCTACGACCCTGCTTGACCCCGACCGCGGACGCCGCTCGGCGGTGGGCCGTCAGTCCCCGCGCAGGACGCAGAACTCGTTGCCCTCCACGTCGGCCAGGACGACGAACGTCTCCTGCTCGCCCTGGCCGACGTCGACGCGGCGCGCGCCGAGCCCTTCCAGCCGTGCGACGTCGGCCGCCTGGGTGGACGACGAGAAGTCGAGGTGCACGCGGTTCTTCACCGCCTTGCCCTCGGGGACCCGCTGGAAGACGAGGCTCGGCGGCCCGAGGACCGTCTCGCCGTCGCGTGGGTAGAGCACGGCCTCGCCGTGCGGTCCGGTCTCGCGCCCCGTCCAGCCGAGCGCGGCCTGCCAGAAGTCCGCCACGACGGCGGGGTCGGCGCAGTCGACCACGGCGCCGCTGAAGGTGAGTGTCATGCCGCCAGTGTGACGTGCGCCACCCACAGGGCCGTCGTGTCGACCCGACGGGTGCGGCGTCAGGCCGCCTCGGGATCCGGCTCGACGAGGCGGCCGACGAGCGCGGGCAGCCAGTCCGCGGCCTGCGCGCGCCGCACGGCGTCCTCGCCGTCGGGGCTGAGGAACGCGTCCCTCGCCGCGGAGGTGTAGGCGCTGATGAGGACGCGGGTGGCGGCCGGGGCGTCGATCGCGAAGCGCATCCCGACGCTCGTGAGCACGCGCGTGAGGATGTCCGCGAGCTCCGTACGGAACGACTCCTCCTGGTCCGCGAACCGGGCGGCGACCTGCGGGTCGCGCAGCGCGAGCAGCTCGAGCTCCGCGCTCATGAGGCACCACCGGCGCTCGTCGCGCGGGTCGGCCATGACGGCCGCGACGATCGTGGCGATCGCCTCGGGGGCGATGACGCCGTCGCGCACCGGGTCGTCCGGCAGGTGCTCGACGGCGGCCTCCAGGCTCCGCATCCGCATCCGGATCTCGCGCTCGGTGAGGGCGAGGAACAGCGACTCCTTGGTGTCGAAGTTCGAGTAGAACGCGCCGCGCGTGAAGCCCGCCGCCTCGCACACGGCCTCGATCGACGTGCCGTTGATGCCGTGCTCGGCGAACAGCCCGTAGGCGGCGTCGAGCAGGCGCTCACGGGTGCGCTCGCGACGGGGGGAGAGGGGGGTCTCGCTCTCCGCGCCGCGGTCGACTCGGGTCGGGTCGAGGTCGGTGGTCACGCCGGACATGCTCCCACTGTCGGACGGGCCGTCCGCACCGGGCGGCCTTGCGATACATGAGTGTATCCGATACGGTCGCGTATCGGATACAGCGGCGTATCCTGAAATCCGTCTGACTCTCCTCAGGAGGCCGCTCGTGTCCTCAGCGCTGTACTCGCTCGGCCGCTGGGCGGTCGGGGCGCGCCGGCTCGTCCTCGCCTCGTGGCTCGGGATCCTCGTCCTCGCGGGCGCGCTCGCCGGCCTCGTCGGCCAGGGGCTCGACGACGAGGTGACCATCCCCGGCACCGAGTCCCAGGCCGCGCTCGACCGCCTGGCGGCGACGTTCCCGCAGGTCAGCGGCGCCTCCGCGCAGGTCGTCGTCGTCGCCCCCGACGGCTCGACCATCGAGGACGACGCCGTCCGCGGCCCCGTCGCGGACGCGGTGGCCGGGCTCGGCGACGTGGACGGCGTCGCCGCCGTGACGTCGCCCTACGACGACACCATGACCGCGTCGATCAGCGACGACGGCGTCGCGACGCTCATGACGGTCCAGCTCGACGAGAGCCAGAGCGAGGTCACCGACGCCACGAAGGATGCGCTCGGCGACGTCGTCGACGACCTCGCCGCGGCCCTGCCCGACGGCGCGCAGGCCGCGCTCGGCGGCCAGCTCTTCAGCACCGAGTTCCCGACCCTCACCGTCACCGAGGCGCTCGGCCTCCTCGTCGCGCTCGTCGTGCTCGTCCTCACGTTCGGCTCGTTCGTCGCGGCCGGGCTGCCGCTCCTCAACGCCGTCGTCGGGGTCGGCGTGAGCATGGGGTTGCTGTTCGCCGCGACCGCCGTCGCGCAGATCAACTCCACGACCCCGATGCTCGCCGTCATGCTCGGCCTCGCCGTCGGCATCGACTACGCGCTCTTCATCGTGTCCCGGCACCGCGACGAGCTCGCCGCCGGGCTGAGCGTCGAGGAGGCCGCCGCCCGCTCCGTCGCGACCGCCGGCTCCGCGGTCATCTTCGCCGGCCTCACCGTGATGATCGCGCTCGTCGGCCTCGGCGTCGCCGGCATCCCGTTCCTCACCGTCATGGGCGTCGCCGCCGCAGTCGGCGTCGGCCTCGCGGTCCTCGTGTCGATCACGCTCCTCCCCGCGATGCTGGGCTTCGCCGGCGAGCGGCTCCGCCCGAAGGCTCCGCGCCGTCGTGGGCGTGGGCGACGGCGTGCGGGTGCGGCGTCGTCGGACCTCGACGAGACGACGAGGCGACGGACCGGACGAGCGGCGGGGGCGGGCTCGGATGCGACAGGGCGTCAAGCCGCGCTCGTGAACCCCCGCCCGGAAGACCAGGGTGACGGCGCGGCAGCCCCGAGCACCGAGGGCGCCCCCGCCGCGGACCCGACCCGGGACGTCTCCGACCCGACCACGACCGCGCACCGCAACCGGTTCTTCGCCGGGTGGGTGCGGACCGTCACGCGGGTCCCGCTGCTGACGATCGGTCTCGTCGTCGCGGCGATCGTGCTGCTGACGCTGCCGGCGCGGGACCTGCAGCTCGCGCTGCCCGACGCGGGGACGCTGCCGGAGGACAACCAGGCGCGCGTCACGTACGACCTGGTGTCCGAGCACTTCGGGCCCGGCTTCAACGGGCCGCTCATCGTCACCGGGACGATCGTCACGTCGACGGACCCGGTGGGGCTCATGGACGACCTGGGCGACGAGATCGCGGGCCTGCCGGGCGTCGCGGACGTGCCGCTCTCCACGCCCAACCTCACCGCGGACACGGGCATCGTCCAGGTCGTGCCGACGGGCGCGCCGGACTCGGAGGAGACCAAGGACCTCGTCACGGAGATCCGCGCGCAGCACGACCACTTCCTCGACGAGTACGGCGTGGACCTCGCGGTCACGGGCTTCACGGCGGTGGGGATCGACGTGTCCGCCAAGCTCGGGGCGGCGTTGCTGCCGTTCGCGTTCGTCGTCGTGGGCCTGTCGCTCGTGCTGCTGACCATGGTGTTCCGGTCGATCGCGGTGCCGATCAAGGCGACGCTCGGCTACCTGTTCTCGGTCGGCGCGGCGTTCGGCGTCGTGACGCTCGTGTTCGAGCACGGGTTCCTCGCCGACGCGCTGCACGTGACACGGCTCGGGCCCGTCATCTCGTTCATGCCGATCGTCCTCATGGGCGTGCTGTTCGGCCTCGCGATGGACTACGAGGTGTTCCTCGTCGCGCGCATCCGGGAGGACTACGTC
Organism: Cellulosimicrobium sp. ES-005; assembly: GCF_040448685.1. Lineage (NCBI taxonomy): Bacteria > Bacillati > Actinomycetota > Actinomycetes > Micrococcales > Promicromonosporaceae > Cellulosimicrobium > Cellulosimicrobium sp. ES-005. Next base: position 3,307,316 of record NZ_CP159290.1, read on the forward strand.
CACTCCGGGAAGGCGCGGCGCTCGATCTTCACGGGGTTCCAGGCGTCGGCGAAGGTCGTCACCGCGGCCGCCGTCATCATGTTCGCCGTGTTCGTCGCGTTCGTGCCCGAGGGCGACATGAGCCTCAAGCCCATCGCGCTCGGGCTCGCGGTCGGCGTCCTCGTCGACGCGTTCGTCGTGCGCATGACGCTCGTGCCGGCCGTGCTCGCGATGCTCGGCGACAAGGCGTGGTGGATGCCGCGCTGGCTCGACCGCGTGCTCCCCTCGTTCGACGTCGAGGGCGAGGGGCTGTCCAAGGAGCTCGCGCTCGCGGACTGGCCGGAGCCCGGCAGCACGGACGCCGTCGTCGCGCACGACCTCGTGGTCGCCGGGGCGCACGGCCCCCTCGCGGAGCCGGTCACGATCCGCGTGCCCGACGGCGGGTCGCTCGTCGTGCACGGGACGTCGCCCGCGGCGGTGTCCGGCGTCGTGCTGGCGCTCGCCGGGCGGCTCAGGCCGGCCGCCGGGGCCCTCAAGGTGACGGGCCTCGTCCTGCCCGAGCGCGCGCTGAGCGTGCGTCGCCGCGTCGCGCTCGTCGACCTCGCGGCCGACGTCGCGGCCTTGCCCGGTGACGCTCCCGCGCCCGCCGCGCACCGCGTGCCCGCGGCGTCGAGCGTCGCCGCGCTGCTGCGCGAGGGCCCGCGGCTGCTCGCCGTCGTGGGGACCGACGCCGTCACGTCGCCCGCGGAGCGGGCGGCGCTGGCCGACGTGCTCGGGCAGGCCACCGCGAGCGGCACGGCGGTCGTCCTGGGTGCCGTCGGGCCCGCGCCCACGGACCTCGCCCCGCCCGGGACGCAGGTGCTCGACCTGCACGCTCCCGACCCCGCCCCCACGGTGCCCGCCCCCACCGACCCGGCGTCCGTCGTCGGCCCGCGCACCGAGGAGGTGCCCGCATGAGCGTCTTCCCGCCCGACACGGCGCAGACCGGACCGACCACCCCGGGCGCGCCGGCGCCTGCCCGCGCCCGGACCCGGGTCGACGCGCGACGCGTGTGGACCGTGGCCGCGGCCGTCGCGCTCCCGCTCGCCGTGCTCGGCCTGCTCCTGTGGGCGCTGTGGAACCCGCAGGAGCGCCTCGACACCGTGCAGGCGGCGGTCGTCAACCTCGACGAGCCCGTGGAGGTCGACGGCCAGACCGTCCCCCTCGGGCGCCAGCTCACGGCGGGGCTGGTGAGCGGCGGCGCGGCGTCGACGGACACCGGTCCGGTCGCCGTCCAGCCCGACGCCGGCACGACGAACTACGACTGGGTCGTCACCGACGCCGCCGACGCCGCGTCCGGGCTGGCCGAAGGCACGTACTCCGCCGTCGTGACCATCCCGGAGGACTTCTCCGCTGCGGCCACGTCGTTCGGCGGCGACGCGTCCGACGCGACGCAGGCCACGCTGACGGTCGAGACGGCACCCGGCGGGCGCGTCGTGGACGAGGCGCTCGCGCGCATCGTCACGACCACCGCGACCTCGGTGCTCGGCACGACGCTGACCGAGAACTACGTCGACGGCGTGCTCGTCGGCTTCACGACCCTGAACGAGCAGCTCGGCGAGGCCGCGGACGGCGCCGACCAGCTCGCGGACGGCGCGTCCCAGGCGGACGACGGCGCGACGCGGCTCGCGTCCGGCGCGGGCGAGCTCGCGACCGGCGCCGGAGCGCTCGCGTCCGGGGTCGGCGAGCTCGGCTCGGGCGCCGACCGGCTCGCGTCCGGCGCCGGTGACCTGGCGAGCGGGGCGCAGGGCGTCGCGACGGGATCGCGCCAGGTCGCGGACGGCGTCGCGCAGTCGTCCACGGGCGCGGGCTCGCTCGCCACCGGTGCGCAGGGGCTGGCCGACGGCGTCGCGGCGGTCTCGACCGGCGTGTCCGACCTCGCGACCGGGCTCGGCACGCTCGACGCCTCGATCTCTGCCGTTCCCCTTCCCGACGGCGGGTCGACGTCGCTCCCGTCGCTCGGGACCAGCCTCGCGACGGGGTCACGGGACGTCGCCGGCGGCCTCGCGCAGGTCGTCGCCGGGATCGAGCAGCAGAAGGTCCAGGCGGGGTGCGCGGCGGCCCCGACGTCGCCCGCGTGCGTGGCGCTCGACCAGCAGCTCGCCGCGCTGCGACCGCTCGCGGTGGGCGCGGCGGAGGTCGCGGCGGGGAACGCCGCCCTCGCCGGGGTGCCGTCGGGCGCGGACGGGCCCACCGGGCTCTACGCCCTCGCGGCCGGGGTCGACCAGGCCGCGCAGGGCGCGGACCGGCTCGCGACCGGGGCGGCGCAGGCCGCCACCGGGGCGACGGGGGTCGCCGGGGGCGCGCGCGACCTCTCGGCCGGGCTCGGGCAGCTCGCCGGCGGTGCGGACCAGGTGGCCGACGGCGCCGCCCGGCTCGCCGGGGGCGCGGGCGCGCTGTCGTCGGGGGCGGACGGCCTCGCGACCGGCGTCGGGGCGCTCGGGACGGGGGCCGACCAGCTCGCCACGGGGACGCAGGAGCTCGCGACGGGCGCGGGCGACCTCGCGGGCGGCGTCGGGCAGCTCGCGGACGGGACGAGCGAGCTCGCCCAGGGCCTCGGCGACGCGACGGAGCAGATCCCCTCGTACACGGACGCCGAGCGCGAGAACCTCTCCGCGGTCGTCGCGGACCCGGTGGCCGCTCCGGGCGTCGAGGACCTCGGCACCGGGTCGACCGGCCCGCTGTTCGCCGTCCTCGCCCTGTGGCTCGGCGCGCTCGCGATCTTCGTCGCGTTCCCGCCCGTGCCCGCGAAGCTGCTCGGGTCGACCCGGACCGCGGGGCGGCTCGCGCTCGCCGCGCTCGCGCTGCCGGCGGGGATCGCCGCCGCGACGGGCCTCGTGGTCGGCGGCGTCCTCGCCGCGGTCGAGGGAGCGAGCGTGGGCGGCTGGGTCGGCCTGCTCGCGGTCGGCGCGCTCGCGTCGGTGGTCTTCGTCGCGCTCAACCAGGCGCTCGCCGCCCTGCTCGGGAACGTGGGGCGGGCGATCAGCCTGCTCGTCGCGGTCCTGCTCGTCGCGACCGGCATCGTCGCGACCGTCCCTGCCGCGCTCACCGGGCTGCGCGACCTGCTGCCCGTGGGCTCGGCGCTCCGCCTGCTCACGTCGATCGTCGACCCGGGCGCGGCCGGGGGAGCGGGTGACGCCGTCGCGCTGGTGCTCTGGGGCCTCGCGTCCGTCGCGGTGACGACGCTCGTCGTCGCCCGCCGCCGGTCGGTCCGCGTCGAGCAGCTGCTCCGGGCCTGAGCCGGGTCTGGTGCCGAGCGCCGTGGGCGCGAGAGGATGCCTCGCATGACGCACGGGGGCACGGCAGCAGGACGACGGCGGACCGAGCGCGCGGGGCGCCTCGCGAGGGCGCTGGGGGTCGTCGCAGCGGTCGTCGGTACGGCTCTGCTCGTCGCGTGGGCGAACCGGTGGTACGTCGCGGAGATGTTCGCGCGCTCCGCGGGCGCGCCGGACGGCGCCGACTGGTGGTACGTCTACGACCGCCTGCGCCAGGCGCACGTGACCCTCGTCGCGGCGGTCGTCGCGCTCGGCGTCGCCGGGCTCCTGTGGGCCGTCGGCCGCCGGGCGAGGAGCCCGCGGCCGGGACCGGCCGTCGAGGCGCCGGGAGCCTGATCCCGCCGCGTCGCCGTCTGCGTCGGCGTGGCGCGGTGCGGGTGTGGGCGGCGGCCGTCAGACTCGCTCGGCAGGACGCGGACGGCGGGAGCCGTCCGTCGGGCGAGGGGACGGTGCACCGATGGACCAGCAGAAGGCACGGGAGATCAAGTCGCAGCTCGCGGACTACGCGCGTGAGCTCGCGGAGCGGTCGGGGCTGCCGGGCCGGTCGGGCACGGCGATCGAGGCGCGCGACGTGCCCGACGCTGCGGACGTCGTGCGCGCGCCCACTCTCGCGATCGGCCTCGCCCCGCACGACGACGGCGGGTACGCCATCGCGGTCCGGTACCGGCTGGGCGTGCCCACCGCGCGCAGCATCGCGCGCAAGGTCGCCTCGGAGGCGGGGGACACGGTCGACGTGCGACGTACGGGGCGGATCCGGCCCCTCGCCGCGGCGCCGGGTTCGGGGCGTGCGGGCGCCGACGGACCGGGCCTGCGCCCGCCGGTCGTCACGGCCTACGCGACCGGCGAGACCGGCCGGGTCCGGCCGCTGCGTCCCGGGGTCTCGATCGCCCACGTGGACGTCACCGCGGGGACGCTCGGCGCGTTCGTGCGCGTCGCCGAGCCGCCCGTGGTGGGCGCGGACGCCGCGTCGGTCTACGCGCTCTCGAACTGGCACGTGCTCGCGGGGTCGCCGTCCGCCCGGGTCGGGGACGTCGTCGTGCAGCCCGGCCCCGCCGACGGCGGCAGCGCGCCGGACGACCGCGTCGGGGCCCTCGCCGCGCTCGTCCCGCTGGAGGCGGGCGTCACGCAGACCGTCGACGCCGCCGTCGCGCTCCTCGACGACCCGACCGTGGACCCGGAGTACCCAGTCGGCCGGATCACGGAGACCGCGGTCGCGCTCGGCGGTGAGGCGGTCGGGAAGTCCGGCCGGACCACCGGCGTCACGACGGGGCGCGTCACGGCCATCGAGCTCGACGACGTCGTGGTGGGCTACGGCGACGGCCTCGGCGCGCTGCGGTTCGACGACCAGATCGAGGTCGAGTCGACGGGCGACGGGCCGTTCTCGCGCGGCGGCGACTCCGGGTCGCTCGTGTACCGCGAGGACGGGGTCGCGCTGGGGCTGTTGTTCGCGGGGTCGGAGACGGGCGGCGCGAACGGCACGGGGCTCACGTACTGCAACCCGATCGGGACCGTCCTCGAGCGGCTGGGCGCGACGCTGCTCGGGTGACGCCGCCCGGCACGGACTCCCGGCCCTGCCGCGAACGCCCCGACGGGCGCACAATGAGGTCGGGAGGTGGTTCGCCGTGGCGACCCTCGAACGAGCCCGCGAGGCCAAGGCCGCGCTCCGCGACGAGCTCGCGGGCCTCGACGGAGTGACCGGCGTCGGGATCGCCCGTGCCGACGCGTCGGGCGCGCCCGGGCGCGGCCCGCGGGCGACGGACGTCGTCGACGACTGGCTGCTGCGCGTGAACGTGACCTCGGACGACGTCGACGTCCCCGAGACCGTCGACGGCGTGGAGGTCGAGGTCCGCGTCGTCGGGGACGTCACGGCGTCGCGCGTCTGAACCCCGCGACGCCCGCGCGAGAGGGCCGGGGAGGGTCGCCACCCACGCCGCGGCCCGGCACCGCACCCCGTGGGCGGCACCGGGCCGGGTCGCCGGGTCACCGGTCGACGTGCTCACCGGGTCGACGTGCTCACCGGGTCACGACGCGCGGGCGTAGCGGGTGGGGTCGGCGTCGAAGAGGGGGCCGCACGACGAGCAGCACAGCCAGTAGCGGACGCCCTCGTGGTCACGGACGAGCCCGGCCGCCTCGGCGTGCGCCTTGACGGTCGTGCTGCCGGGCATGACGGGGCACTCGGCGAGGTCGTCGTCCGGCACGGAGCCGACCGAGGGTGCGGCGTGCGCGTGACAGGCGCCGGCCGGCTCGGGGCGGGCGTCGTCGTGCGGCGGGGCGTCGTCGTGGTGGTGGCACATGCGGGTCCTCCTGAGGGTCGGGACGGTCAGACGCCGGCGAGCTGCGCGGCCGGCGCGGTCGGGGTGGTGGCCGTCGGGTCCGGGCTCGTGGCCCGGCTCCGGAACGACCGCAGGCGCAGGCTGTTGCCCACGACGAAGACGCTGGAGAACGCCATCGCGGCGCCGGCGAGCATGGGGTTGAGCAGGCCGAGCGCGGCCAGCGGGATCGCGGCGACGTTGTAGGCGAACGCCCAGAAGAGGTTCACCTTGATCGTGCCGAGGGTCCGGCGTGACAGGCGGATCGCGTCGGCCGCGGAGCGCAGGTCGCCCCGCACGAGGGTGATGTCGGCGGCCTCGATCGCGACGTCCGTCCCGGTCCCCATGGCGAGACCCAGGTCCGCCTGGGCCAGAGCGGCGGCGTCGTTCACGCCGTCGCCGACCATCGCGACGACCTTGCCCTCGCCCTGGAGGCGGCTGACGACGTCGACCTTGTCGCGCGGCATGACCTCCGCGATCACCTCGTCGATGCCCACCTCGGCCGCGATCCGGCGTGCGACGGTCGCGTTGTCCCCGGTGAGGAGCACCGGGGTGAGGCCGAGCGCGCGGAGCTGGCGGATCGCCTCGGCGCTCGTGGGCTTGACCGCGTCGGCCACCACGAGGACGCCGCGGGCGCGCCCGTCCCAGCCGACGACGACGGCGGTGCCGCCCTGCTCCTCGGCGCGGGCCTTGGCGTCGGCGAGGTCGCGCGGGAGGTGCTGCGCCCACTCGGCGAGGAGCGACTCGCGGCCGACGAGCACGGCGTGCCCGTCCACGACGCCCTGCACGCCCGTGCCCTCGACGTTGGTGAACTCCGCGGGCACGGGGAGCGGGCCCACCTCCTGGGCGGCGCCCCGGGCGATCGCCCGGGCGACCGGGTGCTCCGAGGCGTCCTCGAGCGCCCCGGCGAGGCGCAGGAGCTCGGCGCGGTCGACACCGGTGCCCGTGACGACGTCGGTCAGCGTCATGACGCCCGTCGTCACGGTCCCTGTCTTGTCGAGCACGACGGTGTCCACGGTCCGGGTGGACTCCAGCACCTCGGGTCCCTTGATGAGGACGCCCATCTGGGCTCCGCGGCCCGTCCCGACGAGCAGCGCCGTCGGGGTGGCGAGGCCGAGCGCGCACGGGCACGCGATGATGAGCACCGCGACGGCGGCGGTGAACGCGGCCGATGCCGGCGCGCCGGCGCCGAGCCACGCGCCGAGGGTGCCGACGGCGATCGCGATGGCGACGGGGACGAAGACGGCCGAGACGCGGTCGGCCAGCCGCTGGACCTGGGCCTTGCCGGACTGCGCGTCCTCGACGAGGCGGGCCATCTGCGCGAGCTGGGTGTCGCCGCCGACGCGCGTCGCGCGCACGACGAGCCGCCCGCCCGCGTTGACGGTCGCACCGGTGACGGCGTCGCCCTCGCCCACCTCGACGGGCACGGACTCGCCCGTGAGCATCGAGGCGTCGACGGCGGACGTGCCGGCCACGACCGTGCCGTCGGTCGCGATCTTCTCGCCGGGGCGCACGACGAACTCGTCGCCCACGGCGAGCTCCGAGATCGGGACGCGGGTCTCGGCGCCGTCACGCAGCACCGCCACGTCCTTGGCGCCGAGCTCGAGCAGGGCGCGCAGCGCGGCGCCGGCCTGCCGCTTGGACCGCTTCTCGAAGTAGCGGCCCGCGAGGATGAAGGTCGTGACGCCGGCCGCGACCTCCAGGTAGACGTTCCCGGCGCCGTCGGTGGGGGCGACGGACAGCGTGAACGGGTGGGTCATGCCCGGCTCGCCCGCCGTGCCGAGGAACAGCGCGTAGAGGGACCAGAGGAACGCGGCGCTGGTCCCCACGGAGATGAGGGTGTCCATCGTCGCCGCACCGTGGCGCAGGTTGGTCCACGCGGCGCGGTGGAACGGCCAGGCCGCCCACACCACGACGGGCGCGGCGAGCACGAGGCTGGCCCACTGCCAGTACGTGAACTGGAGCGCGGGGACCATCGCCATCGCGATGACCGGGACCGAGAGCACGACGGCCCCGACGAGGCGCTGCCGCAGCGCGGTGAGCTCGGGGTCGACGTCGTCCGCCTCGTCCGGCGTCGGGACCTCGGGGTCCTCGACGCGCGGGAGCTGGGCGGTGTACCCCGTCTTCTCGACCTCGGCGATGAGCGTGGCCGCGTCGACGCCCTCCGGGACGGTGACCTTCGCCTTCTCCGTCGCGTAGTTCACGGTCGCGGTGACGCCCTCGAGCCGGTTGAGCTTCTTCTCGATCCGCATGGCGCACGAGGCGCAGGTCATCCCGCCGATCTCGAGCTCGACGAACGTCCCCGGCGGCGGGGCGGCCGATGTCGTCATGAGGTTCTCCTTCCGACCGGGCGGCGTGCCGCCCGGTGCAGGGTCGTCAGTGGTCGTGCGGGGTCGTGTCGTGGTCGGCCGCGGCGGCGTCGCCCGTCGCGTCGGCGGCGGGAGCGGCCTCGACCGTGAAGGCGGCGGTGCGTACCTGACCCTCGACCTGGAAGTCGAGGTAGAGGAGGTACCGGCCCGCGGTGGGCGCCTCGACGCCGAACGTCACGGTCGGGCCCGACACCTCGCCCGGCACCGCCTCGGCGCCCTCGGGGTGGGCGTGCAGGTAGGCGAGGTCGCCGTCACGGAGCGCGACGAGGTGACCGAAGGCGCCGAGGTACGGCTCGAGCGTCGTGACCGGCTCGCCGTCCCGCGTGACCTGAAGCGTCAGCCGCGAGACGGCCCCGGCCTCGAGGTTCCCCTCGAGCGCGACGTCGTACCCGTCGACCGACGCGGTGGTCGTCGGGGCGTCCGCCCGGACGGGCACGACGTCGCCCGCGACCTCGACGGTGCGGCTCAGGGTGAGCGGGTCGCCCCCGGTGGGGACGGCGTCGGCGTACACGCGGTAGGTGCCCGCGGCGTCCCACGTCCAGGGCACCGACCAGCGGCCTGCCTCGTCCAGCTCGGGGTGGGCGTGGCGGTAGTGCGCCCCGTCGGAGCGCACGACGACCAGGTGCAGGCGCTGCTCGTGCGCGACGGCGAAGTCGGTCACCGGAGCGCCCGCGGGGTCGGTCAGGGTGAAGGCGAGCTCGCCGGGCGTGCCCGGCGTCCGCGGCGCCTCGATCTCGCCGAGCGTGTAGCCGCCCTGCTCCAGGGACAGTCCGCCGATCATGTCCGCTCCTCTCGTGGTCTCCTGCGGGGGGTCGTCGCTCGTGGCGACGTGCTGCTCCGGCGCGTGCGCGGCGGGCGGATTCGGCAGCGCGCCCTCGGGGACGACGGCGCCCGCGACCGCGGCCGAGGCCACGAACACGACCCCGAGCCCGGCGACGTAGAGCCCGATCCGGGCGGGGGCTCTCATCGCACCCGCTCCGCGCTGTAGCCGGCCTCGTCGACGGCGGCGAGGACCGCGACGTCGTCGAGGGGCTGGTCGGCCGTGACGACGAGCCGACCGGTGGTCGCGCTGACGTCGATCGCGGTGACGCCGGGCACCTGCCCGACCTCCTCGCGCACCGACATCTCGCAGTGGCCGCACGTCATGCCGGTCACCTGGTACTCGATCTCGACGATGCTCACGACGTTCCTCCTCGGTGCTGATACCCCCATGGGGTATGACTAGGATGGCGAATATACCCAGAGGGGGTATCGAGGTCAAGGAGGAGAGATGCGCGACGTGGACAGGCCGGCGGACGTGGTGGTGGTCGGTGGCGGAGCCGCCGGGCACGCCGCCGTGACGACGCTGCGCGGCGAGGGGTTCGCCGGTCGCGTCGTCCTCGTGCACGGCGAGGAGGAGGCGCCCTACCTGCGCACCCTCGTCGACAAGGCGATCCTCCAGGGCCTGCTCACCGCGGAGCAGGCCGCCCTGCCCGTGCCGCCCGACGTCGAGCTCGTGCGGGCGCGCGCGACCGGGCTGGACCCCGCGCGGCGGGCCGTCGTCCTCGCGGACGGGCGCGAGCTCACCGCCGCCGCCGTGGTCCTCGCGACCGGCGCGGTGCCTCGCCCCGGCCCGGCCGTGGACCGTGTCCCGGCGCTCGCGGGCGCCGACGGCGGGGAGCCCCGCGTGGTGCACCTGCACACCGCGCGGGACGCCGTGCGGCTGCGTGCCCTGCTCGGCCCCGATCCCGCGCGGCGCACGGTCACCGTGCTCGGCGCCGGGTTCGTCGGGTCCGAGACCGCCGCCTGGCTCGCCGAGGCCGGCGCGACCGTCCACCTCGTCGCCCGCTCCCGGCTCCCGTTCGCCGGGGCGCTCGGGGCCGCGGTCGCGCGCGCCGTCGCCATGCTCCACGAGGAGCACCTCGACGCCCACCTCGGCCGCCGGGTCGAGGCGGTGACCGAGCATCCGGGCGGCGTCACCGTGCGCCTCGCGGGCGGGACGACCCTGGAGTCCGACCTCGCCGTCGTCGCGCACGGCACCGCGCCCGCCGTGCCCGGCACCGGCGGCGGCGTCGACGTCGACGACCGCCTCGCTGTTCCCGGCGCGCCCGGCCTGCTCGCCGCCGGGGCGGTCGCCGTCCACCGGGACCGGCGCGACCAGAGGTTCCGGACCGACCACTGGGACGCCGCCGTCGCGCAGGGTGCGCACGCGGCGCGCGCCGTCCTGCGCCGTCTCGTCGGCGGCCCGGACCCCGGCCCGTACGTGCCCGACGCCGGGTTCACTCTCGTGCTGCACGGCACCCAGGTCGCCGGGTTCGGCGTCGCCGTGCCCGGCGCGACCCCGGAGCACCGCACGCTCGACGGCGGCGGGCTGCTCACCGAGCTCCGCGTCGGGGGCGACCTCGTCGCGGCGGTCGGTCTCGGTGCGACGCGTGAGCTCCACGCGCTGCGCTCCGAGCTGCGCCGGCCCTGAGGTGGTGGCTCCGGGGTGTCTGCCTCGGGCGTGCTCGGGCGCGAGAATGGTCGCGTGACCACCGAGCGACTTCCCCGTGTCCGCGCGTCCGAGCTCGTCGGGCGCGGCTGGCTCAACACCGGCGGCCGCGACCTGACCCTCGCCGACCTGCGCGGCAAGATCGTGCTGGTCGATTTCTGGACGTTCTAAAGCATACCACCAAAGTGTCGTAGGATGTGTGGTATGACGACGCCCTCTTCCGCCGCAGCCATCTACGTCCGACGCTCGAGCGGAAGGGCCGGCACGAACAAGACGCTGTCGGAGCAGGAGCAGGAGGCGCGCAAGTTCGCCGCGAGCCAGGGCCTCGAGGTTGTGGAGGTCTACCGGGAGCGCGAGGGCACCGGCGCGAGCGCGCGGAGCGGGAAGGCTCGCCCCCAGTGGGAGGCGGCCCTGGCCGCCCTCGACGAGGGCAGCCGCTTCCACACGGTCATCGTCTGGGCGCTCGACCGGGCGGACCGGCGCGGGGCAGACACCCTCGGAGCGCTCCTCTCCCGGCACGCGGCGACGGGCCGGCGCATCCTCGGCCTCGACGGCACGGACACCTCCGACCCCCAGCAGCGCCTCGCCAACATCATCCGCGGCGAGATGGCGCGCGAGTACAGCGAGAAGCTCGGGGACAACATCGCGCGCACGAAGCGCTACCGGCGCGCGGACGGCCTCTGGCTCGGCGGCAAGCCGCCGTGGGGCCTGCGCAAGGGCGCCGACGGCAAGCTCGAGCACGACCCCGAGACGTACCCCGAGGCCCGCTCGGTCGCCGAGGCCCTGCTAGAGGGGAAGACCCTCTACGAGATCACCGGCGACCTCAACGACCGGAAGGTCAGGCTCGCGTCAGGGCACCCGTGGGGGGCCACGGTGACGCGCAAGGCGCGGGGCCGCGACGAGGACATCGAGACACCCCCGTTGAAGTGGCGCATCCCGACCCTGGCCGCCATCGTCCGCTCGCCGGGATGGGCTGGGCTCCAGAGCATCCGCATCCGCGAGACCCAGGCCGACGGGAGCAAGGGCGGCTGGCCTCATGTCGCCGAGGTCTACCGGCACCCCGAGACCGGCGAGCCTGTCAGCGTGGGGGAAGGCGTCATCACCCCGGACGAGCGGGCGCACATCCTCGCGCGCATCGAGGACCGGAAGAGGGGCGGGCGCACCGGCGCGGTCGGCGCGAAGCCCCGGGCGTCCCTACTGGGCTCGCGGCTCCGCTGTGCGGAGTGCGGCGAGCTGCCGACGGTGCACCGGACCTCGAAGTACAGCTACTACAAGTGCGGGTCGCTGGCGATGGGGCCGGGCAGGTGCGGCGGCTACGGGTGCCCGGAGGAGGACATGAACGACTACGTCGTCGGGCGCGCCCTGATCTTCCTCTCCTCGCTCGACCCGGAGGATGAGGTGACGCGGTCTGCCTTCGCCGCGTGGGCAGGGGAGGCGGACCCGGCGGTGCGCGCCGAGCTCACCGTGCGCGAGGGGGCTCTGGCGGCTGCCGAGGCGGAGCTCGCGAGAGTCCGGCGCCTGGCCGTCGTCGGGATCCTGACCGAGGAGGAGGCGGCCGCAGAGCTGCCCCGCCTGCGCGCGGCCGTGGGTGCCGCCAAGCAAGCCCTGACCGCGCGCTCGGAGAGCGACCTCGTGACGCCCGAGTCCCTGCGCGACCTCCAGTACCTCGCCGAGGCGTGGGACGACCTCGACAGGGCGGCGCAGCGCCGGATCATCGAGGCCGTCGTGCGCGAGGTCAGGGTCGTGAAGGCGCCCTACCGCGGGGCGCGGTTCTCCGGCCCTCAGCGGGCGATCATCACGTTCGTCGACGGCTCCACCTGGCCGCGCGACGGCGAGCTGGCAGAGCACCCGGGGCGCTCGCCCGAGACGCTCAAGAAGCTGGCGCAGCGGGAGCGGCGGGCGGCGCGCCTCGCGGCCGAGGGGTAGCCCTACCAGACCCTCTCGTTGTGGACCAGGACCGTGCGCTCGTCGGTGGCGGTCAGGCGGCGGGGATCGTGGCCGGCCAGCGCGAGCGCGCGGTTCACGGCGACGGGGTGGGCCTCGCGGAGCGGGGCCGGGATGGTGCGTCGGTTCTCTGCCTGCCAGCGGGCGAGGGCGGGCGTTTCCTTGCGGACGTGCACGTGCTGTCTTGCCATGCCTCCACCATGACACGACGAAAAGGCCGGGGCCCAATGAAGGGCCCCGGCCAGGGTCAGGGTCAGGCAGCCAGGCTGCGCAGGCGGTCAGGGCGGAACCCTGTCCAAATCTCCTGCCGCTGGCTTCCGTCGACGACGCGCTTCGCGACGACGATCGGCGCCTCCTCCGGCAGGCCCAGCGACCTCACGAGGTTGACCATCTGCGGGCTGTCCGCGGCGGACGCCTCGCCGTAGGCCAGGCCCAGCTTGTCGAGCTGGCGCTTCGTGGCGAGGCAGGGCTGGCACCCCGGGTTCGAGTAGACGGTGATCTCAGGCTGCGAGGTCGACTCCATCGAGGCCGATCTCCTCTCCGTTCAGGTACGTGGCGAGGTTGCACAGGCCAGCGGTCGATCGCTGGGAGACGGCCTCCCGGGAGATCCCGAGCACCGCCCCTGCCTCCTCCTGGGTCATGCCGGCGCCGAGCGTCAGGAGCAGGGCCTCGCGCTGGGCCTTCGTGACCTTCGCGTGCTCCCACGCCGCGCGGACGTCGGCGTAGTGGGCCATGTGCGTCCCGCTGTGCGACGGGTCGCTCTTCGCCCGGGGCATGTCCTCCTCGGGCCCGCCCTCGACCACCGGCGCCCAGGCGAGCGACGGCGTCCAGAGCGCCGGGAGGATCGTCTCGATGAGCCCCGGGGTGTAGGGCATCCCCTCGAACGCGGCCGGCGTGGGCTGGTGGCGGAAGCCCTCGCGGACCTCCTCCTGGTGGCGCTCGATCGCGGCGTCGAACTCCCGGTCGCGGCGGTCGAGCTGGGAGGCTGCCCACGCGCGCATCCGGGAGACGAGCTGGCGGGCCATGCTCTTGAGCCCACCGAGCTCCCCGCCGCGCACGCCGGGCAGCGACTCGCCGTAGGCGAACTGCTCGGCCATCTCGCGCGGGTGGGTCGCGATGTAGATCACGGCCTCCTGGAAGACGTCGTCCTCCTCGATGGCCGAGTAGCTGTTCGCCACCGACTTCGCCGCGCGCTCGGCTGCCCAGAAGCCGCGCTCCCCGACAGCGTCCCAGTCGACGGTCGTCGTGCTCATCCTTCGCGCTCCTCGCTCTCGGTGGGGGTGGACACCCAGGCGGTGCGGACCGGGCGGTCGGCGCCGATCGTGCGGATCTCCTCGACGTAGCCGTCGTCGTCGAGCGGGCGGCGCAGGACCCCCGCCTCGCCCAGCGCATCGACGGTGCGCTCGACCTGCCGCCAGTCGCCCAGGGGGCCGTCGGCGTGGTCGAAGATGGACTGCGTGACGTACTCGCGGTACTTCACATGCCACCTCGCGGGTGCTTGTGCGGGCGCTGGCTCACGGGCACCCAGAGCTCTCGGACGACCTCGCGCTGGAGGTTCGTGACGATCTCGACGTCGCCCTCCTCGTCGAGCGGCCGGCGGAGCATCGCCTTGCCGGCCAGCGCGTCGACCGCCGTCACGGCGTCGGACGGGCGCGCCCCGGCCTCGACGAGCACGTGCTCGACGTAGTCGCGGTACTTCATCGGGTGGTGACCTCCAGGACGGTCGCGGTCGCGTAGACGAGGATGAGCAGGGCGAACAGGTACAGGCCGGTGCTGGCGGGCTGGCGGCGCGCGGCGCGCGGGCGGGCGATCACGGCGCCACCTGCGCGAGGTTGAGCAGCGCGAGGGACGCGGCGACGAGCAGGGCGTACATGATGAGGAAGGCCTCCGGCCCGGCGGGCGGGGGAGGGGCGGTCGTGTTGGTCGTGAGCATCAGGCGGTCACACCCCAGGCGGTCTCGAGCTCGGTGTCGGTCATGCGCGGGCGGGAGTGCCAGTGGTCGAGCTTGTCGATCCACCAGCCCTCCAGCTCCGCGGGGTTGAGGCAGCGCCCGTCGCGCCGGTGCTCGTCGAACGAGCGCTGCCCGTAGAAGGTGAGGTGGCAGCCGCCGCAGTGGCCGCTCTTCTCGCCGCGCTGCTTCCAGCTCTTCCCGCAGCGGTGCCGGACGATCACTCGCGCACCTCGCGCACGACCTCGGCGTGCCCGAGGCTGGCGCGGGCCAGCGCGAGGTCCAGCTCCAGGAGGAGGGCTGCGTTCACGCGCGGGCGGTCGAGCACGACGACGCGGTCCTCCCGGCGGAGCCGCACCCCGGTGAAGGCATCGGGGGTGGCGACCACGCGACGCTTGCGCAGGCCCGGGAGGTTCTTGCCGGCCCAGAGGGTGCCGCGCGCCCGGGTCGGAGCGAGGATCCACGTGACAGGGGCCTGCGCCTCGATGTGGTCCGCGACCATCTCGGCCTGCTGGCCCAGGAGCACCGCGGGCGGCGTGGTCGTCAGCGGGCTCGCGACGTACGTCAGCCCACCGTCGGGGGCGACGAAGGCGGTGAGGATCCCGCCTCCGCCCGTGACGAGCTCGGAGGCGAGGTCGTAGAAGCTGGCGATCGTGGCGTGCGCGCGGTCGGTCACTGGATCACCCACATCGGCGAGGTCTGGCCGTCCTTCGTCAGGGTCGCGACGACGCCCGGCGAGCCGGTCATGCCCGTCGCGTGCCGCCACCACGTGCTCTCCGACTCGAGCGCCGGCGTGCCGATGAAGGTCCGCGGGCCCCGGGTGTCGACGTGGAAGTGGTGCAGGTGCCCGGCGAGGAGCAGGTCCGCATCGCGCAGGGGCGAGCCGCCGAAGGCCTGGCCCTCCCACCAGTCGAAGTGCTTGCCGGCGCGGTACTGGTGGCCGTGGACGTGGGCCACGCGCGTGCCGGCGACGTCGAGCACGACGGTCATCTCGTCCGTCTCGGGGACGTAGAAGCTGACGTGCCCGAAGGCCTCCGGGTTCATGCGCGCGGCGTCGCTCACGGCGATGAGGGACTCGGTGTCGTGCGAGTCGTCGTAGCGCGTGACGCCCTTGCCGGCGAAGCGCGTCGTCTCGCCGTGGTTGCCCGGCACCGCCGCCATGCTCAGGGGCAGGCCGAAGGGCGCGAACTCCTCGAGCGCGTGGAGCATCGTCTGGCGGGTGAGGCGGATCTGCTCGTTGAGCGTCAGCGGCGTGCGCCAGACGTTCGCCCCGCCCTGCGACTGGAAGCCCTCGATGTGGTCGCCGAGCCACGCGACGTGGATCCGCGTGATGAGCTCGCTGCCCGTCTCCCGCAGCTCGCGCAGGAGGTCAGCGGCCTTGGAGATCGCCTCGAACGCGCGCTGCACGGTGCCCTCTGCGCCGTCGCCGTCGATCTTCCCGTACTGCATGTCTCCGATCGCGAGCACGAAGCCCTTGCCGCCGCCGGTGAACGTCTCGATGTAGCTCGGCGCACGCGCCGCGCGCACGCGCTCGAGCAGGTCATCGATGTCGACGGTCCGGCCCGCAGCGGCGGTGCCCCGGCGCCCGAACGTGAAGCGCGCGCTCGTGCCCTCGTCGCCCGACGGCATGGTCCAGGCCGAGGAGCGGAAGCCCGTGACCTCCCAGTCGGCGGGGTCGAGGTCGTAGCGCTCGAGCACGCTGCGGGCCTCGCCCTCGAGCTCGGCCTGAGACTTGGTCTCAGTCTTGACGGTCGCCGTGGCGACGTCGCCCTTGACCTCGAGCTCGGTGGTCAGGGTGCCCGTGCCGGCGCGGGCCGGCAGGGCCGGCGCGGTGGGCTTGGCGAGCAGGCGCTCGGCCAGCGTGTCAGTCATCGGTGGTGCTCTCCTCTGTGGCGCGCATGACGCGCCGGTACGTTCGGATGGTGCTGGGGGACACGGGGAAGCCCGCGTCCCAGAGCTCGATCGCCAGGGCCTCTGCCGCGCGCGTCGAGAGCAGGGCCCGCCGGATGTCGGCGGCCTGCTCGGGCATCGCGGCGTAGACGGCCTCGATCGAGCGGAAGGTCTGGCGCGGGCGGCTCACTTCCGATGCTTCTTGCACGGGCAGCCCCCCTCCGTGCAGGGGCCGCGCGACGAGCCGTCCGCGAGGTGCAGCCAGGGCGGGTGCCCGCAGCCCTTCGCCTTGCAGTAGCCGTAGCCGCCGAAGTCGCGACCCTCGAGGTTGGCCTCCAGGACCCCCGAGCCGGTGATCGGCTCGATCGCGTACGGGAGCCCGAGCGCGGCGCCGAGCTTCTCGGCCTCCGCCTCAGAGGGGAAGGGGCCGTAGCCGATCGGGCGCTTGTCGACCGCCTCCCGGACGAGGAGCAGGAACGACTCGCGCATGACGAGGTCCCCGTAGACGGCCGCGACGACGGCCTTCGCCATTGCCTGCCCGTCCTTGTAGCCGTCCATCTCCATGACGGCGAGGGCCGACTTCCACTCCTCGCCGCGGGCGGTGAACCTCACGAGCAGTCACGCTCCAGGACCAGGACCTCGTCGCCGTCGTCGCACGGGTACGCCACCAGGCGGCCCAGCTTCGTGACGTCGAGCTGGGAGCGCTCGACGAGGTCGGCGTACTCGGGGTCCATCCGCGGGGTGAAGACCTCGAGCCGCCGGCCGGCGCCGGCGCGGGCGTAGACGTTGCCGCCATGCTTGGGGTCGACGCCCATGAGGTGCCAGTCCGACGTCGTCTCGTCCTCGGGCGCCGGGGTCACCTTGGGGTAGGCGATCGGCACCCGGGTCACGCGCGCCCGGACGGTCATCTCGGCGAACGTGTCGGAGCGCCCGCCCCTCACTCGTCCCCCGATGAACTCCGCCCCGCCCCGCTCCTGACGGATCTCGATGTCCCGGAGCGTGACGGCCTCCAGGCCGAAGGGCTCGAGCGCTGTCGCGAGGGCGTTCGCGATGTCCTGCGCTTGGGCGACAGACTCGATTGCGATGCTGGTCATCTGCGTCACTCTCCCGATCCGCGCTGGAAGCGCTGGTAGATGGCCTCGGCGCCCTGCGCCAGGTAGAGGTCGGTCACGTCCCCGTCCGCCTTCGAGAGGCGGACACCGGAGGCGTTGCGCACGTCGCGCGTGATGGTGTTGACGAAGTCGCTGCCCGCCTCGTCGGGGTCTCCCCAGACCCAGACCTTCGAGAAGCCGGCGACGACGCGGCGGAAGTGCGGGGCCCACGACTGGGCGCCGGGGACGGCGACCGCGTGGAGGCCCACCTTGTTGAGGACGATCGCGTCGAACTCGCCCTCGGTGATGTGGAGCTCGGTGTCCGCGCGGTGCACGGCGCCGATGTTGAACAGGCGGCCCGGCTCGTGCGGGAGGCTCATGTACTTCCCGTGCTTCGACGCCGCCTTGCGGTGGTCGTGCTCCTCGATGCACCGGAAGCGCAGGCTCAGCGGCCGGCCCTCCTGGTCGAGGTAGGGGATGACGAGCATCCCGGTGAAGCGCTCGTGCCCGGGGAACGGGTCAGCGACGACGCCAACGCGGTACGTAGTCGCCTCCTCCACCCCCAGCCCCCGACCGAGCAGGTACTTCGCGGCCGCCGGCGTGAGCGCTGCCTCGTACGCCGCCGTCGCTTCCTCGAGCTCGCTCATCCTCGAGGCCGTGATCGGCCGCATAGGCTCTCGCTCCGACAAAGTCGGTCTCCTCCTTCTTCATGACCAGCGACCATCCGTCGCCGGCTTCACCGCACGAGAAGCACTTCCACAGGCCCTTGCCCAGGTGGATCGAGCAGCTCGGCGTTCGGTCTTCGTGCAGAGGGCAGGTGACCATCTGCTGTGTACGGCTCGAGAGCACCCGGACGTCGTAGTGCTCGAGCACCTTGGTCAGGTCGAGGGGCTCAGCGGACATCGACTCCGTGGAACTCCTCGATCGCCTCGATCTCCGGCACGCCCCACTCGAACGAGTCGGGGTCGGAGATGAACCCGATGTAGGCCCAGAACTCGCCGGCCGTCTTCACCGGCTCGGCCTTCACGAGGCCCGCTCCTCGAGCTCCACCAGGTGCGCCAGGAAGTCCCCGGCGCGCATGACGGCGTAGCTCTCGGCCGTGCCCTTGCCGCGCGCCTTGACGAACGCGACGGCGAGCGTCTGGTCGTCGCTCACGGCGGGCCGGTGCTTCGCGTAGTTCGCCGCCTCGGCGCGCGCCTCGCGCAGGTAGCCGGGGAGGTCGATCTTGGCCTCGTTCTTCGCCTCGACGATCACGTACTTCCCGGTGCGGGGGAGGCGGATCACGAGGTCGCCCTCGTCCTCGGTGCCCGAGAGCTCGAGGATCTCGACGTCGAGGAGGAAGGTGTCGCGCACGAGGTTGCGCACGTCGGACTGGTAGCTCGCGCCCTTGCGCTTGGAGGCGCGGGCGCGGGCGGTGGCTGCTGAGGTGGTCATCGCGGCGTCAGATCCCTTCGAGGCCGTCGGGGAGGAAGAGCGTGCGCTCCGGGTCGGCGCGCAGGGTCGCGTAGCGCTGGGCGCTCGGGTCCGAGGGGCCCATGCGCTGCTTGAGGCAGGCGACGCGGTAGAGGTACGACATCGGGTCGAGCGCGACGGACAGCGAGAGCTCGGGCTTCTCGCTCATGCCGCCCTTGACCTGGTCCCGCGACGGCGGGCGCCACGGGTCGGACTTCGCCTCCCACGACTTGTCGCTCGCGTGGTGCAGGACGATCACCGTCGCGCCGGTCGAGCGCGAGAGGTCGGAGATGTTCTGCATCGCCTCCATCTGCGCCGTGTAGTCCGCGCTGGCGCCCTCGACGTCCATGAGGTTGTCGACGACGATGACCTGCGGGTAGGCGTTGTGGAGCTCGATGTAGGCGTCGAGCTCGAGGTCGACGGACCGCCAGGAGATCGGCGAGCCGAACGAGAACGTGATCGGCACCTCGGCCAGGATCGCCATGTACTCCGCGCGGGTGTGCGGGTCGCTCATGGCGGCCTCGACCTGGTCGGTCGTCATGCCGAGCTTGGAGCAGGCGATGCGCACCGAGGCCTGGTAGGCGCTCATGTCGGCCGAGAAGTACAGCGTGGGGAGGCCCATGTTCAGGACCCACCACAGGGCAAAGCCCGACTTCTGCGTGCCGGAGCGGCCGGCGATCATGATGACCTCGCCGACCCGGGGGCGGACGCCCATCTGGTAGAGCGCGCCGAGGGCGGGCACGCGGGGCAGTTCGGGGCTGGACTGGGAGCTCAGGGTGAGAGCTCGCTGCGCGGTCAGCACGCGGGGTTCCTCCTCTCGAGACGTGCGGACGGACGGGCGGGCCGGGGAGAGGATGCGTCACTCTCCCAATCGGCCCGCCCGAGTCGTCACGTCAGGCGAGCAGGTCCCCCAGGACGTCCTCGCCCGCCGCCTCGCGGCGCTCGGCGAAGGCGATGACCTTGCCCTTGATCTCCGAGGAGACCGTGCGCCACACCCAGGCGCCGTTCGGGAGCTTCGCGCTCTTCTCGAGCTTCTCGACGGTGACGACCGTCGCGCCGCCGACGAGGTGCGCGAGCTTCTTCGCCAGGTCGATCTGCTGGATCTTCACGCCCTCGTTGCGCTGGCCGCCGTCGTTGTCGATCTCCTCCTCGGAGCCGAACACCGTGATGTCCGCGGTGATCGTGTCCTTGGGGCCGTAGTTCGTCGGGACCTGCCGCTCGAGGCTGGTGGGCTCGATGAGCAGCGCGACCGCGTGGGCGTAGTCGTCGCCCTTGAAGTAGGAGCCGCCGGTCGCGATGTCGCCGAAGGTGGGGAGTGCCATCTGTCTGTGTCCTCCTGGACGTTCGTGTGTCTGTGAAGCTGGGGGTGAAGCGGTGGGGCGAGGCTCAGAGCTCGGGGAGCTCGGCCTCCGGGAGCTCGAGGTCGTGCCGGGACAGCCAGGAGCGGATGAACGTCGTCGCCGCGAAGGGGGTGAGCACCTCGGCGCCCCCCTCGTAGACGAGCACCGCGTACTCGTCCTGCGTCGCCTCGACGGCGACGATGGTCGCGATGTTGGCGATGAAGTCGCCGCCCGGGCTGGCGACGAGGTTCTGTGCGAGCCACACGGGCTGCACGTCGAGCGCGTCGAGCTGGCGGGTGAACGACTCGACGTCGGCCTCCGTCAGCGCGGGGAGCTCGCCGGGCGGCATGTCCTCGGGCTCGAGGATCCCGGAGGCGCTCACGCGAGCCGCGCCTTGGCGGCCTTCGCGGCCTCCTGGATCGCGGGGTTGCCCTTGATCGCGGCCTGGTGGCTGGTGACGGCCGCCCGGAACTCGTCGAGGTTGGTCGCGGCCTCGAACGCCGCGACGGCCGGGTGCTTCTCGGGCTCGGCCGCCGGCGCCGAGCTCTCGCCCGCTGCCGCAGCGAACGCGCTCGAGGCGCCCGACGAGGCGACCTCGGGGGAGGCCGTGGCCGGCGCGCTGGTGGCCGCCGGGGTGTCGTTCCCGGAGGGCTTCGCGGCCGCCTTCGCGGCGGGCTTGCGCTTGGCTGCCGGCTTCGCCGGCGGCTGCGAGATGACCGCGCCGTCGAGGCTGTTCGCCACGCTGTAGGCGCGGTGCGCCGAGTTGCTCAGGTTGATGATGAGGTCCGAGACCGGAAGCTTGGCTGCGTCACTCTCCCCATCGATCCCGAAGGCAGCGAGCAGTCGCTCCTTGAGCTCCTCCGGCGTTGCGCCGCCGACCGTGAGCCACGGGGCGTCGTAGCCGCCGGCGAACTTGATGGTGGCCCGACTCTCGATCGGCCCGCCCTCGTTGGTGTCTGCCACTGTGGGCACTCTCCTCTCGTTGACTCTATCCAATGTAGAGCATCCTGCGTCACAATGCCAATCAGCCCGAGGTGGGCTGCGTCACACTCTCGATCAGCGACCGCTCGTTGACCTCGACCGCGTCGACGACCTCGAGCTCGCCGGCCTTCTCGCCGGCGACGCCCGGGCAGTAGTCCCGCACGCCGCAGCCCGAGCACATGTTCGAGACGTGGGGGATGAAGACCCCGGCCTCGATCCCGCGCCATGCGGCGCCGACCATGCCCTCGACGGCGTCGAGGTTGAACCGCTCGACGTCGACGAGCCCGGGGATGTCCCCGTCGCCGGCCATCCAGAAGGCGGCCTCGGTGATGTCGAGGCCGTACTTGCGGAGGATGCCGAGGCGGTAGGTCGCGAGCTGGAGCCAGCCCGCGGGCTCCTTGCCCGACTTGATGTCGACGATCACCATCTCGCCGGTGGGGCGGATGAAGATCCGGTCGACGTAGCCGAGGAACTTGCGGCCGGCCACGGGCTCGTCGATCTGGAGCTCGATGGCGGGCTCGCCGTCCCAGAGCGTGAGGATCTCCCAGCGCGTGAGCTTGCGCCAGTGGATGTAGGCCTGGACCATCTTGGGGCCCTCCTCGAGCCACCACTCGCGGTCCTTCTTGTTGGGGCCTCCGGTCTTGCCGTGCTTCTTGAGGACCTTGCCGGAGGCCCGGACCTTCCGCTCCTCCTCCGCGGCCTTGGCGGCCTCGACGTCGAGGAGCATCTCGAAGGCGACCTTGGACGTGACGGCGTCCTCAGACGCCTTGCCACGGTCCCAGTCCTCGGTGAGCTGGTGGACCACGGTCCCGGCGAGCGTCGCCCACCAGGTGTCGGATCCGATCTTGTGTCCCCGCTCGATCAGCCAGCGCATCGAGCACTCGGCATAGGTCGACAGGGACGAGTAGGACAGGCGGGAAGGGGACTTCACGCGGTTGCGCCTCCTAGGCGTAGCAGAGCCAGTAGATGCGGGTGCCGTTCACCACCTGGGGGAAGTAGTCCCAGCCGATCTCGTCGGCCGGGATCGCCTCGAGTCCGAGGTCCGCGGCCTTCCGTGTGAGCCTCTCGAGCTCGCCCCTCGGCGCCGCCGGGAAGAGCTCGATGTAGTAGGCCTCTTCGCCGGGGTCGACGACGAGCCGGCACCGATCTCCGGTGATGACCAGTCGGCTGCTTGAGACGGGTCGGGGATTCGCGGGAGCGGTCGGCATGGTGAGGTCGTCTACCTCCTCGTAGTGGAACGAACGGGATACCTGCGCACTCAGTGTAGCCCACATCTCCCGTTCCCAGTAGACCTCGCCCTGGCGCTCTCCCGGTGCCTTCTCGACCGTCACTGCCCCCGCTACCCCTTTCGTGTACATCCGTGCGGCTTTCGTGCCGGTGTCGACTTTAGCCCGGCCGACCCACTCGCCCGATCGCCCGTTCCGCTATCGGCAACGCGCGTGCGCCACCATCCCGTTCGGGCCGCGCCACAGCGGCCTCTCAGGCTTCGCGAACCGCGAGATTCCGCCCCGGCGGTGGCAAAGCGACAGATCGTCGTGATCTACCTCACGATGCGCTTAGGGGACGTTCTCGAGCACGAAGAAGGCCCCCACGCACTCAGCGTGGGGGCCTTCGATACTGGGCGTCAGGCGCGAGCTCGGTGGCGCTGCGGCTCGTGGATCATGTCCTTGTCGCCGGGCTCGCGCGGGATGAGGAAGAAGCCCTCCTCGGTGTCCGGGTCGTAGTGCACGACCAGGTCGCCGTCGGCGAGGGTCTCCTTGAACCGCGCGAGGCGCCCCTCGTCGTTCGCCGATATCTCCGCGCCGGCGCGACGACGCGCCTCGATGCGTAGGAGCGCGAGCGGGTAGGCCCAGCGGTGCTCCGGCGCCACGCGCCACGGGATCAGCGCCTCGTCGCGGACGAGACGGGGCTCTAGGCCCTTGCGGCGGCGGTAGTTCGCCCACAACGACGGCGTCGTCGAGATGTTGTACTTGCGCTCGTACTCCTCGACCATCCAGGCGTAGGAGCGGCCCTCCTCGAACCAGCGACGAACCTCTGTCTCGTTCTGGATCTTCGAGACTGCGGGCATGTCTCCTCCTCTTTCGATCCGACCCCCTCATGCCAGAGCGTCGGGCTAGGTTATCGAACGTATGTTCGAGAGATGTTGACCAACCTGTTATCTGTTCCCCAATCTACCGACCTGCGCCAGTGTGTCAATCGGAAGCGCTACCATCAGCGCAGCTTTCACCCAATCGTCACGTTCAATGCTCCCGCTCGCCCGGTCCCTTTGGGCATACACTCACGGGGGAGTCAAGACCCCAGGTCAGAGCAGGGAGAGAGCAATGGTTCAGGTTCAGGTGCGGCTGTGCGATGTCTGCCGCGAGCGGGACAAAGAGACGCCCGCCGAGCAGTATCGCGTGTCCAGTCGCGGGCGTACGGCCGAAGTGGACCTGTGCGAAGAGCACTCCGTCGCGCTCGAGGAGCTCCTCTCCAAGTTCGAGATGACCACGAGCCGGCGACGCCGGCAGGACCTCACGAGCCGGGTCACGACGCTCGAGGACATCGAGCGAGAGAAGCGCGAGCGGAAGCAATCGACCAAGGACCCCAAGCCCTCGTAGGGGAGGGGTGGGGGCGGCGCCAAGCGAAGGTAAAAGGCCCAGGTCGCATGACCTGGGCCTTACCTGTGTGGGTGGCTGCCTGTAGGCTTGGCCTGCCCAACTCTCCTCTGGAGTTGGCAGGCGCGAAGCCCCCGGCGAGGACATGCCATCCTCACAAACAGCCGGGGGCTTCGTCTTGCTCAGGACAGCGCAGTCCAGGCGATCGAGGCGACCGTGGTCGCGACCAGAGCGGCCGCCGAGATCGCCCCCACGGCCACAGGGCCACGGGCCCAGTCCGGGATCATCGCTCCGCCTGCGAGGCGCGTGCGCCGCCGTCCGGCGCGACGTCGTCGAGCGCGAGCCGGTCGAGGACCGGCCCGTAGCGCTCGATGGCATCGAGCATCATCCGCTCCCGCTTCTCGGGCGGGATCACGAACGCCGGCGCGGGCATCAGGCTCGCGATCTTCGCCAGGAGCGCGCGGACGTCGCCGGCGCGGACGATGACGAGCTCGTGGTCGTCGTGGCCGGCCACCTTGCGCGCGAGGCGCTGCTCGAGCTGGACCTCGGAGATGACCGGCCTCATGCGGCGGCCTTCTTCCACGGGAGCTCCTCGAGCGGCGTCCCGTGCTCGATGTCGTGCTCGAGTTGCCACGCGCCGTCGCGCCAGACGTAGACGCGGGCTCGCCGCACGCCGTAGCGGTACTCCCCGTCGGCGCCTCGGAGGTAGCGGTTCTGGCTGGCGACGGCCGCCCGCGCTCGCGCCATGGACTCGTGGACCTTCACCGCCGCGGCGCTGCGCCACGGGATGATCGTCATGACCGGCGGCCCGGTCGGGATCTTGTACGTGTCGATGAAGTCGGTGATCGGTCAGCCCTCCAGGCTGTAGAGGAGGCGGATGTGTCCCTCGACCCACGAGAGCGGGACGAGCTGCATGTTGTGGGCGTCGAGCCCGACGTGGAGCTGAGGGGTGAACGGGATGCGGGCCGGGGCCACGCTGAACGTCTCGGCGCTGTGGGTGTGCCCGTGGATGAGGGGCAGGCCCTCGTTGCGGAGTCGGTACTGCGTGTGCCGATCGCCCACGCGCCCGGCAGTGTCGCCGAAGTACGGGAAGTGCGAGAGGAGCACCTCCCGCCCCAGCACCCGACGCCGAGCGAAGGCCTGCGCCGACGAGAAGACGTCGAGGTACTTCGCCGCCTTGCGGTGCGCGTCCCGGTGCATCGGGTGGCCCTGGTCGTGGTTGCCCCAGATCAGGTGCTTCTCGCCCGGGAGGCTCTCGAGCACGTTGAGCGCGTACGCCGGCGAGCTGACCGCGAGGTCGCCGAGCACCCACACCTGGTCGCCCTTGCGGACGACCGCCTCCCACGCCTCGACGATCGCAGCGTCGTGCTCCTCCTGGCCGGCGAAGCCCCGGAGCGCGGCAACCTTGTAGTGGCCGAGGTGCAGGTCGGACGTGAACCAGACGTTGCTCATCGGGCCGCCCCCTGCCGCACGACGTCCGCGGCGTGCAGGACAGCATCGCGGATCTCGCGAGAGCTCCACTCGTCCTCCCAGCCGTTGCCCTCGCGCATGTCCGTCGCGAGCTCCTCGACGCGCAGCGCTGCCGCCTCAAGCGGGTCGTCTCCGAGGAACGCGGTGAGCGCGTCGCGGACCTGCCGCGCCTGCGCCTCGTCGAGGTGCGCCGAGCCGTCGTTCGGCTTGTCGCCGCTCGCAACCGCACCGCCCTCGGTGAAGATCCAGACGGCACGGCGGCTCGCGGCGCTGGACTCCTGGACCCGCACTCGGGCGCCGTAGGTGTCCTCGAGCTGGGCGTAGCCGGCGAAGCCGCGGGGCGTCTCGTAGCTGGTGTCGGTCATCGGCGCAGCGCCTCCTCGACGGCCTTGCGCACGCGGGCGATGGAGTCGACGGTCGGCGGGTACGTCGCGCGCTCGCGCTCCCACGCCCACTCGCTGTTGCGCTGCCCGTCGATGACCGCGTCGAAGTCGCGGAGGTGGTGGATCACCGTCGCGTCGCGCACCGTCGTGTCCTCGAAGGGTGACGGGCACGAGCAGCCCGAGTCGCTCGCGATGAAGAGCGTGCCGGTGTCCTTGTGGCGGAAGACCGCCGTCTGGTTGAAGTCGTAGCTGGCCTCGCCCCACTGGATCGTGCCCAGCTCCTCGAAGGCGTGCTCGGGCGTGGACTCCCAGCTCCACGGCGCCCGGAGTCGGGCGTCCAGCGGGATGGTCTGCGCGACGTCGACGACGTCGAGGGTTGCGGTCATCGTTCGTTCTCTCCTCTGGTGGTGCTGAGCGCCCCGGCCCGTCTCGAACGGGCTGCGTGCCTGCATGGCGGGGCTGGCGATCACTCGCCGAAGGTCGCGCCCTCGACGGGCTCGGGCTGGAGCTGGAACGTCCCCTCGCCGTACTGCTTGACGAGGCCGTAGGCGTTGCTCAGGACGACGCCGAGGACCGTCGGGTCCGGCGGCTCGAGGTGGAGCCCGTAGACGTCGCCGTCCGTCACGACGAACGTCTGGTGCCGGGGCTGCTGCGGGACCGGCTCGACGATCTTCTCGATCGTCAGCGTGGTGACCGGGGGCATCTCCTCGACGTCGAGCTCGGCGAGGGTCTCCGGGGCGCTCATGCGCCCACCAGCTCGCGGATCTTGACGGCGCGGCGCACGTGGCCGGCAGCCTCCTCGTCGAGCGAGATCCCGGTGACCTTGAGCTCGTCGGCCCGGGCGCGCGCCGCGGTGAGGATCGCCTCAGCCTCGAGCTCGCCGGAGCGGAGCGTGATGTCCGCGAGCTCGTGCGCCTGGCTCGCGATCTCCTGGAGATCCCGGGCGCTGGCGTCGAGCGCGTAGGCGGCCTCCTCGAACACGGCCAGCGCGTTCGACCCGTTCAGGCTCGCGATCTGCGCGCGCTCCTCAAGCGGCAGGTCGAGCGGGTCGACCTTCTTGCGGTTGAACAGCCCCATGTGGGGCACCTCCTCTGGGTGGGCGGGTACTGCTGAGCGCCCTGGCCCGTCTCGAACGGGCTGCGTGCCGGCACGGCAGGGCTGGAGGTCACTGCTGGGGGGCGGCGAGCTCCGGGAGCTGGAGCATCGGCGTGGAGCCCTCGGGGACGATGAAGACCGTGCCGGCGTCGAGCGCGGCGATGTAGCGGTCGGTGAGGATCTCGGGCGTGAGCGCCTGCGTCGCGACGGCGTTCTTCTCGGCCTCGATCTTGGCCCGCTCGAGGTTCGCCTTCTCCGTCTCGACGGCGGTCCGCGCCTCCTGGGCCCGGGCGAACGCGGCCTTGACGTTCTCGGGCTGGACGATCTCCTGGATCGAGACGTCCTCGACGATGATCCCGTCGGCGGCCCACTCGGCGACGAGCGCGTCGCGGACGTTCGCCTGCACGTCGGCCCGGTTGTTGAGGAGCTCGAGCGAGCCGTACTGGCCCGGGATCTCGCGCGTCGCCGACCGGATGCCCGGCTCGATGAGCTTCGTGACGAGGTTCTGCTGCGTGCCGAAGCGCGCGTAGAGCTCCTCGACCTTGTCGCCGGCGATCGAGTAGCGGACCGTCAGGTCGAGGTTGGCGTCGACGCCGTCCGCGTCCTGCACCGTGATGCGCGGGCCCGTCGCCGAGCCGCCGTTGTAGTTCGTCTCGCCGCCCGCGGCGTACTCGACGACGTTGTCGCGGACGTCCCACGGGATCGCCTTGACCCAGGGGGCCTTGAGGTGGAAGCCGGGCTCGGTGGACTCGCCGACGATCTCGCCGGAGAAGGAGCGGAGGACCTTGGCCTCGCCGACGTCCTGGCGGTGCACGGACATGAGGCCCGTGATGACGAGGGCGCCCGCGACGACGCCGCTGACGATGACCTTGGTGCTGTTCGACATGCTGGTGTTCTCTCCTCTGATGGGGGTCTTGCTGCGCGCCCTGGCCCGTCTCGGACGGGCTGCGTGCCTACACGGCAGGGCTGGAGCTGGAGCTCCTAGAGGTGCTGCTCGATCAGGTCCGCGATCTGCGCGAACGTGTAGCCGAAGTCGTCGTTGAGCCCCGCGAGGCTGACGGTGGGGGAGCCACCCAGGCGCTCACTGATCGCGTCGGGGGTAGGGACCTCCCACACCGCGCCATCCGGCGACTCGAAGGCCCACTCGGCGATCTCGAACACGGGGCCGTAGAGCGAGAAGCGCTCGCCGTCGACGCCGTAGCGCGCCCTGATGCTGGACGCCTCGCGAACGGCGGCGCCGGCGTCGACGGCGACCTTGCACAGCACGCCGAGGCAGCAGAAGCCGACCGGGAGGCTGGGGCCCTCGCCCACGGTGCGCTCGAGAACGCCCCGGGTCTGCGTGTACTCGCCGGAGCGGAGTGCCTCGAGCCAGGCCGCCTTGACCTCGGGCTTGAGCTTGGGGACGGTCCGGGCCTCGGGGGCGACGGCCTCGGTGGTGGTGTCGGTCATCGTGCGTTCTCTCCTCGGGTCGTGCGTCAGTAGGTGGCGGTCAGCCCGGAGCGGGGCCGGCGCCGGAGTGATGCCTGGAGATCGAGGCCGGCCCGGGTGAGCCGACCGCGGGCCTTGGGCGCCTTGCGACGCCCCTCGCCCTCGATCCGGTAGGTGCGAGGGCCGGTCTCCCCGTCCATGCGCCGAGCCATCTCGCGGCACTCCTCGCACCGCTTGCACTCGGCGGCGAGGCCGTCGTACTGCTCGACGTCGACCTCGAAGCGCGTGACGTCGAACTCGCCGCCACAGGTCCAGCAGAACTTCGCGCGACTCGCCGTCATGCAGCCGCCCTCCGTCGGTGCCCGCGCCGGGCGCTCGGGAGGTGGCTCAGGTCGCGCACCGGGCGCCCCTGGGCGGTGCCCGCGCGGTACGCCGCGCGCCACGCCTCCTGCGTCGCCCAGAGCACGGTGACGACGCGCCGGTGGAGCGTGCCCTCCTCGAGCTCGCCGAGCGCCACGGTGATACGCCCCCGGGTCTGGTTCGTCTTGCCGTAGGTGGGGGAGACCCACCAGCGCTCGGGCTCCTCGACGGCGGCGCGGATCTCCTCGGGCGTGAGCCCCATCTCCGCGGCGCGCTCCGAGGCGTGCTTCGTCATGGACCAGGTCTTGAAGACCGCCCGCTGCGTGTCGAGCATCAGGCCGCCACCTCCTCGTACTCGCGGCGCGACATCGACGTCAGGTGGACGCCTCCGAAGTCGCACTCGTAGTGCCTCTGCTCGAACTTCATGCCGCGGGCCGTGCCCACAGCGGCGCGGATCCGGCGGCGCTTCGCGGTGACGCGCCCGAGGGCCCGTTCCGCGTTGTGCGCGTCGCCGTAGCCGCGCTTCCCGCACGTGCACATCGAGTAGCCAGTTCGCCGTGCCATGCCTCTCTCCTCTGGATCTCGGGGGCCGGGGCCCGTCAGCCCTCGCGGACCAGCGCGAACGGGAAGAAGAGGTTGTCGTGGGCGTCGGCGATGAGCTCGGGGGTGGTGAGCGGCACCGGCGTCGAGAGCGGCTCGCCGTGGAGGCCGACGGCGGACGAGAGCATGTGCCAGCCGTGCGGGCCGGCGACCCACAGGTCGCCCTCGGCGTCGAGCATCGCGGCGCCGGTGCCCAGCTCGTAGACCTCGCCCTCGGTGAGGATGCGAGGCGTCTCGGCGGCCTGGCGGATCGCTTCGCCGCCCGCCTCCATGAGCAGGTCGACGACGGCGACGGCGATGACGCCGCCCATGCTCACCGCGAGGCGGATGCCGTCGCGCAGATCGGGTGCCTGGAACGTGGTGCTGGTCATGCGGGTCTCTCCTCTGGGGGTTTGGTACTGCATGGTGCGTCACTCTCCCTATCGGGTCGAGAGAGTGGACGCGATGCTCCGCAGGACCCGGTCGGCCTTGCGGTGCAGGTCGTCGATCGTCCCGTCGTTGGCGACGATGTAGTCGAAGTCGGCGAAGTCGTCGAGCGCGACCTCGCTCACGTGGGGGTGCTCGTCGACGGGGAGGCCGGGGCGCTCGACCCGCACGAGGAAGCCGGAGAGGTTCTGGATCGCGCGCGCCTCGTTCGGGAAGCGCACGTCGGTCACGACGACGTCGGTGTTGACGAGCCCGTGGACGCGGTCCTCCAGGACCTCGACCCAGGTGTCCTCGCCGATGATCCGGCGGACGCCGTCGGTTCCGAGGCGCTGGAGGAACAGGCGCACCTCGGGGACGAGCTCCTTCGCCCGGTCCCAGCCGAGGTCCTTGACCGCCTCGGACAGGCGGATCTTCTCGACGCGCCCCAGGCGGTCGGGGTCGTGGGGGTCGAGGACGAAGCGCGCGCGCACGATCGGGTCGATGGCGAGGGCCATGTCCCGCAGCGCGTCGGCGAAGGCGACCTCGACGTAGTCGTACTCGTTCACCAGGTGCGCGGCGAACGTGTTCTTGCCGCTCTGCTTGCGGCCGCTCATGCCGATGACCTCGGACATGCGTCACTCTCCCTATCGACTCAGAGACACGCCGCCCAGCGGTTCACCAGGCGGCGTGTCTCCAGTGTAGGGCATCTCGGGCGTGATTGGCAAAGTGACGCAGCGCTACTCTCCCGATGCCGCGTGGTGCGCGTTCAGCGCCGCGACGATCTCCTCGGCGGCCTCGGGGTCGGCGTACGCGATCACCCCGCGCTCGGCGTCGACGACGACGCACCAGCGCGCCTCACCGAACTCGCCGCGGATCCGGTCGATCGCGACCTGGTCGCTCACGCCCGGGACGATCTCGGAGATCCAGAACCTCGGCGGCCGCGCCACGTCAGGCCGCCTTCGTGTAGACGCTCGTCCCGTCCGAGAACGTGCCGAGCTTGCCGTACTCCTCCAGGTAGACCGCCTCGCGGATCACGCCGGCGAGGTGCTTCGCCATGCGCTTCGTCCAGCCCTCGCGCAGCGTCTCCTCGTGCCGCCACCAGTCCGTGTCCGCCCAGCCCCCGTGCGTCCTGCGGTCGCTCCGGGCGGCGATGCTCACGGCGATGAGGTCGCCGTACTGGGTGACCAGGACGTCGGCCATGCCGTTCGTCGCGACGACGCGGTTCTCGCGCCCGCTCCAGGTGCTCTCGTCCTCGGCGTAGAAGCTCGGGTAGCGCTCGCTCAGCGCCTCGGGGAGCCGGTCGATCAGGTCGGAGTAGACGTGCTCGTGGTCCTGCTCGACGATGTCGTCGGACACGTCGTCGAGCGTTGCCTCGGGGTCGTCCTCGCGGAGGTACTCCAGCCACGACGCCTTGACGTCGTCGGCGTCCGGCAGGGCGAAGTAGAGCACCTCGACGGCGCCCGGTGCGGGCAGGATGCTGCGTCCCATGGTGGTGTCCTCTCGATCGTTGGCAGGCTCGTCAGGCCCCGGATGCCGCCGGGGCGACGCCCCGAGGGGCGTTTCGCCGTGGTCAGGTGCGGGGAGCCATGTCGTGCGCCCAGGCCGTGACGACCTCTCCCCAGGCCATCTCGACGTCGTAGCGGCCGTCCCCGTGGGCCAGGACGACGCGCCCCGAGCCGCCGCTCACGAAGACGTGGCGCCCGACCTCGTAGGTCAGCGTCGGGGGCCGGCTGCGCCTCACGCGGCGACCCTCACGCTCTCGACGTGCGTCGCGGCGTGCTCGCTCGCGAGGTGCTTGGTCTCGGCGAGCTGGCGCTTCGCCCTGTCGACCTCTGCGAGCAGGCGCGGCAACTCCCGTCGTGCGGCCTGGCGCGCGGCGAACCGCAGGTCTTCGCGTGCCATCGTGAGCGCCGCATCCCGGCGCCTGCACTCGGGGCAGCCCGTCCTTGCGCTCACGCCGTCACCCCCGCGGCCCGGGCGGTGCGGTCCGCTGCCAGCCGGGCCTTCGCCTCAGCGCGTGCGCGCTTGAGCAGCCCGGGCGCGCGCTTCTCGACGGCGACCTCGAGGTCGGCAAGCGCCCAGCCGGGCACCTGCGTCAGGCTGTCCCGCTGGCGCGCGCGGGCCATCTGCCCCTCGCTCAGGACGACGAGCAGGACGGCCGCAGCCTCCCCGACCTCGTCGCGACGCTTCCCGCTCACAGCCCGGCCTCCTGGCGTGCGGCGTCGAGCGCGGCCATGGCGACCGCGACGACGGCGTCGGCCGCCTCGCGGAACGCGCGCTGCGTCGCGCGGTCCTCGTCGTCGTAGTAGCCGTACTCCTCGCCCTCCATGCGGTCGGTCGTGTCGCCGATCGCCTGCTGGCCCGAGTCGAGCACGTCGACCAGGGCCTTGATCTGCTCGGGCGTGAGGTCGAGCGTCACGCGCACCGTGCCGGGGGCAGGGGCGTCGGCACGGACGATGCTCGCGAGTCCGGCCTGGCTGTTCACGCGGTGCTGGCCCGAGTCCACGTGGGGCGGGCGCTCGGCGTCCTCGACAGGGCGGAGCAGGTGCAGGATCTCGCCGGTCGTGTCGGTCATTGGTCTCTCCTCTGGGGATCGGCAGGCTCGTCAGGCCCCGGATGCCGCCGGGGCGACCGGGCGGTGCCCGGTTTCGCCGTGGTGCTCAGGGGCGCTCGGAGGCGATGGCCTCGGCGGTCTCGACAACCTCGTCGACGTCGGCGGGCTCGTCCGCGAGGATCTCCAGGTCGCGGACGTGGACGACGCTCTCGGGCAGGCCGCCGCGCGCCGGTGCGGCGCTCACGACGTCGCCCCGCTCGGCGTCGGCCGCGTAGCCGGCCTTGTACGCGATCGTGTCGATGAGGTCGTGCTCGATCCGCAAGGCGATGTCCTCCTCCGTCCAGTCTGCGAACGGGGCCACGAAGACCTCGACCTCGACGGTTGCGCGGACGGACATCCTGCGGACGCCACCCTCGGCCAGACGCTCGGGCAGCGCCGGGAGCGGCGGGATGGTCGGGAACGCGGTGCTCATGGGTCTCTCCTCGTGTCGCGGCAGGCTCGTCAGCGGCGCCATGCCAGGGCGCCGGACCGGGGCGGGCCCCGGTTTCGCCGGTCAGAGGTACTCGATGCTGTCCTCGTTGACGTCGCGGCGCGCCATGCAGCCGCCGCAGAACAAGTGCAGGTCGCCGTCGCCGTCCTCGCTCCAGTCCTCGGAGCCCTGGAAGTAGGCCGTGATCTTGTCGCCCTCGACGACGGTCGCCCACGTCCGGCCGTAGCCGTCCTCGTGCAGCGACCAGTCGTGCTCCCCGCCCTCGGGGCGCGCGGGGCAGGGCTCGTCGGCGAGCGCGCGCCGCTTGTCCTGCTCGAACTCGTCGACCTGGCGCAGCGCCCGGGCGAGCAGGGCACGCACGCGCTCCGCGTCGCCGCTCAGGACCACGGCCTCGTCGGCCCCGAACACGATGCCGACCTCGCCCGGGATCGCGTCCTCTTCGTCGACCTCCTCGCCCGGCTCGGTCTCGCCGTGCCAGGCGGCCCCCTCGACCTCCAGCGCGACGCTCGTGTACTTCGCGTCCATCCACTCCACGCGCACACCCATGTCCATGTCCTCTCTCGCTGGCAGGCTCGTCAGCGCGCGGATGCCGCCGCGCGGACGCCCCGAGGGGCGTTTCGCCGTGCGCCGTCAGGCGCCGGTGTGGTCGGGGTCGTCGGGGTCGATGATGTGGACGTCCCAGGCGGGGTCGAAGCCGTCGATCGTCACGGTGTTGCAGTCGAGCGAGTCCTCCTCGCAGAGCCCGTCGATGAGGAGCGCCTCCTCCATCGCGAGCACGGCGGCCGCCTCGTCGGGGTAGGGCCCGACCAGGGCGTCGGGGTTGTTCTCCCGCTCGATCAGGACCCAGTGCCCGTCGGTCGTGGCGGTCCACCACACCTCGCGGTCGTGGCCGTGGTCGCCGTCGTGGCCGTCGGAGAGGATGCACTCAGAGTCGGTGCGGCAGCCGTGGGTCTTGTTCGCCTCGGCGTCGTCCGCCACCTCGTGCCGACCGTCCGCACGGAGCCGCGTCAGGGCGCTCATCCGTAGACCACCTTGCCGAGCGCGGCGATCTGCACCAGGACGTCGGCGGCCTCGGCGTCGATCAGGTCGGGCTCTCCCGCGTCGAGCGCCTCGGCGAACTGCGCGAGGATCTCGTTCGAGATGGCGCTGTGGTCGCCTGCGGCGATCTCGGCCCACGCTTGGCGGATCTGCTCGCCGGTCAGGTGGTGTGTCACCTCGTCGTCGCCGTCGCCGACCTCGACGAACACGAAAGCGTCGCCCTCCTTCCAAGCCTCGCGCGGCGCGCTGGCCGCCCAGTACGTCATCCAGTACCCGGCGATGTCGATGATGTTCTGGACGTGCTCGTCGGTGATCTCGACGTGGCGCACGGTCACGACCTCGACGGTCGTGCTCGGGCGCTCCAGCGTCTCGGTGCTCATGGGTGGTTCCTCTCGGTGGTGGCAGGCTCGTCAGGCCCCGGATGCCGCCGGGGCGACGCCCCGAGGGGCGTTTCGCCGTGGTCAGAGGGTCGTCAGGAAGTCGGCCAGCTTGAGCCCCTGCTCGTCGGTCAGCCAGCGGATCTCGACCTCGGAGACGCCCCCGCCGTCGTGCGCCTTGAACGTGGCGGACGGCTTCCCGCTGTCCGACCCGTGGTAGGGCGTGGAGACCTCCCCTCGCGTCTCGACGATCCGGGCGCCCTTGCCGAGCCGGTCGGCGATGGCGGCGCGCAGGTCGCGCCCGGCGCGCACCGCGGCGTCGTGCTTGGCGTTGGCCTCGACCGCCTCGCCCAGCATCTCCAGGTAGCCGGGGAGCAGGCGCCGGGTGATCTCCCGGGCGATGGCCGCGGGGTCGCGGTCGCGACGGACGGTGATCGAGTCCTTGCGCTCCTCGTCGTAGCGCTTGCTCCAGCCCCGGGCGTGCGGCTCCTCGGGCTTGGGGTAGAGGCCCTGGACCTCCAGGCGGTCCGCGTTGTTCCAGGCCAGCGTCAGCCAGAGCCGCGCGCCGTCGGGTCCGTCGACGTAGACGCCCCGGTACTCCTCCCACTGAGGGTCGGCGTCCACGCTCCAGCCCTCGCCCAGCGCGGTCACGACGTGGCCGACGGTCTGGCGCAGGATCTCGCGCTCCTCGTGCGTGCTCATGGTCTCTCCTCGGTTCGTTGGCAGGCTCGTCAGGCGAGGGATGCCGCCCTCGCGACGCCCCGAGGGGCGTTTCGCCGCTGGCTAGGCGCGCCAGCCGTCGGGGAGCGCGTACGGCGCCCACACCGCCGCGATGTGCGCCCTGTAGTCGGGCACGTTCGCACCGCACCGGCACCACCTGTTGGGGCCGTACGTGCTCACGACGTGGGCATCGACGACCTGCTGGAAGTGCTCGGGGGAGCCGTGGGTGACCCTGTCCGCCACGCCTCAGTCCTCCATCGGCTTGTCGGGCGTGTCACCGGCGGCCCATGAGAGCGCGGCGATGACGCCGTCCTCGTAGGACATCCCGCTCCAGCGCGTCCCCTGGTGCTCCTCCAGCGAGTCGGAAGCGGCGTTGATCTCGTCGCGGATCTCGTCGCGGGTCGGCTGCGTTGCCATGTCGTCTCCTCGTGTCTTGGCAGGCTCGTCAGCGCAGGGATGCCGCCCTGCGGACGCCCCTCGCGGGGCGTTTCGCCGTCCTACATGCACGCGGCCCAGGTCACCCCGTTGGGGTACTCGTCGATGGCGACCTCCAGCCCCGGCGGGCAGACGATGACGTCGCCCACCAGCAGCCCGCCCCAGTCCGTCCCGACGCCGCACGTCAGGTTGCCGTCCAGCGCGCAGTTCCACGCCGGGTCGTCCTCGTAGATGACCTCGCGCTCGGGCTCGGGCTCGGGCTCGACCGCCTCGACGACGTCGTCCACCACGGGCTCGGGCGCCGGGATGACCTCGGGCTCGGGCTCGGGCTCGGGCGTCACCACCACCTCAGGCACCTCGACGACGACGTCAGGAGCAGCCTCGACGACGTCGGGCACGGCGACCGCCTCGCCCTCGTCAACCGTCCCGGCAGCCACCAGCAGGGCGGTCGCGATCCCCAGTCCGGCACCGAATCCCAGCATCTTGCGAAACATCGGGTCTCCTCTCGTTGGCAGGCTCGTCAGCGCACGGATGCCGCCGTGCGGACGGGGCGTCAGCCCCGTTTCGCCTCAGGCCCGGATCGTCGAGACGTCGGGCACCGCGCCCAGCGCGGCGAGCTTCCCGATCGACTCGGGACTCTGGGCCTTCCAGCCCGCCTGTGACACCACGTTCACGGGGTCGCCGGTCTGCGGGTCGACCAGCACGACGCAGGTGCGGAAGTCGAGCACCTCGCCGGTCACGGCGCACGTGATCTGGCGTCCGACCAGGCTGCGGACGATCTCCTCGCGGACGACGTCGACGATGGCTGTGCTCATGGGTGGGTCCTCTCTCAGTGGCAGGCTCGTCAGCGCACGGATGCCGCCGTGCGGACGGGGCGTCGGCCCCGTTTCGCCGTCAGGTCAGGGCTTCACCACGCCCTCGATGCGGTACTCGACGATGCCGTCCACGGCGAAGCGCACGAGGAGCGACTCTGGCCCCTCGGACCAGTCGTCCGGCTCGGTCGTCACTCCGAGCACGTCCCCGGACGACTCGACGTTCCGCCGCATGGGCACCAGGCGCCCGATCCCGGGGCCGTTGGCCGCCCGCAGGACGTCGAGAGCGTCGGAGTCGTACTGCACGCCCTCGACGACGACGTGAAGCGTGACGCCGTCGTTGTCGTCCTGGTCGACGGGCTCACCCCAGACCTCCCAGCCGTCGCCGTCCACAAGGGGCGTCAGCCCGAAACTCCGCACGGCGCGCGCCACGTGGAGCAGGCCGTTGGGCTGCACGCCCATGTGCAGGGTGCGCGTCGTCGTCGTCATCTCTCGTCTCCTCGTCTCGGGGCAGGCTCGTCAGCGTGCGGATGCCAACCGCACGGACGGGGCGTCAGCCCCGTTTCGCCGTCAGTAGCGCATGTGGTCGTGGACGACGTCGGAGACGCCCTGGAAGAACGCGCCAAGGTCCGTCGGGCGCTGCGTCGGGGGGATTACCTCAGCCGCCGGGCGCACCCGTCCCCACGGGCCCCGCGGCACGTGCACCTCACGCACCCGCTCGGCGTCGTCGGTGCGTGGAGACAGCGCGATCGTGTCCATGTCTCTCCTCAAGCTCTCGGCAGGCTCATCAGGCCCGGGATGCCGCCCGGGCGACGGGGCGTCAGCCCCGTTTCGCCGCTACTCAGCGCCAGGCGTACGACCACCCGCCGACATACACGCCGCGGTCGTCCCACCACATGACCTCGTCGCTCGCGTCCGACCCCTCGGGCAGTGCCGGGCGGATGTACTCCTCAGCCTCAGCGGCCGTGCGGAACTCGCGCTCCGGGAGGATCCAGCGCTCCTCGCCGTCGTGCATCACGCTCACGCCCGCCCGGAACATCCGTCGCGGCTTGCGCTTGCCCAGCAGTCGTCCCAGCAGTCCCACGTCTCTCCCCGTTCTCTCGGCAGGCTCGTCAGGCCCGGGATGCCGCCCGGACGACGTCCCAGCGTCGGGACGTTTCGCCACGGGGCCCCGCCCCCAGTAGCGGGGCCCCGCACGTCTCAGACCAGGACCGAGTGCCCGTACGTCAGGGCGACGGCGTCCTGGTGGTAGCGCTTGCCAATCGGCTTGAGCGTCTCGGCGAGGCCCTGCACCTGGAAGCGCTCCGCGCCCAGGACCGTGACCTTCACGCTCTCCTCGGGCACGCCGTTCCAGGCGTCCGACACCGCGTAGTGCCGCTCCTCCCAGACGTCCGCGCCGTCCAGCACGCTGGCGTGAATCGCCGCGGACACCTCGGTCTGGAAGTCGTTCCACTCGGCGTCCGACATCGGCGCGTTGTGAGCGTCGCCCGCGCTCTCCCCGTAGTTGCGGCCGAGGGTCACCGTGATAGCGAGCATGGAGCTGTCCTCCCGTTGTGGCCGGGCCCGATGCCCGACCGTTGTGCCCTAGGTGCGCCATGACGCGCGCCCGCCCCGTTGTGCGGTGCCTAGGGCCCCGGTCCGTGACGCGCGCTACAACGCGCGCCCCGTCCCGTGATTTCTGTCTGCCAATCGCCCGACCCCCGCCCGTGACGCCCTTATGTGGCCTCCGGTGTCCGCTCCCCGGCCGCGTGGGCCGGATCGTCGCGCCCGCTGTTCGTGCTCCCCGGCCGGTACGGCCGGATCGTCGCGCGCCCTAGCGGGGCATCGTGCGTTGCGCTATTCGGTTCTCAAAGATCAAGCGGTCACCTGCCCGTCCCACACGTGCCGCGCGTTTCTGTCACCCGCGCGGCCCGCCCGGTAGGCGGGGCCTTGTCGGCTTGTCCGGGTGACCCCGTCCCTGCCGACATCCAGAACATTACGGGGATCGGGAGAGTGACGCAACCTCGAACGGGAGAGTGACGCGGAATCGTTGGGATTGCAACGAAAACTCGCCATCCACGAGGCATCCACATGTTGAGACACCCTTGGATATGTCCGTTTTGACCCGGCTTCTGGGCTGCCTCGGCAGGCATGGGCAGCGCTTGGCAGGCAGCGCGGGAAGCGTGGCGCGCGTCACAGTGGGGAAGCGTTGACGTCGGCGACGACGTGAGCGACACTCGCGCGCTCGCACGCCCCGAGTCGCCAGAAGACGATCCCGCGCGCGTCGCGCGAGGATGGCGGCCGGGCGTCGCGTTGTCCAATCCGCCGCGTGTGGCAAGCATCACTCCCGCGCGCTTGACGTCGCCCGACGCCCTGGGGTATCACCCGCGCGAGGCGGCTTCGGGCACCGCTACGTCTTAGCAGCTACGGTCCTGCCACTATCAGAGGTCCGATCGTGGGCTCCCTCGAGGACCAACCCGCCGGCGCTCAGCGTTGAGCTGTCGCGGATCTCGAGCTGCCGGCGCCGGCTCTGCGGCCGGTTTCGTAGCGGGGTCTAGGCGCCGTCTTGCGCGCAGCACGCAGTCCCCGCGCATGAGGGCCCTCCGGGCCCCAGATCCGCAGGATGCTGCGGGCCTTCGGCCCTACTGCCCAACCCGACCGCCAGTGCCCTAGATCCGTTGAGGGCGTGGCTGAGACGGGCGTAGAGGGGGGTAACGAGAGAGTGACGCAGAACACAAAGCACTGCCCTTACGGGGGGTCTTGCGTCACCGTAGTAATAGAGTGTAGAGCGCTGCGACAGAGCGCAAGGTTGCTACAGGCTGTTGAGCTGGGGCCCGGAGGGCCCCCACGCGCTGCGCCTGGTGGAGCAGCCGTAGGACGCCGTCGCAGCGCGCTGTATCAATGGACATCCCCGGGTTGGTCGCGGCACGCCGCACCTGTTCGCAGGCTCACCACCGGGGCCTCTTCTCGCGGAGGTGATCGACATGCCCGGTTGGGCCGGGTCCGATCGCCGGCAGGAGCTCCCAGACGACTGGGAGCGACGGCGCAAGCGAGTTCTGGCGCGTGATGGCTACCGCTGTACCGAGCGGCTCACGCACCCCACGGGGGACACGGAGCGGTGTCCCTCACCGGCGACCGACGTCGACCACATCCGCCCCGGCGGCGACCACAGCTACGGCAACCTCCGCGCGCTGTGCTCCTGGCACCACCAGAAGAAGTCGTCGGCCGAGGGCGGGATTGCACGGGCGGTGCAACGACGTCGGACTCGCCAACGGTTCCGCCGAGTCGAGACACACCCCGGTCTCCTCGGCTGAACCTCTCCCCACGCGCAGGGCCGGAGCCGTCCTCTCCTCCGGTGACGGCCCTGCGCGCGATGGCGTGAAGCTCAGTAGGCAGAGTGCCCGGTTGTTACCCGGGAGGGCGCAGGTTCGATTCCTGCCACGTCAGCTCATCCGTACCGGCCGGCCAGCCGGAACGGACAGAGGGTGACCGAGTGGTCGCCCACCCCGGTAGGGATGCCGAGGGTGGGTGGCTAAGGTGCGCGCTCGCTCCGATGCCAGACCTGTTCCAGTGCCAAACGGTGAGGTCGCAGGGCGGCGATCCGGCTTAGCGGCTGGTGAAGTGGAGCGGCTTAGCGGCAGAGCGCGGCGGTCGGGACCGAACAGCAGACGAAGTCCCACCCGACCCGGAGGCTCGTAACCTCCCCCTCGCCCCACGCCCCGCTAGCTCAGCGGTCAGAGCTCCCGGCTCTTAACCGGGAAGTCCGAGGTTCGACTCCTCGGCGGGGCACATCACGGCCGGTTCCGCCCTTCGGGGTCCAGGGCCGGCCTTCTCCGCATCTACCCACCTCGAGGAGGTGACGCCCCATGCCCCCGCAGCGCAAGCGCGAGTCTGAGCTCGCACGCCCCCGGTCCCGCAAGGGAGGGGACGCCGCCGCCCCCGAGGCCATCAAGGGTGAGCGCCGCACGGTCACGATCCCGCGCGAGAAGACGGACTGGACCGCCGACGCAAAGCGGTGGTTCAAGTCGCTCAAGACGTCCGGCCAGGCCGACTTCTACCAGGACTCCGACTGGGCCCTGGCCGTCTTCCTGTGCGACGAGATCACGTACTACCGGAGCTCGAACCGCCGCTCGCCCGAGATGCTCAAGACGATCCTCTCCGGGATGGAGAAGCTCCTCACGTCCGAGGCTGACCGCCTCAAGGCGCGCGTCGAGCTGACGAACCCCGAGCCCGAGTCCGACCCCGCGTCGGTGCTCGCCATCGCGGACTACCGCACGGAGCTCGGCGCGTGAGCGCCGACGTCGACCGCGCCCCGTACCCGCACCTCGACGTCGACGACGACGAGCTCTCCGACGACCAGCTCCGCGAGAAGTACGCGCCGGTCTGCATCGGCCCGACGTGGAAGCGCACGGGCGACGGCGGATGGCTGCTCCCGGAGCGCACGCTCGGGTGGCAGGTGCTCGGCTGGGCCGCGGAGTTCCTGAGCGGGGCCGACGGCACCGGGCGCTTCAAGGCGACCCCGGAGCAGGCCCGCTTCATCCTCTGGTGGTACGCCGTCGACGAGCGCGGCGAGTTCATCTACCGCACCGGCGTGCTCCAGCGCCTCAAGGGCTGGGGCAAGGACCCGCTCGCCGCGGTGCTCTGCCTCGTCGAGATGGTCGGCCCCTCGCGCTTCGGCGGCTGGGACCGCAACAACCAGCCCATCGGCGTGCCGCACCCGGCCGCGTTCGTCCAGATCGCCGCCGTCAACCAGGACCAGACGCAGAACACGACCACGATGTTCGCGCTCCTGATGACCGAGCACTTCCGCAAGACCTACCGGGTCGACGCCGGCGTGGAGCTCATCCGCGCCAACGGCGGCCGCTCACGGCTCAAGGCCGTGACGAGCTCACCGCGCGCGCTCGAGGGTGGCCGGAGCACGTTCATCATCCTGAACGAGACGCACCACTGGATCGTCGGGAACAAGGGCGTCCAGATGTACGAGACCATCGACGGCAACGCGACCAAGATGGACGGCCGCTACCTGGCGATCACCAACGCCTACCTCCCCGGCGAGGACTCCGTCGCCGAGCGGATGCGCAAGGCCTGGCAGGACGTCCAGGACGGACTCGCCTCCGCCGTCGGCCAGCTCTACGACTCGCTCGAGGCGCCGTCGCACACGGCGATGACCGAGCGCGTGCTGCGGATCGTCATCGACATGGTCCGGGGCGACAGCTTCTGGCTCAAGATCGACTCGATCATGAAGTCGGTGCTGAACAGCTCGATCAGCATCCAGCGCTCGCGCCGCATGTGGCTCAACCAGGTCGTCGCCGGCGCCGACGCGCTGTACGAGGAAGCCGACTGGGACAACCTCCGGGACCTCCACGGCGAGCTCAAGCCGGGCGACGAGATCGTGCTCGGCTTCGACGGCGGCAAGACCGACGACGCGACGGCGCTCATCGCGCTCCGCGTCCGCGACGGCTTCGTCAAGCCCCTCGGCATCTGGGAGAAGCCCGACGGCCCTCTCGGCGACGGCTGGCAGGTCGACCGCGAGGACGTCGACGCCGCGGTGCACCAGGCCTTCCGGGTCTACAGCGTCCAGGCGTTCTTCGCCGACGTCGCGCTCTGGGAGTCGTACATCGACGCCTGGTCCCGCGAGTACGGCGACGAGCTCAGCGTCCGCGCTGGCTCGCTCTCGGCGATCGGCCGAGACATGCGTGGCTCCAAGAAGGAGCTGACGCTCGCGCACGAGCAGCTCGTCGGCGCGATCTTCGACGCCGCGATCTCCCACGACGGCGACCCCCACCTCCGGCGCCACGTCCTCAACGTCATGCGCGCCGAGAACGACTACGGCGTCAGCTTCCGCAAGGAGTCTCGCGAGAGCCCTCGGAAGGTCGACGCCTACGCCGCCATGTTCCTCGCCTTCACCGCCCGCCGCGAGCTCCTCGAGCGCGGCAAGAAGAAGCGGAAGCGCACGGGACGCGGCTACTTCCTCTGACCGGCCCGCAGGCGCGGGCACTACCGAAAGGTGCTGCCCGATGGCGAAGCCCTCTCCTAAGGCCCTGGCTGCGAAGCTCGGCAAGATCCTCGCGCGCGACCGCGAGGCCGACGACGGCCTGCTCAAGATCGACCGCTACGTGCGCGGCGAGCACGACGACCCCTACATCCCCGACTTCGCCGACGACGAGTACCGGCTGCTCGCGAAGCGAGCCGTGTCGAACTGGCTGCCCCTGATCGTGGGCACGCCGGCGCAGGCGATGTACGTCGACGGCTACCGGCCCGGGAGGGCCGGGAAGGGATGGGGCGGCGCCCCGGAGCCCGTGCAGGACTCCGACCGCGTGCACGGATCGACGCAGACGTTCCAGTGGGACTTCTGGCAGCGGTCGCGCTTCGACGCCCGGCAGGGCGCCGTCTACCGCGGCGCGCTCCAGTACGGCCACAGCTTCGTGTGCGTCGAGCAGACCGCCTTCGGCGTGATCGGGCGCGGGCTCTCCGCGCTGCGCACCGCGGCGATCTTCAACGACCCGGCGTCCGACGACGCGCCGATCGCGGCGATGACGGTCGTCTCGTGGCCCGACGACGACACCAAGGGCACCGCGGAGATGTGGGACGCGACGACGCGCTACGTCGTCCGCTTCGGCTCGCTCAGCGACGCCAACTCCTACACGGTGACGAAGCGCGGGAAGCACGGCGCCAAGGAGTGCCCGGTCACCCGGTTCGCCGCGTACGTCGACCTCGAGGGCCGCACGCGCGGCGTCGTCTCGCCGCTCATCACGCTCCAGGACCGCATCAACCAGACGGTCTTCGACCTGCTCATCGCTCAGACCTACGCCAGCTTCAAGGTGAGGTACGCGACCGGCATGGCGCCGCCGATCGTGCGCGACGAGAACGGCGACCCCGTCCTCGACAAGGACGGGAACCCGATCCCCGTCAAGATGAACCACAACGCGCGGCGCTTCCTCTTCGCCGAGGACCCCGACGTGAAGTTCGGCTCGCTCGACGAGACGCCGCTCGACGGCTACATCAACTCCATCGACATGAGCGTCCGCCACCTCGCGGCCGTGTCGCAGACCCCTCCCCACCACCTGCTCGGGCAGATCGCGAACCTGTCGGCCGAGGCCCTGGCGGCCGCGGAGACGTCGCTCTCCCGCATGGTCGAGGAGCTGCGCAAGACCTTCGGCGAGAGCTGGGAGCGCGTCTTCCGCGTCGCCGCGCAGATCGCCGGCGAAGCCGGCGCGCTGGACTACCACGGCGAGGTCATCTGGCGGGACATGGAAGCCCGCTCGCTGTCGATGACGGTCGACGCTCTCGGCAAGATGGCCGACCAGCTCGACATCCCGCGGCGCGGCCTGTGGCCGCGCGTGCCGGGCGTCACTCAGGCAGAGATCGACACCTGGCACGACATGCGCGACGACGACGACTACGTCGCCCAGCTCGCGCAGTCGTCCACGCGCGCCTCCGGCGCGCGCTCGACCAGCTCGCGGTACATCCCGCCCGAGTCTCGACCCCAGGCGGGTGAGCGGGCGGCATGAGCGCCGTCGAGGAGGCCGAGCAGGCGTCGGTCGCGTTCCAGGCCGCCCTCACCCGGATCGGCGTCGCGACGATCGCGGAGGCCCTGAGCCTCTGGCAGCGCGTCAACCCGGCGAAGGCGGCCGCCACGGCGAACGCCTGGCTGGACGACGCCGTCGAGATGATCCTGTCCCGGCGCGGGCAGTCCCGCGAGCTCGCCATCGCGTACTACCGCCTCGTGCGCGCCCTGCGCACCGGGCGCACGGTGCCGAGCCCGTACGACCCCAAGCCGACGTCGGTGACGATCGGCCAGCTCCGCGCCGAGTTCGCCGAGCTCGTCGACAGCACCCGCCCGCGCGAGCGGATCACCGTCGCTCCGCCGCGCACCTCCCGCGAGGAGCCGCGCCGACCCCTCCAGGTCGACCCCGAGGATGCCCCGTACGAACCCGCCAGGAGCGGCGCCGACGAGGACGTCCCGATCGAGACCCTGGACGGCAGCGCGGACCTCGCGCGAGAAGTCGCGGAGATGGAGCGCGAGTGGGAGCGGGAGCTCGCGCTCGTCGAGGACGAGATCCGCATCGACCTCGAGGCCCTCGGGCCGGCAAGCCTCCAGCAGGCCGTCGACCAGCTCGACGGCGAGGCGCCTGCCGACGAGGTCGACACGAAGCGGGACAAGGCCCACGGCCAGGCGGGCGCCCGGCAGGCTGCGGCCGCCGAGCGCATCGTCATGGACGGCGGTCGCGGAGAGCTGTACGCGCGCGCACGGCGGGACCGGCGCGCGGTCGGCTTCATCCGCCTCTCGCGGTCCGGCACCCCCTGCGGGTGGTGCGCGATGCTCATCAGCCGCGGGCCCGTCTACTTCTCGCGCGCGTCGGCCGAGCACTCCGCCGACGGCGACAAGTACCACGACAACTGCCACTGCTACGCCGAGCCGGTCTGGTCCGTCCGCGACTACCGGGACTCGGAGCGCTACGCGCTCAACCGGCAGTACGAGAAGGAGTGGCCCGAGGTGACCAAGGGCCTCTCCGGCAAGGCCGCCGTGTCCGCATGGCGCCGCCA
Organism: Cellulosimicrobium sp. ES-005; assembly: GCF_040448685.1. Taxonomy (NCBI): domain Bacteria; kingdom Bacillati; phylum Actinomycetota; class Actinomycetes; order Micrococcales; family Promicromonosporaceae; genus Cellulosimicrobium; species Cellulosimicrobium sp. ES-005. Next base: position 3,351,690 of record NZ_CP159290.1, read on the forward strand.
CATCCGCATTCAGCAGCGCAAGGCCAGGAGCCAGCGCACCACCGAGACAGCCCAGGAGGCGTCCGCATGATCCCCCGCACCTTCCGCAAGCTCCCCGCCCGCATCGCCTTCATCGACGGCGACGAGGGCGGCGGCGGCTCGAGCGCGCCGGACGAGACCCCGGCCCCCGAGACCCCCGCCGAGGACGCACCCGCAGAGGAGGTCGCCGCCGAGGAGGCGCCGGCCGCCGAGGACGACAGCGCGAAGGACGGCGAGGGCACGGACGCCCAGAGCCTCGACGAGCTCCCCGCGTGGGCGCAGGCCGAGGTGAAGCGCCTGCGCGCCGAGAACGCGAAGCGCCGCACCACGAACACCGAGCTCACCGAGAAGCTCGCGGCCGCCAAGACGCCCGAGGAGTTCGAGGCCGCCGTCGGCGAGCTCCAGGCCGCGAACGCGCAGCTCGAGCGCGACGCGACCGTCGCGAAGCTCCAGCACCAGCACGGCCTCGACGACGACGTCGTCGCCCTTCTCGAGGACGTCCCCACCGACAAGCTGGCCGACCGCGCGGCCGCGCTCGCCCGTCTCGCGACCGGCGGCGTGGAGCGCGACCCCTCCGGCGGGCTGACGCCCGACGCAGGCGGCGACGGGTTCGACCCCGTCAAGGCAGCGCGGGAGCACCGCTCCCGCCGCCGGTACTGACCCACACATCCACCCCTGATCGGCCCCCTGGCTTCCGAGCCCGGGGGCCTTTCTCATGCCCCTGGAGGCAAGCCAGATGGCTTACACCCCGCACGTCGTCGTCAAGCCGGAGCACATCGCCCAGACCGCGGCGGTCCTGCTCGAGGAGTCCCTCGTCGTCCCCGCGACCTTCCGTCGCGAGGGCATCGACCAGTACAAGGGCCAGGCCGACGACACGATCAACGTCAAGGTCGAGGGCGTCCTGCCCTGGCGCGAGTACGGCTTCCGCAACGACCGCTCGACCCCGATCGAGTTCGACCAGTACAAGGAGCGGACCATCAAGGTCGACTTCGGCGGCGACATCTACGACGCCGTCGAGCTGACCGACGAGCAGGCCGACTTCGACAACCTGGGCGACTGGACCAAGCTCGCCGCGAAGCAGGTCGAGGGCATCGGTCGCGGTCTCGAGTACCTCGCGACCAAGCACGCGACCGAGGCGCCCTTCGCCTACACGGTCGGCGTCCACGAGGCGCGCCTGCGCGCCGGCCTCATCGAGGCCCGCCGCGTCATGAACGCGCTGCGCCTGCCCACGCAGGGCCGCACGATCCTGCTCGGGACGAACTGGGAGGCTGCGGCCCTCAACGACCCCAAGCTCACGCTGGCGCACAACGTCGGCGACAACCAGGCCGAGACCGCGCTGCGCACCGCGTCGCTCGGGACGCTCTTCGGCTTCAACCTCGTCGTCGCGCAGGAGCTCGACCCCGACGACGCCATCGCGATGATCGACTCCGCGTTCATCTTCGCGACCGGCGCGCCGCGCGTCCCGCGCTCCGTCGCCTTCGGCGCGACCGCCGCGCACAACGGCGTCGCGCTGCGCTGGCTGCGCGACTACGACCTGCGCTACACGACCGAGCGGTCCCTGTTCAACACCTACAAGGGCTTCCGCACGGTCACGGACATCATGCTCGGCCAGAACGCCGAGGGCCAGGCCTTCGTCGGCGAGTACGAGCACTTCGTCCGCGCGATCAAGCTCCGCCTCAACGGCACCTCGGTCTTCCCGGCCAAGAACAGCGGGACCTCCGAGGACAAGAAGAAGGAGAACGAGATCGCCACGATCACGAAGCTCCTGCCGCGCGACGTCTCGACGGCGCCGTCCACCAACGCGCCGGAGACCCCGGAGGCGTGACCGCCCGGGCGCGGGGCTTCGCACTGACGCGGAGCCCCGCGCCCCTCTCCCCAGGAGGTGACACATGACCGCACTCGCCGACTACGCGAAGGTGGTCCGGGCCCTCGACTGGGAGCTCGAGCCGGCCGAGATCGAGGACGCCGAACAGCAGGCCGAGTACCTGTCCAACGTCGCCCGGATCAACGGGCGGCCGTGGCCGGAGTCGGCCCCGCCGATCGTCGTCAACACGATCGAGACCGCGCTCAAGCGCTACCTGCGCAACGCCTACGGGCTCACGCAGTCGCGCGCCGGCGACGAGACGATGGGCTGGGACGGGATCGGCGACAAGGCTGGCGCGCCGTACTTCACGGACGCCGAGCTCAAGGTCATCCGCCTGTGCTCGGGCCAGAGCGGCTTCTCGTCCGTGAAGATCAACGCCTGGGGCACCTCGGACGGTCGCCTGCCCGAGGGCTACGTGCCCGTCGCCGGCGGCCGCAAGCCGTTCCCCATGTACGCGAGCGACGAGGGCCCCTGGTGAGCTACCAGCGCCGGCGCGGCCCGCGCGTGACCCTGTACCCCCAGAAGAAGGTCGTCGACCGGCGCGGCAACGAGCAGTACGCCCCCGACCTCGACCGGCCGATCCACACCCGGGCCGCCGGGATCCCGCAGCGCTCCTCGCGCGCGGAGGTCCCCGGCCAGCTCGAGGTGAACGTCGTCCGCCTCATCACCGAGGCCGACCTCGAGGGCGTGACGCTCTGGGGTCAGGTCGAGTGGGACGGCTCGACGTGGGACATCGCCGCTCCGCCGGCCAAGCGCCGGGGCACGCGGCACGTTCGGCACTGGTCGATCGACATCCGGGAGCGGCCCAATGGCTGAGGTCTTCAAGTACGCCGAGGGCGCCTCCGGGCGCCGGAAGCACCAGAAGGTCGAGGCCGTCGTCGCGCTGCACGTCGACACTCGGGCGGCCATCCGCTCGACGGCGGACGACATGGCCCGCACCGCCAGCGCGGTGCTCGCCGGCCACCGCCACGACGGGCACGCCGAGATCCTCCGCCTCGACGGCGACATCGACAGCTACGTCGTGCTCTCCGACGAGCGCGGCATGGGCGCGGCGATGTCGATCGAGTACGGCCGCGCCGACCGCCTCAACGACGACGGGAAGCTCGTCGGGGGCATGTACGGCGTCGCGCCGCTGCGCACCGCCGCCGGCCTCGCGGCCTACCGCCGGAAGGGGGCGTGATGACCAGCCTCCCCAAGAGCGTCCACGACCTCGCCGAGTTCCCGGCCCTCGAGGACGTCGGCCTCGCCGTCCTGCGACCCGCCCTCGAGGTCCCCGTGCGGACCCTGATCCCCGACCAGCTCGACGTCTTCCCGTTCGTCCTCGTGCGCGGCAATCACACCGCGATGGGCTGGGGCGGGCAGGAGCGCTTCGTCGACCGCGGGGTCCTGTCGGTGCACACCTTCACCGACGGCCCGGAGGCCGACGACGACGGCGCCAAGCTCTCCGAGGCGATCCGCGTGATCCTCCGCGAGGCCGCGAAGCGCAAGGTCCGCATCGACGACCGCAACCACCTGCACCGGGTCACCCTGACGTCCCGCCCGCGCCGCGTGAGCGACTGGGCGACGTCGCAGGGCCCCGTGCAGTACGCCGACCTCCCGACCGGCGTCCAGCGCTACGAGTCGCTCTACCGCGTCACCGTGCGCCACCGCGGCCCGTAGCCCCAGACCACCCACACACCAGGCCTCGCCCCTCTCCGGGCGGGGCCTTTCTCATGCCCTGGAGGCAGCTAGTGCCCCTCATCGACAACGCCACGCTGCTCGTCGGCGCCGGCAACTACTACACGGCGCCGGTCGGCACGGCGATCCCCGACCTGCTCACCGAGGAGCCCCCGTCCCCCTGGGACAACATGGGCCACACGGACCTCGAGGAGGTCCTGTCCATCGCGTCCGAGGGTGGAGAGCAGACCGTCATCGGGACGCTCCAGAACAAGAACCTGCGCGTCCGCATCGCGCCGCGTTCGGAGACGATCGCGGTCCCGCTCCAGCAGTTCGACATCGGCGCGCTCCGCCTCTACTACGGCTCGAACGCGGTCGACGTGAACGGCGACGGCACCCTGCTCGGCGTGCCGCAGACGCCGGCGCCGACCGAGCGCGCGTTCCTCGCGATCTTCCTCGACGGCGAGACGGCCTTCGCGATCTACGCCCCCAAGGCGTCGATCTTCCGCGGGTCCGACCTCGAGATCGCGGACACCGAGTCGCTCGCGACCCTGCCGCTCACCGTGACCCCGCTCGTGCACGGCACGAACAAGTGGGCCTACGCGGTGACCCCGCTGGCCCAGGTCGCGGCGCCCGGCGACGGCGCCTGACGCCCACCCCACCCGCAGCGCATGGCGAACCCGCTGCGGGTGGGGGCTCCACCCCGGTTCGCCCCAGAAATCAACCACCCCATCTCACCGGAGGTTCGCCACCAATGGCTCTCTCGCTCGCTGACATCAAGGCCGCCGCTGACGCGAAGTACGGCCACAAGCCGATCACCCTCGAGGACGGCACGACCGTCACGCTGGTCAACCCCCTGCGCCTGAGCAAGGACGCACGCAACGTCCTCAAGGGCACGTCCGCGCGCCTCAAGGAGGAGGGCGCCGACGAGTTCGAGGTGCTGGCCGACGCCCTGATCGCGGCCGCGAAGACGAAGACCGAGGGCAAGAAGCTCGTCGCGTCGCTCGACAACGACGTCGCCTACGCGATGGGCGTCTTCCAGGGCTACATGGAGGAGGTCCAGGCGGGGGAAGCCTGAGCCTCGCCGACGCGATCGACGACTGGGGCGACGGGCTGTACCCGGAGCTGCTCGAGCGAGGCATCGACCTCGTCCGGGTGGTTGCCGGTGACGGCCCGTCGCCCCGGCTCGTCCTCGCCGTCGTGCGGGGGATCGCCTCGGACGACCGCACCCTGACCTCTGCGCTCATGCGCGGCGGGCTGGAGTACCGCGGGTGGGGCCACGACCGCCACCTGCTCGCGTCGATCTTCGACGCCATCAACCAGAACACGCTCGCGACCGGGAGCTGGCGCAAGGGCAAGGCGCCCAAGATCGCCCCCTGGCCGCGCCCCACCGCGAAGAAGCGGCGGAAGAAGCACCACACCGTCGCCGAGCTCTACGCCGCGATGAAGACGAAGAAGGGGTGACGCATGGCTGACGGCACCGGGCCCATCGTTGGGCGGATCGCGATCAAGGTCCTCCCCAACACGAAGAGCTTCCGCAAGGAGCTCAAGCGCGACCTCGACCGGATCGAGGACCAGGTCAAGGTCCAGGTCTCCGCCGAGCTCCGCAAGAACACCCTCGACATCTCCGTCCGCCAGGGCGTCTCCGACGTCAACCGGAAGTCGTACCGCAAGGCCGAGGGCTACACGGTCAAGCTCCGCGCCGACCTCGACATCGACGACCTCGACCGGCAGATCCGCTCGGCCCTCGGGCGCATCAACGACGCGCTCGACCTCGACATGTCGCACGCGCGCGAGGAGATCGAGTCCGTCGCCGACTCGATGGAGCAGGTCTCCGACGCCGTCGAGAAGCACCTCGGCGAGGCTGAGCGCGAGCTCGACGCCGTCGCCGAGCGGATGCACCGGAAGTTCGACGAGATGGGCGAGCGCGTCCACATCGAGCTCGACGCCCACGCCAAGACCGAGCACGCCGAGAAGGCCGTCAAGGACTTCTGGGACGACTGGGACGGCAAGGAGATCAACTTCCACCCGGCCATCGCCCAGGCGCGCAAGCGCGTCGTGCAGGCCGGCCTCGCGTGGCTGACCCGGGCGCGCGAGGTCACGATCGCGCCGGTCCTCGACAGCAAGGCTGTCGCCAAGGTCGAGACGATGCTCGCCGCCCTGTCGGGCTGGCGGATGCTCGACGCGACGGCGAACAACCTCAAGAAGATGTTCGAGAACATCGACAAGAACCTGCCCCTGGTGGGTTCGCTCGCGATGGCCGTCGCAGGCCTGAGCGCCTGGCTCCTCGCCGCCGCCTCGAACACCTTCGCCCTCGCGCAGTCCCTCGCCCAGATCGCCAGCGTCGCCCTGATCCTCCCCGGTATCCTGGGCGGCTTCGCGTTCGGCATCGGCGCCACGATCGCCGTCCTCAAGGACTTCGACAACGTCCTCCCGTCGATCGGCGCCCGCCTCTCCCAGATCCAGGACCTCATGTCCGCGGACTTCTGGGGGATCGCCAAGGGCCCGATCTCCGAGCTCGCTGACGAGCTCCTGCCCTCGCTCGAGGCCGGCCTCCGCGGCACCGCGGCCTCGCTGGGCGTGTACTTCGCCGCCCTCTCCTCGAACCTCAAGAGCGCCCTCGGCCCGTCGCTGACGGGCATGTTCGCCAACCTGAACGACTCGATCCTCATCGCGTCGGCCGGCACGGGGGACATGGCGCGCGCGCTCGAGATCCTGGGCCGCCGCGGGTCCGAGTACCTGCCGCGCTTCGCGACGTGGTTCAACGACGCCGCGGAGGGCTTCGCCAACTGGCTCGACGAGGCCGACAAGAGCGGCCAGCTCACCGAGTGGATCGAGCACGGGATCTTCGAGCTCCAGGAGCTCGGTCGCGCGCTCTCGAGCGCCGGCTCGATCCTCGCCTCCTTCGCGCGCGCCGCGGAGAAGGCTGGCGGCTCGACCCTCACCATGTTCGCCGACACGCTCGAGCGCGTCGCGGAGATCGCCAAGGGCCCGGTCTTCCAGGGCAACCTCGTCAACGTCCTCCAGGCGGCGCACGAGGTCATGGCGACCATCGGTCGCGACAGCGGCCCCGCGCTGACGTCGATGTTCGAGTCGATGTCCCGCACCTTCGCCGCCGGCCTCCGCGCCATCGACGAGGGCCTCGCGGGGATGCTCGAGGGCATCGCCGTCGCGCTCGACAACCCGGCCTTCCAGTCCGGCTTCGTGCGCTTCCTCGACGGGATCTCCACCGCGGTCCACGGCCTCCTGCCGGCCTTCGAGCCGCTGGGCGCCGCGATCGGCTCCCTGGGCACGCTGCTCGGCGTCATGGCCGCGCAGTTCGGCCCCCTGCTCGCGTCGCTCCTCACGCAGCTCTCGCAGCTCGTGGTCGCCGTCGTGCCGCAGATCATCCCCGTCGTCGAGAACCTGACCTCGCTGCTCGGCACCCTGCTCGACACCGCGGGCCCGGTGCTGACGTCGATCGTCGAGTTCTTCGTGCGCATGGTCGCCCCGGCCCTCGAGAGCGAGGCTGCGGTCGCGCTGCTCGTCGGCGCGTTCCTCGGCTTCAAGCTCGTCTCGGCATGGACCTCCGCGGTCGACATGCTGCGCGGGATGCGCGAGTGGGCGTCGGCTTCGCTGACCCACCTCGGCCAGCTCCCGGGCAAGCTCGACAAGGTCGCCAAGGCGGCCGGCGCGGCGGTGGCGGTCCTGACGGTGCTCGCGGGCATCGGCGAGGTCGTCGGCATGGCGACCGGCGAGGCTGTGCCCAGCGTCGACAAGTTCGCGCTGGCGCTCGAGCAGACCGTCGACCCGGTCGGCCAGGTCGGCGACGCCATCACGCAGTGCGTCGACCCGGTGCGTCAGCTCAACGACGCCTTCACCTTCGACATCGGCAACGGCTGGCTCGGGAACATCGGGGGCTACTACTCCGACTTCAACGGGCTCGCCGACGCGATCTTCTGGGCGGGGGAGCGCGCCGACGGCTTCACCAACTCGATGGTGTGGCTCGGCGACAAGCTCGGGATGATCCAGGACCCGATCTCCGCCGGCGAGGAGGCGATCTCCAACTACGACGACGCGCTGGCCCAGATGGTCCAGAGCGGCAACGTGGAAGGGGCCGCCGAGGGCGCAGCCCTCTTCGCCCAGGAGGCGGAGCTCGCGGGCAAGTCGAGCGAGTGGGTCGCCCAGCAGCTCGACGGGTACAACCTCGCGCTCGAGGAGTACGAGTACGCCCAGCAGAAGGCCGCCGAGGCTCAGCAGCGCGCGGCCGACGCGATGGCGTCGTACGAGTCCGCGATGTCCGCGGCGGGCACCACGACGTACGCCGCGCTTGCCTCGATCAACGAGGCGAGCAAGGGCTTCGTGAACTTCGCCGAGGGCGCCGACGACGCCGAGCTCTCGCTCGACGACTGGATCTCCAAGCTCGAGGAGCAGGTCACCGCACAGGCGGCCTGGGCCGACAACATGGCGATCCTCACCGAGCGCGGCGTCTCCCAGGGCGTGCTCGACCAGCTCGCCCGCCTCGGCCCCGAGGGCGCCCTGCGCGTCCAGCAGCTCGTCGACGACACGACGGGCCAGTGGGAGCGTCTCGAGCCGATCGCGACCGCCGCGACCGAGGGCGCAGTCGCCGGCTCCGTGGGCAAGTTCGCGGAGCTCTCCGGTCGCGCCGTCGCGGCGCTGAACACGCTGCCCGACGACGTCAAGGCCGAGCTCGAGAAGGCCGGCGTCGTCGCGTACGACGCGGGCGGCCACGTCGTCGACGGCTTCACCAACGGCATCGGCGACAAGATCGGCGACGTCGAGATGTCGGCGGAGGACATCGCGACCACGATGTCGATCTCCACGGCGAACGCCCTCGAGATCCGCTCCCCGTCGCGGCTGTTCCAGCGCTACGGGCAGTTCGTCGTCCAGGGCTTCACCAACGGCATCCAGTCGCTCATCGGCACGGTTACGACCGCCGTCGGCTGGATCTCGTCCCGGGTGAAGATCCCGAACGCGATCACGCTGCTCCTCAGCGCGGGCCGGTCCGTCGTGAGCGGCTTCACCCAGGGCGTCTCGAACGTCCTGGGCCGCGTCACGGACTCGATGTCCGACCTCGCCGGCAAGGTTCGCGTCCCGAACCCGGTGAGCATCCTCAAGGCGGCCGGGCGCGAGGTGATCTCCGGCTTCATCGAGGGGATCCAGTCGGGCTTCTCCCGGGTGCGCACGAAGCTCCAGGAGCTCACGAACATGCTCCCGGACTGGAAGGGCCCGGCCAAGACGGACCGAGTCATCCTCCGGGACGCCGGCCACCTGGTCATCGACGGGTTCATCGAGGGTCTCGAGGACCGCTTCAAGGACGTCCGCTCCACGCTCGGCGACCTCACCGACATGGTCGAGGGAACCGAGATCGGGGCGCCCGACGTCGACGCCGGCGACATCGCCGGCATGTCCGCGCGCCAGGCCGCGCGCTTCGCGGCGAGCTCCGCGGGCGACGGCGGGCCGCAGAAGACCTTCAACTACTACGCGGCCCCGGGGTCCTCGCTCGGCAGCGAGGAGGACCTCTTCGCTGCCATCGGCCGAGGAAGGGCGGTGGGCTTCTGATGCGTCTCCAGCTCGAGAACGCGAAGGACAAGCTCGACCTGGATTCCGTGCTCATGACCGGGCGCGGGATCCAGGTCACCGCGGGGGTGACCGGCTTCGGCCTGCCCCCGATTCAGACCCGGTGGACCGAGAGGGCGGGCGACGGCGCTGTGTTCCGCAGCCGCCGCGCCCGCCCGCGGGACATCGACCTCCCGCTGACGATCGTCGGCCGGAACCGCGCCGATCTCCAGGCGCTCTTCTCGCGCCTCGCGTCGATGCTCGCCGGGCCCTGCCGTCTCCGAACGATCGAGGACGACGGCTCCTCGTGGTGGACGACCGTCCACTGGGTCGGCGGCGGGCAGTACGCCCACGGCATCGACACCCACGGCCCCGACGACAACGAGGTCGACATCGTCATCACCGTCCGCGCGCCGGACCCGTACTGGACCGCCGAGAAGGCGAGCCAGAAGATCCTTGGAGGTGCCGCCTGATGGCCCGTCCCTTCGTCAAGAACCTGGCGCACCTGCCGGTCACCCCGGGCGCCGCGAACGGCACGATGACGCTGGAGAACCCCGGCGACGTCGAGGCCTACCCGATCTGGGAGCTCCGGGGTCCGGGCAAGAACTTCCGCGCCATCTCCCCCCGGGGCGAGGTGCTGGAGTGGCTCGGCACGCTCACCGCCGACGAGACCCTGGTGATCGACACCCAGGCTGGCACCGTGCTCGACGGCAAGGGCGAGAACCGCTACGCCGAGCTCGGCGAGACGCCGCGCATGTGGACGATCCCGCCGGGGGAGACCACGGCCGAGATCCAGTTCGAGGCCACGTCGTCGGGCACCTACGAGCCGGGCGAGATCGTGCGCACGAACTGGTCGGCCAACCCCGTCCCGGCCGGCCCGGCCCTGGGCAACAACATCGCGAACTTCGCCGGCTACCTCCCGGGAACCGGAGAGGCGGGCGTCACGATGACCTCGGACGCCCCGCTCACCACCGCCGTCGTCGTGACGAACTACCTCACCAACCCGTCGTTCGAGACGGGGACCGCGGGCTGGGTGCCGTCGTCGTGCACGATCGCCCGGAGCCCCAACTACCCCCGCGCCGAGAAGGTCGGAGACGGGATCGGCGTCATCACGGTGGCCGCGCCGGCCGGGACCGTCTACCTCTCCTCGAACACGCACGTCGAGTTCCCCGCGCTGTTCCCGGCCGGGGTCGGGCAGTGGGTCGGCATGTCGATCCTCGCCGGCCGCTCGACCGGCGCCCAGTACGGGCGGCTCTCGATCGGCTGGTACAACGCAGCCGGCACGGCGCTCTCGTACACGCAGGGTGCGATCGTTTCGCTGCCCGGCGGGAGCCTGACGCCGGTCTCGGTCGTCGCTCAGGCACCCGCTGACGCCGTGTCCGCGCGGATGTTCTTCTACCCCGTCAACACCGCAACCGGCGGAGTGCCGCCGGACGGGATCACGCTCGTCGACGCGGGGATGATCGTCCTCGCCCCGACGGAGGCGGAGGCCCGCGCCATGGCCGCCGACTACGTCGACGGCTCTGCTCCGACGAGGGATCTCCCGGGCGACGTTCGCTACGTGCACGGCTGGACCGGCGCGGCGCACGCCTCGGCCTCGACCCGCGCGCTCACCATCACCCCGGGCGCCAAGGGGCCGGACGGCATCCCGGGCTTCGCTCGGCGCGTCGTCACGGCGCCCAAGACCGGCGCCTCGACGGGCTGGTCGGCCACCAGCTCCGCCTACCGCTCGCCCCTCGCGGGCGCCCGTGGCGATCGGGTGACCTGCTCGGTGTACCTGCGCTACACCGGCACCACGCCGGTGCGCATCCGGCTGCGGACCATCCCCTACGGGGTTGGTGGGACCACGGCCCCGGGGATGAGCGACACCCCGCTGACCCCCCTCCCGCCGGGGGAGTGGGTCCGGCTCAGCATGACCCACGAGGCCCTCGCCGACTTCGAGACGGCCGCGTGGTGGGCCTATCTCATCGGGGGCGGCGGCGACCAGGTGCTCCCGGCGGGCTCCACGCTCGACGTCGCGGGCGCGCTCGTCGAGGCCGGCAGCCAGGTCCGCCCCTGGTTCTACGGCGGCTCGGCCTCCGGCTCGCGAGGCGCCTACGCCTTCGCCGGGGCGGTCAACGCCTCGATCTCGCACATGTACTCCGCCGTCCTCCGCGGCGCCTCTCGCGTCGCCGTCTCCTGGCGCGCCCGGAAGTGGATGGTGATCTGACGTGCTCGTCGAAGACCTGACCCTCGAGGTTCGAGATCCGCAGCTCCGGCGCGCGGGCATCGTCGACCTCAACGACGCCGTGCTCGAGATCCGCTCCGAGTTCTGCAACGTGGGCACGTGGAAGCTGACCGTGGTCAGCGACCACCCGACGATCAAGACGCTGCGCACGCCGGGCTCCGGCATCACGCTCCGGGCCCACGGCAAGGTCTTCTTCTCCGGCCGGCACGACGGGCGCACGGCCAAGGCCACGTTCGACGACCCGGAGGGCACGGTCACCTTCGAGGGGATCTCCGACGACCACATCCTCGGCGACCGCCTCGCGTACCCCGTGCCGAGCTCGCCGACGATGGAGGGCCAGACGGCCGCCGCGAACGACGTCCGCGAGGGCAAGCTCGAGACGGTCATGCACAGCTTCGTGCGCGCGAACGTGGGCCCCGGCGCGCCGGCGGCTCGCCGCCACCCGCAGCTCGACATGGGCCCGGACCTCGGGCGCGGCCCCGCGGTGAAGCGCTCGACGCGCTTCGCCAAGCTGGGGAACCTCCTGCGCGACATCGTCGTGCTCGGCGACCTCGGCTTCCGCGTGATCCAGCGCGGCACCCGCCTCGCGTTCGAGACCTACGCGGTCGCGGACCGCACGAAGACCATCCGCATGGACGTCTGGAACGGGACGCTCGAGAGCTACGAGTCGACCTCGGTCGGCGCGTCGGTCACGCACGTGATCGTCGCCGGCCAGGACGAGGGCGTGAAGCGCCAGCTCCTCGAGCGCACCTCGGCCGAGTCCCTCGCCCAGGAGAAGCTCTGGAACCGCCGCATCGAGCTGTTCCTCGACCAGCGCCACACCGACGACCTCGAGGAGCTGGCGCAGGCCGGCGACGAGGAGCTCGCCAAGAACGGCGTCGCGCAGAGCGCCGTGAAGTTCGTCCCGATGGACGACGGCACGATGGAGTTCCTCAAGGACTGGTTCGTCGGCGACCGGGTGACTGCCGTCGTCGAGGACCGCGAGGTCCCGGCGATCGTCAGCGCCGCGGTGCTCCGCGTCGACCAGGACGGCGTCCAGATCATGTGCGCGCTGGGCGACATCAACGGGCAGGGCTCGACCGAGGGCTTCATCTCCCGGACCGAGTCGCGCCTGTCGGCCCTCGAGCGCACGGCCGAGTCGGCCAAGCTGGTCCCGGCCGAGAACGTCGTCGGGCTCGCCGAGCTCGAGCTCGCGCTGCGCTACCAGCAGGGCCTCAGCGGCGGCGGGCTGCGCACCGTGTCGTTCGACCCCAACATGGGCTTCACCGTGAAGTGGTCGAACCGCTTCCTCGCGACGAGTGTCGGCTCGGGCCCCGAGATCCCGCGCGGCTTCTTCGACATCGCGCTGCCCCCGGCAGGCACGGCGATCCCCGTCGTCGGCACGAGCGAGAAGGTCACGGCGACCGACGACGGCGTGTACCTGCGCACGTACGACGCGCTGTACTACGAGCTGCCGCTCGGCGGCCAGTCCGCGTCGCGGCCGGAGAACTTCCGCATCGTGCGCTACGACGGCCCGGCCGCGAAGGTCGCCCCCTCGTGGGTCCTCGTCGCCACGGGCGCCGGCGACTCCGCGAGCACGCGCTGCGTGCGCTGGGGCACCGGCGAGGTGCAGTACCCGTGGATGTCCCTGGTCCCGCACCTGACGGAGAACTGGGCGTCGTACAGCGGGATCTCCATCCCGACCTACCGCCGGACGCCCGAGGGTGTCCAGTTCCGCGGCATGGTCCGCCCGACCAAGACGCTCTCGCTCGGGACGAACGCCTCCCACCAGTTCGCGACGGGCCTCCCCGTGACGGACGCGCCGTCGTACTACGCGGCGACGATCGCGCAGACCACCTTCGCCGAGATCCACGTCATCAACCAGTCGGGCCTCGCCGTCCGCATGAAGCAGGACATCTCGGTCGGGACGTCCTGGTGGGTCTCGCTCGACAACCTCAGGATCCCCTTCTAGCCCCACGCGCCGCGAGGGCCCTGCTCCAGCACCGGAGCGGGGCCCTTTGCCGTGCCCGCAGGAGTCCACACCATGCTCTTCCCCTCTCCCTTCCGCACCGAGCTCTCGGACGACCAGACCACGCTCCGGCTGACCTACAGCGTCGCCGGCGCCGACCCCGAGGCCCCTTTCAAGCACATCGCCGTGACTCTCCCGATCGCCGGGATCGAGATCAGCGACGCGCCCGCGCCGCCCGCAGAGCCGGGCGCTGAGGAGGTTCCCGCGTGACCCAGTTCAGCTACCCCTTCGACGACCAGGAAGTCACCGAGTCCGAGTACAGCGCGCTCTTCCGCGAGCTCCAGGACACCGGCGTGACGAGCTCCGGTGGCCTCACCGTGAGCGCTGACAGCTCGGGCCTCAACGTCAAGGTCTCCCCGGGCGACGCGGTCGTCCGCGGTCACTTCTACAGCTCGACGGGCATCGAGACCCTGCCGATCGCCCCGGGCGAGGGCGCGGCGCGCATCGACACCGTCGTGCTCCGCCTCGACCCGCAGGCGAACGAGGTCGCGCTCGAGGTGCTCAAGGGCATCGCGTCCACGACGCCGGCGCCCCCGGCGCTCACCCGCACGTCGACCGGCGTCTTCGACGAGCCCCTCGCCGACGTCGCCGTCCCGGCGAACGCGGTCACCATCGCCGCCTCGGCCGTGACGATCCGCAAGTCGTTCACCGGCACGCGGGTCCGCGAGTGGACCACGGCCCTGCGCCCGACGTCGCCGCGCCGCTACCAGCTCGGCTACAACACCACGCGCTCGACGTGGGAGTTCTGGGACGGCCAGGGCTGGGTCGACCTCGTCTCCTGGGCGACGATGCCTGGGCGCCCGACGACGTCGACGAACGACGGCCGCACGATCTTCGTCTCCGACAACGCCCCGACGGCGTCGCAGGGTGCGAACGGCGACCTCTGGTTCGAGTTCTGATGGCGATCACCTGGGGCGCTGTCCAGCGCAACCTCGCGGTCGGCATCGACATCATCATGTCGCCGGGGTCGGTCGGGGCCGGCACGACGGCGGTGACCATCACGGTCAACTACTACGTCCGCGCGTTCGAGGCGTACCACGACGACCAGACGATGAACCTCACCGGCGGCTTCTACGGCCCGGTGAACTACCGCCTCGACTCGAACAACGGCACGACGACGGACCGGCACATCGCGTCGCGGACGTTCACGGCCAACACGAGCTACAGCGGCGGCCCGACGTACACATTCGGCGCCTACCTCACGGGCGTCTACAACGGCGTGCAGCCGTCGCACTCGCGCAGCATCACGGTGCCCGCGCGCCCGCCGTCGCCGCCGAACACCTCCGGCAACCCGACCTTCTCGAACGTCACCTCGAGCAACATCCGGGTGACGTCCGCCGTCCCCGGGAACAACGGCGCCGCGATCGTCGAGTGGCAGTTCCAGCGAGCTACCAACGCGGCCTTCACGGCCGGCGTGGCGACGTACTCGCACAACGGCCACATCCTCGACATCTCCGGCCTGGCGCCGGCCACGACGTACTACTTCCGCGTGCGCTCGCGCAACGCGGCGGGCTGGGCCGGCTGGTCCGCCACGGGGTCGCGCGCCACGCTCGCAGCGGCACCGGGCGCCATGGCCGCGCCGACGATCACGGACGTCCTGCCCACCGAGGCGCGGGCCACGTTCGCGGCGCCCAGCAACGGCGGCTCGGCGATCACTCGCTACGAGGTGCAGACGTCGGCCAACACGAGCTACTCGCCCGCGCTGACGCACACCGGCTCGAGCCCTCTGCCCCTCACCGGGCTGGACCCCGGGCAGAAGCACTTCGCCCGCGTGCGCGCGGTCAACGCCGTCGGGGCGGGCCCCTGGTCCGGCTCCTCGGAGTTCACGACGCTGTCCGGCTCGGCCGTCAAGGTCGACGGGATCTGGCGCTCGGCGAAGACGTACGTGAAGGTCGACGGCACCTGGCGCCTGGCGAAGGTCCACAAGAAGGTCGAGGGGGTGTGGCGCCTGTGATCCAGATCGACCCCACCCTGCTCACCGCCGGCGCCGCCGGCATCACCGCGCTCGGCACCGTGGCCGGCGTCTTCATCGGACGTCGCAAGGACCGCGAGTCCGCGAACGTCGAGGCTCGCCGCGTCGACACCGAGGACTGGCGCGCGGTGACCGACGCGCTGCGCACGGACCTCACCGCCGCGCGTGAGGAGAACGCCCTGACCCGGGGCCGCGTCGACGTCGTCGAGCGCGAGCGAGCCCTGGACGCCGCGTGGATCGTGCTCCTGCGCGACCACATCTACCGCGGCTCGCCGCCGCCTCCGCCGGCGCGACCCACCTCTCTCTGACCACCCCGACAAGGGCCCTGCTCCAGCACCGGAGCGGGGCCCTTCGTCATGCCCAAAGGAGCACCCTCCGCATGGTCTACATCGAGCCCCGCCACCTCTGGGGCGCGCGCCACGCCAACGGCGACCTCAACCTCTCCGGCCTCGCGAGCGAGGTCTTCATCCACCACACCGTCACGACCCAGCTCCTCCCGACGGCGACCGTCGAGCAGGAGCGCGCGCAGATGCGTTCGATCGAGAGCATCGGCCAGAACCGCTTCGGCACCGGGATCTCCTACAACGTCATCGTCTTCCCCTCCGGGCGCGCGTACGAGGGCGTGAGCTTCAACCGCCGCGGGACGCACACCGGCGGCCGCAACTCGACGACGCGCTCGATCTGCTTCGCCGGCAACTACGAGGCCCACGAGCCGTCCGCGGCGGCCCTCGCGACGGCGGCGGCGATCATCGCCGAGGGGCGCGGCACGCGCTGGAAGACGGGCGCCCCCGTGCGCGCGCACCGCGAGCTCAAGTCGACGTCGTGCCCGGGCCGCTTCGTCTTCGCGCAGCTCGGCTACCTCGCCTCCGGCGCGACGCAGGTCGGCAACGAGGTCAAGCCGGTCGCCCCGGCCCCGGCGCCGAGCAAGACGCCCGAGCAGCTCTACAACGCGGGCTTCTCGGTCGCCGAGATCAAGGCGACGCAGGAGAAGCTCAACCGCCTGGGCTACCGCCTCGCGGTCGACGGGATCCGCGGCCCCAAGTCGCAGACGGCGATCAAGGACTTCCAGTCCAAGAACGGCCTCACGGTCGACGGCTTCCCGGGCCCGGCGACGCAGGCGAAGCTCGACGCGCGCCTCGCGCCGGCGGCCAAGCCCGCCCCGAGCGCGGGCCGTGACCTCTACCGCGGCTGCAAGGGCGAGGACGTCAAGGCCCTCCAGCGCCGCCTCAACCGGGACTACCCGGCCTACTCCAAGCTCGCCGTCGACGGGAGCTTCGGCCCCGCCGTCGAGGCCGTCGTGCGCGAGTTCCAGCGCCGCTCGGGCCTCAAGGTCGACGGCATCGCCGGCCCGGCCACGCGCCGCGCGCTCGGCCTCTGACCACCACCACGAAGGGAGCCATCACGATGGCGAAGCACCTCGACAGCACCGCGCTCGACGCGGCCAAGGCGGACGCGCGTGAGCGCGCGCTGCGCACCCTGTACCAGTCCCTCGGCGTCGACGTCCTCGTCGGCGTCGGCGTCGTGACCCTCGACTGGGTCGGCGGCGCGGACATCACCTCCGGCGCGGCGTGGGCCACGCTCGGCGTCCTCGTCGGCAAGTCCGCCCTCACCTCCGTCGCGTCCTACCTGACGCGCCTCAAGGTCGCCCCCACCGCGGCCTGACACGACAAGAGCCCCCACCTGGCATCGCGCCGGGTGGGGGCCCTTTCGTCGTTTCCGGTCAGAGCTCGGAGCGGATCTTCACCCACTCCTGCTCGTGGCGCCAGTCTGCCTTTGCCGCGAGGCGGTAGACCCCGATGACGACCTGGACGAGGCCGGCGACGAAGAGCGCGAACCCGAGCAGGCTGAGCGGCGTCTGGCTCGCGACGCCGATCGGGAAGAGCGCGGATCCTGCGAGGAGAAGCCCCAGCCCCCACGCGAGGACGGACGCGGCCGGCTTGATGAGCTTCGGGACCACGGGTGCGGGAGGCTGGTTCATCATCATGCGCACAGCGTAGCCGACATCACCTGCGCACGTCGTGCGTCACTCGCCCGCGCGCGATCTCCCGATCATCGCCCTCCGGCGTCGGTGTAGCGCTCGACGTAGTGCGCCCACTGGGCGTCGGTAACGCTCGCCCAGAGAACGGTCCCGAGGGCCAGGCCGACGCGCTCGGAGAACTCCATCGCGTCGATGCCTGCGGCCTCGAGCCGGTCCCGCAGCGGGGTCGCCTTCTCGATCCGGTCGGTGGTCATGGTCATCTCTTTCCTCCTGTGGTCGACCTCGCGAGTGCGAGGTGCGCGCAGGCGCCGCGTCGAGCGTAGCGATGGTCGCTCGTCCCGGCGCGACGCCTGCGCATGGTCACGCGGCCTTGATGAGCCCGACGCCGGCCATGTCGCGCAGGGCGGTCTTGACGAGCGTGGGGGACATGCCGACGGTCTCGGCGATGTCGCGGACCCGAGCGCGACGACGCGACATGCGCAGGATCGTCGCGAGGTTCTCCGGCGTGCGCTTGGACTGGGGGTGCGGGCTGGCGAGCGCGGCGAGCAGGTCGAGCTCCTCGGCCTCGGCGGGGCGGAGCTCCTGCACGACGGCGCTGTGCTCGACGTCCTCCTCCGCCACCGGCACGACTCGCGCGCCGGGGTTCGCCACGACGAGGCCGGCGAGGTTCTCGAGCGCGGCCAGCGCGGCGACGGGGGCCAGGGCGACGACGACCATCCCGACGTAGGGCCGGTACTCCTCGGGGATCCCGGCCGTGTGCGCCGCGTTGCCCACGAGGGAGATCAGCGTGAAGAAGCCGAGGAGCGTCCACGAGAACCAGGCCCGCTCGCCGCGCGCCCGGCGCACGAGCGCGGACAGGCTGTAGACGACCATCGCGACGTCGAGCATGACCGGCACCGCGCCGGCGAGCCAGAAGGGCACGTTGGCCCAGCCGGCGACGTCGTGCAGCGCGGAGAACGACAGCGCGAACGAGGTGAGGAAGACGAGGCCGGTCCCGACCGCGACGGCGAGGAGGACGGGGCGGGAGTCAGGGTTGATCTTGTACATCGCGGTGGGCCTTTCGGTCAGGGTCAGGGTCAGGCTGCGGCGGACAGGGTGTTGCGGCGTGCGGCGGTGAGAGCGGCGCGGACGGCTGCGGCGGCGGAGGTCAGGGCCTCGCCCTGCACCGCGGCCCGGTCCTCGGCCTCCCACGTCGCCTTGCGGGCGGCGAGTGCGCGCTGGCGCTCCATGGCTGCCTCCTGGCGCTGCACGGCCCGGGGCTTGGCGCCCTCGGAGACGGCCTCGCGCAGGACCCAGACCAGCCAGCCCAGGACGCTCGCCATGTCGCGGCCGACGTGGACGCGGCCGTGGCGGTGGTGCCAGGAGTCGATCGCCGTGACGACGTCGCCCTCGGTCCAGGTCTCGTCGACCCCGCCCCGCTCGAGCGCCGTGATGAGCCCGCCGATGTGCTGGCCCCGGGAGATCCAGGGCATCTGCGTCTCGACCTTGGCTGCGAGGCGCTGGAGCCGGAGGCTCCGCGGCTTGCGGTTCTTCGTCGAAGAGCTCTTCGTCCGGCGCGCCGTGCGCGCTTGGTGATCGAGGGAGAGGTCAGAGGAAGACCCAACCCCTGACGGGGTGGGTGGGGTGACAGATGCGAGAGCAGCCGGCACGGCCAGCGCCCGCGTCGAGGTCTTGCGGATGACCGTCCGACCCGTCGCCTCACGGGCAGCCTTGCGGACCGGGCCCGCGAGGTGCTGCCCGCGGTCGACGACGACCATGAGGCCGAGCTCGCGGAGGTCGGCGAGGCGGCGGAAGACGGTGCGACGGGACACCCCGACGCGCGCCGCGATCGTGGCGACGGACAGCGACACCGAGCGGCCGGTCTGGCCGTCAGCGGCGGCGGCGAGGACCTCGACCACCTGGAGGAGGGAAGCGCGGCGGTCGGCGCGCCAGCGGGCAGCGTCGGCGACCACCTGGGCGGCGCGCTCGTACTGCTCGCGGGAGCTCCACGCAGGGATCTGCGCGTAGGTGCCCGGCTCGAGTTCGATCTCGAACCGGCGGCCGCGACGGCGGCGCGCGGGGACGGTAGTCTTGCTCATGTCGGGGCTCTCTCCCGGCCATGCCCCCGGACCGTTGGCGCGGTCGCGGGGGCCTCTTTGTGCTTGGACTAGTTGGCGCTTTGCCCTAGCACGTCTGGACCTTCTGCTGCGTCAACTGCCTGCACGTCCTCGACGAGCTGCGCGAGCTCGAGGAGCGGCACCGCGACGTGCTGGTCGTCGTCGGCGTGCACTCGGCGAAGTTCGAGCACGAGGCGGACCCGGCGGCGCTCGCGGCCGCGGTCGAGCGGTACGAGGTCCACCATCCCGTGCTCGACGACCCGGAGCTCGTCACCTGGTCGGCGTACGCGGCGCGCGCCTGGCCGACGCTCGTGGTCGTCGACCCCGAGGGCTACGTCGTCGCGCAGATGGCGGGGGAGGGGCACGCGTCCGCGATCGCCGCCCTCGTCGAGGAGCTCGTCGCGGAGCACGACGCGAAGGGCACGCTGCACCGCGGCGACGGCCCGTACGTGGCGCCCGCGCCGTCGTCGGGCACGCTGCGCTTCCCCGCGAAGGCGATCGAGCTGCCCGGCGGCAACCTCCTCGTCGCGGACGCGGGGCACCACGCGCTCGCCGAGCTCCTGCCCGACGGCGAGACCCTCGTCCGGCGCATCGGGTCCGGCGAGCGCGGGCTCGCCGACGGCGGCCCGGACGACGCACGATTCGCCGAGCCCAACGGGCTGTGCATGGTCCCGGTCGAGCTCCGACCGTGGCTCGGGTACGACGTCGTCGTCGCGGACACGGCCAACCACGTCCTGCGCGGGGTGCGCCTCGCGGACGGCCACGTGACCACCGTCGCAGGGACGGGCGAGCAGTTCATGGTCGGCGGGGTCGAGAACGTCGTGCTGCGGGAGGGACGGGGCGCCGACGTCACGGGCCACGGTCCTGCCGCGGCGGGCGGTCAGTACGCGCCGCTCGACGTGCGACTCTCGTCACCCTGGGACGTGGCCTGGTCGCAGGACCTCGCGGCGTTCGTCGTGGCGATGGCCGGGAACCACACGCTGTGGGTGTTCGACGGCGAGCAGGGGTCGATGACGCACCTCGCCGGGACCATGAACGAGGGCCTGGAGGACGGGCCAGGCGCGTCGGCCTGGTTCGCGCAGCCGTCCGGGCTGGCCGTCGACCAGGACGGGGCCGTCTGGGTGGCCGACGCCGAGACGTCGGCGCTGCGCCGCGTGACCGCGGTCCCCGGCGAGGGTGTGGAGGTGCGGACCGCCGTCGGGCAGGGGCTGTTCGACTTCGGCCACCGCGACGGCCCGGCCGAGCAGGCGCTGATGCAGCACCCGCTCGGGGTCGCGACGCTGCCGGACGGGAGCGTCGTCGTCGCCGACACCTACGACGGCGCGCTGCGCCGGTTCGCGCCCGCGCCCGGTGACGCGGGGAGCGTCGGGGACGACGCCCAGGGGACGCGGCTCGCGGGCGAGGTCACGACCCTGGCGACGGGCCTCGCGGAGCCGAGCGGCGTCGTCGTGCAGGTGGGCGAGGGGGCGGACGGCGAGCCGCAGGTCCACCTGCTCGTCGTGGAGTCCGCGCCGCACCGCCTGACGCGCGTCGCGCTCCCGGCGTCGCTCGCGGGCGAGGTGCTCGACGGCGGCGCGCACCGCACCCAGCGGCCCGTCACCGACATCGGGGCAGGGCCGTTGTGGCTCGACGTGCCGTTCGTCCCGGCGCCGGGGCAGAAGCTCGACGACCGGTTCGGCCCGTCGACGGAGCTGCGCGTGAGCGCGACGCCGCCCGAGCTGCTGCTGTCCGGGGACGGGACGGGCGTCGAGCTCGGGCGCGACCTCGTCATCAACCCGGAGGTCCGCGAGGGCGTGCTGCACGTGACCGCGCGGGCGGCGTCGTGCGACGTCGTCCCGCTCGGCCCGGACGGCGAGCCCGACCCGGACGTGTTCCCCGCGTGCCATCTCGCGCAGCAGGACTGGGGCGTGCCGGTCCGCGTGGTCGACCGCGGTGAGCCGGGCGACGTCCCGACCCTCACGCTGCCTCTGAGGGGGTAGGCCGGCGTCGCGGGGCCCAGCCCGGGCTGGTGCCGGACATGCCCAGGGCCAGGCTTCGAGGAAGCCTGGCCCTGGGTGCGGGTGTCGTCAGCAGACGGTCCAGGAGTGGCCGAGGATGTGGCCCGCGGTGCTGAAGACCTTGGACTGGCCGGCCAGGAGCCGGTAGGAGGCGGTGGCCTTCGCCCCTCCGCCGTTGGCGTAGGACACCACGAGGACCCTGCAGCTCCCGAACGTGTTGGTGTACGTCCGGGTCTCGGCCGCGTTCGCGACGGTGGGCGCAGCGACGGCCAGCGCCGCAGCGGTGGCGACGACGGCGACGAGCCTCTTGAACTTCATCGTTCCCCCTCCATTGGGTGGTGATGCCCGGGGCATCGTGGCACCAGGCTCGCCCCCTGTGGGCGTGGTGCCGGAGGAAGCCTTGCATATGGAAGGGGTCCGCACAATAGGTCGGTCGCGATCTCCGATCCCGCGGGAGGATGGTCAGCCCCAGGTGAGGAGCTCCTCGCCGCGGGCGGCCCAGGCGCCCACCTCCGCGAGGGAGGTCACGTCGTCCGGGGCGGCCTCGAGCGCGACGACCGGGCACACGGCGGACCGGCCGCCGGCACGGACGGCCTTCGGGTCCCACGAGACGAGGACGGTGCCGCGCTCGACGTGGTCGCCCTGCGCGACGTGCGTCGTGAAGCCCTCGCCGCCGAGCTGGACGGTGTTGATGCCGAGGTGGACGAGGACCGCACGGCCGTCGTCGTGCTGGACGACGAACGCGTGCGGGTGCAGCTTGACGACCGTGCCCGTGATGGGCGCGACGGCCTCGCCGCCCTGCGCGTCGTCGGGCTCGACGGCGAGCCCCGGGCCGACGAGCCCGGCGGAGAAGACGGGGTCGTCGACGTCGCCGACGTCCACGACCGTGCCCGTGACGGGGACGAGCACCGTGAGCGGCGCCGCCATCAGCGCAGGTCCTCGATGTCGGAGGCGATGTTGTCGGCGTCGGGCCCGACGATGACCTGGATCGCCGCGCCCGAGCGCACGACGGCGATCGCCCCGGCGGCGGTCAGCGTGGCGTCGTCGACGAGCGCCGGGTCCTCGACCTCGACGCGCAGGCGCGTGATGCACGCCTCCAGGTCGAGGACGTTCGCGTCGCCGCCGAGGCCTCGGAGGATCTGCTCTGCCTTGCTCACGGGTG
This sequence comes from Cellulosimicrobium sp. ES-005, assembly GCF_040448685.1. Lineage (NCBI taxonomy): Bacteria > Bacillati > Actinomycetota > Actinomycetes > Micrococcales > Promicromonosporaceae > Cellulosimicrobium > Cellulosimicrobium sp. ES-005. Next base: position 3,374,227 of record NZ_CP159290.1, read on the forward strand.
CTCCTCGTGGTCGTGTTCCGGCCGGGGCCGGGTCAGGTGTCCCGGCCGGCAGCCGTGCCGGTCGGGGTGCGCAGGGCGCGCGGGGTCGGGGCGCCGTCACCGGGGTGGTGCGACGGCGGTGGTGCTGCGGTGGTGCCGGTCCTCACATGAGGTCGGCGAGGTCGGACGCGATCGTGTCGACCTGCGGGCCGACGACGACCTGCACGACGCGGCCGTTGACCATGACGCCGAACGCCCCGGCGCGCCGCAGGAGCGCGGCGTCGACGAGCGCGGGGTCCTTGACGAGCGATCTGAGCCGGGTGGTGCACGGGTCGATCTCGTCGATGTTGGCCACCCCGCCGAGGCCGGCGAGGATCGTCGCGGCGCGCTCTGCGTCGGACTGTGTCATCGGTCGTTCCCTTCGGTCGCCCGGGCCGGCACTGGCACGGGGTCGAGGTGGTCGGTGGTCGTCGTGGCGGGGGTGCTCGTCGGGTCGGTCGCGCCGGTGCGCGGCACGAGCGTCGGCCGCGCCTCGCGCAGGGGGACGAACACGCTGTACCGGTCGCCGCGGTAGCTCGACCGGGAGTACATGAGCGGCGCGTCGCCCGCGAACGTGCGGCGGACGGTGCGCATGACGGCCCGCGAGGCCCGCAGCCCGAGGAGCTTCTGCTCCTGCACGGTGGCGTCGGACGCGGTGATGGTGTCCTCGCCCCAGGTGGGGGCCAGGCCGCGCTCGCGCAGGGCGCCGTAGAGGCTCTCGGGGACGCCGTCGTCGAGCAGGTCCGGGGCGAGGTCGACGGGGATCCACGCCTCCTCGACGCTCATGGGGGACCCGTCGGCGGAGCGCAGGCGCACCACGTGGTGCATGGGGTCGCCCGTCGCGCGCCCGAGCGACTCGGCGACCGACGCCGGCGCGGGCGCCGTGCCGACCTCGAGCACCTCGCTCCCCGGCTCCATGCCACGGCGTCGCGCCTCCTCGCCGAACGTCGTGAGGCGCATCTCGAAGTCCGCGCGGGGCGGGGCGACGAACGTCCCGCGACCCTGCGCGCGCTCGAGCACGCCCTCGGTGACGAGCGCGTCGATCGCCTGGCGCACGGTCATGCGCGAGACGCCGAACTTCTCGGTCAGGCTGCGCTCCGAGGGCACCGCGTCGCCGACCGAGAGCTCGCTCGCCACGAGGTCGGCGAGGTAGGCGCGCACCGTGAGGTACTTGTGCTCGCTCGCCTGCGATCGTGACCTGCTCATCGTCGTGCCGCGTCCTCGTCGTCGTCCTGGTCCTTCGTCCGCGTCCGTGCCCTGGCCGGACGGACGACCCTGCGTCGGTGCCTCGATCTCCACGGGTGCATTGTCCGTCGTGCGACCTGCGGCGACGCGGGTCCTGGACCTGTCCGTGTGTCCCGGGTCACCTCCGGGGGTTGACACATCATGAGGTCTAGACCACTCTTCCTGCAAGTGGTCCAGACAACCTGGACCGGATGTCCGGCACGACGAGCCAGGAACGACCCCAGTCGTCCTCGGCGTGCCCGGAGACCGGCAACGACGCCCGTACGACGTCGCGCCACCGCTGCCGCACGACGCACCTCGGCCTGCGCCCCAGGCCCACCCAGGAGGAGAACGACACATGACCACCGTCGCCGAACCGACGAGGACGAAGAAGGGGGTGCCCGGCTTCGCGCAGCTCCAGCGCGTCGGGCGCTCCCTCATGCTGCCCATCGCGTCCCTGCCCGCCGCCGCGCTGCTGCTGCGGCTCGGACAGGCCGACTTCCTCGGGGCGGACGGGGCTGCGGGGACGTTGCCGTGGATGCAGTACGTCGCCGACGTCTTCGCCTCGGCCGGTAACGCCCTGTTCGCGAACCTCCCGCTGCTGTTCGCCGTCGGTGTCGCCGTCGGCTACGCGAAGAAGGCGGACGGCTCGACGGGCCTCGCCGCCGTGATCGGGTACCTGGTCTTCAAGGGCGTGAGCGACGCGCTCTCGCCGGCGGTGCTCGGCGTCGCGCCGGAGGGCGAGGACCAGGAGCTCATCAACTACGGCGTGCTCGGCGGGATCGTCATCGGCCTGACCGCGGCGCTGCTCTTCCAGAAGTACTACCGCATCAAGCTGCCCCCCTACCTCGCGTTCTTCGGGGGCCGCCGCTTCGTCCCCATCGTCACCGCCGGTGTCGCGGTGCTCATCGCCGTCGTCGGCGCGCTCATCTACCCGGCGTTCGACACCGGCTTCACCGCCGTGGGCGACTGGGTCACCGGCTCGACGATCCTCGGTGCCTTCGTCTACGGGACGGTGAACCGCCTCCTCCTGCCGGTCGGGCTGCACCACCTGCTCAACTCCCTCCCGTGGTTCCAGTTCGGCGAGTACACCGACGCGAACGGCGAGGTGTGGAACGGCGACATCGCCCGCTTCCTGCACGGCGACCCGACGGCCGGGACCTTCATGACCGGGTTCTTCCCGATCTTCATGTTCGCGCTGCCCGCCGCGGCGCTCGCGATCGTCCACACCGCCAAGTCGAAGAACCGCAAGGTCGTCGCGGGCATCATGGGCTCGGCCGCGCTCGTCGCGTTCGTCACCGGCGTCACCGAGCCGCTCGAGTTCGCCTTCGTCTACGTCGCCTACCCGCTCTACGCGATCCACGCCGTGCTCACGGGCACGTCGCTGGCCCTCGTCAACGCGATCGGCATCCGTGACGGCTTCGGCTTCTCCGCGGGCGCGATCGACTACCTGCTGAACTTCCGGATCGCCGAGATGCCGCTCCTGCTCATCCTCATCGGTCTCGGCTACACGGTGATCTACTACTTCCTCTTCCGCTTCGTCATCACGCGGTGGAATCTCAGGACGCCGGGTCGCGAGGACGACGACGCCGACGGTGCGATCGCCGACACCGGCGCGGCGCAGGACGCGGACGCCCCTGCCGGTGCGTCCGAGAGGTCCGCGACCGCGGACGAGGCGAGCGCGGCCGGGCGCGGAGCGTCCGCGCGCTCCGACGAGGCGCGAGGCGGGAGCTCGGCGTGACCGTCGCCGACGACGCGACGCGCGCACCCGCGCGGGTCTCCGACCCGGGGCTGACCGGCGTGCCGGTCAGCCCCGGGCGGGGGGCGGGGACGGTCGTGCGCATGCCCGACCCGGTCCCCGAGCCCGACCCGGCCCCGCTCGCCGCGGACAGCACGGACGCCGACGTGGACCTCGCGGTGACGCAGGTCCTCGCGGCGGTCACCACCGTCCAGGAGGACCTCACGGCCCGCGCCGCGCGGGCCGAGGGCACCGCGGCGGAGGTGCTCGGCGTGACCGCCGCGATGGCGGCGGACCCGGCCCTGGCGCGCGACGCCGTCGGGCGCGTGCGCGAGCAGCGCTCCACCCCGGCGCGTGCGGTGTGGGACGCGGCGGGCGTCGTCGTCGGGCAGCTCGAAGCCCTGGGCGGGCTCATGGCCGAGCGGGCCCGAGACGTGCGCGACGTGCGCGACCGGATCGTCGCGACGCTGCTCGGCCTGCCTGCCCCGGGCGTGCCCGACCCGGGGTTCGCGTTCGTGCTCGTCGCGGACGACCTCGCGCCCGCGGACACCGCGCAGCTCGACCCCGAGCGCGTGCTCGCGGTCGTGACGCGCGGCGGCGGGCCGACGTCGCACACGGCGATCCTCGCGCGCTCCCTCGGCATCCCGGCCGTCGTGGCGGTCGAGGACGCGCTGACGCTGCACGACGGCGAGACGGTGCTCGTGGACGGCGGGCTCGGCACGGTCGAGCGCGAGCCGTCCGCCGAGGACGTGGCCGCCGTCGTCGCCGCGCGGGGCGCCCGGGGCGAGCGCCGCCGGTTCGACGGCGAGGGCCGGACGGCGGACGGTCGTCGCGTCGAGCTCCTCGCCAACGTCGCGAACGGGGAGGACGCGCGGGCCGCCGCGGAGGCGGGCGCGGAGGGCGTGGGGCTCTTCCGCACCGAGGTGTGCTTCCTGGGCCGCACGGTCGAGCCGACGATCGACGAGCAGGTCGCGGCCTACCGCGAGGTGCTCGCGGCTTTCGGCGGGCGCAAGGTCGTCGTGCGCACGCTCGACGCGGGCGCGGACAAGCCGCTCCCGTTCGTCACGCCCGAGGCCGAGCCCAACCCGGCGCTCGGCGTGCGCGGGCTGCGTACCGCCCGCCGGCACCCCGAGGTGCTCGACCGCCAGCTCACGGCGATCGCGCGCGCCGCGGCGGCGGAGTCAGCCGACGTGTGGGTCATGGCGCCGATGATCGCGACGCCCGACGAGGCGGAGTCGTTCGTCGCGCTGTGCGCGGAGCACGGCCTCGGCACCGCGGGCGTGATGATCGAGGTGCCGGCCGCGGCCCTCGGTGCGCGCTGGGTGCTCGCCAAGGCGTCGTTCGCGAGCATCGGCACGAACGACCTCACGCAGTACACGATGGCCGCGGACCGCGAGGTCTCCGACCTGGCGCGCCTGTCGACGGCCTGGCAGCCGACGGTCCTCGCGCTCGTCGGGGCCACGGGATCGGGGGCGGCGCTCAACGGTCGCCCGCTCGGCGTCTGCGGCGAGGCGGCGGCCGACCCGGTGCTCGCGCCGGTGCTGGTGGGGCTCGGCGTGACGTCGCTGTCCATGACGCCCCGTGCGCTCGCGGACGTCGCCGCGGTGCTGGCCGCGACGACGTCGGAGCAGTGCGAGGAGCTCGCGTTCCTCGCGCTCCAGCAGCCCACGCCCGACGCCGCCCGCGCGGCCGTGCGCGCCCGCCTCCCGATCCTCGCGGAGCTGGGCCTCTAGCCCGCGCCCGGCCTCGCTGCCGAACCCGGGGTTGTTCCTCACCGACTCGTCACGGTGGGGAGCACCCCCGGGTTCGGCGCACCCGGGGGTGTTCGTGCACCGCTGCAGCACCAGGTGGGCGTCGTTTCTCCTGAGCCTCGAGGCGCTCGCGGAGACGGGCCCGACCGGCTCAGGCGACCTCGGTCTGCTCCAGGAAGGACGCGAGCGCGTCGATCGACGCGCTCGCGTCGTCGCCGTCGGCGTCGGTCGACAGCACGACCTCGTCCCCGGCGGTCACGCCGAGCGTCATGACGCTGAGGATGCTCGCGGCCTCCACGGGGTCGCCGCCCTGCTTGGCGATGCGCACGGGGGCGGGCTGGGCGGCCGCGGCCTTGACGAACAGGGCGGCGGGTCGGGCGTGAAGGCCTTCGGTGATCGCGACGACGACGGCACGGTCCATGGGTGCTCCTCCGGCAGACAAGTGGTCTGGACCAGTGCATCCTAGGGGATCGCACGCCGAAAAGGGAGGGTCTGACGTCCTTCCGTGCCCGCGAGCCTCACACGTCCCGGGCGGCCCCTGCTCCGTCGCGCCGGTCGAGCGTCGAGCGCGCGGCCGCGAGCCGCGCGATCGGGACGCGGTACGGCGAGCACGACACGTAGTCGAGCCCGATCTCGTCGAACAGCGCGACGGACGCCGGGTCGCCGCCGTGCTCGCCGCACACCCCGGCGTGCAGCCCCGGCCGGGCGCGGCGCCCGCGCTCCAGCCCGACGTGCACGAGCTCCCCGACCCCGTCCCGGTCGATCGTCGCGAACGGGTTCGTGCCCACGACCCCCGACTCCAGGTACGCGGTGAGGAACGACCCCTCCGCGTCGTCGCGCGAGATGCCGAGCATCGTCTGCGTGAGGTCGTTCGTGCCGAACGAGAAGAACTCCGCGTGCTCGGCGACGCGGTCCGCGACGAGCGCCGCGCGGGGCAGCTCGATCATCGTCCCGACGGCGTACGGCAGCGGGGCGTCCGCGCCCGCGAGCTCCTCCGCCATCGTCGCGTCGACGACCTCGCGCATGCGCCGCAGCTCCTCCGCGAACCCGACGAGCGGCACCATGATCTCCACGCGCGGGTCGTGCCCGGCCGCGCGGACGGCGAGGGCGGCGCGCGCGATCGCCCGCACCTGCATCGCGGCGATCTGCGGGTGCAGCAGCGCGAGCCGCACGCCCCGCGTGCCGAGCATGGGATTCGTCTCGCTCAGCCTGCGCACCTGCGCGAGGAGGCGACGCGCCCGGGCGAGCCGCGCCGTCGTCTCCCCGCCGCCCGCCGCGGCGGCCCAGCCCTCGGCGACGGCGTCCGTCCCGTGCAGGGGCGCGCCGGGGTCCCCGACCTCGTCCTCGAGCCGCTGCACGAGGAGGGACTGCTCGACGAGGTCGGGCAGGAACTCGTGCAGGGGCGGGTCGAGGAGCCGGATCGTCACGGGCAGCCCGGACATCGCGGCGAAGATCTCCTCGAAGTCGGCCTGCTGCATGGGCAGCAGGCGGTCGAGGGCCGCGGCGCGCGCGGCGTCGGTCTCGGCGAGGATCATCTCGCGCACCACGGGCAGCCGGTCGGGCGCCATGAACATGTGCTCGGTGCGGCACAGCCCGATGCCCTCGGCCCCGAGCTCGCGGGCCTTCGCCGCGTCCTCGCCGGTGTCGGCGTTCGCGCGCACGCCGAGGCGCCGCACGTCGTCCGCCCACCCGAGCACGGTCCGGAAGTCGTCGGTGACCTGGGGCGGCACGAGCGGCAGCGCGCCCGCGTAGACGTCGCCGGTCGTGCCGTCGAGCGTGATCGTGTCGTCCTCGGTGAGCACGTGGTCCCCGACGTGGACGCGCCGCCCCTCGACGTCGATCCGCAGCGCGCCGGCGCCCGCGACGCACGGCTTGCCCATGCCGCGTGCGACGACCGCGGCGTGCGACGTCATGCCGCCGTGCGCGGTGAGCACGCCCTGGGCGGCGATGACGCCCGCGATGTCGTCCGGGTTCGTCTCCCACCGCACGAGCACGACGGCCTCGCCGGCCTTGCCCCGCTCGGCCGCGGTCTCGGCGTCGAGCACCACGCGCCCGACGGCGGCCCCCGGCGACGCGTTGAGCCCGCGCGTGAGCGCGGTCGCGCCGTGGCCGGGGTCGAGTGCCGGGTGCAGCAGCTGGTCGAGCTGCGCCGGGTCCAGGCGCCGCAGGGCGGTGTCCCGGTCGATCACTCCCTCCTCGACGAGCTCGCGCGCGATGCGCAGCGCGGCCTGCGCGGTGCGCTTCCCGGTGCGGGTCTGGAGGAGGTAGAGCGCGCCGTCGTCCACCGTGAACTCGATGTCCTGCAGGTCGCCGTAGTGCTGCTCGAGCCGGTCCATGGTCGCGCGCAGCTCGCGGAACGCGTCGGGCAGCACGGTCTCCATCTCCGCGAGGGGCCGGGGCGTGCGGATGCCGGCGACGACGTCCTCGCCCTGCGCGTCCACGAGGAACTCGCCGTAGAGCTCCTTGGCACCTGTGGCGGGGTTGCGCGTGAAGCACACGCCGGTCGCCGACGTCGCGCCCTTGTTGCCGAACACCATCTGCATGACGTTCACGGCCGTGCCGAGGTCGTCGGGGATGCCGTTCGCCTTCCGGTAGACGGCCGCGCGCGGGTTGCCCCACGACGCGAAGACCGCGTCGACCGACCGCCGGAGCTGCTCGCGCGGGTCCGTCGGCAGGTCCTCGCCCGTGTGCTGCCGCGCGACGGCGCGGAACGTCGCGACGAGCCCGCGCAGGTCGTCCGCGTCGAGGTCGGTGTCCTGCGCGACGCCGCGGCGCGCCTTGAGCGCGTCGAGCTCGTCCGCGAACGCGTGGGCGGGCACGCCCTCGACCACCTCGCCGTACATCTGCACGAACCGCCGGTAGGAGTCCCACGCGAAGCGCGCGTTGCCGGACTCGGCCGCGAGCCCCTCGACCGAGTCGTCCGAGATTCCCAGGTTGAGGATCGTGTCCATCATCCCGGGCATCGAGAACACGGCTCCCGAGCGCACCGACACGAGCAGCGGGCGCTCGCGCGCGCCGAGGCGTCGCCCCGTGCGCTCCTCGAGCGCGTCGAGGTGCGCGACGACCTCGTCCCACAGGCCGTCCGGCCACGACCCGCCGCGCTCCATGGCCGCGACGCACGCCGTCGTCGTCACGGTGAAGCCGTCCGGCACGGGCACGCCGATGCGCCGCATCTCCGCGACGCCCGCGCCCTTGCCGCCCAGCAGGGCCCGCATGTCTGCGCGGCCCTCCGCGAGGTCGTAGACGTACCGGTCGCTCATGGCTGCTCCTCGTGGTCGGCGGCGGTGGCCGCGCTGTCTCCTGCCCGACGGCGGTCCGCCGGCCGGGTCTGGGGGGTCGCCCGGGCGAGGTCGTCGCCCGGGGGCCGTGCCGCGTCGTCGGGCGCGAGGGCACGACGGCGCGCGGCGACGAGCTCGACGACGCGCCCCGCCGCCTCCTCGAGCGCGAGCGTCGTCGTGTCGAGCACGGGGCAGCCGAGCCGCCGCTGCAGCCGGGCGACCTCGTCGAGCTCGTCGTGGATGCGCGCGAGGTCGGCGTACCCGCCGAGGGCTGTGCCGCCCGGGCCACCGCGGCCCGCGACGCCCATGGCGTGCACGCGGCGCTGCCGGATCTCGAGCAGGCGCCCGGGGTCGATCGTCAGGCCCACGACCTTCCAGCGCTCGGCCTCGAACAGCTCGCGCGGGGGCGCGACGCCCGGGACGAGCGGGATGTTGGCGGTCGGGTAGCCGAGATAGCCGAGGTACATCGAGAGCGGGGTCTTGCCGGTGCGCGACGCCCCGACGAGCACGACCTGCGCCTCGTCGAGCCCGTCGGTGAGGTGGCCGTCGTCGTTCGCGACCGCGAACTCCATCGCGTGGATGCGGTCGAAGTAGTCCGCGGCGAGCCCGACCGGCTGCACGACCCGTGCCGGCTGCGCGCCCGTGCGCGCGGTGAACGCGTCGAGCGCGGGGGCCAGCAGGTCGGCGCACGGGACGTCGAGCGCCGCGCACGCCTCCAGCACGCGCGTGCGCAGCGCGTCGTCGACGACGGTGCAGAACACCACGGCCGCGGCGGGGTCGGCGCGCAGCTGGGCCACGACGTCGTCCACGCCTCGCGCGCTGTGCAGCCGCGGGTGCCGCACGACCCGGACCTGCTGCCCGGGGAACTGCGCCTGCGTGGCGCGCGCGACGCGGGTCCCGGTGTCTCCCGTCGAGTCCGCGACCACGTGGATGTCGATGACGCGCGCCGTCGCCGCCATGACCTCAGGCTAGGTCGGGGCGCGGGTTCTCCCCAGCGGAAGGCCTGCTGGGTGTGGGGCACAGCCGACGGGTCTAGGGTGACCGGCATGTCCGACGCGACGACGCCGCGCGCGGCGTCCCCCGAGGCGTCCCCGGTCCCCGGGGAGGCGCAGCGCATCCACGTCACGCTCTCGACGGCCAGCGTCTACCCGCGCAAGGCTCCGTACGCCTTCGAGGTGGCGGCCGACCTCGGGTACGACGGCGTCGAGGTCATGGTGTGGTCCGACGAGACGACCCAGGACGCCGCGACGCTCCGGCGGCTCGCCGCCGAGCACGACGTCCCCATCCGCAGCATCCACGCGCCCACGCTCCTCGTGAGCCAGCGCGTGTGGGGGCGCTCGCCCGGACCCAAGCTCCGGCGCAGCGTCCGGCTCGCGCAGGAGGTCGGCGCGAGCACCGTCGTCGTGCACCCGCCGTTCCGCTGGCAGTACCGGTACGCCCGCGAGTTCGAGGACCTCGTCGGCGAGCTCGACGAGACCGACGGCGTGACCATCGCGGTCGAGAACATGTACCCCTGGCGCAGCCGCAAGCGCGAGATGCAGGCCTACCTCCCGGGCTGGGACCCGTCCGAGCACGGCTACGAGCACGTGACGCTCGACCTGTCGCACGCCGCCGTCGCGCAGCAGGACGCGCTCGCGCTGCTCGACGTGTTCGACGGCCGCCTCGCGCACGTCCACCTCGCCGACGGGTCGTCGTCCATCACCGACGAGCACCTCGTCCCCGGCCGCGGCGACCAGCCGTGCGACCGGGTCCTCGCCGAGCTCGTGCGGCGAGGGTGGGCGGGGGACGTCGTCGTCGAGATCTCGACCCGTCGAGCCCGGACCGCGGCCGAGCGCCGCGAGGACCTCGCCGCGTCGCTGTTCTTCGCGCGCACCTACCTCACGCCCGGGCCGCACCCGGGCTACGAGCCGCCGCCCGGGCACCCGCACCGCCACGCCGACGCCTGGGGCGAGGCCGACGCGCGCGAGGGCGCGGCGGACAGCACCCCGGACGACGCGGGGACGGACTGACGCCCGACAGGACCGTCACGAGCCGAGGGACCCGCGCGGGGCCTCCGAGCCGCGTCGCCCGACGGACACGGGCGCGGCAGCGCTGACGTAGGCTCGGCGATCGTGGCTCGCGTCAACGGTCTCCTCGCCGACACGACGCCGCTGCGCACCTCCCCGCCGTTCCGTCGCCTCTGGTGGGGCCTCGGCGTCTCGAACCTCGGCTCGCAGCTCACGGTCGTCGCCGTCGGCCTCCAGGTCTACGCGCTCACGGGGTCGTCGCTCGCGGTCGGCGTGCTCGGCATCTGTGCCCTCGTGCCCCTCGTCGTGCTCGGCCTGTACGGCGGTGCGCTCGTCGACGCGTACGACCGTCGCAAGGTCGCGCTCGCGGCGTCGACCGCGCTCTGGGCCATCACCGCGCTCATCGCGGTCCAGGCGTGGCTGCACCTCGACTCCGTCGGCGTGCTCTACGGCCTCGTCGCCGCGCAGTCCGCGGCGTTCGCCATCAACAACCCGGCACGCTCGGCGATCATCCCGCGGCTCGTCGAGCCACGGCTCCTGCCGGCCGCGAACGCGCTCCAGACGATCGCCTGGAACGTCGCGCTCACCGTCGGTCCGCTGGGCGGTGCGTTCCTCGTCGCGCTGTGGGGTTACCAGGTCGCGTACACGATCGACGCCGTGCTCTTCACCGCGGCCCTGTGGGCGGTGTGGCGGCTCCCCGACATCCCGCCCCTGACCGGCGACGACGCCCTGCGGCCCGCGGAGGCGGGGCGGCGACGTCGGGTCGCGGGGTGGCGGTCCGTCGTCGACGGCCTGCGGTACCTGGCGACGCAGCCCAACGTCCGCACGACCTTCCTCGTCGACCTCGCGGCGATGGTGCTCGCGTCGCCGCGCGTGCTCCTGCCCGCGGCCGGGGTCGTGTTCCTCGGCGGGGGCGAGGCGACGACGGGCGTCCTCACCGCGGCGTTCGCGGTCGGGGCCGTGCTCGCGGGGGTGTTCTCCGGCGGGCTCTCGCGCGTGCGCTGGCAGGGTCGCGTGATCGTCTGGGCGGTCACGGCGTACGGGGTGTCGATCGTGCTGTTCGGGCTCGTGCTCGTCGGGGTCGGGGCGACCACCCCGACAGCCGTCCTCGTCGGCGCCGTCGTCGCGGCGAGCGTCGCGCTGGCGCTCGCCGGCGCGTCCGACGCCGTGAGCTCGGTCTTCCGGCAGACCATCCTCCAGACCGCGACGCCCGACGACATGCGAGGGCGCCTCCAGGGCGTGTTCATCGTCGTCGTCGCGGGCGGGCCGCGGCTCGGCGAGCTCGTGCTCGGCGCCCAGGCGACGTGGGTGGGCGAGGCCTGGGCCGCCGTCGCCGGGGGAGTGGCGTGCGTCGTCGTGCTGTGGCTCGTCGTGCGGTCGCAACGGAAGTTCTGGCGTTACGACGCCCTGCACCCCGAGCCCTGAGACGGGCTCAGCCGACGCGCTCACGGCAGCGCGTCGGTGGGGCGCCCTAGGCTCGGGGCGTGCCTCCGAAGAAGCCGACGACCGAGCCGCCCGTGATCGATCCCGTCGTGCTGGACGACCTCCAGCGCGGCGACGCCTACGACCTCGAGGCGGAGGCCGACCTCGAGGGGTTCGAGCTGGTCGACCTCCGCCTCGACCGGCTCGACCTGCACGGCGCGAGCGTGTTCTCGACGCGGCTCGACCAGGTGCGCGCCGACGAGGCGGACCTCGGGGCGGTGACGCTCACGGAGGTGGTGCTCGACCGGCTCGACGTGCCCGTGCTGCGCGGCACGCGCGGCCGGTGGCGTGAGGTCGAGGTGCGCGGCGCGCGTCTCGGGTCGGCCGAGCTCTACGAGTCGTCGTGGGCGGGGGTCCGGTTCGTCGGCTGCAAGCTCGGCTTCGTCAACCTGCGCGGCGCGACGCTGCGCGACGTGATGTTCACCGACTGCACGATCGACGAGCTCGACCTCGTCGCCGCGGACGCGCTGCGCGTCGCGTTCGAGGGCACGCGCGTGCGCCGCCTCGACGTGCAGGCCTCGACGCTGGCGCACGTCGACCTGCGAGGCGCGGAGATCGACGAGCTGAGCGGGATCGAGTCCCTGCGCGGCTCGACGATCGACTCCGCGCAGCTCGGGCGCCTCGCCGCGACGTTCGCGCACAGCCTCGGCATCACGGTCACCGACTGACCGGGGGATAGGGTGCGCGACGTGACCGACGCGACACACCCGTCCACCGCCCTGCCCGACCCTGCTGGGGCCGAAGTCCTCGTCGCCGGGCCGGCGTCGTGGAACCTCGTCGTGCAGCTCGACGAGCTGCCTGCCCCCACGCCCCACACGGTGTTCGCCCGCTCCCACCGCGACACCGTGGGCGGGACGTCGGCGGGCAAGGCGCTCAACCTCGCGCGCCTCGGCCGCGCGGTGCTGCTGCGCACCGTGCTCGGCGCGGACGACGAGGCCGCGCGCGTCCGGTCCGTGCTCGAGGGTGCGGGTGTCCGCGTGCTCGCCGAGCCGTCGCCGGACGGGCGCACCGAGAGCCACCTCAACCTCATGGACGACGACGGCGGGCGCGTCTCGGTCTACCTGCGTGCCCCCGGCGAGGTCCCGGCCCGGGGCCCGTCGTGGGACGCCGCCGTCGCGGCGCTCGACGCGGCGCGGGCCGTCGTGGTCGACCTCGCGGTCCCCGCGCTGCCCGTGCTCGACCTCGCCGTGTCGCGCGGACGCGACGTCTGGGTCGACCTGCACGACTACGACGGCGAGTCCGCGTTCCACCGGCCGTGGGTCGAGGCGGGGACGCACGTGTTCCTCAGCGGGGACCGGCTGGCGGACTGGCGCGGCTTCATGGCCGCGCGGGTCGACGCAGGTGCGCGGCTCGTGGTGTGCACGCACGGGTCGCGCGGCGCCGTCGCGCTCACGCCCGACGGTGGTTTCGTCGAGGTGCCCGCGGAGCAGGTGCCGCAGGTCGTCGACACGAACGGCGCGGGCGACGGCTTCTTCGCGGGCTTCCTCGACGCCCACCTGCGCGGGGCAGGTGTCGAGGAGGCGATGACGGCGGGCGCCCGGCACGCCGCGCGCGTCGTCCAGAGCCCGGACCTCGTCCCGGCCTGACCGACCGGGCGGGCGGCGACCGCGCGCGCGGTCGGCGGGCGACCGGTCAGTGCGCGGCGCCGACCGGGTCGGCCGCCGGCGCGACGTCGTCGGCCTCGCGCAGGGCGGCGACGGTCGCCGCGCCCCGGTCGCGGAAGTGGCCGACGAGCGAGAGCAGCAGCCCGAGCACGGCCCACCCGGTGAGCACGAGCCAGGGGAAGGTCGAGTCGGCGGCGGGGAAGTACGACAGGTCGCGCAGGAGCGTCGCGGACGCGCCCGGCGGGAACCACTGCCCGACGGCGCCCCACGGGCTGAGGAGGAACTCGACCGGCATAGCGGACGCGGAGAGCGGGTTCGCCACGAGCAGGAACAGGACCGGCCCCACGGCGATGCCGGGGCGCCCGAGCACCGCGACGGCGCCGACGATCGTGCCCCCGATGCCGAGCAGCGTCAGCCCCACGGCGAGCGAGTCGGCGAGGTACACCCCGTGCAGCCCGCCGAGGCCGTGCAGGATCCCCGCGATCGCGAGCCCGCCGACCACCGCGTAGACACCCAGCGCGGCGACGCGTCGCCAGACCCCGACGACGGCGAGCGAGATCGCGATGCCGCCGACCATGCCGCCGAGCACGAGCGGGAACGACGCCGCGGCGAGCGTGGAGCCGCGCGCGTCGTCGGCCGAGAGCGGGACGACGTCGGTCACCGCCACGGTCGGGACCGCCTCGGCGGGCACGCCCTGCGCGGCCGCTGCGGCGGAGACCTGGGCCTGGAGCGCGGGCTGGAGCCCGGCGAGGAGCTGCGCGACGGCGGGGCTCGCCGCCGAGGCCGTGAGCACCTCCGGCTGCTCGCCGAGGACGAGGGCGCCGTACGCGTCGCGCGACTCGACGAGGTCGACGGCCGCGTCGCGGTCGGTCACCGGGGCGAGGTCGATCGCGCCCTCGGCGTTCTGGTCGAGCCCGGCCTGCACCTGGGCGACGACGGCGGGGTCGCCCACCGCCGCGACGGGCAGGTCCTTCGGGTCGGCGGTGACGGACGGCCAGAGGAACGCGAGCACGACGACCGCGACGACGGCGACGAGCCCGACGGCGGTCGTGACGACGCGCGGCCAGTGCGTGTGCGGGGCGGCGGAGCTCATGGGGAGACCTCTCCTAAAACGAATGTTCGTTCTCTATAGGGTCGACCTGCCCGTCGCTTCCTGTCAAGAACGATCGTTCGGTTTAGGGTGGGCGGGTGCCCCGGGTGAGTGACGAGTACCGAGCGCAGCGGCGCGACGACATCGCCGCCGCGGCCCTGCGCGTGTTCCGCCGCAAGGGTTTCGCCGCCACGTCGATGGCGGAGATCATCGCCGAGTCCGGGCTGTCCGCCGGGGCGATCTACGGCTACTACGACTCCAAGATGGCGATCGTGCACGACGTCGCGGGCCGGATCGTCGGCGGGCGCATCGCGGATGTCGAACGGCTCGCCGAGCGCGACCCGCTCCCTCCGCCGTCCGACCTGGTCGCCGTCCTCATGCACGGGGTGGTGCGCGAGATCGGCAGCACCGCCATCCTGCTCCAGGTGTGGGGCGAGGCCGTGACCGACCCCCGCATCCTCGAGTTCGCCTCGGCCGTCCTCGCCCGGCTGCGCGCGGTCTTCGCCGACTACGTCGCCGCCTGGCACGAGCGCACCCACGGCCTCGACCCCGCACGCGCGGCAGAGCTCGGCGACGAGCAGGCACCGCTGTTCGTCGCCGCGTGCCAGGGCTTCATCATCCAGAGCGCGCTCATGGACGACTTCGACCCCGACGCCTACCTCGACCGCACGACCCGCCACCTCCCGCGCTGACGCCGCGACCGGTCAGGCGAGGCCCGTGTCGCGGGCGACGATGGCGGCCTGCATGCGGGTCGCGACGCCGAGCTTGGCGAGGACGCGCGAGACGTGGGTCTTGGCCGTGGCCTCGGTGATGTAGAGGTCCGTGGCAATGCCCTGGTTGGAGAGGCCGCGCCCGAGCGCCGCGAGCACGTCCACCTCGCGGGGCGTGAGGTCGGCGAGCCGTGCGTCCGGGTCCGGGCCGATCGCGGGGTCGTTCCGCCCGGCGGCGGGCGCCGGGAGGCCACCGGCCGTGCCCGACGTCGGCCCCGCGGCCGAGGGACCCGGCTCGCCCGGGTGGGCGGACGGTCGCGGGCGCGGGGCGTCGTCGGGGGCCGGGCCGCGGGCGAACGCGGCGAGGAGGCGGCGCGTGACCTCGGGTGCGAGGACGCCGTCGCCGTCGGCGACGCGGCGCACGGCGTCGAGCAGCGCGGCGGGCTCCGCGGACTTGAGGAGGAAGCCCGCGGCGCCCGCGCGGAGCGCGCCGTCGACGTACTCGTCCAGGTCGAAGGTCGTGAGCACGAGGACGTCGGCCAAGCCTTCACCCGTGATGACGCGCGTGGCCTCGATGCCGTCGACACCGGGCATGCGCAGGTCCATGAGCACGACGTCGGGCCGCAGCGCCCGGGCGTTGGTGATCGCCGCGGTGCCGTCCGACGCCTCGCCGACGACCTCGACGTCGTCGGCGGCGTCGAGCAGGAGGCGCAGGCCCGCGCGGATCGCGGCGTGGTCGTCGGCCAGCAGCACCCGGACCGGTCGTGGCGTCACGCGTCCTCCTTCTCGCTCGGGCCTCCGGCGACCGGGACGGCCGCGCGCACGACCCACCCGCCGGCCGTCGTCGGCCCGGCGTCGAACGTCCCGCCGAGGCCGTCCGCCCGCTCCCGCATGGTCAGCAGCCCGGTTCCGGCGCTCAGCGGTGCCTCGACCGGCGCCGCCGAGCCCGGCGCGCCGTCGTCGCGCACCTCGAGCACGACGGCCGACCCGTCGCGGACGACCCGCACCGCCACGGGCGAGCCCGGCGCGTGCTTGAGCGCGTTGGTCACGGCCTCCTGCGCGATCCGGAACAGCGCCTGGTCCGCCGCGGCGGGCAGTGCCGACTCGACGACGCGGTCGGGGTCGTCGAGCGTGACCGCGGTGGTCGCGCGCGCGGCGTCGAGCAGGGCGTCGAGGCCCGTGAGCCGGCCGGGCGCGGCCACGGCGTCGGGGACGTCGTCGCGCCGCCCCTCCGTGCGGAGCAGCAGGATCATCGACCGCATCTCGTCCAGGGACGCGACGGCGCTGGAGCGCACCTGCTCGAGCGCGGCCCGGTCCTTCGCGGCGTCGGGCGGGAGCGCGAGCGCGGCACCGGAGTGGATCGCGATGGTCGACAGGTGCGACGCGATGACGTCGTGCAGGTCGCGCGCCATCGCGGCGCGCTCCGCCTGCACCGCCTCGTGCCGGTCGAGCTCGGCGATGCGCTCGAGGTCGCTCGCGCGCTGCCGCTCCAGGTCGGCCGTGCGCGCCGCGGCCTCGGCCTCGCGCGCCGCGAGGTCGGCGCGCTCGCCCGCGATCTCGGCGAGCTCGCTCTTGGTGCGCACGTTGGTCGCCCACCACATCGGCACGAGGAGCACGGCACCGAGCTGGAGACCCATGTAGACGAACTGCCGCACGTCGCGCGCGGCCTCGCCCGCCGCGACGGAGCCCAGGACGGCGACGGTCACGGCAACCCCCCAGAGCCACGCGCGTGCCCGCGGCCCCGACCACAGCGCGGCGGCGTAGAGCAGGTCCCACAGGACGAGCGTGATCGCGAGGCTGCCGCCCCACCGGATGTCGACGGCGGTGACGGCGACGCCCCCGAGGAGCGCCAGGACCGGGTGGGCGCGCTTGACGAGGATGAGGAGGCAGCCGACCCCGAGCAGCGCGACGCGCCACCACGGCTCCGCCGGCTCGACGACGAAGGGCGCCCGGACGAGCCCGACCAGACCCACCTCGAGGAGGACCCACCCGAGGACGAACGTCGTGACGGCGGAGAAGAGGTCGTTCCGGCGGTCCTCGATGCGCCACACCTGGGGGATCGACCGGCTCGCGGCCCGCCACCCGCTGCGTCCGGGCGCGACGCGCCGCGCGTCGTCCGCGTCGCCCGCCTCCGTCCTCACGCACCCATCCCAGCACAGCGCGCCGTTCCGCGGATCGGTCGAACGGTGTACGACGACGGCGTCACCGTCCCCGCGGGCGGCGCGCCGAGGGCGCGGGGTCGGTCGTTCGCCCGACGACGGGACGGCGCCCCGGAGGCGAGGCTCGACGCCATGGACATCCCTCTCGACCTCGACGCCGTCGGTGGGCCCGGCCTGGGGCTCGCCGCGATGGCGGGCGTGCTCGTCGTGCTGGCCCTCATCGACTCCACGAGCTTCGGCACGCTGCTGATCCCCGTCTGGCTGCTCCTCGCCCCGGGCCGCCTGCGCGCCGGGCGCGTGCTCGTCTACCTCGGCACGGTCGCGGCGTTCTACCTGGCCGTCGGGATCGTCGTGCTGCTCGGCGCGGGCGCGTTCCTCGACCGGTTCGGCGACGCCCTGGACACGCGTGCCGCCGCGATCGTGCAGCTCCTCCTCGGCATCGGGCTGTTCGCGCTGAGCTTCCGCTTCGACAGCAAGCGCGCGGCCCGGCGGGACGCCCAGGCGTCCGCCGCGGCGCCGGCGACCGTCGGCGCTCTGCCCGCCGGCCGGGGCGACGCGACAGGCGTGACGCGGGGGACGACGTCCGCCCCGCGTCCGGGGCGGCTGTCCCGCTGGCGCGAGCGCGCGCTGGGCATCGAGGCGGACGCGGCCGGTGCCGGTGCGGAGCAGGCCCGCCCCTCCGTGCTGCCGCTCATGGGGCTCGCGCTCGGCGCCGTCGCGCTCGAGGTCGGGACGATGCTGCCGTACCTCGCGGCGATCGGGCTGCTCACGACGTCGGACGTCGGCTGGCCCGCGACCGGCGGCATCCTCGCGGCCTACTGCGTCGTGATGATCGCGCCCGCGCTCCTGCTGCTGCTCGGGCGCCTCGTCGCCGCGCGCGCGGTGGACCCGCTGCTGCGCCGGCTCGACGCGTGGCTGACGAGGAACGCGACCGACATGACCGGCTGGGTGCTGGGGATCCTCGGCGTCCTGCTCGCGCTGAACGCGTTCGGCCGCCTCGGCTGGACCTGAGCGGGCCGCGCCGGTACCGCACCCCGCACGGCGACGGCCCGCCGGATGATCCCGGGCGGGCCGTCGTCGTACCACCGGCGTGGCCGGTCAGCCGGTCAGTGCGAGGTGCCGTTCGACGACTTCTCGCCCGGGCCCGTGAGCTGCGTCCCCGCGAGGTTGGCGATGAGCTGGTTGATGTCGACGCCGGTGAGCTGCTTGATGACGCCCTGCCCCTCGCCGAGGACGGACGCGACGTTCTTGGTGACCGCGGACGCGCCGTCGGTCGAGACGACGGTCATGCCCTGGATGTTGCCGATGGGCTCGGCCGCGGCCCGCACGATCTCCGGCAGGCGCTCGATGAGCTCCTGGACGAGCGCCGCCTCGCCGTACTTCTGGAGCGCGTCGGCCTTGGCGTCGGTCGCCGCCGCCTCGGCGCGACCCTCGGCCTCGATCGCCGCGGCGCGGGCCTCACCCTCGGCCTTGATACCGGCCGCGAGAGCGACCTGGCGGTCGCGCTCGGCCTCACCGGCGCGACGCACGGCCTGCGCGGACGCCTCGGCGTCCTGGATCGCGGCCGTCTTGTTCGCCTCGGCGATGACGGTGCGCTTGTACGCGTCGGCCTCGGTCGCGGCGTTCGCGGCGTCACGGCGAGCGTTCGCCTCCTGGACCTCCGCGTACGCCTTGGCCTCGGCGGGCTTGCGGATCTCGATGTCGAGGCGCTCCTGCGTCACGCGGGCCTGCTCGGCGAGCGCCTCGCGCTCCTGCTGCGCGACGAGACGGTCCTGCTCGGCGCGGGCGAGCTGGCCCGCGGCCTCGGCCTCGGCGTTCGCGCGGTCGGTGTCGGCCTTGATCGCGGCGCGCTTGAGGTCGAGCGCCTTCTGGCGCTCGGCGATCTGCTCGGCCGCCTCGATGACGGCGAACTCGGACGCGCGCTGCGCCTCGGCCTCGGAGACCTCGGCGACCTGGCGGGCGCGGGCCGACTCGGCGCGGCCGAGGTTGGCCAGGTAGTCCGAGCCCGGCGTCGAGATGTCGGAGATGTTGAGCAGATCGACCTGGAGGCCCTGCTCCGAGAGGTCGGCCTTGGTGGACTCGACGACGCGGTCGGACAGGCCCTTGCGGTCGGAGATGATCTGC
Organism: Cellulosimicrobium sp. ES-005; assembly: GCF_040448685.1. Lineage (NCBI taxonomy): Bacteria > Bacillati > Actinomycetota > Actinomycetes > Micrococcales > Promicromonosporaceae > Cellulosimicrobium > Cellulosimicrobium sp. ES-005. The sequence goes on from NZ_CP159290.1 coordinate 3,393,411, forward strand.
TCGATCGTCATGTCGCCCACGATGGAGCGCAGCGAGCCCTCGAGGGACTCCTTGATGATCTCCGTCAGCGTGCCCTGCTGGGAGAGGAACCGCTGGGCCGCGCGACGCACGCCCTCCTCGTCGCCGCGGACCTTGAAGTTGATCGACGCCTTGATGGCGATCTTGATGCGGTTCTTGTCCACGCCCTCGACCGTGATGCCGATCTGGCGCTGCTCGAGCGAGATGGAGAAGCCCTGCTGGAGGATCGGCCAGACGAACGTGCGGCCGCCGACGACGACCTTCTGCCCGCTGCCCGCGGCCTCCTTGCGGCCCGCGCCGCGGCCGACGATGACCAGGGCCTCGTTCGGCGGGACGCGGCGGATGCGCTTGCTGATGAAGATGACCACCGCGAAGAACGCGATGACCAGGGCGACGATCGCCAGGGTCGTGATGAGGTTCGTGTCGTCGAACATGGTCCGCGCCGGGGCGCGTCTCCTTCCGTGGGTGCGTGCAGGTCGGGGCGTGCGGCAGTGCTCGGTGGACGGTCCGGGCGGTGCCCGGCCGGCCCGTCGGTGGTGCGTGCGGGTGCGCGGCACCCACGGGTCGACGCGCGGGGCGTCGCGGTCGGTCCTCGCAGGACCTCAGTCGTTGGGGTAGTGGCGCTGGACGCGCACGCGGCTCCCGGACTGCTCGAGCACGACGACGCGCGCGCCCTCCGGGATGGGCTCGTCCGCCCAGGCGAGGCGGCGCTCGAGCTCGTGCGCGGCGTCCAGCGAGACCTCGCCGCGGGACGGGTCGATCGCGGTCGTCGCGGTGCCCTGCACGCCCACCAGGGAGGTGGGCACACCGTCCTCCGACTCCCGCAGGTGCTTCACCAGGGCCTGGACGAGCACCATCACGATCAGCGCCACGACGAGCGACCCCACGTACGCGAGCCACGTCGGCAGGTCGTTGGACGCCACGATCACGCCGACGGCGCCGAAGACCACGCCACCCACGCCGAGCGTCGTCCCGGACACCGCGCCGTCACCCAGGTCGACGATCTCGCCGACGAGCAGCGAGAGGAGCAGGAGGGCGAGTCCGGCGATGCCGATGACGATGAACGCGATCATGCGAGGTCCCCTTGCTGCGGCGGGCGGCCGTGCGTCTGGCTGTGCCGTGGTGGCGGTCGTGTGGACTTGTCGTTCCCGACGTGGCGTGTGGAGTTGTCGTGAACGTACGCACACCTTACCGTGACCCGACCATGCCGTGGGGCGATCCGGGCGTTCGTCACATGGGGAGCACTCCCCGTCCTCAGGCGCCTCTCGCGGCGCCCGTCAGGCCGCGGCGAACCGGGCGCGCACGACGAGCCCGCCCCCGTCGCGCGGCACGGCCTGCACGGTGCCGTCGTGGGCGGAAGCGACCGACCGGACGATGGAGAGCCCGAGCCCGACACCGCCCCGGACGAAGCCCGCGCTGCGGTCCGCCGCGGCGCCGTCGCGGCCGAGCCGCCGGAAGGGCTCGAACAGCGACTCGACCGCGGAGGACGGGACCACCGGCCCGGAGTTCTCGACCCGCACCTCGACCGTCCCGTCGACGCGGCGCGCGGACACCTCGACGAACCCGCCGGGATCGTTGTGGCGGACGGCGTTGTCGACCAGGTTCTGCACGAGGCGCTCGAGCAGGACCGGGTCGCCGGACGTCGTGGCGCCGCCGTCGTCGGGCACGGTCCCGGCGCCGCCGTCCGGGACGACCCGCAGCTCGACGCCCGCGTCCCGCGCCGTCGCGGCCGAGGCGCGCCGGACCTGGTCCACGACCTCGGCGAGGTCGACGGGAGAACGCTCGCCCGGTGTCTGGTCCGCGGCAGCGAGCGTCAGCAGCCCTTCGATGAGCCGTTCGTGCCGCGCGTTGACGGCGAGCAGGGTGTTCCCCAGGTGGCGGGTCGGAGCGGGCGCGTCCGGGTCCTGGAGCGCGACCTCCAGCACGGTCCGGTTGATGGTCAGGGGCGTGCGGAGCTCGTGCGACGCGTTCGCGACGAAGCGCCGCTGCCCGTCGAACGAGCGGTCGAGGCGGTCGAGCATCTCGTCGAAGGTGTCCGCGAGGTCCTTCATCTCGTCCTCCGGACCGTCGAGCGCGATGCGCTCGTGGAGGTTGTTCTCGGCCACCCGGCGCGCCGTCGCCGTGACCCGGTGCAGCGGAGCCAGGACCCGCGTGGCCATGACCCAGCCGAACGCCACCGCGAGCACGCCGATCACCGCGAGCGCGACGACGGACCACAGGAGCACCGAGCCGAGGGTCGCGTCACGGGCCTCGCGGTTCTGGGCCACGACGAGATCGCGGACGTCCTGGAGCGTCTCGGCGTCGGTCGCCTGCACGGCGGCCCACGAGTCGATCGGCGAGTCGAGGATCGCCTCGGCAGGTGCGGTCGTCCCGGTCGTCGTGCGTGCCGGGGCGCCGCTCAGCGGTGCGGCCGTGGCGAGGGGTGCCGTCGTCCCGTACGTGACCTCGTAGGCGGCGATCCCCACGGTGTCGAGCGGCTGGCGGTCGATCGCCGCGGCGACGAGGACGTACATGACCGTCACCAGCACGGCCCCGGCCAGTGCGAACGCGCCGCCGTAGACGAGGGTGAGCCGGGCGCGGAGCGTGAGGCGCGCCCTCACGGGACCCGGTACCCGACGCCGGTCACGGTCTCGACGAGCCGGGGATCGCCCAGCTTCTTGCGCAGCTGCATCATCGTGAACCGCACGACGCCCGTGAACGGGTCGATGTTCTCGTCCCACACCTTCTCCAGGAGATGCTCGGCGGACACGACCCCGCCGTCGGCGCGCAAGAGCTCCTCGAGGACGCCGAACTCCTTGCGGGCGAGCGGCACGTACCGCCCGTCCCGGTAGACCTCACGCCGCGTCGTGTCGAGCCGGAGCCCGGCCCGCTCCAGGACCGGGGGCGCGGCCGGGCGGGCCCGCCGCCCGAGCGCGCGGACCCGAGCGAGCAGCTCGACGAACGCGAAGGGCTTCGCGAGGTAGTCGTCCGCGCCCAGGTCGAGCCCGTCGACGCGGTCGCGGACGTCGGCGGCCGCGGTGAGCATGAGGACCCGCGCGTCGAGGCCCGAGGTGACGATCGCGCGGCAGACGTCGTCGCCGTGGACGCCGGGCAGGTCGCGGTCGAGCACGACCACGTCGTAGTCGTGCACGCCCACGCGGTCCATCGCGGCGCGCCCGTCGAGCGCGACGTCGACGGCGATCGCCTCGCGGCGCAGGCCCGTCGCGACGGCGTCCGCGATGAGCTCCTCGTCCTCCACCACCAGTACCCGCATGGCGACGATGGTGGGCCGCACCCCTGTGAGGTCTCTGTGAGGTGCCGCGCTCACGGCTGCCTCACGGCGATCCGGATGTCCTGGGACGCGTCACCCAGACCTCCCAGGACAGGAGCCACCATGACTGCACGCACCCGACGACCGGCCGGAGCGGCACGCGCCCTGCTCGCGCTGGTTCCCCTGCTCGCCCTCGCGGCGTGCGGACCCGTCGACGACGGCCCCGACGTCGCGAGCGTCGACGGCTCCGGGACGTCCGAGGGCTCGGGGACGACCGGGGCCCCGGGCGGGGGCGACGACGCGGCGGCGGACCTCGACGACGACGAGCTCGCGCTCGAGTTCGCCGCGTGCATGCGGGACAACGGCGTCGACATGCCCGACCCGGACACCGAGGGCGGCGGGATGGCCGTCACGCTCGGCGGCGACGGCACCGACCCCGCCGACGTCGATGCCGCGTTCGAGGCGTGCAAGGAGTTCCTCCCGAACGGCGGCGAGCCGGTGGAGATGAGCCCCGAGGACCTCGAGGCGATGCGTGAGTACGCGCAGTGCATGCGCGACCACGGCGTCGACATGCCCGACCCGGACCCCGAGGGCGGTGCCGTCGCGATGCCGGCCATGCCCGCGGGCGACGAGGAGTTCCAGGCCGCGATCGAGGCGTGCGACGAGGCGGCGCCGATGCTCGGGGCCGACGAGTGAAGCGGCCGGGCGGACGGGCGCGGCGCGCCGTCGTGGCGGCGAGCGCGACCGCCGTGGCGCTGCTCGCGGCGTCGGCATTCGCGCTCTGGGGGCCCGGGCGCGACGCCGAGCCCGACGACCCCGGCGCGACGGCCGCGCGCGAGACCGCGACCGTCACGCGCGAGACCCTCGTCGAGCGGACGAGCGAGAACGGCACGCTCGGCTACGGCGAGACCGCCGTGCACGGCACCGAGGGCGGTGGGACGGTCACGTGGCTCCCCGACGTGGGCACCGTCGTCGGGCGGGGCGAGCCGCTCTTCCGCGTCGACGAGCGGCCCGTCGTCCTGCTGGTGGGCGACCTGCCGATGTACCGCGAGCTCGGGCCTGGGTCGCGCGGGGAGGACGTGCGCCAGCTCGAGGCGAACCTCGCCGCCCTCGGCTACGGGGGGTTCACCCAGGACGACCGCTTCACGGACCAGACGAGCGCGGCGGTGCGGCAGTGGCAGAAGGACCTGGGGGTCGAGCGGACGGGCCGGGTCGGTCCGGACCTGGTCCTCGTCCAGCCCGGGCCGCTCCGGGTCGCGGAGCACGAGGTGCCGCTCGGCGCGCCGGCCGGCCCCGAGCTCGTGGCCACGACCGGGACGGAGCGGTCCGTCGTCGTCGACCTGGACCTCGACCGGCGGCAGGTCGCGGTCGAGGGCGCGACGGTCTCGGTCCGGCTCCCCGACGGGACGACGGTGGACGGCACGGTCACCGCGGTGGGTCCGCCCGAGACGAGCGAGGACCCGAGCGGGGTCCCGGGCTCGGAGTCGACGACGGTCCCGGTCACCGTGGTGCTCGTCGACGGCGCGGACGCCGCCGAGGACGGCCCGGTGAAGGTCGAGCTCGTGTCGGCGGAGCGCGCCGACGTGCTGACGGTCCCGGTGGCGGCGTTGCTCGCGCTCGCCGAGGGCGGCTACGGCGTCGAGGTCGTGGACGACGGCGCGTCGGGACCGGGCCGGATCGTGGCGGTCGGGACGGGCATGTTCGCGGACGGCCGCGTCGAGGTCACGGGCGAGCTGGCCGAGGGCGACACCGTCGTGGTGCCGTCATGAGGGACGACTCGCCCGTCGTCACGCTCCACGACGTCTCCCGGACCTATCCCGGCGGGGTCACCGCGCTGCACGACGTGCACCTCGACGTCGCGCGCGGCGAGCTCGCCGCCATCGTGGGCCCGTCGGGGTCGGGGAAGTCGACGATGCTCAACGTCATCGGCACCCTCGACCGCCCGACGTCGGGCCGCGTGCTGGTCGACGGCTTCCTCGTCGCCGACCTCACGGACCGGGAGCTGTCGGCGCTGCGCGCGAGCCGGATCGGCTTCGTGTTCCAGCAGTTCCACCTCGCGGCGGGCGTCTCGGCGCTCGACAACGTCGCCGACGGGCTCCTGTACCGCGGGGTCGGGCGGCGCGAGCGCCGTCGGCGCGCGGCCGAGGCGCTGGAGCGGGTCGGCCTCGCGCACCGGCTCGACCACCGCCCCCACGAGCTGTCGGGCGGGGAGAAGCAGCGCGTCGCCATCGCACGCGCGGTCGTCGGGGAGCCGCCGCTGCTGCTCGCGGACGAGCCGACCGGCGCGCTCGACACGGCGTCGGGACGGGGTGTGATGGACGTGCTGCGCGGCCTGCACCGCGACGGCACGACGGTCCTCGTCATCACGCACGACCGGGAGCTCGCCGCGTCGCTGCCCCGGCAGGTGGTGATGCGCGACGGCGGCGTGGTGGACGACGCCGGACCTGGACGCCCCGTGCCGCTCGCCGCCGCCTCGGCGAATGCGGAGGAGGCGTGCTGAGGCCGGCGCGGCTGCGGCCCGTGGACCTGCTGCGCGTGGGCGCCACGGGGCTGCGCACGCGGCCCCTGCGCGCGGTGCTGTCGGCGCTGGGCATCGCGATCGGGATCGCCGCGATGGTCGCGGTCGTCGGGATCTCCACGTCGTCGCGCGCCGAGCTGGACCGGACACTGGAGGCGCTGGGCACGAACCTGCTCACCGTCGCCCCGGGCCAGACCTTGTTCGGCGAGGACGCCACGCTGCCCGAGGAGTCCGTCGACATGGTGCGGCGCATCGGACCGGTCCTCTCCGCGACGTCCGTGGGGCGGCTCGACGCGCACGCGTACCGGAGCGACCTCGTCCCCGAGGAGGAGTCCGGGGGCATCGGCGTGTACGCCGCCGACCTCGACCTCCTCGACACCGTCGGGGGCCGCGTGCGCGACGGCTCCTGGCTGACGGAGGCCACGGGACGGTTCCGTGCCGTCGTCCTCGGCCACAAGACCGCGGAGCGGCTGGGCATCGCCGAGCCGCGGCCCGACGTCCAGGTGTGGGTCGGAGACCGCTGGTTCACGGTCGTCGGGATCCTCGACCCGGTGCCGCTCGCCCCCGAGATGGACCTCGCCGTCCTCGTCGGGCGCGACGCGGCCGCCACGTACCTCGACTGGGACGGGAAGCCGACGCGCATCTACACCCGGACCCACGAGGCCGCGGTCGAGCAGGTGCGGGCCGTGCTCGGGCAGACGGCCAACCCGGCGGCGCCCAACGAGGTGGACGTCTCGCGCCCGTCGGACGCGCTCGCCGCCCAGGAGGCGACCGACCGGACGTTCACGGGGCTGCTGCTCGGGCTCGGCGCCGTGGCGCTGCTGGTCGGCGGGATCGGCGTCGCCAACACGATGGTGATCTCGGTGCTCGAGCGCCGGGCGGAGATCGGGCTGCGGCGTGCGCTGGGGGCCACACGAGGGCAGGTCCGGGGCCAGTTCCTCGTGGAGTCGCTCGTGCTCTCGGCGCTCGGCGGCGCGGCGGGCGTCGCGATCGGGTACGCCATCACGGCCGGCTACGCCGGCTCGCAGGGCTGGCCCGTCGCGGTGCCGCTCGTCGTCGCGCTCGGGGGCGTGGGCGCGACGGTCGTGATCGGTGCCGCGGCGGGCCTCTACCCGGCCGTCCGTGCCGCGCGCCTCGCCCCGACGGAGGCGCTCGCGACGCCGTGACCGGCGTGTCCCGTCGTGCGCGTCGTCGTCCCCGGGCGGCGGCGCGCACGAGGGGCCCTCGGGTCAGGACCCCAGGGCGTCCAGCATCCGACCGAGGTTCGCCCGCGCGGTCGCGGCGTACCCCTCGACCCAGTCGCCCTCGTAGGCGCGCGGCACGACCTCGACGACGAGCAGGCACGCGAGGTACGCCCGGTACAGGCGCAGCCGCGTCCACGCGTCGGCGTCGCCCGACCCCGGGGTGCCGTCGCCCAGGCCGAGGTCGCCGCCCGCGGCGGCGTAGCCCGCGAGGAGGTCGGGGTCGACCGGTCCGGCCCCGAGCTGGTCCGCGCCCGCGAGCTCGAACAGCGGGTCGCCCCACAGCGACCGCTCCGCGTCGAGCACGCCGACGATCGTGGGTCCCGCGTCGACGTCGGCGACGGCCGCGCCGTCGTCGGCGCGGCCGAGCAGCACGTTCCCCGGCCACAGGTCCGCGTGCACGAGCCGGGGGACCGTCACCCGGGCGAGCAGGTCGCGGTGGCGCGCGACGGCGTCGAGCACCCGGGCCTCGGGGAGCTCCACGCCCCACCGGCGCGCGTCGTCGAGCACGGCCCCGACCATGCGCGCGAACGCGTCGGGCCACGTCGCCGCGGCCAGGTCCGACGCCGGGGCCGGGTACCCGAACCGGTCGCCCGTGATGACGTGCAGCCGGGCCATGAACGACCCGAGCCCGCGGCGCACGACCGCGGTGGCCGCGGCGTCGAGCTCGCGCCCGCTCCACAGGGCGCCGTCGAGGAACGTGACGACGAGCGCGTCGCCGTCGACGTGCTCGCGCGTGAGGTCGGCGTGCAGGACGCGCGGGACGGGCAGCCCGGCCGCGTGCGCGGCCCGGTACGCGGCGTCCTCCGTGGCGAGGATCCCGTGCTCGTAGCGCAGCAGGCGCGACGTGTCCGCCCCGGTGACCTTGACGACGACGCGCACGGGCGCGCCGTCGGGCGCGTCCCCGCCGGGGCGCGGGGCGAGGTCCACGGCGAAGACGCTCGCGAACATCCCCCCGCTCAGCGCCTCGCTCCGCACGGCCTCGCCGAGCGGGGCCACGATCGCGGCGAGCTGGTCGTGCGTGACCGACGTCTTGGTGAGCACCGCGCGAGCCTAGCGGCGCGCCGACGGGCGGGGCGACGGCCGTCCGGCGCTCGCCCCGCCGGGACGCGTCCGGCTACGGGCGCGGCACGTTGCGCAGGTTCGCGCGCGCCATCGACACGACCTCGCCCATGCCGCCGCCGAGGATCTCCTTGCTCATCGCGACCGCGAACCCGCGCACCTGGCCCGCGGTGATGTTCGGCGGGATCGAGAGCGCGCGGGGGTCGGTCACGACGTCGACGAGCGCCGGCCCGGGGCGGTGCAGCGCGTCCTGGAGCGCGCGGCGCAGGTCCTTGGGCTTCTCCACGCGCACCGCGGGGATGCCGATCGCGTTCGCGACCGCGGCGTAGTCCACGTGCGGCGACTCGGTGCCGAACATCGGCAGGCCGTCGACGAGCATCTCGAGGCGCACCATGCCGAGGCTCGCGTTGTCGAACAGGACGACCTTGACCGGGAGGTCGTAGTGCTTGAGCGTCACGAGCTCGCCGAGCAGCATCGAGAGGCCGCCGTCCCCGGCCATGGCGACGACCTGCCGGCCGGGCTGCGAAGCGGCGGCGCCGATGGCGTGGGGGAGCGCGTTGGCCATCGACCCGTGGATGAACGACCCGATGACGCGCCGCTTCCCGTTGGGCGTGATGTACCGCGCGGCCCACACGTTGCACATGCCCGTGTCGACGGTGAACACCGCGTCGTCGGCGGCGACCTGGTCGAGCGTGTCGGCGACGAACTCGGGGTGGATCGGCGTCGTGCGCTCGACCTTCTTGGTGTACGCCCCGACGACGCCGGTCATCGCCTTCTCGTGCTTGGCGACCATCGCGTCGAGGAACTTGCGCGACCGCGCCTTCTTCACGAGCGGCAGGAGCGCGCGCACCGTCTCGCCGACGTCGCCCACGACGGCGAGGTCCAGGCGCGTGCGTCGGCCGAGGTGCGTCGGGTCGACGTCGACCTGGGCCGTGCGGACCGACTCCGGGAGGAACTGGTCGTACGGGAAGTCGGTGCCGAGCAGCACGAGGAGGTCGCAGTCGTGCATCGCGTCGAACGCGGCGCCGTAGCCGAGGAGGCCGGACATGCCGACGTCGAACGGGTTGTCGTACTGGATGAACTCCTTGCCGCGCAGGGAGTGGCCCACGGGCGCGGCGATCTTGTCGGCGAGCGCGAGGACGTCGTCGTGCGCGCCGCGCACACCCGCGCCCGCGAAGATCGTGACCTTCTTCGCGGCGTCGATCGCGTCCGCGAGCTGCTGGACGGCGGTCGCGTCGGGGACGACGCGCGGGGGAGCGGGCCGGCACGCGACGTCGGGCACGGCGGCCGGGGCGTCGAGGTCGGCGACGTCGCCCGGGAGCGTGAGGACGGAGACGCCGCGGGCGCCGTACGCGTGGTGGATCGCGGAGTTGATGACGCGCGGCGCCTGGTCGGCGCTCGAGATCATCTCCGAGTAGACGGAGCACTCCGTGAACAGACGGTCGGGGTGCGTCTCCTGGAAGAACCCGGTGCCGATCTGCTTGCTCGGGATGTGGCTCGCGATGGCGAGCACGGGCACGCGCGACCGGTTGGCGTCGTACAGGCCGTTGATGAGGTGGAGGTTCCCCGGCCCGCACGACCCCGCGCACACCGCGAGGCTGCCCGTGATCTCGGCCTCCGCGGCCGCCGCGAACGCCGCCGCCTCCTCGTGGCGCACGTGGATCCACTCGATCCCCTTGCCCGCGTTCTCGCCCGTGGTGGACCGGTGCACCGCGTCGACCACGGGGTTGAGGCTGTCGCCGACGATGCCGTAGATCCGCCGCACCCCCGCCTCGATGAGCTGCGCGACGAGCAGGTCCGCGACAGTCCGGTTGCGCTTGTCGACGGGGGAGCGACCGATTCCGAACGGCATGACGTACCTCCACGGCTGGGCTGGGGTCGTCTCCCATCGTGCGCCGGGCCGGCGTGGGCCGCAGCGCGAGCCGACGTCTCGTGCGTCACGGTCGCCGCCGACCCCGGCCTGTCGCACCCCAAGGTGCCGAACCCGGGGTTGTTCCCGGGTTCGGCACGATCCTGGGGAACAACCCCGGGTTCGGCGGGTTGACCGTGGGGGTCTCAGACCGCGGGCTCGGCGTGCGCCGCGAACGGGGTGCGGCGGCGCGCCACGGCCAGCGCCGCGTCGGCCTGGGCGAGCTCGCCGTGGATCCCCGCGCCCGCCATGACGCCGGCCGCCGCCGACGCGCCGACCTGGGCCATGAGGTCGCTCGAGTTGCCGGCCGCCCAGACGCCCGGGACGGCGGTCATGCCCCGCGGGTCGGCGGGCACGAACCGACCGGCCGGGTGGTCCTCGAGCGTCCCGCCGAGCTGCTCGTACAGCTCGCCCCGCGCGACGAACCGCGGTCCGACGACGACCGCGTCCATCGCGAACGACGTCCCGTCCGCGAGGACGACCGACCGCACGGCCCGACCCTCGACGTCGAGGCGCGCGACCTCGCCCTCGACCACGCGCACGCCGAGCGCCGAGAGCTGCTCCCACGTGGCGTCGTCGGGCTCGGGGGCGGTGTGCTGGAAGAGCGTGACGTGCGGCGTGAGCTGGCGGAACAGCAGCACCTGGTGCGCCGCCGCCGGGCCGGTCGCGAGGACCGCGATCCGCTGCCCGCGCACCTCCCAGCCGTGGCAGAACGGGCAGTGCAGCACGCTCGACCCCCAGCCCTCGCGGACCCCGGGGACGTCGGGGAGCTCGTCGACGAGGCCCGTCGCGAGCAGGACGCGCCGTGCCCGGACGGTCGCGCCGTCGCCGAGCGTCAGCGTGAAGCCGGACTCGGGGTCGCCGGCCGCGTGGGCGACGCGCGCGTCGCGGACCTCGGCGCCGTAGCCCTCGGCCTCGGCACGGCCCGCGGCCAGCAGCTCGCGCGGGGGGACGCCCTCGCGCCCCAGCAGGTTGTGCGCGCCCTCCGCGGGCGCGTTGCGCGGCTCGCCGGCGTCGAGCACGACGACGGAGCGCAGCGACCGCGCGAGCGTCACCGCGGCGCTCAGCCCGGCGGGCCCGCCGCCGACGATCGCGACGTCGTAGGTGTGGTGGTCAGGGGTGGAGGTGGTGGCGGTCATGGCTCTCCTCAGCAGTGACGGGGGCTTCGCCGAGTGCGTGAACGAGTCGCGGGGATCGGCCCGGACGGCGACTGTGTCACGCGCTCAGCGGGGTCGGCGGGCGGCCCAGACGATGCGGCCGCCGCGCGCTCCGACGGTGTGCGTCGAGGGGTCGTCGGTCGCCGCGAGCACCGCGTCGAGCGCGGCGAGGTCGGCGGGGTCGAGGTGCTCCGCGAGGTGCTCGCGCTGGCGCGCCGCGGTGGCGCGCGCCCAGCGGGACGCGTCCGGTCCCGGCGGCACGACGGCGGTCGGCGCGCGCCGGTCGACGACCTCCAGCCCGGCGTCGGTCAGGTAGGGCGTCCAGTCGGGGTAGCGGTTCCAGCCGGCGTGGGCCATCGCGCTCTCGAGGTGCGCGGCCAGGTCGACGTGCGCCGCGTCGTCCGGCGGGACGGGCGACGTCGCCGTCATCTCGACGACGACGAGCAGGCCCCCGGGCGCGAGCGCGTCGTGGGCGTCGCGCAGGACGCGCGCCGGGTCCGCGACGTGGTGCAGCGACGCGGACGCCCACACGACGTCGGCGGCGCCGACGTCGGACCACCCGGCGTCGAGGTCGGCCTCGACGGTGCGCACGCGTGCCTCGAGCCCGGGACCGGCGAGCCCGTCGCGCAGCCGTTCGAGCATCGCGGGGTCCGCGTCCACGGAGACGACCTCCGCGTCGGGGAACGCGCGGGCGAGGGCGCGCGTCCCGGTGCCGGTCCCGGCGCCGAGGTCGACGACGACGCGCGTGGGGGCCGGTGCGTGCTCGACCGCGACCGCGACGGCCTGGTCGAGCAGCACGCCGAACACGGACGCGTCGAGCTCGAGCAGCTCGGCCATCCCGTGGCCGTCGTGCGCGTGGCCCGCGGCATGCCCGTGCCCGGTGGCATGCCCGTGCCCGACAGCGTGGTCGTGGCCGTGGTGGTGCGCGCCGTGGTTCGCGGGGGAGTCCATGCCTCCACGGTAGGACGGTTCTGCGCTGGAGGCATAGGATCTTGCTCATGACGCAAGAAGTCGACCTCGACGCCGTCGTGCGGCAGCGCATCCGCGGGCTGCGCCTCGCGCGCGGCTGGACCCTGGACGCGCTCGCGGCGCGGTGCTTCCTCAGCCCGTCGACGCTCAGCCGCCTCGAGACCGGGCACCGACGGATCGCGCTCGACCAGCTCGTGCCGATCGCCCGCGCGCTCGGCACGACGCTGGACCAGCTCGTCGAGCCGGTCGACGACGAGGACGTGGTCATCCGGCCCGAGCCGCAGCGCCGTCCGGGGGAGACGACGTGGCTGCTGTCCCGCGACCGTCCCGGGACGATGGTCGCGAAGATGCGCCTGACGCCCGAGCGCGCCGTCGGCCCGGAGCACCAGCGCGTCCACCCGGGTCACGAGTGGTTCACGGTCCTGTCCGGGACGGCCGTCGTCTACCTCGCCGACCGCCGGATCCTCGTGCAGGAGGGCCAGGCGGCCGAGTTCTCGACGATGGTGCCGCACTCGTTCGGCGCGCACGAGGGCCCGGTCGAGATCCTCACGATCTTCGACCAGGAGGGCGAGCGCGCCCACCTCTCGGGTACCGACCAGGCCTGACGGATGGCGCGACCAGCGGCGTCGTGGACCCCGCCGATCCCGCGGAGTGCTCGTCGACCCGAGGGGCGACGCTGAGAGGACGTGCGGGCGTCAGTCGAGCCGGGCCGTGTCTGACAAATGTGGGACAGAAGGCGTAGTGTCGTGATCATGGCGATGAGAACCCGCAGCACCGCGCACGAGACAACGGCCCCCCGAGGCTCGACCTCGCGGGGCGGGAAGAACGTGCCCGCCGGGGGGACCCCGCGGGCCGGGAAGGGCGAGGGCGCCTCGGCGAAGCGCGACTCCGTCACGTTCCGACCCACCCCCGAGGAGCGCCGGATCCTCGACCGCCTCCGCGACGAAGGCGTCACCGCCAGCGACGCCGTCCGCCGTGGCCTGCACCTGGTCGCGCACGAGAAGTGGGTCGACCAGGCCCGCGTCGATGCGGAGAATCTCGCCCACGAGAACCTCGACGACGAGCCGGACGCCTGGTGATCCGCGGCGCCGTCTACCGCGTCGACCTCGGTGACCCCCGGGGCCACGAGCAGGGCGGTCGGCGGTACGGGGTGGTCCTGTCCCCGACGAACATGCCGTGGTCCGTCGCGACGATCGTGCCGACCTCGACGAGCGCGCAGCGTGCGATCTTCCGGCCCGTCCTCGAGATCGCCGGCCAGGAGACCGTGCTCCTCGTCGACCAGCTCCGTGCGATCGACACCGACTACGTCGTCGGGGAGCCGGTCGACTTCCTTCTTCGAGACGACCTGGATGCGCTCGAGCGGACCGTGCAGAGCTACCTCGGCATCATCTGAGGCCGAGCCGTCCCGTCCGTCGTCCTCGGGGGCCTCGACGTCGATCGTCTCGCGGTACCCCGCGTCAGTGGGCGGGCGTGCCGTCCGTGACGTCCTCGCGGTCCGCGTTGCGGCGCAGCGACCGGAGCGCGGCGAGCACGAGCACGACGGCGAGCGCCGCGGCCGCGACGACGACCTCGAACCCGGCGTGCGCGCCGCCCGCGTCGATGCGCGACCCCGCGACGGACGACCCGATCGACACGCCCACGCCGAGCGACGTGCCGACCCAGGCGAGGCCCTCGGTGAGCTGGTTCGGCGCGACGAGGTTCTGGACGAGGTTGTTGCCGTTGATGAGCGTGGGCGCGATGGCGAACCCGGTCACGAACATCACCGCCGCGAGGACCGGGACCGACGTGACGAAGAAGAACAGGGAGACGCCCGCGGCGAGCGCGACGATCCCGATGACGAACCGGCGCCACAGCGGCGACACCCAGTGTCGCGCGCCGTACACGAGGCCGGAGATGAGCGAGCCCATCGCGAAGACGGCGAGGATCAGCCCGGCCGCGCCCTTCTGCCCCTGCTCCTCGGCGAACGCGATGGTCGACACGTCGGTCGCGCCGAACACGATGCCCATCGCCACGAAGATCACGGCGAGCACGATCATCCCGGCCGACCGCATCGCGGAGCGCTGCTTCACGCCGGGCTCCGGGACCACGACCGGCGGCTCGGTCGCGCGCTGCGACAGGAACCAGAGCCCGCCGACGACGGCCGCGACGAGCGGCACGAGAAGCCCCGCGGACGGCGACACGCTCGTCGCGAGCACGGTCGCGAGCACCGGGCCGACGACGAACACGAGCTCGTCGAGCGCCGACTCGAGCGAGTAGGCGGTGTGCAGGCGACGCACGTCGGGCACCGTGTGGGTCCAGCGCGCGCGGACCATCGACCCGTACGACCCCTGCGTCGCGCCGGCGAGCGCCGCGAACGCGTAAAGCGTCCACTCGGGCGCGCGCAGCACCGCGCACAGGATGAGCCCGCCCAGGCCGACCGTCGCGGCCGCCAGCATCGGCAGCATGACGACGCGCTGGCCGGTCCGGTCCACCAGCCGCGCGATCTGCGGCGACACGATCGCCTGCGCGACGACGAGCGCCGCCGCGACCCGGCCCGCGAGCGCGTACTCGCCGTAGATGCCCTGGATCATGAGGATCGTGCCGATGCCGACCATCGACATCGGCAGGCGCGCCACGAGCGCCGCGGCGGAGAACCGCCACGCGCCGGGCAGCGCGAGCACGGCGCGGTAGGGGTTCCGGGACGTCGTCCCGGCCTCCGCGGGGGTGCCCGACGTCGTCCCGTCGGTCGTCAGGTCGTCCCGCCGGTGCTCGGGGTGCTCGGGGTCGTCAGCGCGCGACGGAGAATCCTGGACCACCGTCCCAGTGTCGCACCCGGAAGCCGCCCGCCCGGTAGCGATTTCGCGCCGCGCGGCCGGACGTGACGACCGTCTCGCCACGTGGCCCGGCTGGTCCGCGCCGGTTGTCCGACGGCCGTGCGGCGGCGACGATGGGCGCCATGACCGACAGCCCCGCATCCCGCGCCACGACCGTCACCGTCACCGACGAGGGCGACCGCTTCGAGGCCCGCACCGACGACGGCGTCGTCGCCGGGTTCGCCGCCTACGTCCGCGAGCCGGGGAAGGTGATCTTCACGCACACCGAGGTCGACCCCGCGTTCGAGGGCCAGGGCGTCGGCTCCGCGCTCGCCGTCGGTGCGCTCGACCAGGTCCGGGCGTCGGGGGAGCGCGTCGTCCCGCTGTGCCCGTTCATCCGCGCGTACATCGAGCGCCACCCGGACTACGCGGACCTCACGCGGCGGTGAGGCGACACCCGGCGGCGGCGCGACGCTCGCCGGTGAGACGACGGAGCGCCCCGGTCCCGAGGGACCAGGGCGCTCGCGCGCGGCAGCGCACCAGCGAGGGTTCGCCAGGGGTCAGGAGATGGTGCCGGTCCCCTCGCCCTCCAAGCGCTCGTCGTGCAGCAGCTCGCCCTCGGCGTCGACCGGGACGATCGTGCCGTCGAACGTGATGGGCGAGCCCGGCTGGTAGCGGAAGTTCGTCGCGTACGAGTAGGACTGGCCGGTGCCGAACGTGTAGACGGTCGGCTCGCGGTACGCGCCCGGCGCCATGCCGTCGTCGTTCACGCCCTGCGCCTCGTACAGCTCGTCGTCGACGATGGTGTCCATGCCCTGCATGTACGGCCAGTCGTCGTAGCGCTCGTCGATGCTCACGAGGCTCGAGCCGAGGTCGATCGGCGCGCCCTCGTTCGTGATGACGTAGTTGACGAAGACGATGTCGTCGCCCTCGGCGATGATCGGCAGGTTGTTCTCCGGGTCGACGAACAGGCCGTCCTTCGTCGCCTGCGTGACGCCCACCTGGTAGACGTCGATGCGCACGTCGCCCACGTTGAAGGTCGAGATCTGCTCGCCCGGGTTCGTGACGGGGTTCGCCCAGTCGGGCAGCTCGCCGCTCGAGCCGGTCTCCTCCGCCGCGGCGTCGTCGACCTCCTCCGCGTCGTCGACCGGCGCGGTCTCCTCGGCGGACGTCTCGTCCGGCGTCGGCGTCTCGGGCGTGTCGCCGCCGACGTTGATGGTGCACGCGGTGAGGCCGAGCGCGAGCGCGGCGGCGACGGTCAGACGTGCGGCGGAACGGACGGGACGCATGGTGAGCTCCGGGTGTCGGGGAGAGGTGCCGGACGGACCTTACCCACAGACGAGCGCGCGCTTCGATGGGGAGCGGTGCCCATGAGACGGCCCGGGACCTTCGCCTGTTGCGCCGCGGCCGGGGCGCGAGGACCCTTCCCCTATGCCTCGCCGCTCCTTCTCCCCGACCCCTCCCGCGTGCGCGGACCTGCGCGTTCGCCCCGCGACGTCCGCACCGTGGGGGTGCGCGTGAGTGCCCTGCGGGTCGAGCGCGCCGACGTCGTCGTCGTGGGTGGCGGTGGCGCAGGTCTCAGTGCCGCGCTCGCGATTGCGGAGGCCGCGGGCCAGGACGACCGCCGCTCGCCCGTCGTCGCGCTCGTCTCGAAGGTCTACCCGATGCGCTCGCACACCGTCGCCGCGGAGGGCGGGGCCGCGGGCGTCGTGGGCGACGACGACTCGCTCGAGCAGCACGTCGCCGACACCCTCGCCGGCGGCGCGGGGCTGTGCGAGGAGGAGTCCGTCCGGTTCGTCGTGGAGCGCGCGGCGGGCGAGCTGTACCGCCTGGAGCGCTGGGGCCTGCCGTGGTCGCGCACGGACGGCGGCGACGTGGCCGTGCGCCGGTTCGGCGGCATGAGCCGGGCGCGCACATGGTTTGCTGCCGACAAGACCGGCTTCCACCTGCTGCACACCCTGTTCCAGACGTCGCTGCGCTACTCGGGCGCGGACGGCCCGGTCCGCCGGTACGACGAGCACCACGTGCTCGACCTCGTGGTCGACGACCCGGGCGGGCCGGACGCGCGGGTGCGTGGCGTCGTCGTGCACGACCAGCACCGCGGCGAGCCGCTGCTCCTGGAGGCGCCCGCGGTGGTCCTCGCGACGGGCGGCTCGGCGCGTGCGTGGGGGACCAGCACGAACGCGGGCATCTGCACGGGCGACGGCACCGCGATGGCGCTGCGGGCGGGCGTGCCGCTGCGCGACATGGAGTTCCTCCAGTTCCACCCGACCGGGCTGCCGGGCAGCGGCATCCTGCTCACGGAGGCCGCCCGCGGCGAGGGCGGCGTGCTGCTCGACGCCGACGGCCGCCGCTACCTCGCCGACTACGGGCTCGGCCCGGAGACGCCCGTCGGGGCGCCGGTGCCGCGCACCATGGAGCTCGGGCCGCGCGACCGGCTCTCGCAGGCGTTCTGGCACGCCGACCGCGACGGCCGCACCATCCCGACGCCCGACGGCGGCGTCGTCCTGCTCGACCTGCGCCACCTGGGCAAGGAGCGCCTCGCCGAGCGGCTGCCGCTCGTGACCGGCCTCGCCCGGCAGTTCGCGGGCGTCGACCCGGCGACCGAGCCCGTCCCCGTCCGCCCGACGGCGCACTACACGATGGGCGGCATCCGCACCGACGCGCGCGGCACGACCGCCGTCGCCGGGCTGTTCGCCGCGGGGGAGTGCGCGTCCACGGGTCTGCACGGCGCCAACCGGCTCGGGTCCAACTCGCTCGTCGAGACCCTCGTCGTCGGGCGCGCGGCGGGCGAGGCGGCGCTCGTGTGGGCGCGGTCGGTCGGGCACCCGGGGGCCGACGGCGGCGCGGCGGGTGCCGGGGCCGGCGTCGGTCCGGCGTCGGCGGACGGGGCGGTGGTCGACCGCGCCGCCGAGATCGCCGACGGCTACCTCGCGATGCGGGGCCGCGGGACCGAGCCGCCCGCCGCGATCCGGGCCGAGCTCGGCCGCGTCCTCGACGCCGACGCCGGGATCTACCGTGACGCCGACGGGCTGCGGCGGGCGCTCGCGGCGGTCGAGGACCTGCGCGCCCGGTACGCCGACGTGCGCGTCGCCGACACCAGCGCCGTCCTCAACACCGACTGGGCGACGACCGTCGAGCTCGGCGCGACCCTGCTCGTCGCGCACGTGACCATCGCCGCCGCGCTCGCGCGCGAGGAGTCCCGCGGCGCCCACCAGCGCCTCGACTTCCCGGAGCGCGAGCCGGTGGCACACCACTCGGAGACCCGGCTGGGCGTGGACGGCACGCTGGAGGTAGAGCACGTCCCCGTGGGTGCGGTCGCCGAGCCCCACCCCGTGGGCGCCGAACACGACATGATGGCCGGAAAGAGCCCGACAACGACCTCTATGTCGTTCTCGGCGGACGAGGGGGCGGGGTTGTGAGCGAGGCAGAGTCGCCGGTCGAGGGGCGCAGGGTGCGTCTGGAGGTCGCGCGGACGTCGCCCGACGGCGCGGACACCGGGCGGCGGGACGTGTTCGACGTGCCCTACGACGACCGCACGTCCGTGCTCGATGCGCTCCAGTGGGTCAAGGACCACGCCGACCCCACGCTGACGTTCCGGTGGTCGTGCAAGATGGCCGTCTGCGGGAGCTGCGGCGTCATGGTCAACGGACGCCCGGTGCTCGGGTGCGAGACGTTCGTGCGCGGCTACCGCACGTCCGGCCTCGTCGTCGAGCCGCTCGCGCACGCCGAGGTGCTGCGCGACCTCGTCGTCGACACCGACACGTTCCTTGGCAAGCTCGCCGCCGTGCAGCCCTGGCTCGTGCCCGACGGCGCCACGCGCCTCCCGCTCGTCGACCCGCCCTCGACCGGAGCCGGAGCCGAGGCCGGGGCCGGGGCCGGCACCGAGGTCGAGGTGGGCGAGGACGTCGACGGCTCGCGGACGCCGGACGGCGGCGACGTGCTGCGGGCGGTCGGGCCGGCGTCGGGCCACCGGCAGACGCCGGGCGAGCTCGCCGCGTTCAAGGGCTTCGCCGAGTGCATCGACTGCATGCTCTGCTACGCCGCGTGCCCGCAGCTCGACGTCGCGCCCGACTTCCTCGGCCCGGCCATCGTCGCGACGGCACGCCGCTGGGACGAGGACTCCCGCGACGCGGGCGAGCTCGACCGCGCCGACGTCCTCGATACCGAGTTCGGCGCCTGGCCGTGCATCCAGGTCGGCGCGTGCACCCAGGTCTGCCCCAAGGGCGTCGACCCCGCCCGCGCGCTCCGCGACGCCCAGCGCGTCGCGACGGACACGTGGGACGTCCGGGAGCGCCGTCGGGCGACCTAACCCCCCTCGCGAGCTAGAGCCCTGGTCCCGCGAGGTAGAGGCGTGGTCGTGACCACGCCTCTACCTCGGCGGGGTCCTCAGCTCCCGAGGGCGGCGGAGACGACGTCCTTCGCCTCGGCCTGGACCTGGGTCAGGTGCTCGGCGGAGACGAACGACTCGGCGTAGATCTTGTAGACGTTCTCCGTGCCCGACGGCCGGGCCGCGAACCACGCGTTCTCGGTCGTGACCTTGAGCCCGCCGATCGGGGCGTCGTTGCCGGGCGCGTTGGTGAGCTTCGCGGTGATCGGCTCGCCCGCGAGCTCGGTCGCGGTGACCTGCTCGGGCGAGAGCTTGCCGAGCGTCGCCTTCTCCTCGAGCGTGGCGGGCGCGTCGACGCGCGCGTACCAGGACTCGCCGTAGCGCTCGACGAGGTCGCGGTGGTGCTCGGACGGCGTGCGGCCCGTGGTCGCGATGATCTCCGACGCGAGCAGCGCGAGGAGGAGGCCGTCCTTGTCGGTCGACCAGACGCGACCGTCCTTGCGGAGGAACGACGCCCCGGCGGACTCCTCGCCGCCGAACCCGACGGTCCCGTCGAGCAGGCCGGGCACGAACCACTTGAACCCGACCGGCACCTCGACGAGGCGCCGCCCGAGCCCGCCCGCGACCCGGTCGATGAGCGCGGACGACACGAGCGTCTTGCCGATCGCGGCGTCGTCGCGCCAGCCCTCGCGCGCGCCGCCGTAGAGGTACTGGATCGCGACGGCGAGGTAGTGGTTGGGGTTCATGAGCCCGGCGTCGGGCGTGACGATCCCGTGACGGTCGGAGTCGGCGTCGTTCCCGGTCGCGACGTCGAACGGCGCGCCGCCCTCGGCGTCGCCGGAGTCGCCGGTCATCCCCGCGACGAGCGACGCCATCGCGTACGGCGACGAGCAGTCCATGCGGATCTTGCCGTCCCAGTCGAGTGTCATGAACGCCCAGCGCGGGTCGACCTGCGGGTTGACGACCGTGAGGTCGAGCCCGTAGCGCTCGCCGATCTCGCCCCAGTACTCGACCGACGCGCCGCCCAGCGGGTCGGCGCCGATCCGCACGCCGGAGTCGCGGATCACGTCGAGGTCGAGGACGTTCGCCAGGTCGTCGACGTACGTGGTGAGGAAGTCGTGCTTGTGCACGTGCTCGGACGTGAGCGCCTGGGTCAGCGGCACGCGCGGCACGCTGCCGACGCCGGTGCGCAGGATCTCGTTCGCGCGGTCCGCGATCCAGCCGGTCGCCTCGGACCCGGCGGGGCCGCCGTGCGGCGGGTTGTACTTGAAGCCGCCGTCGCGCGGGGGGTTGTGCGACGGCGTCACGACGATCCCGTCCGCCAGCCCTGGCCCGGTGGTGCGGACGCCGTCGACCGTCGTCGCCTCGTTGTGCAGGAGGATCGACTGCGAGACGGCGGGCGTCGGGGTGAACGAGTCGCGCGCGTCGACGTAGGTCTGGACGCCCGCGGCGACGAGGACCTCGAGCGCGGTCTGCCACGCCGGGAGCGACAGCGCGTGCGTGTCACGACCGATGAAGAGCGGGCCATCCGTGCCCTGCGAGCGCCGGTACTCGACGATCGCGGCCGTGATCGCGATGATGTGCGCCTCGTTGAACGCGTGGTCCAGGCTCGACCCGCGGTGGCCCGACGTGCCGAACACGACCTTCTGGGCGGGGTTGTCGACGTCGGGGCTGAGGTCGTAGTAGGCGCCGACCACGGCGTCGACGTCGATGAGGTCGCTGGGCTGGGCGGGCGTGCCGGCGCGGGGATCCATGGGTCGATCCTGCCAGGGGTGACGTCCGCGCGTCAGCCGGGACCGCCGTCCGGTCGGGTTCTACCCGGCAGGTCCGGCGTTCGCGCGGTCGATCGCCATCTCGACGGCGTCGAGGAGACGGTCGAGGCTCGCGTCGAAGGGGCCCTGCGGGGCGTCGAACCCGCCCGCGACGTAGACGCGGGTCATGACGGGGTAGCGCTCGACGTCGAACCAGTCCTCCCAGAAGCTGCCGAGCGTCGTCCAGTACTCGTCGTTGCCGACGCCGGTCGCGTCGCGCTCGGTGCGCTCGGCGATCGTGGCGCGCGCGAGGCCCTGGACGTAGTTGTCGACGAGGCCGAGCGTGTCGACGACCTGGAGCTCGGAGAGGCCGGTGTCGACGATCGTGCGCAGGCCCGCCTCCTGGGCGTCGAGCACGTGCGGCGCGAGCGGGGCGCGCCACATGTTGGTCTGCAGGATCCAGGGGTGGCGCAGGTACAGGTTCCACAGCTCGTGCGCGTACTGCGCCAGCGCGGGCCGCCACGGAGCGCCCGCCGCCGGCAGGTCGAGCTCGGCGTACGCGTGGTCGATCATGAGGTCGACGAGCTCGGTGCGACCCGGCACGTAGGTGTACAGCGACATCGCGCCGACCCCGAGCTCGGTCGCGACGCGTCGCATGGACAGCGCGTCGAGCCCGCCCTCCTGCGCGACGGCGGTCCCGGCCTTCACGACGTCGTCGAGCGTGAGGCGCGGCTTGCGCCCACGCGTCGCGGGCGCGGGCGGGTCCCACAGGAGCGCGAGGCGGCGCGTGATCTCGGGCGTCCGGACGACCTCGGTGAACTGGGCCCGTGCGTGCTCCGCGGCCTGCACGGCGGAGGCGACCCCGGCGTCCGCGGCCGCGACGACTCCGCGCGGGCGCTCCGGCTCCTCCGGCTCCGGGGTCGCGGGCGAGGTCGGCGGGGTGCCCGACGGCGCGAGGTCGCCGTCGCGCTCGTCGGTGCGGTCGGTCGTCACGTGCGTATCCTCCCCGACTTCGGTCGCGTCCCGCCCGGAGGAGCCCGGCGGGACGAAGGCTTGCCTGTTCCCGTACACCGTATGCTAACGTGGATCGTCAATTTCGGTACGGCGTACGAAAGGGTGGCTCCGGTGATCCGAGCCCGTGGCCTGACCAAGACCTTCCACCGCAAGAAAGAGACCGTCGAAGCCGTCAAGGGCATCGACGTCGACGTCCGGGAGGGCGAGCTCGTCGCCTTCCTCGGTCCCAACGGGGCCGGTAAGTCCACGACCCTGAGGATGCTGACGAGCCTCCTCGAACCGACCGCCGGGACCGCCGAGGTCGCCGGCTACGACGTCGCCCGCGACCCGGCCCGGGTCCGCTCCCGCATCGGCTTCATCGGCCAGGGCAACGGCGGCGGCTACTCCTACCGGGTGCTCGACGAGCTCCACAACCAGGGCCGCTTCTACGGTCTGCCTCCCGCCGAGTACGCGCGTCGCGCCGCCGACCTGCTCGCCGCGCTCGACCTCGGCGGGCTCGAGAAGCGGACGGTCCAGTCGCTCTCCGGCGGGCAGCGGCGTCGGCTCGACGTCGCGCTCGGGCTCATGAACCACCCGCCGCTGCTGTTCCTCGACGAGCCGACGACGGGCCTCGACCCCCACGCCCGCGCCAACCTGTGGGAGCACATCGCCGCGATGCGCGAGCGCTACGGCATGACGATCGTCCTCACCACGCACTACCTCGACGAGGCCGACAGCATGGCCGAGCGCGTCGTCGTCATCGACCACGGCGAGATCATCGCCGACGCCACGCCGGACGCGCTCAAGCACAGCCACGCCGACGACGTCATCACGCTCGCGGTGGTCCCCGCGGCCGGCGGGAGCAGCGTCCCCGGCGAAGGGCCGGTCGCGGTGCCCGACGTCGTCGGCCGCGTCCGCGCGTCGCTCGCCGAGGACGTGGGCCAGGTCGAGACCACGAGCGGCGCCGACGGCGTCGTGTCCGTCCGGATCTCCACGACCCACGGCGCCGACCGGCTGCCCGAGGCCATCGAGGCGCTGCGCGTCGGCGGCCTGGCCGTCCGCTCGGCCGAGCTCAGGCAGGCGAGCCTCGACGACGTGTTCCTCAACCTCACCGGGCGCAGCCTGCGAGAGGAGGCCGCATGAGCACGCGCACCGACCTGTCGTCCCCGGCGAGCCGGACGGCGCCCGGCACCGACGCGGTGATGCGGACCGGGGCCGCGAAGTTCCTCGCCGACACCTGGGCCGTCTTCACGCGCGAGATCCTGCTCGTCCTGCGCGATCCCTTCACGCTGATCTTCTCGCTGCTCCAGCCGCTGATCTTCCTCGGCCTGTTCGGCCCGCTGCTCACGGGCGCGGTCGGCGGGTTCGGGGGTGGAGCGCCCGGCGGCGGCGGGTCGACGGCGGAGACGCTGCAGTGGTTCGTGCCCGGCGTGATCGTCATGATCTCGCTGTTCGGCACCTCCATGAGCGGGTCGAACCTGCTGTACGAGATGATGACCGGCTCCTACGAGCGCGTCCTCGCGACGCCGCTCGACCGGTCCGCGATCCTCGTCGGCCGCTCGCTCAAGGAGTTCGCGCCGCTCGTCGTGCAGGGCCTGCTCATCGCGCTCGTCTGCGTCCCGTTCGGGTTCACGCTCTACCCGCTGCACCTGCTCGTCGGGCTGCTGCTGCTCGGGCTGTTCGGCATCGGCGTGGGCGCGCTGTCGATCGCGCTCGCGCTCGCCGCGAAGAACCGCGAGTGGCTGTTCTGGGGCGTCCAGCAGTCGTTGCTCTTCCCGCTGCTCATCCTCTCCGGGATGATGCTGCCGCTCGAGGCCGGCCCGGCGTGGATGCGCACGGCGGCGCTGTTCAACCCGCTGACGTACATCGTCGACGCGGAGCGCGCGCTGCTCGCCGGGAGGTTCGCGGACCCGGACGTGCTGTGGGGCTTCGTCGCCGCGGCGGTGACGTGCGTCGTCGGCCTCTGGATCGGCATCCGCCGCACCCGCAAGACGGTCTGACCCTCGCGGCGAACCCGGGACCGCTCCCCACCGCGACACCGTCGTGGGGAGCGACCCCGGGTTCGACCGAGGACGTTCGTCCCGGGTCGGGCGGACGTCGTGCCCGTCCTCGCGGTGTTCGCCGCGAGGCGCTACTCGGGCGGTCGTACGCTCGCAGGGGCCCGGCCGATCCGGGCGGACGGCGCGACAGGAGGCCACAGGTGAGCGACACCCGGACGGCGCAGGGGACGCGGGACCGCGCGGGGAGGGTGGTCGTGCGGCGGCACGCCGAGGTCGTCGCGGCGGCGCAGGACCCCGTCCTCTTCTCCAGCGCGGCGTCGGCCCACCTGCAGGTGCCCAACGGGCTCGACGGCGCGGAGCACGCGCGGGCGCGCCGGCTCCTCGACCCGTTCTTCGCCCCGGACGAGCTCGCGTGGCTCGCCCCGGTGCTCGACGACCTCGCCGCCGGGCTGGTCGACGACGTCGCGGGCGGCCCGTTCGACGCCGTCGAGCTCGGCGCCCGCTACGCCGTGCGCGCCCAGTCGGCGTGGCTCGGCTGGCCCGCCGACCTCGAGGCCGAGCTGCTCGACTGGGTCGCGGAGAACCGTGCCGCGACCCGCTCCGGCGACCGCGCCTGGACGGGTCGTGTCGCCGCGCGCTTCGACCGCATCGTCCGCGGCCTGCTCGACGCGCGCCGCGCCGGCGCGACGGTCGGACCGGCACCGACCGGCCCGGAGCGCGACCCCGCGACCGGTCCCGACGTCACCGCCCGGCTGCTCGCCCAGCACGACGACGGCCGCCCGGCCTGGACGGACGAGGAGCTCGTCTCGATCCTGCGCAACTGGACCGGGGGAGACCTGTCCTCGCTCGCCCTGTGCGCGGGCGTCGTCGTGCACTGGCTGACCGAGCACCCCGAGCACCAGCGCCACCTGCGCGACGCCCCGGACGCCGCGCTCGACGCGGCGGTCGACGAGATCCTGCGCCTCGACGACCCGTTCGTGTCCAACCGGCGCGTCGCGACGCGCGACACCGTCGTGGCCGGGTGCCCCGTCGCCGCGGGCGAGCAGGTCGTGCTCGACTGGCGCGCGGCCAACCGCGACCCGGAGGCGTTCGACGACCCGGCCGCGTACGACCCGGAGGGCCACGCCGACCGCAACCTCGTCTACGGGACGGGTCCGCACGCGTGCCCGGGCCGCCTGCTCGCGACGCTCGAGCTGCGCGTCCTCGTCCGCCGCCTCCTGCGCGCGGGCACGGTCGTGCACGACGACGCGCGGCCGGCCGAGCGCGAGACCGCGCCCGTCGCGGGCTTCCGCACCGTCCCGGTGCGCGTCGTCACCGCCCCCTGACCCTCGGAGCACCGACGGCGCCCGAGCCCCGACGAGACGAGGTCCGCACCCGCGGCGGGTCCGGCGTCGGGCACGCGCGGCCACGGGACCGCGTGGCCCGACGCGAGCGACGCGCGCGCGTCGAGGACACGCTGGTTGGTGCTGCCGCGGAACGCGAGGGTGAGGTCGCGGCGCGCGAGGTCGAAGCGGCCGTCGACGAGCACGTCGACCTCGGCGAGCAGCGCGCGCTGGTCGGGGGAGCCGGTGCACAGCTCCTCGAGGGTGTAGCCCGTCCAGCACCACACGTCCTTGCGGTCGCCGTGCTCCGCGCGCAGCCGGCGGACGAGCCGCAGGCACACCTCCGTGTTGAGGAACGGCTCCCCACCGAGCAGGGAGAGGCCCTGCACGGCGGGGTGCGCGAGGTCGGCGAGGACGCGCTCCTCCAGCGCGTCGTCGTAGGGGCGTCCGTAGCGGAAGCTCCACGCGGCCTCGTTGAAGCAGCCCTCGCACGCGAACAGACAGCCGCTCACGTAGAGCGAGCAGCGCACGCCCTCGCCGTCGACCATGACGAACGGCTTGTAGTCCGCGACGTACCCCCGGCTGACGCGGTCCGGGCGCCAGCCGGGGCCCGGGGTGCGTGCCACCGTCCCTCCTACGCGGTGCCCGACGGCGCAGCCCGGCCCGGTGCGGTCGGCGCGCCGTCGTCCGCGGTGGACGACGGCGGTCCCGCCAGGTGCTTGACCCGCGCGGAGATCTCCGCGTGGCGGCCGTGCACCATGGGGCGCTGCTGCGGGTTGCCGAGGTACCCGCACGTGCGCTTCACGACGTCGCACGTGCGCGGGTCGGCGTTGCCGCACGACGGGCACGCGAAGCCGCGCGCGGTCGGGTCGAAGTCGCCCGTGAACCCGCACGCGTAGCAGCGGTCGATGGGCGTGTTCGTGCCGAGGTAGCCCACGCGGTCGTACGCGTAGTCCCACACCGCCTCCAGGGCCTTCGGGTTCTGCTGGAGCACGGGGTACTCGCAGTAGTGGATGAACCCGCCGGACGTGTACCGCGCGTACTCGGCCTCGAAGTCGAGCTTCTCGAACGGCGTCGGGCTCTTGCGGACGTCGTAGTGGAAGCTGTTCGTGTAGTAGTCCTTGTCGGTGATGTCGGGCACCGCGCCGAACCGCTCCCGGTCGAGGCGGCAGAACCGGTCGGTGAGGCTCTCGCTCGGCGTCGCGTAGACGCTGATCCGGTAGCCGAGCCGCGCCGTCCACCCGGCGGCGTGCGCGTGCAGGGACCGCAGCACGTCGAGCGTCAGCTCCTTGGCCCGCGGGTCGTGCTCCCAGGCGCCGCCGTAGAACGCGGCGGCCACCTCGTACAGCCCGATGTACCCGAGCGACACCGTGGCGCGGCCGTCGCGGAAGAGCCGGTCGACGTCGTCGTCCGGTGCGAGGCGCTCCCCGAAGGCCCCGTGGACGTAGAGGATCGGCGCGTTGCCCGGCGTCGCCTCCTTGCAGCGCTCGATGCGGAAGACGAGCGCGTCGTGCACGGTCTCCAGGCGCTCGTCGAGCAGTCGCCAGAACGTGTCGAGGTCGCCCGCCGCCTCGAGCGCGATGCGCGGCAGGTTGAGCGTCACGACGCCGAGGTTCATGCGCCCCTCGGAGACGTCCCGGCCGTGCTCGTCCTGCCAGCCCTGGAGGAACGACCGGCACCCCATGGGCACCTTGAACGACCCGGTGAGCTCGACGATCTTGTCGTACGACAGCACGTCCGGGTACATGCGCTTCGTCGCGCACTCGACCGCGAGCTGCTTGAGGTCGTGGTTGGGGTCGCCGGGGTCGAGGTTCACGCCGCGGCGCAGCGTGAAGATGAGCTTGGGGAAGATCGCGGTGCGGCCCTCGCTCCCGAGGCCGCGGATCCGGATCTGGAGGATCGCGCGCTGGATCTCGCGCTCCAGCCAGCCCGTGCCGAGCCCGAACCCGACCGACGTGAACGGCGTCTGCCCGTTCGACGTGAACAGGGTGTTGATCTCGTACTCCAGCGACTGCATCGCGTCGTAGATGTCCTTGCGCGTCTTCTCGCGCGCGTACTCCTCGTGCGCGGACTCGTCGGCGATCCACCGGCGCGCGTCCGCGAGGTGCTTCTCCAGGTTGCGCTCGGCGTAGGGAGCGAGGAGCTCGTCGATGCGGTTGACCGAGCACCCGCCGTACTGGCTGGAGGACACGTTCGCGATGATCTGGCTGATCTGCGCCGTCGCGGTCTGGATCGAGCGGGGCGGCTCCACCTGCGCGTTCCCGATCCGGAAGCCGCTCGACAGCATCGACCGGAAGTCGATGAGGCAGCAGTTCGTCATGGGCGCGTAGGGGTGGTAGTCGAGGTCGTGGTAGTGCAGGTCGCCCTTCTGGTGCGCGTTCGCGACGTGCGGCGGCAGCATCCGCAGCCCGATCGCCTTGCCCACGGTCCCGGCCGTGAGGTCGCGCTGGGTGTTGAAGACCTCGCTGTCCTTGTTGGCGTTCTCGTTGACGACCGTGGAGTCCTTGTCCAGCAGCCGCACGATCGAGTGGTTGAGGTCCGTCGCGCGGCTGCGCGCGAAGTCGCGCTGCACGCGGTAGTCGATGTAGGCGCGCGCGACGTCGTACTCGTGCGACCCGAGCAGCACGTGCTCGACGACGCCCTGGATCTCGTAGATCTTCACCGTGCCGACGAACCGCGCGGCGATCTCCGCGTCGACGCGGTCCACGACCTCGTCGACACGGCTCCGGTGCGCGGCCGTGAGGTCGCCGTGCACCTCCGCGAAGGCCTTCGTCACGGCGGCGCGGATGCGGCCGTCGTCGAACGGCCGCCGACGGCCGTCGCGCTTGAGGACCTCCAACGTGGTGGTGCCGACGGTCGGTGCTGCCTGGTCGAGCTCGATGGTGCTCATCGTTCCCGTTCCCCTCTGCCCACCGAGTTCTCGTCTCCGTCCCGCAGGGGTTGCGAGACGGACCGCACCCCAACATGTGGGGTCTGGATCACGGCTGCGCCACCATATCTAGTCGGCAGGGCGCGTGCGACGCGGATCCCCGGCGTGGCGGCGAGCACGGGACAGGTCGGGACCTCGGTCCCGTGGCGACGGGACCTGCGACCCGGCCGGACGGGGATTTCTCGCGGTCGGGACCGCGCGTCGCGGCGCTAGCGTCGGGTCGTGTCCCGACGTCCCCCCGGCTGGGTGCCGAACCAGCACGGCGCGTGGCCGATGCTGCTCCTGCCGTTCGTCGTCGGGACGATCCGAGGGATCCAGGACACCGGGTTCCGGCCGGTAACCGTCGCGCTCGGTGCGCTGTGGCTCGTCGGCTACCTCGCCTACTTCGCGGCAGGGCTCTGGCTGAAGTCGCGCCGTCGGCCGCGCTACCGGCGCCCGATGCTCACGTACGCCGCGACCACTGCGGCGCTCGGGCTGGTCGTGCTCCTGCTCGACCCGGCGCTCGCGCTCTGGGCCCCGGTGTTCCTCCCGTTCCTCGCGCTCGGGCTCTGGGCCTCGGCGCAGCGCACCGAACGGTCCGTCGCGGCGGGCGGCGCGATGACGGTGGCGGCCTCGCTCATGACGGTCGTCGCGTACGCCGCGTGCCGGTCCCCGGGCGCACCCGTGCTGGCGGTCCCCGGGGTGGTGTGGTTCGTCGCCGCGCTCCTGCTCGCCTACCTGTTCGGGACCGTGCTCTACGTCAAGACGATGATCCGCGAGCGCGGCGTGCGGTCGTACGTCGTCGGCTCGGTCGCGTACCACGCGGCGGTCACCGTCGCGGCGGGCGTGGTCGCCGTCGTGCACGACCCCTCGTGGTGGTGGGCGACGGCGTTCCTCGCTGCGGCGACGGTGCGCGCGGCCACGCTGCCGGGCCGGCCCTTGAGCCCGCGGGCCGTCGGGATCGGCGAGATCGTCGCGACCGTGCTGCTGCTCGTCGTCGCGCTCGTCGTGCGGTAGCACGACCTGGCTGCGTCCCTGGGCCGGGAGCGGACCTCCCGGCCCAGGAATGGTCGGCGGCTCAGCAGGTGTGTGCGGGCACCTCGACCTCCTGCGCGTGCGGGTCGCCGTCGGGCAGCGTGGCCGTCACGGTGACGGTGCCGGCCTCGATGCTCGTGGCGCGCGAGGCGAACGACTGGTAGGCGTTCGTGCCCGGCTCGACGCCGGTGAACGACTTCTCACCGAACGGCGTGGAGAGGGTCACGTCGACCGGTGCGTCGCCCACGTTCGTCGCGCGCACCGCCACGTAGACCGTGCCCGCCAGGCACCGCGGCGCGACCTCGACGTCGACCTGCGGGGTGGGCTCGTGCGAGCCCGCCACCTCGAGCCGGGTGAGGAACAGCTTGCCTCCCCAGCCGTCCTCGGGCGTCGAGTCGGAGAACCGCAGGTACAGCGACCCGTCCGTCGACCCGGTCGTCGCGAGGAGGTCTGCGACGTCCAGCGTGTGCTCGGCGCGGTTGCTGTCGAAGATCGGCGAGCCCTCGGCCTTGAGCACCTCGGTCCAGGTCTCGCGGTCGGCGGACGCCGAGACGAGGTACTGGTTCGCGAGGTCGACGGTGATCGTGCCCGCGGTCGCGCTGGCGAGCGGGACCTCGTAGACGAAGAAGTTGTGCTCGTCGGCGAATCGAGCCTGGCCGGTGGTCTGGGAGCCGCTGTCCTGGACCAGCCAGCCCGCCTCCTCGGGGGTGGTGGGCACGATCTCGACGACGTCGCCCACGAGGCGCACGGTGCCTCGACCCGTGAGGGCCCAGGAACCGGTGGTCGCGGCGACCTCGAGCGTGTACGCCCGCGGGGCGACGCTCGCCGACGGGGTCACGGTGACCGTCCTGGTGACCGTCGCGCCCGCCGGCACCTCGACCTCAGCCGACACGGGGTCGACGGTCCACCCGTCGTCCAGCGTCATGGCGAGGTCCACGGTGACCGCCTCGTCGGTGCTGCTCGTGAGGGACACCTCGACCGCGGCGGCGCCACCCGGCCGCAGCGCGGCGCTGCCGACCTCGATCGTCACGGGTGCGACGGGGACCTCGTCGATGGTCAGCAGCTCCACCTCGGCGAGCTGCACCGACCCCGCGGTGTCGAGGAACCGCACCCGGTACTGCGCCATCGTCGCGTCGTCGGCGAGCCGGAACGGCCGGGTCTGGTTCCGCCACGGGAACGTCTGGTCCGTGCGCTCGTCGAGCACGGTCCACGACTCGCCGTCGTCGGAGCCCTCGAGGACCCAGTGGGTCGGGTCCAGCGCCGCGTCCGTGCCGGAGGTGAGGGTGTAGAAGTGCACGGGGACGTCCGTGCCTCCGCTGACGAGGTACCGCACCCACGGCTCGTCGCCGGTGAGGGTCGTCTGCGTCGCCGACGTGTCGTCGAACAGCGCGCCGGCCTCGCCGCCGCTGCTCGACGCCACGCCGTGCCCCGCGCCGGTCACGTCCTCCATCGGGTCGGGGGTCTCGCCGACGGCGGTCACGGAGCCGGGGACGTCGTCCTCGCCCGTGCCCCACGCACCGGGCTCGTCGCCCATCGTGAAGCGCAGGGTCGCGCCGTCCGCGAGCTCGTCGTGCGCGACGACCGTCGACGAGTGGTCCTCGCCGTCGATCGTGAGCGACTGCACGTAGATGTTTCCCTCGCTCGTGCCCGGCGCCTCGATGACCACGTCGCCGCCCGGCAGGTGCAGCGTCGCCTTCTCGAAGAGCGGCGAACCGATCGCGTACTCGCCCGAACCCATCTGCAGCGGGTAGAGGCCGAGCGCGCTCATGACCTGCCACGACGAGCTGGCGCCGTTGTCCTCGTCGCCGGGGTAGCCCTGGCCGATCTCCGAGCCGACGAACCCGCGCTGGAGCGCAGCGCGCACCTGCTCCTGGCCCTTCCACGGCTGCTGCGTGAAGCTGTACATCCACGGGATGTGGTACGAGACCTGGTTCGCGATGGCCCACTGCCCGAGCCGCAGGTCACGGGCCTCGCGCATCTCGTGGATGATGCCGCCGTACGAGCCGCGCTTCTGCGCGAGCTCCGGGGTCGCGAAGAACTCGTCCAGCTTGTCGGCCAGCGCCGCACGGTCACCGCCGAACAGCTCCGCCAGTCCCTGCCCGTCGTACGGCGCCGGGAACGCCTCGTTCCAGCCGTTCGCCTCGGCGTAGTCGTGGTCGTTGCCCCACACGCCGGGGTCGTACTGCTCGGGAGAGCTCGTCCACTCACCCTCTCGGGACTTGCCCTGGAAGAACCCGGTCGACCCGTCGAACAGGTTCGCGTACTCCTGCGAGCGGCTCAGGAGGTACTCGGCCTCCTCGTCGAGCTGCGCGCGCTCGTCCGCGGGCGTGGCCGGGTCCTCGGCCATCGCCCGCGCCATCTGCGCGATCGCGAAATCGTTCATCGCGCCGTCCTTGGACCAGGCGAACGCGGCACCGCCGAGGTCGTTCGGCACGTAGCCGAGAAAGTTCGACTCCTCGAGGCCGTGGCGCCCGATCATCCCGGAGCTGGGCCGCACGGTGGCGTTCTTCAGCGCGGCGTCGTAGGTGTCGCGGGCGTCGAGCCCGGGCACGTCCTTGACGTAGGCGTCGGCGAACGCCGAGTCGGAGCTCGTGCCCGTCATGATGCGGGCGTAGCCCGGCTGCGACCACGGCGAGATCCATCCGCCGTCGCGGTACTGCTGGACGAACCCGTCGACGAGCTCGCCCGCCGTCTCGGGCCACAGCAGCGAGTACGACGGCCACGCGGTGCGGAACGTGTCCCAGAACCCGGTGTTGACGAAGAGCTTGCCGTCGAGGATCCGCGCGCCGGTCTCGGTCGGCGTGGTCCCCGGGGCGACGCCGCCCGAGCCCGACTGGTCCGCGTGCCGGTACACCGGGTCCTCGGCCGTGCCGACGTTCTCGTACGCCGAGTTCGGGTAGAGGTTGATCCGGTAGAGGTTCGAGTAGAGCGTGCGGAGCTGGTCCTCCGTCGCGCCCTCGACCTCCACGACGCCGAGGCGCTCGTCCCAGGCGTCCTGGGCGTCCGCGACGAGGTCCTCGAACGTGGCGTCGTCGGCGATCTCCAGCTCGAGGTTCTTCTTCGCCTGCGCGGTGCCGAGGAGCGACGTCGCGACCCGCATCTCGACCGTTCCGGCGTCGAACGAGACGTAGCTCGTCGCGGGCCGCTGCCCGGCGACGTGGTCGGTCGCGGTGACCGGTGCGGAGAACTCGCCGTACAGGTACATCCGCTGCGCGTCGGTGCCGCCGGAGGGGTTGGTGTAGCCCGTGAAGGTGCCCGCCGCGGCGTCCACGGTGAAGTCCGCGACGCTGTCGATGGCGTCGAGGACGATGCTCCGCCCGCCCTCGTCGGGGAACGTGAACCGGAACGCGGCGGCGTGGTCGGTCGGGGTGATCTCGGTGCGCAGCCCGTTCTGGAACGTCACGTCGTACAGGTGCGCCGTGGCCACCTCGTCGTCGTGGGAGAACGCGAGGCCGCGCGCCGCGCGGTCCGTGTCCGGCACGCCCGTCGCGACGGACGGCATGAACTGGAACGCCTGGCGGTCGCCCACCCAGATGCTCGGCTGGTGGCTCGACGAGAACGCCTGGATCACGGGCAGGTTCTGGGCGTCGTTGCGCTCCTGGTAGTGGTAGAGCGTGCCGCGGGAGCCGGCGTCGGTCATCGGGGTCCAGAAGTTGAACCCGTTCGGCCACGCCACCGCGGGGAAGTTGTTCCCGCGCGAGTAGCCGCCGCCGCTGGAGTTGGTGCCGCGCCTCGTGTCCACCCAGTCGGAGGGTCGTGCGTCCTCGGGCGTCGGGGACGCGTCGGCGATCTCGATGTCGTCGACCCAGCCGCTGACCGGAGCGGGACCCTCGGGGCCGTCGTACGTCAGGAGCACCCGGTCGACCGTCTTGCCGGTCGCGACGGCTCCGAGATCGGTCGCCTTGCGGTTCCACTGGAGCGGGTAGATCGTGCCCGACTCGCCCTGCGACCGGGCGTCCAGGTCGACGCCGTGGTGGTCGACCGCGCCCAGGTCGCTGAGAGAGGTGCCGTCGGTGAACACGAGGTCGACCGCGACGAACGTGGAGGCGTAGTCCACGACCTGCTCGTCGAACTCGGGGAAGAGGAGGTAGGACAGCTCGGTGTCGGGGCCGACCGGTACGTCCACGTCCAGGACGACGCTGGTCGCGGCCCCTTCACCGGCGGCCTCGTGCGTCGCGCTGTAGTGCAGCGCCCGGAGCCCGGTGAACCCGACGTCGTTCTTGGCCGCGTACGAGGTGTCCGGCCCGTCGTCGACCACGAGGTCGAGACCGGGCGAGCCGTCGCCGCGGACCACGCCCGACGCGACGGGCTGGCCGTCGGCGCCGAGCTCGACCGTTCCGACGACCGCCGGGTCCCCGGTCTCGAAGGACGTGCGGAGCTCGCCGCCCTCGGCCGCGGCGGAGCCCGCCGCGGGCAGGACGAGCGAGGTCACCAGCAGGGACGCTGCGGCGGCGGTGCCGACGCCCGTCCTCGGGGCGCGGCGAGGTCGGTGACGGGACGGTACGGGGTGCATGTCTGCTCCTGAGATCGTGTGCCGCGACGGTGCGGCCGGACGACGTCGTGGGCGGAGGCGCGATGCCGTGCTGTCCCGGGCCCCGGACAGGGGCCGTGGGGAGACGGGACGCCCTCGCCACGGGCCGGCCGGGTCCTCGCCGCCGTGCGACGCACCATCGCGTCGCGCTGCATCGGCGGACAGGGGCCAGCCCGATCCCAGCATCCTGGGCGGTATTGACACCGCTGTCAAGCGATCGGTCGAAACCGCTCTGTCCGGACATGTCGTGCCGTCCTCCGTCGGGGAGCCCGGAGCGCGGCCTCCCGCGTCGCGCCGGCGCTCGGCGGAGCACCCGTTCCCGAGCGAGGACGCGCGCGTTCCGGGACCCCGCCGTCGGGCCCGATGGTTCACTGGCCCGATGGACGACGACGCGCCCCTCACGGTCTCCGGCCTCGGCGAGCGCGTCGAGGCCGTCTCGGCGCTCTACGCGCGGAAGTTCGGCGTCGAGCGCGACCCGGACTGGTTCATGCTCAAGCTCGCCGAGGAGGTCGGGGAGCTCACGCAGGCGTTCCTCGTCGCGACGGGACGCACCCGCCCGCGCGGGGACGCACCACCGTCCGGAGCGGCGCCTGACGGGGCCACCGGGGACGACGGCGGGGCCTCGCCCCTCGCGGACGAGGTCGCCGACGTCCTGGCGCACCTGCTCCTGCTCGCGCGCTCCCAGGGCGTCGACGTCGACGCTGCCGTACGGCGCAAGTGGCTCGCGTGGGAGGCGGAGCTGCCGTGACCCGGCGCGGGGCCGGCGACGTGCGGCCGGGGCGGTACCGGCGCCGCTAGGGTGGCGCCGTGACCGACCACCGCACCGATCCGCCCGTCAGCGCCGACGAGGTCGACACGCTGCGCGGCTTCCTCGACTTCCACCGCGACACGCTGCGCTGGAAGACGTCGGGACTCGACGCGGCCGAGCTCGCGCACCGGCTCGGGCCCTCGTCGATGACGCTCGGCGGGCTGCTCAAGCACCTCGCGTTCGTGGAGTCGAACTGGTTCTCCGAGGTGCTGCTCGGGGAGCCGCTCATGGCACCCTTCGACACCGCGGCCTGGGCCGAGGACCGCGACTGGGACTGGACGACGGCAGCGGGCGACTCCCCGGAGGAGCTGCGCATGCTCTTCGACCGCGCCGTCGCGGCGTCCGACGCGATCCTCGACGACGCGCTCGCCGACGGCGGGCTCGACCGGCTGAGCGCCCGACCGGACCGCCACACGGGCGAGCACTGGAACCTGCGCTGGATCCTCGTGCACATGATCGAGGAGTACGCCCGGCACAACGGTCACGCCGACCTGCTCCGCGAGGCGATCGACGGAACCGTCGGCGAGTAGCGCGACCAGCGCCGCGCGCACGGCATGGTCGCGGTCGCCGCGTCCGGACGGGGTCGTCTCACGCACCCGGCGGCGGACGGGATGACGGTTGCCGCGAGCGGCGTCGCCCGGGACCATGGCCGACGTGACCGCTCCTGAGCAGCCCTCGTCCGTCCCTCCCTCGCGCCGTCCGAGCGTCGCGACCGTGGTCCTCGCGGCGCTCGTCCTGCTCGGCGTCGCGCTCCTGGCCGTCGCGGCCTGGGTCGCGAGCCGCCCGACGGCGTCCGGATGGTTCGCGTACGCGCCGCTGTCCGGCACCACGTTCGTCCCCGGCGGGGCGTACCCGCTGGGTACCGCGGCGCTCCTCGCCGGTGCGGGCGCGCTGCTCGTCGGAGGCGCGGTCGGGTTCGTCGTGGGCCGCCGCAGCGGCCCGGCTGCGGTGGTGGGCTCCGGGACGACCGGACCCGGCACCTCCGGCCCGGGCGGTGCCGTGGAACCGGGCGGTGCCGCGGGCCCGGGCGAGACCTCGGGTCACGGTGCCGACGAGGCGCCTGCCGGATGAGCGCGCGCGACGACCTCGTCCTGCTCGACCTCGACGGCACGCTCACGGACTCGGCCCCCGGCATCCTCGCGTCGGTGCGGCACGCGTACGGCGTCCTGCGGCTCCCGGTCCCCGCCGAGGCGGTGCTCCGCGGCTTCGTCGGCCCGCCGCTCGCGGACTCGTTCGCCGCGCACGGCGTGCCGCACGACCGCGTGGCCGACGCCGTCGCCGCCTACCGTGACGTGTACGCGGCCGGGAACCTCCTCGACAACGCGGTCTACCCCGGCATCTCCGCGTGCCTGACGGCACTGCGCGGCGCCGGGCTGCGCCTCGCCGTCGCGACGTCGAAGCCGGAGCCGATGGCGCGGCGGATCGTCGCCCACTTCGGGCTCGACGCGCACCTCGACCGCGGCCTCGACGACGTGTTCGGCGCGACGCTCGACGGCTCGCGCAGTGCCAAGGCGGACGTCGTCGCGCACGCGCTCGCGTCGCTCGACGCCGCTCGGCGCGTGGTCATGGTCGGCGACCGCGAGCACGACGTCCTCGGCGCCGGCGTCCACGGGATCCCGTGCGTGGGGGTCGCGTGGGGCTACGCGCGCCCGGGTGAGCTGACCGCGGCGGG
The DNA here is from genome assembly GCF_040448685.1 of Cellulosimicrobium sp. ES-005. NCBI lineage: Bacteria > Bacillati > Actinomycetota > Actinomycetes > Micrococcales > Promicromonosporaceae > Cellulosimicrobium > Cellulosimicrobium sp. ES-005. The sequence goes on from NZ_CP159290.1 coordinate 3,429,677, forward strand.
CGCGACGGCGGTCGTCGGGACGCCGGCCGAGCTCGCGACCGTCCTGCTCCGCCGGGCGCCGCTCGCCGCCTGACCGGACACCGCCGGCCGTCGGCGACGCGGGCCGATCGTGCCGGAGCGGACGGTGGGTCGCCGCTCAGGCGCGGGCGACGACGAGGACGGGCGCGAGCAGACCCGCCCTCGTCGCGGCGACGTTGTTGCTGATCCGCGTGACGAACTCCGCACCGAACACGACCACGAGGCCGTCCTGCCGGGGTCCGCCCCCGGCGGCGAGCGCCGCGCGCCGGTCCTCGACCCGCAGGACGTCGAACCCGGCGGCCGTCAGCGCGCGGCTGTAGTCGTCGGGGGTCTCGACGAACGACGACCCGGCGTCGACCGCCCACGGCAGGGGGAAGGGCAGGTCACCCGGTCCGACCCGCATCTGCTCGAACAGCCCGAACGGGCTCCCGGGGCGCACCACGCGGTGGACCTCCGTGAAGAGCGCCGCCTTGTCCGGCACGTTCATGCCGACGTGGACGAGCATCGCGCGGTCGTGCGAGGCGTCCGCGCACGGCAGCCGGTCGCCGTCGCCCAACGTGAACGTCACGAGGTCGGCGAGCCCCGTCCGCGCGGTGAGCTCGCGCGCGGCGTCGACGAAGTCCGGGCTGAGGTCCACCCCGGTGACCTGGCAGCCGTGCCGGTGCGCGGCGAGCCGCGCCGGGCCGCCGAGCCCGCTGCCGACGTCGAGCAGCGCCGTGCCCGGCGCGAGCCCGAGGAGGTCGAGGAGGGCGGCGGTCGACGTCGCGCCCCCGGCGTGGAGCTCGTCGTACGGGGCGAGCGCGTCGACCGTCACCGGCCCGTCGCCGGCTCCCGCCGCAGCGAGGAGGCGGGCCGCGAGGTCCTTGCCGGCGTAGTGCTGCCGTACCTGCTGCGTCGTGGCCATGGCGGCCTCCGTGCTCGTCGCGTCACCCGCGGGCGCTCTCCCTCGACGGTACGCCCGTCGGCCCTGCCCTGCCGTGCCGGAAGCCCTGTCCGAGGCAACCTGTTGACCTTGACGTAACGTCAACTTCTAGCGTGGTTCTCGTTGCCGCACGAGGCGGCCGCCGAGCCACCGAGACCGTGAGAGGAGACAGGAGATGCCCGCCGCCGGGACGACGAGCGAGCGCACGGCCGACTGGTCGATCCAGGAAGTCGCGCGACTCGCCGGCACGACGAGCCGGACCCTGCGCCACTACGACGCGGTCGGTCTGCTGCGCCCCAGCCGGGTCGCGTCCAACGGCTACCGCCACTACGACGCGGACGCGCTCGTGCGGCTCCAGCGGATCCTGCTCCTGCGCGACCTCGGCCTCGGGCTCCCCGCGATCCAGGAGGCGCTCGACGGCGACCCGGGGGAGCGGGGCGACCGGCCGCCGTCGGGCAGGGACGCCCAGGTGCGGGCCCTGCGCGGCCACCTCGAGTGGCTGCAGGCGGAGCGGCAGCGGCTGGCGCGACAGATCGCGTCGGTCGAACGGACGATCACCACGATGGAAGGAGGTGGCGAGCTCATGGCGGACGACATGTTCGACGGGTTCGACCACACGCAGTACAAGGACGAGGTCGAGGACCGCTGGGGCAAGGACGCGTACGCGCGCGGCGACGCCTGGTGGCGCGGGATGTCCGACGACGAGCGGGCGGCGTGGCAGGCCCGCTCCCGCGAGCTCGGCGAGGACTGGGCCGCGGCGGCCGCGCGGGGCGTCGACCCGGCGTCCGAGGAGGCGCAGGCGCTCGCGCGCCGCCACGTCGAGTGGCTCGGCGCGATCCCCGGCACGCCGGGCGCCGGTGCGGCACCGGTCAAGGAGTACGTCGTCGGTCTCGGCGAGATGTACGTGGCGGACGAGCGGTTCGCGAAGAACTACGGCGGGGTCGAGGGCGCGACGTTCGTGCGCGACGCCCTGCGCGTCTACGCGGACCTGCACCTGTAGGGCTCGTGCCCGGGCCGGGACCTCCGGCCCGGGCGCGAACCGCGCGACGTCACTAGCCTGGAACGTGGCGGGACACGGCGCCCCGCCGCCGCCAGGAGGCAGCCATGGCCACGACGTCGACGTCCACCGGCCCGGCCACGACCCGCAACGTCGCCCTCGTGGGGCACAGCGGGTCGGGCAAGACCACGCTCGCGGAGGCGTTCCTCCATCGCGCGGGCGCGATCCCGCGGCCCGGGTCCGTCGCCGAGGGGACGACCGTCTGCGACCACGAGCCCGAGGAGGTCGCGCGCGGCATCTCGGTGAGCCTCGGCGTCGCGCACCTCGACTGGCGGGCGCCCGACGGCGTCACGCACCAGGTCACCCTGCTCGACACCCCGGGGTCGCCGGACTTCGCCGGGTCCGTGGACGCGGCGCTCGCGGTGGCCGACCTCGCGGTCGTGGTGGTGAGCGCCGTCGACGGGGTCCAGTCGGGCACGGAGGAGGTCTGGCGGCGCTGCGACGAGGCGGGGATCCCCCGCCTCGTCGTCGTCTCCCAGGAGGACCGCGCGCGGGCGAGCTTCCGCACCGTCCTCGGCGCGCTGCGCGGCGCGCTCGACGCGCCGTTCGTGCCGCTCGAGCTCCCGCTCGGCGAGGAGCAGTCGCTGCACGGCGTGGCCGACGTCCTCACGGAGCGCGCGCGGGAGTACGACGGCGACGGGCGCACCCACGAGGAGGACGTCCCCGCGGACGTCCGGGACGAGGAGCACGCGCTGCATGACGAGGTCGTGGAGGAGATCGTCACGCACGACGACGACCAGCTCGAGGCGTACCTCGCGGGCGACGAGCCCGGGGCGGCGGACCTCGAGCGCACGCTCGCGCACGAGGTGCTCACGGGGGAGGCCGTGCCCGTCCTGCTCGCGTCCGCGGTGACGGGCGTCGGCGTCGACCGCGTGCTCGACCTCGTGTGCGAGCTCGGCCCCTCGCCCGCCGACCGCGCGGCCGTCGTCGCGCTGCCCGACGGCGCGGGGTCGGCGGGCGCCGACGGCTCCCCGTCGGGCGCGACGACCGAGGTCGCGGCCGACCCGTCCGGGGACGCGCTCGTGCACGTGTTCCGGACGGTCGTTGACCCGTTCGTGGGCCAGGTGTCGGTGTTCAAGGTGCTCTCCGGGTCCGTCGCGACGGGCGACCGCCTCGTGAGCACCGCGACCGGCGCCGAGGACCGCGTGCACGGTCTGTTCCGGCTGCGCGGGCGCGAGCACGTCGCGGTCGACCGCGTGGTCGCCGGTGACGTGGCCGCCGTCGCGAAGCTCTCCGCCGCCGCGACCGGGACGCTGCTCGCAGGGCGACGGATGCCCGTCGCCGCGCGCGACCTGCCGTCGCGCGCACCCGTCTACGCGCTCGCGCTGCGGCCGGTGTCCCAGTCCGACGACGACAAGCTCTCCGCCGCGCTCACCCGCCTGCGCGCCGAGGACCCGACCCTGCACGTCGACCTCGCCGGGTCGCAGGCCGTGCTCGGGGGCCTCGGCGACACGCACCTCGCCGTCGCGGTCGAGCGGCTGGAACGCTCGTTCGGCGTGCGCGTCACGACCGAGCCCGTCCAGGTCGCGTACCGCGAGACCGTCACGCGCGCCGTCGAGGTCGAGGGCAAGGTGAAGAAGCAGTCGGGCGGGCACGGGCAGTTCGCGGTCGTGCAGCTCCGGGTGTCGCCGCTCCCGCGCGGCGACGGGTTCGAGTTCGTGAGCTCCGTCGTCGGCGGGTCGGTGCCGCGCCAGTACCTCCCCGCCGTGGAGCGCGGTGCGCGCGAGGCCATGGAGAGCGGCGGGCCGCACGGCTACCCGGTCGTCGACCTGCGCGTCGAGGTGCTCGACGGCAAGGCGCACTCCGTCGACTCCTCCGACATGGCGTTCCGCACCGCGGGCGGGGTCGGGGTGCGCGAGGCGCTCGCGGCCGCGGGCACCGTCGTCCTGGAACCCGTCTCCGCCGTGTCCGTGACCGTCCCGTCCGACGCGCAGGGCGACGTCATGGGCGACCTCTCCGCGCGCCGCGGCCACATCACCGCGACCGACTCCCTGCCCGACGGCCGCGTGCGCGTCGACGCGCTCGTCCCCGAGGCCGAGCTCACCCGCTACGTCCTCGACCTGCGCTCGATCACGGGTGGGCGTGGGTCGTTCACGGCCACCCCCGACCGTTACGAGGTCCTTCCCGGCGGAGTCGGGGCGAGTCGCTAGGGGTGTGCACCTCGACGAGTCGCGGTGCGACCATCACCAGTCTAGCGCCGATAAGGCACCTTATGTAACTTTAAGCAGTGCGTATCGCATCAGATGCGACATTCTTCCCTGCTGGGACTTCCCCGGTCGCGAGGCCCAATTCTGCCGCTTGACTTGCGGCAACGGCACGACTCGCGCATCGCGATGGGGTCGCACGGCGCACAGATGGGTTGGCAGAGTGTGCGGCGCGCAACCCTGTGACCTGCAGACTCTTGCCTCTCATCGCATCTGATGCGAGTATCTCGCGACAGGTGCGAGTCGTGGAGGTCGGATGGGGCCGGGTGGGAACGTCGTCGTGCTGCCGGTAGTGGCCGGTCGTGTGGTGCGCGATCCGGCGTTGACGACGTTCGAGGCGATGCTGGACGGGTGGCGGTCGCAGCAGCTGGCGCGTGGGTTGGCGTTCTCGACGATCTCGGCGCGTGAGCAGGTGGTGCGCCGATTTCAGGGGTACTGCAACGAGTGGCCGTGGGTGTGGACGATGGTGCTGGCGGATGAGTGGTTCACGGACTTGCGGGTACATCGCCGGGTGGCGCACTCGACGCTGCGGTCGGTGCAGGGTGCTCTGCGCCAGTTCTGCTGGTACGTCACCGACCCGGCCTACGGCTGGGCGGCAGAGTGCGAGGCGCGGTTCGGGACGCACCCGGTGCAGGTCGTGACCGAGGCGAACGCGGTGGCGCACGTGCAGGCGAACGAGTCGCGGCCTACCAAGCGCGCGTTCACTCACGCCGAGCTGCAGGACTTCCTGGACCACGCGGACGAGCAGGTGCTGCGCGCCCAGACGCTGGGCCGCAAGGGGTGGCTCGCTGCCTACCGGGACGCGGTCGTGTTCAAGATCGCCTACTCCTACGGTCTGCGACGCAACGAGGTCCGGATGCTCGACGTCACCGATTTCGGGGCGAACCCGCACGGCCCCGGCTTCGGGGCGTTCGGTGTGGCCTATGTCCGGCACGGCAAGGCGATGCGCGGCGCCCCGCCCAAGCGGCGCAGCGTGCTGACGGTGTGGGACTGGACGAGCGAGGTACTGGCCGAGTGGATCCACGAGATCCGCCCCGCATACCGCCCCGGTCCGCGGGACCGGGCGCTGTTCCCGTCCGAGCGCGGCGAACGCATCGGCTTGTCCGGGCTGAACCGCACTTTCGCCCGCTACCGTCGCGAACTGGGCCTGTCCGACGGGCTGGACATGCACTCCCTGCGCCGGTCGTACGTGACCCACCTGATCGAGTCGGGCTTCGACGCTCTGTTCGTGCAGCAGCAGGTCGGGCACGAGCACGCCTCCACGACCTCGCTCTACACCTGCGTCTCCTCGGACTTCCGCACCCGCACCCTGACCAGGGCGCTGACCAAGACACTGGACCAGCTGCCCTCGACCCTGGAGGAACGATGACCCGCGTGCCGACCTACCGCTGGCGCCTGCGCGAGCTCATGGCCGCCCACGGCCTGTTCACCACCACCGCACTGATGCCGCTGCTGACCGAGCGTGGCATCCAGCTCTCCGCGTCCCAGGTGCACCGCCTGGTCACCCAGACCCCCGAACGGCTCAACCTCACCGTCCTGGCCGCACTGTGCGACATCCTCGAGTGCACCCCCGCCGACCTCATCCCCACCGACGTCCAGACCCGCACCGAACAGGTCGCCGTCGGCGCACCCGTGCTCGACATGGCCACCGTCGGACGCCCCCGCCGGGCACGGATACGCCCCGATGCCTGAGTGCGCACGCTGCCAGCGCACCGGCTCTCCTCGAGGGATGCGCTGGCCCGAAGGATTCGTCTGCCGCCGCTGCTTCCAACGCGCCACCCGCCACCACGGAACCTGCCCCGCCTGCCACACCGAACGCCTTCTGCCCGGCCTGCGCGACGGCGATCCCGTCTGCGCGCCCTGCGCCGGCATCGACTACGACTTCACCTGCACCCGGTGCGGCGCCGAGGACGAGCACCGCCGCGACCACCAGTGCGCACGCTGCGTCCTGCGCGACGACCTCACCACCCTGCTCGACGACGGCACCGGACAACCCCGTCCCGAGCTCGTCCCGCTGATCGACGCCCTGTGCTCCCAGGACCGGCCCCGCAACGCCTTCATCTGGCTGCGCAACCCCGACGTGACACGCATCCTGCGAGCCCTCGCCGACGGCACCACGGCCTTGTCGCACGCCAGCCTGGACTCCGAACCCGTCCGCGCGACCGCGAACCACCTCGACGCGCTCCTGACCCAGCTGCACATCCTGCCCGAACGCGACATTACGATCGCCACGTTCGAACGCTGGCTCGCGGACCGGCTCCCTGCCTACCCGCCCGAGCACACCCAGCTCCTGGAACGCTTCGCGACCTGGCACCACCTGCGACGCATACGCCAGCGAGCCGACGCCGGAACCCTCAAGCCGGGCGCGGCGAACAGCGCCAAGCAGGAGATCACCGTCGCCGCACAGTTCCTCGCCCACCTCGCCGACCACGGCGCGACCCTGCCCGAAGCGACGCAAGGTCACATCGATACCTGGCTCGCGCCCGGCCCCAGCACCCGATACGTCGCGCGCAACTTCGCCCACTGGGCGATCCGCAACCACCTGATGCCCGACCTGGACTTTCCCCGCCGCCTCGCCAAGACCGCGCCCGTGCTGACCCAGGACGAACGCCTCACCCTGCTCGCCCGGGCCCTGCACGACACCACCAGGTCGACCACGGTCCGCCTCGCAGCCGTCCTGCTGCTCCTCTACGCCCAACCCGTCGCCCGCATCACCCAGCTCACCACCGGCGACGTCGACCTCGAAGCGGACCCGCCCACCATCACCTTCGGCGACGACCCCGCCATCCTGCCCGGCCCCGTCGCAGCCCTCGCCCGCGACCACCTCACCGACCGGCCCAACACCCACACCACGACCGGCAAAAACTCACCCTGGATCTTCGTCGGCTACCGCCCCGCGCGTCCCCTGGACCCGAACTACCTCATGGGCAAACTCCGCGGCGCCGGCATCGACCTCCGCGGCGCACGCAACGCAGCCCTACGACAACTCGTCCTCGACATGCCACCAGCCATCGCCGCCGACACCCTCGGCTACGCCTACACCACCACCGAACGCCACGCGCGCGACGCTGGCACCACCTGGGCTGCCTACCCCCCAGAACGATGAACTCGCACCAACGCGATACGTACTGCTACCTGTATGTCCGTATGGACCTGGTCTGTGGCGGCCAGCACTGAGCGGCGCGACAGGATCGCACCCCCGCGCTCTCGACCTCACCAGCGCCCGGCTACGGGGAGATCTAGGCGACGTGCGACCGACACTCGGGGCAGACCAGCACGGCCGATGCTGCCTCGTCACGCGTGACCGAGCAGTGGTACTGGCACAGGATGCTGACCCGGTGCGGGATCCGGGTTCCCGGGATCGAGCCCCAGGCGACGATGTGCAGCACGCGGGCACGAGCGGGGCCGCCGCAGCCTGGACAGTCGACGGTGATCCACTTCTCGATGACGGTCATGGCGGACCACGCTCTCGGCTTGTCTTCACGACCCTTGACGGTCGCGGTACGTCGTCCGGGTCGGGAGGCACGCCGGTAGCGGGCTGCTTCACGACCGGCATTCCCCACGACACGAGGCCGCGCTACCGACGATGCACCGTGCGGGGCCCGCTCGCCACGCGAAGGGGGTCGGGGTCGGTGGGTGAGTCGTCAGGTGCGCCAGGCAGGGTCGAAGTCCGGGTGCTGGGCGTAGGGCGTGGCGAGCGCCCGCAGGATGCGGTCGCCGACGAAGGCGATGCCGCTCTCGGCGCGGTCGTTGCTGTCCCGCTCGAGGTCGGCGGTCATGTCGTACCCGGTGGCCTCGTACGCGAGGGTGATGATGCGCCGTCTCACCGCGCACTCGGTCAGCAGCCGCGACCGTGACCACGGCGTCGGTGGCCCCGACTCGTCCTCGAGGCTCGCGCACGCTGCTTCGTCCTCGTCGATCCGGGCGAGCAGGAACTCGGTCAGCGCCATCGGCCCATCCTCCCACCCGCTGCTCGACGACCCTGGCGCACGCTGCGAGCAACCCTTGCCGGTGTAGTGTCGAAGTGTGGTTGATCGCCGGATCGGCCCACGTGACGCCGATCGAGATGGCTCTCGGACGCCGGGCGAAATGGATGCCCCGGACGAGGAGACCTCGGGTGCGCGGTGGGACGATGACGGGGGTTATGAACCCGACCTGGAGGACGAACCGATCTCCTTGAGTGGGGCGCCTGGCGCCTCACCGACTGCCGCGACGGCAGCGGACGCGAGCCGGCCCGCCGGTTCCGAGGATCGGACGACGTCATGAGCACCACCACCCCTACCCCCACCTCTTTCGGGCGGGTGCAGGACACCGCGCTGGAGTTGCGGGGGGTCCTGGACACCGCGCTGCCGCGCGAGCTCGGCACCGAGGCCGAGCCCCAGCTGTACACCGTGACCGCTGTGTTCTCCCGCCGCGTGTCGGGCCCGGAGCAAGCGTTGCTCGAGCTCCCCGCCGTCACCGCGCGGCTCGCCGACCGCGGGTATCCGGGCATCGTCCTGCGGGTGGAGGACCGGCGCCTGCTCGTCGAGAACACGAACCTCGCCATTCTCTCGGGCGGGCTGGCCCACGAGATCGCGACGGTTCTGCGCGACGTCGAGGAGACGATCACGAACGAGCGGACGCGCAAGGCCGACGAGCTGGCCGAGTGGCGCGCGGCCGAGGTGCTGCGCACGGCGAGCGTGAAGGCCGAGGCCGACCGTGTCCGCTTCGAGTGAGGCGCGGCAGCCCCTGGCGTTGACGGGCCGCGTGCGGCCTGCGGCCCGATCGACGGCTCGGGACTACTCGGTGCTGGCGAAGATCGTGCGCGAGTCGGGTCTGCTGCGCCGGCGGTACGGCTACTACTGGACCCGGCTCGTCCTGACGGTCGCAGCGTTCGGTGCCGTCTGGGCGGGGATTGTCCTGGTGGGTGACTCCTGGTGGCAGCTCCTGCTGGCCGTGGTGCTCGCTCTCGTGCTCGCCCAGCTCGCGTTCCTGGGCCACGACAGCTCCCACCGGCAGGTGTTCCGGTCCCGTGCCTGGAACGACTGGACCGCACGCATCATCGCGAACGCGCTCGTCGGGCTCAGCCACGCCTGGTGGACCGGAAAGCACGACGCCCACCACGCCGCCCCGAACCAGGAGGGCCACGACCCCGACATCTCACCGGGCGTGATCGCGTTCACGCCCGCCGTCATGGCGAGCAGGCACGGCTGGAGAGGGTGGCTGGGCCGCCGGCAGGGCTGGTACTTCTTCCCCCTGCTCGCCCTCGAGGGCCTCCACCTGCACGTCGCGAGCGTACGCCGGGTGCTCGGCCGCCGGCCCGTGCCGCACCGTGGCGTGGAGGTCCCGGTCCTGCTCGCGCGGCTCGCGCTCTACCTGGTGGCGCTGGGCCTCCTGCTCCCCCCGACCCTCGCGGCGGCGTTCCTGGCCGTGCAGCTCGCAGTCTTCGGCATCCTGCTCGGGGGGGCGTTCGCCCCGAACCACAAGGGCATGCCGATCGTCCCGGCGACCGCGGACGTCGACTTCCTGCGCCGCCAGGTCCTCATGTCCCGCAACATCCGCGGCGGCCCGGTCGTCGACTTCTTCATGGGCGGTCTCAACCGTCAGGTCGAGCACCACCTGTTCCCGAGCATGCCGCGCCCGAACCTCAGGCGCGTCCAGCCCCTCGTGCGCGAGTACTGCTCCCAGCTCGGCGTGACCTACACCGAGGTCGGGTTCTTCACCTCCTACCGGATCGTCGTCCAGTTCCTCAACGACGTCCCCGGCCGAGCCCGCGACCCGTTCACCTGCCCCCTGGCCGCCAGCCTCGGACGCTAGCGACTCGGGCCGCCGGCGCACAGCCACTCCCAGGTTCGCTCCCAGGTACGAAGCGTAGGGTCACGATATCCGTGGCGAACGTGCCCCGTCTGAGGTGCGCGGGCCCGGAACCGCAAGGAGGCCGCCATGGCCACCACCCCGCTCACCTCTGCCACGAACGGCAGCCCAGTCTCTCGCCGCACGAGCCCAGCAGTCACGTCACGTAGCGCTTGGACCGAACACGGGTATGTCCCGCCGCCACGCAGCCGCACCGGAGCCATCTGGGTCGGCCTGTGCATTGCCGCGCTCGTCCTGGTCGCGCTCATCGTGTTCATGCTCCAGAACACCCAGCTCGTGCTCATCTCGTTCCTCGGCTGGCAAGGCTCCGTCCCCCTCGCCCTCGCCCTGCTCATCGCGGGAATCGGCGTCAGTATCGTCGCCCTCGTCGTCGGCACCCTCCGCATCCACCAGCTCCGCCGACGCCTCGCACACCGCCTCTAACGCCCGCGACATCACACCCACCCATGACCGACGACCGCGAGACCTCGCCACAACGCCCCACCGACCTGCTCGGCGAGATCGACGCCTCCCAACGCCAGATGGAAGCCGTCGTCTCCGTCGTCGACCAGGGCTCGCCCATAGACCTCATCCACTACGTCGCCGCCCGCGCCCGTCTCGACGCCGCGATCGCCCAATGGAACCTGCGCGCCTCGACTACCTAGACGCAGCGGCGTGCGCCGCACCTGCGCGGCGGGCCGCGCCTGGCCCTCGACGAGGTCGACGAGGAGGCCGCCGTGAGCATGAGCAGCCACCGGTCCGGAGCGTGACGCCACTCTCGTCGAGGTCGCGCACAACGCGCGCGACCTGGACTGCCGACCGGCCGAGCCATTCGCACTACCTCAATACGCACCGCTACCGGTATACGGTGGCATATCGGTTTCGGGCGCTCTGTCGTCGCTCCCCTGTGCGACCAGCGCGGCCACCTCGTCAGCGCGGTAGCTGCGGTGCCCTCCGAGGGTGCGGATCGCGGAGATCTGGCTATCTGTGCCCAGCGGTCACGGTCTTGATGCCGACGCGGAACATGTGTGCGACCTCGGCCGGTGTCAGCAGGTCGGGCCCCTGATCCGCTTGTCGGGTCATCGCGCGTCCTTGCGGTGGCTCGCCCGCGTACGCCGCGGTACTTCGAGCTCGGTCAGTCTGGCGCGGTCCCCGGGCTTAGCAGCGTCCAGGTCTCGGTGTAGGTCGGTACATCCCAGCTCACTCGGACATGGACTCTCGGAGGGAGCGAAGCCGCAGTTTGGGACGTGGGCTGGACGTGTCCGTCTGCGCTCGGCCTCGCACCGTTCTCTAGCCTCTGCCACTCCTGCCGGTGCGTGTGAGCATTCCTGTGATGTGATCGAGGAGGAGGTCCAGAGCCGACCAGTCCTGGAAGCGCATCTCTTCCGGAGAGGAAGTTGCTGCCTCGACCTTTCGCTTGAACCTCTCTTGAACACCCGCCTTGTCAAGGAGCTCTCCTTGATAGGCGCCCACGGATCGGACGTATCCTCCCCACCGAACAGGAACGAGGTCCTTCCCGTCGGAGAGCACGTCGGTGCCGAGGAACAGCTCGATCGAGACCGCCAGACCGTTGACATCCATCAGTCGGCGTCCTTGTGCGCCGATGGTTGGATACACCTGTGCGAGGTCCAGCTCCGGTAGGCAAGTGACCTGGATGTTCGAGGGCAGGCCCTCCCCCGGCAAGGTGCGCAGCACATCTCGGGCGGCTGCGTCGTTGTCGAACAGAGCCAGCACACGGTTGGGAACCGCTGCGGCAGCGAAAGCCCGGACGGTCTGCCGCAGCGCCCCGGCACCGCCCTCGGCGCGCTGGGCGAAGTCAGGAAGCTTGATGTATCTGGTCAGGTGAGGGCGTCGCAGTCGGATCGCGGCGGCAAGCACCTCGACGTCGAAGCGTCCTTCTACCAGCACGATGGGAGGCACCAGGCCCTCGCTGCTTTCTACCGCAAGGCCTCGGGCTACTGACTGCGGGTCGGTCGGGGGGGCGAGCCATCCGCTTTCGAGCACGTCTGCCAGGTTGAGCGTGATTGTCGCGGTCTCCGGTAGTGCCTCCAAGACGGCACGCAGGTAGAAGCGCGGATCGTGCGCCTCCCACACGCTCATCAATCCGGACGCCGACCGGGGGTCTTGCCGGCCTCCGAACCGATCGACGGCGTCGCCACGCTCGAGTCCGCGCGCCAGATCGGCGATCCACGTCTCCCAGCGCAGAGCTGCCCAGTAGTCAGCCCGCTCCTTTGCGTCGCTGCTGAGTTCTACAGTCGTGTACTCGGCGTGAATGAGCAGTTCCAGGTACTCACGTTGGTCGTTGGCTATGGTCGCAAGCTCGGCTGCGACCACGTCTCGGGAGACGCCGACGAGATCTAGTCGGTCGCGCAGGACCTTTCCTGTCGTGCGAAAACCGAGCAGGTGTGCGTCGTCGACCTCCTCCTCGTACGACGTGAACGTTGCGGCCGCTTGGCCACTGAGCTCGATCCAGTCGTCCTCGGTAAAGAGCATCAGAAAGAACTCGTCCACGCCGTTGCGGAACCAGCAGATAGGTCGCCCGTCGTCCAAGTACGCCGCCGCATAGCTACTCACGAGCGAGAGTGTCGCAGACGTGGCCCCTGGTAGAGCGCTCGTGCCTCCGCTCACCCTGACCCGCCGCCGGCGGCACCACTTCCTCCAGCGGCACCTCGGGCCTGGACCTGACGAAGCGCAGTGGGTGGCGCCAGGACTTCCCGGACCAGGCGACGTCCGCGGAAACCTCGACCACGAACGGCTCGGCGAGCGGTGAGGTCGATCGGCGCCGAGTGCGGGCTGAACCCCGATGCCCGGCGTGCAGTCTTCGCTCGCAGGCTCCCCACCCTGTAGGTGCTTGGTGAGGAACTACCGCGCGGTAGGTGTAAACACGGGTAGTTGCAGGTAGTCTGTAAGGTATGACTGCCACGACCACCACGTTGAAGGTCCGGGTGAGCACCCGAGACAAGTTGCGGGAGTACGCCGTCGGCCAGGCGGTCACGCTTGACGTCGCGATCGACCGCCTGCTGGCCGAGCACGCCGAGCGCGAGTTCTGGGCGGCGATGGCCAAGCTCGCCCCCGGCGAGTACCAGGCCCAAATGCAGGCCGAGGGCCAGTGGCCATCGGACGACGACTACGGATTGGAGGACACCATGGCTAAGTCGCAGCCGCCGGCGCAGCCCGCGCCGGCACCTACGTCCGAGGACTAGTGATGACCTCTTCTCTCCCCCGTCCCGACCAGATCACCCAGGGCCAGATCGTCTGGCTGAGCATGGACCCGACCCAGGGCCGTGAGCAGGCCAAGCACCGCCCGCACCTAGTGCTGTCCCTGCCCCCGACCCACCGCGCGACGCACATCCTGACCGGCGTGCCGCTGACGTCCACCGACCGCGGGTGGCCGATGCACGTGCAGTGGTCCCCCGGCTCGTTTGCGATGTGCGAGCAGGTGCGCTCGTTCGCCTACCAGCGCATCACCAAGGTCGAGCCCGACGTCCACGACGTGTCCGCGATCCTGCGGACCGTGGACATGCTGTGGGGCCGCGGCACGCCGTGACGCAGTGACCTGACCGAGCGGGCTTGGGCCCCGGCCATTCGGCCGGGGCCCTTCTCGGGTGCGGCTACTTCACCGCGGCGGCCCGCTGTCCCCCACGCCTGGCATGCTGCAGACGTGAACCAGCTGCATGGCATTGGGATCGAGGGCTACAGGTCGTTCAGCCACGGATCGGCGCAGTATCTCGCGCCCATGGCAAAGATGAATCTCGTCGCGGGCCAGAACAACGCCGGGAAGTCGAACCTGCTGCGAGTCATCGCGGGCTCCCTGCCTGGTGGGCGGCGTGCCTCGCAGGCACACCCGCTTGACATGCCAGTGGGCGCAGGGGCCGATGACGGTCCTGCGCGCGTGTCGATCGCGTTGCCGACGGAGGTGTTCGCTGAGGCTCTTCGGGCCCGTGTCGGCTCCCGGCTCGGTGCGCGTGACTTCGCCGCCATGGTTGCTCGTTTTCAAGAACTGCTGGGGCAGCCTGGGCTCGAGGATCTCCTCTGGTACCGGTACGTCTTCAAGAATCCAGGACTTGAGCTCGACACCGACTGGGTCCTCGAGCGCGACCAGGAACAGACCAGCAGCCACCGCGAAGACTCTCGCTTCCTGTCATCGGCTATTCGCAGCATGTCTGGAGGTTCGTCACATGAGGACCTCCAGAGAGTCCTCACGACGATGGATCCAGTCGGCAACCTTCCCCCGGCCGCCACGATCTCGGCGTTTCGTCGAATCGAGACCGGTGACCAGGAGGGTTCACTTGATGGCGCCGGTCTGATCCATCGCCTGGCTGAACTCGAGCGACCCGAGGCCGTCGGCCACGATGAAGAGCGCGCCAAGTTCGATGCGATCCAAGAGTTCACGCGAACCGTCCTCGACGATCCCGGGCTCACCTTGACCGTGCCCACGACGCGAAACACGGTCAACATCCGCCTGTCAGAGGGTGGAGTACTCCCGCTCGAGCACATGGGTACTGGCATCCACCAGGTCGTGATCCTCGCTGCAGCCGCGACCCTCCTGACAAATACCGTCGTGTGCATGGAAGAGCCGGAGATCCACCTCCACCCCCTCCTGCAACGCAAGCTGCTGAACTACCTGGCCCACGAGACGACGAACCAGTACGTCATCGCGACTCACTCGGCCCACATGCTCGACGCCGACGTGGCATCGATCTTCCATCTCACCCACGACACGCGCTCCGGCACGAAGCTCGACCGGGCCACGACCCCCGTCCAGAGGGCGGGCATTTGCGCCGATCTTGGCTACCGCGCCTCGGATCTTGTCCAGGCGAACGCGGTGGTCTGGGTTGAGGGCCCGTCAGACCGGATCTACATCCGCAAGTGGATCGAGCTCCTCGAGCCGAGCATGGTCGAGGGGATCCACTACTCGATCATGTTCTACGGCGGTCGGCTACTCAACCACCTCACGGCCGATGACCCCGATGTCGATGAATTCATCTCCCTGCGCAGACTCAACCGCCAGATCGCGATTCTGATCGACTCGGACCGGATCAAGCCTAGAGCGCGGATCAACGCGACGAAGAGGCGTGTCGTCGACGAGCTCTCGACCGAGGGGTTCGCCTGGGTGACGCACGGCTACACGATCGAGAACTACGTGCCCTTCGAGGACTTCCGAGCGGCGGTCGTGGCACGACACGGCGGCGCGCGCCTCGAAGCAGTCGATCGGTGGGGTAACCCTCTAGCTGCGCCGGCCCTCACGGGCGTTAAGCAGCCCGACAAGCTCGGGATCGCTCGCGGTGTTGCCGAGCGCTTGAGGCCGGACAGCTCGTGGCCGTATGACCTGCGAGAAAAGGTCCGCGGTCTGGTCGACTTCATCCGCGCCGCGAACTGACCAACGCCTGGTGCTCGTGGCCTACTCGCATCCGACTCCGTCACCATCTCGGTCGAGCTTGCGGGAGTATCCGGGCTGGCCTTCGTAGATGGGTGCGGCACCTGCTGCGCGGACGGCGTCGCAGTTCTTGTAGAACGCGGGTGCGGGTTCTGGTTCGGGCTGCGGTGTGGGTGCGGGCGGCGGTGCCGGGGCTGGGTCAGGGACGATGACCGGTGCGGTTTCGGGCTCGGGCACGACCACCGGGTCAGGCACGGGCACGGGTTCGGGTGCTGGGGGCTCGGCGGCGGCCTCGGCCTGAACGTAGGAGCCGACGGCTCCGTCGGCTGCGGGCAGGAGTTGGTCGGGGCAGGTGGTGAGGATGCGGGCGATGGCGTCGTGCTCGGCCTGGGTGACCCATAGCTTGTAGGTGGCCTTGACCGCGACCTGGCGGGCGACGTACTCGCACCGGAACGCCTTGTTCGGTGGCAGCCAGGTCGCCGCGTCCCCGTCGCCCTTGGCCTGGTTCGTCGGTCCGTCGACCGCGAGCAGGTTCAGCGGGTCGTTCGCGAACACCCGGCGGGTGTCGGCGTCGAGCTGTTGAGCGCCCTTCTGCCACGCGTCCGACAGCGCGACGACGTGGTCGATCTGCACGGCGCTGGACGTCGCGTTGCCCCGCTGAAACATCGGGTATCGGATACCCTCGTCGCACCGGTAATCGACGACGTACGAATGGTGGCCGCGATGGTCCCCCGAGGGACGGCCAGGCGCCTGAACTCAGCTCGTGCAGCGAAGTGCGCCGGACACCCCCGACGCGGCATCCCCACTCCCAGGTGGGTAGGGGCTCTCAGCAGGGTTGAAGCTGAGTTGGAGTCGTCGCTCTCCCGCAGGAGCAACCCGCAAAGGGCCTGCGGGAGAGTCAGGCGGACTCGCCTTCCGATCACATGTCCTTCCGCACACGACCGCTCACTCGCAGGCCGTGGGCGCGCAGCGTCCGGGCGAACGGGCGCAGCTCGCGCCTGGCGGCCCTCGTGCTCTCGGGAATCGAGAAAGTGTGCTTGCGCTTGTGGCGGTCCACCAGGCGAAGTACCTCACGGTTTCGGGTCTTGACGTGCCACCCCTGGGCTTCCGCTGCGCGACAGATGTAGTCGATCTCGTCTTCGAGACGTTTTACATCACCGGCGGGGTTAGCGATCGTGAATGAGCTGCCGGCACCTCCGCGCGCAGCCTTCTCCGCCGACCTCCGCTGCCTAGCGCTCTGGCCAGCTAGTCGCTGAGTTGTCGCCGGAGTCGGGGCTTCGGTCGCTTGGCGCGGGCCAAGCTTCTTGATCTGCTCCACAGCGTCGAGCAGGCCGCCGGTCAGGGAGGCTCTGACGTTGCTGTCCTCGCGCTCCGCGTACGCCGAGAGCAGCGTGAATCCACCGAGGTCCGACGGCAGCTTGACCCCCTCCTTTGGGGGCAAGATGAAGACCCGTTCTGGTCCGATCACACCCATGAAGAGGCCCAGCTCAAAGACAACGTTGTCCCGTGGGGCCTTACCGACGACCTGCCGAGACTCGACCATGTCGTCTGCCGACAAGACCAGGACGGCAAAGTCGGACTCCCTCGCCTCTCCGACGAGTGATTGCAGGGTCGTCTGAGAGGCACCGAAGGTCCCCTGGTTCCACACCGTGCACTCGATGTTCGCCTCACGCTTGCTCTCCAGAACGACCTGGAGGTTCTGGGCAACAGTGAGCGCCTCGGACGACGACCCGATGAAGACGTGCAACTTACTCAACCTGAGCACCTCCGGGGCGCGACTATGCAAACTTCTCCGGCGCCCCGTCTGACGCCGCACCGCCGTGCTGGTGAGGGAGAGCGCCCCTTCTGGCCGAGCCAGCCTATGTCCCGATCGCGTCCATGTGCCGGTAGAGCGTGTCGCGCGAGACGCCGAGCGCGCGCGACGGCGGCTCGGGACTGCCCGCCGGCTAGCGCGACACGCGCGGCCGCTCCACGGTCGGGTGTCATGACGCTCGGGCGGCCGCCAACACGGCCGCGGGCGCGGGCGGCGGCGAGGCCGCCGAGGGTGCGTTCGCAGGCGAGGTCGGCTTCCATCTGCGCGACGGCGGCGAGCACGTGCACCATGAGCCGCCCGGTCGCGCTCGAGGTATCGATCGTCTCCGTGAGCGACCGGAGCGTGACGCCGCGCTCGTCGAGGTCGCGCACAAGGCGCGCGACGTGCGCTGCGGAGCGTCCGAGCCGGTCGAGCTTCGTGACGACGAGCGTGTCCCCCTCCCGCAGCCCGGCGAGGAGTCGGGCGAGCTCGGGGCGGTCCTCGCGGCGCCCGGAGGTCTTCTCCACGACGACGTCGCGGACGTCGACGCCGCCGACGTCGGTGAGCGCGTCGACCTGAGCGTCGAGGCTCCGCGCCGTGGTGGAGACCCGGGCATACCCGTAGACGTGTGCCATGTCGGCGACGGTAGCGAAAACCCCTGGGTCGCGTTCTGCGTCACCGGGGTTTTCGGGCACTAGTTCTGCGACATGTTCTTGCGGCGTGTCGCGGTTGCCGTCGAGGTGTCCGGGAAACGGTCGGTTCTGCGGTGTCAGACAACCTTGTTGGAAGTCACCAATCCGCTGCCCGCCCCGGGCGGCGAGAGCCGATGGGCGAGACGTTGCGCGTCGCAGTGGACATACCCGAGTAGGGCTGAGCCGCGGTCGCGTTGCCAGGGCCGTCCGATCGCGTACAGCCCGGGCACGGGGGTGGTGTCACCATCGACGACGAGGGCGCCGCCCTCGTCGAGCGCGCCCGGGATGATCCAGGTGTCGTCGTGCCGGTACCCGGTGGCCTACACCACCGCTGCGGGCCGCAGGCTGTGACCGTCGACGAACTGGACCGTGCCGCGGTCGGCCGCCGCGGCCCGGGAATGGAACGTGACGCCGGCGGCGCGCAGGGCGCGGCGCGGAGTGCCGATGACGGGCTCGTTCGCGCTCAGGCGGCGCCCGACGAGCGAGGTGGGCGGGGCGTGGATCGCGCGGGTGGTGGTGAGCCACCAGAACAGGTCCCGCCCCAGGACGCGCTGCGGGAGCTCGCGCAGGCGCGCACCCTCCGACAGGTGCACGGCCCGCCCGGCCCTGGCGAGCTCGAGCGCGATCTGGCGTCCGGAGTTCGCGCCCCCGACCACGAGCACCGGCCCTGCGGGGAGCAGGTCCGGGCGCCGGTAGTCGTCGGTGTGGGCCTGCTCGACACCCGCGCCCAGACGGGCCGTGAACGACGGCGTCCAGAGCCGGCCGAACGCACCGGTGGCCACGACCACCCGGCCTGCACGGATCGTCTCCCCACCGGCCAGCTGCAGACGAAAGTCGCCTGCCGCGCCCTCCAGGCGAGTGACCTCGGCGCCGGTGCGCACGGGCAGGTCGAACCGTGTCGCGTAGTCCTCGAGGTAGGCCGCCACCTCGTCCTTGCCGGGGTAGGACCACGGGTCGGCGGGGAACGCCGCCCCGGGCAGGGCGTCGTACCGCGCGGGGGTGAACAGGCGCAGCGAGTCCCACCGTTCCGCCCATCTCGCCCCCACCCTCTCGGCGCGCTCGAGCAGCAACGCATCGCCGCCGCCGCGGGTCAGGTAGTACCCGAGCGCGAGCCCGGCCTGACCCGCGCCGACCACGACGACGTCGCGCACGTCATCCGGTCCCCCTGAAGTGCTCACGGCGCAGACAGTACACGCAACCGTGTACCGTCGTGAGTATGGAGACGGTGACCCTCACCCACACCGCGGCCCTGGCCAGACTCGGGCACGCCCTGTCCGACGAGACGCGGGCACGGATCATGCTGACGCTGCGCGAGGCACCGGCCTACCCGGCCGACCTCGCCGACGCCCTCGGCGTCTCGCGCCAGGTCATGTCGAACCAGCTCGCCTGCCTGCGGGGCTGCGGGCTCGTCGAGGCGATCCCGGACGGTCGGCGCACCTGGTATCGCCTGGCCGACTCCCACCTCGCGCCGGCGCTGGACGACCTGCTCAAGCTCGTCGTCACCGTCGACCCGACCTGCTGCTCGCCCGAGGGGTGCACCTGCTCATGACGTCCCTCAGCATCGGGCCCAAGCCGCTGTCCGCCGCCCGGCGCGCCGTACTCGAACGGCGGGTGCGCTGGATCGTCGCCGCCACGATCACCTACAACGTCCTCGAGGCCGTCGTCGCCATTGCCGCCGGCCGGATCGCGTCCTCGGCCGCCCTCGTCGGGTTCGGTCTCGACTCCGTCGTCGAGGTGCTCTCCGCGGCCGCCGTCGCTTGGCAGTTCGCCGCGCCCGACCCGCACCGGCGCGAACGCACGGCCATGCGCCTGATCGCCCTCAGTTTCTTCGGCCTGGCCGTGTTCGTGTCCGTCGACGCCGTGCGCACGCTGTTCGGCGCGGCCGAGCCCGACCACTCCACCGTCGGGATCGTGCTCGCCGCCGTCAGCCTGGCGATCATGCCCTTCCTGTCGTGGTTCGAACGCCGCACCGGGCGCGAGCTCGGCTCTGCCTCAGCCGTCGCGGACTCCAAGCAGACGCTGCTGTGCACATACTTGTCCGCGGTGCTCCTGGCCGGGCTGCTGCTCAACTCCACCCTCGGCTGGACGTGGGCCGACCCGCTCGCCGCCCTGGTCATCGCCGCCGTCGCCGTCAAGGAAGGCCTTGAAGCCTGGCGCGGCGACGCCTGCTGCACGCCCGTAGGCGCGCTCCTGGGCCACGACGACGAGGACGCCGGCTGCACCGACGGCTGCTGCACACCCGGCACGGAGTAACCAGCACGCAGAACCCCGCGTTCGTCAGGCGTCGCAGAACCTCCTTCTGCGACGCCTGACAAACGGTCAGTTCTGCAGCTGTCGGCAGCGTTGTAGATCTCAGACAAGGCGCGCCCTTGGTGGCGGCGCGAGTCGGTCTACTGTCGAGCGGTCCTTTCGCCTCCCGCAGTTCGATGTCTACCTCGGTCGCATCCTCGCCGCCTGCGACGTCGCGATCGTCGCCGGCTCCCTCGCCTGGGGCATGGCCATTGCGGCGCCGGAGTGTGACCGCGCCAGCGTTGGCCGCGGAAGTTGCTGTGCGCCGTCACCTTCGCCACGGCTACGAGGACGGGGAGGGCGGGACTGCGACATCGAAGTTCGGCGGTCCGAACTATTTTTTACGGCTCACCTTGACCACTACATGTTGTGTGACTAGCGTGGCCAAGCCACTACATC
Organism: Cellulosimicrobium sp. ES-005; assembly: GCF_040448685.1. Lineage (NCBI taxonomy): Bacteria > Bacillati > Actinomycetota > Actinomycetes > Micrococcales > Promicromonosporaceae > Cellulosimicrobium > Cellulosimicrobium sp. ES-005. The sequence continues at coordinate 3,450,259 of NZ_CP159290.1, forward strand.
TACCGAAGGGTGCACGGACGTGAGCGAGCTCGGAGCGCTGGTGTACTTTTCGAGCGTCAGTGAGAACACCCACCGTTTCGTGCAGCGTGTGGACCCGACTCGCCTCGGACTGGAGTGCCATCGCGTTCCGCTGCGTCCGCGTGAGGGGGTCTTGCGTGTGACCGAGCCCTTCGTGCTGGTCCTGCCGACCTACGGTGGCGGCAACGAGGGCGGTGCCGTCCCGCGCCAGGTCGTGAAGTTCCTCAACGACGCGCACAACCGGTCGTTGATCCGCGGCGTCATCGCCGCGGGCAACACCAACTTCGGCGAGGCGTACTGCATCGCCGGCGACATCATCTCCGCGAAGTGCCAGGTGCCCTACCTGTACGCCTTCGAGCTCCTGGGGACAGCCGAGGACGCTGAGCGTGTGCGCGACGGCCTGGCCCGCATGACCGCCGCCCACTGACCAGCCCACCACGAAAGGACATCCACCCGTGCCCGAACCAGCGCCAACGACGTCCGCGACCTACCACTGCGTCGACCGCATCCGCCCGATCAACTGGAACCGGATCGAGGACGAGAAGGACCTCGAGGTATGGAACCGCCTGACCGCGAACTTCTGGCTCCCGGAGAAGGTCCCGCTGTCGAACGACCTACCCACCTGGCGGACCATGAACGATGTGGAGCGCACCACCGTGATGCGCGTGTTCACCGGCCTGACCTTGCTCGACACCGTGCAGGCCAGCCTCGGCGAGGTGTGCCAGATCCAGGACTCCAAGACCGCCCACGAGGAAGCGATCTACACGAACATCGCCTTCATGCAGTCCGTGCACGCCCGCTCCTACTCCTCGGTGTTCTCCACCCTCACCAGCACCCAGGAGATCGACGCGGCCTACGAGTGGGCCGTAGGGCACGACGTCCTCCAACGCCGCGCGACGCTTGTCATGGAGCACTACGTCGGCAACGACCCGTTGCGCCGCAAGGCGTCCGCGGTCCTGCTGTCCTCGTTCCTCCTCTACGCCGGGTTCTACCTCCCGCTCTACCTGTCCTGCCGCGGAACCCTGACCAACACCGCGGACATGGTCCGCCTCATCCTGCGCGACAAGGCCGTGCACGGGTACTACAGCGGATACAAGTACCAGCGCGGCCTCGAGCAGGCTTCGCCGCGTCGTCGGCGCGACCTGCACGACTTCACCCACGACCTCCTGCGCGAGCTGTACGACCTCGAGCTTGCCTACACCGCAGACGTGTTCGACGACCTCGGCCTGACCGCCGACGCCCAGGGCTTCGTCCGCTACAACGCGAACAAGGCACTCATGAACCTCGGCTACGACAGCCTCTTCACCGCCGAGGACACGCGCGTCAGCCCCGAGGTCCTCGCCGCACTGTCTCCCGGCGCGGACGAGAACCACGACTTCTTCTCGGGCTCCGGTTCGTCCTACGTCATCGGCCGCGCCGTCGAGACCAACGACCACGACTGGGACTTCTAGACCCCACCCACCCCAGACAGGACCCCATGACCACCACGCACCGCACCACCGCCCTACTCACCCACCACCTCGGACTCCCCACACCCGACGAGCAGGAGGCAACCATCCGCGACGCCGGCATCAGCGTCGACGAGCACACCACCATCGCCCCGCTCACGGACGAGGACTGGGCCGACGCCGTCGCCTCGATCGCCGCGGGACTCGGCCCGGGCGACACCCTCGCTGTCGCACGGCTCGTCGCGCTCGGCGCAACCCCCCGCCTCCTGCTCGACGCGCTCGAGGAGGTGCTCGAACGTGGCGCGCACCTCGCGTGCGCCCACGAACGCATCGACACGCGTACCGCACCCGCCGCAGCACACGCCCTGACGGCCCTAGCCCATGCCATCGAGGAAGGCCGAGACGTCCGCACCCGGGCCTTCCTCGCCACACCCACACTTCACGGCGTCACCCCGCCCCACGCCCGCTTCGTCCCCCTTGATTCCTACGAACGCACCACCGCCTGATACCGCGCGAGAAGACCCAACCACCACGCGGCACGGCCGCCGTCAGAAGTCGGTCGGACGGATCTCCTTGGGTCCGTCCGACAAACAGTCGGTTGTGCGGCGCGCGGCCGGATCCTCTTCGCAAGAGTTCGAACCAGCGTTGGGGCCTGGGGCGGTGAGCCTGGGGGCGGTCGATGGGATGCTCTCGTTCCATCGGTCGTACTGGAACGAGAGGATCTGCACCATGGTGAGCTTCAAGTTCGACAGCAAGGGCCTGGCCGACCTGCAGAAGCATATGGAGCAGCAGCTGAAGAAGGCTGAGGTCGAGGCGAACAGGGCGGCTGCACGCGAGTCGACGCCTGAGGCCAAGGCCCGAGCCTTTGCACGGGTCCTGCGCAAGTACGGGGTCGAGAACGTCAACGAGGCCGAGCTCCGCAAGAAGTTCGGTCGCTGAACTCGCGCTCGCCCGCAGAGGTGTCGTTCGGCGTCCGTACCCTTGCGTCGTGCCCATCAGCGTGTCGGACCGTTCCCTGCGAGGAGGTCACGTGTTCGTCGACGAGAGTAAGAAGCAGGACTATCTGCTCGTCGCTGCGGTGATCATCCCCGGCGAGCTCGGGCTCGCGCGCAAGACGGTGCGTGGTCTGCAGAAGCCCGGCCAGCGCCGGTTGCACATGGTCAAGGAGTCTCCGGCGCGTCAGCACACGATCCTCTCGACGCTCGGGACGATCGGCGCCCAAGTCACGATCTACCAAGCCAGCGTCGGATACCGCACCAACATCGAGCGGCGCGGAGCGTGCCTTGAGCGCCTCGTCGAGGACATCGCCACAGCGGGCTGCGCCCGGCTGATGCTCGAGAGCGAGCAAGGAGAGGAAGAGCGCGACCGGCGGCTGCTGTACCGGGAGACGGGCCGGCGTGGGTGCCGTGACTCGTTGGCGTACGACCACGCGACCGCGGCCGCCGAGCCCTTGTTGGCGATCCCGGACGCGATCGCGTGGGCCTGGGCCCGTGGTGGTGACGCGCGTCGTCGCGCCGAGCCGCTGGTCGCCGACGTCGTCCGGCTCTAGAAAGCGCGAAACCCGAGCGCCACAACCGTCCGGAAGGGTCTCGGGTTCACTTCTCGCCGCTACTGCGGTGAGCTGTGACAATCTTAGGCACTCGGGTTGCGCGCGCGCAACGAACAGTCCGTTCCCGCGAGGTGATCTTGGGCGGGCTCCCTCGCCCTGACCATTAAGGCATCCCAAGGATGACTTGAAGAGCGACTTTTGCTTGACGGTCGTCAAAAGTCGCCGGTACGGTCGAGGCCGGCAGACGGTGACGAAGTGGTCATCGTCCTGGATGAGGGTGTGGGTCGATGGCGACTGGCAGGGGTGCCCGGTTCGACGGCGCGGCGTTGCGTGAGGATCTGCGCGCGTCATGGAAGGACGCGACGGCCGCGTTGGTGCTGACGCTCGCGATCTTCGCCCTGTTGTACTGGCGGGTGGCGGAGGGCACCTCGGCGACGATCGAGGTGATGCCGTTCCTCGCGGACGCGCCGCTGTACTGGATGTACTGGCTGTGCCAGGCGTTCGGGTGGTCGGGTCTGCTGTGGGCGTGGATCACGGTGATGCTCGGGCTCGTCCGCTCCTCGCGACGCCCGGCGTGGATGCCCGTTTCGACGGCGCGCCTGGAGCGGTGGCACCGCACGACGAGCCTGACGACGATCGGTCTGATGTTCGCGCACGCGTTCTGGTTCTTCGCGGAGCTGGTGCGGGAGAACGCGGACGGGCTCTCGACGCCGGCGTTGCTGTGGAGTGCGTTCGTGGACGTGTTCGTGCCGGGTGGGTACTCCTCGGGCACGGGGCAGATCGCGATCCTGGTCGGACTACTGGCGCTGTACCTGTCGATCCCGCTCGGGCTGGCTTTCTACGCGCGCCGGTGGATGGGTCCGCGGGTGTGGCAGGCGCTGCACGCCTCGATCATCGTGGTGTACGTGCTGAGCGTGTGGCACACCCTGCTGTACGGGACGAACGTCTGGTACGACGGCGCGTTCCGCACCACGATCTGGCTCCTGCAGCTCCCCGTCGCCGGGCTGCTGCTCGTCCGGCTCCTCGCCCCGGCCCGCACGCCCGGGCCGTCGGTGCTCGACACGGTCGGGCGCTGGATCGGACGCCTCGCGGTCTCGGCAACGATCGTCGTCGTCCTGCTCGTCACCGCGACGGGCCGTGACGGCGGGCGCACGCCCGGCGCGGACGGAGCCGGGCTCAACGTCACCCAGGTGATGGTCTGGACGGGGTTCGCCCTGTTCGTGGTTGCGGTCGCCGTCACGGTGGTGCGCGCCCACCGTCGCCCGCGCGCGACCCCCGAGCGTCAGCAGACTCCCGCGCCCGCGCTCGAGACGACCCGGTAGCGGCGCTCCGTGACCGTGGACCGCTGGTGTGAGATGGGCGACCGATCGTGACGTGCTGTCGATCCTGCCGACAGGCCGCGGCTAAGGTGGCGCGCGTGGACTCCCAGAAGCAGCAGGTAGCGCGCATGGTGCGCGCGGTCCTGCTGGCGTCCACCACGTTCTCCTTTGCCGCGGTCGCGCACGCCTGGGGTGGTGGACACCTGCCCTCGGGACTGGGCCTGCTCGTCCTGGGTGCACTGACCGCCGCGGCGTGCAGCGCTGCCGCGCGCTTTCGCGCGCGCGCCTGGTGGCTCGTCGCGTTCCTCGGGCTGCTGCAGCTCGTGCTGCACCACGGCTTCATGATCTTCACCCCGGCCACCGCGCACGGATTCGCCGCGACGGGCGCGGCCACCGGGTCTCACCACGGCGCGGTGGATCCCGCCCTGGTCGCCGGGGCCGTGGACGTCGCGCACGCGGGGCACGCGATGGGCCCGGGCATGCTCGCCGCGCACGCGGGTGCCGTCGTCGTGACGGCGCTGGTGATGGGTGCGGCCGAGCGCGCCGCGGGCCTGGCGTGGTCGGTGTGGACCTTCCTGCTCCCGGTCCTGCTGGGGCTGTTCCGGCCGGTCGCCCTGCCACGTCCGCGCTCGTCGTGGGCGTCCGCTCCTGAGCCGGCCGCGCTGTCGCGGCTGGTGGGCTCGGTCGCGCCCCGGCGCGGTCCCCCGGTGTCCTTCGCGACCTTCGCCTGAGCCCACCTGCCAGCCCGACGGGGCGTGGTGCGGGTGTGTAGGCGGGGTCGACTCTGCCCCCTTTCTCCCCGTGCACGCGTCCCGCGTGACGGGCACGTCGTCGTGCCCGTCCTCGCGCTCGTGCGTGCTGCCTCGAAGGACACCACCGCTGATGACTTCTGTGACCCCTCGCACGAGCGAGGAAGCTCCCACCCGACCGCCTACCGAGCCGGCGCCCGAGTCGACCGGCCCGGACCTGCCGCCGCCGGCCCGGCCCGGGCTGTGGGAGTCGGTGCGCCCGCTGCTGCACCGGCTGCACTTCTACGCCGGGATCCTGGTCGGCCCGTTCCTGCTGGTCGCGGCGACCACCGGCCTGCTGTACACCGCGACCCCGACGCTCGAGCCGATCGTGCACCGCCACGAGCTGTTCGTCGACGAGGTCGGGACCACGACCTACGCCCTGGACCAGCAGCTCGCCGCGGCCCGTGAGGCCCACCCCGAGGGCACCGTCACCCAGGTCCGTCCGCCGGCCACGGCGGACGGTACGACCCGGGTCGTGCTCGCCGTGGACGACGTGCCCGAGGGCTACACCCGCACCGTGTTCGTCGACCCGTACACCCTCGAGGTGCGCGGCGCGCTGGCGACGTACGGTGAGTGGCTACCGGTCCGGGCGTGGGTCGACGACCTGCACCGCAACCTGCACCTCGGCGAGGCCGGGCGCTGGTACTCCGAGCTCGCCGCCTCGTGGCTGTGGGTCGTCGCGCTCGGCGGGCTCGCGATGTGGATCGCCCGCGTCGCCCGCACCCGCAAGGCGCGCCGCCTGGTCGTGCCCGAGGTGCGCGCCAAGTCCGCACGCAAGCGGGTGCTGTCCTGGCACGGGACGGTGGGCACCGTGATCGTGCTCGGACTCCTGGGCCTGTCCGCGACCGGCCTGACGTGGTCCGCGAACGCCGGGGCGAACATCGGCGAGCTGCGTACCGCCCTGTCCTGGGGCACCCCGACCGTGGACACCACGCTGCCTGGCGCTACCCCGCCCGCCGCCGCTGCGGACGAGCACGCCCACCACCATGGCGGTGGGGCCGGGCCGGCGTCGGACGACGTCCTGACCGCGGGGGTCGGGATCAACGGGGTCCTCGCTGTCGCGCGTGCCGAAGGCCTGCGGGAGAACCCCCTGCAGGTCACACCCCCGGCGGAGGACGGGCAGGCGTGGGTTGTCAAGGAGAACAAGCGCTCCTGGCCCTCTCAGCAGGACGCGATCGCCGTCGACGGCGCCACGGGCGAGGTCGTGGACCGGATCGACTTCGACGACCAGCCCGCCGCGGCGAAGCTGACCCGCTGGGGCATCGACGCGCACATGGGCCTGCTGTTCGGCATCTGGAACCAGATCGCCCTGGCCGCCGTCGCGATCGGCCTCATCACGCTCATCATCCTCGGGTACCGGATGTGGTGGCAGCGCCGCCCGACCCGCTCCACCTCCCGGCGCCCCGGACCGCCGATCCCGCGCGGCGCGCTGCGCCGCGCACCGCTGTGGCTCGCGGTCACCGTCCTCGTGATCGCCGCCGCCGTCGGCTGGTTCATCCCGTACTTCGGCATCCCGCTCGCGGTGTTCCTGCTCGTCGACCTGCTGCTCGCCGCCCGCGCCCGCCGCGTCACGAAGGTCCCCGCATGAGCCCGCGCCGCGCCGGCACCTCACCCACGAACCCCCTGGAGAACACTATGACCCGCACCCGCACCCGCCTGCTTGCCAGCCTCGGCGCCCTGACCCTGACGGCCGCCCTGGCGGCCTGCTCGACGGGCACCGCCGACGCCGGAGACGACGCTGCAACCGCCCCCGCGGTGGCTGAGGCCGACGCGCTGGACATCACCGACCCGTGGGTCAAGGCCGCCGACGAGGGCATGACCGCCGCGTTCGGCACCCTGACCAACGACTCCGACGCCGACGTGCGCATCGTGTCCGCGACCAGCGAGGTGACGTCCTCGATGGAGCTGCACGAGATGGCCACCGGCGACGACGGCGCGATGGTCATGCGCCAGAAGGAGGGCGGCTTCGTCGTCGCGGCCGGCGCCTCGCACGAGCTCTCCCCCGGTGGGGACCACTTGATGTTCATGGACCTCACCACCCCGGTCCAGCCCGGCGACGAGGTCACCGTGACCCTGACCGCGGAGGACGGGTCGACGTTCGAGTTCACGGCGCCCGGCCGGTCGTACTCGGGCGCGAACGAGGAGTACGACGGCGGCGAGCACGGCGAGGGCGACATGGAGATGGACATGGAGACGGAGCACGCCGACTCATGACCGGCTCCGACAAGGCTGTTCCCGTACGGTGCGGCGCCTCGCGCCGCGCGTTCCTCCAGGGTGGTGCCGCCGCGCTCGGCGGCGCCGCCCTGGCGCTCGGCGGCCGCGCCGCGGTCGACGCCGCCGCCGCCGAGCCGCCCCCGCCGCCTGCCCCACCGGTGGACGCGACGGGCACCGCGACCGTCGCGTTCCGGGGCGCGCGGCAGCCCGGGGTGGACACCGTCCCGCAGGCGTTCGCCGCGCTCGTCGCGCTCGACCTCGTCGAGGGCGTGGACCGCGACGCTCTGGTGCGGCTCATGGGCATCTGGACCGACGACGTCGAACGCCTCATGGCCGGCCGTCCCGGCCTGGCGGACACCGAGCCCGAGCTCGCGACCATCCCCGCCCGGCTCACCGTGACGCTCGGGTATGGGCCCGGCGTCTTCACCGCCGCGGGTCTGGAGCACCGGCGCCCGACCTGGCTGCGTCCTCTGCCCGCGTTCGGGGTCGACCGGCTCGAGGACCGGTGGAACGACGGCGACCTCCTGCTGCAGGTGTGCGCCGACGACGACGTGACCGTCACCCACGCCGTGCGGCTCCTGGTCAAGGAGGCCCGCACGTTCGCCGCCGTGCGCTGGGTCCAGCGCGGGTTCCGCCGCGCCCCCGGCACCGAGAAGCCCGGCACGACGATGCGCAACCTCATGGGCCAGGTCGACGGCACCCGCAACCTCGACCCCGCCGTCGACCCGGACCTGGTCTGGCACGCCGACGGTTCTCGCGGCTGGCTCGCCGGCGGCACGTCCATGGTCGTGCGACGCATTGCGATCAATCTCGATACCTGGGACGAGCTGGACCGTTCCGGCCGTGAGGAGGTCGTGGGGCGGCGCCTGGACACCGGGGCACCGCTCACCGGTACCCGTGAGCACGACGAGCCCGATCTGGAGGCCAAGGGGCCGAACGGGTTCGAGGTCATCGGCTCGTTCGCCCACATCCGTCGTTCACGCACCGACGATCCCGAGCAGCGGTTCCTGCGGCGGGCCTACAACTACGACGCCGCTCCCGTACCGGGTGCCCTGTCTGACTCGGGGTTGCTGTTCGTCACGTTCCAGGCCGACGTCGACCGCCAGTTCGTCCCCATCCAGCAGCGCCTGGACGAGCTCGACCTGCTCAACCAGTGGACCACTCCTGTCGGGTCCGCGGTCTTCGCGATCCCCCCGGGCGCCCGCGACGGGGAGTACCTCGGACAAGGACTCTTCGATGCCTGACCCAGCACGGACCGACAACCCCCACGACGTCCCGCACATCGAGGGTTTCCACCTGCCCAGGCTCCGCCCGAGCGAGATCGCGCTCCTGGGCGCGATTCCGCTCGCGGTGCTCGTCGCGCTGCTCGGGCTCGCCTGGACCGGTGAGCTCGTACCCAAGCTCCTGGCGGACCCGGGCGACGTCGTGCGCTATGGGTTGCCCGTTGCCCGGGTCGTCCACGACGGTGCGGCCGCGTTGACGATCGGGCTGCTCGTCCTGGCCGTCGGCGTCCTGCCTGGGCAGGGCAAGGTTCCGGGCGCAGTGTCCTACTCGCAGTGGACCGCGACCCGGTGGGCCGCCCGGGCCGCCGCGGTGTGGCTCGCCGCCGCGATCGCCGTCGTCGTCTTCACCACGGGCAACTCGGTCGGGATGAGCCCCACCGACCCCGGCTTCTGGGACCAGGTGCACTACTTCGCGATCGGCATCGAGCTCGGGCAGTTCCTCGCCGTGTCCACGCTGCTCGTCGCCGGGTCGTTCCTGGCCTTGCTCGGCGCGCGGACCGTGAACCGTGCCGCGGTCGCACTCGCCTTCGCCCTGGCGGCGCTGCTCCCGGTCGCGCTGGGTGGGCACGCCGCAGGCGCGGACGAGCACCTCAACGCCGTCAACTCGCTGCTGGTCCACCTCGTCGTGGTCACCGTCTGGGTCGGAGGCCTTGCCGGGCTCGCGCTCCTGCGTCCCCGCGTCGGCACGGCCCTGCCCGCGGTCGTGGCGCGCTACTCGGCCGTCGCCGCATGGTGCTTCGCCGGCGCCGCGTTCTCCGGCGTCGTCAATGCCTCGCTGCGTCTGGAGAGCCCGGCCGACCTGCTCACCTCGACCTACGGGCTCCTGCTCACCGTCAAGGTCCTCGCGCTCGTCGTCCTCGGCCTCGCCGGGTGGGCCCAGCGCCGGCGCGTCGTCCCGCGCCTCGCCGCACCCGGTGGCGGGCGCGCGTTTGCCCGACTGGCCGTCGGTGAGGTCCTGGTCATGGCGGTCACGTTCGGCGCGTCCGTCGCCCTCTCGCGGTCCTCACCACCGGTCCCGCAAGAACCTGTGACCTACGACCCACGCCACGCGCTGCTCGGCTTCCCCTACCCCGAACCCGTCTCCGCACGGACCATGCTCACCGCGTTCCAACCCGACTGGCTCTTCCTCGCCGTCGCGACCACCCTCGCCGGCCTCTACCTGGCCGCCGTCACACGCCTCCGCCGCCGCGGCGACCGCTGGCCGGTCGGTCGCACCACCATGTGGCTGCTCGGGTGCGCAGCCCTGGCCTACGCCACCAGCGGTGGGCCCGGCGTCTACGGGTCGGTGCACTTCTCCACCCACATGGTCCAGCACATGGCCCTGATGATGTTCGTCCCGCTGCCCCTCGCGCTCGGCGCGCCCGTCACCCTCGCCCTGCGCGCCCTGCCCGCCCGCACCGACCACTCGCGCGGACCCCGCGAGTGGATCCTCCTCGTCGTGCACTCCTGGTACTCCCGGTTCCTCACCCGGCCCGCCGTCGCCGGGGTGATCTTCGCCGGCAGCCTCGTCGCGTTCTACTACACCGGCTGGTTCCAGTACGCCCTCTTCGAGCACCCCGGCCATCTGCTCATGCAGGTCCACTTCCTGCTCTCGGGCTACCTGTTCTTCTGGGTCATCCTCGGCATCGACCCCGGCCCCACCCGTGCCGCGTACCCCATCCGGCTCCTCATCCTGCTCATCACCATGGCCTTCCACGCCTTCTTCGGCGTCGCTGTCATGGCCGACCAGCAGATACTCGCCGCCGACTGGTGGGCAGCCATGGGATACACCGACACCAACGCCCTGCTCGACGACCAAGCCGTCGGCGGCTCCATCACCTGGGGCGCCGGCGAGATCCCCGTCCTGATCGCCGCCATCATCGTCGCGGTCCAGTGGGCCCGCGATGACGAACGCACCGCCCGACGCCGAGACCGCCAGGCCGACCGCGACGGCGACGCCGAACTCACCGCCTACAACAACCACCTCGCCGAACTCGCGAAGAGGAGCTCGTAGCCACACCGCGCGACGCAGAACCGCACGTTTGTCAGGCGTCGCACAACCAGGTTGTGCGACGCCTGACAAACGGTTGCGGTCTCAACCCACCAACGCATCACCTCGTTCACGGGGAACCCTAGCCAGCGGCCTCAGCGAGGCCACCCGATCACCTGTCAACGCGGCGGGTTGGGGTTCGCAACGGCGCTGACCCGGTCCTCGACGGCGGCAACCAGGCCCGCACCGGTCAACTTGAACCGCATCCAGCGCTTCTGACGGCATCCCCATGAATCGGGGCCGTCCCCGTGCACCATATCCAGCCCATGCACGCGTCATGTGTCAGTATTGCTTCCACCTCGCGATGGGCGTATAGTGCACCGAAGCCCACACGAGACGAAGGAGTCGAGTTGAGCACCGCCCACCCGGCGTTTCATGCAGCCATACCCACACCGTCGTCGCCAAGACCAAGCGGTCCACGCCGTGTTAGAAACACGCTGCTTGCGACACTCGTCGCTATTACGGTGTCCATCACGCTCGCACCGCTCGCACAGGCGCTGGCGGTCACCTACGCGAGCGCGGTCAGCACGAGCGAGCTATCCGTCCGGCAATCACCGCGCCTCGTATCGATCAGTGGTGGAACGGCCTTCACCGAGGCCTTCAGCGCCGATGGGGCAAGCGCCCGCGTGCACATCGAGACGTTCATCCCCGCTCCCGGCTATCAGACACTGCACTACACCTATGGAACCGCCGGCGAGGCGAACATGTCTCATCAACGGCGAACCAACGTCTACTCCAAGTGCTGGTGGGACTTTCCGTTCTCCAGCTCGAACATCGGGAATTTGGACCTTACTTGCAGAACGCGCTAGTCGCGGGCTAGATCGGAGTACGAATGCGACGCACGACAACAGGACTTCTCGGCGCAGTGGTAACGCTGGTCGGACTTGCCATTGCGGGACCTGCCCTCGCAGAGGATGAGCACGTGAGCCTTGAAGCACTGATACCTCAATTCGCGACACCACAAGGCCCCGCCGACATTGTTCCGGGCTCGGTGCCACTCGACGACCTCGGCGACATCGACAAGGCGTCGTCGCGGTTCCTGGGACGCGATACCGCGGCGGATTACTGGATCGCCCGGTCGGGGACGTCACGCCTGTGCTTTATCGCGCACATCCGAACAGAGGGGATGAGTGCGTCGTCCTGCGCAGACATCACGACGTTCCACAGGCACGGAATCGGACTAAGCGCCGGTAGCGGCACTCGCGATCTAGACACCTCTGCCGAAGCGTACCTCTTGCCCTCTGACATTACTCCGCCCAGGGTCGCGCACGAGAATCGCGAGAGAATTATGCGCGCGGAACAGTCGTCGTCGTCAGCAAATCTCGTCTCAGTCAACCCAGGCTCGCCGGGCTTGGAACCGTTTGACGTCTCGCGCGCCGACGGCTCAGTGTTCCAGTTCGCTCCCGCGCGGGAGGTTCGCGAATGAGGACGAAAGGAGTCCGTTTCAAGCTGAGGAGAGGATCCCGCGCTGGGCTATTTGCGACGATCCTGGCTGTGGCATGCCTAGTCGCCGTCCCGACCGCCCAGGCCGCGACGTACACCTACGCTAGCGCTCGGCCCACCACAGAGGGGGTGAACGTATACTCCGGCGTTCGTTCAAGCATCACCGGAGGCAGCGCCTTTGTGAACCTCGGCCTTGCAGTTGTGAGGCTCGAAAACTATTACCCAGCACCTGGATACATGCTTATTCATTCCGCAACGTCGACGCCAGGTGGAAGCATCAGTTTCCAGCATCAGCGCCAATACAACGCCTCAAGCTTGTGTCGCTGGACAGTGGGGGGTCACGGGGGCGATCCGGCAGAACTGACCTGCCGCATAACCTACTAGCGGGCGCGCCAGCATATCGAGCGTCGGTCACGATCTACCTAAGGTATTCTATGAAGTCATTTGTGTGGGGTGTAACGGGCAGCGCTCTTGGGATTCTGATTGTGGTGGTTGTGGGCGTGATGAGCGCACAAGCCGTCGGGCTGGAGGGCGGAGCCGTGCTCTCGCTCAACAACGAGGTTGTGGGTGTCACCAGCCCACGCTTGCCAATACTCCAGTTCGCCGCAATAGCCAGTTCTTGCGCGCTCATTGCGTACGCGCTTACGTTAGGGGTAGCGGGCAGGCCTCGCGAGCAACGTCATTTGTTCTTGAGCGGCTTCTGCATCGCAGTCGGTGCCCTGATCGCACTAGGAGTCTACTTTGCTGCGGCTCGCGACGAAGCTGCCGGTGGAATTTCGGTCGGTTTCGCAAGTGGCTGGCAAGGGTGGATCGAGGAAGGTGCCATGAACTCGGCCGTGCATCTCTTGCTCGTCCTTTCGCTCGGAACGCTGGCGCTTTCGCTGTACCAGACGTTGCGGGGTCAAGTGCGCAGGCATGAGCAAGAAGATCCAACTCGGATGAACAGTGCGCTGCCTGACGGTCAACGCCATCTCTAGGCCGGTCCCTTAGGGCTCAATGTGTGCCCAACTTACCGTTGACTCTGCCTGGCGCCGTGGCTGAGCGTCTTATGGCGCTTCCACGGGCTCTAATGTAGCCCATGAGATTGAGTGGAAAGAGCCGCAGAAGGCGGCGGCTGGAAGCCCGCCACCGCGGGGTCGCCGACGGACGCAGGCACGGCCTTGCACTAGTTGCGAAGAAACGACCCTTGACCCCCGATGGTCACGGGAAGGTTCTGAAAGATCAAAGCGCTGTCTAGGACGCCCGTTCAGCAAAAGGAACTCTAGCGTCGAACTCAGCGGGGATCGCGGGTGCGCAAGCGAACCTTGGCCCGCGGCCCTTGGGCGGGCTCGAGGACAGAGATCCGGGACGCGAGCCCGTCGATTGCTGGCGCGGGAGCTGGGATTCTCGCGGACTGCAGCGCGGTTCGGATTTCGCCTTCCGAGGGTCCGGCGTGCTGGTGGGCGATGGCGTTGAGCCGGTCTTCGACGGTGGCGGGCTGGCCCTCGTTGATCCAGCGATCGACATCATCCAGCGGCTTCGGCTTCTGACGTCTCCACATGGATCGAGGCAAGGCCTCGCCCGAGCGTGCTGCCAGAGCGCGTCCGACGGCGCGGTAGACGGTCGCGCGGGAGACCCCGAAGAGCTCGGCGATCTCGGCCGAGGTGTGGTTACCGGCGCGGTGGAGGTCAACGAGGTGTCGTTCCTGGGCCGGGGTGAGCTTGGGCTAGCGCCCCTTGAGCTTGCCCTTGGTCTTGGCGATCGCCATGCCTTCACGGGTGCGGGCGCAGATGAGGTCGGCCTCGAACTCGGCGACCATGGCGAGGACGTTCAGGAGGAGCCGGCCGACGGGGTCGTTCGGGTCGTGGACCGTGGCCCCGATCTGGAGCCGCACGCTGTGGGTGGTGAGCTCGTCGACGATGTCGCGTGCGTCGCGAATCGAGCGGACGAGGCGGTCGAGCTTGGTCACCACGAGCGTGTCCCCGGACCTGGTCGCGGCGAGGGCCTCGCGGAGCCCGGGGCGGTCGCGGTGGGTGCCGGTCGCGCCCTGGTCGACGTAGACGCGGCGCGGGTCGACGCCCATCGTCTCGAGCGCTTGGCGTTGGGCGGTGAGGTCTTGTTCAGCGGTCGAGCAGCGCGCGTACCCGATGAGCGTCGCAGTTATGACCCGAATGTACGAAAGAAAGCGACCCTCACCGGGCGCATTTGCGGGCGGGTCTAGCGAGACCGCTTGAACCGAGGTGTCGCCTCGGCGTGCCGCCGCGCGTGAGGTGTCTCGGTAGGGGATGGGGCACCGGGCAGCTCTGCGGCGCGGTTAGTGATCGATCGGCGAGTTGCTTTCCCGGCGCCTAGGGTCGGGTCATGCGTCCTTTGGACCAAGTTCTGTGGGTGCTGCCGATGTGCACTGGAGCGTTCTTGGCCATCGGCCAGATCGCCACGGCCGCAGATGAGGGCTGGACTCCCGTTCGCATCGCGTTGCTGTGCTTCGCCGTGGTCCTGTTCGTTGCGTCGGCAACGCTCGGCGTCGTGCGGAACGTCCGCTCGCAGGTAGGTCGACGACCACCGGACAGTGATGGCGCTTCACCTCGAGACTGACGCGTTTCGATGAGGGTCAGCTGGCCGTGGGCGGGTGGTGAGAGCTGGCTACGGCGCGTTCGGCGTCGCCTGTCGCGCTCCACGTCGACATCACGTTTAGCACGGCGCCGACGGCGACGAGCCAGACCCACCAGGCCGACTCACGAAGGGTCACCCATGTCGCGGCAACGCACGCGACGACGGCGACGCAGAGCGTGCCGATTCGGAGCGCCGTCTTGTGACGGGCCATCCAGCGCTGGTGTCTTGTCGGCTCAGTCATCGACTCTATCCGGCGTCATCGGTGGAGACGGGTGCGATGTCGCGCGGCGGCAGGCAGTCCGGTGATCGATCCAGGCACCGATCACCAAGCCTGCCACCAGACCGGCGTACCACCGCCAGGCGCCACCGTCGGTGAGCACGTCCACGACGAGACCGACGCCGCCGAGGAGAAGCCCCAGCCATGCAAGCCAGTGCGTCCGGGGCTGTTCCGGTGGGAGCACCCTTCGAGTGTGGCGGCATCACCCTCGCGACGCGAGCAGGGGTACGCGCCCGGGTGTCGCCGTCTCGGTCTGGCCGGGCTTGAGTCTGAGTCGTCGCGACGTCGTCCAGAACAGCTCGTCGGGCGACGCCCAGTCCAGCACGCGACGCGGTCGCTGGTTGAGCAGCTTCTGGATCCGGTCGAGGTCATCGCCGGTCGTCACGGCGAGATTGGTGCGGCGTGGGAGGTACTGGCGCAGGAGGCGGTTGGTGTTCTCGTTGGTGCCGCGCTGCCATGGGCTGCGGGGGTCGCAGAAGTAGACCGGGGCGTCGATGAGCGCGCTGAGGAAGGCGTGGTCGGCCATCTCGCGACCGCGGTCCCACGTCAGGGACTTGCACATGCCCGGTGGCACGTTGAACAGGGCGCGGGCGACGGCGATGCTGACGTCCTTGGCCTTGATCCCGTCGGGCAGCGGCACGATCTTCAGGTAGCGGGTGGTGCGCTCGACGAGCGTCGCGACCGCGCTCGGGCGCTTGCCCATCACGAGGTCGCCTTCCCAGTGGCCGGGCTCGATCCGGTCGGCCACGATGGCGGGGCGGTGATGGATCGAGACCATGTCGCGCAGGTGCCCGCGCCCGTGCGAGCGCTTCACCAGCCGGGGCCGGCGCATCGTGCGGCCGGACCGCAGTCGCCGGTACGTGCTCTTCGGTAGGTTCCGCGACGCCGGCAGGTACACGGCGCGGTAGATCGTCTCGTGCGAGATCCACATGCCCGGCTCGTCGGGATGTTCGCGGCGGAGCCACGCCGCGATCTGCTGCGGGGACCAGTCCAGCTCGAGTCGCGAGAGCACCGTCGCCCGGAGCCGCTGGTCGCTTGCGAGGCGTGGCGCCCGTGGGCGTCTGGCTTCGACGCGGGCGCGCTCGTCGGCTCGCGTCGCACGGTAGTCGGCGCGCCCGCCGTTGCGGGCGATTTCGCGCGAGACCGTCGACGCCGATCGACCCAGCCCTTCGGCGATCGCCCGGGCAGAGAAACCAGCGGCGATCCCGCGCGAGATTTCCTCCCGCTCACCTGGGCTCAGGTGCCGTGGGGACCGTCTCGGTAGCGAGGGCCGCACTCCGCCGTGGCGCAGCAGGTATCGGCGCACGTGGTGCTCCTGGAGGCCGGCCCGATCGGCGATCCGCCGGAGGGACTCGCCCTCGCGCCACGCCTTCCACACCACGTCCTGTACTGCCGCTGGCAGCGACGTCACCACACTCATCCCGACCTCCACGACCACGCATCATCCACCCGCGTGGTGCGTTGATCGGTTGAGACCGCCGTCGTTTCTATGGCAGGGGAGGAGTTGTCGCGATCCGCCAAGCACCCTGGACCATCCGGGGCCCACGCGTCGAACCGGGACGCCTCGCAGCGAGCGCTCGGTGAACGTGAACGGGAAGCAGCGGCGGTAGACCGCTGATCGGTCACCCGTGGACCGACGTCGCGCGCAAGGAACCGTCCTCGTCGGTGGATGACGCGGCGAGGAGCCGTGCGCCCCGATGAGTGATGTGGACGCGGAGCACCACGAGGCGTCGGCCGTGAGGCCCTCGGCAAGCGGTCGACGGTTCCCGACCGTGCTCAGCGGCGCGGCAGGACGATCGGTGCGCCGCCGCCGGGGTGGTCGACGACCTCGACGGGGTAGTCGTAGACGCCGCTCAGCAGCCCGGCCGTGAGGACGTCGCGCGGGCCGCCGTCGGCGACGACGCGGCCGCCCGCCAGGACGGTGACCTGGTCGGCGTACGCGGCGGCGAGCGAGAGGTCGTGCACGACGACGACCACGGCACCCCCGGCGGCGGCGTGCGCCCGGGCGAGCTGGAGCACCAGCTCCTGGTGCTTGAGGTCGAGCGCGGCGGTCGGCTCGTCGAGCATGAGGAGCGTGGTGCGCTGCGCGAGCACGCGGGACAGCGCGACGCGGGCCTTCTCCCCGCCGGACAGCGACGTGAAGTGCCGGTCGGCGAGGTGCTCGACGTCGGTCGCGGCCAGCGCCTCGGCGACCGCGGCGTCGTCCTCGTCCTCGAACGGGGTGCCGCGCCACGGCGAGCGGCCCATGCGCACGACGTCCACGGCCGTGAACGGGAAGCTCAGCGAGACCTGCTGGAGCATGACGGACCGGCGCAGGGCGAGCTCGGTCGGGGTCCACGCGGCGAGCGGGCGGCCGTCCACGGTGACGTCCCCGGCCTCGGGGCGAAGGTCGCCGGTGAGCACACCCAGCAGCGAGGACTTCCCGGCCCCGTTCGGGCCGAGCAGCGCGCGCACCTCGCCCGCGCGGACGTCGACGGACACGTCGCGCAGGATCGGCGCCTCGCCCAGGGTGAGGGACACGCCGTGCGCGGCGGTGACCACGTCGCCGGGCGCGGCCAGCCGGGGGAGGCGGGGCCGCCGTCGGGCACCGGTGACGGCGGTGCGCAGCGCGCCGAGGAACGACGATCCCTCGTGGCGGAGGTCGCTCATGCCCAGCCTCCCTGGCGCGAGCGCGTGCGGCGCAGCAGGTAGAAGAAGAACGGCCCGCCGACGAGCGACGTGATCATGCCGAGCGGCAGCTCGACGTTCGCGACGGCGCTGCGCGCGAGGAGGTCGGCGGCGAGCAGCACGACGGCGCCGCCCAGCACGGACGCGGGGATGAGCGTGCGGTGGCTCGGCCCGCACACCATGCGCACGAGGTGCGGCACGACGAGCCCGACGAACGCGATGATCCCCGTGAACGCGACCCCGGCGGAGACGAGCAGCGCGACGAGGACGATCACGAGCTGGCGCAGCCGCTCGACGTCGACCCCGAGGTGCTGCGCGGCGCGCTCGCCCAGCGCGAGCAGGTCCATCTTGCGCCGCACGAGCATCGCGCCGGTCACGCCGACGACGGCGATCGGCAGGACCACCGCGACGGACTGCCACGTCGCGCCGCCGAGCGAGCCGAGCTGCCAGAAGACGATCTGCTCGCGCGCGGCCGGGTCGGCCACGAACGTGAAGAACGCGAGCATCCCGCCCGCGAACGCGTTGACCGCGATGCCGGTGAGCACGAGCGTCACGACCTCGGTGCGGCCACCCGCGCGCGCGAGCGCGTAGACGACGAACGTCGTGACGAGCCCGCCGGCGAACGCCGCCGCGGCGACCCACGTGCCGGGCACGAGCGCGCCCGCGGTGACGATGACCGCGCACGCGCCCACGGCCGCGCCCGAGGAGACCCCGATGACGCCGGGCTCCGCGAGCGGGTTGCCGAACACGCCCTGCATGAGCGCGCCCGAGCACGCGAGCGCCGCGCCCACGACGATCGCCAGGACGACGCGCGGGAACCGCACGACCCACAGCGCGTTCTCGCCCTGCGGGTGCGACGGCATGGGCCCCCAGTCGAGCCCGACGTGGTGCGCGAGCGAGCCCAGCACCTCCGCGGGGGACACCGGCACCTGGCCGGTCATGCCGGACACGATCGTGAGCACCGCGAGCGCGACGCCCAGCCCGACCATGAGCCAGCGTGCGGCCCGACGGCGCTGCTGCCCGACGGCGGGACCCACCCGGGCGGATCGACCTCCCGGGCGCGGGGCGTCGTCGGGCGCGGGGGCGTCCTCCGTGGCGCCCGGCGGGCGCGTCACCGCGCTCACGACGCGGGGAGCTCGGGCGCGGGCACGCCGTAGAACGCCTCGACGAGCGACGCGATGGTGTACCCGGTGCGGGGGCCGAACGTGAGGAGGCGCGAGCCGTCCATGTCGACGACGCGCCGCGCCTCGCCCGCGCGCGTCTGCGCGAGGCCGGGGATCGCCATCATCGCGTCGAGCCCGCCCATGGACTCGAGCCCGTCGGTCATGACGAGGTAGGCGTCGGGCGCGGCGCTGATGATCGCCTCGCTCGTGACCGGCGCGTACTGCTGCGTGAGGCCGATCGCGGTCCCGGCGTCCTCGCCGCCGATCTCGCGGATCAGGTCGTCGGCGCCGGAGCCGGGCCCGAACAGCATCTTGATGTTCGCCCCGCGCAGGTAGAGGAACGCGACGCGCGGCGTCCCGGTGTCCTGCGGCACCGCGGCGAGGGCGGCGCAGATCTGCCGGTCCGTGCGCTCGACCAGCGCCTCGCCCTGCTCGGGCACGCCCAGCGCGGTCGCGACGGCGCGGATCCGGTCGTCGACGCCGTCGAGCGTGCGGGCCTCGTCGAAGTACACGACGGGGATGCCCGAGCTCTCGAGCTGGCCGCGCACGTCGTCGGTGAGGATCGTCGCGTCGGTGAGGATCACGGAGGGGTTCAGCCCGAGGATCGCCTCGACGTCGAGCGCGTGCCCCGCGCCCGTGACGACGGGGACGTCCGCGGCCTCGGGGAAGCCGGTCGGCAGGTCGCGGCCCACGACGTTCGCGCCCAGCCCCAGGCTGTAGACGATCTCGCCGAGCGTCCCGTACAGGTCGACGGGGATGATGCGGCTCACGTCGGTGATCTCGACCTGGCGCCCGTCGACCGACTCGACGGTCACCGGGAGCTGCGACACGGGCGCCTCGGCGACCGGGTGGATCGCGTCGTCGGCGAACGTCGCGCTCGTAGGCCCGGTGGGGAAGGACGCCGGGTCGACGTCGGTCCCGCCCCCCGCGGCGCGGGACGCGTCGAGCGTCGTGCAGACCGGCGCGCCCGTCGCCGCGTGGGCCGTCTCCGCGGGCGCCGCCTCGACGGGCGCGGCGTCCTGGCTCGCCTCCGCCGACGGCGTCGCGGGCGGCTCGTAGGGGAGCGGCGCGCACGCGGCGACGAGCCCCAGCACGACGCCGGCAGCCGCCCCGGCCAGGCTCGTCGCCGCGCGTCGGGACCTGCGCGTGCTCGAGGGCGCGCTCGCCGCCCGGGTCGACGAGTCGCTCGGTCGCTGCACGGCGCGGGCACGGTGACGCATGGGGAGATCTCCAGGGGGCAGGTGCGCTGGGGCGGCGCGACACGGCGTGGTCGTCGCCAGACCCGGGTAAGACGAGCCTAACCTGACTTCGAGGAAATCCCGACCGTCGTCCATGTCACCCCCGTCACCACGTGCCGGGCCTGGCACCATAGGCGGGGTGGGACAACACTCGGCGCGACGACGCGTCACCCGTTACACGCTCGGCCACGACTCCGCGCACGTCTCGAGGCGCGAGGACCAGCTGACGGTCGAGGAGCCCCTCGAGGTCCGCGTCGACGGTCGGGTGCTGACCGTCACCATGCGCACGCCGGGCCACGACCTCGAGCTCGCGCTCGGGCTGCTCGTGGCCGAGGGCGTGGTGCACCACCCGCACGACGTGCGCACGGCACGCCTGTGCGCGACGGCCGACAACACGGTCGAGGTGACGCTCGCCGAGGCGGCCCGGCCGCGCGCCGTCGGCCTCGCGCGGGCGCTGCCCACGACCAGCGCGTGCGGGCTGTGCGGCGCGGACAGCATCGACGCGGTGCGGACCCGCTCCGCCCACGCCCTGTCCGACGACGGGCCGGACCTCGACCCGGCCTGGCTCCTCGGCCTGCCGGACCGGATGCGAGCCGCCCAGGTCGTGTTCGCGCGGACCGGGTCGCTGCACGCGGCCGCGCTCGTGGACGTCGAGCGCGACGAGCTGCTCGTCGTGCGCGAGGACGTGGGGCGGCACAACGCGGTCGACAAGGTCGTCGGGTGGGCGGTCCAGCGGGGCCGCCTGCCGCTGCCCGGCACGGTGCTCGTCGTGTCCGGGCGCGCGGGGTTCGAGCTCGTGCAGAAGGCGTCGACGGCCGGGATCCCGGCGATGGTCGCCGTCTCCGCGCCCTCGACCCTCGCCGTCGACCTCGCGGTCGAGGCCGGGATCACGCTCGCAGGCTTCGCCCGAGGTGACTCGATGGTCGTCTACGCGGGCGAGCACCGGGTCCGCGCGGCGGCCCCGGGCGCGACCGCGGTCCCGCGCCCGACGGCGGTCCCGGCATGAGCGGGCCCGGGGACGAGCTCCGCGTCGGCCCGCCCCAGGACCACGCGGCCGGACCGGAGGCCGTGGTGCGCACGCTCCTCGCGTCGGTCCGGGAGATGGGCCCCGCCCGGGCGGCGCGGCTGCTCACGTCCGCGAACCAGAAGGACGGCTTCGACTGCATGAGCTGCGCCTGGCCGGACCCGGCGCACCGCAGCCACGCCGAGTTCTGCGAGAACGGTGCGAAGGCGATCACGTGGGAGGCGACGCCGCGCACCGTGCCGCGCGAGTTCTGGGTCGAGAACTCCCTCACCGACCTCGCCGGGCGCGACGAGTACTGGCTGGGGCAGCAGGGCCGGCTCACCGAGCCGGTGCACAAGCCGGCGGGCTCGGACCACTACGAGCCCGTGACCTGGGAGCGCGCGTTCGAGATCGTGGGGGACCGGCTGCGTGGGCTGGGGTCCCCCGACGAGGCCGCCTTCTACACGAGCGGGCGCGCATCGAACGAGGCGGCGTTCGTCTACCAGCTGTTCGTCCGGGCGTTCGGCACCAACAACCTGCCCGACTGCTCCAACATGTGCCACGAGTCCACCGGCACCGCGATGCTCGAGACCATCGGGATCGGCAAGTCCACGGTCTCCTACGACGACTTCGCCCGGGCCGACCTGGTCATCGTCATGGGGCAGAACCCGGGCACCAACCACCCGCGCATGCTCACCGCGCTCGAGGGGACCAAGCGCGCGGGCGGGTCCGTCGTGTCGGTGAACCCGCTGCCCGAGGCCGGGCTCGTGCGCTACCGCAACCCGCAGACCGTGCGCGGGCTCGTCGGCCGTGGCACGGACATCGCGGACCGGCTGTACCAGGTGCGCCCGGGCGGGGACATGGCGCTCCTGCAGGCGGTGTCCCGCCGCGTGCTCGACGCCGAGGACGCCGCCCCGGGGACGGTGCTGGACCACGCGTTCCTGCGCGCGCACACCCGCGGCCTCGACGCGTTCCGCGCGCACCTCGCGCACCTCGACGAGGACGCGGTGCTCGCCGCCACGGGCCTGACGCCGGCCGACGTCGACGACCTCGCGGCACGCTACCTCGCCGCGGACCGCGTGATCGTCACGTGGGCGATGGGCCTGACGCAGCAGCGCAAGGGCGTCGACACGATCAAGGAGATCGTCAACCTGCTCCTGCTCCGCGGCCACATCGGTCGGCCGGGCGCCGGGGCGTCGCCGATCCGCGGGCACTCCAACGTGCAGGGCGACCGGACCATGGGCATCTGGGAGAAGATGCCGGACTCCTTCCTCGACGCGCTGGGGCGCGAGTTCGCGTTCGAGCCGCCGCGCGCGCACGGCGCCGACGCCGTCGAGACGCTCCGGCGCATGCGTGACGGGCGCATCCGCGCGTTCGTCGCGCTCGGGGGGAACTTCGCCGGCGCCATCTCGGACACCGCGGCCGCCGAGGCGGCGCTGCGCGGCACCGACCTCACGGTGCAGATCTCCACCAAGCTCAACCGCTCGCACGTCGTCACCGGGCGCGAGGCGCTCATCCTGCCGACGCTGGGGCGCACCGAGGTCGACGTGCAGAAGAGCGGGGCGCAGATCGTCTCCGTGGAGGACTCGGTGTGCGCGGTGCACGCGTCGCGCGGCAAGGTCGACCCCGTCGCGCCGGGCCTGCGCAGCGAGGTGGCGATCGTCGTCGGCATGGCGGAGGCGACGCTGCGGGGTGGCCCGGGCGCCGACCCGGCGCCGGGGATCGACTGGGCGGCGATGCGGGACGACTACGACGTGGTGCGCGACCACGTCAGCCGCGTCGTGCCCGGGTTCGAGCGGTTCAACGTCGACGTGCGGCGCCCCGAGGGGTTCGTGCTCCCGCACGGCCCGCGCGACTCGCGCACGTTCACGACGCCGAGCGGGCGCGCCGAGATCACGGTCAACGAGCTCGAGCCCGTCGAGTGCCCGCCGGGTCGCCTGATCCTGCAGACGCTGCGCTCGCACGACCAGTTCAACACGACGATCTACGGGCTGTCCGACCGGTACCGGGGCGTGCGCGGGGGCCGCGACGTCGTGCTCGTGCACCCGGACGACCTCGCCGAGCTGGGGTTCGCCGACGGCGACCGGGTCGACGTCCACGCCGAGTGGCCCGGCGAGCCCGACCGCGTCCTCGCCGCCCAGCGCGTGGTCGCCTACCCGACGGCGCGGGGGTCGGCCGCCGCCTACTATCCGGAGGCGAACGTCCTCGTCCCGCTCGAGAGCACGGCCTACGGGAGCAACACGCCGGTCTCGAAGTCCGTCGTCGTCCGGTTGCACGCCGCGAGGTAGAGCCCCGGTCCGGCTGCCGGGGTCGCGGCGGGCTCAGCGGTGGGCGGCGCCCAGGTCGGCGAAGAGGTCGCTGTTGAGGCGGAAGGCGTGCTTGGCCTCGGCGACGGTCTCGTCGAGCTGCTCGGGCGTGAGGACGAGGCCGTCGAGGCGCTCGCGGTAGACGTCCTTGAACGGCTTGGACTTGGGGATCTCGACGAACGTGTAGAACGCGAGGCCGTCGCCCGAGAGGCCGTAGTGCCGCTCCAGCATGCGCTTGATGATCTGCCCGCCGGAGAGGTCGCCGAGGTAGCGGGTGTACGCGTGCGCGGCGTAGGCGGGCAGCGACGCGCCGACCGTGCGCAGGCGCGCGACGTAGCGCTCGGTCGCGGGGTGGAGGGTGATGCGCTCGGCCCAGTCGGCGCCGACGAGGAACGTGAGGTCCTTCTCGATCTCGGGGGTGCGCGTGAGCTCGTCGAAGACCAGCGTGGAGCCCTGGGCGTCGGCGCGGATCGCGGCGCTCGCGTCCTCGAGCGCGCCGTAGATCGCCCACTGCTGGGCCGCGAGGTCCGCGTACGCCGAGACGTCGAGCTGCCCGGACATGAGCCGCTCGACGAACCCGGAGCTCTCGGCCCGCTCGTGCTCGGGGCGCGTGCCCTCGCGCAGGCGCTGGGACAGCGGCACGGACTCGTCGGTGCGGTCGAGGTCCTGGGTGAGAGCAGTCACGGTGGCTCCTGCGGGTAGCGTCGGGTCGGGGCGCTCGTCCTGACGCGATGTCATGACGATGCGTCAGGAACTGTAACCCACCCAGGTGAGGCTTGCCTATCCTCGGTCCGGGATCTGGTCGACGTCCTCCGGGTCGGGGAGCCCCGCGAGGAACCGGAAACCCAGGAGTGCGACCAGCGTGCCGAGCCCGCCGCCGACGACGAGCGGCGTGGTCAGGTCCGCCCGGGCGAGGAGACCGCCGAGGAAGGACCCGAGCGGCATGGCGCCCCACAGGAGCGTGCGCCACGTGCCGTGCACGCGGCCGAGCAGGCGGCCGGGGATCATCGCCTGCCGTAGCGACATGACGAGCACGTTCCAGACCGTCACCGCGCCGAACCCCACCGCGAGCAGCACGGCCGCGACGGCGACGCCGCCGCCCGGCAGGTGTGGCACGACCCCGAGGAGGACGAGGGCCACGGGCGTCACGAGGTTCGCGACGGCGATGGTCCGCCCGGTCCCGAAGCGCTCCTTGGAGGGGTTCGCGAGCGCCGCCGCGACGAGCGACCCTCCGGCCCCGACGAGCAGGAACGTCCCGTACCAGGCCTCCGGGACGCCGAGCACGTCGAGGACGTAGAGCACGGTCGTCGCGGTCGCGGCCGAGAAGCAGAGCCCGACGACGACGGACAGGACCCACAGGGGTCGCAGCGTCGGGTGCGCCCACAGGTAGCGGAAGCCGTCCCCGAGCTGGCGGAACCAGGGCGGAGCGGGCTCTGCGCCCGCGTCGGCCGGGGCGCGGTGCTCGTCCGCCGCGACGGCGGGCAGGAACAGCGCGAGCGCGCCCGCGACGGCGTACGCGGCGGCGCCCGTGCCGAGAGGCACGACGACGGCGACCGCGAAGAGCGCCGACGTGAGCGGTGCCGAGAGGAAGTTCTGGACGGTGATCTCGCCCGCCTCGATGCGCGAGTTGGCGCGCGGCAGGTCGGCGGGCCGCACGATCGAGGGCAGCACGGCGCGGATCGCGCCGTCGTACACGGTCTCCAGCGCGCCGTAGAGGAACACGACGGCGTACAGCCACCAGATCGTCAGCGTGCCCGTCGCGGCGAGGGCGACGAGCCCGAGGGCGAGCAGTGTGCGGGCACCGTTCGCGAGCGCGAGCGCGTGCCGACGGTCGACGCGGTCGAGGAGGACCCCGGCGGGGATGGCGAAGAACAGCCACGGCAGGAGCGAGACGGCGGCGACGCCGGAGACGAGGAACGGGTCGTCGGTGAGGCGCGCGGCGAGCAGCGGCGACGCGACGCGCGCGATGCCATCACCGAGGCTGGAGCTGAGGTTCGCGGTGAAGACGTTGCGGAACGGCGCGCCGAGCCCGGCGCGCGCCCGGGCGGGGGCGTCGGGGAGCCTGCGGCGGCGGGTCGGCACCCCCCGAGGCTAAGCGACCGTTGCCGGGGGCATCACCGACCCTCCGGTCGGTTCTGCGCGCAGCAGAGGGCGCGGCCGCTGGTGTCCGTGCGCGGGCGCAGCGTCAGCGCGAGAGCGCGGGTGAGGTCGCGTCGGCCCCGACGGCGCGCAGCACGAAGGCCTCGGTCGCCTCGATCGCCTGCTCGCGCGCGGCCGGGTCGTCGGGGACGAGCCGACCGGACAGGCACGCGTTGACGAGCTGCACGGTGGTGTCGATGTCCTGCTCGGGAAACTCCCCGACCTCGATGCCCGACGCCACGATGCGGCGCAGGATCGTCTCGACGAGCTCGGCGTGCTCGCGCAGGCGCTGGCGCGTCGTGCGCGACAGCACGGTGCGCAGGTCCGGACCGGGGGCGAGGTGGAAGATGCGCTTGAGCTGCGCCTGCTGGCGGATGTAGGTGCGGAGCTGCTCGACCGGGTCGTCCACGTCCTCCAGCGCCCGCTCGAGCGTCCCCACGTACTGCTCCGTCTCGTGGGTGATGAACCCGAGGAGCAGGGCCTCCTTGTCGGGGAAGTGGTTGTACACCGCGGTGCGGCCGACGCCCGCGGCGGCGGCGATGTCGGCGAGCGAGATGGCGTCGAAGCCGCGGTCCATCATGAGGGTCGAGAGCGCCGCGAAGAGCTTCTGCCGGGTCTGGGCGCGGTGCTCGTGGAGGGACCCTCCGATGATCTTGGGCATGCTGACATCATAGGGAGGTCGTGTCAGAACGCTAATCGGCTCCTCCGGGCCGCAGCCGGGCCGCAGCCGGGCCGCAGCCGGGCTGCAGCCGGGCTGCAGCCGGGCTGCAGCCGGGCCTCCCGGGCGCGCCCCGACGTCTGGCACACTGCCGCCATGGACACGACCGCGGCGCCCGACGGCGTCCCCGCCAGCGCCCCGGACCCGGACTTCCCGCCCGTCCCCGCGGACACCAAGGACTGGACGTGGGTCATGGAGCGACCGTGCCCCGAGTGCGGGTTCGTGGCGGCCGCGGTGTCGCCCGACCGCGTGGGGGCCGCGGTGCGCGACGCGATCCCGCGCTACGTCGGCGCGCTGGGCCGCGAGGACGTGCGCGTCCGCCCCGACGCCACGACCTGGTCCGTGCTGGAGTACGCCGCGCACGTCCGCGACGTCTTCTCCGTGTTCGACGTGCGCGTGCAGTCGATGGTCGAGGGCGACGACCCGCAGTTCGCGAACTGGGACCAGGACGCCACGGCGGTCGAGCAGGACTACGCGCACCAGGACCCGGCGACCGTGGCGCGCGAGCTCGAGATCGCGGGCGACCGGGTCGCGGGCCGGTTCGACGCGCTCGTCCCGGAGCAGTGGGAGCGTCCCGGACGGCGCTCGAACGGGTCGGTGTTCACGGTCCGCACCCTCGGCCAGTACTTCGTCCACGACGTCGTCCACCACCTGCACGACGTCGGCGCCTGACCGGGCGCGGCCCCGGCCCGCCGCGGCAGGAGAAGCACGGTCGTGACACGGCCGTAACATCCCGGCATTCCGGACGCCCTACGGTCCGGTCATGGACGCCACCGTCGCCGGTCTCGTGCCGGACGCGCACGCGGGAGCGCACCTTCTCGCGGTGCCTCGCTCCCGCGGCGCGGCTCGTACGCCCGTGGACACCCTCGCGCGCGCCTGGTTCGCCGACGCGGCGTGGACGACGCCGCCCGGCGGCGGGGGAGCGACCCGGCCCATGGTGGGGGCGCGGTTCCGCGGCGTGGTGCCCGAGGGCGTGGTGACGCCGGGCGAGCTCCGGCTCGCCGAGGGCGCGCGCCTCGTCGGACCCTTCCCGCTCACGCCACCGCAGACGCAGGCGCTCGACCTCGCGGGCGGGAGCGCCGAGGCGTTCGCCCTGCACGTCGACGACCCGGCGCCGCGCGGGGCCCCGGCCCCGCTCGTCGACGACCGCGACGGCCTCGCGCGGGCGTTCGCGGCGGGGCTGCCGCAGGGGCTCGAGCTCCAGGTGCTGGGCTGGGCGGTCGCGGCGGCCCGGCGCGTCGGGGGTGCGGTCGTCGCGGACGGTCGGACCGTGCTCACGCCCGACCCTGCCTCGGGGGTCGACCTGACCCTCTACAGCGCCCAGGTGCTCGGCCCCGACGCCGCGCTCGGCGTCCTGCGCACGACGGTCCCGAGCGCGCAGGTCGTCGCGGTCCACCCCCGCCCGGACGGCCTCGCGGAGTACGTGCTGTCGGGGGACACCCCGTACGACGGCGCGGTCCGGCTGGCCGCGCAGCGCGTGCCGCAGGTGCCGCTCGCGCTCGGTGCGCTCGACTGGCGCGAGCACGGGCCGCACGCCTACCGCGTCACGTGGGTCCCCCAGGACCCGTACGAGCTCGAGGTCGAGCGGCCGTCGGGGCTGCACGTCATCGCGCGCTCGCGCG
Organism: Cellulosimicrobium sp. ES-005; assembly: GCF_040448685.1. NCBI lineage: Bacteria > Bacillati > Actinomycetota > Actinomycetes > Micrococcales > Promicromonosporaceae > Cellulosimicrobium > Cellulosimicrobium sp. ES-005. Next base: position 3,478,078 of record NZ_CP159290.1, read on the forward strand.
CCCGGGTGCTCGTCGCCCGTCTCGCGGCGATGCTCCAGGGCCGCCTCGCGGGGACGCTCGTCGACGACGGCGGCTTCGTCGTGCGGGACCTCGACCTCGACGAGCGGCTCACGCCGGCGGCGACGCCGACGACGCAGTTCTGGGTCTGAGCGACGGCGTGCGCACGAGGCGCGGGTCGTGGTCGAACCGGGCGTGTCGCCCGCGCGAACTGTCCACAGATTTCGTCCACAGGGTTGTGGGTCCCGTGGGAATCGTGCGGGGCCGCCTGTGGACGAACCTGTGGCCTTCGCGACCGGTCAAATGACATCGGTGGGAACTCTTGCAGGGCCTCCGGGTGAGGACTACAAACGTGCTAACGGCCCGGACGGGCGCAGACGGACGACGGTGTTCCGCACGCAGGGGTCTGACGGCCCCGCCAGGAGCGCACGACGACCGGCGCGCACGCCAGGGCACGGCTGACCGGAGAACGGTGGACGACCCGCGACCCCCTGCTGCGGGGCTGCGCGCGACGGCGCAGGTTCCGACCGGACCCGGAAGGCCGACCGCGATCGGCGTCAGCACGCCTGCCCGGGGCATCCGGAGCGGGCGTGGGGACGCCGGGCCGCCACGTCGCGAGCGGCGCCCCGACGGGCCACCGGCCCGACCGCCCCGGGGTCGCGCGGACACGGCGAGGCCCCTCGGAATCCTGCTCCGAGGGGCCTCGCTGCCATTCTCCCGCGGGCGTCCCGCGACGCGAAGACCCGTCCGCGGGCCGGTGGGCCGGGTCCGTCCGCCGCGCCTACGCTCGTGCCATGAGCAACCTCGAGACCCGGCCCGAGGAGCGCGTCTGCTCCGCGGGCGCCCCTGACGGCGCGGCGCCCGCGGTGGAGATCCTCGAGCACCGCGACGTCCCGCTCGGGGGCACGCGCGCGATGCGGGTGCGCCGCACGATCCCGCAGCGCGCGCGCTCGCTCGTGGGGGCGTGGTGCTTCCTCGACCACTACGGGCCGGACCCGCTGCCCGCGATCGGCGACGGCACCGACGGCATGCAGGTCCCGCCGCACCCGCACACCGGCCTGCAGACCGTCACGTGGTTGTTCGCCGGGGAGATCCTGCACCGGGACGCGGTCGGCTCCCTCCAGACGGTCCGGCCCGGCGAGCTCAACCTCATGACCGCGGGTCGCGGCATCTCCCACTCGGAGGAGTCGCCGCGCGGCGTCCGCCCGCCGGTCCTGCACGGGGTCCAGCTCTGGGTCGCGCTCCCGGGCGACCGGCTCGACGACCCGCCGGCGTTCGAGCACCACGCCGACCTGCCGGTCGCGGACGTCGCCGGTGCCCGGGTCCAGGTCTTCCTCGGGAGCCTGCGGGTCGCGGGCGCGGGGCTGCGCTCGCCCGCGACGACGTACTCGCCCCTCGTCGGGGCGCAGGTGGACCTGGCGGCCGGGGCGCGCGTGACGCTGGACGTCGACCCGGCGTTCGAGCACGGCCTGCTCGTGGACGACGGGACGGTGCGCCTGGAGGGCGAGGTGGTCCCGCCGTCGTCGCTCGGGTACGTCGCGCCGGGCCGTGCGACGCTCACCGTCGAGGCCGGGCCGGACGGCCCCGCGCGGGTCGTGCTCGTGGGCGGCGAGCCGTTCGGCGAGGACATCGTCATGTGGTGGAACTTCGTCGGCCGGTCGCACGACGACGTCGCGCGCGCCCGCGCCGACTGGCAGGCGCAGCTCGTCGTCACCGGCGGGGAGGGGCCGAACCACGGCGGCACGCGGTACGCCGAGGGCGCGCGCGACGGACGCTACGGCGAGGTCGTCGGGTACGACGGCGGCCCGCTCCCGGCACCCGCGCTGCCCGACGTCCGCCTGCGGCCCCGCACCCGCCCGGCGGCGCGCCAGTAGACTGCCGCGCATGGCCAAGAACTCCACGCCCGACTTCGTGCTGCGCCCGTTCGAGGGGCTCCCCGGCGAGACCGACTGGGTCGCGATGCGCGAGGTCGTGCCCTCGGCCACCGCGACCGCCCGCACGACCGCGGAGCACGGCGCGCGCGACGTCACCGTCGTGACCGTCCTGCCCGCGGGCTGGGCCGCGCTGCACCGCCAGGACGGCGCGATCCTCCTCGCGGTCCAGACGCTCGCGGGCTCGGGCGACACGAGCCGCGACCTCGCCGCGGCGCTGCTGGAGGCGATCGACGCCGAGCCCGGCACGTCCATCGAGATGAGCGCGCTGCCCGACGCCGGCCCGCGCCTGCAGGACGTCCTCGACCTCTCCGTCCCGTTCGACGTCACCGTCCACGACGACTTCGCGTTCTGGCTCGACCCGGCCGAGGAGGTCACGCCGGACCTGCGCGCGTCGCTCGACCAGGCGGCCGAGTCGATGGTGCCCACGGTGAAGCTCGACGCCGTCCCCTCGGCGTACTGGTGCCGCATGTCGCGCGAGTTCCTGCGCTGGGCGCGTCCGGAGCCCGAGGACGCGCTCATCGACGCGATCTCGCGCCTGCACGCGCGGCGCGAGTCGGGCCTCGCGGGCGGCAAGTTCGTCGGCGCGTTCCGGTCGAGCGGTGTGCTCGTCCCGGTGTGGGAGCTGCCGCGCGGGACGGAGGCCGACGAGCTCGAGGGCCCGGTCGCGGAGCTCGACGCGCTCCTCACGGAGGCGCTCGCCGTCACGGAGCCGCTCGACGCGAACGAGCGCCGGGCGCGCGCGGGGATCGTGTCGCGCCAGGTGACCCTGCGCTGACGCACCCGCTGCCGGCCGGCGGCCCGACGCGCAGCCCGCCGACGCCCCTGTCGGCGGGCTGTCGCGTCGAGTAGGATCCGGGGGACCTGGGAACGCAGCCCGGTCGTCCTGCGAAGATCCCGAGCGGATCTGCTGGTGGAACGACGACACTTCTGCGGCCAACTCTTTGCACTACTAGGCTGGACGGCGTGAACGCGGACCATCGGTCGACTGAGTCGGGGAACAACACGGGCAGTGCTCCTGCCGGCGCGGCGAGCACGCCGCCGACGTACCTCTCGGCGTCCGGCACGCGGGCACGCACGCCCCGGCCGACGACCGGCGAGGGCCGGACCGGCCGCGCGGTGCGGCAGCGCGTCGCCGTGATCATCCCGGCGAAGGACGAGTCCCGGCGCATCGCCGCGACGGTCCGCGCGGCCAAGGCGATCCCGCACGTCGACCTCGTGCTCGTCGTGGACGACGGGAGCGAGGACGACACCCAGCACGTCGCGCGCGAGGCCGGCGCCGTCGTCGTGCGCCACTCGCACAACCGCGGCAAGGCCGCGGCCATGGAGACCGGCGCGGCCGTCGTCGCGATGCGCGACGCCGCCGACCGTCCCCCGCGCCTCCTGCTCTTCATCGACGGCGACCTCGGCGAGACCGCCGTGAACACCGCGCCGCTCGTCGCGCCCGTGCTCGACGGGTACGCGGACCTCGCGATCGCGCTGCTCCCGCCGCAGCCGGGGGCCGGCGGCCGGGGGATCGTCGTCGGGGCCGCGCGCCGCGCGATCCAGTCGCTCACGGGGTGGACCCCGACGCAGCCGCTCTCGGGCATGCGCTGCCTCACGCGCGAGGCGTTCGAGGCCGCGACCCCGCTCGCGCGCGGCTGGGGCGTGGAGACCGGCATGACGATCGACCTGCTCCGCAAGGGGTACGTCGCCGTCGAGGTGCCGTGCGACCTGCGCCACCGCGCGTCGTCCAACGACCTCAAGGGCCAGCTCCACCGCGCCGCGCAGTACCGCGACGTGCTCCTGGCCGTGAACGCGCGCAAGATGCGCTCCGCCGTCGACCGGGTGCGGGCCGCCGACCAGCACTGAGCCCGGCCCGGCGACCGCCCGGCGCGTCGTCCCGTCCCGCGGGTGGCGAGCGTCTCCGGGGGAGCCCACCCTGGGTGGACGGAGCACGGTGTCGTGCCCGGTGGCTCGCGTCCGCGCGAGGCCGCACCGACGACGACGGGGGCATCGCCATGTGCACGGGCATCAGGTTCTCGGACGGCAGGGGGAGCGTCTACCTCGCACGGAACCTCGACTGGACGAGCGGGTACGGGCAACGGGTGGTGCTGACGCCCACCGGGTACGCGCCGAGGTCACCGTTCGGCGCGGTGCCCGCCATCCGGCACGCGACGCTCGGCATGGGCATCGTGGCGGAGGGGACGCCGCTCTACTTCGACTGCGGCAACGACGCGGGCCTCGCCGTCGCGGGGCTCAACTTCCCGGGATACGCGGCCTACGCGCCCGGCCCGGTCGACGGCGCGGTCAACGTCGCCGCGTACGAGCTCCCGCTGTGGGTGTGCTCGCAGTTCGCGACGGTGGACGAGGTGGAGGCCGCGCTCCAGGACGTCGTGGTCGTCGACCGACCGATCGACGACACCTACCCGAGCTCGATGCTGCACTGGATCGTCGCCGACGCGACGCGCGCCGTCGTCGTCGAGCACACGGCGGACGGGATGCACGTCTTCCACGACGACGTCGACGTCCTCACGAACCAGCCCGGGTTCGGCTGGCACCACGAGAACCTGCGCAACTACCTCAACACCTCGCCCGACTTCCCCGGGGACACGGAGCTGGGCGGGGCGGTCCTCACCCCGTTCGGCTCGGGCTCGCACATGCGCGGCATCCCGGGGGACTACTACTCGCCGTCGCGGTTCGTCCGCGCCGCCTACGTCAACGCCCACTACCCGACGCAGGAGAGCGAGGAGCAGAACGTCAGCCGCGCCTTCCACACGCTGCAGCAGGTCGCGATGGTCGAGGGCAGCGCCGTGATGGCGTCGGGCGAGTCCGAGATCACCGTCTACACGGGGCTGTTCTCCTCGCGCACGTCGACCTACTACTGGAACACCTACGAGGACCCGGCGGTCCGGAGCGTCGCGATGTCCGACCTCGCGGCGGGCGGCACCGAGCTCGTGCTCGCGTAGGAGGGGAGGCTCAGCGCGCCGCGCTCTGCACCCGTGAGGTGGAGTCCTCCGGCTCGCTCCCGGCCGCGTCCGGCGCGGCGCCCGGCGTGCCCTCCCGGGAGCCCGGCACCTCCTCGGTCCCGGTGCCGTCAGCGGCGGCGTGCAGCGCCGCGACGGTGAGCAGCGGCACCGCCGGGATGAGCGCGATGAGCGCGATGCGCACGCCGAAGTCGTTGACCAGCGACCCGGCGACGCACACGATCCACAGGGCGAGCACGGTCGGGCGCACGAGCGGCCACGCGGCCTCGGTCCGCGCGAACCACCCCGGCGTGAACCGCCGCGGCCAGAACAGCACGAGCGCCGTCGCGACGAGGACGAGGATCGTCAGCCACACGGGCACGCCGCCCAGCACGGAGCGGGCCGCGTAGCCGGCCTTGCGGAGCAGGGTCTCCCACGCCGAGCCGTCCACGACCTGGCCGACGAACCGGCCGAGGTGCGAGCGCTCGTCGGCCGGGCGCAGCCAGTCGAGCACGCCGACCGCGGCGACGAGGCCGACGCCGGCGGCGGCGACGAGCAGGAACCGCCGCCACGTGACCCGGGCCCCGGACGCCGCCAGCCCCAGCACGGCGAACGCCGGCACGACGACGAGCCCGCCGCCGAGGTCGGCCCCGAGGGTCGGCCACACGTCCACGACCATCGTCACCACGCCGATGACGCCCACGACCGTCGCGGCCACGTACCGGCGCCCGCGGGCCACGAGCCACTGGGCGAGCGCGGCCGCGAGGACGAGCGCCGCGACCGCGTACACGGAGAACGTCGGGTTGCCGAACCCGTAGAACCGCGCGCCGAACGTCGGTGCGGAGCCGAGCGGGCTGGCGCGGTTCAGCGGCGTCCCGACGAGCGCGTCGAGCGTGAGCACCGCGAAGGTGATCCCGGCGACGATCCCCGGCCCGAGCCACACGGGACGCCGCGGGGCGAGCGCGCCGAGCGCGGCGACGGCCGCCGTCGCGAGCACGGTCGACACGACGATCGCGAGGGTCTGGTTCGCGAACCGCCACCAGCCGGTGAGCGACACGAGGAAGGCCGCGGTCGGGACGGCGGCCACGACGAGCGCGGCCCCGCGCGCCCAGTGGGCGCCCCGGGCCCAGCGGGCGCGCGCCCGGTCGCCGGTCGCGCGCGCGGCCCGCGGCGCGAGCAGCAGGCACAGCCCGGCGATGGCGAGGCCCGCGTAGAGCGGCACGTCGACGAACGCGGTGTAGACGGCGCGCCGCACGTGGTCGCGCGTCGTGAGGTCGGCGAGCGCGTCCGCGGTCGAGGTCGCGTCCGGGGGCCGCGGCGAGCCCCACGCCAGCGGCGTGTCCTGGATGCGTGCGGGGGTCGCGACGCCGGCGGCGTCGAGCACGGTCGCCGGGACGTCGAGCACGCGCGCGACGCCGTCGGTCCGCGTGGCCGCGCTCGTCACGTAGCGCGCCTGCTCGGGGCCGTCGAACGACGGTCGCACGAGCGTCGCGCCGAGCGCCGGGCGCGTCCCGGGCGTGCCCGCGACGTCGACGACGAGCACCGTCGTCCCGGTCGGGGTGGCGTCGAGCACGGCGCCCACGGTGGCGTCCACGGCGGCGAGCCGGTCCGTCCGCAGGGAGGCCCGCAGCGCGGCGCGCTCCTCGGCCGGGAGGTCGGGGTCGACCGTCGGGGTCGTCGCGTCGCCGGCGTCGACGACGGTCACGGGGCACGCGAACGCGTCGCTCCCGGGGGTGGTCGCGCGCGCGAGGTCCCGGTAGCGCGCGACGTCGCCCCGCGAGTCCGCGAGGGCGATCGCCGCACCGGGCCCGACGGCCGTCGCGCACACGGTGCTCGTCGAGGCGCCCGACGAGGCGCCCGCGACGTCGCCGGTGAGCGCGTCGCCGAGCACGCCCAGCCGTGCCTGGTAGCCCGAGCCGTGCTGCAGCGCGACGAGCTCGTCCCAGCCCTCGACGTGCGCGCCGTCGGCGGCCTCGGTGGAGGTGACGGGCTGCGCCGTCGGGCACTCCCACGTGCCGTCGGGCGCGCGCTGCGTCGCGACCTCGGCGAGCTGCCCGGCCGAGAGCGCTAGCCAGCCGCCGACGGTGCAGCGGCTCGCCGCTCCGGTCGGCTGGGCGACGCCGCCGGCGCCGGCACCGTCGGTGAGCAGGGCGTGCAGGTTCGGCGTCGTCGCCGCCGTGACGTCGCTCCACGTGACGCCCGTGGTCCCGACGACGACGAGCGGCCGGTCGGTGGCGATGGCGTCCGCACGGGTCACGGCCGCCTCGCCGCCCGCGGGCGCGGCGCTGGACGTGGGACGCAGCCCACCCGAGGCGAGCACCGTCGACACGAGCAGGACGACGAGCAGGAGCCCGCCCCCGACCGTGAGGAGCATCGTGGGCATGTGCCGGATCCCCGGTTCGGGGAGCGCGGACGCCGGGCGTCGCGGCGCCTCGCGCGCGAGGAAGCCGGGCACGATCATCGCGGTCCCGACGACGACGACCATGACGGCGATGATGATGCCCGAGTCGTTGAGCACGGAGCCGACCCCCGCGACGACCACGAGCGCGACCACGAGCTCGCGCAGCAGCGGCCACCGTTCGTAGGCACGCGCGACCTCGGGCAGACGGAAGCGCTCCGGACGCAGCGCCGCGAGGGCGGCGAGGACGACGAGCACCGCCGCGACGGCGCCCGCCGGCTGTGCGACGGTGTGCCAGGCCCCGAGGGCCTTGCGTCCGATGACCTCGAGCGCCGCCCCGTCGAGGACGGTCTGCACGAACCCGCCGAGGTGCGAGCTGCCCCCGGGCAGCAGCCAGTCCACCACCGCGACGACGGCGACCACGAGCACGGTGAGCCCCGCGACGACGAGCGCTCGCAGCCACGTGATCCGCACCCGGCCGACGAGCAGCGCCAGGACGGCGAACGCGGGGACGAGCGCGAGGATCCCGCCGAAGTCGGCGCCGAACGCGGGCCAGCCGTCGATGACGATCGTCACCGCCCCGACCGCGACCACGAGCCACGCCGCGAGCCGCCGCCGTCCCCGGGCGAGCGCCGTGGACGCCAGGCCGCCGGCGAGCACGAGGCCCGCGACCGCGTACACGGCGAACGTCACGTTGTTGAAGCCGTAGAAGCGCGTGAAGCCCGCGACGGCGGACGTGCCGAGCAGGGACGCCTGCTGGAGGGTCGTGCCCGTCGCGCCGTCGACCGTGAGGACGAGCCACGTGACGCCCGCGAGCGCCGTCGGCAGCGCCCACGGTCGGCGCGGGAGGAGGCGCGAGGCGGCCCACGCGACGAGGGCGACGGCGACGGCGCTGACGGCGAGGGCGAGGGTGAGTGCGGGCGCCGGCGCGCTCCACACCCACCACCGCGACAGGCTCGCGAGGGAGGCTGCGACGGGGGCAGCGGCCGCGACCAGGAGCACCGCGGACAGGACGCGCAGGCCGGCCGGGCCGGGGCGCGCCGGCAGCCCGCGCCGCGCGGCCGCGCGGCGCACCCAGAGCGCCCCGCCGAGCGCGACGACGAGCGTCGCGACGAGCAGCCCGACGAGCACGGGGTAGAGCGTCGGGATGGTGCTCGTGAGGACGTTGAGGTACTGCCGGTTCTCGACCGTGCGCGCCACGTCCATGCGTCGGACCTCGCCCAGCGACAGCGGTGCGCCGTCCAGACCCTCGGTGCTCCCGCCCGCCTCCTCGACGACGGTCGCCGTGAGGTCGACGAGCTGGACGATGCCGTCCTTCTGCGTGCTCGGGGAGTGCAGCCAGCGGCTCGTGGGCTCGCCCTTGCGCCAGTCGACGACGACCGGGAGCCCCGGCTCGCCGACCGGCCCCGAGGGCACGCCCGCGACGAGCACCCGCGTCCCGCGGTCGACCTCGTCCATGACGCGCGCGAGCGCCTCGTCGAGCGCGTCGAGGCTCTGCCCCCGCCCGGGGGAGGAGTCGACGATCTCGCCCTGGTCGACCACCGTCACGTCGCACGCGTCGAGCCCACCCTCGGGCAGCGCCGCGAGCGCGGACGCGTACCGCTCGACGTGCCCGTTCGCGTCGGCGAGCATCACGGCCGCGCCCGGCCCGACCGCCGTCGTGCAGACGCCGGTCTCGGCGAGCCGCGTCGCGAGGGTCCCGGGCGCGTGGTGCGTCGTCGGGGCGGCGGCCTCCTCCTCGGAGGGCGCCGTGAGCGTCGCCCACCCGGGGACGTCGGCGGGCAGCGCCTCGGGCGCGGTCGCTCCCGACGTCGTCGGGGTGGGGACGGGGAGCGGCGGGCAGCCCGGCGTGGGCGGCTCGGCGCTGACGGGCGGCGCCTCCACCGGCTCGTCGGCCGCCGGGTCGGAGGACGAGACCATCTGCCCGGCGGACAGCGTGAGCCACGCGTCCGTGGCGCAGGACGTCCGCCCCACGCCGAGCGACGCGACCGACCCCGTCCGGATCATCGACCACAGCGTGGGCGTCGCGGTGGGCGAGACGTCGCTCCAGTACAGGCCCGCCACCGCGACGAGCACCACGGGGCGCGGGTCGTGCGTCGGCGCGGTGCCGGTCGTCCTGCCCGTCGCGGCGGCGCTCGTGGTGCCGGTCGCGGTCGCGGTCGTGCCCGACGGCGTCGCGGCCGCTGCCGGCGCGGCGACGGTCCCGAGGAGGGCGAGCAGGGTCAGGGCGACCGCCGCCGCGAGCGCGGTCGCCCGCGTGCCCGTCGCTCCCCGGCGTGCGGGGAGGGTGCGGGCAGGGGGGAGCGCGGCGGCCGGGAACGTCACCGGACCAGCCTACGGGGGCGCCTCGCGCCCGGACCGGGCCGACGAGCGGCGTCGTCGCAGGTCCGCGCGGGACGCTCACGCGCCCTCCACGCCCGCTGCGCGGGTATGCGCTGGACGGCCAAACTTGTACCCGTGTACAAATTGGGTCCATGTACAAGTTTGGGAGCCGACCGTGCGACCGCTGAGCCGTGCCGAGGCGCGCGCCGCGATCGTGAACACCGACCCGTCGGAGGGCAGGGTCCGCCTGCCTGCGCACTTCGACGCTCTGCGCTGGGACGATCTCGACTACCTCGGGTGGCGGGACCCCCGGGCGCCCCAGCGCGCCTTCCTCGTGGCCGAGGGCCTCGACGGCCGTGCGCTGGGCGCGGTCCTGCGCCAGAGCCCGAGCCACGCGGAGACCGGAGGGCGCGCGGTCATGTGCGCCCTCTGCCGCTTCACGAGGCGCTTCAACGAGGTGGCGCTCTTCGCCGCTCCCCGGCCGTCGTCCGACAAGAGGCGACGCCTGAGCACCGTGGGCATCCTCGTCTGCACCGATCTGGACTGCGGCCGGAACGTGCTGGCTGCCCCCGTGCGAGGCCCGCTCGACCCGCCCGCGGAGGAGGTCGTCCGGGCTCGCCGGGCGGGGCTCCGGACGCGTACTCTCGCGTTCCTGCACGGCCTGACCGACGGCGCCGGCACGACACGGACGAGGAGCTGACGATGGCCTACCTGCCGCGCGCGGAGCGTCGGGACTCGATCGTCGCCGCAGCGGCCGCCGTCGTGCGCCGTGCCGGGCTCGGCGCCGTCACCGCGCGCGTCGTGGCCGACGAGCTCGGTGGCTCCCCCGGCCAGATCCACCACCACTTCGCGTCGACGGACGAGCTCGTCGCGGAGGCCTGGCGGCGCTATGCCCGAGAGGAGATCGTCGCCTTCGAGGGCGCGTCCCGCGGTCTGGCGCCGCGCGCGGGGCTCGAGCTCTTCTTCGAGGACCTCGTCGGTCCGGACGGTGACGGCCGGGCCCTGGCGCTCTGGGCCGAGGCGGGCGCCCACGCCCAGCTGCGGCCGGAGGTCGCGGACGCCTACGTGGAGACGCTCGACCACCTGGTCGCCGTCCTCGCGGACGTCCTCGGCGGCCCGGATCGCCGCGACGCCGCGGGCAGGGTGCTCATGGTCGGCGTCGGCCTGGCGGGGCTGAGCCGGGTGGGTGGGGCCGCGGCGATCCCTCCGCGCGCGGTCATGCGGTCGGCGATCGACACGGAGACGACGTCGCGCTGACGGCACGGCACGCGGGTCAGGCCGTGCGCACCACGAGCGCGCCGGGGTCGACGCGGGACTCGATCTCCACGGCGAGGCCCAGCACGTCGCCGTCGACCTGGGCCTGCTCGCCGCCCTCCACGCGCACGCGGACGCGCCGGGCGCGCGCGTGGTCGATGCGTCCGATCTTGGCGGGCAGGTCGTTGCGCACGCCGAGGCCCTGCATGACGACCTCCCCGAAGAGCTGCGCCCAGCCCACGACCCCGCCGCGCGTGTCGATCGCGGCGATGTCCAGGATCCCGTCGTCGATCACCGCGTCGGGCAGGAGCGTCAGGCCCCCGGGGAGGCGGCCGCAGTTGCCGATGAGGAGCGAGCGCAGCCGCGCCTCGACGGGCGGCGTGTCGTCGAGCTGGATGCGTGCGCGCATGCGGCGCCCGTGCAGGTGCCGGATGCCCGCGACGAAGTAGGCGACCCAGCCCACCTTCGCCTTGAGGTCGTCGTCGGTGTCGGCGACCATCGCGGCGTCGAACCCGAGCCCGGCGATGACGAGGAAGATGTGCTCCTTGTCGGTGTCCCGGGCGGGGTCGGGCGCCGTCCCCGGCTCGTCCCCCTCGGCGGGGGTGACGTCGGCGTAGCGCAGGACCTTGACCCAGCCGACGTCGACCGGGCGGTCGGAACCCGCGATCACGACGGCCAGCGCGGCGCGCGCGTCGCCCACCGGCAGGTCGAGGTTGCGCGCGAGGAGGTTGCCGGTGCCCACCGGGACCAGGCCCATGGTGCGGCCGCTGCCGACCATGCCCTCGGCGACCGCGCGGACCGTGCCGTCCCCGCCCACGGCGACGACGACGTCCGCGCCCTGCGCGAGCGCCGCACGGGTCTGCCCGACGCCCGGGTCCTCGACCGTCGTCTGGAACCACAGCGGGTCGGGCAGGGCGGCGTCCGCGAAGGCCGCGCGCACGACCGCCTCCAGCCCGGCGACGTCGGGCTTCGACGGGTTCGCGACGAACGCGACGAGCTCGCGCGGGTCGTCCTCGACCGCGGGCTCCTCGACGGGCGGCGCGTCGCCGTGCGCGCGGCGCTGCCGGGTCTGCTGCGCGCGCAGGCCCAGCGCGACGACGAGTGCCACCACCGCGACGGCGAGCGCCGCGATCGCGAGCCAGAGCGTCCAGGACATGGCGACACCGTAGCGGGGTGGGCGCGGGAACGGTCCGCGACCGGGGGCCGCCGGGTTCGTTAGGCTGCTGGCGTGATCGACCTCCGCCTCCTGCGCGACAACCCCGACATCGTCCGAGCCAGCCAGGTCACCCGTGGTGACGACCCCGCGCTGGTGGACGCCGCCCTCGACGCCGACGCCCGTCACCGCGCCGCGCTGAGCGAGTTCGAGAGCCTGCGCGCCGAGCAGAAGTCCCTCGGCAAGCAGGTCGCCCAGGCACAGGGGGAGGAGAAGCAGGAGCTGCTCGCGCGGACCAAGCAGCTCGCGGCCGACGTCAAGGCGCGCCAGGCCGACGCGGACGCCGCGGCGGAGGAGCTGCGCGGGCTGCTGTACCGCATCTCGAACGTCGTCGCGGGCGCGCCCGCGGGCGGCGAGGACGACTACGTCGTGCTGCGCGAGGAGGGGACGATCCGCGACTTCGCCGCGGAGGGCTTCACGCCGCGCGACCACCTCGACCTCGGCGAGGGCCTGCGCGCGATCGACACCGAGCGCGGCGCGAAGGTGTCGGGCGCCCGGTTCTACTACCTCACGGGCGTGGGCGCGCGCCTCGAGCTCGCGCTGCTCAACGCCGCGATGGACACGGCGGTCGCGGCCGGGTTCACGCCCGTCATCACGCCGACGCTCGTGCGGCCCGAGGTCATGCAGGGCACCGGGTTCCTCGGCGCCCACGCGGACGAGATCTACCGCCTCGAGAAGGACGACCTCTACCTCGTCGGCACGAGCGAGGTCGCGCTCGCGGGCTACCACGCGAACGAGATCGTCGACCTCTCGGCCGGGCCCCTGCGCTACGCCGGGTGGAGCGCGTGCTACCGCCGCGAGGCCGGCTCGCACGGCAAGGACGTGCGCGGCATCATCCGCGTGCACCAGTTCCACAAGGTCGAGATGTTCTCCTACTGCGACCCGGCCGACGCCGAGGCGGAGCACCAGCGCCTGCTCGGCTGGGAGGAGCAGATGCTGCGCCTCGTCGACCTGCCGTACCGCGTCATCGACACCGCGGCGGGCGACCTCGGGTCGAGCGCCGCGCGCAAGTTCGACTGCGAGGCGTGGCTGCCCACGCAGCAGCGCTACCTCGAGCTCACGTCGACGTCGAACTGCACCACGTTCCAGGCGCGCCGCCTCAACGTGCGCGAGCGCGTCGAGGTCGACGGCAAGAGCGAGACGCGCACCGTCGCGACGCTCAACGGCACGCTCGGCACGACGCGCTGGATCGTCGCGATCCTCGAGAACCACCAGCAGGCCGACGGATCGGTCCGCGTGCCGGAGGGGCTGCGCCCGTACCTCGGCGGCCTCGAGGTCCTCGAGCCGGTGGTGGCGTGACGGGTCCCCTCGTCCCGGACGACGCGTCCGGGCCGCTGCTCGTCGCGCTCGACATCGACGGCACCCTCATGTCGTACGACCAGGAGCTGTCGGACGACGTGCGCGACGCCGTCGCCGACCTGCGCGCGGCCGGGCACCACGTGGTGCTCGCGTCGGGGCGCTCGCTCATCGCGATGACGCCCGTCGCGGAGATCCTGGGGATCGACCGCGGCTGGGTCGTCGCGTCCAACGGCGCGGTGACCGCGCGTCTCGACCCGGACGAGCCCGACGGGTACGTCCTCGAGGACGTCGTGACGTTCGACCCGGGCCCGGCCCTGCGGCTCCTGCGCGAGCACCTGCCCGACGCGCGGTACGCCGTCGAGGACGTCGGCGTCGGGTTCCGCATGAACGAGCTCTTCCCCGACGGCGAGCTCGACGGCGTGCACCGCGTCGTCGACTTCGACGAGCTGTGGTCGGGCGAGGTCACGCGCGTGATCGTGCGGGCGCCGGGGTCGACGAGCGAGCAGTTCCACGAGCTCGTCGAGCGCCTCGGCCTGGACGACGTCACGTACGCCGTCGGCTGGACGGCGTGGATGGACATCGCGCCGCTCGGCGTCACGAAGGCGACCGGGCTCGAGCTCGTGCGCCGCACCCTGCACGTCCAGCCGCACCGCACCGTCGCGGTCGGCGACGGCCGCAACGACGTCGACATGCTCCGCTGGGCGGCGCACGGCGTCGCGATGGGCCACGCGGACGCCGTCGTGCAGGCCGCCGCCGACGAGGTCACCGGCTCGATCGAGGACGACGGCGCGGCCCACCTCCTGCGCAGCCTCCTGCCCTGACCGCGAGGTAGAGCCGTGGTTGCCGAGGTAGAGGCCCGGTACCGCGAGGTAGAGCCCTGGTGGGCCGAGGTAGAAGCGTGGTCTCGCGAGGTAGAGCCTGGGTGGGCCGAGGTAGAGGCGTGGTCGTGACCGGGCCTCTACCTCTCGACGGCGTGGCCGTCCGGGGTGCGCGGCCCGACGACGCGGCGGCGGTCTGGCCGCTCGTCGTCGCCTTCGCGCCGTCGTTCGTCCCCGAGAGTGCGGCTTTCGACGCGTCGTTCGCGACGCTCCTCGCGGACGACGACGCGCTGGTCCTCGTCGCCGAGGCGGGGGACGCCGTCGTCGGCTACCTCGTGGCGCACCGACACGCGACGCTCTTCGCCAACGCCCCCGTCGGGCGGGTCGAGGAGGTCATGGTCGACGACGACGCGCGCCGTCGCGGGATCGGGCGCCTGCTCGTGGAAGCGGCCGAGGACTGGGCTGCCGCGACGGGCGCCGCGTACGTCGCCCTCGCGACCCGGCGCGCCGCGCCGTTCTACGCGGCGCTGGGCTACGACAATACGGCGGCGTTCTTCCGGAAGGTTCTTCCGCCGAGGTAGAGGCGTGGTCAGACCACGCCTCTACCTCGGGGTACCACGCCTCTACCTCGCGGTACTACGCCTCTACCTCGCGGGGTGGTCAGTCGCGGGGCTCACGCGCGGTGAGGACGACCGGGCCGTCGGGCGTGATCGCGACCGTGTGCTCGCTGTGGGCGCCGCGCGAGCCGTCGGCCGAGCGCAGGGTCCAGCCGTCGGGGTCGGTGTAGATCTCGTCCGTGGTCTCGAGGAACCACGGCTCGATCGCGATGACGAGGCCCGGCTTGAGGGGGAACCCGCGCTTGCGACGGCCGTCGTTGGGGATGTGGGGCTCGCCGTGCATCGTGCGGCCCACGCCGTGCCCGCCGAAGTCGGTGTTCACCGAGTAGCCCGCGGCGTGCGCGACGTCGGCGATGGCGGCGGAGATGTCGCCGACCTTCTTGCCCGGCTGCGCGGCCGCGATGCCGGCCTCGAGCGCGCGCTCGGTCGTCTGGATGAGCTTCGCGTCGGCCTCGCCCAGCGCCCCGGCGCGCGGCGTCCCGACGACGAACGACAGCGCCGAGTCCGCGACCCACCCGTCGACCGACGCGGCGAAGTCGATGCTCAGCAGGTCGCCGTCGCGCAGCGCGTAGTCGTGGGGGAGGCCGTGCAGCACGGCGTCGTTGACGGACGTGCAGATCACCTTGCCGAACGGGCTCGCCCCGAACGACGGGTGGTAGTCGATGTAGCACGACTCGGCCCCGCGGTCGCGGATCATCTTGTGCGCGACCTCGTCGAGCTCGAGCAGGTTCGTCCCGACCTTGGTGGCGGCGCGCACCGTGGTGAGGACGTCGGCGACGAACCGTCCAGCGGGTCGCATCTGGTCGATCTCCCGCGGGGTCCTCAGCTCGATCATCGTGGTCCTTCCGGTTCGCAGGTGGCGTGCCCGACGGCGGCGCGGCCGGCTCGAGCGGTGCCGAGCGGTGCCGCGGGACGGGCCTCCCCACGATATCGGTCCGCGCTGCCGCGGTGCGGCGGGAGCGGGTGCCGTGCGCACGCCGCCGGGGCGCAAGCGCTTGCATCGATCTGCTCACGATGCGGCACGGCGCCTCGCCACGTGGCCTCCGGGCGTGGCAGCATCACCCGTCGTGGCAGGTATCGACGACGTCGCCCAGGCCGCCGGGGTGTCCACGGCGACCGTCTCGCGCGCCCTGCGCGGCCTGCCCAACGTGTCGGAGGCGACGCGCCTGCGGGTGCTCGCGGAGGCGGCCCGGCTCGGCTACGTGCCCACGCCGTCGGCGTCGTCGCTGGCCACCGGGCGCACCCGCACCATCGGGGTGCTCACCCCGTGGGTCAACCGCTGGTTCTTCGCCAACGTCATCGAGGGCGCCGAGCGTGCGCTCCGCGACCTCGGCTACGACGTCCTGCTGTACACGTTCGACGTCCGCCGGACGTCGTCCCGCCGCCGGGTCGACCCGAGCGTGCTGCGCCACCGCGTGGACGGGACGCTCGTCGTCGGGCTGCCGCTCGACGACGACGAGGTGCGCTCGCTCGTCGGGCTCGCCCGGCCGCTCGCGTTCGTCGGGTCGGGGCCGGCCGACCAGGTGACGGTCCGGCTCGACGACGTCGCGACCGGCCGGGCCGCGACGCGTCACCTGCTCGACCTGGGGCACCGGGTCATCGGCCACGTGACCGGGGTGCCCGACCTCGTGTCGTCGTGGTCGCCGCCGGTCGAGCGCGCGCGAGGCTACGTGCGCGCCCTGGAGGAGGCGGGGATCGTCGTCGAGCCGGACCTCGAGGTGAACGGCGACTTCGACGTCGCGGGAGGGCGCGAGTCCACGGCGGAGCTCCTGTGCCGCCGGCCGGACGTGACCGCCGTCTTCGCGGCGTCGGACGAGATGGCCATGGGGGCCATCCTCGCGGCGCGGGACCTGGGGCTGCGCGTCCCGGACGACCTGTCGGTCGTCGGGGTGGACGGCCACGACCTCGGGGAGCTCGTCGGGCTGACGACGATCGCCCAGGACGCCTACCAGCAGGGGTTCGACGCGGCGCTCCTCCTGCTCGAGATGATCAACGGGGCCCCGGTGCCGGAGAGCCTCACCTATCCGACCGAGCTGGTGCGCCGTGGGTCGACGGCGCCGCCGGGCGCCGGAGCCTGAGGCCCCGAGCCGCGCCTCGCCGCGCGCTCGACGACGCCGCGTGGGAGCGTGGCCAGGAGGGGAGGGGTGAGAGAGCGCGCACCCGGCGCACGTGACGGAATCGTTACGCAAACTCGCCTCTCCTGTGCTTGCGGCAGCGCGATGCAACCGCTTGCATGGTGCCTAGGGCGAGAGCGCACCCGCGCTCGCGACGTCGCGATGCGCCCGGTCCTCACCGGACCGGGGTGACGGCGTCCGTACCCACGACGAGGTGGAGGCTGACATGACCAGGACCACGAGGACCAGCGCGGCGCGTCGTCGCACGCTGGTGGTCGCCGCCGGCGGCGCGAGCCTCGCGCTCGTGCTCGCGGCGTGCAGCGGCGGTGGCGGCGGCGGAGGTGACGACGAGTCGCCGAGCGCCGAGGTGGACTGCGCCGACTACGAGCAGTACGGGGACCTCTCCGGCAAGACGGTGACGGTGTACTCGACGATCGTCGACACCGAGGCGGAGCAGCAGCAGGCGTCGTACGAGCCGTTCGAGGAGTGCACGGGCGCCACGATCGAGTACGAGGGCTCCAAGGAGTTCGAGGCGCAGCTCCCCGTCCGCATCCAGTCCGGCAGCGCGCCGGACATCGCGTACCTGCCGCAGCCCGGCCTGCTGCGCCGCATCGTCGCCGACTTCCCCGACGCGATCCAGCCCGTCGGGGAGGCGGCGTCCGCGAACGTCGACCAGTACTACACCGAGTCCTGGAAGGACTACGGCACCGTCGACGGGACGCTGTACGCGACGCCGCTCGGCGCCAACGTCAAGTCGTTCGTCTGGTACTCGCCGTCCATGTTCGAGGAGGCGGGCTACGAGGTCCCGACGACGTGGGACGAGCTCATGGAGCTCTCCGACCAGATCGTCGCGGACAACCCCGGCGGCGACGTCAAGCCGTGGTGCGCGGGCATCGCGTCCGGCGAGGCGACCGGCTGGCCGGCCACCGACTGGATGGAGGACGTCGTCCTGCGCACGGCGGGCCCCGAGGTCTACGACCAGTGGGTCAACCACGAGATCCCGTTCAACGACCCGCAGATCGCCACGGCGCTGGCCACGGTCGGCGACGTGCTGAAGAACGAGGAGTTCGTCAACGGCGGCCTCGGCGACGTGAGCACCATCGCGACGACCGAGTTCACCGAGGGCGGCTACCCGATCATCGACGGGCTGTGCTACATGCACCGCCAGGCGACGTTCTACCAGGCCAACTGGACGACCCTCGACCCCGACCTGGTGGTCGCGCCCGACGGTGACGTCTGGGCCTTCTACCTCCCGGGCGAGACCGCGGAGGACAAGCCGCTGCTCGGTGGCGGCGAGTTCGTCGCCGCGTTCAACGACCGTCCCGAGGTCCAGGCGTTCCACGCGTACCTGTCGAGCCCCGAGTGGTCCAACGCCAAGGCGAGCGTGACCCCGCAGGGCTGGATCAGCGCCAACAACGGCCTCGACCCGGAGCTGCTCCAGTCGCCGATGGACCAGCAGGCGTACGAGCTGCTCACGGACGACAGCTACACGTTCCGCTTCGACGGCTCGGACATGATGCCCGCCGCCGTCGGTGCCGGCTCGTTCTGGACCGAGATGACGGAGTGGATCGCGAGCGACAAGTCCGACGAGGCCGTCCTCGACGCCATCGAGGCGTCCTGGCCGACGTCCTGACCCGCGGGCGACCCGGGGCCTGACCGCGCGGCACGCGCCGCGGGCCGGGCTCCGGGTCCACGCGTCGACCCCGGGGGCGGGTCGTCCGGGGGGCCGATCCCCGGACGACCCGTCCCCGGGCCGTCCCGCCGCACACCACGTCGTCGTCCGGCCCGCCGCCGGCCACCTCAGGAGCTCTCACATGGACTGGTTGCTCGAACCCGCCGGGACGGGGGGCAAGCTCGCGGTGATGCTCGTCGCGATCCTGCTCTTCGTCGTCGTCATGGGCCTGATCCTCTTCCTCGTCGACCGGCCGCGGCGCGTGCCGGGCTGGGTCGTCGCGCTCGCGTTCGCCGGGCCCGCGGTCGTCATGCTCGCGTTCGGCCTGCTCTACCCGGGCCTGCGCACGATCCGGGACTCGTTCTACAACCGCACGGGCTCCGCGTTCGTCGGGCTCGACAACTACGTCACCGCGTTCACGCGCGACGAGTTCCAGATCGTCCTGCGCAACACCGCGATCTGGGTCATCGTCGTCCCGCTCGTCTCGACCTTCCTCGGCCTCGTCTACGCGGTGGTGGTCGACAGGTCCCGCTTCGAGAAGTTCGCCAAGACGCTGATCTTCCTGCCCATGGCGATCTCCATGGTCGGTGCGGGCATCATCTGGAAGTTCATGTACGAGTACAAGCCGGCGAGCCAGCCGCAGATCGGCCTCTTCAACCAGGTCCTCGTCTGGCTCGGGCTCGAGCCGCAGCAGTTCCTGCTCAGCGCGCCGGCCAACACGTTCTTCCTCATCCTCGTGATGATCTGGATCCAGGCCGGGTTCGCGATGACGATCCTCGCCGCCGCGATCCGCGCCATCCCGGACGACATCGTCGAGGCTGCCCGGCTCGACGGCGTCGGCGGCATGCGGATGTTCCGCTACATCACCGTGCCGAGCATCCGCCCCGCGCTCGTGGTCGTCCTCACGACGATCGCGATCGGCACGCTCAAGGTCTTCGACATCGTCCGCACCATGACCGGCGGCCGCTTCGAGACGTCGGTCGTCGCCAACGAGTTCTACACGCAGGCGCTGCGGCAGGGGGAGCAGGGGCTCGGCGCCGCGCTCGCGGTCATCCTGTTCGTCCTGGTCATCCCGATCATCGTGTACAACGTGCGGCAGCTGAAGCAGGCGGAGGAGATCCGATGAGCACCCCACTGTCCGCCTCCGTCCCGGACGCCCCGCTCGTCGACGAGACCGCCGAGGAGGGCAGCGGCAAGGGCATCGTCGCGGGCCTCGACGAGCGCGCGGGCAAGGTGCGCCGCAAGGTCTCGTCCCGGCCGGCGTCGATCATCGCGATCGTCCTCGCCGTCCTGTGGACCATCCCGACGTTCGGGCTCCTCGTCACGTCGTTCCGCCCGCCGCGCGAGATCCGGCGGTCGGGCTGGTGGGAGGCGTTCGCCAACCCCGAGTTCACGCTCGACAACTACACCGACGCGCTGTTCGGCGGGTCGACGAGCTTCGCGACGTACTTCATCAACTCCCTGGTCATCACGCTGCCCGCGGTGATCATCCCCATCACGCTCGCGTCGCTGGCCGCGTACGCGTTCGCCTGGGTGGACTTCAAGGGCCGCAACCTGCTGTTCGTCGCGGTGTTCGCGCTGCAGATCGTGCCGATCCAGGTCACGCTCGTCCCGCTCCTCACCCAGTACGTGGACTGGGGGATCGACGGGTCGTTCTGGCCCGTGTGGCTGTCGCACTCGATCTTCGCCCTGCCCCTCGCGATCTTCCTCCTGCACAACTTCATGAAGGACATCCCGCGCGAGCTCGTCGAGGCCGCCCGCGTGGACGGCGCCGGGCACGTGAAGATCTTCTTCCAGGTGCTCATGCCGCTGCTCGTGCCCGCCATCGCGGCGTTCGGGATCTTCCAGTTCCTCTGGGTCTGGAACGACCTGCTCGTCGCCCTCACGTTCGCGTCCGGCCAGGACACCGCGCCCATCACGGTGCGCCTCGCCGAGCTGTCCGGCTCGCGCGGGGCGAGCTGGCACCTGCTCCCGGCGGGCGCGTTCATCTCGATGGTCGTCCCCGTCATCGTGTTCCTCGCGCTGCAGCGGTACTTCGTGCGCGGTCTCCTCGCCGGGTCGGTCAAGGGCTGACGCCCGCCTCCCCGCGCAGGCGTCTGCGGCCCGTCCCGTGCATGGGACGGGCCGCAGCCGTGTGCTCGGCCGGCGCCGTCCCGTGCCGCGCGGGCGCCTAGAGTCGTCGCGTGCCTCGCCACCCCGCCGCCGCCCTCGACAAGGTCCCGGTCCCGGCGCTGTTCGTCGTCTCGGGGCTGACGCAGTACCTGGGCGCGGCGATCGCCGTCGGGCTGTTCGCCGTGGCCGGAGCGATCGAGATCGGGTGGCTGCGCATCGCGGCGTCCGCGCTGCTGCTGCTCGCATGGCGTCGGCCGTGGCGGCACCGGTGGACCCGGCACGACCTCGCGTGGGTGGCCGTGTTCGGCGTCGCCCTCGCCGCGATGAACCTCGCGTTCTACGTCGCGATCGACCACCTGCCGCTGGGGACGGCCGTCGCCATCGAGTTCCTCGGCCCCGTCGCGGTCGCCGCGGTCACGGGCAGCGGGTGGCGCGAGCGGGGCGCGATCGCGGTCGCGGCGGCGGGGGTCGTACTGCTCGCCGGGGTGACGATCGAGTCGGACCTCCCGCGCACGGACGCCGTGCTCGGGCTCACCGCGATCGGCGTCGCGGCCGCGTGCTGGGCGGCGTACATCCTGCTGGGACGGCGGGTCGCCGTCTCCGGGTCGGGGGTGACGTCGCTCGCCGTCGCGATGAGCGTGGGCGCGGTCGTGTTCGCGCCCTTCCTCGCGCGCGACGCCCTGCCGGTCCTCGGCGACTGGCGGCACGCCGCGGCCGTCGCGGGGATCGCGCTCTTCTCGTCCGTCGTCCCGTACGCGCTCGAGCAGGTCATCCTGCGCCGCGTGAGCGCGGCGACGTTCTCGGTGCTCCTCGCGCTGCTCCCGGCGTCCGCCGCGGTCGTGGGCGCCGTCGTGCTGCGGCAGGTCCCCACGGTCCCCGAGCTCGTCGGCCTCGTCCTCGTGTCCGGGGCCATCGCCATGACCGCGGCGCGACCGGGCGGGCGCGCGGGCGGGACGCCGCCCGGGGACGACGTCCCGCTCGACCCGCCGCCCGCCTGACGAGCGACCGCGCGCCACCGGTCCGGGCGCGTCCGCCCGGGACCGGCGAGGCCGAGCAGGGCCGTCAGAGGTACTGGCCCGGAGACGGCCGCCCGTCGTGCTCGTCGGGACGCCCGCCGGGATGTCCCGGAGCGGCGCCGGGGCCACCGGGGCCCATCGGGGGCAGCGAGCCGGGAGGCAGCGCGCGCCGGATCTGCGAGAGCTGCGCCTGCGCAGCCATCTGCTGGGCGACGAGCGCCGTCTGGATGCCGTGGAACAGGCCCTCGAGCCAGCCGACCAGCTGCGCCTGCGCGACGCGGAGCTCCGCGTCGGTCGGGACGGTGTCGTCCGAGAACGGCAGCGTGATCCGGTGCAGCTCCGCCACCAGGTCGGGGGAGAGACCCTCCTCGAGCTCGGTGAGCGAGCGCTCGTGGATCTCGGCGAGGCGCGACCGCGCCGCCTCGTCCAGCGGGGCGTCCCGGACCTCGTCGAGGAGCTTCTTGATCATGCCGCCGATGCGCATCACCTTGGCGGGCTCCTCGATGACCGTCGCCGGGTTGCGGTCGGGGTCGGTCGAGTCGTCGCTCTCGACGACGCTCACCCCCGTCCCGTCCGGCATCACGACGGTGGCGCGGGCGGGCTCGTCGGCGTCGTCGGCGGCGTCCTGCGCACCGTTCGCGGGTTCGGGGGCCGTGGGGTCGTCGGGGCGGGGGTCGCGCGGTTCGTCAGCCATGGGTCCAGTCTGGCGCGCGGCGCCCACGCGCGCACCGAGGCGCGGGATCTCCAGCCGTCGTCGGCCGTCGCCCGTGGTCAGGGCACGAGGAGCACCTTGCCGAAGACGTCGCCCGAGTCGAGCAGCTCGTGCGCCGTCGCGGCCTCCTCGAGCGGGAGGCGCGCGTGCACCACGGGGCGGACGCGGCCGTCCTCCACCATCGGCCAGACGTGCGTGAGGACCTCGTGCACGATCCGCGCCTTCTCGGCCGGCGGGCGCGCCCGGAGCGTCGTCCCGGCCACCGTGGCGCGCCGGGCGAGGAGGAGGCCCAGGTCGAGCTCCGCGCGTCGGCCCTTCTGCATGCCGATGACGACCAGTCGCCCGCCCGTGGCGAGCACCTCCAGGTTGCGCGGCAGGTAGGCGGCGCCGACGACGTCCAGCACGACGTCCGCGCCGTGCCCGCCGGAGGCGTCCCGCACCGCGGCGACGAAGTCCTCCTCGCGGTGGTCGACGGCGAGGCTCGCCCCGAGCGCGAGGCACCGGTCGGCCCGGTCGCGCCCGCCGGCCGTGACGGCGACGCGGGCGCCGAGCGCGGCACCCACCTGCACGGCGACCGTCCCGACGCCGCCCGACCCGCCGTGCACGAGCAGCCACTCGTCCGCGCCGAGGCGGCCCACATCGACGACGTTGCTCCACACCGTGCACGCGGCCTCGGGGAGCGCGGCGGCGTCCACGAGGTCCACGCCGTCGGGGACGGGGAGCACCTGCGTCGACCGGACGCGCACCTGCTCGGCGTAGCCACCGCCGTCGAGCAGCGCGACCACGCGATCTCCCACGGACCACCCCGTGACGGACTCGCCGACGGCCGCGACCGTGCCCGAGACCTCGAGGCCGGGCCAGTCCGGCGCGCCGGGGGGAGGTGGGTAGGATCCGGCGCGTTGTAGCAGGTCAGCACGGTTCACGCCAGCGGAAGCGACGTGGACCACGAGCTCGTCCGGCCCGGGGGTCTGGTCAGGGAGCGCGGAAACCGTTAGTTTCTCAGGGCCACCGGGGGCCGATATCGTGACGCCTCGCACATCGCCGAGACTACGCGGACGGCCCGGGAGGCGCCGGTTCGCCGACGGGGCACCGCGGGCGCGGGACGAAAGTTCACGCTCCTCGCGGATTAGGTGTCCGGGGGATGTGCACCGATAGTTAGTACGCACGACCGGGGAGCGGAGCCCGGGAGGCGCCGCTGCCACGCGCGCCGACCGCGCCGCCGAACGGGTGGACCAGGGTGATGGAGGCAGGTTCGTATGCTCCGCAGGTTGAGCGTTCGCGGGAAGATCCTTGCGGCCCTCGCGGTGCCCGTCCTCGTCCTCTTCGCCGCCGCCGCGATCATCTCGGCGCAGGCCATCGGGTCGGCGCGCGACGCCAGCCAGACGAGCGCGCTCGTCGCGGCGCTCGCGGCACAGGACGCGGCGGGGACAGAGATCGCGGCCGAGCGCACGTACTCGTTCCTGGACGCGAACGAAGGCTCCGAGGAAGCCGCGGCGCAGATGATGGCGCAGCGCGAGAAGACGGACAAGGCGCTCGACGCGCGCGACCGCGCGTACGAGAAGCTCGACACGTCCGCGCTCGACCCGCGGGTGCGCAAGGCGGTCTCCGACACGATCGCGGACAGGGCCGACCTCCTGGCGATCCGGCAGGGCATCGACAGGTCCTCCATCGGCCAGCTCGCGCGCAACTCGCAGTACAACGCGCTCATCGACGATGCGCTCGAGGTGCCTCGGACGCTCGCGGACACGGCCCCGGACCGCGAGCTCGCGCAGTACCTCGACGCGTACGTCCTCCTCGACGAGCTCCTCGCCCAGCAGGCGCTCGAGCAGCCGCTCGCCGGCGCGGTCCTCGCCGCGGCCCAGCAGGGCGTCGACAGCACCGAGACGAACCAGCAGGCCGCGGTCCTGGTGACCAACGGCGACGCCCTCACGGCGCGCACGGCCACGGCCGTCCGACGGCTCCCGGGCGACTTCCTGCTGGAGCCGCCGAGCGCCACGTACAACCAGATCCGGCAGAACCTCGCCGGCTCCCGACCCAAGTCGACGCCCCCCAGCCAGGCCGCGCAGTGGCCGACGCTGTCGCAGGCGGACCGCGACCAGACGAGCCCGGTGCGTGACGACGTCCGCACCGCCACCGCGGAGAAGGCGTCCGACCTCGCAGGTGCGGCGACGACCCGCGCGGTCGTCACGATCCTCGCGACCCTCGCGGCCGTCATCGCCTCGATCCTCGTCGCGGGCTTCATCGCCCGTGCGATCGTCAACCCGCTGCGG
Source organism: Cellulosimicrobium sp. ES-005 (assembly GCF_040448685.1). Lineage (NCBI taxonomy): Bacteria > Bacillati > Actinomycetota > Actinomycetes > Micrococcales > Promicromonosporaceae > Cellulosimicrobium > Cellulosimicrobium sp. ES-005. The sequence continues at coordinate 3,502,768 of NZ_CP159290.1, forward strand.
CGCCTCACCGACGCGGCCGAGGACGTGCGTGACCAGCTGCCCCGCCTCGTCGAGCAGGTCGCCGTCCCGGGGCAGGGCCCCGGCATCGACCTGGCGCCGATCACGGTGGAGTCCACGGACGAGGTCGGCCAGCTCGCGACCGCGTTCAACGACGTCAACCAGACGACCATCAAGGTCGCGCGCGAGCAGGCCGCTCTCCGTGGCTCGATCGCGGAGATGTTCGTCAACGTCGCGCGCCGCGACCAGGTGCTCCTCAACCGACAGCTCGCGTTCCTCGACGACCTCGAGCGCTCCGAGGAGGACGCGGGCACGCTGTCCAACCTCTTCCGCCTCGACCACCTCGCGACGCGTATGCGCCGCAACGCGGAGTCCCTCCTCGTCCTCGCGGGCATCGACTCGGGTCGCCGCGTGCGCCAGCCCATGCCGGCCTCGGACGTCATCCGTACGGCGTCGTCCGAGATCGAGCTGTACGACCGCGTCCGCCTGAACCTGGTCGTCGACCCGCTCATGCTCGGGCACAACGCGCTCAACGCCGCGCACCTGCTCGCCGAGCTCCTCGAGAACGCGACGATGTTCTCGGAGCCGCACACCCCCGTCGAGGTCACGACCGGCCGGGACGAGCACTTCGTCTACGTGACGGTCCGCGACCACGGCCTCGGGATGACGCCGGACGAGATCGCGGAGGCGAACCGCAAGGTCGCGACGCACGCGGCGTCCGACGTCGTCGGCGCGCAGCGCCTGGGCCTCTTCGTCGTCGGTCGTCTCTCCGACCGCCTCGGCGCGAAGGTCCGGTTCAGCACGAGCGGCGAGGACCAGGGGACCGAGGTCGTCGTGTCGTTCCCGGCCGCCCTCTTCGTCCCCGACTCGAACGTGCCGCTCCCGCAGCCGACGGACCCCCTGGAGACGAGCACGCAGGCCGCCGCCCAGCAGCTCGCCGGCACGGGGGTCCTCCCGGCGCTCCCCGCCGCCGACGTCGCGGCCCCGGCCGCGCCGTCCGTCCCCGCACCCGCGGCGACGGCGTCGTTCCCGACCGTCGAGCCCGAGGCGCCCGTCGCGGTGCCCGTCGACCTCGACGCGCTCACGGACGGCACCACGCAGACCGGCATGCCCCGCCGTCGTTCGCGCACGGTCGACCCCGCCGCCGCGGCACCGAGCGCGTCCTTCGCGTCGGGTCCCCAGACCGGCGCGATCGTCCTCCCGCCGCTGGCCACGCCGGCGCTCCCGGAGCAGCTCCCGGCGGCGGACGAGGCATGGACCCCGCCCGCGGAGGTCGCCGACGCCGGCGCTGCCCTCCCGAGCCGGTCGCGCCCGGCCGCGACCCCCGTGGAGCCGGTCTCGGCCGAGATCCCGGTCCTCGACGTGAGCACGCGCAGCGCGCTCTTCTCGAGCTTCCGCCCGGTCGGCGACCGTCCGGCCACCGAGAACCCGGTGGAGCTGCCCGTCGCCCCGGACGTCACCGCCACGGACATCCCGCTCGTCGCCGAGGCCCCGGCCGACACCCCGGTCCAGCAGGACGTGTGGACGCCGCAGGACCCCGCCGTCGCGCCGGTCCAGGACACGTGGGCCCCTGCGCAGGCCTGGGCGCCGGAGCAGCCCGCCGAGCAGGCGTGGACGCCGGAGCCGGCTGCCGACGCGTGGGCGCCGTCGTCCGTGGCCGACGCGCCGCTCGACGCGACGCGTGTCGTGCCGGCGGTCCCGGCCGAGCCCGTCGACGACGCGACCGTCGCGCGCGTCCCGCTGGTCCAGCGCACCCCGGCGGCCCCCGAGCCGGCCGCGGCCCCCGCGCCGGCGGCGACCCCGGTCGAGGCGGAGCTCCCGACCGACGTCCCGGTCGTGGCGACCGGCGGCGAGGCCGCGGTGGCGGAGGACATCCCTGCGGAGCTCACCTTCGAGGCGCTTCCCCGCTTCGAGGAGCTCATGGCCGACCTGCCGACGCGGCGGTCGCTGCGGGAGAGCCAGGCGCGCAAGCGCGGGCTCTTCGGCCGGCGTCCTCGGACGACGGCGACGCCGTCGGCGCGGCCGGCCGGACCGTCCCCGGAGGCCCTGGCCTCGCGCCCGGTGGGAGCACCCGGGGCCCCCGCTCCGACCCCGGCCCCTGCTGCCCCGGCGTCCGCGCCCGCCGTCGCGGCAGCCCCGGTCGCCGCTCCGCCGGTCGCCGCGCCCGCCGCTCCGCCGCAGGAGGCCCAGGCCCCCGCGCGGTCGTCGGCGTTCGCCCCGCGAGCCGGTCAGCCCGCAGGAGCCGCGAACGCGTCGTCGTTCGCCCCGGAGGCGCCCGTCGCCCCGGTGCAGGAGACGCGTGCGCTCGACCCGGTCCAGGACGCGCCGCCGGCGGGTGCCGGCTACACGGCGCCGGAGCCGTCGGTCGCTGCCCCCGACCCTGCGCCGAGCCCGGCTGCGACGGGGTACGGCCCGCCGACCCCGCTCGTCCGACGACAGGTGGGCGACGCGATCGAGCCGCTGGAGCCCGGGTACATCGCCGACTCGGTCGAGGCGCGGTCGGACTGGATGGCGTCCGCGGTGCTGTACGAGGAGATGTCCACCCTGCTGCAGGGCAGCACCGACTTCCAGGAAGCGACCTTGGCGGACCCGAACGACGGCATCTACCAGCCCCTCCAGGTCGACGGCACGACGGCGTCGGGCCTGACCCGACGCTCGCGCGGCGAGGAGCGGGAGGGCTACGTCGACCGCTTCACGGCCCGCATCGACCGTGACCCGGAGCAGCTCCGGGCCCGTCTGTCGGCGTTCCAGTCGGCCACGGCCCGTGGCCGTGTCGAGGGCCAGGACGAGACGAGTTCGACCTGGACCCCCCAGGCCATGGATTATGTCCCTGATTCAGCGCCGCAGGCGCGGTGACGACATGCCGTCTGCGGCAACTGACGAGGAGGAAGAGTGAACGCGCTCAGCACCGAGGCAACCAACTTCGGGTGGCTGCTCGACAACTTCGTGCGGACGGTCCCGGGCAGCCGGCACACGCTCGTGGTGTCGGCGGACGGCCTGCTCATGGCGATGTCGGACCAGCTCGACCGCACGAGCGGCGACCAGCTCGCGGCGATCGTCTCCGGCATGTCGAGCCTGACCCGCGGGGCGGCCCGGCAGCTCAACGGAGGGAACGTCCGCCAGGCCATCATCGAGATGGACAACGGGTTCCTGTTCCTGATGAACGTCTCGAACGGGTCCGTCCTGGGCGTCGTGGCGGAGGCGAACTGCGACATCGGCCTCATCGGCTACGAGATGGCGCTCCTGGTCTCCCGCACCGAGGCGACACTGACGCCGCAGCTCATCTCGGAGATGCGGGGTAGCCTTCCCGTCGACGGCGCGACGCGAGCCCCGGTGGGATGAGGACTGATCGATGACGAACGTACCTTTCGGCAGCATGGGAGCACACGACGGGTACGAGGCGGCCACGGTCCGCCCGTACGCGGTCACGGGCGGTCGTGTGCGCTCCGCCACGTCCGACCTCCCGCTCGAGGCGCTCGTCGAGGTCATGCCGGGCGCCGTGAACAGCTTCGGGCTCCCGCCCGAGAAGCGCTCGATCCTCCAGCACGCCGCGCACACGTACGTCTCGATCGCCGAGCTCTCCGCGCTCCTGCGCCTGCCGCTCGGCGTGACGAAGGTGCTCGTCGCGGACCTGCAGGAGGACAACTACATCACCGTCCACACGTCGACCCCGCTCAACGTCCACACGGGTCACGGCAGCAACCACTCGGGTCTGTCCCTGAGCGTCTTGGAGAGTGTTCTCAATGGCATTTCCACCCTCTGACGGCTCGGGCAGCGCGCCGCAGGCCGGGCAGCCGTCCGGGGTGATCGGGGGTGTGCCCGGTGGCCAGGCGGCCGCCCGTCAGACCGCGTGGGCTCCGGTGAGCGCGCCTGCCGGCGTGCCGACGCAGGCGCCGGCGGCGTCGGCTCCGGCGCGTCCCGTCGCGGCACCGGCACCGGCACCGACGGCGCCGTCGGTCTCGGCCGTCGCCCCGGCGACGCCCGCCGTGGCGCCGGCACCGGTCGCCCAGGCAGCGGCTCAGCCGCGCACCGCGCCGCAGCCCCTCGCCGCCGCGCAGCCCGCGGCGCCGGCCCAGCCCGCCCCGTCCGTCGCCCCGGCGCAGCCCTCCGCGGCGCAGGCTCCCGCGGCAGGCCAGCCGTCGGCAGCAGCGCAGCCCGCCGGTGCCCCGGCAGCGGCGCGGACGGCGCCGACGGTCGTCAAGATCGTGGTCGCGGGCGGGTTCGCCGTCGGCAAGACCACGTTCATCGGGTCGATCTCCGACGTCGAGCCGCTCAACACCGAGGCTGCGATGACGGAGCACTCGGTGGGCGTCGACGACGCGGGCGGCGTGTCCGACCGCAAGACGACGACGACCGTCGCGATGGACTTCGGCCGCGTGTCCCTCCCGGGCAACCTGTGGCTGTACCTGTTCGGCACGCCGGGCCAGGACCGCTTCCTCTTCATGTGGGACGACCTGGTGCGCGGCGCGATCGGTGCCGTCGTGCTCGTGGACACCGACCGCCTCGAGCAGTGCTTCCCGGCGATCGACTACTTCGAGTCACGCAACATCCCGTTCGTCGTCGGCGTGAACTGCTTCGACGGCGTGGCCAAGCACAAGCTCGAGGACGTGCGCGAGGCGCTCCAGATCCCTGCGCACGTGCCGATGCTCTACACGGACGCGCGGTCGCGGGCTGCCACCAAGCAGACGCTCATCGCGCTCGTCCAGCTCGCGATGCGCCAGCTCCGCGGGGCGGCCTGACCTCCGCGGTCCCGGTCCCACCGCCCGACGGCGGGTCGCCCTCCACGGGGCGGCCCGCCGTCGTCGTGCACGGGCCGGGCGTGCCACAATGGCTCGCCGGGAGGGCTGACAGAGCGGCCTAATGTGACGGTCTTGAAAACCGTTGTGCGGCAACGCACCGGGGGTTCGAATCCCTCGCCCTCCGCAGGTCGTCGGGCCGGGTCCGGAGCAGTGCTCCGGACCCGGCCCGACGTGCGTCCCGGCGACGCCCGCGCGACGAGGACCCCTTCGTACTATCGTCGGTCGGACGAGGACGGTCGGACGTGCCTGCGCGCGTCGCCACGGGTGGTCCGGCGGGCGGGGGCGCGTGCCACGGGGACCGGCCTGGGCGCACGGGACGGCACGGCGCGGTGCGTCCGCCAGCGGGTGAGGTGCGGTCTCTGGGGGGAGCGGCCCATGACGAGCACGACCGGGACGGCGCGGGAGCGCGGTCTGCCTGCGTCGCGCGCCAGGGGGCGGCGGGTGCTCGCCGGTCTGGTCGCGACGCTCCTGCTCGGGGCCGTGCTGGTGCCTCTCTCCCCACCGCCGACGGCGGACGCCGCGACGCTCCAGCCGTCCGGCCTGCAGACCGGCATGGAGGTCGACGGGACGTCGGGTTCCGGCAGCCCGCCCGAGACCTTCAACTGGGACGACTTCCTCACCGACGTGCAGCCCGACGGCGCGTTCACGTTCACCCCGACCGGCCCCTACACGACGCCCCAGGGGTTCGAGTCGTCGGGGATCGTGCAGGCCAGCTTCGCGTGGGACAACGGGAGCCTCGCTCAGTCCTGCAACGCCAACCCCGACCAGACGGGCGCCCCGCCCAGCCAGAGTCCCGGCACCAACCCGTGGCGGCCGGGCCCGTCGAACCCGAACGCCAAGGGCGACCTGTGCTCCACGGGGTACGGGCTGGAGTACGTCGTCGACGGCGGTGGCGAGCGGCACGCGATCCTCTACGGCTACTGGACCCGGTACGCGGGTGCGGGCGAGGTCAGCGTCTTCCAGCACCTCGAGGGCCCGGGACCGGGACGCTGCGACGATGTGCTGCTCGAGTTCGACTACGCGTCGTCGGGCACGACGGCCGCCGTGCACCGGTGGACCCCTGCCGCGGGAGACGGCTGCGCCAACGCCCTGGGCCCCGGGACCTGGACGCCGGACCCGGGTTCCGTGGACTTCGCGTGGGCGGTCGGCGTGCGCTCCGAGGGCCCGCCGCTGACGAACCAGCCGCAGGAGACGTTCGGCGAGTTCGCGATCGACCTGAACACCGCGGGCGTCCTCGCACCCTCCGAGTGCGCGACCTACGAGGTCGCGGAGATGCTCACGCGCACCGGCAACTCGCCGAACGCGAACATCCAGGACTTCGCCGACCACGCGCCGGACCGGATGACCATCGCCAACTGCGGTGCGCTCACGGTGACCAAGGCGACGGTCCCGCAGAGCGCGGACACCGGGGCCCGGTTCGGCTTCACGGTGGCGAGCGACACGGGCCCGGTGCAGCCGGGTCCGCCGCCCGTGCCGACGGTCTCGGGGACGCTCGCGAGCGGGGAGACCGTCCGGTTCGACGACGTCCTGTTCGGTTCCGCCTTCTCCCTCACGGAGAGCGACGTCCCGCCCCCGTGGGACCTGCAGTCCGTCGTGTGCACCGCGGTCCCCGCGGGGGGCGGGCCGCCCGAGCAGTTCGTGCTCGACGACCCGGCGGACCGGTTTCCGGTGCGTCCGCTGAGCACCACCGACTGCGTCATCACCAACGAGGCCGCCGTCGTCACGGTGACCAAGCAGACCGACCCCGACGGGTCGCCGCAGGAGTTCTCCTTCGAGGCGACGGGGCAGGCGGGCTTCACGCTCCACGACGGCGAGAGCGCGTCCTTCCCCGTGCCCGCCGGCGTGCCGTTCACGGTCTCCGAGGAGGCGACGCCGGGGTGGCTCCCCCCGGGGATCGTCTGCACGGCCCCCTCCACGCCGGCCGGGCAGGCCGTGACGGTGACCCCGGTGGCCGGGCAGAACATCGAGTGCACGTTCACGAACACGCAGCTCGGCACGGTGATCGTCTCCAAGGAGGCGCACGGCGTCGACGGGCGCACGTTCGACTTCACGAGCGACCTCCCGGGGAACGAGGACTTCTCGATCACGGTCGAGCAGGGCGACGGGACGCTCTACGAGCACACGATCCAGGACGTCCCGGCCGGGACGTACACGATCGAGGAGCTCACGGACGACGAGCTGCCCGCGACCCGGCTGGCCGACCTCGCGTGCACCTACGGCGGCGAGGACCACTCCGCCGACCCCGAGGGCCGCACGATCGGCCTGACGGTGCTCCCCGGGGAGACGGTGCGCTGCTTCTTCACGAACGTCACCCCCGGGTCGATCGCGGTCGTCAAGCGGACCGTCCCGGTCGAGTACGAGCAGGACTTCGACTTCCTCTTCGTCCCACCGGTCGGCGACCCGACGCCGTTCAGCCTGAGCGGCAGCTCCACCCCGCCGAACGTCGCCCTGCGCTCGTTCGACGGGCTCGAGCCCGGGACCTACACGATCACCGAGCCGGCGGACCCGGTCGGGTGGTCGCTCGCGGCCGACCCGCCCACGTGCAACGCGGACTTCTGGTCCCCCAGCGCGGACGGGCGCGGCGTGACGGTCGACCTGCCGGACGGCGGCGTCATCGTGTGCTTCTTCACGAACCTGGCCGCGCCGGCATCGCTCTCCCTGACCAAGACGGTCGTGGGCGCCGACCCCGCGTTCGGGTGGTCCGTCGACGTCGAGCTCGTGGCTCCCGACGGCACGGTGGACGGCCGGACGGCGACGACGGCGGCGCCGACGGTCGCGTGGGGAGAGCTCGTCCCGGGCGCGCTCTACACGGTGCGGGAGGCCGGAACGGTCCCGCCGGGATGGACCCGGGGGGAGGTCACGTGCGAGGGGCTCGCGGACGCCGACGCCACGGCGCCCGGGTTCCAGATCGAGGCGACGCCCGGGCAGCAGATCGCCTGCTCGGTGCAGAACACGGTCGCGACGTCGAGCATCTCCGTGGCCAAGGTGGCCACCGGGATCGGCGGCGACCTGCCGTGGTCGTTCGACGTCGCGATCGACCCCGTGCCCGCAGGGCAGACGTCGCCGCAGACCGCCTCGGGCGCCGGACAGGCGGCGGACGTCGTCACGTGGTCCGGTCTCGTCCCGGGCACCGCCTACTCGATCACCGAGGCGCCGGTCCCGGGATGGACCGCGGTCGACGTCGCGTGCACGGGAGTCACGGACACCGACCCGGGCACGCCCGGGATCCAGTTCGTCGCCCCGGTCGGGCTGGACGTGTCGTGCACGCTCACGAACACCGCGGTGCAGGGGAGCGGCACGCTCACGAAGACCTCCCTGGGCGGTGACGGGACGTTCGAGTTCGTGCTCACGGACGTCGACGGCGCCGTCGACCCCATCACGGTGCCGGTCACCACCGTCGACGGCACGGCGACGCTCGGCCTCCCGCAGATCGTCCCGGGTGTGCGGTACTCGTTCGTGGAGTCGGACGGGGACGGCTGGGTCGAGGGCGCGCTGACGTGCCTCGTCACCCCCGCGGACGGTGGGGAGCCGTTCCCGCTGACGGACCTCTCCGACTTCTCCGTCGGGCCCGGCGACGTCGCCGCGTGCACGGCCGAGAACGCGCGCCACGGCACGATCGTGGTCGCCAAGGTCGTCGACGGCGCCGACGGCGAGTTCGACTTCAGCGGGGACTGGCCGGACGCGGAGGACTTCTCCGTCGTCACGGAGGGCGGGGTCGGGACCGCGACGTTCGAGGACGTGGCCCCGGGGCCGTACGTCGTGACCGAGGTGGCGCAGGACGGGTTCGAGAACACGGCGCTGACGTGCGTCGACGGCGACCCGGACGGGTCACCGTCCACGGCCTCGGGCAGCACCGGGGCGATCGCGCTCGACCCCGGCGAGACCGTCGTGTGCACCTACACGAACACGCCGTGGGGCACCCTCGTGGTGGACAAGGTCACCGAGCCCGCCGGGTCGGAGCAGGAGTTCGGGCTTGAGTGGGCGCCGGAGGGCGGCGAGCCGTCGCCGTTCACCCTCACCGACGGCGACGAGCCGTTCTCTCCGGGCCCGCTCGCACCGGGGACGTACACCGTGACGGAGACGCCGACCCCCGGCTGGACCCTCGCGGACCTCGTGTGCGTCGGGTCCAGCGGGCCGACGACGGTCGACGGCGCGACCGCGACCGTGGACGTCAGGTCCGGGGAGACGGTGCTGTGCACGTTCACCAACGAGCGGCCGACCGCGCTCGACGTCGCCAAGAGCGTGGTCGAGGGGCCGGACCTGGTCGAGCCCGGCGTGTTCCGCATCGCCTACGAGGTCGTGGTGAGCAGCACCGCGGGCGTGGAGCGCACGTACGACCTCGTGGACCGGCTCGCGTTCGGCAGCGGCATCGTCGTGCGGGACGCGACGGTCGAGCCCGTGGACGGCCCACCGGTCGCCGACGACTGGGACGGCGTCGACCGCACGACGGTCGTCTCCGGCGCGACCCTCGCCGCGGGAGCCACGCACCGCTTCCGGGTGACGGTGACCGCGCAGGTCCCCGCCGACGTCGTCCCGGACGCGCTGCTGTGCGACCCGGCGGGTGCGGCCCCGGGCGGCTTCCTCAACACCGCGGCCGTGCTCGGGGAGGACGGCGCGACCGAGTCCGAGGCGGCCGCGTGCGCGCCCGCACCCGAGCCCCCGGACGACGGCGGCCCCACGCCTCCGGCTCCCGGGCCGACCGCGCCGCCCGCGCAGGCGGACCGCCCGCTCCCGGCGACGGGCGCGGACACGGGCGGGCTGCTCGGGGTGGCCGGGGTGCTCCTGCTCGCGGGAGGCGGGCTCCTCGTGGTCCGGCGGGTGCGTCGCTCCTGACGGGTCCCACGGGCCGGCCCGCGGCCGCGCGACGGTCCAGCCCCTGGGCACGGGGGGCCGGGACCTTCGGCGAGTGCCGCGCGGACGGACCTACGGGATCATGGCCTCGTGACGCCTGAGCCCTCCCCGGCCGACGAAGCCGGTCTCGAGCCCGTCGACCTCATCCGCCGGTCGGGCACCGTGCTGCGGATCGGCCGCCTCGCGCTCTCCGCCGGGACGGGCAGCTACCGCGTCAAGTCGCACATGACCCGCGCGGCGCGCGCGCTGGGGCTCGACCACATCGCCGCCCACGTGACGCTCACGGAGATCACGGCGACGTCGTACCGGGGCCCGATCTTCCGCACCGAGCTCACCGAGGTCCGGTCGATCGGGATCAACGCCGACCGTCTGGCGCAGCTCGAGCGGTTCTCGGCGGCCCTCCCGGCGGGCGCCGACCTCGATGCGGTCGAGGCGGAGCTCGACCGGATCTCGCGCCGCCCGCCGCTGTACGGGGCGCTGCTCAACGCCCTCTGGGCGGGGATCGCGTGCGCGGCGTTCGCGTTCCTCAACAACGGCGGTCTCGTCGAGTGCGGGGCGGTGCTGGTCGCCGCGGCGCTCGGCCAGGGCGTGCGGCGCGCGATGCTGCACCGGGGGATCAACCAGTTCGGCGTGACGATGCTCGCGGCCGCGGTCGCGAGCATCGCCTACCTCGCGCTCGTCCTGGCGCTGTCCGCGCTCGCGGGCGTCGACGGCGGGCACGAGGCCGGGTACGTCTCCGCGGTGCTGTTCCTCGTGCCGGGGTTCGCGCTCGTCACGGGCGCGCTCGACCTCGCGAAGCTCGACTTCTCGGCCGGGGTCGCGCGCGTGACGTACGCGCTCATGATCCTCGCCTCGGCCGCCCTGGCCGTGTGGGGCGTGTCGGCCGCGGCGGGCCTCGCCCCGGACCCGGTGCCGCCGCCCGGCCTGGCGGAGCCGCTGTTCCTCGGCCTGCGGAGCGTCGCGAGCTTCCTCGGGGTGCTCGGGTTCGCCCTCATGTTCAACAGCCCGTGGGCGATGGCGCTCGGGGCCGCGTCGATCGGCATGGTCGCGAACGTGGGGCGCCTGCTCCTCGTGGACGCCGACGTCGTCCCGCAGGCGGCCGCCGCGGCGGCCGCCCTGCTCGTGGGCCTGCTCGCCGCCACGGTCGCCCCGGCGCTGCGCGTCCCGCGCATCACCGTGTCCGTGCCCGCGGTCGTCATCATGGTCCCCGGCGTGACGGCGTACCGGGCGGTGTACGAGTTCAACACCGGCGCGACGGCGCAGGCGCTCGCCTACGCCGTCGAGGCCGGGCTGGTGATCGTCGCGCTCGCGATCGGGCTCGCCGTGGCCCGGATGCTCACCGACAGGGAGTGGACCTTCGAGCGGTAGCCGTCCGGACGGCGGCGGCGGGGGCGACCCGTCGGGCTCGGCGGTTTGGTCTCGCGGCGGCGCCCTTGTACCCTGGGCGACGCAGGCTCTCCGCCGAGCCTGCGAGGAGACGTCGCATAGTCAGGTCTAGTGCGCCACCCTGCTAAGGTGGTAACGGAGCAATCCGTTCGAGGGTTCAAATCCCTCCGTCTCCGCTCAGGAAGGTCCCGGCTGCCGAGCGCCCGGGGCCTTTTCTGTTGCCCGACCTCTGGTGCCCGACGCAGTGCCGTCAGCGCCCCACGGGTCGGGGGACCAGGGGGCGCTGACGGGGGACGGCGGCTACGCGCTGCCCGTCGTCGCGAGCGCGGACCGCACCACGAACCGGGACGCCCCGGCCCCGGCGAGCACGAGGGCCGACGCGGCGGCGACGCACAGCAGGAACTGCACGACGACCCCGACGTTCGCGAACGCGTTGAGCCCGATCACGGGGACCATGAACAGCAGCGCGGCGAACGTCGCCACGCCGACGCTCACGACGAGCGGGACGAGCGTCTCGCGGAACCGGGCCTGGTCGAGCGTGCGCAGGTCCGTCCCGGACAGGAGGAGCGTGCGGTACTCGTTGCGCTGGTCGATCACGCGACCGGCCTGCATCACGCCGGTCGAGACGGCGGCGAGCACGCCCGCGATGGCGAGGGTGAGGAACCCGCCGGTCTTCATGTCGGTGAGGTACTGCACCTCGTCCGGGTCCGCGCCCATGCCCGGCTCCAGGAGCGCGAAGATGCTCGTCAGCCCGGCGATGAACGTCGCGAGGGCGACCCCGCCGACGGAGCGCCACGCGGTCTTCGGGTTGTCGACGATCCGCCTCCCCGCGAGCAGCGTCGGCACGCGGCGGGCGCCGCCGGCCGTCATCCTGCCGACGAGCCAGATGACGAACGGCCCGACGACGTTCACGGTCGCGAAGCCGACCAGGAGGATGATCGTCAGGACGGTGAGGACGACCGCCACCGACCCGAAGGACAGGTTCGTCGCGACGATCAGCGCGACGAACGCGACGCCCATCGACAGCAGCCGGACGGCCTTGAGCCCCGGAGGCGTCACGCGGGCCGCGACGCCCAGCGGCGTGATCGCCACGCGGCGCAGGCTGACGAGGGCGGACACGAGCGCGACGGCGACCACGAGCACGACCGCCCCGAGGAGCGCCGGGACGCCGACCCACAGCTCGCCGAGGTCGAACGTGCGGCCCTGGAAGCGGAGCTGGGCGACGAGCGGCAGCAGCGCTCCGTAGCCGACCAGCCCCACGAGCGCCCCGATCACGGCCTGCGCGGCGGCGTCGAGGGCGGTGAGGGTCGTGACCTGGCCGGTCGTGGCGCCCGCGAGGCGCAGCGCCGCGAGCCGGGCGTCACGGCGGGCGACGGCGAGGCGCGCGGCGGCGGCGCCGAGGGTCACGAGCGGGATGAGCAGCAGGAGCGACGCGATGCCCGCGAGGAACGGGTACTGCGCGTCGTAGGGGGTCACGCCCTCCATGCCCTCGCGGACGCCCTCGAGACCGCCGGCGCGCAGGAGGAAGGCGTGGAAGCCGCCCATGACCACGAGCAGGATCGCGGTGGTGACCGCGAAGGCGATGATCGCGAGCACGTTCGTCAGGCCCTGCGGGTCGCGCTCGTCGGCGCTGCGACGGCGCAGGAGCCACCAGAGGTCGACGGTCCTCATCGGGCGCTCTCCTGGCTCGGTGCGGCGGGAGCGGCCGGTGTCACGGGCGCGGGCGCGCCGGGTGCGTGCCCCGCGGCCGGGTGCGCGGCCATCGCGGCCCGCGTGGCGGCGTCGTACGGGGCGGGTGGGGCGGGCTGCCCGACGACGGCGGTCGCCGCGGGCTGCGTCGCGCCCGGGGCGGGCTGGGCCCCGGGCGCGAAGAACTCGCCGGAGATGCGCCCGTCGCGCATCGTCACGGTGCGGGAGCAGTGCCGCGCGACGCCCGCGTCGTGCGTGACGACGACGAGCGCGGCGCCGGAGTCCCGGGTGGCGCGCGTGAGCACGTCGAGGACCTCGGCACCGGTCGACTGGTCGAGCGCGCCGGTCGGCTCGTCGGCGAACACGACGCCGGGCGACCCGACGAGCGCGCGGGCGATCGCGACGCGCTGGGCCTGGCCGCCGGACAGCTCGCCCGGGCGGCGCTGCTCCATCCCGGCGAGGCCGAGGTGCGCGAGCCAGCGGGCGGCGACGGCCGTCGCCTCCGTGCGCGCCGTCCCCGCGAGCATGAGCGGCAGCGCGGCGTTCTCGACCGCGGGCAGCTCCGGCAGGAGCTGGCCCGACTGGAACACGAAGCCGAAGTCCTGGCGCCGCAGGACGGTGCGACGGGCCTCGGAGAGCGTCGTGACGTCCTCGCCCCGCCACGACACGGAGCCGGAGGTCGGGGTGACGATGCCCGCGAGGACGTGCAGGAGCGTCGTCTTGCCGGACCCCGAGGGGCCCATGATCGCGAGCGACTCGCCCGGGTGGACCGTGAGGTTCACGCCCGCGAGGGCGTGCGTCGCGGTCTGGGCGGAGCCGTAGACCTTGGTGAGCGCGCTCGCGACGAGGGGCGAGCCGCCGGGGGCGGAGGAGGGGCCGGTGAACGTCATGGACCGATCGTCCGACGGCGACGGGTGCCGCCGCGTCGGGCTGAGGACGGGACGTCGTCGCGTGCGGGTCCGACCCTGGGGGGACCGTCCGGCGCGTCGCGTGCGGCGAGGGTCGGACGGCGTGGCGTCCGTCACCTCGCACCCGTCCGGGGACGGATCGGTTTGGGTTCGGGGCGGGGACACGGTAGTGTTCTCGACGGCCGGTGAGCGATCAGCGGTCAGGCAGGACCGGCGCCCGTAGCTCAACGGATAGAGCATCTGACTACGGATCAGAAGGTTGGGGGTTCGAATCCCTTCGGGCGCACCTCATGACGAACGGCCTCACCCGCACGGGTGGGGCCGTTCGTCGTTCTGAGCGTGGGCGTCGCTCCGTCCCGCGCCGAGCGGGCCCTCCCCCTTTCCGCACGATCGTGCTACGTTCACCGGATGACCAAGGGCGACGAGACGCGGCAGGTGATCCTGCACCGTGGCGTGGAGGCCGCGTACCGCGTCGGGCTGACCGGCCTCACCATCGGCGAGCTCGCGTCGGCCACGGGCATGTCGAAGTCCGGCCTGTACGCGCACTTCCGTTCCAAGGAGTCGCTCCAGCTCGCCGTCCTCGGCCAGGCGCGCACCGAGTTCATCGACACGGTGGTGGCCCCCGCGCTGCGCACCCCCCGCGGCGAGCCGCGGATGCGGGCGCTGTTCGAGGGGTGGCTCGCGTGCGACCTGCGCCAGGACCCCGGCGGTTGCCTGTTCGTCAAGGCGGCGACCGAGCTCTCCGCGCAGCAGGGTCCCGTCCGGGACCAGCTCGTGCGCGACCACCGCGACCTGTGCGACGCCGTCGCGCAGGTCTTCCGCACGTGCGTCGCGGAGGGCGGGTTCCGCGCCGACGCGGACCCGGAGCAGTTCGCCTCGGACCTCTACGGCGTCATGCTCGGGGTGAACCACGCGCACGTCCTCATGGCCGACCCGCTCGCCGAGGAGCGCGCCCGGCGCGCGTTCGAGGCGCTGCTCGACGCGGCGCGCACGACCGCGCCGCTCCCCGTCCGCTGACCCCCGCCGTCTGCACCGCCGACCGAGAGGAACCGCCGTGGGCGTCCCAGGCTCGAAGAAAAGCACGACCGTTCGTGCCGACCGGCGACGCGCCGCGCGACGGCGCAAGGCCGCCCTGCGGCTCGCGGTCGTCCGCGCGCGCCTCGCCGTCCTCCAGGCGGTCTCCCCGCGCCGGGCCGCGCGTCTCGCGCTCGACCTCTGGTGCACCCCGCCCGACGGCGCGGGGCGGCGCCGCGACGACCGCACGGCCCCCGGCACGCTCACCACGGTGACCACGGCCGCCGGGTCGCGGGTCGTCGTCGAGACGTGGGCCGCGACCGGCGGCGAGGGGTCGACGAGCCCGGACGGCGACCCGGCGGGCACCCGTGCGTCCGCCGAGGTCGGCGTCGTCTACCTGGCCCACGGGTGGGGCGGGTGGCGCGGCCAGCTCGGCGCGTTCGTCGAGCCGCTCCGTGCAGCCGGCTACCGCGTCGTCGCGTTCGACGCGCCGAGCCACGGCGACTCCGGTCCCGGCAGCCTCGGCCAGCGGCGCAGCACCATGCCCGAGCTCGCGGACGCGCTCGCGACGGTGGTCCGGTCCCACGGCGAGCCCGCAGCGGTCGTCTCGCACTCGCTGGGCACCGCGACGACCGTCCTCGCGGTCCGCGACGGGCTGTCCGCGGGTCGGCTGGTGCTCGTCGCGGCGATCGCCGACGTGCTGGGCGAGCTCGACGGGTTCGCGGACGTGCTCCGGCTCTCGCGCCGGACCCGCGAGCTGCTCCGGGGCCTGCTCTCCGACGTCGCGGGCCGTCCGCTGGCCGAGCTGGACGTGCGTGAGACCCTGCGCACCCACCCGGTCCCGCCCGCGCTCGTCGTGCACGACCGCGCGGACAAGGAGGTCCCGTACCCCGTCGGGGCGGCGCTCGCCGCGGCGTGGCCCGAGGGCGAGCTCCTCACGACGGACGGGCTCGGGCACCACCGGCTGCTGCGCGACCCCGAGGTCGTGCGGGCCGTCGTCGGCTACGTGACGCCGCTGCGCCCCGACATGCCCGTCGAGCCCGACCTCGCGCGCCGCGGAGCCTGAGCCCGTCGCGTCAGGCCGGGGCCGGGTGCCCGTGGCCCGCACGACGGCACGGGCAGGCCGGCGTCGGGGGCGGCGGGTAGCGTCGGGCCATGCCCTCGGACAAGGTGGACCTCAAGGCGCTGCACCGCGAGCTGTACGCCCCGCCGCGCGGGAGGTTCGTCGAGGTGGACGTCCCGACGCTCGCCTACCTCGCGGTCGACGGCGAGGGCGACCCGAACACGTCGCCCGCCTACGGCGAGGCGGTCGAGGCGCTCTTCTCCCTCGCGTACGCCGTGAAGTTCGCGAGCAAGCGGGAGGGCCGCGACTACGTCGTCGGTCCGCTGGAGGGCCTGTGGACGGCCGACGACCCGGGCACGTTCGTGCGGCGGGAGAAGGGCGCGTGGCGCTGGACGCTGCTGGTGCTCCAGCCGGACTGGGTCGACGAGGACCTCGTCGTCGCGGCCACGGAGTCGGTCCGCGCGACGAAGGACGCACCGGCCGCGCTCGACCTCGTGCGGCGCACGAGCCTGACCGAGGGCCGGTCCGTGCAGACCCTGCACGTCGGGACGTACGACGACGAGGGCCCGGTGCTCGCGGAGCTGCACGACGTCTACCTGCCCGAGCACGGCCTCACGTTCGCCGGTCCGCACCACGAGATCTACCTGAGCGACGTGCGACGCACGGACCCGGCGAGGCTCCGCACGGTGCTGCGCCAACCCGTCCGCCCGGTCTGACGACGACCAGGCCTCTACCTCGCGCTACCGGGCCTCTACCTCGCGCTACCAGGGCTCTGCCTCGCGCTACCAGGGCAGCGACCACCCGCGGTCAGGCGGCCGACCGGCGTCGTGCCCAGGCGAGGTCCGTCTCGTCGAGCACGTCGGCGAGCCGGCGGCCCGCGAGCGCGCGGGTCCACGCGGCGGACGCGCCGTCCGGCGCGGCTTCCTGGAGCACCCACTCGCGCACCCCGAGGCGGCGCAGGTGCGTGCCGAGCGCGAGGAGCTCGGTGCGCGAGTGCACGCTCGGGTCGACCGTGGTGCGCACCTCGTGGTCGACGCCGGAGCGCAGCAGCACGGTCAGCGCCTCGAACGCGCGGCGCCCGGACGGGATCGTCCCCGTGACGACCGGGTAGCGCGAGGGCAGGTGCTTGATGTCGAGCCCGACCCAGTCCACGAACGGCAGGAGCCGCGCGAGCCGGGCCGGCCAGGGGCCGGCGGTGTGC
Source organism: Cellulosimicrobium sp. ES-005 (assembly GCF_040448685.1). Taxonomy (NCBI): domain Bacteria; kingdom Bacillati; phylum Actinomycetota; class Actinomycetes; order Micrococcales; family Promicromonosporaceae; genus Cellulosimicrobium; species Cellulosimicrobium sp. ES-005. The sequence goes on from NZ_CP159290.1 coordinate 3,519,676, forward strand.
AGCCCGACGTCGAGGCCGAGGCCGCGCACGTCGTCGATCGCGCCGAGCAGGCCGGGGTGGAGCGTCGGCTCGCCGCCCGAGAAGACGACGCCGTCGAGCAGCCGACGGCGCGGGGCGAGGAACGCGACGACCTCCGACCACGGGACCGTGTCCCCGGGCGGCGGTGCGCCGTGGGCGGCGACCGCGCACAGTCCCGGGTGGTGGCAGTACCCGCAGTGCCACGGGCAGCCCTGGGTGAGGACCGTCGCCACCCTCCGCCCGGGCCAGTCCGTGACCGACAATCGGTTCAGTCCGGCGACCACGAGGCCGGGGCGGGTCATCGGCGGCTCCTTCCGACGCACGACGGCCGGGCAGTCCGACGGGTCGGGGTCGCCCGCCGCGCTGCCAGGACCTCGAACGTAGCGCCGCCGCCCGGTGCGCCGGACCGGCCGAAGGTCCCGACCTGCGCGGCGCACGACGGCGTCCCCGGTCGTCGCCCCGCCGCCGCGGGCGGGTTCACAGGGAGGACATAGCCGCGCGCTACTCCCGTCCCAGTCGCGCTCCCTAGCGTCCTGGTCATCCGCCACCCGTCGGGGTGGCATCGATCCTGGGAGTCGAGGGTGCTGCTGCAACGCTCGCGGTCGTCCGTGCCCACCACGGAGTCGGGGACGAGGCCCGCCGATCCACCGGAGCCGGACGAGGCGCCGGGGACCAGCGACGACCGGGGCACCCGTCGTGGCCGGCTGACGCGGCGGCTGCGCGGGCCTCGGCCCCGCCGGCGGGCGGTCGTGGTCGGGGTGATCGCCGTCCTCGTGGTCGCCGCGCTGGTCGTCTACCTGACGGTCCTGCGGCCGCGCGCGTCGTCGGCCCAGGAGGCGGGAGCCCTGCAGCCGACCACCGCGCAGGCGAGCACGGCGACGTTCGAGCGGACCGTGACGACGACGGGGACGCTCACGCCGAGCGTGCGGGAGGACGTGTCGTTCGCGGCGTCGGGCACCGTGCAGTCGGTCGAGGTCGCCGCGGGCGACACGGTCGAGGCGGGGCAGACGCTCGCGACGATCGACACCCTGCAGCTCGACGCCGCGCTCGCGCGGGCGAACGCGGACCTCGCGCAGGCGCAGGCCGACCTCGCGGACGCGCGGGAGTCCGACGACGGCAGCGACGCGGCGGAGGCAGCCGTCGAGGCGCGCGAGTCCGCCGTCGCGGTCGCGCAGCAGGCGTACGACGAGGCCGCGGCGGCGATGTCCGACGCGACGCTCACCGCCTCGGTGGGTGGTCTGGTGACGTCGGTCGGCGTCGCGGTGGGGGACACGGTGGGCACGTCGTCGAGCACGGGCTCGTCCGGGTCGACCGGCGCGGCCGACCAGGGTGGTGCCGGAGCGATGCCCGGCACGTCGAGCGGCGGGTCGACCAGCACCTCGTCGTCCGGCTCGTCCGACACCGCGGCGTTCACCATCGTCGGGACCGACGCGTGGACGGTCGAGGTGAGCGTCGGGGAGTCCGACGTCGCGACGATCGAGACGGGAGATCAGGTCGAGATGACGTCGGACGACCTCGCCGAGACGGTGTTCGGCACCGTGAGCGAGATCGGGCGCCTGCCCTCCACGACGCAGGGCGCGGTCGCGTACCCCGTGACGGTCGCGGTCACCGGCAGTCCCGAGGGCCTGCACGACGGCGTGAGCGTCGACGTCTCGATCGTCACCGAGCGCCGCACCGACGTGCTCTCCGTGCCGGCCGCCGCCGTCTCGACGAACGACGACGGGGCCTCGGTCGTGACGCTCGTGGACGGGGACGGGTCGACCTCGGAGCAGGTCGTCGAGACCGGTGAGTCGTCGGGCCAGATGATCGAGATCGTGTCCGGCCTGTCGGAGGGGGACACCGTGCAGTACACCGCGTTCACCCCGGGCGCCGGACGCGGCCAGGGCGGGGAGGAGGGCTTCGACCCGTCCCAGATGCCCGGGCGCGGCCAGGGCGGGTTCCCCGAGGGCTTCGATCCCTCGCAGCTGCCCGCCGGCGGCTTCCCCGGCCGCGGGGGGAACTCGTGACCGCCGCGACGAGCGAGGTCGGTCTCGCGGGTCCCCCGGCCGAGCCGGGCTCCTCGCCGGTCATCGACCTGTACGGCGCGCGCAAGACCTACCGCACGGGCGACCTCGAGTTCGAGGCGCTGCGCGGCGTCGACCTCCGGATCGAGCGCGGCGAGTACGTCGCGATCGTCGGGCCGTCGGGCTCGGGCAAGTCGACGCTCATGAACGTGCTCGGCTGCCTCGACACGCTCACCTCGGGCACGTACCGGCTCGCGGGCGACGACGTCGACGACCTGGACGAGACCGACCTGGCGAGCGTGCGCAACGAGCAGATCGGCTTCGTGTTCCAGCAGTTCAACCTGCTGCCGTCGCTCTCCGCGCTGCGCAACGTCGAGCTCCCGCTCGTGTACCGGGGCGTGGCGTCGGCGGAGCGCCGCGAGCGGGCCGCGGAGGCGCTCGCCCGCGTCGGCCTCGCCGACCGCACCACGCACCGGCCCGGCCAGCTCTCGGGCGGCCAGCAGCAGCGCGTCGCCGTCGCGCGGGCGCTCGTCGGCGAGCCGGCGCTCGTCCTCGCGGACGAGCCGACCGGCAACCTCGACTCCCGTTCGACCGCCGACGTGCTCGACCTGCTCGACGCGCTGCACGCGCAGGGCCGCACGATCGTCCTCATCACGCACGAGCACGAGGTCGCGCAGCGGTCCCGGCGGGTCGTGCGCGTGCTCGACGGCCTCGTCACGTCGGACGAGCGGGTGGTGGCGTCATGAGCTGGACCGAGACCGCCGCCACGGCGTGGCACGCGATCCGCGCGCACACGATGCGCTCGCTGCTCACGGTGCTCGGCATCCTCATCGGCATCGCCGCCGTCATCCTCACGGTCGGGCTGGGTCTGGGGACGCAGAAGGACGTCTCCGAGGACATCAGCTCGCTCGGGTCGAACCTGCTCATCGTCACCCCCGGGTCCTCCACCGACTCCTCGGGGATCCGCGGCGGGTTCGGCTCCGCGTCGACGCTGACCGTGGCCGACGCCGAGGCTCTCGCCTCGGACGTCGCGGTGCCCGACGTCGCGGCGGTGGCCGCGGAGAAGGAGTCGTCGCAGTCGATCGAGGCAGGCGACGCCAACTGGACGACGACCGTCACGGGCGTCACCGACGACTGGCTCGAGGTGCGCTCGCGCGAGGTCGCGGTCGGCGCGTTCGTCGACGTCGCCTCGACCGACGAGGTCGTGCTCGGCCCCGAGACCGCGAGCGAGCTGTTCGGCACGACCGACGTCGTCGGCCGCACCGTGAGCATCGCCGGGACGACGTTCGACGTCGTGGGCGTCCTCGAGGCCGCCGGGTCGAGCGCGTCGGCGAACCTGGACGACGTCGCCGTCGTGTCCATGACCGCGATGACGTCGGCGATCACGGGCGGCACGAACACGTCGGTCAGCACGATCTACCTCAAGGCGACCGACACCGACGCGATCTCCGCCGCCTACCAGGAGGCGCAGTCGCTGCTCCTCGCGCTGCACGGCGCGTCGAGCGCGGACGCGGCCGACTTCACCATCGACTCCCAGGACTCGCTCGTGTCCACCGCGACGTCGGTGTACCGCACGCTCACGGTCCTGCTGGCCGGGGTGGCCGGCCTGTCGCTGCTCGTCGGAGGCATCGGCGTCATGAACATCATGCTCGTGTCCGTGTCCGAGCGGACGCGCGAGATCGGCCTGCGCAAGGCGCTGGGTGCGCCGCCCGGCGCGATCCGACGTCAGTTCCTCACGGAGGCGTCGATCCTCGGTGTCACCGGTGGACTCGTCGGCGCGCTGCTCGGCGTCGTCGCGGCGCTCGCCCTCCCGGCCGCGCTGGGCTCCTCGATCGTGGTCTCGCCGCTCGCCGTCGGCGGCTCGATCGCCGTGGCCCTGGCCATCGGGCTCGTGTTCGGCGTGTATCCCGCCGTCCGTGCCGCGCGCCTCGCCCCGATCGACGCGCTGCGCAGCGAGTGACCCCGCCCTGCTCCCTCCCGATCCTCGACACGCACACCTGGAGAGCTCCATGACCTCGCGCACCACGCGCCCCCGCACCGGCCGGCCTCGCGGCGCCCTCGTCGCGCTCGGCGCCCTCGGCCTCGCGCTCGCCCTCACGGCGTGCTCCGCCTCGGACGCCGCGACCCCCGACGGCTCACCGTCGGACGCCGCGGGCGACCAGGGCGCGGCGCCCGAGGGCGCGTCCCAGGGCCGCGGCGGCCGTGCCCCCGGCGTCTCGGGCGAGATCGCCGCCGTCGACGGGACGACCGCGCAGGTCCAGGACGACGAGTCGCAGACCGCCGTCGTCTGGTCCGACGACACCACGATCAGCGTCACGGTGGACGGCGCGCTCACCGACGTGACCGTCGGGTCGTGCGTCCTGGCGGTGACCGGCTCCCTGCCGCGGGACGAGACCGAGGACTCGGCGGGAGACGCGGCCACGAGCGTCGCCGTGAGCGAGCCGGTGGACGGCGCGTGCACCGGCGGCTTCGGAGGGTTCGGCGGTGGCGGGTTCCCCGGCGGCGGTGAGCGACCTCAGGGCGCGCCGACGGACATGCCGTCCGACCTGCCCGAGATGCCCGAGGGCGCACCGACCGACATGCCGTCGGGCGCGCCGGACCGCGAGGGCGGGCCGGGTGGAGGCTTCGGCGGTCTGACGACGGGCCTCGTGACGGCGGTCGACGGCTCCACGATCACGGTGCGCACGACCTCGCCCGAGGGGGAGACCTCCGAGGAGAGCGTCTCGGTCGACGACGCGACCACCTACACGGTCCAGCGCGCGGGCACGGGCGACGACGTCGTCGTCGGGCAGTGCGTCACCGCCCAGGGCGAGAGCGAGGACGGCAGCGCGTTCGCCGCGACGAGCCTGAGCGTCTCCGCTCCCGGCGACGACGGGTGCACGAGCGGGTTCCCCGGCGGCCGGGGCGGGTTCCCCGGCGTGCGCGGTGGCCAGGACGAGGACGGTCGCGATGCGTGACGCGGTCGTTCGTCGTCGCCGCCGGTCGCGGCGCCACCGGTGGGTCGCCGCGGGCGTCGCGGTCGCCGTGCTGGGCGCGGGGGGCGCCGCCGTCGCCCTGCGGCCTGCTGCCGCGCAGTACCGCACGGCGACGGTCGCCACCGGTGACGTCGCGCAGCAGGTGTCGGTCAGCGCCACCGTGGCGTCCGCGAGCCGCGCCGACGTGACGTTCGGCGCGTCGGGCACCGTCGCGACCGTCGACGTCGCCGCCGGCGACCGCGTCGAGGCGGGTGACGTCCTCGCCACGCTCGACGCCGACGCGCTGCAGGACGCCGTCGACGACGCGAACGAGACCCTTGCCGAGGCGCAGCAGACCCTCGCCGACGACCTCGACGCCCAGTCGTCCGGCTCGGGCTCGACGGCGAGCGTGACGTCCGCCTCCGGGACGGGCGCGGCCGGGGCCGGTACCTCCGCGGGCGGGTCCGTGCTCCTCGTCAGCACGACGGGTGCGGGCACGCGCGCCGTGACGCTCACGGCCGCCGGCGGGTCGAGCGAGGCCGAGCAGGCGGTCACCACCGCGCTCGACGCGCTGGCCGACGCACGGACGGCCGTGCAGACGGCGCAGGAGGCGCTCCTCGCGGGGTACGAGTCCGTCGCGGACGCCCTGCTCGCCGGCACCGCGGCGCTGGGCACCTCGGGCGACGCGGTCGCCTCCGCGACCGGCGACCAGGGCCCGTGCGCCGCGGTCCTCTTGGCCGGAACCGCCGACGCCGCCGTGACCGAGGACGAGCTGACCGCGTGCGTCGCCGCGATCGTCTCCGCGCAGGAGGCCCTCGCCGCGACGGACAGCGCCCAGCAGACGACCGGAGCGGCGCAGACGGCCCTGCGGGACCTCGTGGCGAACCTCGACGACGCCGTGACCACGCTCGGCGAGAGGTCCGCCGAGCTGGACGCCGCGGTGGCGGCGCTCCTCGACGCCTCCGGTCCGGGGAGCGGCTCCGGCAGCGCCGGTGGGGCACCTGATGCCGGGGCCGGCACGGGGGCGGGGACGGGCGCCGACGGTTCGTCCCCCGCGGGCGGATCCGCCCCCTCGGGCGGGGGCGCGGGTGCGACCCCGGATCTCTCGGGCGGCGGTACCGGGGCCGTCGGGTCGGCCGCGGGCGGCGCGCCGTCGGGCGGATCCGTGACGACCAGGGGCGACGGGACGTCGTCGGGCACCGTGACCGCGGAGCGCATCCTCGCCGACCGCGCGGCCGTCAGCGTGGCCGAGCGGCAGCTCGACATCGCCGCGGCGGCCGCGGCGGCGGGCACCCTCACCGCGCCGATCTCCGGGACCGTGGCACAGGTGGACGTGACCCCGGGCGCGTCGGTCGGCACGAGCGACACGGCCGTGACCGTCCTCGGCGACGGCGGCTACGTGCTCACGACGACCCTCGACCTCGCCGAGGTGGGTGCGGTCGAGGTCGGCCAGGCCGTCACCGCGACCGTTCCCGCCACGGGCGGTGCGTACACGGGCACCGTGAGCAGCATCGGGATCCTCGACGACTCGCAGACCTCGACCCCGTCGTACGCCGCGGCCGTCGCGCTCGACGCGGTCGACGGCGAGCTGCCCGAGGGTGCGTCCGCGTCCGCGACGATCGCGGTCGCCGAGGTGAGCGACGTCCTCGTCGTCCCGACGTCCGCCGTGGCCGCGGACGGGCCGGCGCGCACGGTCCGGGTGCTCGACGGCGACGGCGTGCGCACCGTGACGGTGACGACGGGCGCCGTCGGGCCGGAGGTCACCGAGGTCACCGAGGGCCTCGCCGCCGGCGACGAGGTCGTGCTGGCCGACCTGGCCCGAGAGCTCGTGCCCGACGACGAGGAGTCGAGCGGGCTCGCCGGCCTGGGCGGGTCCGAGGGGCAGAGCGGCTTCCCCCAGGGAGGCTTCCCCCAGGGAGGCTTCCCCGAGGGGGGCTTCCCTGAGGGTGGCTTCTCCCGCACCGGCGGATGAGGACGTCGATCCAGGTCATCCGGACCCGCGAGGCAGGCGGACGGTGAAGGTCGTGCCGGTGGGGTCGGGTTCGTCCACGGTCGCCGACGTCACGGTGATCGTGCCGCCGTGCGCGGTGACGATCGCGTCGGCGATGGCGAGGCCCAGGCCGGTGGAGCCGCCGGTGCGGTTGCGGGCGTCGTCGCCGCGCGTGAAGCGCCGGAAGAGCGTCGGGCGCAGGGTCGGCGGGACGCCGGGGCCGTCGTCGGCGACGGTGAGCACGACGTCCTCGCCGTCGGTCGTCAGCCGTACCGCGACGTGAGTGCCGGGCGGGGTGTGCGTGCGCGCGTTGGCGAGGAGGTTCGCGAGCACCTGGCGCAGGCTCGCCTCGTCGCCCAGGACCTCGAGGTCGACGTCCTCGTCGGTGTCCTCGCCGCGCGCGTCGGGCAGGTCCGTGGCGAGGTCGACGTCCAGGTCGCCGGTGCCGGGCAGGTCGAGGTCCCAGTCGTGGTCGGGCCCGGCGGCGTGGGCGTCCATGACGGCGTCCACGGCGAGGCCGGCGAGGTCGACGGGCGCGCGGTCGAGCGGGCGGCCGGCGTCGAGCCGCGCGAGGAGCAGGAGGTCCTCGACGAGCCCCGTCATGCGGACGGCCTCGGACTCGATGCGGTCGAGCGAGCGCGCGGTGGCGGGCGGGACGTCGTCGGGGGAGCGGCGCACGAGCTCGGCGTACCCGCGGATGGAGGCGAGCGGGGTGCGCAGCTCGTGGCTCGCGTCGGCGACGAACCGCCGCACCTGGGTCTCGGAGTCGTGGCGCGCCTGGAGCGAGGTCTCGACGTTCTCCAGCATGCGGTTCAGCGCGGCGCCCACCTGCCCGACCTCGGTGCGCTCGTCGGTGAGGTCGACCGGGACGCGCGGGATCGCGTCGATCTCGCCCTGCGCGAGCTCCAGCTCGGAGACGCGGCTCGCTGCGGCGGCGACGTCGTCGAGCGGCCGGAGCGAGCGCCGCACGAGCCACGTGCCCAGGAGCACGGCGGCGAGCAGGCCCGCGGCGCCGAGCGCGACCTGGACGGAGACGTAGTCCTCGACCGTCGCGTCGACGGTCGTCGTGCTCGAGGCGACGACGACGGGCTGGTCGTCGTCCGTCGTCCGGTGCACGGCACGGAACGACCCGAGGTCCGGCAGGTCGACGTCGTGCGCCCTGCCGTCGGCCGGGACGGCCTCGAGCGTGGCGATCTGGGCCTCGTCGAGCGTGACGCGCTCGAGCGTCGACGAGACGTACTCCGCGAGCACGATCTGGCCGTCGGCGTACCGCACGAGCGCGCTCCCCGGACCGATGCCGGCAGGCAGGCGTGCCGGGTCGTCGCCGTCGGGAAGGCTGCTGGGCGACGGGGCCGGGGTGCCCGTCGCGTCGTCAGGGAGCTGCCTGCCCGGCGGCAGGACCCCGGGCCCCTGCGCGAGCCGCTGACTCGCCTGCTCGAGCTCGTGGTCGACCTGGGTGACGAGCTGGGTGCGCAGCGCCGCGGTCGAGGCGGCGGCGAGCCCGACGGTCACGACGAGGACGACACCGGCGACCACGAGGACGAGCCGTCGCCGCAGCGCGGTGGGACGTCGGCGGGCCGGGCCCGGTGTCCCGGTCCCCTGCGCCGGGGCCGTCCCGGCCCGTGACGGCTCAGGCACCGGCGTCGGCCGCGCCCGCCGCGGGCTTGAGCACGTAGCCGACGCCGCGGAGCGTGTGGATCATGGGCTCGCGGCCCTTGTCGATCTTGCGACGCAGGTAGGAGACGTAGAGCTCGACGATGTTCGCCTGGCCGCCGAAGTCGTAGCTCCAGACGCGGTCGAGGATCTGCGCCTTGGAGAGCACGCGGCGCGGGTTGCGCATGAGGTAGCGCAGGAGCTCGAACTCGGTGGCCGTGAGCCGGACCTCCTCGCCCGCGCGGCGCACCTCGTGCGCGTCCTCGTCGAGCTCGAGGTCGCCGACGACGAGCACCGAGTCCTCGCGCGCGGTGGCGCCGCCCCGGCGCAGCAGCCCGCGCAGGCGCGCGACGACCTCTTCGAGGCTGAACGGCTTGGTCACGTAGTCGTCGCCGCCCGCGGTGAGCCCGGCGACGCGGTCCTCGACGGCGTCGCGCGCCGTGAGGAACAGCACCGGCCTCCGGGCCTCCTGCTCGCGCAGGCGTCGCAGCACGGTGAGGCCGTCCATGTCGGGGAGCATGACGTCGAGCACGACGACGTCGGGATCGGTCTCGCGCGCGGTCCGGATCGCGGAGCTCCCGTCGAGCGCGGTGGACACGTCCCAGCCCTCGTAGCGCAGCGCCGAGGTGAGCAGCTCGGCGAGGTTGGGCTCGTCGTCGACCACGAGCACGCGGACGGGCGAGCCGTCCGGGCGCGTCAGGCGGGGCTGGTCGGGACGGCCGACGGGGGCGGTGGCTGCGGTCATGGAACCAGCCTCCTCCCTGACCCGGTGACGCGCCTGAGCCGAACCTGTGAGTCACCTAGGTCCTGAGGGCTGCACCCCCAGCGCGCCGAACCCGGGGTCGCTCCTCGATCCGGAGGTGGATCGAGGAGCGACCCCGGGTTCGGGGTGGGTCGGCCGGGGTCGGCCGGGGTCGGCCGCGGGCGGCCGGGGGTCAGCCGCAGGTCGGTCGGCCGTGCTCCGGCGTCGCGACGGTCTCGCGCTCGTCGGCGTCGTCCGACGGCGCGGCCGTGACGCTCACGGGACCGTCCGTGGCGTCGCCGCGGACGGCGAACGACTGGTACGCGTTCTTGCCGGGGGCCACCGAGGGGAAGCTCTTCGAGCCCCACGGCGTGGCGACCTCGACGTCGAGGCGCGCGTCGTCGTCGTTCACGACCCGCACGGCGACGTACGGCTTGCCGCCGAGGCACCGGACCTCGGCCGTCGCGGTGACGGCGACTGCTGCCGGAGACGTCGGGTCCGCCGCGCCGGGCGCGAGCACCCGCAGCGCGGTGAGCCCCGGGTCGCCGTCCTGCCACGACGTGCTCAGCGCGACGTACCGCGCCGTGCGGTCGACGGCGAGCGTGCCGCGGACGTCCCCTGCGCCGAGGGTGCCGACGTCGGTGAACGTCAGGCCGTCGTCGCTCACGGACACGACCGACTCCGGCGCCCCGCCCCGCTCCCAGGCGGCGACGACGGTGCCGATCTCGCGCGGTGCGCCCAGGTCGGTGACCATGCGGCCGTCCGGGCCGGGGACCCACGCCGTGGTGGCGTCGCCGTCGACGGCGAGCGACGGCGACGTCATGCCGTCGGGCAGCACCGACGCGGGGAACGTGAGGGTGCTCAGCGCGTGGTCGGCGACCGGGAACGGGGTCGCGTCCCGGAAGGTGACGCGCGTGCCGGACGGCGTCGCCCCGACCGTGCGGGTCGCTCCCGTCTCGGCGTGGCGGAGCTCGACCGGCGTCCCGTCGCCGCTCACGCGGAACGACCGGGCGTCGTCGACGGCGACGGTGACCCCGGCCGGGGTCGCTCCGCCGTGCGCGGCGACCGTCGCGCGGGGTGCGAGGACGACCGCGTCGCCCGCGGGGACGGTGACGTCGAGCGTCGAGGCGTCCGCGCCGACCGTCTGCGTGCCCGCGTAGACGGGGACGGCCCCGCCGTCGTGCGGGACGGTGAGCGTCGTCGCGACGTCCGCGCCCGTGAGGTTGAACGCCACGACGTAGCCGTCGACGGCGCTCACGAGCACCGCCGGGTCGGCGGCCGTGGGCACGCGGGCCCCGGCCTGCGCGGCGGTCGCCGCGGCGTCGCCCGGGACCATCTCCACGAGCCGGGGGCCGGTCGCGCCGTCCGTGAGCCGGACGACGTGCCGCGTGTCGGTCGCGCGCGACACCGTCACCGGCGCGTCGGAGCCGCGCACGACGAACCCGGCCTCGCCCTCGACGTTGAGCCAGTCGCCGTCGCTGCTGAGCACCTGGTCGCCGGTGTACCGGAACGACGCGGCGTCGTGCCAGGTCCGGCCGTCGAGCGACGTCTGCACGCGGTACTCCTGACCCGCGGCGACCTCCCAGCCGAGCTGGACCTGGCTGACCTCGGTCGGGGCGCCGAGGTCGACCTGGATCCACGAGTCGGGCTTCGTGCGGTCCGCGACCGCGACGGCCCAGCGGGTCGTGGCCGAGCCGTCGGTGACGGCGCTCGCGGGGTTGGAGCCGTTGGCGCTCGACGCCGTGGCCGGCTTGCCCGCCGCGACGTCCGTGCCGGTCGGGGAGAACGCGCGCAGGTGGTAGAGCGAGTAGCCGTACGCCGCGTCCCCGCGCACGCCCTGCATGCGGACGTAGCGCGTCGTGACCGGCGCGGGCTCGGCCGCGCCCTCCGGGGTGAGGTCGACGGTGTCGAGGCGCGCGACGTTCACGTCCGCCGGGGCCTTGCCGTAGGCGGTGGCCGTCGTCCAGGTCTGGCCGTCGGTCGACGTCTGGACGAGGTACCGCGCTCCCGCGCTCGCCTCCCACGCGAACCGCACGCCGCCCACGGTCGTCTCCTCGCCGAGGTCCACCTGGATCCACGAGTCGGGGCGCGTGCGCTCGCCGACCGCGACGGCCCAGCGGGTCGACGCGTTGCCGTCGGTCACGCGGGCCGCGGTACGGCCGTTCGCGGCGTCCTCGCTGGACGCGGTCGCGACCTTGCCGGCCGCGAGGTCGGTCGCCGACCCCTCGTCCGCGCCGTACGCGTGGAACGCGAACATCGAGTAGCCGTACTGCGGGTGGCCCTGCTGTCCGAGGAGCCGCACGTACCGCGCGGTGACGGGCGCGAAGGTGAGGTCGTCCACGCGCGCGGCCTTGGCGTCCGCGGGGTCGGCGGGGCGCGTCACCGGGAGCGTCGCGGTGGTCTCGCCCTCCGCGGTCGTGTAGGTGCGCGACCCGTCGAGGCCGGAGTACCCGTTCATGTCGAGGTTGCGGACGGACAGGCTCGCGTCCTCGGTGCCCGCGCCGGTCGACGCGTAGACCGCGGCCCCGGTCGGGAGCGTGACCTGGCCGGCGTACCCCGTCCCGATCCGGAACACCGACGACGTGCCCTCGAAGCCGTCGCGCGGCCCGGTGTACGTCGTCACGTGCCGCTCGTCGACGGCCGCGCCGGTGCTGGGGTAGAGGTAGGGGGTCGAGCCCGAGACGTGGAAGAGCCACGAGTCGTGCGACGGGACCCAGGGGAACTTCACGAAGCCCTTGCGGCTCGACGCCGCGGCCCAGGCGTCCGCGGACTGCTGGACCGTCAGCCCGGGGCCGGCGCCGAAGTCGCGCACCCCGGCGAGGCGCTCGAAGAACGCGTCCTGCGGCGTCGGCTCGACCGGGCCCTCGGGGGACTCGGCGGCCTCGACGTGCAGCAGGTAGGAGATGGCGATCTCGGCGCGCGCCTCCGGCTCGTACTTGGGCTCGCCGGAGAACTTCGCGAGGCGGTAGACCGGGGGGTAGGACTGGTAGTCCGCGAGCGCGGCCGCGAGGTTCGCCTCGGCGCGCGCGGCGTCGGGGTCGCGCAGCACCTGGCTGAGGAACGCCATCGGGATGGCGTCGCGGCCGTAGAGGTACTCGCGGTCGGCGACCATCGGCATGAACGGCTCGCCCGCGTCGGACATGACGAGCTTGATCGACTCCCACAGCTCCGCCGAGTTGGGCTGGTGCGTGAGGATCTCCGGCAGCGGCTCGTCACGCAGGAGGAAGTGGATCGCGTTGCGCCCGCCGGACCGCCAGATGTCGGACTGGTAGTGCGGGCCGAACGACCCGTGGTTCTCCACGAGGTACGTGTCGTGGATGGTCTGCATGGTGTTCGTCGACACGGGCTTGCCCGCGACGACGGCCGGGTTGTTGCGGTCGGCGGTCGGCTGCCCCGCCGCGTTGCGGCCCCAGTCGCCGAGCTGCTCGGCCCAGCGCGCCGCGTCGGGGTCGTCGGGGGCCCAGGCGAGGCCGGGGGCCAGCGCCTGCGTGTAGACGCCGACCTCCTCCTGCGCCGTGTCGCCCTCGAACTTGCCCGTCGGCCAGTCGGCGGTCCACGACCCGGAGAGGGGGTCCTTGCCGAAGTCGAGGTCGGCGGTGTACGTGGACTGGCCGGTCGCGATCGTCGTGAGGTTGGCCTGCGTCGTCGCGTCGAGCTCGTCCCACAGCAGCGTCCCGGCCGCGAGGAAGTAGGACTGGAACGTCGAGTCCCAGAACAGCTTCTTGCCCCACGTGCCCGCCGGGTCGACGAACCGGTTGCTCGCGGCGTAGTGCCGGATCGTGGCGAGCGTGTGCGCGCGGAGCGTCTCCTCGGAGATGCCCGCGAGCTCGGCGTCGTACTCGCCGTGGGTCAGGAGCACGGCGTTGCCCAGCACGACGGCGAAGTTGAAGTCCTTGAGCTGGTACACCCCGGCGGACTCGTCCCAGACGGTCTCGACCCAGCGGGTGTGGCGCAGCAGCGCGCCGTAGTAGTCGGCCGCGGTCGCGTCGGGCGCGCCGAACGCGGGCGTGGGGTCGACCTCCGCCGTCACGGCTGCGGGGGAGGCGGCCGAGGGCGCTCCCTGCGCGACCGCGGGGGTGAGCAGCAGGGCCCCGGCGGTCGCGAGCGAGACGGCGGCGGTGGCGCGGCGGCGTGCGCGCCGTCCGGGCGGTGGGGTGGGCGGGCGGGTCATGGGGCCTCCGGGCGTCGTCGAGCGGCAACGGTGCTGGTGCTCGGGCGGGTGGTACGGGTGCGGGCGGGTGGGAGGTGGTGCGGTGCGCGCGGGGAGCGCCGGTCCAGGGTCGGACGACCGGCGCCCCCGCGCGGGTCGGGGGAGCCGCTCAGGCGGGGCGGGGGATGCTCACGCGGTGCGTTCCTCTCGGGTGGTGCGACGTCGCACGCGGTGGCGCCAAGCCACCTGACAGCGCTGTCGACAGCGAGTATAGGCGGGGTTCTCCCGGGAGTGAAGGGAGCGCCGCGGACTTCGCCCGGTCGGCCGCCGTGACGGCCGACCGGGCGGTCCGCTCAGCCGCAGTCGACGGCGGGCACGTCGACCGACACCTGCGCGTCCACGGGCTCTCCGCCGAGCTCGCCGTGCGCGGTGACCACCGCGGTCGTCGCCTCGACGGCCCGCGCCCGCGTCGCGAAAGACTGGTAGCCGGACGCGCCGGGCACGACGTCGGCGACCGTGCGCTCGCCGAACGCGGTCGCCAGGCCGAGCGTGAGCCCGACCGGGACGTCCTCGCCGTTGAGCGCGCGCAGGGCCACGTAGGCCTTGCCGGCCAGGCACCGCGCCTGCGCCTCGACGCGCACGTCGGCGGCGGTGCCGACGACGCCGCCGGACGACCCGACGACGACGCCACGGTCGGGGACGAGCCGCACGTGGTCGACGTTCACGTTGCCCGTGTCGCCGCGGTCGTAGCGCAGGCCGACGCGCGTCGTCCCCTCGCCCACGGTCACGCGCACCGGCTCCGTGAAGCCCCAGCGACGCCACCGTTCGGCGTCCTGCCCGAGGTTCGGGAACGGGACGGGGCCGGACGAGACGCCGTCGACCGTGAGCGAGAGCTGGCGGTCGAGGGGGGCGACGACCATGCCGTTGGCGTAGCGGAAGCTCACCTCGTAGGTGGTCCCCGGCGCGACGCCCGCGACGTCCACGGCGAAGGCCGCCCCCTCGCGGCTGAGGGTGCGGACGAAGCCCGTGCCCGTGTAGCCGGGGTGCTCGGTCGTCGTGATCGCGCCCCCGCTCAGCGTCCCGGCCTCGGCCTCGAGCACGAGCTCCTCGCGCTGGGCCGCGACGAGAACGCCCAGGGCCTCGGCCGCGGGACCGGCGGGCAGGGCGGCGAGCGCGGCGGCCGCCCGGTCGAGGGCCCTGCCCACGGCGGCGTCGTCGTCGCGCGTCGCGGCACGGACCGCGGCGGCCAGCGGTGCCCTCGCGGCGGCGGCGTCGCCCGCGGTGAGCTCTCCCGCCTCCTCGGCCGCGTGCAGGTCGGCGAGCACGCGCGGCAGCCCGACCCGCTCGCCGAGCCACGGCGCCACCGCGGTGTCGAGCGTCGCGAGCGCGCCTCCCCCGACCTGCTCGGACGAGCGCGTGAGCAGGACCGTCCGCACGCTCTGCGCGGCGACCTGGGCGGCGCCCAGGTCGGCGTCGGCCGCCGCCGCGACGAGCGCACCGACCCGCGTCGTCAGCAGCGCCGCCGTCGCGGGGTCGAGGTCGCCGTCCGTGCGAGCGGCGGCCACCAGGGCCTCCAGGGCGGCGCCGTCCGGGTACGGCAGGAGCGCCGCCCGGGCGGGCTCGCCCAGCGCGCCGTCCGCCCCGGCGACGGCGAGCTCGTTGTGCTCCGTGTAGGACACGTCGGCCGCGTCGAGGGTGAACGCGAGCTCGCGCGTCTGTCCGCCGCCGACCCGCGCGGTCGTGCCCGCGACCGTCTCGCCGTCGAGGACCAGGTGCGCCTCCGTGACCGTGGTGCCCGCGTTCGCGACCTGGGCCGTGACGTGGACCGACCCGGTCGCCGGGTCGAACGTCGCGGTCGGCGTCCCCACGAGGTCCAGACGGGCGCGCTCGTACGGCGTGAGCTCCGCGAGGTCCTCCGCGGTGGCGGGCCGGAGCCGGACCGCCTGCCCGCCCGCCCCGACGAGCGACGCGCTGAGGACGTCGTCGGAGGTCACGAGGGACCGCGTGACCTCGACCGCCGTGGGGTTGCCCTTCCAGCTCGCGTCCTGGGCGTCGGCCCAGACCTCCGCGACGTACGTGACGCCGTCGTCGAGCATGTCCAGCGGGACGTCGAGCGTGCGGTCGACCTCGTCGGTCACGACGCCCACGTACCAGGTGTCGCCGCTGCGGCGGGCGGTCGTCACGTGGTCGCCGATCTGCGCGTCCACGCGCGACTCGTCCCACGTCGCCGGCATCCCGCGCAGGTACTCGAACGCCTCGGGGTGCTTCGCGTAGTTCTCGGGCGTGTCCGCGAGCATCTGGAGCGGGCTGTAGAAGGTCGTGTAGAGCGCGAGCTGGGTGGTGGTGGTCGTCTGCACCCGCGTGTTGAGCTTCGCCGGGTCCCACAGCACGTCGAGCACGCCCGGCGTGTAGTCGGCCGGGCCGCCGATCCAGCGCGTGAACGGCAGGATGGTCGCCTGCTCCGGCGGGTTGCCGTTCGCGCCCATGTAGTTCTGCTGCTCCATGCCCGCGACGCCCTCGCCCGTCATCATGTTGGGCCAGGTGCGGTCCTTGCCCGTGGGCTTGATCGCCTCGTGCGCGTTGACGGAGATGCCGTGCCGCGCCGCCGCCTCGACGACGCGCTGGTAGTGCTTCACCGCCTCCTGGTCGTAGTGGCTGCGGTTGACGCCGCCGAGCTGGAAGCGGGTCGCGTAGCCGGTCTTGATCGCGTGGATCCCCCACTCCTCGTACTGGGAGAAGATGCGCTCGAGGTTCTGGTCGTAGTAGTCGACGTAGCCGCGCGTCTCGTTGTGCGCGACGAACCCGACGCCCTTCTCGGCGCCGTAGCGCAGCACCTCGTCGAGGTCGACGTCGGGCATCGGCGTCGTGAAGTCCTGGTTGGTCCAGGAGCCCCCGGCGTTGGTGTTCCAGCCCTCGGCGAGCACGTACCGGGCCCCCGCGTCGGCCGCGAGGTCGATGTAGTCCTTGATCCGCGCGGTCGTGGCGCCGTGCTTGGCACCTGCGGTCCACGTCGTGTCGCGGCGCTGGAGCTCCCACCACACGCCGGTGTACGTCCCCGCCTCGATCCAGTCGGTCGTGTCGGCGGTGCCGTCGCCGTCCGAGTCGACGTCGCACACGGCGCACGGCGGGTTGAGGTTCTGGACCAGGTGCGACTCGGCGAGGTCGCCCGCCGCGCGGCCCACCTGCACCGTACGCCAGGGCGTCACGACGTTCTTCTCGCGCGCGTCGAGCACCGCCTTGGTGCCGTCCGGGAGCGCGACGAGCTCGCTCACCAGGGTCCCGGGGGTCGCGCCGCGGACGAGCGTCATGCTCGCGTAGTCCGTGAGGTCGGCCTCGTGGACGGCGAGGAACAGGTCGTCGCCGCGGGAGAGCGTGAGCGGCGTCTGCGCGTCGGGCACGTCGCCGACAGGCGCGGTCCTGTAGTGCTTCTCGTCCGCGTTCCAGTCCGTGCCGGCGCGGATGAAGTACGCGGTGAGGTCCGCCGGGAGCGCGAACTCGGTCCGCTCGGCCGTCACGACGAACGGGCCGCTCGCGAGCGCGTCCTGGTGAGGCAGAACGTAGCGGAACCCGACGCCGTCGTCGAACACGCGGACCACGACGTCCAGCGCCAGGCCGGAGGAGTGGCGCGCGTGCACGGTGAGCTCGTTCGCGTGGTTGCGCACCGACGAGCTCGTGCCCCACGCGGGTGTCCACGTCTCGTCGATCTCGTCGCGCTCGACGGACTCGACGGTCATCCCGGAGGTGAGGTCGACGTCGGGAGAGCGCAGCACGAGGCCGAGACCGGAGGAGCCGACGACCGTCGTCGTGCCGTCCCGCACGACGTCGTAGGTGAGGCGCCCGTCGACGACGCCGACCGTGAGGTCGAGGCTGCCGTCGGGCGACGAGACCTCGTGCCCGTCGAGCGGCTCGACGGCCGACGAGGAGGCGGACGCCTCCGGTGCGGCGAGCGCGGGAGCCGCGGCGCCGACGGGCGCGACGAGCGCGAGCGTGAGGGCGGCGCCGGAGAGCAGACGGGCGCGGCGGCGTCGTGCGGTCGGCGGGGGCGGGGTGGGATGGTGCGGCATGTGGTGGTACACGAGGCTCCTTGAGACGTCGTCGTCCTGGGGGCCGTCGGCAGCCTGCGGTCGTGCGCGGGTGCCGCGCGGCGCGGCGGTCGCGGGGTGCGCGCCCGTCGTCGTGCGGTGGGGGTGGTACGACGGAGGGGCGGGCCGGACCTGGTACGACCAGGTCCCGCCCGCCCCCCGCGTGCTCGGCTCGACCGGAGGTCAGCCCTTCACCGAGCCGGACATGAGTCCGCCGATGAAGTACTTGCCGAGGATGATGTAGACCAGCAGTGTCGGCAGGGACGCGAAGAGCGCACCGGCCATGGACACGCCGTAGTTCTGCAGCAGCGCGCCGTTCGCGAGGTTGTTCAGCGCGAGCGTGACGGGGCCGTTCTGGCTCGAGGAGAAGAACACCGCGAAGAGGAAGTCGTTCCACGACGAGGTGAACTGCCAGATGAGCACGACCACGAAGCTGGGGATCGAGATCGGCAGGATGATCGACCAGTACGTCCGGAACATCCCGGCGCCGTCGACGCGCGCGGCCTCGATGAGCTCGTGCGGCACGGTCATGTAGTAGTTGCGGAAGATGAGCGTCGTGATCGGGATGCCGTACACGACGTGCAGCAGGATCAGCGACGGCACGCCGCTCGGGATGCCGAGGTCCAGCACGAGCTGGTTGAGCGGGATCATCACGGCCTGGTAGGGGATGAACATCCCGAACAGGATCAGGGTGAAGACCAGGTTCGAGCCCTTGAAGGACCAGCGCGAGAGCACGAACCCGTTGAGCGAGCCGAGGAAGGCCGCGATGATCGCCGACGGCACGACCATCTGCAGCGTGCGCAGGATCGCGGGGGACAGCGCGGTCCATGCCGTCTGCCAGTTCTCGAGGGTCCACACCTGCGGCAGCGACCACGCGCGAGCGGGCGACGCGTCGCCGGTGCCCTTGAAGCTCGTCACGAGGAGCACGTAGACCGGGATGAGCACGATGATCACGAAGAAGATCAGCGCGGCGTACTTGAGGGTGCGACCCACGGAGAAACGGTTCTTGGGCACCGTGCGGTGCAGGTCGATCGGGCGACCGGCGGTGTCCGGTGCCGGCACCGAGGTGGCTACGACGTCGGTCATCGCTTCTCCTGACGGTTGGTGCGGACCAGGTAGGGCACGATGACGACGGCCACGATGATCAGCAGGATCGAGCCGACCGCCGCGGCGTTCGCGTAGTCGAAGCTCGACTTGAACACGTACATGTCGACGGCCGGCACCTTGGTCTGGTAGTTCGCCGGCTTCGAGATCGACATGATGAGGTCGAACGACTTGAGCGACATGTGGCCGATGATGATGAGCGCGGAGAGCGCCACCGGCGAGAGCTGCGGGAAGAGCACGTGGCGGTAGAGCTTCCACTCGCTGGCGCCGTCCATGCGGGCGGCCTCGCGCAGCTCGTCGGGGATGCCGCGGAACCCGGCGAGGAAGAGCGCCATGACGTAGCCGGAGAGCTGCCAGATCGCCGGGATCGCGATGGCCGTGATGCCCCAGGTGACGTTGTTCCACCAGTTGTTCTGGAGGAAGTCGAGCCCGATGATCTGGAACAGCCGGTTGAGCCCGCTCGCCTGCGCGTCCTGGTTCGAGTTGAGGAGCCAGCGCCACACGACGCCGGAGGCGACGAACGACACGGCGAAGGGGAACAGGTAGACCGAGCGGAACAGGCCCTCGCCCTTGACGGGCTTGTCCATCATCCACGCCCAGAGGAAGCCCATGACGAGCGTGCCGGCGAGGAACACCACCGTGTAGAGGACGAGGTTCTTCAGCGAGTGCTGGAACGCCTCGCTGCCGAGCAGGTCGACGTAGTTCTCGAACCAGACCACCACGGACGGCTTCTGTCCCGTGGCCTGCGCGGCGGTGTGGTTGTCCGTGATCGAGGTCTGGAAGTTCGCGCCGATGAGTCCGTACACGAACACGCCGACGAGGATCAGCGAGGGGGCGAGCATCAGCAGCGCGGGGCCGGCTCGTCGTAGTGACTTGAGCATGGTGGGTCTTCCCGGTCGTGGGTGTGGGACGCGGCGCAGGGGGGCGCCCGGTGTCCCGGGGACGCGTTCCGGTCGCGCGGGTCCGCCGCGCGCCGACGGGAGGTTCCCGACGACGCGCGGCGGCTCCGGTGGAGCGGTGTCAGCCCTGTGCGGCGGCAGCGAGCTCGGACTGGTAGGTCGCGAGGTCGGACCCACCGGACGTGAACTTGCTCGTCGCGTCGGAGATCGCGTTGAGCGTCGCGACCGGCGCGGCGGCGCCGTGCGCCAGCGAGGACACGATCGTGTCGTTGCCGAACGACTCGATCGCCGTCTGCTGGTACTCCGAGAACTCCGACGGGTCGGCGTCGGTGCGGGCCGGGATGGAGCCCTTGGCCTTGTTGAACGCGACCTGGCCCTCGAGCGAGCCGACGGTCTCGAGCCACGCCTTGGCGCCGTCGGGGTGCGGCGCACCCACCGGGAGGGTGAACGAGTCGGCGAGGAAGTCGAACACGCCGTCCGTGCCCGGGACCGGGAACGCGGTGAAGTCGGTGCCGAGCGTCTTGCCCTGCTCCTCGAACGCCGCGACGGCCCAGTCGCCCATGACGTTGAACGCGGCGTTGCCGTCGATCACCATCTGGGTCGCCTCGGGCCAGTCGAGCCCGTCGCGGTCGGTGTTGGTGTAGCTCATGAGCTTCTCGAAGTCCTCGAGGGCGGCCGTGACCTCGGCGCCCTCCCAGTCGGTCGAGCCGTCCCACAGGCCGTTGTAGCCCTCGGCGCCGAGGTCCGCGAGGAGCACGGTCTCGAGCAGGTTGACCTGGGTCCAGGTCGTCGCGACCGACAGCGGCGTGACGCCCGCGGCCTTGAGCTTGTCGAGGTCCGCCATCCAGGCGTCCAGGTCCGCGTAGGTCGCCGCCGGGTCGACGCCGTTGGCCTCGAGGACGGTCGGGTTGGCCCACACGACGTTCGCGCGGTGGATGTTCGACGGGATCGAGTAGATCGCGCCGTCGTCGGACTTGAGGCGGTCGACGAGGTCGGCCGGGAAGACGTCGTTGAGGCCGAACTCGTCGTACAGCGACGAGACGTCCTCGATCTGCGCGGCGTCGATGTAGTCCTGCAGCTCGGCACCGGCGTGCGCCTGGAACGTGTCCGGCGGGTCCTGCGCCTGCAGGCGGGACTGGAGGAGGTCCTTCGCGGCCGAGCCGGCGCCGCCGGCGACCGCGCCGTTGATGAACTCCACGTCGGGGTGCTGCTCGTTGAACACGCCGACCAGCGCGTCGAGACCCGCCTTCTCGGAGCCCGCGGCCCACCAGGTGAACACCTCGACCTCGTCGCCGCCCCCCGAAGCGCCTCCGTCCCCGGTGCCCCCGTCACCGGAACCACCGCCGCTGCACGCGGCGAGTGCGAGACCCACGAGGGCGGCCGTCGCCACCGTCGCGCTCGTCCTGCGATCGATTCGCATCGTGATTTCCCTACGCCTTCTTCGGTCGTGGGGGACCGGCGAGACGACCACGTCTCATCGGCCGGGCGCACCGGCGCGCCCTCGAACCCGCTGCCCATACAACGACCCGGTGCGGCTTGATGTCAAGAAATGAACGCAAGCGTCGCCGAATCGTGATCTTCGCGTCAGGTCCTGCACGCAACCAGCGGTTCTGTCGAGTCTGGCCTAGGATGACAGCGCTGTCCAGTTCGTTCAGAAGATCGGCTCAGCGTCCACGCCCGGCCTGTCCCACCTGGACGGGAGTGCCCCGGCGGTATCCTGACCTGCGTGCGCGCTGACCGGGTGACCCCGGGCTCGCAGACTTCACTGCGTGAGGCCAACCGAGCTCGGATCGTGAGCGCCGTCCAGCAGCGTGGCTCCCTCACGCAGATCGAGCTGGCCGGCGTCACCGGCCTGTCCCCGGCCACCGTCTCCAACATCGTCAAGGAGCTCACCGGCGCGGGCGTCCTGCACACCTCGCCGTCCACGCGCAGCGGCCGCCGCGCGCTCCAGGTCACGCTCGCGCGCAACCTCGGGCTCGTCGCCGGCGTCCACTTCGGCACCCGGTCCATGCGCGTCGCGCTCGCCGACGCGTCCATGCGCGTCCTCGCGGACCAGCGCATGCCCCTGGCCCCCGACCACCGCGCGGACACCGGGCTGCAGCGCGCCGCCCTGCTCGTCGAGGAGATGGTCGCGTCCGTCGACGCCGCACCCGACGAGCTCCTCGCCGTCGGCGTCGGCGTGCCCGCGCCCGTCGACGTGCGCGCGGGGCGCATCGCGACGGTCGGCATGATGCGCGGCTGGGACGGCGTCGTGGTGCCCGAGGTGCTGGAGGCCGAGCTCGGCGCGCCCGTGACCGTGGACAACGACGCCAACCTCGGCGCGCTCGCCGAGACCCGGTTCGGGGCCGCCGTCGGGCACGACGCCGTCGCGTACCTGCGGGTCTCCCACGGCGTGGGCGGAGGGCTGGTGCTCGGGGGGCGGGTCGTGCACGGGCGCGCGGGCGTCGCGGGCGAGATCGGCCACGTCACCATCGACGAGAACGGCCCGGTGTGCCGGTGCGGCAACCGGGGCTGTCTCGAGATGTACGTCGGTGCCGGGGTGCTGCTGTCCATGCTCTCCGAGAGCCGCGGCCCCCTCACCCTGCGCGACGTCATCGCGCGCGCCCAGGAGGGCGACCCCGGGTGCCGCCGCGTCCTGTTCGACGCCGGCCAGCACCTCGGCGTCGCGGCCGCCAACCTGTGCAACCTGGTCGACCCCGAGATCGTCGTCGTCGGGGGACAGCTCGCCGACGCGGGGGAGGCCCTGCTCGGGCCGCTGCGCACGGCGCTCGAGCAGCGGACCGTGCCGAGCACCGCCGGCCCCGTCGAGGTGGTCGCGTCCGAGCTCGGGTCCGCCGCCGAGGTGCGCGGGGCGCTCGCCGTCGCGCTCGACCTCGCACGCGTCAGCGGGTCGCTGGGGGTGAGCGCATGACCGGGGCGACCGCCGCGCGCACGGGGCCGACCCGCCGTCGGGCCCGGACCGCCGTGACCGGCGCCCTGGCGGCCGTCGTCGTCGCGCTGCTCGCGCTCGCCGGCTGCGCCGCGCCCGAGGAGCCGACCGGGCCGTCGGAGGGGACCATCGGGCTCCTGCTGCCCGAGGCGAAGACCGCGCGCTACGAGACCACCGACCGCCCGACCTTCGTCGGCGTCGTCGAGCGCCGCTGCCCCACGTGCGAGGTCCTGTACGCCAACGCCGCCCAGGACGCCGCGAACCAGCAGCAGCAGGCCGAGTCCATGCTCGCGCGCGGTGCCGACGTGCTGGTCCTCGACGCGGTCGACGCGGTCGCCGCGGTGAGCATCGTCGCGGAGGCGCAGCGGCTCGGGGTGCCGGTCATCGCCTACGATCGCTTCGTCGAGGGTGCGAACTACTACGTCTCGTTCGACAACGAGCTCATCGGGTACCTCATGGGGGAGGCGCTCGTGGGCGCGGTCCTCGACCGCGCCGAGCAGGACCCGCCGGCGCAGGGCCGGCGGCCGGGCGTCCTGCTCGTGCAGGGCTCGCCGACCGACCCGAACGCCGCGGAGCTCGCCGCCGGCGCCCACCGCGCGCTCGAGGGAGAGGACATCGACGTGCTCGCCGAGTACGACACCCCCGACTGGAGCCCCGACAAGGCGACCGAGTGGGTCGAGGGGCAGCTCACGCAGTACAGCGGCCGCGTCGACGGCGTGTTCGCGGCGAGCGACGGCATCGCGGGCGGCGCGATCGCGGCGATGAAGGCCGCCGGCCTCGACCCCGTCCCGCCCACCACGGGACAGGACGGCGAGCTCGCGGCGGTCCAGCGCGTCGTCTCCGGCGACCAGTACATGACCGTGTACAAGGCGACCGCCCAGCAGGCGCGCACGGCGGCCGAGCTCGCCGTGCGCGTGCTCCGCGGCGAGGACCCCCGCGCGACCGCCGTCATCGACGGCGTCCCGAGCCTCCTCCTCGCGCCGCGCGCGGTCGGGATCGACGACGTGCAGCGCGTCATCGTCGACGGCGGGGTCTACACCGTCGACGAGATCTGCACCTCGTACTACGTCGACGCGTGCGTCGAGGCGGGGCTCCTGGAGGTCGCCCCGTGAGCGCCCCCGTCCTGTCGCTGCGCGGCGTCTCCAAGAACTTCGGCGGCGTCCGCGCGCTCGTCGACGTGGACGTCGACGTGCACGAGCACGAGGTGCTCGCCGTCGTGGGCGACAACGGCGCTGGCAAGTCGACCCTCGCGGGCGTCGTCGCGGGCGCGTTCCGGCCCGACGCGGGCGAGGTCCTGCTCGACGGCGCGCCCGTCGTCCTCGACTCGCCCGCGGCGGCGCGCGCGCACGGCATCGCGGCGGTGTTCCAGCAGCTCGCCCTCGTCGACGACCTCGACGTCGTCGAGAACGTGTTCCTCGGGCAGGAGACGCTGCGCGGCCCGTTCCTCGACGAGATCGCCATGGAGCGCGAGGCCTGGGGCTTGCTCGACCAGCTCGCCGCGACCGTCCCGTCCGTGCGCCAGCCCGTGCGCACGCTGTCCGGCGGGCAGCGGCAGGTTGTGGCCGTCGCGCGGGCGCTGCTGGGCGCACCACGCGTGCTCGTCCTCGACGAGCCGACGGCGGCCCTCGGCGTCCGGCAGACGGCCGAGGTGCTCAACCTCATCGAGAAGCTGCGCGAGCGCGGCCACGCCGTCGTGCTCATCAGCCACCAGGCGGGCGACCTGCAGGCCGTCGCCGACCGCATCGTCGTGCTGCGGCTCGGGCGCGTGCACGGCGAGTTCGCGGGTGACACGTCCTACGAGGACCTGCTCGCCGCGATGACGGGCGCCGTCCGGCCCGCGCGGTCGGGGGGCGCCACCCGGCCCCCGACCGGCCCCGGGCGCGAGCCGCGCGAGCGGCGCTCCGGCGGCACCGGGGCGGTGCACCGATGAGCGTCCCCGGCCGCACCTCGGGCGCGGCGCTCGACCGCTCGTCGACCGGCGCGCTGTCCGGGAGCGTCGTCCGGCAGCTGCGCGGCGCCCACCTCGGCATGCTCCCGATCGTCGGCGCGCTCCTGCTCATCTGGGTCGTGCTCGGCGCCATCAACCCGGCGTTCCTCTCGGCGGAGAACCTCGTCAACCTCACGCTCCAGAGCGCGCCCACGGGGATCATCGCGCTCGGGGTCGTGCTCGTGCTGCTGGTCGGCCAGATCGACCTGTCCGTCGGCTCCGTGAGCGGGCTCGCCGCGGCGGTGCTGGCGGTCGGGACCGTGAACCTGGACTGGCCCGTCGGGCTCGCGATCCTCGCGGCGCTCGCCGTGGGCGTCGTGGTCGGCCTGGGGTACGGGCTGCTGTCCACGCGCCTCGGGCTCGCGTCGTTCGTCTTCACCCTGGCCGGGCTGCTCGTCCTCGCGGGCGTGCAGCTGCGGGTGCTCGGTCCCTCGGGCTCGATCAACATCCCGTTCGAGTCCTGGCTCGTGCGCACCGTGCAGCAGGGCTTCCTCGCGCCGGCCGCCGCCTGGGTCCTCGTGGTCGTGGTGGTGGTCGGGTACGCCGCGCTGCGCGTCGTCGACCACCTGCGTCGCGTGCGCGCGGAGCTGCCGAGCCCGGGCCTGGGCCGGATCGCGGTCCGCACCGCCGTGCTCGCCGCGGTCCTCGTCGGCTCGGTCGCGTACCTGGGGACCGCGCGCGGGATCGGCTACACGGTCGTGCTGTTCGTCGCGCTCGTCGTGGTGGTGGACGTCCTGCTGCGCCGCACGCGCTGGGGACGGTCGGTGCGCGCCGTCGGCGGGAACCGACGCTCCGCGCTCCTCGCGGGCGTCGCGGTGCGGCGGACCGTCGTCTCGTGCTTCGTCGCCTGCTCCACGTTCGCCGCACTGGGCGGCATCCTCGCGGCCGGGCGTCTCGCCGCCGCGAACCAGGGCACCGGCGCCGCCGACACCTACCTCACGGCGATCGCCGCGGCGGTCATCGGCGGGACGAGCCTGTTCGGCGGACGCGGGAGCGCATGGTCCGCGCTGCTCGGCGTGCTGGTCATCCAGTCGATCGCCAACGGGCTGACGCTGCTCAACCTCGACACGGCGACGCGATACATCGTGACCGGAGCGGTGCTCCTGCTCGCTATCGTCGTCGACATGCTCATCCGCGGTCGACGGGAGGTCTGATGATGGTGATGCAGGGGGAGAGCACGGGCGCGCTCCCGCCGGGCGGGAGCGCGGCGACGGCGCGGGGTGCCGTGACGGGCACCCCGACGGAGACGGCGGCACGCCCGCACGCAGGGCGCGGAGGCCGACGGCCGACCCTCGCGGCCGTCGCGGAGGTCGCCGGCGTGAGCCTCAAGACGGCGTCGCGCGTCCTCAACGACGAGCCCAACGTGGCGCCGCAGACGCGGGCCAAGGTGCAGGAGGCCGCGCAGCGGCTCGGTTTCCGCCGCAACGCGGTGGCGGCCGACCTGGCGCGCGGTGGCTCCTCGCGGCTCGTCGGCTTCGTCACCGGCGACCTCGCGAACCCGTTCTACTCCGCGCTCGCGAGCGGGATCGAGCGCGAGCTGCGTCACCACGGGCTCCAGCTCATCACGACGAGCTCCGACGAGGAGCCCGAGCGCGAGCGCTCGCTCACGGAGGCGCTCGTCGAGCGCCGCGTCGGCGCGCTCGTCGTGACGCCCACGTCGACGGACCACTCGTCGCTGCGCCGCGAGCTCGACGACGGCCTGCCCGTCGTCTTCATCGACCGGCCCGCGCAGGGCGTCGACGCGGACACCGTCGTCATCGACAACCGCGGCGGGGTGCGCGACGCCGTCACGCACCTGCTCGCGCACGGGCACCGGCGGATCGCCCTCGTGGGAGACGTCTCCCGCCTGTGGACGTTCCAGGAGCGTCGCGACGAGTTCGTCGCGACGCTGCGCGGCGCGGGCGTCGAGGACCCGTCGCGGTACGTGCGGGACGGTGCTCACGACGCCGATCTCGCGCGCGCGTTCGTCGCGGAGCTCCTGGCCCTCCCGGAGCCCCCGACGGCGTTCGTCACGGCGAACAACAAGATCACGGTCGGTGCGCTCCACGCGCTGCGGGACCGCGTGTCCGCGGGCGGCGCGGCGGACGTCGCGCTCGTCGGCTTCGACGACTTCGAGCTCGCGGACCTGCTGAACGTGACGGTCGTGGGGTACGACGTCGTCGAGATGGGGCGCCAGGCTGCGTCGCTCGCGGTGTCACGGGCCGAGAACCCGGAGCTGGCCCCGCGCCTCGTCGTGGTGCCCACGCGCCTCGTCGTGCGGGGCACGGGCGAGGTCTCCGGCCCGGGAGCCTAGGCCCGCGGGCCCAGGAGCCCGGGCCCGCGGTGCCGGGCGCGACGGCAGCGTCCCGTCCGGTCCCGGCGGCGTCGGCCGCGTTGACAAAGACCGTCGCCCGCGCATAAGTTCGGGCTGCCCCTGACAACGCTTCCCCCCTGCGCGTTGTCAGGGGCACCCCTGCAGCCTGACAGCGCTGTCAGATGATCGAAGGAGATCGCGAGCATGACCAGACCCCTCCCGCCCGGACGCGCGGACGCCGCGCGCTCCAGGAGCGGCCGCGCGAGGCCCCTCGGCCTCGCGCTCGCCGCGGCCCTCACCGTCCCTCTCGCAGTCCCCGTCGGCGTCCTCACGGCAGCCCCCGCCGCTGCCGCGGAGCCCGGGGACTTCTCGTCGTCCTTCGAGTCGGGAGACCCCGCAGCGCTCGCCTCCGCGGTGGCCGAGCGCGACGGCGCGCCCTGGCAGGCGAACGTCGGGTCGTTCACGAGCGGCCTCCCCGGCAGCGTGCTCGGGAAGCTCAAGGCCGTCACGGCGAGCGCCCAGAACCTGCCGAACGAGGGCGCCGCGAACCTCGCGGACGGCAGCTCCGGCACCAAGTGGCTCGCGTTCGCCTCGACCGGCTGGGTCCGGTACGAGTTCACGGAGCCGGTCTCGTTCGTCGCCTACTCGATGACCTCGGGCGACGACGCCGCGGGCCGCGACCCGAAGACCTGGACGATCGAGGGCTCGAACGACGGCTCCACGTGGACCCCCCTCGACCAGCGCACCGACGAGGACTTCCCGAACCGGCAGCAGACGCGCAGCTTCGAGCTCGACGAGCCCACCGAGGCGTACACCTACCTGCGCCTCAACGTGACCGCGAACTCGGGCGACTCCATCGTCCAGCTCGCCGGGTGGGACCTCTCGGACGACCTGAGCGCGGGCCCCTCCGCCGCGCCCATGAACACCAAGGTCGGCACCGGGCCCCGCGTGAGCTTCACCAACAAGGCGGGCGTCGGGTTCTCGGGCCTGCACTCGCTGCGGTACGACGGCTCGCACCTCGCCGACGGCGAGACCTACGCGACCAACGTGCTCTACGACGACGTCGACGTCGTCGTGGGCGAGGACACGCGCCTGAGCTACACGATCTTCCCCGAGCTGCTCGACGACCTGCAGTACCCGTCCACGTACGCGGCGGTGGACGTGCTGTTCACCGACGGCACCTACCTGTCCGACCTCGGCGCGCGCGACGCGCACGAGACGGTCGCGACGGCGCAGGCCCAGGGCGAGGGCAAGATCCTCTACGCCGACCAGTGGAACTCCGTGCGGATCGACCTCGGCGACGTCGCCGCGGGCAAGACCGTCGACCAGGTGCTGCTCGGCTACGACAACCCGGGCGGCCACGCGGGCACCAAGTTCGCGGGCTGGCTCGACGACGTCGCGATCACCGCGAACCCGGCGACCATCGACGGCTCGAGCCTCGCCAACTACGTCGACACCCGTCGCGGCACGCTCGCGTCGGGCAGCTTCTCGCGCGGGAACAACATCCCGGCGACGGCGACGCCCAACGGCTTCAACTTCTGGGTGCCCTACACCAACGCCTCCTCGCAGAGCTGGCTGTACGAGTACCACAAGGCCAACAACGCCAACAACAAGCCCGTGCTCCAGGGATTCGGCGTCTCGCACGAGCCGAGCCCGTGGATGGGCGACCGCAACCAGCTCACGTTCCTCCCGTCGACGGCGTCCGGGACGCCCGACGCCACGCTCTCGACGCGCGGTCTCGAGTTCGACCACGCCGACGAGCTGGCGCGTCCGGACTACTACGGGGTCACGTTCACCAACGGGTCCGCCATCGAGGCGACGCCCACCGACCACGGCGCGGTGCTCCGGTTCAGCTACCCCGGCGCCACGGGCCACGTGCTCGTGGACAAGGTGGACGGCTCGTCCAAGCTCACGTACGACCAGGCCACGGGGACGCTCTCCGGGTGGGTCGAGAACGGCTCGGGCCTGTCCGTGGGCCGTACGCGCATGTTCGTCGCCGGCACCTTCGACCGTAGTCCGACGGCGGTCGGGACGGCGGCGGGCAACCGTGCGGACGCGCGCTTCGCGACGTTCGACACGTCGTCCGACAAGACGGTCGAGCTGCGCGTCGCGACCTCCTTCATCAGCCTCGACCAGGCGCGCAAGAACCTCGACCTGGAGGTGACGGGCAAGACCTTCACGGAGGTCAAGGCCGCCGCCGCGCAGGCGTGGAACGACCGCCTGGGCGTCATCGAGGTCGAGGGAGCGAGCGAGGACCAGCTCGTCACGCTGTACTCCAACCTCTACCGCCTCAACCTGTACCCGAACTCGCAGTTCGAGAACACGGGCACGGCGCAGGCGCCGGTGTACAAGTACGCGAGCCCGGTCTCCGCGACCACGGGCTCCGCGACGGACACGCAGACGAACGCGAAGATCGTCGACGGCAAGATCTACGTGAACAACGGGTTCTGGGACACGTACCGCACGGCCTGGCCGGCGTACTCGTTCCTCTACCCGGAGCTCGCGGGCGAGCTGGTCGACGGGTTCGTCCAGCAGTACCGCGACGGCGGCTGGGTCGCGCGCTGGTCCTCGCCGGGCTACGCCGACCTCATGACGGGCACGAGCTCCGACGTCGCGTTCGCGGACGCGTACCTCAAGGGCTCGCTCCCGACGGCCACCGCGCTCGAGGCGTACGACGCCGCGCTGCGCAACGCGTCCGTCGCGCCGCCGAACAACGCCGTGGGCCGCAAGGGCCTCCAGACGTCGCCGTTCCTCGGGTTCACGCCGGAGTCCACGCACGAGTCCGTGTCGTGGGGCCTGGAGGGCCTGATCAACGACTTCGGCATCGGCAACATGGCCGCCGCCCTCGCGGAGGACCCGGCCACGCCGGACGAGCGTCGCGAGACGCTGCGCGAGGAGTCCTCGTACTTCCTCGAGCGCGCCACGCACTACGTCGAGCTGTTCGACCCCGAGGTGGACTTCTTCGTGCCGCGGCACGCGGACGGCACGTGGGCCGTCGACCCGGAGACCTACAACCCTGAGGCCTGGGGCGGCGGGTACACCGAGACGAGCGGCTGGAACTTCGCGTTCCACGCGCCGCAGGACCCGCAGGGTCTCGCCAACCTCTACGGCGGCAAGCAGGGCCTGGAGGACAAGCTCGACCTGTTCTTCTCCACCCCGGAGAAGGGCGCCGGCAACGGCGGCATCCACGAGCAGCGCGAGGCGCGCGACGTGCGCATGGGCATGTGGGGCATGAGCAACCAGGTGTCGCACCACATCCCGTGGCTGTACGACGCCGCGGGCGCGCCCTCGAAGACCCAGGAGAAGGTCCGTGAGGTCACCCGCCGCCTGTTCGTGGGCAGCGAGATCGGCCAGGGCTACCCGGGCGACGAGGACAACGGCGAGATGTCGTCGTGGTGGATCTTCGCCTCGCTCGGCTTCTACCCGCTCCAGGTCGGCTCCGACGAGTACGCGGTCGGCTCGCCGCTCTTCGACAAGGCCACCGTGCACCTGCCGGACGGCGACCTCGTGGTCAACGCCGAGAACAACTCGGTGGACAACGTCTACGTGCAGTCCCTCGCGGTGGACGGCGAGGCCCGCACCTCGACGTCGCTCTCCCAGGCCGACCTCTCGGGCGGCGCGACGCTGGACTTCGTCATGGGTCCGGAGCCGTCCGACTGGGGCACGGGCGAGGACGACGCGCCGCCGTCGCTCACCGAGGGCGACGAGCCCCCGGCACCGGTCCAGGACGCGACGACGTCGGGCCTCGGCACGACGACCGTCGCGGACGGCGACGCGGCGACGAGCGCCGCGGCCCTGACGGACAACACGTCCGGCACGCGCACGACGTTCGCCACGACCACCCCGTCGATCACGTGGGCGGGCAACGGCATCCGGCCGACGGTCGAGTCGTACACGCTGACCTCCGGGGCGAGCGGGACGGCGTCGCCGTCCGCGTGGACCCTCGAGGGCTCCGACGACGGCGAGACCTGGACGACCCTCGACGAGCGGTCCGGCGAGCAGTTCCGCTGGGCGCTGCAGACGCGGCCGTTCACGGTCGCGGAGCCGACGGCGTTCGCGCAGTACCGCGTGACCGTCACCGCGGCCTCGGGCTCGGGCGCGCTGTCGCTCGCCGAGGTCGAGCTCCTCGCCGACCCGAAGGCCTCCGGGGCCGAGGAGCTGACGCTCTCGGCCGCGCCCGACCGCGACACGGTCACCGGGCGCGAGGTCTCGGGCTCGTTCGCGACCCTCACCGGGGTCGAGGGCGACGCGTCGGCGCTCGACGTGCAGGTCGCGTTCGGCGACGGCTCCGAGCCCGTCGCGGGCTCGCTCCAGGCCGGTGCGTTCGGCGGGTACGCGGTGAACGCCGCGCACTCGTGGGCCGCCCCGGGCGTCTACCCCGTGACCGTCACGGTCTCGGGCGAGGGGATCGAGCCCGTCTCGACCACCTCGTACGTCTCCGTCTCCCTCCTGCGCGAGGGCTCGCTGCTCGCGGCGTACGACAACGTCTGCATCGGCGACCTCGGCACGACCGTCGGGTCGTGCGACGGCCAGGGCGTCTTCTTCGACCGGGCCCAGCTCGCGGCGAAGGGCTTCGTCCAGGGCCAGCGCTCGACGGTGCCCGGCACGGACCTCGCGTTCGACGTCCCGGCGGTCCCCGCCGGCCAGCCGGACAACGCGACGGGCGACGGCCAGACCATCGAGCTCGAGGTCCCCGCGGACGCCGAGCAGCTCTCGGTGATCGGCACCGGCACGGAGAAGAACCAGCAGGCCCAGGGCGTGCTGACCTTCGACGACGGCTCGTCGCAGCCCATCGACCTGAGCTTCGGCGACTGGTCGGGCGCGGCGCGCAACCCGGTGTTCGGCAACATCCCCGTCGCGGTCACGGACAACCGCCTGCGCGGCGGCAGCCCGCAGACCGGCACCCCTGCCGCGTTCTTCGCGACGGCGCCGATCACGCTCCCCGAGGGCAAGCGGGCCGTGAGCCTCACGCTCCCGGACCAGCCGGGCGAGCTCGCGCGCGACGGCCGGATCCACGTGGTCGCGGTCGCGCACGACGGCACGTTCGCCGAGCACCCCGCGCTCGAGGTGACGGTCGCGGACGGTGTGACCCTCGCCGTCGGGCAGTCCGCGGACGCCGTGCTCGCCCAGGTGACCGGCGGCCGCGAGGGCGCCGAGCTCCGCGCGGCGGTCACGTGGGGCGACGGCTCCGACGTCGCGGCCGGCACGGTGACGGACGGCTCCGTCTCCGGGGCGCACGCCTACGCGGCGGCCGGGACGTACACCGCGTACGTCGTGGTCGACGACGGCTGGACCAGCCAGGTGGTCGAGGTCCCCGTGACCGTGACCGAGGGCCAGCCGCAGCTCGCGATCGACGTCACCGTGAGCACGCGCTGCCTCGCCGGCAAGGCGTACGTCGCGGTCCGCGCCGAGAACGGCGAGGACGCGCCCGTCGCGATCCGCCTCGTCACGCCGTTCGGGACCAAGGAGTTCGCGGCCGTCGCGCCGGGGGCCAACGCCTACCAGTCGTTCGCGACGCGGGCGACGTCGGTCGAGGCCGGCACGGTCACCGTCGAGGCGACCCGAGGAGACCAGGGGGTGACGGCGTCGATCACGGCGGACTACGCGGCCGTGACCTGCGGCTGAGCCCGTGAGCATGCACCACCGGCGGTGCCCCGGGATGATCGTCCCGGGGCACCGCGCCGTACCGGCACCGCGCCCGGTGCGGCACCACGTTCCCAGCACGAGAAGGACCGAGACATGACCGAGCACCCGTCCGAGCAGCCCTCGCCCGCAGCGGCCCCCCGGGTCGACCCCACGGCCGACCTCACGGCGTGGCGGCGCGACCAGCTCGCCGACCTCCTGTACTTCGGCGCGGCCTCGCTGCGGTCGGACGGCGCCGCGCAGTGGCTCGACGACGACGACGTCCCCGACCTCGCGCGGCCGGTGCACACGTGGATCACGTCGCGCATGGCGCACGTCTACGCCTTCTCCTCCTTGCTGGGCGTGCCCGGCGCGGGCGAGCTCGCGGACAAGGCGCTGCGGGGTCTGCGGGGCGTGCTCGTCGACGCGGAGTACGGCGGCTGGGTGTCCTCGCGCGGTCCGGGCCCGCGGCCCGGCGACTTCGCTGCGACGGAGGAGGGGGCGGTCGACGGCACCAAGAGCGCGTACGCGCACGCGTTCGTGGTGCTCGCCGCGGCGTCGGGGACGATCGCGGGCCGCGAGGGCGCGCGCGAGCTGCTCGACGCGGCGCTCGCCGTGCTCGACGAGCGGTTCTGGGAGCCCGGGCCCCGGATGCACGCGGACGAGTGGTCGCGCGACTGGACCACGCTCGACGCGTACCGCGGGGTCAACGCCAACATGCACGCGGTCGAGGCGCTGCTCGCGGCCCACGACGCGACGGGCGACGCCGAGTGGCTCGGCCGCGCCGCGTCGATCGCGGACCGCGTGATCGGCTGGGCGAGCGAGAACGAGTGGCGCATCCCCGAGCACTTCGACGCGGACTGGAACCCGCTGCCGGACTACAACGCCGACCGCCCGCGCGACCCGTTCAAGCCGTACGGGTCGACGCCGGGGCACGGGCTCGAGTGGTCGCGCCTCGTCCTGCAGGTCGACGTCGCGGCCGGCACGCCCGGTGCGCGCACCGAGGCCGCGGTCGCGCTGTTCGACCGCGCCGTCGCCGACGGCTGGGACGGCGAGCACGGCGGCGGGTTCGTGTACACCGTCGACTGGTCCGGGGTACCCGTCGAGCCGCGCCGCTACCACTGGGTCGCGGCCGAGGCCGTCGCCGCGGCCGACGTGCTCGGCCGGGTCACGGGGGAGTCGCGCTTCGCCGAGGCCGCCGCGGGGTGGTGGGCGTGGATCGACAGGTTCCTCGTCGACCCCGAGCGCGGCTCGTGGCACCACGAGCTCGACACGTCCAACCGCCCCGACGGCGTCACGTGGGTCGGCAAGCCCGACGTCTACCACGCCGCCCAGGCCGTGATCCTCCCGGACCTGCCCCTGACGGGCTCGCTCGCCGCATCGGCCAAGGCCGCCGGCAGCATCCTGGGCTGATCGCCCACCCCCAGACCGCCGAGCCCGGGGTCGTTCCCCACGTCACCGTCGCCGTGAGGAGCAACCCCGGGGTCGGCGCACCCTCCTGAGCGACACCCCCACGATGTTGACTATTCTTCGTGGGGGTGTCGCTCTCTCGCCGAGCCGCCGGAGATGTTGTTACGGCACTTGGAGAGTTGTGGGCGTGGGAGGAGCAGGGAGTTTCGGGAACGTGGTCGTGGCTAGGCGCCGAAGCGGTGGTGCGACGTTGATGGTGGGGGCGTTCCTGACGAACCGGCTGGCTTCAAGGCCCGGCACTCCGGCGGCCCAACCCCAGAGCTCGATGCCGCTGACGGTCGGCTGGGCTTCAAGGAAGTACGGAAAAGCGGGGCGGGGTTCCTGCTCCAGTTTCGATGAGGGGCCGTACTGGAAATCGCCAATGAGCCCGACGCGTTCGAGCCCCCAGATGATGTGGAGAAGCATCTCGGTTGCCGGAAGCGGGTTCTCAGGGTCGTTGACCACGGAAACGAACTCGTTGAGGTCCAAGACAATCGTTGCCTTTGGCCGGTCGGAAGCGCCAGCCAGGTAGACATCGGTGCGGCCGCGGAGGCCCTCCGCCCACTCCCTGTAGAGCACGTAGTGGGCGCGGAGCTGCAGCGAACTCAACCGGGACACGAGGTCCGACCAGACCACCGCGCGGTCATCACGGCCACCGGGGCTCCTGCTCCCAGCCAGCACGCCGCTGAGGTACTCCGCCATGATCTCGTCGTCACTGAGCGTGCCGTCCTCCAGCACGCGGTACGCGACGCGAGGTGGGACCGTCCCCTCGCGACTCTCGGACTTCTCTGCGGCCTTCCTGAGAAGCTTCTCGGCGCGCGAAGCCCGCTGGCGGGCAACCATCTCGCGAAGCTGGTCGCCGTACTCGTCCATCGCAGGCCCGAGCAGTCGTATCAGCAGGTTGCTCGTGACCTTCGCCGACTCGTTCGCGTGCGAGTCTGCCGCCTTTGCCACTGCTCCAGTGATGATCGGGTCCACGTTGTCCTCCCCAGTCCGTTGCGGCGATTCTGCCGGAAGCCACTGACGTGGAGGGGGGTGAAGTTCGGGTCTCAGTGCCCCTTCTGCCGCTTACTAGAGCGCGGCTGCGGGCGCTGGCCTCTCTTCGGTGCTTCCGGGCTCGTGACCGGGGCCGAGGCCGGGGCGGACACCTGGGGTGCTGCCGTCGCGTTGATCGCCGAGCGTCCACCGAAGACTGACTGGATCGCATCGGCAGTGAGGAAGACCGAGGCGATCTGTCGGTCATCGACGCCCCGGTTCTTGTGACCAAAGTCCGAGCGCATCGCAAGCATCAACTGGGTCATAGAGGTGATCTGCCTGACCGCCCGCTCGTTTGTCGGAACGGCGTCCCAGTCGGTCATGCGAAACTCGGCCCACTGCGCCACCGCCTTGTCCGAACCCCACAGGATGAGCGACCGGCTGAACTGGTTCATCGCCTCGACGTTGGCCGCGTCGACTGTGCTCCCGCCCCCGTTGCGCACGCTGAGCATCATGTCGAACATCGCGGTGATGTACTTCTGGTACGGCTCGGCGTAGAGCTGGCGGAGCTCCTTCTTGATCTCACGGCGGGTGTCCATGATCTTGGTGACCACCACCGTGAGCGCGGCAGCGAGCACGCCACCGCTCGCGGTGATCATCGCCTTGGCGACGTCATCCTCCAGGGACGTGAAGCCGAGCCACAGCAGCCAGACGAGCGCTACTGCTCCGGCCACCATGACGAGAAGCAGTACGAGTCCGAGTACGAAGAGGGACTTGCTAGAGCCAACGTTCTGCTTGTTATCCACCCTTGCCTCCTCAGCTTGCGGCCGAGGGTAGCGGCCAGCGCCCACACGGCTACTGCGTGATGATGTGTCCGGTTCGTGATACCCCGCGGGCATATGCCCAGGTCAATGACTGGCATCACACTCGGTTGTGATGGGCTCGATCGGACGAGTGTCCGATAAGACCGAGTGTGCTTGTAGGTCTTCTGGGCGAGCCGCCGGGGTTCCGGGTCACTCCACCGTGAAGATCGAGTCCATGCCGCGATCCAGATGGTACGACCACGACACGGTGATGTTGTCCCACGACTCCGTCTGTCGTCCGTCCATCGACGTCGTCTGTTCCATGTGCGACACCACCGAGCTCGGTGTGTCCAGTGCATCGACGATGCAGAACAGCTCCTCCGACGAGGCCCCGGCTGAGTCGTCGCCCCCCGGTGATCCACGGTGAGGGTGCGTCCCTCGTCTCCCACCTGGAGTCCCGGATCACCGTCGTCCAGGCCGCACGCGGACATGGCGGCCTGGAGAACGGCCTGCTGCGCTTCCTTCGCCGCAGCCGCAGCATCGGCCCGTGCCTGCTCGTCGGCGGCCTCCTGTGCCGACGTCATGCCGAGCGTGCCGATCACACCGACCACCAGACCCAGGACG
This sequence comes from Cellulosimicrobium sp. ES-005, assembly GCF_040448685.1. Lineage (NCBI taxonomy): Bacteria > Bacillati > Actinomycetota > Actinomycetes > Micrococcales > Promicromonosporaceae > Cellulosimicrobium > Cellulosimicrobium sp. ES-005. The sequence goes on from NZ_CP159290.1 coordinate 3,555,953, forward strand.
CCCGTGATCGCGGGCAGTACCCACTGGGGCCGCCCGATGGACCTCGACACGACTGCAGGAGAGCCCGCGGGCTCGACGAGGTTCGCGCCGGGGACGCCTTCTCGCTCTCCCGGTCCCGGCGTGGTCACTGCTTCACCCACGAGCCGCAGTTGGACGACTCGAAGTCCTGGCCTCCGACAGCGTCACGGAGAGGTTGCCCTGCGTGCCGAAATCGTTCGCGACGATATCGTCGCCGTTCGATCCCGTCACCGAGATCTTCCAGTAGCAGCGCGTCCCCACGACAGGTTCAGCGACCCGGTACGCGCCGGGCTCGACATCGGTCCCGACCGTCCAGCGGCCAGGCTGGATGGTGTTCGCCGCGATCTGCTGTTCGGTCGCCGTCACGGCGGCCTCACGCGTCCCGATCTCGTTCTCGCGCTGCGCCACGGCGGCCTCTGCCGCGGCGAGGTCTGCTTCGCGGGACTTGCGGTCCTCGTTCTCCGCGGAGACCTCCTCGAGACGGTCCTGTGCGATGTCGAGCTTGTCCTGCAGGTCGTCGCGGGTCTCGCGCAGGTCCAGCACCTTCTGCGCTTCGTTCCGCGTGACCTGGTGTTGTGCGACCCAGGCACCCGCGGCGCCGAGCAGCAGCACCGTCAGCGCGGCGATCAACATCAGGAGCGTCCGGTTCTTCGCGACGTAGGTCCCGACGCCGTTCGATGCCGGGCTCGGTACCGGAGGGGGTGGGACAGGGGCGTGCTCATAGTCGACTCTTCTCGTGCGGGAACACGACGAGCGTCCCGTAGTTCCCGTACGGGACTCTTATCGAGAGAGGGTGAAATAGCCAGATTCACCCGTCTGGTGTTGCTGGTGGTCTCGTCCATGAGTCGACCGCCGGGTGAGCATGTCAGCGGCGCAAGCGCCTGACCCGTGCCAGGGACGTGCTGAAGCCGACCGGCGTCATCATCGTCGCGATCGACCACAACGAGCAGGCGCATCTGAAGCTGCTCATGGACGATGTCTTCAGAGCCGCGAGCTCGTGGGAGCGGCGTGCTCTTGAGCTGGAACTGAAGCGACCTGGCGTGGTCGCCTGGTACCGCAACCCGACAGGCGGCACACAGGCCGTCGCCGTCCCGTACGGCCCCGTGGGCGGGCAGAGGACGGTCTACCCGGACGTTGTCGTGTTCCGGATGATCGACGGCGCGGTTCGCGTCGACATCATCGACACGCATCGTCCTGACCACGGCGACACAGCCCCGAAGTGGTCGGCACTCGCAGCCTGGGCGCGCCGGGTCAACGCTGGTGAGTTCGACATCGACGACACCTTGGATGGTCTCGGGCGGCGTCCACGGCTGGGCCGCGTGTGGGCCGTCATCAACAATCGCGACGACCTGCTCTTCGTCGACCTGCTCGAAGACGGGATCGGCGAGCAGCTCGGGACGATCGCCGAGACGGGTGCTGGAGTCTGAGGTTCGAGCCTTGTTCGCAGACCGGGGCTCACTTCTCTGAGCAGACGGGCATCCTGCACTCGCCCGACGTCAATTCGCGTGCCGATCCGCAGGGGACGCAGGTGATCGGCACTCGTTTATGCATGTACCGGTATGCTCGAACCATGAGCACAGCGGGGACGATCAGGGCGTGCCGTGAGCGGGCCGGGATGAGCCAGTCCGAGCTCGCGGCACGGGCGGGGACGTCGCAGCCGGCGGTCTCCCGGTACGAGTCAGGGGCCAGCTCGCCGTCGGTCAAGACGCTGGAACGGCTTCTCGCCGCGGCCGGAGCGCGCCTCGAGCTCGCCGCCATCCCCGTCGAGCGCCGATTCGACGCCCGCACGCCGCGTATGGCACATCTCCGTGCCCACAGGCAGGAGATCCGGGCCGCCGCCCGGCGACACGGGGCGACCGACGTCCGGATCTTCGGTTCGGTGGCGCGGGGCGACGACGGTCCGGACTCCGACGTCGACATCCTCGTGGACCTCGACGTCCGTCGCCTCGGGCTCCTCCCTGTCGCTCGTCTCGCGGACGAGCTGTCAGAGCTGCTCGACGAGCAGGTCGACGTCGTCCCCGTCGACGCGTTGGCGCCCCATGTCGCGGAGTCTGCGCTCGCACAGGCGGTGTCGTTGTGAGCCGGAGCGAGGCGGAACGTCTCGACGACGTGCTAGCGGCCGTGTCAGCGATCCGCCAGGCAGAAGGGCTCGCGAAGGACGTCGGGTCCGACGAGTGCGACGAGGTGGTGGTCGCCGCGATCCAGTACTGGGTCTTCGTCATCGGCGAGGCGGTCAAGGGGCTCTCCGCCGAGACGAGGGCACGGCGACCTCAGGTTCCGTGGTCGGACGTCGCACGGATGCGTGACCTCATCGGGCACCACTACTACAAGCTGGACACGCAGATCGTCCGTGCCACGATCGGATCACCCCTCGCCCAGCTCGAGAGGGCGTGCATCGAGCTTCGTGAGGAGAACGGCGGATCAGCGGGCGCGTGAGTCGTCGTCGCGTGTCGGAAGGCTCCTGACACCGACGACAAGAGCCCCGCACCGGACCGGTGCGGGGCTCTCGAGCGCTGAGCGGGTGACGGGAATCGAACCCGCGCTGTCAGCTTGGGAAGCTGAAGTTCTACCATTGAACTACACCCGCGCGGCGCCGGTGGCGTCCGCCCCGGGCCCTCTGGGAGGATCCTCGGCGAACCAGCGCGCGCCCCGATCATAGCGGACGTCGCCGGTGATGCCAGAACCCGACCGCACCACGACCCAGTACCGCGCCGACGTGCCGCGCGCCGCCCGAGGAGCAGCCTTGTCCGAGAACCCGCACCAGCAGCAGCCCGACCCCGCGCAGGGGACCCCGGCCCCGGGCGACCCGGTCTACGGGGGCGGGGCGACGCCGTCGGGCGTAGCGCCGGGCCACGACCAGCAGCCCGGCTACGGCGACGCGTACGGCCAGCCGCAGCAGGGCTACGGCGACGCCTACGGCCAGCAGCCGTACGGGACGCCCGGTGCGCAGCCGGGGTACGGCCAGCCGCAGGGCGCGGCCTACGGTGCGGCGCCCCAGCAGGGCTACCCCCAGCAGGGCTACGGCCAGCAGCCGGGGTACGGGCAGCCCGGCCCGTACGGGCAGCCCGGCTTCGACCCGGCGTACGACCCCCAGGCCAAGTCCCGGCTCGCCGCGGGCCTGCTCGGGATCCTCGTCGGGAGCCTCGGCATCCACCGGTTCTACCTCGGCTACACGGGCATCGGCCTGACGATGCTGCTCGTGTCGGTGCTGTCGTTCGGCTTCGCCGCGCCGGTCATCGCGATCTGGGGCCTCGTCGAGGGCATCCTCTACCTGACCTCGAAGACGGGCTACTACTCGGTCGACTCGACGGGCCGCCCGCTGCGCGCCTGACGCCGCGCCGAACCCTGGACCGTTCCCCACGGCGACGCGTTCCCGGGGAGCGATCCAGGGTTCGGCGACCGGTCCTGGCGGGCGCCGGCGTCGGCTAGCGTGGGGCCGTGCTGCTCTCCGACCGCGACATCCGGGCCGAGCTCGACGCCGGGCGCGTCCAGCTCGAGCCGTACGACCCGTCGATGCTCCAGCCGTCGAGCATCGACGTGCGACTCGACCGGTTCTTCCGGCTGTTCGACAACCACAAGTACCCGTTCATCGACCCGTCGCAGGACCAGCCGGACCTCACGCGCCTGGTCGAGGTCGACCCGGCGGAGCCGTTCGTGCTGCACCCGGGGGAGTTCGTGCTCGGGTCGACGTTCGAGACGGTGACCCTGCCCGACGACGTCGCCGCGCGCCTCGAGGGCAAGTCGAGCCTCGGTCGGCTCGGCCTCCTCACGCACTCCACGGCCGGCTTCATCGACCCGGGCTTCTCCGGGCACGTGACGCTCGAGCTGAGCAACGTCGCGACGCTGCCGATCACGCTGTGGCCGGGCATGAAGATCGGGCAGCTCTGCTTCTTCCGCCTGTCGTCGCCCGCCGAGAACCCGTACGGCTCGAGCGTCTACGGCTCCCGCTACCAGGGCCAGCGCGGCCCGACGGCCTCCCGCTCGTGGCAGAGCTTCCACCGCACCGACGTCTGAGCGCGGCACGCCGCGTCGGACGCCGTTCGACCCCGCAGGACCCGAGGACCGGAGGACCGCACCGCATGAGCCCGCTCCCGCCGCTACCGCACCCCGACGGGCCCGGCGCCGCGCAGCCCTACCAGGCGCGGCACCTGCTCGGGCTCCCGGCCGACGTCGTCGTCGACGAGGTCGAGACGCTCGCTCTCTCGCGGTTCGCGGGCGCGCGCTGGGACGTCGCGCCGGAGGGGACCGAGCCGCTCGTGCCGCCCGCCCGCACCGCGGCCCCGGGGGCGCCGGGCGTGCTGCGCACGTCGCGTCACACGACGATCACGGGGCCGTACGCGGGGTCCGGGGCGGGCCTGCCGCCGGGCACGACGCTCGTGTTCGACGTCGTGTGCCCGCGCGAGCGCGGCGACGTCCCCTACCCGGGGGGCGGAGACCGCGACGGGATCGGCCGCGCCTTCCCCGGCGGGCTGCCGGTGCGGGAGGAGGAGCGGGTCGTGGCGTTCCTCGTCGCGGCGGCGCGCCGGCTCGGCGGGTCGGTGCGGACCGACGTCGGGAACCCGGCCGGCCCGGGCGTCGTCCTCACGCCCGACCCGGGCGTCGCGATCGACATGACCCTCTACTCGGACGTCTGGCTGGACCCCAACGCCGCGCTCGCGCTCGTCGCGCGGCTGCACCCCCGGACGCGGCTCGCGACCGAGGGCAAGTCGTACGAGGGGCCGCCGAAGGGCATCGCGGACCTGCCGCTCTACCCGGGCGAGAAGATGGACCCCGCGCTCCGGCGCGCGATCCACGCGGCCGCCGACGACGTCGACATCAAGGCGCTGACGACGGGTGCGGTCCTCGACGGGTACGGGCTGATCGTCGACCTCGGCATGGACGGGCTCGTCGCGGTGGAGGTGGGCGGCGAGGAGGCCCTGCCGCTGCTGCTGCGCGGCCTGCCGTGGACGGCCGACGGCGCCGTGAGCTACCGGGTGCGGTGGGAGCCGCGCGACCTCGTCGAGTCGCAGCAGGAGCAGCCGTCGCTCGACCACCAGGTCGCGCGCAAGCGTGCGGCGCAGGTCGTCGCGCAGATCGCGCGGACGCTGCACGACGCCGTCGGGGGCGAGATCGCGGACGAGGCGGAGTTCCTCGTGGACCCCGAGGATCTGTGACGGGAGACTGAGGAATCGGTCACGGTCCGGCCTGCGGGGCCGGTGGAGGGCTGGGGAGTCGGTAAAATGATCCTCGGCACGGCATCGCCGTCGCCGTGAACTGTCGTGCCCTGCGACTCCCTTCCGCGGGTGCGACGATGACAAGTCCAGCAAGAACCCCGGCTCTGCCTGCCCACCCCGCCCCCGACCCGGACGGAGCGGCCCGTGCTCTACGTGCTCGTTGCTCATCTCGTGATGGCACTGGGCGCGCCCGCACTCGTCTCGCTCCTCGGCCGCCGGGCGTTCCTCGTCATGGCGCTCGCGCCGGCGTCGGCGGCCGTCTACGCGCTCGCCTGGACCGAGCGCGTGATGGCGGGGGAGCACCCCACCCAGGTCGTCGAGTGGGTGCCGGGCCTGGGCCTCGAGCTCGCCTTCCGCATGGACACGCTGTCGTGGCTCATGCTGCTGCTCGTCGGCGGCGTCGGCGCGCTCGTCCTCGTCTACTGCTCGGCCTACTTCTCGCCCACCGCGCAAGGCCTGCGGCGGTTCGGCGGCGTCCTCACGGCGTTCGCCGGGGCCATGGTCGGGCTCGTCACCGCGGACGACATGCTGCTCCTGTTCGTGTTCTGGGAGCTCACGACCGTCTTCTCCTACCTCCTCATCGGGCACTACGCCGATCGCAAGGCGAGCCGGCGCGCCGCGATGCAGGCGATCGTCGTGACGACGGCCGGCGGTCTGGCGATGCTCGTGGGCGTCGTGATCCTCGGGGTCCAGGGCGGGACCTTCCGGATGTCGGAGATCATCGCCGACCCGCCCACGGGCGGCGCGGTGACGGCCGCGATCGTCTGCCTCCTGGTGGGCGCGGCGAGCAAGTCCGCGCTGATCCCCCTGCACTTCTGGCTGCCCGCGGCGATGGCCGCGCCGACCCCGGTGAGCGCCTACCTGCACGCGGCCGCGATGGTCAAGGCCGGCGTCTACCTCGTCGCGCGGTTCGCGCCCGCCTACTCCGACACGACCGTGTGGCGGTCGATGGTCATCGCGCTCGGCGCGGGCACCCTGCTCGTGGGCGGCTACCGCGCGCTGCGCCAGTACGACCTCAAGCTCGTGCTCGCGTTCGGCACGGTGAGCCAGCTCGGCCTCATCATCCTGCTCGTCGGCCTCGGGACGCGCGGGGCAGCGCTCGCCGGTCTCGCGATGATCGGTGCGCACGCGATGTTCAAGGCGTCGTTGTTCCTCGTGGTCGGCGTCGTCGACGCCGCGACCGGGACGCGCGACCTGCGTCGCCTCACGGGCGTGGGCAAGGCCCTCCCGTGGACGGCGGTCGCGGGCGGGCTCGCGACCGCCTCGATGATCGGGCTCCCGCCGTTCGCGGGCTACGTCGCGAAGGAGGCGGCGCTCGAGTCGCTCCTGCACGGCTCGGGGCCCGTCTGGGTCGACACGGTGGTCCTGTGGGCCGTCGTCGTCGGGTCGATGTTCACGGTCGCCTACGGGATCCGGTTCTGGTGGGGCGCGTTCGCGTCCAAGCCGCACCTCGGCACGCCCCCGGCGCGGGCCAACGAGCACGTGAAGCTGCGCGCGCTCGCCGCGCGCGGCCCCGCCGTCGCGGCGGACGAGCCGCCGATCGACCCCGCGCGGATCCATCGCCAGCCGTTCCTGCTCGTGAGCCCGGCCGTCGTGCTCGCCGTCCTGGGCCTCGCGACGGCGCTCGTTCCCCACTTCGGTGAGGACCTCCTCGCGCCCTACGCGGACACGTACCCCGTGGGCGAGCCCGGGCACCTCGTCCTGTGGGCGGGCTTCACCCCCGCGCTCGCGCTCACCGTCCTCGTCCTCGCGGTCGGCGTCGTGCTGTTCTGGCAGCGGGCGCGCGTCGAGCGCTTCCAGGCGTCGCTGTGGACCGGCCCGGAGGCCGACGTCACGTACCGCAAGGTCATGCGCAAGCTCGACGACCTCGCGGCCGACGTCACCGCGGTCACCCAGCGTGGCTCGCTGCCGTTCTACCTCGGCGCGATCCTCGTGGTCCTCGTCCTGGGGCCGGGGGTCGTCATGGTCGCGCAGACGGCGTGGCCCGAGCAGCTCAAGGCGTGGGACCGCCCCGCGCAGCTCGTCGCGGTCGCCGCGATCTGCGTCGCGTCGGTGCTCGCCGCGCGCTCGCGCCGCCGCCTCAAGGCCGTGATCCTCGTCGGCATCGCGGGGTACGGCAACGCCGTCCTCTTCCTCCTGCACGGCGCGCCCGACCTCGCGCTCACGCAGGTCCTCGTCGAGACGATCACGCTCGTCGTCATGGTGCTCGTGCTGCGCCGCCTGCCCGCGTACTTCTCCAACCGGCCGCTCGCCGCGAGCCGCTGGGTGCGCCTGGGCATCGGCCTGGCCGTCGCCGTCGTCATGATGGGCTTCGCGGTCGTGGCGCCGCTCGCGCGGGTCGCGACGCCGATCTCCGTCGACTTCCCGGCCGAGGCGTACGAGTTCGGGCACGGCAAGAACATCGTCAACGTGACGCTCGTCGACATCCGCGCGTGGGACACGATGGGCGAGATCTCCGTCCTGCTGGCCGCGGCCACGGGTGTCGCGTCGCTGGTGTTCCTGCGCACGCGCAGCGGCGAGATCCTGCGCGCGTCGGGCGCGAAGCCCGCGACGACGGCGTCCGGCTCGGGCGTGTGGAGCGAGGGCAGCGCGGACCCGGGCGCGGCGCTGCGCCGCCGCGGCGTCACCGAGAAGGACCAGCCGCGCATGCTCGTGTGGCTCAGCGCGGGGCGCACGCTCGCGCCCCAGAGACGCTCGGTGATCTTCGAGGTCGTCACGCGCGTGCTGTTCCACGCGATGATCGTCTTCGCGCTCTTCCTGCTGTTCTCCGGCCACAACGCGCCCGGCGGCGGGTTCGCGGCCGGGCTGGTCGTCGGGATCGCGCTCATCGTGCGCTACCTCGCGGGCGGTCGCTACGAGCTCGGCGAGGCGGCGCCGGTCCACCCGGGCCTGCTGCTCGGCACGGGCCTGTTCCTGTCCGCGGGCGTGGGGCTCGTCGCGTTCCTGCTCACCGGCAACGTGCTCGGCAGCGACGCGTACGACATCGCGCTGCCGCTGGTGGGGGAGATCCACCTCGTCACGTCGCTGTTCTTCGACGTCGGCGTGTTCCTCGTCGTCGTGGGCCTCGTCCTCGACATCCTGCGCACCCTGGGGGCGGAGATCGACCGGCACGCCGAGCGCGCCGCCGCCGGGCGCGAGCCGGGCGAGGACACCGGGCCGTTCGAGGCCATGGAGCCCGACTCGATCGGGGGCGGCCGCCGATGAACGTCATCGACATGACCCCGAGCGTCGTCCTCGTGCTCGCGATCGGCGTGCTCTTCGCGGCGGGCGTCTACCTGCTGCTGGAGCGCAGCCTCACGCGCGTCCTGCTCGGCTTCATCCTCATGGGCAACGGCGCGAACCTGCTGTTCCTCGTCGCGGGCGGGCGCGCCGGGGGCGCGCCCCTCATCGGCACGACGCCCGAGGACGAGATGAGCGACCCGCTCGTCCAGGCGATGGTGCTCACCGCGATCGTCATCACGCTCGGCATCACGGCGTTCGTCCTCGCGATGGCGTACCGGTCGTGGCAGCTCCACGGCCACGACGAGGTGCAGGACGACCTCGAGGACCGCCGCGTCGCGCGGCACGCCGCGCGCAACGCCCCCGCGTTCGAGGACGCGGACACGGAGGAGAGCGGCGCGAGCCTGGACGACGAGGCCGCCGAGGTCCGCGACGAGACCGACGGCGACGGTGACGGGATCACCGACGGGCAGGAACCGCCGTCGTCCCCGGTGGCGCCGGACGACGACGCCGCCCGGCCCGACCGCCCGGACGACCCACGACCTGACGACCGCAGCGACGACGGGAAGGAGCCGCGATGAGCCTCACCGCCGCGGCGCTCGTCCCGCTGCCCGTCGTCCTCCCGCTCGTCGCGGCGGGCGCCGCGCTCGCGCTGTGGCGCCACCCGCGCGCCCAGCGGCTCATCACGGTCGCCGCGCTCGCGCTCGTCCTCGCGGCGTCGGTGGGGCTGCTCGTCGCGGCCGACTCCGGACCGATCGTCGTCGACGTCGGCGGCTGGGCCGCCCCGGTCGGGATCGACCTCGTCGCGGACCGGCTCTCGTCGCTCATGCTCGTGGTCTCGAGCTTCGTCATGCTGTGCGTCCTGCTGTACTCGCTCGCGCAGGGCGTGGCGGACGGCGACGAGGAGGCGCCGGTCGCGATCTACCACCCGACGTTCATGGTGCTCGCCGCGGGGGTGTTCAACGCGTTCCTCTCGGGCGACCTGTTCAACCTCTACGTCGGGTTCGAGATCTTCCTCGCCGCGAGCTACGTGCTCCTGACGCTCGGCGGCACGGGCGAGCGCATCCGCGCCGGGTCGATCTACGTCGTCGTGGCGCTGCTGTCGTCCATCGTGTTCCTCGTCGCGATCGCGCTGACCTACGCGGCGACGGGCACCGTGAACCTCGCCCAGCTCTCCGAGCGCTACGGGGAGATCGACCCGGGTATGGCGCTCACGATCCAGCTCCTGCTGCTGCTCGCGTTCGGCATCAAGGCGGCGATCTTCCCGCTGTCCGCGTGGCTGCCCGACTCGTACCCGACCGCGCCCGCGCCCGTCACGGCGGTGTTCGCCGGCCTGCTCACCAAGGTCGGCGTCTACGCGATCATCCGCACGCAGACGCTGCTGTTCCCCGAGGACAGCGTGGTCGACGACGTGCTCATGTGGCTCGCGCTGCTCACGATGGTCGTCGGGATCCTCGGCGCCGTCGCGCAGAACGACATCAAGCGACTCCTGTCGTTCACGCTCGTGAGCCACATCGGCTACATGATCTTCGGCATCGCGCTCGCGTCCGAGCCGGGCATGGCGGCCGCCATCTTCTACGTCGTGCACCACATCACCGTCCAGACGACGCTGTTCCTCGTGGTGGGCCTCGTGGAACGCCGCGGCGGGTCGACCTCGCTCGACCGGCTCGGCGGCCTCGCCAAGCTCGCGCCGGGGCTCGCGATCCTGTTCTTCATCCCCGCGATGAACCTCGCCGGGATCCCGCCGCTGTCCGGCTTCCTCGGCAAGGTGGGCCTGCTGGAGGAGGGCGTCGCGCAGGGCACCCCGCTCACGTGGGCGCTCGTCGTCGGGTCGGTCGTCACGTCGCTCCTCACGCTGTACGCGATCGTCAAGGCGTGGAACAAGGCGTTCTGGCAGACGGCGCCCGTGGAGATCCCCGCGGACGCGCGCCTCCCGCGCGGCATGGTCGGGCCGGCGACGGCGCTCGTCGCGTTCGGCCTCGCGCTCACCGTGGTGGCCGGCCCGCTCTACTCGTACACCGAGCGCGCGGCCACGACGCTCCTCGACGGCCACACGTACGTCGACGCGGTGTTCCCGGGCGACTCCGACCGCGGGCAGGGCGAGTCGAACGAGGTCGCGACGGGCGAGTCGGACGGCACGGAGCCCGCCACGACGACCGGGGGTGGGGACGGATGAGCCTGCACCGCCGCCGTCGCGCGCTCGCCTCCGGCTGGTTCGCGCGCGTCACCACGCAGTGGCGCACGATCCTGTGGCTGACGCTCGTCTGGGTCATGCTCTGGGGCGACCTGTCGTGGGGCAACGTCCTCGCGGGCGTGATCCTCGGCTTCGCCGTCATCACGTTCTTCCCGCTGCCGTCGATCGCGGCGCGCGGGAAGCTCCGGCCATGGCCGTTCGCCGTGCTCGTCGGGCGCTTCGTCGCCGACCTCGTCGTCGCCTCGTTCCAGGTGAGCCTGCTCGCCCTCACGCCCGGCCACACGCCCCGCGGCGCCGTCGTGGGCGTGCGGCTGCGCAACCCGTCGGACATCTACCTGACGATCACGGCCGAGCTCTCCTCGCTCGTGCCCGGCTCCATCGTCGTCGAGGCGCACCGGCTCACGGGGATGCTCTACCTGCACGTGCTCGACGTCGAGACGGCGGGCGGGGTGGAGAAGGTCCGCCAGGACACGCTCGCCCTGGAGGCCCGCGTGCTGCACGCGCTCGCGTCCAACGACGAGCTGCGCGCCGCCGGCCTGTACCGCGAACCGTCGGAGCGAGAGGTGGCCGAGGCATGAGCGACACCGTCTACCTCGTCGTCGTGATCGCGTCCGCGGCGCTGCTCGCGGTCGGCGCGAGCCTCGCGATCGTGCGCGCCGAGCGCGGCCCGTCGATGCTCGACCGCACCATCGCGCTCGACGTCTTCACGACGACTCTCGTCGGCGCGATCGCGCTCGAGGCCGCGTTCTCGCGGCGCACGGACACCATCCCGATCCTCGTCGTGCTGTCCCTCGTCGGGTTCGTGGGCTCGGTGACGATCGCGCGCTTCGCGTCCGTCGAGCCCGAGGACGAGGGCCGCATCCGCACGGCCGACGAAGTCGCCGCGGAGGACGCCGCGCGCCGCGAGGCCGAGGAGGCCGACCGCGACTCCGCCGTGGACCCCGAGCACCACGGCGGCTCGCCCGAGGGGGAGGTGCGCTGATGGACCCGGCGACCAGCTTCTGGGACACCCTGGCCGACGTCGTCTCGGCCGTCTTCCTGCTGAGCGGCGCGTTCCTCGCGTTCGCCGCGGGGGTCGGCGTCGTCCGCTTCCCCGACCTGCTCGCGCGCATGCACGCCGCGACGAAGCCGCAGGTCCTGGGGCTCATCCTCGTGCTCGCGGGCCTGAGCCTGCGGCTGCGCTCCTGGGGCGCCGTCGCGACGCTGTTCCTCGTCGTGATCTTCCAGCTCCTCACGTCGCCGGTCGCGGCGCACATGGTCGGTCGCGCCGGGTACCGCACCGGCAAGGTGCGCACGGACCTGCTCGTCGTGGACGAGCTCACGCGCGACCAGGACGCGGCCGAGCGCGAGGACTCGGGCGAGCACGAGGACGTCGGGCCCGCTGCCGGGGCCGACACCTCGGAGCGCTGACGCGCTCGTCCGGACCTGCGGCCAACGGCCGGAGCATTCGACGGTCGTTCGCTGCTCCGCGCGCGGGCCGCGGGCGCGGCTGGTAGACCGGCTGCATGGCCGACGCCCCCACGCCCGCCCCGCCGCAGCCGGAGTCGCGCAACCCGCGGGTCGCCCGGCCGGAGGACGGCGGCGAGAGCACCGTCACCGTCGTCGTCGCGTTCCTCGCGAACGCGCTCGTCGCGGGCGCCAAGACCGTCGCCGCGACGATCACCGGGTCGGCGTCGATGCTCGCCGAGGCCGTGCACTCGTGGGCGGACACCGGCAACGAGGTCTTCCTGCTCGTCGCCGACAAGCGCTCGCGGCGCCCCGCCGACGCCGAGCACCCGCTCGGGTTCGGCCGCGAGGCGTACGTGTGGTCGATGTTCGCGGCGATCGGGCTGTTCGCCGTCGGTGCGGGGGTCTCGATCACGCACGGCATCCAGGAGCTCGTGCACCCCGAGCCAGCGGACGACTTCGTCGTCGCCTACGCGGTGCTGGCGCTCGCGTTCGTCCTGGAGGGTGTGTCGTTCCTCCGCGCCCGGCGCCAGGCGCGCGACGAGGCGCGGGCCGCCGACCGGGACACGTTGCACCACGTGCTCGTGACCTCCGACCCCACGCTGCGGGCCGTGTACGCGGAGGACGCCGCCGCGCTGGTCGGCCTCGTCGTCGCGTTCGGCGGGGTGCTCGCGCACCAGCTCACCGGCTCTCCCGTCCCGGACGCGATCGGGTCGATCGTCGTCGGCATCGTGCTCGCGGTGGTGTCGGTCGTGCTCATCGACCGCAACCGCCGCTTCCTCGTCGGCGAGGCCGCGCTGCCCGCGACGCGGGCCGCCGTCCTGCAGGGCATCCGGGACCTGCCGGAGGTCGAGCGCGTGACCTACCTGCGGCTCGAGTACGTGGGCCCGCGCGCGCTCTACCTCGTGGCGAGCGTCGACCTCCGCGGCGACGAGACCGAGACGACGGTCGCGCGCCGCCTCGACGACCTCGAGCGCCGCGTGACGTCCGTGCCGCTCATCGCGGGCGCGGTCTTCACCGTCTCGGCCCCCGAGGAACCGTCGATCTCCTGACCCTGACGGTGCCGAACCCGGGGTTTCTCCCCGGTTCGACGCCGAGCCGGGGAGCGACCCCGGGTTCGGCTCAGGGGGTGTTCAGAGGAGCGACGGCGCCCCCGTCGCGCGGGCCTCGCGGTCGAGCAGGCTGCGCTTGACCTCGAGGCCGTAGCGGAACCCGCCGAGGCTGCCGTCCGTGCGGAGCACGCGGTGGCACGGGACGAACAGCGCGGCGGCGTTCATCGCGCACGCGCCCGCGGCGGCGCGCACGGCGGCGGGCCGCCCCGACAGCTCGGCGTACCGGGTGTAGGTGACGGGGTCGCCCGGCTCGACCGTGCGCAGCACGTCCCACGCGTGCGCACGGTACGGGCCCGAGACCTGGCGCACGGGGACGGCGTCGATCGCGTGCACGTCGCCCGCGTAGTACGCGCGGACCGCGGCGACGGCCAGGACGACGGCGGGCGCGTCGTCGGGCACGGCCGAGACGTCCGCGGGACGCAGGTCGGGGTGGACGAGCGCGACGAGCGCCGCGGGCTCGGCCGTCCAGCCGGAGGCGAGGACCGTGCCGTCGGGGTCGACGACGACGGTGAACGGGCCGTCGGGCGTCTCGACGGTCGTCGTCACGGCGGTCGCCGAGGTCGCGGGGGCGGTGGGTGCGGTGGTCACGGGGTCTCCTTCGTGGGGTCGGACGAGGGTCGGGGAGTCGCGGCGCGCCACAGGTGCATCGCGGCGTACGAGCGCCACGGCGCCCAGCGCTCGGCGTGCGCGGCGAGCGCGCGACGCTCGTCGGGCAGACCGAGCGCCGCGGCGCCCGCGCGGAGGGCGAGGTCGCCGTCGAGCAGGACGTCGGGGTCGTGCAGGACGCGCATCGCGACGTACCCGGACGTCCACGGGCCGACGCCGGGCATCGCCTCGAGCGCCGCGCGCTGGGCCGCCGGGTCGTCGGCGGGGGACAGCGCGAGCGCGCCGTCCGCGAGGGCCCGGGCGACGCCGAGGATCGCGGCCGTGCGCCGCGCCGGCCCGCGCACGTGGTCGGCTCCGCCGTCGGCGAGCTGCGCCGGCGTCGGGAAGAGGCGGGTCGGCCCGAACCGGGACGCGAACGGCGTGCCGAGCGCGACGGCGAGCCGCGACAGGTGCGTGCGCGCGGCGGCGACGGAGATCTGCTGTCCCACGAGCGCGCGGACGAGGATCTCCGTCGCGTCCACCGCGCCGGGGACGCGGATGCCGGGCACGGCGCGCACCGACGCGGCGAGCGCCGGGTCGGTGGCGAGGGCGGCGTCCACGGCCGCGGGGTCGGCGTCGAGGTCGAACAGGCGGCGGACCCGGGCGATCGCCGCGGGCAGGTCGGCCACGGACGTGAGCTCGAGCTCGACGTGGAACCGCGCCGCGCCGCGGACGCGCGCCGGCGGCGGGCCGTACGTCGCGCGGAACGCGCCCGGCCCGTGCGGCAGCGCGAGCGTGCGCGCGTACGACAGGAGGGGTCCGGTGAGGTCCGCGACCTCGACGCCGTCGACGGCGCGGGCCGCCAGGAACGCGAACACGCCGCGCGCGTCGAAGGGCTCGCGCAGGGGGAGCGTGAGGTCGAGCACCGCGGCGGTGCCGCCGTCGTCCCGGACGGCACGAGCGTCGTCGGGGACGCGCACGCCCGCGTCGCCGCGCGGAGGGGTCGGGCGGCCGGGCCGGGCCCGACGGCGCAGCTCGCTGGGCGTGGTGTCGAAGACCTCGGTGATCGTGTCGTTGAACTGCCGGACGCTGCCGAAGCCCGCGGCGAACGCGACGTCGGCGAGCCGGAGGTCGGTGCCCGTGAGCAGGGCGCGCGCGGTCTGGGCGCGCAGCGCGCGGGCGAGCGCGACGGGACCGGCGCCCAGCTCCGCGACGAGCACGCGGTGCACGTGCCGGGCCGAGTACCCGAGCCGTGCGGCGAGGCCGTCGACCCCCTCGCGGTCCACGACCCCGTCGGCGACGAGGCGCATCGCGCGGGCGGAGAGGTCGTGCCCGAGGTCCCAGCTCGGCGTGCCGGGGACGGCCTCCGGCAGGCACCGCTTGCACGCGCGGTAGCCGGCCTCGTGCGCGGCCGCGGACGTGAGGTAGAACGTGACGTTCTCCGGCTTGGGCGTCCGTGCCGGGCACGACGGCCGGCAGTAGATGCCCGTGCTGCTCACCGCCGTGATGAACTGCCCGTCGAACCGGCGGTCGCGCGACGCGATGGCGCGGTAGCGCTCCGCGAACACGGGGTCCGCCGCCGCACGGGGGGTCGCGAGGGTCGTCGTCATGCCTCGATCCTCACCCGCGGGACGACCGCTTGGCTAGCGGGATTCGGACACGACGGTGCCGCCCCTCCGGCGCGAACGCGGGGTCCTTCCTCAGGAGGGTCGGGTCGTGGGGAGCCAGCCCGGGCTCGGCAGCCGGAGGCGTCGGCGGGACCCGTCAGACGCGGGCGTCGAGCCAGTCGAGCACCTCGCGCAGGTAGGTCGACCTCGCGGGCTCGGGGGAGAGTGCGAGGTCGTGCGCGCCGCCCTCGACCGTGACGACCGTGACGTCGTCGCCCAGCCGCTCGGCGCGCGACGTGATCTGACCGACGTCGAGCACGCTGTCGGTCGTGAGCAGGGCGTCGTGCCAGCCCGACGCCGGGCCGCTGCGCGCGGACGCCAGCACGAGGACGGGGCAGTCGACGTGCAGACCGCGCGCCACGCGCGCGTGCCCGCGCCGCACCGCGCGCAGGAACCCCGCACGGACCGGGAAGCCCTCGATCGGCTTCCAGGCCAGGTCGAAGTCCCACTCGCCACCCGTGCTCGCGTGCAGGGCCTCGGCCCAGTGTGGGTCCAGGCCGCCCACCACCAGCCGCGGCGCGACCCGGCCGACCGCGTCGACCACCCACGTCACCGGGCCCCGGAACACCCACGGCTTGTTGAGGTCGAACCACGGGCTGTTGAGCACGAGCGCCGCGAGCCGGCCCGGGCGCGCGTCGGCCCACAGGCTCGCGACGAGCCCGCCCGTCGAGTGGCCCAGCACGACGAGCTGCTCGTGCCCCTCCGCGCGGATCGCGCGCGCGGCGGCGTCCAGGTCGCGGGCGTAGACGGCGAGGTCCGTGACGAAGTTGGGGTCGTCGTCGGGCCGGGACGGGGCGCCCGAGCCGCGCCCGATCGAGCGCCCGTAGCCGCGCAGGTCGAGCGCGTAGAACCGGTACCCGCGCGCCTCGACCGCCTCGGCGACGTGCGTCTGGAAGAAGTAGTCGATGAACCCGTGGACGTACAGCACCGCGGGCCGCTCTCCCGCGACCGACGGCGGCTCCCCGCCCGCGGCGGACCCCGCGCCCGGCGCGGTGGACGGGGTGGCCGGACGTGCGCCGTCGGCCCTGCGGACGAGCGTCGCCACCGCGCCGTCCGGCAGGTCGAGGTCCCGCGCGACCCAGTCCTCGCCCAGCACGTCCGTGCGCCACCCCGTCCGCGTCCCGGCCATCTCGTCCACCGTCTCCTCCTCGTCACCGGCTCGTCCGACCTGTCAGCGTCCCACCGCTCCCCGGGCCCGTCGAGCGCTGGCACGGGACGGCGGCGAGACGTGTCGGCGGCCCGGGACCCCGGGACCCGCGGCGCGCCGACGCCTCGCGGTGCGAGGTAGCGTGGCGCGCGTGACGAGCGAGATCATCGCCCGCGTCGACGACGGCGTCGGGCACCTCACCCTGGACCGGCCCCGCGCGCTCAACGCGCTCGGCGACGCGATGCTCGGCGAGATCGCCGACGTGCTGGAGGAGTGGCGCGTCGACCCGACCGTGCGCGTCGTGCTGCTCGACGGCGCCGGCGACCGCGGCCTGTGCGCGGGCGGCGACGTCCGCGCGCTCCACGCGTCGATCGTGGCCGGGAAGCAGGCCGAGGCGCGCCGCTACTTCCGGCGCGAGTACGCGGTGGACGCGGCGCTCGCGGAGCTGCCCGTTCCCGTCGTGACGATCATGGACGGCATCACCATGGGCGGCGGGGTCGGCCTCGGCGCGCACGCCCCGGTGCGCGTCGTCACCGAGCGGTCGCGCGTCGCGATGCCGGAGACGCGGATCGGCTTCACGCCCGACGTCGGCGGGTCCTGGCTCCTGGCGCGCGCGCCCGGGCGGCTGGGGGAGATGCTCGCGCTCGGTGCCGTGACGATGGACGCCGCCGACGCGATCTTCGTCGGGCTCGCGGACCACTACGTGCCGAGCGAGCGGCTGCCCGTGCTCGCCGCCGACCTCGCCGCGCTCGCGAGCGCGGGGGTCGACCCGCTCGACGTCGAGGACGTGCGGGAGGTCGTGCGTCGCCACGCCCTGCCGGCGCCGGTCTCGCGACTCGTCACCCGACAGGCGGCGGTCGAGGCCGCGTACTCGGCGGACACCGTGCCCGAGATCCTGGCCCGCCTGCGCGCCGCAGCCCAGGACGGGGACGAGCAGTCCGGCGCCGAGGCCGACGAGCTCGAGCGGCTCTCCCCGACCGCGGTCACCGTGGCGCTCGCGGCCGTGCGCAGCGCGCGCGACCTCCCCGACCTGCGCGCGGCGCTGGAGCAGGAGTACGGCCTCGTCTCCTGGTTCGTCGACACGCAGCCCGACCTCGTCGAGGGCGTCCGCGCGCAGCTCGTCGACAAGGACCGCGACCCCTCGTGGCGCCCGGCGACGCTCGCCGAGGTCGACCCCGGGGTCGGCGCCGAGGCGCTCGCCTACGTCCCTGCCGAGCCCCTGTGGGACGACGCGCTCAGCCCGCGCCTCGCACGCCGCGCGGTCGAGGCCGTCGTCCGCCGGTTCAGCGAGGACGAGCCGACCGCCCAGGAGCTGGCGGAGGCAGCCGACGACCTCGTGGTCGAGCTCGTCCAGCGGCGCGACGACGGGGGCACGGTCGTGCACCTCGCGGACTCGTGCGGCGAGCACTTCCTCGACGGGTACTGGCCCGCGGTGCGGTTCGACGCCGTGGGCGACGTCGTCGAGGTCACCGTCGAGTCCTGACTCGCCGGCACGCACGCGCTCGCCGGAAGACGCCGAAGCGGCCACGCCCGGAAGGCGTGGCCGCTTCGGCCGGAGGTGGGCTCCCGAGGTCAGAAGACGAGCGTCTGCTGCCACTCGATCAGGTCGCCGATCTTCGCGACGAGGGTCTCGTCCTGGAGACCGTGCGCCTTCCCCTGGGCCTGCTTGAGGATGTGGATCGCGTCCGCGTGCGCGCCCGCGTCGGCGGCCGCCTCGGCCCGGTCGAGGTAGTCGCGCACGCCCGCGGAGAGCTTCTCCGCGCGGTTCGAGCCCGTCGAGAGCGACGTCACGATGCCGTCGACCTCCTTGAAGGTGACGCAGTCACCGCCGCCGCTCACCTTGCCGGCCGTCCACTCGATGCCCCCGGCGAGGTGCGCGAGGAACAGCGGGTCCGAGTAGGAGGAGTCGACGTGGCCGGCGCCCTCGTACCAGGACCGTCCGCCCTCGAAGTTCTGGCACCAGGCCAGGGGGTGGTCGTCGCCCATGGCGTCGCGGCCGGGGTTGTAGGTCGACTCGTCCAGCGTGATGAGGACGTGCACGTCCTCCCGCGGGTTGCTGGTGAAGTTGTACCACTCGTCGAACCTCGTCCACTCCGCGGGGAGCATCTCGGTCGACGGGTGACCGGGGCTCTCGACCCGCATCGTGGCCGTCTGCTGGGCCGGGTGGCTCTTGAACCGCGCCGACCCGCCGCTGAGCTCGCTGTACCACGGCACCGCGTGCATGGTGTCGGTCGCGGCGTGCAGGCCGACGTACCCGCCGCCGTCGCGGATGTAGCCCTGCAGGGCCGCGAGCTCCGAGTCGTTCAGCAGCCGGGGACGAGCAGGGTCCTGGTTGTTGGTGCCGTCGACCGGCGAGGCGAAGAGGATCGTCGCGTACTGCGAGAGGTCCTCGGCGCTCGTGAACGGCGTCGAGTCGAGCGTCAGCTCGGGCTGCCGCGAGTCCCACACGTCGACCGTGAACCCGCGCTCCTCGCCGATGGCGATGACGGCCTCGGTCGTCTCGTCGATGTGCGAGTGACGGAAGCCGAGAGTCTCGCCGACGACGAGGACCTTGTACTCGTCGTCGGCCGCGCTCGCCGGGACCGCGGCGACCCCGACCGCGAGAGCGCTCGCTGCAGCGGTGAGGCCGGTGGCCAGACGCCAGGCGTGATGCTTCATGGTGACTCCTCGTTGAGTGAACCGGTACGCCCCCCGACCGTCGGGCATCCAGGTGCCCGGCGGCTTCGAGCGACGGTATCCCGCCCCGTCCCTAAAAGGCAATACCGATAAACAAAATGCCGTCGGGTGGTGGGGACGAGGCTCGGGGACGCACGACGGCCCGCCCCGGTCTCGGGGCGGGCCGTCAAGGGTGGTGCTGCGGGCGGACCGGCGACGGGGGCCAGCCGGTGGTCAGCGACCGCTGGTCACCGACCGCCGGTCACCGACCACGCGCCGTCGGACGCGCAGCCGTCACTCGGGCGGCGGGCGCAGGCGCGTCGCGTCGTCGATCTCGTCGTCCGGGCCGGCGGGGCTCGCCGGGCCGTCCGGGCCGGGGGCACCGGGCTGCGGCGGGAGGGGCTGCGTCGGCGCGGGCTGCTGGTACGGCGGCAGCGGCTGCGTCGCCCCCGGCGGCTGGGCGGGGAGCGGCGTCGTCGGCGACGACTGCGGGTGCGGCGCGCCGGGAGGGGCGTACGGAGCCGCGCCCGGGTAACCCCCCTGCGGCTGCGGCGGGGCCGGCGGCTGGGCGCCGTACGGGCCCGGGGCCGGGGGCTGCGCCCCGTAGCCCTGCGGCGCCCCCGGCTGCCCGGGGTAGGCGCCCGGCTGCTGGCCCGGCTGGCCCGGGTAGGCGCCCGGCTGCTGTCCCGGGTACTGACCCTGCTGGCCGGGGTAGCCGCCCTGCTGGCCCGGCTGCTGGGCGGGGTAGCCCTGCTGGCCCGGGTACTGGCCCTGGGGCTGGCCGGGGTACTGACCGGGCTGACCGGCCGCGGGGTACGCGCCCGGCTGACCCGGGTAGCCGCCCTGCTGGAAGCCGGCCGCCTGGCCGTCCTGCGTGCCCGGCTTGGAGCGGAGCACCAGCCAGAGCACCAGGCCGATGATGCCGAGCAGCACGACGCCGCCGATCACGAACCACAGCCAGGCCAGGGAGCCCGAGTCCGAGGAGTCGCCCGCGCTCTCCCCGCCGTCGGGCGCGGTGGCGCCGTCGGAGTTGTCGGTGGCCTCCTCGGAGCCCTCGTCGCCCGTGCCGGCCGCGCCGCCCGCGACGGCCGAGCCGCGCGCCGTCATCTCGTTGACCTCGCCGACGACCGGCGTCCACGTCACGGTGTTGCCGTCGACGGTGCCGTTGGACTCGGAGACCTCGCCGGGGAACGTGATGGCGACCTTGATGTCGAGGCTGTCCATCATCTGCCGCGTCATCTCGTCGCCGGCCGCGTCGCCGGTCTCGGGGTTGAACTCCTCGCCCGTCATGTCCATCGAGCCGCTCACGACGTACTCGTCGCCCTCGCGCGTCACGGAGATGGAGTCGGTGGCGCCGGTGTCGAGCTGGGAGATGGGCTGGTCGGCGTACGTGATCCTGGTGCCGGTGTAGCCGTCCTGCGCGTACGGCTCCTGCGTCGCGCCCTCGGGCAGGTCGGACTCCATCTCGGAGCCCATCTGGTCCCACATCTCCTGCGGGTCCATGTCCAGGGACTGGGCCATCTCGTCGGAGAACGCCATCACGACGCTGCCGTCGAACGTGTCGTCCTCGTTGAGGGTGATGGCCATGTCCATCCTCATGCACCCCGCGAGGAACAGTGCGAGGGTGGCGAAGAGGGCGCCGAGGCCGAGTCGTCTGCGCAAGGGTGAGGAGTTCACCGGCCCAGCATGTCGCGGATCGTCGCCCGAGGCGAGGGACGATGCCGATTTGAGACGGAATGCGGCCGAGAGTTCATCCACGTCGGACGACGGACCACCGGGAGGTCGGGCGCGAGGCTGACGATCGAAGTTGAGCGGAATACACTCAACTTCGGAGTCGTTCCACTGGTCAGACCATCTTTTCGAGCACCACACCGGAGCACCTATGGAAACGAAGTTCACCACGATGTCGCAGCAGGCGATCGGCGAGGCGATCCAGACCGCGTCGGCCGCCGGCAACCCGCAGCTCGAGCCCACGCACCTCCTCGCCGCGCTGCTCGCGCAGGAGGGCGGGGTCGCCGTCGGGCTCCTGGACGCCGTCGGCGCGGACAAGCAGGCCGTCGGGCAGAAGGTCCGGGCCGCGCTCGTCGCGCTGCCCACGGCGAGCGGGTCCGCCGTCGCGCAGCCGACGCCGTCGCGCGCCACGTCGACCGCGCTCGACAACGCCGCGAAGGAGGCGCAGGCGCTCGGCGACGAGTACGTCTCCACCGAGCACCTGCTGCTCGGCATCGCCGCGGGATCCTCGCAGGCCGCGACGATCCTGCAGCAGGCCGGCGCGACCGCCGACG
This sequence comes from Cellulosimicrobium sp. ES-005, assembly GCF_040448685.1. Lineage (NCBI taxonomy): Bacteria > Bacillati > Actinomycetota > Actinomycetes > Micrococcales > Promicromonosporaceae > Cellulosimicrobium > Cellulosimicrobium sp. ES-005. The sequence goes on from NZ_CP159290.1 coordinate 3,577,494, forward strand.
CGCTGCGGTCGGCGCTGCCCGCGGTGCGCGGGAGCGCGCGCGTGACGAGCCCCAACCCCGAGGGCACCTACAAGGCGCTGGAGCAGTACGGCACCGACCTCACCGCCGCCGCCGCTGAGGGCAAGCTCGACCCCGTCATCGGGCGCGACTCGGAGATCCGGCGCGTCGTGCAGGTGCTCAGCCGCCGCACCAAGAACAACCCGGTGCTCATCGGCGAGCCCGGCGTCGGCAAGACCGCCGTCGTCGAGGGCCTCGCCCAGCGCATCGTCGCGGGCGACGTCCCGACGTCGCTCCAGGGCAAGCGCCTCGTGTCCCTCGACCTCGCGAGCATGGTCGCGGGCGCGAAGTACCGCGGCGAGTTCGAGGAGCGGCTCAAGGCCGTCCTGGAGGAGATCCGGTCCTCCGACGGCGAGGTCGTCACGTTCATCGACGAGCTGCACACGGTCGTCGGGGCGGGCGCGGGCGGCGAGGGCGCCATGGACGCGGGCAACATGCTCAAGCCCATGCTCGCGCGCGGCGAGCTGCGCCTCGTGGGCGCGACCACGCTCGACGAGTACCGCGAGTACATCGAGAAGGACCCGGCCCTGGAGCGCCGGTTCCAGCAGGTGTTCGTCGGCGAGCCCTCGGTCGAGGACACCGTCGCGATCCTGCGCGGCCTCAAGGAGCGGTACGAGGCGCACCACAAGGTGACGATCGCCGACTCGGCGCTCGTCGCCGCGGCGTCGCTCTCCGACCGGTACATCACCGGGCGCCAGCTCCCGGACAAGGCGATCGACCTCGTCGACGAGGCGGCGTCGCGCCTGCGCATGGAGCTCGACTCCTCGCCGATCGAGATCGACGAGCTGCAGCGCGCGGTCACGCGCCTGGAGATGGAGGAGGTCGTGCTGTCCGAGTCGACCGACCCCGCGTCGCTCGAGCGGCTCGAGAAGCTGCGCGCCGACCTCGCCGACCGGCGCGAGGAGCTCGCCGCGCTCACCGCGCGCTGGGAGGCCGAGAAGGCGGGCCACAACCGCGTGGGCGACCTGCGCGCCAAGCTCGACGAGCTGCGCGTCCAGGTCGAGCGCGCGATCCGCGAGGGCGACCTCGAGACCGCGGGCCGGCTCCAGTACGGCGAGATCCCGCAGCTCCAGCGCGAGCTCGACGCGGCCGAGGCCGAGGAGCAGGCGGACGACGCGTTCGCGGCGTCCGGGCCCGAGGCCGCCCCGATGATCGCCGACAAGGTCGGCGCGGACGAGATCGCGGAGGTCGTGTCCGCGTGGACGGGCATCCCCGCGGGCCGCATGCTCCAGGGCGAGAGCGAGAAGCTCCTGCACATGGAGGAGGTCATCGGGGAGCGCCTCATCGGCCAGCAGGCCGCCGTCCGGTCGGTGTCCGACGCCGTCCGGCGCTCGCGTGCGGGCGTCGCCGACCCGGACCGCCCCACGGGCTCGTTCCTCTTCCTCGGCCCGACGGGGGTCGGCAAGACGGAGCTCGCGAAGTCGCTGGCCGACTTCCTCTTCGACGACGAGCGCGCCATGGTGCGCATCGACATGTCCGAGTACTCCGAGAAGCACTCGGTCGCCCGGCTCGTCGGCGCGCCCCCGGGGTACGTGGGGTACGAGGAGGGCGGCCAGCTCACCGAGGCCGTGCGGCGCCGCCCCTACTCGGTCGTGCTGCTCGACGAGGTCGAGAAGGCGCACCCCGAGGTCTTCGACATCCTGCTGCAGGTGCTCGACGACGGCCGTCTCACCGACGGCCAGGGCCGCACCGTCGACTTCCGCAACGTCATCCTCGTGCTCACGTCGAACCTCGGCTCGCAGTTCCTCGTCGACCCGATGCTCGACGACGCCGCGAAGCGCGAGGCCGTGATGAGCACGGTGCGGGCGAGCTTCAAGCCGGAGTTCCTCAACCGCCTCGACGACGTGATCGTGTTCGAGCCGCTCACGCTCGACGAGCTCGGCCGGATCGTCGACATCAGCGTCGCGCACCTCGCGAAGCGCCTCGCCGACCGGCGCATCACGCTCGACGTCACGACGGCGGCGCGCGAGTGGCTCGCGCTCGAGGGCTTCGACCCCGCGTACGGGGCGCGCCCGCTGCGCCGCCTCGTGCAGCGCGAGATCGGCGACCGCCTCGCGCGGCTGCTGCTCTCGGGCGACGTCGCCGACGGCGACGTGGTGCGCGTCGACCGCGACCCCGAGGCCGAGGGCCTGACCCTCGGCACGGAGATCCTCACGGCCTGAGCATCGCGCAGAACCGCGGTCCGTCGAGGGAGAGCCCGACCAGGGCTCTCCCTCGCGGTGCCGGGGCCGGTGCTTCGCTGTCCGACGCCGGGCGGGCGGTGCGGTGCCGGGACATACTCGGTCCGTGCCGACCGACGAGACGACCAGCCCCGCACCCACCTCCCCGCGGCAGCCCGACGACGCCCCGCGCCGTTCGGCCGTGATCGTCAACCCGAACCGTGTGGAGGGTCTGGACGCGCTGCGCGACCTCATCGTCGCGCGGCTCACCGAGGCGGGGTGGCCGGAGCCCGCGTGGCTCGAGACGACGGCCGAGGACCCGGGCACGGGGCAGGCGCGCCAGGCCGTCGAGGACGGCGCGGAGGTGGTGTTCGTCAGCGGCGGGGACGGGACCGTGCGGGCCGTCGTCGAGGGGCTGGCGGGGACCGACGCCGCGCTCGCGATCCTCCCGGGCGGCACGGGGAACCTCCTCGCGGTGAACCTCGGCGTCCCCACCGACGCCGAGGAGGGTCTGCGCCTCGTCCTCCGGGGCGGCCGGCGGACCATCGACGTCGGCGTCGCGGACGGGCAGACGTTCGCGATCATGGCGGGGATGGGGCTCGACGCGGCGATGATGCGCGACGCCCCGACGGCGCTCAAGGCCCGGGCGGGGTCGGTCGCGTACGTCTTCTCGGCGCTCAAGCACCTCGCCGACGACGAGATGCACGTCGAGGTGACGGTCGACGGGCGGACGCGGCGCCGTCGTGCGCGCACGGTCGTCGTCGGCAACGTGGGCCGTCTCCAGGCCGGCACCAACCTGCTCCCGGACGCGGAGCCGGACAACGGGCAGCTCGAGGTCGCGATCATCGCGCCGCGCAACCTCCAGCACTGGGTCCAGCTGCTGTGGGGCGTCGTGCGGGGCAAGAGCCGGGTGCCGAGCCGGGAGGTCGTGCGGGGCCGGGAGGTCTCCGTGGTCTCCGACCGGCCGCAGCCGCGCCAGCTCGACGGCGACGTGATCGAGCCGGCGGAGCGGCTCGACGTCAGCGTGCGACCGGAGGCGCTGCACGTGTGCGTGTACCGGCCCGAGGAGTCGGAGGACCTCGCGCAGGGCGCCCCCGGTCGCCGGTGATCCCGGTGCCCGCGGTCACGGACCGCGGACGTCCCCGTCGCCGGACCGCGGGGTTCGGCAGGATGGGCGCATGAGCGCTCCCCGGCCCGGCCCCGAGTCCTGGTCCGCCCCCGCCCCGTCCGCCTACGGCTCGCCCGCACCGGCCACCGGCGCGCGACGCTCGCCCCTCGCCGTCGTGGCCTTCGTCCTGGGGGTCGCGACCGTCCTGGTGGGTGCGGTCGTCACGCTGGCCTTCCCGTTCGTGCTCTCGTCGTCGGGCTACTCGCCGTCGTCGGTCGGCGTGCTCCAGCTCGTCAACGGCATCCTCACGGGCGTCCTCGCGCTGGCCGCGACGGTCACCGGCGCGGTCGCGCTCGTGCGGCGGCTGCCCGGCACGGCGCTCGCGTCCGCCGGCACGGCGCTCGGCGCGGCGGCGCTCCTGGGCGTCGTCCTCGGCCTCGTCCAAGGTGCTCTCTACCAGGTTCTCTGACCACCTCCGCCCGGCCTGGTCCCGGGCCGGGCTCGTGCGTCCCGCGGGCGCCGGGTGCGAGTCGGCGTGCGGTGCTGCACGGTGGGCCCATGAGCCCCCGACGACCGGCTCCGGAGCGCCCGGGCGCGCAGGAGTGGCTCCCGCGCGGGCGTGCCGCGAGGGACGTCGACGCCCTGGCCCGGGCAGCGCGGGACTGCCACGGGTGCGAGCTGTGGGCGGACGCCACGCAGGTCGTGTTCTCGCGCGGACCCGAGCGCGCCCGGCTGGTGCTCGTCGGTGAGCAGCCGGGCGACCGGGAGGACCGCGAGGGCGAGCCGTTCGTCGGGCCGGCGGGGCGCCTCCTCGACGAGGCGCTCGACGCCGCCGGGCTGTCCGCCGACGACGTCTACCTGACGAACGCCGTGAAGCACTTCCGGTTCGAGGAGCGGGGGAAGCGCAGGCTGCACAAGAGCCCGGACGTCGCGCACGTCCGGGCGTGCCTCCCGTGGCTCACGGCCGAGGTCGCCGCGGTCGCGCCCCGTGTCGTCGTCGCGATGGGCGCGACCGCGGGGCGTGCCGTGCTCGGGCGCCCGGTGCGCGTCACCGCCGAGCGCGGCCGGGTGCTCGACCTCGACGACGAGGGCGCCGAGTCCGCGTCGCCCCTCTCGCAGGGTGTGCCCGACGGCGACCGCCCGCCCCGGCAGCGCCCGCCGCGCGTCGTCCTCACCACGCACCCGTCCGCGCTGCTGCGCGTGCGTGAGCGGGCCGAGCGGGAGGCGGCGTTCGCCGCGTTCGTCGACGACCTCCGCCTCGCGTCCGACACGGCGGGCGCCCGGTGACCGACCGTCCGCTCCCGACCGCACCCGACCCCGCGGCGCCGGGAGTCTCGCGGCCCAGTGCCTCGCGGGTCGTCGTGAACGTGCAGCGCTGGGACGCGCTCACGTTCCTCCACTGGCGCGTCGACCCGGCCGTCGTGCAGGGCTGGCTCCCACCCGGCCTCTCCGTGCAGGAGGTCGACGGGACGACGTGGCTCGGCGTGGTCCCGTTCGTCATGGCAGGCGTCCGGGTCTCGCCCCTGCCCGCTCTCGGCGCGTGGTCGACGTTCCCCGAGCTCAACGTCCGCGTGTACGTGCGCGACCGCGCGGGCACCGAGGGCGTGTGGTTCCTCGGCCTGTGGGCCACGTCGCCCGCGTTCGTCGCCGCGACGCGCGCGGCCGGCGTCCCGTACCACCCGGCTCGCGCCGCGGTGGACGCGGCGGTGCACGCGGGCGGCGACCGCACGGGGCCGCCGTCCGCGGTGCGCTACCGGTTCCGCTCGACCGGCCGAGGTCCCCTGCGCGTCCCGCACGAGCACCCGAGGCTGCTGCGCGACGCCACGTTCCGCGCCGAGGTGCGCGCGCACGAGGAGGTCGACGCGTCGTCGGGCCTCGTGCGGTGGCTCACGGCGCGCTGGAACGCGTACGGCGTGCGGGCCGGACGGCTGTGGCGGTTCCCGGTCCTGCACGAGCCGTGGACCCTGCGGCGCGGCACGCTCGACGCGCTCGACACGGACGTGCTCGCCCGCCTCGGGCTGCCGTCCGCCGACCCCGGGCTCGTGCACGTGGCCGCGCCCGTGCACGCCCGGTTCGCGCTCCCGCGGCCCGTCGGCTGAGGTCAGCCCGCCGGGTCGACGACCCCGTGCCGGAACGCCCAGACGACGAGCTGCACGCGGTCGCGCGACCCGGTCTTGGTCATGGCCCGGCTCAGGTGCGACTTCACGGTGCTCGGCTCGAGGAACAGGGCCGTCGCGATCTCCGCGTTGGACGACCCGCGGCACAGCAGGTCGACGATGTCGAGCTCGCGCGGGGTGAGGAGCGCGGCCGCGGCGTCGTCCCGTGCGACGGGCGCGCGTCGGCGCGCGAACTCGCCGATGACCCGACGCGTGAGGGTCTGGTCGACCAGACCGTCGCCCGCGGCGACCCGCCGGACGGCGTCCACGAGCACGTCCGGCTCGGCGTCCTTGAGCAGGAACCCGCTCGCCCCGGCCTCCAGGGCGCCGAACACGTAGTCGTCGAGGTCGAACGTGCTCACCACGAGCACGGGGACCGGGTCGACGACGTCCGGCCCGGCGAGCGCGCGCGTCGCGGTGATGCCGTCGCCGCCGGGCATGCGGACGTCCATGCACACGACGTCCGGGCGCTCGCGGCGCGCGACGCGGACGGCGTCGGTGCCGTTCGACGCCTCGCCGACGACCTCGACGCCCTCGCTCTCGAGGATGACGGTGAACCCGGCGCGGACGACCGCCTGGTCGTCCACGAGCACGACGCGTGTCACGAGACCTCCTGGTCGGCAGGGTGCTGGTCGGGGGCGCGGGGATCCCGTGCCGCGGCGCGGGGGACGGTGAGGCGGACGAGCCACGCGCCGTCGGGCGCCCGCCGAGCGTCGAGGCTGCCGCCGAGCACGGCCGCCCGCTCGCGCATACCGACGAGCCCGTGGCCGGGCCGCGGGTCCGTGGGCGGCACCGTGCCGGCCGTCGGGTTGCGCACCGTGAGGACGAGGTCCGCGGCGGACCACGCGAACCGCACCGCGACGGGTCTTCCCGGTGCGTGCCGGCGCGCGTTGGCGAGCGCCTCCTGGAGCACGCGGTACACGGCGATCTGCGCGCTCGGCGTGGGGTCCCACGGCGTCCCTGCGGTCTCGACCGTCGCCGCGGTGCCCGCGGCGCGCGCCGTGTCGAGGAGGGCGGGGACCTCCGCGAGCGTCGGCTGCGGCGCCTCCCGCTCGGCGCCGTCCTCGTCGTCGCGGCCCCGCAGGATCCCGACCACGAGGCGGAGGTCGTCGAGCGTCTCGCGACCCTGCGCGCGGATCCACCGCACCGACTCCTTGGCACGCTCCGGGTCGGCCTCGACGAGGCGCTCGGCGGCGGACGCCTGGACGACGATGCCGGACAGGTGGTGCGCCGCGACGTCGTGCAGCTCGCGGGCCATGCGCGCGCGCTCCTCCAGGACCGCCTGGGCGGCGAGCGCCTCGCGCTCGCGCTCGGCGCGGAGCACCCGGTCGCGCAGCTCGGCGACGAGCTCCCGCCGCGTGGCGACGTACGAGCCGACGAGCGCCGCCCCGACGAACGTGAGCAGCGCGGAGAGCAGCGCGCCGCCCACCTGGAGCGCGTGCTGCGCCGGTCCCGCCCCGGCGGGGACGGCGAAGCCCCCGAGGGCGAAGACGAGCACGACCTGCGCGAGCGCCGCGAGCGCCGGGGCGCCGAGGCGCGCCCGCCGCGGCGCGTACGCGCCGGCGGAGTACGCGGCGACGAGGGTCGCAGGGGCCTGGAAGCCGACGTACGGCGGCAGGAGCACGGTGATCGCGACCTGGGCAGACACCGCGAGCGCGAGGCAGACCAGCGGCGCCCGACGGCGCACCGTCAGCGTCGCCGCCTGGAGCACGACGAGCGCGAGCACCGTCGCGCGCACGCCGGGCGTGAGGATCACGGCGCCGGGCCCTGCGCCGAAGGTCGCACCGACGTCCGTGGCGAGCACGCGCTCGATGCCGAGGAACAGCACGACGGTCGCGACGGCGACGACCCCGGCGAGCACGGCGTCGCGGCCGGTGTCGGTGCGCACGCCGACCCGGTCGAGCGCGCGGCGCAGGGCCTCGGTCACGAGTCTCCTCCAGGGGACGACGGGTTCGGACGACGGTCACAGACGGCACGGCGGCCCGCCCACCCTACGGGGGCGCACCGCCCCAGCCGCGAGGTAGAGCCGTGGTCCGCCTCTACCTCGCGGTACCGGGGCTCTCCCCCGGCGGGCGTCAGACCAGGTCGCGGCGCTGGAGGGTGAGGGCGCCGCTCCCGAGGAGTACCGCGACCCACGCGACGAGCCCGGCGAGCGCGGCGAGCGTCCCCAGCGGCGCGGCGCCGCCCAGGAGCGCCGCCCCGGACTGTCCCGTCGAGGCGAGCGCGCCCAGGCCGAGCGGGAGCCACTCCGCCGCGGCGGACTCGCCGCCCGACAGCAGCGTCACCGCGCCCCGGACGATCGGCTCGGCGAGCGCGAGCGCCGCGACGGTCACGACGGCGGCCACCTGGCCGCGCACGAGCGTCCCGATCCCGAGCCCGAACCAGGTGAGGAGCACGAGGACCGCGAGGCCGCGCGCCCACACGCCGAGGACCTCGCCGGGGCCGAGCGCGAGGGACGCGCCCGGGGTCGTGACGATCGCGACGGTGAGGCCCAGGGCGCCCACGACGGCGAGCACCACGCCGACGCCGAGGGCGACGGTCGCGGTCGCGCCGGCCTTGGCCGCGAGGATGCGCAGCCGCGACGGCTGCACGAGCGCGGTGGGCACGATGCCGCCCGTGCGGAAGTCCGTGGTCACGGCGAGCACGCCGAGCAGCAGCATGCACATGGTCGCGACGCCGACCGACCCCGAGCCGTTGAGCCCGTTGCCGAGCAGGTCGAGCATGCCGCGCTGGAACGCCGGCTGGGCGGCGTCGGTGAGCGCGCCGAGGTCCGGTGCCAGGTCCTCGAGCATCTCGGGTGACGACTGGAACCCGACGGTCGCGCCCCCGCCGAGCGCCTCGGTGCCCCGCAGGATCGTGGGCAGCAGGAGGGTGAAGGCCTGGACGACGAGCATCCCGGCGACGGCGACGGCGGCGACGACCCACGTCGCGCGGGTCGTGCGGAGCTTGAGCATCTCGGCGCGGTACATCAGCGCACCCCTTCGGTCGTGGCGGTCAGGTCGAGGTAGAAGTCCTCGAGGGACTCCCCGCTCAGCAGGTCGTCGAGGGGGCCGTCGGCGACGACGCGACCCTGCCCGACGACCACGAGGTCGTCCGCGACCTGCCGCACCTCGGACAGGACGTGGCTCGCGAGGAGCACGGTCCCGCCGTCGTCCGCGAAGCCGCGCACCAGGTCGCGCAGCCAGCGCATGCCCGCCGGGTCGAGCCCGTTGGCGGGCTCGTCGAGGACGAGCACCTCCGGGTCGCCGAGCAGCGCGGCGGCGATGCCGATGCGCTGCCGCATCCCGAGGGAGTAGGTGCGCACGCGCCGGTCGGCCGCGGGCGTCATGCCGACGAGCGCGAGCACCTCGTCGACCCGCCGGGCCGGGATCTCGCCCGCGGCGGCGAGCACGCGCAGGTGGTCGCGGCCCGAGCGCCCGGGGTGGAGGCCGCCCGCGTCGAGCAGGGCGCCGACCGTGCGGGCCGGGTGGGTCAGGTCGGCGAACGCGCGGCCGTCGAACGTCGCGCTCCCGGCGGTGGCTGCGGCCAGCCCCAGGAGCACGTGGAGGGTCGTCGACTTCCCGGCGCCGTTCGGCCCGAGCAGCCCGACGACGCGGCCGGGCGCGGCCGTGAACGTCACGTCGTGCACGGCGTCGAACGCCCCGTAGGACTTGCGCAGCACGGAGACGTGGATGGTGGTCATGCCGGTCCCTTCTCGTCGCGTCCCGCACGGTTCCCGCGCGGTGCCCCACCAGGCTGTCGCGCGGGGGGACGCCGGGTCTTGCGGCGCAGGGAGGAACCTGGGTTGCGACCTCCGTCGCAAGCGTCGTCGGCACGACGGGACCCGCGCCGACCGGCCGGTGTCGCCGCAGGTGAGGGCACCGGGCGTGACATCCGACCGGCGCATGGGGCAGGGTGGACGTTCACCCGACCGCTCTGGCGGGCAGCGCCACGCGTCGTCCGCCGGTCCCCGACCGCCCCGGAAGGAGGCGACGTGCGCCGACGTCACGACTCGTCCGCCACCCCCGAGGGGCGCAACGCCGCCTCGCCGACGCCCGTCGCGCACCGCGCGGCCACGCCGTGGGTCACGGTCGCGGCCGGTGCCGGTGCGGTGACGCTCGTCGTCGCGGTCGCCGGGATGGTGGGCGCGGCGACCGGCGGCGGCGAGGCCGTCGTCGTCGGCGCCTCGACCGACGGCGGCACCGCGGTCGAGGACGGCGTCCCGGCCGTCACGCCCCGCCCCGACGCGCCCCGCCCCGAGGTGACGCGCATCCCGCCGCCCGACCACGCGGACGAACCGGAGGAGGGCGGCGACCCGGCGGCGACGCCCGCGCCGCGACCGTCGTCCGGGGGGACGGGCACGCCCCCCTCGTCGGCCGACCCCGGGTCGGCGCCGACGTCGGAGCCCGCGGCCACCCCGGGCGCGGGCACGCCGGATCCCGCGCCGACGGCACCGACGGACGACGCCGCGTCCGTGACCTGGCTCCAGGAGCGGCTCCGCGTGCACGGCGCGGACGTCGAGGTCACGGGCACCATGGACGACGCGACCGGTGCGGCGCTGCGCGCGTTCCAGCAGGCGCACGGGCTGCCCGCGGACGGCGCCGTGACGGCCGCGACCGCCGAGGCGCTGGCCGCCGCACCTGCCGGCGGGGGCGAGGAGTCCACCGACCCGGGCGGCGCCGCCCCGACGGAGCCCGCGCCGCCGTCGCCCACCGACACGCCGTCGGCCACCGTGCCCGGCGCGACGGCCCCGAGCTCCGGCGGGCCGGCGGACCCGGCCCTCGCGCCCGCGTCCTGAGCGCCGGCCGGCCGCGGGTGAACTCGCGGCGTGCGGGCCCCGGACCGCGCCGCGGTCGGTAGGGTTTTCCCTCGTCGGACGACGGACGGAGCAGGACCATGACGAGCGCGGCGATCGGCGCGGGTCAGGACCGCGGGGCACCCGGCCGCGCCGCGACCCCGGACCTCGGGCGCGGCTACGCGAAGGGCCGCGCCAAGCGCGAGGAGATCATCCAGGCCGCGGTCGTCCTCTTCGGCGAGGTCGGCTTCCACGCCGCCTCGCTGCGCGAGCTCGCGTCGCGCGTCGGCATGTCGCACCCCGGCCTGCTCCACCACTTCCCGACGAAGGTCGCGCTGCTCGAGGCGGTGCTCGACTACCGCGACACCGTCGACCAGGCGGACCTGGACGAGGACCTCGCGCGCGGGACGGACTACTTCGACGCGCTCGTGCGCCTGGTCGAGCGCAACGCCCTCCGACGCCACATCGTCGAGCTGTTCACGGCGCTCGCGGCCGAGGCGACGTCCCCGGACCACCCGGCGCACGAGTACTTCGTCCGGCGGTACGAGTGGGCGGTCGCTCGGGCGGTCGAGCAGCTCTCCCGCCGGGCGAGCGCGGGCGGGCTGCGGGCCGGGGTCGACCCGCGCGCCGCGGCGCGGCAGATCGTCGCGCTCATGGACGGGCTCCAGGTCCAGTGGCTGCTGTCGCTCGACCGCCCCCGGGCCGAGCGCGTCGACATGGCGGCCGACCTGCGCGCCTACCTCCGGCTCATCCTCGCCGAGGACGTCTCCGCGCGCTGAGCCCGGTGGCCCCGGTCGCGGCTCAGCCGAGCAGGTCGCCCGGCAGGGGGTCGGTGCCGGCGGCCAGGCACAGGCCGGTCCGGTCGCCGTCGCGCCACGACGCCTCGGTCGGCGACCACACGACGAGCTCGACGCCCTCGGGCGCGTCCGCCCCCAGCACGTCCGGCGTGCACACCCGCGCCACGCGCCGGTCCACGGCCTGCTGACCGGGCCACACCTCGTCCGCGCCGAGGTCGGTCCGCGCGACGACCTGGGCCCGGTGCTCGTCCGCGCAGGGCACGGCCCGCACCTGCGTCACCTCGCCGTCGGGCGGGAGCTCGTCGAGGCAGGTCCCGAGCACGAGCTGGACCGCGTTGACCGTCTGCGGGGCGGTGACGTCGCCCGCGAGCGGCACGCGCGCCTGCTCGCCCTGCCACCAGGCGAGCGCGCCCGCGGTCCACGCGAGCGTGACGACGGCACCGACCACCATGCCGGCGACCGCGAGACCGCGCCCGCGCGTCCTCCGGGACCGCACGCGGGAGAGGCCCGCGGCACCGAGCCCGATCCCGACGGGGCCGAGCACCAGGCCCGCCGGCACGCTCGCGACGGCCAGCGGCTCGACGCGCGGCGCGGCCGGCTGCCACCCGGGCGCGTAGTACGTCTCCGGCGCGAATCCCGGTCCGGCCTGCCCGGCCGGGGCGGCCGGGGGTGGCACCGCGGTGCCCGGAGGCGCCGGGGCACCCGCGGGCGGCGGCGGCACCGGGGCGGTGGGTCGGGGCGGGACGGTCGGCCCGCCGGGCGGGGCGAAGAGGTCGTCGTCGGCCACGGCTACGAGTCGCTCAGGGTCGCGGCGAGCACGATGAGCATCGCGAACGCCGTGCAGACGGCGCCCACCACGATGCCGGTGACGGCGAACCCGCGCCCGCGCGTCCCGTCCCGCATCACCTGGTTGAGGGCGACGATCCCGAGCACGAGGCCGACGATCCCGGGGAAGCCGGCGCAGACGACGAGGCTGGCGATCGAGACGATCATCGACGCCAGCGCCAGCCCGTTCGTCCGCGGCGGCGGCGTGTACGCGGACCCGTACGGGGGCGGGTACGCGCCGTAGCCGGAGCTCCCCGCGTAGCCCGCCGGGTCCGACGGCGCGCGGCCCGCGCCCGGGGCCGACCCGTAGGCAGGTCCCGCGCCGGGGCCGTAGGGCGAGGCGGGCCCGGCCGGAGCGGCGGGCGAGCCGTAGGGGGCGCCCGCCCCGGGTGCGCCCGGGTACGCGCCGCCCGCCCCGGACGGTGCGACGAAGCCGCCCTGCTCGGGTGCCGGGGCGTCCGCCGGCGGGTTGTACGGGGTGAGCGGCGGCTGGTGCGGGCGCGGTGCGGCGTACGGGTCGACCGGCTCGTCGGGGGACCCGTACGGCGGGACGGGGGGCGTGGTCATGGACACACCGTAGCGACGCGCGCGAGGCGGTCGCTCAGTCCGCCAGGTCGAGGACGACCGGCACGTGGTCGGACGCGCCCTTGCCCTTGCGCTCGTCACGGTCGATCGCCACGCCGGTCACGCGGGCGCGCGCGGCGGGGGAGAGGTACGCGAAGTCGATCCGCATGCCCTCGTTCCGCGGGAACCGCAGCCGCTGGTAGTCCCAGTAGGTGTACGTGTGCTCGCCGGGGATCGCCTCGCGCGTGACCTCGGTGTACCCGGCCGCGCCGAACGCCGCGAACGCGTCGCGCTCCGCCGGCGTCACGTGCGTCTTCCCCGCGAAGTACGCGACGTCCCACACGTCGGTGTCCAGCGGCGCGACGTTCCAGTCGCCGACGAGCGCGACCCGCGCGGTCGGGTCGTCCGCGAGCCAGCCCGCCGCCTGCGCGCGGAGCTCGTCGAGCCAGCGCAGCTTGTACGCGTAGTGCGGGTCCCCGACCTCGCGGCCGTGCGGGACGTACAGGCTCCACACGCGCACGCCGCCGCACGTCGCGCCGAGCGCGCGCGCCTCGACCTTCTCGCCGAACGCGGGCTGGCCCGGGAAGGAGGTCGCGACGTCGTCCAGGCCGACGCGCGAGACGACCGCGACGCCGTTCCACTGGTTCACGCCCACGTGCGCGACCTCGTACCCCGCCGCCTCGAACGGCGCGACGGGGAACTGCGCGTCGGCGCACTTGGTCTCCTGGAGCGCGAGGACGTCGGTCCCCGTCCGCTCGAGGAACGCGATCGCCCGGTCGACCCGGGCGCGGACGGAGTTGATGTTCCAGGTCGCGAGGCGCACGGGCCCCACGGTACCGACAGCCGCGCGTGCCGCCGGCACGACCGCCGCGCCGCGTCCTGCGCCGACGGCGGGCGGCGCAGGACGCGGCCCGTAGGCTGTGGCCATGGCGACAGCACTCATCACCGGCGCGAGCGCCGGCCTGGGCCTGGAGTTCGCGTGGCAGCTCGCCACGGCGCGGCACGACCTCGTGCTCGTCGCGCGCGACGAGGCGCGCCTCGAGGAGGTCGCCGGACAGATCCGGGCCGCCGCGGGCGTGCGGGTCCAGGTCCTCCCGGCAGACCTCTCCGTGCCTGACGACGTCGCGCGCGTGGCCGAGCGCCTCGCCTCGCCCGGCGGCCCGGACGAGCGCCCGGTCGGGCTGCTCGTGAACAACGCGGGCTTCGCGACCCAGCAGCACTTCGTGGACGGCGACCTGGACGTCGAGCTCCGTGCGCTCGACGTCATGGTGCGGGCCGTCCTGGTCCTGTCCCACGCGGCCGCCGGTCAGATGACCGCGCGGGGCCGGGGCGCGATCCTCAACGTCGCGTCCGTCGCGGCGCTCACCGCCGGCGGCACCTACGCCGCCGCGAAGGCGTGGGTGCGCTCGTTCACGGAGGGGCTCGCCGTCGAGCTGCACGGCACCGGCGTCACCGCGACCGTGCTGTGCCCGGGCTTCACCCACACGGAGTTCCACGACCGCGCCGGGATCGACAAGTCCGTCCTGCCCGACCTCGCGTGGCTCGACGCCGACCGCGTGGTCTCCGCGGCGCTCGCGGACGTGCGGCGCGGCGTCGTCATCTCGACCCCGTCGGTGCGCTACCGCGTCGCGTCGGCCGCCCTGCGGGCGATGCCGCGCTCGGCCGTCCGGGCGATCGGCAAGTACCGGTAGACCGGGAGCCGACTACGCTGGCGGCGTGACCAGTGATCTCTCCTCGACGCCCCGCGAGCAGCTGCTCGACCTCATCCGCGAGCTCGCCGTCGTGCACGGCCGGGTGACGCTCTCCTCGGGCAAGGAGGCGGACTACTACGTCGACCTGCGGCGCGTGACGCTGCACCACCGCGCGGCGCCGCTCATCGGGCACCAGCTCCTCGACCTCCTCGAGGAGCGCGGGCTCGGGACGGCCGAGGTCGACGCGGTGGGCGGGCTGACGCTCGGGGCGGACCCGATCGCGACCGCGCTCCTGCACGCCGCGGCCTCGCGCGGGCAGGACCTCGACGCGTTCGTCGTGCGCAAGGCCGCGAAGGCCCACGGCATGCAGCGGCAGATCGAGGGTCCCGACGTCGCCGGCCGCAAGGTCGTCGTGGTCGAGGACACCACGACGACGGGCGGGTCCCCGATCACCGCGATCGAGGCCGTGCGCGCCGCCGGGGGCGAGGTCGTCGGGGTGGCGACGATCGTCGACCGCGCGACGGGCGCGGGCGAGAAGATCGAGGCGCTCGGCGTGCCCTACCACTTCCTGTTCAGCCTGGAGGACCTCGGCCTCGCCTGAGCCCGGACGGTCCCCGGCGCAGCGCCGCCGCCTGCCCGACGACGCCCCGTGGCCGTGCCGCGGGGCGTCGTCGTGCGGGTCAGGCGTGCGGTCAGGTGTGCGGAGCGACGCGCCACGAGGCGTGCGTCACATCGAGATAGGTCAGGCTTACCTTGCCTTGGTGAGGCGAGCCTTATATGGTCCGTCACGACGGAGCGTCAGCACGCTCCGCGTCGTCGGTCCCGCTCCCCGCCGGGACCTCGCCCGGACCAGCACGGGAGACCTTGTGCGCACTTCCTCGTCGAGACGCGTCCGCCGCGGCCTCGCCTCCTTCCTCGCCGCGGCCCTCGCCGCCGGCCTCACCGTCGCCGGCGCGTCCGCCCCGGCCCAGGCCGCGCCGGCCGAGATCCGGGGCGGCTCGGCCACCTGGAACTTCAAG
Organism: Cellulosimicrobium sp. ES-005; assembly: GCF_040448685.1. Classification (NCBI taxonomy): domain Bacteria; kingdom Bacillati; phylum Actinomycetota; class Actinomycetes; order Micrococcales; family Promicromonosporaceae; genus Cellulosimicrobium; species Cellulosimicrobium sp. ES-005. The sequence goes on from NZ_CP159290.1 coordinate 3,592,644, forward strand.
GACTCCTGGACGGGCTACGTCGGCGGCGCGGGCACCATCACGCCCGCGCTGGTGGGCGGGAAGTCCGTCTACCCCTCCGCGTCCGGGAGCGTCGACCCGGAGACCGCCGTCGGCACGGTCCGCCTCGGCGGCTCCGTCCGCTACTCCGCGCACGGTGGCGCGCTCGACCTGACGATCTCCGACCTCCGGCTCGCCGTCACGGGCCCGACGTCGGGCGTGCTCACCGCGGACTTCACGTCGGCGGGCACCGTGTCGGACGACGTGGTCGTCGCGGAGGTCTCCGTCGGCACCGCACGCGCGGGGGACACGCTCGTCCTCACCGCGAACGGCACCTTCGCCGCGGGCATCGCGGCGGTGGACCCCCAGTTCGGCGGCTACGTCGACGAGCCGATCTCGACGCTCACCGCGACCCTCGACGTCCCGGCGCCCGTCGCCCCGGCGACCGCGACGTCGACGGCGCTCGCCGTCGCACCGTCCGGCGCGTCCGTCGCGGGCGCCCCGGTGACCCTCACCGCGACCGTCGCGCCCGCCGCCGCGGGCACGGTCGAGTTCCGCGACGGCGGCGCCGTGCTCGGCGCCGCGCCGGTGACCGACGGCGTCGCGCGCCTCGAGACGTCGGCCCTCGCCACGGGCGCGCACGAGCTGAGCGCGGCGTTCACGCCCGCCGACCCGGCGGCGTTCGTTGCGTCCGCCTCCGGCGCCGTCGCGCACGCGGTGACCGAGCCCGCGACCGAGCCCGAGCCGGAGCCGGTCGCCGACCCGGTGGTGACCGTCTCGCCGTCGGCCCCGGTGGACCCGGCCGTGGAGAACACCTTCACGGTCTCCGGCACCGGCTTCGTCGGTGCGGGCGCCGCGAACGGCGCCTACGTGCTCCTCGGGGACGCCTCGATCTGGGACGGCAGCGGCCCGCTCGTCGCGAGCGGCTGGCTCGCCCAGGGCTGGGTCATGCCGCAGCAGGTGCGCGACGGCGCGTTCACCACGACCCTCACCGTCCCGGCGGGCACGCTGGACCCGGCCACGGAGTACGTGGTCGCGACGTCCGCCGCCCACGCGCTCTCCGCGACCGACCGCAGCCTCGACACGTTCACGCCGGTCGCGGTGCAGGGCGCCACGACCCCGGGACCCGGCTGGGAGCCGTCGATCGAGCTGTTCGCCGCCGACGGCACCACCCCGCTCGGCGACACCCCGGTCCGTCCGGACGACACGATCGTCGTCAAGGGCTCGGGCTTCGACCCGGAGGCGAACGTCGCCCCCGAGGGCAACCGCCCGCCGATCTCCGGGGGCATCCCGGCGGGCACCTACGTGGTGTTCGGCAAGTTCGCGCCGCAGTGGCGGCCGTCCCAGGGCGTGGCGTCGTCCGCACGCAAGGCCGGGTCGCAGCAGTGGGCGCTCGCGTCCGCGGCCCTCGACCAGGTCGACCCGCGCTACCAGGGCGCGATCCGCGCCCAGTGGGCAGAGCTCTCCGAGGACGGCACGTTCACGGCCGAGCTCGTCGCGAGCGAGCTCGAGCTCGACGGCGGCCGCTACGGCGTCTACACCTACGCCGCCGGCGGCACCGTCAACGCCGCCCAGGAGCTCTACGCGCCCGTCGCGTTCACGACCGAGCCCGCCGCTCCCGTGTGGGAGCCGGAGATCGCGGTCCTCGCCGAGGACGGCGTGACGCCGCTCGGTGACACGGCGGTCTCGGTGGGCGACACGATCGTGGTCCGCGGCTCGGGCTTCGACCCCGCGGCGAACGTGGGTGGCCGCGGCGTCCCGATCCCGGCGAACCTGCCGCAGGGCACGTACGTCGTGTTCGGGAGCTTCGCCGAGCAGTGGCGCCCGTCCGAGGGCGCGGCGTCGTCCGCGCGCAAGGTCGGGTCGCAGGTGTGGGCCCTCGCCGAGCCGGTGCTCGACCAGGTCCCCGCCCAGTACCAGTCGGTGGTCCGCGCGCAGTGGACGGACATCGCCGCGGACGGCACGTTCGAGGCGCGGCTCGTGGTGAAGAGCCCGGGGCTGCTCGACGGCGGCCGGTACGGCGTCTACACCTACGGCGCCGGCGGCGTGAGCAACGCGGACCAGGAGCTCTTCGCTCCCGTCGCGTTCGACGCCCCCGCGTCGCTCACGGTGACGCCCGCCACGACGACGGTCGCGGCCGGAGGCAGCGTCCGGCTCACCGTGGGCGGCCTCGTCGAGGGCGACGACGTCAAGGGCGTGACGTTCGGCGGCAAGGCCGCGACCTACTCGCGCGACGGCGCCGCCGTCCTGCTCACCGTCCCGGCCGACACCGCCGCGGGGCCCGTCCCCGTCGTCGTGACCTCCGAGCTCGGGGTGACCGGCAGCACGACGCTCACCGTCACGGCCCCGGCTCCGGGGGCTCGACCGACCACGACGACCCTCGCCTCCTCGGCGACCTCGGTCGTCGAGGGGACGGCGGTGACGTTCACGGCGACCGTCACCCCGAAGGCGGCGGGCACGGTCCGGTTCACCGCCGGGGACACGGCCCTCGGCACGGCGACGGTCGTCGACGGCACCGCGTCGTACCGGGCGACCGGTCTCGCGGCCGGGTCGCACGCCGTGACGGCGACGTTCGTCCCGGCGGACAGCACCGCGTTCGTCGGTTCGACCTCGTCGCCGGTCACGGTGACGGTGACGGCGAAGCCGTCGGTCCCGACGACGGCAGGCGCTCTGACCTGGGGCGTCAAGGAGTCGTTCCGCAGCTACATCCAGGGCCCGGTCGCGGGCGGTGGCGCGACGGCGACGAACGGCGCGAGCGTCGTCGACGGCGTCTTCCGCTTCGGCCAGGCCGACGGTGGCACGTGGACCGCCGCGAGCGGCCGCGGGACCGTCGCGTACGCCGGGACGGTCCGCTTCACCGGACACGCGGGGGCGCTCGACCTCACCCTGGCGAACCCGGTCGTCGAGGTCACCGGCCCGGGCGCTGGCCGCCTGCTCGTCGACGCCCGCTCCACGGGCCTCGACGGCTCGACGTTCGACCGCAAGGGTGTCGCGGTCGCGACCCTCGCGCTCGGCGCGCCGACGACGAGCGCGGACGGGTCCGTGACGTACACGGACGCCGCGGCGACGCTCACCGCGGACGGCTCGCTCGCGTTCGTCGGCTTCTACCCGGCCGGGACCGCGCTCGACCCGGTGACGTTCACGGTCGGCGCGACGGCGACCGGACCCGGGGGCGGCGGCACGATCGGCACCCCGGGCGACGGGTCGACGGGCGGCTCGGTGGACCGGACGAAGGCGACGCTCTCGGCGTACCAGGCCGCCCCGGGCGACGAGGTCACCATCAGCGGCATCGGGTTCGGCACGAACGAGGCGGGGATCCGCACGGAGATCCGCTCGACGCCGCGCACGCTCGCGACGGGCGTCACGGCGAACGCCGGCGGCGCCGCGACCTCTACGGTGACGATCCCCCAGGACGTCGCCCCGGGCGAGCACACGCTGCTGCTGGTCGGCGCGAACCACACGGCGTCCGCGCCCATCACGATCGTCGGCACCGGGACCACCGGCACCGGGACGGGCGGCGCGGCGGAGCAGTGCTTCGCGCAGGGCGTCAACGGCGCGACGCTCTCGTGGGGCGTGAGCGACCGGTTCCGCGCGTACGTGACGGGCCCGATCGCGAAGGGCTCGGTCTCGACGAGCGGCGTGCAGGACTCCGGCTCGGCGTTCACGTGGAGCGGCGGCAAGGGCTCGTTCAACACGGACCTGGGCAAGGGGCGCGCGAGCTTCGGCGGCTCGGTGTCGTTCTCCGGGCACGAGGGCATCCTCGACCTGCAGATCAGCAACCCGCGCGTCGTCGTGAACGGCTCGTCGGGCACGCTCGTGGTGGACGTCCGGAGCAGCGACATGGAGGGCACCAAGAGCTCGTCGAACGGCGTCGCGTTCGCGAGCCTGGACCTGTCGGGCAAGAAGTCGACGTCGGGCTCCACGATCACGTGGAGCGGCGCTCCCGCGACCCTCACGGCCGCCGGGGCGAAGGCCTTCGCCGGGTTCTACGAGGCCGGCACGGCGCTGTCGCCCGTGACGTTCGGCTTCCCGATCGGCGGCGACGTGGAGTGCGACGCGTACTCGGGCGCGCTCGCCTCGACCGGGACGGACGCGGGCAGCCTCGCGCTCCTCGCCGGGACCCTGCTGCTCACGGGCGGGGCGATCCTGGCCGTGCGGCGCCGTCGTGCGTGCGGGGGGAGCGGGGGCGTCAGACCAGGTCGACGAGGTCCGCGACGGAGTCGACGACCTTGCTCGGGCGGAACGGGAACCGGTCGACGTCGGACATCTTCGTGGAGCCCGTCATGACGAGGTACGTGTACAGCCCGGCCTCGATGCCCGCGACGACGTCCGTGTCCATCCGGTCGCCGATCATCGCCGTCTTCTCCGAGTGCGCGTCGATGCGGTTGAGCGCCGAGCGGAACATCATCGGGTTCGGCTTGCCGACGAAGTACGGCTTGCGGCCCGTCGCGGCCGTGATCATCGCCGCGACCGCGCCCGTCGCGGGCAGCGGGCCCTCCTGGGACGGGCCGGTCGTGTCCGGGTTGGTGCAGATGAAGCGCGAGCCGCCGAGGATGAGGCGGATCGCCTTGGTGATCGCCTCGAACGAGTACGTGCGCGTCTCGCCCAGCACCACGTAGTCCGGGTCGGACTCGGTGAGCGTGTAGCCCGCCTCGTAGAGCGCCGTCGTCAGCCCCGCCTCGCCGACCGCGTACGCGCTGCCGCTCGGGATCTGGTCGCTGAGGAACTGGGCGGTGGCCAGCGCCGACGTCCAGATCGACTCCTCGGGCACGTCGATGCCCGACGTCGCGAGGCGCGCGCGCAGGTCGCGCGCCGTGAAGATCGAGTTGTTCGTGAGGATGAGGAACGGGCGGCCCTTGTCGCGCAGCGCCCGCACGAACTCCGGCGCGCCGGGGATCGCGTGCCCCTCGTGGACGAGCACGCCGTCCATGTCCGTCAGCCAGCTCGTGATCTCTCGTGTCATCTCAGGCGTCCTTCCCGTCCTTCTCGCCCTGCCCGACGGCGGTCGTGCCCTCGGTGACGGCCGGATCGCCGTCGGTGCCCGCCGCGTCGGCCGCGACCTGCGCCTCGAGCGCCGCGGCGCGCTTCTCGGCGCGGCGCCCGCGCCAGACCTCCACGATCATCGGGACCACCGAGAGGAACACGATGAGCAGGACGAGCGCCTCGATGTTGTCCTTGACGAACGTGATGTTCCCCAGCAGGTAGCCGAGCCACGTGAGGCCCACGGCCCACAGCAGCGCACCGAGCGCGTTGAACCCCACGAAGTGGCGGTAGTGCATCTTGCCGACGCCCGCGGCGACCGGCGCGTACGTGCGCACGATGGGCACGAAGCGGGCGATGACGATCGTCCGGCCGCCGTACTTCTCGAAGTAGGCGTTGGTCTGGTCGATGTACTTGCGCTTGAAGAACCGCGAGTCCGGGCGGTCGAACACCTTGGGCCCGACGGTGCGTCCGATGAGGTACGCCGTCTGGTCGCCGAGGAACGCCGCGGCGAAGAGCAGCGCGAGCAGCACGGGCAGGCTGATCTGCAGCGAGTCCTGCGCGACGAGCGCGCCCGCGGTGAAGAGCAGCGAGTCGCCCGGCAGGATCGGGAACAGCAGGCCCGTCTCGATGAAGATCACGACCACGATGCCGACGAGCGCGGCGTCCCCGAAGCGCTCGATGAGCGTCATCGGGTCCATCCAGTCCGGGCCGAGGGCGGCGACGGGTCCGGCGGCGCCGAGGCCCGCGGCGTGCGCGGCCCCGGGCAGGGCGGAGGCGAGCTCGGCGAGGGTGTTCACGGGTCACCAGCGTAGTGGGGGCCGGGCACCCGCCCCCGACGCCGGGTGTGCTCCGGCTGTGAAGGTCCCGCGCGGCCCGTCTGCCGGTCCTGGGCCGGCGCCGGGCAGAATGTCCGGCATGGCGAGCATCGCGGTGGTGGGCGGGACCGGCGCGGCAGGCCGCGCCGTCGTGCAGGAGGCCGCCGCGCGCGGCCACGAGGTGCGCGTGCTCTCGCGGCACGCGCCCGACGACGACGCGCGCGTCGCGGGCACGACGCACCACCGCGTCGACCTCCTCGGGTCCGACGGCGCCGTCGTCGCGGCGCTCGACGCGGCGCTCGCCGGGACCGACGCCGTGGTCGACGCGAGCAACGGGATGTCGCCGGGGGCGATGAAGGTGTTCACGGTCGGGGCGGGCCGCCTGGCGGAGGCGGCGCGCCGCGCCGGGACGGGCCGCGTCGTCGTGCTCTCCATCGTGAACGTCGACCAGGGGGACTACGGGTACTACCGCGCGAAGGCCGAGCAGGAGCGGGTCCTGTCGTCCGGCGGCGTCCCGACGACGGTCGTGCGCGCGACCCAGTTCCACGAGTTCCTCGAGATCTTCCTCGGGCGTGACGGGCGGCTCGGCCGGTGGGCTCGCCTCGGCCTCCTGCCCGTGCCGCGCGGGGTGCGGTTCCAGCCGATCGCGCTCGCCGACGTCGCGCGGGCGCTCGTCGACGCCGCCGAGGGGACGCCGCCCGCGGGCGGCGTGCGGGGGCCGGGGCCGGACGCGACGACGGTGACGATCGGCGGCCCCGAGGTCCTCGACGCCCGCGACATGGCCCGCGCGTGGCGCGCTGCGCACGGCGCGCGCCGCCCCGTCGTCGGGGTGCCGCTGCCCGGGCCGCTGGGCGAGTTCTTCCGCGCGGGCCGCAACCTCGTGCCCGACCGCCGCTACGGGACGCTCACCTACCGCGACTGGCTCGGGTCCCGCGCGTGACGCCGTCCGACGCCCCGCGCGAGGTGCCGCCCGGGGCGCGCCCCGCCGTCGGGCACGACGGCGAGCGCGCCGAGGACCGCGCCGAGGAGCGGGAGGTGGGGGTCGGGCCGTGGCCCGGCGGGCCGGACGCGTGGCCGCGCGTCCCGGACCCCGAGGGCCCGCCCGGGGCGACCCGCGTCGACCCGCGCTACGACCCCGAGCTGCTCGGCCACGGCGACCGGCGCAACGTCGTCGACGCCTACCGCTACTGGACCGTCGAGGCGGTCGTCGCGGACCTCGACGCGCGCCGCGACCCGGCGCGCTCCCTGCACGTCGCGATCGAGAACTGGGCGCACGACCTCAACATCGGCTCCGTCGTGCGCACGGCGAACGCGTTCAACGTGGCGGGCGTGCACGTCGTCGGGCGGCGCCGGTGGAACCGTCGCGGCGCGATGGTCACCGACCGCTACCTCCACGTGCACCACCACGCGTCCGTCGACGACCTCGCGACCTGGGCCGCGGGGGAGGGGCTGCCGCTCCTGGGCGTCGACAACCTCCCGGGCTCCGTCCCGATCGAGGGGTACGCCCTGCCCGCGTCGTGCGTGCTGCTGCTCGGCCAGGAGTCGACCGGGCTGACGCCCGAGGCGGTCGCCGCGTGCCGCGCCGTCCTGCACATCACCCAGCACGGCTCGACCCGATCCCTCAACGCCGGGGCGGCGGGCGCGATCGCCCTGCACGCGTGGGCCGCGCAGCACCTCGCCCCGGGCGACGGCGCGACGGAGGGCCGGGCCGTGGTCACGCGGCGACCACAGGTCGAACGGCCCTGACCCTGCGCTGTCATCCATGCCAGACTTTGACCTGACAGTCCACCCCGCACGACTCCACAGGAGCTCCGCATGCCCATCGCAACCCCCGAGGTCTACGCCGAGATGATCGACCGGGCGAAGGCAGGCTCGTTCGCCTACCCGGCCGTCAACATCACCTCGTCGCAGACCATCACCGCCGCGCTCCAGGGCTTTGCCGAGGCCGAGTCCGACGGCATCATCCAGGTCTCCGTGGGCGGCGCCGAGTACGGCTCGGGTTCGACGGTCAAGGACCGCATCGCCGGTTCGCTCGCGCTCGCGGCGTACGCGCGCGAGGTCGCGAAGAACTACCCGGTGCAGATCGCGATCCACACCGACCACTGCGTCAAGAAGAACCTCGACTCCTGGGTCCGCCCGCTCCTGGCCCTCGAGGCCGAGCAGGTGAAGAACGGCGGCCTGCCGACGTTCCAGTCGCACATGTACGACGGCTCCGACGTCCCGCTGGACGAGAACCTCACGATCGCGGCGGAGCTCCTCGAGCTCTCGCAGGCCGCGCGCACGATCCTCGAGATCGAGGTCGGCGTCGTCGGCGGCGAGGAGGACGGCCACGAGGCCGAGATCAACGAGAAGCTCTACACCACGGTCGAGGACGGCCTCGCGACGGTCGCGGCGCTCGGCACGGGCGAGAAGGGCCGCTACCTGACGGCCCTCACGTTCGGCAACGTGCACGGCGTGTACAAGCCGGGCGCGGTCAAGCTCCGCCCGGAGATCCTCAAGGAGATCCAGGACGCCGTCGGCGCGAAGGTCGGCAAGGCGAACCCGTTCGACCTGGTCTTCCACGGCGGCTCGGGCTCCACGGCCGAGGAGATCTCGGCCGCGGTCGACTTCGGCGTCATCAAGATGAACATCGACACCGACACGCAGTACGCGTTCACGCGTCCGGTCGTCGGCCACATGTTCTCCAACTACGACGGCGTCCTGAAGGTCGACGGCGAGGTCGGCAACAAGAAGGCCTACGACCCGCGCGCCTGGGGCAAGCTGGCCGAGGCCGGCATGGCCGCCCGCATCATCGAGGCGTCGCAGCAGCTGCGCTCGGCGGGCAACAAGATCCGCTGACGCCCCGAGAGCCGGCGCTGCGCCGGCTCCGGACGCGCGAAGGCCCCCGGTCCGTACGGACCGGGGGCCTTCGTCGTGGGTCGTGCCGGCGGGAACCCGGTGACGCCGGGTCGTGACCCGCGCGGCGGTGGCGCCGCTCTCAGTCCGTGGCGCCCGCGCCGTTGCCCGGAGGCTCGTCGAGGTCGAAGCCGGGGTCCACGTCGACGATGTCGAGCAGCTCGCCGATGCGGGTCACCTCGAGGAGGAACCGGACCGTCGGCGGAGCGCGCAGGACGCGGACCCGGTGCGGGCCGCGCGACGCGAGACGCGCGAGGAACGCCACGCCGGACGAGTCCATGAAGGTGACGTGGTGCGCGTCGATCTCGACGGGGAGCCCGGAGTCCTCCGCCGCGGCGGTCGCCTCCTGGAGGTCGGCGCCGAGGTCGGCGTCGATCTCGCCCGAGAGGACGATGCGGGCCCGCGTCGTCCCCACGATGACGTGCACGCTCGCCGGGTCGCCCGTCCCGGCGGGGTCGCCGGCGACGCCGACCGGACGGTCGGCGGCCGAGGGTGTACCTTCGCGCACCGGCGCTCCTCTCTGCGTGGTCCCGACCCGTTCCGGTCTCGGGAAGCACCAATCTACGGTTGAATGTCCAGTCGGGACAGTAACGCGACCGTGGCGTCCGGATCCAGACGATCGACGCACGGACCGTCGGAGGTGACGATGGGCAGCTCGCCGGGGCTCGGCACCGACCTGCCCGCGCACGTCCAGGAGCTCTGCACGCGCGCCATGGAGGGCGCCGGCGTCGCGATGTTCGTCACCGGCCCCCGCTCGGACGAGATGCCGATCGTGTGGGTGAACGCCGCGTTCGAGCGCCAGACCGGGTTCGCCGCGGCCGAGGTCGTCGGCCGCAGCCCCCACGTCCTCGAGTCGCTCCTGTCGGAACCGGTGGACGCGCAGGAGCTGCGCACGGCCATCGCGGAGGAGCGCGAGATCACGCACACGGTCCGCGCGCTGCGCCGCGACGGCTCCCCGGTGTGGACGCAGCTCTCGCTCGCCCCGCTCGCCGGCCCGGACGGCACCGTCACCCACTGGGTCGGGGTGCAGGTCGACGTCTCCGAGCACCTCGAGCGGTACGCAGCCCAGGTCGCGTCCCTCGCGCTGGAGCGGCGCGAGCGTGCCGTGCTCGACGTCGTCTCCCGCAGCTCGGACCTCCTCGCCGACCTCGACCAGCCGTACGCGCTGCGTGACATCACCGAGCTCCTCGCGGGGTACGTCGTCGACTGGGCCGGCTTCTACCTCAACGACGACGGGCTCCGGTACGCGGAGGGCGTCGACACGGCAGCGCCCCCGAGCGGCCGGGGTCAGCGCCACGGCCGCTACACGCCCGGCGCGTTCCCCGTCGCGCCCGGCCTGCACACGACCGACGCGCTCGGCGACTCCGCGGCCGTCACCGGCTCGGTGCCGCGCGTGCGCCTGGTGGACGTGCCCGACCGCGTCCAGGACGTCCTGGACGGGCGCATCGAGGGCCCCGTCACCCTCGACCTCTCCTCGACGTACCCGCAGTGGTCGGCCTCCGGCTGGCTCCAGCGCGACCTGCACCACCGGCTCGCCGGCCTGCCGCACCGTCCGGGCTCCGTGACGGTCACGGCGGTCCCGGGCCGACGCCGCATCCTCGGCCTGCTCGTCACGGGCGACGCGTCCGACGTGGGGCCCCACGGGCTCGGCACCGAGACGGAGGCGCGCGAGGGCGTGCGCACGCTCCTGCAGGTCATCGCGCGCCGCGCCGGCACCGCGATCGACAACGTGCGGCTCTACGCGCGTGAGCACCGCCTCGCCGAGACGCTGCAGCGGGCGATGCTGCCCGAGCAGGCCGACGTCACCGGGCTCGACGTCTGGACCTACTACGCGCCCAACTCCGAGCACGCCCAGGTGGGCGGCGACTGGTACGACGTCCTGCAGATCGCGCCGGACGTGGTCGGGCTCGTCATCGGCGACGTCGTGGGCCACGACGTCGAGGCGGCGGCAGCGATGGGCCAGCTCCGCTCGGTCGTCCGGTCGTACGCGTACGAGCTCACGACGCCCGGGCCGGTGCTCGAGCGCGTCGACCAGCTCGTCCAGGGCATGCGCATCCCGCGCTCGGCGAGCCTCGTGTACGCGGCGCTCACGCAGCCCGACGCCGCGCAGCCCGACGACGCGTGGCGCATCGAGTACTCGCGCGCCGGGCACCTGCCCCCGCTCCTGCTGCGCGACGGCACGGTGACGCAGCTCGACGACGCCGGGGGCGCGCTCGTCGGGTTCGGCGGCCGGAGCCGGTCGACGGGCGTCGCGGCGCTGGCGCCCGGCGACACGCTCGTCTTCTACACCGACGGGCTCATCGAGCGCCGGGACCGCGCCCTGCGGGTGGGGCTCGAGGCGCTCGTCGCGGCGTCCGAGGCCGTCACGGCCGTCGACGCCGCGGGCGTGGGCGAGGAGCTGCTGTCCCGCCTCGCGGACGCCCCCGAGGACGACGTCGCGCTCGTCGTCGTGCGCATCCCCGACCCGGTGCACGACGCGTCGGCCGTCGTGCTGAGCCCGCGCAGCCGCCGCTGGCTCCTGCCGAGCGAGCCCGCGTCGATCGGGCGCGCGCGGCACGCCGTCGTGCGCACGTGCCAGGCGTGGGGCGTGCGCGACAGCGCGAACGCGGAGCTCGTCGTCTCCGAGCTGGTGGCGAACGGCGTCCTGCACGGCTGGGGGCACCTCGCGCTGCGCCTCTTCGACACGGGCGACGGCATCCGCGTCGAGGTGGAGGACTCCAACCCGGCGCCGCCCGTCCCGACGGACGGGCACCCGAACCGCATGGGCGGGTTCGGCATGCAGATCGTCGAGCGGCTCGCGGACTGGGGCTGGCGCCCGACGGCGTCCGGCAAGCTCGTCTGGGCGACGCTGCGGCCCTCCGGGCGGTAGCCGGTCGTCGCCGACGAGACCCGACCGTCAGGCCGGGGGCTCGACCTTCGCGAAGCCGGACGGCGGCGTCGCGGGCTCGCAGCGGTGGTCGGAGTCGATGCGGAAGAGCTCGAGCGCCCCGCACACCTCCAGCACGAACAGGTCGCGGTCGTCGCAGCCGCGCAGCACCGTGGCGCCGCCGCGCTTGCGTCCCGAGTCCGCGAGCGAGATGAGGAACGCGGCGCCGGTGGAGTCCATGAACGTCACGCGGCACATGTCGATCACGAGGAGCTGACGGCGCAGCCCGACGACGCGGGCCGCGATCTCCGGGAACTGGTCGCGCTCGGCGAGATCGAGGTCTCCGGCGATGACGAGAGTCGTCGTCGCGGGGGAGGTGGCGATCTCGATCATGTCGTCGACTCTAATCGTCGCCCGGGTGGGTCGCGCGCCCACCGCCCCTGCACGGCGGTCGCGCGACCCGGGCCGTCAGCGCAGCGCGCGGACCTCGTCGGCCGACGTGCCGGAGTCGCGCAGGAACTGCTCGCAGCGCTCGGCCTCCTCGACCTCGCCGATGTACGCCGCGCACTCCGCGAGCGCGAGCAGCGCCCGCAGGAAGCCCTGGTTCGGGACGTGGTCGGCGGGGATCGGTCCCTGACCCCGCCAGCCGGCCCGGCGCAGGGAGTCGAGGCCGCGGTGGTACCCGGTGCGCGCGAACGCGTAGGCCGTCACGGCGCCGCGGGACCCGTTCTCGTGGAGGAAGTCCTCGGCGAGGTACGCCCACGCGAGCGAGCTCGCCGGGGTGCGGGCCGCGATCTCGTACGGGTCGCCGTCGGCGGCGATGGCGTCGCGGACGTGCGCGAAGTCGTCGGGGAGGCGGACCGGCGCGGGGCCGTCGAGGAGGTTCGCGTGCGTGTCGCTCATGGAGCCATTCTGCCCGCCCGGGATGCGCCCGGCACCGGAACGTGCCGAACCCGGGGTCGCTCCCCACGCGGGCCGCACGATGAGGAGCGATCACGGGCTCGGCGGAGGCGCCGTGGACGACGGACGCCCGAAAGGTCAATGGCCGGTAAACTCGGCGCCGGTCCCCGGGTGACTGCCGCCCGGGTGACGCCTCGGGCCCGCGGGCCCAGCGCCGTCGGGCACGACCTGCCCGCTCCGCTCCGGACGCCGGTGCGCCCACGACCATGACCGGCCCGAGGAACAGGCAGTGCGAAAGTGGGGATTCCATGCCAGGCGTGGTGCTCGTCGGTGCCCAGTGGGGCGATGAGGGCAAGGGCAAGGCGACCGACCTCCTCGGCTCCCGGGTCGACTACGTGGTCAAGTTCAACGGCGGCAACAACGCCGGCCACACGGTCGTCATCGGGGACGAGAAGTACGCGCTCCACCTGCTGCCGTCGGGCATCCTGTCCCCGGGCGTCACGCCGGTCATCGCGAACGGCGTCGTCGTGGACATCGAGGTGCTGTTCCAGGAGCTCGACGACCTGATCTCGCGCGGCGTGGACGTCTCGCGCCTGCTCGTCTCGGGCTCGGCGCACGTCATCGCGGGCTACCACCGCACGATCGACAAGGTGAGCGAGCGGTTCCTCGGCAAGCGCCGCATCGGCACGACCGGCCGCGGGATCGGCCCGGCGTACGCGGACAAGATCAACCGCGTCGGGATCCGCATCTGGGACCTGTTCGACGAGAAGATCCTCGCGGAGAAGATCGAGGGCTCGCTCGACCAGAAGAACCACCTGCTGGTGAAGGTCTACAACCGCCGCGCGATCACGGTCGACGAGACCGTAGCGGAGCTGCTGCAGTACGCCGACCGCCTCAAGCCGATGGTCGCGGACACGGCGCTCGAGCTGAACAAGGCGCTCGACGCGGGCAAGAACGTCCTCTTCGAGGGCGGGCAGGCGACGATGCTCGACGTCGACCACGGGACGTACCCGTTCGTCACGTCGTCCAACGCGACCGCGGGCGGCGCGCTCACGGGCTCCGGCGTCGGGCCGACGCGCATCAGCTCCGTGATCGGCGTCATCAAGGCGTACACGACGCGCGTGGGCGAGGGCCCGTTCCCCACCGAGCTGTTCGACGCGAACGGCGAGTACCTGCTCAAGCAGGGCGGCGAGTACGGCGTGACGACGGGCCGCGCGCGCCGCTGCGGCTGGTACGACTCGGTGATCGCGCGCTACGCGACCCGCGTCAACGGCATCACCGACATGGTGCTCACCAAGCTCGACATCCTCACCGGGTTCGAGAAGGTGCCGGTGTGCGTCGCGTACGACGTGGACGGCGTCCGGTACGACGAGATGCCGCTCGACCAGACCGCGTTCCACCACGCGAAGCCGATCTACGAGGAGCTCGACGGCTGGTGGGAGGACATCTCCGGCGCCCGCACGTTCGAGGACCTGCCGACGAACGCGCAGCGCTACGTGCTCGCGCTCGAGGAGATGTCCGGCACCCGGATCTCCGCGATCGGCGTCGGCCCGAGCCGCGACGCGATCATCCCGCGCCACGACCTCATCCACTGACGCCTCGTCGCCGAGCCGACGACGGACGCCGACCACGGCCCGGACGCCCCGCGGGGTGTCCGGGCCGTCTCGGTAGACTCGGCGCCCGTGAAGATCCTCGTCGTCGGGACCGGTGCCCGCGAGCACGCCATCGTCCACGCCCTCGCGCACGAGGCCGACCGCCCGGGCGCCGAGCCGCACGAGCTGCACGCCGCCCCCGGGAACCCCGGCATCGGGGACCTCGCGACGCTGCACGCGGTCGACCAGAACGACGGCGCCGCGGTGGCCGCGCTCGCGACCGGCCTGGGCGTCGACCTCGTCGTCGTCGGCCCGGAGGCACCGCTCGTCGCGGGCGTCGGGGACGCGGTGCGCGAGGCGGGGATCCCGGTGTTCGGGCCCAGCGCCGAGGCGGCGCGGCTCGAGGGCTCCAAGGCGTTCGCCAAGGACGTCATGGCGGCGGCGTCCGTCCCGACGGCGCTCGCGCACGTCTGCACCGACGTCGACCAGGTCGCGGCCGCGGTCGACGCGTTCGGCGCCCCCTACGTCATCAAGGACGACGGCCTCGCCGCGGGCAAGGGCGTCGTCGTCACGGAGGACCGGCAGGCCGCGCTCGAGCACGCCGCGGCGTGCTTCGCGACCCCGCGCCGCGCCGCCGACGGCACGCCCGAGGACCCGCGCGTCGTCGTCGAGGAGTACCTCGACGGCCCGGAGGTCTCGCTCTTCTGCGTGAGCGACGGCGCGACCGTCGTCCCGCTCGCGCCGGCCCAGGACTTCAAGCGCGCGTTCGACGCCGACGCCGGTCCCAACACGGGCGGCATGGGCGCCTACAGCCCGCTCCCCTGGGCGCCGGAGGGCCTCGTCGACGAGGTCGTCACGCGCGTCGCGCAGCCGACGATCGACGAGATGGCGCGCCGCGGCACCCCGTTCGTCGGCGTCCTGTACGTGGGGCTCGCGCTGACGAGCCGCGGCACGCGCGTCGTCGAGTTCAACGCGCGGTTCGGAGACCCGGAGACGCAGTCCGTGCTCACGCGCCTCGCGACGCCGCTGTCCGCCGTGATGCTCGCGGCGGCGCAGGGACGCCTCGCCGAGATCGGTGCGCTGCGCTGGCACGACGACGCGTCGGTCACCGTCGTCGTCGCGGCGCACGGCTACCCGGGCGCCGTGCGCGGAGGCGACCCGATCACGGGCATCGACGCGGCGGAGGCCGTCGAGGGCGTGCACGTGCTCCACGCGGGGACGTCGCGCGGGGACGACGGCGGCCTGGTCGCCGCGGGCGGCCGCGTGCTGTCGGTCGTGGCGCGCGGCGCCGACCTGGCCGAGGCGCGCCGTCGGGCGTACGCCGCGGTCGACCGCATCGTGCTCCCGGGCTCGCACCACCGCACGGACATCGCGGCGAAGGCCGCCGCGGGCGAGGTCACCCTCGCGGGCTGACGCCCGCCGTCGGGCCGCCCGCCGACCCCGACGCGCCCGGGCGCCCGTCGAGCACGACCTCTCCCGCCGTTGAACACGACATGGCGGTCGCTTTCACGCTGATAACGACCGCCATGTCGTGTTCGGCGCCCTGAGGGGTGGGTCCTGTCAGGCTCGGTGCCACTTCTGGGCCGCGGTGCCGTTGCACGTCCAGATCTGGAGCTTCGTCCCGTCGGTGCTGTTGCTGCTCGGGACGTCCACGCACTTGTTCGCGAGGACGGACACGAGGTCGCCCGCGCCGCTCAGGACGAACTGCTGAGCGGGGTTGCCGCTGCAGTTCGCGAGCTGCACGGCGGTCCCGTCGGCCGTGGCGGCCCAGGCCACGTCCATGCACTTGCCACCCGCGCGGACCGTGCCGTCGGGCTCGAACGTCCAGCGCTGCGCGCTCGTCCCGTTGCAGGTCCAGAGCTGGAGCCGCTTGCCGTCGCTGAAGTCCGAGCTCGGCACGTCGATGCACTTGCCCGCGAGCCCGACGAGCGCGCTGCCCGAGCCGCCGCCCGTGGTGACGAGGGACAGCCCGTACGCCGAGAGGATCGGGTTCACGGGCTGGTAGATGAACTTGCCGCCGTTCGAGCAGTCGTTGATGCGGCCCGACGTGACGCCCTGCGCCTGGTTGCCCGAGATCACGGAGCCGCCGGAGTCGCCGCCCTCGGCGCACGCGGAGCCGCGCACGAGCCCGGGGATGTCGCCGTTGCCGTAGTTCACGGTGATGTTCTTCTGCTCGATGACGCCGCAGCGCCAGCCCGTCGTCGCGCCGGACCGGCAGACGGACGCGCCTACGGGCGCCTCGGCGGACCCGGCGACGTCGACCGTGCCGCCCGCGTAGTTGTTCACGCGGGGGACGGGGGTGAACCCGGCGTCGACGCGCACCCAGGCGTAGTCGTGGCCGGGGAACGACGCCGCCTGGACCGTGCCCATGCGCGCCCAGCTCGCCGTGAGCACCTCCTTGCCGGCGGCGCCGCAGTGCCCGGCCGTGACGAAGCCGCCCTGGACGGCGAAGCCGATCGAGCATGCCGAGCCCGACGACGCCCCGGGGTCCCGCGTGATGTACCGGTCGCCGCCGCGCACGTCGGCCGCGAGCTCGTACGGTGCGTCGACGACCTCGGTCCGTACGGCCGACGGGTCGACCCCCGACGCGGCGACGAACGCCTCGGCCGCGCCGGCGTCGAGCGACTCGACCACGACCTCGTTCGTCGTCACGTCCACGTACCAGGCCTGGACGGCGTCGGGCGTCGCCGCGTGGTCGAGGTCTGCGGCGAGCGCGTCCAGGTCGGCGAGGCTGTGCTCGACGACGACGGCCTCGGCGCCGGCCGCCTCGACCTCCGGGACGGCGGAGGGGTCCGTGACGGCGACGACGGGCGTCGCGGCGTCGGCGTCGACCCACGTGCCGGCGTACGCCGCGCCCAGACCGCCGCTCAGCGACTGCTCGACGGCGCCTGTCGCGGCGTCGAGCGCGAGCCGGTCGGCGACGCCGGCCGCGTCGAGGCCCAGGTCGCGCTCCAGCGCGCGGAGCTGGCCGGGGGACAGGTCGTCGGGCCCGGGAACGGGGTCGGCGAGCAGCGCGGGGGCCTCGGCCCCGGTGGTCGGCGGTGCGGCGACGGGTGCGCTCGCGCCCGCCGACGTCGCGAGCCCGACGCTCGCGGCGATCACGCCGATCCCGGTTGCTAGCGCTGTCAGGCGATGGTGCATCGTGCCGTGGTGCATCGTTGCCTCCTCGGTGCGGATGTCGCCCTGCCGTCGTCGGCAGGGCCGGGACGGCGGTGCAGGCGCCCCCGAGGGGGTCGCTCCGATGCGTGCCCCCGACGGTGAGGGAGCGCTCCCACGACCGTCCTGAGGGCACAGTAGCGACTTCCGCGACGTTCGTCGCGTCCGGGCTCGGCGGCGGTCCTCGTCCCGTGCTGTCGGGTGCGGTCGGCCCGGCGCCCGACGGGACGCCGGGCCGGGCCGCCTCTCGGTGGTGGGCGGGGAGGGCGACCTGTCGTCGGACACGGTGCCGCGCCGGTGGAGGGCGGTGCGAGACTAGGGGCCGTGACCGACACCCCTCAGGATCCTGCCTCGGCCCTCTCGCTCGGCGAGGTGGACGCCCTCGACACCGCGGCGCTCGACCTGCCCGGCTGGACGCACGTGTACTCCGGCAAGGTGCGGGACCTCTACGCACCGGACCTGCCCGCCGTCGGCGGCGTGCACCCGCTCGGCGACGTCGTCCTCGTCGTCGCGAGCGACCGGGTCAGCGCGTACGACCACGTGCTGTCGCCGGGCATCCCGGACAAGGGCGTCGTGCTCACGCAGCTCAGCCTGTGGTGGTTCGAGCAGCTCGCCGACCTCGTGCCGAACCACGTGGTGTCGACCGAGGTGTCGTCGGAGCCGGGCGACGGCCTCGTGCCCGACGTCGTCGCTGGCCGCGCGATGATCTGCCGCCGCCTCGACATGTTCCCCGTCGAGTGCGTGGCGCGCGGGTACCTCACCGGCTCCGGGCTCGTCGAGTACCGCGCCGGGGGAGAGGTCTGCGGCGTGCCGCTGCCCGCCGGGCTGGTCGACGGCTCGCGCCTGCCCGAGCCGATCTTCACGCCCGCGACCAAGGCTGCCGTGGGCGAGCACGACGAGAACGTCTCCTTCGACGTCGTCGCGGAGCAGATCGGCCTCGACGACGCCACGCGCCTGCGGGAGCTCACGCTCGCCGTCTACGCGCGCGCCGAGCAGATCGCGCGCGAGCGCGGCGTGATCCTCGCGGACACCAAGCTCGAGTTCGGCGTGGACCCGACCACCGGCCGGACCGTCCTCGGCGACGAGGTGCTCACGCCCGACTCGTCGCGGTTCTGGCCCGCGGACCAGTGGGAGCCGGGGCGCGCGCAGCCGAGCTACGACAAGCAGTTCGTCCGCGACTGGCTCGTGTCGCCCGCATCCGGGTGGGACCGCGCGTCCGACACCCCGCCGCCCTCGATCCCCGCAGAGGTCGTCACGCGCACCCGCGCCCGGTACCTCGAGGCGTACGAGCGGCTCACGGGCTCGACGCTCGGCTGAGTCGTCGGGCGGTCCGGGCGGCGCCCGGGCGCACGTAGGTGTGCCCGCTCGGCGCGGTCCACCGGACCGAGCCGTCGGCGAGCAGGGCGGGCCGCCAGCCGTCGCGCGCGCGCACGACGCGGTGGTGCCGGCAGAGCGCGACGAGGTTGTCGGCCTCCTGCGCGGCGGCCGCGGCGGTGTCGTCCGCGCCCGGCCGCGGTGCCACGACGTGGTCGAGGTCGCAACGGAACGCCGGGACGCGGCAGCCAGGGAAGACGCAGGTCTCGTCGCGCGCGAGGACGCGCGCGACGGTCCGCGGCGACGGTCGTGCCCTGCCGCGCTCCATGGCCGGGGCGAGTGCGAGCGGTGCTGCCACGCGAACCTCCCTGCGTCGTCGAGCCGTGGTTCGTGCGAGGGCGGGGAAGGGGCAGGACCCCGCCCTCGCACCGTGCCCGAGCGTGCGTCTCGAACACGTGTTCGACTCTAGCGGCACCCTCTGACACGCGTCGAGGGTTGGCTCTATGGGTCGTCATCCGATATATATCGTTCATGGCACCGAGCCCTCCCGCGTTCCGCATGACCGAGCAGGCGTACCTCGTGCTGCTCTCCCTCAGCGCGGAGCCGCGGCACGGGTACGCGGTGATCCAGGCCGTGCGCGAGCTGTCCGACGGCCGCACCCGGCTCGGGGCCGGCACCCTCTACGGCAACCTCGACCGGCTCGTGGCGGCCGGGCTCGTCGTGCCGACCGGGGAGGAGGTCGTCGACGGCCGCCTCCGGCGCTACTACCGCGCCACCGACGACGGGCGCCGCGCGGCCCGGACGGAGACCCTCCGCCTCGCCGAGCTCGCCGAGCGCGCGCGGCGGTCCCTGGAACGCCACGGCCCGGCGGGTGCCGCCGACGGCCTCGCGGGGAGCGGCGCGTGAGCGCGGGCGGCGCGGACCGGTACGAGCGGTCCGCCCGGTTCTGGCTCCGCGCCTACCCGCCGCGCTGGCGTCGCCTCCACGGCGACGAGGCGCTCGCGGTCCTGCTCGACCTCGCGCCCGCATCCGACGACGCCGGGGCGCCGCACGGCATCGGCGCGCGCGAGGCGTGGGGGCTGGTGCGTGCGGGCTGGGCGCTGCGCCGGCGGGAGCACCCGCCGCTCGGGCGCTGGTTGCTGTACCGGCTGTTCGACGCCCGGCTGCCCGCGCGCTACTGGTGGTGGGTCGCCGACGACATCCACGGCGTGCTCTACCCCTGGCGCGTGACCATGACGGGGCTCGGGACCGCTCTCGCGATCTTCTACGGCTGGCCGGTGCTGGCGCAGCTCCTGTTCTCCGTCGAGGTCACCAGGCCCGACCTCTGGCTGATCCTCCTGTGGTGCGGGACGTTCCTCGGCGGAGGGCTCCTCTTCCGCCGTTCGCACGTCGCGCGAGCGTGGCGCAAGCACGTGCTCGACGGCAACATCCCCGTGGACGTCCCGGCAGACCCGCCGCGGGCAGCCGGGGCCTGAGCCCGGCAGCGCCGTCGTGCCACGGTGCGGACGGCCGCCGGACGTCGCCCGGGCGCCCGGTAGACTGGGCGCGGAATCCCGCCGTCGGCTCCCGCTCGTCCCGTCCCACCGACCGTCCTCGACGGCCGTGACGTGGTCGGGATCCCGGAGCCCCGGCCCTCCCGAACTCTCTCGCCAAGGAGCCCCCGTGGGACGCGTCGTCGTCGAGGTCATGCCCAAGCCCGAGATCCTGGACCCGCAGGGCAAGGCCGTCGTCGGGGCGCTGCCGCGCCTCGGCTTCACCCAGTTCACGTCCGTCCGCCAGGGCAAGCGGTTCGAGCTTGAGGTCGACGGCCCGGTCACGCCGGAGATCCTCGCCGCCGCCGAGGAGGCTGCGGTCAAGGTGCTGTCGAACCCGGTGATCGAGGACGTCGTGCGTGTCGCCGACATCGAGGCCGACGCCGCCGCGACGATCACGTCCGAGGGGCTCGCCTGATGAGCGGCGCGACGCTCGCGACGGCGCGGATCGGCGTCGTCACCTTCCCCGGCACGCTCGACGACCGCGACGCGGCGCGCGCGGTGCGTCTCGCGGGCGGCGAGGCCGTGTCGCTGTGGCACGCGGACGCCGACCTGCACGGCGTCGACGCGGTCGTCCTGCCCGGTGGCTTCTCCTACGGCGACTACCTGCGCGCGGGCGCGATCAGCCGCTTCGCGCCCGTCATGGAGTCGATCGTCGACGCGGCGGCGGGCGGCATGCCGGTCCTGGGCATCTGCAACGGCTTCCAGGTCCTCACCGAGGCCCACCTGCTGCCCGGCTCGATGGTCAAGAACGACCACCTGCACTTCATCTGCCGCGAGCAGGTCCTCGTGGTCGAGAACGCCGAGACGGCCTGGACGCGCGACTACACGGTCGGCCAGCGCATCACGGTCCCGCTGAAGAACCAGGACGGGCAGTTCGTCGCGGACGACCGCACGCTCGACGAGCTCGAGGCCGAGGGCCGCGTCGTCTTCCGCTACGACGGCTGGAACCCGAACGGCTCGCGTCGCGGCATCGCCGGCATCACCAACGCCGCGGGCAACGTCGTCGGCCTCATGCCGCACCCCGAGCACGCCGTCGAGGCGGGCTTCGGGCCCGCGAACGAGGCCGGCCCCCGTGCCGGCACCGACGGGCTCGGCTTCTTCACGTCGGTCCTGGGCGCGCTCGTCCACGCATGACCGGGTCGGTGTGACCGGCGCGCCCTCGCGCGTCCTGCCCGACGGCGTCGGGGGCCCAGGCACGCGCGTCACCGTCGAGGCGGTCCCCGGGGACGACGCCGCGGCCGAGCTCCTGCGCACGCGTCAGCAGGCGGAGCTCGCCGGGCGGTACGGCGAGCCCGACGCGGGCACGTTCGAGCCCGAGGCGTCGGTCGCGAACGTCGTGGTCCGGGCGGGCGGCGAGCCGGTCGCGTTCGTCGCGCTGCGCGACGTGTCGGGCACGCCCGACGGCCGCGGCGGGACGCACCCCGCGCGCACCGGGGAGGTGAAGCGCCTCTGGGTCGAGCCCGACCACCGCGGCCGCGGTCACGCGCGCACCGCGATGCGGGCCGTGCACCGGCACGCGGTCGTCGCCGGGCTCGAACGCGTGGTCCTGGAGACCGGGACGCTCCAGCCCGAGTCGATCGACCTCTACCTCGCGCTCGGGTACGTCCCGATCGAGTCGTACGGCCACTACGCCGGGCACCCGCTCTCGCGCTGCTTCGCGCTCGACCTGAGGGCCGCGTGCGGTCCGGGCGTCGGCACCGGCACCGCGGACGAGACGTCGGCGACGAGCGGCCGGCTCGGGGCGAGCATCCCGCGGGCGACCGTGGGCCCGAGCGAGCCCGCGAGCGTCGCTGCCCGTGAGGTCGTGGAGGTCCGCCCCGTCCCGTGGGACGACCCGGACGCGGCAGCACTGCGCCGGGAGATGCACGAGACGTCGTCCGCCGTCCTCTACCCCGAGCTGTTCGGCGGGCTCGACGCCGCGGGCGGGTTCGACGCGGTCGACGCGCGCCTGGGCGACGACGTGGTGACGACCCTCGTCGCCTACCGGGACGGGGAGGCCGTCGGGTGTGCGTCGCTGCGTCGCCCCGCACCCGGGGCGCCCACCGACGCGCTCGAGGTGAAGAAGGTCTACGTGCGCCCACGGGCACGCAGGACCGGGACGGCCCGCAGGCTCCTCGACGGGCTCGAGGCCGTCGCGCGCGAGCGCGGGGCGGCCCGGCTCCTGCTCGAGACGGGGATCCGCCAACCGGGCGCGATCGCGCTCTACCGCTCGCTCGGGTACCGCGCCGTCCTCGCTTTCCCGCCGTACGTCGGCGACAACCACGTCGCGCTCTGCTTCGCGAAGCCGCTGGTCTGAGGGTCGCACCAGGGGATTCTCGGGGTCGTGCCGGATATGCCCGCGGTGTCCGCCTCCGCTAGGGTGTCCCCGTGATCCCCCTCGCGACCGGTGCCTACTCCGTGGCCTCCGTCGTCATCGAGCTCCTCGGCTGGGTCGCCGCGGTCGCGTCGCGGGTGCCGGGCCGGGTCGGGGTCCTCGCGGGCGAGCTGCGCGAGACCGCCGTCGAGTGGGGGCTCCCGGTCGGCGACGTGTCCGACCTCTACGCCGCCTTCCCCGTGCGCCTCGCGCTCGCCGTCGGGGCGGTCGCACTCGTGTGCGCGGTCGTCGCGCTCGTGCACGGCCTCCGGGAGCGTCAGCGCGCCGGCGGGTCCACCGACGCGTCGCGCGTCAGCGGGCGCTGAGCAGCGGCGCGACCTCCCGCCCGAGGAAGCGGACGAACCCCTCCACGTCCGGCTCGTCCGCGGTCGGCTGGACCGCGACGGCCGTCGCGCCCGCGTCCGCCAGGGCCAGGACGGCTGCGGCGATCGTCGCGGCGTCGCCGCCCGCGCCGATGCCCTGACCCGCCTCCTTCCCCCACAGCGGCACCTCGCGGTCGACGCGCTCCTGTGCGCCTGGCCCGGTCGCCGCGATGAGCGTCGCGTGGACGTCGAAGCCGTCGACGGCTCCGCCCGCGCGTGCCGCGTCCGTCGCGACGCGCACGTCGTCCGGGGTGAGCGCGTTCGCGAGGATCAGTCCGTCGCCCAGCTCTCCTGCCAGCGCGAGCGAGCGGGGACCCACGCCCCCGAGCCACAGGGGGACGGGCTGCGTGGGAGGCCAGTCGAGCCGCACGTCGTCGAGCGTGACGTACCGCCCCGCCGTCGTGACCTCCTCGCCCGCGAGCAGGCTCCGCAGCGTCGTGGCGTGCTCGCGCAGCAACGTCAGCGGTGACGCGACACGGACCCCCGCCTGCCCCATCCACTCCTGCACGCCGTGGCCGACGCCCGCGACGAGCCGTCCGGGGAACATCCGGGCGAGCGTCGCGACCTCCATCGCGGTGATCGTCGTGCTGCGCAGCGGGGCCGGCATGAGCCCGATGCCGACGCGCACGTGCTCGGTCCAGGCCAGCGCGGCGGCAGCCGACGCGAGGCCCGACTGCTTGAAGCAGTCCTCCCACACCCAGAGGTCGTCGAGGCCGGCCTCCTCCGCGGTCGCGGCGAGCCGCCGCAGGCTCTCCGGGGCGTGGGTGGGCACGAACGCGATACCGAGCCGTGGTGTCGTCATGCTCGTCATCGTGCCGGACGCCACCGACACCCGGCCGTCCGCTCAGCCGTCTTCGCGGCGAGCGCGTGACCTGCCGCGGGCGGACCGTCGTGCGAGCTCGTCGGCCCGCGCCAGGAAGGCGAGCTGCGCCGCGACGGACTGGCGTGCCGCGGCGAGGACGGACGGGTCGACGTCGGCGTAGACGCGCGCGACGACCTGCTCCACGGCGTCGTCCGCACCCGCGGTCAGGCCGAGCGCGGCGAGCGTCGCCCGGACCTGGGACAGGCGCTCGAGCCGGTGCGCGCGGTACGCACGCACCCGCTCCGCGAGGTCGTCGACCACCGGCCCGTGGCCGGGGAGCCCCGTCGTCCGACCGGGCCCCGCGGAGGCGACGGCCTCGATCGCGTCGAGGCTCGCGAGGTACGCGCCGAGCGAGCCGTCGGGCTGCGCGATCACCGTCGTGCCGGTCCCGAGCACGGTGTCCCCGGTGAGGACCGTCGTGCCCGACGGCGATCCCGCGCCGCCCGCAGCGGCGTCACCCGACCGGGTGCCGCCGGGGGCCACGTCGCCGAGGGGCGCGTCGCCGAGGTACTGGTCGGCGGGGGTCTCGCCGCCCGGGCGTGCGCCGCCCCTGGCGAGGTCGCCGGGCGTGGCGAGCGCGCCGTCGTCGGGCAGGACGAGGCAGACCGAGTCGGCGGTGTGGCCCGGGGTGGCGCGCACGACGATGCGCAGCCCGGCGGCCTCGACGACCTCGCCGTCGCGCAGGAGCGCGCCACCGTGGCAGTGCGCCGGGTCCGCGGCGCGTACCGGCGCCGCGGTCCGCTCCCGCAGCCCGGGAGCCCCGGCCGTGTGGTCGGCGTGGCGGTGCGTGACGAGCACGAGCTCGACCGGCCCGGCCGCCGCCAGCGCGTCGAGGTGCACCGCGTCGTCGGGCCCCGGGTCCACGACGACGCACGTCGCCGACCCGGGCGCGCGCAGCACGTACGAGCACGTGCCGTCGAGCGTCATCGGGCCCGGGTTGTCGGCGCGCAGCACCGCGGCGAGCCGGGTCACGGGCGTGGGCGCGGTCATCTCGGGCCGTCTCAGGCGCGGTGCCGCAGGACCGACGGGCGCCCCTCGTCGTCCCACTGGGAGAAGCGCGCGTCGATGAGGGGGCCGACGAGGTCGTACGTCTCCCACGTGTCCGGCACGCGGTACACGTCCTCGGGCTCGCCGTCGCCGGGGCTCACCGCGTCGACGTAGTCCTCCAGGTAGAGGCCGCCGTCGTCCTCGTCCTCCTCGTCGCCGGCGTAGTACGCGCTCGCGAACGCCGCGCCGACGGCGTCGAGGTCCTCGTCGACGAGCCTGCCGTCGCACACGTCGAGCACGAACGCGCCGGGCGTCGTCCTCCGGTCGCGCAGCGCGGCGAGCTCGTCCGCGGCGTCCTCGGCGAGCTCCTCGGAGACGTGCCCGCCGAGCACCGCCCACGCGAGGAACATGCCGATGTGCGTCGCGCCCGCCTCGGGGCCGGCCTCCGGCGGGTACCCCTCGCCGTCGGAGTGCCAGGCCGCGTCGTCGTACGTCGTCGTCATGCGGTGACGCTACAGCCTCCCGCCGACCACGACATGAGGGTCGATATCCCGCGGATCACGACCCTCATGTCGTGTTCGACGGCGTGCCAGGTCGTGTTCGGCAGCGAGGCGGGTGGATGGCCCGACGGGCGGTCGGCGGGTCAGGCCGCCGGGTCGCCGGCGAGGGCGGCCGCGAGGAGCTCGAGCGTGCGGGTGCGGCCCGGGGTGGAGTCGAGCGGCTCGTCGGCGCGCGACGCCGCGACCGGCACGATCATCACCTCGTCGACGCCGTGGCGCTCGGCGAGCCGACGGACCTCGGCCGCGGCGTCGTCGGGCGTCCCGACGGCCCAGCGGCGCAGGCTGTCCTCGACCATCTGCCCGGCCGCGCCGTCGAGGGGCGCCGCCAGAGCCTCCTCCACGGTCTCCAGCGCGGTGAGCGGCTGACCGGTGCGCAGCCGCGACATCATGCGCGCCTGCGGGAGCGCGCGGGCGCGCGCCTCGTCCTCCGTCTCCGCCACGACGGCGTTGAGCGTGAGGAACGTGCGCGGCTCGGGGAACGCCTCGCTCGGGCGGTAGCCCTCGCGGTAGAGCGCGAGGATCTCGTCGACGCCCTGCCCGGAGAAGTGGTTCGCGAACACGTACGGCAGCCCGAGCTCGGCCGCGAGGCGCGCGGAGTAGTCGCTCGACCCGAGCAGCCAGACGGTCGGTGCGGCGTCGGCGGCGGGGGTCGCGTGCACGTCGTACACCTGGCCGCTCGTGAGGCGCAGGGTCGCGCCCTGCGGGCTCATGAGCGCGAGGATGTCGGTCACGTGCTGGGGGAACCGGTCGACGTCGGCCGTCGGGCCGGTGATGCGCAGGAGCTGCGTGACGACGGGGTCGGAGCCCGGCGCGCGGCCGATGCCCAGGTCGACCCGGCCGGGGGCGATCGCCTCGAGCGCCGCGAACTGCTCCGCGACGACGAGCGGCGCGTGGTTGGGGAGCATGACCCCGCCCGAGCCGACCCGGATGCGGTCGGTGACCGACGCCGCCGCGGCGATCATGACGGGCGGCGTCGACGCCGCGACCGCGGGCATGTTGTGGTGCTCGGCGAACCAGTAGCGCTCGTACCCGAGCCGGTCCGCGAGGCGGACCAGGTCGAGCGACGCCCGCACCGCCTGGGTGCTGGACTGGCCCGAGCGGACGGGCACGAGGTCGAGGACGGACAGGCGGGGGGTCTGGGTGCTCACCCTGGTGCCAACCGGCGACCCCCGAGCCTCATTCCCCGTGAGTGCCGCGGCACGTCTGCCAGGATGGTCGCCATGGACGTCCCCTCGATGATCATGGGCGCCGCGATCGCGTCCGTCGCCTGGATCGTGCTCGTGCCGTGGGGCCGGCTGAAGGAGCTGCGCGAGCGGGATCAGGCGGAGCGCGCGGAGGACTGACCGCCCGGAAGCGGCGTCCGCAGCCCGCTCGCCCGGTGGACCGGGCTCGTGACCGCCGTGCGGACCGCGTCCTCGGAGCCGACGACGCGCACGAACGACTGCGCGCGCGTCACCGCCGTGTAGAGCAGCTCGCGCGTGAGCAGCGGCGACGTCGCGGGCGGCAGCACGAGCGTCACGCGCTCGAACTGGCTGCCCTGCGCGCGGTGGACCGTCATGGCGTGCACGGTCTCCACCGGCGGGAGGCGGTGCGTCCGCACGCGCAGCGGCGCACGCGGGTCGCCGAACACGGCGACGACGCCGACGCCCCCGGGCTCGGCGACGAGCACGCCGGTGTCGCCGTTGTAGAGACCCACCTCGGCGTCGTTCGTCGTGACCAGCAGCGGTCGGCCCGCGACCCACGGGGAGTCGGTCGCGTGGTGGCCCGTGGCCTCCTCGACCCAGGCCTCGACCTGCGCCGCCCACCGGCCCCGACCGGCGGGGCCGCGCCGGTGCGCGACCATGACGCGGTGCCGGGCGAGGGCGTCGAGCGCGGCCCGCGCGTCACCCGCCCGAGCCGCCTCGACGAGCAGCGTGCCCGCGGCCACGGCGTCCGCGCGGACGGTGGCCAGCACGGCCTCGTCGGGCACGTCGTCGGGGGTCTCGAGGAACTGGACGGTCCCGTGGCCCGCGCGCAGGAGCGCGAGCGTCGCCTCCGCGTCCCCGGCCCGGATCGCCGCCGCGAGCGGCAGGATCTCGGAGTCGCGGTCCTGGCGGTGGACGGTGCGCAGCCGCACGACGCCGTTGCCCAGGACCGCGCGGTCGTCCACCTCGCCGACGGCGGGCGGCGGGGAGCCGGCGAGCGCGACGTCGGCCGTCGCGACCACGACGCCCGCCGTCGCGGGCGGGGCGACCGGCGCCCGGTGCACGAGGTCCCCGAGCACGGCCCCGGCCTCGACGGACGCGAGCTGGTCGGGGTCGCCGACGAGCACGAGCCGCGCGTCGGGCCGCAGCGCCTCGAGCAGCCGCGCCATGAGCGGCAGGGCGACCATCGAGGTCTCGTCGACGACCACCACGTCGTGCGGCAGATGGTGGTGCGCGTCGTGCCGGAACCGGGTGCTGCTGCCCGGCCGGAAGCCGAGCAGGCGGTGCAGCGTCGTCGCGACGGGGGCGCCGACGCGCTCGCGGTCGGCGGCGTCCGGGAACCCGGCGACGACCTCGCGCACCGCCTCCTGCAGGCGCGCGGCCGCCTTGCCCGTGGGCGCGGCGAGCGCCACGCGCAGCGCGGCGCCGGACGTGGTGCCGGCGGACGACGAGGTCGGGAGCGCGGCGTCGTGCAGGACGGCGAGCAGGCGCGCGACCGTCGTCGTCTTGCCCGTCCCCGGACCGCCCGTGAGCACCGTGAGCCGGCGCGTCGCGGCGTGCGCGGCGGCGAGGCGCTGCCGGGTGTCGTCCGCCGCGGGAAAGAGGCGGGCGAGGGCGGCGTCGAGGCGGTCGCCGTCCACGGGCAGGTCGTCCGCGGCGAGCCGACCGTCGACGTCGTGCCGCACCGCGAGCTCGTCGCGCCAGTACCGGTCGAGGTACAGGGCGCCGCCCACCCAGCGCGCGGGACGGTCCGCCGGCCCGTCGACGCCCGCCGCGACGAGGGGGCTGCGCGCGACCGCTGACGCCCACGCGGTCCGGTCCGGCCAGGGCAGGTCCGTGGCGTCGGTGCGCGCCGCCTCCTCGTCCTCGGGCAGCTCCAGCGACCCCAGGTCGTCGAGGCGCACGCACACCGACCCGCTGCGCACCGCGCGCACGGCGAGCGCGACCGCGAGCAGCACCTGGTCGTCCTGCTCGCCCGTGAGGTGGCCGAGCCGCAGCGCGACGCGCAGGTCGGCCGCGGAGACCACGCGCGCGGCGTTGAACGCGGCGAGCCACGCGCGCACCCCGACGGCGAGGCGCGGGTCGCCCTCGTCCACCGGAGGGGCCGGGGGCGCGGCGGGCACCGTCGCGCCGAGAGGGGCCGTGGTCATGCGCGACCTCCGTCGAGCAGGGCGGACAGGGCGACGACGAGCCCCGGCGGGGGCGTCCAGGCGACGACGCCGTACGGCGCGCCGTCGGGACCGGTCGGGGTGTCGGGGCCGGCCATGCCGCGCACGAACAGGTACGCGCCGCCCGCGAGGTCGCGGTCGGGGTCGTAGTCGCGCACGCGCCAGCGCAGGTAGCGGTGCAGCGCGACGAGGTAGAGCACGAGCTGGAGGGGGTAGTGCGAGGCGAGCATCGCGTCGCGCGTCGCGTCCGGGTGGTAGTCGCCGACGGCGAGCGGCACCCCGGGCGGACCGACCCGGTTCGTCTTGTAGTCGACGACGAGGTAGCGCCGGCGGCCCGCGGGGTCGGGACGACCGTCCGGCCTCGCGACGGGAACCCGCAGCACCGCGTCGATCGAACCTGTGAGGTACCCCCGCAGCGGGACGCCGCCGCCCGCCGCTCCGGTCGCCCCGGAGCCGTCCGCCGCCTCGTCGGCCAGCGCGGCGAGCAGGTCGGGGTAGCGGGCGAACGCGTCGTCGGCGGGCAGGTGGGCGCGCAGGACGTCGGCGAGGTCGCGCAGCGTCGAGGGCGTGACGCCCTCGGTCTCGTCCCCGCCCGCGAGCGGGAGCTCGAACTCGAGCTCGGGCAGGCGGTCGCGCGGGTCGACGTCGGCGAGCGTGAGCCCGCCCGCGATCGGTCCGAGCGGGGTGCGCAGCGACAGGCCCAGCGCCGCCGCGAGCGACACGGGCTCCACCCCGGGCACGCGGACCGTCGCCGCCTGCGCGCACCGGGCGCGGACCTCGGCATCGAGGTCGTCCGCCGCGGTGTCGACGTACTCGAGGATCTCGTGCACCAGCGTGCCGAACGCCGTGCCCCCCGGCTGCCCCTCGTAGGGCGAGGGGACGTCGGCGCCCGGACGGGTCGTGGGCGCTCCGCCCGGCACCTCGGCCGGCACAGCGCCCGTCCCGTCGTCGTCCGGCGTCTCCTCCGGCTCGTCCTGGACACCCGGGTCCTCGGGCTCGCTCTCGATCCCGCCGACCGGACCGTGGTGCGCCGCCGCGGTGAGCGCCGAGTACGACGCGCGCCGCCACTCGCGGTCGGGCAGGTGCGTCGCGGCGGCGAGGGCGAGGTCGGACCCGGCGCGGGCTCCGGGCGACCAGCGCTCGCCCTTCGGCCGGGCATCGACCTGCTCGACGACGACCGTCCCGCCCGAGCGCGCGGCGACCGCCTCGAACGCGGACCGGACGGCGTCGTCGCGCATCGCGTCGGGGCGGGCGTGGCGGCCCGGCTCGCCGCCGAGCATCCGGTCCGCGAGCAGCAGGCGCGTGAGCGGGCCGGACCCGGTGCTGCGCTTGGTCGGCGTCCAGTGCACGACGACCTGGTGCCGGGCGCGCGTGAGGGCGACGTACAGCAGCCGCAGGTCCTCGCCCAGCTCCTCGTCGCGCCAGCGCGCCTTGGCGTCCACGAACCCGGGGGAGCCGACACCGCCCAGGTGCAGGACGCGCTGCCCGTGGTCGTCGTGGAACGCGAACAGCTCCTGGTCGTCCGACTCGAACCGCTCCCAGCCGAACGGGACGTACACGACGCCGAACTCCAGGCCCTTCGCGGCGTGGACGGTGACGACCTGCACGGCGGCGGCGTCGGTCTCGAGGCGCCGGGTGCGCTCGTCGGTGAAGACGGTGCCGACCTCGGCGATCCGGGCGCGCAGCCACGCCGTGAGGGCGGCCGTGCCCAGCCCGTCGGTGACGGCGGCCTCGTGGAGCGCCTGCGTGACGTGGCGCAGGTCGGTGAGGTAGCGCTTGCCGTCGACCCGGGCCATGACCCGCGCGGTCGTACCTCCCCGGGCCGCGACCTCCGCGACCGCGGCCACGCCGCGGTCCGCGAGCAGACGCGCCCAGGTCCGGACGGTGTCCCCGAGCTCGTCGTGGTCGGCGTCGCCGGCGGTCGCGAGCCGCTGCGCGTCCCAGCCGACGAAGGGGGTGAGGGCGAGCGCCGTCGCGCGGCGGTGCAGACCGGGCTGCTCCAGCGCGGCGAGCAGGGTGAGCCAGTCCTGGGCCGCCGCCGAGCCGAACACGCTCGACGGCCCCGACACGACCGCGGGCACGCCGAGCGCGACGAGCGCGGAGCGCACCGCCTCGGCCTGCGCGTTCGTCCGGGTGAGCACCGCGACGTCGCGCGGCTCCAGCGGCCGCCACCGCCCCGTGCCGGTGCCCACGCCGTCGTCGCCCGCCGCGCCGAGGGCGTCGTCGCGCACGCGGTCGCCGCCGCCGTCGGCGGTCCCCAGCCGCCCCGCGACGTCCGCCGCGACGTCCCGGGCCAGCAGGCTGCGGGCGTCCGGGGCCGACGGCGCCGACGACCCGCCGAGGCGGTAGGCACGCCGCGTGACCTGCCGCAGCCGCACCGGCGCGCCGCCGGAGAAGCGCGGCTCGGGGTGTGCCGCGTCGACCGGGCGCACGACGATGCGCGGGTCGCCGAGCGCCGACTCGCCCAGCAGCGCGTGCAGGCCCGCGAGGAGCGGTCCGTCGCTGCGCCAGCTCGTGCTGAGCGTCGCGGTGTCCGTCGCGTCCTCGACCGCGCGCAGGTACGTCACGACGTCCGCGCCGCGGAACGCGTAGATCGCCTGCTTGGGGTCGCCGATGAGCACCAGCGTGCGGCACTCCTCGGGGTGCCCGTGGAACGCCGTCCGCAGGATCTCCCACTGCTCGGGGTCGGTGTCCTGGAACTCGTCCACCATGACGACGCGGAACCGCGACCGGACCCGTCGCGCCGCGGTCGCGCCGTGCTCGGGGTCGGTCAGCGCGCGGCGCAGCAGCACGAGCAGGTCGTCGTAGTCGAGCAGGTGCATCGCGCGCTTGCGCGCCTCCACCTCGCGACGGGCCGCGACCGCGACCTCGTACCGCGCCGCCGCCACCGACCCCTCGGCCGCGTCCGCCGGCGCGACCACCGCCCCGTGGTCGCTCACCGCCGCCCGGGCGACGTCGCGCACGTCGCGCGGCGAGAGGATCGGCTCCGGCTCGTCGGCGAATCGCCGCACGTACAGGTCGTCGGTGACCTCCTCGACGAGGTCCGCGACGTCCGGCAGGAAGCTCGTCGCGAGGTCGACGTCGGCCGCCGTCCCCAGCGCGGTGAGCATCTGCTGGCAGAAGCCGTGCGTCGTGGTGATGGTCGCGGCGTCGAGCTGGGACAGCGCGACGCGCAGGCGCTCGCGGCGGCGGTCGAGCTCGTCGTCGTCGACCGCGGCGAGGAACGCGACGAGGTCGTCCCGGCTGGACGCCGGCGCGGGCCCGCGCAGCGCGCGCTCGGTCGCGACGAGGCGCTCGCGGACGCGGTCGCGCAGCTCCGACGTCGCGGCGCGGCCGAAGGTCACGAGCATGATCTCCGGCAGGGCGGCCACGCCCTCGGCGACGTAGCGCGTCGTGAGGGTCGCGATCGTGTGGGTCTTGCCCGTGCCGGCGCTCGCCTCGAGCACGACCGTCCCGCTCGGCAGCGCGCCGAACGGGTCGAAGCGCCGGGGTGCGCTGCTCGTCCCCGCCGTGCCCCCGTGCGCGGGGGCGCCGTCGGTCGCGGTCCGGGACGTCGCGCCGTTCACCGGGCACCTCGCAGCTCGTTCTCCAGCAGGGGCTCCCACATGCGGCGCGCGAGCGCACCGAGGCGGGTCGGGTCGTCGGGGAAGCGGCCCAGGTCGGCCGTGGTGGCGAGCCCCGCGACGTCGGGGAGGGCCGGGTCCTGGCCCCACGCGAGGACGACGTACGGGTCCTTGCGCTCGAAGCCCTTGTTCCACGCCCAGCCCGCGCGCATCAGGGCGTCGCGCGCGTCGCTCGTGCGCCGCTCCTCCGTGTAGCGCAGCGACACGTCGGGCAGCAGCGGCAACGGCTCGCGCGCCGCCTCGTCGCGCAGCGCCACGAGGTCCGCGAGGACCCGGGACGCCGTCTCGCGGTCCGGCGGGGTGAGGGTGGACCACGCGACGCCCGGGCCCCGGGACGAGCGACCGATCGCGACGGCGTCCCACGGGCGGCCCGGGTCGCTCGCCGTGAGCGCGAGCGCCTGGACCCAGGCGCGCAGCCGGTGCTTGGGACCGAGCCGCGAGTACTCGGTGCGCACGACCCGCGCCCCGTGCACGCCCGGCACGCTCCCGACGAGGGTGCGGCCGTCGGGCAGCACGGCGCGGACGTCGACCGTCTCCGCGGAGCTCAGCACGTCCTGGCTCACCGGGCGGCCCGCGGCGAGGTCGGCCTCGCGCGCGGCCTCCACGGCGGCGACGCGCAGCGGGCCGACGGCGCGGACCACCTCCTGCAACGCCGAGCGGCCCAGCTCGCGCGGCGGGACCTGGCCCCGGCGCCACTCGGCCTGCATCGCCCGGTTCGGGTCGACGCCGGCGAGCGCGGCGCGGAGCACGCGGTCGCCCACGCCCCAGCCCGCGAGGCCGGTGAGCGCGAGCGGGAGGCGGTCCTCGACGTCGTCCTCCGCCAGCACGAGCCCGACGTCGAGCGTGTGCTGCGCGAACCAGCGCGGCGCGTTCTCCAGCAGGCGGACCAGGTCGTCGAGCTCGACGTCGGCGCGGGCGTCCGCCCCGGCGTCCGGGACCTCGCCGGCCTGCGGGCCGCTCTCGGCCACGGCCGGGAGCGAGAGCGGCGCGCCCACCAGCGCCCCGACCGGCTGACGCGTCTCGCGCGCCTGGCGGGCGCCGTCGAACGCCGCGCCGTCGTGGCTGAACGGACCCGGCACGCCCAGAGCGCCCGGGATGAAGTTGCGCTCGTCCACGGTCTGCAGCGGGTGCTGCACGACGACGTGCTCGCGCGCCGGGCGCCCGTCGGGAGTCCGCGCCACGCGGTCGAGCGCGTCGAGCAGCTCCGCGACGGGGACCGCCGGCGGGCGGGCGGCGCCGGTGCGCTCGTCGGCGCCCGTGTGCACGACGACGAGGTGGTCGCCCGCCGCCGCGACGGCGTCGAGGAAGATCTGCCGGTCCTCGCTGCGCGCGTCGCGCTCGCCGATCTCCGGGTGCCGCGCGAGCAGGTCGTCGCCCGCGGGAGCGGCGGTGCGGGGGAAGACGCCGTCGTCGAGGCCCAGGAGGCACACGACCCGGTGCGGCACCGAGCGCATCGGCTCGAGCGAGCACACGGTCAGCGCGCCCGTGCGGAACCC
Source organism: Cellulosimicrobium sp. ES-005 (assembly GCF_040448685.1). Lineage (NCBI taxonomy): Bacteria > Bacillati > Actinomycetota > Actinomycetes > Micrococcales > Promicromonosporaceae > Cellulosimicrobium > Cellulosimicrobium sp. ES-005. Next base: position 3,626,313 of record NZ_CP159290.1, read on the forward strand.
GGCACGGGTCGGGCGCCCCGCGAGACGGTCGTCGAGCAGCGCGCGCACGTCCGCGAGCCGCAGCGCGACCCCGCCGTGCGCGGCGCCCGCCGCGCGCACGTCGCCCAGCACGCGGCGCGCGGAGCCGATCTGCCACCCCTCCGTGGGCGGCGCCTCGGCGAGCAGCGTGAGCGCGCGGTCGAGCGCGTCGAGCCAGTGCGCCAGCGGGTGCACCCCGTCGAGCGCGCGCAGCGTCTCCGTCAGCCGTGCGACGAGCTCTGCGAGGCGGCCCGCGAGGTCCACGTCGGTCGAGCCGACGTCGTCCAGCGGCAGCGCCGGCCCGACGAACCGCGCGTCCTCGTCCGCCATCGCCGCGCCGAGCAGGAGCCGGTCGAGCGCCGCGTCCCACGTGCCCTGCCGCACGTGCCCGTCGATCCCGAACCGGGCCCGGCGCGCGCCGTCCTCGCCCCAGTGCACGCCCGCCTCGACGGCCCACTGGCGCAGGCGGTCCACGTCGTCGTCGGAGAACCGGAACCGGCGCCGGACCGGCGCGCTCGCCGCGAGGTCGAGCACCTCCGACGCCGTGACGCGGCCGTCTGCGAGGCGCAGCAGGGTGGCGAGCAGCGCGAGCACGGGGTTGGTCGTCCCGGCGCCGCGGTCGGCGAGGCTGACCCGCAGGCGCTGACCGGGGTGCGCGTCCTCGCCGAGCTCGGGGACCGCGCCGAACGTCGCCGTGACGAGGGGCGCGAACGTCTCGACGTCGGGGCACAGCACGATCACGTCGCGCGCCTGGAGCGTCGGGTCGGCGGAGAACAGGCCGACCAGCGTCTCGCGCAGGACCTCGACCTGGCGCGCGCGGCCGTGGCACGCGAGCACCTGCACGGACCGGTCCGCCGGATCGAGCAGGTGCGCGCCGGCGGGCTCGTCCGCCCGCAGCGCGGACTGCAGCGCGCCGAGCAGCGTCGGGGGGGTCGGCGCGGCCGCGTGGTGCGTCTCGACCGACTCACCGGCTGAGAGCCGGAGCTGCAGCTCGACCGCGTCACGGCCGGTCGACGCGAGGAACGGGTGCCGGGCGAGCGTGGGCAGGTCTGCGCGACGTCGCGTGCCTGCGTGGTCCGGGGCGGTGTCCTCGGTGAGGTCGTCGCTCGTGGCGGGGGCGCCGTCGTAAGCCGCGACCTTCTCCCACAGCGCGGGCGACGGGTGCACGAGCCACAGGTGGACGTCGCGGTGCTCGGCGAGCGCGTGCAGCACGCGCAGCTCGTCCTCCGGGAGCCGCGTCGGGCCGAACACGGACAGCCGCGGCGGGAGGTCGACGGCCGCGGGGTCGGCGCGGAGCGCGGCGACCGCGTCCTCGACACGACGTGCGGGGTCCGTGGCCGGGACGCGGTCGACCAGGCGGCGCCAGAGCTCGGGCTGCCAGGCGAGGTCGTCCGGGGTGTCGCCGGACTCCGCGACCGGGGACGCCGCCGACCACGCGAGCACGACCTCGGGCCGCTGCCGCGCGTAGTCGACGAGCAGGTCCGCGAGCCGGCGCGCGAGCGTCAGGCGCCGGCCCCGCCGAACCTCGTCGCCCGGGTCGCCGACGTACCGCGCGAGCGGTGCCGCCCACGGCTCGGCGAGGTGCGCGTCGAGCACCTCGAGCACCGACCAGGCGAGCCGCTCGGGGCGCCACGGGTCGTCGTCGGGGGCGAGGTCGGTGAGGTCCGCGACGACCTGCTCCACGAGCCGGCGCGGGCCGCGGAAGTCCACGTTCGCGCAGATCCCCGACGTCTCGCCCGCGCCCAGGTGGTGCGAGAGCCGCTGCGCGAGCCACCGCTCGACCCCGCGCGTCGGGACGGCCACGACGTCCGGCGTGAACGGGTCCTCCGGCGCCTCGGCGAGCACGGCGGCGAGCGGCGCCACGAGCGCCTCGGCACGCTCGGAGCGGTGCACGTGCAGCAAGGGGACCCCTGTCGGTGGTGGCGGACCGGTCGTCGCGCCCGCCGGTCGGCCGGGCGCTACGAGGAATCTACGAGGTGCGTCCCACACCGTCGAACCGCCGTCCACATCGTCGGGAACGACGGTGCCGTCCTGGGCGGACGTGCCGGCTGACGCACGCCCGACCGAGAGGCGCACGCCGGAGCGCGTCGCTCCCTCGGACGTGCGTCACTTGACCTCCGGCTCAGCGCGCCGTGCGACGAACACCCACTCGCGGCCCGGGCGGTCGGGCGCGTCGCGGACGTCCACGACCTCGAAGCCGCACGCCACCAGCGACGCCTCGACCTCGTCGCGCTCGCGGAAGCGCAGCGTCGAGTCGGAGTGCAGCTCGGTGCCGTCGGGCAGCACGGTCGTGTCGTGGAAGGACACGAACGGGAGCGACACGTCGGTGAGGTCGGTCCACGACTCGACCGGCCCGACGTCGGGCACGTCCACGCGTACGGTCGTCGCCTCGCGGACCCAGCCCTCCCAGGCCCGGCGCGCGGGGTCGCGCGTCTCGAAGACCAGCCACCCGTCCGGGACCAGCGCGGAGCGGACGCCGCGCAGCGTCGCGGCCCACGCGTCGTCGGTGAGGAACACCTGCGCGACGTTCGCCGTCATCGTCGCGAGGTCGACCCGGAGCGGCGGGAGCGTCGTCGCGTCGCCGTGCAGCCAGCGCACGCGGTCGGCGCCCGGCTTGGTGCGCGCGACGTCGAGCGACGCGCCCGCCGGGTCGACGCCGACCACCTCGATCCCACGCCCTGCCAGGAGGCACGCGAACGTCCCGGTGCCGCACCCGACGTCGAGCACGCGCCGCGCGCCGAGCTCGTCGACGATCGCGACGTACGCGTCGAGGTCGCTGCGGTCCGGGTCGAGCGGGTCGTAGAGCGCGGCGAGGCGAGGGTCGTCGAAGATCGCGTCGGGCATCCCCCGACGCTACGAAGGCCCGCACGGCCGGTCCACACCATTCCGGAGCACGCGCCGACCAGGCGCCTGTTGCCCGCCGACCATGCTGTCGTGGCCCGTCCCGACGCCGGGACGGGCCACGACCACATCGTCGGCGCGAGGGTCGTCAGGCGTCGAGCGCCTGCTCCACGTCCTCGATGACGTCGAGCGGGTCTTCCAGACCCACCGACAGGCGCACGGTCGTCTCCGCGATCCCGACGGCGGCGCGGCCCTCGGGGCCGAGCTTGCGGTGCGTCGTCGTGGCGGGGTGCGTGATCAGCGACTTCGCGTCGCCGAGGTTGTTGGAGATGTCGACGACCTGGAGCGCGTCGAGGAACGTGAACGCGCGCTTCTTCGCCGTCTCGGGGTCGGTGCCCTCGGGGACGGCGAGGTCGAACGTCACGACCGTGCCGCCGCCGCTCTGCTGCGACCGCGCGAGCTCGCGCTGCGGGTGCGACGCGAGGAACGGGTAGCGCACGCGGCCGATCCCGGGGAGCTGCTCGAGCGCCTCGGCGACCTGCGCGGCCGCCGCGTTCTGCGCCGCGACGCGCACCGGCAGCGTCTCCAGGCCCTTGAGCAGCACCCACGCGTTGAAGGCCGAGAGCGACGGCCCCGTGTTGCGGAGGAACGTCTGCACGGGCCCGTTGACGTACTCCTCGGTCCCGAGGATCGCGCCGCCGAGCACGCGGCCCTGCCCGTCGATGTGCTTGGTCGCCGAGTACACGACGACGTCCGCGCCGAGCTCGAGCGGCTTCTGCAGCAGCGGCGTCGCGAAGACGTTGTCGAGCACCACCACCGCGCCCGCGGCGTGCGCGAGCTCGCTCACGCGCCGCGCGTCGACGATGTCCTGCATGGGGTTGGACGGCGTCTCGAAGAACACGACGTCCGCGGGCGTGGACAGTGCTTCCTCCCACTGGGAGGGCACGTGCCCGTCGACGTAGTCCGTCCGGACGCCCCACTTGGCGAAGATCTCGTCGAAGATGACGATGCTCGACCCGAACAGCGCACGTGCCGCGACGATCCGCGACCCGGAACCGACGAGCGCGGCGAGCGACGTGAACACCGCGGACATGCCGGACGCCGTCGCGTAGCAGGCCTCGGCACCCTCGAGCAGGCGCAGGCGCTCCTCGAACGCGTGCACCGTCGGGTTGCCGTAGCGCGAGTAGACGAACCGGTCGAGCTCGCCCTTGAACGCCGCCTCGGCGTCGGCGGCGCGGTCGTACGTGTACCCCTGTGTGAGGAACAACGCCTCGGAGGTCTCCTGGAACTCCGTGCGGTGGTGGCCGCCGCGCACGGCGAGCGTCGCGGGGCGCGCGCTCGCGGGCAGGGGCTTGCGGCCGGAGCCGCCGGGGACGCTCCCGGGCTGCGCGGCGCTCACCGGGCGGCCTCGTCGTAGGTCGTGGTGGGCAGGCCGCGCACCTTCCAGCCCTCGACGTCGCGCAGGCCCGAGAGCCCCTGGGCGCCCTCGAAGCCCTCGAGCACGTTGTACGACGGCCCGAGACCGGCGGCCGTGGCCGCGCGCGCGGCGCCGATCGACCGCTGGCCCGAGCGGCACAGGAACACGACGGGACGCTCGTCGCCGGGCGTGAGACCCGCCTCGACGAGCTGGTTCACGAAGCGCGGGTTGGGCCCGGCCGGGGTCACCCACTCGTCGAACACGACGTCGCGGTCGAGGTCCGTGGCGTCGGGAACGCCGATGGTGCGCCACTCGCCCTCGGTGCGGACGTCCACGAGGACGGCGCGCTCGTCGTTCGTCAGCAGGTCCCACGCCTGCTGGGGGGTGAGGTCGCCGGCGTAGCCGACGGCGGGTCGCGCGTCGGGTACGGCCGACGTCTGCTGGGACTGGTCGCTCATGAGTCCTCCTCCATCGATCGTGGCAGTAGCACCCTGCGCCCGGCCGCCTCGCGACGGACCGGGGGGTTGCTGCGGCGTCGACGTGCCACGTCACTCGGCCGCTCCGGATGGTTGCTCGGGATCGTACGCCACCCGTCCGACGCGTGGAACGCCCGTCTCGGGGAGCGGCCTCCGGGAGGGGGTGCCCGACGTCGGACGGTCGCGCTAGCGTGATCGCGCGCCGGGGCGGGGGTCCCGGGAGAGAAAGGGGGGAGACGGTGGCCAGCGTGCGACGACGGGCGGTGGGCGCGGCCGTGGCGGCCGGCGTGGTCGGGACGGGCGTCGTCCTGCTGTGGACGGCGCCCGGAGGCGAGGACGCCCCGCAGACGGTGGTGCACGTCGTCGGGGACGCGGTCCCCGGGCTGCCCACCGAGCGGCCGCGGGTCGTCCAGGTCGAACCCGACGAGGACCTCGTCTCGCCCTTCCCCTCCCGAGAGGCGCTCGACGGTGACGCGCACACGGGGGAGCCGATCGACCTGGCCGAGCACACCGTCGGCGGGTACGAGGGCTGGTGGACCTCGGACGGCGACGGCGAGGCGTGCGACGCCTACGCCGACGCGCACCCGGAGGTCGTGCTGGTCAGCACGCGCACCGGTGAGGTCGTCGAGGCGCACACGAACGGCGTACGGCTCCAGCGTCCTCCGCAGACGCCACCGGGAGACCCTGCCGAGTGGCCGCCCGACTCGGTCGTCGTCCTCGACGCGCGGACCGGCGCGGTGCTCGACGCGTTCGAGGTCGACGAGTCCGGGTGGCGCCTCGACCTGCCCATGGACTGCGTCCCGCCATCCGAGACACCGTGACCACCGGTTGACACGCTCCGTCCCGCGCGCACATCCTGGACGCAGGTCATGAGTGCCAGCGTGAAACCCCGGTTTGCTGGCCGGCAACCCTCCTCTCGCGGCGGGGTGCCCCGGGTGACGACCAGGCCGTACGCCGACCGGCGCGCGGCAAGCGCGGGGATCACCGTCCCCGGACTGCCCTCGGAGGACTGTGTCATGACTGCTCTCGCCCACGTCTCGTGTCCGACCGAGGTCTCGGAGGCCCCCGACCTCGCAGCGGTCGCCGGCGCGCCCGCGCTCCTGCCCGTCGTCGGCGCGGACACGCTCGTCCCGCTCGTCGACGGCCGGAGCGTCCCGTACGCGAACCTCGACGTGGCGGCGTCGGCGCCGGCGCTCCGCTCGGTCGCGGACCGCGTGACCGAGGTGCTGCCGCTCTACGCGAGCGTGCACCGGGGCGCCGGGTACCTGTCGCAGGTCTCGACCGCGCTCTACGAGGCCTCGCGCCGCACGATCGGCGCGTTCGTCGGCGCGCGCGAGGACGACGTCACGGTCGTCACGCGCAACACGACCGACTCGCTCAACCTGCTCGCGGGCTGCGTCCCGGCGAACGCGGACGGGACGCCCGGGCGCGTGCTCGTCCTCGACGTCGAGCACCACGCGAACCTCCTGCCGTGGCAGCGCACGGGCGGCGCGACGGTCCTCGCCGGCGGCGCGTCCGTTGCGGAGACGCTGTCCGGCCTGCGCACCGAGCTCGCACGCTTCCCGTACGCGCTGGTCGCCGTGACCGGGGCGTCGAACGTCACGGGCGAGTCGCTCCCCGTCGCGGACGTCGTGCGGGCCGCCCACGACGCCGGCGCGCGCGTCGTGCTCGACGGCGCCCAGCTCGTCCCGCACCGCGGGTTCTCCCTCGCGGGCTCCGGGGTCGACTACGTCGCGTTCTCCGGACACAAGACGTACGCGCCGTTCGGCGCAGGCGCGCTCGTGGGTCGCCGCGACTGGCTCGACGCGGGGACCCCGTACCTCGCCGGGGGCGGGGCGGTGCGGCAGGTCGCTCTCACCGGCACGCAGTGGCAGACGGCGCCCGCGCGCCACGAGGCAGGGTCGCCGAACGTCGTGGGCGCCGCGGCGCTCGCGGCCGCGTGCGACGCGCTCGCGGCGCTCGACCCGGCCGACCTCCACGCCCACGAGGCGACCCTGCGCGCCGCGCTCGTCGCGGGCGTCTCGGCGGTCCCGGGCGTGCGCGTCGTGCGGGTCTGGGAGGACGCCGTCGACCCGGTCGGCGTCGTGACGTTCTCCGTCGAGGGCCACGACCCGGGCCTCGTCGCCGCGTACCTCTCCGCCGAGCACGGCATCGGCGTGCGCGACGGTCGCTTCTGCGCCCACCCGCTGCTCGCGCGCCTCGGGTACGACGCGGGCGCCATCCGGGCGTCGGTCGGTGTCGGGACGACGGGTGCCGACGTCGTCCGCCTCGTCGAGGCCGTGCGGTCGTACGTGGAACAGGGGCCGACGACGCGGTACGAGGTCGTCGACGGCTGCTGGGCCGTCGCCGACGACCCGCGCCCGGTACCGGCGGGCTCGGGCCTGGAGGGCCTCTTCGCGACCGCCGCGGCGGGCTTCCTCGCCGACGCCGCGGGGTGCGGCCCCGCCGCATGACCACGAGATAGCGACCTCCCGCCGAGGGAGCGACGTGCAGCCCCGTCGAGGCACCGGACGTCGCTACCTCGGACGGGCGTCGCTCTCTCGCGGCCGCTCGGGCAGCTGTTCACCCGAGCGTCGACGAGCGTTGTCCACCGTGTCGCCGGAGCCTCTTGGCGGCGTCGTCCGCGTGTGCTCTGATATGCGCTGTGCTGCACGACGTCGTCCTCTCGGGGCACGGCTTCCGCCTGGAGCCGTTGGCCCTGGAGCACGCTGAGACACTGGCCGGCCTCGTCGACGAGGCGATGTGGTCAGGCATGAGCATCCCCATGCCCTTCGGGGTCGCGGGGATGGCCGAGCTGGTGGCCGCGACGCGCGCCGCGCCCGACCTGACGGGCTTCGTCGTGCGCGCCACCGGCCCCGACGGGGCCCCGGGCGACGTGCTCGGCAGCACGGCGTTTCGCGACCTGTCGCTCGTCGACCGCCGGGTCGAGGTCGGCCGGACGTTCTACGCCCGCTCCACGTGGGGGAGCCTCGTCAACCCCGTGACCAAGTGGCTGTTGCTGCGGCACGCGTTCGAGACGTGGGACGTGCACCGTGTCGGCTTCCGCGTCGACACGCGCAACACGCGCTCGCTCGGGGCCATGCGGCGGCTCGGCGCCTACGAGGAGGGCGTCATGCGCGGCCACCGCACCGCGCCCGACGGGACGCGCGCCGACTCCGTGATGTTCTCGATCCTCGCGCCCGAGTGGCCGACCGTCGAGGTCGGCCTCCTGGAGCGCATCAACGCGCCACGCGTCGTGCCCGTGCTCGCCCCGGCGCACCCGGTGGCCCCGCTCCCGCTCGCCGCGTCGTAGACCCGTCGCCCCGGCCGGCAGGCTCGACGGCGGTGCCGCGGACGCGGAACGCCGCGAGGGCCCCGCCGGAGCGGAGCCCTCGCGAGCAGATCAGGGGCAGGGACTAGCGGTCGAACGCGTCCTTGACGTCGTCGCCCGCCTGCTTGACGTCAGCCTTCGCCTGGTCCTTCTTGCCCTCGGCCTCGAGCCGCTCGTTGTCCGTGAGCTTGCCCGCGCCCTCCTTGAGCTTGCCACCCGCCTCCTCGGCGGCGTGCTTGGCCTTGTCTCCGAGTCCCATGAGTGCTCCTCTCGTCGGTACCGCTCGACCGTAGGCACGGTCCCGGTCGCTCGCACGCGGTCGGGCACCCCGGGTGTGGTGGGATGTGCGGGTGCTGCACGACACCACCCTCGAAGGCTTCGGAGTCCGCCTCGTCCCGCTCGACGAGAGCCATGCGCCCGCGCTCGGAGCGCTCGTCGACGACGGCATCTGGGCCGGCATGTCCAGCCGCGTGCCGAGCGGGACCGACGCGATGGCCGGGTACGTCCGGGACGCCGTCGCCGCCCCCGGGAGGCTCGCGTTCGCCGTCGTCGGCCCCGGGACCGATGCCGCGACCGACGGCGCCGACGTCGTCCGCGGGTCGACGTCCCTCTACGAGTGGGTGCCCTCCCAGGGCCGGATCGAGCTCGGCTCGACGTTCTACGCGCGCGAGTGGTGGGGCGGCGTGACCAACCCGGCGTGCAAGTACCTGCTGCTGCGGCACGCGTTCGAGGACCTGGGCGTCGCGCGCGTCGCGCTGCGGGCCGACGCGCGCAACAGCCGGTCCATCGGCGCGATCCGGCGTCTGGGCGCCGTGCCCGAGGGCGTGCTCCGCAGCCACCGCGTCGCGCCCGACGGGTCGCGCCAGGACACCGCCTACTTCTCGGTCCTGCTCGACGAGTGGCCGACCGTCCGCGACGGCCTGCTGGCCCGTCTGGCCTGATCGGCGGGCTCGCCGAGCACGAGCCTCCGTGGCGTCGAGAACGGGTTGGTGTCGCTATCCGCTCGACAGCGACACCAACCCCGTGTTCGGCAGCGGGGCGTCAGGGGCGGGGGGTGACCCGGCCTGCGAGGTGGAGGCGGCCCTTGCCGTCCCACGCCTGGTAGACGACGCCCGTCGTCGGGTCGCCCGCGCCGTCCGGTACGGCGGGCGGGACCTGCCCGACGGCGTCCCGCACCGCGGCGGGCACGTCGCCCGCCGGGCGCAGCGCCACGTCGACGGTGCTCGGCAGGAGGACCGGCTTGGCGAACGAGACCGTCCAGTCGTAGGCGTCACCGCGGCGGGGCCCCGACTCGGCGAGCGCCCGCGCGGCGGTGTACATGCCGTGCGCGATGGCGCGCGGGAACCCGAACGCCTTGGCGCCGAGCCCCGACGTGTGGATCGGGTTCCGGTCGCCGGAGACGGCCGCGTACGCGCGGCCCGTCCCGGCGCCGAGCGCCCAGCGCGCCGTCGGGAGCGGCGCGACGAAGGCGTCGACGCCCGAGGTGGCCTCGGTGTCCTCGTCCGCCGGGTCGCCTGGGAGCGTGACGCCCTTCGCGAGGTACGTCGAGACGCCGCGGTACGCGAGCGTCGTCGCCGACAGGCCGCTGCCCGCCGCGCGCTCGTCGTCGGTGCGCTCGACGGAGACCTCGGTGACGAGGTCCACCTGGACCCCGCGCCGGTGCGGCCGCAGCCGCTCCGCCCAGGCGCGCACCTCGAGCGTGTCCCCGAGCCGCACCGGACGCAGCACGGACACCGCGTTCGCGAGGTGCACCATGCCGAGCAGCGGCAGCGGGAAGTCCGTCCGGACCATGACGGCCGTCGCGAGGGGGAAGCCGAGCACGTGCAGGTACCCGGCGGGCAGCACCTCCGACGGGGCCTCGCCCACGAGGCGCGCGTACCGCGCGAGGTGCGCGGCGCTGCCCACGTGGCCGGGCGCGGCGTCGTCGCCCGTCGGCACGCCCGCGACGCGGTACGTGACGTCGGGCAGCGCGAGGTCGCGTCGGCCGCCGCCCCCGGGGAGGCGGTGCGCCGCCGCGATCCGGCCCGACGCCGCGACCCCGCGCACGTACAGCCCGCCGAGCCCCGGGATCGCGGGCAGCGTCTCGACGCGCGCGGGGGCGGTCCCGGCGGGAGCGGCAGCGGCGCCGTCGGGCGACCTGGGCGCGGCGGTCACCGGCCCACCACGTTCTGCCCGCACACGCGCAGCACCTGCCCGTTGACGCCCGCGGCCCCGGGCGACGCGAGGAACGCGATCGCCTCGGCGACGTCCACGGGCTGGCCGCCCTGCTGGAGCGACGCGACGCGACGCGCGACCTCGCGCTGGACGAACGGGATCGACGCCGTCATGTCCGTCTCGATGAACCCCGGCGCGACGGCGTTCGCCGTGCCCCCGACCTCGGCGAGACGACGCGCGAACGCCCGCGTGTGGCCGATGACGCCCGCCTTCGAGAACGCGTAGTTCGCCTGGCCGCGGTTGCCCGCGATGCCGCTCGTCGACGCGAGCGACACGACGCGCGGCGCGGACGAGAACCCGTTCGCGCCGAGCAGGTACTCCGTGATGCGGAGCTGCGCGGCGAGGTTCACCGCGATCACGGCGTCCCACTTGTCCGCGGACATGTTGGCGAGCAGCTTGTCGCGCAGGATCCCCGCGTTGTGCACCAGGACGTCGAGCCCGCCGTGCCGCGCGCGGGCGTGCTCGAGGATGCGCGCGCCCGCGTCGTCGGCGGTCACGTCGAGCTGCAGCGCCGTGCCCCTGATCTCGTTCGCGACCTTGGCGAGCGCCTCGCCCGCCGCGGGCACGTCCACCACGACCACCTTCGCGCCGTCGCGCGCGAGCGTCCGGGCGACCTGCGCGCCGATGCCGCGCGCCGCGCCGGTCACGACGGCGACCTTGCCGGCGAGCGGCTGGTCGGCTCCGGCGGCCGTCCCACCCGCCGAGGGAGAGCCCTGGTCCGCGGGCGTGGCGGCGCCGACCCGGAGGAGCTGGCCGTCGACGAACGCGGACCTGGCGGACAGGAAGAAGCGGAGGGTCGCGAGGACGCTCGGGCTGTCGAGGGGGGCGTCGTCGGTCACCTGGATGCCGTTGCCGGTCGCGCCGTAGCGCAGCTCCTTCGCGACGGAGCGCAGGAACCCGTCGACGCCCTCGCGGGCGGCGGCGAGCTCGGGAGAGTCGGTGTCGGCGGGGGCGCGCGAGATCGTCACGACGCGGCCGTTCGGCGCGAGGCGGCGCAGCGTCGCCGAGAGCGCCATGACGGGCGCCGACGCGTCCTCCGGGCGCTCGATCTCGCTGAGCACGACGACGACCGCGCCCCAGCGGGTCGTGTCGTCCGGGGTCTGGCGGACGTCGAGGTCCCAGGCGAGCAGGGCCTCGGCGACGCGGTCGGCGTCGTCGCGCACGCCTGGCGTCCCGCCGAGGACGAGCACGGGCCCGACGGTGAGCGGGTCGCCCGCACGGAAGCGGCGCAGGACCGCGGGGCGCGGGAGGCCCAGCTTCTTGGCGAGCGTCTTCGTGAAGCCGGAGTTGACGGCCTGGACGTAGGAGTCGGTCACGGTGGTTCCTCTCGGGTCGTCGGGCCGTCAGGCGGGGGTGTCGGTCGCGGGGACGGACTCGAGGATCGCGGCGACGCCGAGACCACCCGCGGCGCACACGGAGATCAGCGCCCGTGCGGGCGCCCCGGTCTCGGCGGTGCGCTGCGCGAGGAGCTTGGCCGCCGTCGCGACGATGCGGCCGCCGGTCGCGGCGAAGGGGTGGCCCGCGGCGAGCGAGGAGCCGTTGACGTTGAGCCGCGAGCGGTCGATCGACCCGAGCGCGCCGTCGAGACCCAGCTCGGTGCGGCAGTACTCGTCGTCCTCCCAGGCCTTGAGCGTCGTGAGGACCGTGGAGGCGAACGCCTCGTGGATCTCGTACAGGTCGAAGTCGCCGAGCGCGAGGCCGTTGCGCGCGAGCAGGCGCGGGACGGCGTGCGCGGGGGCCATGAGGAGGCCCTCGTGGCCGTGCACGAAGTCGACCGCGGCGGTCTCGGCGTCGACGACGCGCGCGAGGAGCGGCAGGTCCCGCTCGCGCGCCCAGTCGGCCGACGCGAGCAGGACGGTCGACGCGCCGTCGGTCAGCGGCGTCGAGTTGCCCGCGGTCATGGTCGGGGTGACGCCCTCGAGGCGCTTGCCGTACACGGGCTTGAGCGCGGCGAGCTTCTCGAGCGACGAGTCGGTGCGCAGGTTGTCGTCGCGCACGAGGCCGCGGAAGGGGGTGACGAGGTCGTCGAAGAACCCGGCGTCCCACGCGGCCGCGAGGTGCTCGTGGCTCGCGAGCGCGAGCTCGTCCTGCGCCTCGCGCTCGATCCCCCAGCGTGCCGTCGTGATCGCCTGGTGCTCGCCCATCGACAGTCCGGTGCGCGGCTCGTCCGTCGCGGGGGTCAGGGGCGCGAGGTCGGCGGGGCGGACCTTGGCGAACGCCTTGACGCGCTGGCCGAACGTCTTGGCGTGGCTCGCCTCCAGCAGCGCGCGACGCAGGCCCTCGCTCACGGCGATCGGGGCGTCGGACACGGTGTCGGAGCCTCCCGCGACGCCCGACTCGACCTGGCCGAGCCGGATCTTGTTCGCGACGGCGATCGTCGCCTCGAGGCCGGTCGCGCAGGCCTGCTGGAGGTCGTAGGCGGGGGTCTCGGGGGAGAGGGACGAGCCGAGCACGGACTCGCGGACGAGGTTGAAGTCGCGCGAGTGCTTGAGCACGGCGCCGCCGACGACCTCCCCGAGCCGCTCGCCCTGGAGGCCGAAGCGCGCGACGAGCCCGTCGAGCGCGGCCGTGAACATCTCCTGGTTGCTCGCGGACGAGTACTTCTTGCCGGCGCGCGCGAACGGGATGCGGTTCCCGCCGACGACCCAGGCGTCGCGGGGGGCGCCCGGGGTGCTGGTCGCCGGGACGTGCTCGGGGGCCTGCTCGGGGGTCTGGCGGGGGCTGGTGCGGTTGGCCACTGTGCCTCACTTCCTGTCCGTGCTCGCTGCGCTGCGTCGGTCCCGGCCCGGGAGTGAGCCTCTGCACGAGATCGACGGCGATGCCGCGGTCGACGCCGCGCGGAGGCGAGGGGAGAGGGCCGGCTGGTGTCCAATACCAAGAGTACCTGATACTCTCGGTTTCGTGAGTCGGGTCACAGGGCCGTGCCCTGCCCGACGCGGTGCCGCGGAACAGGCACCGACGACATCGAGGTCGGGCGCAACGGAGGGCGACGTGAACACAGGTGCCGACGCGCGAGCGGCCACCCGAGGACGGGTGCAGCCGGGCGCGGCGGTGGACGGCCGGTCGACCCGCTGGGACGAGCACCGGGCGGCGCGCCGCGCGGAGCTCATCCGGGCGGCGAGCAAGGCCGTGCACCGCGGGGGCCCCGGGGTCTCCATGGACGAGATCGCGGCGGCGTCAGGGACGTCGAAGTCGATCATCTACCGCTACTTCGACGACAAGACGGGACTGCAGGTCGCGCTCGGCTCCGCCGTCGTGGGGCAGATGCACGACGCGCTGACCCAGGCCGCCGAGTCGGCCGAGACCCCCAAGCGCGCGCTGCGCGCGATGGTCGGCGTCTACCTCGAGATGATCGAGAGCTCGCCGAACGTGTACTACTTCGTCACCCGGACGAGCGCCGTCGCGGGGACGGAGGAGCCCGCCGCGCAGCTCGCCGCGAGCGGGCTCACGAACGGGACGACCGGCGCGAGCCGCGCACCCCTCGCGGCGTTCCTCGACTCGGTGATCGAGCTCGTCGCCGAGCCGTTCGCGCGCGTCACCGACGTCTCTCCCGCCGACGCCGCAGCCTGGGCCGCGGGCGCCGTCGGGTTCGTGCGGGGCGCCGGGGAGTGGTGGCTCGGCCATCGCGACCGGGCCGACGTCCCGGACCGCGAGCAGCTCACCGAGCGCGTCGCCGCCTGGCTCTGGGCCGGGCCGGTCGGCGTCCTCTCCCACAACCCGGGCACCCCCCGCTCCCACGGCGACCGGCGCACGTCGCCCGCGACCCGTCGCGACGGCGTCCGCCCCGCCACCGACCGCCCTGAGCACCCGGCGACCGCCTCAGAACTCAAGGAGATCCCATGACCGCCACGTCCGACCGTCCCGCCCTCGCGCAGCGCGCGTCGACCACGGGTGACGCGAGCGCGACGCCGCACGGCGAGGCCCGCGTCGACGTCGCCTCCCTCGAGAAGCTTCTGCTCGGCCGGTGGGCGGACCTGCGCGCGACGGCGCGCGCCACCGCGGGCGAGGAGGCGTTCCAGCGCATCGAGGGCCTGACCCTGCGCGAGCACCGCGAGCGCGTGCTGGAGCAGATGCGCCTGCTCGTCGGCAAGGGGCAGGTCTGGCGCGGGTACCCCGAGCGCCTCGGCGGCGCGGACGACGCGGGCGGCAACCTCGCCGGGTTCGAGGAGCTCGTCGCGGCCGACCCGTCGCTCCAGATCAAGGCGGGCGTCCAGTGGGGCCTGTTCGGTGCGGCGATCCTGCACCTCGGCACGCCCGAGCAGCAGGACCGCCTCCTCCCGGGCGCGATGGACCTCTCGGTGCCCGGCGCGTTCGCGATGACGGAGATCGGCCACGGGTCCGACGTCGCGAGCATCGGCACCACCGCGACCTACGACCCGGAGACCGAGGAGTTCGTCATCCACACCCCGTTCCGCGGGGCGTGGAAGGAGTTCCTCGGCAACGCGGGCGTGCACGGCGTCGCGGCGGTCGTGTTCGCGCAGCTGGTCACGAAGAACGTCAACCACGGCGTGCACGCGTTCTACGTGCCGATCCGCGACGTCGAGGGGGAGCGCGACGAGCTCGGGCGCCTGCCGTTCCTGCCGGGCGTGGGTGGCGAGGACGACGGCCAGAAGGGCGGCCTCAACGGCATCGACAACGGCCGACTGCACTTCGACCACGTGCGGATCCCGCGCACCGACCTGCTCGCCCGCTACGGCTCGGTCGACGCCGACGGCACGTACTCGAGCCCGATCGAGAGCCCGGGACGCCGGTTCTTCACGATGCTC
This sequence comes from Cellulosimicrobium sp. ES-005, assembly GCF_040448685.1. Taxonomy (NCBI): domain Bacteria; kingdom Bacillati; phylum Actinomycetota; class Actinomycetes; order Micrococcales; family Promicromonosporaceae; genus Cellulosimicrobium; species Cellulosimicrobium sp. ES-005. Next base: position 3,641,355 of record NZ_CP159290.1, read on the forward strand.
GGGTCGCTCGTGCAGGGGCGCGTGTCCCTCGACGGCGCCGCCGTGACGGCCTCGAAGCTCGGCCTCGCGATCGCGGTGCGGTACGCGAACGAGCGCCGCCAGTTCACGGGGGCGAGCGCCACCGAGGAGGTCGTGCTCCTCGACTACGGCACGCACAAGCGCCGCCTGATCGTGCCGATCGCGGAGACGTACGCCGCGCACTTCGCGCACGACCGCCTGCTCGACCTGTTCCACTCCGTGTTCTCGGGCGAGGAGGACACCCCGGAGCAGCGGGAGGACCTCGAGACGACGGCCGCCGCGCTCAAGGCGACGAGCACGCGGTTCGCGCTCGACGTGCTCCAGGAGACGCGCGAGGCGTGCGGCGGGGCCGGGTTCATCACGGCCAACCGCATCACGAGCCTGCGCGCCGACCTCGACGTCTACGCGACGTTCGAGGGCGACAACACCGTGCTGCTCCAGCTCGTCGCCAAGCGCCTGCTCGCCGACTACGGCAAGCAGTTCAAGGGCATCACCCCGGGCCAGATGGCGCGCGTCGTCGTCGAGCGCGCGGGCGACATGGCCCTGCACCGCACGCCGCTCAAGCGCGCCGCGCAGGCGCTCGCCGACGTCGGCGACCCGCGCCGCGCCGCCGGCCACCTGCGCGACCCCGAGACGCAGCGTGCGCTGCTCACCGACCGGGTCGAGACGATGGTCGCCGACGTGGCCCAGGCGCTGCGTCCCGCCCAGAAGGCCGACCCGGAGACGGTGACGAACCTCTTCAACGCCCACCAGGTCGAGCTCGTCGAGGCGGCGCGGGCCCACGCGGAGCTGCTGCGCTGGGAGGCCTTCACGCAGGCGCTGGAGACGATCGAGGACGCGGGCACGCGCGAGGTCCTCACGACTGTGCGCGACCTGTTCGGCCTGAGCCTCGTCGAGCGCCACCTCGCGTGGTACCTGCTCAACGGTCGTCTCTCGACGCAGCGCGCCCGGACGGTCACGAGCTACCTGGACCGCCTCATCGACCGCCTGCGCCCGCACGCGCAGGACCTCGTCGACGCGTGGGGGTACGGCCCCGAGCACCTGCGCGCGACGATCGCGACCGGCATCGAGAAGGAGCGCCAGGACGAGGCGCGCGACTACTACCGGCGCCTGCGCGCGAGCGGCGACGAGCCGCGGAGCGAGAAGTCGCTGCGCAAGGCCGCGAAGGGCGGCCCCCAGGCCCACTGACCTGATGGCGGCCGGCCCCTGACCGGCCCGTCCCCGGAACGTCCTCGGCACAGCAGGCGGAGCGGTACCGCCGCCGAGGTCGGGCCCGGGCGGCACGACGCCCACCAGCCGTCGTGCCGCCCGGGCCGTTGCCGTCCGGTCCCCGATCCCGCCGAACACGACATGGGGGTCGTTCTGGACCTGAGAACGACCCCCATGTCGTGCTCGACCGCGTGCGACGTCGTGCTCGGCGCGGCACGGGCGCTGCCGGTCAGGTCGGGTTGCAGCGTGCCGCCATCGTGGCGAGCAGCCCGACGTCGGGCCGCCACGGCTCGAGGTTCCACGTCGCCTTGTCCGGGGCGCCCACCGCGTGGCACACGAGCTGGTCGTGCATCGTCGGCGTGTCGGCCTCCGGCTCGGCCGCGACGACCTGCGCCCAGACGAGCTCCTGGCCCGCCTGGCCCGCGGCGCGCGCCCACGCGGTCGGGTCGACGGCGAGCGACCGTCCGCCCTCGCGCTCGCCCCAGTCGGTGCTCCGCACCGCCTGCGTGCCCAGCGTCACGACGACGTCCCAGGCCGCGGGCGGGCCGGTGTCGGTCCCGCTCGTCTCGTCGGCACCGGACGAGGCGTCCGGCGTGGTGCCCGACGGCGTCCCGGTCGCGGGCGCGAGCGTCACCTCCGCGCGGTGGGCATCCAGGAGCGCGACCCGCACGCCGGGGGCGTCGGGTGCGGGCGGACCGACGACGCGCGGGGCGTCGAGCCCGCCGACGGGCGTGCCGGCGTCGTCCAGGACGGTCAGGGTGCCGTCCGGGTGGCGCACGAGCGAGCCGTGCTCGACCGAGACCAGAGCCGGGGCGTCGGCGAGCACGAGCGAGACGTCCGACGCGCCCTCCTCGCCCGGGGAGACAGTCGCGGCCGGAGCACCCTCGCCCTCCGCGGTCGACGCGAGCGCGGGCGCCGCGACCTCGACGGTCGCCGAGCCGACGGGCACCCGCACGACCGTGGGGTCCGCAGTCGTGTCGCCACCTGCCTCTGCTGTGCCGTCGTCGCCGGGCTCGCCGGACGTGCCGTCCGCCCGGGTCGTCGGGACCGGGCCGTGGCTCGGTGAGGACGTGCCGTCGTCGGGCGTGCACCCGGCGAGGACGACGAGCGCGAGGACGCCGGTGGCGAGCGCCCGCGTCGTCGCACGGGGGTGGCGCCGCGCACCGGCACGGCCGGGCCGGGTCACGACGGCACGGGGAGCAGGCCCGCCCAGCGCCGGCCGAGGTCGACGAGCCCCACGCGCCGGAGCGCGTCGACCTCGTCGGGCGTGAACCAGCCGACGTCGTCGGTCGACTCGTCCTCCTCGACGCGCAGCCCGCCGCCCACCACGTGGGCGCGGTAGACGATCCGGATCGCGTGGAGCGACCGGTCGCGGTCCTCGGCGCGCAGCCGGTCCTCGGCGTCGATCACGATGCTGTCGACGCCGAGCAGGCCGTCGAGCTCGACGTCGTAGCCGGTCTCCTCGCGCACCTCGCGGACGGCCGCGGCCTCCGGGTGCTCGCCGGGGTCGATGCCGCCGCCGGGCAGGGTCCACCCGTCGCGGCCTCCCTCGCTCCAGTGGGGGAGGAGCATCCTCCCGTCCTCACGGACGATCACGGCGTAGGCGGCGACGCGGATCTGCATGGACCCATCATGCGCGACGACCGTCGTCGAGCCCTGCGTCGGCGGCGACCAGGCGGGTCCGCCGCGCCGAGCATGCGAGCCGCCCGCCCCGACGCCCGGACGGCCGGCATGCTCGACCGGTGGAAGGGGGGACTCTTGCGCGAACAACCGATGTCGAATACTCTGAATCAAGTATTCGGAGGTGAGCAATGTCCCGTCGTCCCGTGTCCAACCCGCTCGCGCTCGCCGTGCTCGCGAGCCTCGCCGAGCGACCGATGTACCCGTACGAGATCACGACGACCCTGCGCGAGCGGGGCAAGGACGACAGCATCCGGCTCAACTTCGGCTCGCTGTACTCCGTCATCAAGTCGCTCGAGAAGCACGGCTTCATCACGCCGTCGCACTCGGAGCGCGAGGGCAACCGGCCCGAGCGCGTCGTCTACGAGATCACGGAGGCGGGCAAGGTCGAGGCAGCCGCGTGGCTGCGCGAGCTGCTCGCCGTGCCGTCCAAGGAGTACCCAGACGTCGAGGCGGGGCTGTCGCTCATCGCGATGCTCTCGCCCGAGGAGGTCGCGGCGCTCCTGCGCGCGCGCCTCGCGTCGCTCGACAACGAGATCCGCACGCGCGACGCCGGGCTCGCCGGCGCCGCGGCGGCCGGGCTGCCCGAGATCTTCCTCGTCGAGGCCGACTACCGGCTCGCCATGCTGCGCGCGGAGCGCACGTGGATCGACCGGTTCGCCGCACGCCTGGAGGCGGGCGAGGTCGGTGGCCAGGACGGCTGGGCCGAGATGGCGCGCCTGCGCGCCGCGGGTGCCTCGCCCGAGGAGATCGAGGAGGTCGTGCGCCGCCACCTGCCCGCCGACCTCACCCCCTGAACCACCGGCGCGCGCCCCCCCCGGGGGGGCGCCGCGCCCGCGACGGAGAAAGAGTGGTGGCCCGGATGCGCCAACATCCGGACCACCGAGCCCGAGTCGTCCCGCCGGAACCGACGGAACTGCTGCGTCAACAGTCACCCAGGGCCCTCCCATGCTAGCCGCGCTGGAGAGGCCACCCCCGGCGAGACGGCTCCCGACACAAGGAGCCTCATCGTGCCCTCCACCACCCGCGCGCGGGAGACGGCGATCGACGCCGTCGACCTGCGCAAGACCTACCCGGGCGGCCGCGGCCGCCCGCCCGTGCACGCGCTCGACGGCCTGTCGTTCGCCGTGCCCGCGGGGACCGTGTTCGCCCTGCTCGGCCCCAACGGCGCGGGCAAGTCGACGACGGCCAAGATCCTCACGACGCTCAGCCGCGCGGACTCGGGCACGGCGACCGTCGCCGGCATCGACGTCGCGCGCCAGCCCGAGCGCGTGCGGCGCGCGATCGGCTACGTCGCGCAGAAGCCCGTGACCGACCCCATGGACACCGGGCGCGAGAACCTCGTCCTCGCGGGCCGGCTCCAGGGCCTCGGCGCGCGCGCCGCCCGCACCCGGGCGACCGAGCTGCTCGACCGGTTCTCCCTCGCGGACGCGGCCGACCGCCTCGTGAAGACGTACAGCGGCGGCATGGCGCGCAAGCTCGACGTCGCGATGGGGATCGTGCACCGGCCGCAGGTCCTGTTCCTCGACGAGCCGACGACCGGGCTCGACCCCGAGGCGCGCGCCGAGATGTGGGCGGAGATCGAGCGCATGACCGCGCGCGAGAGGATGACGATCCTCCTCACCACGCACTACCTGGACGAGGCCGACCGCCTCGCCGCGAACCTCGCGATCGTCGACCACGGCCGCGTCGCCGTCGCGGGGACCCCCGACGCGCTGAAGGACGAGCTGCGCGGCGACGGGATCGTCGTCGAGCTCGCGGCCCCGACCGCCGCGGCGTCCGGGCTGCCCGACGGCGGTGCCGCCCTCGCGGCCCGCGTCACCGCCGCGGTCGGCACGTGCGCGGGCGTCCGCGACGTGCACGTCGAGGGCCGCACCCTGCGCGCCCGGGCCGACTCGGGCGCCGTCGCGCTGCCCGCCGTCCTCACCGCGCTCGACGCCGCGGGGCTCCCCGTCGCGTCGGCGACGCTCGCGCGCCCGAGCCTCGACGACGTGTACCTGCGGCACACGGGCCGCACGTTCACGGCCGCGCAGTCCTCCGCGGACGCGCCGGCCGGGGGCCGCCCGGGAGCCGATGCCGGCGCGACCGTCGAGGGGGTGGCGGCATGACCGCCGTCGTGCACACCGGGCTGCTCACCGCGCGGGCGCTGCGCCAGGGCGCGCGCATCCCCGTGTTCATGGTCATGAACCTCGTGCAGCCCATGATCTGGCTGCTGCTGTTCGGGCAGCTCTTCCAGGCGGTCGTCGAGATCCCCGGGTTCTCCACGGGCGGGACGTACCTCGAGTTCATCACGCCCGGCGTCGTCATGATGACGGCGATGTTCGGGGCGGCGTGGGCCGGGACGTCGTACGTGCAGGACATGGACCGCGGCGTCATGGACCGCTTCCTCACGTCGCCGGCGTCGCGCGGCGCGCTCATGGCGTCGACGATGATCTACCAGGCCGTCATCGCGGTCGGGCAGGCGCTCGTCGTGCTCGCGGTCGCGTGGCTGTGCGGCGCGCGGTTCGGCAGCACGCCCGGCGAGACGACGCTCGGCGTCCTCGCGTTGCTGCTCGCCGTCGTGCTGCTCACGGCCCTCTTCTCGGCCCTGAGCAACGCCATGGCCCTGCTCACCGGGCAGCAGGAGGCGCTCATCGGCATCTCGCAGCTCATCACGCTGCCGCTCATGTTCCTGTCGTCCGCCGTGATGGACACGCGTCTGTCCGCGGACTGGGTGGCCGACGTCGCGCGGTACAACCCGTTCGACTGGGCCGTCGTCGCGGGGCGCGAGGCGCTCGCCGCCTCGCCGGACTGGGGCGTGGTGTGGGGTCGGCTCGGGCTGCTCGCGCTCGCGGCGGTCGTCATGGGCTGGCTCGCGACGCAGGCCTTCCGCACCCGCCAGCGCTCGGCCTGACGCCGCGCACGACGTCCGCCCGAGGCCCACGGCCCCGGGCGGACGTCGTCGCTCACCGGGAGCCGTCGTCGTCGGACTCGTCCGGGACCTCGTCCTCCAGGCGCGACACGTCGGAGAACGCGATCTGGCGGTGCCGCACCGAGCGGTTGTACAGCCACGTGACGAACGAGAGCAGGACCCCCAGGCCGACGAGCGCGCCCGCGATGACGTACTGCTCCTGCTGCTCGGCGCTGCGCGCCCACGGGCCGGCGAGGTACGCGCACGTGAGCGCGCCGAGGACCGCGAGCCACGTGCGGGTGCGGAAGTGCTGGTGGTCGACGCGGTCGCGGCGCAGCACGAGGAGCGCGACGTTGACGATCGTGAACACGACGAGCAGGAGCAGCGACGTCGTGCCGCCGAGCAGCGCGATCGCGTTGGTGCCCGCCTCGGTCCCCGACTGCCGCACGACGTACACGATGAGCGCGAACGCGATGGCCGTCGTCACGAGGATCGACACCCACGGCGTCCGGCGGAACGGGTGCACCTGGCCGAACGCGCGAGGCAGCACGCCCTGGTTCGCCATGCCGTAGAGCAGGCGCGACGCCATGAGCATGTTGATGAGCGCCGAGTTCGCGACCGCGAACATGCCGATGAACGGGAAGATCGTGTCGAACGGCAGGTTCGGCGCCCCCGCCGCGACGACCTGCGTGAGCGCGGACCCCTTCGAGTCGTCCACGAGGTCGCCGACGGGCACGAGCGCGACGGCCGTGATCGCGACGAGCACGTAGATCGCGCCCGTGATCGACAGCCCGGTGAGCATCATGCGCGGGAAGTCGCGCACGGGGTTCTTGCACTCCTCGGCCATGTTCACCGAGTCCTCGAAGCCCACCATGGCGAAGAACGCGAGCGTCGTCGCGGCCGTCACGGCGAGGAACACGCTCTTGTCGTCCGCGCTCTCGAACACCACGACGCGGGAGAAGTCGGCGCGGCCCTGCGTCGTCGCCCACAGCCCGACGAAGATCACGAGCAGCAGGCCGGACAGCTCGACGAGCGACAGCACGACGTTCGCCCGGACGCTCTCGCCGACGCCCCGGAAGTTGACGAGCGCGACGAGGGCCATGAAGCCGAGCGCGATGAGGAGCCTGCCGTCGCCGCCCGTCGGGAGGGCCAGCCCGAAGCCGTCGGAGACGAACCCGGCGAACGCGTTGGACGCCGTCGACGCCGACGTGATGCCCGAGCTCATGACCATGAACGCGACCACGAACGTCAGCAGGTGGATGCCGAACGCCTTGTGCGTGTAGAGCGCCGCGCCGGCGGCGCTCGGGTACTTGGTGACGAGCTCGAGGTAGGAGAACGCGGTGATCGTCGCGACGACGAACGCGAGCAGGAACGGCAGCCACGCCGCCCCGCCGACCTCGCCCGCGACCTGGCCCGTGAGCGCGTACACGCCCGTGCCGAGGATGTCCCCGACGATGAACAGGAGCAGGAGCCTGGGCCCCATGACCCGCTTGAGCTCCGGCTGCTGCCGTTCCTCCGTGCGACCCGCGGTCTGGCTCATGAGAGGCTCCCTCGCGTCTCGACGTCCCGAACCTCCATGGAACCCCCGGCCGCGGCCTCGTGTCAGCGCGAACGCGCGCGTGTCGCCTCCGGCCCGCCGAACCCGGGGTCGCTCCCCAGGTCGGCCGGCGGGTGGGGAGTGATCCCGGGCTCGGCGGACGTCGGGCGTGCGCTGGTGGCGTGACGCGGACGTCGGCGCAGGACGCCCGTCGTCGTCGCGACGCCCAGCAGGAGCACGACGCCGCCCAGCAGCTCGGCCGCGTTCGGCACCTCGTCGAGCACGACCCACGCCGCGAGCATCCCCACGGGCGGCACGAGCATCGTGAACGGCACCACTGCCGACGCCGGGTACCGGGCGAGCAGCGTGTTCCAGATCCCGTAGCCCACGAGGCTCGCGAGCCACGCGGTGTACAGGGTCGACAGGACCGGGGCGAGCGTGAGGTGCGTGAGCGCGTGCCCGACGACGTCCGGCCCGTCGAGCGCGAGCGACAGCCCGAGCATGGGGACCGGGACGACGAGCGCCGACCACACCGTCATCGACAACCCGTCCAGCCCGGGACGCGAGGGAACGCCCCGGCCCGCCGAGGTAGAGCCCTGGTCGGCCGGGGTAGAGCCCTGGTCTCGCGAGGTAGAGCCTCGGTCTCGCGAGGTAGAGCCCTGGTCGCGTCGGCCCGCCCGGCGCGCGACGACGTTGCCCACCGCCCACGACGCCGCGGCGGCGAGGGTCACGACGAACGCGAGCGCCGGCGTCGACGCGCTGCGCCCCGCGCCGACGACGACGAGCCCGGCGGCACCCACCAGGACGCCGACGAGCTGCGAGCGCGTCGGCACCTCGCGCAGCGCGGCGGCGGCGAACAGGACGGTGAGCCCGACCTGCGCCTGGAGCACGAGCGACGCGAGCCCGGCGGGCATGCCGAGCGCGAGCGCGGTGTAGAGCAGGCCGAACTGGCCGAGGCTCATGAACGTGCCGACGAGCAGCACGTCCCGCCAGCGCGCGCGGGGCCGGGGGACGAGGAAGATCGCCGGGACGAGCACGACGAGGAAGCGCAGGGCGACGAACAGCGTGGGCGGCACGTCGCCCAGGCCGAGGTCGATGACGACGAAGTTCACGCCCCACAGGACGGCGACGAGGACGGCGAGAAGGGACGAGCGCAGGGGCATGGGTACGAGGGTGCGCCCTGGCCATCGTGCACGTCCAGCGCACGATCGTGCACAGTTCTCGGAAGCACTGCTTTCCGATAGCCTGGGGTCATGATCGACCTCGCCGCCGTGGACGCGCTGCTCGCCGTCGAACGCACCGGGACCGTGCACGCCGCGGCGCGCGACCTCGGGTACACGCCGTCCGCCGTCTCGCAGCAGGTCAAGCGCCTGGAGCGCGACCTCGGCGCGCGCCTGCTCGACCGCGAGGGGCGCGGCGTCGTCCTCACGGCCGCCGGCCGGCGCGTGGTCGAGGAGGGACGCGCCCTGCGCGAGCAGGTCGAGTCGCTCCGCGCGCGTCTGCACGACGCCGGCGCCCGCCCCACGGGGACCGTGCGCCTCGGGTCGTTCTCGACGGCGGTGCGCGGCGTCGTCGCGCCGCTCGTCGCGCGCGTGCGGGACGACGTCCCGGACCTGCGGCTCGTCGTCGAGGAGACCGAGCCGTGGGACGCGGTCGCGGCCGTCGCGGCGGGGACCCTGGACCTCGCGCTCGTGCACCACTGGGAGGGCGTCGGCCTCGCGCTCCCGCCGAGCCTGCGCGCCGAGGAGCTGTTCCGCGACGAGGCCGACGTGCTCGTGCACGCGTCGAGCCCGCTCGCGGGGCGGGCCGCGCTCACGCCGTCGGACCTGCTCGACGAGACGTGGGTCTGCACGCCCGACGGCACCATCTGCTACGAGTGGTTCTGCCACATGTTCGCGCGCGAGCCGCGCGTCCCGCGCATCGACTTCCGGTGCCTCGAGTTCGCGTCGCAGGTCGAGGTCGTCGCGCACGACCTCGCCGTCGCGCTCGTCCCGCGACTGGGCCGGGGCCCCCTGCCGTCCGACGTCGTCGCGGTCCCCGTGCGCGAGCCCGTCCCGACCCGCCCGGTGACGGTCGTGTGGCGCGCGACCATGACCGACGCCCCCGCGGTCCGCTACCTCCGCGAGCGCCTGCGCGCCGTCGCGCCCTGACCAGGCGCCGAGCCCGGGATCGCTCCTCACCCTCGGCCGTGCGTGGGGAGAGAACCCGGGTTCGGCGGCGCCAAGGGCGGGGGGTCCGCCGCCGGAACTTCGTGGGCGCGTGGTCCGTTGAGGTCGGCGAGCGCGTCAGCGCCGCACCCGTCCGACGAAGGGGCCCGATGACCGAGCACGAGCCGACCCGGCGGTCCGCCGACCCGCGCGCCGTGGCGATCGCGGGCCTGATGACCGTCGCCTGGTACGCCGTGCCCGACGTCGTCCGGCCGCGCTGGGCCCGTGCGCTCGCCAAGACCGCGGTCGCGACGGCGGGCGCCGTGCTCACGGTGACCTCGACCGCGGAGGGTCGCGACGCGCGCGAGGGCGTCCGGTCGCTGCGCGACGTCGTCCGGTCGCCCGACGACGCCGGCGACCTCGTCGCGGCGGCGAGCACCGGGACGACCGGCGGGCCCGGGGCCGACCCGGCGGACGGCGCCGCGCGCGAGGACAACACGTACGTGCCGGACCGCGAGGAGCCGACACCGGTCCCGCCCGGCGTCGTCGCGGCCGGAGCGGTCGGGGGAGTCGCGCTCGCGACGACGCTCGCCGTCGCCGGGGAGAAGTGGGTCTACCGCCGCGGGGAGCGGCTGCGCGCACGGGGCGTCCGGCTGCCGCACACGCGCGTCGGGCTCGTGCTCGGCGCGCTGGCCGTGGCGCTCGCGGCGGCGGAGCCGCTCCTGTGGAACGCTGAGGAACGCTGAGGCAGCGACCCGGGCCGGCCCGCCGGCGGGAGGTCGTGCACCGTGCGGCCTCGCGGACCGGGAGGGGCCGAGGATGATCGGGTTCGGGCTGGCGCTCGCGGGGGTCGCCGCGGCGATCCACGGGTACATCTTCGTCATGGAGTCGCTCACGTGGACGAGCGCGCGCACGCGCGCGACCTTCGGCACGTCGCGCGAGGAGGCCGCGGCGACGAAGGAGCTCGCGTTCAACCAGGGCTTCTACAACCTGTTCCTCGCGGTGCTCGTCGTTCTCGGGATCGTCCTGTACGCGACGGACCGGCACGACGTGGGCCTCACGCTCGTCCTCGCGGGCGCCGGGTCGATGGTCGCCGCCGGGCTCGTGCTGATCCTCTCGTCGCCGTCCAAGGCGCGCGCCGCGCTGGTGCAGCTCGTCCCGCCGCTGCTGGGCGTCGTGGGGGTCGTCGTCGGCCTCGTCTCCTGACACCCGCCTGCTGGGGCCGCCCACGTGGTCGGCCCCGGGCGGGACCGGGACGGGGGACGACGGGGACGCCGACCGGAGGGCGGACGGGACCACGAGGCCCGGCGACCCGCCGGTAGACTGGGCCCCGCGCCGTCGTGCGCTCCCCGCATCAGCGCCCACCCGAGGGAAACGATGACCGCCCCCGCACCCCAGGCTTCCGCACGCTCCGACGCTCGTCCCGCCGCAGGACCGACGCTGGACACCGTCGAGCACGCCACCGCCACTCCCGACGAGGTCCAGCCGTACGCCGAGCTCGGCCTCAAGCCCGACGAGTACCAGCGCATCCGCGACATCCTGGGGCGCCGCCCCACGGCCGCGGAGCTCGCGATGTACTCGGTCATGTGGTCCGAGCACTGCTCGTACAAGTCGTCCAAGGTCCACCTGTCGAAGTTCGGCGCGGCCACCACGGACGAGATGAAGAAGCACCTGCTCGTCGGCATCGGCGAGAACGCGGGCGTCGTCGACATCGGCGACGGCTGGGCCGTGACGTTCAAGGTCGAGTCGCACAACCACCCGTCGTTCGTCGAGCCCTACCAGGGCGCCGCGACGGGTGTCGGCGGCATCGTGCGCGACATCATCTCGATGGGCGCGCGCCCCGTCGCCGTCATGGACCAGCTCCGCTTCGGTGCCGTCGACCACCCGGACACGGCGCGCGTCGTGCACGGCGTCGTGAGCGGCGTCGGCGGCTACGGCAACAGCCTCGGCCTGCCGAACATCGGCGGCGAGCTCGTCTTCGACTCCTCGTACCAGGGCAACCCCCTCGTCAACGCGCTGTGCCTCGGCGTGCTGCGCCACGAGGACATCCACCTCGCCAACGCCTCGGGCGTGGGCAACAAGGTCGTGCTGTTCGGCGCCCGCACGGGCGGCGACGGCATCGGCGGCGCCTCGATCCTCGCCTCGGAAACCTTCGAGGACGGCGTGCCCGCCAAGCGCCCGAGCGTCCAGGTGGGCGACCCCTTCATGGAGAAGGTCCTCATCGAGTGCTGCCTCGAGCTGTACGCGGCGCAGGTCGTGGAGGGCATCCAGGACCTCGGCGCCGCCGGCATCTCGTGCGCGACGTCGGAGCTCGCCTCGAACGGCGACGGCGGCATGCACGTGTGGCTCGACGACGTCCTGCTGCGCGACCCGACGCTCAACGCGGGCGAGATCCTCATGTCCGAGTCGCAGGAGCGCATGATGGCGGTCGTCGCGCCGGAGAAGCTCGACGAGTTCCTCGCGATCACCCGCAAGTGGGACGTCGAGACCGCCGTGATCGGCGAGGTCAACGACTCCGGGCGCCTGACGATCGACCACCACGGCGAGCGCATCGTCGACGTCGACCCGCGGACCGTCGCGCACGAGGGCCCGGTCTACCACCGCCCGTACGCGCGCCCGTCGTGGCAGGACGGGCTCAACGCCCGCACCGTCGATGCCGACGCGCTCGCCCGCCCCGAGACCGGCGACGAGCTCCGCGCGACGGCGCTGCGCCTCCTCGCGTCGCCCAACCTCGCGTCCAAGGAGTGGGTGACGAACCAGTACGACCGGTTCGTCCAGGGCAACACCGCGCTCGCGCAGCCCGACGACTCGGGCGTGGTCCGCGTCGACGAGTCCACCGGCCTCGGCGTCGCGCTCGCGACGGACGCGAACGGCCGCTACGGCAAGCTCGACCCGCGCACGGGCGCCCGCCTCGCGCTCGCCGAGGCGTACCGCAACGTCGCGACGACGGGCGCCCGCCCGCTCGCCGTGACCGACTGCCTCAACTTCGGCTCGCCCGAGGACCCCGACTCGATGTGGCAGCTCGTCGAGGCGATCGAGGGCCTCGCGGACGCGTGCCGCGAGCTCGGCGTGCCGGTGACGGGCGGCAACGTGTCGCTCTACAACGGGACCGGCGAGCCGGGGCAGATCGACTCGTCGATCCACCCGACCCCGGTCGTGGGCGTGCTCGGCGTGCTCGACGACGTCGCGCACGCCACGCCGTCGGGCTGGCGCGAGACGGGGGAGAGCATCTACCTCCTCGGCACCACGCGTGCGGAGCTCGACGGGTCGGCGTGGGCCGACGTCGAGCACGGCCACCTGGGCGGCATGCCCCCGCGGGTCGACCTCGCGGCCGAGAAGGCGCTCGCCGGCGTCCTCGTCAACGCGAGCCGCGACGACCTCGTGTCGGCCGCGCACGACCTCTCCGAGGGCGGGCTCGCGCAGGCGCTCCTCGAGGCGTCGCTGCGCTTCGGCGTCGGGGCCACCGTGTCGCTCGACGCGTTGACCGAGCGCGACGGCGTCACCCCGTTCGAGGCGCTGTTCTCCGAGTCGACGGCCCGTGCGCTCGTCGCGGTGCCGCGGGGCGAGGAGTCCAAGCTCGTCGACGCGTGCGTCGCGCGCGGCGTCCCCGTCCTGAAGATCGGCGAGACGGGCACCGAGCCCGGCGCCGTCGCCGAGTCGGGCGAGGCGCTCGAGGTCGCGGGCCTGTTCACCGTCCCGCTCACCGAGGCGGACGCGGCCTTCCGCGGCACGCTCCCGGCCATCTTCGGCTGACACCCGCACCCCCGACGCCCCGGTCACCGCCCAGGTGACCGGGGCGTCGTCGTCCGTGGACCCTGGCCGACCACGACCCAGCCCGCTGTCGAGCACAACATGAGGGTCGTTCTCCGCCCGAGAACGACCCTCATGTCGTGCTCGGCGGACCGGGGGCGCCATGCTGGGCGGGTTTCGTGGAGGTCGGCGGGCGAGGCGGCGCGGGGGGTCGCCGCGTGCGCCGCGACGGTGTCAGAGTCCGGGCATGACCCCGGCGACCACGAGCCTCCCGTCCGCGCGCGTCACGGCCCGACGGCGGTCGGGCGGTCCGGTCCTCACCGTCCTGCTGGCGGCGGGGACGGTCGTGGTCGTCCTGCTGACGCTCGCGCGGGCGGTGCCGTACGACGCGGTGACGCCGCTCGCGCAGGTCGTCGGGTTCACGCCGTTCGTCGCGGCGGCGGCCGTCGGCGGCCTCGTGGTCACGCTCGTCGCGCGCCGGTGGGTCCTCGCGGCGCTGCTCGCCGTCTGCGTCGCCGCCCAGGCGGTGTGGCTCGTGCCCGCGTTCGTGCCCGGCCCGGCGCCGCCCGACGACGCGGCGTCGCTGCGCGTGATGGGCGCCAACGCGTGGCTCGGGTCGGCGGACGCGGACGCGCTGGTCCGCCTCGTCCGCGAGCAGGACGTCCAGGTGCTCGCGGTGCTGGAGCTGACGACCGACCTGCGCGAGCGGCTCGTCGCGGCGGGCATCGAGGACGTGCTCCCGTACGGCGCCGACGCCAAGGTCGGGTCCGGGGCGCTCGGCAGCGGGCTGTGGAGCGCGCTGCCGCTCGACGACGTCGACCTCGAGCCGTTCTCCAACGACGCGATGCCGTCCGCGACCGTGGAGGTCGACGGCATTCCCGTGCGGGTCACCGCCGTGCACCCGATCCCGCCGATCCCGGAGTACGTGCGGGTCTGGGGCGAGGAGACGGCCGCGCTCGCCGAGCGCGCAGCCGCGAACCCGCTCCCGCAGGTGCTCGTCGGCGACTTCAACGCGACCCACGACCACGCGACGTTCCGGCGACTGCTGGGCGACCGGTTCCACGACGCGAGCCGCGCGTCGGGCGGCGGGCTCGACCTGTCGTGGTCGCCGCGTCCGGGCACGGTGCCGCCGGTCCTGAACCTCGACCACGTGGTGACGGACCGCGAGAACGTCGTGACCGACGTCGCCTCCCTGCCCGTGCCCGGCAGCGACCACCGCGCGATCTTCGCGACGGTCCACGTGCCCCGCCCCTGACGCCGAACCCGGGGTTGCTCCCCGGTTCGGCGCCGAACCCGGGAGCAACCCCGGGTTCGGCGCACGGGGGTGGTGTGTGCGGTCAGCTGCGTGCGGGCTCCGGGGAATCGACGGGGGTCTCGTGGTGCGGGTGGCGGCGCTCCAGGGCGGCGCCCTCGACGTCGACGTCGGGCAGGATGCGGTCGAGCCACCGGGGGAGCCACCACGCCTTGTCGCCCACGAGGTGCATGAGCGCCGGGACGAGCAGCATCCGCACGACGAACGCGTCGACCAGCACGCCGAACGCGAGCGCGAACCCGATGGGCCGGATCATCGCGCTGTGCGAGAAGACGAACCCGCCGAAGACGGAGATCATGATGATCGCCGCCGCGGTCACGACGGCCCGGCCCGCGCGCACGCCCTGGACGATCGCGACGCGCGCCGGGGCGCCGTGCGCGTACGCCTCGCGCATCCCCGAGCCGAGGAAGAGCTGGTAGTCCATCGCGAGGCCGAACAGGATGCCGACGAGGATCGTGGGCAGGAAGTTGAGGATCGGTCCCGGCGTCTCGACGCCGAACACCCCCGACAGCCAGCCCCACTGGTAGATCGCGACGACCCCGCCGAGCGCGGCGAAGTAGGACAGGATGAACCCGAGCGTCGCGACGACCGGCACGAAGATCGACCGGAACACCAGCACGAGGATGACGAGCGACAGCCCGACGACGACCGCGAGGTAGATCGGCAGCGCCTGCGCGAGCTTGTCGGAGATGTCGATGTTGCCGCTGGCCGAGCCGGCGACGCCCAGCGACGCCGTGCCATCGGGGGCCTCGACGTCGCGCAGCGCGTGCACGAGCTCCTCCGTCGACGCGCTCGTGGGCCCCTCGGCGGGGATCACCTGGAACGCGGCGACGGTGCGGTCCGCGGAGGTCCCGATCGGGGCGACCGCGACGACGTCGTCGAGCGCGAAGAGCGACCGCGCGACCTGCACCTGGTACTCCAGCGCCTCCGCCTCGGTGGGCTCGCCCGGGAGGTCGGCGACGACGAGCAGCGGGCCGTTGGTGCCCTCGCCGAACTGCTCGGCGATCGTCGAGTACGCGCGGTACTGCGTGGAGTCGTGCGCCTCCGACGACCCGTCGGGCAGGTTGGTCCGCAGGTCGAGCGCGGGGAGCGCGATCACCCCGAGCGCCACGACGGCGAGGATCGCCGTGCCCACGGCGCGCAGCGTGGACATCGGGCGGACGGGCTTCGTCCCGTCCAGAGCGGTCGTGCCCGACGGCGCGGCGTCGGTCGCGGCGCCCGGCTCGCCCGGAGTCTGGGTCCCGGCGAGCGCGGCGCGCTCGCGGCGGCTGAGGATGCGCGTCCCGATCATGCTCAGCAGGGCGGGCGTGAGGGTGACGGCGATGAGCACGGCGATCGCGACGCAGAGCGCGCCGACGGTCCCCATGAGGCCGAGGAACGGGATGCCGGTGACGTTGAGCGCGAGGAGTGCGATGAGCACCGTGGCGCCGGCGAACACCACGGCGTTGCCCGACGTGCCGTTCGCGAGCGCGATCGACTCCTGGACGTCGTCGCCCTGCTTGAGCTGGCGGCGGTGCCGGTTGACGATGAACAGCGAGTAGTCGATCCCGACCGCGAGCCCGAGCATCAGGCCGAGCACGGGGGTCACCGACGACATCTCGACCACGCCGGAGAGCGACATCGCGGCGAGCGCACCGATGCCGACCCCGATGAGCGCGGTGAGGATCGGGAGCCCGGCGCCGACGAGCGTGCCGAGCATGACGACCAGCACGATCGCCGCGACGACGAGGCCGATCGCCTCGCCGACGCCGAAGACCTGGGGGACGCCCTGCGTGATGTCGGACGAGAAGTCCGTCTGGACACCCTCGACCGGGTCGTCGGTGAAGACCGCGACGAGGTCGTCCTTGGTCTGCTGCTCGATGCTCATGTTCGGCTCGGTGAACGCGACGCTCGCGACGGCGGCGCTCCCGTCCTCGGACACCATGCGGATCTCCGACGCCATCTCGAGCAGCGGCGCGGAGGCCTCGAGCTGGGCGGACTGCTCCTCGAGCGTCGTGCTCTGGTCCTCCAGCGCGGTCATTTGCTTGTCGAGCGCCGCGGCCTGGGCGTCGAGCTCGGCGCGCCCGGCGTCGAGCTCGGCCTGCTGCGCGTCGAGCTGGGGCGCCACCTGGTCGAGCGCGCCCGCGGCCTGGGCCTGCGCGCGTGCCGCGTCGAGCTGGGCCTGGCCCTCGTCGAGCTGGGTCCGCGCGGCGTCGAGCTGCTCCTGGCCCGCGGCGAGCTGCGTGCGACCGTCCTCGAGCTGCGTGCGCCCGGCCTCGATCTGGGTGCGGCCGTCCTCGACCTGCTGACGCTGGTCCGCGAGCTCGGCCTGCGTGGCGAACGGGTCGACGGCCGTCTCGACGCCGTCGACCTCCTCGGCCGCGGCGAGGCGGTCGGAGATCGCCGCCTCCTGCTCGGGCGTGAACGCCGAGCCGTCCTCCGTGGCGAAGACGACGGTGCCGCTCCCGCCCGATGCCTCCGGGAGCGCCGTCTGCAGGCGCTCCGTCACCTCGGCGGTCGGGGTGCCGGGGATGGAGAAGCTGCTCGCGAGCGAGCCGCCGAACGCGACGAACGCCGCGCCGGCCAGCACGAGCACCGCGAGCCACGCGGCGAGGACGGTCCGCGCCCGGCGCGCGCACGCGCGCCCGAGGCGGTAGAGGAGTTCAGCCATGAGGATCCTTCGGGTGGGAGTCCGGTGCGGTCCGGGAGGCGGTCCGGGTGGGGTGGTCGGTGCCGGCGGCCGGGTGGCCGGGCGGGGAGGTGGCAGGCGTCAGGCGGGGCTCGCCCAGCCCGCGCGCACGCGGTCGACGAGGCGGTCGAGGAGGTCGGCCCACACGCGGCGCGAGGCGTCGTCGTCGGTGGCGCCGGTCGCGGCCCACCAGCGGCGCTGGATCACCAGGACGCCGGCCATGAGCGCGCCGACGAGCATCTCGATCTCGAGCGGGTCGACGTCGGGGTGCCGCCGCGTGGTCTCGGCGACCAGGCGCTCGGCGAGGTGGGTGAACGTGCGCACGACCATCGTCGTGACACGCGGGGTGGGCTCGGTCGCGGTGCCGCCGAGGGCGCGCGTGAGGTAGGCCATCGGGCCGACGAGGTCCGTGCCGCGGAGCGCCGCGGTGACGTCGTCGAGCGGGGTCGTGCGGTCGGTCCCGGGATCGGCCGCGCTCGCCCCGAGCGCGTCGACCACGGTGCCCAGCACGTCCTCGCACACCTCGACGACGACGTCGTCCAAGGAGGCGAAGTGGTTGAAGATCGTGCGCCGCGCGACGTCGGCGCGTGCGGCCAGGTCGTCGACCGTGAACCGGGCGCCCCCGTTCTCCTCCATGAGCGACGCGGCGGCATCGACGATCGCGCGGCGGTGCCGCGCGCGCAGCGCGGCGCGGCGATCGGTCGCGGGGCCGGTCGCAGGGTCGGTCGCCAGGTCGGGCGCGGGCACGCCCGACGGCTCGGTCGCGGAGGGGAGGGGCACGTCATGACACTAAGTGCATCGATGCACTCGGTGCAAACAGCGTCGTGGGTGCTCAAAGTTGACCGATCGAGTCCAGTATGTGGGAAGGTCTCCTCGGTGCGTTGACACCCCGCGGTGGCCGCTCGTAAGTTCCCGCGCAACCGAGGTCGACGCACCCCGGTCACAGGACATGGTCATGAGCTCCGACGCCAAGCCCCGGCTCGTCGGACGGCAACCCTCCCGCGCGGTGGGGTGCCCCGGGTGAGGACCAGGTCCCGCGTCGCGCGGACCACGCGCGGCGCGGGGCAACGACGCGGAGCCCGGCGACGGGCACGAAGGAGACGGACGATGGATCGGCGAATGTCGAGCACCGCGGTGAGCACCGCGCACGTGTCGACGTGCCCCTGTCCGTTCGCGGGCGCCCCCGGCGCCCCCGCCCTCGGGGCCACGGGTCCCGCGCGCGTCGCCTGTTGTCGCTGACGACGACCCGTCCCTGACACCCCGCGCCACCCGCGCGCGGTCCGGGTCCCTCCCGGCTTCCCCAGCCCGTCCTGCCGCCGCGCGCGGCCGGACCGCCCTGCCCACCCTCCGGCACCCCGCCGCGCCCTGAGCGCGCCGTCGGCTCAACTGAGAACGGATCCTCGCGATGTCCGACCCCCGCCCCGCCCGCACCCTCCACCTCGGCGTCGACCTCACCGACGCCGGCGCGCACCCCGCCGCCTGGCGGACCGTGGGCTCCCAGGCCCAGCGACTCTTCGACGCCAAGCGCCTCGTCGAGCTCGTGGCCACGGCCCAGCGCGGCCAGCTCGACCTCGTCACGCTCGACGACGCGTTCACGCTCCAGCCGAGCCGCAACGGGTCCGTGCGGGGCCGCCTCGACGCCGCGCTCGTCGCGTCCCGGCTCGCGCCCCGCAGCGCGGGCATCGGCCTCGTCCCGACCGTCACCACCACGCACACCGAGCCGTTCCACGTGTCCAAGGCGATCGCGACGATCGACCACGTGAGCTCCGGGCGCGCGGGGTGGCAGGTCGGGTGGTCCACGACCCCGGCCGAGGCCGCGGCCTTCGGGCGCAAGGGCGCCCAGGACGAGCCCGACGCCGTGGCCGAGGCGGACGAGGCGGTCGAGGTCGTCACGCGCCTCTGGGACTCGTGGGAGGACGACGCCGAGATCCGCGACGTCGCGACGGGCCGGTTCGTGGACCGCGAGAAGCTCCACTACGTCGACCACGAGGGCATCCGGTTCGCCGTCAAGGGGCCGTCGATCACGCCGCGCCCGCCGCAGGGCCAGCCGCCCGTCGTCGTGCGGGCGGACACGCCCGCGTCGCTCGACCTCGCGGCCCGCCGGGCCGACGTCGTCCGGGTCCGCGCGGCGACCCGCGACGAGGCCGTCGCGCTCCGGTCGCAGGTGCGCGACGCGGCCGCGGACGCCGGGCGCGACCCCGACGCGCTGCGGGTCCTCGTCGACGCCTACGTCGTCGTCGGCGACACGCGCGCGAGCGCGCAGGCCCGCCTCGACCTGCTCGAGGACCTCGAGGGCGTCTCGTGGGACACCGACTCGCTCACGCACGTCGGCACGGCGCGCGACCTCGCCGTCACGGTCGAGGAGTGGGTGCACGCCGGTGCCGCCGACGGCTTCCTGCTGCGGCCGTCGTCGCTGAGCACGGACCTCGACGCGATCGTCGACGGCGTGGTGCCGCTGCTCCAGGGCGCGGGCCTGTTCCGCACCGCCTACCCCGGGACGACGCTGCGCGACACGCTCGGCCTCCCGCTCCCCGCCAACCGCTACGCGGCGATCGCCTGACCCCGGACGGACCGACGACATGAGCACGCGCCCCCGCAAGCAGATCCACCTCGGCGCCCACTTCCCGGGCGTCAACAACACCACCGTCTGGAGCGACCCCCGCTCGCGCAGCCAGATCGACTTCGCCTCGTTCGAGCACCTCGCCCGCCGCGCCGAGGACGCCAAGCTCGACTTCTTCTTCCTCGCCGAGGGGCTGCGCCTGCGCGAGCACAAGGGCCGCATCCACGACCTCGACGTCGTGGGTCGCCCCGACACGCTGCCCGTGCTCGCCGCGCTCGCGGCGGTCACGGACCGCCTCGGCCTCGCGGGCACGATCAACACGACGTTCAACGAGCCGTGGGAGCTCGCGAAGCAGTTCGCGACGCTCGACCTGCTCTCCGAGGGCCGCGCGGCCTGGAACCTCGTGACGAGCCCCGACGCCTTCACGGGCGCCAACTTCCGCCGCGGCGGGTACCTGCCCTACCCCGAGCGCTACGCCCGGGCGGCCGAGGTCGTCGAGGTCGCGCGCGCCCTGTGGGACTCGTGGGACGACGACGCCGTGCTGGCCGACCGGATCGCGGGCGAGTTCCTGCGCCCCGGGTCGGTGCGGCCGGTCGCGCACCACGGGACGTACGCGGACGTCGTCGGGCTGTTCGAGACGCCGCGCGGACCGCAGGGGCACCCCGTCCTGTTCCAGGCCGGCGACTCCGCCGACGGGCGCGACTTCGCCGCCGCGACCGCCGACGTCGTGTTCTCCGCGCACTCGACGTTCGACGCCGGGCGCGCGTTCTACGAGGACGTCAAGGGACGGCTCGCGGCCCACGGGCGCGAGCGCGACTCCCTGAAGATCCTGCCCGCGACCGTCGTCGTGCTGGGCGACACGCCCGCCGAGGCCGAGGAGCGCGCTCGCGAGATCCGGCTCCAGCAGGTCTCCGGGCCGACGGCCATCGCGTTCCTCGAGCAGGTCTGGGGCCGCGACCTCGAGGCGTACGACCCCGAGGGGCCGCTGCCCGACGTCGAGCCCGACACGGAGAACCTGTCGATCACGCGGGGCCGCGTGCGGCACGCGAAGGACCCGGCGGCGGTCGCCGCGGCGTGGCGCGAGCAGGCCGAGGCGAACGGGTGGTCGATCCGCGAGCTCGTCATCCAGGTGACGTCGCGCGGCGGCTTCGTCGGCACGCCGCAGCAGGTCGCGGACGACATCGACCGCCACGTCCAGGAGGACGCGTCCGACGGTTTCATCCTCGTCCCGCACCTCACGCCGGGCGGGCTCGACGACGTGTTCGACCAGGTCGTCCCGCTGCTCCAGGAGCGCGGCTCGTTCCGCACGGAGTACGAGGGCACGACCCTGCGCGAGCACCTCGGCCTCGCGCGGCCCGTCACCGCGCCGCGCGCCGCCGACCCCGAGCCCTCGGCGGCCTCCGCCGAGCTCGTCGGCCGACCGTAGCCGTCCCGCACGCACCCGCACCGCAGACCTGCACCGTACCGACCTCGGAGGACCCATGAGCCAGAGCACGCTGACCGCCACGGGCACCGTGGCCGACGACCCCGCCGCCCCCGGGACGGCCGACGAGGCGCACGACGCCGCCGCGTGGGCGGCATGGCACGCCGAGCGCGAGGAGGGGCTCCGGCCGCCGCACGGCTGGCTGAGCCTCGTCGCGTACCACTGGCTCCCGGCCGAGCCCGCCGCGCTGCCCGGCGTGCCCGGGCTCTGGTGGGCCGACGCCGACGGCGCGCACCACCGCGCGGACGAGGGCGGCGCCGTCCGGGCGACGACGGGCGACTCCGTCGGGACCGTGGTCGTCACGGAGGGTGGGTCCTCGGTCGCGGGCACGTTCCTGCCGGACGGCCGGGACGCGGGCGACCCGGCGGACGGGGGCGAGACGCGCGAGGTCGCGGTGGAGGTCGTGCGCCGCACGGGCCGGTACGCCGTCCGGCTGCGCGACCCGCTCGCTCCGGCCCGGACGGGGTTCGACGGCGTCCCGACGTTCGCCTACGACCCCGCCTGGGTCGTGGACGCGGCGGTGCGCTGGTACGACGCGCCGCGGCCCGTCGTCGTCGGCGCCGCGCGCCCCGGGCTGGTGCACCACGTGAGCACGGTCGGCGAGGTCGACCTCGTGGTCGAGCGTGACGGGGTCTCCCACCGCGCGACGCTCGTCCTCACGGGCAAGGCCGGCGGCGCGGTGACGCTGCTGTTCAGCGACGAGGCCCTGCACCTCGACGAGGCCGTCGCGCCCTGGCGCGTGCTGTGGGTGGACGCCGACGTGGCGCCCGGCGCCGAGGGGCGCGTGCGCCTCGACCTCAACCGGGCGATCAACCTCCCGTACGCGTTCAGCGACTTCGGGACCTGCCCGGCGCCGGTCGAGGGCAACCACGTGCCGTTCGCCGTCACCGCGGGCGAGAGGGCACCCCGGTGACCGCGGTCGCCGCGCGCCCCACCGGGCGGGGAACGCGCGAGGTCCGGTCCGTCGCGATGCACGACCCGCTCGTGCGGCCGCTGCTCGACGAGCTCTCCCACGAGTACTGGACGCGGTACCAGCGCGTGCTGAGCGCCGAGGAGCTCCGCGCCGAGATGGAGCACTACCCCGCGCAGGACTTCGCGGCGCCGCACGGCGAGCTCGTGCTGGTGCTGGAGGACGGCGAGCCGGTCGCGGGCGGCGCGTTCCGCCGTCGGACCGAGCAGGAGCTCGGTGACCCGGCACGCCTCGCCCGGCAGTCCGCGCGGCGCAGCGACGGGTCGCCCGCCGTGCGCACCGCCGAGCTCAAGCGGATCTGGACGCACTCGGCGCACCGGCGCCGCGGGCTGGCGCGCCTCGTGCTGGCGGAGCTGGAGCGCCGCGCCGTCGAGCGCGGCTACCGGCGCGTGTACCTCACGACGGGCCCGCGCCAGCCCGAGGCCGCCGGCCTGTACCTCGCGACCGGCTACACGCCCCTGTTCGACACCGGGACCGATCCCGAGGAGATCGGCCCGCTCGCCTTCGAGAAGTGGTTGGAGGTCGCGTCATGAGCACCGTGTCGCTCCCGCAGGACGAGTCCCGGCAGCTCGCGCCGCCGTCGGGCCGGCACCCCGCCGACCGGAGCGGCGGTGTCGAGGACGCGCTGCCGCTCGAGAGCCTGCGCATCGTCCCCGCGCGGCACCCGGGCCGCTGGGCCGCGACGGCCGGCGTCGCGGTGCTGCTCGCCATGGTCGTCAGCTCGCTCGTGACGAACGACCGCTGGGAGTGGGGCGTCGTCGCGCAGTACCTCACGTGGCCGTCGATCCTCGAGGGCGCGTGGGCGACGATCCGGCTCACGCTCGTCGCGTCGGTCGTCGGGTTCGCGCTCGGCACGGTCCTCGCGCTCATGCGCCTCTCGCGCTCGCCGCTCCTCCAGTCGGTGTCGTGGACGTACACGTGGGTGTTCCGGTCGGTGCCGCTGCTGCTGCAGCTCCTGCTCTGGTACAACCTCGCGTACCTCTACCCGTACCTCAGCGTCGGCATCCCCTTCGGGCCCGAGTTCCTGTACTTCGACACGCTGTCCGTGATCGACAAGTTCTGGGCCGCGATCCTCGGGCTCGGGCTCTCGCAGGCCGCGTACTCGGCGGAGATCGTGCGGGCCGGGATCCTCTCGGTCGACCAGGGGCAGCAGGAGGCCGCCGCGTCGCTCGGCATCCCCAAGCGGCGCCAGGTGAGCCGCATCATCCTGCCGCAGGCGATGCGCTCCATCATCCCGACGGCCGTCAACGAGGTGATCGGGCTGCTCAAGGGCACGTCGATCGTCTACGTGCTGGCGTACGGCGAGCTGTTCTACATCGTCAGCGTCATCTACGGCCGCAACGGCCGCGTCGTGCCGCTGCTCATCGTCGCGTCGATCTGGTACCTCGTGCTCACCACGCTCATCACGGTCGTCCAGTACTACGTCGAGCGGCACTACGCGAAGGGTGCCGTACGCACGCTGCCGCCGACGCCGCTGCAGAAGGCGCGCTGGACCGTCCTGGTCTGGGCGTCGCGGCTCTCCGGCCGGCCCGTGCCCGACTCCGTCCCGCCCGCGTACGCGGCCCGCGCCCGCGTGGGCGTGCTGACGCGCACCGCGCGCACGGCGGGAGGTGCGGCATGAGCGCCGTCGTCGCGACCACCGACGTCGCGACCGCCGGGCTCGTCGAGATCCACGGCGTCCACAAGAGCTTCGGCACCCTCGAGGTGCTGCGCGACGTGTCGCTCACCGTCCCGCCCGGGTCCGTGACGGTCGTGCTCGGCCCGTCCGGCTCCGGGAAGTCGACGCTGCTGCGCGCGATCAACCACCTGGAGAAGGTCGACAAGGGGTTCATCTCGCTCGACGGCGAGCTCATCGGGTACCGCCGCAAGGGCAACACCCTGCGCGAGCTCAAGGAGCGCGAGATCCTCGGCCAGCGCACCCAGATCGGGTTCGTCTTCCAGAGCTTCAACCTGTTCCCGCACCTCACCGCGCTCGAGAACGTCGTCGAGGCGCCGGTCTCGGCGCAGCGGCGCCGCCGCGAGGACGTCGAGCCCGAGGCCCGCGCGCTGCTCGAGCGCGTCGGGCTCGCGGACAAGGCCGACGCGCGGCCGCGCCAGCTCTCCGGCGGGCAGCAGCAGCGCGTCGCCATCGCCCGCGCGCTCGCGCTGCGGCCCAAGGTGCTGCTGTTCGACGAGCCGACCTCGGCGCTCGACCCCGAGCTCGTGGGGGAGGTGCTCGAGGTCATCAAGGACGTCGCGAGCACCGGCACGACGCTCGTCGTCGTCACGCACGAGATCGGCTTCGCCCGCGAGGTCGCCGACACCGTCGTGTTCATGGACGACGGCGTCGTCGTGGAGCAGGGCACGCCCGCCGAGGTGCTCGACCACCCGCGCCACGACCGCACCCGGGCCTTCCTCCAGAAGGTCCTCTGACCCGGGGCGAGCCGGGGTCCTCGACCCGCAGCCGCCCCGCGTACCGCGCCCACCACCGCTTCCCGACGTCGTCACCCGCGACCGGCCGCCCGGCCGTCCCGCACCGCACTCCCGCGTCACCCCGACGCACCACCCGAGAGGTAGGACACCCGTGACCGCAACGACCACCCGCGCCCGCGCCCCCCGCGCGCTCGCCGCCCTCGCCGTCGTGCCCCTGCTGGCGCTCGCGGCCTGCTCCGGGGTGAGCACCGAGGCCCCGGCCGCCGCGGACGAGGGCGCGGCCTCCTCCGACGGCACGACGGAGAGCACGACGTCCGTCTCGGACGCCCTCGACGTGAGCACGAGCCCCGACCAGGACCGCATCCGCACCACCGAGTCGGCCGAGGCCGTCGCGCTCCTCCCGGACGCCTGGAAGGACAAGGACGAGCTCGTCGTCGCGATCTCCGCGGGCGCGGCGCCGCCGCTCGGCTTCCTCGCCGACGACGACGAGACGCCCATCGGCAACGAGACCGACATCGCGCAGCTCGTCGCCGACGCGCTCGGCAAGGACCTACGCCTGGAGGTCAAGGCCTGGGCGGACTGGCCGCTCGCGCTCGGCTCAGGCGACGTCGACGCCGTGATCTCCAACGTCACGGTGACCGAGGAGCGCAAGGAGACCATCGACTTCTCCACGTACCGCAACGACGAGCTCGGCTGGCTCGTGGGCGCCGACTCCGACATCACGTCGATCACGAAGCGCGAGGACATCGCGGGCAAGGTCGTCGCCGTCGGCTCCGGGACGAACCAGGAGAAGATCGTGCTCGAGTGGGACCGCCTCAACCAGGAGGACGGCCTCGAGCCCATCCAGGGCCCCGAGTACTACGAGCAGTTCTCCGACGTCCTGCTCGCGCTCCAGTCCGGGCGCATCGAGACGTACGTCGGGCCCAACGCGTCGCTCGCGTACCAGGCGGCGATCTCCCCGCAGGACTTCAGGGTCGTCGGCACGCTCAACGGCGGCTGGCCCGACACCGCGCAGATCGCCGTCGCCACGAAGAAGGGCAACGAGGTGGCCCCGGCCATCACCGCCGCGATCAACCACGCCATCGAGGACGGCACGTACCTCCAGGTGCTGCAGCGGTGGGGCCTGGAGTCCGAGGCCGTCGAGGAGTCGCAGACCAACCCGCCCGGCCTCCCGAAGACGGAGTGACCCGCGCATGACCACCAGCACCCAGCACGTCGACCACCTCGTGGTCGGGGGCGGCGTCATGGGCTCGGCCGCCGCGTGGCAGCTCGCCCGGCGCGGGCGCGACGTCCTGCTGCTCGAGCGCTTCGCCCCCGGGCACGCGCACGGTGCCTCCCACGGGACGTCGCGCATCTACCGCACGACGTACGCCGAGCCCGAGTACCTCGACCTCGCGCAGGAGGCGCTCCGCCTGTGGCGCGAGGTCGAGGACGAGACCGGGACCGAGCTGCTCACGGTCACGGGCGGCGTCAGCCACGGGCGGCGCGACGGCGCGGCCGAGCGCCGCGCGGACGCGATCGGTGCGGCGTTCGCGGCCCGCGGGATCGAGCACGAGTGGCTCGACCCCGCGGCCGCGGCCGAGCGCTGGCCGGGGCTGCGGTTCGAGGGCCGGGTGCTGCACGAGGTCGCGACGGCCGGGCGGCTCCACGCCGACCGCGCCGTCGCGGCCCTCCAGGGCGCGGCCGCCGCGAGCGGCGCCGACGTCCGCCACGAGACCGCCGTCCGGCACGTCGAGCGCGTCCCGGAGGGCGTGCGCGTCGTCACCGACGGCGGCGACGTCGTCGCGCGGGTCGTCGTCGTGACGGTCGGGGCGTGGAGCGCCGGCCTGCTCGGCGGTCCCACCGGCGGGCTGCTGGGGCAGGAGCTCCCGCTCGTCGTCACGCAGGAGCAGCCCGCGCACTTCGCGCTCGCCCTGGGCGCGTCCCCGCAGGGGTGGCCGGCGTTCACGCACGACGTCGGTCCCGGCACCGCGTGGCCGAGCGGCGTCTACGGGCTCGCGACCCCGGGCGAGGGCGTCAAGGTCGGCTTCCACGGGGTCGGGCCCGTCGTCGACCCCGACCGGCGCTCCTACCGGCCCGAGCCGGGTCAGCTCGCCGCGCTGCGCGACTACGTCCGCACGTGGCTGCCCGGCCTCGACCCCGACGCCTACGTCCCCGTGAGCTGCACCTACACCACGACGCCGGACCACGACTTCGTGCTCGACCGGCGCGGTCCGGTCGTCGTCGGCGCCGGGTTCTCCGGCCACGGCTTCAAGTTCGCCCCGGCGGTCGGCCGCGTGCTCGCCGACCTCGCCACCCGTCCCGACGACGCGCTCGCGGCCGAGCGGTTCGCGCTCGCCCGCCTCTCCGCACTCCCCGAGAGGACCGCCTCATGACGTCCACACCCGTCACCGTCCCGGCCGTCGTGCGTCCGGCCCGCCGCGACGGCGACCCGCGCGACCTGGAGAGCGACCTGACCGACGTGCCCACCGGTGCCCGGCCCGACGCCGTCGTGCCCGACGGTGCGGTGCTCGACGGCGCGCGCGCCGCGGTCGGGGCGCGCTACGGCGTCGCGCCGGACGTCGCGGACGTCGCCGCGCCCGGTGCCGCCGTCGGGCTGGCACGCCGTGCCGCGGCCGGCCGGGCGCGCGACGCGGGCCGCCCCGCGGACGTGCTCGGCACCGTGCTCGGGCACCGCAGCGTGCGTCGCTACCGCACCGACCCGCTCGCCGACCACGTCGTCCCGACGCTCGTCGCCGCCGCGCAGTCCGCACCGACGTCGTCGAACCTCCAGCTCTGGAGCGTCGTCGCCGTCACCGACGCCGCGCGCAAGGACCGGCTCGCGGCGCTCGCGGGCGACCAGGAGCACGTCCGCACCGCGCCGCTGCTGCTCGTCTGGCTCGCCGACGTCGCCCGGGCGCGCGCCCTCGGCGAGCGCGAGGGCGTCCGGCTCGAGGCGACCGACTACCTCGAGACGACGGTCGTGGCGTTCCTCGACGCCGCGCTCGCCGCGCAGAACGCGGTCGTCGCCGCCGAGTCGCTCGGGCTCGGCACCGTGTACATCGGCGCGCTGCGCAACCACCCGGCCCAGGTCGCGGCCGAGCTCGGCCTGCCCGAGGGCGTCGTCGCGGTCGTGGGGCTCGTCGTCGGGCACCCCGACCCTGCGGGCGGCGAGCGCGTCAAGCCCCGGCTGCCGCAGGCGGCGGTGCTGCACCCCGAGCGCTACCACGGCGACCAGGCGGAGCACGTCGCGGCGTACGAGCAGCGCATCGCGCCCTTCTACCGCGAGGAGGGGCTCGACGGCGGCTGGCGCGACCGCGTCGTCGACCGCCTGCGCGTCCCCGGCGCGCTGCGCGGGCGCGCCCACCTGCGACCCACGCTCGCTGCGCTCGGGTTCCCGTCCAAGTAGGAGCCCCGGTCCCGTCCCGCCGCCGGGAGCAGTCGGGACCCACCGCTCCACCGGCCGCTGCGCCGCCACCGGCCGCCGCACCACGACCAGTCGCACCACCGAAGGAAGCCATGTCCTCCCACCCGCACCCGACCGCCACCCCCGGCGGTCCGCGACCGGCGTCCGGCCGCGTCCCGCTGTCCGTCCTCGACCTCGCGATCGTTCCCGAGGGGGCGACGGGCCAGGACGCGGTGCGCCGCGCCGTCGGGCTCGCGCGCGACCTCGACCGGCTCGGCTACCACCGCGTCTGGTACGCCGAGCACCACCTGTCGCCCGGTGTCGGCTCCGCATCGCCCGCCGTGCTCGCCGCGGCCGTCGCGGCCCGGACCGAGCGCATCCGCGTCGGCAGCGGCGCGGTGCTGCTGAGCACGACGAGCCCGCTCGTCGCCGCCGAGCAGTTCGGGACGATCGCCGCGCTGCACCCGGGCCGGGTCGACCTCGGGCTGGGCCGGGCGTTCACCCCGCCGAAGGACGCGACGGGTTCGCAGGGCAGCACGCAGGGCACGGACGGCCCGCTGCGCGCCGCGCGGTCCGGCGCGACCGGGCCGCGCGTCGTCGAGGGGCTCTACGTCCCCGGCGCGCCGCCGTCGAACCTCAACGACTCCGTGCTGCGCGAGCGGATCCTCGCGCAGAAGCGGATCGTCGGGGCGTCGCGCACGCCCGTCAGCTTCCGCGACGAGCTGGACCTCGTGCTCGGCCTGCGTGCCGGGACGTACCGCGACGAGCACGGGACGCCGTACGTGAGCCCGCCCGTCGAGGGTGCCGACTGGGACCTGTGGGTCCTCGCGTCGAGCCCCGGCGAGAGCGCGCGCGTCGCGGGCGAGCTCGGGCTGCCGATCGCCGCGAACTACCACGTGGCGCCGTCGGCGACGATCGACACCGTCGCCGCCTACCGCGCGGCGTTCCGGCCGGGCGTGCTCGACGAGCCGTACGTCGTCGTGTCCGCCGACGTGCTCGTCGCCGACACGATCGAGCGCGCCCGGGAGCTCGCGACACCGTTCGCGGACTGGGTGCTCTCCATCCGCCGCGGCGCCGACGGCGCGATCGCGTACCCCGAGCCGGGTACGTCGCCCGCGTGGGAGGACCGCCCGGAGGCCGAGCGCGCGCTCGTCGCGGACCGCGTCGACACGCGCATCGTCGGCGACCCGGAGACGGTCGTGCAGCGGCTCGAGACGCTGCGCCGCGCGACGGGTGCCGACGAGCTGCTCGTCACCACCGCGACCCACGACGCCGACGACGCCCGTCGCTCGTTCGAGCTGCTCGCCGAGCACTGGTTCGCGGGAAGCCCCGCCCCCGCCACACCCGCACTCGCCACCACCCCCTAACGCGAGATCGACCCGCGCGTCGCCAGATCGACCTCCTGAGGGTCGATCTCGGACGTGCGGGTCGATCTCGCGACGACCCCTCGAAGGAGAAACCCATGACGACCACCCCACCCCTCCAGGCCGCGACCGACGCCGCGGCCAAGGTCGCCGACGGCGCGCTGCTCATCGACGTGCGCTCCGCCGGCGGCCGCGCCGCGCACGGCGAGATCCCCGGCGCCACGCTCGCCGACCGCCACGACCTCGACGCCCTGTTCGGTCCCGCCGAGAACCCGGCGATCTCGCTCGACACGCCCGTCGTCGTCGTGTGCGGGTCGCCGAACGGCTCCGGACCCGTCGCCGAGGCGCTCGCCGAGCGCGGGTACACGAACGTCTCGCACGTCGACGGCGGCTTCCCGGCCTGGAAGGACGCCGGCCTCCCGGCGTCGGAGCCGGTCGAGGCGTCGCCCGCGACGTCTCCGGAGTCGACGGCGTCCCCGGACCCGACGGCGCCCGCCCGGTCCTGAGCGGCCGACCCGACCGCACCACGTCCGCCCGGTCCTGAGCGGCCGACCGGACCCCACCACGTCCGCCCGGCTTGCGCAGCACCGGCACCGCGAACCCGCACCCGCGCACCACCCACGACGACACCTACGGAGACCCTCATGCCCGTCGAGTTCCTCGGCATCGCCACGACCAACGACGCGTCGGAGACCACCGAGCGCACGACCGCCGCGTTCGACCCTGCCTACCTCGAGCGCCTCGTGCGTGCGCACGAGGACAACGGCTGGACGCGCGTCCTCTTCGCCTACGGCTCCTCCGGCCCGGAGCCCGCGGCGCTCGCCGCCTACACCGCGGCTCGCCTGCAGTCGATCGAGCTGCTGCTCGCGCACCGGCCCAACGTGTCCTACCCGACGTACGCCGCCAAGACGTTCGCGACGCTCGACCAGCTCTCCGGCGGGCGGTTCTCCGTGCACTTCATCACCGGTGGCAAGGACCACGAGCAGGGCCGCGAGGGCGACACGCTGACCAAGGACGAGCGGTACGCGCGCACCCACGAGTACATCCAGATCGTCAAGCAGGCATGGTCGAGCGCCGAGCCGTTCGACCACCACGGGCCGTTCTACGACTTCGACGACTTCGTGCTCGACGCCAAGCCGTTCGAGGGCCGCACCCCGACCATCTCGTTCGGCGGGTCGTCGGACGCCGCGTTCCGCGTCGGCGCGGCCGAGGCCGACATCTACGCCGTCTGGGGCGAGCCGCTCGACCGCACGGCCGAGCAGATCGCGCGCGTGCACGCCGAGGCCGCCGCCGCAGGCCGGGCCACCCCGCCGCGCATCCACGCCGCGTTCCGGCCGATCGTCGCGCCGACCGAGGAGCTCGCCTGGGAGAAGGCGCACCGCATCCTCGACCGGATCGAGGCGCGCAAGGCCGCCGCGGGGGGACAGCTCAGCCGTCGGCACCCGATCGACAAGCCCGAGAACGCGGGTTCCCAGCGCCTGCTCGAGATCGCCGCCCAGGGCGAGCGCTTCGACACCGCCCTGTGGACCGCGACCGCGAAGGCGACCGGCGGCGCCGGCAACTCCAACGCGCTCGTCGGCACGCCCGAGCAGGTCGCCGAGGCGCTGCTCGCGTACTACGACCTCGGCGTCCGCGTCATCTCGGCCCGCGGCTACGACCTGCTCGACGACGCGATCGACTTCGGCCGGTACGTCATCCCGATCGTCCGCGAGGAGGTCGCGAAGCGCGACGCTGCGACCGCGGAGGCCGCCGCGGCCTGACGGCCCCGGGACCGAGATCGGCAGAGAAGGACGAGATCGGCAGCCCCGGCCGAGATCGGCGCGTGCAGGTGCCGACCTCGGCCGGCGCTGCCGATCTCGCTGGCGGGCCCGCCCGGCCCGACCACGGACGACGACAGCAAGGAGCAGGACCGTGCGGTTCCAGGTACTCGACATCGTGTTCAACCCGCCCCACCCCGTGACCGGGGAGGCGGTCGCGCCGTCCGACCGGTTGAACCGGGTGGTGGAGACGGCGGTGCTCGCGGAGGAGCTCGGCTTCGACTCGTTCGCGGTGGGGGAGCGGCACGCGGGGGAGGTGCTGTCGTCGGCGCCGACGGTGATCCTCGGTGCGGTCGCGGCGCGGACGTCGCGCATCCTGCTGAGCACGGGCGTCACCGTGCTGTCGCTGCTCGACCCGATCCGGGTCGCCGAGGACCTCGCGACGGTGGACCAGCTCAGCCGCGGGCGGCTGGAGATCGTCATCGGCAAGGGTAACGAGGTGCTCCAGTACCCGCTGCTGGGGCTCGACATCGACAAGCAGTACGAGTACCTCCAGGAGAACTACGAGCTGCTGCGCCTGCTGCTGTCGGAGGAGGACGTGAGCTGGAGCGGGCGGCACCGCCACGCGCTGGAGCACGCGACGACGCTGCCGCGTCCGTTCGCGGGGCCGTTCCGGATCTGGCACGGGTCGGCGACGTCGCGCTTCGCGGTGGACCTCGCGGCCCGGTACGGGGACCCGATCGTCAGCGCCAACGCGTTGCAGCCGCGCGAGAACTACCAGGTGCTCATCGACCGGTACCGCGAGCAGTACGCGGCGCACGGGCACGACCCGGCGTACGGGTTCGTGGGATCCGGCTCGGGCGGGCTGTTCCTCGCCGACACGACGGAGGAGGCGATCGAGCAGTACCGCCCGATCTACGAGGGCCAGGTCGCGGCGGCGGCGCGGCGGGGCTACGGGCCGGACGCCGTCGGGAAGGCGCCGAGCTTCCGGACGGTCGAGGACGCCGTCGAGCGCGGTCCGGCGCTGGTGGGCTCGCCGGAGCGCGTCGCGGAGAAGATCCTCGACTATCACGCGTCCTACGGGCACGACCTCCAGTCCGTCTCGGTCAACCACCTGATCCCCGCGGCGCAGCAGGAGGACGTGCTGCGCCGGTTCGCGGAGGAGGTCGTGCCCGTCGTGCAGGCCGAGGTGAAGACCGACCTGTGGAGCCCGGCCGACGCCCGCCGCGCGGCGGGGTTCACCGCGGCCTGAGCGATCCCGCCGGACCGGAGGGGAGGGCCCCGTCTCGCCCGGCGAGGTGGGCCCTCGCCGTGCTCGTGGCAGCCCCGCCGACGGGTCACGACGTCGCGGAGCAGGAAACAACCGTCCGCCTGGCGGGACGACCGTCTCGATACTTGACTCAACCGGTCGAGATTGTCTTTCCTGCTCCCAGGTGACGAGCGTCAGCACGCAGGCCCGGCTCGCTGACCAGCAACCCTTCGACGTGACGGGGTGCTCCGGGAACGACCTGACCGCGCGGCTCCCGCCGCGCGGTAAGCACGGCACCCCGGTGGGTTCCCCCGCCGCACCGGCCCTCGGCCCGGCGCGGACGACCACCGGCGCCGGACGATCGCCGGTCCTCAGCCGGCACACGAGGAGAGCAGCACGACATGATCCCCACACCTCACCGACGCCGGTCCCTGACCGTCGCCGCGGCGGCCGCCGCGACGGGCCTCCTGCTCAGCGCGTGCGCGGGCGGCGGCTCCGGCGCGTCCGACGGCGACGGGTCGCCGAGCCCGTCCGGCGAGCCCGTGGCGGGCGGCGACCTGACCTTCGCGATCACGGTCGACTCGCACTGCATCGACCCGCAGCAGGTCGGCAACAACGACGCCATCGCCGCGGCCCGGCAGACCGTCGCGTCGCTCACGGCGCAGGACCCGGAGTCGGGCGAGATCCTGCCGTGGCTCGCGGAGAGCTGGGAGGTGAACGACGACGCGTCGAGCTACACCTTCCACCTGCGCGACGACGCGACCTACGCCGACGGCACGCCGATCGACGCCGAGTCGGTCAAGACCAACTTCGACGCGATCGTCGCCCTCGGTGCGACGGCGTCGCTCGGGTCGCAGTACCTCGTCGGCTACGAGGGCACGACGGTCACGGACCCGCAGACCCTCACGGTCGACTTCGCAGCGCCGAGCGCCCAGTTCCTCCAGGCCACCTCGACCTTCTCGCTCGGCCTCCTCGCGCCGTCGTCGGCCGACCTGAGCGTCGAGGACCGCTGCGCCGGCAAGTTCGTCGGCTCCGGCCCGTTCTCCGTGAAGTCCTACACGCAGGACCAGGAGATCGTGCTCGAGAAGGTCGCGGGCTACGCGTGGGGCTCGGAGGCCAACGACCACCAGGGCGAGGCCTACCTCGACACGGTGACGTTCAAGGTCATCCCCGAGGCGAGCGTGCGCAGCGGCAGCCTGGTCTCCGGTCAGATCGACGCCACGGCCGCGATCTCGACGGTCGACCTCCCGCAGTTCGACGGGAACGGGTTCTGGCTCGAGTACCGCGCCAACCCGGGCGTCGTGTTCAACCTCTTCCCCAACGAGTCGAGCCCGCTCGCGGGCGACGAGGCCGTGCGCACCGCGATCCTCAAGGGCATCGACCGCGAGCAGATCGCGGACACCGTGCTGAGCGAGCAGGACGAGCCGGCCACGAGCGTCCTGTCCCACTCGACGCCGCTCTACGAGAGCGTCGCGGACGAGCTCGCCTACGACCCGGAGGGCGCGAAGAAGATCCTCGACGACGCGGGCTGGGTCGAGGGCGCCGACGGCGTCCGGGAGAAGGACGGCCAGAAGCTCTCGACGACCGTGACGTTCTGGCAGGTGCCGGAGCCGCTCGAGCTGGTCCAGCAGCAGCTCGCGCAGATCGGCGTCGACCTCCAGCTCCAGCACGTGACCGTCGCGGAGTCGCAGGCGATCAAGGAGAGCGGCGACTTCGACTTCGACTACTACAACCTCACGCGCTCCGACCCGGACGTGCTGCGGACGATCTTCTCGGCCAACGCGCGCAACATCAACCAGCGCGACGCGGAGGAGGTCGACGACCTGCTCGACGCGTCGGCCGCGGCGACCGACCCGGCCGAGCGGCAGGAGCTCGTCACGGAGGCGTCGCGCCTCCTGGTCCAGAAGGGCCACGCGATCCCGGTCTACGAGCTGTCGACGACCATCGCGGCGGCCGACACGGTCCACGGCCTGACGTTCGAGGCGTCGTCGCGCCTCGACTTCTACGACGCCTGGGTCACCCAGGGCTGACCCGACGGGTCCGCCTGCCCGACGTCGCGGCGTCGGGCAGGCGGACCGTCTCCCCACGGAAGGAGGACCGACCCATGGGCCGGTACGTCCTGCGTCGCGCCGGGCAGGGGCTGTTCGTGCTCTGGGCGGCGTTCACGATCTCGTTCTTCGTCCTCTACCTGCTGCCCAGCGACCCGGCCGCGCTCATGGCGAGCGGCGGGGGCGAGGCGGACCAGGTGGACCCCGCGCTGCTCGACGCGCTCCGCGCGCAGTACGGCCTCGACCGGCCCGTGCTCGTGCAGTACGCCGACGCGCTGTGGCACGCGCTGCGCCTCGACTTCGGGACGTCGTACTCGTCGGGCGCGCCCGCGACCCAGCTCGTGCTCCAGGCGCTCCCCGAGACGCTCCGGCTCACGGCCGCGGCGCTCGTCCTCGCCGTCGTGGCAGGCGCCGGCATCGCGATCGCGAGCACGTTCCCGCGCGCGGCCTGGCTGCGCCACGCGCTCGCGTCGCTCCCTCCGCTCGGCGTCGCCCTGCCGCCGTTCTGGCTGGGCCTGCTGCTCCTGCAGTGGTTCTCCTTCCAGCTCCCGGTGTTCCCCGCGATCGGCAACGAGGGCGCGATCAGCCTCGTGCTGCCGGCGATCACGCTCGCCGTCCCGGCGAGCGCCGCGCTCGCCCAGGTGCTCGCGCGGAGCCTGCGCGGGACGCTCGGTGAGCCGTACGTCGAGACGGCGCGCGCCAAGGGCGCGAGCCGGGCGCGCGTGCACTTCGGCCACGCGCTGCGCAACGCCGCGATCCCCGCGCTGACCGTGCTCGGGGTCGTCGTGGGCGGGCTGCTCGGCGGCACGGTCGTCACGGAGACGGTGTTCTCGCGCGCGGGCCTGGGACGGCTCACGGTCACGTCGGTGGACGCGCAGGACATCCCCGTGGTGCAGGCGGTCGTCGTCCTCTCGGCGCTCGTGTTCGTGGTCGTCACGCTCGTGGTCGACCTGCTCTACCCCCTGCTCGACCCCCGGATCGACGCACGACAGAAGGCGGTGGCCGCATGAGCACCAGGCCGGGAGTGCGCATCGTGCTCCGGGACGAGGTCCGGGTCGTGGACCGTGCCGCGGTGGCCGACGCACCGCCGTCGGGCCCGCTCGTCCCCGACGCCCCGCCCGCCGACGCGCCCGAGGTGCGCACGCCCGAGGAGATCGAGGTCGCGGACCGCGAGGACGCGCGCGCGATCATCCGGTACGGGCGGGTCCGCGGCGCCGGCCCGGCGGGCCGGTGGCGCCGCGGGGTGCGATACGCCGCGCGGCGTCCCGGGCTGGTCGTCGCCGTGCTCGTCGTCCTGCTCGTCACGGCGTGGGCGGTCGTCCCGCAGCTCTTCACGTCGTACGACCCCCTGACGGGCGTGCCCGCGGACCGTCTGCAGCCGCCGTCGGGCGCGCACCTGTTCGGCACCGACCACCTGGGGCGCGACGTGTACGCGCGCGTCGTCCACGGCGCGTCGGCGTCGCTCAGCGCGACCGTCATCGCGGTCGCGGTCGGGCTCGTCGCCGGGTCGTTGCTCGGCCTGCTCGCGGGGTTCGTGCGCGGGTGGGTGGACGACGTCGTCGGCCGGTTCGTCGACGTGCTGCTCGCGATCCCGAGCATCCTGCTCTCGCTCGCGATCATCACGGCGCTCGGGTTCGGGACGGTCAAGGTCGCGATCGCCGTCGGCATCACGAGCGTCGCGACGTTCGCACGCGTCATGCGGGCCGAGGTCCTGCGGACCTCGACGTCGGTGTACGTCGAGGCGGCCCGTGCGTCGGGCGTGCGCTGGTACGGCGTGCTCGGACGCCACGTGCTGCCCAACTCGACGGGACCGGTGCTCGCGCTCGTCGCGCTCGAGCTCGGGACGGCCGTGCTCGCCATCTCGGCGCTGAGCTTCCTCGGCTACGGGACGCCGCCGCCCGCGCCCGAGTGGGGGTCGCTCGTCTCGGGCGGGCGCGACTACCTGGCCACCGCGTGGTGGCTCACGACCATGCCGGGCCTCGTGATCGTCGCCGTCGTGCTGTCGGCGAACCGCATCGCGCGGGCCCTGGAACGGACCGGAGGGGACGCATGACCGCCACGACGCCGACCACCCAGGAGCGTCCCGGCCCGACGTCGGGCGAGGCGCCCGCGCTCGAGATCCGCGGGCTCGAGGTCGCCTACCGCACGCGCGACGGCGGCTCGTACGCCGCCGTCCGCGGCGTCGACCTCACGGTCGGGGCGGGCGAGGTCGTCGCGCTCGTGGGCGAGTCCGGGTCGGGCAAGAGCACGACGGCGCACGCGGCCCTGCACCTGCTCGCGCGCGGGGGAGCGGTGACGGGCGGGACCATCCGCCTCGGTGGGCGCGACGTCGGACGGCTCTCCGAGAAGGAGTGGCAGCAGGTGCGGGGCCGCGACGTCGGGCTCGTGCCGCAGGACCCGACGGTGTCCCTCAACCCCGTCACGCGCGTGGGCGACCAGGTCGCGGAGGTGCTCGTCATCCACGGGCTCGCGCGGCGCAAGGAGGCGCGCGAGCGCGCGGTCGAGCTGCTGCGCCAGGCCGGGATCGACGACCCGGAGGCCCGGGCACGGCAGTACCCGTCGCAGCTCTCCGGCGGGATGCGCCAGCGCGTGCTCATCGCGATCGCCGTCGCGGCCCGGCCGCGCCTCGTCGTCGCGGACGAGCCCACGAGCGCGCTCGACGTGACCGTCCAGCGCCGCATCCTCGACCACCTCGACGGCCTCGTGCGCGACCTGGGCACCGCGGTCCTGCTCATCACGCACGACCTCGGCGTCGCGGCGGACCGCGCCGACCGGATCGTCGTGCTCGAGCGCGGGGTCGTCGTCGAGGAGGGCACCGCGGACCAGGTGCTGCACGACCCGCGCCACCCCTACACCCAGCAGCTCATCGCCGCGGCGCCGAGCCTCGCGAGCTCGCGCCTCGTCGCGGGCGGCACGCCGGAGACGGCGCCGGACGACGGCGTCGTCCCGCGCGCCGACGCGAGCCGCGCCGCGGTCGCGAGCCGCGCCGACGGTCAGGGGACCGCGGTGCCCGACGGCGCCGGCCCGGACACCGCGAGCGTGCCCGTCCTCGCGGTGCGGGACCTGCGCAAGGAGTTCACGCTGCCGCGCGGGTCGGCGCACCGGACGCTCGTCGCCGTGGACGGCGTGAGCTTCGCCGTCGGGCGCGGCGAGACGTACGCGCTCGTGGGGGAGTCGGGGTCGGGCAAGAGCACGACGGCGCGCCTCGCCCTCCGGCTCGAGCGGCCCACCGCGGGCACGGTGGAGTTCGCGGGCGAGGACATCACGACGGCGCGCGGCGAGCGGCTGCGGTCGCTGCGGCGCGGGTTCCAGGTCGTCTACCAGTCCCCGTACGCGTCGCTCGACCCGCGGTTCACCGTCGAGCAGATCGTCACCGAGCCGCTCCGGGCGTACCGGGTCGGGTCGCCGTCCGAGCGGGCGGACCGGGCACGTGCGCTCGTCGAGGACGTCGCGCTCCCGCCCGACGTGCTCCGACGGGGACCGCGCGAGCTCTCGGGCGGGCAGCGCCAGCGCGTCGCCATCGCGCGGGCGCTCGCGCTGAACCCCGCGCTCGTCGTGCTCGACGAGCCCGTCTCGGCGCTCGACGTGTCCGTGCAGGCGCAGATCCTCGAGCTGCTCGTGCGGCTCCAGGCCGAGCACGGGCTCGCGTACCTGTTCATCTCGCACGACCTCGCGGTCGTGCGGCAGGTGTCCGACCACGTCGGCGTCATGCACCGCGGGCGCGTCGTCGAGCAGGGCCCGGCCGAGCAGATCCTGCTCGACCCGCAGGAGGAGTACACGCGCGAGCTCGTCGCGGCCATCCCCGGCCGCCGCGCGCTCCAGGACGCGCCCCGGGCGTCGTCCACGACAGCATGGAGGGCACGATGACCGTCACCGCACGACCCGCAGCACCCGGCGTCCGGCCCGGGACCAGGGCGACGCCCGGGCCGCGCGTGCTCGCGGAGCCCGCCCCCGCGCCGTCGCGCACCGAGCTCGCGGGCCGCACCACCGAGCTGCTCCAGGCGATGATCCGCAACGCGTGCGTCAACGACGGCACCGTCGGCTCGGGGCAGGAAGTGCGCAACGCGCGCGCCGTCGCCGACGCGCTCGACGGCCTCGACCTCGAGGTCGAGTGGGTCGAGCCGCGCCCCGGCCGCACGTCGCTCGTCGCGCGCCTGCGCGGCACGGACCCGGAGGCGCCCTCGCTCGCGCTCGTCGGGCACACCGACGTCGTGCCCGTCGAGCCGGAGGGGTGGACGCGCGACCCGTTCGGCGGCGAGCTCGTCGACGGCTGGGTCTGGGGCCGGGGCGCGATCGACATGCTGGGACTCACGTCCGCGTTCACGGTCGTCACGCGGGCGATCGCGGAGAGCGGGCGGCGGCTGCGCGGCGACCTCGTGCTCGCCGCCGTCGCCGACGAGGAGCACGGCAGCACGTGGGGCGTCGACTGGATCACCCAGCACCGGTACGACCTCGTGGACGTCGACGCGGTGCTCACGGAGTCGGGCGGGGTCCCGCTGGGGTCCCGCGGGAGCCGCACGATCGCGGTCGGGGAGAAGGGCGGCGCCGGGCGCCGGCTGCGCGTCGTCGGGCGTCCGGGGCACGGGTCGGGGCCGTACGGGTCGCTCAACGCGATCGTGCTCGCGGCCGAGGCCGTGCGGCGGATCACCGCGCACCGAGGCCCCGTCGTCATCGGGGATCTGTGGCGCCGCTACGTCGACGCGCTCGACCTCGCGCCCGACGTGCGGGCCGCGCTGCTCGACCCCGCCCGGATCGACGACGCGCTGCCCGCGCTCGGCGCGCTCGCGTCCGTCGCGCACGCCACGACCCACACCACCGTCGCGCCGACCGTGCTGCACGCCGGGTCGAAGCCCAACGTCATCCCCGGGCTCGCGGAGGTCACGCTCGACATCCGCGTCCTCCCGGGCGCGACCCCGCAGGACGTGGCCGACCTGCTCGACGACGCGCTCGGCGACCTGCGCGAGCACGTGCACGTCGAGGGTGACTGGTTCGGCGAGGCGTCGCAGTCGCCCACCGACGGCGCGGCGTACGCGGCGATCGAGCGCGCAGTGCGCGCGCACGCGGGCGCCGACGTCGTGCCGGTCCTCGGGACCGGCGGCACGGACGGGCGCTTCTTCCGTCGCCGCGGCGTGCCGGCCTACGGGTTCGGCCTGCTCAGCGAGCAGTGGGACCCGGGGGTGTTCCGTTCGCTGTTCCACGGGCACGACGAGCGCGTCGACGTCGAGTCGCTCGGGCTCACCGCCACCGCGCTGCACGACGTCGTGACGAGCTACCTCGGGTGAACGGTCATCCGGATGACCGCCTGCCGTGGCGGTGACGACGGACGGTCGGGCGTCGCGGGCCGTGCTGCGGGTCTGCCTCGCGACCGGGTTCGTCACGCTGCTGGACTCGGCGATCCTCACCGTCGCGGCACCGGCGCTGCGCAGCGAGCTCGGGGCGACGACCGCGCAGCTCCAGTGGATCCTCGCCGGGTACTCCCTGACCTTCGGGCTCGCGCTCGTCCCGGCGGGCCGCCTCGGCGACCGGCTCGGGCGCGGCCGACCCCTGGCCGTCGGGCTGGCCTTGTTCGCCGCGGGGAGCCTCGTCGGCGCGACGGCGTCCGACGCCGACGTGCTCGTCGCCGCGCGACTGCTCCAGGGCGTCGGCGCCGGGACCGCGAACCCGCAGGTCATCGGGCTGCTCCAGGACCACTACGCCGGGCCGGCCCGCGCACGTGCGCTCGGCGCGTACGCCTCGACGGGGGCGTTCGCCATGGTCCTGTCCCCGCTCGTCGGTGGCGGCATCCTGTCCGGGCTCGGACCGGCGGCGGGGTGGCGCGTCGCCGTCGGGCTCGCCGCGCCCCTGGGGCTCGCCGTGGCCGTCGTCGCCCTGCGCGTGCTGCGTCGCGGCTCGACGCGAGCGGGTGGCCTGACCCCGCGCGGCGCGCCCGGTCGCGACGGCGGTGCCGGGGACGGCCGGGCAGCAGGCCGTCCGGCTGGCGAGGGCCTGTCCGCGAGCCGCGCCCGCGGTGGCCGCGTCGGCGGCGGGTTCGACGCCGTCGGGCTGGTGCTCGTCACGCTCGTGACGCTCGGGCTGCTCGTCCCGTTCGTCGCCGAGGGGCCGCGAGCCGTCGTGCTGCCGCTGTCGCTCGGGGTGCTCGTGGCCGCCGTCGGGGCGCTCGTCGTGTGGGAACCGCGCTACGCACGGCGCGGTCGGACGCCCGTTCTCGCCCCGGCGCTCCTGCGTTCCCCGACCTACGTGCTCGGCTGCGTCGTCGCGGCCTTCAGCTTCGGGGCGGCGCTCGGGTACTCCGCCGTCCTCATGCTCTTCCTCCAGGACGGCGCGGGCCTCAGCCCGGTCCAGGCAGGCCTGGTCACGACGCCGGGCGCGATCGCCTCGGTCGTGGCGGCGAACCTCTCGTGGCGGCTGTTCCGCCGGTTCGGCCGCCGCGGCGTGACCGTGGCCGTCGGCGCGAAGGCGCTCGTCGCCGCCGGCACGGCCCTCGCGGTGGCGGTCGCGCCCACGTCGACGGTGGTCGCCGTGCTCGTCCTGTCGCAGGTGCTGACGGGCGTCGTCGGGGGGCTGACGATCTCGCCCAACCAGACGCTGACGCTCGAGGGTGCCCCCGGCACGGAGCGCGGCGTCGCCGGCGCGGCGCTCCAGCTCGTGCAGCGCGTCGCCGCGACGGTCTGCATCGCCGCGATGACGGGCACGTTCGTGGGCCGGACCGACGGCGCGGTCCCGGGCGTCCTCGACGCCCATCGCGACGGACTCGTCGTCGTGAGCGCCGCCGTCGCGGCACTGGCGCTCGTCGCGTGGGCGGCGTCCCTGCTCGACGAACGGCTCGCCCGCCCCGCCGCGAGGTAGAGCCGCAGGTCGCGAGGTAGAACACCAGGGGTTCTACCTCGCGACCTGCGGCTCTCCCTCGCGGGGCCGGGCTGCATCAGGCCTCGCGGTTCTCCGACGAGAGGAACCAGGCCTGCTTCTCCAGGTCGGCGATGATCTCGTGCAGGATGTCGGCGGTCGTCGGGTCCTCGGCGTCGACGGCGTCGTGCACCTCGCGCACGACCTCGACGGTCTGGGCGATGCGCTCGACGATCGCGTCGACCGTGTCGCCGACGGACACGAGGCCGGCCGGGTACGGGGAGAGGTCCGTCGTGGTCGCGACGGTCTCGGTGCGGCCGTCGGGCACGACCTGGAGCGCGCGCATGCGCTCGGCGACGGTGTCGCTGTGCTCGCGCGCGACGTCCACGACGTCGTCGAGCTGGAGGTGCAGGTCGCGGAACCCGCGGCCCGTGACGTTCCAGTGAGCCTGCTTGCCCTGGACGTGCAGGTCGACGAGCGCGACGAGCACGCGCTGGAGGTGCGAGCGGAGCGCCTCCGACGCCTCGAAGCGGGCGGTGGCGCGGTGGATGGTGGGTGCGGACATGGTGCTCCTCGCTCTCTCGGGGGTCTCCCGGAACGTGCGGCGGTCACCCGGCTTCCGTCGGTGCCGACTCGTGACTCGTTCTCTTGAACGATTCCAGACTAGGCGCCATTCCCCGTCCCCGCCAGCAAGGACAGGCGTGCCTGACCTGCGGTGACACGCCGGCGGCACCCGCCGCGACGAGACTCGTCACGTCTGCTCGCCAGGTGAGAGGACCGGCCCTCGCTCTTGCCGCGGGGCGCTCGCGGTGGTCCGCTGGCGGCATGACCGACGACCGTCACCCCGCCGCTCCCGCCCCCGCACGCCCGACCGCACGCACGCTCGGTACGGGCGACGCCGCGCTCACCGTCTCCGCCCTCGGGTTCGGCGGCATGTCCGTCACGGACGCGTACGGACCCGCGGACGCCGTCGAGGCGGAGGCCGTGCTGCGCCGGGCGCTCGAGCTCGGCGTCACGCTCGTCGACACCGCCGACGTCTACGGCCACGGGCGCAACGAGGAGCTCATCGGTCGCGTGCTGGGCGCCCACCGGGACGAGATCGTCCTCGCGTCGAAGTTCGGACTGCCGCCGCCCGGTGGCCACCCCGACGGCCGCCGGGTCGACGGGCGCCCCGAGTACGTGCGCTCGGCGGTCGACGCGAGCCTGCGCCGCCTCGGTACCGACCGGCTCGACCTGTACTACCTGCACCGCATCGACCCGCAGGTCCCGATCGAGGAGACCGTCGGGGCGCTCGCGGAGCTCGTCGAGGCGGGCAAGGTCCGGACGATCGGGCT
Source organism: Cellulosimicrobium sp. ES-005 (assembly GCF_040448685.1). Classification (NCBI taxonomy): domain Bacteria; kingdom Bacillati; phylum Actinomycetota; class Actinomycetes; order Micrococcales; family Promicromonosporaceae; genus Cellulosimicrobium; species Cellulosimicrobium sp. ES-005. The sequence goes on from NZ_CP159290.1 coordinate 3,683,971, forward strand.
CTCGGAGCCCTCGGCGGCCACCGTGCGCCGCGCGCACGCGGTGCACCCGATCACCGCCGTGCAGAGCGAGTACTCCCTGTGGACGCGCGACCCGGAGGACGAGGTGCTGCCCGTGCTGCGCGAGCTCGGCATCGGGTTCGTGCCCTTCTCGCCCTTGGGCCGCGGCATCCTCACGGGCACCGTGGACGCGACCGACGGCTTTGCCGAGGACGACGTGCGCCGCTCCCACGCCCGCTACGCCGGCGAGGCGTTCGAGCACAACCGCGGCCTGGTCCGCTCGCTCGAACAGCTCGCCGCCGAGCGTGGCGTCACGACGGCGCAGCTCGCGCTCGCGTGGCTCCTCGCCCAAGGTGACGACATCGTCCCGATCCCCGGCACCAAGCGCCTCGCGTACCTCGAGCAGAACGTCGCGGCCGCATCGGTCGAGCTCACCCCGGACGACGTCGCGGCGATCGGAGCGGCCATCCCGCGCGGGGCCGTGCAGGGCGTCCGCCACCCGCAGCCCGACCTGCTCGCGGGATGAGCGCCGACGCAGCGGCCGAGCCCGCGACACCCGCGTCCCCGCCCGACGAGGCGGCCGCCCGCCGCCCGCTCGCCGTGCACTGGTTCCTGCCGACGTCGGGCGACGCACGCGGGATCGTCGACGGCGCGCACGCGAAGGACACGCCCGGCCGGGCGACCGGGTTCCGCGCGCCGTCGCTCGACTACCTGGAGCAGGTCGCGGTCGCTGCCGACCGCCTCGGCTACGAGGGCGTGCTCACACCGACGGGGACGTGGTGCGAGGACGCGTGGCTCGTCACGTCCGCGCTGATCCGCAGCACGGAGCGGCTGAAGTTCCTCGTCGCGTTCCGCCCGGGCCTCGTCTCGCCGACGCTCGCGGCGCAGATGGCCGCGACCTTCCAGCGCCTGTCCGGTGGACGGCTGCTCCTCAACGTCGTCACGGGCGGCGACGAGAACGAGATGCGCAGGTTCGGCGACTGGCTCGAGCACGACGAGCGGTACGACCGCACGCGCGAGTTCCTCGAGGTCGTGCGCGGCGTGTGGGAGGAGGCGCCGCTCTCGTACGAGGGCACGCACTACCGGATCGCCGACGCCCGGACGTCCGCGCCGCCGGACCCGCGCCCCGAGATCTTCTTCGGCGGATCGTCGGAGGCCGCGCTGCCCGTCGCGGCGGCCCAGGCCGACGTCTACCTCACGTGGGGCGAGCCGCCCGCGCAGGCGCGCGAGAAGATCGAGCGCGTGCGCGAGCTCGCCGTCGCGCAGGGACGCACGATCCGCTTCGGGGTGCGCCTGCACGTCATCACGCGCGACCGGTCGGCCGACGCGTGGGACGTCGCGCAGCGGTTCCTCGACGACCTCACGCCCGAGCAGATCGTGGGCGCCCAGCGGCTCCTGGGCTCGTCCGGGTCGGTCGGGCAGCAGCGCATGGTCGCGCTCCACGGCGGCGGTGACCTCGCGGCCACCCGGCGCGCGCGGGACCTGGAGATACACCCCGGGCTGTGGGCAGGCGTGGGGCTCGTGCGCGGCGGCGCCGGGACGGCGCTCGTCGGCAGCCACGAGGAGGTCGCCGACCTGGTCGAGGAGTACCGCGCGGCCGGGTTCGACGAGCTCGTCCTCTCGGGCTACCCGCACCTCGAGGAGGCGTACTGGTTCGCGGAGGGCGTCCGCCCGCTGCTCGACGCGCGGGGTCTCACCGCTCCCGCCACGCGCACCGGCGGCACCGCGTCACGCACCCATGCCGTGCCGTTCTGAGCCGGTTGCCGGCCCCGTCGGCGAGGTCCGCGCGACGCCGTCGGGTGCGCCCGGACGGCGCGCCCGGACGCCGACGAGCGCCAGGACGAGCTGGGCGACCCAGAGCAGCGGGACCGCGGGGGCGACGACGGCGCTCGCGGCCTCCGCGGCGGCGTACCCCGCAGGCACGGGGACGTCCACCGGCACCGGCTGGGTGAAGGCCAGGAGGAACCCGACGGGGATCGCCACGATCCACAGCGCGACGGTCACGACGGCGTAGGGGAGCGGGACGTCGTCGGCGGATCGCATGCGCCCGACCCACGTCCCTAGCAGGGGAGCGAGCGCGAGCAGGCCGGCGACCGGGATCGCCGCGACCACGAACCCTGCCAGGAGCAGTCCGCCGCCCGCGGCGACGGCACCGGCCACGAAGCACAGCGGGAGCACGAGCGCTGCCCAGAGCTGGCCGCGGAACGCGGTCCTCCGCAGCCGTCGTGCTGTCGCCATCGGTCGCCCCCTCGTCGCCCTGACCCGCGTCGTCGCGCGCCGTCGTCGGCATCGTACGGCGGCGCGGTCGTCCAGGGGATGGTGCGCGCGACCCATGGCTCGCGGCGGCGTGCGGACCTAGACTGGAGGTGTCTTGTGGTCTCTCGCGCAGAGGTCGGCTCCGATGTCGTGGCTGCTGATGGTCTGGTGCGCGGCGGCGTGCACGGTCGCCGCCGTGTGGTGGGTGCTGCGCCGCGCCGGCCGACCCCCGAGCCACCGGACGACCGGCCGACCGCACCTGCTGCGCCGCCGCCCGACGCCCCCCGACCCGCTCGCCACGCTCGCGCTCCAGGTGCGGCTGAGCGAGCTCGCGGCGGAGATGCGGCGCATCGAGGCGGACCCGGACGTCTACGCCCGTGCCCACCACTACCTCGCGGTCCAGGGCGCCTACGACGCCTTGCTCCGGGAGGCGTGCCGGCTCACGGGTCTCTCGGTCGAGGACGCTCCGCTGCGGGCCGGCTTCCGCACGGGCGACGACGAGCGGTTCCGCGAGGAGCTCGAGCTGAGCGCGCGCGGCTGGAGCTGGTGACCGGTCCGCCCGTGAGGGGCGGCACGGGACGGGCGAGGGGCTGCTGGGTTCGCTCTCAGAGCGCCGAGTGGTCCCCGATCCGGTGGTACGTGCGGTCGTGGTAGACGAGCGGCGACGGGGTGCCGGCCACCTCGTCGCGCCGGGGGCCCGCACCCGTGCCGACGCTCGACGCGAGCGCTCGCAGCGAGACGAGGTAGGAGTCGCCCACCGGCGTGCGCTGTACCACGCGGCCCCGGACCCACGAGAGGGCCCCGTCGATGACGGGTTCCCCGGTGCCGAGGCGCGACCAGCCGCCGTCGGCGAACCGGTCGATGCCGCTCGTGGCGAAGCGCGCCGAGACGTCGTCCTGGTGGTCGGCGAGGAAGCTCACCGCGAGCGTCCGTGCCGCCGACACGGCGGGCCACGACGACGACGTCGACGCGAGCGAGAACGCGAGCAGCGGCGGTGCGGCCGAGACGGAGATGACCGACGTCGCGGTGAACCCGACGAGGCGGCCGTCGTGCTCGAGCGCGATCACGGCGACGCCCGCGGGGTGGCCGCGGAACACGGCCTTGTACTCGTCGGGGGAGAGCTGCGGCTCGTCCTGCTCCGCCAGGAGGGCCTCCAGGTGGGTGAGCTCGGCGGTCATCGGGCCACCCCCGCGAACGCGTCGGCGACGGCGTGGTCTGCGGGCGCCGGGCCGTCCGTGGGGAGGGGCGTCGCGGCGCGACGGAGGGCGTCGCCCTCGCGGGCGAGCCACGCGTCCACGACCGGGCCCAGGTCCGCGAGCTGTGGCTCGGTGACCGTGAGGGAGCGGGTCGGGACGACGGCGCCGAGCTCGACGAGCACGGGCCGCAGGTGCACCTCGCCGACGAGCGCGTGGGCGGGGTTGCCCGACACGACGAGCGGCACGACGACGACGCCCGCGAGCCCGTCCGGGCCGTAGAGGTCGAGGAACGCCTTGAGGAGCCCGGTGTACGACGCCTTGTAGACCGGCGTCGCCACGACGGCGACGGTCGCCGTGGCCAGCCGGTCGCGCGCGGCGTCCGCCGCGGGGCGCTCGGGACCGAGGATCTCGGCGGCGAAGGCCGCGAGGTCGATCGTCGCGACGTCGGTCGTGCCGAGGAGGCTCGCGACACGGTGCGCCACGGTCTCGGCCGCGTCCAGCGTCCGTGAGCCGGGGCGCGGGTTGCCGGAGACGGCGAGGACCGTCGAGGAGGGGGAGCGGTGGGTCATGTGTACCTCGCAGTAGTCGTCGATCACGCTTGCCGCGCGGCCGTCCCGCGGGTGCGGGGCCGGTCGCGCGCGGCCTGGTCATCTCCCGGAGCACCCCGCCGTGACAGGGGGTTGCCGACCAGCGAGCCGGGGCTTGGCGCTGGTGCTCGTGACCTGGGGACGGGTATAGCAACGGCCCCGCGAAAACCGCACCGAAGTAGTCGGGTTTCTCAGTGGGTGGACGGTTGTGTCGTCCGGGGGTACCTGCGGCCGTGCCCACGACGGGCCCACGACGTGCCCGGGGAGCCGTGCCGGAGCCCGGGCACGACGGGTGCGAGGCCGGTGCGAGGCCCGTGCGAGGCCCGACGAGATGCGCAGGGAGTGAGACGGCGGTACGGGAACTTCTGGCACAGGCGTACCGTCAGCAGGAGTTTCCGTCCGCCCAGACGAGGAGAGCCCATGGACAGCCGACTGCAGTCCGTCTACGACGAGGTCCTGCGTCGCAACCCCGGCGAGGCCGAGTTCCACCAGGCCGTGCGCGAGGTCTTCGACTCGCTCGGCCCCGTGCTGCGCAAGCACCCGCGCTACGTCGAGGCGGCCGTCCTCGAGCGCGTGTGCGAGCCCGAGCGCCAGATCATCTTCCGGGTCCCGTGGGTGGACGACACGGGCCGCGTGCAGATCAACCGCGGCTTCCGCGTCGAGTTCAACTCCGCGCTCGGCCCGTACAAGGGCGGCCTGCGGTTCCACCCGTCGGTCTACCTCGGGATCGTGAAGTTCCTCGGCTTCGAGCAGATCTTCAAGAACTCGCTCACGGGCATGCCGATCGGCGGCGGCAAGGGCGGGTCGGACTTCGACCCCCGCGGCCGCTCCGACGGCGAGGTCATGCGGTTCTGCCAGTCGTTCATGACCGAGCTCTACCGGCACATCGGCGAGAACACCGACGTCCCGGCCGGCGACATCGGCGTGGGCGGTCGTGAGATCGGGTACCTGTTCGGGCAGTACAAGCGCATCACCAACCGCTACGAGTCCGGCGTCCTCACGGGCAAGGGCATCTCCTGGGGCGGTTCGCTCGTGCGCACCGAGGCGACGGGCTACGGCACCGTGCTCTTCGCGCAGAGCATGCTGGAGACGCGCGGGCAGGACCTCGACGGCCGGCGCGTCGTGGTCTCGGGCTCGGGCAACGTCGCGATCTACGCGACCGCCAAGGCGCAGCAGCTCGGCGCGAACGTCGTCGCCTTCTCCGACTCCTCCGGCTACGTCGTCGACGAGGCGGGTGTCGACCTCGACCTGCTGCGCCAGATCAAGGAGGTCGAGCGCGGCCGCGTCGCCGACTACGCGGCTCGTCGACCCGGGGCGCGCGTCGTCACCGACGGCTCCATCTGGGACGTGCCGTGCGACGTCGCGCTGCCGTGCGCGACGCAGAACGAGCTCGACGAGGGTGCGGCCAAGCAGCTCGTCGCGAACGGCGTCGTCGCGGTCGCCGAGGGCGCCAACATGCCGACGACGCCCTCCGCCGTCGCGCTCCTCCAGGAGGCGGGCGTGCTGTTCGCGCCCGGCAAGGCCGCGAACGCGGGCGGTGTCGCGACCTCGGCGCTCGAGATGCAGCAGAACGCGTCGCGCGACGCGTGGTCGTTCGAGTACACGGAGGAGCGGCTCGCGCAGATCATGGCGGGCATCCACGACCGGTGCGTCGAGACGGCCGACGAGTACGGCGCGCCCGGCAACTACGTGCTCGGCGCCAACATCGCGGGCTTCACCAAGGTCGCCGACGCGATCCTCGCGCTCGGCGTCATCTGACCGTCGTCTACCCTGGCCGACGGCCGCCGTCGCGCACGCCGCGCGACGCGACGGCCGTCGGACCGGACGACGGGAGAACGCAGTGACGACCACCGACCCCGAGGGCCCCGCCGTGCGCGCGAGCCGTGACGTCGTGCTCGAGCTCGCGGTGCAGGATCCCGAGGGCGTGCGGGTGGCCGCGTCCGTGGGCGCTCGGCGGGTCGAGCTGTGCGTCGGACTGGGCGCGACCGGCGGGCTCACGCCGAGCGCCGGTCTCGTCGAGGCGGCCGTCGTGGCGGCCGCCGACGCCGCAGGACGTGCACCCGTGGAGGTGCACGTCCTCGTGCGTCCGCGCCCGGGAGGGTTCGTCCTCTCGGCAGCCGACCTCGACGTGCAGGTCCGCGACGTCCGGGCCGCGGTCGCGGCGGGTGCGGCGGGCGTCGTGGTGGGCGCCCTGACCCCGGACGGCGTCGTGGACGTCGCCGCCGTGCGCGCCCTCGTCGAGGCCGCCGACGGCCGCGAGGTGACGTTCCACCGGGCGGTCGACGTCGTGGCCGACCCGCTCGCAGCGCTCGACGCGCTCGCGGGCGTCGGCGTGCGGCGCGTGCTCACGTCGGGCGGCGCCTCTCGCAGCATCGACGGCGTCGACCGCCTGCGCGCCATGTCGGTGCACGCCCGCGGACCCCAGGGCGGCCGCGTCGAGGTCATGGCGGGTGGGGGCGTGCGGCCTCAGGACGTCGGCGCGCTCGTGGCCGCCGGCGTGGACGCCGTGCACCTCTCCGCGAAGCGGGTCGTCGCGGACGACGCCGGGCCCGGGGGCGGCGGGGACGCCGGCTACGAGGTCACGGACCCGGAGGTCGCCGCGGCCGCGCGCGCGGCGCTCGACGCCACGCGCTGACGGCCCCGCTCGCCCCCGCGCTCCGGCGCGCGCGAGCCGTCCACGGGACGGCGTCTCGACGGCCGGCCCCCGCCCACGCGGGGGTCGGCCGTCGTCGTCCTGGGTCCGCGTCGACGGCTCATGTCTCAGTTAGGTAACTTTCCTGTCGTATTAGGGAGCGGCGCGGGATCGATTAGTTAGTGTTCCTGCCACACGCCTCCGGGCGCCACGACGAACGACGCGACGACGCGTCGTCCACGCGAAAGGACCGATGATGATTCGAAGCACGGCGCGCAAGCGTCTGCTCACGGCGGTTGCGCTCGTGACCGGCGTGACCCTGATGGCGACGGGCTGCTCCGGCTCCGGGAACGGCGACGGCGACGAGACCGCCGACGGTGGGCGCACGCTCAACGTGTGGGCCGGTACGCAGACGCCGATCGTCGCGAACTTCAACCCGTACTCGCCGAACCCGCTGCACGCGGCCAACGGCGCGATCTACGAGCCGCTCTTCTACTACAACAAGGCGCAGGCCAGCGACCCCGAGCCCCGTCTCGGCGAGTCCTTCGAGTGGTCCGAGGACGGCACCGAGCTGACGGTGAAGCTCCGCGAGGGCGTCAAGTGGACCGACGGCGAGGACTTCGACGCCGACGACGTCGTGTTCTCGCACACCAACGAGGCCGCCAAGCGCGACTTCGTCGTCTCGGTCGAGGCCGTCGACCCGTACACCGTGAAGTGGACGTTCGACTCCCCGCAGTTCACGTCCGAGGTCCAGCTCCTCGGTACGTCGCTCGTCGTGCCGGAGCACATCTGGTCCGAGGTCGACGACCTCGTGACGTTCGCCAACGAGAACCCGGTCGGCACCGGCCCGTACAAGGCCGACGCCGTCACCGAGGCCGCCTACACGGTCGTCGCGAACGAGGACTACTGGGCCGGCGCGCCCAAGGTCAAGAAGGTCCGCTACCTCGGCATCGACCAGAACCAGAGCGCCGAGGACCTCATGACGACGGGCAAGGTCGACTGGACGGCCATGTTCGTGGCCGACCCCGACCGCATCACCGCGGACGGGCGCCTGAGCATGATCAACACGCCGCAGGACCCGACGACGATCTACACGTGCGTGTCGGTCGACCTCGGCTGCACGGGCCCGCAGACCGACGTCGCGGTGCGCCAGGCGATCAACCTCGCCATGGACCGCACCGAGATCAACGAGAAGGCGTTCGCCGGCCTCGCCGCGACCGCGTCCCCGACGTTCGCGCTGCTCGGCCGCGACGACCGCTGGATCTCGCCCGACGTCGAGGCGGAGAGCCCGCAGACGGCCGACGCCGCGGCCGCGTCGAAGGTCCTCGAGGACGCCGGCTACACCAAGGGCGCGGACGGCATCTACGAGAAGGACGGCCAGAAGGTCGAGATGACCCTCATCACGGTCGACGGCTGGAACGACTACAACGCGGTCGGCGACCTGCTCGTCGAGCAGGCGAAGGCCGCCGGCATCTCGATCGTCCACAACAAGATCACGCAGCAGGAGATGTCGGACGCGCGCGTCGCGGGCACCTACCAGCTCATGGTCGGGGGCATCACGGGCCCGTCGCTGGACGACCCGTTCAGCATCTACCGCCAGTGGATGACGACGGACTACACGCGTCCGGTCGGCGAGGTCATGGAGTCCGGCCTCTTCAACTACGTGCGCTACACCAACCCCACGGTCGACGCCGCGGTCGAGGCGGCCGCCTCGACGAACGACGAGGCCGCGAAGCAGGAGCAGTACGCGATCATCCAGGAGGAGATCGTCCGTGACCTGCCCTACATCCCGGTGGTCGTGAACGCCTCGCAGACGTTCATGGACACGAAGGACTTCACGGGCTGGCCGACCGAGGACGACCTCTACGCCTTCCCGCCGTCGTGGAGCACGGTCTCGCTGGGCGTCGTGCTCTCGAAGCTCGAGCCGGCGAGCTGATGCGACCGCGCCGAGGAGGAGGAACGGGGAACGAGGGACACGCATCATGAGGTACTACGCACGACGGATCACGTTCTACGTGATCACCCTCTGGGCAGCGGTCTCGCTGAACTTCCTCATCCCGAAGCTCATGCCTGGTGACCCCAAGCAGATCTTCATCGACAAGTTCCTGCGCAAGGGCGGCGAGCTGACGCCCCAGATGCAGAACAGCATCGACCTCCTCTTCGGCGCGGACGGCGACGCCTCCCTGTGGGACCAGTACGTGGACTACTGGGGGCGCCTGTTCCAGGGAGATCTCGGGATCTCCATCACGTACTACCCCCAGCCCGTCACCGAGCTGATCGGCCAGGCCCTCCCCTGGACGGTCGGGCTCGTGGGACTCGCGACGATCATCTCGTTCGTCCTGGGTGTCGGGCTGGGGGCGTGGGCCGGCTGGAAGCGCGGCACGTGGGTGGACAGCATCATCCCCGCGTCGACCCTGCTCCAGGCGGTGCCCTACTTCTGGCTCGCCCTCATCCTCGTCTCGGTCTTCTCGGTCTCGACCGGATGGTTCCCGCGGATCGGCAGCTACGACATCTTCGGCTTCGACAACGGACCGGAGTGGTCGTGGGCGTTCGTCGGCAGCGTGATCTACCACGGGTTCCTGCCCGCGCTGACGATCGTGCTCTCGTCGGTGGGGGGCTGGCTGCTCGGGATGCGCAACATGATGGTGTCCACGCTGTCCGAGGACTACGTCACGACGGCCGAGGCCAAGGGCCTGCGCCGCATGCGCGTGGCGATCACCTACGCGACCCGCAACGCCGCGCTCCCGTCGTTCGCCGGGTTCGGCGTCGCGCTCGGGTTCGTCGTGGCCGGGTCGGTCGTCATGGAGCAGGTCTTCAGCTACCCGGGCCTGGGCAAGCTCCTGTTCAACGCGGTCCAGGCGAGCGACTTCGCGCTCATGCAGGGCACGTTCCTCGTCATCACGCTCGCCGTGCTCGCCGCGAACTTCCTCATGGACATCATCTACGGATTCATCGACCCGAGGGCGCGCGCCAATGTCTGACAACACCCGCGACACGGAGATCGTGACCCCCGCCGCCGACGCGGCACCCGTGGCCACGGTCGTCGCCGACGGCCTCGCGCCGGCGACGACGACCGAGGGGATCGTCCCGGACGTGCGGGACGTCCCCGCGGCGCTCGACCAGGACGCCCCTGCCGCGCCCGCCCGCCGTGGCCTGCGCGCGATGCTCCCGCGCCGGTCCGGCAAGCTCACCGCGGGGATCGTCCTCGTGGCCGGCATCCTGCTGTTCACGTTCGTCGCGCCGTTCTTCACGCAGGACCCGCGCTCGACGGCGAACGCGCGGTTCCTGCCGCCGAGCGCCGAGCACCTGCTCGGCACCAACCACATCGGCAACGACATCTTCGCCCAGGTGGCGTACGGCGGGCAGGGCTCGCTCATGGTCGGCCTCGTCGCCGGCGCGATCGCGCTCGTGCTGTCGATCGTGTTCGGCATCGTCGCGGGGTACCGCGGGCGGTTCACCGACGAGGCCCTCTCGCTCGTCACGAACATCATGCTCGTCATCCCGGGCCTGCCGCTGATCATCGTCATCTCGGCGTACCTGCAGACGCGCTCGCTCCTCATCGTCGCGGTGATCCTCGGGCTGACGGCGTGGCCGGGTGCGGCGATCGTGCTCCGGATGCAGGCGAAGTCGCTGCGTGCCCGCGACTACGTGTCCGCGGCACGCGTCGCGGGGGAGAAGACGCCGCGGATCATCCTCGTGGAGATCTTCCCCAACCTCCTGCCGCTCCTCACGGCCCAGTTCCTCGGCGCGGTGCTGCTCGCGATCCTCGCGGAGGCGGGGCTCTCGTTCCTCGGGCTGGGACCCTCCGGCTCGATCACGTGGGGCACGATCCTCAACCAGGCGAGCGCCAACAACGCGCTGAGCCTCGGCATGTGGTGGTGGTTCGTCCCGCCCGGCCTGCTCATCGCCCTCTTCGGCTGCGGGCTCGCGCTCATCAACTTCAGCCTGGACGAGATCATCAACCCCCGCCTGCGCCTGGGGCCGGCGGCCGTGAAGAGCGTGCGCAAGGCCCGCAAGGCCGGCCTCGCCGTGGACGCGGACCCCGCCGGCACCGGACCGGACACCGCCGGCGGCACCGACAGCGACCCTGACGGCACGGACACCGACACCGACGACGCGAAGGAGACGGTGGGCGCATGACCGCCACGACCACGGCCGCCGAGCCGCTCACCAGCGAGCGCCACACCGCCTACCTCGTCGGCAAGGAGCCGGTGCTCACCGCGCGGAACGTCTCGATCGACTACGAGGTCGAGCCGGTCGTCCATGCCGTGAAGGACGTGTCGCTCACGCTGCACCGTGGCGAGATCCTCGGTCTCGCCGGGGAGTCGGGCTGCGGCAAGACCACGCTCGCCTACGGGCTCAACCGCCTCCTCAAGCCCCCGGCCCTCCTCACGTCCGGGTCGGTGACGTTCCACGACCAGGGCGGCGACGACGTCGACGTCGTCGCGCTCTCGGGGGACGCGTTGCGCGCGTTCCGCTGGGACAAGGTCTCGATGGTGTTCCAGGGCGCGATGAACTCGCTCAACCCGGTCATCAGCGTGCGCGACCAGCTCGGGGACGTGCTCAAGACCCACCGGCCGGAGATGGCGCGCAAGGAGCGGGCGACCCGTTCCGCGGAGCTCCTCGAGCTCGTGGGCGTCGACCCGCTGCGTCTCGACAGCTACGCGCACGAGCTCTCGGGCGGCATGCGGCAGCGCGTCATGATCGCGATGGCGCTCGCGCTCAACCCGCAGGTCATGATCATGGACGAGCCGACGACGGCGCTCGACGTCGTCGTCCAGCGCGGGATCCTGCGGGAGATCATGCGGCTGCGCGAGCAGCTCGGGTTCGCCGTCGTCTTCATCACGCACGACCTCCCGCTCCTGCTGGAGATCAGCGACCGCATCGCGGTGATGCTGCGCGGCGAGATCGTCGAGATCGACACGGCGGAGTCGATCTTCGAGGACGCCCAGCACCCCTACACGCGGCGCCTGCTGGGCTCGTTCCCGAGCCTCACGGGCGACCGTGGCTCGTTCGTCCGCACGGGCGAGGGCACCGGCGAGAACCAGGAAGGACCGCACGCATGAGCACCCTCGAGGTCCGCAACCTGGTCAAGGACTTCTCGATCCGCAAGGGGCTGCGCCGCACGCGCCTGCGCGCGGTGAACGACGTGTCGTTCACGCTGGAGCCCGGCAAGACGATCGCGGTCGTCGGCGAGTCCGGCTCGGGCAAGTCGACGGTGGCGCGCATGATCGCCCAGCTCGAGACGCCGACGTCGGGCGAGATCCTGCTGGACGGCACGCCGTCCGCGACCCGCGGACGCGGGCTCGACGCCTACCGGCACGACGTGCAGATGGTGTTCCAGGACCCGTTCGCCTCGCTCAACCCGTTCCACACGGTGGCCCACCACCTCGAGCGGCCGCTGCGCCTGCACAAGGTCGCCCGCGGGCGTCAGGCGATCGACGCGCGGGTCCACGAGCTCCTGGAGCGCGTGAACCTCACCCCGGCGCCGGTGTTCGCGGCCAAGCAGCCGCACGAGATGTCGGGCGGGCAGCGCCAGCGCGTCGCGATCGCCCGGGCCCTCGCGCCGGGTGCACGGTTTCTCGTGGCGGACGAGCCGGTGTCGATGCTCGACGTGTCGATCCGGCTCGGGGTGCTCAACCTGCTCGCGCGGCTGCAGCGCGAGGAGAACCTGGGGGTCCTCTACATCACGCACGACCTCGCGACCGCACGGCACTTCAGCGACGAGATCCTCGTGATGTTCCGGGGGAACGTCGTCGAGCGCGGGCCGTCGGACCAGGTGATCCTCGACCCGCAGCACGACTACACCAAGCTGCTCCTCGGCGCGGCGCCGGAACCTCGGAACCACGGGAAGCTCCGTGAGGAGGTGCGCCGCGAGCTCGCGGCGGCCGCGGCGGGCTCGGGCGACGACGCCGCGCGCGACCGGTTCGGGACGCGCGGGATGTGAGACCGGCGCACCCGTCGCCCGCTCGATCCGGGCGGCGGGTGCCGCCTCCAGCCGTACGCGTCGGTGGTGACGCGTACCCGCCGCGCGGGCCAGGTCTGTCGGACGCCCTGGCCCGCGCGCCCTCCTGCGCGCGCCGTCGTCTCCGACCCGGAGGTCGTGACGGCCCCGTAGGCGATCGGGCGGGAGACGGCCAAGTCGCGGGTGGGTAGGGTCGGGCTCGTGCCCGCCCGTCAGCTGCGCCTGGTGCGCCCCGCCGAGCCCCCCGCCCCGATGCCCCCCGTGGACCCGGTCGCCACGGTGACCGACGCGCTCGCGGCGCTGCGCCGTGAGATGGAGGTCCCGGAGTCGTTCCCCGTCGAGGTGCTCGCCGAGGCGGAGGCGGTCGTCCGGGATGGCGGCGCCGTCCTCGGCGACGGCCGCGTCGACCTGCGCGACGTCCCGTTCGTGACGATCGACCCGCCCGGGTCGATGGACCTCGACCAGGCGCTCCACCTCGAGCGCGCCGGGGACGACCCGGCGGATCCCGCCGGCGCGGCGTTCGTCGTGCACTACGCCATCGCCGACGTCGGCGCGTTCGTCGCGCCGGGCCGGGCGATCGACGCCGAGGTGCACGAGCGCGGGACGACGCTCTACGCGCCCGACGGCCGCACCCCGCTCCACCCCGCCGTGCTCTCCGAGGGCGCGGCGAGCCTCCTGCCGGACCAGGAGCGCCCCGCGGCGGCGTGGCGCGTCGTGCTCGACGCGCGCGGCGAGATCCTCGACGCGACGGTGCGCCGCGCCGTCGTGCGGTCGACGCGACGCCTCACCTACGACGAGGCCCAGGCCGCGATCGACGCGGGCGGGGCCGAGGACGCGGTGGGTGCCACGCTCCTGCTGCTCCGCGAGGTGGGCGAGCTGCGGCTCGCGCTCGAGCGGGAGCGCGGGGGAGTGTCGCTCGAGGTCCCGGAGCAGGAGATCGTCACGCGCGACGACGGGTCGTTCGGCCTCGAGTTCCGCTCGACCCTCCCGGCGGAGGGCTGGAACGCCCAGATCTCGCTGCTCACGGGGATCGCGGCGGCGCGCCTCATGCGCGCGGGCGGGGTCGGCGTCTTCCGGGCGCTGCCCGAGGCCGACCCGCGCGACCTCGCGCGCCTGCGCCGCACGGCGCGCGCGCTCGGCATCGACTGGCCGCGCGAGACGGCGTACGCCGACCTCGTGCCGACCCTCGACTCGCGCGTGCCGCGCCACGCGGCCTTCCTCAACGAGGCGACGTCGCTCTTCCGCGGCGCGTCGTACGAGGCGTTCGGAGGGACGGGGCAGGAGCCCGGGGTGCCCGACGACGCCGCGCACGCCGCGATCGGCGCGGAGTACGCCCACGTCACGGCGCCGCTGCGCCGGCTCGTGGACCGCTACGGCACGGAGGTCTGCCTCGCCCTGTGCGCGGGCGAGGACGTGCCGCGCTGGGTGCTCGACGCGCTGCCCGGCCTGCCCCGCACGATGGCGCGGACGGGCCAGCGCGCGGGCTCGTACGAGCGCGCGATCGTGGACGTCGTCGAGGCGGCGCTGCTCAGCGGGCGCGAGGGGGAGCAGTTCGACGGCGTCGTCGTCGACGTCGAGGACGACCGGGAGCGCGGGCGGCGCGTCGAGCGGGAGGGCGGCGACGCTGCGGGTGCGCGGCGCGGGCAGGTCGTCCTCTCCGACCCCGCGGTCCGGGCTCCGGTCGAGGGTGCGGACCTCCCGCTCGGCGACCCGGTGCGCGCGACGCTGCGCGAGGCGTCGGTGGCGGAGCGTCGGGTCCGGTTCACCGTCGGCTGAGGACGCGCGCGCCGTCCTAGGCTGTCCTCGTGCCTGCCCGACGACGCACCGACCCCGCCGCCGGCCGCCTCGCCCTGGCGGCGTGGCGCGCCGACCCCGCCGACCGCGCGGCCGTGACGACCGCGGTGCGGTTCACGCTCGAGGAGCTCGCGGACGTCGCGCCCGGGCACACCGTGGAGGTGCGGGTCCCCCCGGCCGGCGCGGTCCAGGCGGTCGAGGGCCCCCGGCACACCCGGGGGACGCCGCCCAACGTCGTGGAGACGGACCCGCAGACGTGGCTCGGCCTGGTGACCGGCGCGGTCGCGTGGGCCGACGCGGTCGCCGACGGGCGCGTCCGTGCCTCCGGCGAGCGGTCCGACATCTCGTGGCTCCTGCCGCTCCAGGCGGCCCGCCCGCGCTGAGCGCGTCGCGCTGCCCGGCGGCGCGTGTTACTGCTGCGTAACGTTCTCGGCTCCAGGTCTGGCGGCGCGGGACGTGGAGGGCTAGCGTCCGATGATGATCGGCCGCCGTCCGCGCGGGCGCTCGCAGCACGACGACGTGCGGCGACGTTCTCGCGGCGGTGACGTGGCAGCAACCGCCCGTTCATCCAGGTGGGGTGCGATGTCCTGCGGAGGCAGGGCGTCGACCCGTCCCGAGTCGTGGACTCGATCGATGGACGCGCGACTGCTGCCCGGCCGTCCGCACGAGATGAAGGAGTCAGCGTGACCGACCACCAGCACCTGCGGCGACGGAGGGTGGTGGCGGGCACGTTGACCGTGGCGCTCGCCGCACCGCTGTCCGTCGCCGCGGCCACCGCCGCGAGCGCGGCGCCCGACGGGTCGGGCCTCGTCATCAACGAGGCCTACCTGAGCGGCGGCAGCGCCAACGCCCCCTACACCCACAAGTTCGTCGAGCTGTACAACCCCACGCAGGCGGCGATCGACCTCTCCGGCATGTCGCTCCAGTACCGCTCGGCGACGGGGACGGGCGCCTTCACCGGCGTCACGCCGCTGACGGGGACGGTCGCGCCCGGGGGCTACTTCCTCGTGCAGGGCGGCTCCAACGGCTCGAACGGTGCGGCCCTGCCGACGCCGGACGCGACCGGGGGCCTCAACCCGTCGGGCACGACGGGCACCCTCGCCCTCGTGCGCTCCACGTCGGCGGTCACGCTGCCCGCGGGGAACGCCGCGGGCGCCGCGAACGTCGTGGACCTCGTCGGGTACGGGACGTCGAACACGTTCGAGACCGCCGTGAGCCCCGCGCCGTCGGCCAACAACGTGCCCGCGTCGATCAACCGGACCGGCTTCGCGGACACCGACGACAACAGCAAGGACTTCACGCTCTCCAGCACCGTCACCCCGCAGAACAGCGGCGACGACGGCGGCGGCCCCGGCCCCGAGCCGGGCGAGGTCGTCCCGATCGCGGAGATCCAGGGGACGGGCGCGGCGAGCCCGCTCGTCGGCCAGACCGTCACGACGCGCGGCGTCGTCACCGCCACCTACCCCACCGGCGGCTACGACGGCTTCTACCTGCAGACCGAGGGCACGGGCGGCGACCTCGACGCGTCGCACACGGCGTCGGACGCGATCTTCGTCTACTCCAAGGCCGGTGCCGCGGCCGTGCAGGTCGGCGACCACGTCGAGGTCACGGGCGCGGTGTCCGAGTACTTCACGCTGACCCAGATCACGCCCGCCGCGGGCGGCTGGACGGTCCTCGACGAGGCGGCCGAGGCGGTCAAGCCCGCGAACGTCGCGTTCCCCGCGACCGACGCGGCGCGCGAGGTGCTCGAGGGCATGCTCGTGCAGCCCGCGGGCGACTACGTCGTCGCGGACAACTACGACACGAACTTCTACGGCTCGTTCCTGCTCGCCGCGGGTACGGACCCGTTCGTCCAGCCGACGTCGGCCGGGCGCCCGGGCAGCGCGGAGGCCGCGGCCGCCGTCGCGGACCGCGCGGCGCGGGCCGTCGTGCTCGACGACGGGGCGACGACCAACTTCAACAACACGGCGAACAAGGGCATCCCGCTCCCGTACCTCACGGGCGGGGTGCCGGCGCGCGTCGGCGCGGGCGTGTCCTTCACGACGCCCGTCATCCTCGACTACCGGTTCGACGCGTGGACGTTCCAGCCGCTGACGCAGCTCACCGCCGGTGACGGCGGGAACGCCGCCACCGTGCAGCCGGCCACGTTCGCGAACACGCGCGAGGAGGCCCCGGCCGAGGTCGGGGGCGACCTGTCGGTCGCGACGTTCAACGTGCTCAACTACTTCACGACGACGGGCGACCAGCTCACGGGCTGCACCTACTACACGGACCGCGCCGGCAACCCCATCACGGTCAACCGTGGCTGCGACGCCCGGGGCGCCGCGAACGCGGAGAACCTCGAGCGTCAGGAGACCAAGATCGTCGCGGCGATCGACGCGCTCGACGCCGACGTCGTCGCGCTCATGGAGATCGAGAACTCGACGCCGTTCGGCAAGGACCGCGACCAGGCGCTGTCCGACCTCGTCGACGCGCTCAACGACGCCGCGGGCGCCGACGAGTGGGCGTTCGTGCCGTCGCCGACCGCGCTGCCGGACGACGAGGACGTGATCCGGCTCGCGTACATCTACCAGGTGGACGCGGCCGAGCCGGTCGGGGAGTCGCGGATCCTGCTCGACGACGCGGCCTTCGTCAACGCGCGCGAGCCGCTCGCGCAGGTGTTCCAGCCGGTCGGCGGGATCTCCGAGGGCGACGACGCCGCGAGCGACGACGTGCTCGTCGTCGCGAACCACTTCAAGTCGAAGGGCTCCGGCACGCCCGTGCTGCCGGGCGACGAGGACTCGGGCGACGGCCAGGGCTCGTTCAACGCGTCGCGCGTCGCGCAGGCGACGGCGCTCGTCGGCTTCGCCGAGGACGTCGCGGCGGACGCGGGCACGGACACGATCCTGCTCGCGGGCGACTTCAACTCGTACTCGCAGGAGGACCCGCTCGAGGTCCTCAAGGACGCGGGCTACACGGACCTCGGCGAGACGACCGGCGAGCACACCTACCTGTTCGACGGGTACGTCGGCTCGCTCGACCACGTGTTCGCCTCGGCGGGCGCGGCCAGCGCCGTCACCGGCACGGACGTGTGGAACATCAACTCGGTCGAGCCGATCGCCAACGAGTACAGCCGGTACAACTACAACGCGTCGATCCTCTACGACACGACGCCGTTCCGGTCGTCCGACCACGACCCGGTGCTCGTCGGCCTCCAGCTCGGCGACGCCACGCCGGGCACGACGCAGCTCGACCTGCTGGCGATCAACGACTTCCACGGTCGGATCGACGCCAACACCGTGAAGTTCGCGGGCACGATCGAGCAGCTGCGCGCCGTGAACCCCGACGGGACGGCCTTCGTCTCGGCGGGCGACAACATCGGCGCGTCGCTGTTCGCGTCGGCGCTCCAGCAGGACCAGCCGACGATCGACGTGCTGAACGCGCTCGACCTCGCGGCCTCCGCCGTGGGCAACCACGAGTTCGACCAGGGCTTCGCGGACCTCACGGGCCGTGTCAGCGACGAGGCCGACTGGGCCTACCTGGGCGCGAACGTGTACGACAAGGGCACGACGAACCCGGCGCTGCCGGAGTACCAGGTCGTCGAGATCGACGGGCTCGACGTCGGGTTCGTGGGCGTCGTGACGGAGGAGACCCCGACGCTCGTCACGCCGTCCGGCATCGCGGACCTCGACTTCGGGGACCCGGTCGAGGCGCTCAACCGCGTCACCGCCCAGCTCCAGGACGGCGACCCGGCGAACGGCGAGGCCGACGTGGTCGTGGGTCTCGTCCACGAGGGCGCGTCCGCGGGCACGCCCGACGGCGCGACGCTCGAGGAGGAGGTCGCCGCGGGCGGCGCCTTCGCGGACATCGTCAACGAGACCGACGCGCGCGTCGCGGCGATCTTCACGGGCCACACCCACAAGCAGTACGCGTGGGACGCGCCCGTCCCGGGCGTCCCGGGCAAGACCCGCCCGATCGTCCAGACCGGCAACTACGGCGAGTTCATCGGGCACGTCTCCCTCACCGTGGACACCACGACCCACGAGGTCACGGCGTACACGGCGCAGAACGTGGCCCGCACGACGACGGACGACGCGACGCTCGTCGCGACGTACCCGCGGGTCGCGGCGGTCAAGACGATCGTCGACGCGGCGCTCAAGCAGGCCGAGATCATCGGTGCGCAGCCGATCGGCGAGGTGACCGCTGACATCACGACCGCGTTCGCGGGTGGCTCGTACACGGGTCCCGGCGGGACGTACGTGGGCCCCGGCCCGAACCCGACGTCCGGTCGTGACGACCGCGCGTCGGAGTCGACGCTCGGCAACCTCGTCGCCGACTCGCTCCTCGCGACGCTGTCCGACCCGGCGCGCGGCGGTGCGGACATCGGTGTCGTCAACCCGGGCGGGCTCCGCAGCGAGCTCTTCCACGACGGCGACGGCGTCATCACCTATGCCGAGGCCAACGCGGTGCTCCCGTTCGTCAACAACCTGTGGACCGTGACCCTCACGGGCGAGCAGGTCGTCGAGATGCTCGAGCAGCAGTGGCAGACGAACCTGGACGGCACGCGTCCCTCGCGTCCGTACCTCGCCCTGGGGCTCTCGGACAACGTGTCGTGGACGGCGAGCACCGCCGACCCGCTCGCGACGCCCGGGAGCAACGTCTCGTCCGTGACGATCAACGGCGAGCCGATCGACCTCGCGGGCGAGTACCGCGTGGCGACGTTCTCGTTCCTCGCCACCGGCGGCGACAACTTCCGGGTGTTCACCGAGGGCACGGACCCGCGCGACTCCGGTCTGGTCGACCGGGACGCGTGGATCGCTTACCTGAAGGACAGCTCGCCGGTGTCGCCGTCGTTCGACCGCTCGCGCGTGGTGGTGGACGAGCTGCCCGGCACGGTGACCGCAGGCGACGACGTGAGCGTGGCCCTCTCGCATCTCGACCTCACCTCGCTCGGCTCCCCGCTGAACACCTCGGTGGACGGCTACCTCGTCGCGGCGGACGCCACGTTCGACCCGGCGAACCCGGGCACCCCGGCGGGCACCGCCGCGGTGACGGGCGGGGCGGCCACGCTGACGGCGACGGTCCCGGCCGACGCCGCGGCGGGGGAGTACGACCTGTGGGTCGTCGCGTCGCCGAGCGGCACGACCGCCCGGATCCCGGTCACGGTCGAGGCCGCGGCCCCGACCGTGGTGCTCGAGAACGTCGAGGCCTCTGCCCGCTGCATGGGGAAGTTCGTCCACGTCGCGGTCCGGGCGACCAACGGCGAGGACGTCCCGGTCGAGGTCGTCGTCGAGACGCCCTACGGGTCCAAGCGGTTCCCGAACCTCCAGCCGGGCAAGAACGCGTACCAGTCGTTCAACACCCGGGCCACGTCGGTCGAGGGTGGGACGGTGACCTTCACCGCCACGCTGGACGGCGTGACGCAGGAGTACGAGGTCCCGTTCGAGGGCCAGACCTGCGGCTGACGGTTCGCTGACGCCGTGCGGCGCCGCCGACGAGGCGGCGCCGCGTCCCGCGACCCGGGTCCCGTCCGACGGGCCCGGGTCGCGGTGCGTCCGGGCCCGGCGGGCGAGACGTCCGAGCCCGCCCGCCCGTGCTCGGGCGCACGGGGCTCTCAGCAACCGCGGGTAGGGTCGTGGTCGTGAGCCCCGAGCAGTCCCCCGTGCCCGACGCCGACGCCCCCGACGGGTCGGCGGCACCCGACGCGGTGCGCGGCACAGCGCCCGACGCAGCGTCCGACGTGGAGCCCGACGCAGCGCCGTCGGCGCCCCTCGCGTCCGCAGGTGCCGACGGCGCCGTGCCCGTGGGTGCGGCAGGGACGGGCCGCGCCGAGCGCGAGGCCGAGGCCGCGGACGCGACCGAGGCGGCGGACGAGGTCGAGATCGAGACCGTCGTGGATCCGGGGACGGTCCGCCGCGCGCCGCGCTACGGGGCGTTCTTCACCGTCGGCGTGGTGCTGGGCACGGTGCTCGGCCTCGGGATCGGCGGCGCCTGGCTGCAGTCGCCGGCCGCCGCCCCGGTCTTCAAGCCGGGCGTCTACTTCACCGTCATCGTCGTCACGTGCGCCGCGCTCGGCGCGGCCGTCGCCGGCCTGTGGGCGGTCCTCGCGGACCGGCGGAGCCTGCGCGGGCGTCGCTGAGCGACCTCGCCGGAGCTGACGCCGGCTCGGCGTCAGCCGGGTCCGTCGTCGCCCACGTGCCAGCGCTCGCGCACCAGGGCGCGGTACCGCGCGGCCCTGGTCACACCGACCACCACGACGCACAGCGCCGCGAGGGTCGCGGCGGCCAGGGCCGCCGCCGTGGCGGCGACCGGCACCCCGTCGACCAGGAGCGCGACGCCGCTGCCCGCCAGACCGGCCAGGACGGAGGGCACGAGCATCCCGGAACCGGCCAGGAGCACGAGGGCGAACGTCGTGGACGCCGACCAGGGGGACAGGAGCTCCCGGACGACGTCGTCGGCGGGCGGCGCGGACGGCTCCGGGGAGCGCAGGAGGGCGAGCCCCGCACGGCGCTGGCGTCCCTGTCGTGACACCGGGAGCAGGAGCCACGTCGCGCCGAGGAGGAGCGTCGCCCCGACCAGCGTGCCGCCCACGCCGACGAGGACGTCGATCGACACCTCGCCCACCGGTCCGTAGTGCCGGTCCGGGCTGAACTTGCCCGGGTGCCGCATCCACAGACCGATCAGGAACAGGACGAAGCCGACCATGCCGGCGCCGCCCAGCACCGCGGCCGCCCGGTCGTTCCGGCGCGCGACCCGCCCGTCGGGGCGCGCGGGGGCCGGCGGCCCGAACGCTGCGCGCCGCCGCCGCTCGGCCTCCTCGGCGTAGCGGACCTCGTTCGGTCCCCACGTCGTCCGCACGACGTCCTGCCACGCGGACCAGCGCGCGCGCAGCCCGGGCAGGAGCAGCAGGCCGACCGCGGCCACCACCCCGACGACCGCGGAGACCGCGACGGTCGGCGTGCGCTCCGCGTCGTCACGGTCCATCGCGAAGAGCCCGACCGCCCCGGCGAGGAGCGCGAGCACGAGGTACGTCCAGGCGAGCCCGGCCAGCGCGCCCGCCGGGCTCGACTCCGCCACGCGCTTGCGCACCGAGTGCGGCGGGACGTCGGTGCGGGGGCGGCCCTCGTCCAGCAGGGCGCGGGTGACCGCGAGCGTCGCCGCGGCGTGCACCGGCACGAAGACCGGCACGGCGACCGCGAGGGTCAGGATCCACCAGCCCGTCGTCGAGCGCAGGACCTCGTCGGCGTCGAACCGCACGTCGGGGACGAGCTCACCGCCGACGAGCGCGAGACCGAGGAGGACGAGGAAGCCGAGGACCACGCCGACGAGGAACGCCCCGCTGCCCGCCGTGAGGGCATCGAGCCGGGCCGGGCCCGCGGCGGCGCGGACCTCCACGAACCGGTAGGCCGCCCGCTCGCGGCGGTGCCGCGGCCGGTCGTCGCGACCCCGGTCGCCACGGCCTCGGGGGGAGCGGTCGACGCGGGAGGGAGGCACGCGGGCAGGATAGCGAGCGGTGCCCGTGGTCGGGGCAGCCCCGTCGCGGCGGTGCCGGGTCAGCCGGGGACCGGCGCGCCGACCGGCCGGGGAGCGGCGGACGTCGGCGCGCCCTCGGCCGGGGCGAGCCGCACGGCGACCCCCGGCGCGAGACCCAGCGTCCGGGCCTCCGCGCGGGTCACGACGACGGACACCACCTCGTCCGCGGTCGCCACCTCGGCACGCACCTCGAAGCCGACGCGCGTCGTGCGGGTCACGACGCCCGGCACGGGGCCGCCGGGGCGGGAGGGCGCGGCGTCGTCGGCGCTGCCGTCCGGCGTGCCGTCGCCCAGCACCTCGACGTGGACGTCGTGCGGGCGCACGAGGACGCCGCCGAGCCGGGTCACCGGCCCGAGGAAGCCCATGACGAAGTCGTTCGCGGGGCGGTCGTAGAGGTCGTCGGGCGTGCCGACCTGCTCGATACGGCCCTCGTTGACGACGACGATCTCGTCCGCGACCTCCAGCGCCTCCTCCTGGTCGTGCGTGACGAACACCGTGGTCACGGGGATCTCGTCGTGCAGGCGGCGCAGCCAGTCGCGGAGCTCCTTGCGGACCTTGGCGTCGAGCGCGCCGAACGGCTCGTCGAGCAGCAGCACGCTCGGCCGGATCGCGAGGGCGCGCGCGAGCGCCATGCGCTGTCGCTGTCCGCCCGAGAGCTGCGAGGGCAGGCGGTGCGCGAAGCTCTCCAGGTGCACGAGGCGCAGGAGCTCGTCGACGCGCTCGGCGATCTCGGCCTTCGGGGTGCGGCGGATCTCGAGCCCGAACGCGACGTTCCGCGCGACGCTCAGGTGCTTGAACGCCGCGTAGTGCTGGAAGACGAAGCCCACGTTGCGTCGTCGGGCCGGGAGGTTCGTGGCGTCGCGACCCTCGATCTCGATCTCGCCGGAGTCGGGGACCTCGAGGCCGGCGACGACGCGCAGGAGCGTGGACTTGCCCCCGCCGCTCGGGCCGAGCAGCGCGGTGAGGCGACCGGTCGGCACGGAGACGGAGACGTCGTCGAGCGCGACGAAGTCGCCGAAGGTCTTGCGGACGTTGCGGATCTCGATGCTCATGCGTCGGCCTCCGTGGGGGCGGCGGTTCGGGGGGCGGTGCGGCGGGTGCGGGTGCCGGCGGCGTCGTCGGAACGGAGGAAGGTCACCGCGACGATGCACGCGACGGACACCGACGCGAGCAGGAAGGCGACCGCGTAGGCCGTGCCCTGCTCGAAGTCCTGGTAGCGCTGCTCGACGAGGAGCGTGGAGGTCTGGGTGCGGCCCTCGAAGTTGCCGGACACGACCTTGACGGCACCGAACTCGCCGAGCGCCCGGGCGAGCGTGAGCACGACGCCGTAGACGACCGCCCACTTGATCGCGGGCAGGGTGATGCGCCGGAAGGTCTGGAACCAGCTCGCCCCGAGGCTCGTCGCGGCGAGCTCCTCGTCCGTGCCGAGCTCCGTGAGGACGGGTACGACCTCCCGGATGACGAGCGGGAGGCACACGAACGCCGTCGCGAGGACGATGCCCGGTGGCGCGAAGATCACCTGGAGCCCGGCGTCCTCGAGCGCTCCGCCGAACCAGCCGTTCTTGCCGTACACGAGGACGAGCGAGAGCCCGACGACGATGGGGGAGACCGACAGCGGGAGGTCGAGCAGGGCGTTGAGGAGGGCCTTGCCGGGGAAGTCGTACCGCACGATGAGCATCGAGATCCCGACGCCGAAGACCGTGTTGATCAGCACGACCTGCACCGCGACGGCGGCGGTGAGCTGGAGGGCGAAGACGACGGACGGGTCGGCGAGCGCGCGCTGGAACGTCTCGAGGCCGTCCGCGAACGCGCCCCGCACGACGAGGGAGACGGGCCACCCGACGAGCAGCACCAGGTAGACGACCACGACGGCGCGCAGCGTGCGCCGTACCCAGGGGGAGCTATCCACGGCGGGCCACCCTTCGCTGGAGGAGCTGGATCGTCGCGATGACGAGGAGGGACACGAGCAGGAGCACCGAGGCCACGGCCGCGGCCTGCTCGGGCTGGCCGTTCTCCAGGTAGGCCAGGATCCGCACGGAGCCGACCTCGGTGCGCATCGGCAGGTTGCCGGAGAGCAGCACGAGCGCGCCGTACTCGCTGATCGCGCGCGCGAACGACAGCGCCGCTCCCGCGGTGATCGCGGGCGCGAGCGCGGGGAGGACGACGCGGCGGAACGTCGTGGACCGCGTCGCGCCGAGGGACGCGGCGGCCTCCTCGACGTCGCGGTCGAGCTCGGCGAGCACGGGCTGCACGCTGCGGACCACGAAGGGCAGGGTGACGAAGAGGAAGGCGAGGAAGACGGCGGCACGCGTGTTCGCGACATCGATCCCCAGCGGGCCCGACGGCCCGTACAGCGCGAGCAGCACGAGTCCGGCGACGATCGTGGGGAGCGCGAACGGGATGTCGATGAGCACCTCGAGGAGCCGCTTGCCG
Organism: Cellulosimicrobium sp. ES-005; assembly: GCF_040448685.1. Taxonomy (NCBI): domain Bacteria; kingdom Bacillati; phylum Actinomycetota; class Actinomycetes; order Micrococcales; family Promicromonosporaceae; genus Cellulosimicrobium; species Cellulosimicrobium sp. ES-005. The sequence continues at coordinate 3,708,343 of NZ_CP159290.1, forward strand.
GGGAACCGGTCGCGCACGAGGACCCACGCGATCAGCGTGCCCATGACGACGTTGACGGCGGTCACGGCGAGCGCCTGCGTGACCGTGAGCGTGAGCGCCGCCGCCGTCTGCGGCTGGGTGATCGCGGCGGCGAACGCGGGCCACCCGCCGGCGGACGTCTCGACGAGCACCGCGATCAGCGGCACGAGGGCGAGCGCCGAGAACCACACGAGCGCTACGCCGAGGCCGAGCCCCGAGGCCGCGGTCAGGCGATAGGGGCCGTTGGGCGTCCGACGTGCCCGGCGGACCCGGCGCGACGGCGGCGCGGCCGGAGCCGGGCGGCGCTCGCGCGCCGCCCGGCCCGGTCGTTCAGCGAGGGTCGAGGACACGGGTCACTGCTTCCCGGTCTCGGCCTGGATCTTCGTCACGAGGCCCTCGTCGCCGAAGAACTTGTCGTTCGTGGCCGACCACCCGCCGAAGTCGTCGGCGATGGTGAGGAGCGTCGGGACGGCCGGGAACGGGTCGCTCGGGTCGTTGGCGCCCTCGACCTCGAAGTCGACGTCGTCGCCGGTCAGGGGACGGAAGCCCACGTGCGCGAACGCCTCCTGGCCCTCGGGCGTGAGGACGAAGTCGAGGTAGCTCTGCGCCTTGGGGTCCGCGTCGACCGTCACCGCGGCCGGGTTCTCGATGAGGAGCGTCTGGTCGGGGACCACGTAGTCGAACGTCTCGCCGTTCTGCCGCGCGAGGATCGCCTCGTTCTCGTAGGAGAGGAGGACGTCGCCGGTCCCGGACGTGAAGGCGGTCGTCGCGTCGCGGCCGCTGCCCGGGAGCGCGACGGCGTTGGTGAAGAACTTCCGCAGGTACTCCGTCGCGTCCTCCTCGGAGCCGCCGTTCGCGATGACGCTGCCCCAGCCGGCGAGGATGTTCCAGCGCGCCGAGCCCGACGAGCCGGGGTTCGGGGTCACGATCTCGACGCCGGGCTGGACGATGTCCTCCCAGCTCTGGATGTTCTTCGGGTTGCCCTCGCGGACCACGAGCACGACGACCGACTGGCTGACGATGCCCTTGTTCTCGCCCGCGTTCCAGTCGTCCGCCACGAGGCCCGCGTCGACGAGGCGCGTCACGTCGCCCTCGAGCGAGAAGTGCACGTAGTCGGCCTTCAGCCCGTCGGCGACGGCGCGGCTCTGGTCGCCGGAGGCGCCGTACGACGTCTCCCACGTGACGCCCTGGCCGTCCTCGGTCTGGCCCCACAGCTCCTGCGCGGCGTCGTTGCCCGCCTTCGGGACGGCGAATCCGACGAGGGAGAGCGTCGTGGGCTCGACGTCGGAGCTCCCGTCGCCGCTCGCGTCGCCGCCGCCCGACCCGTCGACGGCGGTCGGCGCGCAGGCGGTGAGGACCAGGGCGGTGGCTGCCGCGGCAGCCGCGAGGGTGATCGTCGTCCGGAGGCGTCGCATGGTGTCGTCCTTCGTCGGGGTCCCGGGAGACCGGGAGCGGGTGGTCGAGCAGGAGGTCGAGCGGGTGGTCGATCAGGTGACCGAGCGGCACGGCCAGCACGGCCGGTGTGATACTCGACTGCCGCGGTCGAGTAAGTCGAGATTCAAGCGCGCCGTTCCCACGCAGCGAAACCCCTGCCCGACAGGTGGGACGACGTAACGCCACCGTGAACGACGGTCCGTGCGTCGCCGCGCGGCCTGCGCCGCCCAGGTCGTCCGCATGACCTCGCGCTTCGGTCCCGACGCGCCTGCTGTGGGACACTGAGGTACGTGGCCCCCCGCGGAGATGGACTTCTCAACCACGACCTCATGCCCGGCGAGAAAGGCCCCCAGGACGCCTGCGGCGTCTTCGGTGTCTGGGCGCCCGGCGAAGAGGTCGCCAAGCTCGCCTACTTCGGGCTGTACGCGCTGCAGCACCGAGGCCAGGAGTCGGCCGGCATCGCCACCAGCAACGGTGAGCAGATCCTGGTCTACAAGGACATGGGACTCGTCTCCCAGGTGTTCGACGAGACGGCCCTCAACGCCCTGACGGGGCACATCGCCGTCGGGCACTGCCGGTACTCGACCACCGGTGGCGTGACGTGGGAGAACGCCCAGCCGACGCTCGGCGCCACCGCGTCCGGGACCGTCGCGCTCGGGCACAACGGCAACCTCACCAACTCGGCCGAGCTCGTCAACCTCGTCGCGGAGCGCTACGGCAGCCAGCGCCGCGGCGAGCTCGCGCGCGGCAACACCACGGACACCGCGCTCGTCACCGCGCTCCTCGCCGGGGACGCCGACCACACGCTCGAGGCCACGGCGCTCGAGGTGCTCCCGCGGCTGCGCGGTGCGTTCTCGCTCGTCTTCATGGACGAGCGCACCCTCTACGCCGCGCGCGACCCGCAGGGCGTGCGCCCGCTCGTCCTCGGCCGTCTCGAGCGGGGCTGGGTCGTCGCGAGCGAGACGCCGGCGCTCGACATCGTCGGCGCGTCGTTCGTGCGCGAGGTCGAGCCGGGCGAGCTCATCGCGATCGACGCGGACGGCCTGCGCTCGCAGCGCTTCGCGCCGGCCGAGCGTGCGGGCTGCGTCTTCGAGTACGTCTACCTCGCGCGCCCGGACACCTCGATCAACGGCCGCTCGGTGCACGCCGCCCGCGTCGAGATGGGCCGCCAGCTCGCGCGCGAGCACTCCGTCGAGGCCGACCTCGTCATCCCGGTCCCCGAGTCCGGCACGCCCGCGGCGGTCGGCTACGCCGCCGAGTCCGGCATCCCGTTCGGCCAGGGCCTGACCAAGAACGCCTACGTGGGACGCACGTTCATCCAGCCGTCCGACACGCTGCGCCAGCTCGGCATCCGGCTCAAGCTCAACCCGCTGCGCGACGTCATCCGGGGCAAGCGCCTCGTCGTCGTCGACGACTCGATCGTGCGCGGCAACACGCAGCGCGCGCTCATCCGCATGCTGCGCGAGGCCGGCGCGGCCGAGGTGCACGTGCGCATCAGCTCCCCGCCCGTGAAGTGGCCGTGCTTCTACGGCATCGACTTCGCGTCCCGCGCCGAGCTCATCGCGAACGGCCTCTCGCCGGACGAGATCGGGCAGTCGCTCGGCGCCGACAGCCTGGGCTACATCTCGACCGAGGGGATGATCGCGGCGACCGAGCAGCCGTCGTCGCAGCTCTGCACGGCGTGCTTCACGGGGAAGTACCCCATCGAGCTGCCGCCGGACGACCAGCTCGGCAAGCACCTCCTCGAGCAGGCCGAGCTCCCGCTCGGCGCGCCCGAGGACGGGCTGCGCAGCCTGTCGGTGACCGCCGGCGGTGCCGGCGCGCTGCAGCACCCGTGAGACCACCCCTGCGCCCGAACCCGAGACCCCAGCACCCGCACCACCGGCGCGTGCGCCGCACGACCTCCTTGGAGCCGACACCGTGACTGCCGACTCGCCCCAGACGGGCCTCACCTACGCCGCCGCGGGCGTCGACACCGAGGCCGGTGACAAGGCCGTCGAGCTCATGAAGGACGCGGTGCGCCGGACCCACGGGCCGCAGGTCCTCGGCGGCGTCGGCGGCTTCGCGGGGCTCTACGACTTCTCCGAGGTCGCGACGTACCGCCGCCCCCTGCTCGCGACGTCGACCGACGGCGTGGGCACCAAGGTCGCGATCGCCCAGGCGCTCGACGTCCACGACACGATCGGGTTCGACCTCGTCGGCATGGTCGTCGACGACATCGTCGTGGTCGGCGCCAAGCCGCTGTTCATGACGGACTACATCGCGTGCGGCAAGGTCGTGCCCGAGCGCATCGCGGGCATCGTCCGCGGCATCGCGGCGGCCTGCGAGGTCGCGGGCACCGCGCTCGTGGGCGGCGAGACCGCCGAGCACCCGGGTCTTCTCGGCGCGGACGAGTACGACGTCGCCGGCGCGGCGACGGGCGTCGTCGAGGCCGACCGGCTGCTCGGCCCCGAGCGGGTGCGCGAGGGCGACGTGCTCGTCGCCATGGCCTCGTCGGGCCTGCACTCGAACGGCTACTCGCTCGTGCGTGCCGTGCTCAAGCACGCGGGCTGGGGCCTCGAGCGGCACGTCGACGAGCTCGGGCGCACGGTCGGCGAGGAGCTCCTGGAGCCGACGCGCGTCTACGCGAGCGACTGCCTCGCGCTGGCCGCCGACGACGCCGCGCAGGTCCACGCGTTCACGCACGTCACGGGCGGCGGGCTCGCCGCGAACCTCGCGCGCGTCCTGCCCGCCGGGCTCGTCGGGGTCGTGGACCGCGCGAGCTGGGACGTCCCGCCGGTCTTCCGGCTCGTGCGCGAGCTGGGCGGCGTCCCGCGCGGCGATCTCGAGAACACGCTCAACCTCGGCGTCGGCATGGTCGCGGTGGTCGGCGCGGACGGCGTCGACGCCGCGCTCGCTCGCTGCGCCGCGCTCGGCGTCCCCGCGTGGGTGCTCGGCTCGGTCGAGGCCTTTGACCCGGCGGCGGCCCGGGACGTCGCGGACGGCGACCTCGTCGCGGGTACCAAGGGCGTCCAGGCGGGCGCCGTGCGGCTCGTCGGCGACTACCGCGCCTGACCGACGGTGCCCCCGGGCGGGTGGGCTCCTGCCGATCCGCTCGGGGGAGGCCGCTCTCGCGGCGGGCACGACGACGTCAGGGTGCGGCGGCGGTCATGGGTGCCGAGGCCTCGGGGCCAACGGGGCCCGGCGGAGGCCTCGGGCGAACGAGGCGCGGTGGGCCGGTGCACAGGTCACGAACGACCGCGCCGTCGCCTACCGGGGGGGGCAGGCGACGGCGCAGTCGAGGTCGAGACGCTTCCGCGGAAGACCGCGGCGATCAAAGGAGGTCGACGACCGTCAGCGGTCGTCGGACCAGTCGTTGTAGCGCTGGTCGTAGCGCTCGAGGTCGTCCGACGACTCGGCGCCGAAGCGCGAGTCCGTCACGACATCCGTGTGGCTGTGACCGGTGAGCTCTTGCTCGAGCGCACTGTAGTTCGTCTCGGGGCTGTAGTACTTCAGCGCGCGAGCGACCTTGGTCTGCTTTGCCTTCTGACGGCCGCGGCCCATGGCTCCGACCCCCTCAACGTAGAAGCGGGGCGGCTACGTGCTCAGACGTGCGGCCCCGGGGTGTAGTTTCGTCTGTTCAGGGTCCAACGGTACATGCTCGGGGCCTATTCCATCCACTCAGAAGGCCGTGACGGACCGCGGACGTGCCTACCGTCACACACTCTCCACGAGCGGGGGAGCGGGCCCGCCTCAGGCGAGGCCGGGCAGGGCACGGGGAGCACGCCCCGTAAGCCGCACGAGCGCCTATCCGGCCGATACGACCATAGGCGGCCTAATTCACCCGTCCGTCAAGTCGCCCGAAATCCGCATGCTGCGACAATGGAGGGTACTGGCGTCGTGCTGTCGTCGTGATCCGGGGTATCTGCCGGACCAGCGCGTACCAGGAGGAGGTGTCGTGATGTCCATGCACGGAGAGTCCGAGGTTCTGCTCACGCCCGCCGAGGTCGCCAGCCTGTTTCGCGTCGATCCCAAGACGGTCACCCGGTGGGCGAAGGCGGGCAAGCTCTCGTCGATCCGCACGCTCGGGGGGCACCGCCGCTACCGCGAGTCCGAGGTCCGGGCGCTGCTCGGCGCCGCCAGCGAGCCCGCGGAGGGCACCGACAAGTCCTGAGCCGACCGCGCGCCGCGCCGCCGGCACGGTCGGCGCGTCGGATCGGCAGGCAGAAAAAACGCCCCGGCGAGAACGCACCGGGGCGAGCGCTCGTCGGAGACTACGAGCGCCGGCGCAGGATCGCCGCCGTGACGAGCGCGACGCCGGCCACCACGGCACCCAGCAGCAGCTTGACGTTGCGCGACCGGTCGGGGTCCTCCTCCGGCAACCCGCCACCGGTGAGGAACGCGCGCGTGTCCGAGGCCGCCTGCTTCGCCTGCTGCGCCGCGGCCTTCGCCTGGACGCGCGGGTCCAGGCGGGTCGTGAGCTCGTCGATCGTCCCCGCGAGCTCGGCGCGCGTGCGCGCGATCTCGTCCTCGAGCTGGGACTGGGACAGCGGGGGCACCGGGGCCCCGTCGGTTCCGCTCACGGGCGCAGTCCTTCCTTGATCGTCGCGACGTCTTCCTTGATGCTGTCGACCGCCCCGGTCGGGCTCGGCGGGACGCCGCGCTGGAGCTGCTTGACGCCGACGAACGCGAGCGTACCGGCGACGAGCACGAGGGCCAGGCCGACGATCAGCGCGGCGAGCCACAGCGGCATCACGGTCGCGAGCCCCTCCATGGCGGAGTGGAAGAGGAAGCCCAGCCCGTAGAGGACGAGCACCCCGCCCACGACGAGCAGGCCGATGCCGATGCCGGCGTGCTTGGCCTTCGTCGTGAGCTCGGCCTTCGCGAGCGCGATCTCGGACCGGACGAGGCGGGTCGCCTGCTCGGACAGCCGCTCGACGAGCTGCCCGACCGTCGGCTTCTGCTCCTCGGGCGGGATGCGCCCGTCGATCCAGTCGCTCATCTCTCCGCCTTTCCGCAGGTGACCCCACCACTCAACCGGCACCCGGGGCGGTGCGCAACTCCCCGCGGGCCTGGGAGGTGCCGGAGAGGGAGGGCCGGACGGCACCGCCGCCGCGACGAGAAAGACCCCCGCCCGGATCCCGGGCGGGGGTCTCTTCGGTGGCTCCGACCGGCGTCGATCCGGTGACCTTTCGATTTTCAGTCGAACGCTCTACCAACTGAGCTACAGAGCCATGGGGGAAGAGCCCGGCCGGCCGATGCCGACCGGGCTCTTCGCCTCACGCGACCCTGACGGGACTTGAACCCGCGACCTCCGCCGTGACAGGGCGGCGCGCTAACCAACTGCGCTACAGGGCCTTGCTGTTCTTCGCGAGACACACCTTAACACCAGGGGACCCGGTGATTTTCACCAGTGAACCTGGTGGTGTGGTGGCCCGCTTTCGAACCGAGAGGATCGTACCGTACCGATGAGCCGATCCGTAAATCCGCTGGTGGCCACCGGTCCCGGTGCGATCTCGCGTACCCCCAACGGGATTCGAACCCGTGCTACCGCCGTGAAAGGGCGGGGTCCTAGGCCGCTAGACGATGGGGGCTCAGGAACGTGCGCCAGTGTACAGCGGCGGGACCGTGACCTCCTGGTCGGGTCGTGGTCGACCCGTGGTCGCCTCCTCGGCCGGGCCTGCCCGCGGACGGTGCCGCGGGACGGTGCAGCGGGACGGTGCAGCGGGACGACGCCACGGGCGGTGCCCGCGACGGGGGAGGATGGTCGCGTGGTGGAGATGACGCGGGCCGAGTTCGAGGACGCCGTGCGCGACGGGCTGGACCTGGTCCCCGAGGACCTCGCGGCGCAGATGGACAACGTGGTGGTGCTCGTCGAGGACGACGCGCCCGCCGACGACCCCGACCTCCTCGGGCTCTACGAGGGCGTCCCCCTCACCGAGCGGGACCACATGTGGGCGGCGGGGGCGCTGCCCGACCGCATCACGATCTTCCGCAACCCCACCCTCGCGATCTGCGAGACGCGCGAGGACGTGGTGGAGGAGGTCGCGGTGACGGTCGTCCACGAGATCGCGCACCACTTCGGCATCGACGACGACCGCCTGCACGAGCTCGGCTGGGACTGAGGTCGCACGGCGCGGGGGCGCCGATCGCTACGATCGGCTGGTGACGACGAGCGCCGCGAGCGACCCCCGGCACGACGGCGCGCACGACCACGAGGCGGTCGCGCGCCTGCTCCACGCGCTCGCGGACCCGAGCCGGCTCGCCATCGTGCACCTGCTCACCGGCGCGGAGCGGCGCGTCGTCGACCTCACGCGCGAGCTGGGGCTCGCGCAGTCCACGGTCTCCGCGCACCTGACCACCCTGCGCGACGTCGGGGTCGTGGCGGTCCGCCGCGAGGGGCGCTCGTCCTGGTACCGGCTCGTGCGGCCCGAGGTGGCGCACCTGCTCGCCGACGCGGAGCACGTCGCGCTCGCTCCCTGACCCCGCGCGGTGACGCGCCTCACGGCGCAGCCGGTCTGGTATTCATCGTCGCGCACCGATATCATCGGTAACTGACGATGAATGGAGGGTTCATGGGAGCCGGACACGACCACGGCGCGGGGGGTGCCGCGCCCGACCACCGCGCGCGGCTCGCGGTCGCCTTCGGGATCACCGCGACGATCCTCGTCGCGCAGGCCGTCGGCGCGGTCCTCACGGGGAGCCTCGCGCTCCTCACGGACACGGCGCACATGCTCACCGACGCGACGGGGCTGGCCGTGGCGCTCGTCGCGGCGTCGCTCGTGCTGCGGCCCGCGACCAAACGCCGGACCTGGGGATTCCGCCGCGTCGAGGTGCTCGCCGCCCTCGCGCAGGCGGCGCTCCTCCTCGCGGTCGGCGCGTACGCCGTCGTCGAGGGCGTACGACGGCTGTTCTCGCCGCCGGAGGTCCCCTCGTCCGAGCTGCTGGTCTTCGGGATCGTCGGCCTCGTCGGCAACGTCGTCGCGATCGCCGTCCTCGCGTCCGGGCGCCGCGCCAACCTCAACCTGCGCGCGGCGTTCCTGGAGGTCGTCAACGACGCCCTGGGGTCGGTCGGGGTGATCGTGGCCGCCGTCGTCATCGCGACGACCGGGTACCAGCAGGCCGACGCGATCGCCGGGCTCTTCATCGCGCTGCTCATCGTCCCGCGCGCCTTCCGCCTCCTGCGCGAGGCGACGGCCGTGCTCATGGAGTTCACGCCGGAGGGGCTGGACCTCGACGACGTCCGGGCGCACATCCTCTCGCTCGACCACGTCGAGGACGTGCACGACCTCCACGCGTCGACCGTCGCGACGGGGCTGCCGACCATCTCCGCGCACGTCGTCGTCGACGCCGCGTGCTTCCGGGACGGTCACGCGCTCGAGATCACGGAGCGCGTCCGTGCGTGCGTCGCGCACCACTTCCCGGTCTCCGTCGAGCACTCGACGTTCCAGCTCGAGACGGCGGCCCTGCGCGACCGCGAGGCCCACGGCCACGCGTAGGGCGGCGGCCACCACGGGTCCGGCAGCTCGGCGGGGGAGCGGGGCGGCCCCACTAGGGTGGGTGCCATGACGATCCTCGTGACCGGCGGAGCCGGGTACATCGGCGCGCACGTGGTGCGCCTCCTGCAGGAGCGCGGCGAGAAGGTGGTCGTGGTCGACGACCTCAGCACCGGTCGCGCGGACCGTGTCGGCGACGCGACGCTCGTCGAGGTCGACGTCGCGTCCCCGGAGGCGGTGGACGTGCTGACGCGCGCCCTCACCGAGCACGACGTCCGCGCGGTGATCCACTTCGCGGCGCGCAAGCAGGTGGGGGAGTCGGTCGAGAAGCCGGCCTGGTACTACCAGCAGAACGTCGGCGGGTTCACGAACCTCGTGACCGCGATGCAGGCGGCCGGCGTCGACCGCCTCGTGTTCTCGTCCTCGGCGGCGACGTACGGGATGCCCTCGGTCTCGCTCGTCGAGGAGAAGCTGCACGCCGAGCCGATCAACCCCTACGGCGAGACCAAGCTCGTCGGCGAGTGGCTGGGTCGCGCGGCCGGCCGCGCCTGGGGCCTGCGGTTCGTCGCGCTGCGCTACTTCAACGTCGCCGGCGCCGGCTGGCCGGACCTCGGCGACCCCGCCGTGCTCAACCTCGTCCCCATGGTGCTCGACCGCCTGGAGCGCGGCGAGCAGCCCAAGATCTTCGGCGACGACTACCCGACGCCGGACGGCACGTGCATCCGTGACTACATCCACGTCCTGGACCTCGCGCACGCGCACCTCGCGGCGCTCGGGTACCTCGACGTCGCGGAGCGCCCCTTCGACGTGTTCAACGTCGGGACGGGGCAGGGGTCGTCGGTGCGCGAGGTCATCGACGAGATCGGGCGCGTGAGCGGGCTCGACGTCACGCCGGAGGTCCTGCCGCGGCGCGCGGGCGACCCGCCGCAGCTCGTCGGCGACCCGCGCCGGATCAACGAGCTCTTCGGCTGGACGGCGACGAACGGGCTGCCCGAGATCATCGCGTCGGCGTGGGAGGCCTGGCAGGCGGGCCCGCGGCGCATCGAGGTCGCGGCGCACGACGCGGCGGAGGGCGCTCCCGAGGTGTGAGTCTGCGCGTCCCGTGCGACCCTACATTCCTCAGCATGCTGAGGAATGTCCGGGGAGGTGCCCCGGCGACGGGAGACGGGACGAGGACGTGGGCGACCAGAACGACCCGGCACGGCTGTACGACCTGACCGCCGCGCGCACGAGCCGGGTCGTGCTCGCGTCCTACTCGACCTCGTTCGGGCTGGGCGCGCGCCTGCTCGACGTCCCGACGCGCGACGGGATCGACGCCGTCTACGGACTCGTCCGCATCGCCGACGAGGTCGTGGACACGCGCCGCGGCGACGGTGCGGCCGACCTCCTCGACGAGCTGGAGGCGGAGACGGCGAAGGCGCTCGACCGCGGGTGGTCGACGAACCTCGTCGTGCACTCGTTCGCCCTGACCGCCCGCCGGTGCGGCATCGGCCACGGCGAGGTCGACCCCTTCTTCGCGTCGATGCGCACCGACCTCACGGTGCGCGTGCACGACCGCGAGAGCTACGAGCGGTACGTGTACGGCTCGGCGGAGGTCGTCGGCCTCATGTGCCTCGCGGTCTTCCTCAACGCGCGCCGTCGCCCCGGGGAGCCCCTGCGGGTCGCGGACCCGGTCCTCGTCCGCGGGGCACGTGCGCTCGGCGCCGCGTTCCAGAAGATCAACTTCCTGCGCGACCTGCGCACCGACCACGACGAGCTCGGGCGCGCCTACCTGCCCGGCGTCGTCCCGGGCCGGTTGCGCCGTCGCGACGTCGAGGCGTTCTGCCGGGAGGTCGAGGGGGACCTCGCGGCGGCGCGGGCGGCGCTCCCGGGGCTCCCGGTGCGACCCCGCGTCGCGGTCGCCGCGACCGTCGCCGTGTACGAGCGGCTGCTCGCCCGGCTCGCGGCGACGCCGCCCGAGGACATCCTGCGGGCGCGCGTGCGCGTCCCCGACACCGTGAAGGTCGCGCTGGCCGCGCGGGCGGCGGGCGGCCAGCTCCTCGGGCAGATGGCGTCGGGCCGACCCGCGCGCCCGCGGAAGGTGCTCGCGTGAGGGCACCGCGCGTCGTCGTGGTCGGAGGCGGGATCTCCGGGCTCGCCACCGCGGCGCTGCTCGCGCGCGGGGGCGCGGCCGTCACGCTGCTGGAGCGCCACGCGGACCTGGGCGGCCGAGCCGGCACGCTCGAGCTGGACGGGTTCCGCTTCGATACCGGGCCGTCCTGGTACTTCATGCCGGAGGTGGTCGAGCACTTCTTCGCGCTCCTCGGCGCGCGCGTCGAGGACCACCTCGACCTCGTGCCGCTCGACCCGGCCTACCGCGTGTTCTTCGAGCCCGACGCACCGGGCGGCGCGGCGTCCACGTTCGAGCTCTCGGCGAGCCCGGGCGTGAACCGCGCCCGGCTCGACGCGATCGAGCCCGGGGCCGGCGACCGCGTGGCCGCGTACTCGGCCGAGGCGAGCGAGGCCTACGGGCTCGCGCTCGACCACTTCCTCTACACCACGTTCGAGCGGCCCGACCGCGCGCTCGCGCCGGAGGTGCTGCGCCGTCTCCCGCGCCTCGCCGCGCTGCTGCGCGAGCCGCTCGCCGACCGTGCCGCGCGCGCGGTGGAGGACCCGCGGCTCCGCCAGCTCCTCGGGTACCACGCCGTCTTCCTCGGCTCCTCGCCCTACCGCGCGCCCGCGCTGTACTCCCTCATGAGCCACCTCGACCTCGTCGACGGCGTCCGGTACCCCCGCGGCGGGATGCACACGCTGATCGAGGCCGTGGCGCGGCTCGCGCGCGCGGAGGGGGCCGAGCTCCGGACCGGCGCGGACGTCGCCGGGATCGAGGTGGCCCCCGGTGCCCGACGGCGCGGGCGCGTCACGGGCGTCCGCCTCGCCTCGGGCGAGCTCGTCGAGGCGGACCTCGTCGTGTCGGCCGCCGACCGGCACCACACGGAGACCGCGCTCCTCGCCCCGCGGTGGGCGGAGCTGCCCGCCGCGGCGTGGGACGACAAGGGACCGGGGATCTCGGCCCTGCTCGTGCTCGCGGGAGTGCGGGGCGCGCTGCCCGAGCTCGCGCACCACTCCCTCTTCTTCACGCGCGACTGGCCCGCGAACTTCGACGCCGTGCTCGGCACCGACCGGCGCAGCGACCCCGCGGGGCTGCGCGTCCCGGACCCCGCCTCGCTCTACGTGTCGCGCACCTCCGCGACCGACGGGCCGTCGTCGTCCGCGCCCGCGGCCCCGCCCGGGCACGAGAACCTCTTCCTCCTCGTCCCGTTCCCCGCCGACCCGACGCTCGGCGCCGACGCCGCGTCGCGCCGCGCGCTCGACGCGCTCGCGGACCGCTACCTCGCGCAGGTCGGGCGCTGGGCCGGGGTCGTGGACCTCCCGGGTCGGGTCGTCACGCGGCGCGTGCTGGGGCCAGCCCACTTCGCGACCGAGCTCTCGTCGTGGCGCGGCGGCGCGCTCGGCATGGAGCACACCCTCCGGCAGTCGGCTCTGTGGCGGCCCGGCACGGCGGCCCGCCGTGTCGACGGGCTCTACCACGCCGGGGGTGGGAGCATCCCGGGCGTGGGACTGCCGATGTGCCTCATCAGCGCCGAGCTCGTCGCGAAGCGCCTGCTCGGTGAGACGTCGGCACGCCCGCTGCCGACGCCGTTGCGCCCCGGCTACCTCGCGGCGAGCCGTCGGCCCGAGCGGATCCGGCCGTCGGGTGCGCGACCGGTCGAGGTCCGCCGGTGACGGGTCTGGTCTACCTCGGCGCGCTCGCGGTCTCGCTCGGCGGCCTCGCCGTGCTCGACCGGCGCTTCCGCCTCGCGTTCTGGGCGGACCGGCGCCGTGCCGCGCTCACGGTCGGTCTCGGCGTCGTCGGCTTCCTCGCGTGGGACGTCGCGGGCCTCGCGCTCGGGATCTTCGCGCGCGGGGAGAGCCCGTGGATGACGGGGCTCCTGCTCGCGCCCGACCTGCCCGTCGAGGAGGCGGTCTTCCTGACGCTCCTGTGCTACACCGCGCTGCTGGGCTGGCGCGGCGCCGAGCGCGTGCTCGCCGCGCGACGGAGCCGGGCGGAGGGCGACGCGTGACGAACCTCGTGCTCAACGTCGTCGTCCTCGCGGTGCTCGTCGCGGTGTCGTGGCGCGTGCTGCGCCGGCTGCGACCTGGGCCGCTCGTGTGCACGGCCGTCGTGATGTGCGTGCTCACCCTCGTGTTCGACACGCTGATGATCGCCGCCGACCTGTACGTCTACCACCCGGACAAGATCCTCGGCGTCTACCTGTGGGGCGCGCCGCTCGAGGACTTCGCGTACGCGTTCGCCGCCGCGCTCGGGATGCCGGTGCTGTGGACGGTGCTCGGAGCCCGCGGTCGCGAGCGCACCGCGGGCCGCGGGTCCGAGCACGGTCGTGCCGCGGAGGACGAGCGGTGAAGGACGTGCTCGCCGCGTCGCGGCCCTTCTCCTGGATCAACACCGCGTACCCGTTCGCCGCGGGGTACCTCGTCGCGACCGGCGGGCGCGCCGACCTCGCGCTCGTGGTCGGGACGCTGTACTTCCTCGTCCCGTACAACCTGCTCATGTACGGCGTGAACGACGTCTTCGACTACGCGAGCGACCTGCGCAACCCGCGCAAGGGCGGGATCGAGGGCGCGCTGGCCGACCCGGCGACGGCCCGCGTCACGCACCGCCGCATCCTGCGCGCGTGCGTCGCGACCAACGTGCCGTTCCTCGTCGCGCTCCTGCTCCTCGGCGACCCGCTCGCGGGCGCGGTCCTCGCGCTCGTGGTGTTCGGCGTCGTCGCGTACTCGGCGCCGCGGCTGCGGTTCAAGGAGCGCCCGTTCCTCGACTCGTTCACGTCGGCGATGCACTTCGTCGGGCCGTTGCTGTACGCGCTCGTGCTCGTCGACGCGGACCTCTCCGCGCGGTCCGTCTGGCCCGTGCTCGTCGGCTTCGTGCTCTGGGGCATGGCGTCGCACGCGTTCGGCGCGGTGCAGGACGTGCGCGCGGACCGCGAGGGCGGCATCGCGTCCGTCGCGACGGCGATCGGCGCGCACGCGACCGTGCTCGCCGCCGCGGCGGCGTACGTCGCGGCGGCCGTCGTGCTCGCGGTGCTCCCGTGGCCCGGCGTCGTCGCCGCGCTGCTCCCGCTGCCGTACGCCGTCAACGTGCTGCGGTTCCGCGACGTGCGCGACGACGACTGCGAGCGCGCCAACGCGGGCTGGCGCGCGTTCCTGTGGCTCAACCTCGTCACCGGGTTCCTCGTGACGATGCTGCTCCTCGCGGACGCCCTCACCTGACGCGCCCCGCGTCGCCGGGCACGGACGACGAGGCCCCGGTCCGCGAGGTCCTCGCGGTGCCGGGGCCGTCGTCGGGGGAGCGGCTCGTCAGGAGAGGTCGCCGTACTCCCAGTGCCAGGGCTCGTTCTTCGAGCCGCCGGCGCGGGCCCACTCGGGGTTGTCCCAGCCGTAGGCCGGCGCGTTGGCGCGCATCCACTCGTACTGCGCGGTGCCGTAGCCCTGGATGCCGCCGCCGAGGTCGAGCGCGAGCGCCCAGCCGTGGTTCGACATGCCCGGGGGCGCGGCGAAGTAGCCGCGCGACGCCTTGACCGCGACCTGCGAGGCGTAGGAGCGGTACGAGTCCGTCACGGAGAGGTTCGCGCCGAACGTCTCGCGGAACTTCTGGTTGAGCGCCTCGATCTGGTGGGCGGCGTCGCAGCGGAGCTGCTCGCCCGGCGCGAACGACAGCTCGCACAGGGCGCTCGCGGGGATCTGCCCGTTGCCGAAGCCCGCCGTGGAGGCGGCCCACTGGTCGAGCTGTGCCGCGATCTCCTCGGCCGACGGCGGACCGGGCACGACCTGCACGGTCACGCCCGAGCCGGCCGCGTCGAGCAGCGTGGAGAGCTCGGCCGTCAGCGCGGCGATCTCCTCGGTGGACCCCGCGGGCGCCGGCGTCTCGGCGGCGTCGGTGGTGGCGTCCGTCGCCGTCCCGGTGGTGAGGTCGGGCGACGCGGTCGCCGCCTCGGAGGCCGCCGCGTCCTCCTCGGGGGACTCGGTCGAGGTGTCAGCGCTCGTCGCGGCGTCGGGTGCCGCCGCGGTCTCCGCCTCGTCCGACGACTCGTCCGACGCCGTGGCCAGGTCCGGCACGGTCGGCTCGAGCGTCGGGAGGGCGGCGAGGTCCTCGAGGGACGTGCGGGCCGAGGATCGGCTCGCACGGTCGGAGCCGCGCTCGGCGAGGTGAGGCACGCTCGATTCGAGGGTGTCGGACGCGGTCAGCAGCGCGTCGCCCTCGGTGTCGACCGCGGCGTTGTCGTCGGCGGACCCGTCGTCGGCGGTGTCGGCTGCCGTGTCGTCGGCGGTCCCTCCCAGCCCGGAGTCGGCGAGCGAGGGCAGGCCGGCGAACGCCGACGAGCCGTCGGTCGGGGAGGCCGCGGTGACGGCCGTGCTGAGCCGGGTGCGCGCGTCCTCGATCTGGGCGATCTGCTCGGGAGTCAGCCCGGCGGCGCCCTCCCCGGTGAGGAACTGTGCCCGCACGAGGGCGTCGCTCGCCGCGTCGACGGTGGCGGGGTCGGCCGCGATCGCGCCCAGGGTCACCGGCGCCGTGCCGGCAGCGGTCGACGTGGTCGGTGCCGCGGACGAGGAGTCGGCGGGCACATCCGCCGACGGCGCACCGCCGTCGGCGAAGGCGGCCGCGGCGGTGCTCGCGGTGAGCGCGACGGCCGCCACGGCGGCACCGGTCCCGAGGGTCCGGCGACGGCCGGGAGCGACGCGGGCAGCGCCCTGCGCGCCGCGGCGCGCGGCGGAGGCGAGGGCTGCGGGGAGCGAGGCCCGGCTCGCGGTGTGGCGGCCCATCTAGCGTGCCTCGCCGGGGGCGGCGGGGCACGCGCCGGTGGTGCTGGACGTGTGCGGTGCGGTCTTCTGGTGCTGGGCAGTGGTCAAGCGAGCGATCCGATCATCGGGTCGTGGTCGCGGGCGGTCGAACGCGGAAGCGCTCCCATCCCTGGTGCACCTGCGCAGGACGGAGCGCTGGGTGACCACGACGGCGTGCGGTCGGGGCGGGACGCGTGCGCCCTCTCACCACGACGCCGGCTGGTCTGGTCGCAGGGTGGACCACGGAGACCGGTCGGCTGTTCCATCTTCAACTAGACGTGCGTCCAGCGGGACCCTCTGACGGGGGGAAGCCTCGGGAATGGGGTGCCGACCGTGTGGTCAGGATGTGAAGAGGGTACGTGTCACCCGTCCCGCGTCCCGCGTGACGGCCGACCCGACGAGCGTGCCGAGGGCGATCCCGAACACGGCGACGACCGCGTTGGCGATCTCCTGTGCCGCCTCCGGGCCGCCGTTCACCAGGTCCGAGAGGCCCAGCAGGCTGAGCGCCCCGGGCACGAGGAGCCAGAACGCCGGGAGGGTCGTGACGGCGGCGGGCGGTCCGTGCGGCGTCCGCTCGACCAGCGCGGCGAGCGGCGCGATGACGAGGGCACCCACGAACCCCGCGAGCGGGGCGGCGGCGAGCGCCCCGGCGAGCTGGGCCGCGTACGCGCCGAGCAGGACGAGCAGCACCCAGGGCAGCGAGCCCCGCGGCGACGACGCGAAGTACATCTGCCCGAGCCCGACGGCGAGGATCCCCACCCACGGCGCCCACCACCCGAGCTGGTCCGCGGCGGGGGCGGCGACGAGCGGGCCCGCGACCGCGGCCCCCGCGACGACGCCGAACACGAGCAGCAGGAGCTGCGCGACCCCGTAGACGAGCCGGCTCGCGCCGGCGACGATCTGGTTGCCCGTCAGCTCGATCGCGGCGACCGTGAGCACCGAGCCGGGCAGGAACGACACGAGGGGCGGCACGAGCACGCTGAGCGGGTCGTCGCCGAGCCAGGGGTGGACGACGTCGACCGCCAGGAGCGTCACGACGAACGCCGCGACGACGGGCAGGGCGGTGGCGAGCGTCGGCCACCGCGTCCCGAGCCAGCGCAGGGCGCCGACGAGGATCCCGAGCGCGAGGTAGACCGGCAGGAGCCGGGCGGTGGGGTTGAGCACGAGGCCGAACCCGACCGTGAGCAGCCCGTGGCCGACGATCGTGAGCACCGCGCCGAAGCGGGGCGGCCGCTCCACGATCGCGCGCAGCTCGGCCCGCGCGTCGGCGAGCGGGACGTCGGTCGTGCGCAGGCGGCGCACGAGGGTGGTGAGCGCCCCGATCTGGTCGAGGTTGAGACCGCTCGCGGCAGCACCCGCGAAGTCGGCGACCGTGCCGCCCGCCGTGCTCACCCGGACGAAGACACCCGTGGGGAGGACGAGCGTGCCCACGGTGGACGTGCCCGAGCGTCGCGCGACGGCCTCCAGGTCGTCCTCGACGTCGGTCACGGAGCGTCCGGAGTCGAGCAGCGCCGTCCCCAGCTCGCGCAGGAGCGGGACGAGGTCGGGGGACACCTCGGGCGGCTCGGGATCGACCGCGGGGGGCGGCTCGTCGCCCAGCGCGCGCAGCACGCGGCGCACGACGGACGGGGCGCGTCGCACGTCGTCGAGCCAGCTCGCCCTGCGCCCGCGGGTCAGGGCGGGTCCTCGGTGCTCGCGGCGACGAGCGCGAGCAGGGCCCGCGCGTACGCGTCGGCGGCGTCCGCCGCGGCGAACGTGCCGAGGTCGTGGAGCACCTCGGTGCGGACGACGTACCCGGCGTCCGACCGTTCGAGCGCGCGGAAGGTGCCCCCGAGGAGCTCCCGGAGCTGCTCCTCGAGCGGGTGCCACAGCGCGTCCTCGAGCGCGACCGAGTCGAGCGCCCACTCGGTCGTCCCGTTGAAGCCGAGCACGACGCCGGTGTCGAACTCGTGCGGCTCGATCGTCATGTCGCTCACGGTGAAGACGTCGCCGTCGCCGCCCGTGGCGAGGAGGCGGAAGCGGTCGCCCGACGCCGGCGACCACCGCACGCCCGCGTCGCGCAGCGCGAGCGCGAGCTCCCACGAGATCATGCCTGCCACGGTAGGCCCGGCCCGCACGCCCCGCACGAGCGACGGCCCGGAGGTGACCGCCGGGCGCCCTGCCTAGCCTGAGGTGATGGACACCGAGCTGGAGAACACGACCGACGTGCTCGTCACCCTGGGCGCGGTCGCGGCGGGAGTCCTTGTCGCGTTCGTCCTGGGGACCGTGATCTCTGCCGTCGTGCGCCGGGCCGGCCGGCGCAGCGAGCTCGCGCGCGACCTCTCGCGGCGGCTGCGCCGACCGGACCGCGCGGTCCTGACCGTCGTCGCGGTGTGGGTGGCAGTCCGTCTGACGACCGACGCTTCGACGCCCTGGCGCCCGGCGGTCGAGCACCTCCTGCTCATCGCGCTCATCCTGGCCGGTGCGTGGTGGGTGGGCGCCATCGCGTTCGTGCTCGAGGACTCCGCGCTGCAGCGCTACCGCATGGACACCGCGGACAACCGGCACGCGCGCCGCGTCCGGACGCAGATCACGGTGCTGCGCCGGCTCACCGTCGCGGTGATCGTCGTGTGCGCGGTCGCGGGCATCCTGCTCACGTTCCCCGCCGCGCGCGCCGCCGGGGCGAGCCTGCTCGCGTCGGCGGGGCTCATCTCGATCGTCGCGGGCCTCGCCGCGCAGACGTCGCTCGCGAACGTGTTCGCGGGCATGCAGATCGCGTTCACCGACGCCATCCGCGTGGACGACGTCGTGGTGCTCGAGGGCGAGTGGGGGCGGATCGAGGAGATCACCATGACGTACGTCGTGGTGCACCTCTGGGACGACCGCCGCCTCATCATGCCGTCCACGTACTTCACGACGACGCCGTTCCAGAACTGGACCCGCCGCGCCGCCGACCTGCTGGGCACGGTCGAGCTCGACCTCGACTTCGAGGTGCCGGTCGGGCCGATGCGGGCCGAGCTGCGGCGTCTCCTCGCGCTCACCGACCTGTGGGACGGGCGCGTCGGCATCCTCCAGGTGACCGACGCTGTCGGGGGCCTCGTGCGGGTCCGCGCCCTCGTCAGCGCGCACGACGCCCCGACGCTGTTCGACCTGCGGTGCTTCGTCCGGGAGGGCCTGGTCGACTGGCTGCAGCGCGCCGCCCCGCAGGGTCTGCCCCGGACCCGGCTCGAGCGCGCCGCGGACGCCGCCGACCTCCTGCCGGGGGAGCCGGGCGAGCCCGCCGCGGCGGACGCCGAGCGGCCCGACGGGACCGGCACGGGCGGCGACGGGGTCCCCGTGGCCCCGGCGCGACCGCCGCGCCTCCCCGCGGAGCGCGGGTCGCGGCGGGCCGACGCGCCCGTGGTCCTCGGGACGATCCGGCGTGCGGGGAAGGGCGCCGGCGCGGCGCCGAGCGAGGACCCGACACGGCTCGTCGGGGTCGTGCCCGGCCCGGCGGGGCGCCCGGACGAGCGGGACGTCGACGCCGGCGCCGGTCACGACCGCGCCGGTCACGACGCCGAGGTGCCGGGCGGGACCCGGCCGCTCCCCGCCGTCGGGCACGACGTGCACGGCGACGCGACGCCCGAGGCCGCGGAGTCCGCCTTCTTCAGCGGGACGCCCGAGGGAGAGGAGCGGTCGCGCGCCTTCGCGGGACCGGGCCAGGACGTCATCGACGAGCGCGAGCGCACGGCCGAGCACGGCGCCGTGCCGGACCACGACGCGCCGGGCGACGCGCCCGACGCGGGGGCGCCGCGCGACCCCGCCGACGACGGGGACGGCGTCCGCGAGGACGACCGCCGACCCGGTACCTGAGGACGGGACCCGGACGCGTCCCCGGCGCGCCCGACGGCGAGCGGATCAGGTCAGGCCGGGGACCTCGACCGTCACGTCGGCGTACGGCGCGACGAGGAGAGTCGCGGTCGCCCACCCGCGCGTGAGCAGGCCGGTGTCGGAGTCGGGCTCGGAGTGCCGCTCCGTGCCGGAGTACTGGAGCACCAGGTGCCGGTCGCCGTCCTCGTGGATGTTCGCCTGGACGAGCCCGAACGTCGCGAGCGGCGCCTGGCGCAGACCGCGCAGCCGGTCCGGCGGGACGTCGGGGACGTTGACGTTGAGCGTGCGGCGGTCGAGCGGGACGTCCCGCGACGCGGCGTCGTCCATCCACGCGAGCACGTGGTCGGTGACGAGGCGCGCGGTGTCCCAGTGCTGCGGCTCCGCCGCGTCGACCGAGACGGCGAGCGACCGGATCCCGTGCGTCATCGCGGACAGCGCCGCGCCGACCGTCCCGGAGTGCAGGATCGCGTTGCCGGTGTTGGCGCCCTTGTTCGCCCCCGAGAGCAGGAGGTCCGGCCGGGGTCCGAACCCGCCGTAGGCGGCGACGAAGGCGATGAGCGCGGGGGCGGCGCGGACGGCGTAGGAGGTCACGTCGTCGGGCAGGCCCGGCGCGCGGCGCGGCTCGACGGCGAGCCGCCCGTCGCGCTCGGCGCCGAGCAGGGACGCGCTGGCGCCCGACGACTCGCGGGCGGGGGCCGCGACGACGACCTCGTAGCCGGCGTCGAGCGCCGCCCCGGCGAGGACCGCCAGGCCGGGGGAGTCGATCCCGTCGTCGTTGGTCACGAGGGCGCGCACGGTGGTTCTCCTCTGTCGTCGGGGTCGGGGTCGGGGTCGGGGGGGTGGGGGTGGGGGTAGCCGGCCCGGCGGCCGGGTTCAGGTGCGGGCCTCGCGCACCGTGATGCGGCGCGCGAGGCGCTCGATCTGGTCGCGCCGGCCCGTGCCGAGCCCGCGCCGCGTGACGTTGAGCGCGCCCGCCGCGGCGCCCAGGCGCACGGCGTCCGGGAGCTCGAGGCCGCGGCCCAGCCCGACGGCGATGCCCGCCGTCATGGAGTCGCCCGCGCCGCGGTGGTCGACGGTCGTGATGCGCGGCGTGCGCACGGTGTACGTGTGCTCGCGCGTCACGAGCAGCGAGGGGTCGTGCGCGCGCGACACGACGACCGCGCGCGGCCCGGCGTCGACCATGCCGCGCGCGGCGGCGAGCAGGGCCGCCTCGGTGTCGTCGTCGGCGAACCCGCCGTCGACCATCTCCTCGTGGCTGATCTTGAGCACCGCGCCGGGCGCGTCGGCCACGGCGCGCGCCTGCTCCCCGGAGAGGTCGGCGACCACCTGGCGCTCCGAGGCGTGCAGGTCGCGCGCGAGCCGCCCGAAGAACGACGCCGGGACCCCGATCGCGGTCTCCGACCCGGTGAGGATGGTCACCGCCGCGTCGAGACCGGACACGAGGACGGTGCCGTAGAGGTCGTCGACCTCGTGCCGGTTGAGCGGGAACGGGTCCATCGTCACGACCTCCTCCCGGTGGCCGCTGCGCCGGTCGTGGACGTACGCGCCGTTGCCGCCGGTCGTCGTCGCGCGCAGGTCGAGGTGCTCGGCGCGCGCGAGGTGCGCCGCGACCGTGCCCGTCTCCCCGCCGAACGGGCCGCAGACCACGACCTGCGCACCGAGCGAGTACGCCATGCGCGCGAGCCACAGCCCCTGGCCGCCGGGGTGGACGTGCACCTCGGGCGAGGTCTCGTACGGCCCGGCGGGCTCGATCTCCACCGTGAGCAGCGGCGTCAGCGCGAGCACGCACACCGCCGGGGCGCGCGCGGGTCCCGGGCCGGACGGGTCGGACGGGTCGGGCGGGGTGGGGAGCGGACCGGGCGAGGGCGTCGGGGTGGCGCTCATCCGTCCACGCTAGGGGCGCGGCGGCCGGTTCACCCGCCGAGGATCCTCGAACCGCGCGTCGAGCCAGCCGGCGAGCCGGTCCGGCCGGTCCGTCATGATGCCGTCGACGCCCTGCGCGAGGAGGTCGTCCCACTCGTCCGTCGTGTTCGCGGTCCAGGCGTGCACGCGCAGCCCCGCGCCGCGGAGCGTGTCCACGAGGCCCGGCTCGTGTGCGAGGAGCGCGACCTCCGGGTTGCAGGCCACGACCCCCAGGTCCGCGCACACGCTGACGAGCTCGGCGAGGCTGTCGGGGTGCAGCGCGAGCAGGAGCGCGCGGTCGAGGTGACCGGCGGCGTCGCGCAGCGCGGCGACCGTGGGGGGCCAGAACGACTGGACGAGCACCCGGTCCGCGAGCCCGGCGTCGTCGACCTGCTTGGTCACGAGCAGGACGTCCTCGACCGACCAGACGCCCTTGAGCTCGACGAGGAGCCCGACACCCGGGTGCGCGACGGCGAACCGCGCGACCTCCGCGAACGTCGGGACGCGCTGGCCCGCGTACGCGCGCGAGAACGACGAGCCGGCGTCGAGCGCGCGCACCTCGGCGAGCGTGAGCCCGTCCACGCGGCCGGTCCCGTCCGTCGTCTCGTCCACGACGTCGTCGTGCAGCACGACGACCTGCCGGTCGGCCGTGAGGTGCACGTCGAGCTCGATCGCGTCGGCGCCCGCGCGCACCGCGGCCTCGAACGCCGCGAGCGTGTTCTGCGGCGCGACGGACGAGTTGCCGCGGTGCCCGACGACGAGGGGACGGCCCCCGCGGTCGGCCGCGGCCCGGAGCAGGGGCGGCGCGTGCGTCGTGCGCTGGTCCGGGGTGCGACCCGGAGCGGTGGGTGGCATGGGGTCAGTCTCGCGCGCGACCCGCGCGCCCGTCCTGCCGGGGCCGCCTCCGGGCAGACCGTTCCGCGAACGTTCACCCGGCGTGCGACCGTCAGCGGCGGCGGCCCGTGAGCGCGAGGAGGTGCGTGAGGTCGTCGGCGCCGTCGTCGACGTCGAGCGGGCCGCGGAACAGCGGGCCCGGCTCGAGGAACGTCGAGCGCGACTCCGCGTAGTGCAGCGCCCACGCGACCAGCGCGGGCTCGCCCGTCTCGTCCGCCCCGACGGCGCGGGCCAGGTCCCAGGCGTGCACCACGAGGTCGAACGTCATCTGGGCGCAGTACTCCGCGCCCGACTCGTCGCCGTAGGACAGGTGCACGCGGCGGTCCAGGGCGTCGGGAGCGAGGAACGCCTCGCGGGCCTGGACGGACGCGTCGACCCACCGGTCCACCGGGTCGTCGCCGAGCACGTCGCCCTCGAAGACGGTGCCCACGTCCTCGATCCAGCGCCCGGCGAGCAGCTCCGGGGCCCAGAGCTGCTCGGCGGTGAGGTGGTTGACGAGGTCGCGCACCGTCCAGTCGGCGTCCGGGGTGGGCAGCGCCCACTGGTCGTCGCGCAGCGGGCGGACGAGGGCGTCGAACGCGCCGATCGCGTCGCCGTGGGCGGCGAGGACGTCCATGCGGCACCTCCCGGAGGCCTCGTGAGCCTCCACCGTGGCACGCCGGGCGGCGCGCCGCAGGTCGAGCGCGGCGCGTCGACGAGCACGGGTCGAGCGCGGCCCGCGGCCCCCGGGGACGGGGAGGGCCGCGGGCCGCCGTCTCACACCGACACGACGATCTTCACGTGGTCGTCCTTGTGGTCGATGAGCTCGCGGTACCCCTTCTCCACGACGTCCTCGACGGCGATGCGGCTCGTGACGAACGGGGCGAGGTCGACCTTGCCCTCCTGCACGAGCCGGATGACCGCCGGGTGGTCGTCGGCGTACCCGATGGCGCCCTTGATCGTGAGCTCGCGCAGCAGCACCGTCATGACGTCGAGCGTCGGCGGCGCGGAGAACAGCGCCACGATCTGGAGCGTGCCGCCCGCCTTGAGCGCGTGGGTCAGGGTGTCGAGCACCGGCTGCGCGCCCGAGCACTCGATCGCGACGTCCGCGCCGCGGCCGTCGGTGATCTCGAGCACGCGCGCGGCGACGTCGACCTCGCGCGGGTCGAGCACGACGTCGGCCACGCCCGTCTCCAGCGCCTTGGCCTTGCGGGCCCCGCTCACCTCCGTGACGATCGTCCGCGCCCCGATCGCGTGCAGCACGGCGCACGTCAGCAGGCCGATCGGCCCCGCCCCGCCCACGAGGACGGTGTCGCCCGCCTGAGCCCCGGACAGCCGCACGCCGTGGTACGCGACGGCCAGCGGCTCGATCAGCGCGGCCTGGTCCAGCGGGACGTCGCCCACCGGGTGCACCCACCGGCGCTCGACGACGATGTGCTCGGACAGCCCGCCGCCGCGGCCGGAGATCCCGATGAACCCCATCTTCACGCACGCGTTGTACAGGCCGTCGCGGCACGGCGGGCACTCGCCGCACACCATGAACGGCTCGACCACCACGGCATCCCCGACCGCGAGCCCGTCGACGCCCTCGCCGAGCTCCTCCACGACCCCGGAGAACTCGTGGCCGAACACGACGGGCAGCGTCTCGCCCGACAGCGGGTGCGGCTCGGTCTCCGACGGCGCGGGCGGGAAGGGGCCCTCGAGGTACAGGTGCAGGTCGGACCCGCAGATGCCCGTCCACGCGGGCCGGATCTTCACGGTGCCCGGCCTGGTCTCGGGCTCCGGGACGTCCTCGATCCGGAGGTCTTCCTTGCCGTGGTACCGCGCCGCCTTCATCGTCCTCACCTCGTCCGTCGGGCCGCGCGCACCGGTCGGTGCGCGGCGGGCGGTCCCCGGACCGGTCCTCGGTGAGCCCTCGGCGGGCCGTGGCGACCGACCGCACCTCCACGCTAGGCCGCGGTCCGGCCCGCACGCCGCGCCGAAGGTCCTCGGGGACGAGGCCGGTCGTCGTCGGCGCTCGTCCGGGAGGCGGGCAGCGGGCGCCGGAGGGCAGCGCCGCGGGCGCCGCCGCGATACTGGAGCCCGTGACCACGACCCGCACCCGCGCACGCCGACCCGCCCCTCAGCACGGCGGGAGCCGCGCGTGATCGACAGGTGGACGTGGCCGGCGTACGTCGGCGTCATCGGCGGCGCGCTGGTCTTCGCGGCGGTCCTCGTGCCCGCCCTCGCGTGGCAGTCGCGCCGGTACGGCGGCCTGAGCGGCCGGCGCCTGGTCGGGGCCGCGGCCGTCGCCGTGTACGGGGTGGCGCTCGTCGCGTACACGCTCCTGCCGCTGCCCGCCGGCGACCTCGCCGCGTGGTGCGCCCGGTACGGCGTCGCAGGGGCGGAGCTCGTGCCGTTCCACTCCCTGGCCGACATCCGGCGCGACACCGCCGGCCTCGGCGCCGGCGCGACCCTGCGGAGCGCGGCCGTGCTCCAGGTCGTGTTCAACGTCGTCCTCTTCGTCCCGTGGGGGCTGCTCGTACGGCGCTACCTGGGGCGCGGCGTCGTCGTCGCGACGCTCTCCGGGCTGGCCGCGTCGCTGCTCGTCGAGACCACGCAGTACACGGGGATCTTCGGGCTCATCCCGTGCTCGTACCGCGTCGCCGACGTCGACGACGTCCTGACCAACACGCTCGGCGCGTTGCTCGGGGCGCTCGCAGCGCCGCTCGTGCTGCGGTGGATGCCGCGCGCCGCGGAGCTCGAGGCGCGCCGGGACGAGGCGCGACCCGTGACGGTGTGGCGCCGCTGGCTGGGGATGCTGCTCGACGCGCTGCTCGTCACCGCGCTCGGGGTGGTGCTCCAGGTGGGCTACCGCACGGTGCTCCTCCTGCTCGGGCGTCCGCTGCCCGACGGGACGGACTGGCCGCAGTGGCTGCTCGGCACGCTCGTCCCGTTCGCGCTCGTGTTCGTCGTGCCGACGTTCCTCGGCAGCGGCGCGTCCTGGGGGCAGCGGACCGTGTGGCTCGCGCCGCGCTGGGCGGGCCGGCCCGGCACGACGGCGCAGCGCGTCGCCCGCGCGGCGGCCGGGGGCGCGCTGTGGGGGGCGCTGGGCCTGCTCGCCGACCTGCCGACGGGCGTCCCGGCGGCGCTCGCGGTGGTGGGCGACGTGGCCGCGCCGGTCGCGTGGCTGTTCGCCGTGGTGTCGGTCGCCGCGGTCCCGTTCACGCGCGGACGGCGCGGGCTCTCCGGGGCGGTGACCGGGGCGGAGGTCGTCGACGCGCGGGAGGCAGCGCTCAGTCGTGCGTGAGGAGCCCGACGGTCAGGGCGATCGCGCCCCAGATCACGAGTCCGCCGCCGACGGCGATCGCCATCCCGTTCGCCCCGGTCGACCCGGCTCGGCGCGCGCCGCGGGCGGCCGTCGCGGCGATCGCGAGGCCGGACACGACGAGCACAGCCCCTGCCACGATCCAGAACATCGCGAACACCGTCCCATACGTCCCCTGTGCTCCGCATCGTGGACGTGCGTCCAGGCCAGCCGGATCGGGGAGCGCTCAGGGGCGGGCGCCCCGGCGACCAGCGGGTTTCCCCGCTGGGCGGCCTTCACGGAGAGCGAACACGCGGTCGCCGAGGGGGACCGAGCGGTGAGACGGGTTGCGTCGAGGGGGTGACGCCCCGCACGGTGTGCGCGTGCACCCTCCTGCGTCCCCGCCGGTCCGTCGCGTCCTCTTCCCGGGGCGTCACCACGTCGTCACGCGCTACCAGATCGACTACCTCCGGGCGCTGCGCGCCGGGCTCGTGCGCGACCTCGACGGGCACCGCGTGCGGTGCGCGCCCGACGTCGAGGTGGTCTGGGTCGTCACGTCCGCGAACCACGCGGGCACGCGCCGCAACCCGCTGCCGGGCCACCGGCGGGAGGCGCTCGTCGAGAACGTGACGACCCGGGAGGGGCTCCGGTCCGTCGTCGTGCCGGTGCCCGACGTCGCGCCGGACGACCGGTTCGCGCACCTCGTCGTCACGAGCGTCGCCACGGCGACGGGTGTCGCGCCCGACCCCGCCGACACCGTCGTCGCGTGCTCGACGCCCGCGCTCGTCGACGCGTACCGCGCGCTCGGCTACCGCGTCGCGGGCGTGGAGCTCGACGCCGCCGAGCCGGGCGGTGAGCTGCCCGCCCGCCCGTGGGACGTCGTCGAGCAGATCGCCGCGGGCGACGAGCGCTGGCGCGACGTCGCGCACCCGGCCGTCCCGGAGTTCTACGCGCGCTACCGGTTCGTGGAGGACGTGCGGCGGATCTTCGCCGACCCCGTCGTCTCGGGCGACGGCGACCTCACCTCGACGCGCGACTACCGCACGTACGCCGCCGCGTTCGAGGACGCGTCCGCGCGCAAGTGGGCCCAGGTGGCGCCGCACGTGCGGCCCGGGCGGATCGTCGACATCGGCTGCGCGACCGGCGGCCTCCTGGAGCACGTCGCGCGCGAGCCGCGCCTGCACGAGTCCGACCTGTTCGGGGTCGACGTCGCGCGGCACCTCGTGGCCGAGGCCGAGCACAAGAAGGCCCAGGGCGCGTTCGCGAACCCGCACGTGTGGTTCGTGCAGGCCAACATCCTCGACCGGTCCGTGATGCCCGACGCGACCGTCGACACGACCCTGACGATCGCCCTCACGCACGAGGTCTCGTCGTACGGGGACGGCGTGCGCGACGTCGAGACGTTCGCGCGCCGCGTCCACGCCCACACCCGGCCCGGCGGGGTGTGGATCAACTCCGACGTGTGCGGCCCGGCCGAGCCGGACCGCGTCGTCGTGCTCACCCTGCGGACCGACGACGGCGCAGCCGCCACCGGGGACGGGCCGGGCGGGGCGCGGGCCGACCTCGACGGCCTCGCGCGCGCGGACGTCGCCGCGTGGGTCGGCGCGCTGTCCACCGACGCGCGCCTGGTCCAGTTCGCGCACGACTTCCCGCGCCTGTCCGGCGCCGCGTTCGCGCCCGAGCGCCTGGCGCCGGGGTCGTGGCGGCTCACGCTGCGCCAGGCGATGGAGTTCCTGACCCGCAAGGACTACGTCGACAACTGGCTGTCCGAGTGCCACGAGCGGTTCTGCGACCTCAGCGGCCCGCGGTGGGCCGACCTGCTCGCCGACGCCGGCTTCGAGCTCGAGCCGGGCAGCGGCGCGTGGCGCAACGAGTGGGTCGTCCAGCACGCCCTCGCGCCCGTCGCCGCGCTGCACGACGCCGCGACCGGCGAGCCCGTCGACTGGCCCGACACCCACGTCCTCACCGTCGCCCGCCGCCCCGAGCTCGCCTGACCCGGCCCCGGGCCCGACCCCGCCGAGGGAGAGCCCTGGTGCGCCCAGGTAGAGCCCTGGTCACGCGAGGTAGAGCCCTGGTCACGCGAGGTAGAGCCCTGGTCATGACCAGGGCTCTACCTCGGGAGATCGGGGCGGCGGCGTCGTACGCTCGGAGACGTGCTCCTCGACGCCCGCACGCTGCGCGGCCTCCAGGACGGGACGGTGACGCTCGCGTTCCGCCGCTGGACGACGCCGCGCGTGAAGGTGGGGACGCTCCAGCGGACGCGGATCGGGGTCGTCGAGGTGACGTCCGTCGAGCGCGTCGCGGTCGGGCCGGACGGCGCACCGCTCGTGTCCGACGACGAGGCGCGCCTCGCGGGGATGGCCTCACCGGAGCGCGTGCTCGCCCGGGGAGCCGCGCGCGAGGGCGACCTCTACCGTGTGGGCATCCGCCTGGCGGGTCCCGACCCGCGCGTCGCGCTGCGCGAGGACGCCGACCTGGACGCGGCCGCCGTCGAGCAGATCCGCGCGGCGCTGGACCGCAAGGACCGCGCCGCCGCCGCGCCGTGGACCCGGCAGTACCTCGAGCTGGTCGCGGCGAACGAGGGCGTCGTCGCGCGCGAGCTCGCCGCCGGCCTCGGGATGGCGCGCGACGACTTCAAGGTACGCGTGCGCCGGCTCAAGGAGCTCGGCCTCACCGAGAGCCTGGACGTCGGCTACCGTCTCTCCCCGCGCGGCCGGGCCTACCTCGACGCGACCTCGACCGGCTCCTGACGAGCCGGTGGGCCGTCAGCCTCTGTCGCGCCGTCGCGCGACGTCAGGTGGCGGACGCCTCGACCGGTCGGCGAGGGGTCGCGCTCGACGGCGACGACGGGCCGACAGGTTCGGCGGGCTCGCCGATCGCGGGGAGGCCGTCGATGCTCGTCGAGTTCTTGGTGACCCGGTAGTCGTCGAGCTGCTCGGGCGTCTTGCGACCCGCCCAGCGGTCGAGCAGGTCGCGGTCCTCGACGAGCTCGAGGTGCGGGACGGAGAACCCGCACGAGTCGGAGACGCGCGTGACGTCCACGACGACGACGCCGCGCTGCCCGGCGGTCTCCGTCTTGGCGAAGTGCCCGCGCAGCGCGTCGAACTCCGCGCTCCCGGCCTCGACGTACCGTCCGGTGCCGTGGAACCGGACGATGGTGGGCGGCCCGGAGAACGCGCAGAACATCACGACGATGCGCCCGTTCTCCCGCAGGTGCGCGGGAGCCTCCGCGCCCGACCCGGTGTAGTCGAGGTAGGCGACGCGGTGCGGCGAGAGCACGGCGAACGTGCCCGCCATGCCCTTGGGCGAGACGTTGACGTGGCCGTCCGCCGCGAGCGGGGCGGTCCCGACGAAGAACACCGGCTGCGCGAGGACGAACGCCGCCAGCCGGTCGGTGATCTCTGCGTGCACGGTGCCCATGGGGCGAGTCTGGCACCGGCGTGGGAGGGCGTCGGTAACGTCCGGTGGATGAGCACGAGGACAGCACCAGACCACGACCCCAAGGCGACGCTGCTGCGGTACCTCGGCCGGGAGCGGGACGCGCTGCTGGCCAAGGCGGAGGGGCTGAGCGAGTACGACGTCCGCCGTCCGCTCACGCGCACCGGCACGAACGTCCTGGGACTCGTGAAGCACGTGGGCAGCGTGCAGCTCGGCTATCTCCACGAGGCGTTCGGCGGCACGCACGACCTGGAGCTGCCCTGGTTCGCCGACGACGCGGAGGTGAACGCCGACATGTGGGCCACGGCGGACGAGAGCCGGGAGGAGATCCTGGAGCTCTTCCGCCGGTCGTCGGAGCTGTGCGACGCGACCGTGGCGTCGCTCGACCTCGACGCGCCCGGGCACGTGCCGTGGTGGCGCCCCGAGAACCGCGACGTCACGCTCCACCAGGTGCTCGTGCACGTGCTCGCGGAGGTGGCGCACCACGCCGGCCACGCGGACATCGTGCGGGAGCTCGTCGACGGCGCTGCGGGGGACGGCCGGGGCAACCTGCCCGCGCTCGACGAGGCCGAGTGGGCGGCCTACCGGGAGCGGCTGGAGGCGTCCGCCGTCGAGGCTGCGCGGCGCGCGGGCGAGCGCCCCTGACCGCGAGATCGGCCCGCCCGTCGCCAGATCGACCTCCGGAGGGTCGATCTCGGACGCTCGGGTCGATCTCGGCGCCGGGGTGAACGGCAGCCGTACGAGCGCGGTCAGCCGCGCTCGAGCAGGACCGCGACCTCGTAGTGCGACGTCTGCGGGAACATGTCGAGCACCCGGGCGGCGCGCGGGCGCAGGGACGGCATGCGCGCGAGGTCGCGCGCGAGCGACGTCGCGTTGCAGCTCGAGTAGACGACGTGCCCGACGCCGGACTCCTCGAGCCACGTGCTGAGCGTCTCCCCGATCCCGCGACGTGGCGGGTTGACGACGACGAGGTCGGGCGCGACGTGCCGCGACAGCGCGAACGCCGTCGCGTCCTGGGCGAGGAACGTCGTGCGGTCGAGGCCCGCGTCGTGCGCGGTGAGCCGCGCGCTCGCGACGGCCTCGGCGCTCGTCTCGACGCCGACGACGTCCCGGTCCGGACCGGCGACGTGCAGCGCGAACCCGCCCACCCCGCAGTAGAGGTCCCAGACCGTGGCGGGCGCGGCGTCGTCGACCCACTCGCGGCCCTGGCGGTAGAGCGCGGCGGCGACGTCGGTGTTGGTCTGGAAGAAGCTCTGCGGGCGCAGGTGCAGGTCGATCCCGTTGACGCGCATGCGCAGCGTCTCGGCGTCCGTGAGGAGGATCTCCGTCTCGCCCTCGACCACGGCCTTGTGCTCCGGGTGCAGGTTCACCGAGACGACGCGCAGCGACGGCAGCGCGTCGAGCAGGCTCGGCAGGTGCTTGCGGACCCGGGGGAGCGACTCGGTGGACCGCAGGACGAACCGCGCCATGAGGTCGCCGTCGGGGGACAGCGTCACCAGCACGTACTTGAGCTCGCCGCGACGGGCGCGCACGTCGTAGGGGACGAGCCGCGCGCGGGTCACGAAGTCCGCGAACGCCGGGAACGACGCCTGGAGCGCGGCCGGGTAGAGCGGGCAGTCGGTGAGGTCGACGCCGCCGCCCTCGCCGAGGATGCCGAGCACCGGGGCGTCCGTGGTGCCGGTGACGACCATCTTCGCCTTGTTGCGGAAGCCCGACTCCGCCGACTCGACCGTGGGCAGCCAGGTCAGGTCGGGCGCGAGCGGCGCGAGGAGGTCGGCGCAGTGCTCCTGCTTGCCGGTGAGCTGCGCCGGGTAGGCGAGCTCGAGGAGGCTGCACGAGCGGCACCGGCCAGCGTCGTAGTGGTGGCACTGCACTCGTTCGAGTCTAGGTGCTGGGCGGGCCCGGGTGCGGTGGGGGCCGTGCGGCGACGTCGTGGGAGCGCTCCCTGGCGCGTCGGCGTGCCGTCCGCTACGGTCGTGGCAGCGCTCCCACACCTCGTGCGGCAGTGCCGTCGCCGGGCCGTCCGGCGAGTGCGGTTTCGACGGAGCAACCGAACAAGGAGCAGACCTGGCATGAGTCTCGACAGGCGGAGAAGAAGCAGACGAGCGTGGGCCGCCCTGTGCGCGGCGGTCCTCGCGGTGAGCGGGGCGGTCGTCGGTGCGGCGGCCCCCGCGAGCGCGGTCCCGGCGACCATCCCGCTCACGATCACCAACGACTCGGGCAAGGGGCCGATCTACCTGTACGTCCTCGGCGAGCGCGACGGCGTCGCCGGCTGGGCCGACGCGGGCGGCACGTTCCACCCGTGGCCCGGCGGGGTGGGGCCCGTGCCCGTCCCGGCGCCCGACGCGTCGATCGCGGGCCCCGGCCCCGGCCAGTCCGTGACGATCCGGCTCCCGAAGCTGTCCGGGCGCGTCTACTACTCGTACGGCCAGAAGATGACGTTCCAGATCGTGCTCGACGGGCGGCTCGTCCAGCCAGCGGTCCAGAACGACTCCGACCCCAACCGGAACATCCTCTTCAACTGGACCGAGTACACGCTCAACGACGGCGGGCTGTGGATCAACAGCACGCAGGTGGACCACTGGTCCGCGCCGTACCAGGTGGGCGTCCAGCGCGCCGACGGGCAGGTCCTCAGCACGGGCATGCTCACGCCGAACGGCTACGAGGCGTTCTACACGGCCCTCGAGAGCGCGGGGTGGGGCGGCCTCGTGCAGCGCGCCCCTGACGGGAGCCGCCTGCGCGCGCTCAACCCGTCGCACGGGATCGACGTCGGCAAGATCTCCTCGGCGTCGATCGACTCGTACGTCACCGAGGTGTGGAACTCCTACCGCACGCGCGACATGGTCGTCACGCCGTTCTCCCACGAGCCCGGCACGCAGTTCCGCGGCCGGGTCGACGGCGACTGGTTCCGCTTCAGGAACGCGTCCGGGCAGGAGGTCGCGGCCTTTACGAAGCCCGACGCGTCGAGCGTGTACGGGTGCCACAAGGACCTCCAGGCGCCCAACGACCACGTCGTCGGGCCGATCGCCCGCACCCTGTGCGCGGCGCTCATCCGCACCACGGCGCTGACGAACCCGAACCAGCCCGACGCGAGCGACGCCGGCTTCTACCAGGACGCGCGCACCAACGTCTACGCCAAGCTCGCGCACCAGCAGATGGCGAACGGCCGGGCGTACGCCTTCGCGTTCGACGACGTCGGCGCGCACGAGTCGCTCGTCCACGACGGCAACCCTCAGGCTGCCTTCATCAAGCTGGACCCGTTCACGGGCGCCGCGACGCCCATCGGCGACGACGGTGGCGGCACCGAGCAGCCGAACCCCGGCGGCGGCCTGCCGACCGGCACCGGGACGATCCGCGCCGGCGCCGCGCTGTGCCTCGACGTGCCGTGGGCCGACCCGACCGACACCAACCAGGTCCAGCTCGCGACGTGCAGCGGCAACACGGCGCAGCAGTGGACGCGCGGGTCCGACGGGACCGTGCGCGCGCTGGGCAAGTGCCTCGACGTCGCCCGCAGCGGGACCGCGGACGGCACCGTCGTGTGGATCTACACGTGCAACGGCACGGGCGCCCAGCAGTGGGTCTACGACGCCGGCACCCAGGCCCTGCGCAACCCGCAGTCCGGCAAGTGCCTCGACGCCCAGGGCGGGGCGCCGCTCCACGACGGCCAGAAGGTCCAGCTCTGGACCTGCAACCAGACCGAGGCCCAGCGCTGGTCGTTCTGACGCCGCCCGGTCCCTGACCTGGCAGCACGCCCGGTGCCCGACGCCGCCCGCTCGCGGGACGTCGTCGGGCACCCGGGGCTTCGTCGAGTGTGCACCGGGGCCGGCGACGGGCGACCCCGAGGTCTCCCTGCCCGCGGTGCGCGGGGCGACCCGGGCGGTGTCCGCGGTGCGTCAGGCGGGCTTGGTCGCCTTGCCGTCGAGCCACAGGGTGTCGGACTCGTCGCGGTGCGTGCCGTCGGACCCCACGTGCTTCGACGAGATCCGCGGGCCCTTGGTGATGACGTGCACGATCGCCATGCCGTGGCCCCGACCGAGCCCGTAGTCGTCCTTCAGCCACTCGAGGATCGGCGTCGCCTTCGTGGACTCGTCGAACCCGCGCTCGTGCGCCAGGTCGACGAGCTGGCGCGGGGTGAGGCCGGTCTTGTCCTCGACCGCGTCGAGATAGGCCTGGAAGGACATGCGTGCTCCTCGTCGTCGGGGGCGGGCCGCTCGACCCGCCGGTGAACCTACCGACGGCGGGGGCGCCGTCCCGGCTGCGGCACGCGGTCGTCGGCGGGGCGTCCCTCGCCGCCGGGGCGCGGTCGCGCGCGGCGGCGCTCGGCATCGACGTGCTCGCCTACTACGGCGCGGTCGAGCTCTCGTTCGTCGCATACGACCCCGACGGGTCGGGGCTGCGTCACACCCGGACTCATCGGTCCGGTCGCGGCGTCCTCCGCGCCGGGCGGGCCGGCCGGGTACCCGACCGCAGCACGTCCGTCACCGCGTTCTCGACGAGCACAGGCACGAAGTCGCGCACGTGCGCGGTCTGGTAGCGCCCGAGCTCCGCGAGCACCTGGTCGCGGACGTCGTCCACCGGCACCTCCGGGAAGCGCGCACTGATCCGCTCGACCACGACGTCGATCTCGCGGTCCTCGTCCTCCATCGCCACGACCCGACGTTCCGGCCCTACGGTGCGGGGCACAACCAACAGCGGATGAACACGAGGCGCACGCGCCGCGCCGCCCGCATGCGGTCCTCGGATCCCGGTACGCTCGGGCAACCGATGTGGA
Source organism: Cellulosimicrobium sp. ES-005 (assembly GCF_040448685.1). Taxonomy (NCBI): domain Bacteria; kingdom Bacillati; phylum Actinomycetota; class Actinomycetes; order Micrococcales; family Promicromonosporaceae; genus Cellulosimicrobium; species Cellulosimicrobium sp. ES-005. Next base: position 3,742,268 of record NZ_CP159290.1, read on the forward strand.
CGATCCTCGTGCTGTGCGCGTTCCTCGCACTCCTGGCCGCCGCGGTGTGGCCGGCGGTGCGGCGCCGTGGTGCCCCGGGTCGTCGGTTCCGTGCCGTCCTCGCAGCCACGACCGCGACGCTCGTCCTGGGCCTGATGCTCGTGACCGTGGCGCCTCGCGACGTCACCGACGACGGACAGCGGTACACGTGCATCGAGGAGCCGCTCGGCGGGCTGAACCCGCTGTCGTCCGACGCGACCGACGCGTGCGTCCAGGCGAGCTGGACGACGATCGCCGTCGTGCTGCTCGGGTGCGCGGCACTGGTGGCAGCGGAGCACGTCGTGGTCCGCCGTCGTGCACGCTGACCGCGGTCGCTCGCCCGCGGGGCGGCGCGCGCGGAGAGTGGGCCCCGTGGGGTTCGAACCCACAACCTACGGATTAAAGGGTAGCAAGCGCCTGTCCTGCGATGTCCGGTTCCACGCAACGTAACACCGCGGGTGAATATCGGGGTGTCTCATCGAGGGTGCTTGACAGTGAGCACGTAAGAGGGGGATAACAGGGGGACAGGCAAACGGCACCCGCCCAGCCACCTACGCAGGGAGCAGTCATGGACCTCTCGCCCTCCTCATCAGCCCTCCGCACCAACCCCGCCGGCAACCTCGGGGTGCTCGTGTTCGGCACAGCCCCGATCGTGGAGCACTACGAGGACGGGTCACCCGTCCTGCCCATTCCGGTGGGCGCGACGCCCGACGACCTCGCCCTCGCACAGGCCGACGGCTGGAACCTCCTCGGCATCGTCGCCGCGGGCTCGCCTGCCGGCCTGGTCGACATGTACGTCCTGAGCCGCTGACGCAGCTCACCAAGACCGCCTAGTCCACCGACACCAGGAAGGGGAACGGCCGTGGACCACACGCACCAGCACCCGTCATCATCACCACCACGCTGACGCGGGCCACACGCGGCCCGCCCGCCCGTGCTGGCAGGCTCCCTAGCAACCGCCGGCACAACGTCACCCCGCACCCACGGTCACCACCGCAGGGGCGGGGTGACTTCCGTTCGGCCCGGGTGAAGTGATGTCCCAGGTGGTGACGCTTGCAGAGCAGCCGCCCTACGGTCAGAGCATGCGGTTCAGGGTCCGCGCGTCACTTGCGCTCGTCGTTCTAGTCACTGCTGCCTGCGGGGCCGGTGACGACGGCACGCGACAGGCGGAAGACGCCTGCGCCCTAGCTGCGGCCGACTTGGCCATGGCGGACGATCCGGAGGACATCACCCCGGCCCAAGTTGCTGAAGACAAGAGCAACGCCGACCGGGCGCGGGCGCTGGCTGCTAGTGCCGCGAAGCGCAATCCAGGCTTCAGGGAGCTCTCCCTCGCCGCAAGCGAGGCCGCCAGGTGGTACGAAGACTTGCAGGATCGGCTCGCCGTGAACCTTGCTCCCATGGAGTTTGGGCAGGCCCCGAGGTACCTACCTCTCGCAGATCGGCAGCCGGACACGCTCGAAGGGTTCGACCTCGATGCTCGGAGCCTGGAAGGGCTCGACGCGGAATGTCAGATCGTCACTGCTGAGTAGCCGGCCCCAAGACAGCGAACGAAGCCCCACACCGCATTGGTGTGGGGCTTCGTGTGTGCGCCTCTAGTGCGCGTGCTGGCGGCGGTCCTCCCACCGGTCCAGGGGTGCGCCCAAGGCGCGCACCAGAAGGGCGTACGGGATGCCTGCGACGGGCCACAACAGGCAGGCGAGCAGCGCGGACCACGCAAGCGCTCCGGCGAACTGGCCGACGTTCTCCAGGCCAACCATCTCGGAAGAGAGCTGCCACACCAGGACCGTGACGAACCCTGCGAGGCCGCCCCACCACCACGCGCGCCGGCTACGGCGCCGGTCCGCGGCAACATCGGCCCGGATACGCGCCACCGCCGCTTCGTCCAGATCACTGTGCTCAACCGCATCCATGCCCACCACCGTCCCACCGACCACCCACGGCGGGAAGGGTGAAACCGTGCCGTCCACACCGAACACTCGGCGAGGGGTGGGGGCCTCTTTTCCCATCTCGGGTTGACCGGCCCCTTGTTAAATCCGCGACTCCACTAAGGGGTGGTACTGTCGCCGCGGCAATTTGCTTGCAGCTAGCCGGTTATGATTCAACCGTTGAGAACGCCCGGTGCTCCTCGATGCCGTAGAGGGACCATGGTGTCGGTGCCCAGGATTCGGGAGGCGCGCCCTCCGGACCGAGTTGGGCGGCGCGCCACCCAGCGTCGCCGCCCGCAACAAAGGTGATCGTGCGACCGTCGAAATCGTCGTTCTGGATCGCATCGAGTAGCTCAGACCCGTCCTTCACGGTGACAGACGGGGAACAGACCCCAACAGGACCGAGGCGGACAGTAAGGCCGGCGATTTCCAGCGCGAAATCAGGCCGCCTTGAGTAAATCGCGTGGGGCCGATCCACAAGCTCGCGAAGCTCTGAAACTGCCGCCGGATCCGTTGAGTCGCCATCGACCTTTGTGTTGAAGTTCATTTGGGCAGGAAGGAAAACGCACTGCCCGTCGAGGATTCTGCAAGCCGCGCGCGCGAGCACGCGGTCCATCGGTGTTATCTCCAGGGGAATGATCCTCCTGGTGCCGATGTGATCGAGCAGTTGTTGAAAGTCCCGCGTAAACTCGCGCAGTATTTCGAGGTCGCTGTCTCGCAGTGCTTTGGTCGGCGCGACATCACCGACAGCGACCAGATTCCCATCCACGCTGATGTCAATTCGGTGGGCGCGGGTCAACAGGTCATGGTTCAGTGCAAGCGAGTCCCGGGCGTCGCGGACATCGAGCCGATGCACCGAGACGTCGATGTCACAACTACCTGCCGCGCCCTGCTTGCTCGGTAGCATCCAGTTCATCGTTAGCCCTTGGTAGTAGAGCGCCTTGACCGTGGCCCCTTCGGTGCCCTTGCCCGCGCCCAATACCTGCCCCTGGTGCGATCCCAGTGACGCTCCTTCCGAGTCAAAGAGCTCTATCTCAAGCGGCCGATCGAACGATCCTTGCGCGACGGGTTCGAAGAGCAAGTCGCCGGATCGCGGACCCCACTGGAACGATGGACCGGTTGACTTCTGAGAAACGATCGACTCGCGTGGAATCAACACAGATTCCAACGACCCAAACCTTACGAAGCGGTCGAACGTCGCCTTGATTTCTGGTGTGAACCGCCCGGCGTCAAACACGACTTCCAATCCTAGTGGCGACTTTTCTGCGGCCTTTGGATGCTTCGCGCGTGGCATAATCCAAGTTTCTTCGCCGGTGGCGAATATGTCTACGGCCCAATCTGGGTCGAGATTGCTTGCGCGATGTGCAAGCGCTTGGGCGCGCTCGACAACCTCTTCGGAGTTTCGCGCCTCAGCTACCTCAATATTGCGGCCCTCAATTTGATCGAGAATATCTTCACGATCCAGATAAGCCACGATGTCAGGGTACTTGGATAGAAGGAGTTCGAGCTTGGGAAGATCAAGTATTTGGATTCGGGGCGCACTTAAGCCGTCGGGTGCTTCAAGCTTCTCTACCCAGTCGCGCTCGGGAGGTGTGAGCTGTGACGGGACCACAAGAACCCAGTACCGCGGCTGGTGAGTCGTGACCGCCTTTTCGAATGAGTCTTTAGTCCAGTGCTTCCGACTCTTTGTGCTCGACTTGAATCCGTCGAGGTAGTGCTTGAACTGATATACGATCTTGTGACGTGGCATCTTAGCGAGAAAGTCCACACCGCCGTCGCCCCCTCGTCCGTCCGGTGCGAACGTCACCTTGGCCTTCTCGTGCTTCCGTTCCAGCAGAAGGCACAGAGTTCGCTCGAAGGTGGGACGGTCTGTCTTCGCCCAGTCGAATGCCATGGCGACGAGGATAGCCACTGGCAGGGTTACATCAGCACAGACCCCCTAACTTCACCCCCTACAACGACCCCCTACACCCCTACATGCTCAACCCCACACGCCCATCACCTCGTGCATGAGGATGCGGTCCTGCTCCTCAGCCCACCAATCCCGCCCGCACCGCTCCTCCCGAGGCGCACCAGCCAGCACCTGCGACGCCACCGCCTCACGCCCAGCCACCACCCCAGCCTTCCGCCGAGCATCCGGCACGTCCGGCAGAACCGTGTGATGCAGCACCCACGCAAACGACGAACCCAACCTCCGGATACGCCCCTCCCGCTGCACCTCACGCGCAGGATTCCAAGAAGAATCCAACGACACCAAGACCCCACACGTCTGAAGATTCAGCCCACGCTCCAACACCGACGACCCCACCAAAACCCGCGGCCCCACCGGATCACGAAACGCAGCCACCGCGCTTGCACGCCCCGCGCGATCCACGCCACCATCCACTCGAACAAACGACACACCCACCGAACGCAGACGTTCACACACCACATTCAACACATCCTGAAATTCCGAATACACAATCACCTTCGGAGTCTGGTGATAGTCAGCAGTCGTAACGAGACGTATGAACTCATTCGCTGTCGCGGAGCTGCCTGCGACGTACCGGGCGGCCTTGGCTCGCTTCTGGTGGCCGTGGAGTCCGGGCATGGTGGCGTACCGGTCGTGCTGCTTCTGCTGGGGTGGGGTGAGCGGCACGAATGTGGTCTTGCGAACCAGGGTCGGGAGCGAAAGGCCGATGTCCTCGGCGGTGCGGCGGAGCGTCACGCCTCTGAGGTACTCGCGTAGGCGCGTCTCGGCGCCGGGGAGGAATCCGACGGCGCGGGGTGGCATGGGATCACCGAGGATGTTCGTCCCGGTGGGTGCCCATTCGACGAACTCGCGGTCGAACGTCTCCTGATCCCAGAGGTTGGGTGTGCCGACGGCGGCGAGGGCGGCCCATGTCTCGGGGGGCACGGTCTCGACGGGGGTGGCTGTGAGGCCGATGCACCGGTGGGCGCGGGCTGACAGGGTGCGGACGGCTTCCCAGTTCGTCTTGCCACCCTTCACAGCCATGATTTCGTCCAGCACCAGGATGTGGGGTCGCCAGTGCGACACGAGAGCGGTGTCGAGGCGGGTGCGGAGCGTGTCGTAGGAGATGACGACGACGTGCAGGTTGGCGGCGAGGGCCGCCCACTCCTGGGTGGCCTTCTTGGATGGGTTGGTGGACCACGCGCGGTGGGTGGATGCGTCGATGGTGAGGTTGGGCAGGAGGCGCCGCAGCTCGTCGAGAGTCTGGTTGATGAGCGAGGCGTCGGTGACCCAAACGACGGCCGGGCCGTCGGGTCGGCCCGGTGCCGAGAACGTGCCGTGGTGGGAGGCGCGCTCGATGACGAGCGCAGCCTGGATGGTCTTTCCTAGGCCGACCTCGTCGGCCAGGATCGCGCGGGGGTGGGTGTCGAGGAAGTCGGCACCCGCGACCTGGTGCGGGTGGGGGACGACGCCGAACGTCTGGTTGGTCATGGGTTCCTTACGGGTGTGTGGGCACGCGCGTGCCGCGTGCCGCCGACCATGTAGTGGCGTCGCGTGGGCGCGACGCTGTAGGCCGTGACGGTGGGTGGTGGGGGAGCGGCGGCTCCGCCGGCCGCTCTGATTCCCGTGACGGGATGGGTCGAGGTAGCGGCTTCGCCGCTTGACCCGGGACGGTGATGGGTGGCCCCAAGACACACCCATCACCTTGTGGTCCGCGACCGGTCCCGGAGATGACCCCCAGAATTGGGGGTCTATCTAACATGTAGTTCTACATAGAGTGAATCTCTTTGGGGAGATTCACTATGGAGAGATTAGTGGGCAGATTCTGGGGGTGATCTTCTACCCCGATTTTGGGGGTGATCCCCGCTAGGGGGTGGTGAGGACGTACACGAGCTTGCGCCGATCGAGTGCCTGGAGCTCCGACACCTCGGGGTAGTCGCGGGGGTTCACGGCCACGAGGAACCCCCAGTCGCGGAGTTTGCGGATGGAGGCCTCGGCGGACTTGCCCCGCCCGCCGGCGGAGAGCCCCATCCGGTCGTCGATGGTCTTGTTCCCCGCCCAGATCGGACGCCCCGGGTTGGACGAGTCGGCGTATGTGACGAGCACGGCGGCGGTCCCGAGCAGCGTGGGCGACTTGTTTGGCACGCGGTGGTCGCGGAGCTTCGTGAGCCAGACGAGCGGCTGGACCGCCCGCCGGTCGGCCTCGGTGCGGGACGTCTTCTTCGGGGCGGTCAACCGATCACCACCTCTGCCGACAGGTCGTCTGCGGCGATCGTGCGGTTCACCATCTGCTCGAACCCCACGTCCTCAGCGGCGAGTGCCTGGACCCACTCGGCCCAGACCTCAGCGAGTCCGGAGTCCTCGGCCTTCTGAGAGTCCAGCGACGAGATACCGAGTTGTGCCATGGCATCGCGCATCATCTTGCGCGTTTCCAGGTAGAGGTCGAGTTGCTTCATGTCGGATCGGCCGGCCAGGGACTTGTTGTCCCGGATCGCGGTGCCCATGGTCGACAGGAACCGGACCGCGTTGTCGCCCGTGAAACCGGACTCGTACGCGTCAGCCCATGCGGGGTTCTCCCGCTTCAGGTCTGACAGGAACTGCGCCTTGACTTCTCGGACACTCTCCGCCCCCTTGGAGCGGATCGTCAGTCCGGCGTCCTCCAGTTGGAGGTTCATCTCCGTGGAGAACTTGTTCCACTCGGCCCAGCCCTTCGAGACCTGAACCTCGTTGTACGCGTCCCCCGGGTCCTTGATCGTGCGCCACGTCTTCGACGTGCCCACACCGATCTTCTGACGCTTCTGCTGCTGGTACGCCCCCTGGGAGAACTCACCCCCCAGGTTCGCCGCACCAGCGAACGCCCACCCGTACTCGGGTGTCTGCGCGACCAGGTCCCGGTACTTCTTCACCTCGTCCATCGCGGCATCCGACGCACGCACCCCCGTCTCGTTCAGAGACAGCGAGATGGTCATGTCGAAATAGTCCGGGTAGTCCTCACGGAAACGATCCTCCGCGTCAGACCCGTACTCCTCGATGTACCGGTTCCACTCCTGCCGGTACCACTCCAACCGGCCCTGAGGGCTGGTGGAGAACGGTGCCTGCGAGCCGAACGCCTTCATGATGTAGAAGTTCCGGGTTCGGCGGGCGACGAGGGACATGGTGTCGGCCTTCGCCTTGGGCTCGCTCTCGCCCGTGGTCTGGGCCTGCATCTCCTCGGCCAGGAGCTGCGCGTAGGTCTGCGCGAACCGGTCTTCGCTCATGGACTGGTCGATGGCGGTGCGCGCGTTGCGCACCCACTGGGGTAGCGCCTGCTCGGCTGGGCTGTCGGCCGTGGGGCCGTAGGGGAGGAGCCACTTCCCGATGGGGTGATCGGCCCACTCGCTGGGCAACGCCTGCACCAGCGCCTCGTTTGCCGGGATCGACAGCAGCGGACCGGGTCCCGGGAGCCAGAACGGTTCACCCTGGAAGATGACGTTCATCGACCCCTTGGACACGCGCACGTTGTCGTCGACACCGGCCCAGTCAGCGAGAGCCCTCGGGATCGGGATGTGGATGTACCCCTTCGTCGGGTCGGCCTCGTGGCCGATCACCTCACCCAGGGACCCATCCTCGTTGACGCGCACCACGTCGCCGTTCGGCAGGATGCGGTTACCGTCCTCGTCCGTCACCTCGAACATCTTGTTCGGAGCCTGGTACGCCTTCAGCATCAGAGGCGCAGCCTCCCAATGCTCACCGAAGATGCGAGCCCACTTCGACATCGTGTCTTCCCACGCCGAATAGAACGGCATCAGGAACCGCATGTGGTAACCCAGGTTCGACTGCCTCGACGTGTCGAACATGACCTTCGCCACGTCACGACGAGCCAAGATGTCCGCACGGTTGCGGAGCTGGTGCACCTCGGCGCGGGTGAGGGTGGCGGACTCTCGGCCGGTCTGGGAGATGAGGTGTTCGAGGCGTCGGGAGAAGGCGTCACGATAGAAGGGGTGGCGGCCCATGACGGTCTCGGGGATCTCGGCGGCGTACTTGAAGTAGGTGCTGCGTGCCTTGTTGTAGCCGTTGACGAGGGGGTTGCCCTGGTCGATGGCTTCCTTCAGGTTGTGGGGCACGACGGGTCGCGGCGTCCCTTCGGGAAAGGCGACGTCGATGTCGTCAGCGCGGAGGTTGCCGGCAATGGCGCGGTTGCGAATCTCCTCGGTGGGGAGGAGCGCGTCCACGTGCTCACGCTGGGCGTTGAGCAGGTCGAGTTCGCTGAGCCACTTGGTCTCGCCCTGCTGGTTCGTGGCGAACGCGGCCCAGTACTCGCGTCCTTCTGGGGTCTCGCGCATCCATGCGAGGAGCGTCTGGTCGTCGGCTCCGCCGGCCAGCGACTTCAGGACGTGGTCGTTGCGCACGTGCCGGTTCACCGCATCCAGGTAGGCGTCAGCCCACGCGGGGTTCTTGGCGTCGACGAGCGCGTAGCGACCGGAGCTTCGGAGGCTACGGAGCGCGAGGGTCCGGCGCGTGTCCATCAGCCCGAGGATCGACGCACGAGCGTCGGTGAGGTCGTGCACCCGGGTGTAGGCCTCCTGGCCGCCCATGTACGGGTCGGTGATGGACGGGGCGGTGAACTCCCCGGTCTTGACGTCGAGGCCCGCCGTCGAACCCTGGAAGGCCTTCAGGTCCGTCTTCCCGCGGCGAACCGAGCCCTCGATGTCGGGGCGCTCCACCTTGAAGTCGTCCAGCGTCTTGTCCACGATCGCCTGCTGGCGTGCCCGCTCCGCGGTCGCGGCCTTCAGGCGCTTGCCCGACAGCGCCGGGATCGTCTCGTCCAGTTCCTCCAGGCGGGCGTGCGCCAGCATCTTCTGCTGGAACAGCTCGACGGCAGCCTTATCGACGCGCTCCAGATTGCGGAGGCTGTTCCCGAGCCCGCGCATGGCGGTCAGGCCGTGACGCATCACGCCGATGTGCGCGAGCGCACGAGCCTGCGTGTCGACCTGGACGCGGACGGGGTAGCCGAGGGGACGCAGTAGCGCGACGAACTTCCAGAGGTCATTGAAGGAGGCAAGGCCCGCCTCCGCCCACTGGTATGCGCCGGTCGCGGTCTTGCGGATCATGCCGGGCGTGAGCCTGGTCCCGAGTGCGTTGTCGACCGCCTTCCAGTCCACGACGGATACGACGTCCTGGAACTGGGACGTCGCGACGGACCGCGCGAGTTCGTCGGTTAGGGCGTAGATGCCATCGTCGGAGGCGATGGTGGTTGCGCGCTCCGCGTCCAGCGCCTGCTTGGCGCTGAGACCAAGTCGCGCCATCTCCTCGTTGCGTCGTCCGACGATGTCGCGCACGGCCCAACGGATTTCGGGTGCGCTCACACCGTTCCGGCCGCCATGACGCACGACCATGTAGTCCTCCGCGAACTTGTTGAAGTCGCGCACCACCTCGTGCCGCTGCGTACGGGCCAGGCCCGGGTCGACCGCGGACCGAGCCGAGACAAACCGGTCACGGAACTCCGCCAGCGCACCCAGCGCGGCGTCGTTCTTGTCCTTGCGGAGCATGCGCTCCACACGACCCGTCGCCGCCTCGAACCCCTCGTAGGCATCATCTGACGAGAGCTTCAGCGTCTGCGGGATGTGACGCCCCGCGACCAGGTGCACCGGGTGCAGGGCCGGCGAACCCGCCAACGTCTTCACAACAGACGCCGCGTTGCGGTCCGCGCGGAACGACGCCACCATGCCGGGCGTCTCGCGCACCGTCGCAGCCTGCCCGCGCTTCACCGTCGCAGAGACCGCGTCCACACCCAGGCCACCAGTGCCCGAGTCGATCACACGCTGAATCGCACCCAGCTCGTCACGAATCTGCTGCTGCTGGAGGTCCACCTGGCGCTGCACGAGGGTGTCCTTGTCCAGCAGGGCGAGGGAGTCCTTGTGCGAGATGGCGGGGTTGCCCAGAATCTCGGCCGCCGCTGTGTCGGCGTTGGGGCCCACCATGCGCTCCAACTCCAGGGACAGCATGTCGGACCGGTCGCGCAGCGTCGACAGGGCCTTCCGGTCTCCGGCGCCCGCGTAGATCACCTGATCCATCAGGTTCTTCGCGTCCGCCTCGTCCGCGCCGACCTCGCGGGCGCGGCGCATCATGAACGCCACCGCCCCCGCATCCGTGGTCTGCGAAATCAGCGGGTCCTTCGCCACGGCGGCGAGGCCGCCGGGCTGGTTCAGGACGTCGTAGTACCGGTCCGTGGTCCGCTCCACAGCGGACTGGAAGCGGTTCGCCTTGAACGACCCGGCCTCGACCGTCTCCGTTGCGGCACGGTTCAGGCGGGAAGCGTTCGCGGCAGCCGCCACGTCCACGGCGTCGATCGATCGGGCAGCCGTGGCGATCTTGGAACCGCCCGCGGTCGCCAGGACCAGCGGGTCGGCGTAGATGTTGAACGCGGCGTCCGCGATCCCCGTAACCCACTTCTGGCCCCCGCCACCGAAATACTCGGCACGCGCACCGACCAACGCAGGGTCGTCCAGCAGCGGCAGGGCCGTGCGGCCAGTGCGGGGGTCGAACGAACCAGCGTTCTCACCCTCAGGCTGGAACGCAGCACGACCCTGCTCCCACACGGCCTGCGCCACCGACGACTCGTTCTGCAACTCCTGCGACCAGTAGTTCTCGCGGAACTCCGGGTCCGTGAACGCGAACCCCGGCAGCACCGCACCCAACGACTGCAACGCGTTGACCGGGCCGCCCTGCGTCATCTGGTCGTTCTGGTAGCGGAAGGCCGCGCCGTAGTAGTCGCCCGTCCAGCGCACCGGGGCACCCATGGCCTCCAGAAGCCAGTTCCCCGCACCATCCGAGCGGAGCTCAGGGTTCGCCGCGACCTTCGCCTGCTCCCGCTGGAACGACGCCTGGGCGCCAGCGCCCTCGAACGACTGCCGCAGCGTCGGCTGCCGGACACCGAAGAACGACGAACCCTGCGCCAGCCCTCCGGCTGTCCGCGCCTGGTCCTGGTCTCGGGTGACCTTGGCGATTCCGATGGACGCACCGAGGGGTGCGCCGGCCTCGAAGGCGGCGCCGATTCGGGTCATGAGGTCGTGCTTTTTGGCAGGCAAGAGTGGTCCTCCGTGTTGTCGGGGAGTGTGCGGGCACGCCAAAGGCCCGCGAATTGCTGTCTGTACGGCTCTCTGGTGCGCGTCTCAGCGCATCCGGGTATCTGCGGTGCCCCGAACGCTGGCGCGCACTTTCAAACTCATCAGCGCTGTGCGTTTGAGAGCGAGCGCCAGCCGTTGGCGCGCTCGCGAGGGAATCTGTCGACCTTGGGTCGGCAGGTGGGGCAGGGCTCGTGCTGGAGTGAGGTGTAGCCGAGCTGGTGGCCGTAGGCGGCCTGGCTGGCGCAACGGTTGCAGAGGCCGTTGGCGAGGTAGAGGTTCTTGATCCGCTCCCAGTTCCGAGCCTGGGAGGGGGTCTCGTGCTGCTTCTGGCGGGCCGTCTCCGTCATACGGTCCCGCTCGTGTTCACGGCGTGCTTGTCCTCGTACGCCTCGACGTCGGACACGCGGTAGCGGACGTTGAAGCCGATCTTGCGGTAGACGGGTCCGCGCCTCTGCGAGCGGAGTGTGGCGAGCCAGCCCGGGTTGACTTGCCACCGGGCCGCTAGTTCCTTTTCGGTCAGCAAGTTGGAGGAGATGGGAGCGGCGTTACTGCTTGTGGATGACTTCGCCATACCACACATCTAAGCCGGTCCCTATGACACGACCCCCTTTCCTGGGGGTCTTTGGGAGCTGCGACGCGAGGCCTCAAATACAGCGTTGCGGAGCGACCTGCGACGACTCTCGAGAATCAAGCGTTTGTGAAGATTTTGGATGACCATGGGGGCCGGGCCGAAAGGGTGTGTTTTCACCCGCTTTGGACCTGGTGTGCGTTACCAGGTGCGGCGTACCGTCACCTACATGAAGGTCCTCATATCAGCAGCGGTCGGAGGGGTTGCGGCCGTGGCGCTCTGGACTTCGGGCCACCCCGTATGGGCTGTGATCGCCTTCCTCGTCATCGGGGGTGGGGCGTGGACCTTGGTGCCATGGCACTTGCTGAACCCTCGCCGGCGTCGTGACGCCGCCGAGTTCCGTGCCGCTGCCATGGATGCTGGCATCTGGTCGACGCTGACGGCGACAGATGCGCAGGAGCTGTTTTCGGGCTGGTTGCAGGTGCGTCGCCAGCACCACGGCATGCCCGCACGCACCTACTTGGCAGTGCTGTTCCCACCCACGCCACCCCAGTAGTCTCCTCGCTCATGGGGGATGCAGCGCTGCCGCAGCTAGTACCTGGCGTGCGAGTTGGGACGACCGCCGACGTCGGTGCGCTGATGCGCCTGTCAGGCCACGCACTGTGGAAGCTCGTGCGCTCGCCCGGGCTCCCTAAACGTCACGTTCGTAATGATCGGGTTGGCGATCGGGCAGGGTCACGGGAAGCGACTGCGAGAGGCACTGGTGGGTCCGCTGCTGGCCCAGGCGGACGCGACCGGGACGCGGGTCACGTTCGATGCAGTGGCCGCGACGGCGAACCAGTACGACGTGGTTCTTCTCGGGTTCGTTGCCGGCGGCAGGTCGTGGCAGGGACGCCGCTACACACGCGAGCCGGTGGCGCAGCGTGTTTGAGTCGTACTGGATGCACTACAACCGGTGGGACCGGCACGGGTCCGCTGAGAAGCGCGACGGCTCCGAGCATCAGCGCGCCAAGACGCATTGCCCGCACGGCCACGAGTACACGGAAGAGAACACGATCGGTTTTCCGTCGGACGCGCGACGTCGGTGCCGCGCGTGTCGAAACACGAAGCGATCAACGCCGGGAGCCAATGAGGTATAGAGATGGAAGATGAATCAAACCGCGCCGGCGATGCCCGCGACCGAACGGATGGCGCTGGAGAAGGCGAGAAGCGGCGGAAGTTGCGAGTTCGGCGGGGAGATGGCGAGTGGAAGGAGATTGAACCGGCGCCTCCAATCGATATCGACGACCCCGAGATTGCTGCCATTGGCCTCTTGAAGCAAGAGGATGTTGCGGCGATCATCGAGAACAAAGATGACCCGCGACACGCGGCGGCGCTAGAATATGAAAGGCTGCGTGGCCTTCGCAACAAGAGATGGGCCGCTCGAATCGGTGAGGCCTTAGGTGCTTCCCCTTCCGCCGCCGCGAAGTCGGTGTTGGATAGCTTGGGGGAGGCTGCCCGCGGCAGCGTTGACCTCGCGGCCTTAGCCTATCCGACCCCGCCAATGGCGCCTATTACGGGCGCTGGCGAGGGCTCCCGATTGCTTGACCTCGAGCCCGTGCACAATCCGACCTATGACGTGCTTGTGGAGCAGCAAAAGGCAAACGGCTTGGCCTCGGACGCGAACGAGATTCTTAGCGGAATGGCCGACCTTGCGCGGGACGAAGCCAATGCCGCCAGAAAAGATGCAAGCGATGCCGCTCGCAAGACAAGGCACGCATTGGTCGCGGCTTGGGTGGCGGTTGGAGTCACCGTGGTAGTGGGTGCGGTCCAAGTGGCCGTGGCACTAAATCCCCCGCAGATGTCCGCCACTGACCCCAGTCTCGCGAATGAGGCGACCCCTTCGCCAGAAAGTGTCCAACCGGAGACTCCGTTGCCCGAGCCGTCTGCGCCATACTCGGACCCTGCGACCTGGACCGACGCCGAGAAGCGTGCAGTTCAAGAGTTGCGGTCCGGATTGCCCGGTGTCGATCCTCACTTTTCGGATGAGCAGGCCGCCGAGTTCCTCCGCTTCGGGCACCTTGCTTGCGACTCGCTCACCGCAGGCGAGGGATGGCGCGACATCGCGACCCAATTCCCTTCTCTGCCGCAGCAAGAGGTTCTACCTGTCATCGGCGAGATGTGGGCAGAACTATGCCCCGAGGTGCCTTTCGATCCGCGCTGAGTCAGTGGTGGAGCAATTGGTTACCGCCTAGTTGACGGGTGGGAGTCCGAGCGTTGCGCTAGTCAGCCTCTCGGGTTCGGGGTCGAATGGCTCGTACTTCAACTCGCTGGAACGAACCATGTCAACGAACACATCTTTGATTCCACGAGCGCGAAGGTATAGGCGTGCGCCGATGGACGTTGGTTCGGCCCAACTCATGGGTTCCGGTCGGTCGGGTGTGACGCGGCCGGTACCCCACTGCCCGATTAGGCCTGCGCGCCAGAGGGCGTCCAGAGCTTCCACGACCGCCTGGCCCGTTACGCCCGAGGCCTTTTCTAGCTCGCTGGTCTCTGTTATAACGCAAAGCTCTTTGGCTTCATTAAACGCGATGGAAATAGGATTCTGGTCGCCTGTCGCTGTTCCTTCGAGGCTTGCGTATATCAGGAAGTGCAGTCGAGTCTGGGCGGCCGTCATGCGGGAAGCGATCCCGGCGTAATACGTCCCACTGTCGTCCGCACCGCCTGGCGAACGCGACGTGAGCAAAAGGCCTGCAAGGTATTCCTGCTGTACGTCGTCATTGATCCACGAGCCCGCGTCAAGAACTTCGTGTGCGACCCGCGGATGGACCGCCTCCCCATCGGGCATCGGCTCGGACCTTCGCGATACTCGTTGCAGGATTCGCGCGAAGTTCTCCGCGCGCCACGCGGAGTAGACGGCCGCGAGGTCCTTGGCGAACTGGTCGATGGTGGGACCGAGCACTTTTCGTCCAGTAGCGAGTGCTGCTCCGGTGAGCGCGACGGTCGAGACGGGGTCAACCACGGGGCGTCACTCTCCTGCGTCTCTGGTTGCACGACGAACGTGCTGGTCACGGGGCTAGTGTCGTCTATCCGACCGGGCGCGTCCAGGGCGAAGCTCTTCAGTGCCCGGTGCCCCGCCGCCTATGCCCTTGAACTGGACCTTTTTTCATCCCCCGCATACTGCTACGGTGGATCGTATGGCGCGTCCGCGGATGAAGCTCGGGGAGTGGGGCAACGTCGCTACTACGCCCCAGCTCCTGGCCGATGACGGCAAGTACCGTGCAGCCCCCGCGGGGACGCGGAAGGCGGATCGTTGGCGTGCACGCGCCAAGGTGCGCGACACAGACGGCATCGTCCGCGACGTCGAGCGCTACGGCGGGACGAAGGTTGAGGCCCGCCGCCTGCTCGAAGAGGCCCTACGCGAGCGAGTCACCCCGGTGACTAAGGGCACGATCACCCCGGCTACGACGTTCTCGGACCTGGCGGCAGCGTGGGAGGAGGAGCTTCAGGGCGACGAGTCACGCTCGCCCAATACGAAGGCCGTGTACTCCTCGATCCTGCACCGGTACGTCACCGGCAGCCCCGCCGACCCGAAGTCGCGGGGCCCCCTCGCCGGCTGGACCGTGCGCGAGCTGAACGTGGCCGCGATCAACCGGGCGCTCCAGGACATCAACAAGGAGGGTGGGCCGGCGGTCGCCAAGACCGCCCGCACCGTCCTGTCCGGCATCCTAGGCCTCGCCGTTCGCAACGGCGCCATCCCCGCCAACCCCGTGCGCGAGGTCGACCGCATCAAGCAAAAGGGCGCCCCGAAGCGGAAGGGCGCGACCCGCGACACCACACGGGCGTTCACGGTGGAGGAGCGTGCTGCGGTCCTGACGTTCATGGACACCGACGAGCACGCCCTCGCGCACGACCTGGGTGACCTGATGGCGTTCCTGGCGGGCACAGGTGCGCGTCTGGGCGAAGCGTGTGCTCTCAGGTGGTCGCGGGTCTCCCTCGACGCTCGGAAGGCCACGGCGCGCATCGACGCCACCCTTGTCCGCGTCCCGGGGGAAGGGGTCTCGATCCAGGAGGGCACGAAGACGAAGCGTCATGTGTCCGACTCCAGCCGCCGCGTGGTGCAGTTGCCCGAGTGGCTGGCGGACCGGCTGCGCGTCCGTCGCGACACGATGAAGCACACCGAACCGGACGACGTGGTGTTCCCGTCCCCGGGCGGGAAGCTCCGCGACCCGTCGAACACGACGAAGACGATCCGGCGCATGCTGGACCGGGCGGGGTTCGAGTGGGCGACGTCGCACACGTTCCGTCGAACGGCGGCGACGCTCATGGATCAGCGCGGCCTGACAGCGCGGGAGATTGCGGGCCAGCTCGGGCATGCATCGCCGTCGATCACGACCGACGTGTACATGGACCGCCGTCCCGCGACGACACGTGCGGCCGAGGTTCTGTAGCCGCAAGCCCAATCCTTGCCGAGAGCGGTCGTCCGGATACAGTCACGCCATGGCGATAGAGGTCGATGTCAGCACGTCCTTGACCGACGTCGTAGCTGCGATCGGGACCGTCGGCGCTCTGTTGATCGCAGCGCTCGCGTACGGGGCCGAGGTTCGCCGACGACGCCGCGAGAGCAAATGGGGCCAGGCCGAGCGCGTATCGGCATGGATTGGGGACGCGACCGTGAGCACTAGCTCAACTGATGCTGGGTTGTTCCTGCGAAACGACTCCGGAGCCATGGTCTATGGGGTGAGAGTTCATCTCCACGACGGGGCGCTGGGCACCATCGACGGGGCCATCGCCCCTGAGACCACGCAGGAGTATTACCTTGAGTACGACCGGCCGGTCCTCAGGGTCATACCCGTGGACATCGAGTTCCAGGACGCAGCCGGTCGATCCTGGAAGCGTCACCGAGACGGCCGGTTGGTGCTCGTGAAGAGCGTTCAGGGCGAGTAACCGGGGGATTTTCGGGGGACGAGAGCCTCGCTGCGTACTGATGGGCGGCAGCAACTGTTGTGAATCCGCCATCTTTGGTGGGCCCCGTGGGGCTCGAACCCACAACCTACGGATTAAAAGTCCGCAGCTCTGCCAATTGAGCTAGAGGCCCTGGACGCCCGGCGGCGTCCAGGCACAGGCTACCCGCGCGCCCGGGTCGGCAGTTCGCCACGACGTCGGCGGTCCCTGCCGATATCGGCAACCGGGAGCGCCGATCTCGGCAGGAGCTGCCGACCGCGGGTGTAGCGGGCGCGCGGGCGCGGACCCTACGCGCGTCGTCGGGCGCTGTCACGCGCGGTCTTGGTCCGTGAGAAATTCGGTGAGAATCGGGCGATTCGCTTGCGAGTCGAGCCCGTTCTTGTTTCGGTGGAGTGGACCGAGGGGCCCGCGGGAGGGTGCACCGACGGCAGGTCACGCCGGCCAGGCGTGAGCCGCACGGACGTGTCCCGCAGGCCCCGCCCGGCGACGAGAGGAGCTCTCGTGCTCACCCTGACCGACAACGCCCGTACCGCTGTCCACGACCTGCAGACCCAGGCCGGTGTCCCGGAGGGAGGCGGTCTGCGGATCGCCGAGTCCGCGGACCAGGCGGGCAGCTTCGAGCTCGCGCTCGTGCCCGGCCCGCAGCCTGACGACACGGTGGTCGAGGACGGTGAGGCGAAGGTGTTCGTGGAGTCCGCCACGGCCCCGACCCTCGCGAACCTCACGCTCGACACGGACCCGAACGCGCAGGGCCCGGCGTTCGTCCTGACTCCTCAGGGCTGACCCCACCAGTTCTCCCGGCGCCCGCGCCGGACGATCTCGACGACGCCTCCTCCTCCAGGCGCGTCTCTGGTCGCACGACGGGCCGTCCGCTCCGGCGGGCGGCCCGTCGTCGTGCCGGACGGCGGCAGCCTCTTCGCGCCGTCCTCAGGCCGCTGGCCCCACGATCCACGAGCCGCCGAGCACGGCGGCGCCCAGCGTGACGACGAGGAACACCCCGACCCAGAACAGCCCGGGCAGGTGCGTGAGGCGCGCGAGGATGTCGGCGTCGGAGGTCGCCGCCCGTCCGCGCGACCGCTCGCTCTGCAGCTCCAGCACGGGCCGGACCGCCCCGAGCAGCAGGAACCACGTGACCGCGTAGGCGACGGCGCTCTGCACGTCGGGCGACGCCCACCACGACACGCCCACGAGCGCCGCGCCCGTGACGAGCACGGACCACAGCCCGAACCAGTTGCGGATCTGCAGCAGCATGAGGGCGAGCAGCACGACGAGCAGCCACAGCAGCCCGACGGCGTAGCCCTGGCGCAGGAGCGCGGCGGCGCCGAGCCCGATGAGGCCCGGTCCGACGTACCCCAGGAACGCGGTGAGGATCATGCCGAACCCGCGCGGTCGGCCCGACGACACGGTGAGGCCGGAGGTGTCGGAGTGCAGCCGGATGCCCGAGAGGCGCCGTCCGGTGAGCAGCGCGGCGAGCGCGTGCGAGGCCTCGTGCGCGATCGTCACGACGTGCCGCGCGACGCGCCAGACCGGCGTGACCAGCACGACCGCCAGGGCGAGCACGCCCATCGCCACGACGACGGCGGTCGCCGGGGGCGCGACGGGTGTCGTCGCGGCCTCCCACACCTGCCCGACGACGTCCCCCACGGAGGAGGCGACGTCGCCTCCGGAGGTGGTCCCGCCGTCGGACAGCACGGCTCGGGCTACGGCGAGGGAGGGCGTCGGCGCGTGCACGCGCGCCATTCCACCACAGACGGCTCGGAGCCCGCCGAGAACGACTCCGCGCGCGGTCGAGCACCACATGGCGGTCGCGAAGACGCCGTTGACGTCCTCCATGTCGTGTTCGGCGGCGGACCCGGCGCGTGCACCGGCGACGAGACGCACCTCACCAGTGCTCCGGCGTCCGGCATGAGACACTGGAGGTTCGAGGGCAGCGCGATCCCGCGCGCCCCGCGTCGTGGAGATCCCCCCGGATTGCGTGCGGCGGACCCCGACCTTGAGCCCCGAGAGGCCCATCACCTGTGACTTCCTTTGCCGACTTCGGCCTGCCCACCCCCGTCGTGCGCGAGCTCTCGCGCCAGGGCATCGACTCCCCGTTCCCCATCCAGACCGCCACGCTGCCCGACTCGCTGAAGGGCCGTGACGTCCTCGGCCGCGGCCGCACGGGCTCCGGCAAGACCCTCGCGTTCTCGCTGCCGACCGTCTCGCGCCTGTCGTGGGCCAAGTCGTCGCGCCAGCCGCGTCGCCCCCGCGCGCTCGTGCTGTGCCCGACGCGCGAGCTCGCCAACCAGATCAACGCCACGATGGAGCCGGTCGCGAAGGCGCTCGGCCTCGTGACGACGACGATCTTCGGCGGCGTCGCGCAGTCGCGCCAGGTCGCCGCGCTCGACAAGGGCGTGGACATCGTCATCGCGTGCCCCGGCCGCCTCGAGGACCTCCTCAACCAGCGCCTGCTCACGCTCGACGGCGTCGAGATCACGGTGCTCGACGAGGCCGACCACATGGCCGACCTCGGGTTCCTGCCCGGCGTGAAGCGCATCATGGACAAGACGCCGAAGCAGGGTCAGCGCATGCTGTTCTCCGCGACGCTCGACAACGGCGTGGACCAGCTCGTCAAGCGCTACCTCAGCAACCCGGTGCGCCACTCGGTGGACGACGCCGCGGCGGCGCCCCCGCAGATGACGCACCACATCCTCGCGGTGCGCGACGCGGACGCGAAGAAGCAGATCGTGCACGAGCTCGCGTCCGGCACGGGCCGCCGCGTGCTGTTCATGCGCACCAAGCACCAGGCGAAGAAGCTCGCGAAGCAGCTCACCGCGAACGGCGTCCCGGCCGTCGACCTGCACGGCAACCTCGGCCAGGGCGCGCGCGAGCGCAACCTCGAGGCGTTCTCGTCGGGCGCGGTCAAGGTGCTCGTCGCGACGGACATCGCGGCGCGCGGCATCCACGTCGACGACGTCGAGCTCGTCGTGCACGTCGACCCGCCGGCCGAGCACAAGGCGTACCTGCACCGCTCGGGCCGCACCGCGCGCGCCGGGTCGGAGGGCGTCGTCGTCACCGTCATGCTCCCGGAGCAGCGCGGCGACGTGCGCGACCTCACGCGCAAGGCGAAGATCACCGCCCAGCCGAAGCCGGTCGCGCCCGGCGACGCGACGATCAAGGGCCTCGTCGGCGAGGTCGCGGAGTACGTGCGCCCGGCGGACATCACGCCGCCGCAGACGCAGGCGAAGCGCGGCACCACGTCCACCAACGGCGGGTCGCGCGCGTCGCGCCGCAACCGCGGCAGCCAGGGCGGCGGCCGTCCCGCGGCCCAGGGCGCCGGTCAGGGCACGACGACGCAGCGCGGCCAGGGCGGCCAGCGCGCGTCGGGTGCGGGTCGCCCCGAGGGCGGCGGCCGGGACGGACGCGGCGCCTCGGGCACCGGGAACGGCTCGACGGGCCAGTCCGCAGGTCGCCGCCGCGGCGGCCGCGGCCGCGCGCAGCGCCCGGCCGGCGGCTCGAGCACCGTCTACTCGACGTCCAGCCCGCGCTGACTCGTCGCCCACCCGGTTGTGGGCATGAGATGGGCCCGGTCTTCTCGTCGAGACCGGGCCCATCTCATGCCCACAGCGGTGGGGGAAGGCGGGAACACGGGGGCGGGGCGCGCGGTTGGGATGGTCGGAGGTGGATCATGACCAGCCAGACCCACGAGAACCAGCCCTACGAGGTCGTCAAGACCGACGACGAGTGGCGCGCCGAGCTGTCACCGCAGGAGTTCGCCGTGCTGCGGCAGGCGGGGACGGAGCGCGCCTGGACGGGCGAGCTGCTCGACGAGAAGCGCGTCGGCGTCTACGCGTGTCGGGCGTGCGGCAACGAGCTGTTCCGGTCGGACACCAAGTTCGACTCGCACTGCGGGTGGCCGAGCTTCTTCAGCCCGCTCGCGGGAGACCGCGTCGAGCTCCTCACCGACCGCAGCCTCGGCATGGTGCGCACGGAGGTGCGCTGCGCGCGC
Organism: Cellulosimicrobium sp. ES-005; assembly: GCF_040448685.1. NCBI lineage: Bacteria > Bacillati > Actinomycetota > Actinomycetes > Micrococcales > Promicromonosporaceae > Cellulosimicrobium > Cellulosimicrobium sp. ES-005. The sequence continues at coordinate 3,762,768 of NZ_CP159290.1, forward strand.
TGCGGGTCGCACCTGGGCCACGTGTTCGACGACGCGCCCCAGACCCCGACGGGTGACCGGTTCTGCATGAACTCGGTCAGCCTGACCTTCCAGGCCGCGTCGGAGTAGCCGACCGGGCGCCGGCCCCCGTGTCGACCGCGCACGCGAGGCCGACGCCCACCAGATAGCAGACCAGGTCCCGCACCGCGAACGTGCTGCCCAGCAGCCACGCCGCGGGCGGGACCGCGTCGTTCACGGCCGCGGCCAGGCCCGTCGCCTGCAGCGCCTCGACCGCCCAGCACCAGCCGAGCGCGACGGCGCCCGCGACGACGGGGCGGACGCGCGCGAGGACCAGGACCACCAGGACGTACGTCGCGACGGCGTACAGGACGTCACCGCCGACGTCCCCCCACGGGTCGGGCACGCGCGTCGCGACGACGAGCCCCGCGAGCACGACCAGCCCGAGGACGAGGGCGACGAGGATCCGACGCCGTCGCCGAGGCCCTGAGATCGCGGGCGCGACGAGGCCGCGGGCCGGACGGTCGCCGTCGGGCACGGTCACGCCGCGGGGGTGCGAGCCGTCACCGGTTCGCGGACCAGCGCACGACGTCCTCGGAGTAGCGGTGCAGGAGCGACGCGAGCGTCGCGACGTCGCGCCGGTCCCACCCCTCCAGCGCCTCGGTGATCGAGGTGACCCGACCGCTGTGCGCGGCGTGGAGCCGCGTCTCGCCGTCGGGCGTGAGGGTGATGAGCTGTCCGCGCGAGTCGTCGGGGTCGACCTCGCGCGCGACGAGGCCCAGGGCGTGGAGCCGGCTGAGCTGGCGCGAGATCGTCGCCCGCCCGACGCCGAAGTGCGCGGCGAGCTCCGAGCCGCGGACGCCCGGGTGGTCGGCGATGTGCGCGAGCAGCGGGTAGGCGCTGGCCTCCAGGTCCGGGTGGATCCGGCGTGCCATGGCGGTCGCGGCCGCCCCGCCGCGGCGCAGGAGGACCCGCAGCTCACGTTCGAGGTCGACGTACGCGACGTCCGGCTCTGCGCCGCGCGTGGCGTCGGGAACGGTGCGGGTGGGAGCGGTCTCGGCGGGCACACGCCCATCATGACGCCCGGGACGGCAAACGGTCACGCCCGTCCGAAAACCTCACCCGCTGGACGGCCGACCAACACGCCGAGTGCAGGAAATATGCGGCCCCGAACCGATTCGAGACCGCATATTCCCTGCACCCAGCGTGCGGGGTGGGTCAGCGGGACGAGCGGGCCGTCCGCTCGTCGTCGACCACGCCCGCCGGCTCGAACGCCTCGAGGAGGGTGGACTCCGTCTCCTCGGTGAGGGTCACGCGGTCCGGGGTCGCGTCGACCGGGGACTCGCTGCCGGCGAGCGCCGCCTCCTTCTCGAGGCGCTCCTGCAGGCCGGTCTTGGTCCCGAGCGGCACCTCCTTGAGGAACGCCACGGCGATCAGCGCGATCAGCGCGAGCGGCACCGCGACGAGGAAGATCTCGGCGATCCCGTCGCCGTAGGACTTCTCGACGAGGTCCTTGATCGGCGCCGGCAGGGTCGAGACGTCGGGCACGGCGTTGCCGCCGCCCATCGAGTCGGCCGGGATGCCGAGCTTGGTCAGGCCGTCCTGGATCGACGTCGTGACCTTGGTCGCGAGCACCGCGCCGAGCACGGACACGCCGATCGCGCCGCCGAGGCTGCGGAAGAACGCGACCGTCGAGGTGCCGGCGCCCATCTCGTCGACGTCGAGCGTGTTCTGCACGGCCAGCACGAGGTTCTGCATGAGCATGCCCATGCTGACGCCGAGGAAGAACAGGTAGACGCTGATGAGCGTGAAGCTCGTGTGGTAGTCGATCGTCGACAGGGCGAACAGCGACGCCACGAGGACCGCGCCACCCGTGACCATGAAGGCCTTGTAGCGGCCGTACCGCGTGATGAGCTGGCCGAACAGGGTCGACGCGACGAACGTGCCGATGATCATCGGGACCGTCAGGAGACCCGACTCGGTCGGCGTCTTGCCGCGCGCCACCTGCATGTACTGGCTGAGGAACACGGCGGTGCCGAACATCGCGACGCCGACCGCGACCGAGGCGACGACCGCGAGGACGAACGTGCGGTTCTTGAAGAGGTGCAGCGGGATGAGGGGCTCGGGGGTCACGCGCTCGACGAGCACGGCACCGACGAGCGCGAGGACCGCGCCGCCGACCATGGCGAAGGTCTGCCACGAGAGCCACTCGAAGTTCTGCCCGGCGAACGTCACCCACAGCAGGAGCGAGGACACGCCGGCGCTGATGAGGATCGCGCCCCAGTAGTCGATCCGGACGACGCGGCGCGCGACCTTCGGCAGGTGCAGCGTGCGCTGGAGCACGATGATCGCGGCGATCGCGAACGGCAGGCCGACGAAGAAGTTGAGGCGCCAGCTCACGGCGTCGGTGAGGACGCCGCCCAGGAGCGGTCCGCCGATCTGGCTCACGGCCATGATGCCGCCCATGAGGCCCATGAACTTGCCGCGCTCGCGCGGCGAGATGATGTCCGTGATGAGCACGGTGGCGAGGGCCATGAGGCCGCCCGCGCCGATGCCCTGGAAGGCGCGGAGCGCGATGAGCGTCCCGACGTTCTGCGACAGGCCCGCGAGCGCGGAGGACACGACCGCGACGACGAGCGCGACCTGGATGAGGACCTTGCGGTTGGTGAGGTCGGCGAGCTTGCCCCAGATCGGGGTGGAGATCGTCATGGCGAGCAGGGTCGACGTGACGACCCAGGTGTAGGACGACTGCGAGCCGTCGAGGTCGCTGACGATCTTGGGGAGCGAGCTGGAGACGATCGAGCTCGCGAGGATCGCGACGAACATGCCGAGGAGGATCCCGGAGAGGGACTCCATGACCTCGCGACGGGTCATGGACGACTCGACGCCGCCGGGCGGGGCGGTGCGTTCTGGGGTGGTGCTGGTCATGAGGCGCTGAGGTTCCTTGCTCACGGGGCCGTGTCGGAGGGCCGGCGTGTCGTGGGGCGGTGTCAGGTGGTCTGGTGGCCGGTCCGCGCGGCGGCGCGGTCGGCGGTCGGGGGACGTGCCCGACGGCGGTGGTGCCGCCGGGCGTCGTCGGTCACCCGGTCGTGCGGGGTGCGCCGTGGCCGGCGACGACCGCGGAGGCCACACGCTCGATCTGGCGCGTGGCCTCGACGATCTCCTCGTCGCGCCACTCGGCGAACGTCGTGGCGGCGAGGGAGTCGATGTGCTCGTACGCCCGCAGGACGAGCCCGCGCCCCGCGTCGGTGAGCTCGACGGTCCGGGCGCGCCGGTCGTCGTCGTCCACCGTGCGGCGGACGAGGCCCTCGTCGACCAGGTGGCTCACCTGGCGGCTGGCCACGGAGAGGTCGACGCGGAGCTTCGCGGCGATGTCCCCGAGCTGGACGGGACCGCACCGCTGGAGCATGCGGAGCAGGCCGAACGACGAACGCGGGATGTCGAGGTCGCGCGCGATGCGGACGGCCGACTCGCGCTGGGCGCGGGCCAGCTCGTCGAGCGCGCGGATGAGGCCCGCCGCGGGGGACGGGTCGGGTGCGAGCTCGGGGTCCGCGGTGGTCGCGGCGGGGGTGATGACGGGCACGGGCACTCCTTGGTTGCTGCAGGCAAGCATACTCCTCGCAGTTGCTTTCAGCAACCATTGTGCGGAGCAAGGAATTCCCGACCGGGCTCACAGGACCCGGACACGGCCGAACCCGGGGTCGCTCCTCAGGTGGCGGACGCCGTGGGGAGCGACCCCGGGTTCGGCAGGAGGGCTAGTGCGCCGTGCGGCCTACGCGTTCGTCGCCCATGTCCTCGAGCTCGACACCCTTCGTCTCCGGGACCTTGCTGAAGACGAAGACGAACGACAGCGCCGCGAAGACCGCGTACATGAGATAGGGGATCGAGGCACCGAACGCCGACAGCATCGGCGGGAACGTGAGGGTGATCGCGAAGTTCGCGAGCCACTGCGCCATGGCCGCGACGCCGAGCGCGGCCGCACGGATGCGGTTCGGGAACATCTCGCCGAGCAGCACCCAGACGAGCGGCCCCCACGACGCCCCGAAGAACACGACGAACGCGTTCGCCGCGACCAGGGCGATGGGGCCCCACGGGTCGGGCAGGGTGATGTTGTCACCGGTCCCGCTCGACTGCGTGAAGGCGAGCGCCATGATGCCGAGCGACAGCGTCATGCCCGCCGAGCCGATGAGCAGGATCGGACGACGACCCACCTTGTCCACGAGCGCGATCGCGATGAACGTCACCGCGACGTTCGTCACCGACGTGATCGTCGAGACGAGGAACGACTGGCTCTCGTCGAACCCGACCGCCTGCCACAGCGTCGTCGAGTAGTAGAAGATCACGTTGATCCCGACGAACTGCTGGAACACCGACAGCAGGATGCCGACCCACACGATCGGCTTGAGCCCGAACGTCGAGCCCTTGAGCGTCCCCTCCTGGGCGTTCTTCTCGTCGACCGCGATCGAACGGTGGATCTGTGCGATGCGGTCGTCGACGTCCTCGTCCGGGCCCAGGACGGACTCCAGCACGGCGCGCGCCTCGTCGTCGCGACCCTTCGCCACCAGGTAGCGCGGCGACTCCGGGATGCGCATCGCGAGGATGCCGTACACGGCGGCCGGGATCACGCAGACGAGGAACATCCACCGCCACGCCTCCCACCCGAACCACAGCTCGTTGGAGGCGCCGCCCGCCGTCTCGGCGAGGAGCTGGTCGGACAGCAGCGCCGCGAAGATGCCGACCGTGATCGCGAGCTGCTGCAGCGACCCCATGCGACCGCGCAGCCGCGCCGGCGCGATCTCCGCGATGTAGGCCGGGGCGATGACGGACGCGATGCCGATGCCGACACCCGCCATGAAGCGCCAGATCGCGAGGTCGAACGCCGACCACGCGATCGCGGACAGGATCGAGGACGCGAAGAACAGGATCGCGCCGAACACCATCACGCGCGTGCGGCCCCAGCGGTCGGCCAGCCGGCCGCCCGACCACGCGCCGAGCGCGCAGCCGAGGAGCGCGATCGCGACGACGAGCCCCGTGACGGCCGAGTCGAGGTCGAACTGGCCCTCGATCGCGGCGACGGCCCCGTTGATGACCGAGCTGTCGAAGCCGAAGAGGAACCCGCCGACGGCGGCGGCGACGGCCAGACCGATCGCCTTCCGGTGCGCGCTGCGTGCGCTCACGGTCGCGTGACCTGCTGCGTCGCTGCTCGACATCTCGTCCTCCGCTCCGTCCCGGAGCCGGTCGAGGCCCCTCTCGTCACTGTAGGGCGGGGTGCTTTCGGCGGCGCGGCGAACGGGGGTGCCGCCTCGCCGGGGCCTCGGGTCGCTGGTCGTCCGCCACGGCGGGGGTACCGGGACGGTGCGACCGGGCCCCCACCGGGTGGACACTGGGCGCGTGCCCGACGACGTCCCCGCCACCCCCGCAGACCGGCCCGACCCGGGTCGGGCAGACCGCACGCAACGACCCCGCCGCCCGGCGATGCTCGACCCCCGCGACGCCGACGAGCTCCCCGGCGAGCTCGACCCCGCGCTCCGCGACCAGGTCGCGCACACGACCGCGCACGCGATCGTCCACCGCGCGCGCGACACCGAGGACCCGGAGGTCGTCGAGCGCCTGGTCCACCTCGTGGAGACCGAGGGGCTCGACGTCGTCGCCGGCCTGTGGTCCGACGCCGCCCCGAACTCCCTGCCGGGCGCGCTCTGGCGGCTCTACGTGCTGCGCGAGTGGGTGCGCCGCGACCCGCAGACGGTGACGCTGCGGTACCGCCTCGGGGTCGACGCCGCCCCCGTCCACGAGGCCATCGCCGGCGTCCCCCGACCACCCGGCCCCCAGGACGTGCGCGACCTCGTCGACGCCGTGCTCTCCGGCGTGTTCACCGGCGACCTCGCCGTCGCGCTCGAGCGGGCGGGGTCGTTCTGCCGCATCCTCGCGACCGGCGCCGCGTTCGACGCCGACGCGCGCGAGGTCGCCGACCCCGACGGCGCGCTCCGCACGACCCGCGGCGCCGGGTCGCTCCTCCGCACCGCCCAAGAGCTCGAGCACGCCGCCGAGCTCTGGCGCGCCGACCGCCTCGACTGAACTCCCGAGGGAAACCGCCGGTCGCGCGAGGTAGAGCCGTGGTTGGCCGAGGTGGAGCCGTGGTTCTTGTGTTCGACGGCGTGTGGTTGCCCTGGGTGGGGGGGGGGGGGGGGGGGGGGGGGGGGGGGGGGGGGGGGGGCGGGCGGGGGCGCGGCGGGCGCCCCCCCCCCCCCCCCCCCACGACGCGGCACCACCACCCACCCCGCCCGGCGTCGTCTCGCCATGGTCAGTCCTCACCCGGGCGACGGCCCGCGGTGGTCGTTCACGTCTTGCCGTGCGGGCCGGTCGTCGTTGCGTTCGCTGTTCCGCTGTCCGACGGAGTCTCGATGTTGCCCCCGGCGTGTCGAGAAGGCGGTCGGGTCGCGGGCCGTCGTCGTGGGTCGTGACCACGGGTTCTACCTCGGCCGACCGCGGCGCTACTTCGCGTGACCACGGTTCTACCTCGGCCGACCGCGGCGCTACTTCGCGTGACCATGGCTCTACCTCGGCCGACCAGGGCTCTACCTCGCGCGACCAGGGGACTATCTCCGGGGGGCGGGGGTCTGCTTCGGCTGGCTGGGCGGAGGGTGCGGGGTGCGGGGGTGGTGCGCACGTCGGGGGGTGGGGTTCTCGCGGAGCGCGAACACGGGGTCGGCGAGGTACCTCGGGGGGCGGTCGGCACGTACGATGGTTCACGACGCCGGGCCGCGGTAGCCCCGGGCTCCACACTCAGCCGCTACGAGCGGCCACGCGCCGAGAGGCGCTCCCGGTCCGGCGTCGCCAACTTCTCCCGCCTTCCCCGCCCGCTGCGCCCGCGTCGTCGCGCACGGGACGGGTGGTCGCCCCGGCGAGGACGCCGGGCGCGGGCTGCGGGTGTCCTGAGGATCCGGGACCTTCGCCCCGACGATTCCAGCATCGCGCCGTGCGTCGGATACATTTGACGAGAGTTCGACGTGCGTTCATCCAGAGATCATCCGACCCGAGATCGTGACCACCCCGGCTGACCGGCCCCGTCCGGCGGCCGAGCGGCCCCCGTGGCCGACGCCAGCTCAGCCCCTACCCCGCGTCCCTTCCGGAGCCTCCCGTGCGCCTGCGCCTGACACCGCGCGACACCTCGTTCTTCGACCTTCTCGCCGCCTCGGCGCAGCACCTGGTCACAGGGTCCACGCTCCTGGCGGAGCTGCTGGGCGCGGACCGCCCGACGCGCAAGCAGCTCGCGAAGCAGCTCAGCGAGACGGAGCACCTCGCGGACGACGCGACGCACTCGATCATGCGGCGGCTCAACCAGACGTTCGTCACCCCGTTCGACCGGGACGACATCTACGCCCTCGCGTCGGCGCTCGACGACTGCATGGACTTCATGGAGGAGGCGGCCGACCTCATCGTCCTCTACAAGGTGGACGAGCTCCCGGCCCGCGTGTCCGAGCAGGTCCAGGTGCTCCAGCGCGCGTCGGAGCTCACGGCCGAGGCGATGCCGCGCCTGCGCTCCATGGACGACCTCCCCGAGTACTGGGTCGAGGTCAACCGTCTGGAGAACCAGGCGGACAAGGTCCACCGCAAGCTGCTCGCCGAGCTGTTCGACGACGTGTCCGACCCGGTCCTCCTCATGAAGCTCAAGGAGATCGTCGAGGTCCTCGAGCAGGCGGCCGACGCCTTCGAGAAGGTCGCGAACACGGTCGAGACCATCGCGCTCAAGGAGTCCTGAGCCCCGTGGAGGCAGTGCTCGTCGTCGTCGTCGTGGCGTTCGCCCTGGCGTTCGACTACACCAACGGGTTCCACGACGCCGCGAACGCCATCGCGACCTCGGTCTCGACCAGGGCCCTCACGCCGCGCGCCGCGCTCCTCATGGCGGCGGTGTTCAACCTCATCGGCGCCCTGCTGGGCACGGCCGTCGCGCAGACCATCGCCGAGGACATCGTGGCGGTCAACGACGTCCCACCCCATCAGGGACTCGTGATTGTGCTGTGCGGCCTCGTCGGCGCGATCACGTGGAACCTCATCACGTGGTGGCTGGGGCTGCCGTCGTCCTCGACGCACGCGATCATCGGCGGTCTCGCGGGCGTCGGGATCGCGTCGGGCATCACGGTCCACTGGGACGCGATCCTCGACAAGGTCGTGCTGCCCATGGTCTTCTCGCCGCTCATCGGCTTCGGGCTCGCGTTCGCGATCATGGTGCTGCTGCTGTGGGTGTTCCGGAACGCGGCGCCCGCCCGGGCGTTTCGTCGCTTCCGCATCGCGCAGACGGCGTCGGCGGCGGCGATGGCCCTGGGCCACGGCCTCCAGGACGCGCAGAAGACGATGGGCGTGATCGTGCTCGCGCTCGTCGCGGGCGGGTTCCAGGACGACAACACGATCCCGCTGTGGGTCAAGCTGTCCGCGGCGACCGCGATCTCCCTCGGCACGTACGCCGGCGGGTGGCGCATCATGCGCACGCTGGGCCGCAAGATCATCGAGCTCGACCCGGCGCGCGGCTTCGTCGCCGAGTCGGTCTCCGCCGTCGTGCTGTACGCCAACGCGTTCATCTTCCACGCGCCGGTGTCGACGACCCACACGATCACCTCCGCGATCATGGGCGTCGGTGCGACCAAGCGGCTGTCCGCGGTCCGCTGGGGCGTCGCGAAGAACATCGGGGTCGCGTGGGTCCTGACCATCCCGGCGGCCGCGCTCGTGGCGGCCGTCGTCTACTGGATCCTCAGCCCGATCCTGCTCTGACACCGCGCGCCGCACGCCGGGCGCGCACACCGCACACGACGACGAGGACGGCGCCCCGCCGATCCGGGCACCACCCGGATCGGCGGGGCGCCGTCCTCGTCCTGGTCTCAGTGCAGCGGCGGGGCGACCTTCTCCGCCGCGACGACGCGCGGGCCCTTGGGGGTGCGGGCCACGTGGGCGACGATCATCTCGCCCGGCTCGAGGAACGGGTCGTGCGTCGGCAGGGCGTTCGCGACGGGTCGGCGCGAGTGCTGGCCGAGCACGTCGAGCACCGTGGGCAGCACGGGCCGGTGCGTGCACAGCACCGACGACCGCTCGGCCTCGAGGAGCTCGCGGACGGTCCGCGCGACGCGCGCGGGGGAGCGCTCGTGCTGCGCCTCCGTGAGGTGGTCGATGCTCACGGTCTCCAGCCCCGACGCGCCGGCGTAGGGCGCGATCGTCTGGGCGCACCGGTCCCAGCGGCTCGTCACGACGGTCTCGACGCCGTACGCCGCGAGCACCGGCACCAGGGCGACGGCCTGGGCGTGCCCCGCCGGCGTGAGCGGCCGGTCCTGCTCGTCGCCGTGCCACGCCGAGCGTGCGACGGCCTTGCCGTGCCGCGCGATGACGACGACGTGCGTCGCCAGCCGGCCCTCCTCGCGCTCGCGCACGAGCGCCTCGAGCGGGGCGCGGTCGGCCTGGCGCGTGAGGCGCTGCGCGGCGTCGTCGGCCGAGAGCCAGGCCGCACGGTCGATCTCCTGCGGCGACACCGGCGGGACGGGCGCGCGCGCGGCGAGCGCACCGGCGTCCGCCTTCCGCGACGCCCGGCGCGCCGCCCAGTAGTGCACGCGCTTCACGCGGCCCTCGGGAGTGAGGTACTGCAGGCCCGGCAGGGGGACGCCCAGCACGACCGGCTTGCCGGTCTCCTCGGCGACCTCGCGCGCCGCGGCGGCCTGGAACGTCTCGCCGGGGTCGAGCTTGCCCTTGGGCCACGACCAGTCGTCGTACCGGGGCCGGTGGACGAGGCGGACCTGCAGGTCGTCGTCGCGCACGCGCCACACGAGGGCCCCGGCGGACTCGATGACCGGGGCGTGCGAGACGTGCGTCGGGCCGAGGGCGTCCACGAGGGGCAGACCGCTGCGCAGGGCGGGGGAGGGCACACCCATCCGCTACCGCCTCCCGACGAGCCGGCGGCGCTGTCGCTGCACGAGGCTCGCCTGGAGGTCGACGAGGGGCGTGCCGTCGGGTCCGGACTCCGGCCGGTGCCACGTGCCGTCGGCGTCGAGGTGCCACGACGCGGTGCGCTCGGACATCGACGCGTCGAGCAGGTCGAGCAGCTCGATGACCTGGTCGGGGTCCGTGATGCGCACGAGCGCCTCGACGCGGCGGTCGAGGTTGCGGTGCATGAGGTCGGCCGACCCGATGAACACCTCGGGCCCGCTGTCCGGGCCCTCGCCGATCGCGGGGCCCGCGGAGTTCGCGAACGCGTAGATGCGCGAGTGCTCGAGGAAGCGGCCGAGGATCGAGCGCACCCGGATGTTCTCGCTCAGGCCGGGGACGCCGGGACGCACGGCGCAGATGCCCCGCACGACGAGGTCGACCTTCACGCCCGCCTGCGACGCGCGGTAGAGCGCGTCGAGCGTCGTCTCGTCGACCACGGAGTTGACCTTGATCTTGACCCACGCCTCGTGGCCCTCGCGCGCGGCGGTCGCCTCGCGGTCGATCCGCTCGACGAGGCCGGAGCGGACGGTGCGCGGCGCGACGAGCAGGCGGTGGAACCGCGACTGCGGCGCGTACCCGGAGAGCTGGTTGAACAGGCGCGTGAGGTCCTGCCCGACGTCGGGGTCGCACGTGAGCAGGCCGTGGTCGGTGTAGAGGCGCGCCGTCTTCGGGTGGTAGTTCCCGGTGCCGACGTGGCAGTAGCGGCGCAGGCCGTCCGACTCCTGGCGCACGACGAGCGAGAGCTTGCAGTGCGTCTTGAGCCCGACGATCCCGTACACGACGTGCACGCCCGCCTGCTCGAGCTTGCGCGCCCAGGAGATGTTGGCCTGCTCGTCGAACCGGGCCTTGATCTCGACGAGCGCGAGCACCTGCTTGCCCGCCTCGGCGGCGTCGATGAGCGCGTCGACGATCGGCGAGTCGCCCGACGTCCGGTACAGGGTCTGCTTGATCGCGAGCACCGCCGGGTCGGCCGCCGCCTGCTCGAGGAACGTCTGCACCGACGTCGAGAACGAGTCGTAGGGGTGGTGCAGCAGCACGTCGCGCTCGCGGATCGCGGCGAACACGTCCGTGGGCGAGGCGCTCTCGACCTCCGCGAGGAGCCGGTGCGTCGTGGGGACGAACGGCGGGAAGTGCAGGTCCGCGCGGTCGAGGTCGGCGATGAGGTTGAGGCCCGTGAGGTCGAGCGGCTCGGGGATCTCGTACACCTCCTCCTCGACGACGCCCAGCTCGCGCACGAGCAGCGCCCGGATGCGCGGGCTGATCCCGGGCGTGAGCTCGAGCCGCACGGGCGGGCCGAACCGCCGGCGCAGGAGCTCCTTCTCCATCGCCTGGAGCAGGTTCTCGGCGTCGTCCTCCTCGACCTCCACGTCCTCGTTGCGCGTGACGCGGAACAGGTGGTGCTCGCGCACCTCCATGCCGGGGAAGAGGTGGTCGAGGTGCTGGGCGATGACCTCCTCGATGGGCACGAACGACGTCGGCCCGCGGTCCGGGGCGGCGGTCTGCGACGTCGGCGCGCTCGGGCGCCCGCGCGCGTCCACCGCGATGAACCGCGGCAGCAGCGGCGGCACCTTGACCCGGGCGAAGTGCTCCTTGCCCGTGGTCGGGTTCGCCACGACGACCGCGAGGTTGAGCGACAGCCCCGAGATGTACGGGAAGGGGTGCGCCGGGTCGACGGCGAGCGGCGTGAGCACCGGGAAGATCTGCTTGCGGAAGAACTTGTGCAGGCGCTCCTGCTCGCGGGTCTCGAGCTCGTCCCAGTGCACGAGCGTGATGCCCTCCGCCGCGAGCGCGGGCTGGACCTCGTCGGCGAAGACGCGCGCGTGCCGCGCCATGAGGTCGTGCGCGCGCTCGCTGATTGCGTCGAGCACCTGGCGCGGCGACAGCCCGGACGCCGCGGTGACCGCGATGCCCGTCGCCATGCGGCGCTTGAGGCCCGCCACGCGGACCATGAAGAACTCGTCCAGGTTCGACGCGAAGATCGCCAGGAACCGCACGCGCTCCAGGAGCGGCTGGCTCGGGTCCTCCGCGAGCTCCAGCACGCGCTGGTTGAACGCGAGCCAGCTCAGCTCGCGGTCGGCGAACCGGTCGTCGGGCAGCGGACCGAGGTCGAGCTCCGTGCCGACCGGCTCGATCTCCGGCTCCTCCGCGATGTGCTCGGCGATGTGCGCGGCCAGGTCCGGGTCGAGCGTGCGCTGCGTGGACGTGTCGGTCATGGGTTCATGGTGGCACCAGTTGGTGAACGGTGCGTGACACGCGTCACCGCGCGGTCGGGTGCGCGTACTGCACGTGCACGGCGCGCCGCGTGAAGCCCGCGCGCTCGTACGTGCGGACGGCGGGCACGTTGTCGCCGTCCACGTAGAGGACCGCGGTCGTGGCGGCCCGGTCGGCGAGGTGCGCGAGCCCGACGGCGGTCAGCAGCCGGCCGAGCCCCTCGCCCTGGGCGGTCGGGACGACCCCGACGACGTAGATCTCGCCCTCGCGGGCGCCGTCGGGCTGGCCGGTCGGGATCTTGGTCCAGACGAACCCGACGAGCTCGGGCGCCCCGTCGCCGGGCGCCGGGTCGCGCTCGAGGAGCAGGAGCCCGGCCGCGTCGAACCAGTCCTCGCGCATCCGGGCGCGCAGGTCGTCGACCGTGAGCCGGCCCTGCTCCGGGTGGTGCGCGAAGGCGAGCGCGTTCGCCCGGACCCACGCGTCGTCGTCGTCCCCCGGCACGAACGCGCGCAGCCGGAGGCCGTCGGGGACGGCGGGGCGCTCCTGCGGCCCGGCGAGCGGCCGTTCGAGGACCAGCAGCTCGCGCACGACGGCGTAGCCCGCCCGCGCGGCCAGGCCGCGGGCCGCGGGGAGGTCGCCGTGGGCCCACACCCGCAGCGGGGGGCGCGGCGCGCGGGCGGGCTCGCCGTCGGTCTCCGCGCCGGGGTGCGGCTGCCCGTCGTGGTCGGCGCCCCGGTCGCTCGGCCGCGGCTCGGCAGCGCGGTCCGCGGCGCTGCCGAGCAGGTGGAACCCGAGCCCGTGCCGGCGGTGCGCGGGGGCGACGACGAGCTCCGCGCTCGGTGCGTCGCCACGCTTGTCCACCTGTGCGTAGCCCGCGAGCTCGCCCGCGCGCCACGTGAGGAGGTGCACGACGTCGTCGGTCGCCTCGCGCAGGTTGAGCAGCGGCTGCTCGGAGAGGGGGGCGACGCCGTCCGCGCTCTCGGCCGCGGCGGCGAGCTCGTGGACCTGCGTGATCTCGACGTCGTCGATGAGCGGCCCGGTGTGCCAGAGGATCGCGGTCTCCACCGCCCCATCTTGCCCCCGGCGCCCGCGACCGGCCGAACCCGGCCCGCGCCGTGCCGAACCCGACGTTGCCCGTCGTCGAGCACGACATGGAGGTCGCCATCGGCTCGATAACGCCCCTCATGTCGTGTTCGGCACATTGCTGGGTGGCGGGGAAGGTTCGGCTGGGCCGGGTCGTTGAGGGGGGCGTGAGCCAGGTGACGGATGTGCGGGACGCGGTGGGCCCGGGCGCTGAAGGTGCCGGTGGCCCTGGCGCCGTGCGCGACGTCGTGGTCGTCGGGGCCGGGCAGGCGGGGCTCTCCGCCGCGTACCACCTGCGGCGCGCCGGGCTCGACCCGCTCGTGCTCGACGGCGGTCGTGGCCCCGGGGGCGCGTGGCAGGAGCGCTGGGACTCGCTCACGATGGCGGAGACGCACGCCGTGCACGACCTCCCGGGCGTCCCCCTCCCGGCGGGCGACCCCGCGGAGCGCGCGAACGTCGCCGTGCCGCGCTACTACGCGGCGTACGAGCGCGAGAACGACCTGCGCGTCGTGCGCCCGGTCACGGTCGACGACGTGTCCCAGGACCCCGACGACCCTGCCCTGCTGCGTGTCCGCGCGACGGTCGGCACCGGGCCGGACGCGCGCGGGCTCACCGTGCGGACGCGCACCCTCGTCAACGCGACGGGCACGTGGACCCGGCCGTTCTGGCCCCGCTACCCGGGCATGGAGACGTTCCGCGGCCGCCAGCTCCACACGCACGACTTCCGGTCCGCCGCGGACTTCGCCGGGCAGCACGTCGTGGTCGTGGGCGGCGGGGCGTCGGCGACCCAGCTCCTGCTCCAGATCGCCCCGCACGCGTCCGGCACCACGTGGGTCACGCGCCGCGAGCCGGTGTGGGTCGAGGAGGAGTTCTCGCCCGAGCTCGGTCGCGCCGCGGTCGCGCGCGTCGCCGAGCGGACGTCCGCGGGCCTGCCGCCGGGGAGCGTCGTCTCCGTCACCGGCCTCCCGCTCTCCCCGCGCTACCGCGCGGGGATCGCGAGCGGGGTGCTGCGGCGCCGGCCCATGTTCGAGCGGGTCACGGCGTCGGGCGTCGAGTGGGCCGCGGGCGCGAACGACGACGGGCTGCTGTTCCAGCCCGCCGACGTCATCCTCTGGGCCACCGGGTTCCGCGCCGCGCTCGACCACCTCGCGCCGCTCGGCCTGCGCGCGCCCGGGGGCGGGATCGTCCTCGACGGCACGACGGCGGCCCGCGACCTCCGCGTGCAGCTCGTCGGGTACGGGCCCAGCGCGTCGACGATCGGCGCGAACAGGGCGGGTCGCGAGGCCGCGCGCGGGGTCCTCCGCGGTCTCGGGGCGAGCCCGCGGCGCGGCGACGCGGCAGGATCTCGGCGTCCCGTGGCGGCGTAAGGGCTCGTCAGGGCCGCTCGCCGGGACCTACCGTGCTCCGGTGAGCACCGAGCAGCCCGCCCCCGAACCGGCGACCCCGCCCTCCGACGTCGGTTCCGACGTCCCCGTCCTCCCGACGCAGCGTCGCACCCTGACGACCCTCGCCGCGACGCAGGTGCTCTCGGGCGTGGGCGTCGCGAGCGGGATCGCGGTCGCGCCGCTCGTCGCGTCCGCGCTCTCGGGGTCGGACGCGATCGCGGGCCTCACCTCGACGTCGGGCGTCGTCGGTGCCGCCCTCGTCGCGCTGCCGCTCGCGCACGTCGCCGGACAGCGCGGTCGGCGGCCGTCACTGCTCCTCGGGTTCGGCGTCGCGACCGGCGGAGCGGTCCTCGCGACCGTCGCCGTGCTCGTGGGATCTTGGCCGCTGCTCGTCGTGGCCATGCTCCTCTTCGGGTCGGGGACGGCGGCCGGCCTCGCGTCGCGCTTCGCGGCGACCGACCTCGCGACGCCCCAGCGGCGGGCGCGCGACCTCTCCGTGGTGGTGTGGGCGACGACGGTCGGCTCCGTCGTCGGTCCGACCCTCGCCGGGCTCGCGGACCGCGTCGCGGGACCCGGCCTGCGCCTCGGCGACGCGCACGCGCAGCACGGCTCGACGGCGCCCAGCGCGGCGCCGTTCGTCCTCGCCGCGGTCGCGTTCGCGCTGGCGGCCGTCGTCGTCGTGGTCTGGCTGCGGCCGGACCCGCTGCTCGCGTCGCGCGCGACGGCCGACGCGGGCCCGGGTGCGGCGCCGGGGGCCGGACCGGGCGACGGCAAGGGCTCGTCGTGGCGCGACGGCCTGCGCGCCGGGTGGGCCGTCGTGTCGGCCAGCCCGACGGCGCGCCTCGCTCTCGGCGCGATCGTCCTCAGCCACCTCGTCATGGTCGGGCTCATGTCCATGACGCCCGTCCACATGAACCACGGCGGGGCGACGCTCCAGGTCGTCGGGCTCGTCATCAGCGCGCACATCGCGGGCATGTACGCCCTGAGCCCGGTCGTGGGGTGGCTCGCGGACCGGGTCGGGCACGCGCGCGTCCTCTACGTCGGGGGCGCGCTGCTCCTCGCGGCCGCGGTCGTCGTCGCGGGCGCGCCGGGGGAGGACTCCGCGCGGCTCACGGTCGGCCTCGTGCTCCTGGGGCTCGGCTGGTCGTGCGGGCTCGTCGCCGGGTCGGCGCTGCTCGTCGACGCGACGCCCGGGCCGTCGCGCACGTCCGTGCAGGGCCTCTCCGACCTCGCGATGAACGCGGGCGGCGCCGTCGGCGGCATCCTCGCCGGGGCGATCATCGGGTTCTCGTCGTACGGCGCGCTCGCCTGGGGCGCGGCGGCCCTCGTCGCCGTGTGCGCGGTGCTCGCGGCCCCGCTCGCACGGCGGGCCACCCTGCGCTGACGGCGGTCGAGCCGACTGCGTCCGAGCTGACGCCGCCGAGATCGGCGCTCCCGGTCCAGATCGGCAGTCGCGGCTGCCGATCTCGGCAGGCAGTGCCGACGTCGCGGTGGGCCCGGTCAGGGCAGGAGCGTGGCGGGGAGGGTCGTGCGCTCGTCACGGCGGACAGCGCCGGCCTGCGCCGGGGTGAGGAAGAGCGCACGCGCGAGGTCGGCGCCGCGCGCGTCGGCGCCGCGCAGGTCCGCTCCCAGGAGGTCGACGGCGTCCAGCCGGGAGCCGCGCAGGTCGGCGCCCAGCAGCAGCGCGCCCCGGAGGTCGGACCCGGTGAGGTCGAGCCCGCGCAGGTCGGCGCCGACGAGGTCCGCGCCGGGTCGCAGGCGGCGTCGCACACCGGCGCCCGGCACCCGGTGCCCGACGGCGGCGGGTGGCGCCGCCGCCGGGCCGTGCCCCTCGGTGCGGCCTCGGCTGCGGGCGGACCGGGACCCGGCACCGGCCGCGCCCGGAGGACGGCGGGACGTGCCGTGCCGGGCGGCGTCGCGGACGAGCACGCTCGCGCGGTCGACGAGCGGCCCGACGTCGCGGCGGACGGCGCCGACGTCGAGCGCGAGGAGGTCCGCCGGGGCGAGGTCCGCGAGGGGTGCCGTCCGGTCGAGGGCCCGGCGCGCGTCGTCGTGCACGGGTGCCGCGGCGGGGAGCGACAGCACCTCGGCGAGGTACCAGAGCAGCTCCTGGAGCTGCGTGACGACGGGGAGCGCCGCGAACGCGTCGCGCGCGGCGGCCGGGTCGTCGCGCCAGGTCGCGCCGTCGTGCGCGGACCGGACGGACGCGGTCACGCGCTGGCCGGCCCCGAGGCAGTCGTACGCGACGCAGCCGGGGAACCCGGACTCGCGGAGCCGGGCGTGGATGCCGCAGCCGAAGTCGTCGCGCAGGTGGGGGCAGGGGTCGCCCGCGGGCTTGTCGATCGCGAAGTCGGCGGAGCGCACGAGGTGGAGCCCGACGCAGCACAGGCCGGTGCAGCGCGAGCAGTCGCTGCGCAGGCCGAGCTGCTCGACCAGGAGGGAACGACCGTCGGCCGCGGGAACGGGGATCACCTCCCGACGCTACGCCGTCCGCGGGCCCTCGGGCACGGCCATATCGACGGCGGGTGCCCGCCCACCGAGCACGACCCTGCCCGCGCGCGAGAACGGGGTCGGTGTCGTTCTCGCGCGGAGAACGACACCGACCCCGTGGTCGGCGCAGGCCGGTCAGTCCTCGGACGACGACGGCTTCTGCAGGCCCGCCGAGATGAGGTCCATCACCGACGAGTCGGCGAGGGTCGTCGCGTCGCCGACGGTGCGGTTCTCCGCGACGTCGCGCAGCAGGCGGCGCATGATCTTGCCGGACCGGGTCTTGGGCAGCTCCGGCACGACGAGGATGCGCTTCGGCTTGGCGATCGGGCCGATCTCCTTCGCCACGTGGTTGCGCAGCTCGGTCTGCACGGCGGCCGCGCCGTCGGCGTCGGACGCCCGGCCGGCGTGCTCGCCGCGGAGGATGACGAACGCGACGACGGCCTGGCCCGTGAGGTCGTCGCTCGCGCCCACGACCGCGGCCTCCGCGACGATCTCGTGCGAGACGAGCGCCGACTCGATCTCCGTGGTGGAGAGGCGGTGGCCCGAGACGTTCATGACGTCGTCGACGCGGCCGAGGAGCCAGATGTCGCCGTCCTCGTCCTTCTTGGCGCCGTCGCCCGCGAAGTAGATCCCCGGGAAGCGCGACCAGTACGTGTCCGTGAAGCGCTCGAGGTCGCCCCAGATGCCGCGCAGCATGGAGGGCCACGGCTCGGACAGCACGAGGTACCCGCCGCCGCCGTTCGGCACGGAGTGCGCCTCGTCGTCGACGACGTCCGCGACGATGCCCGGGAGCGGCACCTGGGCGGAGCCCGGCTTGGCGGCCGTGACGCCCGGCAGGGGCGAGATCATGATCGCGCCGGTCTCCGTCTGCCACCACGTGTCGACGATGGGCGTGCGGTCGCCGCCGATGACGCGGCGGTACCACATCCACGCCTCGGGGTTGATGGGCTCGCCCACCGACCCGAGCACGCGCAGCGACGACAGGTCGAACTTCGCGGGGATCTCCTCGCCCCACTTCATGCACGCGCGGATCGCCGTCGGCGCGGTGTAGAGGATCGAGACCTTGTACTTCTCCACGATCTCCCACCAGCGCCCCTGGTGCGGGGAGTCCGGGGTGCCCTCGTAGATCACCTGGGTCGCGCCGTTGAGCAGCGGGCCGTAGACCACGTAGGAGTGGCCGGTGACCCAGCCGATGTCGGCCGTGCACCAGTAGACGTCGCTCTCGGCCTTGAGGTCGAAGACGTTGCGGTGCGTGTACGCGGACTGCGTGAGGTAGCCGCCGGTCGTGTGGAGGATGCCCTTGGGCTTCCCGGTCGTGCCGGACGTGTAGAGGATGAACAGCGGGTGCTCGGCCTCGACCCAGACCGGCGTGTGGGTCGTGTCGGCCGACTCGAGCGCGTCGTGCCACCACACGTCGCGGCCCTCGGTCCACGCGGTGTCCTGGCCGGTGCGGCGCACGACGAGCACGTGCTCGACCGTCGTCGGCTCGGCGCCCTCCTTCGGCGCGAGCGCCTCGTCGACCGCGGGCTTGAGCGCGGAGGCGGCGCCGCGGCGGTAGCCGCCGTCGGCCGTGATGACGAGCTTCGCCTCCGCGTCGGCGATGCGGCTGCGCAGCGCGTCCGCCGAGAACCCGCCGAACACGACCGAGTGCGGCGCACCGATCCGCGCGCACGCGAGCATGGCGACGACCGCCTCGACGATCATCGGCAGGTAGATGACGACCCGGTCGCCCGTCTCGACGCCGAGCGCGGCGAGCGCGTTGGCCGCGCGCGACACGTCGCGCTGCAGCTCGGCGTACGTCACGGTGCGGGTGTCGCCCGGCTCGCCCTCGAAGTGGATCGCGACCCGGTCGCCCAGACCCGCCTCGACGTGGCGGTCGACCGCGTTGTACGCGGCGTTGAGCGTGCCGTCGGCGAACCAGCGCGCGACGGGCGCCTGCGACCAGTCGAGCGTCTCGGTGAAGGGCGTCCGCCAGGTGACGAGGTCGTTCGCCTGCCGTGCCCAGAACGCGAGCCGGTCGGCCTGCGCCTCCTCGTAGAGCTCGGGCTTCGCGTTCGCCTGCGCGGCGAACTCCGGGCTCGGCGGGAAGCTCCGGGTCTCGTGGAGGAGGTTCTCCAACCCGGGCTGGGCGGTGGTGGACTCGTTCTCTGGCACGCTGACCTCCGGTGCGCATCGACTCTGGTGCGGCGCCCGTGCGTGGGCCGCCGAGGAAGCGGCGGCGGGGCGCAGGGCGGTCGGACGCCCACGACGGTGGGCCCCGACCTTGGGGAGTCTAGACCCGTTGTCGTGAGCGCGGTCACAGGAGTCCATCATTCGGCGGGACCGCTCGCAAATGCCCGCCGGCGGTCGTCGGCGGCATGGCAGAGGCTGCTCCGCCGTGGCGGCGTCAGCGGGACCGGCGCTGCCGGACGGCCTCGTACAGCACGACCGTCGTCGCGCTCGCGGCGTTGAGCGAGCTCGCCGAGCCGAGCATCGGGATGCTCACCATGACGTCGCACGCCTCGCGCCACCCGGCGCTGAGGCCGGTCGTCTCGTTGCCGGTGAGGACGAGCGTCGGGCCGGTGAGGTCGTGGTCCGCGAGTTCGACGTCGCCGTCCTCGTCCGTCCCGAGCAGGGTCAGGGGAACCCCGGCGGAGCGCTGCGCGGCGACCCAGTCGAGGACGTCGCGCCCCGCGGGGACGCGCACGGTCGGCACGGAGAAGATCGAGCCCGTGCTGGCGCGCACGGCGCGCGGGTCGTACGGGTCCGCGGCGTGCCCCGCGACGACCAGCCCGCCGCCCCCGAACGCGTCGAGCGAGCGTGCGACGGTCCCGACGTTGCCCGGGCTCGTGGGGCGGTCGAGCACGACGCCGAGGAACGCGGTGCCCTCGTCCCCGGCGGCACGGCCGCCGACGGCGATCCGCCCCAGGTCGTCGGGCGGCGTCGCGACGACGGCGAGCAGCTCCGGCGCGTCGTCGTCCTTGCCCCCGAGCTCGCGCATGAGCTCCGACGACACCGCGAACCGCCGGGTCCGGACGCGGTCGAGCATCGCGTGCGCCCAGCTCGACAGCGACCGGTCCGCGTCGACGAGCCAGGTCCGCACGGTCCAGCCCGACTCGACGGCGAGCGTGATCGGCCGCACGCCCTGGACGACCATCTCGCCCGCGCGGTGCCGCTTGGTGCGGTTGGTGAGCAGCGCCTCCCACTGCTGGAACGCGGCGTTGCGGGTGGTGACGCGCTGCACGGGTCAGGCCTCCGGGGTGGTCGTGGTCGGCGCGGCCGACGGAGATGCCGGCACGGGCGCGACGCGCGGGAGCCCGCCGGTGAGCGCGGCGGGCTCGGTCGCGTCCGCCGCGCGCGCTGCGCGCTCGACGGCCGCGGCGACGAGCGACGTCACCTCGGGGTTGAACACGCTCGGGATGATGTAGGTCGGGTTGAGCTGGTCCTCGTGGATCGCGGACGCCAGGGCGCGCGCGGCCGCGAGCAGCATGCCGTCGGTGATGCGGTGCGACTGCGCGTCGAGGAGGCCGCGGAACACGCCCGGGAACGCGAGGACGTTGTTGATTTGGTTCGCGAAGTCGGAGCGCCCGGTGCCGACGATCGCCGCGTGCCTCGCCGCGTCGACCGGGTCCACCTCGGGGCGCGGGTTCGCCATCGCGAAGACGATCGCGCCGGGCGCCATGCGCGCGACGTCGTCGCCCGTGAGGACGTCGGGCGCGGACACGCCGATGAAGACGTCTGCGTCGACGACGGCCTCGCGCAGCGTCCCCGTGACGTGGCGCGGGTTGGTGTTGACGGCGGTCCAGGCGAGCGACGGCGACAGTCCCGGCCGCGCGGGGTGGACGACACCCTCGATGTCGGCGACGACGACGTCGTGCGCGCCCGCGGCGAGCAGGAGCTTGAGCACCGCGGTCCCGGCGGCACCGGCGCCCGACAGCACGATGCGCACGTCCGGCAGGTCCTTGCCCACGACCTTCAGCGCGTTCGTCAGCGCCGCGAGCGCGACGATCGCCGTGCCGTGCTGGTCGTCGTGGAACACGGGGATGTCGAGCTCGGCGCGCAGCCGGGCCTCGATCTCGAAGCAGCGCGGCGCCGAGATGTCCTCGAGGTTGATGCCCGCGAACACGGGCGCGATGGCCTTGACGGTGCGCACGATCTCGTCGACGTCGGTCGTGTCGAGCGCGATGGGGAACGCGTCGATGTCCGCGAACCGCTTGAACAGCGCGGCCTTGCCCTCCATGACGGGCAGCGAGGCGAGCGGGCCGATGTCGCCCAGCCCGAGCACGGCCGAGCCGTCGGTCACCACGGCGATGGTGTTGCGCTTGATCGTGAGGCGGCGCGCGTCCTCGGGCTTGGCCGCGATGGCCTCGCACACGCGCGCGACGCCGGGCGTGTAGATCATCGACAGGTCGTCGCGGTTGCGGATCGGCACCTTGGACTCGATCTGCAGCTTGCCGCCCAGGTGCAGCAGGAACGTGCGGTCCGAGACGCGGTCCACGACGACGCCCGGCAGCGCGCGCAGCGCCTCGACGATCTGCCCGGCGTGCTCCTCGCCGCGCGTCGCGACCGTGACGTCGACCGTGATGCGCTCGTGGCCCGAGGCCGTGACGTCGAGGGCGGAGACGATCCCGCCGGTGTGCTCGATCGCCGTCGTCAGCTCGCTCACGGCGGTGGGGCGCGCCTCGACCTGGAGCCGGACGGTGATGGAGGAGGAGACACTCGGCGCTGACGTCATGGGCTCCAGTATCGCGCGGCGACCGCGCGCCCGGCACGACGACGGCGCCCCCTCAGGAGCGCCGTCCCGCCAGCACCGCGGCGGCTATCAGGCGTGCAACCGTGTCCGCTGCAACGGCGCGAGGTGGCCGTCGTGGCCGGGTCTCGTCCGGTCAGCGAGTCCCTACGTGGACTTCCTGCGCGTGGGTACCGCCGAGATGCTGTTGTCCCTCCATCACAGCCCGGGCGACCGACGAGCGCAACCGCTCCGCGGGGACTTCCACACCGTGTTCTACGGGCGTTCGAACAGCCCGGAGCGGTTGGTCCGGGAGGTCCGGATCGGGCCCTTCGGCGGGCGGCGGGAGTCGTCTCGTGATCCCGGCCGCACCCCGTTCAGCCGCGGCGGCGACGGCGCAGCGCGCGCCACGCGACCCACGCCACCACGCCGAGCGCGACGACCCCCGCCACGGCGAGGACCGGCGTCGACCCCGAGAGGTGCGACCGCAGCGCGACCGGCTTCGAGAACGTCAGCGCACCCCAGCCGTGCTCGGCGGCGAGCCGGCGCAGCGTCCGGTCGGGGTTGACGACGAACGCGTGCCCGACCGCGCCCAGCATCGGCGCGTCGGTCACCGAGTCGGAGTAGGCGTAGCTCGCCTCCAGGTCGTACCCCTCGTGCGCGGCGAGCTCGCGGATCGCGACGGCCTTGTTCTCGCCGTACGCGTAGAAGTCGATCGCGCCCGTGTACCGGCCGTCCTCGACCGCCATGCGCGACGAGATCGCGTGGTCGGCGCCCAGCACCGCGGCGATGGGCTCGACGACCTCGCTCCCGGAGGCGGACACGATGACGACGTCGTGCCCGTGCTCGTGGTGGGACTCGATGAGCTCGACCGCCTCCGCGTAGACGACGGGGTCGATGTGCTCGTGCAGCGTCTCCTCGACGATGCGCGACACCGTGGCGACGTCCCATCCGGTCACGAGGCTCGACAGGTGCGCGCGCATGCGCTCGGTCTGGTCCGCGTCGGCTCCGCCCACCATGAACAGGAAGTGCGCGTAGGCGCTGCGCAGCACGTCCCCGCGGTTGATGAGCCCGCCGGCGAAGAACGGCCGGGAGAACGCCGCGGCCGACGACGTCGCGATGATCGTCTTGTCGAGGTCGAAGAACGCGGCGACCCGGCCGGTGCGGGGCGGGTCCGTCGGGTCCGGGAGCGGGGTCACGGTCGCGAGCCTAGCCGCGGAACGTGGCCGTCCACAGGAGCGCTCGCCGGGGCGCCCGTCCACAGGTCGCGGTTCCGCCCCGACGCCATCCGCCCGGTCACGGCAGGGTGGGTCGCCGGTGGACGGGCGGGGGGAGGACGCGATGGGCGGGGCGGTCGTGGCGGTGGTGGGAGCGCGCGGCGGCGCGGGCGCGAGCGTGGTCGCGTCCGCGCTCGCCCGCGCGGTGGCGCGACGTCGCGCACCCACGTGCCTGGTCGACCTCGCGCTCGTGGGCGGTGGGCTCGACGTGCTCCTCGGCATCGAGCAGGACCCGGGCGTGCGCTGGCCCGACCTGGCCGACGCGCGCGGCCGGCTCGACGGCGAGGACCTCCTCGCGCGCCTGCCGCGGTGGGGCACGGTCCCGGTCGTCAGCACCGAGCGCGGCGGCGGCCCGGAGCCCGCGGCGCTCGCGGACGTCGTGGCGGCGCTCGCCGAGGTCACGTCCGGCCGGTCGGGGGTGCTCGTGCTCGACGTCGACCGTGCCGCGCTCGGGCCTGGTGGTGCCGGCGGGGAGCTGCTCAGGGCGTGCGACGAGGTGCTGGTCGTGACGCCGCTCGACGTGGCCGGGGTCGCGGGCGCTGCGGCGGTGCGCGACCGGGTCCCCGGCCCGGCGGCGCTCGTCCTGCGCCGACCGGCTCCGGGGCGGTTGTCCGGCGGGGAGGTCGCGGACGCCGTCGGGCTCGGGGTCGCCGCGGCGGTCGGCTGGGACCGGGGGCTCGCCGCGGCGATCGAGCGCGGCCAGGGCCCGTGCGTCGGGCGCGGGCCGGTCGTGCGCGCGGGACGCGACCTCGCGGCGCGGTACGCGGGGAGCCTCGGGTGAGCGGGCGCGACCCGAGGCCGGGACGCTCGGAACGGGGGCGCGGCCCGCTGCTGGACGGCGTCCGGGACCGCCTCGTGCGGGCCGGCGCGGAGGCCGGCCTGGGCTCGGCGGGGCCCGACGACGCGGCCGTCGCCGACGCGCTGCGGGCGTCCGGGCGCGTGCTCGGCACGACCGCCCTGCGGGAGCTGACGCGCACGGCGCACGCGGAGATCTTCGGCGCCGGACCGCTCCAGCGCTACCTCGACGAGCCCGGGGTGACCGACGTGCTCGTCAACGGGCCCGACGAGGTCTGGGTCGACCGCGGCGCCGGGCTCGAACGCGTCGTCGTCCCGCTCGGAGGGCCGGAGGCCGTGCGATCGCTGGCCGTGCGGCTCGCCGCCGCGGGCGGGCAGCGACTCGACGACGCCTCGCCCGTGGTCGACGCCCGGCTGCCCGACGGGACGCGCCTCCATGCGGTGGTGGCTCCGGTGTGCGGGGCCGGGGCCGTGATCTCGCTGCGCGTGCTGCGGACGCGGACGTTCGGCCTGGCCGACCTCGTCGCGTCCGGCACGGTCCCGCACGCCTGGGAGCCG
Source organism: Cellulosimicrobium sp. ES-005 (assembly GCF_040448685.1). Taxonomy (NCBI): domain Bacteria; kingdom Bacillati; phylum Actinomycetota; class Actinomycetes; order Micrococcales; family Promicromonosporaceae; genus Cellulosimicrobium; species Cellulosimicrobium sp. ES-005. Next base: position 3,787,238 of record NZ_CP159290.1, read on the forward strand.
GTCCTGCGCCGGCTCGTCGCGGCGCGCGCGAGTGTGCTCGTCTCCGGCGGGACCGGGACCGGCAAGACGACGCTGCTCGCCGCGCTGCTCGCGCTCGTCCCGCCCGACGAGCGCATCGTCTGCGTCGAGGAGGCGCGCGAGCTCGACCCGGACCACCCGCACGTCGTCCCGCTCACGGCACGCCGGGCGAACGTCGAGGGCGCGGGCGGCGTCGACCTCGCCGACCTCGTGCGCGCCGCGCTGCGGATGCGCCCCGACCGCATCGTGCTGGGCGAGTGCCGCGGCGCGGAGGTGCGCGAGGTGCTCATGGCGCTCAACACCGGCCACGAGGGCGGGCTGGCGACCATCCACGCGAACGACGTCGAGGTGATCCCCGCGCGCCTGGAGGCGCTGGCGGCCCTCGCGGGGATGGACCGCGCCGCCGTGGTGGCGCAGGCCGCCGGTGGGCTCGACGTGGTGCTGCACCTGCGTCGGCTGCGCGCGGGCGGCACGACCCGGCGCGTGCTCGCCCAGATCGGCGTCGTGCGGAGCGACGAGCGGGATGGTCTGCGCGTGGACCTCGCGGGGTCGTGGGACGGCGCTCCGGTGCTTCCGGAGGGGCCGGACCGGGCCGACAGGTCGCCGGCCGATGGCACGGGGCCCGTCGCCGGCCCCGCGTGGGACGAGCTCCTGGCGCGGTGGTGCGCGTGAGGTTCAGGTGACGGGCCTCGTCGGTGCGCTCGTCGGCGCCGCGGTCTGGTGCGCCGTAGCACGAGGCGGACGCCCGGCCCGCAGCGTCGTCGGCCGGTCCTCGCCGCGGACGGGGCGACCGGTGTTCCTGCGGCGCAGGTCCCGGGTGCGGGCCGTGCCGGAGCTCGTGCGCGTCGTCGTGACGCAGGTCGGGTCGCTCCTGCGGTCCGGGGCCGCGCCCGGCGCGGCGTGGGAGCGGGCGCTCGGGGTGCGGGTCGACGCCGCGGGCGTCCCCCGCGTCGTCGACCTCGCGCCGCACGTGGGCGGGCTCCCCACGGCGCGGGCCCTCGTGGCGGCGTGCCGGCTCGCGGTCGAGGTGGGCGCACCGCTGGCCCCGGTGCTCGACGAGGTCGCGGCCTCGGTGGCGGCGGACGCCGAGGCCCGCGCCGAGCGGGACGCCGCGCTCGCCGGGCCGCGGGCGACCGCGCGCGTGCTCCTGTGGCTCCCGGCGGTGGGCGTCCTGCTGGGCTACGTCCTCGGGGCCGACCCGCTCGGCACCGCGACCGACGGCGGCATCGGGTCCGTCGGGGTGCTCCTCGGGCTCGTGCTCCTGCTCGCGGGGCGCACCTGGTCCGGGCGGCTCGTCGAGCGGGCGCGCGCCGCGGGGGAGGACCGGTGACCGCGCTCCTGGTGACGGCGTGGGTCCTGGTGGCGACCGCGCCGTGGTGGGCGGCGCGGGCGGCCGTCGTGCGGCGGGCCGTCGCGGTGTCGCGACAGCCGGAGAGCACCGCAGGCAGCCCCGGCGGGGCGACGGGCGAGGCGGAGCGGGAGGGACGGGGCGGAGGTCGAGGGCGACCGGACGACGGACCCCTCGAGACGGGCGTGCTCCTCGAGCTCCTCGCGGCGGCGGTCCGCTCCGGCGCAGCCGTCCCGCGCGCGCTGGACGTGGTCGGGGTGTGCGTCGGCGGTCGGGAGGGCGCCGCCCTGCGAGCCGCGGGCGCGGCGCTCCTCCTCGGCGCGTCGTGGGACGCCGCCTGGGCCACGGCGCCACCGCGGCTCGAGGTCGTGCGGCGCGCGCTGCGTCCGGCCTGGCTGCACGGCGCGGCCCCCGCGCCCGCGCTGCGCGCCGCGGCGCAGGCGTCGCGCCAGGACCGGACCGCCGCCGCCAAGGCGGCCGCGGCGCGCCTCGCCGTGCACCTCGTCCTCCCGCTCGGCGCGTGCTTCCTCCCGGCGTTCGTGCTCGTCGGGCTCGTGCCCGTCCTCGTCTCGCTGGGGTCGGGCCTGCTGGGTTGACGGTGAGCGTCGACCTCCCCGGTGCACGGGCGGCACTCGGCTACCCGGGTGGCACTCGGCTACTCGGGTGGCACGCAGCTACACGGGTTGCTCTCTGCGTGCGACGCGGAGGCAAGTCGCCCCCACGCCCGCGATCCCGACGCCGCCCAGGACGAGAGCGGCCGTCGTGATGCCGGGGAGGGCCGCGCGCGACGTCCGCACCTCGCGGCCGTCGGGCAGGTGCCAGGCGCAGTCGACGCGGGCCGGCAGGACCGTGAACCGCCCCACCACGCGGTCGGTGTAGCCGTCGAACCCGGGCGGCGCCTGCTGCTCCAGCAGGCACGCGCTCGACGCGTCGTTCGCGTGCCGGTAGCGCACGACGGCGGTCGGGGCGAGCGCAGCGAGAACCGCGACGACGAGGCACAGGACGCCGCACACGAGGGTGACCAGGCTCGCGGGGTCGAGGCGTGCGGACCGCGCTGCACCCTCCGACGGTCGTGCCACGCCAGGATGCTGCGCGCGTGGGCGTCCACAGGCCCGGATCGAGACGGTCCCGTCCACCGTCCGGTGTCAGCGCCGTGCGGGAGCGCGCTCGTGTGCGGCACGGTGGCGCCGCACGCCCGTGACCACGGGCCACGAGAAGGGGGAAGCACCCATGGCAGGACAGGGACGGCGCGCGCTCGCGCGTCTGACGGGACAGAGCGCGGGACAGGACGGCGAGGCCGGTCTCGCGACCGCGGAGTACGCGATCGCGACCGTGGCGGCGGCGGGCTTCGCCGGGTTGCTCATCGTCGTGCTCAAGAGCGGCGAGGTGCGCGAGCTGCTGCTCGGCATCGTGCGCAGCGCGCTGTCGCTGGGCTGAGCCGTGCGACGGGACGCAGGCTCGGGCACCGGTGCGTGGCGCGCGCCCTGGCCGTGGGCGCTCCGCCCGCACGAGGTCGGCCCGCGCGAGGTCGGTTCGCCCGAGGTCCGCCCGCGCGAGGTCGGTTCGCACGAGGTCGGCCCGCCCGAGGTCGGCCCGCGCGAGGTCGGCCCGTGCAAGGTCCGGTCGCGCGACGGCCGGGAGCGTGGTGCGGTCACGGCGGAGCTCGCCGTCGCGCTGCCGGCGGTCGTCCTCGTCCTCGTCGTCGTCCTCACCCTCGCCGCGGCGGCGGGCGCGCAGATGCGCTCCGCCGACGCGGCGAGGGCCGCCGCCCGTGCCGCGGCCATCGGCGAGGACGACGCGACCGTGCGCGCGACGGCGCTCCGGGTGGCGGGGGACGACGCGACCGTCGGCGTGACGCGCGGGGACCCGTGGGTGGAGGTCCGCGTCACGACGCCCGTCGTCGGCGGCTGGCTCTCCGGGTCGCCGCTGCGCGCGAGCGGGGAGGCCGTCGCGTGGGTCGAGCCATGACCCCGGACCGGAGCGTCGTCGGGACCGGCGCGGCCGCGCGTGCGTGGCCGGGACGCCGCACCGGTCGCGGCCCGGCCCGGGCCGGGAACGGGCGGTACGACGGGGCGCCCGACACGGAGCGCGGCGCGGGCACGGTGCTCGTGCTCGGGATCGTCGCGGCCGTGCTCGTGCTGGCCCTCGGTCTGGCGGCGCTCGCGCACGCCCAGGCCGCCCGCGGAGCGGCGCAGACCGGCGCCGACCTCGCGGCGCTCGCAGCCGCCACGGCCGCTCGGGACGGCTGGGACCCGTGCGACCGCGCCCGTGAGGTCGCGGCCCGCAACGCGGTGTCGGTCACGGCGTGCGCAGACCAGGGCGGCGGGGTCGTGCGGGTGGATGTCACCACGACCGTCGGCGTCACCGTCCTCGGTGTCGCGCTCGGCCGGGCGAGCGCCGCCGCACGCGCAGGCCCGGCGACCGCACGATGACCGCGGTTCTCCCTCTCGCGACCACGGTTCTCCCTCGCGCGACCGCAGTTCTCCCTCGCGACCACAGTTCTCCTCGCGCGACCGCAGTTCTCCCTCGCGACCACAGTTCTCCTCGCGCAACCGCGGTTCTACCCTGCGCAACCACGGTTCTCCCTCGCGGCACCCAGGTTCTCTCCCGTGGGGCCCCGGTCCTAGCTCTTGCGGCCGGGCTCCTCGCTCGTGGAGGCGGGGCCGTCGCTCGTGCGGTCGAGATCCTCGCCCGCCGGGGCGTGGGCGAGGACGGCGTCGAGCAGGCGGACGGCGGCGGCCTTCTCGAGCGGGGCGTTGTACGACCCGCACTTCGGCGACTGCACGCACGCCGGGCAGCCGTCGTGGCAGGGGCAGCGCGCGATGGCGTCGCGCGTCGCGCGGAGCCAGGTCGCGCCGAGCTCGAACCCGCGCTCGGCGAAGCCGGCCCCGCCGGGGTAGGCGTCGTGCACGAACACGGTCGCCTCGCCGGTGTCCGCGTGCAGGGCGGTGGAGACGCCGCCGAGGTCCCAGCGGTCGCACGTGGCGAGGAGCGGGAGCAGGCCGATCGACGCGTGCTCGGCGGCGTGCAGCGCGCCGGGCAGCTCGTCGGCGTCGACCTCCGCCTCCTCGATCACCGACTGCGGGACGGTCCACCACACGGCCATCGTGGGGAGCGTGCGCTCGGGGAGGTCCAGGGTCTCGGTGCCGAGCACCTGCATGTCCGGGAGGCGGCGGCGCTGGAAGCTCACGACCTGCGAGCACACGTCGACCGGGCCGTACCCCCAGCCGACGGGCCCCCAGCTCCGCTCGACGACCTCCCGCCCGGCGGCGACGTCCCCGTCCGCGGGCTCGTCGACGATCGTGATGGACGTCGCCGACCGCGACCACGTCCCGTGGTCGACGTCCTGGCGGCGCACGAGCGCGACGTGGTCGGCCAGGTCGAGGTGCTCGACGACGTAGGTGCGGCCCTGGTGGACGTACACCGCGCCGTCGTGCACGGACCCGTCCGCGGACGCGGCGTCGACCGTGCCGAGCAGCCGGCCGGTGCGCGCCTCGGCGACCCGCACGGGCGTGCCGCCCGAGCCGCGCAGGTCCGTCATACCGGACGCGGGCTGCGCGTGCGTCCAGTACCACCCGGACGCGCGACGGCGCAGCGCGCCGCGGGCGACGAGCACGTCGAGGAGACCGCGCACGGCGTCGGGGTCGCCGAAGGCCGCGAGGTCCTCGGAGCGCAGCGGGTTCTCGGCCGCTGCCGCACACAGGTGGGGCGCGAGGACGTACGGGTTGGCGGGGTCGAACACGGTCGCCTCGAGCGGGGCGTCGAACACGGCCTCGGGGTGGTGCACGAGGAACGTGTCGAGCGGGTCCTCCCGTGCGACGAACGCGACGAGGCCGTCCGCGCCCGCGCGCCCGGCGCGGCCCGCCTGCTGCCACACGGACATGCGGGTGCCCGGCCAGCCCGCGATGAGGACGGCGTCGAGGCCGGAGATGTCGACGCCGAGCTCGAGCGCGTTGGTCGTCGCGAGGCCCAGGACGTCGCCCGTGCGCACGGCGTCCTCGAGCTCGCGCCGCTCCTCGGGCAGGTACCCGCCCCGGTAGGCGGCGACGCGCCGCACGAGCCGCGGGTCGACGACGCGCACGCTGTCCTGCGTCTGGACCGCGACCGACTCCGCCCCGCGGCGCGAGCGCGTGAACGCGAGCGTGCGCGCGCCCGCGATGACGAGGTCCGCGAGCAGGTCCGCGACCTCGGCCGTCGCGCTGCGCCGCGGGTGCTCGGCTGCGGCGTCCACGGCCGTCGGGACCGTCGGGTCGTCGTCGTGGTGCCCCTCGGCGGGACCGGCGTCGGTGGCCGCGTCGAAGCCCACGACGACGGGCGGCTCCCACAGCGCGAACGTCTTGCGCCCCGCGGGCGACGTGTCCTGCGCGACCGTCACGACGTCGTCGGGCTCGACGCCCACGAGGCGTGCGGCGCTCGTCGCAGGGTCGGCGGTCGTGGCCGACGCGACGACGAACGTCGGCGGCCGGTCGCCCTCGCGCGCGTAGTGCGCGGCGAGGCGCCGCAGCCGCCGCAGGACGAGCGAGACGTGGGCGCCGAACACCCCGCGGTAGGCGTGGCCCTCGTCCACGACGACGTACCGGAGGTCACGCAGGAGCCGGGACCAGCCGCGATGGTTCGGCAGGAGCGCGAAGTGCAGGAAGTCCGGGTTGGTGAGCACGACGTCGGCGTGCTCGCGGACCCAGCGCCGCTCGTCCTGCCCGGTGTCGCCGTCGCACGTCGCGACCCGCACGTCGCGCGTCCCGGCGGCGTCGAGCAGCCGCTGGAGCCCCGAGAGCTGGTCGGCGGCGAGCGCCTTGGTGGGCGAGAGGTAGAGCACGGCGCCGCGTCGGGCGACCGACTCGATGCGGCCGGGGTCGAGGAGGCGCGCGGCGGCGTCGGCCCGGACCGAGGAGAGGGCGGGGAGCCAGAACGCGAGCGACTTGCCGGAGCCCGTCGAGGTGGCGAGCGCGACGTGCCGGCCCGACCACGCGGCGTCGGCCGCCGCGACCTGGTGCTCCCACGGGCGGTCGACGCCGAGCGCGCGGTAGCCCGCGACGAGCGACGCGTCGGCCCACGCCGGCCACTCGGCCTGGGTGCCGGCCCGCGCGGGCAGCTCGCGCACGTGCAGCAGCCGTTCGTCGCGTCGCCCGCCCGCGCGCAGCACGTCGAGCAGGGCCGCGCTCGTCGGTCGCAGGGAGGTGGGGGAGGGGGCGTGCGGCACGCCTCCGAGTCTCCCACCTCCGGCCCATCCTTCGGCCCGACGGCGGCCGTGCGCGGGACCTCCGGCCCTCGCGCGGCGCGCACCGCGCGGCCGAGGATCGACGCATGGGAGCGGTGCGCGGGGTCCGGGTCGTGGCGACGACGGCGCTGGCCGTCGGGGCGCTCCTGCTCACCCGGCGCATGACCCAGACGTGGGGCACGTGGGAGGGCGAGCACGAGTGCGTGCTCCCGGGCGACGACCTCGTGCCCGACGCGCGTGCCGTCGTCGCGACGCGGGCGGTCACGGTCGACGCTCCGCCGTCGCAGGTCTGGCCGTGGATCGTGCAGCTCGGCCAGGGCCGCGGGGGCTTCTACTCCTACGACGCGCTCGAGAACCTCGTGGGGCTGGGCATCCGGAGCGCGGACGCGATCGAGGAGCGCTGGCAGGGGCTGGCGGTCGGCGACGACGTCCACCTCGCCGACGAGGTCGCCCTGCGCGTCGCGCTCCTGGAGCCGGGCTCGCACCTCGTGCTGCGCGGCGCCCCCGGGCCGGGCCAGCCGGACACGATGCCGTTCCGGTTCTCGTGGGCGTTCGTCGTCCGCCCGCTCCCGCCGGCGGTGGACGGCACACCGAGGTCGCGCCTGCTGGTCCGCGAGCGCTACGTCCCGGTCGGTGCCGCAGGCAGAGCCACGGTCGAGGCGCTCCAGCCGGTGAGCTTCCTCATGACGCAGAAGATGCTGCGCGGCATCCGCGCCCGCGCCGACCGCGGCTGACGCGGAACGAGCCACTCGCCGCCCCCGCCCCCGCTAACGCGGGGACTGCCGACGCGGCTGGGGAGGGGGAGGGACGTCAGCCGCGGAAGATCTCCGTCACCGCGCGGGAGAGGTACCACGGGTCGACGACCGCCGTCAGCTCGCGTGCGGAGTGCATCGAGAGGATGGGTGCGCCGACGTCGACCGTGCGGATGCCGAGGCGGGTCGCCGTGAGCGGGCCGATCGTCGAGCCGCACGGCACGGTGTTCTTGGACACGAACTCCTGGCTCGGCACGCCCGCCCGCGCGCAGGCGCGCGCCCAGGCCGCGGCGCCGTGCGCGTCGGTCGTGTACCGCTGGTTCGCGTTGATCTTGAGGATCGGCCCGCCGCCCGCGAGCGGTCGGTTCGCGGGGTCGTGGCGCTCCGGGTAGTTGGGGTGCACCGAGTGCCCGACGTCGCTCGACACGCACAGCGAGGCGGCGAGCTGGCGGTGCCGCTCCTCGGGCGTCGCGCCGAGGCCGGTCGCGATCCGGTCGAGCACGTCCGCGAGGAACGGGCCCGACGCGCCGGAGCGTGACTCGGAGCCGATCTCCTCGTGGTCGAACGCCGCGAGCACGGGGATCACGTCCCCCTCGACGGGGGCGTCCGGCGTCCCGGCGACCTCGAGCAGCGCGACGAGCCCGGCGTGCACGGAGAGCAGGTTGTCGAGACGGCCCGACGCGAGGAACGCGCCGTGCGCGCCGAACACGCGCGGCGCCTGCGTGTCCGCGACGACGACGTCGTAGCCCGCGACCTCGCTCGCCCGGACGCCCGCGTGGTGCGCGAGCTCGGCGACGACGTCGGCGCCGCCCGGCCCGGCACCCGCGCCCACGGCGTCCGACCCCGCCGGGCCGGCCGCCGACGCCAGCCCCCACACCGGCTGCGTGTGCTGCTGCTTGTCGAGCGCGAGCCCGTCGTTCGCGGCGCGGTCGAGGTGGATCGCGAGCTGCGGGATGCGCAGCAGCGGCCCCGTGCGCACGAGGTGCTCCACGCCGTCGGACGTCACCAGGCGCCCGGCGAGCTCCAGCTCGCGGTCGAGCCACGAGTTGAGCAGCGGCCCGCCGTAGATCTCGACGCCCGCCTGCCACCAGCCCTCGCGCACGACGCCGGGCCGCGGCTTGAGCTTGAAGCCGGGAGAGTCGGTGTGGGCGCCGAGGATCGCGAACGGCGTCGTCGCGGTCGCGCCCGCGGGGACCGCCCAGGCGATCACCGCACCGTCCCGCACGACGACGTACCGCCCGCCCGCGCGCCCGTCGCCCTCGCTGCCGGTCGCCGGCGGCCACGCCGCCGTCTCGTCGAGCCGCTCGAAGCCGGCGGCCTCCAGGCGGCGCGCGACCTCGTGGGCCGCGTGGTACGACGACGGGGACGCCTCGACGAACGTCGCGAGCTCTTGGGCGTGCGCACGCGCGCGGTCGTGAGGGGTCGGGTCGGTCACGGCGGCGGGTGCGGTCGGTGAGGTCACCCGCCCATCATCGCCCACGGCGGGGTCCTCGCCCCGGGTCGCTGCCGGGAAGAGTCACCCGACGACGACCTCGAACGGTGCGCTGACGATCGACGTGGACGTGCCGGTCGTGCCGTGCCAGGCGTCGAGGTCGGCGGCGCTCCCGAGCGCGTCGACCTCGAGCACGTAGTAGCCGGTGTAGGTGCCGGGTGCGAGCGTGCCGCCGTCGCACGGACTCGTCGGGGTGATGCCGAAGGGCTGGCGCTCCCCGGACGCGAGGTCGATCGGGTGGAACGGGGCGGGCTCCATCATCGGCACGGCGACGACCACCGCGTCGTCGACGAGCACCGTGCGCGCGAAACCGTTCGACGCCGCGACGAACGGCTCCTCGCCGTGGTTCGTGAGCTCGAGGGACCCGACGTCACCGTCTCCGTCCTGCACGCCGGGGACCCCGGCGCCGCCCGGCCCGGTGAGCGTGAGCGTCGTCGTGGCGGCGAGGTCCGCCTCGGGAGTCCCGCACGCGACGGTCGTCCCGACGAGCGGTGCGACGACCTCCTGAGGAGCGGACGTGGCTGCGGGCGGGGGTTCGGTGGCACGCCATCCCGGGAGTCCCAGCGACACGGCCGCGACGCCGACCCCCACGACGCCGGCCGTCACGATCCCGGCCGTCGCGGTGCGGCGGACGCGTCGTCCGCGGCGGACCCGGTGCTGGACGTCGGCGAGCGGCAGCACGACGCCCTGGCGTCGTGGCGTGTCGGCGAGTTCGTGGAGGGAGTCGTCGAGGCGGGTCATGCGTCTGCCCTCCGAGGCGTCGTCGGGGCGTGGGGAGTCACGAGCCCGACCTGGTCGTCGGTGTCGTCGTCCGCCGCGTCGTCGAGGGGGCCCAGGAGGGTCTCGAGCTTGCCGACGGCGTTGTGCAGGTAGCGCTTGACCGTCCCCACGGAGAGCCCGAGGTGCTCGGCGATCCGCGGGACGGTGAGGTCGTCGTAGTAGCGCAGCACGACGCACGCGCGCTCCTGCGGCGCGAGCGCGCGCAGCGCGTCGCGGACGTCGGCGGAGGTGTCGGCGGCGTCCGCCGGGCCGTCCCGGTGCGGGGGAACGGCGACGAGGTGCTCGACGTCGCGCCAGCGTCGGGAGCGCCGGTACCCGTCGACGTACAGCGAGAGGATGGCACGGCGCACGTACGACTCGGGTGCGTCGGGCCATCGGTGGCGTCGGGACCGGACGAACACGCGGACCACGGCCTCCTGCGCGAGGTCCTCGGCGGCGGAGACGTCCCCGGTGAGGAGGTACGCGTAGCCCACGAGCGCGCTGCCGCGGTCCCGCACGAGCACCGTGAGCGGGTCGTCGGCGGGGCGGTCCTGGCCGGTCGCTGGTCGCACGGTCCTCCTCGAGGTGGGACGTCGCGGGTGCGTTCGTCCTGTCGCACCATGAGACGAGCGGCGCCCGCGAAACGTTGTACCGCGCGGGGCGCGGGCCTGCTCCCTAGGGTGGGTCCGTGAGCGCAGGCCGAGGAGCGGACGCGCCGGACCGCGCGACGACCTGGGTCGTCCTCCCCGGGCTGGCGCTGACGCCCGAGGACTTCGCGCCGCTGGCGGGCGAGCTCCGAGACGCCGCGCGCACCGACGACGTGCGCGTCCTGGACGCGTGGCGCACGCCGGTCACCGGGCCGGTCGACGCGGTGCGGACGGCCCTGCGGTTGGACGGCTCCGGACCGGTGGACCTCGTCGGTCACTCCGTGGGCGGGCTCGCCGCGCTGGAGTGGGCGCTGCTGCACCCGGGCGAGGTGCGCCGCCTCGTGCTCCTGGACCCGACGAGCCCGTGGGAGCCGCACCTCCCGGCCCTGCACCCGGGGCGGCCGACCGCCCGGGCGGGGGACGCGGCGGCTGCGATGGTCGGCAGCGCGCTCGCGACGGCCGGACCGGCCCTGCGGCGCGGGGCGGTGCGGGTCGTCGCCCGTCGCGCGGACCCGCTCCCGCGCGACGTGGCGCGGGTGCGCTACGGGAGCGCGAGCACCTGGACGATGCTCGCCCACGAGTGGTTCGCGAGCTGGGAGCAGGCGCCGCGGGTGCGCGCGCTGCTCGACTCAGGGCGCTCCCTGTCCACGGCGGCGGACCCGTTGCTCGTCACGGGTCTGCGCGGGAGCGCGCGGTTCCTGCGCCAGCAGCGCGAGCTGTCCGACCGGCTCGCCGTCCCGCGCGTCGGGCTCGCGGGCGAGGGGCACCTGTTCCCGCTCACCCGGCCCGACGTCGTCGCCCGCCTCGCGGCGGGCGCTCACCGCACGGAGCGGCGGACGCCGGGCGCGCCGCACGGGCACGCCCGGCCCTGACCGGCCCCCTGACCGGCCCGGATCGGCACGGGTCAGGTGATCGTCAGCCGGACCGGTGCCGAGACGAGCCAGCCCTTGTAGAGGCTGCCGCCCGCGGTCTCGGCGCCCCACGACCCGTCGACCTGCTGCAGGGCGTACCGCGTGATCATCCACGGGTGCACGACCTGCACCGTGTACTCGCCGGGCGGCAGCGACGCGTCCGAGGGCAGCCCCCACTCGCACGCCACCGCGGTGGTGACGACGTGGTCGAGCGGCTCGGTCGCGCCCGGCTCGAGGACGGCGTACGCCTCGGAGTCGGTGGCCGGCACGGTCGAGCTGACGATCACCCCGTCCCGGGCGACGACGTACGCCCGGAGCCAGCGGAAGTCGACCGTCTCGGTGCGCGCCGTGGGGAGCCCGGCGAGCCGGGCGGCGAGGGTGACCTCGGTCCCGCCCGCCACCGAGAGGGTCCCGGGGGTCTCGAGCCGTGCGAGGAGCTCGTCGCCGGTCGGGGCGGGCGCGGGCATGCCGCACTGGAGGTCCTCGTACGACGGCGCTGCGGGGAACGTCGTCGTCGGTCCTGGGAAGGCCCCGGGCACCGGGTCCGGGGTCTGCGAGGACGCGGACGGTCCCGCGTCGGGGTCGGCCGAGACCGTGAACGGCACCGACGGCGTCACGAGCCAGCCGTCGAAGAGCGGCTCGCTCGACCCGTCGGCGGCGGTCACGGGCTCGCCCCAGGCGCCGTCGCGCTCCAGCGCGTACGACGACACGACCCAGGGGACGACGACCGCGAGCTCGTAGTCGCCCGGCGGCAGCGAGGGCGAGTGCTCGGTGTCACCGTCGGGGTCGCACGAGGCGAACGAGTCGACCGAGGTGGCGAGGTCGAGCACGTCGCCTTCGGCGAGGTCGACCGGCGTCGCGCCGTCGAGGTTCGTGGGCGTCAGGGACGACACGACGAGGCCGTCCTGCACGACGACGTACCCGGTGAGCCCGGCCGGGTCCAGGACACTCACGCGCGCGGCCGGGTCGACGGACACGCGCCCCGTGACCTCGACGAGGTCGGAGGACGCCACGGTGACGGCGGCCGGGTCGACCGACGCCGTCGCCAGCACGTCGGTGCCCGTCGCCGTGGGTGCGGGCGCGCCGCACCGGAGCGCGTCGGTCGTGACGGGAGAGGGGAACGCGGCCCGGTACGTGGGTGCCGGGCTCGGCGTGGGCTCGGGGGTCGGGGCGGGAGCGGGCAGGACGGGGCGCGGGTCCTCGGCGAGCAGGGCGTTCGCGCCGACGCCCGCGGCGGCGACGGCGAGCACGGCGGCCGCGCCGACCAGGACGGCACGGCGACGGCGGACGTGGCGCACGCCGTCGCGGACGAGACCGGCGGACGTCGCGTCGTCGGTCTGGGGGACCACCTCGTCGGCGACCGACCGCAGCACGACGTCGAGGTCGACGGGGCCGGGGTTCGTGGGGCGGTTCATCGCGCACCTCCAGGGGCGGACGGGGCGCTCCCGCGGACGGGAGCCGTGACGGGCAGGTCGTCGTCGGCGACGCGCAGCGGGCCGAGCCGCGCCGCGAGCTTCGCGTTCGCGTCGCTCAGGTACCGCTTGACGGCGCCCTCGCTCAGCGCGAGCCGTTCGGCGACGTCCCGGACGGTGAGGTCGGAGAAGTAGCGCAGGACGACGCACGCGCGCTCACGGGGCGCGAGCGCGCCGAGCGCCTCGACGACGTCGACACGCGCCTGGACGACGGGCTCGACGCGGTCGGTGGGGACGGGCGGGGCGAGCAGGTGGCGCACGCCGTCCCAGCGGCGCCGCCGTCGGGTGCCGTCGAGGAACCCGCTGAGGACCGCGCGTCGCACGTAGCTCTCGGCGAGCGCGAAGTCGGTCGCCCCGCGGCCCCGCCGGAACGTCCGGAACAGGGCGTCCTGCACGAGGTCCTCCGCCTCCGTGACGTCTCCCGTCAGGAGATAGGCGTAGCCCACGAGGGCACGACGCCGTGTGCGGACGATCTCGTCCAGCACCTCTTCCCACCGCGCCATCGCGACCGCCTCCCCCGCTCCTGGAACCACTCTTGCCCTTCTCAACGACGGGGTCGAGGGTTTCGTTGGGGTGGGGGAGCTCGCGGTTCGGGGCGGCTCACGACCGGTCGGTGCGCCGCGTTTGTGACGTCCTGCACGAGTGGTCGTGACGTGCGCCACACGTGCGTAGACTCACCCCCATCGCTCCGGCAGGGGACCGGCGCGACGGTCGCGCGGTTCGTCAAGGAGGACGGATGCTCACGCTCGGTTCGGAAAGTCTCACCATCGTCACCGTCATCGCGGTGATCGCGCTCGTCGCGCTGGTCTTCGCGTTCGTCCTGCGCAGACAGGTCCTCGCCGCGAACGAGGGCACGGCGAAGATGCAGGACATCGCCCAGGCCGTGCAGGAGGGCGCCGGGGCCTACCTGAGCCGCCAGTTCCGCACGCTCGCGCTGTTCGCGGTGATCGTGTTCGGCCTGCTGTTCCTCCTGCCGGGCGACGGCGGCATCCGCGTGGGGCGCTCGGTTGCGTTCCTCGTCGGCGCCGGGTTCTCGGCGGCGATCGGCTACCTCGGCATGTGGCTCGCGGTGCGTGCCAACGTGCGCGTCGCGTCGGCCGCGACCCGGCCGGGCGGACGCACCGAGGGCGCGCGCATCGCGTTCCGGACGGGCGGCGTCGTCGGCATGTCGGTGGTCGGTCTCGGCCTGCTCGGCGCCGCGGGGGTCGTGCTCGTCTACAAGGGCGACGCCCCGGCCGTGCTCGAGGGCTTCGGCTTCGGCGCCGCGCTGCTCGCGATGTTCATGCGCGTGGGCGGCGGCATCTTCACCAAGGCGGCCGACGTCGGCGCGGACCTGGTCGGCAAGGTCGAGCAGGGCATCCCCGAGGACGACCCGCGCAACGCCGCGACGATCGCGGACAACGTGGGCGACAACGTGGGCGACTGCGCCGGCATGGCCGCCGACCTCTTCGAGTCGTACGCCGTGACGCTCGTCGCGGCGCTCATCCTGGGCAAGGCCGCGATGGGCGAGGAGGGCCTCGTCTTCCCGCTCGTGGTCACCGCGATCGGCGCGCTCGTCGCCGTGCTCGGCGTGTTCATCACGCGCGTGCGCGGCCAGGAGAACGGCCTCAAGGCCATCTACCGCGGGTTCTACCTCTCGGCGCTCATCGGCGCGGTGCTCGCCGCCGTCGCCGCGTTCGTCTACCTGCCCTCGTCGTTCTCGGCGCTCGACGGCACCGCGGACCTCGGCGACCTCTCGGGCCTCGCGGCCGACCCGCGCGTCGTCGCGAGCCTCGCGGTCGTCATCGGCATCGTCCTCGCGGGCATCATCCTGTGGATCACGGGCTACTTCACCGGCACGACGTCCAAGCCGACCCTGCACGTGGCGGCGACCTCGCGCACGGGCGCGGCGACGGTCGTCCTGTCCGGCATCGGCGTCGGGTTCGAGTCCGCGGTGTACACGGCGGGCGTGATCGCCGCGGCGATCTGCGGCCTGTTCCTGCTCGCGGGCGGCTCGGTCTGGCTCGCGCTGTTCCTCGTCGCGCTCGCCGGGTGCGGGCTGCTCACCACGGTCGGCGTCATCGTCGCGATGGACACGTTCGGCCCGGTCTCGGACAACGCGCAGGGCATCTACGAGATGTCGGTTGGCGAGTCGGGCGATGGCGACCCGGAGGCCGCGCAGATCCTCACGGACCTCGACGCGGTCGGGAACACGACGAAGGCCATCACCAAGGGCATCGCCATCACGACGGCGGTGCTCGCGGCGACCGCCCTGTTCGGGTCGTACGCCGATGCCGTGAGCCACGCGATGGCGGACGTCCAGACGGTCGGGAGCGGCCTCGTCACGGCGATGCTCGACTACGAGATCATCTCGCCGATCACGCTCGTGGGCGTGATCCTCGGCGCCGCGACGGTCTTCCTCTTCTCCGGTCTCGCGATCGACGCCGTGACGCGGGCCGCCGGGGCGATCGTCTTCGAGGTGCGCCGCCAGTTCCGCGAGCACCCCGGGATCATGACGTTCCAGGAGCGCCCGGAGTACGGCAAGGTCGTGGACATCTGCACGCGCGACTCGCTGCGCGAGCTCGCGACGCCGGGCCTGCTCGCCGCGTTCGCGCCCATCGCGGTCGGGTTCGGCCTGGGCGTCGGCCCGCTCGCCGGCTTCCTCGCCGGGGCGATCGGCGCGGGCGTCCTCATGGCGGTGTTCCTCGCCAACTCGGGCGGGGCGTGGGACAACGCGAAGAAGATCGTCGAGGACGGCGCCTACGGGGGCAAGGGCTCCGAGGCGCACGCCGCGACCGTCATCGGCGACACCGTCGGCGACCCGTTCAAGGACACGGCCGGCCCGGCGATCAACCCTCTCATCAAGGTCATGAACCTCGTGTCGGTGCTCATCGCCCCCGCGGTGGTGCTCATGAGCGTGCCCGCGGACGCGAACCACGCGCTGCGCATCGGCATCGCCGTGGTCGCGGCGGCGATCGCCTTCGGCGCGGTGATCATGTCCCGCCTGCGCGCGGCGCGGGTCGACCGCGAGGACTCGTCGGTCGAGCCGGAGCGGGTCGCGACCGGCGCCTGACCGGTCGCGGACCAGCGCACGAGGACGCCCGGGCCCGCGCGGCCCGGGCGTCCTGCCGCGCGGAGCCTCTCGCGTGCCCTCGGCCTACGGCCAGGCCTCCCGCCAGGCGTCGTAGAACACGTCGTCGTCGATCCGGGTCGGGTACGTGATCTCCCCGGGCACCGGGTCGGGTCCGGCGGTGAGCTCGACCGCGAAGTCGCCCCCCGCCGTGACCTGGACGGGCGTCCCCGCGGGAACCCGCACGGCGAGCTCGCGCGCGAGCGCCGCCACGTCCTCCTCGGTGAGCGGGGCGTGCTCGCCGAACTCGGCGCTCACCCGGTCGATCGCGGCGAGGCGAGCCAGCGCCGGGACCGCGGCGCCGACGTCCCGCACGTCGGCTGCGGTGAGCGGACCCGGCGTACGACCGGCCACGACGGTGCGGAAGACCCACGGTCCCGGTTCGCCCGGGCCGGGGACGTCGTCGTTGGCGGCGAGCACCGCCCCCAGGACCGCCGCGTCGGGGTCGTCGGCGAGCTCGTCGGCGAGCGCGACGGCAACCTCGACATGGTCCACGCGGACCTCGAGCCCGTCCTGCGTGACCGTGACCGCGGTGACGTCGGGTCGTGCACCGAGCCGGACCGCGAGATCGAGCGCCTCCGGCGAGGCATCGGCGTCAGTCCCCTCGAAGGTCACGTCGCCACCCTGGACGACGAGCGCGCCGGCGATCTCGGGGGCGGTGGACCGGGCGAGGGCCTGTGCGTCGGCGACGCGGGCCGGGTCGACCACGCGCAGCTCGAGGCGCGGGTCCGGGGAGGTCGCGAGCCGAGCCTCGGTGACGCCGTACTCGTCGTCGACGGCGCGGAGCGCGTCCAGCGCCGCGCTCGGGTCGTCCCCCGAGGCGACCTCGGCGACGAACGGTCCGGCGGTGACCACGACGTCGGTGCCCTCGAGCGGCTGCAGCTCGTCCCCGGGGAGGGCGAGGTCCGCGACGAGACGGGCGAACCGCTCGGGGTCGTCCAGGTCGACGCTCACCTCGCTCGTGCCGAGCTCGCCGCCGACGACGGCCGGGTCGTCACGGAGCGCGTTCCACGTGTCGAGGACGGCGTCGTTGCGCTCGCGGTCGGGACGGGCGCCGAGCGTCAGGTGCTCGACCTCGAGCGACCCGTCGACGCCGTCGTGCGCGTCGACGTACGCGCCGAGCTCGTGGAACAGCTCGGCCACGCGCTCCGCGGACGTGCCGGGCTCGACGACGAGGGTCCCGTGCGCGGAGCCCGCGAAGGGCAGGTCGTTCGACGCGTCGGTCTCGACCTCGGCCACGTCGGGCGTGCCGCGCCAGTCGTCCTCGAAGCGCTGGGCCTTCGCCGACCCCGCGTTCAGCGCGCACGCCGAGGTGAGGCCGACGACGAGGACGGCGGCGCACGACGTGGCGAGGGTGCGCGGGGCGACGGTCACGGTCGCCGATCGTAGCGGGGGCGGGGCCGGGGCCCAGGCGCTCCGGACGCGGCCTGCCCTCAGCCCTTGACGGTGAACGGCGCGCGCAGCAGCGCGTCGTCGCGGGACGACGGGCCGACGCGGAGCTCGAACTCGCCCGGCTCGACGACCCGGCGGCCCTGGGCGTCGACGAGCGTGCAGTCCGCGACGGGCACCTCGAGGTCGACCGTCACCTGCTCGCCGGGCGCGAGCGCGACCTTGCGGTACGCCTTGAGCTCCTTCTCGGCCCACGTCACCGACGTGACCGTGTCGCTCACGTAGACCTGCACGGTCTCGCGGACGGGCCGTGCGCCGGTGTTGGTCAGCGTGACCTGGGCGCGGACGACGTCGTCGGGGCCGTGCACGGAGCCCAGGACGCGCAGGTCCGCGTAGTCGACCGTCGTGTAGCTCAGGCCCTCCCCGAAGGCGAACGCGGGGCGCTGCGTGAGGTCGGCGTACCGGTCGCCGTGCTGGCCGCGCACCACGTTGTAGTAGGTGGGCTGCTGGCCGGCGTGGCGCGCGAAGGAGATCGGGAGCCGCCCCTCGGGCTCGATCTGCCCGAGCACGAGCTCGGCCACCGCCTGCCCGCCGCGCATGCCGGGGTTCGCGGCCCAGACGATCGCGGCCGCGGCGTGGGCGGACGGCGGGAGGACGAGCGGCTTGGACGCGACGACGACGACCACGACGGGTGTGCCGGTCTCGACGAGCGCGTCGAGCAGCCCGACCTGGCCGCCGACGAGCTCGAGCGTCGCGGTCGACTTGCCCTCGCCGACGAGCTCGATCCGGTCGCCGACGACGGCGACGACGAGGTCCGCGTCGCGCGCCACGGCCACGGCCTCGGCGATCAGCGCGTCGTCGGGCTCGGCCGGCACGACGACCTGCGGGCGCGGCTGCCCGTCGGGGAACAGCTCGCCCTCCGGGTCGGGCTCGAGCGTGAGGATGTCGGCACCGCGCGCGTGCGTGACCGTCCAGCCCTCGGGGACGTGGGCGCGGAAGCCGTCGAGGACGGTCGTCGTCATCTCGCGCGGATGCCCGTCGGGCAGCCAGTCGGCCTGCCCCGACGCTCCGGCCCAGTCCCCGAGCTGCGTGTGGTCGTCGTCCGCGTTCGGCCCGACGACGGCGACCGTGCGCCCGTTCGTGAAGGGGAGCGTGCCGTCGTTCGTCAGCAGGACGAGCGAGCGGCGCGCGACCTCGAGGTTGACGGCCGTGTGCTCCGCCGAGGCGATGACGGCCTCCTGGCGCGCGACGTCGGGGCGTCGCGGGTCCTCGAACAGGCCGAGCCGGAACTTCAGCGTGAGGATGCGGCGGACCGCCGCGTCGATCGCCGACTCCTCGACGAGCCCGCGCGCGACCGCCTCCAGCGCGCCCTCGAAGAACCTCGGCGTCGTCATGACCATGTCGTTGCCCGCGCGGACGGCGGCGGCGGAGGCGTGCACGTAGTCGGGCTGGATGTGCTGCTCCCAGACCATGCGGCCGACGTTGTCCCAGTCGGTGACGAGCGTCCCGGTGTAGCCCCACTCTCCGCGCAGGACGTCGTCGAGCAACCAGCCGTTGACGGTGACCGGCACGCCGTCCATGGACTGGTAGCCGAGCATGAAGGTCGCGCAGCCCTCGCGGGCGACGCGCTCGAACGGGGGCAGGAACCAGGACTGGAGCTTGCGCGGCGAGATGTCGGCCTCGCTCGCGTCGCGGCCGCCCTGCGTCTCGGAGTAGCCGGCGAAGTGCTTGGCGGTCGCGAGGACCCCGGTCGGGTCCGCGAGACCCTCGCCCTGGTACCCGCGCACCATCGCCGACGCGAGCTCGCCGATGAGGTACGGGTCCTCGCCGAAGGTCTCGTCGACGCGGCCCCAGCGCAGGTCGCGCGCGATGCACAGCACCGGCGAGAACGTCCAGTGGATGCCGGTCGCGGCGACCTCGACGGCCGTGGCGCGGGCCACCTGCTCGACGAGGTCGGGGTCCCACGTGGCCGCCATGCCGAGCTGCGTGGGGAAGATCGTCGCGCCGACCCAGAAGGAGTGGCCGTGGATGCAGTCCTCGGCGACGAGCAGGGGGATGCCGAGCCGGGTCCGCCCGGTGAGCGCGTGGGCCTCGAGCACGTTCTGCGGGGACGTGTGCAGCAGCGACCCCGCGTGCTTGTCCAGGACCGCCGGGCCGACGCCGTCGCGCGCGTCGAGCTGCAGCATCTGCCCGACCTTCTCGGGGAGCGTCATCCGCGCCAGGAGGTCCTCGACGCGGTCGGCCACGGGCAGCGCAGGATCGAGGTAGGGGAGGGTGCTCACGGACGGTCCTTCCACGGCGACGGCGACGGTTCCCGGGTGCGCGTCGAGCGTTCGCCGCTCACGCGCTCGGGAGCCCGGGCGCGGCCACTCTACCGGTAAAACTGAATAACCGGTAAGTAAGTTTGGCGCTCAGCGCCAGTGGTCCAGGAAGCGCGCGACCGTCTCCGTCGCGTGGTCCAGCACGCGCCCGTCCTCCGCCGCCGCGGACAGCAGCGCCGCGTCGACGACGTGCGCCACCAGGTCGACGTCCGACACGTGCGCGTGCCCCGACGCGTCCAGCACGGTCTGCGCCGCAGCGAGCAGGCGCGGCCGCGACGCGCGCATGATCGGCCGGAGCGCCGGGTCGCGCATCGCCGTCAGCATCGGGTCCAGCCGCACGTCGACCACCGTGTCGTCCACGTGCGGGGCGTACAGCGTCTCGATCAGCTCGCGCGCGGTCGCCGCGCTCGAACGACGTTCCCGCGACAGCGCGTCGGCCCGGTCCTGCGCCGCCGCGGCGCGCACGTCCTCCGCGGCCTCGACCGCCGTCGAGACCAGCGACGCGCTCGTCGGGAAGTAGTACGACGCCGAGCCCTGCGGCACGCCCGCCGCGCGCGCCACCCGGCGGTGGGTCACGGCGCCGAAGCCCTCCTCGATGAGCAGGTGCGCCGCCGCCTCCACCATCGCGCGCTGTCGTTGCGCGCTGCGCCCCTGCACCGTGGCGCGCGCCCCGTGCGCCGGGTCGTGGACCGTCCCGGCCCCCGCGTTCCCCCCGTCGTGCCGCGCCGCCCGGTCGATGGTGCCCGCTCCGTCGTCCACGCTGCCATCGTAGTGAGGCCGACACCGCGCGCCCGGAGACCCGGTACGCCGAGGTAGAGCCCTGGTTGGCCGAGGTGGAGCCGTGGTTTCTGTGTTCGACGGCGTGGGGTTGCCCTGGGTGGGCGGGGTGGGTGGTGGTGCCGCGTCTACCATCCGCCGCTCGTTCCTCGCGGCTCCCGCCAGGCCCGACCACGACGCGGCACCACCACCCACCCCGCCCGGCGTCGTCTCGCCCTGGTCGGTGCTCACCTCGGGCGACCGCCCGCGGTGTCGGTCTCACCAGCACGTTGCCGCTTTGCGTCCGGTCGCCGTGGAGCCTTCCCGCACCGTCCCGGCACCGTCCCTGCGCGGCGCCGCGGTCGCGGGATGTCGGTCGCGGGCGTCTGGCGAGCAGGCGGGGCTGGTTTCGTCCGGGGGGTCGGAGGAATAACCTATACGTGCGTATGGTTATCGACCTCGGGCCGTGAGTGCGGCTCGTGGGAACGAACGAGGAGTGGACAGAGATGGTCGCCGCCGAGGGGCTCGTCATCGACTGGGCGCAGATGCCCACCTACAACACCGTGATGTCCGTCGCCGTCGGCGCCGGGCTGATCCTGCTCGTCATGCTCGGCCGTGAGCTGCTGCGGTCGCCGGGGAAGGTCGTCGTCGAGGGGTGGTCGCTCGCGTTCGGCGTGCTCGGCACGATCCTCACGGCGACCGGGCTGCACATGACGCTCACGTGGCCGCTCGCCGCGGGCGGCTTCCCGTTCGACAACATCATCTTCGGCGAGACGAGCCTCGCGTTCGGCGTGCTGCTCCTCGCCGCCGCGTTCTACCTGTGGACGCGCGGCCGCGCCGCGCTCGAGCGGGCCGACGCCACCGAGCACCTGCAGGCCGTCGCGCGCCCCGTGTCGGTGTTCGTGCTCGGCATGGGCCTCGGGCTCGTCGCCATCGCGATCGCCGGCGTGACGTACCAGCTCTTCGCCGCGCCGCCGGAGGAGCCCATCTCGGGCGCGTTCGCCGCCTACCCGCTCGTCGAGGCGATCTTCATGTCCGGGCTCATCGCGCTCGTCGGCGTCGGCGCGATCCTCTTCCCGTTCGCGGTGCGCTCCGGTCGCCGGGTCGTCCGCGTCGTCATCGGGTGGGCATGGGGCCTGTCCGGCGTCGCGTTCCTGCTGTTCGGCGCCATGAACTTCTTCACCCACATCGGGCTCATCGTCAACACGATGGGCTGACGAGGGCCGCCGTCCAGCGGGCGGGCGGGACCCCGTGGGCCGGGACGGCTCGCGGGGTTCGCCTCGCGCGCGCGAGGCGTCATCATAGGGGCCATGCAATCACCGGTGCGCGCCGTGGCTCACGCCGCGGTCCTCGCCGTCGTCGCCGGGCTGTGCCTGGCCGTCGTCGCGAGCGGCGCGTTCGACGTCGTGTCGTTGCCCGACGCCGCCCCGGCCGCGGTGCCCTCGCCTCCCGCCGCGTCGGAGGGCGGGGACGCCGCCCCGGTGGACGACGGCGGCGCCGACGACGCTCCGGGGACCACGCCCGACGACGAGGCGGCCGAACCGGGGGACGAGGCCGAGGGCACGACGGCGGACCCTGCCGCCGCGACCGCCGTCGACCCGGTCTGCCGGGACGCGGAGGTCGCGTGGGGCGCCGCCGCCAAGGCGCAGGTGAACCTCACCGTCGAGCACCCCGAGGCGCTCGTCGAGGGGTTCACGACGGCCCGCGACACCCTCGCCGGGGCCTCGCCGCCCGACGAGATCGCGCGCGACTGGGCCGTCGTGACGACCTATCTCACGATGATCGCCGACGAGGTCGAGGCGACCGGCGCGCGCGACACAGGTGAGCTGTCCCGGGCGATCGACCGCGTCGGGCGCCGCATCGACACGGGCGCCCTCACGTCGTCGTCCCGGGCGGTCACCGACTACTTCCGTGCGGGGTGCACCCGCTGATCGAGGGCAGGCAGGTCTTTCACCCCGTGGCGCTCGCCACATGGGGAGCGGTCCCCACCTCGGCGGTTTGGGGGCGCGCGAGGCGCCGCCATGGGAAACCATGGGGCACATGCGCAACCGACTGACGATCACGAAGACCACGACCGCCCTCGCGACGAGCGCCCTTCTCGTGCTCGGCCTCGCCGCCTGCGGCGGCTCGGGCGACGACGCGAGCACCGACTCCGAGACGACCGCGTCGGAGGAGACCACCCCGGCCGAGGACGAGTCCTCGGAGTCGGAGGACACCACGGAGGAGGAGACCGGCGACGCCGAGGCCTCGGGCGACTTCTGCACCGCCTACCAGACGCTCCTCGACGCCCAGAGCACGCTCGGCTCGATCGACACCAGCGACCCGGCCGGCGCCGTCACCGAGTTCGAGACGTTCACCGCGTCCCTCGAGGCGGCTGAGGCCCCCGCCGAGATCAGCGGTGACTGGGACACGGTCACGGGCGTGTTCCGCCAGCTCACCGACACGCTCGAGACCGCCGTGGACGACCCGGCCAGCGCCGACCTGTCGTCCATCACGTCGCTCATGACCGACGAGTCGTTCCAGACCTCCGCGCAGAACGTCGCGGTGTACGGCACGCAGAACTGCTGACGCCCCTGCTCCCTCCGGACCCCGGCCCGCCTCGGCGCGCCGGGGTCCGGCGCGTCCGGGGCCGGACCGGACGCCCCGCGCGCGGATCCGCCAGGATGGACCCATGCCTCCTGCCGACGCCGCCCCAGCCTCCTCCGCGCCCGCCCGGCCGGACGCCGTCGTGAGCCCGCCCCCGCCGGGCGCGGGCCTGGCCCCGGCGGAGCTCGCGGAGGCCGCGACGACGCTGCGCGCGGACCTCGCGGCGGCAGGCTTCACGGTCGACGGCGTCGAGCGGGTGCTCGGCCCGGTCGCCTCGGCCGCGCTGCACCGCGAGCAGGCCGTGCCCGCGCGGCGCGCGCTGCGGGGACGCGAGGGTGACCCCACGGCCGCGCTCGCCGCGCTGTTCCTCCTGGGCGACGACGTCCCGCGCGCCGCGGTCGACGCCGCCCTGGGGCGCACGGGGGTCGACGGCGCCCGGCGGCTCGGGCTGGTCGAGGCCGCGGGCGCGGCGGACGACGACGCCGTGCGCGCACTCGTGGACCTGCGGCCCTACGCGGCGTCGGACGCGGCGGGCCCGGTGACGTGGTGGCTCTCCTCGGACCTGGGCGAGCTCGCGACGGGTCGCCGGCTCGCGGCCGACCACGTGCTGGGCGCGGGCGGGGCGTCCCTGACGCTCGCGCAGGTGACGGTCCGCACCCCGGTCGGACGCGTGCTCGACCTCGGGACGGGCTGCGGGATCCAGGCCCTGCACGCCGCGCGGCACGCGCGGTCGGTCGTCGGCACCGACATCTCGCGGCGAGCCCTCGGGTTCGCGGCGTTCAACACGGCGTTCAACCTGCCGTTCGGCACGGGTGCGGCAGCGGCCACGGGGCGTGGCGCGGCGATCGAGCTCCGCGAGGGGTCGATGCTCGAGCCCGTGACGGGCGAGCGGTTCGACCTCGTCGTGTCGAACCCGCCGTTCGTCATCACACCCCGCGCGGGCGGTGCCGGCGCGCTGCCCGAGTACGAGTACCGCGACGGCGGGCGCGCGGGCGACGACGTCGTGCGCGACCTCGTGACGGGCGTCGCCGCGGTCCTCGCGCCGGGCGGCGTGGCCCAGCTCCTCGGCAACTGGGAGCACCGCCGCGGCGTCCCGTGGGACGAGCGCGTCGGGGAGTGGCTCGACGAGGCGGGGCTGGACGGCTGGGTGGTCCAGCGCGAGGTGCAGGACCCGGCCGAGTACGCGGAGACGTGGATCCGCGACGGCGGGACGACGCCGGAGCGCGAGCCCGGGGCCTGGGCCGCCGCCTACGCCGCGTGGCTCGACGACTTCGCGGCCCGCGACGTGGAGGCCGTCGGGTTCGGGATCGTGACGCTGCGGCGCCCGCTCGACGGCGCCCGCCCCACCTTGCGCCGGCTCGAGGAACGCACGGGGCCGGTCCGCCAGCCCCTCGGCGGTCACCTCGCGGCGGCGCTGGCGGCGCACGACTGGCTCACGGCGCGCGACGACGCCGCGCTCGCGAGCGCGCGCCTCGCCGTCGCGCCCGACGTGACCGAGGAGCGGTTCCACACGCCGGGCGCTCCCGACCCGACGGTCGTCCTGCTGCGTCAGGGCGACGGCTTCGGGCGGGCCGTCCAGGCGTCGACGGGGCTCGCGGCGCTCGCCGGGGCGAGCGACGGCGAGCTCGCCGTCGGGCAGCTCGTCGGGGCGATCGCCGCGCTCTTCGAGGTGCCGGCGGACGACCTCGCGGGCGAGCTGCTGCCGAGCGTGCGAGGCCTCGTGGGCGACGGGTTCCTGGTGCCGGTCGGCTGACACCCGGGTCCGGCGACGTTCGCGGTCGCGAGACGGGCGCGACAGGCGAGACAGGGCGGGCCCGCACCGATACGTTCGGGTGGCATGGACCTCGAGGTGCGGCACCTGCGCATGATCGTGGTGGTGGCCGAGTCGGGCAGCGTGACCAAGGCGGCGGCGTCGCTCGGCCTCGCGCAGCCCGCCCTCACCGCCCAGCTCAACCGGATCGACCGCACCCTGGGCGGGTGCGTGTTCACGCGCGACCGCCTGGGCGCGCGCCCGACCGAGCTCGGCGAGCTCGTGCTGCGGCACGCGCGCGTCGTGCTGCCCGCGATGGCGGCGCTCGTCGACGACGCGCGGCGGCACGTCTCCGACCGGTCGACGGCGGGTTCCGTCCGCGTGGGGACGGTGAGCTCCGCGATCGGCGGGCTGTTCGCGAGCCGCCTGCACGCGGCGCTGCCCGGCGCGCTCGGGGTGGACGACCTCCTCGTCACCACGGCGACGTCGTGGTCCGTCGAGGAGACGGCGGAGCGGCTGGCGGGCGGGACGCTCGACGTGGCGCTGGTCGGGATGTGCGGCGACGCGGCCCCGCCCGCGGACGGGGGCCTCGTCTGGACGGCGGTGTCGACGGACCCCGTGTTCGTGCTCGTCGACGAGTACCACCCGGTCGCGGCGCGGGACGCCGTCGGGCTGGGCGAGCTGGCCGACGCGCTGTGGCTCACGGCCCCGGGGAGCGGGTGCTTCGAGCGGTGCTTCGTGAGCGCGTGCGTGCGGGCGGGGTTCACGCCGCGGGCGATGGGGGAGTCGGACCGGACGTCGTGCATCGACCAGGTGCGCGGCGGGCACGCGGTCGCGCTCGTCCAGCCCGTGCTGCTCGACGCGCCCGGCGTGCGGACGGTCGCGCTCGACGGCGCCCCGCTGCGCTGGACGCACCACGTGGGCTGGCGCCGCGACGCGGCCGAGCGTCTGCCGGTCGACGCGATCGCGCGCGCCGCCGCGGGGGCGCACCGCGACGCGGTGCAGCGGTCGCCGCGCTACCGGCGCTGGCGTGCCGAGCACCCGGTGGAGATCGCGTAGGGGCGAGCCCGCACATAGCGCCCGCGTATGACCTGATCGCGATCTGGGCGTGGGCTGGACGTCTCCCTAGCGTGACCTTCGACCGGGCCACCCGGGCCCGGCGAAGGGAATGGACGACATGACACGACCACTCCGCAGGAGGATCGCCGCGGTCACCGCCGCCGCGACGCTCCTGACGGGCGCGGCCGCGACGCACGCCGTCGCGGGCACGCCCGCCCCCGAGGACCAGCGCGCGACGGTGCGCGCGGTCCCCAAGACGACCCCCGGCCTGGAACGTGCGCTGCAGCGCGACCTGGGCCTCAGCGCGCGGGACGCACGGACGCGTCTCGCCTTCCAGTCCGACGCGGCGGGCACCGAGGCGGCGCTCGAGCGTCGTCTGGGCGCCGACTTCGCGGGCGCCTGGGTCGACGACTCCGCGAACGTCCTCTACGTCGGCGTCACCGACGCCGCCGACGCCCGTGCGGTGCGGGCCGAGGGCGCCACCGCCGTGACCGTGGACCATACGCTCGCGGACCTCGAGTCCTGGCGCGCGACCCTCGACGGCGCGCTCGCCGACGACCCGGCGGCGCTGCCGGGCTGGTACGTCGACGTGACGCGCAACCGCGTCGTCGTCTCCGTCCGCGAGGGTGGCGAGTCCGACGTCGCCGCGCAGGTCGCGGCGGCGGGCGTGCCCGCGGACGCGGTGGCGTACGAGGAGACGGCCGAGGTGCCCCGGCCGCTGATCGACGTCGTCGGCGGCAACGCCTACACGATCGGTGGCGGCACGCGGTGCTCCGTCGGGTTCGCGGTCCAGGGCGGGTTCGTCACCGCCGGGCACTGCGGCTCGGTCGGCGCGCGCACGTCGGGCCCCGCCGGCACGTTCCGCGGGTCGAGCTTCCCCGGCAACGACTACGCCTGGGTCCAGGTCGACGCGGGCAACACGCCGGTCGGCGCGGTGAACAACTACGCCGGCGGCCGCGTGGCCGTGGCCGGGGCGACGCAGGCACCGGTCGGCGCGTCGGTGTGCCGGTCGGGCTCGACCACCGGCTGGCACTGCGGGACGGTCCTCGCGTACAACGCCTCGGTCACGTACGCGCAGGGCACCATCACCGGCCTCATCCGCACGAACGTGTGCGCCGAGCCGGGCGACTCCGGCGGCTCGCTGCTCGCGGGCAACCAGGCGCAGGGCGTCACCTCCGGCGGGTCCGGCAGCTGCAGCACCGGCGGCACGACGTACTTCCAGCCCGTCGGGGAGATCCTCTCCGCGTACGGGCTCACGCTCGTCACGAGCGACGGCGGGGGCGGCGACCCCGAGCCCCCGACCGGCTGCGCCGGCTACGCCCGGACGTACACCGGCACGCTCTCGGCCGGGGCGACGGCCGTCCAGCCGAACGGGTCGTACTACACGGCCGCGACCGCGGGCTCCCACCGCGGCTGCGTCACGGGCCCGGCCGGCAGCGACTACGACCTGTACCTGCAGCAGTGGAACGGGTACTCGTGGGTGACGGTCGCGCAGTCCACGTCGCCGGGGGCCAACGAGTCCCTGACGTACAACGGCGCGGCGGGCTACTACCGGTTCGTCGTGCACGCGTACGCGGGCTCCGGTGCCTACTCGCTGGCCACGACAACCCCCTGAGCCCCTGACCGTCTGACCCCGTCCGCGTCGAGCACGAGGTTGCTGTCGTTCCGGTCCTCTTTCCGGGAGCAGCCTCGTGCTCGGCGGCGTGCAGGGACGTGTTCGGCGTGGCTCGCCGCATGCCGGGGTCCCGTCAGGCCAGCAGCGCCGGGCCGTACTTGAGCACCACGAGGATCGCGAGACCCACGAGCCACGCCGCCACCAGGTAGCCGAAGGCCCCCGAGCGCACGAACCCGAGCAGCCGTGCCTGCGCGGCCCGCGGCAGGTACAGGTTGTCCTCCAGGACGTTCCAGTGCAGGAGCGAAGCGAAGACGAGCGTGGTCGAGACCGTGATGAGCAGGCACCACGGGCACAGCGCGCCGATGACGAACATCGACTGGGAGAAGAGCCAGTAGGCGAACACGACGCCGAGGAAGTAGACGCATTGCGCGGCGAAGAGGAACCAGCGGGGGAACCGCGTCCCGCCCAGCGCCGCGACCGCCGTCGTGATGACGATGGGCTCCGCGATCAGGCCGAGGAACGCGTTGGGGAAGCCGAACACCTGCGCCTGCCACGACTGGGCGACCGTCCCGCACGACAGCACGGTGTTGACGTCGCACGCGAGCGTGGCGGTGGGGTTGGCGGCCAGGACCACGGCGTCGTACGACAGCACGAACGCCGCGGTGAGGCTGAGCAGGCCGAACAGCAGCATCTCGCCGAACAGGACGCCGCGGGAGTGGGTCCAGCCGGTGGGGCGGGCGAACGGGTCGAACGCCGCGTCCTGCGCATCCCCCGGGCCCGACGGCGTCCGGCCCGGGCGCGGTTCGTCCGTCAGGGCGGTGGTCGTTCCGGTCACGGGCGGTCCTCGGGTCCGCGGGGCCCCGCCGGGTCGGGGGACGCCCCGGCGGGCGGGCAGAAGGTGGCGCCGGCCGGCAGGGTGGGCGCGCTGCCGGCTCGGCGCCGCACCCAGGTTACGAACCCCGCACCCGCCGCCGACAGGGACCATGGTCCCGGATCCTGGCCGCCGAACCCGCCGAACCCGCCCCGCCACCGGTCGAACACGACATGAGGGACGTCGAGGGGCCGAGAGCGACCGCCGTGTCGTGCTCGACGGGGCGTCGTGTCGTTCTCGGCCGAGGTGTGCGACGACGGTGGGTCGTCACGGCGGTAGGGGCGTCCCCGCCTAAGATCTGGGGGCGCCCGCGCTCCCCGCGGCGCGAACCGGCCCGAGCCCCACCCGCCCGAGAGGACCTGCGTGCAGCACGACGACGTCGACTCCCTGCGGCGGTCGAGCGCGGCGTGGCGGCTCCTGCGCGCGGACACGGCGCCGCTCGTGCTGTCGTTCCTCGGCACCCTGTTCGTCGAGGACAACGTGCGCGCGATCCCCGAGAGCGAGCTCGTCGCGCGGCTCGACGACCACCTGTGGGCGGTCGACGGCCGGTCCGCACGAGCCTCCGGAGCAGAGCCGCGGTACCCGCGACCCCCGCAGGCGTACGTCGACCACTGGGCGCACCCCGACCAGGGCTGGCTGCGCGCCTGGTACCCACCGGGCTCGGCCGAGCCCCACTACGACGCGACGCCCGCCGTCGAGCAGGCCGTGCGCTGGGTCGCGTCGCTGCGCGGGCGCGGGTTCGTGGGCACCGAGTCGCGGCTCAACACCGTGTTCGAGCTCCTGCGCCAGCTCGCCGTCGGGACCCAGACCGACCCGGCGGAGCGCCTGCGCGAGCTCGAGGAGCGCCGTGCGGCGATCGACGACGAGATCGCCCAGGTGCGTGCCGGGCGCGTCGCCGTGCTCGACGCGGCGGCGCAGCGCGACCGCTACCAGCAGCTCACGCAGACCGCCGCCGACCTGCTCTCCGACTTCCGGGAGGTCGAGGCGAACTTCCGCTCGCTCGACCGCGAGCTGCGCGAGCGCATCACCGGCTGGGACGGCGCCAAGGGCGAGCTGCTGGAGGAGGTCGTGCGGTCGCGCACGGCCATCGCGGAGTCCGACCAGGGCCGCTCGTTCCACGCGTTCTACGACTTCCTGCTCGACCGTCGCCGCCAGGAGGAGTTCGCCGCGCTCGTCGAGCGCGTGCAGTCCCTCGACGCGATCGCGCCCGACGTCGTCCGGCCGGCCCCGGGGGCGCCCGGGCCGGACGTGGACGCCGCCGCGACGGACGCGGCGGCGCGGGAGCAGGAGCACCGCCGGCTACGGCGCGTGCACTACGACTGGCTCGACGCCGGCGAGCGCACGCAGGCGACCGTGCGCACCCTCTCGGAGCAGCTCCGCCGCTTCCTCGACGACCAGGTCTGGCTCGAGAACCGGCGGGTCATGGACATCCTGCGCGGCGTGGAGGCCAAGGCGCTCGCCGCGCGCGACGTCGCCCGCAGGGCGGGAGGACCTCCGGGAATGACGGTCGACGCCGTCGCGCCGGAGATCGTCCTGCCGACCGAGCGACCGCTCTTCACGCCGCGCCCCACGGCCCGGCTCGACTCGGACCACGTCGAGGCCGGCGACGACGACTTCGAGGTCGACGCGCTGTACGACCAGGTGCACGTCGACCCGGAGCGCCTCGCGCGCACGGTCCGCGCGACGCTCTCCCGGCCGGGCGGCCCGGGGGAGGTCGCGCTCGCCGACCTGCTCGCCGACGCGCCGCTCGAGCACGGACTGGCGGAGCTCGTGACGTACCTGTCGCTGGAGGACCCGCGCTTCGTCGTCGTGCACGACGAGGAGCGCACCGACGAGGTGCGCTGGGAGGGCGAGGCCCCGACCGGGCCCGTCGCCGAGGACTCGACGCCGGACCCCGTGGTGCGCGTCGCTCGCCTGCCGCGCGTCACCTACGCGCGGCGCGCCGGGGCGGGCGGCCCGCCGCGCGACCCGGTGCCCGTGCCGAGCACCCCGCCAGGCCAGCAGCCCCACGACACCGACCCGGCCCCGGAGGAGACCCCGTGAGCACGACCCGCACCGCGCGCGACCCGGAGCTGTCCGTCGTCGTGACGTCGCTGCTCAAGGGCGTCGTCTACCGCGAGTCCGGCGAGGCGCTGTGGCGCGACCTGCTCGCGCGCGAGGCGCAGGTGCGCGACACCGTCGCGATGATGGGCCTGCAGGTCGTCGTCGACGAGGGCGACGGCTACGCCTACCTGCGCTCGCAGCCCGAGCACGAGCGCGACGAGCGCGTGCCGCGCCTCATCCCGCGCCGCGAGCTGCCGTTCGACGTGAGCCTGCTGCTCGCGCTGCTGCGCAAGCGGCTCGCGCAGGCCGACTCCGAGGGCGGTGACACGCGGCTCGTGCTCGCGCGCACGGAGATCGTCGACCTGCTGCGGGTGTTCCTCGCGCAGGACGCCGGCGCGGCGGCCAACGAGGCCCGGCTGGTGGACCGCGTGGACGGGCTCGTGCGGCGCGTCGTGGAGCTGGGCTTCCTGCGCCCGGCGGGCCGCCCCGACCCGGACGGCTCGCCCGCCGGGGGCGCCCCGGGCGAGGACGGCGACCCGGCCTCCGGCGACGCGCGGCGGTACGAGGTGCGGCGCATCCTCAAGGCGTTCGTCGACGCGCAGTGGCTCGCGGACTTCGACGCGCGCCTCGCGCAGTACCTGGAGCTCGCCGCGGACGGCGCCGGGACGGGACCGGGGTCGCGCGCGGGCGCAGCGGCCACCGGGACGAGCGCAGGGACGGGCGCAGGGACGGGCGCAGGGACGAGCGCGAGCACGACGACGAGGACGGTGGCGTGATGGAGGGCCTGTTCAGCGCGGTCGAGCTGCACGACCCGGCGGCGGACCTCGACGCCCGGGCGGGCTTCCGCCTCGAACGGCTGGAGGTGCTCAACTGGGGCACGTTCGACCAGCGCGTGTGGGCGTTCGACCTCGACGGGCGCAACGCGCTCCTCACGGGCGACATCGGGTCGGGCAAGTCGACGATCGTCGACGCCGTGACGACGCTGCTCGTGCCGTCGCACCGCATCTCCTACAACAAGGCGGCCGGGGCGGGCGCGCGCGAGCGGTCCCTGCGGTCGTACGTCGCGGGGCACTACAAGTCGGAGCGCGACGAGGCGACGGGCACGACGCGCCACGTCGGGCTGCGTGAGCGCGGCACGTACTCGGTCGTGCTGGGACGGTTCTCCAACCGCGGGTTCGACCAGGAGGTCACGCTCGCCCAGGTGTTCTGGCTCGCGCCGGGGCAGTCGGGCCAGCCCGACCGGTTCTTCGTCACCGCGGACCGTCCGCTGACGATCACCGAGGACTTCGCCGGGTTCGGCGGCGACGTGGCGGCGCTGCGACGTCGCCTGCGCGAGTCGGGCGCCCAGGTGCGCGACCACTTCCCCGAGTACGGGCGCGACTTCCGTCGTCTGCTCGGCATCCCGTCGGAGCAGGCCATGGACCTGTTCCACCAGACGGTGTCGATGAAGTCGGTGGGCGACCTCGGCGAGTTCGTGCGCGAGCACATGCTCGAGCCGTTCGACGCGGACCGCTGGACGGACCGGCTCGTCGCGCACTTCGACGACCTCACGAGCGCGCACGACGCCGTCGTGCGGGCCACCGCGCAGATCGAGCGGCTCGCGCCGCTGCTCGCGGACTGCGACGCGCACGACGCGCTGGGGGAGCGGTCTGCCGCGCTCGTGGCGCGCCGCGACGCCCTGCGCGCGTTCACGGCCTCGCGGCGGGTGGCCGACCTCGACGGGCTCATCGGCGCCCTCGACGAGCGCGTCGCGGACGGCGAGTCCCGCCGCCAGCGGGTCGGCGACGAGCTGGGGCTCCTCGCGGCCGAGCGGCAGCGGCTCGAGCTCGAGCGCGCGGGGCACGGCGGCGACCGGCTCGCGGCGATCGAGGGCGAGGTCGCGCGCCGCGAGGTCGAGCGCGCCGCGCGCGAGCGCCGCGTCGCCCGGCTCGCGGGCTACGCCGCCGCCGCAGGCCTGACGCTCGGCGGCCCGGACGGTGCCGAACCCGGGGTTTCTCCCCAGGGCGAGGACGTCGTGGGGAGCCAGCCAGGGTTCGGCGGAGGGGCGGCGGGCGTGGCTGCCGCGCTCGTCGACGCCGCGGCGTTCGCCGCGCTGCGGCGTGCGGCCGACGACGCCGCGGTGCGCGTGCGCGACGACCTCGCCCGGGCGGAGGAGCGGGCGGGCGAGGTCGCCGCGGAGCTGCGCGCCGTCGAGCAGGAGACCGCCGACGTCAAGGCCGAGCTCGGGAGCCTCGCCGACCGCCGCTCCAACCTGCCGCGCACCCACCTGGAGGTGCGCGACCGGCTGTGCGCCGGCGTCGGGCTCTCCCCGGCGGACGTGCCGTTCGTCGGCGAGCTGCTCGCGGTGCGCACCGAGCACGCCGACTGGGAGGGCGCGGCCGAGCGCGTGCTGCGCGGTTTCGCGCTCTCGTTGCTCGTGCCGGCCGCGCACTACGACGCCGTGTCCGCGTGGGTCGACCGCGAGCACCTGGGCCTGCGGCTCGTGTACCACCGGGTGCCCGAGCGCGTCCCGGCCGCCCGGCCCGCGCCGCGCGACGACGTCCCGCTGCTCGCCGACCTGCTCGACGTGCGGCAGCTCGACGACGCGCCGTCACTCACGGCGTGGGTCGAGGCCGAGCTGGAGCGGCGCGCCGACCACGCGTGCGCGCCGGACCTCGACGCGTTCCGCCGCCTCCCGCGCGCGATCACGCGCGCGGGCCAGGTGAAGCACTCGCCGGACCATCACGAGAAGAACGACACGCGTGCCGTCGACGACCGCCGCGGCTACGTGCTCGGCTGGTCGACGCAGGCCAAGATCGACGCGCTGCTGGAGCAGGCGGCCGAGGTGACCGCGCGGCGCGACACGCTCGCGCGGCGCCGCGACGAGGCCGCCGCCGCCCGGGGCGACCTCCAGGCGCGCTCGGCCGCGCTCGGCCGGCTCGACGTCTACCGCGACTGGGACGAGCTCGACCGCGGCGCCGAGACGGCGCGCATCGCCGAGCTCGCCGAGGAGAAGCGGCGGCTCGAGCAGGCGAGCGACGAGCTCGGCCGGATCGCGACGCTGCTCGACGACAACGCGCGTCGCCACGGCGAGCTCGAGGCCGAGCGCGACCGCGTCGTCGCGACGCTCGGCGCCGACCGGCACGCGCTCGACGAGGCGCGCACCGCGCGCGAGCGGGCGCGGGCCGTGCTCGACGGCGCGGGCGAGGCGCTCGACGAGGAGACGACGGCCGCCCTCACCGCGGAGTTCGACCGCGAGCTCGCGGCGGTCGGCGCGGCCGGCACCGACCGGGACGGTGTCGGCCGGGACGGCGCGACCGGCCCGACGCGCACGGCCGACCTGGACGCCGTCGAGAACGCGGTGCGCTCGCGGCTCACCGCCGAGGCCGAGCAGGCGCAGCGCGAGCGCGCGGACCTCGGGACGCGGATCGCGGGGCAGATGGCCTCGTTCCGGTCGGCGTACCCGGTCGAGACGGCGGAGCTCGACGCGGACGTGCGCTCGGCCGACGGCTACCGCGAGATCCACGACCGGCTCGTGCGCGACGACCTCCCGCGGTTCGAGGCCGACTTCAAGGCGTACCTCAACACGAACGCGATCCGCGACATCGCCGGCTTCGCGGCCGAGCTCGCCAAGCAGGCCGACGTCATCCGCGACCGGATCGACACGATCAACGACTCGCTCCGCGCGATCGACTACAACCCGGGCCGGTACATCCGCCTGGAGATGTCGCGCACGCCCAACCTCGAGGTACGGGAGTTCCAGCAGGACCTGCGCGCGTGCACCGACGGCGACGGGATCCTCGCCGAGGACGACCGCGCGCTCGCCGAGGGCGACGGGTCGCTCGCCGACGGCGCGCTGTCGTACTCGGAGGACCGGTTCCTGCGGGTCAAGGCGCTCGTCGAGCGGTTCCGTGGTCGCGAGGGCATGACGGACCTCGACGAGGCGTGGCGCCGCCGCGTGACCGACGTCCGCAACTGGTTCGTGCTCTCCGCGTCGGAGCGCTCGCGTGCCGACGACTCCGAGCACGAGCACTACTCCGACTCCGGCGGCAAGTCCGGCGGCCAGAAGGAGAAGCTCGCGTACACCGTGCTCGCGGCGTCCCTCGCCTACCAGTTCAAGCTCGACTGGGGCGCGGTGCGGTCGACGGCGTTCCGGTTCGTCGTCATCGACGAGGCGTTCGGTCGGGGGTCGGACGAGTCGACCCGGTTCGCGCTCGAGCTGTTCCGCCGCCTCGGGCTGCAGCTGCTCATCGTCACGCCGCTGCAGAAGATCCACGTCATCGAGCCCTACATCTCGGCCGTCGGGTTCGTCGACAATCCCTCGGGGCGGTCCTCTCGCCTGCGGACCCTGTCGATCGCCGCCTACCGTGACGGTCGCACGACCGGCGAGGCGCCGCCCTCGGACGCCGGACTCGAGACCGCAGCGGAGCCCGAGCCCGCCGCGAGGTAGAGCCCCGGTCACGCGAGAAGACTCCGGTCGCGCGAGGGGAACGCTGGTCCCGGCGAGGTTCCCTGAGCGGACGCCGTGCCCGACGACGACCGTCAGTCGAGCGGGCGCGGTCGCCGGGCCCCGGCGAGGGTCGAGGCGAGGATCGCCTCGATCGCGAACGCGGTCGACTCGGCGAGGTCCACGGCGTCGGGGTCGAGCAGCCACTGGGTCTGGAGGCCGTCCATCGCGCCGATGATCGTGGAGGCGGCGAGGTCGAGCGCGGCGTCGGTGAGCTCGTAGTCCGTCTCGGTGTCGCCCGCGGCGCGGCGCTCCTCGACCACCTCGCGCAGCGCGCCCGCGATGTCGGCCCGCAGGCCGGTGAAGCGTTCGGTGACCCAGGCGCTCGCCGGGTGGCCGTCGGTGACGGCCTCGCCCGTGAGCACGGTGTACGCCTGGACGATCCCGGGCCGCTCGGCGTTGATCGCGGCGGTCTTGACCAGGTGCCGGAACAGGTCGAGCCCGCCGGGGATGTGCTGCCCCTCGAGGTGCTCGACGTCGACGCGGTCCCGGAACTCCAGCACCTCGGTGAGCAGGCGGTCCTTGGAACCGAAGTGGTGCAGCACCCCGGCGTGCGTGATGCCGACCTGCTCGGCGACCTCGGCGAGCGAGCCCTGGTGGTAGCCCTTGGACCCGAACACGCGCATCGCCGCGCGCAGGATCTCCTCGCGGCGCTCGAGCGTCGCGGGGCGGGTGCGGCGGGGGCGGGGCGTCCGTGCGGGGGCGGCGTCGGTGGCGCTCCGCGCGGGGATGGCGTCGGTCATGACGGCAACCATACTGCGACCCACCCGCTCTTACTGACGAGTTAGTAATGTGTGGTTGAATCGCCTCCGGAATGGCGTCGAGGGCGACGGAGCGCCCGGCGTCGCCGCAGATCACGGACTCGCCGAGGAGCCCCGCGTGACCACTCGTTCCGTCACCCGCCGTACCGTCCGCACCGTGCCGCGTCGCGCGGCCGTCGCGGTCGCCGTCGCTGCGCCGGTCGCGCTCGTCGCCGCGGCGTGCGGTCTCGCGACCCCGACCGACGAGCCCACGCCGACGGCCGTCCCCGCCGTGCTGACGATCGGGATGCCCAACTCGGTGGACGAGGAGGACAACAACCCCTTCGACAGCGGGTCCGCCGCGCAGAAGCTCGGCTACGCGAACGTCCTCTACGAGCCGCTCGCGCAGGTCAACCTCGTCGACCCGGCCCAGGACCCGACCCCCTGGCTCGCGAGCGAGTGGTCCTGGGACGCGGGCTACACGGAGCTGCGGGTCACGGTCCGCGAGGGCGTGCTCTGGTCCGACGGCGAGCCCCTCACGCCCGACGACGTCGCCTTCACGTTCGGGCTCCGCAGGGACGTCCCCGCGCTCAACCCGGACCTCCTCCCGTACGACGACGTGCGCGTCGAGGGGAGGGACGTCGTCGTGACGTTCGGGAGCGGCCAGTACGTCAACCGCACCAAGGCGATCAACACGTTCGTCGTGCCCGAGCACGTGTGGGCCGACCGCCCCGCCGAGACGCTCCTGGAGGACCCGAACGTCGACCCGGTCGGCACGGGGCCGTACGTCCTCGAGGAGTTCACGACCGACGGTGCCACGCTCGTCGCCCGGGACGACTACTGGGGCGGTCCGCTCGCCGTCCCGGAGCTGCGATACGTCGCGTTCCCGGACAACGACTCCCTCACCGCGGCGTACGTGAGCGGCGAGGTGCAGTGGGGCTGGGCGTACATCCCCGGCTACGAGCGCGTCTATCTCGCCGCCGACCCCGAGCACCTCCACCAGTTCGCCCCGACCGGTCTGGCGATCGACGCGCTCTTCCTCAACACGCAGGTGCCGCCGTTCGACGACGTCGCCGTGCGCCGCGCGTTGAACATCGTGCTCGACCGCGAGGACATCTCGAACTACGCCACCTCCGGCGTCTGGCCCGCGCTGCGCAGCGCGACCGGGCTGCCGCTGCCGGCCGGCGAGCCGTTCCTCGCTCCGGACCTCGCCGACCGGCGCCTCACGGTCGACGTCCCGGGTGCCACCGCGATCCTCGAGGACGCGGGGTACGACCTGGTGGACGGCGTCCTCCAGGACGAGGACGGCGTGCCCGTCACGTTCACGCTGACGAACCCCTCCGGGTGGACCGACTACATGTGGGAGCTCGAGGCGGTCAAGGACGCGGCCGCGCGGCTCGGCATCGTCGCGACGGTGGAGGGGCAGGACGAGGCCGAGTGGTTCGACAAGATCGGCACGGGCGACTTCCAGGCGTCGATGCACTGGACCGACGGCGGCGCGACGCCCTGGGACACGTACTCCAGCCAGATGAACGGCGCCCACCTGCGCCCGCTCGGCACCAGCGCCGACGCGAACTTCGGCCGGTTCCAGGACCCCGACGCGGACGCCGCGTTCCTGGTCTACGCCTCCTCGACCGACGCGGCGGAGCGCGCGGCCGCGCTGGCGACGATCCAGCACGTCTACGTCGACCAGGTCCCCGCGATCCCGCTCCTCGGGCGCCCGACGGCCGCCCAGTACTCGACCGTCGCCTACACCGGGTTCCCGTCGGACGCCGACCCGTACGCGTCGCCGCAGCCGACCAGCCCGGCCGCGTCGCTGATCCTCACGCGCCTCGTCCCGAGCGCAGGGGAGTAGCGCGCGGAGCCTCTTCCCGTCCTCTTCCCGGAACGCACACACGCGTCCTCTACGGTGGAGGGATGCCAGCCGACCACGCCCCGACCCGGCCGCTGCCGACCAGCGGCGGGACGGGCACGCGACCGCTCCCGGCGACGCCGCCGGTGCTGCCGCCCGCGCCTTCCGGCGCCCCGCGCCCGCCGGTGACGCCGCCCCCTCCGGTCGCCGCGTACCCGTCGGGCGCCCCCTACCCGCCCGGGGCGTCGTACCCGCCCGTGGCCTCGAGCCCGCGGGGACCACACCCGGCACCCCGTCGTGTCCCGACCGCCGACGCCGACGGGCCCAGCACCGCGTCGCGCGTCGTCGCCGCCGTCGTCGCGGTGCTCGCCGTCGCGGGGGCGTGGCTCGTGTGGCGGTTCTTCGTCGACACGTTCGCCGGGCAGATGCTCGAGCGAGCCGCGTTCGACGGCGCCGTCACCGGCCAGGGCGAGCTCTGGACGGTGGCGGAGCCGGTCCTGGACACGGTCTCGGTCGCGTTCGTCGTCGGCGGCCTCGGCGCTGCCATGGGGATCGCGCTCCTGCGCCGGCGCTGGGGCCTCGCCGTGCAGGTGGCCTTCCTCGTCGTGGGGGCGAACGTCACGACGCAGCTCGTCAAGCACTCGCTCCTCGGTCGCGAGGAGCTGATCGGCGGCTGGCACTGGGAGAACTCGCTGCCGAGCGGGCACACCACCGTCGCCGGGTCGGTCGCCGCGGCCCTGCTGCTCGTCGTCCCGCGCGCGGCCCGTCCGCTCGTGGCGGTCCTCGGCGGCGCGTACACGGCCGCGACCGGGATCTCGACGCTCGTCGGGCAGTGGCACCGCCCGAGCGACGTCGTCGCCGCGGTCCTCGTCGTCCTCGCGTGGGCGGCGCTCGTGTGCGCCTTCACGCCGCGGTCGGCCCTCGACCCGGGCGCCGGCCCGTCGCCGGGCTCGACGGTCATGGCCGTCCTCCTCCTGCTCGGCGCCGCGGCGGCCGGGGTGGCGGCGGCGCTCGCGCTGCGGGCGACGCCCGCGACCTGGGGCACCACGGCCGCGCAGGAGGTCACCGCCTACGCCGGAGGGGTGGCGGGCGTGCTCGCGGTGACGGCCGCCGCGTTCGCCGTCCTGCTCCTCGTCCGGCAGTCCACGGCTCGCCCGGACGTGCACGCCGTTCGGGGGTAGGGTGCGGCTGGCGCGACGGGAGTAACGTCGTAGGCTGCCACGGCGGACGACCGGACGGTCGTTCCCGAGGCCACGACGCGCCGCACGCCCGGGGTGGTGCCCGGTCGCCGTCGGGCGGGAGCGCCCACCACTGACACGTACGCACGGACGAAAGCAGGATCGGATGCCACGCAAGCTCGTGATCGTCGAGTCGCCCGCCAAGGCTCGCAAGATCCAGGGCTACCTCGGCGACGACTACGAGGTCGAGGCGAGCGTCGGGCACATCCGCGACCTGCCGCAGCCGTCCGAGCTGCCCGCGGACATGAAGAAGGGCCCGTACGGGAAGTTCGCGGTCGACGTCGACCACGGCTTCGACCCGTACTACGAGGTCTACGCGGACAAGAAGAAGAAGGTCGCCGAGCTCAAGCGCGCGCTCAAGGACGCCGACGAGCTCTACCTCGCGACGGATGAGGACCGCGAGGGCGAGGCCATCGCGTGGCACCTCCTCGAGGCGCTCAAGCCCAAGGTCCCGGTCAAGCGCATGGTCTTCCACGAGATCACGCGCGAGGCCATCCAGCGGGCGCTGCAGAACACGCGCGACCTCGACGAGCACCTCGTCGACGCGCAGGAGACCCGCCGCATCCTCGACCGCCTCTACGGCTACGAGGTCTCGCCCGTGCTGTGGCGCAAGATCGCCCAGGGGCTCTCGGCCGGGCGCGTGCAGTCGGTCGCGACGCGCCTCGTCGTCGAGCGCGAGCGCGAGCGCATGGCGTTCGTCGCAGCGGAGTACTGGGACGTCACGGGGACGTTCGAGCACGCGGACGCGTCCGCCGCCGACGCCGGGAAGGCGTTCGGCGCCCGGCTCGTGCAGGTCGGCGACGCACGCGTCGCCTCGGGCCGCGACTTCGACGACCGGGGGCAGCTCAAGGCGGCGGCGGCGCGCGACGGCGTCGCGCACCTCGACGAGTCGACGGCCCGCGCCGTCGTGGCGGGTCTCGCGGACGCCGCGTTCGCCGTGCGCTCGCTCGACACCAAGCCGTACACGCGCCGTCCCGCGGCGCCGTTCACGACGTCGACCCTCCAGCAGGAGGCCAGCCGCAAGCTGCGCATGTCGTCGCGCCAGGCCATGCGCACCGCGCAGTCGCTGTACGAGAACGGCTACATCACCTACATGCGCACGGACTCGCCGTCGCTGTCGGCGGAGGCCACGACGGCGGCCCGCCGCCAGGCGGCCGAGCTCTACGGCCCCGAGTTCGTGCCGGAGAAGCCGCGCGTCTACGCCGCGAAGAACCAGGGCGCGCAGGAGGCGCACGAGGCGATCCGTCCCGCGGGCGACTCGTTCCGCACGCCCGCGCAGGTCAAGCGCGAGCTGAGCGACGACCAGTTCAAGCTCTACGAGCTCGTGTGGAAGCGCACCGTCGCGTCGCAGATGGCGGACGCGAAGGGGTCGACGGCGTCCGTCCGCCTCGGCGCGACCCTCTCGGCCGCCGCGGGCGACGTCGCGGGCCGCGACGCGGTGTTCGCCGCGTCGGGCACCGTCATCACGTTCCGCGGGTTCCTCGCCGCGTACGAGGAGAGCTCCGACGTCGACCGGTACGCGGAGGACGCGCCCGTCGTCGGGACCAAGGGCGACGACGACGCGCGCCTGCCGCAGATGGCCGAGGGCGACCCGCTGCGCGGGGACGACCTCACGGCCGACGGGCACTCGACGTCCGCCCCGCCCCGCTACACCGAGGCGAGCCTCGTCAAGGCGCTCGAGGAGCTCGGCATCGGACGGCCCTCGACCTACGCGTCGACGATCTCCACGATCCAGGACCGCGGGTACGTGCTCTCGCGCGGGCAGGCGCTCGTGCCGAGCTGGCTCGCGTTCGCCGTCGTGCGGCTGCTCGAGGAGCACTTCGACCGGCTCGTCGACTACGACTTCACCGCGCGCATGGAGGCCGACCTCGACGAGATCGCCGCCGGGCGCCGCGACCGCGTGGCGTGGCTCACCGAGTTCTACTTCGGCGACGCCGCGAAGGGCGAGGACGCCGAGGGTCTGCGCGACCTCGTCGCGAACCTCGGCGACATCGACGCGCGCGGCATCAACTCGGTGCCGATCGGCGAGGGCATCCAGCTCCGCGTCGGGCGCTACGGCCCGTACGTGGAGGACCTCTCCGTCCCGGTCAAGGAGGGGGAGAACCCGCCGCGCGCGTCCGTGCCCGACGACGTCGCCCCCGACGAGCTGACCGTCGCCAAGGCGCGCGAGCTCCTCGCGGCCGGTGCCGACGACGGCAAGGTGCTCGGCACCGACCCCGTCTCGGGCAACGAGGTCGTCGCGAAGGCCGGACGCTACGGGCCCTACGTCACCGAGGTCCTCGACCTCCCGCCGATCGACACGAGCCTGTCCGCCGCCGCACAGAAGAAGGCGAAGGCCGCGCAGCCCAAGCCGCGCACGGCGTCGCTGCTCAAGACGCAGTCGCTCGACACGATCACGATCGACGACGCGCTGCGCCTGCTGTCGCTGCCGCGCGTCGTCGGGACGGACCCCGAGTCGGGCGAGGAGATCACGGCGCAGAACGGCCGCTACGGGCCCTACCTCAAGAAGGGCACCGACTCGCGGTCGCTGCCCGACGAGGAGTCGATGTTCACCGTCACGCTCGACGAGGCGCTCGAGCTGTACAAGCAGCCCAAGCGCGGGCGCGGCCAGCGCGCCGCGACCCCGCCCCTGCGCGAGCTCGGCGACGACCCGAACAGCGGCAAGCCGATCGTCGTCAAGGACGGCCGCTTCGGCGCCTACGTCACCGACGGCGAGACGAACCGCACGCTGCCCCGCGACGTCACGCCCGAGTCGATCACCCCCGAGCGCGCGATCGAGCTCCTCGCCGAGAAGCGCGCCCAGGGCCCGGCGAAGAAGCGCACCACGGCCCGCAAGCCGACCGCGAAGAAGGCCCCCGCGAAGAAGTAGGGCCCGCCTCGGGCCGTGGTCAGTGCGCGGTGTGCCCGACCGGCTCGGGGAGGCCGGCCTCGGCGCGGACGCGGCGGGAGAAGCCCTCGATGGAGCGCAGGGCGTCGACGAGCTCCGGCACGCGCACGGGGAACGGCATGGCGTGGATCGTCTCGCCCTCCGCGGTGGCGGCCTCCGCGACGCGCGTGAGGTCGTGCACGTCGTCCGCGGTCAGGCCGATCTCGGTGAGCGTGTTCGGCAGGCCGACGCGCGTCGTGAAGCGCACGAACTCCTCGATCTCCTCGGTCGGCGCGCCCTCCAGCACGAGCTGCGTCACGGAGCCGATGTTCACCTTCTGGCCGTGCGTGAGCCCGTGCGTCTGGGGCGCCGCGGTGAGTCCGTTGTGGATCGCGTGCGCCGCGGCGAGGCCGCCGGACTCGAAGCCCAGCCCGGACAGGAGCGTGTTCGCCTCGACGACCTTCTCGACCGCAGGTGTCACGAGGTGGTCCTTCACCGCGTCGATCGCGGGCAGCGCGTTCTCCCAGAGGATGTCCCACGAGAGCTGCGCGAGCGCCGTGCCCGTGACGAGCGGGAGGCCGCCGGCCATGGTCGACGCGTTCGCCTCGGCGACGGCGCGCGCCTCGATCCACGTCGCGAGCGCGTCCCCGACGCCGGCGACGAGGAACTTCACGGGCGCGTTCGCGACGAGGCCCGTGTCGACGAGCACGAGGTCCGGGTTGTGCGGGAAGAACCGGTACTCCTCGAACGCGCCGTCCTCGGTGTAGATGACGGACAGGGCGGAGCACGGGGCGTCGGTGGACGCGACGGTCGGCACGGAGACCCAGCGGATGCCGCGCAGGTGGCCCGCGGCCTTCACGGCGTCGATCGTCGAGCCGCCGCCGATGCCGACGATCACGTCGGCGCCGAGCTCGTCGATCTCGCGCGCGAGCCGGTCGACCTCCGCGGCGGTGGCGTACGTGCCGAACCCGGTGCGGTGGCGGGGGAGGTCCTGGTCCTGGAAGGACACGGCGACCGTGTCCTGGACGATGCCCCACACGACGTCGTCGGCGACGAGCAGCGGCTTCGTGCCGATCGGTCGGACGAACTCGCCGAGCCGCGTGAGCGCACCGCGGGCCTGGACGTAGCGCAGCGGGCTGATGAGCGTGCGGACGGGAACCTCGGGCATCGTGGCCTCCTGTGGAGTCGGTGGGTCGCCGTCGGGCGCGCCGCAGCCGTGCGAGGCCGGTGCCCGCCGGCCTTCCCCACCGTGGCACGCGTCCCCGGGGACCACCACCGGGACGCCGGGGTGCGTGACCTTGGTCCCGGCCGGGTCAGCCGGCCAGCAGCGTGATCGTGCCGAGCACGACCGTCACGGCGGGCAGGAGCAGCACGCCCCAGCGCCCGGTGCGGTCGGTGCGGGCGTGCGGCGCGTCGTCGAGCGGGTCGACGACGGGGTCGCCCGAGCCCTGCTCGCGCAGGCCCCAGACGGTCCCCACGACGAGCGCGACGGCGGCCGCGACCAGGACCGGGACCGCAGGGAGGGTCGCGACCGGGGCGCGCAGCGTGACCGCGACGGCCACGAGGGCGCCCGTCACGACCACGTTCCCGAGGACGGTCGGCACGGGGTGGGCGAGGGCGGCGCGCAGCAGCCGGTCGCCGGCGCGCCACAGCCCGACGAAGCCCGCGAGCGCGGCCACGAGGACGAGCAGCATCCCGGCCGGGACCACGAGGGTGCCGCCGTCGAGCGCGGGTCGCAGCGACCACAGCACGCCGAGCATCCCGACCGTCTGCACGGCGGAGGCGGCCACCGTGCGGCCGATCGAGGAGCTCGACTGCGCGGGGTCCTCGGGCAGGTCGAGCGAGCGCGCGTACGCCACGGGATCGCCGAACGCCTCCCACGCGGTCTCGCCGGAGTCGACGACGTGCGCGTCCACCTCGGCGAGCACGGCGCCGATCCGTGCTCCGGCGACCCCCTGGAGCCGCAGCTCCAGCAGGAGCGCCTCGGCCCAGCGCGGGTCGACGTGCGGCGCGTGGCGGCGCTCGATCGTGTAGCGGGTCGTGTCGCTC
Organism: Cellulosimicrobium sp. ES-005; assembly: GCF_040448685.1. Taxonomy (NCBI): domain Bacteria; kingdom Bacillati; phylum Actinomycetota; class Actinomycetes; order Micrococcales; family Promicromonosporaceae; genus Cellulosimicrobium; species Cellulosimicrobium sp. ES-005. The sequence continues at coordinate 3,830,585 of NZ_CP159290.1, forward strand.
ATCGAGGGGTCCTTCTCGGGGTGGGGTCGGGAGGAGGTGCGTCTGCCGGGATCGCGACCGGCTCTGGGACCGGCCCCGGGACCGGTCCTGGTCCCCGGTCGGGGTCCGGGCGCGCCCCCGCGTGCGGGGCGAGGCCTGCGGCCGGGCGCGCACCGTCCGGCGAGGGCGTGCCGGACGGGCCCGCGACGAGGGTGCTCGCCGCCGTCGTCACGGCGTCCCAGCGGGAGGTCGCGTCGGCGAGCGCGACGCGACCCTGGCCCGTGACGGCGTAGTACCGACGGCTCGGCCCGCGCTCGCCCTGGTGCCAGGAGGTCGTGACGAGGCCGTCGTCCTCCAGGCGCTGCAGCAGCGGGTAGAGCGTGCCGCCCTTCACGGTGCCGAGGCCCGCGTCGGCGAGCGACCGCGTGATCGCGTAGCCGTAGGTGGGGCCGTGGGTCGCGACGACCGCGAGCACGCACAGCGGCAGCACGCCGCGCAGGAGCTCGCGGTCGAGCCGCTCGTCGAACCTCATGGCTAGACAGTACGGCTATCTAGTTAGGGCGGCAACCTAGTGGTCGCCGGACGGGCGTCCCACGATCGCATGAGTGCTGTTATAACAGTGCTATGACTTCTCAGGACCCGACCACCGTCCCCGGCCGGTGGGACTCCCTGCACGCCGTGCTCCGACGCCTCGACGACGAGATCGGCACGGTCTACACCGACCGAGGCATCGAGGGCGTGCGGCCGCGGTTCGTCTACCCGCTGATCCGGCTCGCCCACACCGGCCCGCTGACCATCCGTGGGCTCGCGGAGTCGCTCGGGCGGACGCACTCGGCGATGAGCCAGACCGTCACGGCCATGCGGCGCGAGGGACTGGTCGAGACGGAGCCCGGCCCGGACGCCCGGACGCGACGGGTCGCGCTCACCGAGAAGGCTCGCGCGCTCGTCCCGCTCCTGGAGGCGGAGTGGCGCGCGACGGAGGAGTCCGTCGCCGAGATCGACGACGAGCTGCCGCACGCGTTGAGCGCCGTCGTCGTCGAGCTGGAGCGCGTCCTCGCCCGCCGCTCGCTGCGCGCGCGGCTCGTGGATCGGCTCGATGCGGCGGGCTACCCCCTGCCGGTGGGAGCCGCCGAACCCGCGGGATCCGGTACCGACGCCGCCCCGCCCGAGGACCGTTGAGGTGCGCGACCACGTCCTCGACGTCCGCCCTCTGCGCTCCAGCCGCGCGTACCGCGACCTCTGGGCCGGGTCCGCCGTCGGCGGGCTGGGGTTCCAGATCGCGAGCGTCGCCGTGCTGCTCCAGGTCTGGGAGCTCACGCACAGCCCGCTGTGGACGGGCACGATCGGTCTCGCCACCGCGGTCCCGCTCCTCACGCTCGGGCTCGTCGGCGGTCACCTCGCCGACGTGCACGACCGGCGCACGATCATGCGGCTCGCCGCGGCAGGGCAGGTGCTCGCCGCGGTCGGGCTCGTCGCGCAGGCGCTCGCGGGCAACCGGTCCGTGTGGGTGCTCCTCGGCCTCGTGAGCCTCGGCGCCGCGTGCAACGCGCTGGGTTCCCCGGCCCGGCGCACGGTGCCGCCGCGCCTGCTCCCGCCCGACCAGGTCGCCGCAGGCCTCGCGCTCCAGAACCTCGCGTTCCAGGTCGCGATGCTCGTGGGCCCCGCGCTCGCCGGCCTGGTGCTCGCGCGCTGGGACCTCCCGGCGGCGTACGGGGTGCAGGCCGTGGCGGCGGTCGTCGCCCTGCTCGGGCTCGTGCGCCTCCCGCCGCTCCCGCCGGGCAGCCCTTCAGGGGCGCCGCCGGGACCGTCCGACGCCGTGGCCGCCGTCGCCCCCGCCGTCGCCTCCGTCGGCGCACCTGGCGACGACCGTGCGGCCGGGGAGGAGCAGACCGCGCCGACCGCGACGGGCGCGCCGACCGCGACGGGCGCGCCGACCGCCGCGCGCGCGCCGCGCCGTCGGGCAGCCGCGGGCGGGTGGTGGATCGTGTGGCGCAAGCCGACGCTGCGCGGCTCGTTCGCGACCGACGTCGCGGCGACGGTGCTCGCGATGCCGATCTCGCTCTTCCCGCTCGTCAACGAGCTCCGGTTCGACGGCGACCCGCGCACGCTCGGCCTGTTCCTGTCCGCCGTCGCGGTCGGCGGCATCGGGGCGGGCCTGTTCTCGGGTGCGGTGACCCGGGCCCCGCGGGCGGGCGTGCTCCAGCTCGCCGCGGCCGCGACGTGGGGCGTCGCGCTCGCGGGGTTCGGCCTCGCGGGCCCGCTGTGGCTCGCGCTCGCGTGCCTCGCGGTGGCGGGCGCGGCCGACACGGTGAGCGTCGTGACTCGCGGCGCGCTCGTCCAGCTCGAGACGCCGGACGAGTTCCGCGGGCGCGTGTCGTCGGTCGAGCACGTCGTGGGCGTGGCGGGGCCGGAGGTCGGCAACTTCCGCGGCGGCGTGCTCGCGTCGCTCACGTCCGCCCCGGTCGCCCTGGCGGTGGGCGGACTGGCGGCGAGCGCCGTCGTCGGGCTGGTCGCCTGGCGCAACGCCCCGCTCCGCCGCTACCGCACCCCCGCCCCAGACCTCGTCCCGACCTGGTGAGTGCTGGGTATCCGTCGTCCCGACGGCACCGGGACGACAAAGACCCAGCACTCGACGGTGAGGGTGTGCTGGTCAGTCGACCGTGACCGCGTCGAGGACCGGGAGGCGGGCGGCGCGGATGGCGGGCCAGACGCTCGCGACGAGGCCGATCACCACGGCGACGCCGAGGATCGCGAGGACCTGGCCCCAGGGGACCGCGAGCGTGCTCAGGCCCTCGTCGGCGAGCACGCCGGGCAGCGCGGCGCCGATCCCGATGCCCGTCGCGACGCCCAGCACCGTCCCGTAGACCGCGGTGAGCACCGACTCGATCGCGATGACGCCGGCGAGCTGGAGGCGTCCGAGCCCGACGGCGCGCAGCAGCCCGATCTCGCGCGTGCGCTCGATGATCGACAGGGCGAGCGTGTTGACGATGCCGAGCAGCGCGATGACGATCGACAGCGCGAGCAGCGCGTAGAGGATCACGAGCACCTGGTTCACCTGGTCGGCGAACGCGGACGCCGTCTCTTCGCGGTCGAGCACCGTGACGACGAGGAACGGCTCGACGGCGGTCGTCAGCGCCGCGCGCAGGTCCTCCACCTCCGCCGCCGACGCCCCCTCCGCCGCCGACACGTAGACGATCCGGACGCTCGCCTGCGCGGCGGGCACGACCGCGTCGAACACGTCGTCGCGCACGAGGATCCCCGTCCCGACGAGCTGGCTGTCGATCACCGCGCCGACGCGCGCCTCGACCGCGGCTGTGCCCTCGCCGAGGCGCAGCGTGTCGCCCACCTCCCAGCCGCGCTCGCGCGCGGTGCGCCGGTGCACGACGACGTCCCCCGCCTCGAGCGTCGCCGTCGGGTCTCCCGCGAGCGTCACGGGGTCGAGCGCGGTGTCGAAGAAGCCGGCGGGCACGCCGGCCACGTCGGTCCCCCGCGCCTCCCCGGCGCCTGGCTCGTCGCCCGATCCGTCCGGCTCGTCGTCGGACGAGGGCGTCCCGTTCCCCGCGGGGCCGACCGTCGCGACGGGCGCAAGGCCGAGGCGCACGGTGTCGACGACCGCGGCGCCGGGCGTCGCCGTCACGGCGTCGACCGCACCGTCGGGGACCACGAGGGTCGCGGAGTCGACGACGAGGTCGGCCCGCACCTCGTTCTCGACGATGCTGCGGACGGACGCCTGGGTCGAGGCCGCGATGACGCCCGTGACCGACACGAGCGCCATGCCGATGAGCAGCGCGCCCGCGGTGCTCGCGGTGCGGCGCGGGTTGCGCGTCACGTTGCCGCGCGCGAGGCGCCCCAGGGGCCGCAGCGCGACGACGAGCGGCCACGCGAGCACGGTGAGCACGCCGCGCGCGACGGCCGGGGACCCGACGAGCACGCCGACGAGCACGAGCCCCGCGCCGACGCCGAGCAGCACGCGCGGGCTGAGGTCGTCGAGCCACGCCCACCCGGTCGGGGCGTCGGCGACCGACGACCCGAGGAACGCGGCGAGCCACAGGATCCCGGCGCCCAGGGCGACGAGCACGATCCCGCCCACCGCCCGGACGCCGGTCCCGCGGTCCGGGGCGACGTCGTCGCGCATCGCCTGGACGGGCGGGATCGCGGCGGCGCGACGCGCGGGCAGGACCGCGGCGAGCAGGCTGACGACCGCCCCCAGCCCGACGGCTGCGACGACCTGCGGCGTGCCGAGCGGCACCCGACCGGAGAACTCCATGCCCGCGAGGGCGAGTCCCCACCGGATGACGCGCACGAGACCGGCCCCGGCGAGCACCCCCAGCCCGCCGCCCACGAGCCCCACGACGAGCGCCTGCACGAGCACGGACGTGAACACCTGGCCGGGCGACGCGCCGAGCGCACGCAGGAGCGCGAGCTCGCGCAGGCGCTCGCGCACCGACATCGCGAAGGTGTTCGCGATGATGAACGCGCCGACGAACAGCGCGATCGCCGCGAACACGAGCAGGAACGTCTCGACGAACCCGAGCACCTCCTCGACGGCCTCGCTGGCCTCGGCGCGCGCCTGCTCGCCCGTCACCGCCTCGGCGCCCTCGGGCAGCACGTCGCCGACGCGCTGCGCGAGCGCGTCCTCGTCGACGGTCCCCGACGACGGCGTCGCCCAGACCGCGAGCTGCGGCACCATTCCGTCGGGCGCGAACACGTCGCGCGCGGTCTCGCCGTCGATCCCGACGAGCACCGCGCCCGCCGCGGCGGCCTCGATCCCGAAGACGCCGGACACCGTCACGGGGGTCGGTTCGCCGCCCAGCACGACCGTCGTCGCGTCACCGGTCGACAGTCCCGCCGTCTCCGCCGCGCTCTGCTCCAGGACGATCTCTCCCGGTCCCGGCCACGCGCCGTCGAGCAGGGTGAGGCTCGGGTCCTCGGGGTCGATCGAGAAGGCCGTGCTGGGCGGTCCCGTCGTCACGACGGCGGTCCCGTCGGCGGCGACGAGGACGACCGGCCCGGAGACGTCCGGCACGGCGCGCGCGACGCCGTCGACCGCCTCGACCTGTCCCGCGAGGTCGGCGGAGACGAGCGTGCGGTCGCCCGCGAACCCGTTCCCACCGCTCCCGCCGCCCGGCCCGGTCGCGTCCCCGGTGACCTCCTGCGACCCGCGCACGTAGACGTCGGCGGTGAGCGTCGTCGCGATGATGTCGTCGAACGTCGAGGAGAGCATGCCGCGGAACGCGAACGTGCCCACGACGAACGCGACGCCGAGCGTCACGGCGAGCACGGAGAGCACGAACCGCACGACGTGCGCCCGCACGCCCCGCAGCGCGACGCGGATCATGCCGGGTCGACCGGGGCCGCGTGCCGCCCGACGGGCGCCGCGGGCCCGGCCGAGGTCGTGGGCCCGGCGGCCGGCCGGGCCGGGGTCGCGGGTGCGGCGGCCGGTCCGGACGGAGGGCCGTCGTCGTCCGCCGCGAGCGCGAGCGCGTCGAGGATGTCCTGCTGCGTGGGGTCGTGCAGCTCGCCGGCGAGGCGGCCGTCGGCGAGGAACACGACGCGGTGCGCGTACGACGCCGCGCGCGGGTCGTGCGTGACCATGACGACGGTCTGGTCGAGCTCGTCGACGGACCGGCGCAGGAACGCCAGCACCTCGCCGGCCGAGCGCGAGTCGAGGTTGCCCGTCGGCTCGTCGGCGAACACGATCGACGGCCGCGAGACGAGCGCCCGCGCGCACGCGACGCGCTGCTGCTGCCCGCCGGAGAGCTCGGACGGGCGGTGGTGCAGACGGTCGCGCAGCCCGACGGAGTCGACGACCTCGTCGAACCACGCGCGGTCCACGGGGGCGCGCGCGATGTCGAGGGGGAGCGTGATGTTCTCCGCCGCGGTGAGCGTCGGGACGAGGTTGTACGCCTGGAAGACGAACCCGACGCGCGTGCGGCGCAGGGCCGTGAGGCGGCGCTGCGACAGGCGGCTGATCTCCTGCCCGTCGATCACGACGCTCCCGGAGGTCGGCGAGTCCAGGCCCGCCAGGCAGTGCATGAGCGTCGACTTGCCCGAGCCGGACGGGCCCATGATCGCGGTGAGCCGCCCGCGCGCGAAGTCGACGTCGACGCCGTCGAGCGCGCGCACCGCCGTCGTGCCGGACCCGTAGACCTTGACGAGCCCGCGGGCGCTCGCGCGCGCCTCGGGCACGTCCGGGGTGTCGGTCGGCGCGTCGGTCCGGGGCGCGGGGGACGTCATGGTCCCCATCGTGGCGCGCCGCGCCGCGCGCCGCACCACCCGCGCGGGGGAGACGTCGTCCCGCGGCGCCGCACGTCGTCCGACGTTCCGTGGACACCTGGGCGGGGGAGCGATCCCACCGGGATAGCGTGGGGCCATGAGCATCGACGCCCAGGCGCCCGCCGAGAACTCGGCACGGCTCGCCGTCCACCCCGTCCCCGACCTGACCGCCGACGTGACCGGCACGGTCCCCGACCCGCGCAGCGCACCGTCGATCCGCTGGGGCATCCTCGGAGCCGGCGGGATCGCGTCGTCGTTCGCCGAGGCCGTGCGCCTCCACACGCAGGGCCGCGTCGCGTCCGTCGGCTCGCGCGACCGCGTCCGCGCCGAGCGCTTCGCCACCGCCCACGGCGTCCCGACGACCCACCACGGCTACCAGGAGCTCGTCGAGGACCCGCAGGTGGACGTCGTCTACGTCGCGACGCCGCACTCCCACCACCGCGAGCACGCGCTCCTCGCCATCGCCGCGGGCAAGCACGTGCTCGTCGAGAAGGCGTTCACGCGCAACGAGGCGGAGGCCGTCGAGGTGCTCGACGCCGCGCGCGAGGCCGGGGTGTTCGTCATGGAGGCCATGTGGACGCGGTTCCTGCCGCACGTGGCCGCGCTGCGCGGGGTGATCGCGCGCGGCGAGATCGGCGACGTCGTCAACCTCAGCGCCGACCACGGCCAGTGGTTCGCGTTCGACCCGGAGCACCGCCTCTACGCCCCGGAGCTCGCGGGCGGTGCGCTGCTCGACCTGGGCGTGTACCCGGTCTCGTTCGCGCACGACCTGCTGGGCGCGCCGTCGTCGGTCACCGCGGTGGGCGCGCTCACCGAGACGGGCGTCGACGGGCAGGTGAGCATCGTGCTCGGCTACGGCGACACGCAGGCGACCCTCTCCACGACGCTGTGGTCGCGCACGGCCACGACGGCCGTGATCTCGGGGACCGCGGGGCGCATCGAGGTCGAGGGGAACTTCTACGCGCCGACGTCGTTCCGCGTGGTCCGGCACGACGGCTCGTCCTGGTACTACGACGGCTTCTCCGGCGAGGGCAAGCAGTACCAGGCGGCCGAGGTCGCACGCCGCGTCGCCGCGGGCGAGACGCAGAGCCCGCGCATGTCCTGGGACTCGACGCTCGAGGTCATGCGGACGCTCGACGAGGTCCGGCGGCAGATCGGGGTCGTGTACCCCGGGGAGTGAGGCTGCCGGCGCGAGATCGACCCGAGCGGTCGAGATCGACCCTCGGTGGGTCGATCTGGGGGCGCTCGGGTCGATCTCGCGGGGGTGTTAGTCGGTGTGTTCGACGACGTAGGTGCGGCCGTCCGGGACCGTCACGCGTTCGAAGCGCGTCTTTAGCTCCTGGTCGCGTTGGCGTTCCGCGTCGGAGACGCCGCGGCCGTCCGCGTCCTGCCGGCCGACCTGCGCGGGGCCGAAGATCGGGAGGAAACCCTCGGTGATGCGCATGCCGAGCGTGCGCCTGTCGTTCTTCCGCGCCACGGTGTCCTCCGCTGCAGGTCTCGTCAGATGATTGGTGCACCAATCATTGGTGTACCAAGAATACCGCGATCCTCGGTACCATGGCGCCATGGCGGGTGACGAGGTCGACGGGACGGTCGACGGGACGGTCGCGCCGGGCGCGGCGACGCTGTTCGCCGACCCTCTCGCGCTCGAGGCGCAGGTCTGCTTCGCGCTGTCCGCGGGCGCGCGCGGCATGGTCGCGCTGTACCGCCCGCTGCTCGAGCCGCTCGGTATCACGCACCCGCAGTACCTCGTGCTCCTCGCGCTCTGGCAGGACGACGCCGCGGGCACGACCTCGACCGTCGGCGACCTCGCCGCGCGCCTGCACCTCGACGCCGGGACGCTCTCGCCGCTCCTCAAGCGGCTCGAGGCGCTCGGCTACGTGCGCCGGTCGCGCTCGCCCGACGACGGCCGCCAGGTCCGCGTGAGCCTCACCGCCGAGGGGCGGGCGCGCCGCCAGGACGCCGAGCGCATCCCGCCGTCGATCGTCGCCGCGACCGGGCTCAGCCTCGACGAGCTCGCCGAGGTCCACGCCGCGGCGTCGAAGGTCGTCGCCGCCGCGCTGCGCGCCGGCGTCTACTGACGAGCGTGCGGTGCCGGCCCGTGACGGGACGAGGACGGGAGCCGACCCCGTCCTCGGCGGGGGAGTCAGGCGTCGGTGACGCGGACGCCGTCGGGACCGACGGCGAAGCGGACCGCCACGAGCCCCGCCGCCAGGGCGTCGGGCGCGGGCGTGGCGTCGGCGAGCTCGTCGGCCGAGTGGGTGCCCGTCACGGCGAGCGTCGCGCAGCCCGCGGCGCGCGCCGCCGCGATCCCCGCCGGGGCGTCCTCGACGACGAGGCAGCGCGCCGGGTCGACGCCGAGGCGCTCCGCGCCGAGGAGGAACGGGTCCGGGTCGGGCTTGCCGCGCGCGACGTCGTCGGCTGTCACGACGACCGACGGCGCGGCGAGACCGGACGCCGCCATGCGCGCGGCGGCGAGCGGGCGGGTGCAGGACGTGACGATCGCCTGCCGCGCGGGCGGGAGGACGGCCAGCGCGTCCCGCGTCCCGGGCAGGATCGTCACGCCCTCGTTGTCCTCGAGCTCGAGCGCATGGATGCGCTCGTAGGCCGCCTCGACCCGGTCCTCCGGGAGGAGCTCGGCGATGAGCGTGCGCGCCGGGGTGCCGTGCTGGATCTGGAACTCGTCCGGGTCGGGCAGGCCGTGCTCCGCGGCCCAGCGTCGCCAGTTCCGGTCGACCGCCGGGACGGAGTCGATGAGCGTGCCGTCCATGTCGAACAGCACGGCGTCGAACGTGCGCCCGGCGAACGCGACGCCGGGGGTGGGCAGCGGACGGGGCGCGGCGGCGGGGTCGGGCATGTCCCCGAGGCTAGCCCGCGGCCGGGGAGCGGTGCGCCCGGTCTCGCGGGTCGACCCCGGTGTCCGACGCCGCGGATAGGGTGGACGCCGTGAGCGCACCCGGGTACTTCATCTCGTTCGAGGGCGGCGACGGCGTCGGCAAGTCGACCCAGTCCCGCCTGCTCGGGCAGTGGCTCGGCGAGCTCACGGGGCGCGAGGTCGTGCTGACGCGCGAGCCCGGCGGCACCGAGCTCGGCAAGGAGCTGCGTGCCGCGGTGCTCCACGGGCAGGACATGGACCCGCGCACCGAGGCGCTCATCTACGCCGCGGACCGCGCGCACCACGTCGCGAGCCTCGTGCGCCCGGCCCTCGAGCGCGGCGCGGTCGTCGTGACGGACCGCTACCTCGACTCGTCGGTCGCGTACCAGGCGGGCGGGCGCGAGCTCGGTGCGGACGAGGTCGAGCTCATCTCGCGCTGGGCCGTGCAGGACCTCATGCCGGACGTCACGATCCTGCTCGACCTCGACCCGGCCGTGGCCGGGGCGCGGATCCGGCGACAGCACGACCGGCTGGAGCGCGCCGGGGCGGAGTTCCACCGTCGCACCCGCGAGGCGTTCCTCGCGCGCGCCGCGGCGGACCCGGAACGTTGGGTCGTGCTCGACGCCGCCGCCTCGGTCGACGACCTCCAGGCGCAGATCCGCGTCGACGTCGCGGCCCGGCTCGAGCTCACGCCGGTCGTGGAGGAGGCGGAGGACACGGTCGCCGCCGAGCCCGACGACGGCTTCGACGACACGGACAGCGCGATCGGGTACGAGCCCGGCTCGGGGATCGCGGCCGGGCCCGCGACGGGGAGCGGGGCCGCGTGACCGTCTGGGACGACGTCGTCGGCCAGGAGCAGGCCGTCGAGGTGCTCCGCGCCGCCGCGACGGACCCGGCCGCGATGACGCACGCATGGCTGCTCACCGGCCCGCCCGGCTCGGGCCGCTCGAACGCGGCGCGCGCGTTCGCCGCCGCGCTCCAGTGCGAGCAGGGCGGCTGCGGGCGCTGCCAGGCGTGCCGCACGACGCTCGCCGGGACCCACCCCGACGTCACCCTCGTCGCGACCGAGCTCGTGACCATCAAGATCGACGAGGTGCGCGACCTCGTGACGGTCGCGAGCCGCAGCCCGTCGCAGGGACGGCGGCGGGTGATCGTCGTCGAGGACGCCGACCGCATGGCCGAGCGCACGACGAACGTGCTGCTCAAGGCGATCGAGGAGCCCGCCCCCCACACGGTGTGGATCCTCTGCGCGCCGAGCCCGCAGGACGTGCTCGTGACCATCCGTTCGCGGTGCCGCGGCGTGGTGCTCCGGGTGCCGCCGGTCGAGGCCGTGGCCGGGCTGCTGGTCCAGCGCGACGGCGTCGACGAGCGCGTCGCGCTCGTCGCGGCCCGGGCGGCGCAGAGCCACATCGGGCTCGCGCGCCGGCTGGCCCGCGACGCGGGCGCCCGCGACCGCCGGACGTCGGTGCTCTCGCTCGCGCGGCGCGTGCGCGGGGTGGGTGACGCCGTGCTCGCGGCAGGGGAGCTCGTCGATCTCGCGCAGGCCGAGGCGAAGGCGGCGACCGAGGAGCGCGACGCGGCCGAGAAGGCCGAGCTGCTGCGCGCGCTCGGCGTCGCCGACGGCGAGACCCTCCCGCCGCGCCTGCGGTCCCAGCTCCGCGACCTCGAGGCCGACCAGAAGCGCCGCGCGACCCGACACCAGCGCGACGTGCTCGACCGCGCGATGGTCGATCTGCTGTCGCTCTACCGCGACGTGCTCGTGGTGCAGCTCGGGGCGGAGGTCGAGCTCGTCAACGTCGAGCTCGCGGAGGCGGTGCGCACGCTCGCCGAGGACTCCACCCCGGAGCAGACCGTGCGGCGCATGGACGCGATCGGCGTCGCGCGCGAGCGGCTCGAGGGCAACGTCGCGCCGCTGCTCGCGGTCGAGGCGATGGTCATCGCGCTGCGTCCGCAGGGCTGACCCGCCGCAGGTCCCTCCCGACGGGCCGCGATCGGTGCGCGCGCCCGCCCGACTCTCACGCCGCCGGGGCCGCCGCGCGCAGCCTCTCCAGCAGCGGCCCCGCGGCCTGGTCGAGGAACGCACGCTGCCCGACCTCGCCCACCTGGACGAGCGCGAGGTCGGTGAACCCCGCCTCCCACCACGCGGACGCCGCCTCGACGATCGCGTCGAGGTCCGGGCCGCACGGGATCGACTCCGCCACGTCCTCGGGCCGGACGAACTGGCTCGCGGCCTCGAACGCCTCGGTCGTGGGCAGGTCGGCGTTCACGTGCCAGCCGCCCCCGAACCAGCGGAACTGCTCGTGCGCGCGCGCCACCGCGACGTCCTCGTCGGGGTCCCAGCAGATCGGCATCTGCCCGACGACGCGCGACGGCGCGAGGTCCGCACGGTCCCGGACCCCCGACCATCGCCGGACGACGTCGGCGTCGGGCTCGGTGGTCACGAGGTGGTCGGCCAGCGGGGCGAACCGCTCGATCGACTGCGGGCCGGAGACGGCGACGCCGATCTCCACGGTCTCGTCGGGGAGGTCCCAGAGCCGCGCGGAGTCGACGCGGTAGTGCACGCCCTCGAACGTGAGACGTTCGCCGTCGAGCAACGACCGGATGATCTCGACGGCCTCCTCGAGCATGTCGTGCCGCTCGCCGACGGCGGGCCAGCGCTCGCCCGCGACGTGCTCGTTGAGGTTCTCCCCGGCGCCGAGGCCCAGCGTGAAGCGGTCGTCGGAGAGGAGGGCGACCGTCGCGGCCTTCTGCGCGACCACGGCCGGGTGGTAGCGCAGCAGGGGGCAGGTCACGTAGGTCATGAGCCCGACGCGCTCCGTCGCCTGGGCGACCGCGCCGAGGACGGACCACGCGTACGGGGAGTGGCCCTGGGCGTCGAGCCACGGGAAGTAGTGGTCGCTCATCACCTCGAACTCGAAGCCGACGCGCTCCGCGTCGACCGCGTGCTCGACGAGCGCGCGCGGGCCGGACTGCTCGGTCATGAGGGTGTAGCCGAAGCGGGTCATGCCTCGATCGTGGGACGGGCCGGTCACACGAGGTCGGTCAGGCGAGCGCCTTCGCCTTGAGCTGCGCGAACTCCTCGGGCGTGATCGCCCCGGAGTCGAGCAGCGACTTCGCGTGCGTGATCTGCTCGGCCGGCGACGTGGTCGCGACCTGGCGGATGTACGCGTCGGTGTCCTGCTTCGCCTGGACGACCGCCGCCGCCTGCCGCTCCGCCATCCCGCGCCCGCGCGCGATGAGGTAGACGAGCGACGTCAGGATCGGCAGGAAGATGAGGAAGATGATCCACACGGCCTTCCACCAGCCCGAGAGCTCCCGGTCACGGAACAGGTCCGCGATGATCTGGAAGAGCACGATGAGGTAGGCGATGAAGAAGAAGCTCCAGACGAGGAGCCAGAAGAAGTCCCAGAAGTCCACGGTCGCGCCCTTTCTCGACGGATCCCCGTACCCGGAGCACGGCCGGCTGCCGCGCACCAACAGGGCGAACCTAGCGACGATGGGGGGTTCGCGCCCGGCGAAAGCCGGGTGAAGCGCACGAAGCGGCCGTACCTCGTCTCTCGGGGCGGATCACCCGGGTTCCTCCGTCGCCACCCGACGACGAGCGCGTACGACGTCGCCGACGATGACGGCGAGGAGGATGCCGTCGGTGACCCAGTTGAGGGTGAGGGGCGTGAGCCACCCGTGCGTCGCGTAGAGCGCGCCGACCGCTGCCGCGCCGAGCAGGTGCGGGAGGGACCACGGCCCGCCGGCCGCGCGGCGGAACAGCGCGTTGCCCACGAGGTAGGTCGCGGCCGCCCCGCACACGAGCGCGGCGGTCCACGCGTCGGCGTGGCCCGCGTGCCCCAGCGGGTGCAGCAGGACCAGCTCGTCCGCGACCGCGGTGAGCACGATCCCGGCGACGATGACGAACGGCACGTAGGTGTACGCCGTCTGGGCCACCATGCCGCGCTCGTCGCGCGAGGTGAAGTACTCGGTCGCGCGCCGCTCGGAGCGGTCGAAGAAGAGCAGCCACATGAGCACCGTGCTCGCGAACGCGGAGCAGAACGCGGAGACGGTCGTCGCGTCGAGCGGCAGCTCGGCGAACGCCGCGCCCGTCACGATGATCGACTCGCCCAGGCAGATGATGACGAACAGGCTCACGCGCTCGGCCATGTGCTCGCCCCGGACGACCCACGTGCTCGCGCGCGAGGCCCCGAGCCACGGCAGCCAGAACATCGCGCGCGGTCCCGCCAGGTCGATCACGCACGCGACCGCCCACAGCACGAGCCGGTGCTCCTCGACGAGCGCCCCGGTGATCCACAGGCTGCCCGAGACGACGAACCACGTGGTGATGCGGGCGAAGTTCACCGCGTTCTCCGGCCACACCCGGCCCAGGGCGACCAGCACGAACGCGCTGCGCCCCACCTGCATCGTCACGAGCATCACCGCGAAGAGCAGGGCCTTGTCGCCGAACGCCTCGGGGATCGCGCTCGCGAGCACCAGGCCGAGCAGCATGAGGACGACCAGCATCGCCCGCACGGGGACGCGCTCGGGGTCGAGCCAGTTGGTGGCCCACATCGTGAAGACCCACACCCACCACACCGCGACGCCGAGGACGAGCGTGTGCACGAGGGTCTCGGCGCCCGGGTGGGCGATGAGGCCGTGCGAGAGCTGCGTGACCGCGAAGACGAACACCAGGTCGAAGAAGAGCTCGACGTAGCCGACGCGGCTCGAGTCGCCGCCGTCGCCGTGCCTCCGGAGGTCCGTGCGCAGGCCCCAGCGCAGCGGGGCGGGCCCGGTGCCGGGCGTCGTGAGCGGAGCGTCCATGCTGGGATGCTCCCACCGTCGCCGGGTCACCGTCCGGTCACGATCGCCCGGCGCGTCGCGGTTCGCCGCGCACGACCGCCCACCAGGGCCCACGATGGTCGCGCTACCGTCGCCGACCGAGGAGTGCTCATGGTCCCCGTCCGCCGCCCCGTCTCCCGGACGGCTCGCACCGCGTCCGCGCTCTCGCTCGTCGTCGCGGTCGGCCTGCTGGGGGCGTGCGCCTCCGAGACCGACGGCGGCGGGGACGACGCGTCCGCCTCCGAGGAGTCCACCGCGCCGAGCGACGACGCGTCCGAGGAGCCGTCGGACGACGCTTCCGAGGAGGAAGGCCTGCCCGACGCCGGGACGATGGACGTCGTGGCGGGCGCGCACGGCACGGGCCTGCCGCCCGGCGTCGACGCGCCGACCGAGGGCGGGACGGGCGCCGCGTGGAGCGCGGAGCCGGGACTGCTGTTCGTCGTGACGTACGGGTCGAGCACGTGCCCCGTGCTCGCGGAGGACGAGGCCGCGGTCCAGGGGGGCGACGTCGTCGTGACGTTCGTCGAGATCGCCCCCGACACGCCGTGCACGATGGACTACGTGCCGGCGACCTCGGTGGTCGGGGTGCCCGACGACGTGGACGCGAGCGGCGAGGTGAGCGTCGTCCTCGGCGACCGCGGGACCGTCGTCGTCCCGCCCGCGGCGGACGGCACGACCGGCGAGTCGGCCTGGGTCGAGGAGTAGCCGCCCCTGCGGTGAAGAGCGCGTGAAAGGACGGTCCCGCCCCGGCGGGACCGTCCTGCGCGCGTCGGGGGAGCGGCTACCGTGTGCGGGTGACGACGCCCCTCTCCCGCGCTGCTCGACGTTCCCTGGCCGGCGCCGCGACCCTCGTGCTGGCCCTCGTCCTGGGCGCATGCTCCGCGCCGCCCAAGCAGCAGACCCCCGTGGACGACGTCGCGGCCGCCGCGTCCGGCACGGGCGAGACCGGCCCGGAGGGCTTCGAGGAGTTCTACGGCCAGAGCCTGGCCTGGGAGGACTGCGGTGCGGGCTGGGAGTGCGCGACGGCGCGCGCCCCGCTCTCGTGGCAGGACCCGGAGGCGGGCGAGATCGAGCTCGCGGTGAAGCGCCAGCCCGCGACGGGGGAGCGCATCGGCTCGCTCCTCACCAACCCGGGCGGTCCCGGGGCCTCGGGGATCGACTTCGTCACGACCCTCGCCCCGACGGTCGGCGAGCGTGTCACCGCGGCCTACGACCTCGTCGGGTTCGACCCGCGCGGCGTCGGGCAGTCCTCGCCCGTGGTGTGCCTCGACGACGCGGCGAAGGACGAGTCCCTGGCCCGCGACTTCGACACCGACGAGGCGGGGCTTGAGGCGCTCGCAGAGGACCGGCGCGCCTGGGCCGACGCGTGCGCCGAGAACACGGGAGACCTGCTCGGCCAGGTCGACACGCAGAGCGCCGCGCGCGACATGGACATGCTGCGGGCCGTGCTCGGCGACGAGAAGCTCGCCTACCTCGGCTACTCCTACGGCACGCAGCTCGGCGCGACGTACGCGGGGCTGTTCCCGGACAAGGTGGGGCGCCTCGTGCTCGACGGCGCGATCGACACGAGCCTCGACCCCGACACGATCTCCGAGCAGCAGGCGGTCGGGTTCGAGAACGCCCTGCGCGCGTACGTCGAGGACTGCCAGGCCGGGGGCGACTGCCCGCTGCGCGGGGACACCGACGCGGGGATGCGGCAGATCCGATCGCTCCTCGACGCCGCGAAGGCGAACCCGCTGCCGACCGACTCGGACCGCCGCGTGACGCAGACGCTCGGGTTCTACGGCGTCGCCGTCACGCTCTACAACGACCAGAGCTGGCCGGTGCTCACGCAGGCGCTCACGGAGGCGTTCGAGGACGGCACGGGCAACCTGCTGCTCTACCTCGCCGACTTCTACAACGACCGCAACCCCGACGGCACGTACGCGTCCAACTCGTCGGAGGCCTTCCGCGCCGTCAACTGCCTCGACGGCCGCCAGGACGACGACCCCGACGCGATGCTGGCTCAGCTCGAGCGCCTCGAGGAGGCCGCGCCCACCATGGGCTACTTCTTCGCGTTCGGCGGCCTCACGTGCGACGGGTGGGCCTACCCCGTGGTGGAGCAGGAGTTCGACCTCCACGCCGAGGGCGCCGCGCCGATCGTCGTCATCGGGACGACCAACGACCCCGCCACCCCGTACGTGTGGGCCGAGGGCCTCGCGGACACGCTCGACTCGGCCGTCCTCCTCACGTGGGAGGGCGAGGGCCACACCGCCTACGGCCGCGCGAACGCGTGCGTGGGCGACGCCGTCGACGCCTACCTGGTGGACGGGACGGTGCCCGAGGACGGGCTGCGCTGCTGACGCCACGGGTGCCCGACGGCGGCCGACGGGGCCGCTTTGGAATCTGGCCCGGTCGTTGGGTACAGTAGGCGCTCGTTGCCAGCGGTTCGCGGAGCGGACCGGGACGTAGCACGCCGCCTTAGCTCAGTCGGCAGAGCGATTCACTCGTAATGAATAGGTCGTCGGTTCGATTCCGACAGGCGGCTCAGCCAGGAAGGCCCGGAACCACAACGGTTCCGGGCCTTTCGCTTTCCGCTCGTCCGGCGTCTAGGGAGCCAAGTAGGGAGCCAACTGGAATCTGGGAGTCACGCGGCCTTGATTCGCCACCCTCAAGCCTGCCGCCTTGTCGGCTCCCACAGCACGAGCACCGGGTATGCGAGGTCGACCGCCTCGAGCCCCTCGGTGTAGCCGGTCGGGAGCCACGGCTCCGGTCCACCCGCGTTCTCGGCGACAGTGCCGTGTGCGTCGCGGATGACGGAGCGCCGGGGGAGCGTCTCGACCTCGGCCGGCGTGTGGAGTTCGCGCATGGTCGGAGCGTAGGGCTACCGCTCGCCCACCCGCGGCACCCGCCGTCTCACGTCCGACGCGTCGAGCCACACGCCGATGCTGGACCAGCGGAAGTCGCGGCCGACCCGCTGCACGAGCACGAGCCGCGACGTCCACGCGTAGGCGACGGTGTCGATCCAGTCCTCGCCGTCGAGCTCGTAGACGATGCGGGCGCGGCAGTGGATCCACCCCGCTTTCTGGTCGCGCAGGGGTGGGATCGGGTGGGCGTTGAGGATGCGTTGCCGCTCGTGGTGGTGCGCGTCCCAGGAGCGTGCGGACTCACGGGCGCGGGTGTCGTCGAGGTCGCCCATGGGTCGAGTGTCGCGCGCGGGTACGACAAAGCGGCCCCCTCCCGCCGAAGCGGAAGGGGGCCGTTGACCCGGGCTATGTGGAGGGCGCGCCCGGGAGTCAGGGTGTCGGTGCTGGCTGGTACGTGACGACGTCGATGGGTCCGGCGCGGCGCACGAGCACCTCGGGGCTATCGACCAGGCGCAGGACCGCGAGCGAACGATCGAGCGGCAGGACCACGGTCCCCGCCGGGTTGCCGGTGGCGTCAGGCCCGGCAACGAGGATGCGGACCGTGTTCTGGTCGCGTTCGAGCGGGTGCCACGTCTGCCCGTCGAACGTGACCTCGACGTCGCCCGCGGGCCCGTCGATGTCCCACGACGCCCACTCTCGCCCGCGTCGGTCCATCTGCATCGTTACCTCCTGGGGCCAGTGATCGTGAGGGTGGTGCCTCGGGGTGATCCGACGTCGAAGTGCGTGCCGTAGGGCCCGCGCACAACGACGAGCTCGACGTCGTCGGGGCCGGCGGGGTTGTGCCCGGTTCCGATGGCGGTGACGGTGACGGTGGTGATGGACGATCCCGCGTGGCGCGCGTAGCCGACACCTACGGTCGTGGCGTGAGCCGTTGTGACGGATGACCCACGGCCGGGTTCGATCTTGTGCCCGCTGCCCGTGGTGTTGACGGTGGCGTGGGCGACGGATGCTCCTGCGGCGATCTTGATCCCGGCGCCCGTGGTGGCGACGAGGGCGGTGGCGGTGGAGTGCCCGCGCCCGGACTCGACGCGGCGACCCGACCCCTGTGCGGTGACCGATGCTGCGGCCGTGGAGGACCCGCGGCGGACGGTGCTGCCTGCTCCCGCCGCATAGACGACGCTCCCCGCCGTCGATGCGCCCGTGGCTCGCTTGGAGCCGACGCCCACCGTGGTCACGGTCGCGGTGGCGACGGATGATCCGGACCCGGCCTGAGCGGGGGCCCCGGACCCGACCGCGGCGACCTGTGCCGTGGCGAGGGATAACCCTCGACGGATGGTGAACCCGGTGCCAGTGGCAGAGGCCTGCGCCCGCACGGCGGACGCCCCGGCCTTGACGGGCGTGCCGGAGCCCATGGCCGCGACTTCCGCGCCAGGAGCCGAGGAGCCGGTGCCTCGCTTGAGCCCGGAGCCAAGGTCGCCCACGACGGCCGCGACGGCCGACGCGCCGCTCGCGAGACGGTGCCCTGTTCCTGCCGCGGACCCGACAGCGCCAGCGACAGACGAGCCCTCCCGAACGGGCGGCGGCGCGTCTTGCCACCCGAGGGCCACGGTCGAGTCTGCGCGCTGCTGCGCCAGGACAGGGAACGTGGTGCCGTGCCGGCGGATGTCGGAGGCTGGCGGCAGGACGGCGGAGTCAGACCAGTCGGGCCCCGTGAACAGTGCCGAACGGGTGGACCACGTGCCAAGCGCAGAGAGCGCGGCGGTGCGGATCGTGAGGTTCTTCGGGTCCTCGATCGATCCGTACATGACCACGACGTTCGACCCCACGACGGTGAGGACGGGTCGCGTGTAGCGCACGCCACCCACGTCGGGGCCGGGCTCGATAGTGCTAGATGTCCACGTGCCGTTGGTGGCGCGCGCGAGCAGGTAGATCAGCGGTTGGCCCGACGTGGTGGCGTCGGTGGTCTTCGCGACGGCGAGCACACGCCCGTCCGGGACGGACGCCACGGCGAGGTGGTCGTCGGACGTGACGCCGGAGGGGAGCGCCGGCAGGGCCTCGGTGGCCCACGACCCGGCGGTGATGCTGGCCGTCGCCTGGTCGATGCTGCGCACCGCGCGGCCGACGCCAGCATTCAGGGACGCGACAAGCACGACCGTTGACCCGGACTGCCCGAACCCGACGACGCCGGTCTCCGACCCGAACGACACCACGGTCTGCGGCGTCTCCCACGTCGCCCCGCCGTCCGTCGAGCGCGTCACTTGCACGGCACCCGAGCCTGCGATCACCGCAGCCCACAGGTACCCGTTCGGGGACCGGTGCAGCGCGATCGGGGAGGCGTCGAGATCCGCCGCCGTGAGCGGGAACGAGGCGCCGTTGACGATCGTCGACCACGCCGCGTCGAACGAGGAGAACAGCGAGCTCGACGTGTGCGCGCGCAGCACGAACGTGGTGCCGCCGTAGTGCACGGCGGTCAGGCGCGCGTCCTGCCGGGAGTCGACGACGGCGCCAGCAGACGGGGAGTCGACGTCCGCGTACCGGCGGTGCCCGGTGGATGTGGGCAGGATCGCTGACCACGTGTCGCCGTCGGACCACACGGGCCGCATGGTGCCCTTGACCCACCGGGCAGCCGGGCTCGCCAGGGATGCCGTCGAGGCGCCGACCACGGTCTCGTAGGCGGGTGGCGCGGCACCGTAGGCCATGACGGTGAGCGCGGTGATGTCGCCCGACGTCGATGCGGACCATGCCGCAGTAGCGACGGCACCAGCGGCGGAGACTGCCTGGTGCGCGACGGCGACCTCGACCGCGTTGCCCGCAGCCTGGTACTGCCGCGACACGTTCCGCCCGAGCGTCGCCGCAGTCGGGTAGGTCGGGTCCGCGTTCGTCGAGGGCAGCCGCGTCAGGAGCCGAAGCGCCAGCCCCTCACCCGTCGCGGTCGTCGCCGGAGACGTCGCCGACGCAGCCGTGACGGGAGTCGCGAGCGTCACGGCCTGGTCGTACCCGACGACGACCACAGCCTGCACGCCCGTCGAGGACGTCCCACCACGCTCCCACGTCGCACCGGGAGAGGCGGACGCGGGAGCCGTGTAGATCGCCCACCGCGAACCCGTGGACGCGCCGTTGTTCGACGCGAGCAGCGTCCAGCCAGACGGCGGAATCAGGTTCGGCATCGAGTTCGTCCCGACGAACGCGAGGTAGTGCGCCGCGCCCGCCGGTGGCGTGCACACGTAGGTCCCGAACCCGATGCGCCCGCCGACCGCGGTGCCGACGACGGTAGGTGCAGCCACGGCCGCCCCCTCTCAGGTCAGGCGGGCACGGAGACGTCGAAGCCAGTGTCGGCCTCGAGCACGTACTGCCCAGCCCCCGTGTACGTCTCCGCGGTCAGGTCACCCCCGCCGTAGTTCGTGCCCGCCGTGGACGCGGAGAACGCGCGCCACCCGGCGACGGTCTCGCCCGCGGGGACGTCGAACGTCTCGTCGGCCGTGAGGCGCGCCTCAGCCCCGGTCGCGGTCATCGTCGCGGCCTGACGTGCGTACCCGCCGCCCGTGAGCTCGGTCCCGGTCTCGTCGACCAAGCCAACGTGCGTGACAGCGCCCGCGATCGCGGTTGCCATCACGCTCAGGCCTGCACTGGAAATCGCCATGATGGCTCCTCGTCACTCGTTCTCCGGGCAGCACTCGTCGGCCGCCCGCTGGGATGGGTAGTCGGTGTCGCAGTACTCGCACGTGGCGGGCTTGCGACAGGTCGGGCACCACACGGCGTGGCTCATCAGTGCTTCCGGTCGTACGTCGGCTCGGACCTGGTCCCGAGCAGATATCCGAACCAGGGCCACCGCGTCTCGAGCGCGCGCGCAGCGGCGTAGTACGCCGCGATGATGAGCGCTGTAGCGCCAGAGATCAGTGCGTTCTGTGCGGACTCCTCGACCTCTACTCCGCGCAGGGCTAGCCAGGAGATGAGGGCGCCGACGCCGATCGGGACGACGGTACGCACGAGAGACAGGACGAAGTCGGTCATGGGGGTCTCCTCAGTAGGTGCCGAACGCGACGATCCGGTCGAGCCACTGCTGGCTGACGCGGCGCTCGTCGACGGGCAGGGGCGGGACGGCTCCGGTCTGCATGGCGCGGATCGCGGACCACTCTGCAGGCGGGACCAGGCGCACCTTGCCGCGTGCCTGGTTGAAGAAATAGACGGCGACAGCAGAGTCGGCGTAGACGTAGAAGCCCATGTCGTCCTCCTGGGGTTCGGGCGGGGGCGGGGTAGGTGCGGGGGGAGTAGGGCTCGGGGCCGGCGCTCCAATGGCCGCGACGATGCCGGGGATCTGAGCGATGCGGGCGTCGCCGGGGCAGACCTTCCCGACGGCGGACGAGTAGTGCATCCCACCGCCGCGCTGCAACCGACCCGCGCGCGGGTCGGGAAGGCGAGGAAACGCGCCATCCACACCTAGTCGGTGCCAGGAGATTCCCCGCGACGAGGCGCCAATCTTCGAGTCCTGTGCAAGGCGGACCGGGATGTCGTGCGTCACGCAGATCCACCGGCACAGCGCTACCAGGGCCTCGACCTGTGCCGCAGTCCAGGGCGGCGGCTCCCACCCGGGGCGCCCCGTATACCCGTCCCACGTCTCGATCGAGATCGTCGCGTCGTTCCCATCAAGGTCCGCCGCGGAGTACCGATCCGTATCGATGTACTGCTCGACCGTGCCATCCTCGCGAACATAGAAGTGCGAGCATGCGCCGCCCTTGGAGAACATCGGGTACAGCGACGTCGAGTTCGACACAGCGGTGTGCAGGTTGATGCGGTTGCGCTCCGTGGCGCGCCTGAACGTGCGCGGGACGAGCTTCCTGATCGCACCGGGATAGATCGCCATCACCCCTCCTCGGGGACGCACAGCGTGGCCTGACGCCACGACTGAGTGGTCGGGACGAACGGGTCAGTGCGGGTCTGCACCCAGAACGACGTAGCAGTGGACCCGTCGGGGCATGTCGGGCCCGGCGGACCTGCGGGTCCCGGCGGACCGGCCGGTCCAGGCGCGCCCGTCGCGCCAACGTCGCCCTTGGCCCCGACCGGACCCGTGGGCCCTGGGGGTCCCGCAGGCCCATCAGCGCCAGGCAAGCCCGGCTCCCCGTCAGCACCGCTCACACCACGCGCTCCCGTGAGGCCATCCGTTCCGTCATCGCCGTCCGCGCCGGGAACCCCGGGCGCACCTACCGTCCCCTGCGGACCAGCAGGCCCACGCTCACCCTGGGGGCCCGGCACGGGGACGACGTTCGATTCCGGCTCTGGCACATCGACCGGCGCCTCGCCCTGCTGCGCCAGCCGTTCGTTTGCCTCGGCGACAGCGGCTTGCAGGGCAGCGATCTCGGCCTGCTGCTGGTCGCGCTCTGCCGCCCCGGAGTCAAGGCGGTACAGCACCACCGCGAGGAGCACCGCGACAATTCCCATGACCGCCACCGGAGCGACCCAGGACCCGATCTTGAACACCCGGTTCACTGCCCACCCCCGAACCGCTCGATGAGGAACAGGGCCACCGGGACGAGGATGCTCGCCGCGAGCCAGCGCAGGTTGACCTGCATCCGATCCGCGCGCTCCTTCAACTCCGACACGACCTTGTCCACGCGCGCCGACAGGGCCAAGTCCTCCCGCTGCCGTGCCGACTTCTCCTCCGCGACCGCCTCAGCGCGTGCCGTTCGCTCGTCGGCGATGTCGCGCCCCTGCTCGTCGAAACGCTCATCGACCCGCCGGGACTCGGCCTGGAACATGTCCTTCGTGACGACGTCGTCAAGCTTGCGGTCCACCGACTTCAAGAGCCGCATCAGCTCCCACGGCGTGGGTTCCGTTTCCGGCATCCGTCTAGACGCCGATCGCAATCCAGGACACCGGGACCGCGGTGGCCGATCCCACCTGCGCCGTGGACCGGCCCGCCACCTGGAATCCGGACGCCGAGCGCGAGTTGACGTAGAGATCCGGGCGAGGCCCCGTCCAGTTCCCGTCAGGCGTCAGGCTCACCGACGGCGGGCTGGCGAAGAGGCCGCTCGGCAGCGTGACATTCTGTGTCGCCGTCAACGGCGGGGCGGCCGTCCCGTAGTTCAGAGTGACCGACCCGTGCGCGATCGCGATCCCGGACGAGCGCGCCCACACGATCCACGCGTCGTTCGATCCGGTCGTGTTGATCTCGAAATTCGTCGTGTCTGTACGCCAGATGAGCAGCGGACGGGAAGCGGAAGGCGTCCACCCTAGGTCGACCAGAAGCTGCGCCCGTTCGGTCGCGTTCGCTACCGGGACGATGTCGTTGACCGACGCGAGGGCGTCGTTGATCGCCTGCCGACGCGGTGTCTCAAGCGGGGCCGGGACGGTGTGCTTACGGGCCGACGTTGCCATCGGGCGCCTCCTCGTCAGTGTTCGGCGGGAACTCGCCGCGGGTCGCGTGCCAGGCGTAGTGGTCTACGGGCGCCCGGGTGTCGTAGATGCAGCCACAGATCAGGCAGACGTCGTACACGGTGGCCCCCTCAGGCGTAGCGGGTGTAGGTGACGGACAGGAGCATCCCGTCACCGTTTCCGGCGCCAGCGACTGCCCAGTAGTTGCCGCCGACGGTCGCGAGTCCCTTGACGCCGCCGGTGCGCATCGCCTCGGCCACGTCCGAGGTGAGGTCGACCCAGCCGCCCGCCCCCGAAACGGTCGGGCCGAACACGGTCGGGGCGCCAGACGGTGGGGTGCCGTTCGCGGCTGCCTGAACCGTCATCGGCGGCCCCCCGGACCCGCCAGGAAGGACCGGTCGCAGCATCACCGCGACCCGGTCGAAGCTGATGGCACCGAGGTTCACGAGCTGGTCGCCGTAGACGGCGAGGCCGGTGAGCGGGCCAGACCCGAACGCGTCTCCCTGGTAGAGGGTGCTTCTGCCCCCATAGCGGTCGGTGTTCCACCGGTCGTATGCGGCCCGGATGTGCCGGTATGTTCCCGACCACTGCGGCGCGATGGCCTGCGTGACCTGAACCGTCGCGCCCGGCGTCGGATCTGGCGGCGGAGGCGGCGGGGGCGGCGGGGCGGTCGCGGACGGTCCATGCACCAGGACCGGGGTGCCCCAGTCCGACAGGGCGATCCACACGTCGCGCGGCAGAGTCCCGTACGTCGCCGGCACGAACGGCAGCGTGTACCCGGCGCCGTTCCACGAGACTGTTGCGGTCGTCGCACCGATCGCCGTCATCGACGCTGGCACCACCGGGTCCAACGGGTCCAACGGCCCCAGAACCAGCAGCGGGCGACCGCCATCCGCCAGCACCCGGGCTAGTCCGCCACCAACACCAGCGTCAGCGATCCGGTACCGGCCCGGCTGAGCGGGCAGCCACAGCGTCGAGTCTCCCGGCATCGTCACCTGCACCAGCCGCCCAGCCACATCCACGGCCTGTACCAGGCACACCACCGACGTCGACCCGTCGTCGCCGTCCGGCGGGGTGAAGAGGTCCAGGTCCGAGATCACGGCTGCACCCCCACGTCGACTCGCTGCGGCCCGTCGTCCACCGTCAGCGGCAGGTCGTACCCCGTGACCCAGCCCCAGAACCGTTGCCCGTCACGCAGCACCTCCACCGCGTCATCAAGGTCGATCCGCGGATCCGGGGCACACGTCACCGGCACTGACGTCGCCGGCAGAAGGCTGTTCGCCAGCATCGTCCTCGCCGACCGCAGAGCCTGGTTCGTCGTCGTGATCAGCGGCGAAGACCACCGCTTCGTCACCACCCCGTACTGCCCACCCACAGCCATCGGCCCCGTCGTCTGCGACGCCACCGCCTGCACGTCCTCCACCCCAGACGCCGACGACTCCGCGACCACCTGGTTGAACGCCCCGTCACGCGTGTCCGACCGCGCCACCGTCTCCACCGTGCCGCGCTCACCATCACGCAGCGTCAACACCGGCACCGGGGCATCCGGCAGCGGGGCGCGAAAGAACACCTGCCCCCACTCATCCGTCCGCAACAGCGCAGGCCACGCATCCGCGATCTCCTGCAACGCCGACAGCCGCGAATCCGACCACGCCATCCCCGCCGGGCACGCACGATCCACCAACGCAGGATCGAACGCCACCGACACCCCCACCGGCAGCAGACGCCGCGCCTCAGACACCAACGTCGCACCCGAACGCGGCTGCGTCGGAGTCGTCAACAACGCATCCTTCACACGCCGCAACCGACCCTCCGCCGACACCTGCACTATGCCGTCGTCACCGTCCTCCCAGTCCGTGACCAGGAACCGGCCCACCCGCGTCTCCCACGACTCCGGGCCAGCAGTCGAGGACACCACGACCGAGACCTGCAACTCCTGCCCGTACCGGGCCAGCGGATGCACCGGGTCAGACCCCGGGCGCCAGTCGAACAGCGAACCATCCACCGTCGTCTGCGCCGGCACCGTCAGAGACAGGCGCTCCGGCACGTCCTGCGACACCTGCGCCGTGACCCGCCCGGAGACGACCGGGATATCGTCCGCGAGCAGACGCCCACCCAGCCACGCCGACACTCGGGGCGTCCACCCGCACGACCCCGACAGGACCTCGTCAGGAGCACCAGCACGCACCGCGCACCCCCGTCACTGGTACTGACCCCACTCGGTCGTGTCGAAGTCGTTCCAAGTCGAGCCAGCGAACAGGGCGTCGAACGCGTCCCACGTCGGGAAGGACGTCTCGGCTGCAAGGTCGAAGTCGTCCCAGGTCCACGCGGACAGGGCGCGCGACGGCTCCGGGTCGTCCACGAACAGGAACGACAGGCTCCACACCCGCTGCGTCGACAGCTCGCCGCCCTCGACCGCCTCCCACAGCCGAGACGGCGCCGAGACAAGAAGGATCAGTTCGACCGCTGGCCAGTCGCGCATGGTGCCGTCGGTCCGCACGAGCACCGGCCGACCCGACTGCAACAGCGCCCCGATCGCTGCGTTGTTCTCCCTGTCAGCCCGGATGAGCAGCTCGCCGCCACCATCGCCACCAGACGCGTACCGGACAGGCGGGCGGCGACGACCCGGCACGTTGAACGTCGCCACGTTGATCTGCGGTTCGCGCGGCAGGCTGTTCGACAGCCACACGAAGTCCACCGAGGTCTGCCCATCCAGCGACTGCAACGCGTACCCGGTGGGGTGCGATACCGTCACCAGAGCCGCCGAGTACGTGACCCCCTGCACGATCGCC
This sequence comes from Cellulosimicrobium sp. ES-005, assembly GCF_040448685.1. Classification (NCBI taxonomy): domain Bacteria; kingdom Bacillati; phylum Actinomycetota; class Actinomycetes; order Micrococcales; family Promicromonosporaceae; genus Cellulosimicrobium; species Cellulosimicrobium sp. ES-005. The sequence continues at coordinate 3,856,546 of NZ_CP159290.1, forward strand.
GAGTACGTCACGGGGGCGTTCAGCGCGCTCCGGTTGTCGACGAGAACGACCTGCCCCCCATCACCGACACCCGTGCCACCAGGCACCGGCCAAGACGAGCCCGCGCCCGTCGACCCGGTCACGACATACTCCGCACCAGCAGGCACGTCCCCGATCACGATCTGCACCGGCGGGGGAGACCCCGCCGTCGTCACGAGAGCCGCAGTGATCGTCACCATCAGCGGGCCGCCCTTCGAGACTGCGAGGTCCGGATCGCCGACGTTGCCTGCGAGCGGGCGACCGTCGACACCTCGGCCAGCAGGTACTCGCCCGTGAACGGGTTCTGCACGTACACCGCCGTCGGCGTCTGCTGGCCGCCTGCCGCCGAAGGGGCCGGGTTCGAGTTCGAGTACGGAACACCCGGCACCGCACCGACAGCGCCGATCGCCCTCGTCGCAGCCGAGTTCGTGATCATCCCCGTGGCTGGCGCGGTGAATAGCTCCGGGCCGTTCTCGCCCACGAGGTACGTCTGACCGCCCGTCACGGGGCCACCAGACGCACGTTCCCCAGATGGCACGTAGTACCCGGCGGGGGGACGAATCCCCGTCTCCTTGAACGCGGTCGTGATCTCGATCGTCCGGTCCTTGATCGACGCGTAGGCCGCCTTGAGGTTCTCGATCGCGGACATCGCCTGGCCCGTGTCAGCCCGGATGTTCGTCTGCACCTGCGCCGGGATCAGCCCCAGTTCGTCAGCGAGACCGTTGGCCTCGTCCGCGGACATACCCGCCGCCTGCGCCACCCCGAGGAACCGGTCGCGCGACGTCTGCATCACGGCCTGGAGCGACGTCTGATCGGCCCCGTTCTTCTGCATGGCCGCGATCACGTCCCACGTCGACGAAGCGATGTCGTCGAGTGCGGCCTGGTTGTCGCGCCCCTTCTGGGTCGTGATGTCGAGCGTCGCGCCGTTCTCCGAGAGCTTGGTGTTCGCGTCCGCAATCGCCTGCTCGAGTTGGCGCTGCGCATCACGCTCTGACAGGACGACACCAGCAGCCTCCTGCTGAGCCGAGATCAGGTCGGCGAGAGCCGTCGTCTGGTTCACGACCTCGGACGTCGTCGCCGAGTACGTGGACGCGAGGTCCTCCTGGGCCACGCCAGCGGCATCGTCAGCGAGCTTCTTCTGAGCGGCCTGCTTCTCGGCGTCCGTCAGGGCGCGAGACTCCTCGTCCAGTGCCCCAGTGAGCAGGCGCGAGGCGGCGGCGTTGATCTCCCCCTGGGTCATGACCTCGTCACCGGAGGCCACGTACTCGCGTGTGGCCGCTGTGACGCGCCGTATCGCGTCCTCGTTTCCGAGGATGTAGCCCTGAAGGTCCTCAACGGCAACGCCGACCCGCTCCGCCCGATCAATCAGGGACTCCGCGTCCTTGCCGAAGAGGTTGTCCAGCCAGTCGTTCCGATCCTGGCTGAGCGCGTCATTGATGCGCGACAGAGTCTGGTCAGTCCGTTTTCCCAGTTCGTCCAGGGTCCCCATGTACTCGTCGGTTCGGGCCTTGGCCTCGGCCGCGTTCTGGGCCCAGATCGTCAGCCCGATTGCAGCGGCCCCGATGGCCGCGCCGAGGGCCCCGGCGCCGATCCCGGCCGTCTTCATCGAGATGTTGAGCCCGCCCAGTGCGGTCTTGGTGTCGGAGATGAACGTCGCGAACTTCATGAGGCCCGCGATGCCGAGCGTCACGAGTCCTCCGGTGCCCACGAATGCGGTCGTCGCCGAGAGGACCGGTGCCGGGATCTGCCCGATGGCATCGACGACGGAGTCCGCTCCCTGCACGAGGCCCCGAAGGACGTCGTTCGCCCCCGAGCCCGACTTGATGAACGCTGTCTCGATCGACCCGGACAGCCCCTCGAGGTCGCCCTTGAGATTGTCGAGCCGCATGGCCGCCTGCTCGGCGGCATACCCCTGGTCGTTGACCGCGTCGACCCACCCCTGGATCCCGTCCGCGCCCTGCTGGTACAGCACGTTCGCGGACCGGATCGCGTCCGACCCGAAGATCGTCGCCATCGCCGCGTCACGCTGAGCCTGCGGGAGCGGAGCCAGCGCGGTCTCGAGCTGACCCGCGAGGTTCGTGATCCCGACGAAGTTGCCCTGCGCGTCGTACGCCGCTATCCCGAGATCCCGCATCGTCTTGGCGGACTTCTCGGACGGGTTCGCCAGCGCCAGCAGCATCGTCTTGAACGACGTTCCGGCGTCAGACCCGAGCAGACCCGCCGACGCGAACGCAGACAGTGTGCCCGTCGTCTCCTCGATCGACAGGCCGAACTGCGACGCCACGAGACCCGACTGGTTCAGCGCCTGCGCCAGGTCCGTCACGTCCCCCTGCGCCTTGCCCGCCCCGGCCGCGAGCAGGTCCGCGATGTGCGTCACATCCTCGCCGGACAGCCCGAACTGGGTCATTGCGGTGGCCGCGATCTCAGCGGCGGAAGCCACGTCCAGCTCGCCGGCTGCCGCGAGGTCGAGCGAGCCCGTCAGGGCGCCACCCAGGATGTCCGCGGTCGAGACGCCAGCCTTCGATAGGTTCTCGATGGCCGCCGCAGCCTCGGTCGCGGAGAACGCGGTGTCCGCGCCCGCCTGGATCGCCGCCTCGCGCAGCGCCTCCATCTCGGACGCCGAGGCCATCGTCGCCGCCCGCACCGACGACATCGCAGCATCGAAGTCAGCGAACTTCGCCACCGCGAGCGTCGTCGCCCCCACCGCCGCGAGACCCAGCGCACCCAAGGTGTTCGACACCTGGCCAATGTGCTGCTCCTTGGACGCGACGTAGTCCAGACCCTTCGTGCCCAGGTCCTTCATCGCCTGCTGAGCAGTCTTCGCCCCGGCGACGAAACCCTCGGTCTTGAGAGCGAGGCGGATGGCAGCGATGCGATCAGCCACGGATTCACCCCCACACCAATAGGTCAATCCGGCACACTGGGCGGATGAGAACGAAGGCTCTAGCGCTCGGCATCGCCTTGGTGCCGGTGGCGCTTTGGATATCCGGATGCTCCTCAGGCGACGCGCCGGTTGTGGACCAAGCCGTCCGTGCCTGCGACGAGGCTGTCGCCAGAGAAAGCGGCGGGGTTGCTGCGGATGTCGACTACTCGACGATCACGGCAGGCCGAGAGAGCCACTCCATCAGTGGAACCATCGCGGTCGGGAGCGACGTCTACGACTATGTCTGTCGGGCGCAACTCAAGGACGACGCCTGGGAGGTCTCAGACGTCTCGGTGACTCGACGCTAGTCAGTCCGGTACGCCGAGAACGACAGCGCCTGAGGGCGAGGCGTCTTCTTCGGGTCCGAGTAGTCCTTCTGCCTGCGCAGCACGGCATCCGTCGCGAAGCATCGCGTGGGAGGGCCGGACCGCCACTTGTTCTCCGACCCAGGGGCCGAGCAGACCGCCACAGGGCGCCCGCAGTTCGGGCACAGCGCCGACTCGTACGCGGCCAGGGCAAGCATCCATGCCCGCTCCTGCTCGTCCCACTCCGGCTCCACGGTCGTCACGGACGCCGAGACCCGCCCAAGGTCGTCGTACTCGTACTCCGTCCGGCTGGACGGCTCCCAGCCAGAGAAGCGCCGGTACGACAGCCTCAGGTCGCGCGCTACCTGGAGGTCTCGGACGAGTCCCGGCTCAGCCTCGAGGCGGCCCGTGAGAAAGGGACGGACACCTCACCCCGGTTCAGCAGGAACACGGCCTGCGCGAAGTCGGAGTACTGCCGGTCCGTCATCTCGTCCGCGAGAGGACCCCAGTCGTCGCCCGGGTCGAAGTCCTCCGGGGTATCGGCCCGCGTCACCGCGATGATCGACTCGGGGATCACGTCCTCGAAGAACGCCTCACGGTTGATCCCCTGCGCCTTGTCGAGGTCGTCACCCTCTCGCGGAGGGTGCTTCGCGACGAACTTGGCCCACTCCGAACGGGACAGTGCACGAAGCCGGAAATGGACCGTATCGGCCAGCATCTTCGACTCCAGCTCGCGAACACGGCGCGCGAGAGACGACGCCTTCGCGTTGCCCACGAGCCGGTCATCGCCAGGCTCCTGCTGCGCCCGCCGCAGATCCTCCTCAGCCTGCTCCCAGTCCGCCTGCAACGCGGCATCCAAGCACAGGGGGACAGTCTTCTCGGGCCGTCTGATCGTCAGCGCCATGCTTCCTTCTCCCGGATCATCCCGGACCGTCAAGGCTGACCCCCGCCCGGCCGATCCGGGTAGCCGGGCGGGGGAGTGTGATGTCAGGCGCCGGCGACGACCGCGACGTCCGTGCGGACCGAGCCCGTCACGAACTGCTTCTGCGTCGTCTTGAGCACCGAGTTCGCCTCCGGGGGCAGGTCGTTGTACTCGCCCGGCTTGATCGGCCAGACCCAGACCTTCTGCCCCACCGCGTACGGCTCGTCGAACTTCACGCCGCGACGACCGACGAGGAACAGGTCGACGCCCGGCTCGAGCGTCTCCTTCGCCTTGTTGTCCGTCGTCGCGTTCGCGCTGTTCGTGTTGTCGATGTACGTCAGCGACAGGGTGCGCGAGTTCCGTCCCGGCTGCTCGAAGATCTGCTTCGAGCACAGCCGCTCGTCCGAGATCACCTGCTCGTCCAGGCCCGGGTTGTACCCGTCCGACGTCAGGTAGCACGAGATGTCGACCACCGTGCCGCCCGTGAGTTCGTCCACCGCAGGGGCGTCGGGGTCCGCGAGTGCCTGCACGAGGATGACGCTGACGTTCTCGTCAGCAGGGGTCGAGGGAATGTCGGCCATGGTTCACTCCTTCTCGGTGGCCGTGTCGGGCTCCACCGGACGGCGGGCCCGTCGCTTGGCCGACTGGCCAGCGAGCTTCTTCACGCGCGGCTTCGCCCGCCGCGCGACAGTCGAGGGCGGATACCGGTCCGCCTTCACAGGGGTCAGCCCGTTCCCGATGAGCCAGTAGCCCTCAGGGACGTCCTTCTCGTGGCCCGTGACGTCGTCACGGACACGCACGTAGCGCGGCATCAGCGCCCTCCCGTCAGGAGATGACGGACGCCGTGAACTCGTACTCGAGCACGCCGACCATCGGGTGAAGGTTTGTGGTCGTGATCGTCACGTCCCGGTCCTGCTCAGGCGGACGCGAGTTCACCATGCGCAGCCCCGTCGTCGACCACCCCGAGATCGCCGGCCTAGCCCCCTCGAGAGCGGCGTCGACCTTGTCCGCGACGAACCGGGCCTGCACGGTCGTGTCTCCCACCGCGGAGATCTGCACGAGTGTCCTGCGCAGCACGGACGGGCTCGCGAGCGTCCGCTCCCACCTGTCAGGGAAGCTGATCGTCACGAACGCCCACGGCGGGGCCGGCACGTTCGCCCCCGTGACCGCCTGACCGTCGTAGACGACGATCCCCGCCGGCATGAGCGCCAAGACAGCCGCCGCGAACGCCTGCGAGGTCACAGCCCCAGCGCCTTCATCGCGAGGTCGTCGACCGCCTTGAGCAGGCGCGGCTCCTCGGACCGCAAGGGCTTCTCCAGCGACAGCGACCCGCCACCGTGAGGCCACCCGAAGTACGCGCCGGCCAGCGACCCAGGGCCACCACGAACTGGACCGATCTCGTACCCGATCTCGCCGGCCCCGTAGTCGCGCTCGTAGGAGATGGCGCGCTCGATCTGACGAAAGTGGGTCGTGCCGCGCGCGTCCTCGATCATCTCCGACTTGACGTTCTGCGCGCCCTTCTTTGCGACGGCGTCAGCGTCCTTGAGGAGCCGCGACGCCGCCTTGCCCAGGTCTGCCGCGACCTCCAGCACCTCGGAGAAGTCAGCGTCGATCGCCGCCACGTCACACCTCCCCAGGCATCTCGTCCACGAAGCACCGCTGCGCCGTCGACAACGACTTGTTGAACGGCGCCGTGATCCGGTACCGCTTGCCGACCTTGTCCGCATCGAACGGCGACGCGGTGATCGTCACGACATCACCAGGCAGAGGCTGGAACGCGTCGACCGGGAAGTCCGCCCGGTACCGCTGCACGGTGAACGAGCGCCCACCAGCCTCCGGGGTCTGCTCGTACCCCTCGTAGGTCTGGATCTTCACCCGCCCCGTGTAGAGCAGCGTCTGCGGCGTCGTCGTCACACCCGTCGCAGGGTCTGTCACGGGGGTACCGGGGCGTGTCACCGTGCAGGAGTCCGTCATGAGCTTCTCGGCGTACCCACGAAGCCGGGGGAGTGCGCCGGCGATCGCGTCGCCGAACGTCATGATCCCTCGGTCTCGTAGAGCGGGTACCCGGCGATGTCCGCGCCGCACGTGCAGAACCCGGCGTACCAGTACGGCACGTTCGCGTACTGGTTGGCCGAGCACACGTCGGCGTGGACGACGGCGCGCTGAGCAACCGTGTCGACGGCGTAGGCCTTGCCGGACTTCGGCGCGGTCGGGAACAGGAGCTCCCACCACTCCGGGAGGATCGCGACCCGGCCGCGGCTCGAGGAGTACCGGCGAGCCTCACGCCCGTCGTCTACCGCGATTTCCACCGATGTCGCGTCGTCGGGTCGGCGAACCTGCGCCACCACGGCCTCACGCGTCACGTAGTCCACCACGGTCGGGTCGAGCGCGGTCGGGTCAACGCCGCGCCGAGTCGCCTCGGCGTTGATCAGCATGGACGCGTCGTTGATCCACATCGTCCACTGGTCGTACTGCGTGGTCCCGGGCGCGGGCGGATCCTGCCCGAGAGCGGTGGCGATGTCCTCGACTACCACGGTCATGAGCCGCACCGCCTCTCGGGTGACCCTCCGGCCAGGCACAAGCCTGGCCGGAGGGGTTCATCACTCGTCGTCAGACTTGGTCTTGCGAGTGCGGCGAGCAGGCTTGGCCGGCTGGTCATCCGCGGGCTTGAAGCCCTGGTCAGTCAGCCGTTCGGCCTTCTCGTCGGAGACGCTCACGGTGGCGCCGTTCGGCGCGATCAGCCGAGGCATCAGGCCGCCGCATCCTCGATCACGGCGAACTGGTCCGCGAAGACGTACCACGCGAAGATGACCTCCGCCCGGAAGAGGATCTCGTTGTGGCCAGCCAGGTCGCGACCCGTGTTGTCAGGGTCACCGAACTGCAGCATCCGGAACGGGAACGTGCGCTGGACTCCCCAGCGGATGCCCTGTTCGTAGTTGCCGACGATCGCGCGCACCTTGTTGTCGGCGGTGGACCCGTCGACCGGCTTGCCCGAGACCGTGCTCGAGACAGAGGCGCGCAGTCCCTCGAAGCCGGACACGTTGACGCCGAGCCCGAGCTCGGGGTACTTCTTGCGGCCGTCCGCGTACCGGGCGGTGGACAGCGTCCACGCGTAGGACGGGTCGAGCGCGACGCCGGTCGGGCTGTACCCGTCGCCGATCACCAGGCCGGCCGCCGCCTCGAAGTCGAGGTCCGGCTCGGACGACGCGGTGATCTCGACACGGTTCGTCGTCGTGTTGAGGTAGTTCGTCCACGCCGTGATCGCGCTGCCCGTGCGAGGGTTGATGCGGTAGTACGCGCCCAGGTCGAGACCGCGGGCGAGCGCACGCGCGCACTTCTCCTCGAACTTGTCGAGGACTCCGAGCTGGTAGTCCTCGTCCGCGATCAGGAACTCGTCGCTGGTCCGGAAGTTGACGACCGCCTTGTGCGGCGGGGCGACGACGCTCGAGGGCTGCGCGTCGTCCTCGGACTTCGCCGCGCCCTCCTCGACGAACTCCGCCGTGAGGTCGTCGTCGAACGTGACGATCGTGGCGGGGCCGAACCGCATCGGCTCCTGGTTGGAGAGTGCGGCGATGGTCGAACCGGTCTTGGTCTTCTCGACGATCCCGTCCACGATCTGGGTGGGCAGGGTGACGTCGCTCGTGGTCAGAGTGGCCACGGCTGCCTCCTAAGGCTTAGTCCCGTTCGGTCACGCTGCGCAGCCACTCACGCTTTGCTGCGTCAGGCCCGCCGCCCGGGTTGGATGGGGTACGGCCCGCGAGAGGATCGCGGTTGCCGTTCTTCCTGCGGTCGTCCGCGGTCTCGGCGAGACGCTCCGCCTGCTTGGTGAGCGTTGCCTCGTCGGCCGCGGTGAGGAACAGTTCCGCGTCCTCGTCGGAGATCCCGTGCTTCGCCTGGATGCGCGAGCGCAGAGCCGTCGTCCGGGTGGACTCCAGCTCCTTCTCGAGCTTGGCGATACGGGTCGCAGTGGTCTGCTGCGAATCGTCGAGCTGCTGAGCCTTCGCCTTGAGCTCGTCGTAGTCGGCGAACTTCGCACGCTCGCGCTCGAGGCGGGACTTCACCATCGCGTCGAACTCGGCCTGCGAGGTCGGCGCCTTGAACCCCTGTCCGCCGTCTCCGCCGCCCGTGGGGGCAGGGTCTCCGGTGGACTCCGGGGCAGGGTTCTCCGTGGGCATCTGTTCCTCCTGTGCACCGCCCGTTGACCGCCGGCGTCCGCGTACCCCGTCGAAGGACGGGAAGTCTCTAGTCCTCGTACCGCTGGATGTAGTTGCGGATGCTCGCGTTGTGCTCCGCCTTCTGCTCCGGCGTCATTCGAGTGGTTCGGCGCGACGCCTTGTAGACGGCGACGTCAACCTCAGGCGCATCGGGGTCCCACGACGGGACCGCCGCGCAGTCACACGACTTGTGGGCCGCGAACAGGACCGATCGCTCGCGGTACACCGCGCCACGGTCGATCAACATCCGGCAGAACGAGCACGACCCACCAGACCCGATCCGCTGCCACCCCGACGCCCTGGGATCTCGGTCAGCCGACGTCGTGATCGTCTGCCGCGACGCCGCCAACACGTACTTCGGGGCCGCCGACCGCAGCGCCACGAGTGTCTCGTTCGGCGTGTCCGTGAACAGTGCCCCGACCGCTCGCCGCGTCGTGCCATCGACCGCACTCAGGTACGGCGAGGCGGCCATGGTCGCCCTGAACCGACCCGACACGCCCTCTGACGCCCTGACGCCGTCGTACCAGTCCGCGGCGACCGCAGCCGCCGACTCCCCGTACTGCGACACCAAGACCGGCATGAAAGCCAGCAGTGCGTCTCTCGCGCGCTCCGGCCGGTCCAGGTTCAGCGACGCGAAGAACGCGTCCAGGTCCCGAGTCACCAGCCGGCGGATACCGGCCTGCGCCAGCCGAAGACGCTCCGCGTCAGCTGGCGAGACCATCAGGCGCAGCCTGCGTCTCGCGCGCCGCCGCGATCAGCGCGTCCATGCGGACGTTCGCCAGCGCCCGCTGGCGCTCAGCCAGCGCCCTACTGATCTGCTGGTCATCCAGACCGATGAGCTCGAGCCCGACCTCCGTCTCGCCGAGCCACGGCACCGCCCCGAGCTGCTTTGACCCCGCGTCAGCCTGCGCCGCACGCGACACGTACCGCGGGTCACGCCACTTGCAGTCGATCGACTGCCACGCGTCAGGCACGGCATCCAGCCCAGACTGCATCGCCATTGCGATCGGTATCACGTGACGCAGCGCCGACGTGAACTCGTCCGTCGCCCCCTCGGCTTCTGAGATGAGCTCGTACTGCGACGCGTCGTAGGACTCGGCAGACGTCGGGTTCACGATGTCCGAGATCGCCACTGACGAGTCCGGTAGCGACGCCTCGCGCGCGAACAGTTTCGAGTACGCGTTCAGCGCCTTGAGCTGCGGCTCCGGGCTCGACGCCTCGAACTTCTTCACGTCTGCGCGAGACAGCGGGTCGCCCTCGCGCTCCGGGTCGTCAGGGATCCCCTTGTAGCGGCCCAGGCGACGCGCGTTGTCTGGGAGCGGCTTCCCGTTCTCGTCACGGAAGATCGACAGGTCCGCGCCGAGCACCCAGAACTCCGGGTTTGCGTACACGTCCATGTGACCCTCGAGCCGAACCAACGTGCGCGCCGCAGCGTCCTGCAAGCCACGCACGGGGCGCGTCAGACGAGTGCGGCCCATCGGCTTCTTGAGCCTCGGGCGGTACGGCATCACCGCAGCCGGCACACCGAGCGTGTGCCGCGACCGGACGACCTCCCACCTGCCGTCGATGATCTCCGCTGCGATCGTCTCGTTTCGCAGGACAAGAGACAGCGCAGTAACCCGTCGCGTCCGGTCGCGCTCATGCACGATCAGGAGGTTGTCGAGCTGGCGCGTGCGAGGGTTCCGCTCACCCGTTGCGTCCGACGCCGAGTAGAAGTGCACCATCCCGCCCGGCTCACCCACGGACTCGTCACCCCTTGACGCGACCGCGAACGCCGGGCCCAGGATCAGGGCCTCGATGATCGCCTGATCCACCTCGGCGCCGAGGTGATTCTTGTCCCAGACCTCGTTGTAGCCGTAGTCGCCGAGCGTCCCGTCGGCCCAGACCATGCGCTCGAGGTTGCAGCGCAGGGCGAGCGTGTCTACGGCCTTCGCGGACCAGCCCAGGACCAGCCCAAGCCGGTAGTACTGCTCCGGAACGATGCCTCCGTGGATCTTACGCAGCGTCTTCTCGGCCTCGTAGTACGCCTGGAGCTTCTGGTTTCGCGGCGCGAGGTGGTCCAGGCGCTTGAGAAGTCCGCCCAGAAGGTTGTTCGTGTCGTCGTCCACGTCCGGGAGCAGGATCTGCTGGTCGCTCATGCCACCACCGCCCGTCGCCCGCTCGAAGATGCCCGCTCACCGTCACCAGGAGGCTTGCGCTTGGTCGTCGTCGCCCCGAAGTGGGCGTAGGTCACTGCCTCGAGCGGAGTCACGTCCACGTCGTCACTGATCGCCTGCCAGCCCCAGCCGCCGTCCTTGCCGATCGGACGCTTCGTCGCCGCCCTCACGACGTCATCCAGGCCCGTCTGCCCGTAGTGCGTCAGGACGCCCGACTTCACCGACTCGAGCAGGCCCGAGTGCGCCTCATAGACCTGGCTCAGCGTCGGAACGACGATCCGCCGGCGCGGGACGCCGCGCTTCACCAGCGCCGTCACGAACTGGTCCGCGCCCGCCTTGCCGTCGACCACGATCACCGCAGCCTTGCGCCAGCGAGCGGCGATCCAGTCCGCAAGGTCGGCAGTGCCAGACGCCGTCGACATCGCCTTGATGACCTCGACGTGCGTCGGGCCATCCTCGGGCCGCCGAGCGCCCGCCAGAGACACGCGCTGCCCATCCGGGGAGAACTTCACGCCGTACGCCTGAACGCCCGCGGGAGGAGCGATCTCGCGATGCCCCGCCTTCCAGGCAGCCTGTTCGATGAGCGCCTTCGCGCCCACGACCTCGTCCCAGATCCCCAGGCCCTCACGGCGCCAGGAGTCCTTGTCCGGGAGGTTCTTCCTCAGCCGCTGCACCGAGACCGGCGGGGTCCTGTGCGGGTACGACGGGTTCGCAAGTTCGACCTGCCTCGGATCGTCGACATCCAGGCTCGAGTCGCCAGAGCACTCGACATAGACCGAATCCCCAGACTCCACCGGAACCCCGAAATCCACGCCCCCCGCGGCCTTCTTCGACTCCAGAGCCTCCTGCCGGCGCTCCGTGAACACGTCACCGGGATCCACCTCAGGCCGAGGCGGTGTGCCCATGTAGAACAGCAGCGCACCGTGCTCGAAACGTGACTGGTTCGTCGCCGCCACCATGTCCTCGAGCGCCTTCACCGTGAGGATCTGCGCCTCGTCGAACACCTCGATGTCGACCTCGTCGAACCCGCGCCCGAACCCCTGCTCACGAGCGCCGAAGATGATCCGCGAGCCGTTGACGAACGGGATCTCCTGCTCACCGTTCGCGTCCCGGATCGCCGTCCCGTTGTTAGAGCCGGCCTTGATGTACGGCCGGACACTCCGACGCAGGACGTAGGCCTTCATCTTCTGGAACGTGTTCGTCGCCGTTCGCATGCGGTGCGCCGTCCAGATGACCGTGAGGTCCGGGAACAGCGTGCACAGCGCGACCACGATCCTCATGACGATGAACGTCTTCGCGACCTGACGGGGGATCGAGAACGTGACCCCGCCGATCGTCGCCGCGAACGATCCATCGGCACGGATGCCGAGCGTCACCTCGCCCAGGCCGTCCTGCCAGGCGTCGAACTGGTCGCCGAACTCCTCGCACCGTTCCGCAACGTCGTACCAGAGCGAGTCGACGATCCCCTCGGGGATGACGACGTGCCGGGCGGCCTCAGATAGCCGACGCGTTGAACGATCGACGGGGGCGGCGGTTGCCGTCATCGCGTTCCGCCTCCTGCTCCTCGGCGGCGTCCAGCGCACGGATCTGTCGGTCCAGCTCGCGCAGCTCCTTGTACGCCGAAGCGATCGCGTTCGACGACACCTCGCCTGCGTCGAGCTTCTTCGCCAGCGCCCGACGCATCGACGCCAGAACATCCCGAGCCGACCCCTCGATCGCCTCGGTGATCGTCGCCGGCACCTCCTTGCGAGGCGCCTCGTCACCCGGCTTCACCACACGGAGAGAGGCCATGCGGACCACACCTCCGAGGTTTTTCGAAACGAGGGGAGAGAAAGGCGCTATGCCCCGGCGGTCGCCCTCCAGGGTGGGGGTGGGGGCCCTCCCCCTGGTCACCAGTCGGTCGAGGTCGGGAACGAAGCGGCAGGAGCGACTGCGCGAGGCGCCCGCGTTCCGTTCCCTCGTCGTTGGTTGCAGATGCGGTGCATGAGCCGCACGTTGGACCGTGCGAGCGGGTCGCCGCCTCGAGAGACGGGGATGATCTCGTCCACCTCGGGGGCGAGCGGATGGTTCCAGTGCAGCGTCTTGTCGACTGGGTCGTCGGGCCACTCGCAGTGCGACCATGCGCAGTAGGTCTCGGTGGCTAGCACCCGTGCACGTAGGCGCCTACGCCGGTGCCCGTTGGCGTACCTGGGGTTGGTGGCCACGGTCGCCTCCTGCATTCAGGCTGCACGCGTCACGCCGTTGGTAAGGATCACGGGGCAGGCTTGCCGCCTGCCGTCGGGGAGGGTGGTGGCACCGGGGCACCTACGCCCTGCCATGTCCACCCCCGGAAGTTGCCCGCCCATCTCCCCGGGTGGCTGGTCACCGGGGAGTGGGCGTCTGGCCTCTTGGTTACGGTGCTGGCGGCGTGGGTCCAGGGTTGTTGTCGGCGGGGTTCTCGCTGAACCCTGGCCAACGCTGGCCGTCCCCGTAAGCCTGGCGTCGCGCTCGCTTGAGCGTCTTGATGAGGACCTCGACCTGTCGCGGGTTGAGGTCGACGATCATCGCTTCGCCTGTGTGCGACCAGCCCTCGGGGTAGATGCTCACCTGCACCCAGCCGATGCGGTCCCAGCCGACGACCAGCTCGCGTGAGTTGTCGTTGCTGACGCCGTGGTTGATCTTCTCGTGAGGCATATCGCCTTCTCCTTGACTGCCCGTAGCGGGCAACGCCCCGTCGAGTGCGGGGGTGGCTTTCGGGGGAGCGGCGCTCAACCCCGGGCGCGACGAAGGCCCCCGGTGCGAACCGAGGGCCCCATCGACAGACCGTGCAATCTTGCCGTAAGGCTATGCGACAGGATCCCGTTCCGCCACCTCGACACGCGCGCGTGGCCCCGCCGGCCGTTCGGGCGTAGCGCGCACCGTTTCGAACGCGTCCCGTGCGTCCGTCCATCGCCGGTTGGTGTCGGGAGTTGTAGCCCCGGTCGTAGCACGCTCCCATGCCCCTTGCATGGCGGCGCTCATGAGGGTGAACGCTGCGAGTGCCTGCCGAACGGTGACGCCAGAATCCGGCATCACCGTCACTGCGGGCTTGTGTGTCGTCACGCTGCCACCTTCCCACGCTCGGCCAGCCTGAGCGCGTCTTCGAGTCGATACAGGTCAGGGTCTTCGACGGCCTTCTCAAGCCGACCCCGCTCCACCCACTTGTCGAGCGTCTTCGGCTTGACCTCGATGCCGAGTACGAACAGCGCGGACACGAGCTCGCCGCGAGTCATGAGCCTGTCCTTGAGCGCCGCGTGGAGGTGCTTGCGAACCTCGAGCAGCCCGGCGACGTTCCCGCACTCGGGGCACGTGGTGTCGACGCGGTGACCGAACAGTCGGAGTTCGCCGTCGCACTCGGGGACGATGCATGGCCCCATCCATCGCGCGGGTTCGGGTCGCTCGAGCGCGAGGGCGACCTTGCGGCGGAACTCGTGCGCAATGTCGAGGAAGTCGTAGGCGGTCTTCTCGTCGTCCCCGTGCGTGAAGTGGCCGAACCTGAGGGCGACGGAGCGGAGGAGTCCGGGCATCTCGCTGGTATCGGGCTGCCAGTCGTCGGTCTCTTCGAGAAGGATCCGACCGAGCGCGCGGGCTTCGGTCTCGATCTCGTGCATGAGGTCGGAGACGTGGAGGTCGATGGGCGGCCGGCTGCCTGGTGCGGGGTGGGATGCGCCACCGGTGGATGATCCGCTGGGTTCGAGGCGGGCTTGGAGTGCGGGCCATGCGGCGACGATGGCGAGGAGGTCGTCTCGGGCGGCGAGTGCGACGAGGTTGTCCACGAGCGGGTCTCCCTGTGTCGGTCGACCCCGCACCGGCGTCCCGGTGGGCAAAATACGATACCCGAACCTGGTTCCAGTATCCAGCGCACCGGGGCGGGCCGTGTTGGCCCGCCCCGGTGTGTGGTTACACCCGCCACGCCTCGTCGTAGTCCGGGTGGTCGGCGTAGGGCAGGGCGAGGTTGCCGAGTAGCTCCTCGGGCGTCACGCCGCCGCGGGTGCCGAGACGCCGCGCAGACTCCACGATGCGCCGCTTCGCCTCGCACTCCGCCAGCACGCGAGCGGGAGGCCACAACGCGGCGCGCACGTCCGGGTGGATCCGGTCCCACACGATGGCCCCGTTGTCGACAGCCTTCCAGGCGTCGTCGGCGCGGGCCTCGTCTTCGGCGATCCTGGAGAGCAGGAACTCGGTGAGCGTCATGAGTTCCATGGCCTCAGTCTCCCGTCTTCCCGTCGAGGATGGCGAGCACGTCGCGCACCGTCCTCTTCCAGCCGCACTGCACGGGGTCGTCATCGTCGTGCAGCAGGCAGTCCAGTTCTGCGGTGACGGCCTCGCGCACCTTGTCGAGCTTGCCCCGCGCCACATCCCGCTCGGCTGCGAGGCGGGCCACCTGGGTCTCATGTGCTGCGACTTCCCTCGTCGCGATGCTGCGCAGGTGACGCGCCTCGGCTTCGGCCTGCTGCACGCGCTCGACCAGGGCGCGCAGCAGTGGTCCGACGCCGACGCCTGGGCTGTTGTCCGCGAGTCGGGTCGCTTCGTCCAGCAGGTCGTCCGTCACAGCGTCTTCCTTCCTGCGAGGCAGTCGGGGCACACGTCCGACTCGGGGCGGGTCTGGTAGGCGCCGGGCAGGGTGACCCCGCCGCCGCAGCGCACTTCGGTGAACCAGGCTTCGGGATCGGCCTTGTCGTACAGGTGCCACACCCAGCGGTCGGGCTTGGGCCAGTCAGAGATGCGTTCGCCGACGACGCGGCGGGGGCGCTTGCTCGTGCTCACGGTGGTCATCATCGGTCCTCCTCGGGCTCGTCCAGCACGCGGGCGGGAAGGCTGATGCGGTCGATGCCGATGTAGTAGGCGTCGTCCGATCCCGCGCGGCGCACAAGCCGGTAGCCCTCGCTGTCCAGGCTGACTTGCATGGCGCGTCCGATACGGTCCAGCAGCACCGTGCCGACCGGGAGTGCGTCGAGCTCGGTCACGGTGGTGACGACGCGTGTGCGGGTCGCGGCCCAGATGGCACCGGCGACGAACTCCTCACGCAGGTTCTCGTCCTCGTCGGCCGTCGTGAACAGGTAGCGGCGCTTCTCGGCTTCGGCTCGCGCCTGCTCGTGCAGCGTGCTCATGCGCCCTCTCCCTCCGTCACGTCGTGCCCCTGGTGCTGCGTGCGCCATGCGGCGAGCGTGGCGCGTCCTAGCCCCTGGTTCGGCAGGTCGACGCTCTCGCCGCACGTGGCGCACCTGGCGGTCAGTCGGTCACTCATGCGCCCTCCCTCGCGATCCAGGCGGCGTGCTCCATGCCGCGCTTCCACAGGTGCGGAGCATCGTCGTCGTCCGCTGCCTCCTCGATGAGTCGCGCCACGTCTGCGCGTTCCTCGGCCCGCACGGACTCGTCGTGTGCAGCGAGCCAGCGGTCGAACCTAGCCCCGTAGACCTCCTGTTCGGAGGCAAGGGATCGGCCGGTCATGTACGAGTCGAAGTTGCGGGTGTGGTCACGCACGTAGTCCGCGCGCACCTCGTCCGTGCTGGGCGTGTAGTCGTCGTCGCTCATCGGTCTGTCTCCTTCTCGATCTGGTCAGCGCGCTCGTCGGGCCCCCAGAACACGCGGTCGATCCAGTCGGCGGCGCGGTTCGTCACGCCGAACTTCTGGCGCAGCGCCGCGGTGATGCGCTTCCTCTCGGTTGCGGCGATGTGCGGCCCGACCGCAACCAACACGGCACGGGCGATGTGGCGCGAGTAGTGCGGGACGGCGGCATCCGAGTAGAACTCGGTCGCCGCGCGGGCGACTTCCTCTGCCGCCTTCTCGACCTGCTCGTCGGTGGGGGTCCAGCTCATGAGTCGTTCTCCTTCGGGGTCAGTGCGTCCGTGATTGCGGCGCGGAGGCGTCGTGCGGCGTCGTCGTGCACGGCTGCCGACTTCGTCATAACCAGCGCGTTCTCGTGGCCTGGCCCGGGGTAGAGCCGAGCCTTGTCCGCCTTCGTCTCGTGCCACTCTGCGAGGTCGAGGGCGGCTCCGAGAGCTGCGACCAGGCGCGGGACGTCCGTGCGCGCTGCGACGATGAACTCCGCGCTCTTGCCTACTGGGTAGGCGGCGATGCCCTGAACGAACTCCTCTCCGTCGGAGTAAACGGCGTCGCGGCACACATACCCTTCGCGCTCGTACCACGGGCCGCCCGCTGCTGCGTCGGCTCGCTGCTGCACGGCCGCCAGGTAGTCACGCGCGGTGCTCATGAGACCTCTCTCGTCTTGGAGTAGTAGCCGTGCCGGTATAGCGCCTCGACGAGCCGCCGTAGCAGCTGCCCGTACAGGTAGGCGAACGGTTCGTTCGTGTGGTCCAGGACCGACCGTGCGCCTGTACCCTCGGGCAGGGTGGCGGCGTAGATCGCGCACGTTGCGTGGTGCATCTCGTGCGAGAGAACCTCGGTGCCCAAACGTGCGGCGTGGAGCCGGATGATAGGGAGGAAGCGCTCGGTGCCGTCCTCGAAGT
This sequence comes from Cellulosimicrobium sp. ES-005, assembly GCF_040448685.1. NCBI lineage: Bacteria > Bacillati > Actinomycetota > Actinomycetes > Micrococcales > Promicromonosporaceae > Cellulosimicrobium > Cellulosimicrobium sp. ES-005. Next base: position 3,873,572 of record NZ_CP159290.1, read on the forward strand.
ACCGGGTTGACCCCTGCGTGACAGCGACCGAGCCGGACAGGTCGGCTCCGGAGAACCTCTCTGCGGCAGCGATCATCTGTTCGCGCGTGTCGTATACCTTCACCGTCACGGTCGCCTTGAACCCCAGGGCGTGGGACGAGACCCGGACCGTTCTATTCACGCTGGGTCCTCCTCGTAGTCCAAGGCGACCCAGTCGAACGCGGTGCCGTGGTTCGCGACGTACCGGCACGGGTGGCAGAACTGGCCGCTACCTGCGTCGTCCGCCGCCACCTGGCCGGTAGGGAACATGCGGTCACATCCGTCGCACAGCGCGGCGGCGACGTGGTCGTACCAGGCCATCACGCCACCTCCCCGAGGATCGCGGCCCGCACGGCATCGGCGTGACCTCTGTAGTGGTTGCGCACGCCGTCGTGGTCGGTGTCCCACGTGTCAGCGCTGTGGAAGCCGTGCGCGTCGTAGATCACCCGTGCGAGCCAGTCCGGGTCGTCGGGGTCGTGCAGGGCGGCGGACACGGTGGCGAGGGTGAGAGCCGGGCGGATCGCGGCGAGGTAGTCCCACACGATCCGGACCACGGCCGTCACAGGGACGCAGCGGACCGTCGCGCGCTCGCCGTCCGGGTCGACGTGCCACCCGTCGTGCTCCCACTGACGGGCGAGCGCGAACACGGCGTCTCGGAACTCGGGCGTGATGCGCGACCTCGGGTCGTCGCCGAGCACGCGCAAGAGGTCGTCGTGCGTCGGGGTCGGCTGCGCCTCGGTGGCGCGTGCCAGGGCGGGCGTCTGGTCAGTGCTCATCGGATCACCTCGAAGTCGTGGTTGGTGGGGATGGGTGCGTGCTTCCGGTCGATGCGGCGCGACCCGTGCGTCCACTGCTGGGCGAGCGTGACGATCGGTACCCGGAGGGCCGTGGTGAAGATGGGTCGCCCGCATGCCAGGCAGGTGTCTCTCATCAGCTCTCCTCCGTGGGTTCGGTCGGGGTCGTGTCGTCCATGAGGTTCTTCTCGCGGGCGGCGTTGATGGTCTGTCGGATGCGTGCGCGGAAGATGGCGGTGGTGTCGGCGTCGGGCTGCTCGTCGTCGGTCACGGCGTGTCCTGGGCGGCGTTGAAGAGGTACCCGTCGCCGGTCCACTCGGGCGTGACGGGGAACGTGATCTCGCCGTTGAGGGTCTCGTCGGAGTTGTCGAACCACTCGCGGAGGTTGCAGAACTCGGGGTCGAGTTGGCCGGTGTGCTCTCCGCCGTACATGCTCATGTGGACCGGTCGCCCGTCCTCGACGCGCGGGAGGTCCCACGCTTCGCAGTCGCAGTCCCAGACGGCGTGGCAGAGGGCGTCGGCGGGCGCGGTGCACGTCATGGTCGAGAGGGCCTCGACATGTCGCCCGTCCTCGAACCGGGCTGTCACGGTGTGGTGCGGGGTCTCGGTGCTCATGGCTTCTCCTGGTGGGTGAGTGCGGCGTGGAGTGCGGTGCGTGCGAGCTCGGGGCCGGGTCCGACGTCGACGGGCTCGGGCGTGGTCTCGCGTGGGCTGTCTGCGGCTCGGGCGTCTGCTCGACAGCCGGCGCAGTGCCAGGCGGGCCACTGTTCGTGTCCGGGCCGGGTGCATCGGTCGAACTTGGCGCCGCGGGTCTCGACGGGGCGAACCGAAGCCCAATGGGAGCCGTCGAGGGCGATGACGGCGGGGGTGCGGTTCGCGGGGTCCATGGCGGCGTTGATCGCGGCGTGGGCGAGCTGGTCGGCGGTGCCCTTGGTGCGTCCGTCGCGGAGTGCTGCGAGGACTCCGGGTGCGTCCCAGTCGGGGCGGAGGGCTGCGACGAGCGCAGCGAGTGCGCGGGCCTGGTCTCCGTTGATTTCGATCGTCATCATGCGCCTGCTCGTGCTGATCGCTGGTGAGTTTCAGGGAGAGGTGATGATGAGGAAAGGAGTCCGGGAGGAAGGGAGTTAGGGAGGAAGGGAGTTGCCGAAGGGTTTCCCGAACCCTTCCCCGAAGGGTTGGCGGACGGGTTCCCCGAAGGGTTGTCGGGTAGTGCGGCGAACCCTTCCTCGAAGGTCATCGACCTTTTCTCGAGAAGGGTTCCGACCTCGGGCTTGCCCCATCCCTTGAGCGTTGGCTTGGCCTCTCGGAGGGTGTGGAGCTGGTCGACGATGACGGCGCGCAGGACGCTGGACCCGATGCGGCCGTGGTCCTTCGCGAGGGCGACGGCCATGTTCGGGGACTTCATGAGTCCGTCGTGCTTCACGAACGAGCGGATGAGGACTTCCTCGGAGCGGCGGTCGCAGAGGATGAACCGGCCCTCCTCGAGCTCGGCGGCGAACGTCTCGACGTCCGTGCCGGTGAGTTCGGCGGTGTGGGCGGCGATCTTCGCGGGACGCCAGTCGGCGACGCCGGCGAACGTGAGGGACGGCTGGGTGAGGAGGAACATGTAGAGCCACTGGCCGGACGAGGTGAGGTAGCGCCAGTCGTCGTCGTTCCAGATGTCGAGCCGGATGCGGGCGTGGTCACGCGCCACTGTCAGACCTCCTCGGATGGTGGGTTGGCGAGCTCGAGCAGGAAGAGAACGTGGAACCAGAGGCGTCGGATCGGGTTTCGGATGGTGCCGTCGCAGGCGGGGCAGGAGCGCATCACGCCTCCTTCTCTCGTGACGGCGCGTGGCCGTGCAGGGTTCGGTGGGCGAGTCGGCCGGCGGGCGTGTCGGGGTACGACTTTCCACAGCCGCAGGTGCGGGTCGTCACTGGATCTCCTCGAGGACGATGGACAGGGCGACGGTGTCCTTGGCGGCGTGGAGGTCGCCGAACCGTCGGAAGGTGAGTGCGGTGACGACGTCGTCGTTGTCGTCGGGGAGGATCCCGGCGTCGACGATCCCGTCGACCAGGGCCTTGACCGTGGCCACAGGTTCGGCACGTCGCGGCGTCGGCGGTCGGGCCAGCCGACGAACACGTGCAGGTGGACGCGCGCCATGGGCCGGAGTTCCTGCGACTGGGCGTTGAGCTTGCCGGTGAGTCGCAGAACCTTCGTGGCGCGTGCCGTGTCGTGGAAGTGGCGTCGCTGGTTGGACGTGAGCAGGTTCGACCGGTGCACGGTGAGCGACATCGACTGGCTACTCATCGGACGACCCTGGTGTGATGCGCGCGAGGATGATGGTCAGGACGAACGCGCAGGCTGTGATGACGAGCCACAGCGGCACGAGGGCCGGGAAGGTGGATCGTGCCCACCACAGGGCCGCGGCGGACAGGATCGTGACCGCGGCCATCACGGACGGCAGGTGGCGGATCATGCGACACCGACCTTGTAGCGCTCGCCCCAGAGGTTCGGGCGTGCCGGCGTGACGAGCGCGGCCTGTGTGGAGATCTGGAGCGCGAGGTCGTCGATCTCCTCTTGGAGTTGGCGGCGCGTGTCGAGGAGTCGGTCGACGTTGGCGCGTGCGCTCTGCTCGTCGGCGATCGCCTGGTCGCGGCGGGCCTCAGCCTCTTCGACCTGTGCGGCGAGGGTCCGGTAGGCGCTGCGGAGTCGGTCGACGGCGACGGCGAGCTTCTGGCGCTCGGTGCCATGGATGTAGGTGCTCATGACGCTTCCGCCTGTCGTGCGGCTCGTCGTGCCCTCTCGGCGGTGCGGCGTGCGCGGTAGGGTTCACCGCGGTCGATTCCGCCCCAGATGCCCCACTTCTCGTCGCGGCCATTCTCGGCGCACTCGAAGGCGAGGGGGCAGGTGGCGCAGATCTTGGCGGCCTGTGCGCGTTCCTTGTGGTCTTCGGAGTACCAGAGGTCGGGGTCGGTCTCGGTGCAGGGTGCGCCGGCCCAGTGCTCGGCGGTGGTGATCGCGTTGCGGCGGGTGTCGGGCGCTGGGGATGGTCCGATGCCGAGTGCGGCTCTCATCGTGCTCATGGCTGCTCCCCGTTCGTGGCGTCGAGCTCGGCGACGCGGGCTTGGATGGTGGCGCGCATCTCGGGTCCGGACGCCTTCCACATAGCTTGGAGGGCGGCGCGGTCGGTGGTGTTGGCGACCTGCTCGGCGGTGGGCTCGGGCGTCTTCGGTGCGTCGGCGAGCGGTCGGACGGTGAAGATCGCGGACTTGCCTCGGGAGACGATGAGCGGGACGTCGCGGGGCTTGTCGATGCCGCTCATGTGCGAGATCCGCACGCCGCCGACGGCCTGGCCCCCGAAGCGCACCGTCTCGTCGCAGTAGAGGGTGAGGCTCTTGCCGGCGTAGGTGGATGCGTCCTTGCCCCAGACGGCGACGAGGACGCGGCGCATGGACTTGCCGGGTCGCCAAGGTCGGGGGAACTCGCGGAGGTGGATCTGCACGGGCTGTTCGGCGTTGCCCTTGCTGACTCCCTCGATGGAGAAGGTGCGGGCGCCGGGGAGCAGGTCCACGGCGTCGAGCTGGTCGCTGTTCGGGGCGATCGTGTCGCTGATGTCCATCAGGCAGCCCTCCGCACGAGGATCTCGAAGCCGGAGCCGTAGTAGCCGTTGCCGTCGGTGCCGTCGAACTGCATGAGGTTCACGCGCTGGTTCTCGGCGTAGACGAACACTCGGTAGTAGCCCGTCCACTCGTCGTCGGGAGCGTCGGGGTCTCCCTCGTCGAACTCGGGGTAGTCGCCGTCGCTGGCGGGCCGGTAGTCGTACTCGACACGGGTGATGATGTTGTCGACCCCGTTGAGGACGGAGAGGTCGTAGCACCCGGCGTTGCAGCTGCAACCGCCGTCGTGGCCGATCGCCTTGATGACGGTGCCGTCGTCGAGCATGAGGTGTTCGCCGTCGACCTTGGCGACCTTCCGCCCCATGAGGAGCTCGGTGATCTCGTTCTGGCTGTCCTCGTTGAGGACGAGCAGGCCGTCCTCGCGGTCGTAGCCCCAGTCGCGGGCGCTGCCCTGGATGGGCTGGAACTCTGTGCTGGTCATGTCAGACCTCCAGGTCTGCGAAGTGGTCGATGCGCTCGGTCGCGGGAAGCCCGGCGACGGCGCGGTGGTAGGTGGCGACGACGTGGGCCGCGGTCTGCTCGAACTGCGCGGCGGCGTCGGTGATGGCGTCGAACCACTGCTCGTCGGGGTAGACGCGCTTGGGCCAGAGGGGCATGCCGCTGCAGTAGGAGACGTAGTCGCACCATCGGCGGCCGGACACGAGGAGCCCTGCCTGGATCTGCGCCATGTTCTCGGCGGGGACCTGGTCGGCGAGGATGGTGGCGAGGTGCTTCTTCTGCCGGCGGGACTTGATCTCGATGAGTCCGTCGTCGCCCACGAGCCCGTCGGGGGAGTAGCCGATGGCGAAGGTGACCTCGCTGTGCTCCTCGTTCATGACGACGAAGTCGCGGACCATGAAGCCGACCTCGTGGACGGGCGCGAAGTGCTCGCTGTAGAGGTCTCGTGCGATGGGTTCGTCGAGGGTGCCGCGGAGCATGTCGTTGGTGACGAACACGGGGTCGGACCAGCCGGTGATGCGCTCGGCGGCGAGGTAGGTGGTGAGCGCTCGGGCGGTGTCGTTGTGAGCGACCTCGATGACGGGTGGCGCGTCGGGCGGTGCGACTCGTGTCCCGTGGACCGTCTTGATGGGTGACGGTTCCTTGCGCGCGCGGCTGACGCAGGGTGCGCCGGCACCTGCTCCGCACTCAGGGCACGCGACGCCGGTGGCGGGTGCGGGGCCGACGGTGATGAGCTGGCCGACGACGGATGCGGTGACGATCCCGCGCCGCGCTGCGAGCCATTCGTCGGAGCCCTGGACGAGGTCGCCGTAGACGTGAAGGGTCATCGTTCGCCCTCCCGCTTCCGTCGCTTGGTGACGCGGTCGGTTGCCCAGGTGGTGGCGATGAGGAAGCCGACGACGAGGAGGGTGATGAGCGCGTCGGGGTCGAAGGTGAAGTGCGCGGCGGGGGTCATGGCTGCTCTCCGAGGATGCGGCGGGCGAGAGTGACGGCGTGGCTGTCGAGGGTGTCGCCTATGCGCTGTCCCTCGGCGTCGACCGGGTCGTCCGGGTCCTCGGCCTGCTCCGCGACCGTCTCCCAGTGGCGGGCGATGTCGTCGAGCCAGTCGGCCACGAGCTCGGCGACGTCGGGCGACCACAGGGCGATGTGCTCGGCCTCGGGTGACGTGATACTGACCTGGTTGGCGACGTCGAACGAGTCGTGGTCAAGGACGTCGTAGGTGTCGGCAGGTCGGGGGCTCGGGCTGTAGGGCGGGTCCGCGCGCCAGGGTGCGGGAGCCTCCCGGTCAGCAGCCTTGGCGGTCTCGCGGATCTTGGCTGCGGCTCGGCGCAGCAGGTCGGCTGTCATCGGGACCCCGCCGTCCAGATCAGCCCGAGGATGATGCCTGCGGGGATGGCAAGGGCGAGGACGATGCCCCAGGGGAAGTCGTCGTGTCGATTCACGGTGTGCCTCCGGTGGCGGTTCGTGCGGTGTAGAGGATGGCGAGTGCGCGTCGCTTGTCCTCGGGGTCGGGGTTCGGCTGCGTGAGGGTGTTCTTGGCGGCCTCGTAGTCGAGGACTTGGTCGAGGTGGGTGTCGCGGCAGTCGGGGTTATGGCAGGCGCGGAGTGACCTGTGTTCGGCGGCGATGGCGGCCTCGAGGTCGTCGAGGGCGCTCATGCGTCCTCTTCCACGAGGTCGGGGTCCATGTCGAACACGTCGCACACGCACCCGCCGCCAGCCCAGTTCCGGCAGAACTCGTACCCACAGCGGTCGGTCATCGGCCTGCCCCCTGGTCGATCAGGCGGACGGTCTCGTTGAGCCGACGAGAGACACCCCGGACGCGGACCATGAACTCGTGCCACTCGGGCGTGTCCATATCGGGCTCGTTCTCGAACGCCTCGACGACCGCGACGGCCTCGTCCTGGAGTCGCGCGAGGTCGGTGAGCAGGTCGCCCTCGGTCGTGGCGGTCATGGCTGTACACCGAAGGTCTTGGCGTGGTGCTCGACGAGCGGAGAGAGCCAGTCGGGAACGTCCCGGTCGTAGCGGCTCCGGGGACGGAACTTCGCGTCGTGGCGGTTCTTCCCGGTCGCCCCGTCTTTCTTCACGTTCGGGCCGAACACGGTGACCGTCGTGACCGCGTCGCCGTCGTCCTCGATCCAGACCAGGTCGGGCCGAAGGTGCGCGTTGATGTAGTCGCCCTTCACGTCGGGCGCTCCGGAGATCTCGTACCTCGCCTGGCGGTGAAGGTTGATCCGTGTGAACTCGATGCTCACGTGTTCCTCCTGCTGTGTGCTTCGTGGGCGGCCCGGATGTTGGGCGCGTAGGTCTCGTAGGCGACGAGTTGGGCGTACACGTCGTCGGGGATCGGGATGTCGTCGCCCCACTGAGGTCCGGCCGGTCGCTTGGGGTTGTGCTCGCGGCGACGTGGCGGTTCGGGGTCTGCGAGGCGGATGGTGTCGGCCGCGTACTGGCGGGCGAGGTCACGCTCGTACCGGTCGCGTTCCTCCATGCGCTGGTCGTGGAGGGGGTCGTCGTAGCGGCTCATGGAAGGACTCCGATGCCCCGCATGGCGACGCGGACGATCGCCTTCTCGTTCGCTACCTGGATGGCCTCAGCCCACGTGTCGTAGGTACCGATGTGGTTGAGCCCGCGGTAGACGTGCGCTCGGCCCCACTTGCCGTCCTTCTTCGCTGCGAGTACGACGTGGTAGCGCTCGGGGTTCGCCCGCTGGAATTCGCCGCTGAACAGCGGCCACGTGCGGTCTACTGCCATCACTGGATCGCCGCCCGGTTCTCGGCGACGGCCTCGACGAGCGCGTCCCACAGGCCCTTTTCCGTGGTGTCGTCGATGTACTCGACCGCCGCCCGAGCGATGACCTCGAACGCCCTCGCCCGGTCCATCTCGCGTTCGACCATCGACGCGGCACCAGGACCGATCCGGTCGAGCAGTGGCTTGAACGTCGCGTACCGGTGCGCCTGCGACGGTGCCGCGATCGCACCGCCAGCCGTGAACACGACCTCGGGCGGCACGTCGCCGTACAGGAACTCGTGCTCCGACTGCACCGGGGGAACGTTCGCCGGGTCCGTCATGTCGACCGGGGGAGGGCCGCCGAAGAAGTCACGTGACGGTGGGCGCCAACCCTCCTCGGGTCGCAGCGGCGGGCGGGACGGGATCGCGTCACTCATGACGCACCCCCGGCTGGCACGAGAAGCACCGGGTTCGCACGGGAGATCGCGAACGACCCCGGGAACGTCGTCCCGTCCGTCGTCCGCCACGTCGAGTGCCCGTTCGGCTGTGCACCGATCTTCATAGCGAGCACCGGGCGACCGAAGTCCGTCGTGCACAGGACCGGCGCGTACAGGGGAAGGGCGTCGAGTTCGGCCGACGACAGGACGTGCGGTGTGGTCGTGGTCGCGGCGGCCATCACGCCACCTCGCCGTTCGCGTAGGCCTCGATCAGCGCGAGGTCACCAGCCGGGTCCACGTACACGCCCGCAGCACGCGCGAGCGCGAGCAGGTCGCCCTCGATCGCGTCGCGCTCCGCCGGCGTCATCGTCGAGCCGATCGGCTCGGCCAGCTCGACGTCGTACGGGTAGACGCACGGGTCGTCCACCGTGCCGCGACCGTCAGCCAGGAACGCGTCCACCGAGGCCGCGGAGAACGGGTGGCGGGTGAGTGCCGCACGCAGGCGGCGGAGGATGGTCTTCATCGAACGGTCCTCTCGGTCTTGCCGCGCTTGACCCACGCGAGGAGGTCATCGGCGAGGATGCTGGGCTTGGAGATCTGGCGTCCGTCGATCTCCGGGTAGTGCGCGGGGAGGTCGCCGGAGCGGACCGCGCGCTGGATCACGTCACGGGAGTAGCCGGAAGCGGCTGCGGCGCCGTCGTAGTCGAACGACACGGGCGCGATCGTTGGGGTGCTCACGAGGCCTCCTGTGGTGGCTCAGTCAGCAGGCGCCGCAGCTCCTCGACGCCCTTGGGAGTGATGCGGATCTGCGGATCCGCCAGCACGCGCTCACCCGTGCGGGCGTGCGTGTAGTAGCGGGCGCGCGAGCGGAGGCGACCGACGTCGATCTGCCGCTGGTACGGGATGGCGTGCGAGTCGACCCACGCGATCTCGCGCAGGTACTTCGCGAGTCGGTTCTGGCCGATGTCGATGCCGTGGTCGCGGGAGAGGATCTGGGCCGCGTCCCGCATGGAGTAGTCGCCGGCGGTGTCGGCCAGGGCGTCCCATGCTTCGGCGCGGGGCGTGAGTTCGCGGACGGTGGCCTCGTGGCGGGCGAGCGTGGCCTGCGCCTCGATGAGCGCGGCTGCCATGAGTTCGGGACCGGAGAGGGCCGGGGTGCCGTAGGAGCCGGTCTTGCGGATCTGAGGGAGGACGTCGTGCGTCACCCAGCGCTTGAAGCGCTTGGCCCCCTCGACGCGCGAGCCGAGGATGGCGGCGAACAGTCCGGCCTCGCTGATGACGCTGGCCATCTGCGGTCCGCCGGGGGTACGCACTGAACGCGTACCCTTCTCGTCCTCGTCGAGGCGACGGGTCATGTCCGACGCCATCCGGTAGCCGAGGATGCTCGCCACGTTGGTTGCCACGAACCATGGCTCGCCGTTCTCGTCGGAGACGACGGGCACGTGCTGGCCCTCGAACTCGTAGGTCTGCACCGCGGGTGGGTGCTCGAGTACTGCGGTCACTACACTTCCTCTCGGTAGGTGGCCCTCGCCCGGTTCTTGGTCGGACTGGCGGGGGCCGCTTGCGTTGTAGGCGTCAGGCCGCAACCTGACGCTTGGAGCCTGCCGCGTTTGTCACTCGGTGCATACGCGATCCGGGGTGGGCCTCGAAGAGGTCCTCCACGTCACGGTCGAGCCACTTCGCGAGGGCCTCTGCGAGGTCCTGCGAGCAGCCCCGCATCGCTCCCGTCTCCAGGGCGGAGATCGTCGCCTGCGTGCATCGGGTGAGAGCGGCGAGGTCGTACTGCGTGAAGCCAGCGCGCTTGCGGGCCCGCTGGATCTTCTCCGGGTCGATGACCTTCATCCACACCTCCCTCAGGTACCTGACCTTGGGTCGTCGTGTGGCCATCCTGGCGTCCTTTCCTCGGTTTGACAAGTGAAGCGTGCCCTACGTGTCACTTACTTGTCAACAGGGCCCGACGAACGTGCAGGTCAGCCCGTAGAGTGAGCGGGTCACTTGTCCTGAAATCCGTTCCGGCCGCTAGTAACAGCGGGAACAGAGACCAGAGGATCGAGCCATGAACGACGACAGCAACGAGCTCACGCTCCGCGACGTCGCCCTTGCCGCATCCGAGCGGCTTGGCGGCGTTCGCGGCCGAGCGCTCGACCGCGAAGCCAAGAAGCGCGGGCTCACGCTGTCGTACACGACGGTCGACAAGATCATCGCCGGGACCTACAAGTCGAAGCCGAAGCCGGAGACGCTCAACGCACTCGCGGAGTTGTCTGGGATTGGTCGCGACCAGGTCTACGAAGCCGCCAAGGTCCCGCCGCCGGCCCCCTCGCTTGCGGAGGAGCTCGGTGCTGCGGGGGAGCAGCTCACGCCGGCCCAGCGAAAGATCGTGATCGACACCGTGAACCTCATGGCCCGGCAGAATCGCATCGTCGCCGAGGCTCTCGAGCTGGTCGAGACCTACGACGAGATGCCGCCGAGCATGACCTACGGCGACATGCCGCCTTGGGTCACCTACGGAGACATCGGCACGCGGCGACGCGCCACAGGACAGGACGAGGAGGTGGGGCGTGATGGAGACGCCGCCCCCAGTAAGCAGGCCGCGGGGAGCGCGGCCACAGGCATCAACCCCGACGAGCTTGACCTTGCAGCCAAGGCGAAGCCGGACGGCGGCTCGCTGTACGAGCGGGACCAGCGAGCCATGAGAGACGTCGGCGAGGAGTCGCAGGATCCCGAGGGCGCGTCGTAGTGGGCTTCTTCCCTCCGGGCGCCCTAGACGCCATCGATCCGCTCAAGCAGTTCCCGACACCCGAGCGGTACCGGCGCCTTCCCCGCGTTGAGGCGTTCGTAGACGAGGTCGGGGACCGCGGCTTCACCACGAAGTCGAGCGACGTCTTCGCGATGGTCGCGGTCATGGTCCCGCAGGAGCGCGTCCCGGACATGAAGGTCGTCGTGGGCGGCTTGCGTCACGCGGTGAACACCTCGAAGCCGCTCCACTGGGTCGACCACTTCACACCGAAGCCAAAGCATGCAGCTCGACGACGGCTTGCGTCTCAATGGATCGCCAAGATCCCAGACGTGAAGGTTGTGTACGTCGTTGCGCACAAGGCCACGCTGATCGCCAGCCAGCACCTCAGAGCTGACCGTGACCTGTTCTACAACTACATGACGAAGCTGCTCCTCGAGCGCGTGGCCTACCAGGCGAGGTACTGGCCCGGCGGACAACGTCTCGCCGTTGCCCGGCTGAGCGCGGTCAAGAACATGGACCACATCGAGAGCGTCGACTATCTCAACGGCGCTCGTCGCTACCAGCACACTCGCGCGCCGTTCGAGAACATCCTGTGGCCACCAATCTGGCGAGGTCCTGACGTGTTCGACGGGCTACAGCTCGCAGACCTGTATCTCGGCATGCTCTGGTGCGCGATCCGCGGCGATCATGGCGACGTCGACTGTGCCGAGATGCTGCTCGAGCACCGACACCAACTTCGACGTGGCCCGAGTGGCCAGGTGCTCGGGTGGGGCGTCAAGGTCTTCGGCGACCCCGCCTACCTCACCAAAAGGATCTGGTGGCCTGAGCTGATCCGGGCATGACGAAGCCCGCAGGAGGGACTCCGAGGGCCACAACCACCTCTTGGATGGAGGGATCCGGTTGCCCGGTTCCGGCTAGTCTCGGCAGCCCCACCTGCGGGCTTCGTGTTGTGACAAGTCAACCATGCGCTCGAACCTCCGGCAGCAGAGTTCGGCAAACCTTCACAACTCTGTTCGAACGCGTGTTCGACTGGCGCCTACCACGAGCCACCCACTATGGTCCCGAACCATGTACCACCCGTGGCGGACGTTGAGGTCGTTGCAGCACGTGACGCTGCTGTGGACCCCCATGCGCCGACGCCTCGGCGCGAGCAACGGGCGCGACACCATCCACCTCGACCCGCGCCAGTACCAGGTCGAACGGCGCTGCACCCTCGCGCACGAGCTCGTGCACCTCGAGATGGGGCACGAAGCAGAGTGCGCGCCGGCCGAAGAGGCGCGCGTCAACGCGGAGGCTGCGCGGCGTCTCATCACGGTGGAGCGGCTCATCGACGCCTGGCGGTGGTCCATGAGCCTCGAGGAGGTCGCTGACGAGTGCTGGGTCACGGTCGACGTGCTGCGCGACCGGCTCGACAACCTCAGCCCCGACGAGGCTCAGCAACTCGCGGATGCGCTCCTGTCGCGCGAGGACGGCGCCTAGCCCCCCGTCAGGCCGAGCCGACCCGCAACGCCGTCCAGTGCCGCGCGCGTGCGCGTCGTGTCGGTGTGCAGGTACGCCTTGGTGCTGAGGATGCTCGCGTGGCCGAGGATCGCGGTGATGGTGGCGTCGTCGACGTTTCCGACGCGCAGGAGCGTGGCCGCGGTGTGGCGGGCCTCGTACAGGTCCGGGCGCCGCCCAATGATCTCCGGCCCGGTCTCGCGGGGCGATGGCTCGGTCACGGCGACCTGCGCGGCGTCGGTGATCTCGTACCAGGCGGCTCGGTCGTCGGGGTCGCGTCGCGGTCGGCCGTCGGCCTGCGGCCAGACGATGCCGTGGCGGTTGGCGGGTGCGATCTCGCGCCAGGCTTGCAGCGAGGAGACCATCCACGGCACGAGGGGGATGACGCGCCATCCGGACTTGGTCTTGGGCCGCACGAGGTGGAGCGCACCGTCGACCTGGCGCGCCTCGAACCCGCGGGGGACGCGGAAGCCGGAGGAGCGGTCACGGGCCACCTTGTACGGCAGAGGCTTGAGCTGCCACGCGAGCGTGAGCGTCGGCTCGTCGCTGTCCAGATCGACCATGTCCCACGTGAGGCCGAGCGTCTCGGCGGGGCGCATGCCCTGGAGCATGGCGGCGGCCCAACGAGACGCGTCGGGGCGCTTCGAGGCCACCTCAAGGATGGCGAGTGCGTCGGGGAGGGGGAGTGCATCTCGGTCGTTGGTGCCGACGCTGGGGGCAGCGACCATGCGCGCCCGTTCGGGGACGTTGTAGCCCTCCTCGACGGCCGCGGTGAGCATGGAGGACAGTGCGGCGTGGTAGCGCGCTTGGGACGACTGCGCGAGCCCTTTGGTCTCCATGGCCCGGTGGAACGTGCGCACGTCGGCGGGGGTGAGCTGGTCGAGGCGACGGTGCCCGATGGCGGGGACGACCCACCGGGTGATCGCCGTCCGGTTGGCGTTCCATGTGGTCGGCCGCAGGGTTCCAGAGGTGTTCTCGAGCCAGGTGTCCGACCATCGCTTCACGGTGGGCTTGCCGTCCATCGTCGGCGCTTCGGCTTCCTCGGCTGCTCGGATGGCTGCCAAGAGTTTCTGCCGGGCTCCCCGCTCGGTGGTTGCGGTGATCTTCCGTCGCCGTCGCGTCCCGCGCTGCGTGTACCCGGCCTCGTAGGTGCCGACCCACCTGCCCTTCGAGGCGTCGAAGTAGACGCTGCCGGTCCCGTGCGCTCGTCGTGCCATGGGTGCCACCTTAGGGGAGCCAAGCGGGGAGCCATAGTTGGCGGCTGCATAAGACCGCGTACGGAGCAAACCCGCAGGTGAGAGGCGTTCTGCCCTGTGTCCAGCATATCAACCGATTCACTCGTAATGAATAGGTCAAGGGTTCGATTCCCTTAGGCGGCTCCGACGAGGCCCGGAATCTCAACGATTCCGGGCCTCAGTCATGTCCGGGCGAGGGTGCCCGAGGCGATGAGCAGCGTGTTGGTCGCTGAAGACTCGCCGGACCCGTGACGCGGCGGCCTTGGCGATGCGTGCCACGCGGCGTGGCTCCCGCGTGCACCCGGGCGGCTGCCCGCCGTCGCGGCGCACGACCCGTCGGACCCGGACGACACGGCGGGGGACGTCGACGAGCCGGTGCGGTGGCAGCGCCGCGCGTCCAGGAGCGCCGCGCCGCGCACGCGCTGAGCGCTCAGCCGACGCGGCGCAGCAGCAGGATCGCGCCGCCCGCCGCCGCGGCGACGAGCCCGCCGACGCCGACCACGGCGAGCGTGGGGAACGCCTCCTCCGCGGGCGGGGGAGGCGCCATGCGCTCCGCGGCTGACGTGAGCGGCGTGCGTGACGGCTCCGGCCGGGCCGTCGTGGGCTCGGGAGAGGGCTCGACGGGCGCCTCGGTCGTCGGCTCCTGCGTCGGCTCCTCGGTCACCTCCGGCTCGGGCGCGTCCGCCGTCCCGACGGGCGCCTCGACGACCGGCGCGGGGGCCTCGACCGCCGGAGGCGCCTCGACGGGCGCCTCGGTCACGGGAGCGGGGGGCGGCGTCGTCGGCGCGGGCGTGGCGGTGGTCGTGCAGACGGCGGCGTCGCCGTTCCACTCCGCGAACTGCTGGTCGATGCCCGTCACCATGACCCAGCTGATGCAGTACCCGTCGCTGTACTGTCCTCGCCGCGGGACGTCGAGCTCCAGCACGCCGTCGGCGGCGTCCTCCCGGGAGTAGCCGTCTCCGAGGTGGCGCGCGTGCGACCCGTCGGGAGAGGTCACGACGTACCCGAGCCACCCCGGCCCCTCGTGCAGCCGGCTCGCGTCGAACGACACGGTGTCGACGGTGACGGTGAGCCCTCCGCCGCCGTCGCGATCGGCGGCCACCGCCGGCGCCGCCGCGAGCGCCGCCGTGACGACCCCCAGGGTCGCGAGCGCGAGCAGTCGGCCAGCGGCGCGCATCATCACCTCCGGGTCGGCTCGGGCGTGGTCCGCGGCACATCGTACGCAGTCCGGGTGCGCCGTCGGAAAGCGCGGTTTCGGGCCCGGACAAATCGCTCGACCTCGACGCTCGCGCCGTCCTAGCGTGGCCGTCATGTTCTTCATGACGATGGTGCGTCGTGGCCGGGCCGGCCTCGCGACGCGAGTGGGGATGGCACCCGCTCACCGCTGAGCACGCCGCGCGCGTGGTCGACGACGCCGGGGTGCGTCCCGGTCAGCTCGTCCTCGATCTCGGGGCCGGGGACGGGGCGCTCACGCGGCACCTCGTGGCCGCGGGCGCGCGAGTCCTCGCCGTCGAGCTGCACCCGCGCCGCGCCCATACCCTGCGCGAGCGCTTCGCCGGTGCGGACGTGACGGTCCTGGAGGTCGACCTCGCCGACCTGCGCCTGCCGCGACGCCCGTTCCGCGTCGTCGCGAACCCGCCGTTCGGGCTGACGTCGCCGCTGCTCGCTCGCGTGCTCGCGCGGGGATCCGCGCTCGTCGCGGCGGACGTCGTCGTGCAGCGGCAGGCCGCGCGGCGCATCGCTGCGGGCGAGGGCACGGCGGGGCGCGCCGCACGGCGCTGGGCCGTCGAGGTCGCGCGGTCCGTGCCGCGCTCGGCGTTCCGGCCGCCGCCGCGCGTCGACGCGGCGGTGCTCCGCGTCCGGCGGCGCTGAGGGTTCTCGCGTCGAGCTCAGCGACCGAGCGTCGCGAGCCACGCGACGAGCGCGTCGCACACCGCGGCGTCCTGGCCCTTGAGGTCGTGCGCGCCCGGGAGCTCGACGCGCGTGACCGGGCCGGGGATCGCGGCGGTGTGCTCGGCGAGCTCGTCGGGCGTCGCGAACGGGTCCGTGCGCCCCGACACGAGAAGCACGGGCACGCGCAGGTCGGGGAAGTGCTCGGTGCGCAGGCGCTCGGGCTTGCCCGGCGGGTGCAGGGGGTAGCTGACGAGCGCGAGCCCGGCCGCGGGCAGGCCCTCGGCGACGGCCATCGAGCACATGCGCCCGCCGTACGAGCGGCCGCCGAGCACGAGGCGGTCCGTCGTCGTGCCGAGCTCGGCGGCGAACGCCTCGGCCTCCGCGCGCACGTGGGCGATCGCGACGGGCGGCCGGTCGGGCATCCGCTTGCCCGCGGTCCGGTAGGGGAAGTCGACGCGCCGCACCGGCACGGGCGGGTCGAGCGCGGCGAGCGCGTCGTCGATCGCGACGAGCGCGCGGTGGTCGCGGCTCGCGCCGGCGCCCGGCGTGAGCAGGACGCCGGCGACGGGCCGGTCGGGGGTCGGCGTGGTCACCCGCCCAGTCTCGCAGCGAGCACGACGTTCCTCGCGGTCGAGCACGACGTGGGTGTCGCGACGGCGTCCACAACGACACCCACGTCGTGCTCGGCGGGTCAGAGCTCGGCGAGCAGCGAGCGCATCGCGTCGATCTCCTCCTGCTGCGCCGCGACGATCTCCTCCGCGAGCGCCAGCACCTCGGGGTCCTCGCCCTCGGCGAGGACGTCCTGCGCCATGGCGACGGCACCCTCGTGGTGCTCGACCATGCCCTCCAGGAAGAGGCGCTGGGCCTCCTCGGCGGGCGCGGCCTCGAGCGCGGCGAGCGCGTCGTCGTCGAGCATGCCGCCCATGTGCCCGGCGTGGTCGCCGCCGGACGGGTCGGCGCCCCAGCGGTCGAGCATCGCGGTCATCTGCTCGACCTCCGGGGCCTGCGCGGCCTCGATCTGCTCGGCGAGGGCGACCACGCGCTCGTCGACGCCGTCCTTTGCGAGCACGATCGCGGACAT
Source organism: Cellulosimicrobium sp. ES-005 (assembly GCF_040448685.1). NCBI lineage: Bacteria > Bacillati > Actinomycetota > Actinomycetes > Micrococcales > Promicromonosporaceae > Cellulosimicrobium > Cellulosimicrobium sp. ES-005. Next base: position 3,890,090 of record NZ_CP159290.1, read on the forward strand.
CTCCACGGCCTGCTCGTGGTGCGGGATCATCATCTGCGCGAACATCACGTCGGCGGCGGACGCCGTCGTGGCGCTCGCGGGCGCGGTGCTCGTGGGCGTGCCCGCGGGCTGCTCGCCGGCGTCTCCGGTGCCGGCGTCGGAGCAGCCCGTCAGGGCGAGCGTGGTGCCGAGCGCGAGCGCGGCGAGGGTCGTGCGGGCGGTGCGTGTCATGGTCGATCTCCGTTCGTGGGGTGCAGCGGGCGCACGTGGGCGCCCAGGACGGGCCCGGCGTCGGCCTACGTCCTGCTGATCCCCAGCGCACGGAGGTCGGGCGGGCGGTCCGGGAGCGCGGCGCGCACGTCGAGCACGGGCGCGGCACCGCGCGTCGGGTGCCACGGCGTCCGACGGCGCAGCGCGGCTCGCGCGGCCAGCGTCACCAGCGCGACGAGCACCATGAGGCACAGCGGCCCCGTGCCGCCGTGCGCGTCGGCTCCCGCCGAGAGGGCCGGACCTGGCCCGGAGGCTGGCGTGGCGTCGTCCCGGCCGAGCCCGGAGGCAGCCGTGCCGGCGTCCAGGCCGAGCGTGGTGGCGGCGTGCGGGGACTCGCCGTCCCGGGCGAAGGTGCCGCCCGACGCCGTCGGACCGTCGAGGGCGACCGGACCGCCGTGCGCGGGTCCGACGTCGGGCAGCGCGACGCCGTGGTGCGTGCTGCTCCCCGCGAGGACGTGCATCCACAGCACCGCGGCCGCCAGCAGTCCCACGAGCACGACCGCCGACCACGACCCTGCTCGTCCGCGAGCGCGAGGTTGCCGTCGTTCTCGCGGCGAGAACGACAGCAGCCTCGTGTTCGACGTGGAGGTCACCGGGAGGCGAGCCGCGCCGGGTCGAGGTCGATGCGGCGCAGGAGCTGCGCGTTGAGCGCCACGATGACCGTCGAGGCGGACATGAGGATCGCGCCCACGGCCATCGGCATGACGAACCCGACCGGCGCGAGCACGCCCGCGGCGAGCGGCACGGCCGCGATGTTGTAGCCCGCGGCCCACCACAGGTTCTGCTGCATCTTGCGGTAGGACGCGTGCGACAGCTCGATGATCGACAGGACCGCGCGCGGGTCGGAACTCGCGAGGATCACCCCGGCCGACGCGATGGCGACGTCCGTGCCCGCGCCGATCGCGATGCCGACGTCCGCCTGCGCGAGCGCCGGGGCGTCGTTGACGCCGTCGCCGACCATCGCGACGACGCGGCCGTCGTGCTGGAGCTCCGCGACCTTCGCGTCCTTGTCCTCGGGGCGCACGCCCGCGAACACCTGGTCGATGCCCAGCTCGCGCCCGACCGCGCGGGCGACGGGCTCGGCGTCGCCCGTGATCATGACGACCTTGATGCCGCGCCGGTGCAGGGCGTCGACGGCCTCGCGCGACTCGGGACGGATCGCGTCCGCGAGGGCGAACGCGCCCACGACCTCGCCCGCCGCGTGCCCGTGGCCCTCGTGAGCACTCGTGTCCGGACGGGCCGTGGCGGGCGAGGCCACCACGTGCAGGACGGTCGCGCCGTCGTGCGCCCAGGCTTCGGCGTCGGGCAGGGGGTCGAGCCCGCGCTCGCGCAGGAGCGCGGGGCCGCCGACCGCGACGCGGCGCGCACCCTCGGCGGTCGGGACGGTCGCCTCGACGCCGACCGCGGTGAGCGACCGGAAGTCGGTCGCCTGCGGGACGTCGATCTCCCGCTCGGACGCACGGTCGACGATCGCCCGCGCGAGCGGGTGCTGGCTGTCGGCCTCGGCCGCGGCGGCGAGCGCGAGGAGCTCGTCCTCGGTCGTGCCGCCCGCGGTCGCGAGGTGCGCGACGACGGGCTCGCCCGCCGTCAGCGTCCCGGTCTTGTCGAACAGGACCGTGTCCACGGTGCGCATGCGCTCCAGCGCGAGGCGGTCCTTCACCAGGACGCCGGCCTTCGCGGCGCGCTCGGTCGAGAGCGAGACGACGAGCGGGATCGCGAGGCCCAGGGCGTGGGGGCACGCGATGACGAGCACGGTGATCGCGCGGATCAGCGCCTGCTCGGGCGTGCCGAAGACGAGCCACAGGCCGATCGTCAGGGCTGCCGCGCCGAGCGCGTACCAGAACAGCCAGCCGGCGGCGCGGTCGGCGAGGCGCTGGGTCTTGGTCGAGGACGCCTGGGCGTCGGCGACGAGCCGCTGGATGCCCGCGAGCGCGGTGTCCTCGCCCACGGCCGTGATCCGCACGCGCAGCGCGTCGTCCGTCGCGACGGTCCCGGCGACGACGGCGTCCCCGACGGCACGACGCACGGGCCGCGACTCCCCGGTGATCATCGACTCGTCGACGTCCGCCGACCCGGACGCGACCTCGCCGTCCGCGGGGACGCGCCCGCCCGGGCGGACGACGACGAGGTCGCCCACGCGCAGGTCCGTCGGCGCGACCGTCGTCACGCTCCCGTCCTCGGCGACCCGCTCCGCCTCGTCCGGGAGGAGCGCCGCGAGCGAGTCGAGCGCCGACGCCGTCTGGGCGAGCGAGCGCATCTCGAGCCAGTGGCCGAGCAGCATGATGACGACGAGGAGCGCGAGCTCCCACCACACGTCGAGCTCGTGCGCGAGCAGCCCGAGGCTCGCCCCGAGCGAGGACACGAACGCGACCGTGATCGCGAGCGAGATGAGCGTCATCATCCCGGGCTTGCGACCGCGGAGCTCGCTCACCGCGCCCGTGAGGAACGGCCGTCCGCCCCAGAAGAAGATGACCGTGCCGAGCACGGGCGAGACCCAGGGCAGCCACGCGGCGTCGGGGAGGTCGTAGCCGAGCAGCATCGCGAACATCGGGCTCAGCGCGACGGTCGGCACCGCGAGGACGAGCATGACCCAGAACAGGCGCCGGAACTGCCCGACGTGGTCGCCGTGGCCACCGTGGCCAGGCATGTCGTGCCCGGCGTGCGCGTCGTGCTCGGCGTGGCCCGCGCGGTCGTGCTCCGCGTGCGCGTGGGCCGGCGCGTGCGCGGCGGGTGCGTGGGCGTCGTGGTGGGCGTGCGCCCCCTGGTGCGCGTCGTCGGTGCCCGGACCGGGTCCGTGCCCGTGGTCATGCTCCGTACGGTGGTCCACCGTTCCTCCTCCCAGATACCCCTAGGGGGTATGCTCTGCCCACGATCATGCCCCGCCATGTCCGATTCGTCAACCCCTCGGGGGTGTCGTGGGCCGACGCAGGACAGCCCGTGCGCCGCTCGGCGGGAGAGCCGAGCGGCGCACGGGCTGCGAGAGGGCGGGCCTGAGCGGGCCCGGTGTTTCGTCGGGTGCCGGTCGGGAGCCGTCAGGTGCGGCAGGGCGTGGTGGGCGGAGCGGTCGGCCACGGTCGCGACGGCGCGGCGTGCGTCGGGAGCGAGCCGCACGCCACGGTGGTCACGCCGCCGCCCCGTGCGCCTCGAGGAACGCGCGCGTCCGGCGTGCGGCGAGGTCCGGGTCGAGCAGCAGCCCGGCGCGGTCGGCGAGCCGGACGAGCGCGACGAGGTGCGCGACGGAGCGCCCCGACTGCAGGCCGCCGACCATCTGGAACGCGGGCTGCGTGCCGTTGAGCCACGACAGGAACGCGATCCCTGTCTTGTAGTAGTGCGTCGGCGCGGCGAACACGTGGCGCCCCAGCGCCTCCGTCGACGCGAGGATCGCGTGCGCGCGGTCGGGGTGGCCGGCGTCGAGCGCGCCGAGCGCCGTCGACGCGGCGGGGTAGATCGCCGCGAAGATGCCGAGCAGCGCGTCGGAGTGCGCCCGGCCGTCGCCGACCACGAGCTCCGGGTAGTGGAAGTCGTCGCCCGTGTAGAGGCGCACGGCGCCTCCTGCGGCGGGGTCGAGCGCGGCGAGGCGGGCGCGCAGGCCCTTCTCGTGCGAGGCGTCGAGCAGCGACACCTTCACGCCGTCGACGCGACCCTGGTGGGCGCGGACCAGGTCGACGAACACGTCGGTGGCCGCGGCGACGTCGTCGCCCGTGCCCCAGTACCCGGCGAGCGCGGGGTCGAACATCGTCCCGAGCCAGTGCAGGATCACGGGCGCGTCGGCCTCGGCGAGCACGGCGTCGTAGACGCGCGCGTACTCCTCGGGGGAGCGGGCGACGCGGGCGAGCGCGCGCGACGCCATGACGACCACCTGGGCGCCCGCGTCCTGGACCACGTGCAACCTGCTCGCGGTACGCGTCGGCGACCGCGGCGAGCGCGGCGGGGTCGCCCCGCTCCCAGCCCGCGACGACGGCCGGGTCGAGCTGGTCGGTGCCCGCGCCGCACGCGACGCGACCGCCCACGGCGCGCGCCTCGGCCGCCGACCGGCGCACGAGCTCCCGGGTCGCGGCCCAGTCGAGGCCCATGCCGCGCTGGGCGGTGTCCATCGCGTCGGCGACGCCCAGCCCGTGCTCCCAGAGCCGGTGCCGGTAGGCGAGCGTCGTGTCCCAGTCGACGACGGCGGGGCGTCGTCCACGGGCCGGGCACGAGCAGCTCGCGCACCTCGGTCCCGGCCACGCGGCCGTCGTCGGCGAAGCGGGGCAGGCGTACGACGGCGCCGCTGCCGTCCCGCTCGCGCAGCTCGCGCGCGCCGGGGGCCTCGGTCGTCGGCGCGGTCACAGCACGATCTCCGGCACGTCGAGGCGGCGGCCCTCGGCGGACGAGCGGAGCCCGAGCTCGGCGAGCTGGACGCCGCGCGCGGCGGAGAGCAGGTCGTAGCGGTGCGGCCGGCCGGCGGCGACGTCGCGCAGGAACTCCTCCCACTGGGCCTTGAAGCCGTTGTCGAGGTCGGCGTTCGCGGGGACCTCGAGCCACTGGTCGCGGAACGGCTCGGTGACGGGGAGGTCCGGGTTCCAGACGGGCTTGGGGGTGTGGGCGCGCTGCTGCGCGACGCACCGGCGCAGGCCGGCGACGGCGGAGCCGTGCGTGCCGTCGACCTGGAACTCGACGAGCTCGTCGCGGTAGACGCGCACGGCCCACGACGAGTTGATCTGCGCGACGACCGGGTCCCCGCCCGGCGTCTCGACCTCGAAGATCCCGTACGCGGCGTCGTCGGCGGTCGCGGCGTACTCCCTGCCCTGCTCGTCCCAGCGCGTGGGGATGTGGGTCGTGGTCTGCGCGGTGACCGTCCGCACCGACCCGAGGACGCCCTCGAGCACGTAGTTCCAGTGGCAGAACATGTCGGTCGTCATGCCCCCGCCGTCCTCGGCGCGGTAGTTCCACGAGGGGCGCTGCGCGGCCTGGTGGTCGCCCTCGAACACCCAGTAGCCGAACTCGCCGCGCAGGGACAGGATGCGGCCGAAGAAGCCCTCGTCGACGAGGCGGCGGAGCTTCACCAGGCCGGGCAGGTACAGCTTGTCGTGCACGACGCCGGCGGTCACCCCGGTCTCCTCGCGCAGCCGCGCGAGGTCGACCGCCTCGGCGAGCGTCTCGGCCGTCGGCTTCTCGGTGTAGACGTGCTTGCCCGCCTGCATCGCCATGGTGAGCGTCTTGGCGCGCAGAGCCGTCATCGAGGCGTCGAAGACGACGTCGGTCGCCGGGTCGACGATCACGCCGGCGAGGTCGGTGGTCCAGTGCTCGACGTCGTGCTGCGCGGCGAGCTCGCGGAGCTTGGTCTCGTTGCGCCCGACGAGGACCGGCTCGACCTGGAGGCGCGTGCCGTCGGAGAGCTCGACGCCGCCCTGCTCGCGGATCGGCAGGATCGAGCGGACGAGGTGCTGGCGGTACCCCATGCGGCCGGTCACGCCATTCATCGCGATCCGCAGGGTTCGGGTGGTGGTCATCGAGACTCCGTCGTCGGTCGGGCCCCCGGCAGGGCGGCGGGCGGAATGCGCTTTCCGCGAGCGTAGGGGAGCCGTTTTCCCGCGTCAACAGGGGTGCGTCAGAGCGGAGGCGTGGACTCCCGGAGCACGACCTCGCCCCGGACCACGACCCGCTGCGGCGTGGCAGCGTCGTCGGACGGGGCGAGCGAGGGCGCGAGCGCGAGCGCGAGCGCCTGCTCCCCGACCTCGGCGAGCGGGATGCGGACCGTCGTGAGCGCCGGCGTGACGTCGCGCAGGGTCACGATGTCGTCGAAGCCCGCCACGGCGACGTCCTCGGGGACGCGCAGGCCCGCCTCGCGGGCCGCGGCCATCGCCCCCACCGCCATGACGTCGTTCACCGCGAAGACGGCGACGGGCGGGGTGCCCCTGCCGCGCAGACCCTTCCCCAGGCGGTCGAGCAGCTCGCTCATCCCGCCGTGGCCGCCGTCGCGCGTGAACGCGCACTCGACGACCGCGTCCGCGGCGACGGGCGAGCCGAGGGCGGCCAGCGCCTCGGTGAAGCCACGCGCCCGGTCGACCGCGGTGCGGTGGCCCCCCGGCCCCGCGAGCACGCCGAACGCGCGGTAGCCCAGGCCGTGCAGGGCGCGCGCGAGGTCCGCGGCGCCGTCGGCGTTGGCGATCTCCACCGCGGGGAGGTCGCCGAGCGGCTGGCCCACGAGCGAGACCCCGCCCCCCGACGCGCGGTAGCGCTCGAGCGCGCCTCGCAGCGCACCGTCGGCGTCCTCGGTGAGCCGCCCGCCGCCGAGCACCACGGCCCGGGCGCGCTGGCGGTCCATGAGCTCGACGAACGCGCGCTCCCGCTCGGGCGAGTGCCGTGTGCTCGTCAGCGTGACGATGAGCCCGTCGCGGTCGGCCGCGTCGGCGACGCCCGCCGCGAGGGACGAGAAGTACGGGTCCGCGATGTCGTGCACCACGAGGCCCACGCTCGTCGTGCGGCCGCGCGCCATGGCCTGCGCGCTCGGGTCCGGCGAGTAGCCCAGCCGGCGGGCCGACGCGAGCACCCGCTCCCGCAGGTCGGGGCGCACCGTGCGGTTCGCGCTCCCGTTGATCGCGCGGGAGGCGGTCGCGAGGGAGACGCCGGCGTCGCGCGCGACCTCGCTCAGGGTGGGTCCGGGCACGGAACCCAGGCTAGCGGGACCGCTCCCGCAGCCCGGGTGGGCCGCGCCCGGAGCGGCTACGTTCGGGAGGACCGCCCACCGAGCCGCACGGCCGACGAGCCGCAGGAGGACCCGATGACGTCTCATGGCGCAGCACCCGCACCCGGCACGACGACGCTCCTCGCCCGGGCGCTCGCGCTCGGCGTCGCCGCGGGGTCGCGCAGCAGCCTCGGCGTCGCGGCGCCGGTGCTCGGCGGCTGGGTCGGGGGTCGGGCTCGCGGGTCGGGCGGCGGCCCGGCTGCTCTCGGGGTGCTCGTGCGCGGCACGGCCGCTGCCGGAGTCGCGGGCGAGCTGGTCGGCGACAAGCTTCCGCGGACGCCGAGCCGCCTCGACCCTCCCGGACCGGTGTTCCGCCTCGCGAGCGGGGCGCTGGGCGGAGTCCTGCTGGCCCGACGCCGCACGGGTCCCGCGGGCGTCGTCGCCGCCGCGGTCGCCGGCGCGGCGGGGGCCGCCGCCGGGACGTGGGGCGGCGCGGCGTGGCGACGCCTCGCCGTCGGGTCGCGTCCCGACTGGCCGGGCGCCGTCGCGGAGGACGCCGTCGCGCTCACCCTCGCGGCACTGGCGGTCCGGCGCTGACGACCCGCCGAACCCGGGGTCGCCGGGCACGGCCGAGCACCGGTGACGCGAGAACCCGGGTGCGGCGCGACGGAGGTCGCGCGTCGTCGCTCAGGCGTCCGGGATGCTCGTCACCGTCGTGAGGAGGAACGCCGAGTCCTCGAGCGCGCCCACCGCGTGGCGCTCGTGCGTGAGGACGCGCAGCTCGCCGGTGCCCAGCTCGACGTCGCCCTCGCCGAGCGCGGTGACGCGGACCCGGCCGCGCAGCACCTGGATCGACGCCGCGGGCGGCGAGTTGTGCTCGCCGAGCTCGACGCCCGCGCGCAGCGCGAGGATCGTCTGACGCAGGGGGCCGTCGTGCAGCACGACCTCGGCGCTGCGCCCGTTCGGGGAGGTCCGGGCGTGGGTGAGGTGGGCGTCGGTGAGAAGGTCGACGTTCGTCATCGGGGCTCCGACCTGTCGGGGAGCTCCATCATGCCGCGCCGGGCGCCGCGGTGCGCGTCCCGGTGGCGCGCCGGGGGGTGTGGTGGTGATCCGCGGCACCGTCGGGAAGAGTGACGGTCATGCAGGTCGTCTCCGGATTCTTCATCGGTCTCGTCGGCGTCGTCTCCACGGTGGTCATGCTCGTCCTCCTCGCGGCGACGGCGCGGCGCGTCATGGGGGCCGCGGTCGGCTGGATCCGCTCCGCCGTGGTGGCGCTCGCGATGCTCACCGTCACGTCGTGGGTGCTCACCAACGGCCTGCTCGACGTCGGCTGGTCGCGCCCGGACGGGACGCTCACCGTCGCGCCCGGCGTCGCGCTCGTGGCGATCGTCCTCGCGTTCGCCTGGGCGTTCGTGCTCGGGCTGTGCGTGCTGCTCGTGCTTGAGCTGCTGGTGCCGACCGGGTCGGTGCCCGGCCCGTGGCGCGCGCTGCGCGGCCTGCGCCAGGGGCGTCGCGAGACCCGCCGGTACGCGCAGATCCTCGCGATCGGCGTCCGGCACGGCCTCGGCGGGGCGCTCACGCGCGGCGCGCGGCAGCCCGACGGGTCGCGGCTCTCGCGCACCGACCAGCGCCGCCAGGCGGCCGCGCTCCGCGACGCCCTGAGCGACGCGGGCGTGACGTTCGTGAAGTTCGGCCAGGTCCTCTCGACGCGCCGCGACCTGCTCCCCGCCACGTTCGCCGACGCGCTCGCGACCCTCCAGAGCGAGGTCCCGCCCGCGCCGTGGCCGCAGGTCGAGGCAGCCGTCACGGGAGCGCTCGGGTGCCCGATCGACGAGGCGTTCGCCGAGTTCTCGCCCGAGCCGCTCGCGTCGGCCTCGGTCGGGCAGGTGCACGCGGCCCGGCTGCCCGACGGGCGGGAGGTCGTGGTCAAGGTCCAGCGGCCCGGAGCACGGGCGCAGGTCGAGACGGACCTGGCGATCCTCGGCCGCCTCGCGCGCCGCATCGAGCGCGACACCGCGTGGGGGCGGTCGCTCGGCGTCGTCGACCTCGCGGACGGGTTCGCGGCGTCGCTGCGCGAGGAGCTCGACTACACCGTCGAGCTGGAGAACACGCTCGCGCTGCGCGCGGCGCTCGCGCGGGATGCGGTGGGGGAGCGGCGTCCAGACGGCGACGGAGACGGTGGCGACGCGGCGGTGGGTCCGCGCGTCCGCGTCCCGGAGGTCTACCCCGAGCTCTCGGGGACGACGCTGCTCGTCATGGAGCGGCTCGACGGTGCTCCCGTCGGCCGCGCCGCGGACGTGCTCGCGGGCCTGGACGACGCCGTGCGCTCCGACCTCGCCTCCCGGCTCCTCACCGCGACGCTCGAGCAGGTGCTCGTCGCGGGCACGTTCCACGCCGACCTGCACCCCGGCAACGTGCTCGTCACCGACGACGGTCGCCTCGGCCTCCTCGACATGGGCTCCGTCGGACGCCTCGGCGAGCCCGAGCGCCTCGCGCTCGCGGCCGTGCTGCTCGCGGTCGACGCCGACGACGCCGTCGCCGCGACCGACGCGCTGCTCGAGCTGCTCGACGCGCCGGCGGACCTCGACGTGCGCCGCCTGGAGCGCGCCGTCGGGCAGGTGATCGTGCGGTTCCGCGGCGCGGGCGCGAGCGGCGCGATGTTCACCGCGCTCTTCCGGCTCGTGACCGACGCCGGGCTCGCCGTCCCCTCGCAGGTCGCCGCCGCGTTCCGCACGTTCACCTCGCTCGAAGGGACGCTGCGTCTCATCGACCCCGGGTTCGACCTCGTCGCCGGGGCCCGCGCGACCGCGCAGCCGCTCGTGCGGCGCGTCGTCACGCCGGAGGGCCTGCGCGAGCGCGCGACGAGCCTCTTCCTCGGCCTCGCGCCCGAGCTCGAACGGCTCCCGCGCCGGCTCGCCAAGATCACGAGCGACGTCGAGGCCGGGCGGCTCACCGTCAACGTCCGCTCCTTCGCCCACCCCGACGACCGCGCGTTCGTCACCGGCCTCGTGCAGCAGGTCGTGTCCACCGTCATCGCCGCCGCGGCCGTCGTGGCGGCGGTCGTGCTGGTCTCCGCGGACTCCGGCCCCCAGCTCGTCGAGGGCCTGCGCCTCTTCGCCGTCCTCGGCGCGGCGCTCGGGTTCGTCGGGACCGTGCTGGCGGTCCGTGTCCTGGTGTTCGCCTTCCGCGGGACGGGACCGGGAGGCGGCTCGACGCGCTGACCTGGCGGGACGCCCGTCGCGGCTGCCGGTCCGTGCGGCTCGCTCGGCATCGTCCTGGCCGGCGGGGACCTCACTCCCGGCGTCGGACGCCCCGTGCACCGCGGCGTTGTGTTTTCACCCGGCGTCCGGGGTATCCGGCGCGGGGTCTCGCGTCATGATCCCGACGTGCAGCGTCTCTAGAGAGGGCTGAGCCCGACGAAGAGCCGATCGACGGAGACGAGCACAGAGGGAGTCCAGATGGTGATGACAGACACGGGTGCGCGGAGAGCTCGCCGTGAAGGGCGATGGCTCGCCGCCGTGGTGCTCGCGCTGGGTGCGGTCCTCGCTCCCGGTGCGGTCACGGCAGCGGCTGACGTCGAGCCGGGTGACACGGTCCATGTCGGCGGCAGGGAGGGGTACGGGGGCACCGGCCTGTTCCCGATCCGGTCCGACGGCACGCCGACCGGGGAGGTGGACTACTGGGCGTACTGCCTCGAGCACGACGTCTCCGCGCGGACCGGGGTCGTCGGCACCGTGGGTGACCTCGACGAGTACCTGGGCGAGAACTACTTCACGGATCCCGCGGTCCAGGGCAAGGTTCTCTGGGTCCTGGCGCACAGCTACCCGGCGTTGAGCCTGGAGGAGTTCGGCGTCGCTGCGGGGGTTCCCGGGATCTCCCGGAACGACGCGATCGAGGCGACGCAGTACGCGATCTGGCGGTACACCGACCTCACCTGGGACGCGGCGTGGAACTTCGAGACGCCTGCCTCCGAGGCGGCGTACTGGTACCTCGTCGAGGGTGCCAACGCGAGCCCCGGGCTCACCCCCGCGGAGCTGGAGGTGACCGCGTCGATCTCGGCTCCGGTCGCACCTCAGCGCGCGGGGTCTCTCGTGGGCCCCTTCGTCGTGAGCACCAACCAGCCCACGGTCTCCGTGTCCGTCGACCCGACGGTCGCGGTCACCGACGGGAGCGGGAGCCCGGTCGACCTGGCGGGAGTCGTCGACGGGCAGGAGCTCTTCCTGGACCTGCGCGACTCGACCACGGCGGGCGAGGCCGTGGTCCGGGTGACGGCGGCCGGCTCCAGCAGCACCGGCAGGATCATCTCGGTCCCGACGGTCACCGGGGGCACTCCCACCGGGAGCGATCACGCGCAGACGATCGTCCTGGTGACCCCGAGCACCACCAGGACGAGCGCGGAGGCCTCGGCGTCGTGGTCCGCCGTGCCCGCCGCCGCCGATCCGGTGATCGGGACCTCGCTGGTCGACTCGGCCGACGGTGACCGCGTGCTGCCGTGGAACGGCGGCACCGTGATCGACACGATCGCCTATCAGAACCTGACGCCGGGGGTCGAGCACACCGTGACCGGTGAGCTCGTGCGCAAGTCCGACGGCACCGGCACGGGGATCACGGGCTCGACGACGTTCACGCCGGCCGAGGCGAACGGTTCCGTCGAGGTCTCGTTCGTCGTCCCCGCCGGCTACGCGGGCGAGGCTCTGGTCGCCTTCGAGCGGCTGCGCGTCGGCACGGAGACGACCGGCGACCCGGTCGCCGCGCACGAGGACATCGACGACGCGGCGCAGACGGTGACGATCGAGGCGCTGCCGCAGACGCCGGCCCCGGTGATCGGGACGTCGCTCGTCGACTCCGCGGACGGTGACCGCGTGCTGCCGTGGGACGGCGGCACCGTCGTCGACACGGTCTCCTACCAGAACCTCGTGCCCGGGACCGAGTACACCGTGACCGGTGAGCTCGTGCGCACGTCCGACGGCACGGGCACGGGCATCACGGGGTCGACGACGTTCACCCCGGCCGAGCCGAACGGTTCGGTCGACGTCTCGTTCGTCGTTCCCGCGGGCCATGCCGGTGAGACGCTCGTCGCCTTCGAGGAGCTCCGTGCCGGGACCGACACCACCGCCGTCCCGGTCGCTGAGCACACGGACCTCGACGACGCGGCGCAGACCGTCACCGTCGAGGCCGCGCCGGTGACCGCGGCGAGCCCGACCGAGGGCGACCTGCCCGCGACCGGCGTCGGCATGACCGGCGCCGCCGTCGGGGCCGCCGCGCTGCTCCTCCTCGGCACGGCCTTCGTGCTCGCCCGACGCGCGCGAGCGCGAGCCTGACCCTGCCCGGTCACGCCGGCTCGGGACCTGCCCGCCCAGGGGGTGCGGGCAGGTCCCGAGGCCCCTCGGTGCCGGGCGCGAGGCCCTCCCTCTCCCCGGCCCCACGACGGACGGACGGTCCGGACGAGGTCGGGCCGCCGGCCGAGGCGGTCGCGGGCCGGTCGGCCGGCGGCGCTCAGGCCGCGGGCGCCGCGTGCATCTGCGCGTACGCCCCGCCGGCGGCGACGAGCTCGTCGTGGCTGCCGACCTCGACGACGCGGCCGTGGTCCATGACGACGATGCGGTCGGCGCCGCGGACGGTGGAGAGCCGGTGCGCGACGACGAACGTCGTGCGACCGCGCATGAGCCGCCCGAGCGCCTCCTGCACGAGCCGTTCCGACGTCGTGTCGAGGGCCGACGTCGCCTCGTCGAGGACGAGCACGCGCGGGTCGCGCACGAGGGCGCGGGCGATGGCGAGGCGCTGGCGCTGACCGCCGGAGAGCCGCCCGCCGCGCTGGCCGATCACGGCGTCGAGGCCGCCCATCTCGGTGACGAAGTCCCACGCGTTCGCGTCGCGCAGCGCCTGCTCGACGGCCGCGTCGGTGAGCTCCGGGCTGCCGTAGGTGACGTTGTCGCGGACGGACCCCTCGAACAGGATCGACTCCTGCGGCACGACGGCGAGGAACCGGCGGTAGGAGCGCAGGTCGACGGTCGCGGTGTCCACGCCGTCGACGAGGACGCGCCCCGACGTCGGCGCGAGGAACCCGATGACCATGTTGAGCACGGTCGACTTGCCCGACCCCGAGGCCCCGACCAGCGCGACGGTCTCGCCGGGCCGTGCCGACAGGGAGAGGTGGTCGACCGCGAGGGCGGGCTCCTCGCCCGGCGCGGGGACGTCGTCGTACGCGAACGTGACGTCCTCGAACGCGACGCGGCCCTCGACGTGGTCGAGCACGCGCTTGCCGGCGTTGCGCTCGACGTCGGGCTCGCCCAGCACCTCGCCCATGGACCGCACGGACTCCAGGCCCTTCGTGACGATCGGAGCGAGGCTCAGCAGCCCCGTCACGGACGCGGTGAGCGTGACGAAGTAGCTCGACAGCATGACGACGTCGCCGGGGGACACCGCGAACGTCTGCGTCCACGCGACCCACGCCGCGCCGACGAGCCCCGCGACGGAGAGCACCTGGAACACGATCCAGGACAGCGCGCCGAACCGGCCGTTGACGACGTCGAGCCGGATCCCCGCCTCGCGCACGCGGTGCAGCACCGAGCCCATGCGGTCGAGCTCGCGCTCCTCGAGCGCGTGCGCGCGCGTCACGGGGATCAGGTGCGTCATCTCGGCGACGCGCGCGGACATGTTCTCCACCTCGGCCCGGAACGCCGCGTTGCGGGTGGTCATGCGGCGGCGCATCGCGACGACGAGCCAGGCCGCCGCGGGCACGGTGAGCGCGAAGATCACGAGGAACTCCGGGACGCGCACGGCCGTCAGCACGACCGCGCCGACGAGCGTCGTGAGCGCGGCCATGCCGGAGTCGAACGTGGTGCGCGACGCCTCGACGACGTTCTCGACGTCGCGCACGATCTTGGCCTGGAGCACGCCCGCGCTCACGCGGCGGTGGTAGCCGATCGACAGCTCCTGCAGGCGGCGCGAGAGCGCCATGCGCAGCCCGTTCTCGACCGTGCGCACGGCGGTCGAGAGCCACCGCACGTAGAGCGTGTGCAGCGGCAGGTTCTGCGCGACGACGCCGAGCATGACCGCGCCCGTGACCCACAGCTCGCGCAGCGGCCGGTGCTCGACGACGACGTCGATCACCGTCGCCGTGAGCGCCGGGATCACCCACACGGGCGAGTGCTTGACGGCGAACGCGAGCGCCGCGGCGGCGAGCCGCCCGCGCTGGGGCGCGAAGAGCCGGGTGACGGTGCGGACGGGTCGGGAGCCGTCGTAGGTGTCCTCGATCTGCACGCGCCCCATCGTCCACCCGCGGGACCGGCCCCGTCGAATCGTTTCGAGGGGCGAAGCCCTCAGGCGTCGTGCGCGCCCGAGGGGTGCGTCGCGTCCGGGGGTCGCACGACGGTGACCGGGCAGTGCGCGTACTCGACCGCGTGCCGGCTCACGGACCCGAGCAGGAGGCGGTCGAACCCGCCGACTCCGCGGTTGCCGAGCACGAGCCGCTCCGCGTGCGACGACGCCTCGATGATCCCCTTCGCGGCGTGCACGTGCTGCACGGTGCGCACGAGGCGGTCGTCGGGCAGGTCGACCCCCGCGGCCTCGAGCGCGGCGTCGAGCTTCTGGGAGGCGAACTTCTCGTAGTCGTCGATCGGCGGCGTCCACCCCCACGAGTCGGGGAGCGGCGCGAGCGACACGATCTGCCAGCAGAACAGGGCCTCGAGCGTCGCGCCCGTGCGCCGCGCGACGTCCGCCCCGTGCCGCAGCGCCTGGACCGACGTCGACGACCCGTCGACCCCGACCACGACGGGCCGCGCGTGCTCGTGCCGCACGTCGGGCGTGCCGCGCACCACGGTCACCGGGACCGTCGCGTGCTGCACGACGGCGGTCGGCACCGACCCGAGGACCATGCGCCCCAGGCGTCCCCGGCCGCAGCGCCCGACGACGAGCAGGTCCGCGTGGTCGCCGTCGCCCGGGTCGGGGCGCACGTCGTCCTGGACGGGCTGGGCGGTCCCGGGCTGGGCGAGGGCGAGCAGGACCGCCGCGGGGCTGCCGCGCTCGGCGACGGCCGTGGTCGTCACCGCGTCCGGGCCGAGGCCCGTGCGCGCGTGCGCGGCGTCCAGCCACTCCTGGACCAGCGCACGCTTCTCCTCGGCCGCCGCGTCCGGGCCGTCGCCCGGACCCTGCCGCGACTCGAACGCGAGCGCGGCCGTGAGCGGCACGCCGCGGTCCGCCGCCTCGCGCAGCGCCCAGTCGAGCGCGCCGCCGGACTCCTCCGACCCGTCCACACCGACGATCACGCCGCGCATCTGCGCCACCTCCGCCCGGTCGGCCGACCGCGTGCGCCGTCGGCGTGCTGTCCCGGCGCCGCCGCCCGGCACCGGTGCTGACTCGACCCTAGGCCGCGCCGCCGCGCTCCGCCCGGGACGCCGGTCCCGGACCGACGGACGAGGGTCACCGGTGCTCGCCGAACCCGGGGTCGCCGTCCCTGCCGACGCCGAACCCACCCGTGTCCCGGGTTCGGCAGCCCGGGTGACCGCAAGCCCGGGTCGGGCGTCAGAACCTCGGCTCGGGCTCGTCCTGGAGGATGTTGCGCAGCGGGCGGGTCACGACGTCCACGCGCGCGAGCAGGTCGGCCGGACCCGAGACGACGAGCGCCCGGTCCTCCAGCGGGACGTACACCGCCGCGTGCTCCCGCACGGTGACGTGCAGGCAGGCCCGAGGCTCGCCGTCGACCACGAAGGTGGTGCGCGTGACCGGCGCGACGTCGACCTCCTCGACGATCGCGCGCATCGCCGCGCGGTACTCCTGGTAGGAGTCGAGGAAGTCGTCGTCGCCCGGGGTGTCGGAGTGCAGCGGCGCGGCGAGCGCCCCGCTGAGGGCGGTGCGGACGATGTCCTCCGCCTGCTCGTCGTGCGCGGCCAGGACGCGCAGCGTCTCGAGGTCGAGCGTCTCGCCGGTGAACGACACGTAGGAGCGCAGGAACCGCTCCTCCGCCGGGTCGTGGGCGCCGTGGCCGGCCCCCGTGAGCGTCTCCTCGTCGAGGTCGAGGCCCCAGGTCAGCGGGTCGTCCACCTCGGCGACGACGCCGTGGAACCGGGCGACGACCTGCTCCCACGTCGCGGGCGCGCCCACCGACGGCGCGTCGCGCTCGTCGGCTCCCGGCGCGGCGGGGTCCTCGGGCTGCTGGTCCGGCTGGTGCATCGCTCTCGCCACCCTTCTGGCGTCCGTGCGGGGCGCACTCCCGAGCCTGCACGGGGTGCGCGCCGCGGTCAACGTGGCGCGCGCGTGTCGGGCCGGGTGATTGCGCACGACGGCGTCCGGCGGCCCCGCAGGTCACGGCCCGACCCCTCTTTCACGCCCCTGGCGAACAACGGCATACGGAGGGGGTGCGGCTCGTTCGAACCGCATAGAGTCAATGCGGTCAGGCTTGTACCCGTCGTCCGGCGGGCAGGTGTACGCCGCTCACGAGGAGCAGCACATGTTCGAGAGATTCACAGACCGAGCCCGTCGGGTCGTCGTCCTCGCCCAGGAAGAGGCGCGGATGCTCAACCACAACTACATCGGCACCGAGCACATCCTCCTCGGCCTCATCCACGAGGGCGAGGGTGTCGCGGCCAAGGCGCTGGAGTCCCTCGGGATCTCCCTCGACGGCGTCCGCACCCAGGTGACCGAGATCATCGGCGAGGGCCAGCAGGCCCCGAGCGGGCACATCCCGTTCACGCCGCGCGCCAAGAAGGTGCTCGAGCTGTCGCTGCGCGAGGCGCTGCAGCTCGGCCACAACTACATCGGCACCGAGCACATCCTGCTCGGTCTCATCCGTGAGGGCGAGGGCGTCGCCGCCCAGGTCCTGACCAAGATGGGCGCCGACCTCAACAAGGTGCGCCAGCAGGTCATCCAGCTCCTGTCCGGCTACCAGGGCAAGGAGCCCGTCGCCGCGGGCGGCCCCGCCGAGGGCCAGCCGTCCGGCTCGGCCGTGCTCGACCAGTTCGGGCGCAACCTCACCCAGGCCGCGCGCGAGGGCAAGCTCGACCCGGTCATCGGGCGCAACCTCGAGATCGAGCGCGTCATGCAGGTGCTGAGCCGCCGCACCAAGAACAACCCGGTGCTGATCGGTGAGCCCGGCGTCGGCAAGACCGCCGTCGTCGAGGGCCTGGCCCAGGACATCGTGCGCGGCGACGTGCCCGAGACGCTCAAGGACAAGCAGCTCTACACGCTCGACCTCGGTGCGCTCGTGGCCGGCTCGCGCTACCGCGGCGACTTCGAGGAGCGCCTGAAGAAGGTGCTCAAGGAGATCCGCACGCGCGGCGACATCATCCTCTTCATCGACGAGATCCACACCCTCGTCGGGGCGGGTGCCGCCGAGGGCGCGATCGACGCCGCGAGCATCCTCAAGCCGATGCTCGCGCGCGGCGAGCTGCAGACGATCGGCGCGACCACGCTCGACGAGTACCGCAAGCACGTCGAGAAGGACCCGGCCCTGGAGCGCCGCTTCCAGCCGATCCAGGTCGCCGAGCCGTCGCTCAACCACGCGATCGAGATCCTCAAGGGCCTGCGCGACCGCTACGAGGCGCACCACCGCGTGTCCATCACGGACGCCGCGCTCGTCTCCGCGGCCACGCTCGCGGACCGGTACATCAACGACCGGTTCCTCCCGGACAAGGCGATCGACCTCATCGACGAGGCGGGCGCGCGCCTGCGCATCCGCCGCATGACCGCCCCGCCGGAGCTCAAGGAGCTCGACGAGGAGATCGCCGAGGCACGCCGCGAGAAGGAGTCCGCGATCGACGCGCAGGACTTCGAGAAGGCCGCCGGCCTGCGCGACAAGGAGAAGCAGCTCACCGCGAAGCGCGCCGACAAGGAGAAGGCGTGGAAGTCCGGTGACCTGGACACCGTCGCCGAGGTGGACGAGGAGCTGATCGCGGAGGTCCTGGCCATGGCCACGGGCATCCCGGTCTTCAAGCTCACCGAGGAGGAGTCCAGCCGCCTGCTCAACATGGAGGACGAGCTGCACAAGCGCGTCGTCGGCCAGGAGGCCGCGATCAAGGCGCTGTCGCAGGCCATCCGCCGTACGCGTGCGGGCCTCAAGGACCCCAAGCGCCCCGGTGGGTCGTTCATCTTCGCCGGCCCCACGGGCGTCGGGAAGACGGAGCTGGCCAAGGCGCTCGCCGAGTTCCTCTTCGGGGACGAGGACGCGCTCATCCAGCTCGACATGTCGGAGTTCTCCGAGAAGCACACCGTCTCGCGGCTGTTCGGCTCGCCCCCCGGCTACGTCGGGTACGACGAGGGTGGTCAGCTCACCGAGAAGGTGCGGCGCAAGCCGTTCTCGGTCGTCCTGTTCGACGAGGTGGAGAAGGCCCACGCGGACATCTTCAACTCGCTCCTGCAGATCCTCGAGGACGGTCGCCTGACCGACTCGCAGGGCCGTGTCGTGGACTTCAAGAACACCGTCATCATCATGACGACCAACCTCGGCACGCGGGACATCGCCAAGGGCGTCCAGACCGGCTTCAACGCCGGCGGCGACCTGGTCACGTCCTACGAGCGCATGAAGGCGAAGGTCAACGACGAGCTCAAGCAGCACTTCCGGCCTGAGTTCCTCAACCGCGTCGACGACGTGGTGGTCTTCCCGCAGCTCTCGCAGACCGAGATCATCCAGATCGTCGACCTCATGATCGCCCGTCTCGACACCCGCCTGCGGGACAAGGACATGGGCATCGAGCTCACGCAGCCCGCGAAGAACCTCCTCGCGGAGAAGGGCTACGACCCGGTCCTGGGTGCGCGTCCCCTGCGCCGCGCGATCCAGCGCGACATCGAGGACGTGCTCTCCGAGAAGATCCTGTTCGGCGAGCTCAAGGCCGGCGAGATCGTCCTGGTCGACGCCGAGGGCGAGGGCCTGCTCGGGGAGTTCACCTTCCGCGGTGTCTCCAAGGGCGAGCACGACCGCGGCCCGGTGAGCGTGGGCGCGGCCGCCGCGCTCGACGCCCCCACCGGCGTCTCGGTCCGCGACCTGCCCCCGACGGGCGAGCTGCAGGCCGGCGCGGAGTGACGCACTCCTGAAACGCCTGACACACGGGCCCCGATCCTCCACCCGGAGGGTCGGGGCCCGTCGTCGTCTCGCCGAGAGAGAGCGGAGGCCGCGGGAGAGAGAACCAGCGGTCGCGACGTAGAGCTCCGCGAGCACTACCTCGAGACCGCTGGTTCTACCTCGCGGTGAGGGATGCGACGACGTTGCACGGCGTTACGTTCGTCCTCGTCGTGGGACGGGGTGCGGGTGCCCTTCCTGTGGCGTGCGCGCGCTGGCACAGTCCCCCGCATGCAGACGACACCGGGGGGCCATGTCGCCGTCCCCGCCGCCGATGCCGGGCGCGTGCCCGGCGTCGCGTGTCGCCGCGCGCTGAGCGCGCGCCCGCGCCGTCGGGCTGCGTGTCGTCCGACCCCGTGCCGCTGAGCACGTCGACGCACTGACCGACGGCCGCCCGGGCCGCCGTCGGGCCCGTTCACCACCTCGCCTCCCGCACGCGGCGTCCGCATGCCCCCGTGCGCTCTCCCCGAGAGGACTCGTCATGCCCGCACACCCGCTCGTCCGTTCCTCCGCTCCGCCCGGCCGCCCGTCTGCGGGTCCGTCCGGCCGCCGCGGCGCGACCGCCGTCGCGCTCGGCCTCGTCGCACTCCTCGCGACGGGTGCGTGCGGTGCCGCGCAGGCGTCCGGCGGCACGGACCCGGCGGACGGCGCGGCCCTCGCCGCCGACGCCGACCTGCCCACCGAGGTGCCCGAGGGCACGGTCCTGCGCATCGGCGACCCGACGACGCAGAAGGCGTTCGAGCTCGCCGGCGACGACCTCGACAGCGACTTCTCGTTCGAGGTCGAATGGGCCAACATCTCCGGCGGCCCCGCGACGACGGAGGCGTTCCGGGCGGGCTCGCTCGACGTCGGCGCGGTGGCGGAGATCCCGCCGATCCACGCGACGTGGACGGGACTGGACGTGCAGATCTACGCGTCGATCTACCGGGAGAACTGGGAGGACGCGCCGATCTACGAGTTCGCGGGCGCGCCCGGGGTCGAGCTCGACTCGCTGGAGGACTTCCGCGGGCACCGCATCGCGTTCAGCCCGGGCCAGGCGCAGGGCGCGATCGTGCTCAAGGCGCTCCAGGAGGCCGGTCTCACGCAGGACGACGTCGAGCTCGTCGAGCTGCCGAGCACGGGCGACGTGTACTCGACGGCACTCGCCGCGGGCGAGGTCGACGTCGCCCCGCTGGGCGGGACGCAGCTCTTCCGCTACCTGGCCACCTATGAGGCGGACGGCGCGACGTCGGTCAAGCACCACCTGCGCGACGACGCCTCGCACCTCTACGGCCCGACGGAGGTCGTCGAGGACCCGGCCAAGGCCGCGGCGCTGCGCGAGTACGTCGCCGCCTGGGCGGCGGCGAAGGTCTGGATCGACGAGCACCCCGAGGAGTGGAAGCAGGGGTACTACGTCGAGGACCAGGGGCTGAGCGAGGAGGACGCGCAGTACCTCATCGACCACGCGCCCGTCCCGGACATCCCGTCCGACCTCACCGAGGGCATCGAGCGCACGCAGGCGACGATCGACCTGCTGGCGACCGAGCTCGACCAGGAGCCGTTCGACGCGACGGACCTGTTCGACGAGCGGTTCGGTCCCGTCGCGGGCGAGGCCGCGGCGGCGGCGCGGGACGGGGGAGCGCAGTGAGCGCGGCGGTCGTCGACCGGGTGGACCTCGCGGCCCCGAGGCTCGACGACGCACCCGCGACCACCTTCGACGTGCGCCCCCGCGGCACGCGCCTGGGGCTCGGCCGGCCGGTCCCGCTCGCGGCGCTCGTCGGCGTGACGCTCCTCGTCGGCGTCTGGTCGGTCGGCTCCGCCACGGGGCTCATCGACCCGCGCGTGCTCTCCGCACCGTGGACGGTCGTCACGACGGGTGCGGAGCTCGTCGCGAACGGCAAGCTCGGCGCGCACCTCGGGGTGTCCTTGACGCGCGCCGCGCTCGGGCTGGCGTTCGGCATCGTCGCGGGCGTCGTGCTCGCGCTCGCGGCCGGGCTGAGCCGGCTCGGCGACGCCGTGCTCGACGGCCCGATCCAGGTCAAGCGCGCCATCCCCAACCTCGCGCTCCTGCCGCTGCTCATCCTGTGGTTCGGGATCGGCGAGGAGATGAAGGTCATCACCATCGCGCTCGGCGTGTTCATCCCGATCTACCTGCACACGCACAACGGCCTGCGAGCGATCGACAGCCGCTACGTCGAGCTCGCCGAGACGGTGCAGCTCTCGCGGTGGCAGTTCGTGCGTCGCGTCATCCTGCCCGGCGCGCTGCCCGGGTTCTTCCTCGGGCTGCGGTTCGCGGTGACGGGGTCGATGCTCGCGCTCGTCGTGGTCGAGCAGGTCAACGCGACGGCCGGCATCGGCTACATGATGGAGCTCGCGCGGACGTACGGGCAGACGGAGATCATCCTCGTCGGCCTCGTGGTCTACGGCGTGCTGGGCTACTCCGCGGACCTCGCCGTCCGCCTCCTGCAGAGGAGGGTGCTGTCGTGGCGGCGCACGCTGGAGGACTGACCGTGGGGGAGGACCGCCCGACGGCGGTCGGCGCGGCCGTGCGGGTCCGCTCGCTCGTTCGGTCGTACGGGGAGCAGCGCATCCTCGACGACCTCGACCTCACCGTGGACGACGGCGAGTTCGTCGCGATCCTGGGTCGCTCGGGCTCGGGCAAGAGCACGCTCCTGCGCGCGCTCGCCGCGCTCGACCACGGGGTAGACGGGTCGGGCGAGGTCGTCGTCCCGGACCAGGTGTCCGTCGTCTTCCAGGACTCGCGGCTGCTGCCGTGGGCGCGCGTGCTGGACAACGTGGTGCTCGGTCTCGACGCCGGGGCGCGCGGGCGGAGCGCCGCGCGGGACGCCGGCCGCGCGAGCCTCGCGGAGGTCGGCCTGGCCGGGCGCGAGCGCGCGTGGCCGAACGAGCTCTCGGGCGGCGAGCAGCAGCGCGTGTCGCTCGCCCGCTCGCTCGTGCGCTCGCCGCGCCTCCTGCTCGCCGACGAGCCGTTCGGCGCGCTCGACGCCCTGACCCGCATCCGGATGCACGCTCTGCTGCGGGACCTGTGCGCGCGGCACCGCCCCGCCGTCCTGCTCGTGACGCACGACGTGGACGAGGCGATCGTCCTCGCGGACCGCGTCGTCGTGCTCGACGAGGGACGCATCGCGGCCGAGCGCCGCATCGACCAGAGCTACCGCCCCGGCGAGGCGCGCGACCCCGCCGACCCCCGCTTCTCCCGGCTCCGTACCGAGCTGCTCGACGCGCTCGGCGTGGTCCGGGACGACAGGAAGGACACCGCCGCATGACCCGCTACGACTCCGCAGGCCACCGCCCGGGGCGCCTGCACCTCAACGCGTTCCTCATGAGCACGGGCCACCACGAGGCGTCGTGGCGGCTGCCGGAGAGCGACCCGTCGTGGACGTCGACGAACATCGCGCACCTGCAGCGCCTCGCGCAGATCGCGGAGGCGGGCAGGCTCGACTCGATCTTCTTCGCGGACGGCCCGGGGCTGCGGTCCGACGTCGGGCGCCGCCCGGCGGGGTCGCTCGACCCGCTCATCGTGCTCACGGCCATCGCGACCGTGACCGAGCGCATCGGCCTCATCGCGACGGCGTCGACGACGTACAACTCGCCCTACAACCTCGCGCGGCGGTTCGCGTCGATCGACCACGTCTCCGGCGGTCGGGCCGGGTGGAACGTCGTGACGACGGCGGGGCCGGACATCGCGCGCAACTTCGGCCTCGACGACCAGCCTGCCCACGCGGTCCGGTACGAGCGCGCGGCGGAGTTCCTCGACGTCGCGTTCCAGCTCTGGGACTCGTGGGAGGACGACGCCGTGCTGGCCGACAAGGCCGCGGGCGTGTGGGCGGACGCGTCGAAGATTCATGCCCCGGCGCACGCGGGGACGCACTTCTCCGTGCACGGCGCCCTCACCACGCCGCGCTCGCCGCAGGCGCGGCCGCTCATCGTGCAGGCCGGGTCGTCGGAGGACGGCAAGGACCTCGCCGCGCGCTACGCCGAGGCGGTGTTCACCGCGCACCAGACGCTCGACGACGCCCGCGACTTCTACGCCGACCTCAAGGCCCGGGCGGTCGCCGTCGGCCGCGACCCGGGGACGGTGAAGATCCTGCCCGGCATCGTCCCCGTCATCGGGTCGACCGAGGCGGACGCGCTCGCGCAGGAGCGCGAGCTCGACGAGCTCATCGTCCCGGAGTACGCGCGCGCCCAGCTCGCGAAGACGCTGCGGCTCGCGCCCGAGGACCTGCCGCTCGACCGCGAGCTGCCGGACGGTCTGCCCACCGAGGACGAGATCGAGGGGGCCAAGAGCCGGTACACGCTGATCGTCGAGCTCGCGCGGCGCGAGCGGCTCACGGTGCGCCAGCTCATCGGGCGGCTCGGCGGCGGGCGCGGGCACCGCACGTTCGCGGGCACGCCCGAGCAGGTCGCCGACGCGATCCAGGACTGGTACGACGCCGAGGCCGCCGACGGGTTCAACATCATGCCCGCGGTGCTGCCGTCGGGGCTCGAGCAGTTCGTCGACCACGTGCTACCCGTGCTGCGCGAGCGCGGCCTGTTCCGCGAGGAGTACGAGGGACGGACGCTGCGCGAGCACTACGGGCTCGAGCGGCCGGCGAACCGGTACGCACGAGCGGGTGAGGTCGACCCCGCCACCGCGGGCACCGCCCCCGGTGGCCCCGTGCCCGACGGCGGCGCGCGCGTCCTCGAGGAGGCCCTCGCGTGAGCGCCGAGCACCTCTGGTACGTCCCGAACCAGGTCCGTCCAGGCCACCGCGGCGACGACGCGGTCGAGGGCCACAACAGCCTCGACACCCTGACGAACCACGCGCACGCGCTGGAACGCCACGGGTTCGCGGGCGCGCTGCTCGGGACGAGCTGGGGGCGTCCCGACACGTTCACCGTCGCGACGGCGCTCGCGGCCCGCACCACGACGTTCGAGCCGCTCGTCGCGATCCGGCCCGGGTTCTGGCGGCCCGCGCACTTCGCGTCCGCCGCCGCGACCCTCGACCACCTCAGCGGCGGCCGGCTGCGCGTCAACATCGTGTCCGGCACCGACGGGCAGGAGGCGTACGGCGACGGCGAGGCCGACCCCGCGCACCGGTATGCCCGGACGCGCGAGTTCCTGCAGATCGTGCGCCGCCTGTGGACGCAGGAGGAGGTCACGTACGCGGGCGAGCACTTCTCGGTGACGCGGTCACGGCTGGGTCCGCGCCCCGTGGCACGCGACGGCCGCGCGCACCCGCGGATCTACTTCGGCGGCGCGTCGGAGGCCGCGGAGCGGGTCGCCGCGACCGAGGCGGACGTGCAGCTCTTCTGGGGCGAGCCGCTCGACGGGATCGCGGAGCGCATCGACCGGCTGAAGCGCCTGAGCGCCGAGCTGGGGCGCGAGCACGCGCCGCTCGAGTTCGGCCTGCGGATCACGACGTTCGTCCGCGACACCACCGAGGAGGCGTGGGCCGACGCCGAGGCGAAGGTGGCGGAGCTGGCCGCGCGGTCGCAGGAGGGCGAGGCGTGGTCCGCGCGCGACCGGGGGCGGAGCACCGCCGTCGGGCAGCAGCGCCTGCTCGACCTCGCGGCGCGCGGCGAGGTGCTCGACGACAACCTGTGGACGACGCCCGGCCGGTTCGGCGGCGGGGGAGCGGGCACGACGTGGCTCGTCGGCTCGGCGGAGGACGTCGCGAAGTCGCTGCGGCGCTACCAGGACCTCGGCGTCACGCACTTCGTCCTGTCGGACACCCCGTACCTGCGCGAGATCGAGCGCCAGGGCACCCAGCTCCTCCCGCTCCTGCGCGACTGACCGAGCACCGCCCAGATCGACCCGCGCGTCGTGAGGTCGACCCCCTGAGGGTCGATCTCGGACGCGCGGGTCGATCTCGTGACGGCGACTCCTCCCGCGCGGGCCAGACCCGGCCCGGAGTACCGTCCGGACGTGGACCGGGACCAGCTCGACGACCTCACCGCCCGCCTGCGCGCCGCCGGGTGCGTCTTCGCGGAGGAGGAGGCCGCGCTCCTCGCCGCGCGGGCCGACGACGACGCGCACCTCGACGCGCTCGTCGCGCGCCGGGTCGCGGGCGAGCCGCTCGAGCACGTGCTCGGGTACGTCGACTTCCACGGGCTCCGCGTCGCCGTCGACCCCGGGGTCTTCGTGCCGCGCCAGCGCACCGCGCTGCTCGTCGACGAGGCCGTCGCGCTCGGGCGGCGGGCCAGGCACCTGGACTGGCTGCCCGACGGCGGGACAGGCGGCGGGACAGGCAGCGTGACGGTCGGCGACGCCGACGGCGGAACAGGAAGCGTGACGGTTGGTGACGCCGACGCCGACGGCGGCGCGGTCGGCGCGGGTGGCGGGGCGGTCGGCAACCCCGACGGCGACCGGGACGGCGGCCCGGACAGCGGCCTGGACCGTCGGATGGTCGGCCCGGCAGTGGTCGTGGTCGACCTGTGCTGCGGCGCCGGGGCGCTGGGGCTCGCGACCGCGGTGGGCCTCGGCGGCGCGGAGACCGTCGCGCTGCACGCGAGCGACGTCGACCCGGCCGCCGTCGCGTGCGCGGCGCGCAACGTCGCCGCGGTCGGCGGCAGCGCGTACGAGGGCGACCTGTTCGACCCGTTGCCGCCCGGTCTGCGCGGCCGGGTCGACCTGCTCCTCGCCAACGTGCCGTACGTGCCCACGGCCGAGATCCCGCTGCTGCCCCACGAGGCGCGCGACCACGAGGCCCACGTCGCGCTCGACGGCGGCGGCGACGGGCTGGACGTGCTGCGCCGCGTCGCCGCCGAGGCGCCCGCGTGGCTCGCTCCGGGCGGCCACCTGCTCACGGAGTCCGGCGAGCGCCAGGCGACGGGCGCCGTCGACGTCCTCGAACGGGCCGGACTGCGGGCGCGCGTCGTCCGCGACGAGGAGATCGGCGCGACGATCGTCGTCGGGACGCTCCCCGCCGAGGCGTGAGAAGTGGCCCCCGGGGCGTGCCGTTCAGGGGCCACTTCTCACGTCTCGTCACGCTCCGCGGGTGGACTCGCAGGTCTCGGTGCACGGATCCGGCCGCACGCGACAGGCTCTGGACGAAGGCCCGGGCGAACGTGCCGGCCTGCGGAGGGGGTGCCGACGATGACCGACGGACGGGGACGACGGCGTGCGCGCGGGCTCGCCGCAGGACTGCTCGTCGCCGTGCTGCCCGCGTGCGGCGGCCCGGGAGGCCCGGTCACCGCGTGCCCCGCGGTCGGCTACGTGGCGCGCCTCGAGGTCCGGCTCGACGACTCCTGGCCGGATCGGGATGCCTACGGCGTGCTCGTGGGCTGCGTCGGGATCAACCCCTGCGGGCTCGTGCGCGACGGGACGGTCTCGCTCGACCCGGAGCCGATCCCCACGACGGTCCCCGACCACCTGGTCCTGCCGGACCGGCCCGAGGCTGCCCAGAGCTCGCCCGAGGCGGCGGCGGAGGACCTGCCCGTCGAGCCGTCGCGCGGCGGCTGGACGGGCTCCGCGACGAACGGCCCGGTCGGGCCGATCGCCGTCCGCGTCGTGGACCTCGCGTCGGGAGACGTCGTCGCCGAGCACGAGGTCGACCCCGTGTGGGAGACGACGACCGGCGACTTCGGGCCCGACTGCGGCGGGCCGTCGGTCGCGACGATCGAGGTCGCTGCCCCGTCGGTGTAGCGCCTACGCCGCGGAGGGCCGCAGGAGCGCGCGGATCTCCTTCTCGGCCTGCGTCGGCGTCAGCGCGCGACAGCCGAGCGACTCCCAGTGGCGCACGAGTGCGGGCTCGGCGCGCAGCAGCGCCCAGCCGCGCCGCAACAGCGTGACCGGCGGCTTGCGCATCTCCGCGAGGTCGCGCAGCAGGCGGAACCAGAACGTCATGAGACGCGGTCGGCGCAGGCAGATCGCGTCGGCCAGGACGTCCTGGGCGCGGCACGCCGCGACGATCTCCGCCGCGAAGATCCCCTCGGCCAGCACGACCCGCGAGCCCGTGACGTCGAGGCGCGTCGTCCCCGTGCGGCGCGACGTCGGGATGTCGTAGACCGGCACGTCCGCGTGCCCGGTCCGCGCGAGGTCGACGAGCGCCGCGACGGCGCCTGCGGCGTCCCACGACCGGGGGTCGTCCCAGTCGACGATGCCGAACCGCTGCGGCAGGTCCGGGTGGTCGTGGTCGAGGTAGAAGTCGTCGAGCGCGACGACCGGGAGGCCGAGGCGCCGCGTGAGCGACGTCTTGCCCGAGCCGGACGCGCCCGTGAGGAGCACGATGCGCGTCGGGACCTCGCGCGAGCCCGGCGGGAGGTCGAACAGCGCGGGGTCCGTGCCGAGGTCGTCGGTCGCCGGTCCTGTGCCGGCCTGGACCGGGCCGTCGACGTGCTGAGGGTCGCTCACGGGACCCCATTCTCGCAGCGCCGCACCGGGACGGTCACGCGCGCCGCGTAGCCTTCCCCGGTGACCGCACTCGACCCTGCCGCCCTGCTCGCCCGCGACGCCCTCGCCCGCCTCGACCGGTGGGAGCCGGTCGACGACGAGCAGGCGGCGCTCGCGGCCGAGTACCGCGCGTTCCTCCGCGGCGACGGTGGCTCCGTCGCGCGTGCCGACGCCGTCCGGCGCGACGGTGGCCCGCAGCACCTCACGGCGAGCTGCTTCGTGCTCAGCCCGGACCTGGCCCGCGTGCTGCTCTGCTTCCATCGCAAGGGCCAGTTCTGGGTCCAGGTGGGCGGGCACACCGAGCCGGGCGACACGACGCTCGCGGGCGCCGCCTACCGCGAGGCGCGCGAGGAGAGCGGCCTCGACGACCTCGTCCCGTTCGACCCGGACCCGTCCGCCGGCACCGCCCCCGGCGCCCGCGCCGACGCCGCGCCCGCCGCCCCGGTCGACGTGCACCGCCACGACCTCGCCGCGGCGTTCGGGACGTGCCGCACGCACTGGGACGTCGGGTTCGTCGCGTTCGCCGACCCGGACACGCGCACCGTCGTGAGCGACGAGAGCGAGGACGTCGCCTGGTTCCCGGTCGACACGCTGCCGTCCGGCACGCCGGACGACTTCCCCGTCCGCCTGGCGACGGTTCTCGCGGAGGTGCGCCACCGCCGTCGGGCATGAGGGCCCGCTCTACCTCGGCGGGGCGAGGACCACGTGGAGGGTGCGTGGTCCGTGGACGCCCTCGACGCGGGAGAGCTCGATGTCGCTCGTCGCGCTGGGGCCGCTGATCCACGTCTGCGGTCGTTCCGGGTGCGCGGCGAGCAGCCGCACGGCCTCGGGCACGGTCTGCACCACCTGGTCCGTGCGCACGACGCAGACGTGCAGGTCGGGCACGAGCGTGATCGCCCGGCGGCCCTGGTCGGGCTCGCCGTCGAGCACGATCGTGCCGGTGTCGGCGATCGCGACGCACGCGGCCGTGACGACGGCTTCCACCCGGTCGAGCTCGTCGGGCGTGCGCGGGTCGTCGCGTGCGTCGGGCACGACGGCGGTCCCGGCACCCAGCGCGCCCAGCCACGCGTCGTCGAGCCCCGGCGGCACGACGACGGACGCCGCGTCCGCGAGCACGTCGCCCACGATCGTGGCGACCTCGGCCGGGCCGGCGGCCCGGTGGACGTGCGCCCGGTACTCGACGAGCCGGTCGACGAGGACGTCCACGGCTCCCGGCGACCCCGGCGCGAGGTCGCCGCGCTCGCGGTACGCCCGCGGGACCCGGCCCGACGCCGCCGACCCGCCCGCCGTCGACCCCCCGAGCGCGGCGCGCACGCGGGCGAGGACGTCGTCACGCGCGCTCACCGACCCTCACCCCTCTCGCCGAACCCTGGATCGTTCCCCGGTGCGGGCCCATCCTGAGGAGTGATCCCGGGTTCGGCGAACCCGCGATCGTTCCTCAGCGCGGACCGGTCCTGGGGAGGGACCACGGGGTCGGCCGGTGGGGTCGCACGGTCCGGGCGGTCGCGCCACCAGTCGCGGAAGGTCTGCTTCGCCGGGGCCGGGAGGTCGCGCGAGCGGGTCCAGGCGGACGCGGGGGGCGGGAGGGTCGTGATCCGGCCCGTCGGACCGGCGACCACGCGACCCAGACCCGCCGCCTTCTCCGCGAGCGCGAACCGTCGCGCGTCGGACATGACGAACGACGCCGCCTTCATCGCGGCGCCCCAGCCGGTCGGGCGGCCGCGGTCGGCGTCGACCTCGCGCGCCCGGAGCTCGACGAGGATCGACGGGATGTCGATCTTCACGGGGCACACCTCGTAGCACGCGCCGCACAGCGTCGAGGCGTAGGGGAGCGACGCGTTGGGGTCGTGGTGGCCGGAGAGCCCGCCGGAGGACTTCGTGAGCTGCGGCGTGAGGATCGCGCCGACCGGGCCGGGGTACACCGACCCGTAGGCGTGGCCGCCCACCCGCTCGTACACCGGGCACACGTTGAGGCACGCGGAGCAGCGGATGCAGTGCAGCGCGGCCCGCCCGACCTCGTCGGCGAGGACGTCGGTGCGCCCGTTGTCGAGCAGCACGAGGTGGAACTCCTGCGGGCCGTCGCCGGGCGTGACGCCCGTCCACAGGGACGTGTACGGGTTCATGCGCTCGCCCGTGGACGACCGCGGCAGGAGCTGGAGGAACACCTCCAGGTCGGTGTACGTGGGCACGACCTTCTCGATCCCCATGACCGTGATGAGCGTCTCGGGGAGCGTGAGGCACATGCGGCCGTTGCCCTCGGACTCGACGACGGTCAGCGTCCCCGTGTCCGCGACGCCGAAGTTCGCGCCGCTGATCGCGACCTTCGCCGAGAGGAACGTGCGGCGCAGGTGGGCGCGCGCGGCCATCGCGAGCTCGCGCGGGACGTCCGACAGGTCCGGCGGCGCGTCGCCCATGCGCGCGAGGAAGATCTCGCGGATCTCCGCGCGGTTGCGGTGGATCGCGGGCACGAGGATGTGCGACGGCATGTCGTCGGCGAGCTGCACGATGAGCTCCGCGAGGTCCGTCTCGTACGCCGCGATCCCCTCGGCGGCGAGCGCCTCGTTGAGCCCGGTCTCCTGCGTCGCCATGGACTTCACCTTGACGACCTCGTCGACGCCCTTGGCCTTCACGAGGTCCGCGACGATCCGGTTCGCCTCGTCGGCGTCGCGCGCCCAGTGCACGACGCCGCCGCGCGCCACGACGTTGCGCTCCAGCTCCTCGAGGAGGTCGGGCAGGCGCGCCATGACGTCGGTCTTGATCGCGGAGCCCGCGTCGCGCAGCGCCTCCCAGTCCGGCACCTCGCCGACGACGGCGGCGCGCTTGTCCCGGATGGTCGAGGTCGCGTGCGCGAGGTTGCGGCGCAGCTGCGTGTTCTGCAGCGCCGCGCGCGCGGCGTCGGGGAACGCGTCGCCCCAGCGCAGCGGCGCGTCGGGGTGCGGCACGTCGCCGAACGCGTCCGACGCCGCCGCTGCGCCCGCCGAGGTACCCGCCGACGTGCCGCGCGCGCCCGGGCGCGCGACGTCGTCGGGCAGGGTGCGCGCGCCGCGCCGGACGGGCAGGCCGAGGAACGTGCGGCTCACCGGGCACCCCCGCGCGTCGACGGACCGGCCCCGGCGAGGGCGGGCGTGTCCTTGGTGGACGCGAGGATCTCCGCGAAGTGGAGCGTGCGGACGCCCGCGCGGATGCGCGACAGGCCGCCGCCGATGTGCAGGAGGCACGACGCGTCGCCCGCGGTGAGGACCTCGGCGCCCGTCGCCTTCACGTGCGTCATCTTGTCGGCGAGCATCGCCGTCGAGGTCTCGGCGTTCTTCAGCGCGAAGGTGCCGCCGAACCCGCAGCACGCCTCCGCCGCGGGCAGCTCGACGAGGTCGATGCCCGCGACCGCGCGCAGGAGGCGCAGCGGCTTGTCGCCGACGTGGAGCATGCGCAGCGAGTGGCACGTCGGGTGGTAGGTGACGCGGTGCGGGAAGTAGGCGCCGACGTCGGTCACGGCGAGCACGTCGACGAGCAGCTCGGACAGCTCGTACGTCTTCGCGGCGACCGCGTCGGCGGTGCGCGCGAGGTCGTCGAGGCCGGCGCGCCGGCAGACCATGCCCTGCTGGTGCCGCACGGACCCGGTGCACGAGCCGGACGGGACGACGATCGCGTCCCACTCGCCGTCGAGCACGGGGGAGAACGCCTCGACATGGTTCCGCACCACGGGGACCGCCTCGTCGAGGTACCCGGTGTTGACGTGCATCTGGCCGCAGCAGGCCTGGCGCTCGGGGAAGAACACCTCGTGCCCGAGGCGCTCGAGGAGGAGGGCGGTGGCGCGCGGTGCCTGCGGGAACATCACGTCGCCGAGGCAGGTCGCGGTGAGGGCTATGCGCATCAGGGCTCCGGGAGAGGGCGAGTCCGGTCCAGTCTCGCCGGGGCGCGTCCGTGCCGCCTGTCGAGACCCCCGCGGCGAGGCGCTGCGGTTGTGGTCGGACGACGTGGCTCTGCCGGCCCTGGTGCGGTACGGACGCCGGGGTGGCGGGACGGACGGTCCCACCACCCCGGCGGTCTCCGGTCAGGCCGAGCAGGTGGCCGTCGGGAGCGTGGTGTTGCCGTTCGAGTACAGCGTGATGCCGAAGGCGTCGCCGTTGCCGTTGGGTGTCGCGGTGAGGGTGCCGCTCGTGCCGGAGACGGCGGCGTTCCAGGAGTTCTGCAGGCTCTGGCCGGAGCCGGTGCGGATGGTCACGGTCCAGTCGGACGCGCCGGAGACCTGGAACGTGGTGTTGAAGCGGTCGCCCCAGGAGTCACCCCGCGTCACGGTCACGGTGCACGTCTCGCCGCCGCCTCCCGAGCCCGACGAGCACGTGGCCGTCGGGAGCGTGGTGTTGCCGTTCGAGTACAGCGTGATGCCGAAGGCGTCGCCGTTCCCGTTCGGTGTCGCGGTGAGGGTGCCGCTCGTGCCGGTGACCGCGGCGTTCCAGGAGTTCTGCAGGCTCTGGCCGGAGCCGGTGCGGATGGTCACGGTCCAGTCGGACGCGCCGGAGACCTGGAACGTGGTGTTGAAGCGGTCGCCCCAGGAGTCGCCCCGCGTCACGGTCACGGTGCAGGAGCCGCCCGGGTTCTCCCCCGGGCCGCCGGGCGTCCCGCCGCCGCTGTTGAGCTGGTCGAGCACGGCGGTGTAGGCGGCCTTCTTGTTCCCGTTGCCGTCGAACAGCAGCGGGGTGCCGGACGCGCGCCACGAGTCGGTGTCCCGCACGCCCCAGACGGTGATGCCGGTGCAGCGCGACACGGCCATGCACGCCTGGACGACGCCGCGGTACTGCTCCGCCTGCGACGAGCCGGAGCCCTCGATGTCGAGCTCGGTGATCTGCACGTCGACGCCGAGGTCGGCGAAGTTCTGGAGGGTGGTGTGGTAGTTGCTCGGCACCGGGTTGCCCGAGTTGAAGTGGGCCTGGAAGCCGACGCAGTCGATCGGCACCCCCCGCGCCTTGAAGTCGCGGACCATGTTGTACACGGCCTGGGTCTTCGCGTGGCTCCAGTTGTCGGTGTTGTAGTCGTTGTAGCAGAGCTTGGCGCCGGGGTCGGCGGCGCGGGCCGCGCGGAATGCCGCCTCGATCCAGTCGTTGCCGGTGCGCTGCAGGTTCGAGTCGCGACGCGCGCCCGAGCTGCCGTCGGCGAACGCCTCGTTCACGACGTCCCACGCGTAGATCTTGCCGCGGTAGTGCGTCGCGACCTGCGTCACGTGGTTGAGCATCGCCTGGCGGAGCGCGGAGCCCGACATGTTCTGCATCCAGCCCGGCTGCTGCGAGTGCCACGCGAGGGCGTGCCCGCGGACCTGCTTCCCCCGGCTCGTGGCCCAGTTGACGATCTGGTCGCCCTGGGAATAGTTGAACTGGTTCTGCGACGGCTCCGTCGCGTCCATCTTCATCTCGTTCTCGGCCGTGATCGTGTCGAACTCGCGGTTCGCGATGGTCGAGTACGTCGAGTCGGACAGCCTGCCCGCCGCGAGGGCGGTGCCGAAGTAGCGGCCGGACTCGGCGGCCGCCGCCTCGAGGGTGGAGCCGGCAGCCTGCGCGGAGCCCGCGCCGACGCCGGTGGTGATGAGCACGGCAACGAGCGCGGCCAGGGTGGCCGACCTCCTGCCGTTCGTGCTGCGCAAGGGTAGTGCTCGGGTCATCGTCGATCCTCTTCCTCCCGGGTGGACCACCGTTGGCCACCAGCGCGAACAACGTGCGCACGTGACGCTAGTCACACTGCGGCAGGATGGCAATCGTTATCGATACCGTTTTACATGCTGGGACGGAGCACCGGCTTCTGGCTCGCTGGAAGCGGCTCGCCCCCTGCGGAGCCTCGTAGCGCGGCCCGGTCGACCCGAGCGTCGCGACGTCGACCCTCAGAGGGCCGATCTCGGACGCTCGGGTCGATCTCGCATCGCCTCGGCGAGCCCGGCCAGGCGGCGCTCCAGGAGGCGGCGGTCGCCCTCGCGGTCGACGAGCGCGAGGGCGCGACGCAGGTCGACGGCGGCCTCCGCGGGTCGGCCGGCGCGCTCGAGCAGCTCCGCGCGGACCGCGGGCAGCAGGTGGTACCCCGCGAGCGCGGGCTCGGCGGCGACGGCGTCGATCGCCGCGAGGCCGGGCTCCGCGCCGTGCACCTCGGCGACGGCGACCGCGCGGTTGAGCGCGACGACCGGCGAACCGGTGAGGTCGAGCAGCACGTCGTACAGGCCCAGGATCTGCGGCCAGTCGGTCGCCTCGGCGTCGGGGGCCTCGTCGTGCAGCGCCGCGACGGCGGCCTGCACCTGGTACGCCCCGGGACGCCCGACGGCGAGCGCCGCCTCCAGCTCGGCCACTCCCTCCGCGATCTCGTCGTGCCGCCAGCGCGCGCGGTCCTGCTCCGCGAGGGTGCGCGTCGAGCCGTCGGGTCCGACGCGCTCGTCCCGGCGGGCGTGCTGGAGCAGCAGGAGGGCGAGCAGCCCGCGGGCCTCCGGCTCGTCGTCGAGCAGCCGTGCGGCCAGGCGCGCGAGCCGGACGGCGACGTCGGCGAGCGCACGCCGTTCGGCCGATCCCTCGACCACGTCGGAGGGCTCCGCCCAGGCGTCGTACCCCTCCGTGAAGAGCACGTACAGGACGGCGAGGACGCCGTCGACGCGCTCCGCCCGGAGCTCGGCGGGCGGCACCCGGAACGTCATCCCGGTCGCGTGGATGCGGCGCTTGGCCCGGACGAGGCGCTGCGCCATCGTCGCCTCGGGGACGAGGAAGGCGCGCGCGACCTGGGCGGTCGTCATGCCGGTCAGCGACCGCAAGGTCAGGGCGACGCGAGCCTCGGCGGGCAGGGCCGGGTGGCAGCACGTGAACAGCAGGCGCAGGAGGTCGCCGTCCGGGTCGTCCAGGTCCCACGCGTCGTCCTCGAGGCCGAGGGCGACCTGCTCGACGACGGGGTCCGGGCCACCGTTCCGGGACCCGGCGTCGACGCGCTCGCCCAGGCGGCCCGCGGCGGCAACGCGCTCCGCCTCGACCCGTCGCCGGCGCAGGACGTCGATCGCGTGCCGGCGGGCCGTCGTCGTGAGCCAGGCGCCGGGCCGCTCGGGGACGCCGTCGCGGTCCCAGGTGCGCAGCGCGGTCGCGAACGCCTCCTGCGCGGACTCCTCGGCGAGGTCGAGGTCGCCCGTGCTGCGCGCGACCGCGCCGAGGACGCGTCCCCATTCGGTGCGGAACGCGTCCTCGACGGCGCGGCGCGGGTCCGTCACGACCGGCGGGTCAGGAGCCGTCGAGGTCCAGCGGCCACGCAGGGTGCAGCTCGATCGCCCCGCCGTACGCCATGGGGTGCTCGGACGCGATGGCGATCGCGGCGTCCAGGTCGGGCGCCTCGAGGACGTCGAACCCGGCGATCGTCTCCTTGGTCTCGGAGAACGGCCCGTCGGTGACGAGGACCTTGCCGCCGCGCACCCGGACGCCGACGGCGTCCTCCGCGGGTCGCAGCCGGTCGCCCAGCACCGCGGCGCCGCTGCCGTAGTGGCGCCCGACCCACTCCTCGATCGGGGGTGCCGCCGCGGCCTCCTCGGGGCGCAGGTCGGGGTCGTGCGGCGTGCTGAGCACGAGCATGAGGTAACGCATCACAGGTCCTCCGCCCTCGTCGTCGCGGGCCGGCGGAGCGCCGTCGGCCCGTAGAGCACCACGTCGGCGGCGTCGATTCCGTCGCCCACGCCGCGCCGTCCGTCACGGTAGCGCGCGAGGTCCGGCGGCTGCTCCCGGTTCGCGGCGAGGATCGTCTCCAGAAAGGTCATCGTGCCTCCTC
This sequence comes from Cellulosimicrobium sp. ES-005, assembly GCF_040448685.1. NCBI lineage: Bacteria > Bacillati > Actinomycetota > Actinomycetes > Micrococcales > Promicromonosporaceae > Cellulosimicrobium > Cellulosimicrobium sp. ES-005. The sequence continues at coordinate 3,925,198 of NZ_CP159290.1, forward strand.
GGTCGTGCGGCCCGTGCGGCCGCTCACCAGGACGACGAACGACCGTCGCCGAGATCGACACCTCACGCGGACGAGTTCTGGGGAGCGGACTGCGGCGGGCGCTGGGCGCGAGATCGACCCGAGCATCCGAGATCGACCCTCGGGAGGTCGATCTGAAGGCGGACGGGTCGATCTCGCGGGCGTGAGTGGGGTTCGGCGACGGGCTCACGCGCCCAGCGGGGGGTAGGAGGCCCTCGGGAGGTGGTAGGCGAGGTCGACGGCGGTGTCGATCGCCTCGTCGAAGTCGAGGCGGTGCTCGGCGACGAGGCGGGCGAGGTGGCCGGCGTCGATCCGGCGTGCGAGGTCGTGGCGGGCGGGGATGGAGCAGAACGCGCGCGTGTCGTCGACGAACCCGCTCGTGTTGTAGAAGCCCGCGGTGTCGGTCGCGGCCTCGCGGAAGCGGCGCATGCCGTCGGGGGTGTCGAGGAACCACCACGGGGCGCCGAGCCGCAGCGCCGGGTAGACCCCCGCGAGCGGGGCGAGCTCGCGCGAGAACGTGTCCTCGTCGACGGTGAACGCGATCATCCGGAAGCCCGGGTGGTGGCCGAACGCCTCGAGGACCGGACGCAGCGCGCGGACGTACTCGGTGCGCTCGGGGATGTCGTAGCCCCTGTCGGGACCGTACGCCTGCACGACGCCGGCGCAGTGGTCGCGCAGGACGCCGGGGTGGAGCTGCATCACGAGGCCGTCCTCGGCCGACATCGCAGCCATCTGGAAGAGCATGTGCGCCGAGAACGCCCGGGCGTCCGCCGCGGTGGCCTCGCCGCGCAGCGCGCGGTCGAGGACGCGGGCGGCGTCGGCGTCGTCGAGGGGCGTGGTGTCCGCGGTGCGGTGGCCGTGGTCGGTCGCGCGGGCGCCGGCCGCGACGAACGCGGCGCGGCGCGCCCGGAGCGCGTCGAGGTAGGACCGGTAGTCGACGACGTCCGTCCCCGCGGCCGCGCCGAGCTCGGCCACCTGGGCGGCCCAGTCGGCGCGGTCGACGTGCAGGAGCGGGTCGGGGCGGAACGTCGGCACGACGCGCTCGCCCCAACCGTCCGCGGCGAGGCGCGCGTGGTCGGCGAGCGGGGACTGCGCGGGGTCGGTCGTCGCGAGGAGCTCGAGGCCGAACTGCTCGAAGAGCGCGCGCGGTCGGAACTCGGGTCGTGCGAGGCGGTCGACCAGGTGGTCGTACAGGGCGTCGGCGGTCTGTGCCGACGGGCGCACCGGGGCGCCGAAGACCTCGACGAGCGCGTGCTCGGTCCAGTAGCGCGTCGGGGTGCCGCGGAACAGGTGCCAGCCCGCGCAGAACCGGCGCCAGATCTCGCGCGGGTCCGTCTCGGCGGGCGCGGTGCCGTCGGGAGCGCCGGGCACGGGCGCGACGCCGAGGTCCTGGACGCCGCGCACGCCCGGCGCGCCGTGCGGTGACGTGCTCTGCGCGACGAGCATGCGCACGAGGTAGTGGTCGGGCGTGACGAACAGCGCCGCTGGGTCGCCGAACGACGCGTCGTCGGCGAGCAGCGCGGCGTCGACGTGCCCGTGCATGGAGACGATCGGGAGGTCGCGCGTCGCCGCGTAGACCTCGCGGGCGAGCGGTCGGAGCACGGGGTCGGCGGGGAGCGCGCGGTCGGGGTGCAGGGACCACGGCGCCGTCGCGGTGGTCGGGTCCAGGTGGGCCGTGCTCGTCACGGGTTCCTCCAGAGGCATCGTTGCGAACGTTTGCATCGTACGCCACGGGGTCTCTCGGAGCGAAAGCCGCGGGGCCGCTACAATCGTTCGCAGCCCCGGGTCTCCCTGCGGGGCCCCGAGCGCCGAGGAGGCAGCCGTGGTCACCGTCCGTGACGTCGCCCGCGAGAGCGGGGTGTCGATCTCCACGGTCTCCCGCGCCCTCGCCGAGCCCGAGCGCGTCGCCCCGGAGACGCGCGACCGCGTCGTCGCCGTCGCCCACCGCCTCGGGTACCGGCCCAACCGCGCCGCGAGCGGGCTGCGTGCCGGTCGCACCGGGGCCCTCGGTCTCGTCGTGCCCGACCTGGAGAACCCGTACTTCGCGTCCGTGACCAAGGGCGTGCAGGCGCGGGCGCGCCAGACGGGCCACGCCGTGTTCGTCGTCGACGCGGGGGAGGACCCCGCGCTCGAGACCGAGCTCGTGACCGGGCTGCGGTCCCAGACGGACGGGCTCGTGCTGTGCTCTCCGCGTGCCGCCGAGGCCGACCTGGACGCAGCGCGGGGCGCCCCCGTCGTCCTCGTCAACCTCCGGCACGACGGCGTGCCCTCCGTCTCCTCGGACGACGCGCACGGCGTCGTCCTCGCCGTCGAGCACCTGCGGGCGCTCGGGCACCGCCGCGTCGCGTACGTCGGCGGGCCCGACCGGTCGTGGTCCGACGCGCGCCGCCGCGCCGGGCTCGACGTCGTCCGCGAGCGCTACCCCGACGTCGAGACCGTCACCGTGGGGTCGTTCCGCCCCCGTGTCGAGGGCGGTCGTGCGGCCGCCGACCTCGTCGTCGCGTCGGGGGCGACGGCGGTCCTCGCCTACAACGACCTCGTCGCCCTCGGCCTCGTCGCGCGACTCCGGGAGCGCGGCGTCGACGTGCCGCGCGACCTCAGCGTCGTCGGGTTCGACGACACGTTCGTCGCGACCCTCGCGTCGCCCCCGCTCACCACGGTCCGCACCGACCTCGCGCGCCTCGGTGCCCGCGCCGTCGACCGCCTGGTCGCGGCGCTCGGCACGCGTCGCGGGGCCGTCGCCGACGCCGACGGGTCGCCGGAGCCCGCGACGGCGCCCGACGACGTCCTCCCCGTCGAGCTCATGGTGCGCGACTCCACGACCCTCGCCCCCGCGAGATAGAGCCTCCGGTCTCGGCGTAGAGCTCGCCGGGCTCTACCTCGCGACGGGAGCCGCTATCTCGCGCGCCACCTGGGTTCCATGGCGCACGACCGAGACGGGGCCGCCTCGCGCGCCGAGTGGCGCGCGGGACGGCCCCGGGACCGGAGCGGGCCGGTCAGCCGCAGGACGGCTGGCCGTGCTCCGGGGTCGCGACGGTCTCCCGCTCGTCGGAGGTGTCGGACGGACGGGCGGTGACGGTCACGGATCCGGCCGTCGGGTCCTCCACGCCCCGGACGGCGAACGACTGGTAGGCGTTCTTGCCAGGAGCGACGTCCGTGAACGTCCTGGACCCGTACGGCGTGTCGAGGACGACGTCCAGCGGGACGGTGTCCTCGTTGAGCGCGCGGACCGCGACGTACGGCGTGCCCGCGAGGCACCGGACCTCGGCGGTCGCGGTGATCGCGACCTCCTCCTGGCCGGGCTCCTCGACGCTGGAGAGGCGCTCGATCCAGATGTTGCGGAACCGGGGGTTGAGGCCGGGGTCGCCGTGGTCCTGGAGCTTGATGTACCCCGACGTCGGTCCCTCCGCCCGGCCGTTGCCGGTCTTGCCGGTGACGGCGACGTCGTCGTGCACGACCTGCCCGTTCCACACGAGCGTGAGGCGCGCGTCCTCGGTCTTCTTGCCGTCGGGGCCGAAGCGGGCTCCGCGGAACGTGATGTCGTACGTCTGCCACGTGCCCATCGGCGTCGCCGCGTTCACGTCGGGAGCCCTCTGGAGGTAGATCGCCCCGGCGTGGTCGTTCCGCGGCGGGTCGATGCCGAAGGACTCGAGCACCTGCACCTCGTACCGCTCCTGGATGTAGACGCCGCTGTTGCCGCGCGCCTGGCCCGTGACGTCGGGCGCGTGCTCGGGCTGGTACCACTCGACGTGCATCCGGAAGTCGTCGAACTTCTCCTGGGTGCGGATGTCGCCGCCGAACGACTCGACGGAGCCGTCGGCGATCGGCCACGTCGCGGGACCGCCGCCGTTGACGGCCGCCCACTGGTCGAGGTCGTCGCCGTCGAACAGCGTGATGCGCTCGGTCGGGGTGACGGTGAGGCTGTCGAGGTTGACGTGCCCGATGTCGTCGTCGTCGTGCCGGATCGTGATGGTGTTGGCGCCCGCGCGCAGCGGCACGGTCTCGACCTGGGTGGCCCAGGTGGACCACGCCACGGTGCTGTCGAACCAGACCTGCTTGAGCTTCTCGCCGTTGACGTAGAGGCTCAGGTTCCTCGGCAGCGGCGCGGGGTCGCTGTTCTGGCCGTTGGCGTAGCGGATCGCGAGGTCGTGCAGGCCGGCCTCCTCGGTGCGGACGGCGAACGTCGTCTGGGCGCCCGGCTCCCAGTTGCGGTCGACGAACCCGGAGCCCGAGTAGCCGGCGTGGTTGCTGTTCCACCCGGCGCCGCCGCTGATGTCCGCGGCCTCGGCCTCGTAGACCGGCGGGGCGACGGAGCCGTCGGGCAGGCGGGTGAGGGTGTACCAGGCCTCGGTGCTCCACAGCTCCTGGCCGGTCTCGGACGCGAAGGGGCGCGGGGAGTGGACGTTCACGACCCGCCCGGGCTTCAGCCCGTCGATCTGGAGCGTGACGGTCTTCCGGTCCTCCGACACGGTCGCGGAGGCGACGTCGAGGTCCTCCTCGTCGACCTTCGGGCCGCCGTACTGCGGGGTCGCGACGTAGCGCCACTGCGCGGCGGTGTACTTCGACGCGAGGTCCTGCGCCGTCTCCTCGGAGAGCGGCTGCGTGTACTCGATCTCGAACCCGCCCTCGACGGCGCGCATCGCGAGCATGTCGAACGCGTCGTTGCCGTCGTACGTGAGCTTCTGCAGCCCGTACGAGAGCTTGCCCGCCTGGCCCCAGTTGCCCGACCAGCCGATGCCGCCGACGTAGATCGCGCCGTCGGGGCCGACGCTCGTGCGGCTGACGCCGGACTCGAGGCCCTGCGTCATGCGGAAGACGGCGCCCTGCTCCTGGCCTGCGACATCCTCGAGGTAGGCGCGCTGGAGCCCGCCGTACGTCACGTCGCCGATCGCGAGCTGCCCGGCGAACACGCCCTCGGTGAGCACGACCGGGTTGCTCGGCGAGTTCGAGATCTCGTTGTGCGGCATCCACAGGACCGGCTCGGTGACGGGCTGGTCGTCGTAGGGGCCGTCGGGGTTGGTGAAGTGGTTGTAGAACGCGCCCTCCTCGACGCGCACCAGCTTGGACGTCGGGATGCGGACGCCCTGGTTGTCGGTGACGTACATCGCGCCGTCGGTGCCCCAGCCCAGCCCGTTCGGGGTGCGCAGGCCGCCCGCGACGTACTCGACCTCGCCGGTCTCCTTGCTGATCTTCATGACCGAGCCGCGGTTCTCCGCGAGCTGCGGGTCGAGCGAGTTGCCGCCCGGCACCATGGCGATGCCGGTGGTGACGTAGAAGTAGCCGTCCTCGTAGAGGAGACCGAACGCGAACTCGTGGTAGTTGCCGCCGAACGGCCAGGTCGCGAACGTGTCGTACTCGTCGGCGACCTCGTCGCCGTCGGTGTCGACGAGCGCCGTGAGGCCGTCCTTCTCGGACACGTAGATCGTGCCGTCGACGTACTTGAGGCCCATCGGCTCCGTCAGGCCCTCGGCGACCTTCGTGTAGGTCACGTCGTCCGCGCCGGTGTCGCCCTGGACGTGGTCGATCAGGTAGACCTCGCCGCGCTGCGTGAGCCGGTCGCCGCCCCACGTGGAGATGGCCAGACGGCCGTCGGGCAGCCAGTCCATGCCCGTCACCTGCGGCTGGAAGCCCTCGGGGCGCAGGTCGGTGAGCGTGTAGTCGGGGTGCACCTCGGTGAGCGGCAGGCCGTCGCCCGGTGCCTCGGTGATGCCCTCGCACTCCTTGCGGCCGGGCGACGTGACGCGCGTGACGTCGGCGTCGGTGCTCAGCACGGAGTTCGGGACGAGCACGTAGCCCGAGGCGCCCGGCGGCCGCCACTCGAGCTTGAGCCGCTGGTCGAACTCGCCGTCGAAGTGGTCGATGCGCAGCGCGCGGTAGCCCGCGTCGAGCTGGATCGACCCCTCCTTGGACGTCGCGCCGTGACGGCCCGGGTGGTCGACGACGAGCTCGTCGTCGAGCAGCAGTCGCGCGCCGTCGTCGTTCGTGATCCGGAAGTCGTACGTGCCGGCTTCGGGGACGTTCAGGTACCCCGTCACCTCGGTGACGAACTTGTCCGTGAGGCCGAAGTCGGCCGCCGTGGTCCAGTCGATGGTCGGCATGATCTTGTCGACGTTGGGCGTCTGCCCGGGCTTGAGCGTGCAGTAGTCGTCGAGGATGACCTGGACGTCGAAGACGCGCAGGGTCACGCCGGGCTCCTGCGGGCGGATGTCCGCCTGCGTCGCGGCGGGTGCCACGGCGGGTGCGGCGGTCGGCACCGCGGCCTGGGCCGTGAGGACGCCGGACGGCACGGCCAGGGCGGCGAGCGCGGCCACGAGGGCACGCCGTCTTCTGCGGCGGGGCCGGGGCGTGCCGTGCGGGGGTGGTGCGTCGGTCGAGGGGTGTTCCATCAGCCTGCCTCTCCGTCGAGGACCGTGCGTCGGACTGCGCACAGGGCGCGCATCGGTGCGCTGTGCCGTCACTATCCGGGCGCGCACGACGTCCGGGCAACGAGTTGCCACTTGTTGCCCGGCCCGGCGGCGACCGCGCCGCGGGCGGGTGCGGTCAGGCCGGGCGGCCGGTCGAGCCGCGCTCGACGAGCTTCGCCGGGAGCAGCGTCGGCCCGGCGGCCGGCGCGGGCGACGTGCGGAGCTGGGCCAGGAGCCGCTGGACCGCGAACGACCCGAAGTGGCGCAGCGGTGCGGCGACGGTCGTGAGCGGCGGGGTGCAGAAGTCCGAGCCGAAGATGTTGTCGAACCCGACGATGCTCAGGTCGCGCGGCACCTCGACCCCGAGCCGGCGCAGGCCGCGCATCGCGCCGATCGCGATGAGGTCGTTGTACGCGACGGCCGCCGTGGCGGGGTGCTTGACGAGCGACTTGGCCGCGGAGAGCCCGCCGGCGAGGGTCGGCGCGAACGGGCCGATCCGCCGCGCCTGCACGTCGGTCTCGCGTGTCGCCTCGCGGAACGCTCGCCAGCGCATCCCGTCGGCCCACGACGCCTCGGGCCCCGCGACGTAGGCGAGGCTCGTGTGCCCGAGCCCGGCCAGGTGCTCGACGGCGCTGCGCATGCCCTGGGCGTTGTCCGTCAGGACGCTCGGGACGTCGGTCATGTGCCGGTTCATGACGACGGTGGGCCGCTGCTTCGCGGCGACCCGGATCGAGGAGTCCGAGAGCCGGGAGGTCGCGAGGATCAGACCTTCCACGAGGGGCAGCGTCCGGTCGAGCGCGCGGCGCTCCGCCTCGTCGGACTCGTGGGCGTCGACCATGAGCAGCGTGTACCCGGCGTCGCGGGCCGTCTTCTCCGCGCCGCGGATGATCTCGAAGAAGAAGGGGTTGGTCACGTCGGCCACGACGATCGCGAGCAGCGAGGTCCGGCCGCTCGGCAGGCCGCGGGCCAGCGGGTTCGTCCGGTACCCGAGCTCGTTGGCGACCTGGCGGATCCGCTCCGCGGTCTGCGCGTTGACGCGGCCGGGACGCGAGAACGTCCGTGACACGGTCGAGGGGGCGACGCCGGCCGCCTGGGCGACGTCGTAGATCGTCGGGCTGGCACCATTGCCGGCTGAGGTCATGCGGTCGGACTGTAACGGGCGTGACAGCGCCGGACAACAACCGGTTGTCACCCTCGTGTCGCGGCCGTGCCCCGTGACCAGCCGATACGCACGCCGCGGCCGCCCGGTGCCCGCCCCTCGCGCCGCCCGACCGCAGGTCTCGTGGCAACCCACGGCAACCGACGGCAACTCCTTGACGGGCCCCGAACGGCATCCTCCAATGGCTCCGTGATCTCGCGTGCGAACGCGTCCCTGCGCCCGACGACGGCACGTCGGCGGCCTGGACCTCGACCCTCCGGTGCCGTCCCGGTCCTGCCCGGCGGACGGCGTCGATGAGCCGCACCGATCAGGCGCCGTCGGTCGACCTCGCCGTCGACCGCGCCCGTGACGGCGAGGCCGCCGTCCAGGTCGAGGCGGCCGAGAGCGAGCTGCGCCGCCTCGGCCTGGAGGACCTGCGGGTCCACCACCACGGCGACCTCGCCCGGGTCGAGGCTCCCCACACGGAGCTGCCGGTCGTGGCGGCCGAGCCCCTGCGCGGGGAGGTCCTGCGGGCCGTCCGGTCGGCGGGCTTCCGGCTCGTCGCGCTCGACCTCGGCACCCCGGCGGACCCCGGCACCTGACGCGCCGGCGCGCCCTCCGCGCGCCCTGCCCGGACCGCCGCCGACGCGGGCCGGGCAGCCGTCGACGGCCCCGTCACGGAACCGTCGCCGGGCGTCGCCCGGCGACGCCGACCGGTGGCAACCGACGGCAACCACGCCCTCCCGCGCGCCTCGTGCCCGCGCACGACCCGGCACCCGCGGTCCGGTGCGCCTGGTGCCGCGGTCGCTCGTCCAGCGCTGTCAGGTGCAACAAATGGCAACTCGTTGTCCGTGCCATGGCCCGCACCTACTGTCCATGCCAGGCGCACGGAGAACGAGCTCCGTGCGCAGGACCTCGACCACCGTCCCGTACGACCCCGCGTCCTCGCCTCACCGGCCCCGCGCCGCCCTCCGCACGAGCCCCTCCCCGGGCCGGAGGCTGCGCCCCGGTGGGCGCACGGTGCCGGCCGCGTCGTCGCCCGGGAGCCACCAGCAGAAGGGAGGGCGGCACGATGTGGACGCTCTCGGGCTTCGCCGACGAGATATCGCCCGACGTCGAGACGCAGTGCGTCGTCGCCTCCGAGCTCGGGCTGGGGTTCGTCGAGCTCCGCAGCGCGTGGGGGACCAACGTGCTCGACCTCGACGACGACCAGCGGGAGCGCGTCGCAAGCCTCCTGCGCGCGCACGACCTCCGCGTCTCCAGCATCGGGTCTCCCGTCGGCAAGATCTTCGTCGACGAGGACTTCGAGCCCCACCTCGACCGGATGCGGCACGCCGCCCGCGTCGCACGGGAGCTCGAGGCCCCGTACGTGCGCGTGTTCTCGTTCTTCGTCCGCCCCGGGACCGACCCGGCGTCGTGGCGCGACGTCGTCCTGCGCCGGATGGCGGCGCTCGCCGACGTGGCGCGCGCGGCCGGCGTCGTGCTGGTCCACGAGAACGAGAAGGACATCTACGGGGACGTGCCCGAGCGCTGCCTGGACGTCGTGGAGTCGGTGGGCTCGCCGCACCTGGCGCTCGCGTGGGACTCGGCGAACTTCGTCCAGGTGGGCGTGCGGCCCTTCACCGACGGCTACGCGCTGCTGCGCCCGTACCTGGAGTACGTCCAGGTGAAGGACGCGCTCGCGGCGACGGGCGCCGTCGTGCCCGCCGGGCGCGGTGACGGTGAGGTCCCGGAGACCGTGCGGGCCCTGCGCGACGACGGCTTCGACGGGTTCTTCTCGCTCGAGCCGCACCTGAGCGACGCCCACAGCCTCGGCGGGTTCTCCGGGCCGGAGCTGTTCACCGAGGCCTGGGAGGCGTTCACCACGATCCTCGACGCCGAGGCGGTGCCCTTCCGATGACCGACGCTCCCCGCCCGGGCACCCCACCCACGACCAGGACCACGACCATGGAGGACCGCACGATGACGACTGCCCAGGAAGTGCGACCGGCCAGCCAGGAGGCGCGCCCGCCCGTCGGGGCGGCCCGGCGCCCCGGCCCGCGCACGCGCGGCACGACGTCGGCCGGCAGCCGGGTGGCGGCGGTCGCCTCGGCGGCCTGGCGTCCCGCGCTGGTGCTGCTCGCGCTGTTCGCCGTGTGGTGGTTCGTCGCGTGGCGCGAGCTCGTGCCGGCGTACCTGGTCCCGTCGCCGGGAGCCGTCTGGGACACGATGGTCGAGGACTGGGCCATGCTCGCCGAGCACACCTGGGTGACCACGATGGAGACGGTCGTCGGGTTCGTGCTCGCCTCCGTGATCGGCGTCGCGACGGCGGTCCTGCTCGTCTACTCGCCGACGGCCGAGAAGTCGCTGTACCCGCTCATCCTCTTCGCCCAGGTGATCCCCAAGATCGCGATCGCTCCGATCCTCGTGGTCTGGTTCGGGTTCGGCGCCGCCCCCAAGATCATCCTCGCGGTGCTCATCGCGTTCTTCCCGGTCGTGGTCTCGGCCGTCGCCGGGCTGCGGTCGATCGACCCGGAGCTGCTGGAGATGTCGGCGACCATGGGCGCGTCGCGCTGGAAGACCTTCCGCAAGATCCGCTTCCCGGGGTCGCTGCCCCAGCTCATGTCCGGGCTCAAGGTCGCCGTCACGCTCGCGGTGGTGGGGGCGGTCGTCGGCGAGTTCGTCGGCGCCGACCGCGGCCTCGGGTACGTGCTGCTCCTCGCGAGCGGCAACCTCGACGCGCCGCTCCTGTTCGCCGACCTCATCCTCATGTCGCTCATCGGCGTCGTGCTGTTCCTCCTCGTCGAGCTGCTGGAGCGGCTCCTCATCCCGTGGCACGCGTCGCGGCGCGGGAACCTCGTCCTCGCGTCCTCCTGACACGCCCCTGACCCACCCCAGAGTTCGCCGCCTCGACGACGAGGCGGCGCGAGCAGAAGGAGTCTTCCCATGCGTGGTGCACGTCTGACAGTCTCGCTGGCCGCGGCCGGCGTCGTGGTGGCGGGGACGGCGGCCTGCGGGCAGTCGGCCGACCCGTCCGGGCCCGCGGAGGGCGAGGGCGGCCTCACCGAGGTCACCGTCACCCTCAACTGGGTGCCCTACGGCGAGCACGCGCCGTTCTACTACGGCGTCGAGCAGGGCATCTTCGAGGAGGAGGGCATCGACCTCACGATCCAGCCGGGCAACGGGTCGGGGAACACGGTCCAGCAGGTCGCGCAGCGCAACACCGACTTCGGCTGGGCCGACACGCCACCGCTCGCGAACGCCATCAGCTCGGGCATGCCGGTGCGCAGCGTGGGCGTGTTCCTCCAGACCGGGCCCAGCTCGGTCGAGTTCTTCGCCGACCAGGGCATCACCGAGCCCGCCGACCTGGTGGGCAAGACGGTCGGCGGCACGCCGGGCGACGCGATGTACGGGACGTTCCCGGCCTGGCTGGAGCTCAACGGCGTCGACCCGGCCGACGTGACCGTGGTCAACGTCGACGCCGCGGGCAAGATCGCCGCGCTCATCGAGGGCAAGGTTGACGCGATCCAGGGGTTCCACCACGACCAGGCGCCGACGATCGAGAACCAGACCGGCGAGGAGGTCGACGCGCTGCCCTTCGCGGACTTCGGCATGAACCTGCTCGGTACCGGCCTGGTGGCCAACGAGAAGCTCATCGCGGACGACCCGGAGCTCGTCGAGGCGATGGTGCGCGCGACGTCGCGGGCGTTCCTCGGGGCGTCCGAGGACCCGGGCGCGGCGGTCGCGGCCATGGCCGCGGGCGCCGAGCAGGCGCCCGACGAGGCGGTGCTGGCGGCCCAGCTCGCCGCGACGATCGACCTGCTGAACCTCGAGGACGCCCCCGCACCCGGCGTGAACACCGAGGAGCAGTGGACGGACACCCTGACGTTCCTGTCCGAGAACACGGACTTCGACGGCGGCACGACCCCGACCGACTTCTGGGACGGCGCGTTCGGGGCGGACCTGTGACCGCGACCGAGCTCACCGCCCCCGTCGACGCGGTCGGCGCCGACCCCATCATCGAGGTCCGCGACCTCACGATGCGCTTCACGTCGAAGCGGTCCGAGACCGTGGCGCTCGACGACGTCTCCCTGAGCGTCCAGCCGGGCGAGTTCGTCACGATCGTCGGGCCGTCCGGCTGCGGCAAGTCGACGCTGCTGAAGATCGTCGCGGGCCTCACGGCCTACACCGAGGGCGAGGTGCGCCTGTACGGGCAGCCCGTCACGCGCCCGCAGCGCGAGATCGGGTTCGCGTTCCAGCGCTCGGCGCTGCTCGAGTGGCGCGGGGTGCGCAAGAACATCCTGCTCCAGGCGGAGATGCGGGGCATGGACAAGCGCCGGGCGCAGGAGCGTGCGGACGCGCTCATCGCCCTGACCGGGCTCACGGGCTTCGAGAAGGCGCTGCCGCACGAGCTGTCCGGCGGCATGCAGCAGCGCGTCGCGCTGTGCCGGGCCCTGCTGCACGAGCCGCGCGTCCTGCTCATGGACGAGCCGTTCGGCGCGCTCGACGCACTCACGCGCGAGCAGATGAACATCGAGATGAACCGCATCTGGCGCGAGACCGGCACGACCATCGTGCTCGTCACGCACTCGGTGCCCGAGGCGGTGTTCCTCGGGAGCCGGATCGTCGTCATGAGCCCGCGCCCCGGACGGATCGTCGAGACCCTCGAGCCCGGGCTGCCCGACGAGCGCGACTACGGCACGACGCTCGTCGACCCCCGGTTCACGGGTGCCGCCGAGCGGCTGCGCGACCTGCTCGGCGCCAGCCACGTCGCCGAGTGAGCGCGTCCGTGCGGTCGGCTCCGGAGGACGCCGGACCCGTCGTCGGCGTCGGGATCGTCGGGATGGGCAGCATCGGCGTGCTGCACGCGCGGGCGCTGCGTGATCTGGCGCCGCGTGCGCGGCTCGTCGCGTACTCCGGCGGCGCGGTGCTCGACGACGACGTGACGCCGGCCGGACCGGCGGCGCACGTGGCGCCGGACGAGGTGGTCCGCCATGAGGGCGTCGACGTCGTGGCGATCTGCACGCCGAGCGGGAGCCACGCGCGCCTCGCGCTCGCGGCGCTCGCGGCAGGCAGGCACGTCGTCGTGGAGAAGCCGCTCGCGGTGACCGTCGAGGACGCCCTCCGCGTCGAGCGGGAGGCGCGCGAGCGGGGCCTGGTCGTCTCGATGGTCTCGCAGCGCCGCTTCGAGCCCCCGCACCAGGCGCTCCGGCGCGCGCTCGACGACGGCGCCCTCGGGGAGCTGCGCCTCGTCGCGACGCACGTGCCCTGGTACCGCGACGACGACTACTACGCCGCGGCGCGGTGGCGGTCGTCCACGGCGGAGGGCGGCGGGTCGCTCATGAACCAGGGCGTGCACAACGTCGACCTCCTGCGCTGGCTGTGCGGGCCGGTCGAGTCGGTCACCGCGCAGGCCGGGACGCTCGCGCGCGGGGGAGTGCTCGGCGAGGCCCCGGGGGACCTCGCCGAGGACACGACCGTGGCGACGCTGCGCCTCGCGTCGGGCGCGCTCGGCGTCGTCACGACGACGACGGCCACGCCCCCGGGCTTCCCCGCGACCCTCGCTCTCCACGGGTCGCGCGGCTCGGTGGAGCTCGCGCAGGACGAGGTCCTCCGATGGGACGTGCCGGGCGTCCCGGCGCCCACGTCGGGATCCTCGGCGGGCGGCGCGGCCGACCCGCTCGCGATCGGGCACGCCGGCCACCGCGTGCAGTGGGAGCGGGTGCTCGCGGCCCTGGACGGCACGGCACCGCCACCGGTCGACGCCGCCGACGCCGTGGAGACCGTCCGGCTCCTGTGCGCGATCCGCGAGGCTGCCGCGACCGGGCGGGTCGTCCGCCCGGCCGACCTCGCGGGGCCCAGAGTGCCGACGCCGGTGCGGTGACGCCGTCGGCACGCGCGCCGTCCTGCGAATCCCGCTGCGAACGTTTGCAAACCTCTGCATACGGAGACCTCAGTACCCAGATCCGCCATGACTACAATCGTTCGCATTCCCTGCTCCCCGGGGCTCGTCCCCGGTCCGACCACCCGGTGACACCGTCGCCGACCCGAGACCCCGCTGGAGGCCGCGTGACAGCCCCGACCGACGTCCCGAGCCGACCCGGCCCGACGTCGTCCGCTGCGACGCCGGCGGACGCCGCGCGATCGGCGCGACCGCGTCTGCGCCGCGCCGCCCGTCCCGCGTTCCCGCCGGCGCCCGTCCTCCCGACGCAGGTCGGGATCGTCCACCTCGGGATCGGCGCCTTCCACCGCGCGCACCAGGCGGTCGTCACCGAGGACGCCGCGCGCGCCACGGGCGAGACCTGCTGGGGCATCCTCGGCGTGACGCAGCGCTCCGCGTCGGTCCGCGACCAGCTCCGACCGCAGGACGGGGTCTACACCGTGCTGACCGTCGGGCCCGACGGCGCGTCCCCGCGCGTGGTGGGGTCGGTGACCGACGTCGCGTGGCCGGCCGAGGAGACGCCGCGCGTCCTCGCAGCGCTCGCCGCACCGACGACCCACGTCGTGACGCTCACGGTCACCGAGAAGGGGTACGCGCGCCGGGCCGACGGTCACCTCGACGTCGACGCGGTCGCGGGCGACCTCGAGGTGCTGCGCCGCGAGGAGGCGGCGACGAGCTCTCCGGGCGGGGGCGCGCCGGGCGTGGGTGTCCCGGGCGACGCCGCGGAGGAGGACGCCCACGGCGTCGCGGCGACCAGCGCCGTCGGGCTCCTCGTGCGCGGGCTCGCGGCGCGGCGTCGGGCCGAGGGCGCGCCCCTGACCGTGCTGAGCTGCGACAACCTCGCCGACAACGGGCACGTGCTCGCCCGGCTCGTGGGCGAGGCGGTCGACGCCGCACTCCCGGGCGCCGAGGGAGATGCGCTGCGCGCCTGGCTCGCCGCGTCGGTGACCTTCCCGTGCAGCATGGTCGACCGCATCGTGCCGGCCACGACGCCCGCGCAGCGCGACGAGGTCGAGACGCTGCTCGGCGCGCGCGACGAGGGCCTGGTCGTGGCGGAGCCGTTCCTCCAGTGGGTGATCGAGGACCGCTTCGCCGGGCCGCGCCCCGCCTGGGAGCGAGGCGGGGCGACGCTCACGCGCGACGTCGCGCCCTACGAGCGCGCGAAGCTGCGCCTGCTCAACGGGGCGCACTCCTACCTCGCGTACGCGGGCTCGCTCGCCGGGCACACGACGATCGCCGAGGCCGTCGCCGACCCGGCGCTCGCCGCGGGCGCCCGGGCGCTCCAGGCCGACGCGCTCGCGACGCTCGACGCGCCGGACGGCGTCGACCTCGCCGCGTACGCGCAGACGCTGCTCGACCGGTTCGCCAACCCCGCGACGGGGCACACGACGCGACAGGTCGCGGCGGACGGCACGCAGAAGATCCCGTTCCGCTGGGGCGCGACGCTCGCCGACCTCCTCGCGGCGCGCCCGGACGCCTCGGCGCCGCAGGGCGTCGTGGCGGCGCTCGCCGCGTGGGCCGGGTACGTCGTCGCGGAGGTGCGCGCGGGCCGCACGGTGGACGACCCGCGCGGCGACGAGCTGGGCGCGGTGGTCGCGGGCGCGCCCGACGCCGCGGCGGCCGTCCGCGCGCTCGTCCGCCTCCCCGGCCTGCTGCCCGGGGTCCCGGACGCGCGCCTGGACGAGATCGCCGACGGGGCCGTCGCTGCGGCCGTCGGCGCGAGCACGACCGGCACGACCGGCACGACGAACGAGGAGGCTGCGCCGTGAAGATGGGGTTCCGCTGGTACGGGGAGGGGAACGACACGGTCACGCTCGACCACGTGCGCCAGGTCCCCGGCGTGGAGACGATCGTGTGGAGCCTGCACGGCAAGCAGGCCGGCGAGGTGTGGGAGCAGGCGGAGATCGACGCCGAGGTCGCGACGATCACCGGGCTGAGCGACGAGGCCCGCGCGCGCGGGATCACCCGGACCTTCGACGCCGAGGTGGTCGAGTCCGTCAACGTGCACGAGTCGATCAAGCTCGGCAAGACCGTCCTCGGGCGCAGCCGCGACGAGGCGATCGAGAACTACGTGACGACGATCCGCCGGCTGGGCCGGGCCGGGGTGAAGGTCGTCTGCTACAACTTCATGCCCGTCTTCGACTGGCTGCGCACCGACCTGTGGCGCCCGCTGCCCGACGGCTCGACCGCGCTGTTCTTCGAGCGGGCCGTCGTGGACGCGCTCTCGCCGCAGAGCCTCATCGCCGACATGGAGGCGAACACGCACGGCCTCACGCTGCCCGGCTGGGAGCCCGAGCGGCTCGCGAGCTTCGCCGAGCTCGACGCCGCCTACGAGGGCGTGACGCGCGAGGACATGTACGCCCACTACCGGTACTTCCTCGACGCCGTGATCCCCGCGTGCGAGGAGGCCGACGTCAAGCTCGGCGTGCACCCCGACGACCCGCCCTACGACGTGTTCGGCTGGCCTCGCGTCGTGTCGACGAAGGACGACCTCGCGCGCGTGCTGTCCCTCCACGACAGCCCGTACCACGGCCTGACGCTGTGCCTCGGCAGCTTCTCGGCGAACCCCGACCAGGACGCGGTCGACGCCGTGCGCACGTTCATGGACCGCATCCACTTCACGCACGTGCGCAACATCAAGCACCTGGGGAACGGCGACTTCACCGAGGTCGCGCACCGCGCGTGCGAGGGCAGCGTCGACACGACGGGCATCATGCGCGCGTACGCCGAGGCGGGCTACCAGGGCTACGTGCGCCCCGACCACGGCCGGCACCTGTGGGACGAGAACACGACGAACAAGCCCCGCCCCGGCTACGGCCTGTACGACCGCGCGCTCGGCGTCCAGTACCTGCTCGGCGCCTGGGACGCGTTCCGGTACGACGCCTGACGACTCGGCACGAGCTGCGGGACGCTCTGCGTCACGCCATCGTGATGATGGTCTTGCCGGTCGGCCGCTCGGTGGGGTTGAGCGCGTCGGGCGCCTCGGCGAGCGGGCGAACCGTGCCGATGGTGGTGCGGAGCCGTCCGGTGCGCACGCGCGCGACGATCTCGGTGAGCTGGGCCCGGTCCGGCTCGACGACGAAGAAGATCGACCGGCCGTCCTCGGGCTGCCGGGCCGGGGGCTCGGCGATCGTCACGAGGGTGCCGCCGGCCTGGACGAGGTCGGTGGACCGGGCGGCGACGTCTCCGCCGATGACGTCGAACACCAGGTTGACGCGTCCGACGGCGGCGAGGTCGTCGGCACCGAGATCGACGAACTCGTGGGCGCCGTGGTCGAGCGCCGCCGCGCGGTCGGCCGTGCGGCCGGTGCCGATGACGTAGGCCCCGGCCTCGCGCGCGAGCTGGGACGCGACGGAGCCGACGCCGCCGGCGGCCCCGTGCACCAGGACGGTCTGCCCCGCCTGGAGGCGGCCGTGCTCGAACAGGCCCTGCCAGGCCGTCAGGCCGGAGACGGGCAGGCTCGCCGCGGTCACGAAGTCGACGTCGGCCGGCAGCGGCGCGAGGTTCCGGGCCTCGACGGCGACGTACTCGGCGAGCGTGCCGTTCCTGGTCCAGTCGGCGAGCCCGAGCACGCGCTGCCCGACGTCGAGGCCGGTGGTGCCGTAACCGAGGCCGGTGACGACCCCGGCGAGCTCGTGTCCGGGGATGCTCGGCGTACGGTCACGCCCGGCACGGTCCGTCCACGTCGCCGGCCAGGTGAGCTCCCCGGGCGTGAAGCCGGAGGCGTGGACGCGGACGACGACGTCGTTCTCCGACGCGTGCGGCTCGGGTTGCTCGGTCAGCGCCATCCCTGCGGTTCCGGCGTCGGGGTCGGTCACGATGATCGCCTGCATAGGTGTGCTCCTGTTCGGGTGGAGGTGTGCACCAGATAGACGACGCTGCCCGGTCCCGTGTCAGGTGGGGCGCCAGGTCCGCAGCTTGTGGGGGTTCCACTGGACGAGGACCGCACGCACCGCGCCGCTGTCGGTGACCAGCTCCAGGACGCCGCTGGTGTCCCCGTCCCGGTCGAAGGTGAGGACGACCCCGGACGGGGTCTCGCGCAGCCGGAGCGTGGTCGGCGCCTGACGGGCCAGGACCCCGACGACGAACCGCGCGACCTTCTCGGCTCCGCGCACGGGGTTGAGGGCCGCGCGCGCGACGCCACCGCCGTCGGAGAGCAGGGTCACGTCCGGGTGCAGCAGCCTGAGCAGCTCGGCGACGTCGCCGGTGACGGCGGCGCGCTGGAACGCGGCGGTGAGCGAGGGGTCGGGGACGCCGCTCACGTCGCCGCCCGCTGCGACACGAGCGCGCGCCGACGACGCGAGCTGGCGGACGGCACCCGGCGAGCGGTCGAGCACGTCCGCGACCTCGGCGACGGGGACGTCGAACACGTCGCGGAGGACGAACGCGACGCGCTCCGCCGGCGTCATCGACTCCATCACCGTCAGCAGGGCCATGCTCACGGACTCCGACCGCACGGCGAGCTCGGCGGGGTCGCCGTCCTGGAGGGTCGGGGTGGCGTAGCGCCCGTCGGCCACCGGCTCGGGCAGCCACGGGCCGACGTACCTGTCGTGGCGCCGCGGCGCGCTCTTCAGGACGTCCAGGCACACGCGGCTCGTCGTCCTCGCGAACCACCCCACGCGGTTCGTCACCGCCTCGCGACCCGCGTCGTCGAGGCGGTACCAGCGGACGAACGCCTCCTGCACGGCGTCCTCGGCGTCGGCGACCGTGCCGAGCATCCGGAATGCCAGGCCGACCAGGCGGTCCCGGTCCACGTCCCTCGGTCCTGAGGTCTGCGACATGACAGCCATCATCCGCCGGACCGGCGCCTCGAGGCGCACGCGAGGGACACCCGGAGGACGGACCCCGCGGGGGTTCACGGTCCGTGCGGCTAGGCGTCCCCGGCGGCGGACCTCGCCTCGCCCCAGCCGTACCAGCGCTCGACCTCGATCCACGCGCTGACGCGCGGGCTGTGCCGGTTCGCGTACTCACGCCCCGTATAGTGCCGAGAGATCCGGTCGATGTCGGCCAGGCCCTCGTCGGGGCTCAGCTCCGTGACACGTCCGACGAGCGTCACGTGCGTGTACCAGTTCTCGTCGAGCACGGTGAGCGAGACGCGCGGGTCCTTCCGCAGGTGCCGGAGGCGCACGCGCGACTCGTCGAGGTTGACGAGCACGCGGCCGTCGTCCTCCCAGACGTACCACGTCGCCGCGGTGACGGGTGCGCCGTCGGACCGCGCGGTCGCCATGACGGCGGCGTTCGGGCGGCGCAGCAGCTCGACGAGACGGGACGGCAGCGGGGGTCGGGACACGACGGCTCCTCCAGGTCGGGACGGCGGGACGTCCCGACGCTACGGCACGCGAGGTCCGTCAGCGCGTCCGGGGCGCGCCGCGCCCGGTTCACGAGACGCTCGGGGACTCGTCCCGGGCGAACGCGCCGACGTCGGGGTCGTAGGTCACGGTCCGCGACTGGTCGAGCTCGACGAGCACCAGGGCGTCGAGCCAGCGGCCCGGGGCACCGCCGCTACCGCCACGGCCCGGCGCCGGGAGATCGGCGGCGTCCGGGTCGTCCTGCACGTCGTGCACGACGACGACCGGTGCGCCGGGCAGGGGCACGCGGTCCGGCGGCGCGACGAGCAGGACCTCGACGCTCCGCTCCGCTCCCGGTGGTCCGTAGGCGACGGTCGCGTCGAACCGCGGCCGTCCGTCGTCGGTCCACGAACCCAGGTACCGCCGGTCGACGAGCGAGCCCGGCGTGCGGACCCCGTCACGCCGCAGCGCGCGCAGTCGCTCCTGGACGGCTCGGGCCTCGAGCTGCGCCTCGGTCGCCGAGAGGACGGCGACCACGCCCCCCGCCAGCGCCCCGACGGCCACGCACGCGAGCGCGAGGAGCGGCTCGAGCTCGAGGTCTCGTGCGAGGGGGTGCGCGACGTCCGCGAGGTCCAGCCCGACGACGGTACCCACCCCGAGGGCGACGCCGAGGAGCGCGGTGGCCCACGTCAGGCGCGACGCGACGCGGGCGGACCCGCTCGCGCCGAGGGCGACGGTGTGGACGCCGAGAAGGAGGACGCACGCGGGGAGCGCGACGACGGCGAGCGCGACCACGAGCCACCACGGAGCCGGGCGGCCTCCCGGCAGGGCGCCCGCGCCGAGCAGGTGGCCGGCGAGCAGGGTGAGGGCGGCCCCGGCGACGACCGCCACCAGCGCACCCGAGCCGAGGACCAGCCAGGTCAGGTAGCGCGACTGCGCGCGGGGCGAGAGGGGGGTCTCGACGACGGCGCGGCCGTGCCGGTCGCGGACGGCGAACGCCGGGATCCCGGGGCTGAGGAACCCCGGGTTGCCGGGCAGGCCCGTCAGCCCGGCCGCCGGCTCCGAGGCCGAGCCCCAGCTCGGGGCGTCCACCGGCGGGGCGGAGGCCGGTCCGTCGCGGCCGTCGAGGTCGTCTCGCGATGCGGTCATGGCAGCCCTCCTCTCTGGTCAAGAAAACCTCAAGTGCAGGGTAGGGGATGGTGGGCGAGATGTCACCGCCCCGGTGCGCGGCGGGGTCCGTCCGGGTCTCCTGACGAGGTCGTTCGGGCGCGGCGGCGCGTGACATGATCGACCTCATGCTCACTCCCGCCACCGGCGCGGCCGGGTCGCGCATCGCCGGCCTCGGTCACTTCCAGCCCGAGAAGACGCTGACGAACGACGACATCGCGCAGCTCGTCGAGACCAACGACGAGTGGATCCGCTCGCGCACGGGGATCGTCACGCGGCACGTCGCCGACGACGACACGACCGTCGCCGACATGGCCACCGCGGCCGCGCGCCACGCGCTCACCGACGCGGGCGTCGACCCCGCCGAGGTCGACCTCGTCATCGTCGCCACCGCCACCGCGACCGACCGCTCGCCCAACACCGCCGGCCGCGTCGCCTATCACCTGCGCACCGGCGTCATGCCCGGGCAGTCGACGCCCGAGGAGGCGTCCGAGCTCGACCTGCGCGGCGTCGTCGGGCCCGCGGTGCTCGACGTCAACGTCGCGTGCTCCGGGTTCGCCCACTCCGTCGGCCTCGCCGACCAGGCGATCCGCGCGGGCTCCGCCCGCACCGCCGTCGTCATCGGTGCGGAGAAGCTCACCGCGTTCACCGACTGGACCGACCGCAGCACGTGCATCCTCACCGCCGACGGCGCGGGCGCCGCCGTGCTGCGCGCGACGGACGAGCCCGGCGTCGGTCCCGTGACCTGGGGCTCCGAGCCCGACCTCACCCCCGCCGTGCTCATCGAGTCGCCCGCCGACAAGTTTGCCCAGGACGGCCGCGCCGTCTTCAAGTGGGCCATCACGCGCGCCGCCGACCGCGCGCGCTCCGTCGTGGAGCGCTCCGGAGCCTCGCTCGACGACATCGAGGTGCTCGTCGCGCACCAGGCGAACCTGCGCATCATCGAGCCCCTCGCGAAGTCGCTCGGGCTGGAGTCCAAGATCGTCGTCACCGACATCGTCGAATCCGGCAACACGTCCGCCGCGTCCATCCCGCTCGGGCTCTCCAAGTGGTGGCACGCCGGCAAGATCCCCGCCGGCGTCCCGGCGCTCCTCTTCGGGTTCGGCGGCGGGTTCGCCTGGGCGGGCCAGGTCGTGGAGACCCCGACCCGCTGACACCGCTCGCGCCGCGCCTGCCGGTCCCATGCTTCGGGTCGCTTCTGGTCGGGTCGCTGGGTCGCCTCCGGTCGAGTTCCGCGAGGGGCGGGGCGGGTCTACCATCCGCCGCTCGTCCCTCGCGGCTCCCGCCAGACCCGCCACGACCCGCCCCACCCCTCGCTCCACCCGACCTCCCCGTCCGTCTCACCAGGTGCCCGCGGACGTGCGTGCCGCGACGGAGCGCGGTGGTGCGGGGTCAGCGCGACGCGCCGGGGTGGTCGGCGCACGCCTCCCGGGATGGATGAGGCTGGCTCGCGGCTCGCGGCTCGCGGCTCGCGGCTCGCGGCTCGCGGCTCACCGCAGCAAGGTCCGGCCCAGCACCGACGACGAGATGCGAGTTGTTGCCCTCTCCACCGTCCGTGGAGGGGCAACAACTCGCATCTCATGATCCGTCAGCCGTCGGCTGTGACGGTCGGTGGGTGGGTGCGTCGCCCTCGACTCGCCCCTGTACCGGGCCGAGGGGGTGATCGTCGTGACCGTCCGGAGCACTGCGGGCCTGGGCCCGACCGATCTCCTGAGGTGAGACCTTCTGCGAGGGCCGACGCCGGAGCGGAGGGTGGGGCGGGTCGTGGCGGGTCTGGCGGGAGCCGCGAGGAACGAGCGGCGGATGGTAGACCCGCCCCACCCTCCGCGGAGGTGTCGGGCCGGAGGTGACCGGTCGACGGACATCCGTGGAGGTGCCGGGCCGGGGCGACCGGAGGGGCGTACCCGGCTGTCGGCCGCCCGGGTCCGACGCCGGGCGGCCGACACGGGGCCGTGGCTTCCTTTA
Organism: Cellulosimicrobium sp. ES-005; assembly: GCF_040448685.1. Taxonomy (NCBI): domain Bacteria; kingdom Bacillati; phylum Actinomycetota; class Actinomycetes; order Micrococcales; family Promicromonosporaceae; genus Cellulosimicrobium; species Cellulosimicrobium sp. ES-005. The sequence goes on from NZ_CP159290.1 coordinate 3,947,098, forward strand.
CGGGTAGCTGACGACCTTCGCCGGGACGGTCTCGACGCCGCTGGCGCGGGGGCCGACGCCGTTGATGACGTGCTCGTACGTGCCCACTCCGCCGAGCGAGACGGTCAGCAGCGTGTGCATCCGCACGCCCGGGGTGACCGGGACCTCGAACCCGTTGTCGGAGACGATCGACGCGTCGGACGTGAACACGCAGTAGGAGCCCAGGCCCCAGGCCTCGTGGTGCTGCACGTGGTCCGCGACCTTGTACGCCGCCCACCCGCGGATGCCGTCGTGGTTCCACGCGGCCTGGTTCGGCGGGTCGTAGGGGAGCTCGTTCTGGTAGAAGATCGTGCGCCCCCGCTCGCCGTTCCACAGGGTGTTGTACTTCTGGTAGTGCTCGACGAAGAGGCCGTAGCCGTCGACGTCGTCGCCGTTGACCACGAGGCCGTGGTCGGCGGTGTTGACGTCCCAGCCGATGCCCTCGCCGTGGTCGCCGCGCCACGACCAGATGTGGTCGACGATCGTGTCGTCCGCGTTGATGACGATCGCGCTCTCCACCTTGCCCGCGTGGGCGCCGCCGACGCGGACGAACACGTCGTGGATCGAGATCGGGTCGTCCGCGTGGTCCGCGGCCGATCCCTCGGCGCCGACGGTGAGCATCGACGGGGACTCGGTCGCCCCGGCGTCGAACAGGACGCTCGCGACGCGGACGCCGTCGACGTCGCCGACCTGGAGCGCGGTCTGCCCGGCGGTGGGCACGATCGTGGCGTAGCCGAGACCGAGCACGACCGTGTCGGCGCGGTTCACCTCGATCGTCTCGTCGAGCTCGTAGACGCCGGGCGTGAGCAGGAGGTGCAGGCCCTGGTCGAGCGCGGCGTTGATGTGCTCGGCGGTGTCGCCGGGGTGCGCGACGTAGAAGTCGTCGAGCGGGATCGACGTTCCGGGCGTGGATCCGTTCTTCCACGTCGCGCCGCGCGTGCCCTCGCGCAGCGACGGCACGAAGACGGCGTAGTCGTCGCCGTCGAGGTAGAGGTACGGCTTCTCGCGGATCGTGCCCGTGGTGTCGAGCGTGGTGACGGCGGGCTCGGGGAACGTCGTCGGCGGGGCGTTCTCGGTGCCGGAGAACACCATGTTCCACAGCGTGCCGTCCCAGCCGCCCGTGAGCGTCGAGTCGCGCGTGTACCACTGCTGCTGGGTGTAGCCCCGCACCTGGCCGTCGACGATGGAGTCGGCGGTGAAGCCGCCCGACGCCCACCCGTAGCGGGACGAGTGCAGCATGAGGTTGCCCTTGACGTGGATGCGACGCATGGGCGCCGCCTGCGAGACGGCCCAGCGCATGTCGCCGCCGGTCGGGGTGACGGCGAGGTTCTCGATGGAGCGCCAGAAGTTCTGCGTCGCGTTCCCCTCGAACCACTCCGCGTCGGCCCAGACGCCGCCGGTGATGTTCACGTCGTCGGGGTTCTTGCCGAGGCCGTTGACCGCGGTGTTGAAGCCGACGTTGACGTGCACCGGGTACGTGCCGGGCTCGAAGAGGAACTGGTCGCGGCGCAGGCCGAACTGGCTCTCCTCCTGCGCGGCGTACGCCGCGTCGACGGCGGCCTGGATCTGGTCGACCGGGGTGCCGGGGCCGAACACGTGCACGTTGGGCCCGAGGTCCCCGCCGCCCTCGATCGGCTCGCCCGTGCCGGGGTTCGGTGTCCCGTCAGCCGTGGTCAGCACGCGCAGCTCCCAGATCGAGTAGCCCCAGCCGGTCCCGCGCTCGGTGCCGACGAGCCGGACGTAGCGGCCCGAGCCGGTGACGTCGAGAACCTGCGTGCCGCCGGTCCCGTCGGTCACCGTGTGCAGCGTGCGCCACAGGGTGCCGTCGTCGGACGTCTCGACGCGGAAGCCCTTGCCGTAGGCGCCCTCCCAGTCGATCTCGATCCCGCAGACGGGCTTGATCGCGCCTAGGTCGACCTGGAGCCACTGCGCGTCGGAGAAGTCGCTGCTCCAGCGCGTGTCGGCCTTGCCGTCCACGGCGAGGCCCGCGGCGTACGCGCCCTCGGTGGACGACGCCGTCGCCACCTTCCCGAGCGCGGCGTTCGTCGTGCAGTCGTCGCCGGGCCCGCCCGGGTCGACCGTCCCGCCGTCGGTCCCGGGCGTGCCGAACACCTGGAGCTCCCACAGCGAGTAGCCGTAGCCGGTGCCGCGCTCGGTGCCGAGCAGGCGTACGTACCGCCCGGTCCCGGACACGGGCAGGGTCTGCTGCCCGCCCGCACCGTCGGTGACCGTCCGCAGCGTGCGCCAGGTCGCGCCGTCGTCGGAGGCTTCGATGCGGAAGCCCTTGCCGTAGGCGCCCTCCCAGGTCAGGGCGACGGACGAGAGCGTCGAGACCTGGCCGAGGTCGACCTGGAGCCACTGGCCCTCGGAGAACTCGCTGCTCCAGCGCGTGCTCAGGTCGCCGTCGACGGCCCGTGCGGCGACGTGGTCGCCCTCGACGCTCGAGGCGGTCGCGGTCTTGCCCTGGGAGAGGTCGACGGGTTCCGCCGCGGTCGCGACGGGCGCCGCGAGCGGGGCCGCGACGCACGCCGCGGTCAGGCCCGCGGCGAGGGAGGCCAGGCGGTGCCTGGCCGGGGTTCGGAGATGCATGGTCCTGCCTTCTTCGGGTCGGTGGGCCGTACCGGGGCACGGCCGTGCCCCGGGTGCGGCGCCGTCGTGGTCGACGACGCCGCACCCGTCGGGCGGTGGGGTGTCAGCCGACGAGCTGGTAGTTCTCGTCGAGCACGGTGCCGCGGTGCGGCTTGTAGAGGTCGTACCCGCGGGGGTTGCACTGGAGCCCGCCGTTGATGCAGTGCTCCACGAGGCGCTCCAGCACCTCGGGCTCCCAGCCGTTGATGAAGTCGTAGTGCCACGACTGGTCGGAGCCGCTGACGAGCCGCACGTCGGACATGTCACCGCTCACGGGCCACGCGATCTTGAACTCGATCATCGGGACCGCGATCGGGTGCGTCATGGGGCACTGCCCGTCCACGGGGTACGCCATGTGCGCGCCGTGGCCCATGTGCGCCGAGGCGTCGGGGGACAGGTGCATGCCGTCCCAGCAGCTCGGCGCCTGGTAGCGGATGTTGAGCTCGGTGCCCTCGGGGCAGTGCGCCGGGATGTCCCAGCTCTTCGAGATGTCGCCGCACTCCCAGCCCTCGACGGCGCCCGGCGCGGTCCGGAACTCGTCGTACGTCGCCATCATGTCGCCCGCGACGAACCGCAGGCCGGGCGGGAAGGGCTTGACCTTCGTGTAGTCGTCGATCCCCGACTTGTAGTAGATCGTCAGGGGGATGTCGGGCTCGATCGGGACGCCGTTCTTCTCGATCGCCGGGAACCAGTAGGACGAGTGGTCCTGCGGGACGGTGCAGGTCGACTCGGTGTCCTCGAACAGGTCCTCGGGCACCGTGAACGCGTCGGTCACGCGGTTGCCGACGAACGTGTGCAGGTGCGACTTCCCCGGCTGCCCCGGGAAGACGATCGGGTCGTCGGGCAGGAAGTGCGAGAACGAGCAGTTCGCCTGGAACTCGTGGTGCGTGACCTCGTCGTCCCACTCCGGCGGCACCTCGGGCTCGGGGGCGTCGCCGTCGCCGAACACCTGGAGCTCGTACAGCGAGTAGCCGTACTGGGTGCCGCGCTCGGTGCCGACGACCTGGACGTAGCGGCCCGTCACGTCGACGTCGAACGACTGCACGCCGCCCGTCCCGTCGACGACGGTCGCGACGGTCGCCCAGGACTGCCCGTCCTGCGACACCTGGACCGTGAAGTCCTTGCCGTACGCGGCCTCCCAGTCGAGGACGACGCGGTCGAGGTCGTGCGGCTCGCCGAGGTCGACGCGGAGCCACTGGTCGTCGCTCGGCTGGCTCGCCCAACGGGTGGACCGGTCGCCGTCGACCGCGAACCGGGGCCCCAGGCCGCCGGACTCGGAGCTCGACGCCGCCGTGAGCGCGCCCTGGGAGAGCAGGGTGTCCGGGGCGGCTGCGGCGCTCGTCGTGACGACGACCGAGGCCGACGCCACGAGGACGCCGGTCATCGTCGCGGCGATCCGGCGTCGGCGCGTCCCGGGGCGGCGGATGCCGTGCCGGGGAGGCGATAGCGTGGTGGTGCGTGTCGTGCCGTGCATGCTTCCTCCTTCGAGGTCGTCGCGCGCTGCGGAGCCTCTCGGGCAGGAGCGCGCGACGCTGCGCGGATGATGGGCACGCCCGGCGTCTGTCACCGGGCGCCGTGCCGGGTGGGGGCGGTTGCCGCCGCCCCCACCTGGACGTCTGTGGGTGTCAGCGCTGGTAGACGCCGAGCTCGAACAGGGAGTAGCCCCACGCGGTGCCGCGCGCGTCGAGCTGGAGCCGCACGTAGCGGCCGGTACCCGCGACGTCGAGGCTGTCGACCCCGCCGTCGCCGTCCGTCACCGTGCGGACCGTCGTCCAGGACTGCCCGTCGTTCGAGGTCTGGATCCTGTAGGCCTTGCCGAACGCCGTCTCCCAGACGAGCTGGACGTGCTGGAACGCCTGGACCGAGCCGAGGTCGACCGTCAGCCACTCGTCGTCGTTCCAGCTGCTCGCCCAGCGCGTGCTCTGGTCGCCGTCGGTCGCCTGGCCGGGGGACCAGTTGCCGTTCCAGGGGTCGAAGCTCGACGCCGTGGTGGTCTTGCCCTGCGCGATGTTCGTCCCGGCGACCGGCGGGGCCACGACGCGGAACGACCGCGTCTCGACCCCGACGTTCCCCTTCCCGTCCTCGGCCCACACGTAGAGCTTCCACACGCCGAGCCGCGAGGGCGCGGTGACCGAGAACGTCCCCGGGCCCGTGCTCGTGAGCTCGGTCCAGGCGAGGCCGCCGGCGCCGTCGACGTACTTGCTGTTGAAGAACGCGACGTAGTTGATCGGGTCGCCGTCGGGGTCGGTCGCGGCGAGGTCGACGTCCAGCGTCGCGCCGGCGGTCACGGACGTCGAGCCCGGGATCGTCATGCCGGTGATGCGCGGGGCCGTGTTCACGCCCGTGAGGTCGACGCCCCACGTCTTGGCGATCGCGTGGTAGCCGAGGCGCTTGTTGTTGCCGGGCGTGACGTTGAACCACACCCCGCCGAAGTCGCCCTCGACGCCGTAGTGGAAGAACGTCGCGCCGAGCGCCTTGCCCTCGTGCTCCATGAGGCACTTCCAGGACAGCGGCAGCGCGCGGCTCTTCTCGATGTCGGTGGGCTCGTCCGGGACGCCGTTCACGTCGTCGGGGACCTCCCACTCGCCGGCCGCGCCGCCCTCGGTGAGGACGTACGGCTTCCCGTAGTCCCCGGCCTCCCACGCCGCGGCGATGCTGCACACGTCGCCGTACGCGTTGATGGAGAGCAGGTCCAGGTCGGGCGCGTGGTCGCGGATGTACGGCCACGCGCCGGTCCACGCGTCGGTGTTCGACGTCGGGTGGTTCGGGTCGATCGCGTGGATCGCGACGCTCACCTCGTTGACGAACGACGCGTAGGCGTTGCGGATCTCCTCGAGGTCCGTGCCGGAGTAGCAGTTCTGGAGGCCGAGGATCGCCTCGTTGCCGATGTTCCACATCAGTACGGCCGGGTGGTCCTTGTACTCCTGCACCCAGCGCAGGATGTCGGCCTTGGTGTCGTTCTTGTACGTCGTGTCGGTGCGGTAGTCGATGCAGCCGCCCGACCCCGGGCCGCCGCCGGGCATGAGCCAGAAGCCCGCGATGACGCGGACGTCGTGCTCGGCCGCGGCGTCGAAGATCGCGCGCGAGTCGGCGCCCGTGCCCCAGGTGCGGGTCGTGTTGCCGTTGATGTCGGCGAGGCCCTGCATGCGCGGCCCGGTCTCCTCGGCGCTCGTGCCGCCCCACGTGAATCCGCGCACCGTGTACGGCTGCCCGTCCACCTGGAGGTCCCAGTCGCCGTTCCCGCCGACGACCTCGACGACGCTCGGCCCCGAGTCCTTGACCGGCACCGTCGGGTGGCCGGGGCGCACGTAGTCGGGGAACGGGTCGGTCGGGTCACCGGGGTCGGTCGGGTCGACCGGCCCCGAGCTGCCCGCCTCGCCGAACACGCGGAACTCGTAGAGCGAGTGGCCGTAGCCGCCCGGGCGGGCGGTCGACAGGACGCGCACGTACCGCCCCTCGCCGTCGACGTCGAGCACGTCGGTGCCGCCGTCGCCCTGGGTCGTGGAGTAGAGCGTGCGCCAGGCGGAGGCGTCGTCGGAGACCTGGACCTGGTAGGCCGACGAGTAGGCGCCCTCCCAGACGAGCTCCACACGGTCGACGCTCGCGTCCTGCTCCAGGTCGACCTGGAGCCACTGGGGGTCGCTCCAGGCGCTGGACCAGCGCGTGCCGAGGTCGCCGTCGACGGCGTTGCCCGCGGCGTACCCGGCCCAGTCGTCCTGGACGGACGACGCGGTGGCGGGCTTGCCCTGGGACAGGAGCACCGGCTCGGCGCTCGCGGTCGTCGCCGGCACGACCAGCGCCGCACCCGCGAGGGCGCCGGAGGCCAGCGTCGCGAGCGCGGCGCGAGCCGCTCGGCGTCTGCGGGGCCGCGCGGGGGCGGTGGGGGATGTGGTGCGCATCGTGTTCGTCTACCTCTCCGTCCGCCCCAGGTCGGCGTCGACCCGGGGCACAGTTCGTCGTCGAGCCGTGCCCCCAGCCGCGGCGCCGCGGCTGAGGTGTGAAGCAGGGAGAGCGCTCTTACCCGAGGCCCGAGTTTTCACCCGCTCGCGAGGGCTGTCAAGCGCATGACCCTCTCGAGACGCCGGGAATAACCGTATAAATACCCCGAAAACGGGCGCCAACTCTGACAAACTGGTCAGTAAGAAATGTCCCGGCAGCACGGGGCGCGGGCAGGACCGACCGCGGCAGGAAAGCGCTCTTACCCCTGCTATCGTCGGGAGCGTGAGCGAGGACGTGCAGCACCGGGCGCCGACGCTCGACGACGTCGCCCGGGTGGCCGGCGTGTCGCGCGCGACGGTCTCGCGCGTCGTCAACGGCAAGCGCAAGGTCGCGCCCGCCGTCCAGGAGGTCGTCCTGGAGGCCGTGGCGACCACGGGCTACGTGCCCAACCGGGCCGCGCGCTCGCTCGTCACGCGCCGCACGGGGACGGTCGCCGTCGTGGTCTCCGGCGCCGAGCCGGGCCCCGACGACGGCCTGCACCTCCCGCGCCTGCTCGCCGACCCGTTCTTCGGCCGCGTCGTGGGGTCGTTCGTGCGGTCGCTGCGGCCGCACGACGTCCACCCCGTGCTCATGCTCGCCGACGGCGACGAGGCGAGGCGGCAGGTCGTGTCCTACCTGCGGTTCGGCAACGCCGACGGCGCGCTCCTGGTCTCCACCCACGCCGACGACCCGCTCCCCGAGCAGCTCCTGGCCACGGGCAGACCCGTGGTGCTCTTCGCGCGGCCCCCGCGGCCCCTCCCGGTGAGCTACGTCGACGTCGCGAACACCGACGGCGCTCGCCTCGCCGCGCACCACCTGCTGGACCGCGGGTGCCGGACCGTCGGGGTGGTGTCCGGCCCGCTCGACGTCCTCGCCGCCCGGGACCGTCTCGACGGCTTCCGCGACGCCATGGCCCGCCGGGGCCACGCGTACGTGCCGAGCGTCGAGGGCAACTTCACGGTCGAGAGCGGCGAGGCCGCGATGCTCGAGCTGTTGCGCACCGCGCCCGGGATCGACGGCGTCTTCGTCTCGAACGACGTCATGGCGCAGGGGGCGATCCACGCGCTGCGCGAGCAGGGCCGCCGGGTGCCTGACGACGTCGCCGTCGTGGGGTTCGACGACAGCCCCGCCGGCACGCTCACGCGGCCGGCCCTCACGACCGTGCGCCAGCCCGTGGAGGAGATGGCGGCCGAGATGGCGCGACTCCTGCTGGAGCAGGTGGAGAACGGCGAGCCGCGGGTCACGTCGCGGATCTTCGACCCCGTGCTCGTCGTGCGCGACTCGGCCTAGCGTCCCGCGAGCGGGAAGGCAGAATGGGCCCATGCCTCTCGCTCCGCGCTACGTCGCCGCCGACGACCGTTACGACACCATGACCTACCGCCGGACGGGGCGCAGCGGCCTCGACCTCCCCGCGATCTCGCTCGGACTGTGGCACAACTTCGGAGACGTGAACCCGTTCGAGACGCAGCGCGCCGTGCTGCGCCGCGCGTTCGACCTCGGGATCACGCACTTCGACCTCGCCAACAACTACGGCCCGCCCTACGGCTCCGCGGAGGAGAACTTCGGCCGCCACCTCGCGCAGGACCTCGGCGCGTACCGCGACGAGCTCGTCATCTCCTCCAAGGCCGGGTACGACATGTGGCCCGGGCCGTACGGCGACGGCGGCTCGCGCAAGTACCTCCTGTCCTCGCTCGACCAGTCGCTGACGCGCATGGGCCTCGACTACGTGGACGTCTTCTACCACCACCGCCCGGACCCGAGCACCCCGCTCGAGGAGTCCATGCGGGCGCTGCACGACGCCGTCCAGCAGGGCAAGGCGCTCTACGTCGGCGTGTCGAACTACTCGCCGTCCCGCACGCGCGAGGCCGCCGCGATCCTCGCCGACCTCGGCACCCCGCTGCTCATCCACCAGCCCAGCTACTCGATGCTCAACCGCCACGTCGAGGACCTGGCGCACGAGGACCCGTACGACGGCGTCCAGAGCGAGTCGCTGCTCGACGTCGTGGGCGACCTCGGCGTCGGCACCATCGTGTTCTCGCCGCTCCAGCAGGGCCTGCTCACCGACCGCTACCTCTCCGGCTCCGCGCCCGAGGGATCGCGCGCCGCCCGCCCCGACTCGCCGTTCCTGTCCGAGCAGAACCTCGACGAGGCTTACCTCGAGAAGGCTCGCGCGCTGAACGAGATCGCCGCCGGCCGCGACCAGACCCTCGCCCAGCTCGCCCTCGCCTGGGTGCTCCGCGACGACCGCGTCACGTCCGCGCTCATCGGCGCGAGCAGCGTGCGCCAGCTCGAGAACAACGTCGCCGCGCTCGCGGCACCCCCGCTCACCCCCGACGAGACGGACGCCATCGAGTCCGCCCTCGCGAGGTAGAACCGAACCGCCGGTCGCGAGGTAGAGCTCGCGGGGCTCTACCTCGGGTCCGGAGGTTCTACCTCGCGACCATGGGCGGGGTGCGGGTCGGCAGACGACGACGCCGCGGCGGCGCGCTCCAGGAGGAGCTGGCGCTCGTGGCGGGTCGGGGCGAGGGCAGCGGCGCGTTCGAGGACGTCCGCGGCCTCGGCGTGCCGTCCCAGCCGGGTGAGCAGGTCGCCGCGCACGGCGCCGTAGAGGTGGTGGCGGGCGAGGCGCGGGTCGTCCGCGACGGCGTCGAGCACGACGAGCGCGGCGTCGGGACCGTCCGCGTAGCCGACGGCGACGGCGCGGTTGAGCTCGACGACGGGGGAGGGCGCGACGGACGCGAGCGCGTCGTAGAGGGCGACGATCGCCTCCCAGTCGGTGTCCGCCCAGGCCGTGGCCCGTGCGTGGCACGCGGCGATCGCGGCCTGGAGGGAGTAGGGACCGAGCGGCTTCCCGGCGCGCGTGCCCAGCGCGAGCGCGCGGTCGAGCGCGGCGAGGCCGTGGCGGACGAGGAGGCGGTCCCAGCGTGCACGGTCCTGGTCCTGGAGCAGCACGGGCTCGCCGTCGGGCCCGGTGCGCGCGGCGAAGCGTGACGCCTGGAGCTCCATGAGCGCGACGAGCCCGTGCACCTCCGGCTCGCCCGGGAGCAGCCCGGCGAGCACCCGCCCGAGCCGCATCGCGTCGTCGGCGAGCTCGCGCCGTACCCACGCGTCTCCCGACGTGGCGGCGTACCCCTCGGTGAAGACGAGGTACACGACCTCGAGCACGGCGGGCACGCGGGCGGCGAGCTCGTCGGCCTGCGGGACGTCGAACGGGACGTTCGCCTCGGCGAGCGTCCGCTTCGCGCGCGAGACGCGCTGCCCGACCGTCGCGGAGGGGACGAGGAACGCGCGCGCGATCTCGTCCGTCGTCAGTCCCCCCACGAGGCGCAGGGTGAGCGCGACGCGGGAGTCGCGCGGGAGCACGGGGTGACAGGCGACGAGCACGAGCGCGAGCAGGTCGTCGCCCACGGGGTCCTCGACGATCGCGTCGGGGGCCGGGACCGACCCCACGAGGACCGCGCCGCCGTCGCCCGGGTGCGCGACCGCCGTCGTCCCTCCGCCGGACCGCGCACCGGGCGCGGCGAGGTCCGCCGCGAGCCGCGCGTACTTCTCGTCGCGCGTGCGCTCGCGGCGGACCAGGTCGACGGCGCGGCGGCGCGCCACGGTCGTCAGCCACGCGCCGGGGTTGTCCGGGACGCCCTGCTCGGGCCACTGCTCGAGCGCGGCGACGAACGCCTCCTGGGCGACCTCCTCGGCGAGGCCGACGTCGCGCAGGGTCCGCGCGAGGCCCGCGACGAGCCGCGGCGACTCGATGCGCCACACGGCCTCGACGGTGCGGGAGACGTCGGTCATCGTCGTACCCCTGTCATACCCCTGCCCGGAGCAGGGCTCAGGAGCCCTGCTGCGCGCGGATCTGCTCGGCGAGGCGCTCGTCCTTCGCGCGCTGCTCGGGCGTGTACTCGGCGCCGAAGTCCTCGACCTCGAAGATCGGCCGGATCTCGAGGACCTCCTCCAGGCCCATGCTCGGGTCGCTGGGGCACTTGCGGGCCCACTCGACGGCCTCCTCGAGCGAGGAGACCTGCCAGATCCAGTACCCGGCGACGATCTCCTTGGACTCGGTGAACGGCCCGTCGACGACGGACGTCTCGCCGCCGCGGAACACGACGCGCGCGGCCTTGGCCGTGGGCTGCAGTCCCTGGCCGTCGAGCATGATGCCCGCCTTGACGAGCTCCTCGTTGTACGCGCCCATCTGGGCGAGCATCTCCTGGGTGGGGGCGATCTTGTCCTCGTCGGCCCCGTTGCCCGTGATCATGACCATGACGCGCATGACGTTCCTCCTCGGTGAGTGCCTCCTCGACCCTAGTGTCGTGAAGGCGCGTTCACCCTGACGTCGGACGGCGCCCCCGGGTTTTCGACACGCGTCGCCGACGAGTTTCGCCGAGGCGTCAGCGGAAGCGCTGGACGGCGAGCGGCGCGGCCTCCGCGAGCCCCCGCACGGCCGGGTGGTCGGCGCCCGGCGCGGTCCCGGCGAAGACGTCGCGCAGCGCGCCGGAGGCGACGAAGGTCCCGTCGGCGAGCACGTGCACGGTGGGGCACATCCGCTCGACGAGCTCGAGGTCGTGCGAGACGAGCAGCACCGCGGTGCCGAGCTCGGCCGTCGCGGCGCCGAGGCGACGCACGACGTCGCCGCGCATGGCCGGGTCGACGGCGGTGAGCGGCTCGTCGAGCAGGAGGGCGCGCGGGCGCGTGGCGAGCGCGACGGCGAGCGCGACGCGCTGCTTCTCGCCGCCGGAGAGCGAGTGGATCGTGCGCGGGGCGTACCGGGGCTCGAGCGCGACGTCGCCGAGCAGGTCCTCGACGGAGCGGCCGCTCGGGCGCCCGGCCCTGCGGGCGTCCTTGAGCGCGGCGGACAGCGTGCGGTCGACGGTCCAGCGCGGGTCGATCCCGATCCCGGCGAGGCCGTCCTGCGAGACGCGCCGCACGTCGGCGGTGAACTGCTTCTTGTCCCGGCGCGAGAGCTTGGTGACGGTGCGGCCGGCGTACGTGACGTGGCCCGCGGTCGGGCGCACGAGCCCGACGAGCGCCCGCACGACCGTGGACTTGCCGGCGCCCGACTCGCCGACGATCCCGACCGGCGGGGTGCCCGGGACGACGTCGAGGTCGATGCCGTGCACGACGTCGGGCCCTCCGTAGCCGGCCGCGAGGCCGGTGGCGCGCAGGATCGGGGTGGTCGTCGTGCTCATGGGTCACCTTCTGGTCGTCGGGGCCGGGCGGGCGGTCCGGGGCCCCGCTCGTCCGACGAACGACGCTACCGCGGAGTTCCGTGGCGTCGCTCACGGTGCCCGTCGCCGCCCCGGCGGCCCCGCGACGCGGGGCAGGGTTCGGGCTCGGAGCCCGGGGCGCGGTAGCCTGGGGCACTCGACCAGGATCCTCGAGCCCAGGTGGTCCGTCGACCCGCACCGCGGCACCCCTGCCGGTGTGCGGCGACCCGGACGGAGGACCACGTGACCAGGACGGTCGACGAGCCGGAGCTGCTGGCGCCCGGCGAGGCGGTGGACCTCGACAACTGCGCACGCGAGCCCATCCACGTGCCCGGCATGATCCAGCCCCGCGGCGTGCTGCTCGTCGTGCGCGAGCACGACGGCGTGCTGCTCCAGGCGTCGGCGAACGTCGCGCGGCACCTGGGCGTCCCGGCCGAGGAGCTGGTCGGCCGACCGCTCGCCGACGCGCTGGGCGCGGAACCGGCACGCCGCGTGCTCGACCACGCCGTGAACGTCGGCGACCTCGCGACGCGCAACCCCGTGACGCTGGACCTCGACCGCTGGGACGGGGCGCCCGTCGCCGTGGACGCCGTGCTCCACCGGCCCCCGCTGCCCGTGGACGCGGCCGAGACCGAGCCGGTGCTCGTCGTCGAGCTCGAGACGGCCGCGGGCGCGCGCCCCCTCACGTTCCCGAACACCTACCTCGCCGTGCGGCACGCGCTGCGCGACCTGGAGCGTGCCGCGACCCTCGACGAGCTGTACGACGACGCCGCCCGGCACGTGCGCGAGCTCACCGGGTTCGACCGCGTGATGATCTACCGCTTCGACGCCGCGTACAACGGCGAGGTGGTGGCCGAGGCGCGCCGCGAGGACCTCAACGCGTTCCTCGGGCTGCACTACCCGGCGTCGGACATCCCGCCGCAGGCCCGGGCGCTGTACGAGAAGAACTGGATCCGGCTCATCGCGGACGTGGACTACGCGCCCCAGCCGATCGTGCCGGCGCTCCTGCCGACCACGGGCGCGCCGCTCGACCTCACGTACTCCACGCTGCGCAGCGTCTCGCCGATCCACCTCGAGTACCTGCGCAACATGGGCGTGCGCGCGTCGATGTCGATCTCGCTCCTGCGGGAGGGCCGGCTGTGGGGGCTCATCGCGTGCCACCACTACGCCGGACCGCACGAGCCGCCGTACGAGGTCCGCACGGCTGCCGAGTTCCTCGGATCGGCGCTCTCGGTCCGGCTCGTCGCGCAGGCCGAGGACGAGCGCGAGGCCGAGGTGCGGCGCGCGGAGGGCGTCCTCGCCCATCTCGCCGCCGACAGCCGCGACGAGAGCGTCCCGATCGGCACCGCGCTGACCCGCTCGGGCTGGCTGCGGCGCCTCGTCCGGGCCGACGGTGCGGTCGTCGTCGCGGAGGGCGGCCTCATCAAGGTCGGCAGCACGCCCGACGAGGACGGGTGCCGCGCGCTCGTCGCCTGGGTGCTCGGCCACGGCGAGGACCTCGTCGCGACCGAGGCGCTGGGCCGCGACGCGCCGGACGTCGCGGCGCTCGCGCCCGACGTCGCGGGAGTGATGGGCATCGTGCTCCCCGAGGGGCAGGTCGTCGTGTGGGTGCGCGACGAGGTGCTGCGGCACGTCGACTGGGGCGGCGACCCGTACAACAAGGCGATCGCGCAACGCGAGGGCGCGACGGTCCGGCTGAGCCCGCGCAAGTCCTTCGAGCGCTGGCGCGAGGTCGTGCGCGGCCACAGCGCGCCGTGGACGGCGGACCAGACCGACGTCGCGACGTCGCTGCGGGGCCACCTGGTGGAGGCGCTGTACCTGCGCGGACGCAAGGCCGTGCGCGCGACGGAGGAGCTGCAGCGCAGCCTCCTGCCGGCGCTGCTCCCGGACGTCCCGGGCTGGACGCTCCAGTCGCGCTACGAGTCCGCCGGCACCGGCCTGGTCGGCGGCGACTGGTACGACGCCCTCGTGCTCCCGTCGGGCCGCCTCGCGCTCGTCGTCGGCGACGTCACGGGCCACGGTCTCCAGGCCGCCGCGACGATGGGCCAGCTCGGCACGACGCTGCGCGCCGCGCTCGTGAGCTCGGGCTCGGCGGTCGAGGCCGTGGCACGGCTGGGCGAGGTCGCCCGCTGGACCCTGCCGGGCGAGGTCGCGACGCTCGCGGTCGCCCTCCTGGACCCGGCGAGCGGCGTCGTCGAGCACGTGTCCGTGGGGCACCCGCCCCTGCTCGTCGTCGGGCCGGACGGCACGACGACGTGGGCCGAGCGCGCGAGCGTCCCCCCGCTGGGGATCGTCGACCGCGTCCCGACCGCGCACGTGCTCCAGGTCCCGCGCGGGGGAGCGCTCGTGCTCTACAGCGACGGGCTGGTCGAGCGTCGCGGCGAGTCGATCCGGGACGGCCTCGACCGGCTCGCGGCGGTCTTCGCGGCGGGCCCGGACGCGGACGTGGACGGCATCGTCACGGCGGCGCGCGACCCGCGCTCCGCGGACGACGCGACGCTGCTCCTCGTGCGCCGCGACGCCTGAGCGCGTCGCGGCGGGTCGACGGGCAGCCGACAGCGGTCAGCCGACGGGGAGGAGCGCGCTGCGCACCGAGGCGCCGCCGCGGAAGACCGGGACGTCGAACCGCGCCCACACGTGCTTCTCGCCGGTACCGGCCCGGAACCAGCCGACGGCCGTCGACGCCCGCTGCGCGAGCACGAGGCCGAACCCGCCCGCGCCCGGTGAGCGCCGCCCGGCCACGACCGGCGCGGCCGGCGAGTGGTCCACGACGTCCACGACGAGCTCGCGCCCGTCGCTGAGCAGACGGACGCGCGTGGGCGGCAGGCCGTGCCGCAGGGCGTTGGTGGCGAGCTCGCTCGCCACGAGGACGACGCGCTCCGGCGTCGCCTCGAGCGCGCGGTCCGGCGGGAGCGGCCCGCCGGTGAGGAGGCGGTGCAGGCCCTCGCGCAGCGTCGCGAGGTCGCCCAGTCCGCGCAGCGGCCAGGAGCCGATCTCGACGAAGCCGACGGGGACCGCGGCGTGCTCGACGCTCACGCGCCGTCCTCGCCGGTGGTGTCGTCCGCGATCTCGAACAGGTCGACGACCCCGCTGAGCTCCAGCAGGTCGCGGACGCGGCGCGGGACGCGCTCCAGCACGGGCGACCCCGACCCGGCGGTGGCGGCGTGGTAGAGCAGGCGCAGGCCGCCCGAGTCCATGAAGGTCACGTCACCGAGGTCGACGTGGATGCGATCGTCCGCCGACTGCGCGAGCCGCAGCAGCTCGTCCTCGCGGCGGGCCTGGACCGCGGCGTCGATCTCGCCTCGCATGGTCCAGCGCGTGCCGCCGCTCGTGGTCAGGACGTCGCCGCTCGTCGTCGGGGTCACCGTGGTGCGCTCCTCCTCGTCCCGGCACGGTGCCGGGCACCCGGGACACGGTACGCGGACCTGCCGACGCTCGCTCTGCGATCCGGCGCGTGGCGCCGACCTTTCCGGATCCGGTCCGTGCGTCGTCGCACGTCCCGGCCCGCGGGACGGCGACGGGCCCGGTCGACGTCGCGGGGGACGTCGACCGGGCCCGCACGGTGGGCCGGACCTCTCAGCAGGTGCGCGCGTCGAACGCGACCTCGAGCGGTGCGTACCCGTCGACCGTCACGACGGCCGTCCCGGCGGGGACGGACGCGGCGCGCGACGCGAACGACTGGTACGCGTTCGTGCCCGGGGCGACTCCCGCGAACGTCCGCGTGCCGTACGGCGTCGCGAGCGTCACGTCGAGCGGCGCGTCGCCGTCGTTCGTGGCGCGGACCGCGACGTAGACCTTCCCGGCCAGGCACCGCGTCTCGGCGACGGCGGAGACCGGGGCGCTGCCCGCGTCGGCGGTCCAGCGCAGGGCGTACGCCTGCTCCGTGCCGTCCTCGGCGGTGACGCGCACGGTCGTCGTGCCGGGGACGGCGTCGGCGGCCTCGACCGCGACCGTCGCCCAGGGGTCGTGCGCGACCGCCGCGACGGCCGGCACCCCGCCCGCGACGGGCACGTCGTACGCCGTCACCGCGGGGTCGAACCCGGCGAGGGGCTCGCCGGCCACCGTGATGCCCGACGCCGCGGCGTCGGTCCCCGTGCCGGGCACCTTGGCGAGGACCTCGATCTCGGAGACGACCAGGTGCGTGTTCGCCCGCGCCGTGAGGACGACGCGCACGGACGACGTCCGCACGTCCGCGGGGATCTCGACCGCGGGCGCGGGGCCGTCGGGCGAGGCGTCCACGGTGACGGGCGCGCCGACGTCGGTCCACGTGCCGCCCACGAGGGCCTGGAGCCGGACGGACTGCGCCCAGCTCGCGCTGGACCCGTCCTTCCAGAACCGCGTCACGACGCCCGTGACGTCCCGGTCGGCGGGGAGCGTGACCGTGAGCGTGTCGGACGTCCGCTTGGTGCCCGACACCCAGTTCGACCACGCCTTGTCGGTGAGGTTGCCGTTCACGACGCCGCCGACGGCGTAGCCCGGCTCGGTGAACGTCGCGCTCGCGGTCGTGCCCGCGGCGAGCGCGACGTTGGCGGACGCCGCCTCGGTCACCTGGACGCGGACGGTGGCCGGGAGCGTGGCGCCCGCCCCGGCGTCGGCCGTGCCGGAGAGCTCGACGACCCCGACGGCGTCGTACGCGTCCGCGGGGGCGTCGTCCCAGACCACGGGGCGCGGCACCTCGGCCCCGCCCGCCGCCACCGCGGTGACGGTCGCCGGGAGCGTCGGCGTGCCGCCCGCGTACGCCTTGGCGCGCGCGGGGAGCGTGGAGGTGAGCTCGTCGACGACGACGGTCGCCGTCGCGGCGACCTCGCCGCCGGTCGGCGTGGCCACGGTGCCCGTCACCTCGACGGTGCCGGGCTCGGCCCACGCGTCGTCGTCCGGCACGTCCCACGTCACGGGGAGCGCGCCGCGCGCCCCGTCGCGGTAGACGGGCGTGACGGTCGCGGGGAGCTCGGGCGCGGTGCCCGGCGTCGTGAACGCCTCGACCGGCTCGGTGCCCAGGACCGTCTCGTCGACGACCCGCCAGCGCTGGTTCACGCCGGAGTTCGCGAGGTACGTGCCCACGGGGGAACCGTCAGCCGTGGCCTGGCCGCCGACCTCGAGGAGGGTCTTCGAGGACGCGTTGACGAGCGTGAAGGTGCCGTCGCCGGTCGTCGAGAGGATCCACTGCGCGGCGAGCGGGGTGTCCGCGACGTCGGCGGGCGCGTCCTGGAGGACAGCGGACGTGTCGGCCGTGACGGCGAGCTGGCGGCCCGTGGCCGCGTTCGTCACGGCGTAGCGCGTGCGGTGCGTGCCGGAGCCCTCGGGGGCGCCGAGCGCCGTGAGCTCCCACGCCTGCTCCGCGACCGGCGCGTCGGTGCGGATCACGACGCCCGTGCCCGACGCCGACGGCGCGAGCGAGCGGTCCGCCTGCACGCCGTCGAGACGGTAGGCGTGACCGTCCTGGACGAGCGCGGCGTCGTCCGCGACGCCGGAGACGCCGTCGACGACGAACGTCGTCACGGACTCGGCCGGCACGACGAGCGTCGCGCTCGGACCGTCCGCACCCGTCTCGACGGCCACCGGCTCGCCCTCGACGAGGTAGCCGGCCGTGCTCGTGACCACGGGGGTGACGGTCGCATCGGACCCGACCGCACCGAACTTCGACAGGTCGAGCGTCACGGCGCGCTCGGCCTTCGTGGCGTTCACGTGCACGACCGTCGCGGACGTGCCGTCGGCCGACACCGCGGCCGTGCTGCTCGCGTCGTCCGAGCGGATCAGCGAGTCGCCCGGCTCGATGTAGTGCGTGAAGTTCTGGGTCGCCCAGTACTTCGTGTTCGTGTAGATCGGGCACGTCTCGAGCGTGTCCTCGGCCGTGCAGTCGAACGGGATCTGGATCTCGCCCCAGTTCATGCCGTTCGCGCTCTCGCCGCCCGGCGCCATGTTGGCGTAGTCCTCGACCGGCTGCCAGAACACCCACGCGCTCGGCTCGAGCTCGCGCAGGTCGTCGACGATGTGCTGCGCGCTGCCGAGGCCGGACTCCATGGTCTCGAAGTCCTGGCCCGTCGAGCTCCAGTTCCCGCCGACCTCGCTCATCCACAGCGGCTTGTCCTCGCCCTTGGCGATGTCACGGACCGTCGTGCGCTGGCCCGTGCCGTAGGTGTGGACGTTGAGCTGCGACACCTGGTCGCGGACCGCCTGCGGGTACGCGTTCCAGTTGGTCGCGAACGTGCCGGGGTTCGTCTCGTCCATCGCCGAGATGACGGCGTCGGTCGAGGAGCCCTCGAGCGCCGCGGCGAGCGCCGGGACGACCTTCGCCTGGAGCGCGGGGCTCATGTGGGCGCCCTCCTGGCGGCCCCCGGTCGGGTTGCCGTCGCTGCCGAGCTGGGTGCCCCAGTAGTTCGTGTTGGGCTCGTTGAACGGGTCGATCGTGTCGACCTCGATGCCGTGCGCGTCCTCGAGGCGCTCGGTCACGCCGACCAGGTACGCCGCGAAGTCGTCGATGCTCTCCGTCTTGAGCTGGTCCGCGGTCGAGCTGAACCCGCCCGAGACGTACCCGCTCACGGTCATGAACCACGGCGGGGAGTTGCTGAACGTCTCCCAGTGCGTGACGTCGTCCTTGATGCGGTCGACCCACCAGCGCTGCGTCGCGTCGGCGTCCTCGTCCCAGTGGTCCGGGTTCTCGGGGTCCCACCAGTCCACGTCGGTGCGCGTCGTGCCCTCGGGCGCCTTCCACCAGCCGTCGACGGCGCCGCCCGCGCGCAGGTAGTCCGGTACGTCGGGAGCGTTCCCGCCGCCGACGTTGTAGCGCGCGATGTTGAGGTTGAGGCCCTCGTCGCCGAACACCATGTCCGCGAGCTTCTCGCGGATCTCGTCCGGGTAGCCGCCCGTGGCGTTGGCGAACCACACGAGGCTCGTGCCCCAGCCCTCGAACGGCGCGCCCGCGTACGACGGGTCGGGCGTGACGGTGACGCCCGCGACGTCGGCCGCGGCCGCCGTCGTACCCGTCGCGGCGACCGCGCCCAGGGGCGAGGCCTGCGCGGGCAGGGCCGCGAGCGCGCAGCCCGCGACGAGCGCCCCGGCGCCGAGGCCCGCGACGACGCGGGCCCCCGTCCGGCGGGCGGCCGGGCCGCCCGGGCGGGTGCGGCGAGGACCGGGTGGTCCACCCCGCGTGGTCGTGTCGGTCTCGGTCGGGCTCATCCCTGAGCCACCTCCTTCGCGTCGCTGCGAACCGGTTGCTGCACCGGGTGCGGGTCGGTCCCGCGGGGTCTGTTCGGCCGAGGTAGAGGCGTGGTCATGACCACGCCTCTACCTCGCGCTACCGGGGCTCTACCTCGGCGGGGTCGGCTCGGCCGAGCGGCGGACGACGGCGACGCCGCGCGGCTCGAGCAGGATCGCTCCGGTCTCCGGGGAGCCAGTGCCCGACGGCGCGAGGCGGCGGCCTGCGAGGACGTCGCCCGCGACGTCGGGCACCTCGACCGGGCGCGCCGTGCGGTTGACGAGGAACCAGAAGTCGTCGGAGCCGTCCGTCCGCACCGCGAGCTCGACGTCGCCGCGGACGGCGGCGGGCAGCTCGCTGCGCACGCCCGCGTCGTCGAGCAGGCGCGCGAGCACGGGGACGAGGCCGAGGCGCCCGAACCGCGTGGAGACGTACGCGGCGGAGCCCGCGCCGTCCCCGGACCGGACCGTCCGCCGCGTCACCGCGGCGCGGCCCGCCTGCTCACCGGTCTTGTACCAGCCCAGCACCTCGACGTCGGGGTCGACGACGTCCACCGGCTCGGTCCACAGGGTGCCCTCGAGCTGCTCGCCCGCGAGCTCGACCGTCGCGCTCTCGCCGTCCAGCAGCGGGGCGAACTCCTCGACGCGGACGCCGAGCAGGTCGCGCAGCGCGCCGGGGTAGCCGCCGAGCCACGCGTGGTCGTCCTGGTCGACGACGCCCGAGAAGTACGTGGTGACGAGGTGGCCCCCGCCCTCGACGAACGCCGTGAGGCGGTCCCGGAGGTCGACGGGGACCACGTGCAGCACGGGCGCCACGACGACGTCGTACGTCGCGAGGTCCGTCGCCGTGGGCACCACGTCCGCCCGCACGCCGAGCGCGAGGAACGCCGAGTACCAGTCGAGCGCCTCCTGCCGGTAGCGCAGCCGGTCCGTGGGGTGGGAGTCGAGCTCGCTCGCCCACCACGAGTCCCAGTCGAAGACGATCGCGGCCCGCGCGGGCTTCTGCTCGCTGCCCGCGACGGGGGCGAGGTCGCGCAGGGTCGCACCGAGCGCGACGACGTCGCGGAACAGGCGTGAGCGCTCGCCGGCGTGCGGGAGCATGCCCGAGTGGTACTTCTCGGCGCCCGCCGCGGACTGGCGCCACTGGAAGTAGCAGACCGCGTCGGCGCCGTGCGCGACGTGGGTGAGCGAGTCCCGCGCGAGCTCGCCCGGCTTCTTCGCGACGTTGACGGGCTGCCAGTTCACTGCGCTCGTCGAGTGCTCCATGAGGAACCACGGGCGGTGCCGGGCGATGCCGCCCGTGAGGTTCGCGGAGAACGAGAGCTCGTCGAGGGCCTGCGGCCCGGGGAGCACGTAGTGGTCGTTGGAGACGAAGTCCAGCTCGTCCGCCCAGGCGGCGTAGTCCATGCCCTTCGTCTCGCCCATGACCATGAAGTTCGTCGTCACGGGGACGTCGGGCGTGACGCGGCGCAGGATCGCGGCCTCCGCGCGCAGGTACTCCCGCAGCGCGTCCGACGAGAACCGCTTGAAGTCGAGCTGCTGCGTCGGGTTCGGGTGCGACGCGGCCAGGCGGGGCGGCAGGATCTGCTCCCACGCGCTGTAGCGCTGGGACCAGAACGCCGTGCCCCACGCGTCGTTGAGCGCGTCGAGGGTCGTGTAGCGCTCGCGCAGCCACGTGCGGAACGCGGCGGCGGCGTCGTCGGAGAAGTCGTCGACGTTGTGGCAGCCCAGCTCGTTGGAGACGTGCCACGCGACGAGCGCCGGGTGGTCCCCGTACCGCTCGGCCATGCGCTCCACGAGGCGCAGCGCGTGCTCGCGGAAGACCGGCGACGTCGGGCGCCACTGCTGCCGGGCGCCCGGCCACAGGGTCTCGCCCGTGCGGGTCTGGGGCAGGATCTCCGGGTGCTTCGTCGTGAGCCACGGCGGCGGCGAGGCCGTCGCCGTCGCGAGGTCGACCGTGATGCCGTTCGCGTGGAGCAGGTCCATGACCTCGTCGAGCCACGCGAAGTCCCACGTGTGCTCCGTCGGCTGGATCCGCGCCCACGAGAAGATCGCGAGCGAGACCACCGTGACGCCCGCCTCGCGCATGAGGCGCACGTCCTCCGCCCAGACCTCGCGCGGCCACTGGTCCGGGTTGTAGTCCGCGCCGTAGGACAGGCCCGACGGCGCGTACGCGTCGGACGCTCCGACGGCCGCGCCCGGGGGCGTGTGCGGCCCGGGACGGCGCAGCCAGCGGAACGGGGTGGGGGTGGACATGCAGGCTCCTCAGGTGCTCGCAGAGCGGTCGGTGGCGGGTGGGGCCACCGGCGGGTGGCCGCGTGGTCGTACCGGGGGCACGACCACGCGGCCGTTCGGGGCAGGGCCGCCGGGCGCCCCGGCAGGCGCCCGGCGGGGATCAGGTCACTCGTTGACGGTGAAGCCCTGCTCGGTGCCGTACTTCGCCGACGCGTCCTGCCAGGCCTTCAGGCCGTCGGCGAGGGTCGTGCCCGAGACGTACGCCTGGCCCACGGTGTCGTTGAAGATCGAGTTCGCGTAGACCTGGAACGGCAGGTACGACCAGCCCTCGACGACGTCGGCAGCGGACTGCGCGAGGACCTCGTTGATCTTCTGGCCGCCGAAGTACTCGGACTCGTAGCCCTGGAACTCGTCCGACTCCAGCTCGGCCGTCGTGGCCGGGAACGCGCCGCCGTCGACGCGCGCCTGCACGCCGTCGCCCGCGTTCGCGTACTCGAGGAAGCCGTAGGCGAGCGCCTGCTGCGAGCTCGCCGCGGTCACGGACAGCGCGGAGCCGCCGTTCTCGGAGCTGGCCGACGCGCCCTCCTCCCACTGCGGGAGCGGGGCCACGCGCCACTTGCCGGCGCCGTCGGGCACGCCGGACTCGAGGTTCGCGGGCATCCACGCGCCGATCGCGAGCGTCGCGATCGTGCCGTTGCCGAGGCCCTGGTACCACTCGTCGCTCCACGAGCTGACCGGCGCGAGCAGGTCCTCGTCGATGAGCGTCTGCCACGTCTCGGCGAACTGCGTGCTGCCCTCGTCCGCGAGGTCGATGGTCACGTCCGTGCCGTCGACCTGGAACGGCTGGCCGCCGGCCTGCCAGATGAGCGACGTCGTGAAGCCCGCGTCACCCGTGTCGTTGGTGATGTACACGTTCGGGTCGGCCGCGTGCAGGGCGCGCGCCGCCTCGACGAAGCCGTCCCACGTCGTCGGCACCTCGATGCCGTGCTGCGTGAAGACCTCCTCGTTGTAGAAGAGGGCCATGGGGCCGGAGTCCATGGGGAGGCCGAAGATGCCCTCGCCCTGCTGGACGGCGCTCCACGGCCCCGGCGTGAACGTGCCGTCGAGCTCGTCGGCGCCCAGCGCGGAGAGGTCGGCCAGCGCGTCGGAGAGCGCGAACTGGGGGAGCGCGTAGTACTCGACCTGCGCGACGTCGGGCACGCCCTTGCCGGCCGCGATCGCGTTCTGGAGCGCGGTGTACTGGTCGTTGCCGGTGCCCGCGTTGACGAGCTCGACGTCGACGTTCGGGTACTTCGCCTCGAAGTCGGTGACGACCTGCTCGAGCGTGGGCTCCCAGGCCCACACCGTGAGGCTGCCGCCCTCCTCGAGAGCCGCGGCGACGTCGTCGGCCGAGGCCGCGTCCCCGCCGGAGTCGTTGCCGCCGCCGGAGCTGCAGGCGGCCAGGGCGAGCGCGACGACGCCGGTGGCGGCGACGGCACGCAGGGTGCGGGTGGTGCGGACGGACATGGGGGTTCCTCTCACTTCGTCGTCAGACGGATCGGGTGGTGCACACGCGCTGCGGGCGGCAGGGCATGGGGTCGGGGTCCGGTCACTCCTTGACGGACCCGGCGGCGAGGCCGGACTGCCAGTAGCGCTGGAGGAGCAGGAAGGCGGCGACGAGCGGGAGGATCGTCAGCAGCGAGCCGGTGATCACGAGGTCGAAGATCGCCTCGCCGCCGGCGGTCGCGGCCTGCGCGTTCCACGCGTTGAGGCCGAGCGTCAGGGGGTACCAGTCAGGGTCCTTGAGCATGATCAGCGGCAGGAAGTAGTTGTTCCAGGTCGCGACCATGGTGAAGAGCAGGACCGTGACGATCCCGGGCGCGAGCAGCGGCAGCGAGACCTGGAAGAACGTGCGGCCCTCGCTCGACCCGTCCATGCGCGCGGCCTCGAGCAGCTCCGTCGGGATCGACTCGGCCGCGAAGACCCACATGAGGTAGAGGCCGAACGGCGAGATGAGCGACGGGATGATGACGGCCCACGGCGTGTTCGTGAGGCCCATCTGGCTGAACATGAGGAACGTCGGCACGGCGAGCGCGGTGCCCGGCACGGCGACCGCGCCGATGACGGTCGCGAACACGCCGCGCTTGCCCGGGAAGTCGAACTTCGCGAGCGCGTACCCGCCGAGCACGGCGAGGAACGTCGCGCCGCCGGCGCCGAGCACCACGTACAGGAGCGTGTTCGCGAACCAGCGGCCGAAGATGCCGTCGTCGTAGGTGAGCGTGCGCGCGACGTTGTCGAACAGCGCGAAGTCGCCGCTGAACCAGAGCCCGAACGAGGAGAACAGGCTCGACTGCGTCTTGGACGCGTTGACGACGAGCCAGAACAGCGGCACGAGCGCGTAGAGCAGGACGATCCCGGTGAGGACGGTCATGAGAACGCTGCGGCGCGGGCGGGCGACGCTGTGCGGGGCGCGCGAGCGCAGGCGCACGGGCTTGCGCGTCGTGGTGCGCGGCGTCGTGCGGGCCGCGGCGGGGACCGCCGGGGTCGAGGGGGTCGTGGCGGTCATCGTCAGGCCTCCTTGCGCATGCCGCGCAGCTGGACGACGTAGGCCACGATCATCGTGAGGACGCCCATGATGATGGCGACGGTCGCCGAGTAGTTGTACTGCTGGCCGGAGAACGACAGCGAGTACGCGTACAGGTTCGGGGTGAAGTACGTCGTGATGGCGTTCGGCGCGAGGCTCTGGAGGATGCTCGGCTCGTTGAAGAGCTGGAACGAGCCGATGATCGAGAAGATGGTCGCGATCACGAGCGAGCCGCGGATCGCGGGGATCTTGATGGCCCGCACGACCTGCCACTGGGACGCGCCGTCGAGCTCGGCCGCCTCGTAGAGCGAGGTGGGCACGACGCGCAGCGCCGAGTAGAAGATCAGCATGTTGTAGCCCACGAACTCCCAGGTCACGATGTTGCCGATCGACAGCAGCACCCAGTCCGGGGACAGCGGGTTGGGGATCGCCGTGCCGAGCGCGTCGTTGATGTTCGCGACGAGCCCGAACCGCGTCCCGTACATGAACCCCCACATGAGCGTCGCGACGACGGCCGGGACGGCGTAAGGGAGGAAGATCGAGATCCGGAAGAAGTTGCGCCCGTACAGGCGCCCCGAGTCGATCGCGAGCGCGACGAGCAGGGCGATGCCGAGCATGATCGGGACCTGGACCACGAGGAACAGGCCGACGCGCGACACGCCCGACCAGAACTGCGGGTCGGAGAAGGCGCGCGCGTAGTTGTCGAACCCGACGAACTGGGTGCCGCCGACCATCTGGGTGCGGAACAGGCTGAGGTAGATCGAGTAGGCGATCGGTGCCAGGAACACCAGCGCGAAGACCGCCATGAACGGGCCCACGAAGCCCCAGCCGGTCCACGAGCGCCGTCGGCGCCGGGCCGGGAGGGACGAAGGTGCGCCGACCGGTGGCCGGTGCCCCGCCACGGGTGGGGACGTCGTCGTCATGCTGGGGTCCTCGTCATCGGGGGACGGCGACGTCGGTCGTCGCCGGTGTTTGCGTAAACATGAGCATGGCACGAGGTTCGGTGTTTACGCAAACATCGCCTACGCTGGTCGGTGACCGGCCACGATGCCGGTCCGGCACGGGTACTGTGCCGACACCACGAGGACGAGGACGAGATGACCGACGGGCTCGACGACGAGACCCCCGCCCTGACGCGCACCGGGGGAGCTGCCGTACGCACGGCGCGGCGCGTCTCGATGGCCGACGTCGCGCGCGTCGCCGGGGTCTCCGCGCAGACCGTCTCCCGCGTCTCCAACGGGCACCCGGGCGTCGTCGAGACGACCCGCTCGCGCGTGCTCGAGGCCATGACCGAGCTCGGCTACCGGCCCAACAGCGCCGCCCGCGCGCTCAAGAGCGGGTCGTTCCGCACCATCGGCGTCATCCTCTTCTCGCTCGCGACCACCGGCAACGTCCGCACGCTCGAGGCCATCGCGACGTCCGCCGCCGCCGAGGGCTACGCCATCACCGTCATCCCCGTCGCCGCGCCCACGCAGGACGGCGTCCACGGGGCGTTCACGCGCCTCGGTGAGCTCGCCGTCGACGCGATCATCCTGCTCATGGAGGTCCACCTCCTCGACGTCGCACGGGTCAGCCTGCCGCCCGGCGTCCAGGTCGTCGTCGCGGACTCCGACGCCGGCGAGAGCTACGCCGTCGTGGACACCGACCAGGCCGACGGCACGCGCCAGGCCGTGCGACACCTGCTCGACCTCGGGCACCGCACCGTGCACCACCTCGCGGGCCCCGCGCTCTCGTTCGCGGCCGAGCGCCGGACCTCCGCCTGGCGCGCCACGCTCGAGGAGGCGGGCCGCGAGGTGCCGGCGATCGAGCGGGGCGACTGGTCGCCGTCGTCCGGCTACGAGGCCGGGCTGCGCCTCGCGCAGCGCGACGACGTCACCGCGGTCTTCGTCGCGAACGACCAGATGGCCCTCGGGCTCGTGCGCGCCCTGCACGACACGGGCCGGCGCGTGCCCGAGGACGTGAGCGTCGTCGGGTTCGACGACCTGCCCGAGTCGAGCGAGTTCCTGCCCCCGCTCACCACCGTCCACCAGGACTTCGCCGAGGTCGGCCGTCGGCTCGTCGAGCAGGTGCTCCGGCAGGTCCGCGAGGGAGTCCACGAGGCCGGCACCCGCCTCGTCCCGACCCGCCTCGTCGAGCGCGCCAGCACCGCCCCGCCCCCGAGCTAGAGCCCGTGGTCGTCGGCCTGCTGGGGCCCGCTGGGCTGCGGCGGAGGGTCAGTCCTCGGCGACCCAGGCGCTCGGGTCCTCGACGACGCCGCGCAGGACCTCGCGCGCGCCGCCGGTGAGGGCGGCGTGGTCGCCGACCGGGGCGGGGAGCAGGACGACGTCCGTCCACGGGGCGGCGAGGACGCGCGTGCGCAGCTCGGCGTCGGCCGCGCTGCGCAGGTAGGGCAGGAGCGCGGGGTAGATGCCGCCGAGCAGGACGGTGTCGATGTCGACGAGGTTCACGTAGTCGGCGAGCGCGCTGCCGAGCGCGGTCCCGGCCCGCTCGACGGCGGCGAGCGCGCCGGGCTCCGCGGCGTCGAGCGCGGCCACGAGCGCCTCGGTGGGCGCGTCGACGGGCAGCCCCGCCCCGCGCAGGAGCGCGTCCTTGCCCGCGTACTGCTCGAGGCAGCCGGTCGCGCCGCAGCGGCAGCGCGGGCCGCGCGGGTCGACGACGACGTGCCCGACCTCGCCGGTCCAGCCGTGGCGTCCGTGGAACAGCCGGCGGTCGACGACGATCGCGGACCCGATGCCGACGTCTCCGGACACGTAGAGGTAGGTCGACGGCGCCGCCTCGGGCGCGGGGTCGGACGCGTCGTCGGCCACGACGCCGTGGCTCGCCTGGGCGAGCGCGGCGAGCTTGGCCTCGTTGCCGATCTCGACGGGGACGTCGGGGCCGAGCCCGAGGAGCGGGCCGGGGTCGAGGTGGGACCAGCCGAGGTTGGGGGCGACCTCGAGCCGCCCCGCGCGCGTGTCGACGAGGCCGGGCAGGGCGAGGCGGGCGCCCGCGACGGTCATGCCATCGGCGCGGACGCTCGCGAGGAGGTCCTGCGCGATGCGGCCGAGCCGCGCGAGCACGTCGGTGGGGTCGCTGTCGTGGAGGTCGTCGGGGTCGACGTGCTCGGCGACGACGGCGCCCGTGAGGTCGAGCACGCGGCCGCCGAGGTAGTCGACGTTGACCTCCAGGCCGAGCCCGACGATCGAGCGCGGCGCGGGGGCGAGGGGGACCGCGGGCCGGCCGGCGCGCTGCGGGGTCGCGGGCGGGAGCTCGGCGACGATGGCCGCGGCGACGAGGCGGTCCACCAGCGTCGAGACGGTCGCGCGCGTGAGACCGCTCGACGCCGCGATGTCGGCGCGCGAGCACGGCTCGGCGGACTCGAAGACCGCGCGGGCGACGAGAGCGAGGTTGTGCTCGCGCAGCGTGGCCTGCCGGGCTGCTGGGGGACCCGTGCGGGTCGCGACGCTGCGGTTCACGGTCTTGACCTTACCGACCCGGGCGGATAAGTTCATCCGTACGACATAAATAGGCCGTCGGCGCGAGGACAGCGCCGCGGCCCTCTCGACGAGGAGACCACCGTGGCCGACGAGACCACCCGGCACGACGCAGACATCAACTTCTCCTTCGGTCTGTGGACCGTGGGCTGGACCGCGCAGGACCAGTTCGGCAGCGCCAGCCGTCCCGCGCTCGACCCGGCCGAGTCGGTGCGCCGCCTGGCCGACCTCGGCGCGTGGGGCTTCACGTTCCACGACGACGACGTCGTGCCCTTCGGCGCCGACGACGCCGAGCGCACCAAGCGCCTCGACTCCGTGCGCCAGGCGGCGCAGGAGACGGGCCTGGTCATCGAGATGGTGACGACGAACCTGTTCAGCCACCCCGTGTTCAAGGACGGCGGTCTCACGTCGAACGACCGCGGCGTGCGTCGCTACGCGCTGCGCAAGGTGCTGCGCAACGTCGACCTCACCGCCGAGCTGGGCGCCAAGACGTTCGTGATGTGGGGCGGCCGCGAGGGCACCGAGTACGACGGCGCCAAGGACCTGCACTCCGCGCACGAGCGCTACGCCGAGGGCCTCGACCTCACCGCGGCGTACATCAAGGAGAAGGGCTACGACCTCAAGATCGCGCTCGAGCCCAAGCCGAACGAGCCCCGCGGCGACATCTTCCTGCCGACGATCGGTCACGCGCTCGGCCTCATCGCCAAGCTCGACAACGGCGACATCGTGGGCCTCAACCCGGAGACGGGCCACGAGCAGATGGCCGGCCTCAACTACACGCACGGCCTCGCCCAGGCGCTGTGGGCGGGCAAGCTCTTCCACATCGACCTCAACGGCCAGCGCTCGATCAAGTTCGACCAGGACCTCGTGTTCGGCCACGGCGACCTGCTCTCGGCCTTCTTCACGGTCGACCTGCTCGAGAACGGCTTCCCGAACGGCGGCCCCACGTACACGGGCCCGCGCCACTTCGACTACAAGCCGTCGCGCACCGAGAACGAGGTCGGCGTGTGGGACTCCGCGCGCGCCAACATGGAGACCTACCGCCTGCTCGCGCGCAAGGCCGCGGCCTACCGTGCCGACTCCCGCGTCCAGGAGGCGTTCGCGCACTCCGGCGTGTTCGAGCTGGGCCAGCCGACCCTCGCCGAGGGCGAGTCCGTGGCCGACCTGCTCGCGGACCGCAGCGCGTACGAGGAGTTCGACGTCGACGCCGCGGCGAACCGCGACTTCGGCTTCGTGCGCCTCAACCAGCTCGCGCTCGAGCACCTGATCGGCTGAGGTGACGACCGACGCCAGGACGTCCGACGCCGGCGGCGAGCGCACGCTCGTCGCCGGCGTCGACACGTCCACGCAGTCCTGCAAGGTCGTCGTGCGCGACGCCGCGACGGGCGCCCTCGTGCGCACCGGCTCGGCCAAGCACCCCGACGGCACCGAGGTGCACCCCGACGCGTGGTGGGCCGCGTTCCGCGAGGCCGCGTCCGCGGCGGGCGGGCTCGACGACGTCGCGGCGCTCGCCGTCGGCGGCCAGCAGCACGGGCTCGTCGCGCTCGACGCGGAGGGGAACGTCGTCCGCGATGCGCTCCTGTGGAACGACACGCGCTCGGCCCCGGCCGCGCGCGACCTGATCCGCGAGCTCGGCGAGGCCCGCCTCGCCGAGGGCGTCCCCGACGCCCACGACCGGGTCGAGTCCGCGACCGAGGCGGGCGCCCAGGCGTGGGCCGACGCGATCGGGTCGGTGCCGGTCGCGTCGCTCACGGTGACGAAGCTGCGCTGGCTGCGCGACGCGGAGCCGGAGAACGCGGCGCGCGTCGCCGCCGTCGCGCTGCCGCACGACTGGCTCACGTGGCGCATCGCGGGGTACGGCCCGGTGGGCGACGAGTCCGCGCCGCTCGGCCCGGACCTCGACGCGCTCGCCACCGACGCGTCCGACGCGTCCGGGACGGGGTACTACGACGCGACCCGCGACGACGGGGACGACGGCCGGGGCGCGTACCGCCTCGACCTGCTGGAGCTCGCGTTCGGCCGGACCGACGTCGTGCTCCCGCGCGTGGTCGCGCCGTCCGCCGTGGCCGGCGTCGCGCACGCGTCGGTCGCAGGGAGCGCGGTCGAGGGCGGCACGCTGCTCGGCGCCGGCGCGGGCGACAACGCCGGTGCCGCGCTCGGCCTCGGCATGGTCGCGGGCGACGTCGCGGTGTCGATCGGGACGTCGGGCGTCGTGTCCGCCGTGACCGACGACCGCACGGCGGACGGCTCCGGCCTCGTCAACGGGTTCTCCGACGCGACGGGCCGGTACCTGCTGCTCGCGGTGACGCTCAACGCGAGCCGGGTGCTCGACGCGGCGCGCGCCGTCCTCGGCGTCGACCACGCGGGGCTGTCGCGGCTCGCGCTCCAGGCGCCTCCCGGCGCGGACGGGCTCGTGCTCGTGCCGTACCTGGAGGGCGAGCGCATGCCCAACCGCCCCGACGCGTCGGGCACGCTGCACGGGATCCGGCTCGGCACGTCGACGCCGGAGCACCTCGCGCGCGCGTACGTCGAGGGCATGCTGTGCGGCCTCGCGGACGGGCTCGACGCGCTGCGGGCGCTCGGCGTGCGGGTCGAGCGCGTGCAGCTCATCGGCGGCGGCGCGCAGTCCGAGGCGGTCCGGCGCATCGCGCCGCAGGTCCTGGGCCTGCCCGTCACGGTCCCCGAGCCGGGCGAGTACGTGGCCGACGGCGCCGCGCGCCAGGCCGCGTGGGTCCTCGCCGCGCACGAGGCGGGCGGCTCCAGGGAGGACGTCGCGCCGCCCTCCTGGGCCGCGTCGTCGGCCACGGTGGTCGAGGCCGACCCGGTCCCGGCGATCCGCGACCAGTACGCGGCGGTCCGCGACCTCGTCTGACACGACCTCGTGACAGCAGGGAAGGGCCCGGCCCCCGTGAGGGGGTCGGGCCCTTCGTGCGCCCACGACGGTGGGCGGGAGCGGTCAGAGCACGCGGACGACGGGTCCCGTCACTCCGGCCTTGCGGCCCACCGCGGCGGCGCCGGTCACGCCCCAGACCGGGCCCTCGATCGTCACCGACGCGACGCTCGTCGTGGAGACCGAGCGGTTGAGGTTCATCCCGTAGGCGGAGCCGTAGACCTCGAGCAGGACCCAGTCGCACGTGCCCGCGCTGACGGTGAAGACGTTCCCGGTCCGGGTCACGTCGAACGAGCACACGCCGCCGTCGTAGGGGGCCGCGCTCGCCGAGGGCGCGATCGCGACGGCGGCCGCAGCGAGGGCGGAGACGGCCAGGGTGCGCAGTCGGATGGTTCGCATGGAGCTCCTTTGCTCAGGTGTGGGGGCCGGGATCGGCTCGGCCACAGTTCACCGTGGCGCGGCCCTACCAGCAACTCGTGGACTACGTAACTTTGACCTCCACCAGGTACGTGCTTTCCCTTACGCGCCGCCGGCGAAGCCCGTCTGCCGCCACGCCTCGTAGACGGCGATCGACGCCGCGTTGGTGAGGTTGAGCGAGCGGCGCCCGGGCAGCATGGGGATCTTCAGCTGGTCCGTGATCCGCTCGTGGGCGAGCACCGCGGCGGGCAGGCCCGTCGGCTCGGGGCCGAACAGCAGGACGTCGTCCGGCCGGTAGGTGACGTCCGTGAACGACGTCGTCGCGCGCGTCGTGAACGCGAAGACCCGGCCGGGGAGGGTCGCGAGCGCGGCGTCCAGGTCCGCGTGCACCTCGACGGCCGCGAGGTCGTGGTAGTCGAGGCCCGCGCGGCGCAGCCTGGGCTCGTCCAGGTCGAACCCGAGCGGCTCGACGAGGTGCAGCCGCGCCCCGGTCACCGCGGCGAGGCGGATCGCGTTGCCCGTGTTGCCGGGGATGCGCGGCTCGTGGAACACCACGTGGGGCAGGGTCGACGCCGGTCGGGCGGCCGGGTCGGCGACGTGCGGCCGCCAGTCGGTGTGGGGGTCGGGGGTCTCGTTCACGCACCGATTCTCGCAGCGTCGCGCGTCACGCCCCGAGCGCGGCGGCCTTGCGGCGCAGCAGGTCCTGCTCGCGCGCGTTCGGGCACAGCCGCACCGCGAGCTCGTACTCCGCGCGCGCCTCCTCGACGCGGCCGAGGCGGCCGAGCAGCTCGGCGCGCACGCTCGGCAGGAGGTGGAACCCGGGCAGACGGTCGGTCGCGACGAGCTCGTCGACGATCCGCAGCGCCGGCGCCGGGCCGTGCGCCATCGCGACGGCCACGGCCCGGTTGAGCTCCACGACGGGCGACGGCGCGAGCCGTCCCAGCGCCTCGTAGAGGAGGACGACGCGGTCCCAGTCCGTCTCCTCGACCGACGCGGCGACCGCGTGGCACTCGGCGATCGCGGCCTGGAGGCCGTAGGCGCCGCGCCCGTGACCGGGCGACCCGACCGCGTCGGCGCGGGCCAGCGCCGCGCGACCGCGCCGGATCGCGGACCGGTCCCAGCGCCGTCGGTCCTGGTCCGCGAGCAGCACGGGATCGCCGTCGGGCGTGGTGCGGGCGGGGAACCGCGCGGCGGTGAGCTCGAGGAGCGCGACGAGCGAGTGGGCCTCGTGCTCGTCCGGGACCAGTCCGGCGAGGACGCGCGCGAGCCGGAGCGCCTCGTGCGCGAGGTCGGGGCGCAGCCAGTCCTCGCCGGTCGTGGCCGTGGACCCCTCCGTGAAGATCACGTACAGCACGTGGAGCACGGAGCCCAGGCGCTCGCGCCGTTCGTCGGCCGGCGGCACGCCGAACGGCACGCCGGCCGCGGCCAGGGTCTTCTTGGCGCGTGTGATGCGGGCCTGGACCGTCGCCGTCGGCACGAGGAACGCGCGCGCGACCTCGTCGCTCGAGAGGCCCCCGACCACGCGCAGGGTGAGCGCGACGCGCGCCTCCGGCGAGAGCACCGGGTGGCACGCGACGAACATCAGGGCGAGCACGTCGTCGTCGACCTGGTCCGGGTCCCAGAGCAGGTCGGTGCCTGCGCCGTCCGCGGGGCCCGACGGCGGCCCGCCGGTGACGACGGCGCCCTCGCCCAGTCCGTGGGCGAGCGCCGCGTAGCGCTCGTCGAGGGCGGCACGGCGGCGGAACGCGTCGATCGCGCGGCGCCTGCCGACCGTGAGGAGCCAGCCCGAGGGGTGGCGCGGCACGCCGTCGCGGGGCCAGGCGACGAGCGCCTCGGCGAGCGCCTCCTGCGCGAGGTCCTCGGCGAGCGCGAAGTCGCCGGTGTACCGCGCGAGCGCCCCCACGATCCGTGCGGACTCGATGCGCCACACGGCCTCGACCGCGCGCCGGCCCGGGTCGGCCTGCTGGCTCTGGCCGACACCCGGACCGGCGCCCGCGCCGGGTGCGCTCACAGTTGGCCGGTCGCCTCGCGCCACGCCCGCTCCTTGCGGATCCACTCGTTGTCCTGCGGGAACTCGTCGATCGTCGTGACGCGGCGGACCTCGACCTTGGCCCCGGGGCCGGAGTACGGGAGCCGCTTGGCCCACTCGACGGCCTCCTCCTTCGACGCGACGTCGAGGACGTAGTAGCCGCCGAACAGCTCCTTGGTCTCCCCGTACGGGCCGTCGGTCACGACGGGCACGTCGGACGAGAGGTCGACGACCACGCCCTGCGCGGCGTCGTCCAGGCCCTCGGCTGCGAGCAGGACGCCCGCCCGGATCAGCTCGTCGTTGAACCGCCCGACGGTCTCGAGCATCTCGTCGAACGAGACGTCCTCGAACGCCGCCTGGCTCTCGTCGCTGCCACGCATGATGAGCATGTACTTCATCGTCTTCTCCTGGTGTCGGCGGGCCGGACCTCCCGACCCTCTCATCCTCAGGTCGAACGGGAACCCGCGGGATCGACACGTGCGCCCACGACGTCCTGGAGGGTGTCGAGGACGGCCCGGACCGGGGGCGTGCCCACGACGGCGTCGCGCAGCACGGCGTGGATCGAGCGCACGGGAGCCGGCCGGACGACGGGGACGGCGACGAGCCCGGGCGGCAGGTGCGCGGCGCCGAGCGCGGGCAGGACCGTGACGCCGACCCCGGCCCCGACGAACGCGATCGCCGTGGGGTAGTCGTGCGCCTCGACGTGGAAGGGCGGGCTGAACCCGGCGGCCATGCACGCCTCGACGAGGTTGCGGCGGCACCAGCCGCGCGCGAAGTCGTTGTCGACCCAGCGCTCGCCGCGCAGCTCGACGAGCTCGACCTCGTCGCGGTGCACCAGGTGGTGGTCGTCGCGCAGCACGACGACGTACGGGTCGTCGAGCAGGTGGTACGCGCGGAAGCCGCCGCCGGGGTCGAACCCGCGCGGCGCGACCACGAGCTGGACGTCGGCCCGCGAGTCGGGGTCGTCCGGGATGGTCTCGCTCAGCTCCAGGTCGAGGCGGACGCCGGGGAAGTCGGTCGTGAGCCGGCGCACGACGTGCGGCAGCCACGCGGCGCCCACGGAGGCGAAGTAGGCGAGGGAGAGCGAGCCGGTCCGTCCCGCGCGCAGGTCCGCGACGACGGCCTCCGCCTCGCCGAGGCGCGCGAGCACGCCGTCGGCCTGGGCGGCGAGCGCGAGCCCCGACGCGGTGGGCCGCACGCCGCGACCCGCGCGTTCGAGGAGCGTCAGGCCCGTCTCGCGCTGCAGCGCGGCGACGTGCTGGCTCACGGCCGACGGCGTGTACCCGAGCGCGGTCGCGGCGGCCTGGACCGAACCGCTCGCGACGACGGAGCGGAAGATGCGCAGGCGGTGGACGTCGAGCATCCCTCCACGCTACAGCGAGACTGAATCGAGCGGAAGGAACACGTGCTGGTGCTGAACGGTGGGGGCGCGCGACCATCGAGGACGTGACCGCACCCGAGACCGCAGCCCCGTCCGTCGTCTCCGCCGCGCCGGCCGGCGGCCCGCCCGCGGCAGCCCCCGTCGCGGCGCCCGGACGCCGCGGCGCCGCCCTCGTCGTCGCGGCCGTCGCCGTCACCGTGGTCCTGTGGGCCTCGGCGTTCATCGGCGTGCGCGCCGCCGGGCACGACTACGACCCCGGCGCGCTCGCGCTCGGCCGCCAGCTCGCGGGCAGCGTCGGGCTGACCGTGATCGTCGCCGTGCGGTGGCTGCGCAGCGGGCACCGGCCCGTGCTCCCGCGGGGCAGGGTGCTCGTGGGCGTCCTCGCGTGGGGCGTGGGGTGGTTCAGCCTCTACAACCTCGCGCTCAACGCCGCCGAGCGTCACCTCGACGCGGGCACGACGGCGCTGCTCGTCAACGTCGCGCCCGTCCTCGTCGCGGTCCTCGCCGGCGTCCTGCTCGGCGAGGGCTTCCCGCGCCGCCTGCTCGTGGGCATGGCCGCGGCGTTCGCCGGGGTCGCGGTCATCGCGGCGGCGACGTCGTCGGGTGAGCGCGACGTGCTGGGCGTCGCCCTCGGGCTCACGGCCGCCGTCCTCTACGCCGCGGGTGCGACGTCGCAGAAGCGGCTCCTCGCGCGCGTGGACGCGCTGACCATGACGTGGGTCGGGTGTCTCGCGGGCACCGCCGCCCTCCTGCCGTTCGCCCCGGCGCTCGCAGCCGACGCCGCCACCGCGCCGTCGTCGTCGACGTGGGCGGTCGTGCTGCTCGGGCTCGGCCCGACCGCCGTCGCGTTCACGACCTGGGGCTACGCGCTCTCGCGGCTCGGCGCGGGCCGCGCCGCGGCGACGACGTACCTCGTCCCGCCGCTCGTCGTCGTGCTGTCCTGGCTCGTGCTCGCCGAGGTCCCCGCGGTCGTCACCCTCGCCGGTGGCGCGCTGTGCCTCGCCGGGGTCGCGGTCGCGACGCTGCCCGGCCGTCCCCGCAGACCGGGCTCCGGTCGCGCGGGGCTGACCCGGGGCTCCGTTCCCGCGGGACCCGCGGCGTAGGGTGGACGCATGATCACGCAGAGCTGGTGGTGGCTGCCCCCGCAGCCGTGACCAGTCCTGCCCACGTCCCGAGCTGCGCGCCGCAGCCGGGACGTCGTCACGTCCGGGCCCACCCGACCGGGACGCGGCGCGCGGCTCCTCGCCGAAGGAGAGCCACCATGACCACGACCCTCGCCCCCGCCGGGGCGACCCGCCCCGCGGACGGAGCCACGCCGTCGTCGACCGCGTCCGTCGCCGCCGCGCGCGAGCGGTCCGCGCAGATCGAGGCCCGCCTCGCGACCGACCCGTCCGGGTACCGCGTCCTCACCGGCGACCGTCCGACCGGCGCGCTGCACCTCGGCCACTACCTCGGCACGCTCGCCAACCGCGTGCGGCTCCAGGACGACGGCGTGGAGGTCGTGCTCGTCGTCGCCGACTACCAGGTCATCACCGACCGCGACGACGCCGGCGACCTGCCCGCGACCGTGCGGGAGGTCGTGCTCGACTACCTCGCCGCAGGGATCGATCCCGCGCGCACGACGATCTTCGCGCACTCCGCGGTCCCGGCCCTCAACCAGCTCCTGCTGCCGTTCCTCAGTCTCGTCACGACGGCCGAGATCGAGCGCAACCCGACCGTGAAGGCCGAGGCCGTCGCCGCCGCGGCCCGGCAGGGGCGGCCCATGAGCGGCCTGCTGTTCACCTACCCCGTGCACCAGGCCGCCGACATCCTGTTCTGCCACGGCAACCTCGTGCCCGGCGGGCAGGACCAGCTCCCGCACGTCGAGCTCACGCGGACGATCGCGCGCCGCTTCAACCAGCGCTACGCCGCCGCGCGGCCGTACTTCCCCGAGCCCGACGTGCTGCTCGCGCCCGCCCCCACCGTGCTCGGCACCGACGGGCGCAAGATGAGCAAGTCCGCCGGGAACGCGCTCGAGCTGCGCGACGACGAGGACGCCACCGCGCGCTTCGTCCGCCGC
This sequence comes from Cellulosimicrobium sp. ES-005, assembly GCF_040448685.1. Classification (NCBI taxonomy): domain Bacteria; kingdom Bacillati; phylum Actinomycetota; class Actinomycetes; order Micrococcales; family Promicromonosporaceae; genus Cellulosimicrobium; species Cellulosimicrobium sp. ES-005. The sequence goes on from NZ_CP159290.1 coordinate 3,983,164, forward strand.
CACCGCACGGACTCCGAGCGACACGTCACGTACGAGCCCGAGCGCCGCCCGGAGGTCGCGAACCTCCTCACGGTCGGTGCGTTCGCGGCGGGGACGACGCCGGAGGCGCTCGCGGACGAGGTCGGCGCGGCGGGCGCGGGGCGGCTCAAGCAGGTGGTGACCGACGCGCTCGTCGAGCACCTGCGCCCCCTGCGGGCCCGACGCCGGGCCCTGGCCGCAGGCGACGGCCCCGACCCCCTCGGCGTGCTCCGCGAGGGCAACGCCCGCGCGAACGCGATCGCCGACCGCACCCTCGCCGACGTCCGCGACCTCATGGGCACGGCGTACTGACGGCGACCCGTGCCGTGCCGGACGATGCGCTCCGGTTCGAGTGCTGCACGCGGGAGTGCAGCGCTCGAACCGGGGCGCATCGGTCGTGCCGACGATCTCCTCCCGGTGTTAGGCCTCCAGGCCGGCCCGGTCCACCCTGCGGTGGAAGCGCATGCCCGCGAGGCCGCCGAGGACGGCGCCGACGAGGCTCACCACGGCGGCCGCGACGAGGGCGATGACACCACCGGTCGTGAGGTCGCTCGTGCTCACCGGGATCTGGGGGAACGTGTTGAGCTGCGACAGCACGTTGTACCGACTTCCTGCCACGAGTCCCAGGAGGGCGAGCACGATCGCGACGACCACGGCCCACAGCCACACGGCGAGGCCCTGCTTCGCGCCGTCGAAGCGCGCCATGCGACCCGCGACGTAGCCGCCGCAGTAGTAGGCGACGAACAGCACGACGACCAGCACGATGCCGCCGACGATGCCGATCGTCTCGGCGTTCTCGCTCGCCTGGTCGACGACCTCCTGGGCATCGGTGGTACCGGAGAGGCCGAAGGCCGCGCCGGCGGCGGCGGCCAGGGCCGTGAGCAGGACGGCGGTCCCGGTGGCGGTGAGCCACCCGAAGAAGGCCGAGCCGATCTTGATGCCGCCGTACTCCTCCCTCTCGCGCGCCACGACGGCGTCACGGTCGCGGGCGAGGGGCTCGTCCGTGCTGCGAGGGCCCGTGCCGCCACGATCTGTGCCGCGAGGATCTGTGCCGTGAGGTTCGGCGCCGCGGGGGCCGTGGCCCGGGCGGTCGTCCTGGGGCGGGGTCGCCCCGTAGCTCGTACTCATGACCGGCGCTCCTCTCGAGGGTTCCTGCCGGGCGACGACTCGGCGCCGGCGCCCTCGCCCGGGGGCTGCGGAGGCTGCGGCAGCTCGTCGACGGGCACCGTCTCGGCGACGTACTCCGTGACGACGTAGCGGCGCAGCCGGTACGTGCCCTCCGGGCCGGCTCCGGGGTCGCTCCGCCGGCCTCCGGAGCCGAGCGGCGCGTCGTCCCCGGGTGGGCCGGCGGCGTGCCTGCCGACCCCGGCCTCGGCGCTCTCACCCACCCGGTCGTGCTCGGACGTGCCGGCCTCCCGCGCGGAGGGCGCGTCGTCCGGTGTGGACCCTCGGCCGTAGTAGCGGTAGAGCTCCGTCTCCTCCTCGTGCGAGAGGTGTTCTTCGGAGTCGTCGACCCGGGGAGCGTCCTTGACGGTGTCCTTGGTGTACGGGACGCGGACCTCGTCGCCCTGCACGTCCGCGTCCGCGAGGGGGACGAAGGACTCGGCGGTGCCGAACAGGCCGGTCTTCACCGTCACCCACGCGGGCTCGCCGGTGCGGTCGTCGAGGAACACCTGGCCGACCTTGCCGACCTTCTCACCGGCCTGCGAGACGACGGTGCCGCCGGAGAGCAGCCTCTCGATCTGGTCCGTGCTGATCATGGTGGGTCCTTCGGTCGGTGCTGCACCGAGGCCCGTCTGCTGGAGCCGACATCTCCATCGTGCGAGCGTGCACGGGCGCACGCACGCGGGCGGCGACCGCCCTGCGCCCCGTCCCCGGTGGTGGGGGACGCGACGCCGGGCGGCCCGCGCGTCAGGCTCCGAGCCGGTCCCGCAGCCGGGCGAGCTGCGCCCACAGCTCGTCGGGCACGCGGTTGCCGAACGTGTCGAAGAACTCGGCGGTCAGCTCGGCCTCGGCGAGCCACTGCTCGGGCGAGACGTCGAACAGGGCGTCGAGGTCGCCGTCGTCCATGTGGAGGCCGCCGAGCTCGAGCGCGCCGGGCGCGGGCAGCAGGCCGACGGGGCTCTTCACGGCGCCGGAGTCGGTGCGCACGCCGCGCGACCGGTCGACCTGCGCCGCGATCCACGCGAGGACGCGCGAGTTCTCGCCGAACCCGGGCCAGAGGAAGCGGCCGTCGGCGTCCTTGCGGAACCAGTTGACCTGGAAGATCTTCGGCCGCTTGTCGGGGTCGAGCGAGGCACCGACGCGGAGCCAGTGCGCCCAGTGGTCGGCCATGTTGTAGCCGCAGAAGGGCAGCATCGCGAACGGGTCGCGGCGCAGCGCGCCGACGGTGCCCTCGGCGGCGGCCGTCTGCTCGGAGGAGATGGTTGCGCCCATGAACACGCCGTGCTCCCACCCGTACGCCTGCGCGACGAGCGGCACGTTGGTCGCGCGGCGCCCGCCGAACACGATCGCGTCGATCGGGACGCCCTCGGGGTCCTTCCACGAGTCGGCGATCGTCGGGCACTGCGCGGCAGAGACGGTGAACCGCGAGTTCGGGTGCGCGGCGGGGCGGCCGGCGTCCGGCGTCCAGTCCTGGCCGGTCCAGTCGATCAGGTGCGCGGGCGGCTCCGGGGTCAGGCCCTCCCACCACACGTCGCCGTCGTCGGTGAGCGCGACGTTCGTGAAGATCGTGTCGCGCGCGAACGTCTCGACCGCGGCCGGGTTGGTCTCGACGCCGGTGCCGGGCGCGACGCCGAAGAAGCCGGCCTCGGGGTTGATCGCGCGCAGGCGGCCGTCGGGGCCGGGCCGCAGCCACGCGATGTCGTCGCCGATGGTCTCGACGGTCCAGCCGGGGATGGTGGGTCGCAGCATCGCGAGGTTCGTCTTGCCGCACGCCGACGGGAACGCGGCGGCGAGGTGGTAGGCGCGGCCCTCGGGCGACGTCGCGCGGATGAGCAGCATGTGCTCGGCGAGCCAGCCCTCGTCGCGCGCCATCGCGGACGCGATGCGCAGCGCGAAGCACTTCTTGCCGAGGAGCGCGTTGCCGCCGTACCCCGAGCCGTAGGACCAGATCTCGCGCGTCTCGGGGAACTGGACGATGTACTTGGTGTCGTTGCACGGCCACGGCACGTCGTCCGTGACGGCGCCGGTGTCGTCGACGAGCGGGGCGCCGACCGAGTGGACCGCCGGGACGAACGGGGTGCCGGCGTCGATGAGGTCCATGACCTCCTGGCCGACGCGCGTCATGATCCCCATGCTCACCACGACGTACGGCGAGTCGGTGACCTCGATGCCGACCTGCGAGATCGGCCCGCCCACCGGACCCATCGAGAACGGGACGACGTACATCGTGCGGCCGCGCATCGATCCCTCGAACACGCCGCGCAGCTCGGCGCGCATGGCCTCGGGCTCGCGCCAGTTGTTCGTCGGTCCGGCGTCGACCTCGGCGCGCGAGCAGATGAACGTCCGGGACTCGACGCGCGCGACGTCGCTCGGGTCGGAGCGCGCGAGGTAGCTGCCCGGGCGCAGCTCGGGGTCGAGGGGGAGCAGCGTCCCGGCGTCGACGAGGAGGTCGATGAGCCGTCGCTTCTCCGCTGCGGAGCCGTCGCACCACACGATCGCGTCGGGCTCGGTGAGGTTCGCGATCTCGCGCACCCACGCGCGGGCGTCGCGGGGGCGCGGGTCGCCGCTCCCGAACGCGGAGACCGAGCCGGACGTGGCACGCAGCCCGACGAGGTCGGTCTCGACGTCGTCGAGCAGGGCGGCGGACCGCGTGCGGCGCGGGTGGACGGTGCGGGCGGCTGTGCTCATCGGGGGCGCTCCCAAGGGTCGGCGGTGGCCTCGTGCTCCTTCCACCTTCGGGCCCCAGCGGTCAGGATTTCCAACCAGGACGCGGTGAAGAATCGCTGATCTTGACATATCGTCAAGTCATGGCCCCCTCACCGCCCACGGATCCGCCGAACAGCCGCTCCGGCGGTCGCGCCCGCGAGGAGGCGGCGCCCGGGCCGCAGGCGGACCTCCTCACGCTCGGCCGCCGCCTGCGCCACGTCCGCACGACCCGTGGCCTCACGCTCGACGCGCTCGGCGCCGCGGTCGGCACCGCCCCGAGCCTGCTGTCGATGATCGAGAACGGGCGCCGCGAGCCGCGGCTGTCGCTCCTGCAGCACCTCGCCCAGGCGCTCGACGTCTCGGTGACGGACCTGCTCACCGACGAGCCGCCGTCGCGCCGGGCCGCTCTGGAGATCGCGCTCGACCGCGCGCAGCGCGGTCCGCTGTTCGCCGGGCTGGGCCTGCCGGCCGTGAAGGCGAGCCAGAAGCTCCCGCTGCCCGTCCTGGAGCACCTCGTCGGGCTGCACGCCGAGCTCCAGCGCCGCGCGACGGAGGCCGTCGCGACCCCCGAGGAGGCGCGCCGCGCGAACACGGAGCTGCGCCTCGAGCGCCAGGCGCGCGACAACTACTACCCGGAGATCGAGGAGCTCGCCGAGGACATGGCGCGCAAGGCCGGGTACACGGTCGGGGCGCTGACGCACCGCACGGTCGCGCGCATGGCGGAGCAGCTCGGCTTCACCATCTGGCACGTCGACGACCTGCCGCACTCGACGCGCACGGTCACGGACCTGGAGAACGGGCGCATCTACCTGCCCCCCGCGTCCATCCCCGGCGGCCACGGCCTGCGCTCGCTCGCCCTCCAGGCGATCGCGCACCGCGTGCTCGGGCACGAGCGGCCGCGCTCGTACGCGGAGTTCCTGCGCCAGCGCGTCGAGATCACGTACTTCGCGGCGTGCTGCCTCATCCCGCAGAGCGCGGCGGTCGACTTCCTGGAGCGGCGCAAGCGCGAGAAGGACCTCGCGGTCGAGGACCTGCGCGACGCGTTCGGCGTGACGCACGAGGCCGCGGCGCAGCGCTTCACCAACCTCGCGACGGTGCACCTCGGCATCCCGCTGCACTTCCTGCGCGTGGGCGACGACGGCGCGCTGTTCCGCGGCTACGAGAACGACGGGCTCCCCCTGCCGGCCGACGTGACCGGCGCGATCGAGGGCCAGATGGTCTGCCGCAGGTGGGCCGTCCGGGAGGCGTTCGCGCGCCGCGACCGCGCGCAGGAGTCGTACCAGTACACCGACACGCCCGCCGGGACGTTCTGGTGCTCCACGCAGACCGGCACGACGACGACAGGCCAGTTCTCGATCGCCGTCGGAGTCCCGTTCGCGTCGGCCAAGTGGTTCCGCGGCCGGGACACGACCGTGCGGCGTCAGTCGTCGTGCCCCGACGAGTCGTGCTGCCGCCGCCCCGCCGCCGACGCGGCGAGGCGCTGGGAGGACGCGTCGTGGCCGAGCGCCCGCATGCACCAGCACGTGCTCTCCGCGCTCCCGTCCGGCGCGTTCCCGGGCGTCGACGCGACAGAGGTCTACGCGTTCCTGGCGAAGCACGCCCCGTCGTGACCGTCAGGTGGGTCACGTGGGGAGGGGGCCGCCTCGGGCGGCGAGGCGGTCGCGCAGGCGGGCGAGGACGTCGCCCGTGCGCAGGCCGTCGTGCTCGAACTCGTTGGTCACCCACGTGCGGACGTTGCCCACGCGGGCCGCGGTGTCGAGCGAGAGGCCCGCGTCGACGAACATGTCGTCGAAGTACACCGCCGCCTCGACGGGCACCTCGTTGCGGGCGAGCACGTCGAGGTCGTACAGGTCCGGCCAGTCGTCGCGCGCGGCGAGCGCCTCCGCCGCGGCGCGGAAGGGACGCAGCGCCGCGACCTCGTCGAACATCCAGGGGTAGATCATCTCGCCCGTGAGCAGCAGCGGCCGGGCCGCCGGGTCGAACGCGGGGTCCTCGGCACGCACCGCCTCGGCTGCCCAGGCCGTGGGTCCGGTGCCGGACTGCGCGTAGATCGACTCGTGCAGGACGGCGTAGAGCGGGTTGGTGCGGAACGACGTCGCCGCGGCGACCTCCGCGAGGAAGGTGTCGGTGAGCTCGTCGGGCCCGTCGGCGTCGAACGCCTCGTCGACGACCCAGTGGATGCGCTCCGGGCCGGGCTTCATCCCGAGATCCATGCCGAGCGACTGGAGCCGACGGACGGTGAGCACGTCGCCGTCGGGCAGGCGCACGTCGCCCACGGCCAGGCGGTCCGCGGCGCGCGCGAGCCGGACCGCGTCGTCGGGGTACCGCTCGCGGTAGGCGGCGTTCTTCGCGACGACGCGCGGCTGGGTGCGGCGGTAGACCTCGCGCGCGTCCGCCGTCAGGCCCGGCAGGCCGCCCGTCACGTAGCACGCGTCGAGGGCCTCGGGCGCCCGGGACAGGTAGGTCATGGTGAGGAAGCCGCCGTACGACTGCCCGAGCGACGACCAGCGCCGGCCGCCGTAGACCGTGCGTCGCACGTGCTCCGCGTCCGCGACGATCGCGTCGGCGCGGAAGTGCGACAGGTAGTCGGCCTGGGCGGCGCCCGTCCCGCGGGCCGCGAGCGCCGCGCCCCGCACGGCCGACGAGCGCCCGGTGCCCCGCTGGTCGAACAGCACCACCCGGTGCGTCTCGAGCGCCGTGCCGACCCAGCCGTCGGGGCCGGTGGGGCGCGGCCCCTTGCCGCCCGGGCCGCCCTGGAGGAAGACGAGCAGCGGCAGGTCGTCGCGACGGCGCACGGGGTCGACGAGCTCGCGCACGAACAGCGTCAGGCGGCGCGGGTCGCCGTCGTCGCCCCAGACGAGCGGCACCGCGAGCTCGCGGTAGGTGACGTGGATGCCGGGGACGGTGTAGCTGGTCTCGCGCAGGACGCTCACGCGCCCCACCCTAGCCAGCGTCGTGGCGCACGGTGACGACGACCTTGCCGAGGGCGCGCCCCTCACCGTGCAGCGTGAGCGCGGCGGGCACGTCCGCGAGGGGGAACGTACGGTCGACGGGGATCTCGACCACACCGGCGGCGCACAGGTCGGCGAGCGGGGCGAAGTGGCGCGGCCCCTGGCGCACGAAGAGCACGCCGAGCCGGGCACCGGTCAGCGCTCCCAGGACGGGCCCGACGGTGAGCATGCGGAGCAGCGTCCGCAGCGTGCCTCCGACCATCAGGCACCGACCTCCGCGGGCGAGCGCGCGCCGGTAGGCGAACACGGACCGGTGCGCGACGAGGTCGACGACGAGGTCGTAGGGGCCGGTCCGCGTGAAGTCGGTCTGACGGTAGTCGATCACCTCGTGCGCACCCAGCCGCCGGAGGAAGTCGAGCTTGCCCGCGTTGTCCACCGCGGTGACGCGCAGGCCTCGCGCGACGGCGAGCTGGACCATGAGGCTCCCGGAACCGCCGCCCGCGCCGTTGACGAGCACGCCAGCCTCCGGAGCCGCCGGCGCGAGGGCCTGGAGCGCGATGGCGCCCGCCTGCGGGATCGTGGACGCCTGGACGAAGGTGAGCCCCGGCGGCTTGTGCGCCACCGCCTTCTCCGGCATCGTCACGAGCTCCGCGAACCCGCCGCGGCGCGGGAGGTTGTCGCCGTAGACCTCGTCGCCCGGGCGGAAGCGCGTGACGCCGTCCCCGACCGCGACGACGCGGCCGGCGACGTCGGAGCCGAGGACCCGGGTGCGTGGCGCGCGGAGCCCGTCGAGGCGCGCGTAGCCCGGGCTGCCCCGCAGGGCCTCCCAGTCCGACAGGTTCACGGACGTCGCGACGACCTCGACGAGGACCTCGCCCTTCGCCGGCACTGGCTCCGGCACGTCACGGAGGTGCAGCTCGTCGACGTCGCCGTACCGCTCGTAGACCCACGCGCGCACCCGACCACCGTAGGGACTCCCGCGGGCGGGAGCCACCGCGGCGCGGGGAATGCGCTGGGCCGGCCGGGTCCGCGGGGCTAGCGTGGCGAGGTGCTCCCTTTCACCCGGGCCGTGACCGCCCTCCAGGACGCCGTGGACGCGCTCGGCGACGAGGACTGGGAGCGGCCGTCGGGCTGCACCGGCTGGCTCGTGCGCGACCTCGTGTGCCACCTGACGATCGGTGCGCAGGACGTCCTCGTCACCCTGGTGACCCCGCAGGACGCCGCGCCGACCGTCGACGCGGTCTCCTACTGGCGGGTCGGCGCCGGCGAGGAGCATCCCGACCCCCACGGCCGCCTCGTCGCGCGGCTCGCGGCGGCGTACGGGCGGCCGGGTGCGCTCCGGCACCACGTGGACGACCTCCTCGCCGCCGCGGGCCGGGCGGCCGAGCTCGCGGACCCGGGTGCGCGGGTCGGGACGCAGGGCGAGACCCTCACCGTCCGGGACTTCCTCGACGCGTACGTCCTGGAGTGGACCGTGCACCACCTCGACCTCGTGGCGCACCTGCCGGCCGCGGCCGACCCGCCGGCCGAGACGCTCGCGGCGTCCCGCGCGCTGCTCGAGGCCGTCCTGGGCGCGCCGGTCCCGCCGTCCCTCGCCGACCCGGACGCCTTGCGCGTCGTGACGGGCCGCCGCGCACCCACGGCCGCGGAGCGCGAGGACCTGGGACCCCTGGCCGTCCGCCTCCCCGTCAGCCTCGGCTGACCCGGCGCCCTCGTCGCCTCTCCGGTCGTGGGGAGACGGGTCCCCGGACGAGAGGCGGCGCCGAAGGAGGGGGTGGGGTCGTGTCGCCGTGGCGACATCACCCCACCCCCTCCGGACGGGACCTCCGTCGTGACGGGGACTACTGCTCCACGTCCTCGTCCACCCACTCGAACGTCTTCGTCACGGCCTTCTTCCAGTTCCGGTAGAGGCGCTCGCGCTCGGAGTCGTCCATCGACGGGCTCCACCGCTTGTCCTCGGCCCAGTTGTCGATGACGTCCTGCTCGCCCTTCCAGAACCCGACGGCGATGCCCGCGGCGTACGCGGCGCCGAGCGCGGTGGTCTCGGCGACCTTGGGGCGCACGACGTCGACGCCGAGCTGGTCGGCCTGGAACTGCATGAGCAGCTCGTTGGCGACCATGCCGCCGTCGACGCGCAGCTCGGTGAGGTCGACGCCGGAGTCGGCGTTCATCGCGTCCAGCACCTCGCGCGTCTGGTAGGCGGTCGCCTCGAGCGCAGCCCGCGCGATGTGGTTGCGGTTGACGTACCGCGTGAGGCCGACGAGCGCGCCGCGCGCGTCCGAGCGCCAGTACGGGGCGAAGAGACCGGAGAACGCGGGCACGAAGTACGCGCCGCCGTTGTCCTCGACCTTGCCCGCGAGCCACTCGACGTCGGGCGCGTCCTCGAACATGCCGAGGTTGTCGCGGAGCCACTGGATGAGCGAGCCCGTGACGGCGATCGATCCCTCGAGCGCGTAGCGGACGGGCTGGTCGCCGATCTTGTAGCAGACGGTCGTGAGCAGGCCGTTCTGGCTCATGACCTTCTCCGTGCCCGTGTTGAGCAGCATGAAGTTGCCCGTGCCGTACGTGTTCTTGGCCTGCCCGACCTCGAAGCACGCCTGGCCGAACGTCGCCGCCTGCTGGTCGCCGAGGATGCCCGCGATCGGGACGCCGGGGAGCAGGCCCTGCTGGCGGCCGTGCCCGTAGACCTCGGAGGAGGACTTGATCTCGGGGAGCATGGACAGCGGGATGCCCATGTCCGCGGCGATGTCCTCGCGCCAGGACAGCGTGTCGAGGTCCATGAGCATGGTGCGCGACGCGTTGGTCACGTCGGTGACGTGCACGCCGCCGTTGACGCCGCCCGTGAGGTTCCACAGCGTCCACGTGTCGGTGTTGCCGAACAGCAGGTCGCCCGCCTCGGCCTTCTCGCGCGCACCCTCGACGTTGTCGAGGATCCACTTCACCTTGGGACCGGAGAAGTAGGTCGCGAGCGGGAGGCCGACGATCGACTTGTACTTCTCGGGGCCGTCGGAGCCGCCCAGCTCGTCGACGATCTTCTGGGTGCGGGTGTCCTGCCAGACGATCGCGTTGTAGACCGGCTTGCCCGTGGTCCTGTCCCACACGACCGCGGTCTCGCGCTGGTTGGTGATGCCGACCGCCGCGATGTCGTGGTGCGTCACGTTGGCGCGGGTGAGCGCGAGGCCCACGGCCTCGCGGACGTTGTTCCAGATCTGCTCCGGGTTGTGCTCCACCCACCCGGCGCGCGGGAAGATCTGGTCGTGCTCGAGCTGCCCGGTGGAGACGATCTCCCCGGAGTGGTTGAAGACGATGGCCCGGGAGCTCGTGGTCCCCTGGTCGATGGCGAGAACGTAGTCGGCCATGGTGCGTTCAGTCCTTCACGTCGGTGTGGGTTCGGGTTGGTGTGGGTGCCCGGCGCCCGACGGCGGCGGGTCGCGTGACCGGGGAGGCCCCCGGCTCCCCGGTCACGCGGGGGAGAGGTCCGGCTCGTCCGGGTCGGTCAGATCCAGGCGGCGCCGAGCAGGCCGGCGAGGACACCGCCGACCAGCGGACCGGCGACGGGGACCCACGAGTAGGCCCAGTCGCTCGAGCCCTTGCCCCGGATCGGCAGCAGCGCGTGCGCGATGCGGGGACCGAGGTCACGGGCAGGGTTGATGGCGTACCCGGTGGGACCACCGATGCTCGCGCCGATCGCGACCACGACGAGCGCGACGGCGAGCGGTCCCAGACCCGACGGCGTCTTCCCGGACGCCACGACGAAGAACACGAGCACGAAGGTCGCGATGACCTCGGTGATGAAGTTCCACGCGTAGGAGCGGATCTCGGGGCCGGTGGAGAACACGGCGAGCTTGGTGGCGCTGGGGGCGTCCTCGTCGAAGTGCTTCTTGTACGCGAGGAACGCGACCACGGCACCGATGATCGCTCCGATCATCTGGGCGCCCCAGTACATGAACATGTTGCCCACGGTGGGCTCGATGGTCGCCGTGACCATCCCCTCCGGCCCGGTGACCGAGTAGAACGGCTCCTGAGCGGTGAAGAGGCCGATCGTGACGGCCGGGTTGAGGTGGGCGCCCGACTTGTAGGCCACGTAGACGGCGGTGAAGACCGCGAGGCCCCATCCGAAGTTGATGAGGAGCCAGCCGCCGTTGAAGCCCTTGGTCCTCGGCAGGACGACGTTCGCGACGACGCCCGCTCCGAGGAGGATCAGGGTCGCCGTGCCGAGGATCTCGGACCAGAAGGCGTTCATGAGGAGTTGATCCATCGTGCTCTCTCTTTCGTGGTGGACTTCTCTGTCTCAACCGTCCCGGCGCGCCTGAGCGTCGGGTCCTCGGGTCGGTCCGCCGTCGGCGTGCGCCCCGTGAGGTCGGTGTGCGAGGCCTGGTCGGGCGCCGTCCCCTGCCGGACGGCGCCCGAGGCGCGCTCGCGAGCGGTGTTCTGCTGTCAGGTGGTGCGGAGCGGCTGGAGAGGCGACACGTCGTCGACCTCGAGCCGGGTGCGCTCGGCGGAGGCGTCGTCGGGCTCCTGCTCGGCGGCGGCCTCCGCGTTCGCGCGGTCGGTGTAGCTGGCGATCTCGGCGGCGCGGGTCGCGTCGTCCCACCCGAGCAGCTCGCCGACGAGGTCGGCGATCTCGGGCAGCGCGGCGAGGCCGCGGTCGGCGACCTCGTAGTTGAGCCGGGTGCGGTGCAGGAGCAGGTCCTCGAGGTGCAGCGAGCCCTCGTGGGAGACGCCGTACGCGATCTCGGCCCGCAGGTACGCGGGCGCGTGCTCCAGCGGCTTCGCGAGGTCAGGCCGGGCCTCGCACAGCTCGACGATCTCGCGGAGGTTGGACCCGTACCGGTGCAGCAGGTGGTCGACGAGCGCGGGCGTCCAGCCGTAGCGCGAGGCCCACGGCCGCGCCTGCCGTCGGACGGCGTCGAGCCCGACGGCGCCCAGGAGCGGGATCTTCTGCGTGATGGAGGGCAGGGCGCTCGCACGCTGGCCGATCGCGAAGTCGACGGCGTCCTTGGCCATCACGCGGTAGGTCGTGAGCTTGCCGCCGGCGATGACGGTCAGCCCCGGGGTGGGGGAGGCGACGGTGTGCTCGCGCGAGACCTTCGCGGAGCTCGTCCCCTCCTTGGTGCCCGGCTGCAGGAGCGGGCGGAGCCCGGCGTAGGTGCCGATGATGTCGTCGCGCGTGAGCGGGTGGGCGAGCACCGCGTTCGCGTGGTCGAGCACGTAGTCGATGTCGGCCGACGTCGCGACGGGGTGCTGGAAGTCCTGCTCCCACGGGGTGTCCGTGGTGCCGATGATCCAGTAGCGCGACCACGGGATGATGAACAGGACCGACTTCTCGGTCTGCAGGATCAGCCCGACCTGGCCCTTGATCCGCTCGCGCGGGACGACGATGTGGACGCCCTTGGACGCGAGGACCCGCAGCCCGCCCTCGCTGCCGGCGAGCGCCTCGGTGTCCTCGGTCCAGACGCCGGTCGCGTTGATGACGGCGCGGGCCCGGACGGTGATCTCTGTCCCGGTCTCGAGGTCCTGGAGCACGGCGCCGTTCACCGCGCCCGTCGATCCCTTGGTGAGCGAGACGACCTGCGTGCGCGAGGCGGCGTGCGCGCCGTAGGACGCGGCCGTGCGCACGAGCGTCGTGACGAGGCGTGCGTCGTCGACGGAGGCGTCCCAGTACTGCACGGCGCCGATCGCGGCGTCGTGCGCGAGGTCCGGGAACTTCTTCTCCATGCGGCTGCGCGACAGGTGCCGGTGGATCGGCATGGCGCGCCTGCCGGGTGCGAGGCTCGCGAGCGTGTCGTAGAGCGCGATGCCCGCGCCGACGTAGGCGCGCTCCCACACGCGGTGCTCGAGCGGGTAGAGGAACGGGACCGGCCGCACGAGGTGCGGGGCGATGTCCTTGAGCAGGAGGTCGCGCTCGGTCAGCGCCTCCTTGACGAGGTGGAAGTCGAGCATCTGCAGGTAGCGCAGGCCGCCGTGGACGAGCTTGCTCGACCGGCTCGAGGTCCCGGCCGCCCAGTCCTGCGCCTCGACGATCGCCGTCGACAGCCCGCGCGTCACGGCGTCGAGCGCGATCCCCGCGCCGGTGACGCCGCCGCCGATCACGAGGACGTCGAGCTCCGCGTCGGGGGTCGTGCTGGCCTCGAGCACGGCGAGCGCCTGCCGGCGCGACTCCGCGGTGAGTCTCGTGGATGCCATCCGTCTTCCTCTCTCGTCCCTCGGTGCTGCGGGCACGCCGCGGGACGATGCGCCCACGGTGCGCTCACAGCGACGGTCCCACGCCCGACCAGGGTGCGCGAGCGGTAGCCGCCGTGCGCGCGCCGGGTCCCGGCGCGCTGGCACGCTCTCCAGGTCACCACGCGCCGAACGGACGCGCAACCGTGGTGCACAAACGTGCAGAATGGAGGTCGAGCGAAGGGAGACCGGCATGGTGGACCGGGAGCAGGACGTCCTGCGGGCGGCCTCGATGTACTACCTGCAGGACATGAAGATGGAGGCCATCGCCAAGCACCTGCACACGTCGCGGTCCACCGTGTCGCGGCTCGTGAAGCGGGCCCGGGACACGGGGCTGGTCGAGATCTCGCTGCGGCCGGCGCGGAGCCGCGGGCCCGGGCTGGGCCAGCACCTCTCGAGCACGTGGGGCATCGACGCGTACGTCGTCCCGGTGCCGGACCAGGCGCCGCAGGTCGAGCGGCTGGAGCAGGTCGCGCTGACGACCGCGCGCCTGCTGTCGACGTGGTTCGACTCCGACATGATCCTCGGCATCGCGTGGGGGACCACGCTCTCGGCCATCTCCCGGCACCTGCCGCGCAAGCCGACACGGGGGAGCGCCGTCGTCCAGCTCAACGGGGCCGCGAACACGCGCACGTCGGGCGTGCACTACGCGGGCGACCTCATCGCGGGCTTCGGCGCCGCCTTCGACGCGCACGTGCACCATTTCCCAGTGCCTGCGTTCTTCGACTACGCCGAGACCAAGCGGGCGATGTGGCGCGAGCGGTCGGTGCGACGCGTGCTGGACGTGCAGCACCGTGCGGACATCGCGCTCTTCTCCGTCGGGGCCGTGGCGGGCGGCGTGCCGTCGCACGTGTACTCGGCGGGGTACCTCGAGCCCGACGACATCGCGGTCCTGGACGCCGAGGGCGTGGTCGGCGACGTGTGCACGGTGTTCCTGCGCGCGGACGGCACCTACCGCGACATCGCCCTCAACGGTCGTGCGACCGGCCCCGCGCCGGAGGAGCTGCGGCGCGTGCCGCGGCGCGTGTGCGCGGTCGCGGGGGACAACAAGGTGGCGCCGCTGCGCGCCGCGCTGCGCGCGGGGGTCGTCACCGACCTCGTCGTCGACGAGATCACGGCGGCGCGGCTCGTCGGGGGCGCCTGAACCCCACGGAGGTATGCGGCGCAGTGCATGACTATGCATCGAGCCCGCGATCCGCGTACAGTGACGCGGTGCCCACGACCTCCGCCGTCCGCGTCCGTCCCGCCCTGCCCGCGGACGTGCGCGCGGTCCGCGCGCTCGTGCAGCCCTACGCGGAGGACCGGATCCTCCTGGCCAAGGAGCTGGTCGGGTACTACGAGGCGGTCCAGGAGTTCGTGGTCGCCGAGGTGGACCCGGCCGCGACGAGCGTCGTCGGCGAGGCCGACGACGAGGACGCGCCGCGCGTCGTCGGGTGCGGCGCGCTGCACGTCATGTGGGACGACCTCGCCGAGATCCGCACCCTCGCCGTCGACCCCGCGTGGCGCGGGCACCGCGTGGGGCACGCGCTCGTCGTCGAGCTGCTGGCGCGGGCCCGCGCGCTCGGGCTCCGTCGGGTGTTCTGCCTGACGTTCGAGGTCGACTTCTTCCGGGCGCACGGCTTCCGCGCGATCGAGGGGACCCCCGTCTCGCACGAGGTGTACGCCGAGCTCCTGCGCTCGCACGACGACGGCGTCGCGGAGTTCCTCGACCTCGCGCGCGTGAAGCCCAACACGCTCGGCAACACGCGCATGCTGCTCGACCTCGACGACCTCGACGACCTCGACGGCGGCGGCACCGCGGGCGCGACGCTCAGCTGATCGGCACGGTCGACGCGCGGGTCACCACGCGGCACGGGAGCTCCTCGACCCCCGGGCGCACGGTCCCGTCGATCGCGGCGAAGAGGCGCTGTGCCGCGACGCGCCCGAGCCGCTCGAGGTTCATGTCGACGCTCGTGAGCTGCGGTCGCGCGTTGGTCGTCAGCACCTCCCAGTTGTCGAAGCCGATGACCGACACCTCGCCGGGCACGTCGCGACCGAGCTCGCGCAGCGCGTCGAGCACGCCGCGCGCGATCTGGTCCGAGCCGCAGAAGAAGGCGTCGACGTCGCCGTGCTGCTCGACGATCATGCGCGCGGCGCCGCGTCCCCAGCCCTCGCTCCACGAGCCGAAGAAGGTCTGGCCGCCGACCAGCTCCAGGCCGGCGGCGGCGACCGCGGCCTCGGCGCCCGCCGCGCGGTCCTGCGCGGCCTTGTAGCCGGGGTCGCCCGAGACGTGCGCGACGCGCCGGCGCCCGCACGAGAGCAGGTGCTCGACGGCGAGGCGCCCGGCCCCGACGTTGTCCGCCGTGATCGAGACGTCGGACGGGTCCTCGGACGGCGCGTAGGCGTAGACCACCGGGACCGGGATGTCCGCGCTCAGCGGCGGCCGCGGGTCGGTGCGCGAGCCGACGACGATGAGCCCGTCGACGCGCCGCGAGAGCAGGGCGCGCACGTGGTGCTGCTCGCGGATGGCGTCGCCGCGCGCGTCGCACAGGAAGACCGACACGCGGCCCGCGCCGAACGCGTCCTCGGCGCCCATGAGGACCGGGATCGAGAAGCGTCCCTCGAGGTCGCTCGTGAGCAGCCCGACCGTGCCGGTGCGGCCCTTGAGCAACCCGCGCGCGAGCGCGTTGGGGGCGAAGGACAGCCGCTCGGCGGCCTCCAGGACGCGCAGGCGCGTCTCCGCCTTGACCTGGTCGCGCCCGTTGATCGCCTTGGACGCGGTCGCGATGGACACGCCCGCGAGGCGCGCGACGTCGGTGAGGGTCGCCGCGCGCGGCGTGGCGCTCCCGCTCTGGGTCGTCATGAGGCCGTTCCCCCTCCTGCCGGTGCGCTGCGCTGCGCCCTCGACGATCGAGCCGTGATCGAACTGTAACCCGCTGCCCTGCTTGACGAGACTACCGCGCTGCCATACATTCAGAAAACCTTTTCGGTTGGTTTCGGTGCTGGCGACCTCGCGAGCGAGTGGCTCACGGATGACGCCAGGACATCGAACACTAGCCGCCTGAGGGGAGGGTCGGCCACGTGGAGCGCGCCGCAGCGCGACACGGGGACCGAAAACGTGTTCGCCCACAGCGCGGGCACGGGGCACAGGTGCAACGGCTCGAAGACGAGTACGAGGAGACACGAGATGAAGAACCACCGCGGGGCCTCGTGGAAGAGGTCCGTGGCCACGACGACGCTCGCCGGCCTCGTCGCGCTCGGGCTCGCCGCGTGCGGCGGGTCCGGATCGGGCGGCGACGACGCCGCGACGGGCGGGACGGGAGAGGGCGGCGTCGAGGGGGTCGACGACGGCAGCACGCTCACGCTGTGGACGCGCGCGCCGCTCGAGAAGCAGGCGAAGCTGCTCGTGGACGCGTACAACGCGAGTCACGAGAACCAGGTCGAGCTGACGATCGTCCCCAACGACGACTACGTCGCGAAGGTCGGCGCCGCCGCGGGCAGCGGCGGGCTGCCCGACCTGTTCGCGGCCGACATCGTGTACGTGCCGAACTGGGTCGAGCAGGGGCTCTACCAGGACGTCACGGACCGCATCGACCAGCTCGACTTCGCGGACCAGATCAACCAGGGCCACCTCGAGGCCGGCACGTACGAGGACGAGGAGTACGTGCTGCCGTTCGTGCTCGACATCTCGGTCCTCTTCTACAACAAGGACCTCTACGAGCAGGCCGGCCTCGACCCGGAGGCCGGGCCGACGTCGCTCGAGGAGTTCGCCGAGCAGGCGAAGGCGGTCGACGCGCTCGGCGGCGGCGTCGACGGCACCTTCTTCGGCGGCAACTGCGGCGGGTGCCTCGTCTTCACGTGGTTCCCGTCGGTGTGGGCCGCGGACGAGGACGTGCTCAGCGCGGACGGCACCGAGTCGCTCCTCGCGAGCGACACCGCGCAGGACGTCTACGCCGTGTACAAGGACCTCGTCGACTCCGACGCCGTGGGCGCCGGCACGCGGGACGAGACCGGCGCGACCTGGGTCGCCCCCTTCCAGGAGGGCAAGATCGGCGTCATGCCGTACCCGGCGACGCTCCTGTCGACCGCGGACGAGACGGTGGACGTCGGCGTCGCACCGATCCCGGGTCCGGGCGGCGGCGAGTCGACCTTCGTCGGCGGCGACGGCATCGGCATCTCCAAGGACAGCGAGCAGTCCGACCAGGCGTGGAACTTCCTCTCCTGGATGATGTCCGAGGACGCCCAGGTCGAGGTGCTCGCCAAGAACGGCGACGTCGTCTCGCGCGCCGACCTGGTCGACAACGAGTACTCGTCGGCCGACCCGCGCGTCGTGACGATCAACGAGATCGCGAGCAAGGGCCGCACGCCCGTCGCCCGCAACTTCCAGCAGGCGTTCAACGCGCCGAACAGCCCGTGGCTCACGCTCGTGCGCAACGCGGTGTTCGGCGACGCCTCGAGCATCGAGCCGGACAACGAGGAGATCACCGCGGTCCTCTCGCAGTGACCGGTCCGGCGTGACCGTCCCGAGCGACCACCCCGCGTGACCACAGCGCCCGCCGCCGCGCCCACCCGTGCGGCGGCGGGCCGGGTCCGGCTTCCCTCGCCCTGTTCCAGGAGACCTCTCATGTCCGTGCAGTCCGCGTCCTCGACGCCGCCCTCGCCCGCGCCGCACGGCGCGGCGTCGCCGGGCCCCGCCGCGAGCGACCACCGACCGCCCCGCGGCACCCTGACCGCGAGCGCCGGGCGGCGCCGCCGTCGGCCGGGGCGCTCGCAGGCCGCCCGCGGGTGGGCCTACGCCGCGCCCACCGCGGTGTTCGTGCTCGTGTTCTTCGTCCTCCCCGTCCTGCTCGTCGGCCAGATGTCGGTGTCCGACTGGCCGCTGCTCGCCGGCAACCGGGGCCCCAACTTCCCCGACAACTTCCGCGACGCGGTCGACAACCGGTTCTTCTGGGACTCGATCGTCTTCACGCTGAAGTACACGGTGATCGCGACCGTGCTCCTCATCGCCCTGGGGCTCGGCTTCGCGCTCCTGGTGCAGGAGTCGAGCCGGTGGAAGAGCTTCCTGCGCACCTCGATCCTCGTGCCGAGCGCGCTGGGCCTGGCGTCCGCGTCGCTGCTCTTCTACGCGCTGTACTCGCCGCAGGTCGGGCCGATCTCTCCGCTCCTGGAGCGGCTGGGGATCGTCGACGAGCCGGTGTCGTTCCTCGGCTCGCCCGAGGGCGCGCTGTGGTCGACGGTCTTCCTCATCGTCTGGCGCTTCGCCGGGTTCTACATGCTCCTGCTCATGGTGGGGCTGCAGGGGATCCCGCACGAGGTCTACGAGGCCGCGCGCATGGACGGCGCGAACCGCTGGCAGACGTTCGGGCGCGTGACGCTCCCGCTGCTGCGCCCGTCGCTCGCGCTGTGCACGATCATGTGCGTCACCGGCTCGCTGCTCGCGTTCGACCAGTTCTACATCCTCACCAAGGGCGGCCCGGACAACAGCACGATCACCGTGGTCCAGCTCATCTACAACATCGCCTTCCAGGGCCAGAACGACCTGGGCGTGGCCGCCGCGCTGTCGATCATCGTGCTCGCCGCCCTCGTGCTCATCAACGTCGCGCAGGTCCGTGGCATGCGCGCACCCGAGGAGAAGTGACATGACCGTCACCGCACCCGCTGCCGCACCCGCGGCGCGACCCGCTCCCACCGGCCGGCCGGCCCCGCGTGCCCGCATCGCCGGCGTCCTCACCCGCACCCCGTACTGGGTGCTCACCGGGGGCCTCGCCATCGTCTTCCTCTTCCCGCTGATCTGGGCGGGCGTGGCCTCGTTCTCGCCGCAGCCCGGCAGCAACCAGGTCGACGGCTGGGGCTTCGGGAACTACGTGACCCTGGCGAACTACCAGGCCGGCATCGGGCAGTACCTCCTGAACTCCGTGGTCGTGTCCGGGCTCACGGTGCTCTTCACGCTCGGGGTGTCGCTGCTCGGCGGCTTCGCCTTCGCGCGGTTCCGGTTCCCCGGCCGCGACGTGCTGTTCCTCGTGACGCTCGCGATCCTCATGGTCCCGTACGCGACGCTGCTCATCCCGCTCTACGTGCTCCTCAACACCATCGGCCTGCAGAACTCGTTGCTCGGCCTCGCGCTGGTCCTCACCATGTTCCAGCTCCCGTTCGCGACGTTCATGATGCGCATCGCGTTCGAGTCGGTGCCGCGCGAGCTGGACGAGGCCGCGATGGTCGACGGGTGCTCGTCGTTCGGTGCGCTGAGGCGGGTCCTGCTGCCCGCGGTGAAGCCGGGGCTCATCACCGTCGGGCTGTTCGCCTTCCTCGCCGCCTGGAACGACTTCGTGGCACCCCTGATCCTCATCACCGACTCGACGAAGGCGCCGCTGCCGCTCGCGGTGGCCAACATGCGCCAGCAGGTCATGGGCATCGTCGACTACGGCGCGACCCAGGCGGGCGTCGTCGTCCTCGCGGCCCCGTGCGTCGTCCTGTTCCTGCTCCTGCAGCGCCACTACGTGCGCGGCTTCATGTCCGGGGCGCTGAAGGGATGACGACCCACGCCCCCGACCCGACCCCCGTCCGACCGACCGACCCCACGACGCCCGGCGTCGTCCCACCACGACGACCCGACGAACCACGAGGCGACGCCGTCGCCTCCGGAGGTGCTGCCATGACCACGACCCCGACCGTGCCCCGGACGACGGGGACCGGTGCCCGCCCCACGGACGGCGGACGGCCGGTCGTCCCCGCGACCGGGCGGCTGCAGCCGCTCGGCCTGGCGCAGGTGCGCATCACGGGCGGGTTCTGGGCCGAGCGCCAGGAGGTGAACCGCACCGCGACCCTCGCGCACATCGAGCACTGGCTCGAGGCCGAGGGCTGGCTGTCGAACTTCGACGCCGTCGCGCGCGGCGACGTCGCGACGACCCGCCGCGGCCGGGAGTTCAGCGACTCCGAGGTGTACAAGCTGCTCGAGGCGATGGCGTGGGAGCTCGGCCGCCGACCCGACGACGACCTCGAGCGCCGCTTCGCCGCGATCGTGCGGCGCGTCGCGGCGGCGCAGGCGCCGGACGGCTACCTCTGCACGCGGTTCGGCAGCCCCGGCCAGGACGCCCGGTACACGGACCTCGAGTGGGGCCACGAGCTGTACGTCCAGGGGCACCTCATGCAGGCCGCCGTCGCGCGCGCCCGCACCGGCCACCCCGAGGACCTGCTGGTCGAGGTCGCGCGCCGGTCCGCGGACCACGTGTGCGAGGCGTTCGGGCCCGACGGCATCCAGGGCGTGTGCGGGCACGCCGAGATCGAGGTGGCGCTCGCGGAGCTCGGCCGCGCGCTCGACGAGCCGCGATACGTGCGGCAGGCGGCGCTGTTCGTCGAGCGCCGTGGTCAGGGCACCCTCGCGGACATCGAGTGGGGCCGCTCCTACTACCAGGACGACGTCCCCGTGCGCGAGGCCACCGTCTTCCGCGGTCACGCCGTGCGCGCCAACTACCTCGCCGCGGGCGCGATCGACGTCGCCGTCGAGACGGGCGACGACGCGCTCGTGGCCGCGGTCGCCCGGCAGTGGGAGCGCACGCAGGCCGCCCGCACCTACGTCACGGGCGGGCAGGGGTCGCACCACCAGGACGAGGCGTTCGGCGACGACTTCGTCCTCCCGCCCGACCGCGCGTACTCCGAGACGTGCGCGTCGATCGGCTCGGTCATGGTCGCGTGGCGGCTCCTGCTCGCGCAGGGCGACCCGCGCTACGCCGACGTGGTCGAGCGCACGCTCTTCAACGTCGTCGCGACGTCGCCCGCGCACGACGGCCGCGCGTTCTACTACGCGAACACGCTGCACCAGCGCGTCCCCGGCGAGCCGGCGGCCCCGGACCAGGTGAGCAAGCGCGCCGAGTCGTCGCTGCGCGCGCCGTGGTTCGAGGTGTCGTGCTGCCCGCCGAACGTCGCGCGCACGTTCGCCAGCCTCGCGGGGTATCTCGCGACGGTCGACGACGGCGGCGTGCAGCTCCACCAGTACGCGCCGAGCGAGGTCCGCGCGACGCTGCCGTCGGGCGAGCCGGTCGCGCTCGACGTCCAGACCGGCTACCCCGCGGACGGGCGCGTGCGCGTGCGCGTCGTGGAGGCGCCCGAGCGCTGGGCGCTCACCCTGCGCGTGCCCGCCTGGTCCGGGTCGGGGCGGCTCGTGGTCGACGACGGCCCGGCCCGCCAGGTGCCTGCGGGGACCGTCGCGGTCCCCGACCTGCGCGCGGGCAGCGTCGTCACGCTCGAGCTCGACGTCGCGCCGCGGTTCCTCGTGCCCGACGAGCGCGTGGACGCCGTGCGCGGCTGCGTCGCCGTCCAGCGCGGCCCCGAGGTCCTGTGTGTGGAGTCCGTCGACCTGCCGGGCGGGCGCGACGTCGCCGACCTGCGCGTCGACGTGGCCGTGCCCCCGCGCGAGGAGGACGGGCGCGTCGTCGTGCGCGGGCTGCTCGTGGACCCGGCGACGGCTCCGTGGCCCTACACCCCGCTCCGCGGCGGGGCGCCCGGGCGGACGGGCGCCGACCGCCCGGGCGAGGAGCCGGTCGCGACGTCGGCGGAGGTCCCCGTCGACGTCCGGCTCGTGCCGTACCACGACTGGGCCGAGCGCGGCCCGTCGACGATGCGGGTCTGGCTGCCGACCCTCTGACCCGGCGCCGGGGCCCGTGGCGGGTCAGGCGGGGAGGCGGTAGAGGTCGTCGACCTGCTCGACGAGCCCGTCCTCGACGAGGCTCGCGACGCAGCGGTCGAGCTGCGCGGCGTCGTGCCACACCTCGGTCACGACGCCGCGCGGCACCGGTCCCGGCGCGTCGCGCAGCACGGCCATGACCCGACCCCGCACCTGCCGGTCGGTGCCCGCCCAGGCCTGCGTGCGCCGTCGTCCCGCGTGCTCGTCGCCCGGGCGCCCGGCGAGGCGCCACGCGCACGCGTCGCGGACGGGGCAGACGCCGCAGCGCGGCGTCCGGGCCGTGCACACGAGCGCGCCGAGCTCCATCGAGGCGGCGGCCCAGAGCACCGCGTCCGCGTCGTCGGCAGGGGCGAGGGCGGCCGCCCTCGCGCGCTCGGCGGCCGTGTACGACGGCGCGGGCAGGGCGTCCCCGCCGACGGCCCGCGCCAGGACGCGGCGCACGTTCGTGTCGACCACGACGGCGCGTCGGCCGTGCGCGAACGCGGTCACCGCCGCGGCGGTGTACTCGCCGACGCCCGGCAGCGC
This sequence comes from Cellulosimicrobium sp. ES-005, assembly GCF_040448685.1. Taxonomy (NCBI): domain Bacteria; kingdom Bacillati; phylum Actinomycetota; class Actinomycetes; order Micrococcales; family Promicromonosporaceae; genus Cellulosimicrobium; species Cellulosimicrobium sp. ES-005. The sequence continues at coordinate 4,005,409 of NZ_CP159290.1, forward strand.
GCGCAGGGCGTCCTCGCCGTGCGGGACCTCGCCGCCGTGCCGCTCGACGACCGCCCGGGCGCACTCCTGCAGGCGCAGCGCGCGGCGGGGGTAGCCGAGGCGGCCCCAGGCGCGCAGCACGTCCGCCGTCGACGCCGCCGCGAGGTCCGCGGGCGTCGGCCAGCGATCCATCCACGCGCGCCACGCGGGCTCGACCCGGACCACCGGCGTCTGCTGGAGCATGACCTCGCTCACGAGGACGCCCCACGCGGTGCGGTCCGCGGCGCGCCACGGCAGGTCGCGCGCCGTCTCGCCGAACCAGCGCCCGACGGCGTCGTGCAGGTCGGCGTGCGGGTGCGGTCCCGCGGCAGCGGTGGTGACGGCGGCGGCGACGGGCGGTCGGGCCGGGCGCGCGGCCGGGGCGGTCATGACGGCGGTCGTCCCTCTCGGTCGTCGGTCGGCCCCGTGCCGCCGGCGGGCCGGCGGTCGTGGCCGAGGCGGGCGCCGACGGGTCGGCGGAGGGACCCATTCTGCCCCGACCTGGGCGGTCGTCGGCGCGGCAGCACCGGGCGGGGCACCGGTCGCCGCTACCGTGGTCGCGACCAGCACCTGCACGACGGAGGACCCGTGAGCACGCCGCGGACCGACCGCGCCCCGAGGCCGGGCGCCAGCCCCCGCAGCGGGCCGGGCGACCGGCCCACGCGCGGGGCGCTGCTCCGACGCCGCGTCGTCGCGCTCGCGCTGCTCGTCGGCCTCGTGGTGGGACTCGTCCTGCTCGGGCAGGTCGTCGTGCGGGCGGTGCAGCCGCTGCTCGCCGGCGACGAGCCCGCGCAGGAGGGCAAGTCCGCGCCGCCGACCCCGGAGGCGGCCGGACCGCCGCAGGACTGCACGGCGGCATCTCTCGAGCTCGGGCTGACGGCGAGCGCGGCGGAGTACGAGCCGGGACGCGCGGTCCAGCTCACCGTGACGCTCCGGCAGTCCGGCGGCCGCCCCTGCCTCGTCGACGGTTCGGACGCCGGGCGTCAGGTGCAGATCTACTCCGGCGACGAGCTCGTCTGGTCGTCGGCCGACTGCGGCACGACGGAGCGGCTGCTGCTCATGAGCACCGGGGACGAGGACCCGTCGAAGCTCGTGCGCTGGGACCGGCACCGCTCGGCCGAGGGGTGCGCGCCCGACCAGCCGGAGGTCGGGCCGGGCACGTACACCGCGGTCCTGAGCATCGCGGGCGTCGACGGCGCGACGAGCGAGCCCGTGACGTTCACGCTGCTCGAGCCGCCCCCGCCGTCCCCGGACCCCGCGGACACGACCGCCCCGGAGGACGGGACCGCGCCGCCGGCGGACGGTGCGACGCCGCCCGCGGACGGGACCGCCCCGCCGGCGGACGGTGCGACGCCGCCCGCGGACGGGGCCACCGCGCCGGCGGACGGGACCACCCCGCCCGGCGACGGCGCCTGACGGGCGGGTGCGGGGCGGTCCCCGGCGGCGAACTCTGGCCGTCGTGGCGGGACACATCCTGCTGCCGTGCACACCCGGGGCGCGTGAAATCGATGGACACCACCTTTCGGTAGCGCCCCGGGTCGCCCGCTCCTCCTGGCTGTGAGATTGCGTCGCACGGGGCGCTGATGGCGTCGTACCAACGATCATCGGGCGCCGCACCGTTCCGTGGTGCTCCGGCGGACGAGGCAAAGTCGAGACCGAAAACCATTGCGGGCGGCCCTTCGTGGCTGGTTGACTGGCTCGCGTCTGGTGACCTCACCGCGGAGGTGCCCGGGGCCCCGGCCCCGGGCGCGAGCGCTCCACGGCGCGGCGCGAGGCGGCACGACGATCAGGGTCCCGCGCCCCGCAGCGGGGCGGGCGGACGAGGCAGTCCGCCCGTGCGAGGCGAGGCCCGTCGTCGTCCCGAAACCTGTTTTCCGGTTCCCGATGGAGAGGACTTGGTGATGTCGGGGAGAGCGTGGAGAAGGGTCGTCGCCTCGGCGATGACAGGTGCGATGGCCGTGACCGGCGTCGCGCTGGCACCGGGGGCGCAGGCCGACGTGGTGCCGGGCAACGAGAGCGACGTCGGTGTGTACACCGACGGCACGACCGACTCGATGGACATCGGAGACCCGGTCTACTCGAATCTGGACCAGGTCGCCGCGGCGCTGGAGCCAGGGGTCCCGTGGACCGCGGGCTCGATGCACGGGTCGATCTTCGAGAAGGACCGCGCGGCGGGCGGCACGGACTACTACCTGGACCGCGTGCTCGGGGTCAGCGGGACGTCGGGCAACACCGTGCTGCAGACGCGCGGCCGCTCGCTGTACCTGCGGGGCAACAGCAACTGGGCGGTCATGGGCTTCGCGGGCTCCGCGTTCGCGGGCGGACCCAACAACCTCGGCAACCTCTACACCGTCACGGTCCCGGGGCAGACGATCACCGAGGTCGGGGCGCAGCGCTTCAACGCGCCGAGCCACGCGAAGGCGCGGTACACGGTCGGGACGACGGGCGTCACCGCCGACCTCAAGAAGCTCATCACGTACGACAACGTGGCGCTCTCGGCGATCACGTTCACCAACCCCGGCGCGAGCGACGTGACGTTCACGGTCCGCGCGGCGTCGCCGCTGGCGACCACGTCGACGGACGCGGCCGACGAGCTCACCGGGACGCGGACCCTGACGAGCGGGGCGAACAACGGTCTCGTCGACACCCCGTGGTCCGAGGTCACGGTCGGCCTCAAGGCGCCCGGGTTCGAGCGCGTGGGCACCAACCTCGACCGCGAGGTGACCGTCCCGGCGGGCGGTTCGGTCGACCTGTCCGTCCTCGGCGTGCTGTCCAGCGACACGCTCCCCGAGTCGGTCGAGAGCTTCCACGAGTACGCCGCGCTGTCGCCCGCGGAGGCGTTCCGCACCGGCGTGACGGAGTTCAACCGGCAGTGGGCGCAGGACATCCCGTACATCGACGTCCCGGACGAGGCGATCGAGAAGGCGATCGTCTACCGCTGGTGGGGCGAGCGGTACAACAGCCTGGACGCGAACGAGCCGGGCTACGTGTACCAGTACCCGACGACGATCGAGGGCGTGAACCTCTACCAGAACTCGGTGGCGCTCACGCAGCCCATGCACCTGCAGGACACCAAGTGGATCCGCAACCCGTACCTCGGGTACGGCCAGATCCTCAACATCGGTGAGCTGTCCGGGTCGTCGGCGTTCCTCGACAGCCCGGGCCACACGAGCTGGAACAACCACTACTCGCAGTACCTCGGCACCGCGGGCCTCGAGGCCTACAACGTGCACGGCGGCGGTCCGGCGGTCGCCGAGCGCTTCGCGACGTACTTCGAGGGCGACGGCGTCGGTCAGCTCGAGCACTACGACGGCAACGACGACAAGCTCATCGCCTACGACACCAACTACATGCCCGGCAACGACTCCGACGCGATCAGCTTCGGCTACCCCAAGGTGAACGCCGGGGCGCCGGGAGCGCGGACGATCGAGCGCCCGGAGTCCGCGTACGTGTGGGGCGCGTTCGACGCCGCGCGCCAGCTCTACGCGATGGCGGGCGCCGACCCGGCGAAGGTCGCCGAGATGGGTGACACGGCCGACGAGATCCGGGACGCGATCCTCGGCCGGCTGTGGAGCGAGGAGACGCGCATGTTCCTCGCGGGCACGTCGCACGGCGCGACGTCGGGCGGGAACCAGAACCCGCTCAGCGAGGCCGAGCGCGACCTCATCCCGGCGAAGGAGTCGAACCTCTACGACGTCTACGCGGAGAACCTCATCCCGTTCGAGGACGCGGACCGGTACGTCGACGGCTTCCGCTTCCTCCGGTACGGCGACAACTTCCCGATCTTCCCGTTCTACACGGCCAACCAGTACGACCGGGCGAAGTACGGCATCGGGGGCTCGAACAACTTCTCCAACATCAACTTCACGGTCCAGTACCGCGGCGTGCGGTCCGCGCTGCGGCACTACGACCCCGACCACACGTACGTCACGCCCGAGTACGCCGCGAAGCTCCTCGACTGGATGGCGTGGAGCATCTACCCGAACGGCAACGCGCTCGTGCCGAACCAGGCCGAGTACTACTCGAGCTGGAACGCGAGCACGCAGACGTTCAACCGCAACAACCCGAACCACGTGATGCTCGGCAACATGAACTACATCTACGTCGAGGACATGGGCGGCATCCAGCCGCGGTCCGACGACAAGATCGAGCTCTGGCCGATCGACCTCGGGTACGACCACTTCATGGTCAACAACCTGCGGTACCACGGCAAGGACGTCACGATCATCTGGGACGAGGACGGCTCGCACTACGGCCTCGGCGAGGGCTACAGCCTGTTCGTCGACGGCGAGCGCAAGGCCGCGGCCGACGCGCTCGGCCGGTTCGTCTACGACCCGGCGGCCAACGAGGTCGTCGAGTCCGACGAGGGACTGGCCGTCGAGGTCGTCGACGACCAGGGCGCCGACCTGCCGACCGCGGTCGACACCCCGATCGAGGACGAGCGCGTCGTGTCCTACCTCAAGACCGCGGGCATCGACCTCACCGAGGAGGCGGTCAACCTCGCGCGCGGGGCGGAGCTCTCGTCGTCGGCCACCCAGCAGGGTGCGCGCCCGACGCCGTGGCGTCAGTTCCACACGCCGGGCTGGAGCACGGGGTCGATGAACTACACCCCGGGCGCCATCACGGAGACCGAGCGTCCCGTGTCCCTCGCTGCGGTCACCGACGGCACGACCGTCAACGAGCCGTACTGGGGCAACTACGGGACCGAGGGCGACACGGGGTACGTCGAGCTCGACCTCGGCGAGCCCACGACGTTCGACAACGTCAAGGTCTGGTTCGTCAGCGACCGGCAGGCGGGCGGGTACCGCGAGCCGGTCCGGTACTCGATCCAGGTGCCCGACGGCTCGGGCGGCTGGACCTCGGTGCCGGACGCGTTCAAGGCGCCGAAGATCCCCGGCCCCAAGTTCAACGAGGCGCTCTTCGAGGCCGTGACGACCGACAAGGTCCGCGTCGCGTTCACGAACACGCCGAGCTACTGGACGGCGATCTCGGAGATCCAGGTCTTCGACTCCGGCCGCGAGGTGCCCGAGGTCGTCAACGACGCCCCGACCGTCACGGTGAACGTCGACCGCTCCAAGGACGGCAACCTGTCCACGACGCTCGTCGGCACCGTGACCGACGACGGCATCCCCGACGACGGCACCCTCACCTCCGGGTGGACGACCGTCGCCGCCCCCGACGGCGCGAGCGTCATCTTCGGCGACGCCGACGCCCTGACCACGACGGTGACGGGCACGGTCGCGGGGGAGTACACGTTCCGCCTCACCGCGTCCGACGGCGAGCTCACGACCGAGCGCGACGTCCAGGTCGAGCTCACCGAGAAGGCGACCTCCGCCGAGTTCGGCGCGCTCGCGACGATCACGACGAGCGGGTCGGCGTCGTGGGAGAACCCGCTGCGCGTCAACGAGTCCTCGACGCCCGGCAGCTCGAACCCGGGTGCGGGCAACGGCTGGGGCACGTGGGGCCAGGCCGCGAACGGGACGAGCGCGCAGACCGCCGCGTGGATCCGCTACGCGTGGCAGTCGCCGGTGCTCGTCGCCTCGACGGACATCTACTGGTACGACGACAACGGCGGGACGCGCATGCCGCGCGCGGACACCTACACCGTCGAGCACTCGCAGAACGGCACCGACTGGACGCCCGTGACCCTGACCGACGGCTCGACGTACGCGGGCGCGCTCCAGCGCAACACGTACAACCACCTGGAGTTCGAGCCCGTCGAGGCCAGCTACCTGCGCGTCCGGATCACCGGCGTGCAGACCGGCGGCGCCGGCACCGGCATCCTGCGGTGGCGCGTCAACGGCGACACCGTGGACTCCGTGGCGAGCCCCGTGATCGTCCGGACCGTCACGGGCGAGGTCCCGACGCTCCCCGCGTCGCTCGACGTCGTCTACTCGAGCGGCCGCCGCGGCGCGGTCGACTTCACCTGGCAGCCGATCACGCCGGCCATGGTGGCGGAGACCAACGTCGAGCCGTTCATCGTCTACGGCACGAACACGACCTACGGCCTGATCGCCGAGGCCCAGGTCTACGTGCGGCCGGAGAACTCCCAGGGCGGCATCTCGATCCAGGGCGCCGAGCAGTTCGAGCAGAGCGTCGCCGTCGGCGAGCAGCCGTGGCTGCCCACGAAGGTCCTCGTGTCCTACAACGACGGCTCGCGCGACAACCAGGCGATCGGCGTCGAGTGGGACTACGACGAGTCGGTCGTCCAGACGCCGGGCGTGTACGTGATCCAGGGCGACCTCGTCCTCCCGGACTACGTGAGCACCGCCGGCACCACCACGACGACGCTCACGCTCACCGTGGGCGACGGCGTCCCGGCCGGTCCGGCGGTCACCGTCACGGCCGAGACCCGCTGCCTCGCCGGCAAGGTCTACGTCGCGGTCCGGGCGCTCAACGACGACGCCGTGCCGCTCACGGTCCGTCTCGACACCCCGTTCGGCACCAAGACGTTCAACGGCGTCGAGCCCGGCAAGAACGCCTACCAGTCGTTCGCGTCGCGCACGACGTCGGTCGAGGCCGGCGCGGCCACGGTCGTGGCCACCGACGCCGAGGGGAGGTCGACGACGGTCACCGCGCAGTACGACGCCGCCACCTGCGGCTGACCCGCACCCTGCGCGTCGCACCACGTCTCGCCCCGGTCCGTCCCACGGACCGGGGCGAGACCTGTCTGCGCGAGGGCAAACCCGCCCCCGCGAGGTAGAGCCCTGGTTCCGCGAGGTAGAGCTGTGAGTCTTGCGGTGGCTGGTCTGGGATCGGCTGGTGAGGATGGCGTCGGCTGCTCGCCGTGGTCGTGACTCGAGGTAGAGCCGGCCCTGTTGGGGGTGCCCTGCTACGGATCTGTCCGGCTGGGGTGGGCGGCCGGCGCTGTTCTGGCCCACCTCGGTGTCCTGATCAGAAGGGTGTCCGCCCCGGTGGGGCGTGACTCGTCACAGTGTTGTCCCGAAGTGACTCCTACCCAGGCCGGCGCCGGCCGCCAGCGGCCGGACCGTCGTCCCTGGAGTAGGAAGGACCCGAGCCACCATGACCATCGTCGCGCATGCGCACCCGTTCGTCGTGGGTGTGGACACCCATGCCCGCAACCACGTCCTAGCGATCCTGACCGGCACTGGTGAGGTCATCGATACCCGAGAGTTCCCGACCACGAGCGCGGGCCTGGCCCGGGCGATCGCGTGGGTCGCGCGCCGCACCGGTGGTGATCTCGCCGTGTTGTGGGTGATCGAGGGCGTCGCGTCCTATGGTGCGGGCCTGACCGGCGCCGTCGAACGGGCGGGCTACGAGGTCGTCGAGGCCGCGCGGATGGACGCGCGCGCCCACCACGGGATCGGCAAGTCCGACCCGTTGGACGCTGCCCGCATCGGTGCCGCCGTCCTGGCGCTGGATACCGACCAGCTGCGCCGTCCTCGCCGGGGCGACGGCATCCGAGCCGCCCTACGCGTCCTGGTCACCGCCCGCGACCACATGACAGGCGAACGCACCGCCACCATCAACGCACTGACCGCCCTGGCCCGCGTGGTCGACCTCGGCCCCGACGCCCGCAAGCCACTGACCCGCACCCAGATCGCCGCAGTCGCGCGCTGGCGCCCGCGCGAGGAAGACCTCGCCACCGCGACCGCACGCACCGAAGCCGTCCGCCTGGCCAAGCGCGTGAACGAGCTCGACGAACAGATCGCCGCCAACCAGGCCCGCTTGACCGAGCTCGTCCAAGCCAGCCAGGCCGCACCGCTGCTGACCAAGATCGGCATCGGCCCCGTCACCGCCGCGATCGCCCTGACCGCCTGGTCCCACCCCGGCCGGGTCCGCTCCGAAGCAGCCTTCGCCGCCCTGGCCGGGGTGAACCCCATCCCCGCGTCCTCGGGCAACACCATCCGTCACCGACTCAACCGCGGCGGCGACCGCCGCCTGAACAAAGCCCTGCACATCGCCGTCCTGACCCGCATGACCCACGACCCCGAAACCCGCGCCTACATCGAACGACGACGAGCCCAAGGACGCACCACCCGAGAGATCCGACGCTGCCTCAAGCGCTATCTCGCCCGCCAGATCTACAGGACCCTCAACACCACCGAACCCACCACCACCCCAGCTTGACGAACATAGAAGGATCCGTGGTCGCGCGAGGTAGAGCCGTGGTCGGCTTGTCCGACGGCGGTCTGGTCACCTTGGGTGGCGGGGTGGGTGGTGGTGCCGCGTCTACCATCCGCCGCTCGTTCCTCGCGGCTCCCGCCAGGCCCGACCACGACGCGGCACCACCACCCACCCCGCCCGGCGTCGTCTCACCCTGGTCGTCGCTCACCTCGGACGACCGCCCGCGGTGTCAGGTTTGTCTGCGCCGCACCCCACCCCACCGCGCCGTCCCGCTCCGCGCCGTCCCGCGCTCGTGCCGTCGCGGTCCAGCCGTAGCGCTGCCTGATAGCGCAGACGCTGCGGCGAGCGCTTCTGAGCGCCCGACGGGCGCCGACCGCCGGCTCGGCGAGTACCGTCGGAGCGGTCCAGCACCGGCGGACAGGCGACTCGCCGCAGCAGGCAATCCACCGCCGTGGGCGGCCCGACCGCGGTGGGCGACCGGACGCCGTCGGCCCGCTCCAGCCGCGGCGGGCGCCCCGACCGCGGTGGGCGACCGGACGCCGTCGGGTCCGATCCCGCCGCGGCGGGTGACCTGAACGTGATGGGCGACTGGTCGCTTGCGCGACCACCTCGTGCGGCGAGCCTCGAAGTGGGCGACGCACCTCCGTCGGGCGGGACCATGGTCTATCTCGCGGGACCGGGGAACTGCCTCGCGGGACTGGGGAACTGCCTCGCGGGACCGGGGCTCTACCTCGCTGGACCGGGGCTCTACCTCGCGGGACCAGAGGTCTACCTCGCACGACCACGGTTCTGCCTCGCGCGGCCTTGTATCTCGGCCGGCCGGGGTTCTCCTCGACTGGGGCCGGGCGGGTCAGCGGCGGGCCAGGGCCCAGCGGAAGGCGTTCTGCAGGAGATAGGTGCCGTCGGGGCGGCGGAAGGGGCGGGCGGCGGCGAGGACGTCGGGGCGGAGCTCGGCGCGCAGGTCGTCCGACTCGCCGAACATGATCGCGGCGACGACCTCGTCCGCGTCCGCGAGCACCATCGGCGCGTCTGCCACGCCCTCGGCGAGGACGGTGAAGCCGTGCTCGGCCAGGAGCGCGCCGAGGTGGCCCTCCTCGCGGCTCTCGTCGCTCGGCTCGTGGCCCTCGCCCGCGACGGCCCGCTCGAGGACCGTGAGGTCGTTGCGGTCGTCCTCGGCCCAGGTCGCGACGGCGACCAGGTCGCCGACGCGCCGGCACTCGCTCAGCGTCCTGGCGACGTCGGTGAACGCGAGGGCGTTGACGAGCGTGACGAGGTCGAACGCGTCGTCGGGCCAGGGGAGGCGCTCGGCCTGGGCGACGCGCAGGTCGGCGCCGGGGCTGTGCCGGCGCGCGACGTCGATCATCCCGGCGGCGGCGTCGCAGCCCGCCGCGTCCGCGCCGCGGGCGAGGGCCAGGGCGACGAGCTCGCCGGTGCCGCACCCGACGTCGAGCACGCGCGAGCCGGGCCCGACGCCCGCGGCGTCGAGGATCGCCTGCTGGGCCGGGGCCGCGACGGGCGCCCACCAGCGCGCCCAGGCGTCGGCCAGTGCCGACCACTCGTCGACGTGGTCCACGGTCCCCCTCCGTGCGGGCTCGTCGGTCGGACGGTCAGGTGGTCAGACGTAGCGCTCGAGGATGCTCGACTCCGCGAGCCGCGACAGCCCCTCGCGCACGGCGCGGGCGCGCTGCTCGCCGACCCCGTCGACGGTCATGAGGTCGTCGATGCTCGCGGCGAGGAGCTTCTGCAGCCCGCCGAAGTGGGCCACGAGGCGGTCGATGATCGTGGCCGGCAGGCGCGGCACCTTGGACAGCAGGCGGTACCCGTGCGGCGCGACCGCGGCGTCGAGCGCGTCGCCGCCGCCCGGCAGGTCGAGCACGCGGCCGATCTGGCCGAGGTCGAGCAGCTGCGTGGAGTCGAGGCCGCCCAGGGCCTTCTGCACGTCCGCGAGCGAGCGGTCCTTGCGGCCGAGGTCGACGTAGTCGCGGATGACGAACTCGCGGTCGGACCCGATGCCGCCGATGAGCTCGTCGAGCTGGAGCGCGAGGAGGCGACCGTCGGTGCCGAGCTCGATGACGTACCCGGCGATCTCCTCGGAGATGCGGGCGACCATCTCGAGGCGCTGCACGACCGCGCACACGTCGCGGACGGTGACGAGGTCCTCGATCTCGAGCGCGGAGAGCGTGCCGGACACCTCGTCGAGGCGCGCGCGGTACCGCTCGAGCGTCGCGAGGGCCTGGTTGGCGCGCGACAGGATCGTGTCGGAGTCCTCCAGGACGTGGCGCTGCCCGCCGACGTACAGGGCGACGATCCGCATGGACTGGCTCACCGAGATGACGGGGAAGCCGCTCTGCTTGGCGACGCGCTCCGCGGTGCGGTGCCGCGTCCCCGACTCGGTCGTCTCGATCGTCGGGTCGGGCAGGAGCTGCACGGCGGCGCGCAGGATGCGGTTGGCGTCCCGGTCGAGCACGACCGCGCCGTCCATCTTCGACAGCTCGCGCAGGCGCGTCGCCGAGAAGCCGACGTCGAGCTGGAAACCGCCCGAGCACATCTCCTCGACGACCTTGTCCAGGCCCAGCACGATGAGCGCGCCCGTCCGGCCGCGGAGGATGCGTTCGAGACCGTCACGGAGCTCGGTCCCGGGTGCCACGGCGGCAAGGGTCTCCCGGAGCATCTCGTCGGGGTGCGCGGGGGGATTGGCCACGAAGGAATCCTACGCTGTACGGCTCTGCCGGCCGCGGGGACCCGCGGCCTCGCGCCACAAAGAGGTCACGATCCGGTCTCGGGTCCACGGGGGTCATGTGCGCGCGAGCTCGACCGCCTCGCCGAGGTGGCGCGCGGGGAGGATCGTCATGCCCTCCACGGGGCGCGGGAACGACCCCCGCGGCACGACGGCGCGCGTGAAGCCGAGTCGTGCGGCCTCCGCCAGGCGTCGGTCGAGGCCCGTGACGGGACGGATGTCGCCCGCGAGGCCGACCTCCCCGAACGCGACGGTGCCCTGGGGCAGCGCCTCGTCCTCGCGCGCGGAGAGCACGGCGAGGGCGATCGTGAGGTCGGCGGCGGGCTCGGTGACCTTGGCGCCGCCGACGGTCGACGCGTAGACGTCCTGGTCGACGAGCCGCACGCCCGCGTGGCGGTGCATGACGGCGAGGATCATGGCGAGGCGGCTGGAGTCCACGCCGCTCGTGGTGCGGCGCGGGTTCGTCAGGGAGCTCGGCACGACGAGCGACTGGATCTCGAGGGCGAGCGGTCGCCGCCCCTCGAGGGTCACGGTGACGCACGTGCCGGGGGAACCGGCCCCGGTGTGCGAGAGGAACAGCCCGCTCGGGTCGGCGAGACCGACGATGCCGTTCTCGGTGAGGTCGAAGCAGCCGACCTCGTCCGTCGGGCCGTAGCGGTTCTTGACGGCCCGGACGAGCCGCAGGCGCGAGTGCCGGTCGCCCTCGAACTGGCACACGACGTCGACCAGGTGCTCGAGCGTGCGCGGCCCGGCGACCGAGCCGTCCTTGGTGACGTGCCCGACGAGGATCACCGGGAGGTCGCGGGCCTTCGCCGCGGCGATGAGCGAGGCAGCGACCTCGCGGACCTGGCTCACGCCGCCGGGCGCGCCCTCGACCTGGGCGGACGCGATGGTCTGCACGGAGTCCACGACGAGCAGGTCGGGCTCGGTCGCCTCGATGTGACCGAGGACGGTCGCCAGGTCGGTCTCGGACGCGAGGAGGAGGCCCGGCGCGAGGGCGCCCACGCGCTCCGCGCGCAGCCGCACCTGCCCGGCGGACTCCTCGCCCGTGATGTAGAGGACGCGTCGCGGCGTCGGCGTCGGGCGCACGGCGGCGGCGGCGCGCTCGCCGACCGGGCGCACCGTCGGCAGGTCCGACCCGCCGGCGGCGACGTTGCTCGCGACGGCGAGCAGGAGCGTGGACTTGCCCACTCCCGGCTCCCCGGCGAGCAGCACGACCGCGCCCGGCACGATGCCGCCGCCGAGGACGCGGTCGAACTCCGAGACGCCCGTGGGCGTGGCGCGCGCCGCCTCGACGCTGATCTCCCCGATCGGCCGCGCGGGGGAGCGGGTCGGCGAGACCGGGGTGGTGCGCGGCCCGGAGGCCGCGGGGGCGTCCTCGGTCACCGTGCCCCACTCCTGGCACTCCCCGCAGCGGCCCACCCACTTGGTCGTGGTCCAGCCGCACTCGGAGCAGCGGTAGGCGGGGCGGGAGCGCTTGACGGCCGCGGAGCGGGCCGCGGTGGTCGACGACGTCACGCGCCCAACCTAGCCACGGCCGCCGACACCGGCGCGACGCCGCGACGGGAACGCCCTCGCGCGGGATGCTGGGCGCATGCGCAGGCTCCCGCACGACAGCCCGTGGTGGACGCTCATCCTCACGGTCGCCTCCACGACGGCGTGCCTCACGGTCTACTACGGGGTCCCGCTGCCGACCGACGAGGCCCCCGAGGTCGTCCAGCTCGTGGTGTTCGCCGTCGGGCTGGTGCTGTTGTGCGCGCTCCTGGTGGTCCAGGTGCGCCGCCAGCTCCGCGCGTGGGGGACGCCGAGCGTCCGGGTCCAGTCGGTCATGGGGCTGCTCCTGCCGGTGGTCACGTTCTTCGCCCTCGCCTACTACCTCATGGCCGACCAGTTCGTCGGCATCGAGAACCGCACCGACGCGCTGTACTTCGCCGTGGTGACGCTCGGGACCGTCGGGTACGGCGACGTCCACCCGGTGGGCGAGGCGGCGAAGATCGTGGCGATGGTCCAGATCGTGCTCGACCTCGTCGTGGTGGGTGTGCTCGTCTCGATCGCCACGTCGCGCGCCCGCGCCCGGGCGGAGCACCGGCACGAGCACGAGCACGGGCCGCGCACCGAAAACCGGCCCGGCTGAGTTTCTTCCGCCGCGCGGCGGGCGCTGCTGGCCCCGACCCGTCCGTGCGCAGCATCCTGCGGTTCGGAGCGCTCGGCACGGGCGCGCTCGCGGTGCCGTCCGAGACCGCCCGGCAGCAGATGACCGAAAACCATTGCGATCCCATTTCTGTCTGTGGCAGGGTCGGCACCGGACGACCGGCTCGACGACGAGAGGTGCACGCCCGTGACGACGCGAGCGCGACGACGGCCCGCACGCGACACCCCTGAGGTGCGCGCCGCCGTCGGCCCGCCCGGTAGGGCTGCCATCCCGCGCACGACGACGGTGCCGTGACGACGGCGGTGACGCGTCCGACCCCCGCCCGCGGGGGCGTCACCGCCCGTCAGCAGGGCACACGGCCGACCTGCCCGCCGGCACGGGCTCCACGACCGTGCGCCCCGGGGGCCGAGGGAACTCCCGGGGTGCACGACCTCCACGCAGAACCTCTGGCCCGCTCCGTGCAGGTACGAGAGCGGCCCGACCGTCAGGAGAGCAGCCCATGACCGACAGACCGACCACCCGACCGTCGCGCGGGCGCAGCCCCGCCCGCGGCGCGCTCGCGAGCGTGCTCAGCGCCGGCCTGGCGCTCACCGGGCTCGCGGCCACCGCGGCTCCGGCCGCCGCCGCGGAGCCGTACACGTTCACGAGCACCGAGAACCCGATCCTCGGCGACGGCAGCTACTACTCGGCCGACCCGGCGCCGCTCGTCGTCCCCGCGGGCGCGCCCGGCAACGAGACGGGCGAGGACGAGCTGTACGTCTACACGGGCCACGACGAGGCCGGCCCGACGCGCAACGACTTCGTCATGAACGAGTGGGGTGCGTTCGTGACGAGCGACGTCGACGCGGGGGAGTGGACGCACCACCCGTCGCTCATGCGGCCCGAGGACGTGTTCGACTGGGCGACGCCGGGCCGCGCGTACGCGGGGCAGGTCGTCCAGGGCGTCGACGGGCGCTACTACTGGTACGTCCCCGTGAACGAGGCGGACAGCCCGGCGAGCGACGCGTTCGGCATCGGCGTCGCGGTGTCCGACACCCCGACGGGCCCGTGGACCGACCACGTCGGCGGGCCGATCATCTCGCAGCGCGTCCCGACCCCGAACACGATCCACAACATCGACCCCACGATCCTGGTCGACGGCGAGGGCGACGACGCCCGCGTCTACGTCTGGTGGGGCAGCTTCTCCAACCTGCGCATGCTCGAGCTCGCGCAGGACATGAAGACGCCCGTCGGTCAGGTCCGCACGGTCACGGGGCTCACCGGGTTCTTCGAGGCCGCGTGGGCGTTCGAGCGGAACGGCACCTACTACATGGCGTACGCGGGGAACAACGCCGGGCCGACGTCGTCGTGCACCCCGGCGAACTACCACGCGTGCATCGCGTACGGGACGGCGACCTCGCCCGAGGGGCCGTGGACCTACCGCGGCACGGTCCTCGCCCCGGTCTCGTCGACGACGAGCCACCCGGGCATCCTCGAGTTCGACGGCGAGTGGTGGATCGCCTACCACACGGCCGACGCCGAGGGCGGGAACCACTTCCGGCGCTCGGTCGCGATCGACCGCGTCGAGTGGGACGACACGCAGTCGCCGCCCCGCATGAAGCAGGTCGTCACGACGCCCGCGAAGGTCAAGGACACGACGCCGCGCGCGAACGTCGCGCAGGAGGCGACGGTCACCGTCTCCAACGAGCCCGTCCCGACCCAGTACTGGAAGAAGGCGCTCAACGACGAGATCGTGCGGCCCAACCCCTTGCCCCCGGACATGTGGGGCACGTGGACCGGGAACAACCCGCCGCAGCAGTGGGTGCAGTACACGTGGGACCAGCCGATGCGTCTCGCCGGGTCGCAGATCGAGTTCTGGAACGACCAGCCGCAGGGCACGGGCGTCGGCGTCGCCGCCCCGGCGTCGTGGCGCATCCAGTACTGGGACGCCTCCGACGGCGGGGCGTGGGTCGACGTGGCGAACCCCAGCGCCTACGGCACCGGGACGAGCGGGTTCCAGACCACGACGTTCGACCCCGTGACGACGACGCAGGTGCGCGCGGTCTTCGACGCCTCGACCAACGGCAGCACGTACTCCGCCATCGCGGTCGAGGAGTGGAAGGTCCTGGCCGAGCAGCCCGCCGCCGTCGAGCCGACGGGCGTGACGGTCGAGGTCGGGGAGACCGACCTGCCGGGCACGGTGCCGGTGACGTTCCCCGGCGGGGAGACGCTCCAGGTCCCCGCCTTCTGGGACGAGGTCGCCGCGGACGACGTCGCCGCCCCCGGCACGTTCGACGTCGAGGGGTCCGTGCTCGGCTACGCGGGCGGTCGCGTGCGCACCGAGGTCACGGTGGTCCCCGCCGAGCCGGCCGAGGGTGACGAGACCGCTCCGACGCTGACGCTCACGCCGCTGGGCAGCGCCGGCAGCGACGGGTGGTTCCGCTCCGACGTCCGCGTCCGGGTCGACGGTGCCGACGACTCCGGCGGGCGCGTGGTCCTCACGACGACCGTGGACGACGGCGCGCCCGTCACCACGGAGCCGACCCGGTCGACCGAGGTCGCTGTCATGGGCGACGGCGCGCACCGGGTCGTCGCGACGGCCGCGGACCGTGCGGGCAACGTCTCGCCGGAGGCGGCCCTCGACGTCCGGATCGACCGCGTGGCGCCGGTCAGCACGGGCGTCCTCGACCCGGCGGCGCGCACGGTGACGGTCACCGCGACCGACGCGACCTCCGGGGTCGCGCGCGTCGAGTACGCGATCGGGACCGGTGCGTGGCAGCCGTACGGCGGTCCCGTGGCCGCCCCGGACGCGAACCAGCACCGGGTGTCGTTCCGCGCGGTCGACGCCGCGGGCAACGCCGAGACGCCGAAGGCCGTGACGGTCCCCGCGGACGTCTCCGGACCGCTCACGGGCAACGTCGCGCCGATCGCCACGGCGAGCGCGTCGTACACCGCCGGGTGGAACAGCGTCGGCGCGCTCAACGACGGCGCCGACCCGGCGAACCCGAGCCAGGCCCAGATCTGGGGCACGTGGTCCGGGACGCGGCCGGCGACGCAGTGGGTCCGGTACGACTGGTCGCGCCCGATCCGCCTCACGGGCGCGGAGCTGAAGTTCTGGCGGGACTCGGACCCGGGGAGCGGGGACGGCGTCGTCCGCCCCGACTCCTGGGTGCTGGAGTACTGGGACGACACGGCGCAGGCCTGGACCCCCGTGGCGAACCCGTCCGGGTACGGCACGAGCACGACCGCCTTCAACACCGTGACGTTCGACCCGGTCACCACGTCGCGCCTCCGGGCGACCTTCGCGGCGAACGGCAACGGGACGACGTACTCGGCGGTCGCCGTCACCGAGTGGCGCGCGTTCGCGGACGACCCGGGCACGGGCGGCCCCGAGCCCGAGCTCCCGGTGACGGTCACCGCGCAGGCGCGCTGCCTCGCCGGCAAGGCCTACGTCGCCGTGGTCGCCACCCACGACCACGACGCGCCCGTCGACGTCGTCGTCGAGACGCCGTACGGGACGCGGTCGTTCCCGGCGGTGGAGCCGGGCAAGAGCGCCTACCAGTCGTTCGCCGTCCGCGCGACGACCGTCGAGGCGGGCGCCGTGGTCGTGCGTGCGACCGGCACGGTCGACGGCACGGAGGTGACGACGGAGACCGGGGCGGAGTACGCCGCCCTGGGCTGCGGGTGACGATCCCGACCCCGCCCGGGGCATGACGGGCGGGTGAACCCGTCCGCGCGTGCCCGACACCCCGCGTCAGCGCGAGGGGTCGGGCACGCGCGCGTCCTACTCTTGGCCGCAGGGGCCCCGGCCGAGCGGACCGGGCCGCGAGGACCGAGAGCAGCGGAGGTAGGCGCGATGAGCCAGTCGCCCGGCGGGAGTCCGACGGGACGAGCGCCCGCACCCGCGCGACCGGGGCAGGGCCCCGCGCGACCGGGGCAGGGCGCGGCCGCGCGCCGCCCGGGCGACGCGGTGGGCGCGAGCGACCGCCGCCACTCGCGGCCCTCCTCGGCGGCCGTCTACCGCCGCCGACGGCTCGTCGTGCTCGTCGGCCTGGTGCTCGTCGTCGGTCTCGTGGTCGCGCTGCTCGCCTGGGGCTGGCCGGGTTTCGCCCGGGCCGACGCGGAGCCCGCGCCCACGGTGACCGTGACGGCTGACCCGCCGACCCCGACGCTCGAGCCCGTCGCGCGCACGGGGACCTCCGCGTTCGCCCAGGCGCTCCCGGACACGGTGCTCGACCTGGTGCTGCGCAGCGACGCGGCGACGGACGCGTGGTCCACGGCGCGGGCCCTCGAGGCGTACGAGCTCGTGTACGCGGACGGCGAGGGCGACGACGCCACGACGGTCACGGTGGTCGCCGGGCAGTGGCCGACCGTCGCGGAGGCGGAGACCGCGGCGAGCGACCTCGTCGCAACGGCCGGCGAGCCGACGGACACGGGCGACGTCGAGGTCGCGGGCGAGGTCGCCGGCACGTACGCGGTGACGCCCGCCGCCGACGGGCAGGCGACCGTCACCTGGACCAACGGCACCGCCGTCCTCCAGGCCACCGGGCCCGCCGACGTCGTCACCGAGGTGTACTCCGCCTATCCGCTGTGACCCCGCTCTGACCCCGACCCGACGCGGTCCGGACGCCGTCCGAAGCCCTGCGGGCGCCCTCCCCCCGGGGCGTACGGCGCGCGGCGGTCGCCCCGCGGTCCCGCGCACCCGCCGGGTGCGCAAGAATGCCCTCACCGACCACCGGGAGCTGATCGCCCATGACCGACCGTCCGACTCCGTCCGTCCCTGAGCGACCGCTCGCCGTCCTCGGCACGGGCGTCATGGGCGAGACCGTCCTCGCGGGCGCGCTCGCGTCGGGCTGGGACCCCGCCGACGTCGTCGCGACGGTGCGCAGGCCGGAGCGGGCCGAGGAGCTCGCGGCGCGCCACGGGGTCCGGACGACCCAGGACAACGTCGAGGCCGTGCGCGGCGCCGGCGTGGTGGTCGTCGCGGTCAAGCCGAAGGACGTCGCCGCGCTGCTCGACGAGGTCCACGACGCCGTCGGCGCCGGGGCCGTCGTGGTGAGCGTCGTCGTCGGGCTGCCCACGTCCTTCTACGAGGACCGGCTCCCGGCGGGCACCGCCGTCGTGCGGGTCATGCCGAACACGCCGTCGGTCGTGGGCGCCGGGGTGAGCGCCGTGAGCGGCGGCGCCGCCGCGGACGACGACGACGTCGCGCTCGTCGAGCGCCTGCTGTCCGCGACGGGGCTCGTCGTGCGCGTCGCGGAGAAGGACCAGGACGCGGTCGGGGCGCTGTCGGGCTCCGGCCCGGCCTACGTCTTCTACGTGATCGACGCGCTCGCCGAGGCGGGGGTCCTCCTGGGCCTGACGCGCGCCACGGCGCTCGAGCTCGCGACCGCCACGGTGCACGGCGCCGCGACCATGCTGCGCGAGACCGGCGAGCACCCGGCGATCGCGCGCGAGAAGGTCTCCTCGCCCGGCGGGACGACCGTCGCCGCGCTGCGACGCCTCGACGCGGGCGGGGTGCGCGCCGCGTTCCTCGACGCTCTCGAGGCCGCGCGCGACCGGTCGGCCGAGCTCGCCGCGGCGCTCGCGGCCGCGCCCGCGCCGCGCCGCGACCCCGAGAGGGCCGGGTCGTGAGCGACGGGCCGTCGCCGCGCACCCGCCCGCCCGCGATGTCCGACGTCGCGCGGCTCGCCGGCGTGTCGCACCAGACGGTCTCGCGCGTGCTCAACGACCACCCGAGCGTGCGGTCGGAGACGCGCGACCGGGTCCTCGACGCGATCGCGACGCTCGGCTACCGCCGCAACAGCGCGGCCCGCGCGCTCGTCACGATGCGCTCGGGGACGATCGGCGTCGTGACGACGGGCTCCGCGCTGTACGGGCCGACGTCGACCCTCATCGCGGTCGAGGAGGCGGCGCGCGAGCAGGGGTACTTCGTGAGCGTCGCGACCATCCGGCGCTACGACGCGGACACGATGCACCGCGTGCTCGAGCACTTCATGGACCAGGGCGTCGAGGGCATCGTCGTCATCGCGCCGCAGACCGACGTCGCGGCGGCGGTCGACTCGTTCCGCGCCCCCGTGCCGGTCATCATGATCGCGGCGCGCGACCGCCCGGGCGAGGGCGAGGCCGCCGAGGTCGTGCGCCCGAGCGCCGGCGCGCTCGGCGCGCCGGGCGCGATCCTGTCCATCGCGGTCGACCAGCGGCTCGGCGCGCGGCTGGCCACCGAGCACCTGCTCGGCCTCGGGCACCGCACGGTGCTGCACCTGTCCGGCCCGCTCGACTGGTTCGACGCGCGCGAGCGCGAGACGGGCTGGCGCGCGGCGCTGGAGCAGCACGGCGCGCCCGTGCCCGAGCCCGTGCGCGGCGACTGGTCCTCCGACCGCGGCTACGCCGTCGGGAAGGAGCTCGCGGACGCGGTCCGCGCGGGCGACGGGCCGACCGCGGTCTTCGCCGGCAACGACCAGCTCGCGCTCGGCCTGCTCCGGGCGTTCTGGGAGCAGGGCGTGCGGGTGCCGAGCGACGTCTCGGTCGTCGGGTTCGACGACGTCGCGGGCGCGGGGCACTTCATCCCGCCGCTGACGACGGTGCGCCAGCCGTTCGGCTCGCTCGGGCGCCGGTGCATGGGGATGATGATCGACGCCCTGTCCGGCGCGACCGTCCGGCCCGTCTCCATCCCGCCCGAGCTCATGGTCCGCGAGAGCACGGCGACGCCGCGCGGCTGACGTCGCGCGCTCCGACCGCGAGGCATCTGCGAGCACCCGCTCCGGGGGAGTTGGCCTCGCTGGTTGTGAGCGCTAACATTCGAGAAGACACACGACCGAGCGCGACGCCGCGACGAGGAGAAGCAGCAATGGTGCAGCAGGACGAGGCCGGTCGCCGTCGGGCGGCCGTCGTGGCAGGGGAGACCGCGCTCGGGATCGAGCTCGGGTCGACGCGGATCAAGGCGTGCCTCGTGGACGGCGACGGCACGCCGCTCGCGAGCGGCAGCCACGCGTGGGAGAACAGGTTCGAGGACGGCACGTGGACGTACTCGCTCGACGCCGTCGAGGCCGGGCTGCGCGACTGCTACGCGCGCCTCGTGGACGACGTCGAGGCGCGGTACGGCGTGCGGCCCACGACCTACGGCGCGCTCGGCGTGTCCGCGATGATGCACGGCTACCTCGCGTTCGACGCGGACGGGGAGCCGCTCGTCCCGTTCCGCACGTGGCGCAACACGTCGACCGGGCCGGCCGCCGCCGAGCTCACGGAGCTGCTCGGGTACAACGTCCCGCTGCGCTGGTCGGTCGCGCACTGGTACCAGGCGATCCTCGACGCCGAGCCGCACGCGGCCCACGTCGCGTCGCTCACGACGCTCGCCGGGTACGTCCACCGGCGGCTCACGGGCCGCCACGTGCTCGGCGTGGGCGACGCGTCCGGCATGTTCCCCGTCGACCCGGCGACGCGCGACTACGACCAGGCGCTCCTCGCGCTCGTCGACGAGCGCGCCGCGACGCACCGCGCAGGCCCGAAGCTCGCGGAGCTCCTGCCCGAGGTCCTCGTGGCCGGCGACGACGCGGGCCGGCTCACGGCCGAGGGCGCGGCCTGGCTCGACCCGTCGGGCGCGCTGGCCCCCGGGGTGCTGCTGTGCCCGCCCGAGGGCGACGCGGGCACGGGCATGGTCGCCACCAACGCCGTCGCACCGCGCACCGGCAACGTCAGCGCGGGCACGAGCATCTTCGCGATGGTCGTGCTCGAGCGCCCGCTCGGCGGCGTGCACCACGAGCTCGACCTCGTGACGACGCCCGCGGGCGACCTCGTCGCGATGGTCCACTGCAACAACGGCGCGAGCGAGCTCGACGCGTGGGCGGGCCTGCTCGGCGAGCTGGCCGCGGCCGTCGGCAGCGACGCGGGACCGGACGACGTGTTCGGCGCCCTCTTCCGCGCCGCGCTGGACGGCGACGCGGACGGCGGCGGGCTGCTGGCCTACAACTACCTCGCGGGCGAGCCGATCACGGGCCTCGCGGAGGGGCGGCCGCTCGTCGTGCGCACGCCCGGGAGCCGGCTCACGCTCGCCAACTTCGCGCGCACGCAGGTCTACGGCGCGTTCGGGACGCTCGCGCTCGGCATGCGGGTCCTCGCGGCGGAGGGCGTCGCGATCGACGGGATGCTCGCGCACGGCGGCATGTTCCGCACGGCCGGCGTCGCCCAGCGCATGCTCGCCGCGGCGATCGACGCGCCGGTGAGCGTCGGGCGCACGGCGGGCGAGGGCGGCGCGTGGGGCATCGCGGTGCTCGCCGGGTTCGCACGCGACCGGGCGTCGGGCACCGCGTCCGGGTCTGCGGACGGCGTCGCCGGCCACGACCTCGGCGCGTACCTGCGCGACCACGTGTTCGCGTCCGCCCAGATCGAGACCGTCGCGCCCGACCCGGCCGACGTCGCCGGGTTCGCGGCCTACCTCGACCGCTACGCCGCGGGGCTCGCCGTCGAGCGCGCCGCCGTGGCGGCACTGCCCGCCCGCACCGAAGGAGAGGACCCCGCATGACCACGCCCACCCCGGCCGCGGACGTCACGGCACCCGCTGAGCCCGCGGTGCCCGCCGTGCCTGCGCACCTGCGCGAGGCCGTCGACGCCGCCAAGGAGCGCGTCGCGGCGCTGCACGCCGAGCTCCCGCGGTGGGAGCTCGTCGTCTGGACCGCGGGCAACGTCTCCGAGCGGGTCCGCGACACCACGCGTCCCGACGGCTCGGGCGACCTGCTCGTCATCAAGCCGTCCGGCGTCGCGTACGACGACATCACCCCCGAGGCGATGGTCGTGTGCGACCTCGACGCGGCCCTCGTCGAGGGCGACAGGTCGCCGTCGTCCGACACGGCGGCGCACGCCTACGTGTACCGGCACCTGCCGGAGGTGGGCGGGGTCGTGCACACCCACTCGACGTACGCGACCGCCTGGGCCGCGCGCGGCGAGCCCGTCCCGTGCGTCCTGACGATGATGGCCGACGAGTTCGGCGGCGACATCCCCGTCGGGCCGTTCGCGCTGATCGGCGACGACTCGATCGGGCGCGGCATCGTCGAGACCCTGCGCGACTCCCGCAGCCCCGCGGTCCTCATGCGCAACCACGGCCCGTTCACGATCGGCACGGACGCGCGCGCGGCGGTCAAGGCGGCCGTCATGTGCGAGGAGGTCGCCCGGACCGTGCACGTCAGCCGGCAGCTCGGCGAGCCCACGCGCATCGCGCAGGACGACGTCGACTCGCTCTACGCGCGCTACCAGCACGTCTACGGGCAGCAGCCCGCGCCCGGCCCGCGCTGACCACGGGTCGGTGCCGGCCCCCGGCCGTCCCGACACACCCGGCACCCGCGGCGCGCACCCGGCGCGCGGACGACGTCCCAGCACGACGCAGGACGACAGCAGCACGACATAGCACGACCACCCGGGACGGGACCGCAGCGGTGCGGCGCCCGCCTCACGACACGAGAGATGTGGACCGACATGAGCAAGCCCTACGCGGACCGCGAGATCTGGTTCCTCACCGGGAGCCAGGACCTGTACGGAGAGGAGACGCTGCGGCAGGTCGCCGAGCAGTCCCAGGAGGTCGCGCGCGCCCTCGACGCGTCGCCGGACGTCCCGGCGACCGTGGTCTGGAAGCCCGTGCTCAAGGACGCCGGCTCGATCCGGCGCGCGATGCTCGACGCCAACGCGGACGACCGCGTCCTGGGCGTCGTGACGTGGATGCACACGTTCAGCCCCGCGAAGATGTGGATCGGGGGCCTCGACCAGCTCCGCAAGCCGCTCCTGCACCTGCACACGCAGGCGAACGTCGAGCTGCCGTGGGACACGATCGACTTCGACTTCATGAACCTCAACCAGGCCGCGCACGGCGACCGCGAGTACGCGTACGTCGCGACGCGGCTCGGGGTGGCCCGCACGACGGTCGTCGGGCACGTCTCGAACCCGGCCGTCACCGCGCGCGTCGGCTCGTGGGTGCGCGGCGCCGCCGGATGGGCGGCGACGCACGAGCTGCGCCTCGCCCGCTTCGGCGACAACATGCGCAACGTCGCGGTGACCGAGGGCGACAAGACCGAGGCCGAGCTCCGGTTCGGTGTGAGCGTGAACACGTGGGGCGTGAACGACCTCGTGCGCGCGGTCGAGGAGCTCTCCGAGGCCGACGTCGACGCGCTCGTCGCCGAGTACGAGGACCTCTACGACGTGGTCCCCGAGCTGCGCAAGGACGGCGACCGGCACGCCTCGCTGCGGTACGCGGCCCGGCAGGAGATCGCGCTCGAGACGTTCCTCGAGTCGGTCGGCGCCAAGGCGTTCACGACGAACTTCGAGGACCTGGGCGACCTGCGCCAGCTCCCCGGCATCGCCGTCCAGCGCCTCATGGCCAAGGGCTACGGGTTCGGCGCCGAGGGCGACTGGAAGACCGCCGTGCTCGTGCGCGCCGCGAAGGTCATGGGCGAAGGCCTGCCCGGCGGGGCGTCGCTCATGGAGGACTACACGTACGACCTCACGCCCGGCAGCGAGAAGATCCTCGGCGCGCACATGCTCGAGATCTGCCCCTCGCTCACGACCTCGAAGCCCCGGGTCGAGATCCACCCGCTCGGCATCGGCGGCAAGGAGGACCCGGTCCGCATGGTGTTCGACGCCGACCCGGGCGTCGGCGTCGTCGTGTCCCTCGCGGACATGCGCGACCGGTTCCGCCTGACCGCCAACGTGGTCGACGTCGTGGCGCCCTCGGCGCCGCTGCCGCACCTGCCCGTGGCGCGGGCGGTGTGGGAGCCGCGCCCCGACTTCGCGACCTCCGCCGAGGCGTGGCTCACCGCGGGCGGCGCGCACCACACGGTGCTCTCCACCGCGGCCGGCATCGACGCGTTCGAGGTCTTCGCGGACATCGCCCGCACCGAGCTCCTGGTCATCGACGAGGCCACGACGCGCCGAGGCTTCCGCGACCAGGTCCGGTGGAACCAGGTGTTCTACCGCGTCGCGCAGGGCCTCTGAGCCCGTCCCGCCCTGACGCCGAGAGAGCGATCCCGGCCGAGACAGCGGCCTGCGGCACCAGTTCGCGCGCCGTCGCGGCCGTGCGTCGCTCTCTCGGCGCCGTGGGGTCTCTTGGTCGGTGCGGTCGTGACCGAACCGTGACGGGGGGTCGCTTCCCCTCGGCGCGTGTGAGCGCTAACATCGTCTCTCGGGAGGGTGTGAGCGATCACATCCGCAGGTCTGGGGCTCGGTGCCTCGGCAGGCTCCGCACGGACGGCACGCCGCAGTGTCGGGCGGTGACCACAACGGTTACCGAACGGTTATGCGGAATGCCGGGTCGGGGCTTGCGGGAGAGGTGCTGACACCGCTAGACATTGACACAAGCAAACATGTATCAACAAGAGTCAACAGCCCGACGGTGGGCTGGCACGACCCGACGACCCTCGGCACGGCGCCGAGGTCGCATCTCAAGGAGGAGAGCATGTTCAGCACGACCAAGGCGCGCACGCGTCTGACGGGTGTCCTCGCCGGCGTGGCGGTCCTCGCGCTCGCGGCGTGCAGCAGCGGGGGCGGCAGCACGGACGACAGCAGCAACGACGCGGGTGGCGACGGCGGCAGCGGCGACACGATCGTCGTCGGCTTCTCGCAGGTGGGCGCCGAGTCCGGCTGGCGCGCGGCGAACACCAAGTCCATCCAGGACACGCTCACGGCCGAGAACGGGTTCGACCTCAAGTTCTCCGACGCGCAGCAGAAGCAGGAGAACCAGATCCAGGCGATCCGCTCCTACATCGCGCAGGGCGTGGACGTCATCGCGTTCTCCCCGGTCGTCGAGTCCGGCTGGGACGCGGTGCTCGAGGAGGCCAAGCAGGCCGGCATCCCCGTGATCCTCACGGACCGCGCCGTGGACTCCGCGGACGACACCCTCTACGAGTCGTTCATCGGCTCCGACTTCGTCCTCGAGGGCGAGATGGCCGGTGACTGGGTCTCGGAGAACGTCGCGACCGAGCCCATCAACGTCGTCGAGCTCCAGGGCACCACCGGCGCGGCGCCCGCGATCGACCGCAAGACCGGGTTCGAGAACGCCACGAAGGACAACCCGAACGTCACGATCATCGACTCCCAGACGGGCAACTTCACGCGCGCCGAGGGCAAGACGGTCATGGAGGGCTTCCTCCAGGCGCACGACGACATCGACCTCGTCTACGCGCACAACGACGACATGGGCCTCGGTGCCATCGAGGCCATCGAGGCCGCGGGCCTCGTCCCGGGCGAGGACATCAAGATCGTCACCGTCGACGCGGTGAAGGACGGCATGCAGGCGCTCGCCGACGGCAAGATCAACTTCATCGTCGAGTGCAACCCGCTCCTCGGCCCGGACCTGGCGGAGATCATCAAGAAGGTCGTCGCGGGCGAGGAGGTCGAGAAGCGCATCGTCGTGGAGGACCAGTCCTTCACGCAGGAGCAGGCCGTCGAGGCGCTCCCGACGCGCGAGTACTGACCGGCTCGGCGGCCCTCTCGGAGCGATCCGCGAGGACTCCCGCCCGGCGGGGCCGGTCCACGCCGACCGGCCCCGCCACCACGGACGGGTCGCGCGCCGGGAGAGCACGTCTCCCCGGCGCGCGGCCGACGCACCACCGCCGGCATGCCGACGTCGCCGGCGTCCTGAGGCGACCCGGGGCCCGGCAGCCCCGTCGCCACCGCTGCACGGAAGGTCACCCATGACTACCGCCGTCCCCGACGGTCGACCCGTCGTCGAGATGACCGGGATCTCGATCGAGTTCCCGGGCGTCAAGGCGCTCGACGGAGTCGACCTCACGCTCCGGCCCGGAGAGGTCCACGCCCTCATGGGCGAGAACGGCGCCGGCAAGTCGACGCTCATCAAGGCGCTCACGGGCGTCTACTCGATCGACTCCGGTCGCATCGTCGTCGACGGCGCCGAGCACACGTTCTCCGGCCCGGGCGAGGCCCAGGCCGCCGGCGTCTCGCCGGTGTACCAGGAGGTCAACCTCTGCGAGAACCTCTCGGTCGCCGAGAACATCATGCTCGGCCACGAGCCGCGCCGCCTCGGCGCGATCGACTGGCGCACGACGCGCCGACGCGCGGGCGAGATGCTCGCCCGCCTCAACCTCGACATCGACCCGGCCTCGTCGCTCGCGGCCCACTCGCTCGCCGTGCAGCAGCTCGTCGCGATCTGCCGTGCGCTCGTCGTCGAGTGCAAGGTCCTCATCCTCGACGAGCCGACCTCGAGCCTCGACGCGGACGAGGTCGCCCAGCTCTTCGCCGTCGTGCGGCGGCTGCGCGACGAGGGCGTCGCGATCCTCTTCGTCTCGCACTTCCTCGAGCAGGTCTACGAGATCTCGGACCGCATGACGGTCCTGCGCAACGGGAAGCTCGTCGGCGAGTACGTGACCGCGGAGCTCCCGCGCCTCGAGCTCGTCTCCAAGATGATCGGCACCTCGCTCGAGGTGCTCGAGGAGCTCGAGGAGGCGCCCAAGCGCTCCGTGGCCGACCGCGACGGGACCACCCCGTTCGTCCAGGCCCTCGGCGTCGGCCGCAAGGGCTCGGTCCAGCCGTTCGACCTCGACGTGTACCCGGGCGAGGTCGTGGGCCTCGCCGGCCTGCTCGGCTCGGGCCGCACCGAGCTCGCGCGCCTGCTCGCCGGCGCGGACCGCGCCGACTCGGGTCAGGTGCGCGTCGGCGGCGCGCCCGCACGCCTGCGCACGCCGCGCAGCGCGATGCAGCGCAAGATCGCGTTCTCCTCGGAGCACCGCAAGGCCGAAGGGATCGTGGGCGACCTGACGATCCGCGAGAACATCGTGCTCGGGCTCCAGGCGGAGCGCGGCTGGGCGCGACGCCTGCCGAAGAAGCAGGTCGACGAGATCGTCGAGACCTACATCAAGGCGCTCGCGATCCGCCCCGGCAACCCGGACGCCCTCATCAAGAACCTCTCGGGCGGCAACCAGCAGAAGGTGCTCCTCGCGCGCTGGCTCGCGACGGCCCCCAAGCTGCTCATCCTCGACGAGCCGACGCGCGGCATCGACGTCGGCGCCAAGGCCGAGATCCAGAAGCTCGTGGCCCAGCTCGCGGGCGAGGGCATGTCGGTCGTCTTCATCTCGGCCGAGCTCGAGGAGGTGCTGCGGCTCAGCCACCGCATCGCCGTCATGCGCGACCGGGTCAAGGTCGCGGAGATCACCAACGACGAGGACGTCACGGTCGAGGACGTCGTCGAGCTCATCGCGAGCGGAGGGCAGGAGTCATGAGCACCACGGCACCCGCCTGGCAGCGCGCCGTCCAGCACCGGCTCTTCTGGCCGATCGTCGCGCTGGTCGTGCTGCTGGCGGTCAACACCATCAACCGGCCGAGCTTCCTGTCGATCCGGCTCCAGGACGGCCACCTCTTCGGGTCGCTCGTCAACCTGCTGAAGAACGGCGCGCCGCTGCTGCTGGTCGCGCTCGGCATGACGCTCGTCATCGCGACGCGGGGCATCGACCTGTCGGTCGGCGCGGTCGTCGCGATCTCCGGGGCCGTGGCGCTGAGCTTCATCGCCTCGTCGCCCTCCCCGGACAGCCTGACCACGGTCCTGGTGGCCGTCGGCATCGCGCTCGCGCTGTCGTTCGTCCTCGGCGTGTGGAACGGCTTCCTGGTCTCGGTCCTCGGGATCCAGCCCATCATCGCGACGCTCGTGCTCATGACCGCGGGCCGCGGCGTCGCGATGCTCATCACGGGCGGTCAGATCACGACGGTCAACAGCGCGCCGTTCAAGGCGATCGGCTCCGGGTTCTGGCTCGGGATCCCCGTGGCGGTCGTCCTCGCGGGCGTCGTCTTCGTGGCGGTCGCGCTGCTCACGCGCCGGACCGCGCTCGGCATGCTCATCGAGTCCGTCGGCATCAACCCCGAGGCGAGCCGCCTCGCCGGCGTCAAGTCGCGCAGCATCATCTGGACCGTCTACGCGGTGTGCGCCCTCTTCGCGGGCCTCGCGGGCCTCATGATCTCCTCGAGCACCATGGCGGCCGACGCGAACAACGCCGGTCTCTTCATCGAGCTCGACGCGATCCTCGCCGTCGTCATCGGCGGCACGTCGCTCGCCGGCGGCAAGTTCTCGCTCTCGGGCACGCTCGTCGGCGTCCTCATCATCCAGACGCTCACGCTCACGGTGACGATGCTCGGCATCTCGCCGTCGGTCACGCCCCTGTTCAAGGCGATCGTCGTCATCGCGGTCTGCCTCGCGCAGTCGCCGAAGGTGCGCGACCTGGTCGCCGCCCGACGACGTCGCGCGGCCCCGACGGCCGCCGCGGCCGCGGAGGTGAGCGCCTGATGTCCGCCGTGCAGACCCCTGCCCCGACCTCGCCGCCCGACCCCCGGGGCGCCGAGACCGCCACCCCCGGAGGCCCGAGAATGACCGAGCGACTCACGAGCCGCTTCCGCCTCGACCGGCGCTACCTCCCGGTCCTCGGCACGTTCGCGGTGCTCGCGCTCATGCTCGTCGTGGGCGGCAGCCGGTACGAGAACTTCCTCTCGGCCCGCGTCATCTCGAACCTCTTCATCAACAACTCGTTCCTCATCGTGCTCGCGGTCGGGATGACCTTCGTCATCCTCACGGGCGGCATCGACCTGTCGGTCGGCGCGGTCGTGGCGCTCTCGGGCATCACGACGGCGTCGCTGCTCCAGAGCGGCTGGCCCGTCGCCGTCGTGCTCCTCGTCTCGGTCCTCATCGGGACCGTCCTCGGCCTCGCGGTCGGGTTGATGGTGCACGTCTTCGACATCCAGCCGTTCATCGCGACGCTCGCGGCGATGTTCCTCGCGCGGGGCCTCTGCTACGTGATCTCGCTGCAGTCGATCCCGATCACGGACGAGTCGTTCGTCGCCCTGGCGGGCTGGAGCCAGGAGTTCGGCGACGGCTGGCGCATCACGACCGCGGTCATCATCGCCCTGGTCGTCGTCGCGATCGCGTTCTACGTGCTGCACTACACGCAGTTCGGCCGCACCGTGTACGCGATCGGCGGCGGCGAGCAGTCGGCGATGCTCATGGGCCTGCCCGTCGCACGCACCAAGGTGCTCGTGTACGTGGTGAGCGGCACGTGCGCCGGCATCGGCGGCCTGCTGTTCGCGATGTTCTCGCGGTCCGGCTACTCGCTCACGGGCGTGGGCATGGAGCTCGACGCGATCGCCGCGGTCGTCATCGGCGGCACGCTGCTCACGGGCGGCACGGGCTTCGTGCTCGGGTCCGTGCTCGGCGTGCTCGTGCTCGGCCTCATCCAGACGATCATCACCTTCGAGGGCACGCTGAGCTCGTGGTGGACCAAGATCGTCATCGGCGTGCTGCTCCTGGTCTTCGTGATCCTGCAGCGCGTGCTGGTCGTCAGGCGGAGGTGAGCCGTCGGTGCCGGGCCCGGCCGCCGCGGCGTCGTCGTGACGTCGTGGCGGGCGCGGGCCCGGCGCCGCGGCCGTCTGCCCGGGCGTCTCGCCCGGGTTCACCGGAGCTGGACGGGGGCCGGCACCCCTGGGTCGGCCGGGCGCACGCCCGGCCGGCGGTGTGTCATGACATGACCCTTGTCGAATGTGAGCGTTCACACTAGGCTCGGCCACGATCCTGTTAACGCTCACACGCAATGGTGCGTGTCTCTCGACGATGAGAGGAAGCCCATGGATACGTCCTTCCACCCTCCACGGCCCCGCACGGCCCGCCGCCGGGCGGTCGCGCTGGCCGTCGCGACCGGCCTGGTCGGCACGGTCGCGCTCGCGACGTCGGTGCCCGCCACCGCCGCGGAGCCCGACCTGCCGGACGGCGCGTGGGTCGACGCGTTCGACGGCGCCGGCCTCGGCCCCGACTGGACGGTCGTCAACCCCGTTCCCGAGGCGCTGTCCGTCGCCGGCGGGAAGCTCACGCTCGCGTCGCAGCCCGGCGACACCTACCAGGACGCGAACAGCGCGAAGAACGTCGTGCTGCTCGACGTGCCGGCGGGCGACTTCACCGTCGTCACGCACGTGGAGGCGCCCGTCGCCTCCGTCTACCAGGGCGCGGGTCTCGTCGCGTGGCAGGACATGGACAACTACGTCCGGTCCGGGCTGACCTTCGTGGGCGACCTCTCGCCGTCGGGCCGCGCGATCGAGAACGACGTCGAGACCGGCGGCGTCTTCACCGCGGCCGCCTTCACGGACCGCCCGGGCTCCACCGGGGAGACGCTGCGCATGCAGCGCACCGGCGACACCATCGCGACGAGCTTCTGGGACGGCGCCGCGTGGCAGCCCGCGGGCTCCGTGACCGTCGACTTCCCGACGACGCACGTCGGCCTGTACGCGCTCGCCGCGCAGAACGGCACGTCGCACGCGGCGGCGTTCGACTACGTGGCGCTCCAGGCCGCCGAGGGCGCCGACCAGGTGCCCGACGGCGCGTTCACGCTCGCGGGTCCCGGCGACGCCCGGTACCTCGTGGCGACCGACGACGGCCTGGCCCTCGACGACGAACGCCCCGCGACGACGGTCGCGCTCGCCGCGACCGGGGTCGACGGCCCCGACGGCACGTCCCCGGTCACGCTCACGGCGGGCGACCGCCCCGTCGTCGTGACCGGCGCGTCCCGGCTCTCCCTCGGAGCCGCGGGCGACGACGCGACCGCGCTGCGGCTCACCGACGCGGGCGGCGGCACGGTCTGGCTGCGCGACGCGGCCGACCCGGAGCGGTACGCCGGCGTGCGCGCGTCCGACGGCGCGCTCGTCCTCGGCCCGCGCGACGCGGCCACGAAGCTCACGGTCACGCCCGCCACGAGCGCGGACCACGAGATCACCGTGGACCTCGCCGGCGAGCGCACGGAGATGAGCGACGAGCTGTACGGCATCTTCTACGAGGACATCAACTACGCGGCCGACGGCGGCCTGTACGCGGAGCTCGTGCGCAACCGGTCGTTCGAGTTCACCTCCCAGGACAACGGGTCGTTCACGGGGCTCACCGCATGGAGCGCCGCGAACCGCGGCGGCGCGACGGCCACGACGCAGGTCGTGAACGACGCCGGGCGGCTCAACGCGACGAACCGCACCTACCTCAACCTGACGACGACCGCCGCGGGCGCCGGGGTGCGCAACGCCGGGTACAACACGGGCCTGTTCGTCGAGGAGGGGGAGTCGTACGACTTCTCCGTCTGGGCGCGGTCGGCGACGGCGCAGACCGTCACCGTGCGCGTCGAGGACGCCGCCGGGACCACGGCGTACGCGACCGGCCAGGTCGCCGTCGACGGCTCGAACGCGTGGAAGAAGTACGACGTCACGCTCACCGCGACCGGCACGACGAACGCCGGGCGGCTCGCGCTGCTCTCCGGCGCGGCGGGCACGCTCGCGCTCGACCAGGTGTCGCTCTTCCCGCAGGACACGTGGGTCGGGCCGGTCAACGGGAAGTCGGTGCTCCGCAAGGACCTCGCCGAGAAGATCGACGCGCTCGACCCGCAGTTCCTCCGCTTCCCCGGCGGCTGCGTGACGAACGTCGGCACGTTCCGCACGTACGAGGAGTCGGGCTTCACCGACCGTCGCCGCACGTACCAGTGGAAGGAGACGATCGGCCCGGTCGAGGAGCGCGCGACCAACTGGAACTTCTGGGGCTACAACCAGTCGTACGGCATCGGGTACCTCGAGTACTTCCTCTTCGCGGAGGACCTCGGTGCGACGCCGCTGCCCGTCGTGTCGGTCGGCGCCAACGGCTGCGGCAGCACGATCCCCGAGATGACGGACCCGGCGCAGATCCAGCGCTGGGTGGACGACACGGTGGACCTCATCGAGTTCGCCAACGGCGACGTGACGACCGAGTGGGGCGCCGTGCGGGCCGAGCTGGGCCACCCCGAGCCGTTCGGCCTGAAGTACGTCGGCCTCGGCAACGAGGAGAACACGAAGACGTTCGAGGCCAACTTCCCGGCGTTCCGCGACGCGATCGCGGCCGCCTACCCGGACGTCCAGATCATCTCGAACTCCGGCCCGGACGACACGGGCCAGCGCTTCGACGAGCTCTGGGAGTTCAACCGCGAGCAGGACGTCGACCTCGTCGACGAGCACTACTACAACGACCCGCAGTGGTTCCTCGAGAACGACGAGCGCTACGACTCCTACGACCGCGAGGGGCCGCACGTGTTCCTCGGCGAGTACGCGTCGCGCGGCAACACCTTCGCCAACGCGCTCGCGGAGGCGTCGTTCATGACCGGTCTGGAGCGCAACTCCGACGTCGTGCGGCTCGCGTCGTACGCGCCGCTGCTCGCGAACGAGTCGTACGTCCAGTGGTCGCCCGACGCGATCTGGTTCGACAACGACGAGTCGTGGGGCTCGGTGAACTACTACGTCCAGCAGATGTTCTCCGCGAACGCGGGCGACGAGGTCGTGCCGAGCACGCACGCGGGCCCGGTGCCCGCCGACGCGACGCTCGACGGCGGCGTGTTCCTCTCCACGTGGAACACGGCCGCGCAGTACGACAACGTGCGCGTCACCGACAACGCGAGCGGCGAGGTGCTCTTCGCGGACGACTTCGAGTCCGGGGCGTCGCAGTGGGAGCCGCAGTCGGGCACCTGGGCGGCGCAGGACGGCGCCTACGTCCAGTCGGCGACGAACGTCACCGACGCCCGGTCGATCGTCGCCGGCGCGTACGCGAAGGACTGGTCGAGCTACACGCTCGAGCTCGACGCGCGCAAGACGTCGGGTGCCGAGGGCTTCCTCGTCGGCTTCGCCGCGGGCGGCCCGAACGACTACTACTGGTGGAACCTCGGCGGGTGGAACAACTCGCGCCAGGCCCTCCAGCGCGCGTCGGGCGGGAGCGCCAACGAGGTGAAGGCCGTCGAGAACCACTCCATCGAGGCCGGCCAGCCGTACCACGTCAAGGTCGTCGTCGAGGGCTCGACCATCGAGCTCTACCTCGACGGCGAGCTCCAGATGTCCTACGAGCAGCCGTCGACCAAGTCGCTCTACCAGGTCGTCACGCGCGACGACGACACGGGCGACGTCGTCGTCAAGGTCGTCAACCCCACCGCGACCGCGGCGCGCACGCAGGTGCACGTCGAGGGGCTCGGGGCCGGCACGAGCATCGCGTCCGAGGCGACGGTCACGGAGATGGTGGGCGCGCCGTCGGACACCAACACCAAGGCCGACCCCGAGCGGGTCGTCCCGGTGGAGCGGACGCTGACGGGCGTGGGGGAGGAGTTCTCCTACGAGTTCCCCGCGCACTCGATCACGTTCGTGCGGCTGCACGCATCCGACGCGGCGCCCGAGCTCGACCTCGCGGTCGAGGTCTCGCCGCGCTGCCTGGCGGGGAAGGCGTACGTCGCCGTGCGCGCGACGAACGGCGAGGACGTCCTGGTCTCGGTGACGCTCTCCACGCCGTTCGGGCAGAAGACGGTCGCGGACGTGGCGCCGGGCAAGAACGTGTACCAGTCGTTCGCGGCGCGTGCGACGTCGGCCCCGGCCGGCACCGCGACCGTCACGGGCACGGCGGTGGTCGACGGCGAGCAGGTCACCACGACCGTCGACGTCGCCTACGACGCGCTCGACTGCGGCTGACCCCGAGGTAGAGCCCTGGTCGCCCGAGGTAGAGGCGTGGTCATGACCACGCCTCTACCTCGGCGACACAGCGGCTGAGCAGAACTCTTCCCTCGTGGCCGGTCCGGCAGGCCACGAGGGCGCGGCCCGCGCGCGCCTCGCGCGGGCCGCCCCACCCGACGAACCCGTCCGACGCGCGGACGACGACGCCCGCGCGCGACCCTGAGGAGCAACGATGCACCCCCGACCGACCGACGGCGTCCGCCGTCGACCCGGCGGCGCGGCCCGGCTCGCGGCCGTGGCGGCCGCCGCCGCGCTCGCCGTGACCGCGTGGGCACCGTCCGCCGTCGCGGCCGACGCCCTGCCCGCGCCCGTCCTCGACCTCGCGTTCGACGGCGACGTCGCCGACGCGAGCTCCCTCGCCCACCCCGTGGCCCTGCGCGGCCACACCGGCTCCGTGCCGACCGGCTACTCCTACGTCGACGGTGTCGACGGGGAGGGCCAGGCCCTGCGCCTGAGCGGGAGCACGTACCTCGACCTCGGGTCGTCGACCGCGCTGCAGCCCGAGGACCTGACGCTCTCGTTCTGGGTGGAGCCCAGCGGCAAGCTCTCGGGCGAGCACGTGATCACGTGGAACAAGCGGGCCTACAACTCCGACGGCTGGTACCTGTCGTCCGAGTCGGACACGGTGCCGCTCGCGCTGTCGGTCGGGCCGGCGTCGGGCCAGCCGTACAAGGTCCGCGTCGCGAGCTCCGACCGTGCGGCGTTCTTCCCGGCGGACGAGTGGACGCACGTCGTCGTCACGTACGACCACGTGACGAAGGACGTCGCGTTCTACCGCAACGGCGAGAAGGTCCCGTCCACGGTGGCCAACGCCGTCGGCGGCGACGCGACCGGCGTGCTCGGCTCCGACCCGGCGCTGCCCAAGACGATCGGCTTCAACGGGCCGCAGTACAACGGCGCGTACCTCAAGGCGACGCTCGACGACTACCGCGTGTACGACGCCGTCGCGGACCTGGGCGACGTCGTCGGGCTGTACGAGGAGAGCGGGCGCACGGTCGATCGCGACGCCGTCGCGCAGGACGACGCCGACGCGCTGTCGCTGCCCGAGCGCGCGACCGTCGCGCTCGTGCTCCCGACGACGGGCTCGCGCGGGTCGACCGTGTCGTGGCGGTCGTCGCACCCCGACGTGATCGCGACCGACGGGACCGTGGTGCGGCCCGCGATCGGCGAGGACGACGCGCACGTCACGCTCACCGCGACGGTGCGCTACCTCGACGGCGAGCCCGTGACGCGCGACCTCGAGGTCGTCGTGCCGGCGTTCGTCGACGAGACGCCGCTCGAGGACACGGCGCTGCCGTCCGTGCTGCTCTCCGACGACTTCCTCCAGAACGCCGCGGCGAAGGAGCACGAGTACCTGCTGAGCCTCGACTCCGAGACGTTCCTCTACGAGTTCTACAAGGTCGGTGGGCTCACCCCGACCACGGCCGCCGGGTACGGCGGCTGGGAGCGCAGCAACGCGGTGAACTTCCGCGGCCACGCGTTCGGCCACTACCTGTCGGCGCTCGCGATGTCGTGGTCCTCGACCCGGGACCCGGAGACCAAGGACGCGCTGTTCACCGAGATCGAGGAGGGCGTGGGCGGGCTCGCGCGCGTGCAGGACGCGTACGCCGCCGCCCACCCCGGCTCGGCCGGGTACGTCTCGGCGTTCCGCGAGTCGATCCTCGACCAGGTGCAGGGCACCGGGACGTCGGACGAGAACGTCATCGTGCCCTGGTACAACCTGCACAAGGTGCTCGCCGGGCTGCTCGACGTCGCCGAGTACGTCGACGGCCCCGTCGGGGACCAGGCGCTCGCCGTCGCGACCGAGTTCGGGCTCTACGTCCAGGGCCGCGTGGCGAAGCTGCCGAGCACCGACGTCATGCTCCGCACCGAGTACGGCGGCATGAACGAGGCGCTGTACGAGCTGTTCGACCTCACGGGCGACGTCCGGATCAAGGAGGCGGCCGAGGCGTTCGACGAGGTGACGTTCTTCCGCCAGCTCGCCGCGGGCCAGGACGTGCTGCCGGGCAAGCACGCCAACACGCAGATCCCCAAGCTGCTCGGCGCGCTCAAGCGCTACCAGGTGTTCACGCAGAACCCCGAGTACTACGACCTGCTCACGCCCGCCGAGAAGGACGAGCTGCCGATGTACCTCGCGGCGGCGGAGAACTTCTTCGACATCGTGGTGCGCGACCACACGTACGTCACCGGGGCGAACAGCCAGGCCGAGCACTTCCACGCGCCCGGCTCGCTGCACGAGCGCGCCGACGAGCAGGGCACGGCGCGCAACGCCGAGACGGCCGAGACGTGCAACGAGTACAACATGCTCAAGCTCGCGCGCGAGCTGTTCACGCTGAGCAAGGACGTGCGGTACGCGGACTACTACGAGAACACGTTCATCAACACGATCCTCGCGTCGCAGAACCCGGAGACGGGGACGACGACGTACTTCAACCCCATGGCGTCGGGCTACCACCGCGTGTACAACCTGCCGTTCACCGAGTTCTGGTGCTGCACCGGCACGGGCATGGAGAGCTTCTCCAAGCTCGGCGACTCGATCTACTTCACCGGCCAGGGCTCGGTGTGGGTGAACATGTTCTTCTCCTCGACGGTCGAGCACGCCGAGCAGAACCTGCGGCTCACGCAGGAGGCGAACCTGCCGAACGAGGACACGGTGACCTTCCGCGTCGACGCGCTCGACGGCGGCGCGGTCGCCGAGGACGCGACGCTGCGGCTGCGCGTGCCGTCGTGGATCGCGGGTGATCCTGGCCTGGAGGTGAACGGCGCCGCCGTGGAGCCGGTCGTGTCGCGCGGGTACGTCGTGCTGCCCGTCGCCGCGGGCGACGTCGTCCGGTACACGATGCCGATGGCGGCGTCCGTCGTCGACACCCCGGACAACCCGTACTTCGTGGCCTTCCGGTACGGGCCGGTCGTCCTCTCCACGACCCTCGGCGAGGTCCCCGAGCCCGCGTGGCAGGGCACGGGCATCCTCGTCCGCTCCTCCACGCGCGACGCCGACGCCCAGACCACCATCACGGCGGCGAACATGGGCGCCGACGAGTGGAAGGAGCGCATCGCCGAGAACCTCGTGCGCGTCGAGGACGACGCCGAGGGCCGGGTGCAGCTCCGGCTGCGGAACACCGCCGACGGCGGTGACCTCGTCTTCACGCCCCACCACACCAACTGGGACGTGACCTACGGGCTCTACCTCAACCTCGACGAGCCGGACTCCGCGGCGTCGCAGGAGCGCATCCTGCGCGCCAAGGAAGCGCTGCGCGACGCCGACCGCACCGTCGACAGCCTGACGAGCTTCGACAACAACAACTTCGAGAACGCGAAGAACCTCAAGCAGAGCGGGTCGTCGGTCGGGACGTTCTCCGGCCGTCAGTTCCGCCACGCGAACGGCACGGGCTGGTTCAGCTACGACCTGATGATCGACCCGGCCTCGGCGTCGAACCACCTGGGCGTCACGCTGTACTCGGGCGACCAGGGTCGCGTCTTCGACGTGTACGTGAACGACGAGAAGCTGAAGACGATCACCACGGTCGCGAACGCCCCGACCAAGGACGAGCAGGGGTTCTACGTCGACACGACGCAGCTCCCCGCGAAGTACCTCGAGATCGGCGAGAACACGCGGTGGAAGGTCGACAGCGCGGGCGAGTACGTGCTCGACGAGGACGGCAAGCGCATCCCCGTGGTCACCGTGCGCTTCCAGGCGACGGGCGGCTGGGCCGGAGGCGTGTTCGGCGTCCGGGTCGACCGTGCGGCGTCCTACGACGCGACGCCCGGGCTCGCGGCGCTCGCGTTCGACACCGGCGCGCTCGCGCCAGCGTTCGACCCGGCCGTCACGGACTACACGCTCACCGTGCCCGAGGGCACGACGAGCGTCGTGCTCGACGCGGACCCGCACGTGCCGAGCGGCCTGGTCCGTGTCGACGGCGTGCTGATCGACGACACGCAGGGTCGCGTCGTGCCGCTCCCCGCGGACGGGAGCGCGCGGACCGTGGAGGTCGTCGGCGTCGCGCAGGACCACCGGACGGCCACGACCTACCGGGTCGAGATCGTGCCGGGGGCGGCGGCCGTCGTGCCGCTTCACGTCGAGGTCTCCCCGCGCTGCCTCGCGGGCAAGGTCTACGTGGCCGTGCGGGCGACGAACACGGGCGACGCACCGGTGGACGTGACCCTGGCGACGCCGTACGGGGAGAGGTCCTACCCGGCCGTCGCCCCGGGCGCGAACGCGTACCAGTCGTTCGCCGCGCGCTCGGTGTCGGTCCCCGCGGGCACCGTGACCGTCACGGGCTCCGCGGTGCTCGACGGCCCCGACGGCCCGCGCGAGGTCACCACGGCGTACGACGTCCCTCTCGACGCCCGCGCCTGCGGCTGACGCCCGTCCCGCCGACGGAGCGACGCAGTCCGCCGGGGTGGTCCGGGGTCACGGCCCCGGACCACCCCGGCGGACCGTGGCCCGCGCCGGGCGGGCCCGAGAGCGATATCGGTATCGATACCGCTCTCCGCACGATCGACCATGACCTCGACGAGGAGGAGAGAGAGATGAGCAGGCAGGTGAGGGCGGCCGTCGCGGCGGCGCTGGCGGGAGTGCTCGCGCTCGGCGCGAGCACGACGTCCGCGGCGGTGGCGGACGAGTCGAGCGAAGGACCGGGAGGAACGAGCACGATCACCGGGCTGACGACCACCGACCACGGAGACGGGACGTACGGTGTCCCGCTGCTGGGCAGCGACGTCCCCGACATCTCCGTGGCACGCGTCCCCGCGGCCGAGAGCGACGAGGGTCGCGACGTCTACTACATGATCAGCACCACGATGCACCTCGCGCCGGGCGCGCCGATCATGAAGTCGTTCGACCTCGTGAACTGGGAGATCGTCGGGTACGTCTACGACCGGCTCGGCGTGGGCGACGTCTCCTCGCTGCGCAACGGGCAGAACGGCTACGGCAACGGTCAGTGGGCGTCGTCGTTGCGCTACCACGACGGCACGTTCTACGTGGTCTTCAACACCAACGACCTGGGCGGGTCCTACCTCTTCCGCACGGACGACGTCGAGCACGGCGCGTGGGAGCGCACCGCGCTCGGCCGGGGGTTCCACGACCCGTCGCTCTTCTTCGACGAGGCCGACGGCGGGACGCCGTACATCTTCTACGGCTCGGGCGCGACGAGCGCCGTCCGGCTGAACGACGACCTCACCGCGATCGAGGCGGACTTCCCGAACATCTTCCGTGCCGAGGACTACGCGGGCGAGCGGTTCGTCGGCGGGCTGTTCGAGGGCGCCCAGGTGCACTACATCGACGGCGAGTACTACGTCGCGATCATCACGTGGCCGAGCGGCCAGAACCGCCAGGAGGTGCTCTTCCGCTCGCCGCACCTCCTCGGTCGCTACGAGACCGCCGACGGGTCGAACCCGTACGTGGCGCGCAGCGCGCTGAACTCCGACGGCTTCGCCCAGGGCGGGCTCGTCGAGGTGCCCGACGGCGCGGGCGGCTACGAGTGGTGGGGCATGTTCTTCCGCGACACCTACCCGCTCGGCCGCATCCCCGCGCTCATCCCCGCGACGTGGGAGGACGGATGGCCCACGTTCGGTGACGACGGCGTCGTCCGCGTCGGCGACACGTTCGCCAAGCCGATCGTGCTGGACGCGGCGACGGAGCGGCGGGAGCGGCTGAAGAGCATCGTCGCCTCCGACGACTTCGCGAACGACGCCGAGCACCGCGCGTTCAGCGACACCGTCTGGGAGGTCCCCGACGCGCCCACGTACGACGAGTCCCTGCTCGGCGTCGAGCTCGTCGCCAACCCCGGGTTCGAGGACCCGACGACCGCACCCTGGGCAGCGCAGTTCGGGGCGACGCTGACGCGCGAGACGAGCGGCGCCGCGTCGGGAACGGGCGCGCTGCGCGTCGCGGGCCGGACGCTCAACGGCTCCGGCCCGAACCAGCAGCTCGGCGGGAAGATCCAGGCGGGCGTGACCTACGAGGTCTCGGCCCGGGTCCGGTACGCCACGGGGCCCTCGACGGTCCGCTTCAACATGGTCGGCGACTGGGGTGCGGGTGTGAAGACCCTGGCCTGGGCGGACGCGACCCCCGGGGAGTGGACCACGGTCCGCGGCACCTACACGGTGCCGACCGGCACGGACGTGAGCACGTTCAAGCTCGCGGTCGAGACGCCGTGGGCGAACCCGCAGCCGCCGTCGTCGAGCGTCGAGTACCTGCTCGACGACGTGTCCGTCGTGGGCCGCGCGCCGGACGTCGAGACGCCCACGCGCGAGGAGGTGTCGTACAACGGCTCCGACCTCGACCTCGCATGGCAGTGGAACCACGCGCCGGACAACCGGTACTGGTCGCTCACCGAGCGCGAGGGCTGGCTGCGCCTGACCAACGGGCACGTCGTCACCGGCGAGGCGGAGTACACCAAGGCGCCCGGGCGCGACCTCACGTATCTCGAGGAGGCGCGCAACACCCTCGGGCAGCGCACGTTCGGCCCGACGTCGTCGGCCCAGACGAGGCTCGACGTCTCCGGCATGCTCGACGGCGACGTCGCCGGGCTCGCCGTCTACGGGCGCAGCTTCGCGTACGCGGGGATCCAGCAGGTCGACGGCGAGCGCACGCTCGGTCTCGTCACCCGGCTCCAGCCGTTCGCCGACACGATCGACCGCGAGGCGGTCGAGTCGTTCGTCCCCGGGTCGCAGGTCCCGCTGGGCGAGCGCACGGACGTCCACCTCAAGGCGGACGCGGACTTCGCCTCGCCGAACGGCCAGCTCTGGGTGCAGTACTCCTACAGCCTCGACGGGCGCACCTGGCAGCCGCTCGGGGCCCGCCAGGGGCCGCTCGTCATGGACTGGAGCCTGTCGCACTTCATGGGGTACCGGTTCGGCCTCTTCTCCTACGCCAAGGAGCGGACCGGCGGCCACGTGGACTTCGACCACTTCCTCCTGAGCGACGTGCTCGACGCGGACGGCGGCGCCGACCGGACGGCGCTCGACGCCGTCGTCGCCGAGGCCGAGGGGCTCGATCCGGCGCACTACACGGCCGAGTCGTGGTCCGCCGTCGCGAAGGAGCTGGCGGCGGCGCGGGCCACGACCGCGCCGTCGACGCAGAACGAGGCCGACGCGCCCGCGCGGGCGCTCGCGCTCGCCGTCGCGTCGCTCGTGCGGGCCGACGTCGCCGAGGTCGCGTTCACGGCCGAGGCGAGCGTGCGCGCGCTCGCCGGGAAGGACTACGTCGCCGTGCGCGTGACGAACGACGAGGACGTGCCCGTCGACGTCGTCGTCACCACGCCGTACGGCAGCCGGTCGTTCGCCGACGTCGCGCCGGGCCGCCACGCGTACCAGGCCTTCGCGAGCCGCCTCGCGAGCGCCCCGGCGGGCGAGGTGACGGTCTCGGTCACCCGCTCGACCGACGGGTCCACCGCGACCCGCACGGTCACGTACGGCGGCTGACGCGCCGCCGACCCGCCGGCGGGTCGCTCGGGCGGGCCGCCGGTCCCGGACGAGAGGAGGGCGCACGACGACGGCGCGACACCGCCGTCGGGCACGACCGTCCGCGCGAGGCGCGCGGACGAGGCACGACACACATCGATCGAGGAGGATCCATGGACACGCACCACCGCAGACGACGCCGCCTGCGCGGCGCCGTCGCCGGGGCCGCGCTCGCGACGCTGCTCTCGGCGTCGCTCGCCGCGCTCCCGTCGTACGCCGCGGACGAGGAGCTGGTCGTCAACGGCGGCTTCGAGGACGGCACGACCGGCTGGTTCGTCAACAACGGCAACGCGACCGACAAGGCCGTGCTGTCGACCACCGACCAGGCGTTCGCGGGCGAGGCCGCGGCCCTGACCACCGAGCGCGCGACGACCGGCTCCGGTCCGATGCAGGACCTCAGCGGCAAGGTCCGCGCGGGCGAGACGTACGAGCTCACCGCGAAGATCCGGTACGACGCCGCCGCGGCCCCGGCCACCAAGCAGTTCTTCGCCACGATGCACTACGGCGGGGGGACGTACACGAACCTGGTGAGCGTCACCGCGACCAAGGGCCAGTGGGCGACGTTCGACGGCCGGTTCACGATCCCGGCCGACCAGAACGTCAGCACGGCGCGGCTGTTCTTCGAGACGCCGTGGACGAGCAACCCGTCCGCCGACCCGGCGACGCACCTCATGGACTTCGTGCTCGACGACGTCTCCGTCGTCGGCGCGGCCCCGCCCGGGCCGCCCTCGAAGACCATCGAGGTCCTCGGCAAGCTGCCCGGCGAGCACAACCCGCTCATCTCCCACAAGTTCGGGGCCGACGGGTTCGGGTTCGTCGAGGACGGGCGCGTGTACATGTACATGACGAACGACACCCAGGGCTATGCGCCCGACCCGGTGACGGGCGTCTCGCCGCAGATCAACTACGGCAGCATCAACCAGATCACGCTCATCTCGTCCGAGGACCTCGTGAACTGGACGGACCACGGCGAGATCCAGGTCGCCGGACCCCAGGGCGTCGCGCCGTTCACCAACAACTCGTGGGCGCCGGGCATGGCGAAGAAGACCGTCGACGGCGTCGACAAGTACTTCCTCTACTACGCCAACGGCGGCGGGTCGTCGAACGTCATCACGGGCGCCTCGCCGCTCGGGCCGTGGACGAGCGAGCGCGACAGCACGCTCATCGACGGGCGCACCCCGGGCGCCGAGGCCGTGGCCTGGAAGTTCGACCCCGCGCCGCTCGTCACCGACGAGGGCGCGTACCTCTACTTCGGCGGCGGCCCGGCGTCGACGTCGATGCCCGCGGCGGAGCGGTTCAACAACCCGAAGAACATCCGCGTCATCGAGCTCGGCGACGACATGGTCTCGACGCAGGGCACCGCGGCCGTCGTGGACGCGCCCGTGGCGTTCGAGGCGGCGCAGGTCTTCGAGCGCGACGGGAAGTACTACCTGTCGTACTCGTCGCACTTCGGCGGGAACGACTTCGGCGGCAACCAGGCCACGCTCCCGGGGTACCCGGGCGGCGGGCAGATCGGCTACATGATCTCCGACGACCCGATGTCGTTCCCCAAGGAGACGTACGCCGGCGTGATGTTCCCGAACCAGTCGCAGTTCTTCGGCGCGGGCACGGGCGGCAACAACCACCAGTCGGTGTTCGAGCTGGACGGCAAGTACTACTTCACGTACCACGCGCCGACGCTCAACAAGCGCATCAACGGGAACACCACGCAGGGCTACCGCAGCCCGCACATCCAGGAGCTGACGTTCAACGCGGACGGCACGGTCCAGCAGGTCGTCGGGGACTACGCGGGCGTGGACCAGGTCAAGGACCTCGACCCGTTCCAGGTGCTCGAGGCCGAGACGTTCGCCTGGCAGCAGGGCCTCGCCACCGCGAAGGTCGACGGCGGCTCGGCGCAGTTCGGGGACGCGGCGCCGAACCTCGTCGTCCGCGACGTCGACGCCGGGGACTGGTCGGCGCTGTCGTCGGTCGACTTCGGTGACGGTGCCGCGAGCGTCACGGCGCGCGTCAAGCCGCTCGTCGAGGGCGCCACCGTCGAGGTGCGCCTCGACGACCGCGAGGGTGCCGTCGTCGGGACGCTCGACCTCGACACCCCCGTCGGCGAGTGGGCGGACGTGACCGCCGCCCTCGAGGGGGCGAGCGGCGTCCACGACGTGTACTTCACGTTCGCCGGCCCCGCGGGCGCCGACCTCGTCGAGGTGGACACGTGGGAGTTCGCGGCCGACGCCGCCGCCCCGGCCGTCGAGCTCGACGTGACCGCGTCCGCACGCTGCCTCGCGGGCAAGGCCTACGTGGCGGTGCGCGCGACGAACTCCGGGGACGTCCCGGCCGACGTCACGCTCGCCACGCCGTTCGGCACGCGCGTCGTGGAGGACGTCGCGCCGGGCGCGAACGCGTACCAGTCGTTCGCGGCCCGGTCCACGTCGCTCGCGGCCGGGGTCGCGTCCGTCACGGGCACGGCCGTGCTCGACGGCGCCGACGTGAGCACGCCGTACGAGGCCGCGTTCGACGCGCTGGCCTGCGGGGGCTGAGGACGGGACGGAC
This sequence comes from Cellulosimicrobium sp. ES-005, assembly GCF_040448685.1. NCBI lineage: Bacteria > Bacillati > Actinomycetota > Actinomycetes > Micrococcales > Promicromonosporaceae > Cellulosimicrobium > Cellulosimicrobium sp. ES-005. The sequence continues at coordinate 4,048,911 of NZ_CP159290.1, forward strand.
GGCGCGCACCTCGCGCCGAGACCCCCGGGGAGCGGGTCGGCGTCCCGGACGCCGGCCCGCTCCGCCGCTGGAGCCGGGCGCCGCAGGAAACTCGATATCGGTTTCCACGACGTAGAGCGCCCTGGACCCTCGTCATGTTTGCGCTCACATGTTAGCGTTCACACGCGCGTCCGACGACGGACCTGCGACCGGCGCTGCCGCCGGGCACGACGACGAGGAGTCACCGATGACCTCACGCCACGAACCACCCCCGACGCCCGCGGAGCCCCGCGCCCGACGCCGACGCCGCTCGCTCGCCGCGCTGCTCGGGCTCGCGCTGGTGGCACCGCTCGCGCCCGTGGGCGCGGCGGCCGCCGGCCCGATGCCCGCGGCACCCGCGCCGGTCCCGGCTGCGGCCGAGCCGAGCGCGGAGGGGCTTCGGCTCTGGCTCCCGCTCGACGAGACCGCGGGCACCGTCGCGCACGACGCCTCCGGCAACGGCCTGGACGGGACCCTCACCGGCTCCGGCGGCGGCTGGCAGCCCGGCCAGGGCCTGACGTTCGGCGGGTCGAACCACGTCGACCTGCCCGACGACCTCCTCGCCGGCTACGACGCCGTGACGGTGAGCGCGGACGTGTGGGTCGACGCGTCGCTGACCGGCAACTACTTCTTCTACACCCTCGGCAACCCGGCGGTCGGCACCCCGCAGTCCGGGAACGGCTACCTGTTCTCGACGGGCAACGCGAACTACCGTGCGTCGATCTCCGACCTCGCGTGGGGTCGCGAGCAGAACACCGCCAAGGCCCCCGCCGCCGCGCTGCAGCGCGGAGTCTGGAAGACGATCACGTACACGCTCGGCGGTGGCACCGCGCGGCTGTACGAGGACGGCGCGCAGGTCGGGCAGAACACCGCGGTGACCATCACGCCCGGTGCGATCGGCGGCGGCACGACGACCGCGAACGCGCTCGGGAAGTCGGCCTACGCCGCCGACAACCTCTTCAAGGGCCGCATGAAGGACTTCCGGCTCTACGACCGCGCGCTCACCGCGCAGGAGGTCGCCGACCTCGCGTCCACCGGCGCGCAGCACGCCGTCGCGGCCGACGCCGCGGCCCTCGACCTCGGCGACACGACCGCCGTCGTCACCGACCTCGCGCTCCCCGCGAAGGGCGTCGGCGGCTCGGCGGTGACCTGGGCCAGCTCCGACGAGGCGGTCGTCTCCGCGAGCGGTGCGGTCACGCGGCCCGCGGGCGACGAGCCCGCGACCGCGACGCTCACCGCGACGGTGGCCCTGCGCGGCGCGACCGAGACGCGGACGTTCGACGTCACGGTCCTGCCGGGCGACGGCGACCAGGCCAAGGCGGACGCCGCGGCCGCCGCGCTCGAGGTGACGAACCTCGACGACGTGCGCGGCAACCTGACCCTGCCCGCCACCGGGCTGCACGGCGCGAGCGTGACCTGGGCGTCGTCGTCGGGCACGATCACCCCGACGGGTGAGGTGACGCGCCCGGGCCACGGCGAGGACGCGGAGACCGTGACCCTCACCGCGACGGTGACCGTGGGCGAGGCGACCGCCACGCGCGAGCTCGCGGCGCACGTCCCCGCGCTGCCCGAGCAGGAGGACCTCGCGGGCTACCTCTTCTCCTACTTCGTGGGCGAGGGCACCGCCACGGGCGAGCAGGTCTACTTCGGGCTCAGCCAGGGCAACGACCCGCTCAAGTACCAGAACCTCAACGACAACCAGCCCGTCCTCACGTCCGAGCTGGGGGAGAAGGGCCTGCGGGACCCGTTCATCATCCGCTCGCCCGAGGGCGACAAGTTCTACCAGATCGCGACCGACCTGCGGATCTACGACGGCAACGGCTGGGACGCGGCGCAGCGCACGGGCTCGAAGTCGATCATGGTGTGGGAGTCCACGGACCTCGTGAACTGGACCGACCAGCGCCTCGTGCAGGTCTCGCCTGACACCGCCGGCAACACGTGGGCGCCGGAGGCGTACTACGACGAGACGATCGGCGCGTACGTCGTGTTCTGGGCCTCGAAGCTCTACGCGGAGGACGACCCGGACCACACCGGCAACACCTACAACCGCATGATGTACGCCACGACGCGCGACTTCGTGACGTTCAGCGAGGCGCAGGTGTGGGTCGACCCGGGCTACTCGGTCATCGACTCGACCGTGACGCGGCACGACGGCCAGTACTACCGCTTCACCAAGGACGAGCGGAACAACACGTCGTCCACGCCGTGCTCCAAGTTCATCCTCGCGGAGAAGGCGGCCGAGCTGCGCTCGACGGACTACGAGTTCATCACCGACTGCATCGGCAAGGCGAACTCGCTCGGCGGCGGGATCAACCAGGGCGAGGGCCCGACGATCTTCAAGTCGAACACCGAGGAGAAGTGGTACCTCTTCATCGACGAGTTCGGCGGCCGTGGCTACGTGCCGTTCGAGTCGACCTCGCTCGACGCGGCCGAGTGGACCATGTCCACCGACTACGAGATGCCGTCGCGCCCGCGCCACGGCACGGTGCTCCCCGTGACGCAGGCCGAGTACGACCGCCTGCTGAAGACCTACCAGCCCGACGCGTTCGTCGAGTCCGTCGAGGACGTCGCCGTGACCGTCCAGACCGGCTCCGCGCCGGTGCTGCCCGCGAGCGTCACGGCACGCTTCGCCGACGGGTCCACGGGGTCGGTGGACGTCACGTGGGACGCGGTCGATCCGGCGTCCTACGCGCAGGCGGGCTCGTTCGAGGTGCTGGGCACTCTCGGCGGCGGCGTGAGCGTCCGCGCCCGCGCGGTCGTCACCGTGACCGACGACGTCGTCCCCGTCGAGGGCCTGAGCGTCACCCCCGAGTCGCTCGAGGTGGGCGTCGGCGGCACGCGGCAGCTCACCGCGACCGTCACGCCCGCCAACGCGACGGCGCGCGCGATCACGTGGGCGTCGGACGACGCGGACGTCGCCACGGTCTCGGCCGACGGCGTCGTCACGGGCGTCGGCGAGGGCCACGCGCTCGTCACGGCGACCACGGCCGACGGCTCGCACACCGCGTACGTGGCGGTCGAGGTGACCACGGAGATCCCGGGTCTCGTCGTGCGGTACGCGTTCGACGAGAAGAGCGGCACGGCGGCGGCGAACACCGCGCCCGGGTCGACGTTCGGCCCGGCGACGCTGACCAACGGCGCGGCGTTCTCCGGCACCGGGGAGGGCGTCCGGCTCGACGGGACGGACGACTACGTCGACCTGCCCGACCACCTGCTCGCCGGACTCACCGACGTCACGGTCGCGCTCGACGTCAAGGTCGCGACGGACCAGGCGACGCCGTACTTCGTCTATGGTCTCGGCAACACGAGCGGCACGGCGGGCAACGGGTACCTGTTCACCACGGGCAACGCGTACCGCACGTCGATCGCGACGGGGAACTGGACGACCGAGCAGACCGTCACCAAGAACGCGAACCTCCAGCGCGGGGTGTGGAAGCACCTGACGTACACCTTGTCCGGCACGACGGCCGTGCTCTACGAGGACGGCGTCGAGGTGGGCCGCCAGACGGGCGTCACGATCGACCCGAAGGACATCGGGAACGGCTCGACGCTCGCCAACTACATCGGCCGCTCGCTGTACTCGGGCGACCGCTACCTCAAGGGCTCGGTGCGGGACTTCCGGATCTACGACCGCGCGCTCACGGCGGACGAGGTCTACCAGGTCGGGGCCGACCACACGGCGGTCACGGGTGCCGAGCTCGACGCGCTCAAGGTGCCCGCGATCGTCGACGGGGCGAGCTCGACCGTGACGCTCGCCGTCGAACCGGGCACGGACGTCTCCGCGCTCGCGCCGGTCCTCACGGTCTCGCCGCGCGCGACGGTGACGCCCGCCAACGGCTCGGTGCAGGACCTCACGCAGCCCGTGGCGTACACCGTGACCGGTCCGGACGGGTCGTCGCGCACGTGGACGGTCCAGGCGAAGCAGATGGGCAGCCCCGTGCTGCCGGGGACGTACGCCGACCCGAACATCGCGCAGTTCGGCGGCACGTTCTACCTCTACGCCACGACCGACGGCACGCCGGGCTGGGGCGGCAAGGACTTCTACGTGTGGAAGTCCACCGACCTCGTGACGTGGGAGCGCTCGGAGCAGCCGTTCCTCACGCTCGACGGCGCGAACGGGAACGTCCCCTGGGCGACCGGCAACGCGTGGGCGCCCACGATCATCGAGCGGGACGGGAAGTACTGGTTCTACTTCTCCGGCCACAACCCGACCTACAACCGGAAGACGATCGGCGTCGCGGTGGCCGACAGCCCCGAGGGCCCGTTCACCGCGCAGCCGACGGCGATGATCACCAACGGTGAGGCAGTCACCTCGGGACAGGCCATTGACCCGGCCGCGTTCCGCGACCCGGAGACCGGGAAGTACTGGCTCCTGTGGGGCAACGGCGGCCCGTCGAACGGCCCGGTCATGGCCGAGCTGAACGACGACATGACGTCGATCAAGCAGGACACGCTGCGGCGCATCCCCGGCCTGACCGACTTCCGCGAGGGCCTGTTCCTCAACTACCGGGACGGCGTCTACCACCTCACGTACTCGATCGACGACACGGGCTCGGAGAACTACCGGGTCGGCTACGCGACGTCGGACAGCATCGACGGACCGTGGACGTACCGCGGCGTGATCCTCGAGAAGGACGCCTCGCAGGGCATCCTCGGGACCGGGCACAGCTCGATCCTCAACGTCGAGGGCACGGACGACTGGTACATCGCGTACCACCGGTTCGCGATCCCCGGCGGCGACGGGACGCACCGCGAGACGACGATCGACCGCCTCACGTTCGGCGAGGACGGCCTCATCCAGAAGGTCGTGCCGACGCTCGAGAGCGTGGACCCGGTCGACGTCACCCCCGCGCCCCGGGTCGAGCTGACCGTCGAGGCCACGCCGCGGTGCCTCGCGGGCAAGGTCTACGTCGCGGTCCGGGCGACCAACGCGGGCGACGTGCCCGCCGACGTCACCCTCACGACCCCGTACGGCACGAGGACGTTCGCGGGCGTCGCCCCGGGCGCGAACGCCTACCAGTCGTTCGCGACCCGCGCGACGTCGGTCGAGGCCGGCACCGTGACCGTCACCGGCACGGCGACGCTCGACGGCACCCCGGCCACGACGACGTACGACGTCGCCTACGCCGCGCACGCCTGCGGCTGACGACCCCGCCGAGGTAGAGCCGCAGGTCGCGAGGTAGAGCTCCCCGAGCTCTACCTCGCGACCGCGGGCTCTACCTCGCGGCACGACCTGCATCTCGACGAGGAGAGGACGACATGATTTCCGCACACCGAGGACGCTCGGCGCTCGCCGCCGGGCTCGTGGGGGCGCTCGCCGTCTCCACGCTCGCCACGGCGGTCGCCGCACCGGCCGCCGCAGACGTCGGGGGGCCCACCGACGACGGGCTCGTCGCGTGGTACCCGCTCGACGCCGCGAGCACGACCGGCGGCACGACGGCGAACCTCGCCGAGGGGTCGACGTTCGGCCCGGCCACCCTGGTGGGCGGCACGGCGACCCCCGACGGCACGACGCTCGACGGCACGGACGACTACGTCGACCTGCCGGACCACCTGCTCGCCGGGCTCACCGACGTCACGGTGAGCCTGGACGTGCTCGTGAGCCAGGACCAGGGGACGCCGTACTTCGTCTACGGGCTCGGCAACTCGAGCGGGACCGCGGGCAACGGCTACCTGTTCACGACGGGCAACGCCTACCGGACCTCGATCGCCACCGGGAACTGGTCGACCGAGCAGACGGTGACCAAGGGCTCCAACCTCCAGCGCGGCGTCTGGAAGACCCTCACGTACACGCTCACCGGCACGACCGCGACGCTCTACGAGGACGGCGTGCAGGTCAAGCAGGCCACGAACGTCACGACCGACCCCGGCCAGATCGGGGGCGGGCAGACGACCGCGAACTACGTCGGCCGCTCGCTCTACTCCGGCGACCGGTACCTCAAGGGCCAGGTCCGCGACTTCCGCCTCTACGACCGCGCGCTCACGGCGGCCGAGGCGGGCGAGCTCGCGGCGGAGACCTCGACGGCGGCTGCCGACGCCGACCTCGCCGCGCTCGACCTCGGCGACACGAGCGCCGTCACCACCGACCTCGTGCTGCCCACGACGGGCGCGCAGGGCTCGATCGTCACGTGGACGTCGTCGGACGCGGGCGTCGTCAGCGCCACGGGGAAGGTCACCCGGCCCGCCGCCGGCGAGGACGACGCGACGGTGACGCTCACGGCGCTCGTCACGCGCGGCGCGGTCGCCCGCACCGCGACGTTCGACGTCACCGTGCTCGCCCACCTCGCCCCCGCCGAGGCCGTGGCGTGGGACGCGAGCCACGTCGTCGTGCCGCACCTCGACGACGTGCGCGGCAACCTCACGCTGCCCGCCGACGGGGCCAACGGCTCCGCCCTCACGTGGGAGAGCTCCGACCCCGCGACCGTCTCGGCCACGGGCGAGGTGACGCGGCCCGCCCACGGCGAGCCGGCCGCCGTCGTGCGGCTCACCGCGACCGCGACCAAGGAGGGTGCGACCGCGACGCACACCTACGACGCGACGGTCCGCGCGCTGCCCGCCGCGGCCGACTACGAGGGCTACTTCTTCCCGTACTTCGAGGGGGAGAGCACCGCGGACGGCGAGTCGGTCTACTTCAGCGCGAGCAACGGCAACGACCCGCTCGACTGGGTGGAGCTCAACGACGGCGAGCCCGTGCTCACGTCGACGCTCGGCGAGAAGGGCCTGCGCGACCCGTTCATCATCCGCTCGCCCGAGGGCGACCGGTTCTTCCTCCTCGCGACCGACCTGCGGATCTACGGCGGCAACAACTTCGGCAACGCGCAGGAGCGCGGGTCGCGCGCGCTGATGATCTGGGAGTCGACCGACCTCGTGCACTGGTCCGACCAGCGCATGGTCACGGTGTCGAGCGCGTACGCGGGCAACACGTGGGCGCCCGAGGCGTTCTGGGACGCGCAGCGCGGCGAGTACATCGTCTACTGGGCCTCGGCGCTCTACCCGACGACGTCGACCGACGGCCGCCGCATCGCCGACTCCTACCAGCGCATGATGTACGCCACGACGCGCGACTTCGTGACGTTCTCCGAGCCACAGGTGTGGATCGACGAGAAGCGCGGCAACGGCCTCGGGATGATCGACTCGTCGATCGTCGAGCACGACGGCACGTACTACCGGTTCACCAAGGACGAGGCGTACATGATCCCGCGCCTCGAGAAGTCGACGGACCTGCGCTCGACCGACTGGGACCTCGTCGCCGAGAAGATCGGCTACGGCCAGCCCAACCCGTGGGGCGGCACGCTCACCGCGGGCGAGGGGCCGACCGTCTTCAAGTCGAACACCGAGGAGAAGTGGTACCTCTTCGTCGACCAGCCGAGCTACCACGGCGGCCAGGGCTACCTGCCGCTCGAGTCCACCGACCTCGACTCGGGCGTGTGGACGTCCGTCGACGCCCACCTGCCGAGCAGCCCCCGCCACGGCACCGTCCTGCCGATCACGGCCGCCGAGCACGCCGCGCTCCTCGCGGCCTACGGCGAGCAGCCGCCGGCGCCCGAGCTCGACCTCGCGGTCGAGGTGACACCGCGCTGCCTCGCGGGCAAGGCGTACGTCGCGGTCCGCGCGATGAACGGGGAGGACGTCCCCGTCACGCTGACGCTCACGACGCCGTACGGCGAGAAGACGGTCGCCGACGTCGCGCCGGGCAAGAACGCCTACCAGTCGTTCGCCGCCCGCGCGACGGCGGTCCCGGCCGGGACCGTCACGGTGACCGGCGTCGCGACCCTCGACGGGAAGGAGGTGACGACCACGCGCGAGGCGCAGGTCGACGCGCTCGACTGCGCCTGACACCCGCGAGGCCGCACCCCGCCGAGGGAGAGGCGAGGTACCGCGAGGAGAGGTGTGGTCACGACCACGCCTCTCCCTCGACGGACCAGAGCCCTCCCTCGGCGACGCGGCGGCCGGGCGGAAACCAGCACGAGCGTCGGACGCGGGGCTTCCCTCCTTGCCGCCGACGACGCTTCCACCACTCGACGACGAGTGAGAAGGAGCGACAGCTCATGCACGTGCACGACTCCAGCTATTCGCGGCGGGCCGTCCTGCGGCTCGGGGCGCTGGCCGCCGGGGCGACCGGCGCCGTCGCGCTCGCGGGCGGCGGCAGCGCCCTCGCCGCGCCGCCGGTCCCGGCACTGACGGTCCCGAGCGGACCGCCCGTCAGCCGGGCCTTCCTGCGGTCCCTCGACCGCTCGGTGACCCACGGCTGGGCCGCCGAGCCGTTCCCGATGTCCGACGTGACGCTCGCCCCGAGCGTCGCGACGCGCTCGCAGGACCAGATCCTGCACCTCGCGCGCGAGTACCCCGTGGACCGCGTCCTCGCGGTGTTCCGGCGCAACGCCGGGCTCGACACCCAGGGCGCGTCCGCGCCCGGCGGCTGGGAGGGCTTCGGCCACGCCAACGAGCAGCCGTGGGGACCCGACGACTACCCGGGCCGGGCGAACACCCAGACCGCGAACCTCCTGCGCGGCCACTACGGCGGGCACTTCCTGTCCATGGTGTCGCTCGCGTACGCGAGCACGGGCGAGACGGTGTTCCGCGACAAGGTGGACCAGATCGTCGAGGGCCTGGCGGAGGTCCAGACGGCGCTCGCGGCCATGGGGCGGTTCAGCCACCCCGGGTTCCTCGCGGCCTACGGCGAGTGGCAGTTCAGCCAGCTCGAGAAGTACGCGCCGTACGGCGAGATCTGGGCGCCGTACTACACGTGCCACAAGATCATGGCCGGTCTGCTCGAGGCCTACCGCCTCGCGGGGAACGACCAGGCGCTGGCGCTCGCGTCGTCCATGGCGGCGTGGGTGCACAGCCGCCTGTCGGTGCTGCCGCAGGCGCAGCTCGACCGGATGTGGGGCATCTACATCGCGGGCGAGTACGGCGGCATGAACGAGGTGCTCGCCGACATCGCGTCGATCACGGGCGACGACACGTACGTCGCCACGGCCAAGCTGTTCGACCTCAACACGCTCGTCGACGCGAGCGCCGCGGGCACGGACACGCTCAACGGCAAGCACGCGAACCAGCACATCCCGCAGTTCCCCGGCTACCTCAAGGTCTACGACCTCACGGGCGAGGAGCGGTACCTCAAGGCGGTCGAGGGCTTCTGGGGCATGGTCGTGCCCGGGCGCACGTACGCGCACGGCGGGCACGGCGAGGGCGAGCTGTTCGGACCGCCGAACACCGTCGCGGGCGACATCGGCGCGCGCAACGCAGAGACCTGCGGCACGTACAACATGCTCAAGCTCTCGCGCCTGCTGTACTTCCACTCGCTCGACCCGAAGTACATGGAGTACTACGAGCGCGGGCTGCTCAACCACATCGTCGGCTCGAAGAAGAACACGCAGTCCACGACGAGCCCCGACGTGACGTACATGTACGGCGTCAACCCGGGCACGCGGCGCGAGTACGGCAACACCGGCACGTGCTGCGGCGGGACCGGGCTCGAGAACCACGTCAAGTACCGCGACTCGGTGTACTTCCGGTCCGTCGACGGCGAGGTGCTGTACGTCAACCTCTACCTCGCCTCGACCCTGACGTGGGAGGAGAAGGGCTTCGAGGTCGTCCAGGAGACGCAGTACCCGAAGGTCGGCGCGACCCGCCTCACGGTGAACGGCTCCGGGCCGCTCGACCTGCGCCTGCGCGTGCCCGGCTGGGTGCGCAAGGGCTTCACGGTGACGGTCAACGGCGTGGAGCAGGAGCTCGACGCCGTGCCGGGGACGTACGTGAGCGTGTCGCGCTCGTGGTCGCCCGGCGACGTCGTCGAGGTGACGATGCCGCTGAGCATCCGCGCCGTGCCGACGATCGACAACCCCGCGATCCAGAGCATCGAGAACGGGCCGACCGTCCTGCTCGCGCGCAGCGCGTCGCGCGAGTACCTCAAGCTGTCGCTCTACGCCCACATGGGCCTCGACGGCACGCTCGAGGGCGCGTTCACCGATCTCGGGAACGGGTACTTCCGCCTCGGGGACCTCACGTTCGAGCCCGCGTGGTCGGGCGACGACACGCAGTACCACATGTACGTCGAGCGCTCCGAGCCCCGCGTGGTCTTCGCAGGGCTCGACAGCGGCGTCGCCAACGCCGCGCGGCCGAACGGGACGACGTTCCTCGACGTCGTGTGGGGCGACGGCGGCTTCGCCGACCGCGCCGCGTTCCTCCAGAAGGTCCAGCGCACGGTCGAGCAGTTCACCGCGGACGGCCTCCTGAGCCGCCGCGACGGTCAGAAGGTCCTGGTCACGGCGGGGAAGGCGAGGCTGGCATGAGCGCGCGCACCGACTCATCGCGGGGCGCGGGCTCGGCCGTGCTCATCCCACTCGGGCACGAGCCGGGGACACCCCGGGCCCGACGGCGCGTGGTCGCCACCGCGACCGTCCTCGCCCTCGCCCTCACGGGTGCGGGCGTCGGGGCGTGGGCCGCGACCTCGGGCACCGGGGACGAGGTCCTGGCGGCGGCCGACGAGGCGCCGTCGAACGTGGCGCTGCTCGGCACGCCCGAGGCGAGCTACACCGCGTCGTGGAACAAGGTCGAGGCCGTGAACGACGGCGCGGGCGTGAGCACCGGGGGAGCGCACGACGCGACCTGGGCGACGTGGAGCGGCGACCGACCCGCGACGCAGTGGCTCGAGTACTCGTGGCCCGCGCCGGTCACCGTGGACCGTTCCGTCGTCCGGTTCTGGTCCGACGGCACGGACGCGAACGGCGACAACGTGCGGGTCCCGGCGTCGTGGACGCTCCAGTACTGGGACGCGGACGCCGGCGCGTTCGTCGACGTCCCGAACCCGAGCGGCTACCCGACCGAGCGGCTCACGACCAACGAGACGACCTTCGACGCGGTGACGACGACGCGCCTGCGCGCGACGTTCGACGCGCTGCGGGGGACCACGGCGACGACGTACTCGGCCGTCGGGGTGTCCGAGTGGGAGGTCTGGGGCACGGGCGGCGTCGAGGAGCCGGAGCCGGTCGACCCGAACGGGCCGATCGACTACTCGCCCGTCCACATCCCCACGGACGTCGGCGTTCTGCCCGACCTCCCGGCCGAGATCGACGCGATCTTCACCGACGGTCGCGTCGAGACGGTCTCCGTGGACTGGGACGACGTGACGGCCGACGACGTCGCCGTCGCGGGGGCGTTCGAGGTCACCGGGACGTCGGACGCGCTCGTCGAGCCGGTGAGCGGCACGGTGCACGTGCGCGACGGCGCGCCGGGGGACGTCACCGCGGTGGACAACGTGAGCGTCGTGACGCTCGCGGGCACCGCCCCGGCGCTCCCGGCCACCGTCACGGCCGAGTACGAGGACGCGTCCAAGGACAGCCGCATCCCGGTGACCTGGGGCGCCGTGGACCCGGCCGACTACGCCGAGCCCGACGGCCTGTTCTTCGTCGCCGGGGACGTCGGGGGCACGGACGTGCCGGCCGAGGCCGTCGTGTTCGTCGTCGCGCCGGACACCGGCGAGGACACGACGCCGCCGACCGTCACCGTCACGGCGCAGCCCGGCCCGGCGACGTCGGGCTGGTACGTCCAGCACCCGACCGTCACGGTCGTGGCGTCCGACAACCGCGACCCGGCCCCGGCGGTCGAGGTCTCGGTCGACGGCGGCGCGTGGGCTCCCTACGACGGCCCGTTCGCGGTCGACGAGGACGGCGTGCGCACGGTCGAGGCGCGCGCGACCGACGCGGCGGGGAACGTCGGCACGGGTTCGCGCGAGCTCCGCGTGGACACGGTCGCGCCGGTGACGGTCGCGACGCTGCGCGAGGTCGGCAGCAGCGTCGAGATCACGCTCGCGGCCACGGACGCGGGATCGGGCGTCGACAAGGTGCAGTGGGAGGGCCCCGGCACGTTCTGGGGCACGTACACCGAGCCGTTCACGCGCGCGCTCACCGACGAGCCGCAGGTGATCGAGTTCGCCGCGACCGACGCGGCGGGCAACGAGGAGACGCGCCAGCAGGTCGTGCTGCCCGCGCTGGGCGGCGAGCCGGGGCTGGACCTCGCGGTCGAGGTGTCGCCCCGGTGCCTCGCCGGCACGGCGTACGTCGCCGTGCGCGTCACGAACGGCGAGGACGTCCCGGTGTCGGTGACGCTCTCGACGCCGTACGGCGAGAAGGCGTTCGCCGACGTGGCGCCCGGCAAGAACGCCTACCAGTCGTTCGCGACGCGCGCGACGTCGGCCCCGGCCGGCACCGCGACCGTCACCGGGACCGCCACGGTCGACGGCCCCGACGGACCCCAGGAGGTGACCGCCACGGTGGACGCGCCGTTCGCCGCGCTCGACTGCGGCTGACGCCGAGGTAGAGCCCCGGTACCGCGGGGTAGAGGCGTGGTCGTGACCACGCCTCTACCTCGCCACGGTGGGTGACCACAGACCCCCGGGTGGTGTGCCGGCACCGTCCGGGTCCGGCTCGGCCCCCGTCGCTCCTCGGAGCGGCGGGGGCCGAGCTTCGTGCTGCCGAGCTTCGTGCTGCCGAGCTTCGTGCTGCCGAGCTTCGTGCTGCCGAGCTTCGTGCTGCCGGGCGGCGGCTGGCCGGCGGCGAGCGGGTGAACAACCTGGACAGATGTTCAGTTCAGGCGTCCAAGATGGCAAGATGATCGCGGCTGGACGCTCGTCCAGCCGGGTTCGGGGGGACCCAGCGGCGCCCACCCCGGGCCGGACGAAGAGGTTCATCGCAGTGACGACCACCCGCAGGCTGCTCGCCGCCCTCGTGATCGCCGGCTCCCTCGTCGTCCCCGCCGGCGCCGCCTCGGCCGCCGCGCTCACCACGACCGTCCCCGACCCGGCAGACGGCGTGCGCGTGAGCGTCGAGATCACCGAGCGGGAGGTCCCCGCGGCGCCGCGCGTCGTCGTCGTGGGCGAGGGCCCGTTCGTCGTCGGCGGCGAGCTCGTGGTGCGCGGCACCGGCCTCGCGCCGCACACCACCTACGAGGTCTGGCTCGAGACCGAGCCCGTGCTCCTCGGCACGGTCACGACCGACGCCGACGGCGCGTTCGAGCTCGTGACGACGATCCCCGCCGGGACGGCACCGGGCGAGCACCACGTCCGCCTCTCCGCACCCGGTGACGGTGCCGACGTCCTGTCCGAGCCGTTCGTCGTCCTCGCCGCGCCGGGCGAGCCCCAGGAGCCCGGCGGCACGCCGTCCACGGGCACGGGCGTCACGACCGGCGGCGGGACGTCCGCCTCCCCGCGCCCGGGCGGCCTCGCCACGACCGGCACGGGGCTCGTCGGGGCCGCCGTGCTCGCGGGGCTGGCCGTCGCGGCCGGTGCCGCGCTGCGCCGTCGGGCGCACCAGGGCCGGTCCGCCGCCTGACCGGGGCGAGCCTCAGTCCTCGGGGGCCGCGTCCGCGACCTGCTCGCCCTCGTGGCGCCCGCGGTCGTCGCGCTCGTCGGCGGCGCGCTCCGCGGCGTCCATCGTGCGGTCGTCGACGACGAGCATGCCGAGCAGCGTCGCGGCCGACACCGCCGCCATGACCACGAACACGCTCCGCAGCCCGAAGAGCTCGCCGAGCGCGCCGCCGACCGCCGCCCCCAGCGGCATCGTCCCCCATGCCACGAGCCGGTAGCACGAGTTGAGGCGACCGAGGAGCGCGTCGGGCGTGATCCGCTGCCGGAGCGAGACGGTGACGACGTTCCACACGGCGATCCCCGCCCCGCCGACGGCGTAGACGGCGCCGATGACCCACGCGTCGGTCGTCACCGCGGGGACGCCCACGAGCGCGACGGTGCTGAGCACGGTCAGCGCCAGGGAGCGCGCCCGGCCGACGAGCGCGACGACGCGCTCCGCGACGAAGGACCCGGCGAACGCGCCGACGGCGGTCGTCGTGAGCAGCACGCCGTACGCGGGCTCGGACAGCCCCAGGGGCGAGTCGGGGCCGACGGCGTAGAGCACGAAGATCGCGAACGCGGCGTTGCTCGCGAAGTTGATGCCACCGACCATCAGGGCGAGCGTGCGCAGGATCCGGTCGTGCCACAGGAAGCGCAGGCCCTCGGCGATGTCGGCCCGCAGCGTCGTGCGGGTCGTGCGCTCGGGGCGGTAGGAGCCGGGCAGCCCGACGAGCAGCCCGACGGCGATCGCCCACAGCGCGCCCGGGAGGCCGAACGCCACCGCCGCGCCCGCCGCGACGAGCAGCCCGCCCAGCGGCGGCCCGACGAACTGGTTCGCGGTGAGCTCCGCCGCGTACAGGCGCCCGTTCGCCCGGGGGAGCGCGGTGCGCGGGACGACCTGCGGCAGGATCGACTGCGCGGCGGTGTCGTAGAGCGTCTCCGTGACGCCCACGCCGAACGCGACGACGTAGAGCACGGCGATGCTGCCGGCGTCGGGCACGAGCGCGACGGCGGCGAGCGCGACGACGAGCAGCGCGCGCCCCACGTTGGCGCCGATCATCGCGTGGCGCCGGTCGAGCCGGTCGGCGAGCGCGCCGGCGGGGAGCGCGAAGAGGAGCCAGGGCAGCGTGAGCGCGAACGTCAGCCCGGCGACCAGTGCGGGCGAGTCGGTGTAGCGGACCGCGACGAGCGGCAGCGCGACCTTGAGCACGCCGTCGGCGAGGTTGGAGACCGTCGACGCGGTCCAGAGGCGCCGGAACGGCCCGCCCAGGGGCGTGCCGACCGTCCGTCGTCGGCGGGGTGCGAGGGCCATGGCGTCAGCATGGCACAGTGATCGAGAAATCCCAATCGATCGGTGGATCTCGATCGATCGACGTACGATGGGTGCCATGAGCGCCGAGCCCACGCCGCAGGAGCCAGCAGCGACGACGCGTGCGACGCCGCCCGCTGTGCCCGGACGGCGTCCGCCCACGGCGCTCGAGGCCAAGGCCCTCGCCCACCCCCTGCGCCAGCGCATCGTCCGGCAGTGCGGCACGCGCGAGATGACCAACAAGGAGCTCGCCGACCACCTCGGGGTCGCCCCCGGCACGGCCCTCCACCACGTCCGGCTCCTCGTCCGCGCCGGACTGCTCGAGCCCGCCGACGTGCGCACCGGCGCCGGGGGAGCGCTCGAACGCCCCTACCGCGCGACCGGCGCGACCTGGTGGCTCGACGACCCCCTGCGCGGCACGGCGCCCGACGTCCGGTTCGGACCGTTCGCCGCCGCGCTCGACGACGCCCTCGCCGCGGGTCCCGACGCTGTCTCGACGGCCGCGACCTTCGGCCTCCACCTCTCCGACGACGACGTCGCCGAGCTCGACCGGCGCATCCTCGCCGTCCTCGACGAGTACGTCGCGACCGACGACCAGCGCCTCGACCGCCCCCTGCACCGCGGGGTGTTCCTCCTGCACCGCCCGCAGCCCTGACCTGGCGCGGACGCGACCGCGCGGGCCGCGGCCCGACCCGACCCGGCGCCGCGGGGGCTCAGGGGCGGGCGGCGAAGCGCTCCAGGAGGTCGGCGTGGCCGGAGACGATGAGGAGGTCGTTGGCGCTGATGCGGGTCTCGGGGGTCGCGTAGAGGAAGTCCTCGCCGGGAGACTTCACGCCGATGACCGTGACGCCGTAGCGCTCGCGGACCTTGGACTGCGCGAGCGTGAAGCCCTGGACCTCCTTGGGCGGGCGCATCTTGACGATCGTGAACCCGTCCTCGACCTCGATGTAGTCGAGCAGCTTGCCGGAGACCAGGTGCGCGACGCGGGACCCGGCGTCGGCCTCGGGGAACACGACGTGGTGCGCGCCGATGCGCTGGAGGATGCGCCCGTGCTCGGCGGAGATCGCCTTGGCCCAGATCTGGGGCGTGCCCATGTCGACGAGGTTGCCCGTGATGAGCACGCTCGCCTCGAGCGACGTGCCCACGCCGACGACCGCGACGGGGAAGTCGCGCGCGCCGAGCTGCTCGAGGGCGACGGGGTTGGACGCGTCGGCCTCGACGAGGGGGAGCTGCCCGCTCCACTGGGCGACGAGCTCGGGGTCGCGCTCGACGGCGAGCACGTCCTGGCCGAGGCGGTCGAGCGTGGCGGCGATGGCCGTCCCGAAGCGTCCGAGACCGATGACGAGCACGCCGGCGTCCTTGCGCGGCGCCTTCGCCTCGTCGCGGCGGGAGCGCTCGGCGCGCCCGCGCTCGACGATGCGCCGGGCGACGGGGTCCGCCGGCAGGGCGTCCTTCCCGGTCGTCGGCCCGGCGCTCGGGTCGGCGCCGCGGGAGAAGGGGTCGGTCACGGTGGGGCCTCTCGTGTGGTCGGGGTGGGTCGGTGGCGGTGCCCGACGGCGTACGCCGCGGCGGGCGGTCCGCTCACCCGATGATGGGGCGCTCCTCGGGGTAGCGCACGATGCGGCGACGGTCGCGCAGCGCGAGCGCGGCGGCGAACGTCATGGTGCCGGTGCGCCCGACGAACATGAGCCCGACGAGCACGTACTTGCCCGCATCCGGGAGGCTGGGCGTGATGCCGGTGCTGAGGCCGACCGTCGCGAACGCGGAGATCGTCTCGAAGAGGATGACGTCGAGCGTCTCGCCCGTGATCTCCAGCAGGAGCAGGCTCGCCAGCAGGACCGCGGTCGCACCGACGAAGGACACGGCGACGGCGAGCCGCAGGGTGTCGCGGGGGATGCGGCGCCCGAAGGCCTCCATGTCCCGGTCGCCGCGCGCCTCGGACACGATCGCGATGAGCATGACGGCGAGCGTCGTGACCTTGATGCCGCCCGCGGTCGACGCGGAGCCGCCGCCCACGAACATGAGGGCGTCGGTGATGAGCCAGCTCGCCTCGTGCATTCCGCCGGTGTCGACGGTGGAGAAGCCGCCCGAGCGGGGCATGACGCCCGCGAACAGCGAGGCGAGGAGCTTCTCCCCGAACGCGAGCGGGCCGAGCGTGCGTTGGTTCGTCCACTCGACGGCCGCGAACAGGACCGTGCCGACCACGACGAGGGCCGCGCTCGTCGTGAGCGTGAGCTTGGTGTGCAGGCTCCACTTCGACACGCGCTTGCGGTTGCGCATGACGTTGAGGATCACGGGGAAGCCGAGGGAGCCGATGAACACGCCGAGGATGATCGGCAGGCACAGCATCCAGTCGCCGACGTACGGCGCGAGGCCCTGCTCGGTCGGGATGAACCCGGCGTTGTTGAAGGCCGAGATGCCGTAGAAGATGCCGTGCCACGCGGCCTCGCCGAACGTCTCCTCGAGCACGATGAACCGGGGCAGCAGGAGCAGCGCGATGAGGAGCTCGAGCGACGTCGAGGTGATGACGACGACCCGCACGAGCGAGCCGACCTCGCCGAGCCGCGTCGTCTTCGTCTCGGACGCGGTGAGGAGCTTCTGCGTGAGGCCGATGCGCCGCGACACGGCCATGCCGAGGATCGACGCGAGCGTCATGACGCCGAGGCCGCCGATCTTGATGCCGAGCAGGATGACGACCTGCCCGTACGTCGACCAGTACGTGCCCGTCGGGACGACGACCAGACCCGTGACGCACACCGCGGACGTCGCGGTGAACAGGGCGTCGACGAACGGGGCAGCGCGACCGCTCGCGGTCGCCCAGGGGGCCATGAGGAGCGCGGTGAAGACCGCGATGACGGCGGCGAACACGGTGACGGCGAGGCGTGCGGGCGACTGCCGGGCGAGGCGGTCGACGATCTCCCGCCCCTTGAACAGGCGCCCGGTCATGCTCGTCGGCATGGAGCCTCCCTCACCACTCGCGTCACTCTGCCACGGGCCTGGTGACCCGTCATGTCGCCGCTCCGGCGCCGGGACATCATGCCGCGTCCGGCCCCCGTGCGCCGCACCGCGGTCCGGTGACCGGTCCGTCGGGGCGGGGGCGCGGCGCCGGGCGTTACCGTGAGCCATGCCCACGACCGACCCCCCGTCGTCGCCCGCCTCCGCCCGGGGGAGCGCCGCGGCGCCCGGATCCTGCGTCGTGTGGAGCCCCGAGCTCCTCGGGTACGACTTCGGTCCCGGGCACCCCATGTCCCCGGCCCGGCTCGACCTGACGATGGGCCTGGTGCGCGCGCTGGGCCTGCTCGACGGCGACGGTGCGCCTCAGGGTGCGCCCCGCGTCGTCGGGCCGGAGCCCGCGAGCGACGACGTCCTCGGCCTCGTGCACGAGCCGGCGTACGTCGCGGCCGTGCGCGCGGCGTCGGAGCACGGGACCCCCGACCCGGCCCGCGGTCTCGGTACCGAGGACGACCCGGTCTTCCCGGGGATGCACGAGGCCGCGGCCCGGATCGTGGCGGGCTCCTACGAGGCGGCGGGGGAGATCGCCGCGGGGCGCGCCGGGCACGCGGTGAACGTCGCGGGGGGCATGCACCACGCGAAGGCGGGCGCGGCGTCGGGCTTCTGCGTCTACAACGACGCGGCCGTCGCGATCCGGCGCCTCCTGGACGACGGCGTCGCGCGCGTCGCGTACGTCGACCTCGACGCCCACCACGGCGACGGCGTGGAGGAGGCGTTCTGGGACGACCCGCGCGTCCTCACCGTGTCCGTCCACCAGAGCGGCACGACGCTCTTCCCGGGTACCGGGCACCCGACCGACGTCGGTGGCGCGGGCGCCGAGGGCACGGCGGTCAACGTCGGGCTGCCCCGCCGCACGGACGGCGCGCGCTGGCTGCGGGCGGTCGACGCCGTCGTGCCGCCGGTGCTGCGGGCGTTCCGGCCCGAGGTCCTCGTCACCCAGCACGGGTGCGACGCGCACGGCGAGGACCCGCTCTCCGACCTCGACGTCTCCGTCGACGCCCAGCGCACGGCGCTCGCCCAGGTGCACGACCTCGCGCACGAGCTCACCGGCGGACGCTGGCTCGCGCTCGGCGGCGGCGGGTACGCGATCGCGCGCGTCGTGCCGCTCGTGTGGACGGCGGTCGTGGGGGAGGTCGTGCACCGGCCGGTGACGGCGGGCGAGCCGCTGCCCGAGGAGTGGCGCGCCCGCGTCGCCGAGGTCGCCGGGTTCGACGCCCCGCTCGCCTTCGGCCCGCCCGTCGACGTGCGCCGCTGGAGCAGCGGCTACGACCCCGACGACGACGTCGACCGCGCCGTCGCGGCCACGCGCCGCGCCGTCTTCCCGCTGCTCGGCCTCGACCCGCACTTCGACTGAGGCGGTCGTCCCCCGGGATGCCCGGGGCGTCGTGCGGGTCCGCGCGCCGGGCGGCGTACCGGGGCACGAGCGCGAGCGGGTAGTCTAGGGGGCGGATTTCTCTCGTGTTGGTCGGCTCGCGGCGCCCTCGTGGTCGCCGGGCGCCCCGATCAACCGTGGACCACACGCGGCCGGTCGACCGGTCGCCGACCGACACGCCGCTCGAGCATTGCGAGGACCGTATGGGCTCCGTCATCAAGAAGCGCCGCAAGCGCATGGCCAAGAAGAAGCACCGCAAGCTGCTTCGCAAGACGCGTCACCAGCGTCGCAACAAGAAGTGACGTCGCGCGCGTCCTGACGCGCCGACCCGCCGTCGAGCCCGGCCCCTCCCGAGGGACCGGGCTCGACGCGTCTCCGACGATCACGCGAGGTGGAGCCCTGGCCTACCAGGCCTCTACCTCGCGGGACCAGGGGTCTTCCTCGGCGGGCCAGGGGTCTTCCTCGCGGGACCGGGGTTCTCTCTCGCGGGGGCGAGGGCGCCGGCTCGGGGGAGCGGGGTGGTCAGAGGCGCGAGATGCGGCGGTCGACGGCGCGGCGGACGGAGCGCAGGACGAGGGCGGCGGCCCAGGCGGCGCCGGCCCAGCTCGCGGTGCGGACGCTGCTGCGGGCGACGCGACGGCGTCGGCCGCGGAACTCGCGGATGGGCCAGCCGACGTCCTGCGCGTGGCGGCGCAGGCGGGCGTCGGGGTTGATGGGGCACGGGTGCCCCACGGCCTCCATCATCGTCACGTCGTTGAGCGAGTCGCCGTAGGCGTAGGACGCGTCGAGGTCGATGTCCTCGCGCTCGGCGAGCGCCCGCACCCCGGCGGCCTTGGCGCGGCCGTGCATCATGTCGCCCACGAGGCGGCCGGTGTAGAAGCCGTCCTCGTGCTCGGCGACGGTGCCGAGGGCGCCGGTCGTGCCGAGGCGGCGCGCGATGAGCTCGCCGATCTCGACGGGGGTCGCGGAGACGAGCCACACCTGGTGGCCGGCGGCGAGGTGCTCGTCGAGCAGGCGGCGCGTGCCGGGGTAGATGCGCAGCGAGAGGACGGTGTCGTAGACCTCCTCGCCGATCGCGGTGACCTCGGCGACGGAGCGACCCGCGATGAGGGCGAGCGCGCGGGACCGGATGCGGTCGATCTGCTGCTTGTTCTCGCCGAACAGGAGGTAGCGCGCCTGGTGCACGGCGAAGCGCACGATGTCGAGCGTCGAGAAGAACTCCCGCTGGTACAGCGCGCGGGCGAGGTGGAACGACGACGCGCCACGGATGATCGTGTTGTCCACGTCGAAGAAGGCGGCGGTGCGGTGCGCGGGTGCGGGGGGCGTGCGGCCGGCGTCGAGCGCGGCCTCGGAGGCGGTCGACCCGGGGGTCGGGACGGGGCCCGGACCGGAAGACGTCGCCATGTCCCCACTCTAGGCGGTCCCGCGCTCGGCCCGGGGCCGCGTCCTCGTACCCTGGGAGGCGTGAGCACCTCCGACGCGCCGGCCCCTCCCGTCCTCCTCTACGGCCGAGCGGGGTGCCACCTGTGCGACGACGCGCGCGCCGTCGTCGCGGCGGTGTGCGCCGAGGCGGGGGTCGCGTGGGCGGAGGTGGACGTGGACGCGCCGGACGCGGACCCGGCGCTGCGCGAGCAGTACGGCGAGTACGTCCCGGTCGTGACGGTCGGCGGCGTGCAGCAGGGGTTCTGGCGCGTGGACGCCCGCCGGCTCGCCCGCGCGGTGGGTCGGATTTCGACGGCGCGCGCGGACCTGGGATGATTCCTCCCGGTGGAGCGCGACCGTCGACGAGGACGGTCCCAGGACGACGGGGTGACGGGTGGCTGAGCAGGTAGTCGGTGAGGTGACGGCGCCGGGTATCCCGAGCGCGACGGTGGCGCGGCTCCCGTCCTACCTGCGGGCGCTGCGCGACCTGGTGGCGCGGGGCGTCGCGACGACGTCGTCGGTCGAGCTCGCCGAGCTCTCCGGCGTCGGTCCGGCGCAGCTCCGCAAGGACCTGTCGTTCCTGGGCTCGTTCGGCACGCGCGGCGTGGGCTACGACGTGGACTCGCTCGCGCAGTACATCACCGAGGCGCTGGGGCTCGTGGACGAGCACCGCATCGCGATCGTCGGGATCGGCAACCTGGGGCACGCGCTCGCGAACTACTCGGGGTACGAGCAGCGGGGCTTCCACGTCGCGGCGCTCCTCGACGCGTCGCCGGAGGTCGTGGGCACGCGGGCGGCGGGCCTCGTCGTCGAGCACGTCGACGCGCTGGAGGAGGTCGTGGCGCGGGAGAAGGTGTCGATCGTGGTCCTCGCGACGCCGGCAGCGCACGCGCAGTCCGTCGCGGACCGGGTCGTGGCGGCGGGCGTGCGGGAGATCCTCAACTTCGCGCCGCGCGCGCTGCAGGTGCCCGCGGACGTCGACGTGCGCGGCGTGGACGTCGGCAGCGAGCTGCAGATCCTCGCGTTCCACTCCCAGGCGCGCGCGCTCGCCGAGGCGCAGGACCGCTGAACGACGAGGGGCCGCGTGCTCGCGCACGCGGCCCCTCGGGGCGGCACCCCTGCCGGGGGTGCAGTGTTTCGGGGAACGGTCCCGGGGAAGAGCGCCCCGGGAGCCGGTCGTCAGGCCTGCTTGATGGCCGAGACGTCGAGGGCGATCTTGATCTTGTCGCCCACGAGCACGCCGCCGGTCTCGAGCGCGGCGTTCCAGGTGAGGCCGAACTCCTTGCGGGAGATCTCCGTGGTCGCCTCGAACCCGGCGCGCGCGTTGCCGAACGGGTCGGTCGCGGTGCCCGCGAACTCGGTCTCGAGCTCGACCGGCTTGGTCACGCCGTTGATGGTCAGGTCGCCCGCCACGACGAAGTCGTCGCCGTCGCCGGAGATGCTGGTCGACGCGAAGGTCCACGTCGGCTTGTTCTCGGCGTCCCAGAAGTCCGCGCTGCGCAGGTGGTTGTCGCGGTTCGCGTCGCCCGTGCTCACGGACGCGGCGTCGAGCTCGGCGGTCACGGAGGTCGACTCGAGGTCGTCGCCCACGGTGATGGTGCCGGCCGTGATGGCGAGCGTGCCGCGCACCTTGGAGATGCCGGCGTGGCGGACCGTGAAGGCCGCCTGCGAGTGGGACGAGTCGAGGGCGTAGGTACCGGCGTTGAGCCCGGCGGGCAGCGGCGTGGCCATGGGTGCTCCTGAAGGGGTCGAGGGTCCCGGGGGACCGAACTTGGTTGAAGGTTCAACTTCGTACGTGCGTATCAACAGCAGGGGGTGATCCGTCTATTCCCGGTGAGGTGGAACAATGTTCGGCGAGGTTCCACCCCTGAACCCGCCCCCGTCCGCCAGCGCCCGAGGACCCATGACCAGCAACGACGTCGACCACCAGCTGACGACGACCGCCCGCGGGACCACCGCGGCCGCGAGCGCGGAGCCGCGCTGGCTCGACGCCGAGCAGCAGCGCCTGTGGCGCGCCTACCTCGACGGGACCGTGCGCTTCATCGAGTCGCTGGGGCGCGACCACGAGGAGCGGTCGGACGTGTCGCTCAACGAGTACGAGCTGCTGGTGCGGCTCTCGGAGAGCCCGGACCACACGCTGCGGATGTCCGCCCTCGCCGACGGGCTCGCCCGGTCTCGCAGCCGCGTGACCCACACCGTGGCGCGCATGGAGGCGCGCGGCCTGGTCCGGCGCTCGGCGAGCACGGGCGACCGCCGCGGGGTCAACTGCGAGATGACGACCGAGGGCTACCGCGTCCTCGTGGCGTCGGCTCCGGCCCACG
Source organism: Cellulosimicrobium sp. ES-005 (assembly GCF_040448685.1). Taxonomy (NCBI): domain Bacteria; kingdom Bacillati; phylum Actinomycetota; class Actinomycetes; order Micrococcales; family Promicromonosporaceae; genus Cellulosimicrobium; species Cellulosimicrobium sp. ES-005. The sequence continues at coordinate 4,071,710 of NZ_CP159290.1, forward strand.
TGGCCGCCGTGCGCCGGTTCATGGTCGACGTGCTCACGCCGGAGCAGTTCCGGGCGCTCGGCGAGGCGATGGCGGCCGTCGCCGAGGCGTGCAAGGCCGACCGCGACTCCTGACCCGGGTCGCTCCGGGAGCCGCCGGCCCGCGGGTGCCGGTCAGGGCCGGGAGTGCGGGACACTGGTGCGCATGGTCTCCACGATCGTCCACCTCCTGCGCCACGGCGAGGTCCACAACCCCGACGGCGTCCTCTACGGCCGCATCCCCGGCTACCACCTCTCCGAGCGAGGCCACGAGATGGCCCGCCGCGTCGCCGCGCACCTCGCGGGCGAGCCCGGGCCCGACGGCGCGTCCCGCCCCCGCGCGGACCTCGCCGTCGTCGTCGCGTCGCCGCTCCAGCGCGCCCAGGAGACGGCCACGCCCGCCGCCGAGGCGTTCGGGCTCGAGCTCGGCACCGACGACCGGCTCATCGAGGCCGCGAACCACTTCGAGGGCATGACCTTCGGCGTCGGGGACGGGTCGCTGCGCCACCCGCAGCACTGGCGCTTCCTGTGGAACCCGTTCCGGCCGTCCTGGGGCGAGCCGTACACCGAGCAGGTCGCGCGCATGCGCGCCGCGGTCGCCGACGCCCGGGACAAGGCCGCGGGTCACGAGGCGCTCCTCGTGAGCCACCAGCTCCCCGTGTGGCTCACGCGCCTGAGCTTCGAGAACCGCCGCCTGTGGCACGACCCGCGCAAGCGGCAGTGCTCGCTCGCGTCGCTCACGTCGCTGCACTTCGAGGACGACCGCCTCGTCGGCCTGCACTACTCCGAGCCGGTCGCCGACCTCCTCCCGGGCGCCGCGACCGTCGCGGGGGCGTGACGTCGGTCATGTCTCGCGCCGTCGTCGCCGTCCGGACGCCCGAACCGTCCCGTTCGGGAGTGGCGGAGGTCACGTCTCCCAGGTGGCGTCCAGGAACCCCGGGCAGGGTGCCTCCCGTGATGCCGCTGTGACCGCCAGCTCGCGCGCGCGTGCCGCGCGCGCCCTCCCGCCCGTCCGCCGCGTGCTGACCGCGGGCGTCGTGCTCGCCGCGACGCTCGGCCTCGCGGCGTGCGCCCAGGACTCCGGCGCGACGACGGACGTCGTGGGTCAGGGCTACGTCTCCGGCGACGGCTCGGTCCGCACCTGGGACGCGGGCGAGCGGGGCGACGTCGTCGCGCTCACCGGCACCGACTACGAGGGCGAGCCGGTCGACACGAGCGCCTGGCTGGGCGACGTCGTCGTGCTCAACACCTGGTACGCCGCGTGCGCGCCGTGCCGCGCCGAGGCGCCCGACCTCGTGGCCCTCGCGAACGACCGCGCCGACGACGGCGTGCAGGTGCTCGGCATCAACACGACGGACGAGGCCGGGGCCGCGCAGGCGTTCCAGCGCCGGTTCGAGGTGCCGTACCCGTCCATCGACGACCGCAGCGGGGAGGTCGTCGCGGCGCTCTCCGGCACGGTGCCGCTCCAGGCGGTCCCGTCGACGGTCGTGCTCGACCGCGAGGGCCGCGTCGCGGCACGCGTCATCGGGCTCGCCGAGGGCTCGACCCTGAACGCGCTCGTCGACGACGTGCTCGCCGAGGACGAGGCGGCCGGCTGACCGTGGTCACCCTCGCGTCCCTCGCCGCCACCGTCCCGGCCGCCGCGCTCCCCGCCGCCGCGACGAGCGTCGGCGACACGTTCGCCGCGACGGTCTGGAGCGGGTCGATGCTGCTGGCGGTCCCGGTGGCGATCCTGGCGGGGCTCGTCTCCTTCGCCTCGCCGTGCGTGCTGCCGCTCGTGCCCGGCTACGTCGGGTACGTCTCGGGCATGGCCGCGGCGAACGCCGGGAGCGGGCGTGGCGCGTCCGGAGGGACGACGACGGCCACGCGGGTCGCGGCGCCGAGCCGCGGCCGCGTCCTCGCGGGCGTCGGGCTCTTCGTCGCCGGCTTCACGCTCGTGTTCGTCGCGCTGATGGTCGCCGCCGGCGCGATCGGCGTGCACCTGGTCCGGTGGGAGGACGTCATCACGCGCGTCCTGGGCGTGGTCGTCATCCTCATGGGGCTCGCCTTCATGGGGGCGGTCCCGTTCCTCCAGCGCGAGCGGCGCCTGCACCTGAGCCCTCAGGCGGGGCTGTGGGGAGCGCCGCTGCTCGGCATCGTGTTCGGGCTCGGCTGGACGCCGTGCCTCGGTCCGACGCTCGTCGCCGTGCAGTCGCTGTCGCTGAACGAGGCCTCGGCGGGCCGTGGCGCGGTCCTCGGGGTCGCCTACTGCCTCGGTCTCGGCGTGCCGTTCCTGCTCATCGCGCTCGGGCTCCAGAGCTCGCAGCGCATGCTCGGCTTCCTGCGCCGGCACCGCCTCGCGATCATGCGGATCGGCGGCGGGCTGCTCGTGCTCATCGGCCTCGCGCTGGTCACGGGCCTGTGGACGACGTGGACGACGACCATGCAGGGCTGGATCGACGGCTACGTGACGGTGGTGTGAGATGACCGAGCGGACCGGCCAGGCCGAGAGATCAGAAGAGCGTCCGACGTCGACGGGCTACCGCCCCGAGGGCATCGACGACGCGTTCTCCGCGGGCGACGGCCCGGGTGACCGGACGCCGTCGGGTGGCGGGGGCGGCGCGGGAGGCGACGGCGGCCCGGCGCTCCCGAGGCTCGGGTGGCGCGGCACGCTGCGCTGGACGTGGCGGCAGCTCACGAGCATGCGCGTCGCGCTCATGCTCCTCATGCTGCTCGCGGTCGCAGCGGTGCCCGGCTCCGTCCTGCCGCAGCGCCCCCAGGACCCGGCGGCCGTGCTGCGGTACCTGCAGGAGAACCCGACGACGGGGGAGTGGCTCGACCGGCTCGGCTTCTTCGACGTCTACGCCTCGGTGTGGTTCTCCGCGATCTACATCCTGCTGTTCGTCTCGCTCGTCGGCTGCATCCTGCCGCGCACGAAGGCGCACTGGCAGGCGCTGCGCACGCGGCCCCCGCGCACGCCGCGACGCTTCGACCGCTTCCCCGCGCAGGCGCGCGCCGTCACCGACGCCTCGCCGGACGAGGTCGTCGCGGCGGCGAGCAGCCACCTGCGCGGCCGGCTCCGCTGGCTGCCGACGTTCCGCGTCGACACGGGCGCCGAGGAGGCCGCCCCGGCGCGGGGCCGTGCCGCCGCGCGGCCCGCGGCACGGACGGTGTCCGCCGAGCGCGGCTACGTGCGCGAGACCGGCAACCTGCTGTTCCACCTGTCTCTCGTCGGCCTCCTGGTCGCCGTCGCGACGGGCCAGCTCCTGCACTACCGCGGCCAGGCGATCGTCACGGAGGGCCGGGGGTTCGCGAACGCGGTCGTCGACTACGACACGTTCGAGAACGGCGCGTGGTTCCGGCCGTCGTCGCTCGTGCCGTTCTCGATGACGCTCGACGCGTTCGAGTCGGAGTTCGCCCAGGACTCCGTCGCGTTCGCGCAGTCGCGCGACTTCACCGCGACGGTCACCGTGCGCGACCCCGACGGCGAGTCCCACGAGGAGACCATCAAGGTCAACCACCCGCTCACCGCGGGCGGCGCCAAGATCTACCTCCAGGGCAACGGGTTCGCGCCCGAGGTCACGGTGCACGACGCCGACGGCGAGGTGGCGTTCTCGGGCCGCGTGCCGTTCCTGCCCGAGGACACGATGTACACCTCGCGCGGCGTCATCAAGGTGCCCGACGTGTCGTCCGGCCTCGACCAGATCGGGCTCGTCGGGTACTTCCTCCCGACGGCCCAGCTCAGCGAGGACGGCGAGACCGCGGAGTCGGTGTACCCGCAGCCGATCAACCCGCTCCTCGTGCTCGAGGTCTACCGGGGCGACCTCGGTCTCGACGAGGGCCTGCCGCAGAACGTCTACCGCCTCGACACGGACGATCTCACGCCGTCGGTCGACGCGGACGGCGAGCGCGTGAAGCTGCTCGTCGCCCCGGGCGAGACGGTCGACCTGCCCGACGGCCTCGGCACGATCACGTTCGACTCGCTGCCGCGCTACGTCGCCCTCGACTTGCGGCACGACCCGTCGCTCACGTGGGTGCTCGTGTTCTCGCTCGGCGCGCTCGCGGGTCTCGCCGTCTCGCTGTTCACCCCGCGCCGCCGCGTGTGGGTGCGCGCGTGGCGCGAGGAGGTGCCCGGTGACGGGGACGACGGCCCGCGCGAGCGCACCGTCGTCGCCGTCGCGGGTCTCGCCCGCGGGGACGATGCCGGGCTCCAGGGCGAGGTGGACTCGCTTCTCGCCGCGCTCCCGGGCGTGGCACCATCGGGTGAGGGTGACCTCACCACGTCGTCGGGACGCGCACCGGCCGACCGCACCCGCTCCACCGCGCGTCCCGCACAGGACCCGACCGCGCGACCGCGCACGAAAGGCTGACCGATGACCGTAGCCGAGCTGAGCCAGGACCTCGTCTGGGCCGCTGCGACTGCCCTGACCGTCGCGCTCGTCGCGTTCGCGATCGACCTCGCGCGGCTCGCGGGCCGCGCCGACGACGAGCGGGCCGAGGCACGGGCCGACGCGAAGGTGCCCGGCGCGGAGGTGCTCGCGGGCGCGGGCGCGTCCGTCTCGCCGTACGGCCCGGACACGCCCGACGTCGTCGACGCCGCACCCGTCGCCGCGCCCGAGCCGTCGCGCAAGGCCGCCAACATCGGGATCTCGCTGACGTGGCTCGGGACGGCGCTGCTGCTCGTCGCGATCGTCACGCGCGGGATCGCCGCCGGCCGCACGCCGTGGGCCAACATGTACGAGTTCACGCTCGTCGGCGCGTTCGTCGCGCTCGCGGTGTTCCTGGCCGTGTCGCTCAAGCGGGACGTGCGCTTCCTCGGGTCGTTCGTCACGGGCCTCGCGGTGCTGTTCCTCGTGCTCGCGCAGAACGCGTTCTTCGTCGCCGCGACCGGCGTGCAGCCCGCGCTCCAGTCCTACTGGCTCGTCATCCACGTGGGCGTCGCGATCATCGCGACGGGCATCTTCACCGTCGCGTTCGTCACGTCGGTGCTCCAGCTCCTGCGCGACTCGCGCGACTCCGGGAACGCCTTCCTCGGCGCGCGCGGCTGGCGCTGGCTCGACTCGACGCCGGGCCCGCTCCAGCTCGAGGCGCTCAGCTTCCGCCTCAACGCGGTCGCGTTCGTGCTGTGGACGTTCACCATCATCGGCGGCGCGATCTGGGCGGAGCACGCCTGGGGCCGCTACTGGGGCTGGGACCCCAAGGAGGTCTGGAGCTTCGTCGTCTGGATCGTGTACGCGGCGTACCTGCACGCCCGCACGACCCGCGGCTGGTCCGGCCGCCGGGCGGCGTACTTCGTGATCGTCGGCTACGCGTGCGTCCTGTTCAACTTCACGGGCGTGAACCTGCTGTTCAACGGCAAGCACTCGTACTCCGGCCTCAACCCGGGCGACTGACCCGGTCCGACACCGCGCTCGACCTCACTGCGGTGGGTCGGTCAGCGGGCGGTGTCGTCGCCGTCGTCGGACCCGTTGCTCGCGCCGGGACGGTGCGCGTCGCCGTCGTCCTCGGTGCGGTCGTCCTCCGTCGTGCCCCCGGCCGCCGGGGGAGCGTTCTCCGTCGCGGGCGAGGGCGCCTCGTCCCGCGCCTGGCGGCGCTGCTGCTGCTCGAGCCGCCAGAGGAACTCGGGGTCGTCGTCGGGCGCGACGGGGGCGTTGCGACGGCGGCGCGTGCCGCCGTTCGACGCACCGCCCGACGGCCGACCGGCCGCGTACCGCGAGCCGGACCGCGACGCGGAGCGCTTGACGAGGATCCAGGCGACCGGGCCGAGGAACGGCAGCAGGATGATGAGGACGATCCACAGCCCCTTCGGGATGCCGCCGCGCTCCTCCTCGTCGCTCGAGGCGAGGTCGACGAGCGCGTAGACCGCGAGGCCGACGGCGAGGAGGGGGAGCAGCACGCGAAGCATGGCTCCAGCCTACGGGCCGTACCCTGGAGTCGTGCCTGTCGTGATCTACTCCGTCCTGCGTCTGCTCCTCTTCGCGGTCGCGCTGGGCGTCCTCTGGTTCGCCGGCCTCCGGGGCTGGCTGCTCGTCCTGGTCGCCGCGGTCGTCGCGCTCATGCTGTCCTACCTGACGCTGCGCACGCCCCGTGAGGCGGCGTCGCGCTACCTCGCCGAGCGGGCCGAGCACCGCGCCCGGACGGGCGAGCGGTTCTCGCGCGAGATCGAGGACGACGCGGCGGCCGAGGACGCGGCCCTCGACGCGCAGGAGGACGCCGCCTCGAGAGGTACGGACACGACGCCGACCGAGCAGCCCGGGGCGTCGTCGGCCCGCTGAGCCCTGCCGCCGCACCCGGCGCAGGACCGACGGCGCTCAGAGCGCCAGCCCGACCCCCAGCAGCACGCCGTACGCGAGCTCGAACAGCCCGGTCCCGGCGAGCACGGGCACGAGGAGCGGCCCGCGTGCCCCCGCGATCACGGGGACCGTGAGCAGCACCGCGGGCAGCAGGAGCAGCAGGACGGCGAGCGACCAGGGCGCCGCGAACGCGCACACGACCGCCAGCAGCAGCGGGAACCAGATCATCGCGACGTAGGCCCGGCGGGCACGGAAGTCGCCGAGCCGCACCGCGAGCGTCCGCTTGCCCGCGACGACGTCGGTGGGGATGTCGCGGATGTTGTTCACCATGAGGATCGCGCACGCGAGCAGGCCCACCGCGACCGCGCCGACGGCCGACGGCCACGTCACGACGCCCGCCTGCGTGTACGTGGTGCCGAGCGTGGCCACGAGCCCGAAGAACACGAACACCCCGACCTCGCCGAGACCCCGGTAGCCGTAGGGGTTGCGCCCGCCCGTGTAGTACCAGCCCGCGAGGATCGCGAGGGCGCCGACGGCGACCAGCCACCAGTGGCCGGTCACCGCGCAGAGCACGAGCCCGAGCACGGCGGCGACGCCGAACGCGCCGAACGCCGCGGCGCGCACCTGACCGGGTCGCGCGGCGCCGGTCGCGGTGAGCCGCATGGGGCCGACGCGGTCGAGGTCGGTCCCCCGCACGCCGTCGGAGTAGTCGTTCGCGTAGTTCACGCCCACCTGGAGCGCGAGCGCGACGCCGAGGGCGAGCAGCGCGGGCCAGAAGGCGAAGCCGTCCACCTGGGCCGCGGCGCCGGACCCGACGATGACGGGCGTCGCGGCGGCGGGGAGGGTGCGCGGGCGCGCGCCCGCGACCCACTCGGTGGTGCTGGCCATGGTGCTCCGTCTCGGTCGTGCGGGTCGTGCAGGGTGGTGGGACCGCGGGCGGGCTCACCCAGGGGGGACCTGGAGGTGCCCGACGGCGAGCCGCGCCACCGCGGCGCGGTCCACCTTGCCGGGCCCGCGGCGCGGGAGCTCCCCGACGACGAGCACGCGACGCGGTGCCGCCGCACGCTCCAGCCTATCCGCGACGTGGTCCCGGACCGCCGCGAGGAGCGACGCCGGGGCGTCCGCGACGCCGCCGTCGGGGTGGGCGCCGTCGGCGGTCCACGGGGCGGGCGGACGCCCCGCCGTCGTGACGACCGCGACGACCTCCTGCCCCCACTCCGGGTGCGGCACGCCGACGACGCACGCCTCGCCCACGCCCTCGACCTCGACGACGAGGGCCTCGACCGCGGCCGGGGCGACGTTGACGCCGCCCGAGACGACGACGTCGTCGGCCCGGCCGAGCACGGTGAGCGTCGGGTCGTCCGGAGGCCCGTCGAGCCGACCGAGGTCGCTCGTGCGGAACCAGCGCGTGCCGTCGTCGTCGGTCCGGAACGCGTGCCCGGTCGCGCCGGGGTCACCGAGGTAGCCGTCCGCGAGGACGGGCCCGGCGAGCTCGACGACGCCCGCGGCCCCTCCCGACGCGTCCGTCCCCTCCTGGCCCGCGCCGAGCCGCACGCGCACGCCCGCGAGCGGGACGCCGTCGTACACGCACCCGCCGCTCGTCTCCGTCATGCCGTAGGTCGTGACGACGCGCGCGCCCGCCGCCCGCGCGCGGCGCAGCAGGGCGGGAGGCGTCGCGGCACCGCCCAGCAGGACCGCGTCGAGGGCGCAGAGCGCGTCGAGGCCCGCCGTGCCGCCGTCGGCGCCTGCGTCTGCCGCGGCGAGGAGGCGGTGGAGCTGCGTCGGGACGAGCGAGACGTACCGGCGCTCCGTGGGCGGGGTGCGGCCGACGAGCGCCGCGAAGCCGGCGGGGGTGAAGGGCTCGTCCGGTGGCGCGACGGTGAGGCCTCGCCCGGCCGCGTGGGCGCGGGCGACGACCTGGACGCCCGCCACGTGCGTCGGGGGGAGCGTGAGGAGCCAGTGGCCCGGGCCGCCCAGCCGCTCGTGCGTCGCCGTGCCCGAGGCCCGCAGCGCGGTCGCGGACAGCACGACCTCGCGCGGCGCGCCCGTCGAGCCCGACGTGCGCAGGACGAGCGCGGCGCCCGGTGGGACGTCGGCGCGCCCGGGGCGGTCGAGCAGCGGGACGGGCGCCACCGGGGCGCCCTCGCCGTCCAGGGCGGCGCCGACCGCCGCGACCAGGGTGTCGAGATCGGCGGGGACGACGGCGCGGTTCACCGGATCAGCGTAGGCCGGGCCGTAGGGTGGCCCGGAGACGCACGTCCGTCGCAGGGGCTGCCCCAGGACCGGTCCTGGGCCGACGGGAAGGTCGAGGATGACGAGGACGGGACGAGGGGCCGGCACGCTCCGGGCGGGGCTGGTCGCCGCGCTCGCCGCGGCGACGGTCCTGCTCGCGGGGTGCGGCGGCGAGCCCGCCGCGCCCGTGACGGAGACGGTCGACGCCGACGTGTCCTCGGACAAGGGCACGCCGCCGGAGCCGGACGTGCCGCTCGTGTGGCCGCTCACCGGGGTCGCGGCCGAGGAGGTCGCCGACCGGCCGGCGCTCGCGGTGAAGATCGAGAACGCGCCCCAGGCGCGCCCGCAGACGGGCCTCGAGCAGGCCGACGTCGTGTGGGAGGAGGTCGTCGAGGGCGGCATCACGCGCTTCGTCGCCGTCTACCACTCGCAGGTCCCCGAGCGCGTGGGACCCGTCCGGTCGGTCCGGCCCATGGACCCCGCGATCGTCGGGCCGCTGCACGGGATCCTCGCGTACACCGGTGGGCAGCAGCCGTTCATCGACGCCGTCGGTGCGGCGGGCACCCAGTCGGTCGTCATGGACGAGGGCGACGACGGGTTCACGACGACGCGCGCGCGCCGGGCGCCGCACAACGTGTACGGCAGCCCGGAGGAGTTCTGGGCCCAGGCCGACGGCGACCGCACGTCGCCCCCGCCCGCCCAGCTCGTCTTCGCCCGGGAGCCGGGGTCCGGCACGGCCACCGCGGCAGGCGCGTCCGCGGCGCGCCTCGACGTCCGGCTCACGCACGCGAGCCGCGCCGTGTGGGAGTGGAGCGCCGACGAGGGCCGGTACGTGCGCAGCGAGGGCGACACCCCGGCCGTGTCGTCGGACGAGGTGCGGCTCGCGGCCACGAACGTCGTGCTGCTCGCCGCGCCGATGGAGAACACCTCGTTCAAGGATCCCGCGGGGGTGCCCGTCCCGGAGACGAAGCTCGTCGGGACCGGCGAGGGGGTCGTCGCGAGCGGCGGCAAGCAGGTGGCGGTGTCCTGGTCCAAGGAGGCGGTCGACGCCCCGCTCGTGCTCACGGGGGCGGACGGCGCGCCCGTCGAGCTCGAGCCCGGGGCCTCGTGGATCGAGCTCGTGCCGGTCGGGTCGGGGAGCTGGGAGATCTCCTGACGGCCCGCTCGCCCGGCGGCGGCTCCGGATCCTCCCCACGGCGTACGACCGCTCCGCCCCGAGGGGGACCGGTGGACGTCCAGGTCGAGCCGCGGGGCCGACGCGCCGACGGGGTCCCGGGCGGCACCGTGGAGTCATGGCAACCGTCGTCCCGCACCCCGTCCACCCGTCCCAGCCCGGCACCCCCGGCGAGGGCGCCCCGCGCCCGACCGAGGGCCAGCTCCCGCCGTCCTACGCGCCGCGCACGCCGCGCGACGACGAGCCCGGCGTCGCCCGCTCGGCCGCGCCCGTCGCGATCTCGGTCGGGCTCCTGTTCGGCCTCGCCGTCGCCGCGGCGTTCGTCGGCCGCGGCCTCATCGAGATGCTGACGAGCTTCGTCGGCGGCTCCTGACCCGCAGGTCAGAACGCGTAGCCGAACCGGCCCCAGTCGGGGTCGCGGCGTTCGAGGAACGCGTCGCGGCCCTCCACGGCCTCGTCCGTGAGGTAGGCCAGCCGCGTCGCCTCGCCCGCGAAGACCTGCTGGCCCATGAGCCCGTCGTCCGCGAGGTTGAACGCGAACTTGAGCATCCGGATCGCCTGCGGCGACTTCGTCGCGATCACGCGCGCGTACTCGATCGCGAGCGCCTCCAGGTCGGCGTGGTCCGCGACCTCGTTCACCGCGCCCCACTCGTACGCGTCCTGCGCCGAGTACTCCCGCGCGAGGAAGAAGATCTCCCGCGCCCGCTTCTGCCCCACCTGCCGCGCCAGGTACGCCGAGCCGTAGCCCCCGTCGAACGACCCGACGTTCGCGTCGGTCTGCTTGAAGCGCGCGTGCTCGCGGCTCGCGATCGACAGGTCGGCGACGACGTGCAGCGAGTGCCCGCCTCCTGCGGCCCACCCGTTGACGACCGCGACCACGACCTTGGGCATCGTCCGGATCAGCCGCTGCACCTCGAGGATGTGCAGGCGCCCCGCACGCCCCGGGTCGACGGCGTCGCGCGTGTGCACCTCGCCGCCACCGTCGGGCGCGGTCGTGTACTGGTAGCCGGAGCGCCCGCGGATCCGCTGGTCGCCCCCGGAGCAGAACGCCCACCCGCCGTCCTTGGGGGACGGGCCGTTGCCCGTGAGGAGCACCGTCCCGACGTCGGACGTCATGCGCGCGTGGTCGAGCACGCGGTACAGCTCGTCCACGGTGTGGGGGCGGAACGCGTTGCGCACCTCGGGCCGGTCGAACGCGACGCGCACGACGGGCAGGTCGCGCACGACGGCGCCGTCCGCGTCGCGCTCCACGCCCCGGTGGTAGGTGACGTCGGTCAGTCCCTCGAACCCGGCGACGTCGCGCCACGCGCCCGGGTCGAACGTCTCCGACACCTGGCGGGGGAGCGCGTGCGGGCGGGGGCCGTCGGCGGGGGCTGCGGGGGTGGGGTCGGTGCTGGTCACGACCGTCACGGTAGCCGCTGCGGGGCGAGGCTCGCGCTCGGTGCGGGGGCCGGCTCCTCGGCGCGGCGTGCGGGCGCCGGCGCGTCGGGACGCCGCGACGTCGCCGCGAGGCCGAGGACGAGCCCGGCCCCGACGACGAGGGTCCCGACGACGGAGCGGGCGTCGGGCGACTCGAACCCGAGGGCGACCGAGGCCCCGAGCGCCGCGACGGGCAGGAGGCCCGCGAACAGCCCGGCCCGCGCGGGGCCGATCGCGGCCAGCCCGGAGTACCAGAGGAGGAACGCCACGGCCGTGACGACGACGGCGAGGTACGCGAGCGCGGCGAGCTCGGCTGCGTCGGGCACGACGAGGAACGCCTGCCCCGTGACCTGCTGCCGGACGAGGCCGAGCAGCGCGAGCTGCGGGACGGCCAGGACGCACGCGTACGCGGAGACGCGCAGCGTACCGAGCGTCGGCAGGAGCGGCACGGCGAGCAGCGAGAAGCACACCTCGCACGCGAGCGCGCCGAGCGCGAGCGCGACGCCGACGGGGTCGCCGGAGCCGCCGCCCTCGACGACCACGACGCCGGCCGTCACCACCACCGCCGCGGCGAGGGTCCGGACCGCGACGCGGCGCGCCCGCAGCGCGGCGGCCGCGGCGAGCACGACCGGCGAGGCGCCGACGACGGCCCCGACGAGGGACGGGTCCGCGCGGCCCGCGCTCTCGACGACGAGGACGCTGAACCCCACGAGTCCGGTCGCGGCGAGCGCGAGGAGGCGGAGCAGCGCGCGCGGCGACGGCAGGACCCACGGCACGCGGCGCGCGGCGAGCACGGCGAGCAGGACGAGCGCCGCGACGGCGTAGCGCGCGGCCTGGCCGCCGAGCACCGGGAAGTCCGCGAGGGCGGCGGACGCGACGAACGACGAGCCGACGATCACCATGCCGGCGGCGCACCGCAGGTCGCCGGACCCCGCCGGTCCGGGGAGGCCGGGCGCACGACCGACGACGTCGGACCGAGAGCCGTGGCGAGAGGGACGTGCGAGGAGGGACATGCGTCGACCGTAGGGACGCCCCTGGACCAGGGTGCAGGTCCAGATCCTGCCTGGTTCACTGGGCCAGATGGTGACCCGGATCGAGCCCGACGCGCTGCTGCTCGCCCTCGGCCCGCCCCCCGGGCGCGACGTCGGCCGGTGGCTGCAGGCCGGTCTGCGCGCGGCCGTGGTGGACGGGCGCCTCGAGGCGGGCGCGGCGCTCCCGTCGAGCCGCGACGCGGCGGCGGTGCTCGGCCTCTCGCGCGGCACCGTGACCACCGCCGTCGACGTGCTCGTCGGCGAAGGGCTGCTCGTGTCCCGGCCCCGGTCGGGGGTGGTCGTCGCGGCGCTGCCCGCGCCGCCGTCGGGCCGTCCGGGGACGGCGGCGGGCCCGGCCGGTGCGGTGCCCGGCGCGGAGCCCGGACCCCGGCGGGCGTCAGGGGCGGCGCGGCCGGCGAGCGTCGGGACGCCCGACCCTGCGCTCTTCCCCCGCGCCGCGTGGGCGCGCGCCGTGCGCGACGGGATGCGGGGACTGGCCGACGCCGACCTGGGCTACCCGGACCCGCAGGGGCTGCCGGCGCTGCGCGAGGCGCTCGCGGTCCACCTGCGCCGAGCGCGCGGCGCCCACGTCGCGGCGGAGGACGTGGTCGTGGTGAGCGGGGTCGCGCAGGCGCTCTCCCTCCTCGCCCGGCTGCTCGTCGCGGGGCGGGTCGCGGGCGCGCGACCGGCGGGGCCCGTGCGCGTGGCGGTCGAGGACCCGTCGTCGCGCGGGGCGCTCGAGCTGCTGCGCGACGCCGGCCTGCGCACCGTCGGCGTGCCGGTGGACACGGAGGGTCTGCGCGCGGACCTGCTGCCCGACGACGCGCGCGCCGTCCTCGTGACGCCCGCCCACCAGTTCCCGCGCGGGGTCGTGCTCGGCCCCGCGCGACGGCGCGCCCTCGTCGCCTGGGCCGCGGCGGGCGACCGCCTCGTGCTCGAGGACGACTACGACGCCGAGCTGCGCTACGACCGGGAGCCGGTCGCCTCGGTGCGGGCCCTGGACCCGGAGCGCGTCGTGCTGCTCGGCTCCGTGTCCAAGCTCCTCTCGCCCGCGCTGCGGCTCGGCTGGGTCGTGGCGCCGCCGCGCGTCGTCGGGCCCCTGGTGGAGGCGAAGCGGCACGCGGACCTCGGGACGTCCGTGCCCGAGCAGGCGGCGCTCGCGGCGCTGCTCGGCTCGGGCGCCTACCAGCGCCACCTGCGCCGGGCCCGGCTCGTGTACCAGCGGCGGCGGCGCCTGCTGCTCGACGCGCTCGCGCACGCCCTGCCCGGGGTCGAGGTGGGCGGGGTCGCCGCCGGGCTCCATCTCGTCGTCCCGCTCCCCGGCCCGGCCGCCGAGCGCGCCGCGGTCGCGGGCCTGCACGCGGCGGGCGTGCCCGCCGAGCCGCTGAGCGGGACGGGGGTGGACCGCCACGAGGCGGGGGTGGTGGTCGGGACCGCGCGCGTGCGCGACGGCGACGTCGAGCGCGTCGCGCGCGTGCTCCGGGCGGCGGTCTTGACGGGTCCCGAGTAACTGGTACGTTAGTACCAGTTCTGCGCACGACGGCGGGCCCTGCCACCCGGTGCGCCGACCCGAGGGAGTCTCCCCATGGCATGGATCGTCCTCATCCTCTCCGGCATGCTCGAGGCCGGCTGGGCTCTCAGCCTCAAGGCGTCGCACGGCTTCACCCGGCTGTGGCCGAGCGTCGCGTTCGTCGTCATGCTCGTCCTGAGCATGGTCGGCCTGAGCATCGCCCTGAAGTCCCTGCCCGTCGGCGTGGCCTACGGTGTCTGGGTGGGGATCGGCGCCTCGCTGACCGCTATCCTCGCCGTCGTCCTGTTCGACGAGCCCGTCACGATCCTCAAGGTGATCTCCCTCGTGCTGATCGTCGCGGGGGTCGTGGGGCTCAACCTCTCCGGGGGAGGGCACTGACACCGATGCCGACCGAGACCGTCGACCCGCGACCCGCACCGCGTCGTCAGGCGCGCGGGGTCGCGCGCCGCGACGCGATCGTCCGCGCCGCCGCGGACCTCATCCTCCAGGAGGGCCCCGCCGCGGTGACCCACCGCGCCGTCGCGTCCCGGGCCGACGTCCCGCTCGCCGCCACGACGTACTACTTCACCGGGCTCGACGACCTCATCGGCGCGGCCGGCGAGGTCGTCGTCTCCGGGTGGGCGGACCACGCGCGAGGAGCCGCCGAGCGGGCCGCGCGGGGCGGGGACCGGGCGCGCGAGGACGCGCACGTGCTCGTCGACGCGGTCCTGCCGCCCGGCGGGGAGAGCGAGCTGCGCGGCTTCTACGAGCACCTCGTGGGCGCGGGCCGCTACCCCGCGCTCGCGCGTGCCTACGGCGAGGGCCGGCAGGGGCTCGACGACGCCGTCGCCCAGCTCCTCGCGGTGCGCGGGCTCGCGAGCGTGCCGCCCGCGCTGCTCGTCGCCGTGGTGGACGGCGCCGCGGTGAGCGCGCTGAGCGAGGGGCACGACGTGCGCGACCTCGCCCTGCAGCGCGTCCGCGAGCTCGTGGCCCGGTCGCGCGCGAGCTGACGACCGGCCGAGGACGGGTCGGGCACCGCGCCGGACGGTCGCGATAGCCTCGCGGGCCATGAGCCGTCGACCCGCGTCCACCCGACCCGCCCTGCGCGACCGCCTGGTCCCGGAGAGCGTCCGCTCGCTCACGTCGACCGGCGTCGCGCTCGTGCTGGGACCCCTCGCGGTCGTCCTCGCGGTCCGTCCGCTCGGGCTCGACGACGGCACCGCGCCCGTCGCGGCCGGCCTCCTCGTGTGGGTGGTGCTGTCGGGGCTGTACTGCGTGCTCACGTGCGTGGCGTTCGCCGGGCGTCGCGGGCCCGCGCTCGAGCGGGCGCTCGTCGCGGCGCACCCCGACGGCCGGGGCCGGGTGGGCACGTGGCTCCTCGGCGGGGGCTCGGCGGCGTGGTCGGTCCAGTTCGCGCTCATGGCCCTGCTCGTCGGGTTCGTGCTCGCCCAAGGGGTCGCGTGGGCCGCCGTCCCCGCGATCACGGTGCTCGGCGTCGCGGTGATCGTCGTGTCGTGGGTGACGGTCCTCGTCTCCTACTCCGTGCACTACGCCCGGCGCGACGTCGCGGCGGGCGACGGCGGGTTCGCGTTCCCGGGGCAGGGGCCGCGGGCCTTCGCCGACTACGTGTACCTCGCGGCGGGCGTGAGCACCACGTTCTCCACCGCCGACGTCACCGTGCTCGACACGGGGACGCGCCGGATGGTCACGACGCACGCCGTCGTGGCGTTCGCGTTCAACGCGGTGATCGTCGCGCTCGTGGTCGCGGTGCTCGTGAACGCCTGAGCGGCGAGCCGACGCCCCGCGACGTGGGGGAGCGTGCGGTGGCCTAGCCTGGAGGGCGTGCCCGACCGCCTCGAGACCGTCGTCTACCGGACCCCTCTGACCACGCGGTTCCGCGGGCTCGACGCCCGCGACGGCGTGCTGCTGCGCGGGGAGGCGGGGTGGGGGGAGTTCTCGCCGTTCTGGGACTACGACGACGCCGAGTCGTCCGCCTGGCTGCGGGCCGCCCGCGAGGCGGCCGACCAGGGCTGGCCCGCCGCCGTCCGCGACCGCGTGCCCGTCAACGTCACGGTCCCCGCCGTCGGGCCGGACCGTGCGCGCGAGCTCGTCGCCGCGTCCGGCGGGTGCCGCACCGCGAAGGTCAAGGTCGCCCAGCGCGGACCCGACGGGACGCTCGAGCCCGTGGCCGCGGAGGTCGCGCGCCTCGGGGCCGTGCGCGACGCGCTCGGCCCGGGCGGGCGGGTCCGGGTCGACGCCAACGGTGCGTGGGACGCCGAGGAGGCCCTGCGGCGCCTGCCGCTCCTCGACCGGGCCGCCGGCGGGCTCGAGTACGTCGAGCAGCCGTGCGCGGACGTCGCCGGGCTGGCGGCCGTCCGGCGCGGGCAGCCGGGCGACAGGGCCGTGCCCGTGGCCGCGGACGAGTCGGTCCGCCGCGCCGAGGACCCGCTCGCCGTGGTCCGCGCCGACGCGGCGGACGTCGTCGTCCTCAAGGTCCAGCCCCTCGGCGGCGTGCGCGCGTGCCTCGACCTCGCCGACCAGGTCGGGATCCCCGTCGTCGTGTCGTCCGCGCTCGAGTCGTCCGTGGGCATCGCCGCGGGCGTCGCGCTCGCCGCCGCGCTCCCCGAGCTCCCGTACGCGTGCGGCCTCGCGACGGTCAACCTCTTCGCGGCCGACGTCGTGGACCACCCGCTCGTCCCCGTCGACGGCGCCCTGCCCGTCGTCCGCCCCGAGCCCGCCGCCGCGGCGCTCGCGGCCACCGCGCCCGACGACGAGACGGACCGCCGCTGGCGCGAGCGGCTCGACCGCGTCGCCGGCCTGCTGCTCGCGGGGGGTGCCCGGTGACCGCGCCCGTGGGCACGCCCGGCCCGGGCGCCGGCGCCCCGCCCGGCGGCGCGGACCTCGACGCTCTGCTCGACGGCCTGGACGCCCAGCCGCCGGCGGTGCGCAGCGCGTTCGTGCTCGTGCACCGGCTGCTGCACGAGGGCGTCGCCGACGTCGTCCTCGCGCCCGGGTCGCGCAGCGCGCCGCTCGCCTACGCCCTCGCGGCGGCGTCCGACCTCGGGCGCCTCACGCTGCACGTGCGCGTCGACGAGCGCGCGGCCGGCTTCCTCGCGCTCGGCCTGTCGCGCGGCACCGGGCCGGTCGCGCGCGGCGGCGTCCCGCTGCCCCGGCCCGTCGCGGTCGTCACCACGTCCGGGACGGCCGTCGCGAACCTCCACCCCGCGGTGCTCGAGGCGCACCACACCGGCGTCCCGCTCGTGCTCCTCACCGCCGACCGGCCGCACGAGCTGCGCGGCACGGGCGCCAACCAGACGACGCACCAGGCCGGGATCTTCGGACCGGCCGTGCGGTTCGCCGCGGACGTCCCCGCGCCCGACGGGCGCCCGGGCGAGGTGCGCGACCTCCTCGCCGTCGCGACGCGTGCGCTCGCCGAGGCGGTCGGCGCCCGCTCGGGGCACCCCGGCCCGGTGCACCTCGACCTCGCCTACCGCGAGCCCCTCGTCCCCGACGCGGCGCCCGGCTCCGACGCGCCCGCCACGGACCCGCGCGGCGTCCGCGCGGCCGTCGTGCTGCCGGCCGCGGCGCCGCCCGAGCCGGTGGAGCCGCAGCCGGGCGGTGACGCCGCTCTCCCCGGCGTCGCTCCCGTCGCCGTGCCGGTCCCCGGCGGGCGGACCGTCGTCGTCGCGGGCGACGGCGCGGGCCGGGCCGCGCGCGTCCTCGCCGAGGCGCGCGGCTGGCCGCTGCTCGCGGAGCCGTCGTCGGGGGCGGCGGGCGGCCCGAACCTGGTCGCCGCGCACGCGCTCGTGCTCGGGGTCGACGAGCTCGTGGACGGCGTGGAGCACGTCGTCGTGCTCGGCCGGCCGACGCTCTCGCGGCCCGTGCAGCGCCTGCTCGGGCGGCCCGACGTCGAGGTGAGCGTCGTCGCACCGGGCGCCGGCCCGTGGCCCGACGCCGCGCGCAACGCGTCGACGGTCCTGACGGCGGTGCCCGACCGGTGGCTCGACCCGCGCCCGGGCGCCCCGGACCCGTCCGGGCCCGTGCCCGGACCGGCGTCGGACCACGCGACCGACACGGGCTGGCTCGCGCGCTGGCGCGCGGCGTCGGCGGCGGCCGTCGAGGTCGTCGCCGCGGCGACCGACGGGTCGCTGACCGACGGCCCGAGCGTGGCGCGCGCCGTGGTCGGCGCGTGCGGGCCGGACGACCTGCTCGTGGTCGGGTCGTCCAACCCGGTGCGGGACTTCGCCCTCGTGCTCGGCCTCGACGCGGACGCCCCGCGCGTCCTGGCGAACCGCGGCCTCGCCGGGATCGACGGCACCGTGTCGACCGCGCTCGGCGCGGCGGTCGCCACCGCCCGGCCGCACCGCCGCACGCGCGCGCTGCTCGGCGACCTCACGTTCCTCCACGACGCGGGCGGGCTGCTGCGCGGTCCGCACGAGCCGCACGTCGACCTGCAGCTCGTCGTGGTGAACGACGACGGCGGCTCGATCTTCGCGGGCCTCGAGCCGGGCGCCCTGGGGGAGACGTCCGCGGTGGCGGGGCGCACGTTCGAGCGGGTGTTCGCGACGCCGCACGGCGCGAACCTCGCCCAGCTCTGCGCGGGGTACGGCGTGGACCACCAGCTCGTGCAGGACGTCCCCTCGCTGCGGCACGCGCTCGCGGCCCCGAGCCACGGCGTCCAGGTGCTGGAGGTGCACGTGTCGCGGACGGACCGGCGAGAGGCCGGCCTGCGCCTGGGCGAGCGGGTGCGCGACGCCGTCCGCGCGGCGCTCGCGGCGGACCGCTGACGACGGCGCCCAGAACTCGCAGCGAACTCCCAGGCTCGTTCAAGCCTCGTTCAAGCGCGGCGGTGTGAAGTAGTGGGCAGAACCGAGGAGGCCCACCATGACGAACACCCCGGGCACGGAGCCCACCCCCACCACGCCGGCCCCCGACGCGCCCGCGTCGACGCCGGCCGCCACGCCCGCCGCCACGACGCCCGCCGCCGCCGAGCGTGCCGCGTCGGTCGCTGCCGAGACGCCCACCGCGGCGCCGACGCAGCCGCTCGCCCCGGTCGCCACGACGCAGCCGCTCCCGCCGACCGCGGCGCACCCGACCGCGCACCCGACGCAGCCGCTCGAGGCGCCGCAGCACGTGCAGCACCTCACCACGCCGCAGCCGGCCCCGACGGCGCACACCGCAGGGACGGCGATGCCCAACCCGTACGCGCGTCCCACGCAGCCCGGGCCGCACGCGCCGTCCGGCAGCTTCGGGCCGCCGCCCGCGCCGCCGGTCCCGACCGCGCAGGGCGCGGCGGACGCCCCGAGGCGCCGGCGCACCTGGGTGCCGGTCGTGAGCGCCGCCGCCGCGGCCGCGGTCCTCGCGAGCGTCGGCACCGCCGGCCTCACGGGCGCGTTCGGCGCCGACCAGGACTCCGCGTCGCTCGCCGACGTCGGCCAGCGCCAGGAGAGCACGGCCGCGCCCGTCTCCGACTCGTCCTCGCAGAACCCGAACTGGGAGTCCGTGACGAAGGCCGTCGCGCCGTCGGTCG
Organism: Cellulosimicrobium sp. ES-005; assembly: GCF_040448685.1. Lineage (NCBI taxonomy): Bacteria > Bacillati > Actinomycetota > Actinomycetes > Micrococcales > Promicromonosporaceae > Cellulosimicrobium > Cellulosimicrobium sp. ES-005. Next base: position 4,090,895 of record NZ_CP159290.1, read on the forward strand.
TCGCGATCCAGGTGCAGACCTCGCAGGGCGGCGCCGAGGGGTCGGGCGTCATCATCGACGACAAGGGCCACGTGCTCACGAACAACCACGTCGTGTCCGGGGCGGAGAACGACACCGTCCAGGTGACGCTCAGCGACGGCCGGCTCTTCGAGGCGAAGATCGTCGGGCTCGACCCGGCGACGGACCTCGCCGTCGTGCAGCTCGTCGACGCGCCCGACGACCTGCAGCCCGCGACGCTCGGCGACTCCGACGACGTGAGCGTCGGCGAGTCGGTCCTCGCGGTGGGCAACCCGCTCGGCCTCGCGAACACCGCGACGACGGGCATCGTGTCGGCCGTCGACCGGCCGGTCTCCGCGTCGGGCGAGGACGGCGGCACGTCCGTCGTGACGAACGCCATCCAGATCGACGCCGCGATCAACCCCGGCAACTCCGGCGGCCCGCTGTTCGACGCGCAGGGTCGCGTCATCGGCATCACGTCGTCGATCGCCACGCTGTCGGGCGGCGGGACCCAGTCCGGCTCGATCGGCCTCGGGTTCGCCATCCCGGTGAACCTCGCGAAGTCGATCAGCGAGCAGCTCATCGAGAACGGCACCGCCGAGCACGCGTTCCTCGGCGTGACGCTCGCGGACGCGACCGCGACCGCGGACGGCGTCACGCGTCGCGGCGCCGAGGTCCAGGAGGTCACCGACGGGTCGCCCGCGGCCGACGCCGGCATCCGGTCCGGCGACGTGATCGTCGCGATCGACGACCACGCCGTCGGCGGCGCCGAGTCGCTCACCGCGTTCGTGCGCGAGCGCGCCGCGGGCGCGAAGTCCACGCTGACGGTGGTGCGCGACGGCAAGACGCTCGATCTCGACGTCACGCTCGCGACGCGTCCCGCGGACGACGAGACCACCGGCCAGGGGTCGCAGGGCGGCCAGGGGCAGCTTCCCGGCCAGGACGGTCAGGGGCAGCTCCCCGGCCAGGGCGACCAGGGTGGCGAGCAGGGCGGCGACCAGGGTCAGCAGACCGACCCGACGGACCCGGGCAACGTGCCCAACCCGTTCGACTGGTTCTTCGGCGGCCAGGGCTGACCCTGACGGGCACCCCGCGAGGGGCGCCCACGATCTGCGGGGGCGGGTCGTCGTGCCGGCACGCGCGACCCGTACCCCGCGCCACGTCCCGTCGCGACCTCTGACCGCGACGGGCGGGTGACCGGACCACGGACGTCCCCCCGCGGACCGGGTACCGCACCGAGCGGCCGGCACGGATCCCCGTGCCGGCCGCTCGTCGTCGGTCCGGACTGCTCAGTCGGTGGCGGCGCTCGGCGCCCACGGTGCGTCGCCGCCCGCCGCGGTCGGCGCCGCCGGTGCCTCCACGCGCTTGGTGAAGAAGCCGGCGGTCTCGGCGTAGCCGCCGGAGACGTAGAACTCCTTGGAGAGCCCGGTCGCGAGCCCGACGCGGCGTGCCCCGACCTCGGCGGCCCACTCCTCGGCGCTCTCGAGCAGGTGGCGGCCGATGCCCTGGCGGCGGTGCTGCGGGAGGACCGCGACCTCCTCGACCCGGCAGACGACGCCGCTGGACGCGAAGGTCAGGTGCCGGTTCGCGAGCAGGTACCCCACGACGCCCTGGTCGGGCAGCTCCGCGACCGCGAAGTACGTGTCGAGCGCGGCGAGCAGCGGGCCGAAGGACCGCTCGAACGCCTCCCGCTCGGGGTCGTGGCGAGGCAGCTCCAGGACGAGCGGCCACACGGCGTCGCGGTCGGCGACGACGGCCCGGCGGACGAGCACGCCGGACGGGGCGGTGGGACGAGGACGGGAAAACTGGGAGGAGTCGGACACCTCCCGAAACCTAGCAGCGCCGCGGGCGCCGGGCCCGGTCGTCCGGGTGGCGGTCGAAAGTCGGCGGGGGTGACGTTCCGCACGCAGGCACGCAGGCACGCAGGCACGCAGGCACGACCGCCCGGACGAGGCGGACGGCGCGCCGCGGACGTCAGGCCCCGCCGAGCGCGTAGCGCATCGGCTCGAGCTTCGCCTCGGACTCGGCGACCTCGGCCGCCGGGTCGGAGGCCGCGACGATCCCGCAGCCGGCGAACAGCCGCACCGACCGGGGGTCCGTCGCCGAGAGCTCGGCCGAGCGCAGCGCGATGCCCCACTCGCCGTCGCCGTCCGCGCCGAGCCACCCGACGGGCCCGGCGTACCGGCCGCGGTCCATGCCCTCGATCTCGCGGATGAGGTCGCGCGCGACGCTCGTCGGCGTGCCGCACACGGCCGCGGACGGGTGCAGCGCCGCGGCGAGCGCGAGACTCGTCGGCCCGGGACCGGTGCCGGCCGACAGCGAGCCCGGCGCGCTCGTCCCGCGCGCGAGGACCGCGGTCACGTCCGACGCGAGGTGCATGACGTTCGGCAGGTGCAGCACGAACGGCGCGTCGGGGACGTTCATCGACGAGCAGAACGGGGCGAGGGCCTGCGCGACCGACCGCACGGCGTACTCGTGCTCCTCCAGGTCCTTCGACGACCGGGCGAGCTGGGCCGCCCGCAGGAGCGCCTCGTCGTCGGACAGCCCGCCGCGGCGGATCGTCCCCGCGAGCACGCGCGAGGTGACGAGACCCTTCTCGCTGCGGACCAGGAGCTCGGGCGTCGCGCCCACGAGGCCGTCGACGGAGAACGTCCAGCACGCCTCGTACGACGTCGCGAGCCGTGCGAGCAGCCAGCGCGGGTCGACGGGCTCGGCCGTGTGCGCGACGACGTCCCGCGCCAGCACGACCTTCTCGAGCGCGCCCGACCGGATGCGCTCGACGCCCTCCGCGACGACGGCGGCCCAGTCGTCGGCCCGCAGCGCGCCGTCGTGCCACGCCACGGCGCCGGGCGCGGTGACGGGAGCGCGCGGCGTGCGGCGCAGCGCGTCCGTCGGGGAGGACGACAGGGAGCCCGCGGTGTCGACGGTCGTGAGCCACGCGTGGCCGTCGCGCCGGCCGACGACGACGCGCGGCACGACGAGCACGCCGCCCGCGCGGACCGGGTCGTGGGCGTCGTCGCCGGGGGCGGAGTCGTCGAACGCGAACGACCCGAACGCGACCGGACCCGTCCCGGGCAGCCCCACCTCGTCGCGCACGACGGCGCGCGCGAGCGTCTCGTGCCACGCGGCCTCGGCGTCGGCGAACCGGCCCGGTCCCCACGTCTCGAGCCGCAGCGCCTCGCCCCAGCCCACGATCCCGTCGCCACGACGCACCCAGGCGAGCGGCCGCGCGTCGGGCAGGAGGTCGACGAGGGCGTCCAGGCCGCCGGGCAGGTCGGGGATCCGGGTGGTCCGCACGACGATGCTCGGCCGAGGTTGGGGCTGTGCGGCCGTGGCCGACGGTTCTGCAGTCATCGCCTCCCAGCGTAAGCCGCGCGCGCGGGTGCGCCCTGCGGTGCGGGGACGTGGAAGCATGGGCCGCATGCCCCGCGCCAACCTGGACAAGAAGCCCTCCGAGGTCGCGTCGATGTTCGACGGGATCGCCTCGCGCTACGACCTGACGAACGACATCATGTCGTTCGGCCAGGACCGTGCCTGGCGCCGGGCGACGGTGCGCGCGGTCGGCGCGCTGCCGGGCGAGAAGGTCCTCGACCTCGCGGCGGGGACCGGGACGTCGTCCGAGCCGTTCGCCGACGACGGGGTGCGCGTCGTGCCCTGCGACTTCTCGCTCGGCATGCTCCAGGTGGGCAAGGAGCGCCGGCCCGACCTGCCGTTCGTCGCCGGTGACGCGACGCGCCTGCCGTTCGCGGACGGCACGTTCGACGCCGTGACGATCTCGTTCGGCCTGCGCAACGTCGTCGACACCGAGGCGGCGCTGCGCGAGATGCTGCGCGTCGTGCGGCCCGGCGGGCGGGTCGTGATCTGCGAGTTCTCGACCCCGACGTGGGCACCGTTCCGCGTCGTGTACCAGGAGTACCTGGTGCAGGCGCTGCCGCGCATCGCCGCCGCGGTGACGCGCGAGGGCGGCTCGTACGAGTACCTCGCGGAGTCCATCGCCGCCTGGCCCGACCAGGTCGGTCTCGGCCGGCTCCTGCTCCGTGCGGGCTGGGAGAAGGTCGCCTACCGCAACCTCTCCGGCGGGATCGTCGCGCTCCACCGGGGCACGCGCCCCGCCTGACGCCGTCGCCGGAGCGGTCCCGGCGACACCGAATTCACCCGTCCCGAGCGGCGGCTCCCCATGCCGGTCCGCGCCGTCCGGCCTACCGTCGAGGGACGAGCGCGGCCGAAGGGGGCCCGCGCGCGGCATGACGGGGGCACGACATGGAACGTCTGACCAAGGGTGCGCTGGCGATCGGGGCGGGTGCGCTGCTCCTCCTCGGAGGAGCCGGGACCTACGCGCTGTGGTCCGACTCGCAGGCCGTCGCCGAGGCGGGGGACATCAGCTCCGGCGACCTCGACCTCGCGCTGGGGACGGCCGCCTGGACGCTCAACGGGACCGCGGTCGCGGACGTCACGGCCGTCCGCATCGTCCCGGGCGACGTGCTGGCGCTCAGCCAGCCGATCACGGTGACCGCGATCGGCGACTCGCTGCAGGCGACCCTCGCCGTGAGCGGCACGGACGGCCTCACGGGCGACCAGGCGCTCGTCGACGCGCTCGACGTGGCGTTCGTGCTCGACGGGCCGCCGGCGTGGGCCACCGCCAACGGTGACGGGACGTACGAGGTCGCGCCGTCGACGGCCGCCTACCCGGCGGTCGACGCCGACGTCACGCTGACGTTCGACGCGGCCACCGCCGACCAGGTCGCGACGAGCTCCGTGGTGAACCTCTCGAGCCTGACGTTCACGCTCGAGCAGCACCTCTGAGAGGACCGCGGTGGGGGTCGACCTGTCCCGCCGCCGCGCCCGGGTCGCACGTCGTCGCGCCCGACCCGGTCCGGGCGGCGCGGGCGGACGCGTCGCGCACGGGCGGCGCGGTGCCGTGCGCGCCCTGGTCGTGCTCGCGCTCGCCGCGCTGCCGCTCTCCGCGGGTGCGGCGTGGGCGACGTGGTCGGCGTCGCAGCCCGTGAGCGGTGCGGACGTGCGGTCGGGCTCGTTCGGCGTCGAGACGTCGTGGCAGACGTTCCCCGACCTCACGGCGATGCTGCCGGGCCAGTCCCGCGACGGAGTGGTCGCCGTCACCCACACGGGCGACGGCACGTGGCGCTACCGGCTCGCGGTGGCCTACGAGGGGACCGTGCGGCCCACCGTCGCGTTCTACCCCGGGGCGACGTGCACGGGGACGGCCCTGCCCGCCGGGGCACTCAGTCCGCAGACGTACGCGCGCGGCGCGACGACGCAGGTGTGCGTCCGCTACACGCTGCCCGCGGGGAGCCCGAGCGACTGGCAGGGCCAGAGCGCCCAGGTCGCGGTGACGGTCACGCTCGAGAGCAGGCCGTCGTGACGCGCGGCGCCCGGCTCCGGGTGGTCGCCGCGCTGGCCGTGGCGCTCGCGCTCGTCGGCGGCCCGGCCGTCGCGTGGTGGACGGCGAGCGGGTCGCTCTGGACGACGGCGTCGGCGGGGACGATCCCCGCCCCGACCGGGACGACGTGCGCGACGACGGGCACCAACCTCGCGCGGAGCGCGACCGTGCGGTGGACCGCGCCGACGCCCGCCCCGGCCCGCTACCGCGTGACGATCGCGGGAGGCGGGCAGTCCACGACCACCGAGACCACGGCGACGCAGCTCGTCATCACCGAGTCGCTGCTCGGCGGGCTCCTCCAGTCGATCCTCGACCTGCTGCTGGGCGGCACGATCCTGCAGGTCAGCGTCCAGTCCGTCCACGCGTCGGGATGGGTCTCGGTCCCGAGCAACGCGGTCGCGGTCCGCGGCGCGCTCCTCGCGGGCACCGGGCTCTCGGGGGTCTCCTGTGGCTGAGCGGCCCCGCGGCGGGCGGCACCGCGAGCGCGGCGCGACGCGGCGGCACGGGCCGCTCGCCCGGGCGCTCGGCGTGCTCGCGCTCGGGTGCGCCGTCGCGCTCGCGCTCGTGGGGGTCGTCGTGCCGCTCGTGCTGGGGGCGACGCCGTACACGGTGCTCACCGGGTCCATGCGGCCGACGTACGCGCCCGGGACGATGGTCGTCGTCCGGCCGGTCGACGTCGCGCGCGTCGCGCCGGGGGACGTGGTCACGTACCAGCTCGTGTCGGGCCGGCCGGAGGTCGTCACCCACCGGGTCGTCGGCGTCGGGGTGGGGGCCGACGACGAGCGGGTGCTCACGACGCAGGGCGACGCCAACGCCGCACCCGACCCGGAGCCCGTCCGCCCCGTGCAGGTCCGCGGGTCGGTCGTCTACGCGGTCCCGCTGCTCGGGTGGGTGAGCTCCGCGGTGTCGGGGGACACGCGCCGCACCGTCGCCGTCGTGGCCGCCGCCGGGCTCCTCGGGTGGGGCGCCTGGCAGGTCGCGGCGGGACTGCGCGAGCGCGCGCGGCGCCGCAGGACCCCGGCGGTGGTCCCGTGAGCCGCGGCGCGGGCCGAGGGCCGCTCCGTGCGCTCGCCGGCGTGCTGCTCGCGGTCGTGCTCGCCGGGCCGGGCCAGGCGGCGGTGGGGGCGACGGCGGGCACCTCGGTGGGGGCGACGTCGGGCACCTCGGTGGGCACCGGCGCGGTCGCGGCGTCGGGGGAGGAGGACGCGCTCCGGCTGAGCGCCGACGGCGCGACGTGGGCGACGGGCCTCCCGGCGTCCCTGTTCGGTCCGGACGCGCTCGTCGTGCCGGGAGCGACCGTCGCGCGCGACCTGTGGGTCCGCAACGACGGCCCGACGGCGGCGCGCGTCCTCGTGGACCTCGCGGCCGACGTCGACCCGGCCGTCGTGCGGACCGGGCTCGGCGCGTGGCTCGACGTCCGGCTGGACGGCGCGGCGCCGCGCGCCGCGACCTGGGAGGGGCCCGTCCTCGATCCCGGGGAGGTGGGCCGGGTGGAGGTGAGCGTCGCGATGTCGGCGGACGCGCCGTCGTCCACGCGCCGCTCGGTCGCCGGCGTGCTGGAGACGGTGCACCTCGTGGGCGTCCCGGGCACCGGCCCGGCGCCCGCCCCGGGGGAGCCGCCGTCGACCGGCCCCGGGCTGGCCCGCACCGGGGTCGACACGTGGTGGCTCGCGACCGCCGCGGCGCTCGCAGCCGGGGCCGGCCTGGCGCTCGCCCGGCTCGGGCGGGCCCGGGCGGCGTCGTCCGACGGTCGTTGACCTGCGGCGACGCGCGCCCGCCGCCCGCCGTGCGTCCCGCGGCGGCGCGGGGAGGCTAGGCCATGGCCGCTCCGGCCCCCTTGCCCGCCGGTCCCGATCCACAGGGTCGGGAGTCGTCGCGCGGGAGGACCTTCGTCACAGGATCTCCCAGGGAAGGGTCGCCTTGCTACACATCCCGCGTCGGGAGTGACTAGAGTGGCGATGTCCATTGTGACCGACTTCACAAGGACCGTGGGTGCGCCGTGTCCCGACCCGGGTCACGGTGGACCACCACGAGGTGTGTCCCGACGACCGGACGGTGAGGTGAGCACGGTGGGCGCGAGGCTCGACGACGCCGACGTCATCGTCGTGGGCGCGGGCCCGGCCGGCTCCGCGGCGGCCCACTACTGCGCCGCCGCCGGGCTGAGCGTCCTCCTGCTGGAGAAGTCGTCGTTCCCGCGCGACAAGATCTGCGGCGACGGCCTGACGCCGCGCGCGGTCGCCGAGCTCGTGCGCATGGGCGTGCCGACCCGCGCCGAGGACGGCTGGATCCGGAACCAGGGCCTGCGCGTCGTCGCGAGCGGCCGCTCGTGGGAGCTCGCGTGGCCCGACCTCGCGTCGTACCCCAGCTACGGCATGGCCCGCGCGCGCCACTCGTTCGACCGGACCCTCGCCGAGCACGCGCAGCGCACGGGGGCCAAGCTCCTGGAGCGCACCGCGGTCACCGGCCCCGTGCTCGACGAGCGCACCGGCCGCGTCGTCGGCGTCACCGCCCGCCCCGTGGACGACAAGGGCCGGCGCGCGGGCGACGAGGTCACCTACCGCGCGCCCGTCGTCATCGCGGCCGACGGCGTCTCGTCGCGCTTCGCGCTCGCGCTCGGCCTCGCGCGGCGCGAGGACCGCCCGATCGGCGTCGCCGTCCGCACGTACTTCCGCACCCCCCGCCACGACGACCCGTGGATGGAGTCCCACCTCGAGCTGTGGGACGGCACGCCGCGCGAGTCCAACCTGCTGCCCGGCTACGGCTGGATCTTCTCGCTCGGCGACGGGACGGCGAACGTCGGGCTCGGCTCCGTGAGCTCGACGCCGGCGCGCCAGTCCGCCGCGAACGTCGACTACAAGGACCTCTTCGCCACCTGGATGCGCAACGCGCCCGCCGAGTGGGAGTTCACGGAGGAGAACCGGCTCGCCCCGGTGCGCGGCGCGGCGCTGCCCATGGGCTTCAACCGCACGCCGCTGTACACGCGCGGCGTGCTGCTCGTCGGGGACTCGGGCGGCATGGTGAGCCCCTTCAACGGCGAGGGGATCGCCTACGCGATGCAGGCCGGGCGGGCGGCGGCCGACGTCGTCGCCCAGTCCCGCGTGCGGCTCACCGACGGCGGTCGCGAGCGCGCGCTCCAGACGTACCCGCGGATCATGCGCCGCGAGCTGGGCGGCTACTACACGCTCGGCCGGTACTTCGTGAAGCTCATCGAGCACCCCGAGATCATGCGGATCTGCACGCGCTACGGGCTCCCGCGCCCGGTGGTCATGCGGTTCGTCCTCAAGCTCCTGTCCGACTGCTACGAGCCCCGCGGCGGCGACTGGGTCGACCGCGTGATCGCGGGGCTGACGAGGGTGGTGCCCTCGTCATGAGCCCACGAGGTGGGCCCGCAACGACGCGGGCGCTCGCACCACCCAGAGGTCTTCCCGGACACCGCCCGGGCGTTCCCGTCCCGAGCCCCCACTCGAGGAGTACGCGATGACCAACCCGTACGTACCGCTTCTCGTCCTCATGGGCGTGGCCGCCGTGCTGGCTCTCGGCGGTGTCGCCGCGAGCGCGGTCATCGGCCCCAAGCGGTACAACCGCGCCAAGCTCGACGCCTACGAGTGCGGCATCGAGCCCACGCCCCACGCGATCGGCGGCGGGCGCTTCCCGATCAAGTACTACCTCGTCGCCATGACGTTCATCGTCTTCGACATCGAGGTCGTCTTCCTCTACCCGTGGGCGGTCGACTTCGCGACGCTCGCGACCTTCGGCCTCGTCGCGATGCTCGCGTTCCTCGCGCTCATCACGGTCCCGTTCGTCTACGAGTGGCGGCGGGGTGGTCTCGAGTGGGACTGAGCAGGCGACCGATCGTCCGCGGCAGCCGGCACCGGCGAGAGAACTAGGAGAACACCATGGGGATCGAGGAGGCTCCCTCGGGCTTCTTGCTCACCACGATCGAGGACCTCGCGGGGTACCTGCGCAAGGCGTCGCTCTGGCCCGTGACGTTCGGGCTGGCGTGCTGCGCGATCGAGATGATGGCCGCCGGCGCCTCGCGGTTCGACCTGTCGCGCTTCGGCATGGAGGTCTTCCGCGCCTCGCCGCGCCAGGCGGACCTCATGATCGTGGCCGGGCGCGTGAGCCAGAAGATGGCGCCGGTCGTGCGGCAGGTCTACGACCAGATGAGCGAGCCCAAGTGGGTGCTGTCGATGGGCGTGTGCGCGTCCAGCGGCGGCATGTTCAACAACTACGCGATCGTGCAGGGCGTCGACCACATCGTGCCGGTGGACATCTACCTGCCGGGCTGCCCGCCGCGTCCGGAGATGCTCATCAACGCGATCCTCGCGCTGCACGACCAGATCCAGCACGAGCCGCTCGGCGTGAACCGCAAGGAGGCGGCACGCGCCGCCGAGGCGGCCGCGCTCGAGGCGACGCCCACGTTCCAGATGAAGGGGCTGCTGCGGTGACGGACGAGAAGACGGGCGGCGGCACGCCCGTGCCGCAGCCCGAGGAGGTCTCCGGACCGAGGTCGGGCGACCTGGTGACCGGGGCGGGCGCGCCGCGCACGCTCGAGGTCGTCGAGGTGCGCGAGGGCATGTTCGGGGTCCACGGCTCGGGCGACACGTCGGGGTACGGCGGGCTCGTCCAGCCCGTCGCGATGCCCGGCGCGAGCCCGCGACCGTACGGGGGCTGGTTCGACGAGGTCGTCGACGTCCTCGCCGAGGTGCTCGCGGAGGGCGGCACGCGGTTCGAGGCGGCGGTGGAGCGCGTCGTGGTGGACCCGCCCGGCGCGCACGCCGAGCTGACGATCCACGTGCACCGCGACCACCTCGTCGAGGTGTGTCGCGCGCTGCGCGACGACCAGGACCTGCGGTTCGAGCTGAGCCTGGGCGTGAGCGGCGTGCACTTCCCGCACGACGTCGGCCGCGAGCTGCACGCCGTCTACCACCTCACGTCGATCACGCACGGGCGTCGGCTGCGCCTCGAGGTGTCGGTGCCCGACGCCGACCCGCACGTGCCGACCACGACGTCCGTCTACCCGACGAACGACTGGCACGAGCGCGAGACGTGGGACTTCTTCGGGATCGTCTTCGACGGCCACCCGTCGCTCGCGCGCATCGAGATGCCCGACGACTGGCCGGGCCACCCGCAGCGCAAGGACTACCCGCTCGGCGGGATCCCCGTCGAGTACAAGGGCGCGACCGTGCCCCCGCCCGACACGAGGAGGTCGTACTCGTGAGCACGCACACCACCGGCGCCCCCGGCGCCGCCCCGCACTCGACCCGCCCGCCCGTCGGCGACTTCGACCAGGGCGTCCCGAGCTTCGAGGCGTCGGGCGGCGACTGGGCGGACATCGCCGAGAGCGCCGTCGCGGCGGCCGCGCTCGGCGAGGAGCGCATCGTCGTCAACATGGGCCCGCAGCACCCGTCGACGCACGGCGTGCTCCGCCTCATGCTCGAGATCGACGGCGAGACGGTCACCGAGGCGCGCTGCGGCATCGGCTACCTGCACACCGGCATCGAGAAGAACATGGAGTACCGGACGTGGACGCAGGGCGTCACGTTCTGCACCCGCATGGACTACCTCGCGCCGCTGTTCCAGGAGACGGCGTACTGCCTCGCGGTCGAGAAGCTGCTCGGCATCACGGACGACGTGCCCGAGCGCGCGAGCGTCATCCGCGTGCTCATGATGGAGCTCAACCGCATCGCGTCCCACCTCGTGTGCCTCGGCACCGGCGGCAACGAGATGGGCGCGACGACCGTCATGACCATCGCGTTCACCGCGCGCGAGGAGATCCTGCGGATCTTCGAGGCGGTCACGGGCCTGCGCATGAACAACGCGTACGTCCGCCCCGGCGGCGTCGCGCAGGACGTGCCGCCGGACCTCGTCGAGCAGGTCCGCAAGGCCGACCCGCTCATCCGCCGGTACCTCGGCCAGCTCGGCGACCTCATGCTGGCCAACCCGATCTTCAAGGGCCGGCTCGTCGGCGTGGGGCACCTCAACCTCGCGGGCTGCATGGCGCTCGGCGTCACCGGGCCGGTGCTGCGCTCCACGGGTCACCCGTACGACGTGCGCAAGTCCGACCCGTACTGCGGCTACGAGACGTACGACTTCGACGTCCCCACCGCGACGGGCGCCGACTGCTACGACCGCGTCGTGCTGCGGCTCGAGGAGTGCTACCAGTCGCTGCACATCGTCGCGCAGTGCCTCGAGCGGCTCGAGCAGACGGCCGGGCAGCCCGTGATGGTGGGCGACCGCAAGATCGCGTGGCCCGCGCAGCTCGCGATCGGGAGCGACGGCCAGGGCAACTCGCTCGACCACATCAAGGAGATCATGGGCACCTCCATGGAGGCCCTGATCCACCACTTCAAGCTCGTCACCGAGGGCTTCCGCGTCCCGGTCGGGCAGGCGTGGCAGACCGTGGAGCACCCGCGCGGCGAGCTCGGGGTGCACCTCGTGTCCGACGGCGGCACGCGCCCCTACCGGGCGCACTTCCGCGACCCGTCGTTCAACAACCTCCAGGCCGTGGCGGCGATGTGCGAGGGCGGCCAGGTGGCCGACGTCGTGGTCGCCGTCGCCTCCCTGGACCCCGTGCTGGGAGGGGTGGACCGATGACCATCGACGCCGGACCTGCGACGAACGGCACGCCCGCGGGCGCCCCGCGCCCCGGGTACGACGCGGAGACGACGGCGCGCCTCGCCGCCGACGCCGCGCAGATCGTCGCGCGCTACCCCGAGTCGCGCTCGGCGCTGCTCCCTATGCTGCACCTCGTGCAGTCCGAGGACGGCTACGTCTCGCGCGACGGCATCCTGTTCTGCGCGGAGCAGCTCGGCCTCACCGCGGCCGAGGTCTCCGCCGTCGCGACGTTCTACACGCAGTACAAGCGCCACCCCAACGGGACGTACACCGTGGGGGTCTGCACCAACACGCTGTGCGCGATCATGGGCGGCGACGCGATCTTCGACGAGCTCTCCGACCACCTCGGCGTCGGCCACGACGAGACGACGGAGGACGGCGCGATCACGCTCGAGCGCGTCGAGTGCAACGCGGCCTGCGACTACGCGCCGGTCATGATGGTCAACTGGGAGTTCTTCGACAACCAGACACCCGGGTCGGCGACCGACGTCGTCGACCGCCTCCGCGCGGGCGAGCCCGTCGCCCCGACCCGGGGCGCCGCGAGCGTGTGCACCTTCAAGCAGATGAGCCGCGTCCTCGCGGGCTTCCCCGACGGCCGCGCCGACGAGGGCGTCGGTGCCGGCGAGCCCACCCTCGCCGGCCTCCGCCTCGCGCGCGAGCAGGGCTGGACCGCCCCCGGCACCGACCAGGCCTCTACCTCGCCGGACCAGGGCTCTACCTCGGCTGGCGAGCCGGCTCCCGAGAGGCCCGTGACGGGCGGCGAGCAGTCGAGCGCCGAGCGGAAGCCGACGACCGGTGCCGACGTCGACCCCGGCGGCAAGGCCGAGTCTCCTGGCACCCAGCCCGACCCGTCGAAGGGAGCGGACGCATGAGCGAGCAGCAGGGCACCGTGACCCGGCCGGCACCGGACCCGCTGACCCCCGTCCTGTCGGACACGTGGGACGCGGACCGCTCCTGGACGCTGGCGTCGTACGTGGACCGCGGCGGGTACGCGGGGCTGCGCACGGCGCTCGCCCAGGACCCGGCGGACGTCGTCGCGACGGTCAAGGCGTCGGGCCTGCGCGGCCGCGGCGGCGCGGGCTTCCCGACGGGCATGAAGTGGGGCTTCCTGCCCGCGCCCGACGGCGGCCCGCGGTACCTGGTCGTCAACGCGGACGAGTCCGAGCCGGGCACGTGCAAGGACATCCCGCTCATGCTGGCGAGCCCGCAGGCGCTCGTGGAGGGGGTGGCGATCACGTCGTACGCGATCGGGTGCCACCACGCGTTCATCTACGTGCGCGGCGAGGTGCTGCACGTGTACCGCCGCCTGCTGCGCGCGGTCGAGGAGGCGTACGAGGCCGGGTTCCTGGGCAAGAACGTCCAGGGCTCGGGCTTCGACCTGGACGTCACGGTCCACGCCGGTGCGGGCGCGTACATCTGCGGCGAGGAGACGGCGCTGCTGGACTCGCTCGAGGGGCGCCGGGGCCAGCCGCGGCTCAAGCCGCCGTTCCCGGCGGTCGCGGGCCTGTACGCGCGCCCGACCGTCGTCAACAACGTGGAGTCCATCGCGAGCGTGCCGTCGATCGTCGCGCGCGGCGCCGACTGGTTCACGTCGATGGGCACGGAGCGGTCGGCCGGGTTCGGCCTGTTCTCGCTCTCGGGCCACGTGACGCGTCCCGGGCAGTACGAGGCGCCGCTCGGCACGACGCTGCGCGAGCTGCTCGACCTCGCGGGCGGGATGCGGGGCGGCAAGGCGCTGAAGTTCTGGACGCCGGGCGGCTCGTCGACGCCGCTGTTCACCGACGCCCACCTCGACACCCCCCTCGACTACGAGTCGGTCGCGGCGGCGGGCTCGATGCTCGGCACGCGCGCGCTCCAGCTCTTCGACGAGACGACGTGCGTCGTGCGGGCCGTGAGCCGGTGGACGGACTTCTACGCGCACGAGTCGTGCGGCAAGTGCACGCCGTGCCGCGAGGGCACGTACTGGATGAAGCAGGTGCTGGCGCGCATCGAGGCGGGCCAGGGCACGGAGTCCGACCTCGACCTGCTCCTCGACACGTGCGACAACATCCTGGGCCGTGCGTTCTGCGCGCTCGGCGACGGCGCCACGTCGCCCGTGACGAGCAGCATCGAGCTGTTCCGCGACGAGTACGAGGCGCACATCACGGAGCACCGCTGCCCGTTCGACCCCGCCGCAGCGGCCCTCTTCGACTACACGCCCCGCCCGGCCCGCGTCCTGACGGCAGGAGTGCACTGATGACGACCACGACCCCCGCCCCGGGCACCGGCTCCGCCGCCGCTCCCACGGGTGGCGCGGCCAAGCCCCCGGTCCCCGCGGACCACGTGACGTTCACGATCGACGACGTCGAGATGTCGGTGCCGAAGGGCACGCTCGTGATCCGCGCGGCCGAGCAGATCGGGATCCAGATCCCGCGGTTCTGCGACCACCCCCTGCTGGAGCCGGCGGGCGCGTGCCGCCAGTGCCTCGTCGAGGTGGCGACGCCGGACCGCGAGGGCAACGTCCGGCCCATGCCGAAGCCCCAGGCGTCGTGCACGCTCGAGGCGACTCCCGGCATGGTGGTCAAGACGCAGCGCACGAGCCCGGTCGCCGACAAGGCGCAGCACGGGATCATGGAGCTGCTGCTCATCAACCACCCGCTCGACTGCCCGGTGTGCGACAAGGGCGGCGAGTGCCCGCTGCAGAACCAGGCGATGAGCAACGGTCGCGCGACGAGCCGGTTCGTGGACGTCAAGCGCACGTTCCCCAAGCCGATCGCGGTCTCGACGACGATCCTGCTCGACCGCGAGCGCTGCGTGCTGTGCCAGCGGTGCACGCGCTTCTCCCAGGAGATCGCGGGCGACGCGTTCATCGACCTCCAGAAGCGCGGCGCCGCGCAGCAGATCGGCCGGTTCGACGAGGCGGTGCTGGACTTCGCGCCGCCCGCGGGTCAGGCGCCGGGAGACCGCCCGGTCGGGCTCGCGCTCGAGGACGAGTCGGGGCTGCCGTTCGCGTCGTACTTCTCGGGCAACACCGTGCAGATCTGCCCGGTGGGCGCCCTCACGGGCGCGGCGTACCGGTTCCGCTCGCGCCCGTTCGACCTGGTCTCGACCCCCGGGGTCTCCGAGCACGACTCGTCGGGCTCGGCGATCCGCGTCGACCACCGCCGCGGCGTCGTGCTGCGCCGCCTCGCGGGCGAGGACCCGCTCGTGAACGAGGAGTGGATCACCGACCGCGACCGCTTCGCGTTCACGTGGCAGTCCGCGCCGGACCGCCTGACGCACCCGCTCGTGCGGGACCGCGAGGTCGCCCCGGACGGGTCGGTGACGCGCGGCGAGCTGCGCCCCGCCTCCTGGGCGGAGGCGCTCGAGGTCGCGGCCGAGGCCCTGACGCGGGCTCGCGACGCCGGGGGCGTCGCCGTCCTCCCGGGCGGTCGGCTCACCCTCGAGGACGCCTACGCGTACGCGAAGCTCGCGCGCACGTGGCTGCGCACGAACGACGTCGACCACCGCGCCCGCGCCCACAGCGCCGAGGAGGCGGAGTTCCTGGCGCACGCCGTCGCGGGCCGGGCTGTCGGCCACGCCGGCGGCGTGACCTTCACCGACCTCGAGAAGGCGCCCGCGGTCCTCCTCGTCGGCCTGGAGGCCGAGGAGGAGGCGGGCGTGACGTTCCTGCGCCTGCGCAAGGGCGCCGTGCGGCACGGGGTGCGGGTGTTCTCCGTCGCGCCGTTCGCGTCGCGCGGCGTGCAGCGCATGCACGGCACGCTCCTCCCCGCCGCGCCGGGCACCGAGGCGGAGTGGCTCGACGGCATCGCCGCGGGCGACCAGGTCCGCACGCTCGACGAGGCCGAGGGCACCGACCTCCTCGCCGAGGTCAGCGACGCGCTCCGGGCGCCGGGCGCCGTGATCCTCGTCGGCGAGCGGCTCGCCGCGACGCGCGGCGGGTACAGCGCGCTGCTGCGCGCGGTCGCCGCGACGGGCGCACGCCTCGCGTGGGTCCCGCGGCGCGCCGGCGAGCGCGGCGGCGTCGAGGCCGGCACCCTGCCGAACCTCCTGCCGGGCGGACGCCCGGTCGCCGACGCCGCGGCCCGTGTCGACGTCGCGACGGTCTGGGGCGTGGCCGCCACGGACGACCAGCCGACCGGGCTCCCCGCGACCGCGGGCCGCGACGTGGGGGAGATGCTCGACGCCCTGTCCGTCGGCCAGCTCGCGGGCGTGCTCGTCGGCGGGCTCGAGCTCGACGACCTGCCCGACCCGGCGCACGCGCGCCGCGCGCTCGAGGCGGCGGACGTCGTCGTCTCGCTCGAGGTGCGGCGTTCGGCGGTGACCGAGCTGGCGGACGTCGTGCTCCCCGTGGCGCCGCCCGTCGAGCGCGAGGGGGCGTTCGTGAGCTGGGAAGGCCGCGTGCGCCGGTTCCCGGCGGCGCTCGCCTCGACGGCGATGACGGACCACCGCGTGCTCGACGCGCTCGCCGACGCCGCGGGCGTCAGCCTCGGCCTCGGCACCGTGGACGCGGTGCGCGCCGAGCTGGACCAGCTCGTGGGCGACGGCGCGTGGGACGGCGAGCGCGCCGCCGCGCCGGACGTCGAGACCACCGAGCCGCCCGCCGTCGCACCCGGGACCGCGGTCCTCGCGAGCTGGCGCCTCCTGCTCGACGACGCGCGCGGCCAGGACGGCGAGCGCTACCTCGCGGGGACGGCGAAGCGGCCGGTCGCGCGGCTGTCCGCGACGACGGCCGCCGCGGTCGACGTGTTCGACGGCGACCTCGTGCGCGTCTCGACGGACCGGGGCGCGGTCACGCTCCCGGTGGTGGTGACCGACATGGTCGACCACGTGGTGTGGCTGCCGCTGCGGTCGCCGGGATCGTCCGTGCACGCGGCGCTCGGCGCCGTGCCGGGCGACGTCGTCCGGCTCGGCCCCGGGAGCACCGACGGAGGGGAGGGCGCATGAGGCTCGTCCACGCACTCGCTGCCGAGACCCCGGGCGTGCCCGGGATCACGGCGAACTTCTCGCAGGACAACGGCTGGACCTACCTCGTCAAGGCCGTCCTCATCCTCGTGTTCCTGCTGACGAGCGTGCTGTTCGCGATCTGGTTCGAGCGCAAGGTCGTCGCGCGCATGCAGGTGCGCCCGGGCCCCAACTGGCACGGCCCGTTCGGCCTGCTCCAGTCGCTCGCCGACGCGATGAAGCTCCTGCTCAAGGAGGACATCACCGTCAAGGCGGCGGACAAGTTCGTCTACCTGCTCGCCCCGATGATCTCCGTGTTCTGCGCGCTGCTCGTGTTCGCGGTCATCCCGTTCGGGCCCGAGGTGCAGATCCCGTTCACGGACTACGTGACGCCCGCCCAGCTCACGGACTTCCCGGTCGCGACGCTCTACATCCTCGCGTGCGCGTCGCTCGGCGTGTACGGGATCGTGCTCGGCGGCTGGTCGTCCGGCTCGACGTACCCGCTGCTCGGGTCGGTCCGCTCGACGGCCCAGGTCATCAGCTACGAGCTCGCGATGGGCCTCTCGCTCGTCTCCGTCTTCCTCATGGCGGGGTCGATGTCGACCTCGCGCATCGTCGACTCGCAGACGCAGCTCTGGTGGTTCCTCCCGCTCCTGCCCGCGTTCGTCATCTACGTCATCTCCATGGTCGGCGAGACGAACCGCCTCCCGTTCGACCTCCCCGAGGCCGAGGGCGAGCTCGTGTCCGGGTACATGACCGAGTACTCGTCGATGAAGTTCGCGTGGTTCTTCCTCGCGGAGTACATCAACATGCTCAACGTCTCCGCCGTCGCGACGACGCTGTTCCTCGGCGGGTGGCGCGCCCCGTGGCCGCTCTCGGCGATCAACGACGGGATGTTCAACGAGGGCTGGTGGCCCATCCTCTGGTTCCTCGTCAAGGTCTGGGCCGTCATGTTCTTCTTCGTGTGGGTCCGCGGCACGCTGCTGCGCCTGCGCTACGACCAGTTCATGCGGTTCGGCTGGAAGGTCCTCATCCCGTTCGCCCTCGCGTGGCTCGTGCTGCTCGCCGTCGCCCAGGCCGTGCGCCAGTTCCTCGACGTCGACCTCCGCGTCTTCGTCGGCATCGCCGTCGCGCTGGCCCTGGTGGTCGTGGTGGTCGTCTGGTTCTGGCCCGAGAAGAAGGCCCCACCCGGAGCGACGCCCCGCGCCGCGGGGACCGGGCCCGAGCCGTTCGACGCGTTCGCGGGCGGGTTCCCCGTCCCGCCGCTGCCGGGCCAGTCGCTCCCGCCCTCGCCCCGCCGCCGCGCCCTCGTGCCCGACGACGCGGGCTCGCCCGGGGCGTCCCGCTCGCCGGGCACCGGTGCCCCCCGAGACACACCGCACGACAAGGAGGTCGACCGTGGCTGACGACCAGAAGCCGGCCCGGCCCGGCGAGTACGAGGTCCGCCGCCCGCAGGCGAAGGGGCTGCGCGAGGCGCTCGCGCCCGTCGCCGGGTTCGGCGTGACCTTCGCGTCGATGTTCCGGCCGACGGTCACCGAGCAGTACCCGCGCCAGAAGGTGCCGACGAAGCCGCGGTACCACGGACGGCACCAGCTCAACCGGTACCCCGACGGGCTCGAGAAGTGCATCGGCTGCGAGCTGTGCGCGTGGGCGTGCCCCGCGGACGCGATCTACGTCGAAGGTGCCGACAACGCCGACCTGCCCGACGGCGGCCACATGTCGCCGGGCGAGCGGTACGGGCGCGTCTACCAGATCAACTACCTGCGCTGCATCTTCTGCGGCCTGTGCATCGAGGCCTGCCCGACGCGCGCGCTCACGATGACCAACGAGTACGAGCTCGCGGGCCCGACGCGCGAGGGCATGATCTGGGAGAAGCAGGACCTGCTCGCGCCGCTCCAGGAGCGGATGCTCGCCGCGCCCCACCCGATGGTCCCCGGGACCTCGGACACCGAGTACTACCGCGGGGAGGTGAGCGGCCCGGTGGCCGAGCAGGTGGACTGGGTGCGCGAGCACCGTCCGGACGACCCGACCCTCCCGCCCGAGCCCACGGGGCCCCCGCCGGAGGTCCGGCGGGTCACCCCGACCTCGGGGCGCTCCGCCGGCGCGTCGGCCCGGAAGGCCGCCCGGTGACCGCGAGCGGCGGCGAGGCGGTCCTCTTCTGGGTCCTCGCCCCCCTCATGGTCCTCGCGGCGCTCTCGCTGCTCTTCGCCCGCAAGGCGGTGCACGCCGCCATCGCGGTCATGTTCGTCATGGTCGACCTCGCGATCCTCTACATCGCGCAGGAGGCGTCGTTCCTCGGCGTCGTCCAGGTGGTCGTGTACACGGGCGCCGTGATGATGCTGTTCCTCTTCGTGCTCATGCTCGTCGGCGTCGACGCGTCGGACTCGCTCGTGGAGACGATCCGCGGGCAGCGCTGGCTCGGCGTGCTCCTCGGGCTCGGGCTCGGGGTCGTGCTGGTGGGCGTGGTCGCGCAGGCGACCTTCCCGCCGTCGGTCGGGCTGGAGCTCGCCAACGCGGCGACGAACCCCGTGGCGCTCGCCCGCGTGCTCTTCGCGGACTACGTCTTCGCCATGGAGGTCGTGGGCATCCTGCTCATCACCGCCGCGGTCTCGGCGCTCGTGCTCACGCACCGGCGCCGGCTCACCCCGAAGGTGGGTCAGCGCGAGCAGGCCGACGCGAAGGTCGCCGCGCTGCCCGCGGGCGGCCGGCTCACGCCGCTCGCCGCCCCCGGCGTGTACGCGCAGAACAACGCCATGGACACCCCGGCGCTCGACCCCCAGGGCCGGCCCATCGAGGAGTCGGTCTCCCGCATCCTGCGCATCCGTGGCCAGGAGCGGTCGGCCGGGACCATCCTCGAGGCCGAGCGCGAGGTGCTCGTCGAGCACGAGCCCCTGAGGGCGCTGCCCGCCCTGCGGGCCCAGGACGCGAACGAGCGCACGGTGCAGGCCGCGACCGCCGACGAGCCGCAGGGCGAGGCGCCCGCCGGCGACGTCGGCGGGCCGGACGACCCGGGCCGGTCCCGCGTGCCCGGCGGCGCCACCGATGCGGTGCCGGACGGCGGCCCCGGCGCGACCCCGGGAGGAGAGGACTGATGGAGCTCACCAACTACCTCGTGCTCGCGGCGATCCTGTTCTCGATCGGTGCCGCGACCGTGCTGCTGCGGCGCAACGCGATCATCGTGTTCATGGGCATCGAGCTCATGCTCAACGCGACCAACCTCGCGTTCGTCACCTTCGCCCGGATGCACGGCGACGTGACCGGGCAGGTGCTCGCCTTCTTCGTCATGGTCGTCGCGGCGGCCGAGGTCGTCGTCGGCCTCGCGATCATCGTGTCCATCTTCCGCACCCGTCGGTCCGCCTCGGTCGACGACGTCAACCTGCTCAAGAGCTGAGGGGCCGGCACCGATGACGACGCTCCTTCCCGCCCTGCCCACGGCGAGCGGACTGCTGGCCGCGACCGACGTCGTGCCCGCGTCCGAGACCGTGCCGGGCGCGTTCCTCGCGGCACCGTACCTGGTGCTGCTCCCGCTCCTCGGGGCGGCCGTCCTCCTCCTCGCCGGGCGCCGCAGCGACCGCTGGGGCGCGTGGTTCGGCGTCCTCATGTCGGGCGCCGCCTTCGTGGTGGGCCTGGTCCTCTTCCTCGTGATGCTCGGGCTCCCCGTCGACGAGCGCGTGGTCGACTTCCGGATCGGCGACTGGATCGTCTCCGGCGGCCTCGACCTCGCGATGGGCCTGCGGATCGACCCGCTGTCCCTGACGTTCGTCCTCCTCGTGACGTTCGTCGGCACGCTCATCCACGTCTACGCGGTCGCCTACATGGCGCACGACCGCGACCGGCGCCGGTTCTTCGCGTACCTCAACCTGTTCGTCGCGGCGATGCTCGTGCTCGTCCTCGCCGACTCCTACCTCCTGCTGTTCGTCGGCTGGGAGGGCGTGGGCCTGGCGTCGTACCTGCTCATCGGGTTCTGGAACCACAACCGCGCGTACGCGGTCGCGGCCAAGAAGGCGTTCGTCATGAACCGCGTGGGCGACATCGGGCTCATCGTCGCGCTCATGCTGATGTTCGCGACGTTCGGCGCGGTCGACTTCACCACCGTGTTCGCGCAGGCGCCGGAGGCGTCGACCGCCGTGCTCACCGCGACGAGCATCGCGCTCCTGCTCGCCGCGTGCGGCAAGTCGGCGCAGTTCCCGCTCCAGGCGTGGCTCGGGGACGCCATGGCGGGCCCGACGCCGGTCTCCGCCCTCATCCACGCGGCCACCATGGTCACGGCGGGCGTCTACCTCGTCGTGCGGTCCGCGCCGATCTTCGAGGGCGCGCCCACCGCGCAGCTCGTCGTCGTCATCGTCGGCGCGGTGACGCTCCTCTTCGGGGCGATCGTGGGCTGCGCCAAGGACGACATCAAGAAGGCGCTCGCCGCGTCGACCATGTCCCAGATCGGGTACATGATCCTCGCCGCCGGGCTCGGGCCGATCGGGTACGCGTTCGCGATCTTCCACCTCGTGACGCACGGCTTCTTCAAGGCCGGGATGTTCCTCGGCGCGGGGTCCGTCATGCACGGCATGGACGACCAGGTCGACATGCGCCGGTTCGGCGGCCTCGCGCGGTACATGAAGGTCACCTGGATCACGTTCATGATGGGCTGGCTCGCGATCCTCGGGATCCCGCCGTTCTCGGGCTTCTGGAGCAAGGACAAGATCATCGAGGCCGCGTTCGTGCCCGTCGACGGCGAGCCGTGGCGGGCGTGGGTGTTCGGCGGCGTCGCGCTCCTGGGCGCCGGGATCACGGCGTTCTACATGTCGCGCCTGTTCTTCATGACGTTCTCCGGTCGCCGCCGCTGGAACGACGGCAGCGGCTCCGTGGACGGCCTCGGCCCGCAGGACGGCCCGGTGCAGCACCCGCACGAGTCGCCGCGCCTCATGACCTGGCCGATGATCGTCCTCGCCGTCGGCTCGGTGGCCCTGGGCGGCATCCTCGCCGCGGGCTCGCGGTTCGTCACGTGGCTCGAGCCGGTCACCGGGCACGCCGAGCACCACGAGCCGGTCCTGCCGGTGTGGTCGCTCATCACCCTGACGCTCCTGCTCGTCCTCGCCGGCGCGGCCCTCGCCTGGCGGCAGTACGCGATGTCGAGCGTCCCGGTCCGTGCGCCGCGCGGCTCCGTCCTCACGCGCGCCGCCCGGCGCGACCTGTACCAGGACGACGTCAACGAGGCCGTGTTCATGCGGCCCGGCCAGTACCTCACGCGCTCGCTCGTCTACGCCGACAAGGAGATGGTCGACGGCGGCTGGATGGGCCTCGCCGGCCTGATCGGCCGGATCGGGGAGTGGTTGCGCGGGTGGCAGAACGGCTACGTGCGCTCGTACGGCGCGACGATGCTCGGCGGCCTCGTGGTGATCGTCGCCGTCGTCCTCGCCCTGACCACCGGCTCCGCGAGCTGAGAGGGAGACACCCATGACTACCTCCGTCCCCTGGCTGTCCCTGCTCGTCGCCTGGCCCCTGGTGGGTGCCGCGGCGGTGTGGCTCACGGCCGCGGCCCGCACGCGCGGCGTCGGCGCGGGAGCGCTGCGCACCGTGCGCGGCATCGCCCTCGGCGCCGCGCTCGTCGAGCTGGGCCTGCTCGTCGGCGCCTTCACCGCGTTCGACACGTCCGCCGCCGGCACGCACCAGCTCACCGAGACGTACCGCTGGATCCCGCAGATCGGCGCGAGCTACGCGGTGGGCGCCGACGGCGTCGCGCTCGCGCTCGTCGCGCTGTCGGTCCTGCTCGTCCCGCTCGTCGTGCTGGCCGCGTGGAAGGAGCAGGACGGCGACGTGCGCCGCCTGCGCCACTACCTCGCGCTCGTGCTGCTGCTCGAGGCGTTCATGGTCGCGGTCTTCGTCGCGCGCGACGTGTTCCTCTTCTACGTCCTCTTCGAGGCGATGCTGATCCCGGTCTACTTCATGATCGGCGGGTTCGGCGTCGGGGCGCGGCGGCGCTACGCGGCGGTGAAGTTCCTGCTGTTCTCGCTCGCGGGCGGGCTCATCATGCTCGCGGCCGTCATCGCGCTGTACGTGCAGGTGCCGATCGACCCGACGACGGGCGCGCGTCCCGAGGACGCGTTCCTCACGGCGAACCTCGTCGAGACGTTCGCCGCGTCGCCCATGCCCGTCACGACCGAGCGCCTGCTGTTCCTCGGGTTCTTCCTCGCGTTCGCCATCAAGGCGCCGCTCTTCCCCGTCCACACCTGGCTGCCCGACGCCGCGCAGCACGCTCCCGCGGGCACCTCCACGCTCCTCGTGGGCGTGCTGGACAAGGTCGGCACGTTCGGGATGCTCACGCTGTGCCTCCCGCTCTTCCCGCACGCGAGCGCGTGGGCGGCCCCCGTCGTGATCGTCCTGGCGGTCGTCTCGATCCTCTACGGCGCGCTCATGGCGATCGGGCAGAGCGACCTCATGCGACTCGTCGCCTACACGTCGGTGTCCCACTTCGGGTTCATCGTGCTCGGCATCTTCGCGTTCACGTCGCTCAGCGTGTCCGGGTCGTCGCTGTACATGGTCAACCACGGCATCTCGACCGGCGCGCTGTTCCTCCTGGCGGGCTTCCTCATCGCCCGGCACCCGGAGCGCTCGCAGCGCATCGCGGACTACGGCGGCCTCCAGAAGGTCGTCCCCGTGCTCGCGGGGACGTTCCTCGTGGCCGGCCTCTCCGCGCTGTCGCTGCCGGGTCTGTCGACGTTCGTCAGCGAGATCATGGTGCTGGTCGGCACGTTCGCGCGCAGCCCCTGGGCCGCGCTCGTCGCGGTGCTCGGCGTCGTGCTGGCCGCGCTCTACGTGCTGCTGACCTACCAGCGGATCTTCACGGGCGGCACCCGCGAGGGGCTCGACGCGCTTCCGGACCTCGGTGCGCGCGAGAAGTGGGTCGTCGCACCGCTGATCACGGTCCTCCTCGTCCTCGGCTTCTACCCGGCGCCCGCGCTCGACCTCGTGCGCGAGCCCGCGGAGGTCACCCTGTCCGACCTCGCGGTCGCCGGCGTCGAGGACCCGCCGCGCGCCGACCCGTTCGCCGAGGGCGCCGAGCAGGCCGCCCTCGAGAGCCAGGGGTCGTCCGTCACTCGTAGCTCCGACGAAGGGAGCGAGTCGTGAACGACTCCTTCGTGGCCCCCACGGTCGACTGGCTCTACCTCGCCCCGATCCTCGTCGTGCTGGGCGCCGGCGTCGTCGGCGTGCTGATCGAGGCGTTCGTGCCCGCGCGCGTCCGTCGCACGACGCAGGTCGTCCTCGCGCTGCTCGCGACGGCCGCGGCGTTCGCGCTCGTCGTCGTGCTGTGGCGCGACCCGGCCGTGCAGGGGTCCGCCCAGGCGGCTCCCGGGGTCCGGGTGCTCGGCGGATCCATGGTCGTCGACCCCTTCGGCCTCGCGATCCAGGGGATCGTCGTCCTCCTCGCGTTCCTCGCGATCCTCGTGATCGCCGACAAGACGTCGACCGGCCAGGACGCGTTCGCGCCGTCCGCGGCGGCGGTACCGGGGTCGCCGTACGAGGACCTCACGCGGCGCAAGGGCCTCGAGCAGACCGAGGTCTACCCGCTCGTGCTCTTCGCCGTCGGCGGCATGATGATCTTCCCCGCGACCGGCAACCTCCTCGTGATGTTCGTCGCGCTCGAGGTGCTCTCGCTCCCGCTGTACGTGCTCTCCGCGATGGCCCGCCGCCGTCGCCTCCTCTCGCAGGAGGCGTCGTTCAAGTACTTCCTCCTCGGTGCGTTCGCGTCCGCCCTGTTCGTGTTCGGCGTCGCGCTCGTCTACGGGTTCGCCGGCTCGGTCGACCTCGTCGAGGTGTACCAGTCGCTCGCGACGCCCGGAGGCCCGCTCGCGACCATGCCGGGGCTCGTCGTCGTGGGCGTCCTGCTCATCCTCGCGGGCCTGCTCTTCAAGATCGGTGCGGCTCCGTTCCACGCCTGGACGCCCGACGTGTACCAGGGCGCCCCGACGCCCATCACGGGCTTCATGGCCGCGTGCACCAAGGCGGCGGCGTTCGGCGCTCTGCTGCGCGTCCTGTACGTCGTGAGCCTCGGGCTCGCGCAGTCCTCGCCCACGGCGCGCGAGGACCTGTTCGTCGCGCTGTGGGTCGTCACGCTGCTCACGATGGTCGTCGGGACCGTCGTTGGCGCCGTGCAGACCGACGTCAAGCGGCTGCTCGCGTACTCGTCGATCGCGCACGCGGGCTTCATCCTCGTGGGCGTCGTCGGGTTCTCGCAGCTCTCGCTGCGCGCGACCGTCTTCTACCTGCTCGTCTATGGCCTCGCGACGGTCGGCGCGTTCGCGGTCGTCACGCTGGTGCGCGAGACCGCCCCCGTGCGCGAGCGCGTGCCGGCCACGGTGGGAGCCGGGGCCGACGGGGCGGGCGACCCCGCGGACAACGTGACCGACGGGGCGGCGGAGCAGCCGGTCGCCGTGCTCGGCGAGGCGACGCACCTCGCGCAGTGGGCGGGGCTCGGTCGCCGGAGCCCGTGGCTCGCGGGCGTGTTCTCCCTCTTCCTCCTCTCCATGGCGGGCATCCCGCTCACGGCGGGCTTCGTGGCGAAGTTCACCGCGTTCGGCGCGGCCATCGCCGGGCCCGACGGCCGGGGCGGGGGGTCGACGTGGGTGCTCGCCGTCGTGGGCGTGATCGCGTCGGCCGTCGCGGTGTTCTTCTACGTCCGGATCATCGTCCTGATGTTCTTCACCGCTCCCTCCGGGGGAGCCGCGGAGGGGACGGACGACGACGGCGGCGCGGTCGAGCGGCCGGGCGTGACCGTCGTCCGGTCGACCGGTCCGACGACGATCGCGATCGCGGTGTGCGCTCTCGGGGTGCTCCTCCTCGGTGTGTTCCCGTCCCCGGTTCTCGATCTGGCGGCCGAGGCGGTTAAGTTCGTCCCGTGACCTCTGTTCCTCCCGTGCCGCGTGAGCGGACCGCGCCCGTGACGACCACCGCGATCCCGATCTCGGACCCCGAGCTCGCGGCCGCCCTCACCGAGCGGCTCGCCGGGGTCGAGGCTCGGCTGCGCGAGG
Organism: Cellulosimicrobium sp. ES-005; assembly: GCF_040448685.1. NCBI lineage: Bacteria > Bacillati > Actinomycetota > Actinomycetes > Micrococcales > Promicromonosporaceae > Cellulosimicrobium > Cellulosimicrobium sp. ES-005. The sequence goes on from NZ_CP159290.1 coordinate 4,116,851, forward strand.
CCGTCGCGCACGCCGACCCGCTCGCCGACACGGCGTCCCGCCACCTCGTCAACGCGGGGGGCAAGCGGCTGCGGCCGCTGCTCACCCTGCTCGCCGCCGAGCTCGGGGACGGGACGCGTCCGGAGGTGGTGGAGTCCGCGGTCGTCGTCGAGCTCACGCACCTCGCGTCGCTGTACCACGACGACGTCATGGACTCCGCCCCGGTGCGCCGGGGGGCCCCGTCTGCGCACGCCGTGTGGGGGAACTCGGTCGCCATCATGGTCGGCGACCTCCTCTTCGCGCGTGCCGCGTCGACCGTCGCGGCGCTCGGGCCCGAGGCCGTGCTCATCCAGGCACGCACCTTCGAGCGGCTGTGCCTGGGCCAGCTCCACGAGACGATCGGCCCGGGGGAGGGCGACGACCCCGTCGAGCACTACCTCGAGGTGCTCGCCGACAAGACGGCCTCGCTGCTCTCGACGTCCGCGCGGCTCGGCGCCCTGTTCGCCGGGTGCCCGACGGCCGTCGTCGACACGGTCGCGGCCTACGGGGAGAAGCTCGGGGTCGCGTTCCAGCTCGCCGACGACGTGCTCGACCTGGCGTCGTCGGGCGACGAGTCGGGCAAGACGCCGGGGACGGACCTGCGCGAGAAGGTGCCGACCATGCCGGTGCTGCTGCTCCGTGCCCGGATCGCGAACGGGACCGCGAGCGAGGCGGACGCCCGGCTCGTCGAGCTCCTCGACTCCGACCTGACGGACGACGCCGCCCTCGCCGCGGCCGTGGCCGCGCTGCGACGCCACGAGGTGCTCGGCGAGACGCGCGCGCTGGCGGTGCGCTGGGCGCGCTCCGCCGTGGAGGAGCTCGACGCGCTCCCCGCGGGGCCGGTCACCGACGCGCTGCGCTCCTTCGCGGAGGCGCTCGCCGACCGCGCCGCCTGACCGTCGCGCGGGGTGATCTTTTTCCCGGCCCACGACGGCCGGGGACGCCGGTGCGACCCGACGGCATCGTTGCCTCCGTCATCGAGTTGACCTGCTCGGACGCCCCCGACCGGGGGATCTCGCCCGACGCGGGGCGGCGTCCGGGGAGCGCGGGGTGGGGAGCGCTCCCCATCGGACGGGTGTCGGTTTTCACCCGGTCTCCCGCTATCCTCGGTTGCGCGATCGGTGGGGCCGCCTGGTATGTGCGAGATCGAGGGGGCTGGAGAAGGGGGCCGATCGTCTCCCGATCCAACTCCTCGGAGGACCTGTGGGTTTCCTGGCGCGTCTGAACGAGCACCGTCGCACCGTCGCGTCGGTGAGCACCGTGTCGGTGTTCTCGACCGCGCTCGTCGGGATGGCGTTCCTGTACGACGGCGAGGCCACGGCGGACGTGGACCTGAACGACTCGGGCGTGTGGGTGACGAAGTCGTCGGCCGGGCTGCTGGGTCGGTTCAACTACGAGTCGCAGGCGATGGACGGGACGCTGAACGCGGGCAGCGCGTCGTTCGACGTGCAGCAGGACGCGGGCCGGGTGCTCCTCGACGACACGAGCACCGGTACGGCGTCTCCTGTCGACGTCGCGCACCTGAAGCTGGACGGGCAGGTTCGTCTGCCGGCGGGGGCGCAGGTGGTCTCCGGTGGCGCGACGACGGCGATCCTCGACGGCGAGGAGGGTCTGCTGTGGGTGCTGCCGTTCGACGGGGCGGCCTCGTTCGACGCGGAGAAGACGGACCCGACGGTCGAGGTCGAGGGCGGGGGAGCCCTCACGGTGTCGCAGGACGGGACGGTGTTCGCGGCGATCCCGTCGACCGGGACGTTGTGGACGGTGGCGACGACGTCCAAGGGCACCGCGGACGGCGACCCGTCGTCCTCCTCCCTGCCCGTGGGCAAGGGCGCGGAGGTCGAGGTGACCGCTGTGGGCGACAAGCCGGTCGTGCTCGACCGGTCGGGCTCGCAGCTCGTGCTCCCGGGTGGCAAGACGGTGACCCTGGACGACGGCGCCGAGGCGCGGCTCCAGCAGCCGTCCGCGGGGTCGGCGAACGTCGTCGTGGCGACGACCGGGGGGCTGGTCACGCAGCCGCTCAAGGGTGGCGACGCGCTGCGGCGCTCGGCCGAGGGGCGCCCGGCCGCGCCGGTGCAGCTCGGCGGCTGCACGTACGGGGCGTGGGCCTCGACGGGTCAGGTGATCCGTGACTGCGACGGCACCGACCGCGACCTGGACACCCGCCTGGAGGGGATCGATCCGCAGGCGCGTCTGGAGTACCGGGTGAACCGGCGCGTGATCGTGCTGAACGACCTGTCGGCGGGGACGTTGTGGATGGCGGCGGACGAGTACCAGAAGGTCGACGACTGGGACGTGCAGTTGCCGGAGGAGGCCGAGGGTGAGGAGTCCGACGCGGAGCTGACGAACCCGGAGCAGGTGGACCAGTTCATCGCGGACCGGTCGCAGCCGAACAAGCCGCCGCAGCCGCAGGACGACAGCTTCGGGGTGCGTCCGGGTCGCACGACGATCTTGCCGGTGCTGGGCAACGACGTGGACCCGGACGGGGACGTGATGACGGCGTCGCTGGCGGGGGACTCCCCGGCCAACGCGACGGTGCAGGCGATCATGGGCGGTGCCGCGCTGCAGGCGGTCGTGCCCGAGGACGCGCAGGGGACGGGCACGTTCCGGTACTCGGTCGCGGACGGTCGCGGTGGCGTGGCCGAGGCCGGCGTCACGCTCAAGGTCTCCCCGTGGGGGGAGAACGCGCCGCCGGAGCAGACGGGTGACCCGGTGCTGCGGGTGGCTCAGGGTGGTCGGGCCACGATCAAGGTCCTGCCGTACTTCAAGGACCCGGACGGGGACGACCTGTACCTCGCCTCGGCCGCGGCGACGGTCGCCGGGGACGACGTGCGCTCGCGCCCGGACGGCACGGTCGAGTTCCGCGACGGCGGCGGCTCCACCGGCCGCAAGGTGGTCACGGTCACCGTGGCGGACGGGCAGGGTGGCGTCTTCGAGGGCAAGCTGCTGGTGGACGTGGTGCCGGGCCCCCAGCCGCCGGTGGCGGTGAACGATCACGTGGTGGTGCCGGCGGGGCAGCCGGTGACGGTGGAGCCGTTGCGCAACGACACCGATCCGAACGGTGACGAGCTGCGGCTGGCGTCGGTGTCGGAGTCCGCGCCGGCGGAGATCACGCCGAACTATGACGCGGGGACGTTCACGTTCGTGTCGATGGAGCCGCGGTCGTACGACCTGACGTACCAGGTCACCGATGGTCCGAACGCGACGACGGGTCTGGTGCGGGTGGACGTGCTGGCGCCGTCGGAGGCCGAGGGCGCCCCGATCGTGGTGACCGACACCGCCCTGCTCCCGGCGGGCGGCAGCACGCTCGTGGACGTGCTGGCCAACGACACCGACCCCGCCGGCGGCGTCCTCGTCGTCCAGTCGGTCAAGGTCCCCGCGGACGCGGGCGTCTCCGTCGCCGTGCTCGCCCACCAGATGCTGCGCATCACGGAGCTGCGCCAGCTCGACGGACCGGTCACCGTCACCTACACCGTGTCGAACGGCACGGAGTCCGCCCCGGGCGAGGTGCGGGTCATCCCCGTGCCGGCGCCGACGCGGTTGCAGCCGCCGCAGGCGGCGGCGGACGAGGTCACGGTGCACGCCGGGGACGTGGTGACGATCCCGGTGCTGAAGAACGACACCCACCCCGACGGGCTGGAGCTGTTCCTGCAGCCCGAGCTCGAGCAGGACGTGGACCCCGCCCTGGGCGAGGCGTTCGTCTCGGAGGACACGCTGCGGTTCAAGGCCGGCCCCGAGGCCGGGACCGCGTACGCGATCTACCGGGTGCGCGACGTCAACGGGCAGGAGGACTCCGCCCAGGTCACGATCCGCATCCGCGACGGGGAGGACAACGCACCCCCGCAGCCCCGCGAGATCGACGCGCGCGTGCTGTCCGGGTCCAGCGTGCGCATCGCGGTCCCCCTGGACGGGATCGACCCCGACGGCGACTCCGTCCAGGTCACCGGCATCGCGTCCCCGGCGGGCAAGGGGACGGTCGGCGTGGTCGACGGCTTCCTCGAGTACACCGCCGCGAAGAACGCGGTGGGGCTCGACACCTTCACCTACACGGTGCTCGACGCCCGCGGGGCGACGGCGACCGGCACCGTGCGCGTGGGGATCGCGCGCCCGGGGGAGACGAACCAGCCTCCTGTGGCGGTGGACGACGAGATCACGGTGCGCCCGGGGCGCACGGTCTCGGTCGCGGCCCTGGCCAACGACACCGACCCCGACGGCGACCAGGTCGGCCTGGTCCCCGGCGCCATCGAGGACACCCACGACCTGGACGCCGAGGTCGTGACCGACCGCATCGTCCTGACCTCCCCCGACGCCGACGGCGCCTACACGTTCTACTACCAGGTCCAGGACACCTACGGCGCCCGCGCCACCGGCGCCGTCACCGTCAACGTCGCCGCCGACGCGCCCCTGCTGCCCCCCGTCGCCCGCGACGACACCGTGCCCGTCGAGGACATCCTCGGCAAGACCGAGGTCACCGTCCCCGTCCTGGACAACGACGCCGACCCCGACGGCGCCGCGACCGAGCTCACCGTCACCACCGACGCGACCACCGCCACCGTCACCGACACCGGCGAGCTCGTCGTCACCCTCACCGAGAACCGCCAGGTCATCACCTACACCGCCACCGACATCGACGGCCTCACCGCCAAGGCCTTCGTCAAGGTGCCCGGCCTCACCGACCAGAGGCCGACGCTCCGGCCGGGGACGCAGCTCGAGGTGCTGGCCGGGGAGTCCCTGCCGATCGACATCACCGAGCACGTGCTCGTGGTCGAGGGCAAGACGCCGCGCCTGACGACCGAGGACGCCGTGAAGGTCACCGAGGGCTCGCGCGAGGTCCCGTCGGTGACCCAGATCGTCTACACGCCCGACCCCGCCTACACCGGGCCGGCGTCGGTGTCGTTCGAGGTGACCGACGGGTCCGGCCCGGACGACCCCGAGGGGCACACCAACGTCCTGACCATCCCCGTCCAGGTCCTGCCTCCGGAGAACCTCGCGCCCGAGCTCGTCGGGTCCCCGGCGCTCGACGTGGCCGCGGGCGAGGAGGCCTCGGTCGACCTCGCACGCTTCGCCACGGACGCCGACGGAGACCCGCTGACGTTCACCGCGTCCTCGGGCGGTGCGCAGGGCATCACGGTCTCGGTCGAGGGCGGCACCCTGCACGCCCAGGCCACGCCCGAGGTGCCCAAGGGCTCGGTCGTGCAGGTTCCGATCACCGTCACCGACGGCGAGCACCCCCCGGTCGAGGGCACCGCGACCCTCACCGTCGTGGCCTCCACCCGACCCCTGGTCCGCGCCAACACCGACACGGTCGACGACGCCCACCAGGGCAAGGCCACGAAGGTCGACGTGCTCGCGAACGACTCGAACCCGTTCCCCGACACACCGCTGAAGCTCGTCGACGCCGTCGTGGAGACCGGGCAGGGTTCGGCTGACCTGGCCGGTGACCAGGTCAGCGTCACGCCCCGCGACGACTTCGTCGGCGTCATGGTGGTCCGGTACCGGGTGCAGGACGCGACCAAGGACCCCGACCGCGAGGTCGAGGGTCGGATCCAGCTCAAGGTGCTCGGCAAGCCGGAGGCCCCCGCGACCCCGCAGGTCGAGGAGGTGCGGTCCAAGACGGTCGTGCTGTCCTGGGACCCGCCGAACAACAACGGCGCCGAGATCACCGGCTACACCGTGCGCTCCCAGAACGGCTACGAGAAGGCCTGCGGCACCACGACCTGCACCCTCGACGGCCTGACGAACAACGTGAAGTACACCTTCACCGTGTTCGCGACCAACGCCGTCGGCGACGGACCCGCGTCCCCGCCCTCGGCCGAGGCCCGCCCCGACGAGAAGCCCGACCCGCCCGCCGCACCCACCCTCGAGTTCGGCGACCAGTCCCTGACCGTCACCTGGACCAACAAGACCTACACCGACCGCTCGCCCATCGAGACGGTCGACCTGGAGATCTCCCCGGCGCCGCCGGGCGGGGCGGTCCAGAAGACCGCGCTCGTCGGGACCTCGGTGACCTGGGACGGGCTGAAGAACGGCGTCGCGTACAAGGTGCGCGTCCGGGCGAACAACCTCGCGCCCGACCCCTCGGACTGGGGCGAGTACTCGACGGCGGAGACGCCCGCGGGCAAGCCGGCCGCGCCGGCGAAGCCGACCGTGAAGCGCACCTCGATCGGCGACACGTCGCAGATGCAGGTCGCGTGGACCGCTCCGTCCGACAACGGCGCGGCGATCTCGAAGTACACGATCGAGGCGCTCCAGGGCGGCTCCGTCGTGAAGACCGCCACCGCGGGGGCGGGAGCGACCTCGACGACGATCGGGGTCTCCGCGGACACGACCGGCTACACGTTCCGCGTGCGGGCGCACAACAAGGCGACCGACAAGTTCGGCGACGCCGAGTTCTCGCCCGCGTCCGACCCGGTGCGCGCCTTCGCGGCGCCGAGCACGGTGAGCAACCTCCGGGCGACGGCGAACGGGACGAACAATCAGATCCAGCTCTCGTTCGGTGCGGCGTCCGGCAACGGGGTGAAGGCGAGCGAGATCTCCTACGAGTACGCGGCCGGGGACGGCTGGAAGAAGCTCGCCGACAACAAGATCGTGGGCGGGCTGACCAACGGAAAGGCGTACTCGATCAAGGTGCGCGCCGTCGCCAACGTCGACGGCGCGAACCAGGCCGGCGAGAGCACGACCGCCAACTCGGCCACCCCGTACGGACCGCCGCCCCGCCCGACGGTCTCGGCGAGCGGAGGCAAGGGCCAGGTGACCTTCAAGGTCTCCGGCTCGACGAACGGTCGCAACGTGACGATCACGGTCAGCGGGGCGAAGTCCGGGTCGTTCGGCATCTCCCAGTCCGCCGGCTCGGGGTCGAACACGTACACCGCGAGCGGGCTCGGCTACGGCGAGACCGCCAAGCTGTGCGCCGTCGCGAAGGACAGCGAGGGCAACACGTCCGCCGAGGCGTGCGACTCGGCCAAGACCGAGGCGCGCCCGGTGCCGACGCTCTACAAGCACTCCGACGCCCAGGGCGAGGAGGGGTGCGGGGACAGCTCGTGCCGCTGGCTCGGCATCGACCCCAACGGCGCGACCGGATCGGTCCAGTACCAGTGCTGGGGCTCGGACGGCGGCTGGCACAGGTTCTCGCCGTCGTCGAACTACTCCAACGAGTGGTGGACCATCAATCTGAGCAACGGCCGCCAGCGGCTCCAGTGCTACTACGGCTGGCCGGGCCAGCAGGTCCAGGTGAAGTTCTCCGACGGGACGAGCACACCGGTCATGGGCTGGTAGCCCCCGGCCCGTCCGCTCCACAGCACGCAACGAGAAACGGAAACTCATGAGCACGATGACCCCCGAGCAGGCCACCTGGTTCGCTCAGACCTTCGACCGCCTCGTCGGCAACGTGGGCCAGGCCGTCCTGGGCAAGGCGCACGTGGTGCGCCTCACCCTGACGTGCATGCTCTCCGAGGGCCACATCCTCCTCGAGGACGCACCCGGCACGGGCAAGACGTCGCTCGCCCGCGCCCTCGCGGCGAGCGTCCAGGGCACGAACAACCGCATCCAGTTCACGCCCGACCTCCTTCCGTCGGACGTCACGGGCGTGACGATCTACGACCAGAAGACGGGACAGTTCGAGTTCCACCAGGGCCCGATCTTCGCGTCGATCGTGCTCGCGGACGAGATCAACCGCGCGTCGCCCAAGACGCAGTCGGCGCTCCTCGAGGTCATGGAGGAGGGGCGCGTCACCGTCGACGGCGTGGGCCACGACGTCGGGCGTCCGTTCATGGTCATCGCGACGCAGAACCCCATCGAGCAGGCCGGCACCTACCGGCTGCCCGAGGCACAGCTCGACCGCTTCCTCATGAAGGCGTCGATCGGGTACCCGGACCACGCGTCGACGGTCGAGATCCTCTCCGGTGCGTCCGTCCGCGACCGGAGCAAGACGCTCCAGCCGCTCATCACGACGCAGGCCGTGACGGAGATGGCCGAGCTCGGCGCGCGCGTGCACGTCGACGGCGCGGTCCTGGAGTACGTCTCCCGGCTCGCCGAGGAGACGCGCAACGCGCCCGAGGTCCGCGTCGGCGTCTCCGTCCGTGGCTCGCTCGCGCTCGTGCGCTGCGCCAAGGTCTGGGCCGCGGCCCACGGCCGCAACTACGTGCTGCCGGACGACATCAAGGAGCTCGCGCAGCCGGCGTGGGCGCACCGCCTCGTGCTCGACCCGGAGGCCGAGTTCGCCGGCGCCACGAACGAGGCCGTGCTCGGCCGGCTCCTCGCCGACGTCGCGGCGCCGCAGGAGCGACGCTCCGCCTGACCGGACGTACGGCGCTCCCCACGCCGCCCGCCCACTCCGCCCGTCGGGTGCCCCACGCACCGTCGACCCGGCGGACCGTCCTCCCCCGCACCGACCGAGAGCCCATCGCATGAACGCCTCACACGGCCCCTCGACCGGCCGCCCGAGCACCCGCTCGAGCAGCCCGAGCGGCAGGACCGGCACGCCACCCGCGTCGTCGGCCCTCGCCGGACTGCTCCGACCCCTCGCAGCGCCCCTCGCCCGGGTCGCGGCGCCGATCGGGCGCGCGCTGGCGCCGGTGACGAGGGCGGTCGAGCCGGTGACGTCGGCGGTCAGCCCGTTCGGCTGGGCCGCGCTCGTCGTCACCGTCGGGGCGTGGTGGGCCGGGCTCGCCCTCTCCTGGCTCGAGCTGCTGGTGGTCGCGATCCTGCTCACGGTGGCGCTGCTCGCCGCGGTCGCGTTCGTGCTGGGCCGCTTCCGCTACGCCGTCGTGCTCGACCTCGCGCAGCAGCGCGTCACGGTCGGCGACCGCGCCGTCGGCCGGCTCGACGTGCGCAACGACTCGGGCCGGCCGCTGCTCCCCTCGGTCATGGAGCTGCCGGTGGGGCAGGGCATGGCGACGTTCCCCGTGCCGCGCCTGCGTCCTCAGGCGAGCCACGAGGAGATCTTCACGGTGCCGACGCACCGGCGCTCGGTGATCTCCGTGGGACCCGTGCGCTCGGTGCGGGCGGACCCGCTCGGTCTGCTGCGCCGCGAGGTCGTCTGGACCGAGCCCGAGGAGCTCTTCGTGCACCCGCGCGTGAAGAACCTCTCGGGCTCGTCCACGGGCTTCCTCAAGGACCTCGAGGGCCGCGTCACGACGGACATCTCCAACTCGGACGTCTCGTTCCACGCGCTGCGCGACTACGTCCCGGGCGACGACCGCCGGCACATCCACTGGAAGACGACGGCCCGCACCGGGCAGCTCATGGTCCGCCAGTTCGAGGAGACCCGCCGGTCGCACCTCGCCGTGCTCCTCTCGACGCGTGCCGAGGACTACGCGCACGACGACGAGTTCGAGCTCGCCGTGAGCGCGTGCGGGTCGCTCGGCCTCCAGGCGATCAAGGAGGACCGCGGGGTCACCGTCCTCGTCAACGACGGCAACCTGCGCGGCGACCACCGCACCCGGCTGCTCGACGACCTCGCGCGCGTCGAGACGCGCGCGCAGCGGACGTCCCTCGTGGACGTCGCGCGCGTCGCGGGGCTGACGATCAGCGACGCCTCGGTCGTGGCCTTCATCGTCGGCAGCAGGGTGACGCCGACCGAGCTGCGGGCGGCGTCCGCCCGGCTTCCCCAGGACGTCCGCGTCATGGCGATCCAGTGCGTCCCCGGGGCCTCGCTCAGCCGGCACGCCATCGCGGAGCTCGTCGTCCTCACCATCGGCGAGCTCGGTGAGCTCCCCCTCGCCCTGCGGAGGCTGAACGACTGATGAGCGCTCCCAGCACCACGACGCGCGGCTCGCGCCGCGCCACCCCGGTCGGCACGCCGCCGCCGTCCTCGGGCACCTCGCAGCGCAACACGACCCGGCTGCGCGGGGCCGACACCCCGCGTGCGCTCACGGCCCTCGGGGCCGTCGACGCGCTCGCGCTCGTCCTCGTCCTCGGCGCGGTCGCCGTCGGGTTCGGGCCCGTGTGGGGGTCCACCGGGTACCTCCTCCCGGCCGCGGGGGGCGCCGTCGTCGGGCTCCTGGTCGCGTGGCTCGGCGCCTGGCGCCGGTGGTCCGCCGCCACGGTCCTCGTGGTCGCGGTCGTCGCGTACCTGCTCTTCGGTGGCGCGCTCGCGCTGCCGGCGGACGCGATCGGCGGCGTGGTCCCGTCGCTGCAGACGATCACCGACCTGCTCCGTGGCGCCGTCACGGGCTGGAAGGAGTTCGTCACCACGGTCCCGCCGCTGCACTCCTTCCCGGAGCTCGCGGTGGTCCCGTACCTCCTCATGCTCGCGACCGCGCTCCTCGCGGGGACCATCGCGTGGCGCGCGCGCCGTGCCGAGTGGGCGCTCGTCCCCGTCGTGGTCGCGTTCGTGGGGGTCATCCTCCTCGGGACCGTCATCGCGGCGTTCCCGGTGGTGCAGGGTCTCGTCGTGGGCGGCGTGGGCCTGCTGTGGGCCGGGTGGCGGGTCACGGCCGCGCGCTTCGGGGCGCACCAGATCACGACCGAGGCGAGCAAGGCCGCGACGCGGCGGCTCTGGTGGCACCGCGTGCGCACCGGCGCGGCGATGCTGGTCGTCGGCGGCGTCGCCGCGGCGTTCGCCGCGCCCGTGCTGCTCCCGGACGCGCCGCGCACCGTGCTGCGCGAGACGGTCGTGCCGCCCCTCGACCTGCACGAGTACGTGAGCCCGCTCACGGCGTTCCGCAAGTACGCCAAGGACATGCGCGAGGACGAGCTGTTCACCGTGCAGGGGCTCCCGGCAGGCGCCAAGGTCCGCCTCGCCGGTCTCGACACGTACAACGGCGTCGTCTACGACGTCTCCAGCGGGCTGCCCGGCTCGGGCGTCTACACGCGCGCGGGCGAGGAGATCGCGACCGTCGCGTCCGGGACGCCGACGCGCGTCGAGGTCCAGGTCGGGGACTACACCGGCGTGTGGGTGCCCGACGTCGGCACGCTGGAGGGCATCACCTACGGGGGCGACCGCGCGCGCGAGCTCGGCGAGACCACGTACTACAACTCGACCACGGGGACCGCGCTGACGACCGCCGGGCTGCGACCGGGCGACTCGTACACGCTCGACACGCTCGTCACGGTCGAGCCCACGGAGGACGACCTGCGGGCGGGCGCGATCGACCAGTCGATCGAGGTGCCGAGGCCGCCCAAGGACGCGCTGCCCGCGTCGCTCGCGGGCAAGGCCGCGCAGTTCATGGGGGAGGAGACCGAGCCCGTCGACCAGCTCTTCGCGCTCCGCGACGGCCTCGTGGCCAGCGGCGTCTTCTCCAGCGGGCTCGACACCCAGCCCCCCTCGCGTCCGGGCCACTCGGCGGAGCGCATCGACACGCTCCTCGCGGACGAGGAGATGGTGGGCGACGACGAGCAGTTCGCGGTGGCGCTCGCCCTCATGGCCAACCAGGCCGGCATCCCCGCGCGCGTGGTCATGGGCTTCTACCCCGACATGGAGAAGAACCCGCTCGAGCCGGGCGAGCCCTTCACCGCGACCGGGACCGACGTGCACGCGTGGGCCGAGGTGCCGTTCGTCGGCTACGGGTGGGTGCCGATCACGGCGATCCCCGACGAGGACAACAAGATCCAGCCGGAGCCCAAGAGCCTCCAGGTGCCCAAGCCCCCGATCCTCGAGGACCCGGAACCTCCGGAGGAGCCCGCCGAGGCCGAGGCCGGCAAGGTCGACGACGAGGAGAAGGAGAAGGCCGAGAGCGACGGCTTCGACTGGGGCCAGGCGGCCCTCGTCGCCGTCGCCGTGGTGGTGCCGCTCGCGCTCCTCGCCCTGCCGGTGATCCTGGTGCTCGCCTACAAGGCGCGTCGCCGGGCGCGGCGCCGCGCGGCGGCACGTCCCGTCGACCGGGTGAGCGGAGGCTGGCGCGAGGTCCTGGACACCGCGACGGACCTCGGCACGCCCGTCCCCGCCGGGTCCACGCGACGCGAGGGCGCCGGCCTCCTCTCCCAGGCGTACGGCGCGACGGCGACGATCCCGCTGGCGCACCGCGCCGACGCGACCGTCTTCGGCCAGGGCGAGCCGACCGAGCAGGAGATCGAGGCCTTCTGGGCGGACGTGGACACCGTCGTCGGGGGGCTACGCTCCTCCGTGAACCGTCGGGCCCGCGTCCGCGCCGCACTCTCGCTGCGGTCGGTCCGCGCGGCCTCCGGTTCGTCGGGTCTGCGCCGGTGGCTGCCCGGCCGCCGCGCCGGCACGAAGGGTGGCGCCGCGCCCCCGGCGGCAGGGTCGTCGTCGGAGCCGACGAGACGACAGGGAGACGAGTCATGAGCGACGTGACGTGCGCCGCGTGCGGGTCCGCGCAGTCCGCGGGGTCCGCGTTCTGCGCCGTGTGCGGGCAGCCCTTCCCCCGGACGGGTCGCCCGGTCGCCGAGCCGGCCGCCGGCCCGGTCGGCAGCGTCCAGGCCGTCGCCGCGCGCGCGGGGGCGGACCTGCCGTACGCGGCCGCCCCGCACTCGGCGCCGGACACCACGACGGAGCCCGAGGTCTACGCGGCGACCCAGAAGGCGTTCGGCCCGGCCGTCGCCGCGCCGTCGGCGTCCTCGCTCGCGACCGCCCCGTTCGCGGGGAGGGGACGGCGGTTCCTCGCCTACGTGGTCGACGTCGCCGTCCCGGGCCTCGTCGCGCTGGTGGTCGTCGTCGCGGGCCTCGCGATGGTCGGGACGCCGCTCGGCAGCGTCCAGGTCGTGACGCAGGACGAGGCCGCCGCGCTCTTCGGCAAGATCCTCGTGGTCTACGTCGTCGCCGGGGTGCTCGCGCTCGCGTGGTGGGTGGGCGTCTGGTTCTGGGAGGGCTCGACGGGCAAGACGCTCGGCAACCTCCTCACCGGCATCCGCACGGTCGACGCCGGGACGCGCGAGACGGTCGGCTTCGGCCGGGCGGCGCTGCGCTGGATCATCGTCGGCGTCGTGCCCCTGGGCGGGATCCTCGTGGTCCTGCTCAGCCCGGGCTTCGACTCCTCCGGCCGGTCGCAGGGGTGGCACGACAAGGCGGGCCGCTCGCTCGTGCTCGACGTGCGCGGTGTCACCCCTGCGTCCTCGTCGCCCTCCGGCTACGAGGGCGTGGCCACGCTCATGGCCGGTGCGCCCGCGGGTGCCTCCCACGGCGCCGCCGGGACCTACGCCTCGGCGCCCCAGCCCGGCTACGCCCCCGCACCGGCTCAGCCCGGGTACGCCCCCGCACCGGCTCCGACGGGGTACGCGCCCTACCCACCCGCCCCGCTGGGCGGCCAGGGTCCTGCGGCCCCGGCGGCTCCAGGAGGCACGGCGTCGTTCGCCCCGTCGGCGCCGTCGGCGCCGTCGGGTCCGGCGCCGGCCGCACCCGTCCCGGACCCCTGGGCCTTCCCGTCCTCCGCGGCGCCCGCGGGCGACGGACTGATCACGGGCGTCCCGGGCGTCGGGAGCGGGTCGACCCCGGCCGCGCCGCCGGTCCCCGCCACGCCCGCGCCCGCCGCTCCGTCGGCCGCTCCGCCGGCGGCGACGTCCCCCGCCCCCGTGGTGACGCCCGCGACCCCCGCACCCGCCGCCGCGCCCACGCCCGAGCCCGCCGAGGCGGAGTGGGACAGCACGCGCATGACGGCGCGGGACGTCCGCGCCATGGACCCCGCACCCGACGTCTCGGTCGTCATCGAGCTCGAGTCCGGAGAGCGTCGTGCCGTCGACCGCCCGACCCTGCTCGGCCGCAACCCGCAGGCGCCCGACGACGGGCCGTGGAACCTCGTCGCGGTCGACGACCCCACCCGGTCCGTCTCCAAGACCCACGCCGAGCTCCGCGTGGACCCGAGCGGCCTGTGGCTCACGGACCGCGGCTCCACCAACGGCACCGTCGTCTCGGTGCCGGGAGCCCCGCCGCGCGTCGCCGAGCCGGGGACCCGGGTGCGCGTCCCCGTCGGTGCGACGATCCACGTCGGGGACCGCCGCATCGTCGTCCACCCCGGTGCCGCATGACGACCGAGCTGCCGGCCGAGGTCCACCTCGCCTGGGGCGCGGCGTCGCACCGGGGCGCGCGCCGGCTCCTCAACGAGGACCGGTTCCTCGTCTCGCGCTCCGTCTTCTTCGTCGCCGACGGCATGGGCGGCCACGAGGCGGGCGAGGTCGCGAGCGCGACCGCCGTCGAGGCCCTCCGACCCCTCGCCGACCTCGACGTCGTCACGCCGGACGAGGTCCGCGAGCGGATCACGGTCGCGCAGGAGAACGTGCAGGCCATCGTCACCGAGCCCGGCCGGGGGGCGGGCACCACCGTGACCGGCGTGGTCGTCTCGGAGCAGGACGGGAACCCGTACTGGCTCGTCGTCAACGTCGGCGACTCGCGCACGTACCACCTCGCCGGCGGTCGTCTCGAGCAGGTGAGCGTCGACCACTCGGAGGTCCAGGAGATGGTCGACGCCGGGCTGCTGACGCCCGCGGAGGCCCTTACGCACCCGCGGCGGCACGTCGTCACGCGCGCGCTCGGCTCGCGCAACGCCCCGCAGGTGGACTTCTGGTACCTGCCGATCGAGCGGCACGACCGCGTCCTGGTCTGCTCGGACGGCCTGACGGGCGAGCTCACGGACGAGCGGATCACGGAGGTCCTGCTCTCCACGCCCGACCCGCAGGCGGCCGCCGAGCGCCTGGTCCACGAGGCCATCGCGGCCGGGGGCCGGGATAACATCACAGTCGTCGTCGTCGACGCGACGGGCGTGTCCGACGACACGAGCGGCGGGAGCACGACGCCGCGCGACCACGCCGCGGCACCGGGTCCGGTCGTCGACGAGGACACGCTGCCCAGGGATGTTCGTCTCCAGATCGGGGGTCTGACGTGACGCTGCGCTACGTCACGGGAACCGCACGCGCCGTCGTGCGAGGCGGCACGGTCGTCGTGCTGCCGGGTCCGGTGGAGGCCTCGCTCGTCGAGCAGGTCTGGGACCAGCTCGGCACCGACGCAGGGGTCGTCGAGGTGCTCCAGGTCCTCACCGGCGCCTTCGGCTCGAGCCTGCGGACCGTGCCGCCGTTCGTGGTGGCGGTGGTCGCGGACCGTCGCGTCCACGTCGCCGCGCGCGGCCGGGTGACCGTGACCCTCGAGCTCGACGGCGGCGAGCGCGTGCGGGTCGAGGGTGAGGGCGTCACGACCTGGTCCGAGCGCGTCCTGGACGACGTCGTCGAGCTGCTCGTGCGCTCCGACACCGGTGTCGTCGGCACCCTCGACGAGGCGCCCGCCGGGGAGCCCCTGCTCGGGGACGCGGCCACGCTGCCGCTCGTCTCCGGCGTGGTCCTCGCGGGCGCCGTCGCGTGGCCGCTCGTCGAACGCCCCGCCCGGCCGGCTGCCGCGGACCTCGTGGACGACGACGCGCCCGTCGCCGAGCCCGCGCCGACCGACCGGCCCTCCTGGGGCTCGGCCGCCGAGCCGACAGCGGTGGAGCCCGAGTCCGTCCCCGTGCCGGCCGCGCCGCCGCTCGGCGCGACGCTCCGCCTCCCCGAGGAGACCATCGCGCCCGAGCCGGAGTCCGACGTCCCGACCCCGCCGGTGCTCGCGGACGAGCCCGCGGCAGCGGTCGAGGCGCCCGAGGCCGCCGCTCCGGAGGAGGACGACGACTACTCGCACCTGTGGGGGTCGACCATCCTGCGGACCGTCGAGGATGCCGCGGTGCGCACCGAGGACGACGAGGAGCACGACGAGCCGGCACCCCCGGACGCCGTGACCCCGCCCGTCCCGCCGGCCCCGGTCGCGGAGGAACCGCCCGTGCCGTCGCCGGTCCCGTCCGGCGACGGGCTCATCGCCGGCGTCCCGCGGGAGTGGACGGGCGCGACGCCGGCCGCGGCGCACCGCGCCGCGACGGTCCTCGACCCCGACGGCGAGCCCGCCGAGGCCGAGGGAGAGCCCGGGCTCGACCACGACGGCCACACCGTGCACTCGTCCGCCATCGCGGACCTGCGCGCGGCCGCGCAGGACGCGGGCGGGGCCGCTCCGGTGCCGCCGCCGCCGTCGTTCAGCGCGCCGCCCGGCCCGGGACAGCAGCAGATCCTCGCGCGGACGTGCGCGCAGGGGCACGCGAACCCGCCGTCGCGGGACGCGTGCGCGCTCTGCGGCGGGCCCCTCGAGGGCGACGCCGCGCTGGCGGTCCGCCCGCCGCTCGGCCGCGTCGTGGTGTCGACCGGGCAGACGGTCGAGCTCGACCGTCCTGTCGTCGTGGGCCGTCGGCCGCGCACGCCCCGGTCGCAGGCGGCGGAGCTGCCCCGCCTGGTGACGGTGCCCAGCCCGCAGCAGGACATCTCGCGCTCGCACCTCGAGATCACGCTCGAGGGGTGGCACGTCCTCGTGAGCGACATGGCGACGACCAACGGGACCACGCTGCTGCGCGCGGGCCAGCCGCCGCGACGCCTGCACCCGTCGGAGCCGGTCCTCGTCGTCGACGGCGACGTCGCCGACCTCGGCGACGGCGTGACCCTCGTCTTCGAGGGGATCCGGTGAGCACCAAGCGCGCGCCGTCCCCGCCGCCGGAGATCAAGGGCTTCGAGTACGTCTCGCTGGTCGGCTCGGGCGGGTTCTCCGACGTCTTCCTGTACCAGCAGCAGCGCCCCCGCCGGCGGGTCGCGGTCAAGGTCCTGCTGCACGAGTGGTCCAGCCACTCGCAGCGGGCGGCGTTCGACGCCGAGGCCGACCTCATGGCGACGCTCTCGACCCACCCGTCGATCGTCACGATGTACGAGGCGGACATCGCCGACGACGGGCGCCCGTACCTCGCCATGGAGTACTGCTCGCGCCCCAACCTCGGCGCGCGGTACCGCACCGAGCGGCTCTCGGTCGCCGAGGCGCTGCGCACGGCGGTCCAGATCGCGGGTGCCGTCGAGACGGCGCACCGCGCGGGCATCCTGCACCGCGACATCAAGCCGGCGAACATCCTGGTCACCGAGTACGGCCACCCGGCGCTCACGGACTTCGGCATCTCCTCGACGGTCGACGACGCCGCGCGCGCCGAGGGTATGTCGATCCCGTGGTCCCCGCCCGAGTCGTTCGCCGAGCCGCCCCGCAGCGGGATCGCGACCGACGTCTGGGCGCTCGCGGCGACGACGTACACCCTGCTCGCGGGGCGGACGCCGTTCGAGGTGCCCGGCGGCTCCAACTCGAGCGCCAACCTCATCTCCCGCATCGAGACCTCGCCGCTGCCCCCGACGGGCCGCACGGACGTCCCGGCCTCGCTCGAGCGCGTGCTCGCGACGGCGATGGCGAAGAACCCCGGGTCGCGCTACCCGACGGTCCTCGCGTTCGCGCGCGCCCTCCAGCAGGTGCAGAACGAGCTGTCGTACGCGGTCACCCCGATCGACCTGCTCGACGACTCGGGCCACGTGCAGGAGGAGGAGCCGGACGACGACGCCGGGACCCGCCTGCGGCAGGTCGTGTCGATCGATCCCTCGGGTCCGGGCGGGACGTCGTCGGGGCCCGTCGCCCCGAGCCGGCCGACCCAGCCCACGACGCCGCTGCGGCCGGGTCAGCCGGGCGCGCCGTGGCCCGGCCAGACCGTCGCGCCAGGACCGGCCGCCCCGCAGCAGCAGCCGGGACCGCGCGCCCCGCAGCAGCCCTACGCGCCCGCGGCCTGGAACCAGGGCGCGCCCGCGCAGACCGCGGGCACCGCACCGACCTCCGTCGTCGGCGCCGGCGGGCACGCGCCCGTCGCCGAGCTCACGGACCCGTCCCGGATGTACCCCGGCGCCCGGCGCCCGGGGGCCTGGGGCCAGCCGCCCGTCGAGGACACCGTCCACCGGCCCACCGGGCCGGAGGACGGCGGACCGGCCGCCGCGCCCGCGGAGGAGCGGTCGGGCCGCGGCGCGCTGTGGGCGACGCTCGCCGGCGTCGTCGGGGTCGCGGTCGCGGTCGGCGGGTTCTTCCTGCTGCGGCCGGACGCCCCCGTGGACGACACGGACACCGGCGGGGGCGGCGAGGAGACGGCCGCCACGGACGACGACTTCCTGCCGTCGGACAACCTCGGCGACCTCGTCCCGCCCGTGAACGATCTCGTGGGCACCTACGACCCGGCGCGCGAGGTCGCCACGTTCACGTGGCGGTACGACTCGGACAAGGCGCAGGACGGCGACTCGTTCGCCTGGAAGAAGCTGGACCCCATCGAGGAGACCCCCTACAAGGAGATCTTCGACGAGACGACCGTCGAGCTCCGGGCGAAGCCGGGCGAGAAGGTCTGCATCGAGGTCGTCGTGCTCCGGGACGGTCGGCCGTCAGCGGCGCCCGGGAAGGTGTGCGTGACGGCGGAGGGAGCGGCGTGAGCGAGCTCGCGGTCGAGTTCTGCGGGGAGTGGTTCCGCCCGTCCGTGGACGGGGACCCGTTCGACATCGGGCGGGACGGCGACCTCGCGATCGAGGACAACCCGTACCTGCACCGCCGCTTCCTGCGCATCTCGCACGAGGGCGGCATCTGGTGGCTCGCCAACGTCGGGACGCTCATCTCCGCGACGGTGTGCGACTCGGGTGGCGGGGTGCAGTCCTGGCTCTCGCCGGGCAACCGCCTTCCGATCGTCTTCCCCACGACGTCGATCGTGTTCACGGCCGGGCCGACCACGTACGAGCTCACCGCGCAGCTGCACGGGGCGCCGTACCAGGAGATCCGCTCCGAGGACACGGAGTCGGGCGGCGCGACGACCATCGGCATGATCACCTTCACGACGAGCCAGAAGCAGCTCATCGTGGCGCTGGCCGAGCCGATGCTGCGACGCGACGGCACCGGCCTGTCGGAGATCCCGTCGTCGGCCGCGGCCGCTGCCCGCCTGGGCTGGGCGACGACGCGCTTCAACCGCAAGCTCGACAACGTGTGCGACAAGCTCGACCGGATCGGGGTCAAGGGCCTGCGCGGCGGGCCCGGAGCGCTGGCGACGAACCGCCGTGCGCGCCTCGTCGAGTACGCGGTGGCGTCGCGCCTCGTGACCTCGGCCGACCTGCCCCTGCTCGACCTCACCGACGACGGCTGACCCCGCGGGTCCCGGCGGGCGCGCCCGACGCGCGCCCCGCCCGGTCGCGCCCTCCGCGGCGCCGCCGACCGTCGCGGCCTCCCACCTGCCCGTCCCTCTCCCCGGACCTGAACAGGAAACTCCGTGCGAATCAAGCTCACGCTGCACCGCCCTGACGCCAGCACGACCAACGTCGCCGTCACGGCGGACGCGACGGCCACGGTGCGCGACGTCGCCGAGGCGCTGTTCGCGGGCGACCCCACCCGGTCGGGCACCGCCGTCCCGGACCGGCTCACGCTCCAGGTCGGCACCGCGCCGTCGGGGTCCGGGCAGGGGCGCGTGCTGTCCCCGACGAGCGACCTCACCGAGGCGGGGCTGCGGTCCGGGTCGACGGTGTCGATCGTGCGCGTCTCCGAGCAGTTCGACGCTCCTGGGCAGGACCGCGGCGCGGCCGTCGCCGTCCTGCGCGTGCTCGAGGGGCCGGACGCGGGGCGCGAGTTCCCGCTGCCCGTGGGGACGAGCTACCTCGGCCGCGACCGCAACATGGACATCCGGCTGAGCGACCCGCAGATCTCCAAGCGGCACGCCCGCCTCACGGTCGGCGAGACGATCGAGATCACGGACACCAACTCGGCCAACGGGCTCGTCATGGGCGGCCAGCGCATGACGCGCTCGACGCTCACGTCGTCGGACACGGTGACGATCGGCAGCACGGTCGTGTCCGTCGTCGCGCTGCACCGCACGACGAGCCTCGCGCCGACGAGCCCGGTCGTCGAGTTCAACCGGTCCCCGCGCGTCGTCGCGCGCTTCCCCGAGCGCAAGCTCAAGGCGCCCAAGCCGCCGCAGCCGCCGGAGCCGCAGCGCTTCCCCTACCTGGCCATGGTCGCGCCGCTCCTCATGGGCGCGATCCTCTACTCCGTCACGCGCAACGTCCTGTCGATCGTCTTCGTCGGCCTGAGCCCGATCCTCATGCTCGGCAACTACCTCGACCAGAAGGTGCAGGCGAGGCGCAAGCTCAAGGCGCAGCGCGAGCAGTTCGAGGCGGGGGTCGTCGCGATGCGCGAGACGATCGACCGCACGCACGCCGTCGAGCGCGCGGTGCGCCTCTCGGAGGCTCCGTCCGTGGGTGACACGGTCGACGCGGTCCGGAGGCTCGGCGGGCTGATGTGGACGCACCGCCCGGAGCACGACGCGTTCCTGACGGTCCGCATCGGGCTCGGCGCCGCGCCGTCGCGCACCCAGCTCGAGCAGCCGGGCGAGAACAACACGCTGCCGGAGTACTGGAACGAGCTGGAGAAGCTGCACGCCCAGTGCGCGACGATCTCGGGCGTCCCGGTCGTCGCGCGCCTGCGCACGGACGGCGCGCTCGGCGTCGCCGGTGCGGGGTCCGCGGTCGACGCCGTCGCGCGCGGGATCCTCGTCCAGCTCGCGGGCCTGCACTCGCCGTCGGAGCTCGTGCTCGCGGCCATGACGTCGCAGCGCTCGCGCGCCGACTGGGAGTGGCTCGAGTGGCTGCCGCACACCGGGTCGCCGCACAGCCCGCTGGGTGGCGACCACCTGGCCGACAACCCGGGCGCCGCGCAGGCGCTGCTGTCGCAGCTCGAGGACCTGGTCGAGGCGCGCGGGGCAGATCTCGACACGCACGCCGAGCTGCGCGGGCCGATCGACCCCGAGGAGGGCGAGGACACGCCCAAGCCGGTGCTGCCGACCGTCGTCGTGCTCGTCGAGGACGACGCCCCGGTGGACCGCTCGCGCCTCACGCGCCTCGTGGAGCGCGGCGCGGACGCGGGCGTGCACGTCGTCTGGGTCGCCCCCTCGGTCGAGCAGCTCCCGGCCGCGTGCCGCACGTTCGTCCTCGTGGACACCGTCGACGCCGCGGCCGCGCCGGGTGCCACCGCGGGCGCCACGAGCGGCGAGGTCCGGGTCGGCCGCCTGTCGTTCCCCGTGGCGTGCGAGACGGTCGACCTCGCGACGGCCCACGAGGTGGCGCGCATCCTGGCCCCGGTGGTCGACGTCGGCGCGCCCGTCGACGACGACTCCGACCTCCCGCGCTCGGTCTCGTACCTCACGCTCGCGGGTACCGCGCTGGCCGAGGACCCGGGCCGCCTCATCGACGCGTGGCGCGAGAACGGCTCCCTGACGCCGCGCGACGGCTCGCCGCCCGTGCGGCGCAAGGCGCCGACGAACCTGCGCGGCCTCGTCGGGCACTCGGGGACGGAGCCCCTCTACCTCGACCTGCGCACGCAGGGCCCGCACGCGCTCGTGGGCGGGACGACCGGTGCGGGCAAGTCGGAGTTCCTCCAGTCCTGGGTGCTCGGCATGGCCGCCGCCCACAGCCCGGACCGCGTGACGTTCCTCTTCGTCGACTACAAGGGCGGCGCCGCGTTCGCGGACTGCGTGCACCTCCCGCACACCGTCGGCCTCGTCACCGACCTGTCGCCGCACCTGGTGCGCCGCGCCCTCACGTCGCTGCGCGCCGAGCTGCGCTACCGCGAGCACCTGCTCAACCGGAAGAAGGCCAAGGACCTCGCCTCGCTGGAGCGGACCGGCGACCCCGACGCGCCGCCGAGCCTGCTCATCGTGGTCGACGAGTTCGCGGCCCTCGTCAACGAGGTCCCGGAGTTCGTCGACGGCGTCGTGGACGTCGCCCAGCGTGGTCGCTCGCTCGGCCTGCACCTCATCCTCGCGACGCAGCGTCCGGCCGGCGTCATCAAGGACAACCTGCGCGCGAACACGAACCTGCGCGTCGCGCTGCGCATGGCCGACGAGGACGACTCGACGGACATCCTCGGCATCCCGATGGCCGCGCACTTCGACCCGTCGATCCCGGGCCGCGGCGCCGTGAAGACCGGCCCCGGGCGCATCACGCCGTTCCAGACCGGCTACGCGGGCGGATGGACGACCTCGCGCCCCGAGCGGCCCCGCATCGACGTCCAGGAGATGGCGTTCGGCTCCGACATCCGCTGGGAGCTGCCCGAGCCCGAGGTCGAGGAGGTCACCGACCCGGGTCCCAACGACATCGCCCGGGTGGTCGCGACGATCTCGCGGGCCGCGACGGAGGCCGCGGTCCCGATGCCGCGCAAGCCCTGGCTGGCCGAGCTCGCCCCGACCTACGACCTCGCGCGCCTGCCCAACCCGCGCACCGACACGATGCTCCTCCTCGGCGTGGAGGACGACCCGACGACCCAGGCGCAGCCCACGGTCTTCTACGAGCCCGACCGCGACGGCAACATGGCGATCTACGGCACGGGCGGCTCGGGCAAGAGCGCGACCCTGCGGACGATCGCCGTCTCCGCGGCGATCACGGCGCGCGGCGGCCCCGTCCAGGTCTACGCGATCGACGCGGGCGCGAGCGGCCTGCGCATGCTCGAGGACCTGCCCCACGTCGGCGCGGTCATCGCGGGCGACGACGAGGAGCGCGTCCAGCGCGTGCTGCGCACGCTGCGCGACCTCGTCGACGAGCGCTCGGCCCGGTACGCCTCGGTCCGTGCGGGCAGCCTCGACGAGTACCGGCGCCTCGCGAACGCCCCCGACGAGCCGCGCATCCTGCTGCTGGTCGACGGGATCGGCGCGTTCCGCGAGTCCTACGAGTTCCGGCCCGCGCACGCGTTCCCCGTGTGGGGCGCGTTCACGGCGATCGCGACCGACGGCCGCCAGGTCGGCGTGCACGTCGTCGTCGCGGGCGACCGCGCGGCGTCGGTCCCGACGTCGCTGGGGTCGACGATCCAGAAGCGGCTCGTGCTGCGCCTGGCGAGCGAGGACGACTACCTGACGCTCGGCGTCCCCAAGGACGTCCTGTCGCTCACGTCCCCGCCCGGTCGCGGTGTGCTCGACGAGAACGAGGTCCAGATCGCGGTCCTGGGCGGCGACCCGAACGTGGCGCTGCAGGCGCGCGAGCTGGGCAAGCTGCGCGACGCGATGACGCGCCTCGGCATCCAGCAGGCGCCGGGCGTCGAGCGGCTGCCCGACAGCTTCGCGCTGGACACGCTGCCCGAGGTCACGGGGGGCCGGCCGACCATCGGTCTCGACGACCTCGACATCGCCCCGGTGGCGCTGCCCGCCCGGGGGACGTTCATGCTCTCGGGCCCGCCCGGGGGCGGTCGCACGACGGCGCTCGTCACCATCGCCCAGGCGGTGCGCCGGGCGCGCGCGGGCCGGGTCGTGTACCTCTCGCCGCGTCGCACGAGCATCTCGGCGCTCGACGCGTGGGACACGGCGGCGACGTCGCCCGAGGAGGTCGTGACGCTCCTCGAGTCGCTCACGCAGGCGCTCGACGGCGGGTCGCTGCGGCCCGGTGCGCTCACCGTGCTCGTCGAGTCGGTGACGGAGTTCACGGGGACGCCGGCGGAGCAGCCGCTCGTCGCGTTCGTGCGGGCCGCCACGCGTGCCGAGCAGCTCGTCGTGGGCGAGGCCGAGTCGTCGACCTGGGGGCAGGCGTGGGCCATCGCGCAGCCGTTCAAGGCGGGTCGCAGCGGTCTGCTCCTCACGCCGGGCGACCTCGACGGCGACACGTTGCTCGGGACCGGTCTCGGCCGGATCCGGCGCGCGGACTTCCCGCCGGGACGAGGCTTCCTCGTCGTCTCCGGGAGGGCGCGCAAGCTGCACGTCGCGCTCCCGCGGTAGCGACGTGACGCCCGTGGGGACCTCATGGGGACACCTCCCCATCGACGGGGCTCGCGGGCCGATGGTTGAGTAGGGCCATCGACAACGGGACGACGTCCACGCAGGGTGGGGGTCGAGACACAGAAGGAGAACACCATGGCTGGTGGCATGTGGGGCGCGAACGTCGAGGAGCTGCGTGGGCTCGGTCAGACGCTGCAGCAGAAGGCGGACGAGATCCGCACGACCATGCAGAACCTGAACTCGCAGATCCAGAGCGTGCCGTGGGAGGGCCCCGACGCCCAGCAGTTCAAGGGCAGCGACTGGCCGGCCGCGCAGACGCAGCTCAACAACGTCGCGCAGACGCTGACGGACGCGGGCCAGAAGGCCACGCAGAACGCGCAGCAGCAGGAGCAGGCTTCGAACAGCTGATCCGCTGAGCTCCACGCAGGGCGCGGGACCCGGGACGGGTCCCGCGCCCTCCGTGTGCCCGGGGTCGGACGCGGCGCGCTGACGGGCGGCCGGGCGGTCTGTGGTCCGACGGTCTGCGAGACTGCTGGCGCGCCCCGCGCCGCCGGCGCGCGACGAGAGCGACCGAGAGGACCTGACGCATGGCCGAGCTGCGCTACCCGAGCGACGACTTCCCCGCGCCCGTGGGGGTGCGGCTCGACGCGCCCGACCGCTGGGTCCCGCTGCCCCACGTCGCCCTGCCGCTCGCGCTCGGGCGCGAGGTCGAGGAGGGGGAGTTCAACCCGAACGTCATCGTCGTGGTCTCGCGCATCCGGGCCGAGCAGACGCTCGACGACGCGCACGCCGAGGTGCTGCGCAAGCTCAAGCCGCTGCCGCGGCTGCGTCAGCTCGACGGCGGCGACGTGGACGTGGACGGCCTGCCGGGGCGGTGGGTCGAGGCGTCCTTCAAGGGCGGCGGGGGAGCGGTGCTGGTGCAGTCGGTGCGGACGGTCGTCGTCCCGCGCGGGCCGGTGGCCGACCTCGTCCAGACGACGGGGACGTGCACGCTCCTCCAGCACCCGTGGGCCGCGGCGGAGATCCGCGCGATCCAGGAGAGCCTGCGCGTCGACCGCTGACCCGGCGTTACATTCGCCCGGATCACAAGACGAGGTATCCACCAGGCGAGACCGGTGAGACCCTGGTCATGGAGGAGAGGGCCCGAGTGAGGCGACCCTCACCCCAGTCGTACAATCGAGAGGTCTCCTGCGGCCGGTACCCACTCCGGTCGACGCGGAACGGCCCGTCGGCCGCGCGGGAGAGACCCCCGTCCTCGACCGGAAGGCGCACCGTCCTGTGAGCAGCATCCGTCCACTGCGCGTCGCGATCGTCGGCGCTGGTCCCGCCGGGATCTACGCCGCGGACATCCTGTCCAAGACCGACCTCGACGTGAGCATCGACCTGTTCGAGCGTCTGCCTGCGCCGTTCGGCCTCGTGCGCTACGGCGTCGCGCCGGACCACCCGCGCATCAAGCAGATCATCGTGGCGCTCCACAAGGTGCTGAGCCGCGGCGACATCCGCCTGCTCGCGAACGTGGACTACGGCGTCGACCTCAAGCTGGACGACCTGCGCCAGTACTACGACGCGGTGATCTTCTCCACGGGATCGATCCGCGACGCGGCCCTGCCGATCGAGGGCATCGACCTGCCGGGCTCGTACGGCGCGGCCGACTTCGTGTCCTGGTACGACGGCCACCCCGACGTCCCGCGCACGTGGCCGCTCGAGGCGCAGCAGGTCGCGGTCCTCGGGGCCGGCAACGTGGCGCTCGACGTCGCGCGCGTGCTCGCCAAGCACGCGGACGACCTGCTGCCGACCGAGGTCCCGCAGAACGTCTACGAGATCCTCAAGGCCTCGCCGGTCACGGACGTGCACGTCTTCGCCCGCCGCGGGCCGGCGCAGGCCAAGTTCTCGCCGCTCGAGCTGCGGGAGCTGGGCCACGTCCCCGACGTCGACGTCATCGTGTACCCGGAGGACTTCGAGTTCGACGAGGGGTCGATGGCGGCCATCAGCTCGTCCAACCAGACCAAGCAGGTCGTCAAGACCCTCACGGACTGGACGCTCAAGGACCCGAGCGAGAACACGGCGTCGCGCCGCCTGCACCTGCACTTCCTCCACGCGCCGGCGGCGGTCCTCGGCGACGGCAAGGTCGAGGCGCTGCGCACCGAGCGCACGCGGCTCAACGGCGACGGCACCGTCTCCGGCACGGGCGAGTTCCACGAGTGGCCCGTGCAGGCCGTGTACCGCGCGGTCGGCTACTTCGGGTCGCCGCTGCCGGAGATCCCGTTCGACGAGCTCAAGGGCGTCATCCCGAACTGCGAGGGCCGGGTCATCGACATCGACGGCGAGCACATCCCCGGCGTGTACGCGACGGGCTGGATCAAGCGCGGCCCCGTCGGCCTCATCGGCCACACCAAGTCGGACGCCTCCGAGACGATCCGCCACCTCGTCGAGGACGTCACCGGTGCGGGCGACGGCGGCGACGTCGCGGCCGCGGACCTCGCGGCGGGGCGCGTCGCCCCGCTCGGGGACCCCGAGGCCGTCGTGGAGTTCCTCCGCGAGCGCGGCGTCGACCACATCGAGTGGTCCGGCTGGGAGCTGCTCGACGCGTACGAGCGCTCCCTCGGCGAGCCGCACGGGCGCGAGCGCATCAAGGTCGTGCCGCGCGAGGACATGATCCGCGTGGCGCGCGGCGAGACACAGGTCGGCTGACCCGGCGGTCGCGCCCGAGCACCTGAGCACGACGGCGCCCCACCCGCTCCGGGTGGGGCGCCGTCGTCGTCCCCGGGAACGGGACGGTCGCCTCGGGCGTTCATCAGGTGGGCGTCGACGGGGTCGGCGCCTGTCGGGTGCCCGGCGGACCTCGCGGGTGCCCGGGGCGCGGAAGGGAGCACAGCGTGGGGCGTCAGCACTTCAACGGTCTCAAGACGGCCGGCCTGTTCGGCGTCATGTGGGCCATCGTCCTCGGCCTGTGGGCGCTGTTCGGCGCCAGGGCGAACCTGCTGTGGCTGTTCGTCGGCATCGGGCTCGTGACGACGTTCTACGGGTACTGGAACTCCGACAAGATCGCGATCCGCGCGATGCACGCGCGCCCCGTGAGCGAGCTCGAGCAGCCCGCGATGTACCGGATCGTGCGCGAGCTCTCGACGGAGGCGCGCCAGCCGATGCCCCGCCTCTACGTCTCGCCGACGCAGGCGCCCAACGCGTTCGCGACGGGCCGCAACCCCAGGAACGCGGCCGTGTGCTGCACGGAGGGCATCCTGCGCCTCCTCGACGAGCGCGAGCTGCGTGGGGTGCTCGGGCACGAGCTCATGCACGTGTACAACCGCGACATCCTCACGTCGTCGGTCGCGGGCGCGCTGGCAGGCGTGATCACGTCGCTCGCGCAGTTCCTGCTGATCTTCGGCGGTGACCGCGACCGCGGCGGCAACCCGCTCGCGGCGATCGCGATGGTCGTCCTCGCGCCCGTCGCGGCGATGCTGATCCAGCTCGCCATCTCGCGCACGCGCGAGTACGACGCCGACGAGGACGGCGCGAAGCTCACGGGCGACCCGCTCGCCCTCGCGTCCGCGCTGCGCAAGCTCGACGCGGGCACGCAGCGGGCCCCGCTCCCGCAGAACCGCGACCTCGTGGACGTCTCGCACCTCATGATCGCGAACCCGTTCCGCGGTGCGGGCGTCGCCAAGATGTTCGCGACCCACCCCCCGATGGCGGAGCGCATCAAGCGGCTCGAGACGATGGCCGGCCACGGCCCGGGCTACGGCGGCATCACCTACCACTGACGGGCGCGGGGCGGCGTGCCGGGCGGGGCCACGGGCGCGGCAGACGCGCAGCGCCGACGCGCGGGGCAGGTGGCACGATGACCCCGTGCCCCGCCGCCGAACGCATCTCGCGCGCGACCTCGCCCTCGTGCTCCTCGCCGTCGGCGGGCCCACGCTCGTGCTGCGCCAACGGCACGGCCACGGGTGGATCGTCGACGACGTGGTCACCGCCGTGACGGTCTCGGGTCTCGCGTGCCTGTCCGCCGCGGTCGGTCTCGCGCTGACGCGGCGCGCGCCCGGCCCGGTCGCGCGCGAGACGGCGCTCTACGTCGTCGTGGGCGTCTTCACCGCCGTCGGGGCGGCCGTCGGCACGTGGCGCGTCCTCGACGACCAGGCGCTCGCCCAGGGCTGGGTCGGCCTGCTCGCCGCGTACGTCGCGGTCGCCCTCCACGTCGGGCTGGCGGTCACGGCGCGGAGGCGCCGCCCGGCGCGCTGACCCCGAGCGCGTCGAGGAGGACGGCGGCGACGCCGTCGTCGTCGTTCGCGGCGGTGCGGTCGGTCGCCGCGGCCAGGACGTCGGGGTGCGCGTTCGCGACGGCGAACGAGCGGCCCGCCCAGCGCAGCATGGGCAGGTCGTTGGGCATGTCCCCGAACGCCCAGACGTCGCGGGCGTCGACGCCGAGCCGGTCGCACCAGCGCGCGAGCGCGGCGTCCTTCGTCACGGCCGGGGCGAGCAGCTCGGCGAGGCCCGCCGCCCCGGAGTAGGCGAGGTGCGCCCGGTCGCCGACCGCGTCGCGCACGCGCGCGAAGAACGTCTCCTGCGCCGTCGTCTGCCCGTCCGCGACGACGACGGGCTGCGTCGCGGGGGCGTCCTCGACCGGCGCGCCGGGGTCCCGCGCGAGGATCTTGCCGACGGGCTGCCGGGGGCCGGTGCCGGGGGTGGCGCCGGGCGCGGCGAGCGTCGACTCGACCGCGGCGACGACGTCCGCGTCGTCGTCCGGGGTGGAGCGGAAGCCCGGGTCGAACGTCGGCCCGTCGACTCTCTCGAACGCGAGCGCGACGCCCGGCACGGCGGCGCGCAGGTCGGCGACGAGCGCGGCCGCCTCGTCCGGGGTGAAGCCGCACACGTCGAGCGGGCTCGCGGTGGCCAGGTCCCACACGGCCGCGCCGCCGAGGCAGATGACGTGCCCGTGCCCGCCGACGACGTCGGCGAGCTGGTCGAGCCAGCGCGGCGGGCGCGCCGTGACGAACACCACCTCCACCCCGGCGTCCTCGGCGGCGCGCAGCGCGGCGCGCGTGCGCTCCGAGACGGTCCCGTCGGACCGCAGGAGCGTGCCGTCGAGGTCCGTCGCGACGACGCGCGGGAGCGCGCTCGACGACGCGGCAGGGCGACCCGGTGCGACCGGGGGCGCGCCGCCGTCGCGCAGGGTCACGGCGAGCGCTACCGGTAGTTCGTGAACTGCAGCGCGACGTCGAGGTCGGCGCTCTTGAGCAGCGCGATGACGGCCTGCAGGTCGTCGCGCGACTTGCTCGTCACGCGGACCTCGTCGCCCGTGATCTGGGTCTTGACGGCTTTGGGCGCCTCGTCGCGGATGATCTTGGTGATCTTCTTCGCGTTCTCGCTCGACAGGCCCTCCTTGAGGGTCGCCGCGAGGCGGTACTCCTTGCCCGACGCCTTGGGCTCCTTGTCGCCCGTGTCGAGGGACTTGAGGGAGATGCCGCGCTTGATGAGCTTGGTCTCGAAGACGTCGAGGATGGCGAGCACGCGCTCGGCCGAGTTGGCGGTCATCACGATGCTCTCGCCGCTCCACGCGATCGACGCGCCGACGTTGCGGAAGTCGTAGCGCTGCGCGACCTCCTTGGCCGCCTGGTTCAGCGCGTTGTCGACCTCCTGGCGGTCGACCTTGCTCACGATGTCGAACGACGAGTCGGCCATGGGTGGTCCTCTCTCGGGCCGGAACGGGTGCTGGGTCCCACCGTAGTCGAGCGGGCTCAGGCTCGGGTCGCGAGACGCGTCGCGCGCGCCGCCCGCAGCCCGTCGACGGAGAGCACGACGAGCGCGGCCCACACGAGCCCGAAGCCGGCCCACCGGGTCGGCGACATGGGCTCGTGGAACACGAGGAGGCCGACGAGGAACTGCAGCGCCGGGCCGAGGTACTGCAGGAGCCCGACGACGCTCAGCGGGAGCCGTCGCGCGGCGGCGCTGAAGAGGAGCAGCGGCAGGGCCGTGACGATCCCGGCGGACGCCAGCAGGAGCGCGTGGCCGGTCCCCTCGGCGCCGAACGTGCCGGCGCCCGTCGTGCCGAGCCAGACCAGGTACGCCAGGGCGACGGGGGTGAGCACGGCCGTCTCCACGGCGAGGCCCGGCAGCGCCTCGACCGTCCGGCCCACGCGGTTCTTCACGAGGCCGTAGAGGCCGAACGAGGCCGCGAGCGCGAGCGCGATCCACGGCAGCCCTCCCGAGCCGGTGCTGATGACGACCACGGCGGCGACGCCGATGCCGACGGCCGCCCACTGCGCCGGGCGCAGCCGCTCGCGCAGCACGGCGACGGCGAGCAGGACCGTGACGAGCGGGTTGATGAAGTACCCGAGCGCGGCGTCGAGCACGTGGCCGCTGAGCACGCCGTACACGTAGACGGTCCAGTTGGTCACGATGAGGACGGCCGCGACGGCGAGCACGCCGAGCGTGCGCGGGGTGCGCAGCGCGGTGACGAACCCGCCGAGCT
The DNA here is from genome assembly GCF_040448685.1 of Cellulosimicrobium sp. ES-005. Classification (NCBI taxonomy): domain Bacteria; kingdom Bacillati; phylum Actinomycetota; class Actinomycetes; order Micrococcales; family Promicromonosporaceae; genus Cellulosimicrobium; species Cellulosimicrobium sp. ES-005. The sequence continues at coordinate 4,146,860 of NZ_CP159290.1, forward strand.
GGCGCGTCGCGGCGAGGAGCACGAGGCAGAAGAGCAGGCTCCACACGACCCGGTGCGCGATGATCTCGAGCGGCGCCGCCGGCTCCAGGAGCGGGAAGTACAGGGGCATCGCGCCCCAGAGGAAGAACGCGCCGGCACCGAGCAGGAGGCCCCAGCGGTCGGTCGGGGCGGGGGCGCCGCGCGGGGGGTCCGACGGCGCGGCCGGAGAGGGCGCGGACGGTGCGGCGGTGGGGGCGGGGCCGGGGGTCCCGGTGCCGGGGAGGTGGTCCGGCGCGGGGGAGGGGTGGGTCACCGCACCACTCTACGGACGGGTGCCCACAGGCGGATTTCGCACCTGGTCCGGTCGGGCTGTATCGTTGGCACGCCCGCACGGCAGGGGCTGCACCTGGTGCAGCCGCTCTCGGCGAGCGACAACTCCACACGGCAGGTTGCCCGAGCGGCCAAAGGGATCTGACTGTAAATCAGACGGCTCAGCCTTCGGGGGTTCGAATCCCTCACCTGCCACCGGAACGGCGGGGCGTCACCTACGGGTGGCGCCCCGTCGTCGTCGTCCCGGACGGCGCGCGGCGCCGGTGGAGAGCGAGGCCGGAGGGCCCAGGAACGGCGGAACGGCGCCGATTTCGTTCGACGCCGTGTTCCGTGTAGAGTTTTCCGCGCTGCCCCGATAGCTCAGTCGGCAGAGCATCTCCATGGTAAGGAGAAGGTCAAGGGTTCGATTCCCTTTCGGGGCTCTGTGGTGACGCGGGGCCGTCTTGCTGGAATACTGCGAGACGGCCTCGCGTTCAGTCACGCGGCGGGGTAGCTCAGATGGTTAGAGCGCACGACTCATAATCGTGAGGTCGCGGGTTCGATCCCCGCCTCCGCTACCACTTTCGACAACCTCGCACGGCGGCCGGCGTCGTGCGACCTGCACAGCACATGCGCCCTCCGGAGGCGCGAGAGGTGGCTCACTACCGTGGCAAGCAAGAGCGCTGACGTTCGCCCCAAGATCACGCTGGCCTGCGTGGACTGCAAGGAGCGCAACTACATCACGAAGAAGAACCGTCGCAACGACCCGGACCGCCTGGAGCTCGCGAAGTTCTGCCCGCGCTGCGGCAAGCACACCGCGCACCGCGAGACCCGCTGAGCCTCCGGCTCCGCGCCCGCGCACCGCAGTGAGCGTCAACCTGGCCTACGTCGGCCGCGAGTACCCCGCCAACGCGCCGTACTCGGTGGGACGCGAGAAGCTGCGCGAGTTCTCCGGCGCCGTCGGCGCCACCCACCCCGTGCACCACGACCTCGTGGCGGCGCGGGGTGCTGGCTATCCGGACCTCGTCGCACCTCCGACCTTCGCGGTCGTCGTCGCCCAGCGGGCGGAGGGGCAGCTCATCGAGGACCCGGAGGCGGGCATCGACTTCTCGCGCGTCGTCCACGCGGACGAGCGCTTCACGCACCACCGGCCGATCGTCGCGGGCGACGAGCTCGTGACCGTGCTGCACGTGGACTCGATCGTCGAGCGAGCCGGCCTCGCCATGGTCACCACGCGCTGCGAGATCGCCGCGCTCCTGCCCGACGGCGGTACCGAGCCGGTCTCGACCGTCACCTCCACCCTCGCCGTCCGCGGGGAGGGCGCATGAGCACCGACGTCACTCGCCCCGTCCTCGCCGACCTCTCCGTCGGCGACGTGATCGGGACGCGCACGGTCGAGGTCGACCGCGCGCGCCTCGTCCGCTACGCCGGCGCGAGCGGCGACTTCAACCCGATCCACTGGAACGACGCCTTCGCGACGGAGGTCGGTCTGCCGGGCGTCATCGCGCACGGCATGTTCACCATGGGCGCCGCCGTCGCGCTGGTCGAGGACTGGGCCGGTGACCCGGGCGCCGTCGTCGACTACCAGACGCGCTTCACGCGCCCCGTGGCCGTGCCGAACCCCGGCGTCGCGACGCTGGAGGTCACCGGCACCGTCGGCGCCGTGGACGCCGACGCCGGCACCGTCCGCGTCGACCTCACGGTCACGTTCGAGGGTGCGCGCGTCCTCGGCAAGACGCAGGCCGTCGTCCGCCTCTGACCCGAGGTCGCCTCGGGCGACCCCGCGCTCCCGACGCCACGAGGGCGCCGCACCCGGCCGGGTGCGGCGCCCTCGTCGTCCCGCTCGGACTCAGCAGGTCTCCCAGCAGTCGGGGCCGCCGCTCTCCCGGGGTGGCCCGGCGACCTCCCCCTCGTCGAGGTACGTGGTGTGCTCCACGACGTGCTGCAGCGCGGCACCCTCGTCGCTCGTCCCCGCGGTCGGGTCGTCGGCGGTGGGCTCGGAGCCGGACGTGCCGAGGTCGACGTCGAAGGTGAGCTCGAGGAAGCGGTGCTCGGTGGTGTCGTAGACGAGGCGCACGATCCGGTTGCTCTGGTCCTCGCCCACCCACTCGAGACCCTCTCCGGTGCGACCCTGCGTGTCCTGGACGGCACCCAACGGGGTGCTGCCCGTCAGCCCGTTCAGGGTGGCCCAGAGCCCGTCGCGCACGGCGGGCGAGGTGGGCCCGCTCGTGAGGAGGTTCCACGTCTTCTGGGCGAGCGCGTCCTCGTTCACCGACCCGAGCTCCGCCCGGATGCTGTCGCGCAGGAGCGCGTCGAGCTCCGCGGGGTCCGTCGGGAGCGTGGCGAGCGCGTCCCAGCTGAGCCGGACGAGCTCCCCGTCGACGACGAGCGACCCGAACGTCGAGCCGGGCCAGGGCTCCAGGGCCTCGTCGCCTTCGAACGCTCGGTACGAGTCGCCCTCCGGGTCGCGGGCGGTCCAGTACGTGATGCCCTGCGAACTCTCCTCGGTCCGCCCGTCGCTGGTCGTCTCCGTGCTGGTCGTCAGGGTCCGGACCCGCCAGTACGGCCCGTCGGCCGGGCCGTTGCCCTGCGGCCTCCCGTCGGGACCCAGGGCCGCGGCGTCGCCGCCGCTCGCCGGGGCGAGCTGCGAGGGATGGGTGGGACTGGGCTCCGCCCAGTAGCTCGCCGCGCCCACCCCGCCGGCGACGACCGCGAGCGCGCACAGGCCCGAGACCAGGGTGCGGCGCCGTCGTCGGGTGCGACGGGCCGTCGGGAGCACGCGGTCGGTGTCGACGTCGATGCGGGGGGCGAGCGTGTCGACCCGCGCACGGAGCGCATGGACGAACGTCTCGTCGTCGGTCGGAAGGGTGCCGGTCATGGCTGCCTCCTGTCGGTCTGGTCGCTGGTCGGGTGGTGCGGCAGGCGGGCGGTGCGCAGCGCGCCGCCCCGCGCGTCGGCGGGATCGGCGGCGCCGAGGACCGAGCGGAGCTGGGCGAGCCCGCGCGACGCCGTGGACTTGACGGTGCCGACGGAGACGCCGAGGTCGTCCGCGACCTCTCTCTCGCTCAGCCCGACGAGGTGGCGCAGCACGACGATCCGGCGCTGGCGGGCCGTGAGCGTCGCGAGCGCGCGGACGAGGACGTCCCGCTCGGCGTGCTGGTCGGCCCGGGCGTCGCTCGCGGCCTCGGGGAGGTCGGGCGGGGCGACGAGCACCTCGCGGCGTCGGCGGCGCCACGTGTCGACCCGCAGGTTCGCGAGCGTGCGGCGGGCGTAGGCGTACGGGTCGCGCTCGCGCGCCGTGCGCCAGTGCAGGTACGTCCGGGTGAGTGCCTGCTGCACGAGCTCGTCGGCCAGGTGCACGTCGCCGCACAGCAGCCACGCGGTGCGCGCGAGCCGCGGCGCGGCGCTCGCCATGAAGTCGCTGAACTCCTGCTCGTGCGACGTGACGGCGCGCACGACGGGGAGGACGGCGTCCGGGGGTGGGCTCTCGTCGGGCTCGTCGTCGGCCGAGAGGGCGATCGCGTTCACGGTCATGACTGTCACACGCGTGACCGCTCCGGAAGGTTGAGTCTCGTGGTGAGACCGGAGCGGAGATTCGACATCGTTCGCCACGGCCCGCCCCCTTTCGCCATGGGAACGCTCCCACTACCGTGGGTCGCGCACCTCACGACGTCGAAGGAGACGCTCATGACCCAGCACGGCGGCCGCGCCGCACCTCACGAACCTCGCGATCTCGACCCCGCTCCCGCGCCCTCGCGGGGGCTCGACCGTCGCGCCGTCCTCGCGCTCGGCGGAGCGCTCGCGCTCGCCGGGCTCACGGCGACCCCGGCGGCGGCACGACCGGGCGCGACCCTGCCCGCGGCGGCGGGCGCCGTCGGGCAGACGGCCGGTGGCCCGGCGCGGAGCCGCGCGGCGTCGGTCCAGCGCGCCCACGGCTTCCTCGCCGCGGCGACCGACGCCTACCCCGAGGTCAACCCCGGCCCGCGGCTCGCGCAGTCCTACGCCGACCAGCTCGGCCTGTTCTCCACGGCGTTCGTCTACGACAACGCCCTCGCCGTCCTCGCGACGCTCACGGCGGGGCGCCGCTACCTCGACCGCGCCCGGGCGCTCGGCGACGGGCTCGTGTTCGCACTCGAGAACGACCCCGACCACGACGACGGCCGCCTGCGTCAGGCGTACAACGTCGGGCCGTACACGTTCTACGACGGCACGCCGCAGGAGCACGGCCTCGTGCTGCCCGACGGGACGGCGAACGTCGGGTGGCAGTTCGGCTTCCTCGGGACGGCGGTCGGGGACATGGCCTGGCCCGGCATCGCCCTGCTGCACCTGTACGCGGCGACGCGCGACGTGCGCTACCGGGACGCCGCGCTGCGGATCGGCGAGTGGATCGTCGCGCACACGTGGTCCCGGGCGCCCCTCGGCGGCTTCTCGTTCGGCGTCGACGGCGCGAACGTCCCGATCCCCAACGGCTCGACCGAGCACAACATCGACTGCGTCGCGTTCTTCCGCCAGCTCGGCTCCGTGACGCGCGACCGGCGCTGGGACCGGGCCGCCGAGCACGCCCGTGCGTTCGTCGACCGCATGTGGGAGCCCGACGGCGGCTACCTGTACACCGGCACGAACGACGGCACCGAGATCAACCGGGACCCGCTCCCGCTCGATCCGCAGACGTGGGGCTGGCTCGCGCTGCGCGAGCGCCGCTACGCCCGCGCGCTCGACTGGGCGGACGACGCGCTGGCCGCACGGGACGTCGCGGGCGAGGGCGTGTCGCAGCTCCCCGCCGGGACGGTCGTCGAGGGCGTGACGTTCTCGAGCGCCAGCCTCACGTCGACCGCGTCGTACAACGGGCTGCCGGTGCACCAGCAGGGGGTGTGGCTGGAGGGCACGGCGCAGCTCGCGTCGGCGCTCGCGGACCGCGGGGCGCGCGGGCGGGGGAACCGCGACGACCGGCGGCGGGGACGCCGCGGCTGCGAGCGGGACGACGACCGGGTCCGGGCCGAGGGTCTGCTGCGCGAGGTGCAGGGCGTGCAGGAGGGCGTCGGCGCCGGTCAGACGATGGGCGGCGCGGCGCTGCCGGACCGCGGCGGCGTCGTCGCCGCGTCGAGCCTGCTCGACTCGGGCTTCGGGTTCGGGTACTTCCAGGTGCAGCACGTCGGGGCGACGTCCTGGTACGTCATGGCGGCCGCGCGGGCGAACCCGCTGCAGCCCGGTCGCCTCGGCTGACCCGCCGGTGTCAGGTGGTGGGGGCGGGGCCCGTCGTCGTCCCCACCACGAGCTCGACGTCGAGCTCGACCGTCGTCGGGCTCTCGCCCGCGAGCTGGCGGATGACGGCGAGACCGAGCTCGGAGCCCTTGCGGGCGAGCGGCTGGTGGACGCTCGTGAGGACGTCCGGGGCGAGCCAGGGCAGGTCGAGCCCGTCGAACCCGGCCACGGAGACGTCGTCGGGCACCCGCAGGCCGAGCTCGCGCGCGGCGAGCAGGGCGCCCGCAGCGAGCAGGTCGGAGTGGGCGATGACCGCCGTGGGTCGGGTGGCGGGGTCGGCCGGCTCGGTCGACCCGTCCGCGCCCGGGCGTCCCAGGAGGGCCAGCGTCGCGGAGCGGCCGTGCTCGACGAGCGACGCCTCGGTCTCCCAGCTCGCGACGGGCTCGACGACGTCCCGCACGCCCGCGAGCCGGTTCGCCGTCGGCGTACGGTCCACCTGGGCGAGCCGCCGCGCGTCGATCGGCCCACTGCGGTCGGAGTTGTCGAGGGGGAGCGAGACCTCCGCGATGCGGGCGTGGCCCAGGTCGACGAGGTGCCGTACGGCGTCGGCCGTCCCGACCCGGTCGCGGATCGCGACGAGCGGGGTGCCCTCGACCGCGCGTCCCTCCCCGATGACGACGGGCACGCCGCGCCGCTGGAGCGCGGCGAGCGTCGCGTCGTCCGACCCCACGCCCCACACGAGGACGGCGACGTCCATGGCCGCGCTCTCGACGAGGGGGTCGACGGCGCGGGCCGGGTCGTCCGACGGGATGCCGGGGATGAGGAGGACGCCGAGGCCGTTCTCGCCGAGGGTCGAGACGAGGCCGTCGAGCACCTGGACGGCGACGGGGTCCCGGAACGCACGGCGGAGCTGGTCGCCGACGACGACGCCCACGACGCCGGACCGCCCCGACCGGAGCTGACGGCCGAGCGGGTTGGGCCCCGTGTACCCGAGCTCCTTCGCCGCGTCGAGCACGCGGGCCCGGGTCTCCGGGGTGATCGGTCCCGCGCCGGAGAAGGCGAGCGACGCCGTCGAGACGGAGACGCCGGCGAGCTCGGCGACCTTCGCGAGCGTGGGGCGGTGGGCCGACGGCCCGGCCGCGGGCTCCCGGTTCCCGGGGGTGTCGTCGCTCATCACGCTCCCTGCCTCCCGCGCGCGCGGGATTCTCGATTGACGCGCGGCCAGCGTACCCGCACACTGGTGACCATGCCTCGAATCGATTCGAAGCGCACCCTCGTCCGTCGGATCGAATCGATTCGAGGAGGTGCTGCGCAGTCACCGACCGACCTCCTGTCCGACCCCCGCGCCCTGTCCCGGGCGCGCTGGGTCCTGCTGGGCGTGTTCGCGCTCAACGGCGTCATGATGTCGAGCTGGCTCGCGCGCATCCCCTCGGTGCGCGACGCGCTCGGCCTCACCCCCGCCGACCTCGGCGTCGTGCTGCTCGCGGGTGCCGTCGGTGCGCTCGCCACGGTCACCGCCGCCGGCCCCTTCGTCACGCGCTTCGGCGGCCGCGTCGCGTTCGCCGTCTCCGCGGTCCTGTTCGGCGTCGCGTTCCTGCTGCTCGGCCTCGGCCCCGCGACGGGCTCCGTCCCGCTGCTCGCCGCGGGCATCTTCGTCAACGGCATGGCGTTCTCGCTCGGCAACGTCCCGATGAACGTCGAGAGCGCGGGCATCGAGCGGCGCGTCGGGCGCACCATCCTGCCCCAGTTCCACGCCGCGTTCTCCGTCGGCGCCGTCGTCGGCTCGCTCGTCGGCGCGGCCTGCGCCCACGCGCAGGTCCCCGTGCTCGTCCAGTTCGTCGCGACGGGCGCCGTCGCCATGGCCTGGCGCCTCGCCGCGATCCCCGCGACGGTCCACGACACGCTCCCGACGCGCGCCCCGGCGGACGCTCCCGCCCCGGTCGAGGCGCTCGGCGACGCCGTCGTCGACGTCGAGACGGCCGGGCTCCGCGCGCGCCTCGCCCGTCGTGGCGCGCGGCTCGGGGCGGCGCTCTCGGCCTGGCGCGAGCCGCGCACGCTGCTCATCGGCCTCGTCATCCTCTCGGCCGCGCTGTCCGAGGGGTCGGCCAACGACTGGCTCTCGCTCGCCGTCGTCGACGGGTTCGCGCAGACCGAGGCCGTCGGGGCCGTCGTGTTCGGCACGTTCGTCGCGGCCATGACGGTCATGCGGCTCGCCGGGACCCGCCTCATCGACCGCTTCGGCCGCGTGACCGTGCTCCGCGCCTCCGGCGTCGCGTCGATCGCCGGGCTGCTCCTCTTCGGGTTCGCGCCGACGCTCCCGCTCGCCGGGGCCGGGGTCGTGCTCTGGGGCTTCGGTGCGGCGCTCGCGGTGCCCGTCGGCATCGCCGCCGCGTCCGACGAGCCGCTGCGCGCCGCCAGCCGCGTGTCCGTCGTGTCCGCGTTCGCGTCGATGGCGTCGCTCGCCGCACCGCCCCTGCTCGGGCTCGCCGCCGAGGCCATGGGCGCGCGCCACGCGCTCGTGCTCATCGTCGCCGCGATGGTCCTCAGCGTCCTCCTCGCGCGCCAGGTCACGCCCCTGCGCACCCCGGCCGCGCTCGCCGCCCGGGCGCCGCGTCGCCCGGCGGGTGCGGACGACGGCGTGCCGTCCGGGGTGGAGGATGGACCCGAGACCGACGCACCGGTCGCCGTGGACGCCGTCGACCGCACGGGCGACGTCGACCGGGACGGCGCGACCGGCGCCGTCCCGGACGAGGCCGACGACGCGCACCGCCCCCGCCGGGCGCGCCGGCCCCGCGCGACGCCCCGCACCGGGGCGTCCGTCACCGTCCGCCGTGCCGCCGCCCGTCGCCCCCGAAACCGCCTGTCGCACCGTCGCGAGGAGACCTCCGCATGACCGCCGCCCGCACCGACCGTCGTGTCGTCGCGCTCGCCACCTGGGCCGTGTTCGCGGTCTTCTTCCTCAACGGCTTCAACTTCGCGACCTGGGCGTCCCGCCTGCCCGCGGTCCGGGACTCCCTCGGCTTCACCGAGGCCCAGATGGGCCTCCTGCTGCTCTTCATGGCCGTCGGCTCGCTGCTCGCGCTGCCGCTCTCCGGCATGGTCGTGCAGCGGCTCGGCGCGTCGAAGGCGGTCACGCTGTTCGCCGTGACCAACGTCGTCGGCCTCGTCACCGCCGTCACGGGCGTGGCCACGGGGGAGGACGTCGTCGTGCGGGTCGGGCTCTTCCTCGCCGGCATCGGCACGGGCGTGTGGGACGCGGCGATGAACCTCGAGGGCGCCGCCGTCGAGCAGCGGCTCGGCAAGGCGATCATGCCGCGCTTCCACGCCGGGTTCTCGTTCGGCACCATGGCGGGCGCGGGCGTCGGGGCCCTCATGGCCGCGCTGCACGTCCCGGTCCAGGCGCACCTCACGGCCGCCGTCGTGCTGAGCCTCCTCGGCGTCCTGTGGTGCGTGCGGTTCTTCCTCCCGGCCGGGCAGGTGGACCACGCCGTCGTCGACGCGTCGGAGGACGCCGCGGGCGCGGACCCCGCCGCCGCGGCCGGGAGCGGCGCACCCCTCACCGCGTCGGAGAACGCGCGCGGCGCGCTCAGCGCGTGGACCGAGCCGCGCACGCTCCTCATCGGGCTCGTCGTCCTCGCCGCCGCGCTCACCGAGGGCGCCGCGAACGACTGGGTCAGCCTCGCCGTCGTCGACGGCTTCGAGACGTCCGACGCGATGGGGGCGGTCGGCCTCGCCGTGTTCCTCACGGCCATGACCGGGATGCGCCTGCTCGGCACGGGGCTGCTCGACCGGTACGGCCGCGTCACCGTGCTGCGGCTCGGGGCGGCGCTCGCCCTCGTCGGGCTGCTGCTCTTCACGCTCTCGCCGAGCATCTGGCTCGCGCTGCTCGGCGTCGTCGCGTGGGGCATGGGCGCGGCGCTCGGCTTCCCCGTCGGGATGAGCGCAGCCTCCGACGACCCGGCGCGCGCCGCCGTGCGCGTGAGCGTCGTCGCGACCATCGGCTACTCCGCGTTCTTCATGGGCCCGCCCCTCATCGGGTTCCTCGCCGAGCACGTCGGCTACCGCGCCGCGCTCCTCGTGATCGCGGTGCCCGTGGTCGTCGGACTGCTGGTCGTCGGCGCCACCCGCCCCCTCCCGACCGCGGCCGGCTCCGCGGGCCAGCAGGCCGCCCAGCGCTCCGAGGAGACCCCCAACCGCTGACCCGCACCGACCGCAGGGCTTGCCGAGGTAGAGCCCTGGTCGGCCGAGGTAGAGCCCTGGTCGGCCGAGGTAGAGGCGTGGTTTGCCGAGGTAGAGCCGTGGTCGTGGCCGACGGCGGTCTGGTCGCCCTGCGGTGTCTCGCCCTGGTCTGGGCTTGCCTCGGGCGACTGCCCGCAGTGTCAGCTTCGCCCGCACGGTTCCCGCTGCTGCGTGCGGCCGGCGCACGAGAATGCCGCACGCGCCGGCGCCGGCGCCGGCGCCGACGCCGCTGCGCCGCGGACCCGAACCCGCAGGCGGCAGAGGTCGGGTGCGCCGGGGACCCGACCCTGCGAGGTCGACCGTGCGAACGGTGACGGGGGCCGGCCGGGGCGGGGGCGAACTACGCTGGGGCGGTGACGTGCGAACCCCTCACCCCCGTCGACCGCGACCTGCCCGAGATCGTCCGGACCGCGCCGGGCCTGCGGCCCGACGCCGTCGGCGCGCCCTCGTTGGCGGAGCTGACGACACTGCGCGTGGGCGGTCCGGCGGACCGGTACGTCGAGGCGCACAGCGAGGCCGAGCTGCTGGAGACCGTGCGGGCCGCGGACGACGCCGGGGAGCCGCTCCTCGTGATCGGCGGCGGGTCGAACCTGCTCGTCGGTGACGAGGGGTTCGGCGGGGTCGTCGTGCGCGACCTGCGCCGCGGGATCACCGTGGACGCGGAGGACTCGTGCGGCGGCGCGAGCTTCCACGCCCCGGCCGGCCAGGACTGGGACGAGCTCGTCGCGCGTGCGGTCGCGGAGGAGTGGGTGGGCGTCGAGGCGCTGTCCGGGATCCCGGGCACCGTCGGCGCCGCGCCCGTCCAGAACATCGGCGCGTACGGTCAGGAGGTCTCGGGCGTGATCTCGACCGTGCGGGTGTGGGACCGTCGGCGGTCGCGCGTGCGCACGCTGGCCCTGGGCGAGCTCGCGTTCGGGTACCGCACGTCGCTGCTGAAGCGCAGCATGCACGCCGCGGTGAGCGGTGACGACGAGCCCGACGGCCCGTGGTACCCGTCCCCGCGCTACGTGGTCCTCGACGTCGGCTTCCAGTCCCGGCTCGGCTCGCTGTCCGCCCCGGTCGCGTACCCGGAGCTCGCCCGGACGCTCGGCGTGCAGGTCGGCGACCGGGCCCCGAGCGCCGACGTGCGCGACGCCGTCCTGGCACTGCGGGCGCGCAAGGGCATGCTGCTCGACGGCGTCGGCCCGGACGCCGCGCCCGCGTCGCCCGCGTCGCCCGAGTCGCCCGACGGCGCCGTGCCCGGGGAGACGGGTCCGGACCACGACCGCTGGAGCGCCGGGTCGTTCTTCACGAACCCCGTCGTCCCGGCGGAGCAGGCCGATCTGCTCCCGGCGGAGGCGCCGCGCTACCCGGTGCGCTCGGCGACGCCGTCTCGCACGACGGGGCCGAGCCTCGGCGAGATCGACCCGACGCTCGTCAAGACGTCCGCGGCGTGGCTCATCGAGCACGCCGGGTTCACCAAGGGCTTCGGCGTCCACGGCCCGGCGAGCCTCGCGCGGCTGTCGACCCGGCACACCCTGGCGCTCACCAACCGGGGCGGCGCGAGCGCGGAGGACCTGGTCGAGCTCGCGCGCGCCGTCCGCGACGGCGTGCGCGAGGCGTTCGGCGTCGATCTGGTCCCGGAGCCCGTCCTCGTCGGCGTCTCCCTCTGACCGACCCACGACCGTGGGTCAGTAGACGAGGACCGTGGTGCCCGGGTCGGCGTGCCAGGTGTCCCAGAGCCAGTTCATCGCCGAGTTCGCGACGCGCACGCACCCGTGCGACGCGGGCCACGGTGGGATCGAGCCCGAGCCGTGCACCGCGATGCCGCCGGTGAAGAACTTGGGGCGCCACATGTCGCCGAGCTCGAGGCTCGACGAGTGGTTGCCGTCGACCTGCCGGCCCACGTGGAACTCTCCGCGCGGCGTGCCCGCCCGGTAGGTCCGGCCCTTCGCCTCGTACGACTCGCCGTTGCCCGACGACGCGTTGACGACCGTGACGACCCGGCCGTCCTCGACGGCGAGCAGGAGCTGGCGGTCGAGGTCGATCTCGATGACCTTCCCCGACCCGCTGCGGGGCTGCGGCGTGACGCCCTGGTCGAGCGCGGCCTGCGTCGCGGGGCCCACGACGCCGTCGCGCGATAGCCCGGCCGCCTTCTGCAGCGCCCACACGGCCTGCTGCGTGCCGCCGCCGAAGTCGCCGTCGGGCGCGCCGATGAAGTAGCCGAGGTCGGCGAGACGCTGCTGCAGGGCGACGACGCGCTCGCCGGTCGCGCCGCGCGCGAGCTCCTCCGGCTCGACGGGTGCGGGCGGCGGCTCGGGGGTGGGCTCCGGCGCGGGCGGAGGCGTGCTCGGCTCGGGCTCCGGGGTCTCGGTGGCGGGCGGTTCGGCCGTCGGCGTCTCCGTCGGCTCGGGCGTGGTCTCCGTCGGGCTCGGGCTCGCGGGCGCCGTCGTCGCGGGCCCGTCCGCGGTAGCCGACGGCGTCCGGCCGGGCTCGAGGTCGGGCAGCCCGGCCTGGCAGCCTGCGAGCGCCAGCGCCGCGACCAGCGTGGAGACGACGGCGAGCGACGCCGCGCGGGTACCGCGCCGACGTCGGCCCGGTCCGCGCCCCGCTGCCGCGGGAGCGGCGCACGCCGCGTCCCCCGCCGTCGTGCGCGTCGCAGCGCCCGTCCGCGCGCTCGCGGAAGCTCCGTCCACCTGTTCCCCCTCACGTGTGCCGCGGCGTCCGCCGCGGAGCACCATCATGCGCCCGGCGAGTGCCTCGGACGTCCGTGCCGGGCGCCTGTCGGCGGATCGTGACCCTGTCGTGACGCGGCGACGGGTCGGGGCGGGCCGGACGGGCTCGGCCGTCCGCCGACCGCCGGACCGTGACCGCGGGCGCTCGCCCGGTCGGCGCTCCGTCCAGCGCGGGTCGTCCAGCGCCGTCCGGTGCCGTTCGACGCCGTTCACCGTGGTTCAGCGTCCGGCGTCCCCCGGCCCGGGTGGCTCGTGGAGCAGCGCCCCGCGCACGACGTCGAGGATCGCGTCGTCGGACAGGCCCGCCTCGCGGCCGGCGCGCACGAGCTCGTGCGCGGCGTGGCGGGCGGCGACGTCGCTCGCGGAGACGCCGTCGGCCACGACGGTCCCGGCGCGACGCCGCGTCGTGACGACCCTGGCCGCCTCGAGCTCGCGGTACGCGCGCGCCACGGTCCCGGGCGCGAGCCCGAGGTCCGTGGCGAGCGCGCGGATCGTCGGCAGCCGGTCGCCGACGCGCAGGCGACCGGCGGCGACGTGCGCGACGACCTGCGACCGGATCTGCTCGTACGGCGCGATCCCCGAGCGCAGGTCGATCTCGACGCGCAGCTCAGCGGGCGGCACGACCTGCCCCTGCCATCACGGGTGCGCCCGCGCGGTCGTCGGCCCACGCGTCCGGGTCCGCGGCGGGCCGGACGGCGACCACGACGGCCGTCAGCGCCAGCCCGACCGCGACGACGACGAGCACGACCGCCCCCGGGTAGCCCACCCGCGCCGCGGCGTTCGCACCGGTGCCGAGCATCCCCGCGGCCGTCAGCCCGAGCGCGAGCTGCACGCCCCGCAGGACCCGGTGCGCGGACGCGCGGCGCAGGCCGACGTCCCACGTCTCCTCGACGTGCGCGACGGCGGGCCGACGCGCGACGAGCCGCAGGACGCCCTCGGCGCCCGCGACCAGCAGCACGGCCGCGAGCGCGAGCCACACGCCGTAGAACGTGCCGGGGTAGGGGCTCGCGGTCGAGGTCGTGTCGCCGAGGACGCGGGTCACCGACCGCCCGTCGTCGCCCGCCGTGAGCGCCCCGACGGCCGCGAGCAGCCCGACGAGCGCCCCGAGCGACCAGGTGAGGCGCCGCAGGCCGCGGGGCGCGACGTCGGCGACGGTCCGGGGGCGCAGCGTGGCCGCGCGGACGGCGGTCCGCTGGCGCGGCCAGGTGCGTTCCCCGACGGCGTGCGCGCCGAGGAACGTGAGCCCGACGACCGCGGGGGAGAGACCCACGAGCACGCCCTCGGCGAGGCCCCCGACGGAGGTCGCGGCGGCCTGGGCGACGACCGCGCCGACGAGGAGCGCGGCCGTCACCGCGGCGACGCTCACGGTCGTCGCGTGCCGCCGGGCGGCGCGGCGCACCGGGTCCTCCGTGGCGAGCCCGTGGAGCGACGGCTCGGGCGTGCGCGTCGCGGCCCGCACGGTGAGCACCACCGCGACGCCGAGCGCCACCACGAGGGCGAGGACGGCGCCGGTCCACGCGAGGTCGTACGTCGCGGGGAGGAAGAGGTCGACGCCCTGCGGCTCGTCCGACGTTTGTATCAGCACATCAGTACATTGGCACGCGGTCCTCGGCCCCGTCAAGACCCCGCTCCCCGAACCGGCCCGCCGGGATGAGAGCTCTCTCATCCCGGTCTCACCCGAGACCCACGCGAGCGAGGTTGCCTGGTGCCATGACGCTCGCCCCTCCCGCGCCCGACCAGCGCGCCTGGCTCGACCTGCTCACCGCCCCCGAGGCGGGAGAGCTGCTCGCCGTGGCGCTGGGCGCCGACGGCGCGAGCCTCGACACGTGGCGCGTCCACCAGGTGCACGCGCGCCCCGGCGCGGAGGTCACCGTCGGGTACGACGTCGTCGCCCGCCGGGCGCTCGCGGGCGGGCCGGGCGGGGGCACCGCCTCGGCCGACGCCGCCGAGTACCTGCTCGCCACGACGGCCCCCCTCTCGCCCGACGCGGTCGGGGCGGGGGTCGTCCGCCTCGCGGACGGTCCGCGCGTCGTGCATGTGTGGCGGCACCCCGCCGACCCGCTGCTGCCCGGCCTCGCCGCCGCGTGCGACGCGGGCGAGCTCGCCCGCCGCCTCGCGGCGGCCGGGGCGCTCGCGCCCGGCGAGGCCGTGGAGTCGGTGACGATGGTCGCCTACCGCCCGCTGCGGCGCGCGGTGCTGCGCGCGCGGACGTCCGCGCGCACGGTCTACGTCAAGGTCGTCCGGCCCGACCGGGCGCGCTCGCTCGTCCGTCGGCACGACCTCTTCCGGTCCACCACCGTGAACGCCCCGCGCTGCCTCGCATGGGACGACGACGGCGTGGTCGTCCTCGAGGAGGCGCGCGGCCCGTCGCTCGCGCAGCACCTCGCGGCGCTCGGCCCGGACGGCCAGCCCACCGCGATCGACCCGCGCGAGCTCCTGCGCGCGCTCGACGCCCTCCCGGCCCGCGCGACGACGCTGCGCCGCCGCCCCGCGTGGTCCGAGCGCGTCGAGCACTACGCGGCGTCGGCGCTCGCGGTGCACGCGCTGGAGCCGGCGCGCGTGGACCGCGTCGCGCGCGCGGTCCGGACCGCCGTCGCGACGCGCGACCCCGGGCCGGTCGTCGCGACGCACGGCGACTTCTACGAGGCGAACGTCCTGCTCGACGTCCCGGCGGCCGCCGGCGACCCCGCCGCGCCGGGGGCCGGTGGCGCCCGCGTCGGCGTCCTGCTCGACGTCGACACGCTCGGCCCCGGGCACCGTGTCGACGACCTCGCGTGCCTCGTCGCGCACCTCGCCGTGCTCCCGTCGCTCGCCCCAGCGACGTACGGAGGCGTGGGGGCGCTCGTCGACCGGTGCCTGGCCGTGTTCGACGAGCGCGTCGACCCCGCGGCCCTGCGGGCGCGCGCGGCCGGCGTCGTGCTGTCCCTCACGGCCGGTGCGGCGACGCGCGACCTCGCCGACGCGTGGCTGCGGGTCGCGGAGGGGCTGCTGGACGCGGCCCCCGGGACGCTCGCCGCCGAGCTCGCCCCCGTTCCTGAGAGCACTCTCATCGGCGCCTCCTCGGCATCTCACGCGTGACCGAGAGGCTCGGACCATGCGCGACCGAGGGGTCGTGCGCACCATCGGACGAAGGAGAAGGATCATGAAGGCACGCAGCGCATGGATCGTCACCGGGGCGCTCGGCGCGGTCGGTCTCGGAGCGACGGTGGCGACCGCCCAGGGCGCGTTCGACGCCCCCGAGCCGGCGACCGTCTCGCCGTCGGTCCAGGTCAGCACGTCGAGCACGCCGACCGGCTCGCCGACCGACGCACCCGCCACGTCCGCGACGCCCAGCCCGACCGACGTCCAGAACGGGACGTCGATCACGACCGTCACGGCGAACACGTCCGCGTCCCCGAGCACCGCGGGCTCGGCGGACACGTCCGGCTCGGCCGTGACGAGCCAGACCCCGAACACGCCCAACACCCCGCCCACGGCGAACACGCCGCAGACGCCGAACACCCCGCCCAGCCCGGTCACGCCGCCGTCGCCGCAGTCGGCCGACTGACCGAGGAGCACTCGAGGCCACCGTGCCGAACCCGGGTCCGCGGGTCACGAGGGACCACCTCGTGACCCGCGGGCCCGGGTTCGACGTGTCAGGGGTGCGTCCGCGCCCGTCGGTTCCGCAGGTCAGCGGGCGACGTCGGCGAGCCGGTAGCCCATGCCGCGCACGGTGACGAAGTGCTCGGCGCCGAGCTTGTTGCGCAGGTAGCGCACGTACACGTCGACGACGTTCGAGCCGGGGTCGAAGTCGTACCCCCACACGCGCGACAGGAGCTGCTCGCGGCTCAGCACCTGGCCGGGGTTGCGCAGGAACGCCTCGGCGAGCGCGAACTCGCGCGCCGAGAGGTCGACCTCGCGCTCGGCGGTGCGCGCGCGGCGCGTGCGCAGGTCGAGGCTCAGGGCGCCGTGGGTGAGCACCGTGACCTCGCCCGCGGGCTCGCTGCGCAGGCGCAGCCGGATGCGCGCGAGCAGCTCCTCGAACCGGAACGGCTTGGCCATGTAGTCGTCGGCGCCGCCCTCGAGCCCGGCGACGGTGTCGGTGACCGACGTGCGCGCGGTGAGGATGATGACGGGGATCGCGTTGCCCGTCTCCCGCAGGCACCGCAGCACGGTGAAGCCGTCCTGGTCGGGCAGGCCCAGGTCGAGCACGAGGAGCGCGAAGTCACCGGTGCCGGCGAGGTCGAGAGCCTCCCGTCCCGTCGCGACGGTCGTGCTGGCGTATCCCGCCGCGCGCAGCCCCTTGGCCACGAACGACGCGATGCGGGTCTCGTCCTCGGCGACGAGGATCTGGCTCACCGGGTGGTCCTTCCGTCGGGGGCGGGGTACGAGGGCGGACGGCGGTCGTCGGGAGCCGCGTCCGGCGGTACCGGCGGCCCGGGGTCGGGCGGCGGCAACGACGGGGTGGCGGCGGACGGCGCGCTGGGCACCGTCGGTGCGGTGGGCGCCACCGGGGCAGGCGCGGGGGGCCGTCCGGGCGCGGAGCCGTGCGGCCCGGGCGTCGGGCCGGCCGCGTCGGGGGACGCGGCGACGACCGGGACGAGCGGGAGGTCCAGCGTGAACGTCGACCCGACGCCGGGCGTCGACGCGACGAGCACCCGGCCGCCGTGGCCCTCCGCGATCGCCGCGACGATCGCGAGGCCGAGCCCGGCGCCCTCCGGGTGGGCGGCTCCGGGCGTGGTGGCCTGGGCGAACCGCTCGAAGACGCGCGCCTGCTGCTCGGGGGCGATCCCGACGCCCTCGTCGCGGACCCATGCGCGCACGCGCGTGCCGTCGTCGGACACCGCCGAGCCGAGCGCGACGACGGACCCGGGCGCCGAGAACTTCACCGCGTTGGCGGCGAGCTGCAGCAGCGCCTGGGTGAGGCGCTGCGCGTCGGCGCGCACGGCGACGTCGGCCCGCGCGTCGACGAGCCAGCGGCGCTCGCCGAGCGTCCGGACCTTGTCGTGCACGTCGTCGAGGAGGCGGCCGAGGTCCGTGTCGACCGGGCGGACGAAGTCGGGGCGACCGGCGGTCGCGAGCGTCACGAGGTCGTCGACGAGCCGGTTCATGCGGTCGAGCTCGTCGAGCGCGAGGTCGCGCGTCTCGGACGCGTCCGTGGCGTCGTGCGGGTCCATGAGCTCGAGGTGCCCCCGGACCACGGTGAGCGGGGTGCGCAGCTCGTGCCCGACGTCGTCGATGAGCCGCCGCTGCGAGTCGAACGCCCCCTCGATCCGGTCGAGCATGCCGTTCACCGTGCGCGACAGGTCCGAGAGGTCGTCGTTGCCGGTCACCGGGATGCGCGCGGACAGGTCCGTCTCGCCGATGTCCTGCGCGGTGCGTGACAGCGTGCGGATCGGCTGGAGGAGGCGCCCGGCGACGGCCCACCCCGCGACGCCGATGAGCACGAGGGCGCCGAGCGCCACGACCGCGTAGGTCCGGAAGACCTGCGCGAACTCGGCGTGCTCGGCCGAGCGGTCGTAGGCGAGCACGAGGGCCGCGGGCTCCTGGCCGGCCGCGGCGCCCGCGCCGCCGACCGTGTGGACCGGGGCGACGAGGGCGCGGTACTCGGCCGTCGCGGTCCGCGGGGAGCGCAGCACGACGTCGTCGCCCGACGCGAGCGGGGACAGCGTGGCGACGAGCTCGGGATCGTCCTCGAGCCGCAGCCGTACCTCCTGCTGCGAGACGAGCGGCGTCCGGCCCTCGCGCAGCCCGAGGATGCCCTCGTTGTGCGCGGGGACCGTGAGCTGGATCGAGGCGACGACGACGTCCTCGGCGGACGTGAAGGGCTCGCCCGTGACGGGGTTCACCCCGGACTCCGCGAGCTGCGCGAGCTCGTTCGCGCTCCGGGTCAGGCTCTCGTCGATGCGCGCGTCGATCTGCCCGCGCTGCAGGAACCAGGCCGCGCCGCCGGCGAGGAGGAGCGCGAGGGCGGAGAGCCCGAGGAACGCCGCGAGCATGCGGGTGCGGACGGTCAGCCCCGCGCGGCGCGTCCGGCGGCTCACCCGTCGCCCCGGTCCGAGCCGCTGCGGTCGCCGCCGTCGTCGTCATCGTCATCGTCGCTCGACGGCGGGGCGGGCGTCACGCGGTCGTCGTCGTCCCCGTCGTCGTCCCCGTCGTGGTCGTCCCCGTCGTGGTCGTCGTCGGAGGCGGTCGGCGAGGGGGCGGGCGTGGTCGTCGGCGGGGCGGGAGCGGGCGTCACGACCACGGCACCCCCGATCTCCCGGTCCTGCGGCCGCGCGGCCAGCGCACCGGCGGCGGCCGCGCCTCCGAGGGCGAGCACGAGCACCCCCACGAGCCACGCGACGGTCCGGCGAGTCATGGCCCCAGTATCCGAGAGCAGGATGAGACGCACATGAGAAGGGGAGGCGGCCGGTCAGGCTCCCGCGAGCCAGTCGTCGACGCCGGCCAGCAGGCGCTCCTTCGTGCCCGACGACGCCCGGCTCGCCCGGATCGACGACCGCGCCAGCGCGGCGAGCTCGTCGTCGGAGAACCCGTGGTCGTGGCGCGCCGTCTCGTACTGCGCCACGAGGCGGGACCCGAAGAGCAGGGGGTCGTCCGCGCCGAGCGCGACCCGGGCCCCGGCGTCGACGAGCGCCCCGAGCGGCACCTGACCGGCGTCCTCGTACACCCCGAGGGAGACGTTGGACGCCGGGCACACCTCGAGCGCGATCCCGCGGTCCACGACGTCGTCCAGCACGTGCCGGTCCTCCGCGGACCGCACGCCGTGGCCCAGCCGGTCCGGGACGAGCTCGCGCACCACCTCGTGCACGTGCGCCGGCCCGAGCAGCTCGCCCCCGTGCGGCACGGACGCGAGCCCGGCGCGCCGCGCGATGGCGAACGCGCGCGCGAACTCCGCGGTGTCCCCGCGGCGCTCGTCGTTGCTCAGGCCGAACCCCACGACCTCGCCCGCCCCCTCGCCCGCGTACTGCGCCGCGAGGCGCGCGAGCGTGCGCGCGTCCAGCGGGTGCCGCATGCGCGACGCCGCCACGACCACCGCGACCTCCGTCCCCGTCGCGGCGCTCGCGGACCGCGCCGCGTCGAGCACGATCTCCACCGCCGGGGTGATGCCGCCGACGAACGGCGCGTACGACGTCGGGTCCACCTGGATCTCGAGGCGCCCCGACCCCTCGGCCGCGTCGTCCTGCGCGGCCTCCAGCACGATGCGGCGCATGTCGGCCTCCGAGCGCACGCACGCGCGCGCGGCGTCGTACAGGCGCTGGAACCGGAACCAGCCGCGCTCGGTCGGGGGGAGCCGGAGCGGGTCGCCGTCGACGAGCGCGTGCGGCAGGCGCACGCCGTACTGCGCGGCGAGGTCGCGCAGCGTCTCCGGGCGCATCGACCCGGTGAAGTGCAGGTGCAGGTGGGCCTTGGGAAGCGTCGCCAGGTCTCGCACACGGGGAGTCTGTCACGCGGACCCGGCCCGCGCGTCGGCACGGGCCGGGTCCCGACGGCGGTCCGCCCCCGGCGCGGGCCCCGCCCCGCGCGACGTCGGCTCAGGTCCCAGTGAGGAACCCGCGCTGCATGGCGACCGTCACCGCGGCGGTCCGGTCGTCCACCCCGAGCTTGGCGAACGCGCGGAGCAGGTGCGTCTTCACGGTCGCCTCCGCGATGAACAGCTCCTGCCCGACCGCCGCGTTCGACAGCCCGCGCGCGACGAGGCGCAGCACCTCGACCTCCCGGTCCGTGAGCCGGTCCGCCCCGCGGACCGACGTGACGAGCCGGGTCGCGACGCTCGGCGCGAGCACGGTCTGCCCGCGTGCCGCGGCGCGCACCCCCGCGACCAGCTCGTCGCGGGGCGTGTCCTTGAGCAGGTAGCCGGTGGCCCCCGCCTCGACCGCGCGCAGGATGTCGGCGTCGGTCTCGTACGTCGTGAGCACGACGACGCGCGGGCCGCCGGCCGCGCCGCCGCGCCCCGCGCCCCGGCCGGGCGCGCCGACGATGGCCGTCGTCGCGCCGACGCCGTCGAGCACGGGCATCCGCAGGTCCATGAGCACCACGTCGGGCGCCAGCTCGCGGGCGAGCGCCACAGCCTGCTCGCCGTCGCCCGCCTCGCCGACGACCTCCAGGTCGGGCTCGGCGGCCAGCATGCCGGTGATCCCCGAGCGCACGACCGGGTGGTCGTCCACGACGAGCACCCGGACGACGCCGTCCCCGGTCGGGCTCATCGCACGTCTCCCGCCCGCGTCGTCGCGCGCGCGCCCGTGGCCGGTCCGTCCGGCGACGCGCCGGCGGGCAGACGCACCGCGACGCGCGTCCCGCCGCCGGGAGCCGGCCCCACCTCGAGGCTCCCGCCCTCCGCCGCCACGCGCTCCCGCATGCCCCGCAGCCCGTAGCCCTCGGTGAACCCCGACGCGTCCGCGGGCAGGCCGCGCCCGTCGTCGGACACCTCGAGGACCGTCCCCTCCCCGTCCTGCCGGAGGTCCACGCGCACGGCCGCCGCGGCCGCGTGCCGCCGGACGTTCGCGAGCGCCTCCTGGGCGGACCGCAGGAGGACGACGTCGTCCGCGCTCGACAGCCGGAGGGCCTCCGGCGCCGTGAGCTCGACGCGCGTCCCGGTCTCCTCCGCGAACCGGCCCGCGAGCCGGCGCAGGGCCTCGCTCAGCGTGCCGCCCTGCAGCGGTGCGGGGGCCGAGGCGGCGACGAGCGCGCGCGCCTCGGCGAGGTTGTCGCGCGCCGTCGACTCCACGAGCGCGAGCCGCTCGCGCGCGGCGTCGGCGGCGCCCCGGTCGAGGTCGGCGCTCGCGGCCTGCGCGAGCATGACCACGCTCGTGAACCCCTGCGCGAGCGTGTCGTGGATCTCCTGGGCGACGCGCTCGCGCTCGGCGAGCACCCCCGCCTCGTGGGAGGCGCGGCCGAGCTCGGCCTGCGTCGCGCGCAGCTCGTCGACCAGACGGGCGTGCCGCTCCGCCTGGCGCATCGTGTGCGCCGTCCACAGCCCGAGGCTCAGCGCGAACGCGAGCGCGACCCCCATCTGCGGGGCGGAGCTCGCGAGCTCGTCCGGCTCGACCCGGCCCGTCGCCGGGTCGAACGCGAGCGCGAGCGCGGTGCCCGCGGCGAGCGCGACGCACAGCACCACCTGTGCCCACAGGTGCTCCGAGAGCATCCAGATCTGCGTGAACACCGCGAACAGCAGGAGCGTGCCGAGGGCGTCCTGCCCGACGACGACGAGCGTGCAGGCGACCGCGACGACGAGGTACACGTGGGCCGTCACCTGGTCCCGCGTCCGCGCGGCCCGTCGTCCCCAGCCGAGGTATCCGACGAGGATCACGGCGACCGCCGCGAGCGAGACCGCGAGCGCCGTACCGCGGACGTCCGCGGTGAGGAGCGCGAGCGCGCTGAGCACGACGATGACGGAGAACGCCACGTCCCACCAGCGCACGTCGCGCGCCCACGTGCCGTCGAGCTGGGCGGTCGCGGCGTCGGCGGTGTCGACCACCCCCGCGACCGCCCCGCCCGGCGGCGGCGTCTCAGCCGTCGTCACGGCGCCGCCACCGGAACGAGCGTGCACCGACCACGAGCCCCACGACCAGCCATGCGACCAGTACAGCAGCGGTCGCGCCGTGCTGCCACGACCCCGACGGCTCGAGCGCCGCCGCCTGCTCCGGGAGGAACACCGAGCGCATGCCCTGCGCCATCCACTTGAGGGGGAACAGGGACGCGACGGTCTGCATCCACGACGGCAGCGCGAAGAACGCGAAGAAGACCCCGGAGATGAACTGCAGCACGAGCACGACGGGCGTGACGACCGCCGTCGCGGACTTGCCGGACCGCGGCAGCGACGAGAACGCCACCCCGCACACCGCGCCCGCGGCGCACCCGAGCACGAACACCCAGGCGAACGTCGCGGGCCGCCGGCCGCCGTCGGGCATCTCCCACGGCATGGGGACGTCGTAGACCGTCGCGGCGAGCGCCAGGAGCAGACCGGTCTGCACGACCGACGTCAGCAGGACGAGCCCGACCTTGCCGTAGAAGTACGCGGACGGCGGCAGCGGGGTGGAGCGCAGCCGCTTGAGCGAGCCGTCGTCGCGCTCGACCGCGATGGAGATCGCGAGCGACTGGAAGCTCGTGAGCATGACGCCGGTCGCGATCATGCCGGGCAGGAAGTACTGCGCGAACGGCACGGAGTACGCGGCCGTGCCCTGGTCCTGCCCGTCGAACACCGTCGCGAAGATCGCGAGCATGATGAGCGGGTACGTGAAGATGAAGATCACGGCGTCGCGCTCGCGGAAGAACGCGCGCAGCTCCGCGCGGGTGCGCTCGATCCCCAGCCGGCCGGCGCCGGGCAGGGCGGCGGGTCGGGCGGAGCGCGTGGGCCGGGCGGCGGTCGGGGCGGTGGTCACTTGCGGGCCTCCTCGGGGACGACGGCGGTCGTGCCGTCGGGCGTGCGGTCCCCGGCGGGCGCGCCGGGGGAGTCGGGGGAGTCAGGCGCGGGCGTGCGGGCGGGCGGGGCGGCGGGTGCCGTGGTCGGCTCGCCGATGAGCTCGAGGTAGACGTCCTCCAGGCTCGGGCGGGTCACCGCGAGGCCGGGGACCTCGCCGTCGGGGCCGGCGAAGCGCGCGGCGAGGGACGCGACGAGAGCGGTGGGGGAGTCGGTGCGCTCCGACCGCCAGGCGCCGTCGTCCAGCCAGCGGACCTCCGGACGGCGCGCGTCCGGGCCGCCGAGGCGGTCGGGCGCGTCGAGCGCGACGACCCGGCCCGCGCGCACGACGGCCGCGCGGTCGGCCAGGTGCGCGGCCTCGTCCAGGTAGTGCGTGGTGAGCAGGATCGTCGTGCCGTCCTCGCGCAGCGAGCGGACCAGCGCCCAGAACGCGCGGCGGGCCTGCGGGTCGAACCCGGTCGTCGGCTCGTCGAGGAACAGCAGCTCCGGCCGCCCCACGATGCCGAGCGCGACGTCCAGGCGGCGACGCTGGCCGCCGGAGAGCTGGCGCGTGCGGGTCCGGGCCTTCTCGCGCAGCCCGACGGCGTCGATCACCTCGTCCGGATCCCGCGGCGCGGGGTAGAACGTCGCGAAGTGCCGGACGATCTCGGCGACCGTGAGCTCGGCCTGGTCGCGCGAGTCCTGGAGCACGACGCCGATGCGCGAGCGCCAGGCGCGGCCGGCGGTCTGGGGGTCCTCGCCGAGCACGAGGACCTCGCCCGCGTCGCGGCGCCGGAAGCCCTCGAGGATCTCGACGGTCGTCGTCTTGCCGGCGCCGTTGGGCCCGAGGACGGCGAAGATCTCGCCGCGCTCGACCCGCAGGTCGACGCCGTCGACCGCCCGCTTGGCGCCGTAGCTCTTGCGCAGGCCACGGACCTCGACGGCCGGGCCGCTCTGCCGGGCGCCCGCGGTGGGGGAGCCGGTGGGGAGGGATGTCGTCGTCATGGGACCAGCCTGTCGGCGAGGCTCCGTCGCCCGCGACGGCCGTTCGTCCGGACCTCGTGTCCACCGATCGGTGGACGGCGGTTCGACCAGGGGCCGCGCGTCGCGTACAGTGATCCCTCGGTGGTTGACGCCCGCCACGCTGGCCCGCGCCCGAGACGCGTGTTTCGTCCCGGGGCCGGGGGCTCGTACGGCGTCGTCGAGCACGAAGGGTAGTGGCGCAATTGGTAGCGCAGCGGTCTCCAAAACCGCAGGTTGCAGGTTCGAGTCCTGTCTACCCTGCACGGCGTGGCTCTCGTGGGACCTTCCCGGGAACCACGCGCGGCCCGGCACCGGGTCGCACCGAGGGTTCGAGCAGGTCCCGCACGTGAGCGATGGGGAAGAACGAGTGAGCGAATCGCCGTCAGAGGCCGTGGGTGCAGGCGGCGCACGCGCCGACGAGGTGAAGAAGAAGGGCCGTCCGTCCGCGGACAAGAAGCCCAACATCTTCGCGCGCATCGCCCTGTTCGTGCGCCAGGTGGTCGCCGAGCTCCGCAAGGTCGTCACGCCGACGCGCTCGGAGCTCATCACCTACACGACGGTGGTCCTGGTCTTCGTGGTCGTGGTCATGGCCTTCGTGACCGTGCTCGACCTCGGGATCGGCAAGGCCGTCATGTGGGTCTTCGGCTAGCGAGCCCCCTCCGCCCGGTCGTGCCGGGCCTCACCACGGCTTCCGGCGCCCCTCGGGGCGCCGTCGGCGCTTCCAGAAGAAGTCATCGAGCAGTTCGTCAGAAAGCAGGTTCGTTCGTGTCCCAGGAGTCGCTGGACCAGACGGAGAACGTCGACCCGACGCAGCCCGAGGGTGCCCAGGACGACGTCGAGGAGACCACGGACGTCCCGGCGGTCGACGAGGCTGACGAGACGGCCGACGCGGACGCCGCGGTCGACGAGGTGGACGAGGACGCGTCGGAGGACGAGGCGTCGGAGGACGACCGTCCCGCCGACGAGGACGGCGACGTCATCGAAGACCCGGTCGCGGAGTTCAAGCGCACGCTCCGCACGCAGCTCGGCGACTGGTACGTCATCCACTCCTACGCGGGCTACGAGAACCGTGTGAAGGCCAACCTGGAGAACCGCATCCAGAGCCTGAACATGGAGGACTACATCTTCCAGATCGAGGTCCCCATGGAGGAGGTGGCCGAGATCAAGAACGCGCAGAAGAAGATCGTCCGACGCGTGCGCATCCCGGGCTACGTCCTCGTCCGCATGGACCTCACCGACGAGTCGTGGGGCGCCGTGCGCCACACCCCGGGTGTCACCGGCTTCGTCGGACACACCCACCAGCCCGTGCCGCTGACGCTCGACGAGGTCTTCTCTATGCTCGCGCCGATGCTGGCCCCCGCCCCGGAGCCCGGCAAGCCCGCCCAGGCCGCCGCGAAGGCACCGGTCGAGGTCGACTTCACGGTCGGCGAGTCGGTCACCGTCACGGACGGCCCGTTCGACACGCTGCCTGCCACGATCTCCGAGATCAACGTCGAGAACCAGAAGCTCAAGGTCCTCGTCTCCATCTTCGGCCGGGAGACCCCGGTCGAGCTGTCGTTCAACCAGGTCGCCAAGATCTGACGCGCCGCACGGCACCGGCCGTGCGCGCGTGAGCGCAGTACTGCAACCGGGTCATCGCCCACGGCGTCGGCCCACGAGAAGAAAGTCAGGGAAGAGTCATGCCTCCCAAGAAGAAGGTCTCCGGCCTCATCAAGCTCCAGATCCAGGCCGGTGCGGCGACGCCCGCCCCGCCGATCGGCCCCGCGCTCGGTCAGCACGGCGTGAACATCATGGAGTTCTGCAAGGCCTACAACGCGGCGACCGAGTCGCAGCGCGGCAACGTCATCCCCGTGGAGATCACGGTCTACGAGGACCGTTCGTTCACGTTCGTGACGAAGACCCCGCCGGCCGCGGAGCTCATCAAGAAGGCCGCGGGCGTGCAGAAGGGCTCGGCCACGCCGCACACCGTCAAGGTCGCGAAGATCACCGCCGACCAGGTGCGCGAGATCGCCCAGACCAAGCTCGAGGACCTCAACGCGAACGACCTCGACGCCGCGTCGAAGATCATCGCGGGCACGGCCCGCTCGATGGGCATCACCGTCGAGGGCTGACGCCCCTCCCCGCCGACCCCTGGATCGTTCCCCACGGTCACGACCTCCTGGGGAGCGATCCGGGGTTCGGCACACCAAGACCGTCCGTCCACGACCGTGGACGGCAGTGGCAGGGTCCGCGCGGACCCGCAGACCACGACTGCAGAAGGAGAAGCAGATGGCAACGCGCAGCAAGGCGTACCGCAACGCCGAGGAGAAGATCGACCGCGAGCGTCTCTACGCGCCGCTCGAGGCGGTCCGTCTCGCCAAGGAGACGTCGACCGTGAAGTACGACGCGACCGTCGAGGTCGTGTTCCGCCTGGGTGTCGACCCGCGCAAGGCGGACCAGATGGTCCGCGGCACGGTCAACCTGCCCCACGGCACGGGCAAGACGGCCCGCGTCATCGTCTTCGCGAACGCGGCGAAGGCTGAGGAGGCCCGTGCGGCCGGCGCCGACGAGGTCGGCGGCGACGACCTCATCGAGAAGGTCGCCGGTGGCTACACCGACTTCGACGCCGCCGTGGCGACGCCGGACCTCATGGGCAAGGTCGGCCGCCTGGGCAAGGTGCTCGGTCCCCGTGGTCTCATGCCGAACCCGAAGACCGGCACCGTGACGATGGACGTGGCGAAGGCCGTGTCCGACATCAAGGGCGGCAAGATCGAGTTCCGCGTCGACAAGCACGCGAACCTGCACTTCATCATCGGCAAGGTCTCGTTCGACGAGAAGGCGCTCGTGGAGAACTACGCGGCGGCCCTCGAAGAGGTCCTGCGTCTCAAGCCGTCGTCCTCGAAGGGCCGGTACATCACCAAGGCCACGCTGACGACGACGATGGGCCCCGGCATCCCGCTGGACCAGTCCAAGACGACGAAGCTGCTGGAGGACGACGCCGCCTGACGGCAGTCCTCCCCGCGGGTGGTTCCCACCCGCACCACGCACGACGGCGCGGCACCCTGCGAGGGTGCCGCGCCGTCGTGCGTCTCCGTACGCGTCCTGCCACCAACGCCGAGCCCGGGATGCCTCCCCAGCATCGGTCGTCTCTCGGGAAGGATCCCGGGTTCGGCAGCAGAGGGGACCAGCAGATGGGCGACGGGCCGGGCGCCGCACCTCCGGTGCGACGCCGGCCCGTCGTGGGTCAGCGGGACGGCGTCAGCAGGCGCCGAGGTCCTTCCAGACGCCCCACTGCCCGCTCTGCGTCGGGTTCTCGTTCGTCGTCCACCACTTCGCCTCGTAGGTGTGGCCCTGGAGGGAGACGCGGTTGCCGCCGGTGTAGACGGCCGACGCGGACCACGCCGGGGCGGTGCAGGTGCCCGGGTCCGTGGGGTCGGTCGGGTCGGTCGGGTCCGTGGGGTCGGTCGGGTCGGTCGGGTCCGTGGGGTCCGTCGGCGTGGTCGGGCCGCTGGCGAGGCGAGAGCCGATGACGGAGGCGACCTGGTAGTTGTTCGTCTTGTCCCAGTTGATCGACCAGGTCATGACGCCGCCGATCTTGCCGTACGGCGTCGCGGGCTTGAACGAACCGCAGCCGGTGCCGACCTCGAGGCAGTCGACGGCCTTCACGACGTTGGCGAGCGGCTGGTAGCCACCGCCGGCGGCCTTCTGGACCGCGGGCACGCCGATGCCGACCTGGTCGGGGCGCAGACCCATCTCGAGCTGGATGCAGGACAGCGCGGTGAGGAAGTCGACCGTGCCCTGCGAGTAGACCTGCTGGTTGCAGCCCATCATCGAGCCCGAGTTGTAGTACTGGGTGTTGACGATCGTGAGGATGTCCTTGATCGCGAGGGTGAGCTGGTAGTACCCCATGCTCGTCGCCTGGTAGTCGATCGTCTGCGGCGCCATCGTGAGGACGAGGCTCGGGCCGGCCTTCGCGGAGAGCTGGTGCAGCGCGCTCGACATGTACGTCGCGTTGATGCCGTGCTCGAGGTCGATGTCGACGCCGTCGAAGCCGTACTCCTGCATGAGCCCGTACGCGGTGTCGGCGAAGTTCTTGGCCTCCGTCGCGTTGGAGACGACGACGTTGCCCTTCTCGCCGCCGACGGAGAGCACGACCTTGCGGCCCTGCGAGCGGATCGTCGCGATGTCCGCCTTGAACTGCGCCTCGGTGTAGCCGCCCAGCTCCGCGCTGGAGAGGTTGAACGTGATGCCGCCCGGCGTTCCGGCCAGGTTGTCGGCGAAGGCGACCGCGACGAGGTTGTACGCCTGCGGGATCTCCGACAGGCGCATCGTCACGGAGCCGTTGTCGAAGTTGTGCCAGTAGCCGGTGAGCCACTGCGTGCTGCCCGACGCCGCGGCGGCGGGTGCGGCGACGGCCGGCGCGGGCGCCGCGGTCGCGGGCGCTGCGGCGAGGGCGCCGCCCGCGGCGACGGTCGCGGCGGCGACGACGGTGGCGAGGGCGCGCAGCGCGCGCCCGGTACGGCCGCGCGCGCGGCCGGAGAGGACTGGTGTCACGGAAGTGCTCCTCGTGCTCGGGCGGGTCGCGACGTCGCGGCCCCGCCGGTCCGCACCCGCGGTGGGCGCAGGGGTCGT
The DNA here is from genome assembly GCF_040448685.1 of Cellulosimicrobium sp. ES-005. Taxonomy (NCBI): domain Bacteria; kingdom Bacillati; phylum Actinomycetota; class Actinomycetes; order Micrococcales; family Promicromonosporaceae; genus Cellulosimicrobium; species Cellulosimicrobium sp. ES-005. The sequence continues at coordinate 4,175,315 of NZ_CP159290.1, forward strand.
CCTGCACGCTAGGAGCCCGTGCCGTCCCGTGGCATGAGGGATTCCCCGGCAGTTCCCGGGCCCGGCATACGGGGGAACACCTAGACGGCGACCCGGCCCGACGGCGATCCTGAGGCCGGTGGGCGGCGTCGCGACGAACGATGGGCGACGGATGTATCAGACGGGTGACCCGTCCCTCTTGTCCCGGTGGAGGAGTGTCGGCCGACGCTCCGACCCGCGTGTCGAAGGAGCGAGATGGGACGCAGCCGCACGAGCCAGGAGGGGTGTGACCAGTGACGATGGTTGTCGACCCCACCGGCCCGGCCATAGAATCAGGCGCTTCCGGGGACCCCCCGCTGATGCCTGGACGGACGAGCGTGCCGAGGACAGTGCCCCCCATGACGAGAACGACCGACGAGGTGGCCGACACCGACGAACCCGGGCTGAGCCTGGGGGACCGGGGCGCGCTCGCGCTCCTCGAGTACCGCGACGGTCGCCCCCACGCCCTCGGCGAGTTCGTCCGCGAGGCGACGCCCCTGCTCTGGCACACGGTGCGGGCCCAGGGCGTCGAGCGCGAGCAGGCCGACGACATCGTCCAGACCGTGTGGGTCGCGCTCGTGCGCAACGCGATGACGATCAAGGAGCCGCACGCCGTCCTCAAGTGGCTGCTCATCACGGCCAAGCGCGCCGCGTGGGAGGCCGTGCGCAAGCACCGCGACGAGGCGAAGCGCCGCACCGAGCTCCCCGACGACACCGACGAGGGAGTGCCGGAGCTCCCCTCGGGCGACCCGACGCCGGACGTCGAGGTGCTCCGCAACGAGCGCGACCGCACGCTGTGGGCCGCGCTGGACCAGCTGCCGGACCGCTGCCGGCGGCTCCTGCGGCTGGTGTCGCTCGCCGACCGACCCGACTACAAGGCCATCTCGGCCGCGATCGGCATGCCCGTCGGGAGCATCGGCTCCACGCGCGGTCGCTGCCTCGCCAAGCTGCGCGACATCATCGACGACCAGGGGGAATCGTGGGAAGCATCATGAGCACCGAGCCGACGCACAGCCCCGACGAGCCGCTCGACGCCGTCGACCTCGCGCTGCTCGCGGAGCTGGCGCGGATCGCGGAGGAGATCGACCCCGTGCCCGACGGCCTCGTGGAGCGGTCGCTGTTCGCGATCACCCTCGCCGGCCTCGAGGCCGAGGTCATGGAGCTGGAGTACGTCCAGGTCCCCGAGATGTCCGTGCGGGGCGACGCGCCGCCCGTCGAGGCGCGCACCATCACGTTCACGTCCGAGTCCGTCACGGTCATGATCTCGCTGTCGGCGACCGACGACGGACGCATCCGCATCGACGGCTGGGCCGCCCCGGCGACGGCGCTGCGCGTCGAGCTGCACCGCCCCGGCACCGTCAGCGAGACCACGAGCGACGACGACGGCCGCTTCGTCTTCGACGCCGTCGACCGCGGCCCGGCGAGCCTCGTCGTGCGCCGTGCCGACGGCGCCGGCGGCGCCGTGAGCACCCCGGTCGTCGAGCTGTAGCCGCCCTCGTGGCCCCGGGGGCCCAAAGCCCCCCCCCCCCCCCCGGGGCCCCCCCCCCCCCCCACCCCCTTCCGCGCACCCGTGCGCGGCCGCGCCCGTCGACGTCGACGCCCGCGGCACCGACTGAACGCCATCCCTCGAGGAGGAGCACGTGAGCGAGACCCCCGAACCCCCCGTCGACGTGACCGGCCCCGGCTACTACGGCGACAGGCCGAACCGGCTCCAGTGGCGCACGCGCACGATCGACCCGGTCAGCGCGCCGCGCCGCGCGGGGAAGCAGTCCCCCCACCCGACGTGGTATGTCGGCGACCGCATCCTCATCCCCGAGTCGCCGTTCGACCGCGAGGGCAACCGCTCGCTCCGGTGGCTCGAGCGCGCGGCGGCCGACCGCGGGCTCCGGGTCGAGGTGCAGGAGGAGAGCATCGAGGACGCCGAGCTCGTGCGCGAGGCCGACCTCGACCCCGAGACGACGCGCGACCTGCTCAAGACCTTCGGCTACTCCGTGCGTCTGCACTACCGCGACGACCGCCAGGGCGCGCTCCCCGATGCCTGGGGGCTGATCGAGGAGCTGCGCGGGCGGCTGTGCCCCGACGACGGGTGCAGCCCGCGGCTCGCTCTGGACCACATGATCGCGCCGACGCCGTTCATCGGCGGCCAGCCCTACACCCAGCCGTTCCCGTACACGCAGCCGCTGCCGTACACGCAGCCGTTGCCGTATACCCAGCCGCTGCCGTACACGCAGCCGTTGCCGTATACCCAGCCGCTGCCGTACACGCAGTCGCTCGGTGCGGGGACCGCGGAGTACGCCGTGCCGGGATCCGGCGGACGGACACCGGTGAGCTGGATCGGCCCCGTGCCGCGGCGCAGGCTTCCCGCCGGCGCGAACCCCTACGTGTCGGGCGACGGGGTGCGGCGTCCTGTCGTCGCGGTGCTCGACACCGGCGTGGGCGAGCACCCGTGGTTCGACGACGACCTGGAGACGCGGGGGACGGTCGTCGTGCGCGACCCGGAGCTCCTCGGGCAGCCCCTCTCCACCCTCCCCCCGACGGAGTACCCGTACGAGGATCCCGAGATCGGAGGCGTCTCGGTCTCGCCGCTCACCGGGCCGCTCGACGCCGTGGCCGGGCACGGGACCTTCATCGCGGGCCTCGTCCACCAGCTCTGCCCGGACGCCGTCATCCTCGCCCCGCGTCTCTACGGAGGGTCGGGGGTCGTCCCCGAGCGGGAGCTCCTCCGCTCGCTGCGGAGGCTGCTGCTCTGGCACGTCCTCGGGCTGACCGGCCGCGACGGCTACGCGCCGATCGACGTCCTGGTGCTCTCGCTCGGCTACTACCACGAGCGTCCCGAGGACGCCGACTTCGACGCCCCGTTCGGAGCGCTCATCCGAGCGCTCCGTCGCTACGGGGTCATCGTCGTCGTCTCGTCGGGCAACGACGGGCAGACCCGGCCGACCTACCCGGCCGCGTTCGCCCCGCGCATCGACCGGAAGGTGAGTCCGCCCGTCCCGTTCGACGGGGTCGCTCTCCTCGAGGACGAGCCGCCGGTGCTCGCCGTAGGAGCCCAGAACCCGGACGGGACGGTGTCGCTCTTCAGCAACGACGGTCCGTGGATCACGTGCACCCGGCCCGGTGCCTCGTTGGTCTCGACCATCCCGCGGACCATCGACGGCGCTGTCGCGCCGTCCCGGCACGTGCGCGAGCTGTGGGGCCCGGGCTTCCGCGCGACGATCGACCCTGAGGGCTTCCAGGGCGGGTTCGCCACGTGGAGCGGGACGTCCTTCGCCGCACCTGTGCTCGCCGGTGAGCTGGCGGCCACGCTGCTCGACCGCATCGCCGACGATCCGACCGCGCCCGGTGTGGTGGACCCGGGCCGGGGTGCGCCCGAGCGCTGCGCCTGGCTGTGGCCGTCCATTACCCTGGCGACGGGTCTGGTCCCGACCCCGGGTGACGACGCATGAGGTGATGAGTGGTCAGCAACCAGGCGGTGCTCGAGTCCCGCCTGGCGGCCGCACAGGCGACGAACGCCCGTGGGCGCCACCGGCGCGCGATCCGTGCCTTCGAGGAGATCGTCGCCGAGGTCGAGGCGCAGGGGGACGGGGCGACTCGCGAGGCCGTGTACGTGGCCGCCCGGGCAGGCATGAGTCGCGCCGTCGCGGAGTTCGAGCTGTCCGGGTCGCTGGACGACGCGCTCGGGCGGCTCGCGCTCCTCGAGGAGCGCGGGGCCGCCCTGGGCATGTACGACCTGCAGTTCGTCGTGCGCGCCCAGCGCGGGCTCCTCCGGCTGCGGACGGGCGACGTGCGGGAGGCGCTCGTCGAGATGGAGGAGGCGGCCACGGGCGTCGACGACGCGCGCCCGCTCGACGCCGCGGTGCTCATGCTGAACCTCGGGTCGCTGCGGCTCGAGCTCGGCGACGCCGAGGGAGCGAGCCGCGACCTGGACGACGCCGTGCGCCGGGGCGTCGCGCTCGGGGACGACCTCCTCGTCTCCAAGGCGCGCCACAACCTCGGGTACGCGGAGTACCTCCGTGGCGATCTCCCGGTCGCGCTGCGTGCGATGGACGAGGCCGCCGACCAGGCGCCGGACCGGCACGCCGCGGTCGGTCTGATCGACCGCGCGCAGGTCCTGCTCGACGCCGGGCTGCTGACCGAGGCCGACGACGCGCTGCGCGAGGCGCGCGAGCACCTCTCGCGCTACCGCATGCTGCGCGACCTCGCCGAGGTCGAGCTGGTGCGGTCGCGCGTCGTGCTCGGCCTGCGACGCTACGCCGACGCCCGCCGCCTGGCCCGGTCGGCGTCGCGCCGGTTCGACCGGCTCGGGAACACCCCGTGGATGCTGCGAGCCCGCGTCGCCGAGCTGCAGGCGGCGCTCACGGAGCACCGGTCGGACGGCGTGACGCCGACGACGGCACGGCGGCACGCCGGCTGGGCGCTCGCCCTCGCGCGCGAGGGCGAGGCGCTCGGCGGAGCCGCCGGCCTCGGCGTGACGATCCCGGCCCAGCTCCTCGCGGCCGAGTGGCTCGTGACCGCGGGGGACGTTCCCGCCGCGCAGGACGTCCTGGCGCAGGTTCCCGGGCGGCTCGACCGCGCCCCGCTGCCCGTGCGGCTGCAGCACGAGGCCGTGCTCGCCCAGCTCGCGTTCGCTGCCGGGGACCGCCGTGGCGGCGTGCGGGCCGTGCGGCGCGGCCAGTCGGCCCTCGCCGAGCACCGCGCGCGGCTCGGCTCCGTGGACGCGGTGACGGCGTCGGCCGTTCACGGGGTCCGGCTCGGCAACGTGGACGTGGCGGCGGCGCTGCGGACGCGGCGCCCGGGGACGATCTTCGACGCGGTCGAGCGCGGCCGCGCGGCGTTCGCCGGCACCGGCCGTGTGCGGCCTCCGTCGGACCCGGTCCTCGCGGATCTCCTCGCCGCGGCGCGCCGCGAGGTCGAGGCAGCCCGCGCGCTCGGCGCGCCCTCGGACCCCTCGCACCTCGCCCGTCGCCAGGACCACCTGCGGTCTGCCCGTCGGCTGCAGGACGACGCGCGTCGCCGCGCCTGGCAGCACGGGGGAGAGGCCGCCACGCCGCTGGCCACGACGGAGCGCCGGCTCCGGGCCGCGCTCGCCGCGGCGGGCTCCGACGCCGTGGTCGCCGACCTCGTGGTCGAGGGCGACGACGTCCTCGCCGTCCGCGTGTCCGCGGCGGGGACGCGGCTCGTGCGGCTCGCGCCGCGCACGACGGTCGCGGAGCGCGTGCGCCGCGCGCGGGCCGACTTCGCGGTCCTCTCCAACGTGCTCATCCCCGTCCCGATGCGGGAGGCGGCGGTCGCGTCGCTCACGCGCACCCTGACCGCGCTCGACGACGCGCTCGTCGTCCCTCTGGAGGCCGACGGCGACCTGCACCTCGCCGCGCGCGACCTCCTGCTCGCGCTCCCGTGGGCCTCTCTGCCGTCACGGCGCGGGCGACGGACGTGGGCGAACTCGTGGGTGGACCTGCGGGTCGGGGACCCGACGCGGCGTGCCGACGAGGCGCTCGTCGTCGCCGGCCCCGGGCTGCGGTTCTCGGGTGCGGAGGCCAAGCTCGTCGCGTCGGTCTGGGAGGGCTCCGAGGCCCTCGCGGGCGAGGACGCCACGTGCGAGGCGGTGGTCGAGGGCCTCCGGAGCGCCGGGGTGGTCCACCTCGCGGCGCACGGGACGCACGAGACCGACAACCCGCTCTTCTCCTCCCTGCGGCTCGCCGACGGCCCGCTGTTCGCGCACGAGCTGGACGGGATCGACCTGCACGGCGTGGTCGTGGTCCTCTCGGCGTGCGAGGTGGGGCTCTCGACGCCGCGCATCGGCGGCGAGTCCCTCGGCCTGACGAGCGTGCTGCTGCGCCTCGGCGCGCGAGCGGTGGTCGCGAGCGTCGCCCCGCTGCGCGACGACGTCGCCGCGCGCGTCATGCCCTCGCTCCACGCCGAGCTGCGCGACGGCGCCATGCCAGGGACGGCGCTCGCCCGCGCCGTCGCCGACGAGCCCGAGCCCGTCCCGCTCGTGTGCTTCGGGCCGCTGGTGCTCTGACCGGGCAGGGGAGCGGAGGCAGCGCCTCGGTGCGCGACCGCGGTTTGGAGCACCCGCCGACGTCCCGTACGATGGGCGTGTACCCAAGACCGCCGGTCGTCCGATGCTGCCCGCAGACTCCGTCTGCAGGACGTGACGGACCGAAGTCCCACCACGAGGTGGAGGCCAGCGCAGGTAGCGAATCGACGACGTCCGCCCGGCCCCGCCGCGCGTGCGACTGCGAGCCCCGCGCCTGCGCGGGGCTCTTTCTCGTTCCGGGACGGACGCCGGTGGTACCACCACCGGAAGGATTGCCATGGCGAGGCCGGACAAGGCAGCCGCAGTCGCCGAGATCTCGGACAAGTTCCGCGACTCGAACGCTGCCGTGCTGACCGAGTACCGCGGGCTCACCGTCGCGCAGCTCAAGCAGCTGCGTCGGTCGCTCAGCGGCAACGCAACCTACGCCGTGGTGAAGAACACGCTGACCGCCATCGCGGCCAAGGAGGCCGGTGTCGAGGGACTCGACGCCGACCTGCAGGGCCCGTCGGCAATCGCCTTCGTCACCGGGGACCCGGTCGAGGCTGCCAAGGGTCTGCGTGACTTCGCCAAGGCGAACCCCGCGCTGGTCATCAAGGGCGGTGTCCTCGACGGGCGCCCCCTGACCGCCGCGGAGGTCACGAAGCTCGCGGACCTCGAGTCCCGCGAGGTCCTGCTGGCCAAGGCGGCCGGCGCGATGAAGGCCAAGCTCTTCCAGGCTGCCTACGTCTTCACCGCGAACACCGCCCAGGCCGCCCGCGTCATCGATGCCCTGCGTCAGAAGCAGGAATCGGAGGGCGCTGCCGCCTGATCCCGCGCCCGGGGCACGCCCCGGTCTCGTGATCCACGCAGCGCAAGCACACACCCCGCTTCTGGCAGGCCCGCAAAGGGCCGCTGCCGAGCACCGACCGAAAGGAACGCCATCATGGCGAAGCTCAGCACCGACGAGCTCATCGAGCAGTTCAAGGAGCTCACCCTCATCGAGCTCAACGAGTTCGTGAAGGCCTTCGAGGAGACCTTCGAGGTCACCGCCGCCGCCCCCGCCGCCGTCGCGGTCGCCGCCCCCGCGGGTGGCTCGGGCGACGCCCCGGCCGAGGAGGAGAAGGACGAGTTCGACGTCATCCTCGAGGCCGCCGGCGACAAGAAGATCCAGGTCATCAAGGAGGTGCGCGCGCTCACGTCCCTCGGCCTGAAGGAGGCCAAGGACCTCGTGGACGGTGCCCCGAAGCCGGTCCTGGAGGGCGCGAACAAGGAGACGGCCGAGAAGGCCAAGGCTGCCCTCGAGGGCGCCGGCGCCACGGTCACCCTCAAGTGATCTCGCCGGTCCCGTCGTGACGGGACCGGTCAGCACGCCGCACGAGGCCCGCACCCCGCCCGGGGTGCGGGCCTCGTCGTCGTTCTCGGCGCCCGACGACGTGGGCGGGTCGGGGAGCGCGGCGCCGAGGTGGGCGTGCGCGTCGTCGGGCACCCGGGCGGGCGCACCGGCTTCACGGAACGGCCACGAGTGTGCCACCATGTGCGGGTCGACGACGCAGGACAGCGAGGTCGACGGCAAGCAGGTTCGCGACCCGCGAGACGGGTCGGAGGCGGGCGACGAGGCCCGCGCGAGTACCGGTGAGGCGTTCACGCGTCGGGAACCGGATGGGGTCGCACGCCCCGGGGTTGTGTCACGATGCGTTGTGGGCTATGCTCACGCTTTGCGCTGTCCTGTGCCCCCGATCTCAAATACCCCCGACCCCCTCGTCGACGTACGTGCGCGTCCGCGAGGTGTCGTGGTGGCGGTGATCGTGTCCAGCCCGGCGGTGCAGCGTTCTTTCGATCTGCAGGGAAGGACCCCTCTTGGCTGCCTCGCGCACCCCTTCTGCTCCGACCGCCGACGCCATCGCGAACCGCACCGCATCGCGTCGCCTCTCCTTCGCCAAGATCTACGAGCCCCTCGAGGTCCCCGACCTGCTGGGCCTCCAGACCGAGAGCTTCGACTGGCTCCTCGGCAACGAGGCGTGGCAGGCGCGTGTCGCCGCCGCGTCCGCGGCCGGCCGCCAGGACGTGCCCTCGACGTCGGGTCTCGAGGAGATCTTCGAGGAGATCTCCCCGATCGAGGACTTCGGGTCCTCGATGTCGCTGTCGTTCTCCAACCACCGCTTCGAGCCGCCGAAGTACACGGCCGACGAGTGCAAGGAGAAGGACTTCACGTACGCCGCGCCGCTCTTCGTCACCGCGGAGTTCGTCAACTACAACACCGGCGAGATCAAGAGCCAGACGGTCTTCATGGGCGACTTCCCGCTCATGACCGAGCGCGGCACCTTCATCATCAACGGCACCGAGCGCGTCGTCGTCTCCCAGCTCGTCCGCTCGCCCGGCGTCTACTTCGAGCGCGCCGCCGACAAGACGAGCGACAAGGACATCTTCTCGGCGAAGATCATCCCCTCGCGCGGCGCCTGGCTCGAGTTCGAGATCGACAAGCGCGACGCCGTCGGCGTGCGCGTCGACCGCAAGCGCAAGCAGTCCGTCACGGTGCTGCTCAAGGCGCTCGGCCTGACCGAGTCGGAGATCCGCGAGCAGTTCGCCGACTTCCCGTCGGTGCTCGACACGCTCGAGAAGGACCACGTCCACACCCAGGACGAGGCCCTCGTCGACCTGTACCGCAAGATCCGCCCGGGCGAGCCGCCGACGGTCGAGGCCGGCCGCGCGCTGCTCGAGAACTTCTACTTCAACCCGAAGCGCTACGACCTCGCGAAGGTCGGCCGCTACAAGGCGAACAAGAAGCTCGGCATCGACGCGCCGCTCACGGACTCCACGCTCTCCGTCTCGGACGTCGTCGCGACGATCAAGTACCTCGCGGCCCTGCACGCCGACCACGCGTCCATCCCGGGCACCCGGAACGGCGAGGCCGTCGAGGTGCGCGTCGAGACGGACGACATCGACCACTTCGGCAACCGTCGCATCCGCGCCGTCGGCGAGCTCATCCAGAACCAGGTCCGCACCGGCCTGTCCCGGATGGAGCGCGTCGTGCGCGAGCGCATGACGACGCAGGACGTCGAGGCGATCACGCCGCAGACGCTCATCAACATCCGCCCGGTCGTGGCGTCCATCCGCGAGTTCTTCGGCACGTCGCAGCTCTCGCAGTTCATGGACCAGAACAACCCGCTCGCGGGCCTGACGCACAAGCGTCGTCTCTCGGCCCTCGGCCCGGGCGGTCTGTCGCGCGACCGCGCCGGCATGGAGGTCCGTGACGTCCACCCGTCGCACTACGGCCGCATGTGCCCGATCGAGACCCCTGAGGGTCCGAACATCGGTCTGATCGGCTCGCTCGCGTCGTACGGGCGCATCAACCCGTTCGGCTTCATCGAGACGCCGTACCGCAAGGTGACGGCGGGCAAGGTGACCGACGAGGTCGTCTACCTCACGGCCGACGACGAGGACCGCCACGTCATCGCGCAGGCGAACCAGACGCTCAACGCCGACGGCTCCTTCGCGGACGAGCGCGTGCTCGTGCGCACCAAGGGCGGCGAGGTCGAGATCGTCCCCGGCGCGCAGGTCGACTACATGGACGTCTCGCCGCGCCAGATGGTCTCGGTCGCGACGGCGCTCATCCCGTTCCTCGAGCACGACGACGCCAACCGCGCCCTCATGGGTGCGAACATGCAGCGCCAGGCCGTGCCGCTGGTCCGCTCCGAGGCCCCGCTCGTCGGGACCGGCATGGAGTGGCGCGCGGCCGTCGACGCGGGCGACGTCGTCGTCGCGTCGAAGCCCGGTGTCGTCACCGAGGTCTCGGCCGACCTCGTGCTCGTCGCGAACGACGACGGCACGACCGGCAGCTACCGGATCGCGAAGTTCCGCCGCTCCAACCAGGGCACGAGCTACAACCAGCGCGTGCTCGTCGACGAGGGCCAGCGCGTCGAGCCCGGCTCCGTCCTCGCGGACGGCCCGGCGACCGACGAGGGCGAGCTCGCGCTCGGCCGCAACCTCCTCGTGGCGTTCATGTCGTGGGAGGGCCACAACTACGAGGACGCGATCATCCTCAGCCAGCGTCTCGTGCAGGACGACGTGCTCTCCTCGATCCACATCGAGGAGCACGAGGTCGACGCGCGCGACACCAAGCTGGGCCCGGAGGAGATCACGCGGGACATCCCGAACGTCTCCGAGGACGTCCTCGCGGACCTCGACGAGCGCGGCATCATCCGCATCGGCGCCGAGGTCGGCGCGGGCGACGTCCTGGTCGGCAAGGTCACCCCGAAGGGCGAGACCGAGCTGACCCCGGAGGAGCGACTGCTCCGTGCGATCTTCGGCGAGAAGGCGCGCGAGGTGCGCGACACGTCCCTCAAGGTGCCCCACGGCGAGTCCGGCACGGTCATCGGCGTGCGCGAGTTCAACCGCGAGGACGGCGACGAGCTGCCCGCGGGCGTGAACCAGCTCGTGCGCGTCTACATCGCGCAGCGCCGCAAGATCACGGACGGCGACAAGCTCGCCGGCCGTCACGGCAACAAGGGCGTCATCTCCAAGATCCTGCCCGTCGAGGACATGCCGTTCCTCGCGGACGGGACCCCGGTCGACGTCGTCCTCAACCCGCTGGGCGTCCCCGGTCGCATGAACGTCGGCCAGGTCCTCGAGACCCACCTCGGGTGGGTCGCGAAGCAGGGCTGGGACATCTCGCTGGCCGAGGGCAAGGACCTCTCCTGGCGGGAGAACGTCCCGGAGATCGCCGCGACGTCCGAGCCGGGCCGTCCCGTCGCCACCCCGGTGTTCGACGGCGTCCACGAGGACGCGCTCACGGGCCTGCTCTCGACGACGATCCCGAACCGCGACGGCGACCGCATGGTCGGCGCCGACGGCAAGGCGCGCCTCTTCGACGGCCGCTCCGGCGAGCCGTTCCCCGAGGCGGTGTCGGTGGGCTACATGTACATCCTCAAGCTCCACCACCTGGTCGACGACAAGATCCACGCGCGCTCGACCGGCCCGTACTCGATGATCACGCAGCAGCCGCTGGGTGGTAAGGCGCAGTTCGGCGGCCAGCGCTTCGGCGAGATGGAGGTGTGGGCCCTCGAGGCGTACGGCGCGGCCTACACGCTCCAGGAGCTCCTCACCATCAAGTCGGACGACGTCCCCGGCCGCGTCAAGGTCTACGAGGCGATCGTCAAGGGCGAGAACATCCCCGACTCGGGCATCCCGGAGTCCTTCAAGGTCCTCCTCAAGGAGATGCAGTCGCTGTGCCTGAACGTCGAGGTGCTCTCGAGCGACGGCGTGTCCATCGAGATGCGGGAGTCGGACGACGACGTGTACCGCGCAGCAGAAGAGCTCGGTATCGACCTGTCGCGCCGCCCCAACGCGGCGTCCAGCGTCGACGAGATCTGATCTCGGGCAGGCGGGAGCGGGTCACCCCGCTCCCGCCGACGACCCCGCACCAACCGTCTTTATGGCGTCGGCACCGGCCCCGGCCGGTCCCGGCAGACGAAGGAAGTAGGACAACTTGCTCGACGTCAACGTCTTCGACGAGCTGCGTATCGGCCTGGCCACGGCCGACGACATCCGTGCGTGGTCGCACGGTGAGGTGAAGAAGCCCGAGACCATCAACTACCGCACCCTCAAGCCCGAGAAGGACGGACTCTTCTGCGAGAAGATCTTCGGCCCGACCCGGGACTGGGAGTGCTACTGCGGCAAGTACAAGCGCGTGCGCTTCAAGGGCATCATCTGCGAGCGCTGCGGCGTCGAGGTGACGCGCTCGAAGGTGCGTCGTGAGCGCATGGGCCACATCGAGCTCGCCGCGCCCGTCACGCACATCTGGTTCTTCAAGGGCGTGCCCTCGCGCCTCGGCTACCTGCTCGACCTCGCCCCGAAGGACCTCGAGAAGGTCATCTACTTCGCGGCGTACATGATCACCTCGGTCGACGAGGAGGGCCGCCAGGAGGACCTCCCCAACCTCCAGAACGAGATCGACCTGGAGAAGAAGGAGATCGCGGACGCCCGCGACAACGACATCAACGCCCGCGCCCAGAAGCTCGAGGCCGACCTGGCCGAGCTCGAGGCCGAGGGTGCCAAGGCCGACGCGCGCCGCAAGGTCCGCGACTCGGCCGAGCGCGAGATGGCGCAGATCCGCAAGCGCGCGGACGCGCAGCTCGACCGCCTCGACCAGGTGTGGGACCGCTTCAAGAACCTCAAGGTCGCCGACCTTGAGGGCGACGAGATGCTCTACCGCGCCCTCCAGGACCGCTACGGCACGTACTTCGAGGGTTCGATGGGCGCCGCGGCGATCCAGAAGCGTCTCCAGGACTTCGACCTGGAGGCGGAGGCCGAGTCCCTGCGCGAGACCATCCGCTCGGGCAAGGGCCAGCGCAAGACGCGTGCCCTCAAGCGCCTCAAGGTCGTCAACGCGTTCCTCACGACGACGAACTCGCCCACGGGCATGGTGCTCGACGCCGTCCCGGTCATCCCGCCGGACCTGCGCCCGATGGTGCAGCTCGACGGTGGCCGCTTCGCGACGAGCGACCTCAACGACCTGTACCGCCGCGTGATCAACCGGAACAACCGCCTCAAGCGTCTGCTCGACCTGGGCGCGCCGGAGATCATCGTCAACAACGAGAAGCGGATGCTCCAGGAGGCCGTCGACTCGCTGTTCGACAACGGCCGTCGTGGTCGTCCGGTCACGGGCCCGGGCAACCGCCCGCTGAAGTCCATCTCGGACATGCTCAAGGGCAAGCAGGGTCGTTTCCGTCAGAACCTGCTCGGCAAGCGCGTCGACTACTCGGGCCGTTCGGTCATCGTCGTCGGCCCGCAGCTCAAGCTGCACCAGTGCGGCCTGCCGAAGCAGATGGCGCTCGAGCTGTTCAAGCCGTTCGTCATGAAGCGGCTCGTGGACCTCAACCACGCGCAGAACATCAAGAGCGCCAAGCGCATGGTCGAGCGTGCCCGCCCGGTCGTGTGGGACGTGCTCGAGGAGGTCATCACCGAGCACCCGGTGCTGCTCAACCGTGCGCCGACGCTGCACCGCCTGGGCATCCAGGCGTTCGAGCCGCAGCTCGTCGAGGGCAAGGCGATCCACCTGCACCCGCTCGTGTGCGCCGCGTTCAACGCGGACTTCGACGGTGACCAGATGGCCGTCCACCTGCCCCTGAGCGCGGAGGCGCAGGCCGAGGCCCGCATCCTCATGCTCTCGAGCAACAACATCCTCAAGCCGTCGGACGGTCGTCCGGTGACCATGCCCTCGCAGGACATGATCATCGGTCTGTACCACCTGACGAGCGACCGCAAGGGCGCCGAGGGCGAGGGCCGCGCGTTCGGCTCGGTCGCCGAGGCGATCATGGCGTTCGACCAGGGCACCCTGGACCTGAACGCCGAGGTGAAGATCCGCCTGACGGACCTCGTCCCGCCGGTCTCCGGCTTCGAGGCTCCCGAGGGCTGGGAGGAGGGTCAGCCGATCCTCTTCGACACCACGCTCGGTCGCGCGCTGTTCAACGAGACGCTCCCCGTCGACTACCCGTACGTGAACTCCGTGGTCGACAAGAAGCGCCTCTCGGCGATCGTCAACGAGCTCGCGGAGCGCTACCCGAAGGTCGAGGTCGCGGCGTCGCTCGACGCGCTGAAGGCCGCCGGCTTCCGCTGGGCGACCCGCTCGGGCGTCACGATCGCGATCTCCGACGTCGCCACCCCGGCGGCGAAGGCGGAGATCCTCGAGCAGCACGAGGAGCGCGCGCTCAAGGTCCAGCAGCAGTACGACCGTGGTCTCATCACGGACGACGAGCGCCGTCAGGAGCTCATCGAGATCTGGACCCAGGCGACGGACAAGGTCGCCTCCGTCATGCGCGAGAACCTCGAGGCGAACGACCGCAACACCGTGTACCGCATGGTCGGCTCGGGTGCACGTGGTAACTGGATGCAGGTGCGTCAGATCGCCGGCATGCGCGGTCTCGTGGCGAACCCGAAGGGCGAGATCATCCCGCGCCCGATCAAGTCCAACTACCGCGAGGGCCTGTCCGTCCTGGAGTACTTCATCGCGACGCACGGCGCCCGCAAGGGTCTGGCGGACACCGCGCTGCGGACCGCCGACTCGGGCTACCTCACGCGTCGTCTCGTGGACGTGTCGCAGGACGTCATCGTCCGCGAGGAGGACTGCGGCACGGAGCGCGGCCTGACGCTGCCGATCGCGGAGGAGCTCGCGGGCATCCTCGTGCGCCACCCGAAGGTGGAGACGAGCGTCTACTCGCGCACCCTCGCGGCCGACCTGGTCGACCCCGACGGGAACGTCGTCGGCAAGGCCGGCGACGACGCGGGCGACGTCCTCATCGACGCCGCGGTGGCCGCGGGCGTCCGCGAGGCCAAGGTCCGCTCGGTCCTCACGTGCGAGTCGCGCGTCGGCACGTGCGCCAAGTGCTACGGGCGCTCGCTCGCCACGGGCAAGCTCGTCGACATCGGCGAGGCGGTCGGCATCATCGCCGCCCAGTCGATCGGTGAGCCGGGCACGCAGCTGACGATGCGTACCTTCCACACCGGTGGTGTCGCCTCCGCGGACGACATCACGCAGGGTCTGCCGCGTGTCACGGAGCTCTTCGAGGCCCGCACCCCCAAGGGTGAGGCGCCCATCGCGGAGTTCTCGGGCCGCATCGCGATCGACGACTCGGAGCGCTCGCGCCGTCTGGTGCTCACGCCGGACGACGGCTCGGAGGAGATCGCCTACCCGGTGACCAAGCGTGCGCGCCTGCTCGTGCAGGACGGCGACCACGTCAACGTCGGCACGCAGCTCGTCCAGGGTGCGGTGGACCCCAAGAAGGTCCTGCGCATCCTCGGCCCGCGCGCCACGCAGAAGCACCTGGTGGACGAGGTCCAGGAGGTCTACCGCTCCCAGGGCGTGGACATCCACGACAAGCACATCGAGGTCATCGTGCGGCAGATGCTGCGTCGCGTGACCGTGCTCGACTCGGGCGACTCGCACCTCCTGCCGGGCGAGCTCGCCGAGCGCGGCCGCTTCGAGGACGCGAACCGTCGTGCGGTGGCGGAGGGCGGCCAGCCGGCCTCCGGCCGTCCCGAGCTGATGGGCATCACGAAGGCGTCGCTCGCGACGGACTCGTGGCTGTCGGCGGCCTCCTTCCAGGAGACGACGCGCGTGCTCACCGAGGCGTCGATGAGCGGTCGTCGCGACCCGCTCCTCGGCCTCAAGGAGAACGTCATCATCGGTAAGCTCATCCCGGCCGGTACCGGTCTGCCCCGGTACACCAAGGTCCAGGTCGAGCCGACCGAGCAGGCCAAGACCGAGCTCTACCCGAGCTTCGGCTACGACGAGATCGACTTCCCGGCGCTCGGCATGGGCTCCGGCGAGGCGATCCCGCTCGAGGACCTGGACTTCGGCGACTACCGCTGAGAGATCACGCCCCGCGTGCTTGTGCCGCGGGTGGCGACCGGCTTGTCCAGAATGTGAACTCATCAGGGTGGGGTACGGTGCGCGGCTATCTTGGGCTCCGCGTCATCACAGGGGGTGGTGCATGACTGATGGGGGACAGCCATGCGGAAGTTCGTCACGGCGGCGTGCAGCGTCGCTCTGGCCGTGGGTGTGGGACTCGGCACCGCTGGTCCGGCGGCTGCCGGTCTGGAATACCGAGACGGCGGCAAGTGGTACTGGCAGTACACGACGATGATCCTGGAGTCGAACTACTACCACGCCAGCAAGACTCACCGGTCGAGCGTGTCGACGCCGTACGAGACCGTGCGGAGCGCGTGGAAGGCCAAGGGCGTGTGGTCCTACGCCAACACCTCTCCGAACCCGGGCGGGGGCAACTCCTGCAACTACGCGCTCGCGTAGGTCCTGTGGCTGCGGGCGGCTACGTCAGCCGCTCTCAGCAGCGGGTGCAGAGTCCTGACGTTCGGCTTCTTGGAGGGTGCATGCACAGGTACGCAGGTCGAGCCGTCGTGGTGACGGCGTCGCTGGTCATGATGAGCTTCCTCGGGGCCTGCGGGGCCGCCGAGGATGACATGGCAGCAGCGCCCTCTCCCACCGGACCCTCGGACAGTGCCGTGCCCGAGTTCACGGGTCCGTTCGCTGCTGAGTTCGAGCAGGCATACCGGGACACCGCATCGGACTTCGCTCGTGGAGTCCTCGCGGACTCCGTGATCACCGATGCCGAGCACGCGGAGATGGTCGAGCTCTTCACGACATGCCTCGCCGGGAAGGGCATCGCGTTCACGGGGTACAACGCCGACGGAGGCTTTACGACGTCGTCCGCCCCGAACCCGGAGGAAACCGACGCTCTGATCGACGAGTGCTCGGCAACCAGCGGCGAGGACGCAGTCGGCTTCCTTCACGACATCATGCGGACCAATCCCGAGAACCGCGACTGGGCGACGATCGGGGCCGAGTGCCTGGTCGAGGCAGGCGTGGTACCTGCCGACTATGGCGCCGAGGACTACTCCCAGGACAACGAGGGCAGGTTCGTCGAGCTCGACACCCTTCCCACCGATCTCCAGGAGGCGCTGCGGTCGTGCTCCGTGGACCCGCTGGGGATCCTGGAACAGCAGCAGTAGCCGATGGCCTCGTGGACCAAGATCGGCCTCGCCGCCGTGGGCGCCTGTCTGTGCGCCGCGCTCGGCGTGGTCGGAACCGTCGTGTACATGAGACCGGTGACGCCGTCGTCGCTCGCCACCCCTGAGCGCTCGCTGGACTTTCCCGTGGGAGAGGCGGAGTTCGACGACCCACGACCGGTCGAGCTGAGGCTGTCGCGCGGCGACGACCTCGCTCTCACGGTGCCGGCCACCGGCAGGGTCACGACGTCCCGCTGCAAGGCCGGTGTGCCGATGGAGTCGGGGAGCTCCGTGCTGACGGTGGACGGCGTCCCGCTCGTCGGCCTCGCGACATCGGTGCCGTTGTGGCGCGACCTGTCCCTCGGGGACGAGGGGGAGGACGTCACCGCACTCCAGACCGAGCTGGCGCGCCTCGGGTACGAGGTCGATACGGAGGGGCCCTTGCGGAGGGCCGCGCTCCGGGCGTTGCGCGACCTCTACGAGCAGGCGGGCGGGAAGCCCGGTGCTCTCGATCGCGTGACGATCGACCGCATCGTGTGGCTCCCCGCGCCGTCGACGTCGGTCAACGAGTGCCTGGCGACGGTCGGGAGCACGGTTGCGGCGGGGGATCCGGTGGCCTCGGTCCCGGGCGCGCTCGAGAGCGTCACCGTCGCCGAGCCACCCGAGGGGCTGGTTCCTGGCGACCGCGTCCTGGTCGTCGACGGGACGAGCGTCCCCGTCGACGCAGCGCTCGCGGTCTCCGACCCGGCGGCACTCGTGCAGCTCAGCCCGCTGCCGTCGCTCCAGCCGACCAGCACCGACGGCGACGCCGGCCGCGCCGGTGCGCCGACCGCCCAGCTCGTGCTCGCCGCGCCGCAGGCGGTGTCGGTCGTCCCGCCGTCCGCGCTGTTCGGCGCAGCGGACGGTCGTGGCTGCGTCCTGTCCGACGGCGTGGTGCGCGCGGTCGGCATCGTCGGGTCACAGCTGGGCCAGTCGTTCGTCGTCGTCGACGGGCCGGAGCCCCTCGCGACCGTCGACACGGACCCCGCACCGGGCACGCCGTGCACCTAGAGACGGACGATCTGGGTCATCGGTTCCCTGGCCGCCCGTGGTTGTTCCGGCACCTGGACGCTCGCCTCGAGCCCGGGCGCGTCTACGCGCTGACCGGTCCCTCCGGGTCGGGGAAGAGCACGCTCCTGAGCCTGCTCGCCGGATGGTCCGAACCGACGGAGGGTTCGATCCGTCGTGCGGGGATCAGCCACGTCGGCTGGGTCTTCCAGAACCCGCACGGCACCCCGCGTCGGACGGCCCTCGACCATGTCACGCTCCCCCTCCTGGCCACGGGGCTCGGCCCACGCGCCGCCGAGCGCGAGGCGACCGAGATCCTG
The DNA here is from genome assembly GCF_040448685.1 of Cellulosimicrobium sp. ES-005. Lineage (NCBI taxonomy): Bacteria > Bacillati > Actinomycetota > Actinomycetes > Micrococcales > Promicromonosporaceae > Cellulosimicrobium > Cellulosimicrobium sp. ES-005. The sequence goes on from NZ_CP159290.1 coordinate 4,193,240, forward strand.
GAACGGTTCGCGCTGTCGTCCGTCGCGGCCCAGGAGTTCCGGCGGCTGTCCGGCGGCGAGGCGCAGCGGTTGATGCTCGCGCGCGCCATCGCCGGCCGGCCGGGGTTGCTCCTCGTCGACGAGCCGACCGCGCAGCTCGACCTCCCGACGGCGCGGCGTGTCAACGACGCGATCGCACGGCTGGCGACCGACGCGACGATCGTGGTCGTCGCCACGCACGACGAGCACACCCGCGACGCGTGCACCGACCACGTCGACCTCGCGAGGTTCGAGGCCCGGGACGGAGCCACGACGTGAGGCTCCGGTCGATCCTGCGCGAGGTCGGGCGCAACGTCCTCACCGGGACCACCCGGAGCGTGCTGCTCACGTCGGTGCTCGGGGCGGTCTGCCTGGTGCTGCTCGGCGCCGACCTCCTCGCCGTGCGCAGCATCGAGAACGCAGCGACGGCCTTCCGGGAGGCAGGAGGGTCGACGATGACGATCGTCGCGAGCGGGCGGGTCGACGGCGCGCGCTGCGAGGCGCTCGGGCAGATCTCCGGCGTACGAGCAGCAGGGGCCCTGGCGCTCCCGCAGGAGAAGGTGACGGCGGCCAGCCTCCCCGGGGCTCCGCTCCCGGCGGGGTACGCGACGGACGGCTTTCTCTCCGTGGTCCACGCCGACGTCGACCGGGGAGGCGGGGTGGTGCTGTCGGAAGACGCAGCCCGCACCCTGGGGAGGGTCCGGGCAGATGTGCTGGAGACGACGGACGGTCCGACCCGGGTGGCGGGTACCTTTCCCTATCCGGTGGACGGCCGACGGTCGGGGCTCGGGTACCTGGCGTTGCTCCCCGGCGGAGACCGGGCCGTGTTCGACGAGTGCTGGGTGGAGGCCTGGCCGCAGGACGAGCGACTCCGGACGCTCCTGTTCACGACGTTGTTGCCGCCGGCCGACGAGAGCACGGACGACCCGGTCGTCGGCCAGCTCAACGCCTCGCTCGGCGCCGCGTTCGACGGGCATGCCCGGTTCGCGGACCGGATCACACGGTTCGGCGGCGTCGCCGCCGGGGTCTTCGCGCTCCTGCTCGGGATCGTCGCGGTCCGCGCCCGTCGCGTCGAGCTCGCGGCGGCCCTGCACGACAGGGTGCGGGCGGCCGACCTGTGGTCGATGTCGCTCCTCGAGGCGACGGCCTGGGTCGTACCACCCCTCGCGGTGTGCATGGCGACGTCGATGCTCGTGCTCGGAGCTCGGGGCGACCTTCTCCTCGCTGCCGTCCTCGGCGCGCGCGTCGCGATCCCGGCGGGGCTCGGCGCCCTGCTCGGTACCATGTTCGGGCTGGCGCTGACCCGCGAGCGTCATCTCTTCCTCTACGCCAAGGACCGGTGAGACGCGCGGCTCGTCGCGTCCTGATCGCCGACCGCGCGTCTGCCTGCCCGCTGTGGTAGCCTGGTGAACCGTGCCCGCGCCGTCGGGCCCTCCGTGATGTCCCTGGCGGGGCGGTGTCAGCGAGCGATCGCTCCCACCTCCGCGCAGCGGGCTCCGGACGGGCCGATGTGAGTGCCCGGGCACTCCGGATCCCGGTCCTTGCGGCGCCTTCGTGCCCGCGGGCGGGCGACGGACCATCGAGCCGGTGGTAGGTGGCTGCTGCAGCGTGTCTCGCGCTGCGGGTGCCTCGTGCGATCGGCTCCAGCAGCCAGCACGACCACCATCGGGGATAGCCCCGGTAGCTCGAGAAGACACGGAGACGTAGTGCCTACGATCCAGCAGCTCGTCCGCAAGGGGCGGACCTCGAAGGTGGGGAAGTCGAAGACCCCCGCCCTCAAGGGCTCCCCGCAGCGGCGCGGTGTGTGCACGCGCGTGTACACCACCACCCCGAAGAAGCCGAACTCCGCGCTGCGCAAGGTCGCTCGCGTGAAGCTCTCCTCCCAGGTCGAGGTCACGGCCTACATCCCCGGCGTCGGCCACAACCTCCAGGAGCACTCCATCGTGCTCGTGCGCGGCGGTCGTGTGAAGGACCTCCCGGGCGTGCGCTACAAGATCGTGCGCGGCGCGCTCGACACGCAGGGCGTGAAGAACCGCAAGCAGGCCCGCTCCCGCTACGGCGCCAAGAAGGAGAAGAGCTGATGCCTCGCAAGGGCCCGGCCCCGAAGCGGCCGCTCATCGTCGACCCCGTCTACGGGTCGCCCGTCGTCACGCAGCTCATCAACAAGGTGCTGCTCGACGGCAAGAAGTCCACCGCCGAGTCGATCGTCTACGGCGCCCTCGAGGGCGTCCGGGCGAAGACGGACGGCGACCCGGTCGTCGTCCTCAAGCGTGCGCTCGAGAACGTCCGCCCCGCGCTCGAGGTCCGCTCGCGCCGCGTCGGTGGTGCGACCTACCAGGTGCCGGTCGAGGTGCGCCCCGCGCGCGCGACGACGCTCGCGCTGCGCTGGCTCACGGACTACTCGCGCGCACGTCGCGAGAAGTCGATGACGGAGCGCCTCATGAACGAGATCCTCGACGCGAGCAACGGCCTCGGCGCAGCGGTCAAGCGTCGCGAGGACATGCACAAGATGGCGGAGTCCAACAAGGCCTTCGCCCACTACCGCTGGTAGTCCGCACGACGGGCCCCGGGGACCGACGCGTCCCCGGGGCCGTCGGCGGGTCCGAGGCCGGTCACCCCGGTCCGAGCAGCGCCCCCCGACTCAACCCATCTAACGAGGGAAGCAGACCGTGGCACTTGACGTGCTGACCGACCTGAGCAAGGTCCGCAACATCGGCATCATGGCCCACATCGATGCCGGGAAGACCACGACCACCGAGCGCATCCTGTTCTACACGGGTGTGAACTACAAGCTCGGCGAGACGCACGACGGCGCGTCGACGACCGACTGGATGGAGCAGGAGAAGGAGCGCGGCATCACGATCACGTCCGCCGCCGTCTCGTGCTACTGGAACAAGAACCAGATCAACATCATCGACACGCCCGGCCACGTCGACTTCACGGTCGAGGTCGAGCGCTCCCTGCGCGTGCTCGACGGCGCCGTCGCGGTCTTCGACGGCAAGGAGGGCGTGGAGCCCCAGTCCGAGACGGTGTGGCGCCAGGCGGACAAGTACAACGTCCCCCGCATCTGCTTCGTCAACAAGATGGACAAGCTCGGCGCGGACTTCTACTTCACCGTCGACACCATCATCAACCGTCTCAAGGCCAAGCCGCTGGTCATCCAGCTGCCGATCGGCGCCGAGAGCGACTTCACCGGCGTCGTCGACCTCATCGAGATGAAGGCGCTCGTCTGGCACGGGGAGACCCAGCTCGGCGAGGCGTACGACACCGAGGAGATCCCCGCGGACCTGGTCGAGAAGGCCGAGCGGTACCGCAGCGAGCTCGTCGAGGCCGTCGCCGAGGCCGACGAGGAGCTGCTGGAGAAGTACCTCGGCGGCGAGGAGCTGACGGTCGCCGAGATCAAGTCCGGCATCCGCAAGCTCGTCATCGCGGGCGAGGCGTTCCCGGTCCTCTGCGGTTCCGCGTTCAAGAACAAGGGCGTCCAGCCCATGCTCGACGCGGTCATCGACTACCTGCCGTCGCCCCTCGACGTGCCGGCGATCGACGGTCACGACCCCAAGGACGAGGAGAAGGTCGTCCAGCGTCACCCCGACGCCTCGGAGCCGTTCTCCGCGCTCGCCTTCAAGGTCGCGGCGCACCCGTTCTTCGGCAAGCTCACCTACGTGCGCGTGTACTCCGGTCGCGTCGAGCCCGGCCAGCAGGTCGCGAACTCGACCAAGGGCAAGAAGGAGCGCATCGGCAAGATCTTCCAGATGCACTCCAACAAGGAGAACCCGGTCGACGAGGCGAGCGCCGGTCACATCTACGCGGTCATCGGCCTCAAGGACACCACGACCGGTGACACGCTGAGCGACATGGCGAACCCGGTGATCCTCGAGTCGATGAGCTTCCCGGAGCCCGTCATCGACGTCGCGATCGAGCCGAAGACGAAGGCTGACCAGGAGAAGCTCTCCACGGCGATCCAGAAGCTCGCCGAGGAGGACCCGACGTTCCGCGTCAAGCTGGACGACGAGACCGGCCAGACCGTCATCGGCGGCATGGGCGAGCTCCACCTCGACATCCTCGTCGACCGCATGCGTCGCGAGTTCAAGGTCGAGGCCAACGTCGGCAAGCCGCAGGTCGCGTACCGCGAGACCATCCGCCGCAAGGCGGAGAAGATCGAGTACACGCACAAGAAGCAGACCGGTGGGTCCGGGCAGTTCGCGAAGGTCCAGGTGACCTTCGAGCCGCTCGACACGGCCGAGGGCGAGCTCTACGAGTTCTCCAACGCCGTCACCGGTGGTCGCATCCCGCGCGAGTACATCCCGAGCGTCGACGCCGGTATCCAGTCCGCGATGGAGCTCGGCGTGCTCGCCGGCTTCCCGCTGGTCGGGGTGAAGGCGACCCTGCTCGACGGCGCCTACCACGAGGTCGACTCCTCGGAGATGGCGTTCAAGATCGCCGGCTCGATGGTCCTCAAGGAGGGCGTCAAGCGGGCGGACCCGGTTCTGCTGGAGCCGGTGATGGCGGTCGAGGTGCGTACGCCCGAGGAGTACATGGGCGACGTCATCGGCGACCTGAACTCACGTCGTGGAATGATCCAGTCCATGGAGGACGCGACGGGTGTGAAGGTCGTCCGGGCCCAAGTACCGTTGTCAGAGATGTTCGGGTACATCGGTGACCTCCGGTCCAAGACCCAGGGGCGCGCGGTGTACTCGATGCAGTTCGACAGCTACGCCGAGGTTCCTCGGAACGTTGCCGAAGAGATCATCAAGAAGACCCGGGGCGAGTGAGTCCCCACAGGTCGAAGACCCGCACAACCATCAACCTGTAGGAAACCGCAACGCCCCGCGGATGTAAGATCTCTCGGTCGACATTCGCAACGTTCGGCACATCTACCCAAGTCCCAGGAGGACCCCAGTGGCTAAGGCCAAGTTCGAGCGGACCAAGCCGCACGTCAACGTCGGCACCATCGGTCACGTCGACCACGGTAAGACGACGCTCACGGCGGCGATCTCGAAGACGCTCGCGGACACGTACCCGGACCTGCCGGCGAACACGCAGCGCAACTTCGACGAGATCGACGCGGCTCCCGAGGAGAAGCAGCGCGGTATCACGATCAACATCGCGCACATCGAGTACGAGACGCCGAAGCGCCACTACGCGCACGTCGACGCTCCGGGTCACGCCGACTACATCAAGAACATGATCACCGGTGCCGCCCAGATGGACGGCGCGATCCTGGTGGTCGCCGCGACCGACGGCCCGATGGCCCAGACGCGCGAGCACGTCCTGCTCGCCCGCCAGGTCGGCGTGCCGTACCTGCTCGTCGCGCTGAACAAGTCGGACATGGTCGACGACGAGGAGATCCTTGAGCTCGTCGAGATGGAGGTGCGCGAGCTCCTCTCCTCGCAGGAGTTCGACGGCGACAACGCGCCGGTCGTGCGCGTGTCGGGTCTCAAGGCGCTCGAGGGCGACCCCGAGTGGACCGCGAAGATCCTCGAGCTCATGGAGGCCGTGGACGAGAACGTCCCGGAGCCCGTCCGCGAGCTCGACAAGCCGTTCCTCATGCCCGTCGAGGACGTCTTCACGATCACCGGTCGTGGCACCGTCGTCACCGGCAAGGTGGAGCGTGGCACGCTCGACCTCAACTCGGACGTCGAGATCGTCGGCATCCGCGCGCCCCAGAAGACCACGGTCACGGGCATCGAGACGTTCCACAAGCAGATGGACCAGGCTCAGGCCGGCGACAACACCGGTCTGCTCCTGCGCGGCATCAAGCGCGAGGACGTCGAGCGCGGCCAGGTCGTCGTCAAGCCGGGCTCGATCACCCCGCACACCAACTTCGAGGCGCAGGTCTACATCCTGGGCAAGGACGAGGGTGGCCGTCACAACCCGTTCTACTCGAACTACCGTCCGCAGTTCTACTTCCGGACCACCGACGTCACCGGCGTCATCACGCTGCCCGAGGGCACCGAGATGGTCATGCCCGGCGACAACACCGAGATGACGGTCGAGCTCATCCAGCCGATCGCCATGGAGGAGGGCCTCGGCTTCGCCATCCGCGAGGGTGGCCGCACCGTCGGCTCGGGCCGCGTCACCAAGATCCTCAAGTGATCTGACGCTGCCTCCGCAGCACTCGTCGAAGGCCCGGTCCCGTCCGCGGGGCCGGGCCTTCGGCCTGCGGTCCGCCGCCCTGTGCGGTGGCACCGCGGTCACACCTGCGGTCACCGTCACAGCACCCGCCCCGGTCTCGACTTGGCCCGGGCGGGCTTCGTGTGGCAGACTGTTCAGGTTGCCTGTTACGGGTGCGCTCTTTCACGTGTCGAACAGTGTGTTGAACCGGTCCTCCCGAGGAGGACCAGGACCCCGGGATCTCGTCCCGGGTCTGCGGGTTGAGCTCTCTGTCGCCATGGATCGAGTACCCCGCGGAACACACGTTCCGACCAGGCTCGCACAAACGTTGTGGTCTGCTCCGCGGAGCCGTGCGTCAGCACGGTGCGGACGCCGGTCCACATATCCAACGGCCCTGCGTCTCTCGGCGCGTGCGCCCAGGTGCGTCGCGACTACGCGACACGCCCGAGCGCGGGGGTCGGACAGCTAGCGGTTCGAGAGAGAGAGTCAGACGACGCCATGGCGGGACAGAAGATCCGCATCCGGCTCAAGTCCTACGACCACGAGGTCATCGACAGCTCGGCGCGCAAGATCGTCGACACGGTGACGCGCGCTGGTGCAACGGTCGTGGGTCCGGTGCCGCTGCCGACGGAGAAGAACGTCTTCTGCGTCATCCGGTCGCCTCACAAGTACAAGGACAGCCGCGAGCACTTCGAGATGCGCACGCACAAGCGGCTGATCGACATCATCGATCCCACGCCGAAGGCCGTCGACTCGCTCATGCGTCTCGACCTGCCTGCCGACGTGAACATCGAGATCAAGCTCTGAGGCTGGAGGACATCATGACTATTCCCCAGCAGAACGCGCGCCCGGTCACCGCGGTGCTCGGCACGAAGCTCGGGATGACGCAGCTCTGGGACGAGGCCGGTCGCCTCGTGCCCGTGACCGTCGTCGCCGTCGGGACGAACGTCGTGACGCAGGTGCGCACGGCCGACGCCGACGGGTACGCCGCCGTGCAGCTCGCCTACGGCCAGATCGACCCGCGCAAGGTCACGAAGCCGCTCAAGGGCCACTTCGAGAAGGCCGGCGTCACGCCGCGCCGTCACGTCGCCGAGGTCCGTACCACCGACGCCGCCGAGTACTCGCTCGGCCAGGAGATCACCGCGGAGGCCTTCGAGGCCGGCGCCGTGGTCGACGTCGTGGGCACGACCAAGGGCAAGGGCACCGCCGGTGTCATGAAGCGCCACGGCTTCTCCGGCGTGGGCGCCTCGCACGGTGCGCACCGCAACCACCGCAAGCCGGGCTCGATCGGCGGGGCCTCGACCCCGTCGCGCGTGTTCAAGGGCCTGCGCATGGCCGGTCGCATGGGCAACGCCCGCCAGACCACCCAGAACCTGACCGTCCACGCGGTCGACGCCGAGAAGGGTCTGCTGCTCGTCAAGGGCGCGGTTCCCGGCCCCAAGGGCGGCGTCGTCCTCGTGCGCAGCGCCGCGAAGGGAGCGTGAACACCATGTCCGCTCTGACCGTTGACGTGCTGGACCCCAAGGGCAAGAAGGCCGGCACCGCCGAGCTCCCCGCCGAGGTGTTCGACGTCGAGCTCAACGTCCCGCTGATCCACCAGGTCGTCGTCGCCCAGCGTGCCGCTGCACGCCAGGGCACCCACGACACCAAGAGCCGCGGCGAGGTCCGCGGTGGTGGTCGCAAGCCGTACAAGCAGAAGGGCACCGGCCGCGCCCGCCAGGGTTCGACCCGTGCGCCGCAGTTCGCCGGCGGTGGCACCGTCCACGGCCCGACGCCGCGCTCGTACGACCAGCGGACGCCCAAGAAGATGAAGGCCGCCGCGCTCCGCGGTGCCCTCTCGGACCGCGCCCGCAACGGCCGTGTCCACGTCGTGACCGGCTTCGGCGTCGACGGCCTGCCGTCGACCAAGACCGCCGTCTCGACGCTCGCCAAGCTCTCCGAGCGCAAGCACGTCCTCGTGGTCACCGAGCGTGGCGACGAGCTGACGATCAAGTCGCTGCGGAACGTCGAGCAGGTCCACCTCCTGGTGGCCGACCAGCTCAACACCTACGACGTGCTCGTCTCCGACGACGTCGTCTTCACGCAGGGCGCGCTCGACGCGTTCCTGGCGGGCCCGGCCACGGGTCGCTCCGCGAAGGCCGTCGCCACCTCCACCGAGGCGGACGAGACTGCTGCCGAGGAGGCCGCGAAGTGACCACCGTGACCAAGGACCCCCGTGACGTGATCCTCGCGCCGGTCGTCTCCGAGAAGAGCTACGGCCTGCTCGACGAGGGCAAGTACACGTTCGTCGTCGACCCGCGGGCCAACAAGACCGAGATCAAGATCGCCGTCGAGCAGATCTTCTCCGTCAAGGTGGCCTCGGTGAACACGATCAACCGCAAGGGCAAGACGCGTCGCACGCGTTTCGGCCTGGGCAAGCGCAAGGACACCAAGCGTGCGATCGTCACCCTCCGCGAGGGCACGATCGACATCTTCGGCTGAGCCGACGAGAGCAGATTGAGGACAGATCCCCATGGGAATCCGTAAGTACAAGCCGACGACGCCCGGCCGCCGCGGCGCGAGCGTCGCCGACTTCGCCGAGATCACGCGCTCGCAGCCGGAGAAGTCTCTGGTCCGCCCGCTCTCGAAGAGCGGCGGCCGCAACAGCTCCGGCCGGATCACCACCCGTCACAAGGGTGGTGGCCACAAGCGTGCGTACCGCGTGATCGACTTCCGTCGCCACGACAAGGACGGCGTGCCCGCCAAGGTCGCGCACATCGAGTACGACCCCAACCGCACGGCGCGCATCGCACTCCTGCACTACGCGGACGGCGAGAAGCGCTACATCATCGCGCCGGCCAAGCTCAAGCAGGGCGACGTCGTCGAGAACGGTGCGGGCGCGGACATCAAGCCCGGCAACAACCTGCCGCTGCGCAACATCCCGACCGGTACGGTCATCCACGCCATCGAGCTCAAGCCCGGTGGCGGCGCGAAGATCGCCCGCTCGGCCGGTGCCTCCGTACAGCTCGTCGCCAAGGATGGGCCGTACGCGCAGCTGCGCATGCCCTCCGGCGAGATCCGCAACGTCGACCTGCGCTGCCGCGCGACGGTCGGCGAGGTGGGCAACGCCGAGCAGTCGAACATCAACTGGGGCAAGGCCGGCCGCATGCGCTGGAAGGGCAAGCGCCCGACCGTCCGCGGTGTCGCCATGAACCCGATCGACCACCCGCACGGTGGTGGTGAGGGCAAGACGTCCGGTGGTCGCCACCCGGTGAGCCCGTGGGGCCAGCCGGAGGGCCGTACCCGCCGTCCGAACAAGCCGAGCGACAAGCTGATCGTGCGTCGTCGCCGTACCGGCAAGAAGCGCTGATAGGAGCCTGGAGACATGCCTCGTAGCCTGAAGAAGGGCCCCTTCGTCGACGGCCACCTGCAGAAGAAGGTGGACGCTCAGAACGAGAAGGGGACCAAGAACGTCATCAAGACCTGGTCCCGTCGGTCGGTCATCACGCCCGACTTCCTCGGTCACACGTTCGCCGTGCACGACGGTCGCAAGCACACGCCGGTGTTCGTCACCGAGTCGATGGTCGGCCACAAGCTCGGCGAGTTCGCTCCCACGCGGACCTTCCGCGGCCACGTGAAGGACGACAAGAAGGGTCGTCGCCGCTGACCCCCGGGTCAGTCTGGTGACGACCTGGACGGTCAAGAGACAAGAAGGCAGGACAGCAATGGAAGCCAAGGCGCAGGCGCGGTTCGTCCGTGTCACGCCCCAGAAGGCCCGGCGCGTCGTGGACCTCATCCGTGGCAAGCAGGCCTCCGAGGCCGTCGCGGTGCTGAAGTTCGCACCGCAGGCGGCGAGCGAGCCCGTCCGCAAGGTCGTGGAGAGCGCCATCGCGAACGCCCGGGTGAAGGCAGACCGTGCGAGCGAGGCGTTCGAGGAGCAGGAGCTCGTCGTGCGTGAGGCGTTCGTCGACGAGGGTCCGACCCTCAAGCGTTTCCGCCCGCGGGCCCAGGGCCGTGCGAACCGCATCCTCAAGCGCACCAGCCACATCACCGTGGTCGTCGCTCCGCGTGAGAACACGAAGGGAAGTGCCCGATAGTGGGACAGAAGGTTCACCCGCACGGGTACCGCCTCGGCATCACCACCGACCACCGGTCGCGCTGGTTCGCCGACAGCACCAAGCCCGGACAGCGGTACCGCGACTACGTCCGCGAGGACGTCCAGATCCGCAAGCTCATGAGCACCGGTCTCGAGCGCGCAGGCATCTCCAAGGTCGAGATCGAGCGCACCCGTGACCGCGTCCGCGTGGACATCCACACGGCGCGCCCCGGCATCGTCATCGGTCGCCGCGGCGCCGAGGCGGACCGCATCCGCGGCGAGCTGGAGAAGCTCACCGGCAAGCAGGTGCAGCTCAACATCCTCGAGGTGAAGAACGCCGAGGTCGACGCGCAGCTCGTCGCCCAGGGCATCGCCGAGCAGCTCGCGAGCCGCGTCTCGTTCCGTCGTGCGATGCGCAAGGGCATCCAGTCGGCGCAGCGCGCCGGTGCCAAGGGCATCCGCGTGCAGGTCTCCGGCCGCCTCGGCGGCGCGGAGATGAGCCGGTCGGAGTTCTACCGCGAGGGTCGTGTGCCGCTGCACACGCTCCGCGCGTACATCGACTACGGCTTCTTCGAGGCCCGCACGACCTTCGGCCGCATCGGCGTGAAGGTCTGGATCTACAAGGGCGACGTCACCGAGAAGGAGTTCGCCGCGCAGCAGGCCACGGCCGCTCCGCGCCAGGGCCGTGGCGGCCCGCGCGGTGAGCGTGGCGGCGACCGTCGTGGTGGTGGCCGTCGTCCCGAGCGTTCGGGCGAGCGGACCTCCGGGTCCGAGGCGCCGGCCGCGGCTGAGCAGTCCGCTCCTGCCGCGGAGGCGAAGGCCCCTGAGACCGGAACGGAGGCCTGAGTCATGCTGATCCCGCGCAGGCTCAAGCACCGCAAGCAGCACCACCCGTCGCGCTCCGGCGCGGCGAAGGGTGGCACGCAGATCGCGTTCGGCGAGTACGGCATCCAGGCTCTCGAGCCGGCGTACGTCACCAACCGTCAGATCGAGGCTGCTCGTATCGCGATGACCCGCCACATCAAGCGTGGCGGCAAGGTCTGGATCAACATCTACCCGGACCGTCCCCTGACCAAGAAGCCTGCCGAGACCCGCATGGGTTCCGGTAAGGGTTCGCCCGAGTGGTGGGTCGCCAATGTCAAGCCCGGCCGCATCGTCTTCGAGCTGGCCGGTGTCCCGGAGGACCTGGCTCGCGAGGCGATGCGTCGCGCGATCCACAAGCTCCCGATGAAGTGCCGTTTCGTGGTGCGCGAGGGTGGTGGCAACTGATGGCAATCGGAACGAAGGGGCTCGCCCCCGTCGACCTCGACGCCATGGACGACGAGACGCTCGTCGCCGAGCTCAAGAAGGTCAAGGAGGAGCTCTTCAACCTCCGCTTCCAGTCGGCCACCGGCCAGCTGGAGAGCCACGGGCGCCTCAAGGCCGTCCGCCGCGACATCGCGCGGATCTACACGATCCTGCGTGAGCGCGAGCTCGGCATCCGTACCGCGCCGAGTGCCGAGTGAGTGAGGCTGGAATGAGCGAGAACGCAACGAACGCGCCCGAGGCGGCCGAGGAGCGCGCGAACCGCAAGACGCGCCGCGGCTACGTCGTGAGCGACAAGATGGACAAGACCGTGGTGGTCGAGGTCGAGGACCGGGTCAAGCACCCGCTCTACGGCAAGGTCATCCGCCGCACGAGCAAGGTCAAGGCGCACGACGAGCAGAACTCTGCCGGCGTGGGCGACCTGGTGCTCATCATGGAGACCCGCCCGCTGTCCGCGACCAAGCGGTGGCGCCTCGCGGAGATCCTCGAGAAGGCCAAGTGATCCACCGGTCGTGACGGGCGGGCCCGCTCGCTCGTCACGACCGCTCTCGTGCCGCACCGCGGTGCGGCAACCAGTGAGGACAGGTCGGGCGGATCCACCGCCCGGTCCTGGCCGGTTCACCCGCGAGGGACCCGGCACTGACAGCTACCCGTTCGGCAAGGCTCGCCCCGCGCGAGAACCGGCTCGACGACAGGAGTTCATTACATGATCCAGCAGGAGTCGCGACTTCGTGTCGCCGACAACACGGGTGCCAAGGAGATTCTCTGCATCCGCGTTCTCGGTGGCTCGGGCCGTCGCTACGCCGGAATCGGCGACGTCATCGTCGCAACCGTCAAGGACGCGATCCCGGGCGGCAACGTGAAGAAGGGTGACGTGGTCAAGGCCGTCGTCGTCCGCACCGCCAAGGAGCGCCGTCGTCCGGACGGTTCCTACATCAAGTTCGACGAGAACGCCGCCGTGATCCTCAAGAACGACGGCGAGCCGCGCGGGACGCGCATCTTCGGCCCGGTCGGGCGCGAGCTGCGCGACAAGCGGTTCATGAAGATCATCTCGCTGGCTCCGGAGGTGCTCTGACCATGGCCAAGATCAAGAAGGGCGACCTCGTCGTCGTCATCGCCGGCAAGGACAAGGGCAAGCAGGGCCGCGTCCTCGAGGTGCTCACCGACCGTGACCGCGTCATCGTCGAGGGCGTCCAGCGCATCACCAAGCACACCAAGGTCGGCCAGTCGCAGCGCGGCACGCGGACCGGTGGGATCGAGACCGTCGAGGCGCCGATCCACATCAGCAACGTGATGGTCGTCGACCCGGAGACCAAGAAGGGCACCCGCGTCGGGTACCGCACCGAAGAGGTCGAGCGTGACGGCCGCAAGCGCACCGTGCGCGTGCGTGTCGCCAAGCGCTCCGGGAAGGACATCTGATGAGCACCGAGATCGTCGCCCCCGAGGTGCCCCGCCTGAAGCAGCGCTACCGCGAGGAGATCGTCGCCGGTCTGCGCGAGGAGTTCGGGCACGAGAACGTCAACCAGGTCGCCCGCGTCACGAAGATCGTCGTGAACATGGGTGTCGGTGACGCCGCCAAGGACTCGAAGCTCATCGAGGGCGCCATCCGCGACCTGTCCGCGATCACCGGCCAGAAGCCGCAGGTGACCAAGGCCCGCAAGTCCATCGCGCAGTTCAAGCTGCGCGAGGGCATGCCGATCGGCGCGCACGTCACGCTGCGCGGCGACCGCATGTGGGAGTTCCTGGACCGCCTCCTGTCGATCGCCCTGCCGCGCATCCGCGACTTCCGCGGCCTGTCGCCCAAGCAGTTCGACGGGCACGGCAACTACACGTTCGGCCTCACGGAGCAGTCCATGTTCCACGAGATCGACCAGGACAAGATCGACCGTGTCCGCGGTATGGACATCACGATCGTGACCACGGCGACGACCGATGACGAGGGCCGCTCCCTGCTGCGCCGTCTCGGCTTCCCCTTCAAGGAGAACTGACATGGCGAAGAAGGCCCTGATCAACAAGGCGGCCGCCAAGCCGAAGTTCGCGGTCCGCGCCTACACCCGGTGCCAGAAGTGCGGTCGTCCGCACTCGGTGTACCGCAAGTTCGGCCTGTGCCGCATCTGCGTGCGCGAGATGGCCCACCGTGGCGAGCTTCCCGGCGTCACCAAGAGCAGCTGGTAACAACTACGTCGTAGGTCCTGGCGGAGCGCGCCGCACGGCGCGCTCCCGCCCGGATACCACGTCGAGGAAGGGCTAGAGCCCGATGACGATGACCGACCCGATCGCAGACATGCTGACGCGTCTGCGGAACGCGAACTCGGCTTACCACGAGACGGTGACCATGCCGTACTCGAAGCTGAAGTCGCACATTGCCGAGATCCTCCAGGCCGAGGGCTACATCTCCGGCTGGAGCGTCGAGGACGCGACGGTGGGCAAGAACCTCACCATCCAGCTGAAGTTCGGCCCGAACCGTGAGCGCAGCCTCGCCGGCGTGCGCCGCGTGTCCAAGCCGGGCCTGCGCAAGTACGCCAAGTCCACCGAGCTGCCGAAGGTTCTCGGCGGCCTGGGCGTGGCGATCCTGTCCACGTCCTCCGGCCTGCTCACCGACAAGCAGGCCGCCAAGAAGGGCGTGGGCGGCGAAGTCCTCGCCTACGTCTGGTAATCCGGAAAGGAGATACGCCATGTCTCGAATCGGCAAGATCCCCGTTCCGGTTCCCGCCGGAGTGGACGTCACCATCAGCGGTGCGCTCGTGACCGTGAAGGGCCCCAAGGGCTTCCTCGAGCACCACGTGCCCGCCCCCATCCAGGTCGCTCAGGAGGACGGCACCCTCGTGGTGACGCGCCCGAACGACGAGCGCGAGTCCCGCGCGCTGCACGGCCTCACGCGCACCCTCCTGGCGAACATCGTCGAGGGCGTGACGCAGGGCTACGAGAAGAAGCTCGAGATCGTCGGCACCGGTTACCGCGTGACGGCCAAGGGCTCGGACCTCGAGTTCGCCCTCGGCTTCAGCCACCCGGTCGTCGTGACGCCGCCCGCGGGCATCGCGTTCGCGGTCGAGAGCCCGACGAAGTTCTCGGTCTCCGGCATCGACAAGCAGCAGGTCGGCGAGGTCGCAGCGAACATCCGCAAGATCCGCAAGCCCGAGCCGTACAAGGGCAAGGGTGTGCGTTACGCCGGCGAGGTCGTCCGCCGCAAGGTCGGAAAGGCTGGTAAGTAACGATGGCTCTGAAGGTTCTCGGCAAGGGCAAGGCCGTCGCGCGTCAGCGCCGCCACCTCCGCCTGCGCAAGAAGATCAAGGGGACCGCCGCTCGTCCGCGCCTCGTGGTGACGCGCTCCACGCGCCACATCACGGCCCAGGTCGTGGACGACACGATCGGTCAGACGGTCGCGTCGGCCTCGTCGCTCGAGGCGGACCTGCGTGCGCTCGACGGCGACAAGAGCGCCAAGGCCCGCAAGGTCGGCGAGCTCGTCGCCGAGCGTGCGAAGGCCAAGGGCGTCGACGCGGTCGTCTTCGACCGTGGCGGCAACAAGTACCACGGTCGGGTCGCTGCGGTCGCCGACGGCGCCCGCGAGGGCGGTCTGTCCCTGTGACGACGCCGACCATCCCCACACGGAAGCAAAGGATTCTCTGATGGCTGCAGGGCAGCGCAGCAACACCGGCGCCCCCACGGGTGCCGCCAACGAGTCGAGCGACCAGAACGCGCGCGGGGGGCGCCGCGACGACCGTCGTGGTGACCGTCGCGACGGTCGCCGTGGCGACGCAGCCGAGAAGAACGCCTTCGTCGAGCGCGTCGTCACCATCAACCGCGTCGCCAAGGTCGTCAAGGGCGGCCGTCGCTTCAGCTTCACCGCGCTGGTCGTGGTGGGCGACGGCGACGGCACCGTCGGTGTCGGCTACGGCAAGGCGAAGGAGGTGCCCGCGGCGATCGCCAAGGGTGTCGAGGAGGCCAAGAAGAACTTCTTCAAGGTCCCGCGCATCCAGGGCACCATCCCGCACCCCATCCAGGGTGAGGCCGCCGCCGGCGTCGTCTTCCTCCGTCCGGCCGCTCCCGGTACCGGTGTGATCGCCGGTGGTCCGGTGCGCGCCGTGCTGGAGTGCGCCGGCATCCACGACGTGCTGAGCAAGTCGCTCGGCTCGTCGAACGCGATCAACATCGTGCACGCGACCGTCGAGGCCCTGCGCAACCTGGAGCAGCCCGAGGCTGTCGCCGCGCGCCGTGGTCTCCCGCTCGAGGACGTGGCCCCGGCCGCGCTCCTGCGTGCCCGTGCTGCGGGGGTGAACGCCTGATGGCCAGGCTCAAGGTGACCCAGACGAAGTCCGCCATCGGCGGCAAGCAGAACCAGCGCGACACGCTGCGCACTCTGGGCCTCAAGCGGATCGGCGACACCGCCGTGAAGGAGGACCGCCCGGAGATCCGCGGCATGGTCGCGACGGTGGCGCACCTCGTCACCGTTGAGGAGGTCGAGTGACCATGGCTGAGAAGGCCACCAAGGAGACCGCCGAGGCTCCGAAGAAGAAGGCTGCTGCCAAGGCCCCCGCGAAGGCGGAGGCCGCGACTGCCGAGAAGCAGTCGGGCAAGCAGACCGAGGGTGCCGGCGGCACGCTCAAGATCCACCACCTGCGTCCGGCTCCCGGCGCCAAGAAGGCCAAGACCCGCGTGGGTCGTGGTGAGGCGTCGAAGGGTAAGACGGCGGGCCGCGGTACCAAGGGTACGAAGGCTCGTTACCAGGTTCCCGAGCGCTTCGAGGGCGGGCAGATGCCTCTGCACATGCGCCTCCCGAAGCTGCGCGGCTTCAAGAACCCGTTCCGCACCGAGTACCAGGTCGTGAACCTGGACAAGCTCGCGGCGCTGTACCCCGAGGGTGGCCAGGTCACCGTCGAGGACCTCGTCGCGAAGGGCGCGGTCCGCAAGGGCCAGCTCGTCAAGGTGCTCGGCACGGGCGAGATCACCGTCAAGCTCGAGGTCGCGGTCGACGCCCTCTCGGGCGCCGCGCGCGAGAAGATCCTCGCGGCCGGCGGTTCGGTCTCGGAGGACTGACACCCCTGGACAGGGCCGGTGGCGCGCTCGCGCTGTCGGCCCTGTCCGCGTCTGGGGAGGCCCTCCCGCACGACCCGTGGTCCGTCCGGCAGCGCGCCACGGTTAGACTCTCCGACGGTTGTCTCCCCGCACCCCGGGGTGACCGCCGTCACTCGCAGGTCCACGGTCGGTCCGTCCGGTCGTCGGGACCGACTTGCCGTTCGACGCGGCGCTACGGCTAGGGTGCCTCTTGGCGCCCGTGCCGTGCGTCACACCTCGCCGGGCCTCCCGGCGACACGACATCCCGCCTCGGCGGGCCAGGAGGATAGGTGCTCAGCGCATTCGCCCGGGCTTTCCGGACGCCCGACCTGCGGCGCAAGCTGCTGTTCACGATCGCGATCATGGCGATCTTCCGGGTGGGGTCGTTCATCCCCACGCCGGGTGTGGACTACCCCAACGTGCAGCAGTGCATCGCGGAGACCGCCGACGGCAACGACCTGCTCGGCCTCGTCAACCTCTTCAGCGGTGGCGCCCTGCTCCAGCTGTCGATCTTCGCGCTCGGCATCATGCCGTACATCACCGCGAGCATCATCGTCCAGCTGCTGCGCGTCGTGATCCCTCGCTTCGAGGCGCTCCACAAGGAGGGCCAGTCGGGCCAGGCGAAGCTCACGCAGTACACGCGCTACCTGACGATCGCCCTCGCCATCCTCCAGTCGACGACCGTCATCACGACGGCGCGCAACGGCCTGCTCTTCCAGGGCTGCTCGGTGGACGTCATCCCCGACGGCAGCTTCCTGACGATGGCGCTCATGGTCATCACCATGACCGCGGGCACCGGCCTCATCATGTGGCTCGGCGAGCTCATCACCGAGCGCGGCGTCGGCAACGGCATGTCGCTCCTCATCTTCACGTCGATCGCCGCGAGCTTCCCGACCGCCCTGTGGTCGATCGCCGGTGGTGCTAACGGCGCGACGAACTTCATCATCATGATCGCGGTCATCGTGGTCGTCATCGGCCTGGTCGTGTTCGTCGAGCAGTCCCAGCGCCGCGTCCCCGTCCAGTACGCCAAGCGCATGGTCGGGCGCCGCATGTACGGCGGGTCGAGCACCTACATCCCGATCAAGATCAACATGGCCGGCGTCATCCCGGTCATCTTCGCGGCCTCGTTGCTCGCGGTCCCGGGCCTCATCGCGCAGTTCGGCGACCAGAGCGCCGACTGGGTCATCTGGGTCAGCACGAACCTGGCCGACCCGGCCGCGCCGCTGCACATCGTGCTGTACGTGCTGATGATCCTGTTCTTCTGCTTCTTCTACACGTCGATCACGTTCAACCCGGACGAGGTCGCGGACAACATGAAGAAGTACGGCGGCTTCATCCCCGGCATCCGTGCCGGGCGGCCGACCGCCGAGTACCTCGACTACGTCATCACCCGCATCACGTCCGCGGGCTCCATCTACCTCGCGCTCGTCGCCCTGCTGCCGACGCTGGTCCTCATCGGGCTCGGCGTGAGCACGAACATCCCGTTCGGTGGCTCCTCGATCATCATCGTCGTCGGCGTCGGCCTGGAGACGGTCAAGCAGATCAACTCCCAGCTGCAGCAGCGCCAC
This sequence comes from Cellulosimicrobium sp. ES-005, assembly GCF_040448685.1. Lineage (NCBI taxonomy): Bacteria > Bacillati > Actinomycetota > Actinomycetes > Micrococcales > Promicromonosporaceae > Cellulosimicrobium > Cellulosimicrobium sp. ES-005. The sequence goes on from NZ_CP159290.1 coordinate 4,211,372, forward strand.
TACGAAGGGTTCCTCCGTTGAGCAACGCCACCGACGGCCAGTCCACCTCGCGTCCCGCGCGCCTCGTCATCATGGGCCCGCAGGGCGCGGGCAAGGGGACGCAGGCCGCCCGGCTCGCCGAGCAGCTCGCCATCCCCGCGATCTCGACCGGAGACATCTTCCGGGCGAACATCAAGGGCGGCACCGAGCTCGGCAGGCTCGCGCAGGAGTACACCGCGAAGGGCGACCTCGTCCCCGACTCGGTGACGAACGCGATGGTGCGCGACCGTCTCGCCCAGGACGACGCGGCGCAGGGGTTCATCCTCGACGGGTACCCCCGCAACGCGGCCCAGGTCGTCGAGCTCGACGCGATCCTCGCCGACCTGGGTGTCGCGCTCGACGGCGTCGTGGAGCTCACGGCCGACCGCGACGAGCTCCTCGCCCGACTGGCGAAGCGCGCGGAGATCGAGGGCCGCGAGGACGACACCGAGGAGGCCATCGCGCGCCGCCTCGACATCTACGCCGAGCAGACGGCGCCGCTCACGTCCGCCTACGACGAGCGCGGCCTGCTCGTGCGTGTCGACGGCATCGGCGACGTCGACGAGATCACCGGACGCATCGTCTCGGCGCTGACCGCGCTCGTCGGCTGAGCGCCGTCCGTTCGTCCGTCAGGTTCTGGGGAGCAGCAGGGTGTTCGGTCGCGAGCGCATCGAGTACAAGACGCACGACCAGGTCCGGTCCATGCGCAGCGCCGGCCTCGTGGTCGCGCGGGCGCTCGAGACGGTTCGTGAGACCGTCCGCCCGGGCATGACGACGGCCGACCTGGACGCGCTCGCCGCCGCGGTGATCGCCGACGCCGGCGCGACGCCGTCGTTCCTCGGCTACGAGGGATACCCGGCGTCGCTGTGCGTGTCCGTGAACGACGAGGTCGTGCACGGCATCCCCGGTCCGCGCGAGCTGCGTCCGGGCGACATCGTCTCCGTCGACTGCGGGGCGATCGTCGACGGCTGGCACGGCGACTCGGCCGTCTCCTTCGTCCTCGGGGAGGGCGAGCCGCGCGACGAGGCGCTCGTCGAGGCCACGCGCCGCGCGATGTGGGCGGGCATCGCCGCGCTCGCCACGAGCGAGCGGCTCGGCGACGTGGGTGCCGCGATCGAGGACTCGGTCCGGGTCTCGGGAGAGTCCGACGGCGTCTCCTACGGGATCGTCGAGGAGTACGTGGGCCACGGCATCGGCTCCGCGATGCACCAGCCGCCCGACGTCCCGAACTACCGCACGCGTGAGAAGGGCCCGCGGCTGCGCCCGGGCATGTGCCTCGCGATCGAGCCGATGCTGACCCTCGGCGACCGGTTCACCGAGGTCTGCGAGGACGACTGGACGGTCGTGACCGACGACGGCGCCCGTGCCGCGCACTGGGAGCACAGCGTCGCGATCCTCGACGAGGGGATCTGGGTCCTCACCGCACCCGACGGCGGCGCGGCCGAGCTCGCGGAGCTCGGCGTCCGCGTCGCACCCCTGGCGGCCTGACGCCCTCTACCCGCCCGGCACCTGACCCGCGCCTGCGCGGCCCGGCGTCCGCACGGCACCTGTCTGGTCGGCCCGGCGCACGGCGGGGGAGTGACGCGTCGCACGACCTCCGGCGCCCGCCACGGTTTCGCGACTCTTGCCGAATGCCGTAGGATGGTCCGTCGGGTGTAGTCCGTGCACGTCGTTCGACCGGCCCCCGTCCCTCGGGACCCGGGCGACCGATCCTCGCACGCGGCTCCACGCACCTCCCACGAACGGACGACCCTCGGGTCGGGCGTGCGCGGGAGTACCAGCAGTTCAGACGAGAGTTAGCGGAGGACATGGCAAAGAAGGACGGTGTCATCGAGATCGAGGGCAGCGTGGTCGAGGCCCTGCCGAACGCGATGTTCCGCGTGGAGCTGGCCAACGGTCACAAGGTTCTCGCGCACATCTCGGGCAAGATGCGCCAGCACTACATCCGGATCCTCCCCGAGGACCGGGTCGTGGTCGAGCTGAGCCCGTACGACCTGTCCCGCGGCCGGATCGTCTACCGCTACAAGTAGTCGCCACGCGTCCACCCACTCACCCTCCTCGCCACCCGGATCCCGGGACCGCTCGTCGGTCGCGCCCGGAGCGGGGCACGACTGAGGGAACGAAGATGAAGGTCAAGCCCAGCGTCAAGAAGATCTGCGACAAGTGCAAGGTGATCCGCCGGCACGGTCGCGTCATGGTGATCTGCGACAACCTGCGGCACAAGCAGCGCCAGGGCTGAGCCCGCGCCTGCGCCACGGGTGACGGTCCCTCGGGACCGCGGTCACCTGGCCGCCCGTCACGACGACGGACGACCACCAGCGCACCGCCACGAACCTGCTCGGCACCCCGGACACGCGTCCGGGAGGAGAACGCCACAGGCAGGGGAACCCCCGGCTCGGAGGCCGGGGCCCACGGAGCTCCCCGTGGGAGGGCGGTGCGAGAGACCTCCGACGAAGCACGAGGAGCCGAAAGGCACATGGCACGTCTCATCGGCGTCGACCTCCCCCGCGACAAGCGGCTCGAGGTTGCGCTCACCTACATCTACGGCGTCGGCCGTACCCGCGCCCAGCAGACGCTGGCCGCGACCGGCATCAGCCCGGACGCGCGCGTGAAGGACCTCGGCGACGCCGAGCTCGTCGCGCTCCGCGACTACCTCGAGGGCAACTACAAGCTCGAGGGTGACCTCCGTCGTGAGGTGGCCGCCGACATCCGCCGCAAGGTCGAGATCGGCACCTACCAGGGCCTGCGTCACCGCCGCGGCCTGCCCGTGCGCGGCCAGCGCACCAAGACCAACGCGCGTACGCGCAAGGGACCCAAGCGCACCGTGGCCGGCAAGAAGAAGGCCCGCTGAGCCAGTCCGCAGGGCGGGCCCCGCTCGGGTGCTGACGTCGGCCGCACGGTCCACGTCGTCCCGGTCGGAGATCCCCGCGGTCAGACCACCTCAGACCAGGAGAGAAACGAAAGATGCCTCCCAAGACTCGCGCCGCCGCTGGGCGCAAGCCTCGCCGCAAGGACAAGAAGAACGTCCCCGCCGGCCAGGCGCACATCAAGAGCACGTTCAACAACACGATCGTGTCGATCACGGACCCGTCGGGCGCCGTGATCGCGTGGGCCTCCGGCGGCGACGTCGGCTTCAAGGGCTCGCGCAAGTCGACCCCCTTCGCCGCCGGCCTCGCGGCCGAGGCCGCTGCCCGCAAGGCGCAGGAGCACGGCATGAAGAAGGTCGACGTCTTCGTCAAGGGCCCGGGCTCGGGTCGCGAGACGGCGATCCGCTCGCTGCAGTCGGCCGGCCTCGAGGTCGGCTCGATCCAGGACGTCACGCCGCAGGCGCACAACGGGTGCCGCCCGCCCAAGCGTCGTCGCGTCTGACCCTCGTCGTCGGCGTGCCGTCGACGGGCCGCCCGGTCACCGACCGGCCGAGCCCGTCGACGGCGCCCGTCACGGGGCAGCAGCCTCCTGACGGGGTCGACGCACCCTTCCCGACCGGGTGGACAGAGTCCCGGCCGGGGCCGCGTGCCGCAGGCACGCACCTCGCCTTGAACCGTGCAGCGTCATATGGCGGACGCTCACCGAAAGGAAACCACCAGTGCTGATCGCACAGCGCCCCACCTTGACCGAAGAGGTCATCTCGGAGAACCGTTCGCGCTTCTCCATCGAGCCGCTGGAGCCCGGCTTCGGCTACACGCTCGGCAACTCGCTGCGTCGCACGCTGCTGTCGTCCATCCCGGGCGCGGCGGTCACCTCCATCCGCATCGACGGTGTGCTCCACGAGTTCACCACCGTGCCGGGTGTGAAGGAGGACGTGACCGAGGTCATCCTCAACATCAAGAACCTCGTCGTCTCCTCGGAGAACGACGAGCCCGTCGTGATGTACCTGCGCAAGCAGGGTGCTGGTGCGGTCACCGCGGCGGACATCGTCCCGCCCGCGGGTGTGGAGGTCCACAACCCCGAGCTGCACATCGCCACGCTCAACGACAAGGGCAAGCTCGAGATCGAGCTGACCGTCGAGCGCGGCCGTGGGTACGTCTCGGCCTCGCAGAACAAGTCCTTCGACGCCGAGATCGGGCGCATCCCGGTCGACTCGATCTACTCGCCGGTCCTCAAGGTGACCTACAAGGTCGAGGCGACGCGTGTCGAGCAGCGTACGGACTTCGACAAGCTGGTCGTGGACGTCGAGACGAAGCCGGCCATCTCGCCGCGCGACGCGCTCGCGTCGGCGGGCAAGACGCTGGTGGAGCTCTTCGGCCTGGCCCGTGAGCTCAACGTCGAGGCCGAGGGCATCGAGATCGGCCCGTCGCCGACGGACGCGGCTCTCGCCGCGGACCTGGCGCTGCCGATCGAGGAGCTCAACCTCACGATCCGCTCGTACAACTGCCTCAAGCGCGAGGGCATCCACCAGGTGGGCGAGCTCGTCGCACGCAGCGAGGCGGACCTGCTGGACATCCGCAACTTCGGTGCGAAGTCCATCAACGAGGTGAAGGAGAAGCTCGCCGAGCTCGGCCTGTCCCTCAAGGACTCGCCGCTCGACTTCGACCCGTCGGCCGCCGCGTACTACGACGGCGACGACGAGGCGACGTTCTCGGACACCGAGCAGCAGTACTGAGCCTGCGGCTCTAGACACCTCAGCGCGTCCGGGTCCGCACCTGCGGCGCGAACACTTCCCAAGGAGCACATCCCATGCCTACCCCCGCCAAGGGCCCCCGGCTCGGCAGCGGACCGGCTCACGAGCGCCTGATGCTCGCGAACCTGTCCACCCAGCTCTTCGAGCACGGCCGCATCACGACCACCGAGACCAAGGCGAAGCGTCTGCGCCCGGTGGCCGAGCGCCTCATCACGTTCGCCAAGCGCGGCGACCTGCACGCGCGTCGTCGCGTCCTGCGCGTCGTGCGCGACAAGTCCGTGGTGCACACGCTGTTCACCGAGATCGCCCCGCAGATGGCGGAGCGTGAGGGTGGCTACACGCGCATCACGAAGGTCGGCACGCGCAAGGGCGACAACGCGCCCCTCGCCGTGATCGAGCTCGTGACCGAGCCCGTCAGCCCCAAGCAGGCCGTCGTCCGCGAGGCGGAGAAGGCCGCGGAGAAGGCGAGCAAGAAGAAGGCGGACAAGCCGGCCAAGAAGGCCGACGCGGTCGAGGACGCGCCCGTCGAGGACGCTCCCGTCGCCGTCGAGGACGCTCCCGCCGAGGACGTCCAGGACGCGCCCGTCGAGGACGCCGCCGAGGAGAAGAAGGAGGCCTGAGCCTCCTCGATCGACTCTCGGGGTCTTCCGCGACCCCACGCCGCAGGGCCCGGGACCGTACGGTCCCGGGCCCTGCGGCGTTCTGCCGCCCTGCCGGCGTCGGTGTGCGTGCGGCCGCGACGGTGGGTGCGAGATCGGCCCGTACGGCCGAGATCGACCTTCGGGAGGTCGACGTCGCGACGTCCGGGTCGATCTCGCGTCGGGGAGGGCCTACGGTCGAGACGTGACGAGTGTTGACTCCTCCCTGGCGGCGTGGCCGCCCGTCGTGCTCGTGCACGGCTCGCGCACGTCGCGGTCGATGTGGCGCGACCAGCTCGCGGCCCTGCGCCGCGCGGGCGTCGACGCGCTGGCCGTGGACCTGCCGGGGCACGGGGCGCGGCGGGGCGAGGCGTTCACCCTGGACGGTGCCGTGGAGGTCGTCGCGTCCGGGATCGACGAGCTCGGCGGGCGTGCGCTCGTCGTCGGGCTGTCGCTCGGCGGCTACGTCGCGATCGAGGCACGGGCTCGTCACCCCGAGCGCGTCGTCGGCCTCGTGGCCGCCGCCTGCTCGACACCGCCCGCCACCCGACTGCGCGGGGGCTGGCTCCTCGTCGCGCGCGGCATCGAGCGCCTGCCCGACGGTGGAGCGGGGCTCAACCAGGCGCTCGTCGACCGGGCGCTGACGCCGCAGGCCGCGGCCGACCTCGCGGCCGGCGGCTTCGCGCTCGACGTGATGAGCGCGATCCTGCGCGAGGTCGAGGCGGTCGACCCGGTGTCCGCGCTCGCCGCCGCGGACTCGCCCGTGTGGGTGGTCAACGGGCGGTGGGACCACTTCCGGTTCGGGGAGCGGGGGTTCGTCGAGGCGGCCCGGCGCGGGGGAGCGCCCGCGCGGCTCGTGGTGATCCCGGGCGCGCGGCACCTCGTGAGCCTCGACGCGCCGGTCGCGTTCAACCGGGCCCTGCTCGACGCCCACCGCGCGGTCGCGGCGGGTCGTCCGGCCCCCGGGGCGGACGGGGCGCCGCCTGCGGGCGTCGCCCCGCGCCGCGCCGTCGAGCGCTGAGACGGTCAGGCCGGCGGCAGGTCCCAGGCGCGTGCACCGCCGACGAGCGCCGCGGAGTTGGGGACGACCACGACGTCGTCGCCGAGGCGGTCGAGGACGCTCGGGGCGATCTGCCGCGAGTTCCCGCCGCCCAGGTACAGCCGGTCCCACCAGAAGACGGGCCGCAGGCCCTCGACGACCGCGAGGACGCGCCGCGACCACAGCCCGTTGCCGAGCCGGCGGCGTTCCGGCTCGCCGACGTACTCGTCGTAGGTGGTGCCGCGGCGCACCGGAGCGCGCGACCACTCGAGGTGCGGCGAGAGCCGCCCGCCGTGGAACAGCGCCGACCCGAGCCCCGTCCCGAGCGTCAGCACGAGCTCGAGCCCGGACGCCGCGACGACGCCCGCGCCGTGCACCTCGGCGTCGTTGAGCACGAGTGCGGGCACGCCGAGCCGCCGGGCGACGGCCGCCTGGACGTCGAAGCTCGTCCATGCCTCGACGAGCGCCGGGTCGACGCGCGAGCGGGGTCCGCTGCGGGTGACGTAGTGCGGGGTGTGCACGACGACCCCGCGCCGGATCATGCCGGGCATCCCGACGGTGGCCCGGTCGGCGGGCGGCAGCGTCGCCGCGATCTCCGCGATCGTCTCGACCAGCAGCTCGGGGGGCAGCGGGTAGGGCGTGGGCACGCGGACGGCGGCGGCGTGGGCGGTGCCCGACGCGTCGAGCACGTTGGCCTTGATCCCGCCGCCTCCGCAGTCGACGGCGAGGGTGCGGACGTCTGCGCGGTCGCCGGTCATGGGCCGCAGCGTAGGCACGACGACGCGCGTGCCGCACGGCCGGGCGACTACGGTGAACTCCCGTGAGCGACGCCCTGGCCCCCGACGCCCCCGAGTCCGCCCTTGCCGACGGCACGGGGCGGCACGCGCTGCCCGACGGCGTCGTGCGGGTCCGCCTGGACCTCGCCTACCAGGGGACGGACTTCGCCGGGTGGGCCCGCCAGCCGGCGCTGCGGACGGTCCAGGGCGCGGTCGAGGACGGTCTCGCGACGCTCCTGCGGGGGCCGGCGCCGCGCCTCACCGTCGCGGGGCGCACCGACGCGGGGGTGCACGCGCGGGGACAGGTCGCGCACGTCGACCTCACGCGGGACCAGTGGGAGGCGTTGCCCGGGCGCTCCGACCGCTCGCCCGGCGACGCGCTCGTCGCGCGGCTCGGCGGGGTGCTGCCGAGTGACGTCGTCGTCCACCGCGCGGCGCCGGCGCCGGCCGGGTTCGACGCCCGTTTCTCGGCCCTGCACCGCGCGTACACGTACCGGGTCGCGGACGACGCGGCGCAGCGCGACCCGCTGCGGCGCGCCTGGGTCCTGTGGAACCGGCGCCCGCTCGACGTCGCCGCGATGGACGCCGCCGTGCAGCCGCTCCTCGGGGTGCGCGACTTCGCGGCGTTCTGCAAGCCGCGCCCCGGGGCGACGACCATCCGTGAGCTCCAGCACCTGTCGTGGTCGCGGCCGGTCGACGGTCCCGACGCGGGCCTCGTCGTCGCGCACGTCCGCGCGGACGCGTTCTGCCACAACATGGTCCGCGCGCTCGTCGGCGCGTCGCTCGCGGTGGGGGAGGGGCGACGCGACGTCGCCTGGCCCGCGGAGCTCCTCGCGAGCCGACGCCGCGACGCGGGGGCCGGCGTCGTCCCCGCCCACGGGCTCGTGCTCGAGGAGGTCACGTACCCGCCCGACGACGAGCTCGCCGCCCGCGCCGACCGGATCCGCGCCGTCCGGAACGAGGAGGACGTCTGGGACGAGGGCGCGTCGCGCGACCTGGCCGGACCGCCGAGGGGCTAGCCCGTCACGGCTCCTCGACGACGTGCACCGCCGCCTCCTCGGCGCCCGCGGCGCCCCCGGAGATGCCCTCGTCGTCGGCGTACGTGTCGTTCTGGCGGCCGTCGAGCGCGTCAGGGTCTGTGACGAGGCGGCCCGACCGGGTGTCGTCGGGGCGCTCGAGCGGGTCGCGCTCCCAGTCCTCGGGCTCCTCCTCGGCGAGACGCTGGTCGAGGGTCTCGCCGTGCACCTCCTCCCACGGCGTCTCGCCGTAGTGGTTCGTGCGGGGGCGGTCGGGCGGGGAGTAGCCCTCGTCGAGCACGTCGTCCACGCCGCGGTCGAGCAGCGTGTCCTCGGCCTGGAGCTGGTCGTTGTCGCCCTCGGCGCCGGTCTCCGGGTCCGGGCTGGTGCCGGTGGTGTCTTCGCTCATGCGTCCACAGTGGCACCTCGCGCGGCCGGACGCAGCATCTGCGCCCGGACCTGCACCGACGTGCCGCGGGCGGTACCGTGGCACGGGTCGCGCGCGCCGTGGCCTCCCCGAACGACCCCGAGAACCGAGGACCACCATGGCCGGCATCGACGACATCCTGTCCACCATCCCGCTCGACCAGCTCGCCGGTCGGCTGGGCGTCGACGAGGCGACGGCGCAGCAGGCCGTCGGCGCGGCGCTCCCCGCCCTGCTGGGCGGGCTCCGGGCGAACGCGCAGGACCCGGCCGGCGCGGCGTCGCTCGGCCAGGCGCTCACGCAGCACGACCCGTCGCTCGTGGAGGGCGGGGTGAACCTCGACGACGTGGACACGGCCGACGGCGAGAAGATCGTCCGCCACGTCTTCGGGTCGAACGAGGAGGCCGTCGTCGCGCAGCTCGCCGACTCGACGGGGACCCAGCAGGGCCTGCTCTCGAAGGTGCTCCCCGCGCTCGCCCCGATCGCGCTGGCGTTCCTCGCGAAGCAGCTCGGCGGCAAGGACGCGGGCGCGGGCTCCTCCACGGCGGCGCCGGAGAGCGCCGGCGGCGGTGGGCTGGGCGACCTGCTCGGCGGGCTGCTGGGCGGCGGCTCGGGCGGGTCCGGGGGCGGCCTCGGGGACCTCCTGGGCGGTCTGGGCGGGCTCCTCGGGGGCGGTCGGCGCTGAGCCCGGCGGCACCTGCGGCCGTCGTGCACGGGGTGCAGCGGTGCCGGCGCGGTCCGGGAGCACGGAATCCGCGTGACCCGGTGGGCCCGGCCGGGAGACCATGAGGCCGTGGGACACCTCGACCTCAGCGACGTCACGTATCACCTGCCCGACGGGCGCACTCTCCTCGACGGCGTGAGCCTGCGCGTCGCGGACGGCGCGCGGGTCGCGCTCGTCGGGCCGAACGGCGTCGGCAAGTCGACGCTCCTGCGCATCGTCACGGGCGACGTCGCTCCGCACGGCGGGGCGGTCGTGCGCAGCGGCGGCCTGGGCGTGATGCGGCAGGACGTCGGGCGGATCGACGACGACCGCACGGTCCGGGACCTGCTCGTCGAGCTCGCGCCCGCCGCGGTCAAGGAGGCGGCGCTCGAGCTCGCCGCGGCGGAGCACGACATCATGACGGTCGACGACGAGCCCGCCCAGCTCCGGTACGCCCAGGCGCTCGTCGACTGGGCCGACGTCGGGGGCTACGACGCCGAGACGGCGTGGGACGAGGTGACCGACGAGGTCCTGTCCGTCCCGTTCGAGAAGGCGCAGTGGCGCGACGTGCGCACGCTGTCCGGCGGCGAGCAGAAGCGCCTGGCGCTCACGGCGCTGCTCCGCGGGCCCGAGGAGGTGCTGCTGCTCGACGAGCCGGACAACCACCTCGACGTGCCGACCAAGCGCTGGCTCGAGGAGCGGCTCGTCGCGTCGCCCAAGACGGTGCTCTACGTCTCGCACGACCGCGAGCTGCTGTCGCGCACGGCGACGCAGGTCGCGACGCTCGAGCCGACACCGGGCGGCGGGACGGTCTGGGTGCACGGCGGCGGGTTCGCGACCTACGCGCAGGCGCGCGCGGACCGGCGCGAGCGCCTGGCGGAGCTCGCGAGGCGGTGGGACGAGGAGCACGCGAAGCTGCGCGAGCTCGTGCAGACGCTCAAGACCAAGGCCGCCTACAACGACGGGATGGCGAGCAGGTACCAGGCGGCGAAGACGCGCCTGCGCAAGTTCGAGGAGGCGGGCCCCCCGGAGGTGCTCGCGCGCGAGCAGCGCGTCACCGTGCGCCTCGCCGGCGGCCGGACCGCCAAGCGCGCCGTGACGTGCCGGTCGCTCGAGCTCACGGGCCTCATGAAGCCGTTCGACCTCGAGGTGTTCTTCGGCGAGCGCGTCGCGGTGCTGGGCTCCAACGGGTCCGGCAAGTCGCACTTCCTGCGGCTCCTCGCCGCCGGCGGGAGCGACCCCGAGCCCGGGGTCGTGCCCGACCCCGCGACGTCCGACGGCGTCCGGCCCGACCCCGTGGCGCACACGGGTCTCGCGGTGCTCGGCTCGCGGGTCCGGCCGGGCTGGTTCGCCCAGAACCACGACCACCCGGAGCTGCGGGGGAGGACCCTCCTGGAGATCCTCCACCGCGGCGACGGGCACCGGGCGGGGATAGGGCGCGAGGGCGCGAGCCGCGCGCTCGACCGATACGAGCTGGTCGGCCAGGCGGAGCAGCGCTTCGAGACCCTGTCCGGCGGCCAGCAGGCGCGGTTCCAGATCCTCCTGCTCGAGCTCGACGGCGCGACCCTCCTCCTGCTCGACGAGCCGACGGACAACCTCGACCTGCACTCGGCCGAGGCGCTCGAGGCGGGTCTCGCGGCGTTCCAGGGCACGGTGCTCGCCGTGACGCACGACCGCTGGTTCGCGCGCGGGTTCGACCGCTACCTCGTGTTCCGCGGGGACGGGGAGGTCGTCGAGGCCCCGGAGCCGGTCTGGGACGTCGAGCGCGTGCGGCGGGCGCGGTAGCCGCCGCGTACGGGGCTGCCGCCGCGTGCCGGTGGCGGCGGGCGCGGTCCCTATCCTGGTGGGCATGGCCGTCCACAAGATCGTGCTCTTCTACGCCTTCACGCCGCTGCCCGACCCCCGCGCGGTGCAGCTCTGGCAGCGGGCGCTGGGGGAGCGGTGGAACCTCACGGGACGCGTGATCGTCGCCCACCACGGGATCAACGCGACGCTGGGCGGGACGGTCGAGGACCTCAAGCAGTACGTGAAGACGACCCGGCAGTACCCCGGCTTCGAGGGCATCGACGTCAAGTGGTCCGACGGCACCGGACGCGACTTCCCGCGCCTGTCCGTGAAGGTGCGACCCGAGCTCGTGGCGTTCGGCGTGCCCGACGAGGTCGTGGTCGACGCGAGCGGCGTCGTGGGCGGCGGCACGCGGCTGAGCCCGCAGGCCCTGCACGACCTCGTGGCCGAGCGGGGGGACGACGTCGTGATGTTCGACGGCCGCAACGCGTTCGAGGCCGAGATCGGGCGGTTCCGCGGCGCGGTCGTGCCGGACGTCGCCACGACGCGCGACGTCGTCGCCGAGATCGACTCGGGCCGCTACGACGACCTCAAGCAGCGGCCCGTCGTCACGTACTGCACCGGGGGCGTGCGGTGCGAGGTGCTGTCCGCGCTCCTGACCGCCCGCGGCTTCGAGGAGGTCTACCAGCTCGACGGCGGCGTCGTGCGGTACGGCGAGGCGTTCGGGTCGCAGGGACTGTGGGAGGGCTCGCTCTACGTCTTCGACGAGCGCATGCACGTCGAGCTCGGCCCGGGGTCGACCCCGCTGGGGTCCTGCACCGGCTGCGGCGCGGCGACGGCGAAGTACGAGAACTGCGCGGACCCGAGCTGCCGGACGCTGCGCCTGTACTGCCCGGACTGCGTGCACGTCGCACGCTCGGCCCGCTGCGCGACGTGCGTGGGCGAGCGCCCGGATCCCCGTCCGGCCGCTTTGACCGGCGGCCCGACCCGCGGGTAGTCTGGTGAGTCGTTGTGCTCATCTCACGACACCCGTGTCGCTAGCGCGCCCACTCGCTGCCGGCCAAGGAGCGGGTGCCGACCGAGCCCGCCGCGCAACGACCTGCCCTCTCGGCCGCACGCTTCAGCGGCCGAAGAAGACATTCTGAGACAGAAACGAAGGCTACGACCGTGCGTACGTACACCCCGAAGCCCGGCGACGTCCAGCGCGACTGGTACGTCATCGACGCGACCGACGTCGTCCTGGGCCGCCTGGCCACCCACGTGGCCACCCTGCTGCGCGGCAAGCACAAGCCGACCTTCGCTCCGCACGTCGACGGCGGTGACTTCGTCATCGTCATCAACGCCGGCAAGGTCGCCCTGAGCGGCAACAAGCGCGAGCAGAAGATGGCCTACAACCACTCCGGCTACCCGGGTGGTCTGCGTGCCGTCCCCTACGGCGACCTGCTCGACAAGCACCCCGAGCGTGCGGTGGAGAAGGCCGTGCGCGGCATGCTCCCCAAGACCACCCTCGGTCGCGCCCAGTTCGGCAAGCTCAAGGTCTACGCGGGTGCCGAGCACCCGCACGCCGCGCAGCAGCCGAAGCCGTTCGAGATCACCCAGGTCGCGCAGTAATCGCCGCCCAGGCGTAGCGCACAGAGAGACGCGAGGACACCACCCGTGGCCGAGACCACCGTCGACACCGACACCCTGGGCGACGAGACGCCCAGCACCTACACCTCCGAGTCCGCCGCCCCCACGGGCCGCGGCCAGAGCATCACCGCCCCCGGCCAGGCCCTGGGCCGCCGCAAGGAGGCCGTGGCGCGCGTGCGCCTCGTCCCCGGGACCGGGCAGTGGAAGATCAACGGGCGCTCGCTCGAGGACTACTTCCCGAACAAGGTTCACCAGCAGCTCGTGAACTCCCCGCTGAAGCTGGTCGACGTCGAGGGTCGCTTCGACGTCGTCGCCCGCATCAGCGGCGGCGGCACCTCCGGCCAGGCCGGTGCGCTGCGCCTCGGCATCGCGCGTGCGCTCAACGCGATCGACGCCGAGCACAACCGCCCCGCGCTGAAGAAGGCCGGCTTCCTCACTCGCGACGCGCGCGTCGTCGAGCGCAAGAAGGCCGGTCTCAAGAAGGCCCGTAAGGCACCGCAGTACTCCAAGCGCTGATCCGCGCTGTGCGCTCGTCGGCCCCGGTGGACCTCGTCCACCGGGGCCGACGTCGTTTGTGAGGGACGGTGACCAAGCCCGCCGAGGGCGGGGCAGGGCAGGCGGTCGTACGGTCGACGTACGGCCGGTCGAGGAAGGACTTTCCATGGGACGGCTTTTCGGCACCGACGGGGTGCGCGGGCTGGCGAACGGCAACGTGACGGGCGAGCTCGCCCTCGACCTGGGCGTCGCGGCGGCGCGCGTGCTCGGCAGCGGGCAGGAGGAAGGCCACCGGCCGCGCGCGGTCGTGGGGCGCGACACGCGAGTCTCGGGCGAGTTCCTGGGCGCGGCGCTCATCGCCGGGCTCGCGAGCGCGGGCGTCGACGTGAAGGACGTCGGCGTGCTGCCGACGCCCGCCGTCGCCTACCTGACGAGCACCATGGACGTCGACTTCGGCGTCGTGATCTCGGCCTCCCACAACCCGATGCAGGACAACGGGATCAAGTTCCTCGCGCGCGGTGGCGTCAAGCTCGACGACGCGGTCGAGGACCGGATCGAGAGCCTGCTCGGGCAGGAGTGGCAGCGTCCGACGCACGGCGCGGTCGGCCGGATCTCCCCGGACTCGGGGCGCGCGGGCGGGGCGTACGTCGAGCACCTCATGGCGAGCATCGGCGCGGACGAGGACCACAAGCCGCTCGCGGGCCTGCGCATCGCGGTCGACTGCGCGAACGGCGCGGCGAGCGACGTCGGCCCCGCGGCGCTGCGCGCGGCCGGCGCGGACGTCGTGGTCATCAACGCGAGCCCCGACGGCCGCAACATCAACGCCGCGTGCGGCTCGAACCACCCCGAGCAGCTCCAGGCCGTCGTCGTGGCGTCCGAGGCGGACTTCGGCGTCGCGTTCGACGGCGACGCGGACCGCTGCATCGCGGTCGACCACGGGGGCACCGTCGTCGACGGCGACCAGATCATGGGCGTCCTCGCGCTCGCGCTCCAGGACGAGGGCGCGCTCCCGCACGACACGCTCGTCGTGACGGTGATGAGCAACCTGGGCCTCCTGCTCGCGATGCGCGACGCGGGGATCACGACGGTCCAGACGGCGGTCGGCGACCGGTACGTCCTGGAGGAGATGCGCGCGCACGGGTACGGCCTCGGGGGCGAGCAGTCGGGGCACATCGTGCTGTCGCGCTACGCGACCACGGGTGACGGCGTGCTCACGGCCCTCCAGCTCGCGGCCCGCGTGCGGGCCACGGGCCAGAAGCTCGCCGACCTGGCAGCCGTCGTGCAGCGCCTCCCGCAGACGCTCGTCAACGTCCCCGGCGTGGACAAGGCGCGGGCGTCGAGCGACGAGGAGCTCCGGGCCGCCGTCGCGGACGCGGAGCGGACCCTCGGCGAGACGGGTCGCGTGCTGCTGCGGCCGTCGGGCACCGAGCCGCTCGTGCGCGTCATGGTCGAGGCGGCGACGCAGCAGCAGGCCGACGCGGTGGCCGCGCGGCTCGCGGGCGTCGTGCGCGAGCGGCTCGCGCTGTGAGCGCGACGGGGCGGACGACCGACCGGGGGGCGGCAGGCGTGCGGCAGGGGGTCGACGAGGGGCTGCGCGAGCACGTGGTCGCGCTCCTCGACGCGTACGACGACGGCGTGCTGCCGATCGTCCAGGCGGGCCACCCCGTGCTGCGGACCCCGGCCGTGCCGTACGCCGGGCAGCTCGGCGACGTGCTGCCCCGGTTCCTGGACGCGATGCGCGCGACGATGCACGCGGCGCCCGGGGTGGGGCTCGCCGCGCCGCAGGTCGGGATCGGCCTCGCGATCGCCGTCGTCGAGGATCCCGGCGCACCCGACGCGGACGACGAGCGCGAGCGGCCCCCGCTCGCGTTCCGCGTGCTCGTCAACCCGCGGTACGAGGCCGTCGGCGACGAGACCAGGACGTTCTTCGAGGGCTGTCTCTCGGTGCACGGCTGGCAGGCGGAGCGGACGCGCGCCCGCTCGGTGCGACTCACCGGGCAGGACGAGGCGGGCGAGCCGTTCGACGACGTGCTCACCGGGTGGGCGGCGCGGATCGTCCAGCACGAGACCGACCACCTGCGCGGCGAGCTGTACGTCGACGCCGCGGACCTGCGCACGCTGGCGTCCACGCTCGGGGTCGCGCGGCTCCCGGGTCACCCGGGCTGAGCCCGGGCCGTCGTCCGCGGTTCGGGTCCGGCGGGTCGTCGCGCGAGACTACCGGTGTGGACCCGCTCGCCCAGCTCCTCGCCGCACCGCCCGACCTGCCGGTGGGCCGTCACCTGGTCGAGGTGGTCGCCGCCGTGCGCGCGGAGGGGGCCGTCGTCGTCCAGGCACCGCCCGGCACCGGCAAGACGACGCTCGTGCCGCCGGCCCTCGCGGTGGCCCTGGAGGGTGCCTCGGACGGCCGCGTCGTCGTGACGCAGCCGCGGCGGCTCGCCGCCCGGGCGGCCGCCCGCCGGCTCGCGTCGCTGCTCGGCGAGGACCTCGGCGGCACGGTCGGCTACACGGTGCGGGGCGAGTCGCGGACGTCGCGACGGACCCGGGTCGAGGTCGTCACCACCGGCACGCTCGTCCGCCGGCTCCAGCGCGACCCGGAGCTGCCGGGCGTGGCGGGCGTCGTGCTCGACGAGGTGCACGAGCGGCACCTGGACGACGACCTCGCGCTCGCCCTGCTGGCGGACGTGCGCGAGAACCTGCGCGACGACCTCGCGCTCGTCGCGATGTCCGCGACGGTCGAGGCGGGGCGGACGGCGGAGGCGCTCGGCGGGGGAGCGCGGCCCGTCCCCGTGGTGCAGGTCCAGGGCGGCCTCCACCCGGTCGACGTCGTCTGGTGCCCCGCGCGCGGTCCGCGCACCGACGTCCGCGGCACGTCGCCCGCGCTGCTCGACCACGTGGTCGCCACCACGCACCGCGCGCTGCGCGAGCGCACGGGCGACGTGCTCGTGTTCGTCCCCGGCGCGCGCGAGGTGGACACCGTGTCGGGCCTGCTGGCGCGCGGGCTCTCGGACGTCGACGTGCGCCCGCTGCACGGCCGCCTGCCCCCGCACGAGCAGGACCGGGCGCTCGAGCCCGGGCCGCGGCGCCGGGTCGTGGTGTCGACGGCGGTCGCGGAGTCGTCGCTCACGGTCCCGGGCGTCCGGGTCGTCGTGGACGCGGGGCTCGCGCGCGAGCCCCGCACGGACGTCCGCCGAGGGCTGCCCGGGCTCGTGACGGTGGCGGTCAGCCGGGCCGGCGCCGAGCAGCGCGCGGGGCGGGCCGGGCGCGAGGGCCCGGGGGCGGTGTACCGCTGCTGGTCGGAGGGCGACCACGCGCGCCTCGCGCGGCACCCGGAGCCGGAGATCCGCACGGCGGACCTCACCGGCTTCGCGCTCGAGCTCGCGTGCTGGGGGGCTCCCGACGGCGCGGGGCTCGCGCTGCTGGACCCGCCGCCCCCGGCCGCCTGGGCGGCCGCCCGCGAGGTGCTGCAGGGGCTGGGGGCCGTCGGGCCCGACGGCGTGACGCCGCTCGGGCGCCGGATCGCCTCCGTGCCCGCCGACCCGCGCCGCGCCCGCGCCCTGCTCGACGCCGTCCCCGAAATCGGCCCGCGGCTCGCCGCGGAGGTCGTGGCGCTGCTCTCGGAGGACGTGCGCGTGCCCGGGGCCGACCTGCCGGCGGCGCTGCGCGCGGCGCGGCGCGGTGGCCCGGGGACCGGCGCGTGGGCCGCGCAGCGCGACCGCCTCGAACGGGTGGCACGCGCCGCCGCGGCCGAGGACGGCTCCGCCCGGGGAGGGGGGCCCGCCGCACGGTCCCGGCTGACCGACGACGCCGCCGTCGGGCACGTCGTCGCGCTCGCGCACCCCGACCGGCTGGCCCGACTGCGACCCGGCGGAGAGACCTACCTCCTGGTGTCCGGGGCGGGCGCGCGCCTGCCCGCGGGCTCGCCGCTGCAGGGCGCGCCGTGGCTCGCGGTCGCGGACGTGGACCGCACGGCGGGCCGTGCCGACGCCGTCGTGCGGTCCGCCGCGCCCGTCGACGAGGCGACGGCGCGAGCCGCTGCGGCGCCCGCGCTGCGCACGAGCGGCGTCGCCGGGTGGACGGGCGGGCGCGTGCGCGCCGCCCGGGTCACCACGCTCGGCGCGATCGAGCTCGCGCGCGAGCCGTGGCGGGACCCGCCGGCGGACCTGCTCGCGGCGACCGTGCGCGACGGGCTGCGCCGGGACGGTCTGGACGGCCTCCCGTGGTCCGACGGCGCACTCCGGCTCCGGGACCGCCTGCGGTTCCTGCACCGGGTGCTGGGCGACCCGTGGCCCGACGTCGGCGACGAGGCGCTCCTGGACGCCGTCGACGTCTGGCTGGGGCCCGACCTCCCGGCCGTCGCCCGGGGCCGGGGCACCGACCTCGCCGGGGCGCTGCGCCGTCTGCTGCCCTGGCCGGAGGCGGCGCGCCTCGACGCGCTCGCGCCCGAGCGGCTCGAGGTCCCGAGCGGGTCGCGCGTGGCGGTGGGCTACGACCAGGACCAGCCGGTGCTCGCGGTCCGGCTGCAGGAGACGTTCGGCTGGACGAGCACGCCCCGCGTCGCGGACGGCCGCGTGCCCGTCCTGCTGCACCTGCTGTCCCCGGCGGGTCGACCCGCGGCGGTCACGGCGGACCTCGCCTCCTTCTGGGTGCAGGGCTACCCGCAGGTGCGCGCCGAGCTGCGGGGCCGCTACCCCAAGCACGCGTGGCCGGAGGACCCGAGCACCGCCCTGCCGCTGCGGGGCACGCCGCGCCCGCGCCGCCGCGACGCCTGAGCCGGGGAAGGTCCTGGTCCTCACGACGTACGCCCCCGCTGCGGGAAGTCGTTCGTCGGGATGACGACGCCGCGCGCCGCGACGCGGAAGACTCGTCACCGGGCGCGGCGCTGCCGGGCGGGAATCCTCAGGGGCGAACCGGGGGTTTCCCTGATGGTCGACGTCGTCGCGCTCCGTAGGCTTGTCGTGGCGCAGGACGCCCGACCTGCCGCCGCCGCCCGCCTGGCCTCCCCGCCAGCCGACGAACGAGGACGCCGTTGCCCGACGCCGTGTCGACCTTCCTGGAGAATCTGGAGACCTGGATTCTCGCCCTCGCGGCGTCCGCGTGGATCTATCCCGCGCTGTTCGGCTTCGCGACGATCGACGGGTTCTTCCCGCCCATCCCGAGCGAGTCCGTCGTCATCACGCTCGCCGTGTCCGCGCACGCGACCGGCGAGCCGAACCTGCTCCTCGTGCTCCTGGTGGCCGCCGCCGGCGCGTGGACCGGCGACCAGATCGCGTTCTCGATCGGTCGCGCCATCGGCACCGACCGCGTCCGGTTCCTGCGCTCACCACGGGGCCGCAAGGCCGTGGCGTGGGCGGAACGGGCCCTCGCCCACCGTGGGGCGTCGTTCATCCTGGCCGCGCGCTACATCCCCGTCGGGCGCGTCGCGGTGAACATGACGGCCGGCGCCGTGGGCTACCCGCGCCGCCGGTTCATGGCGTTCTCCGGGATCGCGGCCGTCACCTGGGCGGTGTACTCGGTCCTCATCGGCCTCGTCGCGGCGCAGTGGCTGGGCCACGAACCGCTCCTCGCGATGGTCGTGGGCGTCGTCCTGGGGATCGCGGCGGGGTTCGTCATCGACCGCGTGCTCATGATGCGCGCGCGCCGCAAGGGCGAGCTGCCGCAGGCCGAGGGCCCGACGTCCCCGGCGCCGGAGACCGCGGACGAGCCGAGCACCTCGGAGAACCGGCCGGGCGCGGCACCGCGCGCCTCGTGAGTCCGCGGGGCACCCGTCGGCCGTGCGTCAGAGCTTGCGCAGCCGGACCCGCTGCACCGAGTGGTCCGAGCCCTTGGTGAGCACGAGCGTCGCGCGACCCCGCGTCGGCAGGATGTTCTGCTCGAGGTTCGGGGCGTTGATCGCGTCCCAGATCGACTTCGCCTTCTCGACCGCCTGCTCGTCCGTGAGGTCGGCGTAGCGGCGGAAGTACGACTCGGGCCGGGCGAAGGCGGTACGGCGCAGGGCGAGGAACCGGTCCACGTACCACTGCCGGATGTTGCGCGTGCGCGCGTCGACGTAGATCGAGAAGTCGAAGAAGTCGGACACCGCGACCGTGGACTCGTCGTGCGCGCTCGGCCGGGCCGGCTGGAGCACGTTCAGCCCCTCGACGACCAGCACGTCAGGCTTGCGCACGACCGCCTCCGCGCCGGGGACGATGTCGTACGTGAGGTGGTCGTAGACGGGCGCCTTGACCTCGGCGTGGCCCGCCTTGACCTTGGACAGGAAGCGGATGAGCGCGCGCCGGTCGTAGGACTCGGGGAAGCCCTTGCGGTCCATGAGGCCGCGGCGCGCCAGCTCCGCGTTGGGGTAGAGGAAGCCGTCGGTCGTGATGAGCTCCACGCGCGGCGTCTCGGGCCAGCGGGCCAGCATCTCGCGCAGGACGCGCGCGGTCGTGGACTTGCCCACCGCGACCGAGCCCGCGACGCCGATGACGTACGGCGTGTTGCCCGTCTCCTCCCGGAGGAACGTCGACGTCGCCTCGTGGAGCCCCGACGTCGCGGTCACGTAGAGGTTGAGCAGGCGCGACAGCGGGCGGTACACGGCGTCGACCTCCGCGAGGTCGATGGGGTCGCCGAGGCCGCGGAGCCGGGTGACGTCGTCGTCTGTGAGCGGGAGCGGCGTCGACTCCGACAGGCGGCTCCACACCGCCCGGTCGAGGTCGACGTACGGGGACGACGACGGCGCCGCGAGGTGGGCCGGCAGGAGGTCGGACGGGTCGTCGACGGGGGAGGACACCCGCCTGATTCTGCCGGATGCGTGCGGGTGCCCGCGCACGGCCCGCCAGCCGGGGACGTCGGGTGCCGCCCGGGCCAGGCGGGCTCCACCCGTGCCGGGACGCGCGTCCCGGGCTCAGCGCGTGGCGTCGCGGGACCGTGCGCGCCGCCGGCCGCGTGCGGGCTCCGGGGTCGGGCCGGTCCCGGGCAGGGCGACGCCCGGGAGGCGGGACATGAGGGCGAGCGCGTCGGCCGGGGCGTGCGCGTGGACGTCGTTGTCGAGGTAGACCTCGACGTCGTGGCCGGCCTCGCACCAGCCCCGCACCCGCGCGGCCCACGCGTCGAGGACGTGCGGCCGGTAGCCGCTCGTGTACAGCGAGGTGTCGCCGTGCAGGCGCACGTACACGAGGCGGCTCGTGACCGCCTCCACGAGCGGCCAGTGACCCGCGCCGTCCGAGATCGCGAACGCCACCCGGTGGCGTCGGAGCACGTCGAGCGCCTCGGCGCTCGCGAACGACGCGTGGCGCGGCTCGAGCGCGTGGACCAGGGGACGGTCGGCGCCCACCTCGGTCCAGGCAGGCGCGCGGAGGCGGTCGTCGTGCTCGCGGGCGAGCCGGGCGGCCTCGGCCGTCGACCGGGGCAGGAGGGCGAGGAACTCGTCGAGCAGCCCGGCGTCGAAGGTCGTGCGTGCGGGGAGCTGCCACAGCACGGGGCCGAGCCGGTCGTCGAGGGCGAGCACGCCGCTCGCGAAGAAGTTGGCGAGGGGCGTGCGCACGTCCCGCAGGCGCTTCATGTGGGTGACGAAGCGCGGGCCCTTGACCGCGAAGGTGAACCCCTCCGGCGTCTGCTCTCGCCACGCGACGAACGAGGACGGCCGCTGCAGCGAGTAGAAGGACCCGTTGAGCTCGACCGCGGGGAACACCGACGCGACGTGCTCGAGCTCGCGGCGCTGGGGCAGGCCGGCGGGGTAGAACGGGCCCCGCCAGTCGGCGTAGCGCCATCCCGAGAGTCCGATCCGCACGGTGGGCACGAGACCCAGCCTCGCCGGACGCGGCGCCGTACGCGCGCGGGGTGCTTTTGGCAGCGGGCCTGACGAAAAACCGCGGGATCGTGCGCCCGCGGAGGGGTCCGCGTCCGTGGATAGACTCGATCACCATGTGCGGAATCGTGGGCTACGTAGGCCCTGGAACCATGGTCGGAGAGGCCTCGGGGCGACCCCTCGACGTCGCTCTCGAAGGACTCGGCAGGCTCGAGTACCGCGGCTACGACTCGGCCGGGGTCGCGCTCGTCGCGCCCGGGATCGACGCCGTCGCGTTCGCCAAGAAGTCGGGCAAGCTCGCGAACCTCGTCGAGGAGATCGACCTGCACCCGCTCCCCGCGGCGACCGCGTCGATCGGCCACACGCGCTGGGCGACGCACGGCGGCCCGACGGACACCAACGCCCACCCGCACCTCGCGGACGACGACCGCCTCGCGGTCATCCACAACGGGATCGTCGAGAACTTCGCCACCCTCAAGTCCGAGCTGCTCGCCGAGGGCGTGCAGTTCCGGTCCGAGACGGACACCGAGGTCGCGGCGCAGCTGCTCGCGCGCGCCTACCGCGAGACCAAGGACCTCACGCTCGCGATGGGGCAGGTGGCCCGGCGCCTCGAGGGCACGTTCACGCTCCTGGCCGTGCACGCCGACTCGCCCGACACGGTGGTGGGCGCGCGGCACGACTCCCCGCTCGTCGTCGGGATCGGCGACGGCGAGAACTTCCTGGGCTCCGACGTCGCGGCGTTCATCTCCCACACCAAGGAGGCGCTCGAGCTCGGCCAGGACCAGATCGTCACGATCACCCCGACGTCGGTCGAGGTGACCGACTTCGACGGCAACCCCGCCGAGGCCAAGCGGTACACGGTCGACTGGGACGCGGCCGCCGCGGAGAAGGGCGGCTTCTCGTCCTTCATGGACAAGGAGATCCACGACCAGCCGCACGCCGTCGCGGACACCCTGCTCGGCCGGACCGACCCGTCGGGCAAGCTCGTGCTCGACGACGTGCGCATCGACGAGGCCGTGCTCCGGTCGGTGGACAAGATCATCGTCGTCGCGTGCGGCACGGCCGCATACTCGGGGCACGTCGCCAAGTACGCGATCGAGCACTGGTGCCGCATCCCCGTCGAGGTCGAGCTCGCGCACGAGTTCCGCTACCGCGACCCGATCGTCGACGAGAAGACGCTCGTCGTGGCGGTGACGCAGTCGGGCGAGACGATGGACACGCTCATGGCCGTGCGCCACGCGCGCGAGCAGGGCGCCAAGGTCATCTCCATCGTCAACACGCACGGGTCGACCATCCCGCGCGAGTCCGACGCGGTGCTGTACACGCACGCCGGTCCGGAGATCGCGGTCGCCTCGACCAAGGCGTTCCTGTCGCAGATCACCGCCGCGTACCTCCTGGGCCTCTACCTCGCGCAGCTGCGCGGGAACAAGTTCCCGGACGAGATCTCGGCGATCCTCGAGGACCTGCGCGACATGCCGCGCAAGATCCAGACCGTCATCGAGCGCGGCGAGTACGTCCGTGCGACCGCCCGCTCCATGAAGGACGCGACGTCCGTCCTCTTCCTCGGCCGCCACGTCGGGTTCCCGGTCGCGCTCGAGGGCGCGCTCAAGCTCAAGGAGCTCGCGTACATCCACGCCGAGGGCTTCGCCGCGGGCGAGCTCAAGCACGGCCCGATCGCGCTCATCGACGAGGGGCAGCCGGTGTTCGTCGTCGTGCCGTCGCCGACGGGCCGCGAGGGCCTGCACTCCAAGGTCATCTCGAACATCCAGGAGATCCGGGCGCGCGGCGCCCGCACGCTCGTCATCGCGGAGGACGGGGACGACGCCGTGCGCCCCTACGCGGACGAGATCTTCTGGGTCCCCGAGTCGCCCACGCTGCTCTCGCCGCTGCTGGCCGTCGTCCCGCTCCAGATCTTCGCGATGGCCCTCGCCACGGCCAAGGGCCTCGACGTCGACCAGCCCCGCAACCTCGCGAAGTCGGTCACGGTCGAGTAGTCCTCCGCCGCACCGTCGGACGCCGAGCAGGTGGTCCTGGTTCGTCCGGTCTCCCGGACGAGCCAGGACCGCCTGCTCGCGGTGGTGAGATCGCCTGGTGGGGGACCGGGAGGGAGGACGGCCCCCGTAGGGTGGGCGCATGATCAAGGGCGTGGGGATCGACGTCGTGGACGTCGCGCGGTTCATGGAGACCCTGGAGCGCACGCCCCGGCTCCGCGAGAAGCTGTTCACGGCCGCCGAGCGGGACCTGCCGCCCGCGTCGCTCGCCGCGCGGTTCGCCGCCAAGGAGGCCATCGCCAAGGCGCTGGGCGCCCCGGCGGGCATGCGCTGGCACGACGCGACGGTGCACCGCGTCGTCGGGGGCCCGCCGGAGGTCGAGATCACGGGCACGGTCGCGGCGCGCGCGGACGCGCTGGGCATCACCGCCTGGCACCTGAGCATCTCCCACGACGCCGGCATCGCCTCGGCCATGGTCGTCGCGGAGGGCTGACCGCCCGCCGCGCGCTGTGGGGATGCAAAGGGCCCGGTTCTCGACCGAGAACCGGGCCCCTTCACGCCCACACGGTGCGGCGGTCAGCGCTGGAGGGCCGGGATGACCTGGCGCTGGAAGAGCTCGAGCTGGTCGCGGTCGGTCGCGGCGAACGGGAAGTAGCCGATCGCGTAGCCGAGGCCCTGGTCGCGCAGGCCGGTGAGGGTCTCGACGATCTGCTCCGGCGTGCCGACGAGCGGGCCGCTGCGCCACGAGGCCACGTTGTCGTCCGCCTTCTCGGGGAAGTACCGGCGCGCGTGCTCCTCGATCCGGTCCAGCCGGTCGGCGACGTCCTGCGCGGTCTCGCCGATGACGACGTTGTAGTTGGCCGACCGGGTGATCTCGCCGAGGTCACGGCCGAGGTCGCGGCAGTGCTGCGCGAGCACCGCGGACTTGTGCGCGAAGCCCTCGGGCGAGCCGTCGAAGTTGGTGTACTGCGCGTGCTGCGCGGCGATCCGCAGCGTCTTCTTCTCGCCGCCGCCCGCGATCCACAGCGGGATGCTCGGCCTCGCGCCCTCGCCGTCCACCACGACCTGCTGCAGGGGCTGCGGGTAGCAGAGCGCGCCGTCCACCTGGTAGCGCTCGCCGTCGAACGTGCCCGACGACCCGGTCCGCCACATGCGGGACATGATCTGGACGCCCTCGTCGAGCGCGCGCAGGCGCTCGCCCGCGCTCGGGAACCCGTACCCGTATGCGCGCCACTCGTGCTCGTACCAGCCCGCGCCGATGCCCATCTCGAGCCGCCCGCCGGAGACGTGGTCGACGGTCGCGGCGACCTTGGCCAGGTACGTCGGGTCGCGGTAGGCCATGCACGTGCACATCTGGCCGAGGCGCACGCGCTGCGACGCCGCCGCGAAGGCGGCCATGAGCGTCCACGCCTCGTGCGTCGCCTCGGTGCTCGGGGTCGGCGTGGTGTGGAAGTGGTCGTAGACCCACACGCCGTCCCACGCGAACTCGCCGCCCGGCAGGGGCTCGCCCGCGGCGGCGTTGTCGGCGTAGTGCAGGAGGGAGAGCATCGTCTTCCAGTGGTCCTCGGGTGCGACGTCGACGAGGTCGTAGCGCCAGCCCTGGGGGATGAAGAGTCCGAATCGCATGGTCGTCACCCTATGCGGGTCCGTGCGACCCGCAGCGCGCCCCCGCGCGTCGTCTCACCGCTCGGTCGCACCGCTGCGCCGGCGCCGCCGCGCAGGCGACGAGGGCGGACGGTGGGCAGGATGAGGTCATGATCGAAGCCTGGTCCGCCGCCGACGTGCGCGCCGCCGAGGAGCCGCTGCTCGCCGCGGGCGTCCCGCTCATGGAGCGCGCCTCGTTCGCGCTCGCGACGATCGTCGCGCGCGACGTCGCACGACGGCGGTCGGTCGCCCTGCCGGACGGCGGCCGTCGGGACGGGCGCGTCACCGGCGCCCGGGCGGTCCTGCTCGTGGGGTCGGGCAACAACGGCGGGGACACCCTCCACGCGGGTGCGTACCTCGCGCGCCGGGGCGTCGAGGTGCTCGCGGTCCTCACCGGCGAGCATGCGCACGCGGGCGGGCTCGCGGCGCTCCGGGACGCGGGCGGGTCCGTCGAGGTGCTCGTCGGCAGCCCCGACGACCCGACGCGCGCGGGCCGGCCGCACGACCACCTGGACCCGCACGTCGCCGACCGGGTCGCCGCGCAGGTCCGGCGGGCCGACGTCGTGCTGGACGGCCTCGTCGGCATCGGCGCCCGGGGGCCGTTGCGCGGCGTCGCGGCGGACCTCGTGCGGCGTCTCGCCGCGCTGCTCGACGGCGGAGCGCCCGCCGACGACGCGCTCGGCGGCGACGGTGCGTCCGACGAGGGTGGCGGGCGTCGCGTCGGGCCCCGGGGGCGGCCCTGGGTCGTCGCGGTGGACGCGCCGAGCGGGGTCGGCGTGGACGACGGCACGGTGCGCGGGCCGGTCCTGCGCGCGGACCGCACGGTGACGTTCGGCGCGGCGAAGCCCGGCCTCCTGCTCCCCCCGGCGACGCACCTCGCCGGCCACGGCGCGGTCGTCGACATCGGGCTGCGCCTCGGCGCGCCCGCTCCGGACGGCGGCACCGCGGCGCCGGTCGTCCGCCGGCTCGAGCCCGCGGACGTCGCCGCCCTCTGGTCCGTGCCCGGCGCGACCGACCACAAGTACACGCGCGGCGTCGTCGGCGTCGTCGCGGGCACGCCGACCTTCCCGGGCGCCGCGGTGCTCGTCGCGAGCGCCGCGGTCCGCACCGGCCCGGGGATGGTCCGCTTCCGCGGGCCCGACGACGTCACGCGCGCGGTGCTCGCCGCCCGACCCGAGGTGGTGCCCGCAGCGGGGCGCGTGCAGTCCTGGGTGCTCGGGCCCGGCGTGCCGCCCGCGCCCGGGCCGGGTGGCGACCCCGTGGACGACGGCGGCCAGCACGAGCGGGTCCGGGACGCGCTCGCGGCCGCGACCGGTGAGCTCGCCGCCGAGGACGAGGGGGAGCGGGTGCCCGTGGTCGTCGACGCCGGGGCGCTGTCCCTGCTGCCCGACCGCTGCCCGCCGTCGGTCGTGCTCACCCCGCACGCGGGGGAGCTCGCGACGCTGCTGCGGTCGCGCGGTGACGACGTGACGCGCGCCGACGTCGAGGCCGAGCCGCTGCGGTGGGCACGGCGCGCGCACACGGCCACCGGTGCGACGGTGCTGCTCAAGGGGTCGGCGACCGTCGTCGTCGGGCCGGAGGGCGCGTGGTCCCAGGCGGACGCGCCCGCGTGGCTCGCGACCGCCGGCGCGGGGGACGTGCTCGCCGGGATCCTCGGCACCGTGCTCGCGGCGCACGCCCCACGGATCCTCCGGGAGCCGGGGCTGGCCGCGGAGCTCGCGGCCGCGGCCGCCGTCGTGCACGGTCTCGCGGCGGAGCGGGCGAACCCGGGCGGCCCGGTCGCGGCGCTCGACGTCGCCGACGCGGTGCCCGCCGTCGTCGCGGGGCTGCTCGCCGCACGCTGAGCGGCGCGGCGCTCTCCTGGCACCGGCCGGTCACCACGGGTCCGAGGCCCGTGGGCGGCCGACAGGTCCGGGCGCGGCCCGCCGGTACCGTGGTGGGCGTGGTCCCCCTCCCCGTGCGCGACGGCCTCAACCCCACGCGCCTCGTGCTGCCGCACGACGCCGAGAGCGTCGCGCGGTACACGCGCACGCTCGACTACGTGCGCCACCGGTTCCCGGACGACGCCGCACGCCTGGCCGAGAAGGTCGCGGCGGGCGAGGTCGTCGACGGGCGCGGACGGCCGGTCGACGCGACCACCCCGTACGAGCCGCGCGGCTTCGTGTTCCTCTACCGCGACCCGCCGGTCGAGCCCGAGGTGCCGTTCGAGGTCCGCGTGCTGCACCGCGACCGGGACCTGCTGGTCGTCGACAAGCCGCACTTCCTCGCGACGATCCCGCGCGGTGCGTACGTGGCGCGGTCGGTGCTCGTGCGGTTGCGCCGCGACCTCGACCTGCCCGACCTCAGCCCCGCGCACCGGCTCGACCGCGTCACCGCGGGCGTCCTGCTGCTCACGCTGCGACCGCAGGTGCGCGGCGCGTACCAGGAGCTCTTCGCGCGGCGCGAGGTGCGCAAGACCTACGAGGCGGTCGCGCCCTGGGACCCGGCGCTGGCCCTGCCCGCGACCGTGCGCAGCCGCATCGTCAAGCACCGCGGCGTCATGCGCGCGGAGGAGGTGGACGGCGAGCCCAACGCCGAGAGCCGCGTCGACGTGATCGAGACCGACCCGGCCCGCGGCCTCGCGCGCTACCGGCTCGAGCCCCACAGCGGCAAGACGCACCAGCTCCGGCTGCACATGGCCCGGCTCGGGGTGCCGATCGTGCACGACAACTTCTACCCCGAGCCGTACGACGTCGCGCCGGACGACTACGCGCGCCCGCTCCAGCTCGTCTCGCGCTCGCTCGCCTTCGCCGACCCGCTGACCGGGCAGCCGCGGCGCTTCGAGACGGACCGGACGCTCGGCGCCTGGTGAGGGTGGCGGCCGGATCGGCGGCGTCCCGGTGACGCGACCCGAGGACCGCGACCCGGCGCCCGCTCCCCGGGCGGCGACGGTGAGAGAATCGTCCACCGTGAGCGACACCCAGCGCACGACCCCGACCGGCGCACCCGCCGGAACCCCGGCCGCACCCGCCCCAACCCCGGCAGCACCCGGCTACCCCGCGCGTGCCGTCGTCGACCTGGCCGCGGTCCGCGACAACGTCCGCGCCCTCGCCGGGCACGCGCCGTCGGCCCAGGTGATGGCCGTCGTGAAGGCCGACGCCTACGGGCACGGCCTGGTGGCGAGCGCGCTCGGGGCGCTCGCGGGCGGTGCGACGTGGCTCGGGACCGCGCAGCCGAGCGAGGCGCTCGCGCTGCGTGCGGCGGGGATCGGGGTGGACCGCGCGCGCGTCCTCACGTGGCTCTACCCGCCGGGCGCGCCGCTGCGCGCGCTCGTGGAGGCGGACGTCGACGTGTCGCTCGCCGCGCGCTGGGCCGTCGACGAGGTGGTCGCCGCCGCCCGTGCCGCCGGCCGGACCGCGCGCGTGCACCTCGCGGTCGACACGGGCCTCGGCCGCAACGGGATCATGCCCGCGGACCTGCCCGACGTGCTCGCCGCCGTCGCGCGCGCCCAGGCCGAGGGCGCGGTCCACGTCGTCGGGCTGTGGTCCCACCTCGCGTTCGCGGACGAGCCCGGGCACCCGAGCGTCGTGGCACAGGCCGACGTGCTCGACGAGGCCGTCCGGCTCGCGGAGCGCGCGGGCGTCGCGCCCGAGCTGCGCCACCTCGCGAACTCCGCCGCGACGCTCACCGCGCCGCGCACCCACTACGACCTGGTCCGTCCGGGGCTCGCGGTGTGGGGGATGACGCCGGTGCCGCAGCTCGGCCCGCCGTCGCGGTACGGGCTCCGGCCCGCGATGACGCTCGAGGCGCGTCTCGCGACGGTCAAGCGCGTGCCGGGCGGCCACGGCGTCTCCTACTCGCACCACTACACGACCCCGCGGGACACGACGCTCGGGGTCGTCCCGCTCGGCTACGGCGACGGGATCCCGCGGCACGCGTCGGGTGGCGGCCCCACGGCCGCGCCGGGTGGCCCGGTGCTCGTCGGCGCACGCCCCGGGGCGGACGGCGGGCGCGTCGTGCGCGTCGCGGGGCGCGTGTGCATGGACCAGCTCGTGCTCGACCTCGGCCCTGCCGCGACCGAGCGCGCGGGCGACGTCGTCACGCTGTTCGGCGCGGGCGACGGCGTCGAGCACGACGGCGTCCCCACCGCCGAGGACTGGGCGCGGGCCGCCGGGACCATCAGCTACGAGATCACGACGCGCCTCGGCGCGCGCGTGCCGCGCGAGCACGTGGGGACCGACGTGCTCGACGACGGCGCGCGGGCGCTGCTGGCCGACGACCCCAGCCAGGACGAGACCACGGAAAGGACGGTCCGCGCATGAGCGACGACCCGACCCCCTCGACGCCCGCCGCGCCTCCCGCGGACGCGGCGGCGGAGACCGCGACGGGCACGTCGTCGCAGGCGGCGCGCGACGTCGTCGTCCTGCCCGACGCCGAGGCGACGCGCGCGTTCGGCCGCGCCCTCGCCGGCGTGCTCCGCGCGGGCGACCTCGTGATCCTCACCGGCGACCTCGGTGCGGGGAAGACGACGCTCACGCAGGGCATCGGCGCCGGGCTCGGCGTGCGCGGGCAGGTCGCGTCGCCGACGTTCATCGTCGCGCGCGAGCACCCGTCGCTCGTGGGCGGCCCGGCGCTCGTGCACGTGGACGCGTACCGCCTCGGCTCGCTCGACGAGGTCGACGCGCTCGACCTCGACTCGAGCCTGGAGGAGTCGGTGACCGTCGTCGAGTGGGGCAGCGGGCTCGTCGAGGCGCTCGCGGGCGACCGGCTCGAGATCGTGCTCGAGCGCCCGCGCGGCGACGCGACCGGCGGCACGTCCGACGACGAGGACGCGCCCGAGGCGGGCGCGCGCCGGGTGACGGTGCGCGGCGTCGGTCCGCGCTGGGCGGACCTCGACGTCGCGGCACTGTCCCGCTAGCCCGCTCGCGAGGAGGACGTCGCGGTCTCGGCCGTAGGCTGGGGCCGTGGCTGTTCTCGCGCTCGACACCTCCGCCTCCGTCACCGTCGCCGTCGTCTCCGACGACGGCGCCCGTCTCGCCCGCCGCGACGCCCCGGAGCGCCGCCGGCACGCCGAGGCGCTCGCCCCGCTCGTCGAGGAGGCGCTCGCCGAGGCCGGGGTCGACCGCCGCGACCTCACGGCCGTCGCCGTCGGCACGGGCCCCGCGCCGTTCACGGGCCTGCGGGTCGGGCTCGTCACCGCCCGGGCGCTGGGCTTCGCGCTCGGCATCCCCGTGCTCGGCGTCCCGAGCCTCGACGCGATCGCCGCCCAGGCGGTGAGCGACCTCGGCCTCGAGCCCGACGACGAGCTGCTCGTCGCGACCGACGCGCGCCGCCGCGAGGTGTACTGGGCGCGGTACCGCGTCGTCGCGCACGAGGGCCCGCACGCCGTGCCGGTCCTGGAGACCGTCGCCGGGCCCGACGTCGGGCCGGCGGCCGCGGTCGCCGAGCACGCCGCGGGCGCCGTCGTCGTGGGGGAGGGCGGCGAGCTCTACCCGGACGCGCTCGACGCCGCCGAGGACGCGCCGCAGGTCCCCGACGCCGCCGTGCTCGCCCGGCTCGCGATCGCGCGCCGGGCCGCGGGGGCCGGACAGCCGACGGAGCCGCTGTACCTGCGCCGCCCGGACGTCCACGAGGCCGCCGCACGCAAGCGCGTGAGCGACACCGTGCCCGCCCCGGCGCCCGAGGCGACCCGATGAGCGCGCGCCGCTACGAGATCCGCCTGCGCCCGCTCCGGGCGGCCGACCTCGACCGCGTCGTCGAGCTCGAGCGCGAGCTGTTCGGGCGCGGCGCCTGGACGTACGGGATGCTCGCCGACGAGCTCGCGGGCCTCGGACGCTGGTACGTCGCCGCCGAGCCCGTGCGGCTCTACGCCGCCGGCCCGCAGCCCGTGGTCGGGTACGCGGGCCTGTGGTTCGACGGCGACGTCACGCAGGTCATGACCCTCGGCGTCGACCCCGCGTTCCAGCACCAGGGCGTCGGCTCGACGCTCCTGGAGGCGCTGATCGCCCGCTCGCGCGACCTGGGCGCGAGCGCGGTGCTGCTCGAGGTGCGGGTCGACAACGACCCGGCGCTCGCGCTCTACGCGAAGTACGGGTTCGAGCAGCTCGGCATCCGCAAGCGCTACTACCAGCCCGAGGACGTCGACGCCTACACGATGCGGCTCGAGCTCGGCGCGACCACGACTCCCGACGGGCCGGACGCGCCGGACTACGGGACGGCGTCCGAGACGGGCGCCGTCGCGTGACCGCGTCCGCGCCGCGCGGCCCGGGCCTCGGCACGGACGACCGCGGGTCCGACGCCGCGCGCCGCGACCGCGTCCTCGTCACCGCGGCCGCCCTGGCGGCGGCGCTCGCGGGCGGACGCCCGCCCGTCGTGCTCGACGTGCGGTGGGCGCTCGGCGTCACCGACGGGCGCGAGCAGCACCGCGCAGGGCACGTCCCGGGCGCGGTCTACGTCGACCTCGAGACCGAGCTCGCCGCGCCGCCCTCGGCCGCGGCGGGCCGGCACCCGCTGCCCGACCCCGCCGACCTCCAGGCCGCGGCGCGGCGCTGGGGCGTGCGCGCGGACCGGCCGGTCGTCGTCTACGACGCCGTGGGCGGCACGTCCGCCGCGCGCGCCTGGTGGCTGCTGCGCTGGGCCGGGCACGAGGACGTCCGCATCCTCGACGGCGGGCTCGCGGCGTGGCGGGCCGCCGGGCACGCGCTCGACGCGGGCGAGGTGCGGCCCGAGCCGGGGGACGTCGTCGTCACGCCGGGCGGGATGCCCGTGCTCGACGCCGACGGCGCGGCCGGCCTCGCGACGTCGGGCGTCCTGCTCGACGCGCGCGCGGGCGAGCGCTACCGCGGCGAGGTGGAGCCGGTCGACCCGCGCGCGGGACACGTCCCCGGCGCGGTGAGCGCGCCGACGACCGACAACCTCGCCGCGGACGGGACGTTCCTGGACCCCGTCGCGCTGCGCGCGCGGTTCGCGGCCCTGGGGGTCGTGGACCCGGGACGGGAACCGGGCGCGGCGCGGCCCACCGTGGGCGTGTACTGCGGCTCCGGCGTGACCGCGGCGCACGAGGTCGCCGCGCTCGCGACCCTCGGCGTCGACGCGGCGCTGTACGCGGGCTCGTGGTCGCAGTGGTCGAACGACCCCGCGCGGCCCGCCGCGCCCTGACGCGGGCGGCCCGGACGCGCGCGAGGCGGCACCCCGTGGAGGGGTGCCGCCTCGTGCGTGCGGGTGGGACGGTCTCAGAGGATCTCGGCGACCTGGTGGAAGTCGAGCCGGGCCTGGCGCGGGAAGTGCGCGCCCTCCTCGGCGGGGTAGCCCACGTTGATCGCGACGAGCGTGCGCCAGCCGGACTCGCCGAAGAACTCGGCGTCGATCCCCGCGGCGTCGAAGCCGGTCATCGGCCCGACGGACAGGCCGGCGGCGCGCAGCCCGACGATGAGGTAGCCGATCTGGATGAGCGCGTTGGTGCGGGCCATGCCCTCGCGCAGCTCGGTCTGCGGGTCGAGCTGCTCGGTCATGCCCTCGCGGAACGGCGCGAGCGTGCCGAGGTGCTGGTGGAACGACGGGTCGGCGGCGGCGATGACGGTCACGGGCGCGGCGAGCGTCTTGTCGCGGTTGAAGTCCGCCATGTGCGCGCCGAGGCGCTGCTTCGCCTCGGGCGTGCGCACGACGAGCAGGCGCAGCGGGAGCGTGTTCATCGCGGTGGGTGCCCAGCGGACGAGGTCCCAGGCCGCCTGGATCTGCGCGTCGGTGACGGGCTCGTCCGAGAAGGCGTGGGTCGTGTGCGCGTCGCGGAACAGGCGGTCCGCGGCCTGCGCGTCGATCGCGAGCTGGTCGGCGAGCTCGTTCGGCGCGGCAGGGGACTCGATGAGGGTGTCGGTGCTCATGACCGGACCAACGGTTGAGCGTTGAATCATCTTCCCGACAGACGGTGTGACGTGGGCGACACGGCGCGGGTCGGCCCCGCACGCGACTACCCTGGACGCCATGCCTTCCACACTGTCAGTGAGCCGTCCGTGAGCGCCGGCGAGCCCCTGGTGCTCGGCATCGAGACGTCCTGCGACGAGACCGGCGTCGCGCTGGTCCGGGGTCGCGAGCTGCTCGTCGACACGGTGGCGAGCTCGATGGACGAGCACGCGCGCTACGGCGGCATCATCCCCGAGGTCGCGTCGCGCGCCCACCTCGAGGCGATGATCCCGACGATCGAGCGCACGCTCGGCACGGCGGACGTCGACCTGTCCGAGGTCGACGCGATCGCGGTCACGGCCGGGCCGGGGCTGGTCGGGCCCCTGACGATCGGCGCGTCGGCCGCCAAGGCGCTCGCGCTCGCGCTCGGCAAGCCGCTCTACGGCGTCAACCACGTCATCGGCCACGCCGCCGTGGACGAGCTCGTGCACGGCGCCTTCCCGGAGCGCGTCATGGCGCTCGTCGTGTCCGGCGGGCACAGCTCGCTCCTCCTGGTCGACGACGTCGCGACGTCCGTCACCGAGCTCGGCTCGACGCTCGACGACGCGGCCGGCGAGGCGTTCGACAAGGTCGGGCGCCTGCTCGGCCTCCCGTACCCGGGCGGGCCGCACATCGACCGCCTCGCGCGCGAGGGCGACCCGACGGCGATCCGCTTCCCGCGCGGCCTCACGGCGCGCAAGGACCAGGAGAAGCACGCGGACGACTTCTCGTTCTCCGGCCTCAAGACGGCCGTCGCGCGGTGGGTCGAGGCGCGCCAGGACGCGGGGGAGGAGATCCCCGTGCACGACGTCGCGGCCTCCTTCGCGGAGTCCGTCGCCGACGTGCTCACCGCCAAGACCATCGCGGCGTGCGAGCGGCACGGGGTGTCGACGCTCGTCGTCGGCGGCGGGTTCAGCGCGAACTCGCAGCTGCGCGACATGGCCGCGAAGCGCTGCGCGGAGGCCGGGATCGAGCTGCGCATCCCGCCGATCCGCTACTGCACCGACAACGGGGCGATGATCGCCGCGCTGGGGTCCGCCGTCGTGCGGGCGGGCGTGGCGCCGTCGAGCCTCGACATCGGCGTCGACTCGTCGATGCCGCTGACCGTGACTCACGTGTGACCCCGGAGCCCGGTCTCACGCCCGACGAGGCGCTGCGGCGCGCCCACGCGTGGGCGCACGCGGCCGCGTCGGCGCCCCCCGGGCCCGAGCGCGCCCGGGCCGAGCACACCGCCGCGTACTGGGCGGCGCAGCACCGGGCGCTCCTCGCGGCCGTGCCCGCGTACGGGTCCGCCGCCGTGCCCGTCGGCGCGCCGCCCTCCGGGACGGCGGGTGCGACGACCGCTCCGCCGTACGGTCACGCCTCCGCCGCCGCGCTCTCCGGCGCCCCCGCGGTCCAGCCGGCCTCCGGGGCGCCGGCGGCGACCGTCCCCGCGTACGGGGCGTCCACCATCTCGTGGGAGGTGCCGCGCCGCCGTCGGGGCCGTGCCGCGCGGGTCGTGACGTTCGTCCTCGTGCTCGCAGTGTCCGTCGTCGCGTACCTCGTCAGCTCCCTCGGCGGGGCGCGGGACGACGGCGCGGTCCTGCCCACCGAGCAGGAGGGCGCGGTGCCGCCCCCCACGGTCTGGGAGGACCCGAGCCCGGACGTGGCCGCGTCGGCCACCGGCGTGGAGGCTGCCTGGAAGGCGGGCGAGTACGCCGAGCCGTTGCCCGACCCCGTGCCGGGCGCGACGCAGACGACGCCGTTCCTGCCCGAGCACCCCGACCCCACGGCGTGGCTGCTCGCCCTCAACCCCGCCAACGAGGGCGTGCAGGTCGTGTTCACCGACGACCCGACGCTGAACTGCGGCATGGCGCACGTCGCCGAGCACGACGCGTACGCGACGGGCTCGGCGGGCTGCTTCCAGCCCTCCCACCCGACGGTGCTGTTCGTGTGGTGGGGCGAGGACTCCGACCCGGCGACCAAGCAGGTGCTCCTCGCGCACGAGCTGTCGCACATGCTCCAGTGGTGGCACGAGTTCGACCTGATGCAGTCCGCCGTCGACTCCGGCTTCGCCGAGGACGAGGAGTGGACGCACGCGCTCGAGACCGACGCGACGTGCCGCGTGCTGTCGTGGGGCGGGTACTCGGAGGCGGCGGCCGACCGGACGTCGTCGCCGTGCGACACCGAGGACTGGTCGCCGGCGTGGCTCGCCGACAGGGCCGCCGACCTCGGCGTGGTCCTGCGCGACTACTGACCGTCCCGGGCGGACCGTCAGAGCGGGCGGCCCGCCCGCATCTCCGCGACGAGCGAGCGCACGACGGCGTCCAGCTCGCCCCCGTTGCGGCGCGCCACGGCGCGCTGGCGCTGGTAGGAGGCCCCGCGGCGCACGATCGTGCGCACGCCGTCGAGCTCGTCCAGGCAGCCGAGGCGCGCGGCGACGGGCTCGAGCTCGACGAGCAGGCGCCCGACGGCGTCGGTCACGAGCTCCTCGTTGCCCTCGCGGTCGAGGATGATGATCGCGTCCATGCCGTAGCGCGCGGAGCGCCACTTGTTCTCCTGCGCGAACCACGGCGGGATGCTCGGGAGCTCGCGGCC
Organism: Cellulosimicrobium sp. ES-005; assembly: GCF_040448685.1. Taxonomy (NCBI): domain Bacteria; kingdom Bacillati; phylum Actinomycetota; class Actinomycetes; order Micrococcales; family Promicromonosporaceae; genus Cellulosimicrobium; species Cellulosimicrobium sp. ES-005. The sequence continues at coordinate 4,246,428 of NZ_CP159290.1, forward strand.
CTCGTCGAGCATCGTCGAGAAGTGCTCGACGAGGCAGTGCGTGAGCGCGGCGAGCGCGAGCAGCTCGGAGATGTTCGTGACGCCGTCGCAGATGCGCGTCTCGAGCGTGCCGAACTGCGGGGCGGGGCGCAGGTCCCAGCGGATCTCGTCGAACGCGTCGATGACGCCGGTGTGCAGCATGTCCGCGACGTAGCCCTCGAGCTCCTCCCAGGTCGCGAACTGGAACGGGAGCCCCGCCGTGGGGAGCTGCTGGAACATGAGCGCGCGGTTCGACGCGTACCCGGTGTCCTTGCCGCCCCAGAAGGGCGAGCTGGCCGAGAGCGACTGGAGGTGCGCGAACGTCGTGAGCATCGCGCGCTGGACCGGCAGCACCTTGGCGCGGTCCTCGATGCCGACGTGCACGTGCACGCCGTAGATGAGCATCTGCCGTCCCCACCACTGCGTGCGGTCGATGAGGGTGTTGTAGCGCTGCTTGTCGGTGACCTTCTGCTGCGCCCAGCGCGCGAACGGGTGCGTGCCCGCGCTCATGAGCTCCACGCGCAGCGGGTCGGTCACGGCCCGCAGCTCGTCGATCGAGCGCTCGAGGTCCCGGCCGGCCTCCCCGACGGTGCGGCACACGCCGCTCACGACCTCGACCGTGTTGAGCAGCAGCTCCTGCTTGATGGACGGGTGCGCGCCCCCGTCCACCGGGCGCACGGCGTCGAGGACCGTCTGCGCGACCTGGCGCAGGTCGCCCGAGTCCGCGTCGACCAGCGCGAGCTCCCACTCCAGCCCGACGGTCGAGCGCTCCGACCGCGCGAAGGGGATCGCGGTGCGGCGCGGGAGGGCGCTCACCGCGTGCCGTCCGGGGTGGCGCCCCGCACGGCGCCGGCCGGGGGAGCGGCGAGAGGCTCCACGACGAGCACCTGCTGGGACCCGCCGACGCGCGTCAGGACGATCGTCGCGGCCGCGTCGCCGGTGAGCGCGAGCTGGCGGCGGAGCTGCTCGGGCGTGACGGCGGTGCCCCGCTTCTTGATCGTCAGGCGCCCCACGCCCCGCTCGCGCAGGTAGGAGCGCAGGCGCTTGAGCCCGAACGGCATCGTGTCGAGCACGCGGTAGCCGCGCGCGAGCCCGTCGGCGAGGCCGGTCGCGTCGAGCGGCGCGGGGGAGTCGGTCGTCACGTACGCGATCGTCCGGTCGAGCAGCCGCCCGCCCAGCCCGCGTGCCGCGTGGGCGACGAGACCCGCGCGGATGACGGCGCCGTCGGGCTCGTAGAGGTACTGCCCGACGGCGCCCACCTCGGGCACCACGTCCTCGTCGCCCGGGCGGTGGGCGACCCGGCGCGTCGTGGTGCGCTCGGTCCCGTCCGGCCCGGTCCACGGGGTGAGGACGAGCGCGGAGCGGCCCGGCCCCTCGGGCGCGAGCGGCCCGAACCAGAGGCCGGCCTCCACGACGTCGCCGTCGACCGAGACCCACTCGGTCTCGGCGTCCGCGGGCAGGCCGTCGTGCGGGATCCCGGGGCCGACCTTGATGCCCACGGCGGGGACGCGCTCGCGCAGCGCCCACACCGCGTCGAGCGGCGGGGCGTAGGCCTTCGGGTCGAACACGCGCCTGCCGCCCCGTGTCCGTCGGGCGGGGTCGGCGTACACGCCCTCGATCCGCTCGCCCTCGAGGTCGAGCGCGAGCCCGTCGCCGTGGCGCACCTCGGCCTCGGGGAAGTGGCGCAGGTTCACGGTCGCGATCGCCGCGGTGAGCTCGTCGACGTCGGTCGCGAGCACCTCGAGCTCCGCCGCGGCGAACGCGAGGGCATCGACGCCGATCCCGCTCGTGAGGTCGGCGACGCGCCGGATCCCCGCGTCCTGGTACCGCCGCGCGTGCAGGCCCGCGACGACGAGCCGGCTCGCCTGCTCCAGCCCCGCCTGCGTGAACAGCATGCCGTCGGCGAACGCGCCGAGCTTGCCGCGGGCGGCCGCGCGCAGCCGCGACTGCGTGAGCGCCGCGGCGGCCAGGTCCGGGTCGACGCCCTTCGCGCGCAGCCCCGCCGCGAGCACGAGCGCCTGCTGCTCGTCGTACGGGGGGAGCGCGCCGAGCAGCGCCCAGCCCTCGGGGCTGAGCAGCTTGGTCAGCGTGGCGGCGTCCATGGCGTCGATCCTTCCACGGGGGACGGGGACCACGCGCAGCCGGGGCCGCGATCGTCCGAGGGGCGGACGTTGGCACTCGCCTTGACCGAGTGCTAACGGCGACCTAGATTTGAGGACGTGCCGCCACCGCTCGCGGAGGCGGCACCACGTGCGACCAGGCTGTCCGGCACCCGCGACGACGGCCAGCCGGTGCGCTCGACCCATCCGTTGCAGTTCTCACCGCGAAAGGGGAGGTCCGACGTGTCGGTCCCCATCAAGCCGCTCGAGGACCGGATCGTCGTGAAGGCCCTCGAGGCCGAGACCACGACCGCATCCGGCCTGGTCATCCCGGACACCGCCAAGGAGAAGCCCCAGGAGGGCGAGGTCCTGGCCGTCGGTCCGGGCCGTGTCGACGACAACGGCAACCGCGTCCCGCTCGACGTGAGCGTCGGCGACAAGGTCATCTACAGCAAGTACGGCGGCACCGAGGTCAAGTACGGCGGCGTGGACTACCTGGTCCTGTCCGCGCGCGACATCCTCGCCGTGGTGGTCGGCTGACGCCGACCCGTTCCAGCAGCAGGGCCCGCGACCGTCCGGTCGCGGGCCCTGCTGCGTTCCGTGGCCGGTCGCCCCACCGTTCCCACGGGTCGTGCGCACGTGCTCCCGGTACGACGTCGTACCGGTGCCGTGCAGGTCTGCTGGTGGTACTGCTGCTGGTCGTGCTGCCGGTGCTCAGCCGGTGCGGCGGGCGCCCCCGGCGAGGATCGCCGCCCGCTCGTCCTCGCTCAGGCCGCCCCACACCCCGTACGGCTCGCGCACGCGGAGCGACTGCTCGCGGCACTGCATCATGACGGGGCACGAGTGGCAGATCGCCTTCGCGGCCTCCGCGCGACGCCGTCGCGTCGAGCCGCGCTCGCCCTCGGGGTGGAAGAACAACGTGTCGTCCGCGTCGCGGCACGAACCCTGGTACTGCCACTCCCACAGCTCCATGACGGGCCCGGGAAGCCTTGAGATCTCAGCCATGGCGAACAACCTACAAGCGTTTCAGAAGTTGTTCAAGCCCCCTGTGCGAGAAAGGTGAAGGGCCAGGTCACGGCCGTTCGGAGGCGTCACGCGGCTCGTGGAGGCGGCGAGAACGGTGCAGCATTCGCGTCTAGGCTGACGCGATGCGGCCCTGCTGGCGCGTTTGCGCGCATGGTGAACAAACTTCGCACAAGCCTGGCGCGAAGGGTGCAGGACTGTGACCTGGACGAGGTGGCGGGACGGTGGCGCGGTCGGCAGAATCGATCCATGACCTCCGTCCGGTCCGCCCCCGACCCCGAGGGAGCCCGACCGAGCATGTCCACGAACCCCGGCCTCGCCGTCGCCGCCGTCGCGCGTCGGCTCGGCGTCGCGCCCGCGACCCTGCGGACCTGGGACCGCCGCTACGGCCTCGGGCCCTCGCAGCACCGCGCGGGCTCCCACCGGCGCTACACGGACGACGACGTCGCCCGCCTGGTCGTCATGCGGCGCCTCACGTTCGACGGCGTCGCGCCCGCCGACGCGGCCCGCGCGGCCCTGGCCGCCGACGACGACGAGCTCGACGCGCACCGCGGTGCCGTCTCGTTCGACGAGCACGGCGCCGAGGGCGGCACCGACGCCGACGACGACCTCGACGCGGACGACGCGGCCCCCGAGCCCGCTGCGCCGTCGCGCCCGTTCCTGCGCGCGGTGCCGGGCGGAGAAGGCGCGCGGGGGACCGCGCCGCGCGCCCTCGGCGTGCGGGAGGCCCCGCGGCCCACGCGCGTGTCCGACGTCGTCGACGCCGCGATCGCCTACGACCAGCGCACGTGCGACCGGCTCCTGCGGATCCCCGCGGGCGGCGACCCCGCGGCCTGGTGGTCCGACCTCGTCGAGCCGGCGCTCGAGCGGCTCGCCGAGCGCACCGTGCTCGCCGGCCCGGGCGAGGTCCCGGAGGTCGTGCTCGCCAACGCGACGCTGGGCGCGCTGCGCGAGTACACGCAGGCGAGCGAGGACGCGATCGTCGCGGCCGGCGGCCCGCCCCGCAACCACCCGAGCCGCATGCGCCGCATCGTCCTCGTGTTCGCGGCGCCGGACGAGCCGCTGCCCCTGGCCGCGCACGCCCTCGCCGCGTCGCTCGCGTCGCACGGCGCGATGGCCCGCATCGTCACCGGGCCGGCGAACGTCCACCGCACGCTCGAGATCGTCACGATGGTGCGGCCCTCGGCGGTCGCCATGGTGACGACCCAGGCGCGCCCCGACCTGGGGATCGTCCACGCCGCGCACGAGGCGAACCCGAGCCTGCCGTTCTTCGTCGGGCTCCCGAGCGACGAGGCCGCCGGCGACCTCCCGCTCGCCGCGACGGTGCACCGCGTGCGCAGCTTCCCGGGGCTCCTGCACGAGCTCCTCGCGGTCGTCCGCTGAGGTGTCGGGCGGGGCGTCGCGCGGGCGCCGGTGCGCGGACGGTGCGGGAATACGGGAGGGCCCCGCGGCGTAGAATCCTGGTGTGACCGCCTCGCCCGTCCCCGCCGCCGCTCCCGACCGCGACCCCTTCGGTTTCCTGGGTCTCACCTACGACGACGTCCTGTTGCAGCCCGGCTACTCGGACCTGGCGCCGTCGGACATCGACACGACGACGCGCCTGACGCGTGAGATCTCGATCCGCGTCCCGCTCGTCTCGGCGGCCATGGACACCGTCACCGAGTCGCGCATGGCGATCGCGATGGCGCGCCAGGGCGGCATCGGCGTCCTCCACCGCAACCTGTCCATCGAGGACCAGGCGCTCCAGGTGGACCTGGTGAAGCGCACGCAGACGGGGATCATCGACAACCCGGTGACCATCGGCCCGGACGCGACGCTCGAGGAGCTCGACAAGACCGCGGGCGAGTACCGGATCTCCGGCTTCCCGGTCCTCGACGCCGAGCGCCGCCTCATCGGCATGGTGACCAACCGCGACCTGCGCTTCACGCCCGTCGCCGAGTGGGCGACGACGAAGGTCGACGAGGTCATGACGCCCCAGCCGCTCATCACGGGCCCGGCGGGCATCTCCCGCGAGGAGGCGACCGCGCTCCTGCGCAAGCACAAGCTCGAGCGCCTGCCGCTCGTCGACGCGGACGGGCGCCTCACCGGGCTCATCACGGTCAAGGACTTCGTCAAGTCCGAGCAGTTCCCGAACGCGTCGAAGGACGGCCAGGGCCGCCTGCTCGTCGGCGCCGCGATCGGCTACTTCGGCGACGCGTGGCAGCGCGCCACGACGCTCATCGACGCGGGCGTCGACGTGCTCGTCGCGGACACCGCGCACGGCAACGTGCGCATGCTCATCGAGATGGTCGCGCGCCTGAAGTCCGACCCGGCGACGCGCGACGTCCAGGTCATCGGCGGCAACGTCGCGACGCGCGAGGGCGCCCAGGCGTTCGTCGACGCGGGCGCGGACGCGGTCAAGGTCGGCGTCGGCCCGGGCTCCATCTGCACGACGCGCATCGTCACCGGCGTGGGCGTCCCGCAGGTCACGGCGGTCTACGAGGCGTCGCTCGCCGCGCGCCCGGCGGGCGTGCCCGTCATCGCGGACGGCGGCATGCGCCACTCGGGCGAGATCGGCAAGGCCATCGTCGCGGGCGCGGAGTCGGTGATGCTCGGCTCGATGCTCGCGGGCACCGAGGAGTCGCCCGGCGACACGATCCTCGTGAACGGCAAGCAGTACAAGGCGTACCGGGGCATGGGCTCCATGGGCGCCATGTCCTCGCGCGGCAAGAAGTCGTACTCGAAGGACCGCTACTTCCAGGCCGAGGTCACGAGCGACGACATGATCGTCCCCGAGGGCATCGAGGGCCAGGTCGCGTACAAGGGCTCGCTCGGCACCGTCGCGCACCAGCTCGTCGGCGGCCTGCACCAGACGATGTTCTACGTCGGCGCGCGGACCGTCCCGGAGCTCCAGGAGAAGGGCCGCTTCATCCGCATCACGTCGGCGTCGCTCAAGGAGAGCCACCCGCACGACGTCCAGATGACCGTCGAGGCCCCCAACTACACCGGCTTCTGAGGCGGGCCACCGCCCGCACGACGACGGCCCGGCGTCCCGCACCCCTCCGGGTGCCGGGTGCCGGGCCGTCGTCGCGTCGCGGACACGTCGTCGTCCGCGTGCCGCGTCAGACGGAGGGTCCGTCCGGTGGGTGCGCCGCCGGGCTCACGACGTCATGACGCGCGTGTGCAGGGCCTGCACGGCGTACCGGGCGGCCCAGAACGCGCCGTGCTGCCACGCCGAGATCTCGGACATCCAGTCGCCCGCGAAGTACACGTTCCCCGCACCCTGCTGGAGCTGCTTGAAGCGCGACGACTGCGTATTCGGGTAGGCCCACGCGCCCTCGATGTAGGGCACCTTGTGCCACGCGATGGAGAACGAGCTCTCCAGCTCGGTCCGGTACTTCTCGCCGTGGATCTTCACGCCCTGCTCGACGGCGCGCATCTCGCGCTGCCGCGGCGTCATGTCGGCGTAGGCGCGCGCGTTGGCCCCGGTGTTGTAGTAGCCGACGACGAGTCCACGGCGCTCGCCGTACCCGTAGGAGGGGTACCAGACGTGGGCGAGGTCCATGTCGGTCTCGGTGATGCCGCCGAAGATCCGGTGGTCGTCCTCCCAGAACCGCGAGCGGTACTCGAGCCCGATCTTGCCCGCCGGCGAGCCGATCGCGAACTCGCCGAGGGCGGCGTCGATGTCCGGGCCCCAGTTCGTGTCCCAGCGGCGCATGAGCCCCGCGGGCGCGGCGACGATCGCGAAGTCCGCGTCGACCTGGCGGGTCTTGCCGTTCGGCGCGGTGTAGGTGACCGTGACGCCGCTCGTGGTGTTCTGCACGCCGGTGACCGGCGAGCTGAACAGGACGTTCTGCTTGCCGATGGCCCGCACGAAGTAGTCGTAGGTCGTGTCCATGCCGCCCTTCGGCTGGAACATGAGCATCGACTGCTCCCAGTTGATCTCGAACGGGAAGTACTGGCCCACCTTCGACGCGAGCACCTCCGAGACCGTGCCGGGGCCGGGGAGCGGCGTGCCGTGCTCGTTCCAGGCGGACGGGTAGACCGAGAACCCGCGGTTGTCGCCGCCGCGGTAGCTGCCGTCGGACTGCAGCGACCCCCAGGACCGGAGGAACGCCCGCAGGTTCTCCTTGTCCGCGGCCGAGAGCTTCTGGTCGAGCGCGCCCTGGTCGGTCGCGTAGCTCAGCAGCTCGGACGTGTAGCCGAACACGTCCGCCTTCGCCGTGCGGTACCGGACCGGGTTGCCGGGGGTGGCGCCCGAGCGCTCGTTGTACAGGTAGGCGTCGGCGTTCGCGTTGGTGAACACCTCGTAGGGGACGCCCAGCTCGCGCAGGTAGTCCATGGTGACCATCCACTGCGCGATGCGGCCCGCGCCGGCGTTCATGTACACGCCGTCGGAGAACCGGGCCTTCTGGGTGACGCCGTTGACGTCCGTCTCGGAGTCGCCCCCACGTATCGTCAGCGTCCGGCCGCCGGGCCGGTGGCGCGCCTCGAGCACCGTGACCCGGTACCCCGCCTTCTGCAGCTCGTACGCCGAGGCGAGACCCGCGGGTCCGGCGCCCACGACGACGACCTTCTTGGCGGAGCGACCCGTCAGGCTGAAGTCGCTGCCCTGCGGCGGCGTCCACGACTCGTTCCGTGGCTGCGCGGCGGCCGTCGGCGCGAGCCCGACCGCCCCCATCGTCGCGAACATGACGCCGGCGCTGGAGCCGACCCCGACGGCCTGGAGGAAGCTGCGGCGCGAGACGCCGGACGTCTTCTCGTCAGTGACCATGTGGCTGGAGCCCTCTCGTCCACGGCCTGACGGGCGGACGGCCCGGCCCACGATGCCGGGTGCCGCCGTCAGCACCGCGGCCGACGCTAGGCACGCGTCGTCGCGAACGTGGGTCCGGTGCGTTTCGCGCCCGTCAACACGCGGCGGCTCGCGTAAACGTCTCGTGTCGGCGCCGTCGTGCCTGGTCACGGGGCGGTGCGGCGCGCGCTGCCGGTGCCCGACCGCCGGGCGACGAGCCGACACGCGCCCGTCACGCCCCCGAAACGGTGCGCGTCTAGCGTCACCGCTCCGGCGGCCGTCGCGGCCCGCCGGAGCGGGCGTCAGGGTGGCGCCCGCCGTCCCCGCCAGGAGGCCTGCATGAAGAACCGCACCAAGGTCGTCGTCGCCGTCGCCGTCACCGCCGCCGTCGCCGTGCCCGGGACCGCCGTCGCCGCAGGGAAGCTCTTCGAGCCGAAGCCCACCGAGTCCTTCTCGTTCGTCACCGGCGACACCCCGTCGATCGCCGACGGCGTCGCGTTCGGCAAGAACGTCGCCTGGTACAAGTCCTCGGGCCTCGGGCCCTCCGCGATGAACACGGCGCCGGGGGCCGGCGCCGAGGAGCGCTACATCCCCACCGACGTGTTCCCCGGAGGGGTGCTGCCGGCGGGCGTGACCATCACCGAGGCGCAGGGGATCAACGTCCTCATGCGGATCGGCGAGAACCTCGAGCGGGCCGGGCTGTCCTACGACGACGTCGTGTCCATGCGCGTGTTCCTCCAGAACCCCGCGGGGCAGGAGAAGATGGACTTCGCCGGCTGGAACCGCGCCTACCGGCAGTTCTTCGCGAACACGAACCTCGCGACGGGGAAGCCGATCGACGTCCAGCTCGGCTCCGCCACGACCGCGCCGATGGTCGTCAACGCCGCGCGGCCGTCGCGGTTCGCGCTCGAGATCGAGAACCTTCCCGTGAACGGCTGGCTCGTCGAGGTCGAGGTGGACGCGGTCTACCCGAAGTGACGCACGACGGGCCGGCGCCCCCGAGGGTGCCGGCCCGTCGCGTCGGTCGTCGGCTCAGTCGCGGAAGGTCTCGATGTTGGCGCCGAGCTCGCGCAGGCGCTCCGTGAGGCCCTCGTAGCCGCGCGCGATGATGTCCACCCCGCGCAGGACCGAGGTGCCCTTCGCGGCGAGCATCGCGAGGAGGATCACGACGGCGGGGCGCAGCGCCGGCGGGCAGCTCACCTCGGCGCCCGACCAGCGCGTCGGGCCCGTCACCTGGAGCCGGTGGGCGTCCAGGAGCCGCACGTCCGCCCCGAGGCGCGTGAGGTCGGTGAGGTGGATCGCACGGCCCTCGTAGACCCAGTCGTGGATGAGCGTCGTGCCCTGCGCGTTCGCGGCGATGACCGCGAAGAACGGCAGGTTGTCGATGTTGAGGCCGGGGAACGGCATGGGGTGGATCTTGTCGATCGGGGCGTGCAGCTCGCTCGGGTGCACGGTGACGTCGACGAGGCGCGTCCGGCCGTTGCGGGACAGGTACTCGGTGCTCTGCGTGTAGCGCAGGCCCATCTCGGACAGGGTCGCGAGCTCGATCTCCATGAACTCGATCGGGACGCGCGCGACCGTGATCTCGGAGCCGGTGACGATGCCCGCCGTGAGCAGGCTCATCGCCTCGACCGGGTCCTCCGAGACGGCGTACTCCACGTCCACGTCGATGTCGGTGCGGCCGTGGACGCGCAGCGTCGTCGTGCCGATGCCCTCCACCCGGACGCCGAGCAGCTCGAGGTAGAAGCACAGGTCCTGGACCATGTAGTTGGGGCTGGCGTTGCGGATCGTCGTCACGCCGTCGCGGCGGGCCGCGGCCATGAGCGCGTTCTCGGTGACGGTGTCGCCGCGCTCGGTGAGCACGACCGACAGGTCCGTGCCCGACGCCGGCGCGACCGTCGCGTGGTAGTTGCCGCCCGTCGCCGTGACCGCGAGGCCGAACGGCCGCAGCGCGATCATGTGGGGCTCCACGGTGCGCGTGCCGAGGTCGCAGCCACCGGCGTACGGGAGCTCGAACGCGTCCCGGAGCCCGAGCAGCGGGCCGAGGAACATGATGATCGAGCGGGTGCGTCGCGCGGCGTCGACGTCGATCGCGGCGAGGTCGAGCTGGTCCGGCACGACGATCTCGAGGTCGCGGCCGCCGGTCGTCCAGGTCGCGCGGACGCCGATGGAGCGCAGCACGTCGACGATGCGGTCGACCTCGACGATGCGGGCGACGCCGCGCAGGGTCGTGCGACCCCGGTTGAGCAGCGACGCGCACAGGAGCGCGACCGCGCCGTTCTTCGAGGAGTTGACGTCGATGCGCCCGGACAGGGTGTGGCCGCCCTGGACGCGCAGGTGCGCGTGCTTGGGCCCGCCGAGGCTGATGATCTCGGAGTCGAGCGCGAGGCTGATGCGGTTGAGCATCTCGAGGCTGAGGTTCTGGGCGCCCTGCTCGATGCGGTGCACGGCGCTCTGGCTCGTGCCGAGCCGCTCGGCGAGCTGGGTCTGCGTGAGGCCCCGGTTCTGGCGGGCGCCGCGGATGAGCGTGCCGACCTGCGTGAGGGGGGCGTCGTCGATCGCTGTCATGCGAGCGACGATAACTCATGGATGAGATATTCACGCGCCGACGCGGCGTGGTCGTGCCGAGATCACGGGTTCGTCACAGGATCTCCATCCGTGTCGTGAGATAGGTGCGAACGTGCTCGCGGGCGCGTGGCCCCGTTGCCCGGCTCGTCGTCGCTCGTCCGCTACGAGGGCCAGCGACCGTCCGCGCCGGCCCCGACGTAGGGCGGCTCTCGCTCGGGGTCGAGCGCGTCGACCCAGCGGCGGTGCGCCGCGACCTGCAGGTCGTGGAGGGCGTCGGGGCCCAGGGCGCCGAGGTCCGGGAAGGCGCGCGCGAGGGCGTCGAGGAGGTCCAGCGTGGCGAGGACGTCGGCGTCCGCCGTGTGCAGCGGACCGACGTCGAGCACCTCGTAGCGCGCGCAGAGGTCGACGAGCCGGCGCTTGCCCTCGCGCGCCGGGTCCCACGCCCGGTCGAGCACGAGCGGGTCGAGCACCGGGCGCACGGGCCGGCCGAGCCGGGCGGCGAGGGTCGGCAGGCCGTGCCGGACGAGCTCCGCGTCGAGGAGGGAGAGGTCGAACGCGGCGTTGTACGCGACGAGCGGGACGCCGTCGCGCTGGGCGTCGACGACGAGCGTCGCGATCTCCTCCAGCGCCTCGGCCGGCACGCCACCGCGGGCAGCCGCGTGCGCCGTCGTGACGCCGTGGATCGCCGTCGCCTCGGCGGGGATCTCGACGCCGGGGTCGAGGAGCCACGTCCGCACGTGCGTCGACCCGGGCTCGCGCAGGACGAGGGCCGCGGTGACGATCCGGTCGACGTCCACGTCGACGCCCGTGGTCTCGGTGTCGAGACCGAGGAGCGGTCCCGCCGTCCAGGGCGTCGTCGTCATGGTGCACCTCGGGGTCTCGCTCGGGTCCCGGCGCGCGTCGCGGCCGGTGCCGCCGGACGTCCCGGCGACGAGCGTCACCCTGCCAGCGCCCACCCACACGGCGGTCGTGCAGGTGACGGGCACGGCCCGCCGGTAGGCTGGCCCGGTGAGCAACGAGATCGAGATCGGACGTGGCAAGCGCGGTCGGCGCGCGTTCTCCTTCGACGACGTCGCGGTCGTGCCGTCCCGGCGCACGCGCGACCCGAAGGAGGTGTCGGTCGGCTGGCAGATCGACGCGTACCACTTCGAGCTGCCGATCCTCGCGGCGCCCATGGACTCGGTGATGAGCCCGGCCACGGCCGTCGCGCTCGGCAACCACGGCGGCCTCGGCGTGCTCGACCTCGAGGGCCTCTGGACGCGCTACGACGACCCCACCGCGCTCCTGGAGGAGATCGCGGCGCTCGAGCCGCTCGAGGCGACGCGGCGCATGCAGGAGATCTACGCGGAGCCCATCAAGCCGGACCTCATCACGCAGCGCCTCAAGGAGATCCGCGCCGCGGGCGTCACGGTCGCCGGCGCCCTGTCGCCGCAGCGTACCCAGGAGCACTACCAGACCGTCGTCGACGCGGGCGTCGACCTCTTCGTCATCCGTGGCACGACCGTCTCGGCCGAGCACGTCTCCGGCGTCGCGGAGCCGCTCAACCTCAAGCGGTTCATCTACGAGCTCGACGTCCCGGTCGTCGTCGGCGGCGCGTCCACGTACACCGCGGCGCTGCACCTCATGCGCACGGGCGCCGCGGGCGTCCTCGTCGGCTTCGGGGGCGGCGCGGCGCACACCACGCGCGTCTCGCTCGGGATCCACGCGCCCATGGCGACGGCGGTCGCGGACGTCGCGGCCGCGCGCCGCGACTACCTCGACGAGTCGGGCGGCCGGTACGTGCACGTCATCGCCGACGGCGGCGTCGGCCGCTCGGGCGACCTGGTGAAGGCCGTGGCCTGCGGTGCGGACGCCGTGATGATCGGTGCCGCGCTCGCGCGCGCCGAGGAGGCTCCCGGCCGGGGTTGGCACTGGGGCTCGGAGGCGCACCACGCACAGCTCCCGCGCGGCGAGCGCGTGCGCGTCGGCACCGCCGGCACGCTCGAGGAGATCCTCTTCGGCCCGGGCCGCCAGGCCGACGGCACGCTCAACCTCGTCGGCGCCCTGCGGCGCGCGATGGCCACGACCGGGTACTCCGACCTCAAGGAGTTCCAGCGCGTCGAGGTCGTCGTCTCGCCGTACCAGCCGCGCTGAGCCGCACCGTGACGGGGCGCGTCGCGGACGGACCGCGGCTGACGCGCGCGGGCGCCGCCGTGCCCGGGCGGGCGCGTGAGGAGTCGCTCGACGGCGGCCTCCGCGGTCAGGACGCGGACGTCGCCTTCGCGGACGTCGCGGACGACGACGTCGAGGACGTCGTCGCCCTGTGGCGCGCGTGCGACCTCACCCGGCCGTGGAACGACCCGTACCGCGACCTCGCGGACGCCCGGCTGGGGGAGACGTCCACGGTGCTCGTGGGCCGGGCGACGCGCGACCTCCCGGGACGGGCGTCCGCCGACGGCGACCCCGGCGGCGGTCCCAGCGGCGTCGTCCGCGCGGGCGAGGTCGTCGCGTCGGCGATGGCCGGCGTCGACGGGCACCGCGGCTGGCTGTACTACGTCGCCGTGGACCCGCGCCTGCAGGGCACCGGCACGGGTCGCGCCACGGTCGTCGCGGCGGAGGCGTGGCTCGCCGCGCAGGGCGCGCGCGCCGTGCGCCTCATGGTGCGCTCGACCAACGACGCGGTCCGCGGCTTCTACGAGCGCCTCGGCTACGTCGACCAGGAGTGCGTCGTCCTCGGTCGACCGCTCGGCGCGGCGGACGCGCGCGACGCCGGGCGATGACGACGACGGCCTGGGCGCCGGACGCCGACGACCTGGCCGCGCTCGAGGCCGAGCACCGTGCGCGGGTGCGCGCGCTCGACCCGCTCGTCGCGGTCCCCGACCTGGGCGCCGCGCCGGACGACGCGCGGCTGCTCGCGGTCCGGCTGCTCGACGGGTCCCGGGCCGCGGGTCTCCTCACGGCCGGCGACGTCGGCGCCGACTCGTCGACCGCGCTGTTCCGCCCGCTGCGCGAGCACCGGCTGCGCGCACGGGCGGCCGGCCCCGACGTCCCGGGCGCGGTCGCCGCGCTCCTCGCCGCCTGGGCGGCGCGCGTCGCCGGGGACCCGGGCGTCCCGCCCGTCGGCGACGGCGTGCGCCAGGTGGGCCCGGCACCGCGCGACCACGGCATGGTCCTCCTGTGGCCGAGCCGGGACGTCGAGGCCGTCGCGGCGCTCGCCGCGCACGGGATGCGCCCGACCGTCCACCTGGCGGCGCGGCGCGGGACGGCACCCGCCGCGTCGCGGGGTCGTGCCGGTGCGGTCGTGCGCGACGCGACGGCCGACGACGTCCCGGCGCTCGTGGCGCACCAGCTCGCCGAGCTCGCGTACGACGAGCTCGTGGGCGCGGCCCGGGTGCGCCCCGGAGCCCGGGAGCACCTCGCGACCCAGGTCGCGGGCGCGGTGGCGAACCCGGCCACGACGTTCCTCGTCGCGACGGCGGCCCGGGCCGAGGCTCGCGGGGGCGCGTCCGGGGAGCGAGGCGAGGACGTCCTGGGCGTGGTCGCGGTCGAGCCGCCGGAGCGGTCCGGGGCGGTCGCCGGGACGGTCACGGCCGGACCGGTCTCCTACCTGGTGCTCCTGCACGTGACCGGCGCGGCGCGCGGCGCCGGGGTCGGCGGTGCGCTCGTCGACGCGGCGCTCGCGCGCGTGCGGGAACGCGCCGGGAAGGACGCGGTCGTGCTCCTGCACCACGGCGTCCTCAACCCGCTCTCGGCGCCGTTCTGGGCGCGCCAGGGCTTCCGCCCCGTGCTCACGACCTGGGAGCTGCCCGTCACCGGTCCTGTCGGTCCGACGACGTAGCCTGTCCCCATGACGAGCTCATCCGGCACCCCCGGCAGCGGACCCGGCGAGGGCGCCGCGCTGGACGGCCTGATCGACCCCGAGAACCCCGCGGCGACGTACGTGCTCGAGCCCGACGTCGTCGCACCGCTCGCGCAGCGCGTCGTCACCAGCAACGAGGCGGGCATGCACCGCTCCGTCCTGCCCTTCACGGGCGCGCCGCTCGCCGCGTTCCCGGTGTCCTCCGTCGAGGACGTCGCGCGGGCTGTCGAGCGGGCGCGGGCCGCGCAGCCGGCGTGGGCGGCGCTCCCCGTCCGGGAGCGCGCGGCCGTGCTGCGGCGGTTCGGCGAGCTCGTGCTCGCGCGCCAGTCCGACGGCCTCGACCTCATCCAGATGGAGTCCGGCAAGTCGCGCCGCAGCGCGTTCGAGGAGGTCGCCGACGTCGCGATCCTCACGCGCCACTACGCGCGGCGCGGCCCGCGCTACCTCGCCGACCGGCGGGCGCCGGGGATGCTGCCCGTGCTCACCGGCACGCGCGTGCACCGTCGCCCCGTGGGCGTGGTCGGCGTCGTCGCGCCGTGGAACTACCCGCTGACGCTCGCGTTCGCCGAGGCCGTGCCCGCGCTCGTGGCGGGCAACGCCGTCGTGCTCAAGCCGGACCCGCAGACGACGCTCACCGCGCTGTGGGGCGCGGAGCTGCTCGAGGAGGCGGGCCTGCCCGCGGACCTGTTCCTCGTCGTCGCGGGCGGGGGAGACGTCGGCGCCGCGGTGACCGACCACGTGGACCACATCGCGTTCACCGGCTCGACGGCCACCGGCCGCAAGGTCGCCGCGCGGGCGGGAGAGCGCCTCATCGGCGCGACGCTCGAGCTCGGCGGCAAGAACCCCCTGTACGTCGCGGCCGACGCCGACGTGCGCGCCGCCGCGCGCGGCGCCGTGCGCGCGTGCTTCTCCAACTCCGGCCAGCTCTGCGTCTCGATCGAGCGGCTCGTCCTGCACGAGGACGTCGCGGACGCGTTCCTCGACGAGTTCGTCCCGCTCGTCCGCGAGATGCGCCTCGGCGCCGGGCTCGACTACTCCGCCGACATGGGGTCGCTCACGTCGCAGGCGCAGCTCGACCGCGTGGTCGCGCACGTCGAGGACGCCATCGCGCGCGGCGCGCGCGTCCTCGCGGGCGGCGTGCACCGCGCGGACATCGGCCCTTGGTTCTACGCACCCACGGTGCTGGACGACGTGCCCGACGACGCGGCGTGCGCGCGCGAGGAGACGTTCGGTCCCGTCGTCTCCGTGCGTCGGGTCGCGAGCGACGACGAGGCCGTGCGGGTCATGAACGACTCCGAGTTCGGGCTCAACGCGAGCGTGTGGACGCGCGACGTGGCGCGAGGCCGCCGGATCGCGGCCCGCGTGGAGGCGGGGACCGTCAACGTCAACGACGGGTACTCCGCCGCCTGGGGCTCCGTCGGCGCCCCGATGGGCGGGTTCAAGGCGTCCGGCCTCGGCCGTCGGCACGGCCGCGAGGGGATCGAGGCGCTCACGGAGGCGCAGACCATCTCCGTGCAGCGCGGCGCGAACCAGGGCCTCACGCTCGACACGCTCTACGAGATCGGCGGCGAGCTCCCCAGCAGGGTGCTCACCTCCGCGCTCGACGTCATGCGTCGCCTGCGCCTGCCCTGACCGTCCTCCGGCTGCCACTGCCCCCCGACGGTGCCGGGCGCGCGTCGTCAGCGCCGCACGGCGTCGAGCACGGCCTTCGTCGCCGCGGGTACCTCGCGCACGCGGTAGAGCACGGCCTTCCACGGCTCGACGCTCGCCGCGCTGACCCCGATCCCGACCGCGTCGAGACCCGCGACGCGGCACGAGAAGAGCGTGCGCGGCAGGTGGTAGCCCTGCGTCACCACGACCGCCGTGCCGACGCCGAACTCCGACACCGCGCGCGTGCACGTGGCGTGCGTGTCGAAGCCCTCCCGGTCCAGCAGGATCGCGTCGTCCGGGACGCCCCGGTCGAGCAGCCACGCGCGCATCGACCCGGGCTCGTCGTAGTCGTCGTGCGCGTCGCCGCTCACGAGGACGACGGGCGCGACGCCCCGGCCGTAGAGCTCCGCGGCCGCGTCGAGCCGACGTCGCAGGTACGTCGACGGCGACCCGTCGGGGCGCAGCCCCGCACCCGGGACGACGATCGCGTCGCTCGGCGGCACGTCCGCCCGGTCGGCGACGTGCGCGCGCCCGACGCCCTGCACGACGGCGAACGGCGCCAGCACGAGCACCGCCAGGCCGGCCGCGACCCAGACCGTCGCGCGCCGACGCCGCGACCGACGGGGACGGTCGCGCGGGACCCGACGGGAGGCCCCCGACCCGGACGACGTCGACGTCGAGGACTGCGCGGCCGGGCTGGAGGTCGGGTCGTCGCTCACGCCCCGACCCTAGCGCCGCCACAACGCCGACAGGCGACACGGCGCCCCGAACAGGTGGTCCTGACCCGTCCGCCGTCCGGGACGCGCCAGGACCACCTGTTCGGCGGGTTGCCGGGGGCGAGGGTTAGGTGGGGGTGGTGAGGGTCGTGAGCTCGTCGGTGAGGTTGTGGCGGGCCCGGTCCTCCCATCGGGCGGCGCCCTGCGGGGTGCGGAACAGCACGCCGCCACCGAGCAGTCCTCGCAGGACGGCGGCGCGACCGGTGCGGAAGGCGTCGTCGGGCACGTGCGCGTACTCGGCGCGGACCTGTCGGACGTACCGCGCGTACCGGTCCGGCGCGGAGCCGAGGATCGCGAGGTCGGCG
This sequence comes from Cellulosimicrobium sp. ES-005, assembly GCF_040448685.1. Taxonomy (NCBI): domain Bacteria; kingdom Bacillati; phylum Actinomycetota; class Actinomycetes; order Micrococcales; family Promicromonosporaceae; genus Cellulosimicrobium; species Cellulosimicrobium sp. ES-005. The sequence continues at coordinate 4,263,476 of NZ_CP159290.1, forward strand.
TCGGACACGAGCGCACCCGCCCGGTCGTCGGCCGTGGGGGAGTGGTCCGTCGTCACGAGCACGAGCCGCACGACCTCGTCGACGACCGCGGTGTCGAGGTGGCCCGCGAGCCGGGTACGCGCGAGCTCGGCGGAGCGCTCCTCGTCGCGTCCCGCCACGCCGTCGTGCACGGCGTCGTGGAACCACAGCGCGAGCTGGGTCGCCGCGGTGTCGCTCGCCGCCGGGCCGACGGGCTCGCGCCCGGGCGGGCTCGCGCCGTCGGGCACTCCGGGGGGTCGCCCCTCCAGGAGCGCGAGCGAGTCGAGCGCGTGGACGAGGTGCTCCGGCCCGTGGTAGACGCGGTGCGGCTCGTGCCAGCGCTCGACGAGGTCGACGCCGACGTCGCGGGCCCCGGGCAGGAGCGCGTCCCACCGGGCGAGCAGCGCGTCGGCCTTCGCCGCGCGCCGGGCCCGGCCCGGCACGCGCAGCCCGGACGCCCCGAGCCGGCGCGCGAGCTCGCGCCCGCCGACGGGGACGGCTCCCGCCGCGACCGCGGCGTCGTACCGCTCGGCGGCGACGTCGTAGTGGTCGAGGTCGAACGCCCGCCGGCTCACGCCGATGCCCGCGGCGAACGCGTGCAGCTCCGCCAACGAGTCGTCCGACACCAGGTGGCTGAACAGCGTCCCGTGCGCGGGCCACGCCGGCGGGTCGATGAGAACGGTCACCGACCGAGCATGCCACCTACGACGCGCGCGACGCCGCCTCGACGACCTCGACGGACTGGCGCGCGATCGCGAGCTCCTCCATCGTCGGCACGACCATGACGAGCGTGCTCGTCCAGTCGGGCGAGATGACGCGCGGCTCGCCGGAGCGCACGGCGTTGCGCTCCGGGTCGACGGCGAGGCCGAGCGGCTCGAGCCCCTCGACGACGGCGGCGCGCACGTCCGCGTCGTTCTCGCCGACGCCCGCCGTGAAGGCGACGACGTCGACCCGGCCGAGCACGGCGGTGTAGGCACCGACGTACTTGCGCAGGCGGTGGATGTAGACGTCGAAGGCGCGGCGCGCGCCCTCGTCGCCGGCGTCGATGAGCCGCCGCAGCTCGCGGAAGTCGTTGACCCCCGACAGGCCCTTGACGCCCGAGCGCTTGTTGAACAGGACGTCGATCTCGTCGATGCTCATGCCCGCGTTGCGCGCGAGGTGGAACACGATGGCCGCGTCGATGTCGCCCGTGCGCGTGCCCATGACGAGGCCCTCGAGCGGCGTCATGCCCATCGACGTGTCGACCGCGACGCCGCCGCGCACGGCCGACGCGGACGCGCCGTTGCCGAGGTGCAGCACGATCGTGTTGAGGCCCTCGATCCGGCGGCCCAGCACGCGCGCGACCTTGCCGGACACGTACTGGTGGCTCGTGCCGTGGAACCCGTACCGGCGCACCCCGTGCTCCTGCGCGACCTCGCGGTCCAGCGCGTACGTGGCCGCGGCGTCGGGCAGCGTGGAGAAGAACGCCGTGTCGAACACCGCGACGTGCGGCACGTCGGGCAGCAGCTCGCGCGCGACCTCGATGCCCTTGACGTTCGGCGGGTTGTGCAGCGGTGCCAGCGGCGAGAGCGCGGAGATCTGGCGGACGACGTCGTCGTCCACCAGGACCGGCGCGGAGAAGACCGCGCCGCCGTGCACCACGCGGTGGCCCACGGCGTACACGTCCGCGTCGGCGAGCGTCGGCCCCACCTCGTCGAACAGGCCCAGCGCGATGCGCAGGGCGACGCCGTGGTCCGCGACGGGCTCCTCACGCGTCGTCGTGTTCCCCGCGAACCGGTGCTTGATGATGCCGGTGTCCTCGCCGATGCGCTCGATCGTGCCCGCGGCGATCGCCTCGCCGCCGACGGGGTTGACGAGCTGGTACTTGAGCGAGGACGACCCCGAGTTCATGACGAGCACGGACCCGTGCGCCCCGTAGGCGCTGTAGGGGTTGGGGCGCTCGCCCTCGGGCAGGATCGTCATGAGGTGGCTCCTCGGGAGTGGCCGGAGTCGTGGGTGGAGTCGGCGGCTGGCGCAGGGGCCGCGGACCCCTGCGCCTGGATCGCCGTGATCGCGACGGTGTTGACGATGTCCTGCACGAGCGCGCCGCGCGAGAGGTCGTTCACCGGCTTGTTGAGGCCCTGGAGGACCGGGCCCACCGCGACGGCGCCCGCGGAGCGTTGCACCGCCTTGTAGGTGTTGTTGCCCGTGTTGAGGTCCGGGAAGATGAACACCGTCGCGCGGCCCGCGACGTCCGAGCCCGGCATCTTCGACGCCGCGACGGACGCGTCCACGGCGGCGTCGTACTGGATCGGGCCCTCGACGAACAGGTCGGGGCGGCGCTCGCGGACGAGGGCCGTGCCCCGGCGCACCTTGTCGACGTCGGCACCCGACCCCGACTCGCCGGTCGAGTACGACAGCATCGCGACGCGCTGGTCGACGCCGAACTGCTGCGCCGTCGCCGCGGAGGAGATCGCGATGTCCGCGAGCTGCTCCGCGGTCGGGTCCGGGATGACCGCGCAGTCCCCGTAGACGAGGACGCGGTCCTGGAGGCACATGAGGAACACCGACGACACGACGGACACGCCCGGCTGCGTCTTGATGATCTCGAACGACGGCTTGATGGTGTGCGCCGTCGTGTGCTTGGCGCCCGAGACCATGCCGTCCGCGAGGCCGAGGTGGACCATCATCGTGCCGAAGTACGAGACGTCCTGGACGCGCTCGCGCGCCTCCTCGAGCCGGATGCCCTTGTGGGCGCGCAGGCGGGCGTACTCCGCCGCGAACCGCTCCACGAGCCCCGGGTCGTGCGGGCTGACGACGTGGGCGGCGTCGATGTCGAGGCCGAGCTCGGCCGCGCGGGCGCGGACCTTGGGCTCCTCGCCGAGGATCGTCAGCTCGGCGACCTGGCGGCCGAGCAGCGTGGACGCGGCGCGCAGGATGCGGTCGTCGTCGCCCTCGGGGAGCACGACGTGCTTGCGGTCCGCGCGGGCGCGCGAGAGCAGCTCGTACTCGAACATGAGCGGCGTGACGACCTCGGGCCGGGGAACGTCGAGGCCGGCGAGGAGCGCCGCGCCGTCGATGTTCTGCTCGAACAGCGCGAGCGCCGTGTCGACCTTGCGCTGCGACTCCTTGGTGACGCGGCCGCGGGCGCTCGCGGCGGCGCTCGCCGAGCGGAACGTCCCCAGGTCGGTGCGGATGATCGGCAGGCTCGGGTCGAGGTCCGCGACGAGGCGCGCCGTGGACTCCGGCGGGAAGAACCCGCCGTTGAGGATGACGCCCGCGAGCGAGGGGAAGCCCGACGCCGAGTGCGCGGCGAGCAGCCCGATGAGGATGTCGACGCGGTCGCCGGGCGTGATGACGACCGCGCCGTCGGTCAGCCGGTCCAGCAGGTGCTCGAACGACATGGCGCCGACGAGCAGGTCCGTCGCCTCGCGGCCCAGGAGCGCCTCCTCCCCGAACGCGAGCGTCCCGCCCACGGCCTCCATGAGCGCGCGCACGGTCGGTGCGTCGAGGAACGGGTCCTCGGGCACCGCCCAGCCCGGCAGGTGCGCGCCCGTGGCCGGCTCGGCCGTCGTGCCCGACGCCGTCCCCGCGGCCCGCGCGAGCGGCTCGCCGTCGGGGCCGAGCGCCCCGAGCAGCGCGCGCACCGCGTCGAGGTCGTCCGGCTGGACGCGGTTCGCGACGACGCCGATCGGCTGCGCGTGCTGGGAGCGCAGCTCGGCGACGCTCACCTCGATGAGGTTGCCCACGGCGTCGGGCGTGCGGTCCTTGCCGGAGACGACGAGGAGGACCGGCGCGCCGAGGTTCGCCGCGACGCGCGCGTTGAACGACAGCTCGGTCGGGCCCGCGACGTCGGTGTAGTCCGTCCCGACCACCACGACGAAGTCGCACTGCCGCGCGACCTCGTGGTACCGGGCCACGATCTGCGAGAGCGCGGCCTCCGGGTCGGCGTGGACGTCCTCGTACGTGACGCCGATCGCCTGCTCGGCGGTGACGTCCACGCCGTCGTGCGCGAGCAGGAGCTCGAGCACGTAGTCCTGCACGTCCGGGCCGGCGGCCCGGGTGACCGGGCGGAAGACCCCCACCCGCTGGACCTTGCGGACCAGCAGGTCGAGGACCCCCAGCGCGATCGTGGACTTGCCCGTCTCGCCCTCGGGCGAGGTGATGTAGATGCTGCGAGCGGTATCGCTCACTCGTTGTCTCCTCCGGTGTCCTGCACGGCGGCGCTCGCGCCGTTGTACTGCGGGCCACCCTGCTCGGTCGCCGTCTCGCCGACGTCCGGCCACACCCAGTCGCGCACCTCGGGGATGTCCTCCCCGTGCTCGCGGGTGTACTGCCGGGCCGTCAGCCGCGCGTCGACCATCTCCTGGCGCAGACCCGCGTAGGTCGAGCGCAGGGACGGCACGCGGTCGATGACGTCGATCACCAGGTGGTAGCGGTCGATGTCGTTGAGCATGGCCATGTCGAACGGGGTGGTGGTGGTGCCCTCCTCCTTGTAGCCGCGCACGTGGATGTTCGCGTGGTTGGTGCGGCGGTACGTGAGGCGGTGGATCAGCCACGGGTAGCCGTGGTAGTTGAAGATGACGGGCCGGTCCGCGGTGAAGAGCGTGTCGAAGTCCTTGTCCGACAGGCCGTGCGGGTGCTCCTTCTCGTCCTGGAGCCGCATGAGGTCCACGACGTTGACGACCCGGACCTTGAGGTCCGGGATCCGGCGGCGCAGGATGTCCGCCGCGGCGAGCACCTCGAGCGTCGGGACGTCGCCCGCGGCGCCGAGCACGACGTCCGGGTCCTCGCCCTCGACCTCGGTGCCGGCCCACTCCCAGATGCCGAGCCCGCGCGTGCAGTGCGCGACGGCCTGGTCCATGGACAGGAACTGCGGTGCCGGCTGCTTGCCCGCGACGACGACGTTCACGTACTGGCGGGAGCGCAGGCAGTGGTCGTAGGTCGAGAGCAGGGTGTTGGCGTCCGGCGGCAGGTAGACGCGGACGATCTCGGCCTTCTTGTTGACGACGTGGTCGATGAAGCCCGGGTCCTGGTGGCTGAAGCCGTTGTGGTCCTGGCGCCACACGTGGCTCGACAGCAGGTAGTTGAGGCTCGCGATCGGTCGCCGCCACGGGATGTGGTTGGTGACCTTGAGCCACTTCGCGTGCTGGTTGAACATCGAGTCGACGATGTGGATGAAGGCCTCGTAGCTGGTGAACAGGCCGTGCCGCCCGGTGAGCAGGTAGCCCTCGAGCCAGCCCTGGCACTGGTGCTCCGACAGCATCTCCATGACCCGGCCGGCACGCGCGAGGTGCTCGTCGACGTCCGGCCCGAAGAAGTCGGCGTTCCACTGCTTGTCCGTGACCTCGTACACGGCCTGGAGCCGGTTCGACGCGGTCTCGTCCGGCCCGAAGATCCGGAAGTTGTCGGGGTTGAGCCGCACCACGTCGGTGAGCCACTGACCCAGCACGCGGGTCGCCTCGGCGACGTTGCCGCCCGGTCCCGAGACGTCGACCGCGTAGTCGCGGAAGTCCGGCAGGCGCAGGTCCTTGAGCAGCAGCCCGCCGTTCGCGTGCGGGTTGTCGCTCATGCGCAGCGTGCCCTCGGGGGCGAGCGCGGCGATGTCGTCGCGCAGGCGACCGCCCTCGTCGAAGAGCTCGTCCGCGCGGTACGACTCGAGCCAGCCGCGCAGCACGTCGAGGTGCTCCGGGGTGTCCCGCGCGCTCGCGAGCGGCACCTGGTGCGCGCGCCACGAGTCCTCGGTCTTCTTGCCGTCGATGACGGGCGGGCAGGTCCAGCCCTTCGGCGTGCGGAACACGATCATCGGCCACGCGGGTCGCTCGTCGTTCCCGGCCGCGGCGTCGGCCTTGATCTGCGCGATGTGGTTGAGCACCTCGTCGAGGAGCTGCGCGAAGCGCTGGTGGACCTCGAAGTGGTCCTCGCCGTCGAACCCGCCCGTGAAGAAGTACGGGGTGTGGCCGTAGCCGATCATGAGGTCGCGCAGCTCGTCGTCGCTGATCCGGGCGAGCACCGTCGGGTTGGCGATCTTGTACCCGTTGAGGTGCAGGATCGGCAGCACGACGCCGTCGTTGCGCGCGTTGACGAACTTGTTGGAGTGCCAGCTCGTCGCGAGCGGGCCCGTCTCCGCCTCGCCGTCGCCCACGACCGCCGCGACCAGCAGGTCCGGGTTGTCGAACGCCGCGCCGTACGCGTGGGAGAGCGCGTAGCCGAGCTCGCCGCCCTCGTGGATCGACCCCGGCGTCTCGGGCGCGACGTGGCTCGGGATCCCGCCCGGGAAGGAGAACTGGCGGAACAGGCGGCGCAGGCCCTCGGTGTCCTGCGTGATGTCCGTGTACGTCTCGGAGTACGTGCCCTCGAGGTACGCGTTCGCGACGAGGCCGGGGCCGCCGTGACCGGGGCCCGCGACGTAGATCGTCGACTGGCGGCGCTGCGCGATCGCGCGGTTGAGGTGCGCGTAGAGGAAGTTCAGGCCGGGCGTCGTGCCCCAGTGGCCCAGCAGGCGCGGCTTGACGTCCTCGCGGTCCAGCGGCGTGCGCAGCAGCGGGTTGTCGAGCAGGTAGATCTGGCCGACGGACAGGTAGTTCGCTGCACGCCACCACGCGTCGACGCGACGCAGGGTGTCGTCGTCGAGGGGGGCGACCTCGGCGGGTCGCCAGGCGGTGGACTCGGTGGCGGTGGTCGTGCTCATCTCACGCTCCTGCAGGGGGAAGGGTTCGTGAACGACTACGGCTTCATACAACCGCATCGACCGGGGCCCTGCACGGTCCGTGACGGCCCCGGGCGGTGTGACGTCCGTCCAGGACCGCAGAAAAGGTCCTAGGTCCCGGGAGCCGGTCGCGCACGCCACCGCGTCCGACCGCACCGGTGTGAGGTTCGCCCGGTCCGTCGCCCGCGATGCGGGTTCTCGCGCGAGGCCCGGCTACCGTGGGGTCGTGCCCGAGCCCACCGCCCCGCGTTCGTTCTGGGCGGTCGCCCGCCAGCCCCGCGTGGTCGGCCTGCTCGTGCTGTTCCTCCTGGCCGCCGCCGTGTGCGCACGGCTCGGCGTCTGGCAGCTCGACCGCGCGCAGCAGCGGGCCGAGCTCGCGGCGCAGCAGGAGGCCGCGGAGCTCGAGGCCGCCGGGCCCGAGGGCGTCGGGGTGCTGCTCCCGCCGCAGTCCTCCTTCCCGGGCGAGCTCGTCGGTCGGCAGGCCTGGGTCGAGGGGGAGTACGACCCGGAGGGCCAGCTCCTGGTGGAGAACCGTGCGCTCGACGGCCGGGTGGGCTACCTCATCCTCACGCCGCTGCACGTGACCGACGACGGGACGCAGGGCGCGTCGTGGGCCGGTCTCTCGGGCGCTCCCGTGCTGCCCGTGGTCCGCGGCTGGGTCGAGACGCCCGAGGAGAGTGCCGCGCTCGACCCGCCGGACGGCGTCGTGCGGCTCACGGGCTACCTCCAGGCCTCGGAGGCCGCCGGCCAGGGCGGCTCCGCCCCGGGGCTCACGGACGCCATCTCGACCGGGGCGCTCGTCAACGAGTGGGGCGGACCGATGTACTCGGGGTACCTCGTGCTCCTGTCGTCCGACCCCGAGCAGCCCTCGGCGGCCGAGGGCGGCCCGGCGCAGCTCCCGCGCCCGACGATCGAGGGCGGCACGGGTCTCAACCTCCAGAACCTCTTCTACGCGCTGCAGTGGTGGGTGTTCGGCGGCTTCGCCGTGCTGCTGTGGATCCGCCTGGTGCGCGACGAGGCGGCGGGCGGCAAGCGCCGCACCCGCGGTGACGGCGGCGGCATCGCCGGCCTCCCGGACCCCGCCGAGATCGACCCGCCCGGCTCGACGTCGACCTCCTGAGGGTCGATCTCGGACGTACGGGTCGACCTCGCGCCGCGCCTCGACGCGTGGACCCGCCCCCGCGGGCGTCGTCACCGACGAAGAGCCCGCTCGACGCGCCGCACGATCGTCGCCGGGTCGCCCAGGTCCGCCCAGACGACCCGGAGCACGACCCACCCCGCCTCCACGAGCGCGTCGTGCCGCGCCTTCTCCTGCTGCAGGCGCGACCGCGGGTCCCCGAAGTCGCCACCCGAGTACTTGACCGCGCCGTCGAACTCCACCGCGACCCGGTGCTCCGGCCAGCCGAGGTCCACCCACAGACTCCCGCGCCACGTCGGGACCTCGAGCCCGGGCACGGGAGCCGGCAGCCCGGCGTCGTGCACGACCCACCGCACGACCGACTCCCCGGGCGACTCCGACCGGGCGTCCGCGAGCCCGACGACGGCGCGTGCCCGGCGGACGCCGCGCCGCCCCGCGGCCTCCGCGAGCAGGGCGCCGAGCACCGCCGGGTCGGCCCCCGCGCGCAGCGCCGAGTCGGCGACGACCAGAGCCTGCGCTCCCGGCAGGGAGCGGGCGCAGTCCACGACCGTGCGCTCCAGCGTCGTGACCGGGAGACCTGCGACGAGGGTGCGGTCACGGACCGGGAGCGGGGTCCAGTGCCGGCGGAGCGCCGGCTCGCGGGTCTGCGCCGCCTTGGGCGGGCGGAGCTGGGTGACGTGGACGACGTCGGCCAGCCGCCAGGTCCAGCAGCCGTGCAGCAGCGCGGCGCTCGTGTGGCTGAACCAGTACGCGCTCGACAGCCGCTCGGCGACGGCGCTGACGCGACGCAGCACCAGCTCGCGGCGGAGCTGCGCGGGGCTCGCGTCGGCAGGGACCGGCGGGAGGTAGACGCCGCGCCGGACGCGGTCGAGGGTCCCGTCCCGGGTGCGGCGGGCGAGCTCCGTGCGCCGCTCCTCCGAGAAGCGGGTCGCCGTCGGCGGGACGGGGCGCTCGGTCCGGCGGTCGTCGTCGGGGCGCCGGGGCGCGGCGTCGGGAGAGGTGACGTCCGCACGCCCGTCCGACGACGTGCGGCCCGGTGGGGTGTCGCGGGCGGGCGGCTCCACGGGCGCGGCGTCGCGCGCCGGGGTGGCCCGGGGCAGGGTGTCGATCGGCGGGATGTCGTGCGGCATGGTGCCGAGCGTGGCCGACGCGGGCGGGACGCGGGGCGTCACGCCGTGGTCTGTGGACAACCGAACCCGCGAGATCGACCCCAGCGTCCGAGATCGACCCTCTGGAGGTCGATCTCGAGACGGCCGGGTCGATCTCGCGGGCGGCTACTCCTGCTGCCAGGAGTGCCAGAGACGGGCGTAGTCGCCGCCCGCCGCGACGAGCTCGTCGTGCGGGCCGATCTCGCTGATGCGGCCGTCGTCGACCACGGCGACGCGGTCGGCGTCGTGCGCGGTGTGCAGGCGGTGCGCGATCGCGACGACGGTCCGGCCCGCGAGGACGGCGTCGAGCGAGCGTTCGAGGTGGCGGGCCGCGCGCGGGTCGAGGAGCGACGTCGCCTCGTCCAGCACGAGCGTGTGCGGGTCGAGGAGCACGAGCCGCGCGAGCGCGACCTGCTGCGCCTGCGCGGGGGTCAGCACGTGCCCGCCCGATCCGACGGTCGTCTCCAGGCCGTCGGGCAGGGACTCCGCCCAGCCGCGCGCGTCCACGGCGTCGAGCGCGTCGCGGAGCTCGGCGTCGCTCGCGTCGACCTTCGCGAGCCGCAGGTTGTCCGCCAGGGTCCCGACGAACACGTGGTGCTCCTGCGTGACGAGCGCGACCTGACGGCGCAGGTCCTCCAGCGGCAGGTCGACGAGGCGGACGCCGCCGGAGCGCACCGACCCGGCGGTGGGCGGGTGGATGCCCGCGAGCATGCGCCCGAGCGTCGACTTGCCCGCGCCGGACGGACCGACGACGGCGAGCCGCTCGCCCGGCTCGAGGTCCAGCGAGACGCCGTGCAGCACGGGGTGGCCCTCGCGGTACGCGTACTCGACGTCGCGCGCGACGAGCCGGTCGCCGTCGGGCACGTCGCCCGTCGCGGTGCGGTCGCCGGGGACCTGCGCGACGCCGACGATCCGGGCGTAGGACGCCGCGGCGACCTGGATCTCGTCGAGCCAGAAGATGAGGTTCCACACCGGCCCCGCGAGCTGGAACGCGTACGTGGTCACCGTGGCGACCGCGCCGAGCGTCGTCTGCCCCTGCGAGAGCAGCCACGCGCCCCACACGAGCGCCGCGACGGGCGCGATCGCGATCGCGAGGTCGATGCCGGGGAACAGCACGGTGCGCAGCCCGAGCGTGTACTTCTCCGACTCGTACGCCTCGGTGAGGTCGGCGCGCACGCGGGCCTGGCGCCGCTCGGTGAGCGAGAGCGCGTCGACCGTGCGCGCGCCCTCCACGTTCTCCGTGATGGTGCCGTTGAGCGTCGCGTACGCGGCGGCCTCGCGCTGGTAGCCCGCCGACGCGCGCCGGAGGTACCAGCGCGAGACGACGACGAGCAGCGGGACCCCGACGAACAGCGCGATCGCGACCAGCGGCGCGACGACGACCGACGCCACGACCGTGAGCACGAGCGTCACGACGGCGACGAGGAGCTGCGGCACGCCGAAGCGCACCGCGTGCTGGATGCGGTCGACGTCGTTGGTCGTGCGGGCGACGAGGTCGCCCGTGCCCGCGCGCTCGACCGTCGAGAGGGGGAGCGAGGTCACCGTCTCGACGAGGTCCTCGCGCAGCTCGGCGAACACCGTCTCGCCGAACACCATGGACAGGCGCTGGGCGTACCGGCGGAGCACCGCCTGCGCGACGACGGCCCCCGCGCCGACGGCGACGACCGTCGTCACGTAGGACGACGTCGTGCCCTCGGTGACGGCGTCGACGAGCCGGCCGAGCAGCCAGGGCCCGACGAGCCCGGCGACGGCGGCGAGGGTGTGGAGCACGGCGATGAGCACGAACGTGCCGCGGTGGCGGGCGAAGAGCCGCCCGGCGGCGGCGCGGACGGCGGGGCCGTCGGCGACGGGGAGCTTCACGACTCTCCTCCTTCGGGTGCGGTGTGGGCGAGCACGGGGGACTCGTCGAGCGAGCGCCCGACGACGCGCAGGTAGCGGGCCGCGTCGTCGTCCGGCGCGGTGCCGGACGCGTGGGCGCGGTCGACGAGGTCCCGGTGCGTGCCGCGCGCGGTGACGCGGCCGCCCTCGAGGAGCAGCACCTCGTCGACGTGCTCGAGCACGAGCGGCGAGGCGGTGACGACGAGCGTCGTGCGTCCGCGCCGGGCGTCGGCGAGGCGCGCGGCGATCCGTGCCTCCGTGTGGGCGTCGACGGCGCTCGTCGGCTCGACGAGCACGAGGACCTCGGGCTCCGTGAGCAGGGCGCGCGCGAGCGCGACGCGCTGGCGCTGCCCGCCCGACAGCGAGCGACCCTTCTCGGGCAGCTCGCCCGCGAGGCCGTCGGGGACGGAGTCGAGCACGTCGTGGGCGTCGGCGACGGTGACGGCGGCGAGAACGTCGGCCTCGGTCGCGGCACCCCGCGGGTCGAGCTCGTCGCGCAGCGCGCCCGAGAAGAGCTGGGGCGTCGCCTCGGCGACGACGACCCGGCGCCGGAGCGCGTGCTTGTCCAGGTCGGCGAGGAGCGTCCCGCCGAGCCGCACGGGCGTCGCGGCCTCCGCGGCGTCGTCGAACCGGCCCAGGCGTGTCGCCACGGCCGCCGACGCGTCGGGGTCCGCGGACACGAGCGCGACCACGCGGCCCGGCTCGAGGACCAGGCCGCTCGTCTCGTCGACGAGGGGGCTGCCCTCGGGCGGCATGGGCGCGGTGGCCGGCGTCGCGCCTGCGGCGGGCTCGACCGCGAGGACGCGCACGATCTTGCGCGACGCGACGTGGGCGCGCGTCGCGATGTTGAGCATCTGCGTCGCGACCTGCAGCGGCCAGCCGAGGAACGCCGCGTACCCGTAGAACGCGACGAGCTGCCCGGGCGTGATGTCGCCGCGCAGGGCCGCCGTCGCGCCCAGGTAGACGACGAGCACGACGAGGAGGCCCGGCAGGAGCACCTGCAGGGCGTCGAGCGTGGCCTGCGTGTGCGCGACCTTGACCCCCGCCTCGCGCACCTTCTGCGACTGGCGCGCGTAGCGGCCGACGAACACGCCCTCGCCGCCGATGCCGCGCAGGATCCGCAGGCCGGAGACGGTGTCGGCGCCGAGCGTCGTGAGCCGGCCCTGCGCCTCGCGCTGCGCGGCCTGGCGCTGCTGGAGCGGCTTGACGAGCAGCGCGAGCACCGCCGCCACGACCGGCAGGCCCAGCACGACGACGAGCCCGAGCTGGAGCGACGTCGAGAGCATGATGACCGCCACCACGACGTACGCGCCGAGCGCGCCGAGGAACTGGCCCATCATCGAGAAGAGCTGGCCGACGCGCATGGCGTCGCTCGCCACGGTCGACACGACCTCGCCCGTGGGCAGCTCCTCCGTGATCGCGTCGCCGGAGCGCGCGGTGACGTCGCCCACGAGCTGGGACGTCGTGAGCGCGGAGCGCAGCCAGTTCGCGATGTCGAACCGGTGCTGCGTGACCCCGGTGACGACGATCCCGAGGCCGAGCGCGAGCAGGAGGCCCGCCCAGCGCCACAGCTCCGGCCCGAACCCCTCCGCGAGCCCCTCGTCGAGCGCGCGGCCGAGCATGTACGGCTGGAACGCCTGGCACGCGAAGTTGGCCAGGCCGAGCAGCACGGAGACGGTGAGCACGGTCCACTGACGACGGGCCAGCCAGAGCAGGTAGCGCGTCGGTCCGCGCAGGTCGGGGGTCCCCGGGTCGGGGAGGGGGAGGGGTCGCACGGTGTTCTACCCTAGGTTCGGCGTCCGACACGCGGCGACGCATTAACGGCGGCGACCGCGTCACACGCCACCGCGGCGGCACGGACCGCCGCGGCCGTCTCGCCCGGAACGAGGACCCCTCCCATGACCACGCAGGACCCGGCCACCCCCACCGACACGCCCGCCCCCGCCGGCGCGGCGACGCCCAGCACGGAGGCCGCCCGCACCGCGATCCGCAAGGCGCGCGGCGCGCTCGCCCGCTACCGGGTCCTCGCGATCATCACCGGTGTGATGCTCCTCGTCCTGTGCGTCGAGATGCTCGTCAAGTACGGGGTCGGCCAGCTCGTCGACGTCGACGGGGTCATGCGGTACGTCTCGTGGATCCCCTTCGCCCACGGCTGGATCTACGTCGTCTACCTCGTGACGGTCCTCGACCTGTGGACCAAGATGCGGTGGGGCTGGGGCCGCCTCGCGGCCATGGTCTTCGCGGGCGTCGTGCCGGTCATGTCGTTCATCCTCGAGAAGAAGGTGCACGCCGAGGCCGAGGCCAAGCTCGCCGTCCTGGAGGAGCAGTACGCGTCATGACGACGCCGCTCGCGCCCCTCGTCGCACCCGGCCCCGAGCTGACCACCGCGGAGCTCGAGCGGTACGCGCGCCACCTCGCGCTGCCCGGCGTCGGCCCCGAGGGGCAGCGCCGTCTCGCCGCCGCGCGCGTGCTCGTCGTCGGCGCGGGCGGCCTCGGCAGCCCCGCCCTGCTCTACCTGGCCGCCGCGGGCGTGGGCACGATCGGCATCGTCGACGACGACGTCGTCGACACCTCCAACCTCCAGCGGCAGGTCATCCACGGCGGTCCTGACGTCGGGCGCCGCAAGGTCGACTCCGCGCACGACGCCATCGCCGACGTCAACCCGCACGTGCGCGTCGTCGAGCACGCGGTCCGCCTCGACGTGGACACCGCGCTCGACGTGCTGCGCGGCTACGACGTCGTGCTCGACGGCGCCGACAACTTCCCCACGCGCTACCTCGTCTCCGACGCGGCCGAGGTGCTCGGCCTGCCCGTGGTCTGGGGCTCGATCTACCGCTTCCAGGGGCAGGTCAGCGTCTTCTGGGGCGCGCCCCGGTTCGCCCTGCCCGACGATGTCCCGCGCCCGGGCGGCGCGGCTCCCGACGGCCCGGGGGACGGCGAGGCGCGCGGGGTCACCTACCGCGACGTGTTCCCCGTCCCGCCCCCGCCCGGTGCCGCGCCCGACTGCGCGACCGGCGGCGTGTTCGGCGCGATGTGCGGGACCGTCGGCTCCGTCATGGCGACCGAGGCGATCAAGCTCGTCACCGGCGCCGGCACGACGCTGCTCGGCCGCCTCGCCGTCTACGACGCGCTCGACCTCTCGTGGCGCCAGCTCACCGTGCGCGCCGACCCGACCCGCGACCCCGTCACCGCGCTCCTGCCGGGCGACGACGCCTACGCCGCGTTCTGCGGACTGGCCCCGGCGACGTCGGTCGCGCGGCCGGTCACGGGGGAGCGCGACGTCACCGCGCGCGACGCGGCGGCCCTGCTGGGCGACGACGGCACGGCCCCGTACCTGCTCGACGTGCGCGAGGACTGGGAGGCGCAGGTGCGTCCCCTGCCCGGGTCGACCCTCGTGCCGAGCGGCACGTTCCTCACGGGCGACCCCGCCGCGGCGCTCGCGGACCTCCCGACGGACCGACCCGTGCTCGTCCTGTGCGCGGTCGGCGGCCGCTCGGCCCGCGTCGCCGACGTCGCGCGCGCCGCCGGGATCGACGCCCGCTCGGTCGTCGGCGGCGTCCCCGCCCTCCTCGACGCCCTGGAAACGACCCCGGCCACCTAGTCCGCCCCCGCCGAGCAGGTGGACGTCGCGGGTCCTGGTCGGCTGACGAGCCAGGACGGCCTGATCCGCTGGCGGGACCGGCGTCAGAGGGCGAGGTCGAGTCGACCCTGGGGGGACGAGCTCGCGAGGGCGCCCTCGCGGCGGGGGATGCGGCCGGCACCGGCGGCGAGGCGGCCCGACTCGACGGCGAGGCGCATCGCGTGCGCCATGCGGACCGGGTCGGCGGCGCGCGTGACGGCGGTCGCGAGCAGGACGCCGGCGCACCCGAGCTCCATGGCCTGCGCGGCGTCGGACGCCGTGCCGATCCCCGCGTCGAGGATCACGGGCACGCGCGCGGCGGCGGCGATCGCCTCGATGTTGCGGGGGTTGAGGATGCCGAGGCCGGTGCCGATCGGCGCACCGAGGGGCATGACGGCGGCGCACCCGACGTCCTCGAGCCGGCGCGCGAGGATCGGGTCGTCGTTCGTGTAGGGCAGCACGACGAACCCGTCGCGCACGAGCTGCTCGGCCGCCTCGACGAGGCCGACGGGGTCGGGCAGGAGCGTGACGTCGTCCGCGATCACCTCGAGCTTGACCCACTCGGTGCCGCACGCCTCGCGCGCGAGGTGCGCGGTGAGCACGGCCTCGCGCACCGAGAAGCACCCGGCCGTGTTGGGCAGCGCCCGGATGCCGAGTCGCGCGAGGAGCGCCCAGATCCCGGCGTCGGGGGAGGCCACGCCACCGGCGCGCACGGCGACGCGGCGCATCGCGACGGTCGTCAGTGCGGTGCCCGAGGCGACGAGCGCGTCCTCGAGCGTGAGCAGGTTCGCCGCCCCGCCGGTGCCCATGACGAGGCGGGACCCGATCGTCGTGCCGGCGACGACGAGCGGGTCGCCGCCGTCCGACGGTCGGTGCGCGGGCGCGGGGGAGATGTCGGTCGTGGTCACGGGTCCTCCTCAGCCGCCCTGGACGGCGGTCACGATCTCGATGCGGTCACCCGGCGCGACGACGGTCGTCGCCCACGAGCCGCGCGGCACGACGGCGTCGTCCACCGCGACGGCGACGCCCTGCGGCGTCCCGTCGGCGACGTACGCGGGCACGAGCGCCGCGACGAGCTGCTCGAGGTGCACGGGGGCGTCGAGCGGGTACGGCTCGCCGTTGACGAGCGCGGTCGGAGCAGGTCGGGTCACGGAGATCACCTCGGTGTCGTCAGGGAGAACGCGGCGGACCGGACGGTGCCGAACCCGGGGTCGCTCCCCAGGTCGGGCCCGCCGTGGGGAGCGATCCCGGGTTCGGCGAAGCGGTCGGTGCGGGTGGGGGCGAGGGCGGCCGCGACGGTGGGCGAGAGCGCGGCACCCGTGAGCCCGGCCATCACCGCGTCGGCGGTGAGCGGCGCGAGCAGGATGCCGTTGCGGCCGTGCCCCGTCGCGAGGTGCAGCCCCGGGACGCCGGTCGGACCGACGAGCGGGAGGTTGTCCGGGGTCGCGGGGCGCGCCCGGGGCGTCACGTCGACGAGCGCGGCCTCGTCGATCCCGGGCAGCAGGGCGCGCGCGTCGCGCAGCAGGGCGAAGACGCCGCCCGCGGTCGCGCGGCGGTCGTCGGGGTTCTCCTCGGTGGTCGCGCCGACGACGACCTCCCGGTGACCCGCGACGCCGCGACCCTGCCCGTCCGGGACCGGGTCGCGCGGCACGACGTACACGGGTCGCCCCTGCACGACCCCGCGCACCACGTGCTCCAGCGCGAGGTCCGGCCCGGCGTCGAGCCTCAACGTCTGCCCCTTGACCGGCCGGGTCGGCACGACGACGCCCGGCACGTCCGCGAGGAGCGCTCCGGACTCCCATCCCGCCGCGACGACGACCGCGCCCGCCGCGTGGAGCCGGCCCGCGTCGTCGTGCACGCCCACGACCCGCCCGGCCCGGCCGAGCGCGAGCCGCGTCGCGGACGCCCGCACGACGACGGCGCCTGCCGCGGATCCGGTGCCCGACCCCGCGAGCGTCCCCGGCCCGGAGCCCGCTCCGGTGCCGCCACCGACCAGGCCGTGCAGCCCGCCGAGCAGGGCGGCGTGCACCGCGCGCGGGTCGACCGCGTGGTCGTCCGGCGCCCAGGCGGCGCCCGCGACCCGCGGGCCGAGATACGGCTCGCGCCGACGGGCGTCGGCGACGGTGAGCTCGCGCGAGGCGAGGCCGTGCTCCGCGTGGAGGGCGAGGACGCGGCGGAGCAGGGCGAGGTCGTCGGCGTCGTAGGCGAGCGTGAGGGTGCCCGCGGTGCGCAGACCGACGTCGGCCCCGGTCGCGGCGCGCAGGTCGGCGGCGAACCCCGGCCACGCCGCGGCGGCGGCGAGGTGCAGGCGCAGCGCCGCGTCCTCGCCGAAGTCGGCCTCCGTGACGGGGGCGAGCATCCCGGCCGCGGCGTGCGTCGCGCCGTCGCCCGGCGCCGGGTCCAGCACCGTGACCGACAGGCCGGCGCGCACGGCGCGCCACGCCACGGCGAGCCCCACGATCCCGCCGCCCACGACGACGAGGTCGCGCGCGCCGTCGGGCGCGGCAGGGCCGGCTCCCGGCGGGCGGGGCCCGGGACGGACGGGGGTGTGCATGCGCGCTCCCTTCGCTGGCATGACCCAGATCAGGTTCGACGGTCGGCTCCGACGCCCTCTCAGCCCCGTGCGGGGCTCCCGTGCTGTCGGCCACAGTACCCGCGCGGGGGAGCGGGCGCGGCTAGGCTCCGGCGGGTGAGCACCGAGACCTTCGCCACGCCCGCGAACCCCGCCGTGCCGGCTGCGGACGACGCGCGGGCCCGGCTCGCCGACGCACGCGTCTACCTGTGCACCGACGCGCGCGAGGAGCGCGGCGACCTCGAGGACTTCCTGCGGGCGGCGCTCGCGGGCGGGGTCGACGTGGTCCAGCTCCGCGACAAGACGCTCGTCGCGGCGCGCGAGCTCGAGCTCCAGGAGCTCGTCGCACGGGTCGCGACGGAGCACGGCGCCCTGTGGGCCGTGAACGACCGGGCCGACGTGGCGGCGCTCACCGGTGCACCCGTCGTCCACATGGGTCAGGGCGACCTGCCGGTCTCCGCGGTGCGATCCCTGCTCGGGGCCGCGCCGGTGCTCGGCCGGTCCACCCACTCGGCCGACCAGGCGGCCGCGGCCGAGGCGGACCCGGACGTCGACTACTTCTGCGTGGGCCCCCTCTGGGCGACGCCGACGAAGCCGGGGCGCGCCGCGGTCGGGCTCGACCTGCTGCGCGACGTCGCCGCGACCCGGCCCACGACGCCCTGGTTCGCGATCGGCGGGATCGACGCGGAGCGGCTGGACGCGGTCCTCGACGCCGGGGCGACCCGCGTCGTCGTCGTGCGGGCGATCACGCAGGCGCCAGACCCGGAGGCGGCCGCCCGGGCGCTGCGCGGGCGGGTCGCCGAGCGAGCGGCCGAGCGCGCCGCCGAGCCCACCGGCGCCTGAGACGCGGGACGGGACCGCGCCGCGCGGCGACTATCCTGGAGCCGTGACGTCACCCGCCACCGCTCCCGACACCCCCACCACCGCCGAGGTCGCCGCGACCCCGCGCCCCGTGCTCGTCGTCGACTTCGGCGCCCAGTACGCGCAGCTCATCGCGCGCCGCGTGCGCGAGGCCAAGGTCTACTCCGAGATCGTGCCGCACACCTTCACGGTCGAGCAGATGCTCGCGAAGGACCCGGTGGCGATCATCCTCTCCGGCGGGCCGTCGTCGGTGTACGCGACCGGCGCCCCGTTCGTCGACCCGGCGCTGTTCGAGGCCGGCGTGCCCGTGATGGGCATCTGCTACGGCTTCCAGGCCATGGCCAAGGCGCTCGGCGGCGAGGTCGCCCAGACGGGCCTGCGCGAGTACGGCGGCACCGAGGTCGAGGTGTGCGCCGCGGGCGTGCTGCTCGACGGCACGCCGGAGCACCAGACCACGTGGATGAGCCACGGCGACGCGGTGCACCGCGCGCCCGAGGGCTTCGAGGTCCTCGCGACGTCGTCGGGCTCGCCGGTCGCCGCGTTCGAGGACCGCGAGCGTCGCCTCTACGGCGTGCAGTGGCACCCCGAGGTCAAGCACTCCGCGCACGGCCAGACCGTGCTGGAGCACTTCCTGTACGACGGCGCCGGGCTGGCCCCGGACTGGACGCCCGGCAACGTCATCGCGGACCAGGTCGCGGCGATCCGCGCCCAGGTCGGCGACGCGCGCGTCATCTGCGCGCTCTCGGGCGGCGTCGACTCCGCCGTCGCCGCGGCGCTCGTGCAGCGCGCGGTGGGCGACCAGCTCACGTGCGTGCACGTCGACCACGGGCTGATGCGCGCGGGCGAGGTCGAGCAGATCGAGCGCGACTTCGTCGCGGCGACGGGCGTCAACCTCGTGATCCGCGACGAGAAGGAGCGGTTCCTCACGGCGCTCGCCGGGCACAGCGACCCGGAGACCAAGCGCAAGATCATCGGCCGCGAGTTCATCCGCGTGTTCGAGGACGCCGCGCGCCAGATCGTCGAGGACGCGGGCGAGCACGGCGCCGAGGTGAAGTTCCTCGTGCAGGGCACGCTCTACCCGGACGTCGTCGAGTCCGGCGGCGGCGAGGGCGCGGCGAACATCAAGAGCCACCACAACGTCGGCGGCCTGCCCGACGACCTGCAGTTCTCGCTCGTCGAGCCGCTGCGCACCCTGTTCAAGGACGAGGTCCGCGCGGTCGGCCGCGAGCTCGGCGTGCCCGAGGAGATCGTCGCGCGCCAGCCGTTCCCGGGTCCCGGGCTCGGCATCCGCATCGTCGGCGAGGTCACGGCGGACCGCCTCGAGACGCTGCGCGCGGCCGACGCGATCGCGCGCGAGGAGCTGACGAAGGCGGGACTCGACGACGAGATCTGGCAGTGCCCGGTCGTGCTGCTCGCCGACGTCCGCTCGGTCGGCGTCCAGGGCGACGGCCGCACCTACGGCCACCCGATCGTGCTGCGCCCCGTCTCGTCCGAGGACGCGATGACGGCCGACTGGACGCGCCTGCCCTACGACGTGCTGTCCGTCATCTCGACGCGCATCACCAACGAGGTCTCCGAGGTCAACCGCGTCGTGCTCGACGTGACGAGCAAGCCCCCGGGCACCATCGAGTGGGAGTGACCCCCTAGCGGGACGGACGGGCCCGACGATCCACGGCGATCGTCGCGGCCCGTTCGTATGCCCGCTCCACGTCGGCGAGCACGCGCGGCCAGCCCGCCGACGACGGCACGTCGCGGTTGTGCGCGACGATCCGGTCGAGCAGGTCGTCCTCGGTCGCGAGCCGCACGAGCGCGTCGGCGAGCCCGGCGTCGTCGTCCGCGAGGAGCGCGTCGACGCCGTCGGTGAGGCGCTCCGCGACGCCCGACTGCGAGCGGGTGAGCACCGCCAGCCCGGCGGCCTGGCCCTCGAGCGCGGCGATGCCGAACGCCTCCTCGACGGCGGGCGCGGCGAACACGTCGGCCCGTG
The DNA here is from genome assembly GCF_040448685.1 of Cellulosimicrobium sp. ES-005. Taxonomy (NCBI): domain Bacteria; kingdom Bacillati; phylum Actinomycetota; class Actinomycetes; order Micrococcales; family Promicromonosporaceae; genus Cellulosimicrobium; species Cellulosimicrobium sp. ES-005. The sequence continues at coordinate 4,283,382 of NZ_CP159290.1, forward strand.
CGTAGAGGCGCTTGAGCCCGGTCGCGTCGAGGCGGCCGGGCAGCGACACGACCGACCCCAGCCCGTGCTCCGTGACGAAGCGCCGCGCGTCGGCCAGCTCCGGTCCGTCCCCGGCGAGCGTCACGTGGAGCGCCCCCTCGGGGAGGCGCCCGACGGCGTCCCGCACGACCTCCAGGAACGGCAGCACGCGCTTGCGCGGCGCGAACCGCGTCGCGGCCACGACGTGGACGGCCGCGCCCTCCATGCGGTCGGCGCGCTCGGTGCGGGGGACGCGCCACGCGTCGAGGTCGAGGCCGTTGTGCAGGACCACGACCTCGCCGTGGTCGCCGACGATGCGGCGCAGGGGAGCGGCGGTCAGCTCGCTCACCGCCGACCAGAGCACGGGCCAGCTCGACCAGCGTGTGACGCGGTCGAGCGCGGCGAACGCCTTCTCGGCCCCGCCCCACACGCTGTGCACGGTGAGCACGGCGGGCAGCCCGGCGCGCACGACCGTGCGCAGCGACGCCTGCGTCGAGGGGGTGAGGACGCCCATGTGCAGGTGCACGACGTCGGGCCGGTCCGCGCCGAGGATCCGCGCCACGTGGTGCGGCGCGCGCGGGTGGACGGGGTAGCCGCCCGGCACGCGTGCCGCCAGCCGGTGCACCGTGACGTCGCCGTCCCGCTCGGTCGACACGCCGTGCGCGCCGGGGCGCGCCGGCGTGGTGCACACGACCGCGACGTCGTGGCCGGCCGCCGCCTGCTGCTGCGCGAGCCGCGCGACCTGGGTCTCGATCCCGCCGAGCAGGGGGAGGTAGCAGTCGGTCAGGTGGGTGATGCGCACGGTCGGCATCCTCCCATCCCGGCGCGGCGCTGAGGTGCGCGTTCGCCGCGCGGGGGACCGCCGTCGTCGCTACCGTGGGTCCCGTATGGGTGGTTCGACCGCCCTGCGGCGGACCCGCGCCCGCGGGTCGCGGACCGCGGTGCGGCAGCAGGTGGGTCCTGACGAAGGGGAGAACGCGCCATGTCGAGCACCGTCACCGTCACGCCGGCCAAGGGGGCCCGAGGCATCGGCCTCGTGTCGATCATCGCCGGCATCGTCCTCCTCCTCGCGGGCATCGGCACCTGGATCGTGGTGGCGAACCAGCTGTCCGCCGAGGAGATCACCGTCTCGGACGACGCGTCGTTCCTGGCGGGCCGCCACGTCAACGGGCCGCTCACCGCGTACGCGCAGGCCGAGGTCATCAACAAGCACGCGCTCGAGGCGAGCGGCGGCCAGACGTACGCCGAGCTCGACCAGGACGACCCCACGCGGCAGACGGTCATGACGGCGTCGTTCCTCCGGGCGTCGCTCTTCACGTCCGTCGTCGCGTTCGGGGTGTGCCTGCTCGTCATGGGGCTCGGCATCCTGTTCATCCTCGTCGGGATCGCGCTCCGGCGACTCGCGGGCGGCCCCAGCGTCGCGGTCGAGACGCCGGGGGCGTACACGTCGTCGGGCGACCTGTCGGACGCGGGACGCCACGCCGCCCCCGTGCACGCGGAGCCCGCGCGGACCGCCCCGCCCGTCCGTCCGGAGCCGACTCGTCCCGTCGAGGCGCCGGGCCGCACGTCCGCGCTCTCGACGCCCGGCGCCGAGGCCCGCGCGGCCGCGACCCCGGTCGAGCCGACCGGCGCACCGGGCACCGGGACGCCGTCCGCCCCCGGCGCGTCGCCCGCCGCCTCACCGGACACGACGCCGCCCGTGACCGGACCCACGGGCACCTCGCCCGAGCGCCGGGGTGACGAGCCCACCCCCTGATCGTCCCGGCCGTCCGTCCGGACGCCGAGGACCCGTTCCCACCGGGTCGCACCGGGGAGAGCGTGCGGGGCGGCGTCGCTCGGACACGGCGAGGGGCCGTGGCACACGTGCCACGGCCCCTCGGTGTCTCCCGCCCGGGTGTGCGTCCCCGGTCACCGGTCCGCGCGCGACGGGTCCGGGCTCAGCCGCGCCGGCGCCGAGCCCCCGAGACGATCGACCCGACCACGAGCGTGAGGCCCGCCGCGGCGAGCACGACGATCGTGGCCAGCCCGAGGTCGACCCGCGCACCGAGTGCGGCGGCGAGGACGACGACGCCGAACGCGACGAGGACGAATCCCCACACGATCGTGGAGACGCGCGGTCCGCGCCGGCCGGGCGACGGGGGTCCGGCGGGCGCGACGGGCGACGCGGGAGCCGAGGGCGTCGAGGGCGTCGCCGAGGCGGACGGCCCGACCGGTGGCACGGCACCGGCGGCCTGGCCGGACGTCGTCGTGCCGTCCGGAGCAGCACCCGTGTGCGCAGGCGTCGCGGGCACGCCCACGTCCAGGACGGAGGTCTCCCCGTCCAGTGCCTGCGTGGTGGGCAGCGGCTCCGTGGGGTGGACCGCGGGTCGGGGCGACCCGAGCGGCTCCGTGGCCGGAGGCTCGGTGGTCAGCGGGACCGTCGGGTGGGCGTCCGCCTTCGGGGACCCGGCCTGCGGGGTGTCGAACAGCTCGTCGCCGAGCGGCCGCGTCTCGTCGTCGCGGCGTCCGGAGTCGTTCATCAGTCCTCCTCGATCGTGATCTGGCCGGCACCGACCTCGACCCGCAGCACGAGCAGCGGGTCGTCGCCGGACTGGACCTCGTCGTTGTCGAACGTGACCGGCTGCGTGCTGACGCCGCCGATCTCCTGCCGGTCGCCGTCGACGTGCCAGCGGGCGTTCCCGGCGAGCACCTGGACCTGGGCGCGGACGGGGACGCCGTCGGGCACGACGACGGTCGCGTCCCCGGCGCCGAGCTGGATCGGGACCTCCACGGGGGACGCGCCGGACGCGTCGGACAGGTCCAGCCCGGAGAGGTCGATCGTCGGGTCGCCGAAGGTCACGCCGAAGCCCTCCTCGGCGACGTCCGGGTCGGTCACGCGGTGCGTGCTGTCCGTGACGGTCCGCACGGAGTCGTCGAGGAAGAACGTGAACGGGGCGGACCGCCACGCGGACGCGGGGAGCGCGACGACCAGCAGGAGCACCGCGAGCCAGCCGAGGCCGCCGCTGGTGCGCCCGCGCAGGCCGCTCACGACGATCGCCAGGCCCGCGAGGATCCCGGACAAGCCCGCCCAGGTGAGGAACACGGGCCAGGGCAGCTCGCCCTGCCGGTCGACGACGAGCAGGAACGCACCGAGCAGGAGGCTCAGCCCGACCACGACCCCCGTCGTGGTCGCGCCGGGTCCGCGAGGCCGCGGGGGCTTCGGCGGCTGGGGGGCGCGCGGAGGCCTCGGGGGCTGCTGCGCGGACGGGTTCCGCGGTCCCTGGTGGGCCCGCTGCGGTGCCGCGGTCGCGCCGAGCGGTGCGCCCGGGGCGTACGGGGGGAGGGGCGCGGTGGCGCCGGGCGCGGTCGAGGCGTACGGGCTCGTCTCGGCGGACCAGGTCGTGCGGTCCTGCGGACCCGACGGCGCGGTGCCCGACGGCGCTCCCGGGGAGCCCCACGGGGCGTCGGCCGGCGCGGGGTCGCCACCGGCAGCGCCCGGACCGTAGCCCGGCCCGCCCGGACCGTAGCCCGGCCCGCCCGGACCGTAGGCCGGCCCGCCCGGACCGTAGCCCGGTCCACCTGGGCCGTGGCCGGGTGCGCCGGGGCCACCGGGCCACGGCGGCGCCTGCGGCGGTGCGCCCTGGGGCCCCCGGGGGCCGCGCTGGGTGAGCGCGGAGACCACGACGACCGCCACGGTGACGAACGCCGCGACCCAGAACAGGCCGGTCAGCCACCCGAGGTGGAGCGCGTCCCACCACGACCACCAGCCGCCGCCCCAGGAGAACCCGACGACGACGAACGCGGCCGCGCCGAGCAGCGCGACGTCCACGTTGCCGCGGAACGCCTCCTGGAGGTGGATGCGCCCGTCCCGACGCTCCGGCAGCAGGGCCCAGGCCGCGCCGTAGAGGACGAGCCCGGCGCCCGACAGGAAGAACGTCACGAAGAGGAGCCCGCGCACGATGAGCGGGTCGATCCCGAACCGCTCGGCGACGCCGGACGCGACGCCGCCGATCCACCGGTCGTCCGAGCGGAAGATGCCCACGCGGCGGACGGCGTCGAAGAAGCCGTCGGTGCCGTTCGGGCGGGTCCCGCCAGGGCCCTGCGGAGGGCCCTGGGGGCTGCCCTGCGGAGGGCCCTGGCCGGGGTCGGACGGGCCGGCGGGCCCGGCCCACGCGGGGTCGGGTCCGCTCGGCCCGGGAGGGACGGTGCCGGGCTGCGCGCCGGACGCGTCGGCGGCGCCGCCGGAGGGCCCGGGCTGGGCGCCGGGTCCGGGAAGGTCGGGAGTGCTCATGGCCACCATGCTGGCCCGGGAGCCGGCCCGCCGGTATCGGGTGCCACCCTGACCCGACCCTGAACCGGCCGCGGACCGACCCTGGTTTCCCCGTCCGGGGACGCTCCGGGCGCCCGCGACGTGTGACGATCGGGGGGTGACGACTCCTGCCCGCCCCGGCCCGCGGCCCGGTGCACCCACCGGTCCCGGGCCCGGTTCCCGACCGCGCGGCCTGCCGCTGCGCCGCCCCGAGCGCGGCCGGTGGGTCGCGGGCGTGTGCGCCGGGCTCGCGGCCCACCTGGGCGTGAGCGTCGGGGTGGTGCGCCTCGTGATGGCGCTCCTCGGGCTCGCGGGCGGCGCGGGCGTCGCGCTCTACGTGTTCTGGTGGCTCACGGTCCCGTCCGGCGACCCGGCCGCGGCACGGGACGAGCAGCGCCCGGCGTCGCTGTCGCGGCTCGCCCCCCGGCTCCAGGGCAGCGTGCGCCGCCTGCCCGTGCGCGACGTCGCGATCGGCGTCGTCCTGCTGGGCGGTGCCGCGCTGCTCGTGGCGCTGCGCACGGGCGTCGACGTCGAGGTGTCGTGGGTGATCCCGGTCCTCATCGCGCTCGCGGGCGCGGCGCTCGCGTGGAGCCAGCTCGACGCCGTCGAGCGCGGCCGGCTGCTCACCCGTGCCGGCGGGCGCACGCCCGCCGGGGTCCTCCGCATCGCGGGCGGCGTCGTGCTCGTCCTCGTGGGCATCGTCCTCCTCGTGGGGCAGGACGCGCGGCCCACCCAGATCGTCCGCGCGGCGGTCGCGGCGGTCGCGGTGCTCGCCGGCGTCGCGATCGTGCTCGCGCCGTGGTGGCTCAAGCTCGTGCGCGAGCTCGGCGACGAGCGCGCCGCGCGCGCCCGCGAGGCCGAGCGCGCCGACATCGCGGCGCACCTGCACGACTCGGTGCTGCAGACGCTCGCCCTCATCCGCGCCCGGTCGTCCGACGCCGACACCGTCGCGCGCCTCGCGCGCGCCCAGGAGCGCGAGCTGCGCGAGTGGCTGTACGACGACCGCCCCTCGCCCGGGACGTCGCTCGCCGCCGAGCTGCGCGGGCTCGTCGCGGAGGTCGAGGACGGGCGCGTGGGCCGTCGTGCGGAGCCCATCGGCGCGCCCGTCGGGGCGCCCGGCGGGTCGACCGGCGAGACCGACCCCGGGCCGGTCGTGGTCGACGTCGTCGTGGTGGGCGACTGCACGCCCACCCAGGAGACCGCGGCGCTGCTGCAGGCGACGCGCGAGGCGCTCGTCAACGCCGTCGCGCACGGCGGTCCGCCCTACTCGGTCTACCTGGAGGTCAGCGACGCGGCCGTCGAGGTCTTCGTGCGCGACCGCGGCGACGGCTTCGACATGGAGGACGTCGCACCCGACCGGTTCGGCGTCCGCGAGTCGATCCTCGGCCGGGTCCAGCGCCGCGGCGGGAAGGCCGAGATCATCAGCAGGCCCGGATGGGGCACGGAGGTACGGTTGCGCGTGCCGCGCGCCCTGACGGCCGAGCCCGAGCCCGCCCGCCCGCCGTCGAGCGCACCGTCGAGCGCACCGTCGAACCAGGAGACCCCGTGACGACCATCCCCAGCACGCCGGCCGCCGGCGGACCCGCGACCGGCCCCGTCCCGGTGGTGCTCGTCGACGACCACCACATGTTCCGGGCGGGAGTGCGCGCGAGCCTCGACCCCGCCCTCGTCACCGTGGTGGGGGAGGCGGACGACGTCGAGTCCGCCGTCGCGCGCGTGCACGAGCTGCGCCCCCCGGTCGTGCTCCTCGACGTGCACCTGCCGGGCGGCAGCGGGGGCGGCGGCGCGGAGGTCGTCCAGCGCTGCGCCGACGTGCTCGGCGACGTGCGGTTCCTCGCGCTGTCGGTGTCCGACGCCGCGGAGGACGTCGTCGCGGTCATCCGCGCCGGTGCGCGCGGCTACGTGACGAAGGCGATCTCCGGGCCGGACCTGTCGGCCGCCGTCGGGCAGGTCGCGGGCGGCGACGCGGTGTTCTCGCCGCGCCTCGCGGGCTTCGTGCTCGACGCGTTCGGCACGGGGGCGGGCGACGTCGCGGTGCGCGACGACGAGCTGGACCGGCTGTCCGCGCGCGAGCAGGAGGTCATGCGCCTCATCGCGCGCGGGTACACCTACCGCGAGGTCGCGTCCGAGCTGTTCATCTCGATCAAGACGGTCGAGACCCACGTCTCCGCGGTCCTGCGCAAGCTCCAGCTGTCCTCCCGCCACGAGCTCACCCGCTGGGCGGCCCAGCGCCGCCTCCTCTAGCGGCACCGCCCCGTGTCGCGCGCCCGCCCCGGGCCTGACGCACACTGGCGGGTGTGAGCATGGCAGCCCGTGCCCCGCGCCGCGAGCCCGCTGCCGCTCGGTGGGGGTGGATCGTGGCCGCCGTCGTGGCGGTGCTGGCGTTCGCGGTGCGGTGGCACCTCGTCGGCGGCTCGGCCGGGGTCGGTGCGTACCGCGGGTACGACGACGGCGTGTACTTCTCGGCGGCGGTGGCGTTCGTGCACGGCCGCCTGCCCTACCGGGACTTCCTGTTGCTGCACCCGCCCGGCTCGATGCTCGCCCTGACGCCCTTCGCGGGGCTCACCGCATGGACGAGCGACGACCACGCCCTGGTCGCCGCGCGCGTCGGCCTCATGCTCGTCGGCGCGGCCAACGCCGTGCTCGTGACGCGCGTCGCGCGCCGGTGGGGCGCGACGGCCGCGGTCGTGGGCGGCGTCCTGTACGCGGTGTCCTACGCCGCGGCGTGGGCCGAGCGCCTCACGCTGCTCGAGCCCCTGGGCTCCCTGTGCCTGCTCGGCGGGGTCGTGCTGCTGCTCCGGGGCCTCGACGCACGCCGGGAGGGCACCGGCAGCGGGCGTCTCTGGGCGTGGGCGGGCGGCGCCGTCCTCGGGCTCGGCGCGACGGTCAAGATCTGGGGCGTCGTGCCGCTGGCCGTCGTGCTCCTCTGGCTCCTGGCCGTCGCCGGGTGGCGCACCGCCGCCCGCGCCGCCGCGGGCGCCGTCGTCGCGCTGGCGACCGTGCTGCTGCCGTTCCTCCTCGCTGCGGGCCCGGACATGGTCCGCATGGTGGTGCTCTCCCAGCTCGGCCGGCCGCGGGAGCCGAAAGACCTCGAGCAGCGGCTCGTGTGGATCACGGGGACGGGAGGTCTCGAGGAGCTCGTGTCGCCCCGGGCCCAGGTCGCGGCCGTCTGGACCGTGCTGGTGCTGCTGACCGTCGCGGCGGTCGTCGCCTGGGCCGGGCGGCGGGGACGGCTCTGGGTCGTGCTGCTCGTGGCGCAGGTCGGCGTGCTGCTGGCCGCGCCGTCCGCGTACGCGCAGTACGCCGCCTTCCCGGCGCCCGCCCTGGTCCTCGTCCTGGCAGCGGCGTGCTCGCTCCTGCCGCGCCCGGGCCGGGTCGTGGCGGGGACGGTCCTGAGCGCCGGGGCGGGAGCCCTCCTGGTGGCGGCCGTGCTGACCGCGCCCCGCTTCGTGCCCCTCCCGACGGCCGAGGTCGCGGCCCGGCTCCCGGACGACGGCTGCGTGCGCGCCGACTCCCCCGGGATGCTGGCCGTCCTCGACGTGCTGAGCCGCGACCTGGAGCGCGGCTGCGAGCTCCCGGTGGACCTCTCGGGGTACACCTACGACCTCGGCGCGCGCGACGCCGACGGGGAGGCCGTCCCGCGCCGTCGGAACCTCGCCTGGCAGGCCGAGGCGCTGCGCTACCTGACCTCGGGGACGTCCGCCGTCCTCGTGCGGACGACCGGCGACGGGTTCAGCGACGAGACGTGGCGGGCTCTCGACGAGGCGACGACGACCGTGCTCGACCGCCCGGGCGTGCGGGTGCTGGTCCCGCACGACGACCCGGCGCGACCGGGAGGCTGAGTCAGCGGCTACCCGGAGCGGCGACGCGCGCCGTGGCCGTCGCCGGGGGCGTCGGCGGGCCAGGCGGGGGAGAGGGTCACCACGTCGCCGACGACGGTCACGGCCGGCGGGCGGACGCCCGCCTCGCGCGCGCGGTCGGCGATGGTCGCGAGGGTGCCGACGGTCGTGCGCTGGCGCGGGCCGTAGCCGTCCTCCACGACCGCGACCGGCGTCTCGGGCGGACGGCCCTGCGCCACGAGCGCGGCGGCCGTCTCCGCGAGGCGAGAGACGCCCATGAGCAGGACGACCGTGTGGTCGGTCGCGGCGGGGACCTTGCCGACGTCCTCGTGCCCGGTGAGCACGGTGAACCCGCGCGACAGGCCGCGGTGCGTGACGGGGATGCCCGCCGCGGCGGGCACGGAGACGGCGCTCGTCACGCCCGGGACGACCTCGACCGGGATGCCGTGCTCGCGGCACGCCTCGGCCTCCTCGCCGCCGCGCCCGAACACGTAGGGGTCGCCGCCCTTGAGCCGCACGACCCGCCGCCCGACGAGCGCGTGGTGCACGAGGATCCGGTTGATCTCCGCCTGCGGCACCGGGTGGTGGCCCGGCGTCTTGCCGACGTCCACGACCTCGACGTCGTCGCCGAGCTCGGCGAGCAGGCCGCGCGGCCCGAGCCGGTCGACCACGACGACGTCCGCCTCCGCCAGGAGGCGGCGTCCCCGCACCGAGATCAGCCCGGCGTCGCCGGGGCCGCCCCCGACGAGCGCGACCGTCCCCACCGGCCGCACGAGCGGCTCCGAGACGGCCCCGGCGCGGGGGGCGTCGTCGTCGGCCGTGGGGCGCGTGCCCGCCGGGCGGACCGCACGGAGCGGGAGCTCTCCCGTCTCGAGCAGCGCCGCGACGGCGTCGCGGACGCGCTGGGCGCGGCGCGGGTCCCGGCCCGCGTTGACGGACACCGTGACCTCCGCGGCCGGGGCGCCGCGGGACGCGCCGCCCGGGACGCGCGTGCGTGCCACGGCGGGCACCCACGCGGTCGCGAGGTCCGCGTCGCCCGCGGCGACGCAGAAGACCCGGTCGGCCTCGGCGTCGGCGGCGACCTGGGAGTCCACGCCCGGGTCGCCGGTCGCGGTGTGGACGAGCCACGCGCCGTCGAGGTCCCCGGTGAGGTAGTCGCGCCGCACCCACGACAGCCGCGCACCGTGGTCCGCGGGCAGGGCGACGTGCCCGTGCGCGTCGCCGGCGGGGCCGTGCACCGCGAGCAGCTCCGCGAGGTCCTCGCAGACGAACGGCGCGACGACGGTCACGACGGCGCCCGCGTCGAGGAGCCCCCGCGTGCGGCGCGCCGCGACGGGGCCGCCGCCGACGACGACGGCCCGGCGACCGTCGAGACGCAGGCCCAGGGGGTACGTCTCGTGCTCGGGTGCGGTCACGGCGTCCAGCCTAGATCGCGTACGAGCCGGGCCGGGACGCCGGACGCCGGGCGGCGGCGAGCGCGTCGCCGACCATGCCGGCGGCGAGCGTGCCGCCGTCCTGGGCGTCGACGAGCAGGAACGCGCCCGTGCGGCGGGCCACGACGTACTCCTCGGCCGCGACGGGCGACGCGAGCCGCAGGGTCACGCGGCCGATGTCGTTGAGGTCGAGGCGCTCGGCCGGGTCGAGCTCGGCGGTGTCGAGGTCGAGCCGCCCGACGACGTCGCGCACCACCGCCTGCACCGTGCGGGTCGTGTGCTTGAGCAGCACGCGCGCGCCGGGCAGGAGCGGGCGGTCGCTGAGCCACGCGACGGTGCCCTCGACGTCCTGCGTGACCTCGGGGGCCTCCGCGGCGGAGGCGATGAGGTCGCCGCGCGCGACGTCCACGTCGTCGGCGAGGCGGATCGTCACGGACTGCGGCGCGAACGCCTCCGTGAGCACCTCGCCGGACGCGAGCGAGTCGGCCGTGTCGATCCCGACGACGGTCGTGCGGCGACCGGACGGCAGCACGACGACCTCGTCCCCGACCGTCACGACGCCCGACGCCACCTGCCCGGCGTACCCGCGGTAGTCGCGGTAGCGCTCGTCGGCCGCCGCCTGCGGGCGGATGACCACCTGGACGGGGAAGCGGAACGCCTCGGTCTCCGGGTCGTCGCCCGTCGGGAGCTCCTCGAGCAGCTCGAGCAGGCTCGGGCCGTCGTACCAGGGCGTGTTCGCGCTCGCGCGGTCCACCACGTTGTCGCCCACGAGCGCGGACACCGGGATGGTGTGCACGTCGCCGACGCCGAGCGAGGTCGCGGCCGCGCGGATGTCCGCCGCGAGCTCCTCGTACCGGGCCTCGCTGTAGTCGACGAGGTCGATCTTGTTGACCGCGACGACGACGTGCGGCACGCGCAGGAGGCTCGCGACCGCGAGGTGGCGGCGCGTCTGCTCGAGCAGGCCCTTGCGCGCGTCGATGAGCAGCACGACGACGTCCGCCGTCGACGCTCCCGTGACGGTGTTGCGCGTGTACTGCACGTGCCCGGGGCAGTCGGCGAGGATGAACGACCGGCGCGCGGTCGCGAAGTACCGGTACGCCACGTCGATCGTGATGCCCTGCTCGCGCTCGGCGCGCAGTCCGTCCGTGAGGAGCGCGAGGTCGGCCGACTCGAGGCCGCGGTCGCGCGAGACGCGCTCGACGGCGTCGAGCTGGTCCGCGAGCACGGACTTCGAGTCGAAGAGGAGGCGGCCCACGAGCGTGGACTTGCCGTCGTCGACGGAGCCCGCCGTCGCGAGGCGCAGCAGCGTGCCGCGGCGCGCGTCGTCGAGCGGGACGGTCGTGCCCTCGGTGACGGCGCCGGTGCTGGTCTGGGTGCCCATCAGAAGTACCCCTCCTTCTTGCGGTCCTCCATGGCGGCCTCGGAGAGGCGGTCGTCGGCGCGGGTCGCGCCGCGCTCGGTGATGCGCGTCGCGGCGACCTCGGCGATGACGTCCTCGACGCCCGTCGCGTCCGACCGCACGGCGCCGGTGCACGACATGTCGCCGACGGTCCGGTAGCGCACCGTCTCGGTCCGCCGCGACGCGGCCTCGGCGTCCGTGCGGGGCTCCGAGTACGGCCCGACGGCGAGCAGCATCCCGTCGCGGTCGAACACCTCGCGCTCGTGTGCGTAGTAGAGCTCGGGGAGCTCGATGCGCTCGCGTGCGATGTAGCGCCACACGTCGAGCTCGGTCCAGTTCGACAGCGGGAACACGCGGACGTGCTCGCCGGGCCGGTGGCGCCCGTTGTAGAGGTTCCACAGCTCCGGGCGCTGGTTGCGCGGGTCCCACTGTCCGAACTCGTCGCGCAGCGAGAACACGCGCTCCTTGGCGCGCGCCTTCTCCTCGTCGCGCCGGCCGCCGCCGAACACGGCGTCGAACTTGTGCCCCGAGATCGCGTCGAGCAGCGGCTGCGTCTGCAGGGGGTTGCGCGTCCCGTCCGCGCGCTCGCGCAGGCGGCCGTCGTCGAGGTAGTCCTGGACGCTCGCGACCTCGAGCCGCAGGCCCAGGCGGGCCGCCGTCGCGTCGCGGTAGGCGAGCACCTCGGGGAAGTTGTGGCCCGTGTCCACGTGCAGCACCGGGAACGGCACGGGGCCGGGCGCGAACGCCTTGACCGCGAGGTGCAGCATCACCACGGAGTCCTTGCCGCCGCTGAACAGCAGCACGGGGCGCTCGAACTCGGCCACCACCTCGCGGACGATGTGGATGCCCTCGCTCTCGAGCGCGTCGAGCTGCGCGAGACGGCGCCCGCCGGGCAGCGCCGAGCCGGGGACCGGCGCGTCCGCGCGGGCGCCGGCGGGAGCACCGGCGGGGGAGCCCGGTGCGTCGGTCGTCAGGTCGATGGTCGTCATGCCCGTCCTCATACGTGGAGTCCGCACTCTGTCTTGTCGAGCCCCGCCCAGCGGCCGGCCCTCGGGTCCTCGCCCGGCGCGACGCGCCGGGTGCACGGCTGGCAGCCGATCGACGGGTAGCCGTCGTTCAGCAGGGGGTTGAGGATCACCTGGTGCCGCGCGGCGTACGCGAGCAGGTCGTCGAACGACCAGGCCGCGAGCGGGTTGATCTTCACGAGCCCGTTCTTCTCGTCGAACGTGACGAGGGGCGTGCCCGTCCGGGTCGGCGCCTCGTCACGGCGCACCCCCGTGACCCACACCTCGTAGCCCGCGAGCGTGCGGTGCAGGGGCTCGACCTTGCGCATCTGGCAGCACAGGCCGGGGTCGCGCGAGAACAGGTCCTTGCCGTGCGCGGCGTCCTGCTGGGCGACCGTGAGCTCGGGCCGGACGTCGACGATCGTCACGTCCATCTGCTGCTCGACGGCGTCCCGCGTGCCGACCGTCTCGGCGAAGTGGTACCCCGTGTCGAGGAACAGCACGTCGACCCAGGGGATCTGCGCCGCCACGACGTGGGGGAGCACGGCGTCGGCCATGGAGCACGCCACCGCGACGGACGTCCCGAACTCGCGCGCAGCCCAGGCGATGACCTCCTCCGCGGTCGCCTCGGGGCGCGTGGCGCCCTCGACGCCGGGCGTGCCCGCGCCGTGCAGCAGCGCCGCGCCGCGCCGCGCGATCTCGCGCAGCTCGTCGAGCGACCGCTTCGGCCGGCCGTGCCGCGCGCGCTCCGCGTGGTGCGCGGCCTTCGCGCTCTCGCGCTGCTCGGCCCTGGCCTGCGCCGCGGCGCGCAGCGCGGCCAGTGGGTCGGGAGCGCCCGACGGCGAGGTGCCGGCCGTCGTCGTGGTCACGTCCTGGTCCCCGCTCACTGGAGCGCCTCCTCGTCGGCCCGGTGCGCCCACTCGGCGAACGTCTCGGCGCCGTCCTTGTCCGCCTCGTAGCGGCGCACGACGCGCTCGACGTAGTCGGCGATCTGCGTCGCGGGCACCTTGAGACCGCGCACCGTGCGCCCGAGCCCGCCCTCGTCGCGCCCCGTGCCGACGAGGCCGCCGCCGAGGTGCACCTGGTACCCGGGCATCTGCTCGCCGTCGACGGTGATGATCTGGCCCTTCAGGCCGATGTCCGCCGTCTGGATGCGCGCGCACGAGTTGGGGCAGCCGTTGATGTTGAGGTCGAGCGGCCGCTCGACCAGCGACGGGACGTCCGCGAGGCGCTCCTCGAGCTCGCCGATGACGCGCGCGGCCGTGTCCTTGGTGTCGACGATCGCGAGCTTGCAGAACTCGATGCCCGTGCACGCGATGGTCGAGCGGCGGAACGGGCTCGGCCGGGCGGTGAGCCCGAGCGGCTCGAGGCCCGCGACGAGCTCGTCCACGCCCTCGGGCGGGACCCCCAGGACGACCAGCTTCTGGTGCGCCGTGAGGCGCACCGACCGGGCGCCGACCTTCTCCACCAGGTCCGCGAGACCCGTGAGCGTGCTGCCGCCCACGCGCCCCACGACGGGGGCGGCCCCGACGTAGTAGTCCCCGTCCTTCTGGAGGTGCACGCCCACGTGGTCGCCCGGACCGGTCGCCGGCGCGGGCGCGGGGCCGTCGGCGAGGCGGTACCCCAGGTACTCGCTCTCGAGCACCTCGCGGAACTTCTCCGTGCCCCAGTCGGCGAGGAGGAACTTCAGGCGCGCCTTGTTGCGCAGCCGGCGGTAGCCGTAGTCGCGGAAGATCCGCACGACGCCGTGCCACACGTCGGCCGCCTGCTCCTCGGTGACGAAGGCGCCCAGGCGCTCGCCGAGGCGCGGGGTCGTCGAGAGCGCGCCGCCGACCCAGAGGTCGTAGCCGGGGCCGAGCTCGGGGTGCACGACGCCGACGAGCGACACGTCGTTGATCTCGTGCACGACGTCGAGGCTGGGGTGCCCGGTGATCGCGGTCTTGAACTTGCGCGGGAGGTTCGCGAGCTCGGGGTCGCCGATGTACCGGCGCTTGATCTCGAGGATCACGGGAGTCGGGTCGATGATCTCGTCCGCCGCGATGCCGGCGACCGGGCTGCCGAGGAAGCCGCGCGGGGTGTCGCCGCAGGCCGTCGTCGTCTCGAGGCCGACGGTCGCGAGGCGGTCCCAGATCTCGGGGACGGACTCGATCTCGATCCAGTGGTACTGGATGTTCTGCCGGTCGGTGATGTCGGCCGACCCCCGCGCGAAGTCGCGCGAGATGCCGCCGAGGACGCGCAGCGCGCGGACGTCGAGCTCCTGGCCGTCCGAGCGGACGCGGAGCATGAAGTACCTGTCCTCGAGCTCGTGCGGCTCGAGCGTCGCCGTCTTGCCCCCGTCGATCCCGGGCTTGCGCTGGGTGTAGAGGCCCCACCACCGGAAGCGGCCGTGCAGGTCGTCGCCGGGGATGGAGTCGAAGCCCTCGCGGGCGTAGATCGTCTCGATGCGCTCGCGCACGTCGAGGCCGTTGCCCGCGCGCTTGAGCTCCTCGTTGGCGTTGAGCGGCTCGGTGCCGTCCACCTTCCACTGCCCGTTCGGGCGGGCGGCGCGCGCCGGCCGGGCGGCGCGCTCGCCGGCGGGACGACCAGGTCGCGCGGCGGCGTCCTCGGTGGTCTCCGGCGCAGTCGTGGCCTGCGTCATCGGGGTTCCTCGTGTCCTCGTTCGGGGGCGGGGACGCGCGACGGCGAGCGCTCAGCGAGGGTGCGAGTGGCTGAGGACCGACGGCGCGCGCCGGTTCTCAGGGTTTCTCCGGGGAGAGAGAGGCGAGCGTGCGGGCTCGCGCTGAGTCGGGCGCGGTTCAGCGACAACAGCTGAGACACGTGTGCGCGCACGCCGGCATCCCGTGACGCGAGGTCACGAGGAGGGTGCGGGCTGCCGTGGTCATGCGCAGAACGATAGCCGCCGTCCAGCGTGGTGGACACCCCTCGTCCGCATGGTGGGAAACCTGAAATACTAGACTGGATGGGTCCAGTTTGTCGAGCGACCCGGCCCCTCGCCGGCTGTCGGGCGAGCGGCGGTCGACGCGACGGGCCACCTTGTGCAAAGTTTCACGACAGGGGCGTCAGCAAATAGGATGGGGTCATGGAGTTCCTCTACAACGTCTTCGTCGCGCTGCACTTCATCGGGTGGGCCATCGTCCTCGGCGGCTACCTCGCGTCCCTGCGCTCGCCGGGCCTGTACAA
The DNA here is from genome assembly GCF_040448685.1 of Cellulosimicrobium sp. ES-005. Taxonomy (NCBI): domain Bacteria; kingdom Bacillati; phylum Actinomycetota; class Actinomycetes; order Micrococcales; family Promicromonosporaceae; genus Cellulosimicrobium; species Cellulosimicrobium sp. ES-005. The sequence goes on from NZ_CP159290.1 coordinate 4,298,543, forward strand.
GGGCGTCTTCCACGGCGCGCTCACCGCGCTCGTCGCGGGGATCGCCATGGTCGGGATCGGCGAGGCGTCCGTCTGGGGTGACGGTGGCCCCGACATGGCCAAGATCGGCGTCAAGCTGGTCATCGCCCTGGTCATCGCCGTCCTGGCGTTCGTCGCCAAGCGCCAGGGGGCCAAGGCGGCCGACGGCGCCGTGGCGCCGGGCGTCAAGCACGCCATCGGTGGCCTGACCCTCGTCAACATCCTCGTCGCGGTCTTCTGGAACTGACCGCAGCGACCCGGCCGGGGCCCGTCGACAGATCGTCCGTCGGCGGGCTCTCGTCGTCCCCCGAGGTGTTGACGCTGGACTAGGTGCATGGTCCACTAGTCGCATGGTCCTTCGATACCTCGTGCTCGGGCTCCTCACGGTGCGGCCCATGACGGGCTACGACCTCAAGCGCGCGTTCGACTCCTCGGTCCGCCACTTCTGGGCGGCCGACCGCTCGCAGCTCTACCGCACCCTCGCCGCGATCGTGGACGCCGGGCTCGCCGAGGTGGAGGTGGTGCCCCAGGAGAGCTACCCGGACCGCAAGGTCCACGCGATCACGGACGCCGGCCGCGCGGCGCTGCGCGACTGGCTCGCCTCGCCGCTCCCGCACGAGGACTCGCGCGAGCCCTTCCTCGGGCGGCTGTTCTTCGCCGACCAGCTCGACGACGAGGGCGTCGCGGCGCTGCTCGCGTCCCGGCGCGCGCTGGCCGAGGAGACGGTCGCGGCGCTCACCGCCGAGGAGGAGCGGGTCGCGGCGGTCCTCGCGGACGGCGGCCCCGACGCGGAGCGTGTGCGCGGCACGCGCGGCCTCGCCCTCCGGCTCGCGACGCTGCGCCACGGTCTCGCGCACGCCCGGACCGAGCTCGCGTGGCTCGACGAGACCGAGCGCGAGGTGCTCCCGTGAGCCTGCCGGACGCCGTCGTGCACCACCCGGCGAGCCGCCCGGGCGCGCCGGGCACCGGCTCCGTCTCCGTCGTCCTGCTGCACGGGGGCACCGTGGCGTCGTGGATGTGGGAGCCGCAGGTCGAGGCGCTCGACGACCTCGACGTGTGGACGCCCGACCTGCTCGGCTTCGGCGGCCGCGGGGACCAGGTCCCGGCGTCGCTCGACGCGGTCGTCGACGACGTCGCCGCGACGGTCTCCGCGATCCCCGCCGGGCAGGAGGTGCACGTCGTCGGCCTGTCGCTCGGCGGGGTCGTCGCGCTGCACCTCGCCGCGCGGCACCCCGGGCTCGTGCGCTCCGTCCTGTCGTCGGGCGCGGTGGTCGACGGCGTGCCCGGGCTCGCCGGCGCGCTCGGCCGCGCGCAGCTCCGGGTCTGGGACCGGCGCTGGTACTGGCGCGGCCAGGCCGTCGCCACCGGGATCCCCGCGGAGTCCCGGGACCTGTTCGTGCGCTCGGGTCTCGCGATCCGCCGCGAGACCATGGCGCGGCTGCTCGCCGACGTCTACGGCGGGCGCTGGCCCGACGGCCTCGCGGAGTCCGGGGCCCGCGTGCTCGCCGTCGCGGGCGGCCGCGACCTCCGCCCCGCCCGCAGCGCGCTGTCGACGATCGAGCGCCGCGTCCCGGGCGCCGTCGTGCGCGTGGCGCCCGGGATGCACCACCAGTGGAGCGCGGAGGACCCGGACCTGTTCGGCGCGATGATCCGGTCGTGGGTGCTCGACGGCGTCGCGCACCCGCGGCTGGTGCCGCTCGCGGGGCGTGCGTAGCGCGCCCGACGTGCGAGGGTTTCCCCCGTGAGCGTCGGTGGAGAGGTCCTCGTCGGGCTGGCGATCCTGGTCGGGCTGGTCGGGATCGTCGTGCAGGTCCTGCCCGGGAACGTGCTCGTGCTCGGCGCGGTCCTCGTGTGGGCGATCGTCACGGGCGGCACCGCCGCGTGGGTGGTCTTCGCGGTCGCCGCCGTGCTCGTGGTCGCCGCCGAGGTGTCGCAGTACGTCCTCGCGGGCCGCCACATGCGCCGGGCGGAGGTCCCCTGGTCGACCCTCGTGTGGGGCGGGATTGCGGGCGTCGTCGGGTTCTTCGTGATCCCCGTGATCGGGCTCTTCATCGGCTTCGTGCTCGCGGTGTTCGTCGCGGAGCTCCTGCGCCGCCGCGACCGCCGCGCCGCGTGGCGCGCGACCGTCGCCGCGATGCAGGCGACCGGCATCACGATCCTGGTCCAGCTCCTGGGTGGCCTCCTCGCGGCGGCGACCTGGGGCGTCGGCCTCGCCCTCACCTGAGGCGCGGTCGGATCAGCCGGGGATCTCCATCACGTAGAGCGTGTTCCCGTCGACGTCCCGCAGCGAGAACATCGGCGGCACGCCCTCCCAGGCCAGGAGCTCGCCGGTGCTCGCCCCGGCGGCGGTGAGCGTCGCGTGGTCGCCGGCCGCGTCGGTCGTGGTGAGCCGGATACCGGTGTCGATCCCCGCGGGGAGGCCGTCGCCCGCCGCGACGAGCGCGACGGACGTCGCGGCGCCCGGGGGAGCGACCTCGATCCAGCGGAACCCCTCCTGGAGCTCGCCGTCCATGCGGACCTCGAACCCGAGCGCCCCGGTGTAGTACGCCAGCGCGCGGTCCTGGTCGGTGACCGGGACCGCGACGGTGTGCACGCCGGTGAGGTGGGTCGTCGTCATGGTGTCTCCTTCGTGGTGCGGCACGTGCTGCGGTCGTGACGGGGGAGACCGTCGCGGACGACAGGACTCATCGGCGAGGTCGGCACGGGGTGTGGGCGGGGGCGCCTAGGCTGGAGGGGCTATGGCTTCGCTCTTCGAGAACCTCCCGCTGCCCGGCCTCGACACGCTGTTCGACGGCCCGCGCGTCGACCACGGCGGCGAGTCCCGCCTCCCGCGGACCGCCCCGCGCTGGACCGACGACCCGGCCGTGCCCGACGGCGCCGGGTCGCCCGTCGGGGACGCCACCCGGGGAGGCCCGGGGCCGGGAGGCGACGGGGCGGCGTCGGGCGCGGGGGAGCGGCGGGGCCGGTACGCCCACCTCGACCCCGAGGCCCTGCTCGACGGGCTCAACCCGCAGCAGCGCGAGGCGGTCGTGCACGCGGGCGGACCGCTGCTCATCGTCGCGGGTGCCGGGTCGGGCAAGACGCGCGTGCTCACGCACCGCATCGCCTACCTGCTCGCCACGCGCCGGTCCAACGCCGGGCAGATCCTCGCGATCACGTTCACCAACAAGGCCGCGGCCGAGATGCGCGAGCGCGTCGAGACGCTCGTGGGGCCGGCCGCGCGCAACATGTGGGTCTCCACGTTCCACTCGGCGTGCGTGCGCATCCTGCGCCGCGAGGCCACGACGCTCGGGCTGCGGTCGAGCTTCTCCATCTACGACGCCGCGGACTCGCAGCGGCTCATCACGCTCGTGACGCGCGAGCTCGACCTGGACCCCAAGAAGTACCCGGCGCGCTCGCTCGCCAACAAGATCTCCGACCTCAAGAACGAGCTCGTCGACCCCGAGACGTACGCGCGGGACTCGGGCGCCCACGCGACGGACGACGGCCTCGCCGCGCGCGGCGGCCCGCACGGCGCGAGCGTCCCCGAGTTCGACCAGGTGCTCGCCGACGTCTACACGCGCTACCAGGCGCGGCTGGTCGCGGCGAGCGCGCTCGACTTCGACGACATCATCATGACCACGGTCAACCTGCTCCAGGCGTTCCCCGCCGTCGCGGAGCACTACCGCCGCCGGTTCCGGCACGTGCTCGTCGACGAGTACCAGGACACCAACCACGCGCAGTACGTGCTCGTGCGCGAGCTCGCGGGCGTGGGCGAGGACTCCGCCGCTACCGACGCCGCGACGAGCGGGACGGGCGAGGCGCAGGTGCCCGCGCTCGACCCCGCCGAGCTCACCGTCGTCGGCGACGCGGACCAGTCGATCTACGCGTTCCGCGGCGCGACGATCCGCAACATCCTCGAGTTCGAGGCCGACTACCCCGACGCACGGACCATCCTGCTCGAGCAGAACTACCGCTCGACCCAGAACATCCTCTCGGCCGCCAACGCCGTCATCTCGCGCAACCCCGACCGCAAGCCGAAGCGGCTGTGGACCGACTCGGGCGCGGGCGCGAAGGTCATCGGCTACGTCGCCGACAACGAGCACGAGGAGGCGCGGTTCGTCGCGGAGGAGATCGACCGCCTCGGCGACTCCGAGGGCGTGCGCCCCGGCGACGTCGCGGTGTTCTACCGGACCAACGCCCAGTCCCGCGCGCTCGAGGAGGTGCTCATCCGCGTCGGCCTGCCGTACAAGGTCGTCGGTGGCACGCGCTTCTACGAGCGGCGCGAGGTCAAGGACGCGGTGGCCTATCTGCGCGCGATCGACAACCTCGACGACGACGTGAACCTGCGGCGCGTGCTCAACGTGCCCAAGCGCGGGCTCGGCGAGCGGGCCGAGGGGGCGGTCGCGGCGCTCGCGGACCGCGAGCGCATCTCGTTCGGCGCGGCCCTCGCCCGCATCGACGAGATCCCCGGCCTGACCAACCGCACGCTCAACCCCCTGCGTGCGTTCGTCGAGCTGATGACCGGGCTGCGCGAGCTCGCCGACTCCGGCGCGACGCCGTCGGACATCCTCGGCGCCGTCCTCGACCGCACCGGGTACCTCGCCGAGCTCCGCGCGAGCGACGACCCGCAGGACGCCACGCGCGTCGAGAACCTCGCCGAGCTCCACGCCGTCGCGACCGAGTTCACCGAGCTCGACCCCGAGGGCACGCTGTCCGACTTCCTGGAGCGCGTCTCGCTCGTCGCCGACGCGGACCAGATCCCCGCGGAGGACGTGGCCGACGGCGAGAGCGAGGGCGCGGAGAAGGAGGACCCCGGGGTCGTCACCCTCATGACCCTGCACACCGCCAAGGGCCTCGAGTTCCCCGTCGTGTTCCTCACCGGCATGGAGGACGGCACGTTCCCGCACATGCGGTCGCTGCACGACGACGCCGAGCTCGCCGAGGAGCGCCGCCTCGCCTACGTGGGCATCACCCGCGCGCGCGAGCGGCTCTACGTGTCGCGGTCCGCGGTGCGGTCGGCGTGGGGGATGGCGAACGAGTTCCCGCCCAGCCGGTTCCTCGAGGAGATCCCCGAGGAGCTGTGGGACTGGCGGCGGCGCGAGTCGTCGATGGCGACGCTGCGCGCGGGCGGGTCGGTCTGGGGCCGCGGCTCGGGGTCGTGGTCCGGTTCGCGGTCGGGGTTCGGGTCGGGGGCGCGGTCAGGGGCCGACGACGACGGGTCTACCATCCGCGGCCCTCGTTCCTCGGGCCGCTCCCGCCAGACCCGCCACGACCCGTCGTCGTCGGCCCCTGCCCGCGCCGCGTTCGGCTCGCCGTCCGGTGGGGCGAAGTTCGGGTCGGCGACGCCGCGGGCCGACGGGGACGTGCCGAACCTCGCAGTCGGGGACAAGGTGACCCACGACGCCTACGGGCTGGGGACCGTCGTCGCGCTCGAGGGCGCTGGCCCGAACGCGGTCGCGAAGATCGACTTCGGGGCCGACGGGACCAAGCGCCTCCTGCTGCGCTACTCGCCGGTGACCAAGCTCTGAGAGCGCCTCGGCGCCGAGACGGCGACCACTGACCGAGGTAGTGACGTACCGGGTGCCGTGCACCGGGCTCTGAGCCGGGGGCCGCTCTCTCGGGGTGCGGGGGCTCGACCGCCGGGTCAGCCGATCGTGCCCAGGGCGCGGTAGGCGAGGACGAACGCTGCTGCCACGACGGCGGTGCCCCCGACGGCGGTCGCGACCGGCAGCGCGCCGCGGAGCCGGCGCGCGAGCATGCCGCCGAGCAGGACGAGCGCGACGACGCCGATCGTGACCCAGTAGGTGGCGCCGGTCGTCTCGACGACGGTCGTGAGCCCGTAGACGGACTCGCCGACCCCGATGCCCGCGAGCACCGCGGTGCCGAGGGCGGCGGGGGTGCCGGTCCGCCACAGCCAGGCCGCCGCGACCCCGACGAACGGGCCGACGACGACGCCGACGACCCCGAACGTCGTCGGGTCGTAGAAGTACCCGCGGAGGTCGGCTGCGACGGCGTAGCCCAGGGTGAGCAGCACGAAGCTCGCGGCGCCGAGCACGGCGGCGTGCCACGTCCGGGAGCGCGGGGCGCGCGCCGACCAGGCGACCAGCAGCGCGGTGAGCAGCGTCCAGCCGCTCGCCGAGTTCGCGAAGGGCGCCGCGGCGTCGGGCAGGAACCCCTGGGCGTACGACGTCAGGCCGCCCAGCAGGAAGCTCGCGGCGAGCACGACCGCACCGCGCCGCCACGGGCGACCGGACGACGTCGTGACCCGGCCGGGTCGGTCCGGTGCCGACGGGCGGTCGTCGGCGCGGTCGGGGAGCGAGGTCGTCTCGGGCACGCCACGACGCTAGGCGGCCCGCGCCGGCTAGGCGTCACCCCGTCGGCGGGCACGGCAGCGGGACGCGTCCTACCGTGGCAGGACGACCGAGCCCCGAGGAGCCTCCCGTGACCCAGCCGGCCGCCCGCCCCGCCCCTGCGCCCGCCCCCTGGCCCGACCTCGACGTGCGGCGGTGGGAGCCGACGCGCCGGCCGCTCCACCTGTTCACGCAGGTGGTCGGCAAGGTCGTGCTCGACCTCACGCCGTTCGTCAACCACTGGTGGAACGTCGCGTTCCACGTGACGTCGCGCGGGTTCGTCACGCCCGTGATGCAGGTCGGCGAGCGCGCGCTCGACGTCGAGATCGACCTGGTGGCGGAGCACGTCGCGTTCCGCACGTCCGACGGGCGCACCGAGACCGTCGGGCTGGGGCCGATGTCCGTCGCCGACTTCTACGCGCGCACCCTCGCGTGCCTCGACCGCCTCGCCGTGCCGGTGCGGGTGTGGTCGACGCCGCGCGAGATCCCCGACCCGGTGCCGTTCGAGCAGGACACCGCGGTCGGGGAGTGGGACGGCGAGCTCACGCGCACGTGGCTCGCGACCGTGCAGCGGGTCGCGGCGGTGATGGAGCGGTTCCGCTCCGGGTTCTACGGCAAGTCGAGCGGTCCGCGCTTCTACTGGGGAGCGTTCGACCTGGGGCTCACGCTGTTCAACGGGCGGCCCTTCCACCAGCCGGACGACGTCGAGCCCATCTACCGCTTCGCGGAGAACGCGGAGAACGTCGCGGTCGGCTACTGGCCCGGCGACCCGACGACGCACGCCGACCAGGTCTACGCGTACGCGTACCCGCAGCCGCCGGGGGTGGCCGACCTCGACCTGGCGCCCGGGTACTGGGACCCCGGCCTGCGCGAGGTGGTGCTCCCGTGCGGGGTGCTGCGCGACGCGGCGGACCCCGACGCCGTCCTGCTCGCGTTCTTCGAGCGCTCCTACCGCGAGCTGGCGACGGCCGCCGGGTGGGACCTCGCCGCGTTCACCGGGCCGGTCCCGCCGGGCTGAGCGCCCGGGGACCGGTCGGCGGTATCGGGTCAGGACGCCTTGCGGTGCCCTGCGGCGAGCGCGGCGCGCAGGCCCGCGACGTCGGACCCCGCCGCGGCGAGCGCGTCGACGAGCGCGCGGTGCGCCGTCGAGCCCTTCGCGCGCGCGACCGCGGCGAGCACGTGGCCCGAGTCGATGGCGCGAGAGCCCGCGTGCACCGCCTCGCGCAGGGAGAGCTCGAGCGACTTCTTCGCCTCGGGCGTGAACGGGACGTGCGAGCGGCGGTTCCGCCGCCCGCGGCGGCGCTCGTCGTCGCCCGCGCGGTCGAGTGCTCCCGGCCCGAAGGCCGCGTCCGTGCGTGCGCGGATCTCGTCGAGGTCGATCCCGAGCGCGGCGAGGGCCTGGCCGTCGAGCGGGTCGTGGCTGCGCGCGGAGTCGACCTGGCGTTCGACGTCGTCGGCGTCGACGCCGACCGCGGCGAGGGCGACCGCGCCCGCGCCACCGTCCTGGCGGGCGAGAGCGAGGAGCAGGTGCACGGCGTCGATGGCGTCGTCGCCGCGGGAGCGGGCGACCTCCTGGGCGCCGACCACCGTGTCGCGGGCGTCGGCGGCGAAGCGTTCGAACATGTCATGACCTCCTGGTGGTGCGGGACGCGCCGTACTTCTTGTGCACGGCCTGGCGGGTGACGCCGAGGCGGTCGGCGATCTCCTGCCACGACCAGCCGAGCGCTCGGGCGTGCTCGACCTGCAGCGCCTCGAGGCGTTCGGCGAGCACGCGCAGCGACCGCACGGCACGCAGGCCCGTGTCGGGATCGGTGCTGCTCGCGGCGTCCATGTCGACGGGTTCCATACGTGTCAATCTAGGTTGACGATCTCGCATGTGTCAACCCGAGTTGACGGCGATGGGCGGCTCGTCCGAGCCGGTCGTCCGTCCGCTAGCGTCCACGTCGACCTGTGGGCGTGAGCAGCCCACCGACCCCGTCGACCGACAGGAGAAGTCACCGTGCACCAGTGGACCGGCACACCCAGGACGCGCGTCGTCCCCGCGCTCGCGACCGTCGTCGTGGCGGCCGTCGCCCTCGCGGGCTGCGGTGCGGGCGACGGGGCACCCGACCCGGCCGCCACGACGGGGGCCGCCGAGGCGCAGGTGCCGGCGTCCTCGTCGGACGCGACGCCGGTCGTCGTGACGGGGAACGTGCTCGGGCGGGAGATCGAGATGTCGGTCGGGCCCGTGGTGCTCGACGGCGACCTCGCCGTCCTGCGGGTCGAGGCCGAGGCCACGAGCGGTGACGACACCCTGTTCGTCGGGGAGGCGTTCGCGAACCGCACGCTCTCGCAGGAGGACACGTTCGACGGCGTGCGCCTCGTCGACCTCGACGCCGGAGTCGTCGGGGAGCCGGCCCGGGCGGCCGACGGCGTCGCCCTCGCGTCCCTCGAGGACGACCGTTTCGAGCTCGGGCCGGACGAGGAGCCGGTGGTGGGCCACGTCGCGTTCGCCGCCCCCGCGTCCGCCACGACGGCGGTCCTCGTGCCCTACCTCGGGCTCGTCGAGGACGTCCCCGTCGTCGCGGCCGACGACGCCGAGGGCCTCACGGTCCCGGCGGCCGAGCTCGCGCCCGCCGGTCTCGACGACGTCGTCGCGCCGACCGCCGTCCTCGAGACGTTCAGCACCAGCGCGAACGACGCGGTCAGCACCCGCGACACGGACGACCTCGTGAGCGTCGCCATCGACTCCGACGTCCTGTTCGCGGTCGACTCCGCCGAGCTCGGCACCGCGTCGGACGCCGCGCTCCAGGCCGTGGCCGACCAGCTCGCGCTCGCTGCGGACGGCGAGCTCGTCGTCGTCGGGCACACCGACGACCAGGGGGAGGAGGCCGCGAACCAGGAGCTCTCCGAGCGCCGTGCGCGCGCGGTCGCGGACCGGCTCGGCGAGATCGCCGACCTGGGCCGGTTCGACGTGCGGGTCGAGGGACGCGGGGAGACCGAACCCGTCGCCACCGAGGGCACCGACGAGGCGCGGGCGCTCAACCGTCGCGTGACCGTCGAGTTCGTCCCCGCGACGGACCGCTCGCCCGCGGAGGTGCCGGCGGCCGGCGAGCTCACGGCGCCGGAGGGTGCGACCGTCGACGGGCTCGCGGGTGCGACCCTCGAGCACGCCGACGGGCTCGGCGGGACCCAGACGCTGCACGTCGAGCTCGTGGAGGTCCGGCGCGCGGACGGCTATCTGGTGGGGACCCTCGACGTGCGCAACGACGGGACGGACCACGCGGCGTTCGTGAGCGTGCTCGGATCCGTGCTCGACGGTCGCGGCGAGCTGGGAGAAGGCGGGCTCGGGGCGAACAACGTGACCCTGCTCGACGGCGGCGTGCGCGTCTACCCCGTCGACTACCTCGTCGACCCGGCCTTCTACCCGGACTCGGCGCGCAGCGTCCTCGCGGACCTGTCGGTCGGCTCGCTGAGCCCGGGCGTCACGTCGCGCGTGACCGTCGTCTGGCCGGACCGGGGCGGGGAGACGGTCGTCGTGGACGTGCCGGACGGGTCGACGGAGGTCACGGACGGCAGCACGCCGGTGCGGTTCGTGGACGTGCCCGTCGCGGACTGAGCCGGGGTCACCCGGGCGCGGCGCCGCGTGACGAACGGAACACGCGGCGCCCGCGGTCCTCCGCCGCCGAGCGATAGGAGCCCGGGACTTCCCGGGCTACCCTGTACGGGGATGTCTTGATGTCGAGACATCGGTCATGCCGCACACGGCGCATCAGACGGAAGGACGCAGCAGGGTGGACCTGTTCGAATACCAGGCGCGCGACATCTTCGAGAAGCACGGCGTGCCCGTGCTGGGCGGGGTCGTCGCGACGACGCCCGAGGAGGCCCGCGCGGGCGCCGAGAAGCTCGGCGGCGGCACCGTGGTCGTCAAGGCCCAGGTGAAGACCGGCGGCCGCGGCAAGGCCGGCGGCGTCAAGCTCGCCCACTCGCCCGAGGAGACCGCCGAGAAGGCGTCCGAGATCCTCGGCATGGACATCAAGGGCCACACGGTCCACCGCGTCATGGTCGCCCAGGGCGCCAAGATCGCCGAGGAGTTCTACTTCTCGGTGCTCCTCGACCGGTCGAACCGCAACTACCTCGCCATGTGCTCCGTCGAGGGCGGCATGGAGATCGAGCAGCTGGCGGTCGAGCGCCCCGAGGCGCTCGCCAAGGTCGCGGTCGACCCGATCGTCGGCATCGACGAGGCCAAGGCGCGCGAGATCGTCGACGCCGCCGGCTTCGCCGAGGAGCTCAAGGCCCCGGTCGCGGCGGTCATCCAGAAGCTCTGGACCGTCTTCACGGCGGAGGACGCGACGCTCGTCGAGGTGAACCCGCTCGTCCGCACCGAGGACGGCTCGATCGTCGCGCTCGACGGCAAGGTCACGCTCGACGACAACGCGTCGGAGGTCCGTCACCCGGACCACGAGGCGCTGGAGGACAAGGAGTCGACCGACCCGCTCGAGGCCAAGGCCAAGGCGAACGGCCTCAACTATGTCAAGCTCGACGGCGAGGTCGGCATCATCGGCAACGGCGCGGGGCTCGTCATGAGCACGCTCGACGTCGTCGCGTACGCGGGCGAGGCCCACGGCGGCGTGAAGCCCGCCAACTTCCTCGACATCGGCGGCGGCGCCAACGCGCAGGTCATGGCGAACGGCCTCGACGTCATCCTCAACGACCCGCAGGTCAAGTCGGTGTTCGTCAACGTCTTCGGCGGCATCACCGCGTGCGACGAGGTGGCCAAGGGCATCGTGGGCGCGCTCGAGATCCTCGGCGACGAGGCCTCCAAGCCGCTCGTCGTGCGCCTCGACGGCAACAACGTGGACCTCGGCCGCGCGATCCTGCGCGAGGCGAACCACCCGCTCGTGACCCTCGCCGAGACCATGGACGGCGGGGCCGACAAGGCTGCCGAGCTGGCCAACGCCTGATCGCCCGAAGACGCGGAAAGCTGAGACAGAGAACACCATGTCGATCTACCTGAACTCCGACTCCAAGATCATCGTCCAGGGCATCACCGGCGGGATGGGTGCCAAGCACACCGCCCTCATGCTCGACTCGGGCGCGCAGATCGTCGGCGGCGTCAACGCCCGCAAGGCCGGCACGACCGTCACGCACAAGGACCACGAGGGCAACGACGTCACGCTCCCCGTGTTCGGCACCGTGGCGGAGGCCATGGCCGAGACGGGCGCGAACGTGTCCGTCCTGTTCGTCCCGCCGGCGTTCACCAAGGACGCCGCGATCGAGGCCGTCGACGCCGAGATGCCGCTCATCGTCGTCATCACCGAGGGCGTCCCCGTCCAGGACACGGCCGAGGTCTGGGCCTACCTGCAGGGCAAGAAGACGCGCATGATCGGCCCGAACTGCCCCGGCATCATCACGCCGGGCGAGTCGCTCGCCGGCATCACCCCGCACACCATCACGGGCAAGGGCCCGGTCGGTCTCGTGTCGAAGTCGGGCACGCTGACCTACCAGATGATGTACGAGCTCAAGGACCTCGGGTTCTCGACCGCCATCGGCATCGGCGGCGACCCGATCGTGGGCACCACGCACATCGACGCGCTCGAGGCGTTCGAGAACGACCCCGAGACCAAGGCGATCGTCATGATCGGCGAGATCGGCGGCGACGCCGAGGAGCGCGCAGCGGCCTACATCAAGGACCACGTCACCAAGCCGGTCGTCGGCTACGTCGCGGGCTTCACCGCCCCCGAGGGCAAGACGATGGGCCACGCCGGCGCGATCGTCTCCGGGTCCGCGGGCACCGCGCAGGCCAAGAAGGAGGCCCTCGAGGCCGTCGGCGTCAAGGTCGGCAAGACGCCGTCCGAGACCGCCGCGCTCCTGCGCGAGGTCCTCGCCTGACGCTGGACCCGCCGGACCCGCGACCCGGGTCCACGCACACGACGCCCCGTGACCGCTCCGCCGGCCGCGGGGCGTCGTGCGTCCGCCGTCGTGGTCCGCGCGTGCCGGAGATCGCGCCTCAGGCCGCGGGGTCGCGGTCCGCGCTCGGGACGGTGGGCGCCCCCGACGCCGCGAGCCACGCGTCGAGGCGCACCCACTGCGCGTAGAGCCACGCGGCGCGCTCCTCGTCGCCCGCCGGGAGCGCCTCGCGGGGCGTCGCCCAGATCTTGAGCGTGAGGCGCTTGTCCATCGGCAGCTCGCGCCAGATGTCGCGCACCGTGACCAGGCGCTCGAGGCCCGTGTGCGCGACGACCGCCACGCCCGTCGTCGGCGTCGCGTCGAGCGCGGCGAGGAACCCGCCGACGTGCGGCGCCATGACGTGCGGCATCCCCTCCGCGAGCACGGCGAGGTCCTCCTCGCCGGAGGCGCGCAGCGCGGCGATCCGGGCGTCGCGGCGGCGCGGCGTGACGTTCCCGCCCTCGGGGAAGAGGAGGACGGCGGAGTCCGGCGCGAGGTCCGTCGCGAGCGCGGCGACCGCCTCGCTGCCGGACGGCGCGCCGTGCGGCCGCCGCGAGCGCGGCACCACGAAGTACGCCGGGACGCGGTGGAGCAGGACGTCGATCGCGGGGTCCCACTGGAGCGTGTCCTTGAGCACGACGCGCGGCTCGCGTCCCGCCGCGTTGACGATGCGGTCCATGAGGACGAACGAGTCGCCGGGCCCGGCGTGGCGGCTCACCACGAGCACCGGGGCCCCGTCGAGCCCGTCGGCCTCGCTGAGGTCGACGTCGATCCGCAGGCGCAGCGTCCAGCGCACCTGCCAGAACAGCACCGAGAGCATCCGGCCGGCGAGGCGCACGTGCGCGCGCCGGAAGGCGGGCCGGTGCAGCGCCCAGCCGAAGCCGGAGCCCACCCAGAGCCCGAACAGCGCCAGGACCGCGACCGCGTCCCAGACGACGTAGAAGCTCGCGACCCAGAGGACGCGCGGCGCGCGCAGGCGACCGGGCAGCGCCCAGCTCACGATGCCGCCGACGAGCAGGACGAGCATGAGGCTCGTCGGGACGAGCAGGACCGCGAGGACGACGACGGCCGGCGCGAGCAGCAGCCGGCGGACCCAGCGCGGCGGGGGCGCGACGTTCACGCGTCGCCCCCCAGCTCCTCCAGGTAGCGGCGCGCCGCCGCGTACGACGAGGCGGCGCGCGCTCGGGTCGTGTCGAGCCGGCGCGACGACGAGAGCCGGTCGTCGCCGGGCAGCGGCCCGCCGCTGGGCAGGACGTGGACTGTCACGTCGTCGGGGACCTCGGCGAGCTCGCGCGCGAACCGGTGCCGCCGGGAGATCTCGAACGTCACCTTCGCGACCTCGACCGCGGTCCGCGGCGGCCGCAACGGCTCCTCGATCCGCCCGACCTGGAGCACCCAGACCGTCCGTGCGCCGCGGCGCACCGCCTCGCCCAGCGGGATCGAGGAGACCACCCCGCCGTCCACGTAGTGCTCGTCGCCGATGCGCGTGGGCGGCAGCGCGCCCGGGACGGACGCCGAGGCGAGCACGGCGTCGACCAACGGACCCTCGCTGAACCAGCGCTCCGCCGCGCGCTCGATCGACGCCGCGGCGACGACGAGGGGCACGGCGAGGTCGGCGAACGTCGTGCGCTCGCCGAGCACCTGGCGCAGCAGCGCGCGCAGGGGAGCCGGGCTGGCGAGGTGGGTGCGCGTCGTCGCGAGCCGGTGCACCTGCCGGTACCACGCCTCGCCGTAGACCTGCGCGGCCGCGGGCGACGACCAGGCGGACTCGAGGCGAGGGACGACCGCGGGCGTCGGGTCCGCCGCGAGGGCCGCCCCGTTGATCGCACCGATCGACGTCCCGACCACCAGGTCGGGCGTGATGCCGCGTTCCAGCAGCGCACGCAGCATGCCGATCTGGACGGCGCCCCGGACCCCGCCCCCGCCCAGGACGAACGCGGTCGGGGCGGGCGGCGTCGTCATGGACCGATCGTAGGCGCGGGTAGGCTGGCGCGCCGGGGCGAATGCCGCAGACCGACCACTCGATCGACGACGATGGGCACCATGAGCACCACCAGCACGACGCGTGGTGCGCGCACGCGCACCGTGGACGGCAGCCCGGCCCCCGCACCGGTCGTGGTCCGGCGCGGGCCCTCGGGAGTGCTCGCCGCGCTCCAGGCGCTCGCGCTGTCGCTCGCCGTCGTGGTGCTGCCCGGCGTCGTCGCCTTCCTCGCGTCGTCCACCGGGTCCCCCGAGGGCTCCGGGTGGGGGCAGTCGGTGACGATCGCCGCGGGATTCTGGCTCCTCGGGCACGGGGTCCCGCTCGTCGCGAGCGGGACGACGGTCACGCTGGTGCCGCTCGGACTCACCGCCCTCGCGCTGTTCTGCTGCTTCGCGTCTGCCCGACGATCCGCGCACACGACCCTGTCCGCCTGGGTCGCGGGCACCGTGACCTATGCCCTCGCGACGCTCGGCGTCGCGCTGCTCGCCGGGTCGACGCCCCCGTGGGGTCTCGGCGTCGCGGTCGTCGGGGGCGCCGTCGTCGGCGGGCTCGGCCTGGGCGCCGGGATCCTCGCACGACCCGACGCGCCCCTCGTCGGCGACCTCACGCAGCGGCTCGACCGGTGGCTCCCGCCGTCGGTACGGCTGGGCCTGCGCGGCGGCCTGCTCGGCACGAGCCTGCTGGCCGGGGTCTCCGCCGTCGTCGTCGGGGCGTGGCTGGTGGCCGGGCGTGCGACGTCGGGCGACATCGTCGCGGGGCTCGTGCCCGGGACCGTCGGTGGCATCGTCCTGGCGCTCGCGCAGCTCGCCGTCCTGCCGAACGTCGTGGCCTGGGCCGGGGCGTGGCTCGTCGGGCCGGGCTTCGCCGTCGGCGAGGGCAGCACGTTCGCCCCGACCGGCTCCGAGCCCGGCGCGCTGCCGGCGATCCCGCTGCTCGGCGCCTTGCCCGGCGACGACTGGACCAACCCGCTGACGCCGTGGGTGCCGGCCGTCGTCGTCGCGCTCGGCGTGGTGGTCGGGGCCTTCGTGTGGCGCCGCCTGCGCGACGTGACAGGCACCCACCCGGACGACGACGTCCGGTGGCTCGACGTGGGCCTCGCCCTGGGCGGGGTCGCGCTCGGCGCGGGACTGCTCGTCGGGGCGGTGAGCTGGCTCGCGGGCGGCGCGGTCGGGCCCGGGCGGCTCGAGGTCGTCGGTGCCGACGCGCTCGTCGTCGGAGCCCTCGCGGCGGCGGAGATCGGCGGCGGCGCCGCGCTCGCGATCCTCTGGGCGCGGCTCGACGTCCTGGGCCGCCACCACGGCGCCCCCCTCGACGACGAGCCCTGACGCCGAGGTAGAGCCCCGGTCCGCCGAGGTAGAGCCATGGTCGGCGAGGTAGAGCTGTGGTCCGGTGAGGTGGCATGGTCGGGTCTCAAGCCCGCGGGGTCAGGTCCGCGGTGGGGGTGGGCTCGGTGCTCGGGGCTGCGGCGCCGTCACCCTGGTCTGTCGGGCGTGGGTTCTAGGAGCGCCGCTCTGACGCCCCTTCGCATCCGAGCCCACCCCCACCGCTCGGCCGTCGGCCCACTGTGGCTCGGCGACCGGCCGACCAGGTGGTCCTGGCAGCCTGACCAGGCGACCTTGGCTCGTCCGGCACTCATGTCGGGCCGAGACGACCTGCTCGGCGTGGCGTCGTGCGGCCCGGGCGACCTCGCGACGGCCCGGTGCGACGTCGCAGGAACAGGTCGAGTCGCGACCCACGACCCACGACCCACGACCCTGACCCGCAGCTGCAGCCGCTGCGCAGTCGCGCAGTGGCGCCCGCGAGGCGCGCGACGGGCGGAGGTGTGCGGTGTCACGCTGCACGCGGACGCAGCAACGGGAACGTGTCGGCGAGACCGGCACCGCGGGCGGTCGCCCGGGTGAGGGACGACCAGGGTGAGACGACGCCGGGCGGGGTGGGTGGTGGTGCCGCGTCGTGGTCGGGCCTGGCGGGAGCCGCGAGGAACGAGCGGCGGATGGTAGACGCGGCACCACCACCCACCCCGCCACCCAAGGCGACCAGACCGCCGTCGGGCACGAAACCAGGCCTCTACCTGGGCTGACCACGGCTCTACCTCGCGTGACCGTGGCTCTACCTCGTGACCACGGTTCTGCCTCGGCCGCGCGAGGGTTCGGGCTCGGGAGGTTCAGGCGGTCGGTGACGTGATCGCGGGCTTGCCCACGGCGGGAGCTGCGGCTGCGGGGTCGGTGAAGGCCTGGCGCGGGACGACGACGAGCAGGAAGACGGCGGCGACGAGCGCCGTCGTGCCGCACACGACCCAGACGGTGACGTACCCGCCGAACGAGCCGGCCGTGCCCTCCGTGGCGCCGCCCTGGAGCGCGGCGCCCGCGAGCGCGATGCCGAAGACGCACGACGCGATCGCCCCGCCGACGGTCTTCACGGAGTTCGTGAGGCCGGTGGCGACGCCGGTGAGCGTCGGGGGAGCCGCGGCGGCAGCCGCCGCGGGCAGCGCCGCCACGAGCGCGCCGGAGCCGAGCCCGACGATCACCATGTTGGTGAGCACGTTCGCGTACGTCCCGTGGAACGGCAGGAAGAGAAGGAAGCCGACGCCCACGAGGGTGGACGCGCCGACCAGGGTGAGGCGCGGCGTCGCGCGGCGGGCGACGCGGGGGTAGGACAGCGCGCCGACGATCATGCCGACGAGGTAGACGCCGATGAGCAGGGACGTCTGGAAGCCGGTCGTGCCGAGCCCGTACCCGTGCTCGGCGGGGTCGGTGCGGGCGAACGTGGACAGCGGCGCCTGGGCGCCCAGCACGGAGACGCCGAACAGGCCGGCGGTGAGGAACACCGGGCCGAGCGCGGGGGAGCGGAACATGCGCACGTCGACGAGCGGGTCGTCCTGGCGCAGCTCCCACCGGGCGAACGGCCACAGCAGCGCGGCGCCGAGCAGCACGAGCGCCCAGGGTGCGACCGCGGCGACGCCCTCGAGGCGCAGCAGGCTGAGGCCGCCGGTCAGCGCGAGGAGCGCGAGCGAGACGAGCACGAGGCCGACGGTGTCGAAGCGCCCGCCCGCGGGGTCGGGCGACTCCTGCACGCCGAGCAGCACGACGACGAAGCACACGACGACGAGCAGCGCCGGGACGAGGAGCACGACGCGCAGCGGCAGCGCGTCGACCAGCGCCCCGCCCGCGAGCGCGCCGACGATCGCGCCGGTCTCCAGCGCCGCGACGAGGACGCCCGCGGCCCGCGCGGTGACGGCCGCGGGGTTCGCCAGGCGTCGGGCGCGCGACCAGACGAGCGCGATCTCCAGCGGCAGCCACACGACGTAGAACCCCTGCACGGCCCACGCCACGAGGAACACCGCGAACGAGTCGGTGAACGGCAGGACGAGCGACGCGGCCGCGGTGACCGCCGTCGACCACAGGAGGATGCGGCGGTGGCCGACCATGTCGCCGAGCTTGGCGAGCGCGGGCACGACGAGTGCGGACAGCATGAGCTGCGAGCCCTCGAGCCAGTTCACGTCGGCGTCGTGCACGCCGAGGTGCCGTGCGATGTCCGTGAGCATCGGCGTGTAGTAGCCCTGGAGGACGCCGCTCGTCAGCTCGACGAAGGCGAGGAACCCGACGACGCCGGCGAGGGTCGAACCCGCGAGGCGCCCGGTGAGCGAGCGAGCCATCGCTGCTCCTTTGCGTGGGGAGGCGCGCGTCGTCGCGCGCCCCGGAGGTGGGGAGCGTCAGGGTAGCCGCTCGAGGAGCGCGCGGTGGAACCGCTCGCCCCGCGCGAGCTCGGCGACCTCGACGCGCTCGTCGACGCCGTGGATGGTGGCGCGCAGCTCGGCGGACATCGCGAGCGGCGCGAACCGGTACACGGCGGGCGAGAACCGGTGGAAGTGCCGCGCGTCGGTCGCCTGCATCGTGATGTACGGGGCGGGGAGCGCGTCGGGGTGCGAGACGCCGACGCACGCCGCGAGGAGCGCGAACCGCTCGTCGTCCACGGGGGACTCCGGGGACGGCTCGCTGGCCTCGACGACCTCGATCTCGACCTGCGGGTCGGCCACGCGCCGGCGGACGCGCTCGACCGTGCCCGCGACGGTCTCGCCGAGCGCGATCCGCAGGTTGACGGTCGCGGACGCCTGCGACGGCAGGACGTTCGCGGCCGTGCCCCCGGAGAGCATCGTCGGCGCGACGGTCGTGCGGACGATCGCGGCGGCCTCGCCGCCCATCGCGGCGAAGGCCTGCGCCGCGGCGGGCGGTGCCGCGGCGAGGGTGCGCAGGGCCGCCCGCGCGGGGCCGGTCGCGCGGTCCGAGAAGAGGCGGAGCATGCGCGAGATCGCGACCGGCGTGCGGGCGGGGAAGGTGCGCGGACCGAGGCGCTCGACGGCGCGCGCGACCCGCCGGACCGCCGTCGTCGTGGGCGGGGCCGACGCGTGCCCGCCCTCGCCGCGCGCGGTGAGGCGGAGCGTCAGCACGCCCTTCTCGCCGACGCCGATCATCGCCGCGCTCCCGGGGACGAGGGGGAGCGGGGAGTCCGTGACCGCGCCGCCCTCGTCGAGCACGAGCCACGGGACCACGCCGCGGTCGCGCAGCGTCGTCGCGATCGCCGCGGCGGCGGCCCCGTACGACTCCTCGTTGCCGCCGAACGACAGGTAGACGTCCCGCGCGGGCGTGAAGCCCGCGGCCAGCAGGTTCTCGACGGCCTCGAGCACGACGACGAGGGGCCCCTTGTCGTCGAGCGCGCCGCGCCCGTGGACCCAGCCGTCGGCGACGCGCCCCTCGAAGGGCGGGTACGTCCAGGCGTCGCTCTCGTCCACCGGGACGACGTCGTAGTGCGCCATGAGCACGAGCGGCGCCTCGTCGGACCGGCCGCGCCACCGGTAGAGCAGCCCGAGGTCGGTGATGCGCTCGCGGTCGAGGTGCTCGTGGACCAGGGGGTAGAGCTCGGGCAGGAGGTCGACGAGCTCGTCGAAGGGCGCGAGCCCTCGCTCCTCCAGCTCGGCGGACACCGTGGGGATCCGGATGAGCCGGGAGAGGCGCTCGTCGGCACCGGGCCGAGGGGTCACGGGCGCGGTCGTCATGGCCCCACCCTAGAGACTCGACGTCACGAGCGGGCGACGGGGATCTCCGTGCCGTGGCCCATGAATCCTGTACCGATTTAGTCAGACGTGGTGACTCGGGGGAGAAGGCAGCCACGGGGCATGCGGCGCATTGCGCCGAGGCAGGGAGTTCCGGGCGGATTCCGCCTCGCCACGTGTGCCGAAGGGGCAGGTGCCATCTTGACTGCGCTGTCAAGAACCGGTTTACTAGCGCCACGTCACCGTCGGCGCAGGGAGGCGTCACCCGTGGGCGCGCGGCCGGCGACCTCGCCACAGGAGGCGAGGCAGGACGCGGCCCGCCTGGCGCCTCGCCAGGCGGTCGAACCGTCCGTCGGAGGCGGCACGGGCCGCCTCACCGTGAAGGAGCACCTGCGCGATGACGCGTCAGAAGTCCGGCACCGCCGTCGGCGCCCGTGCCGAGAGGCGACCCGTCCCGCGCTGCTCCCGACGGACGACGACCGACGTCGGCCTGCGCCGCCCCGACCGCACCGTGCGCGCGCCACGGACCACCACAAGGGAGCACCCCATGAGAAGCGTCAGAGCCCTGATCTCCGCCTTCCTGGCACTCGTGCTGAGCGCTGTCGGACTCGTCGTCGCGCCCGCGGGCGCGGCGCCGCCCGGCGACGACGTCGACACGATCACGTCGCGCCTCCGGGAGTACTACCTGGGGCAGGGTGACGACATCATCATCGCGAACGGCATCTACCTGGCACGTACCTCCGAGGCTCTCGACTACGTCGCGTCGCAGGGTGCCGACGGATCGTGGCCGGACGTCGACTACGCGGACCGGACGAGCTCCGCGAACGGTGCGACCTGGTCCGCGTACATCGCGCTCTACCGGATGCTCGCGCTCGCCCAGGCCTACCGCGACCCGGACGCCGCGGGCTTCGAGGACCCCGCCGTCCTCGCCGCGGTCGAGCGCGCACTCGTGCACTGGGACGCGGTCGACCCGGGCAACACGAACTGGTGGGAGACCGAGATCGGCGAGTCCATGGCGATGGGGCGTCTCACCGTCTTCCTCGGCGACGAGCTGAGCCCCGAGGCGAAGGCCGTCGCGCTCGAGCACAACACCGGCAGGCTCGACCCGGTCGGCGCCAACGGTGCGTGGCGCACGACGAACTACCTCTTCGAGGCGCTCGCGACCCGTGACCACGAGAAGATCGTGTCCGGCTTCGACACCATGGTCCAGACCGTCGCCGTCGACCGCTCCGGGGCGACCAACGAGGCGGTGCAGCCCGACGGGAGCTTCTGGGCGCACGGGGCGCAGCTGTACAGCGAGGGGTACGGCATGGCGCTCTTCACCAACGTGGCGCTGTGGGCCGACGCGGCGCGCGGCACGGGTCTCGCGTTCACCCGGGAGCACCTGGACACGATCGCGTTCTACGTCGTCAACGGCACGCGGTGGATGATCCGCGGCGAGGTCGGCATGCTGTACCTCGGCTATCGAGAGCCGAAGACCGTCGGCGGCGTCACGGGGTACGCCGCCGAGTTCCTCGAGCCGCTCACCAAGATGGAGCGCACGGACCCGCTGTACGCGACCGACTACCAGGAGCTGATCGACAGCATCAGGGGCACGACCCGGACCAACGGTGTCACCGGGAACAAGTACTTCTGGCGGTCGGAGTTCTCGTCCCACCTGCGCGACGGGTACGGGATCTTCACGCGGCTCAACTCGAGCCGCACCGTCGGCAGCGAGTACCGCTCCACCTTCCGCCCGGAGGTCGGCAACGAGATCGTGTGGAACGCGGCGGGCGCCACAGCGATCCAGGTGACCAACCGGGAGTACGTCGACCTCGGTCCGGCGTTCGACTGGTTCCACTACCCCGGCGTCACCGCTCCCTACGTCAAGGAGCAGACGCGTGGCACGGCCGGCCGGACGGGCAACGGAGGCAGCTTCACGGGCGGCGTCTCGGACGGCACCTACGGCGTGAGCGTGCACAGCCTCGACCGTGCCGACACCCAGGGCAGGAAGAGCTACTTCTACCTCGACGACGAGATGGTCGCGCTCGGCGCCGGTATCCGTTCGGAGTCCGACGCGCCGGTGCACACGACGGTGAACCAGGCCGTGGCGAAGGACAACGCCTCGGCCGACGGCCGACCCGTCGCTCCGGGGACCGTGGGCGCCGCGCTCGAGGGTCCGTCGTGGGCCTACAACGACGAGGTCGGCTACGTCTTCCCGGCCGGTCAGCGAGTGCTCGTCTCGAACACGGCGCAGACGGGGAGCTGGGTCGGTCAGGACCCGGTGAGCCGGGACGCCTTCACGCTCTACGTGGACCACGGCGTGCGTCCGAGCGACGCCGGCTACGAGTACGTGGTGCTCCCCGCCGCCTCCCCGCAGGAGGTCGAGGCCTATGCCGCGGCACCCGCCGTCCAGGTGCTCCGCAACGACGCCGCGGTGCAGGCGGTGCGGCACGCCGGGCTCCGGCGCACGATGGCGACGTTCTACCAGGCCGGGAGCCTCGATCTCAGTGCCGGCCGGACGCTCGAGGTGAACCAGCCCGCGATCGTCCTCGTGGACGAGTCGGGCGAGGTCCCGGTGGCGAGCGTCGCGAACCCCGACCGGCCGGGCCTCGTCGTCTCCGTCGTGCTCGGCGGTCCGGACGGCGAGCACCGCGGCACGTTCGCCCTGGGTTCCGGCGCGAGCCTGGGCAAGACCGTCACGGCGCCCCTCTCGTCGGACGCCGGGACGGACTCGGACCTCACCGCGAGCAGCGCGCTGGACGGGCACGGCGCGGCGCTCGCGGGCGACGGGGACGACGCCACGGCCTGGCGCTCCGACGGAGACGGGACGGCGTGGCTGACGAGGCGTCTCGCGCCGGGGTCGTTCGTCACCGGCGCCACGGTGTCGTGGGGCGACCAGCACGCGTCGCGCTTCCTGCTGCAGACGTCGCTCGACGGCGCGACTTGGACCGACCACCGGTTCGTGCAGGACGGCGCCGGGGGTCGCACCCGGCTCGGGCTGACCCCGACCGCGGCCGCCTTCGTCCGCCTCGTGCTGCTGGACGGTCCCGGCGACGACGGGTACGCCGTCCGGGAGCTCGACGTCGACTCGAGCGTGAACCTCGCCCTCGGTCGGCCGGTGACCGCCTCCGGCTCGTCGGGCGGGGCCGCCGCGAGCATCACGGACGGCAACATGGACACCCGCTGGAGCGGGAACCTCTCGGACAGCGCCTGGGCGCAGGTCGACCTCGGCTCCGTGCAGCAGATCGGCGCCGTGCGGCTGTGGTGGGAGGCATCCTTCGCCCGCCAGTACCGCATCCAGGTCTCCGACGACGGCACCGCCTGGCGCGACGCCTACGCCACGACGGGCGCGGGCAGCGACGGGGGGACGGACGCCGTCGCGGTCGACGAGCGAGCGCGCTACGTGCGCATGCAGACGGTCCAGCGCAGCACGACCCAGTACGGCGTCTCGCTGTGGGAGCTCGAGGTGTTCGCCGACGACGTGGTCGTCGACGCGCCGACCGTGCCCGCGGGCCGGGAGAACCTGGCCCTCGCCCGGCCGGTCCAGGCCGACTCGACCTACAACGCGACCGCCGGCGCCCGCAACGCCAACGACGGCAACCTCACGACGCGCTGGTCCTCCCAGCGCCAGGACGCGCCGTACACGATCGAGCGCTGGCTCCAGGTCGACCTCGAGGGAACCCGCAGCATCAACCAGGTCGTCGTCACCTGGGAGGCGGCGACGTCGAACGACTTCCGCGTCGAAGGGTCGCTCGACGGCCGGACCTGGGAGCAGCTGGCCAGGGTCGAGAAGACCTCGGCAGAGCTGCGGAACGTCGTGGACCTGCCCGAGTCCGACGTGCGCTACGTCCGGGTGATCGGCCTGCCCGTCACGAAGTACGGGCTCTCGATCTTCGAGCTCGAGGTGTACGGCGGGTACAACCTGCAGTGCGACGCGTCGCCCGTGGCCGCGGATCCCGCGTCCAGCGCGGTGGCGACGGCCAGCGTCACGCCCCTCGAACCGGACGACGAGTTCATCGCCTTCTCGCTCGACGAGTCGGTGGCGTCGGTCGTGGGCGACCCCCGCGTCGGCGACGGGCGCGTGGAGCTCGGCCTGGCCACCGGCCAGGCCGGGAGGACCGCCGTCCTGGTCACGCACGCGAAGGGTGACGAGATCGCGTGGTGCGACGTGGTCGTCGCGGTCGACACGGCTGAGCTCGACCGGCTCGTCGCGCAGGCCGACGCGCTGGACAGCAGGCAGTACACGCCCGAGAGCTGGGCGCCCCTGCTGCCCGCGCTCGAGGCAGCGAAGGAGGCGGCCCGCGCGGAGGGCGCGACCCAGGGCGACGTCGACGAGAAGACGGCGGCCCTCGCGGCGGCGCTCGAGGGTCTCGTGGAGCGGGCCCCGGTGACCACGGCGCCGACCGTCGAGGTGACGGCGCGCTGCCTGGCCGGCACGGCCTACGTGGCGGTGCGCGCGACGAACACGGACGAGCAGACAGCGGCGATCGTGCTGTCGACACCGTTCGGCGACCGGACGTACGCCGCGGTCGCGCCGGGAGGGAACGCCTACCAGTCGTTCAGCTCCCGAGCGGCCGAGGTGGACGCCGGAGCGGTGAGCATCACGGCCACCGCACGCGGTCGCGAGCCGGTGACGGTCCAGGCACCGTACGAGGCGAAGCGCTGCGGCTGAGCCGCGGCGGCCGCAGCCGGGCCGTCGTGGCGGTGTCGGAGGACACCGCCGCGACGGCCCGGTCCGCTCCGTCAGAGATCCCTGACCGCGTCGTCGCGGTCACCCGTCCCGAGAGGAACCACCGATGCTTCCCCACCTGACACGACTCCGTCGCCGAGCCACGGCGGCGGTCGCCGGCGCTGCCCTCGTGGCGCTCGCCGTCGCCCCGGCCGCGGCGACGACCGAGCCCTCGCTCCGCCTCGACACGCCGCGGATCACGGCCGACGGGTCCGTGACGATCACCTATGCCGCCGGCGCGGCGGTCAGCGCGAAGAACTGGCTCGGCGTCTACCGCGACGGCGTGCTGCCCGGCGGGCCGCCCTCGCTCGACTGGCGCTACGTGCCGGACGCGTCCGGCAGCGTGACCTGGGGCCCGCAGCACCGCGCGGGCTGGACGCGCGGTGCTGCGTCGATCGGTCCGGGTGACTACGACGTCTACCTGCTCGCCGACGACGGGTACGACGTGCTCGCCGGGCCGGTCGACCTGACCGTGGAGGCGGTGCGGCCGGTCGAGCCCGCCGAGCCCAAGCCTGAGGTCGACGGCGTCAGCGAGCTGAACGTGCTCACCTTCAACCTGTGGCACGGTGGCTCGCAGATCCCGGACGGGGCGCGCGAGATCGCCGACGTCCTCCGGGAGACCGATGCGGACGTGACGTTCATGCCGGAACGCAACGACACCCCGGCGGACGTGGCGGCGCTCCTGGGGTACGACCATCTTCTCGCGACCGGCACCGGCATCGTGTCGCGCTACCCGATCCTCGAGACCGGGACGGTCGGCGACCGGTGGTCGAAGGCCGTGCTCGACGTCAACGGCACAGAGGTGGTGGCCTACGGCGGGCACCTCGAGTACCGCTGGTACACGACGTACCTGCCGCGCGGGTACGGCGGAGCGGTCCTCGGCGACTGGCCGGCCGGGTGGGGCACGTGGGACCGGCTCGACGCGCCCGTGACGGACGTCGGCGCGATCCTCGCGGCGAACCTCCAGTCGGGTCGCCCGGCGTCCGCGGCCGCGCTCCTCGACGACGTCCGGGCGGAGCGCGCGGCCGGTCGCCTGGTCGTCGTGGGCGGCGACTTCAACGAGCCGTCGGCGCAGGACTGGACCGAGGCGACGGCCGACCTGTTCGACCACCACGGCGTCGTCGTCCCGTGGCAGACGACGCAGACCCTGCTCGACGGCGGTCTCGTGGACGTGTTCCGCGAGGTCCACCCCGACCCCGTGTCGAACCCGGGCTTCACGTGGCCCGCGGACAACACGCTGTTCCCCACGTCGGAGCTGACGTGGGCGCCGGAGGCCGACGAGCGGGACCGGATCGACTACGTCTTCGTGGCACCCGACGACCGCGTGGCGGTTCACGGCGCCCAGGTCGTGGGCCCGCAGTCGACGATCGTGCGCGACGAGCGCGTCGACGACGACAGCGCCGACGTGATCCTCACGCCGGACGCCGTCT
The DNA here is from genome assembly GCF_040448685.1 of Cellulosimicrobium sp. ES-005. Taxonomy (NCBI): domain Bacteria; kingdom Bacillati; phylum Actinomycetota; class Actinomycetes; order Micrococcales; family Promicromonosporaceae; genus Cellulosimicrobium; species Cellulosimicrobium sp. ES-005. The sequence continues at coordinate 4,323,993 of NZ_CP159290.1, forward strand.
GGCCTTCCGACCACAAGGCCGTCCTGGCGTCGCTGCGGGTCTGCGACGAGGCGTGCGTGCCGAGCGGGGCGCCGGAGGTCGAGGCGGTCGTGCGGTGCATGGCGGGAACCGCGCACGTGGCGGTACGGGCGACGAACACGGGCGACGCCGCGGCGGCCGTCGTGCTGTCGACCGCGTTCGGCGAGCGCGCCGGCGCGGACGTCGCGCCGGGACGCCATGCGTACCAGTCGTTCAGCACACGGGCCGCACGGGCCGACGCCGGCACCGCGACGGTCACGGCGACCGTGGCCGGTCGGGCACCGGTGACGGTTCAGGAGGAGTACGCGGCGAAGAGCTGCGGCTGACCCGCGCCCACCGGCGCCCGTCTCAGGACGGGCGCCGGTGCCGCGTCGGCCCGGTGCTGCCCCGCACGACGAACTCGACGGACGGCAACCGGATCTCCGGCGGTTCCTTCCCCTCGACGAGCGCCACCAGCGTCTGGGCCGCGGCCGTGCCCCAGGCGACCACGTTCTGCCGGACCGTCGTCAGCGGCGGCACGATGTACGGGGCGAGCGGGATGTCGTCGAAGCCGACGACCGAGAGGTCCTCCGGGACACGGATGCCGCGGTCGGTGGCCGCGGAGATCCCGGCGATCGCCATGAGGTCGTTGCCGTAGACGATCGCGCTCGGGGGCCGCGGCAGGTCGAGGAGCTCGTGCGTCGCGCGCGCGCCGGAGCTGCCCGTGAAGTCGGCGGTCACGACGGGGCCCACGGGCAGACCGAGCTCGTCGAGCGTGTCCTCCCAGGCTCGGCGCCGCGCCTCGGTGTGGACGTAGCCCGGCACACCCATGACGTGGCCGATGTGCCGGTGGCCGAGCGAGTGCAGGTGGTGGACCGCGCGGCGGACCCCGGCTGCGTCGTCCATCCCGATGACGACGTCCGCCTCGGTGTCCGCTTCCTCGGGCGCGACGACGACGACGCTCAGCCCGAGCGCGCCGACGTCCCGGGGGCGGGTGTCCCCGGCCCGGACGTCGGTGAGGAACACGCCGTCGACGCGCGACTCGCGCGCGAGCCGCTCGTAGGCGTCGCGCTCGCCGTGCTGGTCCTTGACCACCTGGAGGACCAGCGAGTAGTTCTGCTCGGACAGGCCGATCTCGACGCCCGCCATGAAGAGCGGGAAGAAGGGGTCGGTGGCGAGGAGCTCGGGCTCCCGCCGGATCACGAGGCCCACGGCCTGCGTGCGCGACCGGGAGAGAGCGCGCGCACGGGCGCTGGGCTGCCAGCCGAGGTCGTCGGCGGCGCGCAGGATGCGCTCGCGTGCCGCTGCGCTGACGCCGGGTCGGTTGTTGAACACGAACGAGACGGCGCTCTTCGAGACCCCGGCGCGGGCCGCGACGTCACCGATCGTCACGCGCTTGGCGCCGACCGTCCGGGTGGTCCGGTCGCCGGGGGTGAGGGTCGAGTGCTCCGCTGCGTTCACCTCGTCAGGATAGCGCACGGTTTGACCCGGTGTTTAGTAGCCGTCGCGCGCACTCTCGTCGGGGCGGACGTCGACCGCATCGCGGCTGAGAGGCGCGCTGAGCGCTGCAAGTCCAGGCATCCGCGGGGATCGACCGCGGGCAGGGGCCCGCCGTGACTGCTTGCGCCGCCCGGTTGTCCGGGTGATCTTGACGCGCGTTGTTCAAACCGGTTTAATCGTCGCGTCGACGCCGTCAGGACGACGGCGTCGGCGGGCCGCCGTGCGGGGGACCGAGGGGCGGGGGCCAGAGCGACGAGCGGGTGACGAGCCCGGATGAGGAGTTGGGCGCAATGAAGCGTGGCGCACGGATGACAGCGCTGGCGACGACGGCTGCGGTGGTCCTGCCGCTCGCGGCGTGCGGATCGGGCGGCGACGGCGGTACCGGCGGGTCCGAGGGAGGTCTCACGAGCGGACCGATCGACGTCTGGTACTCGACCAACGAGCAGGAGGTCGCCTGGGGCGAGCAGGTGGTCGAGGCGTGGAACGCCGAGCACCCGGACCAGAAGGTGAGCGCACAAGCGATCCCCGCGGGCAGCTCGTCCGAGGACGTCATCGCCGCCTCGATCACGGCGGGGAACACGCCGTGCCTCGTGTTCAACACGGCCCCGGCCGCCGTGCCCGCGTTCCAGAAGCAGGGTGGCCTGGTGAACCTGTCGACGACGTTCGACGACGCGGAGGACTACGTCACGGGTCGTTCGGGCGCCGCGGCGGACGGGTTCCGCAGCGCCGACGGGGACCTGTACCAGCTTCCCTGGAAGACGAACCCCTTCATGCTGTACTACAACAAGGACGTGTTCGCGGCCGCCGGCCTGGACGCCGAGGACCCGCAGCTCGAGACGTACGACGACGTGCTGGCGGCGGCGCAGGCGATCAAGGACGCCGGGGCGGCCGACTTCGCGATCTATCCGCCGGCGACCGCGGACTACACGAACGTCAACTTTGACTTCTACCCGTTCTTCCTCGCCAACTCCGGCGGCACGCAGCTCATCGAGGACGGTCGGGCGACGTTCACGAGCGACGAGGGCCTGGAGACTCTCGGCTTCTGGCAGACGCTCTACGCGGAGGGCTTCTCGTCCGCGGAGGCGTACAGCGGGGACATGTGGGCCGGTCCGTTCGCCGACGGTGTCGCCGCCATGGGCGTCGCCGGCCCGTGGGGCAAGGGGCAGTTCGACGGCAAGGTGGACTTCGGCGTCGTCCCGCTCCCGACCGCCGACGGCGTGCCCGCCGACGAGACGTCGACGTTCGCGGACTCGAAGAACGTCGGCCTCTACTCCTCGTGCAAGAACCAGCAGACCGCGTGGGACTTCCTCAAGTTCGCGACGAACGACGAGAACGACCTCGCGCTCCTCGAGATCACCGGCCAGTTCCCGACCCGCACGGACGTGCCCGAGCTCGCGGCCGACTTCCTGGCGGAGAACACCTTCTTCGAGCCGTTCGCGGCGTCCGTGCCGCTCGCCGTCGACGTCCCGACGGTGGACGGGCTCGCCGAGAAGATGCAGGTCTTCCGCGACGCGTGGAGCGGGTCCGTGCAGTCGGGGTCCGGCGACCTCGAGACGACGTTCGGCGAGGCCGCGGCGACGATCGACGGCCTGGCGGGCTGAGCCCAGGACGAGGCGACGCACTCATGGTCACCCTTCACGACGAGGACGTGCAGCCGTCCGCGCGGGCCACGGAGCTCCGTGGCCCGCGCCAGGACCCGCCGCGACCTCGCGGCCGGCGACTCCAGCGCTGGCTCGGGGAGAACCCCCTCGGCATCCTTCTCAGCACCCCGTACGTGGCGTTCGTCGTCGTGGTGTTCCTCGTGCCGTTCGGATTCGGCGTGTGGATGTCGTTCCACGACTTCTTCTTCACGGCACCCGGCGTGCAGGTCCCGCACCCCTTCGTCGGGCTCGACAACTTCCGGCAGGTCCTCGCGGACCCGGCGGTGCGTCAGGCGTTCGGCAACCTCGCGGTGTTCGGCCTCATCAACGTGCCGCTCACGGTGGTGCTCGGGCTCCTCCTCGCGTCGGGCCTCGATGCCGTCGTGCACTGGAAGGGCTTCTTCCGGGTCTCGTACTACGTCCCGTACGTCACGGCGTCCGTCGCGACGCTCGCGGTGTGGATCTTCATGTTCAACGGCAACGGGGTCGTGAACAGGCTCCTGGGGAGCCTCGCGCCGGAGCCGACCTGGCTCGCGAACCCGAGCCTGATCATGCCCCTGATCGCGGTCTACGTGACGTGGAAGAACCTCGGGTTCTACGTCCTGCTCTACCTCGCCGCGCTGCAGAACGTGCCGAAGGAGCTGCACGAGGCGGCAGCGATGGACGGCGCCGGGCCCTGGCGCCGGTTCCGGGCCGTCACGCTCCCTGCCGTACGGCCGGTGACCTCGCTCGTGGTGCTGCTCTCCGTCATCACCACCGGACAGATCTTCACCGAGCCGTACCTCCTCACCGGGGGAGGACCGAACGGCGCCTCGATGACCCCGGCGCTGCTCATGTACCAGAAGGGCATCCAGCAGGGGCAGCCCGACATCGCCGCGGCGGTCGGCATGATCCTCGTGCTCGCGGTCATGCTCCTGTCGCTGGCCTCGCGCCGTCTCACGGAGAGGAAAGGCTGATGGCCTCCACGACCTCGACCACGCGGCGGGACGCGACCCGGGCCCGCGGCTCCGGCGGAGGCCGGCTGCTGCGCGTGCTGCGCTTCGCGGTGCTGCTGCTCGGTGCGTTCCTCGCGCTCGTGCCGTTCTACTACATGCTCCTCGGGGCGCTGCAGAGGGAGCGGGACACGAGCGTCCTGGGCCTGCTCCCGCTGCCCCGGAACCTCACGCTCGACAACTTCGTGGGGGTCAACGAGTCGATCGACCTCGCCCGGTCGCTGCTCAACTCGTTGATCATGACGGCGGGCGTCGTGGGCTGCACGCTCGTGTTCGGGCTGCTCGTCGGGTACGCGCTGTCGGTGCTGTCCTTCCGCGGCCAGGGGCTCGTGTTCGCGCTCGTCCTGCTCGTCCAGGCGATCCCGTTCCAGCTGCTCATGATCCCGCTCTACGTCATGGTCGTGCGGTACTTCGACCTCGCGGACAACTACCTCGGCATGATCCTGCCGTTCGCCGTGAACTCGGTCGCCGTCCTGATCTTCCGGCAGTACTTCCTCCAGATCCCGCACGACGTGTTCGACGCGGCGCGCATCGACGGCGCGAGCGAGCTGCGGATCCTGCGGTCGATCGCCGTGCCGCTGGTCCGCCCGGCGGTCCTCACCGCGATGCTCGTGACGTTCATCGGTCCGTGGAACGAGTTCCTGTGGCCGTTCCTCGTGACGAAGGACGCGTCGATGCAGCCGCTCGCGGTGAGCCTCGCCAACTTCTCGCAGGCGAACTCGTCGTTCCAGGCGAACCCGATGGGCGCGGTCCTGGCGGGCGCGTGCGTGCTCGCGGTGCCCGCCGTCGTCCTGTTCCTGCTGTTCCAGCGGCACTTCACGTCCGCGAACCTCGGCTCGGCCGTCAAGGGCTGACCCGTCACCGTGCGGGGCGGCGCGAGACCGCGCCGGCCCCGCCCCGACCTCTCAAGGCTAGGAAATGACCCAGGTGAACCACTCTCAGTCCCTCATGACGGTCCCGTACGCCCTGCGTCGTCTCGGGACGATCATGTCGCCCCTGCCCGGGGAGCCCCTCGAGGTCGAGGGCGTGCTCAACCCCGGCACCGCGTGGGGGCCGGACGGCACGCTGTACCTCTACCCCCGCCTCGTGGCCGAGGGGAACGTCTCGCGCATCGGTCGGGCGCGCGTCGTCCTCGAGGACGGGGTGCCCGTGGGCGTGGAGCGGCTCGGGGTGGTGCTCGCCCCCGACGAGGGCTGGGAGCACGGGCGGCAGAACGCGGGGGTCGAGGACCCCCGGATCACGTTCGTCGAGCCCCTGGACCTCCACGTCATGACCTACGTCGCGTACGGGCCGCTGGGCCCGAAGCCCGCGCTGGCCGTCTCCCGGGACACCGTGTCGTGGCGCCGGCTCGGGCCCTTGCGGTTCGCCTACCAGCCCGAGCTGGACACCGACCTCAACCTCTTCCCCAACAAGGACGTGGTGTTCTTCCCCGAGGCCGTCCCGGGTCCCGACGGCCGACCCGCGCTCGCGCTCCTGCACCGGCCGATGTGGGACCTCGACTGGCTCCGCCCCGGCGAGGGGGCTCGTCCGCCGGCCGGGGTCGCCGACCCGCGGCCGTCCATCTGGATCGGCTACGTCGACCTCGATGCCGTGACGCGCGACCTCGGAGCACTCACGCACGTCGAGAGCTCTGCGCCGGTCGCCACGCCGGAGATGGCGTACGAGTCGTCGAAGATCGGTGGTGGCCCGGCACCCCTGCGCGTTCCCGAGGGCTGGCTCGTCCTCCACCACGGAGTGACGGGCGCCGACTTCTCCGGCTTCGCCCTGGCTCACGGTTCCCGGTACACGGCGGGCGCGATGATCCTGGACCCGGGCGACCCGCGCCGGGTGCTGGCCCGGACGCCCGAGCCGCTGCTCGTCCCGGAGACCGCCGCCGAGCTGGAGGGCACGCTCGGCAACGTCGTGTTCCCCACGGCCGTCGAGGAGATCCAGGGACGCCGGTTCGTCTTCTACGGCATGGCCGACTCCCGGATCGGTGTCGCCGAGCTCGTGCGTCTCGATGGTTGAGGGCCGGGCTGCGGACCTCACCGCGCACGAGGCGCTCCGGCGCGTCGTCAAGGCGTACGACGTGCGCGGTGTCGTCCCTGACGAGCTGAACGACGACGTCGTGCGCGCGCTGGGCGCGGCCTTCGTGGAGACGGTCGTCCGGCCGGGCGCCGACGGGGAGCGTCGGGTCGTGGTGGCCCGTGACATGCGCGAGAGCGGCCCCGGGCTGCTGGCCGCGTTCGTCGACGGCGCCCGGGAGGCCGGCGCGCACGTGCTCGACGCCGGTCTGTGCTCGACCGACGAGCTCTACCTCGCGTCGGGTCTCCTCGACGCCGCGGGCGCGATGTTCACCGCGAGCCACAACCCCGCCCGGTACAACGGCATCAAGCTGTGCCTCTCCGGGGCACGCCCGATCGGCCAGGACACCGGCCTGCGCGCCGTCCGGGACCGAGCCGACGAGCTGCTCGCGGGCGAGCCCGTCGACGCCGGGCCGCGCGGCGGCCACGAGGCCGTCGACGTCCTGCGGTCCTACGCCGAACGCCTGCGCTCGCTCGTCGACCTCTCCGGTGGTCGCCGGCTGCGCGTGGTCGTCGACGCCGGCAACGGTATGGCAGGGCTCACGGTCCCGGCCGTCCTCGGGATGGCAGCGGGCCTGCCGCCGCTCCCGCTCGGGATCGTCCCGCTGTTCTTCGAGCTCGACGGGTCGTTCCCTCACCACGAGGCCAACCCGCTCGTGCCGGCGAACACGGCGGTGCTCCAGGCGGAGGTCGTGCGTCGGCGTGCGGACCTCGGGCTGGCGTTCGACGGCGACGCCGACAGGTGCTTCGTCGTCGACGAGCGGGGCCGGAGGGTGGACCCCTCGGTGCTCACGACGCTCGTCGGGCTCCGCGAGGCACGCCGGGTGCGGGGCGAGGGCGGCGTGCCGGTCGTGCTGCACAACGCGATCACGTCGCGCGCGGTGCCCGAGATCCTGGGCGCCGAAGGGGTGCGGACGGTTCGCACGCGCGTGGGCCACTCGTTCATCAAGGCGCTCATGGCGTCCGAGGACGCCGTCTTCGGGGGCGAGCACAGCGGGCACTTCTACTTCCGTGACTTCCTCGGCGCCGACTCGGGCCTCCTGGCCGCGATGCACGTCCTCGCAGCGCTCTCGGAGCAGGACCGTCCGCTCTCGGAGCTGGTCGGTGGCCTCGACCCGTACGTGCGCTCGGGGGAGGTCGACGTCGCCGTGGCGGACCCGGAGACCGCGGCGGCCGCGGTGCTCGACGTCCTCGGGGAGGCCTACGACGCCGCATCGCTCGACGTCGACGAGCTCGACGGCACGACCGTCCGCCGCTGGCACGGCGACGACCCGTGGTGGCTCAACCTGCGGGCGTCGAACACCGAGCCCGTCCTGCGGCTGAACGTCGAGGCCGCCGACGTCGGGACGATGCGCGCGGTCCGCGACCGTGTCCTCGACGCGCTCGCGACGGTGCCCGCAGAGGGCGGCGGGCCGCCGAGCGGCGGCGCGGCCGTCGGGGGAGGGCGGCGCTGACGATGTACCTCCTCGACAACCCCGTGCGCCGCTACCCGTGGGGCTCGACCACGCTCGTGCAGCAGCTCCTCGGCCGCCCCGTCGACGGTCGTCCCGTCGCCGAGGTCTGGATGGGAGCCCACCCCGACGACCCGTCCACCGCCGACGGTGGTGGACGCCGGGTCGCTCTCGACGCGCTCGTGGCGTCCCAGCCCGAGGCGATGCTCGGACCCCGCGTGCTGGCCGGGTCCGGCCCGCGCCTGCCGTTCCTCGCCAAGATCCTCGCCGCCGCCCGCGCGCTGTCGGTCCAGGTGCACCCGACGACCGCCCAGGCCGAGGCGGGCTTCACGACCGAGGACGAGCGCGGCGTCCCCCGCACCGACCCGGTGCGGACGTACCGGGATCGTTCCGCGAAGCCGGAGATCGTGTACGCCCTCACGCCCTTCGAGCTCCTCAGCGGGCTCCGGGAGCCGGAGCAGGCGGCGAAGCTCGTCGCCGAGCTCGAGGTGCCCGCGCTCGACCCCCTCGTCGTGCTGCTGCGTGAGCGGCGCGACGACGCCCACCGGGGCGCGCTCACCTGGCTCCTCGGCCAGCGGGAGAGCACGGCGCCGTGGGTGGAGGCCGTCGCCGAGACCGCGCGTGACGCCGTGGGCGCCCGGCCGGAGCTGGCCGTGGTGCACGAGCTCGCGCAGGAGTTCCCCGGCGATCCCGGACTCCTCGCTCCGCTCCTGCTGAACCACGAGCGGCTCGAGCCCGGCCAGGCCCTCTACACGGCCCCCGGGACGCTGCACGCCTACCTGCGGGGCATGGCCGTCGAGGTGATGGCGGCGTCCGACAACGTCCTGCGCGCCGGCCTGACGACGAAGCACGTGGACGTGGCGGAGCTGCTGGCGATCACGGACTTCACGCCGCGGCTCACCGGCTTCCTGCGTCCGGTGCGCGTGGTGCCCGGTGTCGTGGACTACGTCGCGCCGGCCGCCGACCTGGGCCTGCGCGTCGCCACCCCGCGCGCGGGAGACGAGCTGCCGGGGCCGGAGGACGGCCCGCGGATCGTCGTGTGCGTCGAGGGCGAGGTGCGCGTCGTCGCGGCGGACGCGCGGCGCCTCCTGCCCGGCGAGTCCGTCTTCGTCCCGCACGTGGACGGACCGCTCGTCGTCTCAGGGCACGGGACGGCCGTCGTGGCGCGGGCCTGAGGTCAGGCCGTCGTCACGACGACGCGGGGGCCGGCGTGGGGAACCAGCGGGCGAACTTCTCCTCGAGAGCCTGGGTCCGCTCGACGTCGCAGCGCTTCTCCGCCGAGACCGTGATCGCGCCGTCCAGGCACTGCTGGTGCGCCAGCGCGACGTCCCACGTGACGAGCGTCGAGACCATCTGCAGCGCGAGCATCGCGGAGAGCCCGACGCCGATGCCCAGCGCCGGGACGAGCGCACCGCGCACCCGCGCCCGCCACACGGCCACGAGCGCGCGGACGCCCACGACGATCGCCCCGAGCGCGAGCGCGAGGCTCACGGCCTGCCACGGGAACGGCATGGTGCTCACGACGATCACCGCGAGCAGGAGCAGGCCGAAGTGGAGCACGCGCCGCGTCGCCTGCCGCGCGAGCTCGGGGTCCGGCTCCGCGGGCTCGGGCGGTGCCGGAGGACGGCCGCCCCCGGGCGTCAGCGGGTCCGGCCGGCCGGGCGGGGGCGGTGGGAGGGGCGTGCCCGGGCCGGAGCCCGGTGGGACCGGAGCGCCCGGACGCGTGCCCTCCTCCGGCGGCTGCGGCGACTCCGGACGAGGGTGCTGCGGCGCGTCGGGACGGGGCGGTGCGTACGGGTTGCCCACGGGCAGCTCCTCGGTCGGTCGGGCGGCTCGCGGTACATTCTCCCATCGGAGACCGGGTGCCCGGGAGGGCGCCCTCCCTGTTCCGCCGAGCCCGACGCTCGAGCCACCTGAGCCGCCCCGAGCCACCCCGAACCCGCAGGAGCACCGTGCAGACGCCGTCCGGCCACCTCGTCGAGTCCACCTCCGCCGCCCGCGTCGTCGTCCTCGTCTCGGGCGCAGGCTCCAACCTCGCCGCGATCCTCGCCGCGCACGACGACGCCGCCTACGGGGCGCGCGTCGTGGGCGTCGTGTCGGACAAGGCCGACGCGGGCGGCCTCGACCTGGCCCGCGAGGCCGGGATCGCCGCCGTCGTCGTGGCCCCGGGCGACTTCGACGACCGGGCCGCGTGGAACGAGGCGGTCGCGCAGGCCGTCGACGTCTTCCGGCCGGACCTCGTGGTGCTCGCCGGGTTCATGCGCATCCTCGGTCCGGCATTCGTCGGGCGCTTCGCCGGCCGCACGATCAACACGCACCCGGCGCTCCTGCCGTCGTTCCCGGGCGCGCACGGCGTGCGCGACGCGCTCGCGTACGGCGTCCGCGTCACCGGGTGCACCGTCCACGTGGTCGACGACGGCGTGGACACCGGCCCGATCATCGCCCAGGTCGCCGTCCCGGTCGAGGACGGCGACGACGAGTCGTCGCTCCACGAGCGCATCAAGGTCGCGGAGCGCGCGCTCCTCGTCGAGACGGTCGGCCGCGCCGCGCGCGAGGGCCTGCGCGTCGAGGGCCGCCGGGCCGTCGTCGGGCGGTCGGCGGGCGCCTGAGCCGCCCGCGCGGCACCCGGTAGACTCGTCCCGGACGCGACTGGCGAGGGTGGGAACGACCACCGGGGAGCGGCCGGATCTACCTGCTGGAGCGTCGACCGCCTGGGCGCCTGGGTTCTGCCTCGCGTCGGCGTCCGTCGACGCGGCGACCGCGACCCAGAGGAGCCCCTCGTCATGTCCCACCCGGCCCCGCACGTGCCCTCCGCCCCCGACGTCCAGCTCGCCGACGACGCGCAGCGCCCCGTGCGGCGCGCGCTCCTGAGCGTCTACGACAAGACGGGCCTCGTCGAGCTCGCGACCGCGCTCCACGCGGCGGGCGTCGAGCTGGTCTCCACCGGCTCCACCGCGTCGACGATCGCCGCCGCGGGCGTGCCCGTGACGAAGGTCGAGGACCTCACCGGGTTCCCCGAGTGCCTCGAGGGCCGGGTCAAGACGCTCCACCCGCGCGTGCACGCCGGCATCCTCGCGGACTCGCGCAAGGCCGACCACCTCGCGCAGCTCGACGAGCTCGGCATCGCGCCGTTCGAGCTCGTCGTCGTCAACCTCTACCCGTTCGCCGCGACCGTCGCGTCCGGCGCCGGCCCCGACGAGGTCGTCGAGCAGATCGACATCGGCGGTCCCTCGATGGTCCGCGCGGCCGCGAAGAACCACCCGAGCGTCGCCGTCGTCGTGGACCCGGCCCGGTACGACGACGTCGTCGCCGCCGTGCAGGAGGGCGGCTTCACGTTCGCCCAGCGCAAGCGCCTCGCGGCGCAGGCGTTCGCGCACACCGCGCAGTACGACGTCGCCGTCGCGTCGTGGTTCGCGTCGTCGTACGCGCCCGACGACGTGGCCTTCCCCGCGTTCACGGGCGCCACCTGGGAGCGGGCCGACGTCCTGCGCTACGGCGAGAACCCGCACCAGCAGGCCGCGCTGTACACGCACTGGCGCGGCGGGCTCGCCACGGCGACCCAGCTGCAGGGCAAGGCGATGAGCTACAACAACTACGTGGACGCCGACGCCGCGCGCCGGGCCGCGTACGACCACTCCGGCCCGGCCGTCGCCGTCGTCAAGCACAACAACCCGTGCGGCGTCGCGACCGACGACGACATCGCGGCCGCCTACCGCAAGGCGCACGCCACCGACCCGGTCTCCGCGTACGGCGGCGTGGTGGCGGCGAACCGGGTGGTGACGACCGAGCTCGCGGAGGCGCTCAAGCCCGTGTTCACGGAGGTCGTCGTGGCACCGGGCTACGAGGACGGCGCGCTCGAGATCCTCGCGGCCAAGAAGAACCTGCGCGTCCTCGTGCTCCCGGAGGGCGCGCAGAGCGACCCCGTCGAGTTCCGTCCGATCTCGGGCGGTCTGCTCGTCCAGACGGTCGACCACATCGACGGTGTCGTGACGGCCGAGGACGGCACCGTCACCGGCGGCGACGACCCGCAGCACTGGACCCTCGTGACGGGGGAGGCCGCCGACGACGCGACCCTCGCGGACCTCGCGTTCGCGTGGCGCGCGATCCGCGCCGCCAAGTCCAACGCGATCCTCCTCGCGCGCGACGGGGCCGCCGTCGGGGTCGGGATGGGGCAGGTCAACCGCGTCGACTCGTGCCGTCTCGCGGTCGAGCGCGCCAACACCCTCGCCGACGGCGAGGAGCGTGCGCGTGGCGCCGTCGCGGCGTCCGACGCGTTCTTCCCCTTCGCCGACGGCCTCCAGATCCTGCTCGACGCGGGCGTCCGCGCGGTCGTCGCCCCGGGCGGGTCGATCCGCGACGCCGAGGTGATCGAGGCGGCGCGCGCCGCGGGTGTGACGATGTACTTCACGGGCACGCGCCACTTCGCGCACTGACACGGCCCTGCTCGACGGCCCCGCCGGTCTCCGGACCGGTGGGGCCGTCGCGCGCCGGGCGTCAGACCAGGGCGTCGCGGAGGCGGCGGGTCGGGTCGAGCGCGACGTCGAGGTCGACGCCGAGGCGGCCGGCGCGGTTCATCGCCTTGCGGACCGGGCCGACGTCGCGCGGCGAGTCGACCAGGAGGACCGCCCGGACCTCGGTGACCCGACGCTCCGGGCCGCCGTCCGCCGTCGTGCCGCCGTCCGAGGTGGAGCCGGAGGTCGTCCCCGGGGCGAGGTAGAACGCGGCCCAGCCCTCGTGGCCGGTCGGGCCGCCGGACGGGTCGCCGCGGAAGAGCACGTCGTCGGCCTCGTCGGGCACGCCGAACAGGGCGAGGTCGTGCCCGAGCTGCTGGGAGAACACGTACGGGGCGTGCCCGGGAGCGTCGGGCTCGTCGCCGAGCAGCGCGGCGACGGTCGCGTCCGGGTCGTGGAGGGCGGCGGACCAGTGGCCACCGGGCACCGCGCCGAGCAGCGGGTGCTCGCGCGTCGCGCAGTCGCCGACGGCCCAGAGCCCGGCCAGCCCCGGCACGGCGCCGGTGGCGTCCACGGGCACGCTGCCGCGCACGTCGCGCGGGACCGCGCCGTCGAGCCAGTCCGTCGCGGGGCGGGCGCCCACGGCGGCCAGCACGAGGTCGGCCGACAGCTCGCGCCCGTCGGCGAGCCGGACGCCGTCGGGCCGGACCTCCGCCACCGCGGCACCGGTCACGAGCTCGGCGCCGACGGCCGCGTACCAGGGCGCGAGGTGCGCGCCGACGGCCGGACCGAGCTGGCGCCGGAGCGGGGCGGGAGCGGCCTCGAGGACCGTGACATGCGCCCCCGCGCCGGCGGCGACCCCTGCCAGCTCGGCGCCGATCCAGCCCGCGCCCACGATCACGAGGCGGAGCCCCGGCCGCAGCGCGCCGCGGAGGGCCTCGGCGTCCCGGACCGTGTGCAGGAGGCGGGCGTGCTCCCAGCCGTCGGGCCGCACGGGCGTGGAGCCGACCGCGAGCACCACGGCCGCCGCGGCCCGGCGCTCGCCCGACCGCGTCGTGATCTCCCAGAGACGGCCGTCGGGCGTCGCCCGGCGCTCCAGCCGCACTGCCGGGTCGGCCAGGCGCACCTCGTCGGCGAGCGCCTCGACGTCCACGCCGAGGTCCTCGGCGAGCCACGCCGGGCCCGGGCGGCTCAGGAGCTCCTTCGAGAGCGGTGGCCGGTCGTAGGGAGGCACGCCCTCCGCGCCGAGCAGCGTCACCCTCCCGGCGTACCCCCGACGCCGGAGCGCGCCGACGGTCTGGGCGCCGGCGAGCCCCGCGCCCACGACGACGACCGACGCGGGCGCTCCCGGGTCCGTCGCGCGAGGGGACGCGCGGTGCGCGGAGGGTGGCGGGAGGACCGGCGGCTCGGCGGACGACATGCACGTCACGCTAGGCCACGACGGTAGGCTTCCGGGCGTGGAAGGTGCAGCAGCGTGACCGACGTCACCGCGGACGGGGGGACGCGGCACCGGCCGCCGGCGACGCTCGTGCCGGCGTGGCACCACGTCGAGGACGAGCCGGGAGACGACGGGCGCCCGGCGGGCGCGCGTCCCGACGACGAGGCCCGGCCCCCGGTCCCGGAACCGCCTGCGAGCCTCGCCCCGTCGCGTCAGCCGGCGATGTGGCTCGTGCTCGCGGGCGTCGCGGTGTCGATGCTCGTCGCGGTGCTCGTCGGCGCGCGCGCCGGCTGCTTCACGCTCGCCGGGCTGCTCGCGGTGGCCGGCGTGTGCCGCGCGGTTGTCCCGGGCCCGGGTCCCGTGGGGATCACCGTGCGCTCCCGCGGGCTGGACGTCTTCCTCTTCCTCGCGCCCGCGGTCGTCATGGCGTTCCTCGCGCTGACCCTCGACCAGGGCGAGATCTGACCCGTCGCGGGCGCCTGCCCACGCCCCCCGGGAGGGGCCGGGGGGGCAACCCTCCGGACGCGGTGCCGCGGACGACGACGGGCCCGGACCGCGGTCGCGGTCCGGGCCCGTCGGGGCGTGCGGGACGTCAGGCCTTGGGGGCCTCGTCCGTGCCGGGGGCGTCATCCGTCGCCGGGGCCTCGGGCTCGTCCGCCTCGACGACCTCGACGACCTCCTCGACCGCGACGACGTCGCCGTTCTCGTCCGTGACGACGACCTCCTCCTCGACCACGGCGGCGACCGCGCCCGCACCCGCCGCGCCGGCCGCCGCGGAGTACGCCGGGGCCCCGGCCTCGGTCAGCGTGACGACCTGGTCCTCGCCGAGGAGGTCGTCCTGCTTGGGGGCGAAGGCGAAGGCACGGTAGAACAGGCCCGCGATCGCGGCGCCGAGGAGCGGGGCGACCCAGAAGACCCACTGCTGCTTCCACAGGTCCCCGTCGCCGGCGAAGACCGCCGAGGCCATCGAGCGTGCCGGGTTGATCGACGCGTTGGTGATCGGCGCGGCGACGAGGATGAGGGCGGTCAGCGTGAAGCCGATCACGACGGGCGCGTACTGGACGCTCGCGCGCTTGTCGGTGACGCCGAGGATCACGCCCACGAACACGGCGGTGACGATGGTCTCGATGAGCAGCGCCTGCACGAGGCCGAACTCCGTGCCGCCCTGCGACGCCGTCGAGAGCGAGGAGAAGCTGCCGTAGCCGTTGGCGGTCGCGACGAACACCCCGCCCCGGCCGTCCTGGCCGAGGAGCTGCGGGAGCGTGGAGGGCACGGTCGCGAGCAGGACGAGGCCGGCGAGGAGCGCGCCGACGAGCTGCGCGACCCAGTACGGCAGGACGTCGCGCCACGCGGTGCGGCCGCCGATCGCGGCACCGAGCGTGACGGCCGGGTTGAAGTGGCCACCGGACACGTTGCCCACGGCGGCGGCGCCCGCGACCACCGCGATACCACCGGCCAGGCCGACGGCCAGGGCGTTCTGCTGGCTGACGAAGGTGTACAGCGCCACACCCACGATCGCGAGGACGAGGAAGAACGTGCCGAAGACCTCGGCGCCGAGACGCGCGAGGAGGCTCGGCTGGACGACGGCGACGGCCTCGGTGGGCGCGGGACTCGGGTCCTCGACGAAGCCCTCCGGCGCGCCGGGAGCGGTGGTGTCCTGGGACATGATGATCCTGTCTGGTTCGGTGGGTACTTCGGGCAGTCCCGGGCCCGGCCGCCACGGTGCGGCACCGGGAGGCGGTCGGGACGACGGCACGATGCCTGACCGAGTGCCCGGCCATTCCGGCATCTGGGGGCATCTTGCCACCACCACCCGGGAGAAGTGTGGAAATCGGCGGTGCCCCACCTGAGAACGGACGGCCCGTCTCACGATGCGGTCGGATGGCGGGAGCCCCGAAAGTATCTTGACGTCGAGAAGTCGAGTACCCTGGACCGCGGTCAGCAACGCCCCTGTGTGCGACGGACCGGGCCCGACGGGCCGACGGTCGCCGTCCGGCTCCCGGGGGCACCAGTCCCCGACAATGGAGCGATCTGCGCATGGGCAAGATCAAGGTCGTCAACCCGGTCGTCGAGCTCGACGGCGACGAGATGACGCGCATCATCTGGCAGTTCATCAAGGACCGCCTCATCCACCCGTACCTCGACGTGGACCTCAAGTACTACGACCTGTCGATCCAGAACCGCGACGCGACGGACGACCAGGTCACCATCGACGCCGCGCACGCGATCAAGCAGTACAACGTGGGCGTCAAGTGCGCGACGATCACGCCCGACGAGGCGCGCGTCGAGGAGTTCGGCCTCAAGAAGATGTGGGTCTCGCCGAACGGCACGATCCGCAACATCCTCGGTGGCGTCGTCTTCCGCGAGCCGATCATCATCTCCAACATCCCGCGCCTCGTGCCGGGCTGGAACAAGCCGATCATCATCGGCCGTCACGCCCACGGCGACCAGTACAAGTCGACGAACTTCAAGGTCCCCGGCCCCGGCAAGATCACGATGACGTTCGAGCCGGCCGACGGCTCCGAGCCGCAGAGGTTCGAGGTCGTGACCATGCCCGAGGAGGGCGGCGTCGCGATGGGCATGTACAACTTCAACGAGTCGATCCGCGACTTCGCGCGCGCCTCGTTCGCGTACGGCCTCCAGCGCGAGTACCCCGTGTACCTCTCGACGAAGAACACGATCCTCAAGGCCTACGACGGCGCCTTCAAGGACATCTTCCAGGAGGTGTTCGACGCCGAGTTCGCCGAGGCGTTCGCCGCGAAGGGCCTCACGTACGAGCACCGCCTCATCGACGACATGGTCGCCTCGGCCATGAAGTGGGAGGGCGGCTACGTCTGGGCCTGCAAGAACTACGACGGCGACGTCCAGTCCGACACCGTCGCGCAGGGCTTCGGCTCGCTCGGCCTCATGACGTCGGTCCTCATGACCCCGGACGGCCAGACCGTCGAGGCCGAGGCCGCGCACGGCACCGTGACGCGTCACTACCGCCAGCACCAGCAGGGCAAGCCGACGTCGACCAACCCGATCGCGTCGATCTTCGCCTGGACCCGTGGCCTCATGCACCGCGGCAAGCTGGACGGCACGCCCGAGGTCACCGAGTTCGCGCAGACGCTCGAGGACGTCGTCATCAAGACGGTCGAGTCCGGCAAGATGACGAAGGACCTCGCGCTCCTCATCGGCCCGGACCAGGAGTGGCTGACGACCGAGGACTTCCTCGCCGCGCTCGACGAGAACCTCAAGGCGCGCCTGGGCTGATCGCCCTCCGCACGCCCGACGGCGGCGCCCCCTCGTGCAGGGGGTGCCGCCGTCGTCGTCCCCGGACCCTGGCGGCGGGGTGCGCCCCGCGGGCGCGCCGCTCCGCGCGTCCGTGCGGGTCGCGTTGTGGGAGAGTGAGCGCATGACTTCCCCCGTGAACGTGACGGTGACCGGCGCGGCCGGTCAGATCGGTTACGCCCTGCTCTTCCGTATCGCGTCGGGCCAGATGCTCGGCCCCGACACCCCCGTGCGCCTGCGCCTCCTGGAGATCCCGCAGGGCGTCAAGGCCGCCGAGGGCACCGCGATGGAGCTCGACGACTGCGCCTTCCCGCTGCTCGCCGGCATCGACATCTTCGACGACCCGACCGCCGCGTTCGAGGGGACGAACGTCGCGCTGCTCGTGGGCGCGCGCCCGCGCGGTCCGGGCATGGAGCGCGGCGACCTGCTGGAGGCCAACGGCGGCATCTTCAAGCCGCAGGGCCAGGCGATCAACGCGGGCGCGGCGGACGACGTGCGCGTCCTGGTCGTCGGCAACCCGGCGAACACGAACGCGCTCATCGCGGCGTCGAACGCGCCGGACGTGCCGAAGGACCGGTTCACCGCGATGACGCGCCTGGACCACAACCGCGCGCTGACGCAGGTGGCGAAGCGGGCGGGCGTGCCGGTGTCCGAGGTGCGCAAGGTGACGATCTGGGGCAACCACTCGGCGACGCAGTACCCGGACATCTTCCAGGCGGACGTCGCGGGGACCCCGGGCGCGCGGCTCGCGGAGGACCGCGAGTGGCTCGAGGGGACGTTCATCCCGACGGTCGCGAAGCGCGGCGCGGCGATCATCGACGCGCGCGGCGCGTCGTCCGCGGCGTCGGCCGCGAACGCGGCGATCGACCACGTGCGCGACTGGGTGCTCGGGACGCCGGACGGCGACTGGACGAGCGCGGGCGTCGTGTCCGACGGGTCGTACGGCGTCCCGACGGGTCTCATCTCGTCGTTCCCGGTGGTGTCTCGCGGCGGGTCGTGGGAGATCGTCCAGGGCGTCGAGCTGTCGGAGTTCTCGCGCGGGCGCGTCGACGCGTCGGTCGCGGAGCTCCAGGAGGAGCGGCAGGCCGTGGAGCAGCTCGGGCTCGTCTGAGCCGGGATCCGGTCCCGTGGTCCGAGGCACGGTCCGGACCGCGGGACCGGGGACGCTCCGGGGGCCGGACGGGAGCGGCGGTGCGGGGCGTCCGGGGATGGGTGACCGAGCGGAAATTCGCTGCGCCGTCGAGGGTGCCGCGCCGTAGGGTCGACGGGCCATGATCGACGCCACCCTGCCGACCGAGCAGCCCCCGAACCCCCCGACCACCCAGGACCCCACCCCGGCGGCGGGTGCGTCGCGCGCACCCGTCGACCCCGCCCGCCGCCTGGACTGGCGGCGCCTGCGCGGGCCGCTGGCCGTCGTCGCCCTCGTCGCGCTCACGCTCGGAGCGGTCGGTGCCGCGCTCGGGACCGTCATCGCGGGCTGGCTCGCCGACGACCCGACGACGGCGACGCTCCAGCTCCTCGCGCTGTGCGTCGTCGGTGCCGCGCTGCTCGACACCGTCGGCCAGGTCGTGTGGGCCGGCGTCGTCGACCGCGCCGAGGGGCGCCTGCGCGGCGACCTGCTCACGGCCGCCCTCCACCAGCCGCTCGCCACGCTCACGGAGCAGGCGGTGGGCGAGGTGCTCGACCGCGTGGACGACGACACGCACGCGGTCGGCACGCTGGTGCGCCGCCAGCTCTGGGGCGCGGGCCGCACGGTCGTCGGCGTCCTGCCGATGTGGGTCGTCGCGGGCCTCACCTGGTGGCCGGCCTGGATCCTCTTCCCGGTGCTCGGCGCGGTCGCCGCGGTGATCGTGCGCCCCATGCTGGGCGAGATCGCGCGCCGCAAGGTGATCGAGGAGGCCGCGTGGACGGACCACGCCGCGGCGTTCGAGGAGTCCGTCGCGGCGCGGGACGACCTGCGCACGAGCCTCGGCCAGTCGTTCGCGGTGCGGCGCCTCGCCGAGCGCTCGGCCCAGGTGCACCGGAAGTTCCAGGCCGTGCTCGTGATCGAGTCGCGCATGCTGCGGCGTGCCGGGCTCGTCCTCGCGTCGCTGCTCGCGGGCGTGGCCGTCGCGGGCGCCGCGCTCGCCGCCGACGGCGACCTGGGCGTCGACCGCCTCGTCACCCTGTTCCTCGTGACCGCGATGTTCGTGGGCCAGGTGGACAACCTGGTCCACCACCTGCCGGACATCCAGGAGGGCATCGGGGCGCTCACGCGCATCCGGCAGATGCTCGCGGTCGAGCCCGAGCCGACGGGTGGGCGTACGCTACCCGCCGGACCGGTGGGGATCGAGCTGCGCGACCTCCACTTCTCCTACGCCGAGGGCACGTTCGCGCTCGACGGCGTGAGCCTGCGGGTGCCCGCGGGCGAGACGGTCGCGCTCGTGGGGCGGACGGGGTCGGGCAAGTCGACCCTGGCGTCCCTCCTCTCGCGCGCGGTCGAGCCGCCGCGGGGCGCGGTGCTCGTGGGCGGCGTGGACGTGCGCGACCTCGACCTGCAGGCACTGCGCGCCGCGGTGGGGGTCGTGACGCAGCGCACCGAGATCCTCGCGGGCACGCTCGCGGAGAACGTCGCGCTCTTCGCCGACGTGCCGCGCGCCGACGTCGAGGCCGCGGTGCGCGAGCTGCGCCTCGACGACTGGGTCGCGGGCCTCCCCGACGGCCTCGACACGCTGCTCGGACCCGGTGGCACGTCGCTGTCGGCGGGGGAGGAGCAGCTCGTCGCGTTCGCGCGGCTGCTCGTCCGCGACGTGCAGGTCGTCGTGCTCGACGAGGCGACCGCGCGCATGGACCCGCTGACCGAGGCGCGCGTCGTCGCGGCCTCGGAGCGGCTGCTCGCCGGGCGGACGGGCGTGCTCGTCGCGCACCGTCTCTCGACGATCGAGCGGGCCGGGCTGCTCGCGGTCCTCGACCACGGGCGGGTCGTGCAGCAGGGCGAGCGGGCGGCGCTCGCCCGCGTCGCGGGCCCGTACCGCGACCTGCTCGCCGCGAGCGTCGCCGAGGAGACCGGGACGGGCGTCGTCGGCGCGCACCCCGGTGCGGGCGAGGCCCTGCTCGACGACGACGGCGCGCGCGACGTGTCGCCCGTCCCGGGCGCGTCGGGCCGTCCCGGCGACGCCGACGGCGCGGCTGCGGACCGGGCGGCGGAGTCGGTCGGAGGCCGCCGACGGCGTGGCACGCCGCCGGTCCTCGCGGACCCCGGCGACGGGCCCAGCCTCGCTCGCGGGGTGCTGCACGCGCTGTTCGTGCGCCCCGCGTGGGGCGTCGTCGGCGCCCTGCTGTTCCTCGTGACGAGCCTCGTCTCGGCGCAGGGCGCCGTCACGGGCTTCCTTTGGGGCCGCGCCGTGCAGGACCTGGACGAGGGGTTCCCGGCGCAGCTGCTCGTGCCGCTCGCCGTGCTCCTCGTCCTCGCGCCCCTCTGCCTCGCGTGGGCGCTGTACGTCTACCCGCGCTGGTGGATCGAGGTGCTGCTGCGCGTGCGCATGGCCGTCATGGCCGGCCAGACGCGCCAGCACCGGCTCACCGCGACGCCCCCGGGCGAGGTGGTCGCGCGTGCCATGGACGCCGACCGCTTCGTCCGGTACGCGGACCGGTGGGTCGACTTCGTCAACGGCCTCGTCGTCGCGGGGGTCACGGCGCTGCTCAGCGGGTCGTGGCTCGCGGGCGCGGTGCTGCTCGCCGTGATGGTCGTGTCCGCGGCGGCGTCCGCGCTCGGGCGCCCGATCGCGGGCCGGTCGGCCACGCGGTCGTCGGCGGCGCGCGCCCGGTTCGGGCGGGCGCTGGTCTCGGCGCTCGACTCGGCGCGCACGGTCAAGCTCGCCGCCCGGACGCCGCAGGTGCACGCGCACCTGCGCGAGGTCGACGGGGGGCGCGTGCGGGCCGCGATCTTCGAGCACCGGGTGCAGGCCGCGCTCGACGGCGTCCCGCTCGTGATGATCCAGCTCGGCGTCGTGGCGGCGTGGGCCGGGCTGCTCGCGGGCACGTGGGACCTCGCGACCGCGCTCCTGGTCGCCAACGCGGTGACCGGCTTCGGCTGGTTCGGCGTGGTCGCGGGGGCAGTCGTGACGGAGGCGCCGGGCACGCGCTCGTGGCAGCGCGCCACGAGCCGGTTCGCCGGGGGCACGGATCTCATGGACCTGCCACCCGGCGTCGACCTCCTCACGGGCGAGGCCCCCGTGCCCGACCCGGGGCCGCGCCAGCCGCTCGAGCGGCTCGAGCTGTCCGACGTCACCGCGCTGCACGACGACGGCACGATCGGCGTCCAGGGCGTCGACCTCGCGGTGCGTCGCGGCGAGCTCGTCCTCCTGCTCGGGCAGGTCGGGGCGGGCAAGTCGAGCCTGCTCTCGGCGTTGTCGGGCCTCATGGAGCACACGGGGCACATCCGGTGGAACGGGACCGACGTCGTCGACGCCCAGACGTTCCTGCGGCCGGGACAGGTCGCCCACGTGGCGCAGGTCCCGCGTGTGCTCTCGGGGACGTTCGCCGACAACGTGCGCCTCGGGCACGAGCGCGACGTGCACGGCCCGGTCGCGGCCGCGCGCCTGGAGCGCGACGTCGTCGAGGCCGGGGGCCACGAGGCGCTGGTGGGCCACCGCGGCGTCCGGCTCTCGGGCGGCCAGGTGCAGCGGCTCGCCCTCGCACGGGCGCTCGCGACCGACGCCGAGCTCCTGCTCGCGGACGACGTCTCGAGCGCGCTCGACGCGGCGACCGAGATCGAGCTGTGGACCTCGCTCCGGGAGCGCGGGACCACGGTGATCGGCGCGACGTCGAAGCGTGCGGCGCTCGCGCGCGCGGACCGCGTCGTCGTGCTCGACGAGGGCCGCGTCGCGGAGGTCGGGCCGTGGCGCGACCTGGCACCGCGCTGGGGTCACCTGGCGGGCTGACCTCCCCTCCCGCTCCCCGCCGAACCCGGGGTCGCTCCTCACCGGACGTGTTCCGTGGGGAGCGACCCCGGGTTCGGCGTCTCCGGGGTTTCCGAGTCTTGCTGCAAGTTTCTGCAACCAGTACAGTTCGGCTCAGCCGTACGCTGAGGAAGCCGCGGTCGACGTCGCCCGCTGCCGGTCTCGTCGTCCGTGGACTTGTCGGCCCTGCCCGCTCACGCGTGCGGTCCCGCACCAGCCACCGGACGAGGGAGTCCTCATGACCTCCACGCCGCGACGTCGCCGCGTTCCGCGCATCCCGTCGCCCCACCCATCCGACCCGCCGCCCCGCCGTCCGCGCGGGGCCAGGACGACGGCGTCGGTTACCGCCGTCGCGCTCGCCACCTCGGGCCTGGCGGGCGTCACGCTCGCCGCGTTCGCCGCACCCGCCGTGGGGGCCGACGAGCGCACGCTCGCCCTCGTCGGCGACCTCCAGTCCGAGCTCGGCTGCGCCGCCGACTGGGACCCCGCGTGCGCGGCGACCGAGCTCGCGCCCACCGACGCCGCCGGCGTCTGGTCCGCCGACTTCGAGGTGCCCGCGGGCACCTACCAGTACAAGGTCGCCTACGACGACGCCTGGGACGAGGCGTACGGGCGCGACGGCGGCCAGGACAACGCGCCGCTCGTGCTCGGCGGCGACGCGACCGTGCGCGTCACGTTCGACGAGTCGACGCATCGCATCGCGCTCACGCCGCTCGGGCTCGCGGGGGACTACGACGAGGCGCAGGACGCCGACCTCGTGGTGCCCCCCGTGCGCCAGCCGGGGTCGGACGAGCGCTTCTACTTCGTCATGACCGACCGGTTCGCGAACGGCGACCCGTCGAACGACACGGCGGGGCTCGGCGACGACCCGCTCGTCTCCGGGTTCGACCCGACGAACAAGGGCTTCTACCAGGGCGGCGACATCGCGGGCCTGCGGCAGAACCTCGACTACGTCGAGGGCCTCGGCACGACGGCGATCTGGCTCACGCCGTCGTTCAAGAACCAGCCGGTCCAGGGCACGGGCGCCGACGCGTCGGCGGGCTACCACGGCTACTGGATCACCGACTTCACGCAGATCGACCCGCACCTCGGCACCAACGCCGAGCTCGAGGCGCTCATCGACGAGGCGCACGACCGCGGCATCAAGGTCTACTTCGACATCATCACGAACCACACGGCCGACGTCATCGACTACGAGGAGAAGCAGTACGCGTACGTCGACCAGGCCACGTCGCCGTACCGCGACGCCGAGGGCACCGTGTTCGACCCGGCGGACCACGCGGGCACCGGCGACTTCCCGGCGCTGGACGCCGCGACGTCGTTCCCGTACACGCCGGTCGTCCCCGCGGGCAAGCAGGACCTCAAGGTCCCGGCCTGGCTCAACGATCCGACGCTGTACCACAACCGCGGCAACTCGACGTGGACCGGGGAGTCCGTGACGTACGGGGACTTCGACGGCCTCGACGACCTCATGACCGAGCACCCGACGGTCGTCGACGGGTTCGTCGACGTCTACCAGGACTGGATCGACCTCGGCATCGACGGCTTCCGCATCGACACGGTCAAGCACGTGAACTTCGAGTTCTGGGAGACGTGGACCGCCGAGGTCCTCGACTACGCGCACGCGCAGGGCAAGGACGACTTCTTCATGTTCGGCGAGGTGTACGACGCCGACGCCGCGAAGCTCTCGCCCTACGTGCGCAAGACGGACATGAGCTCGACGCTCGACTTCACGTTCCAGTCCGCCGCGACGAGCTTCGCGAGCGGCAACAGCGCCAAGGGTCTCGCCTCGCTCTTCGCGAGCGACGACATGTACACGACGCCCACCACGAACGCGCAGGCGCTGCCGACGTTCCTCGGCAACCACGACATGGGCCGCGTCGGCTACATGCTCGCGAGCACCGACGACCCGCTCGCGCGCGACGAGCTCGCGCACGACCTCATGTACCTGACCCGCGGGCAGCCGGTCGTGTACTACGGCGACGAGCAGGGCTTCGCGGGGAAGGGCGGCGACAAGGACGCGCGCCAGACCCTGTTCGCGACCCAGGTCGACGAGTACGCCGACCAGCCGCTCGTCACCGGCGAGCAGGCGGGCAGCGTCGACCGCTTCGGCACGGACGCGCCGCTCTACGCGCACATCGCCGGGCTCGCCGCGCTGCGCGAGGCGCACCCGGCGCTGGCCGACGGCGCCCAGGTGGAGCGCTACGTCGAGAACGGCGTGGGCGTGTACGCGTTCAGCCGCGTCGACCGCGAGGAGAAGATCGAGCACCTGGTCGCACTGAACAACGCGGCGCAGGAGCGGACGGCGACGTTCACGACCCTCACGCCCGGCGCCTCGTACGAGGTGCTCTACGGCGAGCAGGCCGCCCCCGTCACCGCCGACGCGGACGGCGTCGTCACGCTGACCGTCCCGGCGACGGGGACCGTCGTGCTCCGGGCCGACCGCGAGGTCGGCGCGGACTCGTCGGGCGAGATCGCCGTCACCGTGCCGCGGGCCGGGGGAGCGGTCACGGGCGTCGCGCCCGTGACGGCCACGGTCGACCCGGACGCGTGGGCCGAGACGTCGTTCGCGTGGCGCGAGGTCGGGAGCGCCGAGTGGCACCCGCTCGGCACCGCCGAGGACACGGCGCCGCGCGTCTTCCACGACGTCGCGGGTCTCGCCGACGGCACGCTCGTCGAGTACCGCGCCGTGACGACCGACGCCGACGGCGACCGCGCCGCCGCGTCCACGTTCGCGAGCGTCGGGGTCGACGTGAGCGGGGTCGTGGGCGAGGAGCCCGAGCCCGAGATCGACCTCGTGACCGTGCCCGGCAGCCACAACGCGGCCATGGGCTGCGCGGGCGACTGGGCCCCGGCGTGCGAGGCCGCGCAGCTCACGAAGCGCGCCGACGGCGTCTACGCGGGCACGTTCGACATCCCGGCCGGGACGTACGAGTACAAGGTCGCGCTCAACGGGTCGTGGACCGTGAACTACGGCGTCGGCGGTGTACAGGACGGTGGCAACGCGACGTACACGACGACCGGCGGCCCGGTGACGTTCTACTGGGACCCGGTGAGCAAGGACTTCTCGAGCACCGCGCAGGGGCCGATCGTCACGCTCGCGGGCTCGTTCCAGGACCAGGTCGGCTGCCCCGGCTCGTGGGCGCCCGACTGCCTCGCCTCCTGGCTCAAGGACCCGGACGGCGACGGCGTCTACACCTGGTCGACCGACCGCCTCGCGGCCGGCGCGTACGAGGCCAAGGTCGCGCACGGCCTGAGCTGGGCCGAGAACTACGGCGTCGGCGGCGCGCGCGACGGGGCGAACTACCAGTTCTCCGTCGGCGATGGAGAGCAGGTCACGTTCTCCTACGACCTCGCGTCCCACGTCCTGACGATCGACGTCGCGAACCCGCCGCTCCCCGGCACCGGCCAGCAGGCCGCGCACTGGGTGCGCGAGGGCGTCGTCGCGTGGCCGGGCGACCTCGGCACGGGCGACGAGTGGACCCTGTGGTCCGCCCCGGAGGGCGGGCTCTCGGTCACCCCGGGCGGCGCCGACGGCGAGGTGCAGGCGCCGGAGGGCACGGCGTCGTACACGCTCGAGGTCGACCCGTCGGGCCTGCCCGACGACGTCGCCGCCGAGTTCCCGGCGCTCGCCGGGCACACCGCGCTGCGCGTGCTCGACGACGGCGAGCCGCTCGACCGCGCGGAGGTCGAGGCGGCGCTCACCGGCCAGCTCCTCGTCACCCGGGCCGACGGCGGCGCGCTCACGGCCGCGACCGGGGTCCAGGTGCCGGGCGTCGTCGACGACCTGTTCGCGCAGGACGCGGCCGAGCGCGAGCTCGGCGTCTCGTGGCACGCCAACGGCAAGTGGGCGTCGTTCGCGCTGTGGGCGCCGACGGCGAAGGCCGTCTCGGTGCTCGCGTGGCCCGCGGGGGCGTCGCTCGACGACGACCCGCGCCGGTTCGAGGCCGCCCGCCAGGCCGACGGCACGTGGACCCTCGACGGCAAGGCGGCAGACAAGAAGCTCGGCGGCGCGGCCGTCGGCTGGAAGGGCGCGCGCTACCTCTACGAGGTGCGCGTCTACGTCCCGAGCACGGGGAAGGTCGAGACGAACGTCGTCACCGACCCGTACTCGGTGGGCCTGACGCTCGACTCCACGCACTCGGTGGCCGTCGACCTCGACGACCCTGCGTTCCGTCCGAGCGCCTGGGAGGGCACGCCCGCCCCGGTCGTCGAGCGGGCGGTGGACCAGACGATCTACGAGCTCCACGTCCGGGACTTCTCGATCTCCGACGAGACGGTCCCGGCGGAGCGGCGCGGCACGTACCTCGCGTTCGCGGAGACGGACTCGGCCGGCATGACGCACCTGCGCGAGCTCGCGGACGCGGGCGTCACCACGGTGCACCTGCTCCCGACGTTCGACATCGCGTCGATCCCCGAGGACCGTGCTGCCCAGGCGACCACGGGCGACCTCTCCGGGTTCGCCCCGGACTCGACCGAGCAGCAGGCCGCGGTCGCGGCGGTGCAGGCGCAGGACGGCTTCAACTGGGGCTACGACCCGTGGCACTTCAGCACGCCGGAGGGGTCGTACGCGGTCGACGCGGACGGCGGCGCGCGCGTGGCCGAGTTCCGCACCATGGTCGGTTCGCTCCACGGTGCCGGGCTGCAGGTCGTGCTCGACCAGGTGTTCAACCACACCGCCGCGAGCGGACAGGACGCGAAGTCCGTCCTCGACAAGGTCGTGCCGGGCTACTACCACCGGCAGAACCCGACCACCGGCTCCGTCGAGACGAGCACGTGCTGCCAGAACGTCGCGACCGAGCACGCGATGGCGGGCAAGCTCATGGTCGACTCGGTCGTCACGTGGGCGAAGGACTACCGCGTCGACGGGTTCCGCTTCGACCTCATGGGCCACCACTCGAAGCAGAACATGCTCGACGTCCGGGCCGCGCTCGACGAGCTCACGCTCGCCGAGGACGGCGTCGACGGGAAGTCCGTCTACCTGTACGGCGAGGGCTGGGACTTCGGCGAGGTCGCGGGCAACGCGCTGTTCGAGCAGGCCACGCAGGGCCAGCTCGGCGGCACGGGCATCGGGACGTTCTCCGACCGGCTGCGCGACGCCGTGCACGGCGGATCGCCCGTCGACGGCGCCTCGACGTTCACGCAGGGCTTCGGCACGGGCCTGGCGACCGACCCGAACGGGCAGCCCGCCCGGGCGGGGGAGCCGGGGACCGTGAACGACGGGTCCGCGGACGAGCTCGCCGACCTCGGTCACCAGACCGACCTCGTGCGTCTCGGCCTCGCGGGCAACCTGCGCGACTACACGCTCGTCACGTCGACGGGCGAGGAGAAGCGCGGCGACGAGATCGACTACCGCGGGGCGCCGGCCGGCTACGCCGACTCGCCCGAGGAGGTCGTGACGTACGTCGACGCGCACGACAACGAGACGTTGTTCGACCTGCTCGCGCTCAAGCTCCCGGCCGACACGCCGATGGACGAGCGCGTGCGCATGAACACGGTCTCGCTCGCGACCGCGGCGCTCTCCCAGACGCCGTCGTTCTGGCACGCGGGCACGGACCTGCTGCGGTCCAAGTCGCTCGACCGCAACAGCTACGACTCGGGCGACTGGTTCAACGCGATCGACTGGACCGGTCAGGACAACGGCTTCGGCAGGGGCCTGCCGATGGCGGCGGACAACGAGGACAAGTGGCCGCTCATGGCGCCGCTCCTCGCGGACCCGGCGCTCAAGCCGTCGCCCGACGACATCGCCACCGCGTCGGCGCAGGCGCAGGACCTCCTGCGGCTGCGGCACTCGACCGAGCTGTTCCGGCTCGGCGACGCGGACCTCATCCGGGAGAAGGTCACCTTCCCGGACGCCGGGACGGACCAGGTCCCGGGGGTCGTGGCGATGGCGGTGGACGACACCGTCGGCACCGACGTCGACCCCGCGCTCGACGGGCTCCTCGCCGTCTTCAACGCCTCGCCGGACGAGGTCACCGTCCCGCTGTCCGCGCTCGCGGGCCGCGAGTACGTGCTCTCGCCGGTCCAGGCCGAGGGGAGCGACGACGCCGTGCGCGGCACCACGTGGGACGCGGCGTCTGGGACCGTCACGGTCCCGGCGCGCACCGTCGCGGTGCTCGTCGAGCCGCAGGCGGGCGGCGACCTGCCCGTCTCCGTCGAGGTGCAGCCCCGCTGCCTCGCGGGCAAGGCGTACGTCGCCGTCCGCGCGACGAACGACGGCGCCGTGCCGGTGGACGTCCGGCTCGCCACGCCGTTCGGCGAGAAGGCCGTCGCGGACGTCGCGCCCGGCAGGAACGCCTACCAGTCGTTCGCGACGCGCCAGAAGGCGGTCGCGGCCGGCGAGGCCACGGTGACCGCCACCGCGGTGGTCGACGGCGAGGAGGTCACCTCGACCTTCACCGTCGAGCACGAGGCGGTCACCTGCTCCTGAGTCGAACGCCGAGGTAGAGCCCTGGTCATCACCAGGGCTCTACCTCGGCGCACCTCGGCTCTACCTCGGCGGGGCCTCGGGTCTTTCTCGGTCGGCCGCGGCCGTCCTCGGGACGTCCTCGTGCTCTCCCGGCGGGGCGGGTGCTACGGTCGCGAGCCGTGACCACCTCGCCCCGGCCCGCCGTCCGCCCGACGGCGGGGCTCGTGTTCCGCACGGCCGTCGCCGCCGACCTGCCTCGCGTGGTCGAGCTCATCGCCGACGACGCGATCGCACGCGACCGCACCGGCGACGTCGGCCCGGAGCACGAGGCGGCGTTCGCCGCGATCGACGCGGACCCGAACAACGCCCTGGTCGTCGTGGAGCGCGACGGCGAGGTCGTGGGCACCATGCAGCTCACCGTGGTCCCGGGCATCTCCCGCCACGGAGCCTCCCGGCTGCTGGTCGAGGCGGTGCGCGTGGACCGCCGGCTGCGGGGCCAGGGCGTCGGGCGGGCCATGATGGCGTGGGCACACGCGTGGGGGCGGGAGCGCGGCTGCGCCCTCGCGCAGCTCACGTCCGACAAGCAGCGCGACGACGCCCACCGCTTCTACCGGTCGCTCGGCTACGAGCAGTCCCACGAGGGGTTCAAGCTGCCGCTCTGACGGCGGCCGCGTGCGGCCGCCGTCAGGGCATCAGCGGAAGACGACCGTGCGGTGCCCGTCGAGGAGCACCCGGTGCTCGGCGTGCCACCGCACGGCGCGCGCGAGCGTCTGGCGCTCGACGTCCTCGCCGATCGCGACCAGGTCCTCGACGCGGCGCGAGTGGTCCACGCGCTCCACGTCCTGCTCGATGATCGGGCCCTCGTCGAGGTCGCCGGTCACGTAGTGCGACGTCGCGCCGATGAGCTTGACGCCGCGGTCGTGCGCCTGGGCGTAGGGCCGCGCGCCCTTGAAGCTCGGCAGGAACGAGTGGTGGATGTTGATGATGCGCCCGGGCATCTCGCGGCACAGGTCGTCGGAGAGGATCTGCATGTAGCGCGCGAGGACGACGAGCTCGACGTCGAGGTCGCGCACGAGCTCGCGCAGGCGCGCCTCGGCGTCGGCCTTGGTGTCCCTCGTCACGGGGACGTGGTGGAACGGCTTGCCGTAGAACGTCGCGATGTCCTCGAGGTCGCGGTGGTTGCCGACGACGCCCACGACCTCGATCGGCATGCCCTGGGAGCGCTCGCGGTACAGCAGGTCGACGAGGCAGTGCGGGGCCTTGGAGACCATGAGCAGCGTGCGGACCCGTCGCCCGACGACGTCGAGCTGCCACGTCATGGCGAACCGGGCCGCGACCTCCTCGACCGCCCGCTCCAGCTCGGCGCGCTCCGCGGCCGCGGTGACCTGCACGCGCATGAAGAACAGCCCCGAGAGCGGGTCGCCGAACTGCTGCGACTCCGTGATGTTGCCGCCGAGCCGCGCGAGGGCACCGGCGACGGCGTGCACGATCCCCGGCCCGTCCGGGCACGAGAGCGTGAGGACCCAGTGCGTGGGGTCGCCGATCGGGGTCTGCGCGGTGCGGAGCGCCGAGGTGTCGGGGACGTCGGCGCCACGGGGATCTGTCGTGGACACCCCTCAGAGGGTAGCCGCGTCCCGGCGGTGCCGGGACCGCCGTCCGGCAGCCCGACATCACCCGGACACGCGCGGTCGCGCCGCGCGATGTCTGACACGATGTCTTCATGAACGACGCGCAGATCACGACCCGCCTCGTCGACGACGCCGAGGCCGGTGAGCTCCTGACCCTGCGGCGGGCGGCGTTCGTCACCGAGGCGCAGCTCTACCAGGACCCCAACATCCCCCCGCTGACCCAGACCCTCCACGAGCTGCGCGAGGACCTCGCGCGCGAGGACGTCGTGACGATCGGCGCGTGGCTCGGCCCGCGCCTGGTCGGCTCGGTCCGGGTCGAGATCGAGGACAGCAAGGCGACGCTCGGGCGGCTCGCGGTCGCGCCGGACATGCAGGGCCGGGGCATCGGGACGCAGATGCTCTTCGAGGTGCTGCCCTATCTCCCGGAGCAGACCTCGGAGATCTGGGTCTTCACGGGCAAGGACTCCAAGCAGAACCTCGCGATGTACACCAAGCACGGGTACGAGGAGCAGTACGACAAGGCGGCCGGCGACCTCACCTACACCTACCTGCGCCGCATCCTGGGCGAGGCCGAGGCGCGCAACGAGTCGGACGCCGTCGGGCACGAGTAGTCCCGGGAGGCCTCAGCCGCGCCGTGGGTACTGGGTGGCCGAGACCGACGAGTCGTGGCGCGGGGACGTGAGGGTCGAGGCGCCGGTGATCGCCGCGATGATCTCCTCGTAGCTGGCGTCGGGGCCGGAGAAGCTCCCGTTGTTCCGGCCGTGCCGCAGCACCTCGACCCGGTCCGCCACCGCGCGGACGTCGGTCATGTTGTGGCTGATGAGGATGACGGCATGGCCCATGTCCCGCAGCCGCAGGATGTGCGTGAGCACCTCGGCGGACTGCGCGACGGACAGCGCCGCGGTCGGTTCGTCGAGCACGACGATGCGGGGGGAGCCCAGGAGGGTGCGGGCGATCGCGACGCTCTGGCGCTGGCCGCCCGAGAGCGACGAGACCGGCACCCGTACCGACGGCACGCGCGCGTTGAGGTCGGCCAGCACGCGCCGCGCGGTCCCCTCCATGGTCGCCTCGTCGAGGCCCCGCCCCCGACGCAGCTCGCGGCCGAGGTAGAGGTTCGACACGACGTCGAGGTTGTCGCACAGGGCCAGGTCCTGGAAGACGGTCGCGATCCCGAGCGCGTGGGCGGCGGCCGGGGTCGGGATGACGACCGGGACGCCGTCGGACTCGATGAAGCCGGCGTCGGGCGTCAGCACGCCCGCGACGATCTTGGCGAGCGTGGACTTGCCGGCACCGTTGTCGCCGACCAGAGCGACGACCTCGTGCCGGTGGACCTCGAGCTCGACGCCGGTGAGGGCCTGGACGGCGCCGAACGACTTGTCGATCCCGTGCAGGGCGAGCGCCGGGACAGCAGGGCGGGTGGTCACGTCGGGTCACCTTCGGTGGGGGAGGGGGCGACCACCGGGCCGTCGGTGGCCAGGTCGGTCGCGGCGAGCGCGAGGGAGAGCGCGCCGAGGACCTCGGCGCGAGAGCCGAGGTCCGACGCGAGGACCTCGACGGGGGCGATGGTGTTCGGGACGAGGTGGCGGCGCATCGACTCGCGGAACGGGGCCAGCAGGACCTCGCCGGTCTCGGCGAGCTCGCCCCCGACGACGACCGCCTGCGGGTTCAGCGCCGTCGCCAGACCGGCCACCACGGACCCGATCCGGTCCCCCGCGTCGGCGACGACGCGGCGGCACCCCGGATCGCCGTCGAGCGCGCCCTGGACGAGGTCGTGCAGGGTGAGGTCCCCGTGGCTCGTCCGGACGAGGGCGAGCAGCGCGTCGGACCCCACGACGGTCTCGAGGCACCCGCGGTTCCCGCAGCGGCAGATCGGGCCGGCCGGGTCGACCTGCATGTGACCGATCTCGCCCGCCGTCCCGGCGTAGCCCCGATGGACTCGGCCCCCGAGCACGATGCCGGCGCCGGTGCCGTAGGAGGCGCGCACGAAGATCGAGTCCCGGTACCCGCGCGTCGCGCCGAGCTCGTGCTCGGCGAGCGCCGCGAGGTTCGCGTCGTTGTCGACCTTGACGGGCCGTGCGAGCCGCTTGGCGAGCACCTGCCCGACGTGGACGTCGTCCCACCCGCGCATCACCCCGCGCACGGAGATCATGCCGGTGTCCTCGTCGACCGGCGCCGGCAGGGCGACGCCGACGGTCAGCAGCTCGTCCGGCGCCGCACCGACGCGGTCCAGCATCTCGACGACGAGCAGGGCGGCCCGGTCCAGCCCGGTGTCGAGGCGGTGGTCGACGGGCAGGGGCATGTGCTGCTCGGCGAGGATCTCGCGCGTCGGGTCGGCGATCGCCACCGTGAGGCGGCGGCGCCCGAACTGGATCGCCGCGACGACGCCGAGCCGGCGCGCGAGCGTCACCATCTGCGCACGCCGCCCGGACCGGGACGCCGGGCGGGTGTCGACGACGCCCGCGCCGGTGAGCTCCTTGACGATCGTCGAGACGGTCGCTGTCGACAGCCCCGTCGCCTCGGCGAGCTCGACCTGGGTGAGACCCCCGAAGCGCCTCACCGCGTCGACGATGCGAAGTCGGTTCGCCTCTCGGAGGGACGCCTGCGACCCGGGGGTGGACCGGTCGCTGTTCACACGCGCAGGCTACACGGTGCGGCGCCGCGGAGGTCGGCCGCAGCGCGGATCCTCATGGCTTCGATGCTCGAACACAAAATGATTACGGGGTCTCTCGTGCGCTTGACCGGCGAACTCAAGCGCGGCTACGGTCCCTCCCAGCCCGTGGGAGCGTTCCCGTCCGACGACGGACGACCGCCCGGCGGAGCGCCGTGCCACCCGACCTCGGGGGTGCGGCCTTTCGACGACGAGAGGGAGACGACGATGACGTCATGGCGCAGCAAGGTCACCGCCTTCGCGGGGACCGCACTCCTGGTCGGTTCGCTCGCCGCGTGCAGCGCGGAGCGGGCGAGCGACTCGGGTGACGGCGCCTCGGAGGCCGCGGACTCGGGCGACACGCTCGTCGGCATCGCGATGCCGACGCGCAGCCTCGAGCGCTGGAACAACGACGGCGCACACCTGGAGGAGCTGCTCCAGGAGGCCGGCTTCGAGACGACCCTGCAGTACGCGGACAACAAGGTCGACCAGCAGATCACGCAGCTCCAGAACATGATCAACCAGGGCGCTGACGTCCTCGTCATCGCCTCCATCGACGGGACCGCGCTGGGCCCGGTCCTCGACCAGGCGGCGGAGAACGACGTCCCCGTCATCGCCTACGACCGCCTGATCAACGGCTCCGAGCACGTCGACTACTACGCGACGTTCGACAACGAGCTCGTCGGAACGCTCCAGGGCGAGTTCATCGTGGAGCAGCTCGGGCTCGCCGACGGCGCGGGCCCGTTCAACCTCGAGCCGTTCGCGGGCTCGCCCGACGATAACAACGCGAAGTTCTTCTTCAAGGGCGCGTGGGACGTGCTGAGCCCGTACGTCGAGTCCGGCCAGCTCGTCGTCCCCTCCGGCAAGGCGCCCGCCACGGTCGACGACTGGGCGTCGATCGGCATCCAGGGCTGGGAGTCCGCGAAGGCGCAGTCGGAGATGGAGAACCGGCTCAACTCGTTCTACACGGACAAGAAGGTCGACGTGGTCCTGTCGCCGAACGACTCGCTCGCGCTCGGCATCGAGCAGGCGCTCGAGGGCGCGGCGTACACGTCGGCCGACTGGCCGATCGTCACCGGCCAGGACGCGGACGAGGCCAACGTGAAGAACATGCTCGCGGGCACGCAGTCGATGACCGTCTGGAAGGACACCCGCACGCTCGGCGACCAGGTCGCGACCATGGTCGAGCAGATCGTCGACGGGGCCGAGGTCGAGGTCAACGACACCGAGACCTACGACAACGGGGTCAAGGTCGTCCCCTCGTACCTGCTCCCGCCGGAGGTCGTCACGGCCGACACGGTCCAGCAGAAGCTCGTCGACTCGGGCTTCTACACGGCCGAGCAGCTCGGTCTGTGACCCGGTCGGGGCGGCGCAGGCCGCCCGACCCCCCCCCCCCCCCCCCCCGCCCCCCCCCCCCCCCCGGGGGGGGGCCGGACGATCCGCACGACGCGTCGCGGCGCGCCCGTGACGAGACAGGAGCAGGGATGGTTCTCGAGAACGTGCTCGAGACGAGGAACATCCTCGAGATGCACGCGATCAGCAAGGAGTTCCCCGGGGTCAAGGCGTTGCAGGACGTGACGCTCGAGGTGCGTCGCGGCGAGGTGCACGCGATCTGCGGGGAGAACGGGGCGGGAAAGTCGACCCTCATGAAGGTCCTGTCGGGCGTGTACCCGCACGGCTCGTACACGGGCGACATCGTGCTCGACGGCGAGCCGTGCGAGTTCCGGGGGATCCGCGACAGCGAGGCGCGCGGGATCGTCATCATCCACCAGGAGCTGGCGCTCGTCCCGTTCCTGTCGGTCGCCGAGAACATCTTCCTCGGCAACGAGAAGGCGAGCGGGGGCGTCGTCGACTGGAACCGCACCGCGGCGGAGGCCTCGCAGCTCCTCGAACGCGTAGGACTGCACGAGAACCCCTCGACGCTCGCGATGGACCTCGGCGTCGGCAAGCAGCAGCTCGTCGAGATCGCGAAGGCGCTGTCGAAGCGCGTCGACCTGCTCATCCTCGACGAGCCGACGGCAGCCCTGAACGACGAGGACAGCGCCCACCTGCTCGGTCTCATCGACCAGTTCCGCGAGGCGGGGATCACCTCGATCATCATCTCGCACAAGCTCAACGAGATCGCCGCCATCGCGGACCGCGTCACGATCCTGCGCGACGGCCGCACGATCGAGACGCTCGACCTCCGCGGCGAGGAGCCCGTGAGCGAGGAGCGCATCATCCGCGGCATGGTCGGTCGCGAGCTCGAGAGCCGGTTCCCCGCACGGGAGCCGTCCGTCGGGCGCGAGGTGCTGCGCATCGAGGACTGGACGGCCCACCACCCCGTCGACACCGAGCGCGTCGTCGTCGACCACGCGAACCTCACCGTGCACGCCGGTGAGATCGTCGGGCTCGCCGGTCTCATGGGTGCCGGGCGCACCGAGCTGGCCATGAGCGTGTTCGGGCACGCGTACGGGACGCGGATCTCCGGGCAGGTCTACAAGGACGGCGTCCCCGTCCGCACGCGGACGGTCGCCGAGGCGATCTCGCACGGGCTCGCCTACGCGACGGAGGACCGCAAGCGCTACGGGCTGAACCTCATCCAGACGATCCGCGAGAACATCTCGGCGTCCGCGCTCGGCAAGGTCGCCCGCTGGGGGTTCGTCCAGCGTGAGGAGGAGGCGACGGTCGCGGAGCGCTACCGCCGCGACTTCCGGATCAAGGCGCCCACGGTCGAGTCGCTCGCGGGCAAGCTCTCGGGCGGCAACCAGCAGAAGGTCGTGCTCGGCAAGTGGGTCTTCGCGGACCCCGACGTGCTCATCCTCGACGAGCCCACGCGCGGCATCGACGTCGGGGCGAAGTACGAGATCTACTCGATCGTCAACGCGCTCGCCGACGCGGGCAAGGCCGTCCTCGTGATCTCCTCCGAGCTGCCCGAGCTCCTCGGGATCTGCGACCGCATCTACGCGATGAGCCAGGGGCGGATCACGGGCGAGGTCTCCCGCGCCGAGGCGACCCAGGAGACCCTCATGCACTACATGACCATGGACAAGGGAGTCATCGACCGATGAACGCCGTCAGGGAGTACCTCGGCCGCAACGTCCGCCAGTACGGCATCGTCGCGGCGCTGCTCGTCATCGTCCTGCTCTTCCAGGTGCTCACCGACGGGCGCCTGCTCTACCCGAACAACGTCGCGAGCCTCGTGCAGCAGAACGCCTACGTCATGGTGCTCGCCATCGGCATGGTCATGGTGATCGTGGCCGGCCACATCGACCTGTCCGTCGGGTCGGTCGTGGCGTTCGTCGGCGGTCTGTGCGCGATCATGATGACCCAGTGGGACCTGCCGTGGCTGGTCGCGGTCGCGCTGTCGCTCGTCGTCGGTGCGCTCGTCGGCGTCTGGCAGGGCTTCTGGGTCGCGTACGTCGGGATCCCGGCGTTCATCGTCACCCTCGCCGGCATGCTCGTCTTCCGCGGCCTCGCGATCGTCCTCGTCGGGACCACGGTCGCCGGCCTGCCCGAGGGGTTCAAGGAGATCAGCAACGGCTCCGTGCCCAACTGGTTCGGCTTCGTCGGTGACCTCGACGTCGTCACGCTCGGCATCGGCGTGCTCGGCATCCTCGCGTTCGCGGTCGCGCAGTGGCGCTCGCGGACGTCGCTCCGCAAGCACGGGCTGTCGGTCGAGCCGATGGCGGCGTTCGTCGTCAAGATCGTCGTCGCGGCCCTGCTCATCGGCGTGGTCACGTACTGGCTCGCCCTGAGCGCGGGTGGCACGCCGATCGTGCTGCTCATCGTGGGGGCGCTCATCATCGCCTACTCGTTCGTCCTGAACCGCAGCGTGTTCGGGCGGCACGTCTACGCGATCGGCGGGAACCGGCACGCGGCCGTCCTGTCGGGGGTCAGCGCGCGCCGGGTCGACTTCGGCATCTTCGTCAACATGGGCGTGCTCGCGGCGGTCGCCGCCGTCATCACGACCTCCCGCGCCGGGGCAGGCGTGGCGGCGGCGGGCGTCAACTACGAGCTCGACGCCATCGCGGCGTGCTTCATCGGCGGCACCGCCGTGACGGGCGGGATCGGCCGCATCTCGGGGGCCATGATCGGCGCACTCATCATGGGCGTGCTCAACATGGGCCTGTCGATCATGGCGGTCGACGCGGCGTGGCAGCAGGCGATCAAGGGCCTGGTGCTGCTCGCGGCGGTCGCGTTCGACCTCGTGAGCAAGCGCCGGGCGTCCCTGCGCTGACGGGGACGGGCGGCGCGTCGTCGGGTGTCGTGCCCGACGGCGCGCCGTCGTCCCCCTCGGCCGGCCGGCACGTGGGTTAGGATCGACGCGTCGCGACTGGCGCCGCCCGGTGGAACTCGCCCGGGCAGGGTGGATCACCACCGGGGAGCGACACGCTGTGCAGACGACGGGTCGTTCGCCTGGGCCCCGGGTCACCCCCTGGTGGGGCGTACCCGGCGAGCCGGGAACGTGACCACCGACGACACACTGCCAAGCACCCGCGGAGGAGACGCCATGAGCGCCCAGCCAGCCGACAACGTCCTCGACACCCCGCTCGCCGAGCTCGACCCCGAGATCGCGGCCGTCCTCGACGGGGAGCTCGCGCGCCAGCGCGACACCCTCGAGATGATCGCGTCCGAGAACTTCGTCCCGCGCGCCGTCCTGCAGGCGCAGGGTTCCGTGCTCACCAACAAGTACGCCGAGGGCTACCCGGGCCGCCGCTACTACGGTGGCTGCGAGCAGGTCGACATCGCGGAGAACCTCGCGATCGCGCGCGCCAAGGAGCTGTTCGGCGCCGAGCACGCCAACGTCCAGCCGCACTCGGGCGCCACGGCGAACGCGGCCGTGCTCCACGCGCTCATCAACAAGGGCGACAAGATCTTCGGCCTCGAGCTCGCGCACGGCGGCCACCTCACGCACGGCATGAAGATCAACTTCTCCGGCAAGCTGTACGACGTCGCGGCGTACGGCGTGGACCCGCAGTCGTACCGCGTCGAGATGGACGAGGTGCGCAAGCAGGCCCTCGAGACGCGCCCCGACGTCATCATCGGCGGCTGGTCCGCCTACCCGCGCCACCTCGACTTCGCCGCGTTCCGCGAGATCGCGGACGAGGTCGGCGCGAAGCTCTGGGTGGACATGGCGCACTTCGCGGGCCTCGTCGCCGCGGGCCTGCACCCGTCCCCGGTGCCCTACGCGGACGTCGTCTCCTCCACGGTGCACAAGACGATCGGCGGCCCCCGCTCCGGCTTCATCCTGAGCAAGGAGGAGTACGCCAAGAAGATCGACTCCGCCGTCTTCCCGGGCCAGCAGGGCGGCCCGCTCATGCACGTCGTCGCCGCCAAGGCCGTCTCCTTCAAGATCGCGGGCTCGGACGACTTCCGCGACCGCCAGGAGCGCACGCTGCGCGGCGCGAGCATCATCGCCGACCGCCTCGCCCAGGCCGACGTGGCCCAGGCCGGCGTCTCCGTCCTCACGGGCGGCACCGACGTCCACCTCGTGCTCGTCGACCTGCGCCACTCCGCGCTCGACGGCCAGCAGGCCGAGGACCTCCTGCACGAGGTCGGCATCACCGTGAACCGCAACGCCGTGCCGTTCGACCCGCGCCCCCCGCGCGTCACGTCCGGCCTGCGCATCGGCACGCCCGCGCTCGCGACCCGCGGCTTCGGCGACGCCGAGTTCACCGAGGTCGCCGAGATCATCGCGACCGCGCTGCGCGAGGGCGCCGCGACCGACGCCGACGCGCTGCGCGCCCGCGTGCAGAAGCTCACGGCCGACTTCCCGCTGTACCCGGGCCTCCACCAGTGACCGCGCAGATCCTCGACGGCAAGGCGACCGCCGCGACCATCAAGGCCGAGCTCAAGGACCGCCTCGCGGTCCTCGCCGGGAAGGGCGTCGTGCCCGGCCTGGGCACGCTCCTCGTCGGCGACGACCCCGGATCGCAGTGGTACGTCGCGGGCAAGCACCGCGACTGCGCCGAGGTCGGGCTGTCCTCGATCCGCGAGGACCTGCCCGGCGACGCGACGCAGGAGGAGATCGAGGCCGCGGTCCGCCGCCTCAACGAGGACCCGGCCTGCACGGGGTACATCGTGCAGCTCCCGCTCCCGAAGGGCATCGACACCAACCGCGTGCTCGAGCTCATCGACCCGGCCAAGGACGCCGACGGGCTGCACCCGACGAACCTCGGGCGCCTCGTGCTGCGCGTCAACGAGGAGGTGACCTCGCCGCTGCCGTGCACGCCGCGCGGGATCATCGAGCTCATCGAGCGGCACGGGATCTCCCTCGCGGGCAAGGAGGTCGCGGTCGTGGGCCGCGGCGTGACCGTCGGCCGGTCGATCGGCCTGCTGCTCACGCGCCGGGCCGTCAACGCGACCGTGACGCTCACGCACACCGGGACGACGGACCTTGCCGAGCTCGTGCGCCGCGCCGACGTCGTCGTCGCGGCGGCGGGCGTCCGGGGCATCATCACGCGCGACATGGTGAAGCCCGGCGCCGTCGTCATCGACGTCGGTGTCTCGCGCGAGGTCGACCCGGAGACCGGCAAGAGCCGGGTCGTCGGGGACGCCGCGCCCGACGTCGCCGAGGTCGCGGGCTGGATCTCGCCGAACCCCGGCGGGGTCGGGCCGATGACGCGCGCGATGCTCCTCGCGAACGTCGTCGACGCGGCGGAGCGCGCTACCGCCTGAGCACGCCCCAGGGCGCGGCCGTGGGCAGTCCCGCGGCCGCGCCCTGCGGCGTTCCCGGGCTTGCCTGCAGGCGCTAGTCTGCGCGGGTGACGAGGGCGCGCATCGCGACGACGGCGGCGTACGCCGTGCAGGGCTTCGGGTTCGCGGTGGTGCTCACGAGCATCCCCGGGTACAAGGAGCGGCTCGGCATGGGCGACGACGTCGTCACGCTCGTCGTGCTGGGCGTGTGCGTCCTCGCCGGGCTGGGCAGCGCGCTCTCCGGCGTCGTGGCGGCGCGGCGCGGCGCGCGGGCCGTGGTCGTGGGGGGTCTGCTGCTCGCCGCGGTCGCGGTCGCGGGCATCGGGACCGCGCCGTCGTGGCTCCTCTTCTTCGGGGCGATCGGGCTCTACGGGCTCGCGCTCGGCGCCGTCGACGCCGCGATGAACATGCTCGGGATCGACGTCGAGCGCGGGCACGGTCGCAGCCTGCTCGCCTCGTTCTACGCGGCCAACGCCGCCGGGGGCGTGCTGGGTGCGCTCGCCGTCTCGGGCAGCGCGCTCGTCGGGCTCGGTCAGCCGGTCGCGCTCCCGCTCGTGGCGCTGCTCGTCGCCGCGGGCGCCGGCTGGCTCGCGCTGCGGCTGCCCGACGGCGGGGCTGCGGCCCGCGCAGCCACGTTCCCGGACGGGACGGCAGGCTCGGCGCGGCCGCACGCGGCGCCGTCGGGCACCGGCCGTCCGGAGCCGTCGTCCGTCGGGTCGACGCGCGAGCCCGGTCCTGCGGCGGCGCTCGGGACCGTGCCGTGGGTCGCGGCGGGCACGATCGCGCTGCTCGGTGCGGGGATGCTCGCGTTCCCCGTCGCCGACTCGGCCGTGTCGAGCTGGAGCGCGACGTTCCTGCGCGACGTCCTCGCGGCGAGCGCCGCCGCCGCCCCGCTGGGGTACGCGGCGTACCAGGCAGCCCTCATCGTGTCGCG
The DNA here is from genome assembly GCF_040448685.1 of Cellulosimicrobium sp. ES-005. Classification (NCBI taxonomy): domain Bacteria; kingdom Bacillati; phylum Actinomycetota; class Actinomycetes; order Micrococcales; family Promicromonosporaceae; genus Cellulosimicrobium; species Cellulosimicrobium sp. ES-005. The sequence continues at coordinate 4,364,034 of NZ_CP159290.1, forward strand.
GCTCGTCGGCGACGGTCTCGTCGAGCGTCTCGGCCGGGTGCGGGTCGTGCGCCTGGGCGGCACGCTCGGCGCCCTCGGGTTCGTCGCGGTCGCCGCGGCCCCCGCCTGGCCGGTCGCGGTGCTCGGGCTGGCGGCGACCGGGCTCGGGCTCGGCGTCGTCGCGCCGCTCGCCTTCTCGGCGATCGGGGACCGGGCCCGCGAGGCGGTGGCGGCGGGCTCGGTGAGCACCGGGCCCGCGACCCCGGGCGGGCACGTCGAGGACGCCGGCGGGGTCGACCGGGTCGTCGAGGACGTGCTCGTCGACGTGGACGCGGGCGGGGCGCCGGTCGAACCTCCCGCCGGGATCGTCGCGACGGTCACGGACCGTGCGGTCGCGCGCCTCAACGTCTTCACCTACGCGGGCGCGGTGCTCGGCGGCGTGCTCACGGGCGTGTTCGCGACCGCCCACCACCTCCGGGTCGGGTTCGTCGTCCTCGCCGTGCTCGCCGCGGTCTCCGCGGTGCTCGCCGGCGCGTTCCGGCCCGCCCGCGTCGCCCTCGTGAGCGTGAGCGAGACCACGCCGCCCGCGTGACGAGAGGGAGCCGTCCTGTCGGTGGCGTGTGATGGGATGGCCGGCGTGCCGCGGCCGTCCTGGCAGCCGCGCGCGACCGTCATCGAGGGAGGACGAGCCCACTTGCTCACCATCGCCACCGCCAACGTCAACGGGATCCGTGCCGCTTACCGCCGCGGGATGGACGCCTGGATCGCGTCCCGCACGCCCGACGTCCTCCTGCTCCAGGAGGTCCGCGCCCCCGACTCGATCGTGAACGACCTCCTCGACGGGTGGCACGTCGCGCACCAGGCGTGCGACATCAAGGGCCGGGCCGGCGTCGCCGTCGCCTCGCGGCTGCCCGTCTCGGCGGTGCGCGTCGGGCTGGGCGCCGGCGAGCCGGAGCCGCCCGTCGACACGGGCCGCTGGGTGGAGGCGGACCTCGAGCTGCCCGACGGCGGTCGCCTCACCGTGGTCTCCGCGTACATCCACTCCGGCACCGTGAGCCAGCCGGAGACGATGGTGGCCAAGTACGCCTACCTCGAGAAGGTCACCGCGCGCCTGCGCGAGCTCGCGGCGACGGAGGAGAAGGTCCTGCTCGCGGGCGACCTCAACATCGCCCACCACAACGTCGACATCAAGAACTGGAAGGGCAACCTCAAGAGCGCCGGCTTCCTCCCGGAGGAGCGCGCGTACGTCGACACCTGGCTCGACCAGATCGGCCTCGTCGACCTCGGCCGCGTCCACGGCGGCGAGGGCCCCGGCCCGTTCACGTGGTGGTCGTGGCGCGGGCGCGCGTTCGACAACGACTCGGGCTGGCGCATCGACTACCAGCTCGCCACGCCGTCGCTCGCCGAGCGCGCCGTCAAGGTCGAGGTCGACCGCGCGCCGACGCACGACGAGCGCTGGAGCGACCACGCTCCCCTCGTCGCCACGTACGACGTCTGAGACGTTCCGCCCCCGCCGAGCACGACATGAGGGTCGTCATGTGCCGCATTGCGACCCTCATGTCGTGCTCGGCGGCGTGTGACGTCGTGTCGGGTCAGGCGACGCGCTCGGCTGGGGCGGACGGGGTCGCGAGGAGGAAGCCCGGGGCGCCGAGGCCCTCGCGCTCGAACGCCGCGCGGACGGCGTCGGCGACGACCTCGACCTGGTCGGCGCGGACGAGCGCGATCGCGGAGCCGCCGAACCCGCCGCCGGTCATGCGCGCGCCGAGGGCGCCGGCGACGCGCGCGGCGTCCACGGCGACGTCGAGCTCGACGCTCGAGACCTCGTAGTCGTCGCGCAGCGACGCGTGCGACGCGTTCATGAGCGGCCCGATCGCGTCGGGACGGCCGTCGCGCAGGAGCGCGACGAGGTCGCGGACGCGGGCGATCTCCGTGACGACGTGGCGCACCCGGCGGCGCGTGACGTCGTCGGGCAGCTTCTCCAGGGCCACGGCGAGGGTGGCTGCAGGGTCGTCGCTCGCGGCGACGTCGTCCGCGAGCTCGCGCAGGGAGTCCAGCCCGAGCGTGCGGGCGGCGTCCTCGCACGTGGCGCGGCGCGCGGCGTACTGGCCGTCGACGAGCCGGTGCTCGGCGCGCGTGTCGACGACGAGCAGGGCCAGCCCCGCGGCGTCCAGGTCGAACGGCACCTGCTCGGCGGACGCGACGGGGTCGAGCCCGGGACGGCAGTCGAGGAGGAGCGCGTGGCCGGCGTGCGCGCGCAGGGACGCGGACTGGTCCATGCCGCCCGTCGGGGCGCCCGCGATCTCGTTCTCGGCGCGGACGCTCGCCGCCGCCAGGGCGGCGCGGCCGGCGTCGGTCGCGGCCAGGCCGAGCCCGGCGACGTCGTCGAGCGCGACCGCGACCGCGCACTCGAGCGCGGCCGACGAGGAGAGCCCGGCCCCGAACGGGACGCTCGAGTCGACCGCCGCGTCGAAGCCCCTGATCGCGCCGGGGTCGGTGCCCTGGGCGAGGAGGTGCTCGCGCAGTGCCCAGGCGACGCCCGCGACGTACGATCCCCAGCCCGCGACCGTGCCCGGGGCCACGTCGTCGAGCGTCGTCGTCCACGTCTCGCCGGGCGCCTGGGCGGACGCGAGCCGGACGACCGAGTCCGGGCGTGGGCGCAGCGCGACGTACGTGCGGTGGGGGAGCGCGACCGGCAGGCACAGGCCCGCGTTGTAGTCGGTGTGCTCGCCGATGAGGTTGACGCGACCGGGCGCCGCCCAGACGTGGACGTCGTCCTCGTGCTCGCCGCCGGTGCCGTCACCGGCGCGGGCGTCGGCCGCGTCGGCGCCGAACGCCGTGGCGAAGACCGCGCGAGCCCGGGCGGCGCCGTCGTCGTCGGACCACGAGCGGACCCACCCGCGCGCCGCGCTCGACGGCGCGAGCTCCTGGAGCCGCGCCGCGATCCGCTCGGGCGTCGTGTCGCTGATCCACGCGCCCATGCCGGACTCCGAGCCGGCGAGGTACTTGAGCTTCCCCGGCGCGCGCAGGACCGAGAAGACCTGGAGGTGCAGCCGCGCGAGGGTGACGTCGTCCGTGCCGCCGTCCGCGACGGAGCGGCCCTCGTGCGCCGGCGCCTGGTGCCACGCGGCGATGTAGGGGAGCGGGATGGGGTCGCCGTCGGCCGTCTCGAAGAACCGGTCGAGGCGGCGCAGGAGCTCGAGGTAGGCGGTCGCGAGGTCGTCGCGCTCGGCGTCGGTGAGGGCCGGCAGGTCGGGCACGTCGCGTCGCGGGGCGAGGTGGACCTCGACGGGCCAGCGCGCCGCGAACGGCACGTAGGCGACCCAGTGCTCGGTCTCGAGCACGACGCGGCGCCCGTCCGCGAGCTCGGAGTCGAGCACGTCGCGCAGCAGGTTGCGGCCCGTGCGACGGTGGTGCTCGCGCGCCTCGTCGAGCAGCGCGCGCGTGCGGGGCGTGACGTACGGGTAGCCGTAGATCTGCCCGTGCGGGTGGTGCAGCGTGACGCCGATCTCCTGCCCGCGGTTCTCGAAGCAGAAGACCTGCTCCACGCCCGGCTCGGCCCCGAGGGCGGCCGTGCGGTCGGCCCACGCGTCGATGATCGTGCGCACGCGCTGCGGCGAGAGCGCGCCGAACGACGTGCGGTGGTCGCTCGAGAAGCACACGACCTCGCACCGGCCCGCGGCCGGGGCGTGGACCTGGAGCGGCGCGTCCTCGACGACGGCGTCCTCGACCCCGGGGACGCGCTGCAGCGACGGGAAGCGGTTCTCGAAGACGACGACGTCGTAGTCGGTGTCGGGGACCTCGCCGTCGGAGTACGCCGCACCGGGACGCGCGGGGCACAGCGGGCACGAGTCGGCCGCGGGGAGGAACGTGCGGTTCATCCGGTGCGCGGCGAGCGGGATCCAGTCGCCCGTGAGCGGGTCGCGGCGCATCTCGGGGCCGACGTACGGGCGCGGGGTCCCGTCGGGGCCGGGCACCGGGGCGAACCGGTCGGGCAGCGGCCGCGGGTCGTCGAGCCGACGTGAGCGCTCACCCGAGACGTACGCGGGCGAGTCGTCGAAGTAGACGAGCTCGCGGCCGTCGGCGAGGCGGGTCGAGGTGCGGCGCAGGTGGGGGTTCATGCGTGCGGTGTTCCGATCGCGGTGCGGTGGGAGGAGGCGGCTGCGGTCCGCCGTCAGGTGACGACGAGCTGCTCGACGAGGTCCTGCACACGCGCGCGCTCGTCCTCGGCGAGACCGGCGTCGGTGATGAGGACGTCCACGTCGGCGAAGGTCGCGAAGACGCGCAGGCCGGTCGTGTGCCACTTCGTGTGGTCGGCGAGGACGACGGTGCGGCCCGCGGACTCGATGAGCGCGCGGTTGGTCGCGGCCTCGTCCAGGTTCGGCGTCGTGAGCCCGATCTCCGGGTCCACGCCGTGCGCGCCGACGAACGCGAGGTCGACGCGCAGGCCCGCGAGCGCGGCCTCCGCGAGGGGGCCGACGAGCGCGTCGGACGGGGTGCGGCTGCCGCCGGTGAGGATCGTCTCCAGGCGCGGGTCGTTCGCCCGGTGCAGGATCTCGGCGACCGGGAGAGAGTTCGTCACGACCGTCAGGGGGCGCAGCGCGGGGTCCGCGGCGATGCGGGCGGCGAGCAGGTGGGTGGTCGTGCCGGCGCTGAGCGCCACCGACGCGTTCGCGGTGATGAGCCGGGCGGCGGCCGTCGCGATGGCCTCCTTCTCCGCGGCCTCGCGCGAGCTCTTGGCGGCGAAGCCGGGCTCGTGCGCGGTCGTGTGGGGGGCGACGGCGCCCCCGTGGACCTTGCGGACGAGCCCCTGGTCGGCGAGCTCGACGAGGTCGCGCCGGATCGTCATGTCCGACACCCCGAGCTCTCGGGTCAGGTCGCCGATGCGGACCGCGCCGTGGTCCCGGATCTCCGCGAGGATGCGCTCCTGGCGCTGTGAGGCGAGCATGCGACCAGTATTGTCCACATCGCCGAGAAATCCAACACGATCGAACACGACCAAACATCGGGTTGCTTGCGCGCAGGCCGACGACGACGGGTCGCCCGGCGGGACGCCCGGTCGGGAACTCGTCCCGACCGGGCGACCCGCGCGACCCGCGCGGTCAGGTCCCGCCGCGGAGCGCAGCGATCGGCTCGATCGCCGCGGCCTTGAGGGCCGGGTAGGTGCCGGCGAGGAGGCCGACCACGCCGCCGAGGAGCGCCGCACCGAGGGCCATGCGGACGTCGAGGATCGGCGTCCACTCCTGCACCACGGAGACGACGACCACCGCCATCACGCCCAGCGCGGCCCCGACGAGGCCGCCCAGCAGCCCGACGACGACCGACTCCACGACGAACTGCGCACCGATGTCGCGTCGGGTCGCCCCCAGCGCGCGCCGCAGCCCGATCTCGCCGACCCGCTCCATGACCGAGAGCAGCGTGATGTTGGCGATCCCCACCCCGCCGACGAGGAGCGCGATGCCGCCGAGCGCGAGGAAGATCGCGTTGACGTCCGCCTGGACGTTCTCCCGCAGCGCCGAGCCCGACGTGGGCGCCTTGACCACGAAGCCCTCCGGGGCGTTGGGGTCCAGCGCGACGGGCGCCTGCCGCGCCACGACGCTCCCCGCGCCCGTCGCGATCCGGAGCTGCAGCTCCTCCGGGGTGCCGACCCCGAAGTCGGCGCGCGCCGTGCCGGCGGGGAGGATCACGGCGTCCAGCAGGTCGGTACGGCGCTGCACGTCGTCGACGATCCCCATCACCGTGTACGACCGCTCGCCCACGAAGACCGACGGCTGACGGTCCACGCGGTTGATCCCGAGCCGCTCGGCCGCGCGGGCCCCGAGGACCGCGACACGGTCGGCGCGCGCGTCGTGCCCGGCGTCGAAGAACCGACCGGTGACGACCTCGCCCCGCACGGCGCCCAGGAGCCCCGGCGTCGCGGCGACGACGTCCGGGCTCGCCTGGGCGGCGACGGACGGGTCGTTGACGGGCACCGCCGTGACGGACGCCCCCGCGACGTCCACGGCCGCGACCGCCCCTGCCTCCTCGACGCCTGCGAGGCGCAGCACGCGCTCGGGGCCGTCCCACGGGAGCCGCGCGACGGCGCGCTCCTCGCCCGACATGAGCGTCGTCGTCTTCGGCTCGACGACGACCTGCGTCGCCGCGACCGCGTCGAACTGCTTGCTGATCTGCCCGGCGGCGGTCTGCGCGAGGCCGACCGTCACGACGACGGACGCGATCCCCAGGACGGTCCCGAGCACGGTGAGCAGGAGCCGGCCGGGCCGCGCGGCGATGCCGTGCGCCGCCTCGGCGAAGAGGTCGCGCGCCCCGAACCGGTCGCGCCCGCGCACCCGCAGCCGGGCGTCGCGCCCGGGACGCGCGGCGCCCCGCCGGCGCGCGTGCCGGACCCGGTCCCACGGCGCCCTCACCGGTCCAGCTCCTCGAGCCGGCCGTCCGCGATCCGCACGCGCCGCTCGGCGCGCGCGGAGACGACCGGGTCGTGCGTGATGACGGCCAGCGTGAGCCCGTCCCCGTGGAGCTCGTCGAACAGGTCCATGACCTCCGCCGAGTTCGTCGAGTCGAGGTTGCCCGTGGGCTCGTCCGCGAGCAGCAGGTGCGGCGCGGCGACGATCGCCCGGGCGACCGCGACCCGCTGGCGCTCGCCCCCCGAGAGGGTGGTCGGGTGGAACGTCGTCCGGTGCGTGAGGTGCACGCGTTCGAGCGCCGTGCGGGCCCGCTCCTCGCGCTCCCCGCGCGGCACGCCGCTGTACAGGGTCGCGAGCAGGACGTTGTCGAGCACCGTGCGCTGCGGCAGCAGGTGGAAGGACTGGAAGACGAAGCCGATCCGACCGCCGCGCAGGCTCGAGCGCACCGACTCCGACGCGCTCCCGGTCGGGACGCCGTCGAGCAGGTACTCGCCCGACGTCGGCCGGTCGAGGAGGCCCAGGATGTTGAGCAGCGTGGACTTGCCCGAGCCCGACGGGCCGATGATCGACACGTACTCGCCGGGGTCCACGCGCAGGCTCACTCCCCGGAGCGCGTCCACCCGGGGCGGACCCGGGAAGCTGCGCGACACGTCGACGAGGTCGACGACGGCCGCGGGGACGCTCCCGCCCCCGGTGCCGTCGGCCGACCCGTCGGTCGACGTCGTGCCGCCGGGCGGTCCCGGGGCCACCGCGTCGGGGCCGCCGCCGGGATCGGTCCCTGGGAGCCCCAGCTCGGTCCAGGTCACTCGCCGACCACCACCAGGTCGTCCTCGTCGAGCTCGCCGTCGGCGGAGACGATCTCGACGAACCCCTGCGCCGCGAGCCCCGTCTCGACGTCCACGAGCTCGGTCGTCGCGTCCGCGCCCGACCCGCGCCGGACCTCGACGCGGGACTCGCCCCCCGGCCCCGCGGTGAGCGCCGCGAGCGGGACGGCGAGCACCTCGCCCCCCGTCGAGCTGACCGGGACGCGGATGCGCACGTTCTGGCCCTGCAGGGCGGTGACCTGCTCGGGCGTGAGGGCGTCGGGGGTCAGCGAGACCGTGAAGCGACCGGCGCCCCCGCCCTTCTCGTCGCCCTCGCCCTCGCCGTCCTTCGCCGCCGACGCCGGCTCGACCGCCGTCACGGTCGCCGTCGCCTCGGAGTCGTCCGGCAGCGTGAGCGTCGCGGCCGCTCCGACCTCGAGCAGCTCGGCGTCGGACGCCGCCGCCGACGCCTCGAGCACGAGCGTCGCCCCGGACACGGACATGACCGGACCCTCGATCGTGCTGCCCCGCTCGACCTGCACCTCGTCGACGCGGCGGGGCAGCCCGGCGAGGAAGAGGACCTCGCTCGCCGGCAGCGCCGTCAGGGTCTGCGTCCGCGCCTCCTCGAGGGCCTCCTGCGCGTCGGCGAGCTGGCGCCGCGCCGACTCGACGCCCGCGCTCTCCGCCGCCGTCTGGCGCGGACGGTCGAGCTCGGCCCGCTGCGCCTGCGCGAGCCGGAGCTCGTCCTGCGCGCCCGCGACGTCGCCGCCCTCGGCCTGCGCCGCCGCCACCGCGCGCTCCGCGGCACGCACGGCGTTGTCGGCCTGCAGCTTCTCCACGTCGGTCGCCCCGGTCTGCGCCGCCGCGAGCGCGGCGCGCGCCCCCTCGAGCGCGTCCTCCGCCGCGCGCACGCCCTCGCGCGCGCTCGACAGCGCGAGCGCGGCCTCCTCCGCGGCCGACGGCGCCGGGTAGCCGACCTGCGCGTAGAGCTTCTCGACGGCGGTGGCCGTCGCGGCGTCGTACAGGTCGCTGTCGGCGCGCCCGGGGTCGATGCCCACGGCACCGAGCGCCGCCTTGAGCTGGAGCACGTCGGGACCGGAGACCCCCACGCGCAGCGACCGGTACGCCGGGAGCTCGCCCGGGAGCACGATCACCGGACGTCCCGCGATCTCCAGGGCGACGCCCGCCGCGCCCAGCTCGGCGCCGACCTCGGGGACCTGCCCCGTGACGACCGCGGGACCACCCAGGTCGCCGGTCTCGATCTTCACCGACACCGCGTCGTCGTACGTCGCGTCCGCGCGCAGCGTCACGTCGTTGGCGAGCGTCCGCCGCTCCACGGGCACGGTGATGAGGCCCGCCTCGGGCGGCTCGGCGTCGGCGGCCGCCTGCGCCGGCGAGACGACGAGCCGGCTGAGCACGATGCCCGCCACCAGGCTGAGCACCGCGACGCCGGCGACGAACCACACCAGGCGGTGCCCCGTCAGCGAGAGCCGGCGGCGCCCGCGGCCGTCCTGCGGGTCCGGCTCCGCGGGGTCCTCCGTCGCCGGGTCGAGGAGCCGGGTGTCGTCCACGCTCACCGCTGGGCCTCCGCCATGAGGTCGCGGATCGTCTCCAGCTCCGCCTGGTGCTCCTCGACGAAGGCCGTCTCGAGGTCGATCTGCACGTCCAGGTGCACCTCCTGGTAGCCGACCTCCTTCTGGCAGGCTGCGTCGGCGACGGCGGTGTCCCGCTCGAGGGTCTTGGCCGCCTCGAGGGTCTCCTCGCTCGGTCCCTCCGGGTCGGCACCCTCCCACAGCGCGTTCGAGCGCTCCATCATGTCGTCCATCGCCTCCTGCGGTGAGGCGTAGCCGGTGAAGCCCGCGTCGGCCATGCACCCGGCCCACGCGGAGTCGACCTCCTTGAGGCGCGGGTCGGCGGCGATGTCCTCGTAGAGCTGGGTCGTCGCCTCGTTGAACGCCGTCATCTCCTCGCTCTCCCAGAGGGCGTTCTGGTCGCCGTAGACCTCCTCCTGCGCGGCACCCTGGCAGCCGGCCGTCGACGGGTCGTACTCCGGCATCTCCTCGTCCTCGTCGTACTCCATGCTCGCCATGTCGCCGTAGAGCGCCTCGTAGTAGGCGGTCTGCTCCGACTCGGACATGGCCTCCACGTACTCCTGGTTCGGGTCGACCCAGGCGTCCATCTCCGCCTGCTCCTCCGCGGACGGCTCCTCGTAGATGGTGAAGCCGTACCCGTACTCCGCCGCGTACTGCTCCGGGTCGCGCTCGGCGTCCTCCTCGGACGTGAAGCTCATCCCGGACTGGTCGACCGGCTGGTACTCGAACCCCTGCTCGGTCATGCAGCGGGCGGTCGCCTCCTCGATCTCCCGCTGCTCCGCCTGCATCTTCTCCTCGTCCCAGTCCCCGTAGACGTCCTCGAAGAAGGCGGTCAGAGGGCTGTCCGCCTCGGAGGTCGACGGTTCTGCGCCCGACGAGCACGCCCCGAGCAGGAGCGCACCCCCCATCACCATCGCGGTGGTGGTGGCGCGAGCCGTGAGTCGTCGTGTCATGTCGTGCATCCCCTGTCTGGTGTTCCTGGCTGTGGGCGGAGCGGTCGAGTACGTCGGACGTCGTCGTGACGGTCGGTCAGTAGCGGATGGCGTCGATCACCTTGACGCGGACGGCGACGAGCGCCGGAAGGAGGCCCGCGAGCGCGCCGATCCCGACGGCGGCGAGCATCCCGGTCACCGCGGCGGAGAACGGGAAGCCGGGGGCGTCCTGGACGGCCGAGCCCATGAGCGCGTCGAGCGGGAGGTTGTGCAGCGCGACGACCGCGACGGTCACGCCCAGCACGCCCGCGACGGTCGTCGCGACGACGCTCTCCATCATCACGGAGAAGAAGACGCGGCCCGAGCTCGCCCCGAAGCTCCGGCGGATCCCGATCTCGCGGATCCGGTAGCGCACGGTGACGAGCGCGATGTTGACGAGCCCGAGCCCGCCGAGCAGGAGCGCGATCACGCTGACGCCGAGCACGACCCAGCGGATCGCGCCGTCGACCACGCCGTAGCTCGCCGAGTCGGACCGGTAGACCTCGGCCTGCGTGCCGCTGATCGCGCCCGCGACGTCACGCTGGATCGCCTCGACGAGGCCGTCGGCGAGCTCGTCGGGGACCCACAGCTCGAGCCGCGGCGGCCCGGTCATCTCCAGCGACTCCGGGGTGACCCAGGCCGACTGCGCGTCCACGAGGACGTAGGCCTGCGGCTCGGCCTGCGGCCAGTCGTCCGGGAACGCCCCGACGACGGTCGCGACCACCGGGTTGTCGCCCCCGATCGTCACGGTCGGGTGCTCGGCCACGGTCACGCCGCCGAGCGCGTCGAGGAACGCCTGGTTGACGACGAGCGCGGGCGCGAGGCGGTCGGCGTCGGCGTCGGTGAACCACCGTCCCGACGTCACCTCGAAGCGGTGCATCGTGGCCCAGTCGGCCTCGACGCCGGTCGTGTAGACCTCGCGCGTGCCGTCGGGGAAGCGGACGGGCGCCGGCGCGTCGCGCAGCATCGACGAGTAGCCGATCGCGTAGCGCTCGACGACCTCGTCGAACACGCGCTCGTACTCCTCGGGCGCGGGCATGACGCTCCCGCTCTCGCCGGTCGGCCAGGCCGACACCTGGAGCGTGGCGGCGCGACCGCCCCAGCGGTCGTTCTGCTCGGCGGAGACCTGGCGCAGCATCTCGCCGGCCGCGGAGATCGCCGTGATCGCGCAGACCGCGACGGCGACGCCGACGAGCGCGAGCAGGACGCGGACCTTGTGGACCCGCAGCTCGTCCCACGCCTCGAGGACGGCGCCGACGACCCCGGTCACGCGGCGTCCCCCGCGCGCGGGGCGGAGCCGTGCGAGGCGACCAGGGGCCGCGCGACGTGCTCCGCCTGGTCGTCGCCGGCCTCCAGCGCGGGCGCGGTGGCGCCCTCCGCCCCGGGGCCGTAGGGCCCCGCGACGTCCTGGGTCCCGGGGTGTGCGCCCGGGGCGTCGAGCGACGCGAGCGAGCCGGCGCTGCGCGCGCTGATGGCGATCGGGGTGAGCACGCCGTCGGCGAGCCGGAACTGGCGGGCCGCGCGCGACGCGACCGCGAGGTCGTGCGTGATGGCGATGAGCGCCGACCCGTTCTCGCGCGCGATCGTGTCGAGCAGGTCCATGACCTCGCTGCCCGTGTCGACGTCGAGCGCGCCCGTGGGCTCGTCGGCGAGGATCACGCGGGGCACGCGCACGAGCGCACGGGCGATGGCGACGCGCTGCTGCTCGCCGCCCGAGAGCTTCTCCGGGCGGGTGTCGAGGCGGTCGCCGAGCCCGACGCGGTCGAGCATCTCCGCGGCCAGCGTCCGGCGCTGCCAGAACTGCCGGCCGCGCGCGTACAGCAGCGGCGCGACGACGTTCTCGAGCGCCGTGCGGCCCTGGAGGAGGTTGAACTGCTGGAAGACGAACCCGAAGTCCGTCCCGCGGCGACGCGCCCGGGCGCGTCCGGAGAGCCGGCCGATGGGGACGCCGTCGAGCAGGTACTCGCCGCCGGTCGGGGTGTCGAGGAGCCCGAGGATGTTGAGCAGGGTGGACTTGCCGGTGCCCGACCGCCCGACGATCGAGACGTGCTCTCCGGCATCGACGGTGAGGTCGATGCCGCGCAGGATCTCCAGCTCGCGGTCGTCGGGGAGGAGGACGGAGCGGGCGACCCCGCTCAGCTCCAGGAGGCTCATCCCCCGACCACCTCGCCGGTCAGGGGGTCGACGACCGGCACGACGTCCTGGCCGGGCACGAACTCGAGGACCTCGTCGCCCTCGGCGAGCCCCTCGGTGACCTGGACGACGCTGCCGTCGGTGAGGCCGAGGGTGACGGCGCGCTCCTCGGGCTCGCCGTCGGGGCCGACGACCCACACCTTGCCCTGCTCGACCCGGCCGAGCACCGCGGTCACGGGCACGACGAGGGCGCCCTCGACAGAGCCGGCGGTGATCTCGAGCTCGGCGGCGAGCCCGGCGAAGACGGTGACGTCGCCCGGCACGGCGCACGTGACGCTCGCCGAGGTCGCGCCCGCGGCGGGGTCGGTCGCGCCGTCCTCGGGCGTCCCGGCGGGAGCGGCGGCAGTGCCCATGCGCAGGTTCGTGCAGGTGAACGGTGCGGGCCCGCCGGTGACGGTGACCGTCGCCTCGGTCGGGATCTGGAGCAGGCGGAACTGCTGCTCGGCGACCATGCTGCCCGTGACGGAGAGCGTCCCGGGGGAGACCGACGCGAAGTCCTCGCCGACGGCGACCTCCTGGTCCTTCAGAGCGGTGAACGTGGCGACCGTGCCGGCGGTGGTGGCCTTCACGGTCTCCTTCGTCACCTTCGGCCGGCGCTCGGTGACCGTGACCTCGCCGGTCTCGGGGTCGGTCTTCGTCACCGGCTCCTGCGGCTCGGTGAGCGTCACCTCGAGCAGCGGCGCACCGGCCTCGACGACGTCGCCCGGCTGGGCGTGCACCGCCGTCACGACGCCGCGCTGCGTGACCTTCTGCGGCGCGGCCGGGTCCGCGACGATCTGCCCGGTCAGGGTGACGGTGTTGGTGACGTCGCCCGTGGTCACGGTCACGCGCGGCTCGACGAGCTCCGCGGACGGCACGGCCGGGTCCGCGGGGGGCTCGGGCGCCGACCGGAAGGCGATCACGGCGAGCGCGGCGGCGATGACCCCCCAGACGACGATGCGGAGGGCGGGGAAGACGATCCGGCGGGTGATACCCACGTGCGGGCTCCTGGGCGACGGTGACGGGACGACGGTGACGGTCGGTGAGGGGGTGCTGCGAGGGCGGTCGGGTGGACGCCCGGCCCGAGGCTAGGGGTGCGGACCGGGGGCGTCGTCATCCCTGGGGAGGAGTTCCGTCGCGTTCTCTCCACCCAGAGGTCACCTATCGGTAACGGGCCGAACGCCCCCGCGCGGGGCGACGGGGAACGGGCGAGGGTGCGCAAAGGCGTGCGAGGGCGCAAGAGGGCAGCGTGGAGCAGCGACGACGCCACGACACGATCCCCCTCACCGGCCCGACGGCCGTCCCCCCTGACGAGATGCGGGCGAGACTATACCGTGGCACGGAGAAAAGACAGGGGCCCTGCCGGACGACGAGGCACGTCGCCCGCCCGGGCCCCCGGGCTCCCCGTTCGGGCGCCCCGGCACGAGGCGTCAGGCGCCCCGGCAGGAGGCGTCAGACGACCGTGACCCCGAGCGAGCGCCCCGCGAGGCCGCGCGGCCTCCGCGCGAGCCCGAGCGCGACGTCGTGCAGCGCGACGGCCGCGGGCGAACCGGGGTCGGCGAGCACCACGGGGGTGCCGCCGTCGCCCGCCTCGCGCAGCGACACGTCGAGCGGGACCTGGCCGAGGAGCGGGACGTCGGTCCCGGTGGCGCGGGACAGGTTCGCCGCGACGCGCTCACCTCCGCCGGACCCGAAGACCTCCAGCCGCGACCCGTCGGGCTGCTCGAGCCACGACATGTTCTCGACGACGCCCACCACGCCCTGCTGCGTCTGCGTGGCGACCGAGCCCGCGCGCTCCGCGACCTCGGCGGCCGCGACCTGGGGCGTCGTGACGACGACGATCTCGCTGCCCGGCAGGAGCTGCGCCACGGAGATCGCGATGTCCCCCGTCCCGGGCGGCAGGTCGAGGAGCAGCACGTCGAGGTCGCCCCAGAACACGTCCGCGAGGAACTGCTGGAGCGCCCGGTGCAGCATGGGACCCCGCCACACGACCGGCTGGCCGGGCGGGACGAACATGCCGATCGAGACGACCTTCACCCCGTGCGCGATCGGCGGCAGGAGCATGTTGTCGACCCGCGTGGGCTGCCGGTCGACGCCCAGCATGCGCGGGATCGAGAACCCGTAGATGTCCGCGTCGACGACGCCGACCTCGAGGCCCTGCGCCGCGAGCGCGACCGCGAGGTTCGCCGTGACGGACGACTTGCCCACGCCGCCCTTGCCGGACGCGATCGCGTAGACCCTGGTCAGCGACTCCGGCTTCGCGAACGGGATCTCGGGCTCGCCCACGCCGCCGCGCAGCATCGTGCGCAGCTCGGCGCGCTGCTCCGCGCTCATGACGCCCAGGTCCACGCGCACGTCCGCCACGCCGTCGACGGCACGCACGGCGGCGGCGACGTCGCGCGAGAGCGTGTCGCGCATCGGGCACGTCGCGACCGTGAGGTCCACGCCCACCGTCACGACGGCGCCCGGCGCCCCGGGCGCGACCGCGACCGAGCGGATCATGCCGAGGTCCGTGACGGGGCGGCGGATCTCCGGGTCGAGGACCGTGGTGAGGGCCTGCCGGACGGCGTGCTCGAGCGGGTCTGCAACAGGGTCGGGCATGGACCCATCGTAGGCGCGCCGGCGCCGCGGTCCGCCGGGCCCTAGGTCCCGGGACGGACGTGAGGCGCATCGCACGCCGTGGTGCGCCGAACGGGTCTACGGTGCACGGATGGACGCCCTGGCCTCCCTCGCACGGGACAGCGAGCTGTTCGGCGACGCCGTGCGCAGCGCGCCCCCGGACGCGCGCGTGCCGTCGTGCCCCGAGTGGACCGGCGCGGACCTGCTCTACCACCTCGCGGAGGTGCAGGACTTCTGGGCGCGCGTCGTCGGGCCCGCCCCCGGGCACGGCCTCGACGGCGACGAGGTCACCCCGCTCGCGCGGCCGTCGTCGGACGCGGAGCTGCCCGCGCTGCTGCAGCGCTCGACGAGCCGGCTCGTCGCCGCTCTCACGGGTCGCGACCCGGCGGAGCCGTGCTGGTCGTGGCACGACGACGGCCGCCACGTCGGCTGGGTCGTGCGCCGGCAGGCGCACGAGGCGCTGATCCACCGCGCGGACGCCGAGCTCACGGCCGGCCGGGACGTCACGCCCGCCGACCCGGACGTCGCGGCGGACGGCGTCGACGAGGTGCTGTCGGTGATGGTCGACGGCGTGCCCGGCTGGGGCGTGTTCACGCCCGACGGCGCGACGGTGTCGGTCGTCGTGGACGGGTTCGGGGAGCGGCCCCGGAGCTGGGAGCTCGCGTTCGGGCGCTTCACCGGGACGGGCCCGGAGTCGGGCACCGCGTACGACCTCGACGTCGCGCAGCTCGTGGACCTCCCCGGCTCGACCACGACGCAGGTCTCCGGCCCCGCGTGGGCGCTCGACCTGTGGCTGTGGGGCCGGGGCCCGGCCGACGGCCTAGCCGTCGAGGGTGACCCCGCGCTCGTCGAGCGCCTGCGCCGCGTGGCGGCCGAGGGCACGCGGTAGCGGATCCTGAGATCGACCCGAGCGGCCGAGATCGACCCTCGGGGGGTCGATCTGGCGACGGGCGGGTCGACCTCGCGTCAGCGGTCGGAGGGTTCGTCGTCGGGCTGGCGGGCCGACTTCTCCTCCAGCTCTTCCAGCAGGTTGCGGATCTCGGAGCGCACGAAGTCGCGCGTGGCCACCTCGCTCAGCGCGATGCGCAGCGCGGCCATCTCGCGCGCGAGGTACTCGGTGTCGGCGAGGTTGCGCTCCGCGCGCTGCCGGTCCTGCTCGGCGGTGACGCGGTCGCGGTCGTCCTGGCGGTTCTGCGCGAGCAGGATGAGCGGCGCCGCGTACGACGCCTGGAGCGAGAGCATGAGGGTGAGCGCGGTGAACCCGAACTCCGCGGAGTCGAACCGCAGGCCCTCCGGCCCCCACGAGTTCCAGATGATCCACACCGCGCAGAACACGGTGAGGTAGACGAGGAACCGGGGCGTGCCCAGGAACCGGGCGATGCCCTCGGTCGCACGGCCGACCGCGTCCTGGTCGACCTTGACCCGCGGGATGAGGGAGCGCCGCGCGCTCTTCGGGGTGTCGAGGCGGTCAGCCACGGGTCACCCCCGTCGCGCCGCCGCGGGCCGCGGGACGCGGCAGCGAGCCGGGCGCGAGCGTGGCGCGCGCCTGCTCGGTGTCCACGTCGTCGTCCGTCTCGCGCCAGTCGTCCGGGAGCATGTGGTCGAGCACGTCGTCGACGCTGATCGCGCCGAGCAGGCGCTTCTCCGCGTCGAGCACGGGGACGCACAGGAGGTCGTACGTCGCGAGGATGCGCGTGACGCGCCCCAGGGGAGCGTCGGGAGCGACGCCCTCGACGTCGGAGTCGAGCACCGAGCCGACGGCCGCGTGCGGGGGCTCGCGCAGCAGCCGCTGGAAGTGCGCGACGCCGAGGAACCGGCCCGTGGGCGTCTCGAGCGGGGGCCGGGCGACGAACACCATCGACGCGAGCGCGGGGGCGAGGTCCTTGCGCCGGATCTGCGCGAGCGCGGTGGCGATGGTCGTCTCGGGGCCGAGCACGACCGGCTCGGACGTCATGAGACCGCCCGCGGTGTCCTCCGCGTAGGCGAGCAGGCGGCGCACGTCGCGCGCCTCCTCCGGCTCCATGAGCTCGAGGAGCTGCGCGGCCTGCGCCTCGGGGAGCTCGTGCAGCAGGTCCGCCGCGTCGTCGGGCTGCATCGCCTCGAGGACGTCGGCGGCGCGGTCGGTGTCGAGGCCGGAGAGGATCGCGACCTGGTCGTCCTCGGGCAGCTCCTCGAGGACGTCGGCGAGGCGCTCGTTGTCGAGCGCGCCCGCGACCTCGAGCCGGCGCGTGTCGCCCAGGTCGTGGATGACGTCGGCGAGGTCGGCGGGCTTGAGGTCGTCGTAGGCGGCCAGGAGCATCGCGGCGCCCTGCGCCTCGGTGCTGCCCGCCAGGCCGGTGACCGCCCCCACGTCCACGACGATCGCGTCGCCCCGTCGGCGCAGGCCGAGCGTGCCCTTGTGCTGCGCGCGGCGCCGCACGTACAGCTTGGTGACGAGCCAGTCGCCGGTGCGCTGCCGCTCGATCGCGAGGTCCTCGACCGTCGCCGAGCCCGACCCGTCGACGAGCTCGACCGTGCGCTCCAGCAGCTCGCTGACGGCGAGCGTCTCCATCGCGCGCTGCTCGAACCGCCGCATGTTCACCAGGCCCGTCGAGATGACCTGGCCCGCGTCGATGCTCGTGACGCGCGTGAGCGGGAGGAAGACCCGGCGTCTCCCGGGCACCTCGACGACGAGGCCCACGGCGCGGGGCGCGCCCTTGGGGCGGATGAGCACGACGACGTCCCGCACCCGTCCGACCTGGTCGCCGATGGGGTCGAACACGCTGGTCCCGGCCAGGCGCGCGACGAAGACGGTGGTGGCTGCGCTCACGCCGCCAGCCTACGCACGCGCCCGGGCCGCCGCGCGCTCCTGAGACGGGTGGCGCCCTCGGGCGGCCAGGATCCGCGGGTGCGCGGAGGGGCGGGCCTCGCGCGGTCGGCACGAGTAGGACAGACTGGGCGAATGAGCATGTCACGCCCGGGTGCCGTCCCCCGTGTCCCCACCCCGCCCCGTGGTGAGGAGATCGCGTCGTACGCGACCTACCTCGAGGCGCAGAAGGCGGTCGACTTCCTCTCCGACAACAAGTTCGCGGTCGAGCTCGTGACGATCGTCGGCACCGACCTCAAGATGGTCGAGCGCGTGACGGGCCGGCTCACGTACGGGCGGGTCGCGATCGCGGGCGCGGCGTCCGGCGCGTGGTTCGGACTCTTCGTCGGCCTGCTGCTCTTCATGTTCTCCGGCCAGGGCGGGTTCGTCCTCACGGCCATCGCGATCGGCGCCGGGTTCGGCCTCCTCTTCTCCGTGCTGTCGTACGCCCTCACGCAGGGCAAGCGCGACTTCACGTCGCAGAGCCAGATCGTCGCCTCGTCGTACGGGATCCTCTGCGCGCCCGAGCGCGCGGGCGACGCGCGCCAGCTCCTCGCGCGGATGCCGGAGGGCGCGGGCGGGGTCCGTGCCCCGGCCGCCCCGGCGAACCCGACGTGGGGCACGCCCGGAGCGACCCCGCCTCCCGCGGCTCCCACGCCGACCGCCCCGGCGCCCGAGCCGACGTCGGGCGCCGGCCCGGCGCCCACGCCCCCGGTCGCGCCGCCCGCCCGGACGCCCGACCCCCGCTGGACCACGCCGACCGGGGAGCCGCGCTACGGCGCCATGCGACCGACGTCGGACCAGCCGGCCGACGCGGAGCCCGGCACCGAGCAGGCCCCGGGAGCGCAGCAGCCGGACCAGCCCGAGCGTCCCGCCTGACGGACGACGAGGGCAGGCCGCCTCAGGCGCGCAGGCGCGCCATCCAGGCCTCCACGTCCTCGGGGCGGCGGGGGAGCGCGGCCGAGAGGTTCTCGTTGCCGTCGGCGGTCACGAGCACGTCGTCCTCGATGCGGACGCCGATCCCGCGGTACTCCTCCGGGACCGCCAGGTCGTCCGCCTTGAAGTACAGACCGGGCTCGATCGTGAAGACCATGCCGGGCTGCAGGATCCCGTCGAGGTAGAGCTCGCGGCGCGCCTGCGCGCAGTCGTGCACGTCCAGGCCCAGGTGGTGGCTCGTGCCGTGCACCATCCAGCGACGGTGCTGCTGCCCCTCGGGCGAGAGCGACTCGGCGGCGCTCACCGGGAGCAGGCCCCACTCCTCCAGGCGCGCGGCGACGACCTCCATCGCGGCGGCGTGCACGTCGCGGAAGCGCGCGCCCGGCACGGCGACGGCGAACGCGGCGTCCGCGGCGTCGAGCACCGCCTGGTACACGCGGCGCTGGACCTCGGTGAACTCGCCGTCGACGGGCAGCGTGCGCGTGACGTCCGCCGTGTAGAGCGAGTCGACCTCGACGCCCGCGTCGAGCAGCACGAGCTCGCCCGTGCGCACGACGCCGTCGTTGCGGATCCAGTGCAGCGTCGTCGCGTGCTCGCCGGCCGCGGCGATCGTCTCGTAGCCGACCGTGTTGCCCTCGAGGCGCGCGTGGGCGTCGAACGTCGTCTCGATGACGCGCTCGCCGCGCCGGTGCTCGACGGCGCGCGGGAGGTTCCGCACGACCTCCTCGAAGCCCGCGATCGTGGCGGCGACGGCCTCGCGCATCTGCTCGACCTCGTGGGCGTCCTTGACGAGCCGCAGCTCGGAGACGGCCTCGACGAGCGCGGCGTCGGTGCGCCGGTAGGCGGCCTCCGCCCGGGCGAGCCACTCGGCCTCGGTGAGCTCCTGGTCCTGGGCGCCCTCGACGTCGTCCAGCCCGGCCTCCGCGCGGATCGCCTCGACGAGCGCCTCCACGGCCTCGTCGGCGCCCGCGACGACGAGCAGCGTCACCCCGCCCGGGCCGACGTCCTTGGCGAGCGCGTCGCGCAGCTCGTCGACGTGGCGGGCCTCGACGCCCGTGGCCGCCGCGACGTCGTCGAGCGACGGCCGCGCGCCGACCCAGAACTCGCCGTAGCGCGAGTCGGCGTAGAACTCCTCGGTGTCGCGCGCGGCGAGCGGGCGCACGTAGAGCACGGCGTGGTGGTCCGAGCCGCCGTCGCCGGTCCCGGGCTCCACGGGGTGCAGCACGAGCACCGCGTCGGGCTCCTGGTCCGTGCCGTAGCCGGTGAGGTGCGCGAACGCCGAGTGCGGGCGGAACCGGTAGTCGGTGTCGTTCGAGCGCGTCTTCAGCGGCCCGGCGGGCACCACGAGGCGCGCGCCCGGGAACCGGGCGGACAGCGCGGCGCGGCGGGCGACGGTGTACGGGGCGGCCGGGAGGGGCTCGACGTCGAGCTCCGCGCGCGGCGCCCAGCCGCTCGTGATGAAGGCCTTGAACGCGTCGGAGTCGGGGCGCTGGGAGCGGTTGCTGCCGCGCGCGGCCAGGTCCTGGCCGTCGCCGGCGCTGTCGGGTGCCTGGTCGGGCGTCTCGGACGTGGGCTCGGGCGTGACGGGGGTGGCGTCGGTCATGCCCCCAGTCTCGCACCGCGCACGCGGCCGAAGTCCGCGAGCGCGCGCCCGAGCACGCGGTTGAAGGCCTCGGGGGCCTCGCTGTTGACGTCGTGGCCGGCGCGCGGCACGACGACGAGCGCGGCGTCCGCGGCGGCGGCGAGGTAGCGCTGCTCGTCGAGGCGCATGTGGTCGCGGGCGCCGTTGACGAGCCAGACGGGCACGTCGACGTCGCGCACGTGGGCGAGCCACGAGCGGCCCGCGAGCTGGGTGAGGGCGTCGGTCACGACGTGCCAGCCGGGTGCGGCCGGAGCGGGGGCACCCGCGTCGGCCGGACCGGCGAGCGCGTACGACGACGCGGCGCCGCCCGGGAGCGAGCGCCCGCCGCGGGCGATCGTGCTCCACGCCGCCGCGCTCGTGCGCGCCGCCCAGCGCGCTCCGCGCCCGACGGCGCCCCCTCCCGCCACGACGAGGCGCGCGACGTCGCGGTACAGCGCGACGGGCTTGCCCTTGGGGTCGGACGTGCACGCCGCGGCGACCACGCCCGCGAGGTTCGCGGGGCGGCGGGCCGCCCAGGCGAGCGACGTGTAGCCGCCGAGCGAGAGCCCGACCAGCGCGACGCGACGGTCCGGTCCGAACGAGGCGGCGGCCTCGTCGAGCACCTCGAAGGACCGGTCGAGCGTGAACCGCTCGTGCGCGAGGGCGCCGTGCGCGGGCAGGTCCACGGCGACGGCGTCGTGCCCGAGGGCGCGCACGTGGTCGACCTGGTGGTCCCAGATCGCGCCGGACGTGCGCATGCCGTGCACGAAGACGACGGCGGGCGGGCGCTCCGGGCCGTCGGCGGGCGCGTCGGTGCGGGGGGCGGGCGGGGCGAGCAGGGCGGGGGCGTGCGTCGTGGGGGTCATCGCTCCCGACTGTGGCACCCGAGCCTGGGACGGCCGTGGGGAGGGATAGCGCCCCGTGTGCACATCGTGTGCGGGTCCCGTGCCGCCGACCCGGTGTCCCGTCACTATCCTGGGACCCGTGCGCATCGACCTCCACACCCACTCGACCGCGTCGGACGGCACGGACGCGCCGGGGGAGGTCGTCGAGGCCGCGGCCGCGGCCGGGCTCGACGTCGTCGCGCTCACGGACCACGACACGACCGCGGGCTGGGCTCAGGCGACGGACGCGGCGCTGCGCCACGGCGTCGCGCTCGTGCGCGGCGCGGAGATCTCGGCCCGCTCGGGCGGCATCAGCGTGCACCTGCTCTCCTACCTGCACGACCCGGCGCACGAGGCGCTCCTCGCGGAGCTCGACCGCACGCGCGACGCGCGCACGAGCCGGGCGCGGCGGATGGTCGACCTCATCGCCGAGGACTACCCGATCACGTGGGATGATGTGCTCGCGCAGACCATCGAGGGCACGACGATCGGGCGGCCGCACATCGCGGACGCGCTCGTCGCCGCAGGGCTCTCGCCCGACCGCTCGGCGGCGTTCGCGACGATCCTCGCCACCGACACCCCGTACTACGTGCCCCACTACGCGCCCGACGCCGTCGCGGCGGTGCGGGGGATCCGTGCCGCGGGCGGTGTGCCCGTCTTCGCCCACCCGGGCGCGGACGGCCGAGGGCACGTCGTGTCCGACGCGGTGATCGAGGAGATGACCGCGGCGGGGCTCGCGGGGCTCGAGGTGTTCCACCGCGACCACGACGAGCGTCAGCGCGCACGGCTCGAGGACCTGGCCCGCACCCTGGGCCTGTTCGTCACCGGGTCGAGCGACTACCACGGGGCCGGCAAACCGAACCGGCTCGGGGAGAACACGACAGCACCGACCGTGCTGGAGCAGATCGAGGAGCTGGGACAGTTGGACGTGATCCGATGATCGGACGATGAGCGAGGTCTTCGACGTCCGGCTCTTCACGGAGGTCTTCGTCACCCTGTTCGTCATCATGGACCCGCCCGGCACGGTGCCGGTGTTCCTGGGCCTGACGAGCGCGATGGGTGCCAAGCAGCGCAACCAGGCGGCACGCACCGCGATCTTCGTCGCGTTCGGCGTGATCGTCGCGTTCGCGGCGTTCGGCCAGCAGATCCTCAGCTACATGCACATCTCGCTGCCCGCCCTGCAGACCGCGGGCGGGCTGCTGCTGCTCCTCGTCGCGATGGAGCTGCTCACGGGCAAGATGGAGGAGCCGCAGCCGTCGGGCAACAAGGGCGTCAACGTCGCGCTCGTGCCCCTCGGCACGCCGCTGCTCGCCGGCCCGGGCGCGATCGTCGCGACCATGGTCTTCGTCCAGCGCGCGGGGGAGCGCGGAGGCGGCGTCGCGGAGTGGGTCGCGATCGTCGCGGGCGTCGTCGCGGTGCACGTGTGCCTCTGGCTCTCCATGCGCTTCGCGAACGTCATCAACCGCGTGCTCGGCGACTCCGGGACCATCCTCGTGACGCGCATCGCCGGTCTGCTGCTCGCCGCCATCGCGGTCCAGCTCGTGGCCGACGCCGTCACGCAGTTCGTCCAGGCCGCCTGACGTCCGCCGCGGGTCGTGCCGCGCCGCGCGAGCCGCGACTCCCGACCCGGCACCTCGTGGTGCCGCGCACGGCCTCGCGGAGCCTGTCGGGGGAGCGCTAGGGTCGGCAGCGGTGCGGACGACGGCCGTCCGCGCGACCAGTTCGGCAGGGGTCCTCATGAATGCTGGCACGCGCTCGGCGCGACGCACGCTCGGCGTGGTCACCGTGATGGGGGTGTGCGGGGTCGTGGCCCTCGCCGGCTGCACGTCCACCCCCGGAGGGGCACCGACGGCGCAGGAGCTCGGGCTCGTCCCGCTCCCGGCGTCGGTCGAGGTCTCGGACGCCGCGCCCTTCGTGCTCGACGGCGGGACCCGGGTCGTCGTCGACGCGGCGGCGGGCAGCGCCGTCGGGCAGGAGGGCGCGGTCCACGTCGGCGAGCTGCTCGCCGCGGAGCTGCGCACGCCCACGGCGCTCGACCTCCCGGTCGAGACGGACCCCGAGGCCGACGGCGGCGCGGTGGTGCTGCGGCTCGAGCCCGGCGGCGAGTCGTGGGACCCCGACGGCCTGCTCGACGACCCGGCGGCCGAGGCGTACACCCTGGAGGCCGGGGAGGGCGGCGTCGTGCTCGCCAGCACGACGCCCGCGGGCCTGTACCGCGGCACGCGCACGCTGCTCCAGCTCCTGCCGCCCGAGGTCGAGGCGTCCGCCCCCGTCGACGACGTCGCGTGGGAGGTGCCGGCGGTCGAGATCACCGACGCGCCGCGCTACGCGTACCGCGGCGCGATGCTCGACGTCGCGCGGCGCTTCGCCCCGGTCGAGGACGTCCAGCGGTTCGTCGACCACCTCGCGGCCTACCGGCTCAACGTGCTGCACCTGCACCTGTCCGACGACCAGGGCTGGCGGCTCACGGTCGACGGCCTGCCGGAGCTCACCGAGGTGGGCGGCCGGACGCAGGAGGGCTGGCCGCCGGGGACGGGCGGGCCGTGGTTCTACACGCCCGAGGAGTACGCGGAGATCGTCGAGTACGCGGCCGACCGGTACGTCACCGTCGTCCCCGAGATCGACGGACCCGGGCACACGCTCGCCGCGCAGTCCGTCCTGGGGTCGCTGCGCTGCGACGGGACGCCCGGCGAGCCGTACTGGGGGCCGGAGGTGAACAACCCCATGATCTGCTCGAGCGACGAGAACATGCCGGCGGTCCAGGAGTACCTCGACACCGTCCTCGCCGCCGTCGTGGCGCAGAACCCCGGTCCGTACGTGCACCTGGGCGGGGACGAGGCTCCCAGCCCCGCGGAGGGCTGGTACGAGAACTACACGGCGGCGGCGAACCAGATCGTCGCGGAGCACGGGCGCACGGTCGTCGGCTGGCACCAGTGGGCGCAGGGCACGACCCTGCCGGAGGGCAGCCTGATCCAGTACTGGGGCGTGGGCGAGCGCAACCAAGGGCTCATCGGGACCGCGCGGGAGACCGCGGACGTCCAGGAGGTCCGCGCGGCGCTCGCCGCCGGCGCCGACCTGATCATGTCTCCCGCGGACCGCACGTACCTCGACATGAAGTACGACGACCTCACCCCGTACGGGCTGGAGTGGGCCGCGCGGATCGACCTCGAGCGCGCGTACTCGTGGGACCCCGAGACCGAGCTGACGTCGACCCTCGACCCGGAGCGGAAGGTCGACGTCACGGGACGCGTCGCCGGGGTCGAGGCGCCCCTGTGGTCGGACCGCTCCTACCCGGACAGCCTCACTCACCTGCCGACGAGCACCGACGAGTTCGTCGACGTCGACGTCTACGTGGACTTCATGACCTTCCCCCGCCTGCCCGCGCTCGCCGAGGTGGCCTGGACCGCCCAGGCCGACCGTGACTACGAGGACTTCGAGGCACGGATCGTGCGGCTGGCCCCTCGGTGGGACGCCGCGGGCATCGGGTGGAATCGCGTGCACGACGTGCGCTGGGACGACTGAGGCGGACGGCCGGCGTCCGGGGGTCGCGGCCCCCGGACGCCGGCGCGTCACGGTCGGTGCGTCACGACGGCCGTCAGGGCCAGTAGTCGTCGAAGTTCCGCGAGAACTCCCAGCCGTTGTAGCGGTCCCAGTTGATCGACCACGTCATGAGGCCGCGCAACGCGGGCCACCGCCCGTGCGTCTGGTACGACCCGCAGCCCGTGCCCTTCGTGAGGCAGTCCAGGGCCTGG
Organism: Cellulosimicrobium sp. ES-005; assembly: GCF_040448685.1. NCBI lineage: Bacteria > Bacillati > Actinomycetota > Actinomycetes > Micrococcales > Promicromonosporaceae > Cellulosimicrobium > Cellulosimicrobium sp. ES-005. The sequence goes on from NZ_CP159290.1 coordinate 4,388,609, forward strand.
TTGACCTGGGCCGGCGCGGTGTGGCCGTTGCCCGCCTGCGTGCTCGCCGGCAGGCCGATCGCGACCTGGTCCGGGCGCAGCGCGGGGAACACCTTGGTCGTGTCGCGCGCGACCGGGAAGCCGGTGAGCAGCATGTCCGTCATGGCGATGTGGAAGTCCGCGCCGCCCATGGTGTGGTACTGGTCGTCGAGCCCCATGATCGGGCCCGAGTTGTAGTCCTGGACGTGCAGGAGCGTCAGGTCGTCGCGCAGCGCGTGGATGACGGGCAGGTACGCGCCGCACCGCGGGTCCTGACCGCCCCACGGCCCGGAGCCGTAGAACTGGTAGCCGTTCTGGACGAAGAACGTCTCCGGCGCCATGGTCAGCACGAAGTCGTCGCCGTAGCGTGCCGCGAGCGTCTTGAGCGCGGAGATGAGGTTGACGATCACCGGCGTGGTCGGGTTGCGGAAGTCCGTGTCGCCCGTGTTCAGGTACAGCGAGTGGCCCTCGAAGTCGATGTCGACCCCGTCCAGCCCGTAGGTGTCGATGATCGAGCTCACCGACGCGACGAACGCGTCGCGCGCGGCGGTCGTCGTGAGCTGCACCTGACCGTTCTGCCCGCCGATCGACAGGAGCACCTTCTTGCCCGCCGCGCGCTTGGCGGCGACGGCGGCCTTGAACTCGGTGACCGACTCGACGTTCGGGCACTCGGTCTGCGGGCACAGGCTGAACCGGATGTCCCCGGACGTGACGCTCGTCGGCTCGCCGAACGCGAGGTTGATGACGTCCCACGAGTCGGGGACGTCCGCCATGCGGGTGTAGCCCGAGCCGTTGGCGAACGAGGCGTGCAGGTAGCCGACGAGCGCGTGCGGCGGGAGGTCGCCGCCGGTGCCGCCGCCGTCGGCCGTCGTGACGGTGACGGCGGTGGAGCGGGGGGACTCGCCGGCGCTGTTGGTGGCGGTGACCTGGAAGGAGTAGGCGGTGGACGCGGCGAGCCCGGTGACGCTGGCGGACGGGGTCGTGGTGGTGGCGACCTTGGTGCCGTCGCGGTAGACGGCGTACCCGGTGGCGCCGGTCACCGCGCCCCAGGTGAGCGGGACGCTGCTGGCGGTGGGGGTGCCGGCGGCGAGGCCGGTCGGGGTGGCCGGCGGCTGCGTCGTGCCGCCGGCCGTGGTCACGGTGACGGCGGTGGACCGGGCGGACTCGCCGGCGCCGTTGGTGGCGGTGACCTGGAAGGAGTAGGCGGTCGAGGCGGCGAGCCCGGAGACCGTCGTGGACGGGGTCGTGGTGGTGGCGACCTTCGTGCCGTCGCGGTAGACGGCGTAGCCGGTGGCGCCGGTCACCGCGCCCCAGGTGAGGGCGACGCTGCTGGCGGTGGGGGTGCCGGCGGTGAGCCCGGTGGGCGTGGCGGGCGGCTGCGTCGTGCCGCCGCCCGGGCCGACGAGGCTGACGTCGTCGACGAGGTAGGCCGGCTGGCCGTACCAGCCGTGCAGGTAGATCGTCGCCGACGTGGCCGTCGCCGAGGTGGTGAACGTCAGGCTGAGGCGCTGCCAGGTCGAGGCGGACGGCGTCCACGTGGAGACGTCCTGCGCGGTCGCGCCGCTCGCCCCCAGGTAGACGTACGCGCCCTGGACCCACGCGCTGAGCGTGTACGTGGAGGAGGGCTGCACCGGGACGGACTGCGAGCAGCGCGCGTTGTCCGCGCCGGCGGGCGCGGCCCGCAGGGCACCGCTCCCGGTGCGGACCGGGCTCGCGGTCGCCTGTGAGGTCGAGCCGGAGCAGGTCCACCCCGACAGCCCCGACTCGAACCCGCCGTTGACGGCGAGCTCGGTATCCGCTGCGGTGGCGGTGGTGGTCCCGGTGAGCAGCGTCCCGACGAGCGTCGCCGAGGCGACGAGCGCGAGGATCCTGCGCAGCCGTCGGCGTCGTGGGGTCGTGGGGTCCATGGTGGGTCTCGCTTTCGTCGTCGAGGAGCGGTCCCGCGCAAGGTCCTCCGGGCGCCCCGTGCTGGTCAATCCCCGTACGAGAGACCCCGTACGGCCCGTCCTCGTCGCCGCGGACAAACAGGGGATGTTAGGTTCTTTCGGTGAACCAGCCGATCGTCCCGCCCCGCAAGGTGTCCGAGCTCGTCGTCGAGCGGCTCAGCGAGCGCATCGCTCGCGGGGAGTGGCCGGTCGGCTCCCGGATCCCGCCGGAGCCCGAGCTCGTGGCCGAGCTCGGCGTGGGTCGGAACACGGTCCGCGAGGCCGTGCGGGCCCTCGAGCACGCCGGCGTCCTCGAGCCCCGGCGCGGCGACGGCACCTACGTCCGCGCGGCCGACGGCCTCGACGCCGCCCTGGCGCGCCGCGCGCGGACCACCGACGCCTTCCACGTGCTCGACGTGCGCGGCGTCCTCGAGCGCGGTGCGGCGCGGGCGGCGGCCGTCCGGCACGACGCGGACGCGCTCGCCCGGCTCGACGTGGCGCTCGCGGCCCAGACCGCGGCCCGCGGTGCGGACGAGGACACGTTCCAGGCCGCCGACGTCGCGTTCCACGCCGAGGTCGTGCGCGCCGCCGGCAACCCGCTGCTCGCGGACCTCTACGACGGCCTCGACCACGCGCTCGTCCGGACGTACCCCTCGGGGGAGCAGCGCCTGCACCACCGCGACGTCCCCGGCCACGAGGAGGTGGTGGCCGCGATCCGGGCCGGCGACGCCGACGCGGCCGAGGACGCGGTCGCCGCGACGATCGACGCCGTGCGCGCGCACCTGGTGGAGGCCGCCGCGGAGCGCGCCGGGGCGACGGAGGCCGACGCGTGAGCGGGCTGCGCCGACCGCTGGGGGTGGGGGCGGTCGTCGCGATCGTCCTGGCGTCGCTCAACCTGCGCCCCGCCGTCGTGTCGATCTCGCCGGTGCTCGGGGAGATCCGCGCCGACCTGGGGCTCAGCGCGACGGCGGCCGGCGTGCTCACGACGCTGCCCGTCCTGTGCTTCGGCCTCCTCGCGCCGCTCGCGCCGGTGCTCGCGCGGCGGTGGGGCCTCGAGCGCGCGCTCTTCGTGAGCCTCGTCGCGCTGTGCGTCGGCTTCGCGCTGCGGCTCGTCCCCGAGACGTGGGGCCTGTTCGCCGGGACCGTGGTCGCCGGGTGCGCGATCGGCCTCGGGAACGTCCTGCTCCCCGCGCTCATCAAGCGCGACTTCGCCGACCGCATCGGCCTCATGACGGGGCTGTACTCGATGGCGCTGTCGGGCGGCGCCGCGCTCGCCGCGGGGCTGACGATCCCGGTCGCGACCGCGGCCGGTCTCGACTGGCGCGGCGCGCTCGCGACGTGGGGCGTGCTCGCCGTCCTCGGCGTGCTCGTGTGGGTGCCGCGCGCGCTGCGGCCCGACCCGGCCGGCGCGACGGCGTTCGGCGCGGGCGCGGGGGCCGGGGTCGCGCGCTCCACGGTGTGGCGGAGCCCGCTCGCCTGGGCGGTCACGGTCGTCATGGGCATGCAGTCGCTGTCGTTCTACGCCGTCAACGCGTGGCTCCCGGAGATCATGGTCGCGCTCGGCCGGACGCCGGAGGCGGGCGGCTGGCTCCTCGCTCTGTGCAACCTCGCGGGCATCCTCGGGTCGTTCGTGACCCCGGTCCTCGCCGGGCGCATGCGCCGCCAGCGGGGCATCGGGATCGCGCTCGTCGTGCTCGTCGGGACGGGGCTGCTCGGGCTGGCCCTCGCCCCCGGCGCCGCGGCGCTCTGGGTCGTGCTGGTGGGCCTGGGCCAGGGCGGCGGCATCAGCCTCGCGCTCACGCTCATGGCCCTGCGGGCCCGCGATGCCGCCCACACGTCCGAGCTCTCCGGCATGGCACAGAGCGCGGGCTACCTGCTCGCGGCGACCGGGCCGCTCGGCCTCGGCCTCGCGCACGACGCCACGGGCGCGTGGACGCTGCCGCTCCTCCTGCTCGTCGCCGCGGCCGCCGTCCAGGGCGTCGCCGTGTGGTTCGCGGGCCGGGACGCGCACGTGCACTGACCGGTCCCGGACGCGACGAACCCCGGGTCCCTCCCCACCGCGTGGTGATCGTGGGGAGCGACCCGGGGTTCGTCGTCGGGCTTGCGGGAGCCTCCGGGCTACTCGGCGGGCTGGGAGGTCGCCTCGGCGCCGCCCTGCTGCTCGACCGGACGGCCGCCGCGCGTGCGGCGACGGTTGCGGGACCGACGACGGCGCTCGCCGCCCTCGGACGGTGCGCCCGCGGCGTCGGTCTGCTCGCCCTCGGGACGACCGCCCGAGCGCTCGCCCTCCGCGCGTCGGCCGCCGGAGCGGCCCTGGCCGCCCGACCGTCCGCGGTCACCCTGCTCGCCCCGGCTGCGACCGCCGTCGGACCGGCCGCCCTGGCGTCCCCGCGACCCGCCGGCCGGGGTGTGCCGCTTGCCGGTCTCGCCGAGGTCCTCGATCTCCTCCGCGTCGAGCCCGGCGAGCGTGCGCCGGTCCTTGGGGAGGCGGCCCTTGGTGCCCTCGGGGATGTGCAGGTCGGTGTACAGGTGCGGCGAGCTCGAGTACGTCTCGACCGGCTCGGGGATGCCGAGGCCGAGCGCCTTGTCGATGAGCGACCAGCGCGGGATGTCGTCCCAGTCGACGAACGTGACGGCGGTGCCCTTGTTGCCCGCGCGGCCCGTGCGGCCCGTGCGGTGCAGGTACGTCTTCTCGTCCTCGGGGCACTGGTAGTTCACGACGTGCGTGACGTCCTCGACGTCGATGCCGCGCGCCGCGACGTCCGTCGCGACGAGCACGTCGATCTTGCCGTTGCGGAACGCGCGCAGCGCCTGCTCGCGCGCGCCCTGGCCGAGGTCGCCGTGGATCGAGCCGGCGGCGAAGCCGCGGTCGACGAGCTCGTCCGCGACCTTCGCCGCGGTGCGCTTGGTCCGCGCGAACACGATCGTGCGTCCGCGGCCCTCCGCCTGGAGGATGCGCGCGAGCATCTCGACCTTGTCCAGCGCGTGCGCGCGGTAGACGACCTGCTCGATGTTCTTGACCGTCTGGCCGCCGTCGTCGGGGTCGTTCGCGCGGATGTGCGTCGGCTGCTTCATGTAGCGGCGCGCCATCGACACGACGGCGCCCGGCATGGTCGCCGAGAACAGCATGGTGTGGCGCTGCGCGGGCGTGCGGGCCAGGATCTTCTCGACGTCCGGGAGGAAGCCCAGGTCGAGCATCTCGTCCGCCTCGTCGAGGACCACGATCGCGGCCCGCGTGAGGTTGAGGTGGCCCTGGTTCATCAGGTCGATCATGCGGCCCGGGGTGCCGACGACGACCTCGACGCCGCGCTGCAGCGCCTCGACCTGCGGCTCGTAGGCGCGGCCGCCGTAGAGCTGGACGATGCGCACGGAGCGCCGCTTCGAGGCGGTGCCGAGGTCGTTCGCGACCTGGACCGCGAGCTCGCGCGTCGGGACGACGACGAGCGCCTGCGGCTTGCCGGGCGAGGGCAGCTCGTCGAACCCGGGCTCGCCCGGCGCGACGACGCGGTGCAGCAGCGGCACGCCGAAGCCGAACGTCTTGCCGGTGCCGGTCTTGGCCTGGCCGATGATGTCGTGGCCCGACATCGCGACCGGGAGCGTCATCGCCTGGATGGGGAAGGGCTGGACGATGCCCGCGTCGGAGAGCGCGTCGACGATCTCCTGGCGCACGCCGAAGTCGGCGAAGGTGGTGTTGTCCGCGTGGACGCTGGCGGCGACGGTGGTCGCGTCCGCGCTCACGTCAGGGGTGGCGTCTGTGGTGGTCACTGGTGCCTCTGTCTCGTTCGGGCACGCGCGACCGTCGGCGGGCCCGGCGGGGGCCCGGTCCCGGGAGGCTCCCGGTCGCGGTCGTACGCACCTCGTGGCCGGCAGCCGATCGTGGGATGTCGTGGCCAGGACCGCGCTGCGGACCGTGCCGTGCCGTCGTCGTTCCGCGTGACGAGCGTGAGGTCTGGACGACCGGGCAACCGATGTACGTCGGCCATGATATCGGAGAACTATCCTGTCCCGATGAGCGACGCCGAGCACGCGAGCCCCCTGACCCTGCCCACGGCGGACCACGCGGACGCGGTGGAGCTGCTCGGGCTCGTCGCGTACACCGAGCTCGCGAGCTTCGGACGCCTCGCGGGCGACGCCGCGCACGCGCCCACGCTGCGCCAGCGTCAGGCCCTGTCCCGGCTCGCGGCGGCGATGCTCGACCGGCAGGAGCGCGTCCTCGTGCGCGTCGACGAGCTCGGCGGCGACCCCGCCGACTGCATGACGGCGTTCGACGGCCTCTTCGACGACTTCGACGCCCGCACCCGTCCGAGCACCTGGTGGGAGGGGATCCTCAAGGGGTACGTCGGCCAGGGCGTCGCGGACGACTTCTGCCTGCTCGCGGCCCAGGGCCTCGACGAGCGCTCGCGCGACGTCGTCGTGGAGGCGCTCACGCAGGACACGCCCTCGCAGCGCTACGCCCCCGTCATCGCGGACGCCGCCGCCGCGGACCCGGTGCTCGCGTCCCGCCTCGCGCTGTGGGGCCGGCGCCTCGTCGGCGAGGCGCTGGGCGTCGTGGGCGTCGTCCTGTCCGAGCGGCCCGCTCTCGCCCGGCTCGTCGCGGCGGGCGTGGACGCGACGGCCGACGCCGGGTCGGGCGGCCCGGCGCCCGCGACGCAGTCGTGGGTGTTCTCGCGCCTGACGGCGGAGCACTCCCGGCGCATGGACCGCCTGGGTCTGGCGGCATGACGAAGCCGCCGCCGCGCCCGAGGCGCGACGGCGGCACGTGACGGTCAGGTCGTGGCGGTCAGAGAGAGCCGAAACCGACCTTGCGCTGCTCCTCGGTGCCGATCTCGACGTAGCCGAGCGACGCCGTCGGGACGATCACGCGACGACCGCGCGAGTCGGTGAGCTCGAGGGCGGGGGCGCCGCCGAGGGCGTCCGCGACGGCGGTCGCCACGGCGTCGGCGGACAGGTCCGTGTCGACGACGAGCTCACGGGCCAGGTTCTGCACACCGATCGTGACTTCCACGCACATCTCCTCACAGCGGCTGCGCCAGGCGCAGCGACGACGGGTCTCGGGCCGCCCGTGGGCGTCCCACCGGCGACAACGCGTTCGATAGTAGTCAGATTCCCGCGGTCGACCCGTCGAGCGCCGCGTCGGGGTCCGGGCCCGGCGCCGGGGCGACGTCGGGCGACGTCGTCCCCGCGGCGTCCGGCGAACCCGCCCGTGAGCGGCGCAGCATCCCGTGCACCCCGCGCCAGACGAGGCGCGGGACGAGCCGGGTGACGTCGTCGGCGGACGCGGTCCCGTCCGGCCGCACGGCCTCGGTCGCCGCCGCCCGACCCACGGCCGTGCACGTCCGCGAGACGACGAGCGCCTCGTCCGCGTCGAGGTCGGTGATCCGGACGAGCACGTCGGCGAACGCCCCGGCGATACGGGCGTCGGGGGCGAGCACGCGCGCCCGCACCACCGGGTCGCGCATGACGTCGGACTCGAAGAGCAGGGCCGCGGACCTGCCCGCGGTGCGCGCGTAGGCGACGTACGCCCGGACGATGCCCTCGATGACGGCGAGCCCGTCGACCGCGAGCGCGTCGAGGTCGCCCGCGGAGATCCCGGGGGCCGGCTCGCGGAACGGGTCGAGCGTCTCGTGGACGGAGCGGACGAGGCGGTCGCCCTGGTCGTCGATGAGCGCGAGGTAGAGGTCGAGCTTCGAGGGGAAGTGTCGGTACAGCACGGGCTTGCCGACTCCGGCGCGGTCCGCGATGTCGTCCATCGAGATGTGGTGGTAGCCGTGGGAGGCGAAGAGCTCCTCGGCGATCGTCAGGAGCTGCGTGCGCCGCTCGTCCCGGGGCATCCGGGTGCGCGCGGGGACGGGCGGCCCGGCCGTGCCGCGCGTGCGTCCCTCGCTGGCTCCGGTCATGGGGGGAGGATACGGAAACGGGGGCCGGTGTCGACCGGGCGTCGCGAGGAGTGGGACGATGGGCGGGTGCCCGACAGACATACCCCCTCGAACCGCCCGTCGACGCCGCGCGTGAAGCGCTCCTCGCAGGGCCTGCGGCACGGCGCGGCGGTCGCCGCCTGCCTCGTCGTCGGCTTCGGCGGCGGTGCCGCCACGGCGGAGGTGTGGGACGTCCCGGGCGCTCCGGCACCGGTCTCGGCGGACCGCGAGGACCCGCCCGCGCCCGTCCGTGACGAGCCCGACGCGGCGAGCCGGTCGGGCGTGGAGCGCGCGGACGACGTCGTGCGGGCCCCGGAGCTGCGCGAGCTCGTCGCGCCGCGCCCGGACGTGGTCGCGCCGCTCGCCCCCGCGGACGCGCCGACGGCTCCGGCCGCGGACCCCGTGCCGGACCCCGCGCCCACGACCCCCGAGGCGCCGGTCGCCGAGCCCGGCTCGGGCCTCGTGGGCGACGTCGTCGTCGCGCCCGACCTCGGGGGTGCGCTCGACGTCGTCCCGGGGGAGGCCCCGGCGCCGGGGGCGGGCGTCGTCCGGTCCGTGCGGGTCGAGGTCGAGCAGGGTCTGCCCGTGGACGGCGAGGTCCTCGCGACGGCCGTGCTCGCGACGCTCAACGACCCGCGCGGGTGGTCCGGCCCCGACGGCGTGACGTTCTCCCGCACGGCGGCCGACGACGCGTCGATCCGCGTCGTGCTCGCCAGCCCCGCGACCACCGACCGGATGTGCGCCCCCCTCGCGACCGAGGGGAAGTACTCGTGCGGCAACTCCGTGTCCGGCGTCGCGGTGCTCAACTTCGAGCGCTGGGTGCTCGGCGCCCCCGACTTCGGGGACGACCTCGCGACGTACCGCCAGTACCTGGTGAACCACGAGGTGGGTCACGTGCTCGGGCACGGCCACGAGGACTGCCCGGCCCCGGGCGCGGTCGCGCCGGTGATGGTGCAGCAGTCGATCTCTGCCCAGGGCTGTCTGACCAACGGGTGGCCGGTGCCGTAGTCGCGCCGCGCCGTCGGCGACGCCGGCGGTGTGGGTGGCGCGTGATGGGATCGGGTCCGTGCCCCGGACGACCGCCCCTCGCCTCGTCGCGCGGCCTCGCGACCACGAGGCCGACGTCACGCTCGACGACTCCCAGCGCGCGGCGCTCGCCGCCGCGTCCCGTCCCGGCGTGACGCTCGTCGTCGGGGCGCCGGGCACGGGGAAGACGCTCGTCGCGCAGGAGGTCGTGCTCGCGGCGCTCGCCGACGGCCTCGCCCCCGAGCGCGTCCTGCTCCTCGCCGCGTCGCGTCGGGCGGCGGCGGCGCTCCGGGACCGCCTGTCGGCCCGCGCGCGGCGCACCGTCGGGGCGCCGATGGTGCGCACCGCGGCCTCCGCGGCCTTCGCGGTGCTGCTCGAGCGAGCGGCTGCCCTGGGGGAGCCCGTCCCCACGCTCATCTCCGGCCCCGAGCAGGACCTCGTGCTCTCCGAGCTGCTGGAGGGCCACCTGGGGGGCGACCTCGCGCACCTGGGCGCGCCCCTCGTCCTGCCGCCCGGACTGCCCGAGGAGGCGCTCGGGCTCCGGGGCCTGCGCCAGGAGCTCCGCGACCTCCTCATGCGCGCGGCCGAGCGCGGCCTGACGCCCGCCGACCTCGCCGCGCTCGGCGACCGCTACGAGCGGCCGGAGTGGTCGCTGGGCGCCCAGCTCTTCGCGGAGTACCTCGACGTGACCGCGCTGCGCTCGGGGACGCCGGACGCGGGCGCCCGGTTCGACCCGGCGATCGTGGTCGACGAGGCGGCCGAGGCGCTGCTCGCGTGGGACGACGAGGTGCCCGACGCCGCGCGCCCGCGGTGGGACCTCGTCGTCGTCGACGACTACCAGGAGGCGACGGTCGCGACCGCGCGGCTGCTGCACGTGCTGCACGACGACGGCGCCCGGCTCGTGCTGCTCGGCGACCCCGACGCCGCGGTGCAGACCTTCCGCGGCGCGAGCCCGGGCCTCGTCGGCCGCGCCTCGGCGCCCGCCCGCCGGGACGGTGCCCGGCGCGGCGAGCTCGGGGCGCGCGTCGCCGTGCTCGGCACGGCGTGGCGGCAGGACCCCGCGCTGCGCGCCGTGACGCGCCGGGTCGCGGCGCAGGTCGGCACCGTCGCCGGCGCGGTGCACCGCGGTGCCGCCTCCCGGGGGGCCCCGGTCGGCGCGGGCGACGCGGCCGGTTCGCCGGGCGCGTCGTCGGGGACCGGCGGAGGCGGCGAGCCCGGGGCCGCCGTGCCCGTCCAGGTCGCCGTGCTCTCGGCCGTCGCGCAGGAGTCCGCGTTCGTGGCGCGCGAGCTGCGGGCCGAGCACCTGCTGCACGGCACCCCGTGGCACCGGATGGCGGTGATCGCGCGGACCGGGACCCGCCTCGCTGCGCTGCGCCGCGAGCTCGTCGCCGCCTCGGTGCCGGTCACGCTGCTCGGCTCCGACGTCCCGCTGCGCGACGAGCCGGCGGTCGCGCCGCTGCTCGCCGCGGTCCGTGCGTGCGTCGCCGACCCGGAGGACGCCGACGCGCTGGACCCGTTCACCGCGGCGGCCCTGCTCACGTCGCCCGTCGGCGCGCTGGACGTCGTCGCGCTGCGCCGGCTGCGGCGCGCGCTGCGGGCCGAGGAGCTCGAGGGCGGGGGCGGGCGCTCGTCGGACGCGCTGCTCGTCGAGCTGCTGCAGGACCCGGCGCGCGCGGCGACGCTGCCCCCGACCGTGCGCCGGGGCCCGGTCGCCGTCGCGCGGGCGCTCGCGGCGGGGCGGGCTGCGGCGGCCGAGCCCGGCGCGACGGCGCAGACCGTGCTGTGGGCGGTGTGGGCGGCGACCGGGCTCGCGGAGCGGTGGCGCTCGGCGGCGCTCGACGGCGGCCCGGCCGGGGCGCGTGCGGACCGTGACCTCGACGCGGTGCTCGCCCTGTTCCGCGCGGCGGAGACGTTCGTCGACCGCATGCCCGGTGCGCCGGCCGAGGCGTTCGTCGAGTACCTCGCGTCGCAGGACCTGCCGGCCGACTCGCTCGCGGCGAGCGCGAGCGGTGCCGACGCCGTCGCGGCGCTGACGCCCGCGGGTGCCGCCGGGCGCGAGTGGGACGTCGTCGTGGTCGCGGGCGTGCAGGACGGTGTCTGGCCCGACCTCCGCCTGCGCGACTCGCTGCTCGGGTCGCAGGCGCTCGTCGAGCTCCTCGCGGGCCGCGCGCACGACGCGCACGGCGTGGGGTCGCAGGCGCGGGCGCAGGTGCTCGCGGACGAGCTGCGCGCGTTCGTCGTCGCGACGTCGCGCGCGACCCGGCGGCTCGTGGTGACGGCGGTCCAGGACGCCGAGGAGGCGCCCTCCGTGTTCTGCGACCTGGTCGTCCCGCCCGCCGGGCCCGACGGTCCGGACGAGGGCCCGGACGGCGGCGCGCCGGACGACGGGTCGCCGGGTCCGGCTGCGGCGGGCGGGACCCCCTCCGGCCCCGGCGCCGACCCGGAGGCGCGGCGGCACGTGCGCGTCGGCGCCCCGCTCGACCTGCGCGGGCTCGTGGCCGCGGCCCGCGGCGTTCTCGTCGAGGCCGCCGCGGGCGCGGCGCGGGTGTCCCCGGCAGCTGCGGAGCAGGGACCGGGTCGCGTGCCCGACGACTCCCGCGGTGGCGCCGACCTCCACGGCGGGCGCGTCCCCGAGGGGGGCCCCGACGGCGTCCCGGACGCGCGTGCGGTCGCGGCGGCCACGCTCCTGGCCGACCTGGGCGAGCTCGGGGTCGCGGAGGCGCGACCCGAGACCTGGTACGGGGTCGCCGGCGTGTCGAGCGCCGCGCCGCTGCGTGGCGCGCAGGAGATCGTCACCGTGTCGCCGTCGAAGGTCGAGACCGTCTCGACCTGCCCGCTGCGGTGGTCGCTCGAGGCCGCGGGCGGCACCGCGCCGGACGCGACGCACCAGAGCCTCGGCACGCTCGTGCACTCGATCGCGGAGACCCACCCGTCGGGGTCGCTCGCCGAGCTGCGCGCCGAGCTCGACCGCCGCTGGGCCGAGCTCGCGCTGCCCGAGGGCTGGCCGACGCGCCAGCTCCGCCGTCGTGCGGAGCGCATGATCGAGAAGCTCGCGGCCTACGTGGCGCAGGCGGGCGAGCCGCTCCTCGTCGAGCCGACGTTCGACGTCACCGTCGGTCGCGCGCGCCTGCGCGGGACGATCGACCGGGTCGAGGACGCGGGCGAGGGCACGGTCCGCGTCGTCGACCTCAAGACCGGACGGCGCACCGCGACCAAGGCCGAGGGCGCCGAGCACCCGCAGCTCGGCGCGTACCAGCTCGCGGTCGAGGCAGGCGCCCTCGACGTGCCCGAGGGGACGCGGAGCGCGGGGGCGCAGCTCGTCTACGTGGGCAGCACGCACGTCGGCCCCGCCGTCGTCCCGCAGCCCGCGCTCGACCCGGCAGCCGACGGCTCGAGCTGGGCGCGCGACCTCGTCGAGGAGGCTGCCGGCACGATGTCGGCGGCGACGTTCACGGCCCGCCAGAACGGGCTGTGCGAGATGTGCCCGGTGCGGCGTGCGTGCCCGGTGCAGCCCGAGGGCAGGAGGGTCGTGGCGTGAGCAGCGAGCTGTTCGAGCTCCCGGAACCCGAGGCGACGCGACCGCCGGTCCGGCTGGTCGCGGCCGACGGGGTCGTGGTCGAGGCGACGACGGCCGGGGCGGGCGCCGACGCCCCGCCCCGCCCGACTCTGTCCGCGACCCGCATCGCGGACCTGCTGGGCCGGCCCCGGCCGACGCCGGAGCAGGTCGAGGTGATCGAGGCGCCGCTCGAGCCGACGCTCGTCGTCGCCGGGGCGGGCTCTGGCAAGACGGAGACGATGGCGGCGCGCGTCGTCTGGCTCATCGCGAACGAGCTCGTCGCGCCCGACGCGGTGCTCGGCCTGACCTTCACGCGCAAGGCGGCAGGCGAGCTGTCCGAGCGCGTCCAGGTGCGGCTCGCACAGCTCGCGCGCGCCCGCGGCGGCGCGTCGTCCGCCCTGTCGCTGCTCGACCGCCCGACGGTCGCGACGTACAACGCGTACGCCGCGTCGCTCGTCGGGGACCACGGCCTGCGCGTCGGCGTCGAGCCCGGCGCGCGGCTGCTGGGCGAGGCGCAGCAGTGGCAGCTCGCGTCCGAGGTCGTGGAGGGCTGGGACGACGACCTCGGCACGGACCGCGCGCTGAGCACCGTCGTCGCGGCGGTGCTCGGGCTGTCGGGCGCGCTCGGCGAGCACCTCCTCGAGCCCGCCGACGCGCGCGACCGCCTGGCCGCCATCGTCGAGCAGCTCGACGCGCTCCCGCTCGGACCGCGGCAGAAGGCCCGGACCAAGGAGGTCGAGAAGCTCGTCGGCGACGTCGCCGAGCGCGTCCGGCTGCTCGACGTCGTCGCGGAGTACCGGCGCCGCAAGCGCGCCACGGACTCCCTCGACTTCGGCGACCAGGTGGCGCTCGCGGCCCGGCTCGCGCGCGAGGTCCCGGTCGTGGGGGAGACGGAGCGGGCGCGGTTCCGCGTCGTCCTGCTCGACGAGTACCAGGACACGTCGCACGCGCAGGTCGAGCTCCTCGCGGGGCTGTTCGGCGGCGGGCACCCCGTGACCGCGGTCGGCGACCCGCACCAGTCGATCTACGGGTGGCGCGGCGCGAGCGCGGGCGGCCTCGCGCGGTTCCCCGAGCGGTTCCCGCGGTCGACGGGCGACCGGTCGGCCGTGCGCTTCCTGTCGACGTCGTGGCGCAACGACGCCGCGGTGCTGGCCGCGGCGAACGTCACCGCGGGCCCGCTGCGGGGGGCGGCGGGGGCGGGTGGCGGCGACCGGGTCGAGGTCCCCGCGCTCGCGCTGCGCCCGGGCGCCGGACCGGGCACGGTGTCCGCGCACGTCGCGGCCACCGCCGAGGAGGAGGCCGCGGCCGTCGCGGAGCTCGTCGCCGCGCGCTGGCGGCCGGCGAGCGCCCCGGGCGGGCGCGTCACGGCCGCGGTCCTGTGCCGCAAGCGCAGCCAGTTCGCCGCGGTCGAGGTGGCGCTGCGGCGCCGCGGCCTGCCGGTGGAGGTCGTGGGGCTCGGCGGGCTCCTGACGACGCCGGAGGTCGTCGACGTCGTCGCGCTCCTCGAGGCGGTGCACGACCCCTCGCGCGGCGACGCGCTCGTCCGTCTCCTCACGGGTCCCCGGCTCAACCTCGGGGCGGCGGACCTGCACGCCCTGGGCAGCCGCGCGGCGGACCTCGCGCGGCACGAGGGCGCGCTCGGGTCGCGCCGCCGCGCGGCGGCGCCGGCCGACGGCGACGGCGCCGAGCTCGTGGTCGTGGAGGGCGACGTGGCCGACCACCGCTCGATCGTCGACGCCCTCGACGACCTTCCCGAGCCGGGCGAGCCCGCCGCCGACGGCCGCACGCTCACGCCGCAGGGCCACGCCCGCCTGTCGGCGCTCGCCCGCACCCTGCGCGCGCTGCGCGGGCTCACGTACCTGTCGCTGCCGGAGCTCGTCGTCGAGGCGGAGCGCGCGCTCGGTCTCGACGTCGAGGCCGTCACGACCGAGGCGCTGCTCGCGTCGCGCCGGCTCGTGGACCCGGAGGCCGTGAGCGACCGCGCGCGCGAGCACCTCGACGCGTTCCGCGACGTGGCCGCGACGTTCACCCAGACGGCGGACGTCGTGACGCTGGGCGCGTTCCTCGCGTGGCTCGGGGTCGCGTCGACGCGCGAGAACGGGCTGGACCTGCCCGTGCGCGAGCCCGACCCGGACGCCGTGCAGGTCATCACCGCGCACGCCGCGAAGGGGCTCGAGTGGGACGTCGTCGTCGTCCCGGGGCTCGTCGACGGCGTGTTCCCGACGACGGCGCAGTCGTCCTCGGGAGTGCGCGCGGACAGCGGCTGGCTGACCGACGTGAGCCAGCTCCCGTACCCGCTGCGCGGCGACGCCGCCGACCTGCCGGAGTTCCGCTACGACCTCGCGTCGGACACCAAGGAGCTCGTGGCGCGGCGCGACGAGTTCCGGGCTGCGTGCGGTGAGCACCAGCTCGCGGAGGAGCGTCGGCTCGCGTACGTCGCGTTCACCCGGGCGCGCCGGGAGCTGTACCTCACGGCCTCGTGGTGGCAGACGGGCTCCCGCCCGCGCGTGCTCTCGCCGTTCCTCCTCGAGCTCGTGGAGTCCGGGGTCGTGGCGGCGGACGGCTGGTCGGCCCCGCCGGGGCCCGACGACACCAACCCGCTGGAGGACGTCGAGGTCACGGGGGAGTGGCCCGCACCGGACGACGCCCCCGACGGGTCGGCCCGCGCCGTCCTGCGCGACACCGCGGCGGCGGTCGAGCGTGCCGCCCTCGCCCGCGCGGACGGGAGCCGCCCAGCGGGGCTCACGGCGCCCACGGGCGTGCTCGTCGACGCCGAGGGACGCGACCTCGTCGCGCTCGCCCAGGTCCTGCTCGCGGAGCGGGCCGAGCGCTCGGGCCGGGAGGTCGAGCTGCCCGCGCACGTCTCGGCGTCGAGCCTCGTGCGTCTCGCGGCCGACCGCGACGAGTACGCGCTGCACCTGCGGCGCCCGGTCCCGGTCGAGCCCACGGTGCACGCGCGTCGCGGCACGCGGTTCCACCTGTGGGCCGAGCGCTACTTCACGACGTCGTCGCTCCTGGACGTCGAGGACCTCCCCGGCGCGGACGACGACGACCTCGACCCGGACGCGGACCTCGAGACCCTGCAGCGGACGTTCCTCGCGTCCGAGTGGGCGACCAGGACCCCCGTCGCGGTCGAGGTCGACGTCGAGACCCCGGTCGGCGGCACGGTCCTGCGCTCGCGCATCGACGCGGTGTTCCCCGAACGGCCCGAGCACGCCGGCGGGGCGCGGGACGCCGTCGTGGTCGTCGACTGGAAGACGGGACGGGCGCCGGCGGACCCCGCGGCGCGCGGCGTGCGCGAGGTGCAGCTCGCGGTCTACCGGCTCGCGTGGTCGCGGTGGACGGGGATCCCGCTCGACAAGGTGAACGCCGCGTTCTACTACGTCGCGTCCGACGAGACCGTGCGCCCACGCAGGCTCCTGGGCGAGGCGGAGATCGAGGCGCTGCTGACGGGCTGAGCGGCGGACCTGCCCACGGCCGACCCGTCGACGGGCGGGACCGCCTCCGGCGCGACCCGTGCCAGGACGCCCGGCCGGGTCAGTCGTCGGCGTCCTGCGTGGCGTCGTCCAGGTCGGCGAGCATGTCGAGCGCGTCGGCGACGACGTCGTCGAGCCCGTGGCGGACGCCGTGCAGGAGCCAGCGTGCGAGCGCGAGCTCGCCGACGAGCAGCGCGCGGTCCACGAGATTCTTGTCGGTGAGCTCGGTCCGGCGCAGCTGGTACGCCTCCATGATCGAGTCGATCGCCTCGGGCGGCGCGGAGACGAGCAGCCACGCGAGGTCGTCCGCCGGGTCCGCGACGCGCGCGCTGGCCCAGTCCGTCACGGCGACGACGCGCCCGCGCGCGACGAGGACCTGCTCCGGGCCGAGGTCCCCGTGCACGACGACCGGCTGGAACCGCCACAGCGACACGTCCTCGAGCGCCGTCTCCCAGCGTCGCAGGAGGGTCGTCGGCACCTTCCCGGTCGCCGCGGCCTCGTCGAGCTCCGCCATCCGCCGGGCGCGGTACTCCTCGACGTCGTACCCGGGCAGCCCCGCGTCGTCCACGATCGTGCGGGGCAGCTCGTGGATCGACGCGAGGACGCGACCGAGGTCGGCGGCGAGCCCCGGCCCGGGGCGCAGCGCGTCGACGTCGAGCGTCGTCCCGTCGAGCGCCGGGTGCACGATCGCGCGGCCGCCCTCCGGCAGGAGCGCGGTCCCGCTGATGCGGGGCACCGCGAACGACAGCACGCCGGTGTCGGCGTAGAGCTGGAGCGAGGTGAGCAGCTCCGCCTCGGCCTCGAGGGCGGCCCCGGCCTGGAGGCTGCGCGGGGCGCGCACGGTCCACCGGGCGCCCTCGGCGTCCGTCACGACGGCGGTGTCGTAGTCGCCCGGGTCCTCGACGGCCAGCGCGCTGCGGGCGTCGAGACCCGGCACGGCGGCGGTCGCGAGCGCGGCGAGGGTCAACGGAGAGCGAGGCACCCGACCACGGTAGTCGCTCCCCGCCCGCCGCCCGGGGCACCCACGCCGGTCGCGTGGCCTACGGTCGGAGGGTGACCACCCCCGCCACCCCGCCGTCGTCGGGCACGCTGCCCGTGACCGCCCTCCGCGACCTCCCGCTCCCGCTCGACGGCGCGGTCCTGGACCGCGCGGCCCACCGCCGCGGCGAGCCCGACCTCGTGGGGAGGCTGCGCGGCGAGGACACGACCCGCGTCGTGCTCGTCCACCGCGGCCGCCTCGCGCTCGCCGGTCCGAGCCCGGCGGACGGCGTCGCGCTGCTCGACCCGGCGACCCTGGCCGAGGTCGGTGCCGCCGCCGACGAGGACCAGGCGCGCTGGCTCTTCCTCGGCGAGGGGGACGGCACGACGTACCTGGCGCTCGTCCTGCCCGACGACGCCGACGCGGAGGAGGTCGACATCGAGGGCGTCGACGCCTCCGACCCGTTCGCCGTGCTCGCGCGCGAGCGGTCGTGGTCGGGGCTGCGCGAGCTCGTCGGCGGGCTCGACGCGCCGCTCGCGGGCCTCGCGACCGAGGCGGTCGCGCTCGCGGCGTGGCACGCGAACCACACCCGGTGCCCCCGGTGCGGCGGCCGGACGACGGTCGAGAACGGGGGCTGGACGCGGCGCTGCGTCGCGCAGGGCGTGGAGCTGTACCCGCGCACGGACCCGGCGGTCATCATGACGGTCGTGCACGGGGAGGGCGACGACGAGCGGCTGCTGCTCGGCCACGCGGCGCACTGGCCCGAGCGGCGCTTCTCGACGCTCGCCGGGTACGTCGAGCCGGGGGAGTCGCTCGAGAGCGCGGTGCGGCGCGAGGTCGCGGAGGAGGCGGGCGTCGTCGTCGGCGAGGTCGCCTACCGCGGGAGCCAGCCCTGGCCGTTCCCGGCGTCGCTCATGCTCGGGTTCGCCGCCCGGGCGCTGACGACCGCCCTGCACGTCGACGGCGTCGAGCTCACCGACGCGCGGTGGTTCACGCGCCCCGAGCTCGCCGCCGCCGTGCGCGCGCAGGAGGTGCTGCTCCCGGGCCGCGCGTCCATCGCGCGCTCGCTGGTCGAGGACTGGTTCGGCGACCGTCTCCCCGACGCCTGACCGCCCCCGACGTCGTGGGCATGGAAGGGGCCCGGTCCGGACGTCCGGACCGGGCCCGTTTCACGCCCACGACGGGGTGGGATCAGACGGCGAGGCGCTGCTTGACCTCCGCGAGCGACGGGTTGGTCGCGGCCGAGCCGTCGGGGAAGACGACGGTCGGGACCGTCTGGTTGCCTCCGTTCACCGACTCCACGAACTCCGCCGTGCCGGGCGTCTCCTCGATGTTCACCTCGGTGTAGCCGATGCCCTCGGAGTCGAGCTGCGTCTTGAGGCGGCGGCAGTACCCGCACCAGCTCGTCGAGTACATGACGATCGAGCCTGCGTCGGGAAGGGTCGGGGCGGTGCTCATCGAGGGCTCTCCTGGTGCGGTTCCGGGCGGCGCGTGCCGCGGGCGGTCGGTCGTGACGGTAACACCGGCGGCCTGCGCGCTGTTCCCGTCCAGAGCCCGTGCCACGCTCCGCCGACACCCCCGCCGACGCCCCCGCCGACGTCCTGGGCCGTGTCCGGCCGGCGCCCGCGTGTCGGCGACGCCTGCGAGAATCGCGGGTGATGTCCACACCACCGGTCTCACGCCCGCCGTCCCTGCGCACCGCCGACGAGATCCTCGACGCGCTCGACCCCGACCAGCGCGACGTCGCGGTCGCGCTGCGCGGCCCGGTCTGCGTGCTCGCGGGCGCGGGGACCGGCAAGACGCGCGCGATCACGCACCGCATCGCCTACGGCGTCCGCACCGGTGTCTACACCCCGACGAGCGTGCTCGCCGTGACCTTCACGGCGCGCGCTGCGGGGGAGATGCGCACCCGACTGCGCGAGCTGGGTGCGACGGGAGTCCAGGCACGGACGTTCCACGCGGCGGCGCTGCGCCAGCTCGGCTACTTCTGGCCCAAGGTCGTCGGGGGCGCGCCGCCGCGCATCCTGGAGCACAAGGCGCCGGTCATCGCCGAGTCGGCGCGTCGCCTCGGCGTGGGCGTCGACCGTGTCGCGGTGCGGGACCTGTCGTCCGAGGTCGAGTGGGCCAAGGTCTCGCTCGTCACCGCGGACGACTACGTCCGGGCGTGCGAGGCGATCGACCGCGAGCCCCCCGCCGGGTACGACCACCAGACGGTCGCGCGCCTCATCACGGCGTACGAGGACGTGAAGACCGAGCGGTCGGTCATCGACTTCGAGGACGTGCTCCTCATGCTGGGCGACATGCTCGCGACGCAGGGCGGCGTCGCGGACGAGGTGCGTCGTCAGTACCGGCACTTCGTCGTCGACGAGTACCAGGACGTCTCGCCGCTGCAGCAGTTCGTCCTCGACCAGTGGCTCGGGGGGCGCGAGGAGCTGTGCGTCGTCGGGGACCCGTCGCAGACGATCTACTCGTTCACGGGCGCGACGCCGCACCACCTCCTCACGTTCTCGCGCACCCACCCGGGCGCCCAGGTCATCCGGCTGGTGCGGGACTACCGCTCGACGCCGCAGGTCGTGAACCTCGCGAACCAGCTCCTCGCGCGCGCCGGGCGCGCGGGCGGCGCGCACCAGGCGCTCGAGCTCGTCGCCCAGCGGCCCGCCGGCCCCCCGGTCGCGTTCACCACGTACGACGACGACGAGGCGGAGGCCGCCGGCATCGCCCAGCGGATCTCGCGGCTCCTCGCGGCCGGCACGCGCGCGAGCGAGATCGCGGTCCTCTACCGCACCAACGCGCAGTCGGAGGCCTTCGAGTCGGCGCTCGCCGACGCGGGCATCGGCTACCTCGTCCGGGGCGGCGAGCGCTTCTTCCAGCGCAAGGAGGTGCGCGACGCGATCGTGCTCCTGCGCGGGGCGGCCCGGTCGGCCGACCCCGACGTCCCGATGCCCGAGACGGTGCGCGACGTCCTCGCCGCCGCCGGGTGGGCACCCGAGCCGCCCGCCGCGCGCGGGGCGGCGCGCGAGCGGTGGGAGTCCACGCAGGCGCTCGTCGCGCTCGCCGACGACGTCGCCGCGCTCGCGCAGGCGGCCGAGGGGCCCGCGCCGACGGTCGCGACCTTCGTGGCCGAGCTCGACGAGCGCGCCGCCGCGCAGCACGCCCCGACGGTGGAGGGCGTGACGCTCGCGTCGCTCCACGCGGCCAAGGGCCTCGAGTGGGACGCGGTGTTCCTCGCGGGCACGAGCGAGGGGCTCATGCCGATCTCCCTCGCCGAGACGGACGAGGCGATCGCGGAGGAACGGCGGCTGCTCTACGTGGGCATCACCCGGGCCCGCGAGCACCTGGAGCTGTCCTTCGCCCGGTCGCGGAACCCCGGCGGTCGCGCGACGCGGCGCCGGACCCGGTTCCTCGACGGGCTGTGGCCGGACGAGCCGGGAGCCCACGGCACGCGCCGTCCGCGCTCCGGGCAGGCGAAGCTGCGGCTCACGGGGGAGTACGACCGCGAGCTGTTCGAGAGCCTGCGCGAGTGGCGGCGCCAGGTCGCGCAGGAGACGGACAAGCCGGCGTTCACCGTGCTGGTGGACAGCGCGCTCGCGGCGATCGCCGAGTCCCGGCCCACCAGCACGGCCGCCCTGGCCCGCATCAACGGGCTCGGGCCGGCGAAGATCGAGCGGTACGGCGCGACGATCCTGGACATCGTGGGCCGCGCGGAACGGTGACGCGGAGCCGTTCTCGGGCTCCCAGGAGGGTTCGAGAAACTCGTCGAAGAAATTCCCGTAAATAAGTTGTGCGTCCCGCGACGCGCGACATATGGTCGACGAGTCCTGTTGGAGAGGGGCGCGCCGGGAGGCGGGCCTCGAACGGAGAGAGGGGGTGGGAAAGCTGATGAAGAACCAGATCGCCATGGCGAACCTGCTGGATAACGCGTCCGTCTACACGGGCACGCCAGGAGGACTCCGTCCGCGTGCAGCCGCGCACCGCGGCGGCACCTTCGTCGCCCGCCCCGCTCCCGACTCCGCCTCCAGGACATCTCTGGTCTGACCGACCAGAACCTTCCAGGCCGCGGAGTCCGTCTCGGACCCGTGGCCTTCGTGTTCTCCAGAGCACGTCTGCCGATGAGGATCACCGGTCTCTCCCGTCCTTCCTACGGACGGGGACCGCTGTCCTCAGGTCCTGTGACGACGACGTTCACACCCACGACAGGACATCACTGGAGGACATCGTGCGGCTCACCGCGCTGCTCGACAACATCACTGCCCAGGGCGGATCCGGCCCCTGGGTCCCCCACCAACCGCTGGCCACGCCCCTCGGCGAGCAGGACTCCGCGGAGTTCGACCGCCTCCTCGCGGGCCTGCTGCCCTGCCGCACCAACGACCCGGAGCTCTGGTTCGCCGAGCGGTCCGCCGAGGTCGAGGAGGCCAAGGCCCTGTGCCGCACGTGCCCCCTCGTCGAGGGCTGCCTCGCCGGCGCGATCGAGCGCCGCGAGCCCTGGGGCGTCTGGGGCGGCGAGGTCTTCGTGGACGGCGTCGTCGTCGCGCGCAAGCGCGGCCGCGGCCGTCCGAGCAAGGCCGAGGTGCTCGCCCGTGAGGCCGAGCGCCAGGCGCAGGAGGCGTCGCGCGTCGAGGCCGGGGCGTCAGTCGGCGCCTCGACGGCGGCCTGACATGGTGAGCGACGCCCCGTCCGGGGGCGTGCGCGCCAGCTCGTCGCACCCGCAGCGCGGGTGGCGACCCGTCTCGCGCAGCCGCGGCACCGCATCGGGAGCAGGGATCTCGATGCGGGCCGTGGCTGCGCGGGGCACCAGCCCGTCCAGGGCTGCCAGGACCTGACCGAGCGCGACCGCGGCCGCCGAGGCCGCGAGCGACGACTCCTCGGCCGCGCGCACGCGCCCGTCGCGCAGCTGCCGCGCCAGCTGCGGCCAGCACGGGTCCGCGTCGGCGTGGTGCAGGTCCACGCACGTCAGGCACGGGTCGAGGCCCGGCCGGACGAACGGTCCGACGACGACGTCGGCCTCGCGCACCACGACCGACAGGTGCGCCACCCCCTCTCCCACGAGCCGCCCGACCCGCTCCGGGTCCGCCGCGCCGTGCTCGACCACGACCACGACGTCCGGGACCCGGCCCCGTGCTCCCGTCACCCGGTCGTCAACCGGGGCGCCGGCGCCCGCGCCTGTGCCCGCGGTGACGACGACCCCGGGCGCCACCTCCTCGACGAGCCGCCGCACCGCGGTCTCGCGGGGCGTCCCGACGTCGCGCAGCCGGTACGCGCCCACCCCGACGTCCGTGGCGAGGACCGTGCCGCGGTCCTCCAGGACGACCGTGCCCACCCCGGCCGTCGCGAGGTGCGCGGCGAGCGCGGCCCCGACCCGCCCCAGCCCGACGACGGCGACGGTCGCCCGGGCGCGGGACGCGAGGACCCGGTGCCCCGCGCCGTCGGGCCGCAGCGCCGAGAGCACGCCCACGTCCGCCGCGCCGTTCCCCGGGGCGGGCGAGACGGGGCGTCGCCGACGGGCGGGGACGAGCAGGTGCGCCTCCTCGAGGAGCCGGACGAGCGCGGCGCGCCGGCCGGGCGCCGTGGGCGGGCCGGCCGCGTCCCCGTCGGGACGCCGGGCCGCCGGCGACGCGAGCGCGCGCAGCCACTCCTCCTCGCCGGGCTCGAGCCCGGCGAGCCGGACCGACCACCGTGGGTCGGTGCCGACCTGCACCTCGCCCGGGCCGCGCCGCAGCAGCGGGGCCTCGGGCCGTAGCACGCGTCGTCGCTGCACGTGTCCTCCGCGGGTCGTGGGGCGGGCGGCGCGCTCGGCCGCCCGCGGTCAGCGTGGCACGGAGGCGACCCCCGACCCGAGTTGTCCACAGGCAGACCTCGACGACGCTTCGCAGGCGGTTCCTTGACCGGCAGCACAGCTCCCCGCGACGTCTGCTCGACCGTGCGGTGCGGAAATCCGCACCGCACGGCGTGGGCCCCTGCCGTTTCGTGGCGAGAACCACTACGGTCTGAGCGTGGTCCGGGAGACGATCGTGGAGGTTCGGCGCAGCCGCCGACGCAAGAGCACGGTGAGCGCCTACCGCGACGGCGAGCGCACCATCGTGGCGATCCCGGCGCGCTTCACCCGCGCGCAGGAGCGGGAGTGGGTCCAGCGCATGCTCGACCGCCTGGCCGACTCCGAGCGGCGGCGACGCCCCTCCGACGACGAGCTCGAGCGCCGCGCCGTCGAGCTGTCCGAGAAGTACCTCGACGGCCGCGCGCACCCGACGAGCGTGCGCTGGTCCGGGAACCAGGACCGGCGGTGGGGGTCGTGCACCCTCATCGACGGGACGATCCGCATCTCGACCCGCGTGCGGGGGATGCCCTCGTGGGTGCTCGACTACGTGCTGCTGCACGAGCTCGCCCACCTGCTCCACGCCGGCCACGGCCCGGGGTTCTGGAAGCTGCTCGAGTCGTACCCGCGGACGGACCGGGCGCGCGGCTTCCTGGAGGGCTTCTCGTTCGCGCGGGACGCGGAGCTCGAGCCCGACGGCGACGAGCCCGGCGCCCCCGAGGGAGACGCCGGGCTCGCGGCCGACGGGTCGTCCGGCACCCCCTGAGGGGTCGGGCGCCCCTGAGGGCGCCGGAGGCTCAGCGCTCGCCGCTACCCGCGTCCGTCGGCCCGTCGTCGGTCGTGTCGTCCGTCGACGCGCCGTCCGCCGTGCTGCTCGGGGGCTCGGCGTCCCCCGTCCCCTCGGCGGCGCGGAAGATCTCCTCGAGCGCGCGGTCGACGTCGGCCTCCTCGATGCGGGTCACGGCACGCCGGCTCTCGTAGCCCGCGGGGTCGTCGAGGTCGGTCGCGTCGGGCAGGAGGTCGGGGTGGTCCCAGACGCCGTCGCGGGCGCTCGGGCCGGACTGCGCGGCGATGAGCGCCCACAGGGCCGCCGCGTCGCGCGAGCGACGGGGACGCAGCTCCAGCCCGACCAGGGTCGCGAACGTGTGCTCGGCGGGACCGCCCGCGGCACGCCGGCGGCGCAGCATCTCGCGCAGCGGGACCGCGTGCGGCAGGTGGGGGAGGGCCGCGGCTGCCGTCACCTCGTCGACCCAGCCCTCGACGAGCGCGAGCGTCGTCTCGAGCCGCAGGAGCGTGGCCTGCTGCTCGGGAGTGTTCTGGAGCCCGAAGACGCCGCCGGACAGGGCGCGCTGGAGGGCGCCCGTGTCGGTGAGGTCGACGTCGGAGAGCTGCGACTCGAGCGCGGACAGGTCGATGGTGATGCCGCGCGCGTACGCATCGACCAGGCTGCGCAGGTGCCCGCGCAGCCACGAGACGTGCGTGAAGAGGCGCGCGTGGGCCGCCTCGCGGAGCGCGAGGAACAGGCGGACCTCGTCCGCGGGGGCGTCCAGCCCCTCGGCGAACGCCTCGACGTTCGTCGGCAGGAGGACCGTCCCGGGCTGGTCGAGCAGCGGCAGCCCGACGTCGGTGGCCCCGAAGACCTCGCGCGACAGCGTCCCCGCCGCCTGGCCCACCTGCATGCCGAAGACGGCCGCGCCGAGGCGCTGCATGAGCGCCGCGGGGTCGCCCGGCATCCCGAGCGCGCCGGCGGGGAGCCCGGGCACCTGGCCCGGGAGCGTGAACCCGACCCCGGGCAGCGCCGACGGGTCCTCGCCGAGGCCCTCCGGGAGCTGGTCGCGCAGGACCGTCGCGAGCGCGTCGGCCACCGACGCCGCGACGGGCGCGACGAGCTCGTTCCACGCCGGGAGCGTGTGCTCGACCCACTCGGACCGGCTCCAGGCCTGGGCACGTCCGCCCGACGGCGGGAGGTCGGTGACGGCGTCGAGCCACAGCTCGGCCACGGACAACGACTCCGTCACGGCGCGCTGCTGCGCCGCCGTGACGGAGGGGTCGCCCTCGGCGACGGCGACCTGGCGGGCGACGTCGTGCGAGACGTCCGTGTTCACCGGGCCGTCGCTCGGCGTCGACAGGAGCCGCTGGACCTGCGCGAGGACGTGCTGGAAGAGCTGGGGGTCCGCCGCGCCCCCGGCGGCGAGCGCCTGGGGGTCGAGGCCGCGGGCGCGCAGCTCGCGCAGCGCCTCGTCCGCGTCGGGTCCGAGCATCGAGCGGAGCAGCTCCTCGAACCGCGGGTCGAAGGGCGTGTCGTCGTCCGGTCCGGGCGTGCGGTCGGGGGGAAGGCTGCTCATGGCGACTCCTCACGGTAGCGTCGGTGATCACCGTAACCACGATCGACCGCCGAGAACGGGGGCTGGGCCATGTCCGAGGGCCGGGTTCGCTCACGGCGCAGCGACGCGGTCCCGGGCGGGGGACGACCGCCGGGCGACCCGGGGGAGGCCCCCCGGTCCGAGCCCGTGAGGCCGCCGGGAGAGCCCGTCGTGGTCGTCGGCGTCGGGCAGGTCGCCGGCGCGGTACGTCGCGGGCTGGGCGCCGCCGACGCGTCGCCCGTCGACCCCGAGGGGTGGCCCGACGGCGCGCGCCGGCTCGTCGTGGTCGCCCCGGCGGGGGAGTTCGGGGCGCCGCGCGCGAGGACCGACGCCGAGCAGCGCGCCCGGCTGGCGCTCCTCGGGAGGCGCGCGGGCGAGGCCGCGGTCGCGGCGGGGATCGAGCACGTCGTCGCCGTGACGTCGGCCGCGGTGCACGGGGCGACGCCCGGTCGCGCGGTGATCGAGGACGACGACCCGGTCGCCGTCGACGACGGACCGGGGTTCGCGGGGGACGTGGCCGCGTTCGAGGACGCGCTGCGCGAGGCGGTGGGCGGGGTGCCGCTCGGGCTCGTGCGGCCGACCGTCGTCGTCGGGCCGGGGATCGACACGCTCCTCACGCGGCACTTCGAGGCCCCGCGTCTGCTCACCGTCCGCGGCGGGGAGCGCACGTGGCACCTCGTGCACGTCGAGGACGTCGTCGCCGCGGTGCGCGTCGCGGTCGACGGTGGGCTCGTCGGCGGTCTGACGGCCGGCCCGCTGCGCGACGGGCTGCCCGACGCGCTGGACTCCGAGACGGTGGCGGCGGCGGCCGGCCTGCGCACGGTGCAGCTCCCGCCCGCGACCGCGTTCGGCGCCGCCGAGCGGCTGCACCGCGTCGGGGTGCTGCCGTCGCCGGCGAGCGACCTCGCGTTCGTCGTGCACCCGTGGTCGGTCGCGGCCGGGCGCCTGCACGACGCCGGGTGGACGCCGGCCTGGTCGGGCGCGGCGGCGCTGGAGGTGCTGCTCGCGGAGGTGCGCGGCCGGGTGGGCGTCGCGGGGCTCCGGTTCGGCGGTCGTGACGCGGCGGCCCTCGGCGCCGCGGGAGCGGCGGTCGCGGTCCTGGGGACCGCGGCGGTCTGGCGTCAGGCGCGGTCGCGCCGCCCCTGACGGTGCGCCGTCGGGTGCCGGTCGGCAGCGCCCGGGACGAGTGGGCGCGGTCGGCAGGGAGATCCCAGCATCCTCGGGGATGATGTCCCGGTGAGCGACGCCCCCTCCTTCGACGCCCTCCTCACGGAGGACGAGCACGTCCCGCCGCCCGTGACCCGACGGTCCCTGACGTTCGGCATCTCCCTGCTCGCGACGACGCTGCTCGTCGCGGGCCTCGCGATCCTGCCCGCGCCCTACGCGGTGCGGTCGCCGGGGCCCACGGAGGACACGCTCGGCGAGCAGGACGGCACGCCGCTCATCTCCATCACGGGCGCCGAGACGTTCGACTCGACGGGGGAGCTGCGCCTGACGACGGTCTCCGTCGCGGGCGGACCCGGCTACCCGGTGAACCTCGGTCAGGTCGTGCAGGGCTGGTTCGACCGGTCGCGCAGCGTGCGTCCGGTCGAGGAGGTCTTCCCGACGGGCCGCACCAAGGAGGAGACGGAGCAGCAGGGCCAGGCCGAGATGATCTCCTCGCAGGAGAACGCGACGGTCGCGGCGCTCACCGAGCTCGGGTACGAGGTGCCGGCGACGCTCACGGTCGAGGCGGCGGTCCCGGACAGCGGGTCGGACGGGGTCGTCGAGCCGGGCGACGTCATCGTCGCGCTCGACGGCGCCCCGGTCCCGACGTACCAGGACCTCATCGACGGGCTGGCCGCCGTCGACCCGGGCGCCGACGTCACCCTCGGCGTCCTGCGCGACGGCACGGAGACCGACCTCACGGTGACGACGACCGACGGCGGTGACACCGCGCTGCTCGGCGTGTTCATCGACCCGACCTTCGACTTCCCGGTCGACGTGTCGATCCAGATCGAAGACATCGGCGGCCCGAGCGCCGGGACGATGTTCGCGCTCGGCATCGTCGACCAGCTCACGCCCGAGGACGAGGCGAACGGCGTCGTCATCGCGGGCACGGGCACCATGAGCGTCGAGGGGGACGTCGGCCCGATCGGCGGCATCCAGCAGAAGCTGTACGGCGCCCTGCGCGACGGCGCGACGTGGTTCCTCGCGCCGCAGGCCAACTGCCCGGAGGTCGTGGGCAACGTGCCGGACGGCCTGCACGTCGCGGCGGTCTCGACGCTGGCCGACGCCCGCGCGGCCATGGAGGCGATCGGCGCGGGCGAGGGCGACTCCCTCCCGACGTGCGAGGCGCGCGGCTGACGGGCGCCGCTCGCGTCAGTCCTCGAGCGTGGCGCGCAGCGCGGTGACGAGTCCCGGGACGAGGTCCGGGCCGCCCGCGACGTCGGTCGCCGAGTCGTGCGCGCGCGACCGGACCGCGCACCAGGCCGGACCGTCCCGCAGCACCCCGACGGCGAGGCGCACGTCCTGCCGGTCCGGGTGCGACGTGAGGTAGTCGAGCGCGGCGTCGGGGTCGTCGGGCACGCCCTCCTCGGCGGCCGGGGGCAGGACGATCCGCTCGACGACGAGCGCGGCGCCGTCGACCGTGGCGGGCCACGCGACGCGCGCGAGCCCGTCCTCGAGGTCGCCGTCCACGGCGAAGCCCTCCTGCTCGATCGAGAG
The DNA here is from genome assembly GCF_040448685.1 of Cellulosimicrobium sp. ES-005. Classification (NCBI taxonomy): domain Bacteria; kingdom Bacillati; phylum Actinomycetota; class Actinomycetes; order Micrococcales; family Promicromonosporaceae; genus Cellulosimicrobium; species Cellulosimicrobium sp. ES-005. Next base: position 4,416,382 of record NZ_CP159290.1, read on the forward strand.
CAGGTGGTGCGGGTCCGCGGTGGCCGCGGCGACGACGTCGGGCGGCAGGCGGTCCGCGAGCGTCGGGTCCGCCGCGAGCGCGCCGGCCGTGGCGACGAGCGCGAAGAGCCGGGGCGGGGCGTCCCAGCCGGCGTCCGCCGCGTGCACCTCGATCTCGTGGACGGCGAGCGCGAGGGCGTGCTGCGGCGTCGGGCCGCCGGGCGCGACCGGGTCGGGGCCGGAGCCGGGTGCGGGAGCGGGGGAGGGAGCGGCGTCGTCAGGCTGGGGCATGCCCCCATGGTCCCCCATCGCGCCGTCCGGCGGCGGACGGTCGGCGACCGACGTGACGTCCCCCACGAGGCCCCGGACCGTGGGAACCTTGGGGGAGGACCGGGCGTTGACCCCGGTGCACGCCCGAGCCACGACCGAAGAGGTATACCCACCGTGTCATTCGCCGCAGCGCCCCGCCGGCCGTCCCCCGGGGCGCGGCCCGCCCGGCGCCGGAGCCCGATCGGGATCGCGATCGCCGTCGTCGGCGCCCTCGTGGTCCTCCTGCTCCTGCTCGCCCAGTTCTGGACCGAGGTGCTGTGGTTCCGGCAGCTCGACTTCGCGAACGTCCTGTGGACGCAGTGGGGCGCGCGCATCGCCCTGTTCGTCGGCGGGTTCCTCGTCATGGGCGGGCTCGTCTTCCTGTCCTTCTCGATCGCGTACCGGTCCCGGCCGATCTACGCGCCGTCGACGCCCGAGCAGGCGACGCTCGACCAGTACCGCGAGGCGATCGAGCCGCTGCGCAAGGTCGTCATGATCGTGGCGCCCGCGCTCGTCGGCTTCTTCGCCGGCGCGGCGGCGGCGTCGCAGTGGCAGACCGTCCTGCTCGCGCTCAACTCGGTCCCGTTCGGCACGACGGACCCGCAGTGGGGCATCGACCTGTCCTTCTACGTCTTCACGCTGCCGGCGCTCCGGTTCGTCGTGAGCTTCCTCATGGCGGTCGTCATCATCGCGGGCATCGCCGCGGTCGCGACGCACTACCTGTACGGCGGGCTGCGCATCGGCGGCGGCTCCGACGCGGGCCCGCGCACGACGACGGCCGCGCGCGTCCAGCTCTCGGTGACCGCCGCGCTCCTCCTCGTCCTCATCGGGGCCAACTACTGGCTCGACCGGTACTCGATCCTCACCTCGGGCGGCGCCAAGTTCGACGGCGCGTCGTACGCCGACGTGCACGCGGTGATCCCCTCGAAGGCGATCCTCACGGTCGTCGCGCTCTTCGTCGCGGCGCTGTTCGTCGTGACGGCGGTGCGCGGCAACTGGCGCCTCCCGGCGATCGGCGTGGGCCTCATGGTCGTGTCGGCCATCGCCATCGGCGGCATCTACCCGAGCGTCGTCCAGCGCTTCCAGGTCACGCCGAACGCGCAGGACTTCGAGGAGGAGTACATCCAGCGCAACATCGACGCGACGAAGGCCGCGTACGGGATCGACCAGGTCGAGACCGAGCAGTACAACGCCAAGACCGAGGCGGAGGCGGGCGCGCTGCGCGAGGACGCCGACACCACGGCGTCGATCCGCCTGCTCGACCCGGAGATCGTCAGCCCCTCGTTCAGCCAGCTCCAGCAGAACAAGCAGTACTACCAGTTCTCGAGCTCGCTGTCGGTCGACCGCTACACGATCGACGACGAGAGCCGCGACACCGTCATCGCGGTGCGCGAGCTCAACCAGGACGGTCTGGGCGCCGACCAGCGGAACTGGGTCAACGACCACACGGTCTACACGCACGGCTTCGGCGTCGTCGCCGCGTACGGCAACCAGATCGGGCCCGACGGCCGCCCGGCGTTCTACGAGGGCTCGATCCCGTCGACGGGCGCGTTCACCGACGCGGGCGGCTACGAGCCGCGCATCTACTTCTCGCCCGAGGCGCCGCAGTACTCGATCGTCGGCGCCCCCGAGGGCCGCGACGCGTGGGAGCTCGACTACCCCGTCGACGACGAGGGCGGCCAGGTCAACAACACCTTCCCGACGCAGGACGTCCAGGCGGGCCCGAGCGTCGGGTCGTTCATGAACAAGGTGCTGTACGCGCTGAAGTTCGGCTCCGAGCAGATCCTCTTCTCCGACCGCGTCACCGAGGAGTCGCAGATCCTCTACGACCGCAGCCCGCGCGACCGCGTCGCGAAGGTCGCCCCGTACCTCACGCTCGACGGGCGCGTGTACCCGGCGGTCGTGGACGGCCGGGTCAAGTGGATCGTGGACGGCTACACGACGTCGAACGCCTACCCGTACTCGACGTCGGAGTCGCTCGAGGACTCGACGCGCGACTCGCTCGTCGCGGCGAACTCGGTCGAGGCGCTCGCGCCGCAGCAGGTGAACTACATCCGGAACTCGGTCAAGGCGACCGTGGACGCGTACGACGGCTCGGTCGACCTGTACGCGTGGGACGCCGAGGACCCGGTGCTCCAGGCGTGGACCCAGGTCTTCCCGAGCTCGGTCAAGCCGATCACGGAGATCTCCGGCGACCTCATGAGCCACCTGCGCTACCCCGAGGACCTGTTCAAGGTGCAGCGCACGCTGCTCGCGAGCTACCACGTGGACGACGCGAACGAGTTCTTCTCCGGCCAGGACTTCTGGCGCAGCCCGGAGGACCCGACGGCGAGCGGTCAGGTCAAGCCGCTGCAGCCGCCGTACTACCTCACGCTCCAGATGCCGAGCCAGGAGGCGCCGACGTTCTCGCTCATGTCGACGTACATCCCGGGCGGCGGCTCGGACCGCAACATCCTCACGGGCTTCCTCGCGGTGGACGCGGAGCCGGGCAACGAGGCGGGAGTGCGGTCGGAGGACTACGGCACGCTGCGGCTCCTCGAGCTGCCGCGCAACGCGACGGTCCCCGGACCGGGTCAGGTGCAGAACAACTTCAACACCGACCCGACCGCCGCCGACGGCCTGCTGGCGCTGCGGCGCGGTGACTCGACCGTCATCAACGGCAACCTCCTCACGCTCCCCGTGGGTGGCGGCCTGCTGTACGTCCAGCCGGTCTACGTGCAGTCGACGGAGGGCACGCGGTTCCCGCTGCTGCGCAAGGTGCTCGTGTCCTTCGGTGACGAGATCGGCTTCGCCGACACGCTCGACGAGGCGCTGGACCAGGTGTTCGGCGGCGACTCGGGCGCGAACGCGGGCGACGCCGACGGCGGGGTCGAGACCGAGGTCCCGGACCAGCCGGCCGACGGCGAGACCACCGCCCCGGGGACGACGGACCCCGGCACCGAGCCGCCGGCCACCGAGGAGCCCGCGCCGCCGGCCGACGGCGGCACGGTCGACGGCGGCGCCCGCGCCGAGCTCGACCAGGCGCTGCGCCAGGCGCAGCAGGCCATCGAGGAGGGCCAGGCGGCGCTCGCGGAGGGTGACTTCGCCGCCTACGGCGAGGCGCAGGACCGGCTGCAGCAGGCGCTCGAGGCGGCGCTCGCTGCGGAGCAGTCGCTCGACACGGACTCGTCGGGCGGCTGACGAGGACCTCGCGCCGACGCGACGGACGACGGGCGGGTCGGGACACCTCTCGGGGGTCCCAGCCCGCCCGTCGTCGTGCCGGAGTTGTCATTTCCTGCGCCGACCGGGAGGATCGCTCCTCGTGACTTCTGCAACGGTTTGCAGCAACGCTTTCAGCGTCGCGAGCGACACGACCCCGGCCGTCCCCGCGGCGCGCCTGCACCACCCGTCCGGGGCCGAGCTCGTCGTGGCGCTGCGCGGTGCCGCCGTGCTCGCGTGGCGCGCACCGTGGCGCGGGGCCGACGGGACCGTGCAGGTGGAGGACCTCGTCGACGGGTACGCCGACGAGACGGAGGTCGCCGCGCACGACGCCGCACGGTCCGCGCTCATGGCGCCGTTCGTCAACCGCCTCTCCGGCGGGGAGTACGTGTTCGACGGCGCACGGCACCGCGTGCCCCCCGTCCTGCCGTGGGAGCCCCTCACCATGCACGGGTTCGCCCGCACGCTCGACTGGACGGTCGTGGACCGGGGCGAGGACCCCGCGCAGCCCGCAGACGGGGACCCGGCGCGACCGGTGTCGGTCGTGCTCCGCGCGTCCGTCGCCCGTGACGCGCACGCGGGGTACCCCTTCGCGCTCGCCCTCGAGGTCGAGTACGTGCTCGACGCGGGCTCGCTGGGCGTCGCGCTGCGGGCCCGCAACGTCGGCGCGACCGCCGCGCCCGTCGCCCTGGGCTGGCACCCGTACCTGCGCGTCCCGGGCCACGACACGATCGACCGGCTCGAGCTCACGGTCCCGGCGCGCCGCGCCGTCGTGACCGACGCCGGGCTGCTCCCGCTCGCGGGGGCGGACGCGTTCGGCGCGATCGACGGCGTCGGACCGCTGCCGCTCGCCGGCGTGCGGCTCGACCACGCGTTCGGCGGCCTGCGCACCGACGCCGACGGCCGCGCGCGGACCCTCGTGCGCGACCCCGCGACGGGACAGGGGCTCGCCGTGTGGCAGGACCGCGGGCTCGTCCACGTCTACACGGGCGACGGCCTGGCGCGCCGCGAGCGGGCCGCCGTCGCGATCGAGCCCGTCGAGACCCTGACCGACGCGTTCAACCGCCCCGACTGCGCGGCGGACGTCCGGCTGGAGCCGGGGGACGTGCGGGAGTTCGCGTTCGGGGTCGAGGTCCTGGCGTGACCCACGTCTCGTCCACCCGATTTGGCCTGGTCCGGAACCTCACGTAGAGTAGTGATCACCGACGCGGGGTGGAGCAGCTCGGTAGCTCGCTGGGCTCATAACCCAGAGGTCGCAGGTTCAAATCCTGCCCCCGCTACTCAGAAGGCGAAGGCCCTCGATCTGATGATCGAGGGCCTTCGTCGTGCGCGCGGGTCCGTCCGTCGTGCCGCGGTCCGCGCCGACGCCACGTCGCCTGTGACGCGACCCACCCCGCCGCGGGGCGGCCGGGGGAAGCCACGGCCCACGGCCCGGCGTTATCGTCAGTGGCCGGCGCCCACCACTCCCGCGGGCGCCCGACACCCGGAAGGTCACCATGCGCCGTCTGCGTCCCCGTCCCGCCGTCCTCACCGCCGTCACGGCGGTCGCCGCGCTCACGCTGACGGCCTGTTCCTCGGGAGGCTCCGACGGCGGCGACGCCGCGAGCCCGAGCGGCAGCGCCTCGGGCGACGCCACGCAGTGCGAGCCCGGCGCGCTCCCGACGCTCACCGACGGCGTGCTGACCGTCGGCGCGGGCGAGGCGTACGCGCCGTGGTACATCGGCGAGCACGACTCGGGCGAGGGCTTCGAGTCGGCGCTCATCTACGCGGTCGCGGACCGCCTCGGCTACGCGGCCGACGACGTCGTCTGGGAGACCGTGACGTTCGAGCAGATCATCAGCCCGGCCGTGAAGCCGTTCGACGTCGCCGCCTACCAGACGTCGATCACCGACGAGCGCAAGCAGGCCGTCGACTTCTCCAGCCCGTACCTCACGACGCGCCAGGGCGTCATCGTCATGGAGGACGGCCCCTACGCGGGTGCGACGACGCTCGCCGAGCTCGACGGCGCGCGCATCGGCGTGACGGCCGCGCAGACGAGCCTCACGCTCGCGGAGGCCGCGTGGGGCGAGGACGCGGACATCTCGCCGTACAACGCGGCGGGCGACGGCATGCAGGCGCTCCAGTCCGGCACGATCGACGCGATGGTCATGGACGTCGACCAGGGCGTCGCGGCCTCGACCGAGTACTTCCCGGACTCCGTGGTCATCGGCACGCTGCCGGACCAGGGCGTCGTCGAGCAGTACGGGCTCGTGCTCGACCTCGACTCCGCGCTGACCGACTGCGTGACCCAGGCCGTGGACGAGCTCGAGGCCGACGGCACGCTCGCCGAGCTGCGCACGACCTGGCTCAAGTCGGACGACATCCCCGTCCTCGAGTGACCCGGCCGTGACCGTGCCCGACGACGCGCGCCCGCCCGGGCGGGCCGGGACGCCCGACGGCGGCCCGGGGGTCGCGTGGACGCCGTCGCCGCTCGCGCTCGACCGCGCGGCGTTCCGGCGCGCCCAGCGCCGCCGCTCGCTCCTCGTGGCGCTCGCGAGCACGGTGCTCGTCGTCGCGGCGGTCGTGCTCGTCGTCGTCAACGCGCCCGGCTGGGAGCGCGCGCGGACCGCGTTCTTCGACCCGGCGATGGCGTGGGAGTCGCTGCCCGCGATCCTCGAGGGGCTGTGGCTCAACCTGCGCGTGTGGGTCGTCGCGGGCGTCGTCGGCACGCTGCTGGGGCTCGGGCTGGCGATCGCGCGCACGAGCCGCATCCCCGCGCTCTTCCCGCTGCGCGCGTTCGCGATCGGCTACGTCGACCTGTTCCGTGGGGTGCCGCTCCTGCTCGTCCTGCTGCTCGTGGGCTTCGGGCTGCCCGCGCTGCGCCTGGAGTGGCTGCCGACGTCGGGCGCGTTCCTCGGGGCGCTCGCGATCGTCCTCACGTACACCGCGTACCTCGCCGAGGTGTTCCGCGCGGGCATCGAGTCGGTGCACCCGTCGCAGGTCGCGGCCGCGCGCTCGCTCGGCCTGACCCGCGCGCAGACGACCCGCCGCGTCGTGCTGCCGCAGGCCGTGCGCAACGTCACCGCGCCGCTCGCGAACAACCTCGTCTCGCTCCAGAAGGACTCGGGCCTCATCTCGGTGCTCGGCGCGGTCGACGCGATCCGCGCGGCGCAGATCGCGACGACGGGGAGCTACAACTTCACGCCGTACGTCGTCGCGGGGATCCTGTTCTTCCTCGTGTCGTTCCCGCTGACGCGGGCGGTCGACGCGTACCAGGCGCGCCGCGGTTGGGGCCGGTCGCTCGCGACCGTGAGCGGGGCGGGGGACATCCGATGAGCGCGTCCGTCCGGCCGCCCGGCGCGACCCGCCAGGACGCGGGCCCGGACCACCTGCTGTCGCTGCGCGGGGTCCGCAAGACCTTTCCCGCCGCGGGCGTCCCGGGCGGGCGGCGTGTGGTGCTCGATGGCATCGACCTCGACGTCGACGCGCACCGGTGCGTCGTGCTGGTGGGGTCCTCCGGCTCGGGCAAGTCCACGCTCCTGCGCGTGGTCAACCTCCTCGACGAGGTCGATGACGGCCAGATCCTGCTCGACGGCGAGGACGTCGCGGACCCGCGCCTCGACGCCAACCGGGTCCGGGCGCGCATGGGCATGGTCTTCCAGGCCTACAACCTCTTCCCGCACCTCACGGTGCTCGACAACGTGACGCTCGCGCCGCGCCTCGTCCACCGGCGGGCGCGCGCGGAGGCGGAGGCGGCGGCCGTCGAGATGCTGGGCCGGGTCGGCCTGGGGCACAAGGTGAGGGCGTACCCCGACCAGCTCTCGGGCGGCGAGCAGCAGCGGGCGGCCATCGCGCGCGCCCTCGTCAACGGGCCGGAGCTCCTCCTGCTCGACGAGGTGACCTCGGCGCTCGACCCCGAGCTCGTCGGCGAGGTGCTCGACCTCCTCGCCGAGCTGCGGGCGGAGGGCCGCACGATGGTCGTCGCGACGCACGAGATGGGCTTCGCCCGCCGCGTCGCCGACGAGGTCTGCTTCCTCCACGAGGGCCGCGTCCACGAGCGCGGCACCCCGGATCAGGTGCTCGGCGACCCACAGCGCGAGCGCACCCGCGAGTTCCTCCGCCGCCTCCACGCATGACCCGTCCCCCCCCCGGGGCCGCCGAACACGACATGAGGGTCGTTCTGAGCGTCTTCGCGGCCTTCAGGTCGTGTTCGACGGCGGGTGGTGTCGTTCTCGTCGACCAGTGCGCCCGGGGCAGGGCGACCCTGCGGGCGGCTGGTAGGGTCGCGCGCAGCGTCGCGTGCTGGTGGCGGACCACGTCAGGCATGGAGGCGCCGAACCCGGAAGGGGGAGCCGTGACGGCACGGACCCTTTCCTCGTTCCTCACCGGTGAGTGAGGGCGAGAAGACCAGGCTCGTGGCCTGGTACGACGAGATGCAGACGGTGCACGGGCGGCTGAGGCGCGCGTTGGCGCTGGTGCGCGAGGCGGCAGCCGAGGCGGACGAACCGCCCGGCTCTCGGCGACCCGGAGCAGACCCGCCCCCTGGGGCGCGACCCGGCGCCGGGACGAGGGTCGCAGCGCACGACCGCCCGGCACGGGACGGCGGGGCGCAGGGGGCCGGGCACGACCCGGCGCCCGCCACGGACCTTCTCGTGTGGTGCCGCGGGTTCTGCACCGCGCTCACGCGCCACCACACCGCCGAGGACGCCGTGCTCTTCCCCGAGCTGGAGCGTCGCCATCCCGACCTGGCCGGCGTGCTGCGGCGCCTGCGCCAGGACCACGGGATGATCGCGTACCTCGTCGCCGACCTCGAGCACGCGCTCGACCGGACGACGGACCCTGAGGCGTCGCGCGACGCCGTCGGGCGTCACCTCGACGGAGTGGGCGCGATCATGGAGTCGCACTTCCGGTACGAGGAGCGCGCGCTCGGCGGCGTCCTCGCCGCGCTCGACCTCGTGGCGTCGCGCGACGACGTGCTCGGTCCGCTCTGACGGGCACGGTCGGGCGGCACCGCGCGGTGCCGCCCGACGCCGGCCTGACGCCAGCCCGACGCCGGCCTGACGCCAGCCCGACGGCGGCCAGACGGCGGCCCGAGGGTGGCCCGACGGCCGCCTGGTACCGGCCGTCTCGCGACGGCTGCTCAGCCGCGCAGGACGAGCACCGCCGTGGCGACGACGGACGCGGACGCGAGGAGCGCGTACGGCCAGACCCACGTCCGCCGCCCGGCGACGCGCAGCACCACGGCCACCGCGAGCGCCGCCAGGGCGAGCACGGGGCCGTCGACGAGCGGGGCCAGGTCGACCGAGACGCGCAGGTTCTCCAGGAGCTGCGGCGGCAGCGGGATGAACGGCGCGCTCCGCCGGGCCGCGCCGTCGGGCACGAGCCACAGCGTGCGCAGCACGGCGAGGACCGCGAGCAGGCGCGGCAGCGCGCGCAGGAGCGCGCCCCCGATCCGGGACCGGTCCACGGGCGACGACGCCGCGGACCGCGAGGACGCTGCCGACCGCGACGACGCTCTCGACCGTGACGACGCCCCGGCCGTCGGTGCCGCGGGCTGCTGCGGCGACGCGGGGAACGCGGGAGCGGTCTGCTGCGCGACGGAGGGCTGCGGGGCCGGGGCGCTCGTGACGGCCGCGCCCGTGATGCGCGGCCGAGCCGACCGCGGTGTGGGACCCAGGTGCTGGACCGGGCTCCGGCGCGGCGGGACCGACGGCGGGACCGGGCGCCCGACCTGCGTGGCGACGAGGTCGGGGGAGTCCATCACCCGGGTCCCCGCGACGGCCGCGGGCGCAGGCTCCGCGGGGGCAGCCCCCGACGGCGGTCGGCCCAGCGTGGAGACCCGCCGGACGGCTACCGGCCAGGCACGTCCGCCCGCCGCGCCGCCCGCCGCGCCGCCCGCCGCGCCGCGCGCCGGGACGCCGTCGGGCTCGTCGGTGCGCAGCCGGGCGACGCGGACCACGGGCGCGGGCCGGGCCGGCGTCACGTGCGGCGGGCGACGGTACGCCCGCCACCCGCGCAGGGTGTCCGGGTGCCCGGCAGGAGGGGTGGCGGCCTGCCACTGCATCGCCTGCCAGAGCCAGTCCTTGAGCTCGGCGGGGGTCCGCCCGTCGGCGACGTGCGCCCCGATGCTCGCCACGTGGTCGGCGATGACCTCCGAGGCCGCGCCGTCGAACCCGTCGCCGTGCACCTCGGCGAGCACGCTCATGAGCGTGGCGTCGTAGACGAGGGCGTGCCACGGCTCCCGGGCCCGACCCACGACGGCGTCGGTCCCGGTCGGCGCGTCCTCCGCGGGCGGCCCGGGCCGGACGGGTGCTCCGGTCGCGGCGGACAGCCCGGCGACGGGGCCGAGCGCCCGCTCGGCCGCGGTGGCGCCGTCCGCCACGATCCGCTGCGTGAGGAGCAGGGTGTCGTCGGCGACCTGCCCGGCGAGCCGGGCGCGGAGCACCGCGGCGACGCTCTCGAGCGCGGGACGGTGGTTCGGCTGGTACCGCGTCATCGACAGGATCAGGTCCTGCAGGTGGGGGTCGATCTCGGGCAGCTCGGCCGGGGACGGGGCGAGCTCCGTCCCGGCCGGCACCCCGACGAGGTCGTCCGGCACCTCGCGCACGAGGTCCTCGGCCTCGAGGTCGCGGCCGAGGAAGTTCAGGTCGGCCGGCACGACGCCCGTGCTCGCGAAGATCAGCAGCAGCCCGAGCGCGTAGACGTCCGAGCGGGGGTGCACGCGCCGGGCGAACAGCTCCGGCGCCATGTACGCGAGCGTCCCGACGGGCTGGGTGGACGTCGCGGTGTCGAACAGCTTGGCGATGCCGAGGTCGATGAGGACGGCGCGGTCGCCGTCGACCATGATGTTGGCGGGCTTCAGGTCGCGGTGCACGCAGTGCTGCTCCTGCAGCACGAGCAGCGCCTCCGCGACCTGCGAGGCCAGCCGCAGCGCCTGCCGCCCGTCCAGCGGGCCCGACGCGCGGACCTGCTCGCGCAGCGTGGTGCCCGGTACCAGCTCCATGGCGAACCACGGCTGGTCGTCGTCCAGACCCGAGCGCACGAACGCGGGGAAGCCGCGTCCGCCCACGGCCTCCAGCAGGCGCGCCTCCTGCGTGAAGCGCTCGCGCGAGCCCTCCTGCAGGCCCGTGAGCACCTTCACAGCCACCTCCGCGCCGCCCGCGTCCGTGGCACGGTAGACGTGCGCGAACCCGCCGTGCCCGAGCACCTCGCCGAGGGTGAACGGGCCCCGGCGGTCACCGCTCGCCGGCACCTGCCGGACGGGTCGCCGGGGCAGCGGCGCGGGCGACGGCGGGCTCGGGTGGGTGTCGTCGTCGGTCGCCGCCGGGAGGACGGACTGCTCGGGGCCGGGCATGGGCGCAACGTTACAAGCGCGCACGTCCTGGACGTAGCAGACAAACCCGTTCTGGACTCCGCTCGCCGCGGCGCCGCCACCTGGCAGGCTGGGACGCATGGTCAACCGCCTCGCCGACGCCGTGAGCCCGTACCTGCGTCAGCACGCCGACAACCCCGTCGACTGGTACCCGTGGGGCGCCGAGGCGTTCGGGGAGGCGCGGCGCCGCGACGTGCCGGTCATGGTGTCGGTCGGGTACGCGACGTGCCACTGGTGCCACGTCATGGCGCGCGAGAGCTTCTCCGACCCCGCGGTCGGCGCGCAGCTCGCGCGCGGCTTCGTGGCGGTGAAGGTCGACCGGGAGGAGCACCCCGACGTCGACGCGAGCCTCCTCGCCGCCGCGAGCGCGTTCACGTCGGACCTCGGCTGGCCGCTCACCGTGTTCACGACGCCGGACGGCGCCCCGTTCTACGCGGGCACCTACTGGCCGCCGGTCCCCGTGGCGGGGCGGCCCGCGTTCCGGGACGTGCTCGACGCCGTCGCGCAGGCGTGGGAGCTGCGGCGCGACCAGGCCGTCGAGACGGGGGAGACGATCCGCGCCGCGCTCCGGGACGCGGCCGCGGGGCGGCGGACGGGGGTGCCGCGCGCCGCGGCGACGACGGTCGCCGCTCCGGGGGAGCCCGGCGCACCCTCCGGGGCCGACGCTGGACCGGTCGGCCGGCTCGCCGACCATGCGCGGACGGTCGTCGACCGGCTCGAGGCCGCGGAGGACCGCGTGCACGGCGGGTTCGGCGGCGCGCCGAAGTTCCCCGTCGCGCCGACGCTCGAGCTCCTGCTCGACCTGGCGGCGTCGTCCGTCGTGGACCCCGAGGTCGCGCGGCGCGCCCTCGTCCTCGCCGGCCGCACGCTCGATGCCATGGCGTCGAGCCCGCTGCGCGACGTCGACGGCGGGTTCTTCCGGTACGCGACCCGGCCCGACTGGTCGGAGCCGCACTACGAGCGGATGCTCTACGACAACGCCCAGCTCCTCTCGGCCGCGACGACGCTCGCCGTGCTCCGGCGCACCGGGCCGGTGGACGGCCCGCTCCGCACGCCCGCGCCCGCTCCCGGGACGCCGGACCCGGGCGAGGGCGCCGCGCGGGTCGCGGCCGACGTCGGGCGCTTCCTGCTGCGCGTGCTGCGCCTCGCCGACGGCGCGTTCGCGAGCGCGCAGGACTCCGAGTCCGTCGTCGACGGCGAGCGCGTCGAGGGTGGCTACTACCTGCTCCCGCCCGCCGAGCGGGCGCGTCACGAGCCGCCCCGGCTCGACACCAAGGTGCTCACCGGCTGGAACGGTCTCGCGATCGAGGCGCTCGCGCGCGCCGGCCACCACCTCGACCTGCCCGACCTCACCGACGCGGCGCGCGCCGCCGCCGACCGGCTCCTCGCGACGCACGTGCGGTCCGACGGGACGCTCGTGCGGGCCTCGGAGAAGGGCGTCGCGTCGGGCGCCGTCGCGACGCTCGAGGACCACGGCGCGCTCGCGACCGCGCTCCTCGTCCTCGGCGGCCTGACGGGAGAGGCCCGGTACGTGCGCGAGGGCGTGCGCCTCGTCGACGCGACCCTCGGCGCGGACGGCGAGCTGCGGGCCCCGCAGGGCACCGACCCCGTGCTCACCGGCCTCGGGCTCGCGGCGGGCGCCGCCGCGGACGCGTCGGAGGGCGCGGTGCCGTCCGGCACGACGGCCGCCGCGCGGGCCGCGCTGCTCGCCCACCTCGCGACGGGCGAGCCCCGCTACCGGGACGCCGCCCGCGCGCACGTCGCCGCGTCGCCGACGGCGAGCGAGCACCCGCTCGGCGCGGCCGGGGTGCTGCGCGTCGCCGTCGGGCTCGCCGAGCCGCCCCACCAGCTCGTGCTCGTCGCGGACCCGGAGCTCCGCGAGGCGTTCCGGCAGGTCGCGCGGGACTGGTACCACCCGGGCGCGCTGCTCCTCGGCGCGACGCCCGGCGACGCCGCGGCGCTCGCGGTCGACGGCGTCGGGCTCCTCGCCGGCCGCGGACCGGGCGCGTACCTGTGCGCCGACTTCGTGTGCCGGCTCCCGGCGTCGGACCCCGACGCGCTGCGGGCCCAGCTCGGCGGCTGACGTCCGGCTCCCCGGGGGTGCAGGGGTCCCACCGCGGTCGCATGATGGAAGAGCGGTGCGGCACGAGGAGGAGCCATGAGGGCATCGGTCGGGGACAGGATCGTGACCGCCTCGGGGGTCGTCGGCGGAGCGGTGCGCGACGGGGTGGTGGTCGAGCTGCGGCACGAGGACGGGTCGCCCCCGTACCTCGTCGAGTGGACCGACACGGGGGAGCGCACGCTCGTCTACCCGGGGTCGGACAGCTACGTCGAGCACGTGCCCGGCGCGGAGGCCGGGAGCGGGGCCGGCTCGACCAAGGTGTGGCGCGTGCAGGTGAGCGTCGTCGAGTCGGAAGGTCGCACGACGGCGGAGGCCGTGCTGGTCGCGGAGGTGCCCGGTCACGTGCGGACGGTCGGGCGCGCGCGGCGGGACCCGCACGACCTGGACGTCCCGCTCATCGGTGACGAGATCGCCGTCGGGCGCGCGCTGCGGCGGCTCGCGGACCGGCTGCTGGACGACGCCGAGTCCGACATCGAGTCGTCGACGGGCGTCCCGGCGCACGTGCACCTGTGACGGCGGCACCCGACGCGCCGGTCGCCCTGCGAGCCGTCGTGCACGGGCGCGTGCAGGGCGTCGGGTTCCGCTGGGCGACGCGCGAGCGGCTCACCGTGCTGGGCCTCGACGGGGCGGCGACGAACCGTCCCGACGGCACGGTGGAGGTCGTCGCCACCGGGCCGCGGGACGCCGTCGACCGGCTCGTGGCGTGGCTGCGCGACGGTACGACGCCGGGGCACGTCACCCGGGTCGACGTCGACGCGCGCGAGGGGTGACGCCGTCGCGCGGACCGACGCGGGCGCGGGTCGGGCGACCGCTCAGGAGTCCGCGCGGGCCAGGACCGACTCCCAGTGCCACGGCTCGGGCACGCGGCCGTCCGGCTCGGCGAAGTCGGGGTGCGTCCAGCCGAAGGCCTCGGCGTTCTGCTTGAGCCACTCGTACTGAGGTGTGCCGAACGCCTGGACGCCGCCGCCCAGGTCGACGGCGAACCCCAGACCGTGGTTGGAGCAGCCGGGCGGCGCGGCGATCGGCGACGACGGGTCGTAGAGGCCCGCCTGCTCCTCGTACGTGCGGTAGGAGGAGTTGATCGTCAGGTGCACGCCGAACCGCTCGAGGTACGCCGCGTCGAGCGCGACGAGGCCGTCGAGCACGTCGGCCCGCACGCGGTCCGACGGCGACCACGGGATCGCGGCCAGGGCGGAGTCCGGCACGCGTCCGCCGTCGGGGTCCCACACCTGGTCCGGCGCGGGGCAGGAGACGGCGTCCTGCGCGGTCGACATCTCCTCGGTCGACGTGGCGACGGACGCCAGGTCGGCCTCCAGGTCGAGCACGGCCTGCTCCAGGGCGGCGAGGTCGTCGGCGGCCGCACCCGCCCCGGCGGTCTCCGCCGTCGCCGCGGCCGCGTCGAGCGCCTCCCGGAGCCGGGCGCGCACCGCCTCGTCGGCGCCCAGGCCCTCCGTGGCGGCGTAGATCTTCTCGCCCTGCTCCTGGACGGGCGCGAGGCTCGTGCGGGCCGCCTCGACCTGGGCCCGCGCGTGCTCCAGCATCGAGGCGTGCACGGCCTGCGACGCCTGCTCCAGGGACGCGGTCGCGCCCGTCGTGCCGGTCGTCATCCGGTCGACGAACGACGCCCCGAGCAGGGCGCGCGTGTCGTCGACCTCGACCGCGAGGGCGTCCCGGACCGCGGGGTCGGCGACCTTCCCGTCGGACGTCGTGAGCAGGGTCTGCGCCGTGGTGGCCTGCGCGGCCAGGTCGTCGTAGGTCGACCCCCGGTACCAGACCAGCCCGCCGCCGGCGGCACCGAGGAGGAGCGCCAGCGTCACGACGACCGCGACCCACACGCCGCGGCGCCGACCCGTCCCCCGGGCATGCCGCCGCTCCCGCCCGGTCGGGTAGCCCGAGGGGCCGGTGGAGGGTGGGGTGCTCGTGACGGTCACACCGCCAGAACCTACGCCACCCCGCGGGTGCCCCCGGACCGTTCGCCGGGTGTGCGGGGACACGCTCACCGAAGTATCACGATCCCCGCCGGACCCTCCCCAGATGGTGTCCCCGGCGACGGTGCCGGGGCGAGGTGGGGAGGGGCCATGAAGCGGCTGGTGCTGTGCTGCGACGGCACGTGGAACTCGCCGGTGAACGCGAGCGTGTCGAACATCGAGAAGATCGCGCGCTCGGTCCGCACCGGCATCGGACCGGACGGCGTCCAGCAGATGGTGTTCTCCGTCGAGGGGGTCGGGGCGCAGGGCTACCTCGTCGACCGCCTGCTCGGCGGGGCCTTCGGGTATGGGCTGACGCGCAACGTCGTCGCCGGCTACCGCCATCTCGCGCTCAACTACGAGCCCGGCGACGAGATCTACGTGTTCGGGTTCAGCCGCGGCGCGTACACCGCCCGCAGCGTCGTCGGCATGGTCGCGACCGTCGGGCTGCTCACCCAGGACTCCCTCGCGCGCGACCACCTGTGCGACGCCGAACGGATCTACCGCGTGCGCGACGCCGCCCAGCGGGCGGAGCAGGCCGCGGCCTTCCGCGCCCAGCACTGCCACGACCACGTCCCCGTCGCGTTCCTCGGGGTGTTCGACACCGTCGGCGCGCTCGGGGTCCCCGGGCTGTCGCGCCGGCGCAGCCGGTTCCACGACCTGCGCCTGTCGACCGACGTCGAGTGCGCCCGGCAGGCCCTCGCGATCGACGACCGCCGCATCACGTTCGAGCCGTGCCTCTGGGACGTCCCCGTCTCCATGGCCGCCCGGGTCAAGCAGGTGTGGTTCCCCGGCGGGCACAGCGACGTCGGCGGCGGGGCCCGCGCCCGCGCGCTCTCCGACACCGCGCTCCTGTGGATGGTCGGCGAGGCGATCGCGCGCGGGCTCACGTTCGACGAGCACCGGCTGTTCGCCCAGCTCCACCACGAGGACGAGTTCGTGTGCCGGTTCCGCCCCGGCCTGCTCTTCGGTGCGCTCAACCTCCTCAAGCGCCTGCACCCGCGCCCGCGCTTCCGCGGCGACCGACGCGTGCTCGCCGGTGTCCCGACCCCGCCGGACACCGTCGACGCCGTGTACCTCGCCCAGACCGCGGCGTACCTCACGGCGGACCCCGACTCCGAGTACGCCCGCCACGCCCGGAACGTCACGTGGTGGCGCGAGAGCGCCGGGCCGGGCCTGGACCGCCTGGTCGAGCCGGTCCCCGGCGGCGCCCGGGAGGACCGGCCGCTCGTCCTCGCGTGACGGAACGACCGGACACGCACGGTCGACGGGCGATCGCTGATCGGCGACGGCCCGGACGTGGACGCACCGCCGCGGCTGCCCGGGGTGCGGGGACGACGCCGTCCGCTCGCCGGGTGCGACGCGCCCGCCCCGTGCCATGCTGGGCGGCGTGAGCGAGCAGACCGCAGCACCCGTCCCGGCCGAGCAGCTCGTCCCCGCCGACGCGCACGTGCTCGGCGACCCGGACGCGCCCGTGACGATCGTCGAGTTCGGCGACCTGGAGTGCCCGTACTGCGCCGCCGCCGCGCCCGTGCTGCGGCAGGTCGTCGAGTCGTCGGGCGGCGAGGTGCGCCTCGTGTTCCGGCACTTCCCGCTCTTCGAGATCCACCCGCACGCGCTCTCCGCGGCGCTCGCGGTCGAGGCCGCTGCGGCGCAGGGCCGGTTCTGGGAGATGCAGGCCGCGCTGTTCGAGCACCAGGACCAGCTCGGCGAGGCCGGCCTCGCCGACCGGGCCGAGGAGCTCGGCCTCGACGGCGCCTCGGTCGTGGGGGACGCCGCCCAGCAGTACGCCGCGCCCGTGCAGCGCGACTACGCCGACGCCCTCACCCTGGGGGTCCAGGGCACCCCGACCCTGTTCGTCAACGGCGTCCGCTACCGCGGCCGCGTCACCGCCGACGGCCTCCGCACCGCGATCGAGGCCACCGCCCCGCCGAGGTAGAGCCATGGTTGCGCGAGGTAGAGCCCTGGTAGCCGAGGTAGGTGCGTGGTCAGCCCAGGTAGGGCGTGGTCAGCCTAGGTAGGGGCGTGGTCAGCTCAGGTAGAGGCCTGGTTTCGTGCCCGGCGGCGGTCTGGTCACCTTGGGTGGGCGGGGTGGGTGGTGGTGCCGCGTCTACCATCCGCCGCTCGTTCCTCGCGGCTCCCGCCAGGCCCGACCACGACGCGGCACCACCACCCACCCCGCCCTACTCCGTCTCACCCTGGTCGGCCCTCACCATGGGCGACCGCCCGCGGGGTGGGGCTCGGCTCGCGCCGCGCAGCAGCCGGGCCGCGCGACCGGCCGGGTCGCCGCACCGCCGGGCCCGGAACGCGTCGCCGGCCGCGGCACCGTCACGTCGAGCCGGTGGTTCGGGCGCGTCCGGCGCGCGGGACGAACCCGCGTCGCCTGCTCGACCCACCAGGACGGCCTGGTCGGCCTCGCGCCGAGCCGCCACGGGCACTCTGCTCCGGCGGGCAACCCGATGGTCGCGAGCGGCGACCGACGTCCCGGGCGAGACGATCGCCGAGCGGTGGGGGTGGGCTCGGATGCGAAGGGGCGTCAGAGCGGCGCTCCTCGAACCCACGGCCGACAGGCCGGGGTGACGGCGCCGCAGCCCCGAGCACCGAGGCCACCCGCGCCGCGGACCCGACCCCGCGGGCCTGCGACCAGACCAGGGTTCCCCTCGCCCGACCAGGGTTCTCCCTCGCGGGGTGGGGTGCTCAGGTGGTCGCCGGTGGGCGCCAGGGGAGGGGTGGGAGCTCGGGCGGGGGGCCGTCGGCGCCGGGGGAGCACAGGGGCCAGCGCTCGCCGACGAACCGGAGGGCGAGGGAGCCGAGCACGGCGGCGACGAGCGAGCCGGCGAGGATGCCGATCTTGGCCTGCTCGATGAGCGCCTCGTCGTCGAACGCGAGCTCGGCGATGAAGAGCGAGATGGTGAAGCCGATGCCGGCGAGGATCGCGCCGCCGAGCAGGTGCGAGTAGCGCACCCTGCCCGGGAGGTCGCCGAGCCCGAGGCGCAGGGCGAGCGTCGCGGCGCCGAAGATGCCGACGGCGTTGCCCACGACGAGCGCGACGGCGACGCCGATCGTCACGGGCGACGTCGCCGCGGTCCGCAGCGACTCGGCGTCGAGCCGCACGCCCGCGTTGGCGAGGCCGAACACGGGCACGACGACGTACGCGCTCCACGGGTGCAGGACGCGCTGGAGGCGTTCGCTCGTGGGCACCGCCGCGCGCGCGGCGAGCTCGGTGAGGTGCTCGCGCTCCGCCGTCGTCTCCTGGGCGAGACGCTTGGCGTACTTGGGCACGACCGCGATGTCGACGGGACGCGACGAGCGCGACGGGACGAGCAGCCCCACGAGGACGCCGGCGAGCGTCGCGTGGACGCCGGACGCGTAGACCGCGCCCCACAGCGCGATCCCGACGAGGACGTACGGCGCCAGACGCCACACGCCGAGCCACCGCAGCACGACGATCACGACGACGAGCACGGCGGCGACGAGGAGCCCGGAGAGCCAGAGGTCGTCGGTGTAGAAGAGCGCCATGACGGTGATGGCGCCGATGTCGTCCACGACGGCGAGCGTGAGGAGGAACAGCCGGAGCTGGTCGGGGCAGCGCGGTCCGAACAGGGCGAGGATGCCCACGAGGAACGCCGTGTCGGTCGACATGACGATGCCCCATCCGTGCTGCGCGGGCGACCCGGCGTTGAAGGCGACGTAGATGAGCGCCGGCACGGCGAGGCCGCCGAGCGCACCGAGCGCGGGCACTGCGACGGTCCGCCGGTTGCGCAGCTCCCCGCTCGTCACCTCGCGGTTGATCTCGAGCCCGATGACGAGGAAGAACACGGCCATCGCGGCGTCGTTGACCCAGTGGTGCAGGTCCATCTCGAACGACCAGGGCCCGACGTGCCAGCCCGCGGTCGCCGACCACAGGTCGTCGTAGGCGCCCGACCAGGCGGAGTTGGCCCACACGAGCGCGACGACGGTCGCGACGAGCAGCAGCACCGCGCCGCCCGCCTCTGTCGCGAGGAACGACCGCAGGGAGGGCGCGACGGGGCGCAGCTGGAAGCGCAGCGGCGGGCCCGGCCGGGCGGGGACGCGGACGATCGGGAACGAGGACGGCGGAGCGGGCTCGGTCACGGGGCCTCCGGGTGGTCGGGGACGGGCGACGCCCCCGGGCGTCGGACGTGCGAGCGGGGATCTTCGGGCCTTCGGGCCAACCCTGGGCCGGCCCTGCGCTGGGACAACTCTTCCGGGCGGGAGTTCCTTCCGCAACGGGCCGGGTGTGGCGGAGTTCTCCACCGCCCTGTCCACAGTGTGGAAAAGTTCTTCCGAATCTCTTGTGTCCTCGGTCACGCGCTGCTAGCGTCGTGCGTGCCAACGGCGGGCCCGGGCCGAGCGACACGCTCGGTGGTCGACGCGATCGATCCGACACCGGCAGCTACCTACCAGGCGGAAGTGACAACTCGCCTGCAGCGGCCCGCCGGCCGCCTCCTCCCGGCTCATCGACGAGCCGGACAGCCGGAGGCGGAGCACCCGGCGTCGCTGCCCGAACCGTGGAGAGTCACCATGGACACTCTTGTCGTGGACGCAGCACACCTGGACCGAGCCGTCGCCCTCGCGGTCGACAGCGTCGCGAACGCCGGAGGACCCTTCGGCGCCGTGATCGTCACCGCCGACGGGCAGGTGTTCGAGGGCAACAACCGGGTCACGCAGGACAACGACCCCACCGCGCACGCCGAGGTCACCGCGATCCGGCGCGCGTGCGCCGCACTCGGCACGTTCGACCTCACCGGCGCGACGCTCTACTCGAGCTGCGAGCCCTGCCCCATGTGCCTCGCGTCCGCCCTCTGGGCGCGCGTGCAGACCGTGTACTTCGCCGCCGACCGCCACGACGCCGCGAGCGCCGGGTTCGACGACGCCGAGTTCTACGACTTCTTTGCCGCGGACCCGGCCGACCGGAGCATGCGGGTCGTGCACGAGCGCACGGCCACCGCCACCGCGCCGTTCGACGCGTGGCGCGTCCTCGAGTCCCGGATCGAGTACTGAGCGGCCGCGCGGCCGATCAGCACCGCGATCTCGCACCGAAAGGACACAAGGACGTGACCCTCCTCGGCACGCGGCGGGAGACCGCCGAGAACGACGACGCACGCGGCACCGGCCCGGCCACCGGCCGGCTGGACCGCTTCTTCAGGATCACCGAGCGCGGCTCGACCACGGGGCGCGAGCTCCGCGGCGGCCTGGTGACCTTCTTCGCGATGGCGTACATCGTCATTCTCAACCCCCTCATCCTCGGCGGGACGAGCGCCGAGAACGCACCCGTCGACGTCGCGGGCGGGTGGCTCCAGACGGCGCAGGTCGGTGCGATGACCGGCCTCGCCGCCGGCGGTCTGACCATCCTCTTCGGCCTCGTCGCGAACCTCCCGTTCGCGCTCGCGGCCGGGCTGGGCATCAACTCGTTCCTCGCGGTCGCCGTCATCGGCGACGTGACGTGGCCCGAGGCGATGGGGCTCGTGCTCGTCAACGGCCTGCTCATCGTGCTGCTCGCCGTGACGGGCGCGCGGTCGGCGATCTTCAACGCCGTCCCGCGCCAGCTCAAGGCGGCGATCACCGTCGGCATCGGCCTGTTCATCGCGTTCATCGGGTTCGTCGACGCGGGGTTCGTCACGCGCACCCCGGGCGGGCCGCCGGTCCAGCTCGGCGACGGCGGCTCGATCACGTCGGTCCCGACGCTCGTGTTCGTCGTCGGCCTGCTCACCATGGGCATCCTCGTGGCGCGCAAGGTCAAGGGCGGTCTGCTCATCGGTCTCGTCGCGACGACCGTCGTCGCGATCGTCGCCGAGTCCGTGCTGCACCTCGGCCCGGCGTCCGACGACAACCCCGGCGGCTGGCACCTCACGGTGCCGACGCTGCCGAGCTCGCTCGTCTCCGTGCCGGACCTCAGCCTGCTGGGGCAGTTCTCGTTCGGCGCGTTCGACCGGATCGGGGCGCTCGCGGCGACGATGCTCGTGTTCACGCTGTTCTTCACGAACTTCTTCGACGCGATGGGCACGATGACGGGGCTCGCCAAGCAGGGCGGCCTCGCCGACGCGGACGGCAACTTCCCGCGCATCAAGTCGGCGCTCGTCGTCGAGGGCGTGGGCGCGGTCGTCGGCGGCGCGACGTCGTCGTCGTCGAACACGGTGTTCGTCGACTCGGCCGCGGGCGTGGGCGAGGGTGCGCGGACGGGCCTCGCGTCCGTCGTCACCGGCGGGCTGTTCCTCGTCGCGATGTTCCTCACGCCGCTCACGGCCGTGGTCCCGATCGAGGTCGCGAGCGCGGTGCTCGTGGTCGTCGGCGCGATGATGATGGGCCAGATCAAGGAGATCGACCTGACCGACTTCACGGTCACGCTCCCGGTCTTCCTCACGATCGTGACCATGCCGCTCACGTACTCGATCGCCAACGGCATCGGGATCGGGTTCGTCACGTGGGTCCTGCTGCGGTTCGCGTGCGGCAAGGCGCGCGACGTCCACCCCCTGCTGTGGGTGGTCGCGGCCGGGTTCGTCGTGTACTTCGTGCGCGGTCCCCTGACCGCGGTCGTGGGAGGCTGAGCCTCGACATCGACCGCACGGCCGACGGGTCGCCCGCTCCTCCGGGTGGCCCGTCGGCGTGCACGGGAACGTGGGAGGGCAGGCATGGCCGGGACTGCGCGCGTGAGCGTCGACGAGCACCGCGCGGACGTCGCGGCGCTCCTCGCCCCCCTCGTCGAGGCGGCCCGACGGCGCACGCGCACCGAGACCGTCGTCCTCGCCGACGCGCTCGGCCGGGTCCTCGCGGGCGACCTCGTCGCGCCCGTCGCCGTCCCGCTGTTCCGCAACTCCCAGATGGACGGCTACGCCGTGCGGGCCGCGGACGTCGTCGGGGCGAGCGCGGACACGCCCGTCCGGCTCCGCGTCGCGGCCGAGATCCCCGCGGCCCCGGGCGTCCCTGCGCGCCTCGCGCCGGGCACCGCGGCCCGCATCATGACGGGTGCGCCCGTGCCCGACGGCGCGGACGCCGTCGTCCCCGTCGAGGACACCGTCGCGGGGACCTTCGCGGGCACGTCGCGACCCGACGTCGGCGGTCCCACGGGGGCCGACCCGACCGTCCCCGGCGCGAGCCACGCGGTCGAGGTACGGGTGCCACGGTCGGCGGGAGACTTCGTGCGGGAGGCGGGCTCCGACGTCCGGCCCGGCGACGTGCTCCTCGCGGACGGCACCGTCCTCGCGCCGCACCACCTCGCCGCCGCGGCGGCGTGCGGGGTGGGGGTCGTGCGGGTGGTCGCCCGGCCGCGCGTCGCCGTCCTGTCGACGGGGTCGGAGCTCGTCGGGCCGGGCGAGACGCCGGGGCCGGGCCAGGTCTTCGACGCCAACGCCGACGCGCTGGGCGCCGCCGTGCGGCGCGCGGGCGGGGAGGTCGTGCGCACGGCACGCTGCGGCGACGACGCCGCGCGGTTCGCCGCCGTGCTCGCCGAGGCGACCGCGGTCGCAGACCTCGTCGTCACGTCGGGCGGCGTGTCGCAGGGCGCGTACGAGGTGGTCAAGGACGTGCTCGGGGGCCCCGGTGCCGTCGCCGGTCAGGACGCCGGTCGGGAGGTCGGCCGGGCGACGTCGCCGGGCGTCACGTTCCGGTCGGTCGCGATGCAGCCCGGCGGGCCGCAGGGGTTCGGCACCGTGCACGGGACGCCCGTGCTCACGTTCCCCGGCAACCCGGTGAGCGCCCAGGTGTCGTTCGCGATATTCCTGCGCGAGCCGCTCGAGCGGGCGGCGGGTCTGCCCGGGGCCGAGCGCGTGCGCACGGCGGTCCTCGCCGAGCCGCTGACCTCGCCCGCGGGGAAGCGACAGCTCCTGCGCGGCGCGACCGGCCCCGACGGCACGGTCCGGGTCGTCGGGGGAGCGGGGTCGCACCTCGTCGCGTCGATGGCGCGGGCGGACGTGCTCGTGGACGTGCCCGCCGACGTGACAGAGTGGGCCGCCGGGACCGAGGTGGAGGTACGAGAGCTGTGAGCGAGACGCAGGGCGAGTCCCCGGGGGCGGCCCAGGGCGGGGCGTCCGAGGACGTGAGCCGCGTGACGACGGACGTGCTCGACGACGCGGTGTCGCGCGCCGTCGAGGACGCGGTCGCGGGCCCCGAGTGCGGCGCCGTCGTGACGTTCCGCGGCGTGGTCCGCGACGTCGACGGCGGCCGCGGCGTGACCCGGCTCGACTACGAGGCGCACCCCGACGCGACCGCGGTGATCCGACGGTGCGTGGCCGGTGTGGCGGCCGAGACCGGGCTGCGCGTCGCCGCCGTCCACCGGTACGGGACCCTGGGGATCGGCGACGTGGCGCTCGTCGCGTCGGCGGCCGCGGGTCACCGCCGTGAGGCGTTCGAGGCGTGCTCGCTGCTCGTCGAGCGCATCAAGGCGGAGGTGCCGATCTGGAAGCGGCAGCACTTCGACGACGGCGTCTCGGAGTGGGTCGGGCTGTAGCGGACCGACCCCTGCGACCGCGCCGGCGAACGAGCCGCCGAACGGGCCGGCGAACGACGAGAGGCGAGAAGTGGCCCCCGGCTCGGGCCGGGGAAGGACCACTTCTCGCCTCTCGTGCGTCGGGCTGCGGATCCGCCGTGCGACGACGATGTCGGGCGGGACGCTCCCGGTCTCGCGCTCGTCGCGCGGACCGTGGGTGGGTCGGGTCGGGTCAGCGCGTGGTGGGGCGGTTGTCGAGCAGCATGCCGATGCCCAGACCGACGGCGGTGCCGAGGACGAGGCCGAACCAGCTCAGCACGACGGTCCCCACGACGGCGCCGATCGCCGCGCCGAGGACGCTCTTGGTCCCGGCCTTCCAGCTCCCGGAGCGCTCGTCGGTGCGGTAGATCGGCAGCGCGGAGGTGGTGTTGTCCGGCGTCGCCGTGGGCGCGTCGGAGGGTGAGTTCGCGGGGCGGTTGAGGGGTGCAGGGGAGATCGTCGTCACGGCATCCATGGTAGGAAGGCCCGTCCCGCGTGACCTGGGCAGACGCGTCGCGGTGACCGGCTTCACCCTATGATCTGCGCCACCGTCGCGACGCTCAGCCGCCGATCGCGCCCATGCTGCGCGACGTCGGCGCGAACGCGTCGGCGGCGAGCGTCGGGGCGTCGCTGCCGTGGGCGAGGGGCTTGCGCCACATCGCGCCCTGCCACGCATGGGCGAGCGCGTCGTCGCGCTCGTCCTCGGCGAGGTCCGTGGAGCGCAGGATCGCGCGCAGGTCGGTCTCGTCGTCGCCGAACAGGCACGACCGGACCGTGCCCTCGGCGGTGAGCCGGGTGCGGTCGCACGCGCCGCAGAACGAGCGCGTGACGGACGCGATGATCCCGACGGTCTGGGGTCCGCCGTCGACGAGCCACTCCTCGGCGGGTGCGGACGGGTCGTCGCGGCCGACCTCGAGCAGGTCGAAGCGCGCGCCGAGCACCGCGAGCAGGTCCGTCGCGGAGACGAGGTCGTCGCGCGTCCAGTGCCCGTCGGCGTCGAGCGGCATCTGCTCGATGAAGCGCAGGTGGCACCCGTGGTCGACCGCCCAGGCAAGCAGGTCGGCGGCGCCCGCGAGCGTCTCGGGCATGAGCACCGCGTTGAGCTTGACGGGGGCGAGCCCGGCGGCGAGCGCGGCCCGGATGCCGGCGAGCACGTCGGGCAGCCGGTCACGGCGCGTGAGCCGCGCGAAGTCCTCGCGGTCCACGGAGTCGAGGGAGATGTTCACGCGGTCGAGGCCGGCGGCGACGAGCTCGTGGACGCGCTTGTCGAGCCCGATCGCGTTGGTCGTCAGCGAGAGCGACACGTCGGGCGCGGCCGCGCGCGCGGCGCGCAGGATGTCCGCGAGGTCGCGGCGCATGAGCGGCTCCCCGCCCGTGAACCGGACGTCGGTGATCCCGAGCCGGCCGACGGCCACGCGCACGACCCGTCCGATCTCGGCAGGCGTGAGGAGGTCGTCGCGCGGGATCGCGGGGAGGCCCTCGGCGGGCATGCAGTAGGTGCAGCGCAGCGAGCACTTCTCGGTGATCGAGATCCGCAGGTCGCGTGCGACGCGGCCGTAGCGGTCGACGAGCGCCTCGGTCGCGGGGCGGCCCGGGGCGAGGTCGGTCGAGGCGTCCGTGGGCGCGCCCGACCGCAGCCTGGGCATCCCGAGCGAGACCGCGGTCATGGCCCGATCGTAGACGTTCCCGGTGCGCGACCCGTGACCCGGGCGACACCGCGTGCTAGCGTGGAGTCCGTCGAGTGGAAGTGAACTTCCATTCAGCGGAACACCTCTCCTCCCGTGGGAGAGCAGTCCAAGGGCGGATTCAAGCCCTGTGTTTCCGGCGCGTCACGGCCGACGCGACCTCGGACACGCAGGGGACTCACCGCAAGGGTTCACTGGAAGGACGCTGGTTCGCCGGCACCCTGGCGGAAGCGAGGCCCACGATGCTCCAGATCGTCGACCAGCTCGCCCCGTGGCTCGGCCCGGGGCAGCCCCCGTTCGCCGTCGCGACGGTGGTCGCGGCGTCCGGCTCCGTGCCGCGACCGGTCGGCACCGCGATGGCCGTGCGCGCCGACGGCGCGGTCCTCGGCAGCCTGTCCGGCGGGTGCGTCGAGGGCGCGGTGCACGCCGCCGCGCTCGACGCGATCACCTCGGGCGCGAGCCACCGCGAGACGTTCGGCTACAGCGACGACGACGCGTTCGCCGTCGGGCTGAGCTGCGGCGGCACGCTCGACGTCCACGTCCAGCCCGTCTTCCCGGGGGACGACGCCGCCCGCGTGCTCGCCGCGCTGGCGGCCCCGTCCGACGGCGGAGCGCGCGCGGGCGCGGACGCCCTGCCGCGTCCTGGGACGGGTTCGTCCGACGACGACGCCGAGGCCGCCGGGCGCGGGGGCGCGGCGCTCGTGCGCCGGATCGACGGCGCGCAGCGCACCGCGGTCCTCGTCGACGACCCCGGCGCCGCGGACGAGCGGAGCGTCGCCCAGGCGCTGCGGGACCTGGTGGGCCCGGCCGCGCTCGACGCCGCGGCGGCACAGGTGGTCGCCGTGCTGCGCGCGGGCGGCACGGCGACGGTCCACGCGGCGCACGGAGCGCCGCGGGTCTCGGCGCCCGACCCGGTGAACGGCCAAGCGACGCCAGGCGGCGGGGCCGCGTGCGACGAGACCGAGCCCGTCACGCTGCTCGTCGAGACCCGCCTTCCCGCGCC
This sequence comes from Cellulosimicrobium sp. ES-005, assembly GCF_040448685.1. Taxonomy (NCBI): domain Bacteria; kingdom Bacillati; phylum Actinomycetota; class Actinomycetes; order Micrococcales; family Promicromonosporaceae; genus Cellulosimicrobium; species Cellulosimicrobium sp. ES-005. The sequence continues at coordinate 4,442,478 of NZ_CP159290.1, forward strand.
GCGCTTCCTCGTGTGCGGGGCCAACGACTTCGCCGGCGCGCTCGTGAGGCACGTACGGCTCCTCGGCTACCGCGTGACCCTCGTCGACGCGCGCGAGGTGTTCGCGGACCCCCGGCGCTTCCCGGAGGCGGAGGTCGTCGTCGAGTGGCCGGACCGGTACCTCGCCGCCGAGGCCGCCGCCGGTCGCGTCGACGCGCGGACGGCCGTCGCGGTCCTCACGCACGACGCCAAGTTCGACGTGCCGCTGCTGCGCCTCGCGCTCGACCTGCCGGTCGCGTACGTCGGGGCGATGGGCTCGCGCCGCTCGCACGCGCAGCGCGTCGCCGCGCTGCGCGCGGAGGGCGTGACCGAGGCGGCGCTCGCGCGGCTCCGCTCGCCCATCGGCCTCGACCTCGGGGCGGTGACCCCCGAGGAGGTCGCCGTCTCGATCACCGCGGAGCTCGTCGCGACCCGGCACGGCCGGGCCGCCGTCGTCCCGCTGAGCGGCACCGACGGACCGATCCACGCCGACCCTCCCGTCGCGTCGTCCGACCCCCACCCCGCGGCCGTGGCCGCGCCGATCCCCGAGGAGGCCTCCTGATGGACCTGAGCACCGTCACCGACCTCGTCCCGACCGTCGACCCCGGTGAGTGGCGCGAGGGCGACGCCTGGCTCGCGGGCGGCACCGTCCTGTTCTCCTACGGCAGCCAGACGCTGCGGCGTCTGCTCGACGTGACGAGCGCCGGCTGGCCCGCGCTCGTGGTCACCGACGACGGTCTCGAGATCGCCGCGACGTGCACGGTCGCCGAGCTGTGGGCGTTCGAGGAGAGCCCGCAGGCCGCGCCCGTGCGCGAGCGCTGGACCGCGCTCGACCTGGTGCGCCCGTGCTGCGACAGCTTCGTCGCGTCCTTCAAGATCTGGAACACCTCGACGGTCGGCGGCAACGTCTGCACGTCCCTCCCGGCCGGGCCGATGATCTCCCTCACGGCCGCGCTCGACGGCGTCGCCGAGGTCTGGGGTCCGGGCGGCACCCGCCGGGAGCAGCCGGTCGCCGAGCTCGTCACGGGAGAGCTGACCAACACGCTCGCGCCGGGCGAGCTCCTGCGCGCGATCCGTGTGCCCGACCACGCGCTGCGGTCGCGCACCGCGTTCCGGCGCCTGTCCCTCTCGAACCTCGGGCGCTCGGGCGTCCTGCTGATCGGGCGGGTCGACCCGCCCGACGCCGGGGGCGGGCTCGTCCTCACCGTCACCGCCTCGACGCGGCGGCCCGTGCAGCTCCGGTTCGCCGCGGACACCCTGCCCACGGCGGCCGGGCTCGCCGCGGCGCTCGACGCCGCGATCCCGACCGACCTCTACCACGACGACATCCACGGCCTGCCCGCGTGGCGGCGGGACATGACCTACCGCCTCGGCGAGGAGATCCGCTCCGAGCTCCTCTCCGAGCTCGGCGGCGGCACGGACGGAGACCCCCGATGACCGCGATCGACCCCCGCCCGACCCCGCCCGTCTCGATCGACGGCCGTACGGCGTCGACCGAGCCGCGCGCGGGCCAGTGCCTGCGCACGTACCTGCGCGAGCAGGGGGCGCTCGGCGTCAAGAAGGGCTGCGACGGCGGCGACTGCGGCGCGTGCACGGTCCACGTCGACGGCGTCCCCGTGCACTCGTGCGTCTACCCCGCGCGGCGCGCAGCCGGCCACGAGGTGACGACGATCCAGGGGCTCGCGGCGACGTCGTGCCCGGGCGGTGCCGCAGGGGACGAGGCGGCGGGCGCGTGCGACCACGACCCCCACGGCCCGCAGGAGGCGCTGCACCCGGTGCAGCAGCAGTTCCTCGACGCGCAGGGGTTCCAGTGCGGGTTCTGCACGGCGGGGATGATCATGACCGCCGCGACGTTCGACGACGCGCAGCGCGCGAACCTGCCGCGCAACCTCAAGGGGAACCTGTGCCGCTGCACCGGCTACCGCGCGATCGAGGACGCCGTCCTCGGCCGCGGCGACACGACCGGGACCGCCCGGGGCACGGGGGAGCGCACGCCGTCGGGCGGTGACCACGTCTCTACCTCGGTGGACCATGCCTCTACCTCGGCGGACCAGGGTTCTCCCTCGCGTGACCAGGTCTCTCCCTCGGCGTTCGGGCGGGACGTGCCCGCGCCGGCCGGGCGCGGGGTCGTCACCGGGACGGTGCGGTACACGCTCGACGTGGACCCGGCCGACTACCCGGGCCTGCTCCACCTCAAGCTCGTGCGGTCGCCGCACGCGCACGCGCGCGTGGTCGCGATCGACGCGTCGGCGGCGCTCGCGGTGCCGGGCGTGCACGCCGTGCTCACGCACGAGGACGCGCCCGCGACGCGGTTCTCGACGGCGCAGCACGAGCTGTTCACCGACGACCCCGACGACACGCGGGTCCTCGACGACGTCGTGCGGCACGTCGGGCAGCGCGTCGCGGCCGTCGTCGCGGACACGGTCGCGGCGGCCGAGGAGGGCGTGCGGCGGGTGCGCGTCGAGTACGAGGTGCTGCCCGCCGTCGTCGATCCCGAGGACGCGATGACGCCCGGCGCGCCGCTCGTCCACCCCGAGCTCGACGCCGCCGCCGCGCGCGTCTCACGGCCCGAGGCGAACGTCGTCGCCGAGGTGCACTCCGAGCTCGGCGACGTCGAGCGCGGCCTCGCGGAGGCCGACGTCGTGCACGAGGCCACCTACCGCACCCATCGCGTGCAGCACGCGGCGCTCGAGACGCACTGCGCCATCGCGTCGCTCGACGACGACGGCCGGCTCGTCGTGCGGTCGTCCACCCAGGTCCCGTTCCTCGCGCGGCGCCACCTCGCGCGCGTGCTCGACCTCGACCCGGAGCGCGTGCGCGTGCACTGCGAGCGCGTGGGCGGCGGGTTCGGCGGCAAGCAGGAGGTGCTCACCGAGGACGTCGCGGCGCTCGCGACGCTGCGGCTCGGGCGGCCCGTCCAGCTCGAGCTGACCCGCACCGAGCAGTTCGTGGGCACGACGACGCGCCACCCGTTCCGCATCCGGGTGCGCGCGGGCGCGCGACGTGACGGGACGCTCACGGCGCTGCACCTCGACGTGCTCAGCAACACGGGCGCGTACGGGAACCACGGCCCGGGCGTCATGTTCCACGGGTGCGGCGAGTCGCTCGCGGTGTACCGGTGCGAGAACAAGAAGGTCGACGCCCACTGCGTCTACACGAACACGGTGCCCGCGGGAGCGTTCCGCGGGTACGGGCTGTCGCAGATGATCTTCGCGGTCGAGTCCGCCGTCGACGAGCTCGCGCGGCAGCTCGGCATGGACCCGCTCGAGCTGCGGCGCCGCAACGTCGTGCGCGACGGCGACCCCATGCTCTCCACGCACCCGACGCCCGAGGAGGACGTGCTCTACGGCAGCTACGGGCTCGACCAGTGCCTCGACCTCGCCGCGGACGCTCTCGCGCGCGGGCGGGCCCGCGACGTCGCCGCGTACGGGGCGGGTGCGGGGTCGGGGCCGGACGCGCTGCCGGACCTCGGCCCCGAGTGGGGCGTGGGCGAGGGCGCCGCGCTGTCGATGATCGACACCGTGCCGCCGCGCGGGCACTACTCCCACGCGCGCGTGCGGCTGCGCGCCGACGGCGTGGTGGAGGCCGAGGTCGGGACGGCCGAGTTCGGCAACGGCACGACGACCGTCCACGCCCAGCTCGTCGCAAGCGCGCTCGGGCAGGACGCTGCCGACGTCGTCGTGCGGCAGTCGGACACCGACCTGCTCGAGCACGACACCGGCGCGTTCGGGTCGACCGGGACCGTCGTCGCGGGCAAGGCGTCGCTCGCCGCCGCGCAGGACCTCGCGGAGGCCGTGCTCAAGGTCGCGGCCGGGATGGCGGGCGCGGCGCCGGGGGACTGCCGACTCGTTCCCGGGGGCGTCGACTGCGCCGGGACGCTCCTGCCCCTCGAAGACGTCGCGCGGGCCGCGGCCGACGCCGGGATCGACCTCGTCGCCGAGGGCCGCTGGGGCGGCACGCCGCGCTCCGTCGCGTTCAACGTCCACGGCTTCCGCGTCGCGGTGCACCGCGGGACGGGCGAGATCCGCATCCTCCAGTCCGTCCAGGCCGCCGACGCCGGCGAGGTCGTCAACCCGCGCCAGTGCCGCGGCCAGGTCGAGGGCGGCATCGCGCAGGCCCTCGGCGCCGCGCTCTACGAGAACGTGATCGTCGACGACACCGGTCGCGTGACGACCGACATCTTCCGCCAGTACCACCTGCCCACCTTCGCGGACACCCCGCGCAGCGAGGTCTACTTCGCGCGGACGTCGGACACGGTCGGGCCGATGGGCGCGAAGTCGATGAGCGAGAGCCCGTTCAACCCGGTGGCCCCCGCGCTCGCCAACGCGATCCGTGCCGCGACGGGCGTGCGCTTCACGGAGCTCCCGCTCGCCCGCGATCGCGTCTACCTGGGCATCAAGGCCGCCACCACCCCCTGAGCGCGGAGAACAGTCGCGTCCGACGCCGGTCGGCGCGACCGTCTCCCGCGCTCAGCGGGGCGTGGGGTCGTCCAGGAGGTCGAGGTCGGCCGCGGTGTCGAGGTCGCGGCCGTCGCCGGGGTGGTCGACGACGTCGACCAGGTCGGCGTGGGCGCGCAGGAAGTCGCGCGCGCCGCGGTCGCCGCGGGCGCTCGCGGCGGCGGGCCGCGCGAGCGCGGCGTCGAGGACGAGCGGGTGCGCCCACCGAGGACGGTCCGCCTCCGCCGCGCGCTCCGCCCCCGCAGCGTCGTCCGCAGCGACCTCCGACCCCACCGCGCCGTGCGCCCCTGCTGCGCCCTCGGGGTCGGCGCGCCACCGCGACGCGGTCACGCGCCCGGGGCGGTGCGCGGCGAGCAGGCGGTCGACGTCGTCGGGCCTGACGCCGGGCTGGTCCACGTGCGCGACGACGACCCGGGCGGGGGCGAGGTCGAGGGCGGCGGCGACGCCGACGCGCAGGGACGACGCCATCCCGGTGGCCCAGCCGGGGTTGTCGACGACGTGCACCCCGGGCCCGTCGAGCGACGAGCCGGCTCGCACGCGCGCGGCCTCGGCGCCGAGGACCACGACGACGGCGTCGCACCCGCCCGCGAGGAGGACGGCGGTCGCGTGCTCGACGAGCGTGCCGCCGCGGTCGGGGAGCAGCGCCTTGGGCCCGCGCCCGAGCCGCGTCCCGGCCCCGGCCGCGAGCAGGACGGCGACGGTGGGCGTCGCGGGCGCGGTCGTCGGCGGGGTCGGCACCCGGCCAGGATAGGTCGCCGCCGAACCCGGGGTCTCTCCCCGGACGGCCGCGCCGGTGAGGAGCGACCCCGGGTTCGGCGGCTGTGCGCGAACCTGCGGCCACCAGTCGGTTTTACCAACCCTTGGGGGTTTCATCGGCGGGGCAGGATGCCGCTATGCTCGGCGCGCCAGGGCGGGCGACGCTCCCGCAGCGTGCGGGCGCCCGCGGTCGTTCCGCACGACGAGCGAAGGAGTCCGGATGAGCTTCATGGAGAAGCTGCGCGGCCAGCTGATCGACATCATCGAGTTCCTCGACGAGAGCCGGGACACGATCGTCTGGCGCTTCCCGCGCCAGGGCAACGAGATCAAGAACCAGGCGCAGCTCGTCGTGCGCGAGGGGCAGAGCGCCGTCTTCGTGAGCGAGGGCCGGCTCGCCGACGTGTTCGGGCCGGGCACGTACACGCTCGAGACCAAGAACCTGCCGATCCTGTCGACGATCCTGGGCTGGAAGTACGGGTTCAACTCTCCGTTCAAGGCGGAGGTCTACTTCGTCGCGACGCGCCAGTTCACCGACCTCACGTGGGGCACGCAGAACCCGGTGATCCTGCGTGACCCCGAGCTCGGCGCGGTCCGCATCCGGGCGTTCGGGACGTACGCGCTCCAGGTCGTGGACCCGTCGGCGCTGCTGCGTCAGCTCGTGGGGACCGACCCGCAGTTCCGCACCGACGAGATCGGCGACTACTTCCGCCGCCTCGTGGTCGGCCAGCTCGGCCCGGCGCTCGCAGAGGCGGGCGTCGCCGCGATCGACCTCGCCGCGAACCAGCGCGAGATCGCCACGCGGCTCGCGGGCCAGCTCTCGGAGGACCTGTCCGAGTACGGCATCGCCGTGCCGCGCTTCGTCCTCGAGAACGTCTCCTTCCCGCCCGAGGTCGAGGCGGCGCTCGACAAGCGGACGCAGATGGCCGTGGTCGGGAACCTCGACCAGTACACCAAGTTCCAGGCGGCGAACGCGATCGAGACGGCCGCCGCCAACCCCGGGGGTGCGGGCGACGGGCTGGGGCTCGGCGCCGGGATGGGCCTCGGGGCGGCCATGGGGCAGCAGCTCGCGCAGTCGCTCGGGACGACGGCGGCCCAGCCGACCCCGGCCCCGGCGGCGCCCGCGGGGCCGCCGCCCCTGCCTGGCGCGGAGTCGCCCTGGTACTGGGCGGTCGGCGGCACGCAGGCCGGGCCCGGCACGACGGCGGACCTCGCCGGCCGCGTCCGGTCCGGCGAGGTGACGTGCGCGTCGCTCGTGTGGCAGGAGGGCATGGCCGCGTGGACCGCCGCGGGCGAGGTGCCCGCGCTCGCGCCGTTGTTCGCGGCGACCCCGCCGCCCTTGCCTCCGACAGGCGCCCCGACCGGCGGCCCGACCGGCCCGCAGGCGGGCTGACGGTGAGCGACACCCAGGACGAGCTCGTCCGCACGCGCTGCGACGCGTGCGGGTCGCAGCTCGCGTACGCGCCGGGCACGCAGCACCTGCGCTGCGTCGCGTGCGGCGGGACCGTCGCGATCGTGCACGCGCCGGGCGACGCCGTCGACGAGCACTCGTTCGACGCGTGGGCCGCGGCGCAGGGCGGGGTGCGCGCCGGGATCCTCGACGCGCGGGTCCTCACGTGCGACGGCTGCGGCGCGACCACGCAGGGGACCGACCTGTCCGTCGCGTGCCGGTTCTGCGGCGGGCACCTCGTCGCGACGTCAGAGACGGACGGGCTGGTGCAACCCGAGGCCGTCGTGCCGTTCGGGGTCGAGCAGGCGCAGGCGCGCGACGCGTTCCGGCGCTGGGTGCGCTCGCGCTGGTTCGCGCCGGGCGAGCTGAAGAAGGTCGGCGACACGGAGTCCCTGCACGGCTCCTACGTGCCGCACTGGACGTTCGACGCCCGCACGTCGTCGGCGTACTCGGGGCAGCGCGGGGACGCCTACTACGTGACCGTCAAGAACGGGGACGAGGAGCGCCAGGAGCGGAGGGTCAGCTGGACGCCCGTCTCCGGGCACGTCGCGCGCGACTTCGACGACGTGCTCGTCCCCGCGTCGTCGCAGGTCGCCGAGCGCGACCTGTCGAAGCTCGGCCCGTGGCCGCTGTCGCACGCGGTGCCGTTCCGCGCCGAGTACCTCGCGGGGTTCTCGGCGGCGCGCTACGACGTCGAGCCCCCGGTCGGCCTCGACCGCGCGAAGCAGAAGATGGCGCCGGTGATCAAGGGCGACGTCGAGCGCGACATCGGGGGCGACGAGCAGCGCGTCGGCTCGATCCGCACCGCCTACGCGGACGTGATGTTCAAGCTCGTGCTGCTGCCGCTGTGGATCGCGACGTACGTCTACGCGGGCAAGCAGTGGCAGGTCATGGTCAACGCGAACACCGGCCAGGTGATCGGGCGGCGCCCCTACAGCGTGGGCAAGATCGTCCTCGCCGTGCTGGTGGGCCTGCTGGTCGTCGGCGCGCTCGTGTTCTGGTACGTGCGCTCGCAGTCGTGAGCGTCAGGCGTCCCGGCGCGCGTCGTACGCGTGCTGGGACGCCGTCACCTCCGCGACCGAGCCCTCGAGGACGTCGAGCAGTCCCGTGAGGCTGTCGGCGACGCGGCGCCCGAGGTCGGTGAGGGAGTACTCGACGTGCGGCGGGATGGTCGCGCGCACCTCGCGCACGACGATGCCGTCGCGCTCGAGGGACTGGAGGGTCTGGGCGAGCATCTTCTCGCTGACGCCGTCGATGCGGCGCCGCAGCGCGTTGAAGCGCACCGCGCCGTCGCGCAGGCCGGCGACCGTGAGCACGCCCCAGCGTCCGGTGACGGTCTCGAGGACGTGTCGCGACGTGCAGCCCCGCTGGAAGACGTCGGCCACCATCGCGTCGGTGGGTCCGGTGTCCTCCGCGGGGCGGGCGTCGGTCGTCATCGACCCAGGATACGGCGGCCACCCCGAGAACGGCACTGTGAGATAGAGCGCGCGCTCTAGGGGTTGGCACTTACGAAAAGTAAGTGCATCCTGGGAGGGCGCGGCCGACCGGTCGTGCCCACGCACCGAAGGAGCCCTCGCATGTCCATCGCCGTCACCGGAGCCAGCGGCCACCTCGGCCGCCTCGTCGTCGAGTCCCTCCTCGCCCACGGCGCGGACCCGTCCCAGGTGGTCGCCGCCGCGCGGACCACCACCAAGGTCGCCGACCTCGCCGACCGTGGTGTCCAGGTACGCGAGGCCGACTACGCGCGCCCGGAGACGCTCGCCGCGGCGCTCGCGGGCGTCGACGTGCTCGTGCTGGTGTCGGGTTCCGAGGTGGGGCAGCGGGTGCCGCAGCACCGCAACGTCGTCGAGGCGGCCGTCGCGGCCGGCGTCTCCCGCGTGATCTACACCAGCGCCCCGCACGCGACGACCTCGGCGCTCGTCCTCGCGCCCGAGCACAAGGCCACGGAGGAGATCCTGGCCGCCTCGGGCCTGGCGACCACGATCCTGCGGAACAACTGGTACACGGAGAACTACGTCGGCGACGTCGTGGGCGCCCGCGAGTCCGGCGAGATCGTGTCGAGCGTCGGCGACGGTCGCGTCGCGAGCGCGACCCGTGCGGACTACGCCGAGGCCGCGGCAGTCGTCGCCCTCGCCGCGCAGGCGGACGCCTCCGCGCACGCGGGGGCCGTCTACGAGCTGAGCGGCGACGTCGCGTGGACGTTCGACGACCTCGCCGCCGCAGCCGCCGAGGTGCTTGGGCGCCCCGTCACCTACCGGCGCGTGAGCCCCGACGAGCACCGGGCGTTCCTGCTGGGGGCTGGACTGGACGAGGGCACCGCCGGGTTCGTCGTCGCGCTGGACGGCAACATCCGCGACGGGCTGCTCGCCGAGACGTCGGGGGAGCTCGCGCGCCTGCTGGGCCGCTCGACGACCCCGCTGGTCGACGGGCTGCGCGCCGCCGTCGAGCAGGACTGAGAGGTCGCGACGTGGCCGTCCGGGGTGCCGGGAGGCCACGTCGCGGCACCCGTCAGGAGGGCGTCAGTGCGACGCCTTGACGACGAGCACCGGGACGGGCGAGTCGAGGAGCACGCGCTGCGTGGTGCTGCCGAGGAGGGACTTGCCGACCGGCGACCGCTTGCGCGCGCCCACGACGACGAGGTCGGGGCCGGTGCGCTCGGCCGCGTCGATGATCGCCTCGGCGGGGTCGAGGTGCTCCGAGCGGTAGGAGATCTCGGGGCGGGCGACCTCGGCGGGAAGCGTGTCGAGCAGGTGCGCGAGGGTCGCGGGGACCCCCGCGTCGGCGTCCTGCGGGGTGAGGACGAGGACCGCGAGGGCGGTCGAGCGGTGGACCGCCTCGGCGACGGCCGCCCGGAACGCGGTCTCGCCCTGCGGGGAGTCGTTGTACGCCACGAGGACGGTCATCGCGGGCCCTTCCGTCATTCCGTCGTGCTGCGGTTGAACTCTCTCACAGCCCTGCGGGCGTCGCCGGTCGACGCGGTCCCCCCGCGACGGGACCTCCGGGTCGACCGGGCCGACCGAGCACGGCGTCCGGCACGGTGAGCGTCGGCGGCAGCAGCGGCGGGACGACCTCGCGCAGGACCGCCTCGATCTCCCGGCGCCGACGCGCCCCGAGCCGCTCGGCGGGCGCGGTGACGCTCACCGCGGCGACGGACTGGCCCTCGCGCAGCACGGGCAGGGCGACGCAGCTGATGCCCGGCTCGTTCTCCTCCGTCTCGGTCGCGAACCCGCTCGCACGGGTCGCGTCGCACGTCGCGCGGAGCGCGGCCGCGGTGACGGGGTGCTCGTCGGGGGCTGCCGCCGCGTACCAGGCGAGGGCGGCGTCGTCCAGGGGGCGGTGGGCCAGCAGCGCGCGCCCCAGGGCCGTGGTGGCCGCGGGGCGACGTCGGCCGACGGCCGACCAGACGCGCACGGCGCGCGCGGGCTCGACCTTGTCGAGGTAGACGATCTCGGTCCCGGCGAGGGCGCCGAGGTGCACGAGCTCGTCCGTCGCCCGGCAGACCGCGACGAGCACCGGGTGCAGGAGCGCGGGCAGGTTCTCCTCGCCGAGGTACACCGTCGCGAGCGCGGTCGCCGCGGGGCCCAGCCGGTAGTCGCCCGTCGTGGCGTCCTGCTCGGCGTAGCCCCGGTGGCGCAGCGCCGCGAGCGTGCGGTGCAGCGAGGCCTTGTGCAGCCCGAGCGAGCGTGCGAGGTCGCCGAGGGCCACCCCGCCGGGGCCGGCCGCGGCGAGCGCCTCGAGCGCGGTCAGCGCCTTGTCGACGCTCCCGAGCGGGCTCGCGGCGTGCCCGCCCGCCGCGTGCTCGCTGCCCTCCGGCAGGGGGGACGCCGTGCTCCCGGCTTCCATCGTCGTGGCTCCTTCGCCTAGAGTGCGTTCCGTAGTGAACAACAGGCGTTCACCATAGCGAAACGGAGCGAGGATGTCATCCCACGGACCCATCGAGACGATCGCGCGTGCCCGCGTCGTGCCGGTCGTCGTCGTCGACGACGCGGCGCAGGGCGTGCTCGTCGCGACCGCGCTGCGCGACGGCGGGCTGCCGGTCGCGGAGGTCACCCTCCGCACCGCGGGTGCCCGCGCCGCGATCGAGGCGATCGCGCGCGAGGTGCCGGACGTGCTCGTCGGCGCGGGGACCGTGGTCAACGCGGCCCAGGTCGACGAGGCCGTCGAGGCCGGGGCGCGGTTCCTCGTCTCGCCCGGGCTCTCGGCCGCCGTCGTGCGTCGTGCGCAGGAGCTCGGGGTGCCGGTCCTGCCCGGGGTCGCGACGCCGTCGGACGTCATCGCCGCGCTCGACCTCGGCCTCGACGCCGTGAAGCTCTTCCCGGCCAACGTCGTCGGCGGCCCCGCGGCCGTCAAGGCGTTCTCCGCGCCCTTCCCGGGCCTGCGCTTCGTCCCGACCGGCGGTGTGAGCGCCGCCAACCTGCTCGACTACCTCGCGCTGCCGTCGGTGCTCGCGGCCGGCGGCTCCTGGATGGTCGACGCCGCGCTCGTGCGCGCGGGGGACACCGCCGAGATCACCCGCCGCACGCGCGAGGCCGTCGAGCTCGCCGCGACGGCCCCCCACCCCGCCGAAGGAGCCTGACCCGTGCCCGACACGACCCGGAACCAGCCCCCGCTCGCTCTCCGACCCGCGGACGAGTGCGCCTACGACGTCGTCGCCCTCGGCGAGGTCATGCTCCGCCTCGACCCGGGCGAGCGCCGCATCAAGACCGCCCGCAGCTTCGACGCGTGGGAGGGCGGCGGCGAGTACAACGTCGCGCGCGGGCTGCGCCGTGCCTTCGGCCTGCGCGGCGCCGTCGTCACCGCGCTCGCGGACAACGAGGTCGGCCGCCTCGTCGAGGACCTCATGCTCACCGGCGGCCTCGACACGCGCTGGGTGCAGTGGCGCGAGTACGACGGCATCGGCCGCACCGTGCGGAACGGGCTCAACTTCACCGAGCGCGGTTTCGGCGTGCGCGGCGCGGTCGGCGTCTCCGACCGCGGCAACACGGCGATCGCCCAGCTCCGGCCCGACGACGTCGACTGGGACGACGTGTTCGGCAGCGGCGTCCGTTGGTTCCACACGGGCGGCATCTTCGCCGCGCTGTCCGAGTCGTCCGCGGACGTCGCGGAGGCGGCCATGGCCGCCGCGCGTCGGCACGGCACGATCGTGTCCTACGACCTCAACTACCGTCCCTCGCTCTGGACGGGCATCGGCGGCGTCGAGCGCGCGCAGGAGGTCAACCGCCGCCTGGCCCGCTACGTCGACGTGATGATCGGCAACGAGGAGGACTTCACGGCCTCGCTGGGCTTCGAGGTGGAGGGCGTCGACGAGAACCTCACCGACCTCGACACCGGAGCCTTCCGCGCGATGATCGCGCGGGCCGCCGAGGAGTACCCCAACTTCCAGGTCGTCGCGACGACGCTGCGCGGCGTGAGGACCGCGACCGTCAACGACTGGGGCGCCGTCGCGTGGTCGCGCGTCCAGGGCTTCGCCGAGGCGACGCACCGCCCCGGCCTGGAGATCCTCGACCGCGTGGGCGGCGGCGACTCGTTCGCGTCGGGCCTCGCGTACGGGCTCATGGAGCTCGGCTCGATCCACGAGGCGGTCGAGTACGGCGCCGCGCACGGCGCCCTCGCCATGACGACGCCGGGCGACACGTCGACGGCGTCGCTCGCCGAGGTGCGCAAGCTGGCCTCGGGCGGCAGCGCGCGCGTCCAGCGCTGACCGGGGTCGCGAGAGCGCGGCACGGGGCGTCGGCCGGTCGGTCGATGCCCCGTGCCGCGTCCGCGGTCTCCGGCGTGGGGCGCCAGGTCGCCCGTTCTCCGCGTTCGGGGCATCTCGGGCAGCGCGCGCGGGCCGGGGTTAGGGTGGTCGAGCGGTCGTGGGGGCAGCTCGGGAGGTGGACGTGTCGGGACGCGAGTCGTTCGCGCCGAACCTGCCTCGACGGCGCGTCGATCCCGCTCCCGACCTGGCCCGAGCCGTCGAGCACGCGCGGATCCTGCGGGGCGCGGGGGACGCCGCCGGGGCCGCCCGGGTGCTCGACCGCGCGTTCGACGCCGAGGGCGTCCGTGCCCGCACCGTCTCGGAGCCCCTCCGGTTCCGCGCGCTCGTCCTGCGCGCCGAGCTCGCGCTGCGGCTGCACGACGACGCCGGTGCGGCCCGGTTCCTCGCGGGCGCCGAGGCGCTGCCCCTGCTCGCGGACGCGCTCGCGGCCCTCGACGACGAGCGGCACCTCGTCGAGGAGCTGCGCGAGCAGCTCGCGGCGGACGAGGGCTGAGGCGCGGCGCCGCCGCGGCAGCCCGGGCGGTCCGCGCGCACCCCGGCCGCGGGAACCCTCCGGGTACGTGGCGCGTTGGACTGCCAGCACCCGTGCCGCGAGTCGGACGGACGACGCCCACCCGAGCGGAGGACCTCATGCTGTGCCCCACCGACCAGACCGTGCTCGTCATGACGGAGCGCAAGGGCGTGGAGATCGACTACTGCCCGACGTGCCGCGGCGTGTGGCTCGACCGCGGGGAGCTCGACAAGATCATCGACCGCTCGCTGGAGAGCGAGATCGCCGCCGAGGCCGCGGGTCCGGCCGCTGCGGCGGCCCCGGTCGGGTCCCCGGCCGCCCCCGCCCCGACGTCGTACCCGCCGGCGCCCGCCGCGGACTACGGCACGCCCGGCTACGGCGAGCGCCGCGACGACCGCCGGTATGACGACCGCGACCGCTACCGGAACGACCAGTACGGCGACGACCGCTACCGCGACGACCGCTACCGCGACGACCGCGACCGGCGCTACGACGGGCGCGACGGCTACGACCCTCGCTACCGCAAGCGGAAGAAGAAGGAGTCGTGGCTCGAGGACCTCTTCGACTTCTGACGCGGCCCGTGGTCGACTGTCCCGCGTGACCGTCCTCGACTCGTTCTCGCTCGTCGGCCGCACGGCCCTGCTCACCGGCGGGAGCCGGGGAATCGGGCGTGCCGTCGCCCACGCGCTCGGCGAGGCCGGGGCGCGGGTCGCGCTCACCGCGACCACGACGCGGGCCGCGCAGGACGCGGCCGCCGCGCTGCGGGCGGACGGGATCGACGCGCGCGGGTACGCGCTCGACGTGACGGACCGCGCGCAGGTCGACGACGTCGTCGGGCGCGCGGCCGCGGACCTCGGGACGGTCGACGTGCTCGTCAACAACGCGGGGATCTCGATCGGCGGGGCGGCGCTCGAGATCGACGACGACGTGTGGCACCGCACGCTCGCGACGAACCTCGACGGCGTCTGGTACTGCTCGCGCGCGGTGGCCCGCGCCCTGGTCGCCGACGGGCGTCCGGGGACGATCGTCAACGTCGGCTCGATGTCGGCGTCGATCGTCAACCGGCCGCGCTGGCAGCCCGCCTACCTCGCGTCCAAGGCGGCGGTGCACCAGCTCACCAAGGGCCTCGCCGCCGAGTGGGCGCCGCACGGCATCCGCGTCAACGCCGTCGCGCCCGGGTACGTGCGCACCGAGGCGTCGCCCGTCGACCAGCCCGAGTACTACGACGACTGCGTCGCGCCCGCCGCGATGCGGCGCTGGGCCGAGCCCGAGGAGATCGGCCCGCCCGTCGTGTTCCTCGCGAGCGCGGCCTCGAGCTTCATGACCGGCGCGGTCGTGACGGTCGACGGCGGCTACACCCTGTTCTGACCCGGGCTAGGCTCGGTCCCCGTGCGTGCAGTCCTGAGCAGGTGGGTCGACCCGTTCGTCGTCACGCTGCTCGTCGTGCTCGTGCTCGGGCTCGTCGTGCCGGTGGGGCCGGGCGCGCAGCGCGTGGTCGACGTCGTCGCGGACGTCGCGGTCACGGTCCTCTTCCTCGTCTACGGCATGCGCCTGTCCACGCGCGAGGTGTGGGCGGGACTGCGGAACTGGCGCCTCCAGGGCGGGATCCTCGCGGCGACGTACGTCGTCTTCCCGGTGCTCGGGCTCGTCACGGCGTGGGCGATCGAGCCGCTCGTCGGGGCGCCGCTCGCCGCGGGCGTGCTCTACCTGTCCCTGCTGCCCTCGACCGTGCAGTCGTCCGTCGCGTTCACGTCGGTCGCGCGCGGCAACGTCGCCGGGGCGATCTGCGGGGCGACCGTCTCGAACGTCGCCGGGATGATCGTCACGCCGCTGCTCGTGCTCTGGCTCATGAGCGGTCCCGGCGGCGCTGCCGGGGGAGCCGACGGTCCCACGGGCGGGCTCGGCGGCCTGCGCACGGTGCTGCTCCAGCTCCTGCTGCCGTTCGTCGTCGGGCAGCTCCTCCAGCCGTGGGTCGGGGACTGGGTCCGCGCGCGGCGCTGGCTCACGCTCGGCGTCGACCGCGGCACGATCCTCGTCGTCGTGTTCGGCGCCGTCGCCGCCGCGTCCTCGGCGGGCGTGTGGTCGAGCGTGTCCGGCTGGTCGATCGTCGCGCTGCTCGTCGTGAGCGCGCTCGTCCTCGCGGCGATGCTCGCGCTCACCTGGTGGGGTGGGGCGGCCCTGCGGCTCTCGACCGAGGACCGGGTCGCGCTCCTCATGTGCGGGTCCAAGAAGTCGCTCGCCACGGGCCTGCCGATGGCGAGCGTGCTGTTCCCGGTCGCCGTGGCCGGCGTCGTCGCCGTCCCGGTGATCGTGTTCCACCAGCTCCAGCTCGTCGTCTGCGCCGTCCTCGCGCGGCGCCTCGCGCTCCGCGACTGACCGCCGGTGCCGGCGGGACCCCGGATCAGGGGCGCGCGGCGACCTGCTCGCGCACCTGGCGCTTGGCGCGCGTGAGCATGCCGTTCATGCCGCCGATGCGCAGCGGGCTCACGGCCCGCGTGAGGCCGATCGACATGGGGAAGTCGTCCGGCACGTCGAGCACCTCCTGCACCGTCAGGCCCGACAGCCCCTGCGCGAGGATCGACGCGAACCCGCGCGTCGTCGGCGCCTCGGCGGGCGCGGTCGCGAAGAAGTGCACGACGCCGTCGTCGTCGACCTCCGCGAACGCGCGCACGGGCGACTGGCACTCCTCGATGCGCTCGAGCAGACCGGGCGCGCTCGCGTAGCGCTCCGGGAGGTCGGGCAGCTCGTTCGCGAACTCGAGCAGGAGCTGGAGGCGCTCGCGCTCCGGCAGCGCGAGGAAGTCCTCGCGGATCTCCGCGAGGGCCGCGGGCAGGGACGAGGCGTCGGGCGAGGAGCTCATGGTGTCGATCCTTGCATCGGGGGCGTGCGGCCGGGACCTGGTCCCACCGTGCGGAACGCCCGACGCGCTCGCCGTATGCCCGGCGGCAGACGCCGACGGCGCGCGGCGGGCCCACGAGGGGCCGGCCGCGCGCCGTCGGGCACGCCGGGCGTGAGGTGCGAGCGGTGCGTCAGTTGAGCGCCGCGGGAGCCTCGCCGGCCTCCTCGCCCTTGACGATCGGGACGCGCACGGCGTTGCCCCACTCGGTCCACGAGCCGTCGTAGTTGCGCACCTTGTCGAACCCGAGCAGGTAGGTCAGCGCGAACCACGTGTGGCTCGAGCGCTCGCCGATGCGGCAGTACGTGACGACCTCGTCGTCCGTCGCGAGGCCGAGGCCGCCCTCCTGGTAGATCGCCTCGAGCTGCTCGCGCGACTTGTACGTGCCGTCCTCGGCGACCGCGGTCGCCCACGGGACGTTGCGCGCCGTCGGGATGTGACCGCCGCGCAGCACGCCCTCCTCCGGGTAGTCCGGGATGTGCAGGCGCTCGCCCGTGTACTCCTGCGGGGAGCGGATGTCGACGAGCGGGCCGTTGCCGATGTGCGCGAGGACGTCCTCCTTGAACGCGCGGATCGTCACGTCGTCGCGCTCGACGACCGGGTACTCGACGGCCTCCGGCGCGGGGACGTCGGTCGTGACCTCGCGGCCCTCCGCGATCCACTTGCCGCGGCCGCCGTCGAGCAGGCGCACGTCCTCGTGGCCGAACAGCGTGAAGACCCACGCGGCGTACGCGGCCCACCAGTTGTTCTTGTCGCCGTAGACGACGATCGTCGTGTCACGACCGATGCCCTTGCCGCCGAGGAGCTGGGCGAAGCCCTTGCCGTCGATGTAGTCGCGCGTGTCGGGGTCGTTGAGGTCGGTGTGCCAGTCGATCTTCACCGCACCGGGGATGTGACCGGTCTCGTAGAGCAGCACGTCCTCGTCGGACTCGACGACGACGATGCCCGGCTGACCGAGGTGCTCGGCGAGCCAGTCCGTGCTCACGAGGCGGTCGGGGTGGGCGTACTGGGTGATCTTCTCGGTGGTGTCGAGCGGTGCGGGCATGGTGTCCTCCGTGCGGCGGGAGCTGGGGTGTCCGAGGTGGTGGTCCGTCCGATCGTCAGGCTAGGTCGGCTGTCCGCATCACGGAAGGCCCGTCGCGCATGCTGAGACGGTGTAAACGCAGGCTGCCGACGGGCTCGCACCCCGTCAGACTGGACCCGTGGTCGGCGTCGTCCCGGACCGGGTCCAGCGTGCCGTCGCGCTGCTCGACCTGCGCGGCGACGAGGTCGTGCTCGAGATCGGGCCGGGGCCCGGCGCGGCCGCCGAGCTGGTCCTCGCGCGCCACCCCGGTGTGCGCTACGTCGCGGTCGACCGGTCCGCGACGGCCGTCGCTCGCACGACGGCCCGCAACCGCGCCGCGGTCGACCGCGGCCGGCTCATCGTGCGGCAGGGGGACGTCACGGACCCTGACCTCGCCGACACCGTCGGTGGCCCGTTCGACGTCGTCCTCGCGGTGAACGTCAACGTCTTCTGGACCCGCGCGGCGTGCACGGAGGCGAGCGCGCTCGCGGCCCTGCTCGTCCCGGGCGGCGCGCTCTGGCTGGTCTACGAGACGCCGGGTGGAGACGACGGCCGTGTCCTCGACGGCGTCCGCGCGTCGCTCGCCGTCCCCGGGCTGGGCGCGCCGGTCGTCGTGCGCGAGGGCGTGGTGGCCGTCGGGGCCCGACGCTCGCGCGCCGGGTGGTGACCCGGGAGCGGCTCAGCCGAGCAGCTCGCGCTCCGCCTCGCCGAGCGCGCGGTCGAGGAGGTCGAGCCCGAGGTCGAGCTCCTCCTCGCTCACCGTGAGCGGCGGCGCGATGCGGAACACGCCGCCCATGCCCCGGAGCTGCACGACGTTCATGTGGAGCCCGAGGTCCAGCGCCCGCCGGGTGACGAGGGCGCCGAGCGCGTCGGCGCCCTCCTTCGTCTCGCGGTCGAGCACGAGCTCGATGCCCTGGAGCAGGCCCCGCCCGCGCACGTCGCCGACCGTGGCGTGGCGCTCCTGGAGGTCGAGCAGCCCGGCGCGCAGGCGGTCGCCGAGCACGCGCACGCGGGCGTCCATCTGCTCCGCCTCGAGCACATCGAGGACGGTGTTCCCGACCGCCGCGACCAGGGGGTCGGAGACGTGCGTCGTGAAGAACAGGAAGCCGCGCTCGTGCGCGCGCTCCTCGATCTCGGCGCTCGTGACGACGGCCGCGAGCGGCAGACCCGCGCCGAGCGTCTTCGAGACCGTAAGGATGTCCGGCACCACGGGCTCCTCGCCGTCGCGGCCCTCGAACGCGTACCAGGAGCCGGTCCGGCACAGCGCGGTCTGCGCCTCGTCGAGGACGAGCAGCATCCCGCGCTCGTGGCACTTGTCGCGCAGCGCCGCGAGGTAGCCCGCCGGCAGCTCGACGATCCCGCCCGAGCTGAGGATCGGCTCGACGATGCACGCCGCGAGGCTGCCCGTGGACTGCACGTCCACGAGGTCGAACGCGAGGTCGAGCTGGCGGCGCCAGTCGTGGCCGCCGTCGGGGGTGACGTGGTCGGGGCGGTACGCGTTGGGCACGGGGATGACGAGGTTGCCGGGCGCCGTCGGGCCGTACCCGCGGCGCCCCGCGCTGTACGTCGCCGCGGCGGCGGCGTGCGTCATGCCGTGCCACGACCCGGCGAGCGAGACGACCTCGTGCCGGCCCGTGACGAGCTTCGCCATGCGGATCGCCGCCTCGTTGGACTCGGCGCCGGTCGTGAGGAGCAGGACCTTCTCGAGCGGGTCGGGCAGCGTGGCCGCCAGCCGGCGGGCGAGGTCGACGACCGGGCGCGAGAGCATCCCGGAGAAGAGGTGGTCGAGCGTCCCGACCTGGTTCCGCACCGTCTCGACGATCGCCGGGTGGCTGTGCCCGAGGATCGCGCTCATCTGGCCCGACGTGAAGTCGAGGACCCGGCGGCCGTCGGCCGTCGTGACGAAGCTGCCCGACGCGCTCTCCACGATCTCGGGCGTGAAGGGCCCTCCGTACCGCACGAGGTGCCGGTCGGCATCGGCCCAGAACGTCGCGGCGTCGAGCGCCGCGGACGGGGTCAGGGACGGGACCGAGGGGGTCGACGAGGCGACGGCGGGGGACGGGACGGCAGCCATGTCCCGAGCGTAGGGACGTCGCCCTGTGCACGTACAGCACGAGTTCTCGTACAGTCTGTGCGGAGAAGACGCACAACGGGAGCCGACCGGGACGGAGGACCACGTGCTCAACGCCGCCCGGCTGCAGATCCTCGCCCGGCTCGAGAGCCTCGGGACCGTGCGCGCGGTCGGCGCGTCCCTGCACCTCAGCCCGTCCGCGGTCTCCGCGCAGCTCGCGGCGCTCGAGGCGGAGACCGGGGCGCGCCTCGTCGAGCGGACCGGGCGGCGCGTGCGCCTCACGCCCGCGGGCCGCACCCTCGCCCGGCACGCGCGCGTGATCCTCGACCAGATGGCGCTCGCGGAGGCGGAGCTCGCCCACCCCGACGGGCAGCCCGCCGGGGTCGTCCGGGTCGCGGCGTTCTCGAGCGCCGTGCGCGCCCTCGTGATCCCGCTCGCGCGACGGCTGGCCGTCGAGCACCCCCGGGTCCAGGTCGAGGTCGTCGAGCTCGACCCGCGCGAGAGCGGTCCGGCCCTGCGCCGCGCGGACGTCGACGTCGCGGTGACCGCCGACCTGCTCGACGGCGCGCGGCTCGCGGGTCCCGACGTCGCGACCGTCCCGCTGCTCGAGGATCCGGTCGTCCTCGTCGCGCCGACCGACGCGTCGGCGGACGCCCCGGCGGGGACGGTGGTGGGGGAGGGCCTGGTCGACCTCGCCGACCTCGCCGACGCGCGCTGGGCCGCGGACCTGCCCGGCCGGTACCTCTCGACCCTCGTCGAGAGCGCCTGCCGCGACGCCGGGTTCGAGCCGCGCGTCGTCGCGCGGCTCCCCAGCTACGAGCTGCTGCTCGCCCACGTCGAGGCGGGCCTGTCCGTCGCGCTGCTGCCGGGCCTCGCCGTCGACCCGCGCTACGACGTCGTCGCGCGCCCGCTGCGGGTGCCCCGGACGCGACCGGTCTACGCCGCCGTGCGCCGGGGTGCCCCGCCCACCGCGGCGACGAGCGTCGTCCTCGCCGGGCTGCGCCGCGTCGCGGCCGCCGCGACCGCGGGCGGCGGGGCGCCCGCCCCGGCCGCGCGGTAGCGGGCCGACGGGCGCGCCCTACACTGGGCCCCAGCACCGCACGACGACGTGGGAGGTCCCGTGCCGCGCACTCTCGCACCGCCGCTGCGCTCGGACGCGCACCCGCGCCGCCCCGACGCGCGCCGCGACGCCCGCTCGGTCCGCGCCGCCTACCGCTCCTTCCTCGTCGACGGCGTGCTCCCGCCCGGCATCCACCCCGTGGTGGCCGACTCGTGGCGCCGGTCCGTGCACAGCGGCGTCGACCCCGAGGGTCCGCGCACCGGCTCCGGGCTCGCCCACGACGACCTCGTCGCCTACCGCGACGCCCACCCGCTGGCGTCCGTCATGCCGGTGGTGCGCGAGCTCGTCGTCGACGCCGCGGCCGACGACGGCCTGGCCGTCGCGGTGTCCGACGACGCGGGCCGGCTCCTGTGGGTCGAGGGCAGCCGCTCCCTGCGGGACGCCGTCGAGCGCGTCGGGTTCGTCGAGGGATCGGTGTGGCGCGAGGAGCGGGTCGGGACGAACGCGCCCGGCACCGCGCTCGCCGCGCGCCGCGCCGTGCAGGTGCTCGGCGCCGAGCACTTCTCGCGCCCCGTCCAGGCGTTCAGCTGCACGGCGGTCCCCATCCACGAGCCCGGGACCGGCCGCGTCCTCGGCGTCCTCGACGTCACGGGCCGGCAGTCGGCCGCCTCGGGCGTCGTGCTCTCGCTCGTGCGCGCCACGGTGCTGAGCCTCGAGCGTGAGCTGGCCCAGCGCGTGGCGGCGCCGACGACCGACGGCACCGGGGCCGTCCCCGCGCCACCGCACGACGGCGCGCCCGAGCTGCTCGTGCTCGGGTCGTCGCCCGTCCTCCGCGCCCCGGACGGCCTCGGGCACCGCCTCTCCCTGCGGCACGCCGAGATCCTCGCGCTGCTCGCGGTGCACCCGCGCGGCCTGTCCGCGGACGAGCTCGCCGTGCTCCTGCACCCGGGCCACCTCTCCGACGTCACGGTGCGCGCCGAGGTCTCGCGCCTGCGCCGCGTCGCCGGCCCGCTCCTCGCCGGGTCCCGCCCGTACCGGCTCGCGCGCCCGCTGCGCACGGACGCGGACGACGTGCGCGACCTGCTCGCCGTCGGCGACGTCCGGGCAGCGATCGCCGCCTATCGCGCGCCGCTCCTCCCGCGCTCCGGCGCGCCCGCCGTCGAGCGGCTGCGTGCCGAGCTCGCGGCCGAGCTCCGCACGGCCGCCGTCTCCGCACGCGACGCCGACGTCCTCGACGCCTGGACCCGCACCGACGACGGCGCCGAGGACCACGCGGCGTGGACCCTCCTCCAGGGCCTCGCCGACCCCGGGAGCCCGCGCTGGGTCCGCGCGCGCGCCCACCTCGACCTCCTCGACGACGACCTGGGCTGACCGCCCGCACCGCTGCAACGGTCGTGCAACCCTCGGGCGCCTAGCGTCGTGCCACGGCGCGACGAGGCGCCGTGCCGCGCACCGCCGTCGGGCATCTCCCGCCCGGCCTCCCTGGGGGCGCGGCGAGCCAGCACTGCGAGGAGGCAGACGATGACGGTCTACGCAGCCCCCGGCACGGACGGGGCGATCGCCGAGTACAAGGCCCGGTACGACCACTGGATCGGCGGCGAGTACGTCGCGCCGGCCGGCGGGCAGTACTTCGAGAACCCGAGCCCCGTGACGGGCCGGACCTTCACCGAGGTCGCCCGCGGGAACTCCGACGACGTCGAGCGCGCGCTCGACGCCGCGCACGGCGCCGCCCGGTCGTGGGGCCGCACGAGCGCGACCGAGCGCGCCAACATCCTCAACAAGATCGCCGACCGCATGGAGGAGAACCTCGAGCGGATCGCCGTCGCCGAGTCGTGGGAGAACGGCAAGCCCGTCCGCGAGACGCTCGCCGCCGACATCCCGCTCGCGATCGACCACTTCCGCTACTTCGCCGGCGCGATCCGCGCGCAGGAGGGGTCGATCTCCGAGATCGACGAGGACACCATCGCGTACCACTTCCACGAGCCGCTCGGCGTCGTCGGCCAGATCATCCCGTGGAACTTCCCGATCCTCATGGCCGTGTGGAAGCTCGCCCCGGCGCTCGCGGCGGGCAACTGCGTCGTGCTCAAGCCCGCCGAGCAGACGCCCGCGTCGATCCTCTTCCTGATGGACATCGTCGGGGACCTGCTGCCGCCCGGGGTGGTGAACGTCGTCAACGGGTTCGGCGTCGAGGCCGGCAAGCCGCTCGCGTCCAGCCCGCGCATCCGCAAGATCGCGTTCACGGGCGAGACGACGACCGGCCGCCTGATCATGCAGTACGCGAGCCAGAACATCATCCCGGTCACGCTCGAGCTCGGCGGCAAGTCGCCGAACATCTTCTTCTCCGACGTCGCCGACGCGCGGGACGACTTCTACGACAAGGCCCTCGAGGGGTTCACGATGTTCGCCCTCAACCAGGGCGAGGTGTGCACGTGCCCGTCGCGCGCCCTCATCCAGTCGTCGATCTACGACACGTTCCTCGGTGACGCGATCGAGCGCACGCAGGCGGTGCGGCAGGGCAACCCGCTCGACACCGAGACGATGATCGGCGCGCAGGCGTCGAACGACCAGCTCGAGAAGATCCTGTCGTACATCGAGATCGGCAAGGCCGAGGGCGCGAAGGTCCTCACGGGTGGGTCGCGCGCCGAGCTGGGCGGCGACCTCGCGGGCGGGTACTACGTGACGCCCACGATCTTCGAGGGCAAGAACTCGATGCGGATCTTCCAGGAGGAGATCTTCGGGCCCGTCGTCGCCGTGACCGACTTCTCCGACTTCGACGACGCCATGACGATCGCCAACGACACCCTGTACGGGCTCGGGGCCGGCGTCTGGTCGCGGTCGGGCAACACGGCCTACCGCGCGGGCCGCACCATCGAGGCCGGGCGCGTGTGGACCAACTGCTACCACGCGTACCCCGCCGCCGCCGCGTTCGGCGGGTACAAGGGCTCCGGCGTCGGGCGCGAGAACCACAAGATGATGCTCGACCACTACCAGCAGACGAAGAACCTCCTGGTCTCCTACTCGGCCCAGAAGCTCGGCTTCTTCTAGCCCTCGCTCCCTACCCCGCCGAACACGGGGTTGCTGTCGCTCTGATGTCCGGAAAGACAGCAACCCCGTTCTTGGCGGCGCGCATTCTCGTTCTCGTCCCGTGCCCAGGAGGTCCTCGTGCCCGACGACGTACCCTCGCCTCACTCGGACCGCTCACCCGCGGGGCGAGTCGCGCTCACCGACGACGCCGCGGCGTTGCTCGCGCGGCTGCGGCCGGTCCACGGCGAGCTCATGTTCCACCAGTCCGGCGGGTGCTGCGACGGGTCGTCGCCCATGTGCTACCCGCAGGGCGACTTCCTGCTCGGCGACGCCGACGTGCACCTCGGCGACCTCGCCGTCGTCCCGGACGACGGCGGACCGGGCGAGCCCGGCGGCGCGTGCGCGTTCACGGTGCCCGTGTGGATGAGCCGTGCGCAGTTCGAGTACTGGAAGCACACCCACCTGACGATCGACGTCGTGCCCGGCCGCGGCGCGGGGTTCAGCGTGGAGGCGCCGGAGGGCGTGCGGTTCATCATCCGGTCGCGTCTCCTCACCGACGACGAGTGGTCGGCGCTCCACGTGTCCTAGGCTGGGCCACGGCCGCCCAGGACCGGAGAGGAGGGGCGCGATGAACGACCTTCTCGTCGTCGCGCGCGACGTCGCGTCGGCGCTCGCGCTCCTACTCGGCACGTCGACCCTCACGGCCACGCTCTTCCTCCTCGGTGCGACCGCCCTCGTCGCGGCCGTGGCCGTGGTGACCGCACGCTGGGGCGCCCCGCTCGCGCTCGGCGTGGCAGCGCGCCCGGCGGGCCGGCTCCGCGACACGGTCGACGTCGGGCCGGTCGTCACCCAGAGCGACCCGGACGCACCCGGCCGCGCCCGGCCACGGGCGCCCGGCCGTCTCCTCGGCTGATCACCCGGCCGAGGCCTCCCGCACCCGTACCCCGCGCGCACGACGCCGCGGGCGTGCTCCTGCCTGCCGGCGCAGGGTGATCGGCGAACGCGTAGCCCGCACGTTCGACCGAGGACACCACCATGAACCTGCTCGACCTCCCGCTCGTCTCCACCGTGCTCGACGCGGCCTACCGTGCCCTGATGGGCCTGTCCCACCTGCTGGAACCCGTCGCCGGAGGAGCGGCCGCCGCCGGGGCCGTCGTGCTCCTGACGCTCGCCGTCCGCGCCGTGCTCGTACCCGTGGGCGTGTCGCAGGCCAAGGCGGAGCGTGACCGTGCGCGTCTCGCGCCCCGGCTCGCGGAGCTCCAGCGCCGCCACCGCCACGACCCGCAGAAGCTGCAGCGCGCGACGCTCGACCTCTACGCCGCGGAGGGCACGACGCCGTTCGCGGGCTGCCTGCCGATGCTCGCCCAAGCACCGGTGGTCGGCGTGGTCTATGCGCTGTTCCTCCATGCGCAGATCGCCGGGCACGGCAACGCGCTGCTGGGCCACACGCTGTGGGGCGCACCCCTCGGTTCGAGCCTCGTCGGCTCGCTCGGTGCGGGTGCGGCGGGACTCCCGACCCTCGCTGTCGCCGGCACGGTCGTGCTCCTGATCGCGCTCGTCGGGGAGCTGACGCGTCGGGCCAGCCTGCCCGGCGGGCGCCTCGCCGTGCCCCGGACGCCGACCGGCCCCGGCGCGTCGGGAACCCCTGGCGCCCCGGCGGGACCCGCCCTGCAGAACGCGCTCGGTGCTCTGCAGTTCATGACCGCGGTGATCGCGTGCTTCGTCCCGCTCGCCGCGGGGGTGTACCTGCTCGTGACGGTGACGTGGACGCTCGTGCAGCGGCTCGTCCTGCGTCGGCGGTACCCGTTCGACGCGGTCGCGTAGAGCGACGGCGCGGCGGGCCTGGTCACGGGCCCGCCGCGCGTGCGAGGGTGTCGGGTATGACCGATCTGCTCCCGTACCGCGACGACGCGGACGACGTCGAGGTCCCGCTGCTGGGCGGTGACGTGTCGGACGGGATCGTCCGGCGCGGCGCCACGGTCCGCCGTCCGCGCGGCCCGCACAGCCCTGCCGTCGAGGCGTACCTGCTGCACCTGGAGCGCGCGGGCTTCGAGCGCGCGCCGCGGTTCCTCGGTGTCGACGACGACGGTCGGGAGGTCGTGACGTTCCTGCCGGGCGAGATGGGCGGTCGGCCGCCGCACGCCTGGGCGGCCGACGAGGACGTGCTCGTCCAGCTCGGCGAGTGGCAGCGCGACCTGCACGCCGTGTCGCGCGACGTCGTCCTGCCCGACGGCGTCGCGTGGCCCGAGCGGGTGCAGTTCCCGGAGGTGCCGGACGTGTTCGACGTGCCGGACGTCGTCGGGCACAACGACCTCACGGTCGAGAACGCGCTGTTCGTCCCGGCGGGCGAGGACCCGCAGGGTCCGCACCGGCTCGTCGGCGTGGTCGACTTCGACCTCGCCGCGCCGACCACGCGCCTGCTCGACGTGGCGACGACCCTGCGCTACTGGGCGCCGGTGAGCGCGCCCGAGAGGCGGCCGGAGGCCCTGCGGGGCCTCGACGCGCCGCGGCGCGCGCGCATCCTCACCGAGGCGTACGGGCTGGACCGGTCGGAGCGGCTCGCGCTGCTCGACGTGCTGGCGCAGCGGTTCGCGCGGAGCTGGTACGCGATGCGGCACGCGGCGCAGACGCGGGGCGGCGGCTGGCAGCGCATGTGGGACGACGGCGTCGGGGACGCCATCCGCGAGGACGAGGCGTGGTTCGCGGCGCAGCGGGTCGACTTCGTGCACGCGCTGGGCTGAGCGTGCCCCTCGCGCGGCGGGGCACGCTCGCGCGCGAGTCCCGCGTGGAGCAGGCGCCGCCCAGGGGCGGCACGGGGCTCAGAGCGCGGCGAACCGTCCCACGGCGACGAACACCGACAGGGCGAGCAGCACGACGTTCGCCGGCACGGCCTTGGCCTCGCCGAGGCGCACGTGCAGCGGGATCGCGCCGACCTGCGTGAGCGCGAGCCCGACCGCCGCGACCGGCGTGAGGACCGGCGCGACGCCGAGCGCCCAGGGCAGGATCACGCCGACGGCGCCCGCGACCTCGAGCCAGCCGATCGCGCGCACGCCCGCGGTGCGCTCCGGCGTCACCCACCGCATCTGCTCCTGGAGGACGGGGATCGGGCGCAGGGCCTTCATGAGCCCGGCGCCGAGGAAGGCGAGGGTGAGGAGACCGGAGGCGATCCACAGGGCGACGTTCATGCGCGAGTCCTTCGAGGGGAGGCGGCGACGGCCCAGGGCGGCCGGTCACTCTTTGTGCCTGGGCACATGATGGGTAACCATGGGTGGCGCTACAAAAGGCACACCCGTGTGCGAGAGGCACACGGAGCCGCACGCCCTGGAGACGGAGACCCCCCATGACCACGACGCCGAGCACCCACGTGCCCGTGGTGCGCGAGCTCGCGGAGCGGCACGGCATCCCGGCGGACGGCGGGTGCGCGGCGGCCGAGGCCACGAGCGAGGTGCGTTCGGTGCTCGACCGGGTCGGGGACAAGTGGAGCGTCCTCATCCTGGGCATGCTCTCGGGCGGGCCGCAGCGGTTCACCGAGCTCCTGCACGGCATCGACGGGATCTCGCAGCGCATGCTCACGCTCAACCTGCGCCAGCTGGAGCGCGACGGGCTGGTGAGCCGCACGGTGCACGCCGTCGTGCCGCCGCGCGTCGACTACGCGCTGACCGACCTCGGCGCGACCCTCCTGCCGCCCGTGCTCGCGCTCGTCGAGTGGGCGCTGGAGAACACGACCACGATCCGTGACCACCGCGACCGGTTCGACGCGCGGGGTCCCGCGGCGGGCTGACGCGAGCGGTCCGTCGTCGGACGCCCTCCGGTCGTCGACGCCGCGGTCACCCGCGGTGCAGCATCGACCGCACGCGCGACCACAGGCGCTTCACGGGACCGTCCGTCCGCACCACCGGGATCTGCGCCGTCTCGACGCCGCGCACGAGCCACGCCTCGGCGTGCGCCATCGCGTCCGCGGTCGACTCGCCGAGCACCGGTCGTGCCGGGTACACCGCGATCCGCTCGTGCAGGCGCACGTCGATGACGTGCTCGAACTTCTCCGCCAGGTCCGGGTCCACCCCGCTCACGTACAGCCGCCCACCGCCCTCGCCGAGCCGGTCGGCGTAGTGCGCGAGCACGGTGAACGCGGTCGCGCCGAGGCTCGCCCGGCCGCGCAGGCGCAGCACGACGACGGCGTCGTGGGCGTGCGCGGGCTCCGGGAGCGCGGCCTCGAGCGAGCGGGCACCGGCGTAGAACAGGCTCCCGTAGACGTCGAGCACGGTGACCGTCGCGTCGTCGAGCCGCCGCGGCGCGGGCTCCTCGCGGTAGCGCCCGTCCTCCAGGGGGACGAGGCGGACGATCCGCAGGTCCTGCGACTCCCGGTTCGCCTGGAGGAGGATCGAGAGCGCGGCGCCGATCCCCACCGCGGCCGCGACCGGCAGGAGGAGGGTGGCGAGGAACGTCGTCGACATCGCGACCTGGGACTGGCTGCCCGTGCGCCACGCGGTGGCCATGGCCGAGAGCCGGATCGACCCGACCGACGCGACGGCGAGCAGCGCCGCGAGCGTCGCCGACGGGACGGCCCCGACCGGCCCCGACAGCGCGACGAGGACGACGAGCACCCAGACGCCCGACATGATCCCCGCCCAGCGGTCGCGCGCGCCCGCGGCGGTGCTGATCGCCGTCTGGCCGACCGACCCGCCGACCGGGATCCCGCGGAAGAACCCCACCGCGAGGTTGGCGACGCCCTGACCGACGAAGTTGCGGTTCGGGTCGGCGCGACGGCCGCCGGGGTTCGGGACGGACTCCGCGACCCCCGCGCCCTGGACGAGCACGATCGCCGCCACCGCGAGCGCCCCCACGGCGACGTCGACCGACACGAGCCCCAGGTCGGGCAGCGCGAGGGACGGCAGGCCGGCAGGGATCTCGCCCGCGTCCCCGACGAGCTGGACGGACGTCGCCCCGAGGGCCCACACCGCGACGGCGGAGACCACCAGCGCCACGACCGCGGCGTACGGGGCGACCCGCGTCCGGCCGAGGACGAGGAGCAGGACGACCGACCCCAGACCCACGACGAGCGTCGGCAGGTCCCACGTCCCGGGAGACCGGAGCACCTGGTACGCCTGGCCGACGGCGAGCGACGCAGTCGGGTCCGCCCCGGTGAGGTCGTCGAGCTGGCCGAGCAGGATGTTGACGGAGACGCCGGTGAGGAACCCCGTCATCACGGAGTGCGACACGAAGCCGGTGAGACGACCGAGGCCAACGAGCCCCGCGACGATCATGACCGCCCCGGCGAGCGTCGTGAGGAGGATGAGCGCCGCGAGCCGGTCCTCGCCGGCGACCCCCGCGAGCGCCGAGCCGGCGGCGAGGGCGGCGGCGCTCGTCGTCGTGACGATCATGAGCCGCGAGTCGACGGTGAGACCACCCGCGATGCGGCCGATCGCCGTCGCGTACAGGCCGTGGATCGGGTTGACGCCGACGAGCGTCGCGGTCGCCATGCCGTCGGGGACGCCGCCGACGGCGCCCGGCACGCCGGCCCCGGCCGAGCGCCAGAACGTCCCCGGGGCGGGCCGGACGCCGTCCCACCAGGCGCGGACGGCCCGCACCGGCCGCGGGCTCATCGGGTCTCCCACGGGTGCGCCATGGGGAGACTCTGGCACGGCAGAGTCAGGGCGACCACAGCAACGCCGCGGCGCCCGCGCCCTGGTGGCGGTCAGCTCGCGAGCGGGTCGTCCGCCGTGAGGTACCAGGGCTCGTAGCCCTCGAGCGAGAGCGTCCACAGCCCGGCGGCGCCCGCCGGGACCGCGAGGCAGACGTTGCCCGACACGGTGTCGTCGGTGCCGATGATGCCCGTGCCGACGAGCGGGTCGGGCACCGCGCCGCACTGGCCGTCGGCGACGACGCCGTCGTCGCCGACGAAGCCGAGGTCGACCGCGCCCGACGCGGTGACCTGGGAGCTCGGGCCGAAGTAGGTCGCGGTGACCGGCACGATCCAGTACTCCGTGCCCTCCGGCGGCGCGGCGTTGACGTCGCTGTGCGCGAGGACCTCGGCGGTCGCCTCGTACGGTGGGTCGAGCAGGACCTCCCACTCCTCCCCGCCGATGGTGTAGCCGTCGAAGAACCACGGGTCGTCGGGCGTGCCGGAGCCCTCCCACTCGCCCTCGGGCCAGTCCTCGTCCGACCAGTCCTCGTCCGACCACTCGTCGGTCGGCGCGGTGTACCACGCGGCGATCTGCCCGCCCGCGTCGCTCGCCACACCCGCCGCGAAGCCGACCCCTCCGCCCACGGCGAGGCACGCCGCGCCGACGATCAGCCCGACGGCGGTGCGCGACAGCCCGCGGCGCGCGGCCGCCGGGGGCGGGGCGGGGAGCCCGGCGACGGGGTACGTCGGGCCTGGGCCCGGAGGGAGCGGTGCTGTCGGCGCGGTCCCCGGCGGGACGGGGCCATGGCCGATCGGGGCGGGCACGTACCCGGGAGGAGCCTGCGGAGGCATCGGCGCGAGGGGGACCGGTGCGGCGGTGAGCGGGGCGGCCGCGTGCCCGGGCGCCGGGAGCGGAGGCGGGGATGATCCAGGAGCCGCCGGGGGCGGGCCGGACGGGCCCGACGTCGACTGGCTCGGCGGCGCGAAGGGATTGCTCATGGTGCTCCGGGCTCGTGCGTGCGAGCGCCCGGACGACGGGGTGTCGCCGTGCGTGGCCGGATGTTCCCACACGGCGACGTCCCCGCGCCACCACGTCCGCCCGGGTGCCGGTGTCGAGCACGACGTCGCTCGCCCGCGAGAACGACCTTGGTGTCGTTATCGCGCGGATAACGACACCAAGGTCGTGTTCGGCGGGTCCGTTACGGCTGGTCGGAGTCCGAGCCCACCAGGAACTGCGAGTACGCACCGATGGTGAGGAACGTCGGGAAGTCCTCGGCCAGCGCGACGGCGCGGAAGACGTTCGCCGCGTCGTCGATGCGGTTGCCCGGGGTGCGCGGCAGGTCGTCGACGATCTCGGCGAGGAGCGCCTCGACGCGGTCGCGCGTGATCGGCACGCCGTTCTCCGTGCGCGTGCCCGACGCGATCCACTGCCACACCTGCGACCGCGAGATCTCGGCGGTCGCGGCGTCCTCCATGAGGTGGTCGATCGCCGCGGCGCCGACGCCCCGCAGCCACGACTCGAGGTACCGCACGCCGACGGAGACGTTGGAGCGCAGGCCCGCGGCGGTCACCGTCGCCCCGGCGCGTCGTGCCGAGCCGATGTCGAGCAGCTCGTGCTGACCCACCTCGACGTCGTCCCGCAGGCGGGACACCTGGTGCGGCCGGTCGCCCAGCACGGCGTCGAACTCGGCGCGCGCGACCTCGATGAGGTCGGGGTGCGCGACCCACGTGCCGTCGAACCCGTCCGTCGCCTCGCGGCGCTTGTCGGCGCGCACCTGCTCGAACGCGCGCTCGGTGACGTCGGGCCGGCGTCGGTCGGGGATGAACGCGCTCATGCCGCCGATCGCGTGCGCGCCGCGCTTGTGGCACGTCGCGACGAGCAGCTCGGTGTACGCCCGCATGAACGGGGCGGTCATGGTGACCTGCGCGCGGTCGGGCAGCACGTACGAGTCGCCGCGCGTGCGGAACGCCTTGATGACGGAGAACAGGTAGTCCCACCGCCCGGCGTTGAGCCCCGCGCAGTGCTCGCGCAGCTCGTGGAGGATCTCCTCCATCTCGAACGCCGCGGGCAGGGTCTCGATGAGCACCGTGGCGCGGATCGTGCCCTGCGGCAGCCCCAGGTACTCCTGGGCGAGCACGAACACGTCGTTCCACAGCCGCGCCTCGCGGTAGCCCTCGAGCTTGGGCAGGTAGAAGTACGGTCCGCGTCCGCGCTCGACGAGCTCGCGGGCGTTGTGGAACGCGTAGAGCCCGAAGTCCACGAGCGACGCCGACGCCGACACGCTGACCCCGGCCCGGTCGACGTACCGCATGTGCTTCTCGATGAGGTGCCACCCGCGCGGGCGGAACACGATCGTCGGGAGGTCGGTGAGCGTCGTCGAGCGCAGGCGGTACTCCTTGCGGTGGTCGCCCGCGCCGGTCGAGTGGGTCAGCGTCCCGCGGATCGCGTCGTGCAGCGCGAGCTGGCCCTCGACGACGTTGCGCCACGTGGGGCTGGAGGCGTCCTCGGCGTCGGCGAGCCACACCTTCGCGCCCGAGTTGAGCGCGTTGATCGTCATCTTGGGGTCGGTCGGGCCGGTGATCTCGACGCGTCGGTCCTCGAGCCCCGGCGCGCCGTCCGAGCCCGCGACGCGCCACGACGGGTCGTCGCGCACGGGCCGCGTCGCGGCGCGGAAGTCGGGGTCGATCCCGTCCGCGACGTCCTGACGGCGCTGCTGGCGGTCCATGAGGAGCTCGTGGCGGCGGGCCACGAACCGGTCGTGCAGCAGCGTGAGGAAGTCGAGCGCCTCGGGCGTGAGGATCTCGCGGTAGCGCTCGCCCAGCGTCCCGGTGACGCGCAGCGTGCCGGTGACGCGGAAGGCCCCCGACGGCGTCGGCGCGCCCGGGCGCTCGGCGTGCGGGCCGCCGTCGGGCCCGGTCCCGGACGGACCGGAGGCCGGGGGAGAGGTGGTCGTGGTGAGGGTGCTCATGGCGTGCTCCGAAGGTCGATGTCGCGAGGTAGAGCTCTGGTAGGCCGAGGTAGAGCCCTGGTCCCGCGAGGTAGAGGCCTGGTCATGACCAGGCCTCTACCTCGCAGGACCGGGCCTCTACCTCGCGAGAACGGGGTTAGTGGAACTGGGCGGTCTCGGTGGACCCGGCGAGCGCGAGGGTGGCGGCGTCGGGGTTGAGAGCCGTGGCGACCCGGTCGAAGTAGCCGGTGCCGACCTCCCGCTGGTGGCGGGTGGCGGTGTAGCCGTCGGCCTCGGAGGCGAACTCGGCCTCCTGGAGCTCGACGTAGGCGGACATCGCGCGCTCGTTGTAGCCGCGCGCGAGCTCGAACATGGAGTGCGAGACGGCGTGGAAGCCGGCCAGGGTGATGAACTGGAACGCGTAGCCCATGGCGGCGAGCTCCTTCTGGAAGCTCGCGATCTGCGCGTCGTCGAGGTGCTTCTTCCAGTTGAACGACGGCGAGCAGTTGTAGGCGAGCTTCTTGTCCGGGTGCTGCGCGTGGATCGTCTCGGCGAACGTGCGCGCGAGCTCGAGGTCGGGCTCGCCCGTCTCGACCCAGATGAGGTCGGAGTACGGGGCGTACGCGAGACCGCGCGCGACCACCGCGTCGAGGCCGGGCCGCACCCGGTAGAAGCCCTCGGACGTGCGCTCGCCCGTGAGGAACGGCTGGTCGCGCTCGTCGACGTCGGACGTGAGCAGGTCCGCGGCGAGCGAGTCGGTGCGGGCGATGATGACCGACGGCACGCCCGCGACGTCGGCCGCGAGGCGCGCGGCGTTGAGCGTGCGGATGTGCTGGCTCGTGGGGACCAGCACCTTGCCGCCGAGGTGGCCGCACTTCTTCTCCGACGCGAGCTGGTCCTCCCAGTGCACGCCCGCGGCGCCCGCGGCGATCATCGAGTGCATGAGCTCGTACGCGTTGAGCGGGCCGCCGAACCCGGCCTCGGCGTCGGCCACGACCGGGGCGAGCCAGTCGCGGCTCGGCGCACCGGACTCCGCCGTCTCGATCTGGTCCGCGCGCAGGAGCGCGTTGTTGATGCGGCGCACGACGGCGGGCACGGAGTTGGCGGGGTAGAGCGACTGGTCGGGGTACGTCTGGCCGGACAGGTTGGCGTCGGCCGCGACCTGCCACCCGGACAGGTAGATGGCCTGGAGGCCCGCGCGCACCTGCTGCACGGCCTGGTTGCCGGTGAACGCGCCGAGCGCGGCGACCCACTCCTCGGTGTGGACGAGGTCCCACAGCTTCTCGGCGCCGCGACGGGCGAGCGTGTGCTCCTCGCGCACCGAGCCGCGGAGCGCGACCACGTCGTCGGCGGTGTAGTCGCGCTGGAGGCCGGCCCAGCGGGGGTCGGTCGCCCACTGCTCGGCGATCTCGGCCGCGGTCTGGGTCTGGTCGCCGGGCCGGGGGCCGGAGCGGTCCGGGGTGCGGCCCGCGACGTCCGCCGTCGTCGCGACGGCGCCGAGCGGACGGGCGCCGCCCGCGTACTCGGACGGGGAGCGGCGGCTGACGATGGTGGGCCTGTTCACGGGTGCCTCCTGGTGGTGCGCCGGTCCGCGCTGCGCGGACCGGACGGGCCGGTCGGTGGACCTCGGCGAGGTCCGTGCCTCGACCTTCCTCCCGCCGACAACCCCGTCTCAAGCCGGATCGATCGAAAGAAACGTAGTTCTTCTCTTGTGCGCAAGGAGTGGCGCGTGTCACCCTCAGTCATGGCTATCCCGACGATGCGACCGGCCGGAATCGCGGAACATGCGGAAATCCCGCTCGAGAGCGAGCCCGACGCCCTGACGATCGGCCGCCGGATCCGGCACCTGCGCACCGCGCGGGGCATGACGCTCGACGAGCTGGGCGCGGCGATCGGCCGCGCGCCGTCCCAGGTGTCGCTCCTGGAGAACGGCAAGCGCGAGCCCAAGTTCGCCCTGCTCCAGGCCGTCGCGCGGGCGCTCGGCGCGAGCCTCGACGACCTGCTGTCGCCCGAGGCGCCGTCGCGCCGGGACGCCCTGGAGATCGAGCTGGAGCGCGCGCAGCGCGGTCCGCTCTTCGACGCGCTCGGGCTGCGCCCGGTCCGGGTCGGCAAGTCGCTGCCGACGGACGCGCTCGAGACGATCGTGGCGCTGGAGCGCGAGCTCCAGCGCCTGCACACCGAGCGCGCCGCGACGCCCGAGGAGGCGCGCCGCGCCAACGCGGAGCTCCGCGCGACCATGCGCGCGCAGGACAACTACTTCCCGGAGCTCGAGGACGCGGCGGCCGAGCTGCTCGACGGCGTCGGGCACGCGGGCGGCCCGCTGCCCCAGCGGGTCGCGGCGGACATCGCGGCCCACCTCGGGTTCACGCTGCACTACGTGGGCGACCTGCCGCACTCGACGCGCTCGGTGCTCGACCTGCGCCACCGCCGCGTCTACCTGCCGAGCAACGGGGTGCGCGGGCGGTCCAACGCGACGTCGGCGCTCCTCCAGGCACTCGCGCCGCACGTGCTCGGCCACGCGGAGCCGCGCGACTACCGTGAGTTCCTGCGCCAGCGCGTCGAGGCCAACTACCTCGCGGCGGCGCTCCTGCTGCCGGAGCGGCACGCGGTCAAGGCGCTGCGCGCCGCGAAGGACGCGCGCGAGATCTCCATCGAGGACCTCCGGGACGCGTTCGCGGTGTCGTACGAGACGGCCGCGCACCGGTTCACGAACCTCGCGACGAAGCACCTCGGCATCCCGGTGCACTTCATGAAGGTCCACGAGTCGGGTGTCATCCACAAGGCGTACGAGAACGACGGCGTGCGTTTCCCCGCCGACCCGCTCGGCGCCGTCGAGGGGCAGTACGTCTGCCGCAGCTGGACCGCGCGCACGGTGTTCGCGGTCGAGGACCGGCTCAGCCCGTTCAGCCAGTACACGGACACCCCGAGCGGCACGTACTGGTGCACGTCGCGCGTCCAGGCGTCGGCGGACGGCGAGTTCTCGGTGAGCGTCGGCGTCCCGTTCGCGCACGTGAAGTGGTTCCTCGGTCGCGACACGACCGAGCGCCTCGTCTCCCGGTGCCCCGACGGCGCGTGCTGCCGCCGCCCGCCCGACGCGCTCTCCGACCGCTGGGCCGGGCAGTCGTGGCCGAGCGCCCGCCCGCACGCGTCGATGCTCGCCGCGATGCCGACCGGCGCGTTCCCCGGCGTCGACACCACGGAGGTGTACGCCTTCCTGGATCGCCACGCTCCGGCCGGGTAGGGGCCGAGGGGGAGCGGGTGGGGCCGCCCGTCAGTCGTGCCAGGCGCCGACCCACTCGTCCCAGCCCGGCCCGTCCGCGAGCCGGGCGCCCGCCGCGGCCTGCTCGCGCAGGCCGCGCGTCACGAGCCCGAGGTAGCGCAGGTGCAGCGCGTCCGACTCCGCGCGGGGGAGCGGGAGCGGCGGCCGCAGATGGACCACGAGCTGCATGACGTCGGCCGGGGTGAAGCCCTCGGGGACGCGGCGCTCCGCGCGGTCGAGGGCGACGAGGCGCTCCAGTCCGGCGCGGAGCCGGTCCGACGCCGCCGCGAGCTCGGGCGGGATGGGGCTCTGGGCGCCTGGGGGGCGGAGCAGGGGCCCGGCGGCGCTCGTGATGTGCCGTGCCAGGAAGGTCGCGACGGCGCCGTCGTCGCGCGCGTCGTCCGAGCCGGACTCCTGCCGTGCGTCGGCCACCGTCGCGGCGAGGTTCGCGACCTCCTCGACCGCCGCGACGTGGAGTGCCTCGACGAGCGCCTCCTTGGTGGGATAGCGCCGGTAGACCGAGCCCACGCCCACGCCCGCGCGCTGCGCGACCTCCGAGATCGGCGCCCCGTGGCCCTGGAGCGCGAAGACCTCGCGCGCCGCGGCGAGGATCGCCGTGTCGTTGGCCCGGGCCTCGCGCTGGCGGCCGGGGAGCGGGTTCGGGACGGGCGAGTCGGGCATGGCGTCACCGTAGCCGCGAGGAGGTACGATCGCGAGTCGGAACGGAATCTCCGTTCCGTTAAGCCAGCCCGCTCGAGAGCGAGAACCCGTGCCCTCCCGCCGCACCACGACCTCCGACACGCCGACCCTCGATGCACCGATCTCCGACGCACCGACCCAGGACGCGCCGATCCTTCCCGAGCCCGCCGACGCGCCTCCCGCGCCGGCCGTCGACACGGACGGCGCGGCGTCGCACCCTGCCCTCGTGACCGCCGCGCTCAGCGTCGTCGTGCTCGCGTTCTCGCTCATGCAGACGCTCGTGGTGCCCGCGCTCCCCACGCTCGGGCGCGAGCTCGGCGCCGGTCCGCAAGGGACGGGGTGGATCCTCACCGCCTTCCTCCTCGCCGGCGCCGTGCTCGCCCCGGTGGTCGGCAACCTCGGGGACCGGTTCGGCCACCGGCGCGTGCTCCTCGCGACCCTCGCCGTCTTCGCCGGCGCGACGCTCGTCGCCTCGGCCGCACCGAGCCTCGTGGTGCTCCTCGGCGCACGGGTGGTGCAGGGCGTGAGCACGGCGACGTTCCCGCTGGCGCTCGCGCTCGCGCGGAACCTGCTGCCGCCGCCCCGCGTCGCGGCGGCCTTCGGCTGGATCTCGGGGATGATCGGGCTCGGCGCGGGCGCTGCGCTCGTGCTCGGCGGCGTGATCGTCGAGGCGCTCTCGTGGCGGTGGATGTTCGTCCTCGCGGCCGTCCTGATCGTGGGCGCGGCCGTGCTGGTGCTCCTGTGGGTCCCGGCGGTGAGAGCGCGGTCCCAGCGGCGCCGCACGGACTGGCCGGGCATCGTGCTGCTCGCCGGCGGGCTCGTCGGGGTCCTGCTCGCGGTGTCGCAGGGGGGCGCGTGGGGATGGTCGTCACCCCGTACGCTCGGCGTCGGCGCGGTCGGGGTGATCCTCCTCGTCGCGCTCGTGCTCGTCGAGCGGCGCACCGAGGCGCCGCTCGTGGACGTGCGCACGTTCCGCCACGGGCCGCTCGCGCTGGTCAGCGTCCTCACCGTGGCCGTCGGGTTCGTGCCGTACGTCTGCTACGTCGCGCTCCCGGTGCTCATGCAGGCGCCCACGGCCACCGGCTACGGGCACGGGCTGGACGTCACCGCGTCGGGGCTCGCGATGCTCCCGAGCGCCGTCCTGGTCTTCCTCGGTGGTCGGTGCACGCCCCTCCTCGTGGCACGCGTGGGCGCGGCCGCCACGTCGGGCGTCGCGGTGGCGGTCATGCTCGTGGGGTCTGTCGGGCTCGCGCTGTGGCCGACGGTGCCGTGGGCAGTCGTGGTCGCGTTCTCCGTCCTGGGGCTCGGCAACGGGATCGGCTACGCGATCTGCGCACAGCTCGTCGTGACGTGGTCGCCGCCGGAGGAGATCGGCGCCGCGACCGGACTCAACAGCGTGATCCGCACGGTCGGCTCGGCGGCGGCCGCACCGGTCGTCGCGGCGCTGCTCGCGGGCGCGACGGCGGACGGCGACCCCGCCGGACCGTTCGCCGCGTCGTTCTGGGTCGCCGCGGCCGTGAGCGGGGCCGGCGTCCTGGTCGCCGTGGCGCTCACCGTCCTCAGCCGATCGAGCCGCCCTGCGTCGGCGCGTCCATCGCGGCCTTGAGCCGCGCCGTGTCGGCGGCCGACCAGCCCTCGGGGGCGTGCAGGGCGGCGAACCCGTCGGCGTACTCGAGGTGGTAGACGTGGCCGTGGCCCGGCGGGATGTCCGAGGCGGCGGCGACGAACAGGTCGCCCGTGAGCTGCCAGAACGTGACGAACGGGTACCACCGCACGTCGCCCAGCACGTCGGGTCCGCGCGGCTCGCGCAGCCAGTCGGGCTCGGACCACAGCGTCTCCGGTCCCCACCAGGTCACGCCGTCGGACGCGTGCTGGAGGTAGACGACGCGCGGCTCGTCCCAGCGCGGGCCGGGGCCCCAGAGGTCCGCGACGCCGGTCGCGACCGGAACGCCCCACCGGACCTGGCGGCCGTCGTCGAGCACGGGTGCGTACTCGAGCGACCCGGGGTCGCGCGCGTCGGTGAGCTCGCGCCACATCGGCGTGAAGCCGGGCGTCCCGGTGAACATCGCGCCGTCGGAGCGCGCCTCGACGTCCTGCACGCCGCTGAACGCGCCCTGCATCCCGAACGACCCGAGCGAGATGCCGAACGCCAGCAGGCGCGGGCGGTCGTCCTCGGGGAGCTCGGACCACCGTGCGTACACCGCCTCGAAGAGCGCCTTGCCGGCCGCGGGCGGGGTCGTGCGGTCGCCGACGAAGCTGATCCAGCTCGGCAGGTACGAGTACTGCATGCTCGCGATCGCGGTGTCGCCGCCGTGCATGAGCTCGAGCGCCTCGACCATGCCCGGGTCCACCCAGCCCGTCCCGGTGGTCGTCGCGACGACGAGGACGGAGCGGTCCCACGCGTCGGTGCGGTCGAGCTCGTCGACGACGCGCGCCGCCGTGGCGTCGAGGTCGCCGTCGGGGTCGAGGCCCGCGTACGCGTGGATCGGCTCGCGCACGTCCGCGGGGTCGACGACGTCGCCCGCCTGGGCGAACGCGGTCAGCTCGTCGAGCGTCGGCCCGGACACGACGAACTTGCGGCCCTCCGCGCCCAGCGAGTCCCACGTCTCGGGGGACGCCGCCGACCCGGACCGCTCGGGCTGGGCCGGGGGCGACAGGCGCGGGTCGACGTCGGCGTTCGCGGCCGCGTAGATCGAGTTGAGCGCGCTCATCGCGCCCGACCAGACGACGCCGTTGAAGACGAGCACCACGACGACGGCGACCGCCACGCCGCTCACGAACCGCGCGACCGGGGCGGGCACGACCCGGCCGACGAGCCGGGCCACCCACCGCGCGACGCGGCGCAGCCCGCGCCCGGCCTGGAGCACGAGCAGCGCGACGACGAGCGCGACGAGGAGCGTCACGACCTCGCGCCCGGGGACGTCCTCGGACATGCCGAACAGGTGCCGCAGCTCGATCTGGCGGCGGGCGCCCAGGACCAGAGAGAGCGGGACGAGCACGACGGTCGCCCCGGCGAGCACCCACCACGCGACGCGGCTCGCGCGTGCCGTCCACCGGATACGCAGCCCGACCTTGACCGCGAACCACTCGACGAACGCGCCCACGCCGTACCCGCCGACGGCGCTCACGCCCGAGATCACGGCCTGGTAGTACCAGGCCCGCGGGATGAGCGACGGCGTGAACGACAGGCAGAACCAGAGCAGCGCGAGCACCAGCCCGGTCGCCGAGAACCGCCGCAGCCACCGCCCCCACACCCCGTGCCGGGCGGGCTCTTCGTCGACGGGCTCGGGGGTACGGGTCTCCGTCACGGTGGGCTGCACATCGCGAGCGTAGGCGAGCCACCCGCGCTCGTCCCCTCGAACCGTCGGGGGCGTCGGCCTCCCACGGGTCCTGGACGGTGGGGCGCTGACGACGTCGGGGACGGGTGGTCAGGCCTCCAGCAGCAGCGCCTCTCCCTGGCCGCCCCCGCCGCACAGCCCGACGGCGACGCGCCCGCCGCCGCGGCGCGCGAGCTCGTGCGCCGCGTGGACGGCGAGGCGGGCGCCGGAGGCGCCGATGGGGTGCCCGAGCGAGATGCCACCACCGTGCACGTTGACGACGTCCGGCGAGACGCCGAGCACGCGCGTGGAGACCGCGACGACGGTCGCGAACGCCTCGTTGATCTCGACGAGGTCGAGGTCGTCGACCGTCCACCCGGCCCGGTCGAGGGCCTGCCGGATCGCGCGCGCCGGCTGGGAGTGCAGCGACGTGTCGGGGCCGGCGACCTGACCCCAGGCGCGCACGGTCGCGAGCACGGGCGCGCCAGCGGACTCGGCCCGGGCGCGGGTGGTCAGCACGAGCGCGGCGGCGCCGTCGGAGATCTGCGACGCGTTGCCTGCGGTGATGGTGCCCTCGGGGTCGAACGCGGGGCGCAGGCGCGCGAGGCCCTCGACGGTCGTGTCGGGGCGCACGCCCTCGTCGTCGCGCACCTCGACCGGCTCGCCCCGGCGCTGCGGGACGCTCACGGGGGCGAGCTCGGCGTCGAACAGGCCGTCCTTCGCCGCGGCGGCGGCGCGCTGGTGCGACGCCGCCGCGACGGCGTCCTGCTCCTCGCGCGAGACGAACACGTCGCCGACGTTGGTGCGCTCGGTCGAGACGCCCATGGAGGCGCGGTCGAACGCGTCGGTGAGCCCGTCGCGCGCGACGGCGTCGACGAGCGTCGCGTCGCCGAACGCGAACCCGGCGCGCGACCCGGGGAGCAGGTGCGGCGCGTTGGTCATGGACTCCTGGCCGCCGACGAGCACGACCTCGGCCTCGCCGGAGCGGATCATCCGCGTGCCGTCGATGACGGCGGTGAGCCCCGAGAGGCACACCTTGTTCACCGTCACGGCGGGCACGTCCCAGCCCACGCCGGCGCCTGCGGCGGTCTGGCGCGCGGGGTTCTGCCCCGCCCCGGCCTGGAGCACCTGGCCGAACACCACGGCGTCGACGGCGTCCGCGCCGAGTCCCGAGCGCTCGATCGCGGCGCGCGCGGCGACGGCGCCGAGCTCGACCGCGGTCAGCGCGGCGAGCGAGCCCTTGAGCCGGCCCTGAGGGGTGCGGGCGGCAGCGACGATCACGACGTCGTCGGGGGAGTGCGGGGTGGTGGTGCTCACGGCTGGACCTCCAGGGGTGCGGACGGCGGTGTCTGCGCGGGCGCCGGGGGTGTGGCGCCCGCTCGTGCGGCGGCGGCGTCGACGTCGGCAACGGCAGTGTCGACCAGCCCGAGCAGGAGCCCGAGGAACACGTCCGGCTCCTCGAGGTGGGGGCTGTGCCCGACGCCGGGCCGCACCTCTTCACGGTACCGCCCGCCGGCGGCCGCGTAGGCGTCGAGGACGGCCCGCGTCTGGGCGACCATCGGCTGCGGCGGGTGCGTCTCGGCCCCGGGCCAGCCGGGGACGGCGCCGATCGCGCCGAGCTGCGCGAGGTCGAACAGCGACGTGTCCGAGACGATCGCGTCGGCGTCGCCCCGCACCCACAGCACGGGCGCCGTCGCGCCGGACGTCGCGAAGCCGGACAGGTCGCAGTACTTCGCGCTGATCGCGTTGTTCATGCCGCGCGTCCCCGGCGCGACGCCGGGCCACGTGCCCGACGCCGTCCGGTCGCCCGGGTAGTTGTCGTCGCCCGTGCGCGTCGAGAGCACGGAGTCGAGCAGGAGCTCCTCCAGCGTGCCGAGCGGCTCGCCGAGCGAGGCCGGGTCGGCGACGTAGAACCGGCGCAGCACGTCACGGGGCGACCCCGCGTCCTCGCTGCGGTCGCCCGCCGCGAGCGCCGCGACGAACGCGGGGTTCGCGGTGCCGCCGCCGGACCCGGCGAAGTCGGGGGAGAGCGGCGTGCCGTCGACGTCGCGCGTGCCGCCGAACCCGTAGGGCGACATGGGCGCCTCGAGGAGGACCGCGTCGAAGAGGTCGGGCCGGTCCGTCGCGAGCTGGAGCACGACCCCCGCCCCCGCGGAGTGCGCGACTGCGACGAGCGGGTGCGCGAGGTCGAGCGCGTCGACGACGGCGGCGACGTCGTCCGCGTAGTCCCGCACGCC
This sequence comes from Cellulosimicrobium sp. ES-005, assembly GCF_040448685.1. Taxonomy (NCBI): domain Bacteria; kingdom Bacillati; phylum Actinomycetota; class Actinomycetes; order Micrococcales; family Promicromonosporaceae; genus Cellulosimicrobium; species Cellulosimicrobium sp. ES-005. The sequence goes on from NZ_CP159290.1 coordinate 4,483,625, forward strand.
CCGCGTCGCGTCGACGGGCCGGGTCTCGGCGTCGCCGTACCCGCGCAGGTCGACGGCGACGCCGCGCACGTCGGCGGGCAGCGCGCGCAGCAGCGGGTCGAAGAACGCCGACGACGAGCAGTTGCCGTGCACGAGCAGGACCGTGGCCCGCACGTCGCCGTCGGCCAGCACCTCGCGCACGTGCTCGCGACCGCGCGGGGTCGGCACGTCGCGGCGCAGCACGTCGCGCGTCACGACGGCGTCCCCGCGGCCTGCGTGGACGGTCCCGGACCGGCGTCGGCGACGTCGAGCGGGGCGTCGTCGAGCGCGACGACGAGGTCGGGCTCGGTCACGGCGCGCACGTCGTCGACGCTCACGCCGGGCGCGGTCTCGCGCAGCACGAGGCCGTCGGGCGTCACGTCGATCACCGCGAGGTCCGTGATGATCCGGTGCACGACGCCCCGCCCGGTGAGCGGCAGCGAGCACGAGCGCAGGAGCTTGGGCGACCCGTCGCGCGCCACGTGCTCCATGAGCACGATCACGCGCGCGGCCCCGTGCACGAGGTCCATCGCGCCGCCGGGGCCCTTGACCATCTTGCCGGGGATCATCCAGTTGGCGAGGTCGCCCGTCGCGGAGACCTGCATGCCGCCGAGGATCGCGGCGTCGATCTTGCCGCCGCGGATCATGCCGAAGCTCAGCGCGGAGTCGAAGAACGCCGCGCCCGGCAGGACGGTGACGGTCTCCTTGCCCGCGTTGATGAGGTCGGGGTCGACGGTGTCCTCGCTCGGGTACGGCCCGACGCCGAGGATCCCGTTCTCCGACTGCAGCACGAGGTGCTTGTCCTCGGGCACGTAGTTGGGCACGAGCGTCGGCAGGCCGATGCCGAGGTTGACGTACCAGCCGTCCTGGAGCTCGCGCGCGGCGCGCGCGGCCATCTCGTCGCGGGTGAGCGCCATGCGTCAGCCCTCCTTCACGCTGGTCGCCGTGCCCGACGTCGTGCGCGCGGGCTGGTCGGTCTCTGCGGCCGGGCGCACGGTGCGGCGCTCGATCCGCTTGGGCACGTCCGGGCCGACCTCGACGACGCGGTGCACGAACACGCCGGGCAGGTGGACGGCGTCGGGGTCGATCTCGCCGGGCTCGACGAGCTCCTCGACCTGCGCGACGCACACGCGGCCCGCCATCGCGGCGAGGGGGGAGAAGTTGCGGGCCGACCGGTGGAACACGAGGTTGCCGTGCCGGTCGCCGCGCAGGGCGTGCACGAGCGCGAAGTCCGTGGTGATCGCGTCTTCCAGGACGAACTCGGCCTCGTCGGGGAACGACCCGTCGCGGCCGCGCGGCCCGACGCCGAACGCGCGCACCTCCTTGGGCGCGCTGGCCTGCGCGACCCCGCCCGCGCCGTCGTACCGCTGGGGGAGGCCGCCCTCGGCGACCTGCGTGCCGACGCCGGTGCGCGTCCAGAACCCCGCGATGCCCGCGCCGCCCGCGCGCAGCTTCTCCGCGAGCGTGCCCTGCGGGGTGAGCTCGAGCTCGAGCTCACCCGAGAGGAACTGCCGCTCGAACTCCTTGTTCTCCCCGACGTACGAGCTCGTCATCTTCCGGATGCGGCCCGCCCCGAGCAGGACGCCCAGGCCCCAGTCGTCGACGCCGCAGTTGTTGCTCACGACCCACAGATCGCGCGTGCCCTGCGCGAGCAGCGCCTCGATGAGCGCGATGGGGTTGCCGCACAGGCCGAACCCGCCGACGGCGAGCGACGCGCCGTCGGGCACGTCCGCGACGGCCTCGGCCGCGGACGCGACCACCTTGTCCAGCCCGGTCCCTCGTGGGGACGCGATCGTGGGGCTCATGCCGTGACCTCCTCGTCACTCGCCGGTCCGGGTCCGTCGCTCGTGACGGCGGCCAGGGCCTGCAGGGTCTCGCCCGCGACGGCCTCGACGCCGGGCGGGCTCATGATGATCGTGTAGTGATTGATACCCGCTACGTCGCGGGTGCGCAGCCCCGGCAGCCGCGCGCGCCACGCGGCGAGGTGCTCGGGGGAGTAGAGGGCCTCGGGCTCGTCGAGCAGCCCGCGCGGCGCGCGCAGCAGCACGAGGGGCACGTCGAGCGGGTGGTCGCCCGCGAGCGCCTCGGCGAGCGGGCCGCCCTCGTAGAGCTCGAGCGAGTCGGCGGAGACCGCCGCGCCCGACGACGCCGGACGCAGCGCGGGCGCCTCGCCGACGAGGTCGTAGTCGACGTACCCCGCCACGACGTCGGCCCACGGCTCGTCCCACGCGCTCGCGAAGGCGGGGTGCGCGCGCCAGAAGCCGCGGTACTCCTCGCGGTCGGCGAAGGTCCGCTCGAGCCGCTCGACGGCCGGCCCGAGCAGCGCGCGCAGGACCTCGTCGTGATCGGCGTCCGGGGGCAGGCCCGCGGGCGGTGGGAGCGGGATCCCGCCGTCGACGAGCACGAGCCGCGAGACGCGGCCGGGGTGGCGGTGCGCGAGCACGACCGACACGAACGCGCCCATCGAGTGCCCGAGCGCGACGACGCTCTCGACCCCCAGCGCGTCGAGCACGGCAGCGAGGTCGTCGGCGTGCGCGCCCATGCCGTACGGGCCGGGCAGGGTGTTGCTGCGGCCGCGCCCCCGTAGGTCGGGCGCGACGACGCGCACGCCCGGCAGTGCCGCGACGACGGCCGGCCACGCGCGGTGCGACGCCGTGATGCCGTGCACGGCGAGGACGGTCGGGACGGCGTCGTGCGCGGGGCGCGCGCCGCCGTCGGGCCGGGCGCCGGGCCCGGGTGCGGGCGGGCCGACCGGGTCCCACACGCCGACGCGCAGCCGCCCGCCCGCGACGGGGACGTCGAGCGTCGCGTAGGTGTGGGTCGCGGCGGTGACGTCGTGCCGTGCGGACGCGGGGGTCGCCGTCGTGCCCGCGGTCACCGGGCGCTCCAGCCGCCGTCGATCGTCCACGACGCGCCCGAGACCATCGACGCGTCGGGTCCGGTGAGCCAGCCGACGAGCGACGCGACCTCCTCCGGCTCGACGAGCCGCTTCACCGCGGACTCGGCGAGGAGCACGGTCGCGAGCACCTCGGACTCGGGGACGCCGTGCATGCGCGCCTGGTCCGCGATCTGCTTCTCCACGAGCGGCGTGCGGACGTAGCCGGGGTTGACGCACACGCTCGTCACCCCGTGCGGGCCGCCCTCGAGGGCCGTCACCTTGGACAGGCCCTCCAGACCGTGCTTCGCGGACACGTACGCCGACTTGAACGGCGACGCCACGAGGCCGTGCACCGACGACACGTTGACGACGCGCCCGAACCCGCGCGCGTACATCCCCGGGAGCGCGGCCCGGACCAGCAGGAACGGCGCCTCGAGCATGATCGCGTGCAGCAGGCGGAAGTCGTCGGGGCGGAACTCCTCGATGGGGCTCACGCGCTGGACGCCCGCGTTGTTGACGAGGACGTCGACGTCGAGCGAGAGGTCGTCGAGCGCGCGCGTGTCGGCGAGGTCGACGACCCACGCCTCGCCGCCGAGCTCGTCCGCGAGGCGCTGCGCGCCGTCGGGGTCGACGTCGGCGACGGTCACGTGCGCGCCGCGCGCGGCGAGCTCGCGCGCGCACGCCGCGCCGATGCCGCTCGCGCCGCCCGTGACGAGCGCACGACGCCCGGCGAGCGTGGGGGCCACGGGGGTCGACGCGGCAGGGACGGTGGCGGGGACGATCACTGCGCGTCTCCTTCGGTCGTGGATCCGGACCGGGCCGTGGCTCCGGCCTCGGCGGCGGGTCGCGGTACGGCGAGCGCGCGCTCGATGAACTGCATGGTCTGCTCGAAGACGTGCGGCGGGACCTCGGCGGCCGCGGTGTCGTACGACGGCGGCTCCGCGCTCTCGTCCCAGCGCCCGCCCCACAGGACCCAGCGCATGCCGACGATCTCCCCGATCCCCATCAGCGCCCACGCGGCGACCTCCGGGTCGACGTCGTGGCCCACCTCGCCGTTCGCGCGCGCCTTGTCGAGGCCCGTCATGTAGCCCTCGACGATGCGCGAGTAGTGCCGACGCAGCGCGCCGGGCGAGACGAACTCGGCCTGCCGCACGATCCGGTAGAGCGCCGGGTGCTCGGCGGTGAAGCGGAAGAAGGCCTCGAAGCCGGCGCGCTCGGCGGCGAGGCGGGTGTCCGCCTGCGAGCTCGCCTCGATCATCGCGTGCCGCACGCGGCGGTTGAGGTCGTCGACGAGCTCGTCGAACACGTCGATCTTCGACTCGAAGTACAGGTAGAACGTGCCCTGCCCGACGCCCGCGGACTCGGTGATCTTGACGATCGACGCGTCGTGGTACCCGACCTGGGCGAACACCTGCTCGGCCGCGGCGAGGATCTTGGCCCGCGTGCGGTTGCCGCGGGCGGTGCGGGGCTGGGTGCTCATGAGTCCTCCGGGACGGTCACGCGCTCGGCGAGCGAGCGGCGCGACACCTTGTGCAACGACGTGCGGGGCAGGGACGGGACGAGGTCGAAGCGACGCGGGACCTTGAAGTGCGCGAGCTCGCGGCGGCAGAACGCCTCCAGCTCCTCGGCGTCGGTGGGGTGGCCCGGGCGCGGGACGACGAACGCCGCGCCGACCTCGCCCCACCGGTCGTCGGGCACGCCCACGACCGCGACGTCCGCGACGCCGGGGTGCCGCCGGAGCACGGCCTCCACCTCGGACGGCGTGACGTTCTCGCCGCCGACGATGAAGACGTCCTTGATCCGGTCCACCACGCGGTAGCACCCGTCGGCGTCGCGCTCGACGAGGTCCCCGGTGCGCAGCCAGCCGTCGTGCAGGACGGCGGCCGTCGCGGCCTCGTCGCGGAAGTACCCGGCGAACACCCCGGGCCCGCGGACCAGCAGCTCGCCCGCCGCGGGCCCGTCGAGGTGGCGCCCGGTCACCGGGTCCGCGACGGCGACCTCGACGTGGGGATACGGCGTCCCGGCCGACCCGAGGCGCTCGCGCGCCTGGTCGTCCGGCAGGCACAGCACGTTGGGCCCGGCCTCGGTGAGCCCGTACCCCTGCGAGAGCGCGACGCCGCGCCGGTGCCACGTGCGCAGCAGCGGCTCCGGCATGGGCGCGCCGCCCACGACGGCGTGGCGCAGCGACGACAGGTCGGCGTCCGCGAAGCCGGGGTGCTCCGCGAGGAGCAGGTAGTTCGTCGGGACGCCCATCATCGTCGTGACGCGGCGCTCGGCGACGAGCTGCAGCACGCGCTCGGGCTCGAACGTGCGCTCCAGGACGACCGTCGCGCCGGTCCACCACGCGAGCAGCGGCTGGATGTTCCAGCCGCCCGCGTGGAACTGCGGCAGCACGCTCAGCACGACGTCGTGGCTCGTCAGCTCGACCGTGCGCGAGAGCGAGAGGTTGGTCCAGAAGCAGTTCGCGTGCGTGAGCAGCGCGCCCTTGGGCGTGCCCTGCGTGCCGGACGTGAAGACGAGCAGGAGCGGGTCGTCGTCGTGCACGACGCGGCGCTCGGGAACGGGCGCCCCCGCGGCCCGGCCCGCGCCGTCCGCGTCGCGCGCGCCGTCGGCCAGGCACGGGCGGCGCGACGGCGCGGGGACCCGCGCCTCGACGCCGCTGCGGCCGAGCTCGGTACGCCGCGGGGGGAGGACGAGCCGGTCCAGCCGGTCGAACGCCGCGTCGGCCAGCGCGGAGAACTCCTGCTCCACGAGCACGAGCGCCGGGTCGGCCTGCTCGATCTGGGCGGCGAGCTCGCCCGGCGACAGCCGCCACGACAGCGGCGCGAGGATCAGCCCGGCCTGCGCGCACGCGAAGAACAGCACGACCTGGTCGGCGCTGTTGCCGGTCACCGTGGCCACGCGGTCGCCGAGGCCGTAGCCCGCCTCGCGGAACGCCGTCGCCAGGGCGCTCGCGCGCTCGTGCAGGTCGCGGTAGCGCAGGGTCACGCCGCGGTCGTCGACCGCGACGCGGTCCGGCGTCGCGAGCGCGCGGTCGCGCGTCCAGCGGCCGAGGGTGTGCAGGCCGTCCTGGGCGTCCTGGTGCTGCGTCGTCATGCCACCTCCTCCAGGCGCTCGCGGGCCTCCTCCCGATCCTCCCGCGGGCGGCGGCGCGCGGCGAGGCGCGACGCGGCGCCGGCGATGCCGCCGGGCAGGAACATCACGACGAGGATGAAGAGGGTCCCGAGGAGGAACAGCGGCTCGCTGAGCGGCACGCGCAGCACGGCCGGGAGGTCCGCGACGGCCGCGGAGCTCGCGAGCGTCCCGAGCCGCTGGTCGAGGACCGTGTAGAGCACGCCGCCGACGATCGCGCCCCACCGTGAGCCCACGCCGCCGAGCACGACCATGACGAGCAGCGTGAGCGTGAAGTCGGCCGACGTCGCGCGCGGCACGGCGCCGGACTGGAGCAGGAGGTACGCCATGCCGACGACGGTCGCGAGCGTCGCCGCGAGGACGAACACGAGGAGCTTGACGAGGTAGGGGCGCCCGCCGATGACGCGCACGCGCATCTCGTTCTCGCGCGTCGCCGCCGCGACGTGCCCCGCGCGCGACCGCTCGATCCACAGCACGACGAGGTAGACCACGACGAGCACGGCGAGCGCGAGCCAGTAGAGGTTGCGCGTGTTGAGGACGCCCACGAACGCGTCGGGGACGTTGCCGGTCGCGAGCGCGAGGCCCTCCTCGCCGCCCGTGGCGCCGCCGGGGTTGCGGCGCACGAGCACGTTGCCCGCCTGGGCGAACGCGAGCGTGACCATGGCGAACGAGATGCCCGTGACGCGCAGCGAGATCGCGCCGACGACGTGCGCGAGGACGATCCCGCCGACGAGCACGAGCGCCGCGGCGGGCAGGAGCGGGATCTCGGTCGTGTCGAGCACGATCGCGAGCCCGTACACGCCCGCCGCGAAGTACAGCGCGTGGCCGAAGCTCAGCAGCCCCGCGACGCCGAACAGCAGGTGGTAGCTCAGGGCGAGCGCACCGATGAGCCAGCACAGCGCCATCATCTGCAGCGCGCCCGGCGTGTAGGTCGGACCAGGCAGCACGCCGGGCACGTGGATGGCGAGCAGCGGCAGGCACGCGAGCAGCGCGACGAGCGCGACACCCGCGAGCGTGCGGACCACGGTGCCCGACGGCGTCCGGCGCGCCGGGCGCGCAGCGTCGCCAGGGTGCGGGGCGCCCGGCACGGACCCGGCGGGAGCGGAGGTGGGGTCGGCGGCCGCGCGCGTGCCGCCGTCGGGCCGGCTGCCAGGAGCGGTCTGGGTGGTCATGCGGCTGCCCTCCCGAGGAGGCCGGTGGGACGGACGAGGAGCACGAGCGCGAGCAGCAGCACGACGATGAGGTCGCCGTAGCCGAGGTAGTAGTTCGCGAACTGCTGGAGGACCGCGACGAGCACGGAGGCGACCGCGGCGCCGGTCAGCGAGCCGAGCCCGCCGATGACCGTGACGATGAACGCGAAGATGAGCAGCGACCCGCCGAGGTGCGGCGAGACGTAGCCGAAGTACTGCGAGGCGAGGACCCCGCCGAGGCCCGCGGCGGCGCCGCCGAGGGCGAACACGAGCGTGAACGCCTTGCGCACGTCGATGCCGAGCGCCGTGACCATGGACCGGTTCTCGACGCCCGCGCGGATGATGAGGCCGTAACGCGTGCGCTGGAGGAAGAGCACGATCGCGCCGAGCACGAGAACCGCGGCGCCGATCGCGACGAAGCGGTCGTTGGGGATCGGCGCGCCCGCGAGGTCGGTCGTGCCCTTGAGCCACGCGGGACCGGAGATGAATTCGGGGTCCGAGCCCCACATGCCCTCGAACAGCGCGACGGAGGCGAGCGAGAGCCCGACCGTGACGAGCACCTGCTCGATGTGCCGCTCGTAGAGCGGGCGGATGAGCAGGAGCTCGGTGAGCGCCGCGGCCCCCGCCCCGACGACGGCCCCGGCGAGCAGCGAGAGCGCGAAGACGCCCCACGAGTCCGCGCCGAGCGAGCGCGCGACGAACCAGCCGCCGAACGCGCCGAGCGTGAGGAACGACCCGTGCGCGAAGTTGAGGACGCCCATGAGCCCGTAGATGAGCGACAGGCCCGACGCGACGAGGAAGTACAGCGCCCCGAGGCCGAGCCCCGTGACGAGGAGGAGGACGATCGTGCTCATCGGGCCGCAGCCCCTTCGTTCTCGTGGTGGTCGACCTCGGCGTGCACGCCGAGGAGCTGCTGGACGCGGTCGGGGTCGTCGAGGAGCTCGCGCGCCGGGCCCGTGTGCACGACGCGGCCCGCGTCGATCACGACGACGCGCTCGGCGAGCCGCTCGATGACCTCGAGGTTCTGCTCGACGAGCAGGATCGGGACCGTGCGGGCCGCCTCGGCGAGCGCGTCCGACACCTCGCCGACGATCCGGGGCGCGAGGCCCTTGGTGGGCTCGTCGACGAGGAGCAGGCGGTTGGCGTTGAGCAGGGCGCGCGCGAGCGACACCATCTGCTGCTGACCGCCCGAGAGGGTGCCCGCGCGCTGGGCGGCGCGCTGGACGAGGTCCGGGAAGAGCTCCGCGACGAGCTCGCGCCGCGGGTGCGCGTCGCGCTCCGCGAGCCGCAGGTTCTCCGCGACCGTGAGCCCGGCGAACACCTCGCGGTCCTCGGGCACGTACCCGACGCCGCGGCGCACGATCCGGTCCGTGCGCTCGCCGTCGACCCGCTCGCCCGCGAGCCGCACCTCGCCCCGGCGCTCGATGAGGCCGAGCACGGCCTTGAGGGTCGACGTCTTGCCGACGCCGTTGCGGCCCAGCACGGCGGTGACGCCCGTGGCCGGGACGGAGAACGTCACGTCCTCGACGACCTGCTGCCCCGCGATGCGCGCGGACAGCCCGCGCACCTCGAGGACGGGCACGTCGGCCGTCGCTCCGGTCCGGTCCGTGAGGTTCCTGCCGGCGCTCATGCTGCCTCTCCTGCCGTGACGCCGAGGTAGGCGCTCTGCACCGTCGGGTCCGCCATGACGGCGTCGGGGGTGTCGCACGCGAGCAGCTCGCCGTGGTGCATGACGGCGACGCGGTCCACGAGCCCGAGCACGACGTCCATGTGGTGCTCGACCATGAGGACGGTGCAGCCGGTCGCGTGCAGGTCGCGGATGACCTCGACGAGCCCGGGCACGTCGGCCGACGAGACGCCCGCCATGGGCTCGTCGAGCAGCACGACCCGCGGCTCCGTCGCGAGGAGCACCGCGATCTCGAGCTTGCGCTTGTCGCCGTGCGACAGGTCCCCGGCCGCGACGTCGGCGCGGCGCGTGAGCCCCACGGTCTCGAGGTGCCGGTTCGCCTCCCGCGTCGCGGCGTCGCCGCGGCGCGGGAAGCGCAGCACGGACAGGGCGCCGCCGAGGCGCCCCTGCGCGGCGAGCCGCACGTTCTCCCGGACGCTCAGGCGCGGGAACAGGCTCGACGTCTGGAACGTGCGGCCCAGCCCGGCGCGGGCGCGCGCCGCCACCGAGGTGGTCGTCACGTCCGTTCCCGCGAGGAGCACCGACCCGCTCGTCGGGCGGTGGATCCCCGACACCAGGTTGAAGAGCGTCGTCTTGCCCGCGCCGTTCGGCCCGATCACCCCGAGCATCTCGCCCTGCCCGACGGCGAGGCTCACGCCCTGGAGGATGCGCGCGCCGCCGATCTGGAGGCCGAGGCCGCGGACCTCGAGCGCGGGGAGGGCGTGCGGCTCGCCCACGTCAGCCCGCCTCGGCCGGCGCGACGTCGTCGCCCGGCACCTCGGTGACGAGCTCGGGGATCCAGGCGTCGCCGTCGGCCACGAGCTTGACCTGGTACATCGGCTGGATCAGCGCGTGGTCGGACGCGCGGACCGTCGTCGTGCCCTTGGGGCCGTCGAAGCTCCAGCCCTCGAGCGCGTCGACCATGGCGTCGACGTCGTCGCCGCCCTCCTCGATCGCGTGGACGATCATCTGGGCCGCGACGAAGCCGTCGGGCGTGAAGAGGTCCGCCTGCTTGTCGGTTGCCTCGACCGACGCGAGCATCGCGGCCTCGACCTCGGTGCCCGCCGCGCCGGGGAAGTAGTGGTTGAGGAAGTCGACCTTGCTCGCCGCGGCGCCGTACGCGCCGTAGGTGGCGACGTCGCCGAGGCCGGTGACGACCGTCGTCGAGTCGAGCACGCCCTGCTGGTCGAGGCCCTGCCACATCGCGCCCGACGTCGCCCCGGCCCACGCGACGAACACGAGGTCGGGCGCGGCGTCGACGATCTGGTGCGCGAACGGCGTGAACTCCGTCGCGTCCTCGGGCACGAGCACGCTCGTCACCTCGGCGCCCTGCGCGCCGAGGACCGCCTCGACCGCGGCGAGGTTGCCCTGGCCGAACGCGTTGTCCTGCGCGAACACGACGACCTTCGCGCCGTCGGGGTCGACGAACGTCCCCGCCGTCGCGACGTCCTGGAGCGACTGGCGCCCCGAGCGGAACGTGTAGTCGTTGATGCCCGTGAGCGCGTCGACCGCGGCGGGGCCGGAGATGTAGAGGACCTTGTTCTGCTCGGCCTGCTCGGCGAGCTTGAGCGCCACGCCGGACACGACCGTGCCGCCGAGGATCTGGTAGCCCTTGCCGATGAGGTCCTTGGCCTGGCCGACCGCCTTGTCCGGGTCGCCGCCGTCGTCGTGGAACGTCACGTTGACGGGCCGGCCGTCGACCTCGCCCGTGCCGTCGGTCGCGTAGTCGAGGCCCGCCTGGAAGCCCTCGTAGTAGGCCTCGCCGTAGGCCGCGAGCGGCCCGGTCTTGGAGTAGATGATGCCGACGTCGACGGGGTCGGCGCTCGCGCTGCTCTCGCTTCCGGTCGTGTCGCCGCCGGTCGCGTCGGTCGGCGCGCACGCGGCGAGCACGAGGCTCGCGGCCGCGAGCGCGGCGACGGCGAGTGCCGGCCGCTGGGACTTCTTCGTCCGCATGACTTCGCCCTTCGTTGGGTGGTCCTGGGGGAGCGCCGCTCAAACATGAGAGGCGATTCAGGTTGCGGGAATCATGGATCCACGACCGACGCGGTGTCAACCCGCGCCGGTCACGATCCGGCTACGGCGCCGACGAAGGAGCCCACCATGGACGACGAGACGCACTCTTCTGCGCGGGGAGGCACCGTGCCGCCGCAAGGTCGCGACGACCTGCCGAGCGGGACCCTTCAGGTGCCGAACCCGGGGTCACGGGCGAGCTGGGCCGCAGACGTCGCCCACGACCCCGGGTTCCGGCGGCCCGCGGGAGAACCGGGACCCCGGGTCGGCGGGAGGGTCGCGTCAGTGCTCGAGGCGGTCCTTCTCGTCGCCGATGTGGTCGACGACGTCGTCCGGGAGGTCGTCGAGGTTCATGTCGTTCGTGCGAGCGCGCCGGGCGTCCCAGCGCAGCGCGACCGCCGCGAGGGCGGCGGCGATCGTCGACGCCGCGAGGACGGCGATCTTCGCCGCGTCGGTGTGCGTCGAGTCCGGGAACGACAGCTCCGCGATGAGGAGCGACACGGTGAACCCGATCCCGCCCAGCAGGCCGACGGGCAGCAGGTCGCGCACCCCGATGCCGGGCGCCAGGCGCAGCGGGGTGAACCGCGTGACGAGCGCCGTCACCCCGAGCACGCCCACGAGCTTGCCCAGCACGAGGCCGAGCACGATCGCGAGGACGACCGGCTGGCCGAGGACGTCGCCCCCGCCGCCGACGAACGTCACGCCCGCGGCGAAGAACGCGAACACGGGCAGGGCGATCCCCTGGGAGAACGGGCGCAGGGCGTGCTCGAACCGGTGCGTGCGCGACTCGGTCTCGCCGTGCACCACGAGCGCCGGGACGGTGAAGCCGAGCAGGACGCCCGCGATCGTCGCGTGCACGCCGGACTCGTGGACCAGCACCCACGCGACCACCGCGACGGGAACGAGGAGCCACCAGCGCGTGCGCCGCGCCCGGACCAGCACGGCGAACAGCGCGACCGCGACGAGCGCGAGACCGAGGAACCCGATGCGCAGGTCGGCCGTGTAGAAGACCGCGATGACGACGATCGCGAGCAGGTCGTCCACGACCGCGAGCGTCAGGAGGAAGGTGCGGATCGCCGTGGGCAGACCGCGCCCGAAGACGGCGAGCACGCCGAGCGCGAACGCGATGTCCGTCGCCGTCGGGATCGCCCAGCCGTGCAGCGCGCCGCGGTCGCCCGCGAGCAGCACGACCGCCGTGAAGATCACCGCCGGCACCGCCATGCCGCCGACCGCGGCCAGCATCGGGACCCCGGCCTGGCGCGGGCTCCGCAGGCTGCCCGCCACGAACTCCTGCTTGAGCTCGACGCCCACGACGAAGAAGAAGATCGCGAGCAGCCCGTCGGCCGCCCAGGTCTCGAGGCTCAGGTCGAGGTGCAGGGGCAGGGAGCCGATCGAGGCCGGCCCGACGACCGTCTCCGAGAGGGTCGTGTACGCGTCCCGCCACGGGGAGTTCGCCCACAGCAGCGCGAGCAGCGCCGCGCCGATGAGCAGCGCGCCGCCCGTCGTCTCCCGGCTCACCCACCGGCGGAAGCGCACGCGGGTCGACGGGCGGTCGGTGGGGTGGGTGCCGGAGGGCGGGGTGGCGTGGGTCATCGTGCTCCCGGGGTCGGTGTCGCGTCGCACGGCCCGCGGACGCGACACCGTGGCCGACCAGACTTCCCGGCACACCGTCCTCGATTCTACGGGGGCATACCCCGCGCGGCCGACGTGCCCGGCTCGCGATCATCCTCCCGGGCGACGTCGCGTGCGGCCAGCGCACGTGAGGATCGGCGGGTGCCCGACGCCGTCCCCCGCCCCGCGCCCGACCCCACCCCCGCAGAGCTCACCGACTCCGCCCCGACGCCGTCCCCGCCCCCGACCCCGACGCCCGCCCCGATCCCGTCCCCGGACCGGACGGCGTCGCCGGACGTGCCGACGGTCGTCGGACCCACGGCGCTCGACCGCCGGCTCCTGTGGGGCGGGTCGCCGGTCCTCGGGGCGCTGCTCGCGTACGGGGCGCTCCACCTCGCCGGATGGATGGCGGGGCTGCCGTGGGCGCCGTTCCAGGGTCTCGCGCGCGTCATCGACGAGCTCCTCGGCGAGCGGGGGACCCTCGGCGTCGCGATCTGCCTCGTCCTCGGGGTCGGTGCCGGGCTCGTGTTCGCCGCGCACGCGGTGCGCGACATCGCGGTCCTGACGCTCGACGCCGAGCACGCGACCGTGGCCCTGCGCGACGAGCGCGTCACGCTCGACCGGGACCGCGTCACCGCCGTGCTCGTCGACCGCAAGGACCTCGTCGTGCTCGGCCGTCGGGCGCCGAGCGCCACCGACCGTCGCGCGTCCACCGCGGTATGTCTCTCGCCCCGCGGTGCCGGCGACGGCACCGGCACCGGCAACCGGGAGGCTCGCGAGACACCGGTCGTCGAGCTGCTTCACGTCCGCACGGAGCTCGCGACGGCCCGTCTCGCCGCCGCGTTCCGTGCGCACGGCTGGCCGTGGCACGACGGCGACCCGTGGGCACAGGAGTTCCGGCGCTGGGTCCCCGGCGACCCCGAGCTCCCGCCGAGCGCCGACGCCGTCTTGCGCGCCCGCGCGGCGATGCTCCAGGCCGACAAGACGTCCGACGCCGCCGACCTGCGCCGCGAGCTCGCCCGCCTCGACGTCGTCGTGCGCGACGTCGACAAGATCCAGCACTGGCGCCGAGCCACCGCCCCGAGAGAGGACCCCGGTCCCGTGAGCGAGAGCTCCGGCAGCGCGAGGTAGAGCCGTGGTCCTGCCCGACGGCGGTCTGGTCACCTTGGGTGGTCGGGGTGGGTGGTGGTGCCGCGTCTACCATCCGCCGCTCGTTCCTCGCGGCTCCCGCCAGGCCCGACCACGACGCGGCACCACCACCCACCCCGCCCGGCGTCGTCTCACCCTGGTCGTCCCTCACCCGGGCGACCGCCCGCGGTGCCGGTCTCGCCGACACGTTCCCGTTGCTGCGTCCGCGTGCAGCGTGACACCGCACACCTCCGCCCGTCGCGCGCCTCGCGGGCGCCACTGCGCGACTGCGCAGCGGCTGCAGCTGCGGGTCAGGGTCGTGGGTCGTGGGTCGTGGGTCGCGACTCGACCTGTTCCTGCGACGTCGCACCGGGCCGTCGCGAGGTCGCCCGGGCCGCACGACGCCACGCCGAGCAGGTCGTCTCGGCCCGACATGAGTGCCGGACGAGCCAAGGTCGCCTGGTCAGGCTGCCAGGACCACCTGGTCGGCCGGTCGCCGAGCCACAGTGGGCCGACGGCCGAGCGGTGGGGGTGGGCTCGGATGCGAAGGGGCGTCAGAGCGGCGCTCCTAGAACCCACGCCCGACAGACCAGGGTGACGGCGCCGCAGCCCCGAGCACCGAGCCCACCCCCACCGCGGACCCAACCCTGCGCGTCTGAGACCCGACCACGCCCACCTCGGCGGACCACAGCTCTACCTCGCGTGACCAGGGCTCTACCTCGCGTGACCCTGGCTCTACCTCGCGTGACCATGGCTCTACCTCGGCCGACCACGGCTCTAGCTCGGCGGGAGCGGTCAGGTGGGGGTGTCCTCGGCGAGGGCGAGGAGGCGGGTCAGGGTGTTCCAGTTGCGGCCCGTCACCGGGGTCCCGGCGGCCTTGGTCAGGACCGACGTCGTGAGCTTCGAGCGGCCGATGCCGTCGGGGTAGGCGACGTAGAGGACGCCGTTCGCGACGACGGCTCGCTCGGTCCCGCCCCGGGCCTGGATCGTGGTCGCGCCGTCCGGGTCGACCGGTGTCTCGCCCACGAGGACGAGGAGCGCGGCGGGGCGTTCCTCCGCGTCGTCGGGGAGGGGGTTGCCGCGGACGATCTTGCGGAGCCGCTCGGTCGTGAGCACGGAGACGGCGGCATCGACGCCGAAGCGTTCGGCGACGGCGTCGTGGAGGAGACGCGCGACGTCGTCGGGCCGGGACGCGCCGGAGGTCCCGGGCGCGACGACGAGGTTGCCGCTGTTGACGACCGTGCGGGCGTGCGCGAACCCGAGCTCGCCCGCGAGCTCGCGCAGCGCGGTGGACGGGACCTTGCGCCCGCCCACGTTCACGGCGAACAGCAGCGCGACGTAGGCGGTCACGACGACGCCCCCGGTCGTCGGTGGGACCACGGCGCGGCCTCCTCGAGGCGGGCGGCGAGGTCGAGGAGGAGCGCGTCGTCGCCGTGGTCGGCGCCGAGCATCACGCCCACGGGGACCGTCGCCGTGGACCCGTCGGGGTCGGTCACGCGTGCCTCGCCGAGCGGGAGCGAGATCGCGGGCCGGCCGGTGAGGTTCCACACGCTCGTCCAAGGGGTGAACGCGGTCTGCGCGGCGAAGTCGGCGGCCGGGTCGTCGTCCATCCGCTGGCTGCCGACGAGCGCGGGTGGCTGGGCGAGCGTGGGGGAGAGCACGACGTCGACCCCGGCCCAGGCGGCGGCGACCTCCCGGGTGAGCTGCTGCACCCCGGCGAGCGCGGTCGCGTACGCGAGCCCGCTCACGCCGCGCCCGCGCTCGCGGAGCCATCGCGTGAGCGGGACGAGCAGGTGCTCGCGGTCCGGCGGGACGGGGGCCTGGAGCGCGCCGACCGACCACAGGGCGGCGAACGCGTCCCAGCGCTCGGCGCCGAACGGAGGGGGGATCTCGACGACGTCGTGCCCGAGCCCGGCGAGGAGCGCCGCGGTCGCGCGGGCGGCGTCGGCGCACGCCGGGTGCACGGGGGCGTCGGCGGCGATCACGGGGTCGAGCAGGAGCCCGACCCGGAGCCGCCGCGCGCCGGACGCGGCCGCGAGGCGCGCCGTGAAGGTGTCGCCCGGCCACGGTCGCGCGAGGACGTCGAGGAACGCCGCAGCGTCGCGCACCGACCGGGTGAGGACACCGTGCGTGGCGAGCCCCGCGCCGTCGACCCCGTACGGCCCGGGGCTCACGAGCCCGCGCGACGGCTTGAGCCCGACCAGCCCGCACGCGCTCGCCGGGATGCGCAGCGATCCGCCGCCGTCGCTCCCGTGCGCGACGGCGACGACGCGTGCCGCGACCGCGGCCGCGGCGCCGCCGCTCGACCCGCCCGCGGACCGCGCGAGGTCCCACGGCGTGCGGGCCGTGGGCCCGACGTCGGGCTCGGTGTAGCAGGGGAGCCCGAGCTCGGGAGTGGTCGTCTTGCCGACCATGACGGTGCCCGCGGCGCGCAGGAGGGTCGCCACGCCGTCGTCATGAGGCGCCGGGAACGGGTCGATCGCGGCCGACCCGGCGCGGAGAGGCACGCCCTCCACCATGGTGAGGTCCTTGACCGGGCACGGGACGCCGAGGAACGGCGGCAGCGCGCCCGGCTCCGCGGACCCGGCGACGGGCGCGCCCGCGCGGCGTGCCGCGACGAGCGCGGACTCCGCGGCGAGCGCCTGCGTGCGCGCGAGGTCCGGGGTGAGCACGGTGAAGGCGCCGACCTCCGCGCCGACGCCCGCGGCGGCGTCGAGCGTCGCGTCGAGCACCTCGGTGGGGGAGGCGTCGCCGGTCCGGAGCGCGTGGGCGAGGGCGGTCGCGTCGAGGTCGAGCAGGTCGAGGACGCTCATGTGTCGTGAACCTACGCGGCGGGTCACGACTGCGCGAACCGTCCCGGGTCGACACGCCGCCGCGTCGAGGCGTATATTCCATGCGGAATATTCCTTACGGACTTCTTGGCCCGGGGCCGACGTCGCGCGACGCACGACGCACGCAGCCCCGCCTGCGAACCCCCCCCCGTGCTACCCGTCCCGGAGACGACCGTGCCCGCACCGCGCCTCAGCCCGACGGCGACCCTCGTGCTCGCCGTGCTGCTCGACCAGCCCATGCACCCGTACGAGATGCTCGTGCGCCTGCGCAAGCGGCGCGACGACCGGCTCGTCCGGCTCAACCCGGGCGCCGTCTACCACGCGGTCGACCGGCTCGAGCGCGACGGCCTCGTCGAGCGCGCGGGCGTCGACCGCGACGGCAACCGGCCCGAGCGCACCGTCTACGCCATCACCGACGCGGGCGTCGCCGCGCACCACGACCGCACGCGTGACCTCGTCCGCGAGACGCCGCCCGAGTACCCGGCGTTCCCGGTGGGGCTCGCGCTCGTGCACGACCTCCCGCTCGACGACGCCCTCGCCCTCCTGCGGGAGCGCCGGGCAGCGCTCGCGGCCGCGACGGACGGGGTGCGCGAGCACCTCGACGGCGTCGTCGCGCGCGGGCTGCCCCGGCGCTACCTGCTCGACGCGTCGTTCCAGCTCCACCAGGTCGCGGCCGAGATCGCGTGGCTCGACGCGACGGTCGCCGACCTCGAGTCGGGCGCGCTGAGCTGGACCGACCAGCCCGCGCCCACGTTCCGCTTCCCCCGCACGACCTCACCTCAGGAGACCTCGTGACCACTCCCGCCCCGGGCAGCAGCCCGAGCACGGCCCCGGCGCCCGCCGACGCCGGCTCGCGCGTCGTGCCCCTCGTCGACCTCCACGGCCGCAGCGCCTGGAGCATCCTGCCGCCGCTCATCCTCGGTTTCTTCATGATCATGGTCGACACCACGATCGTGAACATCGCCGTCCCGACGCTCCAGACCGAGCTCGACGCGTCGCTCGTCGCGGTCGGCTGGGTGAACAGCGCCTACCTGCTCTCCTACGCCGTGCTGCTCCTGCTCGCCGGGCGGCTCGGGGACCGCTACGGCCCCAAGCCCGTGTTCGTCGTCGGGCTCGCGGTCTTCACGCTCGCGTCCGCGTGGTGCGGACTCTCGGGCTCGATCGGCATGCTCATCGCCGCGCGCGTGGTCCAGGGCGTCGGCGCGGCGCTCATGACGCCGCAGACCATGGCGATGATCACGCGCGTCTTCCCGCCGCGGCAGCGCGGTGCGGCCATGGGCCTGTGGGGCGCGACCGCCGGCGTCGCGACGATCGCCGGACCGCTGCTCGGCGGCGTGTTCGTCGAGTCGTGGGGCTGGGAGTGGATCTTCTTCGTCAACGTGCCGGTCGGTGTCGTCGCGCTGTGGTTCGCGCTCACGCGCCTGCCACGCCTCGCGACGAACAAGCGCTCGTTCGACGTCCTCGGCGTCGTGCTCTCGGTCGTCGGCCTGTTCGCGGTCGTCTTCGGCCTCCAGGAGGGCGAGACGTACGACTGGGGCACCATCACCGGGCCGATCACGGTCTGGGGCGTCATCGGTGCCGGGCTGCTCGTGCTCGTGGGCTTCGTCCTGTGGCAGCGCCACCTCGGCGACGGCGCGCTGCTGCCCCTCAAGCTCTTCCGCTCCCGCAACTTCTCGCTCGCGAACGTCGCCGGCATGTCCGTCTCGTTCGCGATGATCGGGATCTTCTTCCCGCTGACGATCTTCCTGCAGTCCATCCTCGGGCTCTCGCCGCTGCACGCCGCCCTCGTCAACCTGCCCGGGTCGCTCGTCTCCGGGATCGTGGCCCCGCTCGCCGGTCGCCTGTCGGACAAGGTGCCCGCCAAGTGGGTCGTGGCGACCGGGTTCGGCGTCCTCGCGGTCGCGATCGGGTGGCTCGCCGTCGTCGTCGGGCCGGGGGTGTCGGTCGCGACGGTCGTGCTCCCGATGACGCTGTTCGGCATCGGTACCGGCTGCGTGTTCTCGCCGCTCGCCAACCTCGCGACGTCGGGCCTCGACCACCGCACCGCCGGCGCCGGGGCGGGCGCGTTCAACACCACGCGCCAGGTGGGCGGCGTCATCGGCTCGGCGGCGATCGTCGCGACGCTCACCGCGCGCCTCGCCGTCACCCTCCCTGCCGCCGCGCAGGACGCGGCGGCCTCCCTCCCCGAGCAGTTCCGCCAGCAGTTCGTCGACGGGTTCGCGAACGCCGGCTCCCTGCAGGGCGGCGCGGGCGGGTCGTTCGACCTCCCGCCCGGGGTGCCCGACGACGTCGCGCGCCAGGTGACCGACGCCGCCACCGCCGCCTTCCACCAGGGGTTCGCGACCGCCGTCGGGCAGACGCTCGCGGTCACGGCCGCGGTCCTGGTCCTCGGCTTCGTGTGCGCGATCGCGATGGCGCCGAAGCACGTCGAGCACTGACCCGCGAGATCGGCCCGTGCGTCGCGAGATCGGCCCTCCGAGGGTCGATCTCGGACGCTCGGGCCGATCTCGTGGAGCATGCGCCCGGACGATCCCGTGAACGGAGGGTTAAACCTCGCCCCGGAGGTGTGTCGGGGGTGGTGAGCCGAATCACACGGGCGTAGTTTCGAGGGGACGGACGGCACCACCGCCGTCCTCCGGGAGGCCAGCCGATGGGGTTCACGCTCCGCTCAGGAGGGCCGGCACCGGCGCTGCTGAGCCGTGGCACCCACGGCCCGACGGCCGGTCGCCTGCCTCGCCCAGAGAGAGAACGGCGCCCGCGCGCCGGAGGGGAGCCCTCGTGGTCCGCACCTCACCCACCACCCCCACCCCGCAGGACGACGCGCGAGACGACGCGCGTCGCACGTTCGTCGTCGACACCTCGGTCCTGCTGAGCGACCCCCGCGCGATCGGGCGGTTCGCCGAGCACGACGTCGTCCTCCCGGTCGTCGTCATCACCGAGCTGGAGGCGAAGCGCCACCACGCGGAGCTGGGGTACTTCGCCCGCAGCGCGCTGCGCATGCTCGACGACCTGCGCGTCAGGCACGGCCGTCTCGACGCCCCGATCCCGGTCGGCGACGTGGGCGGGACCCTGCGCGTCGAGCTCAACCACACCGACCCGGACGTCCTCCCCGCCGGCTTCCGGCTGGGCGACAACGACACGCGCATCCTGTCCGTCGCCGCGAACCTCGCGGCGGAGGGGCACGACGTGACGGTCGTGTCCAAGGACCTGCCGATGCGGGTCAAGGCGTCGGCGGTCGGGCTGCGCGCGGAGGAGTACCGCCACGAGCTCGCCGTGGACTCGGGCTGGACGGGCATGGGGGAGATCTCCTTCACGGATGCCGAGGCGGCGTCGCTCTGGGAGCACGAGTCCGTCGAGCTCACGAGCCTCGACCCGGAGGTCGTCGAGGCCGCCGGGCCGCTGCACTGCCACACGGGGCTCGTCGTGCACTCCCCGCGCGGGTCCGCGCTCGGGCGCGTCACCGCCGACAAGCACGTGCAGCTCGTGCGCGGGGACCGCGAGCTCTTCGGGCTGCACGGCCGCTCGGCCGAGCAGCGCGTCGCGATCGACCTGCTCCTCGACGAGTCGGTCGGGATCGTGTCGCTCGGTGGCCGGGCGGGGACGGGCAAGTCGGCGCTCGCGCTGTGCGCGGGCCTCGAGGCGGTGATGGAGCGCCGACAGCACCGCAAGGTCATGGTGTTCCGCCCGCTCTACGCGGTGGGCGGACAGGAGCTCGGCTACCTCCCCGGCTCCGAGGCCGAGAAGATGAACCCGTGGGCGCAGGCCGTCTACGACACGCTCGGCGCGCTCGTCTCGCCCCAGGTGCTCGACGAGGTGATCGACCGCGAGATGCTCGAGGTGCTCCCGCTCACGCACATCCGCGGGCGCTCGCTCCACGACGCGTTCGTCATCGTCGACGAGGCCCAGTCGCTCGAGCGCAACGTGCTGCTCACCGTGCTCTCGCGCATCGGGCAGTCGTCGCGCGTCGTCCTCACGCACGACGTCGCGCAGCGCGACAACCTGCGCGTCGGACGGCACGACGGCGTCGCCGCGGTCATCGAGGCGCTCAAGGGTCACCCGCTGTTCGCGCACGTGACGCTCACGCGCTCCGAGCGCTCGCCCGTCGCCGCCCTGGTCACGGAGATGCTCGAGTCGATCGAGGTCTGACCCGCCGCGAGGTAGAGGCCTGGTCATGACCGGGCCTCTACCTCGCGGTGCCAGAGCTCTACCTCGCGGTACCGGGGTTCTCTCTCGCGCGGGGGCGGGTGCGCGGGTGGACGAGGACCACCGCGAGGACTCCGACGGCGGCGCCCAGGACCGTGTCCAGAGCGCGGTCGAGCGCGAGCCCGGCGGGGTCGGCCGGGTGTGCGAGCGACGTCATGAGGAGCGCCATGGGCGTGATGGTGAGCATCGCGAGACCGTAGTGGCGTCCCACGATCGTCTCGGTCACGGTCTGGAGCACCACGACGACCGCGGCCGTCCCCCAGAACCCGAGCGGCGCGGCGAGCAGCGGCCACGCGAGCAGCGCGCCCGCGACGGTGCCGGCCCCGCGCTGGAGCGCCCGCACGACGGCGTGGCGCGCCGACTCGCCCTGGAGGACGGCGGTCGAGCCCATGGTCGCCCAGGCGGCGTGCCCGAGGCCGGCGACCGCGGCGACACCGCCGGCGACGAGCCCGGAGATCCCGACGCGCGCCGTCGCGAGCCGCCACGGGCCACGGATGCGGGACCGCGCCTGGGCGGTGAGCGAGGTACGGACGGGTGCCGCGGTGTCGTCCCGCGGGACGCCCAGGGCGTCGAGCACCCGCTCGATCTCGTCGAGCTCGCGGGCGAGAGCCGGGACGGCGCCCCGGGGCAGGCGCCACGACGCGTCGTCGGCGAGCACGTCGCGCGCCCGGGCGACCGCGAGCCGTGCCGCGCGGGCGGCGTGCCGGCTCGGCACGGGGGGCGCGGCGTCGGTCGAGCGCGCGCCGGGGGCGGCGTCCCGACCGTGAGAGGCCTCTCGCGCGACGGCCGCCGACGCGCCCGCCCCGGGCGAGGCCTCCCGCGCGGCGACCGCCGACGTGCCCGCCCCGGGTGAGGCCTCTCGCGCGGCGACCGTGACGGCGTCGGCGGCGCGCCGGACGGCGAGACGCGCGGGCGCTGTGGGCCGCACGAGCGCACCGGCCATGCAGACGAGCCACGCGAGGAGCGCGCCGGACGCGCCGGCGAGCACGCGGGGAACGAGGTCGCCGAGATCCGGGGATCCCGCGAGGCCCGCCCCGGCGGCGAAGACGACGATCGTCGCGCCCGGGGGGCCGGTCCGGACGAGGAGGCAGAACGCCGTCGCGCCCGCAGCGAGCGCCGCGACGGCCGCGGTCGTCGCGAGCGTGGGCGCGCCGACGACAGCCAGGAGCGTGAACAGGGCGATCGTCCCCGTCATCAGAGCCCCCACCGTGGCGAGGAGGGCGGCGCGGCGACGATAGGGGTCGTAGCGCCCGTAGAGCGAGGTCAGGGCGCCGAGCGAGGCGAACGCGGCGAGGTCGGGACGGCCAAGCAGGCCTGGCACCGCGATCGCGAGCGCGACGGCGGCGCCGCACCGCAGCGCGGCGGCGAGCGTCGCGTCGGCAGGGTTCACGTGGAGGGCGGCACGCAGGTGGGCGGGGTCGAGGACGTCCTGCGCCGCGGCGCGCACGGGTGCGAGCGCGGCGACCGCGGGGGACGGGAGAGGCGGGAGGAGAGGCATGTCCGTCCCAGGGTAGCGGTCGTTCCAGAATGGTTCACCAGTGAAATACTGTGATGCCCGCCCTATCCTGGACCTGTGGACTACGTGGACCGCGTGCGAGCGGAGTGGGCCGAGCAGCGCCCGGACCTCGACACCTCGACCTCCGCCGTCGGGGCGCGGCTGCGCCGCGTCGCGGGCCTCCTCGAGGGCGCGCTCGAACGCTCGGCGGCGCGCCACGACGTCTCGCGTGCGGAGTTCGACGTGCTCGCCGCGCTGCGGCGCGCCGGGCGTCCGCTGCGCGCGGGGGAGGTGACCACGATGACCGGCGCCCCCGGTGCGTCCATCACCAAGCGCCTCGACCGGCTCGAGCGCGCCGGGCTCGTCGAGCGCACCGTCGCCGAGCGCGACCGGCGCGGCGTGCTCGTCGCCCTCACGGGGGACGGGGTCGCGCTCGTCGACGAGGTCTTCCCGCAGCAGCTCGACCGGGAGCGCGCGGCGCTCGCGGACCTCGACGAGGACGAGCGTGCCGAGCTCGCACGGCTGCTCGGCGTCGTCCTGCGCCGCCTCGACCCGGTCGACTACTGACCGCGGGGACCGCTGCGGAGCCCGGACGGCGAGAGCCGGGCGGGGTGCGCGCGCACCCCACCCGGCTCGCGGGCGGAACGGTCGGTCCGGCGGGTCAGGCCTGCGGCGGGCGCGTCATCGACAGCACGTCGAGCGCCTCGTCGAGCTGCGCCTCGGTGACCTCGCCGCGCTCGACGAAGCCGAGGTCGATCACGGCCTGGCGGACGGTGAGGCCCTCCTTGACGGAGTGCTTCGCGACCTTGGCGGCCGCCTCGTAGCCGATCACGCGGTTGAGCGGCGTGACGATCGACGGCGAGGACTCGGCGAGCGCGAGCGCGCGCTCGACGTTCGCCGTGATGCCCGCGACGGTCTTGTCCGCGAGCACGCGCGACGCGTTCGCGAGGAGGCGGATCGACTCGAGGACGCCCTGGGCGATGACGGGGATCTGCACGTTGAGCTCGAACGAGCCCGACGCGCCGGCCCACGCCACGGTCGCGTCGTTGCCGATCACGCGCGCGGCGACCATGAGCACGGCCTCCGGGACGACGGGGTTCACCTTGCCCGGCATGATCGAGCTGCCCGGCTGGAGGTCGGGGATGAAGATCTCGCCGAGGCCCGTGTTGGGGCCGGAGCCCATCCAGCGCAGGTCGTTGCAGATCTTGGTGAGCGACACCGCGATGGTGCGCAGCGCGCCCGAGAGCTCGACGAGGCCGTCGCGCGAGGACTGCGCCTCGAAGTGGTCGCGGGCCTCCGTGAGGGGCAGGCCCGTGTCCTCGACCAGCAGCGCGATGACGCGCTGGGGGAACCCGGCGGGCGTGTTGATGCCGGTGCCGACGGCGGTGCCGCCGAGCGGGACCTCCGCGGCGCGGGGGAGCGCCGACTCCAGCCGCTCGACGCCGTAGCGGATCGCCGCGGCGTAGCCGCCGAACTCCTGCCCGAGCGTGACGGGCGTCGCGTCCATGAGGTGCGTCCGGCCCGACTTCACGACGGTCGCGAACTCCGCCGACTTCGCCTCGAGCGCGTCGGCCAGGTGGCCGAGCGCGGGCACGAGGTCCCGCACGACCCCGGCGGTCGCGGCGACGTGCACCGACGTGGGGAACACGTCGTTGGAGGACTGCGAGGCGTTCACGTGGTCGTTCGGGTGCACGTCGCGCCCGAGCGAGCGCGTGGCGAGCGTCGCGAGGACCTCGTTCGTGTTCATGTTCGACGACGTCCCGGACCCGGTCTGGTAGACGTCCACCGGGAAGTGCGCGTCGTGCGCGCCGGAGGCGACCTCGTCGGCCGCGGCGACGATGGCGGCGGCGACGTCCTCGTCGAGCACGCCGAGCTCGGCGTTCGCCCGGGCCGCGGCCTTCTTCACGCGTGCGAGGGCCTCGATGTGGCCGCGCTCGAGCGGGGTGCCGGAGATCGGGAAGTTCTCCACGGCGCGCTGCGTCTGCGCGCGGTAGAGAGCCTGCGCGGGGACGCGCACCTCGCCCATGGTGTCGTGCTCGATGCGGTACTCGGTCGTCGGTGCGGTCTCGCCGGCGACGCCGCCGGAGGCCTCGGGAGATGCAGTCATGGGGCCATCCTGCCGCACCGCGCGCGGGCTCCCGCAACCCGCGTGACCGAGGTCACGCGGGTCGCGGGAGGCGTCGTCCGGACGCGTGGACGGGGTCTCAGGCGTCGGCGAGGGGCGCCTCGCCGACGTCGCCCACGACGTCGACCAGGTGGGCGCGGCCCTCGGCGAAGTCGTACTCGACGCCGACGATCGCGCAGCGCCCGTCCGCGACCGCGGCCGCGAGGCCGGCGGAGTACGAGTGGAGCATGTCGACCGTGTTGCGCACGTGCTCGCGGCGCAGCACGGCGGGGTCGAGGTTCTCGAGCGAGCCGTTCCCGGCGCCCGTGATCTTCGCGATCGACGGGATGACCCGGTCGACGACGGCCCGGACGAACCCGTCCGCCTGGGCGCCGGTCGTCAGCGTGTCCACCGCGGCACCGACGGCGCCGCACGAGTCGTGACCGAGCACGACGACGAGCGGCGCGGACAGGATCTCGACGCCGTACTCGATCGACCCGAGCACGGTCGTGTCGACGACGTGGCCCGCGGTGCGCACGACGAACATGTCGCCGAGGCCCTGGTCGAAGATGATCTCCGCCGCGACGCGCGAGTCCGAGCACCCGAACAGCACCGTGTGCGGGTGCTGTGCCGCCGAGGTCTCCCGCCGTCGGTCCGCGCCCTGCGACGGGTGGAGCGGGGCGTCGGCGACGAAGCGGTCGTTGCCGGACCGCAGCGTCGCCCACGCCTCGGCGGGGGTGAGCGAACGGGCCGGCGGTGCGGGGGTGGGAGAGGTCATGGCTCCCATCATCGCGTACCGCGCGGCCCTCATGACGTGCCCGTTCGCATGGCGGGCCGCGCCCGGGAGGTGTAGCCATGGAGGGTGACACCCCGGAGACGGGGGAAGCCGCGACCGAGGGGAGCCGACGTGCGCCGACGCACCCGAGCACTCGCCGTCCTGGTCGCCGCGGGGCTCGTGGCGCCGCTCGCCGCGTGCGGCCCGGGCGACGACGGGACGCCGGTGCTCACGTGGTACATCAACCCGGACAACGGCGGGCAGGCCGACATCGCCGCGGCCTGCACGGAGGCCGCCGGGGGCGCGTACCGGATCCAGACCGAGCTCCTGCCCCGCGACGCCGCGTCGCAGCGCGAGCAGCTCGCCCGCCGCCTCGCGGCGAAGGACTCGTCGATCGACATCATGAGCCTCGACCCGGTGTTCATCGCCGAGTTCGCGGAGGCCGACTTCCTCGCCCCGGTGCCCGCCGACGTCGCCGACGCGACGACGCAGGACGTCGTGCAGGGCGCGATCGACGCGTCGACGTGGAAGGACGAGCTGGTCGCCATCCCGTTCTGGGCCAACACGCAGCTCCTCTGGTACCGCAAGTCGGTCGCCGAGGCCGCGGGGCTCGACCTGTCACAGCCCGTCACGTGGGACCAGATCATGCAGGCCGCGCAGGACCAGGACAAGCTCCTCGCGGTCCAGGGCGCCAAGGCCGAGTCGCTGACGGTGTGGATCAACGCGCTCGTCGAGGGCGCGGGCGGACACATCCTCGAGAACCCGGAGGCGCCCGCGGACGAGGTGAAGCTCGGCCTCGACACCGACGCGGGCAAGGCCGCGGCGACCATCATCGGCGAGATCGGCACGTCCGGCGTCGGCGGTCCGGGGCTGCCGAGCGAGGACGAGCCGGCCTCCCTGACGAAGTTCCAGGGCGACCGCGGGTCGTTCATGGTCAACTGGCCGTTCGTCTGGTCCTCCACCCAGAGCGCGGTCGACGCGGGGTCGCTCGACCAGTCCCTGCTCGACGACATCGGCTGGGCCCTCTACCCGCAGACCACCGAGGGCGAGGACGCCCGCCCGCCGTACGGCGGGATCTCGCTCGGCATCGGGGCGTTCGGCAAGCACACCGACCTCGCCTACGAGGCGGCGCAGTGCATCGTCAGCCCGGAGAACCAGGCCGAGTACTTCGTGACCAACGGGAACCCCGCGGCGAGCATCAAGGCCTACGACGACCCCGACGTCCAGAAGGCCTTCCCCATGTACGACGTCATCCGCGACTCGCTCGACCAGGCCGCGCCGCGACCGCAGACGCCGTTCTACAACGAGGTCTCCACGGGCCTGCAGCAGACGTGGTACCCGCCGGCGTCCGTCGACCCCGACACGACCCCGCAGCAGTCCACCGAGTTCATCACCGCCGTCCTGCGAGGGGAGCGACTCCTGTGAACGCCGGACCTCCCGCCGAGCCCGCACCCCGCGGCCGGCACGCCTCCACGCCGTCGACCACCACCGACGACGCGCCGACGCGTCGCGCCCCGGAGTCGCGCCGCGAGCACCGGGACGACGCCCGCGGCGCGCCCGACGCCGCCGCGAAGGCCGCGCGCAGCGACCGGGCCCGCGCCGAGGCGCGCCTCGGGTGGTACCTCGCCGGACCGGCGTTCGTCGTCATGCTCGCCGTGACGCTGTACCCGATCCTCCAGGCGGTCTACGACTCGCTCTTCAACTACAAGCTCACCGCCCCGGACGACCGCGCGTTCGTCGGGCTCAACAACTACGTCGTGATCCTCACGGACTCGGTGTGGTGGCGAGACCTCGGCGTCACGCTCTTCATCACGGTCGTCACGGTGCTCGTCGAGCTCGTCCTCGGCTTCGCGCTCGCGCTCGTCATGCACCGCGCGATCAAGCGCCTGCGCGGGCTCCTGCGCACCGCGATCCTCGTGCCCTACGGGATCATCACGGTCGTCTCGGCGTTCGCGTGGTTCTACGCGTTCGACATCACGTCCGGGTACGTCAACCACTGGTTCGACTGGGTCCC
Organism: Cellulosimicrobium sp. ES-005; assembly: GCF_040448685.1. Classification (NCBI taxonomy): domain Bacteria; kingdom Bacillati; phylum Actinomycetota; class Actinomycetes; order Micrococcales; family Promicromonosporaceae; genus Cellulosimicrobium; species Cellulosimicrobium sp. ES-005. The sequence continues at coordinate 4,510,680 of NZ_CP159290.1, forward strand.
GGGGATCGGCCCCGACCTCAACTGGTTCGCGCAGCAGGGCACGAGCCTGTTCGTCATCATCATGTCCGAGGTCTGGAAGACGACGCCGTTCATCTCCCTCCTCCTGCTCGCCGGACTCGCGCAGGTGCCGGGCGACCTCGAGGAGGCCGCCAAGGTCGACGGCGCGACCGCGTGGCAGCGGTTCACGCGGGTCATCGTGCCGAACATGAAGGCCGCGATCATGGTCGCCGTCCTGTTCCGCGCTCTCGACGCGTTCCGCATCTTCGACAACGTCTTCATCATGACGAACGGTGCCAACGGCACCGAGGTGCTCTCGCTGCTCGCGTACCGGACCTCGATCGGCCAGCTCCAGATCGGCATGGGCTCGGCGATCTCCGTGCTGCTGTTCCTGTGCGTCGTGCTCATCTGCTTCGTCGCGATCAAGCTCTTCAAGGTGGATCTCGCCGGAGCGAGGGGGGAGAAGTGATGGGCAGCGTCCTCAGCACCCGGGCCAAGATCTGGTGGGCCGTCATCACGGTCGTCGTCCTCGTCGGGGCGCTGTTCCCCGTCCTGTCGATCTTCATGACGAGCTTCAAGGGGCCCAGCGACATCAACTCCGGGACCTTCCTGCCGCCGCAGTGGAGCACCGCGAACTACGAGCAGATCCTCGCCTCGGGCGGTTCGGCGCAGGAGCTGTTCCTGTCGGCGCTGCGCAACTCCATCGGCATCTCGCTCATCGCGACCCTCATCGCCGTCGTGCTCGCCACGCTGTGCGCGTACGCCATCGCGCGCCTGAACTTCCCGGGCAAGCGCCTCATCCTCACGACGGCGCTCGGCGTCTCGATCTTCCCGGTCGTCTCGATCGTCACGCCGCTGTTCAACCTCTGGCGCAACATCGGCCTGTACGACACGTGGCTGGGCCTCATCATCCCGTACCTGTCGCTCACGCTCCCGATCTCCATCTGGACGCTCGCCGCGTTCTTCCGGCAGATCCCGTGGGAGCTCGAGCAGGCGGCCCAGGTCGACGGCGCGACGCCGTGGCAGGCGTTCCGCAAGGCGATCGTCCCGCTCGCCGCGCCGGGCGTCTTCACGACGGCGCTCATCGCCTTCTTCATCGCCTGGAACGACTTCGTCTACGGCATCTCGCTCACGTCGACGAGCGCGGCCCGTCCCGTCCCGGCGGCGCTCGCGTTCTTCACGGGGGCGTCGTACTTCGAGGAGCCGACCGGCGCGATCTCCGCGGCGGCCGTCGTGGTGACGATCCCGGTCGTCGTCCTCGTCGTGCTCTTCCAGCGTCAGATCGTCTCCGGCCTGACCCAGGGGGCGGTGAAGGGATGAGCACGACCGATCGCCGGGGGACCACTCGGCAGCCGACCCCGCTGCCCGCCGCGGCACCGCCGCGCCCCGCCCGCGTCGTCGGGCACCGTGCCGCACGCCGAACCCGAGGAGAGAGCTGATGGCGTCGATCACCCTCAAGGACATCGTCAAGCGCTACGGCGACGGGTTCCTCGCGGTGGACCGCGTGAACCTCGACATCGCCGACGGCGAGTTCGTCATCCTCGTCGGCCCGTCCGGCTCGGGGAAGTCGACGGTCCTGCGCATGATCGTCGGGCTCGAGGACATCACCTCGGGCGAGCTCGACATCGACGGCACGCGCGTCAACGAGAAGGCGCCGCGCGAGCGCGACCTCGCGATGGTGTTCCAGAACTACGCGCTGTACCCGCACCTCACGGTCGCGGAGAACATCGCCTTCCCGCTGCGCCTCGCCAAGGGCAAGCACAGCGAGGAGGAGATCCGCGAGAAGGTCGAGCGCGCGGCCGACATGCTCGACCTCCGCGAGCACCTGGACCGCAAGCCCGCGAACCTGTCCGGCGGCCAGCGCCAGCGCGTCGCGATGGGGCGCGCGATCGTGCGCGACGCGAAGGCGTTCCTCTTCGACGAGCCCCTGTCCAACCTCGACGCCAAGCTGCGCGGGCAGACGCGCACGGAGATCGCCCGGCTCCAGCGGCGCCTCGGCACGACGACCGTCTACGTCACCCACGACCAGACCGAGGCCATGACGCTCGGCGACCGCGTCGCGGTGCTGCGCCGCGGCGTCCTCCAGCAGGTCGCGAGCCCGCGCGGCCTCTACGAGCAGCCCGTCAACCTGTTCGTCGCGGGGTTCATCGGCACGCCGCCCATGAACTTCCTGCCGGGCGAGGTGTCGGGCGGGCGGATCACGCTGCCGTTCGGCGAGTTCGACATACCGGAGAACGTCGCGTCCGTCGTGGGCGACCGGAGCCTCGTCATCGTGGGGCTGCGGCCCGAGCACTTCGAGGACGCGCGGCTCGTGGACCCGTCCAAGAAGGACCGCGGCCACACGTTCGAGATCCAGATCGACGTCACGGAGTGGCTCGGGGCGGAGCTCTACGCGTACGTGCCGTTCGACATGCACGAGTCCGTGAAGGGCCAGCTCGAGGAGCTGGACCGCGAGCTCGACGGCGAGGGACTGCGCAGCCAGTTCGTCGTCGCCCTGGACTCCGCGTCGCGCGTGCGCGACGGCGACACGACGGAGCTGTGGTTCGACCCGACGAAGATGATGATCTTCGACCCCGAGACGAGCGAGAACCTCACGCGCGACGACGCCGAGGCGGACCGCATCGAGGAGGAGAACGCCGAGGACCGCAAGCGGTCGCTGGAGCGAGCCCAGAAGCAGGACGCCCAGGTCTGAGGTGCCGTGCCGGCCGCCCGGGCGACCTGCCCGGGCGGCCGACACGCGCCGGGACCGGCTCAGGCGGTCGTGAGCTCGGTGCGGCGCGGTGGGTTGGCGCCGGCGCGCGAGACGGTGACGGCGGCGACGGCGGCGCAGCGCTCGAGGAGGCGGGTGAGCGTGGCGGTGTCGACGGCGCGCAGGGCGTCGCGGCGGTCGGCGCCGAGCAGGCCGGCGTCCCAGAGCCCGTCCAGGAGCGCGCCCATGAAGGAGTCGCCCGCGCCGACGGTGTCCACGACCTCGACCCGCGGGGCCGTGACGCGCTGCTCGCCCGCCGCGGTCAGGGCGAGGGCGCCCTCGCCGCCGTAGGTGACGACGACGAGCGCGGGGCCGAGCGCGAGCCAGTCGCGCGCGACCGCGACGGGGTCCGTCCCGGGCACGAGCCAGGCGAGGTCCTCGTCGCTGACCTTGACGACGTCGGCGAGCGCGACGAGCGTCTCGATCCGGGCGCGGGCGTCGGCGGGGTCGCCCATGAGCGCGGGGCGGGCGTTGGGGTCGTAGGTGATCGTCGCGGTGTCGCGCGCGGCGGCGACCAGGGCGCGCACGTCGGACGCGCCGGGCTCCAGGACCGCGGCGATCGAGCCGGTGTGCACGGCGAGCGTGCCGGTGCCCGGGGCGGTGCCGGCCGGGACGCGCCACTCCAGGTCGAACTCGTAGCTGGCCGCGCCCTGGGCGTCGAGGTGGGCGGTGGCGACGCTCGTGGAACCGGCCCCGGTGCTGCCGGGGGTGAGGGTCACGGCGGAGTCGTCGAGCCAGGCCCGGATCGCGTCCCCGTGCGCGTCCGGCGCGACCCACGTGGCCAGACGCGCGTCGCGCCCGAGGCGCCCGAGGGTGAGCGCGACGTTCGCCAGGCTGCCACCGGGGTGCTCGTCGACGCTGCCGTCGGCGCGGTGCACCACGTCGATCAACGCCTCACCGACCACGAGCACGTGCTCGTGGCGCTGCGGGGCGCCGTCGGTCGCGGGGGCGGCGGGGGAGGTGCTCATCAGTCGTCTCCGGTGGTGTCGTCGGGGGTCTCGTCGGACTCGTCGTGCGTGCCTCCCGCGTCCTGGGAGCGTGCGGCGTCGAGCCGGGCCCGCGCACCGTCGAGCCACTCCTGGCAGCGCACGGCCAGCGCCTCTCCCCGCTCCCAGAGCGCGAGCGAGGCCTCGAGGGGCTCGCCGCCGGCCTCGAGCCGCGCGACGACCTGCACGAGCTCGTCGCGCGCCTGCTCGTACGAGAGCGTCGCGACGTCGGTCGTGACAGCGTTGTCAAAGAAACTCACGGCAGTATTCAACCCCATCTGTGCGTCGTGGTCGGAACGGGCGTCCGGGAACCGGCTGCCGCGTGGCGCGGGAGGCGCCTCACGGCGCGCCCCGGGGGACGTCGGGCGAGGGCCCGCCGGTGTGCGGGGGGTCGCCGTCGCGCGTGGCGGCCACCGCCGCGTCGAGCCCGCCACGGGCGAGCCGCACGCGGACCACGTCTCCCACCGCGACGTCGTCGGGGGAGCGGACCACGTGTCCGTCCGCCCGCTGCACGACGGCGTACCCCCGCTCGAGCGTCGACGCCGGCGACAGGGCGCGGACCTGGGCCTCCAACCGGCCCACCTCGCCCGAGGCGCGCACGAGCCGCGTGTCGAGAGCTCGTCGTGCGCGGTCGCGCAGCGCGGCCACGCGCTCGGCGTGGTCGGCGAGCATCGTGTGGGGCGCGGCCAGGACCGGGCGGGACCGGAGGCCGTCGAGCAGGGCCTGCTCGCGTGCCACGCGCCCCGCGATCGCCGTACGCAGCCGGTGGCGCCCCTGGACCAGGCGGGCCCGCTCCTCCGCGACGTCCGGGACGACGCGCCGCGCGGCGGCCGTCGGCGTGGACGCGCGGTAGTCCGCCACGAGGTCGAGGAGCGGGCTGTCCGTCTCGTGCCCGATCGCGCTGACGAGCGGGGTCCGGCACGCCGCCGCGAGCCGGACGAGGGCCTCGTTCGAGAACGGCAGCAGGTCCTCCACCGCGCCGCCGCCGCGCGCGACGACGATCACCTCGACGTCCGGGTCGGCGTCCAGCGCGCGGATCGCGTCGCCCACCTGCTGGACGGCGTGCGCCCCCTGGACCGCGACCTCTCGGATCTCGAACCGGACCCGAGGCCAGCGGGCGCGCGCGTTGACCACCACGTCGTGCTCGGCCTTGGACTCCCGGCCGCACACCAGCCCGACGACCTTCGGCAGGAACGGCAGCGGCCGCTTGCGGTCGGCGTCGAACAGCCCCTCGGCGGCGAGGACGCGCTTGAGGTGCTCGATGCGCGCGAGCAGGTCGCCGACGCCGACCGGGCGGATCTCGCGCGCCTGGAGCTGGAGCGAGCCGCGCCGCGCCCAGAAGACCGGCTTGGCGTGCACGACGACGTGCGCGCCCTCCGCGAGCGGCGTGCCGTCCAGGACGCGCGTGGCCGCGGACACGGGCAGCGACATGTCCAGGTCCGTGTCGCGCAGCGTGAGGAAGGCGGTCGACGTCCCCGGCCTCCGGTTGAGCTGCACGACCTGGCCCTCGACCCACACAGGGGCCATCCGCTCCACGTACTGCTCGATCTTGCGGGCGAGGAGACGCACCGGCCACGGGTGCTCCGCGCTCGTCTCGAGCGCGCGCGCCGGGAGCGGGCCACGGTCCCCGGGCCGGGAGCCCCGCGCGGACGCGCCCGGCCGGGGGACGTCGTCGGGCGGGGGGAGCGAGGCGGTCACGGGTCCAGCCTGCCGTACCCCACCCACGTCCACCCGGCGCGCCCACCGGTCGGCGCGTGCGGCGCGGGGGACGCGCGGTCGCTCACGGGGCGAGCAGGTCGACCGTCACGAGCCGGTACCCCTGGGCGCGCAGGTCGTCGATGATGCCGGGCACGGCGTCGACCGTCGTGGCGTGGATGTCGTGCATGAGGACGACGCTCCCCGGCCGGGCGCCCTCGACGGCGCGCCGTCGGGTCTCGGCGGCGTCCTTGGTCTTCCAGTCGAGCGTGTCCAGGTTCCAGAGGATCACCTGCAGCCCCGTGCGGGTCGCGATCGACCGGACACGGTCGTCGACGTCGCCGTAGGGCGGGCGCAAGAACGTCGGCGTCGCCCCGGACGCCGTGGTGATCGCCTCCTGGGTGCGCTCGAGCTCGGCGCGCACCTCGTCGTCGTCGAGCGTCGTGAGCTGGGGGTGGTCCCACGTGTGGTTCGCGAGCAGGTGCCCCGCGGCGGCCGTGTCCCGCACCACGTCGGGGCGCTTCTCGACGTTGGTCCCGACGAGGAAGAACGTCGCGGTGACGTGCTTCTCGGCGAGCGTCCGCAGCAGTCGCTCGGTGTCCGCGCCGGGCCCGTCGTCGAACGTCAGCGCGACGCACCGGTCGACCGCGCAGTCCACGCCCTGCGCGCGTCCCAGCTCGCGGCGCTGCTGCAGCGTCAGCGCCAGCCGGTCGCTCCACACCGCCTCCGTGGCGGCGAGCACGGCGTCCCGTTGTGCCACCGTCTCGGCGACGGGTGCGCCGCCCACCCCGGCGTCGAGCGTCGTGCCGGCGGCGGCGAGCGCGGTGTCGAGCGCCGTGCGGTGCGCCTCGTCCGAGACGAGCCCCGCCGACTCCGCGAGCACGGGGCGCCCCTCCGTCACGGCGTCCTCCAGCCCGTCGTAGGCCCACTGCTGCCACGCCGTCGCGACGTCGTGCGTCGCCACGGCGACCGCCGACGTCGCGTCGTCGAGCTCCTCCGGAGACGGAGTGGACCCCGTGACGACCTCGAACCGCCGCTCCGGCAGATCGCGGGGGAAGAACGGGTTCGGGCGCGAGAGCGCGTCGACCGTGCGGACCTCGACCGGGTACTCGACGGGCGTCCCGAGGAGCGTCGCGGCGTCCGGCAGCGCGGCTGCCAGCGGGTCCCGCACGGCGGCGTCCACGACCTGGCCGTCGCTCTGCGTCAGCACGGCGCCGCCGACCACGTCCGCGACGGCGAGCGCGGCGAGGCGGGGCACGTACGCCGCCTCCGCCGCGGCACGGGCGGTCGCGGCGTCGTGCTCGGCCTGCTCGACGTCGGCGTGGTACCGGTCGACGGACGCGACCCACCGGTCGTGCTCCACGGACGCCGCGAGGACCAGCGCGCCTGCCACCACGACCGCGACGCCGGGCGCGAGCCACCACCACGTGCGCCGCCTCCTCCGCCCGGGCTCGGCAGGTCCGGCGGGGTCGGTGGTTCCCACGGGCTCGCCCGGGTCGGCGGCGGCAGGAGTCTCGGGGTCGGTCGGGTCGAGGTCGTCGGCCATCCCTCGATCCTCACGGCCGCCCGGAGGTCCGGCGACCGGGAGGGCCGTCCCGCGCGGGTGAGATCCGTCTCGGCGCTCCGGCGTCCTCGCGCGGACGCGGGGGAGGGACGGTGGAGCACCGGCGGCGGTGCTGTGACGAGGGCGGGAGGAGTGCGGGCACGGTCGGCGGGTGACGGGCCTCACCGGGGTCGGCGCGCGGGCGCTCGCCTAGACTCGAGGCGTGAGCGACCTTCCCGCCGGCTCGTCCGCGCACCCGTCCGACCGCCCCGCCGTCCCGTCGGAGGCGGTCCTGCCGAGCGTCGCGCCGCGCAAGCGCGTCCTGCTCGCCGCGCCCCGCGGCTACTGCGCGGGGGTGGACCGTGCCGTCGTCGCGGTCGAGAAGGCGCTCGAGCACTACGGCGCGCCGGTGTACGTGCGCAAGGAGATCGTGCACAACAAGTTCGTCGTCGAGACGCTGAGCGAGCGCGGCGCGGTCTTCGTCGACGAGACCGACGAGGTGCCGGAGGGCGCGCGCGTCGTGTTCTCGGCCCACGGCGTCTCGCCCGCGGTCAAGGCGGCCGCGGCGGCGCGCAACCTCGACACGATCGACGCCACGTGCCCGCTCGTGACCAAGGTCCACAAGGAGGCCGTGCGCTTCGCCAAGGACGACTACGACATCCTCCTCATCGGCCACACGGGGCACGAGGAGGTCGAGGGCACGGCCGGCGAGGCGCCCGACCACGTCCAGGTCGTCGACTCGCCCGACCACGTCGACGACGTCGTGGTCCGCGACCCCGACAAGGTCGTGTGGATCTCGCAGACCACGCTGTCGGTCGACGAGACCATGGAGACGGTCCGCCGGCTGCGGGAGAGGTTCCCGACGCTCCAGGACCCGCCGAGCGACGACATCTGCTACGCGACGCAGAACCGCCAGGTCGCCGTGAAGAAGCTCGCACCGGACGCGGACGTCGTCATCGTCGTCGGCTCGGCGAACTCGTCGAACTCGGTGCGCCTCGTCGAGGTCGCGCTCCAGGCGGGTGCCGGTGCGTCCTACCGCGTCGACCGGGCGAAGGAGATCGACCCGGCCTGGCTCGACGGCGCGACGACCGTCGGGGTGACGTCGGGCGCGTCGGTGCCCGAGATCCTCGTGGACGACGTCCTCGCGTACCTCGCGGAGCGCGGGTTCGGCGAGGTCGAGGAGGTCCGCACCGCGACGGAGGACCTCATGTTCTCGCTGCCGCGCGAGCTGCGCGCGGACCTCACGTCGTCCGGGTCCGACGGCGGTCGTCCGGCCCGCGGGGGCCGCACCTCGCTCTCCGTCCAGCCCGTCTGACGGTCGGGTCGTCCGTGGCCGCCGGCTCCGGACGGGCGGTCAGGCGCTCGCCCCGCCGGCTGACGGCTCCCGGCGGGAGTCCTCACGGTCCTCGGGGCGCTCGTCGATCGCGACCACGGACTCGTTCACGGACGCGAGCAGCTCGGGCGCGCTCACGGCGCTGAGTTGCGGGTTCACCGTCGGCGGCGTCGTGAGGTCGTCGTCCACGACGTGCAGGTCCGCGAACCGGCGCGCGCTGACGAGCACGCGCGTCTCGAGCGAGCCGACCGTCCGGTTGTAGGAGTCCGCGGCGCTCTGGAGCTGGCGCCCGAGCTTCGCGAGGTGCGACCCCATGACGGCGAGGCGACCGTGCAGCTCCTTGCCGAGCGTGAGCACCTGCTGGGCGTTGGTGGCGAGCGCGTCCTGGCGCCACGCGTACGCGATGGTCCGCAGCATGGCGACCATCGTCATGGGCGTGGCGATGACGACGTTCTTCGACACCGCGTGCTCGAGGAGCGACGGGTCCTGCTCGACGGCCGCCGAGAGGAACGACTCCGCGGGCACGAACATGACGACGAACTCGGGCGCCGGGCCGAACTGGTCCCAGTAGCGCTTGGCCCCGAGGTCGTCGACGTGCTTGCGCATGTGGCGAGCGTGCGCGGCGAGCCGGTCGGCGCGCACCGCGGGGTCGGTGGCGCCCTGCGCGTCGAGATAGCCGAGGAACGCGACCTTGGCGTCGACGACGACCTGCTTGCCCCCGGCGAGGCGCACCACCATGTCGGGGCGCAGCGCGCCGTCGTCCGTCGCGACCTGGTCCTGCTCCACGAAGTCGACGTGGGGAAGCATGCCGGCCGCCTCGACCACGCGGCGGAGCTGCAGCTCGCCCCACGCGCCGCGCACCTGCGACGACCGCAGCGCGGTGACGAGCTGCGACGTCTCGGCGCGCAGCAGCTCCGACGCGTCGCGGACCCCCCGCACCTGCTCGGCGAGGCTGCCGTGCGCCGCGAGCCGCGCACGCTCGGCCTCCGCGACCTCGGCGCGCACCTTCTCGAGCGCACCCGCGAGCGGCTCCACGAGGTGGCGCACCGCCTCCTCGCGGCGCTCCAGCTCCGCCGCGCCCTGCTCCTGGCTCCGGCGCAGGCGCTCCTCCGCCTGGACGAGGAACTGCTCCGTGCCCGCGGCCAGCACCTTGCGCGAGAGCGCCTCGAACTGCGCCTCGAGCCGGCGGTGGTCGCCCTGGACCTCCTCGACGCGGCGCTCGGCCGCGGCCCGCAACTCGGCGAGCTGCTGCTCGTGCGTCGCCCGCGCGAGGTCGAGGCGCTCGTCCGCGCTGCGCTGCGCCGCGCCGAGCTGGCGCACGAAGCCCTCGCGCTCGGCCTCGAGCCGCTCCGCCAGCCCCGCGCCGCGCGCGGCCTCCTGCTGCGCCTGGCCCAGGAGCTGGGTGAGGCGGCGGACCTCCGCCGCGGCGGCGTCGGGCGACGCGCGCCGCACGGTGAGGACGAGCGCGGCACCGCCGACGAGCCCCAGCACGAGGCCGACCGCGAAGAGCAACCATCCCGAGGTGTCCATGGCGGCACCCTCCCACGGGGGACCGACACGACGGGTCCGACACGTCGCGCGCCCCGTCCCGGCGGACACCTCGTGACAAAAGGCACCGCCCGGCGTCGGGACCCTCCGCTACGTTGGCGGCATGGTCGATCCCACGCCCCTACCACCCGTCGCCCCGGCCGGCGTGCCCGGCGCCGTGCCCGGACCGGTGACCGGGCCCGTCCCCGGGACGCAGCCCGGCCCCCCCACGCCGCCCGACCCGACCGCCGCGCTCTCCCTGCGCGGGCTCTGGAAGCGGTTCGGCGAGAAGATCGCGGTCGCCGGCATCGACCTGGACGTCCCCGCGGGCTCCTTCTACGGGCTCGTCGGGCCCAACGGCGCCGGCAAGACGACGACGCTCTCCATGGCGACCGGGCTCCTGCGCCCCGACGCGGGCTCCGCGCACGTGCACGGCACCGACCTCTGGGCCGACCCGGTCGCGGGCAAGCGGCAGCTCGGCGTCCTGCCCGACGGGGTCCGGCTCTTCGACCGGCTCACCGGTGCGCAGCTCGTCACGTACGCGGGCCTGCTGCGCGGCATGGACCGGGACACGGTGGCCGAGCGCACGGCGGAGCTCCTCGCCGCGCTCGACCTCGCGAAGGACGCCACGACGTTCGTCGTCGACTACTCGGCCGGCATGACCAAGAAGATCGCGCTCGCGACCGCGCTCATCCACGCCCCCCGCACGCTCGTCCTCGACGAGCCGTTCGAGGCCGTCGACCCGGTCTCGGCCGCCAACATCCGCGACATCCTCGCGGGCTACGTCGCCAGCGGCGGGACCGTCGTCGTGTCCTCGCACGTCATGGACCTGGTGCAGCGCATGTGCGACCACGTCGCCGTCGTCGCGGGCGGCCACGTCCTCGCGGCGGGCACGGTCGACGCGGTGCGCGGCGACCAGAGCCTCGAGGACCGGTTCGTCGACCTCGTCGGCGGGCGGCAGAGCACGGAGGGCCTCGCGTGGTTGCGCAGTTCGTAAGGCTCAAGCTCACCCTGATGGGCAACACGTTCCGGCGGAGCGTGTGGCAGACCATCGGGTTCCTCGTCGCGGCGCTCTACGGGGTGTTCGTCGTGGGGCTGCTCGTCGTCGGGATGGTGGTCCTCGGCACGGACGACCCCGCGCTCGCCGGGTCGATCATGATCCTCGTCGGGACGCTCGCCGTCCTCGGGTGGTGGGTGATCCCGCTCTTCGCGTTCGGCGTCGACGCCACCCTCGACCCGCAGCGCTTCGTCCTGTTCGGCATCCCGCAGCGCCGGCTCCTCGCCGGGCTCGCGGTCGCGGGCGTGGTGTCGGTCCCCGGGATCGTCACGGCCCTCGCCGCGCTCGGCGTCTCCTTCGCGTGGTGGCGCACGCCCCTCGCGGTGCTCGCCGCGCTGGTCGGCGCCGTCCTCGCGGTGGCGCTCTGCGTCGTCGGCTCACGGGCGACGACGACGGCCCTCGCCCCGCTGCTCGAGTCGCGCCGCTACCGCGAGGTCGTGACGATCGCCGCGTTCGTGCCGCTCGTCCTCGTCGGCCCGGCCTTCGCCTGGGTCGGCTCGCAGCTCGGGGAGGGCCCCGTCGACGGCGACGCGGTGCGGGGCATGGTGACGCGCCTCGCCGAGATCGCGGCCTGGACGCCGTTCGGTGCCCCGTGGGGCCTGGGCGCCGCGGTGCACGACGGCGCGTGGGGCCTCGCGCTCGCGCGGCTCGTCGTCGCGCTGGCGACCCTCGCGGTGGCGTGGGTCGTGTGGGACAAGGCCCTCGCCCGTGCGCTCGTGACGCCGCCCACCTCCGGGTCGGGCGGGCGTGCCAAGGGGCTGGGCTTCTTCTCCCGGTTCCCCGCGACGCCGACGGGGGCGGTCGCGGCGCGCACCGCGACGTACTGGCTCCGCGACCCGCGCTACTCGGGGTCCATCGCGGTCGTCCCGCTCATCCCGGTCGTGCTGCTCGTGGTGGGCGGGGGGTCGGGCTCCGAGATCTTCCTCGCCCTCGCGCCGTTCACGGCATGGATCCTCGGCTTCTCGATCTCGGCCGACATCGCGTACGACCACACGGCGTTCGCGCTGCACGTGTCGACGGGAGTCTCCGGGCGCGCGGACAGATGGGGACGGGCCCTCCCGGTGCTGGTCGCGGGTGGCGTCGTGACGCTCGTCTTCGCGGTGGTCTCGGTCGCGGTAGCCGGACGCTGGGACGCGCTGCCGGCGTTGCTCGGCCTGACCGTCGGCACGCTCCTGGTCGCGACCGGCGTCTCGAGCGCGACGTCGGCCCGGCTGCTGTACCCGGTGCCGAAGCCCGGCGACAGCCCGTTCAAGCAGCCGCAGGGCGCCGCGATGGCGACGCTCGTCGCGCAGTCGGTCGCGATGCTGCTCGTGCTCGCGCTGTCGCTCCCGTTCCTCGTGCCCGGTCTCGTCGCGATCCTGGCCGACCTGCCGGTCGTGGGCTGGGTGACGCTCGTCGTGGGGGCCGCGGTCGGGGTCCTCGTGCTGCTCCTCGGCGTCCGCTGGGGCGCCCGTGCGTACGACCGGCGCGCGCCCGAGCTGCTGCAGAAGGTGATGTCCGCGGCCTGACCTCCGGGCCGGGGTCCGCGCACCGCGGCCCCGGCCCGTAGACTCGGGCGACGTGGCACTCACTATCGGCATCGTCGGCCTGCCCAACGTCGGCAAGTCCACCCTGTTCAACGCCCTGACGCGCAACCAGGTCCTCGCGGCGAACTACCCGTTCGCGACGATCGACCCGAACGTCGGCGTCGTCTCGCTCCCCGATCCGCGGCTCGACAAGCTCGCCGAGATCTTCGGCAGCCAGCGCATCCTGCCCGCGACCGTGTCGTTCGTCGACATCGCCGGGATCGTCAAGGGCGCGAGCGAGGGGGAGGGGCTCGGCAACAAGTTCCTCGCCAACATCCGCGAGGCCGACGCGATCTGCCAGGTGACCCGCGCTTTCGCCGACCCGGACGTCGTCCGCGTCGAGGGCTCGACGGACGCCGAGGGCGACATCGAGACCATCAGCACCGAGCTGATCCTGGCCGACCTCCAGACGCTCGAGAAGACGGTCCCTCGCCTCGAGAAGGAGGTGAAGATCAAGAAGGGCGACGCCGCCCTCCTCGACGCCGCGCAGAAGGCACAGGCCATCCTCGAGGCCGGCACGACGCTCTTCCAGGGCGCGGCCGCCGCCGGGCTCGACCTCGCCGACGTCGCGAGCCTCCAGCTCCTCACGGCCAAGCCGTTCATCTACGTCTTCAACACCGACGACGCCGGTCTCGCGGACGACGACCTCCAGGACCGCCTGCGCGCGCTCGTCGCACCCGCCCAGGCGATCTTCCTCGACGCGAAGTTCGAGTCCGAGCTCGTCGAGCTCGAGCCGGACGAGGCGAAGGAGATGCTCGCCGAGTCGGGGCAGGACGAGGCCGGGCTCGACCAGCTCGCGCGCGTCGGGTTCGACACCCTCGGGCTGCAGACCTACCTCACCGCAGGCCCCAAGGAGGCGCGAGCCTGGACCATCCGCAAGGGCTGGACCGCGCCGCAGGCCGCGGGCGTCATCCACACCGACTTCGAGCGCGGCTTCATCAAGGCCGAGGTCGTCTCGTTCGACGACCTCGTCGCGACGGGGTCCGTCGCCGCCGCGCGCGCCGCGGGCAAGGCGCGCGTCGAGGGCAAGGACTACGTCATGGTCGACGGAGACGTCGTGGAGTTCCGCTTCAACGTCTGACCCTGAACGGTCGTGAGCGAGCGGAGCGAGACGAGACGCGCACGTCGGCTCACCCGGTCAGCCGATGCCTTCGACGATACGGAAGTCGCGCTGGAAGCCTGGAGGGAGGGCCGCCAGCGCGTCCTGGTACGTCTCGCTCTCGTAGGCCGCGGGTCGCCTGTCCGAAGCTGTCGAACTCGATCAGGACGACGCGTTCGGCGATTCCGGCCTCGTGGGCGACGACTCGACCGAAGTTCGACAGGACGCGCCCGCCTCCGGCCCGGACGGCCAGACCAGCCAGCCCGTTGTAGCGAGTCAGCCGTTCACGGTCGGAGATGGCGCGGTAGACGCTGACCCAGTAACCCTTGGGCATGGACGCTCCGGTGTGGAGAGAGGTGGATCTGGCAGACGAGCAGGTGCGGACGGGCGTCGGCGTGCGAGAGCGAGGCAGGTCAGCGTGGTGACCACCATGATGCCGATGCCGACCAGTGCCGCGGTGGTGTAGGCGTTCTCCTCGGGGACGAGAGCGCCGGGGTCGGTGCCCACGCTGAGGACCAGGCCGCCGAGGGCGCTGCCCAGGGAGTATCCGATGCTGCGGACGACGTAGTTGACGCTCATGGCGCTGGACGTCTCGCTGCGAGGCGTGACAGCCAGGATGACGCCCGGCATCGCGGCCGAGAATCCGCCGACGCCGAGGCCGAGCACCCCCATGGCTGCGAACAGCTCGGCCGGGTCCGACCGGGCGGCCCCGAACAGGGCGAACCCGCCGCAGACGACGAGGGCGCTGCCGGCCAGGAGAACGGGGTCGGCGACCCGCCTCCGGAGCCGGGGGGTGACCTTGCCCGCGACGAACCCCAGTGCCGAGAACGGGACGACGACCATCCCGGCGACGAAGGGCGTCAGCGCGAAGCCGTAGCCGGCACCGGGCGGCGTCTGCGCGTACCGGGCGACGAGGGTGAGCAGGAGGTGCATGCCGACTCCGCCGACGAACATGGCCAGGTTCGCCCCCGCGACCGCAGGCTGCCCGAGGCTGCGCCGTCCTTCCGATCGTTAACCCAGGACGCAGGGGACGTTGCTCGACCCGTCGTTGTTCGAGGTCGGGCCGGCTGCGAGGCTCGAGACGTACCGAGCAGCCACCAGGCAAGGAGAACTGAGATGACCTCGACGACCCCCCTCGCGACACCCCGGATGTCGAACCCGGCCACGCTCCTCGACGGCGCCTCGGGTGCGATCTTCGCGCTCATGAAGGCAGCCCGCCAGACGGACCTGCCGCACTCGACGCTCGAGCTGGTGCACCTCCGGGTCAGTCAGATCAACGGTTGCAGCGTCTGCGTCGACTCGGGCGTGCGGTCGGCGAAGCAGGCGGGCGAGACCGACGAGCGCCTCCACGCGGTGGTCGCGTGGCGCGAGACGCCGTACTTCACCGACGAGGAGCGCGCCGCGCTCGCGCTGGCGGAGAGCGTCACCCGGCTGGCCGACCGCCCGGACCCCGTCCCGGACGACGTGTGGGACGAGGCGGCGAGCTTCTTCGACGAGCGCCAGCTGGCGGCCCTGGTCCTCTACGTCGCGACGACCAACCTGTTCAACCGGCTCAACGCCACGACGCGTCAGCTCGCCGGCGCTTCCTGGGGCTGAGCGCTCCCGACCCGATCAGACGACCTGCCCCGACACTCGAGAGGCACGACGATGGCAGCTGTGCGAGACCAGAGATCCGTGAACGGCGACGAGGCGTCCGCAGGGAAGGAGATCGATGCGATCGTCGCCCACGCCGGCGGGTGGCGTGCGGAGACGCTCGCGCGTGTCCGTCGGGTGATCCTCGACGCCGACCCGGGATCGTGGAGGAGATCAAGTGGCGCAAGCCCTCGAAGCCGGAGGGCGTCCCCACGCGGGTGTGCCAGGGGAACGTCTGCATGGCGGACCTCCTGAAGCGAGCCGTGCGGCTGACCTTTCCCGCGGGGGCCCGGCTGGACGACCCGGCTCGCCTCTTCAACGCCCGGCTGGACGGCGCCACGGTCCGGGCGATCGACCTCGTCGAGGACGCGGAGATCGACGACGACGCGCTCCGCGAGCTCGTGCGCCGCGCGGTCGCCGAGAACCGGCGAGGGTGATCCAGAGCCTCAGGGCACACCTCTGGTGAAGTACTTGAATGATCGTTGAGTACATGATTCCATGGCAAGCATGAGCTCGTCTCGTGCAGACACCCGTTCCCGAGCTGGAGGCATCGTGTCGACACCGGAGGACACCAGCGGTTCGTGGCCGTCGACAGCGGCGGAGGCCCTCGCCGCGGCCGACCAGGTCGGTCGCCGGATCCGCTCGCGCCGGCGGTGGTACGTCGTCGGCGCGCTCGTCATGGCGACCACCCTGACCGCGTTCACCGTCGCGCTGGCGTCGTGGCCGGAGCGTCTGGCCGAGGTGATCGTCCCCGGCCTCGTCGTCGTCGGCGCGACCCTCGCCCTCCTCGCGTGGTGCGGACGGACCGTCCCGGCCGCCGCCACGGCGGCGACGCAGCGCGTGCTCTTCCTCGGCGCCCTGCTCCTCGTCGTCGCGCTGCTCGTGATCCGGCTGGTCCTCCCCGAGGGCTTCTCCGGATGGGTCCTGCTCGTCGGTCTGCTGCCCGGCCTGCCCTTCCTCGAACTCGCACGGCGGGTGAGCCGAGCGTGACGCACCCGCGTCATCGCCTCGACGACCTCATCCACTCGCCGGTCCGGCTCTCGGTCATGGCCGCGCTCCGCGCCGCGGACGCCGTCCACTTCGGGCTGCTCCGGGACACGCTGGAGGTCAGCGACTCCCTGCTGTCCAAGCACCTCGCCGCGCTGGAGTCGGCCGGCTACATCGAGGTCACGAAGGGCTATGCCGGACGTCGGCCCCGCACGTGGTACTCCCTCTCGTCGGAGGGCCGGGCCGCGTTCGACGCGTACGTCGTGGCGCTGCGCGAGATCGTCGACGCGTCCGACCCCTCGGACCCGCTTCCTCGTTCCCCGGCGTGAGGCGGCGCATGCCTGTCGTGCCCCGGACCGCGGAGCGCCCCGTCGTCGCCCAGCGCGGCGGTCCGTCGTGCGCGGCGCTGCGGGCGATGCGCTCCGGCCGATCCGAAGACCGGTGAACGCCCGCCGCATCGTGAGACGCGGCGGGCGTCGTCGCCTCGCTCGGCGGCGCGTTTCACGCGTGTTTCTCTGCCGTCTCGGGGTGGCGACGCGCCCGTACCAGCCAGTATCAACTCGATAACGATCGACCGCAGCAACCGGGCAAGGGGGAGAAGCGTCGCAACTTGCTGGGTAGCGTTGCCTCAAACCGTGGTGGGCATTCCCGTCCACGCGCACCGACACCAACCGGGCGCGCGGGAGACGGGGCGGCCGGGGGGCGAACGACGCCCGTCCGTCCGCGCCCACCATCCCTTGGAGGAGGAACATTGAAGATCAGGCGCACGAGTGCCGCCCTTGCGGTGACGGTCACCGGGGCACTGCTGTTCTCGGCGTGCAGCGGCACGTCGGGTGACGGCAACACCGAGACCGACGACTCCGGCATCAACACCGAGTCCGCCGTCACCGTCGCGTGGGAGGCGCCCCTCAACGAGCTCAACCTGAGCTCCGCGAACGGCAACGCGACGCAGAACGCGGTCATCAACTACATGCTCAACGCGGGCTTCAACTACTACGACGCCGACCTGAACCTCGTCCAGGACGAGTCGTTCGGCACGTACAAGAAGGTGTCCGACGACCCGCTGACGATCGAGTACACCGTCGGGGACGACACGAAGTGGTCTGACGGCACCCCGTTCGACGCGACCGACATCCTCCTCGAGTGGGCCGGTTCCGGGACCAACCTCAACACGGTCCAGGCGGAGACCGACGAAGAGGGCAACGTCACCAACCAGGACGCGGTGGACGCCGGTGTCTACTTCGACGGCAGCTCGCCGGGCGTGGCGCTCATCCAGGACACCCCGACGATCAGCGACGACGGCAAGACCATCACGATGGTCTACTCGAAGCCGTTCGGTGACTGGGAGCTGAACTTCACCAACCAGTTCGTCCCCGCGCACGTCGTCGGCCAGAAGGCCCTCGGCATCGAGGACGCGCAGGAGGCCAAGGACGCCGTCCGCGACGCCATCGTCAACAACGACGTCGCCGCGCTGTCGAAGATCTCGGCGTTCTGGAACTCGGGCTTCGAGTTCGTCAAGATGCCGGACGACCCGGCGCTGACGGTCTCGACGGGCCCGTACACGCTCGACGCGTACGAGGAGAACCAGTTCCTCACGCTCAAGGCGAACCCCGACTTCGCGGGCCAGAACAAGGCCTCGATCGACACGGTCACGGTCCGCTACATCGACGACCCGATGGCCCAGGTCCAGGCGCTGCAGAACGGTGAGGTCGACCTCATCGGCCCGCAGGCGTCCGCCGACGTCCGCACGGCGCTCGAGGCGCTCGACGGCATCGAGACCCGCTCGGGCATCGAGGGCACGTACGAGCACGTCGACCTGGTCTTCCAGAACGGCGGTCCGTTCGACCCGGCGACCTACGGTGGCGACGCGGAGAAGGCCAAGGCCGTCCGCCAGGCGTTCCTGCTGACGATCCCGCGCCAGACGATCGTCGACAACCTCATCAAGCCGCTCAACCCGGACGCCGAGGTGCGCAACTCGAACATCCTCATCCCCGGCTCGCCGAACTACGACCAGATGGTCGCGGAGAACGGCTCGGCGGAGTACCCGAACGAGGGTGACATCGCCAAGGCGCAGCAGCTGCTCGCCGACGCGGGCGTCGCGACGCCGATCAACGTGCGCTTCGCCTACAACAACGAGAACACGCGCCGTGTGAACGAGCTCGCGCTCATCACGGACACCGCCACCCAGGCCGGGTTCACGATCGTCGACACGGGCCGCCCGGCCGCTGAGTGGGGCACGCTGCTCCAGTCTGGCCAGGACCAGTACGACGCCTCGCTCTTCGGCTGGCAGTCGACCTCGACCGCCGTCACCGAGTCGGACGCCAACTTCCGCTGGTCGCCGACGCCGGGCATCAACAACTACGGCCAGTACAACAACCCGGCCGTGGACGCCGCGCTGGACAAGCTCCAGGTCTCGACCGACCCCGAGGAGCAGTTCCAGCTCCAGCTCGAGGTCGAGAAGAACCTGTGGGCGGACGCCTTCGGTGTGACGATCTTCCAGTTCCCGGCCATCCAGGGCTGGAACGACGGCCTGAAGGGTGTCGAGCCGATCACGATCAGCCCGACCATCTTCCACGGCTTCTGGAACTGGTCGTTCGAGGGCTGACAGCCCTGACCGCCTGACGTGGCCCGTCGTCGTCCGCGAGGACGACGGCGGGCCCGTCCGGACGTGAGAGACCGGGGGTCTCGACGGCCCGCCCGTCGAGGCCCCCGGTCCTCGCGTGCTCCCGTCCCCGACGTCCTGACACCGCGGCGTCCCGTGCCCCTCGGTTCACGATCACGCGAGACCCACGCGTAGAATCGACCGGCCCCAGACCCGGGGTCCCTACCGACCAGCGAGGTAAGACCTCCGATGTTCTCCTTCATCTCGCGGCGTGTGCTGGCAGGGTTGGCGACCCTCCTCGTGTCCACGTTCGCGATGTTCCTGCTCGTCAGCGCCGCGATCCGGCCGTACATCTTCATGGATCTCGAGGGCAGCACCAACCCCAACAAGGCGCAGCTGATCGAACAGCGCACGATCGACCTCGACCTGCACACGAACGTCGTCATCCGCTACTTCAAGTGGCTCGGCGACTTCGTGCAGGGGGATCTCGGCGTCGCGTGGCGCTCCGGCCAGCAGGTCACGGCCCTGCTCCAGGGCGCCGTGATCTCGACCATCCAGCTCGTCGCCGCAGCAACGGTGCTCGCGGTCGTCTTCGGCGTCATGGTCGGCATCGTCAGCGCGCTGCGTCAGTACAGCACCTTCGACTACCTGACGATCTTCGTCTCGTTCGTCCTGTACTCGCTCCCGGCCTTCTGGGTCGCCGTCCTGCTCAAGCAGTGGGGCGCGATCGGCTTCAACGACTTCCTCCGGGACCCCAACCTCTCGATCCTCGCGATCGCCGTGGTCGGCGTGATCATCGGTCTGCTGTGGTCGCTCGCGTTCGGGGGGACCGCACGACGCCGTGCGACGGTCTTCGGCATGGGCTTCGCCGCGAGCGCGCTCGCGCTGCTCTACCTCCAGCTCTCGGGCTGGTGGGCCGAGCCGAACCTCGGTCCCGTGATCATCGTCGTCACCGGCACCGCCCTCGCGTTCGCGATCACCGCGCTCGTCTCGGGCCTGCAGAACCGTCGCGCGCTCTACGCCGCTCTCACCACGGTCGTCGTCGGGGTCGTCGTCTACTTCCCGATCCAGTCCGTGCTCCGCCAGGTCGACAACTGGTGGCTCGTCCTCGTCCTCGCCGTCGTCACGGTCGCCGTCGGCATCGGGATCGGGTTCGCGTGGGGCGGCCCGGACAAGGGCGTGTCGGCGCGTGCTGCGGCGATCACGGCGTTCCTCGTGGGGTCGATGATCTTCGTCGACAAGGTGATGTCCGTGTGGCCCGCCTACTTCGCCGCCCCGGCGATCAACGGCCGTCCCATCCCGACGATCGGCAACAGCACGCCGAACCTCGGCGGCAACTTCTGGGTGCAGGTCCTGGACCAGTACACGCACCTGCTGCTCCCGACGATCGCGCTCGTGCTCATCCAGTTCGCCGGCTACACGCGGTACTCGCGCGCGAGCATGCTCGAGGTGATGAGCCAGGACTACATCCGCACGGCGCGCGCCAAGGGCCTGCCCGAGCGGACCGTCGTCATGCGGCACGGGTTCCGCAACACGCTCATCCCGCTCGCGACGATCGTCCCGATCGACGTCATCACGCTGCTGGGCGGCGCGATCATCACCGAGAAGGTCTTCGGCCGGCCCGGCATGGGCCTGCTCTTCCTGAACTCGCTGCAACGAGGCGAGATCGATCCCGTCATGGCCTATCTCGTCATCGTCGCGGCCCTCGCCATCATCGCCAACATCGTGGCTGACCTCATCTACGCAGCCCTCGACCCGCGGATCCGGGTGAACGCATGAGCAACACACCGAACGACGCGTCGCAGAGCGGCGCGCTCGAGAACCAGATCGAGCTGCTCGAGGTGGAGGGCCTGTCGCAGGGCCAGATCGTCCGGCGGCGCTTCTTCCACCACAAGGGCGCGGTCGTCGCGCTCGTCGTCCTCGTCGGCATCGTGCTGCTCGCGGTGACGTCGATCGGCGTCGCGGGCTGGAACGGCTGGTACGCCTACAAGGCGACCGGCCAGGGCTCGACGTACCCGCTCGTCAACGGCGGTGCGCCGTCGGCCGAGCACATCTTCGGCCAGGACGAGGCGGGCCGCGACGTGTTCGCGCGCGTCATGCTGGGTACCCAGACGTCGCTCCTCGTGGTGCTCTCCGTCGGCGTCATCTCGACCGTGGCGGGCATCCTCTTCGGGGCGCTCTCCGGGTTCTTCCGCGGCCGCGTGGACTCCTGGCTCATGCGGTTCACCGACCTCATCATCACGATGCCGGTCATCGTCATCGGCGCGGTGCTCGCCCTGCTCTCCGGGGGGAGCAACCCGCTCATCCTGGGTGCGTTCCTCGGTCTGGTGCTGTGGCCGCCGCTCGCGCGTCTGGTGCGCGGCGAGTTCCTCTCGCTGCGCGAGCGCGAGTTCGTCGACGCCGCGCGCGTCGCGGGGGCGAGCAGCAGCCGGATCATCTTCAAGCACATGCTGCCCAACGCCGTCGGCGTGATCATCGTCAACGTGACGCTGCTCATGAGCTCGGCGATCCTCCTGGAGACGGCGCTCAGCTACCTGGGCGTCGGCATCCAGAACCCGGCGACCTCGCTCGGCAAGCTCATCAGCGACTACCAGGAGGCGTTCGCGACGCGACCGTGGCTGTTCTGGTGGCCGGGCCTGTTCATCGTCGCGATCGCGCTGTGCGTCAACTTCATCGGCGACGGCCTGCGCGACGCGTTCGACCCGCGCCAGAAGCGCATCCCGTCGGAGCGCAAGATGGCCCGTGCGCAGCGCGTCGCACGTCCGACCGCCACCGCCACGCCGGGCGCGACCGGTGAGGCCGGGGCGAGCTGATGACCGCCGTCGTCGCCGCCCGCCCGAGAGGTCGTGGACCTCTCGGGCAGGGCGGCGCGCCGCGGTCAGGCGGTGAGCACCACGACCGTCCCCGCGACGAGCGCGCACAGAACGGCGAGCTGCACGACGTGCCACATCGTGCGCGCGCCGGGTGCGCCCGGCACCGCACGGTCGAGGTGGCCGGCGGCCACGAGCAGGCCGTGCCGCTGCGTCACGGCCTCGGCGACGGTCTCGGCGTTCGCGCCGGTGACCACACGCTCGCGGTCCACGGGGTGCCTCCGAGAGCTGCGCAGCCAGCGGGCCGACCCGCTCGAGCGGGGCGCCGCCCAGGCGGTCACGCGACCGCCGGTGTAGCGCACCTCGAGCGAGTAGCGGGTCTCGACGCCCTCGTACGCGGTCCACGGCACGTGGACGGTGCGGGTGACGTTGCGGACCTCGACCCCGCCGTCGGACACCTCGACGGCGGGACGCCAGAACAGCATCCAGACGAGGTACGTCACGAGCGCGGCGGGCACGAGAGCTCCCACGACCGCGCCGACGTCCCCCGTCAGGGCCGTGCTCACGCCCAGCGCGACGGCGACGGCGCCCGTCGCCACCGTGAGGACTCGGCCGTACGTCGAACGGAAGACCAGCGTGGGACCCATGCGCCCATGCTCGCAGAGTCGCGGCGCCACGAGCGCCGGCTCCAGCAGGAAGGACACTGATCAGCGTGGCCATCGAGACGTCTCCCGCGGCCCCGGCCGCGCGCCAGGGCAGCCCCGTGCTGACCGTGCGCAACCTCGGCGTGGACTTCTACGTCGACAAGGCCTGGTACCCCGCGGCCACGGACGTGAGCTACGACCTCCACTCCGGTGAGGTCCTCGCGATCGTCGGCGAGTCCGGCTCGGGCAAGTCCCAGTCGTCGCTCGCGCTGCTGGGCCTGCTCCCGCCGAACGGTCGCGCGCGCGGTTCCGCCAAGCTCGGCGACCGCGAGCTCATCGGCATGTCGCACGGCTCGCTGCGGCACGTCCGCGGCAAGGAGATCTCCATGATCTTCCAGGAGCCGATGACGGCGCTGAACCCCGTGTACACGGTGGGCTTCCAGATCGTCGAGACCATCCGGACGCACTTCAACGTCGGCCCGGCCGACGCGAAGAAGCGTGCGATCGAGCTCTTGCGGCTCGTGGAGATCCCGGAGCCCGAGCGTCGCTTCGACGCCTACCCGCACCAGCTCTCCGGCGGCCAGCGCCAGCGCGCGATGATCGCCCAGGCGCTCGCGTGCGACCCCAAGCTGCTCGTCGCCGACGAGCCGACCACGGCGCTCGACGTCACGGTCCAGGCCGAGATCCTCAAGCTCCTGCGCGACCTGCGCTACCGCGTCGACGCGGCGATCATCCTCATCACGCACGACATGGGCGTGGTCGCGGACATGGCCGACTCGATCATGGTGATGAAGGACGGCCAGGTCGTCGAGCGCGGGACGTCGGCGGAGATCTTCGGCAGCCCGCAGCACCCCTACACGGTGCGTCTCCTCGAGGCGGTCCCGCACCTCGGCTCGAAGCGCGACACGACCACGGTCACGGACCGCGCGCCGTCCGGTGCGGCGACGCAGGACCGCGCGCTCGTCCTCGACGCGCAGGACATGGTCATCGAGTACCCGGGGCGTCGCCGCCAGGCGGCGTTCCGCGCCGTCGACGAGGTCTCGGTGCAGATCCACCAGGGCGAGGTCGTCGGGCTGGTCGGCGAGTCGGGCTCGGGCAAGACGACGATCGGCCGTGCGGCCGTGGGACTCCTGCCCGTCACGGGCGGGTCGCTCCGGATCGTCGGCAGGGACATGGTCGGCGCCAAGCCCAAGGACCTCAAGCCGCTGCGCACCGAGGTGGGCATCGTCTTCCAGGACCCGGGTTCGTCGCTCAACCCGCGTCTGCCGATCGGCGAGTCGATCGGCGAGCCGCTCATGCTCCACCGCGGGGTGAAGGGCAAGGAGCTCAGCCGCGAGGTCGAGCGCCTGCTCGACCAGGTCGAGCTCCCGCGCGCGATGCGCAACCGCTACCCGCACGAGCTCTCGGGCGGTCAGCGCCAGCGCGTCGGCATCGCGCGCGCGCTCTCGCTCGAGCCCAAGCTGCTGGTGGCGGACGAGCCGACGTCGGCGCTCGACGTGTCGGTGCAGGCCAAGGTCCTCGACCTGTTCACGGACCTGCAGCGCGAGCACGGCTTCGCGTGCCTGTTCATCTCGCACGACCTCGCGGTCGTCGAGCTCCTGTCCGACCGCATCGCCGTCATGCACAAGGGCAAGCTCGTCGAGGTGGGCGAGACGTCGCAGATCGTGCACGCCCCGGAGCACCCGTACACGCAGCGGCTCCTCGCCGCGGTGCCCGTGCCGGACCCGGCGGCGCAGCGCGAGCGCCGTGCGGCCCGGGACGCGCTGCTCGAGGCCGCGGCGCGCGACATCGCGAACGACGAGCTGTCGTCGCTGGTGGACGAGGAGCGCTCGCTCGCCGAGGCGCGCGACGACATCGACCACGAGCGCAGCGCACCCCCCACGGCGGGCGCGGGTTTCTGACGGCGCGACCCGCCTCCGGTCGCGCGGCGGACGCCGCGCGACCGACGACACCGACGCCCCGGCGCGGCCACGTTCGTGGCCCACGCCGGGGCGTTCCGGTTGCCGGGCGCGGGGTGCGCGGCAAGCCTGGGACGCATGACACCAGCGGAGGACGACGTCCCCGGGACGCCGAGCGCGGACCGGCCCGGGCCGGGTGACGCGGGCGCCCCCGCCCGCGGGGCCACGGCCGCCGACGACCTCGACAGCCCGCGGACCGGACGTCCGGACCCCCGGGTCTTCTACCCGGCGGCCGGCCTCATCCTGCTGTTCGTGCTGGCGACCATCCTGTTCACCGACACGGTGACGGCGCTCATGAACACGCTCCAGCGCGACGTCATCGGCGTCTTCGGCTGGTACTACGTGATCGTCGTCGCCGGGTTCGTCGTGTTCTCGCTCTGGATGGGCATGAGCCGCTTCGGCGACATCGTGCTCGGCAAGGACGAGGACGAGCCCCTGTTCCGGCTGCCCGTCTGGTTCGCGATGCTCTTCGCGACGGGCATGGGGATCGGGCTCGTGTACTGGGGGGTGGCGGAGCCCCTGTCGCACTACGTGAGCCCCAAGCCGGGCGTCGAGGGGAGCGACCCGGCCCTTGCCCAGGCCGCCATGGGGCAGAGCTACCTCCACTGGGGCGTCCACGCGTGGGCGATCTACGTCGTCGCGGGCCTCGCGCTCGCGTACGCGATCCACCGCAAGGGGCGGCCGGTGTCGATCCGGTGGGCCCTCGAGCCGCTGTTCGGCGACCGGGTCCGTGGCCGGCTCGGGGACGTCATCGACGTCGTCGCGATCATCGGCACGGTCTTCGGCGTGGCGACGTCGCTGGGCTTCGGCGTCCTCCAGATCGCGGCCGGGCTCGGCTACCTCGACGTGGTGCAGCCGAGCACGGCGCTCGAGATCGGGCTCATCGCGGCGATCTCCGCGCTCGCGACGATCTCGGTCGTGTCGGGGCTGGGCAAGGGGATCAAGTGGCTGTCCAACGGCAACATGGTCCTGGCCGGGGTCGTCCTGGTCCTGGTGCTGGCCCTCGGGCCGACCCTCTTCCTCCTGCGCGAGTGGGTCCAGTCGCTCGGCTACTACGTCCAGAACATCGTGCGGCTGTCCTTCGACACCACGGCCTTCCAGGGCGAGGCCGGGCTCGAGTGGCAGTCGTCGTGGACGATCTTCTACTGGGGCTGGTGGATCTCCTGGGCGCCGTTCGTCGGCGTCTTCATCGCCCGGATCTCGCGCGGGCGGACCGTGCGGGAGTTCGTCCTCGGGACGCTCCTCGTGCCGACGGTCGTCACGACCCTGTGGTTCTCCGTCTTCGGCGGGTCGGCCCTCTACCGCGAGCTGACGGAGCCGGGGAGCATGCTCGTCGACGGCGAGGTCGACACCGACACGACGCTGTTCCAGCTCTTCGACGGGCTGCCTCTCGGCAACGTCCTCTCGGTGGTGGGTATCCTCCTGATCGTCGTGTTCTTCGTGACGTCGTCGGACTCCGGCTCGCTCGTCGTGGACATGCTCGCGAGCGGGGGCAACCCGAACCCGCCCACGTGGAGCCGCATCTTCTGGGCCGGCGTCTCGGGCCTGCTGGCCATCGCGCTCCTCCTCGCCGGTGGGCTGCAGGCGCTCCAGACCGCGGCGATCCTCATCGCGCTGCCGTTCTCGGTCGTCATGATCGGGATGGCCGTCTCGACCGTCCGCGCCCTGCGCGCGGAGCACGCCGCGATCCTGCGCGCCGAGCGGAGGGCGGCGCGCGCGGCGCTGACGGAGCACGTGACCACGCGCGTCTCGGAGAGCATCTCGGAGCAGTGGGAGGAGCTCTACCCCGACCGGCCGGAGCGGTGGCGCGCGCTGACCCGGCGCCCGCGCAAGGGTTCGCCGCCGTGACGTCTCTGCCCGGTCGACGGGTCGCGGAGCGACGGTGCGGCGCCGGGGTGACGTGGGTCATGGTGGCGGGGAGCGCGACCCGGTAGGATAGCCGTGCCCGGGTGACGGCCCGTGCTCCGTGATGCCGCGGCGGGCTGCTCCCGCGCCGTGCGCGCAGAGGTGGCCGGCCGTCGTCGCCCCTCGAACCCCACGAAATGAGAACCGTAGATGTCTGTGCGCTCCGACCTGCGCAACGTGGCGATCGTCGCCCACGTCGACCACGGCAAGACCACGCTCGTCGACGCGATGCTGCGCCAGTCCGGCGCCTTCTCCGCGCACCAGCACGTGGACGACCGCGTCATGGACTCCGGTGACCTCGAGCGCGAGAAGGGCATCACGATCCTCGCGAAGAACACCGCGGTCCGCTACGCCGGCCCGGCCGCCGCCGCGGTGGGGGAGCCCGACGGCATCACGATCAACGTCATCGACACCCCCGGTCACGCCGACTTCGGCGGCGAGGTCGAGCGCGGCCTGTCGATGGTCGACGGCGTCGTCCTCCTCGTCGACGCGAGCGAGGGCCCGCTCCCGCAGACCCGGTTCGTGCTGCGCAAGGCGCTCGCCGCGAAGCTCCCCGTGATCATCGTGGTCAACAAGGTCGACCGTCCGGACTCGCGCATCACCGAGGTCGTCGCCGAGGCGACGGACCTGCTGCTCGGCCTCGCGTCCGACCTCGCGGACGAGGTCCCCGACCTCGACCTCGACGCCATCCTGGACGTCCCGGTCGTCTACGCGTCGGCCAAGGCCGGCCGTGCGTCGCTCGACCAGCCCGTGGACGGCCAGCTCCCCTCGAACGAGGACCTCGAGCCGCTCTTCACGACCATCCTCGAGAAGATCCCCGCGCCGACGTACGACGAGGGCGCGCCGCTCCAGGCGCACGTCACGAACCTCGACGCGTCGCCGTTCCTCGGCCGCCTCGCGCTGCTGCGCATCTTCAACGGCGAGCTCCGCAAGGGGCAGGTCGTCGCGTGGGCCCGGCACGACGGCACGCTCCAGAACGTCAAGATCACCGAGCTCCTCGAGACCAAGGCCCTCGACCGCGTCCCGACCGAGTCGGCCGCGCCCGGCGACATCGTCGCCGTCGCGGGCATCGCGGACATCACGATCGGCGAGACCCTCACCGACCCCGAGGACCCGCGCCCGCTGCCGCTCATCACGGTCGACGACCCGGCGATCTCGATGACCATCGGGATCAACACCTCGCCGCTCGCGGGCAAGGGCGGCAAGGGCCACAAGGTCACGGCGCGCCAGGTCAAGGACCGCCTCGACTCCGAGCTCGTCGGCAACGTGTCGCTGCGCGTCCTGCCGACCGAGCGTCCCGACGCGTGGGAGGTCCAGGGCCGCGGCGAGCTCGCGCTGGCGATCCTCGTCGAGCAGATGCGCCGCGAGGGCTTCGAGCTCACGGTCGGCAAGCCGCAGGTCGTCACGCGCACGATCGACGGCAAGACGCACGAGCCGATGGAGCGCATGACGATCGACGTCCCCGAGGAGTACCTCGGCAACGTCACGCAGCTCCTCGCGCAGCGCAAGGGCCGCATGGAGACCATGTCCAACCACGGCACGGGCTGGATCCGCATGGAGTTCATGGTCCCGGCCCGCGGGCTCATCGGCTTCCGCACGCGCTTCCTCACGGAGACGCGCGGCACGGGCATCGCGGCCTCGATCTCCGAGGGCTACGAGCCGTGGGCCGGGCACATCGAGACCCGCACGACGGGCTCGCTCGTGGCCGACCGCGCCGGCAAGGTGACGCCGTTCGCCATGATCAACCTCCAGGAGCGCGGCTCGTTCTTCGTCGACCCCACGCAGGAGGTCTACGAGGGCATGATCGTCGGCGAGAACTCGCGCAACGAGGACATGGACGTGAACATCACCAAGGAGAAGAAGCTCACGAACATGCGGTCCTCGACGGCCGACAACTTCGAGAACCTCGTCCCCCCGCGCCACCTCACGCTCGAGGAGTCGCTCGAGTTCGCGCGCGAGGACGAGTGCGTCGAGGTCACGCCCGAGGTCGTGCGCATCCGCAAGGTGATCCTCGACCAGACCGAGCGCGCCCGCGCGGTCTCGCGCGCCAAGCGCGCCTGACGTCGCCGCACGGGTGACCGTCCCCCCGGTCCCGCAGGCCGCCGTCGTGCCCGACGGCGGCCTGCTGGCCGTGCACGCCCACCCCGACGACGAGACGCTCGCCACGGGCGCGCTCCTCGCGACGTGGGCGCGCGCCGCGCAGCCGGTCACCGTGGTGACGTGCACGCGCGGCGAGCGGGGCGAGGTGATCGACACCCCGGCGCACCCGACCGGCGTCGGGCACCTGGAGGGCGACGGCCCCGCCCTCGCGGCGCACCGCGAGGGCGAGCTCGCCCGCGCGCTCGGCGCCCTCGGCGTCACGGACCACGTCTTCCTCGACACGGTCGCGCCGCCGACGGCGGGTGCGGTGCCCGACGGCGGAGCCCGCCCCCGGTTCGAGGACTCCGGCATGGCGTGGGTCGCGCCCGGTGTTGCGAGCGGGGTCGCCACGGAGCAGCTCCCGCCCCGCGCGTTCGTCGGCGTTCCGCTCGACGAGGCGGCCGCCCGGCTGGCCGCCGTCGTGCGCGACCGCCGTCCCGCGGTCGTCGCGACGTACGAGCCCGGCGGCGGCTACGGGCACCCCGACCACGTGCGCGCGCACGACGTGACGGTCCGGGCGCTGGAGCTGCTCGAGACCGCCGGCGATCCCGTCCCGGCGCTGTGGCTCGCCGTCGCCCCCGAGAGCACGGTGCGCGCGGCGCGGCGGGCGCTCGCCGCGCAGCCCGCGGTCCGCGCGCTCCTCGCCGTGGGCGCGGGCCTCACCCTGCCTGGCCCGGACGAGGCCCTGCCGCCCGTCGCGCGCCCCGACGCCTCGCTGCCCCCGCTCGTGGCGGTGCCCGTGGCACCCGTCCTCGACGAGCTCCTCGTGGCGATGCGCGCGCACGCGACGCAGGTGCAGCACGTGACCGCCGCCGCGACCGCGGGGTCCACCGCGGAGGAGGAGCCCGCGGGCGTCCTGGGCTGGTACGCCCTCAGCAACGACGTGCTGGCGCCCGTTCCTTCACACGAGTTCTACGCTCCCTCCGGCGGCGCTCTCCCGCGCGGCCAGGTCCGGCGCGAGCCCACGCGTTAGCCTGGGGCCCGTGGAGACCGGTATGGGGCGGCTCATCGGCCGCGGGGTGGCGAGCGCGCTCGTCGGCGTGCTCGTCGGGCTCGTCGGCACCGTCGCGCACCGGGCGCACCTGCTCGGCGTGGACCTCCCCGGAGGCGTCGGGCTGGGCATCGTCCTCGCCCTGCTGACCGTGCTCGCGGCGGGGACCCTCGCGCGCGCCTGGGGCGGCATGGCCGGCCTGCTGGGCTACGGCGTCGGATGGGTCGTCGTCGTCCAGCTCCTCTCGCTCGAAGGGCCGGGCGGCGACGTCCTCGTGCCGAGCGAGCCCGTCGGGTACGTGTGGATCTACGGGGGTCTCCTCGTGGTCGCGGCGGTCGCCTTCCTGCCGCGCTCGTGGTTCAGCGACCGCCCCGTCCGCTCGGCGCTGCACGGGCGTCCCACCAGGCACGACGGACCCGAGGACCCCCTCGCGTCCCGCTAGAATTCGCGGTGCGGGTCCCCGCACACCCCTCGTCGTCGCGCGCTCGACCGCGCGCCTTTCGTCACGGAGACAGTGGATGGGTCAGCCGACCGACCGAGACGCCGAACTCGACTCCCCGCAGGACGCCGTGCCCGAGCCCGCTGCGTCCGGTGAGGAGCGCGCGCCCGTCGGTCAGACCGGTGACGACGCGCCCGCGACGCTCGACGACGTGGCGGAGCGCGAGGACGACGCGGTCCGCGGCGCCGAGACGGTCGACGAGGCGGTGCCCGGCGCGCAGGACGAGGTGTCCACGGCGCCGGAGCGGGGCGACGCGCCTGCGGCACCGGCCGGCCCGGTCGAGGACCCCACGGAGCCGGTGACGGCGGCCGCGGAGGACCAGGCGGCGGAGACTCCCACCGACCCGGTCGGGGAGCCGGACGCCGTGGCGGACGAGACCCCCGGGCACGGCACCGACGAGGCGGTGACGGATCCCGTCGGACCGGCCGAGCCCGTCGGACCTGTCGCGCCCGTGACGGAGCCCGCCGAGCCGACCGAGCCCGAGGTCGCGGAGCGACCGACGGCCGAGGCGCCGCCCGCGGGCGAGGACGTGTCGGCGGTGGCCACGGACCCCGAGGGCGACCCGGCCGGGGACGGCAGCGCCGAGGCGGGCGCGACGACCGACGACGCCGCGACGACTGACGACGCCGCGACGACCGACGACGCCGCGACGGTCGAGGGGCCGGCCGACGTACCCGCACCCGCCTCCGCACCGGGACCGGATGCGCCGACCGCGACCGAGGGCGTCGCCGCGTCCGCGCAGGCCGACGACGAGGACGAGCCGTACGTCCCGCGCGTGTTCGCGTTCGACCCCGACGTCCCGGCCGTGCTCGTCCCCCCGCCCGGCTCCGACGCGCAGCCCGCCGCGGTGACGGGTGACCCGTCCGTCGCTCCTGTCGACCCGCCCGCTGCGACGCCGGAGGCGGTGGGCCGAGCCGCGGCGGACGAGCCCGACGCCGACCCGACGGCCGTCGTGCCCGTCGTGCCGCCGCAGGCGCCCGCCTCGCCCGCACCCGGCGCCGCGGAGCCGACGTCGGCGACCGACGCCACGCAGGTGATCCCGCCCGTCGACCCGTGGTCGCGGCCGGCCCCCGTCGTCCGCACGTCCGTCCGTCCGGCCCCGCAGGCTGCCACGGAGGCCTCGGCGGCCCCGACGGCGACCCCCGCGGCCGCCCCGGCGGCGGGCCTGGGCAGCGCCTTCGGCCCCGTCCCGCCCGACGAGTCGCGGGAGACCTCGCCCTTCGACGGCTTCGAGGAGGAGGCGCCGCGGCGCGGCTGGGTGCGCGGGCTGCTGTGGACCGGCGTCGGGGTGCTCGTCCTCGGCGGCCTCTACACCGGTGCGCAGTGGTTCTTCTCGGACAAGGTCCCGAGCGGGACGAGCGTCGCCGGCGTGGACGTCGGGGGACAGACCCGGACGGCGGCGCAGGACACGCTCGAGGCCGAGCTCGGGCCGCGCGCGGCCGAGCCGGTCACGCTCACGGCGGGCGAGGCGAGCACGACCCTCGACCCGGCCGCCGCCGGGCTGACCTTCGACGCCGCGGCCACCGCCGAGGAGCTCACGGCGTTCTCGATGAGCCCCGCCAGGCTCTGGCAGCACCTCTTCGGCGGCCAGGACGAGGCGCCGGTCCTCGCGGTCGACGAGGCGGCGCTCGACGCCCAGGTCGAGGCGCTGCGGGGGAGCCTCGAGATCGAGCCGGTCGACGGCACGGTGCAGTTCGTGGACGGTGCGCCGACGAGCACCCCGGCGGCCGACGGCTCGGCCCTCGTGACCGACGAGGTCCCGGCCGTCATCACCGGGAGCTGGCTCGTCACGGACGGCCCGGTCGCGCTGCCGACCGAACCCGTGGAGCCCGCGATCACGCAGGAGGAGACCGACGCCGCGCTCGCGCAGGCGCAGAAGGTCGTCTCCGCGCCCGTCGTCGTGTCCGTCGGCGGCCAGAACCCCGAGCTGCCGCCGGAGGCTCTCGCGGCCGCCGCGTCCTTCCAGGCTGCCGACGGCGTGCTCACCCTGACCTTCGACGGGGCTCTGCTCGTCCAGTCGGTGGTGGACCGGACGAACGACCTGCTCACCGCCGCGGACGACGCCCACTTCGTCTTCCAGGACGGCGTCCCCGTGATCGAGGGCGGGGAGCCGGGCACGACGATCGACCCCGCGGCCATCGCGACGGCCGTCACGACGGCGGCCTCCGGTGACGAGCGGACCGCGACCGTCGAGCTCGTGGAGTCCGACCCGGCGCAGTCGGTCGCCGCGCTCGAAGCCCTCGGGATCACGGAGAAGGTCTCGGAGTTCTCGACCCCGGTGCCCAACGTCCCGGTCCGCACCGCGAACCTGCGGCGCGGGGCGGAGAAGGTGACGGGGACCCTCGTCAAGCCGGGCGAGACGTTCTCGCTCGTCGACACGCTGTCGCCGATCACGCTCGAGGGCGGCTACTTCGCCGCCGGCATCGTCGAGAGCGGGCGGCACACCGAGGGCGTCGGCGGCGGGCTGTCCCAGATGGCGACGACCACGTACAACGCGGGCTTCTTCGCGGGGCTCGAGGACGTCGAGCACCGGCCGCACAGCTACTGGTTCGACCGGTACCCCGCGGGGCGCGAGGCGACGATCTTCGTCGGCTCGATCGACATGAAGTTCAAGAACGACACGCCGTACGGCGTCCTCATGCAGTCGTGGGTCGGCGGCGGCGAGCTGCACGTCGCGATCTGGAGCACCAAGTACTACGACGTGGAGACGTCGTCGAGCGGCAAGACGAACGTGGTCCAGCCGACGACGGTCACGCACTCGGGCGCGGACTGCGCGCCGACGCCCGCGGGCAGCCCGGGCTTCTCCATCACGAACTACCGCAAGGTCTACCACGAGGGGGAGCTCGTCAAGGACGAGTCCTACCGGTGGACGTACAAGCCGGACAACGCGGTCGTCTGCGAGTAGACGACCCGGTCCACCACACACACGGAGGTCCCATGCTCGGACGCAGCGAACGGGAGTCGGGCGCGCAGGCGCTGCTCGCGGCCACGGCGGCAGGCTGGGTCGCCGGCGACCCCGCCGAGGCGGACGCGCTGCTCGACCTCGGGTCGACGACGGCGACGCTGTCGACCGTCGCGAGCATCGACGGGCTGTCGGCCGTCGTGCACCTGGGGCACCCCGCGCAGCCGTCGCACGAGCTCGAGCGGGCGCTGCTCGCCGCGCCGCCCTCGCTCGTGCTCACGGGTGCGTCGGCCGTGCCCGCGCAGTGGGTCTGGGTGGGGCGCTCGGCCTCCGCGCGGGACCTGACGGGGCACGTCGTCGTGGACGAGGCGGGCATGCGCGACCGCCGCCACGTGCTGCGCACGATGGGCGTGAGCCCGTCCCTCGTCCCGACGCGGACGAGCCTGGAGGAGCGCGTCGCGCTCGCCGGCCCGGACGGCAGCCTCGTCGTGGAGCGCTCCGTGGCGGCGGGCCCGCTCGCCGGGCTCGGGTACGCGGAGCTCTCCGGGAGCGAGGTCCTCGGGGAGGGTGCGCCCGTCTGGTACGGGCTCCTGGAGAGCCGGGACGTGGTGCCGCGGGTCGACGGCGTGGCGCAGGTCTGGCTCGCGTTCGGGCCCCGGGACGACCACCGCGGCTCGTTGCAGCAGACGCTCGGGCTCGTCGCCCAGGCCGGCATCGACCTCCAGCACCTGCGCAGCCACCGTTCGCAGACCGGGACGCACATCTTCTTCTGCGCGTTCTCCTGCCCGGACGCGGCGACGCTGGACGCCCTCGTCGCCGGGTTCGCGGAGCGCGGCGTCGCGCACCGCCTGCTCGCCGTCCTGCCCGGGCAGGAGTTCGTGCCCGGCCCGGACGCGCTCGCGCCGCGCTGGGCGTCGGCGCCGGACGCCGTGCGCGCGTGAGCGTCGTCGGCTACCTCGGCCCGGAGGGGTCGTTCACGCACCAGGCGGCCGCCGCGTGGTGCGCCGACCGCGGGGACGACCCGACGTACCGGTCGGCCCGCCTCGCGGCGCGCACGACGGTGGCGGACGTGTTCGCCGGGGTCGCCGCGGGAGACCTCGCGCGCGGGGTCGTGGCGATCGAGAACACCGTCGAGGGCTACGTGGTCCCGTCGCTCGACGCGATCGTCGGGAGCGCGACGGTCGTCGCGGTCGACGAGGTCGTGCTCGACATCTCGTTCGACGCGTTCGTGCGGCCCGGCCACGGCGAGCTGGCGGAGGTCACCGCCCACCCGCACGGCCTCGCGCAGTGCCAGGAGTTCGTCCGCCGGACGGGTCTGGCCCCGCTCGCCGCGTCGTCGAACGCGGCGGCGTGCCGGGACGCGGGGCCGCACCAGGTCGCGCTCGGGCCGACGATCTGCGGCGAGCTCTACGGGCTGGAGACGTTCGAGCGCGCGGTCGAGGACTTCGCCGGTGCCCGGACGCGCTTCCTCGTGCTCGCCCCGCGGGCGGAGGCGTCGGCGACGCTGGAGGGCGCGCGCACGCGCGGGGACGGTCCGTGGCGCACCATGCTCGCGGTGACCCCGGTCGTCACGGGGCCGGGCGTGCTCGCCCGGATCACACGGTCGTTCGGCGAGCGCGGCGTCAACCTGTCGAGCCTCATCACGCGACCGCTCAAGGCGGTGGCCGGCACGTACGTGTTCGTCCTGACCGTCGACGGCGCCCCGTGGGACGTGCCGGTCCGCGCCGTGCTCGACGACCTGGTCCGCGCGGGCGACTCGCTCAAGACGCTCGGGGTCGTGCCCGCGCGCGGCGAGCTGGACGAGTCGGTGCACGCCGACGTCGACGTCGCGCACGTCCCGGTGGGCAGCGTGGACGCCTCGGCGGACCCGTCCGCGCTCGCGGCGGGGCTGCTGTGGTGACGGTCGACGCCGCGCCGGCGGCGGGCACCGGGCCGCGGGTCGGGGTCGTCGGGCTCGGGCTGGTCGGCGGCTCGGTCGCGCGGCTCCTGCACGAGCAGGGCGTCGACGTGACCGCCCACGACACGACGGCCACCACGCGCGCCGCGGCCCGCGCCGCGGGCCTCCGGGTCGTCGGCGACGTGGCCGACGTGTGCGCGGCGGAGCCCGACGTCCTCGTGCTCGCGGTCCCGCTGCGGGCCATGCGGTCCGTCGCGGCCGAGGTCGCGCGGCACGTGCGCGGCGCGACCGTCGTCACCGACGTCGGGAGCGTCAAGGGCGCGGTGCGCGACGCCGTCCGCTCGGCGGGTCTCGACGCGCGCTACGTCGGGGCGCACCCGATGGCCGGTACGGAGCACTCGGGGTTCGCGGCATCGGACCCGGCGATGATCGACGGCGCACGCTGGGCCGTCACGGTCGACGGGACGACGCGGCGCGAGGCTCTCGTGACGCTGCTCCGGCTCGTGACCGGACCGCTCGGCGGGACCGTCCACGTCCTCACCGACGAGGTCCACGACGAGTCGACGGCGCTCGTCAGCCACGTCCCGCACGTCCTCGCCACGGAGCTCCTCGGCGTCGTCGCCGACGCGCCCGTGCGGGACGTCGCGCTCGGGCTCGCCGCGGGCAGCTTCCGGGACGCGACGCGGGTGGGGCGCACCGACCCGCGGCGCACCGAGGCGATGGTCACGGACAACGCCGCCTGGGTCGCGTCCGCCCTGCGCGTGGTCGTGCGCGACCTCGAGCAGCTCGTCGCGGCGCTCGAGTCCAACGCGCCCGTGGGGGAGTTCTTCGACCGGCCCGAGCCGGTCCGCGGCCCGGCCCCCGCGCCGGGCAGCGGGGAGCGGCGGCGGATCGACCTCGACGAGGCGGGGGAGTGGCGCACGGCGCTGAGCGACGCCGGCGCCCGGGGCGCGGTCGTCGTGGACGTCGCGGACGACGCGGTCGTCGTCGCCTGACGGCGCTATCTCGGGGACGCCGGGCGCCGCGGGGGACGGGGCGGCACCGGCTTGCCCGCCACGATCGCGTCGAGCGGGACCGTCACCAGGGGCGGGACGTCGTCGTGCGTCCCGTGACCGCGGTGCGGCGGGGCGGCGCTCCCGCCCGCGTCCTCGCGCAGGACCAGCTCCGTGGGGGTGGTCCGGACGACCACGCCGATCACGTCCGTGAGCGGCTTGCCCGCCGCGGCGGCCTCGTCGGGGGCGAGGCGACGGCGCACGACCACCCGGGTGCCCGGCGCCCACGTCGTCCAGGGCGCGTCGTCGGGCACGGGAGCGCTCCTCGGGTCTGTGACGTTCGTCCACGGGCTGGTCAGGGAGGGTCGGGCACGGTCCGACCTGAGCGATACTAGTCCTGCGTCTCCCTGTCGTGACCTCGCCCCTCGCCGGGTCGGGGTCCGGACGAATCCAGAAAGGTACTCGGTCGTGACTTACGTGATCGCTCAGCCGTGCGTGGACGTCAAGGACAAGGCGTGCATCGAGGAGTGTCCTGTCGACTGCATCTACGAGGGCAAGCGGTCGCTGTACATCCACCCCGACGAGTGCGTGGACTGCGGTGCCTGCGAGCCTGTCTGCCCGGTCGAGGCGATCTACTACGAGGACGACGTGCCGACGGAGTGGAGCGACTACTACCGCGCCAACGTCGAGTTCTTCGACGACCTCGGCTCGCCCGGCGGCGCCGCGAAGATGGGTCTCATCGAGAAGGACGACCCGATGATCGCCGCCCTGCCGCCGCAGGCCTGAGCACCCGGCACCGCCGCACGTGGGACTCGCCGACCTCTCCGGTCTCGCCTATCCCTGGGACACGCTGACCCCCTACGTCGAGCGCGCCCGCGCGCACCCGCGCGGCGTCGTCGACCTCTCGATCGGGACGCCCGTCGACCCGACGCCGGCCGTCGTGCGCGACGCGCTCGCCGCCGCCTCGGACGCGCACGGCTACCCGACGACCCACGGCACGCCGGCGCTGCGCGAGGCGGTCGCCGCATGGTTCGCGCGGCGACGCGGCGTGCCGGGCCTCGACCCGGACGCCGTGCTCCCCACGGTCGGCAGCAAGGAGCTCGTCGGGCTCCTGCCCGCGCTCCTGCGTCTCGGGCCGGGCGACGTCGTCGTGCACCCGCGCACCGCCTACCCCACGTACGACGTGGGCGCGCGCCTCGCCGGCGCGACGCCGCTCGCGACCGACGACGTCGACGAGTGGGCGGGGCGGGCCGACGTCCGGCTGGTGTGGGTGAACTCCCCGAGCAACCCGACCGGCCGCGTGCTCGACGCCGCCCACCTCGCGCGCGTCGTCGCGGCGGCCCGCGAGATCGGTGCGGTCGTGGCGAGCGACGAGTGCTACGCCGAGCTCGCCTGGGTCGAGCCGTACGCGTCGCGGGGCGTGCCGAGCCTGCTCGACCCGGCCGTCGCGGGGGGCTCGCACGAGGGGCTCCTCGTCGCCTACTCGCTCTCGAAGCAGTCGAGCATGGCCGGCTACCGCGGCGCGTTCGTCGCCGGCGACCCGGCCCTCGTGGCGGACCTGCTCGGCACCCGCAAGCACCTCGGGATGATCGTCCCCGCGCCCGTCCAGGCGGCGATGGTGGCCGCGCTGTCCGACGACGCCCACGTCGCCGCGCAGCGCGACGTGTACGCGCGGCGCCGCGAGGTGCTCGTCGGGGCGCTCGGCGACGCCGGGCTGCAGGTCGACCACTCCGAGGCGGGCCTCTACCTCTGGTCGAGGCCGGCTGGTGACCACGCGGGCGACTGCTGGCGGACCGTGTCCGACCTCGCCGATCTCGGCATACTCGTCGGGCCGGGAGCGTTCTACGGACCGGAGGGCGCGGGCCACGTGCGCGTCGCGCTCACCGCGACCGACGAGCGCGTCCACGAGGCCGCCGCTCGACTCTCCGGAGCCTGAACTCTGACGTGACCTGCCTCACAGAGGTGTGGTGTTCTCGTGACGGTTCAGGATTGGTCACGTGCGGGTGAAGCGGGGTACGGTCGACCGCGCGGCAACGGCGCGAGCAGCAGCAGGAAGGGAACCATGACCACCACTCAGCAGGCGAAGGTCCGCCTCCTCGTCGACGACCAGGCGCAGGACCTGCCCGTGGTCGCGGCGACCGAGGGCAACGACGGCATCGTCGTGTCCTCCTTGCTCAAGTCGACCGGCCTCGTGACGGTGGACCCGGGCTTCATGAACACGGCGTCGTGCGAGTCGAGCATCACCTACATCGACGGTGACGCCGGCATCCTCCGGTACCGCGGGTACCCCATCGAGCAGCTCGCGGAGCAGTCGACCTTCCTCGAGGTCGCGTACCTGCTCATCCACGGCGAGCTCCCCGACACCCCGACGCTCGAGGCGTTCGTCGAGCGCGTGAACCGCCACACGCTGGTGCACGAGGACTTCCGCACCTTCATGGGGACGTTCCCCCGCGACGCCCACCCGATGGCCGTGCTCTCGTCCGCGATCAACGCGCTGTCGACGTTCTACCCCGAGTCGCTCGACCCCTTCGACGACGAGACGGTCGAGCTCGCGACGGTCCTGCTCCTCGCGAAGTCCCGCACCATCACGTCCTACCTGCACCGCCGCCGCGTCGGCGAGCCGCTGCTCTACCCGGACTACTCGCGCGGCTACGTCGACGACTTCCTGCGCATGACGTTCGCGACGCCGTACCAGCAGTACGAGGCGGACCCGGTCGTCGTCGACGCCCTCGACAAGCTGCTCATCCTGCACGCCGACCACGAGCAGAACTGCTCGACGTCGACCGTCCGCGTCGTCGGGTCCTCGCACGCGAACCTCTACGCGTCCGTCGCCGCGGGCGTCAACGCGCTCTCCGGCCCGCTGCACGGTGGGGCCAACGAGTCGGTGCTCACGATGCTCGACAAGATCGCGGGCGCGGAGTACGACGTCGACACCTTCATGAAGAAGGTGAAGAACAAGGAGGACGGCGTCCGCCTCATGGGCTTCGGCCACCGGGTCTACAAGAACTACGACCCGCGTGCCGCCATCGTGAAGAAGTCCGCCGACGCCGTGCTCTCGACCCTCGGCAAGAAGGACCAGCTCCTCGACATCGCCATGGGCCTCGAGGAGATCGCGCTCAACGACGACTACTTCATCGAGCGCAAGCTCTACCCGAACGTCGACTTCTACACGGGCCTCATCTACAAGGCCATGGGCTTCTCGCCCGCGATGTTCACGCCGCTCTTCGCGCTCGGCCGCATGCCCGGCTGGATCGCGCAGTGGCGCGAGATGATGAAGGACCCGCAGACCAAGATCGGCCGCCCGCGCCAGGTCTACGTCGGCGAGACCGAGCGCGACTACGTCCCGGTCTCCGACCGCTGACACCCGCACCCCGGACGCCGCGTCGCTCACCCCGGTGAGCGGCGCGGCGTCTCGTCGTTCTGGCACTCGGGTCTGTCGTCCGGTATCCCCGCTGTGGCTGGGTCCGCGGCGGGTACGGCGTCGGAGCTCGGGGCTGCCGCGCCGTCACCTCGGTCTGTCAGGCGTGGGTCTGAGGAGCGCGGCTCTGACGCCCCTTCGCATCCGACGCCGCACCCGCCGCTCGGCGGCCGTCGTACGGTTCGCCGGTGGTCGCCGCCGTACCCGGGGCGACCACACGACCGCGCGACCACGGCGCCGTCAGGACTCGTCGGGGACGGCGACGTGGACGCGGACGCGGCCCGGGTCGAGCGGGGCGAGGTCGTCGGGGTCGAGCGGGCTCCACGTCGAGTCGTCGCGAGACCAACGGCGGTCCCCGACCTCGACGGCGACGACGTTCGTCGCGTCCGCGGTGGCGACGGCCCACTGTGCGACGGCCCATGCCGCACGGTCGAGACCGCCGTCCTCGGCCGCGGTGGGCAGACCCGAGGCGTCGACCTGGAGCGTGCTCCCGTCGCCGCCGTCGAAGGGCTCGACGCGGGCGCCGTCGCCGAGGTCGCGGGCCAGGCGGTCCTCGAACGGCTGCGTGGCGGCGCCGTCGGTCGGGAGCTCGGTCGTGGCCACGGGGCCCAGGTCGCACGTGAGGGACGTGGGGGACCAGCCGGTGAGCGCGGAGGCCCAGGCGCGCGACCGGGGCTCGTGCTGCGCGTAGGCGTCGGGGAACGCGGAGCGCTGGACGGTCTGCGCGGCGACCGTGACCTCCATGCCCTCGTAGCCCTCGACCGTCTCGAGCACGTCGTAGAACGCGTTGGTCGAGTACACGGGGTCCATGATCTGCTCGACGCTGCCCCAGCCCTGGGACGGGCGCTGCTGGAACAGGCCGACGGAGTCGCGGTCGCCGTAGTCGATGTTGACGAGGCGGGACTCCTGGAGCGCGGTCGCGAGCCCGATCGTCGCGGCGCGGGCGGGGAGGCCGCGGCGCACGGTCGTGCCTGCCACGAGCGCGGCGTTGTCCGCCTGCGTGACGGACAGGTACCAGGTGCGGCCGTCGGCGGTGGCCGCGCACCGCTCGGCGACGGGCGTCTCGTCGTCGAGCCGGTTGAGGGCGACGACGACGCCGCCCACCCCGACCGCGGCCACCGTGAGGAGGGTGACCGCGGCGCGGAGCGGGCGGCGCCGGCGGCGCGCCCGACCGACGTCCGGGAGGTCCCGGGGACGGGATGGTCGGGTCGCGGTCATGCGGGGCGCCGTCGTGCTCGTCGGCGGGTCAGTTGGCGTGCAGCGCGGCGTTGAGCTCGACGCCGGCGCCGGTGCGGGACACGGCCTCGACACCACCGGTCAGCGAGTTGCGGCGGAACAGGATGCCGGAGCGACCGGAGAGCTCGCGCGCCTTGACGACGAGCGGCTCGCCCGTGGCGTCGGTCTGCCCGACGACGGTCACCTTGGTCCCCGCGGTGACGTACAGGCCGGACTCGACGACGCAGTCGTCGCCCAGGGGGATGCCCAGGCCCGCGTTGGCGCCGAGGAGCGAACGCTGCCCGACGGAGATGACCTCGCGACCGCCTCCGGAGAGGGTGCCCATGATCGACGCGCCGCCCCCGACGTCGGAGCCGTCGCCGACGACGACGCCGGCCGAGATGCGACCCTCGACCATCGACGTGCCGAGCGTCCCGGCGTTGAAGTTGACGAAGCCCTCGTGCATGACGGTGGTGCCCGGGGCGAGGTGCGCGCCGAGGCGGACACGGTCGGCGTCGGCGATGCGGACGCCGGCGGGGACGACGTAGTCGACCATGCGCGGGAACTTGTCCACGCCGTACACGGTCACCGGCTGGCCGGTCGCGCGCAGGCGGAGGCGCGTCTCCTCGAAGCCGTCGACGGCGCAGGCGCCGTGGTTGGTCCACACGACGTTCGTGAGGACGCCGAAGAGGCCGTCGAGGTTCTGGCCGTGCGGGGCGACGAGGCGGTGGGAGAGCAGGTGGAGTCGCAGGTACGCGTCGGCGGTGTCGGCGGGGGCGGCGTCGAGGTCGATCTCGGTCCGGACCACGACCACGTCCACGCCGCGCAGCTCGTCGCGCTCGGCGAGCGCGTCGAGCGAGGCGGGGACGGTCGTGTCCGCCGGTGCGGCGCCGAGCGCCGGGGCCGGGTACCAGACGTCGAGGGTCGTGCCGTCGTCGGTGACGGTCGCCAGGCCGTAGCCCCACGCCGTACGCGGCTCGGACGCGGCCGCCGAGGGGGCGGTCGCGGGGGTCGCAGAAGTCATGCGCCCCACCCTATCCGGCGCCGGTAGGGTGCTGGCGTGACCTCTCCCACCACCGGTACGACGCCCGTGCTCGACCTCCGCGGCGATCTCGTCGCGCTCTTCCGCGCGGTGTGCGACACCCCGTCGGTGAGCGGCGACGAGCGCGTGCTCGCGGACGCGGTCGAGGCGGCGCTGCGTGCGTACCCGCACCTGGAGGTCGTGCGCGACGGCGACACGGTCGTCGCGCGGACGTCTCTCGGCCGAGAGCGGCGCGTCGTCGTCGCGGGCCACCTCGACACCGTGCCGCTCACGGACCCGCCGAACCTCCCGACGCGCGTCGTCGGCGAGGGCCTGCACGCGGAGGTCTGGGGCCGGGGGACCGTCGACATGAAGGGCGGGGTCGCCGTCGCCCTGGCGCTCGCGGCCGAGCTCGACGCCCCGGCGCAGGACGTGACGTGGGTGTTCTACGACAACGAGGAGGTCGCGTCCCACCTCAACGGGCTCGGGCGCCTCGCGCGGAACCGCCCCGACCTGCTCGTGGCCGACTTCGCCGTCCTGGGCGAGCCGACCTCGGCGGGCCTCGAGGGCGGGTGCAACGGGACCCTGCGGGTCGACGTGCGGGTGCCGGGCGTGACGGCGCACTCGGCGCGCGCGTGGACGGGTTCCAACGCGATCCACGCCGCGCACGA
The DNA here is from genome assembly GCF_040448685.1 of Cellulosimicrobium sp. ES-005. NCBI lineage: Bacteria > Bacillati > Actinomycetota > Actinomycetes > Micrococcales > Promicromonosporaceae > Cellulosimicrobium > Cellulosimicrobium sp. ES-005. Next base: position 4,552,514 of record NZ_CP159290.1, read on the forward strand.
GGTGCTCGACCGTCTGGCGGCGTACGTGCCGCAGGAGATCGAGGTCGACGGCCTCGTGTACCGCGAGGGCATGAACGCCGTGGGGATCCGCGGGGGGATCGCGGGCAACGTGATCCCGGACGAGTGCGTGGTCACCGTGAACTTCCGGTTCGCGCCGTCGCGCACCGTCGCCGCGGCGGAGCAGCACGTGCGCGAGCTGTTCGACGGCTTCGAGGTCGTGCTCACGGACGCCGCCCCGGGCGCGCGCCCGGGGCTGGACGACCCGCTCGCGGCGGACTTCGCCGCCGCGGTGCTGGGCGTCACCGGCGGCGCGCCGGCGCCGAAGTACGGCTGGACCGACGTCGCGCGCTTCGCCGAGCTGGGCGTCCCGGCGGTGAACTTCGGGCCCGGCGACCCGCTGCTCGCGCACAAGGACGACGAGCGCTGCCCGGTCGGCGAGCTCGCGCTGTGCCGCGACGCCCTGCGTGCGTGGCTCACGGCCGCCCCCGCGGCATAGGCTCGTGACCATGAGCGACACGGTGCGTGACCAGGGTTCCGACGACGGCCTGCCCCAGGCGGGGACGGGGTACCGCAAGGGGCCGGTCCTGCTGCGCGGGGACCAGATCCCGCGCCAGACGACGGACCAGCGCCTCCTCGACACGGGGGGCAGCGCGGACTGGGTCCACTCCGACCCGTGGCGCGTGATGCGGATCCAGAGCGAGTTCGTGGAGGGCTTCGGCGCGCTGGCCGAGGTCGGCCCGGCCGTGTCCGTGTTCGGGTCGGCCCGGACCAAGCCGGACCACCCGGACTACGCGCTCGCCGAGGACGTCGGCCGTCGCCTCGTCGACGAGGGCTTCGCCGTCATCACGGGCGGCGGCCCGGGCATCATGGAGGCGGCCAACAAGGGCGCGTCCGAGGCGGGCGGGCTCTCGATCGGCCTCGGCATCGAGCTCCCGTTCGAGCAGGGCATGAACCGGTACGTCAACCTCGGCGTGAACTTCCGCTACTTCTTCGCCCGCAAGACGATGTTCGTCAAGTACGCGCAGGGCTTCGTCGTCCTGCCCGGGGGCTTCGGCACGTTCGACGAGCTGTTCGAGGCGCTCACGCTCGTCCAGACGCACAAGATCACCGAGTTCCCGGTGGCGCTCGTCGGCACGGACTACTGGAGCGGTCTGCTCGAGTGGGCACGCACGGCGGTCGCGGGACGCGGCATGATCAGCGCGCACGACCTCGACCTCGTCCACCTGTGCGACGACCCGGCCGAGGCCGTCGAGTACGTCTGCGACCGCGGCGCCGAGCTGCGCGCCGAGGAGCTCGAGGCGACCGAGGAGCTCGCCCGGGCGCAGGCCGGCGACGCGAGCTGACGGTCGCGGCGCGATGACGTCACCTGGCTCGGCCGCGCCCACCGGGCCGGGGTCCGTGCGCCGCGATGACGGTCCTCTGTCCCTGCCGCCGCTCGGTGTGCCGCCTCGCGGCACGTCGCTCGTCCTGCGCGGGCGGACCCTCGCCCGGCCCGCGGTGATGGCGATCCTCAACCGGACCGACGACTCGTTCTACGCGGGAGCGCGCCAGCTCGACGACCGCGCGGCCCTCGCCGCGGTCGAGCGCGCGGTGGTCGAGGGCGCGGAGATCCTCGACGTGGGCGGCGTCCGGGCCGGCGTGGGGCCCGAGGTGACGCCCGAGGAGGAGGTCCGGCGCGTCGTGCCGTTCGTCGCGCGGGTGCGTGCGGAGTTCCCGGACCTGCTCGTGAGCGTCGACACGTGGCGGGCCGAGGTGGCGCACGAGGCGGCGCTCGCGGGTGCCGACCTCATCAACGACACCTGGGCGGGTCACGACCCACGCCTGGTCGAGGTCGCGGGCGAGCACGGCGTCGGCGTCGTGTGCTCGCACACCGGGGGAGCGACGCCGCGCACCGACCCGTTCCGCGTCGCGTATCCCGCCCGGCCGGGAGCCGCCGACCCGCGCGACGGCGTCGTCCAGGACGTCGTGGCGACCCTCCGTGCGGCGGCGGAGCGCGCGGTCGCCTGCGGGGTCCCGCCGGCCTCGGTCCTCGTCGACCCCACGCACGACTTCGGCAAGAACACGTGGCACTCCCTGCACCTCCTGCGGCGGACCGGGGTCCTCGCGGGTCTCGGGTTCCCGTTGCTCATGGCCTTGTCCCGCAAGGACTTCGTCGGAGAGACGCTCGACCTGCCGGCCGACGAGCGGCTCGAGGGCACGCTCGCCGCGACGGCCGTCGCGGCATGGCTCGGCGCGCGCGTCTTCCGCGCGCACGACGTGGCCGCGACCCGGCGCGTGCTGGACCTCGTCGCGGCGGTGCGCGACGAAGCGCCCCCGGCGGCCGCGCTGCGGGGCCTCGCGTGACCACGCCGCGCGCCGTGGTCGGCCCGGGCGGGAGCCCACGGCTGCTGCGTCCGGCCACCTGGCCGTGGTGGGCGCAGGTCCTCGCGGTGTTCGCCCTCGCGCGCGGGGTGAGCGCGGCGATCCTCCTCGTCGTCGCGAGGTCCCAGGAGGCGAACCCCTGGACGGACGCCGCGCCGTCGTACCTGCCGTACGTCGCGCGCATGTGGGACGCGAGCTGGTACGAGCAGATCTACGCGTCCGGCTACCCCGACACGCTCCCCGTGGGTCCCGACGGCGCCGTCGAGCAGAACGTCTGGGCGTTCTTCCCCCTGTTCCCGGCGCTCGTCCGCGCGCTCGACGCCGTGACCGGCCTCGGGTGGGACGTGCTCGCGCCCACGGTCGCGCTCGTGTGCGGCGCCGGTGCCGTGCTCGTGGTCCACCGCCTCGTCACGACGGCGGGCGCCGCGGCGGTCGAGCGCAGGCCGGGCCTGCCGCTGGCGACGGTCCTGCTCGTGAGCGTGTTCCCCTCCAGCCCCGTGCTCCAGGTCGCGTACACGGAGTCGCTCGCCCTGCTCCTCGTGGCCTCCGCGCTCCTGCTGCTGGCCCGGCGCCGCTACGGGTGGGCGGCGCTCGTGATCGGCCTCCTCGGCTTCTCGCGCGCCGTCGCGCTGCCCATGGCGGCCGTCGTCCTGTGGCACGGTCTCGTCCGGTGGCGCCGGGGCGACCTGCGCGCCCCCGACGCCGCGCGCCTCGGCGGGCTGCTCGCGGTCGCCCTGGCCAGCGGCCTCGTGTGGCCGTGGGCGTGCAGCGTCGTCACGGGCGTGCACCAGGGGTACTTCCGCACGCAGGAGGCGTGGCGCGGGGGCGCGGAGGTCGTGCCGTTCGTCCCGTGGGTCGACGTGTCGCGGTGGCTCCTGGGCGACGCCGGTCCGTGGGTCCTCGCCCTCGTGCTGCTCGCGACGGCCGCCCTCGTGCTCAACCCGGTCGCGGCGCGGCTCGGCCCGGAGATGCAGGCCTGGTCCGGTGCGTACCTCGCCTACCTGGTCGCGGCGATCCAGCCGGGCACGTCGCTGGTGCGGTTCCTGCTGCTCGCCTTCCCGCTCGCGGCGGTCACCGTCGGGTGGACGCGGTCGCGCCTGTGGCTGGCCGCCGTGACCGTCGCCGGCGTCGCGGGCCAGGCGTGGTGGGTGTGGTCGCTCTGGCGGCTCGTCCCGCCGTCCGGCTGGCCGCCGTGACCCGGACGCCCGGGATGTCGGCACGGGTGAACTAGACTGTCCTCGGGCGTCGTCCGAGGTCGGACGCCCCTCCTCGCGCGCGCGGGGTGGACTCGGGACAACGGAAATGGAGTGCCATCGATGGCTGCGATGAAGCCGCGGACGGGTGACGGGCCGCTGGAGGTCACCAAGGAAGGGCGAGGCATCGTCATGCGGGTCCCGCTCGAGGGTGGCGGACGCCTGGTGGTCGAGCTCAACGCGACCGAGGCCAGCGAGCTGGGTGAGGCGCTCCAGGCCGTGGTGGGCTGATTGCCCGCACGTGAGCGCCGGGCGGCTCGTCTCCCCGGGCTGCCACGCGCGCTGCCCGAGGTGGTCGGCGCCCGGGGTGCCCTGAGCGACGCGGCGCTCCTCGACGACACGCAGGTCGACGCGGTCGTCGTGGCCGTCGCGCCTCCGCGCGAGGCCGAGGACGGTCTGCAACCGCGCGCGGGGACCGTCGACGCCACGGTGCGGTACGGCGTCGACCTCGCGGAGCTCGCCGAGCGCGCGGGCGGGCGTGCCTTCCGCGGCGCCTCCGGAGAGGTCGTGCGCGTCGACCTGCCGCGCGCGCACGCCGGGTCCGCGACGCGGCTCCCGTGGGCCGGCCTGCCTCCCCGGATCCTGCTGCTCGGGGTGGGGACCGGGACGACGACGGACCTCCGGCGCGCCGGCGCCGCGCTCGCTCGCGCGTCGCGCGGCCTGGAGCGCGTCGTCAGCGCCGCCACCGCCGACGCGGGCCCCGACGAGGTCCGGGCGTTCGTCGAGGGCTACCTGCTCGCCGCGTACGACCAGCCCCGCCAGAGCGGGTCACCACGGCCCGCGGCGGAGGCACCCGCGGAGCAGCTCGTCCTGCTCACGCCCGAGGACCGGCCCGACGTCACGACGCCGATCGAGGCCGCGCACCGCGCGGCGGCGGCGACCTGGCTGGTGCGCGACCTCGCCAACATCCCGTCCGACGTGAAGGACCCGGCGTGGTTCGCCGACCGCGCGGTCGAGCTGGCCGACGCGCTCGGGCTCGACACGACGGTCCGCGGCCCCGCCGAGCTCGGTGCCGAGGGCTTCGGGGCGACCCTGGCGGTCGGGGCGGGCTCCGCGCGCCCACCGCGCCTCGTGACGGTCACCTACGACCCCGCCGACCACGGCGTCCTCCCGGTGGAGGCGGGCTCCGCCGCGCGGCACGTCGTCGTCGTCGGCAAGGGCATCACGTACGACACGGGCGGGCTCTCCATCAAGCCCCGCGAGGCGATGGTGCCGATGAAGACCGACATGGCGGGCGCCGCCGTCGCCCTGGCGGTCGTGCTCGGCGCCGCGCGCGCACGCTCCGACCGGCGGGTCACCGCGGTGCTCCCGCTGGCCGAGAACCACGTGGGCGCCGCCTCGTACCGCCCGGGGGACGTCCTGCGCACCTGGTCGGGTCGGACGGTCGAGGTGGCGAACACCGACGCGGAGGGCCGGCTCGTCCTCGCCGACGCGATCGCGTACGCCGTGGCCGAGCTCGCGCCCGACGTGCTCGTCGACGTCGCGACCCTGACCGGAGCGGCGAGCCTCGGCCTCGGCCGCGGGCACGGCGCGCTGTTCGCCACGGACGACACCGTGGCGGGGGCGCTGGAGGACGCGGCGCTCGCCACCGGCGAGCGCGTGTGGCGGCTGCCGCTCGTCGAGGACTACGCGGGCGCTCTGCGCTCGGACGTCGCCGACCTCCGCCACGTCCCCGTCGAGAGCCCGGGCGGCGGGTCGATCACGGCCGCGCTGTTCCTGCGCGAGTTCGTCGGGGACGTGCCCTGGGCGCACCTCGACGTCGCCGGTCCGGCGCGGGCGACGGCCGACCGGCACGAGGTCGTCGCCGGGGCCACCGGGTACGGCGCGAGGCTCCTGCTCGAGGCGATCGACCGGCTCTGACCGTCGGCGGCGTCAGCGGCGCACGGCGAGCAGGAGGCCGTCGCCGCTCGGGAGCAGCGCCGGCAGGACGCGCTCGTCCGAGCGCAGCGACCGGCCCACCTCGCGGACGATCGTCGTCACCTCGTCGCGCCGCGCCGGGTCGGCGACCCGGTCGTGCGACAGCGCGCCGTCGACCGCGAGCACGCCGCCCGGGCGGAGCAGGCGCAGGCCCTGCTCGACGTACTCGGGGTAGCTGTGCTTGTCCGCCCCCACGAGCACGAGGTCGTAGGCGCCGTCGGTGAGGCGGGGGAGGACCTCGCTCGCACGACCCGGGATGGTGCGGGTCCGCGCCGAGGGCACGCCCTCCTCCGCGAAGGCCTCCTTCGCGGCGCGCTGGTGCTCGACCTCGACGTCGATCGTCGTGAGCACGCCGTCCGCCGGCATGCCGCGCAGGAGCCAGAGCGACGCCACGCCGGTACCGGTGCCGATCTCGACCACCGCGCGGGCGGCCAGCGAGGCCGCGAGCACCTGGAGCACCGCCCCCACGCCGGGGAGGACCGTCGGGCAGCCGAGCTCGGCGGCGCGGTCGCGCGCACGCAGGAGGACCTCGTCCTCGGGGACGAACTCCTCGCTGTACACCCAGCTCGCCGCCTTGGCGCTGCGGTGGGTGCCGACGTCGCTGGTGATCGGTGCCTCCTGGTGGTCCGTCGTCCGCGCGTGCGGCCCGGGACGGGACGTCCCCGGCGGGTGCGCTGCCTCGGATCGTACCCGCCCCCTCCCACGGCGGCCCGCTCCCGCGCGGCGCGTGTGTGCACGGGCCGTGGACGTCGCGCGCACGTCCCGCGCGAGAGGGGGAACACCGGGAGGGTGCCGGACGTTCTTCTGGGACGATGGACGACGTGGACGACGCACGACCAGGGACGAGCACGCACGGGACGCAGGACGGGAGCGCGTGGGTGCCGCCGTCGTGGGACGAGATCGTCCGCGAGCACTCGGCACGCGTCTACCGGCTCGCGTACCGCCTCACCGGCAACCGGCACGACGCCGAGGACCTCACGCAGGAGACGTTCGTCCGGGTGTTCCGCTCGCTGTCGAGCTACACGCCCGGCACGTTCGAGGGCTGGCTGCACCGGATCACGACGAACCTCTTCCTCGACCAGGTGCGGCGCAAGCAGCGGATCCGCATGGAGGCCATGGGCGACGACGACGGCCAGTACCCGGCCCGTTCCGAGGCCCAGCCGGAGCGCGGCTTCGAGCACGCCAACCTCGACCACGACGTGCAGCGCGCGCTCGACGCGCTCTCGCCCGAGTACCGGGCCGCCGTCGTGCTGTGCGACATCGAGGGCCTGTCCTACGAGGAGATCGCCGTGACGCTCGGGATCAAGCTCGGCACGGTCCGCTCCCGCATCCACCGCGCACGGTCCCAGCTCCGCGCCGCCCTCCCGCACCGCGACCCCGCGGACCGCCCGGCGTCGGACGACGTGCCGACGCCCGTGGTCGCCCGGGGGGTGGCGTGACGCACCTCGGCTCCCGCCTCTCCGCGCTCGTCGACGGGCAGCTCACGCCCGCCGAGGCGGAGCGTGCGCTCGAGCACGTGGCGTGCTGCCCGCGGTGCGCCGCCGAGCTGTCGGCGGCGCGCGCCGCGCGCCGGGCGCTGAGCTCCGCCGGGCCGGTCGAGCCCGCTCCCGACCTCGCGGCCCGTCTGCTCGCGCTGTCCGCCCAGATCCCCTCGACCGACGGCGACCCGCTGCGCTCCGCGCCCGTCGCGGGCGACCCCTGGACGCAGCCCGTCCCCCTCCCGCGCGGCGCCTGGAGCGGCGAGGTGCGCCGGGGGGCGGTGCGCCGACGGGTCGTCGGGCTGGTCGTGGGCGGTGTCGGCGTGGCCGCGATCGGCCTCTTCGCGCTCGGGGAGAGCCCGGTCGTCACCCCCGACCTCCATCGCAGCGACCCCCTCAACGTGCTGGCGCAGGCCGCGCCCCGGGCCACCGGGGCGCTCGTGGTGGGCGGGGCGCGCGCCTCGGACCGGTCCGCCGGCGACGAGGCGTCCGACGGCGACGGCGCCGCGGCGTTGGCGGCGCTCGACGCCCAGGGCTGGACCTGCCCGACGGTGCTCCCGGCGGGCTTCAGCGTGGTCGACGTGCGGGACGACGCCGCGCGGGGCGTCGTCGAGATCGACCTCGAGGCGCCGGGCGGCGAGGCCGTCGTACGCGAGCAGTCGGGTCTCCTGGACACCGCCGCGCTCGCGGGCGGGGAGACCTGGGACGTCGACGGCCGCCGGGTGCACGTGCTGTCCGAGGCGCCGTGGCACGTCGTCTGGCAGTCCGGCGACACGGTGATCGACGTCGTCGCCGACACCGAGCAGGAGACGGTCGCCGCCCTCGTGGCGGCCTTCCCGGCCCGTGACTACGATGCCGGGGTCCCGGCGCGCATCTCCCGGGGCTGGACGACCATGACAGGAGCGCTCGGCACCTCATGACCGACCCCCAGACCGGCCCTCAGCCCGGCCGTCAGACCGGCACCGAGCACCCCGGGGCGCCCGACGCCGCACGGAACCCGTTCGCGCCGCCGTCCGCGTACCGCAGCGTGCCGCCCGTCCCGCCGTCCGCGCCGGTCGGCCCCGGTCCGGTCCCGCCCCCGCCGGGCGCGGCCGTCCCGCCCCCGAGCGGGCCCCCGCCGGTCCCTGCTCCGGACGTCGCGCAGCCCGTCGCGCAGGATCCCGCGGACCCGTGGCAGACCCTGCGCTCGTTCGGCGAGCCCGAGCCGCCGTCGGCGCCGACGCGACCCGGCGGCTCGGTGGACCCGACGCTCGTCGGTGTGCCGCGGGGTCCCGCGTCGCCGTCGCCGGGGCGCGGGCTGCGACCCGCCGTGGTGGCGGGCGTCACCGTGCTGGCGCTCGTCGCGGGAGCGCTCGGCGGCGTCGCGGCCGACCGGCTCCTCGGGCAGGACACGCCCGGGGCGTACTCGTCGGCCCTGCCGCCGGCGAGCGTCGAGCCGGGCGCCGACCGCCCTGCGGGCTCGGTGGCGGACATCGCGGCCACGGTGCTGCCGAGCGTCGTCTCGCTCCAGGTCCGCGGGTCCGACGGCGTCGCCACGGGGTCCGGCTTCGTCCTCCGCGAGGACGGGTACATCCTCACGAACAACCACGTGGTCGCGGGGGCCGCCGACGGCGGGGACGTCGTCGTGCTGTTCTCGGACGGGCACGAGAGCCCGGCCGAGCTGGTCGGCCGGACCGTCGACTACGACCTGGCCGTCGTGAAGGTCGACGACTCAGGCCTGACACCGCTCGCGCTCGGCGACTCCGACGCCGTCGTCGTCGGGGACCCCGTGGTCGCGGTCGGTGCTCCGCTCGGTCTCAACGGGACCGTCACCACGGGCATCATCAGCGCGCTCAACCGCCCGGTCCAGGCCGGTGCCGCGGCCGAGACGGCGTTCATCAACGCGATCCAGACCGACGCGGCGATCAACCCCGGCAACTCCGGGGGTCCGCTCGTCAACGGACGCGGCGAGGTCGTGGGCATCAACTCCGCCATCGCGCAGCCGCCGGGCAGCGCCTCGGCGACGGGGAGCATCGGTCTCGGCTTCGCCATCCCGTCCAACCAGGCGCGCCGGACCGCGGAGCAGCTCATCGCCGACGGCGTCGCGACCTACCCCGTGATCGGCGTGCTGCTCGACCAGCGGTACCAGGGCGAGGGCGTCCAGGTGTCGACCGACTCGCAGTCCGGGACGCCCGCGGTCACGCCCGACGGCCCGGCCGACGCCGCCGGGATCCGGCCCGGAGACGTGATCCTCTCGATCGACGGCCGGCCCGTCACCGAGTCGGACGAGCTCATCGTCGCGATCCGGGCGAAGGCCCCGGGAGACGCCGTGACGCTGCGGGTCCGCACGGGGGACCAGGAGCGCGACGTCCGCGTCGTCCTCGACGAGGCCACGAGCGAGTAGTCTGTCGGCGTGTTCGGGATCAACGGAGCCGAGTTCATCGTGCTCCTCGTCGTGGCGGTCGTCGTCATCGGTCCTGAGCGTCTGCCGCGCTACGCGGAACAGCTCGGGTCGTTCGTCCGCTCGGCCCGAGGGTACCTGCGGGACGCCAAGGCCCGCGTGGACGCCGAGATCGGGGACGAGATCGCGGACGTCGACTGGTCGAAGCTCGACCCCCGCCAGTACGACCCGCGCCGGATCGTGCGCGAGGCGCTCCTCGACGACGAGCCCGTGCGCGAGCGGGTTGCGCCGCCCCCGCCACCTGCCCCCTCGGCGGTGCCGCCGGGCAGCCCCGCACCGTTCGACGACGAGGCCACCTGAGGCCGGCGCCGACCGTCCGCGCGACGGGAGGCGATTCGTTCCGGCACGGCACCACCTGTCAGAATGGGGCAATGTCCATCGAGGCGACGCACACCGGTCCGGCACCGGTCCCGGAGACCGCGCAGGCGACCGGGAACCCGACCAGCACCCAGCCCCGGATCCTCTCCGGCATGCAGCCCACGGAGGACTCGCTGCAGCTCGGGAACTACATCGGCGCCCTGCGCCAGTGGGTCGCCCTCCAGGACTCCTACGACGCGCTGTATTGCGTCGTCGACCTCCACGCCCTGACGGTCAACCCCGACCCTGAGCGCCTGCGCGAGCGGACGCGTCGCACGGCGGCGCAGTACCTCGCCGGCGGCGTCGACCCGGAGCGGTCCGCGCTCTTCGTGCAGTCGCACGTGCCGCAGCACGCGGAGCTCTCCTGGGTCCTGTCCTGCCAGACGGGCTTCGGCGAGGCCGGCCGCATGACCCAGTTCAAGGACAAGTCCGCGAAGCAGGGCGCCGACGGCACGACCGTGGGGCTCTTCACCTACCCCGTCCTCATGGCGGCCGACATCCTGCTCTACGACGCCGCCCTCGTGCCGGTCGGGGAGGACCAGCGCCAGCACCTCGAGCTCACCCGTGACCTCGCCGAGCGGCTCAACGCCCGCTTCGGCGACGGGACGGCCGTCGTGCCGGAGGCACACATCGTCCGCTCGGTGGCCAAGATCTACGACCTCCAGGAACCGACGGCGAAGATGAGCAAGTCCTCGTCGAACGGCAAGGGCGTCATCTGGCTCCTCGACGACCCGAAGGTCGCCGCGAAGCGGATCCGGTCCGCCGCGACGGACTCGGACTCCGAGATCCGGTACGACCCGGTCGCCAAGCCCGGCGTGTCCAACCTCCTCACCATCTACTCCGCCCTCACCGGTCGCGACGTCGAGGCGATCGCCGCCGAGTACGACGGCCAGGGGTACGGACGGCTCAAGGTCGACCTCGCCGACGTCGTGGTCGACTTCCTCGTGCCGTTCCAGGAGCGGGCCAACACCTACCTCGCGGACCCCGCCGAGCTCGACGCGGTGCTCGCACGCGGTGCCCAGAAGGCGCGCGAGATCGCTGCCGGGACGCTCGCGCGCATCTACGACCGCGTCGGCCTCCTGCCCGTCGGGGGGCCGACCGCGTGAACCTCCCGGAGCGTGGGCCGGACCAGGTACGGATCGGCATCGCGATCGAGGTGCCCGAGCCCTTCGCGACGCAGCTCCAGGACGCGCGCGCACGGTTCGGCGACCCGCTCGCACGGTCGATCCCGCCGCACGTCACGCTCCTCGGGCCCACCGTGCTCGACCCGGCCGAGCTCGACGCGGCGCGCGCCCACCTCGCCGCCGTCGCCTCGACCGCGGCGCCGTTCCAGGTCCACCTGCGCGGCAGCGCGACGTTCCGGCCGATCTCGCCGGTCGTGTTCATCCAGGTGGTCGAGGGCATCGCCGAGTGCGAGCACCTCGAGAGCGCCATCCGCACCGGTCCGCTCGCCCAGGAGCTCCGGTTCAACTACCACCCGCACGTGACCGTCGCGCACGAGGTCCCGGACGCCGCGCTCGACGCCGCGTTCGAGGAGATGGCCACCTACGAGGCGCGGTTCGAGGTCGCCGGGTTCTCCCTCTACGAGCACGGCGACGACGGCGTGTGGCGCCCCGGACAGGTCTTCCCGCTCACCGCGGATGCCGGGACCGCGCCCTCCTCGTAGGGTTCGGGGCGTGACGCCGCCTCCCTCCGCCGCTCCCAGCGCCGTCCGGCGCACGAGGGAACGCGTGGAGGCGCTCGTCGAGTGGTGGAAGGACAGCCGTCCCGGGCGCGCGACCTACCGCTACCTGTACGCACGCGGTGCCCTGCTGTGCGGCGGCATCGCCTACTCGGCCCTGTTCTCCCTCTTCGCCGCGCTGACCATCGGCTACACCGTCTTCATGCAGGTCCTCGGCGGGAGCCAGGAGCTCATGGACGCCGTGTTCGGCGAGATCAACGAGCTCGTCCCCGGCCTCATCGCGGTCGACGGGGAGAAAGGCGTGATCGACCCGGACGACCTCCTCCTCCCGCCCGGCCTCAGCGTCACGAGCATCGTCGCCGGGGTCGTGCTGCTCTTCTCGGTCGTCTCCTTCATGTACCACCTGCGCGGCGCCGTCCGGACGATGTTCGGCGTCAGCGACATCGGGCAGAGCCCCGTCCTCGCGCGGGCACGCGCCCTCCTCGGCTTCTTCCTCCTGGCGCTGAGCATGCTCGTCTCCGCCGTCGCGAGCATCGCCGTCTCCTCGATCGGCTACCAGCTCCTGGAGGCGCTCGGGCTCTCCGGAGGGCCCGCGATCCTCGTCACCGGCGCCGGGCTCGTGGTGAGCATCCTGCTCGACGCGCTCGTCGTCGTCGTGGTGGTCACGCTGCTGGCCGGCGTCCACGTGCGCCGCCGCGACCTCCTCGTCGGGTCGCTCACCGCCGCCGTCGCGTTCGGCGTCCTGCGCTACCTCGGGTCGTCGTTCGTCGCGGGCAGCGCCAGCAGGAACGCGCTCCTCGCGTCGTTCGCCGTCCTCGTGACGCTCCTCATCCTCGTCAACTTCACCGCGCGCATCCTCCTCGCGGTGTGCGCCTGGATGGCGAACCCGCCCCGCCCGCCCGACCCGGAGCCCGACGGCCCCCGGCACGCCCGCGAGGGTCGCCCGGAGCTCCCGGTCGTCGACGGCACCCCCACGACCGACGCCCGGCACGCGCGCGTCGCCCGGCACGCGGCGTCCGCGGACGTCGGAGGCTCCGTCGTGGCCGTGTCGACGGAGGAGCGTCTCCGCGCCGGGCAAGGGTCCGGCCGACCCTGGAGCCCGATCGTCCGCGGCGTGCGCCGCGCTCGCCTCCCGCGCGGCGCGTAGCGGTCGGCGTCTGCGCCGGGTACGCGGTCAGGGTTTCGTGCCTGCGGGGTCGGGTCCGCGGTGGCGGGCGGTTCCTGGTCGAGATGCGAGTAGTGGCCCCTGCGGGCCTCGTTCTCGGGGCGATTTCTCGCTTCTCGTCAGCACGCGTGCGGCTCGTGGTGGCGCGTGGCGTCGTCGGCCGTGGGGCGGGCCGAGTGCGACGGGTCGACGTGTCGGCGGGTCAGGGACCTGGCCTGGGTCTGGAGGCTCGGGGGAGCGCTGACAGGTGCGGGCACGGCTCGACCACGCGGACCGCGAAGCCCGTGCGGACGACGCAGGGCGCCGACCGTGGCGGTCGGCGCCCTGCGTGCGGGACGTGCGAGGGATCAGAAGGCGCGCGTGATCATCGCGCGCTTGACCTCCTGGATCGCCTTCGTGACCTCGATGCCGCGGGGGCAGGCCTCGGTGCAGTTGAAGGTCGTGCGGCAGCGCCACACGCCCTCCTTGTCGTTGAGGATCTCGAGGCGCTGCGTGGCGCCCTCGTCGCGGCTGTCGAAGATGAACCGGTGCGCGTTGACGATCGCGGCGGGGCCGAAGTACTGGCCGTCGGTCCAGAACACCGGGCACGACGACGTGCACGCCGCGCACAGGATGCACTTGGTGGTGTCGTCGAAGCGCTCGCGCTGCTCCGCGGACTGGAGGCGCTCCTTGCTGGGCTCGTTCCCGGACGTGATGAGGAACGGCATGATCTCGCGGTAGGACGCGAAGAACGGCTCCATGTCCACGACGAGGTCCTTGACCACGGACAGGCCCTTGATGGGCTCGACCGTGATGGGCTTGTCGGGGTTGACGTCCTTGAGCAGCGTCTTGCACGCGAGACGGTTGCGGCCGTTGATGCGCATCGCGTCGGACCCGCACACGCCGTGCGCGCACGAGCGGCGGAACGTGAGCGAGCCGTCGTGCTCCCACTTGATCTTGTGGAGCGCGTCGAGCACGCGGTCGGTGCCGTGCGCGAGGACGGTGAACTCGTCCCAGTACGCCTCCTCGCCGTGCTCCGACTCGGGGGAGTAGCGGCGGACGCGGAGCGTGACCTCGAACGAGGGGATCTCTCCGGCCTTGGCCTCGGCGGCCGGGCTCTCGAGTGTGGCAGTCATCAGTACTTCCGCTCCATGGGCTCGTACCGGGTCTGGGTGACGGGCTTGGAGCCCAGGGCGACCTTGTAGCCGTCGAACTCCTCGACGTGGTCGAAGTAGCCGGCGACGTGCCCGTCGGCGACGTCGCTGGCCGAGGTGGGACGGCGGTACGCCATCGTGTGCAGCATGTAGTTGGCGTCGTCGCGGTCGGGGTAGTCCTCGCGGTAGTGACCGCCGCGCGACTCCTTGCGGTTGATCGCCGCGACGACGGTGACCTCGGCGATGTCGAGGAGAAACCCGAGCTCGATGGCCTCGAGCAGATCCGTGTTGAACAGCCGACCCTTGTCCTGGACCGAGACGTTCTTGTACCGCTTCTGCAGGTCGCGGATGTCCGCGAGGGCCTGGTTGAGCGACTCGCCGGTGCGGAACACCTGGGCGTTGGCGTCCATGGTCTCCTGGAGCGCCTTGCGGACGTCGGCGACGCGCTCGCCGTCGGGACGGTTGCGCATCTCCTCGAGCTGCGCGATCACGGCCGCGGCGGGGTTCTCCGGGAGCTCGGTGTACGAGGCCGTCGCGGCGTACGCGGCGGCGGTGCGGCCCGCGCGCTTGCCGAAGACGTTGATGTCGAGCAGCGAGTTGGTCCCGAGGCGGTTCGAGCCGTGGACGCTCACGCACGCCACCTCGCCGGCGGCGTAGAGCCCCTTGACGACGTTGTGGCTGTCGCGCAGGACCTCGGCCTCGACGTTGGTCGGGATGCCGCCCATCGCGTAGTGCGCCGTCGGGTACACGGGCACGGGCTCGGTGTAGGGCTCGATGCCGAGGTACGTGCGGGCGAACTCGGTGATGTCGGGGAGCTTCGCGTCGATGTGCGCGGGCTCGAGGTGCGTGAGGTCGAGCAGGACGTAGTCCTTGTTCGGCCCGGCGCCGCGGCCCTCGCGGACCTCGTTCGCCATGGACCGGGCGACGATGTCGCGCGGCGCGAGGTCCTTGATGGTGGGGGCGTAGCGCTCCATGAAGCGTTCGCCGTCCGCGTTGCGCAGGATGCCGCCCTCGCCGCGGGCGGCCTCCGACAGGAGGATGCCGAGGCCAGCCAGGCCGGTCGGGTGGAACTGGAAGAACTCCATGTCCTCGAGCGGCAGGCCGCGACGGTACGCCAGCGCCATGCCGTCGCCCGTGAGCGTGTGCGCGTTGGACGTCGTCTTGAAGATCTTGCCCGCGCCACCGGTGGCGAAGATGATCGCCTTCGCCTGGAAGACGTGGATCTCGCCGGTCGCCAGGTCGTAGGCGACGACGCCGGTCGCGGTGACCGTCTCGCCGTCGGGGATCTCGCCCGTGGAGAGGTCGTGGTCGGTGATGAGGTCGAGCACGTAGAACTCGTTGAAGAACTCCACGTCCTGCTTGACGCACTGCTGGTAGAGCGTCTGGAGGATCATGTGGCCGGTGCGGTCCGCGGCGTAGCAGGAGCGGCGCACCGCGGCCTCGCCGTGGTTGCGGGTGTGCCCGCCGAACCGGCGCTGGTCGATGCGGCCCTCGGGCGTGCGGTTGAAGGGCAGGCCCATGCGCTCGAGGTCGAGGACCGCGTCGATGGCCTCCTTGGCCATGATCTCCGCGGCGTCCTGGTCGACGAGGTAGTCGCCGCCCTTGACCGTGTCGAACGTGTGCCACTCCCAGTTGTCCTCCTCCACGTTCGCGAGGGCGGCGCACATGCCGCCCTGCGCGGCGCCCGTGTGCGAGCGCGTGGGGTACAGCTTGGAGATGACGGCCGTGCGGACCTTGCCGGACGACTCCAGCGCCGCGCGCATCCCGGCGCCGCCTGCGCCGACGATGACGACGTCGTACTGATGGGTTTGCATCGGGGTCGATGCCTCCTGGGAGAGAGCCGGGTGGAGCGAGAAGACGGGGGCGAGCTGCGGGAGGTGCTCAGGCCGTGCAGAACGACGCGAGCAGCTCGGCCGGAGCGTTCGCGGGGCACGGGTCGAACGTGAAGATCACGAGCGTGCCGAGGACCGTGACGATCGTGAACGCGAGGTACAGCGCGAGCTTGAGGACGAGGCGAGTGCCGTCACGCTCGGCGTAGTCGTTGATGATCGTGCGCACGCCGTTGGTGCCGTGGAACATGGCCAGCCACAGCATGAGCAGGTCCCAGATCTGCCAGAACGGCGAGGCCCACTTGCCGGCGACGAAGCCGAAGTCGATCGCGTGCACGCCCTCGCCGACCATGAGGTTGACGAAGAGGTGACCGAAGATCAGCACGATCAGCACGACGCCGGAGGCGCGCATGAAGATCCAGCTGTACAGCTCGTAGTTGCTGCGCGTGGCCTTGCGGCGCTTGTACGGGTCGCGCGGGCTCGCGACCGCCGAGGCCGTGGTCGTGGTCGACATCAGTGCCCCCCTCCGAAGACGTTCATGAGGTGACGCGGCAGGAAGCCCGCCATCGTCACGACGAAGAGGCCGACGACGATCCAGAGCATGGTGCGCTGGTACCGCGGGCCCTTGGCCCAGAAGTCGATGAGGATGATGCGGATGCCGTTGAAGGCGTGGAAGACGATGGCCGCGACCAGTCCCGCCTCGCCCAGGCCCATGATCGGCGTCTGGTACGTCCCGATGACGGCGTTGTAGGCCTCGGGCGA
This sequence comes from Cellulosimicrobium sp. ES-005, assembly GCF_040448685.1. Classification (NCBI taxonomy): domain Bacteria; kingdom Bacillati; phylum Actinomycetota; class Actinomycetes; order Micrococcales; family Promicromonosporaceae; genus Cellulosimicrobium; species Cellulosimicrobium sp. ES-005. The sequence goes on from NZ_CP159290.1 coordinate 4,568,890, forward strand.
CACCCGGACGAGCGCCGTGTCGAGCACGTGGACGAGCAGGAAGAAGAAGATGAGCACGCCGGTCACGCGATGCGCGACCCACGACCACATGCCTTCACGGCCGCGGTAGAGCGTGCCAGCTGGTGCACTGGGCACTTTGGGGGCCTCCTGTGGCGAGATCAGGGGGGAGATGTCAGGTTCCGGCCCTGGCCCGGAACTCCCTCAGTCCGGACCGCGGGACCGTCGTCGGCATCGGTCTCTGGGCTTCCACCATAGTGACATCGGCGTCATGATGCGGACCGTCGGAGGCGGCGGAACGCCCCTGCGCGGGGGGTTTGTGACTGATCCCACAGCCCGCGGGGGAACTGTGCGGCTCACTATGCTGCCCTCATGGCCTCCTCGTCCGCCGGGCCGATCCCCGGCTTCCACGCCGTCGTCCCGGCAGGAGGCGCGGGCACGCGGCTGTGGCCGCTCTCGCGCGCCGGCTCGCCCAAGTTCCTCCTCGACCTCACCGGCTCGGGCCGCTCGCTCCTGCAGGCGACGGTGGACCGGCTCGTCCCGCTCGCGGGAGAGCAGGGCGTCGTGCTCGTCACGGGGGACCGGCACGTCGCCGCCGCACGCACCCAGCTCCCCGGCCTGCCGGCCGAGAACGTGCTCGCGGAGCCGTCGCCCCGGGACTCGATGGCGGCCATCGGCCTCGCCGCGGCGGTGCTCGAGGCGCGGCACGGCGACGTCGTCGTCGGCTCGTTCGCCGCGGACCAGGTGATCACGGGGCGCGACTCCTTCGAGTCGTCGGTGCGCGAGGCGGTGGAGGCGGCCCGCGCGGGCTACGTGGTGACGATCGGCATCGCGGCGTCGCGGCCGTCGACGGCGTTCGGGTACGTCCACAGCGGCGCGCCGCTCGGCGTCGCGGGGGCGCCGAGCGCGCAGCACGTGCGCGGCTTCACGGAGAAGCCGGACTCCGCGACCGCGCAGCGCTACCTCGCGTCCGGCGAGTACCGGTGGAACGCCGGCATGTTCATCGTCCGGTCGTCGGTCCTCCTGGGGCACCTCGCGGACCAGCGCCCGGAGCTGCACGACGGCCTGCGCGCGATCGCCGCGGCGTGGGACGGCCCCGACCGCGACCGCGTGCTCGCGGAGCGCTGGCCCGCGCTCGAGCGGATCGCGATCGACCACGCGGTCGCCGAGCCCGTCGCGGCCGTGGGCGGCGTGGCCGTCGTCCCCGGCACGTTCGGCTGGGACGACGTGGGGGACTTCAACTCGCTCGCCGCGCTGCTGCCCTCGGTCGACGGTGCCGGCTCGAAGGTCCTCGGTGACACGGGCCGGGTCGTCCGTCGCGAGAGCGCAGGGTCCGTGGTCGTGCCGGCGAGCGACCGGGTCGTCACGGTGCTGGGCCTCGACGACGTCGTGGTCGTCGACACCCCCGACGCGCTGCTCGTCACCACGCGTGCACGGGCCCAGCAGGTGAAGTCGATGGTCGACACGGTGCGCGAGCTCGGGATGGACGAGCTCCTGTGACCGCCGACGTGACCCTCGCCGCCCGCATCGCCGCCGCCGCGGCCCGCCACGTGGACGAGGTCGTGGCGATCCGCCGCGATCTCCACGCCCACCCGGAGGTCTCGCGCGCCGAGACGCGGACGACGGCGCTGCTCGCCGACCGGTTGCGCGCCGCGGGGCTCGAGCCGCGGCTCCTGCCGGGCACGGGCCTCGTGTGCGACGTCGGCCCGCAGCCCGGGGACGGGGCGGCCACGGGGTCGCCCGTCCCGGGACGCGTCGCCCTGCGGGCCGACATCGACGCGCTGCCGCTCCAGGACAGGTGCGACCTCCCGTGGGCCTCGACGGTCCCGGGCGTCGCCCACGCCTGCGGCCACGACGTGCACACCGCGGTGGTGCTGGGTGCCGGCCTCGTCCTCGCCGACCTCCACGCGCAGGGCGAGCTGCGCCGCGGCGTGCGGCTCGTCTTCCAGCCCGCGGAGGAGGTCCAGCCCGGCGGGTCGCTCGACGTCCTCGCCGCGGGCGCGATGGACGGCGTCGACGAGATCTACGCGGTGCACTGCGACCCCAAGGTCGACGTGGGCCGCATCGGGACGCGCATCGGTCCGATCACGTCGGCGTCCGACGAGGTCTCCGTGACCATCGCCTCGCCCGGGGGACACACGTCGCGCCCGCACCTCACGGGTGACGTCGTCTACGCGCTGGGTCAGGTCATCACGCAGGTCCCCGCGGTGCTGGGCCGGCGGCTGGACCCGCGCTCGGGCGTGAACCTCACGTGGGGTGCCGTGCACGCGGGGTCGGCGCACAACGCGATCCCGAGCACCGGGACGGTGCGCGGCACGCTGCGCTGCCTCGACGTGCGCGCGTGGGAGTTCGCGGGTCAGGTGCTGCACGACGCGGTCGAGCAGGTCGTCGCGCCGTACGAGGTCGAGGTGACCGTGCACCACACGCGCGGCGTGCCGCCGGTGGAGAACGACGAGCGCTGCACGGGTCTGCTCGAGGCGGCCGCGCGCGACGTCCTCGGCCCCGACTCCGTGCTGCTCACGGAGCAGTCGCTCGGCGGGGAGGACTTCGCCTGGTACCTCACGAAGGTCCCCGGCGCGATGGCCCGGCTCGGCACGCGGACGCCCGGCGGGCGCAGCTACGACATCCACCAGGGCGACCTGCAGGTGGACGAGCGCGCGGTGGACGCCGGGATGCGCCTGCTCGCCCGTGTCGCCGCCGGTCAGGACGGGTGAAGCGGTCCCGACTCGTGGACAGGGGTGTGTCACGCCTCAGACGCAAAGTGACGCTTGCATAACGAAGCAGCGGCGTTACCGACAAGTAACGTGCAAGACCCGTCGGGCTGATTAGTGTTCGGTCCTATAGAGGCCGACGGACCGGTCCTCCCGTGCAACGGCGCTCGGGGGGGCCCAGGGGTCCTTCCCTGCGCGGCCCTGCTACGAGAACGACAGGAGCTATCAGGTGAAGAGAGCGACTCAGGTCACCGCGCTCGCGGCCGTCGCCGCGCTCGCGCTGGCCGCGTGCGGCGCCGCGCCCGAGGACGACGAGACGACCGGCGGCGGCGAGAACACCGCGGGCGGCAACTCCGACTTCTCCGCGTGCATGGTGTCCGACGCCGGCGGGTTCGACGACCAGTCCTTCAACCAGTCCGGCTACGAGGGCCTCATGCAGGCCAAGGACGAGCTCGGCATCACGACCCACGAGGTCGAGTCGCAGGCGGACACGGACTACGCGCCCAACATCGACAGCCTGGTGCAGCAGGGCTGCAACCTCATCATCGGCGTCGGCTTCCTCCTCGAGGACCCGATCCAGACCGCCGCCGAGGCCAACCCCGACACGCACTTCGCGCTGATCGACTCCTCGTTCTCCGACGCGGACTTCAACCCGGTCGAGATCGACAACGCCAAGCCGATCCTCTTCAACACCGCCGAGGCCGCGTTCCTCGCCGGGTACCTCGCGGCGGGCATGACGGAGTCCGGCACGGTCGCCACGTTCGGCGGCATCCAGATCCCGTCGGTCGCGATCTTCATGGACGGCTACGTCGACGGCGTCGCGAAGTACAACGCGGACAACGGCACCGACGTCAAGGTCCTCGGCTGGGACAAGGCAGCCCAGACGGGCACGTTCACCGGCGACTTCGACAACCAGGCCAACGGCCAGAACGTCACGCAGGGCTTCATCGACCAGGGTGCGGACATCATCATGCCCGTCGCCGGTCCGGTGGGCCTGGGCGCGGCGGCCGCGGCCGAGGGCGCGGGCGCCAAGATCATCTGGGTCGACTCGGACGGCTTCCTCACGACGGACTACGGGAGCCTCATCCTCACGTCGGTCATGAAGCAGATCGGCCCGGCCGTGTTCGACACGGTGAAGGAGTCGGCGGACGGCAACTTCACCAACGAGCCGTACGTCGGCACGCTGGAGAACGAGGGCGTCGGCCTCGCGCCGTTCCACGACTTCGAGGACGCCGTCCCGGCGGAGCTCCAGGACCAGCTCGCGCAGTACCAGGAGCAGATCATCGCGGGCGACCTCGTCATCGAGTCGCCGAACGCGCCGTGACGCGACGCTGAACCCGCCGACCGCCTCCGGGCGGTCGGCACCGGTGGCCCGGGCACCGCGCCCGGGCCACCGTCATGACGACGACGGGGTCGTCGGTACCTGCGACGACGCCCACGGTGCCCACGACGCGACGCGCTCGGGCGAGTGCGGTTCGATGGAGTACCGCGACGTGCGCGGGGTCGGCACCGCGAAGAACGCTGCGAAGCACGAGGAGAGGCAGACCGGTGAAGCTGGAGCTGCGCGGGATCACGAAGGTCTTCGGGTCCCTGGTCGCCAACGACCACATCGACCTGGTCATCGAGCCCGGCGAGATCCATGCCCTGCTCGGGGAGAACGGTGCGGGCAAGAGCACGCTCATGAACGTGCTCTACGGGCTGTACGACCCGGACGACGGGCAGATCCTCGTCGACGACGTCCCGGTCCAGTTCACCGGACCCGGCGACGCGATGGCCGCCGGCATCGGCATGGTGCACCAGCACTTCATGCTCGTGCCGGTCTTCTCCGTCGCGGAGAACGTCGCGCTCGGCCACGAGCCCGTCAAGGGCGCCGGCCTCATCGACGCGCGCCGCGCGCGCCGTCTGGTCCAGGAGATCTCCGACCGCTTCGGGTTCGAGGTCAACCCGGACGCGATGGTCGAGGACATCCCGGTCGGCGTGCAGCAGCGCGTCGAGATCATCAAGGCGCTCTCGCGCGACGCGCGCGTGCTCATCCTCGACGAGCCGACGGCCGTGCTCACCCCGCAGGAGACGGACGAGCTCATCGCGATCATGCGCCAGCTCAAGGCGGCGGGGACGTCGATCGTGTTCATCACGCACAAGCTGCGCGAGGTGCGTGCGGTCGCGGACCGCATCACCGTCATCCGCCGCGGCAAGGTCGTGGGCACGGCCGACCCCAGCGCGAGCGAGACCGAGCTCGCGTCCCTCATGGTCGGCCGCTCCGTCTCCCTCGGGGTCGACAAGGCACCCGCGGCGGCGGGTGACGCCACGTTCCGCGTGGACGACCTCACGGTCATGGACGACGCGGGGACCGCGGTGGTCGACCGGGTGAGCCTGGACGTCGCGCGCGGCGAGATCCTCGTGGTCGCGGGGGTCCAGGGCAACGGGCAGACCGAGCTCACCGAGACGATCGTGGGCCTGCGCAAGCCGGTCGCGGGCTCGATCCGCCTCGACGACAGGGAGCTCGTGGGCCGCAGCGTCTCCCAGGTGCTCGAGGCGGGCGTGGGCTACGTGCCCGAGGACCGCAGCACCGACGGGATCATCGGGACGTTCTCCGTCGAGGAGAACCTCGTCCTGGACCTCGTGACGTCGCCGCCGTACTCGCGGGGCGGGGCGCTCGCCCGCGGGACCATCCGCGACAACGCGGAGCAGCGCATCGTCGAGTTCGACGTGCGCACGCAGTCCGTCGAGACGCCCGCCGGGACGCTCTCGGGCGGCAACCAGCAGAAGGTCGTCCTGGCGCGCGAGATGTCCCGCCCCCTGCGCCTGCTCATCGCGTCGCAGCCGACGCGCGGGCTCGACGTGGGCTCGATCGAGTTCGTCCACCAGCGCATCGTCTCGGAGCGCGACAACGGGACGCCCGTGATCATCGTGTCGACCGAGCTCGACGAGGTGCTCGCGCTCGCCGACCGGATCGCCGTCATGTACCGCGGTCGCGTCGTCGGGGTCGTCCCCGGCGACACGGACCGCGACGTCCTCGGCCTCATGATGGCCGGGGTCCCGCTCGAGGAGGCCGTCGTGCAGGCCGCCGAGCACCACACGACCCTCGGCGAGGCGGACGCCCTCGCCGAGGACGCGCCGTCGGACGTCGCGCAGGCCGCGGACGCCGCCCGCGAGGAGGAGATCCAGTGACCCAGCAGGCAACGCCCGACGACGCGGCGGCGCTCCCGCCGACGCCGGCGCCTCCCAGCGACACCCCGACGGCGGAGACGCCCGCGGGCCAGAACGTCCTGCGCGAGATGCTCGAGAGCAGCTGGCTGGTCTCGCTGCTCGCGATCGTGGCCGCGCTGGTCCTCGGTGGGGTCCTCATCGCGGCGGCCGACCCGGCGGTCCAGGAGGCGGCGACCTACTTCTTCGCCCGCCCCTCGGACTTCTTCGCCGCGGTGTGGAACGCCGTGTTCGGCGCGTACAGCGCCCTGTTCCAGGGCGCCGTCATCAACTTCCAGGCACCCGACCTCGCCCGCGCGCTGCGGCCCCTCACCGAGACCATGACCGTGGCGACGCCGCTCATCCTCGCGGGCCTCGGCCTCGGCATCGGCTTCCGCGCGGGCCTGTTCAACATCGGTGCCCAGGGGCAGATCATCCTCGGCGGCATCTTCGCCGGCTTCATCGGCTTCACGTTCGCGCTGCCCCCGGGTCTGCACCTCCTGCTCGCCGTGCTCGGGGCGGCGCTCGGCGGGGCGATCTGGGCGAGCATCGCCGGCGTGCTCAAGGCCCGCACCGGGGCGCACGAGGTGATCGTCACGATCATGCTCAACAACATCGCGATCTACCTCGTCGCGTACCTGCTCACCACCCCGGCGTTCCAGCGCCCGGGGAGCAGCAACCCGATCAGCCCGCCGATCCCCGGCACCGCGACGTTCCCGCTGCTGCTCGGCGAGGGCTTCCGCCTCCACCTGGGTTTCGTCCTCGCGCTCCTCATGGCCGTGGGCGTCTGGTGGCTCATGGAGCGCTCGACGCTCGGCTTCCGCTTCCGCGCGGTCGGCGAGAACCCTCACGCCGCGCGCACCGCTGGCATGTCCGTGCCGTGGACGACCGTCTGGGTCATGGCCATCGCGGGCGCGCTCGCCGGCCTCGCGGGCAGCGCCCAGGTGCTCGGCACGGAGAAGGTGCTCACCGCGGGCGTCGCGGCGAGCTTCGGCTTCGACGCGATCACGGTCGCCCTGCTCGGCCGGTCCCGCCCGCTCGGCACGGTCCTCGCGGGTCTCCTCTTCGGTGCGCTGCGCGCGGGCGGCTTCGCGATGCAGGCGCGGACCGGGACGCCGATCGACATCGTGCTCGTCGTCCAGTCCCTCATCGTGCTCTTCATCGCCGCCCCGCCGCTCGTGCGGGCGATCTTCCGCCTGCCGACGCCGGGCGGCCCGACGCGGGCCGAGCGCCACGCCGCGAGGCAGCGCGCGAAGGCGGCCACGACCACCACGACGACGCAGGAGGCCGGAGCATGAGCACCGCGACCACCACCCCGGCGCCGGCCGCCGCGCCGGAGCGCGCGGCCAAGCCGCTGCCGCCCATCAGCTGGAAGGCTCCGATCGCCTACGCGGTCATCGGCCTGCTGTCGCTGGTCTTCTTCGCGCTGCTGCCCGCCGGTGGGCACCAGACGACGTTCCGCCTCTCCACGGCGAACGACTTCTTCCAGATCGAGCCGGTCACGGTGAGCTCGACCGGGGCGGCGCTGTTCCTGTCGATCCTCGCGCTCCTCCTGGCGGGCCTGTCGTTCTGGGCCGCGCGCGACCGCCGCAAGGTCGGCATCTGGCTGCCGATCGTGTTCGGCGTCGCCGTCGTCTTCGCGTTCCTGTGCTGGGCCGGCGCGGGCAAGTCCGCGATCCCGCTCACGGGCCTGCTCCAGGGCTCGCTGTTCCTCGCGGTCCCCCTCGTGTTCGGCGCGCTCTCGGGCGTGCTGTGCGAGCGCGTCGGCATCATCAACATCGCGATCGAGGGGCAGCTCCTCGCCGGGGCGTTCCTCGCCGCGGTCGTCGCCTCGCTCACGTCCTCCGCGTACGCGGGCCTCATCGCGGCACCGATCGCGGGCGCCCTCGTGGGCGTGCTGCTCGTGATCTTCTCGGTGAAGTACTGGGTGAACCAGATCATCGTCGGCGTCGTGCTCAACGTGCTCGTGGTCGGCGTGACGAGCTACCTGTACTCGACGGTCCTCACCGAGGACTCGGCGACGTGGAACTCGCGCCACCCGCTGCCGGTCATCGAGATCCCGGTGCTGTCGCAGATCCCGGTCGTGGGCCCGGTGCTCTTCCGCCAGACCCTGCTCGTCTACATCATGTACGTCGTCGTGATCCTGCTCCAGATCTTCCTCTTCCGGAGCCGGTGGGGCCTGCGCCTGCGCGCGGTCGGCGAGCACCCCAAGGCCGCCGACACCGTGGGCATCAAGGTCAACGCGACCCGCGTGCGCAACACGATCCTCGGCGGAGCGGTCGCCGGCCTCGGCGGCGCGTTCTTCACGGTCGCGGCAGGTCTCGCGTTCGGCAAGGAGATGACGGGCGGCAAGGGCTTCATCGCCCTCGCGGCCATGATCCTCGGGCGGTGGAACCCGGTCGGCGCGCTCGTCGCGGCGCTCCTGTTCGGGTTCTCGGACAACCTCCAGACGGTGCTCGGCATCGTGGGCACGCCGATCCCCAGCCAGATCATGCTCATGACGCCGTACGTCGTGACGATCTTCGCCGTCGCCGGTCTCGTCGGGCGCGTGCGCCCGCCGGCCGCCGAGGGCATCCCCTACGTGAAGTGAGGCCGCGGTGCCGATGACAGACCTGCCGAACGCGCACGACGGCGAACCCCGACCGGGTGAGGGGACGGACCAGGGCGGGACCGGCGTCGGGCCGGACGTCGACTGGGACGCGCTGCGTGACGCCGCGCGCGGGATCATGACTCGCGCGTACGCCCCCTACTCCGGCTTCCCGGTGGGCGCCGCCGCGCTCGTGGACGACGGGCGCGTCGTCGTCGGGTGCAACGTCGAGAACGCCGCGTACGGCGTGACGCTGTGCGCCGAGTGCTCGCTCGTGAGCTCGCTCGTCGGGACGGGCGGGGGCCGCCTCGTGGCGTTCGCGTGCGTGGACCGGCACGGGGCGACGCTCATGCCGTGCGGGCGCTGCCGGCAGCTCCTGTGGGAGCACGGGGGGCCCGACCTGCTGGTCGACACCGTGCGTGGTATCAAGACGATGAGGGACGTGCTGCCCGACGCCTTCGGGCCCGAGGATCTGGAGGAGCGGTCGTGACCAGCGACGACGTGACCCCGCAGGGTGGCGGGACCGAGGACCAGGACGCGACGGCGGAGGCGCTCGTCGGGGCCGGGGCCGGGGGCGAGGACGCGGGCGCAGACGGCGAGGGGCCGGCTCCCGAGCCGTTCGACGCCGTCGACGTCATCCGGACCAAGCGCGACGGCGCGCGGCTCGACGCCGCGCAGATCGACTGGGTGATCGACGCCTACACGCGCGGCGTCGTCGCCGAGGAGCAGATGGCCGCTCTCGCGATGGCGATCTACCTCAACGGCATGGACCGGACCGAGATCGGCCGCTGGACGCAGGCCATGATCGCCTCGGGCGAGCGGATGGACTTCTCGGGGCTCTCGCGCCCGACGGCGGACAAGCACTCGACCGGGGGCGTGGGGGACAAGATCACGCTGCCGCTCGCACCGCTCGTCGCGGTGTACGGCGTCGCGGTGCCGCAGCTCTCCGGTCGCGGCCTCGGGCACACGGGCGGCACGCTCGACAAGCTCGAGGCGATCCCGGGGTGGCGCGCGGCGCTGACCAACGAGCAGATGATGAACGCGCTCGAGCACGTCGGCGCGGTGATCTGCCAGGCGGGCTCCGGTCTCGCGCCCGCGGACCGTCTCCTGTACGCGCTGCGCGACGTCACGGGGACGGTCGAGTCCATCCCGCTCATCGCGAGCTCGATCATGAGCAAGAAGATCGCGGAGGGCACGGGCGCGCTCGTCCTCGACGTCAAGGTCGGCTCCGGCGCGTTCATGAAGGAGCTCGACTCGGCGCGCGAGCTCGCCCGGACCATGGTCGACCTCGGGACCGACGCCGGCGTCCGCACGGTCGCGCTGCTCACGGACATGTCGACGCCGCTCGGCCTCACCGCGGGCAACGCGCTCGAGGTGCGCGAGTCCGTCGAGGTGATGCAGGGCGCCGGACCCCAGGACGTCGTCGACCTCACGGTCGCGCTCGCGCTGGAGATGCTCGCCGGGGCGGGCCGGCCGCAGGACGAGGACGACGTGCGGCACGCGCTCGTGGGCGGTCGCGCGCTCGACAAGTGGCGCGAGATGATCGCCGAGCAGGGCGGCGACTCGCGGGCCCCGCTGCCGGTCGCGCGCGAGCGCGAGCACGTCGTCGCCGACCGCGACGGCGTGCTCGAACGGCTCGACGCGTACGCCGTCGGGGTCGCCGCGTGGCGGCTGGGCGCGGGCCGTGCGCGCAAGGAGGACCCGGTGCAGGCGGGCGCGGGCGTCGAGCTGTTCGCCAAGCCGGGCGACCCGGTGCGCAAGGGTCAGCACCTCATGACGCTGCACACCGACACCCCGGAGCGCTTCGAGCGGGCCGTTCAGGCGCTCGAGGGGGCGTGGGGGATCGCGGACCCGGGGACCGTCGTCGAGCGCCGGCCCGTCGTCCTGGACCGCGTCGACTGAGCGTGGCACCTGACGAGCCGGAGGCCGAGCCGGCGGACACGCGTCGGCCGCGCTCCGTCTACGGGGTCGGGTCCGAGCCCGACGCGCGGTTCAGCCTCGCCAACGAGCGGACGGCGCTCGCGTGGGTGCGCACGGGCCTCGGCCTGGTCGCGGGCGGCGTCGCGCTGACGTCCTTCGCGACGTTCGCCGACATGCCGGGCGTCCTCGACGTCGTCGCCGGCGTCGCGTGCCTCGTGGGTGCCGGGTTCGCGGGCTACGCGCTCGTCTCCTGGCGCCGCAACGAGCGCGCGTTGCGCCTGCGTCGGCGGCTGCCCGCCCCGAGCGGGCTGCCCGTGCTCGTGGTGGGGGTCGTGGTCCTCGCGCTGCTGCTCGCGGGCTACGCCGTGGGTTCGGCGAGCGGGCCGTGAGCACGCCGCCGGGGGAGGTGCCCTCGCCGCCGGTCCGGGACGAGGGGATGCAGCCGGAGCGCACGGCGCTCGCGTGGCAGCGGACGGTGCTCGGCGTGGTCGTGGGGGCGCTGCTGCTCGCGGGCGCGGGGCTCCGCTCCGGGTCGACGGTCACGGTGTGCGCGGCGGTCGCCGTCGGCGTGCTGGCGCTCGTGCCCGCCGTCCTGCGGCCCCCGACCGGCGGGCTGCCCGGCCACGGGCGGCTGTACTCGTGGTCCTTCCTGGTGCGCGTCGCGAGCCTCGTCGTCGTGCTGGCCGTCGTGGGTGCCGCCTGGGCGCTCGGCCGGGCGCTGGGAGCGGCATGACCCTCCGGGGTGCGCTCGGCGCGCTGCGGGTCACGGACCTCGCGCGGCTCGTTCCCGCGCGGGCGGTGCCGCAACCACCGCCCGGCGGCGTCTACCGGCCCGACGGCGGGACGGACCGTGCGCTCGACCTCGCCCGGCGCGCGGGCCACCCCGAGCACCGGGTGCGCGCGCTCGCCGGCACGCTCGGTGCGCTCGACCCGAGGACGCGGCGCGCCATCGTCGACCCGTTGGGCCGCGCCGACCCCGGGCCGAGCGGTCCACGCGACCGCCGGTCCCGGCCGCTCGAGCTCGGCGGGGAGCCGGCGCGCCAGACCGACGCGACGACGTGCGGCTCGGCCGTGCTCGGGCTGCTCGCCGCGGCGGGCGACCCGGTGCTCGCGCTGTGGCTCGTCACGGGGCTGCGCCCGGGTGACGACGGCGGGCCGGGCGGCCGGCCCCGTGCGGGAGGCGCGTCGCGGTTCGGGGAGCTGCAGCGGGTGCTGAAGCGCCGAACCAACCGCGCCGCTCTCGGCCCCCTGCCGTGGCCAGCGTCCCTCGGGACGCCGCCGTGGGGCGCCGCGCGGACCGCGCGGCACGCGGACGTGCGGTACGTCGAGCGCGTCGTCGCGGGAGACCGCGACGACGACCCCGTGGTCCGGGCCGCCCTCGCCGCGGCGGCGCGCGGCGTCCCCGTCCCGCTCTTCACCGGGGGCGACCTCGCCCTCGGCGTCGCGACCGCCGTGCCGCGACACGTCGTGCTGCTCACCGACGCCGACGACGGCACCGACGCCGACGCGCGGGCGCGGCGGTGCCGGGTCTACGAGCCGTCGTCGGGCACCGTGCACGACCTCGACGCGGCCGCCCTGCTCGACGGCGCGCGGTCGCCCGAGGTGCGTCGTGCCCTCGGGGGCTGGCCGCACCTCTGCTGGGCGCTCCTGCCCGCCGTCGGCCGGGCTGGCGAGGCCCCGCACCCGGCGAGAGGATGAAGACGGCCGCCACGGCCGTGGCGCGCCGAGTCGTCAGGTGAGGAGTCGCGATGAGCACCGTGCCCGGGAACGACGCGTGGCGGGACGCCGGCCTGGTCGAGCAGGACGAGGAGGTCGTGAGCCTCGTCGAGGAGTCGGAGGACGACGGCCCGGGCGTCGACGACGCCGAGCACGAGAGCGACGAGTACCGTCCGCGCACCGCGCGACCCGACCTCGAGGGGGAGGCGAACGAGGCCGACGTCGTCGAGCAGGCGTCCGCCGTGCCGGGCGAGGAGGACGACTACGCCTGACCGGACCGGGGCGCCCGGCCGTTCGGCGCGAGCGAGGGCGTACCGGCCGGTACCGTGAGCGCATGACCACCGAGAACGCCCCCCTGACGGTCGACGTCATCCGCTCGCTGCCCAAGGTCGTGCTCCACGACCACCTCGACGGGGGGCTGCGCCCCGCCACGATCCTCGAGCTCGCCGCCGACGTCGGGCACCAGCTCCCCGCGGGCGACGCCGAGTCCCTCGGCGCGTGGTTCGCCGAGTCGGCCGACTCGGGCTCCCTCGTGCGCTACCTCGAGACGTTCGACCACACGATCGCCGTGATGCAGACGCGCGACGCGCTCGCGCGGGTGGCGCGTGAGGCGGTGCTCGACCTCGCACGCGACGGCGTCGTGTACGCCGAGCAGCGGTGGGCGCCCGAGCAGCACCTCCAGCGGGGGCTGACCCTCCAGGAGACGGTGGACGCCGTGCAGTCCGGCATCGAGCAGGGCGTCGCCGAGGCCGCCGCGGAGGGCCGGACGATCCGCGTCGGGCAGCTCGTCACCGCGATGCGCCACGCCGACCGGTGGCAGGAGATCGCCGAGCTCGCCGTGGCGAACCGCGCGAACGGCGTCGTCGGGTTCGACATCGCGGGTGCCGAGGACGGCTTCCCGCCGTCGCGCCACGCCGAGATCTGGCGCTACCTCGCCGACCAGAACTTCCCCGTCACCATCCACGCGGGCGAGGCCGCCGGTCCGGCGTCGATCGCCGAGGCCGTGCACCTCGGGCAGGCGAGCCGCATCGGTCACGGCGTGCGCATCGTCGAGGACATCACGTTCGACCCGGAATTCCCGCACAGCACCGAGGGCGAGCCGGGTACGGCCGCGCTCGGCCTGCTCGCGCACTGGGTGCGCGACCACCAGATCCCGCTCGAGCTGTGCCCGTCGTCCAACGTGCAGACCGGGGCGGCGACGTCGGTCGCGGACCACCCGATCACCCGGCTCAAGGAGCTCGACTTCGCCGTCACGCTCAACACCGACAACCGGCTCATGTCGCGCACGACGATGACGCAGGAGATGGCGCTCCTCGTCGAGCACGCCGGGTGGACGATCGACGACCTCGCCGACGTCACGATGACCGCCGCGTGGAGCGCGTTCGTCCACCACGACGAACGCCGCGCGCTCGTCGACGACGTGATCCTGCCGGGCTACCAGGAGGTCCAGGGCGCGCAGCTCTGAGCAGACCTGCCGACCCGCCCGGGTCGCCGACACATGACTGTGGTGCCGTGATCGACGCGATCACGGCACCACCGTCGTGCTCGGCCGGGGGTCAGACGCCCTTCGGGTGCCAGACCGTCTTGGTCTCGGTGAACGCGAGGATGCGCTGGGGGCGCGGCGCCTCGGTCCAGTCGGGCTCGGCGTCGTCGCCGCGGCGGCCGACGGCGGGGCGCAGGACGCGCTTGACCGAGTCCGCGGCGGCGGCCTCGAGCTCGCCCCACGCGACGCCCTCGGCACCCACGGCGCCTGCGAGGTCGATCGCGTTGACGTCGAGGTGCGACGCGAGCGGGGGAGCGAGCTCCTGGGTGAAGCCCGTGAGGACGTTCACGACGCCGCCCGGGACGTCCGACGTCGCGAGGACCTCGGACAGCGTGACCGCCGGGATCGGGCGCTGCTCGCTCGCGACGACGATCACGGCGTTGCCCGTGACGAGCGGCGGCACGATCGTCGAGACGAGGCCGAGCAGCGACGAGCGCTGCGGCGCGAGGACGACGACGACGCCCGTCGGCTCGGGGGACGACAGGTTGAAGTACGGCCCGGCGACCGGGTTGGCGGAGCCGGCGACCTGCGCGACCTTGTCCGTCCAGCCCGCGTACCAGACCCAGCGGTCGATCGCCTCGGAGACGGCGAGCTCGGCCTGGCGCGCCGTGAGGCCCTCGCCCGCGACGACCTCCGCGACGAACTGCTCGCGGCGCCCCTCCAGCATCTCCGCGACGCGGTAGAGCACCTGACCGCGGTTGTAGGCCGTCGCCCCGGCCCACTTCGCCTGCGCGGCGCGTGCGGCCACGACGGCCTCGCGCGCGTCCTTGCGCGAGCCCTGCGCGACGTTCGCGAGGAACCGGCCCTTGGTGTCCGTCACCTCGTACGTGCGCCCCGACTCGCTGCGGGGGAACTTTCCGCCGACGTAGAGCTTGTACGTCTTGCGCACGCCCAGGCGCTCGGGCGCCGTGCGGGTCGCGGTGGGCGCCTTGCTCGTGCGGGCCATCAGTAGGTGCTCCCCTCGATCAGGTAGGGCGCCAGGCCGTGCCGGCCACCCTCGCGTCCGTAGCCCGACTCCTTGTAGCCGCCGAACGGGCTGGTCGGGTCGAACCGGTTGAACGTGTTGGACCACACGACGCCCGCACGGAGCTGGTCGGCCATCCAGAGGATGCGCGACCCCTTCTCGGTCCAGATCCCCGCGGACAGGCCGTACGGGGTGTTGTTCGCCTTGGCCACGGCCTCGGCAGGGGTGCGGAAGGTCAGGACGCTCAGCACCGGGCCGAAGATCTCCTCGCGCGCGATGCGGTGCGCTGCGGAGACGCCCGTGAACAGGGTCGGCGCGAACCAATACCCCGACGACGGCAGCTCGCAGTCCGGGCTCCAGCGCGTAGCGCCCTCCGCGGTGCCGGCGTCGGTGAGCTCGGTGATCCGCGCGAGCTGCTGGGGCGAGTTGATCGCACCGACGTCGGTGTTCTTGTCCATCGGGTCGCCGACGCGCAGCGTGCCGAGGCGGGCCTTGAGCCGGTCCACGAGCTCCTCGGCGATCGACTCCTGCACGAGCAGGCGCGACCCCGCGCAGCACACCTGGCCCTGGTTGAAGAAGATGCCGTTGACGATGCCCTCGATCGCCTGGTCGATCGGCGCGTCGTCGAACACGATGTTCGCGGCCTTGCCGCCGAGCTCGAGCGTCGCGTGCTTGCGCGTGCCCGCGATCTCCTGCGCGATGCGCTTGCCGACCGGGGTCGAGCCCGTGAACGCGATCTTGTCGACGTCCGGGTGGTTGACCAGGGCCGAGCCCGTGGCACGCGCGCCGGTCACGATGTTGACGACGCCGGCCGGCAGCTCGGCCTGGCGGAGCAGGTCCGCGAACAGGAGCGCGGTCAGCGGCGTGGTCTCCGCGGGCTTGAGGACCACCGTGTTCCCCGTCGCGAGCGCGGGGGCGATCTTCCACGCGAGCATGAGCAGCGGGAAGTTCCACGGGATCACCTGCGCGGCGACGCCGTGCGGGCGCGGGTCGGGGCCGTAACCCGCGTGCTCGAGCTTGTCGGCCCAGCCCGCGTAGTAGAAGAAGTGCGCCGCCGCCGTCGGGACGTCGACGTCGCGCGACTCGCGGATCGGCTTGCCGTTGTCGAGCGTCTCGAGCACCGCGAACTCGCGCGAGCGCTCGGCGAGCAGGCGCGCGATGCGGAACAGGTACTTCGCGCGCTCGCGGCCCGGCATGGGGCCCCACACCTTCTCCTGCGCGCGGCGCGCGGCGCGGACGGCGCGGTCGACGTCCTCCTCGGTCGCCTCCGCGACCTCGGCGAGGACCTCCTCCGTGGCGGGGTTGACGGTCTTGAACGAGCCGGAGTCCGACGCCGGCGTGAACTCGCCGTCGATGAAGAGGCCGTACGACGACGCGATGTCGACGACGGCGCGCGACTCGGGGGCCGGCGCGTACTCGAACGGCGAGCCGGCCGTGCTAGCTGTGGTGGTCATGGTGTCCTTCAGTCCGGCTCAGTCGACGGTCACGTAGTCGGGGCCCCAGTAGGTGCCGGTGGCGAGCTTGTTGCGCTGCATGAGCACGTCGTTGAGCAGCGACGACGCCCCGAACCGGAACCAGTCGGGGTCGAGCCAGTCGCCGCCCGCGGTCTCGTTGACCGCGACGAGGTACTTGATGGCGTCCTTCGACGTGCGGATGCCGCCCGCGGGCTTGACCCCGATCGGGACGCCGGTGAGGGCACGGAAGTCGCGCACGGCCTCGAGCATGACGATCGTCACCGGGAGCGTCGCGGCGGGGGAGACTTTGCCGGTGCTCGTCTTGATGAAGTCGGCGCCCGCGAGCATCGCGAGCCACGACGCGCGGCGCACGTTGTCGTACGTGGCGAGCTCGCCCGTCTCGAGGATGACCTTGAGGTGCGCGTGGTGGCCGTTCGCCCGGCACTCCTCGCGCACGGCGACGATGTCCTCGTAGACCTGGGCGTAGCGTCCCGAGAGGAAGGCGCCGCGGTCGATGACCATGTCGATCTCGTCCGCGCCGGCCTCGACGGCGTCGCGCGTGTCCGCGAGGCGCACCGCGCGGCTCGCGCGGCCCGACGGGAACGCGGTCGAGACGGCGGCGACCTTGACGCCGGTCCCGGCGAGGGCCTCCACGGCGACGGGGACGAGGTCGTTGTACACGCACACGGCGGCCGCCGACGGGCACGTCGGGTCGGCGGGCTCGGGGCGCACGGCCTTCGCGGCGAGCGCTCGTACCTTGCCGGGCGTGTCCGCGCCCTCGAGCGTCGTGAGGTCGACCATGCGGATGATCGTGTCGAGCGCCCAGGCCTTGGACGTCGTCTTGATCGACCGGGTGCCCAGGGCGGCCGCGCGGCCGTCGGCGCCGACCTTGTCGACGCCCGGCAGCCCGTGCAGGTAGCGGCGCCAGGCGGTGTCGTCGAGGAGGGCGGAACCCGTCACGGAGCGCGCGAGATCGGCGATCTCGGCGGCGGACCGGTCGGCCGAACCCGGGGTCGCCGGGGCCGCTCCGGTACCCGCCCGGCCGGTCTGCGCGACCGACGTCGGTGTCGTTGTGCTCATCGCCCCAGGTTACCCGCCGGTACGCCTCGCTGAGCCGACCGGGCGGAGGCTCCGGTGCTGGCCCCGGAGTCAGGCGACGGGTTCGGCGCTGTCGAGGAACCACCAGTGCTTGTCGCTGCGCTCGCACTCCGCCACCATCGCGCGCTCGATCACCTTGCCTCGGGACCCGTCAGCGTGAACGAGCCACTGCAGGGGCTTGTTGTAGAAGCGAAGGCCGCCTCGGCAGGTCGGGCACTCCCCGGTGAACCGCGCGAGCCCGAGCCGATGGTTCCATCCCGTCAGAGCGGGAAGGAAAGATGGCCCGACGTGCTGAGTCTCGTGTTTCGCGACCCGTCGTAGCGCGAGGGCGACGATCGCACCGGCGGTGCACACGACGAACACTGCTAGTGCCCACGGTTCGGTCGAGGGAGCCAGGCGACCAGCGTTCAGCGACCGGATCAGCGGCGCGAACACCGATGCCCCGCCGGCGAGCGAGACGATCCCGAGCACGAGGCTGGCCCAGCCCAGAACCGACTGGGTGAGCGGGCTCGCCCAGTGCCACTTGACGGTGTACCTCGCCGACGGCTCGTCAGGAACTGACGGGGCAACGGTGATGTCGCCGCCCGCCTGATAGATCGAACCGGTGACCCGGGCCTCGTGGACGCTGTTCGCCGTCCCGGCCGGCCCTGTGACGAGCGGGGTACCGCAGCTGTTGCAGAACCGCGCCTGCTCGTCCTGCGCCTGTCCGCACGATCGGCATGTCATCATCTCGTCCCCCTACGACGGCATCGTGAACTCGCAGAGGATTCTGTCGTGCGGCACTGACATCGCCTCGACGGCGAGGCTCTGCCCCGCCATCGAGGCCGGTCGCACGCTGCAGCGGGCGAACGCTCGTGGGCAGGACCTCTCTAGATGCCCAGCGCCCTCTGCATGTCGGCCTTGACGCGGTCGAGGCGGTCGCGCGCGGCGGCGCGAGCCGCCGTGAGGTCGGCATGCGACGCGTCGGGGGCGACGGGCAGCACGACCTCGAGGTAGCACTTCACCTTGGGCTCGGTGCCGCTCGGGCGGACGATGACGCGCGTGCCGTCGGCGGTGAGGATCCGCACGCCGTCGGTGGGCGGCAGGCCGTCGAGGCCGGCGGACAGGTCGGCGACGTCCGAGACGCCCGCACCCGCGAGCGTGCGCGGGGGAGCGGCGCGCAGGTGCGTCATCGTCTCGCCGATGCGGTCGAGGTCGGTGAACCGCGCGGAGAGCTGGTCGCTCACGTGGAGGCCGTGCCGGCGCGCCAGGTCGTCGAGCGCGTCGACGAGCGAGCGGCCCTCCGCCTTGAGGCGGTTGGCGAGCTGCGCGACGAGCAGCGCGGCGCTGATCCCGTCCTTGTCCCGGACGTGCGCGGGGTCGACGCAGTAGCCGAGCGCCTCCTCGTACCCGAAGACGAGCCCGTCGACGCGCGAGATCCACTTGAAGCCCGTGAGCGTCGTCGCGAAGCCGAGGCCGTGCGCGGCGGCGATCTTCCCGAGCAGTCGCGAGGACACGACCGAGCACGCGAGCACCCCGCCGGCGGCGCCGGACGCCGCGACGCGCCGCGCGACGTCGTCGCCGAGCAGCGCGCCGACCTCGTCGCCGTGCAGCGTGCGCCACCCGTTGGAGCGGGCGGTCTCCGCGCCCTGGTACGTCCCGACGCGCGGGTCGAACACCGCGACCGCGCAGCGGTCGGCGTCGGGGTCGTTGGCGAGCACGACGTCGGCCGCGGAGTCCTGCGCGACGGCGAGCGCGAGGTCCATCGCGCCCGGCTCCTCGGGGTTGGGGAACGCGACGGAGGGGAAGTCCGGGTTCGGGTCGAGCTGCTCCTCGACCGGGACCACGGTCGTGAAGCCCGCGTCGCGCAGCACGTGCGCGACCGTCTCGCCGCCCACGCCGTGCAGCGCGGTGGTGACGACCTTGAGCCGGCGAGGGGCGCCGTCCGACAGCGCGAGGACCGCGCGGACGTACGCGCCGACGACCTCCTGGTCCAGGACGGTCCAGCCCCCGCTCGCGCGCGGGACCGACCGTGCCGGGCCGACGGCCGCGATCGCGGTGGCGATGCGCGCGTCGTAGGGAGGGACGATCTGGGCGCCCTGGCCCGAGTCCGTGACGACCCGTCCGCCGAGGTAGACCTTGTACCCGTTGTCGGCCGGCGGGTTGTGGCTCGCGGTGACCATGACGCCCGCGTCCGCACCGAGGTGGCGCACGGCGAACGCGAGGACCGGCGTCGGGAGCGCCGAGGGCAGGACGAGGACGTCCAGCCCCGCCGCGGTGAGCACGGCCGCGCTGTCGACGGCGAACGTGCGCGAGCGGTGCCGGGCGTCGAACCCGACGACGACGCGCGGGCGGGCCGCGCCACCAGCGCCCGCGGGACCGAGCGCGTCGAGCAGGTAGGCCCCGAGCCCCGCCGCCGCGCGGATCACGACGGCGCGGTTCATGCGGTGCGGGCCGGCGGCCATGCGCCCGCGCAGCCCGGCGGTCCCGAACTCCAGCGGGCCGGAGAACCGGTCCTGCAGCTCGGTGAGGGCCGCGACGCGCACGTCGTGCTGGCGCGGGTCGGGCGAGTCGGCCAGGTCGAGGAGGTGCCGGAGCTCGTCCTGGTCGCCTGCGTCGACGTCGTCGTCGATCCACGCAGCGACGCGCTCGAGGAACGCGCCGCGGTCGGTCCCCGGATCGAACGTCGGGTCGTCGGCAGGGTCGGTCCGGTACCCGGCGGTGCGGTCCGTCATGTCACACCAGCTTCGCGATGTCGGCCAGGAGTGCGCTGATCCGGGGCCCCGCGGCCTGGCCGGCCTCGATGACCTCGGCGTGGGAGAGCGGCGTCGGGCTGATCCCGGCGGCGAGGTTCGTCACGAGCGAGACGCCGAGCACCTCCAGGCCGCAGTGGCGGGCGGCGATGGCCTCGAGCGTCGTGGACATGCCGACCAGGTCGGCGCCGAGGATCCCCGCCATCCGCACCTCGGCGGGAGTCTCGTAGTGCGGCCCGGGGAACTGCGCGTACACGCCCTCCGGGAGGGTCGGGTCGACGCGGTGCGCGAGCTCGCGCAGGCGCGGCGAGTAGACGTCGGTGAGGTCCACGAACGTCGGGCCCTCCAGCGGGCTGCGGGCCGTGAGGTTGATGTGGTCGGAGAGCAGCACCGGCGTGCCCGCTCCCCAGTCCTGGTTCAGTCCGCCGCACCCGTTCGTGAGGATGAGCGTCTCCGCGCCCGTCGCGGCGGCCGTGCGCACGCCGTGCACGACGGCGCGCACGCCCTTGCCCTCGTACAGGTGCGTGCGCGAGCCGAGCACGAGCGCGTGCCGGACGGAGCCGTCCGCACGCTCGACCCGGATCGACCGCGTCACCGAGAGGTGGCCCGCGACGGCAGGGGCGGAGAAGCCCGGGATCTCGTGCGTGGGGACCTCCGCGACGACGTCGCCCAGGAGCTCCGCGGCCCCGCCCCACCCCGAGCCCAGCACGAGCGCCATGTCGTGGCCCTCGACCCCCGTGGCCTCGGCGATGTGGTCGGCGGCGGCCCGCGCCACGAGGAACGGGTCGGTGGCGGGGTCGTCGAGCGGGGGTGTGCTCGCAGGCGTCGTCGTCATGGACGCAAGGCTAGTCCGTCCCCGGGCGCCCGACCCGACGAGCGGCGACGCCGCCGCACGGCCCTGACCGGCGCCGTCGTCTCGCATGCTGACACCGCGGGACGCGACGGCCTGACAGAATGTCCGGCGTGACGCACGCGAGCATCGACCATCAGGCCACCCGCATCGTCGTCCTCGGAGGCGGGCCCGGCGGCTACGAGGCCGCTCTCGTCGCCCGCCGGCTCGGCGCCGACGTGACCGTCGTCGAACGCCAGGGCCTGGGTGGCGCGGCCGTGCTCACGGACGTCGTCCCCTCCAAGACCCTCATCGCGACCGCCGACTGGATGACCATCGCGGAGCGCGCCGCCGAGCTCGGGATCCGCCTGCCCGTCGACACCGCCAAGGCCCAGCACCCCGCCATGCGCCGGCACATCGTCGACCTCGAGGCCGTGAACACGCGCGTCATGGCGCTCGCGGCGGCGCAGTCCGCGGACATCCACGCGCGGCTGGAGCGCGAGGGCGTGCGCGTCGTCATCGGCGAGGGTCGCCTCGACGGCCCCGAGCGCGTCGTCGTCGACGCGCCCGACGGCGCCGACGGCCCCCTCGAGCTCGACGCCGACGTGATCCTCCTCGCGGTCGGTGCGACGCCGCGCGTCCTGCCGACGGCGCAGCCCGACGGCGAGCGCATCCTCACCTGGACCCAGCTCTACAACCTGTCCGAGCTGCCGGAGCGGCTCATCGTCGTCGGGTCCGGCGTCACCGGCGCCGAGTTCGCGGGCGCCTACAACGCGCTGGGCTCGGACGTCGTGCTCGTGTCGAGCCGCGACCGCGTGCTCCCGGGCGAGGACGCCGACGCGGCCGAGCTGCTCGAGGGCGTGTTCCGCTCGCGCGGCATGACCGTCATGTCGCGGTCGCGCGCCGAGTCGGCCGAGCGGACCGAGGACGGCGTGCGCGTGACCCTCGCCGACGGTCGCGTCGTCGAGGGCTCGCACGTCCTCATCGCCGTCGGCGCCGTCCCCTCGACGAGCGGCCTCGGCCTCGAGGAGGCCGGGGTCCGGCTCACCCCGAGCGGGCACGTCGAGGTCGACAAGGTGTCGCGCACGTCGGTGCGCGGGATCTACGCGGCGGGCGACTGCACCGGCGTGCTTCCCCTCGCGTCCGTCGCGGCGATGCAGGGCCGCGTCGCCATGTCGCACGCGCTCGGCGACGCCGTCGTGCCGATCAAGCTGCGCACCGTCGCGGCGAACATCTTCACCGCGCCCGAGATCGCGACCGTCGGGTACAGCGAGGAGCAGCTCAAGGCGCAGAGCAGCAAGTACGTCACGACGGTCCTGCCGCTCGCGCGCAACCCGCGCGCCAAGATGCTCGGCATGCGCGACGGCTTCGTCAAGCTCTTCGCGCACCCCGAGGCGGGGGTCGTCCTCGGCGGCGTCGTCGTCGCTCCGCGCGCGAGCGAGCTCGTGTTCCCCATCACGCTCGCGGTCTCGCACCGGCTCACGGTCGACGACGTCGCGTCGGCCTTCACGGTCTACCCGTCGCTCAGCGGCTCCATCGCCGAGGTCGCGCGCATGCTGCACCACCGGGAGGACTGAGCACCCGTCCACGCGGGCCGGCGGGCGCGGCGCCTCAGCCGAGCGTGGCGCCCAGCCGGCGGGCGCTCGCGGCGGGATCCTCGGTGCCCGTGACGAACGTGCGGTGCGCGAGGCTCCGCGTCCCCGGGTCGTCGAACCACTCGGCGAGGAAGTCGTGGCCGTCGCGGACCCAGTCCGTGCCCTTCGACGCGACCGACCGCGCCCGGAGCACCGTCAGGGCGTGCTCGCGGTCGGTGTCGGGCAGGACGAGGACGACGTGCGGCACGGGCGCGAGCGCCGCACGGACGCGGTCCCGGCACGCCGGGTCCGTGTACGACGCGTGCCCCGCACCGAGCGCGAGCACGACGCCGGGGTGCTCGGCGACCGCACGCTCGACGGCGTGCGCCCGCGCGGGCTCCCACTCCCGCTCCGCCGCGACCCGGCCGACCACCGCGATGCGCTCGACGAGCCGGTCGACGCTCCACCCGACCTCCGGGTAGTAGCGGTCGGCGACGGCGTCGAGGTCGACGAACGCGACCCCGAGCAGCCCCGCCACGAGCTCGCCGACCGTGGACTTGCCGGTGGCCGCAGGGCCGAGCAGGACGAGGACCGGTGCGACGGCCCGGCCGTCCGACCGCTGCCGCGACACCCTCAGAGCCGACCGTCCAGCCGCAGCGTCCCCTCCGCGAACGCCAGCTCGGTGAGCTGGAACCCCGGGAAGGTGTGCTCGAGCACGCCGCCGAGCAGCGCCTGCACGTCGACCGCCACCCGCGCGTCGGGCAGCACGCGCACCGCCTCGGGCGGCAGCCCGTGCGCACGCAGCGCGCCCTGGAGCGGGGCCTCGACGAAGCCGAGCAGCTTGTGCGCGGGCAGGCCGGCGGCGTTGGCCTCGACCGCGAGCACGGCGGTGCCGGCCACGACCGACTCCACGTGCAGCGTCGCCCGGACCACGGGGACCAGCCGGGCCGCGAGCCGCAGCGCCGACGGTGGGTCGGGCACCTCGCGCAGGTCGACGACGACCCGCACGTCGTCGCCCTCGCTCGACACCGAGCGCACGTACGGCGGCAGCCCGCCCGTCGCGCGCGCGATCTCGACGGCCTCGGTCACGGTCAGCTCGATGCGCACCCGCCGACCCTAACGCGGCCAGGCGAGCGCCGAGTCGCGCGAGGTAGAGCTGTGAGTCTTGCGGTGGCTGGTCTGGGATCGGCTGGTGAGGATGGCGTCGGCTGCTCGCCGTGGTCGTGACTCGAGGTAGAGCCGGCCCTGTTGGGGGTGCCCTGCTACGGATCTGTCCGGCTGGGGTGGGCGGCCGGCGCTGTTCTGGCCCACCTCGGTGTCCTGATCAGAAGGGTGTCCGCCCCGGTGGGGCGTGACTCGTCACAGTGTTGTCCCGAAGTGACTCCTACCCAGGCCGGCGCCGGCCGCCAGCGGCCGGACCGTCGTCCCTGGAGTAGGAAGGACCCGAGCCACCATGACCATCGTCGCGCATGCGCACCCGTTCGTCGTGGGTGTGGACACCCATGCCCGCAACCACGTCCTAGCGATCCTGACCGGCACTGGTGAGGTCATCGATACCCGAGAGTTCCCGACCACGAGCGCGGGCCTGGCCCGGGCGATCGCGTGGGTCGCGCGCCGCACCGGTGGTGATCTCGCCGTGTTGTGGGTGATCGAGGGCGTCGCGTCCTATGGTGCGGGCCTGACCGGCGCCGTCGAACGGGCGGGCTACGAGGTCGTCGAGGCCGCGCGGATGGACGCGCGCGCCCACCACGGGATCGGCAAGTCCGACCCGTTGGACGCTGCCCGCATCGGTGCCGCCGTCCTGGCGCTGGATACCGACCAGCTGCGCCGTCCTCGCCGGGGCGACGGCATCCGAGCCGCCCTACGCGTCCTGGTCACCGCCCGCGACCACATGACAGGCGAACGCACCGCCACCATCAACGCACTGACCGCCCTGGCCCGCGTGGTCGACCTCGGCCCCGACGCCCGCAAGCCACTGACCCGCACCCAGATCGCCGCAGTCGCGCGCTGGCGCCCGCGCGAGGAAGACCTCGCCACCGCGACCGCACGCACCGAAGCCGTCCGCCTGGCCAAGCGCGTGAACGAGCTCGACGAACAGATCGCCGCCAACCAGGCCCGCTTGACCGAGCTCGTCCAAGCCAGCCAGGCCGCACCGCTGCTGACCAAGATCGGCATCGGCCCCGTCACCGCCGCGATCGCCCTGACCGCCTGGTCCCACCCCGGCCGGGTCCGCTCCGAAGCAGCCTTCGCCGCCCTGGCCGGGGTGAACCCCATCCCCGCGTCCTCGGGCAACACCATCCGTCACCGACTCAACCGCGGCGGCGACCGCCGCCTGAACAAAGCCCTGCACATCGCCGTCCTGACCCGCATGACCCACGACCCCGAAACCCGCGCCTACATCGAACGACGACGAGCCCAAGGACGCACCACCCGAGAGATCCGACGCTGCCTCAAGCGCTATCTCGCCCGCCAGATCTACAGGACCCTCAACACCACCGAACCCACCACCACCCCAGCTTGACGAACATAGAAGGATCCGTGGTCGCGCGAGGTAGAGCCGTGGTCGGCTTGTCCGACGGCGGTCTGGTCACCTTGGGTGGCGGGGTGGGTGGTGGTGCCGCGTCTACCATCCGCCGCTCGTTCCTCGCGGCTCCCGCCAGGCCCGACCACGACGCGGCACCACCACCCACCCCGCCCTGCGTCGTCTCGCCCCGGTCTTCGCCCACCTGGGGCGACTGCCCGCGGTGTCGGTCCCGCCGTGCCGTGGCGTCCCACGGGGGCGCCTCCGGTCGTGATGGGCGGCCTGCTGCGGCTGGCGGCCTGAGCGCGGTGGGTGACCGGTCGCCGTCGGGCATGACCAGGGTTCTCCCTCGCGCCTCCAGGGTTCTACCTCGCGTGACCACGGTTCTACGTCGTGCGACCACGGTTCGGCCTCGCGTGAGCACCGGGTCGCTGGAGCGCGCACGCGGGACCGATCTGTCCACGGTTCCGCAGACCGGGCCACCGGCCGCGGGCACTGGTCAGTCGCGGGTGCGGAGCTCGGTGAGCAGGGGGCGGTGGTCGGAGGCGGTGACGTCGAGGACCTCGAAGGAGCGGAAGGTCACGGGGTCGGAGCCGAAGACCCAGTCGATGCGGTGTGCCGGGGCGACCGCGGGCGACGTGAGCGCGTCGGGGTCGCCGGCGGCGTCCTGGCCGCTCTCGAGCCCGTGCTCCTCCACCAGGGTGATCTCGTCCCAGCCGGGCTCGGCGTTGAGGTCGCCCGCGAGGACGTAGGCGCCCTCGACCGGCTCGTCGGCGAGGAGCGTCCCCAGTTGGTCGAGCCGGGTCGGGGTGTTCTCCTCGCGGTGCTGCAGGTGCACGGACGTCACGCGCACCGGGACGCCCGCGGCGTCGAGGGTCGCGGAGACCGCCGAGCGCTCCTGCGGTCCGGCGCCGTAGGGCAGGGCGTGGCGCGCGACGTCGGCGAGGTCGCCGCGCAGCGGGTCCCAGAGGATCGCGTTGCCGAACTGCCGGTCCGCGGCGGGGACGAAGACGACACGCATCCCCGTCTCGCGCGCGAGGAACGTCGCCATGTCGGCGCCGCCGCCGAGCACCCAGCCGCGGGACACCTCCTGCAGGGTGACGACGTCCGCACCGGAGTCCTCGATGGTCGCGACCATCTCGTCGAGCCGGACGGACGGGTCGGCGCTCACGCCGTAGTGCAGGTTCCAGTCGAGCAGGCGCAGGTCGCCGACGGGCTGGTCGGCGACGGCGGACGTCGTGGTCGGGACGTGGACCTGCGTGACCCCGACGAGCGCGAGCACCGCGACCGCCCCGCCGACGGCGAGCGCCGGGATCTTTGCGCGACCGGCGGCCGACGTCGCGGGGTCGCCCGCGGAGGCCGTGGCGCCTCGCGCGCGGAGCCCGGCGACGACGGCGGGCACGGCGAGCGCGAGCGCCGCGGCGACGGGGACGAGGGTGTGCGGGAAGGGGAGCGGGACGTCGTACTCGAGCTGGTACCCGAGCAGGGGCACCGCGATCCCGAGCCCGGCGACGCTCGCGGCACCGGCGAGGCGCAGCCAGGTGAGCGGGCGCGCCCCGCGCGTCAGGGCGAGCGCGAGCGTGCGGGCGGCTGCGGGGACGAGGAGCACGAGCAGGACGAGGAGCGCCCAGCCCCCGACGGTCCCCGGCCCGTCCAGGCGCGGCACGGCGAGGAACACGACGGCGACGCCCACGACGAGCAGCGCGGGGGACACCCACGGTGAACCCCGCCGGGTCGCGCGGCCCGCCCACGGGACGAACCACGCGGCGAGCACGGCGGCGACGGCGAGCGCGGTGACGGCGAACGGCAGCGCGACGCCCGTCTGGGACGCGGCGAACGCCGGGTTGGCGAGCGCCTGCACCAGGAGCGCGACGAACGGGCCGAGCACCCACAGCCCGCGCGACCCCGGCCAGGCCGCGCGCCCTCGCAGCGCCCACGCGCACGCGACGGCACCGGCGGCGACGACGGCCGTCACGACCCACCCCGCGACGTCGGCGCGCCAGTACGCGTCCCAGGTGCCGAGCACCGCGCTCAGCACCCCGGCGAGCAGCGCGCCGAGCACGACGCCGAGGGCGACGAGCGACCCGCGCGCGAGCGGGGCGCCGGAGCGGGACGGCGTCCGGCCCGACGCGCCGTCGACCTCCGGTGCGGGGTCCGCACCGCTCGCCGGGCTCCCGCTCGCGAACGCGGCGACGAGCACGAGCACGCCGATCCCGAGCGCGACGGTCGCGAGCCCGACGCCGTAGCGCACGAGGCCGAGGTCCGCGCCTGCGGCGATCGCCGCGCCGAGGCCCTGGAGCACGAGGCGCGCCACGACGAGGGACGCCACCGCGAGCAGCACGACCTTGCCCGTGAGCTCGAGGCGCGCCGCGATCATCACGACGAGGACTCCGGGGGCGGCGTACGTCGCGAGCGCCGTGAGGGCCACGGTGACGACGCCCGCGGAGAACGCGTGGTCGAGGAGCGGTCCGCTCGACCGCACGAGCTCGACGACGATCGCGGTGACCGCCACGACGAGCAGGAGCGGCACGACGGTCGCCCGGTCGAACCGGGCGGCAGACCGTGACACGGGCCGCGGGGACGGGGGCTGCGCTGCGCTCACGAGGCACGACGGTACCGGGCGGGAGCTGTGATCCGCACCACACGATCGGGCCTTCCGTGCCAGACTGAGGGATCGGCTGCGACGGCGCGCCACCACCTCGGCGCGCGAGGAGGCGAGGACGTGGAGACGACCGCTGGGATCTCCCCGCACGCGCAGGGCGCCACGAGCGCCCGGACCGCGACGGAGGGCGGGCAGGTGCGCATCGGGCACTGGGTCGCGGGACACGTGCGGCCCGACGCGGAGCGGTACGGCCCGGTCCACGACCCGGCGTCGGGCACGGTGACGGGACAGGTCGCGCTCGCGTCCGCGGGGGACGTCGACGCCGCGGTCGCGGCGGCGCGGGACGCGTTCCCCGCGTGGCGCGCGACGAGCGTCTCGCGCCGCGTCGAGATCCTCTTCGCGTTCCACCGGCTGCTCGTGGAGCACCGCGACGAGATCGCCGCGGTGGTGAGCGCCGAGCACGGCAAGGTGCTCGCCGACGCGGCGGGCGAGGTCGCCCGCGCGCTCGAGTGCGTCGAGTTCGCGTGCGGGATCGGCCAGCTCCTCAAGGGCGGGTACACCGAGCAGGCGTCGTCGGGCGTGGACGTGCACGAGGTGAAGCAGGCCCTCGGCGTCGTCGCCTGCGTCACGCCGTTCAACTTCCCGGCCATGGTGCCGCTGTGGATGATCCCCAACGCGATCGCGTGCGGGAACACGGTCGTGCTCAAGCCGAGCGAGCGCGACCCGTCGGCGTCGCTCGTCGTCGCGCGGCTGCTCCAGGAGGCCGGGCTGCCCGACGGCGTCGTGAACGTCGTGCAGGGCGACCGGGTCGCGGTGGAGCGCCTGCTGGAGCACCCCGACGTGGAGGCCGTGAGCTTCGTCGGCTCGACGCCCGTCGCCCGCCACGTGTACGAGACGGGGACGCGGCACGGCAAGCGGGTCCAGGCCCTCGGCGGCGCGAAGAACCACATGGTGGTCCTGCCCGACGCCGACGTGGACGTCGCGGCGGACGCGGCGGTCTCCGCGGCGTACGGGTCGGCGGGCGAGCGGTGCATGGCGGTCTCCGTGCTCGTCGCCGTGGGCGCGGTGGCCGACCCGCTCGTCGAGGCGATCCGCGAGCGCGTGGCGCGCCTCGTCGTCGGGCCGGGCTCCGACCCCGCGTCGCAGATGGGACCCCTCATCACGGCCGAGCACCGCGACCGGGTCGCGGCGCGCGTCGGCACGGCGGCCGAGGAGGGCGCGACGCTCGTCGTCGACGGCCGCCGGGCGCCCGACGGCACCCCCGACCTGGGGGAGGGGTTCTTCCTGCACCCCACGCTCGTCGACCACGTGCGCCCCGAGCACACGGTGTACCGCGAGGAGATCTTCGGGCCCGTGCTGTCGGTCGTGCGCGCCGAGTCCTACGACGAGGCCGTCGGGCTCGTGAACGACAACCCGTACGGCAACGGTGCCGCGATCTTCACGCGCGACGGCGGCGCGGCGCGCGCGTTCGAGGTCGACGCCCGGGCAGGCATGATCGGCGTCAACGTCCCCATCCCCGTACCGGTCGGCTACTACTCGTTCGGCGGCTGGAAGAGCTCGCTGTTCGGGGACCTGCATGTCTACGGGCCCCAGAGCGTGCAGTTCTACACGCGCACCAAGGTCGTCACGACGCGCTGGCCCGACCCGTCCACGGCGGGCGTCGACCTCGGCTTCCCCCGGACCCGGTGAGCGACCGATGACAACCGAGGAGCTCGCCCGGCGCACGTCGCGCACGCGCGCCGATGACCGGTACGTCTTCCACTCCTGGTCCGCGCAGGGCGCGATCGACCCGCTGCCCGTCGCGGGCGGCGAGGGCGCGTGGTTCTGGGACGAGGACGGCAACCGCTACCTCGACTTCGCGTCGCAGCTCGTCAACCTCAACCTGGGCCACCAGCACCCGCGCCTCGTCGCCGCGCTCCAGGCCCAGGCCGGGCGCCTCGCGACGGTCGGGCCGACCTTCGCCAACGACGTGCGCGGCGAGCTCGCCCGGCTCATCGCGGAGCGCGCGCCGGGAGCGGCGGGCGACGAGCGGCGCTGGCGGGTCTTCTTCACGAACGGCGGCGCGGACGCCGTCGAGAACGCCGTGCGGCTCGCGCGCCTGCACACGGGGCGCGCCAAGGTGCTCGCCGCGTACCGGTCGTACCACGGCAACACCACGACGGCGATCTCCCTCACGGGCGACCCGCGCCGGTGGCCCAACGAGGTCTCGCCCGACCCGCACGTGCGCCACTTCCTCGGGCCGTACACGTACCGGTCGTCGTTCGGGGCGGCCGACGACGCGCAGGAGGGGGAGCGTGCGCTCGCCCACCTGCGGGAGGTCGTGCAGCTCGAGGGGCCGGGGACGATCGCGGCGATCCTGCTCGAGACGATCGTCGGGACCAACGGCGTGCTGGTCCCGCCCGACGGGTACCTCGCGGGCGTGCGCGCGCTGTGCGACGAGCACGGGATCCTGCTCGTCACCGACGAGGTCATGGTCGGGTTCGGACGCGTGGGCGAGTGGTTCGCGGTGGACCGGTGGGGCGTCGTGCCGGACCTCGTGACCTTCGCCAAGGGCGTGAACTCGGGCTACGTGCCGCTCGGCGGCGTCGTGATCGGCGAGCACGTCGCGCGGACCTTCGACGACCGCGTGTTCCCCGGCGGGCTCACCTACTCCGGCCACCCGCTCGCGTGCGCCGTCGGGGTCGAGTCGGTCCGCACGTTCGAGGACGAGCGGATCCTGGAGCGGGTGCGCACGCTCGGCGCCGACGTGATCGGGCCGCGGCTGCGCGAGATCGCCGCCCGGCACCCGAGCGTCGGGGAGGTTCGCGGGCTCGGGTTCTTCTGGGCGGTCGAGCTCGTGCGCGACCGGGAGACGCGCGAGCCCCTCGTCCCGTTCAACGCGAGCGGGCCCGCCGCCGCGCCGATGGCCGCCGTCGTCGCCGCGGTCAAGGAGCGCGGCGTGTGGCCGTTCGTGCACGTGAACCGCCTGCACGTCGCGCCGCCGCTCGTCACGTCCGCCGCCGACCTCGAGCACGGCCTCGCGGCGATCGACGCGGCCCTCGACGTCGCCGACGAGCAGGCCGAGGCGGTGCGGGCATGAGATGGGCCCGGTTCGCGCCCCCAGACCAGGCCCATCTCATGCCCACAACCGAGGAGGGGTCATGACGACCGTGCGAGCCGCGCTCACCCAGGTCCGCTGGACGGGCGACAAGGAGTCGATGATCGACGCCCACGAGAAGCACCTGCGCGACGCCGCCGACCAGGGCGCGAGGCTCGTGTGCTTCCAGGAGCTGTTCTACGGGCCGTACTTCTGCCAGGTGCAGGACGCCGCGTACTACGCGTACGCCGAGTCCGTCCCGGGGCCCACGGTCGAGCGGTTCTCGGCGCTCGCGGCCGAGCTCGGGACCGTCGTCGTGCTGCCCGTGTACGAGGAGGAGCAGCCGGGCGTGCTCTACAACACGGCGGCCGTGATCGACGCGGACGGGCGCTACCTCGGCAAGTACCGCAAGACGCACATCCCGCACGTGCGCGGGTTCTGGGAGAAGTTCTACTTCCGCCCCGGGAACCTCGGCTACCCGGTGTTCGACACCGCCGTGGGGCGCGTGGGCGTCTACATCTGCTACGACCGGCACTTCCCCGAGGGCTGGCGCGCGCTCGGCCTGAACGGGGCGGAGATCGTGCTCAACCCCAGCGCGACGAGCCGCGGGCTGTCGAACTACCTGTGGAAGCTCGAGCAGCCGGCGGCGGCGGTCGCGAACGAGTACTACGTCGGCGCGATCAATCGGGTGGGCGTCGAGGACCTGGGCGACGACGACTTCTACGGCACGTCGTACTTCGTCGACCCCGAGGGCGCGTTCGTCGGCGACCCCGCGGACGACCACGAGGAGGAGCTCGTGGTACGCGACCTCGACCTGGACCTCCTGCGCGTCGTGCGCGACCGGTGGCAGTTCTACCGCGACCGCCGTCCCGACGCCTACGACGACCTCACCCGGCCGTGACCCGAGGATTCCGAGAGGGGAGCACGCGATGCCGCACACGCTGATCCGGGGCGGGACCGTCGTCGGGCCCACGGGCTCGACGCTCGCCGACGTGCTGGTCGACGGCGAGCAGGTCGCCGCGCTGCTGCGCCCCGGGGACCAGAGCCTGGGCGCCGACCTGGCCGCGACGGCCGAGCGCGTGATCGACGCGACCGGCAAGTACGTCATCCCGGGCGCCGTCGACTGCCACACGCACATGGAGCTGCCGTTCGGCGGGACGAACGCGTCGGACACGTTCGAGACCGGGACGCGCGCCGCAGCGTGGGGCGGGACGACGACGATCGTCGACTTCGCCGTCCAGCGCACCGGCGAGCGCGTCCAGGACGGGCTCGCCGCGTGGCACGCCAAGGCGGACGGGAAGTGCGCGATCGACTACGGGTTCCACCAGATCCTCGGCGGCGTCGACGACGACTCGCTCAAGGCCATGGACGAGCTCGTGGGCGAGGGCATCACGAGCTTCAAGCTCTTCATGGCCTACCCGGGCGTGTTCTACAGCGACGACGGGCAGATCCTGCGCGCGATGCAGAAGGCGCGCGACAACGGGTCGGTGATCATGATGCACGCCGAGAACGGCATCGCGATCGACGTGCTCGTGCGCGAGGCGCTCGACCGCGGCGACACGGCACCGTACTTCCACGGCACGAGCCGCCCGTGGGAGACGGAGGAGGAGGCGACGCACCGCGCGATCATGCTCGCGCGCCTGACCGGGGCGCCGCTGTACGTCGTGCACATGTCGGCCAAGCAGGCCGTGGCGACGCTCGCCCGCGCGCGCGACGAGGGCTGGAACGTGTTCGGCGAGACGTGCCCGCAGTACCTCTACCTCTCGCTCGAGGAGCAGCTCGGCGCGCGCAGCGACGAGTGGGGCGACTTCGAGGGCGCCAAGTGGGTGTGCTCGACGCCGCTGCGCTCGCGCGCCGAGGGCCACCAGGACGAGCTGTGGCGGTACCTGCGCACGGGGGACCTGTCCGTCGTGAGCACCGACCACTGCCCGTTCTGCATGAAGGAGCAGAAGGAGCTCGGCCTCGGCGACTTCTCCAAGATCCCCAACGGGATCGGGGGCGTCGAGCACCGCCTCGACCTGCTCTACAAGGGCGTCGTCGACGGGCGGATCTCGCGCGAGCGGTGGGTCGAGCTGTGCTGCACGACGCCGGCCCGCATGTTCGGGCTCGACGGCCGCAAGGGCGTGCTCGCCCCGGGCGCGGACGCCGACGTCGTCGTCTACGACCCCGCCGGGCGCACCTCGATCGGGTACGGGAAGACGCACCACATGAGCATGGACCACTCGGCGTGGGAGGGGTTCGAGGTCGACGGGCACGTCGACCTCGTCATGTCCCGCGGGCGCGTCGTCGTCGAGGACGGCACGTACCACGGCAGCCCCGGGCACGGGCGGTTCCTGCGCCGCGGGCTGTCGGCGTACCTGCGCTGAGCGCGGTCCGGATCGGAGGCGGGCATGGACCTCGGGGTGGTGCTGCAGAACGACCCGCCCGCGTGGCGGGTCGTCGACCTCGCGCGGCAGGCGGAGACGTACGGCTTCTCGCACGTGTGGACGTTCGACTCGCACCTGCTGTGGGAGGAGCCGTTCGTCGTCTACTCCCAGATCCTCGCGGCCACGCACCGGGTGACGGTCGGCCCCATGGTCACCAACCCCGCCACGCGCGACGTCACCGTCACCGCCTCGCTCTTCGCGACCCTCAACGAGATGTTCGGCAACCGGACGATCTGCGGGATCGGCCGGGGGGACTCCGCCGTGCGCGTCATCAACGGGCGGCCCGTCACGCTCGCCGAGCTCCGCGAGGCCATCGGCGTGATCCGTGGCCTCGCGTCCGGGGAGGCGGTCCAGTACCGCGGCTCGACGCTGCGCCTGCCGTGGAACCCGGGCTCCCGGCTTCCCGTGTGGGTCGCGGCGTACGGGCCCAAGGCGCTCGCCCTCGCCGGGGAGGTGGGCGACGGGTTCATCCTCCAGCTCGCGGACCCCGACGTCGTCGCGTGGTCGGTCGCCGCCGTGCGGGCCGCGGCCGAGCGCGCGGGGCGCGACCCGGACGCGGTGCGCGTCTGCGTGGCCGCGCCCGCCTACGTGACCAGCACGGCGCCGTCGAACGGGGAAGGGCGGCGGGCGCTCGCGCACGCCTACGACCAGTGCCGGTGGTTCGGCGGGATGGTCGGCAACCACGTCGCGGAGATCGTCGCGCGCTACGGACCGGGCGGGTCCGAGGAGGGCGCCGGCGTGACGATCCCGCACGCGCTCACCGACTTCGTGGCCGGGCGCGAGGGCTACGACTACAACGAGCACGGGCGCGCGGGCAACACGCACACCGCGTTCGTGACGGACGAGATCGTCGATCGGTTCTGCCTCGTCGGTCCGGCGGAACGGCACGTCGAGCGGCTGCGGGAGCTCGCCGCGCTCGGGGTCGACCAGTTCGCCCTCTACCTCCAGCACGACGCCAAGGACGAGACCCTGCGTGCGTACGGCGAGACGGTCGGCCCCGCCGTGCGCGACCTCGTCCGCGCGCGCGAGTGAACATGCGGGGACGACGCGCGCGACGTCCCGCCCGACGGCCCGCGTGACCGGACCCACGTGACTGCCCGAGCGCGACGGGACCTTCGGCCCTGTCCGGGCCCACCGCCGTATTCCTACGGTCGGGACCGTGCAAAACCCTCGGGACGTGACGAGCAGGACGCCGTTCCGCGCGCTCCTCGTGCTGCCCGCCGGTGTCGCGCTGCTCACGGGGCTCGCGACCGGGCTCGCCCTGCTCGGGCTCCCGTCGCCGGTCCCCGCCGCGCGGGTCCAGGACGCGCACGGCCTGCTCATGGTCCTCGGGTTCGTCGGCACGCTCGTCGCGCTCGAGCGCGCCGTCGCCGTGCGGCGACCGGTCGCCTACCTCGCGCCCGCCGCGCTCGGCCTCGGAGCGCTCGCGCTCCTCGCGCCCCTGCCCCGCGCGGTCGGCCAGGGGCTCCTCGTCGCGGGGACGCTGGGGCTCGTCGCGATCTACGCCGTCGTGTGGCGACGGCAGCCCGCCGTCGCGACGGCGGTCCAGGCCGCCGGCGCCGTGCTCGCCGTGGGCGGCGCCGCGCTCTGGGGCGCAGGGCTCGCCGTGCCGGACCTGCTGCCGTGGCTCGTCGGGTTCGTCGCCTGGACCGTGCTCGGCGAGCGCGTCGAGCTCGCGCGGCTCGAGATCGACGCCCGCGCCGAGCGCACGGTCCTCGCCGGGGGGCTGGTCTTTCTCGGCGCCGCGTGCCTCGCCCTGCTCGCGCCCGCACCCGGGTACGCCGTCGCCGGGGCGGCGCTCGCGGCGTCGGCCGTCACGCTGCTGCGGCACGACGTCGCACGTCGCACCGTCCGTGGTCGCGGGCTGCCGCGCTTCGCCGCGGCGGCGATGCTCGCGGGCTACGCGTGGCTCGTGCTCGCGGGCGCGGCCTGGGTGTTCCTCGCGGCCGGTGCCGGGCCCTCGGGCCTCGGCCCCGCGGTGACGCTGCGGTCCGGGCCGACGTACGACGCCGTCGTGCACGCGGTGTTCCTCGGGTTCGGGCTGTCGATGATCATGGCGCACGCGCCCC
The DNA here is from genome assembly GCF_040448685.1 of Cellulosimicrobium sp. ES-005. Classification (NCBI taxonomy): domain Bacteria; kingdom Bacillati; phylum Actinomycetota; class Actinomycetes; order Micrococcales; family Promicromonosporaceae; genus Cellulosimicrobium; species Cellulosimicrobium sp. ES-005. The sequence continues at coordinate 4,603,895 of NZ_CP159290.1, forward strand.
TCATCCTCCCGGCCGTGCTGCGCCGTCCGCTCCCGTACCGCGCCGCGATGTGGGCGCCGCTCGTCCTGCTGCACGCCTCGCTCGCCGTCCGGGTCGCCGGTGACCTCGCGGGCGACGGACCGGGCGCGGTCGCGGCCGTCCGCGTCGGCGGCGTCGGGAACGTCGTCGCCGTCCTCGCGTTCGTCGGCATCGCGCTGTGGTCGGCACTGCTCCGCGACCAGAGCTCTACCTCGCGTGACCAGAGCTCCACCTCGGCCGACCAGGCCTCTACCTCGCGTGACCAGGCTTCTACCTCGGCCGATCGGGGCTCTACCTCGCGCGACCAGGGTTCTGCCTCGGAACCGTCCGCCGTGCTGCCGATCGTCTCCGGAAGGTGACCGTGCCCGCGTCGCCCGAGCGACCTTCGCTCCTGACCGCCCGACCCGCCGGACCGCTGCCCGGCACGCAGAAGGTCGGAGGAACGGGCCGGAACCTGTGGCTCCACGCGCTCGTCCTCGGCTGGTTCGTCGCCGAGGCGGTGCTCGTCGTGGTGCACCGGTTCGTGCCCGACGCGCTGTGGCTCATGGTCCACGTGCTCATGCTCGGTGCGGTGAGCACGGCGATCCTCGTGTGGAGCCAGCACTTCGCCGACACGATGCTGCGCCGCCGGGCGCCGGGCGGGCGCCCGCTGCACGTCGCGCGGCTCGCCGCGCACACGGTCGGCGCGCTGCTCGTCGTCGCGGGGCTGCTCACTGACGTGTGGTCCCTCGTCGTCGCGGGCGGGGTGCTCGTGGGCACGGGCGCGGTGACGCACGCGACGGTGCTCGTGCTCCAGGGCCGCGGCGCGCTGCCGTCGCGCTTCGGCCGGCTCGTCCGCTACTACGTGGTCGCCGCGGCGTGCCTCCCGGTCGGCGTGACGCTCGGCGTCCTCCTGGCCCGTGGCGGCGCGGGGACGGAGGCGTACGGCCGCCTCTACGTGGCGCACGTGACGCTCAACGTCCTCGGGTGGGTGGGGCTCACCGTGCTCGGCACGCTCGTGCTCCTGTGGCCCACGGTGCTGCGCACCCGCATCGAGCCCGACGCCGATGTCGCGGCCCGCCGCGCGCTCCCGGTGCTCACCGCGGGGATCCTGCTCGTCGTCGCGGCGTGCGCGGTCGGTTGGCGCCCCCTCGGCGCCGCCGGGGCGACCGTGGTGCTGGGTGGCACGGTGACCGTCGGGCGGCACCTCGCGGCCCAGGGCCGGGCCGCGCAGCGCGGCGCGTGGGGGTTCGCCGCGTGGAGCCTCGCCGCGTCGGTCGTGTGGTTCGCCGGGAGCGTGGCCGCGTTCGGGGCCCGGGTCGCGACGGCGCCGTCGTGGGCCGACGCGCAGGACGCGATCGGCGGGCTGCTGCTCCCGTTCGTCGTCGGGTTCGCCGCGCAGGTGCTCCTCGGCGCGCTCACGTACCTCGTCCCCGTCGTGCTCGGCGGCGGCCCCGCACGACGGCGGCGCACCGAGGCCGTCGTCGGCGCCGGAGGCGCGTACCGCGTGCTCGTCGCGAACGGCGGGCTCGCGCTGTACCTCCTACCGCTGCCGTCGTGGGTGCGCGTCGGTCTGTCGCTCGTCGTCTTCGCGACCTTCCTCGCGTTCCTCGTGCTCGCGCTGCGCGCCGTGGTCGTCTCGCGGGGCGGCCCGGTCCCCGCGGGAGAGACGGTCCCGCGGGGCCGCCCGGACCCGGCGGGCGAGACGGTCCAGCGCCCGGAAGCGTCCCGGCCGACGGCGGTCCCGTCCCCGGCCCAGCCGCCCGGACCGGGTGCGGCGAGCCCCGCGGCGGACGCTCCGGCGTCGGGCACGCGCCGCGGCGAGGCCGCCCGTGCGGTCGCCGCCCGCCGGGACGCGCAGGCGCGCAGGCCGCTCGCGGGCGCGGTGACGGCCGCCGTCGCGACGCTCGCGCTCGCGGTCGTGGGCGGCGTCGCGGCCGACCCGGTCGCGGCCGGCGTGGGGTCGAGGGTCGTGGGCGGCGGTGCCGTCGCCGGGACCGGAGGGGCCGGTGTGCCGGTCGCGGCGACCGGCCGCACGACGACCGTGCAGGTCGACGCCGTCGACATGCGCTTCGTCCCGGACACGATCAGCGTGCCCGCGGGCGACCGGCTCGTCATCGAGCTGACGAACGCCGACGACGACGTGCACGACCTGGTCCTCGCCGACGGCGCGACGACCGGCCGTGTCGCACCGGGCGCGACCGCGACCCTCGACGCGGGCGTCGTGAGCCGCGACCTCGACGGGTGGTGCTCCGTGGCCGGCCACCGGCTCATGGGCATGACGCTCACGGTGGAGGTCACAGGGGGCGCGGCGCTCGCCGACCCACCGGGCCCGGAGGAGGCGCCCGCGGCCGAGGGGGCGCACGCCGGGCACGGGACGTCCCCGGGGACGGACTCGCTCGGCGTGGTGGACGCCGACCTCCTGGGCGGGCCCGGGGACGGGTTCGTCGCGCGCGACGCGACCCTTGCGCCGGCCGAGACGGACCCGTCCGGCGGGCCCGTCGTGCACCGGCGGACCCTCACCGTGACGGAGGCGGCGCAGGAGGTGGCGCCCGGCGTCGAGCAGACCGTGTGGACGTTCGGCGGGACCGCGCCCGGGCCCGTGCTGCGGGGGAAGGTCGGCGACGTCTTCGAGATCACCCTCGTCAACGACGGGACGATCGGGCACTCGATCGACTTCCACGCGGGCGCGCTCGCGCCCGACGAGCCGATGCGGACCATCGCGCCGGGGGAGTCGCTCACCTACCGCTTCACGGCGACCCGGGCGGGGATCTGGATGTACCACTGCTCGACCATGCCCATGTCGCTGCACATCGCGAACGGCATGTTCGGCGCGGTGATCGTCGACCCGCCGGACCTCGCCCCCGTGGACCGCGAGTACGTCGTCGTGCAGTCCGAGCTCTACCTCGGCGCGCAGGGCGCGTCCGCCGACGACGCGAAGGTCGCCGCCGCCGAGCCCGACCTCCTCACGTTCAACGGGTACGCGAACCAGTACCGCTATGACCCGCTCGGTGCCCGGGTGGGCGAGCGCGTGCGCGTCTGGGTGCTCGACGCCGGTCCGAACCGCCCGAGCGCGTTCCACGTCGTCGGCGGCCAGTTCGACACCGTCTACCACGAGGGCGCCTACGCGCTCCCGCCGGGCACGTCCGGCGGCAGCCAGGTGCTCGGCCTGCTGCCCGCGCAGGGCGGGTTCGTCGAGCTCACGTTCCCCGAGGCCGGGACCTACCCGTTCGTCACGCACGCCATGTCCGACGCCGAGCGCGGCGCGTCCGGGGCGTTCGCCGTGACGCCCTGACCGGCCCGCCCCGCCGGCGTCGTCGTCCACGCCGGCAGCACCGCAGACCCAGCACCCCACCCGGCGCTCGCGCCACGACCAGGAGGACCACCATGGCAGCAGAACCGATCGAGATCACCGAGCCTCCGCAGCACGCGGCCGTGCACGGGGAAGGGACCGAGGAGGGGCACACCTGCGGGTGCGCGCACGACGACGCCGAGATCGTCCTCGACGTCCGCACGATCCCGCACGCCGTGCGTCACGGCGTCGTCTTCGGGGCGCTCGAGGCGCTCGCGCCCGGGGACGGGCTCGTCCTCGTCGCGCCGCACGACCCGCTCCCGCTGCTCGCGCAGCTCGAGGGACGCGAGCCCGGCGCGTTCGACCGCGAGTACCTGTCGCGCGAGGCGACCGAGGTGAGGATCCGCCTCACGCGCCGCCCTGTGCCCGCACAGGCCTGAGCGGCCGGGCTGACACGGTTCCGGCACGACACGACGCCCGGCGGCGCGGGGATGGCCGCCGGGCGTCGTCGTGCGCGCACCGGATCGAGCGAGGACGGTCCTCGCTACGGGGTCGTCGGGGGCTCCCAGCCGCGGCGCGGTGCGCGCGACGTCGTCGCGACCGCGCGGCGCCGGTAGACGACGTACGGCCGCGTGAGGTAGCCGAGCGGCGCGGAGAACACGTGCACGAGGCGCGTGAACGGCCACAGGGCGAACAGCGCCAGGCCGCACAGGACGTGGAGCTGGAACGCGAGCGGGACGTCGGCCATGAGCGACGGGTCGGGCTGGAACGTGAGCAGCGAGCGGAACCACGGCGAGATCGAGCCGCGGTAGTCGTACCCGCCGCCGAATATCTGGTGCTGGACCGTCGCGAGCGTGCCGAACCCGATCGCGGCGCCGAGCACGACGTACATGAGCTTGTCCGTGCGCGTGGTCACGCGGAAGACCGCGCCGGAGAGCCTCCGGCGCAGGACGAGGATCACGAGCCCGACGACCGTGAGGACGGCCGCGAACGTCCCGGCGATCGTCGCGACGAGGTGGTAGGCGTGCTCGCCCACGCCGACGGCCTCCAGCCACGGGCGCGGCACGAGGATCCCGACCACGTGCCCGCCGATCACCATGAGGATGCCGACGTGGAACAGCGGCGAGCCGAGGCGCAGCCAGCGGTTCTCGTAGAGCTGCGACGAGCGCGTGGTCCAGCCGAACTGGTCGTAGCGGTACCGCCACACGTGCCCGACGACGAACACCGCCGCCACCGCGTACGGGACGGCGACCCACAGCAGGACGTCGAGCGGGCTCATCGTCGGGTCTCCTCGGTCAGGCTCGGGATCGTGGCGAACGGTGTGAGGTGGGACAGGTCGCTCAGGCCGACGAGCTCGGTGGGCGGTCCCGCGGCGACCAGGTCGCGGAAGCGTGCCGCCGTCTCCGACTGCATCGCGGGCAGCGTCGCGACGAGCGCCGCGACGACGTACGCGTAGGGGCTGCGCAGCGTCTCGAGCGCGGCGCGCAGGACCTCGATGCCGTCGCGGTGCGCGTCGAGCACCATGCCGGCGATCGCGCCGTCCGTGCGCGCGGAGAGCTCGAGCACCGTGGGCAGGTGGTCGGGCAGCTCCGAGCCGTCCGTCTCCCAGCCCGCCGCGCGGAACGCCTCCACGAACGTGACGAGCGCGGCGCCGCGCTTCCGGGTGTCCCCGGCCGCGTAGTACGACAGGTACAGGGAGCACCGGCGCTTGAGGTCGAACGTCGCGACGTAGGCGGCCTGGAGCTCGCGGAGGGGCACGGACGCGGTGGCGTCGAGGAACGCGCGCAGGGGTTGCCGCACGTCCGGGGGCAGCCCGGCGACGACGTCCTCGACGTCCGCCCGGTGGGCGGCGGCCTCCGCGGTGGGGTAGTCGAGCAGGAGCGAGATCACGGTGTGCGCGGCGCGGCGCTGGTCGTCCGGCAGGGGACCGGGCGACGACGCGCTCGTCGAGGACACCGGCCGGGAGCGGGTCGCGCGCCTCATGCCGCACCCCCCGAGGCCTCCGGGCCCGCCGGTCGCGGCGGCGGGAAGAGCCCGCCCGGGGTCCCGTCGCCGTCCCAGGTGAGCAGGTTGACCCGACCCGTGGTGGAGGGGGTGTACGGGCTGGCGGCCCGTTCCTTCTCGCCGACCGCGTGGAACGACTCGCCCGTCGTCGGTCCCGCGCCCCCCATGCCCGGGCCGCCGTCGTAGTCGAGCGAGCACGCCATGTCGCTCAGCTCGCGGGCGATCTCGGTGTGGGCGGTGGGGATGACGTACCGGTCTTCGTACTTCGCGATCGCGAGGAGGCGGTACATGTCCTGGACTTGTTGTCCGGTCATGCCGACGGCGGTGGCGGTGTGTTCGTCGGGTTCGTGGCCGAGGTTGAGGTCGCGCATGTAGGAGCGCATGGCGGCCAGGCGGCGTAGGACGCGTTCGACGGGGGCGGTGTCTCCGGCGGTGAAGAGTCCGGCGAGGTATTCCAGGGGGATGCGCAGCTTCGAGATGGCGGCGAACAGGGTGCGTCCGTCTTCGCCGTCGTTGCCGGAGGCGGTCACGACGTCGACGACGGGGGACAGGGGTGGGATGTACCAGACCATGGGCAGGGTGCGGTACTCGGGGTGCAGGGGGAGGGCGACCTCGTAGCGGGTGATGAGGTCCCAGATGGGGGAGTGTTGGGCGGCGGTGATCCAGTCCTCGGGGATGCCCTCTTGTCGTGCGGCGGCGATGACCTGGGGGTCGTTCGGGTCGAGGAAGACGGCGCGTTGGGCGGCGAGGAGGTCGTGCTCGTCCTGGACGGCGGCGGCTTGGGTGACCTTGTCGGCGTCGTAGAGGACGAGGCCGAGGTAGCGCAGGCGTCCGACGCAGGTCTCGGAGCACACGGTGGGCAGGCCGACCTCGATGCGGGGGTAGCACAGGGTGCATTTCTCGGCTTTGCCGGTCTTGTGGTTGAAGTAGACCTTCTTGTAGGGGCAGCCGGTGACGCACATGCGCCACCCGCGGCACTGGTCCTGGTCCACGAGGACGATGCCGTCCTCGGCCCGCTTGTACATGGCGCCGGAGGGGCAGGACGCGACGCAGGCGGGGTTGAGGCAGTGCTCGCAGATGCGGGGCAGGTAGAACATGAACGTCTTGTCGAGCTCGGTCGCGACGTGCTCGGACATGTGCTGCAGGACCGGGTCGTCGGCCATGGTGGTGGTGGAGCCGGCGAGGTCGTCGTCCCAGTTCGCCGACCAGGAGATGGTCATGTCCTTGCCCGTCAGCAGCGACGTGGGGCGGGCGACGGGGGTGTGGGGGCCCTGGGGGGCCGACAGGAGCATGTCGTACTCGTACGTCCACGGTTCGTAGTAGTCGTGGATGGAGGGCAGGACGGGGTTGGAGAAGATCGTGGCGAGCTTCTTCAACCGGCCCCCGGCGCGCAGCTTCAGCTTGCCCTTCGTGGTCCGGACCCAGCCGCCCTGCCAGCGTTCCTGGTCCTGGTAGGTGCGCGGGTACCCCAGGCCGGGGCGGGTCTCGACGTTGTTGAACCACACGTACTCGACCCCGGTCCGGTTCGTCCAGGCCTGCTTGCACGTGACCGAGCACGTGTGACACCCGATGCACTTGTCCAGGTTCATCACCATCGTCATCTGCGCCATGACCTTCACCGGACGTCACGCTCCACTCCGGTACCCAGGTCACGCTCCGCTGCGGACTCGTTCCTCGCCCTTCGCGTCGCCGTTCCGCACTCGTCCGTGCCGATGCGTGTCGCCGTTCCAGACATCAGTAGGTCACCTCCTGACTCCGTCGCCGGATCACCGTGACCTCGTCACGCTGGTTGCCCGTCGGGCCGATGTAGTTGAAGCCGTACGAGAGCTGTGCGTAGCCGCCGATGAGGTGGGTGGGCTTGAGCAGCACGCGGGTCAGGGAGTTGTGGATGCCCCCGCGCAGGCCGGACGTCTCCGACCGCGGCACGTCCACGGTCCGGTCCTTCGCGTGGTACATGAAGACCGTGCCCTCGGGCATGCGGTGCGAGACGACGGCCCGCGCGACCACGACGCCGTTGCGGTTGTAGGACTCGATCCACTCGTTGTCCGCGACGCCGATCTTCTCCGCGTCCTGCGGGCTCATCCAGATCGTGGGGCCGCCGCGCGAGAGCGAGAGCATGAAGAGGTTGTCCTGGTACTCGGAGTGGATCGACCACTTCGAGTGCGGCGTGAGGTACCGCACCGCGACCTCCGCGTAGCCCTCTGACCCCTGCGCACCTGTGGGGGACGTGTCGCCGACCCGCGAGTCGCCGAACAGGCGGTGCATGTCCAGCGGCGGCCGGTAGACCGGGAGCTGCTCGCCGAGCTCTGCCATCCAGTCGTGGTCGAGGAAGAAGTGCTGGCGGCCCGTGAGCGTGTGCCACGGCTTGAGCCGCTCCACGTTGATGACGAAGGCGCTGTAGCGCCGCCCGCCGTGCTCCGACCCGGACCACTCGGGAGAGGTGATGACCGCCGTCGGGCGCGACTGCACGTCCGGGAAGGTGATCCTCTTGCCCTGCTCGTCCCGCGCGAGGTCGGCCAGACGCTGCCCGGTGCGCCGCTCCAGGTCCTCGAACCCCTGCACCGCGAGCCGGCCGTTCGTCGTCCCCGACAGCGCGAGGATCATCTCGCAGACGTGCGTGTCGCGGTCCAGGCGCGGGCGCCCCGCCGCCGGGCCGTCGGCGACGACGCCGTTCGCGACGGCGAGCCGCTCGACCTCCGGCGTCGGGTCGAACGTGACGCCCTTGGTGACCATGCCCACCGTCTGCGTGAGCGGACCGAGGGCGGCGAGCCGCGCCGCGAGGGCGGGGTAGTCCCGCTCGACGACGACGAGCCTCGCCATCGTGACCCCGGGCACGAGCTCGTCCTGGGGCAGGACCTCGCCGTGCGGCGTCGCCATGGCGTCCGGGGTGTCGTGCGCGAGCGGGACGGCGACGACGTCCTTGCGCACGCCCAGGTGGGTCTCCGACAGCTCGGAGACGTGCCGGGCGAGCGTGTGGAAGATGTCGAAGTCGGTGCGCGTCTGCCACGGCGGGCTGATCGCCGGGTTGAACGAGTGCACGAACGGGTGCATGTCCGTCGAGGACAGGTCGTGCTTCTCGTACCAGGTGGCCGCCGGGAGCACGACGTCCGAGAACAGCGTCGTCGACGTCATCCGGAAGTCGGCCGTGACGAGCAGGTCGAGCTTCCCCTGCGGCGCCTCGTCGTGCCACGCGATGTCCCGCGGCCGCCGGTCCGGCCCCGACTCCGGTGCGCGCACCGCGGCGTCGGTCCCGAGCAGGTGCTTGAGGAAGTACTCGTTGCCCTTGCCCGACGACCCCAGCAGGTTCGCGCGCCAGACGGTGAGAACGCGCGGGAAGTTCGCCGGGTCGTCGGGGTCCGCGCACGCGTAGTCCAGCTCGCCCGAGGAGAGCTGGTCGACGACGTGGCGCACCGGGTCCTTGCCCGCCGCCTCGGCCTCGTCCACCAGGTCGAGCGGGTTGCGGTCGAACGTCGGGTAGCTGGGCGTCCAGCCGCGACGGACGGACTCCACCAGCGTGTCCGCCGTCGTGCGGCCTGCGAGCTTCCCGGTGGCGAGCGGGGACGCGAGCGCGTCCGCGGGCAGGCCGTCGTAGCGCCACTGGTCCGTCGCGAGGTACCAGAAGGCCGTGCTGATCATGAGGCGCGGAGGACGGGCCCAGTCCGCCGCGTTGGCGTACTGCTGGAACCCCGTGATCGGGCGGACCTTCTCCTGCCCCACGTAGTGCGCCCAGCCGCCGCCGTTCACGCCCTGGCAGCCGGTCATCGTCACGAGCGCGAGGAACGTGCGGTAGATCGTGTCGGAGTGGAACCAGTGGTTGGTGCCCGCGCCCATGATGATCATCGAGCGGCCGCCCGAGTCGAGCGCGTTCTGCGCGAACTCCCGCCCGATGCGCGCCGCGGCGGCCGCGGGGACGCCGGTGATCTCCTCCTGCCACGCCGGGGTGCCCGGGGTCGCCGGGTCGTCGTACCCCGTCGGCCACGTGCCCGGCAGGTCGAGGTCGGGGCGGTCCACGCCGTACTGCGCGAGCAGCAGGTCGTAGACCGTCGTCACCAGGTGCTCGCCCACGCGGTGCGTCGGCACGCCGCGCCGGACGGCGCCCGCGCCGCCCTGGTGCTCCGCGCCCTCCTCGGGAGCGAGGTCGAAGCGCGGGAGGTCGACGGCGACCGGCTCGCCCGACGCGCCGCCCGACAGGTCCGCGACCGACAGCGCGGGCTCGACGCCCTCGAGGTCGAGGTTCCAGCGACCGGGGTCGCCGTAGCGGTGGCCGAGCGACCCGTTGGGGACGACGACGTCGCCCGCGCGGGACAGGATCACCGTCTTGGAACCGGCGTTCGTGGCGCCGGCCTGGTCGGCGGCGGGTGTGCCCGCGAGCCGGTCCGCCGTGAGGAAGCGCCCGGGCACGTACGCGTCTCCGCGCCGGTCGAGCGTCACGAGGTACGGAGCGTCGGTGAATCGCGCCATGTAGTCGAGGAACCGGGGAGCGCGGTCGCGCACGTGGAACTCGGTGAGGATGACGTGGCCCATGGCCTGGGCGAGGGCGCCGTCGGTGCCGGGATGTGGAGCGAGCCACTCGTCCGCGAACTTGGTGTTGTCCGCGTAGTCGGGCGACACGGTCACGACCTTCTGGCCCCGGTACCGAGCCTCCGCCATGAAGTGGGCGTCCGGGGTGCGCGTGACCGGGACGTTGGAGCCCCACATGATGCAGTAGGTGGAGTTCCACCAGTCGGCGGACTCCGGGACGTCGGTCTGGTCGCCGAACACCTGCGGGGACGCGACGGGCAGGTCGGCGTACCAGTCGTAGAACGACAGCATGCTCCCGCCCAGGAGCTGCACGAACCGCGAACCCACCCCGTGCGACACCATCGACATCGCGGGGATGGGGGAGAACCCGGCGACGCGGTCGGGTCCGTAGGTCTTGATGGTGTGGACGTGGGCGGCGGCGACGATCTCGGCGGTCTCGTCCCAGGTGGCGCGCACGAGCCCGCCCTTGCCGCGCGCCGACTTGTAGGCGCGGGCCGACTCCGGGTCGGACGTGACCTTCTCCCACGCGAGCACGGGGTCGCCGCCCACCTCGTCCTTCGCCCGCCGGTACAGGTCGAGCAGGGTGCCGCGGACGTAGGGGTAGCGCACGCGGGTGGGGGAGTAGGTGTACCAGGAGAACGCGGCGCCGCGGGGGCAGCCGCGGGGTTCGTACTCGGGGGAGTCGGGGCCGACGGAGGGGTAGTCGGTCTGCTGGGTCTCCCAGGTGATGATGCCGTCCTTGACGTAGACCTTCCAGGAGCAGGACCCGGTGCAGTTCACGCCGTGGGTGGAGCGCACGACCTTGTCGTGGGACCAGCGGTCGCGGTAGAACACGTCGCCCTGGCGCCCGCCGGTCAGGAACACCTGCCGCAGGTCGTCGGACACCTGCCCGCGCCGCAGGCGGCTGCCCAGGCGCAGCAGGGCGTCGGCCGGGTCACGGGGGGTGCGCTCGTCGAGTGGGGGCACGACAGCTCCTCGGGTTCTCTGGGGCGGGGACGGCGGACGCGTCGCCGGCGTTCCCGGTCGGGGTCAGGAGGGGTTCGGGGCGCCCGGCCGGGCGTAGTAGTGCCACGTGAGCCACGTGCACAGGGCGAAGAACACGGCGCACCCGACGAAGAACGACCGCGCGGGGACGAGCGAGAGCCCGATGCCGACGAGGAACGGGCCGAACGCGGCGATCGAGGCGGTCCAGCCGATCACCCCGCCCGCCTGGCGGCGCGGGAAGATCATCGGCATCTGCTTGAACGTCCCTGCGTTGCCGATCCCGGCGAAGGTGAACACCGCGAGCATCCCCGCGAGGAACCAGCCGAACTGCCCGACGTCGTGCGGGTCGAGGAAGAACAGCGAGAACACCGTCGAGACCGTCATGCCGATCCCGGCGACGAGGGTCCAGACCGCACCGCCGAACCGGTCGCACAGCGGCCCGAACCCGGCGCGCGCGGCCGAGCCGAGCAGCGGGCCGAGGAACGCGTAGCGCAGCGGGTCGGGCGCGTTCTCGAACCCGCCGTACTCCGCGACGATGAGCAGCCCGAGCTGGGCCGCGAACCCGCTGAACGCGCCGAAGGTCATGAGGTAGATCGCCGTCATGATCCACGTGTGCTTGTTGCCGAAGATGTCGAGCTGCTCGCGGAAGTTCGCGCTCACCGGGACCCGGCGCAGGTACAGGGCGGCGAGCACCGCGCCGAGCACGGTCCACGGCACGAGGACGAGGCCTGCGTTGTGCAGCCAGAGATGGCTGCCCGTCGCCGTCTGCTGCGGCGTGAGGGCCGCCGTGCCGAGGAGGCCGAAGCCGACGACCCACGGCGTGAGGAACTGGATGAGGCTCACGCCGAAGTTGCCGATCCCGGCCTGCAGCCCCAGCGCCGTCCCCGCCATGCGCCGGGGGAAGAAGTAGCTCGTCGAGGGCATGAACCCGGAGAACGCGCCGCCGCCGATCCCCGCCGCGACCGCGAGCAGCATGAGCACCGCGTACGGCGTGCTCGCGTCGCGCACGGCGAAGGTCCAGCCGAGCATCGGCAGGAGGACGAGCGTCGCCGTGCCGCCCACGAGCGTGCGCGTGCCGACGACGGGCGGGAGGAACATGTAGACCATGCGGAACAGCCCGCCGGCGAGGCCGGGGACGGCCGTGAGCCAGTAGAGCTGTGCCGTCGTGAGGTCGAAGCCGACGTCGTTGAGCCGGGGCGCGACCGCGCTCACGAGGTACCACGCGCAGAACGCGAGCGTGAGGTTGTACGTCGTGATCCACAGCGTGCGCCACGCGAACCGGCGGTCCCAGCGCGACTCGTCCTCGGGGTCCCACGTCGACAGGTCCACGCTCGACGGCGTGCGCACCGCCCGCAGCAGCGAGGGCGGCCTGGTGGTGGCAGGGGCGGTCATGTCGTCCTCCCGTCGTCGCAGGTCACGACCACACCGACGTCGTGACGCCGGGTCCGTACCCGGTGCGCCGTCAGCATGACCCGGCGGACGGGAGCCGCGGCGGGCCGCGGACCGTGAATAATCAGCTCGCGCGCGAGAGCTGCAGCACGCAGTGGTGCGGCTCGACGAAGGGCAGCAGCGCCTCCGCGCGGACGGGCCCGCCGACGCCCGCGAGCACGCCCTGCACGAGGCCGAGGTGGACGGCGCAGACCACGTCCTCGCGGTCCGCCGCGAGCGCGAGGAACGGGCACCGGTAGAGATGGAACCGCAACCGCTCCTCCTCGAGCTCGGGGTCGAGCCCGAGCTGGTGCAGGTGGTCGTCGAGCGCGGCGAGCTGGTTCTCCGGCGTGGGCTCGGGCGCGTCGCGGCCCGAGGAACGGAGCACGTCGACGAGCCGCCGGCCCGCCACGCGCGCGGTCCCGGCGAGGACGTCGCGCGTGCCGTGCGCGGCGTCGTCGTGCGCGGCGCCCTGGGCGGCGTCGCCGTGACCGAGCACCGTGCGGGTCAGTGCGGCCCGGACGAGCGACTCGCCGAGGCGCCGCGCCGCGCCGTCGTCCCGCGGCGGGTCCTCGCCCGCGATCGCCTCGTAGAGGATGCGCGGGCGTCCACGCGTCGTGCGCACCTCGGGGGCGCTGCGCACGAACCCCGCGTCCGCGAGCCGTTGGAGGTGCTCGCGCGTCGCGCTCGGACACAGCTCCGCCTCGCGCGAGAGGTCGGCGACCGTCATCGGGCCGCGTTCCTGGAGCGCGTGCAGCAGCGTCAGCCGGCTCGACGACGCGAGAGCGCGGTACGTGGTCGACGTGTCCTCGGGCACGACGCCATCGTGCCCCGGACCGACGCCGGCGGACCGGCCGCGAGGCGGGTCCACCACCGATCGGTGACGAAGGTCCCGCGCGGGCAGGCCGTCAGGCCTCGGGAGCCCCCTTGTCGAGCGCCGCGCGCAGGCTCGGCCACGCGTCCGCGAACGCGGGCAGCAGGTCGAGGGTCGCGACGTCGTCGACCGGGACCCAGCGGACCTCGACGCTCTCCGCGTCCGTCGCGCGCGGGTCGACCTCCGCGCCGTCCGCGATCTCCCCGAGGACCGTCGTGTAGCGCCACGGACCGTGGTCGAGCACACGCTCGCCCACGACGTCCACGTGCGCGGGGTCGATGCCCGCCTCCTCCTCGGCCTCGCGCAGGGCTCCCTGGGCCGGGGTCTCGTCCGGCCCGACGGCGCCGCCCGGCACTCCCCACGTCCCGCCCTGGTCGGACCAGGGCGCGCGATGCTGCAGGACGACGTCGGTCAGGCGGCCCGCGCGGTCGCGCCGCCCGAGCAGGAGCCCGGCGGCGCCGAAGAGACCCCAGTGCCGACGGCCGCACTCGCACTCCACCCAGCCGTCGCCCGGCTGCAGGTGGCGAGGGAGCCGCGGGGGCGGGTCGCCGGGATCGCGGGGCGCGGTCGGGATGGTCACGGGGCCCATGCTGCCAGGCCGGCGCGCCGCGCGGCGCCGGATCCCAGCGCGGACGCCCCGGAAAAAGGTTGCCCGGGTTGACCACCGCGCGGCGTACGCTGGTCCGCTTGTGAGCAGGATCGGAGAGGTCGTCGCACCGCGACGCATGGGCACCGGCTTCCGCTGGTTGCTGTCGTCGTCGTGGACGAGCAACGTCGGCGACGGCATCGCCCTGGCGGCGGGGCCGCTGCTCGTCGCGTCCCAGACCGACTCCGCGTTCCTCGTCGCGCTCGCCGCCCTGCTGCAGCGGCTGCCCTGGCTCCTGTTCGGCCTCTGGGCCGGGGCGCTGGCCGACCGCCTCGACCGGCGCGTCGTCGTCATGGTGGCCAACGCGCTGCGTGCGGTCGTCGTCGTGGCGCTGTGCGTCCTCATCGCGACCGGGCACGTGAGCATCGGCGTCGTCCTCGCCGTGATGTTTCTGTACGGCGTCGCCGAGGTGTTCGCGGACTCGGCGTCCCAGACCCTGCTCCCGATGCTCGTCGAGCCGCGCGACCTCGGCACGGGCAACGCCCGGCTCCAGGCCGGGTTCCTCACCGCCAACCAGCTGCTGGGACCGCCGGTCGGCGCGTTCCTCTTCGCGCTCGGGATGGTCTGGCCGTTCGTCGTCCAGGTCGTGTGCGTCGCGCTCGCCGTCGTGCTCGTGGGGCGGATCGCGACCACACCGGGCGGTGTGCGCGAGACGCAGACCCACCTCCGCCAGGACATCGCCGAGGGCGTGCGGTGGATCCTCGGGAACGCCCCGGTGCGGACGCTCGCGCTCGTCATCCTCGCCTTCAACGTGACCTGGGCCGCGCCGTGGGGCGTCCTCGTCAAGTACGCGCTCGACCACCTCGACATGGGCGAGGTCGGGTTCGGGCTCCTCACGACGGCGTCGGCCGTCGGCGGCGTCGTGGGCATCGCGTCGTTCGGGTGGCTCGAGCGGCACGTGCGCCTGTCGACCCTCATGCGCGTGTGCCTCTCGCTCGAGGTCCTCATGCACCTCGCGCTCGCCCTCACCACGACCGGCTGGGTCGCGCTCGCGATCATGGTCGTCTTCGGTGCGTACGCGTTCGTGTGGGGCACCGTGTCCAACACGATCCGGCAGCGTGCCGTCCCCACGGAGTTCCAGGGACGCGTCGGCTCGGTCTACATGGTCTGCGTGTTCGGCGGCAGCGTCGTCGGACAGGCGCTGGGCGGCGTCCTCGCCCAGGCGTGGGGGATCACCGCACCGTTCTGGTTCGCGTTCGTCGGCGCGGGCGTCACGCTCGCGCTCGTGTGGCGCCAGCTCGGGCACATCGCGCACGTGGGCGAGGTCCCCGTGGCCGACTGACCGTCCGCCGACGGCGAATTCCGTGGACCGTGTGGGTGGCGGCCGTCAGGATGTGCGGGTGAGCCATACGCCGTACGAGAACACCGACGCCCCCACCGCCGACGACCTCTCCGACGGTGTGGAGAACGACGCCCCGGTCGACGACACGCTCGCGAAGCCCCGGTGGCGACGGGACACCGCGATCTTCCTCTCCGGGCAGACCGTCTCCCTGTTCGGCTCGATGCTCGTCCAGTACGCCGTGATGTGGCACCTGACGATCGAGACCAAGTCCGGGGCCGTGCTCGCGCTGAGCACCCTCTTCGGGTTCCTGCCGCAGGCGGTCGTCTCGATCTTCGGCGGCGTGTGGGCGGACCGGGTGAACCGCAAGGCGCTCGTCATCGCCGCCGACGGCACGATCGCCGTGACGACCCTCGCGCTCGCGCTCCTCATGCTCGGCGGCGCGGACGACCTCTGGCTCATCTACGCCGCGCTCGCGATCCGCTCCACGGGCGCCGGGATCCAGACCCCCGCGGTCGCGGCCCTGCTCCCGCAGATCGTCCCGACCAGCAAGCTGCTGCGCGTCAACGGGATCAACCAGTCGATCCAGTCCGCGATGATGCTCCTCGCCCCCGCGGTCGCCGCGGCCGTCTACGCCAGCACGTCCATCGTCTCCGTGTTCTTCGTCGACGTCGTCACCGCCGTGATCGGGATCGGCCTCCTCCTGCTCGTGCCCGTCCCGACGCTCGCGCACGCCGCCGCCGGCGAGCGAGCAGGGTACTTCGACGACCTCGTCGAGGGCTTCCGCTACCTCGGCTCGCACCCGTTCGTCCGGTGGGTGCTCGGCCTCTACGCCGTCGTGTTCCTGCTCATCGTCGCGCCGTCGTACCTCACCCCGCTCATGGTCGCGCGGACCTTCGGCGAGGAGGTCTGGAAGCTCACCGTCAACGAGGTCGCGTTCTCCGTCGGCATGCTGCTCGGCGGCGTGCTCCTCGCCACCTGGGGCGGGCTCAAGAACCGCATCGCCATGATCGTCGGGTCGACGTTCGTGTTCGGCGTCCTGTCCGTCGCCATGGGTCTCTCGACGAACATGTGGGTGTTCTTCGTCTTCATGTTCCTGCTCGGCCTCTCCGTGCCGCCGTTCTCGACGACGTCCATGACCGTCCTGCAGGAGACCGTCGAGCCCGAGCGCCAGGGCCGCGTCTTCGGCTTCGTCGGCATCGTCATGGCCGTCTCGATGCCGCTCGGCATGGTCGTGTTCGGCCCGCTCGCCGACCGCTTCACCGTGGAGTCGCTCCTCGTCGTCTCCGGGATCCTCATGTTCCTCGTCATCACCGTCGCCGTCGCCCTGCCCTCCGGTCGCCGCGCGATCCGTGCCGCGGCCCAGCACGACTAGCACCCGCCTCGTCGCGGGTCGGGGTCGGGTCTACGGCCCGCAGGGTCGGGTCCGCGGTGGGGTCGGACCGTGTGCTCGGACTGGCGCACCGTCACCCTGGTCTGTCTGGCGGGAGTTCTGGGAGTGCGCCTCTGACGTCCTTCGCACACGGTCCGACCCCACCGCTCGTCCTGGCCGTCACCGCACGAACCTCGGCCCGGTCCGGCGGTCCCGTTCGGTCCGGGCGGCCGGAAGGCCAACGGCCAGGGCGAGCGCGGGCTCGTCGCATGACCCACGAGCGTGGTGCGCCGACAGCGCGGCGGGCGCGACGGTCGTCGGGCAAGGGGCTGCGCGACGTGGGCCGAAGCCGGGCCGGGGTGGGTGGGGTGTGAAGGGCGTCAGAGCCGCGCTCCGAGAAGTGCCACCCGACAGACCCAGGCGACGGCGCGGCAGCCCGAACGCGCCATCCACCCCGGCCACCCAACCCGACCACGCGGGTCGTGAAGCCGGCGCAGCCCGGCGCCGCGAGCACGCGGGTCGTGCACCGAGCCCGACGGCGGCGCGGAGGGTCAGTCGACGATCTCGCAGATGGCGGTGCCGGAGCTCACGCTCGCGCCGGCGGTGGCGGAGAGCGAGCGGACGGTGCCGGCGCGGTGGGCGAGGAGCGGCTGCTCCATCTTCATGGCCTCGAGCACGACGACGAGGTCGCCCTCGGCCACCTGGGCGCCGTCGGCGACGGCGACCTTGACGATGGTGCCCTGCATGGGGGAGGCGAGCGTCGTGCCGGAGGCGCCGCCGTTGGCCTTGCCGGTGCTCCGCCGCGCGGGCCGACGCGCGGCGTTCGCCGTGCGGGCACGGCCCGCGGCCATGCCGAGGCCGGCGGGGAGGACGACCTCCAGGCGCTTGCCGCCGACCTCGACGACGACGCGCTCGGTCGCGAGGGGCTCGTCGTCCTCGTCGGTGGAGGCGGCCGGGGCGGGCGCGAGCGCGGCGAGCTGGTCCGCGAACTCGGTCTCGATCCAGCGGGTGTGCACACGGAACGGCGCGTCGTCCGTGGGGACGAACGCCTCGGCGTCGAGCACGGCGCGGTGGAACGGCACGACCGTGGGGATGCCCTCGACCTCGAGCTCGCGCAGCGCGCGGCGGGCCCGCTGGACAGCCTGCTCGCGCGTGGCGCCGGTGACGATGACCTTGGCGATCATGGAGTCGAACGCGCCGGAGATCGTGTCGCCCTCGACGACGCCGGAGTCGACGCGCACGCCGGGCCCGGACGGGAAGCGCAGGCGCGAGATGCGGCCGGGGGCGGGGAGGAAGTTCGCGGCGGGGTCCTCGCCGTTGATGCGGAACTCGATCGAGTGGCCGCGCACCTGCGTCGACGTGTAGCCGAGGGGCTCGCCCGCGGCGATGCGCAGCTGCTCGCGGACGAGGTCGATGCCGGTGACCTCCTCGGACACCGGGTGCTCGACCTGGAGGCGCGTGTTGACCTCGAGGAAGGAGATGGTGCCGTCGGCCCCGACGAGGAACTCGCACGTGCCCGCGCCGACGTAGCCGGCCTCGCGCAGGATCGCCTCGGACGCCTTGTAGAGCTCGGCCTCCTGGGCGGCGCTGAGGTAGGGCGCGGGGGCCTCCTCGACGAGCTTCTGGTGGCGGCGCTGGAGGGAGCAGTCGCGCGTGGACACGACGACGACGGTGCCGTGCTCGTCCGCGAGGCACTGGGTCTCGACGTGGCGGGGCGTGTCGAGGTAGCGCTCGACGAAGCACTCGCCGCGCCCGAACGCGGCCGTGGCCTCGCGGACCGCGGACTCGTAGAGCTCGTCGATCTCGTCCGCGGTGCGGGCGACCTTGAGGCCGCGCCCGCCGCCGCCGAACGCCGCCTTGATCGCGATGGGCAGCCCGTGCTCGGCGGCGAAGGCGTGCACCTCGCTCGCGTCGGCGACGGGGTCGGGCGTGCCGGGGACCAGCGGAGCGCCGGCGCGCTGCGCGATGTGGCGTGCGCTCACCTTGTCACCGAGAGCGTCGATCGCGGCCGGCGGGGGCCCGATCCAGACGAGGCCGGCGTCGAGGACGGCCTGGGCGAACTCCGCGTTCTCGGCGAGGAAGCCGTACCCGGGATGCACCGCGTCGGCGCCGGAGCGGCGTGCGACGTCGAGCAGCTTCGCGATGTCGAGGTAGGTCTCGGCCGCCCGGGCGCCGCCGAGCGCGAACGCCTCGTCGGCGAGGTGCACGTGCAGGGCCTGCCGGTCCGGGTCGGCGTAGACCGCGACGGACGCGATGCCGGCATCGGCGCAGGCACGGACGATCCGGACGGCGATCTCGCCACGGTTGGCGACGAGGACCTTGCTCAGGGGGCGGGTGGGGTTCGCGGGCACGGCTCACGGTAACGCGTGCGCGGGGCGCCGTTCACGCTCCCGGGCCGGGTACCGGACAAAATTGGAGAAGAAGCCAAGGCGCGCGGAGGGTGGTTGGAGGAAACCTCCATAGCGGCGCGCCCCTGGGCCTCGCCCGGCGCCTGGGGTTGTCCGGCACCCACAACGGCACCACGGCGAGCGCCGACGACGGACGGCGGCCCCGTCGGGTCAGGACCGCAGCTCGTGCCAGGCGACCCCGGCCTCGCCGAGCAGCGTCCGCAGCAGCGGGAGGCTGATCCCGACGACGCCGTGGTGGTCGCCCTCGATGCGCTCGACGTAGGGCCCGCCGAGGCCGTCGACCGTGAACGCGCCCGCGACGTGCAGGGGCTCGCCCGTCGCGACGTACGCGTCGATCTCGTCGTCCGTGAGGTCGGCGAAGTGCACCGTCGTGGAGCTGGTGGCCCCGGTCGCGGTGCCCGTCCCGCCGTCGGGCAGCGGACGCAGGTCGACGAGCCAGTGGCCGGTGTGCAGGACGCCGGCCCGGCCGCGCATCGCGCGCCAGCGCGCACGGGCGTCGTCGGCGTCGACGGGCTTGCCGAGCACCTCGCCGTCGAGCTCGAGCATCGAGTCGCACCCGACGAGGAGCGCGGGGTCGTCGACCGGCGCGCCGGTCCCGTCGTCGGCGAGCGTGCGCACGATCTCCTCGGCCTTGGCGCGGGCGAGGACGAGCACCGCGTCCACGGGGTCGAGCCCGCCGCGCTCCGCGGCGGCGGCCTGCAGGACCGCGTCCTCGTCGACCCCCGAGACGCGCACGAGGGGTTCGACGCCGGCCGCGCGCAGCGTCGCGAGGCGGGCGGGGGAGCGGGAGGCGAGGACGAGTCGGAGCACCCGCGCAGACTACCCGTCGAGCACCGGCGCGACCGGCGAGCCGGACGGCGCGCGCCGAGCGGTCCTACGCGACCAGCAGCGCCGCGACGAGCAGCACGACGGGCGAGCCGAGGGTCGTGACGAGGATCGTGTCGCGCGCGAGGATCTCGCCCCGCCCGAACCGTGCCGCGTAGTTGTAGACGTTCTGGGCGGTGGGCAGCGCGGCGAGCGTGACGGCCGAGGCGACCGCGGCGTCGTCGAGCCCGAGGACGTGCCGGGAGACGACGAACGCGACGACGGGCATGACGAGCAGCTTCGCGACGCTCGCCACCCCGACGGCCGCGCGGGGCTCGCCGCGCCGCAGCGGCCTGGTGCCGTGCAACGACATGCCGAACGCGAGCAGGATCATGGGGATGGCGGCACCCCCGAGGATCTCGAGCGGAGCCATGACCGCGACGGGCGGGGTCCAACCGGTCACCGAGACGACGGCGCCCGCGAACGACCCGAGGATGATCGGGTTGCGCACGGGCTGGGCGAGGACGAAGCGCCAGGACAGGCGCCCGCTCGTCGTCGCGTCGAGGACGAGCAGCGCGACGGGTGCGAGCACGAGGAGCTGGAGCAGGATCACCGGCACGACGGCGGTCGCGTCGCCCAGCACGTACACCGCGACGGGCAGGCCGATGTTGTTCGCGTTCACGTAGCCGGAGCCCACGGCCCCGATGGTCGCCTCGGGGGCGGGGAGCCGCAGCCACAGCCGGTCGACGAGCACGAACGCGCCCGCGGTCACGACGGCGGAGACCGCCGCGACCGCGAGCGGGGCCTGGAAGAGCGCGCCGACGTCCGCCCGCGCGAGCACGGTGAACAGCAGCGCGGGGCTCGCGACGAAGAACCCGATGCGGTTGAGCGCGGTCCTCGCGTCGGGGCCCCCGATGCCGAGCCGCGCGGTGACGTACCCGGCCGCCACGACCACGGCGATGATGGCGAAGCCGGTGAGGACGGCGCCCACGCGTCAGCTCCCCAGGGCGGGCCCGCCCCGCCCGGGCCGGCGCGAGGCCGACCCGGGCAGGGCGGACGACCGGGTCACGAGGAGAGCGCGTCGCGCAGCACGTCCAGACCGACCGAGCCGAGGTTCAGCGCGCGCGCGTGGAACGCCTTGGCGTCGAACGCCTCGCCGCGCGCCGCGGCCGCCGCGCGCGCGTCGTCGCGCGTGGCCTCCCACAGGCGCTGGCCGACCTTGTACGACGGCGCCTGACCCGGCCAGCCGAGGTAGCGGTCGAGCTCGAACCGGACGAACGAGTCGGGCATGTTGACGTTCGCGCGCAGGAACGTGAGCGCCTTGTCGGCGTCCCAGGTCCCGCCGCCCCACTGCTCGGGCGCGGGCAGGCCGAGGTGCACGCCGATGTCGAGCACGACGCGCGCCGCACGCATGCGCTGCGCGTCGAGCATGCCGAGTCGGTCGCCGTCGTCGTCGAGGAACCCGAGGTCCGCCATGAGGCGCTCCGCGTACAGGGCCCAGCCCTCGCCGTGGCCCGAGACCCAGCACGCGAGCCGGCGCCACGTGTTGAGCGTCGCTCGCGCGTACACGGCCTGGCCGCACTGCAGGTGGTGGCCGGGGACGCCCTCGTGGTAGACCGTCGTCTTCTCGCGCCACGTGTTGAACTCGGTGACGTCCGACGGCACGGACCACCACATGCGGCCCGGGCGGGAGAAGTCGTCGCTCGGCGGCGTGTAGTAGATCCCGCCCGTCTGCGTCGGCGCGATCATGCACTCGAGGTCGAGCACCGGCGTCGGGACGTCGAAGTGGACGCCGTTCAGCGCGCTGATCGCGGCGTCCGACGTCTCCTGCATCCACGACCTCAGCGCGTCCGTGCCGTGCAGCGTGCGCGCCGGGTCGGCGTCGAGCGCGGCGACGGCGTCCTCGACGCTCGCGCCCGGCCCGGCGATGCGGCGCGCGATCTCCTCCTGCTCCGCGACGACGCGCGCGAGCTCCTCGAGCCCCCACGCGTACGTCTCGTCGAGGTCGACCTGCGCGCCGAGGAACGTGCGCGAGAAGAGCCCGTAGCGCTCGCGGCCCACGGCGTCCTGCTCGCGTGCCTGCGGCGCGAGCGTCGTCTCGAGGAAGTCCGCGAGGCGGCCGTAGGCCTCGCGCGCCGCGGCGGCGCCGTGCTCGAGCTCCTTGCGCACGAGCGAGCACGCCGAGGAGTCGTCGAGGACGGCGTTCGCCTCGGGGCCGGCGACGAACGTCGTGAAGAACGAGCCCTTCGCGTCGGCGAGCTCGCGCGACTGCTGCACGCCGATCCGCACCTGGCGGATCGCGGCGACGTTGCCACGCGCCGCCGCCTCGGTGAGGGAGGCCATGTATCCGTCGATCGCCGTGGGCAGGGCGTTGAGGCGGGAGGCGATGTTCTCCCACGCCTCGACCGT
Organism: Cellulosimicrobium sp. ES-005; assembly: GCF_040448685.1. NCBI lineage: Bacteria > Bacillati > Actinomycetota > Actinomycetes > Micrococcales > Promicromonosporaceae > Cellulosimicrobium > Cellulosimicrobium sp. ES-005. The sequence goes on from NZ_CP159290.1 coordinate 4,625,913, forward strand.
CCCGGTCGGCATGATGTCGAAGACGTCGCGCAGCTCCTGCACCGGCGACGCGATGTTGTTGAGGCTCGCGAGCGGCTCGCCCGCCTCGTGCAGCTCGAGCTGCAGGCCGACGCGCTCGCGCATCGCGGCGAGGGTGACGCGGTCGACGTCGTCGACGGGCTCCAGGCCCTCGAGCTCGCGAAGCACCGCGCGGTCGGCGTCGGCCCGCGCGTCGTGCCCGGCGGGCGAGAGGTCGGAGACGAGGTGGTCGTAGCCGGACAGGCCCATCGCGGTCGCGGCGATCGGGTCGAGCTCGGCGATCCGCGTGACGTAGGCCTCGGCGACGGCGTCGATCGGCGTGGGTGTGCGGTCGGGGGTCCCGGCGGATGCGCCGGCGGGTGTGGTGGTGGTGTCGCTCACCCGGACGAGACTACTCGGCGCCCGGACGCGGGTCTGCCGGATTCTCCGGGCTCTCGCCGTGGTCCTCCTCGGTCGGCGCGCCGGGCGTGTCCTCGGGCGGTCCCGCCTCGGGAGCGGCGTCGGCGCGGCCGCGCAGCGCCGCCACGAGGTCGTCCGCCCAGGCGCGGTGGTAGCGCAGCAGGAGCACCCCCGACGCGTCCGCGTCGTCCGCGGCGTGCCAGACGGCGACCGGGTCGCCCGGGCGCGGGCCCGCCGCGCCGTCGGGCACGACGACGCGCGCCGGTCGTGCGGTCCGCGCGCCGGACGCGGTGGTCACGACCAGGGTCGTCGGGACGACCGTGGGCCCGGTCGTCCGCGTGCCCGTGGCGGTGTCCTCCGTGGAGCCCTCCGCCGTGCCCGCCGCGAGGTCCGCGGCACCGACGCCGGGGGGCACGAGCGTCCCGGTCGCCCGGACCGGCGCGGCGAGCAGCGCGTCCCGCCCGCGCGCGAGCCCGGCCACGACGCGGTCGTCGAGGTAGCGCACGAGCGCGAGCAGCGCGGTGACGAGCAGCCCGAGGGTCGCCACGACCACGACGGCGTCCGGCACGGACCACCCGCGCCCCGACGCGACGCGCTGGTAGACGAGCAGCGCGACGGTCGGCACGAACGCCACGGCCCACGCCCAGCGGCGCCAGCCCGGCACGGGCTCCACGCCCGGCAGGCTCGTCGGGTCGGTCTCGACCTCGTCGGCGGACGCGGGGAGCTCGACGAGCACGCCTCGCTCGGGCAGGCGGCGCGTGCGGGGCGACGCGCTCGGCGTCGTCACGACCGCAGGCTCCAGCGCCACGAGTCGGCGTTGTGCCGGCCCGAGCGCCCGCCGAAGCTCTTCGCGGTCGCGCCGTCCCCGGTCCCGCGCAGCCCGCGCGCCCGGTTGGTCCACTCGTCGACGGGCGCGACGTCGTCGGGCAGCCCGCTCGCGGCGGCCGCCGCGGCGAGGCCGGCGACGAGCGCGGCGACCTCCAGCTCGTCCGGCGCGCCGCGCACGACGCGGACGCTCGGAGCGCCGGACCCCGCCGTGCTCACTCGTCGTCCTCGTCGTGGTCGTGGTCGTCGTCCGCCCCGCGCCCCACGCCCCACTCGGGGACGGCGTAGCCCGCCTCGACGAGCCGCTCGCGCGCCTCGTGGCCCCACCGGTCCAGGAGCCCGACGACGTCGTCGAGGTCCGGGCCGCCGGGGTGCGTCATGACGACGTAGTCGAGCGTGAAGGTGTCGTCCTGCACGTCGGCCGGCGAGGCGTCGTCGTCGACCTCCTCGTCGGCGCCCGGGTCCCACACCGACGTCGTGAGGTCGGCGTGGATGCCGAGCGCGCCGTGCAGCTCGTCGAACAGCCGCGCGTTGAGCGTGCCGATGCGGCCCTCGAGCGCGAGCACGCGCGGGTCCTCGTCCGCCTCGGACGCCCCGAACTCGGCCCGCACCCCGACCGCGGTCTCGACGTACTCGTGCAGCGCCGCCGTGAGCGCGTCGACCGCGGCGTGCAGCGGCGCCGGGTCCACGGACCCGAGCGGCACGGGTCCGTGCGTGGCGTCGTCGTGGCTCATGCGTGGTCCTTCCTCGCGAGGTTCGTCGGGTGCTGGTGCTCGCTCGCGGTCACAGCGGGATGTTGCCGTGCTTCTTGGGCGGCAGGGTCGCGCGCTTGGTGCGCAGCGCCCGCAGCGCCCGCACCACCTGCACGCGCGTCTCGGACGGGCGGATCACCGCGTCCACGTAGCCGCGCTCGGCGGCGTCCCACGGGTTGACGATCGCGTCCTCGTACTCCGCGACGAGCCGGGCGCGCTCCGCCTCGACGTCGTCGCCCGCGTCGGCCGCGCGCTTGAGCGCCGCCCGCTGGAGGATGTTCACCGCGCCGCCCGCGCCCATGACCGCGACCTGCGCCGTCGGCCACGCGAGGTTGACGTCGGCACCGAGCTGCTTGGATCCCATGACGATGTACGCCCCGCCGTACGCCTTGCGCGTGATGACGGTGACGAGCGGGACCGTGGCCTCGGCGTACGCGTAGATGAGCTTGGCCCCGCGCCGGATGATGCCCTGGTGCTCCTGGTCGACGCCCGGCAGGAAGCCGGGGACGTCCACGAGCGTGAGCACCGGGATGTTGAACGCGTCGCACGTGCGCACGAACCGCGCCGCCTTCTCCGCGGCGTCGATGTCGAGCGTGCCCGCCATGGCGAGCGGCTGGTTCGCCACCACGCCCACCGACTGGCCCTCCACGTGCCCGAAGCCGACGAGCACGTTCTTCGCGAACAGCGGCTGGACCTCGAGGAACGCGCCCTCGTCGAGCACGTGCTCGATCACCGTGCGCATGTCGTACGGCTGCGAGTCCGAGTCGGGCACGAGCGCGTCCAGCTCGAGGTCCTCCTCCGTGACGTCGAGGTCGACGTCGTCGGGCGGGAAGGACGGCGCGTCCGAGAGGTTGTTCTGGGGCAGGTAGGACACGAGGTGGCGCACGTAGTCGATCGCGTCGTCCTCGTCCGCGCCGAGGTAGTGCGCGACGCCGGACTTCTCGTTGTGCGTCAGGCCGCCGCCGAGCTCCTCGAAGCCCACGTCCTCGCCCGTCACCGCGCGGATCACGTCCGGGCCGGTGATGAACATGTTCGACGTCTTGTCCGCCATGACGATGAAGTCGGTCAGCGCGGGGGAGTACACCGCGCCGCCCGCGCTGGGACCGAGGATGAGCGAGATCTGCGGGATCACGCCCGACGACGCGACGTTGCGGCGGAAGATCTCCGCGAACTGCGTGAGCGCCGCGACACCCTCCTGGATGCGCGCGCCGCCGCCGTCGGAGATGCCGATCAACGGCACGCCCGTGCGCAGCGCGAGGTCCTGCACCTTGGTGATCTTCTGCCCGTGGACCTCGCCGAGGCTGCCCCCGAACACCGTGAAGTCCTGGGAGTACACGCACACCTGGCGGCCGTCGATCGTGCCGTGCCCGACGACGACGCCGTCGCCCGCCAGGCGCTTCTTCTCGAGCCCGAAGTTGTGCGAGCGGTGCTTCGCGAACGCGTCGAGCTCGACGAAGCTGCCCTCGTCGAGCAGCGCCTCGATGCGCTCGCGCGCCGTCTTCTTGCCGCGCGCGTGCTGCTTGGTCCGCGCCGCCTCCTCGGGCAGCTCGGTCGCCTCGGCGCGGCGACGGTCGAGGTCGGCGAGCTTGGCCGCGGTGCCCACGAGGTGGGGCGCGTCGGGCGATGTCGGGGGTGCCTCGGGCGTCGCGGGCGAGGTGGTCGCAGAGTCCGTCACGGACCCGAGCCTAGTTGGCGGGTGGCGCCAACTCGATGCGGGCGACGCCAGCACGCCCGGGGCGGGTCTTGGTGGGTGTCGACAAACCCGGCGGCGCGCCGGTGATGTCCTTCCGCGGCGTCCGACCGGCCGTGCGTCCCTCGTGCCGGGCCGTCGGCGTGCGGGAGGATGGCGGGCATGGCGAGCGCGCGCGACGACGAGACCAGGCCCGACGGCTACGGGCGGCCCCCGCTGCGGGCGGAGTTCCTGCGCGAGCTGCTCGTGGCGCCCGCAGGGCCCCTCGCCCGGCTCGAGGTCGTCCCCGAGTCGGCGTCGACGAACGCCGAGCTCGCGCGCGCGGTCGCCGCCGACCCGGACGCCTGGCCGGCGCCGGCGCTCCTCGTCGCCGAGCACCAGCCCGGGGGTCGCGGCCGGCTGGGGCGCTCGTGGACGACGCCGCCGCGCGCCGCGCTCCTCGGCTCGCTCCTCCTGCGCCCCGAGGTGCCGCGCGAGGCGCTGAGCTGGCTCCCGCTCCTCGCGGGGCTCGCGACCGCCCGCGCCCTGCGTGCGACCGCCGGGGTCGACGCCGTCGTCAAGTGGCCGAACGACGTCCTCGTGCCGGACCCGGGCGCCGCGCCCGTTCCGCAGGACGTCGCGACGCCGGCGGTCGGCGGCCACCCGCCCCTGCGCAAGGTCGCCGGCATCCTCGCGGAGGTGCTGCCCGACGGCGGCGTCGTCGTCGGCGTCGGGCTCAACGTCTCCCAGGAGCGCGCGGAGCTGCCCGTCCCCACGGCCACCTCGCTCGCCCTGGCAGGTGCCGCGACGACCGACCGCGAGGTCCTGCTCGTCGCCCTCCACGAGGCGTTCGGCGAGGTCCTCGCGCGCTGGCAGGACGCCGGCGGCGACGCGCACGCCGCCGGGCTCGACGCCGACTGCGCGCAGGTCAGCGCCACGCTCGGCACGCGCGTGCGGGTCGAGCGCGTCGCGGGCGGCGACGTCGTCGGGCTCGCCACCGCGCTCGCGCCCGACGGCGGACTGGTGGTACGCGAGGACGACGGCACGACGAGCGTCCACCACAGCGGCGACGTCCACCACCTGCGCCCGCACGGGTGACGGGCTCCGGCCGAGATCGGCAGTCCGGGACGACGTCGGCGGTCACGACCGCCGATCTCGCGCGCCACTGCCGATCTCGGTCACGACCGCCGATCTCACCGGCCCGGGCCGAGGAATAGGATCGCCGGGTGCCCGTGGACCCTGAGCAGAACGTGCCCGTCCCCACCACCCCGTCTCCGGACGGCGGGGAGGGCGGCGAGCCGGCCCCGGACACCGAGGCGACGGAGGCGGTGCTCGACGAGGCGCTCCTCGGCGGGCCCCGCACCCTGACCGTCGAGCGGCTCGCCGAGCGCGCGGGCGTCGGGACGGACCGCGTGCGCGCCTACTGGCAGGCGCTCGGCCTCCCCCTGACCGAGGGCGAGGAGCACGCGTTCACGGAGAAGGACGCGCAGGCGCTCGCGGACGTGTTCGCGTTCGCCGCGACCGAGCGGCTCGACGAGCGCGCGCTGACGACGCTCATCCGGTCCACCGGGCACACCACGGAGCGGCTCGTGCTCTGGCAGGTCGAGGCGCTCGTCGAGCACCTGACGCGCCGGTTCGACCTCGACGACACGAGCGCGCGCCTGCTCGTCCTCGACCGGCTCCCCGAGCTCGCCCCGGTCCTCGAGGAGCAGCTCCTGCACGCGTGGCGCCGCCAGCTCGCCGCGGTCGCGGGGAGGTTCGCGGTCGAGTTCTCCGACGCGCGGGCCACCGCGGTCGACGAGCACGAGCTCCCGCTCCCGCGGGCCGTCGGGTTCGCGGACATCGTCTCGTTCACGCAGCGCACGCGCGGGCTGGGGTCGAGCGAGCTCGCCGAGTTCGTGCAGCTCTTCGAGACCAGCGCGCGCGACGTCATCACCGCCGCGGGCGGGCGCGTCGTCAAGACGATCGGCGACGCGGTGCTCTACGTCGCCGACGACGTCGCGACCGGGGCGCGGGTCGCGCTCGGCCTGGCCGAGGCCGGCGGGCGCGAGGAGGACGTCGACGTCCCGCCCGTCCGGGTCAGCCTCGTGTGGGGCCGGGTCCTCTCGCGGTTCGGCGACGTGTTCGGGCCGAGCGTCAACCTCGCCGCCCGCCTCGTCGACATCGCGGAGCCGACGACGGTCCTCGTCGACCGCGAGACCGCGGGCCTGCTCGCGGGCGACCAGCGCTTCGCGCTCACGGCGCAGCCCGAGACGGAGGTCCAGGGGCTCGGCACGATCGAGCCCGTGCGTCTGCAGTGGGCCTACCGCGGCTGACCGCCGCGCTCGCGTCCCGAGGCCGGGTCGTCAGACGGCCTCGAGCAGTCCGGGCCCGTCGTTCGTCACGGAGTTGACCAGGGTCGAGATCTCGCGCGCGACCAGGGGGACGTCGTCGTGCGGGCCGCCGAGGCCGAGCAGGTCGGCCGCCCCGCGCGCGTCGACCGCCGGGTCGAGCCACGCGTCCCACGCGTCGGCGGGGAGGACCAGCGGCATGCGGTCGTGGATCTCGGCGAGGTACGGCGCGGCGTCGGTCGTGACGATCGTCGTCGAGACGAGCCAGCGGTCGGGGTCGTCGTCGGCCTTGGTCCGGTCGCGCCAGAACTCGTAGAGCCCGGCGAACGCGGCGCTCTCGCCGCCGCTCGGCGCGATCCAGTACGGCTGCTTGGGGACCTTCCCCCGGCGCGGCGACGCGCCCGCGGACCCTGCCGGCGACGCGCCGTCGGGCAGGACGCGCCACTCGTAGTACCCGTCCGCCGGGACCAGGCAGCGCCGCACGCCGAACGGCTTGGCGAACGCCGGCTTGTCGAGGATCGACTCCGCGCGCGCGTTGATCATGCGCGCGCCGCCCTTCGGGTCCTTGGACCACGACGGCACGAGGCCCCAGCGCGCCACCCGCAGCGAGCGCCGGACCTCGCCCGTGTCCTTCGCGGCGCGCTCGACGACGATCCGCACCGGGTCCGTGGGCGCGAGGTTCCACGACGGCGGGAGGAGCCGCGCGTCGTCGGCGACGTCCGCGATCGCGAACTCGTCCGCGAGGTCCTGCGCGTCCCGGAAGGAGGCATAGCGTCCGCACATGCCTCCAGCCTGCCGCACGCCACCCACACGCGGGGCGCGGGCGTCATGGGGGTCGGCAGGGCCGTGCGCGGGCCGCAGCCGGGGAGAGGAGGCTCACTCCCGCGCGGCCGGGTCCGGCCCGATCGAATCGATACGATGGACAGATGTCCTCGTCCTCGGTCGACCCCGCCCTGCCCCGACCGAGATCGTCCGCCCGCTGGGTGCTGCTCCTCGGCGCGCTCGCCACGCTCCCCGCGCTCACGGTCGACATGTACCTCCCGCTGCTGCCGGAGGTGGGCGCCGAGCTCGGGGCGCCCGACTCGCTCGCGCAGCTCACGCTGTCCGGGATGCTCCTCGGCGGCGCGGTCGGCCAGCTCGTCATCGGGCCGCTCTCCGACCGCTACGGCCGGCGCCTCCCGGTGCTCGTCGGGCTCTCGCTGCACGTCGTGACCTCGCTCCTGTGCGCGCTCGCGCCCAACATCGGCATCCTCATCGGGCTGCGCGTGCTGCAGGGGTTCTTCAACGCGTCCGCCTCCGTCGTCGCGATCGCCGCGATCCGGGACCGCTTCACCGGCTCGGACGCCGCCCGCATCCTGTCGCGCCTCATGCTCGTCATCGGGCTCGCCCCGCTCCTGGCACCGTCGATCGGCTCGTTTATCGGTGCCCACGCGACGTGGCGCGCGGTGTTCTGGGTGCTGGCGCTGGGTGGCATCGCGCTCGGGGCGATCGTGCTGCTCTGGATGCCCGAGTCCCTGCCCGTCGAGCGGCGGCGGCCCGCCGGTGCGCGCACCGTCCTGCGCGGCTACGCGAGCCTCCTGCGCGACCGCCACTTCGTCGCGCTCGCCGTCCTGCCCGGCCTCGGCCAGGCCGTGCTCATGAGCTACGTCGTGGGGTCGCCGTTCGTGCTCCAGGAGGGGTACGGGCTCAGCCACGGGCAGTTCGCGCTCCTCTTCGCGGTCAACGGCATCGGCCTCGTCCTCTCCGCGCAGGCCAACGCCGCCCTCGTCCGGCGCGTCGCGCCCGTGCGGCTGCTCCGGACCGCGCTCGTCGTGCAGGGGGTGTTCGCCGCGGGGTTGCTCGTGGTGGCCGTGACCGGCGCGGGCGGGATCGTCGGGATCGTCGCCGCCCTGTTCCTCGTCCTGTCGATGCAGGGCATGATCCCCGCGAACGCCTCCGCGCTCGCGCTCACCCGGCACGGCGAGATCGCCGGGACCGCGGCCGCCGTCATCGGGGCGTTCCAGTCCGGGGTCGCCGGGCTCGTGAGCCCGCTCGTCGGCGTCCTCGGGGGCGACGCCGTCGCGATGGCGACCGTGATGCTCGGCGCGGTCGTCGCGTCCCTGCTCGTGCTCGCCCTCGCCACGCCGGCGTTCCGCCGCGGCGGCTGGCACACGCCGGTCTGACGCCACGGCCGGCCTTCGCCGCCCTTTCACACGTCCTCCTGCTGGTTCTGCGCACGCGTCCACGCCGGACCCCTTACCCTCGGACCGTGCCAACGACCGCTCCCGCCTCGTCGTCCCCGCGTTCGCGGCCCCGTGCGACACCGACGACGCCCTCCCGGAAGGGCGGGGAGGACAAGCCCTCCGGCGGCCCGCACCATGCGCGCGCGCTGCGCACGCACCGCGTCGCACGGGCCGTCGGGCTCGTCCTCACCGGCGCCCTCGTGTTCGTCGCCGTCGGAGCGGGAGCCGTCTACCTCGATCTCAAGTCGAAGATCACCGTGAGCGACGTGTCGGGACTCGTCGTCGGCGGCCCGACGGTCGAGCCGCCGAAGGACCCGTCCGACCCGTTCGCGGGCAAGTCGCTCAACATCCTCGTCATGGGCACGGACTACCGCGACGCCGAGAACGCCGCGATCGCCGGCGAGGAGGAGGGCATGCGCTCGGACACGACGTTCATCGTGCACGTGTCCGGTGATCGCACGCGCATGGAGGTCGTGTCCATCCCCCGCGACTCGCTCGTCGACCTGCCGGCGTGCAACCTGCCCGACGGGTCGATGTCGGGCCCGCGGCGCAACACGATGTTCAACGAGGCGTTCCAGATCGGGTCGGGCGGCGTCGACGACATGACCTACGCCGCCGCGTGCACGATCACCGCGGTGCAGGACCTCACGGGCGTCCCGATCACCAACCACGTCGTCGTCAAGATGACCGGGGTCATCGGTGTCGTCGACGCCATCAACGGCGTCACCATGTGCTTCCCGGAGCCCGTCAAGGAGAGCCCGCGGTACGGCACCCTCGACCTGCCGGCCGGGGAGTACACGCTCAACGGCCACGAGGCGATCAGCTTCCTCCGGGCGCGCCACGGGACGGGCATGGGGCTCGAGATGGGGTCCGACCTCACGCGCATCGCGCGCCAGCAGGCGTTCATCGACTCGGCCGTGCGCGAGCTGCTCTCCCAGAACATCATCACCAACTCGCCCCAGCTCTACGGCGTCATCGAGGCGGTGCTCGGCTCGATCAGCGCCGACCCCACGATCGCGGACCCGACGGCGCTCGCGGGACTCGCGTTCAGCCTCCGCGCCATCAAGCCCTCCGAGGTCGTCTTCACGCAGGTCCCCGTCGTGGAGGCGGCGAGCGACCGCAACCGCGTCGAGTGGACGTCGGAGGCGGACGCCATCTGGCAGCGGCTCATCGACGACGCGCCCCCGCCCGGCCACGAGGCCGTCGCCGACCCGCGCGACGACGCGACGGCGCCCGCGGGCGGGACGACCGACCCGGGGACCGGGACCGACCCCGGCGCGACCGACCCCGGCGCGACCGACCCGGGGGCGGGCACGACGGACCCTGGCACCACGGACCCCGGCACGACGCCGGAGACCCCGGTCGAGGAGCTGCAGCCCGGCGTCTGCGGCTGAGCCGGTCCGGCAGCCGCCCCGGTGACGGGTCGGGGCGCGGTCAGGAGCGACGCGTGGCGCCGAGGCGGGCGAGCCGGCCCACCGCCTCGCGGAGCACGTCCTCGCGCTTGACGAAGGTGAACCGCACGCGCGAGGCCAGCGCGCGGGCCGTCGTCGACCCCGGCGTGCAGAACGCGCTCACGGGGACGGCGACGACGCCCGCGAGGGCGGGCAGCTCACGGCACAGGGCGACGCCGTCCTCGACGCCGAGCGGGGCGCCGTCGGCGATGACGAAGTACGTGCCCTGGGGGACGACGACGTCGAACCCGGCCCGGACGAGGCCCTCGCACAGCAGGTCCCGACGCGCGGCGAGCGAGTCGGCGAGCGCGCGCGGGGTCTCGTCGTCGGACAGGGCGTCGGCGATGGCGGGCTGGAACGGCGCGCCGGACGTGTAGGTGAGGAACTGCTTGACCGTGCGCACCGCGGTGACGAGCGGCTCCGGCCCGTGCAGCCAGCCGATCTTCCAGCCGGTGAACGAGAACGTCTTGCCCGCCGAGGAGATCGTGACCGTGCGCTGCCGCATCCCGGGGAGGGTGGCGATCGGCACGTGCCGGGCGTCGTCGAACGTCAGGTGCTCGTAGACCTCGTCCGTCACGACGACCGCGTCGTGGCGGCGCGCGACGGAGGCGATCGCGTCGAGCTCGTCGAGGTCGAGCACCGTTCCCGTCGGGTTGTGGGGCGAGTTCACGAGGATGAGCCGCGTGCGGTCGGTGACGGCCGCGCGCAGGGCGTCGAGGTCGAGGCGGAAGCGGTCCGGGCCGGGCACGAGCGGGACGGTGACGTGGTTCGCCCCCGCGAGCGCGATGCACGCGGCGTGGGAGTCGTAGAACGGCTCGAGCGTCACGACGTCGTCCCCCGGGCCGGCGAGCGCGAGGATCGTCGCGGCGAGGGCCTCCGTCGCGCCCGTCGTCACGAGGACCTCGGTCTCCGGGTCGGGGTCGAGCCCGTAGTGCCGGTACTGGTGGCTCGCGACCGCGTTGCGCAGCTCGAGGATCCCCGGGCCGGGCGGGTACTGGTTGTGGCCCTCCTCGATCGCGCGGACCGCGGCGTGCTTGACCGTCGCCGGGCCGTCGACGTCGGGGAACCCCTGCCCCAGGTTGATCGCCCCGGTGCGGTGCGCGAGGGCCGTCATCTCGGCGAAGACCGTCGCCGCCACCGCGCCGTCCGCGCCGAGGAGGCCGGTGGCACGGGCGGCGGCCTGCCAGCGGCCGGGCGGGAGGTCGGTCATGACCCGACCCTATCGGCGCCCGCGCCCACGATGTGGGACGGCGCGGGCGGGTTTCACCGAGGGGTACGGCCCAGATCCCGAGGCTCCGGGCACGGGTGTCCACAGGGCACTCCCGCGAGCCGCGCGGATGCCCTACTCTCTCGGTCAGGTCTTTCGGTCCGGCGGGGCAGCCGGCCAGCAGAGCAGGGGGAATGCTCGACATGTCTACGGACACGCACGCCGTCGGCGTGCTCGAGGGCGAGGTGCGGGAGCTCGTCCGACGCCGCGGGGTGGACCCCGTGCGCGACCGCGCGGCGGTCGACGAGCTCGTCCGCGAGGTGGTCGCGGACTACGAGACGCGGAGCGCGCTCGGAGCCGTCGCGCCGCTCGCCGACCCGACGGCCGCCGGTCGCGCGGTGGTCGACTCCGTGGCCGGCCTCGGGCCGCTCCAGCCCTACCTCGACGACCCGGAGATCGAGGAGATCTGGATCAACGCGCCCTCGCAGGTCTTCGTCGCGCGGGGCGGCCGGTCCGAGCTCACGACGACGATCCTCACCGCGGAGCAGGTGCGCGACCTCGTCGAGCAGATGCTGCGCTCGTCCGGCCGCCGGCTGGACCTGTCCAGCCCGTTCGTCGACGCCTCGCTGCCCGGTGGCGAGCGGTTGCACGTCGTCATCCCCGACGTCACGCGCAGCAGTTGGGCGGTCAACATCCGCAAGCACGTCGTCCGTGCGTCGCACCTCGACGACCTCGTCCGGCTCGGGTCGCTCACCCCGCAGGCGGCGACGTTCCTCGACGCCTCCGTCCGCGCGGGGCTGAACATCCTCGTCGCGGGCGCCACCCAGGCGGGCAAGACGACGATGCTCAACGCCCTCGCGGGCTCGGTGCCGCCCACGCAGCGCGTCGTGACGTGCGAGGAGGTGTTCGAGCTCCGGTTCGCCGTGCGGGACGTCGTCTCCATGCAGTGTCGGCAGCCGAGCCTCGAGGGGACGGGCGAGATCCCGCTGCGCCGTCTGGTCAAGGAGGCGCTGCGCATGCGCCCGGACCGGATCGTCATCGGGGAGGTCCGCGAGGCGGAGAGCTTCGACCTCCTCGTCGCGCTCAACGCTGGAGTTCCCGGGATGTGCACCCTGCACGCGAACTCGGCCCGCGAGGCCATCACCAAGATGTGCACGCTGCCGCTGCTCGCGGGCGAGAACGTCTCGGACCGCTTCGTGGTGCCGACCGTCGCGTCCTCGATCGACGTGGTCGTCCACCTCGGCGTCGACGCCGACGGGCGGCGCGTCGTGCGCGAGATCCTGGGGGTCACGGGCCGGGTCGAGCAGGGCGTGGTCGAGGCGGCGGAGATCTTCGTCCGGACGGGAGACCGGCTGGTGCGTGCCGACGGGTTCCCGCCGGGCGCGGACCGGTTCGCGCGCGCGGGGATCGACCTGGCAGCCGTGCTCCACCCGGAGCGCTCGCGCGTCCCCGCCGGCTCGGGGAGCGCCTCGGCGAGCACGGCGTGGTCGGGGGCGAGCTGACGTGGGCGTCGTCGTGGGGTTCCTGCTCGGCGCGGGCCTGTTCTGCGTCTGGTGGTCGTTCTGGACGCCGGGCCCGCGCCGGGAGCGCCGGTCGGACGGCTGGACGGCGCGCACGCAGGACCTCCTCGTGCAGGCGGGTGCGCCGTCCGTGACGCCGGGCGCGCTGGTCGCGACGAGCGTGGGCCTGGGGCTCGTGATCCTCCTCGTCGCGACGGTCCTGGCCGGGTCGGTCACGATCGCCACGTGCTTCGGTGCGATCGCCGCGTCCGTGCCGGCGCTCGTCGTGCGCTCCCGTGCCCGGCGCCGGAGGGCGCGCCTGCGCGACGTCTGGCCCGAGGTGCTGGACCACCTCGCCTCCGGCGTCCGTGCGGGCCTGTCGCTCCCCGAGGCCGTCGGACAGCTGGGCGAGCGCGGCCCGGCGGACCTGCGGGAGCCGTTCGTCCGGTTCGCGGTCGACTACCGGGCGTCGGGGCGCTTCGGGGAGTGCCTGGACCGGCTCAAGGACCGCCTCGCGGACCCGGTGGCCGACCGCATCGTGGAGGCGCTCCGGCTGACGCGCGACGTCGGCGGGACGGACCTGGGGCGGCTCCTGCGCACCCTCTCGACGTTCCTGCGCGAGGACGCGCGGACCCGCGGCGAGCTCGAGGCGCGCCAGTCCTGGACGGTCAACGGTGCGCGGCTCGCCGTCGCGGGCCCGTGGGTGGTGCTCGGCTTCCTCGCGACCCGACCCGAGACGGCGGCGGCGTACAACTCGCTGTCGGGTGCGCTCGTCCTCGGCGTCGGCGCAGCCTGCTCGGCCGCGGCGTACCAGCTCATGCTGCGGATCGGGCGGCTGCCCGAGGAGGAGAGGGTGCTCCGATGAACGCGCTCGACGTGTCGCTGACGGGAGCCGCGATCGGCGCGCTCGGCGCCGTGGGGCTGCTGCTCGTCGTCGCGGGCGTCCGCGGCCGCGCGATCCGGCTCGACGAGCGCCTCGCGCCCTACCTGCGGACGCACGACCGGACGTCGGTGCTGCTCCGCGACCAGCCGACCCGGACGCCGTTCCCGACGGTCGAGCGTCTGGTCGCCCCGGTGCTCGCGGACGCGGGTCGGGCGCTCGAACGGCTCGGCTCGACGTCCTCCGACGTCCGCCGTCGGCTCGAGCGTGCGGGCCGGCGTCAGAGCGTCGAGCAGTTCCGTGCCCGCCAGCTGGTGTGGGGCGTCGTCGGGCTCGCGCTGGGCACGTTCGTCGCGGTGGTCCTCGCCGCGACGCGGGGCTCGTCCGTCGTGCTGCTCGTCCTGCTCGCGCTGCTGTGCGGGGTGGGTGGCGTCCTCGCCTGCGACCACGCCCTGACGCGCGCCGTGCGACGCCGCGAGGAACGCATGCTCGCGGAGTTCCCGACCGTCGCGGAGCTGCTCGCCCTCGCGGTGAACGCCGGCGAGGGCCCGGTGGCGGCGCTCGAACGGGTCGCCACGACGGCCCACGGAGAGCTCTCGGGCGAGCTCCGCGCGATGCTCGCGTCCGTGCGCGCCGGCACGCCGCTCGCGCGGGCGCTCGAGCAGCTCGCCGACCGGACGGGCCTGCCGAGCCTGACCCGCTTCGCGGAGGGGGTCGCCGTCGCCGTCGAGCGCGGGACTCCGCTCGCCGACGTCCTGCGCGCCCAGGCGCAGGACGTGCGCGAGTCCGGGCGTCGCGCACTCATGGAGGCGGGCGGAAAGAAGGAGGTGGCGATGATGATCCCGGTCGTCTTCCTCATCCTCCCGGTGACGGTCGTCTTCGCCGTCTTTCCGTCGCTCGCCACGCTGCGGCTCGGGTTCTGAGCGCGCGGCTCCTAGGGCGCGTCCGGCGCCCCCACAGCTCACGTACGACACGACTCACGACGGACGAACGAGGGGAAACCATGCAGGGGTCGGGACGCAGGACGACGGAGGCACGGCGAGCGGGGCGCGAGGCGCTCGGACGCCTGGTGGGCGGGGACGCGGAACGCGGCGACGTCCCGGGGTGGGTGCTCATCACCTTGATGACCGCGGGCCTCGTCATCGCGTTGTGGGCTGTCGCAGGTCCGGCGCTGACGCAGGCCTTCAGCAACGCGATCTCGAGCGTGGGCGCGCCCTGAGGTGGCGCACGGAGTCGGTCGCGGCACGGTGACGACGGACCCCGAGCGCGGGTCGGCGGTGGTCGACTTCACCCTCGTGTCCGTCCTGGTGCTCGTGCTGTTCCTCGGCGTCGTCCAGGTAGCGCTCGCCGTCCACGTGCGGGCGACGCTCGTGGACTGTGCCGCAGAGGGTGCTCGGGTCGCAGGCCGTGCCGACCGTGGCCCGCAGGACGGAGCTGCCCGAACGCGCGACCTGATCACGGCCGCGCTCTCGTCCCGGTACGCGCAGGACGTCGTGGCGCGTCAGACGGTCGTCGACGGCCTCCCGGTCGTCGAGGTGACGGTCTCCGCGCCGCTCCCGGTGGTGGGTCTCCTCGGTCCGGCGGGCGTGGTGACCGTCGACGGGCACGCGCTCGAGGAAGCGCCGTGAGCCGCTGGCTGCGGGCGCTGCTCGCTCGCCTCACCGGGGGCGAGCGGAGGGCGGAGCGGGGGAGCGCCGTCGTGGAGTTCCTCGGCGTCGCGCTCGTGCTGCTGCTGCCGGTGACGTACCTCGTGCTGACGGTCGGGCGGCTGCAGGCGGCCACCTTCGCGGTCGAGGGCGCCTCGCGGGAGGCGGCGCGCGCGTTCGTGACCGCGCCGTCCGTGGCCGACGGTGCGCGGCTCGCCGAAGCGGCCGTCAGGCTCGCGCTCGACGACCAGGGCTTCGAGCCCGGTGCCGACGTGCTGACGATCTCGTGCTCGGCCACGCCCTGTCTCGAGCCCGGGGCGGAGGTGGTCGCGCGGGTGAAGTTCGAGGTGCCGTTGCCGCTCGTCCCGCCGTTCGTCCGGGCAGCGGTGCCCCTCGCGGTCCCCGTCGAGGCCCAGCACGTCGCGCCCGTCGACGAGTACGCGGCGAGGCGGCCGTGAGGCGCGCGCGCCTCGATCCGTGGCGACGGTGCACGTCCTGCGACGGTCCGGAGGACGGTCGGATCATGCTCCTCACGACGGCCTTCGTCGCGTTCGCGCTGCTGCTGGTCACGGTCGTGGTCAGCGCGACGCAGGTGCACCTCGAGCGCAAGCGGCTGTACGCGCTCGCGGACGCGCTCGCGCTCACGGCAGCAGACTCGATGACGCCCGAGTCGTTCTACACGGGCGCCGCGACCGCACCCGTCGAGAGCGGCGTCCTGACGCTCACGGATTCGTCGATCCGGTCGGACGTCCAGGACTACCTGGACCGGAATCCCGGTGCGCTCGACGGCCTGCACGACGTCGTGGTGACCGAGGCGTCGACCGCCGACGGCCGCACCGCGACGGTGCGTCTCGCCGCCCGGGCACGACCCGCGATGATCAGCTGGGTGACCCAGGCGTGGAGTGATGGCATCATCGTGCGTGCAGAGTCACGTGCCAGAGCGTGGTGAGCACCTGTTGCTGTTCGACGACGAGCATCCAGGAAGGGACGGTACGCAACGACGCGCGAGCATGCTCCCGCGCCTTTGTTTACTTTCTTAACTTTGGATGGCCACTTCTGGTTCCTCTCTGTCAAAACCCCAGGTTCGCCGCTATGGTGATCCGGTCCGACAACAACTCCAACGATGGAGAGCTACAACATGAACGCACGAGCAACGAAGAAGCTCGTCGCCGGGGGTGCCCTCGGCGCGATGCTCATCGGCACGGTCGCCCTCGCGTCCGCTGCCTCCGCAGACCAGGTGGGCGACGGCCAGGGTGTCGACGTCTCCGTCGAGATCGAGTCGAACGTCGAGCCGGGCAACCTCGCGCTCTCGGTCGCCTCGAACGCGACCACGCTCACCGAGCAGGACTCGACCGTCGACGGCACCCGTGAGTTCACGGGCAACCTCCCGAACGTCACGGTCACCGACACGCGCACCGAGGTCCCCGCCGGGGCGTTCTGGTACGTGGTCGGTGTCGCTGAGGACTTCACGGGCGACGCGGGCACCATCGGGGCGGAGAACCTCGGCTGGGCGCCGTCGCTGGTCAGCGGGAGCGAGAGCGGCCTCGTCGAGGCCGGCGAGGGTGTCGACCCCGAGCTCGAGGGTGGCGTCGGCCTCGTCGAGCAGGACCTCCTCGTCTCGGCCTACGACTCGGCCGAGGTCAACCCGGAGGGCTCGTGGACCGCGTCCGCGGGCCTCACGCTCCGCACCGCCGAGGACGTCGCCGCCGGCGCCTACTCCTCGACGATCACGCTCTCCCTCTTCGAGGACTGAGCACACGGTCCTCGTGACCTGACGGCCGGCCGCGGTCGGCCGTCGACCGAGCAGTCCACGGCGGGCCGCTCCACTCGTCCGACAGAGGTCGGATCGGGTGGGCGGCCCGCCGTCGTACGGAGAGAGCACCTGCGTGAACCCTGCATCACACCTGAGCCACGGACTGCGCCGCCCGGCCCGCTGGGTCGCCGCGGCCGGAGCGGCGCTCGTCGCAGCGCTCGCGCCCGCGCTGCCGGCGGGCGCGGCGTCCGGCGGCGTCCTGCCGCTCGACACCGAGGACGTCATCACCTGGGGCGTCAAGCCCGCCGACGCGGACGGCCCGGACGGGCGGTCCCGCGTCGAGCTGGTGCTCGACCCCGGGGCATCCGCGTCCGAGCATCTCGCCGTGTCGAACTTCAGCGACGTGCCCGTGACCTTCTCGATCCAGGCCGCGGACGGGTACATCAACCCCAAGGGCCGGTTCAACATGCTGCCGTCGGACCGGGAGTCGACCGGGGCCGGGACCTGGATCGAGGTCCAGGACTCGGTCGAGGTCGCGCCCGACGCGACGGTCGTCGTGCCGTTCACGGTGGCGGTCCCGGACAACGCCACGCCCGGCGACCACGTCGCCGGTATCGCCGCGACGATGACGAGCACCGGTGCGGGGGAGGGCGGGACGAGCGTCGGCGTGGAGAGCCGCGTCGGCTTCCGTGTCTCCACGCGCGTCACGGGAGACGTGGAGCCGGTCCTGACGGTCGAGAACGTCAAGGCGTCCTACACGCCGTCGTGGAACCCGTTCGCCGCGGGTGACATGACCGTCTCCTACGACGTGACGAACGACGGCAACGTCCGTCTCGGTGCCGATGGCGACGTCGCGACGTCGGGGTTCTTCGGGCTGCTGTCCACGGACCGCTCGGCGACGCAGATCCCCGAGGTCCTGCCGGGCGGCTCGCAGCGATCCCGCGTCGAGACGCCGAACGTCTGGCCGCTCGGCCCGGTCCGGTCGACGATCACCGTCACCCCGACGGTGGTGGACGACGACCAGGTCGACGCGCCGCTCGAGCCCGTCACGGTCACCGTGACGACCTGGGCCGTCCCGTGGCCGCAGCTCCTGCTGATCGCGATCGTCGTGGTCCTGATCGTCGGCGTCCGCGACGACCGCCGACGCCGGCGCCAGCGTCTCGAGGCGATGCTCGCCCGGGCGCGCGACGAGGGCCGCCAGCAGGCAGCCGGGAGCGAGCCCGCGACGTCGGGCACGGGTGCGCCCGCCGCGAAGGGCGAGCCGAAGGCCTGACCTTCCGCGCCGCCGGGCACGGGTCTGCCGGCCCGGCGGCGCGGAGCGCGCGCGGTGTCGCGTAACCTTGAACCTCGTGGCCACCATCGACTTTCCGACCGAGATCAAGGCGCTGCGCAGCACGCTCGAGTCCATCGAGAGCGTGAGCGACCCGGAGGTGCTGCGCGCTAAGATCGCGGACCTCTCGGAGAAGGCGTCGGCCCCCGACCTGTGGGACGACCCGGACGCCGCGCAGAAGGTGACGTCGGCACTCTCCGCGGCGCAGTCCGAGCTGGACCGGGTGAAGAAGCTCGGCCAGCGCATCGACGACGTCGAGACCCTGGTCGAGATGGGCCAGGAGATGGAGGACGAGGACACCCTCGTCGAGGCGGAGGCCGAGGTCGCGGCGATCCGCAAGGACCTCGACCAGCTCGAGGTCCGCACGCTCCTCGCCGGCGAGTACGACGCGCGCGAGGCCGTCGTCACGATCCGCGCGGGCGCGGGTGGCGTGGACGCGGCCGACTTCGCGGAGATGCTCCTGCGCATGTACCTGCGCTGGGCGGAGCGCCACGGCTACCCGACCACCGTGCTCGACACGTCCTACGCCGAGGAGGCGGGCCTCAAGTCCGCCACGTTCGAGGTGAAGGCTCCGTACGCCTTCGGCCATCTGTCCGTCGAGGCGGGCACGCACCGTCTCGTGCGCATCTCGCCCTTCGACAACCAGGGGCGTCGCCAGACGTCGTTCGCGGCCGTCGAGGTCATCCCGCTCATCGAGCAGACCGACTCGATCGAGATCCCGGAGTCGGAGATCAAGGTCGACGTCTTCCGGTCCTCGGGCCCTGGCGGGCAGTCCGTCAACACGACGGACTCCGCGGTGCGCATGACGCACATCCCGACCGGCATCGTCGTGTCGATGCAGAACGAGAAGTCGCAGATCCAGAACCGCGCCGCCGCGCTGCGCGTCCTCCAGTCCCGCCTGCTGCTCGTGCGCCAGGAGGAGGAGAACGCGAAGAAGAAGGAGCTCGCGGGCGACATCAAGGCGAGCTGGGGCGACCAGATGCGCTCCTACGTGCTGCAGCCGTACCAGATGGTCAAGGACCTGCGGACCGAGCACGAGGTCGGCAACCCGTCGGCGGTCTTCGACGGCGACATCGACGACTTCATCGAGGCGGGGATCCGCTGGCGCCGCGGGGTGCAGAAGGAGGCCTGACCCTCGGCGGCTGCCCCGGGGCCGATTGATCCGAGCAACGGATCGATGCGCCCGGGTGCGGCGTGTCCGCCCCGCCGGGCCGGAGGCGCGTGCCTACCCTCGGGATCGTGCGACGAACCTCGTTCGTCCACGGATCGACCCCCGACCCGAGGAACGTGCCGCTGTGATCCGCTTCGAGAACGTCACCAAGGTCTACGCGCGCGGCGCGAGGCCGGCCGTCGACGACGTGTCGATGGAGGTTCGCCGCGGCGAGTTCGTCTTCCTCGTCGGCGCGTCGGGCTCCGGCAAGTCGACGTGCCTGCACCTCGTCCTGCGCGAGGAGCGCCCGACCAAGGGGAAGGTCTTCGTCGCGGGGCGGGACCTCGGGTCGCTGTCGAGCTGGAACGTGCCCAAGCTGCGGCGCCAGATCGGGGTCGTCTTCCAGGACTTCCGCCTCCTGCCGAACAAGACGGTGTTCGAGAACGTCGCGTTCGCGCTCCAGGTCATCGGCAAGCCGCGGCACACGATCGCGATCACGGTCCCCGAGACGCTCGAGATGGTGGGGCTCGCGGGCAAGGAGAAGCGCCGCCCGCACGAGCTCTCCGGCGGCGAGCAGCAGCGCGTCGCCATCGCGCGCGCCATGGTCAACCGCCCGCCGATCCTGCTCGCCGACGAGCCCACCGGGAACCTCGACCCCACGACGTCGCTCGGGATCATGCGCCTGCTCGACCGCATCAACCGCACCGGGACCACCGTCGTCATGGCGACGCACGACGAGGAGATCGTCAACCAGATGCGGCGTCGCGTCATCGAGCTCGACACCGGGACGCTCGTGCGTGACCAGGCGCACGGCGCCTACGGCGCGCGCGGGCAGGTCATCCCGGACCCTGACCGGGACGCCCCGGGCACGACGTCCGGCACCGCGCACGGCGCGGCGCCCGAGTCGGCGCCGACGACGGCCGTCCCGCGCGTGCAGCCGGCTGCGGCTCGGCCGGCTGCCGAGGAGGAGCCGGCCGAGCCGCCGTCGCGACGCTCGGTGCGCCGCCACGTCGAGGCGACGGCGGGGGAGTGATCGGCGTGCGACTCCAGTTCATCCTCGCGGAGCTCGGTCAGGGCTTGCGCCGCAACGTCTCGATGACGGTCTCCGTCGTCCTCGTCACCTTCGTTTCGCTGACGTTCGTCGGCGCGTCGATGCTCCTGCAGGCGCAGATCGGGAAGCTCAAGGACGACTGGTACGACAAGGTCGAGGTCTCCGTCTTCCTGTGCCCCACCGGCTCGCCGTCACCGACCTGCGCCGCGGGCGAGGCGACCCCGGACCAGATCGCCGCCCTCGAGGACGTCTTCGAGTCCGAGCTCGCCGACGAGATCCAGACCGTGTACTTCGAGTCCAAGGACGACGCGTTCGCCGCGTTCCAGGAGCGGTACCCGGACGGCTACCTCGGCACGCAGCTCACCGTCGACGACATGCAGGCGTCCTTCCGCCTCAAGCTCACCAACCCGGAGAACTACGAGGTCGTCAACGACGTCGTCACCGGGCGCCCGGGCGTGGAGGTCGTCGAGGACCAGCGCCGCATCTTCGACTCGCTCTTCCTCGCGCTCAACCGCGCGTCGCTCCTCGCCGCCGGCCTCGCCGCGGTCATGCTCCTCGCCGCGGTGCTGCTCATCACGACGACGATCCGGCTGTCGGCACTGAGCCGGCGCCGTGAGACCGGCATCATGCGGCTCGTCGGGGCGTCGAACCTCTTCATCCAGCTCCCGTTCCTGCTGGAAGGGGCGATCGCGGCCGTGCTCGGTGCGCTCCTCGCGGTCGGCGGGCTGTGGGTGGGGGTGAAGTACCTCGTCACCGACTGGTTGTCGCAGTCCGTGACGTGGGTGGCCTACGTCGACGAGTCGGACGTGCTGCGCATCGCGCCCGTCCTCGTCGGTATCGCGTTCCTCCTGGCGGCCGTCTCCTCGGTCGTCACGCTCAACCGCCACACGAGGGTGTGAGATGACCCGGGACCTCCGCCGCGCGACCGCGGCCCTGATCGCCACGACGATGCTCCTCGTGGGGAGTGTCGCGTCGGCCTCCGCCGACGACATCGACGACCGCCGAGCAGCCGCGGAACGCCGCCAGTCCGAGATCCTCGGCAACCGCGAGCAGCTCCAGTCCCAGCTCGAGGACACCGACGCCGAGCTCGCGCAGGCGGTGGTCGACCTCCAGGCGATCGAGGCGCGCCTGCCGGTCGCCCAGGCCGAGCTGGACGCCGCCGAGGCCGAGGTCGAGCGGACCCAGCGCGAGGCGGAGCTGCTCGCGCAGCGGCTCGAGGACGCGCTCGGACAGGAGGCCGCGATCAGCGCCGAGATCGAGCGCGGCGCGACCGAGGTCGCCGACGCGAAGTCCAGCATCGCGGAGATGGCGCGCCAGGCGTACCGCGGTCAGGGCGACGTCTCGAGCCTCGGCATCGTCACGGGTGCGCAGAGCACCGAGGAGTTCATCGAGGAGTACGCGGTCTCGTCGACGGCGGCGCGCAGCCAGTCTCGGTCCCTCCAGGACCTCCTCGAGGCCGAGTCGGTCGCGCGCAACCGCGAGGCGCGCCTGCAGGCGGTGCGGGAGACGGTCGCCGACCTGAAGAAGCAGGCGGACGAGAACGTCGTCGCCGCCGAGGCCGCGCGCAAGGCGGCGGCGGACCGCAAGGCCGAGGTCGAGCAGCTCATCGTCGACCAGCAGGCGAAGAAGGCGACGATCGAGGCGCGCAAGGCCGCGGCCGAGGCGAAGGTCGCCGAGAACGAGGCCGCCCAGCAGTCGCTGCAGCAGGAGATCAAGGGGATCATCGCCGAGCAGGCGGAGCGCGACCGCAAGGCCGCGGAGGAGGAGGCCCGGCGTCAGCAGCAGGGGCAGTCCTCCGGTGGGGGCGGCTCGTCGGGCGGCGGTGGTGGTGGCGGCGGCTCCTCCTCGGGGGGAGACCGCGGCAGCATCTCGAGCTTCCTCTCGTTCCCGACCGCCGTGCCGTACGTGACGTCGAGCTACGGGATGCGGCTGCACCCGATCCTCGGGTACTACCGCCTGCACGCGGGGACCGACCTGCGCGCCTACTGCGGGACCCCGATCATGGCCGCGGGTCCGGGCACGGTGGTGCACGCCCAGTGGCGCAACGGCTTCGGCAACCAGGTCCTGATCAACCACGGGACCGTCGGCGGCTCGAACCTCATGACGAGCTACAACCACCTCACCCGGTTCGCGGTCTCCTCCGGGCAGGCGGTCAACAAGGGCGACGTCATCGGCTACTCGGGCAACACCGGGCTGTCCGGGGCGTGCCACCTCCACTTCGAGGTGTACGTCAACGGGTCCACCATCGACCCGATGTCGGTCCTGGGCTGATCCGGCCCGCCTCGTCGTGCGCTGCGTGCCCGACCCCCCGCCGCCCCGCGCGCGGGGGATAATCGGTACCGGGCGTCGTCGGGCACCCGTACGCTGGTGCGCCGGCGACGACACGACAGCGAAGGACGGTAGGACACGGATGGCGAAGGACACCGGCCGCAAGGTCGTCGCCAGCAACCGCAAGGCACGCCACGACTACGTGATCGAGGACGTGTACGAGGCGGGGATCGTCCTGTCGGGCACGGAGGTCAAGGCGCTGCGCATGGGGCGCGCCTCGCTCGTCGACGGCTACGTCGCCGTCGACCGCGGCGAGGCCTGGCTCGAGAACGTCCACATCCCCGAGTACACCGAGGGCACCTGGAACAACCACGCGCCGCGGCGCAAGCGCAAGCTGCTCCTGCACAAGGAGGAGATCCTGCGCCTGGAGTCCAAGACGCGCGAGAAGGGGCACACGATCGTGCCCCTGGCGCTGTACTTCCTCGACGGCCGGGCCAAGGTCGAGATCGCGCTCGCGCGCGGCAAGAAGGAGTACGACAAGCGCCAGGCGCTGCGCGAGAAGCAGGACAACCGCGAGGCGCAGCGCGCGATGCGGCAGCGCGAGCTGCGCTGACCCGGGCGCGTCGGGTCCGACGACGGCCTCACCCGCTGGTGGCGTCGCCGCCCTCGACGTACGGTCGAGGACGAGACGTCGACCACGAACCAGGAGGCCCCATGGTCAAGCTCCGCCAGTACATCCCGCGCCTCGCGGCGGGTGCGTACATCCTCAACTCCGGCCTGAACAAGCGCGGCGCGGACGAGGCGACCGCGCAGGGGATCCACGGCATGGCGGCGGGGACGTACTCGTTCCTGGGGGACGTCGAGCCGAGGCAGTTCACCAAGGCGCTCTCGACCACGGAGATCGCGCTCGGCGCGGCGCTCGTCGCCCCGTTCGTCCCCACCGGGCTCGTGGCCGTGGGCCTGGGCGTGTTCTCGGCCGGGCTCGTGGGCATGTACCTGAAGACCCCGGGCATGACGCGCGAGGACGGCGTGCGCCCGACCGAGCAGGGCACCGGGCTCGCGAAGGACGTGTTCCTCCTCGGGATCGCGGGCGGTCTGCTCGTGGACGCGCTGAGCCGCAAGAAGTAGGCGCCGGCGACGCGCACCGAGCCTCGTCCGGGAGGTGCGGAAATATCGGTGCGGCGGCCGGCGTTCATCCCGTAGGCTTGTCCCGCTGAGCGAGGACCGGGTCCGCCCGGGAGCCGCGCAGTGGTTGACAACTCCACAGGGGGTGATCGGTTTCGACGGTGGTCGTGCTTCGAGGAGAAGCGGGCCGAGGATGCAGGCTTATCTCGTTAACGATGTCTGCAAACCACAGGTGCCGATAACAAGCGCACCGACTTCGCCCTCGCCGCCTGAGCGAGCCCCGAAGTCCGTCAGCCCGAGCTAGCTCTCGACTCGGATCCTGGCGTCATCTAGAGAGCCACTGCTCGTAGTCCTCGTCATCGGGGCTGCGGGGACTTTCAGGTGACTGAGCCCGTCCGCACCTTGTCTGCGTGAGTGCGGGGGCCGAGAAAAACGACAGCAGACTGCGCCCGGAGAAGTCCTCGATCGGCGTCACCGGACCGGGGTTCGATTCCCCGCACCTCCACCCCTGCGGCAACGGCCCGCACCCCTCGAGGGTGCGGGCCGTCGTCGTCCAGCGGGTCCTTTCGTGGCCCGGAGCGGGGCGCCCGTCACCACCCGTGCTGCGCCCAGGCGGCGTCCGCCTCCTCGCCGTCGAGCCACTCGACCCGCAGTCGTCGCCCGCGCACGACGAGGCCGTCGTCGTCCTCGCGGGGGAGCGGCGGCGCCTCGGGGTCGTCGCTGTACAGGTCCTCGGCCAGGGCCGGGTCGGCGTCGTCGAGGTGGGCACGCCACTGGACGCGCGGCTCGGGGTTGACGTGCCGCGGAAAGGCGGACGGGCCGACGGTGTCCCAGTGCGTGCACACGCGCGTCACGAGGTGCCCGACCAGCCGCGGCTCGCCGTCGTCCGTGTCGTGCCAGAGGCGGGCGACGCGCCCGGTCGGCGGGGTCTCGGCGATCGTCGGGTCAGTCATGGGTGGACGCACCGACGAGCGGCCCGCGGCTCGCCGCGGGAGCGTCGGGGCCGTCGTCGGGCCCCGGGCGGTCGGCGTCTTCCGGCGGCGTGCCGCCGTCCTGGGCTCGCCGCCGCAACCGGCGCAGGACCCAGCGCACGACGAGCAGCACCGCTCCGGCGACCACGAGCCACGGGAGCAGGGCACCGAGGACGACGACGAGCCCGTTGAGCGTGGCGAGCAGGGCGTTCCAGCCGTTCTGCAGGCCCCCGAGGAAGCCGCCGGGGGCGAGCTGCTCGGCAGGCGCGACCTGCACGAGCGTGACGTGCAGGGTCGACATCGAGACCTGGTCCGTGAGCGCCGCCCGCTGCGACTGGAGCGACTCCAGCTCGGCCTGGCGCGTCGTGAGCTCCTGCTCCGCGGCGAGCAGGTCCGCGGTCGTGGCGGCGTCGCCCATGAGCGTGCGCAGCCGTTCGACGGACGTCGTCAGGGCGTCGACGCGGGCGTCCAGGTCGCGCGCGGTCCCGGTCACGTCGACCGCCTCGATCGACAGGTCGCGCACCTCGCCCACCTGGTCGAGCGCGTCGACGGTGGCGGTCGTCTGCGCCGACGGCACGCGGATCGTGAGCTCGGCCGACGCGCGCGCGTCGCCCTCGGGCTCCGACTGCCGCCTGCCCTCGACCCGGCCGCCCGCGCTCTCCGCGAGGTCGGCGACCGCGTCGGCCGCCGCCGACGGGTCGGCGGCCACGACCGTGACCGACCCCGTGGTGACGATCTCCCGGTCGGCCGCGGCGACGGCGCCCTCGTCCCCGGGAGCGATCCCCGAGGACGCGTCGCCGGGGCCGTCGGCCGCGCCGCTCTCCGCGACCTCCGAGACCGCGCCGCCGTCGTCCACGGAGTACGACGCCATGTCGCCCGAGGAGGCGGAGCAGCCCGCCAGGAGGGCGCCGCCGAGCAGGAGCGCCACGGCGACGGCGAAGGGGCGAGTGGTCCGCATGCTGCGAGAGTAGGGGGCCAAGCGCGCGAACCGGACACCGTGCGCGACATCGTGACCGTCTTGTGAACTGGCCGTGATCCAACCGCAGCGCGACGTCCCCGACCGTGGACGGCGGCGCGCTCCGGAGCCCCGGCACGGCAGGATGGTCGCGTGCTCGTGTGCTGCGGTCTCGTGACCCTCGACGTCGTCCAGGTGGTCGACGCGCTGCCGCGTCCCGACGAGAAGGTCGTCGCGCGGTCGCTGTCCGCGACCTTCGGCGGGCCTGCCGCCAACGCCGCCGCGACGGCCGTCGCGCTCGGAGTCCCCACGCGGCTCGTCACCGCGGTCGGGGGCGGGCCGTTCGCCGCGGTCGTGCGGCGCGAGCTCGCGGACTGCGGGGTCGACCTGGTCGACGCCGCGGGGGAGGCGGCCGGCGGGCGCCTCGCCGTCTCGACCGTGCTCGTCACGGAAGGCACGGGCGAGCGCGCCGTCGTGAGCACCAACGCGTCCGGGTTCGGCGATCTCGCCGCCCGCGCCACGGTCGACGGCCCGGGGCTCCTCGACGGCGTCGGGCCGGGTGACGTCCTGCTGCTGGACGGGCACCTGCCGGGCCTCGCGCTCGAGATGGCTCGTCAGGCGCGCGAGCGGGGCGCGGCCGTCGTGCTCGACGGCGGGTCGTGGAAGCCGGACGCGGCCCGGATGATCGGGCTGTGCGACGCGGTGGTGGTGTCGGCGGACTTCCGGCCTCCGGGGGTCGGGGCGGGCGACGTGCTCGCCCCGGTCGCGGCGCTCGGCCCGCGGTTCGTCGCCCGGACGCGCGGCCCGCGTCCCGTCGAGGTGCTCGACGCGGGGGAGCGCTACGAGGTCGCGGTCCCCGAGCCGGAGCGCGTCGTCGACACCCTCGGCGCGGGTGACGTGGTCCACGGCGCGTTCGCGGCGGCGGTGTCGCGCGGTGCGTCGTGGCGGGCCGCGCTCGAGCAGGCGGTCGGCGTGGCCTCGCGCTCGGTGGAGCACCCGGGCGCGCGGGGCTGGGTCGACGCGGCGACGTCCTGAGGGGAGGGCGGGTCTACGGGCCACCTGGGGCGGGACCCAGGTCCCGCAGAGCGGGCCGATCGGCAACGTTTCGGTCACGAAGCCACGAGAAAGTTGACAGCCACTTAGTAAAGGCAGTCTACTAACAAACATGACAACGGCAGTCACCGGGACCGGAGCACCGAGGAGGCGTCTGAGCACAGGGCTCAGGCCGACCTCGAAGGTGCTGCCCGAGCACGCTCGGGCCCACAACCGGTCCCTCGTGCTGCAGCACCTGTTCCACGAGGGGCCCACCTCGCGCGCCGACCTGGCGCGCGCCACGTCTCTCACCCGGGTGACGATCTCGGACCTCGTGTCCGTGCTCATCGCGGAGGGCCTCGTCGAGGAGCTCGGCGTCCGCCCGGGCCAGCGCGTCGGCAAGCCCGCGATCCTCGTCGGGATGCGCACCAGCGCGTACCAGATCGTCTCCGTGGACCTCACCGACGACGAGGTGCTGCGCGGCGCCGTCCTCACGCTCACGGGCGACTTCGTCGTCCGGCAGAGCCTGGCGGTCGACGGCCGCACCGGCACCGAGCTGGTCGACCTCCTCACGCGCTTCTGCCGCGGCCTCATCGCGTCCGCCACCCAGCCGGTCATCGGCGTGGGGATCGGCTCGCCCGGCGTCGTCGACGCCGAGGGTCGCGTCATCGAGGCTCCCAACCGCCGCTGGTACGACGTCCCGCTCGCCGCGCAGCTCACCGAGCGGCTCGGCCTCGCGGTCCACGTGGCCAACGACGCGAACATCGCCGCGCTCGGCGAGTTCACGTTCGGCGGCGCGGCCGGCGACGGACTGCTCGTCCTCACCGTGGGCGAGGGCGTGGGCGCCGGGATCATGGTCGACGGCGCACGGGTGCGCGGGCACGCGGACGCGGCCGGCGAGCTGGGTCACGTGACCGTCGTCGACGACGGCGAGCCGTGCGCCTGCGGGCGCCGCGGCTGCCTGGAGACCGTCCTGTCCGTGCCGGCGCTGCGCCGCGCGGTGGACGGGCTCGACACCGAGGCTTCCGACGCCGTCCTGGCGTCGGTGGGCAGGACGCTGGGCATCGCTCTGGCACCTGTCGTCAGTGCGCTCAACCTCGCGGAGGTGCTCGTCAGCGGTCCTGCGGACCTGCTCGACGGGCCTCTGCGCGAGGCGGCGTTCGAGACCATCCGCTCCCGCACGATGCCGGTCATCGGCAGCGGGCTCCAGGTGCGGATGGCCACGCTCGACGAAGACGTCGTCCTTGCCGGGGCAGCCGTCCTCGTCCTGTCCGGACAGCTGGGGGTCTCATGAGCCGACGACGCTCGGACTGACCCCCACCGCCCGACCGGGGCCGGGCCCGCCCCAGCCCCTCAGACCTCCTGGGGAACCCCAGAGCAGCACCCCCAGGAACGCAGTACCCCTGCATGCGCTCGATTACGCAGGACTCCTGCCACACCTCCGGTGGCGTCACCGACGCCGCCACCAAGAATCACCGAGAGGAAGCACCCAGTGAAGAGGAACCGTCTCGTCGTCGCCTCCGTGGCGTCGACGATCACCCTGGCGCTCGCGCTGACCGCCTGCAGCACCGGCGGCGGCAGCGACGACAACGGCTCCGGCGAGACCGAGGCTGCGACCGGCGACATCCGCGTCTGGCTCAACGGCTCGGACACGCCCGACGCCGCCCGTGACTACCTGAAGACGACCTTCGAGAAGGAGAACCCGGGCAGCACCCTCACGATCGAGGAGCAGTCCTGGACCGGTCTCGTCGACAAGCTCACCACGTCGCTCTCCGGGTCGGACAGCCCGGACGTCGTCGAGGTCGGCAACACGCAGTCCCCGGCGTTCACGTCCGCGGGCTACTTCCGTGAGATCACCGCGGAGGAGTTCGAGTCCCTGGGCGGCGACGACCTGCTCCCCGGCTTCGTCGAGGCCGGCGACTGGGACGGCAAGCACTACGCCCTGCCGTACTACGCGGGCTCGCGTGCGGTGTTCTACACGCCGCAGGTGACCGGCGGCGCGGAGATCCCGGCGACGCTCGACGACTACGTCGCGAGCGCGAAGGCGCTGACCACGGACACCGTCTCGGGCGTGTACTGGCCCGGCCAGGACTGGTACAACGCTCTCCCGTTCATCTGGGAGAACGGTGGCTTCATCGCCGAGCAGAACGCCGACTCGGGCGAGTGGGAGGCGGGCTTCTCGACCGAGGGCGGCCTCGCCGGCCTGGCTCAGGTCCAGGACCTCATGACCACGGCGTCGCACGCCCCGAAGGACGGTCAGGAGACCGACCTCCAGGTGCCGTTCTGCGAGGGCACGGTCGCGTACGTGTCGGCTCCGACCTGGATCGCCGGAACGATCAAGTCCCCGCAGGCGCCGGAGGACCCGAACGCGACGCCTGGCTGCGTCGAGACCTACGGCTCCGACCTCGCGGCGTTCCCGCTCCCGGGCAAGACCGCCGGTGAGCCGGCGGCCGTCTTCGCCGGTGGCTCGAACATCGCCGTGGCCCAGAAGTCGAACAACCCCGAGCTCGCGTACAAGGCGTTCGAGATCATGATGAGCGACGAGTACCAGACGATCCTCGCCCAGGCGAACATGATCCCGGCGAAGAAGTCCCTCGCGAGCGAGGTGCCGCAGGAGGACCCGATCGCCCAGGCCGGTGTCGCGGCCGCGCAGAACGCGCGTCTCACCCCGCCGTCGCCCAAGTGGGCCGACGTCGAGGCGCAGAACGTGCTCCAGACCGCCTTCACGCGGATCGCCAACGGTGACGACGTGAACACCGTCGCCAAGGACCTGGACGCAAAGATCGAGGAGATCCTCAACAGCTGAGCCCGTCCGGTGGCGCCCGGCTCGTCCGGGCGCCACCGGAGGCTCGAGCCGTCAGGGGTGGGGTCTCCTCGTGGGAGCCCCCACCCCTTCCCATGACGGGCCGTCGGCACGTCCCCGCGCACCACCGCGCACCCCTGACGGAGTGAGGAAATGAGCTCAACCACCCTCGAACCCCGCACCGAGCGCCCCGGCGCGCCCGTGCGCCCCCCCAAGAAGCGGCGTCCACCGGTCCTGCCCTGGACGCTCCTCGTCCCCAGCCTCGTCGTGCTGGGGGTGCTGGTCGGGTACCCGATCGTCCGACTGATCGTCATGTCGTTCCAGGAGTACGAGCGGGCCCAGCTCATGGGCCAGCCCGCCGAGTGGGTCGGCTTCGACAACTACGTCCAGGTCCTCACGGACGTCGACGGCTTCTGGACCGTGCTGATGCGCAGCTTCTTCTTCATGGTCGTCTGCGTCGCGCTCACGATGCTCCTGGGCACGCTCATCGCTCTGCTCATGATGCGGCTCGGCAAGGGCTTCCGCCTGCTGGTCTCGGTCGGCCTGCTCCTCGCCTGGGCCATGCCCGCTCTCGCCGCGACGATCGTCTGGGGCTGGATCTTCGACACCCAGTACGGCGTGATCAACAACCTCCTGACGAAGATCACCGGCGACAACTGGATGGGCCACTCGTGGCTCCTCAACCCGCTCCAGTTCTTCCTCATCGCCACGATCGTCATCGTCTGGGGAGCGGTCCCGTTCGTCGCCTTCACGATGTACGCGGGCCTGACGCAGATCCCCGGCGAGGTGCTCGAGGCCGCGCAGCTCGACGGCGCGGGTCCGGTCCAGCGCTTCCGTCTCATCATGATCCCCTACGTGCGCAGCATCATCACGGTGCTCATCGTGCTGTCGATCATCTGGGACCTGCGGGTGTTCACACAGATCTACGCACTCCAGGGCGTGGGCGGTGACCGCGAGAAGACGAACACCATCGGCGTGTACATCTACCAGATGGGTATGGCGCAGGGGCACTACGGGCTGGCCAGCGCGATCTCGGTGATCTTCGTCTTCATCATGCTCGCCATCTCCTTCTACTACGTGCGTCAGACGATCCGGGAGGAAGAACTGTGAGCACCATCTCGACCACCCCCCGGGCCGCGGTACGTCACGCCTCGGTCGCGGGCAAGCCGACGCAGCGCAAGAACCGCGAGACGCAGCGCAAGAAGGCCGCCAACGTCGGCTTCGCGATCATCGCGATCATCGTCTTCGTGGCCTCGATCTTCCCGGTCTACTGGATGATCAACACCTCGTTCCTGCCGTCGAGCCTCATCCGCGGCACGGACCTCCACTTCTTCCCGACGCCGGACGTCTTCACCCTGAACAACTACGTGTCGGCGTGGACCGACACCTCGCGCGCCCCGCTGCCGCCGGCGATGGGGAACTCGATCATGGTGACGTTCTTCACCCTCGTCATCGCGATGGTGCTCGGCTTCCTCGCGTCGCTCGCGGTCACGCGGTTCCGGTTCAAGGGTCGTCGCGCCTTCATCATCGCGGTCCTCGTGGTCCAGATGATCCCGGGCGAGGCGATGATGATCTCGATCTTCCGGATCATCGACGGCTGGCAGATGCTCAACACGATCGTCGGTCTGGGCATCGTGTACGTGTCCGGCGTGCTGCCGTTCACGATCTGGACGCTGCGCGGGTTCGTCAACGGCGTGCCCGCCGAGCTCGAGGAGGCCGCCATGATCGACGGCTGCTCGCGCGGTAGGGCGTTCTGGAAGATCACGTTCCCGCTCCTCGCCCCGGGCCTCGTCGCGACGGGCGTGTTCGCCTTCATCCAGGCGTGGAACGAGTTCGTCATGGCGCTGATCATCATGAACCGCCCCGAGTCGATGACGCTGCCCGTGTGGCTGCGGACGTTCCAGCAGGCGACCCAGGCGACCAACTGGGGAGCCCTCATGGCAGGTTCGGTGATCATCGCCGTTCCCGTGGTGGTCTTCTTCCTCATCGTCCAGGGTCGGATGACCGGTGGTCTCGTCTCGGGTGCGGTGAAGGGCTGACGTGAGCGACCTGAGCACGGCTGCCTCGCTGAACGGCGAGGCAGCCGCAGCCCTGGCCGGACGCTCCGGCCCCGAGGACACGTCGCGGTGCGACGGCTCGGGGACCGGGAGCGCGGTCGGTCTCGACATCGGCGGGACCAAGGTGCTCGCCGCCTTCCTCGGGCCCGACGGCGTCGCGCGGGAGACCCTGCGCCTGCCGACGGTGCGCGGGCCGCAGGGCGTCGTGTCCAGCGCGGCCCGTGCCGTCCGCGAGGTGGTGCGCCGCGCGGGTGCCGAGCTCGAGGACGTCGACGGCGTCGGCGTCGGCGTGCCGGGACTGGTGGACCCCGAGGACGGCTCGGTCATGCACGCCGTCAACCTCGGCATCGAGGGTGGGCGCTTCGCGCTCGCCGAGGCGCTGTCGGCGGAGCTCGGTGGTGTCCCGGTCCAGGTCGACAACGACCTCAACGTCGCCGCGCTCGGTGCGTCGCACCTGCGCGGGGACGACGGGTCGGACCTCGCGTTCCTCGCGCTGGGGACCGGTCTCGCTGCCGGGATCGTGCTGGGTGGTGAGCTGCGGCGGGGCGTGAGCGGCGCGGCGGGCGAGATCGGGCACATCCCGATCGACCCGCACGGGCCCGAGTGCGCGTGCGGCCAGCGGGGGTGCGTCGAGGTCTACGCCTCCGGCTCCGCGGTGTCCGCGCGGTGGCCGTCGCGCCACGGTCGACCCGCGCCGGCGGAGCTCTTCGAGGCGGCCGCCGCGGGCGACCCGGAGGCGATCCGGATCAAGAACGAGTTCGCGTCCGCCGTCGCCTCGGCGGTGCGGATCCTCGAGCTGACGGTCGACGTCCGTCACGTCGTGCTCGGCGGCGGCGTGTCCGCCCTGGGGCAGCCGCTCCTCGACGCCGTGCGCGCTGCGCTCGACGCGCAGTCGAGCACGTCCCCGTTCCTGTCCTCGTTGCGTCTCGCCGAGCGGGTCTCGCTCGCTCCGGCGGACGTCCCCGTCGCCGCGGTGGGCGCTGCCCTCGTCGGCCGTCGAAAGGTGAAGTGATGGAGGTCGTGATCGCTCCGGCGGAGCGGTTGGCGGTGCTGGCTGCGGACGCGATCGAGAAGGTGGTGCGGTCGAAGCCGGAGTCGGTGCTGGGGCTGGCGACGGGTTCGTCGCCGCTGAAGGTGTACGACGAGCTGGCGCGGCGCCATCGTGAGGACGGGTTGTCGTTCGCGGGCGTCAAGGCGTTCATGCTGGACGAGTACGTGGGCCTGCCGGTGGAGCATCCGGAGCGGTACCGGAACGTGATCGAGACGGAGATCGCCTCGCGGGTGGACTTCGCCCCGGGCGCGGTGCAGGGTCCGGACGGGAACGCCGAGGACCTGGTCGCGGCGTGCGCGGCGTACGAGGAGGCGATCGCGGGGGCCGGGGGTGTGGACCTGCAGATCCTGGGGATCGGGACGGACGGGCACATCGCGTTCAACGAGCCGGGGTCGTCGCTGGCGTCGCGGACGCGGATCAAGACGTTGACGGCGCAGACGCGCGAGGACAACGCGCGGTTCTTCGGGGACGACGTGGAGCGGGTGCCGCGGCACTGTCTGACGCAGGGGCTGGCGACGATCATGTCGGCGCGGCACCTGGTGCTGCTGGCGTCGGGCAAGGGCAAGGCGGAGGCGGTGCACCAGCTCGTGGAGGGCCCGATCAGCGCGTTGTGGCCCGCGACGATCATGCAGATGCACCCGCACGCGACGGTGCTGGTCGACGACGCGGCGGCCTCGCGTCTGCAGCTCGGGGACTACTACCGCCAGACGTACGCGTCCAAGCCGGACTGGCAGGGCCTGTAGACCCTCCGCCGATGAACTCTCGTGGGCCGT
The DNA here is from genome assembly GCF_040448685.1 of Cellulosimicrobium sp. ES-005. Lineage (NCBI taxonomy): Bacteria > Bacillati > Actinomycetota > Actinomycetes > Micrococcales > Promicromonosporaceae > Cellulosimicrobium > Cellulosimicrobium sp. ES-005. The sequence goes on from NZ_CP159290.1 coordinate 4,659,130, forward strand.
GGCCCGCGAGGCACAGCCGCCCGCCGGCGCGCGGTCCACGCCCCTGGACCGCCGCGCCGGCGGGCTCTCTCGTCTTCCGTGCCCGGGTCCGTGCGTGCCGACCGATGACGTGGTGCCACCCGGGTGTCGGCGCCCCGACGTAGACTTCCCTCCATGATCGAACTCCGCGCGAGCACTCCCCCCGGAGGTCCTGAGGACCCGTTCCGGAACCCTGCGACCGAGCCGACGACCGGCACGTCGACCGGGGTGCTCGAGCGCGAGGAGACGCGCGAGCAGACCGAGCCGGGCGACCACGAGCGCTTCGCGCACTACGTGCGCAAGGAGAAGATCATGGAGTCCGCGCTCTCCGGCAAGCCGGTGATCGCGCTGTGCGGCAAGGTCTGGGTGCCCGGTCGCGACCCGAACAAGTTCCCCGTGTGCCCCACGTGCAAGGAGATCTACGAGGGACTGCGAGACCCGCAGGACGGCGAGGGTGACTCCGGCAAGTGAGCGGGGAGCACCACACGACGTCCACCGGTCACTCCGCCTCCGACACCCGTAGCAGGACCACCCCGCCCGCGCCGCAGAGCCCTTCGTCCGCGGCGGCGTCGCACCTCTCGCCCGCGTTCCCGCGTCGCGCCCCGTGGGGCTCGGCGTCGAAGCTGCGTGCGTGGCAGGCCGAGGCCCTCGAGCTGTACCGCACGCGTGCGCCGCGGGACTTCCTCGCCGTCGCGACCCCCGGGGCGGGCAAGACCACGTTCGCCCTGCGCGTCGCGACCGAGCTGCTCGAGCAGGGGATCGTGCGCCGGGTGACGGTCGTCGCGCCGACCGAGCACCTCAAGCACCAGTGGGCGGACGCCGCGGCGCGCGTCGGCATCCGGATCGACCCGAACTTCCGCAACAGCCAGGGGCGGCACGGCGCCCACTACGACGGCGTCGCGCTGACCTACGCGCAGATCGCCGCCAAGCCCGCGCTGCACGCGGCACGGACGACCGCCGACCGGACGCTCGTCATCCTCGACGAGGTGCACCACGGCGGCGACGCGCTGTCGTGGGGCGACGCGGTGCGCGAGGCGTTCGAGGACGCGACGCGTCGTCTCGCGCTCACGGGGACGCCCTTCCGCTCCGACACCGCGGCGATCCCGTTCGTCGAGTACGAGCGCGGCCCCGACGGCATCCGCCGCTCGCGCGCGGACTACACGTACGGCTACGGCGACGCGCTGCGCGACCACGTCGTGCGACCCGTGCTCTTCCTGTCGTACTCGGGGAACATGCGCTGGCGGACGAAGGCCGGCGACGAGGTGAGCGCGCGCCTCGGCGAGGCGCTCACCAAGGACATGACCGGCCAGGCGTGGCGCACGGCGCTCGACCCGAACGGCGAGTGGATCCCGTCGGTCCTCGCGGCGGCCGACAAGCGGCTGACGGAGGTGCGTCGCGCGATCCCCGACGCCGGGGGACTGGTCATCGCCACCGACCAGACCGACGCGCGCGCCTACGCGGGTCACCTCGCGCGCATCACCGGGAAGTCCCCGACCGTCGTCCTCTCCGACGACGACGGGGCGAGCAGCCGGATCGAGGAGTTCTCCGACGGCGACGGCCGGTGGATGGTCGCCGTGCGCATGGTGTCGGAGGGCGTGGACGTCCCGCGCCTCGCCGTCGGCGTGTACGCGACCTCGACGGCGACCCCGCTGTTCTTCGCGCAGGCCGTCGGGCGGTTCGTGCGGGCGCGCAAGCGGGGCGAGACGGCGTCGGTGTTCCTGCCGAGCGTCCCGCACCTGCTGGAGCTCGCGAACGGGCTCGAGATCGAGCGCGACCACGCGCTCGACCGGCCGCTCACCGCGGAGGAGCAGGGAGAGGGGTTCAACCCCGAGGACGCGCTCCTGGCGGAGGCGAACCGCGAGGACAAGGCGTCGGGCGAGCTCGTCCAGGGCTCGTTCGAGGCGCTCGAGGCGCAGGCCTCGTTCGACCGCGTGCTGTTCGACGGCGGCGAGTTCGGCACGGGCGCGGACGTCGGGTCGGACGAGGAGCTCGACTTCCTCGGCCTGCCGGGCCTCCTCGACGCCGACCAGGTCACCACGCTGCTGCGTCAGCGCCAGGCGGACCAGATGAGCGCCCGCTCGAAGTCCAGCCAGTCGGCGGAGCGGGAGCGGTCCGAGATGGACCACCGTCGGGCCGCGGAGCTCCGCAAGGAGCTCCAGCAGCTCGTCTCCGCGTGGTCCCGCCGGAGCGGGCAGCCGCACGGATCGGTGCACACCGAGCTGCGCCGCCGCTGCGGCGGACCCGAGGTCCCGCTCGCGACGGTCGAACAGCTCGACGCCCGTGTCGCGACCGTCCGTGGCTGGTTCGTCGGCAAGCGGTAGTCGACACCGTCCCCGCGCGTCAGGGGAGCGTGTGCACGACCGTCGGGATCGCGGGGTCCCCGGCGGACAGGCGTCGTGCGCCGCGGGGCAGCTCGGCGCGGGCCTCGCGGTGGCGGTGCGCCGCGTTCTGGACGCCGTAGGACCCGACCCAGCGGGAGTCGACCGCGCCGTCGACGACGAGCGGGACCTGGAGCGGGCGCAGGTCGCCGTCGTCGGGCTCCCACTCCTGGACCGGGAGGTCGGCGCCCGTGACGACGACCTCCTCGACCGCGCGCCCGTCGACGTCGAACCGGCGCGCGGCGACCTTGCGCCCGCCGGTGCTGGTCTTGGCCGTGGACGCCTTGGCGACGGGCTGGAGCACGCCGGTGGAGTCGGCGCGCGCGACGAGCTTGTAGACCATGCCGCACGTCGGCGCGCCGGAGCCGGTGACGAGCGACGTGCCCACGCCGTAGGAGTCGACCGGGGCGGCGGCGAGCGACGCGATGGCGTACTCGTCGAGGTCGGACGTGACGGTGATCTTCGTGTCGTGCGCACCGAGCGAGTCGAGCTGGCGCCGCACCTCGACGGCGAGGACACCGAGGTCGCCCGAGTCGAGACGGACGGCGCCGAGGCGCCCGCCGGCGGCCCGGACCGCGTTCTGGACCCCCTTGCGCACGTCGTAGGTGTCGACGAGGAGCGTGGTCTCGGGCCCGAGGGAGGCGACCTGCGACGCGAAGGCGGACTCCTCGTCGTCGTGCAGGAGCGTGAACGCGTGCGCGGCCGTGCCGATGGTCGCGAGCCCGTAGCGGCGTCCTGCCTCGAGGTTCGAGGTCCCGGCGAACCCGCCGACGACGGCGGCACGCGCCGCGGCGACGGCGGCCTGCTCGTGCGCGCGCCGCGCGCCCATCTCGAGGCAGGGGCGCTCGACGGCGGCGCTCGTCATGCGCGACGCGGCCGAGGCGACGGCGGAGTCGTAGTTGAGGATCGACAGCACGAGCGTCTCGAGCAGGACCGCCTCGGCGAACGTGCCCTCGACGGTCATCACGGGGGAGTGCGGGAAGAAGACCTCGCCCTCGGCGTACCCGGTGATCGTCCCGGTGAACCGATACCCGGCGAGGAACTCGAGGGTGCGGTCGTCGACGACGGACTGCGCGTGCAGCCAGTCGAGCTCATCGGCCCCGAAGCGGAACGACGAGAGCGCCTCGAGGACGCGTCCGGTCCCCGCGAGGACCCCGTAGCGCCGCCCGGGGGGCAGGCGGCGCGTGAAGACCTCGAACAGGCAGTGCCGGTCGGCGGTGCCGTCCGCGAGCGCGGCCTGGAGCATCGTCAGCTCGTAGCGGTCGGTGAGCAGGGCGGTCGACGCGACCGGCCGGTACGGCGGGCGCTGCGGGACCGGGCCGGCCTGTCCCGGCGAGGCAGCGCTGTCGGTCGGGGAGAGGGCGACGCTGCCCGGATCGGCGAGGCTCATGCGGAATACGGTAGGGCAGCGACGGGCACGACGGGTGTCGACAGGCCCACGAATACAGTGGTGGCGTGAGCCCCCAGCCGATCTTCACCCGCGCCGTCGGCGCGCGGGCGTCCGTGACCGTGCCCGAGGAGGCGACCCGGGTCGACGAGTCCGTCCTCCCCGACAGCCCGTGGGTCACCCTCGTGTGGAACGACCCGGTCAACCTCATGAGCTACGTCGCGTACGTGTTCGAGTCCTACTTCGGGTACGCCGCGGAGCGCGCCCACGAGCTCATGCTCCAGGTGCACCAGGAGGGTCGTGCCGTCGTGTCGACGGGCGACCGCGAGCGCATGGAGGTCGACGTGCAGGCGATGCACTCGTACGGGCTGTGGGCGACGCTCCAGAAGGACGGCGAGCAGTGAGGCCGTTCCGCGCGGAGGCGCACGGGTACGTCGCAGAGCTCGAGCCGTCGGAACGGATCGTGCTGGCCCAGCTCGCGGGCGACGTCGCGCAGATGCTCCAGGAGGGCGTGCCCGGTCGGGTGCCGGGGGAGCCCGGGCCGTCCGGGCCCGGCGACGGGTGGGCGCCCGCCGGCTGGACGGGCCCGGTGCCCGGTGGGCACGGGTCGGACGCGACGCCCCCGCCCGACCCGGCGGTGCGTCGTCTGCTCCCGGACGCGTCGGACGACGTCGAGGTGGCTGCCGAGTTCCGGCGGTTCACGCAGGACGACCTCGCGGCGCGCAAGGTCGGGCGGCTGGTGCGGCTGGCGCGCTTGCTCGTGGACCCGGAGCCCGCCGAGGTGGCCCCGTTCACGGTCGCGCGCGACGAGGCCGAGGACGTGGCGGGGGCACTGACGGACGTCCGCCTCGTGCTCGCGGAGCGGCTCGGCCTGCGGACCGACGAGCAGGTCGAGGGCTTGTACGACGAGCTGGACCGCGAGGGCGACGACGGCCCGGACGACGGCGAGGTGGGCGGCGCGCCGCGCCGCTTCCTCGTGAGCGTGTTCCTGCTCACGGGACTGCTCCAGGAGTCGCTCGTGGACGGCATGCTCGCCGACCTGCGCGCGGGGCGCGGCCGGCCCTGAGGGTCGTGCCGCGCGTCGGGCCGGACGGGCGACCGCCCTGTGGGCGCTGCCACAGGCGGCAGCCGCGGTTCGGTGCGCCCCGCGCGCGGGCGCGCCAGTAGGCTCGGGCGGGTGAACGACGCTCCCATCGGGATCTTCGACTCGGGCGTGGGCGGCCTGACCGTCGCGCGCTCGATCCTGGACCAGCTCCCGAACGAGTCCCTCCTCTACATCGGGGACACCGCGAACGGCCCCTACGGGCCCAAGCCGCTCGCGGCGGTCCGGGCGATGGCGCTGGCGATCATGGACCAGCTCGTCGACGACGGCGTGAAGATGCTGGTCATCGCGTGCAACTCGGCCTCCTCGGCGGTCCTGCGCGACGCCCGCGAGCGGTACACGCAGCGTCACGGCCTGCCGGTCGTCGAGGTGATCCTCCCGGCGGCGCGGCGCGCGGTCGCGGCGACGCGCTCGGGGCGGATCGGGGTCATCGGGACGCGCGCCACCATCACGTCGAGGTCCTACGAGGACGCGTTCGCCGTCACGCCGGGCCTGCACCTGACGACCCAGGCGTGCCCGGACTTCGTGCCCCTCGTCGAGCAGGGCGTGACGTCGGGGCCCGAGGTGCTGGAGGTCGCGCACCGCTACCTCGACCCGGTCAAGGCGGCGGGCGTCGACACGCTCGTGCTCGGGTGCACCCACTACCCCCTCCTGACGGGCGCGATCTCCTACGTCATGGGCGAGGAGGTCACGCTCGTGTCGAGCGCGGAGGAGACCGCCAAGGACGTCTACCGCACGCTCGTCGCGCACGACCTCGAGCGCTCGCGCGACGCGGGGCCGCCGCAGCACCGCTTCCTCGCGACGGGCAGCGCGGAGCCGTTCGAGCACCTGGCGCGCCGCTTCCTCGGCCCCGAGGTGCTCCGCGTGGAGGCGGCCTGATGCGCCTCGTCACGGTCGGGTGCTCGGGGTCGTTCGCCGGGCCCGAGTCGCCCGCGTCGTCGTACCTCGTCCAGGTCCCGGCCGCCGAGGCCGCGGCCGCGGGCTTCGAGGCGCGCGAGTGGAACGTCGTGCTCGACCTCGGGAACGGGTCGCTGGGTGCGCTCCAGCGGTTCGTGGACCCGCTCGACCTCGACGCGGTCGTGCTGTCGCACCTGCACCCCGACCACTTCGTCGACGTCTGCGGGCTGTACGTCTACCTGCGCTACCACCCCGAGCGCGGCTCGACCCGGACCGGGGTGCCGAGCCGGCTGACGGTGCTCGGTCCGTCGGGGACGGCCGCGCGCATCGAGGCGGCGTACGGCGCCGAGCCGGGCGACGGGATGACCGAGGAGCTCGACGTGCGGGTCTGGGACCCGGGCGCGCCCGTCCAGGTGGGGCCGTTCACGCTGGAGCCCTATCGCGTGTTCCACCCCGTCGAGGCGTACGGCGTGCGGGTCACCGGGCCCTCGTCCGCGCGGCCCGGCGAGCGGGCCGTGCTCGCGTACACGGGCGACACCGACGCGTGCGACGGCGTCGTCGAGCTCGCGCGGGACGCCGACCTGCTGCTGTCGGAGGCCGCGTTCCACGAGGGCCGCGACGACGGCGTCGAGCGCGGCATCCACCTCACGGGGCGCCGGGCGGGCGAGGTCGCGACGGCGGCCGGCGCGCACCGCCTGGTGCTGACGCACCTCCCGGCGTGGAACGACCCCGAACGCTCCCGCGCGGAAGCGCGCGAGTCGTACGCGGGTCCGGTCGACGTCGCGACGACGGGCGCGGTGTTCGACCTCTAGTCCCTGAGTGCGGGGGACCTGTCGCCCGCACGGCGTCGTGACGACAGACACCCGGCACTCAGCGGGTGCCGGGTGGTCGGTAGGGTGGCGGCATGACCATCCCCGCATCGTCCTCGGACACGGGCGCGCGCCTGCGCGCCGACGGCCGCACGCCCGACCAGCTCCGCCCCGTGACCATCACCCGCCACTGGCTCGACCAGGCCGAGGGCAGCGTGCTCGTCGAGTTCGGTCGCACGCGCGTGCTGTGCGCGGCGTCGTTCACGGAGGGCGTGCCGCGCTGGCGCAAGGGGTCGGGCGAGGGCTGGGTCACCGCCGAGTACGCGATGCTGCCGCGCGCGACGAACGAGCGCAGCCAGCGCGAGTCGGTCAAGGGCAGGATCGGCGGGCGCACGCACGAGATCTCGCGTCTCATCGGCCGGTCCCTGCGCGCGATCATCGACGTCTCGGCGCTCGGCGAGAACACGATCGTGCTCGACTGCGACGTCCTCCAGGCCGACGGCGGCACGCGCACCGCGGCGATCACCGGCGCCTACGTCGCGCTCGCCGACGCCGTCGCGTGGGGCCAGCGGCACGGCCACATCACGGGCGGCAAGCCCGTGCTGACCGACTCCGTCGCGGCGGTGAGCGTCGGGATCATCGACGGCACGCCCATGCTCGACCTCCCGTACGTCGAGGACGTGCGCGCCGAGACGGACATGAACGTCGTCGTCACGGGCTCCGGGACGTTCGTCGAGGTGCAGGGCACGGCGGAGCACGCGCCGTTCGACCGTGCCGAGCTCGACGCGCTGCTCGACCTCGCGGTGGCAGGCACGGCCGACCTCACCGCGATCCAGCGCGCGGCGCTCGCGGCGGACGCGCGGTGAGCGGCGCGCCCGAGGCGACGGGCGTCGTCGTGCCCGACGGCGCGCGCCTCGTCCTCGCGACGCACAACCCGGGCAAGATCGCCGAGCTGCGAGCCATCCTGGCCGCCGAGCTCGACGCGCACCCGGGGCTCGAGCTCGCGCCCGAGGCGATCGTCGGCGCGGGCGACGTGGGCGCGCCCGAGCCGGTCGAGGACGGCGTGACGTTCGCGGAGAACGCGCTCATCAAGGCGCGCGCGCTCGTCGCGGCCACGGGGCTGCCCGCCGTCGCGGACGACTCGGGCCTCGCCGTCGACGTGCTCGGCGGCGCCCCCGGGATCTTCTCGGCGCGCTGGGCCGGGCGGCACGGCGACGACGTCGCGAACCTCGAGCTCCTGCTCGCCCAGCTCGGCGACGTGCCCGCCGAGCACCGGGCCGCGGGCTTCGTGTGCGCGGCGGCGCTCGTCACGCCGGACGGCACCGAGGTGGTGCGCACCGGCGAGATGCGCGGGACCCTGCTCACCGCACCGCGCGGTGAGAACGGGTTCGGGTACGACCCGATCCTCCTGCCGGACGAGCAGCCGGACCCCGGCGCGCCCGCCCGCTCCGCGGCCGAGCTCAGCCCCGCGGAGAAGAACGCCGTCAGCCACAGGGGCAAGGCGTTCCGCGCGCTCGCACCGGAGATCGTGACCGTCCTCTCGTCGAGGTAGAGGCCCGGTCCGGCGAGGGAGAGGCCCGGTACGGCGAGGGAGAGGCCCGGTCCCCGACCACGCCTCTCCATCGGGCGACCACGCCTCTACCTCGGGGCGCGGGCCGCGCGGAGGCGTGTGACGAGCGTGGCGACGAGGCGCCACCCGACGAGCGTCGCGAGCAGGAACAGCGCGGAGACCACGAGGAACGGCACGGCGAGGCCCTCGCCCGTCAGGGCCCGCAGGGCCATGCCGACGGCCCACGTCAGCGCCCACGCGCCGACACCGACGGGCCAGGGCGCGAGCGGGCGTCGCCACGCGCGCAGCACGACCCACGCGACCGCGAGGCCGACGAGGAACGGCCATGCGATGCCGGTGACGGCGGTGAGAGGACTGTCCGCGGAGTGGGTCGCGCGGCCACCGGCGGCGAAGGCGAGGACGCTCACGACGTCGAGCGCGACGGCGAGCGCCACGGCCCCGGTCGTGGCCCGGTCCGTCGGGGGCGCCGTCGTCGTCCCGGGGGTGCCGGCGGCGGGAGACGGGACGTTCGCGTGGTCCGGTCCGGAGGGCGCGGTGCTCATGGGCTCGACCGTACCCCGCTCGCGAGATCGGCCCGTACGGTCGAGATCGACCCTCGGGAGGTCGATCTCGCGCCGCGGGGGCCGATCTCGCGGACCATAAGGTAGTCCCCGTGCATCTTGCCGCCGACGACCTCGCCTTCGCCTACCCCGGACGACCCGTCCTCGACGGGGTCGGGGTGCGCGTCGCGGCGGGGACGCGGCTCGGGGTGGTGGGGGAGAACGGCACGGGCAAGTCGACGCTGCTGCACGTGCTCTCGGGGGACCTCGCGCCGAGCCGCGGGGAGGTCCGGCGCGCGGGCTCGCTCGCGCTCGTCGAGCAGGAGCTCGCGATCGCGCCGGGCCAGACGGTCGGCACGCTCGTCGCCGCGACGCTCCGCGGGCTGCGGGCGGTCGCGGCGGAGCTCGAGGCGGCTGCACGCGACTTCGACCACGAGGCCGGCGACCTCGCCGAGCTCACGGAGATCCTCGCGCGGGCCGAGCACCTCGCGGTGTGGGACGCGGACCGGCGCGTCGACGTCGCGCTCTCGCGGCTCGGCGCGTGCCGCGACCGGGACCGCGAGCTTGCGACCCTGTCCGTCGGCGAGCGCTACCGCGTGCGGCTCGCGTGCCGGCTCGCCGAGCGTGCCGACCTGCTCCTCCTCGACGAGCCGACCAATCACCTCGACACCGGCGGGATCGACTTCCTCACCGGCGAGCTCGTCGCGTGGCGCGGCGGCGTGGTGATGGTCACGCACGACCGGCAGCTCCTCGACGACGTCGCGACCGAGATCCTCGACCTCGACCCGGCCATGGACGGGAAGCCGGTGCTCTACGGGCAGCCGGGCTACCTGTCCTACCGGTTCGCCAAGAACCAGGCGCTGCACCGCTGGCGCCAGCGCTTCCGCGCGGAGCAGAAGCGTGCGGCGAAGCTCGCCGCGGTGCTCGACGCGTCGTACGAGGGGCTGTCCGACGAGTGGCGCCCGCCCAAGGGCAGCCAGAAGCACCGTCGCGCGACGCGGGCCCGCATCCACGTCAAGGCCGCGGACCGGCGCCTCCAGCAGCTCGAGGCGGAGGCCGTCGAGGTCCCGGTGCCGCCGCTCCAGCTCGTCTTCCCCGAGCTGCCTGCGATGTCGCCAGGCTGGGACCCGGGCGACCCGGTCCTCGAGCTGCGCAGCCCGCGCGTCGGGCCCGACGGCGGCGCGCGCCTCGACCTGCCCGGGACCCGGGTCGCGCTCCCGCCCTCGGGCCGGCTCCTCGTCACCGGGCCGAACGGCAGCGGCAAGTCGACGTTCCTCGCGGCGCTCGCGGGACTGGTGCCCCTCGACCGCGGGGCACGGTCCGTGGTCGACGGCGCACGGCTGGGCGTGGTCGCGCAGGAGGGCCCGGCGCTGCCCCCCGAGGCCGAGGACCGCACCGGGTTCGACGAGTACGCGCGCGAGGCCCTCGAGCTGCTCGACGCGGGACGCCTGGACCCGGACCACCTCGTGCCGGTCGCGTTCCTCGGCCTGCTGACCGAGGAGGACCTGGAGCGCCCGCTGCGCGAGCTGTCCGCGGGGCTGCGGCGCCGCTTCGACCTCGCCCGGGCGCTCCTGGCCGCGCCGCACGTGCTGATCCTCGACGAGCCGACCAACCACCTCTCGATCGACCTCGTCGACGAGCTCACGCAGGCGCTGCGGGTCACGCCCGCGGCCGTGGTCGTCGCGACGCACGACCGTCGGATGCGCGAGGACCTCGACGACTGGCCGAGGCTCGAGCTCGGGGGCTGACCCCGACCGCGCGACCGGCACGACCTACGACGGCAGCGACCCGCGACGGCACGGATCCGCGGCGGGACCGACGACCCCGGTCCGTACCGACCCGCGGTCCGCACCGACCGCCGGGCGGTCGCTCAGCGGCCCTCGGCCGGGCTCGCCGCCGGCACGAGCACCTTGCCCAGCGCGCGGCCCCACGCCCGGGCGCGGTCCAGCTCGCCGTCGTCGAGCGGCCCCTCGACGTCCCCGACGTAGAACGACGCCGGGGGAGTGACCAGGCGGAAGCCGGCGCGGCGCAGCACCTTGGCCGCGCCGCGCGCGGCGGAGCCGGGCAGGGGCTTGACCTTGGTGACGCGCGTGTCGAACGTCGCGGCCAGGCGCGTCTCGTCCTGGCGCGGGACGGAATCGACCCACTCGCGCAGTCCCGTCGCGCGGTCGGACACGTCGCCGCTCGCGCGCTGCACGGCCTCGGCGCGGGTCGTGGGCCGGGTCATGCCGAACGCGTGGGTCGGGCCGCCGGCGACGACGAGGCCCATGTGCCGGAGCGCGTCGGGGCTCGCCGCGGGGTCGGTCACGTCGACCACCGTCACGCGGACCGTCTCGCTCAGCCCCTCGGCGACGGCCTGCGCGACCCGTTCGCTGTTCCCGTACATCGACTCGTAGACCACTGCGGCATCCATGGCGCGCCCCTTCGTCGAACGCCCGTCCGGACCGGACGGGTCCCCTCCCTCCAGCGTCCGGGCGGGGGCCCGCCCGGCCCAGGGCCGAGCGGACGGAGCGCGGGGGTCGTTGGTCCCTGGCTCGCCGTCGTCCGGTGGACGAGGCGTCAGGGGGCCGGGCGCAGCCGCGCGTCGACGAGGCGCACGACCCACGCCAGCGCGAGGAAGACGACCGCGACGACCGCCGTGTTGACCAGCGCCCGGCCCAGGCCGAGCTCGCCCACGTCGAGGAACGGGTACGGGTACCAGTCCACGACAGCGCCCCGGACGAACGTGTACGTGATCCACGCGAGGGGGTAGACGACGGACCACCACACCGTCGCGGCGTCGACCCGGGGGCGCGGACCGACGAGGAGCCACGCCGCGACGGCGAGCACGGGCGCGAGCAGGTGCAGGAGCAGGTTCGAGACCTGGCCGGCGGCGCTCAGCTCGGCGAGGCCGCGCAGGACGGTGTTGTAGACGAGGCCGGTGACGGCGATGCACAGCAGCGCGTCGAGGTGCGCGACGCGGAGCACCGGGCCGTCGCGCTCGGGCCGCACCGCGAGGAGGACCGAGACGATCCCGACGAGCAGGTTCGACTGGATCGTGAAGTAGGAGAAGAGGCGCACGAGCCGCTCGGCCTGGCTCGGGGCCGTGCCGGGCCCGTCGACGAGCGCGATGACGAGCTCCATGGCGACGCCCGTGAGCGCGGCGAGCGCCACGAGCGCGTGGAGCACCCGCGCGGCGGCGATCCGGCGTCCGGCCGCCGGGACGCGCGGTGCGCCCGTCACGGGAGGCGGCCCACGTACGCCATCGCCTGGCGCAGCAGCACCCCCTGGCCGCCCCGCATCTCGAGCTGCACCTCGTCGCTGCACGCCTGCTCGGGCGTGAGCCACGCGAGCTCGAGCGCGTTCTGCTGCGGGCGGCAGTCGCCCGTCACCGGCACCACGTACGCGAGCGACACCGCGTGCTGGCGGGGGTCGTGGTAGGAGGTGATGCCCGGCGTCGGGAAGTACTCGGCGACCGTGAACGGCTGCGGCGACGCGGGGACCTGGGGGAGCGCGACCGGCCCCAGGTCCTTCTCGATGTGCCGCAGCAGGGCGTCGCGGATGCGCTCGTGGAACATCACGCGGCCCGAGACCAGGGCGCGCGTCATCATGCCCTCCGGCGTGACGCGCAGCAGGAGCCCGACCGCGACGACGTCGCCGGAGTCGTCGACCCGCACCGGGACGGCGTCGACGTAGACGAGCGGGAGCTGCGCACGGGCGACCGCGATCTCCTCCGGGCTGAGCCAGCCCGCGGGCTGCGGGTTCTCGTGGGAGAAGTCGTCGGGCACGAAGTCGGCGGTGTCGGTCACGCGACTGTTCTACCCCGTGCGGTGCGCCGGGGCGAGTCCGCTCACGGCACGGCGGGACCGGCGGGCGGCTCGGCGACCCGCGCGACGATCTCGACGAGCGCCCGTTCCGCCACCGCCGCAGGCAGCACCTCCATGACGGCCATGAGCGGCGCGAGCCGGTCGGGAAGGACGGAGCGTGCCGTCCCGTCGCGCTCACCCCCGTCCGCGGCGAGCGCCGCGAGCAGCGCCTCCCAGACGGCGTCGGCGGCGGGTTCCGGCGCAGCGGCGTCGACGCTCGGGGCGAACGCACCGGCGAGCGCCCCGAGGACGGCGCTCACGTCGGGGCGCGGCTCGCCGCGGACGGCGTCGGCCCCCTGGACGAGCGCCGCCACGAGGCCCTCGACGCCCGCCTCCGTCACGGGGGTGACCGTCAGGTGGGTCGTGTGCGGCAGGTGGGTCCCGTCGTCCTGCGCGAGCCCGGGCTGGGGCTGGAGGACCCAGCCGAGCGACCGGACGGCGTCGGCCCACAGGTGCGGGTCGACCTGCCGCGCGGCCGGGACGGACTCGTCGCAGGCCACCGCGACGAGGGGGCCGGTCGGGTGGCCGACGACGCGCAGCCCGTCGATCCCCTCGATCGCCGCGCGCAGCGCCCGGGTCGCGCGCACGCACCGTGCGGTGAGGGCCGTGTACCCGGGCGTCCCGAGGGCCTGGCTCACGGCCCACGCCGCGGCGAGCGGGGCCGCCGAGCGCGAGCCGGACGTCGTCGGGTTGACCACCGGGTAGCCGGGCCAGCCCGTCGTCGCGAAGAACTGGCGGCGCTGCCGGTCGCGGCCGCGCACGAGCAGGACCGACGTGCCCTTGGGGGCGTAGCCGTACTTGTGCACGTCCGCGGAGATGCTCGTCACGCCGGGCACGGAGAAGTCGAACGCGGGCACCTGCTCGCCGCCCGCGCCCTCCCAGAACGGCAGGACCCACCCACCGACGCACGCGTCCACGTGCACCGGCACGCCGCGCGCGGCGGCCGCGGCGGCGACCTCGGCCACCGGGTCGACGACGCCGTGCGGGTACGACGGCGCGGACACGACGACCAGCGCGACGTCGTCGCCGTCGGGCCCGCCGTCGAGCGCCGCGACGAGGTCGGCGGCGGCGAGCGTGCCGGTCGCGGGGTCGACCGGCACGAGCGTGAGGTCGACGTCGAGGTACTGCGCGGCCTTGCGGAACGCCGCGTGCACGCTCACCGGGGCGACGACGCGCGGGCGCACGCCGGGCCGGGCCGCGCGGGCGGCGTCGCGGGCGATCTTCACGGCGAGGAGGCAGCTCTCGGTCCCGCCCGACGTCACCGAGCCCACGACGGCGTCCGGCCCCGCAGCGGGCCCACGGAGCATGGCCCGGGCGAAGGCGACGAGTTCGGACTCCATGACGGCCACTGAGGTGAACGTGGTCGGGTCGAGGCCGTTGACGGGCTGGACCGCGCGGGCGGCCGCGGCGGCGAGCTCGTCGAGCTCGGCGAGACCCGGGTCGTAGACGTAGGACAGGACGCGGCCCCCGTGCGTGGGGGCGTCGGCGGCGCGGAGCGCGGCGAGCCGGTCGAGGATCCCGTCCGTGCGCAGCGGGACGTCGCCCGGCGCGCCCCCGGAGTGCTCCGAGGAGGGGTCAGTCGTGCGCTCGGTCGGTGGAGGCGTGGTCACGCGGCAGCTCCGGTGCTGTGTCGTCGATGTCCCCCTTGCGCAGACCGTACCGTACGAGCGGTACGAGGCTTGTCAGCACGAGGACCGCGGGGACGACCGAGAACGCCAGGGCGATGCCGTCGACGGCCGCGGTCGGCTGCGCCACGGTCTCCCCGGCGCGCGACGACACGTAGCCCGTGATGCCGAGGACGAGCGAGAGCACCGCGGCGCCGAGCGCCATGCCCGTGGTCTCGCCCGCCGTCCACACGCCGCTGAACGCCCCGCCGCGCCCCTCGCCGTGCGTGCGCGCGTCGTGGGCGATGACGTCCGGGAGCATCGCGAGCGGCAGCGCCTGCATGCCCGCGTAGGCGATCCCGGCGAGGGCCGTCGGGCCGTACACCCACGCGCCGGGCGCCCAGAGGAGCGGCACCATCCCCAGTGCGGCGACGGCGAAGAGCACCGTGGCGACGACGAAGCCGCGCTCCTTCCCGTCGCGGCGCGCGAGCCGGGTCCACAGGGGCATGCAGAGCAGGGCGGGGGCGATGAGGGCGGCGAAGAGGTAGCTCACCGCGGCCTCGTCGTGGAGGACGTACCGGGCGACGTAGGCCGCGCCCGCGAGCATGAGGCCGGTGGCGACCGCCTGGAGGAAGAACGCGGCGAGCAGCGTGCGGAACGGCCGCGAGCGGCGCAGCGCGTCGAACGCCTCGCGGACCGCGACGGTCCACGCGCGCGAGGCGGACGTCGAGGCGGCGGGGGCGAGCGGCGTCGTCGTCCCGACGGGCGAGCCCGCGTCCCGGGCGCCCGGCGTGCGTGGGGCGACGCGGGTGGCGACGAGCATCCCGGCGCCGATGACGAGGCCGGACACGACGCCCATGACGAGGTAGCCCGAGGTCGAGTCGCCGCCCCCGCGCAGCGCGGGGCCGCCCGCGCCGAACAGCAGGATCGCGAACGCGAGCGCCGCGACGCGCCACGCGAGCAGCCGCGTGCGGCCGTCGTAGGTGGGGTCGAGCTCGGCCGGCAGGGCGATGTACGGGACCTGGAAGAGCGAGAACGCCGTCGCGGCGAGGAGGAACGCGACGAGCACCCAGATCGCCGCCGCGGTGGGCCCGGCCGCGGCGGGGACGGCGAACGTCAGCGCGAAGAAGACGGGCAGCGTGAGGGCGCCGATCGTCATGAAGCGCCGGCGCGAGCCGGTGCGGGCGAGGTCGCGGTCGGAGCCGTACCCGATGAACGGGTCGATGACGACGTCCCAGACCTTCGCGCCGGTGACGATGAGCCCCGCGACCGCGGCGGGCACCGCGAGCGCGTCGGTCAGGTACACGAGCAGCACGAGGCCGGGCAGGGTGCCGAAGCCCCCGGTGCCGACGGAGCCGGCGGCGTAGCCGGCGATGGTGGCGCGCGAGAGCCGGGGGGAAGCGGTGGCGTTCGTCACAGGGGCAGCGTAGAGGCTGGTCGCGCCCGGGGCGGGTCGAGGTCCACGCCGTGCCGGGAGAGCGAGGGGAATACGTGGGGGAGGATCGTTGCTCTACGAGGCAGACACCCCCACCGTCCCAGGAGGATCATCCATGGCCACGCAGACGCTCACCGAGTCCACCTTCGAGCAGACGATCACCGAGAACGACATCGTCCTCGTCGACTTCTGGGCCGACTGGTGCGGACCGTGCAAGATGTTCGCCCCGGTGTTCGAGGCGTCGTCGGAGGAGAACCCGGACGTGGTGCACGGCAAGATCGACACCGAGGCCGAGCGCGGCCTCGCGGCGGCCGCGAACATCACGTCGATCCCGACGCTCATGGCCTTCCGCGAGGGCATCCTCGTCTTCTCCCAGCCGGGTGCGCTCCCCGCGCCCGCGCTCAAGCAGGTCGTGGACGCCGTCAAGGGCCTCGACATGGACGACGTGCGTCGCCAGATCGCCGCGGCGAACGACGGGACCCCGGCGCAGGACGCCTGACCCGTCCCCGCGCACGCGAACGGCCCGGCACCTGGAGGTGCCGGGCCGTTCGCGTCTCGGTCAGAGGCCGTCGTGCGCGCGCAGGGTGCGCCTCGACGGAAGAAGCCGGTGCCCGCACCGGCAGGGGGCAATGGTGCGGACACCGGCTCTGGCGTCAGGCTAGCCGCCCAACTGGACGGGCGTCCAGTTGATGGGCGGGTGAATCCCGTCGGCGGGCGCCAGCGCCCGTGGCAGGGTCGTCGCAGCGCCTCCTCGGGTGCGGGCATCGCGACGGATGGCGCGCCCCCGGGGCGCTCGACCTCGCGCTGGACGGCACCGTCACCGCGCTCACGGCCGACGAGGCCGAGGTTCTTCCGGTGGGTCGACGACCTCGCAGCCGTGCGAGCGCCCTCGACGCCCCCGGGTCGAGGTCGTCGGGGGCGTGCAGGGCATTGGGAGCGTGTCGTCCCCGCAGCTCCGCGACCTGGACGGCAACCTACTAATTGCCCCGCGCCCGGAACTGGCGCGACGGTGCGGATCGTGCAGAGAAACTGCAGTCTCATCGGCGCTGGTGCGCTGGCCGAGGCGGTACTGAAGGCGATGGAAAAGGAGCGGGGTCGTCTGGTCGACCGCGCACCTCCCTCGTCTGCGAGTCGGCCGACTTCCACCCGTGTGGCGCCACAACGCCGCGCCGACCACTGTCGACGAGCCAGTTTCGAACTCCCATTGATCCGGCGTGGAAGACTCCTCCGTGCCTCAGGGATTTGGCGGGCGGGCTGCCCCAGAACGTGGGCAGCCCGCCCCGACTGGCGCGTCACCCGCGCGGGGGGTAGGGGTCGTCGCCGTAGGTGCGCTCGTCCTCGATCGTGCCGTCCTTGCGGTGGATGATCAGCTGGCTCGGCGCGTTGCGCCTCGCCACGTCGACGCCGGCACTGACGGCCGCTTCCTTGGTGAAGTGCGTCGAGAGCGTGGTCTGCTGGTGCGTCACGTTCCACTTGTCCGAGACGGACCGGTAGACCACGTCGTATCGCTTGCGCGCCATGATCAGTTCTCCTTCCTGACGCCCTTGAACGGACGCCCATCGCTCTTGCCGTCCATGAACCGGCCTGTCCCAGAGTCCCGCTTCACGAACGACTTGGTTCGCGGGTTGTAGGTCTGGGACCGGCCAGTCACCGCCCCTCGCCGGTGACCTTTACCCGTGTTGGTGGCCATCGACTTCCTCCTTGCATCCGGGGTTGCGCTGCTGCAACGTCGTATCTGCACCGTAACGGTCTCGCATCGGTGGCGCAACCGCGTGTCGCTACTGATACGCTCGGGTCGTGGAGACACTCGAGCCATGAGTCGAACGGTGAATGTCGAGCAGTTGGCACGCGTCCTGGAGGCAAGGATCACGGCCCAGGGGGGCACCTGGCGCCAAGCCGCCGGAGAGATCGGCGTCAGCCCGGCGCTCCTGTCTCGGCTTCGTAACGGTCAGCAACCTGACCTGCCTTCGTACGCGAAGATCACGCGCTGGCTGAACATGTCTGCCGACGAGTTCCTCGTCGATCCGGCTGCTTCTGCGACCACGCGCAGCCAGGACGGTGCTCCTCCGCCGGAGCTCGCCAGCGAGGTGAGCGCGCTACTTCGTGCTCGGCGAGACCTCGCAGATGACGACAAGCGGTACCTCGAGGAGATCTTTTCCGCGACGCTGCGGCACGTACGTGCCCGCCAGTCGGCGGACGGATGACAGCATGGCAGCAGCATCCAAGGCCGCGCTGCAGAGGCTCGCGAGCGAAGTGCGCTCCGAACTCGATCTGGACGGCCAATCTCCCTTCGACTTCGACCGATGGTCGGAGGAGTACAGCATCCCGATCGTCTCGGCGGCAGCTGTCGGTGCAAGCGAGGTCGCAGTAGCCCACTTCACTCGGTTCGCGCCGCATCTGTGGTCTGCAGGGCTGATACGGGACGGGACCGGGCAGATCATCGTGTTCAACCCTGCCCACTCGCCGGTTCGAGTGCGCTCGAACCTCGCCCACGAGGTGGCACACATCGTTGCCGAACACGTGCTCGGCACGACGTGGCTCGATGAGGATGGCGGGTGCACTGGGACGGGGAAGGTGCAGGAACAGGAGGCGGCCGAACTCGCCGGGGCGCTACTGGTGCCGCCTGAAGCGGCCAAGCGCGCGGCGATGTACGGCCGTGCGCCCGAGACCGTCGCCCGTCAGTTCGATGTCAGCGTCGAGATGGCCGAGTGGCGCATGCGAATGTCAGGGGGCGCGGTCATCGCCAAGCGGTGGCGGGCTCGCAGCGGGAGGTAGGGATGCGCTATCGCGCAGCTCGGCCGACTCCTGCTTCGTTACACCGGGCTGCCCGCCGTCTTCGCCATCGGCCGCCTCGAGCCAAGTACGGAGACAGGACTCGGTGATCCCGAAGTGCTTGGCAATCTGAGCGATCGAGCCGCACTGGCGGGCAACGGCGCCCACATCACGACGGAACTCGGCGCGATAGGGCTTGGGAAGCGGGACATCCTTCCAGCGAGGACCGCAGTCCTCACAGATCAGGAGCCAACCGATGCTGGGGCAGTCCCACCTGCGGGCCGGCGTACTTACCCGTGATGTAGACAGTAGGTCGTCTATGGTGCGCGAGGCGGGACTCGAACCCGCACGTCCGAGGACACCAGGACCTAAACCTGGCGCGGCTGCCAGTTACGCCACTCGCGCGCGGTGGTCAGTCTACGGCGCGAGCGCTGCGCTCCCGGTCGGGCGACGCGTCCGAGGACGCCGCGCTCGTGCGGGGACGCAGCGCTCGCGCCGCGACGGCTACTTCGGGTCGATGCCCAGGTCGCGGCGCAGCTTGGCCACGTGGCCCGTCGCCTTGACGTTGTACTGCGCGAGCTCGACCGTGCCGTCGGGGTCGACGACGACCGTCGAGCGGATGACGCCCACGACGGTCTTGCCATAGAGCTTCTTCTCGCCCCACGCGCCGTACGCCTCGAGGACCGTCTTGTCGACGTCGGAGACGAGCGGGAACGTGAGGTGCTCGGCCTCGACGAACGCCGCGATCTTGTCCACGGGGTCGGGGGAGACGCCGACGACCGAGTACCCCGCGCCCTGGAGCGAGGCGAGGCTGTCGCGGAAGTCGCACGCCTCGGTCGTGCAGCCGGGGGTGCCGGCGGCCGGGTAGAAGTAGACGACGACGTGCTTGCCGCGCAGGTCGGAGAGCGTGACGGTGCTGCCGTCGGCGGCGGGCAGGGTGAAGTCGGGAGCGGTGTCGCCGACGGTGAGGCGCGTGGACATGGATCTCCTTCGGTCCGGCCAGGGTGTGGGTTCGAGCGTAGGTGAGGCGTCGCGGCACCGGTAGCGTTGTGGCTGTGAGCAAGACGACGTCTGCGCCCTCCCCCTCCTCGCCCCGTTCGTCCTCCGCCCGGCCGGCGGCCCGTGACCTGCCGATCCGGATGCTGCACGACCGGCTCCTCGTCGACCCGGAGGTCGACGCGAGCGAGCGCCAGAGCTCGGCGGGCCTCGTCATCCCCGCGACGGCCGTGGGCCCGAAGCGCCTGGCGTGGGCCGTCGTCGTCGCCGCTGGTGAGCACGTGCGCCAGGTGGCCGTGGGCGACCGCGTCCTGTTCGACCCGGATGACCGCGCGGAGGTCGAGCTCGGGGGTCGGGACCTCGTGCTGCTGCGCGAGCGCGACGTGCACGCCGTGTCCCAGGAGGTCGAGGAGGACGGCCGGACGGGCCTCTACCTCTAGGCGCGCCTCTCGACGTCGCCACGACGCGCCCCGTCGGAGGCTGTCGCCGACGTCACACGGGGACGGGCGGAACGGATTTTCCCGGCGCGCCCGTGGCTGCTAGTGTTTTCTCTCGCGCGCCATTAGCTCAATTGGCAGAGCAGCTGACTCTTAATCAGCGGGTTCGGGGTTCGAGTCCCTGATGGCGCACCACCACCGATCGGGCCGTCCGCACGCGGGCGGCCTGAGCCGTGCCGGTCGAGGGACCGGGGCGGCGGCGGGTGCGGGACCCTCGTGCAGGACGACCCGTGGCCGCTGGTAGTGTTCCCTCTCGCGCGCCATTAGCTCAATTGGCAGAGCAGCTGACTCTTAATCAGCGGGTTCGGGGTTCGAGTCCCTGATGGCGCACCCTTCCTGACCAGGCCGTCCACCCTCCGGGTGGGCGGCCTGCGTCGTCCCCGGGGTCCGCCGCACCCGTGCCGGTGCCGGAGTCGTCGCGCGCTCCCCGCCGGGCGCTCCGTCCTCCGTCCCTGTCCCCGTCCCGTCACCGTGCCGGGCACCGGACCGTCTCCCGGTGTTCGGATCGCGTTCGTCCCGTCTCGTCCGAGAGTTCACCCGTGCCCGGAATGGTCCGGTACGGGTGCGCTCGCCGCGGACGCCGGACGGTCGTGCCCTTGCCTGTCGACGACGAAAGGACACACCGATGCGCACGCCCGTGCACACGCCCCGCACCCGGAGAAGACGCCGAGGGCTCGCCGCCGTGGTCGGAGCGAGCCTCGCCGTGGGGGCCGCGCTCCCCGTGACGGCGGCCGTGGCCGCCGACCGCGCGCCCACGCAGCGCGCCGCCGCGGCGGCCGAGGAGCCGAGCGGGATCCCGGTGCTCCACCCGACGCCCGGGACGTACCTGGACGGCACGGTGACCGTCACGGCGCAGCCCGTCCAGGCCGGTGACCCGGTCCGCGAGCTGGCGGTCGACGGCCGTCCGCTCGGGGGCGCCACGGCGACCCCCGCCACGTCGCGCCTCCTCTTCGACGTGGGCAGCAACTCGATCGAGAAGCGCTACGGCAGCTACGTGCTCGTCAACGGCACGCGACTCGACCTCGACCGGGACATGGTCTCCGAGCGCGTCGCGCTCGACGTGCCGAACGACCTGCTGGTCCAGGGGGAGAACGCGGTGCGGTTCGTCGTGGGCGCCGTCCCCACGTCGTGCGGCTCGAACTACGACGACTTCGACCTCACCGAGGTCTCGCTCGAGCTGCTCGGCGAGGTCGCCGACGGCTCCGGCAACCGCTTCACCTACCAGTTCGGCGACGGCTCGTGCGGGACGAACACGTCCCGCGTCCTGACGGCCGACCTGACGTTCACGGTCGCCCAGGATCCGGCCGCGACGACCGGCCTCGCGGCCGAGCTCGACACGACGACGCTCGAGAACGGTGCGCACACCCTCACGGCCACGACCGCGTCGGGCCAGACCGCGACGAGCGGCGTGACCGTGAACAACTCCGCGCCCGGCGCGCCGGCCCTGACCCCGGCGGACGGCGAGCTCCTCAACGGCACGCGGACCGTCCTCGCGACCCCGCCCGCCGGTGGCGACGCCCCGACGGGGATCGAGGTCGACGGCGCGCCGCTCGCCACCACTGCGACCCTCGGCGCCGGCTCGTCGCAGTTCGTCTTCACCGTGGGCTCGAACTCGATCGAGGCCCGTTACGCCAACCACCTGCTCGTCAACGGCCAGCGCATCGACCTCGTCGACCGCGACTACGTGAGCGAGACCGTGCGCGTCGACGTGCCCAACGCGTACCTGGGAGCCGGCCGCAACACCGTCCGGTTCGTCACGGGCACCTACCCGACCTCGTGCGGCGACAACCGGGACGACTTCGCGATCTCGGGCATCGGCCTCGTGCCGAGCCACGGCACCGCGACCCCGGTCGACGTCGCGTCGTCGTACTCGCTCGGTGACGGCGACTGCGGCTCGAGCGCGACCAAGCCGCGCGAGGCCGTCCTCACGTTCGACGTCGTCCCCGCCGCCGACGCCCCGGCGCCCGGCCTGCGCGCGGACCTCGACACCGCCGCCCTCGCCGACGGCGAGCACGTCCTGACCTCCTCGACCGCCGCAGGGGCCACGGCCCGGCGCACGGTCACGACCGACAACACGGGCCCCGCCGTCGCGTCGAGCACGCCCGCCGCCGGGGCCGAGCTCGCCACGGCGACCAGCCTCGCCGTCGAGCTCACGGACGCGTCGGGCGTGCTCGAGGGCCCGTCCGTCACGCTCGACGGCGAGGCCGTCGAGGCGGGCGCGCTCGTCGGCCCGGGCCTCGAGCCCGGGGCGCACACCCTCGTCGTCACGGCGACGGACGTGCTCGGCAACGCGAGCACGCACGAGATCGGCTTCACGAGCCTCGGCGTCCCGGACGTCCCGACCGACCTGACCCCCGCGACCGGCACGACCGGCGTCGAGGGCTCCGTCGAGCTGGGCGCGCGCGTGAGCGCCCCTGGCGGCGGTGACGTCACGGCGACGTTCGCGCGCGCCGACGTGCGCTCGCCCGTGGCCGCGGCGCAGGGCGAGACCGCCGCGGTGCCCACCGACGTGCTGCACGTCGAGGGCGAGAGCCCGGCCGACGTCGACGCGCTCGTCCCGGGCGACGGCGCGACGCTCGACGCGGCGCCCGCCGCCGACGTCGCGTTCCAGCGCTTCGAGATCCCGGCGGAGGGCGACGTGGCGGGGCAGACCGTCCGGTGGGACGGCGTCATCGACCCGCAGCGCCTCGCGACGCTCCACGTCTGGGACGGTGCGGCCTGGGAGGCGCTGGCTTCCGCGCGCGGCGCCGTCGAGGGGCCGACGAGCCTGACGGCCACGCTGTCCGCGCGGCACGCGACGCAGGGGACGGTCCACGTCCTCGTCACCGGCACCGACCCGTTCGCCGACGACATCGACGACGGCGTCGGCACCGAGGAGCCGACGTCGTTCGCGGACCGCGACGCGTACGACTTCTCGATGGTCCACTTCACCGACACGCAGTACCTGTCCGAGGGTGCCGTCGAGCAGGAGACCGCCGAGGAGCGTGCGGTCTGGGCGAAGGCCTACACCGACCTCGTGCAGTGGGTCGTCGACAACGCGGACGAGCGCGGCATCGAGTACGTCGCGCACACGGGCGACATCGTCGAGAACTACACGCGCACGCCGGCGGACGACGCGATGGCGGCCCAGGTCCGCGGCGAGTACGAGTTCTCGTCGTCCGCGCAGCGGCTGCTCGACGACGCGGGCATCCCCAACGGCGTCCTGGCGGGCAACCACGACAACCTCACGGGCGCCGACAACGGACCCGGCGCGCTCTACAACGCCTACTACGGGCCCGAGCGGTACGAGGCGCTGTCGGCCGGCTGGCAGGACGCGTCCTACGGCGGCCCGTGGCGCGAGGGCGACAACCAGAACCACTACGACCTGTTCACGGCCGGCGGTCTGGACTTCGTCGCCGTGTACCTCTCGTACGGCGTGACCGACGAGGAGGCCGCCTGGGCAGACGGCGTGCTCGAGCAGTTCGCCGACCGCAACGCGATCCTGCTCGCGCACGACTACCTCGCGCCGAGCACCAACCCCGACGGCCGTGGAGCGCCGTTCTCCACCCCGGACGGGCGCCTGCTGTACTCGAAGGTCGTCGAGCCGAACCCGAACGTCTTCCTCGTGCTCTCCGGCCACGAGCACGGCGTGGGCATCAACGTGAAGCGCGACGTCGGCACGCCCGGCAACGGCGTCGTCGAGCTGCTCGCGGACTACCAGTTCTACGAGGTCACCGCCGAGGAGGCCGGTCTCACCGAGATCGGCGGCTACGCGCCCGACCAGGGCCTGCGGCTCGGGTCGAGCTACCTGCGCCTGCTCCAGTTCGACGTCGACCGCTCCGAGCTCGTCGTCGACACGTACTCGCCGTGGCTCGAGAACTTCGGGGCCACGGAGTACGACGACCGCCAGCGCTACAACGGGCTCGAGGACGACTTCACGGTGCCGGTCGACCTCACGACCCGCACGACCACGCTCGTGACGGATGCCGTGGCGCTCTACGCCCCGGCCGAGGAGATCGGGAGCACGACCGTGCCCTCGGGCGAGGTCGCGACCGTCACCTGGGACGGCCTCGAGGCGGGCGCGCTGCACGCGTGGGTCGTCACCGCGACGAGCGCCGGCGGGGGAACGGCGGTCTCGCCGGTCACGACGTTCACGACGGCACCCGCCCAGGACGGCCTCGTCGTCTCGACGACGGCGCGCAGCCAGTGCATGGCGGGCGCGGCGTACGTCGCGGTCCGCGCGACCAACGCCGACACCGTGCCGGTCGACGTCACGCTGAGCACGCCGTACGGCGAGCGCACCGTGACGGACGTGCAGCCGGGCGCGTCGGCGTACCAGGCGTTCGCGGTCCGCTCGGCGCAGGTCGCGGCGGGCAGCGCGCACGTGGCCGCGAGCGGAGGCGACCGCACGTTCGCGGGCGACGTCGCGTTCGACGCGCTGTCGTGCGGCTGACCCGTGCACCCCGCGGGTGACCGGGGCGACCCGGTGACGCGCGGCGGCGAGAGGTGAGACGTGGCCCCCGAGCACTCGCGCTCGGGGGCCACGTCTCCGTTCTCGGCCCGGAGCCGCCGTGTCAGACGGCGGCCCAGCCCCCGTCGCTGTGCAGGACCGCACCGGAGACGTTGGCCGAGTCGTCCGACAGCAGCCACGTGATCGCTGCGGCGAGCTCGTCGGCGCTCGCGGCGGGCGGGACGGTCGTCGCCATGACCGGTCCGAGCCGCTCGCCGGCGTACTGCGAGCGGAAGGGCGCCTCGATGCTCGTCGCGACGGCGCCCGGCGCGACGACGTTCGCCCGCACGCCCTGCGGGGTGTAGAAGAACGCCGTGCTCTGGGTGAAGCCGACGATCGCGTGCTTCGACGTGGCGTACGCGGTGCCCGAGGCCGAGGCGCGCGAGCCCGCCTCGGACCCGACGTTGACGATCGCGCCCTTGCCCGCGGCGAGCATGAGGGGCAGCACCGCGCGCGTGAGCCGCATGACGGCCGTGACGTTGACGGCCAGGACGAGGTCCCACGTGGAGTCGTCGACCTCGGCCGTCGGCAGGAACCCGTCCATGATGCCCGCGACGTTGGCGAGCGCGTCCACGCGGCCGTCCGCCGCCGCGACCACCGCGTCCACGGTGGTCTGCGCGCTCACGTCGCCCGCGACCGTCACGAGGGCGTCGGTCCCGACGTCCGCGACGAGCTTGTCCAGCCGGTCCTCCCGGACGTCCGTCGCGACGACGCGCGCGCCCTCCGCGAGCAGCCGCTCGACCGTGGCGCGCCCGATCCCGGCGCCCGCGCCGGTGACGATCGCGGTGCGGCCCTCGAACCTCCCCGGTACGTGGTTGCTGACCATGACGGCTCCTTCCGTCCGCGCCGGCACTGCCGTCGTCCGGCGTCCTGGCCCCATCCCACCGCCCGGCGCCCCGCGCGCGCGAGAGCCGATCGTCCCGGGGTCGGTGCCGGTGGTCCTCCGTCGCCCGCGGGCCCGTCCGGCGGTGTCCGGACCGCGCGCGGCGGGGTAGGGTCGGCCTCGTGACGCACCCGTCCGTGACCCCTTGGTGGCCGGCCGCCTGACGGCCGGTGACCTCATCCGGCCGTGCCCCGACGACGTGGGCGGCCTCGGCGGACCCCGGTGCACGCGTCGTCGGCCCAGCGGCCTGTACCTCCCGAGTACCCCCGAGTACCCCCGAGCTGGAGCCCCAGAATGACGACACAGCAGTCTCCCGTCCCCGTCCGGTCCCTCGAGCCGACCGGAGCGGAGGTGCCCTCGACCGTCCCGACGCACTGGTACAACCTCGCCGCGGACCTGCCCGAGCCCGTGCCCCCGCACCTGCACCCCGGCACGCGCGAGCCCCTCACGCCCGACGACCTCGCGCCGCTGTTCCCGCTCGCGCTCGTCCAGCAGGAGGTGACGACGGAGCGCTACGTCGAGATCCCGCAGACGGTCCGCGAGATCTACGCGCTGTGGCGGCCGTCGCCGCTCGTGCGCGCGCGGCGCCTCGAGCGGGCCCTGGGCACCCCGGCCCGGATCTACTACAAGTACGAGGGCGTGAGCCCGGTCGGCTCGCACAAGCCGAACACCGCCGTCGCGCAGGCGTACTACAACGCGCTCGAGGGCACGACGAAGCTCACGACCGAGACCGGTGCGGGCCAGTGGGGCGCCTCGCTGTCGTTCGCGGGCGCGCTGCTCGGGCTCGACGTCGAGGTGTGGCAGGTGCGCGCGTCGTTCGACGCCAAGCCGTACCGCCGGGCGCAGATGGAGGTCTACGGCGGGATCTGCCACCCGTCGCCGTCGGACCTCACCGAGGCGGGGCGGGCGATGCTCGCCGCGGACCCGGAGACGACCGGCTCCCTGGGCATGGCGATCAGCGAGGCCGTCGAGACGGCCGCGAAGGACCCCGCGGCGCACTACGCGCTCGGGAGCGTGCTCAACCACGTCATGCTGCACCAGAGCGTCATCGGCCAGGAGGCGCTCGTCCAGCTCGACGAGGCGGGCGAGGGCGCGCCGGACGTGGTGTTCGGCTGCGCGGGCGGCGGGTCGAACCTCGCGGGCCTGACGTTCCCGTTCCTGGGCCGCAACCTGCGCGAGGGCACGACGACGCGGCTCGTCGCGTGCGAGCCGGCCGCGTGCCCGTCGCTCACCCAGGGCGAGTACCGGTACGACTTCGGCGACGTCGCGGGCCTCACGCCGCTGCTCAAGATGCACACGCTCGGCAAGGACTTCGTCCCGCCGGCGATCCACGCGGGCGGCCTGCGGTACCACGGCATGTCGCCGATGGTGTCGCACGCGGTGAACCTCGGGCTCATGGACGCGGTCGCCGTCGAGCAGGACGACGCGTTCGTCGCGGGCACGCTCTTCGCGCGCAGCGAGGGCATCATCCCGGCGCCCGAGTCGACGCACGCCGTGGCGGCCGCGATCGCGCACGCGCGCGCCGCGACGGAGCCGGAGGTCATCGTGCTCGGGCTGTCGGGCAACGGCGTCCTCGACCTGCCGGCGTACGCGGCGTACGTCTGACGGACGGCCCCGGGCGCCCCGCGCGGTAGGTCCTCGCGTGGGGCGCCCGTACCCTGGTGCGGTGCCCGACCCGACCCCCGAGACCCTCGACGAGCCCGTGACCGGCGCGCCCTCCGTGGCCCCGGTCGCCGGCGACGACCGCCCGCGCTACCGGACCCAGCCCGTGTCGTTCGTGCGGCGCAGCGGGCGCCTCGCGCCGCGCCAGCAGCGCGCGTGGGACGCCCACCGGGACCGCTACGTCGTGGACGTGCCGCGGGACGTCGCGCGGACGTCGGTCGACCCGGAGTTCGTGCTGGACGTCGCGGGCACGTTCGGGCGCGACGCGCGTCTCGTGGTGGAGATCGGCTCCGGCCAGGGCGAGGCCGTGGTGGCCGCGGCCGAGAACGACCCGGGCACGGACTTCCTCGCCGTCGAGGTGTATGCCCCGGGCCTCGCCCAGACCGTGCTGCGCGCGTCCCAGCGCGGCCTGACGAACGTGCGGCTGGTCCAGGCGAACGCGGCCGAGCTGCTGGCCACGACGCTGCCCGCGGGGAGCGTCGACGAGCTGTGGGTCTTCTTCCCGGACCCGTGGCACAAGTCTCGCCACCACAAGCGGCGCCTCGTGGCGCCGTCGTTCGCGGCGCTCGCCGAGCGGGTGCTGCGGGCTCCGGGCGAGGGCGACGACGCGCGGCCGGGCGGCACGCTGCGGCTCGCCACGGACTGGGCGGAGTACGCGGAGCAGATGCTCGACGTGCTCGACGCCGCGCCGGGGCTGCGCAACGTCCATGGCCCGCGCGGGGTGGCGCCGCGCTTCGAGGGGCGCGTGCTGACGGGGTTCGAGCGCAAGGGCCAGACGGCAGGCCGCGTCATCACCGACCTGGAGTACGCGCGCGTCTGACGCCGTGGTGCCCGTCGGCCGACCGGCCGCGTCAGGTTCTTGCGGACAGAAGTGATCTACGGCACATTGTGCCGGGGGTGGAACGTCGCCCCGGGCACGCAGTGTCGCGTGCGGTCGCGTCGACAGGTGGCCGTCTGCGGGGTGCGGGCTCTCTGTCAGTCCACGGAATGAGCCAACGGAGGCGTCATGACCGACGTGACGGCCGACCCCGGACCGGGGTCCGTCGACGAGACCGACTACCAGCGCGTGCAACGCTCGCCCGAGTTCCAGGACCTGCGCAGACGGTTCCGGAACTTCGTCTTCCCGATGACCGCGCTCTTCCTCGTGTGGTACTTCGCCTACGTCCTGCTCGCGAACTACGCGCACGACTTCATGAGCACCACGGTGTGGGGGAACATCACCGTCGGGCTGCTCTTCGGCCTGGGGCAGTTCGTGTCCACGTTCGCGATCACCATGATCTACGCGCGCTGGGCCAACAGGCGGTTCGACGCCGCGGCCGACGAGCTGCGCCGCGAGATCGAGGAGGACGAGCTGTGAGCGCGCAGGTGCTGGCCGCGGAGGCCACGGACGTCGGCAACCCGGTCGTCAACATCGCGATCTTCGGCGTGTTCGTCGCGGTGACGCTCGTGATCGTGCTGCGCGCGTCGCGGCAGAACAAGTCCGCGGCCGACTACTACGCGGGCGGGCGGTCGTTCACCGGCCCGCAGAACGGCACGGCCATCGCGGGCGACTACCTCTCCGCGGCGAGCTTCCTCGGGATCTGCGGCGCCATCGCGATCAACGGGTACGACGGGTTCCTCTACTCGATCGGCTTCCTCGTGGCGTGGCTCGTCGCGCTCCTGCTCGTGGCCGAGCTGCTGCGCAACACGGGCAAGTTCACGATGGCCGACGTGCTGTCGTTCCGGCTCAAGCAGCGGCCCGTGCGGATGGCGGCGGCGCTGGCGACCCTGGCCGTCGTGTTCTTCTACCTGCTCGCCCAGATGGCCGGCGCGGGCGGGCTCGTGGCGCTGCTGCTCGGCATCGACACCACGGCCGGCCAGAGCGTCGTGGTCGCGGTCGTGGGGGCGCTGATGATCCTCTACGTGCTGGTCGGCGGCATGAAGGGCACCACGTGGGTCCAGATCATCAAGGCCGTGCTGCTCATCGCGGGCGCCGCCGTCATGACGGTGTGGGTCCTCGCGAAGTTCGGCTTCAACCTCTCCGACCTGCTCCAGGGCGCGATCGACAAGGCCGGTCCGGGCGGCGAGGCGCTCATCGAGCCGGGCAAGCAGTACGGCGCGACCGGTACGACGAAGCTCGACTTCCTCTCGCTCGCCCTGGCCCTCGTGCTCGGGACCGCCGGCCTGCCGCACGTGCTCATGCGGTTCTACACCGTGCCGTCGGCCAAGGAGGCCCGCCGCTCGGTCGTCTGGGCGATCTGGCTCATCGGCATCTTCTACCTGTTCACGCTCGTGCTCGGGTACGGCGCCGGGGCGCTCGTGGGGCCGGAGACCATCAGCGCCGCACCAGGCGGCGTGAACTCGGCGGCACCGCTGCTCGCGTTCGCGCTCGGTGGCGAGATCCTGCTCGGGTTCATCTCCGCCGTCGCGTTCGCGACGATCCTCGCCGTCGTGGCGGGCCTGACGATCACCGCGGCGGCGAGCTTCGCCCACGACATCTACGCCAACGTCATCAAGCGGGGCGAGGTGAAGCCCGACGGCGAGGTCAAGGTCGCGCGGATCACCGTCGTCGTCATCGGGATCCTCGCGATCCTCGGCGGCATCTTCGCGCAGGGCCAGAACGTGGCGTTCCTCGTGGCGCTCGCGTTCGCGGTCGCGGCGAGCGCGAACCTGCCGACCATCCTCTACTCGCTGTTCTGGAAGCGGTTCAACACGTCCGGGGCGCTGTGGAGCATGTACGGCGGGCTCGTCTCGTGCATCGTGCTCATCGCGTTCTCGCCCGTCGTGTCCGGCAAGGTCGACCCGGTGACGGGCGCGAGCCTGTCGATGATCAAGAACACCGACATCGACTTCGCGATCTTCCCGCTGAGCAACCCGGGCATCATCTCCATCCCGCT
Source organism: Cellulosimicrobium sp. ES-005 (assembly GCF_040448685.1). Classification (NCBI taxonomy): domain Bacteria; kingdom Bacillati; phylum Actinomycetota; class Actinomycetes; order Micrococcales; family Promicromonosporaceae; genus Cellulosimicrobium; species Cellulosimicrobium sp. ES-005. The sequence goes on from NZ_CP159290.1 coordinate 4,688,889, forward strand.
CGCGTTCCTGCTCGGGATCGTCGGGACGCTGCTCAGCAAGGAGAAGCCGCACCCGGAGAAGTTCGCCGAGATGGAGGTCCGCTCGCTCACGGGCGCGGGCGCCGAGAAGGCGGTCGTGCACTAGCGGGACGCTCCTGCCCTCCGCGCGAGGACGCCCCCGGTCCGACCGGACCGGGGGCGTCCCGCGTCCGGTGGACCGGTCGACGCGCGCGCCGCCCGTCCCGCCGCACCGACGTCCCGTCGCGCCGCAATCCCGTCGCCGCGGGCCCGGCCCGCGACGTACGGTCGCGCCATGACCTCTCCGATCCCACCCGACGCGGTAGCCCCCGCGGGGACCCCGGCGCCTGTCCTCGTCGTCACAGGGGCGATGGCCTCGGGCAAGTCGACGGTCGCCGACGCGCTCGCCCGGACGTTCCCCCTCGCCGCGCACGTGCGCGGCGACATGTTCCGCCGGTTCGTGGTGAGCGGGCAGGCGTCGATGGCGCCACCCCTCTCGGCCGCGGCGCGCGCCCAGCTCGACCTGCGGCAGGTGCTCGCGGCGCAGGCGGCGGACGCCTACGCCGCGGCGGGAGTGGTCGCGGTCGTCCAGGACATCCTGCTCGGGCCCGACCTCGAGCGGTTCACGGCGCGCGTCCGTACCCGGCCGTGCTACGCCGTGGTGCTCACCCCGGACGCCGCGACCCTCGCCGCGCGCGACGCCGCACGGCACAAGCAGGCGTACGGGGAGTGGACACCGGACGAGTTCGCCGCGGCGGCCCGGGCCACGCCGGGCGGTCTGCACCTCGACACCACGGGACGGTCCGTCGCCGAGACGGTGCGGCAGGTCCTCGACCGGCTCGACGAGGCGCGCGTCGCCTGACGCGTCTCCGAGCTCGCCGACGTCCCGCTGGGCGACGAGCGCGAGGGCGCGTGAGGATGGGCCCATGACGAGCGACCCGCAGCAGGAGACCGCGCCCGACGAGACCTACGACGTGATCGTGATCGGCGGCGGGCCCGTCGGGGAGAACGCCGCCGACCGCGCCGGGCGCACGGGCCTGAGCGTCGCGCTCGTCGAGGCCGAGCTGGTGGGGGGCGAGTGCTCCTACTGGGCGTGCATCCCCTCCAAGACGCTCCTGCGGCCCGGCGCGGCGCGCGCCGAGGCGCGGGGCGTGCCGGGGGTGGGCGTGGACGACGCGCTCGACGTCCCCGCGGTCCTCGCGCGCCGCGACGCGATGGTCGCGGACTGGGACGACGGCGGCCAGGTCTCCTGGGTCGAGGGCGCGGGGATCGCGCTCGTGCGCGGGCTGGGACGGATCGTCGGACCGCGCCTCGTGGAGGTCGTGGCCGAGGAGCCCGACGCCGACCCGGACGACCTCCCGCGGACGCGGCGGCTCGCGGCCCGGCACGCGGTGATCGTCGCGACCGGGGGCGTCCCCGTGCTCCCGGACGTGCCCGGCCTCGCCGACGCGAACCCCTGGACGAGCCGTGAGGCGACGGCGGTCGAGGACGTCCCCGCGTCGCTCGCGATCGTGGGCGGCGGAGTGGTCGCGGCGGAGATGGCCGTCGCGTTCGCCGACCTCGGCGCGCGCGTCACGGTCCTCTCGCGCGGGGGGCTGCTGGGCCGGACCGAGCCCTGGGCGGGCGAGGCGGTCGCGGCGTCGCTGCGCGAGCTGGGCGTGGACGTGCGCCTCGGCGTCGCCACCGAGTCGGTCGAGGCGCTGCCCGACGGCGGGGCGCGCCTCACTCTCTCGTCCGTCGGGTCGCGCCGGGGTGGGGACGACGCCGGCGAGGCGCCGGACGTGTCGCCCGTGACGGCGGAGCGCGTGCTCGTCGCCACCGGTCGCGCCCCCCGGACGCAGGACCTCGGCGTCGACAGCGTCGGCCTCACCCCGGGACGCGCGCTCGACGTCGACGACACGATGCTCGTCCAGGGGGTGGTGCGGAGTGGCCCCGAGGACGCCGACGGCTGGCTGTACGCCGCGGGCGACGTCACGGGCCGGGTCGCGACGACCCACCAGGGCAAGTACCAGGGCCGGGTCGTGGGCGACGTCGTCGCCGCGCGCTTCGGCGACCCGGACGCCGACGGGGCGCCGACCGCGGGGGAGCGCGCACCTGCAGTCGGCGCCGCGCCCGAGCCGTGGTCGCGGTTCGCGGCGACGGCCGACGGCGACGCGTCCCCGCAGGTCGTCTTCACGCGCCCCGAGGTCGCGGCCGTCGGGCACACCGAGGCGTCCGCCCGCGAGGCCGGGATCGACGTGCGGGTCGTGCGGTACGACCTCGCGAACGTCTCCGGCGCCGCCGTGCGCGCCGAGGACTACGCCGGCAGCGCCCAGCTCGTGGTCGACGCCGCGCGCGAGGTCGTGGTCGGCGCCACCTTCGTCGGCCCCGACGCGGCGGAGATGCTGCACGCCGCGACGATCGCCGTCGTGGGCGAGGTCCCGCTGCGTCGGCTGTGGCACGCCGTCCCGTCGTACCCGACGGTGAGCGAGGTCTGGCTGCGCTTCCTCGAGGAGTACGGGCTGTAGGCGCGCGCACGCGGCGGCGTGCGCGCGCCGCCCGGGGTGGGCGCGTCACGAGGTGCGGGCGCCCGCGCGGCGGTCCCGTCCCCTAGGCTCGGGGCGTGACGACCGAGACCTCAGCCCCGCGCGTCGCCCTCGCGACGTGCTCCGTCCTGCCGCACCTGGACCCCGACGACGCACCGCTCGTGCGCGCGCTCGACGCCCGTGGCGTCGCCGCGCAGCCCGCCGTCTGGGACGACCCGGACGTCGACTGGGCCGCGTTCGACGCCGTCGTCGTGCGCTCGACGTGGGACTACTCGGCCCGGCGCGACGAGTTCGTCGCGTGGGCGGCGCGCGTCCCGCGCATCCTCAACGCGGAGGCCGTGCTGCGCTGGAACACCGACAAGGGCTACCTGCGCGAGCTGGAGGGCGCGGGCATCCCCGTGATCCCGACGCTGTGGCTCGACCCCGCGCGCAACCTCTCCTCGCGTGCGATCCACACGCGCCTGCCCGCGCAGGGCGACTTCGTCATCAAGCCGGTCGTCAGCGCCGGGGCCAAGGACACGGGCCGCTACCAGGCGGGTGAGGCGCACTCGCGCGGGCTCGCGATCCAGCACGCGAAGAACCTGCTGGTCTCGGGGCGCGAGGTCATGGTGCAGCCGTACGTGACGAGCGTCGACACCGCGGGCGAGACGGGCCTCGTCTTCGTCGACGGCGAGTTCTCCCACGCCGTGCGCAAGAACGCGCTCCTCACCGGGCCGCACCGCCCGACCCGCGGCCTGTACCAGCAGGAGGAGATGAGCCCGTTCACCGCGACCGAGGAGCAGCTCGACGTCGCGCGCCGGGCGCTCGCGGTGGCCGCCGACGCCGTCGGTGGCGGGGACGTGGCGAGCTTCCTGTACGCGCGCGTCGACGTCGTGACGGGCAACGACGGCGGCGTCGTCGTCATCGAGCTCGAGCTCACCGAGCCGTCGCTCTTCCTCGCCCTCGCGCCGGGGTCGCTCGACCGGTTCGCCGACGCGATCACCGCGCGCGTCGCGCACTGACGCTGCACAGGGACGCCGCCGCACCGGCGTCGCGCGCTTCGTCACGGACCGGCGGTCGGCCGGCCCGCGACCGTGGCCCGTCCCGGGGCGGGGCGGGCCACGATCACGTCGGACGCGAGGTCAGGCCAGGCCGTTCTCGGACAGCCAGTCGGCGGCGATGTCCTCGGGGGAGCGCTGGTCGACCCGGGACTCCACGTTCAGGGCGATCAGGCCCTCCGGGGTGAGCGCCGCGCTCACCGGGTTGATGACGTCCGCGATCTCGTCGGCGACGTCCGCGTCGACGAGCGGCACCACGTGGGACGCGAGGAACAGGCCCTCGGGGTCGTCGAGGGTGACGAGGTTCTCGGTCTGGATGCTCGGGTCGGCGCTGAACACGTTGGCGATGTTCACCGTGCCGGCCACGAGGTCCTGCACGGTGGTGTCGCCCGTGGCGACGAAGGAGACGTCCACGCCGTACACGTCCTTGAGGCCCTGCGGGCCGTAGGGGCGCTGCTCGAGCTCCGCCGGGCCGCCGAGCGTGAGCGGCACGTCGAGCCCGGCGAGGTCCGCGAGGCTCGTGAGGTCGTGCTCCGTGGCGAAGGCCTCGGTCACGTTGTAGGAGTCCTGGTCCGTCGCGGTCGACTGGTCGAGGACCGTGAGCCCGTCGGGCAGGGCCTCCTGGAGCGCGGCGTAGACGTCCTCGGGGGACGTCGCGGTGGTCTCCGGGTCGAAGAACTGCAGCAGGTTTCCCGTGTACTCCGGGAAGAGCTGGATCTCGCCGTCCTCGAGCGCGGGCATGTAGGCGTCGCGCTGGCCGATCGAGAAGTTCCGCTCGACCGTGAAGCCCTTGGCCTCGAGAGCCTGGGCGTAGATCTCGGCGATGATCTCGTTCGAGTCGTAGGCCTGGGAGCCGATGACGATGGCGTCGGACGAGGCGTCTCCGGTGTCGGCGTCGAGCGGGTCGGACCCGCCGCCGCAGGCGGTGAGCGTGAGGACGGCGGTCGCCGCGGCGGCGACGAGGGCGGCGGTGCGTCGGGTGCTGCGCATGTGTCTGCCTTTCTGAGGGCCGTCCCGGGGACCGGGAGGGGCTGGGAGGGGTCGGTCGGGCGACGTGCGGTGCGGTGGTCTCGCCCGCGCGTCAGGCGGTGGTCGGGGCGGGGGCCGGGCGACGCCTCCGCCGGGCGGGTGCGTCGTCCGGCGAGCGACCGGCGGTCACGCCGCGCGGGACGACGACCCGCTGGAGGATCGCGAACAGCGCGTCGAGCACGACGGCGAGGACGACGACGAGGAGAGAGGCCCCGAGGATCTGGGAGAAGTCGCGGATCTGGATGCCCTGGACGATGTAGAAGCCGAGGCCCCAGTTGCCGATGTAGCCCGCGAGCGTGACGGTCGCGACCACCTGGAGGGTCGCGGAGCGGAGACCGCCGATGAGCAGCGGGAGACCGAGCGGCACCTCGGCCCGGAAGAGCACCTGCCAGCCGGTCATGCCGACGGACCGGGCGCCGTCGACGACGCGCCGCTCGACGGCCTCCACACCGGCGTAGGCGCCGGCGAGGATCGGCGGGATCGCGAGGAGGACGAACGCGGTGACGGACGCGGTGACCTTGTGCGTCACCCCGAAGACGAGCACGAGGAGCAGGACGAGCCCGAAGGACGGCACAGCACGGGCCGCGCCCGAGAGCGCGACCGCGAACTCCCGCCCGCGTCCGGTGTGGCCGATGGCCCAGCCCGCCGGGATCGCGATCGCCGCGGCGACGAGCACGGAGACGAACGTGAACGCGAGGTGGGTCCAGATCGCCTCCGGGAGGGGGAGCGCGCCGGTCAGCCGGGCGGGCGAGAAGATCCAGGCGATGGCGTCGGAGAAGAGGTTCATGCGCGCACCTTCCGGGACCAGGGCATGATCGCTCGCCCGGCGAGCACGAGCAGCAGGTCGACGAGCAGGGCGATGACGACGACCGCGACGACGCCCGAGAGGATCTCGGCGACGATCTGCCGCTGGTAGCCGTTCGTGAAGAGGTAGCCGAGGTTGTCGATCCCGATGAGGATGCCGACCGTCGCGAGCGAGATGGTCGACACCGCCGTGACGCGGAGCCCGGCGAGCACGACCGGGCCCGCGAGCGGGAGGTCGACCTGCCAGAAGCGGCGCCACGGCCCGTAGCCGACCGCGAGGGCCGCCTGCCGGACCGTCGGGTCGACCGACGCCAGGGCGTCGGCGACGAACCGGGTCATGATGGCCACGGCGTAGACCGTCAGCGCGACGACCAGGTTGAGCTCGGAGAGGAAGCTGATGCCGAGGAGCGGCGGGAGCAGCGCGAAGAGCGCGAGCGACGGGATCGTGTAGAGCAGGCCGACGAGCGTCAGGACGAGGCCCCGCGTGAGGCGGAACCGGAAGGCGAGCCAGCCCAGCGGGATCGAGACGAGGAACCCGAGCACGATCGGCACCACGCACTGGCTCAGGTGCTCGACCGTGAGGCGGCCGATGAGGTCGAGGTTGTCCAGGACCCAGGTCATGCGCCGCCCTCGACGTGGTCGTCGACCAGGACGCCCTGCGTGCGTCCTTTCCCGTCCACGAGCACGGTCCCGTGCTCCGTGTGCTTCGTGTGCAGCGCGCGGGTGCCGCGCTCCGCCCCGATGAAGCTCGCGACGAACTCGCTCGCCGGGTTCTCGAGGATCTCGCTCGGCGACCCGATCTGGGCCACCTGCGCCCCCTTCTCGAGGATCACGACCTGGTCGCCGAGCAGGAACGCCTCGTCGATGTCGTGCGTGACGAAGACGACCGTCTTGTCCAGCTCGCGCTGCAGCCGGATGGTCTCCGCCTGGAGCTCGGCCCGCACGATCGGGTCGACCGCCCCGAACGGCTCGTCCATGAGCAGGATGTTGGGGTCCGCGGCGAGCGCGCGCGCCACCCCCACGCGCTGCTGCTGGCCCCCCGAGAGCTGGCTCGGGTAGCGGTCCGCGAGCCCGCGGTCGAGTCCCACGGTGTCGAGCAGCTCGAGCGCACGGTCGCGCGTCTGCCGGCGTGGCGTGCCCTCGAGGCGCAGGACCGTCGTCACGTTGTCGACGACCTTGTAGTGGGGGAGCAGGCCGCCGTTCTGCAGGACGTACCCGATGCTGCGTCGCAGCTTCACGGGGTCCCGGGCGAGGACGGAGGCGCCGTCGATCTCGATCGTGCCCGACGTGGGCTCCACCATGCGGTTGATCATGCGCAGGAGCGTCGTCTTGCCGCTCCCGGACGACCCGACGAGCACCGTCGTGCGGTGGGGCGGGATCACCAGGTCGAAGTCCGCGACCGCCGCCGTGCCGTCCGGGTACGTCTTGGTGACCGATCGGAACTCGATCATGGGGCGCTGCCTCCCGACAGTCGGTGAACCGGCCTCCCACCCAACCACGACCGTGGCCGGCGAGCCGTAGCGCATTGCCACGCGTCCACCGACCGTACGTCGAACCACCGACACGTCGCACTCGCACCGGTACGTCGGCTTCGCGCCGTCCCAGGCCTCGTGAGTCGTCGCGGGCCGCTCGGGGGTCGCGGGGGATTCTCCCGTGACGCACGTCACGTCGGGTCCTATCGTGGCGCTGTGCCGCACCTCGACTCCCTGCTCGCCTTCTCCCTCGCCTCGCTCGTGCTCGTCGTGATCCCCGGCCCGAGCGTGCTCTTCGTCGTCGGCCGGTCGCTCACGCTCGGGCACCGCGGCGGGGTGCTGAGCGTCCTCGGCAACGAGCTCGGCGCGCTGACGCTCGTCACCGCCGTGGCGCTCGGCGTCGGCGCGGTCGTCGCGACGTCCGTCGCCGTCTTCACGGTCGTCAAGCTCGTCGGCGCGGCCTACCTCGCCTACCTCGGCGTCCAGGCGATCCGGCACCGGCGCGACGGGAGCGTCGACGTCGACGTCGCGCCCGTGCGCGAGCGGTGGTGGCGCGTCGTGCGGCAGGGCTACGTCGTCGGCGTGACGAACCCGAAGACCATCGTGTTCTTCGTGGCCGTCCTGCCCCAGTTCACGGACTTCCACGCCGGTCGCGTGCCCGCCCAGATGATGGTGCTCGGGCTGGTCTTCACGGTGATCGCGTTCGTCTGCGACAGCGCGTGGGCGCTCGCCGCCGGCGCGGCGCGGACGTGGTTCGCCTCGTCGCCCCGGCGCCTGAGCGCGGTCCGCGCGACGGGCGGCGGCATGATGATCGGCCTGGGCGGCGTGCTCGCCGTCGCCTCGCACCGCGCCGCCTGACGCGCGGTCGGACGGGGAGGCGCAGCGAGGGCCGGTCTCCCTGCGGAGACCGGCCCTCGCCGTCTGGGGTGAGTAACGGGACTTGAACCCGCGACCCCCTGGACCACAACCAGGTGCTCTACCAGCTGAGCTATACCCACCATGACCGGGCGTGAAGCACCGGCCGTCGAAAAGTGTACCCGGTCCGCGAGGTGCTCCCGGACCGCTTTTCGAGGTCAGGCGTCGGCGGATCCTGTGACGGTGGCCACGGACGTCTCGACCCCGTCGTCGGAGGGTCGGGTCCGGCCGCGCGTGACGCTCGTCGCCACGACCTGCTCGGCGACCTTGCGCGCCGTCGCGGAGTCGGGACCGGGCTGCGGGACGAACACGGCGGCGCGGTAGTAGCGCAGCTCGTCGATGCTCTCGAGGATGTCCGCGAGCGCGCGGTGCCCGCCGTGCTTCTCCGGCGAGGAGAAGTACGCGCGCGGGTACCAGCGGCGCGCGAGCTCCTTGACGGAGGACACGTCGATGATGCGGTAGTGCAGGTGGCCCATGAGAGCGGGCATGTCGCGGTCCAGGAACCCCTTGTCCGTGCCGACGGAGTTGCCGGCCAGCGGTGCCTTGCCGGGCTCGGGGACCCACGTGCGGACGTAGTCGAGGACGCGCTGCTCGGCCTCGGCGAGCGTCAGGCCCTCGTCGAGCTCGTCGAGCAGCCCGGAGGTCGTGTGCATCTGGCGGACGAAGTCGCCCATCTGCTCGAGCGCCTCGGCCGGGGGTCGGACGAGGACGTCGACCCCGTCGCCGAGCACGTTGAGCTCGGAGTCGGTCACGACGGCGGCGACCTCGACGAGGGCGTCGGCGCCCAGGTCCAGCCCGGTCATCTCGCAGTCGATCCAGACGATGCGTTCGTTCGCGTTCACAGGACTCACGGGCGACAGCCTAGCCGCGGCACGCACGACGAAGGCCCCGGCTGTCCGGTCCACCAGGGTCCGGACGGTCGGGGCCTTCGACGAGGGGTGCCGCCGCCTGTCGGGGAGGGTCCCCGGTCCGGCGAGCGGTCGGTGCGCGTCATGCGGTGCGGCGCGGCAGGCGGGCCTGCCGGGTGTTCGCCGGGACGCGGGTCGTGGTGCGGCGCAGCTGCGACCGGCGCAGGGTCTGCTCCTGCAGCTGCTCGCGACGGCTGAGGGCCGCCACGTCGTACGTGATCAAGGGATGCATGGTTCTGCTCTCGTGACGCTGGCTTCGTGGGTCTGGCCGGACCCTCCACCGCCCGGTACGGACCGGACGGACGTCACCGCGGTGTGGGTACATCCGACCACGGTCGTCGGGGGCGCTGCATCCCTTTTTCGCCACGAGCGTCGGGTGCCGGTGCACGACGGCGGCCGGCCGCGCTGCGCGGTCGGCTCGCCGTGCGTAGCCTCCGGGGATGAGCGCGGGGGACGGGCGGCCAGGCGGCGGGGCGGGCGAACGGCGCGGCGTGCCCGCGCGCGCGGTCCTCGCGAGCGTGTGGCCGGGCGTGCTCCTGGTGCTCGCGGGGGTCGCGGGCTTCGCCCTCCTCCTGGACGCGGTTCGCGAGCAGGACGACCTGTGGCGGCTCGACGAGCCGCTGCTCGCGTGGATGGTCGCGCACCGCACGCCCGTCGTGACGGGCGTCCTGACGGTGGTCACGACCGTGTCCGGGCCGTTCGTGCTGCCCGTCCTCGTCGCGGTCGGGTGCGTGGTGTGGGCGCGGCGCACGGGGACGTGGTGGGAGCCCGGCCTGCTCGCGGGCGCCATGGTGCTCGCGACGCTGGTCTCGACCGTGCTCAAGGCCGTGATCGCCCGGCCGAGGCCGCCCGACGTGTCGATGGTCGTCGCCGGGGTCGAGCGGTCGTTCTCCTTCCCGTCCGGGCACACGATCGGCGCGGCGACGCTCGTCCTGGTGGGCGGCTACCTGGTGTGGCACCGCCACCACGACCCACGGGTCCTGGCGGTCTGGGCGGTCGCCTCCGTGCTCGTGATCGGGTCCGTGGCGCTGAGCCGGCTCTACCTCGGGTACCACTTCCTCACCGACGTCCTGGCAGGCCTGTCGCTCGCCGTGGCGGTTCTGGGGGTCGTGGTCGCGGTGAGCCGCGTCCACGACCTCGTGGTCGCGCGCCGTGCGTCTCCCGGAGCGACGGGCGATTCTCGCTAAAGAACTCTTGCGCAAGAACTCTTTCGTGAACTAGCGTGGCGGGCATGAGCACGCCAGCCGACCCCCACCCCAGCCCGCCGGCCGTCCCGACCGGCCCCGGCCCGGCGTCGTCGGACCGCCTCCCGCGCGGCCCGAGGCCCGAGCCCGGGCAGGTCGTCGCGACCGACCCGGCGACCATCCGGGCGCTCGCCCACCCGCTGCGCCTGCGGATCCTCGCGCTGCTCGACGACGAGGGCGAGGTCACCGCGACACGGTGCGCCGAGGTCACGGGCGAGTCCGTCGCGAGCTGTTCCTTCCACCTGCGGATGCTCGCCAAGTACGGGTACGTCGAGCCCGCGGAGCGTCGCGGCAAGGAGCGGCCGTGGCGCTCCGTCGGGCGCGGCCGCCAGACGAAGTTCGACCCCGACGTCCCGGAGTCCCTGCACGCCGCGGGCGCGGTGGCGACCCTCATGCTGGACCAGGAGACGGCGCGTGTCCGGGCGTGGCTCGCCGGGTCCGCCGCCGACGACCCGCAGTGGCTCCTCGCCTCGACGATGACCGGCGCGTCCTTCTATGCGACGCGCGAGGAGCTCGACGCGCTCGCTCGCGAGGTCGAGGCGCTCACGGACCGCTTCCGGGGGCGCTGGGACGACCCGTCGCTCCGTCCCGCGGGGGCACGTCGCGCGCGCCTCTTCTCGATCGTCAACGCCGACCTGCCGGAGGCCCCTCGATGAGCGCGACGCCCGAGCCGACCGCCACCACCCGGCCCGCTCCCGCCGACGCGCCCGAGGTGGCGCCGGAGTCCCGCACCGCGACCGCCCCCGCCGCCGGTCGCGACGACGCCCCGGACCCTCGTGCCGCGCTGCGGTCCCGCCCGTTCCGGCTCCTGTCGGTCGCGTGGGGGTTCACGAACTTCGCCGACTCGGTCCTCGCGATCATCCTCGCCGTCTGGGTGAAGGACCTCACCGGCTCGAACGGCGCCGCCGGCCTCGTGTTCGCGGCGCTCGGTCTGCCGGCGCTCGCGTCGCCGCTCCTCGGGCAGCTCGCGGACCGCGTGTCGCGCCGACGGATGCTCGTCGTCACGTACCTCGTCGGTGCCGTGAGCCTCCTCGCCCTCCTCGCCGTGCGCGGGCCCGAGCAGGTCTGGCTCGTGTTCGTGGTGACGGTGATCTACTCGGCCGTCGGCTTCGCGACCGCGGCGGCCCAGGCGGGCCTCGTGCGGGACATGCTGCCGGACGAGGCGATCGCGCCCGCGAACGGCCGGCTCACGACGATCGACCAGGTTTTCCGCCTCCTCATGCCGGTCGTCGGCGCGGGCGCGTACGCGCTCGCCGGAGCGTGGCCGCTCGTGGTCGCCGCCTCCGTGGCGTTCGCCGTCTCGGGCACCGTCATCGGCCGGATCCGGATCGTCGAGACGCCCCCGACCCCGGCCGCCGAGCGCGAGCCGTACCTGGCCGAGATGACGGCGGGCTTCCGCCACCTCGTGCGGACGGCCCCGCTCGGCGTGCTCACGCTCGCCATGCTCGTCGCGTTCGCGGGGGTCGGGCTGCTCAACGCGGTCAGCCTCGCGATCATCGAGGACGGGCTCGGGCTGGCCCCGGAGCTGCTGGGCCCCGTCTCCTCGGTCCAGGCGCTCACCGCGATCGTCGCAGGGCTCACGGCCGCCCGTCTCGTCGCCCGCTGGGGCGCGCAGCGGCTCGTCGCCCTCGGGCTGCTGGTGCTCGCGCTCGGGATCGTGCCCGCGACGGGGACGAACGTCGTGGCGATCGTCTTCGGCATGGGCGCGGTCGGGCTCGGCGCCACCTGGTCGATCGTCGGCTTCGTCACCGAGCGGCAGCTCCGCACGCCCCCGGGTCTCCAGGGGCGCGTCGCCGCGGCGAGCCTGCTGCTGGTCAACGTCCCGCAGCTCGTGCTGACCGTGGTCGGCGCGGCCCTCGTGGGCGCCGTCGACTACCGCGCCCTGCTCGTCGTGACCGTGGTCGGCATCCTCGTCGCGGCGGTCGTCTCCCTCCGCGGCCACCGCAGCACGGGCGAGCCGGCCGATGAGAGCCCCCTCTCCGCGAGGTAGAGGCCTGGTACGGCGAGGTAGAGGTCTGGTCCTGACCACGGCTCTACCTCGTGAGACCACGGGTCTACCTCGCGGGACCACGGCTCTCTCTCGGCATGGCGGTGGGGCGGGCCGTCAGTCGTCGAGGCCGCGGGCGCGCAGCGCGTCGCCCAGGGCGTCGGCCTGGCGCAGCGCGCCGACGACGAGCGGGACGGCGTAGGCGCGGACGTCGTGCTCGCGGCCCCGGGCGCGGCACGCGTCGCGCACGCGCTGCGCCAGTGCGGAGACGACGGGTACGCAGCGCACGGCGAGCGACAGGACGAGGGCCGCGCGGTCGACGTCGACGCCGAGTCGGTGCAGCGGCCGCAGCCCCCGCTCGATCGCGGCGAGGACGGCCGCCGTCCGGGTCGTGAGCAGGACGAGCCCCGCGAGCGCGACGAGCGCGACGAGCCGGGTCGTGAGCACCACCGCCGGCACCGGCCCGAGGGCGAGCCACTGGACGGCCAGCAGCACGGGCACGACCAGGCGCAGGGGGCGTACCTGCTCCCACGCCGCGCACCATCCCACGCCGGCGACCGCGTAGAGCGCGCCGACGGCGAGGACCACCGCGCCGACCCCCGCCGGCGAGGACACCAGCAGCACGACGGCCGACGCCGCCGCCAGCCCCACGAGCTTGGCCCCGGCCGGGGCGCGGTGCAGGACCGACGACCGCGGCCGGTAGGTGCCCGGGGTCACGACGACGCCCCGTCGACGAGGCGCAGGTAGCGCGCGACGGCGGGCCCCGGCGCGTCGTCGGCGACGACCCGCCCGCCGTCCACCACGAGCACGCGGTCCATCGCGTCCATGAGCGACAGGTCGTGCGAGACGAGCACGACCTGCTGGGGGAGCGCCGCGAGCTCGGCGGCGAACCGCCGTGTGTTGCGCAGGTCGAGGAGCGTCGTGGGCTCGTCGGCGACGACGAGCCGCGGCCCCGCGGCGAGCACCGACGTGAGCGCGAGGAGCTGCTTCTGCCCGCCCGAGAGCAGGTGGGCGGGATGGTCCGCGTGGTCCGCCAGGCCGCGCGCGGCGAGCGCGGCCCGCACGAGCGCGTCGCGCTCGGCCGGGGCGTGGCGTCGCAGCGAGTACGCGACGTCCTCCGCGACGGTCGGCATGACGATCTGGGCGTCCGGGTCCGTGAAGACGAACCCCACGCGCCGCCGGACCGCGGGGCCGTCGCGGCGCGTGTCGAGGCCGTCGACCAGGACCCGGCCCGACGTCGGCACGACGAGCCCGTTGAGCAGGCGCGCGAGCGTGCTCTTGCCCGAGCCGTTGGCCCCGACGATCCCCACGCGCCGTTCGCGCAGCTCGAGGTCGACGCCGCGCAGCACGTCGCGCTCGCCGAGGCGCACGCGGACGTCCTCGAGCCGGACCGTGCAGCCCGACCCGGAGGACTCGTGCACGAGGGAGGCCCCGGACCCGGGGGACGCCCCGGGCGTCCCAGCCGTCGCGGCCGGAGCGTCCCCGACGGCGCGCGGTCGCCCCAGGCCGGCCCGGGCTCTCGCGATCACCGGACGACCTCCAGGACCGCCGCGACGCCCAGCCCGCCGCCGACGGCGGCCGTCGCGAGGCCGAGCGTCCCGGCCGGAGCGCCCGTGCGCACGAGCCGGGAGAACAGCCGCACGACCGACACCGCGCCGCTCGCGCCCCACGGGTGACCGAGCGCGAGCGCGCCGCCGTCGGCGCAGACCCGCGCGTCGTCGGCGGGGTCGCCGAGCGGGTCGAGCCCGAGCGCGTCGGTCACCGCGAGGACCTGCGCGGCGAACGCCTCGACGACCTCGACCGCCGCGACGTCGTCGAGCCGCGCGCCCGCCCGGTCGAGCGCGGCGCGCACCGCCGGGACCGGGCCCCACCCCGGCAGCGCGGGGTCGCAGCCGACCGTCGCCGACGCGAGCACGCGCAGGCCCGGGACCCCGAGCTCGCGCCGGACGCGCTCGGGCACGACCGCGACCGCCGCCGCGCCGTCGCTCACCGGGCTCGCGGTGGCGGCGGTGACGGTGCCGCCGGGCGTGAAGGCCGGCGAGAGGCGGGCGAGCACCGCGGGGTCGAGGCGTCGCGCCCGTTCGTCGCGCGCGAGCGACCGCGCCGGCGCGCCGACCTGGACCGTCTCGGCCGCGAACCGCCCGCCCGCGTGCGCGGCGAGGGCGCGCGCGTGGCTGCGCACCGCGTACGCCTCCTGGCGTTCGCGGGTCACGCCGCGGCGGCGCGCGAGCGCGTCGGCGGCGGCCCCCATGCCCGGGTCGGCCCACGGCGTCGGCGCGAACGCGGCGCGCGCGTAGGGCACGTCGCCCCACGCCGTGCGGTGGGAGCGCGTGGGAGCGAGGGACGCGCTCTCCGTCCCGCCGGCCAGGACGAGGCGCGCCTCGCCCGCCCGGACCTGCTGCGCGGCGAGCAGCACCGCCGCGAGACCGGAGGCGCACTGCCGGTCGACGGTGAGCCCGGGCACGACGACGCCGAGTCCCGCGGCGAGCGCCGCGGCCCGCGCGACGTTCCCGCCGGGCCCGGTGCAGCACCCCAGCAGGACGTCGACGACGTCGTCCTCCACCCCGAGGGCCCGCGCGTCGCCGAGCGTCGCGCCGAGCGCACCCGCCGCGAGGTCGACCTCGGACGACGACCGGTGCCCGTGCCCGGCGGTCCCGACCCAGGTGCGGCGCGCGGCCACGACCACGGGCGCGTCCGCCCCCGCACCCGGCGCGGTCATCGCAGCGGCTCCAGACCCGAGCGCGCGGGGTCGGTCCCCAGCAGGGCCTCGCTCACGGCCCCGCGCGCAGGCTTGCCCGACGGGGTCCGGGGGAGGGCGCGCGTGCCGTACCAGCGCCGCGGCCGCTGGGCGGGCGCGAGCGCCCCGCGCGCGACGCGCTCCAGGTGGGCGCGCAGCCCGGGCCGGTCGTCGCACTCGACGACGGCGCTCACGACCGCCCCGAGGCGCCGGTGCGCCGTGCCGAGCACGACGACGTCCCGGACCCCCGGCACCGCGCGCAGCACGACCTCGACGTCCTCGGGCACGACGGTCGACCCGCCGGTGAGGATCGCCCCGTCGCCGCGGCCGCGCAGCACGAGCGTGCCGAGCGGGGCGCCGGGCGCGGACGGCGACGTCGACGGGTCGGGCAGGGGGTCGGCGAGGTCGCCCACGGTGCTCCACGCGCCGTCGCGCCGCAGCGGTCCGGTGGCGCGCGCGAGGTAGCCGCTAGACACCCAGGGCGAACGGACCCAGACCTCGCCGACGCTCGCCTGCGGCAGCGGCCGGACCTCGAGGTCGACCCCCGGGAACGGACGCAGCCCCGACCCGTCGGGGTCGTATGCGACGAACGAGAGCTCGACCGCGCCGTAGTAGGCGAGCACGTCGATGCCGAGCGCCGCCGCGCGCGACCGCGCCCCGGCGGCGAGGGACGCCCCGCCGACGACCGCGTGCCGCAGCCGGGACGGCGCCCCCGCGGCCACGGCGTCGAGCACGTCGTCGAGGACCTGCGGGACGAGGTGCACGACGTCGCTGCTCGCGAGCGCGGAGGTCGTGGCGGCCGGGGTGCGCGTGAGGAAGGCGCACGCGCCGACGGCGAGCGTGTGCACGGCGGCGAAGCAGTAGAGCGACGACGCGAGCGGGCCGGGGACGAGCACGGTGTCGGCGGGGCGCAGCCCGAGGAGCCGCGTGACGTCGTCGAACGACCCCGCCCACGACGCGCGCGTGCGCACGACCGCGCGCGGCCGGCCCGTGCTGCCCGAGGAGAACCCTGCCCACGCGAGGTCGTCCGGACCGGGCTCGTGGCCCGTGCCGGGGCCCGCACCCCCCTGCGGGGCGAGCCCCGGCACGAGGTCGGGGAGGGTGCCGGTCCCGCGCGGCAGGGGCACCTCGACGAACGTGCGCGGGGCGAGGGTGCGCAGGACCTCCGCGCGGTGCGCGCGCGGCCACGCCGGGTCGCACACGAGCGGCGTCGCGCCGGCGTGGTCGGCGGCGAGGACCGCCGTGAGCAGGTCCAGCGGGTCGGGCAGGGACACGGCGACGACGTCGCCGGGGCGCGTGCCCGTCGCGTCGAGGTGCGTCGCGCCCGCGCGCACGTCCGCGGCGAGCGCGGCGTAGGTGCGCGACCGCTCGGGGGTGCGCAGGGCGGGACGGTCGCGCACCGCCGGGTCGGCGGCGTGCGTCAGGACCTGGTGGGCGACGGGCACGCGGACACTCTCGCAGGTGTCAGGAGGCGGTGCGGCCGACGGCCATGGGACGGCCCGCAGAACGGCCCGACCGGCGCGCGGCCGGGTAGGCGCGCACGACGCCGACGGTGATCGCCGCGGCCGCCAGCGCCTTGAGGACGTCGCCCGGGAGGAACACGAGGGAGAGCTGCGCCGTCGTCGCGAGCGGTACCCCCGTGACGGCCGACTGGACCGGCACGCCGCACGCGTAGACGACCGCGACCCCGCCGACGAGGCACGCGACGAGCACACCGCCGAACGCCACCCGGCGCAGCCGGTCGACGAGCCAGCCCACGACCGCCGCCCCCGCGAGGAACCCGAGCAGGTAGCCCGCGGACGGGCCGACGAACGCCCCGAGGCCGCCGCGCCCGCCCGCGAGCACCGGGAGGCCGGCCGCCGCGAGCGCGAGGAACGTCGCGACCGCGAGCGTGCCGCGCCACGCGCCGAGGATCGTGCCGGCGAGCATGACGCCGAGCGTCTGGAGCGTGATCGGGACCGCGTTCCCGAACAGCGCGATCGACCCCGGCATCCCGAGCGCGGCGATCAGCGCCGCGAAGGTCGCGACGCGCGCGGCGTCGCCCGCGTCGAGCGCGAGCGGCCCGCGGCGCCCCGCTCCCGGACCGGTGGTCTGCGTGGCGGGCGCGGGCGTCCCGGGGGTCGCCGTGGTCGGTGCGTCGGTCATGGTGCTCCCTGGGTCGTCGTGACGGGTCGGTGCCCGACCCGTCGTGGCCAGGTCCACTCTCCCGGCCCTGCGCGGTGCGCGACGACGGGGACGCGGACGACGACGGTGTCGCCGCGTGCACGGATCGCACAACGGGTTGGAGGGTTCCACCAACCATGCTGTCGTCGCGGGATCCGGTCTCGGAGGAAGTCGACAACCGCCCCTCCGCCCCGCCCCCGGAAGGCGCGCGCCGGCTCTTGGCACTCTCCGGGGGAGAGTGCTAGAACAGAGACGTAGCCGCCCGCGAGGTGCCTACCTCGCGGGACCACCGACCGGTCCCGGACGGTCCGGGACCGACCGACGAGGAGGTGAGAGGTGTGGCTGCGATGATCGACCCGTTCACGACCACCTTCGACGCGATGGACCGCCTGGTCGGCCAGCTCGCGTCCGGCGCGCGCGCGACCGCGGCGTCGGCGTCGGGCGGCATGCCGCTCGACCTGTTCCGGGCGGGCGACCACTACGTCCTGACGATGGACCTTCCCGGTGTCGACCCGGGGACGATCGACGTGTCCGTCGAGGACCGCACGCTGACGATCCGCGCCGAGCGCAGCCCGCGGACCGATCCCGACGTCCAGTGGCTCGCGCGCGAGCGGCCCTCGGGAACCTACGCGCGCCAGCTGACGGTGGGGCGCGGTCTGGCGCTCGACCAGATCTCGGCGTCGTACGAGGACGGGGTGCTGTCGCTGACGATCCCCGTGGCCGAGGAGGCCCGGCCGCGCCGGATCGAGGTCGCGCACCGCGCGGGCAGCAGCGGTGCGGCGACCCAGATCACGGCCGAGGCCGAGCCTCGGACGACCGAGGGCTGAGCCGGCTCAGACCTCGCCCGGGAGCGCCTTGCGGACGACGAGCCGCGTCCACGCGCCGAGGTAGACCCGGTCCCCGTCGGACAGCTCGCGTCGCTGTCCGGCGGGGATCGGGTCGGTCGGCAGCGGTTCGCCCGCCGGGCTCACGTAGGTCCCGTTCGACGACTGCAGGTCCTCGACCCACCATCGCTGGCCGTCCGTGCTGAGCTGGCAGTGCCGGCGGGAGACGCCCGTGTCCGCGCCGCAGTCGACCTGCGGGTGGATGCCGCGCGACACCGACGGGCGGCCGACGAGCACGCTGCGCTCGCGCAGCACGACGAGGCCCGGCAGTCCCGCGGAGGGCATCGGGTCCTCGGGCTGCTGCGCCTGGTACCAGTCGGGGTCGATCCAGATCTCCACGACCCACTGGTCCGGCCCCGGGACCGGGGGCGTCGGGAGATGGCTGCCCGACGCCCCCGCCTCGCTCGCCTCGGGGGCGACGGCGGTGCTCGGGGCGGGCAGCGGGGGCGGGGTCGACGACGACGGGGGGGCCGCCGCGGATCCTGCCGCGGAGGTCGGCAGCGGGGGCGGGGTGGACCCCGAGGGCGTGCCCGCCGGCGGGGGTGCGGAGGTCGCGGGCGCGGGCGTCGGACGCGACGGCGGGTCGAGCGAGAGCGCCGACGGCGGCTCGACCGGGTCGGGCAGCGCGCCCGTCGTGAAGTCGTAGCCGCAGTTCTCGCAGAACAGCGCGCCGCCGGGCGCCGGCGACCCGCAGTTCGGGCAGGTCGTCGCGGGGGCGGCCGCCGGGGCGGCGCCCGCGGGCGTCGCCCCGCTCGCCACGGGCGTGGACGGGGCCGACGCCGCGCCGATCGGCTCGCCGCACACGTCGCAGTAGTCGGTCGACTCCGACGGGTGCCCGTTGGGGCAGACGACGGCGCTCACCGGCGGACTCGCGTCGTCTTCGTCGAGGCGGTGTCGAGGGCCATCTCGTCGAGGGTCGAGGTGTTCCGCTTGAGCCGCACGGTGCCCTGCTCCTCGTTGTCGATGTCGACGACCTTGCGCAGGCGCGACGTCGCCTCCTCGTTGCCTGTCTGCTGCGCGAGCTGCACGGCGCGCCCGAGCTTGACGGTCGCCGTCGCCTCGTCGCCCGAGGCCTTGGCCGCGAGGCCCTCCTGGATCGCCGCGGCGAGCTCGGTCTGGCCCGTGTAGTGCGCGACCTCGGGATTGATGCGCGTGGTGAGCGACTCGTCGTCGGACCACTTGGCCTTGACCAGACCGGAGGAGACGACCTCGCCGTTCACCGCGAGCTGGACGCGCGCCGCGAGCTGCTCGGAGCCGACCGGCTTCGACGCGACGCGGACCGCGACGTGGTAGTCGCGCGACTCGTCGCCCCACGAGCCGGTCGGGTAGGCCCCGGTGAGGGGGTTCACCTCGGCGCGGCGGTGCGTGAGGTCCTCGACGGTCGGCGCGACCTGCCGCACGAACAGGACCTGCGAGCCCTGCGGGGCCCACACGCGCAGGTCCGCGGAGGCCACGCCACGCGCCATGGACGCCTGCATGAGGCTCTCGAAGTCGGCCGCGATCTCGTTCGGGTCCGCGATGAGGCCGACCGAGCCGAGCAGCGCCGTCGAGATCTCGCGCAGCTCGTCGACCTGCCAGCGCGAGCCGACGCCGCGCGCGTCGCACTGGAAGTGGCCCGTGACGTCGCGGACCGCGGCGGAGAGGTTCGCGCGCGGCTCCGACTCGTTCTTGCCGTCCGTGAGGAGGATCGCGTGCCGCTGGGTTGCCTGCGGCACCGTCGCGAAGAGCTGGTCCGCGAGGCGCAGCCACGTGCTCATCGCCGTGCCGCCGCCGGGCGTGAGCATCGAGACCGCGCGCTTCGCCTCGGCGCGCGCGCCCGGCTCCATCTGGACCATCGCCATGCGCGCGTTCGGGTACGGGAAGACGCGGTTGGCGACATGGCTGCCGCCGACGATCGCGAACCACGTGCCGTCGAGGATCTGGTCCACGGCCACCTGGGCGGCGTGCTTCGCGGCCTCCATGTTCCGGCCCGACATCGATCCGGACGTGTCGACCATGATGATCTCGGCGACCCCGCCCGCGCCGCCGACGCTCCCCGCGCTCCCGGCCCCCGTGCACGTCACGGTGACGATCGCGTGGACGTCCGTGGCGCCCTCGGACAGGAACTCGTTCTGGTAGACCTCGGCGGCGAACTCGGCCATGGGGGCTCCTTCGGTGGTGCGGGTGTTCGTGCAGGCTATCGGGTCGGGGTGGGTGGTGGCGGGTCGTGCGGGGGTCGGGCCGGACGGCGGCGCGCGGCCCGTCAGGTCGTGGGGACGGTCGTCTCGAGGTCGGGGTCGAGCTCGGGGGAGGCCGCGTCCGACGACCGGTCGAACCGCGCGAGCGTCGCCGTGATGTTGTCCCGGCCGCCCTGGGCGTTCGCCCAGTCCACGAGCGCGCCCGCCACCGTCTGCGGGTCGTGACCGACCCGTTCCTGGGTGGCGTGGAGCAGCGCCGCGAGGTCGCCGGCGGGGGAGCAGTAGTTCCACAGGCCGTCCGAGCACACCAGCACCCAGCCGTCGCGGTCGGGGAAGGTGGCAGCCGTCCGGGCGACGGGGTCCGGGGCGTCGGGGCCGAGCCAGCGCGTGATGGCGTGGGCCTGCGGGGAGCTCTCCGCCTGGACGCGGGGGATGCCCTGCGCCATCATCTCCTGCGCCCAGGAGTCGTCGACGCTGAGCTGGTGCGCCTCGCCGTCGTCCGGGATCCAGTAGGCGCGCGAGTCGCCCACCCAGCCCGTGACGACGAGCGGGCCGTCGACGACCGCCGCGACGAACGTGCACGACGGCGGGTTCTCGCGGTCGGCCATCGCGCCGACGGTCGTCAGGATCGCGTCCTGCGCGGCCCGCGAGGCGTCCGCGACGAGCGCCGACCAGGCGGCGACCCGCGCCGTCGGCTCGCCGACCACGGGGGAGGTGCCCTCCGGGGCGCCCGCGGCGAGCACGTCGCGCGCCGCCCGCGCCGCCGCGAGGCTCGCGACGTCGGAGTCGGGCGCGGAGGAGACGCCGTCGCACACGACGAGCGCGGCGAACGCGCGGTCCGCGGCGGCGGACGGGCTCGCGGCGAGGGCCATCGCGTCCTCGTTGCGGGAGTGCCGCACGCCGCGGTCGCACACGCCGGCGACCCACGTCGCGGGGCGCTCGGCCCAGTGGTCCCGCTCGGACGCGGCCGGCTCGCCGCACTCCGTGCAGTACCCGTCCTCGGCCACGCGGCCCCCGCACCGCACGCACGGCCGGGCGTCGGGCTCGGTGGTGCCGTCGTCCGGGGCGGACGCCGCCTCCCCGGACGCGTGCTGCGACGTCGCGGGCCCGGCAGGTCCTCCGCCCGCCGCGTCGACGTCCGTCGCGTCGCGGCGCGCCTCGTCGTCCGAGCCGCCCGCCGGGGGGAGCGGGGCGAGCGGCGTGCCGCACGCCTCGCAGAACCGCGCGCCCTCGGGCGACGGCTCGCCGCACGCGGGGCACGCGAGCACCGGCGCCGGGACGGCGTCGTCGGGCACGGCCAGGTCGGGGACGGCCTGGTCGGGCGCGGGTGTCGGGACGTCGCTCATCGGACCGTCCACCGTCGCACCTCGTTCGCGCGGTCGACGAGCGTGATGCGCTCGTCCCGCGAGTCCGTGAGCGACGCGAGCTCGCGGTACGCACCCTCGAGCGCGTCGCGCAGCGCGGGCTCGTCGGCGGGCACCCCCGCGATCCGCGTCGTCGGCTCGGGCCCGGACCGCGTGACGGTCTCGAGCGCGGAGCGCAGCACGCCGACGGAGAGCTCCGCGCGCTCGCGCGGCGCGATCGACACCGCGGCGACGCTCGCCATCGCGTCGGCGAGCGCGGGCAGGCCGCGGCCCGACTCGGCGAGCAGGTGCGCGCGCAGCGTGCGGGACTCGACGTACGAGCCGCGCGTCGGACCCACGAGGTCGAGCGCGTGGAGGGCGCCGTCCAGGTCGCCGCGCGCCTCGCGGATGCGCATGAGACCGAACGCGGCAGGCGCCGTGTAGTTGGCGTCGGTGCGGGCACAGATCACGTAGAGCGACTCCGCGATGTCCGGCTCGCCGCTCAGCTCGCAGGCCGCCGCGAGCGCGAGCTTCGGCGCGAGCTCGCCGGGCACCTGGCCGTAGACCGCGTTGAACGACGCGCGCGCGGCGACCGGGTCGCCCTGCGCGAGCTCGCCGAGGCCCCCGAGCCACGCCGCGCGCCACTCCCACGGGTCGTCCGCGAGGATCGTGCCGATGGTGCCGCGCAGCACGTCGAAGCGGCCCGCCTCGATGGCCGCGCGGGCGCGCGCGAGGTGCACCTCGACGGTGTCCTCGGGCGCGTCCGCGAGCGCGGCGAGCCGCGCGTCCGGGTCGACGACGTTGACGCCGGCGAGCCAGCTCGCCATCGGGTCGTGGTCGTCGCGGCGCAGCGTGGGGAGCTCGTCCCAGGCGAGCGGCCGGGCCGCCACGTCGGCGACCGGCGCCTCGAAGAGCACCGACGCCGCCGAGTGCAGCGCCGGGTTGCCCGGGCCGGCGTCGGCGGCCACGACCTCGCGCAGCACCCCGAGGAGCTGGGTGCGCATCTCGTCGGCGGTCGCGAAGCGGTCCGCGGGGTCGAGCGCGCACGCCTTGGCGAGCAGGCGGTAGAACGAGTCGTACTGCTGGAACACGGGCGTGTCGGCGACCGGCGGGAGCGACGCGACGTACGTCGTCGTGTTGCCCCGGAAGTCGAGGACGAGCGTCGCGAGCGTGCGGCCGATCGTGTAGATGTCGGAGGCGATCGACGGGCCGACCTCGGCGACCTCGGGCGCCTGGTACCCGACCGTCCCGAAGATCGCTGACGTCATGTCGTCGGCGCGCCGCACGCCGCCGAGGTCGATGAGCTTGACGCCGTCGCCCTGCTGGATGACGTTCTCCGGCTTGAAGTCGCAGAACAGCAGGTTGTGGTCGTGCAGGTAGGCGAACGCGGGAAGGATCGCGAGCACGTAGGCGAGCGCCTGGTCGACCGGCATCGGGTCGATCACGCCGTTGTTGGCGTCCCGGCGGTCCTGGAGGATCTCCTTGAGCGACTCGCCGCCCACGTACTCCATGACGGTGTAGCCCGCGCCGTCGTGCATGGCGAAGTTGTAGATCTCGACGATGAGCGGGTGCTCCACCTCCGCGAGGAACTGCCGCTCGGAGATCGCGGCCGCGTAGGCGTCCGGGTCGCCCGAGTTGAGCAGGCCCTTGAGCACGACCCACCGGCCCGACACGTTCTGGTCGCGGGCCAGGTAGATCCAGCCGAGGCCGCCGTGCGCGAGGCAGCCCACGACCTCGTACTGCCCGCCGACCAGGTCGCCCGGGGAGAGCTGGGGCGTGAAGTCGAAGCGGTTGCCGCAGTGGGGGCAGAAGCCGGACGTCCGACCGGGCTGCCCGTCGCGGCCGCGGCCGACCTTCTCGCCGCACGCGGGGCAGTAGCGCTTGCGCTCCGCGACCTCGGGCACCGCCATCACGGACTGCAGCGGGTCGCGCGCGGGGACGGACGGGACGGTCGTCAGTCCCGCGCCGAGGCCGCGACCGCGCAGGCGCGTCGACGACGTGCCGACGCGGCGCGTGGCCTTCGATCCGGTCGCGGCGGTGCGCGCCGAGCCGAGCGCGGCCGTCGCGAGGCGGCTCGAGCTCGTGCGGCCCGTGCGCGTCGAGCGCTCGGCGTCGGGGTCCGCGCCCGCGGACGGCCCGGTCCCGGGACGGCCCTGGACGAACCCGGTGCCGAGCATCGCGGACGGCGACGCGGCGGCGGCCGTGCCCGGTGCCGGCGCGCCGGTGGTCCCGGTCGCGGCCCCCGTCGGCGTGCCGCCGGAGCCGCCGGCGGGTGCGCCGCAGACGTTGCAGTAGCCGTCCTCGATGGTGCCCGGGCAGCCGGGCTCCGAGCACGGGACGGTCGCGGTGGTGGTCACGACGACGCTCCTTCCGGGGTGGGCAGGTCGCGGGTGAGGAACTGGTACTGCTCGACGAGGAAGCGGGCGAGCGTCACGTCGCACGGCACGGCCTCGACGGCCGCGCGCGCCTCGGCGTGGCCGGAGCGCACCGTGGGTGACGCGGACCGCCCGTTGGCCTCGGCCTTCTCGGCGAGCCGCTCCAGGCTGTAGCGCAGCTCGGCGCGCTCGCGCAGCGGGCGGGTGTAGGCGTCCTCGACGGTCTCGACGGCGCGCGCGACGGTCGCCAGTCGCGCCGTGTAGGCGTCGAGCTCGAAGCGGGAGTCGGGGACCGGGCCGAGCCGTGACACGTCGGGGACGGCGAGCCGCGGCGGGTGCGCGATCTCGCGACGGCACCGCGCGACGAGCTCGCGCAGCGCGGGCTCGCGCGCCTCCAGCGCGTCGCGCTGCTCCTCGGTGCGGGCACGGTCGCGGCGCAGCTCGCGGCGCTGCGCCGACGCGACGATGAGGTCGCGCTCGGCGCGCGCCACCTCGGTCTCGAGCTCCGCGAGCGGGCCCGCGACGTCGGCCCCGCGCGCGGCCTGGGCGACGAGGTGGTCGAGACGCCCGCGCAGGGTCTCGACGCGTCCCCGCGCGTCCGCGTCGGAGCCCGCCAGGTCCTCGCAGCGCACGAGCTCGGCGCGCACGCCGCGCAGCCGCGCGACCTGGTCCGCCGTGTGCGGGTCGAACGACAGGCGGGTGCGGAGCTGGACGACGAGCGCGTCGCACAGCTTCACCGCCTCGACGAGCGAGACGAGCGCGGCGCCCGAGCCGGAGTCGAGGCGCCCCCAGACGAGCTGGGAGATCTTCTCGCGCGCGACGGCGTCGGCCCGGCCCGAGTCCCACACGGGCCGGATCTCGTCCGCGCGCGTGCGGATCGCCTGCCAGAGCGACAGCGCGAGCACGAGGTCGGCGGTGTAGACGTCGGGCGTCGCGGCGGCCTGCGCGGCGGCGTCGAGCCGGTCGAGCTCGGTGCGACGCTCGTCGAGCCACGTCTCGAGCGCGGCGAGGTACGCCAGGAGGTCGGCGGCGGGGATCGCCTCGCCGAGCCGTCCCGGCGCCTCGGGTGCGGTCGTGCGGGTCACGGCGTGCGGCCGTACACCGCGGTCGGCGGGGCCGGGGCGGGGCCGAGGCCCCCGAGCCACTCGCCGTAGATCGCGGCCCAGCGCCCGTCCGACTTCATCTGCTCCAGCACGCCGTTGACGAACCGGACCATGTCCACGTTCTGCGCCGGGACGCCGATGCCGTAGGGCTCGTCGCTGATCGCCTCGCCGACGACCTTCGCGTACGGGTCCTGGGCCGCGAAGCCCGCGAGGATCGTGTCGTCGCCCGTGATCGCGTCGACCTTGCCCTGCTGGAACAGCACGAGGCACTGGGTGTGGGTCGTGGCCGGGACGGGCTCGATGCCGGAGAACTGCTCGAGGCGCGTGAGCGTCGTCGTGCCTTCCGGGGCGCACACGCGCTGGCCCTCGAGGTCCGCGATCCCGCCGGCCGTCGAGTCCCGCGTGACGAGCACCTTCTGGCCCGCGTGGTAGTACTCGGCCGAGAACGCGATGGACTCCCACCGCTCGCAGGTGATGGTGAACGCGCGGGCGACGAGGTCGACCTCCCCGTTCTCGAGCACCTCCAGGCGCTGGCCGGAGGTGATGACGCGGAACTGGAGGCGGTCGGGGTCGCCGAAGATCGCGCGCGAGATCTCGTGGAGCACGTCGATGTCGAAGCCCTCGATCTGGCCCGACAGCGGGTTGCGCGCGCCCATGAGCAGCGTGTCGGCGGAGACGCCCACGACCAGCGACCCCCGGTCGCGGATCGCGGCCATCGTGCTCCCGCCGGGCAGCGCGTCCGGACCGGGCAGCGCACCGTCGGGCGCGTAGGACGCGAGCGGGTCCGCGCACTCGGCGGGAGCCGCGGGGGCGGCGGGGGCCTCCTCGGTGGCCTCGTCCTGGGGTGCCGCCGTGAGGCGGAGGTCGTCCGCGCCGGACGGGCCCGAGCACGCGGTCAGCGCGAGCGCCGCGGCGAGCGCGGCACCGACGACGCCGGTGCGGCGGCGCCGTGCGGCGCGCCGGCTCCGGGCGGACCGGTCGGGGGTGGCGAGCGTCGTGGTCACCGGTACTCCTCCAGTCGTGCGGTCACGCCGCGCCACGCGAGCAGGGCGGCGACCAGGCCGGCGGCGAGCAGGAGCCAGCCCGCGACGGTCGCGGTCGTCGCCGCCCCGTCGAGCCGCTGGCTCGTCGCGGCCGCGTTGGTCTCGATGTCGTCGCGCGCGGACGTCGAGAACGCGTCGAAGGCGGCGTTGGGGCTCTCGGGGTCCGTCGCGGTGGCGAGCGCGACGGCGTCGTCCCACTGGCCCGCGTCGTCGAGCGCGCGGATGTCCGCGTGCCGGGTCACCCACGCGTCGAGCGCCTGGGCCGTCGTCCCGTCGAGGATCCCCTCGGACGCCGCGGTGTCGAGCCGTGCGGTGGCGTCGTCGGTCGCCGTGACGAACGCCTCCTCGTACGCCTGCCCGGACCCGCGCTTGATGAGCGTGAACGCCTCCATCGACTTCGCGTCGTTGGCGAGCGAGTACGCCTGGGACGCGGCGAGCGTCGCGGCGTACGGCCCCGTGCGCACGTCCTGCGCGCGCGAGCTCGCCTGGGCCAGCAGGACCGTCGACACGATGCCGACCACGAGCACGACGGCGGTGGCGACCGCGAGGCCGACGTTGAGCACGCGGTGCGTGCGGCGCGCGAGCCACACCTGGCTCACGACGAGCACCGCGAGCGCCACGAGCCCGCCCGCGAGCACCCACAGCGCGTTGCGGACGCCCGAGAAGTCGGCGGCGACGCGGTCCGCGTCGTCGAGCACGACCTCGTCGAGCGCCGGGAGCATCTGCTCGCGCAGGATCGTCGACGCCTGGTCGAGGTACGCCGAGCCGACGGGGAAGCCCTGCCGGTTGTTCGCGCGCGCCTGCTCGACGAGGCCGGTGTAGACCGTGAGGTCGGCCGCGACCTGGCCGAGCAGCTCCGCGTCGCCCTCGTTGCTCCCGGAGAGCGTGGCGAGGCCGGTCGCGGCCTGGTCGACGAGGTCGTCGTACCGGGCGCGCTGGTCGGCGGGCTCGAGGCCCCCGACGAGGAACGCGCCGGTCGCCGTCGCGTCGGCCGCGACGAGCGCGTTGCGGACCTCCTGGACGCCGACGAGCTGCGCGGTGTCCTCGCCGGCGGCCTCGAGCGCCCGGGACTGGACGCTCCCCGCCTGGAAGCCGAGCGCGCCGAGCGCGACGGCGGCGAGCACGCACAGCGCCATGACGAGCCGCAGCTTGCCGGGCGTGCGGCGCAGCGCGCCCCGGGCGCGGGACACGCCGGCGCTCGGTGCTCCGCTCGGGGCGCCGGCCGGGCCGGGCGCGCCCGGCGCGGGGCCGCCCGCGGGGACGATCTGCTGGCCCGCAGGGCGGACCGGGGTGGTCGTCATGCGTTCTCCTCGGCGGTGGAGGGGGCGGTCTCGGACGCGTCGTGGGACGCGACGTCGTGGGACGCGACGTCGGGGGACGGCGCGTCGTCGGTGGGCGCGGCCGCGGTCGGGGCGTCGTCCGGGGCGTCGTCGGGCTCAGGCGGGTCGAGCGTGGCGAGGAGCGCGGGGGCGCCCTCGCCGTCGACGACGTCGACCGGCAGCAGGAGGCGGAGCTCGTCGATCGTCGGCGCGTCGGTGTCCTTGAGGCGCCACGCGTGGCGCGCGATCGCGCCGTCGAGCACGTTGCGCGCCCAGCGCGCGTTGCCGAAGCCCTCGGTGCGCGGCTGGGCCGCGGCGAGGCGCGCGAACACGTCGAGCGCCTCGGGCGTCGGCTCGAAGTCCGACTTCGCCGCCATGCCCGCGAAGATGTCGCGCAGCTCGGCGTCGGCGTAGTCCTCGAACGTGATGGTCGTGGAGAACCGCGACTCGAGGCCGGGGTTCGTGGCGAGAAAGTCCGCCATCGGGCCCGGGTAGCCCGCCACGATGACGACGAGCTCGTCGCGGTGGTCCTCCATGTCCTTGACGAGCGTGTTGATCGCCTCGGCGCCGTACTGGTCCTCCGCGAGGCCGTACGCCTCGTCGACGAACAGCACGCCGCCGAGCGCGGTGGCGACGACCTCGGAGGTCTTCACCGCGGTCTGGCCGAGGTACCCGGCGACGAGCTCGGAGCGGTCGACCTCGACGAGGTGGCCCTTCTCGAGCAGCCCCAGGGCGCGGTAGATGCCCGCGACGAGGCGTGCGACCGTCGTCTTGCCCGTGCCGGGGTTGCCGAGGAACACGAGGTGGCGCGTGAGCGTCGGGCGGGTGAGGCCGGCCTCGGTGCGCAGCTTCTCGACGCGCAGCAGCTCGGTCTGGCGGTGGATCTCGTCCTTCACGCGGGAGAGACCGGTGAGCGCGTCGAGCTCGGCCAGCAGCTCCTCGATCGAGCGGGGAGGCTCCTCCTCGGCCGCGGCCTCGGCCGTCGTCGCCGCCTCGGACCGGGTGGCCGTGGCGTCGGCGCCGCCCGTGGGCGCGCCGACCGGCGTCGTGCCCGACGGCGCGGCGGGCGTGGCACCGGACGGTGCTGCGGCCGGGCGCGCGCCGAGCGCGTCGAGGATGGACTCGACCGAGGGGACCTCGGGCGCCGGGCGCCGCAGGGCGTCGAGCGAGCCCTGCGCGGCGAGCAGGTCGCCGAGGTCGAACGGGTCCGCCCCGCCGGTCGACGGGCGCGTGGCGAGCGGCCCGCCCGCGGCGGGCAGCGGCGTCGGGCCCGACGGCGTGCGACCGGCGGCCGGGGTGACGACCGGGGCCGGCGGCGGGGCGCCGCCCGACTGCTGCACCGCGGCGGTGGCCGCGGCGGCCCCGGCCACGTGCGGGCCCGGGGAGCCGAGGTGCGCGGCGGCGCGTGCGACGTCGGCGAGCGCCTGCCCGTACGCGGCGGCGTGCTTCGAGCGGGCCGCCCCGAGCGCGGCGAGGACGTCCGTCGGCGACGTGCGCCAGCGCCGCGCGCTCGACGCGGCCGTGAAGAACGCGCCCGTCGCGGCGGGGTCGTGCCCGAGCGCCGCGAGCCACGCGGCGGGGGCACCGGGGGAGGACTCGGCGACGGCCGCCGCGAGGCGGGCGCCCTCGTCGCGCGCGGCCTCCTCGTCCACGCCCGCGGCGCGCGCCGCGGCGTCCAGCGCGTCGAGAGCCGCCGCGAGGCTCGGGGTCACGGGGCCGGTCATGGTGCCTCCAGTCGTCCGGGCTCCGACGCCGGGCCGCTCGGCGGCTGGGGCGTGCCCTGGCCGGCCCCGGGGTCGAGCGCGATCGACGAGTCGCGGAACTTCTCCGCGAGGAACGCGCCGTGCGCGACGAGCGCCGCCGCGTCGGCGCGCGAGACCGCGTCGGAGATCTTGTCGAGCGTCACGCCGAGCAGGTCGAGCTGGTCGCACAGCAGCATGAGGGACGTCTTGCCCTGCGCGACGACCCGCCGGTCGGCGAAGTCGCGCGGCAGGCGCAGGTACGCGCCGACGGCCTCGGGCAGGTAGCTCGTGGCCGTCGCGACGACGGTGTGCGCCTGCTGCGACCCGCCGCCGAGGCGGTCGAGGCGCGGCACCATCTCCTCGACCGTCCCGGTGATGCGGTGCACGCGCGCCGTGACGGCGGGCGGCACCCGCCCCTCGATCTGCTGCTCCACGCGCTCGACCGAGGCGAGGATCTCGGTCGACGTCGGCGGGGCGGGCAGCTCGAGCGCGGGCTCGGGCGCGGGGGACCGGCCGCCGAGGCGGCCGATCACGTCGGAGAACCAGCCCATCTAGCTCGGGGTCCGATCTGTGGTGCGGGGAGCGGCGGTCAGGCCGCGGGAGGACGGAGGGCGGGCGGCGCCAGGGGTCACAGGCGCCCGATGTCGAGCGAGCCGTTGCCGACCTGGGACTGGTCCGAGCGGCGTGCGCGGTCGAGGTACTCGTTCGCCTTCGTCGTCTCGGTCTCCAGCACGCCGATGGTCTGCGCCATCGAGTCGAGCGCCTGCGTCTTGAACGTCGAGATCGAGTCGAGCGTCGCGTAGATGTTGGCGAACGCCTGCTGGAGCTGGGGGAGGCCGACCGTCGCGCTCGCGGCCTGCTGCTGGATGCTCGCCGACTGGTCGGCCAGCATCTTCGAGGTCGAGGCGATCATGTTCGACGTCGTCGTGTTGAGCGCGGTGATCTGGTCCAGCACGAGCTTCTGGTTCGCGAGCGCCTGCGCCACGATGACGGCCGTGCGCAGGGCGGAGATCGTCGTGGTCGTCGCGCGGTCGACGCCCTTGATGAGCTCGACGTTGTTCTTCATGATGATGTCCATCGCGAGGTAGCCCTGGATGGACACCGCGAGCTGCGTCAGCAGGTCCTGGTGCTTCTGGCGGACGTAGAACAGCACGTCCTCGCGCAGCGCCTGGGCGCGCTCGGGGTCGCTCGCCTCCAGCTCGGCGATCTTCGTCGAGAGCTCGGTGTCGAGGCGCTCGGCGATGAAGATGTACTGGTTGAGGCGCGCCATCGAGTCCCAGAGGTTCTGCTTCTCGAGGTTGAGCGCGGCGTTGTCCTTGCGGAGCTCGTCCTGGCCGTTGTAGAGCGACTGGACGATCGCGTTGAGCTGCTTCTGCGAGCTCTCGTAGCGGCGGAAGTAGTCCTGGAGCTTCCCGCCGAACGGGATGAGGCCCAGGAACTTCTTGCCCATGCTCGCCTCGCTCGGGTCGAGGTCCTCGACCGTGCGGCGCAGCTCGAGCAGCGACTTGCTCACCTTGGAGCCGTCGGAGACGCCGCCCTCGCGCAGCTCCTTGACCGGCATCTCGAGCATGCGGTTGGACACGTCGGCCGCGGCACGGATGTCCTTGTCGCCCATCTTGCGGATGTCGTCGGCCTTCGCCGCGAAGTCGGGCGAGCGCGTGTCCGTCGCGAGGAGCTGGTCGAGGTAGGTGGAGACCTTCGACTCGAGGCCCGGGATCGCGGCCTCGTCGACGCGCGGCGCGAGCGACGGCGCCTGCGTGGCGGCGACCGGCTTGACGGGCTCCGGGGCGCTGAGCGTGAGCGTCTCCGTCGGGGCGGGGGGCTGGAGCGGTGCTGCCTCGGTCATGTCTGTCCTTCGCTCGTGCGTGCCGTCGGACGCCGTCGGTGGCGGGTGGGGCGGCCCTCGCGGCCTCCCCCTCGACCCGGGCGAACCGGGCGGAACCGGCCTGCGCCGGTCGGCCGAGTATATCTACGACGGGTGGCCTGATCTTTACCCTTTCCGGGGATCGGGAGGGTGAGAACTCCCCATGCCAGACCCAACGTCCGGGGGGCCGATGAGTTCCGCCCGCGCGCGCCGTCGTCCGTGTGCGAGAGTTCGCCGCGCCCACCGTCCGTGGACGAGCGCGCCACCACCGGGGAAAGGACCGAGAGATGCAGCTCGCCGGGAAGAACGCCGTGGTCTACGGCGCCGCGGGGTCGATGGGGTCGGCGGTGAGCCGCGCGTTCGCCGCCGCGGGCGCGCGCGTCTTCCTCGCGGGACGCACGGCCGCCACGCTCGACGCGCTCGCGAACGAGGTCCGCGCCGCCGGCGGGCAGGCGCACCCCGCCGTCGTCGACGCGACGGACAAGGAGTCGGTCGACGCGCACGCGGCCGCGGTGGTCGAGCAGGCGGGGAGCCTCGACGTGTCGTTCAACGCCGTCGCGTACGACGTGCTGCAGGACGTCCCGCTCGTCGACATGTCCCTCGAGGACTTCGTGGCGCCGGTCGTGTCCGCGACGACGACCCACTTCCTCACCGCGACCGCCGCGGCGCGGCACATGATCCCCCAGGGGTCCGGGGCGATCGTCATGCTGTCGTCGACGGCGGCGCGCGAGTCGCGGCACGAGATGGGCGGGTTCAGCCTCGCGTGCGCGTCGATCGAGACGCTCGTGCGCAGCCTCGCCGGCGAGGTCGGCCGCCACGGCGTGCGCGTCGTCGGGCTGCGGCCCAACTTCACGCCCGAGACCGTCGGCGCGTCGGACGACGACCTGCCCGTGCTCGTGCAGGACACGCTGCTCGGCCGCCTGCCCCGCCTCTCCGAGGTCGCCGGCACGGCCGTGTACCTCGCGTCCGACGCCGCGGGCGCGACGACGGGGGTCGTCGTCGACCTCTCGTGCGGGGCGATCGTGTGAGCGCCGGCTTCGTCCCCGGGCCCGCCCATGTCCCCGAGGTCGCCCGCACGCTCGTCGCCGGACCGCACGTCGCGCACCTCGCGACCGTCCTGCCCGACGGCGGCCCGCACGTCGTGCCGCTCTGGGTCGGCTGGGAGGGGGAGCGGCTCGCGTTCCTCACCGGGCCCGGCTCGCGCAAGGCGCGCAACCTCGCGCGCGACCCGCGCGTCGCGGTGTCCGTGACGGAGACCGGGAACCCCTACGTCATGGCGACCCTGCGCGGACGCGTCGTCGAGGTGCTCGACGGCGACGTGGGCTGGGCGGTCGTCGACAGGCTCTCCGTCCTCTACACCGGCAACCCCTACCCGCGCGGGGAGGAGCGGCACGCCTACCTGGTCGAGATCGACCACGCGACGGCGCCGTCGTTCGGCTGAGCGCGGGCGGCCGGGCCCTACCGTGGACCCGTGGGCGACGCGAGGACGGACGGGACGGTGCCGCGGTACCGCGTCCTGCGGGACGGGCGGGTCGTGCTCGTCGTGCGCGGCGAGCCGGGCGTGCTCGTGAGCGCCTCCGTGCCGCCCCCGCTGCCCGGAACCGCGCCGGTCACGCACCCCTTCGCGACGGCGACGTTCACCGCCACGCTGCACGAGGGCACGCTCGGGTCGCTCCTGCGGGAGGCGCCCGACCTCGCGGCGTTCCTCGCCGCCGTCGAGCGCGCGGGCTACGTCGTCGAACCGGACGGGTGACCCTGCCGCGACGTCGGCCCGGACCGCGTCCCGGACGAGCGCCCCCGCCCCTCGACGTGGAGGAGCAGGGACGCCTTCGAACACTCCGGCGGGCGGTGGCCCGTCGAAGAGGTGCACCGGCCGCGGGCTTCTTCACCGACCGGTGCCCCCTGCGGCACCTCGGCCGCCCGTCCACCGTAGGAGGGGGGTCCAGGTCCTCGCCACCTCTCGCCACCACCGCTCCGGGGCCTACGGTCGAGAGATCGGCCCGGGAGCGGGCGCCGCGTTCTCGGAGGACGACTCAGAATGGGCGCTCCGGGGACGACGACGCGTACGGAGGCCTGCGGCGCGAGAACGAACGGGGGCTGTACCGGGGCGTGTTCGCACCGGTCACGTGTGGTGCCCCGAGCAGGACTCGAACCTGCAACCTACGGATTAGAAGGCCGTTGCTCTATCCATTGAGCTATCGAGGCGCGCGCCCATCGTAGTGGGCGCGGGGCGTGCTCGGGAGGTGGGGCCGTGATGACGGACGTGCAGGTGGGGTGGTCGCGCGTCGTGCGGCGCGTGCGTTTGGCGGGGCCCCCGGCAGCCGTCACTATGAACCAGTGAGAACCCCAGACGCCGCCACGAGCGACGCGAGCCCCGCCGCGCCCGGCCGGTCGCCGGGCTCGTGGAGGCCCGCGCAGGCGACCGAGGAGCTCGGTGTCACGGTCTACGACGTCGCGCGCGACCTGCGCCGCGACGTGGCGGACGTGCGCCTCCCGCTCGCGATCGAGGGCGCGGCGGAGTCGGACGCGTCACGGCGCCGCCTCCTCACGCAGCTCGACGAGCACCTGCTGCCGCGGCTGCGCGAGCTGTCCTCCCCGGCGATCGTCGTCATCGCGGGGTCGACGGGCGCGGGCAAGTCGACGCTGTACAACTCGCTGCTCGGCGAGGAGGTGTCGCAGGCGGGCGTGCTGCGGCCCACGACGCGCGAGCCGGTCCTCGCGTTCAACCCGCTCGACGCGGACGTGATCGTCGAGGGCCCAGTGACGCGCGTCGCGCGCGTCGTCGACCACGACGGCGTCCCGCGCGGCACGGGCCTGCTCGACGCCCCGGACCTCGACTCGCTCCTGTCCGAGAACCGCGACACGGCGAGCCTGCTGCTCGAGGCGGCGGACCTGTGGCTGTTCGTCACGACCGCCTCGCGCTACGGCGACGCGCTGCCGTGGCAGGCGCTGTCGCGCGCGAAGGAGCGTGGCGCGAGCGTCGCGATGGTGCTCAACCGCGTCCCGCGCGAGACCCTCACGACGATCCGCGGCGACCTGCTGCAGCGCCTGCGCGACCACGGCATGGACGGGACCCCGCTCTTCGTCGTGCCCGACGTCGGCCCGCACGAGGGACTGCTCGACCGCTCCGTCGTGGCGCCGGTCGCGCGCTGGCTCACGATGCTCGCGGGACCGGACCGGTCGCGCGCGGTGATCGTGCGCACGCTCAAGGGGGCGCTCGGCGCGCTGCCCGCGTGGGTCACGGGCGTCTCGGACGCGGTGGAGCAGCAGGTGGAGGCCGCGGCGGACCTGCGCTCGGCGGCGGAGAAGGCGGTCCCGCCCGTGCGGGACGCCGCACGCCGGGCCGCGCTGGACGGCGCCGTCGCGCACGGGTCGCTCGAGGCGCGGTGGGCCCAGGTGACGGGCGCGGAGCGCGTGGACCGCGTCAAGGTGCGCGGCGGCGTGGTCCGGTCGTCCAAGCGCCGCGGGCGCGCGCGCGACCTCGTGCTCGCCCCGCTGCTCGACGAGACGCGCGACGCCGCGCACCGCACGCTCGCCGCGAACGGCGTCCTGGCCCACGAGGCGCTGCGCGCCGCGCTCGACGGGGACCGGCCGCTGCCAGGAGCCTCCGACGTCCTGCCGACCGAGGAGGACGCCGCCGCGCGGCGCGAGGCCTCGGCCACGACCCAGGTGCTCCAGTGGTCCCGGCGGGCCGAGCAGGTCGTCTCCGAGCTCGCCGCCCCGACGGCTGGCGAGCCCGCCCGGGCGGCGGTCAAGGCGTTCGGCGAGACCGGTCTCGCCGCCCTGCTGCTCGCGGGCGCCGCCGGGAGCGACGACGCGGCCCGACTCGTGCGGACCGTGCTCGCCGACACGGGCGACGACGCGCTCGCGGCGCTGCGCGAGGACCTCGCCGACCGGGCCGCGACCATGGTCGAGCGCGAGGCCGAGCCCGTCCTCACCGCGCTCGCCGACCCCGCGCTCGCCGCGGACGCCGCCGTCGGGCTGCGCCTACGACTCGCCGAGCTGAGGAGGCTCATGTGACGTCCCACGACGCCCAGCTGCGTGCCCGGGTCGACGACCTCGCGCGCGCGGTGGACCTCGCGGGGGACCGCCTCGACCCCGCGGTCGCGGCCCAGGTGCGCGACGCGATCGGGGGCGTGCGCGAGCGCCTCGCGCTCGGCGTCGACCACACGGTCGTCGCGCTCGCGGGCGGCACCGGGTCGGGCAAGTCGAGCCTGTTCAACCGCGTGTCGCGGCTCGACTTCGCGGACGTCGGCGTGAAGCGCCCGACGACGGCGCGCGTCACCGCGTGCTCGTGGAGCGGCGCGGCGACGGCCCTGCTCGACTGGCTCGAGGTGGACCCGGAGCGCCGCATCACGCGCGACGGCGAGCTCGACGCCGAGGACGAGGCGGCGCTCGGCGGACTCGTCCTGCTCGACCTCCCGGACCACGACTCGATCGAGCCCGCGCACCGCGACGTCGTCGACCGGGTGCTCCCGCTCGTCGACCTGCTCGTGTGGGTCGTGGACCCGCAGAAGTACGCGGACGACGCGCTGCACTCGGGCTACCTGCAGAAGTCGGCGGGGCTCGAGGGGTCGATGGTCGTCGCGCTCAACCAGATCGACACCGTCCCCGAGGCGCGCCGTGCTTCGCTCGTCGAGGACATGGGGCGACTGCTCGAGGAGGACGGGCTCGACGGCGTCTACGTCACGACCGTCTCCGCCCGCACGGGCGAGGGCCTGGACGAGCTGCGCTCGCTGCTGGAGCAGGCGGTCGCGCGGCGCAGCGTCGCCGCGAGCCGCGTCGCCGGCGAGCTCGACCGGGCGGGCGTGCTCCTGCTGGAGCAGCTCCCGGGCGACGTGCCGTGGACCATGAGCACGGCCGTCGAGGAGGAGGTCGACGCGCTCGCCGACGCGACGGGCCTCGCCGCCGTCGCCGGGCAGGTCGGCGCGGCGGTGCGCAACGGCTACGGCCGACCCGAGTTCTCGCCGCCGCAGCCCGACGCCGTCGCGCTCTCGCGCTCGCGCTGGCTCGCGCGCGCCGGGCGGTCCCTGCGACCGGGGTGGCAGAGGGCGCTCGACGCCGCCGTCGCGCCGTCGGGGAAGGTCGCGGAGGCGACGCGGTCGGCGCTCGCGAAGATCCCTCTCGACACGCGCGGGCCCTCGTCGTCGCGCCCGACGCGGCGCGCGGCCTGGACGGCGCTCGGCCTCGGGGTCGTCGCGGGCGTCCTCGCCGTGCTCGGCTCGCTGCGCGTGCTCGACCTCGGGCGGACGCTCGTCACCGTGTGCGCGGTCGTCGCGGCGGTCGCCGTGCTCGGCGCCGTGGTCGCGTTCCTCGTCGCGCTCCAGGTGCGCCGCACGCTCGCGCGACGGCGCGAGCAGCAGGTGCTCGCGTCCGGCCGGGGAGCGATCGAGCGGGTCGTGCAGGACGCCATGGGCAAGCCGACCCAGGCGCTCCTCGACACCCACCGTCAGGTCCGCGAGCTGGCGCAGTCCGCCCGGGACAAGGCGCCCGCGGCGCCGCTCACCGGGGCGCTACGGCTACCCACAGGCCCGGAGGTCGCGGGCCCGTCCACAGGCGACGGCACGACGACGGACGGCACCGCCGCTCCCACCGCACCCTGAGGCGGTGGTCGGGACCAGCCCGGCCGCCGACCTCAGGAGGAACCATGCCCGGTGACGTCACGGTCACGCTGTCCGGCTTCGTCGCGACCACGCCCACGCTGTTCCGCTCGCAGTCCGGCAACGACTTCACGAGCTTCCGCATCGCCCAGACGCGCCGCTACCTCGACCGCGAGCGCGGCGAGTGGGTCGACGGCCGCACGCTGTGGTTCACCGTCAAGGCGTGGAAGCACGTCGCGCGCAACGTCGCGCTGTCCCTGCACAAGGGCGACCCCGTGGTCGTCACGGGGCGGCTCTCGCTCGACGAGTGGGACGGCCCGGACGGCCCGCGCACCAGCCTCGTCGTGGAGGCCACCGCGCTCGGCCCCGACCTGACGCTCGGCGAGGCCCGGTTCGCCCGCACGGTCCACCGGCGCGAGGACGACGGCGCGCGCCGGGGCGATGCGGCCGGTGCCGTGGCGGTCGGCACCGCGGGTGGCCCGGACGGGCCGGACCGGTCGTCCGGCCGACCGGGCGCCGCGCCGCACGACGGCGCCGCGTTCGAGGGCGCGCCGCTCGACGACCCGTGGACCCTCGCGGACGCCGGCGCGGAGCTCGCGGGCGAGCCCGGCGAGCCGTCCGACGCCGACGCACCCGCCGACGTCGACGCCGAGCCGGTGGCCGACGCCGAGACCGGCGCGCTGGCGTCCGTCTGAGCGACGCCTGCGGGCGGTGCCGCGGCCCGCGGGGGTCGCGGCGCCGTCGGGCGCGCCCCGGTGGCACGACCGCGTAGGCTGAGTGGTCGACGAATCCCGTACCTCTCCCGACCGAAACGGTGGAACGACAGGCTGTGGCTGAGTTCATCTACTCCATGTACAAGGCGCGCAAGGCGCACGGAGACAAGGTCATCCTCGACGACGTCTCCCTGAACTTCCTGCCCGGCGCCAAGATCGGCGTCGTGGGCCCCAACGGCGCCGGGAAGTCCACGATCCTCAAGATCATGGCCGGCCTGGACACGCCGTCGAACGGCGAGGCGCGCCTCTCCCCGGGCTACAGCGTCGGCATCCTGCTCCAGGAGCCGCCGCTCAACGAGGAGAAGACGGTCCTCGGCAACGTGCAGGAGGCCGTCGCGGACATCCTCGCCAAGAAGCAGCGCTTCGACGAGATCTCCGCGCTCATGGCGGAGCCCGACGCGGACTTCGACGCGCTCCTCGCCGAGATGGGCACGCTGCAGGAGGCCATCGACGCCGCGGACGCGTGGGACCTCGACTCGCAGCTCGAGCAGGCGATGGACGCGCTGCGCTGCCCGCCGCCGGACGCCGACGTGTCGGTGCTCTCCGGTGGTGAGCGTCGCCGCGTCGCGCTGTGCAAGCTCCTGCTCGAGAAGCCGGACCTGCTGCTGCTCGACGAGCCCACGAACCACCTGGACGCCGAGTCCGTGCTGTGGCTCGAGCAGCACCTCGCGACGTACCCCGGCGCGATCCTCGCCGTCACCCACGACCGGTACTTCCTCGACCACGTCGCGGAGTGGATCTGCGAGGTCGACCGCGGCCGCCTGTACCCCTACGAGGGCAACTACTCGACCTACCTCGAGAAGAAGGGCGAACGCCTCCAGGTCCAGGGCAAGAAGGACGCCAAGCTCGCCAAGCGCCTCAAGGAGGAGCTGGAGTGGGTCCGGTCCAACGCGAAGGGCCGCCAGACCAAGTCGAAGGCCCGCCTCGCCCGGTACGAGGAGATGGCGGCCGAGGCCGAGCGCACGAGGAAGCTCGACTTCGAGGAGATCCAGATCCCGCCGGGCCCGCGCCTGGGCAACGTGGTCCTCGAGGCGTCGAACCTCCAGAAGGGCTTCGACGGGCGCCAGCTCATCGACGGCCTGAGCTTCACGCTGCCGCGCAACGGCATCGTCGGGGTCATCGGCCCGAACGGCGTCGGCAAGACGACGCTGTTCAAGACGATCGTCGGGCTCGAGCCGCTGGACGGCGGCGACCTCAAGGTCGGCGAGACCGTGTCGATCTCCTACGTCGACCAGTCGCGCGGCGGCATCGACCCGAAGAAGACGCTGTGGGAGGTCGTGTCCGACGGTCTCGACTTCATCAAGGTCGGCAACGTCGAGATCCCGTCGCGCGCCTACGTCGCGTCGTTCGGTTTCAAGGGCCCGGACCAGCAGAAGCCCGCGGGCGTGCTGTCGGGCGGTGAGCGCAACCGTCTCAACCTCGCGCTCACGCTCAAGCAGGGCGGCAACCTCCTGCTGCTCGACGAGCCGACGAACGACCTCGACGTCGAGACCCTGGGATCGCTCGAGAACGCGCTGCTCGAGTTCCCGGGCTGCGCCGTCGTGGTGTCCCACGACCGGTGGTTCCTCGACCGGGTCGCGACGCACATCCTCGCGTACGAGGGCACGGAGGAGGACCCGGCGAACTGGTACTGGTTCGAGGGCAACTTCGCGTCCTACGAGGAGAACAAGGTCGAGCGCCTCGGTGCCGACGCTGCGCGCCCGCACCGCGTGACGTACCGCAAGCTCACGCGCGACTGACGCCGCGAGTCGAGCGACCACGACGCCGGGCGGGACTCGTTCCCGTCCGGCGTCTGTGCGTGTGTGCGTCTGTGTCCGGGTGTCCGGGTGTCCGGGTGTCCGGGAGTTCGCGGGTTCCGCGCCCGCTTGCTCCCGCGCCGCTGCGGGCGCGGAAACCCGTTGACGCCGCCGTCGGCACCTCGGCAGGATCGCGCGGCATGACCCTCGACCTCGCTCCCTCGCGCGTACGCCCCGTCTGGCCCGACCTCCCGCGGGCGGTGCGCGCCGCCGTCGAGGCCCGGCTGGGCGCCGTCGTCTCGGGGTGGACGAGCCACGACGGCGGCTACTCGCAAGGGCTCGCGTCCACGCTGCGGACGAGCGGCGGGGACGTGTTCGTCAAGGCGGTCGGGCCCGAGCACGCGTTCACCCGCGACCTGTACCGGCTCGAGGCGCGCGTCGCCGCGGCGCTGCCGGCGGGGACGCCGGCACCCGCGCTCCGGTGGGTCCTCGACGACGACCTCGACGGCGTCGGCGAGTGGGTCGCGCTGGCGTTCGACGCCGTTCCCGGCCGGTCCGTGGCCACGCCGTGGCGGGACGACGAGCTCGCCGCGGTGGCCGGCCTCGCACGCCGCGTCGCGGAGGTCGAGGTCCCCGGGGACGCGCCGCTCCCGCGCTTCGCGGAGACCGTCCGGTGGCGCGAGTGGGAGGACCTCGCGGACCGCCGTCCGCCGGGTCTGAGCACGTACGACCCGTGGGTTGCGGCCCGGCTCGACCGGCTCGCCACGCTCGCCGAGCCGTGGCCCGAGGCCACCGCGGGCGACCATCTCGTCCACGGCGACCTCCGGGGAGACAACGCCCTGCTCGTGGACGGCGCGGTGCTGGGGGCCGCGGTCCACGGCGAGCGCGCCACGGACGGGCACGTCGCCGTCGCCGTCGACTGGCCGTACGCCGCGCGCGGCGCCGCGTTCTGCGACGCGGTCGGCATGCTCCCGGCCGTGCAGGTCGAGGGCGGCCCGCCGCCGGAAGAGGTGCTCCGGCGGCACCCGCTGCCGCGCGACGTCGAGCCCGACGCCGTGACCTGCTACCTCGCGGCGCTCACGGGGTACTTCCTCGCGTCCTCGCTCGACCCCG
Organism: Cellulosimicrobium sp. ES-005; assembly: GCF_040448685.1. Taxonomy (NCBI): domain Bacteria; kingdom Bacillati; phylum Actinomycetota; class Actinomycetes; order Micrococcales; family Promicromonosporaceae; genus Cellulosimicrobium; species Cellulosimicrobium sp. ES-005. The sequence goes on from NZ_CP159290.1 coordinate 4,728,779, forward strand.
CGCCGCCGGGGATCCCGCACGTGCGGGCGTTCCAGCGCGCGCAGGCCGAGGTGGGGGTCGCGTGGCTCCGGCGCCGCCTGGGGGAGTGAGCCACGACCGCGAGATCGACCCGAGCGTCCCAGATCGACCCTCGGAGGGCCGATCTGATGCCGGGCGGGTCGACCTCGCGTGCGGAGAGGGTGGGGTCCGACCGTGTCACACCGGGCCTGACCAGCGGCGTTCCGGCAGACTGGCGGGATGACGGCCAGCGGTGACCCCGGAGACGACGTCCGCACGGACGTGGCCGCAGGGGGCGGCGCGGGGCCGGGCGGCGCGGCGACCGGCGGGGCCGTCGCCGCGGGCGCCGCGGCGACGGCGGGGCTCGTCGAGTCCCTGGAGATCCTGCGCGGCCGGCTCGCGGCCGCGCGGCTGCCGCTCGACCTGCCGGGCTCGGCGGCGGCGCGCGAGGACCTCGACCTGGCGGTGCACCAGCTCGACGACTACCTGCTGCCGCGCCTGCGCTCGCACGCCGCGCCGCTGCTCGTCGTCGTCGGCGGGTCCACCGGCGCGGGGAAGTCGACGCTCGTGAACTCGCTGCTGGGCGAGCACGTGTCCGCGCCCGGCGTGCTGCGGCCGACCACCCGCGCTCCCGTCCTCGTGCACCACCCGCTGGACGAGCGCTGGTTCTCCACCGACCGCGTGCTCCCCGGCCTCGCGCGCGTGAGCGAGCACGGGCGGGACCCCGTCGCGGTCGCGCGCGACGCGACCGCCGTGCCCGGCCGGGCCGCGGGAACCTCGACCGCGAGCCCGGCCGACCCGACGCGCACGCTCGCGAGCGACGCGCTGCCGCAGGGTCTCGCGCTCGTGGACGCGCCCGACGTCGACTCCGTGGAGACGGCGAACCGCGAGCTCGCGGCCCAGCTCCTCGCCGCGGCGGACCTGTGGCTCTTCGTCACGACGGCCGCGCGCTACGCCGACGCGGTCCCGTGGGACCTCCTGCACCGTGCGGCCGAGCGGCGTGCGCAGGTCGCGATCGTGCTCGACCGGGTCGACCCGGGAGCCGAGGCGGTGGCCGACGACCTCCGCCGCATGATGGACGAGAACGGGCTGGACACCGCGCCGCTGTTCGTCGTGGGGGAGTCCGAGCTGGTCGACGGCTTCCTCCCGGAGCGGTCCGTCTCGGAGGTCGCGTCGTGGCTGTCCGCGCTGGGGGCCGACGGCGCCGCGCGCGACCGGGTCGCGACCGCGACGCGGGACGGCGTCGTGGACGACCTCGTGCGCCGTGCCGTGCTCGTGGCCGGAGCCGCAGACGCCCAGGCGACGTCCGACGCGCGCCTGCGGGCCGTCGTCGGGCGCGCGTACGACGAGGCCGCGGCCACCGTCGACGCCGCCACGAGCGACGGCGCGCTGCTGCGCGGCGAGGTGCTCGCGCGCTGGCAGGACTTCGTCGGGACGAGCGAGCTGTTCCGCTCCGTCGAGCAGGGCGTCGGGCGCGTGCGCGACGCCGTCGCGGCGTTCTTCCGTGGGCGTCCGGCGCAGGCGCCGCAGGTCGAGCAGGCGATCGCGCACGGGCTGGAGGCCGTCGTGCTCGACGCCACGGACGCGGCCGCCGAGCGCGCGTACGGCGGGTGGCGCGCCGACCCGGCGGGCACGGCGCTCCTGGACGGGCTCGACCTCTCGCGCTCGTCGGCGGGCGTGCGGGCGCGGGTCGCGGAGGAGATCCGGGGGTGGCAGTCCGACGTCCTCGACCTCGTGCGCGAGCAGGGTGCGGGCAAGCGCGGGGCGGCACGCGCGCTGTCGTTCGGGATCAACGGGCTCGGGCTGAGCCTCATGGTCGTCGTGTTCGCGTCGACGGGCGGTCTCACCGGCGCGGAGGTCGGCATCGCGGGCGGGACGGCGATCCTCGCGCAGAAGCTCCTCGAGGCTGTGTTCGGCGACGACGCGGTCCGGCGCCTCACCCGGACGGCGCGCGATCGCCTCGCCGAGCGTGTGCGTGCCGTGCTCGACGACGAGGCGCGGCGCTACACGGCCCAGCTCGACGCTCTCGGCACCGCGGAGGCGGGCGAGACGGCGCGCACCGTGCGCGAGGCCGCGCGCGCGGTCGAGGCGGCGGCGCGGGTCGAGCGCCGGGCGCGCGGGCGGGACCAGGACACGGCTCGACCGACCACCGGGCGGCACGCCGCGCGGCTCCTGCGGGGCGCGGGCCGGCGCGGTGCGGAGGACGACGAGCCTGCGAGCGTGCCCGAGGCCGACGACGAGCCGCGCCGCAGACCCGGGTTCTGGCGACGGCTCCTGGGCGGTGAGCGCGCATGACGATCGACCTCGCGGCGCGCACGACCGCGCTCGAGACCGCCGTCCGCGCGGGCGAGGGGCGCCTCGACGCCGACCTGCTCGCCGACGCGCGCACCGTCGTCGCCCGGGCGCGCGAGCGTGCGGGCCTCTCGGCCGACCACACCGTCGTCGCGCTCGCCGGTGCGACGGGATCGGGCAAGTCGTCGGTCTTCAACGCGCTCGTCGGGGACGAGCTCGCGGCGGTCGGGGTCCAGCGCCCGACGACGTCGCACCCGCTGGCTGCCGTGTGGGGGACGGGTGGGGCGGGGCACCCGACGGGCGGCGTGGCGCCTGGTGGCACTCCCGGTGCGGCGGGCGCGGGGGCCCTCCTCGACTGGCTCGAGGTGCGGCGCCGGCACGAGATGGGCACGCCCCTCACGTCGGGCGACCCGGACGACGCGCGCGCGGGCGGCGGGCTGCGCGGCCTCCTGCGCGGCCGACGCGCGGGTGACGTCACGAGCGGCCTCGTGCTGCTCGACCTGCCCGACCACGACTCGGTGGTCGTCGAGCACCGCGTGCGCGCGGAGCGCCTCGTCGAGCGCGCGGACCTGCTCGTGTGGGTCGCGGACCCGCAGAAGTACGCGGACGCCGCGCTGCACGAGCGCTACCTGCGCCCGCTCGCGGGGCACGACTCGGTCGTCGTGCTCGTGCTCAACCAGGTCGACCGGCTCTCGCCCGCCGACGCCGACGCGTGCCTCGCGGACCTGCGCCGGCTCGCCGTGGAGGACGGGCTCGGCGACGCGCGCGTCCTCGGGGTCTCCGCGCGCACGGGACAGGGTCTCGACGAGCTCCGGGGTCTGCTCGCGGACGCCGCAGCCCGGCGGCGGGCGGCGAACGACCGGCTCGCGGCCGACGTGCGCGCCGTCGCCCGTCGGGTCGCGGCCGCGTGCGGCGAGCCCGTGCCGGAGCGCGCCGCGCGACGGGCGCGCGACGGGCTCGTCGACGCGCTCGAGGCCGCCGCGGGCGTGCCGACGGTCGTCGCGGCCGTGCGGGGCTCGGCGGTCCGGGACGCGCGCGCGGCGACCGGCTGGCCCGTCACGCGCTGGGTCGGGCGGTTCCGGCCCGACCCCCTGCGCCGCATCGGGCTCCGGACGGGACCCGCTCCCGGCTCGTCCCGGGCGCGCGCGGCGAAGGAGCTGGGAGCGGGCGAGACGGAGCTGCGGCCGGAGCTCGCCCGGACGTCGCTCCCCGCGGTCGGGGCGGCGCTGCGCGCCGGTGCGCAGACCGCCGTGCGCGACTACGCGGCCGAGGCCACCGCGGGGGTGCCGGACGACTGGGCGCTCGCCGTGCGGCGTCGGGCCTCCGAGGGCGCGAGCGACCTCGCCGACGCGCTCGACCAGGCGGTCGCCGGGACGGAGCTCGAGGCGTCGCGCCGCCCGGTGTGGTGGCGCGTCGTCGGCGCGTTGCAGTGGCTCGTGCTCGCAGCGCTCGTGGTGGGGCTGCTGTGGCTCGCCGCGCTGTGGGGGTTCACCTACCTGCGCCTGCCCGAGCCGCCGACGCCCGTGCTCACGCTCGGCGGGCCCGGCGCACCCGAGCTCCCGTGGCCGACCCTGCTCGCGCTCGGCGGCATCGTCGTCGGCATCGTCGTCGCCGTGCTCTCGCGCGCCGCCGCGTCCGTGGGCGGGCGCCGCCGGGCGGCCCGTGCCCGACGCCGCCTGCGCGAGGCCGTCGGCCAGGTCGCCGACCGCCTGGTGCGGCTCCCGGTCGGCGAGGAGCTGTCCGCGCTGGCGAGCTGCCGCGCCGCGGCCCTGGTCGCGGCCTCCTGACGACCCGCCTCCCCGCCGAACACGACATGAGGGTCGTCAACGCGCCCATCACGACCCTCATGTCGTGCTCGGCGCGGGGTGGTGTCGTGCTCGGCGGCGGGCCCCCGGGGCCGGTGGCGGCGCGGGGGTAGGGCGGGGTGTGCGGGAGGGGAGAATGAGCGTGCCACCGTCGAACGAGAGGACCCTCCATGACCCGCCTGCACGTCCCCGTCTCCCTGCGGTGGTCCGACCTCGACGCGTACGCCCACGTCAACAACGTCGAGATGTTCCGGCTGCTCGAGGACGCGCGCATCACGGCGTTCTGGACCCACCCGGACGCCGGCGAGGACGCCTGGCCGACGGCGGTCCTGGAGACCGGGCCGGCCGCGACGAGCCACACGCTCGTGGCGCGGCAGGAGATCGAGTACCTGCGCCCCCTCGGCTTCACGCGCACGCCCGTGCGGGTGGAGCTGTGGATCGGGCACCTCGGCGGTGCGAGCCTGGAGGTCTGCTACGAGGTGCACGACGGCGCCGCGCGCTTCGAGCGCACCGGCCCCACCTCGGGCGGTGCCCCCTACGCGAAGGCCGTGACGACGATCGTCGTGGTCGACGCGGCGACGGGGGCGCCCCGCCGCATCACCGAGGCCGAGCGTGCGGCCTGGGAGCCGTTCGTCGAGGACCCGCTGACCTTCCGCCGCCGCAGGTGACCGTCGCTCGCGCCGGGGAGCAGCGTCCCGGCGCGAGCGACGCACCCGGGCGAGGGCTCACCCGACGGTGCACTCCGTCTCGCCCGACCGGCCGACCAGCGTGAACCGTGCAGGCGGCGTGTTCGTCCCGCCGTGCGCGACGTTCGCGCCGACCTCCACGGACGCCCCCGGGGCGAGGCCGCCGTTCCAGGTGGCGGACCGCACGGTGACGTCGGCGCCGGACTGCGTCCAGGTGGCGCTCCAGCCGTTCGTCACGGTCTGCCCGGACGGGAGGGCGAACGCGAGCGCCCACCCGTCGAGCGCCGTCGTGCCCGTGTTCGTGAGCCGGAGGGTCACCGTCCCGCCGGAGCCCCAGTCGCTCGACGACCAGCGGACGGCGCAGGCGCCGGGCGCGGGACCCGTCGACGCGGCCGGGGTCGTGAACGTCGCCGCCGGCCCGGGCGCGGACGCGTTCCCGGCCCGGTCGGTCGCGACGAGGGCGACGCGGTAGGTCGTCTCGGGGGCGAGTCCCGTCAGGGCCAGCGTCGTGCCCGGCGTGGTCGCGACCCGCACGCCGTCGAGCAGGACGTCGTACCCGGAGACGCCGCTGCCCGCGTCCGTGGACGGCGCCCACGCGACGGTCGCCCCGGCCGCGGTGACAGCCGAGACCGTCGGCGCCCCCGGGGTCGACGGCGGCGTGGTGTCCGGCTCGACGGGCCCCGCCGACGGCTCGTCGCCCCACAGCAGCCCGTCGCCCTCGTAGAGGGTGATGCGCGCGTTCTTCGCCAGGGCGTCGCCCGTCGCGACCTGCGCGAAGGACCAGTCGTCCGCGGCGTCCCAGACGTCCGCCGTGACGCGGAACTGCACCTCGCGGCGGTGCTGGGACTGGCCGCCGGGGGAGACGACCGAGCCCGAGCAGTCGATCTCGACGAAGTACTGGTCGCCGCCCGCGTGGCCGACGCTCGCCGTCGCGCCGGGGCACTCGGAGTAGTTCGTCGTGGCGCGCAGGGTCGCCGGGTCGGCGCCGTCGTCGAGCGTGAACCAGTACCGCAGGCGCACGTCGTCCAGCACGCGCGCCGGGAACGCCGACCGGTTGCGCAGGACGGCCTTGATCTCCGTGAACGCGGTGCCGGGCTGGTTGAGGCGCGACTCGACGAAGAACTCGTCCTGGTCGGGCGTCTCGGGCTGGGGGAAGTCCGCGAGCGGGGAGCCCCCGTGCTCGGCGACGAGGAAGGCGAGAGCCGACGTGAAGCCTGCGTTGTAGTCCGTGGCGACCTCGTTCGCGACGTAGTCGGAGCGGCTGTCCGTGTAGGCGTCGTCCGGCGCGCCCGGGCCGCCGACGAGCGCGCCGTACAGCACGTGCCGCGTCGCCGCAGGCTCGGCGAGCGAGTCGAGCCACGAGCCGTGCGCGGTGCGGTGGTGCGGGTTCTGCGGCGAGTCCTCGCCGTACCCGACGACGTACGACGCGCCGCGCGGGTTGTCGCCGAGCGCGTAGCCGATCTGGCGCTCGCCGAAGTCCTGGTACGTCTGCGCGCGGGTCGCGTCGCCGCGGCCCCGCAGCCAGTCGCCGTACGTCAGCGCGACGAACGCGGTGTTCGCGGCGTAGCGCAGCGAGCCCCAGGAGTCGAGGAAGGCCTGCCCGCCGGGGGAGTAGCGCACGCGCGCCCCCTGGTACCCGGTGGTCCAGTAGTCGAGCCACCGGTTCGCGTCGTCGACGTACTGCTGCTTGCCCGTCGCCTGCGCGAGCAGCGCGTACGTGCCGTAGGTCTTGTCGTCCCACGCGATCGTCCAGCGGTACGAGGGCGTGCTCGTCTGGTTCTCCCGCGAGAGCCCGGCGTACTCCTGCTCCGCCTTGGCGAGGTACGACGCGTCGCCCGTCGCCTCGTAGAGCCAGTACGCGCCCCACACGAGCTCGTCCTGGTAGCCCGACCACGAGTTGTAGAAGGCGCCCGCGGGCACGCAGTCGGAGTACTTCCCGCGGTACGTGTCGGCGAAGTCGTAGAGCTGCTCGGCGTGCTCGACGAGCTCGGCCGCGTACGCCGGGTCGGAGTCCGCGAAGACGATCGACGACGCGGCCATGGCTGCCGCGGTCTCGCCCGCGACGTCGCTCCCGGGGCACGACGGGTCGACCTTGTACGCCGGGCGGGCCATCTGCATCGCCTCAGCGGGTCCCCACCACGTGTGGTCCGCGTCGCCGTCGCCCACCTGCGCGTAGAGCACGTCCGGCTCGGGGTGGGCCTTGACGAAGTAGTCGTTGACCCAGCGCAGCGAGTCGAGCAGCTCGTCGCGCTGCCCCGACGCCGCGTACCCGTCGGGGCTCGCGATCGCTCCCCAGGCGAGCATCGTCGTGGTGAACGCCATGGGCAGCCCGAACTTCACGTGGTCGCCCGCGTCGTACCAGCCGCCCGTGAGGTCGAGCCCGACGTCGGCGCCGTCGTCGAGCGCGGAGTCGCCGCGCCAGCTCACGCGGAAGTCGTCGGGGAGGTCGCCCGAGCGCTGGGCGTCGTAGAAGAACAGCGACTTCTGGAGGGCCTCGGCGTAGTTCGGCGCCGTGGCGGCAGCGGCGGCCGCCGCGGGGGCCGGCGTCGGACCCGGCGCGGCCGCGGCCGGGGTCGCGGCAGCGAGGCTCGCGACGAGCAGGGCGCCCGCGGCGAGGGCCGCGGTGGGTCGTGGGTGCATGGCTGCCTCTCGGTCCGGCTGCGTCCGCGTCGACGCAGGTCGACGCCACTGTCCGGACGCGGCGGAGCCGGGGTCAAGGACGCGCGCGACCCTGAAACGTTTCGCCGGCGCGAGCGGCGCGCTCCGCGGCGGCGGCGACGTTGCGCTGCATCCCGCCGAACACGACGCCGTGGAACGGCTTGACCGCCCACCAGTAGAGCTGGCCCGCGAGGCCGTGCGGGTAGAACAGCGCGCGCTGGGCGAAGTAGGTCCGGCCCGGACCGCTCGCGTCCTCGGGCGAGGGCCCGGGCGCGGCGGGGTCGGTCGCGTCGGGCAGCTCCGCGGCCGCCTCGTCGACGCGCAGCTCGAGCCACGCGAGCCCCGGCAGGCGCATCTCGGCCCGGAGCAGCAGCCGACGGCCGGGTTCGATCGCCTCGACGCGCCACCAGTCGAGCTCGTCGTCCACGCGCAGGTGCCGCTCGTCGCGCCGACCGCGGCGCAGCCCCGGCCCGCCGACCGCGCGGTCCAGGAGCCCGCGCACGCGCCACGCGAGCGACCACGAGTACCAGCCGCCCTGCCCGCCGATCTCCTCGACGACGCGCCAGAGCACGTCGCGCGGCGCGTCGACGACGGTCCGCCGCTCGTCGACGTACAGCGAGCCGCCGGCCCAGTCGGGGTCGCTCGGCAGCGGGTCCGACGGCGCTCCCGGTACCGAGGCGGACGACCAGCGCGTCGTCACCTCGCCGTCGTGGACGCGCTCCAGGGCCAGCGCGACGGCGCGGTCGAACCCGACGAGGCCCTCGGGCGGGTCGGGCACGTACCGCGCGATGTCGTGCTCGCGGCACACGACCTCGTGCTGGAGCGACTCGACGAGCGGGCGTGCGATGCCCGACGGCACGGGCGTGACGAGCCCGACCCACAGGCTCGACAGCCTCGGAGTGAGCACCGGGACGCTGACGATCGCGCGGCGGGGGAGCCCGGCCACCTTCGCGTAGCGCTGCATCATGTCGCGGTACGTGAGGACGTCGGGCCCGCCGACGTCGAACGCGCGTGAGACGTCGGGCGGCATCGTCGCGGACCCGACGAGGTAGCGCAGCACGTCCCGGACCGCGATGGGCTGGATGCGGTTGTCGACCCACCTCGGCGTCGTCATGGCGGGGAGCCGCTCGGTGAGGTAGCGCATCATCTCGAACGACGCGGACCCGGAGCCGAGGATCACCGCCGCCTGGAGGACCGTCGTCGGGACGCCCGAGGCGAGCAGGATCTCGCCGACCTCCTTGCGCGAGGCGAGGTGGCGCGAGAGCGTGCCCTCCGGGACGTCGGGGAACATCCCGCCGAGGTACACGATCCGCCCGACCCCCGCCTCGCGCGCCGCCTGGGCGAACGTCAGCGCGGTGCGGCGGTCGCGCGCCTCGAACGTGCTCCCGGTCCCGAGCGAGTGCACGAGGTAGTACGCGACGTCGGCGCCCTCGAGCGCGGCCCGGATCTGCCCGAGGTCGGCGGCGTCGGCGGACACCGTCTCGACGTCGTGCACCCACTCGCGCCCCGCGAGCCGCTCGGGGTGCCGCGCGAGCGCGCGCACCTCGAACCCCGCGCGCAGCAGCTCGGGCACGAGCCGCCCGCCCACGTAGCCGGTGACGCCGGTGACCGCGGCCCTCACGAGAGCAGCTCCAGGAGCTCGCGCTCGGCTCGCGCCTGCGACCGGGTGGACCCGATGGTCTCGCCGCGCTCCCACAGGTCGAACAGGCGCGGGTCGATGTACGACGACCGCGCGACGGCGGGCGTGTTCCCCAGCTCCTCCGCGACGTCCTTGACGATCCCCGTGACGACCCGTCGCCGCGCCCGCTCCGAGGCCGGCGCGGCCCCGGCGTCGGCGAGCGCGCGCGCCGCGAGGACGGTGGCGTGCCACGTGCGGAAGTCCTTGGGCGTCGCGTCCTCGCCGAGCCGTTCCTTGATGCCCGCCTGGACGTCGGCGCTCGTGACGTCGTGCCACGCGGCCCGGCCGTCGGGCCCGTCCTCGCGCCACGCGAGCAGCTCGACGCCGCCGCGGCGCCGCTTGAGCGTCGTGACGAGCTCGGCGACCACCGGGTCGTCCACGACGACGTCGCGGACCTGGCCCGACTTCGCGGGATAGCGGAAGTGCACGCTCCCGTCGCGCCGCACCCGCGCGTGCTCCTTGCGGATCGTCGCCAGGCCGTAGCTGGCGTTCTGCTTCGCGTAGATCTCGCCGCCGGCGCGGAAGTACGCGAGGTCGAGCAGCCGGAACGCCAGGGCGAGCACCTTCTCGCGACCCATGCCGGGCTGCGCGAGCTCGCGCGCGACCCGCCGCCGGGCCGCGGGCAGGCGCCGGCCGACGTCGAGCACGTGGTCGTGCTTGCGCCGCGCACGGCGCACCTGCCACTGCTCGTGGTACAGGTACTGGCCGCGACCGGCGACGTCGCGCCCGAACGCCTGGATGTGCCCGTTCGGGTACCGGCAGATCCAGACGTCGGTCCAGGCGGGAGGGACCGCGAGGCGCGTGCACCGCGCGACCTCGTCCTCGTCGGCGAGCGGAGTCCCCTCGACGTCGAGGAACACCCAGGAGTCGCCCTTCGGGCGGCGGGAGTACCCGGGGGAGGTCACGGACACCCGACGCAGTCGCACCCGGTCATGGTGCGGGACGCGACGCCCGCTCGCGCGGCAGGGAGCACCGAGGCCGCGCGGCGCATGGGGAGCGGTCCCCATGGCCCGAGCCTCCGGCGGCGCCCCGTCATGGCTAGCGTGGCGGGCGCGGACGAGGGAGGGGACATGACGACGTCGGAGAGCCCGTGGTGGCGGACCCGCAGGGGGCGCGTGCTGGTCGGCGGGGCGGTGGCGCTCGTGCTCGCCGGGGCGCTGACCCTCTGGCTGGTCGCGCGGGGTGGCACCGATCCGGTCGACGAGCCGGTGAGCACGTCGACCCTCGAGGGCTACCCGACCCGGGGCGGTCTCACCGTGGACGGCGCGCCCTTCGAGGACGTCGAGGCCGCCGCCGACGCCTGGCGGCGCGAGGACGTCGGCGGGCAGGAGGAGCCGCCCGCCGCCGACGAGCCCATCGAGGTGCTGTGGGCCGGGGACGTCCCCGCAGCCGATCTCGCGTTCGAGAGCCGTTACGAGCTCCGCCTCGACGACGCGCCCACCGGCCGCCTCGTCGCGCTCCGCTCGGACGACCACGTCGCGACCTTCCTCGCGCCGGTCGACGCCGAGGGCGAGCGGACCGACGCCTACCGGATCCTCGCGGACAGCGACGAGCAACGGTGGGCCTCGCGCGCGGCCGTCGAGCTCGACGACGGTCTGCTGCTGCTCGCCGAGTCGCTCGCCCGCGGTGCGGAGCCGGACGGCCTCGAGGTCGTGCATCCCCGGGGCGAGGGCGACGACGCGCCGGTCGTCGTGACCGTTCCCGTCGACGAGGGCCTGCTCGTCGGCCAGCGCGGTGGCGCGATCCGGGCGGCCTCGGTGAGCGCGGTCCCCGACGGCGACGACCCGGGTCTGCTGTTCACCGACGGAGGCGCGGTGACCACGGCCGACCTCGACACGCTGTGGGACCGGCTCCTCGACCCCGCCGCGGGTGCTCCCACCTGGAGCGCGCTCCTCGGCGCGTATCGCGGCACGGAGGAGCGGCGCCGCGCCGACCCGCCGGTCGCCGCGCTCTGGGACGGGGTCGCGCTGCGGGACGGGACGCCCCTGGCGGTCGTCGCGGTCACGACGAGCGCGTGGGACCCCCGGGCGTGGTGGGAGGTCTACGCCTCCCGGCCGGCGCCGGCGCCCGCCGACGGCGAGGAGCCGGGCGACCCGCGGACCGACCGGCTCGGGGGCGGCGAGGTCGCGCCGGGGTCGCCGGCGACGACGCGGATCCCCCCGCTCGTCGCGCAGTGGATCGACGGCGGTCCCGGCGGTGACGCCGAGCCGCGGCCCGAGCTCGTGGTGGTCGGGCCGGGCGAGGTCGTGTCCGTCGAGGTCCTCGCGTCGACGGACGGCAAGCGCGTCGAGGGGTCGACGCTCACGTGGCCGCGCCCCGACCCGGCGACCTGGGCCCGCGAGGGCGCCGACCTCGAGCGGGTGGCACCCACCGACGTGCCCCCGGTGGTCGTGGTGGGGCGTACCGCGGACGGCACCCCCGTCCCCGTCCTCGAGGACTGATCCCGCGCGAGCGCCGCCCGGGGCGGCCCCTGCACGCCCCGGACGGCGCCCGCGCTCGCTCAGGCGACCTCGCAGGCGGCGCCGTCGAGCGTGAAGGAGGTCGGCTCGGTGTTGATCCCGGAGTGGGCGCCGTTGAAGCCGATGTCCACGCTCGCGCCCGCGCCGAGCGTGGTGTTCCACGGCGCCGGGGTGACGGTGACGGTCGAGCCCTGCTGCGCGTACTGCGCCGACCAGCCCTGCTGGACGGTCTGCCCGTCCGGGAACGCGAACCTCAGGGTCCAGCCGTGCAGCGCGGTCGTCGAGTCGTTGGTGATCCGGATCGAGCCGGTGAAGCCCGTGTTCCAGGAGCTCGCCGTGTAGGCGACGGTGCAGGTCCCGGTGGGTTCGCCGCCACCCTCCTCGGTCTCGCCGGTCACGGTGCCGGACGTGGCCGAGAGGTTGCCCGCCGCGTCGACCGCGCGCACCGCGTAGACGTGCGCGGTGCCCGCGGCGAGGCCGGTGTCGGTGAACGACGTCGCGGCGACCTCGGCGACCTGGGTCCCGTCGCGGAACACGCGGTACCCCGCGACGCCGACGTCGTCGGTGGAGGCGTTCCACGCGAGCGAGATCGAGGAGGTCGTGGTGCCGGTGACCCGCAGGCCGGTCGGGGCCGACGGCGCCTGCTCGTCGCCGCCCGGTCCGTCGTCCCGTGCGCCGAGGACCTCGGCGATCGCCGCGTACGCGGGCTTGGGCGCGTACGCGTCGTCCCAGACGAGCGCGGCGCCCTGCCCCGGGAACACGCCCGGGATCCACGAGTACCTGTCGGTGATGCCCCACAGCGTGACGCCCGTGCAGCGGTCGACGTCGAGGCAGGCCTGGAAGACCTTCGCGTAGTCCGACGCCTGCTGCGCCAGCTTCTGCGCGTCGGCGGGAGTGTTCATGCGGATGTCGAGCTCGGTGATGCGCACGTCCACGCCGAGGTCGGCGAACCGCCGGAGGTTCTGGGTCAGGGTCGACGGGACCTGGCCCACGATCAGGTGCGCCTGGAACCCGACGCAGTCGATCGGCACACCGCGGGCCTTGAAGTCGGCGACGAGGTCGTAGATCGCCGTGCTCTTCGCGTTGATCCCGTCGGTGCTGTAGTCGTTGAGGCACAGGTCCGCGTCCGGGTCGGCCGCCCGTGCGGCGCGGAAGGCGTCCTCGATGTAGCCGTCTCCGAGGCGCTGCTGGAAGACGCTCTGCCGGCGGGAGCCGTCGTCCTCGAACGCCTCGTTGACGACGTCCCACGCCTCGACGTCGCCGGCGAAGTGCCCGGCGACGGCGCTGACGTGGTCCGTCATGGCGGTGCGCAGCTCCGTGCCCGTCAGGCCCTGGACCCAGCCGGGGAGCTGTTGGTGCCACACGAGCGTGTGGCCGTAGAGGTCCGCGCCCTGCGCGGCCGCGTAGCTCGCGACCTGGTCGGCTGCCCCCCAGGAGAACGAGCCCCGGGCGGGTTCGGTCGCGTCCCACTTCATCGCGTTCTCCCCGACGACGAGCGAGAACTCGCGGTCGGCGACCGCCCGGTAGCCGCTCTCCGAGAGGCGGCCGGGGTCGAGCGCGAAGCCGACGGTCTTGCCGTGCCTCGCGGCGGCGTCGCCGAGCGGCTCGGTGGCGGCGGTCGCGGTCGTGGCGACCGGGAGGACGGTCGCGGCGACGAGCGCCGTGGTCGCGAGCGTCGTCGCGAGAGGTCGTCTCCAGATGGTCCTGGTCATGGGTGCACCCTTCGGGTCGATATCGATATCGAACGTCGCACAGGACCGGCGGTCGAGGCGTGGGGCCCCGACCGCCGGTCGTCTCAGGTCAGCCGACGGTGCAGGACGCGCCGTTCAGCGTGAAGGCCGTCGGCTCGTCGTTGGTCCCCGAGTGGGAGCCGTTGAAGCCGATCTCGACGCTCGCGCCCGCGCCCAGCGTGGTGTTCCACGCCGCCGGGGTCACGGTCACCGTCGAGCCGGTCTGCGCGTACTGCGCGGACCAGCCCTGGGTGATGCTCTGACCGTCCGGGAAGTCGAAGGTCAGGGTCCAGCTCTGCAGCGCCTGGGCCGAGTCGTTCGTGAGCCGGATCGAGCCGGTGAAGCCCGTGTTCCAGGAGCTCGCCGAGTAGACGACGGTGCAGGCCCCGGCGGGCTGGCCGCCGTCCTCGTCCGTCTCGCCGGTCACGGTGCCGGACGTGGCCGAGAGGTTGCCCGCCGCGTCGACCGCGCGCACCGCGTAGACGTGCGCGGTGCCCGCGGTGAGGCCGGTGTCGGTGAACGACGTCGCGGCGACCTCGGCGACCTGGGTCCCGTCGCGGAACACGCGGTAGCCGGTCACGCCGGTGTCGTCGGTGGACGCGTTCCACGCGAGCGCGACCGTGGACGTCGTGGTGCCGGTGACCCGCAGCCCGGTCGGGGCGGACGGCGGCTGGTCGTCACCGCCCGAGCCGTCGTCCTCGTCCGTGGTCACGGTGAGCGGCGCGGACGCGGCGGAGACGTTGCCCGCGGCGTCGCGCGCCCGGACCGTCACGGCGTAGGACGTGCCCGCCTCGAGACCGGTGACGGTGAACGAGGTCGTGGAGGTCGTGCCCACGGCCGCGCCGTCGACGAGCACGGTGTATCCCGTGACGCCACGGTCGTCGGTGGACGCGGTCCAGCTCACGCTCGCCGACGTGGTCGTGGTCGCGCCCGCCGTGAGGCCCGTCGGCACCGACGGCGCGGTGGTGTCCGCGGGGCCGCCGGTCCCGTCGCCCTCGATGGCCGGGTAGGCGTTCTCGACGAGCATCCGGAACTGGGACTCGAACCACTGGCCCGCGAGCGGGGCGTCGGGCAGGGCGCCGGTGAGCTGGTTGGAGAGCTTGGGCGAGACGAACGTCGGGTCGCACATGCGGTCGAACCGCTTGCCCTGGTCGTTCGGGATGTCGGACGACGCGCCGTCGGACTCGCCCGGAGGCTTGACCCACACGTACGCGTGCAGGTGCGACTCGGGGAAGCCCGCGGGCGAGGCCTGCGGGCGCTCGCCGATCCCGGCGCCGGCCGGGTTGCACCAGGCGCCACGGTGGATCCGCCGGTCGACGCGCGACTCGTCCACGTAGGTGTTGAGGTTCGTCGACGTGCTCACCGCCGTCGGGCGGTCGGCGCCGCCCCAGCCGTTGCGCGAGGTGTCGATGAGCATGCCGATCGACGTCGGGAAGCCCTCCGCCACGAGCAGGTCGTAGAGGTGCGCGGTCCAGTCGGCCTCGTCGAAGTCGGCGTTCCACTCGTAGAAGCTCGCCGAGCGCACGGGCGTGCTGCCGAGCTGGACGTCCTCGAGGAACGGCTCGTGCAGCGGCGTGGAGTTGGCCGTGTTCGTGACGAAGCCCGCGACCGACGCGTAGCCCGCCTCCGTCGACAGCACGACCTCCTTGAAGAGCTTCGCCGCCGGGCCTCCGTTGCTCGGCCAGCCGAGCCAGCCGGCGTGCGCCGCGTCGATGTAGGAGTAGACGTTGCCGACGGCGTGGAGAGCGTCCAGCGCGTACGCCACGCCCTCGCGGTAGTACGGCGCGGACGCCTGGCAGTCGGGCGTGCTGATGTTGGTGACGAGGTTCGGCAGCGAGTCCGGCTCGATCGTCGCGACGACGCGCAGGTCCTCGTAGGCCGGGTCGTCGAGGATGTCGGCGATGACGTCGATGTACTCGGTCTTGTACCGCGCCATGTCCGTGGCGTTCGGCTTGAGCTCGCCGTTGGACGCGAGCGCGTAGCAGTCGCGACCGGGCAGGTCGTAGATCACGAGGTTGAAGACCATCGGCACGCCGGGCTGCTTCTGCTCGATCGCGGCGTCGAGGTGGTGCCGCAGGCCCGGGCCGTCGGCGTTGCCCTCGATCGCGCTGATGCGGTCCATCCAGACCGCGGTGGGCTCGTCGGCGATCGCCCGCATGCGGGACCCGAGGTCGCCGCCGGCGCGGTCGGCGGCGGCCTCGACGTTGGCGGACCAGAAGTCGTTGACGTACTGCGTGGCACCGGCGAACGGGTTGCTCACGCGTGGCTCGGCGGCGTTCGCCGGCGCGGCGGTCGCGACCAGCGGGGCGGCGAGCAGCGCGAGCGACGCGGCGACGGCCGCGCCCCTGCGCGGTCGGCTGGATCGGGATGGCACGTGGTCCTCCAAGGGTCCGGGAGCGCGGACGGGTCCGCGCACCGGGCGGCTCTGCCCGGCGGGGACAACGTGACGAACGAGGGCCGTCGTCGGCTACCGCCTGAAACGTTTAGGCGCTCCGGGGTGGCGCCGTCGTGCCCCGCAGGAGGAGGCGGGCGGCGGGGCGCTCGCGGTCGACGGCCGGACGGGGCGCGGCCGGGTCGACATCGGGGCGTGCGACCGGGCGTCCGAGGCCCAGGCGCGCGACGACGACGTCGGCGACGTGCGCACCGAGCCGCTCGAACGGCCGGTGCACGGCGGTGAGCGCGGGGGCGACGAGCCGGCACGTCGCGGAGTCCTCGCCGGACAGCACCGACAGGTCCCACGGCACCTCGAGCCCCTGGCTCCGGCCCGCCTCGAGCACGGCGAGCGCGGTGACGTCCGTGTCGGTGAGCACGGCGGTGGGGCGCGCGTCGTGCGCCACCAGCCGCGCCGCACGCGTGCGGGTCTCCTCCCACGTGCGGCACTCGACGACGTCGACCCGGGTCTCCGGGCCACCCGCGTCGCGCGCCGCCGCGACCACGGCGCGGGCCTGCTCGTCCTGCGCGTCCGAGACGAGGACCGCGATCCGGCGGTGGCCGAGCTCGACGAGGTAGCGGGCCGCGCGCGCGTCCGCGTCGCCCGCGAACCAGGTCCGCGCGCCCGGCGCGTCGGCGTCGGCCGGGCCAGGAGCGACCTGGACGAGCGGGATCGAGGCCTCACGGGCCACCCGGACCCGCGGGTCGCGCGCGTGGGCGTCGACCACGACGTACGCCGCGTGCCGCCGCTCGGACCAGCCCGTCTCGAGCTCCCGGGCACCCTCGTCGCGGTCGCCCGTGACCTCGATGCCGAGGGCGAGGGCGTGCTCCGCGAGGACGGTGCGCATGCCCGCGGCGAGCGCGAGGGCGCGGGTCGGTCCGGCGGCTCCCTCGGTCGCGTGCACGACCTGGAGCGCCACGCTGCGCGCGCTCGTGCGCAGCGAGCGGGCGGCCACGCTCGGCCGCCAACCGAGGTCGGCAGCGGTGCGCAGGACGTGCCGGCGGGTGCGCTCGGACACTCCGGGGCGGGCGTTGAGGGCGTAGGAGACGACGGCGATCGACACCCCTGCCGCGCGCGCGACATCGGTGATCGTGGTGCGCCGTGCACCCGGGTCTGCGCCACGGTGCGAGGCCGGGTGTGCGGACGAGTTGGTGGTCACGCTCCCACACTGTGCCCGGTTTGGGTGCATGATGCCTACCAGGACTCGGTGACGATGACGTGACGAGGACGGTGACGAGGATGTCGACGGACGCGACGAGGCGCCCGAGACAGGCGGGGGAGCACCTGACGTTCGGTGTGCTGTGCCCCGTGGTCGGAGGGTTCTACTTCGGGAGGTCCCTGGCGGGGATCGCCCGGGTCCTGCGGGCGCACGGGCACCGGGTGGTCGCTCTCCAGACCTACCCGGCGGACCTCGACCGCGACGAGTTCCCGGGCCCACCGGGCCGCAGGCCCCTGCTCGGGCGCTCGTCGTTCGACGGGTTCGTCGTGATGACCACGGCGCTCGCGGACGCCGAGCTGCGCGAGCTCGACGCGTCGGGCGTCCCGCTGGTGCTCCTGGGGGTGCGCGCGGACGGGCTGCGCGCGCCGGCGGTGTCGCCCGACAACGCCGGAGGCGTGCGCGCCGCCGTCGACCACCTCGTGGAGCACGGCCACACCCGCATCGGCTTCGTCGGCAACACCGAGCAGCGCGACACGCTCGAGCGCTACGACGCGTACCGCGCGGCGCTGGCCGCGCACGACCTGGCCTTCTCGCCCTCGTGGGTCTACCGCACGCGCGACAACCAGGAGGCGAGCGCCGAGGCCGCCGCGCGGCGGCTCGCCTCCCGGGGCCTGCCGACGACGGCGACGCTCGCCGCGACCGACCGCAACGCGATCGGCTTCATGCGGGGCCTGCAGGCCAGCGGGTTCGAGCTGCCCGCGGAGCAGGCCGTGGTGGGGTTCGACCACGCCGACTCGGGAGCGCGGTCGCGGCCCCGGCTGTCGACCGTCGACCCGCTGCACGACCAGGTCGGCGAGCGGGTCGCCGAGCTGCTCGTCGCGCGGGCGCGCGGGGAGAACGTCGGCCGGGAGCACCGGCTGGGTCGGGCGGCCCTGATCCGGCGCGAGTCGTGCGGGTGCCTGGAGGGCACGCAGGGCGAGCTCATCGGCGCTCCGGCCGCGCGGGCCGCCCTGGCGGCGCCCGCGGACCCGGCCCGGCCCCTCGACGAGGTGGCCCGGGTGGTCTTCGCGTCCGTCCTGGAGCGGTCCGAGGTGCGCGGGGTCCTGCGGCGGCGCGGGTCGGACGGCGGCCAGCGCCCGGCCCCGGTCGACGCCTGGCTCCTGGTGCTGCGGCACCTGCTCCGGGGGGCCGCCGACACGGGCGTGGTCCCGCCGGCGGCGGCCCTGCGCTCGCTCGCGGACCGCACCGCGGCGCTGCGCCCGTCGCAGGAGGCGCTCGAGCAGATCGTGCCCGCGCTGGAGGCCGAGGTCGCCGCGCTCGTGCGGGACGTGCGACGGCGTCGCCCGGGGTCGCGCGCGTCCCAGCTCGGTCGCACGGTGCTGTCGCGCGGGGCCCACCGAGACCTCCCGGCGGGCTCCGCGGTCGCGCGGGCCGACGCCGTCCGGGCGACCGCGGCCGAGGTGGTGGTCGCCGTCGCCCGCGGGTGCGCGCACGGGGCCGTGGCGCGCACGGGGCGGCTCGAGCAGGACCTGGTGGACCTCTACGAGGTCGACCTGGGCCTGCTGCGGGGCGACGGCGAGGGCCTGCGGCGCCTCGACTGGCTGCCGCGCGGGGTGGGCGGCACGGCGGCGCTCGCGCTGTGGGAGGACCTCGACGGCGACCCGGGGCGCCGCGTGCTGCGGGTCGTGGGTGCGCGCGGCGGGGGGACGGCCGTGGAGCGGCTCGTGGGGTCGGTCCTCCCGACCGCGCAGTTCCCTCCCCGCGAGCTCCTCGACCCGCGCTCGCTCACGGTCGTCGCGCCGGTCGCGTTCGGTCGCTCCGACTGGGGGTTCCTCGTGGTGGGCGGCCTCGTGGACACGCGCACGACGAGCACCCGTGAGCGGTACAACCACTGGGCGGCCATGCTCGCCGTCGCGCTGGACCGCGAGGCCCTGGTCACGTCGCTGCAGGAGCAGCGGCACGCGCTCGCGGACTCGGCCGAGCGCGTGCGCGAGCTGGCGCTCGAGGTCGAGGCGGGCGCCGAGCGCGCCGCGCTCGTGTCCATCGCGTCCCACGACGGCACGTGGGACTGGGACGTCGAGACGGGCACCGTGCGCTGGTCGCCGGCGTGGGCGCGCATCGTCGGCTGCGACGTGGCCGACCTCAGGGACGACCCCGAGGAGTGGCTCGGCCGCGTGCACCCGGACGACCGTCAGGCGGTGCACGCCGCCGTCGCCGCGCAGCTCGCGGGCACGACCGAGCCCCTCGACGTCGAGCACCGGCTGCGGTGCGCCGACGGCGAGCACGTGCGGGTCCGGTGCCGTGCGGTGACCGTGCACGACGCCGGCGGGCGCCCGGCTCGCATGGTCGGCGCGCTCGCCGTGCTGTCCGACGTCGAGCGCTACCGCAGCGAGCTGCGCGAGCGGGCGCTCGTCGACCCCGACTCGGGCGTGCTGCACCGCACCCTCTTCGTCGACCGGCTCGAGCAGGCGATCGCACGCGGCGCGCGGGTCCCGGGGTACGGCGCGCACGTGCTCGCCGTCGGGCTCGACACGCCGCCGACGGTCCCCGCGCTGCACCGGCTCGGCGGCGTGCTGGGCGCGGCGGGCTCGCTGTGCGCGCTGGCGCCGACGGACCTCGTCGTGCTCCTCGATGGCGTGTCCGACGACGCCGCGCGCCACGCGGCGGTGCGCGCGGCCGGGGCGTGCGGGTCGGCCGTCGTCGAGCACCTGGGGGACGTCACGGGGGCGCCGGACGCGCTCGAGGTGCTGCGGCGCGCCGGGGTGGCGCTCGCGCGTCGGCGGGCGCGCGCGCACGGCGCGGTCGTCCCGTGGTCGGCACAGGCCGAAACGTTTCGTGCGTTGTGAGAGCCCGGCGCTCCCGCCGAGAGTCGATCGACCCGCGGAGGTGGGGCGCCGACGACGGCGCTCCCGTGACGCCGCCGCGGGGCTCGACGACGAGAGGGAGCACGATGCCACGCACGTCCCGGCGCGCAGCGCCACCACCCACTGCCCCGCACGCTCGGGCCGCACGGCGCCGCGCGACGGCGGCGGCGATCGCAGCGGCCGTCACGCTCGCGGCCCTCGCCGCGGTCCCGCCGGCGAGCGCGGACCCGGCCCCGTCCACGTCGGCCGACGCGGTCGCGGCGCCCGGCGACGGCGAGTACACCCAGCGGTTCCTCGAGCTGTACGCGAAGATCCACGACCCGGCGAACGGGTACTTCTCGCCCCAGGGCATCCCGTACCACGCGGTCGAGACGCTCATGGTCGAGGCGCCGGACTACGGCCACGAGACGACGTCGGAGGCGTACTCCTTCTGGCTGTGGCTCGAGACGTCGTACGGCCAGGTGACCGGCGACTGGGAGCCGTTCAACCACGCGTGGGACACGCTCGAGGCGTACATGATCCCCACCACGGAGAACCAGCCCACCAACGGCGCGTACGACCCGGCCAAGCCCGCGACGTACGCGCCGGAGTTCAACCACCCGAGCCAGTACCCGTCGCAGCTCGACTCCTCGGTGTCCGTCGGCTCCGACCCGATCGGTGCCGAGCTGCGCTCGACCTACGGCACGCCCGAGGTCTACGGCATGCACTGGCTCGCCGACGTCGACAACGTCTACGGGTTCGGCGCCGCACCCGGCTCGTCGACGCTGCTCGGGCCGGACCACGAGGGCACGTCGTACATCAACACGTTCCAGCGCGGCCCGCAGGAGTCCGTCTGGGAGACGGTGCCCCAGCCGTCGATCGACGACTTCTCCTACGGCGGCGAGAACGGCTACCTCGACCTCTTCACGGGCGACGCGTCGTACGCGAAGCAGTGGAAGTACACCAACGCGCCCGACGCCGACGCGCGCGCGGTCGAGGCGGCCTACTGGGCCAACAAGTTCGCGACCGAGCAGGGCCAGCCCGAGGCCGTCGCCGACACGGTCGGCAAGGCCTCGAAGATGGGCGACTACCTGCGCTACGCGCTGTTCGACAAGTACTTCAAGACGCCGGGCTGCGAGTCCACGTCGTGCGCCGCGGGGTCGGGCCGGAGCAGCGCGCACTACCTGCTGTCCTGGTACTACGCGTGGGGCGGCGCGCTCGACACGTCCGGCCCGTGGGCCTGGCGGATCGGGTCGAGCCACGCCCACTTCGGGTACCAGAACCCGATGGCGGCCTGGGCGCTCGCGAACGACCCCGCGCTCCAGCCGGCCTCGCCCACGGCGAGGGACGACTGGGGCACGAGCCTCGACCGCCAGATCGAGCTCTTCCAGTGGCTCCAGTCGCCCGAGGGCGGGATCGCGGGCGGCAGCACGAACTCGTGGGACGGCCACTACGCCGACCGCCCCGACGACGTCGCGACGTTCTACGGCATGGCGTACACCGAGGCGCCCGTCTACCACGACCCGCCGTCCAACTCGTGGATGGGCATGCAGGGCTGGGGCGTCGAGCGCATCGCGCAGCTCTACGAGGAGACCGGCGACGAGCGCGCCGAGGCGATCCTCGACAAGTGGGTGCCGTGGGTGATCGACCACGTCACCGTCACGGACGACTCCTGGCAGATCCCGTCCAACCTCGCGTGGTCGGGCCAGCCCGACGACTGGGACCCCCAGAACCCGGGGGACAACGCGGGCCTGAGCGTCGAGGTGACGGGCTACGGCCAGGACGTCGGCGTCGCCGGCGCGCTCGCCCGCTCGCTCATGTACTACGCGGCCGGCGGCGACGGGCCGCAGCACGACGCGGCGCAGCAGGTCGCGCGGGACCTGCTCGACGCGATCTGGGAGCAGAACAGCGACCCGGTCGGCGTCGCGACGACCGAGACGCGCGCCGACTACGCGCGCTTCGACGACGTCCTGACGTCGACCACGGGCGACGGGACCTACGTGCCGGCCGGGTGGACGGGGACCATGCCGAACGGCGACGTCATCGAGCCCGGTGCGTCGTTCCTCGACCTGCGGTCGTTCTACCTCGACGACCCGGACTGGTCGAAGGTCCAGGCGTACCTCGACGGCGGGCCCGCGCCGGAGTTCACGTACCACCGGTTCTGGGCCCAGACCGCCGTGGCGACGGCGCTCGCCGACTACGACCGCCTGTTCGGCGAGGACGTCCCCACCGAGCCGGACACCGAGTCGCCCACGACGCCGACCGACCTCGCCGTGACGGGGACGACGGCCACGACCGCGTCGCTGGCGTGGACGGCGTCGACGGACGACGTCCGCGTGGTCGCGTACGACGTGCTGCGCGACGGGGAGGTCGTCGGCTCCACGGCGCGCACGACCTTCACGGACGAGGACCTCGCGCCCGAGACCACGTACCGGTACACGGTGCGGGCACGCGACGCGGCCGGGAACATCTCGCCGGTGTCGGTCGCCGCCGAGGCGACGACGCTCGCCGACGACGGCGGGCCCGAGCCCGGCGCCTGCACCGCGACCTATACGACGCGCGGGTCGTGGCAGGGCGGGTACCAGGGCGAGGTCACGGTCACGGCCGGGCCGTCCGGCGTCTCGGGCTGGACGGTGTCGCTCGACCTCGCGCCCGGTGGTCTGTCGCAGGCCTGGAACGCGACGACGAGCGTGAGCGGGAGCGTCCTGACCGCGACGAACGTCGGCTGGAACGGCACGCTCGCCGCCGGCGGCACCACGTCGTTCGGGTTCATCGGCACGGGCGCGCCGCCGTCGTCACCGACGGTCGCGTGCGGCTGACAGCCGGCTGACAACCGCGGTGAGGGCGGTCCGCCTCCCGGTGCTCACAGCGCCGGGAGGCGGACCATGCCCTCCTGCGCGATGGACGCGACGAGCGTCCCGTCCTGCGCGAACACGCGCGCCGCGCCGAGCCCGCGGCCGCCCTGGGCGCTCGACGCCGACTGCACGTAGAGCAGCCACTCGTCGACCCGTGCGTCGCGGTGCCACCACATGGCGTGGTCGAGGCTCGCGATCGACAGGTCGGGCGTGACCCAGCTCGTGCCCGACTGCCGCAGGATCGGCTCGAGCATCACCTGGTCGCACGCGTACGCCATGAGCGCGCGGTGCAGCAGCTGGTCGTCCCCGACGTCGCCGCGCGCCCGCATCCAGACCATCTGGTGGTCCTTGGGCTCGTGGTCGGGGCCGAGGTAGAGCGAACCGCCCACGTGCCGCAGCTCGAACGCCGAGTGGTGCGACCAGAAGCGCGCGATCGGATGGTCGATGCCGCCGAGCACGTCGAGCGCGGACGGCACGTCCTCCGGGGCGGGGGCGTCGGGCATCGGCGACGAGTGCTCGATGCCGCCCTGGTCCTCCTGGAACGACGCGATCATCGAGAGGATCGGCTTGCCGTGCTGGATCGCGTGCGTCCGGCGCGCGCTGAACGACCGTCCGTCGCGCAGCCGCTCGACCGCGAAGTCGATCGGCACGTCGAGGCCGCCGGGCCGCAGGAAGTAGCCGTGCAGCGAGTGGGGGAGGCGCCCGTCCGGCACCGTGCGCCCTGCGGCGAGGACGGCCTGCGCGAGCACCTGGCCGCCGTAGACCCGGCCCGTCGGCTGGTGCACGCTCTCGCCGCGGAAGTGCTCGGGGTCGGCGGCCGACCCGTCGCCGTCGCCGACGCGCTCGAGGCGCAGGACGTCGAGGAGGTGGTTCAGCGGGTTGGGGACCTGCTCGCGCGGGGCGGCGTCCGACGTCGGGCCGGGGGAGGTCGGGGAGGTCGACGGCGGCGTGGGCTCGGGGGTCACGGGTGGGGCTCCTTCGCTCGGGCGGCGGGTCGGTCAGTCCTCGAAGGTGTTGAGGAGCGAGTGCGCCGCGCGCTCCAGATAGTCCCACAGCGTCGCCTCGTGGACCGGCGCGAGGTCGAGGGTGTCGACGGCGGCGCGCATGTGCGCGAGCCAGCGGTCCCGCGCCTCGGGGTTGACCTTGAACGGCGCGTGCCGCATCCGCAGCCGCGGGTGCCCGCGCTGCTCGCTGTAGGTCGTCGGTCCGCCCCAGTACTGCTCGAGGAAGGCGGTGAGGCGCCAGCGCGCCGGTCCCAGGTCCTCCTCGGGGTACATCGGGCGCATGACGGGGTCGTCGGCGACCCCTTCGTAGAACGCGTCGACCAGGCGCACGAACGTCTCGTGGCCGCCGACCTCGTCGTAGAACGTGCGGCTCGGGCGCACCGGCGCGGCGTCGGCCGCCGGGCCGGTCGCAGGTCCGGTCGCGCCGTTCGACAGGCCGGCGACGGGCAGCGACGTGCGGGGGCTGGGCTCGGTCGTCACCGGCCCATCATCGCACCGGGCGCGGCCGTGTCCGGCCCGAGCTCGGGGACCGGGGCGCACGTCACACGGACGTCCCGCGCGCCCGCCGTGACGAGCGCCGCGCCTCCCGCGTCAGAGGCCGAGCTCGGCGAGCACCGGGAGGTTCTCGCGGACGACGGCGCGGGCCTCGGCGGCGCTCTCGGCCTCGACCGCGAGCCGCGCGAGCCGTCGGCACTCATCGAGGTCCACCTCGCGCAGCAGGGCGGCGACGTCGGGGATCGCCCGAGCCGTCATGGACAGCGACGACACCCCGAGGCCCACGAGCACGACGGCGAGCACCGGCTGCGAGGCCGCCTCGCCGCACACGCCCACGGGCCGGCCCTGCTGCGCACCACCGGCGCACGTCGCCTCGACGAGCCGCAGCACCGCGGGCTGCCACGGGTCGCTCAGCTCGGCGAGCGACCCGAGGAGGCGGTCGGCCGCCATCGTGTACTGGGTGAGGTCGTTCGTGCCGATCGACGCGAAGGACGCGCGCGCGAGGATCGGCCCGGCGAGCAGCGCGGCGCTCGGGACCTCGACCATGACGCCGGCGACGTCGAGCCCGTGGGCACGGCAGCGCTCGACGAACCACTCCGTCTCGCCGACGGTCGAGACCATGGGCGCCATGACCCAGACCTCGGCCTCCTCGGCCGCGGCGGCCTGCGCGATCGCGTCGAGCTGCTGCTCGAGCAGCTCGGGCCACCGCGCGGCGGTCCGCAGGCCGCGCACGCCGAGCGCGGGGTTCTCCTCGTCGTCGACCGTGAGGAAGTGCAGCGGCTTGTCCGCGCCGGAGTCGAGCGTGCGGATGACGACCTTGCGCCCGCCGAACTCGTGGAAGACGGTCCGGTAGGCGGCGACCTGCTCCTCGACGGTCGGCGGCTGCTCGCGGTCGAGGAAGCAGAACTCGGAGCGGAACAGCCCGACGCCCTCGGCGCCCGCCGCGGCGGCGGGTGCGGCCCCGGCGGGGTCGCCGACGTTCGCGAGGAGCTGGACGCGGTGCCCGTCGCGCGTGCGGCCGGTGCCGTCGAACGTGCGCACCCGCAGCGACCGTGCCCGCGCCGCGGCGACCTGTTCCTCGGACGGGTGCACGACGACGGTCCCGGCGGCGCCGTCGACGAGCACGACGTCCTCGGGCGCGAGGGCGGCGCTCGCCCCGGTCGCCGCGACGACCGCGGGGATGCCCTTGGCGTTGGCGACGATGGCGGTGTGCGACGTCGGGCCCGCGCCGTCGGTGACGATCGCGAGCACGCGCGCCGGGTCGAGCGCGGCGGTGGCCGACGGCGCGAGGTCGGGCGCGACGAGCACGAACGGCTCGGCGTGCTCCGGCACGCCGGGCGCGGGGCGGTCCGTGAGCGCCGCGACGAGCCGGTCGCGCACGTCGGCGACGTCGCGGGCACGCTCGGCGAAGTACCCGCCGAGCTCCGTGAACTGCCGCACGACCTCCTCCGCGGCCTCCCACACGGCGCGCTCCGGCACCAGGTGCTCGTCGAGGACGCGGCGCCGCGCGTCGGCCGCCAGGGTGGGGTCGCCCGCCATCGCGGCGGTCGCCTCGAGCACGTCGCGCGTCTCGCCGTCGGCGGCGTCCGCGGCGCGCTGGAGGTCGGCGGCGACCTGGGCGGCCGCGGCGTCGACGCGCCGGGCCTGCGCCTCGTGGTCCTCGCGCGGGCCCATCCGCAGCCCGGGTGCGGGCTCCGCGATCGGCTCCGGCATGAGCACCACCGGTCCGACCACCGTCCCGGGGCACACGCCGATGCCCGTGATGACCTGCCGTGCCTCGTCCTGGGTTCCGCCCGTCACGACCTCGCTCCTGTCCGCCTCGGGCGTGCGACCCGGGTGCCCGGGCCGGTGCGCACGCGTGCCCGTCGCCGTCCGACGAGGGGAGCCGCCTGCGGCACATCGTCGTTGCGGTGCCGTTGCGCTCCTGCGTCGATCCGGTGACAACCTCGCCAGGAGACTAGGCTGTTGCCAGGTGCACGGCACCCCGACACCCCGGATCCCCCGCGCGGATCCCACCCGCGACTCGCCTCAGGAGACACTTTCGATGAGCACCCCCTCGGACCAGAAGGCACAGCAGATCCTCGAAGCCCTCGGGGGCCAGGGCAACGTCGTCGACCTGGAGCCGTGCATCACGCGCCTGCGCGTCGAGGTGACCGACCCCCAGCTCGTCGACGAGGCGCGCCTCAAGGCGACCGGCGCGTTCGGCGTCGTGCGCTCGGGCCGCGTCGTGCAGGTCATCGTCGGCCCGGAGGCCGACAACCTCGCCGCGGAGCTCGACGGCCTGCGCTGACCCCGTCCGGCCCTCCCGTGCGGAGGGCCGGCGCCCCCGGGGCGGGGGTGCGCGACGGCGCCACCCGGCTCAGGCGGAGGGGCCCGCCGGGCCTCCGGTCCGGTCCTGCACCGCGGCGGCCGCCGCGGCACCGCGCCGGTCGTGCGCCGCCCGCTCGTCCGGGGACGCGGCGCTCGGGCCGTCCTCGGTCCGGTCGTCCGGCCGGTCGTCGGGCACCGACGGCGAGTGGTCGAGGACGACCACCTGCTGCGCCCCCGCGAGGGGGATCCGCGCGTCGGAAAGCCCCTGCCGGACGCGGGCGCGCAGCGCGCGCGCCACCTCCCACTGCATCGCCGCCTGCGTCTTGACCTGCACCTTGAGCTGGAGGGCCTCGGCCGTCATCGACTCGATGCCCGTGACCTCCGGGGGCTCCAGGAAGTACGTCCCGAGCACGGGGTCCGCCCCGACGTCCTCGGCCGCCGCGAGCAGCGTCGCGCGCACCGCGTCGACGTCCGCCCAGTACGCCACGCGCACGTCGACCACGGCGCGGCCCCACTCCTGCGTCTTGTTGCCCGTGCGCAGGATCTCCCCGTTGCGCACGAACCACAGGGTCCCGTTGCCGTCGCGCACCTTGGTGACGCGCAGCGCGACCTCCTCGACGGTGCCCGTCACCTCGCCGAAGTCCACGGTGTCGCCCACGCCGTACTGGTCCTCGAGCAGCATGAACGTCCCCGAGAGGAAGTCCTTGACGAGGCTCTGCGCGCCGAAGCCGAGGGCGACGCCCGCGATGCCCGCCGAGGCGAGGAACGGTGCGATGTTCACGCCCAGCTCGGTGAGCACCAGGAGCACGATCGTCGCCCCGATGAGGATGTTGGCGACGGACCGCAGCACCGAGCCCACGGTCCGCGCGCGCTGGGCCCGTCGCGCGGACGCGAGCGGGTTCGCCCGCAGCAGGACGCTCCCGACCCCGGAGTCGGCGACGCCCCGCAGACGCTTGCTGCGCAGGGCGGGCGTCCCCTCGGCGATGTGCTCGGTGATCCTGCGGATGACGCGGCGCACGAGCGCGAGGGCGATCGCGCCGATGCCGATGATGAGGAGCACGCGCAGCGGGACCCCGACGAACCACTCGAACCAGTCGTCGGGGTTGCTCGGGTCGAAGCCGTTCCGGACCTCTTCCGGGACCTCCGCGGGCACGCGCAGGACGGGGGCGAGAAGGGGGTGGGACATGAGCGCAGGGTACCCGGGCCCGGTGGGTGGTCCCTGGGCGCGCCGGGCGAACGCGCTGCTCGCGGGCCCGCGTTCTGGCAGGATGCAGGCGTGAGCGAACCCCCGCAGACGGACCTGCCCGAGCCGTTGGTGCAGCTGGCCGACGCCCACGGCGTCGCGTCCGACTTCTGGGACTTCGACGGGTCGCGCCGCCAGGTCCGCGCCTCGACGCTCGTCGCCGTGCTCGAGGCCCTCGGCGTCCCGGCCTCGTCGCCCGAGAAGGTGGCGGTCAGCCTCGAGCACTCGCGCGACGACGCGTGGCGCCAGATGCTGCCGCCGACCGTCGTCGTGCGGCAGGGCGACGCCGTCCCGCTGCCCGTGCACGTCGCCGACGGGTCCGCCGTCAGGGTGTGGGTCGAGCTCGAGGCGGAGCCGACTCGCCACGGTGGTCAGCCCGTCGGGCAGCACGCGGCCCGGGCCGCGCGCGAGCGCCGCGACCTCGGCCAGCTCGACGTGTTCGTCGAGCCGCGCACGGTCGACGGCCGGCGCGTGGGGCGCGCGACGTTCGAGCTGCCCGCCGACCTGCCCCTCGGATGGCACGACCTGCACGCCGAGAGCGACGGGACGCAGGCGCGCGCGACGCTCGTCGTGACGCCGCAGCGCCTCGAGCTCCCCGCCGCGCTCGTGGAGCGCCGCGCCTGGGGCTTCATGGCCCAGCTCTACTCGGTGCGCTCGCGCGCCTCGTGGGGCGTCGGCGACCTCTCCGACCTCGCCGACCTCGCGTGGCTGTCCGCGCGCGAGGCCGGGGCGGACTTCGTGCTCGTCAACCCGCTGCACGCCGCCGAGCCGCGTACGCCGATGACGCCGTCGCCCTACCTGCCGACGAGCCGGCGCTTCGTCAACCCGATCTACGTGCGGGTCGAGGACATCCGCGAGACGGGCTACCTGTCGGCCGCGGACCGCTCGCTCGTCGAGTGGGCGTTCGACCCGGTGCGCGACCTCGACACCGACCCCGGGCCGATCGACCGCGACGCCGCGTGGGACGCCAAGAAGGCCGCGCTCGAGGTCGTGTTCGCCGCGCCGCGCTCGACCGCACGCCAGGCGTCGCTCGACGCGTTCCGCGCCGAGCAGGGCCGGGGCCTCGAGGACTTCGCGACCTGGTGCGCGCTCGCCGACCACTACGGCGACCGCGACTGGCCGCCCGGCGCGTACGACCCGAACGGGCCGACCGTCGCGGCCCTGCGGGAGCAGCTCGCCGACCGGGTCGAGTTCTACTGCTGGCTCCAGTGGGTCGCCGACGAGCAGCTCCGGGCCGCTCAGCGCACCGCGCGCGAGGCGGGCATGTCCGTCGGGATCATGCACGACCTCGCCGTCGGGGTGCACCCCGAGGGCGCCGACGTGTGGGCGCACCGTGGCGTGCTCGCCACCGGGGTCTCCGTCGGGGCACCACCGGACATGTACAACCAGCAGGGGCAGAACTGGTCCCAGCCGCCGTGGCACCCGCGCGCCCTCGCGCGTGCCGGGTACGCGCCCTACCGGGACATGCTGCGGACCGTCCTGCGGCACGCGGGCGCGATCCGCATCGACCACGTCATCGGGCTCTTCCGCCTGTGGTGGATCCCCGGCGGGGCCCGGGCCGACGCCGGTGCCTACGTCCGCTACGACCACGAGGCCCTCATCGGCATCCTGTGCCTCGAGGCGCAGCGCGCCGGGGCGATCGTCATCGGCGAGGACCTCGGGGTCTTCGAGCCGTGGGTCCGCGACTACCTCGCCGACCGCGGCGTGCTCGGCACGTCCGTCCTCTGGTTCGAGAAGACGGGGGACGGCGCGCCGCTGCCCCCGGAGGACTACCGCCGCCTCGCGCTCGCCACCGTCACGACCCACGACCTGCCGCCGTCCGCCGGGTACCTCGCGGGCGAGCACGTCGAGCTGCGGGACCGGCTCGGCGTCCTCACCGAGGACGTCGCCGACGTGCGCCGCGCCGCCCGTGCGGAGCGCGACGCCATGGTCGCGTTCCTGCGCGAGCGCGGGCTCGTCGACGACGACCCGTCCGAGCGCGAGCTCGTCGAGGCCCTGCACCGCCTGATCCGGCGCACGCCCGCCGTCCTGCTCGGCGTCTCGCTCGCCGACGCGGTGGGGGAGCGCCGCTCGCAGAACCAGCCCGGCACGGACCAGGAGTACCCCAACTGGAAGGTCCCGCTCGGCGACGCGTCGGGCAACGTCGTCCTGCTGGAGGACCTGTTCGACTCCGCCCGCCTGCGCTCCCTCGCAAAGGCCATGAACGACGCCCTCTGACCCGCCGAGGGAGAACCCTGGTCGGCCGAGGTAGAGCCGTGGTCCGCCGAGGTAGAGGCGTGGTTCGTCCAGGAAGAGGTGTGGTCGGTTTGTCCGACGGCGGTCCGTCGCCTGGGGTGGCGGGGCCTCACCCGGGTCTGTGCTCACCCCTGAGGACTGCCCGCGCGGTGACGTTCGTCCGACGCGCCGGGCCGCTCCGACGGGGGAGCGACCCGGCGCGTCTGGGCTGGTCAGGCGTCGGCGGCCTGGGCGGTGAGGGCGCGCTCGACGCCGGCGAGGTTCTCGACGACGAGGCGACGCAGCGCGGGGGCGGCGTCGGCGTTCGCGTCGAGCCACTCCTGCGTCGCGTCGCGGAGCACGGTGCTCGCGAGCGGCGCGGGGTAGAGCCCCGTGACCAGAGCCTCGGCGATGTGGTACGACCGCTGGTCCCACAGCGGCAGGAGCGCGTCGAAGTACGCGCCCACGAGGGGGGCGAGCGACTCGGGGTCGTTGACGTGCTGGAACCCGAGCGTCGTGGCGCGGACGATCGCGTTGGGCGCGTCGTCCGAGCCGACGAGGCGGTCGAACGCCGCGCGCTTCGCCTCGGCCGTGGGCACGGTCGCGCGGGCTCGGGCAGCGGACTGCTGGCCGGTCGCGGTCGAGTCGGCGGCGAGGGTCGCCTCGATCTCGGCGTCGTCCGCGAGGTCGAGCAGGACCAGGCCCTCGAGGATCTCCCAGCGCAGGTCGGTGTCGATCTCGAGCCCGGCGAGGGCGGCCGAGCCGTCGAGCAGCGAGCGAAGCGCCTCACCGTGCGCCGGCGTCGAGGCGAGGTGCGCGAAGAACTTGACGAGCTGGAACTGCAGGTCGGAGCCCGGGGCGGCGTCCTGCGCGAGCGACCAGAGGACGTCGCCGACGTGCGCGAGGGTCTCGGCGCGGCGTTCGGGCGCGACGTACGTCTTCGCCGCGAGCGCGAGCTGGTTCAGGGTCGTGCGGATCGTCGTCGACTCGGTCTCGTGAGCGATGTTGCCGAGCACGAGGCGCACGTAGTCGCCCGCGGGGGTCTCGCCGTCGCGCGTCGCGTCCCACACCGAGCCCCAGACGAGGGAGCGCGCCAGCGGGTCGGCCAGGTCGGCGAGGTGCTCGGTCGCGACCTGGAGCGACGCGGCGTCGAGGCGGATCTTGGCGTAGGCGAGGTCGTCGTCGTTGAGCAGCACGAGCTGGGGACGGTCGAGACCGAGGAGCTCGGGGATCTCGGTGCGTGCGCCGTCCACGTCCACCTCGACCCGGTGGACCCGCGTGAGGACGCCGTCGACGAGGTCGTAGAGGCCGATGCCCAGACGGTGCGGGCGCAGCGTCGGGTGGTCGGGGGCGGCGGTCTGCAGCACGGAGAAGGTCGTGAAGCGGCCGTGGGCGTCGAGCTCGAACTCGGGGCGCAGCGTGTTGACGCCCGCCGTCTCGAGCCAGAGGGCGGACCACTGCGTGAGGTCGCGGCCGCTCGTGGTCTCGAGCTCGACGAGCAGGTCGCGCAGCTCGGTGTTGCCCCACGCGTGCTTGCGGAAGTAGGCGGCGACGCCGGCGAGGAACTGCTCCTTGCCGACCCACGCGACGAGCTGCTTGAGCACCGACGCGCCCTTGGCGTAGGTGATGCCGTCGAAGTTGACGAACACGTCCTCGAGGTCGTTGATCGTCGCGACGATCGGGTGGGTCGAGGGGAGCTGGTCCTGGCGGTACGCCCACGACTTCTCCATCGCGGCGAAGGTCGTCCAGGCCTCGTGCCACTCGGTCGCCTCGGCGGTCGCGAGCGTGGAGGCGTACTCGGCGAACGACTCGTTGAGCCACAGGTCGTTCCACCACTTCATGGTCACGAGGTCGCCGAACCACATGTGCGCGAGCTCGTGGAGGATCGTCACGACGCGCCGCTCCTTGACGGCGTCGGTGACCTTGGACCGGAAGACGTACGTCTCGGTGAACGTCACGCACCCGGCGTTCTCCATCGCGCCCATGTTGTACTCGGGCACGAAGAGCTGGTCGTACTTGTCGAACGGGTACGGGTGCTCGAACGCCGACTCGAAGAACGCGAAGCCCTCACGGGTCTTGTCGAACACGTAGTCGGCGTCCATGTGGTCGGCCAGCGACGCGCGGCAGAAGACCCCGAGCGGGATCGTGCGGCCGTCGGACGACGTGAGCTCGCTGCGCTCCACGACGTACGGCCCCGCGACGAGCGCGGTGATGTACGACGAGATGCGCGGCGTCGGCTCGAACGCCCAGCGTGCGACCTCGACGTCGCCGGCGCCGGTGCCGGTCGGGTCGGCCTTCGTGCCGAGCGCCTCGGGCGCGGGCGTCGGCTGGTTGCTCACGACCTGCCACGCCGCGGGGGCCGTGACGGTGAACGCGAACGTCGCCTTGAGGTCGGGCTGCTCGAAGACGGCGAACACGCGCCGCGAGTCCGGGACCTCGAACTGCGTGTAGAGGTAGACCTCGCCGTCGACCGGGTCGACGAACCGGTGCAGGCCCTCGCCGGTGTTCGTGTACGCGCAGTCGGCGACGACGCGCAGCTCGTTGTCGGCCGCGAGCCCGTCGAGGACGATGCGCGAGTCGGCGAACACCTGCGCCGGGTCGAGCGAGCGGCCGTTGAGCACGACCTCGCGCACGGTCGGGGCGACGAGGTCGACGAAGGTGCTCGCCCCCTCGGTCGCGGTGAACCGCACCACGGTCGTCGACGCGAACGTCGTCGCACCCGTCGTGAGGTCGAGGTCGACCTCGTAGGACTGGACGTCGACGATCGCCGCGCGCTCGCTCGCCTCGGCGCGGGTGAGGTTCTCTCCGGGCACTGCATCTCCTCGGTCTCGGGTCGGGCCGGGCGGCCTCGACGGCGGCCTGTGGGCCACGGAGATCATCCCACGGGTGCCCGCGCCCGCCCCCGGGAATACCGTCCGGGAATACGCTGCGCCCGCCCGGTGTCGAGACTGGGTGGGCGACGGCGTCGGCCGTCCGCGCGCGCCGCCCTGCCACTCCGGCGACCCGGGTCCACCGGGCGCCGCCCACGACGAAGGAGACCCGTCCCGTGACCCTCACCGCGACGACCGACACCACCGCGACCGAGGACGCCGTGCGCGTCGCCGACTTCTGGTTCGACCCCGTGTGCCCGTGGGCGTGGATGACGAGCCGCTGGATGGGTGAGGTCGAGCAGGTGCGCGACGTCACGGTCCGCTGGCACGTCATGAGCCTCGCCGTCCTCAACGAGGGCCGAGACCTGCCGGAGGAGTACCGCGAGCTCATGGAGAAGGCATGGGGTCCGGTGCGCGTGGTCACCGCCGCGCGCGTCGAGCACGGCGAGGAGGTCGTGAAGCCCCTGTACGACGCGATCGGGACCCGCCTGCACCCGGGCGGCCGCGACGACTACGACGCGGTGCTGGCGGAGGCGCTGGCCGAGGTCGGGCTGCCCGCGTCGCTGGTCGACGCCGCGGGCTCCGACGCGTACGACGCGCAGCTCCGGGCGTCGCACGCCGAGGGGATCGGGCGCGTCGGGGAGGACGTCGGGACGCCGGTCGTCGCGTTCGGCGACACCGCGTTCTTCGGCCCGGTCGTGACGCCTGCCCCGAAGGGCGAAGCCGCAGGTCGGCTGTGGGACGGGTGCGTGCTCGTCGCGAGCACGCCCGGCTTCTTCGAGCTGAAGCGCACCCGGACCCAGGGTCCCGTCTTCGACTGACCTCGTCGGCCCCGGGACCTCGACGGCGGGACGGTCGGGCCGCCGGCGGGGTTCGACCCGCACGGGTGCGTCGTGCCATGCTTCGTCAGGTTGCGGGCGGTGTCAGGAGCGCCCGCCGCCCGGTCGTGCCGGGCGAGACCGACGAGGAGCCCGCGAGGAGCCGCATGTCCCCGAACGCACCCGTGCCACCGCCGCCGCCGCCCCCTGGCGGCGTGCCGGGGCCCGCGGGCGGTCGGGACGACGCGCAGCCGACCCAGGCGTTCTCCGGCCCGCTGCCGGGCGCCACGGCGGCGCCGCCGTCCTTCGCGCCGACGAGCGGGCCGACGGCCCAGGCGCCCCGCGCGACGCCCGCGGACGGGCAGCCGACCGTCGTCGCGTCGTCGTTCCAGCCGACGAGCGTCCAGCACGTCACGCCGATCACGCAGCTCCCGACGGCGGCCCAGCCCGCGGTCCCCGCGCCGTCGCCGGTGCCCCCGCAGCGGGTGCGCTACGCGACCGAGCAGAACGGGTTCGGCGTCGCCGCACCCGTCGGGACCGCCGCGAGCCGACCGGCGTACGCGCCGGCGGACGCCGCGCCGGCCGGCTATGCGCCGACGGGCGCGTACGCGGCGTCCGGCGCCCCGGCGTACGAGCCCGCGGC
This sequence comes from Cellulosimicrobium sp. ES-005, assembly GCF_040448685.1. Classification (NCBI taxonomy): domain Bacteria; kingdom Bacillati; phylum Actinomycetota; class Actinomycetes; order Micrococcales; family Promicromonosporaceae; genus Cellulosimicrobium; species Cellulosimicrobium sp. ES-005. The sequence goes on from NZ_CP159290.1 coordinate 4,762,969, forward strand.
GCAGGCGGGCTACGCCTCGGCCGCACCCCAGCCGCCCCAGCCGGCCTACCACCCGCCGACGTCGGTCGCGCCGACCGCGGCCGCGCCCCGTGCGGGCGCGGGCGGGTCGGGCGCGACGCCGCGACCGCCCGCCGGGCGCGGCGGGGGCAACGGTGGCGGCGGCCGCCGGCCGGACCGCCTGAGCCCCGGGTGGATCGCGTTCATCGTGGTCGACGCCCTGCTCGTCATCGGGGCGATCGTCTTCGCGATCTCCCTGCTCGGGGGCGCGGGCGACGATCCGGCGGGCGACGCGACGCCGCCTCCGTCCGCGACCGCGACGGAGGGGACCGCGGAGACGCCCGCCGCCGAGCCCACCGTGTCCGAGACGTTCGCGTCGGAGTCGCGCAACATCACGTGCGAGGTGACCGACGTCAGCGCGACGTGCGTGATCGCCCAGCTCGGCACCCAGCCGGCCCCCGTGGCGGGCTGCGACGGCACGGTCGGGTACAAGGTGGTCCTCGGCGCCGACGGCAGCGTCGAGCAGCCCTGCGTGCCGACGGCCGAGCAGCCGCAGCCCGCGCCGGGCGACACCGCGGTCCTCGACTACGGCACGTCCAAGACGGTCGGCCCGTTCACGTGCGACAGCGCCGAGACGGGCATGACGTGCCGTGACGACGCGACGGGCAAGGGCTTCACGATCGCCCGCGCCGGCATCCGGACCCTCTGAGCGGGTCGCTGAGCAGCCCCGCGGGGCCCGGCCGCTGCGCCGGGGCGGCCCGGGCACGCACGAGGGGCCCGCGGCGGGCGGACCGCCGCGGGCCCCTCGCGTCGTCGCGTCACCAGATGCGCACGCGCTCCTCGGGAGCGAGGTACAGCGCGTCACCGGGCTGCACGTCGTAGGCCGCGTAGAACTCGTCGACGTTGCGGACGACGCCGTTGCAGCGGAACTCGTTGGGGGAGTGCGGGTCGGTCGCGATCCGCCGCACGACCTCCTCGTCGCGGCCCTTGGACTGCCACACCTGCGCCCAGCCGAGGAACACGCGCTCGATGCCCGTGAGCCCGTCGACGACGGGCGCCTCCTCGAGCGGCCGGCCGAGCGCGATCCGGTAGGCCTTGAGCGCGATCGACAGACCTCCGAGGTCGCCGATGTTCTCGCCGATGGTCAGCGCGCCGTTGACGTGCGGCCCGTCCTCGCCGAGCTGGGCGGGGCGGAACGCGTCGTACTGGGCGATGAGCGCCTTGGTGCGCTTCTCGAACTCCTCGCGGTCCGTCGTCGTCCACCAGTCCTCGAGGCGGCCGGCGCCGTCGTACTTGGAGCCCTGGTCGTCGAAGCCGTGGCCGATCTCGTGGCCGATGACCGCGCCGATCCCGCCGTAGTTCACCGCGTCCTCGGCCTCCGGGTCGAAGAACGGGGGCTGGAGGATCGCCGCGGGGAAGACGATCTCGTTCATGCCGGGGTTGTAGTACGCGTTGACGGTCTGCGGGGTCATGAACCACTCGTCGCGGTCCAGCGGTCTGCCGATCTTGCCGAGCTCGCGGTCCTGCTCGAACGCGTGGGCGCGACGCACGTTGCCGACGAGGTCGTCGGCCTCGACGACGAGCGCGGAGTAGTCGCGCCACCTCACGGGGTAGCCGATCTTCGGCGTGAACGCCTCGAGCTTGGCGAGCGCCTTCTCCTTGGTCTCCTCCGTCATCCAGTCGAGCGTGGCGATGGACTCGCGGTACGCGGCGACGAGGTAGGCGACGAGCTCCTCCATGCGCGCCTTGTGGGCGGGCGGGAAGTGCCGGGCGACGTACTGCGCGCCCACGGCCTCGCCGAGCGCGCCCTCGACGACGGAGACGCCGCGCTTCCAGCGCTCGCGCACCTCCTGCGCCCCCGAGAGCGTGCGGCCGTAGAAGTCGAAGTTGGCCTCGACGAGCTCGTCGGTGAGGTACGGCGCGCGGGCGGTGACCAGGTGGTACACCATCCACAGCTTCCAGTCCTCGAGCGGCTCGCTCGCCCAGAGCTCGGCGAACCCGGTCGCGAAGTCCGGCTCGCGCACGACGACCTCGTCGAGCGACCCCTCCGGCGCCCCGAGGGCGAGGACCCAGGCACGCCAGTCGAAGCCGGGGGCCTCGTCGACGAGCGCCGCGAGCGTCCGCGGGTTGTAGGTGAGGTCGGCGTCGCGGTCGCGGACGACGTCCCAGTGCTTCGCGGCCAGCCTCGTCTCGAGCGCCAGGACCCGCTCGGCGGCGTCCTCGGGCGTCGCGCCCCAGGTCTCGGCGGTGACGCCCGCGAGGGCGAGCATGCGTGCGACGTGCGGCACGTACTTCTCGCGCACCGGCGCGTACTGGTCCTCCCGGTAGTACGCCTCGTCGGGCAGCCCGAGCCCGGACTGGTAGAGGTAGGCGACGTAGCGCTCGGGGTCCTTGGCGTCGTTGTCCACCCAGAAGCCGACGGCGCCCGCGCCCCCGGTGCGCTGGAGCGCGCCGAGCACGCCGGTGAGCTCCGCCTGCGTCGTCGCGGACGCCACGAGCGCGAGGTCCGACTGCAGCGGGGTCGTGCCGAGCGCCTCGATCCGGTCGGTGTCCATGAAGCTCGCGTACAGCGCGCCGACCTTCGCGGCGTCCGCGCCGACGTCCGCCGCGCCCGAGGCCACCTGCGCCCCGAGGTCGGTGATGATCTCGCGCACGTGGACCTCGGCCTGGTCGTGCAGCGCGCGGAACGCGCCGTCCATGGCGCGGTCGGCGGGGATCTCGTGCGTCGCGAGCCAGCGCCCGTTGACGTGGCGGTACAGGTCGTCCTGCGGTCGGACGGCGGGGTCCAGCGCGCCCAGGTCGATGCCGGAGCGCGCCGCAGCGGACGTGCCGGAGGCGGACGCGGTCGTGGACGTCGGGGAGGTCTGTGTCATGCGTCTCAGGCTACGGCCTCCCCCCGACGTCCAGGGGTCCCGCTGGGGCATGATGGGGCCATGCGCGTTCACATCGCCGCGGACCACGCGGGCTACGAGCTCAAGACCCATCTCGTCGAGCACCTCGAGGCCGCGGGGCACGACGTCGTCGACCACGGGGCCCACACGTACGACGCGCAGGACGACTACCCGTCCTTCTGCTTCGCCGCGGGCGAGGCCGTCGCCGCGGAGCCGGGCTCGCTCGGCGTCGTCATCGGCGGGTCGGGCAACGGCGAGCAGATCGCCGCGAACAAGGTCGTCGGGGTGCGCGCCGCGCTCGCGTGGAACCTCGAGACCGCGCGCCTCGGCCGCCAGCACAACGACGCGAACGTCGTCGCGGTGGGCGCTCGCCAGCACTCGGTCGACGAGGCCGTCGAGCTCGTCGACGCGTTCCTCGCGGAGCCGTTCAGCGGGGACCCGCGCCACCAGCGCCGGATCGACCAGCTCGCGGCGTACGAGACGACGCGCGGCGCCTCCGCCTGACGTGCCGGAGGGTCATACCGTCCACCGGCTCGCGCGCGCGTTCGGGGAGCTCTTCACGGGCGAGACGCTCGCCGTGAGCAGCCCCCAGGGCCGGTTCGCCGCGGGCGCGGCCGTGCTCGACGGGCACGCGCTCGTCGCGAGCGAGGCGTGGGGCAAGCAGCTCTTCCTCGGCTTCGCCGACCCGGCGCGCGCCGCGGTCGGGACCGCCGGCCGGCCCGACGACGTGCGCTGGCTCCGCGTCCACCTCGGCCTCTACGGGGCGTGGACGTTCGCGGGCGACGGCAGCTTGGCCGTCGTGCACGCGATCGGGGCGCCGCGGCGCCGCATCGGCGAGCGCGAGACCGTCCCGGCAGGCCCGGGTGCGGCCGTCGCGGCCGGGCCCGACGACTTGTGGTCGCCCCCGCCGCCGCGCGGGGCCGTGCGGGTCCGGCTCGTCGGCGTGCACGCCGTCGCGGACCTCACCGGGCCGACGGCGTGCGAGGTGATCACGGGCGAGGAGAAGCGGGCCGTCGAGGACCGGCTCGGTCCGGACCCGATCCGCGACGCCGCGCCCGCCGAGGGCGACCCGCGCGAGGAGTTCGTGGCCGCGGTGCGGCGCTCGCGCAGCGCCGTCGGGCTGCTGCTCATGAACCAGGACGTCGTCGCCGGCGTGGGCAACATCTACCGTGCGGAGTCGCTGTTCCGCGCACGGCTCGACCCGATGCGGCCGGGTCGTGACGTGCCCGCCGAGGACCTGCGCGCGCTGTGGGACGACCTCGTCGTGCTCCTGCGCGACGGCACCCGGACGGGCGCCATCGTCACGACCCGGCCGGAGGACCGCGACGGCCCCGGCGTCGAGCCGCCGGACGGCGCCGACGGCTCGCCCGGGCGCCGCCGCGTCCGGCAGAACACCGACGAGGCGCCCGACGCCGTCCCGGCGGAGGACGCGTTCTACGTCTACCACCGGGACGGGCTGCCGTGCCGCGTGTGCGGCACGCCCGTGCTGCTCAAGGAGCTCGCCGGCCGCAACCTCTACTGGTGCGGCGCCTGCCAGGCCTGACGTTCAGAAGACCCAGCTGCACACCGGGGCGACCGGCCAGCCGAACGCCGCGCTCGCGCGGGCGAGCGCGCCGGGGGAGTGCTCGGTGACGAGCCCCGCCGCCGCGAGGGCCGCGAGCGAGGTCCCGCCGAGGTAGGCGGCGCCGAGCTCGCGCACGTCGAGCGAGAGGTCCGCGGCGTCCTCCGTCCGCTCGGCCACCGCGTCGCCGAACGCCGGCGCGCGCAGCCGCCAGCGGCCCGCGTTGTCCGGCAGGCGGTCGTCCGTCACGTGCACGACCAGGTCCACGTCCGCGGCGTAGCGGCGCGCGGCGAGCGCGGCCGGCACGTCCACCACCCGCACCCAGAGGTTGTCCGCGAGGCGCGGCGACGCCGAGCGCGGGTCCACGAGGAGGCTCGTCACGACGTCGTCCACGGGCAGCATGAAGGGCGTCACCTCGTGCGTGAGGTCGAGGTCCGTGAGCACGCCCCACAGCGCGCGCGCCGCCGCGGCGTCCAGCGCGACGACCTCGCCCGTGCTCACCGGACCGCGCGGGCCCGTGACCTCCCAGGACAGCTTGCGGTGGAACCGCGCGTACCCGCGCGGCTCGCCGTCGAGCTCGACGATCGCGATCCGCGTCGGCTCGCGGTCCTTGCGCCACACCTTCGCGTCGTCCCAGAACGTGGCCTGGAGCTCGGGCGTCTCGCGCGTCGCCCAGCCCGGGCGGTTGATCCCCGCGCCCTGGCCCGTCGGGTCCGTGCCGGCGAGCTCGTGGAGCGTCGCGACGAGCTCCTCGTGCCGCGACCGGTCGGCGCGCTCGATGCGCACGGTGTGGCGGTCGGCGCCGGGGACGTCGCGCAGCGCGACCCCGCGCGGGACGGTGAGCCGGACGTCGTCCGCGGCCTTTCCGTAGCCGAAGCGCCCGTAGATCGCCGCCTCCGCGGCGAAGAGCGCCGAGAGGGGCTCGCCGCGCTCGCGGCACCGCGCGAGGTGCGTGTCGATCATCGCGCTGAGGATCCCGCGGCGGCGGTGCGCGGGGTGGACCCCCACCCACGTCAGTCCCGCGACCGGTGCGGTCGCCCCCGGCACCGGGAACCGCGCGAACGGGTACGACGCGTGCATCGCGACGAGGTCGCGGCGCACGGGGCGCGCGCCGTCGACGGGCGGCGCGTCGTCGACCTCGTGCTCGACCGTCACGCCGAGCGTGCGCTCCCACGTGAGCGGGAACGGGAGGTCGACGAGCTCGTCGACCTCGACCGGGGACGGGAACGTCGTCGTGTCCAGCTCCAGCACGTCGCGCAGGTCGGACGCGGAGAGAGGGACGAGCTCGTAGCCGTCGGGGAGGCGTGCGGGGCGGTGGTCGCTCATGGCCTCGATCCTCCTGTCTCGGCACGCGTCGCGCCAGGACAAATGCGGCGGCTAGGGTCGGGGACCATGGCAGGGCTCGAGGCGGGACGCACGCACGGCCGGACGACGGGGCGCACCGCCGGCGCGGGCACGGAGACCGACCGCACGGCGCTCGCGGCCGAGTACGCGGGCGCCGTGCTCGCGCTCGTCCGGCGCATCCCGCCGGCGCGTGCCATGACGTACGGGCTCGTCGCGGAGATCGTCGCCGAGGCGCTGCACCGCGGTGGCCCGCGCCAGGTCGGGCAGGTCCTCGCGGGATCGTCCGGCGTGGACGACGACGGCGCACCGGTCCCGTGGTGGCGCGTCGTCAACGCGGCCGGCTCCCCGCCGGCGCACCACCTCGACGCGGCGCTCACGGAGCTGCGCGCCGAGGGGTGCCCGCTGTCGCGCGACGGTCGCCGCGTCGACCTGCGCCGCGCGGTCTGGTTCCCCGAGGACGACACCCCCGGCCGTTGAGCGCTGGGTATCTGTCGTCGAGGCTCCGAGGGACGACAGATGCCCCGCACTCATCGCCGGGGTGGGGCCGCGAGGAGCGGGGCGAGCGTCTGCACGGCCGTCGCGTCACCCTGGACGAGGAGCGTCGTGACCGCGGTCTCGCGCCACGCGGCGAGGTCCCGGGCGATCTTCTCCGGCGGGCCGACGAGCGCGACGTCCTCGACCATCGCCGTCGGGACGGCGGCAGCCGCGAGGTCCTTGCGCCCGGCGAGGTAGTGCGCCTGGATCTCGTCGCACGCCTCGGCGTACCCGAGGCGGTCGAGCGCGTCGCGGTGGAAGTTCGCGCCCTTGGCGCCCATGCCGCCCACGTAGAGCGCGAGGAACGGGCGCACCTGGTCCGCGGCCTGCTCGACGTGCTCGCGCACGACGACGGGCACCGTCGCGCTCACCTCGAACGCGGCCTCGGGGGAGCGCTCGGGGGCGCGGCGCGCGAAGCCGTCGGCGAGGAGCTCGCGGAACGTCGCGTCCATGCGGGGCGAGTAGAAGAGCGGGAGCCACCCGTCGGCGATCTCGGCCGCGAGCGCGACGTTCTTGGGGCCCTCCGCGGCGAGGTGGATCGGGAGGTCCGCGCGCAGCGGGTGCACGGTCGAGCGCAAGGGCTTGCCGAGTCCCGTGCCCGCGCCCTCGGGCAGGGGGAGCGGGTAGTGCGGTCCGGACGACGTCACGGGTGCCTCGCGGCGCAGCACGTCGCGCACGACCTGCACGTACTCGCGCGTGCGGGCGAGCGGGCGGGCGTACGGCTGCCCGTACCAGCCCTCCACGACCTGCGGGCCCGAGACGCCGAGCCCGAGGACGAACCGGCCACCGGAGAGGTGGTCCATCGTCAGGGCGGCCATCGCGGTGGCCGTCGGGGTGCGGGCGGAGAGCTGCGCGACGGCGGTCCCCAGCCGGATCCGGGAGGTGCGCGAGCCCCACCACGCGAGCGGCGTGAAGGCGTCGGAGCCGTAGGCCTCCGCCGTCCACACCGAGTCGACCCCCAGGCGGTCCGCCGCGACGATCGCGTCCTGGATGCCGTCCGGGGGACCGGCCGACCAGTAGCCGGTGTGGATGCCGAGACGCATGCGGGCTCCTCCTCGTCGAGGGTCGTCGTACGGGTGCGCCCGCGTACCGGGCACCGGCGGCGTGCCGGGGCGTCGAGCGCGGGGACGGGACGCGGGCGGTACCCGGTCGCGTGCCGGGCAGGGGTATCCGGTACGCGGAGTCTCGGGTACCGCCCGGCTCCAGAGTAGCCGATCCGCCGCCGGGCGCGGGTGCGCCCCGGTCGCGGCCGCACCGGTCGGCCGGGCCGCGGCACGACAGCGCGGCACGTCGGGGCCGAGGGTCAGCGGCGCGCTCGGTCGGCGAGGGTGTTGAGGAGTGCCGCCGCGGTCCCGGCGTCGTCGACCGTGACGACGAGCGCGCGGCCTCCCGTGCGCTCGACGCGCAGCGACTCGCCGGCCCGGACGACGACGCCGACCGCGCCGCCCCGGCCGGCGCGCCAGCCCCAGCCGCCGAAGTCGCGCAGCGGAGAGACGTCGACGACGTCGGCCCGCACGACCTCGTCCGCGGGGACGCGCGTGCGAGGGAACCCCAGGGTCGACCGGACCGACAGCCCGCCCTCGTCCACGCGCACGACCCACGACATCATCGCGGCGAGCAGCAGCCCCAGGACGACCGGCACGAGGAGGAGCGCCCACTCGCGCAGGACGAGCGCCAGGACCGTGGTGAGGACGATCGCGCCCATCGCGACGAGCACCGTCGGCCCACCGCTCACGCGCCCGACCCACGCGGCCCGCTCGCCCGGTCGGAGCGCGACCCGGGGCGCGTCGGCGGGGACCCCGGCGTCGGTCGGGGCCGGGCGGTCGCCCGGCACCAGCGCCCCGACCGCGACGCCCACGAGGAGCCCGACGCCCAGCGCGATCGCCGTGACGGGGCCCAGGCCGCCGACGTCGCGCGCGTCGGCGAGGCCGCGCTGGATCCAGAGCGACCCGAGGCTGAGGGCCGCGAGCATGACCGGCAGCCCGACGGTGACTCCCGCGGCGACCCGCCGGTTCGCGGCCGACCGCCCGAGGAACGCCGTCATCGCGGCGAACCCCGCGGAGGCGACGAGTCCCAGGGCCGCGCTCCCCGCGACGGCCGCACCGAGCGACGCGAAGCCGTCGGCGCCGCTCGTGCCCCAGTGGATCGCCACGGGGTCCGGGAGGTCCGCCGACCAGCTCAACGCGACGATCGCCGCGACCACGGTGACGACCGCCCCCGCGGCGCCGACGAGGAGCGCGAGGGCACGGTGGTCGTCCGGGCGCGGGCGACCGTCCTCGGTCGGTCGTCCGGGGGAGCGGCGCGGGGCGGCTCGGGTCATCGGAGGGCCTCCTTCACGAGGGTCAGGACGGTCTCGGGCGGCAGGGCGAGCGCGCGGGCCTCGGCCGCGACGCGGTCCACCGCCGACCGCAGCGACGCGAGGTCGACGGCGGGCGGCGCGTTGACGACGGCGCCGCGCCCGCGGCGGAGGTCGACGAGGCCCTCGTCGCGCAGCTCCTGGTAGGCGCGCAGCACGGTGTGCACGTTGACGTCCAGCGCCTCCGCGAGCTCGCGGGCCGCGGGGAGCCGCTCGCCCGGGGCGAGCCGCCCCTGGACGACGCCGAGGCGCACCTGGGCGACGAGCTGCGCGAACAGCGGCTCGTCGGCCTGCGGGTCGATGCGGAACATCACGAGCCCAGTCTAGTTGTTCTAGCGAAACTAGAACAATATGGTCCGACGAGAGGGCCGCCGTCGTGCCCGACGGCGGCCCCGTGCCCGTGCGCTCAGATGACGTACTCGATGAGGAGCGACGGGTCCTCGACGGCGTCCCGCGCCGCGGGCGCGCCCGCGGGCATCCGGACCGTCGCCGGGACCCCGACCGCGACCGCGCCGGCCGGCACGTCCTTGACGACGACGGCGTTGGCCCCCACCTGCACGTCGTCGCCGACCCACACCGGCCCGAGGATCTTCGCCCCCGCCCCGACGACGACGCGGTCCCCGAGCGTCGGGTGCCGCTTGCCGCGCTTCATCGACCGCCCGCCGAGCGTCGACGTGTGGAAGAGCACGACGTCGTCGCCGACGACGGCCGTCTCGCCCACGACGACCCCCATGCCGTGGTCGATGAACAGGCGTCGGCCGATGCGCGCGCCGGGATGGATCTCCACACCGGTCAGCGCGCGCGCCACCTGCGACACGAGACGCGCCGGCAGGCGCAGCAGGGGCTCGCGCCACATGCGGTGCGCGAGCCGGTAGGCCCACACGGCGTGCACGCCCGGGTACGCCAGCGCGACCTCGAGGCGGCTGCGGGCGGCGGGGTCCCGCCGTCGGGCCGCCTCGAGGTCCTCGCCGAGCACGCGCGCGAACCGGCGCAGCCGGTAGCCGACCGCGCGGTGGTGGGGTCGAGGGTCGGTCACGTCAGTCCAGCAGGTCGGAGTACAGGATCGTCGAGAGGTAGCGCTCGCCGAAGTCCGGCACGACAGTGACGATGAGCTTGCCCTTGTTCTCGGGGCGCTTGGCGAGCTGGATCGCGGCCTCGATGGCCGCACCCGACGAGATGCCCACGAGGAGGCCCTCCTCCTTGGCCGCGGCGCGCGCGGTCGCGACCGCGGTCTCGGCGTCGATGTCGATGACCTCGTCGTAGACCTCGCGGTCCAGGATGTCGGGCACGAAGTTCGCACCGAGACCCTGGATCTTGTGCGGCCCGGGCTGGCCGCCGTTGAGGATGGGGGACTCGGCCGGCTCGACCGCGACGATCCTCACCTCGGGCTTGCGCTCCTTGAGCACCTGCCCGACGCCGGAGATCGTGCCGCCGGTGCCGATGCCGGACACGACGATGTCGACCTCGCCGTCCGTGTCGGCCCAGATCTCCTCGGCGGTCGTGCGGCGGTGGACGTCCACGTTCGCCGGGTTGGCGAACTGGCGCGCCAGGATGGCGCCCGGGCGCTCCGCGGCGATCCGCTCGGCGGCCGCGACGGCCCCCTTCATGCCCTCCGAGCCCGGGGTGAGGACGAGCTCGGCGCCGTAGGCGCGCAGGAGCGCGCGGCGCTCCTTCGACATGGTCTCCGGCATGGCGAGCACGACGTTGTAGCCGCGGGCCGCGCCGACCCACGCCAGCGCGATGCCGGTGTTGCCCGACGTGCCCTCGACGATCGTCCCACCCGGCTGGAGCTCGCCCGACGCCTCGGCGGCATCGATGATCGAGACGCCGATGCGGTCCTTGACCGAGTTCGCCGGGTTGTAGAACTCGAGCTTCGCGACGACCGTGGCCTCGAGGCCCTCGGTGAGCCGGTTCAGGCGCACGAGGGGCGTGTTGCCGATGAGCTTCGTGGCGTCGTCGTAGATGCGTGCCATGTCTTCCTCTTCTGTCGACGGCTCGGGGTGAGCCGGGGTGGGGGTACCGATCAGGGGACGTGGGCCGACGCGGTCCGTGACCAGGATGCCCAGCGTCTCGCGGGGACGCTGCGGGCGCACGGGCGCGACGGCGGGGGTGGGCTCGTGCGGACGGGGCGGCCTGATGCGGCGCGGAGCTGCGCGGGGTCGGCGGCGGGTCGTCAGCGACAGCCGAGACAGCGACAACAGGAGACGCGCGACACGGCGCGGTGCAGCGGTGCGGGACGCGCGATCGTCGCGGTCATTCCTCGCTCCTCCTGGTCGGTCGCGCCGCGGGTGCCCGACGGTCCGGGCGTGCGGGCAGCGCGTGTGCCCCGAGGCTATCGGTCCGCGTCGGGACCCTGCAACGCCGTCCACGAGACGGTCGTCCGGCCCGTGGACGGTCGTGTGCGGGCGAGACGACGACGGGCGCCCCGCCGGCCTGGCGGGACGCCCGTCGTGACGTGCGGGAGCGACGGTCGGGACGGAGCCCGAGCAGTCCGGAGCGGGCGACGGGAATCGAACCCGCGTAGCCAGTTTGGAAGACTGGGGCTCTACCATTGAGCTACGCCCGCGCGGGCCGTGGAACCGCGGCCCGGGCTCCTCGGCAGGAGGAGCGAGGGCCGGCGCGGCGCCGACCTGCGGCCGCAACCTTAGCAAACGTCGGTGGCGCGGACGTGCCGCCCACCTGCGGAAGCGGTCGCGCGCCGACGAGGACGACCCGCTCCCGCCAGTACACTTGCCCTGGCCCGCCGCCGCAGCGGGCGACGGGGTGTGGCGCAGGTTGGTAGCGCGTCCGCTTTGGGAGCGGAAGGTCGCAGGTTCAAATCCTGTCACCCCGACCTTCGCGCGGCGCCCCTCCGGGGGCGTCGTGGGGCGTCGACGACGTCCGGGCCGCGTCGACGGCCTCGTCCTCGAGAGGTGCCCGTGACCTTGTCCACGCCCGCGGCCGGACCCGCGACCCGCGTCACCCTCGCGGCGCTGGTCGCCGCGGGCAGCGGCGCCGTGCTGTCGCTCCAGGGGCGCCTCAACGGCGACCTCGCCGCGGCGGGGACCGGCCCCGTCGTCGCCGCCTGGCTCTCCTACGTCGGGACCCTCCTCGCGACCGTGCTCGTCGTGCTCGTCCGCCGGCGCGCCCGGTCCACGCTCGACGTCCTGCGCGCCTCCGCGTCCTGGTGGTGGTTCGCGGTCGGGCTGTGCAGCGTCCCGATCGTCGTCGCCATGGCCGCCGGGGTCCCGCTCGTCGGCGTCGCCGTCGCGTCGGTGTGCTCGGTCGCGGGCCAGACGGTCGCCGGTCTCGCGCTCGACGCGCGCGGCGTCGGCCTCCCCGCGCCGCTGCGGCTCACGCCGCGCCGGGCCGCCGCCGGCGTCGCGGCGCTCGTGGGTCTGGGTGTCGCGGTGCTCGGCGGCGCGACGACCGACGCGGGGTGGGGCGCCGTCCTCGCTGGGGTCGCGCTCTTCGTCGGCGGCGCGGTCCTGTGCGGGCAGCAGGCCGGGAACGGCCGGGTCGCGCAGCTCACCGGCGACCCGGTCGTCGCGACGCTCACCTCGGTCACGGGCGGGCTCGTGGGCATCTCCGTCGTCTGCGCGCTGGCCGCCGTCCTCGGCGGGCTCGACGGCGTCGCGCTCCCCGGGCGGTGGTGGCTCTACCTCGGCGGCCCGTTGGGGACGCTCGTCACCGTGGCGGCCGCGTACGCGGTGCGCCACCTCGGCACGTTCGTCCTCACGCTGACGGTCGTCGGCGGCCAGATGGTCATGGCCGTGCTGCTCGACGTGCTCGGCGTCGTCGGGCTGCGGTGGCAGACCGTCGTCGCGACCGCCGTCGTCGGGCTCGCGGTCCTGCTGGTGGTCCAGCGTCGCCCGGGCGCTCGCTCATCGGCCTGACCACGACGCTTGACCGCTCGCGTACGATAGGACGGTTGCCCGTACGTCCGCGTGCGGAGCCGTCCCCGGCCGCACGCCGGCCCGCCCCGATCAGTTGGAGACCATCGAAGTGAAGAGCGCCGTCGAGACCCTGGACCCCACCAAGGTCAAGCTGACCGTCGAGGTGGAGTACGACGAGCTCAAGCCGAGCATCGAGCACGCCTACAAGCACATCGCGGAGCAGGTGAACATCCCCGGCTTCCGCAAGGGCAAGGTCCCGCCGCGCGTGATCGACCAGCGCGTCGGCTGGGGCGCCGTCATCGAGCACGCCGTCAACGACGGCCTCTCGGGCTTCTACCGCCAGGCCGCCAGCGAGGAGAGCCTGCGCCCGCTCGGCCAGCCCGAGGTCGAGGTCACCGAGATCCCGGCGAAGGCCGGCGAGGGCCAGCTGGTCTTCACCGCCGAGGTCGAGGTGCGCCCCGAGATCACGCTGCCCGCCCTCGACTCGCTCGCCATCACGGTGGAGCCCGCCGAGGTCACGGACGAGGACGTCACCGAGCGCCTCGACGCGCTCCGCGAGCGCTTCGGCACCCTCGTCGGCGTCGACCGCCCCGCGGCCGAGGGCGACTTCGTCGTGCTCGACCTCAAGGCCGAGATCGACGGCGAGGAGGTCGACTCCGTCTCCGGCGTCAGCTACCAGATCGGCTCGGGCAACATGCTCGAGGGTCTGGACGAGGCGCTCACCGGCCTCTCGGCCGACGAGACGACCACGTTCACCGCGCCCCTGGCCGGTGGCGAGCACGAGGGCAAGGAGGCGTCGGTCACCGTCACGGCCACCTCGGTCAAGCAGCGCGACCTGCCCGAGGCGGACGACGACTTCGCCCAGCTCGCGTCCGAGTTCGACACGCTCGAGGAGCTCACCGCGGACCTGCGCGAGCAGGTCGCGAGCATCAAGACCTCGAACCAGGCCGTCGCCGCCCGTGACGAGCTCCTCAAGGCGCTCAACGACGCCGTCGAGATCCCCGTGCCGTCGGGCGTCGTCGAGGCCGAGGTGCACCGCCACCTCGAGTCCGAGGGCCGGCTGGAGGACGAGACGCACCGCGCCGAGGTCACCGTCGAGGCGACCGACGCCATCCGCAACCAGATCCTGCTCGACACCCTCGCCGAGCAGCTCGAGATCAAGGTCGCGCAGAACGAGCTCCTCGAGTACCTCGTGAGCGCGTCGCGCCAGTACGGGATGGACCCGAACCAGTTCATCCAGTCGCTCGACCAGGGCGGGCAGATCCCCGCGATGGTCGGCGAGGTCGCGCGCTCCAAGTCGCTCGCCGTCGCGCTGCGCCAGATCGAGGTCAAGGACTCGGCCGGCGCCGTCGTCGACCTCACCGAGTTCATCGGCTCGGACGACGAGGACGCCGCCGCGGACGAGTCGGTCGAGGACGTCGCCGCCGAGCCCGTCGAGGAGGCGCTCGTCGACGACTCCGCCGACGCCGCCGCCGAGGCGCCGGTCGCGGACGACGAGAAGGACGCGACGAAGGCCTGACACGTCGCCGGCCGGTCGGCCGGAGCAGGTCCCACGACGGCCCGCACCCTCCGCGCGAGGGGCGGGCCGTCGTCGTGCCCGTGCCGTGCCGGCGCGCGTCGGCCACCTGGTGCGCCGTCAGCGAAAACGCGCGCTGTCGGGACGAACGCCGGGCACCGACCGCGTTAGGGTCACTGCAGCACGGCCGGACCGGGACACGCTCCCGGCGCCGGCCAGGGCAGCGCAGGCGGGGGCGACCCGCGGGAGCGACGAAGGAGATGGAAGTGAACGAGCTGTACCTGCCGTCCGACGCGACGGCCCCGGTCAACCGCGCCGAGGGTCCGGGCTTCGGACTCAACGACTCCATCTACAACCGGCTCCTCAAGGAGCGCATCATCTGGCTCGGCTCGGAGGTGCGCGACGAGAACGCGAACGCCATCTGCGCCCAGATGATGCTGCTCGCCGCGGAGGACCCGGAGAAGGACATCTGGCTCTACATCAACTCGCCCGGCGGGTCGATCACGGCCGGCATGGCGATCTACGACACCATGCAGTACATCCAGCCCGACGTCGCGACGATCGCGATGGGCATGGCGGCCTCGATGGGCCAGTTCCTGCTCTCGTCCGGCACCAAGGGCAAGCGGTACGCGACGCCGCACGCGCGCGTCATGATGCACCAGCCCTCGGGCGGCATCGGCGGCACCGCGACCGACGTGCGCATCAACGCGCAGCTCATCATGCACATGAAGCAGGTGCTCTCCGAGCTGACGGCCGAGCAGACGGGCAAGCCGCTCGAGCAGATCCTCAAGGACAACGACCGCGACAGCTGGTTCACGGCCGAGGAGGCGCTGGAGTACGGCTTCATCGACCACGTCGTCACCAACGCGTCGTCCGTGACCGGCGGCGGCGGCACCACGGGTTCCTGACCCCGCACCGGACACCAGACTTCACCGAGGAGAACCCGTGAGCTTCAGCGCCGAGTCCCAGTACCTGTCCACCGCGCAGCGCCTCGCCGGCGCGGGCGCGCGCCCCGGCGGCATCGCCCTGCCGGGCGGCGCGCCGTCGGCGCGGTACGTCCTCCCGCAGTTCGAGGAGCGCACCGCGTACGGCTTCAAGCGGCAGGACCCCTACACCAAGCTGTTCGAGGACCGCATCATCTTCCTGGGCGTCCAGGTCGATGACGCGTCCGCCGACGACGTCATGGCCCAGCTCCTCGTGCTCGAGAGCCAGGACCCCGACCGCGACATCATCCTCTACATCAACTCGCCGGGCGGGTCGTTCACCGCGATGACCGCGCTCTACGACACGATGCAGTACATCAAGCCGCAGATCCAGACGGTCTGCCTGGGCCAGGCGGCGTCGGCCGCAGCGGTCCTGCTCGCCGCCGGCCAGCCGGGCAAGCGCCTCGCGCTGCCGAACGCGCGCGTGCTCATCCACCAGCCCGCGATGGAGGGCGGCGGCTACGCGCAGGCGTCCGACATCGAGATCCACGCGAACGAGCTCATCCGCATGCGCGAGTGGCTCGAGGACACGCTGGCCCTGCACTCGGGCAAGTCGGTCGAGCAGGTCCGTCAGGACATCGAGCGCGACAAGATCCTCACCGCCGAGCAGGCGAAGGAGTACGGCCTCGTGGACCAGGTCCTCGAGAGCCGCAAGGCCGTCGCGGTCAACAAGCCCTGACCTGACCGCCCGGACCGCTCGACCCTCACGCCGCGCCGCCGTCCCCCGCCCGGGGCGGCGGCGCGACACGTTGCACCCCGTCCGGGGAGCCCACCTGACAACGGGGGCCCCGTGGTGTGGAATGGGGAGCAGGACTCGCTCGGCCGTGCTCGGGCCCCGCGCCGTCGATCCCGACGGCGGGAGGCCCCGGGCACCCGGACAAGGAGACGCGTAGTGGCTCGTATCTCAGACGGCGCCGACCTGCTGAAGTGCTCGTTCTGCGGCAAGTCGCAGAAGCAGGTCAAGAAGCTCATCGCGGGCCCCGGTGTGTACATCTGCGACGAGTGCATCGACCTGTGCAACGAGATCATCGAGGAGGAGCTCGCCGAGGCGACGGAGCTCGGCCTCACGGAGCTGCCCAAGCCCAAGGAGATCTTCGAGTTCCTCGAGCAGTACGTCATCGGCCAGGACGCCGCGAAGCGGGCCCTGGCCGTCGCCGTCTACAACCACTACAAGCGCGTCCAGGCGGGCGAGCAGTCCAAGCCGTCGAGCCCGGAGGACCCGGACTACGTGGAGCTGGCGAAGTCGAACATTCTGTTGATCGGTCCGACGGGGACGGGTAAGACGTATCTGGCGCAGACGTTGGCGCGGATGTTGAACGTGCCGTTCGCGATCGCGGATGCGACGGCGCTCACCGAGGCGGGGTATGTCGGTGAGGACGTGGAGAACATTCTGTTGAAGCTGGTGCAGGCGGCGGACTTCGACGTGAAGAAGGCTGAGACGGGGATCATCTATATCGATGAGATCGACAAGGTGGCTCGCAAGGCGGAGAACCCGTCGATCACGCGTGATGTGTCGGGTGAGGGTGTGCAGCAGGCGTTGTTGAAGATCATCGAGGGTACGAGCGCGTCGGTGCCGCCGCAGGGTGGTCGTAAGCATCCGCATCAGGAGTTCATCCAGGTGGACACGTCGAACGTGTTGTTCATCGTGGCGGGGGCGTTTGCGGGGTTGGACGACATCGTGGCGGCGCGGGCGCGCAAGCGGGGGGTGGGGTTTGGTGCGTCGATCGAGACGGGTGCGGGGGAGGATCTGTTCGCGCAGGTGCGCCCGGAGGATCTGCATCGGTTCGGGTTGATCCCGGAGTTCATCGGGCGTCTTCCGGTGATCGCGTCGGTGTCGGCGTTGGACTCCGAGGCGTTGGTGCGGATTCTGACGCAGCCGCGCAATGCGTTGGTGAAGCAGTATCAGCGGATGTTCGCGATCGACGGGGTGGAGCTGGAGTTCACCGAGGGTGCGGTGGAGGCGGTCGCGGAGCAGGCGTTGTTGCGGGGGACGGGGGCGCGGGGGTTGCGGGCGATCATGGAGGAGGTGTTGCAGCAGGTGATGTTCGACGTGCCGTCGCGTGATGACGTGGAGCGGGTCGTGATCACGCGGGAGGTCGTGCTGGACAACGTGAACCCCACGATCGTGCCGCGCACCTCCACCGCGCGCAGCCGCACCCCGCGGGAGAAGTCCGCCTGACCGGCAACCCGCGGAGAGAGAACCCTGCTCGGCCGAGGTCGACGCTTGGTCGCGTCTCAGGCCCGCGTGGTCGGGTCCGCGGCGCGGGTGGCCTCGGTGCTCGGGGCTGCGGCGCCGTCACCCCGGTTCCTCGGCCGTGGGTTCGAGGAGCGCCGCTTTGACGCCCCTTCGCATCCGAGCCCACCCCCACCGCTCGGCGATCGTCTCGCCCGGGACGTCGGTCGCCGCTCGCGACCATCGGGTGCCCCGCCGGGGCGGGGCGGGTGCGCCCGTGCCGGCTCGGCATGTGCCCGACCAGGCCGTCCTGGTGGCTCGAGCAGGCGACAAGGACGGGTCCCGCGCGCCAGACGCGCCCGAACCACCTGCCCGACGTGACGGTCCCGCGACCGGCGACTGTCCCGGCGCGGCGGTGCGGCGATCCGGCCGGTCGCGCGGCCTGGCCGGCCGCGCGGCGCGGGCCGAGGCCCACTCCGCGGGGGGTCGCCCAAGGTGAGCAACGACCAGGGTGAGACGACGTCGGGCGGGGTGGGTGGTGGTGCCGCGTCGTGGTCGGGCCTGGCGGGAGCCGCGAGGAACGAGCGGCGGATGGTAGACGCGGCACCACCACCCACCCCGACCACCCAGGCCGACCACGCGCCGTCGGGCACAAAGACCACGGCTCTACCTCGCGCAACCACGGCTCTACCTCGGGGGGACCGGGGCCGGGGGCTCGGTCAGGCGTCGGCGCCCACCTTGGCGCCGTAGAGGGTGTCGATCGTGTCGGCGAAGTCCTTGATGACGAGGCCGCGCTTCACCTTGAGGGACGGGGTGAGGTAGCCGTTCTGCTCGGTGAAGTCCGAGGTCAGCACGGTGATCTTCCGGATCGACTCGGCGCGGGAGACGGCCTCGTTCGCGTGCGCGACGGCGCGGTCGAGCGCGGCGAGGACGTCGGGGTTCGTGGCGGCGGCGTCGACGTCCATGGGCGGCAGGCCGTGGGTCGCGAGCCAGCCCGGGAGCATCTCGGCGTCGAGCGTGACGAGGGCGCCGATGAAGGGGCGCTGGTCGCCCACGACGACGACCTGGCTCACGAGCGGGTGGGCGCGCAGGCGGTCCTCCAGCACCGCCGGGGCGACGTTCTTGCCGCCGGCGGTGACGATGATCTCCTTCTTGCGGCCGGTGATCCGCAGGTAGCCGTCGTCGTCGAACGCGCCGAGGTCGCCGGTGCGGAACCAGCCGTCCTGGAGCGCCTCGGCGGTGAGCTCGGGCTGGTTGCGGTAGCCGCGGAAGACGTGGTCGCCCTTGACGAGCAGCTCGCCGTCGTCGTCGATCCGCAGCGAGGTGCCGGGAAACGCGGGCCCGACGGTGCCGATCTTGGTGAGGCCGGGCAGGTTCACGGCGGTGGGGGCCGTCGTCTCGGTGAGGCCGTAGCCCTCGAGGATGCGCAGCCCGACGCCGCGGTAGAAGTGCCCGAGCCGCTCGCCGAGGGGCGCGCCGCCGGAGATCGAGTACGTGAGCTGCCCGCCCATCGCGGCCCGGAGCGTCGAGTAGACGAGCCGGTCGGCGACGGCGTGCTGCGCGCGCAGCCCGAACGACGGTCCGCCCGCGGTGTCGAGCGCGCGCGACCACGTGATCGCGACCTTCGCGGCCCAGTGGAAGACCTTGCGCTTGGCGCCCGTCCCGGTCTTCTGCTCGGCCGTGTTGTAGACCTTCTCGAAGACGCGCGGCACGGCGAGCAGGAACGTGGGGCGGAACGTCCCGAGGTCGGCGACGAGGTTCTTGGTGTCCCACGAGTGCGCGAGCACGGCGTTCGACGCGACGACGACGACCTGGATGAAGCGCGCGAAGACGTGGGCGAGCGGCAGGAACAGGAGGGTGCGCGCGCCGTCGGAGTCGAGGATCTCGGCGAGGCCGGCACGGCCGTTCAGCGCGAGGTGGACGAAGTTCCGGTGCGTGAGCTCGACGCCCTTGGGGCGCCCGGTCGAGCCGGAGGTGTAGATGACCGTCGCGAGGTCGTCGACCCGCTGGGCGGCACGACGGCGGTCGACCTCCTCGGCGGGGACGTCAGCGCCTGCGGCGCGCAGGGCGTCCACGGCGCCGTCCTCGACGACGAGCACGTCCTCCAGGGCGGGCAGGCGGTCCCGCACGGACGCGACCTCGGCGGCGTGGGAGGCGGTCTCCACGACGGCGAGCCGCACGGCGGCGTCCGACAGGATCCAGTGCACCTGCTCGGCCGACGACGTCTCGTAGACGGGCACGGGGACGGCGCCCACGGCCCACGCCGCGAAGTCGAGGAGGGTCCACTCGTAGCGCGTGCGCGACATGATCGCGACGTGGTCTCCCGGCTCGATGCCGCGGGCCACGAGGCCGCGCGCGACGGCGACGACGTCCGCCTCGAACTCCTGCGCGGTGACGGGCTCCCACGGGCCGTCCGCGGTGGTCCGGCGCTCGACGAGCGTCGCGTGGGGTCCACGGGCGACACGGTCGGTGAGGAGGGTGCTGATGGTCGCCGTGGGGGAGACCTCGACGAGGCTCGGCGACGCGTGTTCCGTCATGGGACTCTCCGCTGAGTGGGACGGCAGGTAGGGACGGCGTGACACTTTACTCCGTACTCCGAGTATCGCGTTCCTCGGGTCGCCGGGCGCGCCTAGGATCAGTGGGTGACGAACCCGCCCGGCCCCGCTGCCGTCCCCGCCGAGATCCTCATGCTGCGCGACAGCATCGACAACATCGACGCCGCGCTCATGCACCTGCTCGCGGAGCGGTTCAAGTTCACGCGCCGGGTCGGGGAGCTCAAGGCGCAGGGAGGGTTGCCGCCGGCCGACCCCGACCGGGACCGGCAGCAGATCGCGCGCCTCACCGGGATCGCCGACGCCGCGGGCCTCGACCCCCAGTTCGCGGAGCAGTTCCGCGAGTTCATCGTCCGCGAGGTCATCCGCCACCACGAGCGGATCGCCGCGGAGCACGCCGCGTCGGGCGAGGGCACGCCCGTCCTCGACACCTACTCCTGACGGCGTCCTGACCGTCGGCGTCCGCCGGGTCCTGCCCGACGCGCGGTGGCGACGCGGGTCGATCTGACCGACCCTGGAGGGGTCCCAGGGTGGGCCCCGGCGTCGGCACGACCTGCGCGCCGGGCGGCCTGCCCGCCACGCCGACGGACGCTAGAGGTGTTCGCATGAAGATCGATTGGCTCAAGCCCCTCCTCGGCCACCCGGGCCCCTTCGCGACGGTGTACATCGACGCGACGCGGGCCAACGAGGCCGGGGACCGCGAGGTCGAGAACCGCTGGAAGGGCGTGCGGCGCACGCTGCGCCAGGAGGGCGCGCCCGACGCCGTCCTCGACGACCTCGAGGAGGTGGTGCTGCGGCCGACGCGGGTCGGGGGCACCCACGGGCGCGTGCTGATCGCGGACGACACGGGCGTGCTGGTCGACCGCGTCGTCAAGGACCCGCCGGCGCTCACGAAGGGGTCGTGGGGCCCCGTCCCCGCGCTGCTCCAGGCGGCGCGCGCCGCGGACGAGTCGGTCGACTACGTGCGGGTCGTCGTCGACCGCCAGGGCGCGGACCTCACGTGGTCCGTCGCGGGGGGACACCTGCCGTACGCGGAGCCGGAGTCGGTCGAGGGCGGCCACGACGTCATCAACAAGGTCCGGACCGGCGGCCTGTCCCACAAGCGCATCGAGTCGCGCGCGGAGGACTCGTGGGAGCGCAACGCCGAGGCGGTGGCCGCCGAGCTGGAGCGCCAGGCGGCGGAGTACCGCCCCGAGCTCGTGCTCCTCACCGGGGACGTGCGCGCCGTCCCTCTCGTGCGCGGGGCGCTCGGCCGTGCGACGGCCGAGCTCGTCGTCGAGGTCCCGGGCGGCGGTCGAGGCCCGGGCATCAACGAGGCCGCGTTCGAGGCGAACGTCGCCGACGCGCTCGACAGCTTCCGCGAACGACGGCGCGAGAAGGTCCTCGCGGAGTTCCGTCAGGAGCAGGGGCGCGAGTCGGGTGCCGTGACGTCCGTCGAGGACGTCGTGGCGGTCCTCGCGCGCGGGCAGGTCAAGGAGCTCGTCCTGGCCGACGAGTACGGCCAGGACGCGGCGCTCGACGGCCGTTCGCTCTGGATCGGGCCGAGCCCGATGCACATCGCCGCGTCCAAGGAGGAGATCCAGGACCTGGGCGTCACCGAGGGCCTCGAGAAGCTCCCCGCGACGGTCGCGCTCGTCCGTGCCGCGGTGGGCCAGGACGCCGGCCTGACGTTCGCGCCCGAGGGCAGCGTCGAGCTCATCGAGGGCGTCGGCGCGACCCTGCGGTGGGCCGACGAGGGCACGCCGCGCGAGGTCGCGGCGACGATGTCCGGCGACGACGCCAGGCTGCGCGGCGAGATCATCTGACCCGCCGGCCGCTGAAGGCATGGAACGGGCCCGGTTCTGACCGCAGAACCGGGCCCGTTCCATGCCCACGACAGGTGGGGGAGTCAGGACTTCTTGCGGGCCTCGGGCTCGCCGAGCTCGGAGGAGACGACGACGATCCCGCCCTGGACGGCCGGGTCGCCCTGGCCCGCCGTGGCCGCGACGAGGTCGAGCCTGCCGGTGACGCGCCCGCCGTTGCGGACGTCGACGACCGACGCCTCGACGCCGGCGAGCGACGCGGCCGGGACGGCGACCTGCGCCGCGAGGATCGGCGTGCGCATCGAGACCTTCGCCTCGGACTTGACCTTGCGCAGCGCGGCGAGCGCGTGGCCCGCGGCCGTGAGCACGGCCGGGTCTGCGTCGCCGGCCGCCGAGCGCGCGACGTCGGACGTCGGCCACGGCGCGCGGTGGATCGATCCCTCCGACGCGCGCCACCACGACCAGACCTCCTCGGTCGCGAACGGCACGAACGGCGCGAAGAGACGCAGGAGCGTGTCGAGCGCGATCGCGAGCGCGACGCGCGCGGACCGGGTCTCGGCCGAGACGTCGGACGCCGCGGCGCCGGCGCCGTACGCGCGGTCCTTGACGAGCTCGAGGTAGTCGTCGCAGAACGTCCAGAAGAACGTCTCCGTGGTCTCGAGGGCGCGCGTGTGGTCGTACGCCTCGAACGCCTCGGTCGCCTTCTCGACGACGGACGCGAGGCCGGCGAGCATCGCGCGGTCGAGCGTCTCGGTGACGAGCGCGGGGTCGAGGACGATCTCGCCCGTCCCGGTCTCGGCGTCCACGCCGAACGACAGCGCGAACTTCGACGCGTTGAGGATCTTGATGGCGAGGCGGCGACCGATCTTCATCTGCCCGACCTCGAACGCCGCGTCGGTGCCCAGGCGGGCCGAGGCGGCCCAGTACCGCACCGCGTCGGAGCCGTGCTCCTCCAGCAGGCCCATGGGCGTGACGACGTTGCCCTTGGACTTCGACATCTTCTTGCGGTCGGGGTCGAGGATCCAGCCCGAGATCGCGGCGTTCTTCCACGGCAGCGAGCCGAACTCGAGGTGCGAGCGCACGACGGTCGAGAAGAGCCAGGTCCGGATGATGTCCTGGCCCTGCGGGCGCAGGTCCATGGGGAACACGCGCTCGAACAGGTCGGGGTCGACCTCCCAGCCACCGGCGATCTGCGGCGTGAGCGACGACGTCGCCCAGGTGTCCATGATGTCGTTCTCGCCGACGAACCCGCCCGGCACGCCACGCTGGTCCTCCGTGTACCCGGCGGGCACGTCGGACGACGGGTCGACGGGCAGGACGTCCTCGGACGGGACGATGGGGTGGTCGTGGTCGACCTCGCCCGACTCCAGCACCGGGTACCACAGCGGGATCGCGACGCCGAAGAAGCGCTGGCGCGAGATGAGCCAGTCGCCGTTGAGGCCGCCGACCCAGTTCTCGTAGCGCACGCGCATGAAGTCGGGGTGGAACGCCAGCTCCTTGCCGCGGGTCAGCAGCTCCTGGCGCAGGTCGCGCGTCGTGCCGTCGGCCGTCGTCCAGTCGCGGCCGCCGTTGCGGATGTACCACTGGCGCGACGTGACGATCTCGAGGGGCTTGTCGCCCTTCTCGAAGAAGTTCGCCTTGCGCTGGGTCGGCACGGGCTCGCCGTCGAGGTCGCCCGCGTCGCGCAGCGCGTCGACGACGACCTGGCGCGCCGAGAACGTCGTCTTGCCCGCGAGCTCGGCGAACACGCCCTGGCCGGCGTGCGACGTGATCCAGTCCGGCGTCTCGCGCGTGATGCGGCCGTCGCGCGTGATGATCGACCGCGTCGGGAGCTGCAGCTCGCGCCACCACTGCACGTCGGTGAGGTCGCCGAACGTGCAGCACATCGCGATGCCCGCGCCCTTGTCGCGCTCGGCGGCGGGGTGGGCGAGGACGGGCAGCTCGACGTCGAACAGCGGCGAGCGCACCGTCGTGCCGAACAGGTGCTGGTACCGCTCGTCGTCCGGGTGCGCGACGAGCGCCACGCACGCCGCGAGGAGCTCGGGGCGCGTCGTCTCGATGTGGACCGGAGCGCCGTCGTCGGGCGTGCCGGGCGCGACGCGGTGGAACGCGACCTTGTGGAAGTGCCCGGGGTAGTCGCGCGCCTCGAGCTCGGCCTGCGCGACCGCCGTCTGGAACGTCACGTCCCACAGCCCGGGGGCCTCCGCCTGGTACGCCTCGCCGCGTGCGAGGTTGCGCAGGAACGCGCGCTGCGCCGCGGTGCGGGACCGCGCGTCGATCGTCTGGTAGTGCTGCGCCCAGTCGACCGAGAGCCCGAGCCGGCGCCACAGCGCCTCGAACTGCTTCTCGTCCTCGGCGGTCAGTCGCTCGCACAGCTCGATGAAGTTGCGGCGGCTCACCGGCACCTGGTCGGCGGCCTTGACCGACTTGCCCTCGCCGCCCTCGTGCGGGGGCTCGAAGCCCTCGACGTAGGGGAGCGTCGGGTCGCAGCGCACGCCGTAGTAGTTCTGCACGCGGCGCTCGGTGGGCAGGCCGTTGTCGTCCCAGCCCATCGGGTAGAACACCTCGAGGCCGCGCATGCGCTGGAAGCGCGCGACGACGTCGGTGTGGGTGTAGGAGAAGACGTGGCCCACGTGCAGGGAGCCGGAGACCGTCGGCGGCGGGGTGTCGATGGAGAAGACCTGCTCGCGGGTCCTGGAGCGGTCGAACGCGTACGTCCCCTGCTCGGCCCAGCGGGCGTCGTAGGTCTCCTCGAGCCCGTCGAGGCTCACCCGGTCGGGTACTCCCGCGACCACCGCGCGGACGACGTCGCCGGCTACGTGGCCGGCGGAGGAGGTCGTTGCTGCCGTGGCATCGGCCGCGCCCGTCGGCGCGTTCGTCGGGAAGTCGCTCATGGTCGCCCATTCTCCCAGATCTCGGGGCCGCTCCCGACGGCGTCTCGCGTCCCGGCCGCCGTCGTCACCGGGTGCGGGAGGCGGCGCCCGGGGCGCCGGTCCCGTCCGCGCCGGACAGGCGTGCGGCCAGGTCCGTGGCCGTCCCCAGGAGGCGTTCCCAGACCGCCGGGTCGAGGAGGTCGAGCGGGCGTTCGCTGTACAGGAAGAGCCGGTCGCCGGACACCTCCGCCGCGAGCGGCAGGGGTCCGCGGACGAGCGTCTCGACGACCTCCGAGGTGAAGACGGCGCGCGCGGTGCCCGTCGGGGACCGCACGGGCCCGTAGGCGCGGTGGCGGTCGCCGAACGGGCCGTCGACCGGCAGCTCCCACACGCGCTCGACGCCCCGCGGAGCCCGGGCGCCCCGCAGGCCCCGGGCGGGTGCCGTCTCCACGACGACGTGGGGGAGGGCGCGGTCGAGGCCGACCATGGCATAGGTGAACTCGAACGGCTCGCCGTTGCGGTAGCCGGCGCTGTAGGTGTAGGTCGCGACCTCGACGGGGTGGTGACCGCGGGTGCGGACGACGTTCCAGGCGACGCGGAGGATGCCCAGCCGGAACGCCCCGCTGGGCAGCTCCGGATCGTCGACCCGCGCCTCGAGGTCGAACCCGTTCGCCGCGGCGAACCGGCTCAGGCGGTAGGCCCGCTCGTGGTCCCGGGCGGACGAGCGCCGCACGCCCCGGGCGACGAGGAGCCCGACGGCGACGAGGCCGACCGCCACGAGCCCGACGGCGATCCCGGCGGCGACTCCGGCGGCGACGAGCCCGACCACGACGAGGGCGAGGACGGCGCCGACGACGAACACCGCGAGGGCGAGGAGGAGAGCGAGGAAGGCGGTTCCGAGCACCCTGGCGAGCACCCGGGACGTCACCGAGGATCGCGTGAGCGCTCGCGCCGCGCGCGCCCGGCGCCGGACCTCCCGGTGGTGCGCGCGCACCGCCGCGCGGTCCACGGGCTCCACGAGGGCTCGCGTGTCGAGGGTCGCGCGGGGCGGGGGAGAGGTGCTCACCGGCGAGAGGCTATCGGGGGTCCGCGCGGCGCGGGGGGCCGCGGCCGGATCGGCGGGGCACGTCACAACGGGTCCAAGGTCCCTGGGGGTGATTGGTCATCGGCTCGTAACCTGCACGCAAAGACACGGGTGCTCGTGGGCGCACCTCGATCTCGTCCCTCGCGCCGACCACCGGGAGCAACCATGACCCTCACGACCACCGACCGCGCGCGCACGACCGGCGCCCTGCCACCGGGCGTCGTCCTCCCACCCGCGCTCGAGGGGGCGCTCGCGGCGTGCCCGGACCTCGTCGTGCCGTCCTCGCGCGAGGAGCTCTACCGCCTCGCGCTCGGCCCTGACGGCGGTCCGCGGTTCGTCGTGGAGTACGACGCCGACGGCACCCTCGTCCCCGAGGCCGAGGTGGTGCGCTGCCGGAACGGCGTCGCGGTGAACTACCCCGAGGACTACATGCGCCGTCGCGACCCGGACTGCATGCGCATCGCCGACGACCTGCCCACCGACAAGCCGCGCTACCGCGACGTCTTCGGTGCGGAGTTCGCCCCGGTCAAGGACGAGACGCTCGCGTGGCTCGCGACCCAGGAGCTGGTGGTCGTGCCGTTCCGCGCGGGGGGACGCACCCACGGCTACCCGTCCCTCGCCGTCTGCCCGGCCAACGCGGCGTTCTTCGCCCTCGCGCTCGTCGACCTGCAGGGCTGGACCACGTTCGACGAGCTCGGGCCGTTCGAGCCGCGCTCGATCCTCTACGTCGCCCCGCCGTTCCGCCACACGCGGTTCGGCGGGCGCCAGGTCGTCGTGCACGACCGCTCCGAGACGCTGCACGAGGTGTTCGCCTACAACCTGTACCCCGGTCCGAGCGCGAAGAAGGGCGTGTTCTCGGTGCTGCTCGACGTGGGCGAGCGCGAGGGCTGGGTCACCGCGCACGCGTCGTCGGTCCGCGTCACCACGCCGTACGAGAACGAGACCGTCGTCATGCACGAGGGCGCGTCGGGCGGCGGCAAGTCCGAGATGTGCCAGGAGATCCGGCGTCAGGAGGACGGCCGGATCCTGCTGGGCACGAACGTCGTGACCGACGAGCCGTACGTCATCACGCTCGGGGAGACGAGCGCGCTCGACCCCGTCACCGACGACATGACCCTGTGCCACGCCGGGCTCCAGACCGGCGACGGTCGCCTCGTCGTCACGGACGCGGAGGAGGGGTGGTTCGTGCGGGTCGACAACCTCACCGGCTACGGCCAGGACGCCCACCTGGAGCGTGCGTGCATCCACCCGGACGTCCCGCTCGTGTTCTTCAACATCGACGGCGTCCCCGACGCCACGGTGCTGCCCTGGGAGCACACGCTCGACTCGGACGGCCGGCGCTGCCCCAACCCGCGCGTCGTCGTGCCCCGCCACCTGCTCACCGGCGTCGCCGGGCCGGCCGAGGTCGACGTCCGCACGTTCGGCGCCCGCATGCCGGCCTGCACCCGGGACCACCCGACCTACGGGATCATGGGCATGACCCACGTCGTCCCCGCCTCCCTCGCGTGGATCTGGCGGCTCGTCGCGCCGCGCGGGGACAAGAACCCGTCGATCGGCGAGTCGCGCTCGGCGACGGAGGCGCTGGCCCACGGCGGCATGGTCGCGGAGGGCGTCGGGTCGTACTGGCCGTTCGCGACCGGGACCAAGGTCGCGGCCGCGAACCTCCTGCTGCGCCAGCTCGTGGAGACGGACCGGACCCGGTACGTCCTGACGCCCAACCAGCACATCGGCGCGTACAAGGTCGACTTCGCCGCGGAGTGGCTGACCCGCGAGTACCTCGCCCGTCGCGGGGGCGGGCGCCTGCGCCCCGAGGAGCTCACCCCGGCCCGCTGCCCGCTGTTCGGGTACACGCTCACCGAGATGAAGATCGACGGCCAGCTCGTGCGGCCGACGTTCCTGCGGCCCGAGCTGCAGTCCCAGGTGGGGATCGAGGCCTACGACACCGGGGCGCGGATCATCACCGACTTCTTCGCGAGCGAGCTCCGGCAGTTCCTCACCGACGGCCTCGACCCGCTGGGACGGCAGATCATCGAGGTGTGCCTGCGCAACGGCTCCGTCGAGGAGTACGAGGCGCTGACCCCGCTGTACGTCTGACCCGGGCGCTCCGGAGGGCCGTGGGAGCGCCGGGCGCGGACGTCGTCGTGAGGCGGCGGCCGCGCCCGGCGCGACCGGCGGCCCGGGCGGGCTCGAGGGGGGTTAGGGTCGGCTCATGGGTCTGACGATCGGCTATGCCGCGATGCTGGAGCAGTTCCACCCGACCGAGGCCGTCGCGCTCTCGGCCTACGCGGAGGAGCACGGCTTCTCCGGCACCATGGCGGCCGACCACTTCCAGCCGTGGGTCCCCGCGCAGGGCGAGTCGTCGTTCGTCTGGAACGTGCTCACCGCGCTCGGCGAGCGCACGAGGGGCGACCTCGGCCCGGGCGTCACGGCGCCGACGTTCCGCTGGCACCCCGCGATGGTGGCCCAGGCGTCGGCGACGCTCGCCGCGATGTACCCCGGGCGGCACTGGCTCGGCCTGGGCTCGGGCGAGGCGCTCAACGAGCACGTGGTCGCGGGCTACTGGCCGGAGGCGCCCGAGCGCATCAACCGCATGTTCGAGGCGATCGACGTCATCAAGAAGCTGTTCCAGTCCGGGCTCGACAACAAGGACGTCAAGCACTCCGGGCAGTTCTACAAGATGGAGTCCACGCGGCTGTGGACCATGCCCGAGGTCCCGCCGGAGATCCTCGTGGCCACGGCGGGCCCGGTGACGGCGAAGCGCGCCGGGCGGCACGCGGACGGCCTCATCACGGTCGGTGCGCCGCTGGAGAAGATCTCCATGCTGTTCGGCAAGTTCGACGACGGCGTCCGTGAGTCCGGCCGGGACCCGCAGGCGATGCCCAAGGTGCTGCAGCTCCACCTGTCCTGGGCGGCGACCGACGAGGAGGCGCTCGCGAACGCGATGACCGAGTGGCCCAACGGCGGCATGAAGTTCCCCAAGGCCGACATCCGCTCGCCGCACGACTTCGAGCAGATGGCCAAGCTCGTGCGCCCCGAGGACTTCGAGGGCCGCATGGTCATCTCGGCCGACCCCGACGAGCACCGCGCGTACATCCAGAAGTTCGTCGACCTCGGCTTCGACCGGATCTACCTCCACAACGTGGGCCGCAACCAGCGGGAGTGGATCGAGGTCTTCGGTCGCGAGGTCCTTCCGAAGCTGGCGCGATGACCTCCGGCGGAACGGGCGCGGTCGTGCCCGACGGCGGCGCGCGCGAGGGCGACGACGCGCGCCTGTCCGTGTGGGCGCCCTCGGGCCTGGGCGAGGTGCGCCCGGGCGACGACCTCGCCGCGCTCGTCGGCGACCTGCTCGCCGGGGCGCCGCCGGGCGACGCGCTCGCCGAGGGCGACGTCGTCGTGGTGACGAGCAAGGTCGTGTCCAAGGCAGAGGGCCGCGTGGTCGCCGCCGCCGACCGCGAGCAGGCGATCACCGACGAGACGGTGCGCGTGGTCGCGACGCGCGAGCGCCCGGGCCAGCCTCCGCTGCGCATCGTCGAGAACCACCTGGGCCTGGTCATGGCCGCGGCCGGGGTCGACGCCTCCAACACCCCCGACGGGACGGTGCTCCTGCTCCCGCTCGACCCGGACGCCTCGGCCCGGGCGCTGCGGGCCGCGCTGCGCGACCGGTTCGGGCTCGACCGTCTGGGCGTCGTCGTCACCGACACCGCGGGTCGTGCGTGGCGCGACGGGCTGGTCGACGTCGCGATCGGTGCGGCGGGGATCGTCGTGGCCGAGGACCTGCGCGGCGGGACGGACGCGCACGGCCGTCCCCTCTCCGTGACGGTCACGGCCGTCGCCGACGAGGTGGCCTCCGCGAGCGAGCTGGTGCGCGGCAAGACGGCGGGCCGTCCGGTCGCCGTCGTGCGAGGGCTGGGCCGGTACGTGGGCGACGACGACGGCCCGGGTGCGCGCGCGCTCGTCCGGCCCTCCGCCGACGACCTCTTCCGGGAGGGGAGCGCCGAGGCCTACGACCGCGGCTATCGCGACGGGTTCGGCGAGGGCTTCCGCGAGGGGTCGGGGAACGAGCCCCTCCCCGCCCGCTGAGCGGCGGCACCCGGAGGGCGGCAATGTGCTGGCTCGCGGACGGCCGGCGGGCTAGCCTGCCGGGATGCTGCCCGCCGAGTGGATCCCGCACCGCCGCCCCGACGACCGCGAGCACGTGGGCTGGATCCGTCCCGAGGGCGATGCCTGGGTCGCGGTGTCGCTCCTCGGGCGCGAGCTGACCGGCCCGGTGGGCTGGCTCGAGGCGGAGGAGGCGCTGGACGGGCTCAGCCTCGCGTGGCTGGCCGACGTGTGGATGCTCGAGCGGGAGGACGCGCCGCCCCTGCGCGTCCGGCTCGTGGAGGTCACGCCGGACGGCGTGGTCGTGCAGACCGACGACTTCGGCGCGATCGACGTCCCCGTGGAGCGCTACGACCTCCCGTGGCCGCCCCCGCCCACGCTCCGGCCCCGACGGCCGGGCGACCCGGACGGTCGCGTGCTGTCGCTCTGACCGCGACGACCGCCCGGGTGGGGACGCCCGGCGTGGTCAGCCCGCGTCCGTCGTGCCCTCGTAGAGGCCGATCTGGTTCCCGTCGGCGTCCTCGAACGCCGCCCACCACGACGTCGGGCTGATCTCGGACTTCTCCAGGACCACACGGCCCCCGAGCTCGCGCACCTTCGCGAGCGTGTCCTCGATCGAGTCGACCTCGACGTAGCTGCGCGGGGTGGTGAACCCCTCGGACCGCGGGGCGAGACCGCCGCCGCTGATCTTGTTCGGCGCCTGCCACATGGGGTAGCCCTCGAAGCCCGGGACCTCCGCGATCTGCCAGCCGAAGAGCTCGCCGTAGAACTGCGTGGCCCGGCCGCTGTCGCTCACCGGGATGTCGATGTGCGTGATGTCTCCGTGCGCCATGGTTCCTCCCCGTGCCGGTGACGGGCGGACACCCGCCGTCTGCCAGCCTAGGGACCGTGGACGGGGTCGCAACAGGGTGCGCGGCTACGCCGTCTCCGGGGCAGGCGCGTCGTCCGCCGCCGAACCCTCAGGCTGGACCTGAGGGTCACGCTCGGTCTCCGCGTCCCGGGGCGAGGGCGCCTCGACACGCTCCGCCGCGGTCGGACCGTCGATTTCCGCCGCGCCGGGCGCCGGGTCCGTCCCACGGGCGCGGGACACGTCGTCGCCGGAGAGCCAGCGCAGCCAGCCCGAGCCGGGGTCGGGCTCCAGGACGAGCGCGCGCACGAGGAGCGTGAGCGGGATCGCGAGGATCGCGCCGAGCGGACCGATGACGAACGTCCAGAACACGACGGAGACGAAGCTGAGGGTCAGGCTGAGGTTCACGGCGTCCGCCACGAACTTGGGCTGAACGAGCACCTGGAGCACGACGTTCACGACGCAGTAGACCGCGACGACGGCGAGCGCGAGCTGCCACCCCCCGA
This sequence comes from Cellulosimicrobium sp. ES-005, assembly GCF_040448685.1. Lineage (NCBI taxonomy): Bacteria > Bacillati > Actinomycetota > Actinomycetes > Micrococcales > Promicromonosporaceae > Cellulosimicrobium > Cellulosimicrobium sp. ES-005. The sequence goes on from NZ_CP159290.1 coordinate 4,793,961, forward strand.
CGACGAACGCCATGATCGCGGGCGGCACGAGGCCGAGCACGAAGCCGATGTTGGGGATGAAGTTCGTGACGAACGCGAGGATCGCCCACACCGTCGGCGCGGGGACGGAGAGCAGCCAGAGCGCGACGCCGTCGACGATCGCGACGACCGCGCCGAACGACGCGTTGACGACGAAGTAGCGCCGCACGCCGCCGCTGAACCGGGCCGCGCGGTCGATCGTCGCGGCGCGCTCGGTGCCGAACACCGTGGTCGCGGTCGAGTACCGCGCTGCGTCCGCCGCCATGAAGATCGCGTAGGCGAGCACGAAGAAGAAGGCCGTCGCGATGCCGAGCGCCATGCCCGACACGTTCCCGGCGAGGCTGAGGACCCGGGCGGGCTCCAGCCACGACGTCGCCGCCTCCGCGACGTCCGTGTCGATCCCGACGGCGGAGAGCTGGTCGACGACGTCCTCGACCGAGCGCACGAGCGCCGGCAGGTACTCGCGCACCAGGTCGGCGAACCGGAAGCCCGCGAACACCAGCATCGCGACGAGCACGGCGAGGATGAGGTAGGCGACCACGACGACCGCCGTCGTCGCGGCCCACCGCGGCCAGCCCCGGCGCTCGAGCGGGAACCGCACGGGGTGGCAGATGATGACGATCACGGCCGCGAGGAGCAGCGGCGCGAGCACCTCCCGCGCCGTGTGGACGCCGGCGAGCACGACGACGCCCGCCGCGAGAGCCAGCAGCGTGCGGGTGGAGGGTGGCAGCGCCGGGGCGCGCGACGTCGTCGTGGTCACGCGCCGACGATAGCGGCCGGGCGTCGCCGCGCACGCGGGCGTCCGTCGCGGTGCTGCCGGTGGTGGGGCCCGCGAACGTGCCCGCCGGGTCAGGCCTTCGCGGCCTTCGCCGCGGCCTTCTGCGCCTTCTTGAACGTGCGGACCTCCGCGAGCGACTCCGCGCTCGTGACGTCGGCGATGGACCGGCGCGACCCCTCGTCGCCGTAGTGGCCCGCCGCCTCCCGCCATCCCGCCGGCTGCACGCCGCGCTGCTTGCCGAGCAGCGCGAGGAAGATCCGGGCCTTCTGGTCGCCGTACCCGGGCAGCGCGCGCAGCCGGGCGAGGACCTCCGCGCCGGTCGGCGCCGCCGTGCCGTCGTCGCCGGCGCCGGGCGCGGTCCAGATCCGGGTCGCGTCGCCGTCGTACTCGTCGACGACGACGCGCGCCAGGTCCTGCACCCGGGCCGCCATGGAGCGCCCGTACCGGTGGATGGCCGGGGGCGTCGTCGCGAGCGTGACGAACGCGTCGGGGTCCGCCTCCGCGACGGCGCGCGGGTCGATGGAGCCGAGGCGGTCGCGGATCTTGCGCGGTCCCGCGAACGCGTGCTCCATGGGGTACTGCTGGTCGAGGAGCATGCCGACGAGGAGGGCGAAGGCGTCGTCGCTGAGGAGCGCGTCCGCGTCGGGGTCGCCGGTGATCCAGAGCTGGTCGGTCATGCCGTCCATCATGGCAGGACGGCGGCGCCTCCGTCCGGTCGCGGGTCCCGCGGAGCCGCGCAGGGTCGTCGCCCGGGGCATCCGTATACGGGGTGCTACGGACGCGTAGATCGCGAAAGATACGCAATCGCACCGATGGGCGCGGGTCGCGGACGCCGTAGCGTCGATCCGTCGGTCGCCCGCTGCGCCGACGTCTCCCGCACCCGGCGCCACGGACGACGCCGGCCTGGACCGGAGGTTCCCATGTTCCGAAGGAAGCTGCTCACGCTCGCGACCACGACGGCGCTCGCCGTCGGCGCGGCCGTCGGCCTCGCCGCGCAGCCGGCGTCCGCCGCGACGCCGATCCCCGACCACGTGTTCTCGCCGTACTACGAGATGTGGCTGGGCGACGACATCAGCGCGGTGTCCCAGCAGGCCGGCGCCGACCACATCACGCTGGCGTTCGCCCAGACCGAGCGGCAGGGGTCGTGCACGCTCTACTGGAACGGCGACACGTCGCTGCCGATCGCGCCGTCGAGCTTCGGCGCCCAGGTGGACGCGATCCAGGCGCGCGGCGGCAACGTGATCCCGTCCCTCGGCGGCTGGACCGCGGACGACGCGACCGAGGACGGGCAGCTCACGGAGCTGGCGGACTCGTGCACGGACGTCAACGCGATCGCGGCGCAGATCCAGAAGCTGATCACGACCTACGACGTCGAGCGCATCGACTTCGACATCGAGGCGGACTCGATCAACAGCAGCGCCGGGGTGGACCGTCGCAACAAGGCGCTGAAGATCGTCCAGGACTGGGCCAAGGCCAACGGCCGGACGTTCGAGGTGCAGTACACGCTGCCGACCACGACGCAGGGCCTGGCCGCGTCGGGCAAGAACCTGCTGCGCAACGCCGTGACGAACGGCGTCGAGGTCTCGGTCGTCAACGTCATGACGTTCGACTACTGGGAGGGCGACCGCGCGAACATGGCGCAGGACACCGTCACCGCGACGACCGGCCTGGTGAGCTTCCTCAAGACGATCTACCCGTCGAAGACGGACGCGCAGCTCTGGAACATGGTCGGCATCACGGAGATGATCGGCGTCTCCGACTGGGGCGTGGGGGAGACGTTCTCCCTCGCGAACGCGGACTCGGTGCTCGCCTTCGCGCGGCAGAAGGGCGTCGCCTACCTGTCGTTCTGGGCACTGCACCGCGACACCGGCGGCTGTGCCGGCGCGCAGACGACGCAGGACGACTGCTCCGGGCTGGCGCAGCAGAAGTTCGAGTTCTCGAAGAAGTTCGCGCCGTTCACCTCCGGCGCGACGGACCCGACAGACCCGACGGACCCCACCGACCCGACGGACCCCACCGACCCGACCGACCCGACCTGCACGGCGGCGCCGTGGAGCGCGTCGCAGGTGTACGTGGCCGGGACGACGGCGTCCTTCGAGGGGCACACGTGGAAGGCCAAGTGGTGGACGCTCGGGGAGAAGCCCGGCGCCGCGACCTGGGGCCCGTGGGCCGACCTCGGCGCGTGCTGATCCGCTGGCGCTCGCGGACGCCCGGCCGGACGTCCGGCCGGGCGTCCGCCGTCTCGTGGTGCACGAGCGTCGACCGCGGGACGCGGCACGGGCGCGGTGCTAGGCGGACGTCGCGGTCGACGCCCGCAGCAGTCTCCCGGTCCGGAACTCGTCCACCCCTGTGCGGCGCAGGACGGCGCTCGTCCAGCCGGGCAGGAGCCGCAGCCCGTCCTCGCCCGTGACGCGGCGCAGGTCCTCGACGCGGAACTCCTCGCCCCGCCGCTCCAGCACGAACCCGCCCGCGGCGTCGACGTTGCGCACCCAGTCGACGTCCGGCCCGTACGTGAGCGCGAGGACGACGCGGACCGGCTCTCCCGGCGCGTCGCGGTACGCGAACGCGAAGACGGGCGTGCGGTAGACGCGGCCGCTGCGTCGGCCCACGTGGCGCGCGACCGCCATCGGCCCGACGCCGGTCGCGACGCGCAGCATCACGGGGTTGAGGAAGCGCTTGTTGCTGCGGGTCACCCAGCGAGGGATCGGCATGCCCCATCGTGGCCCGGCGCGGACCGTCCGCGCGACCTATCGTGAGACCCGTGCCGACCCGCCTGCTCCTGCTGAGCGACACCCACGTCCCCGTCCGGGCGCGGGCGCTCCCGGACCAGGTGTGGCGCGCGGTCGACGACGCCGACGTCGTGGTGCACGCGGGCGACTGGGTGAGCGCCGACCTGCTGGACGCGCTGGAGGCGCGGGCGTCCCGGCTGGTCGGGGTCGCCGGCAACAACGACGGCCCCGCGCTGCACGCGCGTCTGCCCGAGGTGGCGCGCGCGACGATCGACGGGCTGCGGCTCGTCGTCGTGCACGAGACGGGGACGAAGCAGGGGCGCGAGCGGCGCGCCGACGCCGCGTTCCCGGGCGCGGACCTCCTGGTCTTCGGGCACAGCCACGTCCCGTGGGACACGACCTCGCCGGGCGGGCTGCGGCTCCTCAACCCCGGGTCGCCGACGGACCGCCGTCGTCAGCCGGTCGGGACGTACCTCACGGCCGTCGTCGACGACGGCGTGCTCCGGGACGTCGCGCTCGTGCCGGTGCCGCGGTGAGCCGCCTCAGGCGGCGCCCGCGCGCGCCCGGTGCGCGGCGGGGCTCACGCCGCGCACGCGCTTGAAGGCGGCGCTCAGCGCGAACGGCGTCGCGTACCCGACCGCGCGTGCGACCGACGTCAGGGTGGCGTCGGGCTCCAGCAGGAGGTCCGCCGCGAGGTCGAGGCGCCAGCCGGTGAGGTAGCTCATCGGCGGCTCGCCGACGAGCGTGGTGAAGCGCCGCGAGAACGCCGCGCGCGACAGCCCGACCTCGCGCGCGAGCGCGTCCACGGTCCAGGCGCGGGCCGGGTCGTGGTGGATGAGGCGCAGCGCCGCGCCGACCACCGGATCCGCGTCGGCGCGGTACCAGCCGGGTGCGTCGTCGCGCGAGAGCCACGTGCGCAGGCACGAGATGAGGAGGAGGTCGAGCAGGCGGTCGAGCACCGCCTCCTGCCCGGGCAGGTCCTGGACGACCTCGCGCGCGAGCATCTCCACGAGCGTCCCGTCGACGTCGCCGCTGCGCAGCACCACGCGCTGCGGCAGGACGCGCAGGACGCGACGGCCCACCTCGCCGTCGAGCGGGTAGGTGCCCGTGATGATGACGGTCTCGCCACCGGGGTCGTTGCCCCACGACCGCACGCCGAGCACCGTCATGGGGGAGGGCCCGCCGTCGACCGCACGGCACATGTCGGACTCGGGCCCGATGACCACCTGGGGCGCGGTCGTCGGCGCGTCCGCCACGACGTAGTGGTCGGGGCCGCGCAGCAGGACGACGTCCCCCGCCCCGACGTGCTCGCCCGGGTCCGCGCCGTCGTCGCCCACGACCGGCCCGACCCAGCCCGAGCCGCGCAGCACGGGCACGATCGTCAGCGGCGCCTCGTCCTCGATGCGCATGCCCCACGGGGCCCGGAGGTGGCTGCGCAGGAGGAAGGCGCCGCGGGCGCGCGGCCCGTCGAGGAGCCCGGCGACGACGTCCATCCGGTCAGGGTACGCACCGTCCCGGAGCCGCGGCCAGGGGTCGAGGCGCCGCGGGGACGTGAGACGGTCGCGTATGGAGACGAGCGTCAGGGCCATGTCACGTCTCGCCGGTGCCCGGTTGACTGGCATTCGTCCCCGCACCGACGCTCGACAGGAGAGACGCCATGAGCGCTACGACACCGAACCCGGTTCCCGCCTCGACCGACACCCCGACCGCTGCCCCGGCCCCCGGTCCGGTCCTGGTCCTCGGCGCGACGGGCAAGACCGGCCGCCGGGTCGCCGACCGCCTCGACGCCCTCGGGCTCCCCGTGCGGCGCGCGTCCCGCTCCGGGGCCGTCCGCTTCGACTGGGAGGACGAGACCACGTGGCGCCCCGCGGTCGCCGGGGCCGAGGCGGTGTACGCGGTCTACGTGCCCGACCTCGCGATCCCGGGCTCCCCGGAGACCGTCGCCCGGTTCGCGGCGCTCGCCCGGGAGGCGGGGGTGCGCCGCCTCGTCCTGCTCTCCGGTCGCGGCGAGGTCGAGGCACAGCGCGCGGAGGTGCTGGTCGCCGAGGCGTTCCCCGGCCGCACCGTGGTCCGGTGCGCGTTCTTCGACCAGAACTTCAGCGAGAGCTTCCTGCTCGATCCCGTGCTCGACGGCGTCCTCGCGCTCCCGGTGGACCGGGTCGCCGAGCCGTTCGTCGACCTCGAGGACGTCGCCGACGTCGCGGTCGCTGCTCTCGTCGACGACGCGCACGCCGGCCGGGTCTACGAGCTCACCGGGCCGCGTGCGATCACGTTCGCCGAGGCGGTGGCGGAGATCGCGAGGGCGAGCGGGCACGACGTGCGGTTCGCGCCGATCACCATGGACGAGTTCGTCGCGGGGCTGCGGGCGATCGGGCTGCCCGACGACGTCGTGGGCCTCATGCGCTACCTCTTCACCGAGGTGCTCGACGGCCGCGGGACCCCGGTCGCCGACGGCGTCCGGCAGGCGTTGGGCCGCGAGCCGCGCGACTTCCGCGAGTTCGCGGTGCGCGAGGCCGCGACCTGGCCGGCGACGGTCACGTCGACGTCCGGGCAGCCCTCGTGAGCGCCTTCGCGGTGCTCGTCGTCGCGGGTGCGGTCGCGACGGGGCTCGCGGGCGGGGTGCTCTTCGCGTTCTCCACGTTCGTGATGGGCGGGCTGCGCCGCCTCCCCGCCGCCGACGGGGCCGCGGCCATGGTCGCGATCAACGAGGACGCGCTGCGCCCGCCGCTGATGCTCCTGCTCGCGGCCAGCGTGCTCGTGCCCGCCGCGGCGGCCGTCGTCGGCCTGGTCGGCGGGTCGCCCGGCGCGGTGCGGGCGCTCGCGGGCGCGGTGGTCTCCGCTGTCGGGATCCTCGGCGTCACGGCCGTGGGCAACGTCCCGCTCAACGAGCGTCTCGACGCGGCGGCGGAGCGGCCCGCGGACCTCGCCGCCGCGTGGGCCGCGTTCCTCCCGCGCTGGCTCGCGTGGAACCACGTGCGGACCGTCGCCGGCGCGGTGGCGACCGCGCTGCTGGCGGTCGCGCTCGTCTGAGGTGCCCGCGCGCCGGGCCTCCGTCGCGGAATAGCCACGGCGGGGGGCCGGTTGCGCACGACATGAGCGACGTCGCAGCGGCCGCGCCGGCCGACGAGCAGGAGACCATCCGTCGGGTGCTCGAGGGCACCGAGACCTGGGCCGTCGTCGGCCTGTCGAACAACACGTCGCGCGCTGCGTACGGCGTGGCGCGCGTGCTCCAGCAGCACGGCAAGCGCATCGTCCCCGTCCACCCGTCCGCGGAGACCGTGCACGACGAGCAGGGCTACGCCACGCTCGCGGACGTCCCGTTCCCGGTCGACGTCGTCGACGTGTTCGTGCGCTCCGAGCTCGCGGGCGACGTCGCCGACCAGGCCGTCGCGATCGGCGCGAAGGCGGTCTGGTTCCAGCTCGACGTGATCGACGAGGACGCCGCGCAGCGCGTGCGCGACGCCGGGCTCGACATGGTCATGGACCGCTGCCCCGCGATCGAGCTGCCGCGCCTGGCCGCGACCACCACGAAGGAGGCGTGACCGTGCCCGCGATCGACACCACGTCCGACCTGGGCTCGCGCGCCGCGACCCGTCTCGCCGCCGAGCCGGTCCTGTGGTTCGTGACCGTCGACCCGCACGACGCCCCCCAGCCGACCCCCGTGTGGTTCGTGTGGGACGGTGCGGACGAGGTCGTGGTCAAGTCCCAGCCCCGCACCGCGAAGCTGCGCAACGTCCGCGGGAACCACCGCGTCGCGGTGCACCTCAACAGCACCCGGTCGGGGGACGACGTCGTCGTCCTCACCGGCACCGCCGCGATCGACGACGCCGGCCTCTCACCCGACGAGCGCGTCGCGTACGACGCGAAGTACGGCGAGGGGATCCGCGGCCTCGGCATGACTCCCGACGGCTTCCACGAGGACTACTCCGTCACCGTGCGCGTCCGTCTGGAGCGCCTCCGCGGCTACTGAGCGAGCACCGCGCCTCGGCCCGGCCGGTCAAGGTGAAGACACGACCCGGAAGGCCGCGGTCAGCGGTCGAGGCGGGCGACCGCCAGCTCGAGCGCCGTGTCGAGCTCGTCCTTCGGGACGTGCACCTCGCCGATCGACATCGAGAAGGGAGGCTCGTCCAGTCCGAGGGCACGGGCCGCGGGCTCGAGGTCGAGGCCCGCGCCGTCCTCGGAGACCCCGGTCCTGACGTACACGGGCATGCCCGACTCCTCGGGCAGCACGACCACGAGCACCGCGGCCAGCGCGTCCGGGTGCAGGTCGGGGCGTGGCGCGTCCTCGGCCGGCAGCAGGCTCACCCCGACACCCAGGTCGCACGCGCCCTCGCAGTTGCTCGAACCGGTGTACAGGCTCACCTCGACGGGGAGGTCCGCCTCGTCCAGCGCGTCCTGGACCCCGGGCAGGGCCCGTTCGACGTCCGCGTACGAGACGTTCGAGCTGTCGAACGGGGACCGCCCGTCGAGCACCGCGCAGCCGGAGAGAGACACGGCGCAGGCCACGGCGAGCCCGGCCGCGGCGAGCATCGGCGCACGACGGGGAACCAGCGAGAGACGCACCCGCCGAGGGTACGCGAGCGGGTCGTTCAGTCCCGCGGCGCGAACGTGAGGACGGGTCGGCCCGTCCGGGGGTGGGTGAGCACCTCGCACCGCACGCCGTAGACCGGGTCGAGCACCTCGGGGACCAGGACCTCGCGCACGTCGCCCGCGGCGACGACCCGCCCGTCCGCCAGCACGACGACGTGGTCGCACGTCTGCGCCGCGAGGTTGAGGTCGTGGAGCGCGGCGAGGACGGTCACCCCGTCGTCGGCGAGGTCGCGCAGGACGCGCATCGTGTCGAGCTGCGCGGCGATGTCGAGGTGGTTGGTCGGCTCGTCGAGCAGGAGCAGCGCGGGCTCCTGCGCGAGCGCGCGCGCCAGGTGCACGCGCTGGCGCTCGCCGCCGGAGAGGGTCGCGACCTCCCGCTCGGCGAAGCCGGACATCCCGGCGCGGGCGAGCGCCGCGGCGGCCACCTCCCGGTCGTGCGCGGAGTCGCCCGCCAGGAGCGATCGGTGGGGGATGCGGCCCAGCAGGACGGCGTCGAGCACGGAGAGCGGGAGGTCGGTCGTCGCGTCCTGCTCGACGAGCGCGAGCACGCGCGCGCGTCGCCGCCGCGGCATCGTGAGCAGGTCCGCGCCGTCGAAGCGCGCCCGCGCGGCGTCGTCGGGCCCCGTGGACGGGGCGCGCACCCCCGCGAGCACGCGCAGGAGGGTCGACTTGCCGGAGCCGTTGGGCCCGAGCAGCCCGCTCACCGCGCCGGCCGGAGCGGTGCAGTCGACGCCGTCGAGGATCAGGCGACCGTCGACGGACCAGGACACGCGTGTGGCGTCGAGCCCGTCCGTGCCGTCGCGACCGGACGGGCTGGTCCCGTCGCCGAGGCGGTCCGGCACGGCGTCGGCGCCGACCGGGGGAGCCGCGTGCGCCGTCGTGCGCGTCGTCCCGCTCATGCGGCCTTCCTCCCTCGCCACAGGAGCAGCGCGAACACCGGCGCGCCGATCGCGGCCGTAACGATCCCGACAGGCAGCTCGCGAGGCGCGAACACCGTGCGCGCGAGCGTGTCCGCCCAGACGAGGAACGTCGCCCCGAACAGCGCGGAGAGCGGCAGGAGCAGCCGGTGCCGCGCGCCCGTGAGGAGCCGCACGGCGTGCGGCAGGATCAGGCCGACGAACCCGATGGACCCCGACTGGGAGACGAGCGCCCCGGTGAGCAGCGCGACGCCCACGAGCAGCGTCCAGCGCACGCGCGCGACGTCGACCCCGAGCGTGGACGCGGCGGTGTCGCCGAACGTGAAGGCGTCCAGCACGGAACCGGTCGACGCGAGCAGGGTCCCGAGCACGAGGGTCGCGCCGCCCGCGACCGCGACGGAGGTCCACGTCGCTCCGGCGACGGACCCCATGAGCCACGAGAGGATCTCGCGGTAGGAGTCGCCGGTCGCGGACCAGAAGATGACGAAGCTCGTCGCGGCCGCCGCGAGCTGGCTCACCGCGAGGCCCGCGAGCACGGTCCGCGTCGGCGTGAGCGCGCCGAGCGCGCCGGCGAGGCCGAGCGCCGCGACGAGCGCGAGCACGGCGCCCCCGAACGCCGCGACCGGCAGGAGCACGGTCAACCCGGCGACGAGCACGAGCACCGCGCCGAGCGACGCTCCCGAGGACAGCCCGAGGAGGTACGGGTCCGCGAGGGGGTTGCGCGTGAGCGACTGCATGACGACGCCGCACACGGCGAGACCCGCGCCCACGGCCGCCGCGGTGAGCACGCGGGGGAGGCGAAGCTGCCACACCATGCCGTCCTGGAGGGCCCCGAGCGGCTCGAGGCCGAGCAGCCCGCCGAGCCCGAGGTGCGTCGCGACGGAGCGCCACACGTCCCCGACCGCGAGGTCCGCCGGGCCGATCGTCACCGTGACGAGCACCGTCACGACGAGGGCGCCGACGCCGACCGGCACCCACCAGCCCGCGCCCCGGCGCGCGCCGGTCCCCGCGCCGTCCCGTCGGGCGGGCGGCGCGGGGGCGGGCCGGGTGCGCAGCGTGGTCACAGGCCGAGCGCCTCCAGCTGTGCCGCGAGGTCCACGACGGCGTCGACGTTGCGCACGCCGGCCTCGGTCGCCGGGAACGGGACCGTCAGGTAGCGGCCCTCGCGCACGGCCGCCATCTCGGCCGTCGCCGGGTTGGACTCGAGCCGCTCGATCTTCGCCTCGGCGGTGTTCCACGCCGCGTCGACCAGGACGAGGACGTCGGGGTCGGCGGCGATCGCCTCCTCCCACGCGAACGCGGTCCAGGTGTCGTGCACGTCGCCCGCGACGTTCTCCAGGCCGACGGCGTCCATGATCATCTGCGGCGCGCCGATGCCTGCGCCGACGTACGGGATGTCGTCGCCGGACGAGTACCACAGGGCCGTGAGCCCGCGCTCGTCCCGGGCGACGCCGTCGAGCGTCGCGCGCTGCTCCGCGACGAGGTCGGCGGCCGCGTCCTGCGCGTCGAAGATCGTGCCGACCTCGGTGATCTCGGCGAAAACGTCGTCGAACGTCAGCGGGTCGGGCATGTACTCGGGCGCCTTGCACGCGGCGGGGGAGACGTAGGTCGCGACGCCGAGCTGCGCGAGCGTCTCGCGGTCGCCTGCGCCCTCCGCCGTGAGGTTGGACTCCCAGCCCGCGTAGACGAGGTCGGGCTCGGTCTCCAGGACCGCCTCCGCACCGGGCACCTTGTCCGAGAGCGGCTCGGCGACGGCGGGGACGTCCGCCGCGGCGTCGGCGAGCGACTCGGGGACCGGGCCGTCGGCGAACGCGCTCGCGACGATCCGGTCGCCCAGCCCGAGCGCGAGCAGCATCTCCGTCGTGCTCGACTTGATCGTCACCACGCGCTCCGGCGCCGCGTCGAACGTCACCTCGAACCCGCAGTCGTCGAGCGTGAGGGGGTAGGTGGTCGCCCTCGCGTCGCCCGACGGCGTGGCGTCGACGCCCGCGGTCGGCTCGTCGCCAGGTGCGGTGCCCGACGAGCAGGCGGCGAGCAGCAGGGCGAGCGTGGCGGTCGGGAGCACGAGGACGGCGCGGCGGACGGGCTGGCGGTGCACGGTGCGGGACGAGGGCACGGGCGAGGTCTCCGGGGGGGTCGGGTGCGGCGCGGCGAACCCTCGACGGGCACGCCGCTGCGGCGGTGCGTTCTCGATGCCGGCCGGCGAGAGCCGGCCGGGACCGACGCGTCATCTCGCGTCGCGCGGACCCGCGGCACAGATCCGTGCCGCCCGGACGGGCCAGTACGGGGCCCGTGGTCCTCCGCCAGCCTAGTCCCTCCGGCGGTCCGTCGTGGCAGAGTGTCCGTCGTGACGGAGCCATCGAACCTGCCTGCCCAGAGCCCCTCGACCGCACCGCTGCGCGCGGTGGTGACCGGCGCGTCGTCGGGCATCGGCGAGGCGTGCGTGCGGTTCCTGCGCGCCCGCGGCTGGGACGTCGTCGCGTTCGCGCGGCGCGCGGACCGGCTCACGGAGGTCGCGGAGCGCACGGGCGCCCACCCGGTCGTCGGCGACGTCACGTCCGACGACGACGTCGCGCGCCTCGTCGCGGAGGCGGGCGCGCGCGGGCCGGTGCACGCGCTGCTCAACATCGCCGGGTTCGGGCTCGGCGTCGACCACGTGGACGAGGCGAAGATCGACGAGTGGCGCGCGATGTACGAGACGAACGTGCTCGGCACCGTGCGCGTGACGAAGGCGTTCCTGCCTCTCCTGCGCGCGTCGCGCCGGGGCGACATCGTGCTCATGACGTCGACCGCCGGCCACGACACGTACGTCGGCGGGTCCGGCTACGTCGCGTCCAAGCACGCGCTGCTCGGTGTCGCCAAGACGCTCCGCCTGGAGCTGGTCGGCGAGCCGATCCGCGTCATCGAGATCGCGCCCGGCCTCGTGCACACGCCGGAGTTCTCGCTCAACCGCTACCACGGGGACCAGGCCGGCGCCGACGCCGTGTACGCCGGGGTCGTGGACCCGCTCACCGCCGACGACGTCGCCGACGTCGTGACCTTCGCCGTCACGCGCCCGCACCACGTCAACATCGACTCGCTGGTCCTGCGCCCCGTCGCCCAGGCGTCGACGTACTCCCTGTGGCGCGCCCCGCTCGTCCCCAAGGGCGTCGAGACCGCCTGAGCGACGACCCGCGGAGACGGCGCAGGGCCGAGGCCGTAGCGCGGAGCCCGTGACGGGCGTTCACTGGGAGCGACAGGAGGTCGGCGGATGGGCGGCGGTCGGAACGGTCGGGCGGGAGCGTGGGCCGCGCTCGCGGGGGTCGTGTGCGCGGCCGTCGGGTTCGCGGTCGTCGAGCTCGTCGCGGCGCTCGTCGGGCCGGGGTCGAGCCCGCTCTTCGCCGCGGGCGCCGGGGTGGTCGACGCCGTCCCCGGGCCGGTCAAGGACTGGGCGGTCGCGACGTTCGGGACCGCCGACAAGGCGGTGCTGCTCGGCGGCATGGCGGTCGTCCTCGCCGCGGGCGCGGCGCTCGCGGGCTGGCTCGAGCTGCGCCGCCCGCCGTGGGGGTCCGTGCTGCTGGGCGCCGTCGGCGCCGTCGGAGCCGTCGTGGCCGCGGCCCGGCCGGGCGCGAGCGTCGCGTGGGCGCTGCCGTCGCTCGTCGGGGTCGGGGTCGCGGTCCTGCTGCTCCGGGCGTCCCTCGCGCCGCTGCGCGGCCCGTCGGACGCGGGGCTCCTCGCCGAGAGCGTCGCCGACGACGGCCGGGCGGTCACCGGGGTCCGTGGCCCGATGGACCGGCGCCGCTTCCTCCTCGTCACCGGCCTCGCCGCCGCGGCGGGCGTCGTCGCGCTCGCGACGTCCCGGGCGGTGTCGGCCGGGTCGCGCGCCGTCACGGCCGCGCGCGAGGCGCTGCGGCTGCCCTCCCCGGCGACGCCCGCCCCGGCCGTCCCCGCCGGGGCGGACCTGCGGGTGCCAGGCCTCGCGCCGTACGTGACGCCCAACGGCGACTTCTACCGGATCGACACCGCGCTGCGCGTGCCCCAGGTCGACCCCACCTCGTGGACGCTGCGCGTGACCGGTCTCGTCGACGAGCCGTTCGAGCTCACGCTCGACGATCTGCTCGCGCTCCCGCTCACGGAGCACCACGTGACGCTCACGTGCGTGTCGAACGAGGTCGGCGGCGACCTCGTCGGCAACGCGCGGTGGCTCGGCTACCCCGTGCGCGAGCTGCTCGCGCGCGCCGGGGTGCGCGACGGCGCCGACATGGTCCTGTCCACGAGCGCCGACGGCTGGACCGCGAGCACCCCGCTCGACGTGCTCACCGACCCCGACCGCGCGTGCCTGCTCGCCGTCGGGATGAACGGCGAGCCGCTGCCCGCGGAGCACGGGTTCCCCGCGCGGCTCGTCGTCCCGGGGCTCTACGGCTACGTGTCCGCGACCAAGTGGGTCACCGAGCTCAAGGTCACGACGTTCGCCGACGACGTCGCGTACTGGTCCACGCGCGGCTGGTCCGAGCGCGGCCCGATCAAGCTCGCGTCGCGCGTCGACACGCCGCGCGCGGGGGCGCCGGTCCCGGCGGGCGTCGTGACCGTCGCGGGCGTCGCGTGGGCGCAGCACACGGGGATCGCGGGCGTGGAGGTCCGGGTCGACGACGGCACGTGGCGCACCGCGACGCTCGCCGAGACGGTGGGCCCCGACACGTGGCGGCAGTGGTCGTACGCGTGGGACGCCACGCCGGGCGAGCACCGCCTGACGGTCCGCGCGACCGACGCCGACGGCCGGACGCAGACCGCCGACGTCGCCCCGCCCGCGCCCGACGGCGCGTCGGGGTGGCACGAGGTCACGGTCCGCGTCGACTGACGGGACCGCGTCCGGCCCGTGGACGCGGGGTTGTCCGCCCGGGTCCGCCCTGGCACCATGTCCGCGTGACCTCCCCGCGCCCCACGAGCCGCACGCTCGTCGACGCGCGCCCGCAGGTCTCCTCCGCCACCTGTTGTTGAGGGCTCGCGGCGCCCTGCGCAGCCTCGACCTGGTGTCCGCGAGCAGCTTCCCGCCCCTCCCTCCTGACGAAGGGGCGTGACGGTCGCCGGTCTCGTGCCACGGGCTCATCGATGAGTCCCGCGCGACGCCCGGGTCTGCACCTCCGGACGCCCGCCGAGCACAGGACGCGAGACCACACCATGTACGTTCCCCGGAGCTTTCCCCGCTACCGCCCGACGACGTCGCTCGCCGCGCCGTCGCGCGAGCCCGCCCGCCCGCCCGCCGCGACGACCGCCGTCGGGCACGACGCCCGCCCGCCGCTCACGCTCGAGTGGCTCGTCGCGCGGGACATCGACGCCTACACCGCGCGCCGCCGCGCGGCGGCTACCATGGACGCACAGGCGTCGACCCGGCCATCACCGGCGAGCCTCCGGAAGAACGGGACCCGCGCCGTCGGGCAGGCCTGACGGCCCCGCGGCCAGGTCCTCACTAGACCCGGACGGGTGGGCCCGTCACAGCCTGCGACGAGCGGTCGGCGACCGCCCGCCGCGCCCGACGACGTCGGGCGCGGGGGACGACGCCGGCAAGCGAGGTGGTACCGCGGCGAGCCCGCCCCTGGGTGGGGGAGTCGTCCTCGCAGGAGAGCACGACCGACCCGTACCACCACGGCGGACACCCCGCCGGCCGCTACCCTCCGGAGTCCTCGAGACCATGGCCTATCCGCTGCACCGCGCCCCCTCGTCCGCCGCCTCTGCCGCCGACTCGCACCCCGGAGCCGCGTTCGGCGTGCCTGCCTCTCCCGACCTGCCCGCGATCGAGCGCGAGGTCCTCGCCTACTGGGAGGCGGACGACACGTTCCGCGCCTCGGTCGAGCGCAACTCCGCCGGCGAGAACGGCAGCAACGAGTTCGTCTTCTACGACGGCCCGCCGTTCGCCAACGGCCTGCCCCACTACGGGCACCTGCTCACGGGGTACGCGAAGGACGTCGTGCCGCGCTACCAGACGATGCGCGGCAAGCACGTCGAGCGCCGTTTCGGGTGGGACACGCACGGCCTGCCCGCCGAGCTCGAGGCGATGGACCAGCTCGGGATCAAGACCAAGGAGGAGATCCTCGAGCTGGGGATCGAGCGGTTCAACGACGCGTGCCGCGCGTCGGTGCTGAAGTACACGAGCGAGTGGCAGGACTACGTGACCCGCCAGGCGCGCTGGGTCGACTTCGAGCACGACTACAAGACGCTCGACCCGACGTTCATGGAGTCGGTCCTGTGGGCGTTCAAGCAGCTCTACGACAAGGGCCTCGTCTACGAGGGCTTCCGCGTGCTGCCCTACTGCTGGAACGACCAGACGCCGCTGTCCAACCACGAGCTGCGCATGGACGAGGACGTGTACCAGGTCCGCCAGGACCCGGCGGTCACCGTGGGCTTCCGGCTCGAGACGGGCGAGCTCGCGCTCATCTGGACGACGACGCCCTGGACCCTGCCGTCCAACCTGTTCGTCATGGTCGGGCCGGACGTCGAGTACGTCGTCGTGGAGTCGTCGTTCACGGGCGTCACGGAGCGCTACGTGATCGCGGCCGAGCGCCTCGGGGCGTACGCGCGCGAGCTCGCCGACGAGGGCGTCGAGGACGTGACGACGCAGGTCGTCGAGCGCCTCACGGGCGCCGACCTCGTCGGGCGCTCCTACACGCCGCCGTTCTCCTACTTCGCCGGCCACCCCGGTGCGCACCGCGTCGTCGAGGCGGACTTCGTCACGACGACGGACGGCACCGGCCTCGTGCACAACGCCGGCGCGTTCGGCGAGGAGGACAAGGTCGTCTCCGACCGCGAGGGGGTCGAGCCGGTCCTCCCGGTCGCGTCCGACGGCAAGTTCGTCTTCCCCGTCGTCGACTACGAGAGCCTGCAGGTCTTCGACGCGAACGCGCTCATCATCGACCACCTCAAGGGCCGGACGCGGCACGACGCCGCGGTGGCGGCGGGCGAGGCGGCTCCGGACCTCGCGCTCGGCGCCACCAGCGTCGGGACGGTGCTGCTGCGCCGCGAGTCGTACGCGCACTCCTACCCGCACTGCTGGCGCTGCCGGCAGCCGCTCATCTACATGGGCGTGTCGTCGTGGTTCGTCGCGGTGTCGACGTTCAAGGACCGCATGGTCGAGCTCAACGAGCAGATCTCCTGGACGCCCGAGCACATCCAGCACGGCCAGTTCGGCAAGTGGCTCGAGAACGCGCGCGACTGGTCGATCACGCGCAACCGGTTCTGGGGGAGCCCGGTGCCGGTGTGGCGCTCCGACGACCCGCAGTACCCGCGCGTCGACGTCTACGGGTCGTTCGCCGAGCTCGAGCGCGACTTCGGCACGCTGCCGCGCAACGAGAAGGGCGAGCCGGACCTGCACCGCCCGTTCGTCGACCGCCTCACCCGGCCCAACCCCGACGACCCGACGGGCCGCTCGACCATGCGCCGCGTCGAGGACGTCATGGACGTCTGGTTCGACTCGGGGTCCATGCCCTACGCGCAGGTGCACTACCCGTTCGAGAACACGGACTGGTTCGAGCACCACAACCCGGGCGACTTCATCGTCGAGTACATCGGCCAGACGCGCGGCTGGTTCTACACGCTGCACGTGCTCGCGACCGCGCTGTTCGACCGCCCCGCGTTCCGCTCGGCCGTCTCGCACGGCATCGTGCTGGGCTCCGACGGCCGCAAGATGAGCAAGTCCCTGCGCAACTACCCGGACGTCAACGAGGTCTTCGACCGCGACGGCTCCGACGCGATGCGCTGGTTCCTCATGAGCTCGCCGATCCTGCGCGGCGGCAACCTCGTCGTCACCGAGGACGGGATCCGCGACGCGGTGCGCCAGGTGCTCCTCCCGCTGTGGAGCACGTACTACTTCTTCACCCTGTACGCGAACACGTCGAAGGCGCAGGCGCGCGCGGGCGAGCCGGGCGGCGCGGCGGGATACGTCGCGCAGAAGGTCGCACCCGAGCGCGTGGCCGGGCTCCCGGCGCTCGACCGCTACCTGCTCGCGCGCACGCACGACCTCGTCGTGCGCGTCACCGAGCAGCTCGACGCCTACGACATCGCCGGCGCGTGCGAGACCGTGCGCGAGCACCTCGACGTCCTGACGAACTGGTACGTGCGCACCCAGCGCGACCGGTTCTGGGCCGAGGACGCCGACGCGTTCGACACGCTGTACACGGCGCTCGAGACGCTCACGCGCGTCATGGCGCCGCTCGCCCCGCTGCTCGCGGAGGAGGTGTGGCGCGGCCTGACGGGCGGGCGCTCGGTCCACCTCACCGACTGGCCGGCGTCCACCGAAGAGGTCGGCGAGCGGTTCGTCGGCGAGGACGGCTCGTCCGCCGTGGCCGTGCGCCACGTCCCGGACGCGTCCCTCGTCGCCGACCCGGCGCTCGTCGCCGCGATGGACGAGGTCCGCGCCGTCGCGTCGGCCGCGCTCGGCCTGCGCAAGGCGCACCAGCTCCGCGTGCGCCAGCCGCTCGCGCGCCTCACGGTCGTCGTGGACGACCCCGAGGCGCTCGCGCCGTACACGGACCTGCTGGCGCGCGAGCTCAACGTCAAGGCCGTCGAGCTCGAGTCGACCGACTCGGACGCCGCCGAGCGCTTCGGTATCACGCAGCGCCTCGCCGTGAACGCGCGCGCCGCGGGACCGCGCCTGGGCCGCGGGGTCCAGGCCGTCATCAAGGCCGCCAAGGCGGGTGCGTGGCGCGTGGACGACGCCGGGGAGGTCGTCGTGACGACGGACGACGGCGACGTCGCGCTCCTGCCCGCGGAGTACGAGCTGACGACGGTGGTCGCCGCCACCCGGGCCGGCGGCCCGGAGCCCGACGCGGAGGCACCGAGCGTCGCCGCCGCGGTGCTCGCGAGCGGCGGGTTTGCCGTCCTCGACCTCGCGCTCGACGACGCGTTGCTCGCCGAGGGCTACGCACGCGACGTGATCCGCGACGTGCAGGACGCGCGCAAGGCCGCCGGCCTCGACGTGGCCGACCGCATCCGGCTGTCGCTCGACGTGCCCGGCGAGTGGCTCGTCGCGGTCGAGGAGCACCGCGACCTCGTCGCGCGCGAGACCCTCGCGGTCGAGGTCGTCCTCGAGACGTCGCCGACCGACGTGCGCTCCGTGCGCGTCGAGAAGGCCGACGGCACCGTTCCGGAGACGGCGGTGATCCTGTGAGCGCCGCCCGCAAGGACCCCGGCGCCGCACGCCGGCAGAGCGCGAAGGACGCCCGCGCGGCCGCGGAGGACGTCGCCGCGCAGGCGGACCTGGAGCGTGTCTACCAGCACATCGTGTCCCGTGCTCCCGAGCACGACTTCGACCCGACGATCGACCGGGTGCGGCGCCTGTTCGAGCTGCTGGGCGACCCGCAGCACGCGTTCCGGACGATCCACCTCACCGGGACCAACGGCAAGACGAGCACCGCGCGCGTCGCGGAGCGCCTCGTGCGCGAGCACGGGCTGCGCACGGGGATGTTCACGAGCCCGCACCTGACGAGCGTCACCGAGCGGATCGTCGTCGACGGCGAGCCGCTCTCGGCGCGCCGGTTCGTCGAGGTCTGGGAGGACGTCTACCCGTACGTGCAGGTCGTCGACGCCGAGCTCGCCGAGGCCGGGCAGTCGCAGCTCAGCTTCTTCGAGGTGCTCACGGGCGTGGCGTTCGCGGCGTTCGCCGACACGCCCGTCGACGTCGCGATCGTCGAGGTCGGCATGGGCGGCGAGTGGGACTCGACCAACGTGGTCGACGCCGAGGTCGCCGTCGTGACGCCCGTCGCGCTCGACCACGAGCGCTGGCTCGGCAGCACGCTCGAGGAGATCGCGACGGTCAAGTCGGGCATCGTCAAGGGTGGCGCGACCGTCGTCTCCGCCGCGCAGCGCCCGGAGGTCGAGGAGGTGCTGCGCGCCCGCGCCGAGCGCGTCGGTGCGCGCCTGCTGCGCGAGGGCGTCGACCTCGACGTGGCGGCACGGCAGGTCGCGGTCGGGGGGCAGCTCCTCGACCTGCGCACGCCCGCCGCGCTCTACACCGAGGTGTTCCTCCCGCTGCACGGCGAGCACCAGGCGCACAACGCGCTGCTCGCGCTCGGCGCGGTGGAGGCGTTCCTCGGCGGCCGGGCGCTCGACGGCACGCTCGTCGAGGCGGCCTTCGCGGACGTCACCTCGCCGGGCCGGCTCGAGGTCGTGCGGTCGAGCCCGACCGTCCTCGTCGACGCGGCGCACAACGCCGCGGGCGCGGAGGCGCTCGCGACCGCGCTCGGCGAGGCGTTCGACCTGCGCCACCTCGTCGGGGTCGTCGCGATCATGGCGGACAAGGACGCCGAGCCGCTGCTCGCGGCGCTCGAGCCGGTGCTGTCCGAGGTCGTCGTGACGCGCAACAGCTCCGAGCGGTCGGCCGATCCCGCCGACCTCGCCGAGCTCGCCGCGGACGTGTTCGGCGAGGACCGCGTGCACAGCACCGAGCGGCTCGACGAGGCGCTCCAGGTGGCCGTCGACCTCGCCGAGCGGGACGACGCGGTGGGCGTGGGGACCGGCTCGGGCGTGCTCGTCACGGGCTCGGTCGTCACGGTCGCCGACGCGCGCATCCTCCTCGGGCGCGGCTGACGCCCCGTCCCGCGCGGCACTGCTCCTCCGCGCACGAGGCGCGCCACCGGGTGGCGCGCCTCGTCGCGTCGGGGACGCCTCGCGGCCCGCCGCACCCGGGTGTTTGATGGAGGCGACGACGGCGACGGACACGCCGGGCGGGGGTCGTCGGCGTCCGGAGCACCGGGCGCACGGACCGATGGAGGGATGACCGGTGAAGAAGCTGCTCAACGATCCCCAGGACGCGGTGTCGGAGTCCCTGGAGGGGTTCGGCCAGGCGCACGCCGACCTCGTGGAGGTGCACCTCGCGCCGCCCTACGTCTCGCGGGCCGGGGGTGCGGTCCCCGGGAAGGTCGGGCTGGTCTCCGGCGGTGGGTCCGGGCACGAGCCGCTGCACGCGGGCTTCGTCGGCTTGGGGATGCTCGACGCCGCGGTCCCGGGCGCGGTCTTCACCTCGCCGACGCCGGACCAGATCGTCCCGGCGATCCTCGGCGCCGACTCGGGCGCGGGCGTCCTCGCGATCGTGAAGAACTACACGGGCGACGTGCTGAACTTCGAGACGGCGGTCGAGCTCGTCGAGGCGGAGGGCACCCAGGTCACGAGCATCCTCGTCAACGACGACGTCGCGGTCGAGGACTCGCTCTACACCGCCGGCCGGCGCGGCGTCGCGGGGACGGTCGCGGTCGAGAAGATCGCGGGCGCCGCGGCCGAGCGCGGCGACGACCTCGGCGCGGTGACGGAGATCGCGGGCCGCGTCGTCGCGAACGTGCGCTCGATGGGCGTCGCGCTCACCGCCTGCACGGTCCCGCACGTCGGCAAGCCGAGCTTCGACCTCGGCGACGACGAGGTCGAGATCGGGATCGGCATCCACGGCGAGCCGGGCCGGCACCGCATCCCGCTGGCCTCGGCGGACGAGATCACGCAGCGGCTCGTGGACCCCGTCGCCGACGACCTGGGCCTGTCGGACGGCGAGGACGTGTTGCTGTTCGTTAACGGAATGGGCGGTACGCCGCTGTCCGAGCTGTACGTCGTCTATCGTCAGGCGAGGAGGCTGCTCGAGGGGCGCGGCGTACGGGTGACGCGCTCGCTCGTCGGCAACTACGTCACGTCGCTGGAGATGCAGGGTGCGTCGGTCACCGTGCTGCGCCTGGACGACGAGCTCACCGCCCTGTGGGACGCTCCCGTCCACACGGCTGCGCTGCGCTGGTGAGGCGGCGCCCGTGCGTGCAGTCTCCGAGGGGCCGGCGGACCGCCGGCTCGACGGCGAGGAGAGGTGGGGCATGACGCTGGACGTGGCCTGGGCGGACCGGTGGACGCGGCTGAGCGCGGAGCGCATCGCGGCGGCACGGGACGAGCTGACCGAGCTGGACCGCCAGATCGGTGACGGCGACCACGGGGAGAACCTCGACCGGGGGTTCCGCGCGGTGGTCGCCAAGCTCGACGGGACGGCCGCCGGGGACCAGCCGCCGGGTCAGATCGGCGACGTGCTCAAGCTCGTGGCCACGACCCTCATGTCGTCCGTCGGCGGCGCCTCGGGGCCGCTCTACGGCACCGCCTACCTGCGTGCGGCGAAGGTGACGGGCCTGTCCGAGCTCGACGCCCACGGCGTGGTGGCCCTCCTCGAGGGCGCGCTGGAGGGCATCACCGCCCGTGGCAAGGCGCAGGTCGGGGAGAAGACGATGGTGGACGCCTGGCAGCCGGCGGTGGACGCCGCGGAGGCCGCCGCGGACGCCGGGGCGTCGACCGGCGACGTCCTCGCCGCCGCCGCGCAGGCGGCGCGCGCGGGCGCCGAGGCGACGGTCCCGCTCGTCGCGACGAAGGGCCGCGCGAGCTACCTGGGTGAGCGCAGCGCCGGGCACCAGGACCCGGGGGCGACCTCGACCGCGATCCTCCTCGAGGCCGCGCGCGACGCGGCGACGGCGTGAGCGGCGCCGCCGGGCCGGTCGGGGCGCGAGCGCGCGTCGCGCTCGTCCTCGTCTCGCACTCGCAGCGGCTCGCCGAGGGTGCCGTCGAGCTGTCCGCGCAGATGGCTCCCGGTGTGCTGCTGCTCGCCGCGGGAGGGACCGACGACGGCGGGCTCGGCACGAGCTACGACCGGGTGTCCGCGGCGCTCGACGAGGCGCTGGCCGTCGCGGAGGGCGTGGTCGTACTCGCCGACCTGGGCTCCGCCGTCATGACCGTCGAGTCGGTGCTGGACATGGAGGACGGGTTCGACGGGAGGGTCCGGCTCGCCGACGCCCCGTTCGTCGAGGGCGCGGTGGCGGCGGCGGTGACCGCGCACGGTGGGGGCGACGTCGCGGAGGTGCTCGCGTCGGCCGAGCACGCGGGCGGCACGTTCGCGGTCGCTGGCGGAGCTCCCGCCGAGGAGGCGTCGGCGACCCGGGCGGAGCCTCCCGCGGACGGTGCGACGCGCGCCGTCGTCGCGCTGCGCAACCCGCTCGGCCTGCACGCGCGCCCCGCCGCGGTGCTCGCGCGGCTCGTCGCCGGTTTCGACGCGACGGTGGCGATCGACGGGGTCAACGGCGCGAGCGTCCTCGAGCTCATGAAGCTGGGGGCCACGGGCGGGCAGGACCTCACCGTGACGGGGGAGGGACCCCAGGCCGCCGACGCCGTGCGCGCGGTCGTCGAGGCCGTGGAGGGCGGATTCGGGGAGGTCTGACCGGCACCCCGGTGTGACGGGCGTCACGCCATATTGCAGTTGATGCAAAATTGCAGAGGGTGCAAGAATACACGGGTGCCCCTGACTCTCCCTGACGTGCCCGCTCGCCCCTCGTTGGTCGAGCGGGCCGCGACGTGCCTCGCGCCGTCTCCCGGCGGTCTGCGAGAGCGCAAGAAGCGCGCCCGACGGGAAGCGCTCGTCGAGGCCGCGCAGACGCTCGTGCTGGAGCGCGGCTTCGACGCGGTGACGGTCGAGGACATCTGTGCCGAGGTCGGGGTCTCGCCGCGCACGTTCTTCAACTACTTCCCCTCCAAGGACGACGCCGTGCTCGGCCTGGAGGACTTCTCCGTGCGCCCGGAGGTCGTCGCGGCCTTCGTCGAGGGCGGCCCGACGGGCGCCCTGCTCGACGACCTCGAGGTGGTCGTCGCCGACGTGCTCGGGCACCAGGTCGTCACGCCCGAGCGCATGGCGCGCACGCTCGAGCTCGTCCAGCGCGAGCCGCAGCTCGTCGCGCGGCACGTCGCGTGGGTCGACGGCCATCGCGCGGAGCTCGTCGACATGTTCGTCGCACGCCGGGCCGCCCGGCCCTTCGTCCCCGATCCCGAGCTCCTGGCCCTCGTGGTCATGAGCCTGCTGCGCGCGAGCACCCTCGAGTGGCAGCAGCGCGACCGCGAGGGCGAGCCGGTGGACCACCTGCCGACCGTCGTCGCCCAGCTCCGCGCGCTCCTGGCGGACACGCGCGCCCCTGATCCCGTGGCCCGCTAGCCGCACGCCCTGCGGGCCACCGCACCACCACCGCTCCACCGCCTCACCAGCTCCCCACCCGACGACGGGCCGCGCCCGTCGGCGCGCGCCCGCCCGTCCTGACCGAACCGGATCCTCATGGCCTCCTCCACCGCAGCACCCCCCGTCGACGGCGCCAAGCCGCTCGTCGTGCTCACCCCGCGCACCGTGTGGGTGATCTTCGGCGCGCTCATGGCGTCGATGTTCCTGTCCTCCCTCGACCAGTCGATCGTCGGCACCGCGATGCCGACCATCGTCGGCGAGCTCCACGGCGTCGAGCACCAGGGCTGGGTCATCACGGCCTACATCCTGGCCATCGCGATCGTCATGCCCCTGTACGGCAAGTTCGGCGACCTCTGGGGTCGTCGGTGGCCGTTCCTCGTCGCGATCGGGCTCTTCACCATCGCGTCGGCCGGTGCCGGGTTCGCGCAGTCGTTCCCCGAGCTCGTCGCCTGGCGCGGCGTGCAGGGCCTCGGCGGCGGCGGTCTGATGATCCTGTCGCAGGCGATCATCGCGGACATCGTGCCCGCGAAGGACCGCGGCAAGTACATGGGTCCCATGGGCGCCCTGTTCGGCATCGCGGCCGTGATCGGGCCGCTCCTGGGCGGCTGGTTCACCGAGGGGCCGGGCTGGCGCTGGGCGTTCTGGATCAACGTGCCGATCGGCGTCGCGGCCTTCGTCGTCGCGTGGGTCGCGCTCAAGCTCCCGTCGCACCGCTCGGGCCGCAAGATCGACGTCGCCGGGATCTTCCTCATGGTCGTCGCCACGTCCGGCATCGTGCTCGTCACGAGCTGGGAGTCCCTCACCAGCTCGCGCGGCTACGACTGGTCGGACCCGTGGCTCCTGGGCCTCGTCACGGTCGTGATCGTGTCGATCGCCGCGTTCGTCGTGGTGGAGAACCGTGCCGAGGAGCCGCTGCTCCCGCTGCACCTCTTCAAGAACCGGACGTTCACGATCGCGACGCTCATCGGCCTCGTGCTGGGCATGGGCATGTTCTCGGCGCTCGCGTTCCTGCCGACGTTCCTCCAGATGTCGACCGGCGCCGGGGTCACCGAGTCCGGCTTCCTCCTGCTGCCCATGATGGCGGGCGTCATGCTCACGGCGATCGGGTCCGGTATCGCGATCACCAAGACCGGCCGCTACAAGGTGTTCCCGGTCGTCGGGCTCGCGATCACCGCCGCGGGCATGATCTGGCTCACGCGCATCACCGGGGACATGTCGATGTGGCTCTTCGGCGCCATGATCTTCGTCATGGGCGCCGGCATGGGCCTCGTCATGCAGACGATCGTCCTCGCGGTCCAGAACGCCGTCGACCCGCACGAGCTGGGGACCGCGACGAGCGCGAACAACTTCTTCCGCGAGATCGGCGCGGCCGTCGGCACGGCGCTGTTCAGCACGATCTTCACGTCGCGCCTCGCGGACAACCTCGAGGGCGTCTTCGCGGGCCTGCCCGCGGGCTCGGCCCCCGCCGGTGCCGAGGGGGCCTCGCTCACGCCCGAGATGGTGCAGCAGCTCCCCGAGCCGATCCACACGGGCGTCGTCGACGCGTTCACGGACGCGCTCGCCCCGGCCTTCTGGTACCTCGTCCCGCTCGTGCTCGTCGGGTTCGTCCTCGCGCTCTTCCTGCGCGAGGTCAAGCTCTCCGACGTCGCGGGGATGGTCGCGCGCGGCGAGGCCGTCGCGGACCACGGCGACCTCGTCGAGGACGCCCCGGTGCCGGTCGAGGACGGCGCGGGCGAGGCCCCGGCCGTCGTGACCGCGGGAGCCGCGGGGGCGGGCGGCGACCACCCGGAGGACCGGGGCCGCGACGCCACGCCGGTATCCTGACCGGGTGAGCACCTCGCCGTCGCAGCCCGCCGCGCAGCCGTCCCGCTACGGCCGCGCGGCGGGCCCGGTGCGCCCCTCGCCGGGCGACCGGATCAAGCCCAAGAAGCCCGCGAAGGTCCAGTTCGCGTCCACCACGCTGCTGCTCGAGGCGTTCCTCGTGGTGTTCGCCACGCTCGTCGCCTACGGGCTGCGGGACGTGCCGTACTCGCGCGGGCCGCTCGAGCTGCCGAGCGCGACGTCGATCTGGCTCGTGGGCGGCGCCCTCGCGGTCGTGCTCGTCGTCCTCTCGCGCATGGTCGGCACGCCGGGCGGCTACGTCGCCGGGTCGGTCGTCCAGGTGCCGGTCCTGGCGTTCGGCCTCGTCGTGCCGATGATGTTCGTCGTCGGCGGGCTCTTCGTCGTGCTGTGGGTCGTCTCGATCCGGCTCGGCGGGCGCATCGACCGGGAGCGCGCCGCGTACGACGCCGAGCACCCCGAGACCGCGCCCAACGCCGACTGAGGCGCGCCTCACGGGCCCGGTGGTCACGGCGTCCCGCACGCCCGCGCGGCCGGTAGGCTCGGCGACCATGACCGACGTCGCACCCGCACTGACCGAGACCATCGAGCGCACCCTCATCCTCGTCAAGCCCGACGGCGTCCGCCGCGGCCTGTCCGGCGAGATCCTGCGGCGCGTCGAGGCCAAGGGCTACACGCTCGCCGCCGTGCGCCTGCTCGACGCGACGCCCGAGCTGCTCGCCGCGCACTACGCCGAGCACGAGGGCAAGCCGTTCTACCAGCCGCTCGTCGACTTCATGCTCTCGGGCAAGATCCTCGCGGTCGTGGCCGAGGGCCAGGGCGTCATCCCCGGCTTCCGCTCCCTCGCGGGCGCGACGAACCCGACCGAGGCCCTGCCCGGCACCGTCCGCGGCGACCTCGGCCGCGACTGGGGCCTCAAGGTCCAGCAGAACCTCGTCCACGGCTCCGACTCGCCCGAGTCCGCCGCGCGCGAGATCGCGCTCTGGTTCCCCGAGCTCGGCTGACGCACCGTCACGCGGCACCGCGCCCCGTCCCGGCCGCACCGGCCGGGGCGGGGCGTCTCGCGTCCCGGCGCCCCGCCGACGGCGTCCGGCCGCGCGGGGCGCAGATCCGCGGGTTCGTCGGGGGCCGCCACTAGGCTCGGGTCCGTGCACCTCAAGACCCTGACGCTGCGCGGCTTCAAGTCGTTCGCGTCCGCGACGACGCTGAGCTTCGAGCCCGGGGTCACGTGCGTCGTCGGGCCGAACGGCTCGGGCAAGTCCAACGTCGTCGACGCGCTCGCGTGGGTCATGGGTGAGCAGGGCGCCAAGACGCTGCGCGGCGGCAAGATGGAGGACGTCATCTTCGCCGGGACGTCCGGGCGGCCGCCGCTCGGGCGCGCCGAGGTCTCCCTGACGATCGACAACACCGACGGCGCGCTGCCGATCGACTACACCGAGGTGACGATCTCCCGCACGCTGTTCCGCAGCGGCGGCTCCGAGTACGCGATCAACGGCGCCGCGTGCCGCCTCCTCGACATCCAGGACCTCCTCTCGGACTCCGGCCTCGGCCGGGAGATGCACGTGATCGTCGGGCAGGGACAGCTCGACGCGGTCCTGCGCGCGACCCCCGAGGACCGCCGCGGCTTCGTCGAGGAGGCCGCGGGCGTCCTCAAGCACCGCAAGCGCAAGGAGAAGGCGCTCCGCAAGCTCGACGCGATGCAGGCCAACCTCACCCGCCTCGCCGACCTCACGACCGAGATCCGCCGCCAGCTCGGCCCGCTGGGACGCCAGGCCGAGATCGCCCGCAAGGCGGCGACGATCCAGGCGGACCTGCGCGACGCCAAGGCCCGCCTGCTCGCGGACGACCTCGCGCAGCTCACCGCGACCCTGGAGCAGGAGATCGCGGACGAGGCGGCGCTGCGCGCGCAGCAGGCGGAGGTCGAGCGGGCGCTCGCCACGGCCCGCGACGGGCTCGGCCGGCTCGAGCGCGAGGCCGCGGAGGCGGCGCCCGCGCTCGGTGCCGCGACCGACGTCTGGTTCCGGCTGTCGTCCCTGCGCGAGCGCCTGCGCGGCACGCAGACGCTCGCGGAGGAGCGGGTCCGCCTGCTCGGTCGCCCGGAGCCCGCCCAGCGGGGCCAGGACCCCGACGAGCTCGAGGCCCAGGCGGAGCGCGTGCGCGCGACCGAGGCCGAGCTCGAGGCGGAGGTCGTCCGGGCGCGCGACGCGCTCGCGGCGGCCGTCGCGGACCGCGAGGACGCCGAGCGGTCGGCGGGCGAGGCCGAGCGCGCGGTCGCGACGCTGCTCCGCGGTGCCGCCGACCGGCGGGAGGGCCTCGCGCGCCTCGCGGGCCAGGTCGCCGCGCAGCGCACGCGGGTCGAGGCCGCGGAGGCGGAGATCGGGCGCCTCCGCGAGTCGCTGGCGGAGGCCGAGCACCGGGGCACCCAGGCGCGCACGGACTTCGCGGTGCTGGAGACCCAGGTGGTCGGCGCCGAGGAGGGCGAGGAAGGCCTCGACGCCGAGCACGAGGCCGCAGCGGACGAGGTCGAGCGGACGACGACGGTCGTGCGGGAGCTCGAGGACGAGGCGTCCGTGGCGGACCAGGAGCGCGCCACGTGGAGCGCGCGGATCGAGGCCCTGGAGCTGAGCCTGGACCGCAAGGACGGCGCCGGCGCGCTGCTCGCGGCCGACGGCGTCGGGGTGGTGGGGTCTCTCGCGGCGCTGCTCGGCGTCGAGGCCGGGTACGAGGACGCCGTGGCTGCGGCGCTCGGCCCCGCCGCGGACGCCGTCGCCGTCGAGTCGGTCGACGCCGCCGTCGACGCGCTGCGCTACCTGCGCACCGAGGACGCCGGACGGGCGGGCCTGGTCGTGGCGGCCGACGGGGCGGACGGGAGCGTGCACGGCGACGTCGCCCTGCCGGACGGCGCGCGCTGGGTCGTCGACGTCGTGACGGCCGGCGGGGGCGTCGGCGGCGCCGTGCGCGCGCTGCTCTCCGACGTCGCGGTCGTCGAGGACCTCGCGGACGCGCGCGCCCTCGTGGCGCGGCACCCGGGCATCTCCGTCGTGACGCGCGGCGGCGATCTCCTCGCGACGACCCGCGCGTGGGGCGGGTCGGCCTCCGCTCCGAGCGTGCTGCACCTGCAGGCCGCCCTCGACGAGGCGCGCGCCGCCCACGACGACGCCGCGGCCCGGGGGGAGCGCGCGCGGTTCGCCCTCGTGGGCGCGCGCGACGCCGCGCAGGAGGCCCGCGCTCGGTACGACGACACCCTCGACCGGCTCAACGAGTCGGACGCCCAGCTCGCGGCCGTCGCGGAACAGCTCGGACACCTCGGCGCGACGGCGCGGTCGGCCGCGGCGGAGGCGGAGCGCGTGCGTACCTCGCTCGAGCGCGCGTCGCAGGGGCTCGACGACGCGCGCGAGGTGCTCGCGGACCTCGTGGCGCGGCTCGACGTCGCGGAGGCGGCCCCGGAGCAGTCCGAGGAGGCGGTCGCCGACGCGACGACCGAGCGCGACCGTCTCCTCGCGCTCGCGTCGGCGGCGCGCACCACCGAGACCGAGGCGCGTCTCGCGCTGCGGACCAGCGAGGAACGTGCGCGCGCCGTGGCCGGCCGGGCGCAGTCGCTCGCCCGGGCCGCCGCGGCGGAGCGCGAGGCGCGCGAGCGGGCCGCGCGGCGCGAGGCCGCCCGGGTGCGCCAGGCCGAGCGCGCGTCGGCCGTGCGCGACGGCGCGGCGCGCGCCCTCGGCGCGGTCGACCGGTCCCTCGCCCGCGCGGGCGAGGAGCGCGCGGCCGCCGAGGCGGCGCGCGCGGAGCGCGACGCCGCCGTGACCGCTGCCCGGCGCGAGGTCGACGACCTCGCCTCCCGCCTGCGCGAGCTGACCGACGTCGCGCACCGCGACGAGGTGGCGCGCGCGCAGCAGCAGCTGCGCATCGAGCAGCTCCAGGCGCGCAGCGTCGACGAGCTCGGCCTCGACCCGGCGGTCCTCGTCGAGGAGCTCGGCCCGCACCGCGACGTCCCGGTCGCGTCGGACGACGACGAGCCGCGCACCGTGCCCTACGACCGCGCGGCCCAGGAGAAGCGGCTCCGGGCCGCCGAGCGGGACCTCGGTCGGCTCGGCAAGGTGAACCCGCTCGCGCTCGAGGAGTTCGCGGCGCTCGAGGAACGGCACAAGTTCCTCGCGGACCAGCTCGCCGACCTCAAGAAGTCGCGTGCCGACCTCCTGGAGATCGTCAAGGAGATCGACGAGCGCGTCGAGCGCGTGTTCGCCGACGCGTACCGCGACACCGCCGAGCAGTTCGAGCGGGTGTTCGCGCGCATGTTCCCCGGCGGCGAGGGACGGCTGGTACTCACGGACCCGGACGACATGCTCACGACCGGGATCGAGGTCGAGGCGCGGCCGGCGGGCAAGAAGGTCAAGCGGCTCTCGCTCCTGTCCGGGGGCGAGCGCTCGCTCACCGCGGTCGCGCTGCTCGTCGCGATCTTCAAGGCCCGGCCCTCGCCGTTCTACGTCATGGACGAGGTCGAGGCCGCGCTGGACGACGTCAACCTCGGCCGGCTCCTCGAGATCTTCCGGGAACTCCAGGAGGACTCGCAGCTCATCGTCATCACGCACCAGAAGCGCACGATGGAGATCGCCGACGCCCTCTACGGGGTGACGATGCGCGGCGACGGCGTGACGACCGTCATCAGCCAGCGGATGAACGAGACGCGCGAGGAGGTCCCCGTGTGAGCGGGCTCACGCCGCCGCACGGCACGTGCGCGACCTGGGCGGACGCTGGAGAAACGTTGGAATTCCGGGCCTTGTGAAGATGTGGTGCCGATCGGACGGCACGGCGTGGCACGGGTCGCGCCGCGTGCGTCGACCCGGATACTGGACCTCATGGTCTGGATGTTCGTGTGGCTGGGGCTCACGCTCGGCGTCGCCGCCGTCGTGTTCCTGTTCGCGAGCGTCGTCGCGCGCTCGGAGGCCCAGGCCACGGGCGCGGCGGGGGACCGGTCCGGTGAGCAGGGGATGCGCGCGTTCTGGCGCGACTTCCGCTCGGGGCTGCGTCGGCGGCGTCGCCGCGGGAACCTGGACGCCCACCACGTCGGGACCGTGCGCATGCCTCGGCCGGTCGACACGAGCATCGACGACTTCTTCACCGCGACCGAGGTGACGTCGAACGCGTACGTCGACGCGGAGGAGCTCACCGACGTCCTGCACCGCGCGCGGGAGCGCGTGCGGCCGCTGCACACGGGAGAGCGTCCCCCTCAGGCGTGACCACCGCGGGACCACGGGCGTGACCGCCGCGTGGCCTCCGCCCTCGTCTGAGAGACTTCCGGGGTGAACGACCTCCTCCCGCTCTGGATCGTCCTCGGCGTCCTGCTTCTCGTCGGCCTCGTCACCTTCGGGACCGTGTCGGTCCGTCGGCGTCGCCGCGACGTCGTCGAGCCCCCGCCCACCGCACCCGCCGAGCCGCCGGCGACCCGCGAGCCCGTGACGGCGCCCCCGGGCGCCGAGGTGCAGGCCCCGCCCGTGGAGGAGGCGCCTCCCGCGCCGACGGTCGAGCGGCCCGAGCCCGTCGGCGGTCGCCTCGTCCGGCTCCGTGAGCGCCTCGCGCGCTCCGGCTCGCCGCTCGGCGCCCGGCTCCTCTCCGTGCTCTCGCGCGACCACCTCGCGGAGGACGACTGGGACGAGCTCGAGGAGACGCTCCTGCTCGCGGACGTGGGCGCCGGTCCTGCCGGCGAGCTCATCGACGCGCTGCGCACCAAGGTCCGCGTCCTCGGCGTCCGGGACGCCGCGAGCGTGCGCGACCTGCTCCGCACGGAGCTCGTCGCGCTCGTCGACCCGTCGCTCGACCGGTCGCTCGCGACGTCGCCCCACGCCGGCGAGGACGGGAACCCGGTGCCGGCCGTGGTGCTCGTCGTCGGCGTGAACGGCACGGGGAAGACGACGACGGTCGGCAAGCTCGCGCGCGTGCTCGTCGCGGAGGACCGCAGCGTCGTGCTCGGCGCGGCGGACACGTTCCGGGCCGCGGCGGCGGACCAGCTCGAGACCTGGGGCTCGCGCGTCGGCGTCCCGACCGTGCGCTCGGACCGCGACGGCGCCGACCCCGCCGCCGTGGCGTTCGACGCCGTGCGCCGGGGCCGCGCCGAGGGCGTGGACGTCGTGCTCGTCGACACCGCCGGCCGGCTCCAGAACAAGCAGGGCCTCATGGACGAGCTGGGCAAGATCCGGCGCGTCATCACCAAGGAGGCGCCGCTCTCCGAGGTCCTCCTCGTCCTCGACGCGACCACGGGGCAGAACGGTCTCAACCAGGCGCGCGTGTTCGGCGAGGTCGCCGGTGTGACGGGCATCGTCCTGACGAAGCTCGACGGGACGGCACGAGGAGGCATCGTCGTCGCGGTGCAGCGCGAGCTGGGCGTCCCCGTGAAGCTCGTCGGGCTGGGGGAGGGACCCGACGACCTCGCCCCGTTCGACCCGGAGCAGTTCGTCGACGGGCTCCTCGGCGACTGACGGGGGACGTCCACGGGTCACGGTCGTGTCACGCTCCGATCACGAGCGTGTCGCGATCCGGACGCGGTGCGACGTCCCCGGAGGTGTGAAGGGGCGGTGAAACGGAACGTTTACGTCCGAGGAACGCTTGTCACACCCGCGTAACACGGCGACACCGCGGGGGAAACCCGCCCGCACCACCGTAGTCCCCGACCGGCCGCCCGGCTGGCGAGGGGAGATGATCCGATGGAGTGGGACACCGGGGCAACCGCGTGGATGCTGACCTCAGCATCCCTCGTGCTCCTGATGACGCCCGGACTGGCGTTCTTCTACGGCGGCATGGTCCGCGCCAAGTCCGTGCTGAACATGATGATGATGTCGTTCGGCGCGATGGCCGTCGTGGGCGTCGTCTACGTGCTGTGGGGCTGGTCGATGTCCTACGGCGAGGCCGGGACGGGCGGCCTCGTCGCCAGCCCGTTCGCGCAGTTCGGCCTCTCGGGGGCGATCACGGACGCCGACGGCAGCGCCGTGGCGAGCACGCTCGGCAACTACCCGAACGTGGTGGACATCGCGTTCCAGGTGACGTTCGCGATCATCACGGTCGCGCTCATCTCGGGTGCGCTGGCCGACCGCGTGAAGTTCGGCACCTGGCTCACCTTCACGGCGATCTGGGTCACCGTCACCTACTTCCCGCTCGCCCACATGGTCTGGGGCGGCGGCTTCCTCTCGGGCAACGAGAACGGCCTCGCGGCACGCGTCTTCGGGGTGACGGACGGCGCCGCCACGGTCGCGCCGATCGACTTCGCGGGCGGCACCGTCGTCCACATCAACGCCGGCGTCGCGGCCCTCGTGCTCGCGATCCTCATCGGCAAGCGCAAGGGCTTCGGCAAGGAGCCGATGCGCCCGCACAACCTGCCGTTCGTCATGCTCGGCGCGGCCCTCCTGTGGTTCGGCTGGTTCGGCTTCAACGCCGGCTCGGCCTTCGGTGCGAACGAGACCGCCGGACTCGCGTGGGTCAACACGACGAGCGCCACCGCGGCGGGCATCATCGGCTGGCTCCTCACGGAGAAGATCCGCGACGGCCACGCGACGTCGCTCGGTGCTGCGTCGGGCGTCGTGGCGGGTCTCGTCGCGATCACCCCGGCCGCGGGCGCCCTCAACCCCGTGACGTCGATCGTCCTGGGCCTCGTCGCCGGCGCGCTCTCCGCGCTCGCGGTGGGTCTCAAGTACCGCTTCGGCTACGACGACTCGCT
Organism: Cellulosimicrobium sp. ES-005; assembly: GCF_040448685.1. Classification (NCBI taxonomy): domain Bacteria; kingdom Bacillati; phylum Actinomycetota; class Actinomycetes; order Micrococcales; family Promicromonosporaceae; genus Cellulosimicrobium; species Cellulosimicrobium sp. ES-005. The sequence goes on from NZ_CP159290.1 coordinate 4,826,518, forward strand.
CGACGTCGTCGGCGTCCACCTGGTCTCGGGCCTCTGGGGTACCGTCGCGATCGGCTTCCTCGCCACCGACACGGGCCTCTTCTTCGGCGGCGGCGCGCAGCAGCTCGTCGTGCAGATCCTCATCGCCCTCGTCGCCATCGTGTTCTCGGCGGCCACGACGCTCGTCATCGGCCTGATCCTCAAGGCGACGATGGGCTGGCGGGTCAGCGAGGACGCCGAGGTCGGCGGCATCGACCTCGCGGTCCACGGCGAGACGGCGTACGAGTCCATCCAGCAGGGCAGCGTCATCAAGGAGGTGCGGGCATGAAGCTCGTCACGGGAATCATCCAGCCGCACCGGCTCGACGACGTGAAGTCGGGGCTCGAGGCCGCGGGCGTGCGGGGCATGACGGTCAGCGAGGCCAGCGGCTACGGGCGCCAGAAGGGCCACACCGAGGTCTACCGCGGTGCGGAGTACACGGTCGACCTGGTGCCCAAGGTCCGCGTCGAGGTCCTCGTCGACGACGCCGACGCGACCGCGGTCACCGAGGTGATCGTCAAGGCGGCGCAGACCGGCAAGATCGGCGACGGCAAGGTCTGGACGGTCCCGGTGGACGACGTCGCCCGCGTGCGCACGGGCGAGCACGGCCCCGGCGCCCTGTGAGGCGACGGGCCATCGGATGACCGACCACGCCGACACCCCGACCACGGGCGGGGTCGCAGGGGGATCGGCGGGGCGCCTCGGGCAGCAGCCGGGCGAGAACGACGCGGAGGTCCCGCACCCCGTCGGGGTGCGGGACCTCCGCGCGCGGATGCTCGACGTCGCGCGGTCCAGGAGCGGCCCCGGCCGCAGCGGGGTCGCGCGCCGGGCCGCCGTCGTCGACCTCGTGACCTCGTCCCTGCAGGGCCTGTGGCGCGAGGCGACCGACGGCGTCGCGCCGGACGGCATCGCGCTCGCCGCGGTGGGCAGCCTGGGCCGGGGCGACATGGGGCCGGCGAGCGACCTCGACCTCGTCCTGGTCCACGACGGCCGCAGCCACACGGCGGACGACGTCGCCCGCGTCGCCGAGCGCCTGTGGTACCCGCTCTGGGACGCCGGGGTCGACCTCGACCACTCCGTGCGCTCGCTCTCGCAGTGCCGCCAGGTGGCGTCCAAGGACGTGCCCGCGGCCGTCGGCTGGCTCGACGTGCGTGCCGTGGCCGGCGACGCGGTCGTCGTGCACCGAGCGTCGTCCGCCGTCCTCACCGACTGGCGCTCCGCGTCGCGCCGCCGCCTGCCCGACCTGCTCGCGTCCACGCGCGAGCGCGCCGAGCGGTCCGGCGAGCTGGCCTACCTCATCGAGCCCGACCTCAAGGAGTCGCGCGGAGGCATCCGGGACGCCGTCGTGCTCTCGGCCCTCGCCGCGACGTGGCTCACGGACCGCCCTCACGGGTCGGTCGACCGCGCGCACGCGCACCTGCTCGACGTACGGGACACCCTGCAGGTCGTCACGGGGCGGCACACGAGCCGGCTCCTGCTGGCCGACCTCGACGAGGTCGCCGCGCTGTCCGGCTTCGACGACCCCGACGAGCTGCTCGCGAGCCTCGCGGCGGCGGGCCGTGAGGTCTCCTACGCGCTCGACACCACGGTCCGGCGCGCCCGCCAGGCGCTCCAGCGGCCGTCGGTCACGCGGCGTCCGGTGCTCGTCCGGGGCCGTCGGACGGCACCCCGCCTGCGGTCCGTCGGCGACGGGCTCGTCGAGCACGACGGCGAGCTCGTGCTCGCCGTGGACGCCCACCCCGCGTCCGACCCGCTCCTGTCCCTGCGCGCCGCCGCCACCGCCGCGCGGACGGGCCTCACGCTCTCGCCGGTCTCCGTCGCGAGCCTCGCCCAGTGCCCGCCCCTGCCCGAGCCGTGGCCGCGTGCCGCGCGCGCCGCGTTCCTCTCCCTCCTCGGGTCGGGGCAGGCCCAGGTGGCGGTGTGGGAGGCGCTCGACCTGGCCGGGGTCGTGACCACGTGGATCCCCGAGTGGGCGGGCGTGCGGAACCGCCCGCAGCGCGCCGCCGTGCACCGGCACACCGTCGACCGGCACCTCGTGGAGGTCGTCGCGCGTGCCGCGCGCGTCCGCAAGGACGTCGAGCGGCCGGAGCTGCTCCTGCTGTCCGCGGTGCTGCACGACATCGGCAAGCGTGCGGGAGCCGTCGACCACTCGGTCGAGGGTGCGCGCCTCGTGCCCGCGATCCTCGGCCGGATGGGGTTCGAGCCGGACGTCGTGTCCGACGTCGAGCGGCTCGTGCGCCACCACCTGACGCTGTCCCGCCTCGCCGTGAGCGAGGACCCCGACGACCCGGCGACGGTGGCCGAGCTCGCCGCCGCCGTCGACCACCGCGCCGACCTGCTCGAGGTGCTGCGGGCGCTCACCGAGGCCGACGCGTCCTCGCTCGGCCCGAGCGCGTGGACCGCCTGGCGTGCTCGCCTCGTCGACGACCTCGTGGGGGAGACGCTCCGGGTGCTGCGGGCTGCGCCGAGAGACGTGCCGGGAGAACCGGACGCCGCCGGGTAGGCTGGTCCCTCGCGGACGGCGCGTCCTCTGCCAGCCCGCGCCCGACCTCGGGCGACGGCGGGCGGGAGCGCCGACGCGGACGAGACTTCCGACGACTGGTGAGGATGACGCGGTGTTCAACACGCTGTCGGACCGACTGACTTCGACCTTCAAGAACCTGCGTGCGAAGGGCCGGCTGTCCGAGGCGGACATCGACGCGACGATCCGGGAGATCCGGCGCGCGCTGCTCGACGCCGACGTCGCGGTCCCCGTCGTGCGCGAGTTCAGCGCGACCGTGCGCGAGCGCGCGCTCTCGGCCGAGGTCTCGGGCGCGCTCAACCCGGCGCAGCAGGTCGTCAAGATCGTCAACGAGGAGCTCGTCGGCATCCTCGGCGGTGAGAGCCGCGGGCTGCGCTTCTCCAAGACGCCCCCGACCGTCATCATGCTCGCGGGCCTCCAGGGCGCGGGAAAGACGACCCTGGCCGGGAAGCTGGCCCTGCACCTGCGCGAGCAGGGGCACACGCCGCTCCTCGTCGCCGCCGACCTCCAGCGCCCGAACGCCGTCACCCAGCTCTCGGTCGTCGCCGAGCGCGCGGGGGTGCCCGTGTTCGCGCCGCACCCCGGCAACCAGAGCGGCGTCGAGGTCGACGACGTGATCGGCGACCCGGTCGCCGTCGCGCGCGAGGGCGTCGAGACGGCGCGGCAGCGTCAGCACGACGTCGTCATCGTCGACACCGCGGGCCGCCTCGGCCTGGACGCCGTGCTCATGCAGCAGGCGTCGGACATCCGCGACGCCGTGCAGCCCGACGAGGTCCTGTTCGTCATCGACGCGATGATCGGTCAGGACGCCGTCGCGACCGCGAAGGCGTTCGAGGAGGGCGTCGACTTCACGGGCGTCGTGCTCACCAAGCTCGACGGCGACGCGCGCGGCGGTGCCGCGCTGTCCGTGCGCGGCGTCACCGGGCGCCCGATCCTCTTCGCCTCGACCGGCGAGAAGCTCACCGACTTCGAGGCGTTCCACCCGGACCGCATGGCGTCGCGCATCCTCGACATGGGCGACGTCCTCACGCTCATCGAGCAGGCCGAGAAGGCGTTCGACGCCGAGCAGGCCGCGAAGATGGCGGAGAAGGTCGCCACGGGGCAGGACTTCACGCTCGCGGACTTCCTGGTGCAGATGCAGCAGATGAAGAACATGGGCTCGATGAAGAAGATGCTCGGGATGCTCCCGGGCATGGGCCAGATGCGCGAGGCGCTCGACAACTTCGACGAGCGCGAGGTCGACCGCATCGAGGCGATCATCCGCTCGATGACCCCCGCGGAGCGCGACAACCCGAAGATCATCAACGGGTCGCGCCGCGCGCGCATCGCGCGCGGGTCCGGCGTGACGACCAGCGACGTCAACCAGCTCCTCGAGCGGTTCGCCGGGGCGCAGAAGATGATGCGGCAGATGAGCCGGGGCGGCGGCATGCCGGGGATGCCGGGCATGGGCAACTTGCCGGGCATGGGCGGCAAGAAGGCTCGCGGGCGCCAGGCGCCGCAGCGCAAGGTCAAGGGCAAGTCGGGCAACCCGGCGAAGCGCGCCGCGCAGGAGCGCGCGGCCGCCGCCCGCGCGGCGGGGGAGACCCCCGGACCGTCCGCGCCCGCCGGGTCGGCGTTCGGTGTCGGCAGCCCCGCCGAGCCGGCCCGGACGACGCCCGACGACCTCCAGCTCCCGCCCGGGTTCGAGAAGCTGCTCGGCCGCTGACCGACCGCCGCCCGCGGGCGCCGCGTCGTGTCCCGGGTGCGTCCCGCAGCCGCCTGGTCGCCAGGTGGCGCTAGGTTATGTCCGTGGCACCCGTCCGGTGCCTCCCGGGCCCGCGAACCGGGCCGACCGTCCTGACCGTCCTCACCCAGGAGCCGCATGTCCGCGCTGGAAGGCCCCACGCTGCACGTCCGCGGCCACGTCATCGTCGGCGACGACCGCGAGGTGGGCGACCTGTGGGTCAAGGACGGACGGATCAGCCTCACGCGGCCGTCCGCCCAGGGCACCAACATGGTGGAGCTCGAGGGCTGGGCCCTGCCCGGCCTCGTCGACGTGCACTGCCACGTCGGCCTGGGGGCTCAGGGCGCGGTCGACGCGGCGACGGCCCAGGACCAGGCCGTCACGGACCGCGACAGCGGCGTCCTCCTCGTGCGCGACGCCGGCTCGCCGCTCGACACGCGGTGGGTCCACGGGCGGCGCGACCTGCCGCGGCTCGTGCGGGCCGGGCGTCACCTCGCGCGTCCCAAGCGCTACCTGCGGCACTACGGGCTCGAGCTCGACGACGTCGCGCAGCTCCCCGAGGCCGTCCGCCGCGAGGCGCGCCAGGGCGACGGCTGGGTGAAGATCGTCGGTGACTGGATCGACCGCGACCTCGGGTCCGAGGGCGACCTGCGACCGCTGTGGCCCGACGACGTCCTCGCGGAGGCCGTCGCGGCCGCGCACGCCGAGGCCGCGCGCGTCACCGTGCACGCGTTCTCCGAGGAGGTGATCCCGTCGCTGCTCGCCGCCGGCGTCGACGGGATCGAGCACGGCACGGGGATCGACCCGGACCTGATGTACGAGATCTCCGAGCGGGGGATCGCCGTCACGCCGACGCTGCTGCAGGTCGGGCAGTTCGAGGCGATCGCCCGGCAGGCCGACGGGAAGTACCCGGTGTTCGCGGCGCGCATGCGACGGCTCCACGAGCGACGGTACGAGCAGGCCCGGGCGCTGTACGAGGCGGGCATCCAGATCCTCGTGGGGACCGACGCGGGCGGGACGATCGGGCACGGTCGCCTCGCGGACGAGTGCGCCGAGCTCGTGGCCGCCGGCATCCCCGACGCGGCGGTCGTCGCGGCGGCGAGCTGGCAGGGCCGGGAGTACCTCGGCTACACGTCGCTCGTCGAGGGCGCGTCGGCGGACTTCGTCGTGTACCCGCAGGACCCGCGCGAGGACGTCGGCGTCCTGCGCGCCCCGACCGCCGTCGTGCTGCGCGGCGAGATCGTCGCCCCGCACGCCGGCTGAGAGGTTCGCGCGCAGGTTGGTCCCGGCCGGTCCGGTCTGGCACAATGTCCCGGTACTCGGCGTGCCCCGGCCCCTCTCTCCGGCGCGTGCCGTGTCCTGAACCCCTTCCTCGTCCTGTCCCCACGGGACGGGTCCGGGTTCGCCCGAACCAGAACCAGGAGAGACCACCACTGTGGCCGTCAAGATTCGTCTGAAGCGTCTCGGCAAGATCCGTGCGCCGTACTACCGTGTCGTCGTCGCGGACTCGCGCACCAAGCGCGACGGTCGCGTGATCGAGGAGATCGGCAAGTACCACCCGACCGAGGAGCCCTCGTTCATCGAGATCACCTCGGACCGCGCCCAGTACTGGCTCGGCGTCGGCGCGCAGCCGACCGAGCAGGTGCTCGCGCTCCTCAAGATCACGGGCGACTGGCAGAAGTTCAAGGGCCTGCCCGGGGCCGAGGGCACGCTCAAGGTCAAGGGCGAGAAGGTCGACCCCGCCGCCGCGATCGAGGCCGCCGCCGCCGACGCGGAGAAGGTCAAGGCCAAGGCCGCCGAGAAGAAGGCCGAGGCTCCGGCCGAGGAGCCCGCCGACGCGGCCGACGAGGCCGCTGCCGACGAGCAGGCCTGATGATCGCCGAGGCGCTCGAGCACCTCGTGCGCGGCATCGTGGACAACCCGGACGACGTCCGGGTGAACGCGAAGACGCTGCGTCGCGGTGACCTGCTCGAGGTCCGGGTGCACCCGGACGACCTCGGCCGCGTGATCGGTCGTGGCGGGCGCACCGCCCGTGCCCTGCGCACGGTGATCGGCGCGCTCGCGACCGACGGGCCGGTCCGCGTCGACGTCGTGGACGTCGACCGCCGCTGAGGCCCGCACCATCGTGCCCCGTGAGGGGCCACGGGCTAGGCCCGGCCCGCCGACCGGCGGGCCGGGCCTTCCTGTACCCGCTGCGAGACCCGGTGCCGACCCGGCACCACCCCGACCAGGACCACCGGAGGAGTGACGACCATGGAGCTGACCGTCGCGCGCGTCGGCAAGGCGCACGGACTGCGTGGCGAGGTCGTGCTCGACCTGCGCACCGACGAGCCCGAGGAGCGCCTCGCGGTGGGCGAGCGCCTGGTGACGCGTCCCGCTGCGGCGGGCCCGCTGATCGTGGCGACCGTGCGGGTGCACCAGGGGCGCTGGCTCGTCGGGTTCGAGGGGGTCCGCGACCGCACCGCCGCGGAGGCCCTCCGCGGCGTCGAGCTCGTCGTCGAGGTCGAGGCGTCCGACGAGGAGGACGCGTGGTACCCGCACGAGCTCGTCGGGCTCCGTGCGGAGGACCCGGACGGCCGGACGCTCGGACGCATCGACGGCCTCGAGCACCTGCCCGCGCACGACGTCCTCGTGCTCCGCGAGACGGGAGGGGCCCGCACGCTCGTCCCGTTCGTCCGGCAGATCGTCCCGCTCGTCGACGTGGCGGGCGGGCGGGTCGTGCTCGACCCGCCGGGTGGGCTGCTCGCGTCGGACGCGGACCGGCTCGAGGTCGCGGCGCCGGACGGCGCCGACACGTCGGGCTCCGGCGCGAGCGAGACCGACGACCAGCACGACGGCGAGGCCTGACGTGCGGATCGACGTCGTCACGATCTTCCCCGACTACCTCGCGGCGCTCGACCTGTCGCTCGTCGGCAAGGCGCGCGCCGCGGGGATCCTCGACCTGCGCGTGCACGACCTGCGGGACTGGACGACCGACCGGCACCGCACCGTCGACGACACGCCGTTCGGCGGCGGGGCGGGCATGGTCATGCGCCCCGACGTGTGGGGCCGCGCGATCGACGACGTGGCGGGCCTCTCGGCGGGGACGCCGGACGCGGCGGGCGCGGTGCACCTGGTCGTGCCGACGCCGTCGGGCGAGACCTTCACGCAGCGCACGGCGGAGGCGCTCGCGACCGAGGAGCACCTCGTCGTCGCCTGCGGACGCTACGAGGGGATCGACGCGCGCGTCGCCGAGCACTACCGGTCGGCCGGGATGCGGGTCAGCGAGCTGTCGATCGGCGACTACGTCCTCAACGGGGGAGAGGTCGCCGCGCTCGTCATGGTCGAGGCGGTCGGGCGGCTGCTGCCGGGCGTCGTGGGCAACCCCGAGTCGCTGGTCGAGGAGTCGCACGGCGCCGCGGGCCTGCTCGAGTACCCCGTGTACACGAAGCCGCCCGCCTGGGGCGACCTCGAGGTGCCCGACGTGCTCCTGTCGGGTCATCACGCGCGGATCCATCGCTGGCGCCGCGACCAGGCCCTGCGCCGGACCGCCGCGCGACGGCCGGACATGGTGCGTGCGCTGGCCGTCGACGGGCTCGACCGGCAGGACCTGGAGGTCCTCGCGGAGGTGGGGTGGGCCGTCGTCGACGGTCGCCTCGTGCCCGCCGCGCACGGCGCTCCCTGAGGTCGCGTCGACCCCGCGAGACGCCGGCTGCCGGCAACCCCCCCCGGGTGTGGCAGAATGGTCGATCGGTGTGTGCCGCCCCGGAACCTCTGCCACAGGGGAGCCCGCGCCCGGATCCTCGGGCGGACTGGCACGACGGACGACGACCGCGAGGTGGTCGACCGTCCACGCGCAGCACGGCACACCCCAACCGACAGACGACGACGGCCCGGCGCGCCCGGGCCACGAGCACGCGTCCGACCTGTGGCGGACGAGGAGAAGCACATGCACACGCTGGACAGCGTCGACGCAGCATCGCTGCGCAGCGACGTCCCGGAGTTCCGCCCCGGCGACACGCTCAAGGTCAACGTCAAGGTCGTCGAGGGCACCCGCTCCCGCGTCCAGGCGTTCCAGGGCGTCGTGATCGCCCGTCAGGGCAGCGGGATCCGTGAGACGTTCACGGTCCGCAAGATCAGCTTCGGCGTGGGTGTCGAGCGCACGTTCCCCGTGCACTCGCCGTCCATCGACTCGGTCGAGGTCGTGACGCGCGGTGACGTGCGCCGCGCCAAGCTGTACTACCTGCGCGCGCTCCGCGGCAAGAAGGCGAAGATCAAGGAGAAGCGCGACACCGCGCCTGCTCGCTGATCGGCTGCCGGCAGGCCGTCGACGGACCGTCGACAGACGGCCGACACGCGCTGCCGCTCCGCTCGTCCGACGGCGGCCGTCCCCTCGGGACGGCCGCCGTCGTCGTCCCCGGACCCGCGGTCCGAGGGCCGGTCCGTTTCTCGGAAGTCGCCGGAAGGTGGCATTGTGAACGCGTGACCGACAGCGCCCCGCCCCGCGGCCCGCAGCCCGACGCCGGCACCGAGCGCGCGGCGCTCGGTCCCGAGGACGACGGGCCGGGCCCGCACGGCCAGCACCTCGCCGCCGACGGGGCGGGCGGCTCGTCGCGCGGCTCGCGCGAGCGCCCGGCCCGGAAGTCGTCGTTGCTGCGCGAGACGGCCATCATCGTGGTCAGCGCGCTCGTGCTGTCGCTGCTCATCAAGACGTTCCTCGTGCAGGCGTTCTTCATCCCGAGCGCGTCCATGGAGGACACGCTGGTCGAGGGCGACCGGGTGATGGTGTCCCGGCTCGTGCCGGGTGCGTTCGACGTGCACCGCGGAGACATCGTGGTGTTCAAGGACCCGGGCGGGTGGCTGCCGCCGCCGGTGCCGCAGGCCGAGAGCCCGGTGTCGGAGGCGCTGCGCGCGGCGCTGACCTTCGTCGGCCTGCTGCCGCAGGACACGGGCGAGCACCTCATCAAGCGGGTGATCGGCACGCCGGGCGACCACGTGGTGTGCTGCGACGCCGAGGGGCGCGTGAGCGTCAACGGCGTCTCGATCGACGAGACGTACATCAAGCCCGGCTCGATCCCCAGCCAGGACCCGTTCGACCGGACCGTGCCCGAGGACATGCTGTTCGTCATGGGCGACAACCGGCAGAACTCGGCGGACTCGCGCTACAACACGGGCAAGCCCGGCGGCGGGTTCGTGCCGATGGGCAACGTGGTCGGGACGGCGTTCGTCAAGGTCTGGCCGCTCTCCCACCTCGGCCTGCTGCGCAACCCCGGTGACGTGTTCGCCGACGTGCCCGAGGTGGAGCCGTGACGCTCGACGCCGTCGCGCCTCCCGCCGTTCCCGCGCCCGCCGCGGCGCCCGTCGCTCCGCCGCCGGCGGCACCCTCGCGCGGGCGCCGCGCGCCCGCGCGGCGTCGTCCGGACCTGCGCCAGGAGCGCGCGATGCTGCGCGACGGCGCCCGGCTCGTCGCCGGCATGGACGAGGTCGGCCGCGGCGCGCTCGCGGGCCCGGTCTCGGTGGGCGTCGTGGTCGTCGACCTCGCCACGAAGCCGTGCCCGCCCGGTCTCACCGACTCCAAGCTCCTCACCGCGGCCGCGCGCGAGGCCCTCGTGCCGCTCGCGCGCTCGTGGTCGGTCGCGTGGGCCGTGGGCCACGCCGGTCCGGCCGAGATCGACGCGCACGGCATCGTCGGTGCGTTGCGCCTCGCGGGCCGCCGCGCGCTCGCCCAGGTGCGCCGCACGGTCGGCGACGTCGACGCGGTCCTCCTGGACGGCAAGCACGACTGGCTCAGCCGCCCCTCGGCGGTCGACCTCTTCGAGGCGTTCGACCTCGACCCGCACGACGACGAGCGGATCGTCGACCCGCGCGTGCGCACGCTGGTCAAGGCCGACCTCCAGTGCGCCTCCGTCGCCGCGGCGAGCGTGCTCGCGAAGACCGAGCGCGACGGTCTCATGACCAGCCTCGCGCGGCAGTACCCGGCCTTCGGGTGGGACCAGAACAAGGGCTACGGCGCGGCGGCCCACGTCGAGGCTCTGCGCGAGCACGGCCCGACGCCGCAGCACCGCCGGTCCTGGCGCCTGCCCGAGCGCGGGGACGAGGGTCTCGGCGCCCCCGCGTACGGCGAGCCCGTGGACGTCCTCGAGCTCGACCCCGACGCCGGGCTGCCCACGAGCTGAGGCGGGCGCGGAGCGCTCGATGGTCCATGATGGAGGCGTGAGCGCCGAAGACCTCGAGAACTACGAGACCGAGATGGAGCTCGCGCTGTACCGCGAGTACCGCGACGTGGTGGGCCTGTTCTCGTACGTGGTGGAGACCGAACGCCGCTTCTACCTGGCGAACCAGGTGGACCTCCAGGTGCGTTCCGCCGCGGGCGAGGTGTACTTCGAGCTGCGGCTCGCGGACGCGTGGGTGTGGGACGTGTACCGGTCGGCGCGGTTCGTGAAGTCGGTCCGGGTGGTGACCTTCAAGGACGTCAACGTCGAGGAGCTCGCGAAGGCGGAGCTCCAGCTCTGACCACGGTCGTGGCCGTCCACACGGCCGCTTCCTGAGGGTCCCGTCCACAGGCGGTCGCGGGTCGCTGGCGCCGCGTCCTCCCCGTCGCCCACGGTGGGCGGCGGAGGTGAGCCCCATGGGAGCGAAGGACGCCGTCGGGCGGTACGGGGAGAGGGTGGCCGCGGCCCACTTGGTCGAGGCCGGCTGGACCGTGCTCGACCGCAACTGGCGCGGGACGCGCGGCGAGCTCGACGTCGTCGCGCTGGACGGTGACGTGCTGGTCGCCGTCGAGGTGAAGACGCGTCGCGGCACCGGGTTCGGGCACCCTGCCCAGGCCGTGACGCCCGCGAAGCTCGGTCGCCTGCGCCGGCTCACGGGGGAGTGGCTCGCGACCCACGACGTGCGCGCACGGTCGGTCCGCATCGACGTCGTCGCCGTGCTCGTGGCGCGCGCGGGCGCGGCGCAGGTGGAGCACCTCGTCGGGGTGAGCGCCTGATGGGTCTGGGGACGACCCGCGCTGTCGCGCTCGTCGGGCTGTCGGGCCACGTCGTCGAGGTGCAGGCGCACCTGGCTGCCTCGGTGCCCGGCTTCGTGCTCGTCGGGCTCCCGGACGCGGCGCTCAGCGAGTCGCGCGACCGCGTGCGTGCGGCGGTCACCTCGTCGGGCATCCCGTGGCCCCAGCGCAAGGTCACGATCAACCTCTCGCCCGCGGCGCTCCCCAAGTCCGGCACGGGCTTCGACCTCGCGATCGCGGTCGCGCTGCTCGCGGGAGCCCAGGTCGTCCCGCTGCGCGCCGTGGAGGACGTCGTGCACCTCGGGGAGCTCGGCCTCGACGGCCGCCTGCAGCCCGTGCGCGGCGTCCTGCCCGCGGTGGCCGCGGCCGTCGCCGCCGGGTTCCCCGACGTCGTCGTGCCCGCGGCGGACGCCGAGGAGGCCCGGCTGGTGCCGGGAGCGCACGTCGTGGGGGCCACGACCCTCGCCGACGTCGCCCGGTTCCACGGGGCGTCGCTCGACGACCCGGGCGGTGCCGCGCCACCGGTCGTGGTGCCCCGTCCGGCCGCCGCGCGGCCGCAGCCGGGCGACCTCGCGGACGTCGTCGGGCAGCACGAGGCTCGGCACGCGCTCGAGGTCGCCGCGGCGGGCGGGCACCACCTGCTGCTGGTCGGTGCGCCGGGCGCGGGCAAGACGATGCTCGCGTCACGGCTGCCCGGGATCCTGCCCGACCTCACGGAGGGAGAGGCCGTCGAGGTGACCGCCGTCCACTCGGTGGCCGGGGTGTTCGACCCGGGCTCCGGGCTCGTCCGCCGCCCGCCGTACGAGGACCCCCACCACACGGCCACCCCGGCGGCGATCGTCGGGGGCGGCAGCGGCCTGCCCCGGCCCGGTGCCGCGTCGCGCGCGCACCGCGGGGTCCTCTTCCTGGACGAGGCACCGGAGTTCGGGGCGCGCGTGCTGCAGACCCTGCGGCAGCCGCTCGAGCACGGCGAGCTCGTGATCCACCGGGCCGGGGGGACGGCGCGCTACCCCGCGCGCTTCCAGCTCGTCCTGGCGGCGAACCCGTGCCCGTGCGGCAAGGGCGTCGGGAAGGGGCTCGAGTGCACGTGCTCGCCCGTCGCGCAGCGCCGCTACTTCGGCCGGCTCTCCGGTCCGCTGCTCGACCGGGTCGACGTCCAGGTCGAGGTCCGTCCCGTCACCCGGGTCGAGCGCGCGGACGCCGGGCGGCCGGAGCCGAGCGCGGCGGTCGCGCGACGGGTCGCCGCCGCCCGGGAGACGGCGTCAGCGCGCCTGGCCGGGACGCCGTGGCGGACGAACGCCGAGGTGCCCGGCACGTGGCTGCGCGACCGGCTGGGGCCCGACCCCGGCCTGCTGACGGACGTCGACGCCGCGCTCGACCGCGGCACGCTGAGCCTGCGCGGCGCGGACCGTGTGCTGCGCCTCGCCTGGACGGTCGCCGACCTCGCCGGGCACGCCGCACCCACGCGCGCCGACGTCGGGGCCGGGCTCGCGCTCCGGACGCGGGGCTACCGTGGCTGAGCGCCGGGCCGCCCCGACGGCTCCCGTGCGGCCGGTCTTCGACGTCGCCGACGACCGGCTCGCGCGGGCGGCGTGGTCGCGCCTGGCGGAGCCCGGGGACGAGGTCGCGGTCGCGCTCGTCGAGCAGCTCGGGGCCCCGGGCGCGCTGGCCTGGCTCGTCGAGGCGGTGAACGACCCGGCGCAGGCCCGCCGCGAGCTCGTCCGGCTCGCGGAGGTCGCCGACGACGGCGGGTCGGGGCTGGGGCCGCTGCTCGGAGGGGCCGGGCCGGGCACCGCGGCAGCCGGCGACGACCGGCCCGCGCCCGGTCGCGACCCGCGGAGCGGGCCCGTCGCGCGGCTCCTGCGCGCCGTCGCGCGCTGGGCACCGCGGCTGGAGGGCCTCGACCCACGCCGCGAGCTCCACGTGCTCGACCGGCTCGACGGCTCCCTCGTCGTCCCGGGCGACCCGGGCTGGCCGACGCCCCTCGACGACCTGGGTCCGGGCCGTCCGCTCGCGCTCTGGGTCCGTGGCTCGGACGGCCTGGCGGCGCTGGCGGCGCGATCCGTCGCGGTCGTCGGGGCACGCGCGTGCACGGACTACGGGCGCCACGTGACCGGGGAGATCGCGTCCGGTCTCGCGGCGCGCGGGTTCACGGTCGTCTCGGGCGGTGCCTACGGCATCGACGCCGCGGCCCACCGCGCGGCGCTCGTGTCCGGCGGCCCGACGGTCGCGTTCCTCGCGGGCGGGGTGGACCGGCTGTACCCCGTCGGCAACACGGAGCTCCTCCGGGCCGTCGTCGGGACCGGAGGCGCCGTCGTGTCGGAGGTGCCGCCGGGCTCCGTGCCCAGCCGGGTCCGCTTCCTGCTGCGCAACCGGCTCATCGCGGCGTTCGCGGGCGCGACCGTGGTCGTGGAGGCGGCCTGGCGCTCGGGATCGCTCAGCACGGCGGTCCGGGCCGCCGAGCTCTCGCGGCCCGTCGGCGCCGTCCCCGGACCCGTGACCTCGATGGCGTCGACCGGCTGCCACCGGCTCCTGCGCGACGGTGCCGCCGTGTGCGTCACCGACGCCGACGAGGTGGCGGAGCTGGCCGGAGCGCTGGCACGGGACGCGGCGCCGGCAGCACCGGCCGCGGGGACGCGCAGGGCGCCCCGCGACGCCGTGTACGACGGGCTCGACGCCGTCGAGACCCGGACGTGGGACGCCCTGCCGCTGCGGTCAGGGGTGCCGACGGACGCCGTCGCGCGGTCGGCGGGGCTCGCCGTCCCCGAGACCGTCGGTGCCCTCGGCCGGCTCGAGATCCGCGGCCTGGCCGAGCGGACGTCCGGCGGCTGGCGGCGCGTGCGCGCGGTCTGACCCCGGAGAGCACACCGGACGGCGCGTCTCCGGAAGGGCACCCGGACGGAGCGCCTCCGCGAGGCGCGCAGGCGCACGCGCCAGACTGGTCGCGTGACCCCGTCCGACCTCCCCGACGACCCGGCGGCCGAGCAGGGCGCCGACCGGGCGCCCGCGTCGGCCGACGCGCTGCCGGCGGCCCTGCGCGCGGCGCTCGCGGACTTCGCCGTGCACCTCGAGCTCGCCCAGGGGTCGTCCGCGCACACGGTGCGCGCGTACACGGGCGACGTCGAGTCGCTGCTGGGTCATGCGGCACGCCACGGCGCGGCGTCGCCGAGCGACGTCGACCTCGCCGCCCTGCGCGCATGGCTGACGGAGCAGTCGGAACGCGGGCTCGCCCGCGCGACGCTCGCGCGCCGGGGCGCCGCCGCGCGCGCGTTCTTCGACTGGGCGCGGCGGACCGGTCGCGTCGCGGCGGACCCGGCGGCACGGCTCGCGAGCCCGCGCGTCCCGCGCACCCTGCCGACCGTGCTCACGGCCGACGCGGCCGGTCGCATGCTCGACTGCGCGCGGGAGGCGGCCGCGTCGGGCGAGCCGGCCCGGCTGCGCGAGTGGGCCGCCGCGGAGCTCCTCTACGGGGCCGGCATCCGCGTGGGCGAGCTCGCGGGGATCGACGTGGACGACGTGGACCTGTCGCAGCGGGTCGTCCGGGTGCTCGGCAAGGGCGACAAGGAGCGCGTCGTCCCGTTCGGCGTCCCGGCGGCGCGGGCCGTGACCCGCTGGCTGGACGCGGGTCGGCCGGCGCTCGTGACGGAGCGGTCGGGTGCGGCGCTCCTCGTCGGGGACCGGGGCGGTCGGTGGGGGCAGCGACAGGTGCGCGACGCGGTGCACCGGCTCGCGCAGGCGGCCGGGGTCGACGACGTCGCTCCGCACGACCTGCGGCACAGCGCCGCGACGCACCTCCTCGCGGGCGGCTCGGACCTGCGCAGCGTCCAGGAGATCCTCGGGCACTCCTCGCTCGCGACGACGCAGCGCTACACCCACGTGACGGCCGAGCGGCTCCGCAGCTCGTTCGAGCAGGCCTTCCCACGCGCCTGAGGCTCCGGACGCGCGGGTCCTCCGGTCACGGCTCTCCGAGCGGGAGGAGCACGATCGGCGGCCGCTCGCCGAGCAGCGCGAGCGGGTCGACGTAGCGCTCGCCCCGCCGCACGCCCCAGTGCACGCAGGTGGCCGCGCAGTGGCTCGCGATGGCCCCGCCGCCTCCCGGCCCTTGCACGGTCCCGAGGACGCTCCCTGCGGCGACACGCGTCCCCCGCGGTGCCACGGCGGTGACCGGCTCGAGCGACGTGCGCAGGCCGTCGTCGTGCGTCACGACGACCACGTCGCGCCCGGCGACCGGGCCGGTGAACGTGACGACCCCCGGTGCCGGGGCCAGGACGCTCTCCCCGGTGCCCGCGGCGAGGTCGACGCCCCGGTGGCCGGGCAGCCAGTCGTGCAGCGGCGGGTCGAACGGCACGAGCACGCCGAGCGCGTCGGGCGCGCGGTCGAGCGGCGGCACCCAGCCGGGGGAGGCGCCGGCGGGGGCGTCCAGGGGCTTGCCCGGGGCGGCGGGCGGCGGCGGGGCCAGGACGAGCAGGAGCGCGGTCAGCGCGAGGGCCACCGCACGTCGTCGGACGGTCGCAGGGGTACGGTCGGGAGCCATCGCGCCAGGGTGCCCGACGCGGGCCGTGGCCGGGCGGCGGGAGCCGGCGGCCTGTGGACAGCGGGTCGCGACGGCGCCCGGGACCGGCGGCTGTGGTCGGCCCTCCCGTCGGGTAGACTTGCCGCTGCGACCGGCGCGTTCGCCGTGCCCGGCCCGAGGTGCTCACCTCGGCCGAGGACGGGGCCGGTCGACTTCGCGCGTCACGTCCTCGCCCATGCTCCCGGCCCCGCCGGACCGGGCGGGGCCGCGTCCGGCGTCGGTCCTGCCCGCACCGTCCACGGTGCGTCGCAGGCGTCGGCACGGGTGGCGCCAGGGGTGCGACCACCAGGGTCGTCACCGACAACCGCACCGCGGCCCGTCCTCCGGGAGGGGTCGCCAGAAGCGTGCGCGCACCGGGTGGATCCCGGGCCGCACGGCGAAAGGACGTGTCATGGCCGTCGTGACCATGCGCCAGCTCCTCGAGAGCGGTGTCCACTTCGGGCACCAGACCCGCCGTTGGAACCCGAAGATGAAGCGCTTCATCTTCACGGAGCGCAACGGCATCTACATCGTCGACCTCCAGCAGTCGCTGTCGTACATCGACCGCGCGTACGAGTTCGTCAAGGAGACCGTCGCGCACGGCGGCTCCATCCTCTTCGTCGGCACCAAGAAGCAGGCCCAGGAGCCCGTGGCCGAGCAGGCCGCGCGCGTCGGGATGCCCTACGTGAACCACCGCTGGCTCGGCGGCATGCTCACCAACTTCACCACGGTGCACAAGCGTCTCCAGCGCCTCAAGGAGCTCGAGGAGATCGACTTCGACGACGTCGCCGGCTCGTCGCTCACCAAGAAGGAGCTCCTCGTCCTGCGTCGCGAGAAGGACAAGCTCGCCCGCACGCTCGGCGGCATCCGCGACATGGCGAAGGTCCCCTCCGCCGTGTGGATCGTCGACACGAACAAGGAGCACCTCGCGGTCGACGAGGCGCGCAAGCTCCACATCCCGATCGTCGCGATCCTGGACACCAACTGCGACCCCGACGTCGTGGACTACAAGATCCCGGGCAACGACGACGCGATCCGCTCCGTGACGCTGCTCACGCGCGTCATCGCGGACGCGGTCGCCGAGGGTCTGCTCCAGCGCCACTCCGGCCGTTCCGGTGCCGAGGCCGAGGCAGGCGCCGAGGCCGAGCCGCTGGCCGAGTGGGAGCGCGAGCTCCTCGCCGGTGCCGAGAAGCAGCTCGCGGCCGACGAGACCGCCGCCGAGGCGAACGTCGAGGCCGCCGCGGCCGAGGAGGTCGCCGAGGCCGCTGCCGAGGTCGCCGCCGAGGAGCCGGGCGACGCCGCTGCCGAGGTCGTGGCCGAGGCTGCTGCCGAGGTCGCCGCCGTCGCCGACGCGGAGGCCGTGGTCGCCGACGCCGAGGCCGACGAGACCAAGTGACGTCCCGGGGTGCGCGGCGGTCGCCCGCCGCGCACCCCGTGCCGTCCCACCGGCGCACCGGGCACCGGCGCGGTGCCCCTGCACGTACCCGTGACGAAGAACCCGTGACGAACCACGAGTGAGGAACCACCATGGCGAACTACACCGCCGCTGACATCAAGGCCCTGCGCGAGCGCACCGGCGCCGGCATGCTCGACGTCAAGAAGGCTCTGGACGAGGCGGACGGCGACGCGGAGAAGGCGCTCGAGATCATCCGCGTCAAGGGTCTGAAGGGCGTCGCCAAGCGCGAGGGCCGCTCGACCTCCGAGGGCCTCATCGCCGTCGACATCCGCGACACCGAGGGTGGCCAGGTCGCGACGCTCATCGAGCTCAACTCCGAGACGGACTTCGTCGCCAAGAACGACACGTTCATCTCGCTCGCGGACCGCGTCCTCAAGGCCGCTGCCGAGGCCGGCGCGCGCGACGCCGACGCGGCCCTCGCCGCGGACTCGGACGGCGAGACCGTCCAGGAGGTCATCGACAACCAGGCCGCGACGCTCGGCGAGAAGATCGTCCTGCGCCGCGTGACCCGCGTCGCCGGCGAGCGCGTCACGGCGTACCTGCACCGCACGGCGCGTGACCTGCCGCCGTCGATCGGCGTCGTCGTCGCCACGGACGCCGCGGGCGAGGCCGTCGCGAAGGACGTCGCGCAGCACGTCGCCGCGATGTCCCCGACGTACCTGTCGCGCGACGAGGTCCCGGCCGAGACGGTCGAGAACGAGCGTCGCATCGCCGAGGAGACCTCGCGCAACGAGGGCAAGCCCGAGGCCGCGCTGCCGAAGATCGTCGAGGGTCGTCTCAACGGCTACTTCAAGGACGTCGTCCTCGTCGACCAGCCGCTCGCGAAGGACCCGAAGAAGACGGTCGGCCAGGTCGTCTCCGAGGTCGGTGGCACCATCACCGAGTTCGTGCGGTACCGCGTCGGCGCCTGACGCCCCCGTCGGCCCGGTCCCGCCGCCCCCGAGGCGGCGGGACCGGGCCGACCGCGCACCCGGCTCCGGGCGCGCGACGACCGGCGTCGTGCCGCACCATCGGGTGGGACGACGGCGGAGCAGGACCACCCCCCACCCCACCGGGCCAGGACGAAGGACAGGTGTCGACAGTGACGGCAGGCGAGCAGACCACGCCCCGCGAGGGTTCCGAGCACCGGCGGGTGCTCCTCAAGCTGTCGGGCGAGACGTTCGGCGGCGGGCAGATCGGTCTGGCGCCGGACGTCGTCCAGCGCGTGGCCCAGGAGATCGCGGACGCGGTCGCCCAGGGCGTGCAGGTCGCCATCGTCGTCGGCGGCGGGAACTTCTTCCGCGGCGCCGAGCTCTCCCAGCGCGGGCTCGACCGCGCGCGTGCCGACTACATGGGCATGCTCGGCACCGTCATGAACTGCCTCGCGCTCCAGGACTTCCTCGAGCAGGCGGGGGTGAAGACGCGCGTGCAGACCGCCATCACGATGGGCCAGGTCGCCGAGCCGTACATCCCGCTGCGGGCGATCCGCCACCTCGAGAAGGGCCGCGTCGTCATCTTCGGCGCCGGCGCCGGCATGCCCTACTTCTCCACCGACACGGTCTCCGTGCAGCGCGCCCTCGAGACGCACTGCCAGGAGGTCCTCATGGGCAAGAACGGCGTGGACGGCGTCTACACCGCCGACCCGCGCAAGGACCCGTCGGCGACGAAGCTCGACCACCTCACGTACACCGACGCGCTCGTCAACGACCTCGGGGTCATGGACGCGACGGCGCTGAGCCTGTGCCGGGACAACGACGTGCGGATGCGCGTCTTCGGCATGAGCGAGCCGGGGAACGTCACGCGTGCCCTGGTCGGCGAGAATATTGGCACACTGGTCACGACCGACTGACGACGGACACCGCACGACCCCACCGACGAACGACGAAGGAGCACTGGTGATCGACGAGACCCTCCTCGAGGCCGAGGAGAAGATGGACAAGGCCGTCGAGGTGGCCAAGGAGGACTTCGCCGCGATCCGCACGGGCCGTGCGAACGCCGCGATGTTCAACAAGATCACGGTCGACTACTACGGCGCGCCGACGCCGCTGCAGCAGCTCGCGTCGTTCACGGTGACCGAGGCGCGCACGATCCTCGTCTCCCCGTTCGACAAGAGCTCGATCACGGCGGTCGAGAAGTCGCTGCGCGACTCCGACCTCGGCGTGAACCCCTCCAACGACGGCAACGTCATCCGGGTCGTGCTGCCCGCCCTCACGGAGGAGCGCCGCCGTGACTTCGTGAAGCTCGCCAAGGCGAAGGCCGAGGACTCGCGCGTCGCGATCCGCAACGTGCGCCGTCGCGCCAAGGAGGAGCTGGACCGCATCGCGCGCGACGGCGAGGCCGGCGAGGACGAGGTCGGGCGCGCCGAGAAGGAGCTCGAGGCCCTCACCAAGGCGCACGTTGACCAGGTGGACGCGCTCCTCGCGGGCAAGGAGAGCGAGCTGCTCGAGGTCTGAGCACCTCGTCCGGCGAGCTCTTCCACGCACCGATGACCGACACCTCCTCGACGGCCGCCGGCGACAGCACCTCCGCGGCGCGCGCTCCCCAGGCGGGCCGCAACCTCCCCGTGGCGATCGCGGTGGGCCTCGGCCTGCTCGCGCTCGTCGCGGCGAGCCTCGCCTTCCGGCCCGAGTTCTTCGTGCTGCTCGCGACCGTGGCGGTCGGCGCCGCGCTGTGGGAGCTCGCCCAGGCGTTCAAGCGCCGCGAGCTGCACCTCCCGCTCCTCCCGCTCCTCGTGGGCACGGTCGGCATCCTCGTGTCCTCGTACTACTCGGGGCCCGAGGCCCTGCTCGTCTCCTTCATGCTCACGGTCGCGGGCGCGGTCGTGTGGCGGGTCATCGACGGGTCGGGGACGGCGGCGGTGCGCGACGCCGCGGCGGCCACGTTCGCGGCGGCGTACCTGCCGTTCATGGCGGGCTTCGTGATGCTCATGCTGGCCGCTCCCGACGGGCGCGTGCGGGTCCTGATCTTCATCCTGCTCGCCGTCGCGAACGACGTCGGCGGGTACGTCGCCGGCGTCCTGTTCGGGCGCCACCCGCTGGCCCCCTCCGTGAGCCCCAAGAAGTCCTGGGAGGGGCTGGCGGGCTCGTTCGTGCTCGCGACGGCGGTCGGCGTGGTCGGGGCCGTGGTGGGCCTCGGGGCGAGCCCGTTCGTGGGCGTCGCGCTGGGCATCCTCGCCCCGCTCACGGCGACGGTCGGCGACCTCGCCGAGTCGATGATCAAGCGCGACCTAGAATTGAAGGACATGGGGTCGCTCCTGCCCGGTCACGGAGGCATCCTGGACCGGCTCGACTCCATGCTCCTCACCGCCCCGTTCGTGTACGTGCTCCTCGCGCTGGCCGTCTGACAGCCGTCCGACGACCTGCTCGCACCGCGGTGCGAACCGTCCGCACGACCCCCCCACGCTTGGACCTCCTCATGACCGTCCGTTCCGTCCGCCCGTCCGCGGAGTCGAAGCCGCTCCCGCTCGTCATGACCGCGCCCCGGCGCGGCAAGCCGCCGCGCCACTTCGCCGACCTCGCGCCCGAGGAGGTGCGCGACGTCGTCGTCGAGCTCGGGGAGAAGCCGTTCCGCGCCAAGCAGCTCGCGACGCACTACTACGCGCACCTCACGCGCGACCCCGAGGCGATGACGGACCTGCCGAAGGCGACGCGCGACGTGCTCACGGACGCGCTCTTCCCGCCGCTGCTCACCGCGGCGCGCCGGATGGAGGCCGACGGCGGGACGACCGTCAAGACGCTGTGGCACCTCTTCGACGGCGCCAAGGTCGAGTCGGTGCTCATGCGGTACCCGCAGCGCTCCACGCTGTGCGTGTCGAGCCAGGCGGGCTGCGGCATGGCGTGCCCGTTCTGCGCGACGGGGCAGCTCGGCCTCACGCGCAACCTCTCCGTCGCCGAGATCGTCGAGCAGGTGCGCTCCGCCGCCCGGTCGCTCGCGGACGGGGAGATCCCCGGCGGCCCGACCCGGCTCAACAACCTCGTGTTCATGGGCATGGGGGAGCCGCTCGCCAACTACAAGGCCGTCATGGGCACGGTCCGACGCCTCGTGGCGCCGGCCCCGGACGGGCTCGGCATGTCGGCGCGCAACATCACGGTGTCGACGGTCGGCCTCGTCCCGGCGATGCGCAAGCTCGCCGACGAGGGGATCCCGGTGACGCTCGCGCTGTCGCTGCACGCCCCCGACGACGACCTGCGCAGCGAGCTCGTGCCGATCAACACGCGGTGGAGCGTCGACGAGACGCTCGACGCGGCGCGGCACTACTTCGAGGTCACCGGACGGCGCGTGAGCATCGAGTACGCGCTCATCAAGGACATGAACGACCACGCGTGGCGTGCCGACCTGCTCGGCGAGAAGCTCAACGCCCGGGGTCGCGGCTGGGTGCACGTCAACCCGATCCCGCTCAACCCGACGCCCGGCTCGATCTGGACGGCCAGCGACCCTGCCGTCGAGGCGGAGTTCGTGGCACGATTGCGCGGTCACGGGATCCCGACGACGATCCGTGACACCCGCGGCAGCGACATCGACGGTGCCTGCGGGCAGCTCGCGGCAGAGGAGGACGAGTGAGTTCGCTGTTCACCACGGTCGGCAAGACCCGGAACGGGTACGACCCCGAGGAGGTCGACGACTTCTTCGAGCACGCCCGCGACGTGTACGAGGGCCGGGTGCAGGAGCGGCTGACCAGCACCGAGATCCAGGCCTCGGTCTTCGACCTGGTCCGTGGGGGGTACGACACGCACGAGGTCGACGCGGCGCTGGACCGCCTCGAGGGTGCGTTCATCGCGCGCCAGCGCGCCGAGTACGTCGCCGCCCACGGCCAGCAGGCCTGGATGAACGCGCTCGCCGAGCGCGCCCGGTCGCTCTACGGCCGCCTGGGCCGCCCGGACGGTGAGAAGTTCGCGCTCGCGGAGCGCGGCAAGCCTGCGTACGACATCGACGACGTGGACGACCTGTGCGACCGGCTCGTCGCCTACTTCGACCGTCAGGTGCCGATCACCGCGGCGGAGATCCGCTCCGCGACGTTCGGCCGTGCGCGGGGTCGCGACGGGTACGCGGAGGGTCCGGTCGACGCGTTCTTCGCCCGCGCCATCGAGGTCCTGCTCGGCGTCGAGTGACGACGCATCAGGACCCGACGCGCGTGAGCCTCGATCCGCGGACGTCCGCGAACCCGCTGGTGCGCCGCGCCGCCTCGTGGCTGAAGGCGGCCAACGACCGGCACCCGTGGAACCACAACGAGCACTTCCACGGCTGGGTCGTGCGCCGGGTGCCGCGCGGCGCCCGGGTCGTGCTCGACGTGGGCTGCGGGGCCGGCGTGCTGCTCGGCCGGCTGCGCGGCCGGGCTCCCGAGGTCCACGGGATCGACGCCGACGCGGGCATGGTCGCCCAGGCTCTGGCGCGCCTCGCCGCCGACCCCGCCGTGACCGTCCGGCAGCTCGGGTTCGACGACGTCCGCTCGCCCGACGACGTCCGCTCACCCGGCGAGCCCGGTCCTCGGGAACGCCCCACCGGCCCGGACGCCCGGGTGGGCGGGGGCTACGACGCGGTGACGATGGTCGCGGTGCTGCACCATCTCGACCTCGACGACGGACTCGCGCACGCCCGCAGCCTCCTCGCCCCGGGCGGGCGGCTGCTCGTCGTCGGCCTCGCGCGCGTGGTGTCGGCGCGCGACCTCGCGGTCGACGTCCCGTCGGCGCTCCTCAACCCCCTCGTGGGCCTCGTCAAGCACCCGCGCCGAGCCCGGCCCGGGGATCCCGGGACGGACGCCCCGGGCATGCCGGTCCGGGACTCGCGGCACACCGTCGACGAGATCGCGCGCACGGCCCGGGCGCACCTGCCCGGGGTGCGCGTGCGCCGTCGGCTCTTCTTCCGGTACACGCTCGAGTGGACGGCCCCGCGCTGACGCGTCGGGACACGCCGTGCGCACGCACCGCCCGCGGCCTGGGAGGATGGGAACCATGCCCGACGGACCCGCCCCCGCCCTCCGCACCGTGACGATCCTCGGCTCGACCGGGTCGATCGGCACGCAGGCGATCGACGTCGTCCAGGCCCACCCCGACCGGTTCCGCGTCGACGCGCTCTCGGCGGGCGGCGGAGACGTGGAGCTGCTCGCGCGCCAGGCCGCGACGCTGGGCGTGCGCGCGGTCGGCGTCGCCGACGCGTCGCGCGCCACGGCGCTGGGCGAGGCGCTGGCGCGCGCCTTCGCCGGACGTGCGGACGTCCCCGAGGTGCTCGCCGGGCCCGACGCCGCCGCTGCGCTCGCCGCCCGGGGGAGCGACGTCGTCCTCAACGGCGTCACGGGTTCCGTCGGGCTCGGCCCGACGCTCGCCGCGCTGCGCGCCGGGTCCACGCTGGCCCTCGCGAACAAGGAGTCGCTCGTCGCCGGGGGTGCCCTGGTGCGCGCGGCGCAGCAGCACGCCGACCAGATCGTGCCCGTCGACTCCGAGCACTCGGCCATCGCGCAGTGCCTGCGGTCCGGGACGCGGGCCGAGGTGCGCCGCCTGATCCTGACCGCCTCCGGCGGGCCCTTCCGCGGGTGGGACGCGGACGCGGTCAAGGCGGCGACGGTCGAGCAGGCGCTCGCGCACCCCACGTGGGCCATGGGTCCGGTCGTCACCGTGAACTCCGCGAGCCTCATGAACAAGGGCCTCGAGCTCATCGAGGCGCACCTGCTGTTCGACGTCCCCGCCGACGACATCACGGTCGTCGTCCACCCGCAGTCCGTGGTGCACTCGATGGTCGAGTTCGTCGACGGCTCGACGATCGCGCAGGCGTCGCCCCCGGACATGCGCCTGCCCATCGCGCTCGGGCTGTCGTGGCCCGAGCGGCTCGACCCCGTGACCCCGCCGTGCGACTGGACGGCCGCGACGTCGTGGACGTTCGAGCCCCTCGACGACGCCGCGTTCCCCGCGGTGAGCCTCGCGCGCGCCGCCGTCGCGGCGAGCGCGACCCACCCGGCGGTCTACAACGCCGCCAACGAGGAGGCCGTCGCGGCCTTCCTCAGCGGACGCGCAGGTTTCGGTGACATCGTGACGACCGTCGAGCGTGTGCTCGCGGCGCACGACGGAACCTCCGCGGACGCCGTGACGTTGGACGACGTGGCGGAGGCCGAGGCCTGGGCGCGCGCCCGCGCGCGCGAGATCCTGGACCGCCGGTGACGAGCAACCGTCCGGTCGCGTCGAGCGCCCGGGCCGAGAAGGAGCAGAGGGACAGATGGCGACGCTGATCGGCATCCTCGTGATCGTGGTCGGGATCGTCGTCTCGATCGCGCTGCACGAGGTCGGGCACATGGTGCCCGCGAAGAGGTTCGGCGTCCGCGTGAGCCAGTACATGGTCGGGTTCGGCCCGACCCTGTGGTCGCGCACCCGGGGCGAGACCGAGTACGGGTTCAAGGCGATCCCGCTCGGCGGCTACGTCCGCCTCGTCGGCATGTACCCGCCCGCGCCCGCCGGTGCGCGCCCGCGGGGGAACGGCTTCTTCTCGCAGGTCGTCGCCGACGCCCGCGACGCGAGCACCGAGGAGATCCGGCCCGGCGAGGAGCACCGGGCCTTCTACAACCTCTCCGCGCCCAAGAAGGTCGTCGTCATGCTCGGCGGTCCCTTCATGAACCTCCTCATCGCGTTCGTGCTCATGGCGATCGTGTGCGTCGGCATCGGCCTGCCCGCCGTCACGACGACGGTCGGGTCCGTGTCCGCGTGCGTCCCGTCGGTCGTCGCGACCGAGCAGGAGGAGTGCGCGGCCACGGCCGACCCGTCGCCGGCGGCCGCCGCCGGACTGGAGCCGGGCGACACCGTGGTGTCGTTCGACGGCACGGAGGTCACCTCCTGGGACCAGCTCTCGGGGATGATCCGCGGCTCCGCCGGCCAGGCGACGCCCGTCGTCGTCGAGCGCGACGGCGAGCAGGTCGACCTCACCATCACGCCCGTCGACGTGGAGCGCCAGGTCGTCGCCGAGGACGGGACGCCCGTCGTGGACGAGTCCGGCGACCCGGTGACCGAGCCCGCCGGCTTCGTCGGCTTCACCCCGACGGTGGAGCGGCAGCCCACGGGGATCGGCGTCGCGGCCGAGGCCACGTGGCAGCAGGTGAGCGGCACGGCGGGGATCATCGTCACCCTGCCCGTGAAGGTCTACGAGGCCGCCCAGGCCGCGTTCACCGACGCGCCCCGCGGCCAGGACTCCGTGATGAGCGTCGTCGGCGTCGGCCGTGTCGCGGTGGACGTGGCAGGTGCCGAGAGCCCGGTCCTCGACCGCGTCGTCACGATGCTCATGCTGCTCGCCGCGCTCAACGTGGCCCTGTTCGTCTTCAACCTCATCCCGCTGCTGCCGCTCGACGGCGGGCACGTCGTCAACGCCCTCTACGAGGGGGCCAAGCGCACGGTCGCCCGGGTCCGCGGCCTCCCGCGCCCCGGCCCCGCGGACCTCGCCCGCATGATGCCCGTCGCGTACGTCATGTTCGTCGTCCTCGTCGGCGTCGGCGCCCTCCTCATCCTCGCCGACATCATCGACCCCGTCCGCCTGACCTGAGCGCACGGACGGGCCCGGGACCACGCCTCTGCGGGTCCCGGGCCCGTCCTCTTGCGCGACGTCTTGCTGACCGCTACGCCGGAGCCGCGCTACGCCTGGAACACCGGCGCGAGGCGCTCCCACGCGTCGGTGCGGACGTACACGGGGATGACGTCGCGCGGCACCGGACGGGTGACGACCTGGCCCGGGCCGCGTCGCTCACCCGTGGCGGGTCGCCCCGTCCACGCGTCCACCCAGTCGCCGGCCGGGAGGTACGTGCTCCACGACGTGGCTCCCTCCTGCGTCACCGGGTGCACGAGGAGGTCGTCCCCGAGCTGGAACTCGTCCGCGTGCGCCCACACGTTCTCGTCGTGCGCGTGGTCGACGAACAGGCCGCGCATGAGCGGCGCGCCCGTGGCGATCGAGCGGCGCGCCTGCTCGGCGACGTAGGGCACGAGCCGCTCGCGGAGCTGGGCGTAGGCGCGGAACACGTCGACGACCTCCGGGTCGTCGTTCGTCTCCGCGACGTACCACGGTGTGCGGTCGCGCAGCGGCCGCCGGTGGTGGTTGAACTCGGAGTGGTACTGCATGACGGGGGTGAACGTCGCGGCCGCGACGCCGCGCAGGTACAGCTCGGAGCCCGGCACGGGGCCGGAGAACCCGGCGAGGTCCCAGCCCCAGTAGACGATGCCGCACGCCGAGGCGGTGATGCCCGCGGTCATGGACCAGCGGAACGCCTCCCACGTGGAGTTCTCGTCGCCCGCCCAGTGCAGGCCGTGCGCCTGCGAGCCGGTGAACCCGGCGCGGGAGAACGTCACGGGTGCCTTGCCGTTCTTGCGCAGCAGGTCGCCGAACGCGCGCGCGTAGTGGACGGGGTACAGGTTGTTGCCCTCGTCGCCGCGGCGCCCGTCGCCGTATCGGAGCTCGTCGCCCCAGGCGTGCTCGCCGCCATCGGTCTTGAAGCCGTCGACGTCGAGCTCGCCGACGAGGTACTGCCGCCGCGCGGTCCACCACTCGCGGCCCTCGGGAGTCGACAGGTCGGCCATGAGGGACTGCGGGAACCACCACCCGCGGTTGTGGTACGCGCTGCCGTCGGCCTCGCGGACGGCGTGCCCGGCCGCGACCATGGCACGGCCGTCGGCGAGAACCTGCGCGTCGTGCGGCACGTCGGGGCCGAGGTCGTGCTCGGTCTTGAGGAGCGGGATCTGCCACAGGACGACCTTGACGCCGCGAGCGTGAAGCTCGTCGATCATGCCCTGAGGGTCGGGCCACGCGCCGTCGGCCGGGTAGGTGAAGTCGTCCGCGGAGTGTGGTGCGCCGTCGGCATGGACCGCGTACCGGGCGTCGCGGAAGATCGTGATGCCCTCCTCGTCGCTCCACGCTTCGATGACGACCACGCCCACGGGGATGTCGAGATCACGGTGCGCGTCCATCTGGCTCATGACGAGCTGCTGGGTGTTCCACTCGTTGCCGGAGGCCCACAGACGCAGGACCCACTCAGGGAGCTCCTCGGCGCGACCGACCTCGTCGCCGAACGCCTTGAGGACCGCGGTCGGGTCGCCCTCGTAGACGCCGACGTCGAGCGCCGCGTCGTCCCCGAGCGCGGCCTCGATCACGAGACGATCGGGCGCCGTGGCGGCGACGTCGTACCAGGTGCGGCGCGAGGTGCGGACGTGGAAGCCCCAGCCCTCACCGCCGACGACGTGCGCGAACGGCATGGGCAGGTAGGTGCGGCCCGTCGCGCCCTGCGACTTGTACTGCTCGAACACGACGGCGTCGAGGCGCTTGCCGCGCTGGTCGACCGCGTCGAAGCGCTCGCCGAAGCCGACGACGTGCTCGGAGTCGGCGAGGCGGAACGCGAGGCGCACGCGGTGCGCGCGGTCCTGGTCGACCCACCACTCGACCGAGCCGGGGACGACGAGGGGGTGCTCGTCGGCGGGGACCCCGCCCACGGTCACGCCGCGGGAACCGGCGGGGGCGGTCGAGGTCCACGCGCCCGCGCTGACCTCGAACCACTCGGTGCTCACGCCGTCGGCCGTGAAGCGGTAGCGGTAGCGGCGCCCGGCGTCGAGGACGGGGCTGGTGGCGTGCCAGGCGCCGTCGGCGGCGAGCTGGCCCGCCTGCGCCGCGGCGAGGTGGCCGTCGCCGCCCGCGAGGGCCGCCGCGTCGGCCGGCGAGACAGAGCCGGGCGCGACGCCGAGACTCGTGACCTGCTCGCCGTCGTCCCACTCGCACGTGACGGCGACGTCGGCGGGGGCGTTCTCGACGACGACGCCCAGGCTGACGGCACTGCCGGCGTGCGGGCGTACGGGCACGCGCTGGTCGGCCGACGCGGCGTAGGGGTGGCCGATGCCGGCCGGGCGGTGGATCAGGGTCGTCATGGGTGCTGCTCCGTCGTCGTGTCGGTCAAGAGGCCGAGCTCGTCGGCCAGGATCAGGTACATGCCGTGGGACCAGAGCAGGGGCAGGGCCACGGGCCCCCACTTCTCGATCCACTCGTCGCGCGAGTCGGCGTGCAGGAGGTGGTCGGGGACCTGCTCGGGCATCTGCCCGTCGGGTTCGGCCTGGGAGGCGATCCACCGCAGGTGGCGCCACGCCTCGTCGGTCCGACCGGCGCGCGCGTGGTTCCAGCCGAGCAGGGCCGACAGCAGGAGCCACTGGCCGCCCCCGTAGAACACGTCGGCGCGGAAGCGGTGCACGCCGCCGTCCACGTCGAGGTCGCGCGCGACGGCGTCGAGCGTGGCCTCCGCGACGGGTGATCCGGGCTCGACGAGGCCGAACGGGACGACGCACGCGGCGAGCGACGCGTCGACCGCGCCCGAACCGAACCACTTCGCGAGGTGCGGAGCGTCGGGGTCGCTCGCGCGGCCCGACGTCATGCCCTCGGCGTGCACGAGCGCGACGATCTCCTCGGCGATCCGGAGGGCGCGCATCGAGCGCGCGTCGTCGAGGAGGGGGGAGCCGTCGGCCGACCGGGCGCCCGCGACGGCCATGAGGCCCGCGCGGACCGGGGCCAGGGTCGAGGGGTGGCGCTCCTCGACGTGCTCCTCCCACCAGTCGTAGCAGGGGAGGCGCCACGTCGCGAAGAGGTAGTCGACCGCGATCCGTACGGCGTCGCGGTAGGCGTCGAGAGGGCGGCCGTGACGCTCCGCGTGCGTCACGAGCTGCCACAGCCACATGCCGTACCCGTCGGTCTGGAAGTCCCACCAGGGGTCCTGACCGTCGGATCCGTCGAGCCGGAACCGCGTGGGCAGCATGTCCGTCAGCGGCAGCTCCTCCCCGGCCTCGGCCCGAGCGAGCAGTGCCGCGACGTGCTCGCCGCGGGACGTCAGGACGCCCACGGCCCACCGGTGGAAGCGGTCGACGGACTCGACGTCGCCGTAGCGGGACATCCCCTCGGCGACGAACGACCCGTCACGGAACCACGCATAGCCCTGGTAGGCGCTGAACGTCGGCGAGGCGGGGTAGGCGCCGCCGACGTCCTGGTGCTGTGAGATCACCTCCGCGCTGACGTGCGCCAGGTCGCGCAGGTGGTCGAGGTCGTCGGTCGTCGCGGGAAGGGCGATGCTCATGGATGTCGTCCTGGGTGGTGAGGGTGGGTGGATCCGGGGGTGGGGGGGGGGGGGGGGGGGGGGGG